>NZ_AP038372.1:1760000-6560000 GCF_045866505.1 Paenibacillus sp. P36
TCGGAATCCGGCAGGACCATCTGCCAAGGCTAAATACTCCCTAGTGACCGATAGTGAAGCAGTACCGTGAGGGAAAGGTGAAAAGCACCGCGGAAGCGGAGTGAAAAAGAACCTGAAACCGTGTGCTTACAAAAAGTCAGAGCCCTCTATATGGGTGATGGCGTGCCTTTTGTAGAATGAACCGGCGAGTTACGTTCCCGTGCGAGGTTAAGTCGAAGAGACGGAGCCGCAGCGAAAGCGAGTCTGAATAGGGCGCATTAGTACGTGGACGTAGACCCGAAACCGTGTGATCTACCCCTGTCCAGGGTGAAGGTGAGGTAACACTCACTGGAGGCCCGAACCCACGAATGTTGAAAAATTCGGGGATGAGGTGGGGGTAGCGGAGAAATTCCAATCGAACTCGGAGATAGCTGGTTCTCCCCGAAATAGCTTTAGGGCTAGCCTCGGATGTGGAGTTGTGGAGGTAAAGCACTGATTGGGTGCGGGGCCCGCCAAGGGTTACCAAGTCCAGTCAAACTCTGAATGCCACAAACTTAAATCCGGGAGTCAGACAGTGAGTGCTAAGATCCATTGTCAAAAGGGAAACAGCCCAGACCATCAGCTAAGGTCCCCAAGTGTGTGTTAAGTGGGAAAGGATGTGGAGTTGCACAGACAACCAGGATGTTGGCTTAGAAGCAGCCACCATTGAAAGAGTGCGTAATAGCTCACTGGTCGAGTGACTCTGCGCCGAAAATGTAACGGGGCTAAACACGCCACCGAAGCTATGGCTTGCACTTTGTGCATGGGTAGGGGAGCGTTGTATGTACGTTGAATTCTGACCGTAAGGACAGGTGGAGCGCATACAAGTGAGAATGCCGGTATAAGTAACGAAAAGATCAGTGAGAATCTGATCCGCCGAAAACCTAAGGGTTCCTGAGGAAGGCTCGTCCGCTCAGGGTAAGTCGGGACCTAAGGCGAGGCCGAAAGGCGTAGTCGATGGACAACAGGTGGAAATTCCTGTACCACCGTAGCCGTTATGAGCAATGGAGTGACGCAGAAGGATAGTGACGCGAGCTGATGGATGCTCGTCCAAGCAGTGAGGCTGGTTAGTAGGCAAATCCGCTAACCGTAAGGCTGGGCTGTGATGGGGAGGGAAATTTTAAGTACCGAAGGTCATGATTTCACACTGCCAAGAAAAGCTTCTAGCCAGGCGAAGGTGCCCGTACCGCAAACCGACACAGGTGGGTGAGAAGAGAATTCTAAGGCGCGCGGAAGAACTCTCGTTAAGGAACTCGGCAAAATGACCCCGTAACTTCGGGAGAAGGGGTGCCTCGGTAGGGTGAATAGCCCGAGGGGGCCGCAGTGAAAAGGCCCAAGCGACTGTTTAGCAAAAACACAGGTCTGTGCGAAGCCGCAAGGCGAAGTATACGGGCTGACGCCTGCCCGGTGCTGGAAGGTTAAGAGGAGTGGTTAGGGGTTAAACCCGAAGCTATGAATTGAAGCCCCAGTAAACGGCGGCCGTAACTATAACGGTCCTAAGGTAGCGAAATTCCTTGTCAGGTAAATTCTGACCCGCACGAATGGCGTAACGACTTGGGCGCTGTCTCAACGAGAGATCCGGTGAAATTTTAATACCTGTGAAGATGCAGGTTACCCGCGACAAGACGGAAAGACCCCATGGAGCTTTACTGCAGCTTGATATTGGACTTTGGTACGATCTGTACAGGATAGGTGGGAGCCTTTGAAGCCTGAGCGCCAGCTTGGGTGGAGGCGCCGTTGGGATACCACCCTGATCGTATCGGAGTTCTAACCTGGTACCGTAATCCGGTATGGGGACAGTGTCAGGTGGGCAGTTTGACTGGGGCGGTCGCCTCCTAAAATGTAACGGAGGCGTTTAAAGGTTCCCTCAGAATGGTTGGAAATCATTCGCAGAGTGCAAAGGCATAAGGGAGCTTGACTGCGAGACCTACAAGTCGAGCAGGGACGAAAGTCGGACTTAGTGATCCGGTGGTACCGAATGGAAGGGCCATCGCTCAACGGATAAAAGCTACCCTGGGGATAACAGGCTTATCTCCCCCAAGAGTCCACATCGACGGGGAGGTTTGGCACCTCGATGTCGGCTCATCGCATCCTGGGGCTGAAGTAGGTCCCAAGGGTTGGGCTGTTCGCCCATTAAAGCGGTACGCGAGCTGGGTTCAGAACGTCGTGAGACAGTTCGGTCCCTATCTGTCGCGGGCGTAGGAAATTTGAGAGGAGCTGTCCTTAGTACGAGAGGACCGGGATGGACGTACCGCTGGTGTACCAGTTGTCTCGCCAGAGGCACCGCTGGGTAGCTATGTACGGAGGGGATAAGCGCTGAAAGCATCTAAGCGCGAAGCCCCCCTCAAGATGAGATTTCCCAGTATGTAAGACCCCTTGTAGACGACGAGGTTGATAGGTTCGAGGTGGAAGTGCAGCAATGTATGCAGCTGACGAATACTAATCGGTCGAGGGCTTAACCTATTCCCATTAAAGTGATGAAGAGCTCCGAAGTGGACTCAAGTACTTTAACGGGGCCCAAAGGATTTAACCCCTAAGGGCAAAATCTAAGATATTCAAACCTTTACGCAAGTTTCGTATCTAGTTTTCAAGGCGCAAACACGCTTTGACTGTTTGGTGATGATGGCGGAGGGGACCCACGCGTTCCCATCTCGAACACGACCGTTAAGCCCTCCAGCGTCGATGGTACTTGAACCGCAGGGTTCTGGGAGAGTAGAACGTTGCCAAGCACACAGACTTCACTTTAAAAGTGAGGTCTTTTTTATTTTTTTGAACGTTATCGATTATGCTAGCGGTGAACTTAGTTTAGCGATCAGGGAGCAGTTTGCCATCTTGGCAGCTGCTCCTTCTGTCGTTGCGCTAACGGGAGATTAGCGTGGTGATTGTCTCAAAAATTGAAGTATAATAATGGTATTAATTACTAACAAAGTGGGTGTAATTATACCCGAATGTTCACATTTCCAAACGAATTCCAGTAGGAGGAGAATAAATGGACAACTATCCCAAGTACGTAACTAGGGAAGCCATTGAAAGTCTCGTTAAAAAATTGAGCTTACCTAAACTCGAACCATTTACCCAAGATTGGGAATACGAAGTGGCAGATGATACAAGAATAGATGAATTTCTTTCTTGTTATGAAAGTTTAACTCTTAACGAAGAAGAAAAATTTGCTTTAATGATCGTAATTATTGGTTCACTCAATGACGCTATTGAAAAAGAAGATGTTAGTGATTCAATAATGAGAAAAGCAAAAGAGCTACTATTAAAAGATATAGCCATCCATACAAATACAATATTATATTGGTCATTAGAAAGTGAGGATCTAGAGGATTGCTTTGCCATAACTCCATTTATTAGGTGTGTTAAGGAGAGCATATAAATCAAACTGGTAGTAGTCTTGGAAAATTTGTAAAATTTCTAAATATGACGTCATACGTAATGTGCTAAATTTGCATTTTTTTTTGGAGTGAAATACATGAAGATTAGATGTACATGTGGAGATAGATATCATCTTAGATCAAACGAATTTTCATTCAAATAAAGGATACATCATTGCAGATCAAGATAATGAGTATTAGATATCTTATTGGTGAATTACACAATTCAAGAACAAGTATTTAATGCAGATTCTATATGTAGGAACCATCGCTTAACACCATATCTACGCAGCGTGCTGTTGCGACTAAAAAATATCCTATGATTATTATACTTAAAAATGATTGATTATCTTCCATATTTTGTGGTGAATTTATAAAGAAGGAGGCATACAGATGGGTTCAAGAATCATGCATTATTGTATTTCATCTCTATTAGCTGATAGGTTAGGTATTGAGAACAGGAACGAGTTTATGCTCGGGGGGATAGCACCTGATATACATGGGCTCATGGGTGTGGCAAAAGGAGTAACACATTTTAAGGATATTGATGTAAGTGGAAAAAGTCGTATCAACTACTTTCGCTTTTATGATACGTACAAGGATAACATGAATAAACCCTTTTACCTTGGTTATTTATGTCACTTAATTTCGAATGTAGTTTGGCTGGAACTATATTTAAAAATCGTGGGATTCGCATCTCCTCAGCAATTGAAGGAGAAAGGACTAGTCGCTTATCGTGACTTTGAAAGACTAAATGGAAGAATTATAAAACAATATTCTCTGAAACTGCATCAACATGTACTGCCTACCGTGAACATTGACGGGTATAACAGCCAATACTTACCTGCCTTACTAAATTTGCTAAGAAAGGACTTTACAATTGATGAAGTCCTTATGAATGAAGCGCTGGAGCTGTTTAACAACAATAACTTTGAAATCATTGACTATATTAACAAGTCGGTTGACGAGAGTATGGTGTTTTTGTCCAATATGCGATTAAGTTAACGGATAAATGTTAGCAAAATACTAACATTTGTGCAGTCGGCCAGAATGATCGGCTGCTTTTTCATAAAAAGTGAAGAGCTGGCACAATTTTTGAACAGAAGTGACTATGAAAAATAATTATTTTTTAACACTGACACATCGCTGTCAGCAATCGACCTGTAAGATAAAACTTGGAAACAGTTGCAAGTAAAATTTTATGGGCGAGGGGTCAGATTTTAATGATTGCTTTTTTGTGGACATTTTTAATGGTTATACTAATTGCGGGATCAGTCATCTTGGTTGGCAAATCGAGGGCTACCAGATTAGATGCAAAACGGAAAAAATGGTGGGTAATCTTCCATGTTCTCTTTGTGATTATGTATTTTACAGGGGTGTTAGGTAATTTCGTCTTAACGCTATTTACACTCTATTTAAAAGATCGTGAACTTATTTATGCTGCTCATTATTTTATCAAATATTTTGACTATTACTTAATTGTTCCAGGGGCTTTGGGGAGTTTGGCAACTGGTATTTGGCTAGCTGTCGGAGCGTGGGGGATCACCACACATTACTGGATTATCGCGAAGTGGGTCGGCAATTTAATGACGATTTTCTTTGGTAGTATTTTTATTGGTACGTGGATTGAAGAGGCATTAAATGCGCTTTCTCTAAAGGAGCTTGAACCCATGTACAATTCCGAATACCTTCATAGTCAAAAAATGATACTGATTGGAAGCGCATTAGTGTTAGCCATATTAGTCTTTTTAACCGCAATCTCCTATCTAAAACCGTGGGGGAAGAGAAAAGTAAGTCAACGACGATAATTTTGCTTACATCATTCTTTTCAATTGTAAAACAGTCGCCTGGAACAAAAAATTTCTAGCCGGCTGTTTATTTTTGTGGATGTGTTTGATACCATGTCTCCACCAAAAATTGGAATATAAAAAGCTGTATGTGGGGAAAATAACCGAAACTTTCCATTCCTAGAAGAGAGGGAACTCATATGAAAGTCGATCCATCTCTAAACGTCAACGAGAAGTCGCTGCAAAATATGCTGTTTAATAGCGCTGACTTTAAATCGAGCACCTTTCAATCCGGTAACCGCAGTTGTCGTCTCTTCTATTTAGACACAATGATTGAACTTGCAGTGGTACAGGAGCACGTTATTCGACCCTTGCTTCAGCAAACGGAAGACCTTAATCTTCGTGAAACTGTGTCTGTATTGGAATTTACGGAGACGGAACTGCTGAACGATGCGGTGAATGCCCTTGTGGAAGGTAAGACGGTGCTTCAAATCGACGGAGAAATGAAGTTATATTTACTTGGAACGGAAACAAAGAAAGAACGTGCTGTTAACCTGCCCGTGAATGAACGAGTGCTGCGCGGATCTAATGAAGCGTTGATTGAAAATGTGAGTACAAATATTAATTTGCTGCGTAAAATGATTGTCTCACCAGATCTCGTTGTCAAATATTATCGCCTTGGCAGACGATCGAATACGAAAGTCGCCTTACTGTACTTGCAAGAGCTTGCTAACGAACAAGTTATCCAAGAGTTTGAGCGTAGAATTGACCTTATCGACATTGATTATGTTGAAGCACCAGGCTTTATTCAAGAACTTATAGAGGATCGGAAATTCTCTTTATTTCCACAATTGATGATTACGGAGAGACCAGATCGCGTTAGATCATATTTAATGAATGGAAAAATAGGGATCCTAACCGATGGTTCGCCGGATTGTATTATTACTCCCGTCTCCTTCTGGGCATTCTTGCAATCCCCTGATGATTATCAAATAGGTTGGTTACTTGGCAGTGCTTTCAGGTTTCTTCGTATAATAAGCTTCATTATTGCAATGAGCTTGCCAGGCGTGTATGTTGCGTTAGTCACATTTGATCCGCGTATGCTTCCTTTTGAAATTTCATTAACGCTTCAAAGCTCTATGCAATACGTTGCCATGCCTCCCGTACTCGAAGCCATATTCATGTTGGTCACGCTTGAAATATTAAGAGAAGCGACGGTAAGGCTAGCAAGTCCTATTGGACAAACCATTGGTGTTGTTGGCGGTATAGTCATCGGAACTGTTGTTGTTCAGTCAAATCTGGTTTCCACCATGATGGTCATCATCATTGCCTTTACGGCTGTCGCTTCTTTTAGTATCCCGTCTTATGAAATGAGCAGTGCCGCACGTTTGTTATCATTTCCTTTCATCTTAATGGCCGCAACCTTCGGATTAATCGGCCTGGAATTGTCATACCTGATTGTGCTGACGCATTTAGCGCGTTTAAGCACGATGGGACTCCCCTACTTTTACAGTGGACTCAGCAAAAGCACAATTATGGATACCTTTTTCAGGGGGCCAATTCAGAGTCTAAGGGAACGTACGAAAGAAAGCTTGTCCAAAGATAAAACGAGAATCCGAATGCAAAGGGGTAAAAAATGAATGATTCACCTTAAGAAGCTTTCGTTAACACAGCTTTTTAATCTCATTATTTTAACTCAAGTGGGTGTATCCGTCTTATCAATTCCCTTTGCAGAGTCCAAACACGCAGGTTACGACTCATGGATATCTGTATTCATTGGAGGGGTTATTGCGCAAGCGATAATCACGATTATCTATTGCCTTAGTGCGAGATACGCCGATCGGGCGTTGCCTCAGTATATGTCTAACATTGTTGGAAAGATAATGGGATCAATACTGAATATAGCCATAGGATTATACTGTGCCGAGTCCAGTCTAATGGTTATTGTTTCTTATTCCGATGTGTTAGGCAGATGGGTGTTGATTAGGACGCCCTGGTTAGTTCTGGTTGGGATCTCATTCGGAATTGCTGCGTACATCGCTTCTTCTTCACTCCGGTCTATTGCGGTAATTACACAGAACATCATGATTATGTTTTTTATTGCCATGGTCATTATTTTTATCAGTGGGATAGGAAAAGGGGATATACGTCATTTTTTCCCAATCGGCAGTCATGGGGTGGGAGCTATCATGAGGGATGCTCTTCCGGCCTTTTGGGCATATGCCGGTTATGAGCTCCTTCTGTATGTCTTTCCAGCATTAAGTTATCGCAAAAAGAAAGATGTTTTTCTTGTAATGACTGTCGCTAATGGATGTACCACTCTTTTTTATATGTTAATCGCCTTAATTGTTACGTTTAATTTCAGTGAAAATCAGCTTAAAGTAATCCCTGAGCCTATGGTTTTTATACTCCGCCAATTCAAATGGCCTGTCGTACAAAGTTTAGATATCGTATTTATGACCATTTGGCTTGCGGTTACGACTGTAACCGCGTATATATATTTGTTTTTAGCAGCCCGCTACCTTTCTTATTCTTTTGGAAAAGAGATGGGGAACCATGCGGTCATCGTCTGGTTATTAGCGATCTTTTGTTTCGGATTAGGTATATTTGGATCGGACCGCAAAGTTATCTTTCAATTTTCCAACTATCATAGTTTTGCTACAATTGTCGTTATTGCCATTATACCGTTACTCCTTCTGTTAATATCGATAACGCGGGGGAAGGTAGGGGCAAGATGAAGAGGGTTGTCGTAAGTATTATGATTTTGTTACTTCTCACCGGATGCTGGGACAGATTGCCGCTGCGCAACCTTAAAATAGTTGATATAGCTGCAATTAATTATGATGAGAAGAGTAAAAAAGTATTGCTGAACTATGTTGTAACCAAATCAAGTAAGGCCGGGCAAGGGAGCGATGTGTCTCTTTCGGAATCAACAGAGATTTCAGATTCAAGTGTAATCAAAGCGGTTGGGCAGGGGTTATATAAAGAACAGGGTCCCTTTATTGGGATTAATACAAGATTGTTTTTATTGAGCGAAAGTTTTGCAGCACATCAACCCGTGCATGAGCTTGCTTTTTTACTCGAAACGCCATTTACGACCATTAATTCGCCGGTAGTCATTCTTGACGACCAAGATGCGGCATTTTTCAAACAGTTTAATAGCAGCACAATCACTGATAAAACAAAACTGCTGAATGATTTTGTGAAATCTTTAGAAACATACGGGATTGTTCCCAACGTTACGATGATGGATTTTCTTTTATCTAAGGAAGAACCATTAAATGATTTGGTATTACCTGTAATCAAACATGTCAATTCTCGAATGGAGTTTAATGGAGCTTTATTATTTCGTCAGAGTGAGAGCACAAGTATGATGCTTAATAATGAACAAGTTCAAAGCTTAATGTTTCTCGTAGGGAACGGGAATGTTGTGCAGAAATTAAAGGGATTTTCATCAAAATTCAACTATGGGCGGGTTGCAAGGACGGGCCATTTGGATGACAAGGATTACGCTTTTTTTATCAAGAAAATAAACAGCAAAATCATCGCACGTCAACGCTTGAGTAAACTTCCGGATATTACAATTAAGGTAAGCATGAATATATATGCAACCGAACTTGGAGAACAGCTTTCTGGTCTTAAGACTGAATACGTCAATGAAATGGAAAAAGCACTAAGTAATCATTTAAACGAAATGGCAACCAATACGATAAAAAAAATACAAGAGGCGAATTCGGATGTTCTTGGCATCGGAAAGGAGTTAAGAGCGTTTCATCCAGCTATATGGAAAACGTTGGAGTGGAGAAAAGATTATCCTCAAGTGTTGATTGAGCCACAATTTGAAGTTCGGATTTTGAATACAGAGATTGAGTGATAGAGTATTTTAGCACAGGCAAATGAATGAAGAAGTGAAAAACAAGCGGTCAATTCAATTTGACACGCTTGTTTTTGTTTTTTTAATTTACGCATGGCAGCTGCCGTGGCTGAGTACAACGACATAATAATCCCGATTTAGAACCTTGATAAATCAAGGTTCTTTTTCATTTGTCCGTATTTTCATGTCGTTTTGTTTTGAACGTGAAAATCCCTTTATACTGTGCTAGCGACAAGAAAACCACTTTATTGAGTATTGTATGAGCAATATTAGAGCGTGTTAGACTGAAAAAATGTAATGAAGACAGACAAGAGTTCATTAACGGGAACGATAGCGGAGCGATGGAGTTGATCCATCGCTTATTTAGTTATTACTCAATCCGCTCAACTAAAGGGCAGGTTAACTTAGCAAATATACCTTGAATTTATGATACGGGTCACCGTAATGTATCCAAGCACAAAGTACAATTTGACCACAAAATTTATATCAGTGTATAAAAAGAAGCCACTCCGAGAAAGGAGCGGTTCTTCTTTGAATTAGAATTTTTCGTTTATTTTTTAGCTACAATTGTAAATTCCCATGGAATGTTTTCATTTTCCCAACCAAGATGCTCATCAAATTTCTTTATATTAAAGTTAGATGTAATAACGGAATTTATTATTTCGCTAAGGGTATAAAGCCTAATCGAAACATCTGGAAAGTCTTGTTGTTCCTGTTCATCGAAATAGTGTTTATATGCTACATCCCCACTATGTAATTCTTCGTCAAAGTAGCTTTGTTGGATTTGATGCTCGATTTTAGAATTAGAGGAAACACGGAATGAAAGAGCACAGCGATGGAACAGAACCATCGCTTTTTCGTTCAACCTCGCCATTGAGTACCGCGATTTGTCGGTATGGTATTTGGAAGTCAGAAGCATTCATTTTTGGATATCGAATGAAGTAATTCGCGGTTTTCTACCTTTTCTCACAAAATCTATAACTGAGTAGAGATAGATTGAATGAAAAAAAATTTTTTCTCGAATTATAAATATATGGCGAAAGTTACTAAGGGTTTAGCAAAAAGTGAATTATGTTAGGTGCCAAGGTATCATTGGTGCTCAAGCTTACCCACGTAGTAAAGACTATCACGGCGTTTTATTCTCTCCAACTGTTCCTCTTGGTACCTCAAATAGTGGAAAAACCCCAGTTTCTATTTATCGGATTCGCTTGGTAATTGTTTATGCTTTCTCAACAACGGCGCAAGCTGCACAGCAATAATGGCCGTTCCGGTGATACATAACGAACCTGCTTGCAAATAGGTAATATTGCGTCCAAGAAACAAAATATCCATCAGGGCAACTTCCAGCAGCATTAAATTATTAATGAGGCTACTTTCATAGGCGCGCAGCTGCTTTTGGGACCAAGCCCAAAGTGTAAAGGCAAGTGCTCCATTGATGGGTCCAAGCCATAACAGAATAAGGATCAGCTTTAAAGAGAAAGGCGGAATACCCTCTAGTATGAATCCAGCTAATAGCATACCTGCAGCCCCGATTAGCATTGGTGTAAGAACGAGTGCAGAAGGGGCTGTTTGTTTTCGGGAAAGCAAATAACGGGAATAGGTCAAGTGCACAACGTTACCAACACAGGATATCAGGATCAAGAAGATGCCGATCAGGCTGCTTTGGGCTAAATGCCACGGAAAATAGTAAATGACGATGCCGGCCATAGCAGCGAGAACAGCCAGGAAGGTGGCGCGACCCTTCAACTCACGTAGCCAAAATGCGTCAATAACGAGCAGGAACAGCATATTTCCCATTGATAAGAACATGTTGGATTGCATAGGGGTCAAATAAAACTGACCTGCATACTGAAGTCCTTGTGCCAGAATAAACCCAGTAATTCCGAGTAACAAATTCTCTTTCCAGGTCAGCTTCCATTTCCCTTGTGATACTTTTTTGTTAACGCTTTGAACCTCATGTCCTCTTTTTCGCTGAGCGTGCTTTTGATTACGAAGCCGCAGCACCACCCATAAGGTAAATGCCGCTGCACTATAGCGCATGCCTGCAAGGGTAAAGGGACCTACGCCCTCAAAAAAAGCATATTGATTCAAAATGTAAGAGGAGGACCACAATAGCGTTACGAAGACGGCTGCTGTAATCGAAAGTACACGAATCATCGATAGTACCCGTATGTTGCTATTGTTCTTAACTTTCTTTTCTGCATCCATAATAGTTACTTCCCTTCTCTAACAAGGCTGTTGGTAACTCCATAGTAACCTTGTAAAAAGGGGTTAAAAAGAGTAGTATTTTTAATAAATTATTTTCCCCTTTTTAAACCATCACCCTGTTTAAGGAGATTTGTATGCAAATTGCTTATCACTACTTGAAGCTAAGGGAGTTTTATGGTTATGCAGAAAAAGAGACTGTAGAGGTTTCACTGGAGCAGCTTGCAGAAGTGTTGTACTGTACACCACGTAACGTGAAGCTGATTGTGAAGCAATGCCAGGAGCTAGGGTGGATCGAGTGGCAGCCTGGGCGGGGGAGGGGGAATCGTTCGACCATAACATTTAACATGGAATCGAATAACGTAATAAGCTCATGGGCCCAGACCAAAATAGACAAAGGCCAGTATTCGCAAGCGATGGAGCTTATGCGTAGGTATGATCCGAACTCACCCCTTCAACAAGAAATAACAGAATCGATCTATAAGCAATTTGGCATCCAATCCACGCCGTATAAGAAGGGGCACATCGATTTGCTGCGGCTTCCTTTTTACCGGGAAATGCCTTTACTGGATCCGATCAACGCAACCCTCAGGACAGAGCTACATATGATCGGTCAGCTTTTTGACACACTTGTTGAATGGGATTGTTCACAGGCAGTTTTTGTACCCCGGCTTGCTGTGAACTGGGAGCAGAATAGGGATGGAACCGTATGGACGTTTTATTTGCGCAAAGGCGTCCTTTTTCATAATAAAAAAGAGCTGACCTCAGCAGATGTCCGTCATACGTTAATGCGCCTTAGCAAGTTGGATTCGGATTGTGCAAATCAGGAACGGAATAGTCTGTGCAGTGAATGGAAGCTACTTCATATTCGGAATATAGAAGCCACACATCGGTATGCACTGCGTATTCAACTGGATGCACCATGTTCTTTACTACTGCATTATCTAGCTGCACCCAAGGCATCTATTACTCCATGTCAGACTCACGAAAATAATGAGTGGTTACCGATTGGAACTGGACCGTTTAAGCTATTACGTAATGACGCGGAGATGGTAGTTCTGGAGGCATTCGAGGACTATTACCGGGAGAGGGCACAGCTGGATAAGGTTGAGATTTGGATATTGAAGGAGCTGCTCACACAAAAAATGCCTGATGGTGGTTTAGGTGGACAACCTATTCTCTACACACACCCATTTCAAATTCCTGCGCCTGCTCCTACGGGGACCACGATTATGGAGCAGACGGAGGGAGGCTGCGCGTTCATGATCATGAACGGCCGCAAGCAAGGACCATTACAGGATCCTGCTATGCGGCACAGGCTGCGCAAACTTTTGCAGCCCGAACAGTGCGTGGCAGAGCTTGGAGGTAATCGGATCGGAGCGGCTTACAGCTTTTTTCCGGATTGGAGTGCTGCTATAGCGGCTCATCTATCGGTAGAGCATGAAACCGAGAGCGAGGAGACAGAGCAGGAAGTGGCTACAGTCGACACGATGGTTTCTTTACAAACCGATGGTTATCAAAACTCGCTTCAGCTGTACACGCACTCCATCTTGAACAATTCGCTTGAGCAGACGGCTCAGTGGATTCAGGAACGGTGTGCCTCTGCAAGCATCACTGTACACATTCACGTTCTGCCTTATGAACATTTCAGTCGACCTGGAGTGATAGATGCTGCGGATATTGTGCTGCTTAACGCTATAACAACGAATAATCGGGAGTGGTCGCTGCTGCATGTACTGCTCCATGAAAACTATGGGGTTCATCGCTTCGTTGATCCAGTATTGTTAATCGAGCTTGATCAAAGATATGCTGCCATCGCCTATGAAATGGATTCTGCTGCCCGATCCGTACTTTTGCAGGAAGTGGAAACTTTGCTGCTACGTCATGATGCGCTGCATTTCCTTTACCATTTGCGGCATGCTGCCTTTTACCATCCGAACCTGCTCGGAACAGAAAAAATCAACCCCTATGGCTGGGTTAATTTTCGTGATCTGTCACTGCGTCCTGAATAGTTTTAACAGCGTAGATCAACTTATACTTCACCACTAATGGTAGTTGAGCGGCACCGTTTTATAAGCTTTGCGATGTGGGGCGGACAATCAACTCGTTAATCGTCACGTTAGTCGGTTGCTGGATTGCAAACATAATCGTTTTGGCAATGTCGTTATAGTGATATCCGTGGCTTCATTTTAAGGCAGCAAACCAACCAGCGAATTGATAAGTCGTGAAGATACGTGTAACTTGCTGAAAACCTGCTTCATTTAATAACTCTTTAATCCTCTGTGAGGATTGTCCGCCAAATACGCCCCTTGTCCGTATATCGACAAGGGGCGCCGCTCGGGTGCATGGATCACGGATTAACCAACAACGTTTGTAATGACTTCGATATTGCCGGCAGTTGCTTTGGCATATGGCCACGTGAGATGGGCTTCTGCTACTACAAATCCGTCGCTGGCATCTTTACCAATCGAAACATTGGAAACGATCGATATACCTTCCGGATACTCCTTTTTCTAAGAACAATACCCATAGCACCCTCAAAAAATGCCGCAAATCCTGCAGCGAACAATTGCTCCGAATTTGTTCCGCCTCCGTTACCACCCATTTCCTTAGGATATCTCAAGTCCAAGTTAAGATTGCCGTCGGTGGAAACTGCTTTTCCATCTCTTCCACTTTCAACGATTACAGTAGCCGTGTACAATGTCTTTTCCATTTCAATCATTCTCGTAACACTCCTATAAAGTTGGTTTTTTATATGGCCGCGCAAGAGTAGCATCTCTAGCGCAGCTGTATTTCACAAATGAGCTGTTCTCAAAGCGAGCTAGAACTTACTTTTAATTTAAATTAAGGATCTCTTGGTTGTACTTGTCTTTCTCATCATAGAAGACGCCGTGGCCGCTGTTTTCGAAAGTCAACAGCTTGGAGTTTTTGATTCCCTTTTGCAAGGCTTCCGCAACTGCAAATGGAACGGTTCGATCTTTAAGACCGTGCAAAATAAGAGTCGGCTGTTTGATTTGACTCAATTTACTGGTCAAATCCGATCATACTTACGACGGTAACATATTCAGACCTATGCAGATGATGTTCACGGCGTCGTCAAGAGACAAGAATTATTTGGCTTCTATGCTAACTGTTTCAAGGTTTTAGGCTATGTTTGAAGCTGCGAAAGTGAGTCATTAATTAAAGCTTTCTCAATTCACGCAGAATCTTCTCAGGTTCCACCCGCTGCATAAAGTCCGGATTCACGTAGGCGGAACGGATAATACCGGATTCATCGATCATAAAGGTGGAAGGAATCGGCAGGATCCAACGGTTCGTCGCGTTGTATTCCGCTAGGTCCATGCCTATTTGTTTCATAATGTCCTGGATGTAATCCGGAACGTCGTAAAGGATGTTATAGAAAGCGGCCACGAGACCGTTTGTGTCGCTAAGCACTTGGAAGGTCAGCTCTTCCTTCTCCTGCTGGGAAAGCGTGTTGTCCGGGCTTTGCGGGCTAACCGCAATCAACTGGCCTCCAAGGGCTTCGATGTCCGGCAGTAGCTTCTGATAGGACTTAAGCTGCCTGTTGCAGAAGGGGCACCATCCGCCACGGTAGAAAGTCAGGACAACTGGTCCTTTGGACAGTTCATCATAAAGGTTAATCGTTTCTCCCAAAGCATTCTTGAGTGTAAAATCCTTTGCCTTCTGCCCCTCCTGCAGGCCGTAAGCAATGCCGGATTCCTGCTGCTCCCGGATCTGACGGAACATCTCTGTTTGAATCTCCAAAGGAGTATGCACAATAAATTCCTGTTTGGCTTCCGCTAAAGCTTGAGTTAATGACATGTTTTGCAACTCCTTTTTAATTTAATATCCTCTCGGCATTCGCCGAGGCAGATGGTACAAAGATGCAAGCTCGACGAAATGCCTGCCGGCCTTTGTCAGCCGGACCGCGCATGGGCTCGAACAAGCGGATGCCAAGGTATTCCTCCAGCGTTTTCACGCGGGCGCTGATGCTCGACAGGCTGATTCCCGGCGCGTTGGCTGCATGGCAAAAGTTCAGGTATTCGGCGACGGCGAACGTCTGGATCAGCGACGCGAGGGGAATGCCTAACCTAGCGAGGACGGCACTCCCCATTGACGTTCGATCATCGGTGTTGAACGCTGTCGTATTATCTGCCCTTCAACATCATTCTGTTTACATCTTGGCAGTCGAGTCGTATTTCGCGAGCCTGCCCAGCCTGCGCAAATGGACGATTTGTGCTGTCAAGCCAACGATGAGAATGACGAGGAGAATAGCTTGACATCCGAGAAGAATTGGCGATCTCGTATCAGTGACTAAGGGGTGGCCGTTTGGAACACGGGTCAGGGTTTCGGTAACGGTCGGCAACATCAGTAGAAACGCCGTCAGGCTGAGGAAGATTGTTTCGAGGTACTTGCCCGCACGTTTAAAGCTCGAAATACGCCCGATGCCGTACCCGGCGAGCAGCAGCAGGGTCGTTACCGCGCCAATGCCATAGCTGGCCGACGATTTTGCGATGATGAATACTGTAATAGAGCCGATCAGCATCGAAATGAAGTAGACGATACCGGGCTTTGACCGCGGCACAATCCGTCCGTAGCGAGCAAACATATATATAGCCAGCGGAATGGCGGGCAAGCTGCCGAGCGTATGCACCCAACCGAGTGGTGAAATTCCAAACATAATTGTCTCCTTTTTGTCCTTAAGGACATGTGTAATTTGTTCTGTTCTGTCGATAGACTGGCGCGAGCCTATATTAGCGGCTGATAGCATCTCTGAACGGGTCGGTGATGGCTTAAGATGGCGGGCCTATGCAGCTTTCCTCCGCAATTGGCCCACGGTCAGCCACATGGATGAAACAAGAAAATAGAACGCACCTAATGCGGCATAGCAAGTCACGTTTGTGATGGATCGAGCCATCGGCATTCTCGCTGTACGATGAAGAAAGTGCCTGCCAGCGCGGATTGCCTCATCATACACCGGTCTCTGTTCGAACGTGGCAACTGCCTTTATGCAATCAAGCGAAGGATCGTGATTAAATTCGCTGTATTCACTGTAGACTGACAATGTGTGGTCAGCATGCATTATATCGGCACTTGGCGGATATCATGCGATTTGTTCGTAAGTTGAGCTTACCCTCAGTAATATGTAGCCTGCTCTCTCGAAGGGTTAAGCTAGCGTTTTCTATTAAAGATAAATAAAATTAGTTAATATCCGACTTAGCACTTATCTCTTTGTTGGCATATAATTCTTCAAGTAGTTTGTGCAATTTGTCGGTCGCCCTTTGGTACGCATCAGACCCTAAAAATAAATGGGTCGGCGGGTTGGGGGAATTAACTAATTCAATAAAAACCTCTGCAGCCTTTTCCGGATCACCTAGTTGATTGCCATCATTTCTTATAAACTCTTTAATACCTTCGTGAAGAGGCAGATAATCAGATATTCTATTATCTGCAACTACTAGAGAGCCCGCTTTGTTAAACTCAGTTCTAAAACCGCCAGGTGCAACAACCGTTACATTAATCCCAAATGATTTTACATCTTGGGCAATTACATCAGACATTCCGATAATAGCCGATTTGGTAGCGGCATAAACACTCCATCCCATGTGCGGGGCAAGCCCGGCGATGGACGAAACATTGATGATGTGACCGGAACGCTTCATTCTCATATAAGGCAGCACGCTTTGGATTACGAAGATGTTACCAAACACATTCACTTCAAAGCTCGCCATTATCTCTTTCTTGGATAGTTCTTCAATTGCACCTCCTATTCCATAACCGGCATTATTCACCGCTACGTCAATCTGTCCGAAATGTTCATATGCCATCTTCATGGATTCATTAATGGAATCGAAGTCGGTCAGATCCACCTGAAGCGGCAAAAACTGATGCTCTGAACACGAACCAACTGCTCGTTGTAGATCTTCGATATTCCTTGATGTTGCTACGACTCGATAATTGTTTTCGAGTAACTTTTTTACCAAAGAGAGGCCTAATCCTTTCGAAGCGCCTGTAACATACCATACTTTTTGCTCTTCCATTCCTATCTTCCTTTCATTTTGATATGTTTTCATTATGCGGTGATATCAACTCTCACAGGTATAAGATTACTTCCAACTTTATGCCTAATCTTGTCAAAGGCTTAACAAACTTTATGCTTTGTCTTATCATTGTGATATGAACAGTGCAATATAAGAGTAGGGGTGCGCATGACTGATATTACTCAGAAACAGAAAGAATTAGCCAGACTCATCAAAAAATTCACCGGTAAAGACGGAGACCACTCTACACTCATTCCTTCACTAAATCTAATTCATGACTCTAATGCCTTGGTCCCTATTTGTAGAATTCAGAAACCCTCATTATGCATCGTTGTCCAAGGACAAAAAGTGATTATGTTAGGCAATGAAACTTATAGGTATGGTGTTTGCGATTATTTGGCGGTGTCTTTGGATGTGCCGATATCCGGACAGGCGATCAAGCCCTCATCGGGGTCACCCTTTTTATCCATCCGACTTGATCTTGACGTTGGCGAGATCTTTAATGTGATGAAGGAGAACAATCTCTTTTCAAATAGTACAGAAAGGTACCCGAAAAGTTTATTCGTTGGGAAAATGAGTAGTTTTCTTTTGGATGCTATGTTAAGACTAATTAGTCTATTGGAAAGTCCAAAAGATATTCCGGCTTTGGCGCCATTGACCATTAAAGAAATCATATACAGACTTCTAAGCGAAAAAGAAGGGGAAGCATTTAGGCAAATTGCTACAGCGGGTAGCCATTTTGCAGCAATTGCCGATGTTGTGGAAAGGATCAAAATAAATTATAATGAACCGCTGCGCATAGATGATCTGGCCAAACTGGCCCAAATGAGTCCCTCATCGTTGTATCGGCATTTCAAACAAGTCACCGCAATGACCCCCGTTCAATATCAGAAACAACTACGCCTACAAGAAGGACGACGTCTTTTATTGACGGAATCGCACAGTGTTGCGGATATCGCATTTTGTGTTGGTTACGAAAGTCCGTCTCAATTTAGCAGGGAATATACCCGGTTATTTGGATACTCTCCGACTACCGATATATTACGGATTCAATCCACACCGAATATGCCCAAAAATTAAAAGGCTTATCTATATCACTGAATTTTTTTAAATCGGAACGCTAAACTAACGGGCACGTTAGTTCAATTGCGGACAACGGGGTCCTAATCACGCTGATTTTCTCCCTTTGGCTGCTTACTTGAAAACGAACAAAAAAGGTGAAGGCGCTTTTTACAGCGTCTTTTTTGTTCAATATTTCTGCTAGTAAGCAATCAATCTCTCTTTGATAAGTATCTCAGGCATGCTAGTGGTTACAACTTGCGCAATTCATATAATATATCTTCAGGCTCAAACCGTTTCATGAAGTCTGGATTAACGTATACCGAACGGACGAAGCCACTCTCGTCAATCAGGAATGTTGAGGGCACCGGCAGAATCCATCGGCTTGTGGCGTTGTATTCTGCTAGATTGAGACCTAAGCCTTGCTGAAATTCGTCCTGTATGTAGTCTGGAACGTCGTAAAGTATACGATACATCGCCGCAACCAAACCGTTCCGGTCGCTGAGCACATGGAAGCGCAGCTCATCCTTCTCCGTTTGGGAGAGTGTAGCATCTGGGCTTTGCGGACTGATCGCGATCAGTTGAGCACCTAGCTTTTCTATCTCAGGTAGTACTTGCTGATAGGACTTGAGCTGCCTGCTGCAGTAAGGGCACCAACCTCCACGGTAAAAGGTTAAAACGACCGGGCCTCTGGCTAACTCATCATATAAATTGACCGCCCGACCGAGTGCATCCTGCAGGGTGAAATCCTTGGCTTTCTGTCCAATCTGCAGACCAAATGGGTTAGCAGATTCCTGCTGCTCTCGGATTAGCCGAGACAGAGCGGCCTGCGCTTCCAACGGCGTATGAGGATCAAACATCTTCTTCATCTGCGCTAACTCCTGATTTAAGGTCATCGTCATTCTCCCTTTAAATTTTAGACTTTTTCGTCATCATGTGATTGAAGCGAGAATTGTGTAGGCTTCTCGTGAGCAAAGATTGGCCCTTCCATTCGCTCTGAGATTTCCTGCAAACTCGGATGCTGCCATCGTTTTAACTAATTATTCGTTTTCATAAACCCAATAACCAGAAAAATGATGCCAATCGCGATGGAGAGGTAGCCGGCAACTTTTTTAACAGGGCCACCCCATCTTGCTAATTTGCTTAGAATGGAAATGGAAAAGACTGCGACGGCCACGAGTATCACACCTTTCCCTAACGAATAGGTTGTCATGAGCAACGCTCCGTGCAGCGGGCTTCCCTGAAGTGCGATATAACTAATCAATGTAAAAAAGATAGGAATCGCGCAGGGCGAAATAACAAGTCCATAAGGAATCCCTAGCTTGAAAGCGGCATAGTTGCTTTGCGGGAGTCGTGGCCGGCTGAGCGACTTTTGGAAAGTAGGCATTGCGAATGAAATGACACCAAGCAACTGCAACCCGGCGAATATATCAAAGACGGGGGGAACCCAGGTTAGTAAATTGTATTTCTCAACAAAGGGCAGGAACTGTTGGCCGAGCAGCGCGATGATCAAACCAATCAACACCGAAGTGATAACCATACCCAAGATAAAGTTGATAGCGATCCGAATGGCTTTTCTTTTATCACCAGCAGCTCCTTTCTGTACATAATCCGCAAACATTGCAAGCACGGGCAAATAACATGCTAATACCGCGCTCACGATTCCGACGATGAACACAAGAATGTAGGTAGAGATGGAAATTCCGGCTGCAATCGTAAAATGATATAAATCTTCCATTTGTTTCTCCTTCTAATCTAGTGGATTTATGGATTAAACAATTCATACACACGTTCACGAAGCTTGGGTAGCGAGGGCAAAATGGCAAATTCCACTTTCCCATTGATGAGAATCGCTCCGGCGCTGAAAATGTTCAGTTCCTGAAGACGTTCAAACTGATCGACCACATGTAACTCCTGAAACTCGATTTGCGGAAATTCCGTCGATACTTGCTTCACTACCTTTATTGCTTTTTGACAGATGGAACAACCTGGTCCAGCAGATACAACCTCGATTAACAAAAGAACTCCTCCTTCTTGCCATTCTGATAAACATCCTCCATGCAAAAGGAAGATTTGCTTTTATTATAAAGGTCGAGCTGTTAAATCCTTGTTAAGTCAGTGAAGCTCCGAAAGTCTGAATGATTTTCCTCGTTTCATGAAAAAATGTGTGATATTCTAATGTCATTGTCATGGAAGGAAGGAGTGGTTATATGCGAATCCTCATTGTCGAAGATGAGGAAGACCTATCACGTGCATTAGCCAAGGGTTTAAGGAGAGAAGGGTATGCAGTGGACATCGCGGTTGACGGTGTAACAGGGTGGGAGCTAGCGGATACCAATGAGTATGATGTGATTCTCCTCGATATCAATCTTCCGGAGCTGGATGGCATTTCACTTTGTCAACGAATTCGCCAGTCCTCGCACCATAACGATGTTTTTATTCTCATGCTGACAGCGCGCAGCCATCCAGACGAAGTGGAAGAAGGGCTCGATTCGGGCGCGGATGACTACCTCCGCAAACCCTTTGTGTTTAATGAATTGCTTGCCCGCATCCGGGCGCTCCTTCGCCGGAGCTCGTCGGTGAAAAGCACCGTCCTGCAGTTCGATCAGCTCACCCTTGATTCGAAGACAAGGGAAGTCTGGTTCGAGAATGCTCTAATTTCATTGACGAAAAAAGAATTCGGATTGCTCGAATACCTGATGCTGCATCCCGGCGATGTCATTTCGTCAGAACGGCTTCTCGAACATGTTTGGGATATCCATGCGGATCCCCTTTCCTCAACAGTCCGGGTTCACATCAATTCTTTGCGCAGAAAGCTCTCGCATCATGAGCCAGAGGCAGGAGAACGTTATATTCAGACCGTTCAAGGTTATGGGTATAAATGGGCTCTAAGCACTGCTGCAAAGAAAGAGGACATGACATGAAACCATGGAACAGGCTTTCGCTGCGTGCAAGAGTGACGCTGTTTTCTATTCTTTTTTTGGCGATATTGATTACTTTATATGTGGCTATAGAGTCTTTTTTCTCTGTTTTCAGAATTGTATCCGAGTTGCAGGGGCGAATCATAAGCTTGGTTGTCGTTCTAACAGGCATGATTCTCAGTTCGCACTGGCTTGCCGTGATTATCCTGAAGCCTGTGAAACGGATGAGCGAAACAGCCGCTGGAATAACGGCAACAACCCTGCACAAACGTCTCGAAATTGATCAACTACATGACGAATTAAAGAAACTCGGGGTCGTATTTAATACGATGATGGATGGGCTGGAACACTCTTTTAAACAACAGGCCCGTTTCGTTTCCGCAGCCGCGCATGAATTAAGAACGCCGCTTTCCATCCTGCGCACGAATCTTGAAGTGGCCGGAGACGGCGATGGCATTGATCCAAGCGATTGGAGAGATTACAAGGCGATAACCGAGCGGACGCTTGCACGACTAGAGTCATTGACGGAGGATTTGTTGCTGCTGGCTGATGGCAAGTACGACCAGACGCATAGTGAGCACAAGATTGTAGAGCTGGCCAACATTCTCGCAGATGCAAAATCATTTATGGAACCGATGGCAGTCAAATACGGGGTAACACTTCATCTGATGGAGCCTTGCGATGCTCTGGTTAAGGGGGAAGAAAGCTTCTTATTCCTAGTCTTTCGAAATCTGTTGGACAACGCCATCCGGTATAATCGGCCAAACGGGGATGTTACTCTGGAAGTATCGCAGGAAGATGAACGGGTTGTGGTTCGGGTTTCGGACACAGGAAAAGGAATATCCCCTCCATCAAGGGAGCTGATTTTCGAACGGTTTTTCCGACTTGACTCGTCACGGGCACGTAGTCATGGCGGGGCTGGCCTAGGTCTGTCGATTGTTCGCCATTTGCTTGGAATCTTACAGGGAACCGTTGAACTGGAGTCGAGTTCCGAATTTGGAAGCGTGTTTAAGGTCACTTTGATCCGGGGTTAAGAAGCTGGGAGTGCTGATTGAAGTAACTTGTGACGTTAGTTCAACCATCCAGGAGCAGTTTGCCACAACGGCAGCTGCTCCTTTTGTTTAAGATAATGGGTACTTTAACGGAATTAGGCGGGTGAAGGAAGATGCTACAAGAAATCGATTTTTCTCCAGGTATTAGATTAACCTGAAAAATGAAACAACAGCAGCCATGGATAGAAAATAAAGTCCTAGACTGCTGCTGTTTAATTGATCTACGCCCCCAATAGTCCAATAACAAGACATTCTAATCTTAAATGTTGCTCTTGACTTGGAGTGTACTCCAAGATAGTTAGTCAATTAAATATCACTTTTGGGAGGCGTAATCATGATCACATCAAAAATAGTTTTGATCACGGTGCGAACAAAGGTATTAGTCTTGAAACTGCTAGGCAATTGGGCAAACTAGGATTCACAATATTGCTCGGTTCAAGAGATGAAGCAAGAGGACAGGAAGCGACCTGACGGCTGAGAACATAAATGCAAAGGCAATTAGCCTGGACTTAACACACTTGGATACAACACAAACCGCCATTATTGATGAAATCAAACCCACACTACTCAGCTCTTCACATGGATATGAATTTCTCTATAATGATGAATTGTATACAAATCATGTGATTCTGTATCGAGACTGACCTCCTTATTAGTACAACGACATAATAATCCCGATTTAGAACCTTGATAAATCAAGGTTCTTTTTCATTTGTCCGTATTTTCATGTCGTTTTGTTTTGAACGTGAAAATCCCTTTATACTGTGCTAGCGACAAGAAAACCACTTTATTGAGTATTGTATGAGCAATATTAGAGCGTGTTAGACTGAAAAAATGTAATGAAGACAGACAAGAGTTCATTAAGCTAACAGGCAGATTACTTTAACATTTTCCTATTTATGCAGTTGTGATTTTTTGATTTGCTATGATGACAATCGAAGTATAAAAATTAGGAATTGTAATCTTATGACGATGTATCATACTAGGGATTGATAACGATCTCAATAAAAATGTGAGAAGATGTTTACAAATGAAAATAGCTATCATTTGCTTTGATGATTTTACTCCTTGCTCAAGGACCCGGCTTATCTAAGTCGATTTCAACTTACACGGATCGGCAATTGATTGGATCCATGTGTTCGGGTGCTTTGCTCCTGGGAGCTTTGGGTTTCTAGATGACAGAGAAGCAGGGTACCACTTATCCGACCGCAGCTTCATTTGGCGTGGATGTCGTTAATGAGAGTTTTGTAAATATTTATGTAGGAGCTGATTTAATGCATTTGAGTGAAAATAATCCCTAAACAGGAGACATAAAGTGAAGCTGAATTAAGCCGCATTCAACTTCGCTTTTCTTTTGCCACGGATCAAGTAGAGTATAAACAGCAATGGGATGTAGGCGTATACAAAATAAAATCCCGCCTGTAAGGTAAGGTTCCCCAGCGCACCTACTTTATATTTTTCGTTGATTTGAACAACAACAAGGAAGAAGACCGCAAGTATGAAAACTAATGATGTTCGAGGTTTGATATGTGTGACTCTCTTCAATATTCTTGTACAGCACCAAATTGAAATGCAAAGGGACGGAATGAACATGATGAGCCAACAAAAGATAAAAATAAACTCAATCCTTTCTATGAAATCAAAATCAATAATTTTGGTGATGCCTAAGAGGGGATAGAGCGTTCTTTGCAATAGGCCTGGACTATAATACAGCAGGCTGGAAATGGTGATGGCCACAAATTGAACCGTATTCATCAACATGCCAAGATGGGCCCATTTCGTTTGTTTATCATTGAACCTTATAAAGGGGAAGTACACAAGCAAAGCTTCAAATCCGATAAAAATCCCGTAAGAAGCTTTGGAAGCTTGCAGAAGTTCCGGGATAGAATGGTTCCATACCGGCATTAAATGACTAAGATTTCCTAAATTTATCGGGAAATAGACGAGAAGAAACAATAGGAGGCCAGTGATCGTTGCGAACAAAGCTAGCCCGGTTAACACCCTGAATCCCCCGCAAACCAGATAAGAAATCAAACAAATGAATAACAGCGCCAATTCCCAAGTTCTAATATTCGGAAATACCCATTCCTGGACGATGTCAATGTAAGTTCGAAACACATATAAGGCGGACAGGAAGTAATAGCTGATCATAAGCAACGAAAGACAGCTCCCTAAAAAACGCCCGAAAATCATCTTGTGTAAGTCAATGACGTCTTTAACGGGATTCCCCAGCATCTTATAGATCATCCAGATTATGATGTGGAGGCTTAAACCCATGATGAGGACAGAAATCCAGGCGTCTTGACCTGAGTATGTAAATATGAAATTCGGAGAAGCCAAACCTCCAATTCCGGACTGTGTAGCAAAGATCAAGAAAAACACGAAAAACCCTGAAATGAGGTGGTTCTCTTTCACGTTATTGTGCACTAACGCCAACTCCTGAATATAAAATTACAATCTCTGGATTTACCTCAAAATAAAGCTTAGAATATGTATCCTTTTTAAATTCCTGTTCGTTCCAATCTCGATGATTGCTTCTGAAAATTTCGCCAAAACCAATCGGATCGACATCATTCATTTGGAATTTCTTTAGCATCACTTCAAATTCGTTTGTCAAATGTTGTTTAATGTCTTGTTCAAGTTCAAGTAAATTGCTTTTGTTTTCATAGTTTTTGTTTTTTGGGAGTCCTTTAATTTGTAAATAGAGCTTCAAAGAAATGGTAACTTGGTCATTCTGCTCAAATAATATTTTTCTTCTTCCATGTAAAACCCTGAAATATACAGCTTCATCATTTCTCCACTTAAATTCGTATGAACCGGACATAGACTTCGGTTTATCTTTGAGAAGTTTCAGCAGGAGGGATTCTTTTTGGGTTAGGAAAAGACGTAATTTGTCATCTTTAAATACACCAAGGCCATCCATGAAAATGAGACCATTCTCGTCTAGATTCAGCACGGGCACGTACACATCTTGACCTTCTCCATAAAATTGATCGAGAACATAATGTGCATTCGTCAAAGGTGTGTTCCCTTTTTCCATGTTCTGTTTGATTAAGCCCGCTAGATAGAATGGTGGATCTCTGAAAGTTTTGGATATCACTGTACTTATCTCTGGTTTGCTTATAACAATTGCAGCGTTATTACTGATGGTTGGGTCACGAAGAAGATTCACGGCCAGATCGCTAATGCTTTTTCTCGCTAGCTTTTCACTAATAACAATCGTCCGTACTTGACCGAGTACGACTTGGTCATCAGATTTCGTATTTTGCGGAAGCCAGACTCCGGGTAATGTTAATGCTTCTGCAGTAATGGGGTCCAGGCGTTTCTTTTTGTCATAGGAAGCGTAGGAGATACTTGACTTATAGGTATCTCCTTGGACGTCAAGACCGATGCTCTGGACAATTTTAATCCGATCTATGATTTCTTGTTTGGCGCATCCGGGTATGAGGAAGCAAACGAGAAGAAGGCTTACATACTTTTTCATTCATGCCAGTTCCTTTGCAGTGATGTTATTCGTTACTATAATCGTCACTGATGTCTTTATGCTTTTGTACAGTATAACTTTTATCCTTGAGTGAACGTAAGAAACCTGGTCGTTCCGAATTCATACTGAAAGGAGTTCGTATGAATTCTCTCAAACCTTTGTATCGAAATGGAAATAACGGAACAAGGTAAGGGGTCCCTAGAGACTTTAAGCGCAGCAGATGGCCCAATAAAAACATGACGCCAATTATCATGCCCAAGCCGCCCCAACCCGCTGCCAACAAGATCATCGGAAACCGGAGAAAGCGAATGGTGTTGGCCATCTTGAAAATCGGAGTGACGAAGGACGCCAGCGCGGAAAGCGAAACAATAATAATCAAGGTATTACTCGTCAATCCAGCTTGAACGGCGGCTTGGCCGAGAACGACGCCGCCTACGATCCCTAACGTCTGACCGACTTTTGTTGGCAGCCTAGCTCCAGCTTCACGTAACAGCTCAACCGTAATTTCCATGAAGAGTACTTCCAGAAATGGCGGGAAGGGTACGTTCATTCTCGACTCGATAATCGGACCTAACAGCGCTCTTGGAACGATGGTGTAGTGATAGGTCATGACCGAAACGTAGACAGACGAGGCAAAAATAGAAAAGACAATCGCTATAAAACGAATGAATCTAAAAAAAGTCCCCAAAATCCATGGCAAATAAAAGTCCTCAGGCGAATTGAAAAAATCAAAAAAGGTAGTAGGGCCTGATATGACGTAGGGGGAACCATTGCTTATCACAGCTATATGTCCTCTCGTCAAGTTGACTTTCATTCGATCCACCCGCTCAGTGGACATAAATAAAGGAAATGGCGTATTAGTATTGTCGGATATAATCTGATCGATGGTAGATGTGTCATAAATGACATCGAAGTCCAAATCTCCAAGTCGCTGCCTGACCGTATTGAGATGCTGAGGATTAACAACCCCATCGATATAGGCGATAACGACTCTTGTCTTGGACATGGTTCCTTTAATTTGCTCTTCAAAGACTAGGTTTACCGATATAATTTCTTTTCTCAGCAAATTCAGGTTTGTATCGAGGTCTTCGACGAAAGCTACTTTCGGACCGATGACACTGTATTCGTTCTCAGCTAAATTATTTTCCCGATAGCCTCTTTCCAAATCGGCAACATTGATTAGTAAGCCCTCATGCAGATCTTGATCCATTTGGATAAAGATGAAACCTTGGAGGAGACGGAGTGTAATTTCATCCAGGTTTGATGACATATAGATCCCATCAAGGGGGATAGCATTCTTCAAATCGTTCAAGTCACCGATGTCTGTGTTTGAATGTTGAATAGCGGCAAGCAGATCCCGATGGATCATTTCATGATTAACAGTAGAATTGTAATAGGAGAGATGCAGCAGCTTTTGCCGGATTGTCATGACAGATTGCATAAAATCGTCCGACTTGGAAGTTCTTTTTAGAGCTTCATATATGTTTTCCATTTACGTTGACCGCCCTGCGATAACTTTGTTCTTAGGTTGCCAAGTTAATTGGAGAATTATTCAAAAGTGTTGAATTATTATGTAAGCAGAATACCGAGAATCGGTTGAGCTTGATACTGTCCTTTTTATTATGTCTACATGACGGGTCTTTATAAGCTCCTACAGAAGGTTACGAATCGAAGCCTTGTTGATTTAAAAACCATGATGAAAAGTTAAGTTCACGTAACCAAGACCCAAATATATATACTTTTGGGCATTCAGCTCCCATGAAAGTTAAATCCGGAGTATCGGAAAATGGTAACACTAAATAAGACACTTCCTAATCATTTTTTGAAGCGTCTTGACTTAAATGAAGTAAAGGCAAGAACCCTGCTAAATTTGAAACGAATGTTTTGGAAATTCTTAAAGCTTTAAGATTGGACGTTTAATTGTTGTTTATTACGCTAACGAGGAACGTTAGTTAATCATCAGTTTAAAACCTTCTATTAGAAGCAAACTAGAATTAGTTGCTCTAATAGGAGGTTTTTTTATGAATTTAAGCGAACTTTGGCATCATTATGAAGCGGACAAGCGAATCCAAGGATTTAGTCCAAATACGTTGAAAGCATATGCCTTGCAACTTCAGATGCTGGTTAAGAATCTAGGAGATATAGATATATCCGAGGTTAATTTGAATCTTCTAAAGGAATACCTGGTCAAGCAGTCCGATCGACTAAAACCAAGTAGCCTTGGACACCGTATTCGGTTTGTTCGTTCTCTATTTCGCTTTGCATATGAAGAAACTTACTTACCTTCCAACCCTTCGCTCAAGCTACGTGAGCCTAAAATGGATAAGCGAATTCCTAAGTTTTTGATGGAGGAAGATGTAATTCATTTAAAAATCTCATGTCAATCTTTAAGGGAAAGAGCCCTTCTTGAATTTCTGTACAGTACAGGCTGCCGTATTGGAGAGGTCGAGAAGATAAACATTGAGGATTTGAACTGGGAGAACTGCTCTGCAATTGTAAACGGGAAGGGATCAAAGCAGAGAGAAGTTTATTTCACTACGGAATGCAAAGTATGGCTGAAGAAGTATGTATCTAATCGTAAGGACTCATGTAAAGCCTTATTTGTTACTGATACAAACCCAGTTAAGCGTATGGCCATACCAACGCTCAGGTGGACATTAAAAAGGCTTGCGAATCGCGGAGAAATTGAGGCAAATGTGTATCCTCACCGATTTCGTCATACCTATGCATGCCAACTACTTGATAACGGAGCGCCTTTGGATTTTATCCAGGGAATGTTGGGGCATGAAAAAGCCTCCACTACTCAAATCTATGCTCAGCTCCGCGGAGAGCGCCGGAGAGAACTTTATCGTCGATTCTTTTAGTATGTCTACGTGGCGGATACTTCTTTAAAATCCGCCGGTATTCAACTATTGGGCAGGTTAGCGTGGTGATTGTCTCAAAAAGTGAAGTATAATAATGGTAGTAATTACTAACTAAAGAGTGTCATTATACCCGAATATTCTCATTCCAAACGAATTCCAGTAGGAGGGGAGTTAATGGAAAAACATCCTTTAAGTAAGGGGGGGATTTGATGAAGAAAATATCAATAGAAGAACTTTATGAACTGTATGTTGATACGATTAAGCGATGTGGAACTTATCTATTAGACTCTGACGATTTGGTAATTGGATATAACATCTTTGAAGAGTTCGATATTGGTGCTATAACATTTTTACACACCGACAACTTAAAAAAATTAGTCTATGATGGGCTAATTAGTTATGAAATGATGTTTAAAAGTTCAACTTTAAGAGGTAAATTTCTGGCATTACAGCAAGGTGATGAATGGAATATTAATGCGGTGAGGCAATCATCTCAATGGAAGGAAATTCTTGAACTGGCTGATGAGATCAATTCAATGGTAGTGCGTTACGCAGAACTATAGTTGAATGACGAAGCTACCGACACGATCGGCAGCTTTATTACGTTAACGGGCAGTAAAGTGAAGTTTAATCTTATCTGGGAATAAATTACATATAGTGGTATTATGGAGGGGAAATGCGCCAAAAAATCTTGGGGGAGGGTTGAGTTGCCAAATAATTTAAATCAAAAGAAAAAGATGCTTTGGTCTTTCTTTTCTTTCATATCATTTTCGATTATTGGACTGATATTAATATTTAACGGTTTATTACACGGCAAGGAAAGTGCATTCAATAATTCAAGACCAAAAGGAGCTACCAGTTGGAGTACATCCGATGAGGCAATAAAAGCTTTTACATACTTACCAATTTTAATCGGTGTGTTGTTGCTTATACTCGCTATAATCATTTTTACAATTACCTTTTATTTTTGGATTAAGAATACCTCAGTTAATCCATAAAATTTTTCCACGACCAAGAACAAGGCATTAATTAATCAACGGTGACTAAGCGCACTGACCGGTAGTAGGCTCACTTCGCTCAACTAACGGGATACGTTTGTTCAAACAAAACCAGGGAGCAGATTGCCGCGGCAACTGCTCTTTTTGTCATTAAGCTATTGGGCAGATTAGTTACAATATATGGTATAATTAACTCATTAAATTTATTGATATTGATGACTTTTTGAAGCTAGTTTCGAAGAGATGAAGATCAATTTGAGCCGGTTCTCTTAGTGGTAACGAAGGATTTCAATTTTTTTAACCGGGGAACAGAAGGGGCGAGTTTTCGCTCCTTTTTTTACTGCTCTGTTGCACGCTGCTCCATGTACCTCCGGAGGCTTTCACCGAGGTAAAAGCGCACAGATACCAAGAGGACATCACCAAGTTATTTATGCAAGCGTGTTCATCAAAATTCATAAACACTATCATCAAAAAGTATCGGTAATTACAATGAAAAGGTTGTGCTATATTATAAATCACATCTGCAATCTCACATAGATCGCACTGGAGGGGATCCTTAATTTATAACATAGATCAAGGTTTCGAATATCATACATGCACAAATATTTAGCAGGGAGATGTTGACATTGAGTATTACGAATAGGAATCCATGGTTTGCTATTATTGCAATTGCATTAGGTGCTTTTTCAATTTCTCTTACCGAGTTTCTGCCAGTTGGTCTACTTTTTGAAATTAGCAGAAGCTTTGATATATCGGAGGGGACTGCCGGAATTACAGTAACGTCCACTTCTATACTTGCGGCCATTGCGGGGCCGTTTGCCATGATAACTATCGGACGTCTGGATCGGAGGACGGTGTTCCTCGGACTGTCGTTACTGCTTATTGTATCTGGCGTACTGTCGATGATTACAACCCATTTCTTTGTGCTAGTCATTGCGCGAATCATCCTTGGAATAAGTGTTGGAGGTTTCTGGGCTGTGTCTTTACCTGCTCAAGCAAAGTTAGTTCCACAAGAGACGGTGGCAAAAGCAATATCGATTGTCCTCGGAGGATTTGGAATTGGTACGGTTTTAAGTGTTCCATTAGCGTCTTTTATTGCCGCACATTTTGATTTGAGAATCGCATTCATGGTAGGGTGCATACTTGCTATCGCTGTTTTTATCATACAGTTCATATTGCTTCCGAGAATTCCGATGGAACAAGGTTAGGGGAAAGGATTACTTGGAGTTGTTAAAAATGAAGAAAGTAAGAGCGGTCCTTGTTATTGCGATTCTCTTTGTGGGTGGTCAATTTGCAGGTTACACGTATATAACACCCTTTTTCCAGCAAGTGACTGGATTGGGACCGAATTTACTCAGTGCGATACTGTTAGTCTACGGGGTTGCTTCCTTCATAAGTAATTTTGCCGCTGGTTTCATAGCCAGTCGCAGCCTCAAGGTATTGATAGTATTAACAGTAGTTTTGTCCCTTATTTCATTACTGAGCATTTCGCTGTTTGGTCATAACAGTGTTATTTCAATTATTGCTTTCATTATTTGGGCGATCGCATGGGGAATGGCTCCTTTGGGCCTGCAGCTATTAGTTATTTCATCTGCTCGGGATGCTGTAGAAGCCATAACTCCGGTCTATGTAGGTGTTTATCAGTTGTCTGTCAGCCTGGGAGCTTTAATAGGAGGACTAGCAGTCGATACTACCAATGTAACCGGTGCGATGTGGCTAGGTGCTCTCTCCTTCGCTTCGGTACTCTTCATTCTTATGGTGAGACCGACAGTCAATAACCGTTCTTTAGTCAGTCAAACAGAATAACACAAAAATAGATGAAGGCGATCGTAATTAAATCCCTTAGAAAAAAGCGATCGCCTTTATTTATGTTTTAAGCGCTCACGGCTTGATTTACACGGTGAGATAACATATCTATGAATTCTTGAAGGGATGACGATACCCGTTTGTTTTTGTGCAGAATAATTTGGGTGTAAAAAGATGGAAGAAGATTATCCTGCAGAGTAAAGAAAGATAGTTGATTCTTGGCGATCTGTTCTTGAACTACAATCAATGGGATAAAAGCAAGCCCCATGCCATACATGACACACTGTTTAACGCATTCAATGCTGCCCATTTCCGAAACAATTTGATAAGAGATATCGTGGTCTTCCAGTAATCTTTCCAATGCTGCACGGTATCCACAATCTTTCTCGGTCAGTATGAAGGAACTGTTCTGCAATTCCGACATATTAATATTTTTCTCCCCGCTCAAAGGATGATCTGGCGGGCAAACGATGACAAGCTTTTCCTCACGGATTTGTATCGTTCTCATCTCTGGATCAGAAAGATGAGGACTGAGGATGAGACCCATGTCGAGTTCATTCTGTTTGATCTTCCGAATCAAGTCAAGTTCGCAACTAGGAAAAAATGAGATGCTTCGATCCATAAATTTTCTTTTATATGCTTCATAAGGGGGCAAAAAATAAGTAGCTAAGGCTTCGATTGCTCCTATTGCAAGATTTGTTTTTGGTTCCTTGGTGAAATGGTCCTCCGCGTTGAAGTATGCATTGACGATCGAATCCGCGAATTGAAGCAACTGCAAGCCGGATTCCGTTAGTTTAAATTTTTTACTGGTTCGATCAAATAACTTTTGATTGTAATGTTTCTCTAGGGTTTGAATTTGTATACTGACTGTTGATTGCGCATATCCAAGACGTTCAGCAGCTCGCGTTAAGCTCTGACAGCGTGATACTTCACGAAAAGTAATAAAATACTGGATGTCCAAGAGAATCCTCCTTGCAAGTATCAATTTTTTTGATGAATTTGCAATTACAACATTGTGTTTTTCAATATTTTTAGTATAACAGAAAGTCACCTTATCGATACAGTTCGTTCGACTTCCGACCGTTCCAATTCCCTGTGCAGGCGAACACGACGAAGGACCCGTCCCTTCAATGTAGCCGTATTTATAGAGCTATATCGCCATCAATGCGATGAAGCAACCTGCCTAGATAACACCCACTGCTTTCAAGCCAAATTAAAAAACGAGCACCGATTGATTACCAGTGCACGTTGGCGGCCTAGCTTTTTAATTTGTCTGCTTGACAGGGAGGACCCAAAGTCAGCTTTCCTGATGGCTGAAGATGAATGATATATCCTCTACTAATTGTAATGGTCAAGAATAATTCGAACCAAGTCTTCAATCATTTCGCGAAGCTCCGAAGAGTTTTTGGCGACAATTTTAAACCCGCGAGTTGCACTTGTTAAAAGATGAGCCAATTTCTCTGGAGATAGGCTATTTAAGCTGCTGGCCGATATCGACTGAGATTCCAAGATTGAGATCAGAATAACCTCAAGCTTATTGTAGCTGACATGCATTGCTTCTTGAGCAAATGTATATGAGCTGTCGGTCATTTCTTTTACTTCCGGTGAGTCCAACGATTGATCGAAATTGTTTATAGACCACACCTCGAACGCATATAAAATTTTGTCCTCAGGCGTTTTCTTGGAAGAGAGTCCTTCTTTTATTTCTTCAATAAGAAGGTCGCCATAATGAAGAATCGTCGCGTTAAAAACTTCCTCCTTGTTCTTAAAGTACAAATAAAGACCCGCACGCGATATGCCGGCGGCTTCTGCTATTTCATTCATTGACACTCGCTTATAGCCATACTTGAAAAACACGTCCAATGCAACGGTTAGTATATGAAGCTTTTTTTTATCGTCCATGTTGTAATTATTATACACTTTACAAACTTTGTCTAGTCGTATAATATGTGCGTATAGACATAAAACATTTTTTGTCTAAATATAAAATGAGGAGACTTATTATGATGTTCAAGCATAAATAAAGCGAATTGAATTCGCTGGACTTTGCGGTGATCGTTTCGATACGGACAGTAAACGCACGATAAACCATTTATTATACTAACCTTCAAAGGAGAACTTTATTATGACAACAAAGCAAACACCAATCGGCTCCGGGTTTGGAGCTTCTGCAACAGCTGAAGACGTGATTAATGGGATTAATCTTTCCGGCAAAACTGCCATCGTTACCGGAGGCTATTCCGGACTTGGTCTTGAGACCGTGCGAGTACTACGTTCTGCTGGCGCCAAGGTTATCGTTCCAACGCGAGACTACAATAGAGCTGTGAACGCCCTTGCAAACATCGATGGCGTTGATATTGAAGTGATGGACTTGATGGACCCTGCTTCGATTAATGCTTTTGCAGACAAGTTTCTTGCCACCGGGCAACCATTGCATATTCTGGTAAACAGTGCAGGCATAATGGCGTCTCCGCTGTCACGAGATTCGAGAGGATATGAATCGCAATTCGCGACCAACCATCTGGGCCATTTCCAGCTTGTTGCACGGCTATGGCCAGCGCTGCGCAAGGCGAACGGCGCGCGGGTGGTGTCAGTATCATCTTGGGGGCATCACTTCTCGCCTGTCGTGTTTGATGATCCCAACTTCGACCGACGCGATTATGATCGTTGGGCAGCCTATGGCCAGTCCAAGACGGCTAACGTTCTCTTCGCGGTCGCGCTGGACAAACGCGGTCAAGCCGACGGCGTGCGGGCTTTCTCCCTTCATCCGGGCAGCATCGTCGGCACCGGACTCGAAAAGCATCTTTCGGAGGAGGAGCTGCGAGCAGCCGGCGTCATTGACGAGCAGGGACAGCCGGTTCTAGACCCCGCGAAAAATCTCAAGACGGTAGGACAAGGGGCAGCTACCAGCATATGGTGCGCGACAAGCCCGCAGCTTAACAATATGGGCGGCGTCTACTGTGAGAACTGTGATATCGCTCCTCTGGGGCATGATGCTGAGTCGGACTTTTATTTGGACAACGAATCGACTTTAACGGATTCCGGCGTGATGCCGTATGCGGTTGATTCCGAAGCGGCGGATCGGCTTTGGAGCCTTAGTGAACAACTGATAGGTCAAAAGTTCGCAATATAAAAGCGTTTATGCAGCGGATAGAAACGAGAGCGAGGAGAAATAAAAATGGAACAGATTAATAAGGCTGTAACCAAAGCAGCGGTTACTTTCGCCAAGGATCTCGAATGGTTCGATACGATGCCAGGCGAACAAATGGCTATTCGTATTCATAGCAGTCAAGTTGGGGGAGCGATTACCGTCATTGAAGCGCGTGTACCAGCTTTGATTGGTCCACCGAAGCATATTCATAAGGAAAGGGAAGAGGTATTCGAGATTCTAGAAGGAACTTTCCTATTCCAAGTGGGAGAAGAGGAATTTGAAGCCACTCCGGGAACGAGTGTTGTGGTTCCCCGTGGCGTACCGCATGCGTGGGCAAATATCGGGCTGGATAGGGGACGTATTCTATTCACCTTTGCGCCTGGCGGAATCGACGATTTCTTCCCTGAAATCGGTCGACATTCAATCGAAGAAATTGGGCGGCTGGCCGAGCAAAATGATACTTTAATTATTGGGCCTCCATTGCTGCCGTAATCCCATTAATCTTAGAGATTGGCAATTGGACTTCATAAAATAACCAAAACGGGACAGTCGAGGACTAATTCTGGCTGTCCCGTTAAATAGGCAAGAGGTGATGATGACAGATGAATTTATCCGTTAACCACGGCGAAGAGCTTCTCACGGAGTTTTGGACCAATGTTTATAACCTTCCGCAAAATCTCGATGTCATCGACCATCTCTGTACGGATGACTTTATTCTCTCGAATCCGGATGGTGACATTGTCGGTCGCGCTGCCTTTAAGGAGTGGGCACGAACGTTCACTTCGAAGATCCGCGACATCAAGTTAGAGAGCCTCGATATGTTCAGCGGCGCCGACGGCAAGCGTGTTGTATCGCGATGGGTAGTCACGGGAAATAACCAAGGCGTACTTGGTTCCTTGCCTGATGACCGCTCGATTCAGCTTACCGGCATCGCGGTATGGGAGGTTCGTGATGGCAAGCTCGCCCACAATTGGGTAGAGCGTAGCGCATACGAGCTCTCGAAGCAACTTATGAAGCCCATAAAGTAACAGACTGCAGCATCACACAAAAATAAAAAGCGCGAAAGTCTGCGTATTCGCGTCTTTTCGTGTCAATAGGTTAACCAGTATATACTGGTTAACCTATTTTTTATATTTTTATGATGGGCGGTCCCTCGGTATTTGGACTGTCTCCGGCAGCGAAAATGCAATTCCGGAAGAGAATAAACTTTCATTTGGAGGACAACTTAATATCAACGTCATTGATTTTTAGTATTCATGCTTGTTACTACATATCCTAATTAATTGAAAACACTTAAAGGAGCTTTAGCTTATGATAACTGAGCAGAAACCGTTGCATTCCGGATATGGACCCGAAACAACAGCGCAGGAAATTATAGCTGATCAAGACCTTCGTGGAAAGACAGCTATCGTGACAGGTGGGCATGGGGGTATTGGACTTGAAACAACGCGCGTGTTAGCAGGTGCCGGGGCAACCGTTATTGTCGGTGCCCGAAGCGTGGATCGTGGACGAGAAATTCTTGCTTCTCTTCCTAACGTTGAGGTTGTCAGACTCGACCTAATGGATCCGAACTCGGTTGAAGCATTTGCAAAAGTATTTATGAACTCTAATCGAGGGCTGGACCTGTTGGTTTTAAACGCTGGCGTAAGTTTTCCCCCTGAACTAAAAGAAGCACGCGGGTTCGATACCCATTTCGCTACGAATTATCTCGGACATTTTCAACTGACGTTACGCTTGTGGGAAGCTTTGAAGCGTCCTGGTAAAGCACGGGTCGTCGCTCTTTCGTCCATTGGTCACATGATAGGGCCGATCGATTTTGATGATCTGCATTTTAACAAAAGGCCATATGATAAAAACATATCCTATGGGGAGTCGAAGACTGCATGTTCTTTGTTCGCTGTGGAGCTCGATCGACGCGGACAAGAATCCGGGGTTCGCGCATTCGCAGTTCACCCCGGAGCGATCTTGTCAGGTTTGGTTCGGCATTTGAGCAACGAAGATTTGGCCGCATATGGCGTCACTCGTAATGTAGACGGTACCTATACTTCATCCGGTGGCTTCAAAACTGTCGAGCAAGGTGCCGCTACCTCGGTTTGGTGTGCGGTAAGTCCAATGCTGAATGGCAGGGGCGGTGTCTATTGTGAAGACTGCGATATCGCGGAGGTCGTGCCGACAGACAGCCAGCTTCAACATGGCGTTCGCCCTTGGGCCATAGATCCGGTGTCAGCAAAGAAGTTATGGGATATTAGTGAGAAGATCCTTAATATTCAAAAGGATACGATTCCCAGTGTTGGATCAGATTTGAATTCAGATCGTTTGTTAAATAAATAATCATCGAGGATGTAATTCCGTACGATTTTCAGGGGAAACTCATTGAAGTAACGGATAACGATAGTTCAATTACACCTAGGATAAAGTGATAATCCTAATAAAGAATTGTTTAAGTCTGCAAAAGGAGATGGGTAGGTAGTTTATTAATACCCTATTCAGTTAACGTAAGAACGTTAGTTGAATACGAACACCGCGACAGCCGGCCAGAATTATGGGACAATATAGTTTAATAACAGAAAGGGTTGCCGCTTGGCAGCCCTTTGCTCAATTAACTGGCAGATTACTACATTTGCAATCGTACAGGAATCACAAAACTCCCCTCGAATAGTAACTATATATAATTCCTTTTGTCAGGAGGAGACGTATTGAAAGTTCGATGTGGTGTTAAGGGAATCGTAATTAAAAATAATAGGTTGTTAACCATCAAGAAACATGACGATAAATTCGAAGCAGATTATACTTTACCAGGTGGCGGTCAAGAACATGGTGAAAATTTAGTTGAAGCCCTTCGAAGAGAATTTCTAGAGGAAATAGGTTGCCTAATAGAAGTAATAGACCACGTTTTTATTTGTGAAATAATCGATGAGCATAACATAGGAAATGGAATAGCTCCAGATGAGGACTACATTGGAATTGAGTGGATTCCAATTACAAGTCTTAATGAATATAGGTTTTTCCCAAATGGATTAATTAACTACATAATTGGAATTTCAAATGGTGAAATACCTCATGGACTCTACATAGGAGATATAAATTAATACTTTCCTTCAACTAACTGTTCAACTAACGGACACGGAATACACCTGCGGCAAAGCCTAAGAAATAAATACCGACAGTTAACTGAATCGTATTTTCACTTGCTTTAAGATTATTAACTAAATCAGGCAAAATAGGTGAATAAATCGTTTCGCTTATTTGTGGAAAACCAATCAACACAATTAACAACGGTAACGACAAGTTTGAAATTTTTTGTTTCATTGCGGGTTCCCTCCTGAACCATAGATTATGCTTGGTTAGGAGGGTAAACCGGGAATTGGTGGACATTTGTTAATTCTACAAATACCAATTATAACAGTCAAAACAGTTTACTCCTTTACTTAAAATAACGATTACAACCGTCGTCAAGAATTTCAACACTAAATTTTATAAATGAGGGTTGACGGTGTATACAGTATAATATCCACAAATGTTATGGATATCAGATAATCGTCCCAGTATCATATCCGCTTCGAATTGTGACCGAACAGCCCTGATGCAACATCAGCATCGTAACGCAGCAAAGAACGTTGGGCTCAAAAATAGGCATAACCATAATAAAAACCGGGGCATATTGGAAGTAATTCCGATATTGCTCCTTTTTTGTGTGTTTTCAGCGATAGAGGAAAGTATTACCCCTTAATCCCGGTAGTCGCGATCCCTTCCACAAAATATTTTTGTGCAAAGAAGAAGACTAGCACACATGGGACAATGGCGATTACGGACATGGCCAGAACCTGGTTCCAGGCGACGCTGGTGGAGTTATCAAGCGCCATGCGGAGTCCGAGGGCAACGGTAAACTTTTTCACGCTGGTGATATAAATCAATGAATTAAAGAAGTCGTTCCAGGTCCAGATAAACTGAAAAATCCCTGCCGAGATGAGCGCCGGCTTGGATAACGGAAGCAGGATCCGCACCAGAATCATAAACGAATTACAGCCGTCCATTTTGGCTGATTCATCCAGCTCCCGAGGTAAGCCACGGAAAAACTGCATGATCATAAAGATGAAAAAAGCGTGTGTTGCCAGCACGGCAGGCATAATAAACGGCATGTAGCTATTAAGCCAATCGAAATTTTTAAACATAATGTACTTGGGAATTATAACGACTGCATTAGGCAGCATCAAGGTGGAAATCATTAAAGCGAACAGCACTTTTTTTAATGGGAAGTTAAAACGGGCGAATCCATAAGCGACAACGGTGCAAGAAACAATAGTAAAAAATACAGTTGGTATTACCATTTTGAACGTATTGAAAATGAAAAGGCCAAATGAGTATTGACCGGAGCCCTTCCAGCCCTTAATATACCCGTCCCAATTGAAATGACTGGGCAGCAGGCTAAGCGAGCCGAAAATCTCCTCATTCGATTTAAACGATGCGCCGAACAGCCATAATAGAGGGTAAATCATGATAAGTCCGAACACACACAACAGCACGAACGTAAGCGCATTTCTTGGTTTTTCCGATTTCATCGTTTATCACCGCCATCTTCGTAATGTGCCCAATAAGATGAAGATCTGAACACCAGTGCGGTAAACACAAGAATGATCGCGAACAGCACCCAGGACAGAGAGGACGCATAGCCCATTTTCAAAAATTTAAAGCCTTCATCGTACAACTTCATACCAAACAGGTAAGTCGATTTCAGCGGTCCGCCGTCAGGCAAGATGACAAATGCTCCGGTGAATTCCTGAAAGGCGTTTACGATTTGCATGACCAGATTAAACAAGACAATAGGCGTAATTAAAGGCAGGGTAACGGAGAAAAACATCCGCACCTTAGAAGCCCCTTCTACTCGGCCAACCTCGTACAGCTCTTGAGGAACCTGCTTCAAGCCGGCAAGGAATAGTACCATCGAGGAACCAAACTGCCAGACATTCAGTCCTGAAATCGTGTATAGCGCTAGGCTCGGGTCTCCCAGCCAATCGACTGCCGGAATATGAACGGTAGAGGTTAATTTGTTGACGATGCCTTCTTTCATGAATAAAAATCTCCATAATACAGCTACGGCGACGCTTCCGCCGAGAATCGACGGTAGGTAATAAATCGTACGGAATACATTTACGCTTTTCAGCTTGGCTGTTAGTATGACAGCCACGAACAAGGCAAAAGCGAGCTTGGCTGGCACAGCAATAATTGCGTAAATCAAGGTAACTTTTAAGGACTGATAAAACATGTCATCCTTAGTAAATATATCAATATAGTTTTTCAAGCCGATAAATTTCGGCGGATTAATCAAGTCGAAGGATGTAAACGAATAGTAGAAGGAAGAGAGAAAAGGATACAATTCCAATAACGCGAAACCGATAATCCAGGGACTGATATAGAGCAGACCGATGTATTGATAATTTTTTTTGACTTTCACTCGTTATCACACCCTTACATGAGCTTGTACTTAATGTGGAAGTGCCGCTGAAACTCAGCGGCACTTGGGAAATGCTGCGTATCGGTGTCATTTCTTAAAAGAGAGGAGCTACTGGCCGTTACTTTTTCAATTCCTTTAATTTATCCGTTTGGCGTTTGATCAGCTCATCAGCTGCGGCTGCAGGAGTTGCTTTATCGAACGCCACCCGTTGGATCAGATCTTTCAGAATATCGCCTACTTGCGAATTCTGGGAAATCGCATTGTCCGGAATCGCCTGACTCTTGGAGGCCAAATCAACAGCATCCGCTACGTTTTTATCCAGCTTGTTCGCTTGTACGATAGCGGTTTTAGTTGCTTCGACTGCAGGCACCGCTCTCACATCGCCAAGCACCTTGGCCGCTTCCGGATCGCTCAGCATCCAGTTAACGAATTTCATTGCTTCTTCCTGGTTTTCCGATCTTTTGTTTACGGCCACTACCATGGAAGGACGAATGACGGCTGCGCCTGTTTTTGCATCGCTAAAGGAAGCCGGGAGCACAGATTGAATTTCCGATCCTTTAGGCAGCGTATCTTTAAACTTGGTAACCTCGCTGCTCCAGCCTTCGACGGCGACTAGCTCTTGATTGATCCATTTCGGGTTCTGGTCGGTTTTTCCAGAGAACAGCTGGCTTTCACCAAGCGGTTGGAAAACACCGGCTTTGTAGGCCTTTTGAATCCAATCAAACGCCTCAGTCGCTTGTTCCTTTGAATAGGCCAAAGTATAATCGTCCTTGATCAGCGGGGTGTTGGTTCTTTGTCTCAACATGGAAGTAAACATAACTTGAATAACGCCCAGATCGGAATTCATGAGGTACAGCTTGCTGTCCTTTTCATGCAGCTTTTTGCCTTCCTCCAGCACCCGGTCCCAGGTCCAAGGCTGGTCCAATTTGATGCCCAGCTTGTCGGCTAGTGTTTTGTTAAATACCAGCGTACGACCGTTGGTTCCCATCGGCAAGCCGACGATTTTATTATTGTAGGTAACGAAGTTTTTCAAATAGTTGGCGTCGAAGTTTTTCAGCTCGATGCTCTTTTGATTGTTCAAGTCAAGCAGCAGCTCATTGCCCGTAGTCAGTTCTGCGAGCCAAGGCTGATCCAGCTGCATAATATCAGGGGCGCTGCCGCCGGCTAGCTGGGTTTTCATTTTTTGTTCATACCCGTCAAATCCGCCGTATTCTGCTTCAATAGTAACGTTCGGATTTTTCTGCTTGTATAAGTTGATGACATCCAGAGTGGCTTTATGCCGGGAGTCGCTGCCCCACCAGGCGAATCTGAGGTTTATAGGCTTGGAGGGATCGCTTTTACCGCCATTACCGCCTTGAGCGGAAGGTGTATCGCTGCTACCGCAGGCGGCAAGGCTAGCTGTAAGCAGTGATAAAACTACAGCGAAGCCGACAAGTTTCTTTGTCTTTTTCATGTTGTATTCCCCTTTACATTCATATATTTCATTCATTTTGGCTTGCACAATTTATTATAGCAATGGGTTTGCCCTGATAAAATCCATCTGATTTGGCAAAAGGTTTGATTATTTGTCTGAATCCGTCTGGCGAAATCGTTTGAAAAGGAGTCCAACTTTGACATTTAGGTTCAAATTTTGTGATAATACGGGTCATCCCTGATCGAAAGGTATCGAATTTGTTATACTGTTCTTAAGCTTTCCATGCATCTTTTAGTCTATCCGAATCGATCAATCCGGGAACAGGAGGGACCGCCATGTATAAACTGCTGGTTGCCGACGATGAAACGAAAATACGAAACGGCATTTGCAACTATTTCCCCTGGAGTGAAATCGGCTTCGAAATTGTGGCAGAGGCCAAAAATGGCCGGCAAGCCTTGGAATATTTGATTAAGCATGAGGTCGATGTGGTCCTAAGCGATATTAAAATGCCGGTGATGTCCGGGGTGGAGCTGGCCCAGGAGCTGTACAACCGGAAGAGCAAAACAAAAGTTGTGTTCCTTACCGGCTACAAAGAATTTGAATACGCTCAAAAGGCATTGCAATACGGAGTCAAAAGCTACATCATCAAGCCGACCAAATATGAGGAGCTAGTGGAGGTCTTCTCGCGGATTAGAGAAGAGCTGGATGAGGAAAACAGCAAAGAGGCGGCGGTAACGGCTGCTCTTGCAGAGGAAGGTGTGCAGGGAAAAACCCGCGACGAACCGATGACCGAGGGACAAGGCTACCATGAAAAGAAAATAGGGGCCATTAAAGCTTATGTGCAGGAGCATTATAAGGATGTTACGCTGGAGGGAATCGCCCGGCTGTTTCATATGAATCTGTTCTATGTAAGCAAATATTTTAAAAAGTGGTCTGGGCAAAACTTCTCCGATTATGTTATCTCCGTTAAGATGGAAAAGGCAGCAGAGCTGCTGCAGGACATTACGTATAAAACCTATGAAATTGGAAGTGCGGTGGGCTACGATAATGCAAAAAACTTCTCGCGGGCGTTCAAGCTGTATTTTGGCAAAAGCCCCAGAGAATACCGCGATACACCTCATTAAGCTAAGGTATACTGCGAGCGGAAAGGCGGTCCGATGAAAGCCAGATTTTTTATTAAGCATTTGACGATGTTCCTGATCCCTATGTTCATCTCGCTCATTATTCTCGGGGCGCTTTCTTTGTTGATTACAAAAAATTATATAAAGGAAGATATCAATAAATCTTCGGTTAATTTACTGAAGCAGACCAAGGCTAATATTGAGCTGATCTTGAGTGAAACGGATCCGATGAGTCTCGTTTACGGAAATGATACGAAGGTTATTGAAGCTCTAAACTCGATTTTGAAAAATAGCTCACTTACCCATGAAGAGCTGATCTCCTATGACATTCTGAAGGGTTTTTTGAATGCGCCTGCCAATGCCCGCCCGTATATTGACTCCTTCTATTTATATTTTCCGAATGAGCATGGAAGGTTTATTTCCAAGCAGGGATTAACGGAATTATATAGCTATTACGACAAAGACTGGTATAAGCATTACATGGAGAAGGATAGCAGCGTCCGGCTGTGGATTGAATCCCGGATGGTCAAGCCTTTTAACTTCGAAACGAAACCGACCCGCATCGTCACCCTGTACCAGCGCATTGCGGCTACCGACGGCGTGATTGTCCTTAATATATTGCCGGGTTACATCGAGTCGATTCTGAAATCGTTATCTACCTTAGCCGAGCAGTGTATCCTGGTTGTCAATGAGAACAATCAGATTATTTTCAGCGATAAGCAGCCAGACTATTTGCAGCATCTGCAGCTGGAGCAATTGAAGCAATCGGAGCAAGCTTTTTATACGGTGCATGACGGGCAGGATACCTATATTGTGACCCGGCTAGGTTCATCCCGTTACGGATGGACATACATGTCTATCGTTCCGCAGCGGGCACTGTACGAGGTGCCGTTTATGATTATTCAAATGACAGTGGTGCTACTGCTGTTTTCATTGGTGGTCGGTTTTGTGCTGGCCTTTTATTTTACGAAAAACCGTTACAAGCAGTTGACTAACATTATTCATATTTTGGATTCCGCAGAAAATGGCAGTACGTTGCCCCAGCTGCCGGACAGGGTTAAGGACGAGTACGGGTATATCATTCAAAATATCATCAAAACGTTTATCGAACAAAACTTTCTCAAGGTTCAGCTCTCGGAACGGCGTTACAAGCTTCAGGTCGCCCAGCTGACGGCGCTGCAGTCGCAAATAAACCCTCACTTTCTGTTTAATACGCTAGAGACGCTGAATTGGGAAACGATCGCCTTGACGGGACGACCAAATCAGGTGACGCGAATCATAGATAATCTTTCGGAAATTCTCCGTTATTCCCTCACGAATCCGGAGGAGCCGGTGTCCTTGAAGAAGGAAATCAAAAATTTGCAAAGCTATATTGAAATCCAAAAGTACCGGTATGAGGACAAATTCGATATGATCTGGGAATACGATCCTGTTTTGATCGGCGGCAAGGTTATGAAACTGCTGCTACAGCCGTTCGTGGAGAACAGCATTTATCATGGTATTAAAGAAAAAGATGACAGTAGTTTGATTAAAATCCGTATTGAACTGGAGGGTGAGGATGTACTTATCGGCATCATCGATAACGGTTTAGGCATGTCGCGAAAGCAGCTGAACAAGATAAGAAACGGACTATTGCAGGAGCATGAATATTCGGAGAGCATCGGCATGATCAATACGAATAAGCGGATCAAGCTGGCCTACGGTGATGATTACGGCATCGTGATCCGTAGTAAATCTGGCTGGGGGACGGCCGTCTACATGCGGCTGCCTATGCTTTGAGCGAGCATCGTCCGGGCTGGCGGTGAAGGGTGAAGAATGAGGGGAGCTGTGAGAAATGAATCGCGTTGCCAGTCGAACGATTGTTTTGCCCGAAATTCCATGCTTGAGCCACCACAAAGATCTGGAAGTAAGAAGACTATAGAGTTATACATGACAGAACTTCTGTCCTTGAATAAACAAGTAGACTAAGCTAAAGCATAACGATAAAGGAACAGCGGTTGCTTCGGTAGCCGTTTTTGCTATCCCTGCTAACTGGAAGTCAGGGGTAAGACTCCCGTGCTATGCATTTTTCGGTAACAATGGACTGACACTAGAGTAACTAACTTATCATAGATGCGATGCGAGAGAAGTGTAATTGAAAACGAAGATTTAAGGGTAAAGGGATGCTGTAATGCTGTCGGGTGACAAGAACTTGATCCCATTCCCGACAGAATCATTCAAGCGTTCTTTGTTAAGCTCTAACAAGATACTTTAGTTCAATCAAACATGAGTTACGTTTGGCTGTCTTCGCTAAACTACCGGGCAGTATTGTTTAATAAGGTTATTAACATTGAACTCTTGCAATTCCTAATGCCAAGTGATGCCAGAGGATATTTTCAATGCGATCTGCTTGGTTATCTTCACATTCCACGATTAAGATAACCTCCCCGTTTTTCCCGCGTAGAAGTTGTTTACGCTTTTTTATTACTTTATATATAAAAAGATCTATAAGAAATCCGAATAAAAATCCTCCTACTGCTCCAATAAGTCCCCAGTAAATTGGCCCCCATTGTAATTTAAATCCAAGACTTGCTCCAACGACAGAAAATGCCGTGCCCAATGCTGCTCCTGTGCTTATAAGGGAAACCCCATCTGAATTATGAATGGAGTCAAAAATTCTCCGCTCCACTTTTCGATTAGTTAAAGGGACAGCGAAAATGTTTTCTTTGGTCACACCGCTTTTTTCCAACTCATTGATAGCTAACTCTAAATATGTTGAATGCTCAAAGGTGGAGAAAATTTGCAACATTAGCTCACCACCTTTCCTCTTTTAACTTTAAACCCCGGATTTTGATAATTTTTAACAAGGAAATCTTGTTGTTCTTTCTCGAACAATTTGTTATTTTCTACGGTATTGATATAGGAGTCGAAAATAGAAAACCCCCACATGGAAGGCATATATAACAGCCATTGTTTGTCCAATATTTCTGTTGCATTTTGAATTTTACCATAGAAAAGAAGCTGGACGGCTTCGAGCAAATGTGAAAAATACAAGAACACAATTGTCCAAGTAATTGAGAAAAATGCTACAATAATTCGGTGAATATGCAATTGCCCAAGTCCAGGCATAAAAATCGACCAAAAAACAGACATGATCGGACTACGTTTGTCCAAATAGTTAATTTCCAGTGCTCCTAGACTGAAAGAATTAAAGGGAGCGTTTTCTTGTTCCGCGAGCAAATACACCTTGTTCATGTCGACCGCAGTCCGATAACTGTCCCAAATGCCAAAAAGATAAACGGGAATATACATTAACAACCATCTGGAGTCCAAGGTTTGTTTAGCTAGGTCAATATCTCCACAAAATGTATGGATCATAGCTAAATTGATTTTGGCATTGTAATTAACAACCACCTCCCAAATGAAAAGGACCAATCCGCGTAAGTATTTACTTAATAGAAGGTGTCCAAAGCCCGGAAAAGCTGCTGACCACCATGCCATAATGTACGGATTTCGCAAATGAAATTGGGTTGTCCCAAAGATACTTACATGTGCTTTGAAACGCCGATACTTGTTATCTACGTTTTTAAAGTTATCCATGAAAATGCCCTCATTGTATTGTTTTGAGATGATGCAAAGGTAGTATTTCCAATTCGTGTAAATTTTAATGATTTACTTTGTTTTTTAACGCTCTTTTTGTATTCGGGTATTATCGGAGTGAATGATGTGCGTTAAAAATCCCGTTAAAAATCCATCCTAAGGAAAACAGGTGCTATCTTTATTAGAGGAAAGCACCTGTTTTGCTGTTTTAGAATATCTTCATTTTGGCTTAACATTTTTAGTGAAAATCACGAGTTGAAAAACATTGATTAACCTAACGGATACGTTAGTTTATAAATAACAATCAAAATGGGCCGCCGGCATGATCGGCAGCCTTTGCTCAACTAAAGGGCAGTATAGGTGAAATCTTACTCGCACTGATTTGGACAAACAGGATAGTTGGAAAACTTCACGAATGCCTTAATCAATCAGATATGTGAAATTTTATGAAGTTCATTAATAGGGCTTTATCCGAAACTCGGTTTAATATCTGAAAATAGTTTAATATGCGAGGAGATAATATCATGAATGAAGCGAATGATCTAAAACAAGAAATAATTAATGACTTGCTTATATTAATTCCAAAAGCAGTAAAGGAAATAAGTATACCTGAAGCCCAAAAAGTTTGTTTTGTGGCACTCTACAGAAATGATTACGATCCATTAGTAAGGGTAATTCAATTAGGATTTGAAGATGTAAGACAATCCAATTTTGAAAAAGACGGAATTTGGTTGGCTTGGAACTCCGGGGACCAACCACGTAAATACCGAAATGATTTAAGCGGAACTTCAATTAAAGAGAAAGAAGAACGATTTATTAATATGCATGATCCTGATGAGTACTATGGAGAATGGTGGAAACAGTGTATTAGTATTATGGATCAAGTTTCACTCAAATTAAATGAATATGACTGGAATAGTATATTTGGCAATATTACAGATGATTTTGTAGTGTATGTAGACTGGGAAGGATTAGATGTTGAGAATGGAGATTTAACAAATTGTATACCACCTAAAAAGCTTGAAAAACTTAAAAATAAAGGACTTATTAACTAATTTCTGAGTGTTTATCGATTAGGATAACTCCGTATTCATGCTACGGGGCTACGCCATTGGTTTTGCTCGAGACAATTCATTGAAGTAGATTCGAGCAGACTACACTGCACTGACTAACCGCCATCGCATCACTGAACTAAACGGTGAACTATAGCTTACGATCGGCTGCCTTTTCCACGGGCAGAATAACGTAGCAATTGAAATAATTTAATAAGTCTAATAACAACGTTTTTGGTGGTAAAATATGGACGATCTGTACCATTGGAGGATCTGTTCACACCAAATAAGATGCTTAGGGGGTTTTTATGCCTTTTCCATTCGATTGTATTAGCGATTTTATGTTTTTTGAAACGGAACTTGAGCAATCAGATGTTATTTTAATACCAGGCGCTAGTCATCCTCAATTAATGGAAAGAGCTTCAATGTTATATCATCAAGGCATCGCTCCATTTATACTACCTTCTGGTAGTTCCACCCCACATGTAGAAACAACTGAATGGGAATTTCTGAGGAATGTTGGAATGTCAGTAGGAGTCCCTTCAGAATCAATATTTAAAGAAGATAAAGCAACTAACACATTTGAAAATTCTTTTTCGTTGAACTAATTGCTGTTCTATCTTCAAAAAAAACGCATCAAAATATAGTAACTTAATAGTTCAATTAGGGGGATGAATGTGAATTTTAAATTCCTAGATTTTGACCTCATTTCAGGTAAGGAAATAACTTTATGCATTCATAGAAAGATTCCTGGAGATGAAGGGAAGGGATTTGTCCCTGCATATAAATATAACATCGTTCTTACGAGTTCTAATGAAATAGTAGGTAAAATTGATGTTCGAATTGGGAACAATGAAAACCTTTACTACGGTGGACATATAGGTTATTCGATAATTGAAAAATTTCAAGGAAAACATTATGCTGCAAAGGCTTGTCTGTTGATTAAGCAAGTAGCTCTGGCACATTTCATGGAGAATCTAATAATTACATGTAATCCAGATAATATTCCCTCCAGAAAAACATGTGAATACATCGGGGCTAAATTGAATGATATTGTTGACCTTCCTCCCAATAATGATATGTACCTTGAAGGAGAAAGACAAAAGTGTATTTATGAGTGGTCTTTATTAAACTAAAGGCGAACTATAGTTGAGGGGCATGCTTCGTGGCAGCTCCTCATTTGTTTATCAAAGTAACAGGCAGGATAACCAAACTTATGCTTCCTCACATGGTATAATATGGTATATTGGGGGGGTTCAAAAGTAGGAGGTGTTATTGAACTCATGAAATATCGAATATTGTTTTCTCTTGTTTTATCAATTCTTTTATTTATTTCAGGTTGTACAAACAAAGAATCAGTTATTAATTTAAAAGGAAAGTCAGATGAGGTTGTTTATTATGGGAAAGGAGAAGAGTGGCTTGCCACCTATTCAATATTTAAAGTTAAAAATTCATTGTTTGATTCGATATATATTCAAAATATTGGGGGAAACAGAGAAGCAAAAATCGGACCAATTGAGTATCAATTAGTTGGCGGAGAAGGGTTTAAGTTTGAAAGCCAGTATCCTCAGGAATTACAAGGAGTTAGAAGTTTTCACACGTCATCTGAAGCAAATGCTGATGTTGTCACCATTAAACCCACTACGGATGACGTTTTCAAACTCACCATAAAATACAATGGAAAGATAGAAACTCTAACACTCAGTTCCATTGCGCATTAAACTAACGAATAACGTTTGTTTAATATACAGTTAATAGGAGGCTGCCGGCACGATCGGCAGCCTTTCGCTTACGATAGGACAGGTTAATTCAATCGTTTCTAGAATATTTTATGAGTTGGATAATTTTATAAATTTGTAATTACGACGTTATCTGAAAGATAGAAATGACTATTTTTTGAAGGGATGATTAAATTGAAGCAAGGGATGTTAGTTTTTCTAAATGGAACTTCAAGTTCCGGAAAGTCCTCCATATCGACTGAACTGATAAATCTGAAAGAGATTCCCTTTTATCATTTATCAATCGATGATTTTTTTAATAATTACAATGATTTTATTAATAATATTTCCAGATGAACCTCCAAGAGAAATAGATCATCAGGTTGTCTCACAAATACTTGATGATTCCATATTCTCAGTGTACCATTCCACGATTAAATTGTTATTAGAATTAGGTTTTAATGTAATAGCAGTTACCGTAATCGACAATGACAAGAGGTTTAATGAGTTTGTTGATCTGTTTTTTGATCAGCCTACGTTATTTATAGGTGTAATATGCTCGAAAGAAGAACTCATAAGAAGAGAGCAAATACGAGGAGATAGACGGATTGGACTAGTAGCCTCACAGTTTAGTAAAGTTTATTGCTTTGATGAATATGACCTCGAAGTAAATACAGAAGAGATGAATCCAACAGAATGTGCCGGAAAGATATTAAGTTTTATTAAATCAAATAAGGAATACTCTTTATTTAAGAAATTACGTAAAAGAAATGTTAGTGTTTTCTAGATGGCGTAACCAGATACCACCATATTCAAGTATTGGGGCTATCCCCCCTCGGGTTGCCGAGGGATTTCGGGAATTGATCTAACGATGAACGTTAGTTAAATGGGACAGTGCAGCAGCCGGTTAATAATGCCGGCTGCTGACGTTGTATTTAAGGGCAAATACTTGTTCAAAAATTAAACGGGACTTTCTTGTCGTTGTACTCCTCCTTATTTATAATAATTATCAAAAAGTATTGACTTTCATTTATATTTATTTATAATAATTATTATCTGATATCGATTATCAGTGGACAAGCAGTGGAACGGATAGAAAGGGTGCAGCGGCAATGTACGATGTCATTATTATTGGAGCAGGACCGGCAGGAGCTTCAGCTGCCATCTATACAGCTAGAGGAAACTTGAAGACGTTGGTGATTGATAAGGCACCGAATACGGGAGCTTTGGCCATCACGCACAAAATTGCGAATTACCCAGGGGTAATTGGGGCGATGTCTGGCAAGGAACTGCTGGATACGATGCGGGAGCAAGCAAAAGGCTTCGGCGCTGAATTTATTCAAACAACAATTACGGCTGTAGATGTGGAAGATGAGACGAAAGTCGTGTTTACGGCGGACGGTATGTATGAAGGCAAATCGATTATCATTGCGACAGGGTCGAAAGGACGCAACCGTATGCTTCCTGGTGAAGAGAACCTGCTTGGGCGTGGCGTGAGTACTTGTGCAACGTGTGACGGAGCTTTTTTTGAGGGGAAAACGGTCGCAGTCATCGGTGATTCGGAAGAAGCGCTCGAAGAAGCCCAGGCACTAAGCAAATTTGCGGAAAAAATCCATTTCGTGGTGCCGCGCCCTGAATTGCAAGGCGTTCATCATACCCCGGAGATACCTGGCACGGACATCCTCTACAAAGCCAAACCGCTTGAAGTGCTTGGCACCAATAAGGTAGAAGGACTTCGCATTCGCACAGGCGTTGGTACGGAGGAAGTTCTTGAGGTGGACGGCGTTTTCGTCTTCCTATCCGGCAGCAAACCGGGGACAGACTTCCTGCAGGGTCAAGTGCCGCTGGATGAAGAGGGCTTTATGATTCTCGACAGCTCGATGCAATCATCAGTTCCAGGCGTTTTTGGCGCAGGCGAAGTTAGACGCACACCTGTTAAGCAAGCGGTCGTTGCAGCTGCGGATGGAGCGATTGCAGCCATGGCCGTTGATAAATTTATTAATAAACGGGCTCAATTGATCCCGCAATATAAATAATCTTACAACTTATTAGGAGATGAAATCATATGTCTAATGTCATTGTTTATTCAAGCACGAATTGCCCTTATTGCCAGCAGTTAAAAAAATACTTAACCGATCAGCAAGTGGCCTATGAAGAAAGAAATATTGATCTAAATGACCAATATGGCCAAGAGCTTCACGATATGGGCATGATGTCACTGCCGGTAACGGTGATTGGCGAGCACAAAATTCTAGGTCTCAATGTGACCAAGCTCAAAAAGGCTTTGGCTGAAGTAACTGTTTAATCCACAATCCACATAAAATAGATAGATAAAGAGGAGAGAGAACCATGACACAATTAACTGCACAACCATCCCAATCTTTTGCTAAAATAGGACTGCCAGCACCAAGCTTTTCACTCTTGTCCACGAAAAACATGGAAACTTTAGAAGAAAAAATTTCTCTTGAGGATTACAGAGGCAAGTGGTTAGTATTCTTCTTCTGGCCTTTCGATTTCACTTACGTATGTCCAACGGAAATTACGGCTTTCAGCGACAACTATGAAGAGTTCCTAGATTTGGATTGCGAAATCGTAGGGGCATCCGTGGATAGTGTGTACACGCATAGAGCCTGGACACAAACGCCGCGCGATCAAAGCGGTATCGGTCCCGTGAAATTCCCGCTCGTCAGCGATTTCTCCAAAGAAACAGCGCGCGCTTATGGCGTTCTGGATGATGAAACAGGTGCGGCTCACCGCGGTTTGTTCATTATCGACCCTGAAGGCGTGCTGCGCTACCAAGTCGTAACAGACATGAATGTTGGACGTTCGGTAGACGAGACGCTGCGTGTGCTTCAAGCGCTTCAAGCTGGAGGGCTTTGCCCGGCGAACTGGAAACCAGGCGATAAAACACTATAATTGATAAATATAGTAAGCCCCAATCCGTATCTAATCCACGGATTGGGGCTTTCGTGTGCATTCGGGGCTGCATTTGCAGTATAATAGAAAAGCAAATGAGGTAACGACAGAAAGGTTAGATCGATGATGCAGTCCATTTCGGACAAACTATTTATGGGTTCTTTGATTTTATTGATGATTTCCGTTGTGGTCAGCGGTATCGGGTTTCAATTCGTGAACTGGCGCACGCAAGTGACAGATGAGTTGGATGAGGAGACGAATTCCAGTTCCGCCCGCAAGAAGGCGGTCATGGAGCGTCAAGATAAGAGCTTAAAACGTGTGATTCGTTCCTATTTATTTTGGATCGCGATTGCCGGCATGCTCGTATCCGTCTTACTCTCTCGATTGTAGGCTCTTTTAATACAGAAAAAGGCGTATAGCGGCTCTTGGAGCCCGTGCTATATGCCTTTTTTCGTTTAACCGGAATCTCGCGCGATGAAACGGGACGAGAGAATGATCTTCTCGGCTTGTCTTCCCGGGTGTTTGAGCCGGTACAGGAGAGTTTCCACTGCCCGAATGCCAAGCGATTCTTTCGCAAGCTCAATGGTGCTAAGAGGCGGATGCGCATAAGCGGAGGCATCAATGTTATCGATTCCGATGACCTTAACCTGGCCCGGAACATCGATGCCATGGCGTTTAAGAATGGGAATCAGCTCCAGCGCGATTTGATCGTTAGCACAGATCATGCCTTCGGGCAGGCTTTCAGGTGAAAGTGCCGACACTTTGCGCTCCAGGTATTGGAGGACCTGACGACTCTGGTAGGGAATGCTCCATTTCTTCAACGAGTAGTCCTCGTCCGGTTTGCTCAAATCCTCCATGGCCATTCGGCAGCCCCAGAAGCGCTCCTTGAAGCTGACGGCAAATTGATCATCGCCGACGAAAACAAGCCGTTTCAAACCGGCGGCGAGAAGGCGTTGACAGGCCATTTTACCCGAGTCCAGATTATTATTGAGAACGCAATCTACATCCACCAGAGGTTCGGAATGGTCAATTAATACGAGCGGAATCCCGGTTTGCTGGAGGGAGATGACCGAAAGGGTAGGAAAAGTTCCTGCCAGAAGATGGCCAGCGCAGTGGTCAGGATTCACATACGAAGGAATCTGCAGCTGTTCATTATGATGAGCCGGAACAGGGATAATCAGATGCTCGAAGCCCAGCTCCTTGCTGGCCGTCCCGATCCCCGCGAGAACTTTCCCCCAGAAGGGATTGTCCTGCTGATAAATGGCCTGAATCCAAACCAGAATGTAAGGCGTTTGCCCGTTAACGCTCATCGTTTCATTATTCAGGCTTCCGGAGGTCTGCGCTGCTGATTGCATGAGATATCCCATGGCTTTCGCCATTTCTTGGATACGAAGCCGGTTCTCCTCGCTTACACCTGATTTTCCGGACAACGCTTGGGACACGGTATATTTAGACAGTCCTAGTCGATCTGCTATTTGCTGCATGGAAACTTTTTTGCTCAATGAATGCACCTACTTCATTAAAATCATAAATTACATAACAAAACTAACAAATCTCATTGTTCACTAAAAAAGAAATATTGTCAATCTACAAGGAAGTCTACGTATAAAAATGAATTGACGTTAAGAGTGAAAATGATTACAGTAGGGGTGCTGAAGTAGATGTTAGCCTAACAAAAATAACAATTAATGAAATGCTAAGCACAACGGGAGGTTTTAAAATGGGTAACTGTGTAATTTTTTATGATGCAGCGTTTCCTTATGAAGGCACTCGGCCGGACAGCCGCAGTCTAGAAGCATTGGCACAATTGGGCCGCATTGTTGGCGCTGAGGAGTTACCGGAAGTTTTGCTGCAAGGGACGGCTGACAATTTTCTTCATCTTCATGGGCGGTATTTTCCAAAAGCAGCTTGGGAAGCGGTGATGTCGCATGTCCGCAGAGGGAAAGGGCTGCTTCATATCGGGAGCGCGCCATTTCGAGTACCGGTTTATCCAAGCAGCGAGGGATGGACGGCGGAAGCAGAGCAAACCGGCTACCACCAGCTTTTGCAGATTCACGAGGTGCTGCCTGTCGATCCGGCGCCGATTGCCCGTTATGCGGCTCATGCGGATTTGCCTTTGTTAGCCGGCAAAGAGGCGCTGTTTCAAGTGCAGCCAACGGTTGGTCTGGCACTTCACGTAACTCGCGCGGATGATCATCCGGGTCAAGTTGGCTCGAGCGGACCGATGGACGCCCACCTTTTGCCGCTGCTGAAAGGAGTTTCGCCAGAAGGCCGCGAAGTTGCGGCGCCAATCGTGCTGCTGGAGAACACGAAGGGTGATTTTGCAGGCGGACGCTGGATTTTCGCCAACTTGGTGACGGATGATGCCTTCTGGACACAAGGGGGAGCGGAGGTGCTGAGGGACTTGGCTGCCTTCACGGCGCGGGGAGTAACCGAAATTTGGTTCAAGCCGAACTACGCCTGTTATGATCCCGGTGATCGAGCGGCATTGACCATTCAATTGCAAACGCTTGCCAATCGCGAAGCAGCTGTCTCGGCTAATACGTCGTGGACATTCCATGTTCAGGTGAAGAAAGACGGCGTTTCGGAGCCGTTATGGTCAACTTCTGTTCAAATGGATGCATCACGCGAGCTGACTTATAAAAAACTGAACGTGCCGGTCGACCTAGAACCCAGTTATTATTCGGCGGTATGTACAGCCGTTGCAAATACAGGAGAGAAGCGCATCTACCAGCAGGGTTTCTGGGGATATGATGCGGAATTGCTGCGCGAAGGAACACCGCTTTCCTGCGATCGCGACTATTTCATCAAAGATGGACGTCCGCTGCCGATCGTTGGCATGACCTATATGACGAGCGATGTGGCGCGGAAATTTCTTTTTCTGCCTAACGTATCGGTTTGGGACAAGGATATCGCACAAATGGTCAAAGCAGGAATTAACCTGCTGCGCACAGGGATTTGGTCCGCATGGCGCCAAGTGATGTTCGTCGATGGACATCCTTATGAAGAAGTGCTGCGTGCCATTGATGCTTTCATTTTGACTTGTAAAAAGCACAACATTGAAGTCACGTTTAATTTCTTCGCCTTTACACCGGAGCTGTGGGAAGGTGTCAATCCGTATCTGGATCCGCGCAGCGTGGAAGCTCAGAAGCGATTTATTTCGGCAATCGTGTCGCGCCATAAAGAAACAACGAATGTCCATTGGGATTTGATCAATGAGCCGTCCATGTTTAACCCGAATAAGCCATTTTCCGGGCCACAATCCGCTCAGGACAAATTCGAGAAAGCAGCGTTCACCGCATGGCTGGAAAACCGTCACGGCGATATTCGCAAGCTGCAGGAGCGTTGGAATATGACGCCAATTGAACTGCCAGATTTTCAGAGCGCAAAACTACCCGATGTTTCGGAAATGAACATGAAGACGACCGAAATGCTGGAGAAAAAAGGCGGGCCATGGCTGGATTATACGTATTTTACGATGGATATGCATAATCGCTGGGCTAGTGAATTAATTGCGACCATCCGCAGCATCAATCCTGCTCATTTGGCAACGGTTGGTCAGGATGAGGGACTTGGCGCACTGCGTCCATCACCATTTTTCTATGCGGAAGTAGTGGACTATACGACGGTTCATACCTGGTGGTTAATGGATCAGTTAGTGTGGGACGGTATTTTCTCCAAAGCGCCGGATAAGCCGAGCCTGATTCAGGAAACTGGCATCATGTATATAGAAACAGCTGATGGACGCGCAAAACGTTCGGAGCATGAGCTTCGGAACATTTTGGAGCGCAAGTATGCCTATGCCTTTTCGACGGGCGGGGCGGGCGCTGTGCAGTGGATTTGGAATATTAACTTCTATATGAACAATATTAATGAATCGCATATTGGTGCGCTTCGAGCAGATGGCACAGAGAAACCGGAAGCGGATGTTTCGTATGATTTCGGCGCTTTTATGGGTCGTATTCGGGATTTGTTTGTAGACCGTCAGTTGGAAGAAGTCGTGACTATTTTCCCTTACTCCAATGATTTTTCAACCCGAAGATTAGCTGGCGAAGCCACTTCCAAGCTGACTCGCACGCTGGCGTATTCAATGAATGTGCCTTTCCGTGGCATGGGTGAGTATCAATTGGATGCTTTGGAGCACAATCCTCCTAAGCTGATTATTGTACCTAGTGCACACAATTTCAGCGATGAAGCGTTGGAAAAGCTGACTCAGCATGTGCGCACGCATGGCGGAACGCTTTTATTCACAGGGCCGCTTGGGCTGAATGAATACTGGACACCGGTATCGCGTCTGACAGATGTGGTGGGCGAGACGGTGTTGAGCAACATTTTGCGGGAAGAAATGATGGTCTTGAACGGTAGCCAGTACCCTGTCTCATTCAGCGGTGCCCGGATTTCACAAGTGAACAAAGAGGTCGCGCTCTCTGAAGGCGATGATGAGAACAGCGGATGGAGCTCTGGGCACGGAACCACCCGCCGTTATGCGCTTGGCAAAGGGCAGCTCATCTGGTGTCCGCTGCCGGTTGAATTAAATGAGCGTGGTGAAAGTATAGAAGCGTTGTACAACTATGCTTTGGCGGAAGCCGGCGTATCAGAGGAAATGAAGTGGGTGAAAGGTGGGCAACTGCCGGGCGTTTACGGACGCAAGCTGAGCTTCTCCAAAGGTTCATTGTATATTTTCGTGTCGGAGTATAGCGTAGATACAGCGATCGAAGTGAAAGATCCGGGTACTGGCCGAAGCTATGCTTTTGAGCTTGAGTCGGAGCGTACCGTCATGTTCGCGGCAGATCGGGAAGGCGCATTGTTAGCTGTTTACCGCCCGGATCAAGTGGTCGTCAACGTGAAATAAATAAAAAAGCCTCTGCGCCGCAGCAGCTGACGACAGTCAGCTTAGCGGACAGAGGCTTTTATTAATTGATTTCCTCAACGCAGGAGCTACAAACCATTTTCCCTTTGAAATAGGTCATATCCTCGAAATTACCGCAGAATACACAAGCGGGCATATACTTTTTCAAGGTGATACGTTCCGGATCGACATAAACTTCAATTGCGTCACCAATATCAATGTGCAGCGTTCTCCGAAGCTCAATCGGCAAAACGATGCGCCCTAATTCGTCAACTTTCCTTACAATCCCCGTTGATCTCATGTTAAACAGCCTCCTGGACAATTTGAGTTTAATCGTTTCATTACATGGATAACTACTCTTATTCCACATTTGAACTTGAATTCCTTTTATTTACTCGAAGGTATTATGTTAAACTTTGCATAAGTATTGGAGGATGCCTATAATGGTGATCAATATCGGGCAAATTTATAATAATTCGTGCATCTCTCTTATATAAAGCCTAATCCACTATTGGTACTATAAATGTAAGCAAAACATCACTGACGAAGTAGGGGGATTACAAACGATGATTAAATGGAAGCGTTCTCTAGGCGTTGTGTTAGCGACCGCGTTGGCCGGGTCTCTAGTAGCCTGTGCTAACGGCGGCAATACAAATAGCAAAGCAGATTCACAAGGCACAGCGACAGCAACGACCGCAGCGGCTTCGAATGAGCCGGTGAAATTACGCATTATGTGGTGGGGGGCTACGGTTCGCCATGAAGCAACACTCGCTGCATTGAAATTGTACACGGAAAAGCATCCGAACGTTACTTTTGAGCCTGAGTATTCCGGCATTGACGGCTATTTGGACAAGCTGTCTACGCAAGCAGCTGCGAATAATGCGCCAGATATTATGCAGCTTGATCCAGGTTGGATTTCGGATTGGGCGGGACGCAATCAATTGGCTCCGCTGACAGGTGTTGATGTGAGCAAAATCGATACGAAAGTATTGTCCGGTGGACAAGCTGGGGGCAAGCAGTATGCGATGCCTTTAGGTTCAGTGGCCTACGGGATGATCTTCGATAAAGCTGCAATGGATAAGCTTGGTTTGAAAGCTCCGGAAAACGGCTGGTCATGGGATGATTTCTTCGCGCTTGCAAAAGAAGCAAAAACGAAGCTTCCGGAAGGTCAATACTTCACGAAGGATTACGCCGGTGACTATTTCGCTTACTCCGCCTTCCAATATGCGAAAGGCAAGGGCATGGTCGTATCGGATACAGGGAAATTCAATGTGGACCAGGCTACTTTCTTAGAGTGGACACGTAATTTTGACGAGATGCGTAAGAATGGCATCGTGCCTCCTGCTGATGTGAACTCCTCGGATAAAGAGTTTGATCCGAAAATGGATTTGATGGTTAACGGTAAAATTTTGTTCCGCATGGGCTTTTCCAGCAACTATGGCTCTTGGGATAGCCTGAAAAAAGGAGCTTATGCCCTTGTTACCATGCCTCGTACGGTTGAAGCGGGCGGTTGGTTGAAACCATCCTTGTATTTGGGTGTTTCCGCAACATCGAAGAAAGCGGAAGAGGCGAAAAAATTCGTGGATTGGTTCGTCAACGATCCGGAAGCTGCCAAAATCTTGACAACTGTACGCGGTTTGCCGGTTAACAAAGACATTGCTGCATCCTTGGAGTCCAGTATGAGCGATGTTGATAAAATCGGATCTGCGCTCCTGCACGCAACCGAGAAAGACGGTCAAACCTGGAATCCAGGCGTGAAAGGTTGGACGAACTATATCGATAAAGATTGGCCGCTTGTTCGCGATCAACTGAGCTTTGGGAAATCAACGCCGGAGCAAGCTTTTGAACAACTGAAAGTGGCGGCACAAGCCTACGAAAAATAAGGCAAAAACGAGTCCGGGACATGCCTGTTCCGGCTCTTGTTTTTTTACTGTGTAACTCGGGATAGAAAGGGACTGATGGTTATGGCGATTCGCGTTCAAGATGTCCTGAATCAGTTAATCGAACCGGTTGGACGGCTGGAGGTAACGGTAGATACGCTGAAGTCGGGTGACCCCTCGATGGAAGTGAAGGGTATTGCAACGACGTTCATGGCAACCCAAGATGTCATTCAAAAGGCCATTGACAAAGGTGTGAATTTGCTCATAACGCATGAAGGCACCTTTTACCATCATCATGACCAGATTGGACATCTCGTGGATGATCCGGTTTATCAAGCGAAGCAAAAGCTGATCGAAGATTCCGGGATTGCGATTTTCCGGTTCCACGATTATTGGCATCGATATCGGCCGGATGGTATCATGACGGGCTTAATTCAGAGCTTAGAATGGGCGCCGTTTGTAACGGAAAATAGACCTGCGGCTTCGCTGCTGACGGTTCCGCCAATGACAGTTAAGGAGCTTGCTCTTTATGTGAAAAATAAGCTGGGGATCTCCTTCGTACGAGTTGCCGGCGACGGGTCAATGATTTGCACGCGCGTCGGCCTGCTTGCGGGATATAGAGGCGGGGGCGGCATGACTATTCCTCTCTTTCAGGAAGAGGTGGATGTGATTATCGCGGGGGAAGGCCCCGAATGGGAAACGCCGGAATATGTGCGTGACGCTGTGCATCAAGGCAGGAAGAAAGCTTTTATTGCACTCGGACATGCGGAAAGCGAAGAGCCGGGCATGAAATATTTGGCGGAGATGATGGCGGCATTATATCCGAGTCTACCCGTACATTTCATTTCGGAAAAGCAGGTTTTTCAAGTGATGTAATCACTAAAATACTAAAATAATCATGACAGGGAGAGGAAGATTTTTCTCATGAGCGATACAACAACACAACAAACCGGCTATCAGGCTTGGCTTGAATACCACCCAATTGCACTGAACCAGGTTCAACAATATGCCGGTTACAGCGGAATTGTTTGTACGGAAAAGGAAGAAGCCATTCAATCGGCTGTCCAAGAACTCTCCCGCGGCATCAGCAAGATGCTGGGCAAGGAGCTTGCTGTCTCTGAAAATGGCGAAGACAGAATTGTGATTGCGCTGGGCACATTTGGCGGCGGTAATGCGCTGGTAGATCGCGTTTTTGACGAAGGGACTCGATCAGCTGTTAAACCTGAAGGGTTTGCGATCAAAACGGATCAAGCGAGCGGCAGCCTTGTTATCGGTGCTTCGTCGGCGTCCGGTGTTTTGTATGGCGTCTTTCATTTGCTTCGACTTATTAGCACTTATCAATCCGTGAATAACTTAGATGTTATTGAAAATCCAGCGAACATGCTGCGCATGATAAATCAATGGGATAATATTGATGGTAGTATTGAACGGGGCTACGCAGGAAAGTCGATATTCTTTGAAAATAACCGCATCACAACGGATCTGACACGCGTTCGCGATTATGCAAGATTGCTAGCTTCTTCGGGGCTTAATGCCATTTCCATCAACAATGTGAATGTTCATCACTGGGAAACGAAGTTCTTGACCGGGGAGTACCTGCCGGATGTTGCTAGGGTAGCAGGGGTATTCCGTTCGTACGGCATCAAGCTGTTCTTGAGCGTCAACTATGCCAGTCCGCTTGAAATTGGAGGCCTTTCGACAGCCGATCCTCTTGATCCAGCTGTACGCGAATGGTGGCGTGTTAAAGCAGCTGAAGTATACGCCGCGATTCCGGATTTCGGCGGCTTCCTGGTGAAGGCGGATTCGGAGAACCGCCCAGGACCATTTACGTATGATCGTGATCATGCGGACGGCTCGAATATGCTGGCGGAGGCGCTTAAGCCTTACGGCGGCATTGTGATTTGGCGCTGCTTCGTCTATAACTGCAAGCAGGATTGGCGTGACCGGGCGACCGATCGGGCGCGGGCGGCGTATGATCATTTTAAACCGCTGGATGGAAGATTCATGGATAATGTCATTCTGCAGGTGAAAAATGGCCCGATGGATTTCCAAGTGCGGGAGCCTGTTTCTCCGTTGATTGGCGCCATGGAGGCGACGAATCAAATGATCGAATTCCAGATTACGCAGGAATATACCGGGCAGCAGCGCCATTTGTGCTACCTCGTGCCACAATGGAAAGAAGTCCTTGATTTCGAGACTTACGCGAAAGGGGACGGCTCCAGTATTAAACGTATTGTCGATGGTTCTCTGTATGGCAATCGATTTAGCGGTTTTGCCGCCGTCTCCAATATCGGAAACGACACCAATTGGACAGGCCATTTGTTGGCGCAAGCGAACCTGTATGGCTACGGCCGATTGGCGTGGAATCCAGAGCTGTCCGCGGAAGAGATCGCGGAGGAGTGGATTCGCATGGCGCTTGGCGCGGACGAGAAGCTGGTGAGCGTTGTTATGGGGATGCTCATGGACTCATGGAGCATCTATGAAGCGTATACGTCGCCGCTTGGTGTGGGCTGGATGGTGAATCCAGACCATCACTACGGTCCGAACGTAGACGGCTATGAGTATTCGAAGTGGGGGACGTACCACTTTGCGGATTGCTATGGCATTGGCGTCGATCGGACGAAGGCGACGGGGACGGGGTATGCTGCGCAGTACAAGGGCAAGAACTACGACACCTACGAGTCGGTTGAAAACTGCCCGGATGAGCTGCTGCTGTTTTTCCATCACGTGCCGTATACGCATGTGCTGCACTCGGGCCAAACCGTGATTCAGCATATTTATAACACGCATTTCGAGGGCGTGGAGCGGGCTGAGCAGCTGGTGGCGAAGTGGGCTAGCCTGGAAGGAAGCGTTGGCGAGCTGGTGCATAAGCACGTAGCGGATCGTCTCGCGGAGCAGGCCGCGCATGCACAAGAATGGCGCGATATGATTAACACGTATTTCTTCCGGAAAAGCGGCATTGCGGATGCGCTGGGAAGAAAGATTTATTGAGATTAGTTAAGGAGCAGCGTATTTGGCTGCTTCTTTTTTTTATGCACATGTTGGTTTAGTGGCAAATAGCAGGAGTACAATTTCAAAAGTAATCTATTGCCTCCCTAGCTAGTTCATATCGGACAATTCGTTCCCTGCTTCCTCCATAAGAAGGGCGCAGCAGACCTTTTGCACACATTCGTTTCAGCATAAGCACTGATGTCTTGTGATCGATTTCAAAATGACGCTCAACGTCCTTAGGGCGAAGAGATCGCGACTGCTCTATGGCTAGCCGAATAACCTCCTTTTCAGCAAGCTGTGCGCGTGAAACGGGGTGGTGGCTGGGCTGATATTTGCTTAGCACCATACGAAGCAAGGTGATGCATAGGTCTGGACGCTGCTCAATATCGTCATAAGCAAACGAAATAACATGGAAATCCATGGCATGAAGAAACGTCTCGCGATTCAACTCGTTGCAGTACTTTTGTCTGTCCATATCACGCACATGTGTGGCGTAGCCCTTGATCTCAAAGATCAGCTTCATGTATCCCGGCAGCCAAGCAAAATCTGCAAAGTAAGGTCTTCTCCGCCAATCCAGTACTTCGTATTCAGGGTGAAGATCTTTGAAGTTGCCCCTGAGAGGCCACCAGACGTTCCTTAGAAACAGTATTTCGGCATGCTGGTGCCCTCTTTCCAGTCTGCCCCGGCGCTCGCCCGATCTTTTTTCGGTATGTCGGCGAATAAATGTTGCGTGTGCTTCATCAAAAGTCATGTTCACAACTCCTTTGGCGGAAATAAAAAAACGCCCCGTACCCATTCGTAGGAATGGATCGGGACGTGCTTCGTCGCTTGTTTTCATTATAGAACAAATGTTCGTTATTTGCAAGATGTTTTTGAGATATTGACGGTCCGGTCCGATAAGTTTCCACCGAACTTCTTCGCCATATCTCCCGCAGGTAATATTTAGCGTTAAATGGATATTATACCGCTAATTTAACCGTGGTAGAGGCTAGGAAGGAAATAACAGGAAAAACTACTTCTAAATCGGCGATAATGTGAGTTCAAGCCCCGATTCCCTCATAATAGCAGGAGAAATTCCAGTTACTGGGGCGAAACGTGGACCGGAGGAGGGAATTAGCAGGAGTTATCGGCGTTATTTACAGGGAGATACGACGCCCTCCCCCCTCTTTTCGGGATATTTTAAAAGAATTCGATGATTCCTCTCATTTAGTACCTAGAGATAAGCCTTTATACTTGAGATATACAAGTAAACAGACTAACTGCAGAGGTGAACTTACATGAATCGTTCCACAGCCGTTGCCGTGAAAGCCGCTGCGAGCACGAAGAAACGCCGTTCTTTCCTAAGTCGCTGGGACGCGCCAATTGCGGGATATTTATTTATTTTACCATGGCTGCTCGGATTTTTCGGGCTTACCGCGTATCCCATGTTCTTATCGTTGTATTACTCCTTCACTGACTATACGCTGATGGAACCCATTAGTTGGGTCGGATTTCATAACTATGAGAGAATCTTCACGGCAGACGCGAAGTTTCTGCAATCCGTCAAAATCACGTTTTTCTACGTGCTGGCCTCCGTACCTTTGAAGTTGGTAGCGGCTCTACTAGTCGCTGTACTGCTGAACAAAGCCATGAGAGGAATCTCAGCTTACCGTACGGCGATCTATTTCCCATCCCTGATTGGGGGCAGCATCGCAGTATCCTTGCTGTGGCGGAACATTTTCGGCATCGATGGTATTTTCAATGAAATCCTTGCGAAGTTCGGCATTCAAGGCATTGGTTGGATTACTAATCCGAGCACGGCCTTGTGGACGCTTATTTTATTAACCGTATGGCAATTCGGATCTTCGATGGTTATTTTCTTAGCGGGACTGAAACAAATCCCAAGTGATCTGTATGAAGCTTCCGGCGTGGACGGAGCGAACCGATTTGTACAGTTTTTCAAAATTACACTGCCGATGCTTTCACCAACTTTATATTTCAACTTGATTATGGGCGTTATTAATGCGTTTCAAATGTTCACCTCGGCTTACGTCATCACAAACGGCGGTCCGATGAACTCGACTTACGTCTATGCCATGTACTTATACGAGAGGGCCTTCAGCCGTTACCAATTGGGGTACTCCTCTGCACTGGCCTGGATCATGCTCATTATGATTGTTATCGTGGCGGCTATTATTGCGGGCACCTCCAAATACTGGGTATTTTACGAAACCGATACAGGAGGTAAAAAGAGCAAATGACGATCAAATGGAATCAAGCTGTCCGTCACTTATTCATGATTGCCTTCAGCTTATTGATGGCTTATCCGGTCCTTTGGTGGATCGGCGCTTCGCTTAAATCCAATAGTGAATTAAGTTCGCCGAACTTATTTCCGGCCTCGCCGCAATGGAGCAATTTTGTGAAAGGCTGGAATTCGGTTCCGGGACATTCGTTCACTGACTTTTATCTCAACACGTTCGGATTAGAAATTGCCGTTCTTGCCGTAACTTTGATTTCCAGCACGCTTGTCGCATTCGGTTTCGGCCGTCTGAATTTCCCGCTCAAAACCTTCTGGTTCTCACTGCTTATGGTCACATTGATGCTTCCAGGGCAAGTGCTCATCATTCCGCAGTATGCGATGTTCCATCAGTTAGGTTGGGTGAACACGTACCTGCCGTTTATTGTGCCTCATTTGCTCGCTAGCGGCGCGGGTGGAACGTTTTTCGTCTTCCTGCTCATCCAATTCGTACGCGGTATTCCCAAAGAACTGGATGAATCGGCGAAAATAGATGGCTGTTCCTGGTTTGGCATTTACTGGCGAATTGTTATGCCGCTTACGAAACCGGCAATTGTTACGGTCATGATTTTCTGCTTCCTGTGGAACTGGGACGATTTCCTAGGGCATCTGCTCTATATTAACTCGGTCGACAAGTACACGGTCGGTCTGGCTCTTCGGATGATTAATGATTCCCAGTCCGGCCAAGAGTGGGGCCAGCTGCTGGCGATGTCGCTTGTCTCGATTGTGCCTGCGACACTGGTTTTCATGTTCCTGCAGAAGTACTTTGTCGAAGGGATTGCAACGTCGGGCATTAAAGGATAAGATGAAAAACAAATAAGGAATCCATAGAACGGTAAAGCGACGAAGCAATTTCGTTGTTTTACCGTTTCTTTCGCCTAATCGGATACTTAATGGGAGCGAAGACCGCATGACGAATCCTTTCAAAAAGTTTAGAATCGATCACCTGTTTTTCCGCAGTTTTGCCGGATTTATTATCGTTGTATTGGCTTGCAGCGTATGGGCCAGTTATAGCATTTCGTCCAAAGAGCTTGCCCAAACGACGTTCCAATATCAACAGAAGCTGCTTGATGAGCTGAATAACGAAATCACGACAAGGCTTGTTACCATCGAGCAAATCTCTTTGTCTACATCGCGCGACAACGAGCTCATTACCTTCTTGGCTAATAAGCAAGATGAGTTCGATCGTTATCGGAGATCCATTGGCGTTGAGAAGGCGCTTGCGAACTTGACGTATTCCATTCCGCTCATCCAAGGCATTGATTTGTATATGAACCGACCGCTTGAGGGCGATGCCAAGAGCTACATCCAATTCCGGGACATGGCGGATTTGGATAAGCAGTCATGGTCAACGCTGCTGACAGGCAATGATTTTACATGGTCGATCGAGCATTTAATTCCCAGTTTTCAAGGCGATGTGCCGGTCCTGAGTTTTGCCAGAAAAATTATGTATGACGACAAATACTTAGGTGTGCTGGTCATCCACGTGAAAGCGGATCAGATTAGAAGTGTGCTGGCGGGTCATTCTTCGGAAGCGAACCGGATCATGATTGACTCGCGGGGAGAGCAGTTTCTCAAGATTGGTCAGATCCCGGATCATAACGAATTGTCCAAATGGATGGAAAGTGGTGTGAAACAGAAACAGTCGGGTTATGTGCGCACCAAAGGCAGCAGCGAAGCGGGCGACTCCCTTTTGGTCTACTCGAAGTTGCTCGATTCTACCTGGACGCTGGTTGAAATCACGCCTTGGCAGCAAATTACCGCAGGCAGTATCAGACTGGCCGAAGTCATCGGCATCATTGGTATTGCGGCTGTTCTGCTGACGCTGATTTTGACGCACTTTTTGAGCCGCCAATTCACAAAGCCCATTAAGAAACTTGTGAGCGCAATGGGCGTCTATTCCGTAGGCGGTAATAATGTGGAGCTTCCAGTCGATTATCAAAATGAGTTCGGCTACTTGTTCGCTGGTTACCGCAAACAAAATGAGCGGATCGAGGAGTTATATCTCTCCTTGCAGCGCAGGTACGAACAGCAGCGCAAGGCGGAAATTGAGGCGCTGCAGGCGAACATTAACCCGCACTTCCTCTACAATACGCTTGATCAGCTGAATTGGATGGCGATTGAGGCGGGGCAGGATGAGATTAGCCGTATTTTGGAGCTCATGGGACGTATGTTTCGGATTGGCCTCTCGAACGGGGACAGCTTTATTACGATCGGCGAGGAACTTATGCACATCGAGTGTTATTTGGAAATTCAACAGCTGAGGTGGCGAACAGGGCTCGAGTATGGCATTGAGGCGTCCCCGGACCTCCGCAACCTGTTCATCCCGAAGCTGACATTGCAGCCATTTGTGGAAAATGCGATTGTTCATGGCTTTAATTCACGCCGTCAAGGTCACATTCAAATTCGACTGGTGGACTCTCTGAATAACATTCAGATTATCATTGATGACGATGGCGTTGGGCTTCAACAAGTGGTGGAAAAGAAACATAAACGCCATACGGGCGGTTATGGTATTCGCAATGTCAGAGAGCGAATTGCGGGATATTTCGGTGGCGAGTATGGCATTACGCTGCAGGAACGGCCAGAAGGAGGAACGCGTGTCGTCATCGTGCTTCCCCGTCTGGCTCAGCCACCCGTGAAGGATCAGCTGGAGAAAGCGGAGTAGTTCGTTGTATTTTAAAATAAATCGTTCAATCCTCTCATTTCAAAGATGGGCTTGTATTGATAGTATAAAGATAAGTGATCAAATAGGAATAATGAAGCCTGGAACAAAAGCTTGTTCCGGGCCGATGTTATATGACATAGCAGTTATCATCAAACAAAGGTTGAAGTTAAGGAGGCGGGCATTGTGTGGAAGATCGCGATCATTGACGATGAACGCCAAGTTCTTCAAGGAATGAAACGAGCCATACCTTGGGACGAGCTTGACGCAGATTGGGTTGGCGAAGCGCTCAACGGGCAGGACGGACTGGAGCTCATTCGAACGGCTGCCCCGGATATTGTCATTACGGATATCTATATGCCGGTCATGAATGGCCTTGATATGATTGAGCAGCTAAGAAAAGAAGGCTTCGGTGGGAAGTTTATTATTTTGAGCGGATACTCGGATTTTGAGCATGCGAGGCAGGCGCTTCGGTGCAATGTGAGTGATTATTTATCTAAGCCAATCAGCGTTCCTACGTTAAAAACGATTCTTGGCAAAGCCATTGGAGAGCTGATGGAAGAAGAAGAGAAGCGGATTAAGCAGGACGAGCTTCAACAGAAATTAATGCTGTACGAGCCTTTTATAGAAAAAGAATGGGTGAAATCGGCGGTTGCCGGAACCCTGGACAGCTCCTATCGGAATGAGGATCGGCTGCCAAAGCCTTACCGCTTCTGGTGTGAGAGCAAACATGTGGTCATAGGCATTGACCTGATTCGAGATGTTCGAACATCGGACCTGTCGCTGCCGGATTGGAGCTTGTTCCGTTTTGCGATTAGCAATATCGTCTGCGAGGTGGCACGCGAAACCTTCCCGGCCATTGAATATGTAGAGCTTCATGGATCGCGGGCTGTGCTTATCCTTCATCCTCAAGTAGACAGCTTGCAGCAAGAGCTGGATCAGAAGCTCGGCAAGCTGGGGATCAGGCTCATCGATTGCATCAAAAGTTATTTGAAGTTGGTCATTCGTGTGGGCATCGGGGGCACCAAAGAAGCTTGGACGGAAATGCCGGATTCAACGGAGGAAGCGTTTCGAGCGATTGATTTACGGGATCGCCGTGTTGATTCGGCTTATGATTTGTTCGTGTATAGCGAAGAAATGAGAAAAGATCAGGGGACGCTTGTGATGCGGCCGGCCAAGTTTTATTTTGAATTAGCCGGTGCGATGAAGGCTTCACAGGAATCGCAAGCACAGCAGCTTGTGGCGCAGTATATCGATCAGTTAAAGGAACAAAAAGGGATAACACCGGACTATGTGCAAATGCTGGCGGGGGAGCTATGGGGTATTTTTGCCTATTGCCTCTATGAGGTCGGCATGGTGCTCGATGATATTTTCCCGAATGATCAGATTGTGAAAGAAATGGTTGGATTGACATTGCCCGGGCAATTAAGGGAATGGCTTGCGGCCAAAATATCCGTTATTTTCAACAGCAGGCAATGGAAAGGTAACAGTAAACACAGACAAGCGGTCGATTTCATGACACAATATATCCATGAGCATTACGCAGATGATATGACGCTTGCCGATTTGGCGGATAAGGTGTATATCTCGCGGAATCATCTGTCGATTATTTTCAAAAACATGACCGGTGAAACATTCAATACCTATTTAACGCGCGTACGTATTGAAAAAGCTAGAGAACTGCTGCTGGAAAGAAACATGCTCGTCTATGAAGTGGCGGAGCGTGTGGGCTACAAAAACGTGCCTTATTTCAGCACACTTTTCAAGAAGTTTACCGGCATGAACCCGACAGAACTCATCAAATGATGGCAGAGGGAGAGAGAAGAAATGAATGCACAACTACCTGCAAGAATGAAAGCGGCTGTCATGACGAAGCCGGGAACAATTGTGATGGAGGAGCGCCCAGTCCCGCAAGTCGACGCGAATGAAGTGTTGGTCAAGGTAATGGCTGTTGGGGTATGCGGTTCGGACGTTCATTATTTTGAAAATGGCCGAATTGGCCGCTACGTGGTCGAGAAGCCGATTATTCTCGGGCACGAATGCGCGGGTATCATTGTCGCTGCAGGCGCTTCGGTGACTAACGTGAGTCTTGGCGACCGTGTCGCCATCGAGCCGGGCGTCACTTGCGGACACTGTCAGGCCTGCAAAGAAGGCCGTTATAATCTGTGCCCGGATGTGCAGTTCCTGGCTACGCCGCCAGTGGACGGTGCTTTCGTTCAATATATGAAAATCCGCGCGGACATGGTATTTGCCATTCCGGAGCATTTAACCTTCGAGGCTGCGGCGCTCAACGAGCCCTTCTCCGTCGGCATTCACGCGGCAAAGCGCTGCAACTTGCAGCCGGGTTCGACGGTTGCCATCATGGGCATGGGGCCGGTCGGCTTAATGGCCGTAGCGGCAGCAAAATCATTCGGCGCGAGCCGGATTATCGTCACGGACTTGGAACAGGTCCGCTTGGAGGCCGCCAAACGGTTGGGCGCGACGGACGTCATCAACGTCAAAGATGAGGATGCGGTTCAGCGCATCAAGGAGCTGACGGATGGGCTTGGCGCGGATGCCGCTTGGGAAACGGCCGGCAATCCGAGAGCTTTGCAGTCAGCGCTGTATTCCTTGCGCCGCGGCGGTAAGCTTGTCATCGTGGGCTTGCCTGCCCAGGATGAAATCCCTCTCAATGTCCCTTTCATCGCTGACAATGAGATTGATATTTATGGTGTTTTCCGGTATGCCAATACGTACCCGACAGGCATTAAATTCCTTGCCGGTGGCGGCATAGACACGGAAGCGCTCATTACAGACCGCTATCCGCTTGAACAGACGCAAGACGCGTTGGAACGAGCGATTCATAATAAAAGCGGCAGTTTAAAAGTCATGGTATATCCGAACGAAATCCTGTAAACGCAGAATGGGGAGGTAGTTATGATGAAACCAGTAAAATTCAGCTTGATCGGCGGTGCCGGTTTTCGCGCGCAATATTTCCTACGCATTGCACAGGCGCTGCCTGAGCGGTTTGAAATTAGCGGGATGGTTGTCAGAAGTGAAGACAAAGGCAAGGAAATGGAAGCGAAGTGGGGAACAGCTACATACCGGTCGCTTGAACAGCTGTTGGAAAACGAGCATCCGGATTTTGTCGTCGTTTCCGTCTCGCCTTCACAAAGTCTGGATTACCTTCTGGCCTTGGCGGAGCGGGGAATTCCCGTTCTGTTGGAAACGCCGCCTGCTCCTGATTTGAGCGGACTTCAGCTATTGTATGAGCGATTAACCCTTACGGGTGCGCGTATTCAGGTAGCGGAGCAGTACCATTTTCATCCCGTTCAGCAAGCGCGTTTGGAGCTTATTCGTACGGGTCAGTTGGGTAAAATTACGGAAACGACGGTATCCATCTCCCAAACGTACCACGCCGTTAGCTTAATCCGGAAAATGTTAGGGGTCAATTTCGAAGATGTTCGCATTAGGGCGATGCGTTTCGAGTCCTCGTGGGTTCAGGGGCCAAACCGCAGCGGTCCGCCAACAGAAGATAAGCTCATTCCTTTGCAGAGAGATCTGGCTTGGCTGGATTTTGGTGATCGGCTGGGCATTTATGATTTTACAAAAGACCAGCACCGCTCATGGACACGCTCCAATCATTTATCCGTTAGAGGGCAGCGTGGGGAAATTTTCGATAACCGGGTTCTGATTCAGCAGGAATCATGCACAGAGCTTCGAATGGAGCTGAAGCGCATGAACAGAGGCGAGCTGGAAAACGCGGAAGGGTATTACCTGAAAGGAATTCTCTGCGGTGACAAATGGGTCTACGAGAATCCATTCGCTCCCGCTAGATTATACGATGACGAAATTGCGATTGCCGCATGTCTGCAGAAAATGGCTGAATATGCCTTTGGTGGGCCAAGCTTTTATAGCTTGGAAGAGGCTTCGCAGGATCATTATCTCGGGATGATGATCGAGAAAGCTATTTCAACCGGAGAAACGATCACGACAGAACCGCAGTGTTGGGTGCCCAAATCATAAGTGAGGAGCAGACAGAATGCCAGCCTATTTTCCATATGAAGCGAGCTTAGCTTACAAGTTGCATGACAACATCCCGGATGCGCTCGAGACGGTTGCTAATCGGTATATGGCGAATAATCCGGCTTATCCTTTTCAACTGAGAGCTTTTCATGAGAACGGTTTCATCCAAACGAGGAAAGGTTTATATGATCTGGATTTGAATGCCAAATTCCCGACAGCTAAGCTGGGGCAAATCGGATATGTATATGCCATGTTATGGAGTGACAGTGAGACGGAATGCCATTTAGCCATGAGTGTGCAGTCGCCTACTAATCTTTATATCAACGGAAAGCAAGTCTATCGTTCTAGTATTGGAGAGGAAAGAGACAGCAGCCTCCGCACTACCGTAGTTACCCCATTGCAGCAAGGGTGGAACAGCTTTCTTGTGCAAATAAGAAAGTCCCCGACAGGCTTCGGATGTAAGCTTGGATCGACCAGCAGCAAATGGGCGCCGCTTCATTTCATGTCCCCTTTTGCAGGCAGACGAGGTCAAGCGGGTTGGATTTATTCCGATTTAAGCGATGCAGAGCTGTTCTCGGAAGGAAACGAACCCTCCCTCGATCAAGCTGAGGAAAGATCAGGAGTCAACTGGTATCCTGAGCAAAGTGATGGGCGCACAGCCTCTCCTGATCTTGACGGATATACCCGGCTGTATGGGCGTGATTCGGGCATGGTAGCTTACGCATGGTCCAAGCTGATCATACGTGAAACTGGTGCAGCGGTTTGCACGTTAAAAGGCAGAACATCTGGTGGCATTCGCATATGGATCGACAATCGTGAACTGCTCAACCAGGCTGCAGAAGGTGATCTTCATATTGAGTGGCAAGCCGCTTATGGCTCCTACGATTTGGTTGTGGAGTCACGCGCAGGCGAGCATCAGTGGGGTTTTACACTTGAGCCGCTGACTGGCGAAGAACGTTGCGATCTCCATCTTCCGTATCCAGTTCAAGGGGCTACCGGCAATTGGATGTATCTTGGCCCATTCGACGATTCCTTGCGGGCTGCGCCAAGCGAGATGACGGATCTGCAGAAAGTATTTGCCAATCGTGGGGGCGGCGTATATTGGAAGCTGGGAAGTGCGGGGTGGTGCGCAAGACCGTACTTGGAAAATAAGCTGTTCGGAAGATGGAACTATCATCTTGGCGTTACGTTAAATGGATTGCTGCGCACAAGTAAGCTCCTTGGACGTGAGGATATACGGAAGTATGTGGCAAAGCACATTGATCAATGTGTGAATATGTACGAGTACTCGCTTTTTGATCGAGATAAGTATGGGTATCAATCCCTCAACCAGCAGCTCGTCGAGTTGGATTCTTTGGACGATTGCGGCGCTTTTGGGGCTGCCATTCTAGAACTGTACAATCAGACGCAGGATCAGACCTACTTGCCGCTGCTCAAAATCATTGCGGATTATATGGAAAATGAGCAAATACGAAGAGCAGACGGGGCGTTTTATCGCGGGGATGACACGATGTGGGCGGATGATTTGTACATGAGTACGCCTTTCCTGGCGGGCTATTACAAGCTTACTGGCGATCTCACCTACATCGACGATGCGGCAAGGCAATTCCTTTTGTTCAAAAAGTATCTCTATATGCCGGAGCTTCAAATTATGTCCCATGTGTACGACTTCAAGCATGAGACACCGACGTATGTGCCGTGGGGACGCGGAAACGGATGGGTGCTGTTCTCCCTTGCCGAGGTACTCGAAGCATTGCCTGCCGATCATAAAGATCGGGAATCGCTGCTAGCATTCTATCGAGAGCTATGTGAAGGTTACCTTCGCTTGCAGGGGGTTAACGGCTTGTGGCACCAAGTGCTGACTGATGCTGAATCCTACGAGGAAACCTCTTGTACGGCCATGTTTATTTACGGTTTTGCAAAAGGGGTACGCCATGGCTGGCTGTCAACACCAGAACCCTACACAGCTGCTGTGCAGCTGGCTTGGCAGGGGCTGACCAACCACAGCGTGGACGAGCTGGGTAACGTACACGGTGTATGCCGAGGATCGAACTTCTCCTACTCGGAGGCTTACTACAAACACGATCTCCTCTGGGTCGAAAACGACACGCACGGAACGGGGATTGTGATGCTGGCCGGAGATGAAGTAAGGAAGATGTTCGATCGTCTGGCAAAGGATACGTTTATCTCATCTATCTCTGAGAGGCAGAAGCTTACTCAATCAGTTTGACATCGACAATGACTTCAAGATCTTGCCCGCCGGCTCCGCGATAGACCCCTTTGACAGGAACGATATCGTTATAGTCGCGACCATGGCCTAACTTGATATAACGCCAGTTGACCTCGCAGTCGTTGGTAGGGTCATACCCGAACCAGCCGCTGCCTGGGATCAGGCACTCCACCCAAGCATGGGAAGCTTGCGTAAATTCAGCGCTGCCTCCTTGCAAATCGCCGACAAAGTGATAGCCGCTCACGTATCTGGCTGGGATCCCCTTATCCCGGCAAACGGCGATCATCAGATGCGAATAGTCTTGGCATACGCCTCGTCTAAGCTTCAACATTTCACCAACTGTGGTCTGTACGGACGTAGCAGAAGGATCATAGGTGAAATCGCGATGGATCGTTGTATTGATAATGCTCAGCAAGTCATACAAGGAAATATGTTGGTCGTTAATGGCATCTGAATAGGCCTTAATTTCGTTTGTGAGTCCTGTATAGCTTGTAGGCAGTAAGTATTCCGCGTATTCATTTTGAAAATCATCGCTGAGCCGCAGCGCCTTCTCCTCATAAGGGGAGAGTGCTGCACTCGGGATGTTATCGTTATCGTGCGTCACAACGGTAGACTTCATTTTGATGGTGAGCTCTCGGTGGATTTTATTCACGGTGAAGGCATGCACCCGATTATGAAAGTAATCCGAATACGTAAAGAAAGCAGATACAGGTTCGGTAATCAAACTGTGATGATAGCAGGATTGACGATTGTCGGTCAGCGGTGTTAACCGGACTTCATTGACACTGTCCTGCACCGTATCTGCGTAGGAATAACGTGTGATATGCGTAATCTCCAGCTTCTTCATGCAATGACCTCCTCCCTGGAGGGAAAAAAGACTTTGGACATCCGAGTGCCCATCAGGTTGCACGATTCACGGAGAGCCTGCAGCGCCATTTCCAATTTACCGGATAAAATATCTTCCTCATCCATGCAGGCCAGGTTAGCTTTCACTTTCCCGGCCAGCTTGGCTAGTTTGTGTACCGTCATGTTTAAATCGGGATCTTCAAGCTGGATGCTTTTTAAGGAACGTTCCATCGCTTGAAAAGAGTAGCTGATCGATCTCGGGAAAGCCTCATGCAGCATCAGGAATTTGATGATATTGGTCAGGTTCACCGTATCTGCATATTCTCTGCGGAACGATTCATAACCGCTGACTGATTTGAGAACAGAGAGCATAAGCGGGTAGGAGGACATTTCCTCTTTGGCGTAGTCCTGGCATAAGGATTGCAGCAAGCGAAGCAAATTCTCCGCACGCTCCAGATACCGTCCTGCTTCTATGAAATGCCATTCATTTTGGCGCGGCATGACAGAGGTGGCAGCTCCGTGAAACATCGATAAATGATCGCGGACGTATCGGTAAAATAAATGCGGTGAATCGCTCGTGATATCACGGACATCTTTTTCTTTTAGCCACAAATATAAGCCATTCATAATATCCCATAGTTCAGCCGGCATTTTCTCGCGTATATTGCGCAGATTGGTTCGCGCATGATTGGTGCAAGCGAGCAAAGAGTTCACATTATTTTTATCAAGTGTGATGTATTGAAGGACGTACTGCTCTGTGCAATTGCTATATTGTTCGTTAAAAGCAGCTCTGTCGCCGATCGTATCGATTAACCGGCTCCACATTTGACCGCTGCCGCTTTCCCGTTCCTCGCGGATATGATAATAAACATCAATTAACCTCGCGTGATTCTCTGTTCTTTCTGTGTACCGTCCGATCCAGAATAAAGCTTCCGCTGTTCGTCCCATCATCACCATGTTCCGCTGCCTCCCATCAAAATGTGGATTTCTACGAATTCGTCACCCATGTGTCTTTGCAGCCCCCGCCTTGGGAGGAGTTCACGACAAGTGAACCTTCTTTGAGCGCTACTCGCGTAAGTCCGCCGGGAATAACCTCGATCGTTTCGCCTGCGATAACGAAGGCTCGAAGATCAATATGCCGTGCAGCCATTTGGCCATCCATCATGACAGGCGCTCTCGACAGCTGAATGGTGGGCTGGGCGATATATCGATCAGGGTTCACAATGATTTTCTGCCTGAAATCCGCCAGTTCACTGTCAGAAGCGGTTGGTCCTATGAGCATACCGTAACCGCCCGAGAGGGACGTTTCTTTGACGACCATCGTGCTCAAATGTTGGAGGACATGCTCGCGTTCATCCGGTCTTGAAAGAATGTACGTAGGCACGTTATTGAGAATGGGTTCTTCCTTCAAATAGTAACGAATCATATCGGGAACGTAGGCGTAGATGGCTTTATCGTCCGCGACCCCTGTGCCTGGGGCGTTCACGATGTTGATGTTGCCGGCGCGGTAGGCATTCATGATGCCTGCAACACCTAGCAGTGAATTAGGGTCAAAAGCAAGCGGATCGAGGAAATCGTCATCAATTCTGCGATAAAGCACATCAATTTGGCGAAGTCCTTTGATACTGCGGATGTACACCTTGTGATCGATGACGACGAGATCGTTTCCTTCTACAAGCTCGATTCCCATTTGCTGAGCAAGGAAGGTATGCTCGAAGTAAGCTGAGTTATAGCAACCTGGAGTCAGCAGACCAATAACGGGATCTTTTTTCCCGGCGGGACTGAGTCTGCGCAAAGCGGATAGAAACACGTTCAAACTTTGTTCGATATCTTGGATGGAGTGGCTAAACACGAGCTCGGGGAATAAGTGCGTCATGATGGAACGGCTCTTATATAAGTAGGAAAATCCTGACGGCGATCGGAGGTTGTCTTCGAGAACAAAGTATTCGCCGTGCTCATCGCGGATTAAGTCAATGCCTGAAACGGTTACGTACACATCATTAGGAATGGATAAACGCATCATTTCCGGCCGGAAGTAGCAGTTCGAGAGAACCATTTTTCTTGGAATAATGCCATCCTTGAGGATACATTGGTCATGGTAAATATCTTTGAGAAATAAATTCAGCGCCTTCACGCGCTGCCTAAGTCCTTTCTCAAGCTTCAGCCATTCATCCCTTGGAATGATGCGTGGAATGGGATCGAAAGGAATTGTGCGTTCGAGCGCCTCGGTCTGATCAGGACTGTACAGCGTGAAGGTGATTCCTTCTTCCATCATCCGTTTCATGGTGGCTGTTTGGCGTTTGTTCAAATTGCCGGACTTCATGGTCATGAACTGACGAAACACCGTTTGATAATGCGAACGAACCGAATAGGCGTTCATAAACATTTCATCGTAAAAGGGGTGGGGATTATAAGGTGTGGTGACCAGATTCTCAGGTTTTGACATCGCAGCTTCCTGGTTTCTTAACTATGCATTCGGAAGCTACATGGAGATAAGGGCCCGAAGCAGAAACCAGGCCTCCTTTCTGATCTTCATTCTTAAAATGTGTTAGAAAATATAACGTAAATTGATGGCGATGCCTATATTTTCTTATATTGTAGATTTTTCAGAAAATTATGTCAATATAACTGACGTAAAATTAATATGACGAAAGTACGGTGTAGTTCAAAAGTATTAAAAATTTTCGAAAATTCCTAATTTTGTATTGCGTTACGACAGAAACACCTATAGAATGTCGAATAAGGTAAATGTTAAAAAAATTCACACTCTATGTGAATATAGGGGGACGGGGTATGTTTGATTGGCTAGGTTTTCGGAAAGGGTTGCCGCTTTGGTGGTCATATCGGTTGAATCGTCACCTGAAGGAAGATGTGGAACATATCTTTGAAGGGATCGCTCATACACGGACTGAAATATTGCGAAGCTGGGTGGCAACGTACTGGTCACATCTGGACAGATTGCATGCGATGTTATCCGAGTCAGCTTCAACTGCTTCACCGATTTCTCAAGACTCAGCAGTTATACAGAAAATGCTCACTGCTGCGCTGAAGAGTGGAGCGGATTTTTCGGAAATTTTTATCTTAAATGAAAAAGCAGGTGTGAGTTACTCGACATACCCTGCTCACGTTGGCAAGACGTATGTAGTTGGAAGCGGTCTTATGAAAGGGTTGGAGGAGACGCGAAAAGGGGAGAAATGTTTGTTTGGGCCTTTTTCTGACCCGCTAACCCTGGAGATCGGTCCAAGTACCTCGCCGTTTCATGATGCGATGACAATGGCTTTTATTTTGCCTTTGGTGAAGAACGGGGAGTGGCAAGGGGCTATCTGCGGCCGCGTGCCGAACGATGTGCTCGGGGATTTGATTCAACGGGAATCCGGACATGTCTACCCAGATTCAGGCGATAACTATTTATTCATGGCCAAGCCGGTGTTGAATAAGCAGATTGCGCCAGGAACGGCGTTGTCCCGAAGCCGGTTTGAGGATCTGACTTTCACGCATGGCGATAATTTAAAAGATGGCGTACGCACGGATTTCGGAATCGTTGGCGTTAAGGAACATACGGAGTTGGAGCTGATCTTTACAGATCCGGCAACAGGGCAGCTGCACCCAGGTGTTGCGGGAACGATTGCCAAAGGAAGCAACCTGTTCGTGGAATTTCCGGGTTATTCGGACTATCGGCACATATCGGTTATTGGGAAGGGAGTCACGTTCCAGCTGCCGCATTGCCCTGATATATGGGGAATGATGTGTGAAGGGGATCTGGAAGAGGTATACCGGATTCGCAGCATCGATTGGAAAATGTTCAGCTTACAACTTAAATTTATTGTAGGTTTTATATTACTCTCAGGCGGTGGCTTTTGGCTGTTAAACGGTCATGTCTCAAACGGATTAGGCGCGGCGATTACAGCTGCTGCCAGTGCGATATACGGTTGGATCGGCTCCGGTATCCTCAGACGCAAAGGCAGTAAGCCGGTTGTTAAGCAGCTGGCCCAAATCAATAAGTTCATCCGTTTAAACGCGGAAGGCAGCGGGGATTTGACACAACGGTTGCGCGTACAGGAGTTTGCAGGGGATGAAACCCGGGAATTGGCGAAATGGATCAACAATATGATCGATTCCCTTGAGGGCATTATGCTGCAGGTGAAACAAGCGGCGGCTGAGGTTCAGATCAGTCAAGATCGGCTCAATGAATCGACCGGATCAACAGAGCAATCGACTGGTCGTATGAGCACCCAGATCCATAATATGATCCGTTCCTTGCGCGGACAACTGAAGGATATTGACGTCGCCAAGGATGTTACGCAAAATATGAGCGGCACCCTGCGAGAGCTTGAAGAGAAAGCATCCGATCAAATTGCAGTGGCCCAGGATGAAGTTGGCCGCATCGGGGATAAGATGAATCAGATTTCAGCCAAGGTAGCCGAAACGAATCAGACCATTCAGACGTTTCTGCTTACTACGCAAGAAATCCCGCAGCTGTTGAAAGTCATTGAGGAGATTTCGGCGCAGACGAATCTTCTCTCCCTGAATGCTTCGATCGAGGCGGCCCGGGTTGGCGAGCACGGCAAAGGTTTCGCCGTCGTCGCCGGCGAGATTCGTAAACTGGCCGATCTGACGAAGAAGTCGACGACGGAGATTAACGAGACCATAGAACAGATCGAGCGCCATGCGAATGAGGCCTTCCTCTCGATGGAGGAAGGCACGAAGGTCGTTTTGGAGGGGACGCAAATTGTGGCGGCGGCCTCCGAAATTCTCAGCAGCGCAAGCGCCCATGACACCATGAAAACGCAAGTGGTGGAGGAAGTGGTAGCGCTGATGGAGAAAGTGGCGGGCGTGAGCAAGGAGAACCGTCAAATCTCCGCCGAGGTAGAGCAAACGGTGCATGAGCTGCTGCAGGACATGCTGCATGTGCGCCAAACGACGGGAGATGTCGGGGCGATTACCCAATCGCTGCTCCAGCTCATGAATCAGTTCCAATTAACAGAAAGCCGTATTCGATAAATGTTCTAATCGTTCTTTATTCCTTCGCATGAGAGCTGACCCTACCTGCATAGAATGATAATGCAGATTAGGTCAGCTTTTTTGCGTTTGCTCACGCACGAAGATTTCGGAGGAGACCCCAAAGGAGGATGAAGAATGAAAGACCGTTTGAGCATTCAAACGAATACGGAGTATATCGTGGATCCGAGTTATTTTCCCATACTCGTAGAACGTCTGAAGGAGGAACATTTACAGATGCGCGGGCAGCTTGCCGAAATCCGCACGATGGCTGCTTCCTTGTACTCCCTCGAGGATTGCTCAATAGGCATGTGTAAGCTGATTGAACTCCAAGATCTGATTCTATCTCTGGTGGAAGAGCTGGAGCAGCATTCGGAATGGGAGGAAAGTGAGCTGTTTCCACTCCTGCAATCCTACTTGCCTCCGACGACTGCGCTGTCGGTTTCCCGTTCTGTGACGGTTCTGGAACAGGATCATGACTTGGCTAAAAGGGTTGTGCAAACTTTCGTTGACGGTGTGAATGCAATGAAAGTGCCGATAGATGAGGAGTTCCTGCATGTGATGGCATCGGAGTTGATGACGGCCTGCTTAATCCTGCTCAGGCATTTCACCTTGGAGGAGGAACTTGTGTATCCGCTTGCCGACCGTATCGTGGAGCAATTATCTTAAGTACATAGGAAAAGGGTCTTTCTCAAGTTACAAAACTTGTAGAGAGGTCCTTTTTTTATATATTTTGGATGTCTAACTCTATTTAGAATAAATAGAAAAAAATATTGTAATAGACGAAGTCTGCCGAAATATTTAGAATATTGAATGAAGGGATTGTAAAAGTTTGTAAAGAGATGAGAGCTGACTATGGTGGGGGAGTGCAGATTGAAAATTACCAAAAAGTTGGGTTCCAAAAAATATTTAGCCCGGATCTACTTATGGTTTGCTTCATTGATCTTACTGGTTACAGCTATTTTATCGAGTGTCGTCTATTACAACGTACAAGAAAAAGTCTTTGATAACGAATACAAAAATAGCCGTAAACTTCTTGCCCAAACCAAATACAATATTGAATATTTGGATAATATGGTTCGGAATTTAATTTTGTCAACGTATAACAATAACGATGTGCGGGCGTTAATGTATTTGAATGACGATGAGACGTTTGATTATATGAATGTCATTAATAAGCTGAAAAGTTCCGTCGTTTGGAGCAATTCCTTTGTTCAATCGGTCTACATTTATAACAACAACAAACAGAACTACTACTCCACTTACGGACAATTCATACATAAAGACATAGAGTGGGAGAAGCTGCTGGAAGCGCATGGCGGATCGATCCCGCCGTTAAAGCCGGTTGTTCGTAATATGGATGTAAGCCTCGATGCTTCACATGTTCAAATGGAGAAAGTTCTGACCTATGTGATGTATGAGCTGACCGATGAGCAAGGCCGCATGGATGGCGCCGTCATCCTGAACATTAAACTGGAGTGGCTGTTCAATAATATTAAAGCGATTAACAACGTTGAAATGGAACAGCTCAGTAAAATGTTCATCCTAAGTGATGATCAACAGTTTATGGAAGTAAATGAGTCATTGTCGGAGCAAGGAACGAAGCTGGCGGCTTTATTACAAGAGAAGTACCCAACGCTCGGGGCAGCAGAGAATTATTTCAGTATAAAATTGGAAGGTAACAAATATTTAGCAGCTTATATTACCGTCGATCATACGGGATGGATTTTGTTTAAGACGGTGCCTTATGACGAAGCCTACGTTTATTTAAATAAGCTAAGGACAAGCATTATCATCATCACCGTCATTGTATTGCTAGTGACATTATTAGTTCTCTTTCAAGTGTCCAGAGGGATCTACAGACCTGTGGAGCAACTCGTTTCGCAGCTGCGTTCAAGTCAGTTCCTTGGCGGGGAAACCGCAGCGTCGAGGGATGAATTTGTTTTTTTGCAGGACGTCTACAAGAATTCGGCTGTTCAGCTGGGGCAGTTTCATCAAGAGAAGATCTCCGGCCAACAACGCATGAAGAACCGCTTTTTAAGCAAATGGATATTAAACAGCTTATCGGTCTCCATAGCCGATTTTGAAGGAGCATGCCTGGAGCATAAACTGCCTTTTCGGCAAGAGCAAAATTTTATGATTTGTGTGCTGAAGTTCGATAACTATAAGCATGTGACCGAAAAAAGCTTCGAGGAGAAAGAACTCCTGGTATTCGCGGTCATGAACATCGCTTCGGAATTTCTAAGCCAAGCCTGCCATGCAGAAGCGGTCGATTTACGCAATGATCACGTAGCAGTGATTTTACAATCGGAGACGTCGCTAGAGCTGCTGGAAGCATTAATTTTGCAGCTGCTTAAGGAGTGCCAAACCTATTTGTTCCAATGCTATCATTTATCGATTACCGCTGCTTTAAGTGCCAGTGTCGCAGACCATACGTATGCAACAACGGCTTATCAACAAGCACTGAATGTCTCTATGTATCGCTTCATCGCTGGTAAAATGTCGGTGTTAACGCAAGGTTATATTAAGCAATTAGGTCAGATTCCCTCGATGGATCGGGTACTGGAGCTGGAGAATCAACTGCTTGAGCAGGTGAGGATTGGGAATTACCGAGGATCGGCGGATAAGCTTGCTGCACTTTTGGATGAAGTGAAAAAGCTTGAATATAGCGACATGACGCTGTCCTTGCTGCACGCTGTGAATCAATTCAAGTATCTTGTTTACGATCTCAATAAATCGCGTAAAGAACCCGTTAAAGTAAATACGATTCTGATGAGTAAAGAACTGCTGCAGATTGAAACGATCGGCGAATTCCAAACCAAATGGATGGAGGTCATTGAGGAAATTACGAGTGACACTGAGGTTGAAAGAGATCGAATCTCTGAAGATGTCGTCATTGCGCTGCGTATCCAAGAAATGATCGACGAGCGTTATGCGGATTTGAATCTGGGAGCTTCCGAGATCGCAACGGTGATAGGCATATCCCCGGCCAAGGTCGGAAAGATTTTCAAGTCGCATAAACAAATGTCCATTCCTGATTACATGAATCGAGTTCGGTTGGAGAGGGCTGTGGAGTGGATGGAGAACTCGCAATTGAACATTCAAGATATTATGCGTAAGGTCGGTTTTGAAAATGAGAGCTATTTTTACAAAGTTTTTAAAGCGAAATTTGGGACAACTCCCCGTGAATTTATGGCTAAGCGAATAAAGGAACGCATGTGAGGATAAAGACCGTTAACGTTGACTTAGGCCGCTCAAGCCTTGCTGCGTAACGGTTTTTTCTTGTAGTAACAAAAAAATACAGTCCCTGAGAGGCAACAAATACAAAAAGTGCGGTCGCTGTTTTGGGCGGAAATAAAATGAGCAGTATACGGGTTCTCGCTGTGCGTTTTACAGTTAGGGTGTCGATCAAGGTTAGACATACATTTTACCCGAAGGAGTGGAGCTGTGATTCTACTAAAGAAAGAATTAACGCATTTAAGAAAAAATAAGAGTTTGTTCCTCATCTCGCTTCCGGCACTGTTGTTTGTTTTTGCCTTTTCTTATTTGCCGATGTTCGGCACGGTGCTGGCCTTCAAGGATTTTAATTATGCCAAAGGAATCTGGGGAAGTGATTGGGCAGGGTTGGATAACTTTAAGTTTTTCTTCACTTCCCAGGATGCGCTCAGGGTGACGCGAAATACGCTGCTGCTGAATGCTTTGTTCATTCTTATCGGACTTGCGGCTTCCGTCGTATGTGGAATTCTGCTGGCCGAGATGGGAAGAAAGGCAGTGAGGGTGTTTCAAACCGTTCTCTTTTTCCCTTATTTTTTATCCTGGGTAGTCGTCGGTTATCTCACGTATATCCTTCTCAATCCTACTTACGGTGCCGTCAATAAGCTGCTGGAATGGCTGAATATAGCGCCGGTAGACTGGTATTCGGACCCCAAATATTGGCCTGTCATCCTGGTCATCACCTATCTATGGAAAAATGTCGGCTATACCGCAATCATTTTCTACACAGGATTGATGTCAATTGATCCAAGTTATTATGAAGCCGCCGCCATTGATGGAGCCTCTCGGTTTCAACAGATTTTGCGTATCTCCTATCCGCTAATTGTGCCTCTGGTGCTGCTGCTTTTCATGTTGAATGTGGGCAAAATCTTCTTTTCGGATTTTGGTTTGTTTTACTTCGTGCCTCGCAATGCAGGAGCTTTATATTCGGCTACCGACGTTATCGACACCTACGTGTATCGTTCATTACGAGTTGTCGGCGATATCGGTATGGCATCGGCAGCTGGTCTATACCAATCGTTCGTAGGACTTGTGCTTGTCCTCATCACCAATCGGATTGTCAAAAAAATAGACAGCGAGAGCGCGTTGTTCTAGCCCAAAAGGAGAGAAAGCTATGCCGATTCGAAGTCGGGCTCAGCAATGGTTCCAAGGTGTAAATATCACATTTTTCCTATTCATTTCATTGATTACGGTTATTCCGCTGATCTACGTGCTCTCTGTATCCTTAACCTCCGATTCCAATATTGTTCATTACGGGTACAACCTCATTCCAGAACATCTAACAGGCAAAGCGTATTCGTATTTACTGCAAACGCCGAAGCAACTGCTGAGTGCCTATTTCATTACGATCACCGTCACTGTTTTGGGCACGGTGTTAAGCCTCATTTTGACGACCTCAGTCGCCTACGTTATGACGCGAAGAGATTACAGATATCACCGGATCACATCGTTTTATGTGTTCTTTACGATGATTTTTAATGGAGGACTCGTACCCACCTATATGGTTGTGACTAAAATTCTGCATCTGCAGGATACGATATTTGCCTTATTCCTGCCCTATGGCGTAAGCGCGTGGTTCGCCATGCTTATGCGGGGATTTCTGATGAGTATGCCCTTTGAGATTATAGAGTCGGCCAAGATCGACGGAGCAAGCGAGATCCGAATATTCGCCGGTATCATCGTGCCTTTGTCAAAGCCTGCGCTGGCGACTGTCGGGTTATTTTACGCGCTGGGTTATTGGAACGATTGGTGGCTGGCGATGTTGTACATTTCGGATACAGATCTTGTTCCCCTGCAATACTTGCTGCAGAGTATCATGTCGAATTTGGAGCATTTAACCAGTCATATGCAGGCAGGACTCCAGATCAATTTGGAGCAAATTCCAGGAGAATCGGTTCGCATGGCTATGGCTGTGCTGGCGATAGGTCCTATGATGTTCGTTTTTCCATTCTTCCAGAAATACATCGTAAAAGGTCTCACGTTAGGGGCAGTGAAAGGTTAGATTGTTATGGATTGTTACACTCATTTGAGTGTTCAATAATAAATAATTAGGGAGGTTCTAGAATGAAAACTAGAAAAATGAAATCGATACCGCTCGCATTAACCACGATTCTATTAGGCTCCATGATGTTGGCAGGCTGCAGCAAAACGGGGGTAAACCCTTCAACAGCTTCGCCGGATGCAGCAATGAAAGAGACGGCGGCTCCGAGTGCCGAAGCAAAGAAACTTGATCCGGTAACGCTCAAATGGTATCTCCCTCAAGGTGCATTCCCCGATGCGAAAGCGGTATTCACCGAGATGAACAAAATCACAAAAGAAAAAATTAATGCCGAAATTAATATCGAGTTTGTAGATTGGGGAAATTACGATCAAAAAATGCAAGCTGTATTGGCATCGGGTGAAAACGTAGATCTGATGTTCACATCAAACTGGACGAATGATTATGTTTCCGCTGTGAATAAAGGCGCTTATCTGGATATCACGGATCAGCTCAAGAAGTATGGCACGAACATTTTGAAACAGGTACCTGAAAAAGCATGGGAAGCCCCGAAAATTAACGGAAAATTATATGGCATTATTAATACGCAGGTTCTGGCCAGAACACCAGGTATGCTGATCAATAAAACGTATGCGGATAAATACGGCTTTGATCCGTCGAAAGCTAAGAAACTTGAAGACTTGACCCCTTTCTTGGAAAAAGTAGCTGCTGGCGAGAAAGACAAATATGCTTTTCGTGTGAAAGGCAACGATGACCAGTTGAGTTATATTGGGTCTGCGCTTGGCATTGAGTATTTCGCTGATACGAATCCAGGTGTGCTTCTCATCAATGACAAAGATACGAAGGTCGTCAATCTCTTTGAGACAAAGGAATACGTGAACTTCCTGAAACTGATGCATGAGTGGTATCAAAAAGGCATTATCCGCAAAGACGCATCTACGATTACAGATCTTGATGCCGATGAGAAGGCTGGGAAATATATTACAAGAACAGCTGTTATGAACCCCGATGTACCAGCTAACCAAGCGGATCGTTACGGCAATGGTAAGCCGGAAAACGTACTTACTGTCCAATTTTCTCCTCCCTATATGAGTACGGGTTCTATTATTGGAACTTTGACAGCGATCCCCCGTACTTCGAAGAATCCGGAACGTGCCATGATGTTTTATGATTTGATGTATTCGGATGCTAAACTATTTAATTTAATGAACTATGGGATTGAAGACAAGCATTACAAAAAAACAGGCGAGGATCTAATTGAAATGATCCCAAACAGCGGTTACAACGTTGCTTCGGGTTGGGAGTACGGCAACATGTTTAACTCCTATCGCACAAGCCCGTTACAACCAAAATGGTTCCCGGCAGGCCCGGATATGAACAATGCGGCAATTTCGTCCAAAGTGCTCGGCTTCAGCTTCGACCCTTCTAAAGTGAAAAGTGAGCTGGCGCAATGCGCGTCCGCGATTAGTGAATTTAAAGCAGGTCTGATTACCGGATCGCTTGATCCCGATACGACATTGCCGAAATTAAATGAGAAGTTGAAAAAAGCAGGCATGGACAAGCTGCTGGCTGAAATGCAAACACAAATTGATGCTTGGAAGGCAGCGAATAAAAAGTAGCGGGTGCGTAACCGTGGCGGGGGTGAAATGTACCGCCGCCACGGTTAAAAATAACCATCATAGTGGAAGGAGGGATAATAAACCATACAGGGTACGGTGATGACGATAGGGTTCTGACACAAGGGCTTGGCTTCTGAGACATGCTAGCTTGCGGGTTTAGACTAAGCAAAAATCCAAATAGAGGAGGTTATATTATGTTCATTAGAAAAACAATCGCCGGTGTGTTGGCGGCCTGTATGTTCGCATCTGTGCAAATCCCGATTGGATTTGCTGCACCGAATGAGCCATCCTTGACTAGGCTTCCGGGTGTTGTGGCAACGGCGAGCAGTGAGTGGAATAAAATGTATGCGAGTAGAACGATAGACGGAAGCGTGTCGGGAGACAGCTCTACTTGGACATCCAACCATAATGTGAGGCCACATTGGTTGAAGATTCAGCTTCCCGCGGTAAAAACGATATCCAAGTATGTGCTTCACCATTATGGCGTACACGGTGATAAGATTTTAAATGCTAAAAGTTTCAAAGTTAGCGTAAGCACGGATGATGTCAATTGGACGCAAGTGGATCAAGTAGATAATAACATCTATGATGTCACGCAGCGTACGCTGACATCGCCGGTTACGGCTCGTTATTTTAAAGTGGATTATGTTACACCGGAGCAAGCCGGATCTGAAGGCAGCAGTGAAGCCCGTCTGGCCGAAGTCGAACTCTTCAGCAGCAGCGATGCCGTAAGCACATTGTATAATAAGACGCCAGTGATTACCTTGAATAATCGGACAATCGGCTATACCGGCGAACCGGTCAATTGGTACACGGATGGCGCAAACGTTCCGATCGCCTATAAGGGCGGGGTTGATTATTTGCAAGTTCCATTGAAGTACCTGTATAAAAAACATGGCGTAACAGAAGCTTTTACGGAAACGGCCCCCTCCCAAATAGGCCAGTATGATGTAAAAGCTGTATTTGCTGGAAATGACACGTATAGCAGTGCGGAGAGCAGTGTCGCCGTTCTCACGATAACCAAAGCAACCGTCAACCTGACACTGGAGAGCAAATCTTTCACCTATACGGGTGTAAATGTTCCGATGACAGGGGCTGTATCGTATCCCATTCAAGTACCTTATATTTACAAATATAAAGCGCTTACACCCGGTGCGACATGGAGAAATGCGCCTCCGATAGACGTAGGTACTTACATGGTGAAAGCTGATTTTGCCGGAAATAGTGTTGCGCTTCCTTCGGAAAGCAATGAAACGACAATGAGTATCGTCCCAGCTTCCGCAAATGTGAATTGGCCGGAATTGAACACACTTTTGTCTGGACTTACGGCTAAGCAAACGACTCCAGTTGATACGGTTATTAACGGTAAGTATATGACTTCGGGTATGTTGATGGGCAATGGTACTTTTGGCGTTGTCTCCGATGCCCAAAAAAATCAACAAAGCTATTTCCTGGCCAGCGGTAATGCCTGGGGTGGCAAAAAAATTATGAATGCCCGTTTGACATTTGCAAACGGTGATCCAATTGTTCCAACGCCTCCGAGTCCGCCGGCCCCTTTTACTTTTGACTCTTCCAACTCTGTTTTGGTGAATAACCAGAAAGATAATGAGGCGAATCCACAAAATTATAGTCCAGCCTACGCATTTGATTCCAATGAGGGGACGGAGTGGATATCCTATACGCAAAAAGATTCGCAAACCTTCGGGCCGCGCCCACTGGAAAAGTGGATCAAAGTTCAAGGAAGAGAACCATTTACGTTTAACAAGATTGAACTCAAGCATCATAGCGTGCTTTTTCCAGATGAAGCGAAGTATAACCTCTATAACTACGATATTCAGACTTCAAATAATGGAACGAATTGGACGACAATCAAAAGTGTAACGGGCAGTGTGTATTCGTCTGTTTATACCAATACGTTTGATTTTGCTGCACCGATTACTGCCAAATATTTAAGGGTATACACAACGACACCTGTAGACCCGCAATATGCCACACTGCATTTCCCAAAAGATATGACTTCTGCGCGCATTACGGATATAAATTTGTATAATAACGGCGCTAATGTGATCAATCCCTCTAAGACAGATAATGGACGTTTCTCGCATGAACGCGATATTTTGAATGCTGAAATCCGCAGTAAAATGGAATATAACAGCAATTTGGTCAGTTACAAGACCTGGGTCGCGGACGATCAGAATGCCATGTTTACGAATGTTACCTTGGATAGCAGTGCGGCAGGTCCGCAGAAAGTGAAAATCGAATTGAGCAGTCCGACAACGGATGGAGTCGTCAATGCAACGGGAACTGACGGCAATGCGATTTGGTTGACCCGAGATAACGAAACCGGATTTGTATTCCGCGGAGCAACAGCAACCAAAGTGATTAAGGGTAACTATCAAATGGGAGCGGGCAACGTCATTATGTTGACGCTGAATCCTGGAGAGACGGCAAAAATCGGTACTGTGCTGTATACGCACAGCGGACTGAAAGCGCCGATAGGAACCGGTTCGATCCTCGTCACCAAAGATATAGCGACAGTGAAAAATACCGCTCTACAGAAACTAAATGCGATAACGGAAGCCTCGATCGATACAGCACGCACCTATCATCTGAACTGGTGGAAAAATTATTGGCTCAAATCCTATGTGAAGTTAAGCGATTCGGTCATACAGGACTACTACTACACCACGCTTTATATTTTAGGTTGCGCTATTCGTCAAACGCCGGATTGGGCTGAGCAGCCGAATGTGGTCGGAGGTTTAAACGGCCTGTTCAACACGAATGATAATTCAGCGGCCGATGGGCATGCGGTCTTGAACTATAACTATGAAGCGCCATTCTACGGGGTGCATTCCAGTAACCGGACGGATATGCTTCAGCCCTATTATGCGGATGCTGTGAATTCATTGACCTTTGAGCAGCAAAGAACGGCCGCGAGAGGTTATCAAGGCACTCAGGCCGACAGACATACGTTGCCGATAATGGCCTATTACGGGAAGTTGGATCCTGCGCCGGTTGCAAGCGAGAGAATCCCTCAATTATCAAGTGACCAAAAGACGAACGTCGCTTTGTTCACCCGGGCATTGGAATGGGATTGGCTGTACAACAGAGATGACGAAGATTTGAAGAGGTTTATTTATCCTGCGATTAAACAAGTGGTGCAATTTTACTGTGATTTTGTAGTGAAAAAGGAAGACGGCAAATATTGGGTATATAATAGTGCGAATAACGAGGGGGGATGGAACATCAATGCCTCCATGGATATGGGGTATATCCGCTCAACATTCAGAGATTTTATGGAAATGGCGCAGCACTTGAATGTAGACGCGGACTTGATTGCGAAATGTCAGGAAATACTTGCGAATCTGTCTCCAATTCCTACAAGCACGAACAATCCGACGACTGTAAATCTATTAGCCCAGCTTGGTTTTAACCACAATAAGGAGATTTTTGTAGGCGGTGTTGAGAGCGCAAATCCTATTCAGGTAAAATACTATGATTTACCATGGGCTGCTTACATCTCGAATAACAACCAACCTGTTGTCATGGAAGGCTCGGTTCATCCGAGTGAATTAATCAACAAAGGTTCAGACCCTGCGCTTCTTCAAATTGCGAAAGATACCTTCGATTATGGTGATTTTCTGAATCCGCATTTCAATGGCGGCACACTGAATGGTTTCTCCAAATCATACACCATTGCAGCAAGAATAGGGGTTGATGCAGATCTATTAACTGATCGGTTCCATAAAACGCTGAATATGATCTATAACAGCAAGAAGTTCTACGATAGCGGAGCCTCTTATGAAAACAGCGGTGCGTTGGAAAGTGTCAACAGCATGCTGCTGCAGAACGAATTGAATGACATTTCGGGAGGAACGTACGAAATGCGCCTATTCCCGGCATGGAGCAAAAACGTTGACGCCAAATTCGTCACTTTGCGTGCGAAGAACGCATTCCGTGTTTCCAGTGAACTGAAAAACGGCAAAGTGCTGTCGGCCGAAATCATCAGCGACGCCGGTAAATCGTTAACCTTGGTATCACCATGGCCGAATGGTATCGTTGTCAAGGACCAAAACGGCAATACGGTCGCTGCAACACAAGGTACTACGAGACATACCAATGAGGTTGCCTATACCTTTAACACATCTGTTAATGGCGTTTACACCATTACAGAAAAACCATAATTTCATGCATCTGTTTATGAAGGCGCCTCCGTCTCAACTGAAATGAATGATGTTGGAAGTGTCTTCTTCCAAATTTTAGGAAGTGCAAAAAAAGTACAGTCTGTCAGACGTTAAAACCAAAATGAGCAGTGTACTTCCGTTAAATCTTTTAAGTATATTAGGTTTGCCACAGATCACATCCAATGCCCCTGCTCCCCTCCAAAATGCCAAATTTTCATCCGCTCGGCACTAGTAAAGAGGCTGTTCCCGTAGTCATCCAATGACCGAGGGATATGTCTCTTTTTTTTGGATTAACGGGAAATACTACCGCTATTTCATTGAGTCATGCCGTTAATAGAGTGAATAAATGGAATTTCTCCTGTTAATGCGGACGATTGAGCCAGGAAGTAGGGGAGTTGGACTGGAGTAACGGTATTTTTTCCAGTTATTTGTTGTTTAAAGCTGAAATTTGTTGAAATAACTGGAGTTTTTCCCGCTAACCCAGCAGCTGCAATAAAAAAGAGGCTGTCCCCAGTCATCCAATGACCATGGACATGCCTCATTTTATTCGGATTAAGCCTCTAACGAACTAAGCGTCTTCTCTTCACATTCCTTGGAGCAGAAGCTGTTATGCTCTTCTTCGCAAGCTTCACAGCATACGTGCTTCAGATGGCACAAATCGTTCGCACAGTTGATGTAGCGATCTTCAGGTTTGCCACAGTGGTAGCATTTGCCTACAATGATATCCTCGTCCGTACGGTTGATAGGAACCGAGATTCGCTCATCAAACACGTAACATTTACCGTCAAAAAGACGGCCCTTCACGTCTTCATCTTTCCCGTAAGTGACAATGCCGCCATCGAGCTGGTAAACATCTGTGAAGCCCTCTTGAATCAGAAAACCGGACAACTTCTCGCAACGAATACCGCCAGTGCAATAAGTGAGAATCGGCTTGTTCTTAAATTCTTGAAGATTGTTGCGAATCCATTCCGGGAATTCGCGTGTTGTTTCTACTTCGGGACGAATGGCGCCACGGAAGTGCCCGATTTCGTACTCGTAATGGTTGCGCCCGTCGAGGACGATAACATCTTCTTGTTGAAGCTTTTCATAGAAATCTTTGGGCTTCAAATGCGTGCCCGTCAACTCATTCGGATTCACATCTTCTTCGAGACGGAAGGTGACGAGCTCTTTTTTAGGACGAACGAACAGCTTTTTGAAAGCATGTCCTTCGCTCTCATCAATTTTGTAGACCATATCTTTAAAAAGAGGCATTTGGTTCATCATGGCGATGTAAGCGTCGGTTTGTTCCACGGTTCCGGAGAGGGTGCCGTTGATGCCTTCCGGGGCGATCAGAATACGGCCTTTGACGCCGAGCTTTTTGCAAAAAGCCAGATGCTCTCGAGCTAATGCTTCATGATCTATCACATTAACGAATTTATAATACAACAAAATGCGGTATGGAGCGCTTTGTTCTGTCATGATCTTAAACCACCTATACATATAAAATACATGCTCCTGTCAGCAGGAGCCCTATGCATATAGTGACATAAAACCGCACATTTTTCAATCAAGCAGCAATTTTTGGATGGTGTGAAAGACCTCTTCCAAAGCGATCGCCAGGGATTGCACCTGATTTTGAATCAGGATGGTTTTGGATTCATCCAGAGGAGTGGACTGTTTCAACGTCTCTTCGAGCGCAGTTGCCGCGGCGTACACGCGATTTGCGGACAGGTTGCTTGATGAACCGCGCAATGTATGCAGGAGATGCAGGGCATCCTCATATTTGATTTGTTGGATAGTTGTTGTTAACTGCTCAATCAAATCTTGGGACTGTGCATGAAATTTCCTCAGCATTTGATGATAAATGTCGGTTTTGCCAAGCAGCCGTTCCAGCGCTTCCTCCCTATCGAGTCCGGGTGCCGCCATTTTTCCGCTCAAGCTTAAACAAGTGCTCACAGCGGCAAATAAGCGATCAGGAATGATCGGCTTGGAGATGACCTCATTCATGCCAGCGCGAATGCAAGCTAGACGCTTCTCCAGGGTAGAGTCGGCGGTGACGGCAATAATGGGAATGTGCCGCCATTTGGGCTGAAGCCGAATGCGTTTCGCAGTTTCAATGCCATCAAGATCAGGCATATGGATATCCATCAGGATTAATTGGTAATCCGAGGTTTCCAGGTGCTGCAAAGCTTCGAAACCATTAGAAGCTACTTGAACAACACCATTCATACTTTCCAAAAGGGAGCGAGCCACGGTCTGATTGATGTCATTATCCTCGACAAGCAGAATTCGCGGAAAGGATGGCCAAGCTTCTTCACTTTCAAGTTTTCCGGCTTCAGAAGTCTGGGCGACAACATCGGATGCATAACTGCCTGTGATTGTTTGCAGGGTTTGGTATAGAACGCTCCGGGAAACCGGCTTGACCAAAATCGCGTGCGGTGCGGCCTCCGCAGGCAGCTGCTCCAAGGCATCCCGGCCCGGCAAGGTTGTATAAATAATCGTTTTCAAGTTGTTCCGATTACAGGTCTCCAGCATGTCCAACCACACTTCTTCCCCATACATGTCAAAAGCCTCCATATCAAGCAGAACCAAATCCAGTGGAATAAGCTCGATAGCTTTCCTTGCTTCCTTCCAGGAGTAAACACCTGCCGCTTCCGAACACATAGATGCCAGCGTTTGCAGCAGCACGCGGTGCAGTTCGGGATGATCTTCCACAAGAAAGGCGCGGAGCGGGAAGCGGGTCTGTGACTTCGTCGTTTGCAAGGTTAAAGCAAAAGGAATGCTGACGCGGAATACACTGCCCAAGCCAGGCTCGCTGGAGGCTTCAATGGAGCCGCCCATATTATCAATGATGCTCTTGGAAATGACGAGTCCAAGCCCTGTTCCCCCGAATTTGCGGCTCGTGACTTCATCAGCCTGAACGAAAGGCTGGAACAGTTTGGCGAGCTGTTCATCATTCATGCCAATCCCTGTATCGCTGATCGTAAAACCGATAGAAACTCGATCTTCCTGAAGCTCCTGGACATGGACGCGCAGTGTGACGGTTCCTTGTTCTGTGAATTTAATCGCGTTGCTGGTTAAGTTCAAGAGAACCTGATACAGGCGCAAGGAATCGCCGATGAGGCCAAGCGGCACTCGCTCATCAATATCACAAATAAAATCGACCGACTTATGACCAAGCAGCACACTAAGCGTTTCGCATACGCGGTCAATCGTATCATCCAGCAGGAAGGCATGATGTTCAATGGCCAGCTTGTCCACCTCCAGCTTGGAGAAGTCCAAGATGTCGCTTATGATTTGCGATAAAGAAAGCGAGGATTTGGTGATCTTGGCCATATAATCCTTCTGCAGCGGAGTCATCGCGGTTCGTTCCATCAAATAGGATAATCCGACGATGCCATTGAGCGGTGTTCGAATTTCATGGCTCATCCGCGCAAGGAAAATGCCTTTGGTCAGGTTGGCATCATCAGCCTCCTGTTTCGCCAGGATCAGCTCATCTTTGGCTAACATTTGGTCTGTAATATCCCGCGAGATGGCGGAGAAGTAGCGTTCTCCCTTTTCGGCAGGCGTATGGGGAACGACCGTCACGGAGATGAAAATCCGTCGCTGCTCTTTCGTTAACGCTTCCGCTTCGAATTCCCAGAACCCTTCGCTTATTGCGGTAAGAAGCCCCTCTTCGAGATCGACATCACTTCGGATATCCACGTACTCGCTGAAATGATATTTGGCCGTTTGTTCATTCTCTAAGCCAATTAAATTTTTACCTGCTTGATTCATATAGAAAATGTAGCCTTGCTGATCAAAAGAAAGGATGGCGTCCCGCGCGCTTTCTACAATGGTAAGCAGCCGCATCTTCGTTTCATTGCTTTCTTTAATGTCGCTGATATCGCGGGCAATGATGACGTAACCTTTGAGATCGCCCCCCGGATGCGAAATAGCGCTGACACTCAATTGGACAAATAGGCGGGTTCCATCTTTATGATGCCATATCCATTCGCTATCTTCTTTCAGATGGCGAAGCGAACGAATCACGAGTGCTGTGCAATCGGCAGGCACAAATTCTCCGAGCTCAATCGTGTATTTGGCGGCTCTTTCAACTAGCTGATCGTGATTCAACCATATCAGAGGGGTAGCTTTTTTATGTACATCCGTGAACGTATAGCCAAGAAGTTCGGTCGCCCGGCGGTTCAGGTGATTGATTGTAAAATGAGGGTCCGTGACGATCATTGCATATTGATTGTGCTGAATGAAAGCTTCAAACGGTTCGAAAAGTTCACGCAGATTTTCAATCATACCGTTTACGGAATGCGCAAGAGCGCCTAGCTCATCTTTGCTTTTAAACTGGAGCGGCTTGATATAAAAGTCGCCGGCAGCCACAGATTCTGTGACGCGAAGAATTTGCTGAATCCGTGAAATGATGAGCGAATCCGCCGTTAAGCAAATCAGCAAGAACAAGATCGCGGCGGTTCCAGCGATTAAGCCAACGGTCCACCAAAGCAATGAACTGGCTGGTTGCTGGTAAACCGTCATCGGCATGGAATAACCGAGATGCCAATTTAAATTGGGCACACGGGCATAGAACCATTGCGCTCTTTTACCGTTATCCAAATATTGGTCCAAATAGCCGGCATCCTGCTGAAATGCTTCTTCCAAGACATAAGCCAATGAAGGGTTGTTGCTGAAAATATTCTGTTTTAAAATTTTGCTGGCATCCGTATGGTACAGGATGGTTCCTTCATGGTTCACAATGACGGTCTGAACCCCTTCAAGGGGCGTATGCAGGTGATCGCGAAAGGTAGCTTCCGCGTCTAGTGAAATATCCACGATGCTAGTAACTTCTTTGTTTGCATCGCAAACAGGAGTGGTAATGGTAATAATATATTTGCCTGAAATTTCGCCAATATAGGGATCTGAGATATAAGTTTTGCCTAGCAAAGCCTCTTCAAATCTCCGCTGACCTTTGATATTCAGCTTTTGACCCGTGGTAAGAAGAAGATTTCCATCCGGATCCGCCACCCCCATTGCCAAAAAGCGATTGTTCCCGGCTTGCAGTTCTTGGGTCAGGTATGCCAACCGTTCCTGAACAGTTCCATTCTTCATGACGCTAACACGACTTATCATCTCAACCTCGGCTAGGCGAATGGACAGGAAGTCATATAAATTTTGCGCGGAATTGGCGACAGAAGTGATGGATTGGGCTTTGATTTGCCCAATTAATTTATCTTTTGAAAGCTTGTAATTCGTAAAACCTACAACCGTTAATGAAAAAGTAGTGATGAGAACAAGAAGTGCAACAAGCTTGAAACGTAAAGATAGTGACATCGGAAGCCTCCATAAATCGTCAAGATTCATCAAAATGTTAGGAAAACTTACAATTTTGATAACTGTATTACGTAATTCATTTAACGATTTCGTTTTATGATGATAGGTAACAGGATGATTTGAGTATACATCATTGTGGGGTCATTCATTCATTACTTGGAGGGATTTCAATCATGCGTTTTACTGTAAGATCGAAAATGATGATGGTATTTGCAATTATTTTTCTCATGGTCGCAGGGTTAAGTTTAACTGATATGACGCGGATGGGCGTGCTCAAAGACAACAGTGCGGAGATGGCTACGAATTGGATGGTAGGGGTGCAAATCATTGATGAGATTCATTTTAACTCGGAGCATATTTTAACCCTCTATTATCAGAAAAAATTAGAACCGGATCCCAAAAAACATGAGCCTCTCGATGCAGGCATTGCTCAAGCGATGACAGGAATCGACAAATTGTTAGAAAACTATAAGGGAAGTCTCTCCGGGGACGATGATACCACCAAGTTCAATGAGCTTAACAAAAGCTGGGAAGAGTTCAAAGCAGCCTTCTTGGTAAACAAACAATTATCCGCTGATCCGACGAAAACGAAGGAAGCTGCCGAAAGCCTTCAGGCGTTGTCAACTACATTTGGCAAAGCGCAAAAAACAATGGCCGAGATGGTAACCTTTAACCAGGATGGCGGAAAGCTGGCGGATCAAGAAAATAAAAATCTGTATCAAAAAAGTGTCATGATCTCACTCATCGTATTAGGTGCATTGATCGTCTTCATGCTGGCTGCTTGTTACGCACTTGTTAGCAATATCTCCACACCTGTTCGCAAAACGTCACAGGCTTTAAACCGCATTGCGAACGGCGATCTTACCGTGGAGCCCATTATCGTGAAAAATAAAGATGAAATCGGCGACTTGGCCGGTTCCGTGAATCAAATGGTCGACCATCTGCGCCATTCGGTGCATCATATGCTGCAAGCTGCGGGTAGTGTGGCAGCATCCTCCCAGCAGTTATTTGCCAGTTCGGAGCAAAATACGTCCGCTTCCCAGCACGTGGCGGCAGCTGTGCAGGAATTCGCAACCGGTGCGGATATCCAAGCGCAAAGCTCGATGGAGTGCGGCAGAGCGATGGAGGAAATGTCGGTCGGCATTCAACGGATCGCAGAGACGACCTCGGATGTATCAGAGCTGTCCATTTCCGCAACGCAAATGGCAGAGGAAGGCACACACGCTATGGAGCGGGTTGTTTATAAAATGCAAGCGGTCAGCCATTCGGTTGACTCGGCGAATCAGGTCATACAAGAGCTGGAGAGACACTCCCAGAGCATTGGGCAAATCTCGACGCTGATTGGAAATATCGCTTCCCAAACGAATTTGCTCGCTTTGAACGCGGCAATTGAGGCTGCGCGTGCCGGAGAGAGCGGCAAAGGATTTGCGGTTGTTGCGGGAGAGGTTCGCAAGCTGGCCTCCCAAACGGATGAATCCGTGCGTGACATCTCTGAACTCATCTCCAACATTCAAAGGGATTCTGTTCGCGCTGCGGGGGTTATGAACACTGGACTCCTGGAAGTGCAGGAAGGCTTGAAAGAAGTAGGCAGCGCCGAGATGGCCTTCGGTCAGATCGTAGCAGCTTCGCAGGAAGTAGCGAGCAAAATCCAGGAAACTGCTGCAGCTGCACAACAGATGGCTGCTTCCACGGAGCAGATTGCCGCAACAGTGGCTAATGTCGGTTCTGTCGCACAGCAAACATCAGGAACAGCGCAGTCTGTAGCTGCTGCTACGGAGGAGCAGCTGGCTTCCACCGAGGAGATTACCTCTTCGGCGAGAAACCTATCGACGATTGCTCAGGATCTGCATCAAGTGGTGACGGCTTTCCGTGTTTAGACCTGGATTCATAAGCTAGTTTAATAGAACTTCTCTGAGACTGTCTCAGGGAAGTTTTTTTTATTCAAACAAATATTTTTCGTTGTAAAGATGGCTGTGCAGCAAAGTTGAAGGGCTACGTTGTATTACATACAACGTAATGGTGGGGTCAGACCGCGATCGCGGTCTTTCGTTGCGCAAAATACAACTATTTGTTGCGAAAGGTGAATTGTAAGCGGTTTAAATGCAACAATCGTTGTACAAAGTGCACTATAGAGGCGAAGTGAGGCCCTTTTACGGCTAAATGGTTGCGCAAAATACAACATAGCTGTTACTGTCGCTGCTATCGCTCCAACGGTTCCTCCCTGAGGGGGAACTACAGAGCCCTGATATGAACGCACTCTGTCAAGCCCCCAATTTAGTACGAGAGTAATTGAGTGTTTTTTGTAAGCAAATAACTCGGCACAGGAGCAAAATGCAAGCAACGGCTAGCATCCTGATATTCGCGGGCTGGTTACCGCAGTTAATGACTTTCGTTAAGAAGAGCTTCCTGTAAACTATTGTCGCACGCAGCTATTAGCAAACCTATAGTTGTGCATAAGGCCTCACACGGACTCTCTTCAACCCCTACTTTGCTCCTGGGCCCAATTATTGCTTTTGTTTCACCATACTTAGGTATCTTATTCCTGCTAAAGTATCGACTGTCAAGGCCGCGAAGCGCAACGTTTAGCCTTGACAGCTCGGATGATTTGAAGACTATGTCTTGTCCCAGCCTGTCGGCTGGGCACTCTAAACCCTGTTGTCGGTTTTAGGCCGTTACAGATCGTTCGACTTTACACGCGATTTCCCAGATGAATCCGACTAGTTCTCGCGCAACTGCTGTTACAGCTACATTAGATTCTTTTCCACGGTACACAAGTTTACAGTATTTGCTGTTCAGCCGTATTTGCGCTCTCCATGAGACAGCCAGAAGTTCGCCTTCCTGACCTTCCATTCGTTTTCTAAGTTCCCTGCCTATCGATGGCTTATGACGATAACTCCAACTTGATTCAACCAAAGTGCGACGAACTCCACGATTACCCGCCTTGGTAATACTTCCTCTTCGCGTACTAAGTCCTGTAGAATGCTCTCGTGGGACCAAGCCAAGGTAAGCCATGAGCATGGCAGGATTTCGGAAACGTGTAAAACAACCTATTTCAGCAACAAGCGTAAGCGCCGAGATGATGGCTACCCCTTTTAATACCTGAAGTGCTTTAACGACTGGACCCAAAGCCCCTTTTTGAGCATATTGAATAATGCTCGCTTCCAGACGTTGAAGGCGACTTTCGGATTCATGAATCGCCTGCAAATATTCTTGAAACATGAGCTGATCAGATTCTCTTTCCCATTTCAAGCTGGTCAACCACTCTCTGTAATTTCGTGTCCAACGATTTTTGATGGCAGGTGGATGAGAAATTTGACGCCGCAGAAGTAACTTTAATACCCGCTGGCGATCTCGATGGAGATCCTCTTTCGCATCCTCTCTTGAGCGAACAAGATCGCGAAGAGCTTCTTGTTCAGGAGTTGGTACGTGCACAGCTGTTAGTTCTCCCGCGCGAAACAGTGTAGCAAGACGAAGGGCATCTCGTTTATCTGTCTTAATTTGATCGCCTGTCCGGACTGGAATGAGGGAAGGGGCGATAACTTTACAAGTAATACCGAGCGCAGTTAGCCAGTGAAAGAGTACATAACCCGTTGGGCCAGCTTCGTAACAAACTTCTAAGTTTTCAGCATTGCCGAGTTGTCTCATTATTTTCTTTACGAACTCCAGTTTATGAGGGAAGTGCCCAACGAAGCGAGGTTCGTCGCGTCCAGCGTCTGCAACAGCAACAGAAATCTTGTCTTTAGATACGTCTAAACCTATGAATTTTGTGGTATGCTTCATATTAACAGCTCCTATTTTGCTTATTAGCTCTGGATTGGTATGGATTGATTGTTCATTACCAGTTTAGCCTACGATTCAGCAAATATTAGGGGCTGTTGTGCGTTCATCATAACTATTTCATCGAAATAGTCTCTTCTTCACGTGGAGGGGAACTGACGTCCTCTATTTGTCCGTTTTCTTGAAGGAATCGGGATTAGCCGGTCAAATAGGGCTCTGCAGTTCCACTTGAACGCGGAAACGGGCTTAATTTGTTAGAATAGCGCCCTGTAGTTCCTCTAGGTGGCCAGCCAGCTTAGCTCTCCTATGAGGATGCCCCCTCCGCCAAATGTCTCAGTAACGCTGGATTTTTAGCGGCGTTGGGTGTTCTCCATCGCCAAAATACGTTGTATTAAAACAAAACAATTCCATCAACTAGGAGGTGCACTTCTGTGAGTCTAGTTAACAGTTCAAAATCACAATTCTCTTTTATCAAGAAAGAAAATCAAGATGACTTGGCCATTACGATTAACAACTCTTCGAAAGAAGCGCGTACTCTCTCTTTGGTTGTAAGAGATGCCGACACAGGAAACAGGCTGCCCGCGACAATAAATGGAGAGTATCTGGCAGATGAGGTACAAATTCCCCCGGGAAACTCTGCGAGTTCTGCACATTGATGTGACTCATGCAGGTCGTCAGGTAGTTGTTGAGTTCACACGCAGCTCATCAGGAAGCGGAATGTCGATTAGGCAAAAAAACAGTTCAATGAATGGCAAGGTCGTGGATTTTATTGAATTGCTTTTAAAATGATAAAACGTTCAGACTTTTTCATTCGCTCGTGCGTCTTGTTATCGTGAAGGTAAGAACAAACACAGATGACTAGACCATAATGAATGAGGAGTGACGTGAAATGAGAAAAAATCCTTTTAACATGTTGAAAATGAGTGTGCTCGGATGTGCGGTGCTGGTTGGCGTAAGCGGTGCTGTACTAACCGCTGGATCAGCTTCAGCAGAAACAGTGACGGCTGTTCCTATCAGTGCGAAGGTGACACCGATTGCCATCAAAGCCGCAGCGGTTCAGTTGAAAGAGGTAGTGCTTTCCTCCAAAACGGAAAATTTGAAGACGAATGTCAAAGTTCCTCAGCTTACCGGGATGCTGGATACGAAATATCAGGAGCAGTTGAACGATATTCTTTTGTCCCATGCCAATGAAGATTTGACGAACTGGGAGAAAGAGGCGGATGAAGCTGCAGCTGATGCTAAAACCAAAGGTTTTACGTATCGTCCCTATGAACTCACGATTATTTATGAGTTGAAGTCGGATGGCACGGGTTCCCCGGCGGGGCTTGTCTCCCTGCAAATTACGACGTACGGAGCCACTGGAGGAACTGGCATGCCGCGCGTTGACACCTACAATGTGTTAAACCGTGAAGAAGCTCAGCGCGTTACCTTGCAGGATGTGCTTGGTGACAGTTACAAAGAAACCGTAGATGCTGGAGTTCGAGCGGCCATGGATGAGCATCCGGAGAACTATTTTAAGGACGATTTCAAGGGCATTGAAGAGTCACAGGGCTTTTATGTGGAAAAGGGAGAAGCGGTCGTCGTATTCCCGAAATATGCGATCGCACCGGGCGTGATGGGTTCACCGGAATTCCGGTTTCCACTAGCTGCGGATTTGACCATTCCTGTTAAACCGGAGCCGGCTCCCAAAATGGCTTTGGATTTGGCTGCCGGTGACCAAATAACGAGTGCAGAAGGCGTAAGCTTGGTGCCATTCCGTAAGGTAGCAGAAGGTCTTGGTTACGAAGTAACTTGGAACCAAGCCACGTATGCGGCTGAGCTTCATAAAGGAGCGCAATGGACGAGTGTGACCGTGGGTAAAGACAGCTATTTTTATGCGAAAATGGCACCTGTGTCCTTGGGCGCAGCCCCGGTCATTCAGAATGATACCTTGTATGTGCCGCTCAAGTTTGTGTCAGACATTCTGAAAGCTGAAGTGAAAACAGGAGATGCCGGCGTTTTACACATTGAACAGTAATTCATTCATAAGCTCATAACCACGAAGCCTCTAGTCCGCCCAAATAAATGGGTGAGCTGGAGGCTTTTCTATATCACATATTTGAAAGCGTTTGCGTATACTATATTATCTCGTAAAAGATCTCCTTTTACGTTGCCAAAACTTGTAGGAGGTGGAAGATGACCATGTATTTGAAAAATGGATTGTCGGCGTGCATGGGACTCTGGTTTTTGGTCAGCCCCTGGGTGTTTGGATTTGAGGCTCAAACGAATGCGTTTTTTGTCTGTGTGCTGCTTGGAAGTGTGCAATTCGTGGGATCGCTGCTCGCTCTAGGGAAGTCAGGGAAGCGGGTCTGGCAGAACTGGCTGTGCCTGTTGATTGGTGCCATTTTTATTCTCTTTCCGAATGTGTTCTATGTAGAGTTGATGGCCTATTTCTTGTTTGTCGTGCTTGGTTTCTTGACCATTCTCATCAATTACGCGAATTTGTATGCCGACGAGCAATGATCGATTATACTGTTGTTAAGTACCAACTTCCTATAGGAGGAAACACATAGATATGCTCCGTTCATTAGAACTGATACACAACTATCGAACAGGGGACACCGCAGCAGCTTCTGAGCATAAATGGCTATCCTACATGGTTTCGGCGGAAGAGCGCATCGTGAACTTCGAGCGCATTCAGTCGATCCAGGAGCTGGCTCAGGCGAACCCTGTTCTTGATTATGTCCAGCGGACCTTGCTCAGGTTGGACGAGCTTGGGTTGTCTTTTTGGAAGAAGGAAGTGTTGGAAGAAGTATTGATCTGGTCTGAGGTCTCTAAAGGAGGTACTCTGAGGGATCGCTTCACGTGGCAGAATCAAGGGATTCATCTCTATGTACATAATCAAGGCTCCGCCCAACTGTACAAGCTTCATGCTGGGAATTCAAGTGATAAATCGGCTGTGATACATACGTTAATCTATACGCACGGGCTCATTGGACAGACGATTCGAGGGGAAGTCCCACTGCGGGAACACGCTCCGTTAACCCAATTAGTGGAAGATCGCTTGTTATCGGCAGATGAGTTAAGGGATTTGCTTCTGGCGCTGAACGAGTGCATCATTGCGGCTGTTTCGGAAGAGCTTTGGCTTTCGGTCAGCAGTCAAGTAAGGTCGTTGATTGAGAAGATTTTATTAGGAGCATTGAAACCAGAGATTTCATTGAAAGACAGGTTGGCTAAATTACGCGGCAACTCTATCCGAAAAGGTGAAAATTTCGAGCGGGACTATCAGAGGATTTTGGATGAAGCACCTGATCTGCTAGATGGTTTAGGGGCTTTTTTGGAAGCGACAACCTTATGGTATGTAGAAGCGGCTTTTCAGGATTTTACATTAAGGCAGATGGTTCGTGTATTTCTGATTATCCAAGAGGCCTGCCGTGAAGGGGGTTCAGTCCGCCATATCAGCTTTGAGCCCTTCATGAATATCTTGTATTACGATTACAAAGGCAGTAAGAAAGTCAACGTCTACAAGAAACGGATGATCGAAAAATATGTGGATGAGATGACGTGGGAAGAAATAGCCGAAGGAAATCTTGTATTACGATTACAAAGGCAGTAAGAAAGTCAACGTCTACAAGAAACGGATGATCGAAAAATATGTGGATGAGATGACGTGGGAAGAAATAGCCGAAGGAAAACTGGCGTGGAGCAACGGCCACTTGAAGCACCTCATTGAGCGGAAATCTCAGCTTGCGGATACCGTGTTTTTTACATGCCAATTTTCCCCTGCTGCTGAGAAGCTGATTGAATTCTGCGTAGAAGCCGAGAAGTCCCCGTTATATGAAAAGGCTGTACTGCTGCTATTCGATCTGTTTGAATTGCGGCGAGATGCCTACGACCGTTTTCACAATGAAGAAGATTATTTGACCACAATGAATCAGACGGCAGATTATAAGAAGTTGATGCTGGACTACGTCGTTGGGAAGCGTGTTGTCGATATCGGTCCGGGCGGTGGCGTCATGCTCGATCTGATTGAACAGTATTTGCCGGACAAGCATCCCATTGGGATTGATATTTCCTCAAACGTGATCGAGGCGCTGGAGCGCAAGAAGCAGCTGGAAGGTCATCAATGGACGGTTCTAAAAGGGGACGCGCTTGATCTGAAGCAGTATGTTGAACAAGGAACCATTGATACGGTCATCTTTTCCTCCATCCTACATGAACTTTACTCCTACATCCCTTATGATGGGAGAAAATTCAACCATGCGACCATTGCGGCGGCACTGCGCAGCGCTTACGATGTTCTTTCGCCTGGCGGGAGAATCGTGATTCGCGATGGGATTATGACAGAGCCTGTCGAGCAAAAGCGAACAATTCACTTTTTGCAGAACGGGGATATGGCGTATCTCGAACGGTATGCAAAGGATTTTGCCGGACGAGAGATTAAGTATGAGGTTGTTGAGGCGGATAAAGTGGTTATGCCAGTCAATGATGCGATGGAGTTTCTCTATACCTATACTTGGGGCGAGGAAGCGTATGTGCATGAAGTGCAGGAACAATTCGGTTACTTTACACCGAGTGAATACATAGCTTTTATCCATCGTACGCTGGGACCTGGGGCCAAAATTATTGAGAACCGGCATTTCCTGCAGGAAGGATACACGGAAGCGCTGAAGGGTAAAGTAAAACTGCTGGATGAAAGTGGAACCGCGGTTGCGCTGCCGGACAGCACCTGTTTAATAGTCATCGAAAAATAGGCTGTTACGATTTGTCATTCTGGAAAAAAACTGTTGCGCGCGTCATTTTAATATGTCATAATGAAAATATCAAAACGACAATATGATTAATCGCATCCAAGCAGGTGATCGCCTTGAACGCAGAAAATGAAAGCAATTATCAAGCCAGCAAATATCGCACGCCAGATGGTGCGCCTGCCGACATCGTGATCTTCACCATCACTTCCGAAGGCAAGGATTCTACGAAGAAGTCGCTCCCGCATAGAGAGCTGCAAGTGCTGCTCATTCAAAGAAAGCAGTGGCCTTTCGAAGGACAATGGGCGCTGCCAGGCGGATTCTCGTCCGAAAACGAAACGATTCAGGAGAGCGCGCGGCGCGAGCTGACGGAGGAAACGGGAGTTTCCGATGTCCACCTTGCCTACTTCAACGTGTACAGCACGCCGAAACGCGATCCTCGGGGGTGGATCATCTCTCACGCATTCTTCGCGTTAGTGCATGAGCGCTTTCTGGAAAAGCGCCAAGCCGCAGATGATGCCGCAGATGTCCGGTTGTTTCCTGTGGAGGAAGCGCTCGCGATGGATCTTGCGTTTGACCACGAAATCATCGTTCGTGATGCGCTTGCCCAAATTCAGACAAAGATGCTCACGACAACGATCGCCAAAGAGTTTTTGTCCGAGGAATTCACAATCAGTGAATTGTATCAAGTGATTCAGACGGTCGTCCCGACCTTCAACGAGCGGAATTTTATCCGTAAAATTACATCTACACAGAGCCGCAAAGGGATTATTGAAGAGGTTCTGGACCACAACGGACAAGGGAAAATGTCAAATCGGTATTCCCAACGTGCGGCTCAGCTCTACCGTTTCACTGATTATGTGCCTCAGCTGTCCATTTACAGCTAGGCCTCTCTTTTACCCTTTGATATTGTCTTATTAATACTATCAAATATACTGAATCAAGGAGTTGGTTAAGATGAAAGCATTGATTATTATTGATTATACGGTCGATTTTGTTGACGGGAAGCTTCCTTGCGGGGAACCTGGTATTGCCATAGAAACTCGAATTTCCGAGATCACGGAGGCATTCGTAGAGCAGCAGGATTTCGTCGTTATGGCGGTGGATCTGCATGATGAACAAGATCCGTATCATCCAGAGACGAAGCTGTTCCCTCCGCACAATATCCGAGGCACAGCGGGCCGCGATTTATATGGCCGGTTGAAAACCGTGTATGAACAGCATAAAAACGATATGTATTGGATGGATAAAACGAGATACAGCGCCTTCTGCGGTACGGATTTGGAGCTGAAGCTCAGAGCCAGAGGCATTCAGGAACTTCATCTGATTGGCGTTTGCACAGATATTTGCGTGTTGCACACAGCGGTGGATGCTTACAATAAAGGCTTTGACATCGTGGTGCATGAGGACGCGGTTGCCAGCTTTAACAGCCAAGGCCATGCGTGGGCATTGCAGCATTTTGAAAGCACACTTGGGGCTAAAGTTGTTCGCGGTTGGTAGTATGAAACAGCAGCATTAACAGGAATGCTAGGATCATCCAATATAATGAAGGAGATGTTCCCAATGCCACATACGACACAAGCGGAAATTCAAACTATATTGCATGTAGAAAGCGAAATTAACCCGGAGAACGAAATTCAACGCCGCATCCAGTTCCTTAAAGAATATCTTCGCTATACAGGAGCCAAAGGTTACGTATTGGGTATGTCCGGAGGCCAAGACTCCACATTAGCAGGCAAGCTGGCTCAAATGGCGATCGATGAAATGAATGCGGAAAGCGGCAAGGATGCTTATCAGTTTATGGCGGTTAGATTGCCCTATGGCATCCAAAAAGATGAAGAAGACGCGCAAGCAGCCATTCAGTTCATTGCGGCAAGCCGAGTTATCACGGTCAATATTCAACCGGCGGTTGATGCATCGGTGAAGCAATTTGCGGAAGCGACAGGCGAAACGCTGGGTGATTTTCATAAAGGGAACGTTAAAGCTCGCGAGCGTATGAAGGTGCAGTATGATTTAGCTGCGCATTATGGGCTTTTGGTGCTAGGGACGGATCACGCCGCTGAGGCTATTACGGGCTTTTATACGAAACATGGGGATGGCGCCTGCGATGTGGCTCCCCTCTATGGGCTCGATAAGGGGCAAGGCAAGGAACTACTCAAGCGGCTTGGATGTCCGGAGCATTTGTATTTGAAAAAGCCTACGGCTGACTTGGAGGATTTGAAGCCGGGTCTTCCGGATGAAGAAGCCCTTGGTGTTAGCTACGTGCAATTGGATACCTATTTGGAGGGCCGCCCCGTTCCTGCTGATATCGCTCAGAAAATTGAGGAACGATATACGATTACGGAACATAAACGCAGAGGACCGGTGACTTGCTACGACACTTGGTGGAAAGGATGATTTTATATGAACTACGAAATGAATTATGAAAATTTGACGCTTCACACAGATAAATATCAAATCAATATGATGTACGCGCATTGGTTAAAAGGCACATATCAAGAGAAAGCCGTTTTCGAAGTGTATTTCCGCAAGCTGCCGTTTGACGGCGGATACGCTGTTTTTGCCGGCTTGGAGCGGCTCGTTCATTATATCAAGCACCTGCGTTTCGGGGATGACGAAATTGCTTATCTGCGCGAACAGGAAGAAAATTACCGCGAAGACTTTCTTGAAGCGCTGCGCGCGTTCAAGTTCAGCGGCGATCTGCAATGCGTACCGGAAGGTACGCTCGTTTTCCCGAACGTGCCGCTTGTGCGCGTAGTCGCCAGCATCTTTGAGGCGCAGTTTGTCGAGACGGCGATTCTCAACTTCGTGAACTACCAGACGCTTATCGCGACGAAAGCTTCGCGGATCAAACAGGTCGTCCCGAACGAGGTGCTGCTCGAGTTCGGGACGAGGCGCGCCCAAGAGGCTGACGCAGCGATCTGGGGCGCAAGAGCCGCTTACATCGCGGGCTTCCACGCGACGTCGAACTTGCGGGCCGGGATGCTGTTCGGCATCCCGACCAAGGGCACCCACGCGCACGCATGGGTGCAGGCCTTCGACACGGAAGAGGAAGCTTTCCGTGTGTATGCTGAAGCGCTGCCGGAGCAAGTGACGCTGCTCGTGGACACGTACGACACGCTGCGCAGCGGCGTGCCGAACGCCATTAAGATCGCGCGCATGCTGCAGCAGCAAGGCAAGCGCATGAACGCCATTCGCCTCGACAGCGGCGATTTGGCGTATTTATCCCAGCAAGCGAGGCTTATGCTGGATGAGGCGGGCTTTCCCGAGGTGGCGATCGTCGCCTCGAATGATCTCGATGAGAATATCATCGAGGGGCTGAAAGCCCAAGGGGCCAAAATCGATGTCTGGGGCGTTGGCACCCAGCTCATTACTGCTGCCGATCAGCCTGCGCTCGGCGGGGTTTACAAGCTTGTTGCCCTGGAGAAAAACGGCTCGTTCGAGCCGGTTATCAAAATCTCGGGCAACCCCGAGAAAGTGTCCAATCCCGGCTTCAAGGAAGCCTACCGGATTATCAACAAAAAAACCGGTAAAGCGGAAGCCGATTACCTGGCTATGGAGCACGAGGTCGATATTCAGCGCGGCGAACGAGTGAAGTTGTTCGATCCCACGCATACGTATATCTACAAGTATATCGAGGACTACGAAGCGGTTCCGCTGCTTAAACCGATTTTTACGGGAGGCGAGCTTGTCTATGAGCTGCCTACGTTGGATGAGATTCGGGCGTATCATAAGGAGCAAATCCGCACGTTTTGGCCGCAATATTTACGCAAACTCAACCCGGAAGGCTATCGTGTTAACTTAAGCACAGAGCTATGGGAGCTGAAAATGAATTTGATCCATGCGCATACCATTATGTGATTGGATACTCCGAGTGATATGATAGGGATTGTGCGTACTCTTTCAAGAGCCGTCATATCCTATGAACTGATGGAGGGATTATCCAATGTCGACGCAAGCATTTACTCAAGGAGTTCAACTCAATAAAGGCGTGCATATGCCATGGTTGGGACTAGGTGTTTGGAAAAGCAAAGAAGGCCAGGAAGTCATTAGCGCTGTAAAAACGGCCCTTCAACTGGGCTACCGAAGTATTGATACGGCCGCAATCTATCAGAATGAAGAAGGTGTTGGTCAGGGGCTGCGTGAAAGCGGTGTGCCGCGCGACGAGATTTTCGTCACCACCAAAGTGTGGAACTCGGATCAGGGCTATGAGTCCACCCTGCGGGCCTTTGAAGCAAGCCGCAAACGGCTCGGCCTCGAGACGATTGATCTGTATTTAGTTCACTGGGCTAAACCGGCGACGTATCGGGAAACTTGGAAAGCCCTTGTTCATTTGTACAAAGAAGGCCATGTGCGCGCGATTGGCGTTAGCAATTTTCAAATTCATCATTTGCAGCATGTGATTGAAGATACAGGTGTCGTGCCTGCGGTGAACCAAGTCGAATACCACCCGCAGCTGGCGCAAAAAGAACTGCTCGCCTTCACTCGCGAGAATAACATTCAGCTGGAAGCTTGGAGTCCGCTGATGCAGGGGAATCTCGATCATCCGGTGCTGTCGCAGCTCGCGGCCAAGCATGGGAAATCAGCGGCACAAATTGTGCTGCGTTGGGACATACAGAACGGTGTCGTCACGATTCCGAAATCGGTGACAGCGCATCGGATTCGCGAGAATGCGAATATTTTTGATTTTGAGCTGAGCGCTGAGGATATGGCTCTCGTGGATTCGTTGAACCAGAACAAACGAATTGGGGCGGATCCGGACAACGTGCCGTTCTAAAAATGTGGAATTCCCGCGGTTTGTTGGCGGGAGTTCTTTTTTTTGTCTCCCTCTAGCCACTAATACCGCCAAGAGTAACTGAATCCTTCTTAGTTCCACTTAAGTAGCCACTGCTCTGTTACGGACTCAGAAGCCGTTATTTTACCAATTTCGGCTAGATTTGAGGTTGCTATCGGACTGAGGTGACGTTATTTATGGATTTTGACGCTGTTTTAGGTGTTTTTAGGACCTATAACAGCTCCTGAGTCCGTTAGATGCATTTTCTATCCCAAAAGCGGCAAATAGAGTCATCTCAGTCCGTTAGCTGATAGCAACCACTCCCTCCGACTCTACTTACTTCCGCAGCGTAATCATCTGATACACCTCGCGATGATCGCCGGGCAGCACGTAGTCCGCAACCTTGAGCTGCGAGGAACCGTCGCCGTCCAGAAAAAGCCCGTCTACGAGCTGACCGCTCCCCACTTGCTCCAATATGGCTGTGCGGAATTGTTCACCCGTGCATGGTGTAGGAGCTACGACCAGGTATACGTTATTGTTCCGGTCATACACGATACCTGAGCGCATGCGCTTCTCGTCAATGACCGGCATCTCTTCCGAAACCGCTTGGGCCGCCCAACCGTCTGGGTTCGTCAGTCCCATGCTCACACCGCCCTGCGCCCAGTACTGGTTGCGATCCATGACTTTCAGTTCATTGGCGTTTTCGACCACTTGAATCGTGAAAGTTTGCGCCTTTTCATCCCAGACCAACGTCCCTCGTTTGCGGTCGATATTAAACCAGCCGGAGCCGTAATCGCCGGGCTGTCCTTTGACCGGGAGGTCGTTAATGACGGCAATGCTTAGCAGATAACCCTGCCAAAAGAACCCGCCGTTGATCCCATTGTCGCTCAGGTCCGTGATATTCGCGGTGATAGCCTTGAGTCCTATATTTTGCGGCGGAGTTCGAATCGTGTGGAGGGTAACGCCATTGCTTGCCTGATCGACGCGATACTCGGAAATGGGGAGGTTCGGCGGTCGGACATGTCCATGAGTCCCCCAGACGATGGTCCATATGAAACTAGTTATCATAATCAGGAGATAGATAAGTAGGGAGGCTGCTTTATTTTTGGCTAGACGGATCGTATACATAAGGCAACTCCTATCATTTCAATCATTTCATTTCTATCAGTCTATGAAACTCAGAACTAAATTATGCTAAGTCGCACGAAAAAAGCCCATCCGTAAAGTGAAGGAGTCACTCTAGCGAATAGGCTTTTCTTGTATGTACCAATCCTGATTAAAAAATTGGAATTCTCGCTTTATTTCCATCCTTTGCGTATAAAATGGCTTCGGAGCTGAATAAGTCTACATGCTCTAAAGTATGACCAAGATTCGTCGTTGTAAATTTGTTATAACGAAGAGCGTTGATCAGAGAGGGAATTAGTTTGTGGTCCGTGCCGATAAAGTTCACAGAAATTGGTCTCTTGTTAAATAAAATATTCATTCTCACTTTCAACTCATCTCCTGACATGAAAATTATTATCAATTAACTGAGTTTTAAGCGTAACATCCCTTGAATAGGATGTCCGTCGATTACCGTTGTCGGAATAGCACTACTTTTGTCGGTTGGAAAATAGCTCTTGATCGTTTGTTTTTGCTTATTAACAATGGTTCGTTTGAACATGATACACTTAATAATGTCACCGGTACAGGAGTATTGGTAGAATAGAACTTAAATTCAAAAACCTCCAAAGCCACAAGGTTCGGAGGTTTTTTGCTCTACACTACAGAAATACGGTTCAATATTGGTATAATTCAAACAAAAAGGAGGCGAAGCTCTTGAATTTTAGTCTCAAAGCTCCAGACGGCACAGTTATTAATTCGTATTTGAAAGATCACAAAGTGTTCATCCGAATTGCAGGCATGGAATATGAGGTCTACTGTCTTGTGGACGAGTTTGATTCCGATCCGGAAGTTAGACAAATGATTGAGGCTTCCGAGAAAGACTTAAAGCAAGGGAAAGTTTATTCTACAGAGGAGATGGTTGAAGCTATAAAGCGTGGTGAACTATAGTTATTAGAGGTTGCTATTCACGAATCAAAGTTTCATTGATATAGATGGGGAAGTTGGCTTAGCTAATCGTGACAGATCAATTCCAACTGTGGTCATTGTGTTCTCTTAATTTTGTGTACATACTAAAATTAGATAAGTCCAGTACGATATTCGCCGCCATAAGTAGATCCAATCCTAATAGCCCATTAATCTCAAGTTTTTCATGCATAGCACCAACATCGAGCTTGAAACTATCAATCTTGAAGTCACCCAGCGTGACAAAATCAAACGCTTTTCTAAAACAGTTCTCTTCATCGCCGATGCCGAAAGCACTGATAATTTCGTCTCCAGTCTCAAAATAAACGCCGATATCAGCCACAGCATCGGCGGAAAGGAGTGTGTGGGAAGCACCGGCATCAATGACCATCTTGTCTATCGTGAGTGCTTGTCCCTTGTAATTTATCGTAATCGAGGTCTGCAGCAATCCATCCACAAGATTAACTTTCATGCTGTACAACTCCTCGTAAGCCTCTAAGTGCGCGGAGCTCAATCTTCAGCTCTTCATTCGAAGTGTGAGACACAACGATACCGTCCTTTGAACGGAGCAGTTCCAAAGTTGCAACCTTGGGATCCTGAATAGCAGTAATCAAAGCAACTTCGTCTACATATTTGGTATTGCCTTCGATATGGGATGCAAGGATTTGCAGCTTAACGTATTGGTCAGGATAAATCTTACGAACTTCTTCCCATTGCATAGCTGGCACACCTCCACTAGGTTCTTATAACTCCATTTTATCACAAAACAGGTAACAACCAAGCTCTCACAAAAATCCGTGATCGTTCTTTGAGAGCTTATTTGCGCTGTTCAAATTCAAAAACCTCCAAAGCCACAAGGCTTGGAGGTTTTTATCTTTCCGCTCTACACTACAGAAATCTGCGATGATGCTTCTTACCGTCAAAAGAGAACAAAACTGGCTTCTCTTCCACGACCGTATGCATATGGATGGACTTACCCCAGAGCTTGTAAATATAGGGAAGGGTCCGTTCGACGTATTTGAGATCCAGCTCGACGCCTTCGTAACAATGCTTCAAATACAGTTCGCCATTGCGCTGATAGTCGCCATCTTCCACGACAATATACGGGAACCCTCCGTTGACACGCGATGCGAATAGCTGATCCCGCGTATTCTCCCATGTTTTATCCGTGATTTTCCACTCAGGACCTTTCTTCTCAAAAACGTATAAATCCAGTTCCTCCACTAACGGTTTGTTCAAATAGTTCCGGATGAAGGAGGTATCGGATTCGTACTCGCGCACCTCGAACATTTTGCTCCGGCCTTCGCCTTTTTTACGGCCTTGCGTCCGTATTTCCTCTTCGGTCGGATTATCCCAGTGCTTTTCGATGTCTTCGAAAATTTTCACGCCCAAATAATACGGGTTCAGCGTATGACGGGAGGGCACAACGACAGACGAATTGAGTTTGGAGTATTCAATCGTCTCTTCTTCGGTCAAATCAAGCTCGCGCAAAATGCGTTGATGCCAGTAAGAAGCCCAGCCTTCGTTCATGATTTTGGTCTCCAACTGCGGCCAGAAGTACAGCATTTCATCGCGCAGCATAGTCAAAATATCCCGCTGCCAATTCTCCATATAGGGCGCATTCTCTTCAATAAAGAGCAGGATATCCTTCTCGGGCTTTGGCGGGAAGCGCTTGACTTCCTCTTTATCCGTTGAAGGAGCGGGTTTACTTTTAGCATCCAAACTCCATAAATCCTCATAACCGTAAGTCGCTTCCGACTTCGCAGCGGGGGTTGAGGCTTTGTTGGTTTCTTGGCGATCGCGCGTCTGCCTGTAAGAAAGGGTGAGCACAGGATCAATATGTTCCTGAATGGCGAGTACCGCGTCAATGAATTGCTCGACTTCGTCAATACCGTACTCGATTTCATATTGTCGGATACGTTCGGCGGTGGCGGACATGCTTTCGACCATGTTGCGGTTCGTTTTGGAGAAGCGGACGTTATTTTTGAAAAAATCACAGTGCGCCAGCACGTGAGCGACGATGAGTTTGTTTTGAATGAGCGAGTTGCCATCCAGTAGAAAAGCATAGCAAGGGTCGGAGTTGATGACCAGCTCGTAAATTTTACTTAACCCCAGGTCGTATTGCGTCTTCATGCGGTGAAAATTTTTCCCGAAGCTCCAATGGCTATAACGGGTTGGCATTCCATAAGCCCCAAACGTATAGATAATTTCGGCGGGACATATTTCGTACCTCATGGGATAGAAGTCGAGCCCAAACCCTTTGGCAATCTCCGTTATCTCATCAATGGCGTATTCAAGCTGCTGAATTTCGGATTTACTCACGGAACAGCCACTCCCTCCTGCTTGGTAAAAAAGGTTTTCAACGCTTTGTAAACTTCGCCTTTTTCGCGAATGACATAATGCAGAAATTTAGGATCGTGAATATGGCGAAAAGCGGACATCAGCGTGGAGCTGCGGTTATATTGGTTGACCTCTCCGTAACCAAACATGTTGCAGCGCTCCATTAATTGGGAGATGAGCTTCACACAGCGTTCGTTATCCGACGTTAAGTTGTCTCCATCGGAGAAATGGAACGGATAAATATTAAACTGAGAAGGCGGGTACCTTTTATCAATAATATCGATGGCGGTTTGGTACGCGGAGGAGCAGATCGTACCGCCACTTTCGCCTTTTGTGAAAAATTCTTCTTCCGTAACCTCTTTGGCTTCCGTATGGTGAGCAATGAACACAATTTCCACGTTTTCGTATTTGGTACGCAGAAACCGCGTCATCCAGAAGAAGAAACTGCGTGCAATATATTTCTCAAAGGACCCCATGGAGCCTGACGTATCCATCATGGCGATGATGAGGGCATTCGAGTGCGGCTTCTCGACCTCATCCCACGTTTTGAAACGAAGGTCATCGGGGCTTATATGGTGAATACCCGGCGAATTCGAGCGTGAATTCCGGCGTAAATTCTCAATGATGGTGCGCTTTTTATCGATGTTGGACATGATGCCTTTTTTGCGGATATCATTGAAAATCACTTCTGTGGTCGTCATGTTGCGCTTCTCTTTTTTCTGCAGATTCGGCAGCTCCAGCTCAGAGAACAGCATCGCTTGCAGCTCCTCCATGCTGACTTCGGCCTCATAATAATCTTCACCGGCCTGATCGCCCGCGCCTTCGCCTTTCCCAGGTCCTTGAGCTGGCTGAGGGTCGGTTCCAAGCACATCACCCACTTGCGAGTCGCCGTCGCCCTGTCCGACATGTTTCCCTTTGTTAAAGTTATACCGAAAACGGTACTCATCCAGACTCTTAATAGGTACCTTCACAACCTGCTTCCCGTTGGACATTACAATGCTTTCATCTGTAACCAAATCAGGGAGGTTCTGTTTAATGGCATCTTTGACCTTCTCTTGGTGTCGGGTTTGATCTTGGTACCCTTTACGGTGCAATGACCAATCCTCACGGGAAACGGTAAATAGGGGTTCTGTCATGTTGACACCTCCTTGGGGGTGATCTTCCTAGGCAAGTAGCAGCTTACCCTTATCGTATGGCATGCACAAAGCAATGATTTAGATGTGAAAAAAAGCTTGTTACTAAATATATTCAAGAGCGTGGGGGATATGTGGTGAATGTAGTTGTAATTTATCTAAAAAGAAAGTGAGCTTTGTAATAGCCGTACTAACAGGAGCACGAATTCATAAATTACGTACTACTATAGATTTATGTTATTATTAAGCTAAGAGTTAATATAAATTGGTGGTGATAAATAATGGAGAAAGTAAATAACTCCGAAGAGCTTATGGAAGCCATTATCAATATGGATAGCGAGCATTCAGTTCGTCAATTTCATATACCTGGAAAAGGAAAATTTACCGTTGTTCTTCAAGAGGAAGATCACCTCTCCATTAGTTCTGAAGTTAAGTCTAATTCAGATCTTAAGCGCATGATTGATGAAAGTCGTGAAGAATATAAACAAGGTAAGGGAATGTCCACTACTGAGCTTTTGAAATCATTGTCTCCTAGATGACATATTTACCATTGTTGCTGTTTTATTTCCTGGTGAAAAGTAAATGACCCATTGAATTAATAAAAAAAGCCTGCTTGATCTCCTGCAGCGACTTCGCGTCGGAGATCAAGCAGGTTTTTTAGTTATTTCCGAAATACCCATAGAACCTGACGTATCTACACCAAATAAAGAATGAAGTCAATTTAACAATGATAATCATTATCATCTGTGCTATAATGTTTTTCATGAGTAAGATGAAGCTGATTTCATCTTGATTGGGGTACATATCGGAAGGGGATTATGTTCATGCGTTCAACTGCAGCATCAACCGATGCTCCACGTCCTAAGCTGCGAAGCCGACCGCTTGTAGCTTCATTTATTATTTTCGGAGGGTTGGCTGCTTTACTGCTCGGTCTTGCTGTGTCCGTATCGGTAGGAGCGGCTGATATTAAGCTGTCTACCGTTTGGGAAGCCGTATTTCGTTTCAACCCGGATTTAACCCAGCATCAAATCATTAAGGAGTTGAGACTGCCTAGGGCGTTGGCCGGAGCGCTGGTTGGCATTGGATTTGCTGTTTCTGGCGCAATTATGCAAGGAATGACACGGAATCCGCTTGCTGATCCGGGTTTGCTCGGGATTAATGCTGGAGCAGGCTTTGTGCTTGCGCTTTGTTTTGCTTTTTTCCCGGGGCTGCCCTTTCATTATTTGATTTTGTTCTCCTTCGCAGGTGCTGCTATCGGTGCTGGGCTTGTTTATGGCGTAAGCTCCATGTCAAAAGGCGGTTTATCCCCCGTACGGCTTGCTTTGGCCGGCGCTGCGGTGAGCGCCTTGCTTTTAGCGCTCAGCGAGGGAATTGCGATTTATTTTCACATTTCGCAGGACTTGGCGTTCTGGTATGCCGGTGGCGTAGCTGGAACGAAATGGCTGCAAATCAAAATCGTCTGGCCATGGATTCTCGGCGGCATCATCGGTGCGCTTGTAATAGCCAGATCGATTACGGTGCTGAGTCTGGGTGATGAAATTGCTGCAGGACTAGGGCAGCGCACGGGCTGGGTGAAAGCGGCTGGCATGCTGCTGTCTCTTGTGCTCGCAGGAACATCGGTATCGGCTGTTGGTTCTATTGGCTTCGTGGGGCTGGTTATCCCGCATATGGCAAGGGCATTAGTCGGCGTCGATTATCGCTGGATTATTCCCTGCTCGGGCATACTGGGCGCGCTGCTTATGGTGATCGCCGATATTGGCGCAAGGATGATTAACCCGCCATTTGAGACACCAATTGGTGCTTTGATCGCGCTGATTGGCGTGCCGTTTTTCCTCTATTTGGCTCGTAAGGAAAGGAGAGAACTGTAATGGCCTCTCTGGTAGAAATTACAACACGCAAGCGATCAGTCAAAGCCTATACCATGTTAACTATTTTGCTTGTGGCGATCGTGCTTGTTTTTATCATCAGTATGAATACAGGATTCATTCGTTTGTCTCCGATGGATGTGCTTCGCACGTTGTTCGGCCAAGGAACGGATAAACAGGAACTGATTCTTTTCGAATTTCGCCTGCCTCGCATTATTATTTCGGTGCTGGTTGGTGCAGGACTTGCCTTATCAGGTGCTATTCTGCAGGGGCTCTCGCGCAATCCGCTCGCAGATCCAGGGATTCTCGGCATTAACGCCGGCGCGGGGCTTGCGGTTGTGCTGTTCATTTCTTTCTTCCCTGTTAAGCAGGCTGCACCCGTCTACATGATGCCGCTTCTCGCCATGCTTGGGGCCGGAGCTGCAGCAGCATTGATTTATGTTTTGGCCTATAAAAAAGGGTTCGGCATTTCACCGACGAGGCTCGTTCTGGTAGGTATTGCGGTCGCAGCTGGAATCAATGCAGCGATGCTTGTGCTTACGATCAAAATGGATCCTCAAAACTACCAGTTTGTTGCCATTTGGTTGGCAGGCAGCATCTGGGGAACGAATTGGAAGTTTGTGATGGCTTTGCTGCCATGGCTTATTATTTTTATTCCCTATGTCCTATATAAAGCGCAGACCTTGAACGTGCTGCATTTGGGAGATCAGTTGGCAAGTGGGCTTGGGACGTCTGTCGAAAAGGAACGGCTTGGCCTGCTTGCATCGGCTGTTGCTCTTGCAGGAGCTTGCGTTGCTGTTGGCGGCGGCATTGGTTTTGTAGGCTTAATTGGTCCTCATCTTGCCAAACAATTGGTTGGCCCCAAGCATCAGTATTTGCTTCCGGCTTCCATGTTAACGGGAGGTCTCCTGCTGATAGTGGCAGATACGCTGGCCCGCTGGATTCTACAGCCAAGTGAAATTCCAACCGGCATTGTCGTAGCTGTCATCGGCGCTCCTTATTTTTTATTTTTGCTTGCGAAATCCAAAGCTTAAAAAAGCTTATTTTGAGAGGAGACATCCCCATGACTCGTTTGTATACACAGCAAGTAGACATTGCTTACGACGATCGTTTGATTGTCAGCAACTTGAATTTATCCATACCTGATGCCAAAATCACAGCACTTGTTGGCGCCAATGGCTCAGGCAAGTCCACGATTTTGAAATCACTTGCGCGTATTATGAAAATAAAAGGCGGCCAGGTGTACCTCGACGGGAAATCGATCCACCAACGGACGACGAAGGAAGTCGCACGGGAACTGGCGATTTTGCCGCAGAATCCGACTGCGCCTGAGGGCTTGACGGTGAGCGAATTGGTTTCCTACGGAAGATTCCCGCATCAGAAAGGCTTCGGCTCTATGACGAAGGAAGATAAGGAAACGATTAGCTGGGCAATCGAGGTTACCGGTATGATGCCATTTGCCGATCGGCCGGTAGATCAACTGTCCGGCGGTCAACGCCAGCGGGCGTGGATTGCCATGGCACTGGCGCAGCAGACCGACATTCTTTTCCTGGATGAGCCGACGACGTTCCTGGATATGGCGCATCAGCTTGAGGTACTGAAGCTGCTTCAAAAGCTGAATAAGGAAGAAGGAAGGACCATTATCATGGTCGTTCATGACCTGAACCATGCGACTCATTATGCGCATCACATGGTCGCGATTATGCAGGGCAAGGTCGTAAGCGAAGGGACGCCGGAGGAGGTAGTGACGCAGCCGGTGCTTCGCGAAGTTTTCGGCATTGAGGCGGATATCGTGAAGGATCCGCGCACGGGTGTGCCGCTTTGTATTCCTTATGATCTGGTGGGTACAGAGAAAAAGGAAAAATCGGAGCCAGAATTAGCTAGAGCCACGGTGGCGGCTGGCGAATCTCGCTAAAAAGTTGAAGGAGGCCAGATCATGCATTTATCTTTACAACATGTTCTCGCGGAGCAGTTCGGGGTTACTACGGAGTCGCATCCACAACCGTTATTTACGATAGCAGGCAGCCGCCTCTCTACAGTGGACGGTATGCGGGAATTAATTAGCGCTTACTCACCGCTAATGAAGGCGCTTGAGCCTGCGGCGGCTTGTGTGTATTTTATGAGCAGGCTAGGTATTTTGAACATGGCTGTGCATGGCATGATGTTGAAGGATGAGTTGATCGATTTGGCTCCGGAGCTTTGGACGCTGCAAATCTACATGCACAAACAAGGATATGCAGAGTTTCGCTATGTGCTTGATGATATTCGGCAGCTGGAAGGACCGCGAGAGGGAGAACGCAGTGCATGGCGCAAAGAGCACTTAAGCCACTGGTATGGTACTCACATTCGACCCATTGTTGAAGCGGCTTCCTTGGCTGCCGATATGGATATCACCCATTTGTGGAAGTTGTTTCCGACACGGATGCGTTATATGTTCGACCGTTTGAAAGAGCAGGCCGGTTCGGAGCAGGAGCAGCTGCGCATCGAGGAGGAATGGACGTTTGTTTCGCGAGAGCTAAACGGCCAGGTTTTCGGACGTGCGGGAAATCCGCTGAACGTTAAGTTCGTCTACCTGGATTACCCGAGCGCTCCCGGTGAACCGGATACTCAGGTGCGGATGAAGTCGGGCTGTTGCATGTTTTACTGCACGGAAGGCGGCTACTATTGCTACACATGTCCTCGGCTGAAACCGAGTGAACGCGAAGAGCGCAAGGTGCAGATCAGGGAGAAGATGGCACTGGAAGCTGCGTCTAAGGCGGCTGCGAAATAGCACAGTAGATTGGAGGTTATCTGATTTAGTCAGAAGTAATGACGGAATCAGATGGCCTCTTTTGTTTGGCTGCAGCTGTCCGCGGAAAATAAGGGAATCTGCGGCCGTTATTTTGGCGAAATCAGCCGTTTCCGCGTTTTTGCGGAACTACAGGGCTTTATTTGCCTGCCAATCTCCGTTTTCCTTGCGAAACCGGAGAAATACTGGACGCTAGTTCCCTTCAGCTCCGAAATGGCCACTTTTCGGCGAAATAGCGGCCTGCAGTGGCGTTAATTATAAGTAGTATGCCCGACGGGACAATCCGAAGAAGGCGCCTCAGTTAATACACAAAACAAAAGGCCACCCGCAAGTAGAGTATCTACTTTAGGCAGCCTTAAGCTTACTTTTTCAACGCTTGATCTATGAATTTGCTCTCAAGGACCTGTGACGTGTCGAGCTTCTTATTAATGGCGCCGACAGATTGCAGGAAGTCAGCCTGCTCCTGATGCGCTTTGGCGAATTCCGGTGTAATCGAAGAGAGGATCGGGAATGTGTTTTTCAAAACATCGACAATGATGGCTTTGTCCAGCTTCTGGGATTTGGACAGTTCATCCGCGATTTCATCCTGATGGTCGACGTAATATTTACGTGCTTCTTCATACGTTTTGAGGAAAAGCACGGTCAGATCCGGATGCTCCTGTGTAAATTTGGTGCGGGCAATCAGGAAAGAGGGAGCGTTGATATTGAGATTTTCGCCGGTGACCAAAATCGTTGCTCCCGTTTGGTACACGGCCGTAGTCGCATAAGGCTCCCAAATGGACCACGCGTCGATGGCGCCGCTGTCAAGAGCGGGTCTCGCTTCATCGGGTTGAAGCTGAATAACTTTGACGTCATCGCCCTTTAACCCGGCCTTATCGATGGCCATATACAGGAAGTTATAGGCGCTGCTGCCTTTGGCTACGGCGACTTTTTTGCCTTTCAAATCTTTTAGTTCCTTGATGGGACTATTTTTCGGCACGATAATCATGTTGCCTTTTTTGCCGTCGCTTGTCACCGCGATGCCTTTGAAATCAACCCCGCCGACTTGCCCCGAAATGAGGGGAGTTCCGCCGGTGGCGCCAAAATCGAGTCTGCCTGCCGCAATCGCCTCGAAGTGCGGAGGACCGCTGGCGAATTCGTTCCATTTGACTTCAGCGCCGGCAGCCTGGAATGCTTTTTCGAAGTATCCCTTCTCACGAGCGAAGTTCAGGACGCCTGTTTTACCTTGGATGCCAATGTTTACAACGACCTTCTCTTTCGAAGCAGTCGAGGGAGTAGCTGCCGCACTGCTGCTTTGCGCAGCGGAGGTTCCGCTTGGAGCGGCAGTTCCGCCGTTTGTCGGAGCGCCCGCCGTTTTGGCGCCGCATGCGGACAAAAGTACTAACGTAACAATGGTCAGGAAGGATAAGCTTTTATTATAAAATGATTTCTGTTTCATACGGACATGACCCCTCTCGTGGTAACGCTATAATTTAGTGAACAGATGTGGCCGAGCGCTGAGCAAAGCGATTCGCAGGCTCAGTCAAACCGAGATGATCGCGCAGCGTAGTTCCCGCGTAATCTGAGCGGAATAAGCCGCGCCGCTGCAATTCGGGAATGACCAGATCGACGAATTCATCCAGTCCGCCAGGCAAATAAGGCGGCATAATGTTGAAGCCGTCGCAGGCTTTATTCACGAACCATTCTTCCAATTGGTCCGCAATTTGGACCGGCGTTCCAGCGATGGTTCGATGTCCGCGGGCCCCGGTCACCCGATGGATGAGCTGGCGAATCGTGAGCTGCTCTCTGCGCGCCATATCCAGCAGCAGCTGGTAGCGGCTTTTGCCGCCATTAATCTCGGTGGCATCCGGCAATTCAGGCAGCGGTCCGTCCAGCGGATAGCCGGAAAGATCGACTCTCAGGATGTTCTGCACCATCCCCAGCCCAACGGCAGGGAGGACAAGATCCTGAAATTCGGCTTCCTTCGCTTTCGCTTCTTCTTCTGTCGCGCCGATGAAGGGCAGGACGCCAGGCAATATTTTCAGTTCGTCCGGCGAACGTCCATAAGCGGGAAGCTGCCCTTTAAGGGAGGCGTAAAAGCTTTGTGCTTCTTCCAGTGTCTGCCAAGCTGTGAATACGACCTCTGCCGTCTGAGCAGCAAAGGCTTGACCCGTCGTGGAAGAACCGGCCTGCACGACAACGGGACGTCCCTGCACTGAACGGTGAACGTTCAAGGGACCGCGCACGGAAAAATGTTCACCAACATGATTGATCTCATGAACTTTATCCGGATCAGCGAATTGGCCGGTTGCTTTATCGATAACGAGCGCGCCTTCTTCCCAGCTATCCCAGAGAGCGGTTACGACATCAACGAATTCCTTGGCCCGCTCGTAACGGAGGGAGTGATCCAAATGATGGTCGCGCCCGAAGTTCTTGGCGGTATTTTCCATGCTGGTTGTGACGGCATTCCAGCCTGCCCGCCCTCCGCTTAAATGATCGAGGGAAGCGAACTTACGCGCCACGTGAAAGGGCTCGCTGTAGGTCGTCGATACGTTTCCGACTAGCCCGATCTTCTTGGTGACCGAAGCCAGTGCAGATAGCAGGGTCAAAGGTTCCGCCCGGACCGGCAGCGTATACTGGACAGCTCGGTTCAGCGGCTCAGGCAGTACGGGGATATCTTCGATAAAAACAAGATCGAATTTCCCTCGCTCTGCTGTTTGGGCAAATCGCTTGTAGAAATCAAGCTTCAAAAGCCCGCCTGTATCTGTAAAAGGATAACGCCAAGCCGCGATATGATGCCCAACGCCAAATATAAAAGCCCCCAGATGAAGCTGTCTTTGCCCATGGTTAGTTCCCATTGATACATTCCCCCAATTCTCAATGCTTACGTATCACTTATCATTTATTACTTAATATCTACTTACGGATTCAGCCTTCTGAAAACGGCTCTGCGGTCTAGTCAGCCCTAGATGATCGCGCAAGGTTGTTCCTTCATATTCGGTACGGAACAGCCCTCTTCGCTGAAGCTCAGGAATGACGAGTTCTACGAATTCTTCCAAACCTCCCGGCAAATAAGGCGGCATGATATTAAAGCCGTCGCAAGCGCCACCTTTGAACCATTCTTCCAGCTGATCGGCGATTTGGACCGGCGTGCCATAAATGGTGCGGTGACCACGAGCGCCCGTCACTCGGTACATCAATTGGCGGATCGTCAAGCCTTCCCGGCGCGCCATATCGGAGACGAGCTGGAAGCGGCTTTTGCCGCCATTCACCTGCTGCAGCTCCGGAAGATCAGGCAGCGGGCCATCCAGCGGATAGCCGGTCAAGTCAACATTGAGCGATGCAGAAAGCATGGATAGTCCGACGGCAGGCAGCACTTGGGATTGGAGCAGCGCTTCCTTCTCACGCGCCTCTTCTTCGGTTGCTCCGATGACCGGGAAAATGCCCGGCATGATGAGGATGTCGTCCGGCGATCTGCCGTAAGTGACAGCCAGCTCCTTGACGCTGCGGTAAAAGAGCTGCGCCTCTTCTAGCGTTTGCCAAGCGGTGAAGACAACTTCCGCCGTCTCGGCAGCAAGGTGTTTCCCTGTCTCCGATGCTCCCGCTTGAATGACAACGGGTCTGCCTTGCGGTGAGCGCGGCAAGTTCAAAGGACCACGTACAGCGAAAAACTCGCCGCGATGATTCAACTCATGCACTTTGTTGGGATCAGCGAAAATGCCATTTTCTTTGTCTGCCACAATAGCGTCATCTTCCCAGCTGTCCCAGAGGGAGGTGACGACATCAACGAATTCACGGGCTCGTTCATATCTTTTATCATGGGCGAGGTGACGGTCTTGACTGAAATTATGAGCTTCTTCATCGCGGCCTGAGGTCACGACATTCCACGCTGCGCGCCCTCCGCTCAAGTGATCCAAGCAGGAGAACTCACGCGCCAAATTGTACGGTTCATGATACGAAGTAGATACAGTTGCCGCTAATCCGATATGTTCCGTAACACCTGCCAAATAGGAAAGCAACGTGATGGGTTCAGGCCGAACGGTTACGGTATGCTTGATGTTCGTTTTAAATCGATCCACGACCGCAAGTGTGTCTGCGAGGAAAATCATATCGAATTTGCCGCGCTCCGCTGTCTGGGCAAAATGCTCGTAAAACGCATGCTGCAAAATGCCTTGGGCATCTGTATCCGGATAACGCCAAGACGCCACGTGGTGGCCTACTTGAAATAGAAATGCTCCTAAACGCAGTTGTCTCTGCTCAGGTGTACTCATCTTTCATCCCTCCCGAATAATGTCCTTACATATAAGCCCCCGAGTATGCAAAAAGGCTCTCACAAGCTAGCCGCTGATGAGCGGTGCTTGGAGAGCCTTTGGTGGACCAATGGGCTGCATGGGTTATTGATTAGTTATGCTAGCATATTAATTCCGATAAAACAAGTGGGTTATATAAGGATTATAGGATTGACTTCCATTTTTTGTAGTGATATGATCCCCTTATATCCAAGTTAATCACTATGAATTAAATCGTGTCGACCAGATATCTGGAGACTTCCCACCTTCCCCGTAATGGGGTTCTTATGGGAGTCTCTTTTTTTATATTCGAATAAATGACTAAAGGGGGAAAACTTGATGAGCGTACTATCATTAGATATTGATTTGCCAAGCAAATGGTTTCAGACGCCCCAAGGGCACCGGGTTGAAGCACTTCATAACATTCAATTACAAATTAAAGAAGGTGAATTTATAACTATCATCGGTCCAAGCGGCTGCGGTAAAAGCACACTGCTCAAGATCATCGCCGGGCTGGATACCGAACATAACGGAAAAGTACTGCTCGAACAGAAACAGGTAGAAAAGCCTGGTATTGATAAAGGATTTATTTTTCAGGAGCATCGCTTATTCCCTTGGTTGACCGTCGAAAAGAACATCGCCGCCGACCTTAGCTTAAAAGACCCTGACGTCCGGGCACGCGTAGATCGCCTGATTGAGCTAGTGAGGCTGAAAGGTTTTGAGAAATCGTACCCGAGGGAGTTATCGGGAGGGATGTCGCAGCGCGTTGCCATTGCAAGAGCTTTGCTCAGGAATCCGAAGGTGCTTTTGCTCGATGAGCCGTTTGGGGCCTTGGACGCCTTCACGCGTTCACACTTGCAAGAGGTTGCGCTCGACATCTGGGAGAAGAACCGGACAACGATGATCCTTGTCACGCATGATATCGATGAAGCTGTGTTTCTGGCTACCCGAGTCGTCGTGATGGATGCTCGTCCGGGCACGATCCGTAATATCATTTCAGTCGATTTGCCCTATCCGCGAAAAAAGACAACTGTCTCGTTCCAAGAGCTGCGCAAGCTGGTACTGAGTGAATTTGAACCTATTGATGAATTAGAGCTGATCGACAGCTCGGGTATTTAACTAAATGAGAATGAAAGTGAGGGAGCAGCGATGAGTCAAGCCGAAGTTATTGTTGCAAAAAATCAGCCCATATCCCGGACGAAGGCAGCGGAACCACCCGTTTCGACGGAACAGCCCAGCCTTTCAAAGCCGCAAAGGAAAGAAGCCAAATGGGAGCTTGTTGTGCGAGGGAGTATTTTGCCCCTGACCGTCTTAATCCTATGGCAGATTTTCGGGTCATTAGGCATCGTTTCCAAAACCTTGCTGCCCACGCCGTATGCGATAGGCCAGGCTTTTTATGACTTACTCATTAGCGGTGAACTTTTCAGACACGTGAGAATTAGTATTTGGCGTGCGGCTGTCGGCTTTCTGATTGGCGGCAGTTTAGGGCTGGCCTTTGGCCTGCTGGTGGGTTTGTTCCGCAAGTTCGAGCAGACGGTTGATCCTTCTGTGCAGATGCTGCGGACGATCCCGCATTTGGCCATCACGCCGCTCTTTATTCTCTGGTTTGGATTTGGTGAGTTCTCCAAGGTGCTGCTTATTGCGAAAGGGGCGTTTTTCCCGCTGTATGTGCAGACTTTCCTGGGGATTCGGAACGTAGATTCCAAGCTGTTCGATGTCGCTCGGGTGCTGGAATTCAGTAAGTTTAAACAAATTACGAAGTTGGTCTTGCCAGCGGCGCTGCCTAATATTTTGCTTGGCTTACGGCTGTCGATCGGCGTTGCGTGGTTAGGTTTGGTCGTAGCTGAGCTCATGGGCTCAAGCGAGGGAGTTGGCTATTTGATTCTGGATGCCAGACAGTTCTCGCAGACGGCGATTGTGTTTGTTGGGATTTTGATCTTTGCTTTCGTAGGCAAAGGTTCCGATTCCTTGGTACGGATTCTGGAGAAAAAACTATTGAAGTGGCGCGACAGCTTTAACGGGTAATCATATAAAAATCGGGAAAAAAAGAGCCCCAGAGACACCTATCTCAGTCGAAAAGTACCATTTTCGTCAGATAAAAGTCTCCGGAGGCTCTTTTTGGCGTCGGAACCGGCCCGTCTTGGATTTTAGCCGGCCGCCTAATTTCGACAGACAAAATCCAGCTTTTATTTTATGATAGAAGGCGAAATGAAAACGCTTACTCTAATGAGCTCCTACAAATAGATGAGGTGAACAAGTTGTGATGAAGCTGACTTTCAACCTGAAGCTGGAGCATTCCCCCATTTTCAGAAGTTTTCTTGTTTCCTATGTGCTCATTCTGTTTATTCCGATGGTGACGGGGTTCATCTCCTATTATGTTTCTTCGGACATTATTAAGTCCAGTTCGCTTGAAGCAAGCGCAATGATGCTGAACCAAAGTAAAGACGTCTTGGATCGCAGAATGGAAGAGGTTGAGAACATTACAAGACAACTGTCGTTGGACCAGGAACTGAACTATGTGCTGAATCAGCAAGTGGATGTCGATCACTACGACGTTTATGCACTATGGAAGTCATGGCGTAATACGGCGGCTTACAGCTTGACGAACACTTTTCTGGAGGATTTCTACATTTATCTGAACAATTATCATGCTATTTTTACGCCATCCGGTGTGTATGTACGTCCTGATGATTACTTCGACCTGTACCATTACGAGGATGTGGATCCGGTCCAGTGGAAGCAGGGTCTGCTAGGCAATATTCATCGCAGGGAGACGCTGCCTTCAAAGCCTTTTATCGGGAATGGAAAGAAAAGCAACGTCATTACCTATTTGCAGTCGATTCCTTTCGATAGCTTTCAGCATTCGCTCGGTACGGCCGTGATTTTGATTGATGAAAATGAAATCGCCAAAATGCTGGAACGCATTCCGCAGCAGTATGGGGGCTGGGCCTATATCAGCGATAAGGACGGTCATCCGATTGCCAGAGTCGGCATTGATGATGCCCAAATTCGAGCGATGAATATCCCGCAGATGATCGGTCAACAACCTGGGAACATCGTTGAAGGCGAAACGCTGCTTATTTCCTCGAAATCGACCTATAACGGCTGGGTGTATGTTGTCGGCTTGCCCAAAAGCGTCGTTTTGAAGCAGTCGGTGTTCATTGCCAAGGTAACTTGGACGATCACAATTTCAACGTTATTGTTAGGAATTATTGCGGCCTTATTATTTGCCTACAGGAACAGTGCGCCCATCAATCGGATCGTTTCGGTTTTCCGGGAGCAAATTGGCCAAGGCGGGTACAAAGGGAAAAATGCGTTCGATTTTCTGCAAGGAAATATTTCCGACTTATTAGCAAGTCAGCGTTCTTTGGAAGAGGAGCTGAAGCGCCAGCTGCCTTTGTTAGAAGATGCTTTTGTAAAGCGGCTATTGAAAGGGGAATTTGATTCTCTGCAGGAAGTTCAAACATTGATGCATTCCCTGCCAAGCATGAATTTGAAAAATGAAACCGGCCATGTAGCCATCATTCGGATTAACGGTTACAGCGGTTTGGTCAGTCAGGAAATTATTCACGAGCTGAATGCGGCAAGGCTTTTGATCAAAAAATGTCTCGTTGATTTGAGCCGTGTTTTTCAACTCAATGTAACGGATATCGACTCGGATAAAATTGCCATGCTGATGACGCTGAAGGAAGAGGACGCCGAATTGGAAGGGGAGGACATGACGGCTAATTTGTCTGGATTGTTTGAACAACTGAGAGAATATGTGAAAGAGGAGTACCGGATTCAAATGACGGTGGCCATTGGCGGCAGCTTCCAGTCCCTTTCCGACAGCAGCCGCTCCTTTGAGGAAGCGAGGGGTGCGCTTGATTATTCGGTTTTTATGGAAGAGGCGGAAACGATCTGGTACCGGGATGTGATCAAGGAATCAACGAGCTACTACTACCCGATTGATATGGAGCTGCGGATGCTGAATGCGGTCAAGATCGGCGAGCTGCAAGAGGTTCATCGCATTTTTGAACAGCTGCTGGCACAGAACTTCACAGAACGGCAGCTATCGGCGGAGATGGTTCAGCAATTATTCGGCGAGTTGAAAGGGACGTTCTTTAAGCTGCTGCAGCACAGTCCCTTCACGGATCAAGCTGTGTCGCAAGGGCTGAAAACGCGGATTGAGCATTTGCAGCTCTCCGCCAGCCTCGATCGATTCCGCAATGACATTCTTGAGCTGCTCGAAGCGTTCTGCAGTAGAGTGCTTAAGAAAAAAGAGGATAGTACGGGGGAAATGATCAACAAAATTGTGGATTTCCTGGATCAACATTACTCAGATTCCGATTTGAATCTGTATAAGATTTCGGTTGACGTCGAGCTGCCGGAGAAGTACATTTCCCAGTTATTTAAGGATCACACCGGTGAAAATTTATCGGACTATTTAGAGAAGATTCGGATTAAAAAAGCGACGGATCTTCTGTTTAATAGCCAACATACGATCGATGAAATTTCGCAATATGTCGGCTATAATAGCGCGCATGCGTTCCGGCGAGCTTTCAAGCGCGTATCAGGCGTTTCCCCGAGCTTTTACCGAAAAACGGTCAATTAAGGCGGTTTTTGCATAGGCGTACCCTTGTGATAGAAGTGTACCTATACAGGAGGTCCGTTTTGTGATTAAGTGGGGGAGTTCATGATTTCATTCGTAAAAAGGAGCTGTTAACTTTGAAATTACGTTATCAAAGCTACGCCAAAGCATGGACGGAAGCGCTTCCTATCGGGAACGGCCGACTCGGGGCCATGGTTTTCGGCGAACCGGAAGTCGAGCATTTGCAGCTGAATGAAGATACGCTTTGGTCAGGCCGTGGGCCTGTTGACGGAAACAATCCGAATGCGAAAAACGTTCTAGCGGAAGTTCGCGAACTCCTTGCAGAAGGTCGCTACGAGGAAGCGGACAAGAAGAGCAAGGGGATGATGGGGCCATATAACCAATCCTATATGCCGCTTGGCGATCTTTATTTGAAATTTCTCCACGGGGGCGTGGTTCGAGCCTATGAGCGCAATTTGGATTTGACGAGTGCCATCACCAGGGTGGAGTATCGCATTGGGGAAATCGTGTATAAACGCGAAATGTTCGCTTCATATCCGGATGGAGTCATTGTAATTCGTCTTGAAGCAAGCGCTCCAGGTGCTTTGAATTTCACAGCTCGGCTGGATAGTCCTCATCCGTATCGAACGATCCAAACGGCCGAGCATCTCTTCTTGCAAGGCATCTGCCCGGAGCACGTTGATCCTAACTATTACAACCGCGATGAGCCCGTCCTATATGGAGATCCTGAGACAACGGAGGCCATGCGCTTTGAAGGGCGACTTGGCGTTCGTCTGGAAGATGGTACTGCTACCCTTGATCATGATGGCTTGCATATTAGAAAAGCCAGTGCTGTAACGCTGATCTTCAGCGCGGAAACGAGCTTTCAGGGATACGATAAACCTCCAGCAAGGGAGATCGGTGATATGTCCGCCACGAATGAGTTACGCCTGGAACAGGCGCTCAGCAAATCCTATGAGCAATTGCGGCAAGCTCATATTCAGGATTACACCACGCTCTTCAATCGTGTGGAGCTGAACCTTGGCGCTTCTGAGGCACCTGAGGAGATGCCAACGGATCGACGAATTAAGCAGTATGGGGCGAAGGATGCCGGCCTCGTCGAGCTGCTGTTTCAATATGGCAGGTATTTGCTGATAGCAAGCTCACGCGCCGGATCGCAGCCAGCCAATCTCCAGGGCATATGGAACAAAGAATTGAGACCGCCATGGAGCAGTAATTTGACGTTGAACATTAACGCGGAGATGAACTACTGGCTTGCAGAAACGTGCCATTTATCTGAATGCCATGAACCACTGCTCGGCTACATACAGAACTTGTCCACCAATGGGCGGAAAACGGCTGAAACGAATTATGGCTGCCGTGGTTGGGTGGCGCATCATAACGGAGACATCTGGTGCCAGTCAGCGCCAGTCGGGGATTATGGACAAGGTGATCCAGTATGGGCGTTGTGGCCGATGTCAGGGGCATGGCTTAGCCAGCATCTTTGGGAGCATTATGCGTTCACGAAGGATGAGACCTATTTGCGTGAGCACGCTTATCCGATCATGAGAGAAGCAGCGCTTTTCTGTCTGGATTGGCTTCATATGGACGAAAATGGCCATTTGATCACTTCGCCTTCCACCTCGCCGGAGCACAAGTTTGTGACCGCAGATGGGCAAAAGGCTGGTGTGAGCCAAGCAACGACGATGGATATGTCGTTAATTTGGGATTTGTTTACGAATAGCATCGAGGCTGTCGATGTGCTGAAGCGGGCGGAGGATGAGTCCCTTAGAAACGAGATAGCGGCAGCTTTAGAGAAGTTGAAGCCGATGCAAATCGGCAAGCACGGCCAGCTTCAGGAATGGTCGGTGGATTGGGAGGATGAGGATGTCCATCATCGTCATGTGTCGCACTTGTTCGGCATTTATCCTGGACGTCAATTGACGGAGCAGGGAACGCCGGAGCTGTATCAGGCTGCGCGAAATTCCTTGGAGCGGCGCGGGGATGGCGGCACAGGGTGGAGCTTGGCTTGGAAAATCTGCTTATGGGCGCGTTTCCAGGATGGAAACCGCACGCTGCAGCTGATTTCCAATCTGCTTCAGCTAGTGGAGGAAGATGCTACGAACTATCATCGTGGTGGCGTTTATGCCAACTTGTTCGATGCGCATCCGCCTTTCCAAATTGACGGCAACTTCGGATTTACCGCCGGTGTGGCGGAAATGCTCGTCCAATCGCATGCCGGCGAGATTGCCTTGCTGCCTGCTTTGCCAGAAGCGTGGCCGAATGGCTATGTGAAGGGACTTCGAGCAAGAGGAGCAATAGGCGTTAGTCTCTCATGGGAGGGCGGCGCTCTTAAAGAAGCGGAGATCGAAGTGCAGGTAGGTGGCAGCTGCCACATTCGCACCAAGGAAACTTCGCTCATGGTTGAATCGAATGGCAAGCCAGTACCTTTTGAACGTGTGACGGAGGGAGTCATCCGTTTCGATACGGAGGCAGGTCAAACGTACATGCTGCGCAGTGTATAAAGGCTAATAACAGAACGGCGGGTTCCATCAGGACCTGCCGTTTGGCATTCTTCTGAGAAATGTACCTGTCAGATGCAAGTGTACCTTTTCAATTTTTGGCGGATGTACGCATCATTTTGAGATGTACCTTTACGCTGATGGGGAAAATGTGGTCTTGTATAGATAGAAAGCGCTACCAAACAGGAGGGATTGATCTGGATACCGTATCCGTCAGAGAAACACGCGCTCCGAGTGTGACCAAGAAGAAGTCCAGGCTGTGGATGGAGGCGAGCAAGAGCTTTCGGAAGCACTGGCAGTTCTATTTACTTATTATACCGGCTGTTCTGTACTTCCTTATCTTTAAGTATATTCCAATGGTGAACGCCGTCATCGCTTTCAAGGATTACAGCGTTGTCAAAGGAATTTGGCACAGCCCTTGGGCCGGGCTCAAGCATTTCCATCTCTTCTTCAATAACCCGCAATTTTGGGTGTTGATCAAAAACACGTTATTCCTTAGTTTATATCAGATCGCAATCGGATTTCCCGTTCCGATCTTACTCGCTTTGGCGCTAAACGAAATCCGTAATGGTTTTTTCAAAAGAGCCGTGCAACTCGTCACCTACGCGCCTTACTTCATTTCAACCGTTGTTATGGTTTCCATGATTATGCTGCTTCTCTCCCCGAGATTAGGCGTGATCAATATCATTTTGCAAAGCTTTGGCATAGAATCGATTAACTTTCTTGGCATCCCGAGCATGTTCCGTAGTGTTTACGTATGGTCTGATGTATGGCAAGGCGCAGGGTACTCAGCCGTGATTTATTTGGCCGCATTGGCCGGGGTAGACCCGTCGCTGTACGAAGCGGCAAAAGTGGATGGAGCTTCTCGATTTCAGAAAATCATCCATATTGATATACCTGGCATTATGCCCACAGCCGTCATCATTTTGATATTAAGTGTGGGTAACATCATGTCCGTCGGATTTGAAAAAATCTATTTGCTGCAAAATCCGCTGAATCTCGAAACCGCTGAAATTATCGCTACTTATGTCTATAAAATCGGGTTATTGAATGCGAATTTCAGCTTCGCAACGGCAGTTGGTTTGTTCAATTCGGTAGTTAATTTGATTCTGCTTTTGCTGGTTAATGCGATAGCCAAAAGAATTTCTAGTACAAGTCTCTGGTAAAAAGAAAGGAGAGGAGCCGCCAAATGATCAAGATGGGGCGTCGCATTCGTGAATCGACGGGGGACCGGCTGTTCCTGACGGGTGTGTATCTATTTCTGGGGATCGCACTGATCGTCGTTCTTTATCCGCTAGTCTTCATTGTCAGCTCATCCTTAAGCAGCCCCCTCGCCGTTTCATCCGGACGTGTGTGGTTATGGCCCGTGGACCTGACATTCGTGGGATACAAGGTTGTATTAAGCAATCCGCAGGTACTTCAGGGCTATGGAAACTCGTTATTTTATGCGTTCTTCGGCACATTAATTAGCGTAACGTTAACGATTGTTTTGGCTTATCCGCTGTCGCGAAGGACCTTTTTTGGGCGCAGCGCACTGATGATGTTCATTACCTTTACAATGCTTTTCTCCGGTGGTCTGATTCCGACGTATTTGGTCGTCAAACAGCTGGGTCTGCTCGATACGAGGTGGGCGCTGCTTATCCCGCAAGCCATTTGGGTATGGCAAATCATTATTGCCAGGACGTTTTTTCAGTCTTCCATACCGGATGAATTGGCGGAAGCCAGTGAAATGGATGGTTGCAGCGATTTTCGTTTTCTATGGAGTGTTGTGCTTCCTTTGTCTAAACCGATCATCGCTGTGCTGATTTTGATGTATGCCATCGGACAGTGGAACGCTTACTTTGATGCTTTGATCTATTTGAAAACACAAAGTTTATACCCCTTGCAGTTGATTCTTCGAGGTATTCTAATTCTCAATTCGGCGGCGTCAGGCAATATTGATGCGGCGGAGCAGCTGAGAAGACAGCAGTTTGCTGATTTGACCAAATACTCGCTCATTGTCATAGCAAGCTTACCTGTTTTGGTCATTTATCCTTTTGTACAGCGATATTTCGTCAAAGGGATGCTGATTGGTTCTGTGAAAGGTTAGGAGACACCTAGGAGAGGTGGTGGTGCGGCTCGGGAATACATGAGAAAGAGCTTGAAAGCTTGGATAAAACACATGCAGGGGTTACCATTTGACAACGAAAGGGAGAGGGCGCATTTGAAAAAAACAGTTTCAACCTTATGGATAATGCTGCTTACGATCAGCTTGGTTCTCACAGCTTGTACATCCCCAACTGCTTCTGATACCAGTACACCTGGCGCAACGGGCGCGGCAAAACCAGTGGAGGGCACGGGCGCTCCGGTTCCAATTAAGATTTTTGCGCAACAAGACGCGAATGTCGATCTGGCGACAAACAGCTTTTCCAAATTGGCGGAGCAGAAATTCAACATTAAGTTTTCATGGCAAACCGTTCCTTTCGATGGTGCGGCTGAGAAAAGACAAATCTCACTGGCCAGCGGCGATTATCCGGATCTGTACATGCTGATTCCTTGGGTGGATAAATTTTCACAAACCGATATTCTTCGTTACTCGCAGCAGGGCGTGATTCTTCCGCTGGACGATCTCATTAAACAATATGCACCAAATGTACAAAAGGCTTTGGATAAATACCCTTACTTCAAGGCGATGAACACAGCTCCCGATGGCAAAATATATGGCTTAACGCAACTGGTCGAATGTTATCACTGCTCGTATCCGAATAAAATGTGGATCAATTCGTCCTGGCTGAAAAAGCTGAATCTGACGATGCCCAAAACACTGGATGAATATAAGCAAGTTTTGGAAGCTTTTAAAACCAAGGACCCGAACGGCAATGGCAAAGCGGACGAAGTGCCGCTAAGCGGATCTATTGAGGACTACGGGGTTCACATCATCCCTTACTTTATGAACGGTTTTATCTATGACGACGATCGTACCTACCTCTTGCTGAACAATGGCAAAGTGGATGTAGCAGCGAACAAAGATGAATGGAAGCAGGGCTTGCAGTTCGTGAAGTCCATGTATGACGCTGGCTTAATTGACAAAGGAGCATTCACGCAAAATGCAACCGCATACAAGAAGATTGGCGACAATGCGGATGCGCAAATTCTAGGCGCTGGTGCTGCTATGCACCCGTACATTTTTGTTACGGGCGGATCGGATAATTCCAAAACGTATGATCCAGTTCCACCGCTGACAGGGCCGAATGGGGCGTTTGCAACATATAACTACCCGAGCGATCCAGGAGCAACCTTCGTACTTACAAATAAAGCAAGCAAGGAAGCTCAAATCGCTGCTATCAAATTAGTCGATTACATGTTTACACAGGAAGGTCAAATCCGTGGTCACTTTGGTGAAGAAGGGAAAGACTGGCGGAAACCAAAGGATGGAGATTCTCCTGTAGAGAAATCAGCGACTCCGCTTCTGGCTACGATTCCAACGCCGACAGGGGAAACTCCGCACAACTCGTCTTGGGGCGCGATGGCGCAATATTTCCAACCGAAAGAGTTCCGGGACAGCTGGGTAGCCGCTACGGATATTTATGATACAACGGGTTATGAGCGTAGATTGCAAGAAGCTACGCATCTGTATGACGGTAAGCAGCCAAAAGATGTATTCCCGCATTGGGCGATCTGGATCGATCCGTCAACAGCTGACGAAGCCGCTATGCTGAAGACAAATATTAAAAACTACATCGATCAGAACTCGCTGCAGTTCGTCACAGGATCCAAAGATTTGAACAAGGATTGGGATGCCTATGTAGCCGGTTTAAATAAATTAAACCTCAAACGTTACACGGAAATCATGCAGCAATCCTACGACAAGTCATTCAAAAAATAACGCAGGGGTCCTGTACGGCCCGGAGGGTCGTACAGGATTTTTACGCTGCCAAACGATAGGTAAAGGGAGAGGATCGTCATGAACAGGATTGAGCAAGCGAAGCGACACCCCATTAGCTATGAGAAGCCGGCGCCGGATTTTTTTGAAGGCGCATTGATGGGAAACGGCGGCCTTGGCGCCGTGGTTACAACTCGTCCGGATGCGATTGTCATCCATTTTGGACATAACAATGTGTGGGACATTCGAATTGCAGAGAATAATCAAGAGAAGATCGGCACGTTTCAAGACGTATTCGAGCAATTGAAGCAGATACCGCAAGATCTGGACACGTTCCGAGAGAACGAATGGTATCGCGAATACTGTGACATGACGGCGGAGAATTACAGCAAGCCGTATCCTCGCCCTATGCCGTGCGGCTCTCTTCTCCTCGGCTATGACCGGCGCAAGGCGGAAGTGCTGGGCCATAAAATACATATTCACAATGGTCTCTGTGAAGTATATTTCAAGCTGGAAGCGGGAGAAGAGGCTACCCTGCAATTGTTTATTGAGCCTGAGGCGGATCGGATGTGGATGCAGCTTGTATCACCGGAAGGCGCCGTCGGCGGACTATTCGATCGGGTCAAGCTCATCCCCGATCCCGATACGCCGAAGGAGCTGCCGCTTGCGCAGCTGGCTGTTGAGGCTGAGCAGAGCCAACTCAGTTTCAGGCAGACGCTCCCTTGGGCGCCAGAAGGGAATAAGCGTGATGTCAAGGACAAAGCATTCCGCTTGGATGTTCGTGTTGCCGAGGATATCGAGGCTATGGATACCAAAGGCGGCGTACAAGCCAAGCTGCTCCAAACGGCGCCGTTCCTTGCTTGTGTGGAACTGACAGAAGGCTTGGATGCTGCCGTTGCGGCAGGGCTTCAGGAGCTGGAGGTGCCTGCGGAGCAAGGGGTTGCCGCCGCTTTCGCTGCTTGCGAGAACAATTGGACATCGTACTGGAATTGTTCGGGTGTAAGTCTCGGCGATGAATTTCTAGAGCAGATCTGGTATTGGAATTTATATTTCTATCACTGCTCGGTCAAACCCGAAGCGACCTGTCCGGGGTTGTTCGCGAATTGGAGCTACCGTTCCATAGGCTCGGAGTGGCATGGCGACTACCACATGAACTACAACACGCAGCAGCCGTTCTGGCTTGCTTTTTCCAGCAACCATGTCGACAAACATCTGGCTTACGTCAACATGGTCGATCATATTCTTCCTGTGAGCCGGAAATGGGCGAGTGAATATTACGGCATGCGAGGAGCCTATTATCCGCATTCCGCCTACCCTGTCGAAATGAATATCATGCCTTATCCAGTGCCGCATTGGGGCTGGGAAGTCTGTGAAACCCCATGGACGGTACAGAGTCTCTGGTGGCACTACCTGTACACGATGGACCGGGACTTCCTGGCGAATCGCGCTTTTGTACCTATCAAGGAAGCCGTGTTGTTTTTGACGGATTATATGCGCAGGCCGGATACACACGGGGAGGCGTGGGGTGATGACCGTTATCACATTTTCCCTACTGTTGTTCCTGAACTGTATGAGTTGACACCTGGTTTTAAGAAAAATTATGACTGCCTTGTTGATTTGACGTTGACCAAATTTGTGTTTCACGCTTTTAAGGAGGCTTGTGAAACACTTGGAATTGAGCAGCAAGAGGAAGAGCTTCTGGGCAGCGTGCAAGAAATTTTAAGCAAATTTCCTGAATATGCAACGGCCGAATCTCAGCGTGGTACTGTATTCGTATCTGTGCCAGGGGAGGATGCCGAGGTTGTCTATAACACGCCGAACGGCATTATGACGATTTTTCCGGGAGAGGAGCATGGTCTTCACTCAACGGGTGAAGCGTACCAAACCGCGCTCAATTCCTATCTGAATCATCGGAACGAGGGCGGCAACGAGCTTGTTTTCTACCATCTTGCCGGAGCGCGAATGGGCCATCTGGACCTGGAAAAATTCAAACGGCAAATAAGCTACTGCCTGCTGCCTAATGGCACATGCACAGACCGTGTTCTGCTGTCCGGGGGCAGGTACAGTGACACGCTAAGCTTTGATTTTATGCGCAGGGTCGGCATTTGGTTCGAAAACTTCGCGCTGCCAGTCGTCATTAATGAGTGTCTGCTGCAAAGCTATAACGGCATTCTGCGCCTGTTCCCGAACTGGCCTGGCGAGCAGGATGCTGAATTTGCCACGCTGAGGGCGGTCGGAGCTTTTCTGGTGAGCGCATCGTTTTCGGGCGGTGAAGTGCAATGGGTGGAGATTGAAAGCGAAGCCGGTGCTGAGCTGAGGTTCTACAATCCATGGGAGCACGGGGCTGTATGCAAGCAAGCTAGTGGAGATGTAACCGTCTATGAGGACATCGTTCACTTATCGACAAGCCCGGGCGAGAGAATTCGGTTGGTGAAAGCGAATGCTCAAGTAGCGGCAAGTTGAGCGGATAATGGCCTGATCTCTAAGCCGAGGGGCTGGGGATCAGGTTTTCTTTCTTTTAGACCGCCACCTTAACTCATTCATGAGGCTGAGCGCGACGCTTCTCTTGACCACTGATTGGAACTACAGGGCGCTATTTCTGCGAAATGCGCCCATTTACACACAGAAGGGGAACTGTGGGCCTTTATTTCAAGGTATTCGGCGAAAATTCCGCCAAATACTGTGAAATAGCGCCCTGTAGTTCTCCAGCGTCAATCCCAGCGCCGCTTTCTGCGAAATAGCGGCCTGTAGTTCCTTAAAGGTGGAGGAGAGCTCCACCTTAACCCATTCATGAGGCCGAGCGCCCCCACGCCGCTTCCCTCGATCGCTGATTTCATCAGCGTTCACACGCTCAACCCTCCAAAGTCGCACATAGCTTGCTCTTAAACTAGCCATCCCACCCCGCACCAGCGCAACCACATGTCTCCACACGGCAAGGGGTAACAACTAGTTACCAACAAGTAACTAACTTACTAATTTGATATTATGTAAGAAACTTTTCACTACTTCTAATCCTTAATCAACTATTGATATAATAGTAGAGCCTGTAATTGAAAATATTAGGAGGTTAGCATGAAATGAAATATCGTAAATTAGGGCTTTCAGGATTAAAGGTAAGTGAAATTAGTTTAGGCAGTTGGTTGACATATGGTGGATACGTTGAGCGTGAGAATGCAGTCAACTCCATTCATAAAGCTTATGAATTGGGGATTAATTTTTTTGATACAGCGAATGTGTATGAGCGTGGAGAAGCTGAGAAGGTCGTAGGCGAGGTTTTGAAAAATTACCCGCGTCATTCCTATGTGCTTGCTACCAAGGTGTTCGGTAGTATGGGCGATGGACCGAATGACAGAGGACTCTCTCGCAAACATATTTTTGAACAGCTGCATGCGAGTTTACAGCGCCTTGGCACGGATTATGTGGATGTGTATTACTGCCATCGCTATGATAAGGAAACGCCGATTGAGGAAACGCTGCGTGCACTGGATGATCTTGTTACACAAGGCAAAGTGCTGTATGTCGGCGTAAGTGAATGGACAGCGGCTCAAATGGCGCAAGCTCTAGCGGTAGCTGATAAGTACTTGCTGGATAGAATTATCGTCAATCAGCCTATCTATAATCTTTTTAATCGGTATATCGAAAAAGAAGTGATTCCTTTAGGCGAACAGCAGGGGATTGGTCAGGTGGTCTTCTCGCCATTGGCGCAGGGCTTGCTGACGGGCAAATACAAGTCTGTATCTGATATTCCTCAAGATAGCCGAGCAGCGAAGCTGGATAATTTCCGCAAAGGATTGACGGAGGAAAATATCGCAAAAGTTCAGCAGCTTGAAGCGGTTGCGTCAGATCTGAACATGACGATCGGGAACTTGGCGCTTGCTTGGATCTTGCGTCAGTCGAATGTTTCCAGCGCCTTAGTAGGTGCGAGCCGTCCAGCACAGGTTGAGGACAATGCGAAAGCTTCAGAGATTACATTATCCTCTGACGTTCTAGAGCGCGTAGAAGCGATAATGACGAAGTAATCAGACGAAATTTCTTCAAAGGAGACAAGCGATGATGGAAAAGCGTCTTTATGGCAAAACAGGCATGCAGGTTAGCGTTCTAGGTTTTGGTGGCGCTGAAATCGGGTTTTCTTCGGCTTCACCAGAAGATGTAGATAAGCTTCTAGGCAGTGCGCTGGATGCTGGTTTAAATGTGATTGATACAGCTGAATGCTATAACGTTAGCGAAGAGTTAATCGGTAAAACGGTATCGCACCGCCGAGATGACTACTATTTATTCACCAAATGCGGCCATGCCTCCGGGTTTGATCTCCCTGACTGGGATCCGAAGCTGCTGGAATTGAGCATCGACCGCAGCTTAAAACGTCTGAACACAGACTATATCGACGTCATTCACTTGCACAGCTGCTCGGAAGAATTGCTTCGGCGAGGGGAAGTTATTGAGGTTTTACAGCGTGCGAAGGAGCAAGGGAAAACGCGGTTCATCGGCTACAGCGGTGATCATAAAGCGGCTCAGTATGCGGTGCAATCCGGCTTATTCGACTCGTTGGAGACATCGATCAATATTGCCGATCAGGAAGCTATCGAGCTTACGATTCCGGTTGCTATTGAGAGAGGCATGGGTGTGGTTGTGAAGCGCCCGATTGCGAATGCAGCGTGGAAAACGGGTCAGAAGCCGGAAAGCGCCTATCATCATGCCTATTGGGATCGTCTACAGCAGTTGAAATACGATTTCCTGGAAACGGAACTTCAGGAATCTATTGAAGTTGCTCTGCGTTTCACGCTGACTGTACCAGGCGTTCATACCGCTATTGTCGGCACGGCGAATCCAGCGCGCTGGTTGGAAAACGCGAAGCTGCTGGAACGAGGCAATTTACCCGAAGAAGCTTATACTACGATCCGCAAAAGATGGCAGGAAATCGCCGAAGCCGATTGGATCGGCAAAGGTTAACAGGTTTACCTGCAAAAAGGAGGCTGTCCCAAAGAATTTGGGACAGCCTCTCCGCAATTTTGCGCCTATAGCATCAGCACGGTCTTCCTCCCATTCAACCCTCACATACTACTACCCGTTGCCCCCTCAGCAGACTCCACGCCAGCCGGCCCCTCGTACCTGGCCAAAGCCTTTTGCGCGGACTCTAGCATCCTCTTTTGTAAATACTCGCCTCGCACGACGCGCACCCGCTTGCCAAGGAAACGAAGCTTGCTTAACACATATTCGGCTTCATTGTTGAGATAGGTGAGCTGGATAGTGTACGTACCCTCTTTTTCGTCGTAGTCGACCTGTTTCTCGAAGCAAGAGAACGCATAAAGAATCCGGGACAATTCTCGATTGTATATTTTGACGACGGCGATGGTTGCCTGAATGTGACGTTTGTGCAGCAGCTTTTCGATTTGAATTTGCACTTGGGCTGCCCGTTCGGGGGAGAAAGGCAGATCGTGAACGGCTTCAATGTTGTCCAGTTTCGTGCTCATGATGGCCCGGTGTCTGAGATGATACCAGAGCAAATACCAGTCTTTTTTGACCTGAGAATATTCGAGTTTGTATGGAAAAGCCATTTCATTAACAAAAGTACGCTCATCTTTCACGCGGTAAGTAAGTCTGATGGCGCCTTGTCGTGTAATCACTCGGCGGAGCGTGCGCAGCTGCGGATGAAACACCTGCTTCTCTTTACTGCGCGCCTTCTCCATGAAGGCGTCGGACAAATCCAGGGCAGGTTCTGCATCAAGTACCCTCTGAAGTTTCTCCATAGCGGCTGGTGTGAAAGCATGCAAAGCAGCAGGATGATTCAGCATGGTTTTTAACCATGAGCGCTCAACGGAAGTCACCATGAACGTCCCTGCATTTTCCAATTTCGTAACCATATCATAGTTAAATATTTTCTCGAACAGGTTCATAATAGCCTGACAGCTCCTTCCACTCCGCAATCATCTCCTGCCGGAATTCGCTTGGTTCAAGCACTTCACAGCTCGATCCAAAACTTCGAATCCAAGGCTTTATTTCCGTAGTCCCATTGACGGTGATCTCGTAAACGAACGAATCTTCCAGCTCCTCCGTGATTTCTCCCCATTGTCCTTGAAGGAGCACGCGCTCTTTAATGAAATTAGGACCCGTTCGGCCAGGATTGAAGAAGCGCACTTTTACCGTCACCGCATTCCCAGTGTCTATGACCCAGCTTAGCTTGATTCGCTTTTCTAAATCCAACTTTTGCTCGTTGAAAAAAGAAGGATCAACCGGCTCGTCATGCTCAATCTGTGTCATCCCTTCGACCCGGAATTTACGGATGCCATGCCGCGAATCATGGGCCAGCAAATACCACCGCCCGTACTGGTGATCATACACGATTTGCAGTGGCAGTGCCTTCTGCAGCTTCCCTTCCATTTCCCGTTCGAATAAGGGATTCGTATTTTTTGAAGCGTAAGACTGGCCGGCTTTGGGTGAAAAATATAGGAATTGGACCTTGCGGCGCTGGGTGATCGCAGACAGCAATCCGGACAGATGGGCTTCGTCCAAAATCCGGGAGTAATACTGATATTTATACAGAAATGGTTCTACTAATTCGGCAGAGTTCCGATTCATATGCTTTTTAAGCCCGTCACGCAGTAAATAACCTTGTACCGAAGGCACCTGTGTATTGGACATAACGTCTATGAAATCATAAAGATCAATAAGCTCATCCTGCGAAAGCTCGTCGATGAACGCATTATGTATACGGTACCGATAGGGGCGTGACCCGGAAGTTTTCATGATGACACCGACTTCTTCCAGATACTTCAGATCGTTACGAATGGTTTTCTCATCCGGTAGAGCCATCTCGCTGGGGATGCCTTTACTGCAAGCGTCAAGCAGCTCAATTGCGGTTAAAGGCTGCTCATTCAAAGCGACCAGCAGCGCAGCGATTCGATGGCTTTCCGACTCTTTCAGCGATTTGGCCCGAAATAAGAACAGCAGCATGGGCTCTGTTGAATCGAAATAGCTGTAGCGCAGCATATCGGCAAATTCTTTCTGCTGTGCGTCCGGTGCTTGCTGGTACATCGTGGCGATGATTTCTTTTAACCGGCGCAGCGTTTTATCAAAGGTATGTACCGAAATGCCAAGCCTCTCCGCAAATTGCTGACGGCTATACGCCCCGCTTGTCAGCACGAACATCCGCAGAAACTGGACTTCTTTATCAAAGCTTTCCCTAGCCACACAATCCCCTCACTCTTCCTCTATCCTGATCTTATTGTAGCAGGGGTGGGTTTTGGAGAAAATGGAAAACTTTTCAGATGTCGTCATACTTTCGCCATGTTCGCCTCATCCTAAATAAGCGAAGATAGGTGTAGAAGACAAATGGAGGAGAAACGTTATGGAAATGAAAATGAAAAACCACGGTAACAATCATTACGAAATGGAGCTGGACCATGGCCGCCTTCACGTTTTTGCTAACGACGAGGTGTTCCAATCTTTTGAACAACGTGTTTATGAAATGGCAGACAATAATCTGCGGATTCCCCGCAATTTGCATATGAGCTACACGCCGGATGCCCACGTGGGGATCGGAACTTGCATTGGAACAACAGCTGTTTGGAGTCTAAAAGACGGCTTCGTGTCCCCTTCCATTGTAGGTGTGGACATCGGCTGCGGTATGCGCGTTCATACGACGTCGCTGCACAAAAAGGATATTCAAGATAAAGGTGTGCGCAGGGAGTTAATCAAAGCGATTGAAAAGAATGTGCCGACCAATGAGCGTACGAACACGAATTACGCAGACATTGATATTATGGAAGTCGTGAAACATGGGTTGAAGGGACTTCCAGAATCATATATCCCGAGCGAACGGTGGTTGACGCATGTCGAGGAAGCTACGTTCCAGTTCGACCATACTTATCTTGAAAAATTGCCTGCAAAAATCGGCAAATATGCACATGGCCAACTGGGGACGTTAGGCGGTGGAAATCATTTTATCGAGATACAATATTTAGAAATAGCCGAAAAGCACCAACAGTTGGCAGCACAGTGGGGACTGTTCGATGGTCAGGTGGTCGTTATGATCCACTCCGGCTCACGCGCTTGGGGGGCCAGATTAGGCCAAGAATTTACCAAAGTTTTCAGAGAAGCGATGCATAGTTGGGGGATTGAAAACCCTGACCGCAATCTCATGTACGCTCCGGTTTCAAGCGTTGAAGGCCAGACTTACTTGAATCTGATGTATTCAGCCTTAAACTTTGCGGTGAGCAACCGGCATATGATTGCCTTCGGGGTACGTGAAGCGTTCCGGGAAGTTTTTGGTGAAAAGGAAGAGCTGCCTGTGCTTTACGATCTTATGCATAACTATGCGCTAAAGGAATTTCATCGCAATCAGCCGATGCTTGTTCACCGTAAGGGGGCGACAAGGGCGCTGCCCGCTGGTCATTTTCTAAATACCGCTGCTTACAAAGCTACCGGCCATCCGGCCTTGATTCCGGGCTCGATGGGAACCTCGTCTTTTATCATGGTGGGGAGAGAGGAAGGGCTCAAGAATTTTTATTCCATCTGCCATGGTGCCGGTAGAGCAAGATCACGGAAAGCAACGAAAGAGTTGGTCACGGTCGATGAATTTGCGCAATCGCTCAAAGTAGGAACGGAGGAAGAGATATTGGTGAACCATCGTTCTCTGCAAACGATCCTGGATGAGTGCCCGCAAGCCTATAAGGATGTGGATCAGATTATTGACAGCGTAGTGGGTGCTTCCCTTGCGGATGTGGTGGCGGTTTGTAAGCCTATGGTTGCAATCAAAGGGATTTAGACAAATCAGTATAACGATTTTTTCCGCCGCAGGGTGATTGACGTGATGCAGGTTTCGCTCGTATGATGTTTGTAAATGAATGGAAAGGAGGCCGACGATATGATTCGCAATCAAAATTCTATCCGTAATTTGACAATTAAATTCAGCAGATTACCTTCGGTCTCAGCCGGGTTTGTGACGAATACGTAAGTCCTCTGTGGAGTGGCTTCGTTTACATTTGACATGAAAAGCCGTAGACCTTGTTGGTCTATGGCTTTTTTGTATGCGGATTTTGAAGAAGAAAGGGTGAGTCCAGTGACGTTGGATGTTAGAAAAATAGAGGCAGAGCTTAAACAAATTGAACAAGAGGAAGGCGTTCGGATCTTATATGCCTGTGAATCTGGCAGCAGAGCGTGGGGATTTCCGTCCAAGGATAGCGATTACGATGTGAGGTTTATCTATGTAAGACCCGTGAATTGGTATTTGTCTATCTTGGAGAAACGAGATGTGATTGAGCGCCCGATCAGCGATCTTCTTGACATCAACGGTTGGGATTTGAAGAAGGCTTTGAATTTGTTTCGCAAATCGAACCCGCCTTTGCTAGAGTGGCTACAATCGCCGATACCCTATTTGGAGCAGTTCAGCGTAACAGAGAAAATTCGCCAGCTCTCTCCGCTGACTTTTTCTCCGCGATCCACTATGTATCACTACCTGCACATGGCTAAAGGGAACTTAAGGGCATATTTGCAAGGCGATTTCGTTAAAATCAAAAAATATTTCTATGTGCTGCGGCCTATACTCGCATGCGGATGGATTGAGAAATACGGCTCGATGCCGCCGATAGAATTCGAGGAGCTGGTGGAGCGGATGCTTCCAGACTCGATATTGAAAAAAGAAATATACACCTTGTTAGCTCGGAAAAAGGCTGGCGTCGAACTCGACTTAGAGCCGAAAATCTCGGTGATCAACGACTTTTTAGAGCGGCAAATCGCTTATTTTGAAGAAACCGCCAAACACATTTCAGTCTCTGGAGAACAGCAGGATCAGGCTTTAGATGATTTGTTCCGGGATGCGCTGAAGGAGGTTTGGGGTTCATAGAGAGGATACAATTAAATGAAAGAAAATTATGTTCAACACGTTCAGCTCCCTTCGGGGGTTGTCCATGTTTATGCAGCGCCTGAGCTGTTTAAAACGTTAGATTATCAAATTTTTCAGATGGCGAACAACAATTTGCAGATTCCAAATCAAAAATTTATGAGCTACACGCCAGACGTACATGTCGGTGTAGGTACTTGTATCGGTACAACGGCTGCGTGGCAAACCCATGACGGTTATGTGTCTCCGTCGATTGTCGGCAGCGATATCGGATGCGGCATGAGGGTGCATATGACCAATGTGCATAAAGATGAGCTCAAAGATGTGAAGCTGCGCCGCAAGCTCGTGAAGACCATCGAGAAATATTTGCCTGTGGAAGATCACGCGCGCGGCCATTTCTCCGATGTTCGTTTGGAGCACGTTGTGACGAAAGGACTGCACGGCTTGCCGAAAAAGTATATCCCGGATGGCTACACGCCAAGGAAAGCGACCTCCCTTACACATGTCGAGTGCAGCAAATTTACACTGGATGAAAATGTGTTGAATCGGTTCCCGAATGCCGTCTGGCATCGTTCGCACCGTCAGCTCGGTACGCTGGGCAATGGGAACCATTTTGCCGAAATTCAAGCGATTGAGATCGCAGAAGAGAACCGCGAAGTGGCGGAAGCATGGGGCCTGTTCGACGGCCAAGTCGTTGTGATGATCCATTCCGGATCACGCGCTTGGGGCGGCTCCGTCAGCCAAGTCAGCAGCAGCGATATGGTGAAAGTCATGCGGACACTGGGATTGGGAACCGCAGATCCTAAACTGCTTTTTGTTCCACTCGAGCACCAGGCAGCGCAGACTTATGTTCATTTGATGTACTCAGCGCTGAATTATGCCGTTGTGAATCGCCATCTCATTGCTTACGCCATTCGTGAGGCTGGCAAAGATGTATTTGGTTCAAAGTTTGAAATGACGACCTTGTACGATCTCATGCATAACTATGCCTGGGAGGAGAAACAGGAGGGCGAGTCCTATTTTGTCCATCGCAAAGGGGCGACGCGTTCGCTTCCTGCGGGGCATCCTGATAATCCGCAGCCCTATATGCACACGGGCCACCCTGCGCTGATTCCGGGCTCGATGGGAACAGCATCCTATATCATGGTTGGTGCGCCGGGCGGCAAGGCTAACTTTCACTCAATCTGTCATGGTGCAGGCCGCATCCGCTCGCGTAGTGCAACGAAAAAGCTGATTACGTTGAACGAATTCGCCGCCTCCATGCGTGTAGGAACTGACGAGGAAATCGTTGTAAATCAAAAGTCATTAGAGGCGATTCTTGATGAATCTCCGCAAGCTTATAAAGATGTCGATCAAATTATAGAGAGTGTCGTCGGGGCGGATCTGGCACAGGTTGTAGCAAAGTGCAAACCTATGGCGGCAGTAAAAGGTGCCAAATGAAGAGGAATTCCAATTTGAAAATAAGAGAAGTAACTGCGGCGGCTGTATCCGCTAAGATCGGGTCAGGAGGCAGCCCGCTGGCCGCGTATGGAGATTATGCTTATGTGCTGGGTAGCATTCAAAGCGTGTTGAGCGACTTGTTCGGCGAGTATTTTGAACCCTATGTAAGCGACGATGGGAAAGAAGAATACTGGGAAATGTTGGAGCAGGATGTCAAAGTGGGTAGTCCTCAAGTTCAGCATGTTACTAAAATTTTTGATCTTATGGAATCTCGCGCATTTGGCATCCAAGGGGATGAGGAATCTTCGGCATACGGTATATTTCCGACCTTGCGCAATAACGTTTTTGCCTATCCCGACTGGGGGATCGCACTAGCGAGGGTACCGATTTTCCGAATGCATGGCATTGGCGCTGAGGATTTTGTTTTTGCCGTAGATGATGCCAGCCTTAAACGGTTTCTGGAGCACGCGCGGCAGCGGCGAAGAGATTTGGATCGGCGGCAAGTGACGATTTTTACAGATGGACCGCATGGGATGGAAAAAGAGCTGGCACCGATTACCCGCATGGTCGAACGCTCCGAAGTCATTATGAAGGATGAAGTGAAGCGGGACATTTACAGAGCCATCGATCAGTTTTTTGATGAGGATCGGACCTTTTTCAAGGAATATGAGCTTCCTTATAAAAGAGGCATTCTGCTCTATGGCAAACCGGGGAATGGGAAAACAACGCTCGTGAAGTCCATCGCCGGCAGCGTGAAAGCCCCTGTTGCTTATTGGCAAATCACAGAAAATACGTGCAGCGACTCCATTCAGGAGGTATTTCATGCGGCGGCGAATCTGGCGCCTATGATCCTTGTGATTGAGGATATCGATGCGATGCCCCAGCGGGCCCGGTCTTATTTTTTAAATATTTTGGACGGCGCCACATCGAAAGAGGGAATCTTCCTCATTGGAACGACGAATTATCCAGAGCAAATTGATCCGGCGTTAATGAATCGTGCAGGGCGTTTTGATCGCGCTTATGAAATTAAGCTTCCTGATTTGGCGCTTAGGCAGACCTATTTGGAGCAAAAAGGGTTGGGCAAGCTGCTGACCGATGATTTACTAAAGGTAACTGCGAAGCAAACGGAAGGATTTACTTTTGCCCAGTTAAATGAATTGTACGCAGCCGCGGCGCTTCAGTGGCATTACGAGATGAGTGTGGATATAGAAAAGCTGGTGAAGTCCATGAAATCGGATTTGCAAAAGGGGCAATCGATGTCGTGGCTGAAGGAAGATTCGGAGGTTCGGGTTGGATTTTTGGTGGGTTGAGATGATGGATAAGAGAGGAGTATGATTCGGAATGTTAACTAAACAAGTACAAACAAGATTAAGCAAATTGATGAGTAAAATACTGCGGCATTCTCCGGAACAATTCGGGCTGATGCTCGACTCGGCTGATGGTTCCTGTGCGGTTGCTGATTTATTGCAAGTACTTCGTGGCCAGTCAGGGTGGTCGGAACTTAGCTTGCCTGATTTGGAGGAAGTGGTCGAGCGCTGTGAAAAGCAGCGTTTTGAAATCATTGGCGATCGCATCAGGGCAAGGTATGGGCATAGCCATGACAAAGTCAGTTATCCGATCGGAGTGCCGCCGATGGTGCTCTATCATGGTACGAATGTGCAAGCTGCGCCAAAGATACTGGAGCAAGGATTGCGCCCCATGCAGCGTCAATATGTTCATATGTCTGAAGGGCTGCATTTTGCGACATTGGCTGGTAAGCGTAGAGGGGAACTTGTCATTCTCAACATTGATACGGTAAAAGCTAGCCGTGCGGGGATCAAATTCTATTATGCAGGCAATGAAGTTTGGCTTGCTGATGCTGTTCCTGCGGAGTTTTGCAGCATTTATGAACACAAAGAGGAGTGGTCGGAGTGAATAAGCAGCTTATTGACATAGGTGTTAACTTGATGCATCGATCTTTTGAGGGGGATCGTGATGAGGTCGTCGCAAGGGCGATTGAGGTTGGTGTATCGCCTCTGATCCTGACGGGCACAAGCGAGAGGAATAGCGATACAGCAACGCGGTATGCTGCGAAATTTCCCGGTCAGCTGTTCACGACAGCCGGTATTCATCCGCATGATGCGCGGAATTGTACAGGGCAAACGCTGGATACATTGCGGCGATTAGCCACGAAACCGCAGGTTGTTGCGATTGGAGAATGCGGCTTGGATTACAACCGTGACTTTTCGCCTCGTGATATCCAGCGCAAGTGGTTTGAGGAACAGATTCAGCTTGCCTGCGAATTGGAAAAGCCGCTTTTTCTGCACGAGCGTGAAGCACATCTCGATTTCGTGCGAATTCTGAAGCCTTACTTGGGCAAAGGGAATGTTAAAGCTGTTGTCCATTGCTTCACGGGCTCAGCTCAGGAGCTTGAAGTTTATTTGCGGCTCGGCCTGCATATTGGGATTACCGGCTGGATTTGCGATGAACGTAGAGGGCGGCATCTGCGCGAGCTGGTGAAGCGAATCCCTCTGGATCGCCTGATGCTGGAAACCGACGCCCCTTTCCTGACGCCACGCGATTTGCCCGTTAAGCCGCAGGATGGACGGAATGAACCGATGTTTCTTCCTCATGTGGCGGCTGCCGTTGCTAGTTGTTTAGGTGCAACGGTGGAGGAGGTTGCGGAGGCGACGACGAGTACGGCGAGGTCGTTTTTTGGGCTTCGGTAGGCTGCGCCTGCCTTGTAAGGCACCTCTCTCCCCCGCGAGAGGAACTACAGGGCGCTATTTCTTCGAAATGCGGCCTTATGCTCGCGGGAGGAAACTGTGGGCCGCTAATTTTTCGTTTTCGTAAAGAAAACGAGGTTTGGCGGGCAAATAACGCCCTGTTGTTCCGCTTGTACGCGGCAACGGGCTGAATTTGCAGGAATAGCGCACGCAGAGGGCGCTATTTCCAAGAGTAAGAGCCTATAGGGCTCTTTTTTCATTATGAGCGCTTCAGTTATTTTCGTTCTAATCAATGGGGAAAAGCCATACCCTTGAAACAGGAAATTTAGGCGCAATGTGGAAACAGTTTATATAACCATGTTATGAGGAGTACGAGATGAATCATTTAACTGAAGCTTATGTCGATAGTTTGGCGCAAAACAGCAGTGCAATTAAGAATGGCAAAGATTTGGTGAAGAAAAATAGTTTTCCCCTGCTCTGTCAGTCTGATGATGGGACAATCATTTTCGGGGAGTGCAAAGGAAGCGGAAAGGAACCTTATCGCTGTTCGATTGATTGGCAGCAAGAAGGGAATCCCGTATTTCGCTGCACCTGTCCGAGCCGTCAGTTCCCGTGCAAGCACAATCTCGGGTTGATGTATGCATTTACCTCAGGAAAAACATTCATCCATTCCCCCATTCCTCCAGATATCTTGGACAAAAGGGAAAAGGCGGAGAAGCGGGAAGAGAAGAAGAAAGCCGCCGATCCTGAGGCACCAACCGCGAAGCGTAAGACGAATAAGTCGGCTTTGTTGAAAAAAATAGCGGCACAGCTGGAAGGGATCAGCATCGCGGAGAAGCTCATCCTTCAGCTTGTTTCTTCGGGGCTTGGCAGTTTGGATAAAAAGGCATTGCAAACCGCAGACGAACAAGCAAAGCAGTTAGGTAACTACTACATCCCGGGAATCCAATCGGCGTTGAAAGATCTGACACTTCAATTTCGAGTTGAGGAAAATCGGGAATCCGTCTATGCCGTCGTGATTGAGCAGCTAACTACCCTGCAGTCGCTGATCAAGAAGAGCAGGGAATATCTGAACGGTAGATTGGAAAACCCTGATCTTCCAATGGATGCGGAATCGACATTGGAGGAATGGATCGGGCATGCTTGGCAAATGGCAGAACTTAGAGAACTAGGTCGTGTCCGCGCGAAGGCTGAACTGCTGCAGCTTGCTTTCCGATCCTATACGGATCAAGCAAGAGGAGAGTTCATCGATGAGGGATATTGGTCCGATCTCCAAAGCGGGCAGATTCACCTTACAAGGACGTACCGTCCCTTTCGTGCAGCCAAACATATACGCGAAGAGGATTCCATCTTTCAGGTCGTGCAAACAAAGGAGCTCGCGCAATACCCGGGTGAGTTAAACAGAAGAGTGCGGTGGGAGGATGCAACGTTTCGCACGGCTGATTCGCAAGATTTTAACAAAATCTGTGCCAGTGCTCAGAGCTCATTCCCGGAAGTGATCAAGCAGGTGAAGAATGTAATCAAAAATCCGCTATCTGATAAACATCCTGTCATGCTGCTTCGTTTTGCTGAGATTAGAAAAACGGATGCTGATTCTTATGTGCTGTTGGATGAACAGGGCAAGCAGCTCCCTCTTGCGGACATCCAGTATCTCCATGAAACTACGACCAATCTGCTGCCAATGCTGAATAAGGCGTTACTGACGAATCAAGTTATATTGGTTATGTTTGAGCAAAATTGGAAATTTAACAGGCTCGAAGCGCAGCCTTTAAGCATTGTAACCGCCAATGAAGTAGTTCGCTTACTGTATTGATGAAAAGAATTAGGAGACGATTCTATGAGTATAGATGTTTTGTTTGAGCTGCAGCACGAGATACGCCGCTTGTTTATTGCGGGGAGCGGGATGGCCGCAGGCGATTTGCGATTGCAGAAAATGCTGCCTCAACTGCAAAAGCTGGGCGAATCGGTGCCGATTTTTAATCGAATGGCACAGGCAGTCAGCCAAGTGTTAGAGGCGGAAGTGAGCAGTTCGGCCGGGAAACTGTTGGAACTGGGTACGCTGCTGAACTCGGTGCTGTACACACAAGGGAAAACAGAAACGAAGGAAGAGCTTTTCCCCGTTGACGGGGCAGAAGCCACCCTTGTATCCCCCATTCCTTACCGCAAGCTGCAACCTCTAATTGAAGCGTTAACTCAAAAGGGACAGGGCAGAATGGAACAGCTTCGGCTTGGGCACGAAGAGAATTTGTTTCAAGATTTCCGTGTCATATCCGCAGCTGTAACGGCCTTGGATGACAGCTATGCGGAAATTCCTGATTTTCTGCACCGCAAGGTGCTACCTTCACTGGGTCAAGCGGCGCTGCCAGCTTTGAAGCAGCAGTTTAGGCAGGATGGCGGGAAGGGGGATGCCCGTCGACTAGAGCTAATTCATCCGTTGCTTCCCGAACCGGAAGCTTTGGATTGGCTTCTCCAAGCGGCGACGAAAGGTTCGACAGATGTTCGTTCAACAGCTATTGAACGCTTAGGCGACTATCCCGAGCAAGAAGAATTTATTTTGGATCAGGCAGATGATAAGAAAAAAGAGATCCGCAAAGCGGCACTATTCACCTTGTCGCGTCTTGGAACCGAGCAAGCGATTGCTCGATTATACAAAGCTCTTAATTCGAAGGATCAGGATATCGCTATTGAACCTGTTCAATTGTGTAGAGCCAATGATTTGACACTTCGCGTCATCCATCATGCCAATACCATGTTGGAACAAATCGTACAGCGCATAAATGTTGCAGAATCCGCCCAGATGCTAATGGCGGACATTCGCAGCTTATATGGTAAGCGAGTGCCTGAGGTCGTTAATTTGCTGGAAACATTGTTGTCAACAGCCGATTTTATCGTGCCGGAAACAGAAGTTGTTCAAGAGGCCGCTGCGGATCTTCTGCTTCAATTGGATTTGCCCGAAGCAGACCATTTTGCGGTTAAGCTGCATGAGGCATACAATCGCAATTTTATTGGATACAGCTTGAGAGCAGCTATCAAAATCCTGCCGCCAGAGGATGTTTATGATCGTTTTTATCCTGATTTCAAAGATAAAAAGCAGCCTGCAGCCAAGGAATTGCTGCGTGTTATGTATGACGTAACTCCCTCGCTGCATGCGCAGGTGTTTGATCAGATGAATGCGCCGATTCGCACACAATGGGACCCGAGATGGGTGCATCTGTTTGTTAAACTGGATGAGGAAGAATTGGTATGCCGGTTCGCCGGCGAGCCAGATCCTAAAATTACAGATTATCTCGTTAAAAAGTGTGAGGAACGGCCTAATTTTAATGCAAATAAGACAACGTTGATATTAGCCGTTTTGTTTAAGCAAAATTACGCAAAAGCACCAGCTCTCCTGATGGATATTTTGGAGAAACCCGGCAACAAGCAGTTTTATTACTTGGACCGCCTCCAACTTACGTTGTTGTCATTGCTTCCGAAATCCTATGCCGAGAGGCTGAGCAAATTCGCAGAGGGGCTCTCTTATCAGGGGATGAAAAGTCAATTGCTGGACATCGCGGAAACAGTAGCCGCTAAGCCAGAACAAGCCAATCACTTAGAAACAGATGAGAAAGGACAGGGATTATGGGGATGGATCAGAAGCAAGATGTCGTAAGATTGCCCTCTGAAAGACTTTATCTGGAGGAGCTGGAAGCATTAAAGAAATGGGATGAAGATGCCAAGCCGGTTGGATGGCAGCTTTCTCCAAAGGCTGTACTGATGTTTCTGACGGGCGGGAAGGTGAAAGGAGTCCCTATTACGCCTAAGTACATTGGGAACAAAAGGCTTGTGGAAATGGCGATAGCGACGTTGTTAACCGACCGTGCACTTATGTTGATCGGGGAACCGGGGACAGCGAAGTCATGGCTTTCGGAAAATTTGACGGCTGCGATTACCGGCGACTCCGGCAAAGTGATCCAAGGCACGGCAGGGACGAGTGAAGAGCATATCCGCTATTCCTGGAACTACGCGATGCTGCTTGCACAAGGACCTTCGGATACGGCCATTATTAAAAGTCCGATATTCCGAGCGATGGAAACCGGCGGTATTGCGCGTTTCGAGGAGATATCTCGCTGCGCATCGGAAGTGCAAGACGCAATGATTTCGATTTTATCGGAAAAGACGATTTCGATTCCTGAGCTGGGTAGAGAAGTATTCGCGTCCAGAGGATTCTCAATCATCGCAACGGCCAACACACGCGATCGCGGCGTGAACGAGATGTCTGCAGCTTTGAAACGGCGCTTTAACATCATCGTGCTTCCTTCGCCGTCGGATATCGAAACGGAAGTCGAAATTGTCCGTAAGCGGGTCGGTGAAATATCGGCCAGCTATGAACTGAAAGCTTCGCTGCCGGATGAGGAATCGGTGCGGAAGGTTGTGACGATTTTCCGTGAGCTGCGCAGCGGAATGACGCTCGATGGCAAAGAGAAGGTGAAAGGGCCGAGCGGAGTTATTTCCACGGCCGAGGCGATTTCGCTGCTGACGGGAAGTATGGCGCTTGCGGGCAGCTTTGGAAGCGGCAAGATTAGTGAAGAGGATATTGCGGCAGGGCTGCAAGGGGCAATTGTAAAAGATGAAGAGAAGGATCGCGTTGTATGGAAGGAATATCTTGATAATGTGATGAAAAAGCGAGGATCGACATGGAGAAATCTGTACTTCGCATGCTCGGAGATGAACAACTAGCTCAAGATTCGGGATTTCACGTTTTCGGTATTCGGCATCTATCTCCTGCAGGTGCTCATCATCTGCTCGCTTTCTTGGATGAGATAAGGCCCACAGCTGTGCTCGTAGAAGGACCGAGCGATGCAAGTCCATATATCGAAGAGTTATCATCGTCCGGCGTTGTTCCGCCAATTGCTATTTTAGCCTATACCAATGAACTGCCTGTAAGAACCTTGCTGTATCCATATGCGGCTTACTCACCGGAATATCAGGCTTTTCAATGGGCGAGTCGAAATTCGGCACTGGCAGCGTTCATTGATTTGCCTTCTGAGCACGCTTTGGCGTTGTATGAGCAAAGACAACGAACGTCATTTATTTCTGAAGCCGCAAAGGCAGAAGAATTTCAGACGTATGTTCATCAGCAGAGAATGCTGTATCAGCAGCTTGCTGAACTCTCGGAGGAGCCGGATTATGAGGCTTATTGGGAGCGGCATTTTGAGCATAATCTTCAAAAAAACGCCTACCGGATGAGCATACATCAATTTTCATTACAAATGCGGGAGCTGACCGCTCGACAAGAGATGAAGTTCGCACCTCAGGAAACGGCTTATAACGAGATTCGCGAAGCATACATGCGGCGTAAAATTCAAGAAACTATCGCATCCGGTCATGCACCTGAGAAAATCGTTGTCGTCACCGGTGCGCACCATGCCTCGGCTTTGGATTTCCGGTTCCCTTCTATGACGGATCAAGAGTTGAATGGGCTGCCAAAGACAGCAACGAAGTTAACACTAATGCCCTATTCCTACTATAAGCTTTCTTCGCATTCCGGCTACGGAGCTGGGAATCAGGCACCTGCTTATTTCGAACTCCTCTGGCAGTGTTTGCAAAAAGGGGATCTTAAGCGACTACCCGCTTTGTATTTCTCACAGGTAGCCGTTCATCTCAGAGAGCAGGGGACACACCGATCTACAGCTTCGCTTATCGAGGCGGTAAGGCTCTCCGAAGCTCTTGCTGCGATGCATGAAGGCAGCCAGCCGACGTGGAGGGATATGCGCGATGCGGCGATGGTATGTCTTGGTTACGGAGAACTTTCGACCATTTCCGAAGCCCTGGCAAGAACAGATATCGGGACAGCGATCGGCAGATTGCCCGAAGGCGTCAGTCAAACGCCTATTCAAGACGATCTGAACAGAGAGCTTAATAGGCTTAAGCTTGGCAAGTTTAAGTCAGCGGTTGCGACAACGTTAGAACTGGATTTACGTGAAAACCGCAGGGTGAAGTCGGAGGAAGCCGCTTTTCTGGATTTAAAACGTTCAATTTTCTTACAGCGGTTGGAGCTTCTGGGCATTAGCTTCGCCAAGAAACAAAGAGTTAATCAAGCATCAGCTTCGTGGGCAGAGGTATGGGTGCTGCAATGGACGCCGGAAGCTGAAATCCAGGCGGTGGAGTCAACCCTCAAGGGGGAGACTATCGAATTGGCGGCGGCATATGCGCTGAAAGAAAGACTCGATAACTGTGTAGATATTGCTGAAGCTTCACGCATCATTCGAATCGCTTGTGATTGTGATTTGACAGAGCTGATGGACCAAGCCACATCCGCGCTGCAAGGGCTTGCTGTGGATGCCGGCAGCTTTGAACAAGTCGCTGCTGCGGCTTATGAGCTATCAGTCTTGATCCGATATGGATCAATCCGCCGAATTGAAACCAACAGCCTGCTTCCGTTGCTCCGGCAATTGTTCCTACGAGGAACACTGCTGCTGATGGACGCTTCGAGCTGTAACGACGATGCCGCTCACGGCATGGTCCGTGCGATGCAATCTTTGAACACGATAGCTCAAGATGAGTTTGAAGTGGTGGATGATCTTTTATGGTTCAGTAAACTGCAGGAGCTGGCTTCGCGGGATGATCGCAATGCGAAGCTCTCAGGCTTCTCCTTCGCAATTTTGCTTGAACGTAACGAGATAACGGATGAACGTGTTGCACAGGAGGTTTCGCGACGGCTCTCACCGGGGATTCCCGTTGATCTTGGGGCAGGCTGGTTCGAAGGGATGTCCATGCGCAATCGGTATGCGTTATTGTCACGAGTAACACTATGGCAGCAGCTTGATACTTATATCGGATCACTAGAAAAAGAGGCGTTCCATCGTTCGCTTGTTTTTCTGCGCCGGGCTTTTGGCTCGTTTGAGCCACGGGAGAAGGCGGCAGTTGCTGAAATGATGGGCGACATTTGGGGCGTTGGCGCAGATCGAACAGGAGCTGCTTTGCAGCAGCCTCTTAGTGAAGAAGAGAAGGGGAAGCTGGATGAGCTCAATGATTTTGACTTTGGGGATTTGTAGCCTATGACAATGATTGATCAAGAACAATTGAACCGTTGGCGGTTGATTCTAGGCGCAGCTTCCGAAGAAAAGCTGCAGTCTTTCGGTACAGGCGGAGTTCATCTTGACGAGGAGTCGAGGCTTATGGATGAGGCTCTGGCTGCGATCTATGACGACACTTCTGCCAGCAGTGCAGAGTCCGATACCGGCGGCTCCCGCAAAGCCGGGCTCGGGGCATCTGCTCCTAAGCTCGCCAAATGGCTTGGCGATATTCGTACTTTTTTTCCACCGGATGTCGTATCCGTCATTCAAGCAGACGCCATCGAGCGCAAAGGATTACATCAACTGCTATATGAGCCGGAGCTTCTGTCCCAAGTCAAGCCGGATATTCAGATGGTTGCCACGCTAATGGCGCTAAAAGGTAAAATTCCGGAGAGGACCAAAGAAACAGCAAGGCAGCTGGTCAAAGCCGTTGTCGATGAAATCGTAAAACGGCTTTCCCAGGATTTGCGCCGTGCAGTTACAGGCGCGCTAAACCGAAGGCAGCATTCGCCACTGCCATCTGCTACAGGGCTGGACTGGAACACAACCATTCGCAAAAATCTCAAGCATTACGACAAGGAACGCGGACTTCTGCTGCCGGAAAAGGTTTATTTCTTCGATCGTGCTCGCCGAAGTAAGGAGTGGACGGTCATCCTGGACATTGACCAAAGTGGTTCGATGGCGGGGTCTGTCATCTATGCCTCGATTATTGGCTCGATTTTCGCCAGTATGCCAGCACTGGATACACGTGTGGTTGCTTTCGACACCGAGGTCGTTGATTTGAGCGAGCAGTGTGCAGAGGATCCCGTTGATATGCTATTTGGGATTCAGCTCGGCGGAGGGACCGACATTAACAAGTCGATCTCCTACTGCTCCTCTTTCATCACGGAACCGAAGAAAACATTGTTTATCTTGGTCTCGGATCTCTTTGAAGGCGGCAATCGTACGGAAATGCTGCAAAGGCTTATCGACATGCACCAAGCCGGCGTGAAAACCATATGCTTGCTCGCTTTATCCGATGAGGGAGTGCCTTCCTATGACGAAGCGGTTGCCAAAAAGCTGTCCCAATACGGCATTCCTTGCTTTGGTTGTTCACCGGATAAGCTGCCCGAGTTGATTGAAGGGGCTCTGAAAGGGTACGATCTTTCATTGCTTGCGGAGAAAGTGAAGCAGGGACAGGGGAAATAGGGAGCTGGATGAAGTGCGGCGGCTAGTCGCTCCCGACCTCCGCCGCCGAATCTATGAATGAATTCAGCCATTTTTGTCATTTTCATAGTATAATAGTTCCTAATGACATGTGGAGGAACTAAAATGACATTAATTAAACAGCTTCAAGCACCAGAAGAATTTGTTGGATTTTATCTCATTAAAGAATTGGAAATTAAGCAAACGAACACGACGCCTGCGAAGGATTTCATGGATATTGTACTGTGTGACGCCAGCGGGCAGATTTCGGCGAAAATGTGGGACGTCAGCGCTGCCGATAAGGAAACCTTTTTTCCGATGACATTGGTGAAGGTTCAGGGGCTGGTTCAAACCTATCGCGATAGATTGCAAGTGAAAGTTGGTAGAATACGCAAGGTATTGCCGGAAGATGGCGTACAAATGACTGATTTCATTCGGTCGGCTCCTGTCAGTCCAGTCGATCTTATTCATACCATAAATGGTGTTCTGGAAAGCATTGAGAATTCCGACATTAAATCAATCGTTTCTTTCTGTGTGGCGAAGGTTGGGGAGAAGCTTAATCACTATCCTGCTGCCAAAACACACCATCATGCCTATTTCGCCGGGTTAGCTTATCACATCGTGCGGATGCTGGAAATTGGCGAATTCATCTGCAAGCAGCGCCCGTTTCTTAATCCGGATTTGATCAAAGCGGGCATCATTTTGCATGATATCGCGAAGCCGGAGGAGATGATTGCGCAGCTGGGCATCGTTACGGAGTACAGCGTGCAGGGCAAGCTGCTCGGTCATATTTCGATGGCGTCGAATTGGATTACGGAGGCGGCTTTGCACCATGCGCTAGATCTGCAATCCGATGTCGTGATCGGTCTGCAGCATATCGTGTTGTCGCATCATAATTTGCCGGAATGGGGAAGCCCGGTGCTGCCGCAAATTCCCGAGGCTGTTGCTTTGCACTATATCGATTCGATGGATGCGAAGCTGCAGATGGTCGAGGATACGCTGCAAGTGACTCCGGAGACGGACGCTTGGACGCCTATGATTCGCGGATTAGAAAATAAGGCGATGTATCGTTTGAATTTATAAAAAAACCGTTAGGGCATTTATCATGCTCTGACGGTTTTTTTTTTGAAAGTTAAGAGTTTATCTACTCAAACAAATATTTTTCGTTGTAAAGACGGCTGTGCAGCAAAGTTGAAGGGCTACGATGCATTACATACAACGTAATGATGTGATCAGACCGCGATTGCGGTCTTTCGTTGCACATCATAAAACCATTTGTTGCAAAAGGTGAATTATAAGCGGTTTAAATGCAACAATTGTTGTATGAAGTGCAATATAGAGGCGAAGTGAGGCCCCTTTACGGCCAAATGGTTGCGCAAAATACAACATAGCTGTCACAGTCGCTGCTATCGCTCCATCGGTTCCTCCCTGAGGGGAACTACAGGGCGCTATTCCATCGAAATAGGCTCCTCTTCAAGTGGAGGGGAACTGACGTCCTCTATTTGTCCGTTTTCTTGAAGAAATCGGGGTTAGGCGGTCAAATAGTTATGATGAACGCACAACAGCCCCTAATATTTGCTGAATCGTAGGCTAAACTGGTAATGAACAATCAATCCATACCAATCCAGAGCTAATAAGCAAAATAGGAGCTGTTAATATGAAGCATACCACAAAATTCATAGGTTTAGACGTATCTAAAGACAAGATTTCTGTTGCTGTTGCAGACGCTGGACGCGACGAACCTCGCTTCGTTGGGCACTTCCCTCATAAACTGGAGTTCGTAAAAAAAATAATGAGACAACTCGGCAATGCTGAAAACTTAGAAGTTTGTTACGAAGCTGGCCCAACGGGTTATGTACTCTTTCACTGGCTAACTGCGCTCGGTATTACTTGTAAAGTTATCGCCCCTTCCCTCATTCCAGTCCGGACAGGCGATCAAATTAAGACAGATAAACGAGATGCCCTTCGTCTTGCTACACTGTTTCGCGCGGGAGAACTAACAGCTGTGCACGTACCAACTCCTGAACAAGAAGCTCTTCGCGATCTTGTTCGCTCAAGAGAGGATGCGAAAGAGGATCTCCATCGAGATCGCCAGCGGGTATTAAAGTTACTTCTGCGGCGTCAAATTTCTCATCCACCTGCCATCAAAAATCGTTGGACACGAAATTACAGAGAGTGGTTGACCAGCTTGAAATGGGAAAGAGAATCTGATCAGCTCATGTTTCAAGAATATTTGCAGGCGATTCATGAATCCGAAAGTCGCCTTCAACGTCTGGAAGCGAGCATTATTCAATATGCTCAAAAAGGGGCTTTGGGTCCAGTCGTTAAAGCACTTCAGGTATTAAAAGGAGTAGCCATCATCTCGGCGCTTACGCTTGTTGCTGAAATAGGTTGTTTTACACGTTTCCGAAATCCTGCCATGCTCATGGCTTACCTTGGCCTGGTCCCACGAGAGCATTCTACAGGACTTAGTACGCGAAGAGGAAGTATTACCAAGGCGGGTAATCGTGGAGTTCGTCGCACTTTGGTCGAATCAAGTTGGAGTTATCGTCATAAGCCATCGATAGGCAGGGAACTTAGAAAACGAATGGAAGGTCAGGAAGGCGAACTTCTGGCTGTCTCATGGAGAGCGCAAATACGGCTGAACAGCAAATACTGTAAACTTGTGTACCGTGGAAAAGAATCTAATGTAGCTGTAACAGCAGTTGCGCGAGAACTAGTCGGATTCATCTGGGAAATCGCGTGTAAAGTCGAACGATCTGTAACGGCCTAAAACCGACAACAGGGTTTAGAGTGCCCAGCCGACAGGCTGGGACAAGACATAGTCTTCAAATCATCCGAGCTGTCAAGGCTAAACGTTGCGCTTCGCGGCCTTGACAGTCGATACTTTAGCAGGAATAAGATACCTAAGTATGGTGAAACAAAAGCAATAATTGGGCCCAGGAGCAAAGTAGGGGTTGAAGAGAGTCCGTGTGAGGCCTTATGCACAACTATAGGTTTGCTAATAGCTGCGTGCGACAATAGTTTACAGGAAGCTCTTCTTAACGAAAGTCATTAACTGCGGTAACCAGCCCGCGAATATCAGGATGCTAGCCGTTGCTTGCATTTTGCTCCTGTGCCGAGTTATTTGCTTACAAAAAACACTCAATTACTCTCGTACTAAAATGGGGGCTTGACAGAGTGCGTTCATATCAAGGCCCTGCAGTTCCCCTTGATCACGGAAACGGGCTTAATTTGTTAGAATAGCGCCCCGTAGTTCCTCCAAGTAGCCCGCCCGCCAGCTTACCACTCCTAAGTGGATGCCCCCCTCCGCCAAATGTCTCAGTAACACTGGATTGTTAGCGGCACTGGGTATTCTCCACCGCCAAAATTCGCTCCCACTGCGCTCTTAACAAGCTAAACTACGGAGGGGAATTAACTCTACGCGCTCGTCCTAAAAGGACGACAAAGTCGTTTATTCTTGGTTACTAATTAAAGCTCCAGCCCAGTCCCCTGCTTAAAACGCTTAATCACCACTTGCGTATTCACGCGAACAACGCCACCCAGTTTGTAGATGTTCTGATACAAAAATGCCTCTAACGCGGCTTCATCCTTCAACAGAGCATGCATATGCAGCGAACTGCTTCCTGTCATTTGATAAATCGAGATGACATTGGGATCCGCCGATAGTTGATTGCCTACCTCTTCAGCAAAACGCGGTTCAACCTCCACTTCGAAAAAAGCACTGACGACCTTGCCTAGCTTTGTTGCATTCAATCGAATAGTGAAGTTCTCGATGACCTCATTGTCGATCAGGTTTTCGACCCGTTTTTGAATCGCTACACGCGACAGATTAAGGATTTCGCCAATTTTGGCGTAAGAAAGGCGGCCATTCTCATGCAGCAGCCTGATAATTTCTTGATCCACTTGATCGAGATGTGGAAGATCCATCATGACACAACTCCTTACACAGAAAAATATATACAGTTGATTATAAAAAACATATTTTCACGAAAAAACAGCACTAATGCCTTCGAAAATCAAAGAATGTTAACCAATTTTACGATGATCCACTAAAAAACGTTACAAACTGTTTGGTTTTCATTTACAAGTGACGTTGACGGAAAAGATTGCCGCTCCTATAATCGTGTTAATAAACATAACACATAATCATAAAATTTTAAACGGTGTAATAAAAGTTAACGCAAGAAAGGTGGCGGCAATCGAATGTCCAAGAAGCTGATTTACAACGGTACGATTATGACCATGAATGCCACCAATCAGATATTCAAGCCAGGTTACGTCTATCTGGAGCACGATGTCATCGTGGAAGTGGGTGCATGGAGCGAAGATGGAAGAATGGATGACCTTAAGGCGGAGGCGGCATATGTCTACGATGCAAAAGGGAAAGTTGTGATACCTGGCATCATCAACGGGCATACGCATTTGTTTCAGACGTTTATGCGAGGCGTTTCCGATCACTCTCCGCTTGCGCAGTGGCTGAAGGAGATCATTTGGCCGATGAGCTTGGCGATGGAGCCAGAAGATTTCTATTTAGCTGCATTGATTGGATGCATTGAAAATCTGAAATCGGGCGCCACTTATATCATGGATCATCATTATATTCATACCTACCCGGAGAATGACGCGAGTGTGCTGCGAGCCATGGTCGATTCCGGCATTCGCGGGCATTTGGCCCGAGGAGGATCGGATTTGGCCGGAGAAGTCCGATTGCGGGAGACCGAGGAACAAATCTTTGGCGCTACGGACCGCTTGCTTGATGAATGGGAAGGAGCAGCTTCAGGACGAATCCGCATCGCGCTTGGGCCGCTCAATTTATATGGCTGTTCGCGTGGCTATCTGGAGCGGGCGGCGGTTTTCAGCCGGGATCGCCATCTCATTTCACACGTGCATGTGGCGGAAACGAGCGAGCAAATCGATACAACGATGGCACGTTATGGATTGCGTAACTTGGAGCTCCTGAATGAAGTTGGACTTCTGGGCGAGCAAACGCAGGTTGTGCACGGGGTTTGGCTGGATGACGGCGAGCTGGCCATGATTCGCGATCAAGGGGCATCGGTTATTCACTGCCCTGTTTCCAACATGTATTTGGCATCCGGCGTGGCCCGAGTGCCTGAGATGCTGCGCATGGGTATAAATGTCGCTTTGGGGACGGACGGTCCCGGCAGCAATAACTGCCAAGACAACCTAGAGGTTCTAAAGTTCACGGCTTGCTTGCACAAGGTAAATGAGCTGGATGCCACCTTATTGCCTCCGATAGATGTGCTGCGTATGGCGACGGTGAATGGCGCGAAGGCGGTTGGAAGGAGCAATGAGTTGGGCAGTCTGGAACCTGGCAAGAAGGCAGACCTGGTAGCGGTAGATATGATGAAGGCACATATCAGCCCCGTCCATCGCGCATCTTCTGCTTTGGTATACAACGCGAACGGCAATGACGTAGATCTTGTCATCGTAGGCGGCAACGTCGTTGTCGATAAAGGCGTATGCACCTGGGTGGATGAGCAGGAGATTTTACAGAGAGCACAAGCAAGGATCAACGTCCTGCGTGCCAAATTAGCTGGAAAATATCCTGTTTTCGCAGACAACGAGTAGTTTTTTACAGGCTCAAATATGTTCATATATTTCGTAGGAGGATGATAGTTATGGCCTTACAACGTCTACATGATCCCGTTCTGGAAAATGATTGGCATGCGGTGTATCTCGCATCAGAATTGAAGGAGCAGCCTGTTGGTGTCATTATTTTAGGCGAAAGAGTGGCGCTTTACCGTTCCAGCAAAGGGGTTCATGCCATGCAGGACCTATGCGTTCATCGTGGAGCGATGCTTTCCAAAGGCTGGGTGCAAAACGATGCGTTAGTCTGCCCTTACCACGGTTGGCAATATGATTCTTCCGGCCAATGTGTCTGTATTCCGGCACAGCCCAAGGGGGAGAAAATCCCGCCAAGAGCCAAAGCTCAGCTTTTCCACTGCGAAGAAAAATACGGTTTTATTTGGGTGTGTATCGGTGAGCCGACAGCACCGCTGCCTCATTTCGACGAGTTTGCCAATCCGGAGTTTCGTCCACTGCCATGCGGCCCTTATAAGGTGGCGGCAGCGGGGACAAGAGTGATCGAGAACTTTACGGATTTCGCCCATCTGATGTTCGTTCACCAGAATTTACTGGGACACCCGGACTATGCGGAGCTGCCTGACTTCGAGGTCATCAAAGAAAAAGAACGGATTTATATTGAACATATTCCGATTTTTCAGCCTGTAGCCCATTCCGGTTCAGATAAAAGTGAAGGAACGACTTACGTGTATAGGAAGGAAGTGTACCGGCCTTTATCGGCTCGGCTAAGCAAAGCGGATCCGAGCAACGGCCAAACCTTGTGGATCATGCTGACAGTCCTCCCTGTGGCCGCAGAAGAATGTATTGTCCACATGATGGTGTCACGTAATTATGCCTTTGATGTGGATGATGCGAATTTCATCCGGTTTCAGGATATCGTCTTTGATCAAGATGCCAAGGTGATTGAAACGCAGAAACCGGAGCTGCTCCCGCTTGATCTGCAAGTGGAGCTTAATCACAAGGTAGACAGGTTTTCTATCGCCTATCGCCGTTGGTTACGGGAGCTCGGAGTTAAGGTTGGCGTCGTATAAATCCGTTTAATGTTCGTTTTTAAGTGTATATTATAGCTTGTCACTCACTATATTCTTGAAAATATAATAAAAAGACGTACTTTTATTGTAATTAAACACAAAACGTTAGTATCTTCGTTGACGCGCATAGACGATCAATTCTATATTTGACTAAAGGTCGATAAGTACTTTGTAGAGATAACCAAATATGGAGGGGATGTTCAAATGAAACGATTCAATGATACGAATCCGCTAGTCGCCAAACGCCCGGTACTCTTGTCAATTAGCTTTATTGCAATCTCAAGTATGCTTGCCGCATGCGGTAGTGGAAGCACCTCAGTTTCATCATCGCCAAGCGCACCACCTTCCACAGCGCCGGCGGCTTCCACAGCTCCCGCTGCATCAACAGCGGCTGCGACGGCGCCAAAAGCTATCGTTCCAGCAACGGTTGTTTTGAACTGGTTCGCTGAGCCGGAGCATGGCGGCAACTTTGCGGCGTTAGCCAAAGGTTACTACAAAGATGCAGGCTTGGATATGACGCTGATGCCAGGTGGACCTCAGGTATCGTCTACACAGATTGTCGCCTCAGGCAAAGCGCAATTCGGGATGGCTAACGGCGACGATATTTTGGTGGCCAGACAAGAGGGTATTCCAATTGTAGCGATCGCAACCTCGTTGCAGAAGAGCCCGCAAGCTTTGTTTTACCATAAAGATTCAGGAGTGAAAGACTTTGCTGATCTCAATGGTCACAAAGTGTATGTGGCTTCCACGGCAAGCTTCTGGCAGTTCATTAAGAAGAAATACAAATTAGACTCTGCCCAAGAAATGAAATACACTGGCCAATTAGTCAATTTTGTTAATGATAAAACATCGCTCACACAAGGATACGTGACTAGCGAGCCTTTCACCCTTGATCAGCAAAAAGTGGAGTATGGCACACTGCTGAATGCCGATTCCGGATACAACATTTATGGCGGAGTTTACTTCACGACGGAGAAGATGATTGCCGAACATCCGGATCAAGTGAAAGCTTTCGTGGAAGCCACGGTCAAAGGATGGGATTACTACAAAGATCATTCGGAAGAGATTAACCCGAGCATTCAACAAAAGAACCCCGATATGGGCTTAGATATGATGAAATTTAGTGCTGCAAAAGAAATGGATTTCGTGTTTGGCGGCGATGCTGCAACCAAAGGGACCGGCGTCATGACCAAGGAACGCTGGGAGGAAGTTCAGAAGCAATTAGTGGATGTTGGTGTGCTAAAAACAGCTGAAAGTATTGATAAGGTGTTTACAACGCAATTTTTATCTAAAAAATAATAACGGTTCAGGAGGTGGCGGCAGTGGCTTCTGTTACGAATTTGGATTTCATCAATGTTCGATTACCCATGGAAGATGAGGGGCATTTGTTTCGCCTATCGATTCGTGATGGAGTTTGGACACAGATTCTCAAGCAAGAAGGAGATGCCGCCCCGCCTGGCGCTGTTTCTTTGGAAACGTGGAATCCGACGCAGGCTTTTCTGGACTCCAACAGGCCAATCATTGATTTGGAAGGTAAAATCATGCTGCCTGGCTTTGTGGATGCACACATGCATCTGGACAAAGCTTTCTCCTTAACTTCGGTTGAGAATCGAAGCGGGACGTTAGAAGAAGCTGTGCAGAATTACTCACAAGCATCGCCTTCTTTTAGCAAGCAGGAAATTAAATCTAGAATAATTCGTTCGGCTATGCAAGCATTATCGTTTGGTACGACACGGATTCGGACGCATTTGGATTTTAACCTCCGAGTTTCCAGGGAAGTTGCCTTACGTACAATTGAAGCTGCGCTGGAAGCAAAAGAAGCACTGGCCCCTTATCTAACGTTGCAGCTGTTTCCAATGTGTCCTTACAACTTTATGTCAATGGACGTAGACGCCATCGAGGAAGCATTGCGGATGGGTGTTGACGGAATTGGGGGAGCACCTCATTTATCCATGACCCCGAAAGAAGATATTGATTATGTATTCAAATTAGCGGAGAAATACGACGTGCCGATTGATCTGCATTGTGATGAAACCGACAATCCGGCTATTCGCACGATTGAGCATATCGCCTATCGAACGAAGGCGGAAGGCTACGAAGGACGAGTGACCGTTGATCATTTATGCGCGCTGGCATCCATGACCGATCAAGATGCGCACAGCATCATCGCTCAAATGGCGGATGCGGGGCTCAAAGCCGTTTCGTTACCTGCGGTGAATCTGTATTTGCAAGGCAGACATGACAGCTTTCCGGTTCGGCGTGGGGTAACCAGACTGAAAGAAATATGGGAGGCAGGCATTCCTATTGCGGTAGCTTCCGATAATATTCACGATCCTTTTCATCCATTCGGGCGAGGTGATTTGCTGCAAATTGCTTTAATCAGCTCGTACGCCGCTCATATGGGAAGGCCGGACGATCTTCGTACGTTGCTGCGCATGATGACGGATGTTCCCGCTAATGTGCTGGGACTTACCGATGATGCCATCAAGGCGGGCAATGAAGCGAACTTTGTCGTCATAGACGGCAGTACACCGGAAGAGATCTTCACCATGCTGCCGGAACGGCGTTGGGTGTACAGCGGGGGAAGGTGGGTGCGCATGGCCGCAGCCAAAACCAAATGGCAGGACAACACGTTAGCCCGCTATTGGGATGAGGCTTCACGGGAAATATCCTTCCATAAACATGAATTCGCGAAAGGGTGAAAGTGAGGGTGGCTAACCTATTGGTCGTTTATTACAGTGCATTCGGTCATGTCTTTCAGATGGCACAAGCTGTGGCCGATGGGGCCAGCCATTCAGGGGCTCATCAGGTAAAAATCGTGCGTATTCCCGAAATGGCCGCTCCTCAGAATCGCGTCATCCAGCCAGATAAGGAGAAGCCGGCAAACAGCAGAAGAAGCTTATCCAATCAATTTCGGCTGACAGATCGCTATAGTATATATGAAGCAGCAGGTGTGTTACAGGAGAATATTCCCTATGCAACTAATGATGATTTGCGGTGGGCTGACGGTATATTGTGGGGTTTTCCCACTTATTATGGCACGATGCCCGCTCAAGTTAAGTTGTTTCTAGAAATGGCTGGAGAGTTATGTGTGGAAGGGGCTTTGGAAGGGAAACCAACGGGCATTTTTAACTCGACGGCTTCCATTCATACGGGTCATGAGGCAGCCATTTTGACGGCTATGGTGCCATTCTTTCATTTCGGCATGATTTTTGTGGGTCTTCCATACTCCGAGAATCCAGAATATTTAACTGCAGACGCGATTGGCTGCTCGCCTTATGGCGCTTCCACGTTGGCTGGACCAGACAGCTCGTTGTCTCCTGATCCGAGGGAACTGCTGATGGCTGCCCGGTTAGGGTGCGGGTTGCGGATGTTGCCGCAGCTTTGCAGCTTTTTCGGTCAAGAGAAGCTTCCGGTTAAAACGTTGTGACATTGAAAGCTAGGATCCGTTCTTATCAATGAGATTGGGTCTTTTTTCATACAGGTGAAAAACAAATCATACGACGCATAAGGAGGCGCTCATTGTGACATTCAGTCGCTATACAGGAAAAGCATGGGATCGCCACTTTTTCCCTCGATTAAGTAAGCTGGAGGTAGATCAGCTACCAAAAGATGACGCGCTGATCGTTCTGCCGGTGGGCGCGGTTGAGCAGCATGGTCCGCATATGCCGGTGTTTACGGACACGTTGATCTCCGAGGTGCTGCTCACAGAAGCGTTCCATCTGCTTCCGGATGATGCGAACATTTGGCTGCTGCCGGCGATCCCCTATGGCAAAAGTACCGAGCATCTCGGCCATCCCGGAACGATCACCTTATCTGCAACCACGTTGATGGCCGTCGTCATGGATATCGCCAAAAGCCTCTCTAGAAGTGGCTTTCAAAAGTTAGTCATGGTGAATTCGCATGGCGGCAACACAGATCTGCTCAATATGATGGCTCGTGAAATCCGCATTGAGACTGGATTGGCCGTCTTCCGGTTAGACCCTGGCGGACTTGGCGGCGCTGATGAATGGATTACCCCGCTGGAAAAGCAGGCGGGAATCCATGCGGGTGATATGGAAACGTCGCTCGTGATGTCGGCAGTTCCACATTGGGTGCACATGGAAGCAGCACCTACGGAGTTTCCAAATTATCCAAGCTCTCGCTATCTAGGGCTGCGCAATCGTGCTTTTGCATGGGTGATGGACGATTTATCCCACTCCGGCATCTCCGGGGACGCTACGCAAGCTACGATTCAAAAAGGCGAAGCGATGACGGCTACTTATGGTGCGATGATCGCCGAAGCGCTGCTCGAATTTCAAGCTTTTGACATGAAATCACTGAAACAGTACCGATAGATCAGCTGAATCCAAAAACAAGTATAGGAGATGATCGATATGGCCCTGAATTCCCCCCTCATCCATGATCCAAGCAAGCTCGGAACAAGTCCTACATTTGTAAGTATGGAAAATCTGTCTAAAACGTACCCAAACGGAACGATTGCCTTGCAGGATGTGAATCTATCTATTCAAGAAGGGGAGTTCCTATGCTTCGTGGGTCCTTCTGGCTGCGGGAAATCTACGATTTTCAAAATGATTACAGGGCTGGCCAAACCGAGCAGCGGCAAGCTGGATGTATTTGGGACGACGCCGAAGGAAGCGCGTAAGCAAAGCGATATCGCTTTCGTCTTTCAGGATCATACGCTGCTGCCTTGGTCGACGGTCGAAGCGAATGTTAGATTGCCGCTGGAATTGCGGGGAGTAGACAAGAAGACGCAAAAAGATGAGGCACAGCGCGTACTCGAGCTTGTCGGCTTGAAGGATTATATGAAGGTGCTGCCAAGGCAGCTTTCCGGTGGTATGAAAATGCGTGTCTCGATCGCCCGCGCGCTGATCTCCAGGCCTAAACTGCTGCTCATGGATGAGCCGTTTGGCGCTTTGGACGAAATTACTCGCCAAACGCTGCAGATGGAACTCCTTAATATTTGGCAGCAGGATAAATCAATGACGGTGCTGTTCGTGACGCACAATGTGTTTGAATCCGTGTTTTTATCCACAAGTGTTGTTGTGATGACACCGCGTCCTGGCAAAATATCGGCGCGATTGGATATTCCAGTGCCTTTTCCACGGGATGAAAGCTTCCGGACCACGGCGCAGTTCAGCGATTTGGTGCGGGAAGTATCCGCAGCGTTAGAGCATTAAGACGAGAGGATGACGCAGATGGCGATGCAAATGAACTGGGAGCAAATCATGCAGGAACAGCTCGGGGATGAGATCGTGCATGTAGATGGTGCAACGAGAGAAAAACTTTCGAAAGATTATTACTGGTATTCTCCTGTCCTTAATCGGCAATTGCAGCATATGAAAGCAGCGGATGTCATTGCTATACCGCGTTCTGAGGCTGAAGTGGCTGATATTATCGCCTTCGGTTATCACCACAACATTCCGGTGACGGTGCGTGGAGCCGGAACAGGTAATTACGGTCAGGCGGTTCCACTACAGGGCGGTATTGTCCTTGATTTAAGCCGTATGGATGAAATTCTCGAAATCGGACCTGGCTATGCAAGGCTTCAATGCGGTGTGCGTCTGGGTGTCATGGATAAAAAGGCGCGCGAGGCTGGGCAGGAGATTCGCATTTATCCGAGCACTTATGTCAAAGCAACGGTGGGCGGTTTTGTCAGCGGAGGTTCCGGGGGAATCGGTTCTATCACCCATGGCAACCTGTGGGACGGCAATGTGCTTGAAGCTGTGATCTATACAATGGAAGAGACACCGCAACGCCTCGTGATTCAAGGCCGTGATTTATTTGATTATATTCACAATTATGGAACGACCGGCATTTTAACCGAGGTGACGATTCCGCTTTCTCCGCGCACGGAGTGGGCTCAGGTTATTGTAAGCTTTGATACGCTGCAGCAGTCCATGAGGTTCGGGGAGGCTTTGGCGAGAGAGGCTGCAATTCCGAAGAGGCTTATTGCACCGATGGAGTGGCCGATTCCGTCCTATTTTGTTCCATTTGCCAAAGTGATCAAAGCTGGCAAGGCGGCCGTTATGCTTGAGATTGCGGAGGAAAGTATGGACTCCGTTGAAGCGCTGGTTGATGGCTATGGCGGATGCATTGACCATTTTATAGAAGCCAAGCAATATCGGAAAACGATTGGCGTGTCGGATTTTACATGGAATCATACGACATTATGGGCAATGAAGACGGATTCCTCTATGACTTATTTGCAGGCAGGCTTTGAATTGGGGCGCTATGAGGAACAAATCGAGCTGCTGAAAGCGAAATGGGGCGACGAAGTTTACTTGCATTTCGAATGGGTGCGTAGCGGTGGAGAACTCGCGCTAAATGCGCTTCCGCTAGTTCGCTTTCAAAGTGAAGAGAGATTGTACGAGATCGTTGCTTTTTGCGAATCCATCAGGGTTAAGATCTTCGATCCGCACACATGGGTGCTCGAACAAGGCGGACGTGGTGAGGTTGGCAGCATGGCGCGCAAGAAACGCGAGAATGACCCCAGAGGACTTCTGAATCCTGGCAAAATGAAGGTTGAGCCTTAAATGAAGGGAGACACGACAAATGGCTGTTGATTCTAACTATCTTAAAATGCTGCCCGACGAAATATTTCCTGCCCGTGAGCGTTCCGCTTGGGCTAACCGACTTGATGAAGGCGCCTCACCAGGCTATCGCTTCCTCATGTTGTTGAAGCACATGCTGCCTCCCTTGGTTGCCTTTGTCGTTTTCATTGGTGGCTGGGAACTCATTGCTTATTTAGCTAAGGCGCCTGTTTATCTGGTACCTAAGCCTTCTGACATCGTGGCTGCCGCCGTGGAAAACAAACATGCGTTATGGGTGTCAGTCACAACGACGACGCTTGAAGCTGTGCTCGGATTTTTCCTCAGCATCATCATGGGGGTAGCGGGTGCGATTCTACTTGCCAGTTCCAAGTGGATCGAGAAAAGTGTGTATCCGTACGCCATCATTTTGCAAACCATTCCGATTGTTGCAATTGCGCCATTAATTGTCATCTGGTTCGATGCGGGCATGAATGCCATCGTCATCATTACGTTCTTGATCGGGTTTTTCCCCATGCTCTCAAATACCTTAATCGGTTTAAATTCTACGGATCAAAATATGAGTAACTTGTTTTACCTGTATAATGCCAATGCCTTTCAAACGATGTGGAGACTTCGCATCCCGGCTGCTCTTCCTTATATTATTGCTGGACTGAAAATCTCCTGTACCTTATCCGTTGTCGGCGCCATCGTCGGTGAGTATATCGCTGGCATCGGCGGTGGAGCTGGTGGGCTTGGTTATGCGATTACGTATGCAGCTGCCCGGTTAAAAACGGCGTATTTATTCGCTTGCGGGCTGTCGGCTTCAGCGCTGGGCATTTCCTTTTTCCTCTTAGTCAATGCGTTCTCCAAATGGGTGTTGAGCTCCTGGCATGAATCCGAAATGAAAAAAGACAGCTAATGAACACACATAAGGAAGAGGGTGATCGCACTGCTTGATTTAATCATTCGACAGGTACGTCTGCTGGATGACCCGGGAGTTGTCGATGTTGGCGTGAAGGACGGCAGGATCGTCGGAATTGGCGTTATCGATAGTGGAGCCGGACGAGAAATTGATGGCAGCGGGCATCTGCTGCTCCCTCCATTCGTGGAGTCGCATATCCATTTGGACACGGTTTTAACGGCGGGGGAACCTGCTTGGAACGAAAGCGGCACGCTGTTTGAAGGCATCGGGTTATGGCAAAAGCGCAAGCAATCGCTCACCTATGACGATGTCTGGAAGCGAGCGGAGAAAGTGCTGCAGCTGCAAATGGCCGCCGGCATTCTCCATGTTCGCACGCAGGCGGACATATCGGACCCGAACCTGACGGCGCTGCGGGCGCTTCTTGACCTGCGCGAGCGCGTGAAGCCGCACATGCAGCTGCAGGTCATCGCTTTCCCGCAGGACGGGATTCGCGCCTGCCCGGAGAATGAGCGCCGGCTGGAGGAGGCGCTCAAGCTTGGCGCTGATGGGATCGGCGCCATTCCGCATCTTGAACCTACGCGTGAGGAAGGCCTCGTGTCGCTCGACATCGTGTTCCGTCTAGCCGAGAAGTATGGCTGCTTCGTCCATGTGTTCTGCGATGAAATGGACGATGAGCATTCCACCTTCCTTGAGAGCACGGCTCACTTGGCCATTCGTTATGGCCTAAGGGAGCGTGTTACCGCAGCGCATGCGAATGCTTCCGCGTACTATAGTGACGCCTACTTTCTGAAAGTAGTAGGCATCACGGCTCGATCCGGCGTGAACGTCGTCTGCTGCCCACTCATCAACAGTGCTATGCAAGGCCGCTTTGATCGCTTTCCCAAAGGGCGTGGAATCGCCAGGATCAAGGAGATGCGGGCGGCCGGTGTGAATGTTAGTATCGCGCACGATGACATTCAGACGCCTTTTTATCCGCTCGGCACTGGAAATATGCTGGCAGCAGCTCATATGGCAGCCCATCTCGCGCATATGACTGGGCGTGAAGAAATTGCTGAGCTTGTGCGCATGGTGACGGTGCGCGCTGCGAAAGTGCTGCAGCTGTACGACTATGGGCTGGAAGTTGGCCAGCCGGCATCCTTTATTCTGCTGCCTGGCCGGGATGCCATGGATCTTGTACGGGTTCAGCCGGATTGCCGGTATGTGATTAGCCATGGCCGTGTTGTAGCTGAAACGGAGCCTGCACGTAGCCGCTTATATGGTATGTAATAGCCACCCCCTAATTGGCAGGGGGTGGCTATATTTGTTTGACTATTGTTTACTTGGTAAAAGAAGGGAAAGTGTGCCTCCTGTCGAATTTGATTTATTGTTAAACATTGTAAGTTAAGTTTTGACGGGGATGGTGAACACATGAAGCGGTTTTCTCCAACGCTTTGGTTAGTGGTACTTGTTGCTGTGTTGAGCAGTTCGTTTTTAATGCCGCGAGTATTTGCCAATGATGTTCCAGAAGAAATGAAAACGATTTCAGAATATTCGATCCTGTGGGGGGATCCATCAGAGAGTCTGGAAAGTGTTAGGGCTGCCTCGCCTGAGCGTTGGAAGGTGGTGAAGATTGGTGATGTCATTCCAGAGAAACCGAAGGATGTTACTACGGCGTGGATCAGGCTTCAACTGCCCTCGCAAATTCCTAAAGACTACGGCCTGTACATACAAGGGATATACGCACAGCACCTTTCGGTGTACATTGACCAACAATTAGTCAAGGAAACTAAGTTTGATTTCAATTATGATCAACAAAGCAGTCTATTCCCAATTAGCAGTGAGGACGAAGGACACATGGTTTTAATGAAGTCGGAGACTTCAATGGGGCGTTTAGGCATAACTTCCATTATAAAACTAGACCATTATGATGTCTTATTAAGAAGCTTTGTGCTTGGGGATTTACAGAACATTATTATAGGCAGTGCTCTTCTGTTTATTGCTGTAATCGTGTTGATAGGTTCAATATTCATAAAAAGAGTTCAACGTACAGACTGGGTTTTAGTTAGTACATTATTTATTTCGCTTGGCATTATTTTTATTACCTACACCCCATTCATGTATGAAAGCCTCACGAAATATGGAGCGTTGTATAGTGCTCTGTTTGATATTTCACTTGTTGTATTTTTGCCGGCACTTACGTTTTATTTTGAACGCATTTTTGGAAAGGGTAAGTATAAGGTCATTTATTGGCTTAGAAAAAGTCAAACGGTCTATTCCGTCTTTGTAATCATATGTTTGTTCATTAACATATTGAGTAATTACGGGTTTAATAAGTTTTACTTCTTTGTAGCTGTTACCATAATGGGGTTTATTATGATCCTTCAGTTTAGTTTGCTTATCGGATCATCCATTTTGCTTATGTTTAAAGGGAATAAAGAAGCTGTCATTTTTTCAGTTGGTTTTGCCTCACTGGCTTTTATGAGTACGTTGGACCTTATCCTTTACTATATGAATTCACAGAATAAGCAGATTTTCTTATGGAAATGGGGTATTTTAGGATTTATTGTTGCTCTTATTGTTATACTTGGCAGGCGCTTTGCGATCAATCAGGAAAGGATTATTAATTATTCTAGAGAACTGGAATTTTATAATCATCAGCTTCAGCAATCCGAAAAAATGGAAATTATAAGTCAATTGGCGGCATCGATTGCTCATGAGGTGAGAAATCCACTTCAAGTGACAAGAGGTTTTTTACAGCTCGTTGCTTCTCGATCGGATAAGAAGAATCAGGAATATATGATGATTGCCATTGAGGAGTTGGATCGAGCCTCCGTCATTATTTCGGATTTTTTAACCTTCTCCAAGCCACAGGGAGAAGAAACTAAGAAATTAAATCTTTTCGAGGAGTTCAGGCAAATTGAGGGTATCATCTTTCCCTTGGTTGCGCTGCACAGTGGAAGGATAACCGTCGATGTTCTCGAGCATTTGATTATCCAAGGTAATTCATCAAAATTGAAACAAGTTCTGATTAATCTAATTAAAAATAGCATTGAAGCTTTTCAGGACGATGGCGTTGTGGACATATGGGCTTACGAAAAAAATGAAGAGGTTTTTATACATATTAAAGATAATGGAGAAGGAATTGAAGCGGCGCAGTTGGCCCAACTGGGGGTACCTTATTATTCCACCAAAACAAAAGGAACAGGACTTGGGCTAATGGTTTCTTTTCAGATTATCGAAAATATGAAAGGGTATATCCAGTTTAAAAGTCAAAAAAACGTGGGCACTGAAGTTATTCTTCGCTTTCCAGCTAGTAGATAAATAGAAAGAGGTGTTACGTATGAATTACGTAACACCTCTTATGTATGCTATTACCAAGTAAGGGCTGCAGGACCCGTTGTTACCAATACCTTAGCCGGATTCGCCGGAATAACAAGCACAAAGTCCGTCGAAGTTTCTTCTACTGCTTTCAATGTAAAATCACCGGGGAGCGTAATACCAAAGGATTCTTTTAGCGCTGCTTTTGGATTGGCAAGAAGTTGGTTTTTGAATGCTTCATCTTCCCACGCTTTTTGAATGATTTTCGCTTTTAATTGTTCATGTGATGACATGATCAGTCACTCCCCTTTAATTGTAACGGACATGGAAGCCGCTATTTCTGATGTTTGGCGATGAAATGGGAAGTTATCGGACTGAGGAGGCGTTATTCACTGTTACTACCCTTGTTATAGGCTAATTTGAGTGGAATAGCGTCGCTCAGGTCCGTTAAATCCTATTTCATGCTGAAAAACCATGAATAAGGGCATTTCAGTCCGTTAGACTCAGCAACTTTGCATGAGTTATTGGTTAATATTCCCAATAAGTGGAGTATAGCATGAATATTCAAAATATTCTATCAAAAATTACTAGAATTCGACATAAAATAGGATAAACCACCAGAAAGAAGTTGGCTGCGCTTTTCTTTGATCTCTTTTGCTGTTACACGCAAACGATCAACAAGACTAAAGTGAAATTGACTAAGCTCTTTCATCGATAAATCTAACGCTAGCAGCTCCTCATGATGCCTAACGGCCACCTCGCTATATCCCTCCAACCCATCACGAACATATATCATCTGCTTGACCCAATCAGGAGTTGGTGAACCAGCTTCCGAGCCTCCAACACTTCCACGCAAAAAAGCAAGCAAACAATTATAGGAACCCTCGCCCAAATCTTCCTCCCAATCCGCCCAATCATCAAGCATTTGCAGCGTCACGAGCACTTGCTCAACAGCTCCCGTCACAGCGGGGATCAGCTCAGCTTGACCGGCGAGGAGCAGAGCTCCAGTGCTGGCGTTTTTGACAGGACTGGCTTTCCAGGCAACCTTTCTTTTGTCCGTATGAAAGTAATTGCCACCCGGCTCGCCGGCTACTGCGTCGGCCCATTCCAGCACGTAAGTCTCGTAATAATGCCAGAAAGGAGAATGCGGCGGGAACAATGCGCGGTACATCATTTGATATTGCAATTGAAATAAGTTCGCGAGTGGAAGCTTGTCCGTATGCGCCCCTTTAGTAGAATCCATAATGTCATCTACCACAAAGTAATAGAGCATAACGAAAACGTTAGCTAAGCTCAACCTTTTGACCGAATCGTTTGGCAAATGGGTGATTTCCTGCATCCAATAGGGTAGCAAGTAGCAGATATAATTTTTCGTGCTCTCTTGCTGCCGCAAGTCAAATTTAGCGAAGTAGGCTAGGCCATGACGATTCAGCGGTTCCGGAAATGCGCGAATAAGATGTTCCGCTTCTCCGAATACCTCATCCATACTCACTTTATGAGCAGAAAACCAATCCATAGGTCATATTCCCCTTTATTGGTATAATTTTGAAACAAGCGTAGCATGAATGCGGCGCGGATACAATTCCTTTTTAAACCCTGTCTGATCAACGTTTAGCAACATTTATGAACTTATCTGACTATTCGCATTGACAGTAAGATTATTTTTATATACATTTGAAGCAAATCGATTGTTCGCAATATGAATGAGAAAGGAAGCCGATGGTATGAGCACCAATGAAGAATTATTAAAACTTGATAATCAGCTCTGCTTCAGTTTATACGCCAGTTCGAGAGCTATCACACGGATGTATCGTCCTTTTCTGGAAGACTTGGGAATTACCTATCCGCAGTATTTGGTGCTGCTCGTTCTGTGGGATCAAAAAGAGAGCACCGTCAAGGAGCTCAGCGAGAAGCTGGATCTGGATTCAGGCACGTTGACGCCGATGCTCAAACGGATGGAGACTCAGAAGTTGGTAGAGCGGAAAAGGTCAATCGAAGATGAGCGTGTTGTGAACATTGTCATTACAGAAACGGGACTCGCGCTTTATGAAAAAGCATTTTGCATCCCGCAGACGCTGCTTGAATCCAGTGGGTTGTCCTTGGAAGAAATTCATAATTTCAATGTACAGTTGAAACGTATCATTAATAGTGTAAACGCATCAACGAAATGAGAAGCCGTATGGCGATAAAGGATTGGAGTTTGGAGCATGCCTAGATTAACGTTTAGAGGAGTAACGATCGAACAAGTTTGTGGAATGAGTGAGAGCTTAGTTGAACAGCTTGCAGCGATCTGCGAGTGTGACAGCGATAATTTTACGCTGGAGTGTGTCCAGCATCCGGCTATATTCGGTGGTAAAATCGTGCCCGCCTATCCGTTTGTTGAAGTCGCCTGGTTTGAAAGAGGGGACGAGATCAGGGATGCCGTCGCTGCGGCAGTTACGACCCATGTCCTTGGGCTTGGCTTGCCTGAGGTTGAAGTTGCTTTTACGACCTACAGCAAGGATGCGTACTACAGCAACGGAACTTCATTTAAGTGAGGAACAGAAATGAGTTATTTTATTTATATTCTAATTAATAATATTGTGCCGATTTCGATCATGATCGCGATTGGCGCAGTCATGTATCGTGCCTTTCATCTTGATATTAAAACGTTATCCAAGCTCAATTTCTATGTGTTTTCTCCTGCAATCGTTTTCGTCAAACTGTATGAGTCTGAAATGAACCTGAATGTCATTCTGCAAGTCCTTTTGTTTTTCGCTTTATTTTTCAGCCTTCTGTTTGCAGTGATTGAGATCTATATACGCATTAAGAAAATGAAGCGGGGCATGCGGATCGCCATGCGAAACAGCGTTATTTTCTATAACAGCGCCAACTACGCGCTGCCGCTTAATCAAACCGTATTCGGCGGGAATGCCTATACGCTTTCCATCCAAATTATTATCATGATTATGCAAAATTTGATCCCTAACACGTACGGCATTTACACGTTAAATGCCCACAAATCAACCTGGAAGGCAACGATGAAGACGATCTTGTCTTTACCTGTTATTTATGCCATTCCGGTTGCTCTATTGCTGAGATACTTTCATTTACCCGTCCCGTCGTCCATTCATCTGCCGCTGACGTACATTTCCAATGCCTTCATGGCAACTGCGCTCTTAACACTTGGCGTACAGCTTGGCGGGATGAAGTGGGAATTTCACTTCTCGAATGTGGCTGTTTCGAATATTTTACGGCTGATTGCGGGGCCATTGCTCGGATTTTTGGTCGTGTGGATGCTTGGAATCAATGGTCTGACTGCACAGGCGCTAGTTCTTTCATGTGCTGTGCCGACCTCCCTTAGCAGTGTGCTGCTGGCGATTGAGTATGAGAATGAACCGGAGTTTTCTTCACAGGCCGTGTTTACCTCCACCTTGTTTAGTATGTTTACTATTCCTGTTGTCATCTATTTTACGGGTTTTCTGTGAACATTCTTGGTCATACTGAATGATGCAGGAATTTCGACATTTTCCGGCGAATTGGTAAGTACATTTTACTAATTTAAAGGGGGCAGTTTTTGATGAAGTACCAATTTTGCCAGTATGTTACGATTGTGGACATGAATGAAGAAATTTTATCCGAGGTATTGTTTGAGCACGGGGAGTTCGAGTCTAACGCGCTTTCCATCGGTTCTTCCGTTCTGATTTATCAGTTGGGACTCAAGCAATTCGAGGTCGTTTATGACAAAAGAGAAGGCAAAATAGCCCGCAATAAAATTGTAGATATTGAGATCGATTTAATTACACATCCGACAGTCACCAAGGTTTACCTGGAGCCAGTACGACTGATCGTTGGACAGCATGATATCGGTGAAGTAGAATAAATTTAAGCTTTAATGAAGGGAAGTTTGGAAACGATGATGAAACTTTTTGTGCTGATCGGCAGCTTGAACGCGTTTCTTTCTGTCGCATTGGGCGCTTTCGGGGCACATATCTTGAAACAAAAATTAACGCCTGACAAACTAGAAGTTTTTCAAACGGGTGTGCATTATCACATGATTCATGCGGTTGCGTTAATCGCCATTGCCATTTTGTCAGATAAGCTTGGAAACACTTCGATGGTGAATGCTTCCGGATGGGCGATTTTTATCGGAATCATCTTATTCTCGGGCAGCCTATATGCGCTTAGCTTGACAGGAATCAAATTTTTTGGACCGATTACACCGCTTGGCGGCTTGAGTTTCTTAGTGGGATGGATTCTGCTCGCGATTGCCGCTCTAAAATAATAAAATTGGAAAGAGTCAGGAAATTCCGACTCTTTTTTCTTTATTTTGTGCCCTATTTGCAGGAAAAGCTCGACTTATGTAGAAAGTAGTAGTTAACGCAAATGGTTTTAAAATACATATTGATTTTCCCATAGGTGTCGGATGAATCACACAAGGAGACAAGTGAAGTGCGGGCTTGTTTCTTTCATTGCGGCAAATTCGTTATGAAGATTAAGCGGGAGAAGGAACGATAGTCCGTGCGACGCTTCCTATTACCTAGAGTGAGATTGTAAGAGGAGGCAAATTTGTGAAAAACCGGCTCTATATTGGCGGATATTTGATTGTCGCCATATTCGTAAGCCTTTACGTAAAGCCGTATGCTGTATGGATATGCGTTCTAGCTGCCCTGCCGCTGTTTATTCAGCTGCTGAGAAAAGAAAGGGACGTACAGCACTTATCAAAACCAGCTCTGCAGCATCACTCCTATCAGCATGTGCTGGATTCCTTATTTGAGCATAATCCGAATGCGATTGGTATTTTTGACCAAGAGGGGACATTCATCCGGATTAATGCAGCGGCAGAAACGATCCTCGGATATTCGGCATCGGAATTGTTGGAGAAACGTTTCAGCCATTTTGTGACGCAAGAGCAGTATGAGTTGACGATCAATCAACTTCAACTGGCGACGGATGGAGAGCCGCTTACCTTTGAAACTTCCGTGTCTCACAAAAGCGGCTATCGAGTTGACTTGCATGCAACAGCCGTTCCCGTTCAACTGAGCACGAATGATATGGGCTTTATCCTCATTTGTCAGGATATAACGGAACGTAAGCGCAGCGATGAACAAGTCCGGTATATGGCCTATTACGATGACATGACGGGGCTGCCGAATAGGCGTATGTTTAGAGACCACCTGAATGAACGGTTGAGCCTGGCCAGATCAGCGGGGCAGCAGGTCGCCGTCTTTTATCTGGATATCGATAGGTTCAAATTAGTCAACGATAGCTTCGGCTACGATTACGGCAACATGATGCTACTGCAGCTTGCTGAACGCTTCACAAGATGCATTACGGAAAATGATTATTTGGCACGGACCGAAGGCGATGAGTTTGCTTTTTTCTATACGAATGTCGCTGATTCCAATGATGTCATTGCTGTAATCGCAGAGATTAATCGCGTGCTGGAGAAACCATTTGTTCTTGAACAGTACGAGCTGCATGTTACAGCAAGTATTGGTGTCGCCATCTCTACGGCAGATGAGGAAGATGCGGATACACTGATGAAGTATGCCGATATCGCACTCGCCAGAGCGAAAGAGAAAGGGCGCAATGACTTCCAGATTTTTAACGCGGATATGAAATCCGTATCCATCAATCGCCTCAAGTTGGAGAATGAACTCCGCAGAGCGATCGCCTTGGAGGAGTTTGTTTTATTCTATCAACCACAGGTTGATATTGAGACAGGACGCATTGTCGGTGTAGAGGCGTTGATTCGCTGGAATCACCCGGAGAAAGGGCTGATCTCGCCGAACTATTTTATTTCCTTTGCAGAAGAGTCCGGTTTGATCGTACCGATCGGCGAATGGGTGCTGCGCGCGGCATGCAAGCAAAATAAAGCCTGGCAAAATCAAGGCTTTTCCCCGATGCCGATTTCTGTGAATTTATCCATGCGGCAGTTTTTCCAGCATAATCTGAAAGGCAAGATCTCTCATGTGCTGGAGCAAACGGGGCTAGATCCGCAGTATTTGGAGCTTGAAATTACGGAAAGCATGACCATGGATGTCGATCACGCGATTCAATCTCTGCTCGAGCTCAAGGAGCTGGGTGTTCACGTGAGCATTGATGATTTCGGGACCGGCTACAGCTCCTTATACTATTTGAAAAAGTTTCCGATTGATAAGTTGAAAATAGATCGTTCCTTTGTCCGCGACATTATGGTGGATCCCAATGACGCCGCAATCGTTACTACGATTATCGCCATGACGCGTCATCTGAACCTGAAAGTCATTGCGGAAGGTGTAGAAACGGAAGAGCAGCTGCACTTCCTGCATCAGAACCGATGCAACGAAGTACAGGGCTATTGGTTCAGCCCGCCTGTGAACGCCGTCCAGCTGGAGAATATGCTAAGCCATGGCGTGCATGCCGCGGCTTCGGGTTAAGAAAAAGAGGATGTCCCTGGTCGATCAGGGAACATCCTCTTTGTTTAGAAAGCGACGTAATCGTCGATTTCATTCAGTTTAAATGAGTAAACTTTCTTCTCATCCACATGATACACGGCAACGTTTTGATTGCTGCTGTCATAATTCAAAATCCGGCAGGGAAGATTGAGCTTAATGCCCTGACCTTTGATAACGGTTAGCCGAATCAATGTGTTGTTAGCTTTGTAGCCTTCTAGCTGTGAGATAATGTGATCGGCCGCTCCGCTTGGCGCTGTCGACGTCGTCGTTGGCGCGGGAGTTGCAGGCGGGGGAGAAGTTACTGCCTTTTTGCCAGTATATGAAGGAGGCGTGCTCTCTTTTTTCGTTGTGTTCAATTCAATTAGCTTACCGAGCTCGATGCCCTTGAGGATTTGATAATCTTTGACTGTCTCTGCGTTAAGAAGATGTAGGAGCTTTTCCATCGCAAGACCATTTGTAGCCTCTTCAATTAAAATTTCTACAGTGAATAAGTGACCTGTGTGGTTCTGTTTACCTTGACTCATATGGCCTCCTTGCAGCCTAGAAATTGCTCATGTCCTAACTATATCATGTTATGATATCCAAATATAGATTGGTTTTTCATTCGTACAACTTTTGTATATAAAAAGAGGAGGACCTATGTCGAACAAAACGAATGCCTGCCGAATCCTCGATTCTCTCCATATTGCTTATTCGCTACACGAATATGAGTGGGATGAGGATCAGTTGGATGCCACTACCGTTGCTGCTAAAGTGGAGCTCCAACCTAGTCAGCTGTACAAAACACTCATCTTAAAAGGGGACAAGACAGGTGTCCTCGCAGCCTGCATTCCCGGCGACCAGGAACTGAACTTGAAGAGTCTCGCTTCCGTAAGCGGGAATAAAAAAATTGAAATGGTGCCTGTCAAAGACATTCAATCCCTTACAGGCTACATACGAGGCGGAGTTTCTCCGCTGGGCATGAAGAAGAAGTACCCCTTTTACCTGCATTCGACTGTGGAGTCGATGGAGTTGGTTAGCATCAGCGGCGGCCGCCGGGGGTTGCAGATATTTCTGAGGGGGGAAGATTTGGTGACCGCCTCTGAGGGGCGGTTGGTGGATATCGCTTATTAGCCAGAGGGATCGAGGGGCCACAGTCATGCGCCGGCGAGGCGACGTGCGCCCGGATTTCGCGGGAGTTGGCTTGTGGGGAGCGTAACGGGCGAGAGTGCGCGGGTCGTGGAGAGCTATCGGACTGCAGAGCCGAGGCTTGGAGCGCTAACGACCACAGTTTCGTGGCTCGTGGAGCTAACGGACCGCAGAGCCGTTATTCTCCCCCAAATGGCCCTTTTCGCAAACCTAACGGACTCCAGAGCCGCTAATTGATCCATAAGCAGCTAAATTTCATGCTTTTCATGAGAATAGCAGCTGTGGAGTCCGTTAGAATTTGAAAATGGCCTATTTTCTCCGAATAAGGGCCGCTCGGTCCGTAAGGTTTTCGTACGGTGTAAAGTCCGAGAACGTCCAGATACTTTAGACAATAGCCTCGAGTTAACTCGGCTTGTCGTCTGAGCTAGTGGGGAGCGTAATGTGCGACTGTGCGCGGGTCGTGGAGAGCTAACGGACCGCAGAGCCGTTATTCTCCCCCAAATGGCCCTTTTCGCAAACCTAACGGACTCCAGAGCCGCTAATTGATCCATAAGCAGCTAAATTTCATGCTTTTCATGAGAATAGCAGCTGTGGAGTCCGTTAGAATTTGAAAATGGCCTATTTTCTCCGAATAAGGGCTGCTCGGTCCGTAAGGTTTTCGTGCGCGCAGATCCCGAGCTCGTCCAGTTTCTTTAGACAAAAGCCTCGAGTTAACTCGTGGTTAGTCGTCTGAGCTAGTGGGGAGCGTAATGTGCGACTGTGCGCGGGTCGTGGAGAGCTAACGGACCGCAGAGCCGTTATTCTCCCCTAAATGGCCCTTCTCGCAAACCTAACGGACTCCAGAGCCGTTAATTGATCAAAAGACTGCCAAATTCCATGCTAATCACGAGAATAGCAGCTGTGGAGTCCGTTAGAATTTGAAAATGGCCTATTTTGTCCGAATAAGGGCCGCTCGGTCCGTAAGGTTTTCGTACGGTGCAAAATCCGAGCTCGTCCAGATTCTTTAGACAATAGCCTCGAGTTAACTCGGGGCTTGTCGTCTGAGCTAGTGGGGAGCGTAATGTGCGACTGTGCGCGGGTCGTGGAGAGCTAACGGACGTGGCTCTTGGAGAGCTAACGGACCGCAGAGCCGTTATTCTCGAAAAAATGGCCCTTCTCGCAAACCTAACGGACTCCAGAGCCGCTAATTGATCCATAAGCAGCTAAATTTCATGCTTTTCATGAGAATAGCAGCTGCGGAGTCCGTTAGAATTTGAAAATGGCCTGTTTTCTCCGAATAAGGGCTGCTCGGTCCGTAAGGTTTTCGTACGGCGAAAATCCGAGCTCTTCCTGGCTTCTCGGTCTGTAATCTCCTCGAAATTTCGCTCGGTCCGTAAGCACCTGGAAGGGCCGCTGGGTCCGTAAGGTTTTCGTGCGGCGCAAATCCCGAGCTCTTCCTGGCTTCTCGATCTGTAATCTCCTCGAAATTTCGCTCGGTCCTTAAGCTCCTCGAAGTTCCACTCGGTCTTTAAGCACCTCGAAGTTCCACTCGCTCCCTAAGCACCTCGAACGACCCAAAAATTCTTTTTCCACCAAACATCACACCGTACTAGCCGCACGCGCATATACTACCGTAAGACTGCAAAGAGGAGCTGTGCAGAGCATGATGCGCGTTGAACCTATTCTCCTTGAGGGACATACTGCAATTGCGATAGAGGTTAAATTGCCCAAGACGACGCTGCTGGTAGTAACGACAGATAAAGGATACATTATGTGCGGCGCGTTAGACGTTGCACTGCTCAACGAGCGTTTGAGCGAACGCAACATTGTTGCGGCAAGAGCTACTGGCGTTCGCACGATTGAGGAGCTTTTGGAAGCTCCGCTTGAATCGGTGACGTACACGGCGGAAGACCTGGGCATTTATGCTGGAATGACGGGAAGGGAAGCCATTTTAAAAATGATGTAAGGGTCTGCATTCGGCGACGGCAACTTACGTAAATAGAACGCTTCGGATCAGCAGATCCGGGCGTTTTTCTATTTATTTTTCTATTTTTTATCAGTAAAAAGAACAAAGGCTGTCCGTTTCCATTGTGCGAAAAAACAAAAATGAAAGGGAAAGGCAATTACCTGCAATTTCCTGAGTATTTTTCTAAACACAGGCGTTGTCATTTTATTGACCAGATGTTAAAATATGATTCGTTCCATACATAGCACGGGGGGAATTTTAATGAAAAAAATATCATTTCTTGTTTTAACAGCAGCTCTAGTCATCGGATTAACGGGTTGTGGGGCTAAAGATAGCGGCGCCGGAGGCACGAAGGTCAAGTTTGCGACAGATGCTGCTTATGCGCCAATGGAATATATGGACAAAGACAAGATGACCGGTTTTGACGTCGATTTTCTTGCAGAAGTTATGAAAGAAGCAGGACTTTCCTATGAGCTAACGAATACTGGTTGGGATACCATGCTTACAAGTGTTAAACAAGGTAAAGAGTATCAAGGTGGTATTTCCAGCGTTTCGATTACGGATGAGCGTAAGCAGTCTTATGATTACTCCATCCCATATTTCGAATCCACCAACATGATTCTGGTCAAAGAAGGCAGCCCGATCAAAAGCGCGACTGACCTGAAAGACAAGAAGGTTGCTGTTCAAATCTCTACAACAGCTGATACGCTTATGAGCAAAATCATGGGTGATAAAAATCCATCCTTGAAACGTCTTGATAACAACACGCTTGCGCTGATGGAACTTGAAAGTAACGGGGTAGACGCAGTTGTTGCGGATATCGCCATCGTTCGTGAATATGTGAAAAATAACCCGAACAAAAAATTAGTCGCGATTCCTGATCCTAAGAACTTTGAGTCTGAATACTACGGTATCCTGCTTCCAAAAGGCAGCGAGCTGAAAGCGAAACTTGATCCGGCAATCAAAAAAGTGATTGAAAACGGGGCTTATGCAAAAGTGTATAAAAAATGGTTCGGTCAAGAGCCAGACACGAAAAAATTGCTTGAACAAAAATAAGAAGAGAAGCAGCATGCGTGACTTCAACCTTACGCATGCTGTTGTTCTGTTATCAGCATAATAAGGTAAGAAAGGAAGTGTGGAATGGAGTTTCGTTTTGATATTATTATTGAATATTTACCGCTTTTATTAAAAGGTACACTATGGACCATTGGGATATCCATTCTATCCATTTGTTTCGGCTCCGTGCTGGGGTTGGCAGTTGGATTAGGCAAAATGTCTCACCGCGGCTACTTAAGATGGCCAACTAGCATTTACGTGAACTTTTTCCGCGGTACACCGCTGTTGGTGCAAATTTTGCTAGTACATTTCGGGGTCGTTCCCTTATTTCTAGGTACAACCAATGCTATCATTGCTTCTATTGTTGCATTATCTTTGAACTCCGCAGGATACATGGCTGAAATTTTCAGAGCAGGTATTCAGTCCATCGATAAAGGCCAAACGGAAGCCGCGCATTCGCTAGGTATGACCCATTATCAAACGATGAAAAAGGTCATTTTACCGCAAGCGATCAAGCGGATGATTCCTCCATTTGGGAATGAGTTTATCGTGTTGATCAAGGATTCCTCCCTTTTCGCAATTATTGCTGCACCGGAATTGATGTATTGGTCTAATGCGATGCGCAGCCAATATTTCGCTGTATGGGAGCCGTATTTGACGGCAGCATTGATTTATTTCATCCTCACTTATTCTCTAAGCAAGCTGCTTAGCTATGTGGAAAGGAGAGTGTAGAGAAATGACCGCGATGATTGAAGTTAGAAATCTTCAAAAAGCTTTCGGCAATAACGTTGTTTTGCGGGATATTTCCGCAGATATTCAGCACCAAGAGGTTTTGGTTGTGATTGGTCCTTCGGGATCGGGGAAGTCGACGTTTCTGCGTTGTCTGAACCTTTTGGAGCAGCCTAATGGCGGTTCCATCAAGGTTGAGGGGAAAAACATCATGGACCCGACGAATAAAATCAATGAGATCCGCATGGAGCTTGGCATGGTGTTCCAACGTTTTCATCTTTTCCCCCATATGAAAGTTATTGATAATATTATGCTGGCGCCGATTCAAGTGCGTAAATGGCCGGAGGATAAAGCGCGTAAAAAAGCGTTGGAGCTTCTAACGAAAGTTGGGCTCGCTGATAAAGCTGATGCTTATCCGGATTCGCTTTCCGGAGGTCAAGCGCAGCGTGTTGCAATTGCTCGCGCACTTGCGATGGAGCCGAAGATTATGCTGTTCGATGAGCCGACATCCGCGCTGGATCCCGAAATGGTCGGAGAGGTGCTGGCCGTGATGAAGCAGCTGGCGAAGGAAGGGATGACGATGGTTGTCGTGACCCATGAAATGGGCTTCGCCCGCGAGGTTGGCGACCGCGTTATGTTCATGGAGCAAGGCGTCATTGTTGAAGAAGGCAAGCCGAAACAAATTTTTGAAAACCCGCAACAAGAGCGGACGAAGTCGTTTTTGTCCAAAGTGCTTTAGTACGGTGAATAAGAATAGTAGAAGCAGAAAAAAGGAGCTATCACATTGGGGCAGAAATGACCTGATGGGTGGCTCTTTTTTCTGTCTATCTTTTTGGCAAAAAATAGATTTATAATGTGTAAAGGCTTACATTTAGAAGGAGATCCAAGATTTAGGAATAAAAATGAGGTGCTAACTTTGACGATGCAGGTAGATCAGGTGCCAATGGTGCAAGCTATCGGTGTTACGCGAGTGTTTGGAAAAGGATCTGGAGCGGTCCACGCATTGCGGGGAGCTCATCTCAGCATTCCCAAAGGCAATCTCGTGGCCTTGCGCGGAAGATCAGGGTCCGGCAAGACTACGCTGCTCAATATTCTTGGGGCACTCGACCATCCCTCGGAAGGCGCCGTTTATTTGGAAGGCCTGGAGATCAGCAGCCTATCCGAGGCCAAGCGCAATGAAGTCAGACGGAAGCAGATCGGTCTTATTTTTCAATCTTTTGCCTTAGTTCCTTATATGTCCGCGTACGAGAATGTTGAATTTGGTTTGCGCATTTCGGGGATTTCTCCCAAGCATTACAAACAATTAGCTGAAGAAGCACTGGATTTCGTCGGTTTGAAAATGAGAATGAAGCATCGTCCTTATGAACTTTCTGGCGGTGAGCAGCAGCGGGTAGCAATTGCCAGGGCGATCGCTCACAAACCCAAGCTGATTTTGGCCGATGAGCCTACAGCGGAGCTAGACAGCAGAATGGGGCTTCAAGTGCTTAAATTGTTCAAAGATTTGGTGCAAGAAGGAATGACCATTATTTTGACCACGCATGATCTCGCAATTATGGAAATTGTAGATAAAGTGTATGCATTGGAGGATGGTACCATTGTCGATGAAGGTTAATCCATTTGCGTCTAAGCTCGTTCTGATCACGGGAGTTGTGCTAGTCCTGGCAGGGTGTTCCCTATTGCCCAAAGAAGAGGAGGCTCTGAAGCCGCCATTAGTTAAACCGGTGAAAGAAAACTTTGATCTTTATGAAGTGAAGAAAGGTAACATCACGAAAAAAGCGGTTTTTATGGGGACGTTCAAGTCTAGCCAAACGAGCAATTACTATTTTAAAGAGTCTGACCATCACTTATCTGGTTTGCGCGTCAAATTAGGCGATGTGGTCAAACCTGGCGATGTGCTTGCTGAGCTGGAGCAGGGGGATCTGGTAACAAGGATTGCCCTGCAGAAACTGAATTTGGAGAAAGCCCAGATTGCTAGTGTGCAGTCTAGGCAGGCTGATCCTGACCAAACGCTTGCGCTGCGTTTAAAGGATATTGATATAGAAGCTGCGCAGCTGCAATTGACTTCCTTGCAAGATCAGCTGAATAAGACAAGGTTAGTGGCAGAGACCGGTGGCGTTGTCACTTTTGTAACGGATGCTCAGCAAGGAAGTGTAATAGATGCTTTCAATACGCTTGTGGTTCTGTCCGATCCTGAGCATTTGGAGCTCTCTTATGAAGCTACAGACGTTGGGACACTTACGGGAATAGAAGTTGGTATGAACGTTGAGGTCAAGCTCACGAAGTCGGGGAATACGGTACAAGGCAAAGTGCTGCGTACTCCTTCAAGCTCGCCGCCAACAGATAACAAGGCGCAAGCCGAAAGAAACGCCAAAACGATTATTATTGGGGTTCCTGCCGGAACAGAAGGTGCAGAGATCGGCGCGTCCGGCGATATGACGATTGTTGTTGAACATCGGGAAAATGTCATCGTAATCCCGAGAAAAGGCCTTCGGACTTATTTGGGCAGAGATTATGTGCAAGTGCTGAATGGAGAGAGCCGAAAAGAAGTTGATGTCGAAAAAGGCCTTGTCACCCCAACGGAAGTTGAAATCCGGACAGGACTTAAGGAAGGCCAAAATGTCATTTTGGAGAACTAGATCAACTTAGGAGGATTGCAATGGCTTTAATTCTGATGATTCTCCGTAAAATGGTTAAAAATCGTTGGCTCGAGCTGAGTTTATTAGTTGGGCTCATTATTTCCGTAGCTCTTGCAAGCTCGATGCCTATTTATACGCACGCCATTTTACAGCGCATGCTGATTAAAGACTTGGAAGTTCTGCAAGCAGACACCACGCAATATCCGGGGCAAGTGTATGACTACGCGTACTTTGTGAGATCTGAGAAGGATCCGGATGAAGATCGTCTTCTCGCGGAAACGGATGCTTTTTTGACGGAAAAAAGTAAGGCATTTGGCGTGCCTGTTCTGCTTTCAACGACTACGCGCAGTACGATGAATTTCAATTTTAAACCTAGTGATCCGAGTAAAGTCGACCCAAGTGTAAAGCGTCTAGGCGAGCTGACAGCGATGTCGTCGTTAGATCAGCATATTCGTCTTGTGGACGGTGTCATGCCTTCCGCAGAGCCTGTGAACGGCGTGTATGAGGCATGGGTGTTCCCTGAACTGCTGACAGAGATGAAAATTGTACTTGGTAATGAATTAACCATCCAAGATGAGGATTTGAAACAAAGTATTCGCATTAAACCCGTAGCGGTCATTGATCGCAGCGATTATGCCGATCCTTATTGGACGAATAATACGTATGACTTGCGTTCAAGATTTTTCATTCCTTTTGGACTATTTGAGAAAGAAATTACGAATAACAAAGCGTTTACTAGCCTGTATTGCTTTTGGAATTACGTACTCGATTATCATCAATTAAAGTTGGAGGGGTTGGGAGCTTATACCGCTGCACATGCACAAATGGAAGGCTACTTAAGCAGTCGGTTCAATTCCTATAAAACGGAGAATCCTTCGCTTCCTACCTTGAAAGTGTACGGTGAGAAAGAGAAGAAACTAAGAATGATGTTATGGTCGCTGAACGTGCCCGTCAGTATTTTGTTAGCCTTTTATTTATTCATGGTGGCCAATTTGATTACGGAGAGGCAAAAAACAGAAATTGCCGTTCTTCGCAGTAGAGGAGCAAGCCGTACACAAATTATATTAGGTTATGTGCTGGAGGGAGCCTTGCTGGGGGGAATTGCTCTTCTGGTAGGACCAGCCATCGGCATGCAGCTGACCAAAATTTTAGGTGCCTCCAATGGGTTCCTGGAGTTCGTACAGCGCTCTGCTATGGAAGTGAAGCTGAATCAGGAAGCTTACCAATACGCTTTGGTCGCTGTGGTGGCATCGGTTTGCATGACGCTCATTCCGGCCGTTATGGCGACGCGCACGACCATTGTCGGGCATAAGCAATCGCTTGCGAGGAAAAATAAGCTTTCTTTTGTTCATAAAATCTTTCTCGATATTATTTTATTAGCGGTATCCATTTATTTATTGCAGAGTTTTAATCGACGGATGTCGGATCTGGTAGCACTTGGGCTGGATTCCATGGATATGAAGGTCGATCCCCTCCTTTTTGTTGTACCGGCTTTATTCATATTTGCAATGGGCTTGTTCCTCCTGCGGATCTATCCGTGGGTGATTCAACTGATCTATACGGTGGGGCGCAAATGGTGGCCGCCTTATCTGTATTCGACCCTCCTTCAGGTAGGCAGGTCTACTACCCAGTACCAATTTATCATGCTGTTTATTGTGATGACATTGGCCACCGGCTTGTTTAGTGCAAGTGCAGCCCGGACGATGAACAAAAACATCGAAGAGAAGATCCGCTATACGAATGGGAGCGATATTGTTTTGCAAACGCCATGGGATAACGACGCCCCACCGCCACAGTCTGGCCCTTCTGGACCTGCGGGTGATGCGAGTTCTCCTGCTAATGAAGTTATCATGAAAAAAAGAGTGCAATATACGGAGCCGCCGTTTCTCCCATTTACCCAACTGACGGGTGTAGAATCTGCTGCTCGTGTTTTTCAGAAGAAAGATGCTTACCTCTCAATCGGCAAAGAAACGAAGCGGACAACGCTGATGGGTATCGATACGGATGAATTCGGCCAAACGGCCTGGCTACGCGATCAATTGTTGGATCATCACTTCTACGATTATTTGAATTTGCTCGCTGGGGATTCCAAAGCTGTGCTTATTTCCAGGTCGATTGCCGAAGAAACAGGAGCTAAAGTTGGCGATACGGTGAATATTGGCTGGGGGGATGTAAGAGGAACCTCATCCATCGTCTATGGAATTATCGACTACTGGCCAAGCTGGAACCCTAATCCGATACTGACAGCTCCGTCGAGTAGTGGGAGCACGTCAGGCACGGCAAAGAAGACGAAAGTGGATGCGCCTAAGCTCGTCGTGGGACATCTCTCCTACTTCCAAAATAATTTGGCTGTGGAGCCGTATGAGGTATGGCTTAAACTAAAACCTGACATGACCAGTCAAGCCTTGTATGAAGCGCTAGAGCTTAAGAATATCAAGATTACCAGCTTGGTTGATACAAAACAGATGTTAGTCCGTTCCAAAAACGATCCCTTTCAACTTGCCGTTAACGGCGTTATGACGCTTGGCTTCTTGATCGCGATTGGCATCAGCTTCATGGGATTCCTTTTATACTGGGTGCTCTCCTTATCCGGTCGAATTCTACAATTTGGCGTACTTCGCGCGATGGGAATTTCTTATGCTCAATTGATCGGAATGCTGGTTGCCGAGCAGCTCTTAACCTCCGGCGCAGCCGTCCTGATTGGGATGGTTACAGGGAATACGGCCAGCCGTTTATTCGTTCCCTTGTTCCAATTAACGTTTGACTCATCGACGCAAGTACCGCCTTTTCAAGTGAGTTTCGATCCCAACGACCAGCTGCATTTATACGTCATTGTTTTAGTGATGATAGGGATTGGACTGCTGCTGCTTGGCGGGATGCTCTCCAGAATTAAGATTCATCAAGCCATTAAGCTTGGGGAGGATTAAGCATGATTCACTGTGAAAATTTGGTTAAAATTTATAAGGCCGCCGATCTTGAAGTTGTCGCTTTGCAAGGGCTTGACCTTCACGTTGAGGAAGGGGAACTGATGGCGATTATCGGGAATAGCGGCAGCGGGAAATCGACGTTGTTGAATATGCTGGGAGGGCTGGATCGGCCCTCAGCAGGCAATCTCCATGTGGATGGGAAGGATTTGTTGAAATTTAAGGAAGCTGATCTGGTCAAGTATAAAAGGGAAACCGTTGGCTTCGTCTGGCAAAATAATGCGAGAAACCTAATTCCTTATTTGACGGCTTTGGAAAATGTGGAGCTGCCCATCCTTCTCCAAGGGCGGCGCAAGCGTCACCGTGCTTTGGATTTGTTGGAAGCAGTAGGTTTAAGCCATCGTAGAAGCAATAAACTTAATGAGCTCTCTGGCGGGGAGCAGCAGCGTGTCGCTATTGCGATTGCGCTAGCGAATCAGCCCAGGCTCCTGTTGGCGGATGAACCCACGGGATCTGTCGATACGAAAATGGCGAATCAGATTCTTGATCTATTTCGTGAGCTTAACCGCAGCTTTGGATTAACCGTTGTGATTGTTACGCATGATCCGCTTTTGGCCAAGAAGGTGGACCGGGTGGTTGCCATTCGGGACGGCAAAACGTCCTCGGAGATTCTAAGGCGCAAATCCTATCAAGAGGAATTGCTGGAGCTTGAACAGGGCATCCTGGCTGCCGAAGAGGATTCCCATGTGGAATATGCCGTTGTTGATAAAGCGGGCAGACTGCAAATTCCGGCCAATTTCCTCGACTCGTTTGGAGCTTCACGGACGAATAAGGTGCGCGTTGCTATGGAGGATGGACGCATCGTCCTGTTACCGCCAGACAAGACGTGAAAGGAAGCTGGCAGAAACCTTTTCGTTCAATGAAACAGGTATAGAAAATAATGCCAGTATGGTATATTGACTAGGACTAGATATTTCCATTAGAATGAATACATAGTATTCCAGTAGGAATTATCAAGTTAATATCCACGAATCCATCCACCATCCAAGGAGGCATGTGCAATGTCAGATTCAAAACGCCAGTACTTACCGGAAACACTAGCCATTCATGCAGGTCAAGAGATCGATCCTGCAACCAATTCAAGAGCTGTTCCGATTTATCAAACAACGTCTTACACTTTTAACGATACGGACCACGCCGCTAATTTATTTGCGCTCAAAGAGTTTGGCAATATTTATACGCGAATTATGAATCCAACGACCGATGTTTTTGAAAAGCGGATTGCTGCACTGGAAGGTGCCCCAGCGGCTCTTGCCGTAGCGTCCGGGCAGGCTGCTATTACGTTTGCCATTTTGAACATCGCGGGAGCCGGCGATGAAATCGTATCGGCAGCTTCCTTGTATGGCGGAACTTATAATTTATTTTCAAATACACTAGCTAAGCTAGGAATTAACGTTAAGTTCGTTGACCCAAGCAATCCGGAAAATTTCCGCAGCGCTATTACGGATAAAACAAAAGCAGTTTACGCCGAGTCAATCGGCAATCCCAAAGGAGATATCCTTGATATCGAAGCTGTGGCGGCTATTGCACATGAGAATGGCATTCCATTGATTGTCGATAATACATTCCCAAGTCCTTACCTCCTAAGACCCATCGAGCACGGTGCTGACATTGTCGTTCACTCGGCAACGAAATTTATTGGCGGCCACGGAACGACAATCGGCGGCGTCATTGTTGACAGCGGCAAGTTCGATTGGGTAGCGAGCGGCAAATTCCCGGGCCTGACGAAGCCTGATCCAAGCTATAACGGTGTTGTCTACACAGATGCGGTAGGGCCAATTGCCTATATTATCAAAGCAAGAGTTCAGCTGCTTCGCGACTTGGGTGCCTCACTGTCACCAAACAGCGCGTTCTTGCTCCTGCAAGGACTGGAGACCCTGCATTTGCGTCTGGAACGCCATAGCTCGAATGCCTTGAAAGTGGCTCAATATTTGGAGTCTCATGATGCTGTAGAGTCGGTAAGCTATTCTGGGCTGGAAAGCCATCCTTCCCATCAGCTTGCCCAGAAGTATTTGCCTAAAGGTCAAGGGGCTATCTTGAGCTTTGAGATCAAAGGCGGCATTGATGCGGGTAAGAAGCTGATTCATTCCGTCGAGCTCTTCTCACATTTGGCCAATGTTGGAGATTCCAAATCACTCATTATTCATCCGGCGAGCACGACGCACGCTCAATTGAATGAACAGGAACAAATTTCCGCAGGCGTGACTCCTGGACTTATACGTTTATCCATTGGAACGGAAGCTATAGAAGATATCATCTATGATCTAGAGCAGGCAATTGCCGCAAGTCAAGCTTAGGCAAACGCTGCGAAACAGAAGAAACTTGTAACCAACAACCGTTAGGCATAAAATATGAGAAGGCTGCGATTTAGGCGCAAAACCTAGATGGCAGTCTTTTTTACGTTGAAATTCGACTTCATGCAACTTTTACTGGAGATGAGAAGTCTATTTCATGTGTAAGTTTTTCAATTTCGAGGAGGCATTCACCTGAGCATGAACAAAATGACAACATACTCGCTTGCCCTACTAGTGGTGTTATCCATACTAGCGGGATGCGGCAAAGAGGAAGCTGTACCAAGCACGAGCCCAACTGCCAGCGCGACGACAACGGCTACACCAAATACGGCGACTTCCACAACATCGCCTGTGACAACGGCGACAGCTTCGCCGCAAACAAGTACTAAGCCGGTTCAGAGTCCTTCGGCTTCTCCGAAGACATCCAGCACACCTTCCAAAAGCGATGGACTTCAAGTCATTGCCAAACCGGAAAGCGTAACGGTCCTTGTGAATAAACAATTTTCACTTCCTTCAAGCTATGAGCCGACGGATTTGGTCTATCCGGATATCCCTTTTACATTCGCGGAGAAGATTGAAAAACGCAAAATGCGCAGCGTCGCAGCGGAAGCGATTGAAAAGCTGGTTGCAGGCGCGAAAAAGGATGGCATTAACATAGCCGGTGTCTCGGCTTATCGGTCCTATGCCACGCAGAAGTCGCTATTCCAACGTTACGTTCAGAAGGATGGCGAGGAGAAAGCGAAGATGTACAGCGCCGTGCCGGGAACCAGTGAGCATGAAACGGGGCTTGCTATCGATGTCTCCGGCAGTGATGGGAAATGTGCCGCGGAAGACTGCTTTGGTGGGACCAAAGAAGCGAATTGGCTGGAGAAGCATGTTCAGGAGTACGGATTTGTGATCCGCTATCCTAAGGGAAAAGAGAAAATTACCGGATACCAATACGAGCCATGGCACATTCGGTATGTAGGTGTTGATACGGCCAAGGATATGGTTGCCAAAAAGATGACGATGGAAGAGTACTACAATGCAGTGCCTGTAAGCAAGTAAAGTGATGTCGTTATTTTGCACCCTTGTCTGTCGCTAATTCGAAATTTATCAAGCTGCTTAGGCATGTTAAAATGAAGCCAAGTCACTTATTTGGAGGTTAACATGATTAAAGTAGCAATGTTAAGTTTTTGGCACGTGCATGCAAGGGACTATGCAAAACAGGTTACTGAGCACAAAGATACCGAGATTGTAGCGGTGTGGGATGAAATTCCTGAGCGCGGACAAGCAGAAGCGTCGCAGCGTGGTGTTGCCTTTTATACGGATCTTGCTGAGTTACTGGCAAATAAGGATATTGACGGCGTCGTTGTAGACACACCGACAAACATGCACCGTGATGTGATGGTTGCCGCTGCCAAGGCGGGTAAACATATTTTTACGGAGAAAGTTATTGCTCCTACGTTACATGAAGTGAATGAAATTTTGGACGCGGTGAATGAAGCCGGTGTAACTTTGACTGTTTCATTGCCGCGTTTGAATCCAACGTATACATTAGCGGTTCAAGAGATTATTGAGAAGGAACTGCTGGGCCAGATTACTTTGGTGCGCACTCGTCTATCCCACAATGGCGGTATTTCGACAGATGTGAATCCGAAAGGCTGGTTGCCTGAGCATTTCTATAATGCTGAACAATGCGGCGGCGGCGCACTAATCGATCTTGGCTGTCATCCGATGTATTTAACTCGCCTATTCTTGGGTCTTCCTGAATCTGTAAGCGCTTCTTATGGCTACGTGACAGGCAGAGAAGTTGAAGATAATGCTGTAGCTACGCTTCAATATGCGAATGGCGCTCTAGGCATCGTAGAAGCTGGTTTTGTGAATGCTCATTCACCATTCGTGATTGAAGTTCATGGTACGGAAGGCAGCGTGCTGTACTCCGATCATGACGGAAGAGTTCTAGTGCGCACAAGAAAAAATGCTGACGCTGGCTGGACAGCCTATGAGAATGGGCCGAAAGAGAGACCGTCTGCTTTTGATCAATGGGTAGCTCACATTCAAAACGGAACAAAAGCTACTGAAAATATTCAATTGGCTGTGGACTTAACGAAGCTGATGGAGGCTTCCAACCGCTCCGCCGGGTCCAAACAACAAGTACGTATTGATTCTCTAGCTCAGTAATACATCATCTGCACAGAATGGATGGAGGTTCAGCATGAGTCAGCCCTTTTACTTCGAACCGATGCTTGAAAATCCAACGGCTCTTGATCGTTTGGACTTACGATTTCGGTGGGGTTCTTACGGAATCCGTGTGCTTCGCTGTCATCTGACCTCCTTTCCGGCTGGAACGGTAATCGATTTCCATCATCATTCCGAATTCGAGTTTCATTACATCCCTAGCGGAAAAGGCAAAGTCATCCTGGATGGGGTTACTCATCCTTTGCAAGAAGGGATGCTGTATGTCACAGCTCCAGGCGTTTTGCACCGCCAAGAGGCGGATGAACACGAGAAGATGGATGAGCTGTGTTTGCATGTTGATTTTGTGAGGCTGGAAGGGTCGCCGCTGGACGGAGACGCTGGAAGCGAATCGCAGGCTTGGGGTGAAGCGTGGGAGATTGCAGAGGCAGATGCATGCATCAAGCAGCTAGGCGAGCTTCCGCATCTTCCTGCCTTTGACCGTCAGGAAGCGATGAAATGCTTTCTGGTCGCCTTTGAAGCTTGGCGGGACAACCAGCTCGGCCAGTATACGATCATCAAGCAATCGATTATCCAGATGCTGCTCAGAACCATCGGCGCCTACAAAGCGGATCATCAAGGTCTCGATTTGCCGGCACGCGATATGAAAAGCTACCGCTACCAGCTGGCCGTACAGTTCATCGAAGACAACTTCCGGCGTCCGTTGACACTTGAAGGCGTTGCCGAGCGGCTGCAAATCTCCTCGCGGCAGCTTCAGCGCATCTTTAAAGAACAAGCGAACATTTCATTCAGTGAATATTTGGAGCAGGTTCGTTTAAAGCACGTGTGCACAGAGCTGTTGCAGACTACGATGACCTTGGAGAAAATCGCGGAGAAGAGCGGCTTTGCTTCCAGCAATTATTTGCATTATGTCTTTAAAAAAGCGCATGGCGTCACGCCAAACCGGTATCGTGAGCGCCTGCATGGATAAGAAAAAGGCTGTTTCTGCCGTTATCTTAGTTGAGTTCAACTAGGATACGGCAGGAGCAGCCTTTTTAGTTGGTAAGTCATTAAAGGGAGCGGACGATGCCAGGGCAGGGCAGGGTCCGAGGTCCAAGATCCGAGGTCTTGCGGCTCGGCGGGGAACTACAGGGCCCTATTTCTGCGAAAACAGCTCTTGACGCGCGGAAGGGGAACTATAGTCCCTTATTTCAACGGATTGGGCTGAAATCACGCTCAAAACGTTGAAATAAGGACCCGTAGTTCCCCAGTAACTTGAAAACGGACCGATTGGGCAGAAATAGCGTCCTCAGGTTCCGCTAATTGTGCAAAAGGCTGCCAGCTTATTCAAAAAGCTTACGCAAGTTCTCCGCATAAGGAGCACGAACGATGCCTTTTTCCGTAATAATCGCCGTTACATACTCGTTCGGTGTGACATCAAAGGCAGGGTTAAACACTTTCACACCTTGCGGTGCCGTACGTTTGCCGAAGCCTTGCGTGATTTCATCCTCATGGCGTTCTTCAATCGGAATGTCCCCACCCGTAGGTGTGTTCAAATCGATCGTGGAGATCGGGCTCGCCACGTAGAACGGAATCCCGTGTGCTTTCGCTAGCACCGCCACGCTGTACGTGCCGATCTTATTGGCTACATCGCCGTTAGCCGCAACGCGGTCGGTTCCGACGATGACCGCCTGGATCCAACCCTTGGACATGACCGCGCCGGCCATGTTGTCACAGATCAGCGTCACGTCGACGCCGGCCTGCTGCAGTTCAAAGGCTGTAAGCCGCGCGCCTTGCAGCACGGGCCGAGTCTCATCCGCGAACACTTTCAGGTTCACGCCTTTTTCCTTAGCCAAGTAAAACGGCGCTAGCGCCGTGCCGTACTTGGCTGTCGCCAAACCGCCGGCGTTGCAGTGCGTCAGCACGCCGAAGCCATCCTCGAACAGCGTCAGCGCGTGTTCGCCGATTTGGCGGTTCGTCTCCTCGTCCTCCGCTTGAATGTTCTGCGCTTCGTCGAGAAGCGCTGCTTTGAAAGCGTCAGGGCTAACGCCGGCCGCTGCCAAAACGCCTGCTTGCGCTCTCATCCGATCGAGCGCCCAGAACAAGTTCACCGCTGTCGGACGAGACGTCGCCAGGTAGTCGGCTTGCTTCTGGACTTCCGCCAGAAGCCCATCAACTGCAGCATCCACGTTACGGATGCCTAAATATACACCATACGCGGCGGCGATTCCGATAGCCGGTGCGCCGCGAACTTTCAAGTGACGAATCGCTTCCCACACCTCAATCGGTGTTTCAAGCGGCAAATACACAATCTCTTCCGGCAGCAAACGTTGATCTAACAGATCAAGCTGCTGTCCATTCCAACGCAAGGATTGCAAGGCACCTTGCGCCTCTACATTTTCTAAGTTCTTGTTAGTCATAGAACAAATCCTCTTTCTACTGCTGATTCTTTGGTGACGATGGCAATGAGCTCATCGATGGAAGTTACTTGACGGTTAGCGCGAATGCAGCTTGTGCCGATCGCTAACGCCAAACGCTGAGCGCGTTCTCTAGCGGCGTTATCCTCAATTTTATCAATATCTGCAACATGCGCAAGTCCTACGATACGGCGGACCATTTTTGCTCCGGTGAAGCCTACTGTGTCCTGAAGCAGGTTTTTAAGGAAATGATCCTGGTAGCCTGGCGTTTGGAAAACACGATCTACACCATGTTCGTTCCACAAGGCGCGGAAATTCGTTTCGAAATGCGTCCATACCTCTTTCACCGTTTTCAACAAATAAGCGCGGAAAGCTTCACGGCTTTCGTGATCTTGACTCCAGCCTTCCTGTCCGGCAAAGTTGAGAATCAGATTCGCGAGCACAGCCCCGATATCGAAGCCCATTGGTCCATAATAAGCGAATTCCGGGTCGATGACTTTTGTGGAATCCGGTTTAATGAAAATACTTCCGGTGTGCAAATCGCCATGAAGCAGCGCTTGCGCGTTCGTCAAAAATTTCTGGCGAAGAATCGCGACTTCCAAGTGAAGCTCGCTGTCCGCCCAAAGCTGCTCTGCTGCATCGCGGATCTGATCTTCAATACTGTTCGTATCGGCATCGCGGTACGGATCGTCGAAAATCAAATCCTCCGTAATTTTGCAAAGCTCCGGATTGATGAAGCGGCCTTGCTGGATTTTCTTTTCCTGTTGATTTTTGCCTAGATCCGATGTGAAGAAAAGGGTGTTTGCCATAAAGCGGCCGATATGCTCGGCGAACAGCGGATATTCGTTCCGTTCAATTAACCCTCTGCGCATAATGATATGATCGCTTAGATCCTCCATGACCGTCAGCGCGAGATCCGCATCATATGCATAAACATGTGGAACAAGATCCGGAACTAATCCTTCTTCAATAATGAGCGCTTCGCTTTCAATACGTGCCCGATCAAGCGTCAACGGCCAGGATTCTCCGACAACTTTTGCATAAGGTAAAGCTTGCTTCAAAATGATGCTTTTTCCTGAAGTCTTTTCTGAGATGCGAAAAACAAGATTTAAGTTGCCGTCGCCGATTTCCTGGCTGGTCAATTCCGATTCCGGCTGGAACAAATCCGGGATTTGACGAGCGTATTCAATCGCTTGAGCTTCACTTAAAGGATGATATGTAGACATGGTTTGCCTCCTAATAAGTCATTGAAATTAATTCCAACTAGTTTACTGTGTATTAATCGTCTTTCCCTAGTATAAGGCAAAAAGGGGCCGCTTGAAATACTCTCTTCGGAAATGTTGCACAAATTACATAAAATAAGGGCAAAGAACGCACAGTAACGTGTACATGCTCTACCGACAACAACAACTAGGAGGCATTTCTTATGGCAACTACGACCTTAACATCAGCTCAATCCATCCAAACCATTCTCAATAAGCAAATTGCCAATTGGGGCTTGCTTTTTGTGAAGCTCCATAACTTCCACTGGTATGTAAAAGGCAATCAATTTTTCACGCTGCACGTCAAATTTGAGGAACTGTACAATGAAGCAGCTCTGCACATTGATGAACTTGCTGAACGTCTTCTTTCGATTGGTGGTCAGCCTGCGGCTACCATGAAAGCCTATATTGAACTGTCCTCCTTGAAAGAAGCGCAAGGAACCGAAACAGCAACCAAAATGGTTGAAGCTGTCATCGAAGATTTCACGATTCTTACCCAAGAGTTAAAAGCCGGTATGCAGGCTTGTGAAGAAGTGCAGGACGAAACGACTTCGGACATGCTGTTAGCCATTCAGACTTCGTTGGAAAAACACCGCTGGATGCTGCAATCTTTCCTTGGATAGGTTTAAATTACCAACCTCTTTACAATTTCTTTAAGCTGAAAAAACATGCGCCTAACGATACTTCGTTATACTGGTACCAAATTCGCTTTCGGAGGATCTTTATGATGATGAAAATCCTGAATGTGCTGCTGGTAATGGCCGCGTGCTTTTTCTTGTTATTCATGGCTTTCGAGGCGGAGTCTCCCGGGAAGAATCAAGACCCAAATCCGATGAAACAGAATCAAACACAGTTTGCCCGTATACAACAATCGTATTACGCCGAAGATGTAAATAAGTAGACTTAGGGATGGCCTGAGAGCCATCCCTTTCTTTTCGTCCTTCAAGGTGTGTTGTTTTGCTTCTCCAAATTCCTTATAATAAATGGATTATTGGGTGAACAAGGAGTTGGCGTCGGTGGAAAAACCAAAAGCCCTGAAAGAATGGGCTTCGGCTATCAAAGCACTGGAAGACGGCACACAAATTTTTATTATGCGCAAAGGGGGTATTGTTGAAGAAACGAGGGATTTTCAAGTCGAATCGAATGATTTTTTTCTTTATCCTACTTACGAGCATCAGAGAAAAGAGTTACTCAAGGAAAATTATCGAAATGTGATTGACGAAACCTTGGCCCTCTGGAGTGCGCAGGATGATCAGGTCACAATCCGTTCGTATGCCCGGATGATCGAGGATATTGAGATTAGTGATGGAGAACTGCTGAATAAGCTGTATCCTTATCACATTTGGACGGAAAATTTCACGGAAGAAAGATTGAAGTGGAAACGAAAAAATCCGCTGCATCTCATGCTTTTAAGAGTGTATAAACTGGCAGAACCTTTACATATTCCAATTGAGGAAGCCTATATCGGCTGTAAATCATGGATTGCGCTTGGGGCCGAAACACCGCCCGAATCCTCGTTAGTACCGGTTTTGAGCGATGAGGATTTTGCTGCACAGGTTGCTGAAATCAAGCAAACTTTGTCGTAAATAAATGGTTGCATTTTCACAGAATGCCCATCTTTTTCAAGCAATTGCCCTTTCTTGATTTGACATAGTAAGTTATAATAGAATTATTCTAATGAGAATCAATGATAATCATTTTATGATTATTGTTTATCTAGAACATTTAAACATTATGGAGGCTTAATGAAAATGGCAAACTCACCAACATTTACAATAGACGGTCTTAGAGCGAACGTCGAAGGAAAGGAAATTTTGAAAGGGCTGAGCCTTGAGATTAAAGGCGGAGAAGTTCATGCGATCATGGGACCGAACGGTACTGGTAAAAGTACGCTTGCATCCGCGCTGATGGGTCACCCGAAATATGAAGTGACAGAGGGTTCCGTTACTTTAGAGGGCGAAGATGTTCTTGAAATGGCTGTTGACGAGAGAGCGCGCGCTGGTTTGTTCCTTGCTATGCAATACCCAAGCGAAATTACAGGCGTAACGAACGCTGACTTCTTGCGCAGTGCAATCAACGTGCGCCGTGGCGAGGGCAACGAGATCTCCCTGATCAAGTTCATCCGCCAAATGGAAGCGAAAATGAAACAGCTTGAAATGAACCCTGAGTTCATGCACCGTTACTTGAACGAAGGTTTCTCCGGCGGTGAGAAAAAACGTAACGAAATCCTGCAAATGCTTTTGCTTGAGCCTAAATTCGTTATTCTTGATGAAATTGACTCCGGTCTGGATATTGATGCTTTGCGTATCGTTGCTGAAGGCGTTAACGCTATGCGCAGTGAAGAACGCGGCTTCTTGATCATTACGCATTACCAACGTTTGCTGAACTATGTTAAACCTGATTTTGTACATGTTATGATGCAAGGTCGCATCGTGAAATCCGGCGGTCCAGAGCTAGCTGAGCGTCTGGAAGCGGAAGGTTACGATTGGATCAAAGAAGAACTCGGCATCGTGGACGAGACAGTTGGCCAAGACGAGGAAGAATTCAAAATCCCTATGAACACGACTGCGCCGAAGTACTAAAGAGAGGAGAGACTTTGATCTTAGGGTCAAAGGTCCTTATATATTAGGAGGAATACCATGAGTACTCAAACACAACTTTCCATAGATTCTAATGCTGTCATCGAGCTCTCCCGCAGCAAGCAGGAGCCGGAGTGGATGACTGCCCTTCGTACAGAAGGGTTGGCGTTAGCGAATTCTTTGGAATTACCTACGCTTGAAAAGACAAGAATTGATCGTTGGAGCATTTCCTCCTACGGTTCCTATAAAACGCAAGCCCCTCTAACTTCCCTTGAGTCTTTACCGGAAGTTGCCCAAGGTCTGACGAATTCTGATAACCTGATCGTTCAACGCAACTCCGGAGTTGTGTTCAGCCAGGTTTCCGAAGAGCTCAAAAAGCAAGGTGTTATTTTCACTGATTTGGAAACAGCGATTCGTGACCATGTCGATCTGGTGAAGCCTTACTTCATGAAAGCTGTCGAAGCGAACGAAAATCAAGTGACAGCTTTACACGCTGCGCTTTGGAACGGCGGTATTTTCATCTACGTGCCAAAAGACGTTCGTGTGGATGTTCCGCTTCAAGCGTTGTTTGTTACGGATGATGCTGAAGCTACATTCGCTCCGCACGTGCTGATCGTTGCAGAGCAATTCAGCTCTGTTTCATACGTGGATAACTTCGTATCCTCCCTTTCGGGAGCTGAGCTCGTACAAAACGGTATCGTTGAAGTGTTCGCGAAGCCGGGTGCACGCGTAAATTACGCATCCGTTCACAACTTTGAAGAGTCCGTTACGGACTTAACTTACCGCCGCGCTATCCTGGATAATGATGCTAGCATCGCGTGGGTAGTTGGAGAAATGAACTACGGGAATACCATGTCGGATACGACGTCTATTCTGAAAGGCAAAGGTTCTGACTCCGATGCCAAAGTGATCTGTGTGGGTACGCAAGAGCAGAAGCTTAACTTAACGACACGCGCTGTTCACTGGGGCAAAGCTTCCACGAGCGATATGATTACGCGTGCTGTTATGCGAGATGGCGCAACGGCAATCATCAACGGGATTACGAAGATCGAAAAAGGAGCTCAAGGCTGTAACGGTCAACAAACGGAGAAAGTGTTGATGCTTAGCCCGAAAGCTCGTGGAGACGCGAACCCGATCCTTCTCATCGATGAGGATGATGTTAAAGCAGGCCATGCTGCGAGTGTTGGTCAAGTAAATGCCGAGCAAGTGCATTACCTGATGTCCCGTGGTATTACCAAAGAAGAAGCTCAGCGCTTAATCATTTACGGATTCTTGGCGCCAGTCGTTTCCGAAATTCCGATTAAAAGCGTTGAAGAACAGCTGCAAAGCTTAGTGGAGAGGAAGCTGGGACAATGAAAACAGCCGAGATACGTGAACTTTTTCCCATTCTAAAACAAGAAGTGAACGGTCATCCACTGGTGTATTTGGACAGCGCTGCTACATCCCAGAAGCCCATTCAGGTGATTGAGGCACTCAAGCATTATTATGAATGGGACAATGCGAACGTACATCGCGGTGTTCATACCCTAGGTTCCCGGGCAACAGATGCGTACGAAGGAGCACGAGCGAAAGTCGCTAAGTTCATCGGCGCATCCAGCGAGCAAGAAATTATTTTCACCAGAGGCACGACAACAGCCATCAATATTGTGGCAAGCAGCTATGCCAAAGCGGTACTCAGCGAAGGCGACGAAATCGTCCTCACGCCAATGGAACATCACAGCAATTTGATTCCATGGCAGCAAGCCGCTAAGGCAACAGGCGCCACTTTAAAATATATTCCTTTACAGCCCGACGGATCGATTTCTCTGGCAGATGTAGAGAACACGATTACAGACCGTACCAAGATCGTTTCGGTTGTTTATGTGTCTAACGTGCTGGGTGTTATCAACCCTGTCAAAGAGATCGCCCAAATTGCCCACAAACATGGCGCAAAAATGGTGGTTGACGGCGCACAAAGCACACCGCATATGAAAGTGGATGTGCAGGATTTGGATTGCGACTTTTATGCGCTTTCCGGACATAAAATGTGTGGACCAACCGGAATTGGGGCATTGTATGGCAAGAAGGCTTTGCTCGAAAACATGGAGCCCGTTGAGTTTGGCGGCGAGATGATCGACCATGTGGATCTGTATGAATCGACATGGAAGGAACTGCCTTGGAAGTTCGAAGGCGGAACGCCAATCATCGGAGGGGCCGTTGCCCTTGGCGCGGCGATTGATTTCCTGCAAGAAGTCGGCATGGACAATATTTTCAAACATGATATTCAGCTCACGAATTATGCGATGGAACGTATGACGCAGATCGAGGATCTGACTGTCTATGGACCAACTAGCAACCGTGCGGGACTTGTTACGTTTAACTTGGGTGATGTTCATCCACATGACGTGGCAACGGTTCTGGATGCAGAGGGAGTAGCTATTCGTGCAGGCCATCACTGCGCTCAGCCTTTGATGAGATGGCTTGAAGTAAGCAGTACGGCTCGTGCCAGCTTTTATCTATACAATTCAGAAGAAGATATTGACCGTCTTGTGATGGCCTTACAAAAAACAAAGGAGTACTTCGGCCATGCAATTGGATGATTTATACCGTAGAGTCATTATGGATCACTATAAAACTCCTCGTAACCGGGGGAAATTTGAGTCTGGTGAAGCGGTCACCATCGATCTGAACAATCCAACTTGCGGTGACAAAATTTCGCTGCAAATGCTGGTGGAAGACGGTGTCGTGAAACAGGCGAAATTCACAGGTGAAGGTTGTTCGATCTCGCTGTCTTCCGCATCCATGATGACGGATGCTGTCAAAGGCAAAACGATCGAAGAGGCGCTGAAGATGGCCGAAGATTTTTCTGGTCTGATGAAGGGCGAATCTGTTGAATTTGAATATGAAGATATAGAGGCTCTATCCGGGGTGAATAAGTTCCCTGCGCGGATCAAATGCGCAACCCTGGCATGGAATGCACTTCGCAAAGGTATTGAACATACCCAAAAGACCGATAACTAACGCATTTCGCGATCGCATAGAACTTGTTATTGATCTGTAAACCATAACGCTAAGGAGGAAATAACCATGGCAAAACAAATGCCAGATCTCGAAGATTATAAGTATGGTTTCCGAGATGAGCACAAATCGATTTTCCAATCAGGAAAAGGTTTGACTCGTGAAATCGTTGAAGAAATCTCCAGAATGAAGGGCGAGCCGGATTGGATGCTGGAATTCCGTCTGAAATCCTTGGAGCAGTTCTTCAAAATGCCGATGCCTCGTTGGGGCGGCAACATGGATGATCTTGATTTTGATGACATCCAGTACTATGTGAAACCGTCCGAGAAACAAGGGAAAACATGGGAAGAAGTTCCGACCGAAATTAAAGAAACATTTGATAAACTGGGTATTCCGGAAGCAGAGCAAAAGTTCCTTGCCGGCGTATCCGCGCAATACGAATCCGAAGTTGTTTACCACAGCATGCAAAAGGAACTCGAAGATCAAGGCGTTATCTTCACAGATACGGATACAGCGCTTCGTGAACACCCTGAGCTGTTCAAAAAATACTTCGGTACCATCATCCCGCCAAGCGATAACAAATTCGCTGCTCTCAACAGTGCGGTATGGTCCGGGGGATCCTTTATCTACGTACCAAAAGGCGTTAAATGTGAAGTTCCGTTACAGGCTTACTTCCGTATTAACTCCGAGAACATGGGTCAATTCGAGCGTACATTGATCATTACGGATGAAGAAAGCTTTGTGCACTACGTAGAAGGCTGTACAGCTCCTATCTACAGCACAAACTCGCTTCACAGTGCGGTTGTTGAGATCGTATGTCTCAAAAACTCCCGTGCTCGTTATACAACGATCCAAAACTGGGCACCGAACATCTACAACCTCGTTACCAAACGTGCAGTTGCCGAAGAAGGGGCTACAATGGAGTGGGTCGATGGTAACATCGGTTCCAAGCTGACTATGAAGTACCCGGCAGTTGTATTGAAAGGCCGCGGCGCGAAAGGGATGGTTCTTTCCATCGCTGTAGCCGGCAAAGGACAACACCAAGATGCAGGCGCGAAAATGACGCATCTGGCTCCGGATACAACATCAACAATCGTATCCAAATCGATCTCCAAACACGGCGGTAAAGTAACATACCGCGGTCTGGCTTCCTTCGGACGCAACTCCCAAGGTTCCAAAGCAAATATCAAATGTGATACGTTGATTCTCGATAACGAGTCAACATCCGATACAATTCCTTACAATGAAATCATGAACGATAACATTACGCTTGAGCATGAAGCTACGGTATCCAAGGTTTCTGAGGACCAATTGTTCTACCTCATGAGCCGTGGTTTGACGGAAGCAGAAGCAACGCAAATGATCGTTATGGGCTTCATTGAGCCATTCACCAAAGAACTTCCAATGGAATATGCCGTGGAAATGAACCGTCTCATCAAGTTCGAGATGGAAGGTTCGATCGGTTAAGATTTGACGAAGCGTACCCGATGTATCGGGTACGCTTTTTTTGTGCGTCTGCTTTCCAACAAGCTCCATGCATTTCTAGACATGGCTAACGTATATTTATTTCCCACAATTCTCACCCTATAGAGGATCATAATGTGTCCCTAAAGGAGAGAAGTGAAGGTATGTGGAAAAGGCTGAAACTTGCAGCAATCGGGAGTATGGCTGTCGTCCTTGCGACAACAACAGCTTGTGGGAAGGATAATGCGGCCCCTAATCACTCAGCACCAACACCGAACGGAGTGACACAATCAGGTGCAGGCACAGCGATGCCGCACAGCTTGTCGCAAGCAGGTAACGGAATAACGAAATTAGGCAATGACGATGCTGTTTTACCCATTAAAATGATCAACAATGTTAAATATGTAGCAGCCAATCAACTCATTCAAACCTTGAAGTTTCATTCCGAGTGGGAAGCAGGAGCACAGAAGCTGCTAATTGGCGATAATGACGCGAGTTTTGAATTATCGGCAAATTCCAAAAAGGCGATGAAAGACGGAGCAGAAATCCATGTAGGTGAGCCATTCGTCAAAGAAGGCGATGCCCTCTACTTGCCGGTCTCGGCCATAGCGGACTTATTCCAAGACGAGATGTCGTATGATGTTAGTGGCAATCAATTAAACATACATCCCTCACCAGGTGCTCAGCTTGAGAATGAAGATTCTTCTGACCCTAGCGCGGATATCCCTGAGCTTGCATTTGCAGACGATCCGAATGACCCTTTCAAAGACAACACAGCGCATGGAGCGAACCCAGCCTCATTAGGAATACAGCTCAAAGACGATCTACAAGTGTGGGCATCTTCTGAAGAGAAAGCAATTCCGGTTCTGAAAAATATCAACATTAATGCGTTGATCAGTAAAGGTGAGCAGTACGAAGGGGTTAAATATAAATTTGGCACAGGGCCTTATCCTCAAACCGGAAAATTTGATTGCTCAACGTTTACCCAATACGTGTATGGTAAATACAGCGTTAAGCTTCCAAGATTGGCGCGCGAACAAGCAGCGGTGGGAAATTTGGTTAGCCGCAAATCTTTGCGGAAAGGGGATTTGATGTTTTTCTATGTCCCCGGCCGCTTCAAAACAAATAAAAAGGTAGGACATGTAGGAATCTATATTGGTGGTAAGAGAATGCTCCATGCCTCCCCAGAACCGAAGAATGGCGTTCAGATCAGTAATATCGATAAAGCGTACTGGAAAAAAACATTTCTGCGAGCAAAACGTGTTGTAACTTAAAGCTTTCAAGTCTATCCTTTAGGGGTAGGCTTTTTTTTATTTTTGGCCATTATGAAACAAAAGGCCGGTTCATGCGTTTTATCTAATAGGAAGTCATCGATGAAGGAGGAGGAAACCGAATGACAATTACACTTTTCGAAAAATTGGCCGACGGACAGCTTTTGAAAATTAGTGAACGTCCATGGGATGAAAAGCTGATGCAGGCTCTAGATGCAGCGAATTATGTGCTCATTGGCGGCAAGGAATATGAAATGATTGAAGGAAGATTGAATTTAGATTTGAATGTGTTTGAGCTTCTATTGGTTGCAATTGGTTCTGAAGGGGGAGGGAACAAGCAGTGAAAAGACCGCTCAAGGTATTTTCAGCTTCGATAAGTCTGGTATTAGTCGGACAACTGCTGCTTTTGCCAGTTAATGCCGCGGAGACGCCGGCACCGAACACAGCCTCTTCCAAGCTGGTCGAATGGTCGACCGATGAAGTGAAAGCTTATTTTGACCCAGCCGTTGACTGGAATTTACCTGTTCCTCCGGCAGCAGGCACAGCATCGCCATCACCTTCTCCAACGCCGACTGCAGGCAGCGGTTCAACGGGAGGCAGCACAGCCCCTATCATTGTTAATAACTATGGTGGAGGCAGTGGGTTTGGATGGGATGATTTGCTGCTATATCATCTTATTTTCAACAGCCCAAGTCCTTATTCCTCAAGCAGCTGGGGGAGCAGCCATCGTTCTTATTACTATCGTTCTAATACCCCTTATGTGACAAAAACATATCAACCAAGCTCGTTCTCCAATCGATCAACGACCAAAGCGCCAACGACATCAAGCGGAACGGGAACCTTTACCACCAATAAGTCATCTTCATCTAACACGAAATCGGGAACAACAGGAAGTACAGGAAATACAGGAAATACAGGAAGTACAAAAAGTACAGGTAGTACAGGAAATGTAGGAAGCACCGGGAATACAGGCTCCGTTAGCAGCTCAGGCACGAGCAGCGGTACAACTTCAAGCTCGAAATCTACATCAACTTCAACGGGCAGCATTGGCGGCAAATCGAGCGGTTTCAGCTCCTCTTCCAGCTCAGGAGGTTAACACTGTGGTTTTCGAAGTCGTAGGCACGCCAGCTCTGGATAGAGAACATCGCGTTCAACAACTATATGAGCTTGGCTTTACATGGGCTAATCTGGAAGATGAAGCGTACTGGATTGATCAGTTAGTCCTTATGGAACAATCAACTTATAACGAGCTAATTCTCGCGGCAAATTTTTTGTGGCGCGTCTTTGATAAAGCTGTTCGTTACGTGAAAGGGAACAGGCTGTTATACCAACAGTTGTCGATTCCCGAAGTGCTTTGGGATGGACTTGATCGGCTGGAACTGAATGACATAGGGGCTATAAGCCGTTATGCAAGATTTGATTTCACCGTGGATCAACAGGGCGGAATCAAGCTCTTAGAGCTAAATGCAGACACTCCTACCGGCTATGTGGAAGCAGCAATTGCGACACCATGGTTGTGTGAGCAAAAAGGTTACGCCTCCCCGAACACGGAGATGAAGGACCTGGTGCGAGCTGCATGGGCCATTGAGGCGCCCGATTTCGCAGCATGTATCGCCTATGGTCAGCATGCCGAAGATACAGGAACAATTGATGCGCTCGTTGCTCATAGCGGGAGAAATATGACGTGTGTCGATTGTCTGGATTTGTGGATTGACGAGGGAATCGTTAAGGTCGGCGAACAACAAAACATTTCCCGTATGTTCGCGCTGTATCCAAAAGAATGGATGGGTGTTGATGACGGGGGAGAGGCACTCTCTTATGCGATTGAAGAACAATTCATCGAATTGTTTAATTCTTTGCATGCGGTTATCTTGCAATCTAAAGGGCTGCAAGCCATTGTCTGGGGATTACACACGGATAACGCAGCGTTGTTCACCGCGGATGAGCATAAAGCGATAGCTGATTATATGCTGCCTACCTTTTTTTCTCCCGAGTTATCAGGGGATTATGTGTCCAAATCGATGTTTGGAAGAGAAGGAGGCTCCGTTGAGCTTTACGACGCTGAGGGGGAGCTTGAGGTTAAAGACGAAGTTGGCTTTGATACCAGTGTCTTTTTTAAACGCATCTATCAGCAGAGAGCTGACTTGCCCGAGTTAACTTTTACTCACGGAAGTAGGCATTTATTAACGGGACTGTTTGTATTGAACGGAACACCTTGTGGACTTTTAGGGCGAGCCGGCGGGAAAATTACAGGCAATGCAAGTCAATTTGTACCGATTGGAGTGAAAATACCTTGAAACAAAGACGATTCTGGCTTATGGCGTCCATTGTCCTGGTCGTCATTCTGATGATCTGGGGCATTAGCAGCCTGTTCAATAAGAAGCCTTCTGTCTTAAGCAAACCAGCTGTTGGAAGCTCGGCAGCGACAAATGTTAGCGGCATGAATGGCGATGTGCCTTGGGATTATAAGGTGCAGCAAGCAAAAGTCGGGGATTTGCTCGACGGAGATATGGTTTTGCTGCCGAACAACGAGCGCATTTCGAATGATCAGAACTTTGCAACCGGCGATCAAATCTATGTGCTTAGTTATATGCAGGCCACGATGACAACGGACAGCCAAGGGAAAAACGACGTAACACTTTCGCAATGGAAACCGATTAAGACGTTCAAAACCAAGGAAGAAGCCGATAAAGATTTGGCAGAACTGAAAGTTGAAATTAAGACGGATGTGAAGCTGATCGGTGTTTATAAAACGGAGCTGGATGGCAAATTCCGCTATTTCGCAGTGGCTGATCTGCCGACAGGGCAAAAGGTGAAACAGCCAATCCCTGAGGATCGTTATGCAAGCTTTAAAAACAAGAAGGAAGTTCAGGTTATTTTAGAGGAAGTACACGATTACAGCAATTATGATCAATCTATGGCGAAGTTCCGGGGGTGGGCAGAATGATAGTATTAAATATTGTGATCAGTTTATTTGTCATAGTCCTGCTGCAATTTGCGGGGATGTATGTGTTTAGTTTAATGACGCCCTACCGCGATATGGAAGAAATAAACAAAGGAAATGTAGCCGTCGGAATCACGATGGGCGGTAAATTTGTAGCAACTGCCATCGTGCTGGCGATTGCCGCATATAGTAATTCATCGATCTGGCACATGAGCTTGTGGTTTGCGGTAGGTTACGTCTGTTTGTTAGCGACTTATTGGGTGTTTGATTGGTTAACGCCTGGCGTTAAGCTATCCGATCAGTTAAAAGACGGCAATGTAGCCGTCGGTACATTGCTGGCTGCCGTCTATATCGGTATTGCACTAGCAATAAGTTCTTTAATCATCTAAAGAGCGGCTAAATCGCAATCGTTGCAATTTCGACGTCGCGAAGCTGCGAAAGATCCAGGAATTGATTATTGATTTTGATTAGCGGGCGGAAAAAGTCGGTAGGATTGGTCAATACGATGGTACCGACTCGTCCGTCGCTAAGGGACACTTTTTTTCCAATAAAGTTAGGAATCATGTTGCGAATAAATACCTGCGTGATTTTCGGATCAAGCTGTCCGAAGCTCATCCGGTGAAGTTCCTTAAGAACGAACAAGAGGTCACGCTTATCTTGGTATACGCGCTTGCTGATCATTGCGCTATAAACATCTGCAACGGCAACAATGAGTGAATAAGTATGTATTTCCGTGCTTTTTTTGCGTAACGGATAGCCATTGCCGTCCAAGCGCTCATGATGTTGTAAAGCTACCAGCGCCAGTGTGTTGTCCTTCAAAGAGTTTTTGATGATTTCGTACCCGTAGATGGTATGTTTTTGAATCTCATTGAACTCGTCATTCGTCAGCTTGCCAGGTTTAGATAAGATTTCATGCGGAATTTTACACTTTCCTACATCGTGCAAATAGCCGGCTTTGCCAATAGTAAGAGCTTCTTTTTCACTTTTGTTCATCCATTTGGCAATATAGTAGGAGAGCATACCGACTTGTACACTATGCTGAAAAGTGTAATCATCCTGGCTGTTTAAGGAAAGCAGCAAGGAAACGACGTCATTTTCTTCCTCAAAGCTCGCAATTAAGGGATTGAAAGCGGATTCTATCATCTCGTTGGAAAGAACATCCCCGCTTTTAGCAGAGTGGAATATGTCTTTGATGCCAGAAATGCAATCATGAAAAGAATTTATTTGAGCCGGCTTTACTTTCGGAGATTCCGCCGGCTCACTTTCTATTTCGTTAACCCTCGGCGCAATATCCACATATTCCACATTATGGCGATTAAGCATCATGATGTCGCCCGCATCAACCACGGTACCTGCTGATAGAAGATGAAGTCCTTTTGTATTGTAGGAATCGGAAATCAGTTTATCACCAACAATTAGTTGAAGTACGTGTATATGCATTGAAATTCCTCTCCCAGTCCTATATTCGTGTAGGTATATTGTAATACTACATCCCTATATAACGGCTGTAAAGACTTTTGGCTTGAATTAAATCATCCGTTCCTTGAACAAGGACGCGACCATCCGGGAAAATAACCATATACAAATCTGGGCCGGCCTGGAATTTCAAGAGGAACCGGTTTCGCTCAACCGAGCCCAGTGGTCTCAAGCGCTCTTCCCAGTATTCAAGCGGCTTGGCAGCCGGAACAACAGGATGGATCTGAACCGAATTACGACCGCATAAGGATTGAATGGTGTCGCTGTCCATGTCAGTCTCCAAGTAGTCGTACTGCTTGCTCGCACAGGCAGGGCAATCCGCTTTTAGGGCGCTGGTCACGTTAATCGCAGAGTGCTGATTGAACCAAAGGTCCCATTGCTGCATCCGGAGATTCAGCTGCTCTGTAGCGCCAACTAGTAGTTTAAGAGCTTCAGTCGCTTGGAATGAAGCGACGACATGAATAATTCCGCCTATAACACCTGCTGTATCGCAGGTTTCTGTTGTGCCCGCAGCGGGAGCTTGGGTGAACAAACAACGCAGACATGGCGTCTGTCCCGGAAGAATCGTCAAAGAGACGCCTCTTGAGGCAACGGCACCGCCATAAATCCACGGAATCCCCAATTTGATACTCACATCGTTGATAAGGAAGCGGACGGAGAAGTTATCCGTACCATCTAAAATTAAATCTACATCCCCTAACAAGTTTTCAGCATTCGTGGCATTGAGATCCATGACATGAGGTTCGACTGTAACAAGTGAGTTTACCAACTGCAATCGTTTGGCTGCGGCAATAGCCTTGGGCGTCATTGTTGCCGCATCTTCTTCGTCGTACAACATTTGCCGTTGCAAATTGCTTGCTTCTACAAAATCGCGATCAATCAAGCGAACATATCCAACCCCGGCGCGCACCATATGGTTGGCAAGCACTGTGCCAAGAGCGCCCATACCAACGATGGCGACACGGCTGCCGATTAGTTTGCGCTGCCCTTCCAGACCGATAGGGGAGAACAGCACTTGTCTTGAATAACGCGCATCTACACCATTTTCCTGCTCCGTATATAAAAAGGTATCCACGTAAGTCATCTCCAGTTCTATCTATTCCTTACTTGTCGCTTGAAGCGGGTTCCAGGGGCCTGTTTGACTGCCCTTCCATTCCGATCCATCTTCCCAAATTTCTTTTTTCCATATGGGTACAATTTGTTTCAATCGTTCTATGGCGTAGCGGCTTGCTTCGTAGCAGCTTTCCCGGTGAGGGGAAGAAACGGCAATCACGACGCTGGCTTCTGCAATCGCCACCTTGCCCAGACGGTGGGTAATCGCACTAAGCGTTCCCGGCCAACGGTCGGCTATTTCTTGACCGATTGCTTCCATTGTTTTGATCGCCATAGGCACATAGGCTTCATACTCCAAGAGGACTGTGCGCTGCCCGTGCGTCATCTCTCTCGTAGTCCCAATGAAGAGGAGCGAAGCCCCATGATTGGGATGGTTGACTTTGGCGGCAACTTGTCCGGCATCTATCGAGTCGTAGGTTATTTCATATAAGGCGGGCTGCCCTCCGGACACAGGCGGTATGAGAGCAAGCTCATCAGCAGAAGTGACCCAATCGGTCTCGCCTGCGTAAGCTTGATTTTTAGCGAAAAAACATGTTTGCAGCTGTGAAGCTGCGGCCGGATGCTTATCCGTGATCAGTTTTCTGAGATCCTCGATGGAAATGGCATCTTGATCAATCGTTATATGTAGGACGGAAGTCCCGAAAAGTTCAACAAGTCCTGCGAAAAGTTGGATGTTTATATTCACAATTTTGCTCCTAAATGCTTAGTGTGAGATTCCCTTACAGCATATCATATTTTGACCAAGGAATGGTATAATGGATGGGGCCTTGGGAAAAGCAAAAATGAGCTTATCGGATGAAAGGAGAATGGTCAGGATGCAAGCAGATTTACGCATACAAGTGTCAGACCCCCATCTAACAAATGAAACATTTACTGTACAAGAACTCGTTGATCTGGCGGAGATGAAATTGGCGCTTGAGGACCGTGTTCCGAACGTTTCAGGGGATGCCTTTGATTTAAAAGCCTGGTACCGCAGCTGGAAAACCAGTCGTGGCGGACAAGCTGAAAGCGAGCCTACGCATGTAAAGGTCGAAGCCGTTGATGAATTTCAGGCGTTAATGTCGTGGTCGGAGGTAGACTCAGCTCTTATTCTCTACGCCCAAGACGATGAACCTTTGAAGAAGGGGTACCCGATTCGCCTGTATGTGCCGGATGGAAGCAGTGAATGCCTTAATGTCAAGAGTGTTGTACATATCTGGTTTCTACATGATGCTACACTAGGCCAAAAAGCCACCTTTGGATTTAAAAATAAAGTAACACTCGATGAGTTGAAAATTAAAAAATGAGACGACTCCTGATTTTACATACGAATGATTTGCACAGCCATTTTGAGATGATGCCCAAAATTAGCGCCTATTTTAACCAAGCCCGCCGGGACTGGCCCTCCGATCAAGTGTTGACGCTGGATATTGGCGATCATATGGACCGGATGAGTCCGGAGACAGAAGGCACCAATGCCATTGCCAATGTGGAGATTATGAACGCAACCGGCTATGATGCGATGGTGCTTGGCAATAACGAGGGGCTGACGTTTACGCCGGACTTTTTAAGAAATGTGTTCAGAGAGAATGCGCGTTTTCCTGTTCTTGGAAGTAATATTTACGAAAGAGCAACCCACTTGACTCCGGATTGGCTGCTGCCTGCTTTGACCATTGAAAAGTCCGGTTTAAAGATCGGAATTATCGGCGTGACAGCGGCTTATCCGGCTTATTATGAGCTGCTCGGTTGGGATGTGACAGATCCTTACGAAGCTGTGAAGAATCTCACGGAGCAGCTGCGTCCGCACACGGACCTCATCGTGGTCATGTCACATCTCGGTCTGCCGATGGATCGGCGCCTAGCGGAAGGCATCGAGGGCATCGATGTGATCCTTGGCGGCCACACGCATCATGTCCTGGAGGAGCCGCTCCTAATCAGCGGCACCTATCTGGCTGCGGCCGGCAAGTTCGGGCAGTATGCCGGCCATATCGAGCTGGCCTACGATCCGGCGCAACGCCGGATCGTCCAGTTCCAGAGCCGCGTCGTCCCGATGACGACGGCCAGCGAAGATGACAGCAGCGTAGCCGCGCTGCTGGACCGCTTTCGCATCGCCGGCGCAGCGGCGCTGGATGAAGAAGTGGCGCAGCTGCGGGAACCGCTGCGCCTGGATTGGTACGGCGAATCCCCGCTGGGCAACTTGCTTGCCGCCGGGATTCGCCGCTGGACCAGCGCCGATATCGGGCTGGTTAACAGCGGCCAGCTCCTTCAGGGGCTGAAGGAGGGGCGCTTGACGCGCGGCAGATTGCTGGACATCTGCCCGGGGCCGATCAACCCGTGCCGCATGCTGCTTAGCGGCGCGGACTTGCTGCAGGCACTCGAAGAGTCGCTGCTGCCTGAATTCATGGAGAAGCCGATTCGAGGACTCGGCTTCCGGGGCGAAGTGCTGGGCGCGCTTAGCGTCGACGGCCTCACGGTCGAGTGGGACAGCTCCCGCGCGCCTTATGAACGTATCCTCGCCGTGCATGTAGGCGAGGAGCTTTTGGACCTTGGCCGTGACTATGTTGTGGGCACGATCGATATGTTTACGTTCGGATCGGGCTACTTATCCTTAAGTCGAGGGAAAGACGTGGTATACATGCTCCCGGAGTTTATCCGTGACGTGCTGGCCCGCGAAGTGACGGATCGTGAGGCGATGGCAGACAGCCACAAAGCAAGATTTATTGACAAAATGTCCTTCGATGCAAGGGGATAGATTCACGCATTTCGTCAATAAAGTTGTCAGATCGTACATGTTCCAAGTAAAATAAATAATTGGACAGGAGTCCGACCATAAACTCTACCTTTAGGGGGAAACCATGCATACTATTTTTGAAGCGATCATTATCGGGATTGTAGAGGGATTGACTGAGTTTTTACCGGTATCCTCAACAGGACATATGATTTTGGCGCAAAGTTTGCTCAACACGCAAAACGACGAAGTGATGAAAACCTTTGATTTTGTGATTCAGCTTGGGGCCATTATGGCTGTCGTCATTATTTATTGGAAACGAATCTTATCGCTGTTTGGATTGGTGAAAAGAAAAAGCGAGAGCAGAAGCGGGAAAAAACTGAATCTGCTGCATATTCTGATCGGTATTATTCCTGCTGGAATCGTCGGCGTATTATTTAATGATGTTGTGGATGAGAAGTTGTTTAATTCAACGACGGTTGTGATCGGACTTATTCTTGGCGGTATTTTGCTCATTATTGCAGAGCAGAAGAAAGGGAGACCGAGCACCGAGGTATTGGATGACTTAACTTACCGCCAAGCCTTCTATATCGGCTTATGGCAGCTTGTGTCAATTTGGCCAGGATTCTCTCGTTCCGGTTCCACTATTGCAGGGGGGATGCTTTCCGGCGTTAGCCGTGCAGCGTCTGCTGACTTTACGTTTATCATGGCGATCCCAATCATGTTCGGAGCTTCCGGCGTCTACTTTTTGAAAAACTATGAAGCTCTTTCTTCCAATGACTTCGCATTTTTCGCAGTAGGGTTCGTAGTAGCTTTCATCGTAGCTCTATTAGCGGTTGTTTCTTTCATTAAGTTTGTCCAAAATATGAAGTTGACCTATTTTGCCTACTATCGTTTCGCAGTAGCCATTGTATTTGCTCTTTATATGTTTTTAAGTAAATAGTCTTTGAAATAAAGTAGCGAACCGCGTCGAAAGATGCGGTTTTTTATGTTGAACTTTTAGGTGAAATCTATTACATTTAGATAGATAATAACGTTCAGCTACTCGGGGGTCCTTACATGCTGTTAATGCCGATCAACAAGTGTCATCCTGGAATGAGGCTGGCAAAGAATATTTACAACGAAGATGGTATGGTTTTGCTCGCTGTTAACGTTGAGCTGACACAGAGACTAATCGATCGGCTATTTTCATATGGTATCGACTATATTTATATCGCAGATTCCCGGACTGATGACGTTATTCAAGCCGATATTATTCAAGATGAAACACGAAGCAAAGCTATTCATGAAATTCGGCATACCTTTAAGAAGGTTATGGAAGATTCGAACAAACGCGGAGCTGTTAGTTATTACGATATCGGACGTAACTTCCGTGATGTAATGAACATGATTATTGATGATCTTAGTGCACATCAAGGTGCAATGGTCATGTTAAACAACATGAATATTAAGGATAATTATTTATTCCAGCATTCTGTGAATGTTAGTATATATGCGATCATGCTCGGCATTAGCTATGGATACAGCCGTGAAAAGCTGGAGACGCTTGGACTTGGCGCTTTGCTTCATGATATTGGAAAGACCAAAATTCCGCTAGGCATCCTGCGCAAGCCTTCACAGTTGACTAGTGATGAATTCAGGGAGATGAAAAATCATACCACGTATGGTTTTCAAATTCTGAAGGATGAACCGAACATTCCGTTGCTGTCAGCGCATTGTGCTCTGCAGCATCACGAACGGATAAACGGAAGCGGATATCCGCGAGGTTTGCAAGGTCCGGATATTAATGAGTTTGCGAGATGGATTGGCTTAGTGGATTCTTATGACGCTATGACAACTACGCGTGTATATCGCAGGCCGTTATTGCCTCATGAAGCGATGGAACAACTTTTTGCAGGTTCAGGTACGATGTATGATCAAAGTCAAATTGCTTTATTCCGCGATAAAATTGCTATCTACCCGCTTGGCATCACTGTGAAATTGAACACAGGCGAATTCGGGATTGTTTCCAAATTAAACTTAACGGTTCCTCAGAGGCCGGTCGTTCGCATCCTGCTGGATGAAACAGGCAGAGAACTCAAAGAGCCGTATGAAATCGATCTCTCCATTAAGCATTCCATCCTCATTTCCGAAATCGGTGAAATTAAAATAGAAGAACTCGACACGGAATCGGGTATGCCAACCCTACTTTGAGATAAAATAAAAGATAACAAACATGAAGAACCTGGGACCCCAGGTTCTTTTTGCAGATCAGGGGGATGTGTGTGAGAGAATCAGCGGTGAAAGGGAAATTTTGGAGATGGGGATATGCCATGCACCGTTATCGCTGGCTGGTCCTTACGCTTTGCGTGCTATTGTTCCTTAGTTTCGCGCTATTTGCACAGAAAACACCCGGCATACTCAAAGATAATGGTTTTACGCCAAAAGGAAGCGAGTCGGATCTCGGTCTCATCCAACTGCGGGATGAGCTTGGCGTACCCCTTACGACGATCAATCTGGTCTATACGGGGGATGGCCTCGATATGACCAAGCAAGAGCAGCAGCAAGCCATCATGGATTCACTCAGTGAATTAAAAAAGCTGCCCTATGTAGAAAATGTGAATTTCGTTGCTGCACCTAGAAATGAAGGGCATTTAAATGTCCAGGCTGTGAACGTTTCGCTGGATTTGGACACGGACCCGGCACTGGAGAAATACCCCGAGTTGAAGGAACGTGTGCAACCTCCCGCTGGCATGAAGGTTTATGTAACCGGGGGACCCGCTATTTTGCATGACATGCAGGAAGCAAGCAAACATGATATTGCCAAATCGGAAGCCATTGGCCTCCCCATCGCGCTTATCGTATTGTTAATTGTTTTTGGGACGTTAGTCGCGGCGCTTCTGCCAATGATCGTGGGACTCATGAGTGTTACTCTCACGCTCGGGATTACCTATTTTATCGCCCAGCATCAGTCCTTATCGAATTTTCTTCCCAATATGGTGACGATGTTGGGACTAGCCGTAGGCATTGATTATGCCTTGTTTCTGGTTAGCCGTTTCCGGGAGGAACTGAAGGTTCAACCCAATGTGGCTGAAGCGGTGGCCATGACTTGCCAGACCGCCGGGAAATCCATTTTTTTCTCCGGCATTGCCGTACTGATTGGATTATTGGGCATGCTGTTCGTGGATCTCACGTTTTTTCGCTCCTTGTGTTTAGGCGGGATCATTGTCGTTTCCATATCTGTTGTTGTCGCCAACACGATGCTGCTTGCGCTTCTGGCGGTGCTCGGCAAGCGAATTAATTCGCTTCAGGTGCTGCCTAAGCGCTTCCGGAAGCAGGAATCGTCCCGTTTCTGGGAAAAGATGGCTTATGGTGTAATGAAACACCCTGTTTTGCTTGTCATTCTGGTTGGGGGCGCTTTGATCTACGCGATGACCCCCATTGGTCAGATGAAGCTGAGCGTGCCTAACGCCGAGGTGCTGCCTCCTAACTATGAGTCGCGCTACGGATCGGACTTGCTTAAAACGGCTTATGATCCACGGATGACGGGGCCGATTCAAATCGTCGTACATACAGGCGATGACATCTGGGAAGAGTCTGCGGTCCGTCAAGTTCGGGCGTACGGCGATAAAGTAAAAGGCGTTTCAGGCGTGAAAGAGGTTCAAAGCTACCTCAGCTCGCTAGGACAACATACGGATGGAGAATTAGCAGGTATGTTGAAGGCTCCAGGAGTTAAAAAGCAGATCGAAGGGGCCAAGCTGGCGAAGGGACATACTGCGCTGCTCGTTGTTGTGCCTGAGAATGACCCGGATGATCCTTCTACGGACGACCTTGTACGGAAACTTCGGTCCTTGGAGCGGGAGGGTCTGGATGTGGCGGTCACTGGCGGACCGGCTTATCGGCTTGATATCATCGATCGCATTCAAGATGAAATACCTTATGTGCTCACTTTTGTCATGGGGATTACGTATTTCGTCCTTCTGATTGCCTTCCGGTCCATTCTGCTGCCTCTGAAGGCTGTCCTTATGAATATGTTAAGTCTAGGGGCGAGTCTAGGGTGTGTGGTGTTAGTGTTTCAGCACGGTTATCTGGCAGATTTGCTGCATATCACATCCATTGGTTATGTCAGCGCAACGCTGCCGGTTATTATTTTTTGCGTGGTGTTCGGCATCTCGATGGATTATGAAGTTTTCTTAATCTCCCGCATTATGGAGGAATATGAAGCGAGCGGAGATAATGACAAGAGTACAGCGGAAGGGCTCAAAAAAACAGGCAGCTTGATTACAAGCGCTGCTTTCATTCTGGTTGTAGTCGTCGGTTCGTTTATCTTCACAGACATAGAAATCATGAAGGCGCTAGGTCTAGGTCTTGGCCTCGCGGTCCTCATTGATGCTACGATTGTTCGCGTCATGCTCGTTCCCGCTTTGATGAAGCTGCTTGGCAACGCGAACTGGTGGGCACCGAAGTGGCTGCGGGTGAAATCGCCGATTCCAGCGGAGAAACCGTAGCGATTGACAAGGTGGTTTCCTTTTTTTCGCATCATAAGTTACAATAAAGGGCATAGGTATAGGCATGATAAGAACAAAATGCAAGTGAATAGGAAATGATAGGTCAGGTGTGAACAGCATGAATATGAATGAAACACGCTCCTTTTTACCGGAGCTATCTCCCGCTTATGACCCTTGGGACCCGATTCGGTCTTATCGGCAATACGGGAAACACGTACTTACTAGTGTAGAGTTGACGATTACCAATCTGTGCAATATGCGCTGTGAGCATTGCGCGGTAGGCGATTCGTTAACGATGACGGAAGGGCCACGTATTCCCTTACCCGTTATTTTGAATAAGCTGGATCAGGTAGAGCATTTGGAGACAATCAGTTTGACTGGCGGAGAGCCTTCTTATCACATTAAGATTGTCAAAGATTACATGCTGCCCATCCTTAAATATGCACGGGAGCGGGGAATTCGTACCCAAATCAACTCGAACTTGACGCTCGACTTGGAGCGGTATGAGCTGCTTGCTCCCTATCTAGATGTTATGCATATCTCCTTTAATTACTTGAATGCTGATGATTTCCACCAAGTCGGTTTCGTTAATTCCCAGCATCCGGTAGGCCGTGAAACAGCGGTGCGCATGTATGAACGTATGGTGGACAATACGATAGCGCTGAGCAAAGGCGGATTGTACGTATCGGCGGAATCCATGATCAACACGCGAACGCATGAGAAACTTCCGCAAATTCACAAGCTGATTGATGAAATGGGCTGCAAACGGCATGAGGTTCATCCGATGTATGCAAGCTCTTTCGCCTCGCACCTGCCCATGGTTTCACTAGACGAGTTAAGAAGCAGCATTCATCGCTTGCTGGACAGTCGGAATCGCGATATGTGGATGTTATTCGGGACACTGCCGTTTTTTGCTTGCAATGAGCTCGAAGAGGACCGATTACTGGTGAAAAGACTTCGCGAAGAGCTAAATGTCACGGTCCGGAACGATCCGGATGGACGAAACCGCTTAAATGTGAGCACATTTACCGGTGAGGTGTTCGTCACCGATTTTGCGAATGAACCGCCTCTGGGCAATATCCATGATGATCATTTGGATACGATTTTTGCAAGATGGGAGCATAATCCCCTGAATCAAAAGGTGAATTGCTTCTGCAGCGCAGCTTCCTGCTGCGGCCCGAACTTGCTGGTGGCCGATTCGTATTATCGTTCCATTGATTTTAAAAGCCGACAAGCTATTATCTAATATCATCTATCTGAAGGAGATATCCGCACTTGCCACATACTTCCTTTGAAATTGGACCTATTGTTCTTAATCTGGTATTAGTAATTATCCTCGTTCTGCTGAATGGTTTCTTCGTTGCTGCTGAATTTGCGCTTGTTAAAGTGCGGCATTCCCGCATTCAGCAGCTGCTCAATGAAGGCAGCAGCAAGGCAAAGTATGCCGACAAAGTTACATCGGAATTGGATACTTATCTGTCAGCTACACAGCTCGGAATTACTTTAGCCTCATTAGGCTTAGGTTGGGTAGGGGAGCCGGCTGTTTCCGAGTTGATCATGGAACCGCTCTTCCACACGTTAGGTCTAGAAGCATCTGTGTACACGCATGCGATATCTTTCATCTTCGCCTTTGGTTTCATTACTTTCCTTCATATCGTGCTGGGGGAACTGGCGCCTAAGTCTTTCGCCATTCAGAAAGCGGAGTTAACCTCCCTGTGGCTCTCAGCACCGCTGCTGTACTTCTATCGCTTGTTTCGTCCGATCATCTGGGTGCTTAATGGCGCGGCCAATAAGTTTTTGTCCTGGATTGGCGTCGAACCCGCAAGTGAGCATGAGGCGGCGCATACCGAGGAAGAAATCCGCATTCTGATGGACGAGAGCGTCAAGAGCGGGCATATCGATCAGGATGAAATGGTGCTTTTTGATAACATTTTTGAATTCTCAGAGCGTATAGCAAGGGAGGTCATGCTGCCGCGGACCGATATGGATTGTTTGTATCTGGAGATGAGCTTTATCGACAACCTGCGGATGGTTCATGAAACGAAGCATACCCGGTATCCCGTCGCTGATGAGGATAAGGATCGAATTGTAGGATTCGTACATATTACCGATTTGTTTACGGCTGATCCTGATGTAGAGCACGAGATTAGTGAATTCATTCGGCCTATTTTGAATGTGCCGGAATCGATGGAAGTAAGCCGTGTTTTGAAGCTCATGCAGAAAAAACATTCGCAATTAGCGATTGTTGTGGATGAATACGGCGGTACCGCGGGTCTTCTTACTTTAGAGGACATTATGGAGGAAATCGTTGGCGAGCTGCACGACGAATTCGATATCGACGAACGGCCTGAAGTTGAGGTAAAAGATAAGTATACATCCGTTGACGGGCGTGTGCTCATTGAAGATTTGAATGATATGCTCGATTTGGAGATTGAAGACGAGGATGTAGACTCTATAGGCGGATGGTTATTTAAGAAGCTGGAAGGAGCCCCGGTTAAAGGTAAAAGAGTGGCTTCAGGCAATCATGTTTTTGAAGTTTCTGAGGTAGATCGATTGCGTATTGTGCGTATACATATTACAAAAATCAACGTTATAAAGCCTGGAAATGAATAATCGGAGGAATTCCTATGTCGCTTAAGACGACACTAATCATAGTGCTTGGATTGCTGGTCCTATACGGATTTTTTACGATAGGATTACCTTTCCTGCTTGCTTTGGTTACAGCTATCTTTTTGGATCCTCTAACGCTGCTGCTCATGCGAGCTATTAAGGTTAACCGGTTGGTTGCCGCGTCGATCATCAGTACCATTTTTACGCTGCTATTGGTGGCTTTGTTCTATTTCATAGGATTTAATGTCGTGACAGAAGTCATTGAGCTGGGGCGGAAAGCCCCTAATTATATGGACGAAGTCAATAAATATGTCGATCACGCCGTTAGCCAAACGCAGGTGTTCTATGATTCCTTGTCGCCCGAAATGGCGGCTCAGGTGCAAACGTGGGTGGAGCGAAGCACCGAAACGTTAACCGCGACGTTAACGGACATGTTGAGCGGGATTTCCGGATTTTTCTTAAATATGGCTGGCAAAATTCCGAATTTCTTTATCGTTATGATCGTCTACGTCATCGCTTTATATCTGTGCATGTTCAGCTTGCCGAAATTGAGAGTCGCGTTCCTATCTATGTTCGAGGAGCAGACGAGAGCCAAAATGGAAAATGTCCTTGTGTATTTGCGGGAAGCTATTTTCGGATTCATTCGTGCTCAGCTCATCATGGCGATATTAACGTATTTGGTCACTTTCATAGGCTTGCTGGTGCTTAGAGCGGAATATCCGTTAGCGATCTCTTTACTCGTAATGGTTATGGAATTCGTCCCTGTCATTGGTACGGGGCTAGTGTTCATCCCATGGCTGGGTTATCAGCTGTTAGTTGGGCATACGGGGATGGGAATTGGACTATTGGTCCTGTTCCTAGCCTTGACAATCTTCCGCCGCATTGTGGAGCCTAAGGTGCTGAGCGAAGCAGTAGGGATTAATGCCCTTGCCGCTTTAATAAGCTTGTACATTGGCTTTGAACTGCTGGGCGTAGCCGGGTTATTTTTGGGACCATTGGTCGTCATTATCTATCAGGCGATGCGGAAGGCTGGACTTTTGAAATTGAATATTAAGTTGGATTAAAAGCGTGGATGTTTTGCGCTGCTTAACATGAAAGTCCCTGTTGGCTGCCGATTATGGCAGGAGCAGGGACTTTTTTTATTGGCAAGAATATGCCTTCGCCGTCTGAGAGGTCAAAAAAAGCCGTCTCATGCACACTTAGGTTGCTACCAGCGAGCGAAAAATTAATATACGCGCTTAGATCCCATATACTTAGGACCCCAATATGAGCTTGTCAGGCTTTGCGGGTAAATGCCTGCTGAGCGTGTGGCAGATAGGAATTGCCCGTTCCCCAAATAGAATCCTACATGGTCAATAACGCCCGGGGATGCTATAGCGAAGAACACCAGGTCGCCCGGCTGCAAATTAGCCTGACTTACGGCTGAGCCTGTGTTATAAAGCTCCTGGGAGGTTGTTCGAACAGCTGGAATCCCATGCTTTTGAAACATGTAATAAATAAAGCCGGAGCAGTCAAAGCCTTGTGGAGTCGCTCCGCCCCATAGGTAGGGGACATGCACAAAGTTCATCGCATCGTCCAGCAGCAGCCGTTTTTTTATCGAGTGGGAGATGCTGGTTTGGGTTGCGGTATCCACTACGCCAGTCGGAGATAACAGATAGGCCTTTTGATAATCTTTAACAGCTTGAGCTGTGATTGTGCCGAAGTAACCGGTGATGGTTGGATATGTAAAATAACCAAGTGTTTTTAAATTGGATTGCAGAGTAGACACGGATGAGCTTGTCATTCCTTGCGTTAAAGTCATGCTGCTTGTTGAAGCCGACGCCGCAGATGCAGGTGGTGCGGGAATAAGGCTATTTATTGTGACGCTTACAAGAATGGCTGCAGAAACAATGATTTGTTTAGATCGTGTCATCGTGATTTCCTCCAAGCTGTTAGATTGTGTAAGTCATGGTATCACATGGATTGTTCTTATTGTAAGCGCTCAAGCGCCCTCTGACCATGAGGAAATATTGGAATATCTGTGATTTTGGTCAAGTTGTGCCGCATATACGTGCTTATAGGCCTCTCTGCCGCTATGACTATTTCTCACGCACCAAAGTGAGAAGAGGAGGAGACGTATGCAATCGCAATTCAGAAAGTACTATCCCTATATTAGTCCATTTGATCCTTGTCCACCGATTCAAGTGAAATTGTATAATGTACCGCCGCACCTCTTTATTACCTTCCAACCACCCGGTTTACCGCAATTCAGTCCATATGAAGCTTTGAAAAAAGGGACGCTATGGCCCGCTCTATACGGACCTTACGAATCCAAAATAGAAGAAGGGAGCCCATGGTTATGAATCCACCAGCAGTACCGGAATCTTACTACAAGATGATGTACGACCTGCAGGCTGTTGATTTCGTATTGGTCGAGCTAACGCTGTATTTGGATACACATCCGAACGATCTCGCAGCCATCCAGCAATACAATCAATTCGCACAAAAAAGGAAGGCGATGGTTCAGGAGTTTGAGCTAGAGTTCGGCCCACTTATGCCTTTTGGTCATGCCTATAGCAAAAATCCTTGGCAATGGGTGGATACGCCATGGCCATGGCAGGTCTGAAGAAGGAGGAAGAAGCATGTGGATATATGAGAAGAAACTTCAGTATCCGGTCAGAGTCAGCAAATGCGACCCAAGGATGGCGAAGCTTCTACTGGAGCAATATGGGGGAGCTGATGGCGAGCTGGCAGCGGCACTGCGTTATTTGAATCAGCGCTATGCGATTCCGGATAAGGTCGTGGGGCTGCTTACGGATATTGGGACGGAGGAATTCGCTCATCTCGAGATGATAGCAACAATGGTTTATAAGCTTATGAAAGATGCAACGCTTGATCAACTTAAGGCTGCTGGTATGGACGATCAGTACGTGATTCACGATAGGGCGCCATTCTATCAGAACGCGTCAGGCGTACCGTGGACGGCTGCTTACATACAAGCGAAGGGTGATCCGATAGCAGACCTCTACGAGGATATAGCTGCCGAGGAGAAGGCTAGAACGACTTACCAATGGCTGATTGATTTGACCGATGACGTCGATCTGCAGGATAGTCTGAAGTTTCTCCGTGAGCGGGAAATTGTGCATTCCCTTCGTTTTCGAGAAGCCGTAGAAATTTTGAAAGATGACAGGGCACAGAAGAAGATTTTTTGAGGGTTTGACGGTGATGGTACACCTGAGTTAAAGGAAATATTGTGATCATTATAATCCTCCACTGGCTGTGATGGCTGGCGGGGGTTTTTTATTGATGAAAACGGAAGGGAATTTTCGATTTTGATGACTGTGTTTAGATTTTAAGGGGTATTCAGGCTAAAAACATATGTAACATAATGAAGGCATGAAGCTAATTCGTGAAATTATCGGCAGGGGGTAAGCGAATGGCTAGAATCTTTATTGTTGACGATGAACCTATCATCGGTGTTGGCCTCAAAACGCTGATTGGGGAATATAAACGGTTTAGTGAGATCGAAACGTTTACTAACAGCGTATCCGCGTTATCGAGCATCAGGGCTAATCCACCGGACGTTGTGATGACGGATATTCGGATGCCTCGTATGGACGGTCTGGAGTTATGCCGGAATATCCAGCAGCTAAAGCTGCTCACCAAAGTCGTTGTGCTTTCGGGATACGGGGATTTTGTGTATGCGCAAAAATGTATGTCGTACGGCGTGCAGGAATATTTGCTGAAGCCTATTACAGAAATTGAGCTTTATCCTGTGCTGGATAAACTGCTCGCTACGCGAGACGCGGCACTTGTTTCCTTCTCCCTTTTTGAACAGTGGGTTGATCAATTGGAGGAAGCGGTTTGGATGTTGGACAAGATCCGGGTCAGTGAACTGCTCGAAGAGGGAAAGAGAGAGTTGTTCGCCGGTGAAACGGATGTTCAACAGTACCAGCGGGTATACGATGCTGTCAGCCTGCTGCTCAAAAAATTGAATGCCAGAGGGACTTACCGGATTGAGGCAAAGCCGCTTTTCGAAGAGAACACGGTGATCACAATTACGTACGAATGGTTTCAGGCTGAAATCGGTATATGGATGCAGCGACTGAGCGAGTACCGCAGGTACGAGAGAATTAATGTTTTGGAGGCGGCTATCCAGTACATCGATGAGCATCTTTTCGAGGAGGAGCTTTCGCTGGATAGGGTTGCTGGGAAGTTAGGCATAACGCCAACCTATTTCAGCCATTATTTTAAGAAAAATACGAATGAGACCTTCGTTCAATACCGAATGCGTAAACGCATTGACAAAGCCAAACAACTGCTTGCCGTTCCGCACTACAGAATTACTGACATCGGAGCCGAAGTCGGTTACGAAAGCTACCCCCATTTTTCCAGAGTCTTCAAGAAGGCAACGGGCTATTCCCCTACCGAATATCGCGCGCTGCTTGGGATTAAGTAATGAAAAACAGTTTGGTACGCAAGGTTTATCTGTACTTTGTCATTATTATCGCGCTGACTTTGGTGACGGTGGGGGTTACCGGTTATTGGCGATCGTCCAACGAATTGGAGAATCAATATGAAGGGTTGTTGACTCAAATTGTTGATAATGTGTTGCATGAAACCGATTTATTCCTGAAGAGCTACGAGCGGGCAACGCTTTCTATTCTAATTTCTCCTGTCGTGAAAGAGGCGTTGGATCTTCCAACCAATTCGACCTCCGGCTTTTATACATCCGAAATTGCAATGAAGGGGGTCTTTCAACCTGTTCTTATCAACAACCCGGAAATATCCATGACGTACATTGTCGGTTATAACGGGTTTCAGGCAACGGATTTCAATGTCCATATTGTTCCTTTTAATTACAAAGGATTTGAAGAATATATCGAACAGATGAAGGAAGACGATAATATCAACGGGGAGTTGACGATTCAGGAATCCGGATTTCTGGACGGTCATCTCACTCTCATTCGCAAATTGGCGGACCGTACCTCATCGAAATCATTTAAAGGCATTATGGGCTTTGAACTGAAGATTGGGGAATTGAACACACTCTGGAAGGGCATAAAACTCGGGCAATCCGGTTATTTTTTTATCGTCAACGACCGTGGAAGAATCTTATACCATCCGGACCCGAGCCGGATCGGCAAACAGCTTGACGGTATGCATTTCAATACGGTTGAGGCCAATAAAGACCAAATATTCGAATTGCCCGGTGAACCGGGGCGGGTTTTCTTTAGTCGAAAGTCCGACTACTCGGGCTGGACGCTCGTGGCCAGCATGTCGGTTGCTGAGCAGAGCAAACCGATTTCAGACCTGCGGCAAACAACACTGTTTGTAGGTATCTTTACTTTGATTCTGGCCTTATTTCTAGCCTATCGTTTCGGACAATCGATTGTTCGTCCAGTTCGGCTTCTGGAAAATGGGATGCGCCAGACGGCCAAAGGCCACTGGACCCGAGTACCTCTGACGGGAAGCCGTGATGAGATGGATCAGCTTATTACCAGCTACAATACGATGGTTACCCGACTGGAAGAGCTGGTCGAGCGGGTTTACGAGACGGAGCTGCGCAACCAGGACAATTTAATGAAACGGCAGCTGGCCGAATTCCAATCCCTGCAATTACAGATTAATCCTCATTTCTTGTACAACACATTGGAAATTATTATTTGTTACGCCGTTATCCAGAAATCAAACGAGATTAAAGACATTGTTCGCTCTCTGTCTTATATGCTGCGCTATTCCATACGCACCGATTTGGAGAAAATTACGGTTGCCAACGAGCTTAAACATATTCTGTATTTTATGTCCATTATGAAATACCGCAACCAACGCGAGTTTGAAATCGATGTTCGCATAAGCGCAGATTATTTGCTGGACAGTATGGTCCGTTTGACTCTGCAGCCCTTGGTCGAAAACGTATTCAAGCATGCATTTCCCGAAGGGATCGAGGATGCTCACACAATTATTATTGACGCTTGGAAGGATGCCGAGGATCTTTACGTCACGGTAAAAGATAATGGCTGCGGTATTGATGCGGATTCCCTTTTGCAATTAAACACAAGACTGCTGCACAGCAAGGAGGAGAGGCTGCTGGATGCACAACCAACATTCGAAGGCAGCATCGGGCTGCTTAATGTGCATAACCGGATTCAAATGGTGTTCGGACAACAGTACGGCCTTTCTATACAAAGTGAGCTAGGCGTGGGTACAAAGGTTACGATTCGGATGCCGGCGTCCAGCACAAAAAAAGTCATGCCAGTATAAAACAGCACAATGCTCGGCCGTCCTTTTTTCTGTATGCTACATATCGAAAGACATGAAACATACCGAGTCATGGACATCGAGAGAGGGAGGGATTTATGGAGGTTTCCGCTAGCAAGAGCCATACATTGTCTGTAACTGTCGGTAAAAAGGAAAATTACTTGTCTAGACTGAAAAAGAACGCATCCAGCCATTGGCAGCTCTACCTGCTTATGCTGCTGCCGATTATTTATTTGCTCATATTCAAGTATGTACCGATGTACGGGGCGTTGATTGCGTTCAAAAATTATATCCCGACTAAAGGTGTATGGGGTAGCGAATGGGTAGGCCTGAAGCATTTCGATCGTTTTTTCCATTCGTATGAGTTTGTTCGGATTATGAAAAATACAATCGTTCTCAGCCTGTATAGTTTACTTGCGGGGTTCCCGTTCCCCATCATTCTGGCACTTTCCTTGAATTACGTAAACGCTCGTTTTTTTAAGAAAACCGTACAGATGATTACCTACGCGCCGCATTTTATTTCCGTAGTTGTTATGGTGGGTATCATTCTGCAAATGATGGACCCACGGGTTGGCCTGGTTCAAACCATTATGAAATACTTCGGTTTGCCGGCAATCAATTTCATGGGCATACCTGAATGGTTTTCACACGTATTTGTTTGGTCGGGGATTTGGCAAAATGTTGGTTTTTCCTGCATCATCTATTTGGCAGCGCTTGCAGCTGTAGATCCTTCGCTGCACGAGGCAGCGGTTGTGGATGGAGCCAATAAAGTGCAGCGAATGTGGCACGTTGACTTGCCAGGTATTATGCCGGTTGCCGTTATTTTGCTGATTATGAACACTGGCCATGTGTTGGACATAGGCTTCGAGAAAGTATTGCTGATGCAGAATCCGCTCAATATGAGCTCATCCGAGGTCATCGATACCTTCGTGTATAAAGTTGGTTTGGCATCAACAGCCATTAATTATTCCTACTCATCTGCTATTGGATTGTTTAAATCAGTTATAAATTTGCTTCTACTGGTTCTCGTCAATCGGCTAGCCAGAAAGTTGGGACAAACGAGTCTGTGGTAATAAGGAGGCGCATCGATGACAGGACGCATACAAGAAACTGCGGATGACAGGCTTTTTACAATTCTGAATTACATCATCCTATTTATTTTTACAATTACGATTCTTTATCCTCTGGTGTACATTGTCAGTGCTTCCTTCAGCTCATCCACAGCGGTTATTTCCGGCAGAGTCTGGTTGTATCCGGTTGAGCCAACGCTAGCGGGTTATGAGGCGGTATTTAAGCATCGTTTAATTATGTCGAGCTTTTTGAATTCGGTCTTTTATACGGTAGTGGGAACAACGATTAATGTGCTTTTTACCCTTATTGCGGCTTATCCGCTTTCAAGAAAAGATTTTATGCCACGTAATGCCATAATGGCCTTGTTTGTATTCACCATGATGTTTTCAGGCGGATTGATCCCGTCTTACTTGGTTGTGAAAGAGCTCGGTATGATCGACACAAGGTGGTCTTTACTTATTCCGGGAGCGCTTGCCGTTATGAATATGATTATTGCCCGCACGTATTTCCAAACGACCATTCCGGAAGAATTGCTTGAAGCCGCTCAAATGGATGGATGCAGTGATTTTACGTTTGTGCGGAAAATCGTGATTCCTTTGTCAGGTCCGATCATAGCTGTCATTTCCTTGTTTTATGCCGTGGGACATTGGAACCAATATTTTAACGCGCTGCTTTATTTAAAACATCAGGAGCTGTACCCGATTCAATTGGTATTAAGGGATATTTTGGTGCAAAACGAGGTGGATGCGTCGATGATTACTGACGTTGCGGATCAAGCAGCAAGGGATGGCCTGCGGGAGCTTTTGAAGTTTTCCCTTATTGTCGTGTCTACGCTGCCCGTGCTGATCATCTATCCATTTATACAAAAGCATTTTGTCAAAGGCATGATGATTGGATCACTCAAAGGCTAAAGGGGGCTTTTACATGAAAAAAGGTTTAACAGCTTTAGTAGCGATTACGGCGTCTCTAGCGCTTCTAAGCGCATGTGCGGACAGCGGACCCAAGGAAGCTGCCCAAAAGACGGAAGCAAGTATAGACGATCAAGTGACGCCAGCGGGCGAATTCCCGATTACAAAAGAAAAGACGACGCTTAAGGTCATGGTCAAAGGCTCCAGCATTGTCGAAAACTTTGCAACGAACGAGTTCACCAAGTGGCTGGAGGAGAAAACGAACATTCATATCGATTGGGAAGTCGCTCCTGAAAAAACATTTGCAGAGAAGCTTAACGTTTCACTCGCAAGCGGGGATTATCCGGACGTACTGCTTAATATGAGCGTATCTCCGATTCAGCAGTCCATTTACGGTAAGGATGGCGTGTTCATCCCGCTGAATCCGTATATTGATAAATACGGTGTGGAAATGAAGAAGATGTTCGAGCAGGTGACCTATGTCAAAGATTTGATTACGATGCCGGATGGCAAAATTTATTCGGTTCCTCAAGTTAATGATTGCTACCACTGCTCGCTTGGTCAAAAAATGTGGATTTATCAACCATGGCTAGATAAACTCGGCTTAAAAATGCCGGAAACGACGGAAGAGTTTTATCAAGTGCTTAAAGCTTTTAAAGAAAAAGACCCTAATGGAAACGGTAAAGCAGATGAAATCCCGCTTGTCGGTGCTACGAATGGCCCCTCCTCGACGTTGGACCTCTTTCTGACCAGTCCGTTTATCGAGAAGGATTTCAACCTGCGCTTTGTTAAGGATGGAAAAGTTCAAGTTGCCTATAATCAACCGGAATGGAAGGAAGCTCTGACGTATCTTCATAAGCTGTTTGCTGAAGGTTTAATCTCTCCGCAAACGTTTACACAGGATAGAAACCAGTTGAAACAAATGGGGATGAACCCGGAGATTCCAATCGCAGGAGCTATTGCCTCACAAAACCAAACGGTATTTGTCGATGTCGATAACCCGAGATTCAAAGACTACGTCTCCGTACCGCCACTCAAAGGGCCGTCAGGTATACGCTCAACGGCGTACAATCCATATGCGGTATCTACCGGTCAATACGTCGTTACCAATAAGGCGAAAAACCCAGCTGCCGCATTCCGTATGGCCGACTTGCTGCTTTCAGAAGAAGCAACACTGCGTAGTACGCAGGGCCGTCCTGATCAGGAGTGGGTACGTCCGGCGCAAGGTGAGCTTGGCATTAACGGGAAGCCGGCAAAATGGAAACCGGTTGCCACGTTCGGCAAACTGCAAAACATCCACTGGGCACAGGCGGGGCCGTCGCTGCGAACAAACGATTTGCGATTAAGCGTAGTAGCGGATCCGAAAAATTCGCTTGAACTTATTTTGTATAATGAGACGAAAAAATACGAGCCATATGCCACCGATCCGAGCAAAATTGTACCGCCACTGTTCTTCACCAACGAACAAGCGGAAGAGCTTTCTACGATTGAGAAGACGCTTACGGACTACAGAACGGAATTTTTTGCAAAAACGGTTACAGGGTCGCTGGACATTGATAAAGAGTGGAACAACTACTTGAGCACTTTGGACAAAATGAACATTAAACGCTACTTGGAAATCTATCAACAAGCCTACACCCAGTATAAATCGAAAAAGTAGCCAAACTCAGAATCAATCCTGTCCCATGAGAGTGAGGTAGAAGATGAAAGAAAAGAATACGAAGAAGCTTTCGTCTGAAGGATTTTCACCTGGTAAACCTGCAATCGGCAAACCTTCACCCAGTAAACCTTCACAAGGTAAACTTTCACCTAGTAAACCTAATGTTGTGTTTATCATAGCGGACGATCATCGTGGCGAAGCTATTGGCGCGTTCGGTAACGAAAAGGTAAAGACGCCGGTATTGGATTCGCTGGCTGCCGGCGGGACATCATGTCGCAACACGCGTATATTCGGCGGCCTTAGTGGAGCGGTTTGTGCGCCAAGTAGAGCGTGTGTGCACACGGGCATCCCTATCTTCCGGGCGATGATCGGTAAAGACATGAAGAACCGGGAGCATTCGAGCGTGATTCGTCCGGATGTTCGACTCATGCCGCAAACGATGCAGGGAGCCGGTTACCTGACGCATGCAATCGGCAAATGGCATAACGACAAAGCAAGCTTCGCCCGAAGTTTCGGGGGAGGGGATAAGCTGGCGTTTCACGGTATGAGTGAGCATACGAGTGTTCCTGTGAACGACTACGACGTGACCGGGGTTTATCCCAAGGAAAACGAATACATGGAACATACGTTCTCAACGGAGTTGTTTACGGACGCTGCCGTCAACTTTATTGAGAATTACCAGGTGGATCAGCCGTTTTTCCTGTATGTGGCTTATACAGCGCCGCATGATCCACGAACCGCGCCGGAGCCGTATGCCAGCATGTACGACAAATCCGATATTCAGCTGCCTCTCAACTTTGTGAGCGAGCATCCATTTGATACCGGCGATATGACGGTTAGGGATGAGAAGCTTGCCCAATGGCCGAGGGACGAAAGCGAGATTCGTGGGCATATCGCTGATTACTATGCCATGATAAGCCATCTGGACGCACAAATCGGCAGAGTCGTTGAAGCGCTGAAGGCTAAGGGCATCTTTGACGATACGCTGTTCGTGTATACCGCCGACCATGGCTTGGCGGTTGGGCAACACGGGCTGATGGGCAAACAGAACCTCTACGAGCACAGTGTGCGAATCCCGCTTATATTCAGGGGGCCAGGCGTGCCGGAGGGCAAGCAGGAGCTTGCGTTGGCAAGCAATATCGATATTTTTCCTACCGTTGCCGGACTATGCGGCGTCGAGCTGCCGGAGGAGACGGAAGGTATTAGTCTATGTCAACTCTTTGCAGGGGAAAGTGACGATATTCGCAATATCGTGGGTGCGGTTTATCGAGATGTCCAGCGGATGGTAACGGATGGCAGATGGAAGCTGATTCGTTATTATCGTTCTCCTGAAACGAACATAGGAACGGAACGCATCCAATTGTTCGATCTACTAAGAGATCCTTGGGAAACGCAAGACGTGTCGGCAAATCCTGCAAATGCCGGGGTTATCGAAAGGCTTGCCTCCGAAATGGCTTCGTGGATGCAAGAGAGCGGCGATATTTTGCAGGATAAACCGGTAAATCCCGTTGCGCCCTTGGCTTGATGAGTGCACGAAAAGTCGCGGAAATCGCGACTTTTTGTTTTCATCATGCATTTGGTGTGGAATTACCCGGCTACTTCGAGCGGGGGGTGCCCATCCTTCTCGCACAGTGGGAACTACAGGAGGCTATTCCAGTCAAAAGTGTCAATAATGCGAGGTTGGGGGAACTATAGTACGCTATTTTGCTGTTACTTGGGAAATTCAGCACTTTTTGTGGAAATAGCGCCCTGTAGTTCCGCTAGCACTCTAGCATCTCAGCTTTTAGCCGTAATAACGTCCCACAGTTCCCTTATACAGAGATCTCCCCCACATTGGCAGAATAGGCTATCTATTATAAAGAGGTGAATGTAAGCATGCAAAAGATTGAACTAAATAAACAGTGGTTTCGGGGCGCCGTTTCAATAGAAACGACGGATATTGGACTCCGGCCATGGCGATTGCCACATGATCAGCTCGGATTATTCGCATCAAAATTAGTGGAGACGGCAGGGGAAACCGCAGGTGTTAGAGTTGCTTTTATAAGCGACTCTACTTCAGTGGAGCTCCATATCGCAAGAACGGATAAAGAGATACGGTTTGACATCGTTATTGAAGATGAACTCGTTGATACCAAAACGCTTCATGCAGGAGAGGAAGTTTGTCTATTTGCAAACTTAACAGGCAGCATGAAGAGGATCGAGGTTTATCTGTCACAAGAAGCTGCTGTTATTGTGAAAGCACTAAAAGTCGATGATGGAGCATCGGCGGCTTTCTTGCCCAGCAATCAACCCCGCTGGATTACTTATGGAAGCTCGATCACACAGTGCCGATCAGCTGAAAGCCCCGCTCTGACTTGGCCGGCAATCGTAGCGCGAAACAAAGGTTGGGACTTAACCTGTATGGGATATGCGGGACAATGTCATTTGGAACCAATGGTCGCTCGCGTCATCCGCGACCGTCCCGCTGACATTATTTCCATGTGCCTCGGCATTAATGTGATGGGAGGTAACACTTTAAATATCCGAACGTTTCGGTCCGCCATTATTGGCATGGTATCGATTATTCGGGAAAAGCATCGGAGCACGCCCCTGCTTTTAGTTTCTCCTATTTATTGCCCGCACAGGGAAACAGGTGAAAACTTAGTGGGAATGAACCTAGTTACAATGAGGAAAGAAATTCAGGAAGCGGTGAACATTTTAACTTTTTACGGGGACACAAATCTTACTTATGTAGATGGTCTGGATATTCTTGGGGAAGCCTATGTGGACCACCTGCCAGACCACCTGCATCCAAACGCTCAAGGAAATAAAATTATGGCTAGTCATATACAGGAAAAGCTAATTCTTAGCCGCTAGCAACCCTAAGTACTCCTTCAACGCAATTGAAGTATTGGACAATCCGCTGGAAGAGGGAATAAATTTACTTATACTGAGTGTCTGCTGCCCCTGCGAAATGTAATCGGTTGGATAAGGGGTTACCTCCACCTTGAGCTTTTGAAACTGCTTGACGGAGCGGGCCATATGGAAGGCAGAAGTCACGAGAATGGGATGCTGCCAGCCATTTGTGGTTAGCATAGCTTGGGTATGCAGCGCATTTTCTTCCGTGTTGCGGCTCGTATCGTCCAGAAAAATTGAAGCTTCAGGAACGCCGAGTGCGATAAGATGACGTTTGGAAATTTGCGATTCATTGCCGGAGTCCGTGAAAACTTGTCCACCCGAGAGGAGGATGGGCAGCTTCGTGCTGCGATACAGCTCCGCTATGGTCAGCACACGGGCAGCTGTGTTCCCTGTCAAATATCCTTCGCCTTTGGTTAAAGGGTCTGGTGTGTCAAGCGTCGCGCCGCCTGTCAACATGACAATTACATCACCGCTCACCTGAGCCGGTGGGGTGTATCTTCGTTCGATTGAATTTAGGAGCTCGTTACTGAAATAGGGCATGGAGCAAACGTACAAGAGAAGGGCGGCCAGCCCGATTAGGAGAGTACCCATGTACTCTTTTTTTTGCTGCAGCCATAAGGCAATGCAGAAGAGCAGCAGAATAACAATCCCCGGGGGAAACACTAACGTATAAATGATTTTGATCAAATAGAGCATAGGGATGATTAGATCCTTTCTTTGGAAAAAGCAGCTATTTGCGTTATTAAGCTTTTTCGACAAACATAGGGAATATCCTGCAAAAAAATAAAGAGAGGCTGTCTCGTAAGTCATCGAATGACCGAGTGAGAGCCTCTCTTTTGTATATTTGGAACGGCAGGGGAAACATTGAATCAACCAAGAGAACAGAATCCCCGCGCTGGGAAGCTGCGTTACGCTTGCAGCTCCTTACCGCGAATCCACACGCGTTCGAGCTCCAGCTCAGGGCTGACCAAGAGCAGGTCAGCCTGCTTGCCTTGGGCAATCGAGCCGTGCGAAGCCTGCAGCTGCAGCAACCGCGCCGGGTTGCCGCTCGCGAAGCGGCTCGCTTCTTCCACGCTGACCCCAACCTCGCGCACCATAAAACGGAGCGCATCGATCATCGTCAGCGTACTGCCGGCGAGCGCGCCGCCTTCCGTCAACCGGGCCACGCCCGATTGGACGGTAACGGCTTGCCCGCCAAGATCGTACTGCCCGTCGCCAAGCCCCGCGGCCGACATGGCATCCGTGATCAGCAGCAGGCCATCCGGCTGCTTAGCTTTCACCAGCAGGCGAATCGCTGCCGGGTGCACATGGTGCCCGTCGGCGATGACTTCGCCGCTGATGCGATCGTCGGTAAGGACCGCACCGACGGTTCCGGGTTCGCGATGATGCAGCGGCTTCATCGCGTTGAAGGTGTGCACCGCGTGCGAGAGCCCCGCGCCAACCGCCGACTGAATGTCGGCGTAGGAAGCGTCGGTGTGGCCGCACGCGGCAACGATGCCACGATCGCGCAGCCACGCGATCGTCTCAAGTGCACCCTCGACCTCAGGGGCGAGGGTAAGCTGTTTCACGAGCTGCGGAAAGCGCTCGTGCCAGTCTTGCAGCCAGGAAAGCTGCGGCGGCAGCATCAGCTTCGGATCTTGCGCGCCGGCCCACTTCGGCGAGATGAAGGGGCCTTCCATATGCACGCCGAGCAGCTGTGCGTACGGCATTGGTTCTTGCATGTAGCGGCTTACTTCGCCAAGGACGCGGTCAATCGCTTCATGCGTTTGCGTCATTGTCGTAGCCAGCATGGCGGTAGTTCCGTTCTTCGCGTGAAACCGTGTAATGGTATCAAGCGTTTCGGGGCTGGCTTCCATGAAGTCAGCGCCATACCCGCCATGCACGTGAACGTCGATGAAGCCCGGCAATAACCAGCTGCCGCGAGCATCGACGGTTTCAGCAGCCGGATCAGCCGTGCTGGAATTCCACGCTGAGCTGCTTTGGACGGAAGCGATAACGCCATCTTTTAGGTGAACGACACCTTGTTCGATGACGCCTTGTTCCGTAACGATCCTGGCACCTGTAATGACAAGTTCGCTCATTCGAACAACCTCCCTGCCTCAGCATCCAGCAGAACGACAAGGTGTGGGTGAGTTTGCAGCAGAGTAGCCGGGACTTCTGTTGTGATAGGTCCTGTAAGCGCGCGATGCACGATTTCAGCTTTGTCAGCACCGCGAACGATCAGCAGAATCGTTTTGGCTTTGAGAATCGTGCCTACGCCCATCGTTAGAGCGTGAGTCGGAACTTCTTCGATCGAGTTGAAAAAACGCGCATTCGCTTCACGAGTTTCTTCCTTCAATTCGACGAGATGCGTCCCGCTGATCAGTGAATCGTCAGGCTCGTTAAAGCCGATATGTCCGTTATGGCCAAGGCCAAGGATTTGCAAATCAATCTGCTTAGCTTCTTCAAGAAGTTCATTAAATCTGGCACATTCCGCTTCCAGGTCGGGCGCATTTCCGTTAGGAAGATGAGCTGAAGCGGCAGGCAAGTCAATATGAGCAAATAAATGCTGCTGCATATAAGCGTGATAACTTTCTGGATGATCTACCGGCAAGCCGACATATTCGTCCAGATTAAAGGAAGTGACATTTTTAAAGCTGACGCGGCCCTTCTCATAGGCTTTCACCAGCTCTTCATAAATACCTACAGGCGTACCGCCCGTGGCTAAGCCTAGAACAGCTTTTGGCTGCATTTGGACAAGGGATGTAATAATACCGGCTCCGGCCTCATTAAGTTCTTGTTGATTTTGAAAAATATGAAGATTCATAGGGGTGTTCCTCACTCTCATGGACAAGTTATTTGCATTAGATGCATGATTTATGAAATCATTTTGCATAAAAATATCATTTTTCATATTAATTCTACTCATTTCAATCATAACTGAATTCATTAGTATCGGCAACAGGCATTTTCCCAAATATGAACATTGACTTACATGGGTATGTTTGCCATTCTTAACTAAGATCATTACACGTTTTATATAATTCATGATGGTGAAGGAGCTTGATGATGAGTACACAGAGAAACTTACCTGAGGCTATGTTTTTTGACATGGATGGCACGTTATTTCAAACCGAGACGATTCTATTGCCCGCTTATCATGCGACATTTGATGTGCTCAGAGAGAAAGGTCTTTTCACGGGAGAGACGCCGCCGGAAGAAAGAATTCTGGGAGCGCTCGGCATGCTGCTTGAGCATATTTGGCAGCGGGTTATGCCGGACGCTTCTGTAGAAGCGCGTCAAGCCGCTGATGAGCTGTTGCTTCATTTTCAAATGGAAGCGCTGAAGCAAGGACAGGGGAAATTGTACGATGGTGTGGCAGAGACCTTACAGGCTTTGCGGGACAAAGGTGTCCGCTTATTTGTGGCGAGCAACGGATTAGAGGACTACGTCGGTCATGTGACCGAGGCGATGGGCTTGTCCCCTTTATTTGAGGACCTGTACAGTGCGGGGAAATATCAAACCAGATCCAAAGTGGATTTGGTTAAAATAGCGCTCGACACGCATCAAATCAGCTCCGCGTGGATGGTGGGAGATCGTTCCTCCGATGTGGAGGCAGGACTTAAGAATAATCTGACTGTAGCTGCCTGCGATTACGCCGGCTTCCGTGAAGCGGGGGAGCTCGAAGGCGCGCACATTCGAATTCGCAGCTTTGCTGAGCTGCTGGAATACGTTTAGATGAAGTTGTCGCAAACGCGGTCGTCTGGGCATACACTATAGCACATTGACAGATAAAGGTGCTGATTAGAATGCCTTCTTTTGTAGGGATTTTCAACATTATAAGGAACGAAGGAAGCCTGGTGAACGGTGATACGTTAGTGATTGCTCCGACGAGCGCAGCCAAAACGTACTCCGGCAGCGGTGGCGGCATAACAGGAGATTTCGCCGTTTCTAATGTTCTATTTAGCGCGACGATATCGCTGGACCCGGATGTTGTGGATGCGGGTGCTAATAAGGTAGCTACTGGGACGTAAATGTATGGCAGAAGATTGGCTTCAAGCTCGGGTGGTGACGGGCTTGGAGCCTTTTTTTTGCGTGTGGGCACACTATCTGGGAACTAGTACGGTATTTCGTGGACTCCAGTTCCTCTCAGCAAGCCTGAGCGAAATTCCTATGCGATGAGGCATGTACAGGTACGGGGGCTGCCAAGGAAGGGGATTACCTGCCTATGACGGAGGATCTGGCGGTGGGCGTAGGAGCTTTGCGTCCATGATTTTTCGAAACTTCTTTCGATGGGGCAATATGTAAATCGGAAGCTCCTTACAGCTTAGTGCTGCTGCTTCCGATTGCGCGCTTAATCACTTTCATTGGATGCATCGCCGGCAGGCGATTCTATTCTTCGAGTGTTTTGCCTTAACATCCAGACGGCATACTCGAGAGGGCGTGAAACCGCCTTCTGATAGGTGGCGATTTCGCCGATTTTACGGAATACTTCTCGGGAAGGCTTGGGATTGACTTCCAGCAGCCAAACATTTCCTTTCGGATCTACGGCAATATCCATGCCTAACTCACACAGCTTGCCGAATTTCGTTTCTAGAAAATCTGCCAGCTTATAGGCGAAATTGTTCATTTCTTTCTTAATGCTTTCCGTTTTCTCAGGTGAAGCGAAACGGTATGCTAGCAGCTTATCTTGCGAAACCGCGCTTCCGCCTCCGTGCAGGTTCGAGGTGATGCTGCGGTGAGGACCGATGCGGCCCGCACAGCCCGTTACTTCCCATTCTCCGTGGCCGTTTTTCTGAATCAGCAAACGGTAATCATGCACGCGTCCATCCTTCAGCGTAAGCTGTATGCCTTGTTGAACCACATAGTCCGGACTCAGCTTTAGCGTATGCAGCTTAATTGACAGCTGTTTTTCGCTCGCGCGGTAAGGGGCGATGATGGTTCTTTGCTGATTTCTTCCTTGCAATAAAAACAGGTCGGGACCCAGCTGCTCAATACGCAGGATGCCTCTTCCACCTGTACCGTTTTTCGGTTTGACATAGACAAGCGAATGCTTCTTTGTAAACTTCAGCAGCTCTTGCACGGTACTGTATCGCACGGTAACCGGCAGGAAAGGGCGTATGCCTTCATTTTCAGATAAAATTTGATGCATTGACCATTTATTGGCCAGTGGTCTGCTCAGAAAGATCAGCTTTGCATGCCGATTGCGAAATGCTTTGAGCATTTGATAGTTCGCAGCTGCTTTGTAGCGGCAACGGTCATAAATGACAGGCGGCATCGATGTGCGGCGGCGAACCCATTTGCGTAAGGAAGCGTCATAAGTTAATGAGCGCACCGAGTTGTCAGCTTCGACATCGGTCGGTGAAAAAACTTCGACTTGAACCCCCATCTTTTTACCTTCTTTACTGAGCTTTTGAAAGTAAGAGAGTTCTTCGAGCCGAGTTTTGCTTAAATAGATAGCGAGTACGCCCAGTCGTTGTGAAGACAAGCATAATCACCTTCTTCTTCCATTATTAATTAAATAAAGGCTATAACGAATAATACGTTCAAGTGATTTTTTGCGGATTTTCGGTTCGTCGAATTTCATTGGCTTGGAGTTCGCTTCGAAGAACCAGATATGGCCTCCAACATCGACGCCGATATCCATCGACATTTCGCCAAGTTGATTGCCGGATGATTTTTCAATCTGCGTCGCGAGTGTGACGGCAGCTGTTTCAACTCGTTTTAGTATGCTTTTTGCTTCTTTTGGTCCAAAACCCTGTGAAAGCAGCTTGAACGGATCATCGATCGAACCGCCTCGTGGAACGTGCGTGGTGATGCTCGCTTTCCCCGCTACACGTGCGCCGACGCCTGACACGCTCCATTCCCCTTTGGACGTTTTCTGGATGAGAGCGCGCAAATCATAAGCCCGCTGTTTGTACCTTGCTAAAGCAATGCCTTGCTGAACAATGTATTCGTTGGAGCCGCGGTGCCGATTCCATTCGTTCCAAAGTTCGGAAGTGGAGTGATGCACACTGTAAGTCATTTGCTTATCTACCTGACGACTTAGCCGGTATTGCGTTTGACTGCCTTTCGTTGTTATTCGGTCAATCCGCATAATGCCTTTTCCCGCTTTGCCTTTCACCGGTTTCAAATACAATACGGCGTGTTTGCGCAAAAGGGAAGTCAGGTCGTCAGCTGAACTTAATTGTTTGGTATCGGGCATATAGGGCTTGCTATCTTTGGCTCCATTAAGCCAACTGAATAAGGTCCATTTGTTAAAGAAGGAAGAATTGAATAAATGTACGCTGGAGCTGCGATTGCAAGCTTGAATCGTTTGTTGAACTTCGGGCTTCATTTCCATTTTGCGATAAGGAATGCGATTGTAGACAACTTGAGGAGCGGGAACGAGTTCCCTGCTCCATTTTTTGGTTTGGTTATTGTAGCGATAACCGTGAATTTCATTGCCTGATAGGTTGAAATCCTTGGTGGTCACGACGTAAACATCAACCCCAAGCCGCTCACCGGTCTGAATGAGATCAAGGAAATTGTGCAAATTCCCTCGAAATACGCGATTGCTGTCCTTAACGGTGAGAATGGCCAGCCTCGGATTCTGCTCTTTGTTGTGCAGGAAGAAAGCCATTAGTTTTCCCTCCTAGCACGAAATCGGCTTAAATATAGGCAGTGCTCGTAAATGTTTTGTAAAGTAGCGAGGTCTCCTTCTTTCAATGAAGGGTGTTTGAAGATCGATCTGCCTGGTTTGGCATTGGCCTCAAACATCCAAATTTTCTCATTTTGATCGATACCAATATCAAATCCGAGCTCTCCGAGCAAATGGTTATAATTATTCTCGATGCCTTCAGCGAGCTTGATCGCCGTTTCTTTGGCATTGCTAAGCACGGACTCTGCACGGCTGCCGTAGATTTGACGAAGCACCTGCTCTGGCGTCATTAATTGACCGCCGTTGCGGATATGGGTGGTTACGCTGCCTTTGCCGGATTTTTTGGCCCCGATGGCGGCGACAACCCAGTTATTGCTGCCGTTTTTCGTCATGTGGAAACGGAAATCAATAGGGCAGTTGTCAATTTCTATCAGGCGGATGCCTTGCTGTGCCACGTAATTGGATAGGCGACCCCGTCCAGTCCCGAGCATTTGCATAAGCCCTTCGAATTTTCCATAACGGATGAGCACGTTTTTGCCGCCTTTGCGGTAGCGAACAAAATAACCGCGTTTCGGGTTATAGGTCACCCTGAAAATACCAATGCCCAAACTGCCCGCTGTTGGTTTCAAATAAATGAATTTATGCTTGTCGAGCATTTCTTTAATTTGATCCGCAGATGGATTAATCTTGGACTCTGGAACGAATTTGTAAGCATCGTCGCCAGCTAACATTTTGTACACATCCCATTTGTCAAAAAAGCTCCAGTTAAACAGCGGGATGCCTCTGCGTACAAAACGGTCCTTAAAACCCTCCATCCCGGCCGACTTCTCTGCTATACGGCTGGATAGGCGGTTATAGACGACGTCCGGCAGCGGGAACGTTTTACGAATCCAGCCTCCGCCTTCTTTGGGAATGATCCCCGTAACGGTTTCCTGTACCCAATTGACCCCTTTTGGGCTGAAAGCGAAAATAAAAGATTTGTTCGAACCTGTATTTAGAACCTGACGGATGAACCCGGTTTTTGTACCAAAGGGAGATGAACCGCCTGCAATATTCGTTAAAACGCCGATGAGCGGTCCGATGCGCAGTTCTTTATTATTCGCGCTCGCGACCATTACGCTCCCCGAGCGAGGAACTCGCAGAGAAGCCATCAAAGAAAGCGGAATGTACATATGCTGGCCACTTTTTTTAATCAGGCGGATCGGTAGGGTGGCTGTTTTGCTGCCGACCTTTACAGTAATCGATTTGGTACCGGTTAACCGTAAAGCTTTGACGACTTCACTTGTTAAGTAGACCGATCTATCTGTTCGTTGTACGGCGTGGAGCATACACGTTGTCAAACTCATTAGGTTACCCTCCTAAACTTGTTCCAAGCTTAACTCAGCTTTTTGTGCAGCAAATATCCAGCATAATAAATAGGGTTAGCTATGGATTTCAACCGTGCTTTCTCGTTGCGCATGCGCGCGAAAATCGTTCTGCCTGGCTTGGAATTCACTTCGAGAATCCAGACGCGCCCCCACGTATCGATCCCAAGATCGATACCGAGCTCAGCCAATCGTCCGTGATGGGTTTCCAGAAGCGGTGGGATTCGATTCGAGAGCATGGTTAGTGTGGCTATGAGCTCACTAGCCTTGGTATCGCCGAATTCCCTGGTTAGAAAGGCGGAAACCTCTTCAGCACTTCCTCCGCCATGCAGATTGGAAGTCACACTGCCAGGTTTGCCGACACGAACCGCCATGCCGGTACTTTCCCATATGCCGGAACCGTTCTTTTGGACGAGAGAGCGAATATCGTAAGCCATTCCTTCTGAAGAATGCAGGTGCAGATATTCTTGCATCAGATACGGCCTGGTGCCGATACAGCTGCGCAGCCATTGCCAGCAGGAATAGAAATCATGAAACTCATGATCGACGAGCCCGTTTTGAGCATTGCGACCTTGTATATGGTAGGTGCTTTTTCCGTTCATTGTGTTTACTTTGTGAAGATGCAGGGCACCTTTTCCTTGACTGCCGCCCTGTGGTTTAAGAAACACATCTTCTCTTGTTTGAAGCCAATTTCTAAGAGTGGTGCCGCTTGTGAGCAAGTTCGTTTCTGGCAAGTAACGGCTGATTATGCCGTCTTTCTGCAAAATTTGATCAACTTCCCATTTTCCTCCCAGTCCATAGCCTAGGAAGCGTATAAGCGGTGATTCGCGCAGCTTTCTCACATGGTACTGATACTGTTCATAGCTGCGTTTATTGCTAAAGAAACATCGATCATAAATCAGTGAGGGCAGCGGAACGAGTTTGGTCACCCATTCCTTCGTTTCCGTCAAGTAGGTGTAACCCTGTACCGTATGCCCTTTCCAATCGATGCGATTCGGTGAGAACACGACGACGTCCAGACCTTCACGGGCGCCATAATAAGTCAGATGCTTATAAAAGCCTGAGCTGGCAAAAGGCAGTTCCCGTTTCAATTCTGTGACCATAATCCCGAGCAAGGGACGTTTGGTGCTTAACCGCATAGTTCCACCTCAAATCTTTGCTAAGAATTTGGCGTATTGCACGAGTTGTTTCACGGAAGGTCTTATTTTCTTCTCCGTATTTAATGGCGTATTATCATCCTTAGAAGGTTTGGAGTTTACCTCAAGCAACCAGACCTTCCCCATTTTATCTACAGCAAGGTCAATCCCCAGCTCTCCAAAATGACTTGGGATTTGGGCTTCAATCCCTTTGGCAATGTCGATAGAGGCCTTGCGCAAACGAGCCGTTACAGAGACACGAGTGGCAGAAGAAAACGGCGTTTTGGCAAGTGCGCCCACTACATTGGTCAGACTTCCGCCTCGTGCAAGGTTGGAGACGAAATGCTGAGATCCGGCAATGCGGCCGACAATGGAGGTGATAGCCCACTCACCTTTGGCACCACGCTGGACAAGCGAACGGAAATCAATCGATCTGCCGTCTGTTGTGATGAGATCAAGTCCTTGCTGCAGCTGATAGCGCTGGGTCTTGAGTTTGCCGGATATTGCTTGAAAGACAGCAGAAAGGGAAGGAAACGTTTGTTTGCGAACGCCGGTTAGATTCGTATAATGACACGTATAGACGTCACCGGGCTCTCGGCGAATGCGGATAATCCCTTTTCCCAAGCTGCCGGTAATTGGTTTGAGGAATAGAACGGGATGGCGGGAGGCCATCGATTTTAGCATTTGATAATTTTTGAAGAGGTAGGATTCCGGTAAATACCCATGAAGGGAACTATCTTTGCGCAAAGCTTCGAACACTTCCGTTTTGTTCAAATATTTCTCGTTGAAGACCTCGGTTCCATAACGGCTCTTGGCATCTTTCAAAAATTGTTGAACATTCGGCAAGTTCTCGTATTTACGCGAAGTAAGCCGGTTGTAGATCACATTGGGGATCGGAAACGTTTTTTTGCTCCAGGAACCATTGGCATACGCATACGCGGAAATGGAACTGGCATTCGCTTGCATTTCACCAGGCGGGAAGAAGCAGACAACAGCCCCATAACGTTCACATGCGTCGGTCATTTCTTTACAAAAAGCGGTAATCGCACCAAATGGGCGGTCGTGTGAACTTGAATAAACGCGGCTGATCATCACGCCAATTAAAGGTCCAATCGACAAAGTGCCCACATTTTGCCTATAATGGATATTGAGCTGCGCCCCTTGATGAATACCGATCTTGGTAGCGAGGACAGGATTGAACCGTAAACTGTTCGATGTAGCGGCGGTGACGACCTTGACATCCTGTTTGGCAGAGCCGAAGCGCAGAGTCATCGATTGATTGGACGGAACTTTCCATTTTCTTGCAATGGCTTCACTTAGAACAACGGTCCGATCATCCAAATAGATGCTGGTGCCTTGAATGGATATTCCGACTTTCGTCCTGGTCAATAGCGAACACTCCTTCCAGCATCAAAAATGGCATTGCTGTTTAAGCAAAGTAAACTACTCCATCATATGAGGACATATATACCTTGGTGCTTGGTATGTCGTCGAAACTGTTTGGAGGAAGAGCCCAACCGCGTTTGGGTTAAATTAGGAGGTCATGGAAATGAACGTACACGATAGAGCTTATGAGCTGGCAAAAGCGATTAAGGAAAGCAGCGAATACAAGGATATGCTGGAGATTCGCTCGAAGATTAACCAGGATGCGTCTAGCAAAAACTTACTGGAAGATTTTCGCTCGCGTCAAAATGAACTTCAACAGAAAATGGCTGTAGGCGAGATGCCGCCTGAAGAGGAGATGGAGCAGCTGCAGAAGCTGTATGACGTACTTGCTCTGAATCCAGGGATTAAACAGTTGTTTGATGCGGAACGCCGACTATCGGTTGTGCTTGAGGATGTGCAGCGTATTATTGCCGAGCCGTTGCAAGCAATGCTGCAGTAGAAGAAAGATGCTCAAATAGAAGATACTCAAATAAAAGATAAATGTAAGGCTATTTAGGAAGAAGTAGTTGATCTACTTACCTGAATAGCCTTTCTTTGTGTATACCAGAGTCGAATGGAATGCGTTATTGATTCAGTTAAGTTTCAGTCTTTGTTAAGGCTATGCTCAGGCAAGTGAACCAGCTAACAAATATAATGAAGCTAAGATCAGGCCATTCGTTAGGAGGAGAGATAGGAATGAAAAAGTCCAAGTGGACAAAATGGCAGATTGGGATGGTCGTGGGCGTTCTCCTCTTCTATTTATTTCAAGAAGTGAAAGAAAGTCCGCAGTTTCTATCGGCAGTCTCCGCAGCTGCCTTATCCAAGGATCAAACTGCAACGGTAACGGCTCAAAAGGAAACCTCCAACAATCGGGTGGCGGAAAATACGCCGGTCCGTCGGGGGAGAAACCATGACCGGATGGCAGCGGGGACAGGGTCCACCGGATCAACAGGCTCCTCAGGCTCATCGAGCTCTTCAGGTTCCACAGGAAGCGCCGAATCTTCACAGCCACAGTTGAAAGCACATACTAGAAGTCAAGCTTCATAAAACAAGGAGATGGGCGTTATGCTCCAGGAATCAAGCTTTCGTTCGATGAACACGCAAATTCAGGTGATACTGGCTGCAAGCCGTGAGATGTCTGAATTTGAGCCGTTGATTCAGTCTTATTTTGCCAAGGCAGAACGGCGGTTTAGCAGGTTTTTGCCATCAAGCGAATGTTCCCTGCTTAATAGGAACTCAGGAAGCCGTTGTATGATATCGGATGAAATGGCGAATGTACTTGAGCTGTGCCAGCATTATTTTGCAGTGACGGAGGGCGTGTTTAATATTTTCATTCTTCCTGCGCTAGAGCATGCTGGTTACCAACGTAGTTTCGAAACGATAGCAAATGACGATGAATTCGCAGAAATATGCAAACATCCGCTGCTGCCATTCCCAAAGGATCGGTTACAGATAGATCTGGACACGACGATGTCATCCGTACGATTTCCTGCTAATCAGCAAATGGATTTAGGCGGCATTGTAAAAAGCTGGACCGTTCAGGGGGTATCGGATTTACTTCGCATCGAGCGGCAAATGCAAAGAGGTCTCGTGAATGCCGGCGGTGATGTTGAAGTATGGGGAGGCGCTTCAGACACGGAGCCATGGGTAATTGCTATTGATAGACCGAATAGCAGTCGTATACATCGGTTGGATGAACTTCTCCTCTTGCTAGCAGATGGGGCAGTTGCTACCTCGAGCACACAAAAAAGAAGTTGGCGGAACAGCGGAGGCAGTATGCATCATCTCATTGATCCTAGTACGATGAAGCCTAGCCGCTCATCCGTGATTCAGTGTTCTGTCGTAGGGGAGCATTTGGTTGAGTGCGAAATTTGGGCTAAGGTCATGTGCATTCGTGGGCTGGAAGATGGACTACCTCTTTTTAGACGCCATGCGCAGCGGTTGGAAGCTCTTATTTTTACAGAGGATGGAACTCTCCATCATGTGAAGCCGTCGGCGAATAGATTCAAGGATCAATGGTTAGGGCTTGAAGCAGACTTTGTATATGTTTGAAAAGGTTAGGAGGGAGTAAAATTGATTCAAATCCTGCTAGATTTACCCATTTGGATGTTGATTCGCGTATTTGGCATCTTATCTTATCTCAGTCTATTCGTGGGGATGGCGCTGGGCATTGCGTATAGCTTTCCTCAGTGGAAGGGTCAAACGAAGGCGCGGTTGCTTCGATCGCATACATATGCGAATCATTTGGGTACTTGTTTGGCTTTACTGCATACCGTGCTTTTGGTCATCGATACGTTCATGCCGTATGATTGGAAAGAGATCCTTGTTCCATTCGCGGCCAAGCATTCTGCGGTATTGAGTGGTACCGGCTCGATAGCACTGTATGGCTTGCTGTTGTTAATTTTCACGACCGATATCCGTCAGAAGCTGAAGAAGAAGCTTTGGTTCGCTTTCCATTTGCTATCGTATCCTATTTTTGCGTTAGCCCTGATTCATGGGTTATTTATAGGGACGGATAGCTCGAACATTTTGATCAAAACGATGTATGTGACTACTGCGCTCCTCTTGATTGGTTTAACTGTTTTACGTGCTGTTGTACGTCCCCGCAAACAAGCGGCCAGGGCGAAGGAGACGTATTCCGTTTAGCGCTTAGAAGGCTTCTATTTCAATGAAATAGGGGCTTTTTGCGTAGAAAAGAAAGTCATCTAAAAAGTTGCGAAATGTGTCGAAACTGTCTATAGTAAAAGGGATTGTTGAATACGAAAAGAGGACCTTAAACCGATATGGCCAAACAAAAAATTACGGAGCTGGATATCGTCAGAGCGATAGCTATCCTGGCTGTCGTCACGATCCACGTTACGGCAGACTGGACAGTAGATCCGACTTTGAAGGGCAGCAGTTCGCAGTTGCTCGTCTTATTTTTGAACAAAATGAGTTACTTTGCAGTTCCCGTGTTTATCTTTTTAAGCGGAATTGTGCTTTTCTACATTTATACGGATAATTGGAGCGCCAAGCAGGCCGGTGTCTTTTACTGGAAGCGGGTTAGGCAAGTCCTTGTTCCCTATATTGTATGGTCGTTTTTCTACTATATTTATAATCCGTGGCTATGGACGCCAGGGCATCCATTCAAGCTGGAACCACGTGTGTTCCTGGAGCAGCTAAAATGGGCGGATTCCGGCTATCATTTGTATTTTATGATCATTATTGTGCAATTTTATTTGTTGTTTCCGCTGCTGGTTTGGGCTGTAAGGAATGCGGCCTGGTTCCGCAAAACGCTGGCGCTTTGGGGGCTGGCTATTCAAGCCGGCGTGTACATATACAACCATTGGTTCGGGACCATCGACCACAAGCCGGAGCTGTGCATCACCTACTTTGCGTACTTCCTTATCGGAGGCGCAATCGGCATGAACTACGGGGCATTTCGCGCATGGCTGGAACGAAGCAAAGGCTGGGTCATTCCGGCTTCGATCCTCAGCGGCCTTGTCTATACGGGACTTTATTTGCTAGGCCTAAAAGGATATACGTTTGAGAATACTTGGTTCGAGGTGCTTTGGCTCCTGTATAGCATCGGAATCGGCATCAGCTTCATCTGGGCAGGCAAATGGCTTTTGCAAAAAGCCGCGCCAGTCGGCCGCTTCTTTGTCTCACTAGGCTCTGTATCTTTCGGCGTGTACCTGATGCATCCAGCGCTACTTTCTCTGTGGAAATATAAAGTGCAAACGCCGGGCTCTATTGTGCTCTTTCATATGTACAATGCGATCGTGCTGGTGCTAATTGTAGCGATTCCTTGGTTACTAACGCTGCTGTATCGGAAGGTAAGGAAGCTGATTTGATGAAAAAGACAGTGCAGGTGGTGTTTCCTGCACTGTCTTTTTTGGTGTTTGGGGATGATTCTGCCGATAGGGCGCGTAATCTTCAGAAGCGCTGAATTCGAAGCGTGCATTCAGCGAAGGGGAACTTCAGGGCGCTATTTCATCGAAATGCGCCCTTTTGCGCGCGGAGGGGAACTGGGGGCTCTTATTTCTTCATATTTGGCTGAAAACCAGCCAAATGTGAAGAAATAAGGCCTTGTAGTTCCCCTGGAGCTGCCATGACCCCACTGTTTACCGAAATAGTGGCCTGTAGTTCCGTTTTGTTGGCCGCTCAGCCTGGCTGTAATAAGTACAAAGGAGAAGAGCGAAGGCGCCCAAATCCAGGCGGTACGTTGTACAAAATGCAACCATTTCAGCTAAAACAGCCCAAATGAGCTCCTTGACGCTCTCTCCGTTGTAATAAGTACAACGGAGAAGAGCGAAGGAGCCCAAATCCAAGCAATATGTTGTACTAAGTACAACCATTGCAGCTAAAACGGCCCAAATCAGCTCCTTGACGCTCTTTCCGTTGTAATAATTACAACGGAGAGGAGCGAAGGCGCCGAAATCCAGGCTGTACGTTGTAGAAAGTACAACCATTGCAGCTGAAGCGGCCTAAATCAGCTCCTTGACGCTCTCTCCGTTGTAATAAGTACAACGGAGAGGAGTGAAGGAGCCCAAATCCAGGCGGTACGTTGTAGAAAGTACAACCATTGCAGCTTAAACGGCCTAAGTCAGCTTCCTTGACGCCCTCTCCGTTGTAATAAGTACAACGGAGAAGAGCGAAGGAGCCCAAATCCAGGCGGTACGTTGTAGAAAGTACAACCATTGCAGCTAAAACGGCCAAAATCAGCTCCTTGACGCTCTCTCCGTTGTAATAAGTACAACGGAGAAGAGCGAAGGCGCCCAAATCCAGGCGGTACGTTGTACAAAGTACAACAACTTCAGCTAAAACAGCCCAAATGAGCTCCTTGACGCTCTCTCCGTTGTAATAAGTACAACGGAGAGGAGCGAAGGCGCCGAAACTCAAGCATTACGTTGTACAAAGTACAACATACCAGCGGCGCCGACCAAGAACTCAGTACCCGCGCTGATACTGCCGCGGGATATAGGGCTGCTCATGCCCTAGCTGCACGGCAGCATGCGTTGCCCAATACGGATCGCGCAGCAAGCCGCGCGCGATGGCGACAAGATCCGCGTCCTCGTTAGCGATGACCGACTGCGCCTGTTCCGGATCCGCCAGCAGGCCGACGGCGATGACCGGCACTTGCAGCGCTTCGCGAATCTGACGCGCGAAAGGCACTTGATAACCGGGGGAGTTGCCCGGTTTCCGCTGCCCGGCAAGGCCTTCCCCGCCTGAGCTCACATGAAACGCATCGACGCCTGCGGCTTGATACGCTTTGGAGAGCTCGATGGCGTGATCGATATCATAGCCGCCGTCCGCGTACTCAACGGCAGAAATACGGAAAATAAGCGGCATGTCGGCAGGCATTTCTTTTTTCACCGCTTGAATGACTTCCACACCGAATTGGGCCAGATTTTGCCCATAGATGTCGTCTCTTTTATTCGTTAGCGGCGACTGGAATTGATGGATCAAATAACCGTGAGCGCCATGCAGCTCGATGGTATCTACCCCTGCTTGCACCGCGCGACGGGCCGCGTCGCCGAACAGCTTCACGATGTCCCGTACTTCATCTGTCGTTAACGCTCGCGGCATTTTGTAGGCATCACCCGGGAACGGGATAGCCGACGGCGCGACAGGAACTTCCGCGTCTTCTGCTTTGCGGCCTGCATGAGCAATTTGAATGCCGATTTTTGCACCATGCGCATGAACGCCGTCAATGATTCTGGCGAATGCAGGGATATGATCGTCCGACCAAATGCCCAAATCATGATCTGTGATACGGCCATCCGGATGCACATCCGTCATTTCCATAATAAGCAGGCCTGTTCCACCAATTGCGCGTGTAAGATAGTGGACGTAGTGCCATTCATTAGGTTTTCCGTCCTTAGCTGTTACTGAATATTGACACATCGGCGCCATGACGATGCGGTTTCTAATTTGCAAGCCTTTCAGCTCATAGGGAGAAAATAAATCTTTTTTCATGATGATGCACCTCCGATAATATAAATATCTAGATATCTAGATATCTTCTGCCAAGTTAGGCTGCAACGTATGGCAAAACTATGTACCCTAGTATCGGTTGTATTATAATTAAATTCAAGTAGCCACTTTTAAGTGCTATAGTTACTAAAAGTATACTATTGGGAGAAAGGTTGCATCGATATGAACGAAATCATTCAGTTATTGCAAAATCATCGCTCGATTCGCAAGTTTACGGATCAACCTGTCGCCGACGAGCAGCTAAAAAACATCCTGGTTTCCGCACAAGCGGCTTCAACCTCCAGTAACATGCAGGCATATAGCGTCATTCACGTATCGGATAGCGAGTTAAAAAACCAACTTGCCGCGTTCGCCGGCAATCAGAGTTATGTCAGCGAATGTCCGGTGTTCCTCGTATGGTGCGCGGACTTGCGGCGTTATTCGCAGGCTTCACACCGGCATGCGGATACGCCAATAACCGGCAATGCGGAGAACTTCATCATTGCCACAGTCGATGCTGCACTCGCTGCGCAGAATGCAGCCATTGCGGCCGAGTCGCTCGGGCTCGGCGTCGTCTACATCGGCGGGCTGCGCAACAAGCCCGCTGAGGTCTCCCAGCTGCTGGGCCTGCCGCAGCTGGTATATCCCATCTTCGGCATGTGCATCGGCACGCCGGATCAAGAGCCGCTGCAGCGTCCGCGGCTCCCTCTTGAAGCCGTATTCCACGAGAATCGGTATACGGATAACGAAGAAGCGGTTCGTCAGTATGACGAGACGATCCGCGACTACATGCACGTTCGTTCGGGTGGCAAAGTCGATACGACGTGGTCCAAGGAGATGGCGGGCAAGTCGCAGCGCCCGCGCGAGCACATGAAAGCTTTCCTTAACTCGCAAGGCTTCGGAGAGGTCTGAGCTAAGCTCTAAACTTTCGATTCTTTTCGCAGATGAACTCATATTGCAAGAACTTGTCTCATACATATGAATGAGGACTATGAAGACAGGCTTGGAGAGTTCATCAGGCGAAAGGAGTGTGATCAGGTTGAAAGGCTTTAAAAATGTCGTGTACATGAGCGTAGCGCTAGGCATGCTGATTTATTCGCTGCCCCAATTGCAGCTGCGGGAAGTTGGTTCCCTGCCGATGATTTTTAGCAGCATTTGGATCGCTATGGCGCTGCTCGTTATTGCGTCTCATTTGCATCAGATTCTGGGTGTGGATGAAGAGAAGCGGAGAGAGCTTAAGCGCATTAATCGGATGAAAAAATGGCAGCTGGAGCAGCTCGTTCAAGGCCGCAGAAAAATGCTGCAATTTCGTAAATAGCCCGGAACGGGCGATGCTAAGCTTTACCTTTTGACAACGAACATATGTTTGGTATAATACAAATGAAGCATCCAATCCAATAGGGTTGGATTTTTCTTATTATAGATGTTGTTCGCATTGTTCTTGCTCTTTCGAACGTTTATACTAGTAGTACAGAGTAGTACAGGAACAGGCGAATGGGGTGTAACAGTTGGATACTCAATCCGTTGATGCGTTAACGAAACATGAACAAATTTTACGTCATATAGAAAGCTTGAAGCTCGGCAGTCGAATCTCCGTTCGCAAAATTGCCAAGAACATGGAAGTAAGTGAAGGCACGGCTTACCGGGCGATCAAAGAGGCCGAGAATCAAGGTCTCGTCTCAACCAAAGAACGAATCGGAACCGTGCGAGTGGAGAAAAAGCTTCGGCAAAACATCGATAAACTCACTTTTGCAGAAGTCGTGAACATGGTGGACGGACAGGTGCTTGGAGGCTCGCGAGGACTGCACAAAACGCTGAACAAATTCGTCATTGGCGCGATGGAGCAGGACGCCATGATGCGATATATCGAAGCCGGCAGCCTGCTTATCGTCGGAAACCGGAACGAAGCACATAGTTGTGCGCTCGAATATGGCGCAGGGGTGCTGATTACAGGTGGATTCGATACCAGCGCAGAAGTGAAGCTGCTTGCCGACAAGCTGGAGCTGCCGATCATTTCAAGCAGTTACGATACTTTTACGGTCGCCTCTATGATTAATCGAGCGATTTACGATCGTTTAATTAAGAAGAAGATTATGCTTGTCGAGGATATCTTGGCGTCGGGTGCCTCGCTCTATGCGCTTAAGGCGAACAGCACGCTGAGAGACTGGCAGCGACTGTCGGAGGATACAGGCTATAGCCGTTTTCCGGTCGTCGATGAGTGGAATCGCATTATCGGCGTTGTGACGTCCAAGGATATGGTCGGGGCGAACGCTTTGCAGACGGTCGATAAACTCATGACGCGCAGCCCACTCACGGTCACACCGCAAACATCGGTAGCTTCTGCTGCCCACATGATGGTGTGGGAGGGCATCGAGCTGCTGCCTGTTGTGGATTTGAACCGCAAAATGGTGGGCGTGCTGAACCGCAGCGATGTGCTCAAAGCGATGCAGTATATTCAGAAGCAGCCGCAGAACGGGGAAACGTTCGAGGATTTGATTTGGTCCGGTTTGGAAGAGGTCAGAGATGAGAAGGGAACACTGCAGTTCCATGGCGTCATAACCCCTCAGATGACGAATCATCTGGGCACCGTGTCAGAGGGAGTTCTTACAACATTAATGACCCAAGCGGCCTACCGCATTGTGCAGGAATTTAAAAAAGGCGACCTCGTCATGGACAACATGTCCACCTATTTCCTCAAACCGCTGCAGATTGATTCTAAAATAGAAATACGACCCACCATTATTGAGGTGAGCCGTAAATTTGGCAAAATCGATGTGGAAATTTATCATGCCGGAGCTTTGGTTTCCAAAGCGATGCTGACCGCTCAAGTCATCTAGCGCAGCAAGCGATCGAAGTGCCCGTGATTGCGAATGCCTGCGAATAAGTTAAACAAGCCGAGCAGGACCAGTACGGTGCCGAAGATCCGGCGGAAGCTGGATTCGCTGAAGAAGAAGAGCTGCGTGATGGCAATCATCACCAGCATCAAGCCCATGCAAATATTCATGCGAGCGGAGTAGAGACCGCGTTTGGCGGGTTCCTTTTCACGGCGCGCCCGAAAGCTGAAAAAGACCGATAGGGCAAGCAGCAGGCAAATGAGAGAAAATAAAGAAACTTGAATCGCGAACATGTGGTTCATCCGTCCTTTTAAGCGAGTTTACTGTTAACTTTAGCGATTTTGGGCGGAGAATGCAATCACATCTCGTACAGATCATTCCAAATAATTAAGTTCGCTTTTCTTGGGCGGTGATCCAAACGGTCAATTCCGTCTGAATTAACACGATCGATTTCACTTCAACAATATATTTTTTATCATGCAAAACGTAGGTTTTTTGAGTAATCAACTTCTCATAAAGCGGTTGAGCGTCTTTGACATAAGTGGCTTTCTGGCCGATGACGAGCTTGAGCTCGCTTTTAATATCACTCTCAATTTCCTTCTGAATATCTTCGCTAATAAGCTCATCCTGATTTTTGGGAACCAGATGCACATTGACGACATTAATTAAGGATTGTTTATTTTTTGTCTTGTTTAAACTGTCGATATCGGCCCGCAAATCACGATTTTCTTGCAGATATTTATGCATTTCCACATATAACTGCGTGTAGGTATGCTGATGAATGCTCATATAGACGGCGCTCCCAATGATGGCTCCCGAAACCATCAGTGCAAAGTTCGCAAGCAAGCGCTGATAGCGGGCAAAAGGAGGAACCCTCAAGGCTGGTGGCCTCCCTTGCAGATCATTTGGATGAGCGAGGTACCGATTTGCGCTCCCACGAAGGCGACGACAATCAGAATGATTTGTTTGATCGCAGGATTCAAATGTCCAACGGCTACATGACTTTCTATATAGCGTATCGGATCAATCGTGCCGCCTACTGCAGCCACCATGGCCCAGATTTTAATATTTTCAGCCACAGTCATCATTTTCTCCGTCGGTGATTGGAGGGTCAGCACAGCTGCAATGCCGCTTAACATGCTGCCCCCGAAGACGACCCCGAAAGCAATGCAGAAATATAAAATAATATTTGCCCAAAAGATTCCCATGACTTTACCGCTTCCTTTCCCATCCGTTATGGAGGACAAACTCTCTATACTTAATGTATGGGAATGCACGTCTACAATATGATAATATGTAAGGAATAAAATGAGAGCAGGGAGGAAATGCTGATGAGTTCGTTTGTACACTTGCACGTGCATAGTGAATACAGTTTATTGGATGGTGCCGCACGCATGGAGGAGCTTGTTACACAAGCAGCTAATCTGGGCATGACCTCTCTGGCTTTGACGGATCACGGTGTGATGTACGGAGCTATTGCCTTCTACAAAGCGTGCAAGCAGCGTGGCATTAAGCCCATTATTGGGTGTGAAGTTTATTTTACAGCAGGCTCCATTCGCGAAAAAGGGACAAGACAAGAACAGCCGATCTATCATCTTATTCTGCTTGCCAAGAACTACCAAGGTTATCAGAATCTGATGAAGCTTTGCTCGATTGGGCATTTGGAAGGCTTTCATTATAAACCGCGCATTGATTTGGAACATCTATCCAAGCATTCTGAAGGGCTTATCTGTCTGAGTTCCTGTCTAGGCAGCGAGATCTCGCAGCATTTGCTGCATAATCGGCACGATGAAGCTAGAGAGGCAGCAGAGCGATATCAACGTATTTTCGGGGATGACTTCTTTCTGGAGATCCAGGATCACGGCATGATTGAGCAGAAAAAAGTCATGGTTTCCATGATCGAGCTGAGCAAGCAAACGGGCATTCCGCTGATTGCGACGAACGATGTCCACTATGTGACGGAGCCGGATCATGTCATGCAGGATATTCTGATCTGTATTGGCACTGGCAAAACCGTGGATGATACGGATCGGCTCAAAATGGGAACAAGCCAGATGTATTTGAAAAGCGAAGAGGAGATGCGGCGTTTATTCGTCCATGTGCCCGAAGCGCTGACCAATACGGCTGTTGTGGCTTCGCGCTGCGAGCTCGAGCTTGAGTTTGGCAAGTCGATTCTGCCAAGCTTCCGTCCAATTCCTGAACAGCTAACTTCAGTCGAATATTTAAGAGAGCTGTGCGAGAAGGGCTTGAATCAGCGGTATGGGGCAAAACCGGAATGGGAGCAGCTGGATTCGCCGCTGAGGAAACAAGCGGAAGAGCGCTTGGCTTATGAATTAGGCGTTATTGAGAAAATGGGATTCTCCGATTATTTCTTGATCGTATGGGATTTCATTCGTTTTGCCCATGAGAAAAATATCATGACAGGTCCAGGGCGGGGTTCCTCGGCCGGAAGCCTCGTCGCTTATGTGCTGCGCATCACCAATGTCGATCCGCTTCAATATAAGCTGCTCTTTGAGCGCTTTCTGAATCCAGAGCGGATTACAATGCCCGATATCGATATCGATTTTAGCGATGAACGTCGGGATGAAGTTATTGATTACGTCGTTGCCAAATACGGGCATGAGCATGTCGCGCAAATTATTACCTTCGGAACGATGGCGGCCAAAGCGGCGGTCAGAGATGTCGGACGTGTGTTGAACGTTCCTTACGGAGATGTTGATCGCGCGGCGAAAGCCATTCCGAATCAGCTCGGCATGACGTTGACGGAGGCGCTGCAGGTCAGTTCGGATCTCAAGTCGCTAGTCGCCAGACAGCCCAAGACTGCAGAACTGCTTGAAATGGCTATGCGTGTAGAAGGCATGCCGCGCCATGCATCGACGCATGCGGCCGGGGTCGTCATTTCCAGAGAGCCGCTTACGCAGTATGTCCCCCTGCAAGAAGGGACGACTCAGACGGCGCTAACGCAATATACGATGGAGCATTTGGAAGCCATTGGACTTTTGAAAATGGATTTTCTAGGTCTGCGGACTTTGTCGATTATTGAACGAACCGTGGATTGGATTGCCCAGATGGAAGGCTTGCACCTGGATTTTGATGGGCTGGATATGGACGCGGACGCGGTCACTTACGGCATGCTGAGCAAAGGGGAAACGACCGGTGTTTTCCAATTGGAGTCAACGGGTGTCCGCAAGGTGCTGAAGGACTTGAAGCCTTCTGTTTTTGAGGATATCATCTCCGTTCTGGCCTTGTACCGTCCGGGCCCGATGGAGTTCATTCCCAAGTATATTTACGGGAAACATGGTCAAGTGGAAGTGGTGTATCCGCATCCGACGTTAGAGCCGATCCTTCGGGATACGTACGGCATTATCGTGTATCAGGAGCAAATTATGCAAATTGCCTCCTCGATGGCGGGTTTTTCCTTAGGAGAAGCAGATTTGCTACGGCGCGCGGTTTCCAAAAAGAAGCGGGAAGTACTCGACGAAGAGCGTGCCCATTTCGTGAAAGGCAGCTTGCAGCAAGGGTTTAGTGCGGATGAAGCGAATCATGTTTACGATATGATCGTCCGTTTCGCCGACTATGGCTTTCCTAGAGCTCATGCTACGGCCTATGGGGTATTGGCCTTTCAGACCGCCTATCTCAAAGCACATTACCCGATTTATTTCATGGCTTCTATGTTAACTGCTGTGATGGGTAATCACAGGAAGGTGGCCGAATATGTCGATGAGTGCAGACGGACGAAAATCGCTGTTCTTCCGCCGGATGTGAATAAGAGCGGAACGGTGTTTACGCCGGATCCTCAAACAGGAGCGATCCGCTTTGGGCTTGCGGCTATCAAAAATGTAGGCACGCAAGCGATCGATGCCATTTTATTTGAACGTAAGAAGTCTTCCTTCGAGAGTTTGCTTGATTTCTGTAGACGTGTGGATCTCCGGGTCTGCAACAAGCGGGTCATCGAATCATTGATTCAAGGCGGAGCGTTCGACTCCCTGGGAGGTCACCGTGCTCAGCTTATGGCCATTCTCGACGAAACGATCGCTTCCGCTACAAAATGGCGCAAGGAGCGGGATGACTTGCAGCTTCACTTGTTCGGCTTCGTCGAAGAGCCGAATTGGGAAGTCGAGTATCCGAACATACCGGTCATGCCGCAGAGCAAGCAGCTGGAACTGGAGAAGGAGCTTTTGGGCATGTACATCTCGGGGCATCCGCTGGATGCCTACACACAGCCTCTTGAGGAGATGGACGCGGCCATGGTCTATCAGCTCGCTGACCTGCCGGATAACAGCGAAGTGCTTGTAGCCGGGATGATCCTGTCGCACAAGACGATCATTACCAAGAAAGGGCAGCCCATGGCGTTCATGGAGCTGGAGGATCGCATCGACAAGGTCGAGGTGGTGCTCTTCCCCGAGACCTGGAAGCACGCGGCTCCGCTCGTGCAGAAGGGCAGACTCGTCCTCGTCCGGGCGAAGCTGCAGCTTCAGGACGAGGATCCGCCCAAGCTGCTCGCCGATCAGGTGGCCGCGCTGGACGACCCGGCGGCCGTTCAGCGCCTTCGCCGGCAGCCTGCGGCGCCTAGGCGCGCGGTTGGCGCAGCCGGCGGCCAGCCTGCTCGCGCGGCTGCCGTTTCCGGGGCAGCGCGCAGCGGCGCCGCGGTCAAGCAAGCGGCCCCGGATGCGGGCCGCCAGGCACCCGCTGATGAGGCGAAGCCTCAGCGGGTGTTCGTCAAGATCTCGGCTGACTGCGAGCAGCCGGATAAGCTCTTGCAGCTGAAGGCGCTGCTGAAGCTGCACAAAGGGCCGCTCGCGGTTGCGCTTTTCTACGAAAGCAGCAACAAGCTTTTGGCCCTGAGCGACCAATACTTGATCGATCCCTCCAAGGATCTGATCCGGATGATTGAAACGATCATGGGTAAAGATTCCGTAAGGGTGAAATAAAGCATGCTTCCTCCGCATATGAATAGGAACCCGGCATTTCAGGGGCATTCCATGTGTAGGAGGGGACTTATGACCGAACAACATATGATCCAATTGCTGCAAAAACGCGGTGTGACGGTGGAACAAATTTCCGAAATTGTGTTCAAGCTGCAGAAGCCCTATAATGTTCATCTGACGGAACAAGAGTGTACCGACAGTGTAATGGCTGTACTTGCCAAGCGGGAAGTGCAGTACACGCTGTACACGGGCATTGCACTGGATGAGCTGGCCGAGAAAAAGCTGCTGCCCGAACCTCTGCAATCCATCCTTGAGGCAGATGAACCCTTGTTCGGTGTTGATGAAACACTGGCCCTAGGCATTGTGCATGTATACGGAATGATCGGATTAACCAGCTTTGGCTACCTGGACAAAGAAAAAATGGGAATTATTAGGGCTCTCAACGATGATAAGACTTCTGTGCATGTTTTTCTGGATGATTTAATTTGCGGATTAGCGGCTGCTGCGTCTGCAAGAATCGCCCATCAGAATGAGCATGCGCCTGATTATAGCAGTAAATTACGTCTGGACTAACTCGTTTAGTTCAGACTTCACTTTTTTTTCATGAACGTGCTCTGTTGCGGGAAAAAGAGAAATTATGATATCATTATTCCATTGTGTGTGCCTATGCTTATTACAGGATGTTTATTATCATCGTACTAAATGCCCTAATCCATGTAGCAGTACTTCATAGGAGGTTTTTTTTCATGTGGACGGTGATATACATAGCTCCTACCGCGAAAATTGCAGAGCGGATTAAACAGAGGCTGACCGAAGAAGGATTTCTCGTACAAGTAAGAGGCATCTCCTTATCCAAAAATCAGTTTGAAATTGTCGTTCCCGCAGGGGAAGTTGAAGAAGTACAAGAAGTACTCAATTCTATTTTACATAGATAATGAAAAGTAGAAGCAAGTAACCTGGCTTGTCAGAGATTCACGATAACAGCCAATTAGAGGTGGAAATGTGCTAAAGGATTTATTTCAAAAGCGTAAATACGCAACGATTCCTTCCGAGAAAACAAAAAGGGAAATTCCCGAAGGGTTAATGAATAAATGCCCGAAATGCGGTACCATTCAAACGAGTAAAGAGCTAGAGAAAAACTTAAAAGTCTGTACAGCTTGCGGCTACCACTATCGTTTAAGCGCATTGGAACGTATTCAATTAACGCTCGATGAAGGCCAGATTCTGGAATACGATGCGGATATGATTTCTGAGGACCCTTTGCAGTTTCCTGATTATGTTGAGAAATTAGATAAAGCGAAGAGCACGACGAAATTACAAGATGCGATTATTACCGGTGAAGGCACCATTGGCGGCTATCCGGTTGTGATTGCGGCAATGAGCTTTGATTTCATGGGCGGATCACTTGGGTCCGTTGTAGGAGAGCGAATCACGAGAGCTGTTGAAGCTGCCATCGAGAAGAAAGTTCCTATTATTATTTATTCCACTTCAGGTGGCGCTCGTATGCAAGAAAGTATTCTAAGTTTGATGCAAATGGCCAAGACAAGCGCAGCCTTATCCAAGCTGAGCAACGAAGGCGGGCTGTTTATTTCCGTCATCACGGATCCAACTTTCGGCGGTGTATCCGCAAGCTTTGCGATGCTGGGTGACATTATTATCGCTGAACCAGCAGCACCGTTTGGATTCACAGGCCGCCGTGTTATTGAACAAACCATTAAACAAAAGCTGCCGGATAATTTCCAGACATCAGAATTCAATCTCGAGCATGGTCAGCTCGATAAGGTCGTACCTCGCAAGGATCTGCGACCTACGTTAATCAAGCTGTTGGACATGCACGGAGTGAAGGGGGAAGCGACTTATGGCGGGTGAAATGCCGTTTGAACAGCCGCTGGCGGAACTGAAGAGCAAAATTGCTGAGCTGCGCAAATTTGGAGCAGAGAAGCAAATTGACTTTTCGGAAGAAATTCGCCGTTTGGAAGAAAGATACGCAGAGCTTGAGGATGAACTTTATGCAAGTATGTCTTCTGCGGAAAAAATGCAATTGGCTCGTCATCCGCAAAGACCGACGACGATTGATTATATTTTATCTATTTTTACTGATTTCATAGAGTTTCATGGAGATCGCTTGTATGGAGACGACCTTGCGATTGTAGGTGGACTAGCCAAATTTAACGGCATTCCCGTTACGGTTGTCGGGCACCAAAAAGGGAAAGATACGAAGGATAATATTGCTCGCAACTTCGGTTGTCCCCACCCGGAAGGCTTCCGTAAGGCGCTGCGCATGATGCGCCAAGCGAACAAGTTTAACCGTCCAATTATTACGTTTATTGATACGAAGGGCGCATTCCCCGGGAATGCCGCTGAAGAGCGTGGTCAAGGAGAAGCGATTGCCAGAAATTTGCTGGAAATGGCCTCTTTTCGCGTGCCGATCATCTGTATTGTCATTGGTGAAGGCGGCAGCGGCGGCGCGTTGGCATTAGGAGTTGGCAACAAGGTGTTGATGTTGGAAAATGCGATTTATTCGGTTATCAGTCCGGAAGGCGCGGCTTCCATCTTATATAAAGATGCTTCCAAAGCTTTACATGCGGCAGAAGCAATGAAAATTACGGCAGATCACATTAAGGATCTGAACGTCATTGACGGCATCATCCCAGAGCCAAAAGGCGGCGCACACCGTGATCTGGCTGCACAAGCAGAATTTATTAAAACAGCGATCTGGGAACAGCTTCAGCCTTTGCTGAGCTTGACCGAACAGGAGCTGTTAGAGGACCGTTACCGTAAATTTAGAGACATTGGTCGGTTCACATTCACTCAGGAGGGAAACCATGCGTAAAACGAAAATTGTCTGTACCATTGGACCAGCAAGCGAATCACAAGAAAATTTGAAAAAACTCTTGTTAGCGGGAATGAATGTTGCCCGTCTCAACTTCTCCCACGGAGATTTTGAAGAGCATGGCGCACGTATCCGCAACCTTCGCGCTGCATCCGCTGAGACTGGCAAAGTAGCAGCTATCTTGCTTGATACGAAAGGACCGGAAATCCGTACCGGTAAATTGAAAGAAGAACCGATTGAGCTTGTTCAGGACAAGCACATTGTTTTGACAACAGAAGAAATTTTGGGAGATGCAGACCGTATCTCGGTTACTTACTCGGATCTGCCGCGTGACGTTGAAGTAGGATCCACGATTCTGATCGATGACGGCTTGATTGGTCTTACTGTTGTTGACATTCGTGGAACTGAAATCGAGTGCCGTATCGTCAACGGTGGAACAATCAAAAGCAAAAAAGGCGTTAACGTGCCAGGCGTGAAAATCTCCCTTCCAGGTATCACAGAAAAAGATGCCAACGATATTATTTTCGGTATCGAGCAAGGTGTTGATTTCATTGCAGCTTCCTTCGTTCGTAAAGCGAGCGACGTTATGGAAATTCGTGAATTGCTAGAAAGACATAACGCAACGCACATCCAAATCATCAGTAAAATTGAGAACCAAGAAGGCGTAGACAATCTGGATGAAATCCTCGAAGTTTCCGATGGTTTGATGGTTGCCCGTGGAGATCTTGGTGTTGAGATTCCAGCTGAAGATGTGCCGGTTGTTCAAAAACAAATGATCAAAAAATGTAACATCGTTGGTAAGCCGGTTATCACGGCAACGATGATGCTTGATTCCATGCAGCGCAACCCGCGTCCAACTCGCGCAGAAGCAAGTGACGTGGCGAACGCCGTATTCGACGGAACAGACGCAGTAATGTTGTCTGGTGAGACAGCTGCAGGGAAATACCCAGTTGAGTCCGTACAAACGATGGCTCGTATTGCTGAGCGTGCAGAAGAAGCTTTGGAATACAAAGAAATCTTCCTTCGTCAAGCACAAGCACAACAAGTTACAGTTACGGAAGCTATCTCTCAAGCAGTAGCTAACTCGGCGCTGGAGCTTGGAGCGAAAGCGATTTTGACAGCTACAGAAAGTGGATATACAGCAAGAATGGTATCCAAATACCGTCCAAAGTCACCGATCATCGCGATTACACCAAGCGAGCAAGTGATCCGTCGTTTATCTCTCGTTTGGGGTGTTATCCCTGTAATGAGCGAACAAGCCAAAACGACAGACGAGCTGTTCAACCTTGCAGTGGATAGCAGCATCAAAACAGGACTCGTGTCCTTAGGTGATATCGTTGTTATCACGGCAGGTGTCCCAGTTGGACGTTCTGGAACAACGAACTTGATCAAAGTTCATCATGTTGGCGAAATGCTTGCCAAAGGTACTGGTATCGGTATGCAAACGGCTACGGGCATCGTTGTCACAGCTCGCACACCTGAAGAAGCTAATGCCAAAATGGTTGATGGAGCCGTGCTAGTTACGGTAACTACAGACAAAGAGTACATGCCGGCTGTACAAAGAGCTTCCGCGTTAATTACGGAAGTTGGCGGTATCACTTCTCATGCGGCTGTTGTTGCGCTTAGCCTGGGTATCCCAGTTATCGTAGGCGTTGAGAACGCTGTTGAACTTATTAAAGATGGTACAGAAGTTTCGATCTATCCGGAAGTAGGCATTATCTACTCTGGACAAGCGAGTGTTCTGTAGGATATAAACGAAGAGGTTATCTAGAAAGGGCTGTTAAGACCCGTCTGGATGGCCTCTTTTTTGTTGCCGAGGGAACTATGCTCCGCCCAAAAGAGAGTTCCTCCATCCACTATGTTATACTTAGCACATAACAATGTCTCAGGAGGAATGGATAATCATGAACGAGGAACACTGGTATCAGCACCAGCTGCGCGTGCGATATGCGGAAACGGATCAGATGGGTGTTGTGTATCATGCCAATTATTTGAACTGGTTCGAAATCGGGCGAACAGAGCTGATCAGGGAGCTTGGCTATCCTTACCGCAGAATTGAGGAACAAGGTCTGCTGCTTCCCGTTGTAGAAGCGGATCTGAAGTTTAAGAAGCCGGCTCGTTACGACGATTTGGTAAGTGTTAACACTCGCGTATTGGAGATGACCTCGGTGCGCCTCCATTTTACCTATGAGATTCGTAAAGTGAACGAGGATGCGGCGGAAGGCGTAGAAGAGAATTCGGGGGAATTACTTGTAACAGGAACAACGCGGCATGTTTGGGTGAATCCTTCTTGGAGGCCAGTACGTATAGAGAAGGAAGCGCCGGAATTGTGGCAGCTGTTATCTAAGTACTCTTAAAGGGGATGGGCTAATGCTTCGTATCATTCTTGCTATTTTCATCATAGTGCCTGCCATTGAAATCTCTGTGTTGATTGCACTCGGTCACTTTATCGGCGGCTGGACGACATTCGGGCTTATCCTGTTAAGTGGTTTCCTGGGCATTTATTTCGCTAAGCGCGAGGGGCGCAAAGTGTTGGAATATGCGCGATTCGAGTGGTCGCAAGGGCAACTGCCGGCGCAGCAATTGATGGATGGCATTTGTATTTTCCTCGGCGGTATTTTGTTGATTACACCAGGCTTTATTACGGACATCTTTGGGTTTCTGCTTGTTTTTCCGTATACGAGACCGATATTCAAAGTCATGCTGCTTGCTTTGATCCAAAGACAAATTAGTAAAGGTAATATTCATTGGATTAACCGAAGATAAGCCGCACAAAAGCAAATCATCACAATAAAAGCTCGGACCCTCTTATTCAGAAGGTGCCGAGCCTTTTTTTATGTAGGTAGCGATATCATGAAAGATTCTTGCCCGATAAAAAGCGGAAATGAGAATGAGGGACACAGGGCCAATAATGAGCCCAAGGAGACCGAACAGCTTCAGCCCCACGAACATCGCAATTAACGTAGCCAAAGGATCTAGACCGACGGAGGAGGCGAGTACTTTAGGCTCCATAATCTGTCTGGCTATCACGATGACGCCATACAGGACACTAAGTCCGATCCCCAGAACCAGATTGCCTTGCGCAAAAAACACGTACAAAATCCACGGTACCATAACCGCGCCTGTTCCCAAGTAAGGCATCAAGTCTGCCAAACCAGTCAGTAAACCGATGGTGATGGCATAGTCGACACGCAGGACAAGCAAACCGATAATGACAACCAATGCGGTCAGCGATACCAGGATAAGCTGTGCGCGTATGTACCCGAACAATGCTTTTTGCAAATCGTTGCGAATCAATTGCGTGGTTTTCACGATGAGATCGGAGAAAATGCCTTTGTATCTTTGAATGAGTTGGTACCAGTCTTTACTTATAAAGAAAGTAGCTAACATGATGATAATCGTAATTGTTGCAATATTCGGCAGCGAGGTGAGCAAGCTTTTGAGCGTGTTAAAGACATAATTAATAATAAATTTACTCACATCAGCAATGGAGCCTGCCGTGGACGAGAGGTTGTTATTAACGGTTTCCTGATATTTGGGGTTATTTTCAAAAAACTCATTGATTTTCTCGATCCAATCTTGGAAAGCTGTTGAATTGATGAACACATTGAACTGCTCCACCCAACGGTTAATCTGAAGCTGCAGGGTATCCGCAAGCGATCCTAATTCCACAACAATATTGGCAACCAACAGGGTGATGGCCGTAACCATGGCTGCTAAAAAGAGAAGCATAGAGAAACTGACGGCAAGCCATCGCGGAAATTTGAGCTTGAATTGAAAAAAATTCACAATTGGATTGAGCATAAGCGCCAAAATCCAGCCAAAAATAAAAGGATAAATCAGTGGGATAACGTAGTAGAAAGCGTAGGCGATTCCAGCTATGATTAAAGCCACCCAAATACCTCTGAAAATCTGGTGAACTAAGCGCGGATTGAGGATACCCATCGTTCTTCTCTCCTTGGTTCAGTTCCTTGTATTGTAACATGAACATGGATAAATACGGAAACGAACATCCCTTTACAAAATCTTAATATAATAGTGGAGGGGGATCTGCATTGTCGGTATTCCAGACACATAGTACAATGAAACCATAAACTAGATAATTTAATTGGAGGCTTTATGAGTATTGCGCGAGAACCCGATCTGAAGGAAGTTAAAGAGCTCAAGGAACAAAAGGAACTCAAAGAGATTTCGACCAAATACTTAAATCGTGACTTAAGTTGGATCGAATTCAACTGGCGAGTTTTGGAGGAAGCTCAAGATCCAAGCACTCCACTGCTTGAGCGTGTGAAATTTCTGGCTATCGTATCTAGCAATCTCGACGAGTTCATGAGTGTTCGTGTTGCAGGTCTGAAGGATCAAATTAAAGCTGGATATACGAAAAAAGATTTTACCGGCTACACACCTGCGGGGCTAATCAAACGGATTATGAAACGCACGAACAAAATGGTGAATGAACAGTACAAAACGTATCGTGAAGTCACGAGATTGTTGACGAGAGAAGGCATCGTGTTCACCGAATACGAGGACTTGAATACGAGTCAGAAGAAAGCGATGGATGCTTACTACCACGATATTATTTTTCCGGTATTAACGCCGATGGCCGTGGACCAGAGCCGACCGTTCCCACTCGTACATAATCATTCTGTCTATTTGGCTGTCCTGCTCATCCGAGAAGGCGATGATCCGGATGATGAGCCGTATTTTGCCATTGTTCAAGTTCCTAGCAATTTATCCCGTTATATCTCCGTACCTTCACGGCCTAATAGCAAGAAACAGGAATTTATTCTACTTGAAGAATTAATGGAGCATCACATACAATCGTTGTTCAGCGGCTACATCCCGATATCGGTTCATGGCTTCAGGGTGACTCGTAATGCCGATCTAACGCTCAATGAAGAAGGGGCGGAAGATCTCCTTGAGGAGATCGAGAAAGAGCTAAGACGCAGGCGCTGGGGCTCTCCTGTACGGCTTGAGGTTCAAGAAGGCATTCACCCTTATGCGCTTGCCCAATTGCAGGAAGAGTTCGAAATCGAAGAACAGACCTTTGAAATTGATGGGCCGCTCGACATCACTTATTTTATGAAACTGGCGAATACGCTGAATGGTTTTGAAAATCTTCGATACCCGAGGGTGAACCCTAAATATCCGGTGGAATTTGAGGATGAGGTGGATTTCTTCGAAGTGCTGAAGCAAAAGGATGTCCTCGTTCATCACCCTTATGAAACTTTTGATGCCGTGACGGATTTCATTGTCCATGCGGCTTATGATCCAAAAGTACTTGCGATTAAAATGACCTTGTACCGGGCAAGCGGGAACTCGCTGATTATTCAATCCTTGGCACGAGCCGCGGAATCCGGCAAGCAGGTTACGGTGGTTGTGGAGCTGAAGGCGCGTTTCGACGAAGAACGGAATATCGCTTGGGCGAGAATGCTGGAAAAGTCAGGCTGTCATGTCGTTTACGGACTTGTCGGGCTTAAGACACACGCCAAAATTACCTTGGTCGTACGTCAAGAAGAGAATACCCTTCGCCGATATGTGCATGTGGGGACAGGGAACTATAATGACAATACAGCCCGTCTCTATACAGATGTAGGGCTTTTCACCTCCAATAGTATCATTGGTGAGGATGCTTCGGCGTTGTTCAACGAAATTACCGGCTACTCGGCTCCGCATGACTGGCAGTCTTTTGCCGTAGCTCCTACAGATCTTAAAGATAAGCTGTTCGAGCTGATTGAAAGGGAAGCGGCCCATGCGAGAGAAGGCAAACCGGCGAAAATCATAGCCAAAATGAATTCATTGTCGAATCAGGAAGTCGTGGATGCGCTGTATGCGGCGTCGCAAGCAGGCGTGAAGATTGAATTAATTGTTCGCGGCGTCTGCTGCTTACGTCCAGGAGTTCCTGGACTTAGTGAGAATATTACGGTGCGGAGTATCGTAGACAGGTTCTTGGAGCATTCACGGATTTATTATTTCCAAAATGGCGATCTCGTTGATGTTTATTTATCCTCCGCGGATTGGATGACACGGAATTTGACGCGTAGAATTGAGTTGATGTGTCCAGTTATTGACCCGCAGATGAAGAAAATGATGATTTCGATTCTGAACGTCAGTCTGAATGATAATGTGAAAGCCAGAGAGCTTATGTCTAACGGCATGTATGCCAGAATAAAAAATGAACTGACCCCTTATCGGAGCCAGTTCGAGGCCATGAAAATTACGTCTTGGAAAAAACTCCAGCTTGAATCTTAAGTTTGAGGCCCCACGCTTTTTCGAAATCTTTGGTTATGGCTGCGAGCTCTTTTAACTCTAAAATCGGGTTGTGTACGCAGAGCAGTTTAAGCGTCAAGGACGTATCGGATCGTGTAACGACCAACTTTTGAACAGGCTGAGTTTCACTGTGATCCAGCGCAGTTGCAAGCTTTAGAAGCGTGCCTAACTTTACAATCAACATCTCGTCGGATTCTTTCAACAAATCCTTGTAAGCAAGGGATTGCTGATGGGTCCGGCTTTTTGTTTTGTACGTCGCGATGAGCGAGCAGATCACGATCTCACGATGCGTGAGCCCATCGATGCGGGCATTTGCCAGCATATACTGCGTATGCTTTAGATATTGATAATAGTGTACACTGACACCAATACGATGCAGGAGCGCGGTAGTGTGAAGATAACGCCAACTGCCTTCTTCAAGGTTCGCATGAACCTCAAGCTTGTCATAGAGCAGCATGGCAAGCTGGTCGACGCGTCGAACATGCTTCTCCGCTCCATTGGGATGAAGGCACAGCAAGTTGTGGATGCTGGCTTCCAGGACATCCTGCTTAATAGGGTGCTTGGGATCGAACATCTCGAAGAATATACCGTCTCGCAGTCCTGAACCGCTGACGATGCACTGGGAGGCATTTGCAGCTTGGAACAAGGTATCTAAAATAAGAAGTCCCGGCACGATAATATCGGAGCGTTCTTTGGATAGGCCGTCGACTTTCTTTCTCTTTTCGATGGGAAGGGACGACAGCAGGGTGACGAAGGATCGAAGCTCTCCGGGCTTCAGTTCGTAGTTATGCGCAAGCTGCAAGGAGTACTTCGAGCGTTTCTGGCTCATTTTGCCGAGCGTTCGAATCGTACCGCCGAGTCCGATCATCGGCAGATTCGGAGACTGGGTAATCCAGGGATGGTCGGCGATCGCCTCTTCAACCATGCGACGAATATCGGCTGCCCCTTGTTCCGTGAGATTCGCGTTTTTCATAAATTGATGAGTTGTGTTCACGGCACCGAATGGAAAGGACACACTGTTCATCAGCTTCCGATCGCGCAGTAAAGTTACCTCTGTGCTGCCGCCGCCAATGTCGATGACGAGAGCGTCCCGAATATCGATGGTGTTGATGACTCCCAAATAGCCATAGCGCGCTTCTTCCGATCCGCTGAGCACTTCAATCTGCAGGCTGGTCTGTTCCTCAAGGACACGTACGATCTCTTCTGAATTGACCGCGTTGCGAATGGCTGCAGTTGCTACGGCTCTAACCGTTTGAACTTCATGTACCCGGCATAAAAGCGCATAATGCGAAAGAATGGGGACAATAGAAATAATATCTTTGCTATGTAAAATGCCATCATAACCGATGCGCTCGCTGAGCCTTGCGGAATCCTTGTGTTCGCTTACTACCCGGTAGGCTCCCAGCTCATTGATTTCATAAATCACAAGTCGTATCGAGTTGGACCCGATATCGATGATGCCGATTTTTGTGCCGCTGCTCATGTATTTGCTCCTTTATCCGAGAAATCACTGATACTTTGCCTACATTGTATCAAGGGAAGGGCGACTCGACAAACTTTTGCAAATTTCTTGTATAATTCGGGGAAATAAACAAAAACTTGTAGCGTGTGTTTTTCGTTGTGAAGCAAAATAAAATGGCTTTTTTGTGTCAAAAAGATTCTTTATGGTAGTGATAATGAAGTTTTATGTCCTCTTTTGTTCACTTACCGAGTAAAATACTTTATTATTAAAGTTAGGAAAAAAGCAATTTTTTGCTAATAGAGTAGCTAAGGAGAGATTCCAATGACTGCAACCAAAGGTTTAGAAGGAATTGTAGCCACGACCTCGTCGATTAGCTCCATTGTAGATGGAGTGTTAACATATCGCGGGATTGATATTGATGACCTCGCAGAAAATGCGACATTTGAAGAAGTAATTTATTTGCTTTGGTTCGGCAAACTCCCTAACCAAGCTGAGCTTGAGAAACTGCAAAGCGACCTGAACGCTTATAGCAAGGTGCCTGATGCGGTGATCAACCAGTTGAAAACATTCCCGAAAGATGTTAATTCCATGGCTGCGCTTCGCACGGCTGTTTCCGCTCTTGCTCTGTACGATGAAGAAGCGAACGACCTGAGCCAAGAATCCAACGTTCGTAAAGCGATCAAATTGCAAGCGCAAATCCCTGGCATCATTGCAGCTTTCGCTCGTATCCGTGAAGGTAAAGAACCGTTAGCTTCCCCAGGATATTCTTCCGTAGCGGCTAACTTCTTGTACCAATTGACGGGCAAAGAGCCGGACAAAGTTGCGATTGAAGCTTTGGACAAAGCGTTAGTGCTTCACGCTGACCACGAACTGAATGCATCTACATTCGCGGCACGCGTAACAGTTGCTACACTTACTGATATTTACTCCGGTATTACTTCAGCTATCGGCACGCTCAAAGGACCTCTTCACGGTGGTGCGAACGAAGCGGTTATGGCTATGCTGGAAGAGATCGGTACTGTAGAGAACGTAGTTCCTTACATTAACGGCAAATTAGAGCGTAAAGACAAAATCATGGGCTTCGGCCACCGTGTTTACAAAAACGGAGATCCGCGTGCGAAGCATTTGCAAAAAATGTCTTACGAGCTTGGCAAATTGACTGGCAACCTGAAATGGTATGAAATGTCCGTCAAAGCGGATGAACTGGTGACAGGACTTAAAGGCTTGAAACCGAATGTAGACTTCTACTCCGCTTCTGTCTACACAACACTTGAAATCCCGCGCGACCTGTTCACACCGATCTTCGCGATCAGCCGTACATCCGGTTGGACTGCACACATTCTTGAGCAGTACGAAAACAACCGCTTGATCCGTCCTCGCGCTGAGTACACAGGCCCGGTTAACCAAAAATACATTCCGATTAGCGCTCGCTAATTCGTTTGAATTAGATGTAAACTCAAGGTGCGGGCAGTTCGGTACCAAAGCTTCAGGGACTTATGCTCCCCGGGGTGTACCGCAACTCCCGTCGCTTTTTGTGTGTCTGCCACTCTTCTGCCTCTACTACGGTGACGAGTTGCATTTGTGTAAAGGGTACTCTTTGTAGTAACGTAACTAGTGGAGTGCTTGGCAGTGCCTGGAGAAACGTAGTGCCCGCCTTTATAATCGATTTATTTACATATGAAAATTGTTCAAAGAAAATGGATTATAACAAGCGGTCGGAAGGGACTGCCATAAGCATGCAGCGTATTGCACCATAGTTAACTCATTAATGCTATTTTAAACAAATCTTAGGAGGAACTATCATGCCACAATTCGAATCTTACGAACTGCCAACAGAAGGTCAAAAAATCACCATCGAGAATGGCGTTCTGCAAGTACCTAACAACCCAATCATTCCTTACATTGAAGGTGACGGTACAGGTCCTGACATCTGGGCGGCTTCCGTACGCGTTCTTGATGCTGCTGTAGAGAAAGCTTACAAAGGCGAGAAAAAAATCGCTTGGTACGAAGTTTTCGCAGGTGAGAAAGCTTTTAACAAATTCAACAACTGGTTGCCTAACGATACACTAACAGCTATGCGCGAATACATCGTTTCCATCAAAGGACCTCTGACTACACCAATCGGTGGCGGTATCCGTTCCCTGAACGTTGCGCTTCGTCAAGAGCTTGATCTATACGTGTGTTCCCGTCCAGTTCGCTACTTCAACGGCGTACCTTCACCGGTTAAACGTCCTGAGTTGGTTGATATGGTTATTTTCCGTGAAAACACAGAAGATATCTATGCAGGTATCGAGTGGGAAGCTGGTTCCGATGCGGTTAAGAAAGTAATTTCCTTCTTGCAAAACGAGATGGGCGTTAACAAAATCCGTTTCCCAGAAACTTCAGGTATCGGTGTAAAACCAGTATCTTCTGAAGGTACAGAGCGTTTGGTACGCGCTGCAATCGAGTATGCAATCAAACATGGCCGTAAAACGCTAACTTTGGTTCACAAAGGCAACATCATGAAGTTCACAGAAGGCGCGTTCAAAAACTGGGGTTACGAGCTGGCTGAGCGTGAATATGGTGATAAAACATTTACATGGGCACAATATGATCGTATCAAAGAAGCAGAAGGCGCTGAAGCAGCTAACAAAGCTCAAAAAGATGCAGAAGCTGCTGGCAAAATCATCGTAAAAGATGCGATTGCTGACATCGCGTTGCAACAAGTATTGACACGTCCAACTGATTTTGATGTTATCGCAACATTGAACTTGAACGGTGACTACCTGTCTGATGCACTTGCTGCACAAGTAGGCGGTATCGGTATCGCTCCAGGAGCAAACATCAACTACTTGACTGGTCACGCGATCTTCGAAGCTACACATGGTACAGCTCCTAAATACGCAGGTCTTGACGTTGTTAACCCAGGTTCCGTTATCCTTTCCGGCGTTATGCTTCTTGAGCACCTTGGCTGGTTGGAAGCAGCTCAATTGATCTACAAAGGCTTGGAAACTTCGATCAACAACAAAACCGTTACTTATGACTTTGCTCGTTTGATGGATGGCGCAACTGAAATTAAATGCTCCGAATTCGCGAATGAAATCATCAAAAACATGGCTTAATCATTTTTAACGCTCCAAGGGTACGATAACTAATCATTATTAGGAGGCACATCTCAAATGGCAATCCGTCGTAATAAAATTACTGTTGTCGGTGCAGGCTTCACAGGAGCAACAACTGCTCTTATGTTAGCTCAAAAAGAACTTGGTAATGTTGTTCTTCTAGATATCCCGCAATTGGAAAACCCTACAAAAGGGAAAGCGCTCGACATGCTCGAAGCTGGCCCGGTTCAAGGTTACGACGCTCAAATCACTGGTACTTCCAGTTATGCAGATGCAGCTGATTCCGATATCGTGATCATCACCGCTGGTATCGCCCGTAAACCGGGAATGAGCCGCGATGATTTGGTAAACACGAATGCGGGTATCGTGAAATCCGTTTGTGAAAACGTAAAAGAAGTGGCTCCGAACTCCATCGTTATCATCTTGAGTAATCCAGTTGATGCAATGACTTATGTTGCCTATCAAGCTCTGGGCTTCCCGAAAAACCGTGTAATCGGCCAATCGGGTGTACTGGATACAGCTCGTTACTTGACGTTCATCTCACAAGAGTTGAATGTATCGGTTGAGGACGTTAAAGGAGTTGTAATCGGCGGACACGGCGATGACATGGTTCCACTTGTTCGTTACACTTACGCAGGCGGAGTGCCAATTGAGAAGCTGATTCCAGCTGACCGTATTGAAGCCATTGTACAACGGACTCGTACGGGCGGCGGGGAGATTGTTAACCTGCTTGGTAACGGTAGTGCATACTACGCGCCAGCAGCGTCCCTTGTGCAAATGACCGAAGCTATTTTGAAAGATAAAAAACGTATCATTCCTACAATCGCTCTTCTTGAAGGCGAATATGGCTATGATAACTTGTTCATGGGCGTTCTGACTGTCCTTGGTGGGAATGGTATCGAGAAAATTATGGATATCGAACTGACTGAGGCAGAAAAATCAGCTTTGGACAAAACAGCAGCCTCTGTTCGCAGCGTAATTAAAGTTGTAACAGGCTAATTGGATAACAAACGAAGAGTCGGTCTCCCTCAAGGGGATTGGCTCTTTTTTTGTTGAATGCGCTAGTTATGACAGAGTTGGTCACATTTATATGGAGATATGGTGAAAAAGAACAATTGTTGACATCGCTTTCTTGTCCCAAAGAAAGGTATTCGGTATACTTAGATAAGAACGATTCTAATTCAAAATTGCGGAGGTTATTAGAATGTATCAAGTCATGATTTTTTTACATGTACTTAGTGCCTTGCTGCTTGGCGTATACGTCGTGTTCCCGTTCATTGTGGGACGTGCCGCAACGTTAACTGGCGCTGCATTAGAGGGTTTTATGGGGCTGCTGTCTACGTTAAATCGCATTGGACAATTTTCATTAATTGTGACCTTCATCACGGGCGGAGCTATGGTTTCCAAAGTTGATGCATCTGTATTGTGGATGGTGCTGGCAGTTGTTTTACTGCTTATCGTGGGAGCTGTGACTGGCATGATCGGCGGAAGAATGAAGAAGTTGGTAGCTAACGCCAAGGCAGGAAACAGCACGGCAACCGATGCTGCGAAAATCAAAACATTCAGCTGGATTGCAGCAGTAGCTGTAGTAGTTGCTATTTTATTCATGACGAATCCTCAAATATTGGCTTAATGACTGAAATAAAGGGGCTGTTTCAAACGCAGAGATTTTCTACGTTTGGAACAGCCCCTTCTTCATTGTGGAATGATTATTCTCCTGGACTTGGATTAAGCGTAATTTCGTCCAGCGTTTTCTCAAACGAAGCGCTCATATGTTCAAGGAAATAATCCACTTCCGGCATATTCATTTTCTTCAAGCTTTCTAGAATTTGCTGCTTCGCAACGACGAATTCGCGGTTGCCAGTGGAAAGCTCTGTTAAGCATTTGATGTAAGCCTCGAGCAAGTCGGCAGCTTTCACCCAACGGTAGAGCTCAGGATCCGGTTCCTGGATCAGCTTGCGGTAGATGTCGCTAATTTCTGGCGGAATCGTCTGAATGAGCCGCTCTACTGCGACATCTTCAATTTCGCGGAAGTTGCGAAGGATCTGCTCGTTGTTGTGTTTGACGGGCTGAGGGATATCGCCCGTTAATACTTCAGACGCATCGTGGAACAATGCGATAGAAACAACGCGATCCGTTGGGACATTGCGGCCATAGACTTCATTAGCGATCGTACAAAGCATATGCGCGATCGTGGAGACGTAGAAAGAATGCTCAGCTACGTTTTCCCTGCGCATGTTCCACATGAGGCTCCAACGATCGATATATTTGAGGCGGTACAAATAGGCAAAAAAGTGATGATTCATGAGGTTCCTGTACTCCTTCAGTTTGATTTCACGCTCGGCACCACCCGCGCAGCCACCGTTCCGGTGGACGGGGTGTAGACGAGCGGAAGCTCGATCAACGCGCTCAAATCCTCGAGCGCGATCGTGACCTGCCCGTGCTCGCGGAGCACGGGCTCCTTCAGCTTCACGCGCGCCGAGCCGCGCGTGGCCTCAGCCGCATTCACCTGCAGGGTGAATGCCTCTTGCCCCAGGCGGAGGCGAAGCGCTCCGCCTTCTGCACTTGCGCTGCCGCCGAGCTGCGCTACGGCAGCGGCCGCGTCAACGCGCAGCGGGGCGCTGCCCGGCTGCGCCTGAATGCGGCGCTGGATCGAGCGGTCCAGCAGCTCCGGCGTGATGCCGGGGCTGCCCGCGTTGATCCGCGGGATCAGCAGATGGTCGGCGCTGCGCGTCGCCATCTCGGGGGAGATCGTGAAGGCGTAGCGGATGCCCGCCTTCTGAATTTGTTCCGTCGCCGCAGGCGACGTGATGCCGTATGGATACGCCATAACGTCGAGCGGCGCATCCGTAAGCCCCGCAAGCTTGCCGACGCAAGCTTGTGTATCCTGCAGCACGCGCTGCTTGTAGGCGTCGTCGTTTTCTCCATCCATGCGGCCGACAAGTGCAGCATCGCCGCTCGGCAGCTTGTTATGCAGGCTATCGGTGTGGCAGCCAATATCGATGAAGTTCGTCGCATGGGTCATTTCACTGATCTGCTCTTTGGACATCGAAGGAATATAGGATGCCAGCGGATCGGCCAAATCATGCGTGATAACAAAATTGACAGCGGGAACTCGCAAGCTTTTCAAAATCGGATAGGCCCCGGTATAAAAGCTTTGATACCCATCATCAAACGTCACAAGGACTGCGTTGGAAGGTACTGTGGCTCCAGCCAAATATTGCTTGAATTCATTCAGGGAAATAAAATGATAGCCTTTGCTTAGTAAATACTGCAGCTGATTTTGAAACAGCGAGGATGTAATGGTGCTGGAGCTTGTATCCGTTTCATGAATATGATGATACATGAGGACAGCAACTTGATCCTGATAGTAGATATCTTGAGATCGCTTAGCGGAGAGCGGCGTAAGCAGAAGCGTGAGCCCTATCAGACTCAGCAGAATCGTGATCCCGATTCTTTTGGACATGTCAGCGTAACTCCTTATATGGTATAATAGTTTGTAATGATTATTATTTGTTAAGTCGAGAGGAGCCATTTTTAGTCATGCAGCATTTTTATCAAAGCGTCTACGATCTAATTGTCGAAACGTCCACAAACCTTCCGGGTGATGTACGTCGTGCGGTACAAGCCGCAACCGAAAAAGAAGACAAAGGAACTCGCTCAGCGCTCTCCTTATCCCGTATTGCCGATAACATTCATATGGCGGAATGCAATGTCTCTCCGATTTGCCAAGATACAGGCATGCCAACGTTTATTATACACTGTCCGGTTGGGGCAAACCAAATTATTATGAAGAAGCAGATTCTTGAAGCCGTTGCTAATGCGACCAAAGCAAGCAAGCTTCGTACGAATTCGGTGGATTCCTTAACAGGCGCCAATACTGGCGACAATTTGGGACCTGGAACTCCGGTTATTCATTTTGAGCAATGGGAACGCGATGAAGTCGAAGTGAAGCTGATCCTTAAGGGCGGCGGTTGCGAAAATAAAAATATTCAATACAGCCTGCCAGCTGATCTGGAAGGCGTAGGCAAAGCCGGGCGCGATCTTGACGGAATCCGCAAATGCATCATGCATGCCGTGTACCAAGCACAAGGACAAGGGTGCAGCGCAGGCTTTATTGGCGTTGGTATTGGCGGCGACCGGACTAGCGGTTACGAGCTGGCGAAGCATCAATTGTTCCGCCATGTTGATGACGTGAACCCGCATCCTGAGCTTCGGAAAGTTGAAGAGTATGTGATGGAGCATGCGAATACACTGGGAATTGGTACAATGGGCTTCGGCGGGCAAGTGACATTGCTAGGCTGTAAAGTTGGCGTGGCCAACCGTTTGCCAGCTAGCTTCTTCGTTTCCGTTGCCTACAACTGTTGGGCGTTCCGCCGTCAAGGTGTGCTTCTTAATCCCGAAACTGGCGAAATCAACGGCTGGTCGTATCCGAGAGGAAGCGAAGTCTCCTTCCAGGAAGCTTTTGAGGCGAGTGCGGAAGCTGCGAAAAATGTGAAAGAAGATGAGCGTCGCGAGATCGTCTTGACGACTCCGATTTCCGAAGAACAAATTCGCAGTCTGAAAGTTGGCGACGTGGTCGTTATTAACGGTACGATGCATACAGGACGCGATGCGCTGCACAAATATTTGATGGATCACGATGCTCCGCTTGATTTGAACGGTGCGGCGATTTACCACTGTGGACCGGTTATGAGCAAGGATGAAGCCGGCGAGTGGCATGTGAAGGCGGCTGGCCCGACGACAAGTATTCGTGAGGAGCCTTACCAAGGCGATATCATCAAGAAGTTCGGGATTCGTGCAGTTATCGGAAAAGGCGGAATGGGTCCGAAAACATTGGCTGCTTTGCAGGATCATGGCGGTGTTTATTTGAACGCTATTGGTGGCGCAGCGCAATACTACGCTCAATGCTTTAAGAAGGTAGAAGGCGTTGATTTCATGGAATTCGGTATTCCAGAAGCAATGTGGCATTTGGAGACAGAAGGTTTCGCAGCTATCGTTACCATGGATTCACATGGCAACAGCTTGCATGCCGACGTTGAGAAAAACGCATTTGAGAAGCTGTCAGCGTTGAAAGAGCCTGTTTTTAAATAAGCTTAACGGTTATTGCTTTTGCACTTTTTCATCTTTACAATTAAATAACTGGATTTGGTACGGGAGAAAGGGTTACTATGTAGAGTAGCCCTTTTCTCTTTGAATTCAGACTTGATCTATCGGAGGCAAGATAAACAGATGACGAAATTCCGTGCCAAACTAACATTTATTTTGATTGTATTGATTGGTTCATCCATGCTGCTTGCCGGTATCTTTATGGCAAAGGTGCTTGAGGATTCTCATGTCAAGTCCCTGGAGGAGAATATGGAGCGCGAGCTGCATGTCCTTGTCGCTACGGGGGATTGGGGCAGGATGGGATCAGAACCTGAACTTGTATCTTATTTCTCCGAACAAGCCAAACGGATTAAAGCAGCAACGAATGAACGGCTGACCTTTGTTCGTGCAGACGGCAAAGTGGTCGGGGACTCCGATCAAAACCCAGAGCAAATGGACAACCATTTAACTCGTCCGGAAATTGCTGAAGCTGCTTCTAACGGTGTAGGTTACGCTACGCGATACAGTGATACCCTGAATGAGAAGATGCTGTACGCCGCCATTCCCGTGAAGAATGAGTCGAAGGTCACAACCGGCTTTTTACGCATTTCGTTGAGCCTGGAACAAGTGGATAATTCAATCCGCAGCTTGTGGTATTTTCTGATTGTCGGTTTGATGATCTTATTCGTGATCGCCGGTCTGGTTAGCTATCGAATTGCGAAGGGGATTACACATCCGATTGAGAAAATGACGAAAGTCGCCCAGCAAATCACAAATATGAATTATGAATCTCGTGTTCCAGCCTATAGCAATGATGAAGTTGGGCAGCTGGGGCAGGCCATCAATCGGATGTCCGAAAGCTTGCAGCAGCAAATGGCGCGGATTCAGGAGAATGAACGCAGACTCCAAGGCGTTATGGAAAATATGCTGAGCGGCATTATGATGATTGACCGAGAAGAACGGATTATGCTGTTAAATCCTTCAGCTGAATACATTTTGGGCTTTTCTTCACAGGAACTATTGGGGAAAAGATATAATGAAGCCAAGCAGCAGTTTGAGTTTACGAAGCTGATTCAGGAATGTATAGAGACGCGCGAATCCATCCGTGACGAAATGATTTTTTATTATCCGGCCGAGCGCATTCTGGATATTCATTTAAGCCCAATTGCCCATGAAGACGAGGAATGGTCAGGGGTACTGATCGTGATTCATGACATCACGGCTGTTCGCAGACTTGAGCGGATGAGAAGCGAATTTGTTGCGAATGTATCCCATGAGCTCAAGACGCCGATTGCCGCAGTCAAAGGTTTCGCTGAGACACTGCTGGCAGGGGCGCTGAATGATAAGGAAACGGCGGTATCGTTCCTGCAAATTATTTTTGATGAGAGTGAACGGTTGAACCGGTTGATTGGGGATATTCTCGAGCTGTCCAAAATTGAATCCAAGCGGATTCCAATGAATTTTTCGCCGATTTATTTACCTGAGTTTCTGGAAAGATCACTTAACGTGTTAAGGAAAGAAGCCGAGAAAAAGCATATCGAGCTGGGGTTGCAGGTTGATGAAGATATGTATATTGAAGCGGATGAAGATCGCCTGCGCCAAATTATTATCAATCTTCTCTCCAATGGTATTGCGTACACGCAGGAAGGCGGCAAAGTCAAGCTGCGGATCGAGCCGCTTGATCCGAATAGCGAAGGCGATTACGAGCGTCTGCGTCTAATCGTCTCCGATACCGGCATGGGGATACCGAAGAAGGATTTACCGCGTATTTTTGAACGCTTTTACCGGGTAGACAAAGCTCGTTCGCGAAGTTCAGGTGGAACAGGACTGGGCTTATCCATTGTGAAACATTTGGTTGAGCTGCATAAAGGGACCATTCGCGTGGATAGCGAGGTTGGAGTTGGAACGAGATTTACCATTGAATTGCCAGTCATCCACTAAATTATATGGCGAAAATGCAACATTTACATTCACGTAGCAAAATTGTGTTATTATATGGATGTGCAATGTTAATAAACTGTAAATACGGGGGATCCCATGGCACAAAAAATATTAGTTATTGAAGACGAGCCTACCTTGGCTCGATTGTTATCGTACAATCTTTCCCAGGAAGGGTATCATACAAAAGTTGTGGATCATGGTGGAGATGGTCTGCAAGAAGCGCTTCAGCAGTCCTATGATTTAATTATTTTGGACATTATGCTGCCGGGCCTGAATGGGTTTGAGGTGCTGGCTAAGCTTAGACAAAAAGGAAATAGCACGCCAGTTATTATCTTAACGGCCCGCAATGCAGAAGATGAGGTTGTCCAAGGCTTGAAGCACGGAGCGGATGATTATATCACGAAGCCTTTTGGTGTAGCGGAGTTGCTGGCACGAGTATCCGCCGTATTGCGCAGAACGATGTCGGAGGATGTCACGGTAGACAAGCAGGGAACGAATGAGAAAGTCATTCAGGCCGGCGAACTATTCATCTATCCAGAGAAATATGAAGTCGTTCTGAATGGCGAATCGATTCCTTTGAGACCTAAAGAGTTCGAGGTACTGCTGTATCTCGTACAGCGTCCAGGCGTAGTCGTGACGAGAGATGATCTTATGAATATTGTTTGGGGCTTTGATTATATCGGCGGACAGCGTACCGTGGATGTTCACGTAAGTTCGCTGCGCAAAAAGCTGGAGATGAATCAGCAATCTGTGCAGATTGATTCGATTCGCGGGGTCGGATATAAGCTGGTGGCGTCGATTATCAAAAAATAGGGAGCCTAGGGTGCTGGTGAAACAGCTGCCCGGGCTTTTTTTTTGCCTAGATAACACAATCGGATATAATTATCGCCAGATCAGAAATTTTATTTTTGCAGGTTTTTGATATACTGATAAATAGTACGAGCTCAGACGAAAACCTAAGGAGGACCATCATGTCCAAAACGTATCGAATCGCCATTATCGGCTGTGGAGGCATTGCCAACGGCAAACATATGCCAAGTTTGAACAAATTAAAAAACGTAGAAATGGTTGCTTTCTGTGATATTATTCCTGAAAAAGCGCAAGAAGCTGCCGACAAATATGGAAAAGGCGAAACTCGCGTATATGAAGATTACCGTGAGCTTCTGAAAGACAGCACAATTGATATCGTTCATGTTTGCACACCGAATGATTCGCATGCAGAGATTACGATTGCGGCATTGGAAGCCGGCAAACACGTAATGTCCGAGAAGCCGATGGCGAAAACAGCAGCAGATGCTCGCCGAATGGTGGAAGCAGCGAAACGCACAGGCAAAAAATTGACCGTTGGTTACAATAATCGTTTCCGCAGCGACAGCCAACACCTGCACCAACTTTGTTCGGAAGGTGAGTTAGGCGATATTTATTTCGCCAAAGCTCATGCGATCCGCCGCCGCGCAGTACCAACATGGGGCGTGTTCCTTGATGAAGAGAAGCAAGGCGGAGGTCCTTTGATTGATATCGGGACGCATGCCCTCGATTTGACGCTGTGGATGATGAACAATTATGAGCCGAAAGTTGTTCTTGGTACTTCGTATCATAAATTGTCCCAACGCGAAAACGCAGCAAACGCATGGGGCCCTTGGGATCCATCCAAATTTACGGTGGAAGATTCTGCATTCGGTATGATTACGATGAAAAATGGCGCAACCATTATTCTTGAATCAAGTTGGGCGCTGAATACACTAGAAGTCGATGAAGCTAAGTGTACACTTAGCGGTACAGAAGGCGGCGCGGACATGAAAAATGGCCTTCGCATTAACGGCGAAAAGCACAGCCGCTTGTATACAACAGAGGTTGAGCTGAATGCCGGAGGCGTTGCCTTCTATGATGGCGAAACGGAAAACGCGCCTGATCTGGAAATGCGTCTTTGGATTCAAGCCATTGAAAACGATACGGATCCAGTCGTTACACCGGAGCAAGCTTGCGTCGTTTCTGAGATTCTAGAAGCAATCTACGAATCCGCTAAAACAGGTAAAGCTGTTTATTTCGACTAATTTCAACGATTTCCCAGGAAATAACCAAGAAATAAAGAATCCCCTTTTTCGAGTGGTTAAGCTCGAATGAAGGGGATTTTGCTTTTTTTTAGCTCTCCTGGCGTTAGACCGGTTCGTTTCTTAAAGGTTTTGGAGAAATGATGCAGATCCGCAAATCCGCAATAGCTGGCAATGGATTCCTGACTAAGATCCGTATGGGTCAGCAATTCTTTGGCATGATTCACCCGCATGTTCATCAAATATTGGTGAGGGGAGATGCCATAACGCTGTTTGAACACCATGCTGAATCGGGAGATCGACAGATTCGCTCGTGCGGCCATATCCGCTAAGGAGATAGGATCACTTAAATGATGCGAAAAGTAAGAAGTAATCCAATCAAACGACTGTGACGTTGTGTAGGGTTCTTGATAGTAGGTCTCTAATAAAGAGAGGATGATCTCAGTAACTAGATGCTGCGTCTTAAGTTGGATGAGCGGATCCTGCTTCTCGGCTTGCTCGATAACTTGCAGCAGTGTTTCTTTCAATTTTAACGGCTTGGACGGTTCAACCTGCACAGGCATTTCCACCCCGTACAAGTCTCTGATGGTTGGCTGTAAGAGATGCTGATAAGCCGATAAATCAATTTGTCCTGGGCGGGTAGGAAAACTGTGCTCACGTTCAGGGTTAAAACTGAGATCAAAATGAATATACGGCGTAACGGTATTCGTTAACCCTTCCAAAGACAGTAAGCTGCCGAGCTGCACTAGGCAAAATTGACCAGCATTAAACATATATTTTTTATGATCGACATGGAAACAACAAGTGCCTTCTTGAATGTAGACCAATAAATAATCAAGTAATCTGCGCTCCGGGGAAGACCATGGTTTACGAACTGCAAAGTCGCTTTGTCTAACGAATGGCACGATGGGATGTTGTTTCAGAAAATCGCTTAGCATCGAAGATCCTTTCCACTTCAGTTGTTTTTGACAATAATATAACCTTGTTTGACAAAGATTTGGGACAGCTTGAACCCTATAATAAAGCTATAATTATACAAATTGAGGTGATCCTAGATGAGTATGAAAGAAACAAGCCATACCCAATCGTTGCCTTCTTTGGAAGACAGCTATATCTTGTCGGAGCAGCAGATACAAAGCTACCAGCAGAAAGGGCATATTTTACTTCGTCAGGTAGCTAGCCCATCGGAAATTACTTCTTACGAGCCGGTTATTACGGATTTAGTGAAGGAACTGAATTATCATAACAAACCGGTTGAGCAGCGGGATACGTATGGCAAGGCTTTTATCCAAATCTCTAACTTGTGGGAAAAAAGCGAAGCAGCTCGCAGGTTCGTATTAGCCAAAAGATTTGCCAAAATCGCAGCGGAATTGATGGGCGTCGAAGGCGTGCGCATTTATCATGATCAGGCTTTGTATAAAGAGCCTCATGGAGGACACACCCCATGGCATCAAGACCAAATCTACTGGCCGCTGGATACAGATAAAACGATTACGATGTGGATGCCGCTGGTGCCCATTTCCGAAGAAATAGGATCCATGACCTTTGCTTCTGAGTCCCACCGCATTGGTTACATTAACAAAATGGTGATTTCCGATGAATCCCATCGTACTTTAGCCGGTTATATTGAAGGCAAAGGGTATGAAACGATGTCCCATGGCGCAATGGAAGCCGGAGATGCAACATTTCATGCCGGGTGGACACTGCACAGCGCGCCTGGGAACCCGACGGATGCCATGCGCAAAGTGATGACGGTCATCTACTATGCGGACGGACTGCATATTGCGGAGCCGGATAGTAAAGCGCGCGAAAGCGATTTGAAAACGTGGTTTCCTGGCGCTAAGCCCGGCGATTTGGCGGCAACCGCCCTTAACCCGTTGGTTTACAGCCGATCCGCCGCACGATAGCCATTGCTGCTACCTGTTGGTTTGTTCCTGTTTGCGGAACTTGCCGGGGGGTAGCTTTTTTTCTTGTTTGAACGTATGAGTAAAATAATGAACGGATGAAAAGCCGGTAACCTCCGAAATGTCGTTAATCGACAGCTCACTTGTCAGCAGCAGGTGGGCTGCTTGGCGTATGCGCTCACTGCGGATGAAATCCGTATAGGTTTCGTGAATTCCCTCGGAAAACAAGCGCGAAAGATGGCGCTCAGAAACATTGAGATAGCCGGCGACATCGCTAAGGTGAAGTGGTTGAGACAGGTTGTCACGGATATAGAGTTTGGCCCGCTGCAGCAGGATGTTCGTATTTTTACGGATGACCATAGGTTTGCCAGTCTCTTTACCAAATAAGCTGAGAAACGACACGAGAAGTGTGTAGGCTAAGGTTGGAACTGCGGCAACAGGCAAGCTGCCATGATCCTCACGAATCAAAAGTGACTTCCACAAGAGGGCCGTCGGGTGATGGTCACCATCATACAGACAAACCTCGGCATGCTCAGCTAACTCCTGAAAGGCATCCCGCATCGCATCTTCACTTTGTGTTTCATCCAATTCAAATGCGACGAACAGAATAAAGAGACCCTTTTGGGTGCGGATTTGATGTTTGATGCCGGGTCGAGAGCAAAAGTGGGTGCCTGCGCGCAGCGGGTAGAGGACACCTTCTTCGGTATATTCACCTTCTCCGCTAATGACATAGCAGACTTCAAAGAAAGAATGTTTATGGGGTTGGTTATCGAATAGGCATGGATCTACGCCCCAATATTGAATTTTAAAGCATGCCGCAGGTCCATGAATGACGGTTGCCACCTCGTTCAGCAGGGATCTGGTTTCTTTGCACAAGTACACATGCATCATCCTTCATGTCCTTATTTTGCAAAAAGCTGTCCTTTGCAGAAAAAGACAGTTCTCACTCTCATTCCTTATAATTATAGATAAGAAAGCGGTTTATAATCAACTTCGATGATGGAGGAATGAATAGTGATTACTCGTGAGGATGTAGAATTTTATAAAGAAAATGGGTATTTGCTTGTTAAAGGGGTATTCAATCAGCAAGAAGTAGAGGAAATGAGGCAAGCTGTAGAAGAAATTATTATTCGCGCCGCTGAGGCAAAAGCAGACCGTAATGATCAATGGAGGGGCGATTTCCTTCCACCGGAAGAGCTGAAGAAGCTGGTTTTAAAAGGCTTCCACGACGTGCACTATCACGATGCTGCGTTTATGCGCGCTGTGATTCATCCCAATATGGCGGCTGTGCTGCAGCAAATCATTGGACCTAACGTGCAGCTGCATCACTCCAAAATGCTCGTGAAGCCGCCGGAAAACGGTGCTGCCTTCCCTATGCATCAGGATCACCCTTACTTTCCGCATGAGAAACATACGATGCTAGCTGCAAGCGTGCATTTGGATTATGCGGATGAGGAGAACGGCTGCCTGCGAGTAATTCCGGGCTCACACCGCACAGGCAGCATACCGCACGTGGGTCAGCATTACTTGAATCACAAAGAGTATCCCGTCAAAGAAGGCACGCCTTGTGTGGCAGAAGCTGGCGATGTGCTGTTCTTTAACTACTTGACGATTCATGGCTCGGAATCGAATCGGAGTTCCAGAACAAGACGGAACGTGTTGTTCCAGTATCGGGATCCGAGCGATTTCCCGACGGAAAATACGCATTTTGACTGGGGCATGGGCCTCATGGTCACAGGGAAAAACCCGCATTTCACGAAGGTGAAACCGGAATATAAAATTCTTTAAGGATGAGAAGGCGCCTGCGGGTGCCTTTTTTTGTTTGATGTGTAATGCTCCAGCTTGAAGCTGCAGATAATGAACACGTGTGATGCTTTGTTGTTGGAGCAGAAACGCTACTAGAGAGTGGAACAGAGGTATGTTGTGCGTGGAGTTCAGCTAACGGACACAGGAAGCGCTAATTGGTGGGAAAACAGGACTTTGGAGTAACTAACGGACATACGAAGCGCTATTCGCCGAAAATGGGTGGAAAATCAGTTGAAACAGGTACAATAACGTCATTTGGGCCCGTTAGAATTTTTTTTGTGAACATTCAGCGGAATAGCGGCACTGGAGTCCGTTAGAAGTTGTTGCTTCACGCAAAGGGTTCTACTTTTGGACATTCTGTTGTAGGATAGTTAGTAAATATGTGGAAATTGGAGCGTGATTTCTTGGACTGGACGCGAAGAGAACTAAAGGGGCGAGCCAAGCAAGTCTTGCGAACGTCCTACTGGAAGGCTTTTCTCGTAAGCCTGCTGTTAACGGTGCTGAGCGGAGGGGTGTCGAGCTGTTCCTTTAATTCGAACGGAGGAACTTCGGTCAAATTCCCCTTGACCGGCAGTCACGACAGTTGGACCGATTTTTATAACAGCCCGGTATTTGTTGCCGTCGTTGTTGGAGCGATCTTGTTATTTATCCTCCTTATCCTTGCTTCCATTGCTTTTCATGTTTTTGTTACAGCGCCTTTCGAAGTGAGCGTTATGCAATATTTTAAACAGGCTGCCTCTGAAGATGTGAATATGAATTATCTGGTCTACTCGTTTCAAAAAGGCAGGTATCTAGCTATTGTCAAGGGAATGTTCTGGAAAAATTTTCTCAACTTTCTGTGGTTTTTGCTGCTGATCATTCCGGGAATTGTAAAAGGTTATGCGTACAGCATGGTGCCCTTTCTTCTGGGAGACAATCCAGGGATTGGCACGAAGAGGGCGGTTGAGCTTAGCAAACAGATGACGAATGGCCATAAATGGAAAATGTTCGTATTGGACCTCTCTTTCCTTGGATGGTATATCCTAGGTTTCCTGGCACTTGGCATCGGCGTTCTGTTCGTCATGCCGTATGATCATTCGACCAAGGCTGAACTTTATAAAGTGCTCAGGCAGCAGGCGTTGTATGATGGGCTTAGCAACAGCAAGGAATTGAATCTGCCCGAGGTATGAATCATAGGCGGGCATATAAGAAGGACTTTCCCAATAAGGTCACACTAGACCTTGTTGGGAAAGTCCTTTTTCATGGCTGCACGATTTCTAGCAGCTCCACTAGCGCAGCGATTTCATGGCTCGGCAAGTTGTGCGGCGGCGCCGTCCGCTGATGATGATTGATCCAAACATTTCGCATGCCTATCGCTAAAGCTCCCTTGATGTCGGTATCCAGATTATCACCGACCATGAGTGCTTCTTCCGCCGTGACACCAAGCAGCTCCAAAGCGTGCTCAAAAATAGACGGATCAGGTTTCCCGCGGCCAAAGGTACCGGAAATCAAGATATGATCAAAGTAATCCGCCAGACCCGGAATACTATCTACCTTCTCCTGCTGCAGGTCAGGCGCGCCATTCGTCAACAAAAGCAGCTGATATTTCGGTCTTAAAGCATCTAATACTTCGAAAGTGGTTTCATACACTAACGGACGTTCTCGACGCTCCTCAGCAAACCTCAGCGCTAGCGTTGCGCCTAACTCTGGATCGTTAACGCCTAGTTTGAGCAGGCCCTGCGTCCACGCGCTTTTTTGATACTCTGGCGCTAATTGGCCCAGTTCCAGAAAGGCAGGATGCTCTTTCGCGTCAAATCTTCCCCACAGCGCTTCCAAATGGGTGACTTCAATCATTTTAGCATAGTCATAACAGGCCATTTCCTCAAATAAACGTTCGGATAATGCGCGCACCACGTGCTCTAATTCGGACGGGTTTACGTTCACGGAAGCTGCCGCTGCCTCGCAAGTCGCCTCAAATGCTTCCTGGATACTTCTTTCATCCCACAATAACGTATTATCCAAATCGAAAATAATCGCTTTGATCGGCTTCATTTCTATGATCCCTCCCAGTGTCCTATCCTTAATTTCCAACATAATAACAAGGAAGTCAACAGAAAACTGAAGGACGGATTTCGAGTAAGAGGATGTCGAAACAACGAAATCAAATTAAATCAAATTAAAAACACAAATTTTACACGCGTTTAACGCTGCGATTACAAATGCGGGTTATTATGTACCTATAGACGCAACCAAAACCAACAAAAGGTGCTCGAATAACAAGTCAAACAGTCATACAGGAGGGTTTCAATGATACAAGCAGTTGTTTTTGATTGGGCGGGGACGATGGTGGACTATGGATGTTTTGCTCCCCTTAACGTATTTATGGAGGTCTTCAGAAAAAGAGAGATTGCTATCACCTTGTCAGAAGCGAGAGCGCCGATGGGACTTCTCAAACGCGATCATATCAGCGAAATTTTAAAAATGGAACGTGTCGCCGGCTTATGGCTGGAGCGCTATGGTCAATTGCCGCAGGAAACGGACGTTGACGCACTATATGCAGATTTTGAACCGATGATGCTGGCTGTTGTTCATGAATATGCTGAACCTGTCCCTGGTGCGCTTGCACTCGTAGATCGTTTACGTCAAAACGGCATTCGAATCGGTTCCACAACGGGGTACACGGCTGAGATGATGGCGATCGTCACGGTCGAAGCGAAAAAGCGCGGGTATGCGCCGGACCACTTGGTTACCCCAAATGATGTGCCCGCAGGACGTCCATATCCTTGGATGATCTACGAGAACGCGGCTGCTCTGAACGTGTATCCCATGTACAACGTAATAAAGGTGGGAGATACGGTCAGCGATATAAGGGAAGGCGTCAACGCCGGCACTTGGACAATTGGTGTGGTACTAGGAAGCAGTGAACTGGGCATGAGTGAAGCGGAAGTGGAAGCTTGTGATCCTGAAGTTCTAAAGGCGCGCATGGAAGCAGTCACGGCTAAGTTCCAAGAAGAAGGCGCTCATTATGTCATTCAAACCATTGGCGAGCTGGATCAGCTTATTCCGGTTATTAATCAAAAACTTCAAAGAGGTGAACGTCCATGTCAACAACGATGAATCAATTGCCGGACAATCCTTATTTATTGCTTACACCAGGTCCTCTATCGACGAGTAAAAAAGTAAAAGCAGCGATGCTGCGCGATTGGTGCACATGGGACCAAGATTATAATCAACTCGTCCAGTCGATTCGCAGCCGATTAGTGACAATGGCTTCGAGCAAACCGGATGATTACACAACCGTGCTGATGCAGGGAAGCGGAACGTTCAGTGTTGAATCGGTCATTGGATCAGTGATTCCCAAAGACGGTAAGCTGCTTGTTTTGGCTAACGGAGCTTATGGCAAACGAATTGCCCAAATAGCGGATGTCCTCGGCATCTACTCGATCGTTCTGGATGCGGGGGAAACGAAGCCGGTGAATGTTAAGCAGCTAGAGGAAGTGCTGAAGGTGGATTCGCCGATCACGCACGTGGCGGTTGTTCATGTGGAAACAACGACGGGCATGATGAATCCGATCGCTGATGTTGCTCGCATTGCCAAGCAATACGGCAAAACGCTGATTCTCGATGCGATGAGTTCTTTTGGCGGTATCCCGATTGATATCGCGGAACTGGACATCGATTACTTAATTAGCAGTGCCAATAAATGCATCCAAGGCGTGCCAGGTTTTGGTTTTATCATTGCGCGTAAAGAATCACTGCTCAAATGCAAAGGAGTAGCACGTTCCTTATCATTAGATCTCTACGATCAGTGGGAGACTATGGAGCAAGGTAACGGCAAATGGCGTTATACCTCGCCAACGCATACCGTTAGAGCATTTGATCAAGCGCTCCAAGAGTTGGAGGAAGAAGGCGGCGTTGCGCGCAGATTCGAAAGATTCAACCTTAACCAACAAACGTTGGTTGCCGGCATGCAGCGGATGGGGCTGCAACCCTTGCTTCCGATTGAGCTGCAGTCGCCGATCATTACTTCCTTCTTGTATCCGGATTCGCCTGTGTTTTCCTTTGATGAGTTCTATGCACGCATTAAACAAGAGGGCTTTGTTATCTACCCAGGTAAAATAACAGCCGCGGCTACGTTCCGAATCGGCAACATTGGTGATATTCATGGGCCCGACATTGAACGTCTGCTGCAAGGGATCGAAAGACAGTTATTTTGGAAAACAACTTAAAAACAACAAATAAAATATAAATACAAATATTTTACGTGTATTTAATACTGATTTTACAATTCTAAATTATACTAATATTTATCAGGTGATAGATAGTCAAACCGATAATTCGAATGAAGGTGGGAGTAAGAAGATGAAGAAATCATTGGGAAGTGCAGTAGCGTTGTTGACAGTTGCTTTAATGTTAGGGGCTTGCGGCGGGAAAGCGGTTGGTACAGACGGAGCGAAGACAAGTGCTGCTCCAGCAGCAAGCGCAAGCGCAGATGTAACAGTGGATACAAAAAGCAAGGATCTAACGGTTTACACGGCTTTGGAAGATGATCAAATCAAAACTTATCTCACGACTTTCAAAGCGAAATATCCAGATGTAAAAGTCAACATTGTTCGTGATTCCACGGGAATTGTGACAGCGAAATTACTTGCTGAGAAAGACAATACACAAGCAGACGTTGTATGGGGCTTAGCGGCAACAAGCTTGCTTGTTCTTGACCAGAACAGCATGTTAGAGCCTTACGCGCCAAAAGGCGTAGAGCGTATTCTTCCTGATTTTAAAGACAAAAATGCAGTAACGCACTGGGTGGGTATCGATGCTTGGGAAACAGCGTTTATCGTGAACAAAGTTGAGATGGAGAAACGCAAGCTGGCCATTCCTCAGTCTTATGAGGATCTGGTGAAGCCGGAATATAAAGGGCTGATCACTATGCCGAATCCTTCGTCTTCAGGGACTGGTTTCTTAACGGTTTCCGGATTGGTTCAATTGAAAGGCAATGACGCTGCATGGGATTATATGAACAAATTGCATAACAACATTGCGATGTATGTTCACTCCGGTTCCAAACCTGCTAAATTAGCCGGTACTGGCGAATATCCAATTGGTATTTCCTTTGGTTACCGCGGCATTCAAGAGAAAAAAGCCGGTTCACCGGTTGAAGTTGTCTTCCCGAAAGAAGGTTCCGGTTGGGACGTTGAAGCTAATGCTTTAATGAAGAAAAAGGTCGTGAAACAAGTAGCGAAAGACTTCTTGGATTGGGCGATTACGGATGATGTGATGAAAGAATACAACAAAAACTACGCCATCCTTGCGGTTAAAACAGATTCTGCCAAAATCCCTGATGGTTACAGCGTAGATCCGGTCAAACAGCTTATCAAAAACGATCTGAATGACGCTGCGAAAAAACGTGACAGTGTTCTAGCTGAGTGGGACAAGCGCTTCAACGCGAAAAGCGAACCAAAATAATAAACGGCAAACCGAGAAAGAGGCTGACTGCGAACCATGCTTGCAGCAGCCTTTTTTCTATCACCTTTTTACAAAGCGATAACATATCACACTTATACTAGAGCTAATAAGACTAAGGAGGCTGCTTGATCATGACACAAGCTTACTTGTCCATTCAAGGGGTAAATAAAACATTTGGATCTTTCAGCGCTTTGAACAATATTCATATTGATATTCAGAAAAATGAGTTCATTTGTTTATTAGGCCCAAGCGGTTGCGGTAAAACAACATTGCTTCGCATTATTGCAGGATTAGAAAAACCGACACAAGGACGGATTACGGTTGACGGGAAGGACATTACCCAACTGCCGCCAGCGAAAAGAAATTTCGGCATGGTGTTTCAGTCGTATGCGCTTTTTCCGAATCTTACGGCTTATCAGAATATAGCTTATGGCTTGCAAGGAAAGAAATGGAAGAAAAAAGAGATTGATGAGAAGGTAAGGGAAGTTTTGAACTTAGTGGATCTGCTGCACCTCCACGATCGCTACCCGGCACAAATGTCCGGCGGACAGCAGCAGCGTGTGGCATTGGCTCGCGCTATTGTACTGTCTCCAGATTTTTTGCTGCTGGATGAACCTCTTTCCGCGTTAGATGCCAAAGTTCGGGTGAAACTCCGCGAGCAAATTTGCGAGCTGCAGGACAAGCTTGGCATTACAACCGTGATGGTCACGCACGATCAAGAGGAAGCGCTCACGATGGCCGATCGCATTGTGGTGATGAAAAACTCCGAAGTTGTGCAAATGGGAACGCCGGAACAAGTCTATGAAACACCGAATTCAGCATTTGTCGCTGATTTTATCGGATCGATTAATTTCTTGGAAAACGGGGAGCAAGAAAGTCTTGCGCAGCGTAGAAGTCTTGCCATTCGTCCCGAACATATTCGCCTTTCAGCCTCTGGATCAAGCAAAGGAGTGAAGGCGGTTGTCAAGCATGTCGAGTTCCGCGGAGCTTTCTACCGAGTGACGCTTCAGTTAGCAGCAGGTAGCAGCTACCAGAATGTACTGCTTGCCGTAGATGTATCTTCGCAAGCTGCGCATCAACTGAGAATTACCAAACATTCCGAGGTATTCGTAGAATTCCCGCAGGAAAAGATGATCACATTCCCAGCTGATTCTATGGTAGGTGCCTAAATGAACAAGGGAATCGTCAGCATGAATCCGCCGATCCGCCGTCACCTAGGAGCATTTTTTACATTACAAAATGTGTTGATTGTCGTGCTCGTGCTCACTTTAACAACTAGCACTCTGATTCCGTTAATCCTCTTATTTAGCAAATCTTTGCTAAATAAGAATGAGGAGTTTATTGGATTGGCTAACTTCGTCCAATATTTCTCTACGCCTTCCTTGCTTCAATCGTTAACAAACACGATCTGGATTTCAGTTCTATCTACCGTACTTGCCGTTGTTCTCGCATTCGCGTATGCCTATGGCATTAGCCGTACGGCTATTCGGGGCAAAAGTTATTTCCGCTATATTGCGTTATTGCCGCTTTTTCAACCGACGATGATGCATGGGATTGCGCTTACTTATTTGTTTGGGAATCAAGGCATGGTTACGCACGGTTTTTTCGGACTTTTGCCTGGTATAAGGATACCGATCTACGGTCCCATTGGGATCGTCATCTCTGAAGTCATTTACTTATTTCCTCAAGCTTTTCTGATTTTTATCACAGCTTTGTCAATGACCGATCAGCGACTGTATGAGGCCGCGGAATCGCTGGGCGCGAATAAATGGAAGACCTTTTTTACGGTGACTTTACCCTCCGTTAAGTACGGCCTCATCAGCGCCATTTTCGTCTGTTTCACAGCCAGCTTTACGGATTTCGGAGCTCCTCAGGCAATCGGCGGAAAGTTTAACGTGCTTGCCACGGATATTTACAAACAGGTTATCGGCCAGCAAAATTTGTCCATGGGTGCGACAGTGGGGATCCTGCTCACGATTCCAGCTATCATTGCTTTTGCTGTGGACCGATTCGTAGAGCGCAAACAACGTTCGCTGCTCTCTTCCAAGTCAACGCCCTATCGGGTACCGGAAGGACGAGCTCGGGACAGATTTTATCGTACATTTTGTATCATCGTCTCGATTGCTATTTTGGTGCCTTTATTCACGATTGTTTTCGCTTCCTTAGTGAAGGTGTGGCCTTACAATATCAGTTTAAGCTTCAAACATTATGATTTTTCCAGTGTGGCAGGATCAGGTCTGGAACCGTTTTGGAATTCACTGCAAGTCTCACTCATCACAGCAGTGGTGGGGACGATCATGACTTTTGTTTTTGCTTATTTGATTGAAAAAACCAGATCGTTGAAAGGATTGCGTCAAGTGGGTTACTTCTTGTCGATTTTACCGCTTGCGCTTCCAGGTATGGTCATCGGTCTTGCCTACATTTTCTTCTTTAATGATTCCAGCAATCCGCTGAATTGGATTTATGGCACTATGGCGATTATCGTGCTTGCGAACATCACGCATTTCTATGCAGTTCCCTTCATTACCGCTACGACTGCGCTGAAAAAGCTGGACAAGGAATTCGAACTCGTTTCGGAGTCTATGCGTGTTCCTTTCTACCGAACATTTTTACGGGTCACAGTGCCCATGTCCCTTCCGGCTATTATCGAAATCGCCATGTACTTTTTCGTTAATTCCATGGTTACGGTGTCTGCGGTGGTGTTCCTCCGGGCTGCTGATATGAATCTTGCGGCTGTTGCTTTAGTGAATATGGAAGATGCAGGCGACGTAGCTGCCGCAGCGGCAATGTCTACCCTGATCGTTGGAACGAATATTATCGTTCGTTTGTCTTATGAGTTCATTTTAAAAAAGGTAAAAAAGCGCACGGCTGCTTGGCAAATGCCGAAGTAAAGCCCTATCATGCAAAATGTGATGCATAAATTGGAGGGTCTAACCTTATGTCTTTGATTGGTGAAGAGCGAAAGAATTATATTCTCAATCAGTTGAATTTGGATGGCAAAGTGAAGACGAATGAGCTGGTTGAAGCTCTGGATGTTTCATCTGAGACGATACGTCGTTATTTGGAAGAGTTGGAAGATGAAAATAAGCTGAAACGGGTATATGGCGGTGCGGTCAAAATTAATTTGTCCCGAGACGAGCCGTCACATTTGAAGAGAGAGGTGCTGTACGCGGATGAGAAGCGGAAAATCGGACGTGCAGCAGCCACTCTCGTGGAGGATAATGATGTCATTTTCATCGATGACGGCACTACGACCTTGCATATCATCGATTATTTGCTAAACAAGAAAAACCTGACAGTTCTAACGATCTCCATACCTGCCCTGTACCTGTTAATTGACTACAAAAACAAAGGATTGTTCAACGGGGACATCTTTTTAATTGGCGGTAAGGTGAATGCCCTGCACTCCAGAGTCACAGGCTTGCTGGCTGAGAAGATGGTGGAAAATTTCAATGCGGATAAAGCGTTTTTATCTGTGGACGGCATGATGCTGGACAAAGGGATTACAGGTTTCGAAGAAAGTAAAGGCCAACTGACACAGAAAATGATGAAATATGCCAAGCAAAATATCGTGCTCTGCGATCACTCCAAGTTCGGGCTCGTGCAATTCTACAAAATTGCCGATTTAAGAGAGATCGATCTCATTGTCAGCGATGTGGCTGCCCCAAAAGAATGGTTATACGAATTGCAGAAAAAAGGAGTTGTATGGGTCTCATCGGGCGATTAACTGTGTTATGATTGAACGGTAATCATGACAAATGTTGGGAGCTGATTCGTTTGTCGGTACAACTGAAAGTGGCGCGATCCGCGGGTACGGTTGGTATTTTCAAACATGCCGTCACGATGGTGATGGGGATGTGGCTGATTGTCGGCTTGTTTATCGATGGCTTTGCCCATAATCATGGGGCGGTTGAGACTTTTTTTACGCCATGGCATGCTATTTTGTACTCCGGTTATTTGGCCTGTGCGATTTGGATTCTTATTATTACTTATCAAAACAAAATAAAAGCCCATCATGCTACTTGGGCAGCGTCTATTCCTACGGGCTATAAGCTCGGTGTCGCCGGTGTCATCATCTTTTTTATCGGCGGTATCGGCGATATGTTATGGCATACGATATTTGGCATTGAGAAAAATATCGAAGCGCTCTTAAGCCCGACCCATCTGATTTTATTGACCGGGGCGCTGATGATTCTGACCAGCCCGTACCGCGCGATGAGTTATGCGGAGAAGGACATTTCTCCGAGCTTTCGCCGGCTGCTGCCTGCCTTGACTTCCGTGGCGCTGACCTTTGCCGTGATGGCTTTTTTTCTTATGTATGCCTGGTCGTTTCGTCAGAATTTATGGATGGCCAGGGAAGAAGACGCAGTGGCTAAAGCAGTTGTGGATTTCCTGATTACAACGATGCTGCTCGTTTTGCCTATTATGCTAGTGATGAGAAGGTGGAAGCTGCCTTTCGGAACGGTGACCTATTTCTTTGTGTTTGAGGCGGTATTGATGGCGGTGCTGGATGGGTTCTCGCACTATGGTTCTATCGTGATTCTGCTCATTAGCGGGATAATCGGTGATTTGCTTTTGAAATCGATCAAAGAAAAAGAAGCTGGAGCGTGGCAGTATCGCGGCGTTTTCTTCCTGCTGCCGGTTCTTATTTGGAGCCTGTATTTTGCCGATTTGCGCTTGTTTCACACGTTAGATTGGTCTCCTGAGCTGTGGGGTGGCACGATCTTTATTTGCGGCCTCTGTTCGATGGGATTAAGCATGCTGACGGCACCGCTCACGACTGGAAGAAAACAATGAAGCAGCTTGTCATCCTTCTCATGGGTTTGGCTGTTCTCTTAACCGCTTGTGGGAATCAAAGTACGACTATGGATATGTCAGGGATGCAGATGTCTGGGAATATGGAGGCCATGCCGACACATACCCACAGCGATGACGCCATTGCGCATTTCTCGGTTGCCATGGATCGTTACATGCCGGGTGAAGAGGCGACGATCACGATTCTTATCCAGGATAAATGGAATAAACCGATTGATCGTTTTGACCTCATGCATGAGAAGCTGATGCATCTGATCGTGGTGAGCAAGGACCTGTCCTACTTTGATCATCTTCATCCGGAGCATGTCGGTCAAGGCCAATTCACCGTCAAGACGAAATTCCCTGCCAGCGGCTATTATCAGCTGATTGCTGATTTTACTCCGCAAGGAAGCGGAGAGACGGTGCAAACGCACTGGGTCACGATGAAGGGGAAAGAGCCGAAGATGACGGTTCTTCAACCGGATACCTCGTTGACGAAAGAGGTGGGCGGCAAGGAAGTAACGCTTGCTTTCGACCATCTCATGGCGGGGATGGGGCTGGATATGATCTTCACGATCAAGGATGCCCGGACGAAACAGCCGATCACCGATCTGCAGCCCTATCTGGGCAGCTTGGGGCATGTGGTTGCCATCAGCGCCGATGCGAAGGAGTATGTCCATGTCCACCCGAATGAGCAGAAGGGTTCAGGACCTACGGCAGCTTTCACGATTATTTTCCCAAAGAGCGGAGTTTATAAAATCTGGGGCCAATTTCAGCATCAGAATGAAGTATTTATCGTACCTTTTACCATAAAAGTGCCATAAAGGCGTTACGTTTACAATTTGAACTTAATTTTGTAATCAAAAAGAAATATGTTATTCATCTGGCTTTAATGAAGCGGGCTTATAATAGAACTCGACCCCCTTTAAAATATATATATCTTAAGACCCGCAGCCCGTTGCTGTGGGTCTCTTTTTGTAGATGAGGGGTAGCGTGTTGCGCTAAGTAATCATAGCTCGGCGGTTGGCCACCTTGCGCCAAGTAATTCCATTTACTCAGCATGACCGCCTTTTTCTAGGGGTCCTCGCTCACATGTCTATGTATGTTGTACTTTGTACAACATACAACAGCTTTAAACCCCGCTACCTGGCTCTTCATTGCACAAAGTACAATGAATTCAATCAATATAACGTGAAAATCACTCTATTCTGTCTTTTACGTTGCACTTTGTACAGCGTAGAAGGTGGTTTCGGCCATCTTGATGCCGCTAAATTGCAAAAAGTGCAATTTAGGAGAAGGTATCGGCCATTATTGAAGAAAAAGACAGGTCGAATCTCAGATTCGCCTGTCTTATGTCGATATGCTTATTTTTTCGCTACGTCGGAGATAACGAATTTGTCATTTACTTTTTTCGTTGTATAAGTGGCGCCGTCTTTCGTCGTGAATTTGACTTGATCCGCCGTATTTGCCGTGTCAAATGTAACGTCTGCTTTGGTTGTATCTAGCAGGTTCGTCGGGAAAAAGGAAGTCGGGTTCGTTACAATCGCTCCGTCCGCTTGCTGTTCCGTCAAATAGTGGGCTGCCAATTTATCAGCCATTGCGGCATCGAAGTAGCTGGAAAGGAATTTTACAGCTTTCTCTTTGCTATCAGCGGCGATAGGGTTAAGGATCAGCTTGCCATCTTTGGATTTAGCTTCTCCGAAGAGGAAGCCGACCTTCTCTTGAGAAATTCTAGCGCCGATGTAGCCTTTCATGTTAATCGTATCCTGTGTTTCCGCTGTTGCTTGCGGGGAAGCTGCTGCGCTTGGAGACGGGCTAGTCGCTGTATTTTTTGGTGCGGAGGAGCAAGCTGCTCCAGTCACCATCATTGTAAGCAGGATCACGCCTGCGGCTGTTTGTTTCAATGTCATGAACGATACACCTCTTCATCTGTATGAATGTATTTATTTGTAAATAAATACATATTATATTCAATTTAAATAACCACAAGTGTAGAATATACGCTATTTTGAGACGTAATGCAATGAATTCAAGGAAAGTTCACATTCTATTTTGTCCCTGAAAAAGTGAAAAAAACCCTCATTTCCACAAGATAAGTGGAGATGAAGGCGTCTCGATTGCGTCTATGATAGCTTGTTTATTTACGCTTATAAAACAACCTGGAAATCCCAACGCCAATGGCTCCAAGTCCGATAAACAGGATCGCACGAATGGCGGTAGACACATCTGGCAGATCAATGAAAATAATTTTGAGCAGGGTTACAAACAAGAACAGGATGCCGATTAGATTTGCTTTTGCTTTTCGAACAAATAGTCCTGCGACAATCAAGAGCACTGCATAAATCGCCCAAACACCGGAGAGAACGAGATGTTGGTAATCACTATTGAGCGCTTTCGTTAAGGCATTCGTTACTTGTGACACGAAGATGAGGAGCAGTATGAATGCCATCCATAGCAAAAGAAGTGAGATGCGTGACGGCGCAAGGCCTTTCTGGGCAGAAGAGCGATAGAACGCATAAAGGCCGCCGATGGTAGCCACAAGTACAAGCCAAGCAAAAGTTTCATGTGAACCGATATCATGGATCGGATGGGTGAGAACGAATAGCATCCCGATGAAATAGGTAAGAGATCCGCTGATTTGCTGCAGCCTGCTTTGGAAGCGGACACCCAGGTAAAGCGCGATGCCGCCTTCGACTAGCAGCGCTGATCCGGCTTGATCGGCATGGAGGACGAAAATCAGCCATAAAAAGATGCTGAATGTTGCGATGGATACATGGACGGAGAAGGCCCTCTTTTGCAAGTAAAGCCAAGAGGAAGTTCCGATGTATAAAAGCGACCATAGAGCCAGCATCCATTCATAGACGTGCCTATCGCTGGCAGCCGTGCCGTAGAAACCGTATGTCCAGGCTGCGACGAGGCCAAAGCTTAAGAATAACGTAATGCGCTGTCCAATTCGGCTGTCTTCCGAACGCAGGAGTGTTATGCCGAAAAGGAGCAGGTGCTGCAAGATGATAACGGTTAGCACGGCAGGTTTGTCACTCGCTGCATGGCTGAGCAGGTTCGAAATGAGCAAAGGCAGATGGAGTACGCCAAAGGCGGTGAAATAAGCACCTCGGAAGGCGTAGCGCAGCGATAACACCATCATAGCCATGGAGAAGAGACCTTCATAGCCAGCGAAAACCCACATATTCGGATGCGCAGAATCGACCATGAACGGAACAAGATAACCCGCAAGCAAGGTAATAATCATGAGGGCTTGTGAACGATGGCGAATCGCTATGAACACACTAGCTGTAATAGAAGCAATGTAAAGCACAAAAGCAAGCCAGGACGGGATCAGCTCAAACAGCATGTGGGCAGCGAAAAGGGATAAGATCAGAACCCCGCTTGCTCCGCCGAGCAGCACTTGCCCCAATGCTGCGCGTTTACGGCGTATTTGCGTTTCCCCTTGCCAATACATGAGGCCTGCTGCGACAACTCCGAGTATGCAGCGGACAGGCTCAGTAATGAAGCCGGCGCTTACGGCTGCTGTAAATCCCCAGAGCACGCCAAGCAGGAAGACGATGATAAAAATGCGCGGCAGCCAGACGCGGGCAATCAAGTGCTCCCAATCTCTTGGGGGAGCAGGCTCTTTGGCGGGAACGGCGGGAACGGTTTCCTGCTGGAGGAGCGGGCGCGGAGCGTGCTGGGAATGCTCGCTAGCAGGAGCTGATGCCTCTGTGCGTTCAGATCCTGATGCACTTGGTCGGTTAAGTGCATGGTCCAGCAGCAGTTCGAGCTCTTTTACTCTTTTTTCCAATGCGGCTACTCGTAATTCTAGATCCATGATAGCCCCCTTTGTTATGCGTATTTTAGGTATGTTTTTCCATCTCATTCTATGTTAACATGGGCCTGGCAAGACGTGTAGGCTGACGGAAAAAATAAAAGCGGGACAACTATGCTACAATAGTCATAAACACGAATAGGACATTAGGAGATGAACCGTCATGAGTAAGGAATTAAACGAACAAGAGCTTATCCAATTTATCGTAGAAAAATCAAAAGCAGATGCCAAACAAATTCAGCTCGTGCTGAAATATGAGAAAGCGTATATTCTGAAGGCTGAACAAAGTTCCAAAGGGGAAGTGGACATCGACAGCGACGATTTGATCGATCATATTCTGAGCAGACCGGATGTGAAGTTGACGGAGCTCGCGGTGGACACTATTTTGGAAGCGGAAATGGCCTACTTAATGAAACATGGATTAGCCGGTTACATGGATTAAGGAAAGAGGACGATGCAGGGGATTTCCCGGTGTCGTCCTTTTTTCATGCGCTATGATGGCGTGTTAGTAGGGAATTATTGTGGAACCAGGGGCGCTATTTCACCAACTTCACGCAAAAACATCACATGACGGCTGAATAAGGTCCTGTAGTTCCCACACAGTGAGGAAACAGCGTGTTTCTCTTCAAATAGAGGCCTCCAGTTCCCTTGAGCGTACCCTTAGCAGAATCCCCTTGGAAATGCTAGGCTTGCCCACGGTAATCTCGCCGCCCGAATCATATATCACGCGTATGACAAAGGAGGTCGTGGGCACGCCACGCATGCACTTATAATAACTTACAAGTTAATTGAATAACATGTATTGACAGAAAATGAGCTTGGGATGATAATAGTCTTAGTTGCAATGGACTTATTTAATTAACTTATTAATTAACTTTATGGAGGTAGCGTTACCCATGACGAATCAACCCCGAGCAGATTACCCAAGGCCACAATTTGTACGAGACAGCTGGATGAACCTGAATGGCGAATGGGAATTTGAATTTGATGATGACCGCGTAGGCAGCAAAGAGAAGTGGCATTTAGGGAACAAAGCGTTATCCAAAAGGATCCAAGTGCCGTTCGCTTTTCAAAGTAAATTAAGCGGTATTGGCAGCAATGAATTTCATGATGTTGTCTGGTATCGCAGAGATTTGGCGATTCCGGATTCCTTTGCAAATAAGCGGATTTTGCTCCACTTTGGAGCTGTTGATTATGAGGCGTCCGTTTGGGTGAACGGTACTTTGGTTGCTACGCATGAAGGTGGGCATACGCCGTTTCACGCGGACATTACCGATGCTCTTCAGTCAGGTACAAATAAGTTGGTTGTTAAGGCTGTTGATTACAGCACAGACGTGACGCTGCCTAGAGGCAAGCAGTACTGGCTCTCCGATTCAGCGAGCATTTTCTATACGAGAACAACGGGTATTTGGCAAACCGTATGGATGGAAGCGGTAAGCGCCGATGCTTATTTAGATAAAGTGAGAATTACGCCGGACATTGATAATAAGCAGGTGGAATTGCAATTTTTCATTGAAGCCGCCAAAGCGCATGAGAAGCAGCAGGTGAAGGTTGAAATTTCTTTTAAAGGCAAACTTGTTTCTGAGGACACATATTTGTTGAAAGACAGCGTGGGGACAAGAGCGGTTCGTCTGAATGATTTTAATGATCACGGACTTGGCGGTTGGTGGACGCCGGAGCGTCCGAATTTGTACGATGTGACGTTCACACTGTTGGTCGATGAACAACCTGTTGACCAGGTGACGAGCTATTTCGGGATGCGTAAAGTGTCGATCGAGAATGGCAAGCTTTGCCTTAACAACCGTCCTTATTTCCTGAAAATGGTGCTGGACCAAGGTTATTTCCCAGATGGCAACTTGACGCCGCCGAGTGATGAGGCGATCAAACAGGACGTAGAACTGACGAAAGCGATGGGCTTTAACGGAGCGCGTAAGCATCAGAAGCTGGAAGATCCTAGATATCTGTACTGGTGCGATCAGCTCGGACTTGTTGTCTGGAGCGAAGCGGCTAACGCTTATGAGTACACGGAAAAGTATGTAGAACGGTTTACGAAAGAGTGGCAAGCCTCTGTCGATCGCGATTACAACCATCCATCAATTATTGCATGGGTGCCTTTAAATGAGAGCTGGGGAGTTCCTAATATCCAGATTGATAAAAGGCAGCAGCAGCACGCGCTGACGATGTATCATTTGACCAAATCGATTGATTCGATGCGTCCTGTTATTTCGAATGACGGTTGGGAACTGGTGAAAACGGATTTGTTCGCGATTCACGATTATGAGTGGCGGGAAGAGGTCTTGACAGAGCGTTACAGCACCAAAGAGAAAGCCGTTCATGCGATGCCGGCTAATCGCCGCCTGTTTGTCGAAGGTTTCCCTTATGAGAATCAGCCGATTCTGGTTACTGAGTTTGGCGGGATCGCTTATAAGAAAAGCGAGTGGGAAGGCTGGGGTTACTCAGGTGCAGAAAACGATGAAGATTACGAGCAAAAGCTGCGCGCCGTCATTCGTCCGCTTCTGAACTCCGGTGTTGTTCAAGGTTATTGCTATACGCAATTAACGGATGTGGAACAAGAAATTAACGGTTTGCTTACGTATGATCGGAAGCCGAAAATTCCGGTTGAACTGATTAAAGCGATCAATGACCGTAAATAAAAAAAGTCGGGGCACAGTTAGTTGCCCCGGCTTTTTTATTCTTCCGCCTCCTCGATTCGAATAACAACTTCATTGGACAACGCTGTTCCCGTATGAACCGGTTCATTTACTTGATACACATATTTGGCGGATGCTCTTAGCGGAATGCGTTTGGCATTCGGTCTAAGAACAACTGTCGCTGAATATGTGATTTCGGTTGTGGCTTGAGGCGTGATCACTCCAAGCGATAAAGGCTGAGATGAACTCAAGATTTGGTTCATCGGAGTGCCGTTGATTCGCAGGGTACCGGCGTTCAACGTAGTCAAGGGAGAAATCCAATCGTGAAGAAACACGCTGCTGGCAGCAAGATTGCCTGAATTGGTTACTTGGATCCTGTAATGGACCGTGGATTCAGGCTCGGCAATTAAAGGATTTGCAAAGATTACGATGGTTACAATCGGCCGCAGCAATTCGACGCTTACCGTATTGGACAGCACATGATCGGAAACAACACGATCATCCGGCAGGCGGAAATTAAATAACACGTCAGTATGGCTGGTTAGCTCACTCTGTTCCGCGGAAATGGCAACGGCGTTGACCGTAACTTGGAACGTGACGGCCATTTGGTTTTTTGCCGGCAATTGCCCGACATAAACAGAGCTGGATAACAGGGAATTGCCATACGGAGCTCCATTCACCGTCAAGCTTCCCAGTACGTAGGAGCTGCCCTCAGGGATGAAGTCGGACAGCCAAATTTCGGCCGCAATGTTGCCTTTGTTTGTAACGATTAAGGAATAGGTCAAGGTATCGCCCAGAGTAGCCTTTGGCTGCAGGACGGACTCGACAACCGAAATCGCAGGATCGTAAACCTCCAATGAAATTGAGTTGGAGGTCATTTTTTGCTTGTGGTCTCTGAGATGTAAGACAAGCTCCGCGTCATTCACGATGCGTCCGGATGAGGGGGCATGGGTAACGGTGACTTGGAACTGTAGAGATAGGGTCTCATGCGCGGGCAGTTCCTTAAGTGAAATGCCGTCCGCGGGATTTGCTGACGGGTAGGAAGTATGCCCGATTTTTACGCTGCCCGCAACGAAACGAACGCCGGTTGGCAGTCGATCTATAAAAAGCATTTTGTTAATCGGGTAGCTTCCTTCATTTTTGATGGTGAATACAAAGGTGACCGTATCGCCGACAAAAGTATAGGGTTTATCCGCGTGTTTCTTAAAGCTGATTTTCGTTTCCTCGAAAGGAATGATGACGGTATTCGATTTTGAGCTCCCTGTTGCTGATCTACCTCCTGCTGTATGGAAGGTATAGGTTGCCGTAGCTTGATTTTTGAGCTGTGAAGAGGGATGAAGCACGACGACTTGGAAGTTCACTTCGATGTGCTGGCCGATATGAATGGTCCCCACATAGATGCCTTTGTCGGGTTTGGCCATAGGCATGGGGACGCCATCCACGATGACGCTGTTAGGAACTAACGAAGTCCCGTCCGGCATGGTGTCAAAAAGGGTAACTTGTGCATCCAAGTTACCCTTATTGGCTATAGTCAAGGTGTAAGTTACGACTTGACCGAGCACGGCTTCAGAAGTATTCGCCTTTTTTCGAATCGTAATGACGGGACCAACCACTGGGGTATCTACGGTGTTGGAATAGGCGTGGCTGGTCAAATTACCTGAACTGAAACGGACGACAGATTGATTAATTAAATGTTTGGGAGGTTGGGATTCGGCCGTCATACGACCGTCACCTCGAATGTAACGGTAACAGATGCTCCTGCAGCAATGGTGTTGAGCGGAACGCCTGTACTTGGATTCTGGCCAGGTCTAGCGCTGCCATTCACCGTTACACTGTCTGTGACAAATACAGTTCCAGTTGGGATTGGATCCGTTAGAACAACACTGTTGACTGCTTCTATGCCGTTATTGGTGACAATTACTGTGTACGTAATCGTATCGCCAACGATTGCGTCAATCACATCGGAGCTTTTCACTACTGAAACGTTTGGTGAGGATACTGGAATCACGAGCGTGTTGGAAGCAACGGAACCTGACAGTACCCGACCATCTGGCGGCGAGTAGGTGTAGTTGGCGGTTGCTGTGTTCACTAATTGCTGTGGAGACGGCAAGGATTCTACGGTAACAGCCAACGATATTTTGACAGTAATCGTATCGCCCGGAGGGATTGTTCCAGCATTGATACCGGTAGCTGGATTAGCGCCAGGTTGAAGTTGACCGTCTACAATGACGCTATTAGGGACAAATTCGGCTCCTGCCGGAATGGTGTCGAAGACAGTTGCAACCGCAGGCAAATTGCCGGAATTATGAAGCGTAAGCGTGTAAACGACCGTATCGCCGACGGTGGCATTGGTTGTATTGGCGCTTTTGATGAGAGCGATAATCGGTTGATAGACCGGCACGATGACTGTGTTGGAGAAAGCGGATGCGGCAAAGGCGCCGCTCGTAAAGCTGACAGACGATTGATTCGTAAGCAGTCCGGATGTCGGCAAGGTGTTAACGGTGACTTTGAAAGAAACTGCAACGGATATGCCCGGTTGAATGGTGCCAAGCGATATTCCTTTGGTTGGATCAGCGGTGGGTACCGGAGTGCCGTCGATCGTAACGCTGCCTGGAACGAAGCTTGTGGAACCAGGAAGCTGATCAAAGAATTGAACACTATTGATGGCCGCAATGCCGTTATTGCTCACATTAGCGAAATAAGTGATCGTATCGCCGACTACGGCATCGGTAGCCGTTGTCAATTTTCCAACCGTAACATTCGGAGCGGATACCGGGATGGTTACGGTATTGGAATTTGTTGAGCCTGTAATCACCCGGCCATCTGGCGGACTAAAGCTGAAGTTCGCCGTAGCTGTATTCGTTAATACTTGCGGACTTGGCAGCGAAGTAATAACAACTGCAAAGGTTACTGTGTTAGTAACACCGGGTTGTGCAGTGAATGGAATGCCTGTAGTAGGATCTGCACCCGGTTGCGTGATACCGTTTAGAACGACGGAGTTTGCTTGGAAAGTAGCTCCATTAGGAATTGGATCGACTAAGTTGACGCTAGCTGCATAGTTTCCAGTATTACTGACATTTACCGTATAAATAATGAGATCGCCAATTGTGGCATTGGTGGAGTTTGCCGTTTTGGCTGCAGCAAGAATTGGTTGATAAACCGGCGTTGTAATGGTGTTGGAGAATGCAACCGCCGAAAGGGCGCCGGAGGTAAAGCTGACGATACCTTGGTTGCTTAACTGTGCTGGATCAGGCAGGGCAACGACTCTGACATTGAACGTGATGGTAACCGTTCCGCCAGCCGCGATGGTACCAAGCGAAATCCCGGATATTGGATTTGGCGGCACAGGTGGTGTTGGCGCTCCGACAATAACGACGCTGCCTGGAATAAACGCTAAACCGGGTGGGATCGGATCCGAGAAAACAACATTGTTAACAGGTTCAATGCCATTATTCGTAATGACAATCGTATAAGGGAGAATATCACCTACGACGGCATCCGTCACGGTTGTGCTCTTCACAACGCTGACGTTAGGCGAAGACACGGAAATCGTTACGGTATTCGACGTAGCGGAACGGTTGAATGGCCGGCCGTCCGGTAGTGTGAAGGAGTAAGCAGCCGTTCCGGTGTTGGATAGCACTTGCGGATTCGGCAGGGTGTTGATCACGACAGAGAATGAGACAGGAATTGTGGCACCTGGCTGTACAGAACCAATATCAATCCCTGTTGAAGGGTCAGCACCCGGAGCGGGCGTCGTTCCAACGAATACGCTGTTTGGCTGGAAGGAAGTGCCGGCTGGAATGGTATCCGTTAGGATGGCAGAAGCCGCGTAGTTCCCTGTGTTAGAAACATTCAACGTGTATACGATAGTATCCCCGACCGTTGCATTCGAAGTGCTTCCGGCTTTTAGAACACTAATGACAGGTTGATAAACGGGTGTTGTTATCGGATTCGAGAAAGTTGTGCTTGAGAGCGCGCCAGATGTGAAAGTTACGGCAGATTGGTTCGTTAATTGTGCTGGATTCGGCACAGAGGTAATGACTACATTGAAAAGCACGGTGACCGTTGCTCCAACCGCTATCGTGCCTAACTGAACGCCTGTGGCCGGGTTCGGAGGAACAACCGGCGGTGGAGCGCCGATGATGACGACACTGCCAGGAACAAACGTGCCCCCTGCAGGAATTTGATCCGTGAATATGACATTGTTGACGGGGGCTATCCCGCTGTTCATGATGGACGTGCTGTACGTAATGGTATCGCCTACGGTTAAAGCCGTAGAAGTCGTACTTTTCGATACGGTTACGTTTGGCGAAGAAACCGGGAACGTAACGGTATTCGATGTAACCGAACGAGTGATGATACGGCCATCCGGCGGGGTGAACGTGTATGTAGCCGTAGCGATGTTGCTGATCGTTTGCGGGCTGGGCAAGGTTTCAATCAACACGGAAAAGGTGACTGTCTTAAAAGTACCGGGCGCGATGGAACCGGCATTAATCCCTGTTACGGGATCTGAGCCAGGCTGAGGCATCCCGTCGACTTGCGCACTATTCGCTACATAAGTGGTTCCTGCAGGAATCGTGTCTGTGACAATGACATTCCCTGCAAGGTTGCCTGTGTTCGACACAACGATGCTGTATAGAACCGTGTCGCCGACAGTTGCGCTGGTCGTGTTGGCTGTCTTAACGGCCGTGATATTCGGTTGGGTAACGGGAGTTATGACATCATTGGAGGATGATGAGCCTGAGAAGGTTCCCGATGTGAAGCTGACCGAAGATTGGTTAATGATTTGTGGCGTTGGCATTGTGATTTTCACCTCAAAAGTCACGGTAGCCGGGTTGTTAGGAGCCAGGGTACCGATTGGAATACCGGTCGACGGATTGGTATTCGGCAACGAAATGCCGTTTACAATGACGCTTCCGGGAATAAATGAAGTGCTCGGATCGGCAATGCTCGTAAGTATTACATTGTTGACGTTCTCGATGCCTTGATTGGTAACGACGATGGTATAGGTGACGGTATCTCCTTGTACGGCAGAGCTGACATTGCTGGTGGTCATCACTTTCACGTCAGGAGCTGAAACAGGTATGGTTACTGTGTTTGAAAGACCGGAACCAGAGAGCGTTCGGCCATCTGAGAGTGTAAAGGTGTAGGAGGCGCTCGCCTGATCGACCAATTGCTGTGGAGTCGGCAGGGAAGTTACCGTCGCTTCAAATGTAACGGTTTTTTTTGTACCCACATCAAGCGTGCCGAGCGGAATACCGCTCACAGGATCAACGCCTGGCAGAGGGGCGTCATTGATGATAACGCTATTCACGATAAACGTCGTGCCTGCGGGAATGTTATCCGTTAACGTCACATTGGCAGGAGAACTGCCGCTATTGCCCACCTCCAATTTGTAAACGACAATATCACCGAGAACGGCCAACGTTAGGTTTGAGCTCTTGACAATGGATAAGATGGGCTGCTGAATTTGCGTGATGACGCTGTTCGAGAAAGCCGCTCCGGAGAAAACACCGGAGTTAAAGCTTACACTGGCATGATTCTCAGCCTGCGCTGGCGTGGGAACCGAAGTGACAATTGCCCGGAAAATAACCTGTGTGGTGGCGCCGGCCGCAATGTTACCCACCGAGAAGCCGGTATTCGGGTCCGCTGAAGATCTTGGCACACCGTCTATCGTCACGCTTCCGGCTTGGAACGTAACCCCGGCCGGCAGAGAATCCTGCAGGGTGACGCTGCTTACTTGAACAACGCTGCTGTTCGTAATGTTGAGCGTGTAAATCAGTGTTTCACCGAGTGCTGCATACGCTAGATTAACGGATTTGGTTACGGCGACATTGGGGGCGGATACGGGAATATCCGTCGTATTTGACACGGCACTGCCATTTAGCGTGCGTCCGTCCGGCGGTTGGTACGTGTAATTTGCCGTTGCTTGATTTTGAAGTCTTGGCGGAGACGGCAGGTTCTGCACGACGACTTGAAACTTGATTTCACTTGTGCCGGAAGGCGGAATAGATCCTACCGGAATGCCAAGCGCAGGATTACCGCTTGGACTGGAAACGCCATTTATTGTAACACTGCCTATCACAAACGTCGTGGATGGCGAGATGGTATCCACGACCGTTGGTTGAACAGCGATATTACCTTGATTGCGAACCAGAAGCGTGTAGGTCAGCGTTGCCCCAACGGTGACATTTGTGCTATTCACACTCTTGGTCACAGAGACAACAGCTTGAAACACGGGTGTCGTAATCGTGTTCGTTAAGGTTGTTCCGGTAAAAGTGCCGGAGCTGTAAGAGATAGATGCCTGGTTGCTCAATTGACCGGAAGCAGGTAAAGAAACAACATTGACCTGGAAGGTGACGGTTACCGAGTTGCCAGCGGTTATGGTACCTACGGCGATGCCGCCGCCAGGGACTGCGCTTGGCCTCGAACTCCCCCCAACGACGACGGTGCCGGGTACAAAAGTCGCACCTTGAGGGATTGTATCCGTCAGAATGACATTCGTCACACTTTCTACGCCTGAATTCGTGATCACCGTGCTGTATGTAAAGGTATCTCCGACAACCGCATCGACAACATTAACGCTTTTGACAGCCCCGACGCTTGGCAAACGGACGGGTATGGTCACGGTATTGGAGCCGGCGGTTCCCGAGATCGTGCGACCGTCAGGCGGTTGAAACGTGTATGTACTATTCGCTGTATTCACGAGCTGCGGCGGAGACGGGAGGGAATTAATCAGTACATCAAAGGTGACCGTTGATGTGCCGCCGGCTGCTACAGTGCCAATGTTTACACCTGTGACCGGATTGGCGCCAGGAACCGTGACACCGTTAACTTTGAAGCTGTTCGTAACGAAAGATGTTCCTGCAGGGATGTTATCGGTTACGGTCATTAAGGCATCCCTATTCCCCGTGTTAGCAATTTGCAGCGTATAGGTTACCGTGCTCCCGACAGAACCGTTCGCTGTGCTTGCGGATTTCACAATCGCAATCTTTGGCGAATAAACCGTCGTCGTCACCGTATTCGAGGGAATGACACCTGAAATAATGGAACCACCTGCAACGCTTTGAAATGTGAAGGCGGCATTTGCCGTATTCGCCAGCGATTGCGGATTCGGAAGACTTGTGACCGTAGCTTTATAAGAAACAGTGATAGATGAGCCAAAGGCAAGGGAGCCAAGAGGCGCACCTGTTGTAATATCGTAGGTCGGCCGTGATACGCCTGCTACGATGACACTGCCAGCTACGAAGGTTGAACCGGCAGGCAAGGGATCGGACAACACGATGCTGGCGGCGCTGGCCGTCCCTGAGTTGGTGGTCGTTACCGTATAAGTGACGGTATCGCCCACGACCGCTCCGGTGACATTGGCGCTTTTGGTCACAGTAATTTTTGGAGCGTTAATATCAACTTGAATGGCATTGGCATTGACAGCATAAGCATCACCGGAAGTGGTCAATTGCAGGATGGCAGAGGATTGATTGTTCGTTAATCGTGCGGAGACATCAATGTTCGTAATGTCCCAGCCTTGACGGCCTCCGCTAATGTTCGATCCGGGAGCTCCGTTGGTTTGGTTGAGTGAGCCGAACGTCCCTGTGGTGTTAAGCTGCCCTGCATCGTTATTGATCTGGGAAGCAAAAAAGTTAGCGGCAAAGTTATTGGGGCCGGATAATGCGACAAGCGAGGCAGTTGTAGGCCCAAATAGCGCCTGATCGCCCGTACGGTTAGCATCACCTTCCTGGGCGCTGAAAAGCGCTCTACCGCCTAGTGTGCCTGTTACCGGCGTAGCGAATCCAGTAATGGTCGTGTTCACAGGAGGAGAGGTAGACTGGACGAGTACGGCACCGACGCGCAATGACATGTTCCGGAAAGGCAGGCTCGTGTTCTGGTAAATAACGGCCAGCGTCCAACCGCAATGGTTGGCTGTCGGATCACCCGCAACGACAATCGTACCAGGCACGTTTCCTACGGTGTAAGTACCGGCCATCCCTTGCTGCACCTGAGTCGTAACATTGGCTGTGCGTACATAGCCGGACGCACCATTGCCCAAGTTAAACTCATTTTTCGTTGCATCATCAGGCGTGACGCTGAACGTTGCTGCTGGTGTCGTAAACGAAACCGGATTGTTGATTACAGCGCTCAAGTCAACAGTGCCGTTGATATAAGATCCGCCCCAGATCAGCTCTGCATAAAGCACGGTACTTCCTGCAGGGAATGTGAGTATGGCGGCTGAGCTGTTGGAGGTGTAGAGACTGGTGGTTCCTGCGGGATACGTCCCGAATTTCAGTGCAGTATTCACGGTTGTGAAAGCACCGATGCTGTCTTGTGTTCCCGGTTGGCCTACCGTATCGGAGCGACTTAAGCCAAGTGTATTTCCGGTGAACGTGATCGCGCCAGTCGCGTTGAGTGTGGACCTGACGACGAGAGCTATGATCGTCACCCCCTAGATTTTGAGCGTTCGTTAGATAACTGAAGGAAGTTCGCTGTGATGGCTGGTGAATTTAGGCCGATGGTTACATGGTATGATGCGAAATAGAAAACATGATCAGAAAATATAAAGTTTTATTATGATGTCAAATTTAGAGGGGCTTCTTTTTGGGGCTGCGGGGGATTGTTTTGGTTGATTTAACAGGCTTATGGTTATAAAAGTCCATAGCTGGAGGGGGAAACGGCATAGGTGTATCCGGTACGGCGGATTCCACAACTATGGTCGGGGCAGGCTGTCTTAACGCTTCGGCCCACTGAGGTTCACGGTATTGTTGATTGCACATCCATAACCATTCGTCGGCAGAGAGCTCTTTTTTGACAACAACGAATTGATACATAATCTCACTCACGACATTCGGCTGAAGCTGGAGCAACAAGTCCAATTCATCCTGATCATACAGCGGGGGGCTAAAGGGAGATTCATAGAAAAACTCCATCTTCAGCAGCCGGAAATCAAATGGCACAGAGCTGCCTGTATAGCTGGGGACATTGGGGCTGAGGGGACTGCCTGGGGGCTGTTGGAATTGATTGGTGAAATAACGGGGCGTATATTCATCAAATTTTTGCTTAAGATGGGGATTGGACATATGGCGAAAATGATGGGCGTACGGAGATAAGATACAGACGATCGCTTTGTGGACACAAATCCGGTACAGCTCGGACATGACAGCCAGGAGATCGTTTACATAAGGCAGACTGCGGCTGGCCATGACAAATTCAACGGAATGATCGGGCAGCGGAATGCCGTCATTGATATCGCAAACCATGTCCACTTCCGGGCCGCCAACACGATCAATTCCAAAAAAATGCCTATGTTTATGCTCGCCGCATCCCAGATCAACTTTCATGTAGGCCTCTCCTCTCAAATGAGCAATGCATGCTGTCCTATAGTGTATGGCCAAGTTTCACACAAGAAACTGCTGTTGCCTAAAGCATTCAAAAGTAGACGAAAAAAACAAAAACGCCGCACCTAGGAAGTAGGTGAACGGCGTTTTAATGCTGTGATTTTACCCTTTGACAGCGCCGATCATGACGCCTTTGACGAAATACTTTTGCACGAATGGATACAGTATAAGAATGGGCACGGAAGCTACCATGATCGTTGCATATTTGATCGTTTCCCCAATTTGAAATTGATCGGCTGCATTGGCACCGGTTGACATGGAGTCGGTGTTATTCGAAATGAGAATTTCCCTTAACGTGAGCTGAAGCGGATACAGGTCTCGATCCTTCAGGAAGATGGAGGCATAGAACCAGCCATTCCATTTCTCAACGGCATAATAGAGAATCATAACAGCAATAACCGGCATGGAGAGCGGGATAATAATGCGGAATAAAATGACGAAGTGATTGGCCCCGTCCATTTTCGCAGATTCCTCAAGGCTTTCAGGTACGGCCATGAAGGCTGTACGCATGATAATTAAATTGAAAGTGTTAACGGCAAAAGGTAGAATCGTAGCCCATAAGGAGTCGATTAAGCCCACGCCTTTCACCACTAAGTAGAGCGGAATAAGACCGCCACTGAAAAACATCGTAACGACAACGATGAAGATAAACACATTGTTCCACATCACATTTTTACGCGAAAGCACATACGCCCCTAAGGATGTAACGATGAGGTTGGTAATGACCCCGAATACGAGGATAAAAAGTGTGTTTTGGTAACCTTTGAGAATAGCAGGGTTTTTAAATACGCTTTTGTAAGCTTCAATGCTGAAACCTAAAGGCTTGAACAAAAACCCTTTGTGGGTAATCAACTGCCCTGCATCACTGATGGAAGCGAAGGTGACGTAGAGAAGTGGATACAACGTAATGACAACGAGTAAAAGCAATACAATGTGGTTGACCGTAGTAAATACTTTGTCTGAGTAGCTGGTTTTCACTTCAGTCCCTCCTTCCTCACCATAAGCTGCTTTGACTTACTTTTTTACTGATTTTATTTGCTGCAATGAGTAAGGCCAGATTGATGACGGAATTGAACAAACCGACCGCGGAGCTGTAGCTCCAGCCGAATTCAATTAATCCTTTTCGATAAACGAAGGAGGAAATGACATCAGCCGTATCGTACGTGCTGGGGTTATACAGCAAAATAATTTTCTCGAAACCAACGTTTAGTAGATTCCCCATGCGCAGAATGAACATGATCGCGATGGTCGGTAGAATACCCGGGAGGGTAATATGCCAAATCTGCTTGATTTTGTTGGCCCCGTCCATTTTCGCCGCTTCATATTGCTCCTGATCAATTCCCATGAGAGCCGCTAAATAAATGATAGACTCCCATCCGATTTTCTGCCAAATTTCCGATAAAATATAGATCGTCCGAAACATCTCAGGCTTCTGCAGCATCGCCGTATCACTGGCGCCAAAGTGCGTCAGAAAGTTATTAATTAAGCCGCCATTATTCGTAAAATCTTTGATCATCCCGGCGATTACGATGAGGGAGATGAAATAAGGCATGTACGTTACGGTTTGTACGAAACGCTGAAACCTTTTATTCGTCAACTCATTGATCAGAATCGCCAAAATAATAGGTGCAGGAAACTCAAAACATAAAGAGTAAAGCGAGATAATAACCGTGTTTTTGAGAATTCGCCAGAAATAATAGGAACTGAAGAAATCATTGAAGTGCTGGAAGCCGACCCATGAGCTGCCCAAAATACCTTTAATCGGGGTGTACTCTTTAAAAGCGATCAGAGCTCCATACATCGGCGCATAATGGAAGACAATGTAGTAGGCCAGCACGGGAACCATCATCAGGTACAAATATTTGTTGAGCAAAAAATCACGCTTGAAACGTACTTGGAACGTTGCTTGTCCTGCTTTGCGCATGAAATCTCTCCTTTCGCCGCGAAGTTCTAGTAAAGCAGGGAGGGCGATTGCCCTCCCCCTGGCCTGTTATCTATCTTTTGTTGAAACGATCCAAGGATGCTTTCTTGATTTCAAGCGCACGGCTCAGTTTAACAGACTTGAATTTCTCTTGGTATTTGTCAAAGGAATCGACAGGCTCAGTGCCCAAAATGATTTTAAGCGTCATTTCATCAACTAACGTGTTGACGTCAGTCATGATTTTGGCCAACTCTGTACTTTCTTCCGGTGTAGCCGTGACTGGCGGCAGTTTGTGTTTATCTACGTCTGTTTTTTGCCAAGTTGTAACGGCATCACGTTGCGTTTGCAATGCCAAATATTGCTCGATGTAACGTTTATCTTGAACGAATGGACCATTGTAGTTACCGCGTACATACAAGGACAGAGCCTGTGCCGGTGCTAATTTATCCGGATTTTTCATGAGCAGATCCGTATATTTCGGGTATCCGTTTTCCATTTTGTAGGAAACGCCTTCGGTGCCGAAGTTGAAGTAATTATGACCTTCTTCGGAGTAACCATAGTCAAGAAGCTTAGCAGCTGTCTCAATATTTTTGGAAGAAGCTGTGATCGCAACCATGCCGCCTGGCGAGAAGGATGGATCTTTCTGGCCGTACATCGCGATATCGCCTTTTTTGAGTACCGGATATGGCGCTGCAACGAGCACGCCTTTCGGATCTTTCGCCGTAATCAGCGGCTGCCATTTACCGATACCGCCGCCTGCATTATTGACGGTAACGCCTGTTGCGCCGGAAGCCATATTCGCATCCAAAGCTTTGCCGTCCGCTGTTGCGAAGTTCTTATCGATCAAACCTTCTTCATACCATTTGTGCATGGTTGCCAGGAAGTCTTTGTAGCCTTTTTCAGCCGGACCAAATTTAATCGTGCCATTGTCGATATAGAAATCACGCGTCACGCCATAAGCACCTGCGAAAGCACCGTTTCCTAATTCATTGAACGGTCTAGGCACACTGACAACGGAGAAGGCGGCTGTAGCGCCTTTTTTCTCTTTGAAGGCTTTCAATGTCGTATACCAATCGTCAATCGTCTCTGGAATCGGCAGACCTAGCTCATCGAGCCAGTCTTTGCGGATAATTGGACCTTGATAGACACGCAAGTAATCGTCGCCGCGAATGAACGGGAAGGAATAGTAGCTGCCGTTATCGGTTTTTACTTGTTTGTCGATCTCAGGATGTTCTTTAAGATATTTCTTCAAGTTAGGTGCAAATTTATCAATCGTATCATTCAATTTCAAAATGTAGCCGTCTTTAATCGCTTTTTCAGGACCGCCAGGGAACGCCCCTTGCCAGTCAAACTCGATCATATCTGGAAGATCGCCTGATGCTAACAAAACGTTCAAGGCTTGCGAAGCTTGGTTGGTAGGAGGTGCAAGGAACTTCAATGGGACACCGGTCTTTTTCTGCCATTCTTGGAAGAAAGGAATGTCGGCGTGAGCCGCTTTAACCCCTGTCACGTTGCCGGGCAGTTCGCCCCAATACGTTAGGCTCTTATCTGTTTTGAGCGGGTACGAAGCAGGGGCGGCAGCCGCTGGAGCGGTTGTTCCTCCGGCAGTCGCTTTCGGACTAGCGTCTGTACTCGGCGTGTTCGATGAGGAACAAGCGACAGTCAAGCTTCCCATTAACGTTGTTGCAACAAGCACGGTGAACATTTTTTTTCTGTTTTTTTGCATAGATTGACCTCCTAAGAGTAACTAAGTTTTTCGCCAGACAACCTGGCTTCGCAGATGCTACTTCATTTTGTGCAAATGTACGAGGTGCTCTCTGTCACACCTTTACTATATGATAACGCTTACAATACAGCCATCTGCAAATTGTCCAATTGCTTCTCGAATTGTTGTAGCATGCTCTACAAAATATCCAATCGGGTCTTCAAAATAGCCAAAATAGGCCTATAAAAAGGAGCGGACAGCCCATTGGCTGCCCAAAGTATCTATTTTTCAATCAGTTCTTTGTATTTTCCCGGCGTGATGCCCTCGACTTTTTTGAATACACGGATAAAGGCATTAATATCGTTGAACCCCACCCCGTTCGCGGCATCGCCGACCGATTGCTCCTGGCTCTTCAGAAGCTGCTTGGATTTGTCGATCCTGACTTTATTGATGCGATCCAGGAGACCTTCTCCCACATAATCTTTGAAGAGCTTCGACAAGTAAGTGGCTTTGCGGTCAAAATGGCTGCCGATCATGGTCACATTCAAGTTGGCATCGGAGTAATTATTTTCAATATAAACAGAAATCTCTTCAACCAGCTCCTGCAAGGCTTTTTGCCGCGTTTGCGAGATGGCTACCTGCCGTTTGGCCGCTGTGTATGTGCAGATTTGCTCTAACATTTCGTTCAAATACAGATTCATTTCCGGTACGGTTATACTGTTTAAAAGCCGGTCGACCAGCTTGGGATTACGGATGAAGAAGCTTTCCTGAATGTCTCCGGTTTCACTAATGCTCTTCATCATGGTCGTAATCAAGCCTAACATTAAGCATTTGGTTAAGGAGACGGAAATCCCGCGGATTTCAAAATTTTTGTTCATAATCTCGGCAAGAATGCTCTTCGCTTCTTCCAATTCACCCGATTTCACGGCGTACAGGAACTGTTGTTCAATTTGCGGTGGGTAATAGTAGCCGGAAACCGGCTCACAGGCACGGTTAGCTTGCAAATCATCATAAGCGAGAATTTCATGTCCGCCCATGACCAGCTTGTAGGCCATAGAATCTAGCGCTTCTAAGAAAGCTTGAGGCACATTTGAAATTTTCTCATGTATGCTGCTGATCGATATCGTCAAATGAATGTTATAGGTCGTTGAGAGAAAAAGTTGGGTTTCTTTGGCGATGCGCAGCAGCTCCTCCTTGCCGATCGCATCTGCTTCCGACGTTAAATTGACCAAACAAGCGATCGAATCGTCAATCTCCGTTGCATAGCCGCGGTGCCGCTTCGATGTCAGCTCTTCCACAACATTCATAATGATGAAATGCAGCAACTTCCACTTATCCTCATCGGACGTATGGGTAATCCGTTCGAAGAACGGCGCGCTTTGATCAACAACAAACAGCATAACGGCGAAGTCTTTGCGATCTAGCTTCATATCAAAAGTCGTCAAGGCTTCGGCAATCGGCATGTGCCGGTCCAGCTTTCCTTTCAATAACTTTTCGAGGAAATGGGAGCGGACCATGTGCCGCTGCTGTTCCATTTTGCTTTTGAAATCAGCCATCTCAAGCAAGGTGCTGTCGACCGCTTCCTGGATGAAGTGAAACTCGTTGTAGCGCTGGCCTGAGGCAAGAGTCATTTTCTTGGAAAATGCATGGACAAGACGCCTGACGGGATTATAATTGCGCCGTAAAAAGAAGAAAGTTAGAATGCCGCCGCCAAGCAGCGAAATCACCATGCTCATATACGTCAAATTGCGGATGTGAGCAGCCTTTTGCCAATAAATCGTACTCGGCATGATGGACACATATTTGAGTTTGGAAATAGGCGACTGAATGTTAAAAACCTCATATTTCTCATGATCAGAGCCGGAGAAATAGAAGTTTGGCGTGTTTATTAATTTGTCGTACGGGAAATCGCTAGGAAGCGCATGGGCCGAATTGGAAGCCAGAATCTGATTCTCATTATTCAATATAAAGACGTGGCCTTTATTGAAAATCTCCATATTTTGAATAGCGCCAAGAATGCGAGACTGATCGACCATGATGACGTTCGTAGCAAGAGGCTGATTGTGTTCCATCGGGTAGGTGCTGATATAGGCCACCGTTTTGCGCAGCATGTTATCGTCACCGATCCGGGTCATCGGAATAAAACCTTTGAAGTTGGGACGAGTCATAATTTCTTGCCAAGATGCAAAAGAAAACTCATCGCTCATATGCAAGGTTTGATAGGCAAAAGCGCTCGGTCTGACTGTAGTAGGGAGAATTACGGATTGATCCTTATACAAATAGATATAAAAAGAGTCAATCAGCGGATATGAGGTTTTGTACATCGATAGATTACGTGCGATTTGAGAAATATCATAGCGATATTCTTTGGGAAAGGCTTCATATTTATTCGAGTAGAGCAGCTCCTGCATGTTCACATTCCAAGTAATCTCAAAATTGAGCTGTTCCATCGCTTTGAATTGGTTATCCATGACTTCGCGAACCTGCTTCAATAGGGAATCATTGGCTTGTTGAATTTCATCCTTCAACGTTTTATTGGATTCCACATACACAAGTAAACCGATGACGACAGGTAAAAGGAGAATAACGATATAGGAGATCATCCACGTTAAGACAATACTTTGTCCATTAAAGATGATTTTATTCTTCATACTAGCAATCTCCTCACAATCAAAATCGGAATAGAAAACGAGTTCAATGCGACTCTATGAATGCGCTCTCATTTCATTGTATTTCCTTTCCATCGTCGAAGTCAACGATAGAAAAGAACCAATTTTTATCCGTGATCTAGGCGAGACTCTTCCTCTTCCATTACTGAGACTCTTCAACCGGTTTGAACCGATTTTTCCCGAAAAAGAAATAAAAGAAATAAGAGATCACCACGTAAACGACGGCTGTAATACAGAATGCATAAGCGTAGCCGTAATAGGCGCCATGGCGGAATACCAAGCCAGTACTAATCGGAGCCGCCAAGAACCAGCCTAAGTTAAAAACCGCTTCTCCGGAAGATGAGGCTAGTCCGCGCAGCGAGCGGTCGACGTAGCTCATTTTGACCGAGTTGTAAAAAGGGTTCGCCGCGTTCATCAAGGCCTGCCGGAACAAATAACCGCCGGAGGATAAGTAGAAATTAGCGGAGAAGGCCGTCAGGAGGAGAAAAGGGATGGAACAGAGCTGCAAATACACAACGGACCTGACTTCCCCGAATCGCTTCACAATCATAGGACCAATAAGAAAGGCTATTGCCGTTGCTCCTTGTCCTAATGCGACAACAATACCGATTGCAGACTTGGAAGCTTCAAATCGATCCTCGAAATACACATTCAAGTACGGAACAATCATTCCCCCGCCGATCGCTGACAGCAAGCCGAGAACGCAGAAGATGCCGATGACTTGAAGAGAAGATTTGTGTGAGTGCCACGAACGCTTCCAATTGAGCGGTTCCCTCCGCGGCTGAATTTCCTGCTCGCTTTTTTCGAACAAAGCCACAGGGATGATGCCAAGCGCAGCGAACACAACGCCAAGTAATAATGTGAAACGTAAACTTAAAATTTCCTCTAACCCGATGACGAATTGAAAAAAGTCGCATAACAGGCCACCGAGCGCGATACCCACAACATTGGCAATCATCACAAGCGCCATATTGAAACTGAACAAATGCACCCGCTGCTGTGGAGTGGAATTGTTAGCCATAAAAGGCAGAATGGTCGCCGAGACGACGGCAAGTGCCATGCCTCCGAAGAAGGATGAAACGAGCATGCCTGCTTCAACCTCGAATAAAGAGCGCACCGTCAATGCGACAATAGTGAAAACAAGACCAAACGTAATGACGCGCTTCGGTCCGAATCGGTCATTCATAATACCTGCGGGAATAAGAATGATGGCTGCTGCCAGTGAAGTCATGCCCACGATGCTGCCGACAGTCGTTTGCTCATAGCCAAGACTTTTGACATACAGGTTATAAACGAGTCCGAACATACCCAAACCTAAATTCCAAACAAAGTTGAAGCAAAAGAACAGCAAAATATTTCGGCTGTATCCCTGAAACTGAGATTTCCATTCTTGTAGTAAATTCGTCATGCGAGATTCCTGCCTTCATTGTGTGTCTAATTTGTAGCCGCTTTTCCCATTCTACCATCGGTAAATAATTTTGAACACGGGAAAGACTTGATATTAAATGGGATCTGTATAATAATAAGTAGTCTAATCTACGAAACAGGGAGAACATGCTGAAAATGTCTACATCAACGAGTACCGTTACGGAAGAACAGAAACCAGAAGTCGAACAGATTGAAATTTGGAAATGTAAAGAGGCAGATTGTAAAGCATGGGTTCGCAAAGAATTCGTTACGGAAGCTTTACCAAGCTGCCCGCTCTGCAAAAATCCGATGATCCGCAGCTATAAGCACGTGCCTGTAACTGCAAAAAAAGGAAACAAAAAATTCCTGGTAGGGAAAAAACGTTTCTAAAACACGAATATTCAAAGACCAAAGCATCTTCGACAACGCTCTTAGAGTGATGCTTTCGGTCTTTTTTTCTTGCAAGAATAACGGTGAACAAGCATACGATGGTTAGTGAGGGGGAATGCGGATGAAGCAGCCTGATCTAAATCTAAGTAATGATACCTTAGTGTTGATAGAAAAACTGAAAAAGAGAAAGAAAGAATGGGACAGACTGAAGAAGACGCAATGGATATTCCTCATTGTAACTGCCGCGTTGCTGTTATATTTCATAATATCCTTCTATCATAAGGTTTTATTAGTTTCGGGTGGTAATGCTATGGTCATCCTTGATTTGCTTGTTTCGGACAAAAGATTATCGGCTTCCCTTCTGGCTTTGATAAGCTTTTTTATGTTTACTCGGAACCTGGTGAAGCAAAAAGAGAAAGCCAAAACGAAGTACGAGAACATTCGAATGGAAACCGTAGATCGGCTTGATGCTGATTGGTTGGTTGACGTTAAGTCAGAAGCGCGTGATCAGATTTCTAGTTATCTGGATAAAGAATATGATATAAACATTGCTTATAAAAGTTGATTTGGCCTTGAAAGGGAGCAGTATTCTCGAGAAATTGAGAATGCTGCTTTTTTGGGTTATTAAAGGACTACCATGAGTGATAAGCGCTTGCCCTTATTGATGTTCGTTGGCGGAGAAGCTGGAATTTCTACGGTTAACATGGCGCGGAGGATGAGGTGATGTCGAGACGGACGGCTGTGCAGCAAAGTCAAAGACATGTGGTTGATGACCGTCATGCGACGCGACACCGCGCGCTGGGAGCTGAGTGCTACGTTGCATTAAATACAACGTAATGGTGTGGTCAGACCGCGATTGCGGCCTCTCGTTGCACATCATACAACCATTTGTTGCGAAATATGCGATGTAAGCGGTTTAAATGCAACAATCGTTGTATTAAGTGCAATATAGGAGGCGAAGTGAGGCCCTATACGGCCAAATGATTGTAGAAAATACAACATAGGTTGTCACAGCCGCAATTCGGACTCCACCCCATGAAATTTGCTGCTATCGCTTGGACCGTTCCTCCCTGGAGGAGAACTACAGGGCGCTATTTCATCGAAATAGGCTCTTCTTCGCACGGAGGGGAACTGACGTCCTCTATTTGTCCGTTTTCTTAAAGAAAACGGGATTAGGCGGTCAAATAAGGCCCGGTAGTTCCGCTTGAACGCTGAAACGGCTTAATTTGTTAGAATAGTGCCCTGTAGTTCCTCAAGGTGGCCTGCCAGCCAACTTACTTCTCGTATGAGGATGCCCCCTCCGCCAAATGTCTCAGTGGTACTCTCCACCCCCAACGTTCGCTCCTACTGGGCTCTTAACAAGCTAAACTACGGAGGGGAATTAACTCCTCCAACGATTCCTTTCTCCCGAACGAGGAACTACAAGGCCTATTTCATCGAAATAGGCCTTTTTCATGAGCTGTGTTTTGCATGTTTGCATGAAATTATCCTAGGCAAAGTAATTAATTTAAAATAGTACATTGACAGTCATAGTAGTATGCTTTATTATGCAGATATGGAGGTGATGACATGAGCGAGAACAAGATCACATCCGACCTGCTTCGCGGACATACGGATACGATGATTTTACGGCTCTTGTCTGAAGCTGATCGCTACGGTTATGAGGTTGTCAAACTAATCGCCGAGCGCTCAGGGGGCGAATACGAACTTAAGGAAGCGACGATGTACTCCAGTTTTCGGCGGCTCGAGGCCGAATTGGATATCGAGTGGTATTGGGGCGATGAAACGCAAGGTGGACGTCGAAAGTACTTCAGGATTACGGAAAAGGGCAAAGCAACTTATGTCCGCAACTTCAACAATTGGGAATATGCCAAACGCGTGTTAGAAAATTTATTATAAGGAGATTGATACGATGAATACGAAATTGACGAACTATTTGAACGGTGTTTTCACGCCATACGATGGGGTAAAAAGCGTTAATGAATTAAAGGCGGACCTGCACTCCGATTTGCAGGAGCGGTACAGAGAACTCAAAGCCGCGGGCAAGGATGATGAAACCGCATTAAAGATGACCATCGAAAGTATCGGAGATATCGAGGAAACGATCTTGGAAGTCGCCAATCTCTCTCGTTCGTTGGAACGGCAAGTGCTGATTAACTTCAGTGCAAGCAACTTGGCGAATAGTGATTTTGCAGGCGTTACGGCCCACAAAGGACAGTTTAAAGGCAGCGCGTTACGCGGTTCTGACTTTGCAGGGGCCGATTTGACAGGCAGCACGTTTAAAAGCAGCGACGTAAGAGAAGCCAATTTTGACCGCGCAAACCTGACGGACTGCAGCTTATCCACACTTGACCTGACAAATGCAAGCTTCCGTAACGCAATCCTTGTTCGAACCAACTTCAGCAAGTCGGGGCTTGAAGGAGCCCATTTTACAGGATCAAGATTGACCGACGTGACGTTAACGATGACCGATCTTAGAAAAACCGTTTTTGAAGGTTGTTCATTTGATGGGGTTGATTTCAAGTACACGGATCTGACTGGACAATGTTTTGATGGGCAGGCGTTTATCGGCGTTAAATTTGACAAAGCAGCCTTAAACGGTGTTTCGTTCAGAAACGCAACACTCAAAAATGTGTCTTTCTTATCGGGATTTACCTTGTCTAAGAAGTATTACAGGGCTATCCAAAGTATCATCTTTGACGGCGCTACGATGGATAAACTGACGTATGCCGCGCTTAAAGGGATGGAAGCCAATTTGTCAAAAGTGACAGTCATTTAAAGGAAGGGAGGGATTCGGATGCAAGCTGTGCATACCAAACCTATTCAAGTAAAAGGATTGACGAAATCCTACAAGGAGCATCAAGTGCTGAAGGGTGTAGATTTTGAGGTGGAAAAGGGCAGCATATTCGCCCTCCTTGGCTCCAACGGCGCCGGCAAAACAACGGTTGTCAAAATCCTCACGACACTGCTCAAGCCGGATGGCGGATCCGTCGCCGTTGGCGGACTCGATGTCGCCTCAAAACCTGATCATGTACGGCAGGTGATCAGTTTGACCGGGCAGTTTGCCGCGGTGGATGAAATTTTGACGGGCCGTGAAAATTTGATCATGATTGCGAAGCTGCGATATCTCAAGGATCCGCGACAGGTTGCGGATGACTTGCTCAGGAGCTTCGGCCTGACCGACGCGGCCGACCGCAGGGTGGCTACTTATTCCGGGGGGATGCGCCGCAGGCTCGATATCGCCTTAAGCCTTGTGGGAAAACCCCAGATCATTTTCCTGGATGAACCGACCACAGGGCTTGATCCCGAAGCGCGCATCGAAGTTTGGAAAATCGTTAAGGAGCTTGCGGATGGTGGTACGACAGTACTCCTCACCACGCAGTATTTGGAGGAGGCTGAGCAGCTGGCTGACCGAATTGCCATTCTGCATGAGGGCAAGATTATCGCCAGTGGGACACTCACGGATCTGAAGAAGCTGTTCCCATCCGCTAAGGTGGAATATGTGGAGAAGCAACCGACACTTGAGGAGATTTTCCTGGCTATCGTCGGCAAAAAGGAGGAGAAGTAAAATGGAGACGGTAAAAAATCATTTTTTCAGCGATATCAGCGTCATGCTGGGACGCTCCATGCGCCATATTTTCCGCAGCATGGACACGATCATCACGGTGACCATTATGCCGATCGCGATGATGCTGCTGTTTGTCTATGTGTTAGGCGGTGCCATTCAAACTGGAACAGATAACTATGTGAATTACCTTTTGCCCGGTATATTATTAATTGCAATTGCCAGTGGAGTGTCCTACACGGCTTACCGATTATTTATCGATGTGCAGCGGGGCATCTTCGAACGGTTTCACACCATGCCGATTGCTCGCTCGACCTTACTGTGGGGGCATGTCATAACTTCGCTGGTATCCAACGCGATCTCCGTTGTTGTCATCCTTCTCGTCTCGCTGCTTATGGGCTTTCGTTCCTCCGCCGGCTTCCTGCCGTGGCTTGCCGTTGCCGGGATACTTGCCCTGTTTACATTGGCCTTAACTTGGGTCGCAGCAATAGCTGGCCTGTCCGCAAAAAGCGTCGATGGCGCCAGCGCCTTCTCCTATCCGATTATCTTCCTGCCGTTCATCAGCTCGGCTTTTGTACCAACCGAGTCCATGCCGACCATCGTTCGTATCTTCGCAGAAAATCAACCCGTGACCTCGATTGTAGAAGCTATCCGCGCTTTGTTGTCAGGCCAGCCTTTGAATAATGATATATGGATTGCGCTTGCGTGGTGCGTCGGAATTATGCTAGTGGCCTATATTTTTGCTATGAGGGTTTATAAAAAGAGGATATGAACAATTTTACCGCCGATAGGCGGTTTTATTTTGTTAATGGCACACTCTCACACTTTTACCTATTGGCATCGATGGAAGAAGATATTAATATTGGTTACAAAGATAAATAGCAAAGTGAGGAACAAGCCGGAATGAGATACGAATGCCAATACATAGCTGATGAAAAAATACGTATTCCTTGGGATGAAATCCCTTCGGAGAGGCTGTACGATGTTGTAACTGGAGCCGCTCCTCGTTTGGAAACGCAGTTTCGGGCATGCTGGACTGAGAATGCCTTGCATGTCCGGTTTGAGTGTGAGGACGATCATATTGTGGCAACGATGGAACACCGTGATGATCCGATCTATGAGGAGGACGTCGTGGAAGTGTTCCTTGACCCCATGGGTACAGGCAAAGTTTACTACGAATTCGAACTGAGCCCGCGGGGCGTTGAATTCGACGCGCTGATTCACAACAGCCTTGACGGGAATAAAAAAGTGGATGTAGCTTGGGACGCTAAGGGCTTATGTACGTCTGTCTCCGATGGGGCAGAGGGCAGGAAGCATTACGAGCTGCGAATTCCTTTTGCCGATTTAAGGGAGGGGCAGGAGCAAGCGCAAGTTCCGCGACATGGTGCTGAGTGGGGCTGGAACGTATACCGGATCGATGACGATACGGAAGGCAAGCGGCATTACTGGGCCTGGTCTCCGACCGGTGCAGTCAATTTCCATATTCCGCAGCGTTTTGGGACGCTGGTGTTTGTGAAAAAATAACAAAAGCTCCGACTTCCTCTTACGGGAAGCGGAGCTTTTTATTTAGCGGAACTACTGGCCGCTATGCGGGAACTGTGGTCCGTTATTCCAGCATCATGGGCTGTAAAGAGGCCAATTCGAGTCAATTAAGACCCTGTAGTTCCGCTTCACACGAAAAATTGGCTAAATTCGCTCCAATAACGCCCTGTAGTTCCCCTAGCTTAAGCGCCAGTCAGCACATCATGCACATGCTGCCAAGCCCAATCCAGCTCCTCCCGCGTAATGGTTAACGGAGGAGCAAAACGAATAATGTGCTCGTGCGTCTCCTTGCACAACAGTCCCTTTTCCTTCAGCTGTTCGCAGAAGGGGCGGGCCGGGACCTTAAGGTCAATACCAATGAACAGCCCGCGTCCGCGAATCTCCGCGATCAGCGGCGACTGAATTTCCTGAAGCCGCTTCAGGAAATAAGCCCCAAGCTCATCCGAGCGCTCTGCGAGCCGCTCGTCTTCGATCACTTCCAGCGCCGCGATCGCGACGGCGCAGCCGAGCGGGTTCCCACCGAAGGTGGAGCCGTGGGACCCAGGCTCGAACACCTCAAGGACCTCGCGATCTCCGGCTACGGCCGAGATCGGAAAGACACCGCCGCCGAGGGCTTTGCCCATGATGTACAGGTTCGGCGTGACGCCTTCCCAGTCCGTGGCGAAGCGGCGGCCCGTACGGCCGAATCCGGTTTGGATTTCGTCCGCGACGAAAAGCACCCGATTCGCTTGGCATAGCTCATAACATTCCCGCAGGTAACCGTCCTGCGGGATCACGATGCCGGCTTCGCCCTGAATCGGCTCGAACAAAAACCCGGCTGTATGCGGTCCGATGGCCGCCCGAAGGGCCTCCACATCCCCGTAAGGGATGATGCGGAAGCCCGGCGTGAAGGGCCCGAAGCCGCGCTTGTATTCCGGGGATGACGAGAAGGAAGTGACCGTCACCGTGCGCCCATGGAAATTCCCTTCACAGACGATAATTTCCGCTTGATCTTCCGGAATCCCTTTGACGTCGTAGCCCCAGCGGCGGATTGCTTTGACCGCCGTTTCGACCGCTTCGGCACCGGTGTTCATCGGCAAAACCATCGGTTTATTGGTGTAATTCGCTAATTTTTCATAGAAAGCTCCGAGTGTTTCGCTATGAAAAGCTCTTGAAGTCAAGGTGACCTTCTCAGCTTGTTCATGGAGCGCTTTCAAGATATGGGGATGACGATGCCCTTGATTCAAAGCCGAGTATGCGCTAAGCATATCCATGAAGCGGTTGCCGGCTGGATCCTCGACCCACACGCCTTCCGCTTTGGAGATGACGATAGGCAGCGGGTGGTAATTATGGGCTCCGTACTTTTCTGTTTGTTCAATAATCAAAGAACTTTTTGTGTCCATGAGTATTCCTCCTTGGAGTGCAACCTGGCCAAACGTGTTTGATACTTGTATTGTCGCACAATGCGAGCTTGTAATCTATTGTATTCTTCTGGTTATAACGTTGCTCATGTACGGGCATAAGTCGAAGATGGTTCAATATTCGGGCAGCGTATTTTACGGGAATGTCCTTGCATCGGCTGCCTGCGAGCATATATTAGTAGAGAAAGGTAATATTATTTGAAGAATACTAAAACATTTCGAATTATGAAAATGCTTTCATTTTCGCATAAATTTATTACAAGGCGTGTCAGATATTGCAGGAATATGGGCAGGAAAGCGCGAATAGTTCTGATAACCACTGTACATTACGGTGGTCAATTAAAATTCATCCCTGAAGGATGCTGTTAGAACACCTACTTCGCGACCGAGCAGTTACTTTAATGAAAAAGGAACGGTGTGTACGATGAGTATTCGCATTGAAAAAGATTTTTTAGGTGAAAAGCAAGTTCCAGCCGAGGCTTATTACGGCATTCAAACGATGCGTGCCCTTGAAAATTTTCCAATTACAGGCGTAAAAATTCATGCAGAACTTATAACGGCGTTAGCAGAAGTAAAACGAGCGGCAGCGCTGGCGAATATGGAAACGCATATGCTGCCTAAGAAGATTGCAGAGCACCTGGTAAAAGCAGCTGAAGAAGTCAGGGAAGGCAAACTTCTGGATCAGTTCATCGTAGACTCTATCCAAGGGGGAGCTGGAACTTCAATTAATATGAATATGAATGAAGTACTGGCCAATCGGACGCTGGAGCTGATGGGTGAGGAGAAAGGCAGTTACTTTCATTGTAATCCAAACAATCATGTGAATATGTCACAGTCGACGAATGACGTCATTCCTACTGCGATCAAAATCGCTGCATACCGCTTATCCCAACAGTTAATCGAGACGATGATCTCACTGCAGAGCGCTTTTGCCAAGAAAGAAAAGGAATTTGATGATGTGATAAAAATGGGGAGAACGCATCTTCAGGATGCTGTTCCGATTCGTCTTGGACAAGAATTCGGCGCCTACGCACGTGTCTTGCAGCGTGATATTAATCGGATTCGCCAAGCTTCAACGGGTCTTTTGACGGTGAACATGGGTGCAACTGCCGTAGGGACGGGGCTGAATGCGAAGACGGAGTATGTCAATCGCGTCATGTTTCATTTGAAAGATGAGTGTGGAATCCCGGTTGAGAATGCCGAGCATTTGGTTGACGGCACGCAAAACATGGATGCTTACACAGAACTCTCTGCGTCTTTGAAGGTTTGCGCCGTGAATCTGTCTAAAATATGCAACGATATTCGTCTGATGGCTTCAGGTCCGCGGGCAGGTCTAGGGGAGCTGAAATTGCCGCCAAGACAACCAGGGTCCTCGATCATGCCGGGCAAGGTGAACCCTGTTATGCCGGAGGTTGTAAACCAGGTGGCCTTCCAGGTGATCGGGAACGACCATACGATTTGCTTGGCGTGTGAAGCTGGCCAGTTCGAGCTTAACGTCATGGGCCCGGTACTTGCGTTTAACTTGCTGCAATCGCTCAAGATCTTGCGCAACGCAGCGGATGTTTTCGAGCGCTTCGCGATCGAAGGTCTGGAAGCGGACCGCGACCGGTGCCGCACCTATGTCGAGCAAAGCTTCGGCATCGTTACGGCTCTGAATCCGCATCTGGGCTATGAGGTAGCCGCGCAGCTGGTTAAAGAGGCCGTGCGCACAGGCATGACGCTGAAAGAGCTGATTCTGGAGCGCGGATTGCTGACTACGGAGGAGATTGAAGAAATCCTCAATCCGATTCAGATGACGACGCCGGGCATTGCCGGCGAAAGACTGCTGCATCCTGCCGACTAAGTCAGACTGGAACGAATAAAACACCCTCAACTCATCGATATGATGGGCTGGGGGCGTTTTCGTTATCTTTTATATACAGCAGCCTTGGAGCTGCCTATGCCATTGATAAGCAAATAGAAAGTTGTGTACATGGCAAGGATGACAAAGCCGACTAGCGCGCAGAAAATAATAGCTTCTTTGTGTATGCTCTTTTGCAGGGTGTCCACGATATCCAGACTCAACAGAGCATCCCAACTGTTCAATCGATATTCTCTGCCTAAAAGAATGCCATAGCCGCTTAACAGCGAGGTGAGGATCATGAGGAACCAAGAGAGGATGTGACCCCAATATTTCATCAAAATGAGATGGATCATATACATGGAGCTGCAGCCAAGCAATAAGCCATTCCACGCATATAAAAAAATGGTGAAAAAATCATTCCAAAAGCTCATGCTCCAGGCTTTTTTGGTTATGTATAAGTCCTTCAATAGTGTCAAATGGATGAAATCGGTGATGATATACGGGGCATTCGGCAGGAATAAAAGCCAGGCTAGTCCAAAGATGAAGGTGAATAGATGGACGACAACCGAAGGTCGCCGCGAATGTAACAAATAAGCCAACAAGGCGAAGATATTGGGGATCCAGGCAAGGAATAGATTCCAATTCAGGAATTCAAAATACGTTTGGTTTTTGAAGATCAGATAGATGCCAATCGTAGATAAGGAAAGCAGGGCGAGTAAAAGCTGCAAAACCCAATGATTTATCGTTTTCATGCAATCTCCAATCCTGTGTCCGTCTTGTAAGTCATCTATATTTTACCAATTAAACCTGTTTGCAACAAGCACAAAAACCCGCATTCCTTGTGAAGGATACGGGTTTCAGATGGGGGTTTGGCTATAAAATTTGTTTCCCCAGCAATGAACTAATGAGGCCGACCGCCAGGTGCGAAGTTTTGTTGTTATCGTCGAGCAGCGGATTGACTTCAACGAATTCCGCAGATGTGACGATGCCTGCTTCATGCAGCATCTCGACGGCGAGATGGGCTTCGCGGAATTGGAGCCCGCCTTTGACCGCTGTGCCGGTTCCCGGCGCTTCAAGCGGGTCTAAGGAATCAACATCAAAACTGACATGAACGCCATCTGTTTTACCGCTTATATAAGCAATGGCATCCTGCATCACAGCAGCCATCCCTTTGCGATCGATATCATGCATGGTATAACATTTGATGCCGAGTGAACGGATCAGCTTTTTCTCGCCTTCATCCAGGGAACGGGAACCGATAAGGACGATATTTTCCGGTTTCACCTTGGCTTGATCCCCTTGAATGCCGGTTAACAGAGGGTGCCCCATCCCAAGGCTAATCGCGAGCGACATGCCGTGAATATTGCCGGACGGACTAGTGACCGCCGTATTTAAATCCGAATGAGCATCAATCCATATGACACCTAAATTCGTATAATGCCCGGATAAACCTGCCAATGTCCCAATAGCGATGCTGTGGTCGCCGCCGATCACGAGGGGGAACTGACCTTGTTCAGCGGCTTTGGAAACTTGTTCAGCCAAGCGAGTGTTTATGTCGATGACTTCAGCTAAATATTTTAAATTTTTTTTATCCACTTCAGGCGGAAGAGGAGCTGCCGTATCGTTCGGGAGGCGTATGTCCGCCACATGTTGAATCGTCATATTCATTTGCTGCAAGCCCCGCAACAAACCTGCCTGGAAAATAGCTTTAGGTCCTTTACTAGCCCCGCGTCGGCCTGCTCCAAGATCAAATGGCACGCTAATCGCAGCAATCGTCGGTTTGGTACTCATACGATCAACTCCTCTTGTTTGGATGGGGTGCAAGAAATTCCGTCTACCTTCTGACTAACATTCCCAATTTGGTAAAAACCAATGCTCCTATACTATATGAAAAAAGAACCTTCCGTTCCACACCTATTGTGGGATTAGAAGGTCTCTTTTGTCTAAGTTAAAATGCCCAGTTGCCCTTGCGGAAAATAGGCTCCACTCGGCCGTCCGCATGCTCGCCGTCAATATCCATGTCGGCCGAACCGACCATGAAATCAACATGAATCAGGCTGACGTTAAGCCCTGCTGCCAACTGCTCATCCTTGGACATGGCAGGTCCGCCCTCCACACAGGTAGGAAAAGCTCTTCCCAAGGCCAAATGATTTGAAGCATTTTCATCAAAAAGGGTATTGAAAAAAATCAGATTCGAATTGGAAATCGGTGAATCATGAGGCACAAGTGCGATTTCACCTAAATAATGCGCGCCTTCATCCATTTCGATCATTGCTTTCAGGGACTCAAACCCTACCTCGGCTTTGTAATCGACAACACGTCCGTTATCGAAGGTGATTGTAAAGTTGTCGATCAAATTCCCTTGATAACTTAACGGCTTCGAACTGCGTACCGTACCTTGTGTCCCTAGGCGATTCGGTGAAATAAACACCTCTTCCGTCGGGATATTCGGGTTGAAATCGAAACCACCCGTTCCGTTCGTAGCCGATCCACCGCGCCAAATGTGGTTTTTCGGCAGTTCGACCGTCAGCTCTGTGCCTGGGGCACGGTAATGAATTTTATGGAACTGCTTTTCGTTGAGCTGTTCTCTTTTGCTGCGCAGCGTAGCGTTATGCTCGTGCCAAGTCTGAACAGGATTGTCTTGATCGACACGCGTCGCTTTGAAGATCGCCTCCCATAGGGCAGCCATGGCCGATTCTTCATCCAAGTTCGGGAATACCTTGGAGGCCCAGGCTGGAGTAGGGGCTGCGGCAATCGACCAGGTCATGAGATAGGAGGACATACTTTCTCTCCATTTTATCAACATAGGCCCAGCCGCTTTGGAAAATGCGGAAATGCGTGCTGGATCGACGTCCTTCAGCAGCTCGGGATCTGCGGCATCAATTAATAGATAAGCGCCGTTATTTTCCGCTAAATCGTTAAGTGCTTGGGCGCGCCAAGCGGGATACTCGTCAAAAGCTTCTTCTGGTGCATGCATATATTTAATTTGAGTGCTGATTTCATCTTGCCATTCTATATGTACGTGTTTGGCTCCTGCTTCATAAGCTTTCCGAGAAATGAGGCGTACAAGAGCCGGATGGAGAATGGGAGCATTAATCCACAGCGTTTGACCGGATTGGATGTTTACACCCACGCGGACGATCAGTTCTGCATATTTATCAAGATTACGTTCAAAGGTCATAGAAATCCTCCTTTTTTCTATAGCTTGCTAGCAGTTTATCGTGGAGTTTATGAACTGTCAAATAATTTTTACCGTCGTTCTTTCATAAAGGTGCTAGGGTTCATGCCATGCCATTTGCGGAATTGATTGGTGAAGTGATTATAGTTCTGAAAACCGACGTCATAACAAACGTCTGAAGCGCTTCGCTGTGTATGCTCAAGCAGGAGAGCGGCCTGCTGAATCCGCATGCGGTTCACGGAATCAATGATGGAATACCCTGTGCTGGCTTTAAAAAGATGGGCGAGCCGCGATGGAGAGAGTCCGACGCGCTGAGCTAATTCTTCGATGCGGACGGGTTCGCGCATTTGTTGGGACAAGAGATGGAGGACCTCTTCAATGCGAGGGTCCATTGTACGGCTTGTTTTCTGCGCCATGATGAGCAGGATTTCCCGCAAGGAGGAAAGGATCAGCTCAAACCAGTATTCCCCGCGTTCTCTGGAATCCTGCAGAATACGCGCGAAAGCTTGGTAGATGCGTTCCCGGAGCGACTCACTTTCAATGGTGAGGAAAAGCTGCTCTTCCTTAGGCAGCAGATTCGTCTCTGCGAGGATAGATGGGAAATGGGCCCAAACAAACTCCCAATGCTGATTTTTCCTCGTCCCGTAATGCTGCGGAGTTCCTGGAGCAAGCAGCGTGAGATCCCCCGCCCGGCAGCGTCTTTCATTTCCGTCAAGTTTGAAGTAACCTTCGCCGCCTAGCGTGAAGCAGAGAAGCCAATCGTTGCGCCCTTCAGGGCGGATGGTGAAGTAGGAATCCGATTCATTGAAGTGCCCTGCCAAAAATGTGTTTGCTTCCGCATTCATGAACATCGTTCCTTCCTGGGCACTGATGACTGCTATTAAACTGAGTATATCAGAAAATAGCAGGATTGTAGGATTTATTAGCAGCATTCTTACTTCTGTGGGAGCGCATTATTCGATATGCTGAAAACATGAAGAATAACAGATAACTTGGAGGGAAGACAAGATGGCGAACACATTGCTTAAGCTGACGAAAGAGCAAAAAGAGCATTTTGAACGGGAAGGGTATTTGATCGTAAAAGGCTTATTTTCTGCTGATCATTTGGCGGAAATTGATGCTACATTTGAAGAGATTTCGATGCAGGCGGTACCGGGACATTTCGAACCTGAGTTGCAGGGAGATGGATCGGACCCTCTGAAGCGTTATCCGCGGGTTATGCATCCGCACCGTTTTAACGAGACCGCTAAGAAGTATATGCTTCACCAGCCGGTGATGGAAGTGTTAGCTGATTTGTATGAAGAGGAAGCACTGGCTGCACAGAGCATGTTCTATTACAAACCGCCGGGCTCCCGCGGCCAAGCGCTGCACCAGGATAACTTCTACCTGCAAGTTGAGCCAGGTAACTGTATTGCCGCTTGGACAGCGATAGATGCTGCTGATGAGGAAAACGGCGGTCTGCTCGTCGTTCCCAAGACGAATACGCTGGATCTTTCTTGCCCGGATCTTGCCGATGCCAAAGAATCGTTTACCACGCATTATGTAAAACCGCCAAAAGACGAAAAGGCGATGCCTGTCGTCATGGAACGAGGCGACGTGCTGTTTTTTAACGGCAATCTGATCCATGGATCGTACCGGAACAAAACGAAGGATCGCTTCCGCAGGGCGTTCATCTGCCATTATGCCAACGAATCCGCTACGCACATTAGTCATTATTATTGCCCTTTGTATCGCCAAAACGGTGAAACCGTCGATCTGGAAAATAACCCAAGCGGAGGACCCTGCGGGAGTGAATTCGAAGCCGCTTATCCGCATTAAGGCGATGCTATAAGCTTACAAGGAAGGGACTGTTCCTTAGGCCAATCATTTGGTCGGGGAGGTCCTTTTTTGCATTTCTTTTTACATTCCAGTCAGGAATTGCGTTATTTGGTATGGAAAATTTTCAATTGTTTACAATAGGGGAGGGGTGATTGATTAGATGATGCAGGGATGGCTTGCAGGTCTCATGCTTTTTATGCAAATGAATGAAATGTCGGATCAGACAACCAAGGATGGAAGCTCTCAAATTCAAGCGAATGTACAGCGTGAGGCTTACCGACTTGATTATGTTGACGTGCCGTTGGTGAATAATGAGCGATTAGACCGTCTCATGACTGAAATGGAGAAGAAAGCGTACCGGAAACCCGTGAATGCGACAATTAGCGATGCGGGAGGGATAGTGAAGGAAATTCCAGGAGCACAGTTGAATCGGCGTGCTTTTGTGGAACAATTTTACAAGCAGTTTTACAGTGAGGGGCCTATGAAATTTGATGTTCCCACGCTGCCTATATATCCGAAAGTAGATAGTGAACTGCTGGCTAGCATCCGCGTACATCCAATCGGCTATTATGTGACGTATTTTAATTCGAATAATAAGCACCGCTTCACGAATATTAAGCTCGCTACTCAGGCGATTAACAACTACGTGGTTCTCCCGAATGAAACGTTCTCTTTTAACCGGGTGGTTGGCGTTCGTACGCGTGGAAGAGGTTATATGCCGGCGAAAGTCATTGTGAGGGGAGAATTTTCTGAAGGGATTGGCGGTGGCATTTGCCAAACCTCCTCAACCCTTTTTAATGCGGTGGACCGGGCTGGCCTTACAATTGTCGAAAGATACTCGCACAGTAGATCTGTGCCCTACGTACCTTCAGGAAGAGACGCGACGGTGAACTGGGGGGGACCGGATTTTAGCTTCAAAAACAACTATAATCAGCCGATTCTGATCAGAGCACAGGCTTTGCCCGGCCGGGTCTATGTCAGCATTTACTCGTCGGAATTGATTAATCATAAACCGCGGCACGTTCCAGGCGCTTCCAAGACGATACCGGAAGAAATAACGGTGGGTGCAGATGCCGAGAATTCGAATCCATAGACTTTGAGAGGTCAATATATGCATATTTCGCGAAATTAAAGCAAAAAATCACAAGACTTCGCTTCCACCTTCGGCTAAAATAAGGGCAGATCATTCAGGTCGAGAAAGGTGGAAATTTGCTTTATGAAAACGTTTTTAGATGAAAACTTCCTACTTACGAATCAAACCGCTGTTCATTTGTTCCACGAATACGCCAAAGATCTGCCGATTATTGACTATCACTGCCACTTGAGCCCTAAAGAGATTTATGAAAATAAACAATTCAATAACATTACGGAAGCGTGGCTTTACGGTGACCACTATAAGTGGAGAATGATGCGCGCTAACGGCGTTGAAGAGAATAAAGTGACTGGAGAAGCTAGCGATTATGACCGTTTCGTTGCTTGGGCAGGTACGCTGCCAATGGCGATCGGTAACCCGCTGTATCACTGGTCTCACATGGAGCTTCGCACATTTTTTGGTGTGAATGACTTGATTAACGAGCAGAACGCACCTGCTATTTGGGAAAAAGTGAACGCGAAGCTGGCAGAAGGCGGTTCACGCGCCAGAGACCTGATCACGAATTCCAAAGTAACGGTCATCTGCACGACGGACGATCCGGTTGATTCCTTGGAGTATCATATCAAAATCAAAGAAATCAAAGATTTCAACACGCAAGTACTGCCGTCTTACCGTCCTGACAAAGCGCTCGAAATTAACCGAGCTACGTTCCTTCCTTGGATCGCTCAATTGGAAAAAGCGGCAGGCATCACAATCTCGTCTTACGACGATCTGCTTGCGGGACTTGAGAGCAGAGCGGAATTCTTTAATTCCGTGGGCTGTAAAGTGTCTGACCATGCTTTGGATTACGTGCCTTTTGGGGTGGCGACCAAAGAAGAAGTTGAACAAATTTTCAAATCGGCCTTGGCTGGCAATGCAGTTAGCTTGGAAGATGAGAAAAAATATAAAGCTTTCACTTTGCTGTTCCTCGGCGGCGTTTATAAAAAGCTCGACTGGGCGATGCAGTACCATATCAACGCATCCCGTAACAATAATGGACAAGCTTTTGCCAAACTTGGGCCGGATACAGGTTTCGACTCCATTAACGATAGCCCTGTAGCGAGCGCGCTTACTGGTTTGCTGTCCTCCCTGGCTGTTGCAGATTCACTGCCAAGAACTATTCTTTACTCATTGAACGCGCGTGACAATGAAATCCTTGCTTCGCTGATGGGCAGCTTCCAGGGCGACGGAATCCCGGGCAAAATTCAGCTTGGCGCCGCTTGGTGGTTCAACGATACGAAAGACGGCATGGTTTCACAGATGAAATCGCTGGGCAATTTTGGATTGCTTGGCCGTTTCGTCGGCATGCTAACCGACTCCAGAAGCTTCTTGTCGTACACGAGACATGATTATTTCCGCAGAATCCTGTGCAACATGATTGGCGAATGGGTTGAAGACGGCGAGTTCCCGAATGACGAGCAGCTGCTCAAGCAGTTGGTTCAAGGTATTTCCTACGATAACGCGAAGCAATATTTCGGATTTTAAATGAGAAAGGCCTCCACTTGTTAATACTTGTGGGGGCCTTGTTTTTGTTTGGTCGCGCTGCGGGGTGACCGGTGGTGACCGCGGGTAATCGAAAATTAAACATTACACTCAATACTTGTCACCTGCCATCAGCCGCTATAGCCATAACCAGCAATATTACCGTCACCAGTCATCAGTAGCCATAACCAAGTAACATCACCGCGATCAGTCATCAGTAGCCATAACCAAGTAACATCACCGCGATCAGTCATCAGTAGCCATAACCAAGTAACATCACCGCGATCAGTCATCAGTAGCCATAACCAAGTAACATCACCGCGATCAGTCACCAATAACCATAACCAAGTAACATCACCGTCACCAGTAGCCAATACCTCCCCGGCTCCCTTCATTAAGAGGAAAGGGAACTATGAGCCCCTATTTTGCAGAAACGGGCTGTTTTCGGAGGCGTGTGGGAACTACAGGGTCTTATTTCTGGTCTTTGAGGTGAATTTCGGCAGAAACTATTGAAATAGAGGCTCATAGTTCCCTTTGATCTGCCAATTGGCGACTATTGGTAAATTAGAGGCTCATAGTTCCCTTAAAGTTGTCAGCTGCCTCAAACATCCGCCCCACCACCAACTACTGGCTCAACCGCATCAGCTTCCGGCACTCAAGCGGCGTCTGCGAGGTGACCTGCTTAAACACGCGGCCAAAATGGGCAACGCTATCGAAGCCCGATTGCTCCGCAATGTGAATCACCTTCAGCTTGGTTTCTCTAAGCAGCCGCTGTGCTTCTCGAATCCGCACATTGTTCAAATACTCAACGAACGAGAAACCCGTCGTTTCTTTAAAAGAGCGGCAAAAATAGCTGGGACTAATATAAAAGGTCTCCGAGATCGAAGCCAGCGTCAACCGATTCCGGTAATGCTCGTTGATATAAGCCACAATCTCAAATATTTTGGGATTGTGCGCTTGCGCGTGACTTTGAGCTGTGCTGATCCTGTCCGTCATGCGCGAGCAGAAGATCAACAGCTGCGTAAACAGCGCGCGGCTGTTTAATTGCCAACCGCCGAGCGCCTGCTGCTGCTCCCGGAGCAGTTGAAACAGCAGATTCTCAACTAGGGTACGATTCGTACCACTCAGAGAGAATACATGCTGTTTCTGCACAAAAGGCACAAGCAGATGCTCGGAAGCATCTTCCCCAATGGAGCGAATCCATCGATCATCGAAGCTGAGCAAGATACGCTCATGAGCCTCCGCATCGGCATTTCGTGTTTTGTGCAGTTGATTTTTATCAATGAGAACGAGGTCGCCCTCTTGAATGAGATACGAACGGTCTTGTATAAAGTAGTAGCGCTTGCCACTCAGCAAATAGTAGATTTCATAATGATCATGGAAATGATTCACCTGCATGGAGTAGGGCCGATCTCTGCGCAGTCTTTCGATTTCATATTGGATCACAACGGACACCTCTTCAATCAAATCAAACTAAATGTACTGTTATTATAGCAAAATATGCAAGGATTGAAAGACATTAGATAAGATTTGATTAGAAACACAGCAAATATTGTATTAATCTTGAGGTAAGAAAACTTATTCTCGAGAGGGGCTTACCGGTTATGAAAAAACGTTATGCAGTTGTTGGCACCGGAGGACGTGCTGAATTTTTCTATGGCGCTATTGTAAGGGATTTCCAAGATACATCTGAACTTGTTGCAATCTGTGATATCAATCAAACGAGAATGGACTTTACAAACGGTTTGCTGCAAAAAAAATACGAATACAAAGCTGTGCCTACTTATAAAGCTCATGAATTCGAAGAGATGATCCGCAGAGAAAAGCCGGATTATGTGATTGTAACTTCCGTTGATCGCACGCATCACACCTACATTATTAAAGCGATGGAGATGGGTTGCGATGTCATTTCGGAGAAACCGATGACGGTGGATGAAGAGAAATGTCAAGAGATTCTAGATGCTATCAAGCGGACAGGACGCCAGCTTCGCGTAACTTTCAACTACCGTTATGCCCCGCACAATACGAAAATCCGCGAGCTGATCATGGATGGAACAATTGGCGATGTGCATTCCGTGCATTTCGAGTGGCTGCTTAACACCCAGCATGGAGCGGACTATTTCCGCAGATGGCACCGGGATAAACGCAATGGCGGCGGTTTGCTTGTGCACAAATCGACGCATCATTTCGATCTCGTGAATTTCTGGTTGGGGACACGTCCTGAAACTGTATATGCAATGGGCGGATTGATGTTCTATGGTAGAGAAAATGCTGAGAAACGCGGCGAAACCAAGTTCTACCAACGCGCGACAGGCAACGAAAATGCGAAAGACGATCCTTTTGCACTGCATTTGGACAAAAACGAGCACCTCAAAGGCTTATATTTGAATGCGGAGCATGAAGACGGCTATCAGCGCGATCAAAGCGTTTTCGGCGACGGTATCAGCATCGAAGACACAATGGGCGTTATGGTCCGCTACAAAAATAAAGCGATTCTGACATACTCTTTGAACGCTTATATGCCATGGGAAGGCTTCAATGTGCATATTAACGGCAGCAAAGGCCGTATTGAAATGAGAGTTGTTGAGCAATCCTACGTGAATTCCGGCGGCAAAAAGGAAGACGAAGGTGCTTTGAAGGAGAAAACAATCAAAGTATTCCCTATGTTCGCGGCGCCTTACCAGGTTCAAATCGAAGAAGGCGTTGGCGGTCACGGCGGCGGAGACCCTGTGTTGCTGCGGGATATTTTCGAAAAAGCATCTGACGATCGCTTCCAAAGAGCTGCTTCGCATGTAGATGGCGCAATGTCCATCCTTACTGGTATCGCAGGTAACATTTCCCTACGCACAGGACAACCTGTGGCTGTAGATAAACTGGTCACTTTTTAACAAATGAGGGTGAGGTGACTGTATGTGGAATCCAGATGCTATCATGGAGAATCTCTATCTCTCCTACGAGCAGAAACGTCTGGCGCAGATGAGGGAAGAGAGTGCTGAACAGACCCGGGAAAGGCTTAAGCAAGGGCTGGCCAGTTCTTTGGACATAGGGCTGATGACGAAGGATGAGCTTCGCCCTGTTCTTCTCGAGCGTATCGAACGGGATCATCATATTCAGGAACGAATCGAATTTGGAACGGTGGCGGGATTCCGTGTCCCTGCTTACGTGCTAATTCCCAAGGGTAAAAAAGAGCGTTCAACCGCCGTCATTGCCCTGCATGGGCATGGCTACGGCAGCAGGCAGATTTCCGGTATGAACGCAGATGGCAGCGAAAATACCGGGGAACCGGATTCTCACGGCAATTATGCCCTTGAATTAGTGAAACTCGGCTTTATCGTGATGGTGCCGGAAATTATCGGTTTCGGCGATCGCCGCTTGGCCGAGGAGCTGAAGGACGGCAAAGTCGGCAACTCCTCTTGTCAAGCGCTCGCTTCTCATCTGCTGCTGTACGGCATATCGCTGGCGGGGCTGCGTGTGCATGAAGCGCAGCGGGCCATCGACTATCTGCTGACACGCGAAGATGTTGAAGGTGACAGCGTAGGCTGCTTTGGCTTCTCGGGTGGCGCCTTAGTTGCTTCTTACCTGGCTGCGCTGGATGAACGCGTCAAGGCTACGGTGTTATGCGCTTTTGGGAATACGTTTAAGGGTAGTATTATGCATCTTCGGCACTGTATCGACAACTACTTGCCAGGTGCATTGGCTTATGCGGAGCTGCCTGACTTAATGGGGCTGATTGCGCCACGATCGTTATTCATTGCTTCTGGCCGGCAGGATCGGATTTTCCCGATAGCTACAACGGAAGTGGCGATCGAGCAATTGAAGGCCGAGTACACGAAAGCCGGTGCGGCTGAGCGGTTGGGATTCCATTTGTACGAAGGCAAGCACGAAGTGAATGGGAGCCAAGCCTATCCTTGGCTTGTTGAAGCTATGAGCAGAGAGCTGTCCGGTTGTTAACCGGCGGCTCTTTTTGCTTTCTATTGTTATCTTTCTATGCTACCCTGTAGGAAGAGTTATCAAGGTGGTGTGCTTCTTTTGAAAAGAATATTAGTGACAGGATATAAAGCATCAGAGCTAGGCATTTTTTCATTAAAACATCCAGGTATTTCGATTATTAAAAAAGCGATCCAAAAGCGGCTCACTCCGCTGATCGAAGAAGGACTTGAATGGGTTGTAGTTAGCGGCGGGTGGGGCGTTGAGCTGTGGGCAGCGGAGGCTGTTCTTGACCTTAGAGCAAGCACCTACCCAGAGCTCAAATTGGCTGTTATCACGCCTTTTTTGGAGCAAGAAGAGAAGTGGAGCGACGAGAAAAAGAATAGCTATACGAGCGTTATAACTCGGGCTAATTACGTCAATAGCATCACAAAAACGAAATATGAGGGCCCTTGGCAGTTTAAGGAGCGGGACAAGTTCTTGCTGCGCAATTCGGACGGTATTCTTCTTGTTTATGATGAGGATACGGAAGGGTCTCCGAAGTTCATGAAACAGCAAGCGGCGCAGGTGGCGGCTCATCACGATTATCCCATCATCACAATTAACGCCAGCGATCTCCAAAATGTCGCCGAAGATGAACAGGATATGGAGCATGGCGATCCGTGGGGAGATATGGACACCTTGCCTCCAAATGAGCCTGCAGATTATGAAGAAATTTGAGCGGCTTACGCCTCCACGGCTCCCGGCAGCATACCGACAAAAGCGCTTAATGAGCTGCTTATAAAAGCATCCTTGCGCATAATAAATTCCGTCTTGATAAAACGGTAATGCTGAGGAATCGCAAAAGTGCGGATTAACCCTTCCGCTTCATGCTTCTGTATGACGGCCTTTGGCATAAGCGAGATGCCTAATCCTGCGGAAATACCGCCAATAATGGCTTCCAGCATACCGAATTCCATCATGATCGGTTGGGTGATGCCAATGGACTGCAACCACTGATCCAGAACGTCACGATAGGAGCAGCCTGTGGTGAAAACAAGAACTGGCTTCGTCAAAGCTTCCTGAAGGCTGGCAACGCCCGGACCCGCTGCGACGACCAATTCTTCTTCATACGCCTGAATGGACTGCAGATCAGGGTGCGTACAGGAACAACCGATGAATGCGCCGTCCAGCTCATAGTGGAGAACTTTTTCAACCAGAAATTGCGTGTGTCCTGTTGTTAACGAGAGCTGCACATTCGAATGCTGCGCATAATAAGAGGCAAAAAGTTTGGGAAGACGGACCGCTGCAGCAGTCTGTGTGGAACCAATCAAAAGCGGACCGCTGGGCTCGCCTGATGAAGAAAGTGCCACGACCGCCTCATCGAGCAGACCGATGATTTTATCCGCATAGGTTAGCAAAGTTTTACCGCTAGAAGTTAAGGACATGCCTCGATTATGCCGGGCAAAGAGGACCGTTTGCAGCTCAGATTCCAATTGTTGAATCCGGGCCGTAATGTTGGATTGTACATAACCGAGTCGTCCTGCTGCTTTGGTAACGGAGCCTTCTCGGGCCACCATTTGGAACACTCGCAAATCTGAGCTTTCCATCGTTGTGAACCTCCTGTGTGTTTTTGAATGTTTTTGCTATCATTATTTATGATTTCAAGTATCTATAGTAATCATTATACATAATCCCGAGCCTCCTATACAATGAGATCATCTTGTTGATATGGAGGTTTTTGAGGATGAGCAAAATGAAATATATCACACTTATTATAGTCACGACTTTTGTTATGGGAGTGGCATTTCCAGTAGGCAAAGTCGGGCTGGATTATTCGACGCCTTTCTTTTTAATGGGTCTTCGCTTTGTTCTGGCGGGAGGCATACTAGCGCTCATTGTAAGGAAGAAGCCTCAGCCTACAAGTTTGAAAATGTGGGGAAAAGCGGGCTTGATCGGCTTATTGCAATCAGCAGGTGTGATGGGCTGTGCCTACTACAGCATGCACTGGATTAGCTCAGGCGAGTCTTCCATCATTACTTGTACGAACCCACTGCTGGTGATCGTGTTAGGCACTTTCCTCACGGGAGCCAAATATCGAGGGCGGCAATGGCTCGGTGTAGCCCTTGGTTTTATCGGAGTCGTCGTTACCTTCGGATTACAACTGAACTTTCAGGCAGGCATGTTAATCGGTTTCCTCGGCGCCATATTTTTTGCCGCCTCTACGCTGCTTATTAAACAGTGGGGAGCCGGGTTCGATATGACGGTGCTGGCTGCGTATCAAATGCTTGCGGGAGGCATTGCGCTTCTACTTCTGGGAGCGCTGACGGAGCATCCGCATTTTACCTTCACGCCTATGTCCGTGGTCGTGCTGCTCTGGCTTATCATCATGGGATCGATTGTCCAATTTTGCCTATGGTTTTATTTGCTTCGCAGCGGAGATCCCGCCAAAACAAGCGCGTTCCTGTTCCTGGTGCCTGTGTTTGGGCTGCTCTCCAGCTGGCTGCTGCTTGGTGAGAAGGTCGCTTGGTATGTCGGTTTGGGTGGAGCTTTTATTTGTGTGGGTATCTTTTTGGTGAATTGGGAAGGGAAGGCCCGATCGGGAGGGCGATTGGTGCGAGCACAGTGATGGAGACTGTGCGGAGCATGCAGAAGAGTGGTTTCTATTGGATGAAATCCAATCAAATGGTGTATTTGTTGGTCGAAATGGGGCTCTAGTTGGATGAATTCCAATGAGAGCATTCGTAAAGTCCAGAAAACAGTGGCGAGGTGGCAGCCTCACTGGATTTTGTCCAATGAGATTACCGATTCTGCGGTAAAAAGTGAATGCTCATTGGAGTTCGTCCAACGAAAATTCAGGTGGATTTGCACTGGGGGAACTACAGGGTGCTATTTCGCAGAAATCTTGCATTTTTCATCTCTGAGGGGAACTACTGTCCTCTATATTGCCGCTTTCTCCGAGAATAGTGACATGGAAGCTGCATAAGACCCTGTAGTTCCCGATCAGGGAGAAAAAGCTTGTTTTTCTCCAAATAAGAGACTGGAGTTCCCTTAAGATAAAGTGGCAGATAGCTGTGTGGAGATAGTGTGATGCGATGGTGGCAGGTTAGTATAGTAGCTAATACCTAAGTCTGGCGGAGGGTGACCGCCAGGCTTTTTTTGATTTGTTATTGGCAGATGAGCTAGCAGGTGGCAGTATGGAGATATCGTGATGCGAAGGTGGCAGGTTAGAAAAGTAGCTAATACCTAAGTCTGGCGGAGGGTGACCGCCAGGCTTTTTTTTGATTTGTTTTTGGCAGATAAAGTGGCAGGTGGCAGTATGGAAATAGCGTGATGCAATGGTGGCAGGTTAGAAAAGCAGCTAATACGAAAGCCTAGCGGAGCATGCCGCCAGGCTTTTTATGATGCTTTTCAAGCTAGCGCCAGCCATCCCACAAGGCTCTCGGGTGCAAAGAAAAACAAAAATAAAAATAATGATTCAAAAATAAACAAAGATGTGATACGATGAATCCATCAAAAACAAAACACATCATGGGATGTGAAGAGGAGAGACTTTGGGCGGCGCTCAGAGATCCCTATACTTAGGAGGGTACTTATGGTTGCGAATTTGTGGGAAGCAGACAAGGCGAGTAACGTTTCAAAAGGTGTGGAGGAATTGGTTTACCGCTCCAATTTACTAGGAACAGATCGTGCTGTTGCGAACTGGGGCGGGGGCAACACTTCGTACAAAACCATCGAGAAGGATTTCCGCGGCCGTGATGTTGAAGTGATGTGGGTCAAAGGAAGCGGTTCCGACCTTGCGACAATGAAAGCAAAGAATTTCACAGGTCTTCGGATGGAAGACATCCGTCCTTTGTACGAAAGAGACGAAATGTCCGACGAGGAAATGGTTGCGTACTTGGTGAACTGTATGATCGACAGCAAGCATCCGCGTGCTTCCATTGAAACGCTTTTGCATGCGTTCTTACCGTTCAAACATGTGGATCACACGCATCCGGATGCGATTATCTCGTTATGCTGCGCGCACAATGGCCGTGAGCTGGCGAAAGAAATCTACGGTGACCGCTTCGTATGGGTACCTTATGTCCGTCCTGGCTTTACATTGTCCAAAATGATCGCAGAAGGCGTAAGAAACAATCCAAAAGCTGAGTTAGTGTTGATGGAGAAGCACGGTCTGGTTACTTGGGGCGAAACTTCTGAGGAGAGTTACCTCAAAACACTTGCCATCATCAATGAAGCTGCAAGCTTTATCGAAGCGCGAGTACAAGAGGACAACTTGTACGGCGGCTCCAAATACGAGTCCTTGTCCGATTCCGAGCGCAACGACATTTTGGCGCAAGTGCTGCCAACGGTTCGCGGTGCAGTAAGCAAAGAGAAGAAAATGATCCTGACAGTTGACAGCGCGGCCGATGTCTTGAAATTCGTTAACAGCAAAGATGCAGCTGTCTTGTCTCAAGTAGGAGCAGCTTGTCCGGACCACTTGGTTCATACAAAAATGAAGCCGCTGTACATCGACTGGAATCCGAATTCCCGTGATGCCGCTTCCCTGACGGAAGCTTTGCAAGCCGGCATTGCTGCTTACAAAGAAGAGTACAAAGCGTACTTCGAACGCAACAAAAATGAAGGCGACGTTATTTTCGAAACGGCTCCTCGCGTTATTTTGATCCCAGGCATCGGGATGATTAACACAGGCAAAAGCTGGGCTATGGCGCAAGTCAGCGGCGCGCTTTACCACCGTGCAATCTCCGTAATGAGAGGCGCAACAGCACTTGGAACTTTCGTTTCCTTGAGCGAAAATGAGTCTTACAACGTGGAATACTGGCCGCTTGAATTATACAAATTGACACTTGCACCTGCTGAAGCGGAATTCTCCCGCAAAATTGCTTTCATCACTGGCGGCGCAGGCGGAATCGGGAGCGTAACGGCTCGTCAATTCCTCAAAGAAGGCGCGCATGTTGTGCTGGCTGACTTGAATTTAGAAGGCGCACAAAAATTAGCGGCCGAGCTGAACGAGCAATACGGCGAGAACAGAGCCATTGCAGTGAAAATGGATGTAACGAAAGAAGAAGAGGTAGAAGCGGCTTACCGCGATTCGATCCTTAGCTACGGCGGTATCGATGTTATCGTGAATAACGCGGGTCTTGCGACATCGAGTCCTTTTGATGAAACATCCCTCAAAGAGTGGAACTTGAACATGAACGTGCTCAGCACAGGATATTTCCTGGTAGCTAGAGAAGCTTTTAAAATTATGAAAAAACAAAATGTTGGCGGCAGCATGGTATTCGTCGGCTCCAAAAACTCGGTATTTGCAGGTAAAAATGCTTCTGCTTATTCAACGGCAAAAGCCGCTGAAATTCACTTGGCGCGTTGCATCGCAGCAGAGGGTGGCGAATACGGTATTCGCGTGAACTCGGTATTGCCGGATGCGATTCTGCAAGGTTCCGCGATCTGGAATTCCAACTGGCGCAATGAGCGCGCTGCGGCTTACGGCATCGATCCAGACCAACTGGAAGAGCACTACCGCAAAAGAACGACTTTGCTTGTTAACATTTTCCCGAAAGACGTTGCAGAAGCCATCGTGTACTTCTCATCTTCCAAAGCTGAGAAAACGACAGGCTGCATGATAACCGTTGACGGCGGCGTTCCAGCTGCTTTCACCCGCTAATCCGTTCCATACCCAAAAGGAGGCTATTATCCGATGAGTGATAAAGCATATGCACTGTTTGAAGAGCAGCAAGCAAGTAGAGGTATTGATCTGGCTACTGTAAAAGCCAAGCTGAAGGCCCTCAAAGTAGAAACTCCATCTTGGGGTTACGGGGATTCTGGAACTCGCTTCAAAGTGTACAAGCAAAATGGTGTGCCGCGTAATCCTTTTGAGAAATTTGAAGATGCTGCGCAGGTTCATAAACTGACGGGTGCTTGCCCGTCGGTGGCGATCCACATTCCTTGGGACAAAGTGGACGATTACGCGAAATTGAAGCAGCATGCCGCTGATTTGGGCGTTTCCATAGGCGCGGTGAACCCTAATCTTTTCCAAGAAGATGATTATATCTTCGGAAGCGTGACGAATTCGAACGCAGCGATTCGCCGCAAAGCGACGGATCACTTGCTGGAGTGCGTGGACATCGCCAAAACCGTCGGTTCTGATGTCCTGAGCCTCTGGTTCGCAGACGGTTCCAACTACCCTGGCCAAGTTGACATTCGCGCTCGCAAAACCTGGATGTATGAATCGCTCAAAGAGATGTACAACGCAATGACGCCAAACATGCGCATGCTGATTGAATACAAATTCTATGAGCCTGCCTTCTACCACACGGATTTGGCGGATTGGGGCATGGCGTTCAACATGGCGAACAAGTTGGGTCCTCAAGCAGAAGTGCTTGTAGACACAGGCCATCACCCGCAGGGTACCAACATTGAGCACATCGTGACTTATTTGTTAGATGAAAATAAACTCGGCGGCTTCCACTTCAATTCCCGCAAATATGGGGATGACGATTTGATCGTAGGCTCCGTGAATCCATACGAATTGTTCCTAATTTTCTACCAAATTATTGATGCGGCGAATGATAAAAACCCGCAAATCCGCCAGGCTGCAAACAACATTGCGTATATGATCGATCAAAGCCACAATATCGAGCGTAAAATTCCTGCGATGCTGCGTTCTGTGCTGAACGTTCAAACGCAATACGCAAAAGCGCTTCTCATTAACCTGGACGAAGTGAAAGACGCTCAAGAGAGTCAAGACGTTCTTGGTGCTGAAGACGCGGTTCGTAAAGCGTTCGAATTCGACGTCACTCCGCTGCTGCAAGCGGTTCGCGAAGAAATCGGCGTACCGGTTGATCCGATGAAAGCTTACCTGGAAAGCGGCTACGACGAAAGCATTAATGTGCGCGGCAAAGGCGGTGCGAGCTGGTGAGTAAACCCTCAAGCGTTCTGGCCTTTGATTTGGGAGCAAGCAGCGGCAGAGCGATCGTCGGACGCCTTGATTCTGAAGCGGGCCAAGTGACGATCGAGGAAGTTCACCGCTTTCCAAATGATCCAGTGAAGGTGGGCGACCATCTTCACTGGGACATATTGCGCTTGTTTCATGAACTGAAACAAGGCATTTTACAGACGAAGCAGCTAGGTTATACGGATATTGAAAGTTTAGCGATTGATTCCTGGGCGGTAGATTTCGGTCTGCTTTCCAAAAACGGCGAGTTGCTGGGCAATCCTTATCATTACCGTGACCACCAGACGGACCATGCGATGGAAAAGGTGTTTGCAAAAGTTGGACGCGAAAAGCTTTATGCCAAAACGGGGCTCCAATTTCTGCAATTTAATTCGATTTTTCAACTTGCTGCAATCAAGGAAAGAAATCCGGAACTGCTGGAACGCGCTGAAACGTTGTTGATGATTCCAGATTTGCTCCGTTATTTCTTAACTGGGGAAAAGCATAGTGAATTCACGAACGCTACGACGACACAGCTCTTGAATGCCACAACGAAGGCGTGGGATGCGGAGCTTCTTGATCAGCTTGATCTTCCGGCTGGCATCTTGCTGGATCCAGTACCTTCGGGTACGCGAGTAGGTGCCTTAACTGAAGATATCTGCGCGGATCTTGACGTTGCTTCGATTCCTGTCATTGCCGTAGGCGAGCATGACACGGCTTCCGCCGTTGTTGCGGTTCCTGCTCTGGACGATCATTTTGCCTTCCTAAGCTGCGGTACTTGGTCTCTGTTGGGAACAGAAACGATGGAACCAGTCTTAACGGAGCAAGCTTTGGCTTGGAACTTCACGAACGAAGGCGGCGTGTATGGCACGAACCGTTTGCTGAAGAACATTATGGGCTTGTGGCTGATCCAAGAGTGTAAACGGACGTGGGATAAAGAAGGCAAAAACCTCAGCTTTGCCGCTCTCGTCAAGCTTGCTGAGCAAGCGAAACCTTTTCAATCCTTCATTGATCCTGATGACGACATGTTTCTTAATCCGCAGCATATGCCGAAGCAAATTCAGCAATATTGCCGGGATACGCAGCAGGTTGTTCCGCAATCCGAAGGCGAAATCGCGCGCTGCATTTTAGAAAGCCTGGCATTCAAATATCGGTTTGTTCTGGAATGGACCGAGCAGCTTACGGGTGTTACGTACCCTGGACTTCACATTGTTGGCGGCGGCATTCAGAATGAGCTGCTTTGCCAATTCACTGCGAGCGCTACAGGGCGCGAGGTTTGGGCAGGTCCTGTCGAGGGTAGTGCCTTAGGAAACCTTGTAGTACAATGGATAGCATTAGGGTATATCGCGAATTTGCGCGAAGCCAGGAAGCTGATTCGGAATTCGTTCCCGGTCAAAACGTACATCCCCGAGGATGCTGCGGGTTGGCAGGCGGCGTATGCAACATTTTGTCAGGTGGCGTCCCGATCGAGGATGAAATGAGGGAAGACGATGCTGGTAGCGGAAAGATGGCAGAGAATCGTTCAGTTGGTGAATGAAAGAGGAAGCATTCGCGTGACGGAGCTCAGCGAGCTGTGTCAAGTGACGGAAGAGACGATTCGAAGAGATTTGGATCGATTGGAAAGCGAAGGCAAGCTGATGCGCAGCCATGGCGGCGCTGTGAGTGTAAAGGAAGCGCAGTCGGAAGTGCCTTTCCTGGAAAGGGAAACGGAGCACGCCGATTTCAAGAACGCTATCGCGAAGGAAGCGGTATCGCATATTCGCGAAGGTGACCGGATCATTTTGGATGCAAGCACAACGGCTTGGTATATGGCCAAATTGATTCCGGATATGCAGCTGACCATCCTTACGAATTCGATGAAAGTCGCGCTCGAGGTTAGCGGCAAGGAGAAGATCCAAGTGATTTCTACGGGAGGACTTCTCTCGCCCAAATCGTTGTCCTATGTAGGACCACTAGCGGAGAGATCCCTGGACATGTACCACGTCCATAAGCTATTCCTTTCTTGCAAAGGGGTTCATATTCAACGCGGCATCAGCGAATCGAATGAGCTACAAGCGCTAATTAAGCGCAAAATGATCTCGATTGCCGATGAAACATATCTGCTAGCCGATCACAGTAAATTCGGGATGCAGTCTTTGACACAAGTCGCGGCGTGGCCTGAAATCAAGCATGTGATCACAGACGGACAAACCAATAAGGAGGATGTGGACCGTATTCGGGAGAAAGGGGTTCACGTCATCCAATTAGATAAAGAGTAAAAGACATTGTTCCTTCCATCTCCAGTATGTTCGCTTTCGTACTGAGGATGGTTTTTTGTATAACCACCTGCCTCTGTGGGGGGAACGATGCAGGAAGGGAGTCAGCTGCAACATGAAAGTATCGATGTTCATAACGTGCCTCAGCGATCTTGTCTATCCCAAGGTTGGCGAGTCTATCGTTCATTTACTTGCAAAATACGGAGTCAAGCTAGACTTCCCGGCGAAGCAAACCTGCTGCGGCCAACCCGCGTTCAACAGCGGTTATTGGGATGAGGCGCGAGGCTCCGCCATGACCCTGCTGGAGGCTTTTGAAGACAGCGATTTTGTCATATCGCCTTCGGGTTCCTGTACGAGCATGATTCACCATTATTATCCGAAGCTTTTTGAAAATGACCCTGTTAATCTAGCACGCGCGAATCGGCTCGTTGAGAAAACCTATGAGTTCACGCAGTTCCTCGTGCAAGTGTTAGGGGTTACGGACGTGGGAGCCGTATTCCCGCACAAAGTGACCTACCATCCTTCCTGCCATGGCAGCCGGTTGCTGGGGGTTAAGGCTGAACCGATGCAGCTGATGCAGCATGTTCGCGGCATAGAACTGCTGCCGCTTCCTCATGCCGAGGATTGCTGCGGGTTTGGCGGTACTTTTGCGGTGAAAATGTGTGATATATCCGGGGCAATGGTGTCCGAGAAATCCGACCACGTCCTGGAGACGGAAGCCGAAGTGCTCGTTGGGCTCGATATGGGCTGTTTAATGAATATTGCCGGTAATTTATCGTTTCGAGGAAAACCTGTCAAGGTGATGCATCTGGCGGAATTATTGGCTGAGGGAGTGAAACTTGCCCATGAGCGAGCATAAACCTGGCGGGACGGTGAAGGAAAGATCCAAAATTGCGCTGAACAACGATTTTTTGCGCAATGCGGTGAAATTCACGACAGAACGATTGAAGAATGGGAAGCTGGCTGCGGCAGCCGAGCATGGCAATTGGGAAGAGTGGCGTGAACGCGGACGAGAAATTCGGCTGCATACGATTGCACATCTCGACTACTATCTTGGCAAATTTGTTGAAAATGCAAGGGCCCAAGGGGTGCATGTCCATTTCGCTGCCGATGCGGCGGACGCAGTTAAGCTAACGATGCAGATTGCTGAGCACAAGAAGGCGAAAAGCGCGGTGAAATCTAAGTCGATGGTTTCCGAGGAGCTGCATATCAACCGTGCGCTGGAGCAAATCGGCGTAGAAGCTATTGAGACGGACCTTGGTGAATATATCATTCAGCTGGCTGGCGAAACACCGTCGCATATCATTATCCCGGCGATTCACAAAAACCGGTACCAGATCGCTGATCTGCTGTCTGAAGACGCAGGAGAGAAGCTTGAGCCCGATACGGGAATTTTGGCCGGATACGTACGCAGAAAACTGAGGGAGAAATTTCTCGAAGCCGACATCGGGATGACGGGCTGTAATTTTGCCATTGCCGAAACAGGTTCGATGGTGCTCTTTGAAAATGAAGGCAATGCGCGGATGGTCAGCACGATTCCGAAGACACAGATCACCTACATGGGGATGGAACGCATCATTCCTACGCTGGACGATCTCGAGGTCATGGCGACACTGCTGCCTCGCTCTGCAACCGGCCAGAAACTGACGGTGTATATGTCCGTTATTTCCGGGCCGCAGCGCAAGCAGGACGGCGATGGCCCCGAGGAGATGCATATCATCATCCTCGATAATGGCCGCTCTCTGCAGCTTGGTGATCCGCAATTCCAGGAATTGCTGAATTGCATTCGCTGCGGCGCTTGCTTGAACGCCTGCCCAGTGTACCGCCATATCGGCGGTCATGCCTATGGTGGCGTTTACAGCGGTCCTATCGGCGCGGTGCTTACGCCGGCTCTGAACAAAAATGTCGACCAGTGGGACGACATTGCCAACGCCTCCAGCCTCTGCGGGGCGTGTTATGAGGCTTGTCCGGTCAAAATCCCGCTGCACGATATGCTCGTCTATCTCCGCCAACGCAAAGTAGAGCGGGGCTCGACGGATTTAGCGGAGAAAGTGGGGATGAAGGGCTTTAACTTCCTCATGTCCGACGCCAAGCGGGTGAAAGCGCTGATTAAACTCGGTCGAGTTGGTCAAAAGCTGCTCGTTCGGGATGGCCATATCAAAGCGCGGATTGGTCCGCTCAAAGGCTGGAACTCCTATCGTTATGCGCCTAGTATGGCGAGCAAGACATTCCGCGAGTCGTGGAAAGACATCGAGCAAGAGCTGGAAGGAACGTTCCCTGAGCTGGACGCGGTCATGAAAGCACGTATGGAGAAACTGGTGGCTGATCGCAAAAACGGCGGAGGAGGACATCATCATGGCTAAATCAGATCCGGCATTTCTGCAGCAGTTGCACGAAGAAGCTCTCAAGAAGCAGGAATCCTTCTTTGCTAATATTTCGACGCGTCTGGGCCGGGCAAAGCCGCTCCAGAGCGCTCCGGCACATCCGATGAAAGGGGCACCAGCTTTTTGGGAGGAGGTAAACCTCCCGCTGGAGGAGCGTATTCAGCTCTTCATGGCGAACTGGCAAAAAGCAGGCGGACACACCTTCCGGTTGTCGGGCATGGCAGAAGCGCAAGCTTTTATCACGGATTTTATCGCTAAAACGCAGGCCAAAAATCTGATCATGCAGGATCAGCCGGAGCTGGAAACGCTGCGCGCTAGCCTCTCGGCCGGCACGGAAACGAACATCACCGTGTGGAACGCGCAGGACGCTACCCCTGAGGCCAAAGATGAGCTGGTCGCCAAGGCCGCCGGCGCAGATATCGGGATCGTGGCTGTCGAGCATGCAGTCGCATACACGGGCTCGTTAGTCGTCACGTCCGACGCTACGCGAGGCCGAAGCGTTAGTCTGCTCCCGACGACGTTCATCGCGATCATCCCTGTGGAGCGTCTGCGGACGAAGCTTGGCGAGGTTCTGCGGCCTTTCGACGAGCTTGCCTTAGGCGAGCGGCCGGCCGGCATCCATTTCATATCAGGCCCGAGCCGGTCAGCAGATATCGAGAACGATTTGACCATTGGCGTACATGGTCCAGGCATCGTTTATGCACTCATTATTGAATGAGGTATCGTGAACCTCTTCCGGCAGGTGGATATTGTGCGGGCGGGGGCTTTCACTTTCATAACGATTGACGCAAAAAGCAAAGGAGCTAAGCGCATTCAAGCCGCTTAGCTCCTTTACTTTTGCTGCGTATCTACCTTGACAAGCACGATCGTCCTAGAAGGACGACGAAGGTGTTTATCCTTGTGCGCCTTCTAACGAACGTACCATTCCCCCGACACCCAGTCGGTTGATTTCCAACGCAGGACATCCGGATTGGCCAGATGCATGATCTCTTTCAGGAAGGACAACTGCTCAAGGTCCGTCATAGGTTTGAAGCTCTTGGCGATAGCCAGGTTCTGCTCCAGCTGCTCCATCGATTCCATGCCGACGATGGACGTGGAAATCGGTAGAGAGAACGTGTATTGCAACGCCTTTTCGTACCACGGAGCAAGCTTGCCAAGCGCCATCACTTTCATGCCGATCACGGCAATGCCTTTCTCATTCGCTTTCGGCAGGAATTCATGCGCGAAGCTGTATACGAGGTGGTCGGCGGCAGAGAGAGCCACAAGAGCGCTATCGAACGGGTACCGGTCGATGGCTTCGAGCTGTACACGGGGATTCGTGTGTCCGCTGATCGAGATATGCTTGATCAAGCCTTGGTCTTTTGCTTCAATCAGCGCTTCCAACGCACCGCCTTTGGCAAAGCATTTGTCCAGTTCTTCCATTGTCATGATATTGTGCAAGCGCCATTCTTCCACATGGTCGGTTTGCAGTCTTTTCAGGCTCTCTTCGAGCAGCTTCAAAGAACCGTCTCTCGTGCGGTCGTTTGTTTTGGTCGCAATCCAGACATCGTTTCTGCGGCCATGGAGTGCCAAAGCTATGCCTAGTCTTTCTTCCGATTGGCCTTTCGAATAACTCGGCGCCGTATCGAAATAAGTGATACCTTCGTCAATCGCGCGATTCACGATCGCAATAGCCTCGTCTTCCGTACAGTTATGCTCGTCTACGATGCGTTGTGCGCCAAAGCTGAGCAGCGGAAATTGCTGCCCCGTCCGGCCGAACATTCGTTTCTCCACGTTCATCTCTCCTTATGTATGAAGATTGCTTGTTTCTTTTCTATCGTTTCCACAAAGGCTGCCAGATCATACCAACTTCCTTCAGATTTTGCTGATATCGATTTTAGCAGGAGTTATCTCTCCTTAAGTATAAATTAGGTAAGAGAGAGACGCCAGATTTCGTCATTCCCCTTTGAACTTCACAAAAAATACATGACTATAGTCCTAGTTTTCTCTCGAAAACGATTGTAATTTATAGCAAATAAACCTATCATTATGTACAAAGACAGTATTTTTGTCGAATTATGGAATGCATGCTACATGGCTTTTATGACTAGAGAAAAGAGGGTGTCGGCATATGGAGAAATCATCTTTAATTGGAATTGTTTTAGCGCTTATATCAATTGGTGTGGGCATGGTGTTAAAAGGGGCAAGTTTGGTGGCGCTTTTAAACCCCGCGGCTGCGCTTATTATTTTCGGAGGAACCGCTTCAGCCTTGTTTATCGCGTTTTCTTTAGAGGAAATAAAAAAGATTCCGACTTTATTGAAAATTATTTTTACCGAACAAAAATTAATGCCTAAAAAAGAACTGATCAATACATTTATCGAATGGGTATCCATCACACGCCGTGAGGGTCTTCTTTCCCTGGAAAAGCAAGCGGAAGAGCTGTCGGATCCTTTTATGAAAAGCGGAATGCGTCTCATTATTGACGGGAATGATCCTGATTTCGTACGCGATGTCCTGCTTGAGGATATTGCCGAAATGGAAGCAAGACATAAGAAATATGCGGGAATTTTTACGCAAGCCGGTACATATGCACCAACACTTGGCGTTCTTGGCGCCGTTGTAGGTTTGATTGCTGCCCTTGGGAACTTAAGCGAAGTAGAGAAACTAGGGCATTTGATTTCCGCTGCGTTCGTTGCCACGATGTTTGGGATTTTCCTTGGTTATGTTATTTTTCACCCCTTCGCGAACAAGCTGAAACAGAAGTCGAAGAAGGAAGTTGAAATCAAACTCATGATCGTCGAAGGTTTACTATCCATTCAGTCCGGTGTATCCGCCAACTCTGTGAAGCAAAAAATGATGATCTTCGTAGCGAACAGCGACCGTGCATCGTATGACGAAGAGGCGAAAGGGGAAGCCGCTCAGTGAGTAAAAAGAAGAAGCATGAGGACCATGAAGAACACGTTGATGAATCCTGGCTTATTCCCTATGCGGATTTGCTTACTTTGCTTCTAGCTCTTTTTATCATTCTATTTGCATCCAGCCAGTTGGATTCGAAGAAGTATAACTCGATTATGAGGTCCTTGAATAATGCGTTTACGGGGGGAGAAGCGCCATTCGCGGTATCTAATTTGATCCCGATTGACGACGCGGCGAGCTCTACCCGGAACAATAACAAGAATCAGAACCCGCCGCCGAAGGAGCCGAGTCATACGGACAGTCAACTGGCCGCGAAGCTACAAAAGGAAGAAAAGGATCTGGAAGAACTGAAGAAAAGCATGGATGCTTTCATCAAAGAAAATCAGTTGAACGAGCAGCTAACGACGAAGCTGGATAACGAGAAACTGACGATTACCATTAGTGATCGCGCGCTGTTCGACTCGGGTTCTGCGACCATGAAGCAAGATTCTCAGAAGCTGGCTGTTTCCATCGCAGGCATGCTGGCGAATTACCCGGGCTATCAGGTTGAGGTGGGCGGGCACACGGATAATATCCCGATTCACCGCGCGGATTTTGAAACAAACTGGGATCTAAGTGCTAAACGGTCCGTTAATTTTATGAAAATCTTATTGAATAATGGTAAAATCGACCCTTCCTCGTACTCTTCAGTCGGATATGGGGAGTATCGCCCCATTGCCTCGAATGATACAACAGAAGGCCGCTCCCAAAATCGCAGGGTTGAAGTCAGTATTCTGCGCAACATTAAGGCAACGGATGAGATTGCGAAATAACGTTTTACAGAGAAAGGCCAAGAACCGGTGAATGGTTCTTGGCCTTTTTTGTCTATTATTATTTAAAACTGTGCAGAAATACCATGCCGTTCACATATCGTCTTGCCAAAGAGTTAAAACTGGACGAATGGACGGAAATGATAGCGACATGAATGGCATTTTTGAGCATCTCCTGCTCCTTGGCATTCGCATGCGGGCAATGTGAAACGGCGTACTCATGTGCCGCCTCATCCAACATTTGATCCCACTTGGAGATAAAATCCTGACTATTTCCCACGTAATTTCTGTAACGAGCATCCAATACTTCGTACAGCTCCGAATAGATCGAATAAAACTTAAGAGGAGTAATGGTTTGTTCTGCGCAGCTATAGGATGTGGAACTAAATAATATATGGAACAATTTGCGGATGGAGTCATAGTCCAACGAAGAGCGCAGGTCCTCGATGATGAAAAACAAAGCTACTTGTTTAAGGGAATATTTCTTCCCATCCTCCGGAAGTCCGATCAGTTCTTTGAAATCACGTTTCACCCAGTTCTGAATAGAGGTAACACTAAATTGTGTAAACTCTACTTGAGTACCAAGTGCAACGATGTCGCTTAAGGAGAAAGCCGGCTTAATCTCTGACTTGATCATTTTCTCAATGAGGGGAGGAAGCGTCGTCGATAGAAAGGCAGACATGGATTTTCCCTGCTCCAAATCATTCTCATGCTGGATTCGCCATGTGTCTTGCAGGATAGCCAGAGGTGATTTCTCTAGATGACCACTCAAAGACAACATTAAATCAGCCATATCTTTGCGTCTAAAAGTTAATGTTTCCATTTTGACATCACCTCGTCTGTAATTGAACAGTTCATATGAACTTATAATAAAATACGGTTTAGGCCATGTCAAAAGGAAAGATTTCATGAGAAGGCCGGTATCTGCCAACGATTTCCCCCAATAAAGTAAAAAATAATCGATTATGGCTTAAAACGAACTTTGTTTGTTTCATCATATTATATTAGAATAGTTCATAAGAACTGTTTATAAGAATAATTCATTTCGTAAAGGATGAGTTGCCATGGTGTTGAATCTATTTTTAATTGCTTTGCTCATATTATTAACCGCTTTTTTCGTGGCTACCGAATTTGCAATCATTAAGCTCCGTCCCAGCCGTGTTGAACAGATGGTACTTGAAGGTAGCAAGAATGCGCTTGCCGTGCAGAAGGTAACTACAAATCTCGATGCTTACTTGTCCGCCTGCCAACTGGGGATTACAATCACAGCTCTCGGTCTTGGTTGGTTAGGGGAGCCGACCGTAGAGAAATTGCTGCACCCCTTATTCCAACTATTAACCATAAGTGACAGCTTGTCACACATCTTATCCTTCGGTATCGCTTTTGTTTTAATGACATATCTTCATGTTGTTCTTGGTGAACTTGCGCCAAAGTCGCTTGCTATTCAAAAAGCTGAGCAAATCGCAGTGCTAACAGCACCTATTATTGTTATTTTCCACAAAATCATGTACCCATTTATTTGGCTGCTTAATGGGTCTGCGAATGGCATGATCAAATTGCTCGGTATGAAGCCAGCCAGCGAACATGAAGAAGCCCACTCCGAGGAAGAGATTCGCCTAATTCTTCAGGAAAGTTACCAAAGCGGCAAAATTAATAAAACAGAATACGGCTACACAGATCGAATTTTTACATTCGATGAGTTGTTAGCTCGTGAAATCATGGTTCCGCGGACCGACATGGTCTGCTTATACGCTAACAAATCGTTGAAAGAGAATTTGGAGATCATTAAGCGAGAACAATATACCCGTTTTCCTGTGGCCAAAGAGAATAAGGATGATATTATTGGTTTCGTGAATACCAAACAGTTTTTCTTGAGTTATGATAACAATCCTAATTGTGATTTTACCGCGTTACTGCAGCCCGTCATGACTGTGCCTGATGTCATGCCCATCAAGCAGCTATTGAAGAAAATGCAGCAAGAACAGGTGCATATCGCGTTGTTACTGGATGAGTACGGTGGTACGGCCGGCTTAATCACCATTGAGGACATCCTTGAGGAGATCGTCGGTGAGATTCGGGACGAATTTGATAAGGATGAGAAGCGGGATATTGAAACGCTGGATGGCAACCGATTTTTGATCAAAGGAACTGCGCTAGTAGATGAAGTCAATCATTATCTTGAAACGAAACTGGATCATGAGGAAGTCGATTCAATAGGCGGGTGGCTGTATAGTAAGCAACCTGAGCTGGAAAAAGGCAAGCCATGGGATTATGAGGATTTGACCTTTATCGTTCGGGAGAGGGATGCCAACCGCATTCGGAAGATAGAAATTATTAGAAAACTTCCACAAAAAATTTAAGCCAAAAGACCAACCTGCGCGAAACGCGAAGCAGGTTGGTCTTTCTTATGATTGTTCAGATAATCCGAATCGGTAAAGGAGATGATAATAGAAATCCATCTGAAAAGGGGCAAGACAATTGGAGTCCACCTACGAGCATACACATATCCCGTTAACGACGGTATCAAGCGGGGAAGGCCACGAAGTGAGTATTGATATGTATTGCTACTGCATTCAGTTCGTTAATATATGTTTGATCGGCAATCCAACCAGTAAATCGAAGACATGGTTTCTGGTCGACGCTGGGATGCCGCATTCCGCGGACAACATCATTCAATTGGCGGAGGATCGTTTTGGGACAATGACGAAGCCGCAGGGCATTATTTTGACTCACGGACATTTTGATCATGTCGGAGCGCTTGCAGAGCTGCTTGAACATTGGGATGTACCTGTATTCGCGCATGAGCAGGAAATCCCTTATTTAACAGGAAAAGCGAATTACCCCGAAGGGGACTCGACGGTGAACGGGGGACTTATGAGTGAGCTTTCTCCGTTGTTCCCGAATCATGGCATCAACCTCGGGGATCATGTGAAGGCGTTACAGGAGGGGGGCTCCATTCCTGGTCTGCCTGATTGGCAATGGATACATACACCGGGACATACGCCAGGCCATATTTCGCTTTTCCGGGAAAAAGACCGCTCATTAATCGCTGGCGATGCTTTTGTCACTGTAAAACAGGAGTCACTTTACCGTGTGTTTCTCCAGACACAGGAAATCAGCGGTCCGCCGAAGTTTTTTACGAGCGATTGGGAAGCTGCAGCAGCCTCCGTCAAGAAATTGAATCAACTTCGCCCGAGCTTGGCAGTGACCGGACATGGCACACCGATGCGCGGGGAGGAACTGACGAGTCAATTGGCGAACTTGGCTGACCATTTTAACGAAGTTGCAATGCCGGAAGAAGGGCGTTTCGTACATTAAAAAAGGCTCTCCCACAAGTCATCGAGTGACCGAGGGAGAGCCTCTTTTTTCAACTTTTAGGTTATCCAATAAGTACAGGCTCTTTTTTATCCTTCGAGTTTGCTTCCGCTTTCTTTGTATCGGCTTCAGCTTCTTTAACTTCTATAGCTTCCTTCGCATGAGCGGCATCGTCCAAAATCGTGGTTACGTCCTCTTTAGTCACTGTAAAGATTGCCTCAATTTGTTCTGGACTGTGTCCGTCACCGTCAATATCACTATGACCTTCTGTATCTTCATCGTCAGGAGTATGATCCTTATCAGCGCTATCCTGACCATTCGCCATTTCCTCATCGGTTTCAATGATCTGGAACTTGCTAATCTCTGCGAATAATCGGTCAGCCAACGCGAGAATGTCATCGGACTCTTCGGCAATGCGGCGGATGGACGCATCCTGCTGGATGGAAGTGGAGTTGACTTCCTCTACACCAGCCGCGGTTTCTTGGGCAATCGCCGCCACGAACTGAACGGAGCCAACAAGCTGATCGTTCTTGGAACGCGCCTGCTCGATTTTCAAATGAATGTGCTCAATCTGCTCCTTGATCCCGGTCATGGAATGCTCGATGCTCTCGAAAGAGCTGAGCGTGTCCGCAACACGATGATTCTGGGTAACCGCAGAATCTTTTGCTTCCAAGAGCGAGCTTTGCAGCTCTTGGATTTGTTTCTGCAGCGCCTGCGTAATGCCGCTGATCGTCTTGGACGAATCGTTCGTCTGCTGCGACAGCTGACGAACCTCATCCGCGATCACGGAGAAGCCGCGGCCGTGCACGCCGGCCCTAGCCGCTTCAATCGCGGCGTTCAGGGCCAGGACGTTCGTTTGCGTCGATATCTCCGTAATCGAACGTGTGATGGCGCCAATCTGCTTCGAGCTGGCGGCCAAGGTCTGCATAGCTGCATCAACTTTATGCAGCACCTCTTGCGACTGTTCGGACGAAACCTTCAGCGCACGAACATAACCTGTGCCTTGCAGTGTACCGGCTGCGGCCTCATCACTTGTTTTTATCATTTCATAGGTATAGGCGGTAATGTCCCGAATCTCCGCTTCCAGCTCTGTAATAATTAATGAGCTGGACTCGGTTTGAATGGCCTGCTCATCGGCCCCGTGTGAAATTTCATTGATCGCTTTCAAGATGTCCGTATTAGCGGAAGCCGTAAGCTGGGAGAAACGATGAAATTCATGCGAGTGATCGCTTAAAGAAGAGGCGATTTGCTTCGTAGCGTAAAGCATATGCCGCACTTGGCGAATCATATGGTCGAAGCTTTGGCTGAGTTGACCCAGCTCATCTTTGGATGTGGCATTGATCGTATGTGTTAAATCTCCTGCCGCGATAAGCGAAACGGCTTTTTGCAGCTTTTGAATCGGCCGGATGAAAGAACGAATCAAGAAGAAAGCAATCAAAACTGTAATCACAAGTACAATGATAGATGCGTACATCATAACCAGACTCGTGCTGTCCAAAGCTTTGGTGGAGGACACGATGGCTTGATCAGCCGACTCCGCATAGGTCAAATAGAACTTATCGACTAGATCAAAAATCACATTTTTCAGATCCTGAGACTCATTATAGAGATACATCAGGTTGATTTCTAAATCCTTAGTGCTCGTACCATTATTAACTTGTATCATTTTGGCGGCAGAATCAAAGTTATTAATGTAGTCAACGGAGGCTTGGATTAATTGGCTGCGCCATTTTAGCTGATCAGGCGTAGAGGCGGTATCTCCTATTTTTTTAATATAATCATTGAATGGCTGGCGTTTGGCATTGTACTTAAATATGTATTCTGGTTTCTTCGAAATCTCCAATCCTGACGCAATAATGTTCATGTCTTGGACCATTTCCTTTAGTTCCAATGCCATTACTTTGAGTTCGACCTTGTCATTCTGATCATTCATATGTTGTTTGATTTGACTAACTTGATGAAGATTGAAATAAGCAACAGCCAGAAAAATCAAGAGCACCCCACTGAAACTGACGATTAATTTGGCACGCATGGTCATGTTGAAGAAAAATAATCGGCTCACATTCATCCCCCCATAAATAGACAAGATATGACGCGTTTCTTGTTTCTACTTATAAATATAGGATGCTTCTATTAACTAAAGCGTCGAACTGTGTAAATAAGATGTAAAATTAACCATACAAGTCTATCAAAAGTCCTATGAAAAAGTTTTACATTACGTTTACGTTTCATGGGTTTGGATTTTACATTCGATTGTTACGATGTATTTGTAAGTTAGTTGCGAGGGACAAACAAGGAAATCGAAACTAACAAGAGAAGCAACATAAAATAAAAGGAGGACATGCTGACTATGTTCAAGTTCATGTCGAAAAAAGGAATTACATTAACACTATCCGCGGTATTAATGATGGGGTCATTGGTTGGATGCGGAGCAAAAACAGAAACAAAAACAAATGGCGCTTCCGCTACACCTGCTGCAACAACAGCTGCTACAGCGTCTGCAAAGCCTTCTGATACACCTAAAACAGAACTTAGCGGTACAATCACGGCTTCCGGTTCAAGCGCATTGCTTCCATTAGTTAAGCAAGCGGCTCAGGAATTTATGGATAAGAACCCTAAAGTAACGATTCAAGTTACAGCTGGTGGTTCAGGCACAGGAATTAAAAACGTAGCTGATGGTACTTCCGATATCGGTAACTCCGACGTAGAAGCATCTGCAGAATATAAAGATAAAGATCTTAAACCAAATAAAGTAGCGATTGCTCCATTCGCATTCATCGTTAACAAAGATGTAAAAGTAGACAACGTAACAAAACAACAAGCTGCTGACATCTACATGGGTAAAATCACAAACTGGAAAGAAGTTGGCGGTAACGATGCGAAAATCGTTCTTGTACACCGTCCAGACAGCTCCGGTTCCCGTACACTTGTGAAAAACATCATCCTTGATGGCAAAGATTTTACAAAAGACGGTATTACACAAGAAAATAGCGGTGCTATGAAAACTGCTGTTGTTGGTCAATCCGGTTCCATCGGTTATGTAGATACTCCTTATATCGATGATACAGTTAAAGCTTTGAAAATCGATGGCGTAGCATTCTCCGAAGATAACATCAAAAACGGCACTTACAAACTGTTTGGTGTTGAACTTATGTATACAAAAGGCGAAGCAAAAGATCCGGCAAAAGCTTTCATCGCATATATCATGAGCAAAGAATTCCAAGGTAAACAAGTTCGTGATTTGAAATTCTTACCTGCTGATTTACTTTCTAAATAATTGGATTTCTCATCTAGGGCGTTCGCATCATGCGGGCGCTCTTTTTGGCGTACGAGACGATAATTCAACAAACTTTTACATTGCCTTTACAATTCATTAACGATGCAATGACATTCATGTCCTATCATAACAGTATGACATGTTAGGGCATGTGGTATTAAATAAAGGGGGATTAACCCAGTGAATTCCGTAGCAGACAAACTATCAAATGCGAGTTCAGAGAGCAAAAGCCGTCCAATTGTTTCCAAGTGGACCCGAGGACAACATAGACAAGACAGTCTCATGCGTTGGGTGTTTGTCCTTAGTGCTGCTCTTGTATCGGCGATTATTTTTTCAATCATCATTTTCGTAGGGATGCAAGGGATCAAGACGTTTCAGGGAGTAAGTCCTTTGGAGTTTTTCTTCTCTACGGACTGGACACCAGGCTCAAATAAATTCGGAGCGTTTCCATTTCTATACAGCACCTTGCTGATGACGCTTGTTTCCGTCGTCATTTCAGTACCGCTGGCTTTGTCCGGTGCATTATTCATGGCCAAAATTGCTCCGAAATGGATGCGGGAAATTATGCGCCCAGCGACTGATTTATTCGTAGGTATTCCTTCGGTTGTCTACGGTTTGATCGGGATGACAGTCATTGTTCCTGCCATAGGCAAAATAACCGGCGATGTCGCTTACGGCATTCTGCCTGCTTCTATCATATTAGCAATTATGATTCTACCAACAATTCTCTCCATCTCTGAGGACGCGATCCGAGCGCTTCCCAGCCGTCTGGAGGAAGCATCTCTTGCGCTTGGAGCAACACGCTGGCAAACGATGTGGCGCGTACTGCTGCCAGCAGCTAGACCGGGTATTTTAACAGCAATTATCCTTGGGATGGGCCGCGCAATTGGAGAAACCATGGCTGTATTTATGGTTATTGGTAACTCACCTCAAATGCCTAAATCGTTGTTGGATTCTACAACGGTATTAACAACAGCAATCGTGAAAGACATGGGGAATACAAATTACGGATCAACTTGGAACAATGCGTTGTACATGATGGCGCTGCTTTTACTTGTGATCTCCTTATCCTTAATTATCATCATTCGTATTGTTGCAAAAAGGAGTGAAGTGAAATGACAAGTAAATCAACGGACCGGATTGCGACGGTATATTTTTGGGCGTCAGGCATACTTATCATAGGAATTTTGGCTTGGTTTCTCTTTCGGATTTTGGGGGATGGCATTCCTCATCTGTCCTGGCATTTCATTTTCGGGAAGCCGGAAGAAATTAAAGCTGGCGGGGGCGTTGGGCCTCAATTGTTCAACTCTTTCTATGTCTTGATCTTATCTCTCCTGATCTCCATTCCAATCGGATTGTTCTCAGGCATTTACTTAGCGATTTATGCACAAAAGAATTGGTTTACGGATCTTGTTCGTATATCCGTTGAGGCTTTGTCTTCTGTACCTTCCATCGTTTTTGGATTGTTTGGATTCTTGCTTTTTGCCAATTTGCTCGGGCTGAAGTTTTCCATTCTCGGCGGCGCGGCGACGGTAGCCCTGTTGAATTTGCCTGTTATGGTCAGGGTTACGGAAGAATCGATCCGCACGGTTCCGGAGTCCTATTGGGAAGCAAGCTTAGCGCTGGGTTCAACCAAGTGGCAAGCTATCCGCAAAGTACTTATTCCAGCAGCTCTGCCTAGTTTGATCACAGGAATCACGCTGATTGCAGGCCGTGCATTAGGTGAATCCGCCATTCTTATTTACACAGCCGGGTTATCGGTCTCCCGTTTCTTCCCGGATTTCAACCCTCTGAACATGGGTGAGACGTTATCCGTTCATCTATGGTATGTAGGTGCTGAAGCGCTTGTGCCAGATGCGAAAGACATTGCCAAAGGAAGTGCCGCGCTGCTTCTGATCGTTGTACTTATCTTTAACCTGTTGGTCAGCATACCAAGCCGAATCTTACAAAAAAGACTTTCCGGGGGGAAATAAACAATGTCGACTTCAACGATGACGAAAACAAAGATTAAAGCAGATAAATTGAACTTATTTTACGGAGAAAATCACGCGCTCCACGATATTGACCTAACGATTGAAAAAGGAAGTATTGCGGCATTGATTGGACCTTCAGGTTGTGGGAAATCAACGTTCCTGCGTACTTTGAACCGAATGAATGACTTGATTGACAGTGTTCGTATTACGGGAAATGTCGCAGTAGACGGCCATAACATTTATGGTTCTGATTCAGATGTCGTTTCTTTGCGTAAACGTGTAGGCATGGTGTTTCAACGCCCGAATCCGTTCCCGATGAGTATTTATGACAATATTGCTTATGGCCCACGCATTCATGGCATCAAGAAAAAAGCCTTGCTTGATGAAATCGTAGAACGCAGCCTCGTACAAGCCGCATTATGGGATGAAGTTAAGGATCGCTTGAACAAATCCGCACTTGGATTGTCCGGTGGACAACAGCAGCGATTATGTATCGCTCGTTTGCTTGCCGTAGAGCCGGATGTTCTCTTGATGGATGAGCCTACATCTGCCTTAGACCCAATTTCAACGTTGAAGGTTGAAGAGCTTACACAAACCCTGAAAGACAAATATACGATCATTATCGTAACTCACAACATGCAGCAAGCAGCCAGAATTTCCGATATGACCTCCTTTTTCTTGAACGGGTATTTAGTCGAAACTGACAAAACCGATAAAATCTTTACAAATCCGAACGATCAACGTACCGAAGATTACATCACAGGAAGATTCGGCTAACAATTACTGGAAGGGGCAACGTACATGGATGCAAGACCCGGGTTTCATCAATCATTAACTTTGCTGCAAAAAGAACTGCTTGAGATGGGGGAAAGTGTTAAGGAATTGATTCTTACTTCCGTTAATTCTCTGGCAACGCTCAATGAGAAAGCTGCGCAGCAAGTAATTAACAATGACGATCAAATCGATGATTATTTAACAAGGATTGATGAACTGTCACTGCGTCTCATTGCTTTGCAGCAGCCTATGGCGAGTGACCTGCGCATTATCGGCACAGCACTCAAAATCGCCATTGATTTGGAGCGTATTGCTGATCATGCCGTAGACATCGCCAAAATTACAATCCGCTTCGCTGGAGAGGAACTTGTGAAGCCTCTCGAGACGATTCCGCAAATGGCGAATATCGCCATCGAGATGCTGCAGGAAAGCCTTCTGTCCTACACTGAGCGTGATGTACATCGTGCTGCGGCACTGGCTGAGAAGGATGATCGTGTTGATAAAATGTACAGCACAGTCATGACAGAGCTGATGGGAATGATGAATTCCGATTACAACCGCAATCGCCAGCTGACGCATTTGCTGCTGGTTGCCCACTTCCTGGAGCGGGTAGCAGATCACACGACCAATATTGGTGAAGGCGTCATTTATATGGTAACCGGCAAGCGTAAAGATTTGAACGTGTAGTTAAAATATTTGCAAAGAAGCATATGTATTTAAAACAGTTGGTGGAAAACTGTTTTAGGTTACATATGCTTTTTTATAGCATGTTATAAAAGATGAAAACTGATTAGTTTAATATTTAATTCTTATCTAACCTATAACAGCTCAATATCATTGATAAATAAAATCAACAAATGGTATGAATATTTTTAAGTGATAATTTGTTTTTATTTAAAAAGAAAGAGTTAATCAATGGTCTTTTTGGCTATTATAGTTCTTAGCAAATTCCTCAATACTCAGAGTTTGAAGTTTTAGCGGAGGTTCCCCAACTTTTGATTCAATATTAGTAATACTCCATATATTTTGTTTATCTTTATTAAATTTTATCATATGGTTTAATTTGTCATCTGTTGAGACATATACAAAACAAACTTCGGCTATAGGCAGTTCTTTTTTTATGAAAACTCCGATAGCAGTATCTCCAGATTTTGCTAAACCAGATTTATTATAATTTTGATATAATAAGTATAAAAGATCATTATTGTCTCGTTCGGACAGTTCAGCAAATTTTTTATCATTTAAAAGATTGTAATAATAGTAATCATTTTTATTTAATTCGTAAGTATTAAGTACATCTGCATGTAGTTTCGATAACCACAATTTAACTTGATCTTTTTGATATTCTTCAAAAGCAATATTTAATAGCTTTTTTTCTTTGGTTTGAGAATAATAATTAGCCCCTAATAGTAATGTGCTTGAAGCTACTATAAATATTAGTATATAAATACGAAATTTGAACATAACTATTTCCCTCACACACTTTTGATGTTTGCATAAGAAATAACTTCTGGATCAACAATAGAGAAAAAGTACCCTTTTGGAGTTCCAGAAGAGTACTTTTTTTATTGGAAAATTAAAGAGCTAAAGAATCTGAGTCACTAGTATAATAGACGGCACTAAAGTTTTCTAAAATCCAACCAGTAAGATTTGCTTGAACTGTTTGACCTACAGAAGCACTAAAAGTTGAGTTTAGTAGACCTGGGTTATCTATTCCATTACGTAGTTGAACTGTAGTCTTTAGTACTCCTCCCACGTATACAGACATATTTCCTTCGATTTTTTGACTTGATGTTAATGAACCACCAGTACCTTGGACTGACCCACTAACGTTTACAATTTTAACTCCGCCAGTTGGACCAGTAGCAGAAATACTTACATTTGAACTTGTGCCTGTGGAGGCAAAAGCAGGTACTGCTAATACTAGTGCTGCACAGGATACAATCAGAATTGTCGTGGCTTTTTTTGTAATTTTCTTCATCATAATAACTCATCTCCCTAAATTTGGTATGTGGTACAGTTTTTATAATAAAGATAGAGTGTTAATTCTGTGTTAAATGAAAGTGAATAATTTGTAAACACTTTCCTTTAATTCTATTTTATTAGATTTTAAAGGCATTGACGTAATAATCTAATCTAGCGTATATCTAGGCTCTAATTTATTTTGCTTGCAGACGACGAAAGCTATAATTAATTTAAAAGAACGCAAATTGCTATAAAGAAAAGTCGCATTTTTTGGATGATAATATATGTGACAGGACCTTGGTTGTTAGTTAACTACGTTCTTTTAAAGTAATGTATGTGATGTAGTTCTTCAACAAAAAAAACGATCCTAGTTAGGATCGTTTTTAGGTTCAGGAATAGGGAAGCGAATAAGAAAGGTCGTCCCCTCCGAGCTGGATTGGACTTCAATCGAGGCACGGTGCCTGGCGGCGATACTGTAGCAGATGGCTAAACCAAGACCTGTGCCTTCATCCTTCGTGGTGAAGAAAGGGCGTCCAAGCTTCTCCAGATGCTTCTCATCAATGCCTGTCCCCTCGTCCGAAATGAGCAAGACAACATATCCGTTTTCTTCGAAAGTTTGGATCGTAAGCGTTCCGCCAATCGTCATGGCTTCAAGCCCATTCATGCACATATTGAGAATAAGCTGCCGCATCTCTTTATCATCAAGGTGAATAACCGGGCAATCGACAAATTGGAACTGAACGTGCTTGCCTGACATGACAGCTTCAGCTTGGATGAGTGGAAGGAGCATTTCGATGATCCGGTTGATTTGATCAGGCTGCTGATGGGATTGTTTGTTTTTGGCCAGCGACAAATATTCGGTAATAATTTCGTTGGCGCGATCCAACTCCTCGAGCATAATCGGGATATACTCTTTTTGCATATTGCGATCGTTTTCACGAAACAATTGCAGAAAGCCGCGAATCGTCGTCATCGGATTGCGAATTTCATGGGCGATGCCAGCCGCCATTTCCCCAACCAGATTCAGCTGAGCAAGACGAGCCATTTCCGTCTCAAAGCGCAAGCTTTCCGTAATGTCGACGGCCACCTGAAGCAAGCAGCTCTCATTTTCAATATCGATGATCTCCGTAGAGAGAAGTGCCGTTCGAGTCTCCTTGGATTTGGTTTCATACTTCACTTTGCAGTTATGAATCACTTCATCGCAGCTGATAGATTCCCCGGAATCCGATCGTAATAAATCCATATTGGTCCCGATGATCTCGTCGCCATATCCCGTATATTGCTTCCAGCTTTCATTTATTTCGATATAAGTAAGATCCGGCAGACGGCGAATGGCCATCAAGGAAGGGGAGAGCATGAACATTTTCTGAAAATGGTCCTGAGACTTCAGCAGCTTCTCATGGGCATCTACTAGTTCCGTAGTCCGTTCTTCGACCCATTGTTCTAAAAGTGAATTCTGCTGCTTCAGTTTCTCCTCAGCTTCCGCCAGCTTACGGTTCGTCTCTTCGAGATCAAGCGTCCGTTTGTGCAGGAGCTCGCTTTGAAATTTGATTTTCTGATGTCCCAAATGCATATTGACGAAAGCATCGACTTTCATGCGCAGCATTTCGGGATGAACAGGCTTGAACAAGTAATCAATGGAGCCCACATGATATCCTTTTAGAACATGCTCAATGGATGTGCTGAGGGCGGTTAAGAAGATGATCGGAATATCCTGACAGGCTTTGCGCTGCTTGATCAGCTCAACCGTTTCAAAGCCGCTGAGTCCAGGCATTTGAACATCCATGAGAATGACAGCAATATGATCGGCGGGTTCCTTTAATAAATATCGAAGAACTTCCTCACCCGATTGCAGCGAAATCACGTCATAGTGGGAAGAGGCCAGAATGCTATTGAGAGCCAGCAAGTTCTCGTAGCGGTCATCTACCGCCAAGATTTTGACTTGTTGTTCCATTTCAAATCCTTTCCGTGCTTGTACAAGCCTTTGTACGCACCTAGCAATCGTCATTCTATTTTTTCGTGGCAAAAAGGCAATTCCCTCTTTTTTATTTGAACTCTTTACACACATTTTACATATTGATAATAAAGCCTGCCATTTGGTTTGATAGACTGATAATAAACTTAAATGATGCAAGGGATGATGGACATGGGTATTCAGTCAGAAGAGCTCCTCCAATTTTACGATATCATTGAAAAAGGTTCCATTTATTCTGTCTATCAGCCTATTGTTTCTATGCAAGATGGTCTAGTAATGGGGTACGAAGCACTAATTCGTGGTCCCAAAGATAGTAACTTTCACTCGCCGCTAACCATGTTTCAATTCGCAGAGCAGCACGGTGAGCTGTACAAGCTGGAACAGTTGGCACGGGAGAAAGCCATTCAGGGGTCTATTTTGGAACATCCGCAGCAATTGCTTTTTATTAATATTTCTTCGCATGTGTTGTATGATCCTGGGTTCGTTCCGGGCAAAACGCTGGAAATTTTACAGAAATACGGGCTTCGTCCAAACAACGTTGTTTTTGAAATAACAGAAAGAACCTCCATTGAAGATTTCTCTTTGGCTCAAAAAATATTGGCGCATTACCGGAAACAAGGTTATCGGATTGCGATCGATGATGCCGGGGCCGGATATTCGTCCATGCAAGCCATTGCCGAGCTTCAACCGGATTTCATCAAGATCGACCGGTCGCTCATCCAGGATATTCATATCAATAAAGTCAAAGAGTACATATTGGAAACATTCGTTACTTTTGCGCAAAAAATGAACATCTCTTTGATCGCTGAGGGCATTGAACATGTTGATGAACTGACCAAATTGGCGAGGCTTGGGGTGCACTATGCCCAAGGTTTTTTGCTGGGCAGACCTCAGGCGGATCCTGCAACGATTCAGGACAGCTTGAAGATGTTGATTTGGCAGCAGCGCAAAGTACAAGGAGGACATATGACCTGGGCCATTGGCGATCTCAAAACACCGGTGAAAGTGTTCGATAAGAAAGCGCCTATTTCGGAAGTGGCGGACTATTTCAAAAAAAACCAGGAGTCAGTGGGAGCTGTCATCGTTAGTGAAGAAGAACCGGTTGGCCTTATGATGAGAGATCGCTTGTTCCAGCAATTGGCGGGACAATATGCGTTCTCTTTGTTTTGGAACCGGACGATTGACAATATTATGGACGACTCGCCGCTCATTGTGGACGAGTTTATTTCCGTCGAGCAGGTGTCCCAGATGGCGACTTCGCGGTCGATTCATCATTTATATGACCTCGTCATCATTACAAGCAGCGGAAAAATGGCGGGTATTGCTTCGATCAGAGCCATTCTGGAGAGTATCACCAATGTCCGGATGGAGTCCGCTCGAGTGGCGAATCCATTAACGGGCTTGCCGGGGAATTTGCAAATTAATAGGGAATTGAATAAACGGATTCATGAAAGTAAGCCATTCCATGTTGTCTATGCGGATCTGGACTATTTCAAATGGTTTAATGACCGGTTCGGTTTTCAAAAAGGGGATCAACTGATTCAATATACCGCTGACATTATGCAGCAGGCGATTTCGGTTTGCGGGACCCCGCTTGATTTCGTGGGGCATGTGGGAGGCGATGATTTTATCGCGATTTCTTCTACGGATGAGCCAGAGCTTCTGTGCCAGGAAATGATTCGCAGGTTCGAAATGGGCGTGCAGATGTTCTATGAAGATGAGGAATGGGAGTATGTATGGGACCGGAGCGGCAATAAGGTTAAAAGCGAGGGAGTCACACTGTCGTTGTCATTAGTCGTTTGCATCTGTGAATCTCCCATTTCACTTGAACATATTTCACAAACCGCGGCTGCTCTCAAGAAGAAAGCCAAAGCGTATCCAGGCAGTATTTATTATTTCCAGAATATAGGGTGAAACATTAGAAGGTGTAGATCAACTGTTTAAATGAACGGATGATAACAACCTTCTGTTTGCCGATTCGCCGTTCGGAAATTTTCTTCATATTCCCGGGATGGATCCAGATAGCGTCCAGACCGCTGGACGCGGCTCCTACCACGTCATTGCGCCACGAGTTGCCAACCATCACACTTTGGTTTGAAGCCGCGTTCATGGTCTTCAGAGCCCTCTCAAATATAGCGGGGTGCGGTTTACGCGGACCGTCCTTCTCCGAGCTAAATAAGCGATCCTCGGTAATCCATCGGGTCAGCTTCAATTTATCCAAATTACTCTGCAATCTTCTGCGGTTTCCGTTGCTGATGATGGCCAGCTTATAATTCTGGGATAACGCTTCGAGCGTGTCCTCTACGCCGGGAAAAAGCGCAACAAAATGATCCTCTTGCTCCTCGACCTGTTCGAAAAAAGCTCGGGTAAACGCCGTGCTCACATTTACTGGCAGAGGATGCAGCGCTTTGCGCAAACAAATGTGCCGAAGCTCATCCGGCGATAGAGGGCTGCGCACCGGTGCTTTGCGGTGCCGGCTCCATTCCATTTTATAACTCTGAAGAACGTCTTGGGCTGTGAAGAGAGTTTCGTCCGGCTCCCACCTCGCCGTGTAGTCATTCATGACCTCAAGGAATGCAGAGTCAAAGCATTGTCTGCGATCCAGAATCGTATTGTTCATATCGAAAAATATAACCTTTTTACGTGTTGGTGAGAAAAAAGGGCTCATTCGGAGAACCTCCTTTTGAAGACCGGAACATCGATTAATGGATTCCTTACATGTTTATGTGCGCTAGCGTTTTTTTATTTTAATTTCGTATGCTATGATGAAGGAAGTATGTCTAAAAACGGGGTGTGAACTTATGGATAAGCTTATTATTATTGATGGAAATTCGATTGCAAACAGAGCTTTCTATGCTTTACCGCTTCTCAGCAATTCTAGCGGATTGCACACGAATGCCGTTTATGGTTTTACAACGATGCTGCTTAAATTAATAGAAGAAGAAAAGCCGACGCATTTTCTTGTTGCTTTTGATGCCGGGAAGATTACGTTTCGACATAAAGAATATACGGAATACAAGGGCGGACGGGCCAAAACGCCGTCAGAGCTTTCCGAACAATTTCCGCTGATCAAAGAACTGCTGAAAGCGTTCAAAATTCCGCAGTTTGAGCTATCCGGCTATGAAGCGGACGACATCATCGGCACGCTGACCAAAGCCGCAGACGCCAAAGGCGAGAAAGTGCTTCTTGTCTCTGGAGACAAGGATATGCTGCAGCTAGCTTCCGATCACGTCACTGTTGCGATCACGCGCAAAGGAATTACGGAAGTTGAGTTATATAATCCGGCTGAGATCAAGGAGAAGTACGGTCTTACACCTGCGCAGATTATTGATCTAAAGGGACTCATGGGCGATACGTCAGATAACATCCCTGGCATTCCCGGAGTTGGAGAGAAGACTGCGCTCAAGATGCTTCATGAATTCGGCACCGTGGAAGAAGTGCTTGCGAATACAGCCAGCCTGAAGGGCAAGATGAAAGAAAAAGTCGAGGAGCACGCGAAAGACGCGATTATGAGTAAAGAGCTTGCGACGATCTTCCGTGAAGTGCCGATGGAAACCGAGTGGGATACGTTCCGTTACGATGGATTTGACGGACAAGCCTTGGCTGGCATGTTCCGTAAGCTGGAATTTAAATCCTTGCTGGAGAAAATGGATTTCGGCGCTGTGGACTTGGAAGCGGAAGGACAAGTTGTTGAAAGCATGGAAGCGGTTGTCGTTACGGAAGCCAATGTAGGTGAGCTAGTTGGCAAATTAAGCGACAGCGGAGTGATCCATGTGGAAGCTGTCGGTGAAAATCCACATCAAGCCGTCAATGTCGGCGTAGTCTGGTTTACGCATGATGAGGACGTGAATACGTCCTATTACGTGCCATTCCAGCTGCTCAAAGGAGAAGCTGGCGAGCCGCTGCGGGCATGGCTGGCGGATGATTCGAAGAAGAAGCAGCTCTTCGATCTGCATCGCTCGATTCTCGCTTTGGCTTGGCAGGGCATCGTGCTCAAAGGCGTGGATTTCGACGTCTTGCTCGCCGCTTACCTGCTCGACCCAACGGAGTCGAATCTGACGTTGAGCGGCTTATCGGCGAAATACAGCCTGCCGGGTCTGAAGGCAGACGAAGACGTGTTCGGCAAAGGCGCGAAATTCCGCCTGCCGGAGCTAACGGCGCTTAGCGACCACTTGGGACGCAAAGCAATGGCAACCGCGCGCCTGGTACCGGTGCTCGCGGAAGAGCTGGAGAAGGGCGAGATGCATCAGCTCTTCTATGAACTGGAGCAGCCGCTGGCCAGCGTGCTGGCGGAGATGGAGCTGCGCGGCATCGCCGTAGATGCCGAAGGGCTTAAAGCGCTCGGCGTGGAGCTCGTCAATAAACTGGACACGATTATGTCCAGTATTTACAAGCTCGCCGGCGTCGAGTTCAACATCAACTCGCCGAAGCAGCTTGGCGAGATTCTGTTCGAGAAGCTGGGACTGCCAGCTTGGAAGAAGACCAAAACCGGCTACTCGACCGATGCCGAGGTGCTGGAGCGCCTCGCGCCCTACAACGAAGTGGTCGGGCAGATCTTGAACTACCGTCAGCTGGCGAAGCTGCAATCGACGTACGTCGAAGGGCTGCTGAAAGAGGTGCGGCCTGAGACCGGTAAGGTGCATACCTATTACCGGCAGACCATTGCCGCCACAGGACGGCTCAGCAGCCAGTTCCCGAACCTCCAGAACATTCCGATTCGTCTGGAGGAGGGCCGGAAGATCCGCAAAGTGTTCGTGCCATCCGAGCCTGGATGGTACATTCTCGCTGCGGATTACTCGCAGATCGAGCTGCGCGTGCTGGCGCACATCTCGCAGGATGAGAAGCTGAAGGAAGCTTTCCTTCAGAATATGGACATCCACACGAAGACGGCGATGGACGTCTTCGGGGTGGAAGAGAGCGCCGTCGATGCGAATATGCGCCGTCAGGCCAAAGCCGTTAACTTCGGGATCGTTTACGGGATCAGCGACTATGGCTTGTCTCAGAACTTGGACATTACTCGCCGGGATGCAGCACAGTTCATAGAACAATATTTTGCTGTCTTCCAAGGCGTACGCAAATATATGGACGATATCGTGAAGGATGCGCGCAGAGACGGCTATGTGACGACGCTGCTGCAGCGCCGCCGGTATTTGCCGGAAATTACGCACTCGAACTTCAACCTCCGCTCGTTTGCGGAGCGTACGGCGATGAACACGCCGATTCAGGGCACGGCAGCAGACATCATTAAGCTTGCAATGGTGCAGATGGATGCCCGCTTGAAGAAAGAGGGCTTGAAGAGCCGCATGCTGCTTCAAGTACACGATGAGCTCGTCTTCGAGGTCCCGGAAGAGGAGCTCGAGACGATGCGCCGCCTGGTGCCGGAAGTCATGGCAGGGGCATTGAAACTGGACGTGCCGCTTAGCGCGGACGTCGATTATGGCCTTACTTGGTATGACGCCAAGTAAGGAAGCTGAACAAATTCAAAAGAGGTGAACATCCGTGCCTGAACTACCCGAAGTCGAGACGGTCAAGCGCACACTGAACAATCTGATCACCGGTAAAACGATCGAGCAGGTTCAGGTCAGACTGCCCCGCATTATACAGAAACCTGATGATATTCAGATGTTTGAAGTGCTGCTGCAAGGGCAGCAGATCGAAACGATTGAGCGCAGAGGCAAGTTTTTACGATTTGTTTTAACGGATTACGTCATGGTCTCTCATCTGCGGATGGAAGGCCGCTATGGCCTGTACAGCACGGAAGATCCGCTTGAGTCTCATACGCATGTGCTATTTCGTTTTACCGACGGCAGCGAGCTGCGGTACAAGGATGTAAGACAATTCGGCACGATGCATTTGTTCCCGAGAGGGGAAGAGCTTACACAGCCGCCGCTGCATAAACTTGGTTTGGAGCCGCTGGATGAGGCCTTCACATTGGAAGCTTTCCGGGACCGGATCGCCCACAAAAAGACGAAGATTAAGCCGCTGCTCCTGAATCAAGAATATATTGTCGGCATCGGTAATATTTATGTAGACGAGTCCCTTTTCCTTGCCGGTATCCATCCGGAACGCGAGGCGTCGTCCCTCAGCAAGAAGGAGCTCATGCTGTTGCATGAGGCGATTATTCGTACGTTGAGCGATTCCGTTGAGGTGGGGGGATCTTCCATCAAATCGTATGTCAACGGCCAAGGTGAAATCGGCTTATTCCAGCATCAGCTGAACATTTATGGCAGACAGTCGCAAAGCTGCAAAACATGCGGCAGCGAAATCTACAAAACCGTGGTGGGCGGTCGCGGAACGCACATTTGTCCAACCTGTCAACCGTTAAAGCGAAAGAGAATCATAAAGAAGTCTGAGAAATAGGCACGTGAAGCGCGCCCTTCCCATATGATATGGAGTACTTAGCCCAGATGATGTGCTGCTATTCAGCTTATTGTCGTCAGTGGTAAAACTCTTAGGAGGGGTATTATGCTTCCGGTGCTTTCTTTGCTGGTTCTGGCTTTCGCAGTTTCATTGGACGGTTTCGGCGTTGGCGTCATGTACGGATTACGCAAAATTCGAATCCCATTTCTGTCTATTGGTATTATATCCCTTTGGTCTGGTATCATTATTTATAGTTCGATGCAAATTGGTGTCCTGATGTCTTCTTTTATGTCTCCCGAGTTTGCCAAACGGATCGGTGCACTCATTCTGATTGGGATTGGCATTTGGGCGCTTTACCAACAGAGACAACAGAAGTCGCAGGATCTCCAAGAGACAGCCAAGTCATCTGACGACCAGATATCTCTGAGCAGTATTCCCCCTTCCGGCAATGAGCCTGCCACACTCGATACGCTGCAAAGGACGAAGGAAATCCTGAATATTGAACTCAAGCGTTTTGGTTTGGTTATTCAAATTTTGCGTACACCCTCCATCGCTGATGTGGATAAATCGGGTAATATTTCAGCTTCCGAGGCTACTTTGCTAGGGCTAGCCCTTTCATTGGACGCATTTGGAGCGGGGATTGGCGCTGCATTAATTGGTTTTGTTCCTTTGTTAACGGCATCCGTAATTTCTATTTCGAGTGGTTCGTTTATTGCACTAGGCTTGCGCATTGGCTTTCGTTATGCGGAAATGACATGGATGAAGAAGTTATCGATTCTTCCGGGATGTGTACTTATTCTTATGGGTTTATTGAAAATGCTGTAGTAACAGGAATACATTTAGGAGAGATTTGCCTATGAATATCGGGTTAACAGGAGGAATCGCTTGCGGCAAAAGCACAGTTAGCGCCATGCTGGTTAGCCGCGGCGCTCTATTAGTAGATGCAGATCAAATCGCGCGCGATGTTGTCCAGCCCGGCAGCCCTGTTCTCGAACAGGTTGCTGCGCATTTTGGACAAGCGGTCATTCAGGAAGACGGCTCACTGCACCGTAAAAAGCTGGGTGAGATCGTTTTTGGAAATACGGATGCCCGTAAACAACTAGAACACATCTTGCATCCACCTATCCGCAAGATGATCAGAGAACAGATGGAAGCGTATGAGAAGCAATTTCCTGACAAACTGGTTGTCGTCGATATTCCTTTATTGTTTGAATCGGATCTATCTTTTATGTTCGAAGAGGTTCTGGTTGTGTATGTGCCTCCTCACATTCAGGTGGAACGTTTAATGAGAAGAGACAACTTAACGGAAAGCGCGGCCAACAACCGAATCAACGCACAAATGTCGATAGAAGAAAAACGCAAATTAGCGGATATCGTGATCGACAACAGCGGGACCTGGGAAGACACCTTAGCTTCGGTCGAACGGTTTTGGCTAGGGAAGGGGCTTTCATGAAGTTCTTGCGCAAAAAACGAGTGTTTGCCCTTTTACTCGTTTGTTTCGTTCTAGTCCTCTTTATGAACAGCGATTTTATAGGAAGAAAGTTGTATCCCATTTATTTTGAGCAGGAAATCAAGCAAAGTGCGGCGAAGCACAATATAGACCCTTTTCTCATTGCGGCCATCATCAGGGTGGAGACGAACTATAAGCATCATTTGGAATCAAAAAAAGGTGCTTTGGGGCTTATGCAGTTGATGCCAGACACGGCAGATTGGATTGTAGAGTCCACCAATTTGGGACCACACACCCAGGAAGATTTGTTAAAAGCGGATGTGAACATTAATCTCGGTTCTTGGTATTTAAGCTGGCTGAACAAACATTACAATGGAAATTTAATTTATGCGATTGCAGCTTATAATGCCGGACAAGGGAATGTGAATAAATGGAAGCAAACGAACGTATGGGACGGTTCACAGGAACGCATTGACCAAATTCCATTCGGCGAAACGCGTCATTATGTTCAACGAGTTATTTATTATTATGAGAAATACACCAAGCTTTACTCCGAACAATGGAAGAGTGTGCAATGATATCTCTACATAACAAAGAAGCATTGGACTAGCTCCTTTGTGGGGGCTTAAAGTCCAATGCTTCCCGTTTGCAGATTCAGCGGCTACTTCTACTCAAGATTACTTGAATTGACCAGCCAAAGATTGTTCTGCGATTTGCACCAGGCGACGAGTAATGTGACCACCGATGGCACCAGTGTCACGAGTAGCCATGTTACCGTAGTATCCATCTTGTGGGATAGAGATACCAAGTTCTTGGGCTACTTCGTATTTCAACTGATCCAACGCTGCGTTAGCTTGAGGAACAACTAGTGTGTTGCTGTTTCCTGCGCTCATGTCTGTTCACCTCCTTGTCGGTTGGTACTAGTATTGTGCGCACTTCTTCCTTGTTCATGACATGTAACATATGGTAATCCATCAGATAGAAGAGAAAGGAGAGATAGCGAATGAAGTGTCCGTTCTGTGATTATTCCGGTACGAAAGTGCTTGACTCACGTTCAGCTAATGAAAACAAATCGATCCGCCGTCGCCGGGAATGTGAGAAATGCGCCCGAAGATTCACCACCTTTGAGATGGTGGAAGAAACTCCGCTTATTGTGATTAAAAAAGATGGCAGCAGGGAAGAATTTAGTCGTGAGAAAATTTTAAGAGGCTTAATACGCGCTTGTGAGAAACGTCCGGTGTCCATGGAGAGACTCGAGATGCTCGTATCCGAAGTTGAGATGCAGCTTCGCACGACGGCTCATGCGGAAGTAGACAGTTTAGGCATTGGCGAAATCGTCATGGAGCAATTGTACCCAGTCGATGAAGTGGCTTACATTCGCTTCGCCTCCGTTTACCGGCAATTCAAGGACATTAACATGTTCCTCAAAGAGTTAACGCAAATATTGGGAAAGCATGATCCCGGCCTACTCCGGGACAAATAAAGAAAGCCGGTTCTGATTCGTTCGCTTGAACGTCTTCAGATCGGCTTTTATTTGTTAGATAGAATGAATAACGGTAGTGACTACTAAATTATTTGTTGTAGAAGTAGAAGACGAGATGGCTGTAAAAGAGAGCGTCTCTAAGACGACCGTAACGCCAATCGTAAGGGCATTGTTAATAGCCAGACTGGCCGTTGTTAGAGTCGTAAGCCCTCCAGCGATGAGAGTGCCATTCACGAATACATTGTAGTATCCATTGCTGCCTGGAACGGTAAGACCGTTAGCAGGCAAAGTCGTGCCAGAGTCATCCTTGAAGCTGGTGGAGGGAATGGTGGTTACACCTGAGAGAATGTTGCCTATGACGACAGTGGTTGTGAAGCGTTTGACCAGCGGCGTAATGGTCGTGGTGGTCGTTGTAGTAATGGTCCCCGAAACCGTGCTGGTTGCAGTCAAATGCAAGGTAATCAAACCTGAACTCATCGTCATTCTCCCTTTCTATCCACAATTCAAGGACTAATCTAGTATTCTGGTAATCTAGTATAGTATATGTCGTATATTTGGAAATTCTTGGATGATAGCATATAGAAAGAGCATGTACAAAAAAATGTTTCAATCCACTAAACTTTAAACCTTAAATGTGACAAAAAATAAGAAAAAGACAGCGGGATTCCCGTTGTCTTTTTGCTATGTTTATTCATAAAAAGCTATCATGACGCGATTTCCTTCGATTTTAAAAAAAATAATTCTATAGACACCAACCGACTGCATTTTTGTGGGCGTTCGTGCATAATTCTGTTATTGGGTACGTTTGTCCAGTTCACTCCTAAGAAATTGAATAAATCGAATTGATTCCTCGGGGGTAAGCAGGTTGTTATTAAACTTAAAGGAGAACATGTTCAAAATATCACTTTCCGGTAGATGCAGGTTAGCAATCAAGTTTTCCACATCCAAGCTCATGTTCCCATTCAACACAATCTTCTCCATCCTTATCAGCTCCTCCTAGTCATTTCTACATTAATCGGACGGAGGCGGTCTTGGCAGCTGGCTGACATTTTGGACATGTAAATCAAGCCAAATTAGTCCCTATAGCTTTGCGTCACCACTTTTCAGTGGTTTTGCCTTTGTCGTGCCGATTAATGCTTGTAAGAAAACTATATCACATTATTTCCAATTATTACATCTATTCGAAGGATGGTTGAAGCATATGTCCGTCAAATCCAATCAAATTCCAGGCTTTTCTTATGAATTAGATATTGTGAAGGTAGCCAACTCGTTAGGAATTGATCAAGATCGATTATTGGCTTATGTATATTCGAATATGGAGGCCAATAATCGGAGTGAGGATAGAGCCGCGCAGCCGATGATTAGGCTTGATGAGCATTCGTGATGACAAGAAAGAGCACTGCAGCCATAGCGGCGGCAGTGCTCTAATGGATTTACACCATGATTTTACAGATATCATTCGTGAATTCAACCGGATCTTGAAGCGGCAAGCCTTCGATGAGGAGAGCTTGGTTGTACAAGAGGGCTGTGTAAAGGTTCAGCTTCTCTTTGTCTTTTTCGAAAGCGTCCTTCAACGAGCCGAATACTTCATGGTTCATGTTGATTTCAAGCACTTTTTCGGCTTTCACATTCGGATTGTTCGGCATGGCATTCAGGATTTTTTCCATCTCAATCGTCACGTCACCGTCTGTAGACAGGCAAACCGGATGCTTTTTAAGACGTTTGGAGGCCTTGACATTCGTAACTTTACCGGACAATAAGCTGGTCATGTAGTCGAAAAGCTCTTTGTTATCGTTTGTTTCCGCTTCGGTTTCGGATTTATCATCCGCTTCAATGCCGAGATCGCCGCTGGAAACCGATTTGAATTCTTTTTCCTTGTAAGTCATGATCATTTTGATTGCGAATTCGTCGATATCGTCAGTGAAATACAAGATTTCATAGCCTTTATCCGTAACAAGCTCCGTTTGTGGAAGCTTATCGATGCGCTCCATGGATTCGCCGGATGCATAGTAAATGTACTTCTGATCTTCTGGCATTCTCGCGATGTATTCGTCGAGTGTAACGAGCTTTTTCTCCTTGGAGGAGTGGAACATCAACAGGTCCTGCAGAACGTCTTTATGTGTGCCGTAGTCGCTGTAGACGCCGAATTTGAGCTGACGGCCAAACGCTTTGTAGAAGGTTTCGTATTTCTCTCTCTCATCCTTCAGCATGGATTGAAGTTGGCCTTTGATTTTGCTCTGAATGTTTTTGGCAATCAGCTTTAATTGGCGATCATGCTGCAGCATCTCTCTGGAAATGTTCAGAGACAAGCTTTCGGAATCGACCATCCCTTTCACGAAGCTGAAATAGTCAGGCAGCAGGTCCGCGCATTTGTTCATAATCAAAACGCCGTTGGCGTATAGCTCCAAACCTTTTTCATATTCCTTGGAATAGTAGTCGAAAGGCATGCTTTCCGGAACAAAAAGGATCGCTTGGTAGACAACAGCCCCGTCCGCGCTAACATGAATATGCTTAAGCGGCTTATCGAAGCCGTAATGCTTCTCATGATAGAACTTCTCATAATCCTCAGGCGTTAGTTCGCTTTTGTTTTTTCTCCAGATAGGCACCATGCTGTTAAGCTGCTGCTCTTCTTGATAATCTTCGAATTCATTGTCCGTGCCTTCTTTGGGTCTTTTGCCGGCAACGTCCATTTTGATCGGATAACGAATGAAGTCAGAATATTTTTTGATGATCGCTTTCAGACGGTACTCGTCCAAATATTCGTCATAGTTGTCATCTTCGGTATTCGCTTTGATTTGCAGTACGATTTCTGTACCAATGGAATCTTTCTCGGCTGTTTCGATGGTATACCCATCAGCGCCGGTGGACTCCCATTTGTAAGCTGTGTCGCTGTCAAGCGCTTTACTTGTCACCGTAACAACATCCGCTACCATGAACGCGGAATAGAAGCCTACGCCGAATTGGCCGATGATATTGTGGCCGTCTTTGGCTTCGTTTTCTTTTTTGAACGCAAGAGAACCGCTTTTCGCAATGATCCCTAAATTGTTCTCCAAATCTTCTTTCGTCATCCCGATACCCGTATCGCGGATCGTTAACGTTCTGTTCGTTTTGTCTGCAATGACTTTAATAAAATAACTGTCTTTGTCAAATACCAATGAGTCGTCTGTGAGTGCTTTGTAGTAAATTTTATCAATGGCATCGCTGGAATTGGAGATGAGCTCTCTCAAGAAGATTTCTCTTTGCGTGTAAATGGAGTTAATCATCATTTCTAATAGTCTTTTGGACTCAGCCTGAAACTGTTTCTTTTCCACGGATAAATCTCCTTTCGATATGTAACAATAGTTCAATATTAGCACTCTCTCTACTTGAGTGCTACACATACTTTTTATATCATTCCGTTAATTCAATGTCAATTGCTATTCCCTGTTAAATTCCTGTTAAAATGATAAAAACGCCGTCTCTCTCTACCACTCAGAAGTGTTAGTGAGAAACGGCGTTTGTTTATTTCATAGAAGCCGCTGTACCGGACTTCAGGGCGATACTCGATTTCCGGTGATGCAGGCCATAATACAGCAGTGAAGAACATGCAACAACGATGCCTGCCACGAAGTACATCGTATGATAGTCGGTTTTGGATGCGACGAGGCCAAGCACAAGCGAGCCGATCCCATAGCCGGTATCGAAGAGCAAGAAATACGTGCCAGTGGCAAGTCCTCTGCGGTGAGCGGGCGCCGCCTGAATCGCGATGGTCTGAAAGCTCGGAAGCATGGCGCCGAAGCCAAGTCCCAGCAGTCCGCCGGCCACTAAAAAGGGCACGGGGGACGATGTCAGGCTGAGGCCAATCATGCCCAGCGTGAACAAAACAACGCCTGGGTAAACCAAGCCGTTAGGTCCTGAACGATCGAACCATTTGCCGGTAAACGGCCTGGAAATGACAATCATCAAAGCGAAGACCATGAAGAAGTAGCTGGCGTATTTCTCCAATCCGTTCGCTTTGGCATAAACGGACAGAAACGTTGTGATGGCGCCATAGGAGAAAGCGAGCACGCTGCCTGTCAGGGAAATCGGGATTGCCCGCGGCTCGATGAATTTTCTCCAGCCCTTTTCCGGTTTCATGGATGCCTGCACAACGCGCTGCGGAATGCGGAGGGATAACCCGAATAGAAGGGATAGAACGGCGAACACGATACAGACGCCAAACAGCAGCGCATTATTGTTAGATTGCATAATGGTTAAACCAAGAAACGGTCCGACAACCATTGCCAAGCTCATGAAAAGGCTGAAATAGCCGATGCCTTCACCCTTGCGGCGATCCGGCACAAGATCAATGGCTACAGCGCCCGCGGCTGTGGTAGCCATCCCAAAGCCGATGCCGTGCAAGAACCGTACGCCTAGCAAGACACCGTATTGGTGGATAAAAGGATACATCGCGGTGCAGATCATAAACAAGGCAAGGGCGAAGGAGATGATCTTCTTCCGATTCCACTCATCCATCCACTTGCCGGTTAACGGACGTAAAATAACGGTTGAGATAATAAAGATTGTCATCACCAGACCAATTTGCTGCTGCCCGGCATGCAACGTATCGGTGACAAAGATAGGCAAAGTTACGGCTAGAATATAAAACGTCATGAATAAAAAAAAGCTGCTGAGACATACAGCAACAAAATCGCGATTCCACAATTTCTGATCGGTCTCGGTACTCACTGTGATTCCTCCACTTCCTTAATGCGTGCATTGGCTTCTTGGGTGATTTGAATGAGCAGCGACTTGAGCAGGGAAGCCTGTTCCTCCGTAAAGCCGCTAAGCAGTGAAGCGATGACCTTCTGCTCAATCGGGGTGAGAATGTCATTCATCGCTCTGCCCTGATCGGTAATGAACGTCAGAAAGGAACGGCGATCCTGTTCATTAGCGCGGCGTTCAATCATTCCTTTACGCTCCAATTGGTCGAGGATTCGGGTAATATTCGTTTGATCCTTCTCCGCTCGATTTGCGAGCAGTTTCTGGGTAATCCCGTCCTCGCACGCCAGACGATGAAGCACGACCCACTGTTCCGTCGTCATATCGTAGGGCTGAAATTGAGAGCCCAAAAGCTGTGTCATTCGGCGCCCAGCATGATTCAGAATAAACCCGAAGGAATGATCCATCTGCATAACACAAACCTCCTCTGAAAATTAGTTGCTATAGCAATTATATTCTTGGCAAATATATTCGTCAATCATTTTAAGCTGCTTTGTATAAGAAAGTGGAGACCGGACATACTAATTTCAGACGGTGATTCAGAGAGGTGTTGTGTCGCATACAATGTAGACGAAATACCAGGGAAGTTGTTGTTGAATCTACCGTAAAGCGAGGAGATGTGCCGCAGGCCATTAATGTAGCTAAAAACTGCAGGAATGTGATGAGGTAGTTACCGAGCGAAGTAGGTTTCAAGGCAAAAGTACCATCAATTTGTCACCGTCGAAAAGGACTCCGCGAGGAGTCCTTTTTCTTTTATGCGTTATCAGTTAGAAACGATTCAAATCACTGCTCTCAATAATCGGCTTGGGATAACGTTAATAGCGGCTTCTATCATGGCGCGGCCAACCTTTTCCGAGGTCGTGACCGAATTCGGGAACCATTTTTCCAACAGCGGGTAAAAAGGTTTCATGATCGTATATACAGCCTGATACAGCTTCGTCTTGGATCTGACGCCGTGCAGGGGCAGGATGCCTCCAGGTCTGAACATGTACGCCGCTTTAAAAGGCAGCTTGAGCAGGTCATTTTCTGTTTTGCCTTTGACCCGCGCCCACATGCTGCGCCCTCGCTCAGAGCTATCCGTGCCGGCTCCGGTCACATAGGTGAACGTCATGGCGGGGTTCAACCTTACTAACGTTTGTGCCACACTCATCGTTAAATCGTACGTTATCGCTGTATATTTCTCCTCGCTCATACCCGCAGAAGAGACGCCCAGGCAGAAGAAGCAAGCATCAAACCCGGAAAGCTCTCCCTCCAAGGCTGATAAATCCAGTAAATTCGCATGCACGAGCTCGCTGAGTTTCGGGTGCTGCTGGCCAGTTGCATTTCGCCCGATTGTTACTACTCTCTTGATCCGAGGATCCTGGAGACATTCACGCAGTACAGATTGCCCTACCATGCCGGTTGCTCCGAATAGAAGAACGTTCAATAAGTTCACACCTTTCTCTTTACATCCATTGTTTCCGCTAAAAAGGGTTCATAACCGATGCAGCTTGCGGTAATGCGAAGGGGTGATACGCATGCGCTTTTTAAACACACGGCTCAAGTAGAATTCATTCTCGAACCCGCATAGTCCCGCAATTTGCTGCAGCGTCAGGTCGCTATCGAGCAAAAGTTTCTGTACCTTCTGCAATCGCAAAGAAGTGAGGTAATCCAGCGGCGCCATGCCGGTCGTTCTTTTGAATCTCCGCGTGAACTGCACCTGTGTCAGCCCCAACTCCATGGCGAGCCGTTTCAAATTGAACGAGGACGCTGCATGCTCCAGCATGTAGTCAATGGCTTTCTGTACAATGAAATCCTCACCCGAATGTGTGCGCGAGTCTGACTGCCACTCGTCCACAACCTGCATCCAGACATCCGTCACAAAGTGATGACGTAATGCAGTGGAGGCATCTGTATGAAGCTCCGTCCACTTTCGCAAATACGTATAAGTAGATGTCAGCCGATGCAGATCCAGGACGGTTACTTTGCCGGCAGGGATGTTGTCCTCCGTAACCAAAACCCCGTTCTCTTCATGGACCCATCGCAGTAAAAAAACGTGAAAAGACGAGGGATGGACCATTTCTCTCTGAAAAGCAACACCAGGCGGACAAAACACGAGATCACCGAAAGAAGCAGTGCCTTCGTGCGGACCGATGTTATAAGTGAAACTGCCATCTTCCACGCCAAATACCACCCAGAAGTCGTTGATGTCCACATGAACTTGAAAGGCGACTTTCTCCTTCCAGTAAACATGGCTGATCACTTCCGGTTTCGTGCTTGTTATCTCGCGTATGCGCACGATTTGTCCCTCGCTTCTGCCAATTTGTCCCACATGATTAGCATATACGAAACCGTAGAAGCAAGATAGATAGGGATGAAATTTTGTATATGTTTATGTTGTTTGCGTGCATGGAGTAAAGCGTTTACTATGCATTAAAATGAGGATATAAGCTAGCGTTGAGGGGGAAAGGTGAATGAAAGAGGAACTCGTAAAAACGGATATCTCCGTCATTGGCGGCGGGTTATCCGGTGTGTGTGCTGCCATTGCTGCGGCAAGGCTTGGGCAAACGGTAGCGCTCGTTCAGAATCGCCCTGTATTAGGCGGAAATTCCTCCAGCGAGGTGCGTGTTTGGGTCTGCGGCGCGACAGGGCACGGAGTCAACCGATATGCGCGGGAAACAGGCATTATGGGGGAGCTGTTCGTCGAAAACCAGTTTCAGAATATGGACGGCAATCCGTATTTATGGGATTTGACGGTGCTCGAAGCGGTGCGCGCCGAGAGTCGTATTCAGCTTTTTCTCAACACGGACGTTCATGAGGTGGAAGCTGATGGTGATGAGAATCATCGGATGATCCGCAGTGTTACGGGCTGGATGATGGGTTCTGAGCGAAAAATTCGTTTCGAAAGCGAAGTGTTCCTGGATTGCACAGGAGATGGGCTGATCGGGTTTCTGGCTGGTGCAAAGTACCGGATTGGACGCGAAGCGAGAGCGGAGCATGGCGAGGATTGGGCGCCCGAGGTGGCGGATGGGATTACGCTCGGCAGCACGATTTTATTTTACACGAAAGATGCGGGCCATCCTGTTAAATTCCATCCTCCGAGCTTTGCCCAAGATATTACGAAGACATCGATACCGATCAAAAGAGTTATACGCAGCGGAGATTCGGGCTGTCATTATTGGTGGATTGAGTGGGGCGGCGAGCTGGACACTGTGCATGAAAATGAAAAGATTCGTGATGAGCTATGGTCGGTCATCTATGGAATTTGGGATTATATTAAAAACTCCGGCAACTTCGAAGCGCAGCAGATGACGCTTGAGTGGGTCGGTGCTTTGCCGGGAAAAAGGGAGTACCGGCGATTTGTCGGCGATTATGTGCTGACTCAAAACGACATTATGGCGCAGACGCCTTTTGAGGACCGCATCGCCTTCGGCGGGTGGTCGATTGATCTGCATCCTCCGCAGGGCATGTACGCTGCGGAAAGCGGTTCTAAGCACTTGCATGCCGATGGCGTCTACCATATCCCGTTTCGTTCGCTGTACTCGGTGAATGTCAGCAACCTGTTGATGGCGGGACGCAATATCAGCGCTTCGCATGTTGCATTCGGGACGACACGGGTCATGGCCACGTGCGCCGTCCTTGGAGAGGCGGCAGGGACGGGGGCGGCCCTGTGCGTGCAAAAGCAAGTGATGCCGCGCGAGCTGCATCAGAAGCATCTGAAGGAGCTGCAGATGACGTTGCTGCGTCAGGATGCTTCGATTATCGGCCTGCGCAGCGAAGATGAAGCGGATCTGGCCCGCCGGGCCCAGGTAACGGCGTCGAGTACGTTACGCCAGGTGGGCGTGGAGCGGGCTGTGGAGCCCAGGCGCTTGCATACGGACGTGGCTGTGCTATTCCCAGTAGCTCCGGCGCTGCGGGGCTTTGAGCTTCTGGCGGATGTCTCGGAGGCTACGACGATGACTGTAGAGCTGTGGGATACGGGGCGCGCTGAGAACTACGTGCCGAAGAGCTTGATTGCGGCGGCATCAGCACGTGTTGCGGCCGGTGAGCGCCAGTGGGTGGCTTTTGATCTGCGCTGGCAGCCGGAGGTGGAGCAGAACGCGTTCGTCATTGTCAAAGCGAACGAGCACGTTACTGTTTACCATGCGGATGAGCCGGTAACAGGGACGATCACATTCGTAAAGGGCGCGAAGCCGATTGTTGATCCGAAGCTGGAGGATCATCAGCCGGAGCAGCCGGTTGTACTGTGGAGCATGAAGGGCGGCTTGGACCGCAAGCCGATCTGTTTCCGAGCACCGGAAGCGACAAGCGCTTTTTCGGCGGAGCGTGTGACGGATGGCTACCTGCGTCCTTACGGCGGACCGCATCTGTGGATGTCGGAGAGGGTGGCAGCAGGCCGGGAAGAGTGGATTGAGCTGACATGGGAGGCGCCGAAGGAGATTAGGCGGCTGCAGGTGACTTTCAACGACAATGTGAATCAGGATTTGATCAATTTGCATGCGTTCAGGACGTCCTTTGACGTCATGCCGGAATTGGTGAAAGACTACCGGATTGAGGCTTGCGTGGAAGGGACGTGGGTCGTTCTGCTGCGTGAGACGAACAATCGGAGGAGGACGCGGAGACATGAGTTGGCAAGCTGCGTTACTGCTGCGCGATTGCGGCTGATCGTCGAGTCGACGAACGGGAGTCCGAGTGCGGAAGTGGTGGAGATAAGGGTGTATGGGTAAAAAAGAGCGGAGTCGCCTGATAGCGCGTTTGAATTGGCACGTTCATTGGACGTATTCCAATGGAGGAGTGGATTTGGCTGCTGAAACGGCAAACTCATTGGATGAAATCCAAGACAGAGATAGAATTGAAGGCAGTAATGGGGGCTTTGCGCGGAGTTAGCTGGATTTCGTCCAACGGAAGATAGGTTTAGCCTGCAAATATAGCTAGTTCATTGGAAATCATCCAATGAGGACAAAAGGCCCCCTTGTTTGGCCACACCCATCCAAGTAGCTTCAGGATAGAATGGCCAAGGGGGAGCTTTTCTGGCAGTTGTCCTTTCGGCAGTTGCCCTTCAGGTAGTTGCATTCCAGCAGTTGCCTCCCGATCCGCTACCTTCAAGCCCGTCGGCCTTCCAGCTCGTCGACTCACCGAAAAGCTGTCTGCTAACCCTTCAACCCTGAGCTGGCGAAGCCCTCAACGAACCATTTCTGACAGACGATGACGACGATGAGAAGCGGCAGCAGAGCGGATACCGAAGCGGCCATGGTAAGGACATAATTGGTCCCGAACTCTTCGACGTAGCTGGTTAACCCCAGTGGAATCGTAAAGAGATGTTTGTCTCTGAGGTAAATAAGCGGACCTTCGTATTCATTCCAGTGTGAAGTGAAGGAGAGAATGAGCAGAGTGACGATGGCAGGTTTGATCAGCGGCAATGAAATTTGCCAGAAGGTGCGCCAGTACCCAGCTCCGTCTACACGTGCTGCCTCGAGCAGTTCATTGGGAAGCGTGCTGAAGAACTGCCTCATCAAAAATGTACCAAATACCGTAAACAAACCCGGCAAAATAAGCGAATAATGCGTGTTGATCAGTTTCATCGAATCGAACAGGATGAAGCGCGGGAGGAGAAGCACTTGGCTGGGAATCATCATCGTTGATAGATAGAGCAGGAACAGGAAGTTACGGCCTTTGAAGCGGATTTTGGCGAAGGCATAGCCGGCCATTGCACTCGTGAGTAAGTTGCCTGCAACCGTAATCCCGGTAATTTTAATAGAGTTCAAATAAAACAGGTAAAAAGGGTTAGGACCCGTCCACACTTGCTTGTAATTTTCAAAATGCCAGGTCTTTGGAATCCAATCAATCGGATACTTGAAAACTTCGCCATTGATTTTAAAAGAGGTAGAGATCATCCAAATATAGGGCAGTATCATGATTAGCGCGAAGGCTGCCAACACGATGGTAATGATGGCTTTGATAACCCAAGGCAGCTGCTTGTTTTTAGCGCGCGTTTTTTGTTGGGTGGATTGCACCGGATAGGTAGTTTCCATTTCCATAATGGTTCTCCTTTCTTCCTAGAAGTGATCCTGCCAACGCTTTTGGCTTTGCCACTGGATGAGCGTAATGATGAAGATAATGATGAACAGGACCCACGAGACCGCAGCGGCATACCCCATTTTATAGAAACGGAAAGCAAGCAGATAAATGTGATAAGACAGCACCATCGTTGAGTCAATCGGACCTCCTTGCGTCATAACGGCGACTGGACCGAATACTTGGAAGGACCAAATGATGAGTGTAATGGCAATGAGAAATGTTGTCGGTGTTAGCATGGGAACAGTGATTTGGAAAAACTGACGCATCCTGGAGGCGCCGTCAATCTCAGCTGCTTCATACAAATCTTTAGAAATGCTCTGCAGGCCGGCCAAGTAAATGACCATGGCATACCCGATGGTGACCCATACGGACATAATAATAATGGCAAAAAGGGCGGATTTGGGACTGGATAGCCAGCCTGGCGGATGTTCGATGCCGATTGATAACAGGAACTGGTTGATGGGTCCGTTCGTTGCACGGTACATGATGCTCCAAATGACGGAGACGGCAACCAGGGAAGAGACGTAAGGTAAAAAAATCAGTAGCCGCAGCGTATTTTTGAAAAACACATATTTGTTTAGAATAACGGCCATGAACAAGCCAATTACGATGGAGGCCGGTACGCTGACTAAGGTAAACACGGTATTATTTTGCAGCGATTTAAGAAATTTCGGATCACTTGGCAGCGCTTTGAAATTATCGAAGCCAACCCATGTGATGCCGGCAAATCCTTTGAGGTACTCCCAGTCAACGAAGACCAGATAAAGACTGAATAGAATGGGCAATAAAATAAATGCGAGATACCCGGTAAGATTCGGTAAAATGAACAGGTAACCGGCGAGATTTTCCCTGAATTTTGCGGTTTGCCAGAATGGTCTCATGGCGAGTCATCCTTTCGTTTCATGGGTTAAGCTTCCTTTATGAAAAAGCTATCCCCAGGTCACTGAATGACTTGTGGGGACAGCTTCCTTGGCAGCGTGAACTTATTTTTTGGCGCCTTTGATCGTTGTATCGGAGCGGGTTTTCATCGTTTCGAGCGTTTTATCAATCGGTTGGACGCCGAGTAAATATTTCTCCATCTCGTCCTTGTAGATGGCTTTCAGTTCTGTAGGGACAGGTACATTGTAAGCTGTCGGGAATGTGTAGCTTCCAGCGAGCAATGCTTTCAAGGAATCTTCATCGATTAAATCTTTGGCGTCGCCAATCAGAATAGAAGCGATTTTGCCGGCATCGGCTTTTTTATTCGTCGGGATACGACCGCCGGGAACCATCGACATGTTGCCTTCTTGCAGGTACCAGGAAATGAATTTCATGGCGGCTTCTTTGTTTTTACTGTTTTTGTTAATGGACATATAGTCGCCCATACCGCCGCCGGGGTTCACGTTGCCGCCAGCTGTGAATTGCGGATACGGAGCGAAAGCTACTTTGAAATCGTGAGGGAAGCTTTTCGTATCTTTGATATAACGGATGATATAGATTTGAGAAGGCGTCATAGCCGCTTTACCTGTCAGCAGCTCGTTCTGCACTGTAATTTTGCCGGCGACGGCTTCGGAATATTTCATCATAATGCCTTTGCTTTCCAAGCTTTGCTGCAGTTCCAAACCTTTCTTCAGAGCAGGGCTGTTGAAGTTGGACGTACCGTCATCCGCGATGAAGGAGTCTTTGGCTTTGCCGGTTTGCAGGACAATTTCCCCGAAGGTGGACAAGGCGGGATCAAGCATCGTGCCTTTGCGCTCGCCTTTGTTGAGCTTTGCTGCAAGGGCGCTGAAGTCATCCCAGGTCCAGGCGGTGGGAAGCTTCTCGCCGGCTTCGTCTAGTGCCTTTTTATTGAAAAGTACGGCACCGACGTTCTTGTTGGCAGGCAGATAATAATATTTGCCGTCAGCAAATTTCTTGATATTGGCGCTGCCGATAACCCCTTCCACGTCAAAGCCTGCTTTGGCAATCAGATCATCGAGAGGCTCTGCCATGCCGGCGGCTTGGCGCTTCGTCATTTTATCATCGCCGTAGTTCATATAGATGTCAGGTGCGTCTGTATTGGAGAGCAGAGCAGTCTCAAGCTTCAAGTTACCGGGATCGTCATTCACATAACGGATATATTCAACCTTAATGTTCGGGTTTGCTTTATTCCAATTGTCGACGGCTTCTTGCGGACCGCTTTCGGGCGGGACGCCTCCCCAGAACTTCAGTGAAACCGGCTTCTGGGCTTCCGGCGTAGGAGCTGCGGCAGCTGTTGTTGCTGCTGATGGTGCTACAGTGGCGGAAGCTGTGGGTGCAACATCGGTTTTAGCGCAGCCAGCTACGAAAACGCTTACAGCCAGAGCGAGCGATGCACTTACTCCAAAAAGTTTCTTCATGTGTTCATCCCCTTTTCTTTTGGTAATTCAATCGTATTGGAATCCTCCAGAAAAAGACACGCACGATTCTTTTCAAGTTAAGCATTATTCTATGATGTTCGCCCGCCGAAATACAATTTGCGGAATTCAGTAGGATACATACCTTCGAGTTGTTTAAAGCTGCGGCTAAAATGATTCGGGTCGGCGTAGCCGATTTTTTCCGAGATTTCGAATATTTTGTAATCGGGATTTTTGAGCAGCTCTCTAGCCGTTTTCATCCGAACGTTGGTGATGTAATCCGTGATCGTTTTGCCGGTTTCCTTTTTAAATAAAATACTCAAGTAATTTTCGGTGTAACCGACTTTGCACGCCAAATCGGCCACTTTCATCGGCAAATTATACTGATCCGTAATGATGCGCATGACGGCTTGAATCTCGGGACGCAGCTTTTCTTTGCCATGCTGCCGCTTGTAATCCATGAAGACGGGAATCCAGCCGACGAACCAATCTGCCAATTCCTGAAGCGTTTCCGCGTTCCGGATCACATGATACGGGTATTGATTCTCGTGAAGCGTCACGGAATAAATATCGTTGCCATCCGCTTTAAGACTGCGAGAAAACATATGCAGCAGACTGAGCCACGTCTCGCGCAGCATAAGCGGAGGCACGTCTTTTTTAGCTAGCAGCTCTTGCGTCCAGTCCTTCAGCCGCTGCCTAAGTCCAGACGTATCCTGTTCGTCAATCCGTTTGCGTAAGTCCTCTTCGTCCCAAGGATCCGACTGCCGGTGCGCAGCAGAGGGAATCTGGTGGTAGGAAACGATGCACGAGCGTCCGAAATAAAACCGATAGCTAAGCGAATAATCCGCCTTCTCATAAGCTTGTTGAAGCAGATAAGGATCCTCAAGTGGCGGAGAAACACCGCAGGAGATGGAAATTTTCAAGAAAGTGTGCACCGCGTTTTGCATTTCCTGCAGAACAGCAGGGTTCAATTGGCCGATGAGCACGCAAAATTTGCCGCCACCGATCTCGAGCAATTCCCCATTGCCATATTTTTTTAAAATCTCGCTGAGCACATTCTTGACTGTATATGTCAGAAGTCTATCGCTTTGAAACCGGTTATTATGCGTTAGTTCCTCATAAGATTCGATCTGAATCGCAATCGCGGACAGAGGAGCAGGGAAAGGTTCCAGTTGGAATTCAATGAATTCCTGCTCAATTTCTCTGCGGGAGGAATGGCCCAGTACGAGCTCGCGCAGCCGCTTTTCCTTTACTTCGCTGCTGTATTGATTCACTTTTTGCTCCAGCTTTGTATAAGCGGTTTGGCCTTGCTTCTCAATCTGAAGTTGTTCCTTAATAGCACGAAGCTTTTGCATAAGCTCGGAAGGTTGGATTTCCAGTTTCGTTATGTATTCTGTAGCTCCAAGCCGCAGGGCCTTCTGCACATACGCAAAATCGCTATGATTTGATAGAATGAGGCATTTCATGGCCGGCCAGCGTTCTCGGATGATTTGGAGCAGCTCCAGGCCATCCATGTCCGGCATGCGGATATCCGTAAGCACGATTTCGCAAGGATGATTTTCCAGAATCGCCAAAGCTTCGAGGCCGCTCGCTGCTTCGCCGATCACTTGGAATTCCTCGTTATTCATAGGAATAATCGTTTTTAACCCAATACGTACCAAAATTTCATCATCTACGATCAGAATGCGCATCATGAGGCTCCCTCCTGTTAAGTGGCAGTATCAATGTCAATCGAACACCTTCGTTCGGAGAGCTGGCGATGTGTATGCCGTATTGTGCGCCGAAATGCAGCTTGATTCGTTCATTCACATTCCGAATGCCGATGCCGCTGAACTTGACGTGGGGTTGATGAAGTTCGTTCTCCACTTGCTGGATTTTCTCCAAGCTCATGCCGACACCATTATCCTGCAGAAGGATGTGCAGCTTACCGGCGACTTCCATCGCTTGGAGCTCGATGATTAGCGGAAAGTGGTTGCCGTGTATAATACTATTCTCGACAGCCGGCTGAAGCGTAAATTTCAACATTTCACAGTCGAGCAGCGATTCCGGAATATCGAATAAGAACTTGATTTGGTCATGGTAACGAATTTCCTGCAAGGAGAGGTAGACCTGAATGTAGTCCAGTTCTTCACGGAGCGTCACGAATTCCTGTTCGTTGCGCATCGTGAAGCCCAGCAGCTTGCCGAGCTTCGTAATCATTTCGCTGACGTGCTCTGCGCCCGAAAGAATGGCCATCCACTTAATGGAATTAAGCGTATTCAGCAGAAAATGAGGATTGATTTGTGCTTGAAGCGCTTGAAACTGCGCCTTCTGCTTGCGCTGCTCCTCATCGTATAAGTTCGCAATCAAATGCTGCAGATGGCTGACCATTTTGTTGAAATTACTGCCCAAGACGGCGATTTCATCTTCGCCTTTTATCGTGACCATCGTATTAAATTCGCCTTTTCCGACCTTGTTCATCGACTTGGCGAGCTGCTTGAAAGGACTTGTCACGCGAAGCATTAGTATGATGAAAGCGATCGCAAATAAGAGAAACCAAGCGATGATCCAACTGATGGACTTATCTTTCTCACGGCTTAGTTGTGTGGCAAAATCCTTTTGATTCATCAGTTGGACCAGCCGCCAGCCAAGCTGGGGGACATAGGCGTCATTTACGAGGTAATCCTGGCCGTCCAACGTTATTTTTTGAATGCCGCTTGCGTTCTTGTGCATGTCTTGGAGTGACTCTGATGCTTTAAAATGACTCGATGAACTGTCGCCGAGCAAAAGCTTTTGGTCCTGGTCTAACAGAAAAGAGATGACGCCGGATTCCTGCTGCTGGCGCAGCTCCTGTGCGTTATAGAAAAATATCGGGATCGGCACCCCAATCATGAAAATACCGTAATTGCTCGTATATTCGCCATTAACTTGTCTAGTCATGACAACGAGGTCTTGGCTGCTGGCCGCTGTGCGCAGCGTGTAGGGCACTGACCAGTAGGGAGAGCCGCCAAGCTGCAGGGTGGGTTGATACCAGCTTTCCTTGCGATAGGAGGCAATATCCGTCTTGGTGACCGCTGACCAGGTGGTGTGTGTATAACCCCGGTTGTCATAGAGACCTAAGTAAGCATCGCTGTCGAGGAGCAGGTCTTTCACGTTAGACAGTTTTTTTTGCAAGCTGGTTAGTTTAATGAAAGAGCTGTAGCTATCGGACCAATCAGCAGGCTCTCGAAGGAATTTTTCAGTTTCCGGATCGTTGATAATCAGGCTGGAGGCTTTAATAATACGAACGGCCAGATCGTTCATCCTATCTGCTTTTTGGGCAACCGCGGCTTGGTTAGATTGATTGAGCTGCATTTGGACAATAAGCTCAGAGGAATTGTAGAAACGGTAAAGAATGATAACGACGGGTAAAATGATGAGAACAAATAAGGAAATAAGTATTTTCCCGCGCAGTGTTTTGAAGGGACTTCGCAGTAGATTCATGGCCGTCACCATTCCTGTATTTTCCTAGTAGGGAGAACTATCTCTATCATACAACGGATGATTCCGATCATGCCACAGAACTTGAAAGCGTTTCAAAAGATCAAAGAATTTGCCGTAAACGAAAAAGAATTGTGCTAGTTCGGGTAGATGGATGTTAAATTAAAAAAATCCCTCGAGGTATAACCTCAAGGGAAGGAATTTTGCAGCTGAACTTTTTCGTGCCGCGGTGAAAAGTGAATCCGAGTTTACAAATCTACCTTGGATTGCACGATATTTTTAAGTACGTCACAGGAAAGATCCGATTTAAAATCTTGTATGGAATACAAAGCTTGCTGCTCATCAATTCCTAGCACGCTTGTGAAGTAATAAAGCATATGATCATAGATTGAACCATAATCTTTAAGCTCACTGGGGTTATCAGACAAATAGTGTTGATGCTGCTTGATGAGCTTCTCGGTGACTGCTTTCAAAGTGAAGTACCTCCAACGGATGATACAATCAATCTACCATATTTATTGAAGGGAGAACAGGGATAATTTTATGTTTTCATCGTTTTTATTTATGGTTAATTCAGGATTCGCTTAATCCCACGGTAATGACAACATTGCCTTTTTTATGCCCGGTATCCACGTATCGGTGCGCCTCGGCTATTTGTTCCAGGGAATAGCGCCTGTCTATGACGGATTTTATGTTTCCAGCTTCGGCAAGCTCATTGAGGAAGGTGAGGTTTTCTTTCTTTTGTTTGAGCCCTGTTGCCGCAAAGTATGCTCTTTTCCCGCCAAACGTTGATGTCCACGCCATCTGAAGCAAAATAGCGAGCGAAGGGACAGCTGAAAGGTAGATGCCATTTTGCTTAAGCGAGCTTTTGCAACGTGCAAATGAACTTTTTCCCACAGCGTCAAAAATAATATCGTAGGTATGGCCGGTTTTAGAAAAGTCCATTTTGGTATAATCAATGACATGGTCGGCACCTAGCGATTTGACTAAACTCACATTCACTTGACTGCACACTCCAGTAACTTCCGCCCCGTAGTATTTGGCAAGCTGTACCCCATAGGCACCAACCGCTCCAGAAGCGCCATTGATAAGGATTTGTTGTCCGCGCTGAATTTTGCCAATATCTCTAAGGAAAGACAAGGCCGTTAAGCCTCCATCACAGACAGCAACGGCGTCTGCATAGGTCGTGTTTGCCGGTTTAGTGGCTACCACGCCGGTTTCCGGCAAGCATTTGTATTCAGCGTGAGCGCCGAAACCAGTGCCGGCGGTTCCAACTACCTGATCCCCTTTTTTAAAAAGAGTTACCCCGCTGCCGACTTCCTCAATTTCCCCGGCCAGCTCAAATCCTGGTATCCAGGTGGGTTTCATCAGACCGCTGAACAGCCTTGTCATGAAAGGGTCGGCCCTTCGAAAAGCGCAGTCTGCTGGCGTGACGACGGTCGCATGGATTTTGATCAATATTTCATGGTCCTTCGGAATAGGTTTATCCACCTCTCGAAGCTGAAGGACGTCGGGTGATCCATATTTCGTAGTTATGATTGCTTTCATAAGCACTCCTCCGAGATCTCGCAGCTTCGGCTGGTCTTGAACAAGCCGGATATGCCGCTTGCTTAATCTACTAACAATATAGCTACAAGTAGGTATCACTGTGTAGATACTAAAGTATTGTTTTATCGGAAAAGACCTAGCTCGCGGGCGCGGGCAATCGCTTCGGTACGACTTTTGACTTGGAGCTTGTCAAAGATGCGTTGATTGTGCCCTTTTACCGTGCTCAAAGCGACGAAAAGCCGCTCGCTAATCTCACGGTTGGAGAGTCCCATGGCAATAAGCTCGAGCACTTTTAACTCGCGTTCGCTTAATGGTTCAATTAAGTTCAGGACAGGCGGAGATGAAGGATGCAAACAAGAGTTGTCAGCGTGAAAATGTTCCACAACTTCGGATGAAGCTAGCAGTTTGCTCAGATAGTCCGGATTGATCCCACGCGATTCTGCTTGGGAAACCAGCTCCGCGATTGGAATGCCTTCGTCAACAAAAAGCCGAATGTAACCGCCAGGCTCTGCCAGCTTTAGTCCTTCAACAAGCAGTTTAGAAGCTTTTGGCTTGTCCCCGTTAGCATAGAGCACAGCCACTTGCAGCGCCATTCCTTTAAGCTGTTCATCTATTGATCTGCTTTTAATGGCGTGCTGTCGTAGCGGCTCCAACAAGGCCAGTGCGGCTGGCGCATCGCCTTGGGCTAAATGTACTCGAGCCTGGCTGAAGGGGAGCTCCTGAGAATGGGCCAGCCTAGCAGCTCCCGTCAGATCGCCCTGATGGAGCAGTAAAAGCACTTGCATAGCAGCAACATCGGGTTCCCGCGATACCAAGTTTATCTTACGGATGTGCTGAGCTGCTTTGGTTAAACAAGCGGAGGCACCGGCGACATCCCCCTGGGCAAGCCTGAGCCGCGTGAAAAACAGTTCACAGAGAGCGTAGGTGTCTACGCTTTCTACTTGCCTCGCTAATTGGAGGCTCTGTTGTCCGTGCCGTTCAGCGGCATCCAACTCATTCCATTCGTAGTGTATACGAGCTAGTCCCAAATGTGCTTCGCAAGCCGCCGGGAGAGGAGGGACGCCTGCTAACTCGATCACGCGCTCATAAGACTCCACAGCCAGATGAAGCTGGCTGTCTGTTTCTTGTATGCTGCCAAGGCCTGTTGTTGCTGCAATAGTAATCATGATCGATGAAGTCGCTTGTCCGAAAGAGACGACTGCTCTATAGGCCCGGCTTGCTGCGGTGCGGTCTCCTAGAAGCTGATAGGCAAAACCGAGCGTCCAAGTGGCAGCAGCACGAACGGGCAAGTTATCAGGGTGCAGCAACTCTAAAGCGCGGAGTGACTGGGTGAGGATGATGTCACTTTGATATTGAGGGATTGCCAACATAGCTCTTATGGAGGCAATTTGTCCTGCAAGGTCACGCGCTTTGTCGTCTGGCTTGATTTTTTTTAGTGCTTTTTCCGCTGTGAGCAATTTGTGTGCCACGCTGCTGTTTTGTCCCGTAAAGACTAAAGCCGAGGCATATATCACTAACAAAGAAGGTCTGGCTTCCAGAACATTTGTGGGCAGCGAGGCCAGCCAATGTAATACGGGGGTCATCATACCGCGATAATGCAGCGGCATCCCGTTGCCTTCCACTAGACGAGCAGCACGATCTATCTGCTTCGCGGCGGCAGCATGGTGAAAAGCTTCAAGCTCGAGAGCATTTTCCTCGTACCAGCTGCTCGCACGAAGGTGCAATTCAGCTTCGGTATCTTCACCGGATGATGCAGTGAATGCGGCGTTTTGCTGCAGCCGCTTCCGCAGTAACTGAGCAAAGAGATGGTGATAACGGAACCAACGGCGCTCGTTATCCAGTGGGATGATAAAAAGGTTGGCCTGCTCAAGCCTTTTCAACGTTTCTTCACTGGAGGACGAGGGAGCGAGGCGCATTACGGCATCACACAGAGGAGCGCAGAAGCGGTCGAGTATCGATGTGTGCAGCAAGAAGGTCTGAACGTTTTCCGATTGTTTGTGCAGAACCTCTTCAACCAAATAGTCAAGAACGAAGCGGTGGCTGCCGGTAAAAGACTTGATGAAGGCAGTGGGGTCATGAAGCCCTTCCATGGAAATGGCGGCTAATTGCAGGCCAGTAACCCAGCCTTCCGTGCGCGATTCCAGCAGGGCGATATTACCCGATGACAGATTCAGCCCCATCGTCTGGTTGAGGAAAGCAGCCGTTTCCGAGAGAGTGAAACGCATGTCGGCGGCGCGCAGCTCTGTCAATTGTCCGCGTGCACGCAGCCGGGCCAGCGGAAGGGGCGGATCTTCACGCGTAGTGATAACCAGATGCATCTGCGGCGGCAGGTGCTCAAGCAGAAAGATGAGAGCATGGTGGACCGGGTCGGCCTCAATAAGATGGTAGTCGTCAAGCACGAGGACGAATTGGTGTGGAAGGCTGCTGACTTCATTAAACAGCAGAGTTAGAACCGACGCTACGGGCGGAGGATGAGGAGATTGGAGGGAACGAAACAAGCCTTCTCCAATATTCGCTCCAATGTTCTGAAGGGCTGCCGCTAGGTAAGATAGGAAACGTGAAGAATCGTTATCACCTTCATCGATGGACACCCATGCGGCAGGCCGTTTGCAAGTTGTAAGCCAATCGCTGACTAATTGGGTTTTCCCAAACCCCGCCGAGGCCGAGAGGAGGGTCAGTTTGCGGTGCAGGCCTCCATTCAGCTTTTCAATCAGGGAGGTGCGAAGAACCATGTTAGGCCGCGGAGGGGGGATATGCAGTTTAGTGGATAAAAGTGTCGTAGACATTGCTTGGTAACCACCGTTCTACGCCATCATGGCAGCGTTTTGATAGAGTTTTGTTAAATGCGCTCGTCCTTAAAGGACGACGAAGTCGTTTATCCATGGTATGTTCGACGGTGTTCATGCTTTTCCTTTGCCGCTCAGCTCCAAATGAAAACAGCACCACAACCGGATTGGTCGTGATGCTGCTTAATGCTGTGACAGTCTTACTTCTGTAAGCCGTTTAAACTGGCGCCATCGGCGAAGAATCGCATAATGTTCGTCTCAACGGTCGGGTCCGGTATTAAAGGAGGCGCTTGGTGCGGTTTGATTCGGGCATCAATGACGATATTATCGCAAGCCCAATGTTTATTCTCATAATAACTGTTCACGCCATGAATATCATGGGACGGGTTGCTGCGTGTAAAAGTTCCCCAAACGAAATTGTCAATGGACTCGCTTATAAATTGGCTGTCATCGCAGACGATGAGGAGCGGACAAGTGGGGAGCGGGCCTTTTGCCGCGATAGCCTCGCATAATTCGTTCATTTCCTTTTGCGTATCGTCATAACTTTTAAATTCAGAAACCTGAATCGCGACGATTCCCGGCATGACCAGATGAGCGTGCTCAATTCCCTTGATGTCATTGAAAACCTCAGGCACCTGGGTGCACAATTCTCTTTTTACATCCCCAACGGCCGCAAAAACAACCTTACTTCCGCTATTGAGCCCAGTACCCGAGTAATCGAGCGTATCGATGGTCGTATTTGTATGAAAATGAAGGTCGCGATGAAGATCCATTCTAGCTAAAATGTACGTTAAAAAATGCTCGACATCATGCGAATCCAGAGGCTGGCTCTCTTCTGCCGTAATGAATAAATATTTGGCCAAGCTCACTTGCCCCGTTCCTAGAATGCGATTGGCAATTGTGAGCAGCTCCGCCGGTTGTTTGACTTGTTGATAAGGGGTGTACCTTTCACTTCCGATTGCAAAAAGCAATGGATGCACACCCGCAGCATCGACGGCATGGACTTCTTTGACACCAGGAATTTCTTGCTTGATCGCATCCCCAGTTAGTTCATGAATCAAGGCGCCGAACGCCGTATCCTCTTGAGGCGGCCTGCCTACGACGGTGAATGGAAAGACCGCATTTTTCTTGGCATATACTTTATGCACTCTCATGAGTGGAAAAGGATGCGTGAGGCTGTAATAGCCCAAATGATCGCCGAAAGGGCCCTCCGGCTTCGTTTCACCAGGATATATTTCGCCTGTGATAACAAAATCAGCATCATGGCTAATGCAATATCCATCGATATAGCTATAGCGGAAGCGGCGCCCCGAAAGCAAGCCTGCAAAAGTGATCTCACTCATGCCTTCCGGCAAAGGCATCACGGCTGACAACGTATGTGCCGGAGGCCCCCCGATAAAAATACTTACTTTCAAAGGAAGTCCCTTCTTGGTTGCTTTATCCTGGTGCACGCCGATACCGCGATGAATCTGATAATGCAAGCCAATCTCCTTATTCAATTCGTACTCGTTTCCGCTCAGTTGAATCCGATACATCCCCAGATTGGAATTCATAATGCCCGGTTTATCCGGATCTTCCGAATAGACCTGAGGCAATGTGACGAAGGCGCCGCCATCCTCCGGCCAGTGTCGAATCAGAGGGAGATCAGCGATGCTGACCTCTTCGAAAGAAGCAGGCAGTCCGCCGGATACTTGGAGCGGTAGTGCTTTCCAAGCGGCGAGCCCTGTTCCGAAATGTTGCAAAGGGCTTTTCATGGCCTTCATAGGATCGCTCCGCAAAGAAATAACCTTTTGTACGCCTTCCCACGTATGGCGAAAAATATATTTGCTGCGCTCAACCGTGCCAAAAAGGTTGGAAACCGCGCGGAACTTCGATCCTTTTACATTCTCGAACAATAAGGCCGGGCCGCCGGCAGCATGAACTTTCATATGAATGGCAGCCATCTCAAGCTCAGGATCGACTTCTTCATGAATGCGAACCAAATGTCCGTTGTTCTCTAAATCCATGAGGCATTCTTCTAAATTTTGATAGATCATCATTTTCTCCAATCAGATAGCATCCCCAAAGGTCTTATTTGATACTGTCATTTTACAACAAATATCGCTAAAAATAAAAAACACGTCAAATCGACGTGTTGTTCGCGCCTCCTTTTAAACAGGAAGCAGTTCATAGGCTAACCTTTTGATAACATCCTTGTGTTGCGGGTACAGCTTAAGCAGCTCTTCCTGGGAAAATAGTTCAAAATCCTGAAAATCAAATCCAGGCGCTACCATGCATCCGACAAGTGAAAACGTATTTTTTTCCATGACCGAAGATCCGAAAATACAGTTTTTTGGCACCAAATATTGTGGGGTTTCGCCATTATCCAAATGAAGGCCTAGCTTGACTTCCTCATACGTGCCATCCTCGTGAATGACATGAATCGTAAGCGGGCTTCCGGCGTGAAAGTACCATAACTCATCGGACTTCAAGCGATGGAAATGCGAGACATCATGAGATTGCAGGAGAAAGTAGATGCTCGTATAAAGCAGTCGTGAACCGTTGAATTCGACGGACAACTCTTGATCCGTAATTTTTTCTTCCGCTTGAAAAGTACGTTTATAATAACCGCCCTCGGGGTGAGCTTCGAGTTCAAGTTTAGAAATCCAATATTCAGGGCTATTTGTAAGCATGTCATCAATTCCTTTAGTTTAGTGTAACATTCCAAGCTTGTATTATAATCTAGCAGGTCTGTGAGATCAATCATAGCTTGCTAGATAGAGAGTTTCAGTTGGCGATTTGCACGGCACGGACGTGCTGTGGATGTATGTAGCATTGGATTTCGATTTCATCCAATGTCAGATGGGAGCAATGGCCGCTGCCATCTCTATGTTGCATTTTATGCAATATTAAGGCCTCGGATCGGCTGCTGCCGCCATCTACGTTGTAAGAAGTACAGGCCTGTTGATTTACCAATAAGTGGGTTCATGAGAAAGTAAAATTACTCGTCAAATAGACCAACCATTCTGCTTGCAAATCGTTCATACCAAATAACCGATCGAATTCGGCAAAAGATAACTGGGCACTTGGATGTACTTTGGAATTTCCTTGTTCAAATACAAATTTAAGCAAGACATATACCAATAAAGCTGTGTACAACTGGCCATAAACGGCATTTGGCGTTGTTCCAAATATCATCGGTACATTCAAATGCTGCTTAATCCAACGAAAAAAAACCTCGATTTGCCACCGCTTCTTATACATCTCAGCAATTTTTTCGACAGAGGGCCTATGTAGATTGGTTGCCAGAATAACAGGATTGCCATGCGGATCCTTTAGAATAACGACACGAAACCTATTTTTTGAAAGCGTCGACTTCGCTCCTAACTGACAGGTTAAATCTTGTTCAATTGTGCCAGCAAATGGACGTTTTCGTGTCCTCCGTTTAGGTTCATGAAAATGTGTGTTATCCCTGAGGCGAATCACGAAATATTGGTTTTGTTCCTGATAATCATCAAATTGTTTATGCTTACCATAAGCGCGGTCAGCTACTAGTATGAAACGGTCGTCGCGTACGTCATTACAGCTTAATAGATCTGGGCGATTCCCCGTTGTTTCTGTAACTTTATGTAGCTGACCTGCATCTGCAATGATTGAAACGTGGAGTTTAATTCCTGCTTTTTCACCTTTTAGCGGCGCCCATGGCCATCGTTCTTTACCAACCGTAATCTTAGTGGAATCCACTACAAGCAATTCCTTAGGGATACCTAAACGACGACGCGTTGGGCGATTACATTTCTGAATCATCAGACGCAACAGCTGCTTGAACACCTCAAATGGGACATCTTTGGCTTTTTTTGAAATCGTGGAGTGATCAGCTTTTACAAGTCCACAAGAAGACATGCGTTTTTCACCATCTCGGTAGCCGTCCCATTGCTGGAGTGCGGCTTGCGATAAAAAAAGAAAGAGATCATAAACAGTAAATTTCCGCGCAGAATCAACGTAGGACTCTTCTTTGATAAGAGGAAGCACTTCTTCTTTCGGTATAATTGTTTGCAGAATATTCGAGAACATAGTAGACTTTTTCATGAGGTCGCCTTCTTTCGGATGTTTGTAGGGGTACAAACAGTTTACCGAATGGGCGGCCTTTTTACCTGCCATTTTGTGGATAATCAACAGGCCTGTAAGAAGTACAACGTGTAAGGCTGAATAGCGCGGTTTTCATGCTATTTTGATTGAATTCATTGTAGTTTGTGCAATGAAGAGCGAGGTAGTGGGGCGTAAAGCTGTTTTATGTTGTACGGAGTACAACATAGGCATGGGAGCGAGGGACGTGGCGTGGCGTGGCGCAAGGTGGTCATGCAGAGTAATCAAAAAAACCGCGATCCGAAAGGGACGCGGGTTAGCAAGTACGCCAGCTTACAGTTTTATTTTAAGTCCATTTAAAATGTAATCCCATTCTTTCAAGTTGTTCGTGCTTGGAATTTGGACCACACAGACATGATCCAATCCCCAATCTAACTCGGTAACTCTCTCTAAATTCGCAATAGGATTAACGATAAGTATTTTGAAATCACCATTGGTAATTTTGCGCAAAACAGTTTGCAATTCGGCCGTTTGGTCATAGGTGGCAAGGAGTCTAACAAATAATGAGGAGTTGGATGCTGCCGATTCTTCTAAAAACCGTCGAATGCGCAAATTCAATTTCGCTTTATAAACATGATAAGTGTAGTACCAACTTTCATTTGGAATAATAGGAAAGTCATGAACGGAGGTCACATTATAGTGCGTGTCTTTGATGAAATAGGAGGGGGCTTTCTGAACAACGGCTGCAAATTCATCGACATACTGTGAACTGCCTTCTATTACTCGCAAGTTGGAGAGGTCCATAAATCCTTCGAATTTATTGACTAATAACCTATTTACATCGGTAAGCGATGTAGAAATAACCCAATCCAAAGGCATCGAAAATTTCCTTAACTTGTGTCTCCTAAGGTGACCTGCCGGATCACAGTTCTGACCCAAGCTTGCAACTAAATCATACGTTGTTCGGCTGAGCTCTTGTAAGTTCATCCTATATCCTCCACCTTTCCACTATATATTAGATTCAAATCTAGTTGGAAAAGGTTGGATAGATGAACCAGTGCGAATGCCACTATTTTTACAAATTATCCCATATTAGCCTTGCGGGCATTAGTGCCGATATTAGGGCGGAAATTTCGCTACATGTCTAAGAAAGCGAAAAGCCAATTGAAGTGGAGAACTAGGCCGGTTGAGGAAACCGTTCAATGCAGTTATTTGCGACTTTTGCATGCAATTAGGTCTTTTATTGGTCTATTAATGGCTCTCGTGTCCGTTATTTTTTGAAAAAGGTTGTAAATCGAAAATATGGACTACGCCCGATTTTTGGTAACCGACCATCACCGACCATTGGATCGGGCCGTCGATGATTTCGTGGCATTTTTTTGAGACACTTTCGGAGGGCGTATGGCTTCATTTCCATTACCGTTGGCGGTGTGGGATGCGCAAGTTAGAACGCCTTGGTCTGTATGGAGTCGAAAATGAGAGAGAGGCCGTATTTCCTTTCAGGGGATGCGGTGTTTTTTCGTTTTAGTTACTGGTATTTTTCTTTGATTTTTTTAAAAAACCAGAGGTAAAACCAGTAAGAAATTAATAAAGTAATTGTTAATGTTATGTAGCTTAAATACCAAGTCCAATGTATGTATTTGATTAATTCGGTATGAGTCTCTAAAATGACTTCAACTATTGTAATTACCGTGGGAAAACTAAGGGTATAAATTGTTTTAATAAGCCAAGATTTTTGCTTAGGGAAATAGACATTAAAAATGGCACTAACAGCCGGCAAGATGAAAAACTCAAAAGTAAAACTCGCTTTGTAAGCCATTTGTAGAATGCCGACAGGATACTCGATTAATCCACCTTCGACAACTAAAGCTCCGAACAACCAAGAAGGTACTTGCATAAATAAAAAGCTTAGAATGGCTTGCATCAGGTTTTTTCGGTTGATAAAAATTAACAGCAGAATAGCAGTAACGATCCAAGCGGACCAAAGGAGTATCGTATCCATGAGTATGACCATCCATGTTTGTAATACATCCATTATGATCTGAAAAGATGAGCTTTAATCGTTCGGAGCAAGCTGCTCCATTTCATTTTTTCTTTAAGACTCCGGATCATTGTAAGGGCATTAGCATTTGAAAAGTGGCTTCAGTGATTTTGGATCGAGCTGTCAATGGTTCCGGTAATTCGATACTCGGCTTTGTACAGCAAATCCGCTTCTGGTGGGTTAGTAATCACTAAGCGATATACTAAACTCACTCTGGAATACCTTTCTGGATATCTGCGAGTGCTTCACGAAAAGGCCGTACTTTCTCCTTTTTTAAAGCTTTCATACCTTCATCCAGCAGTTTATATAGCTCGAATTTACCAACTAATTTTTCGTATCTTTCAATACTCATTACAACAAGATCACCTTGGTCATTTTTCGTAATGTAGACAGGTTCATCAAAATTATGGCAAAACTCGGAGATCTCGTTGTAATGATTTCTTAGATCTGAACTTGGTCGAGTAGTGGGCAAGTCATTTCCTCCTCGTCAGTTATATCGTTATTTTATCTGAAAAACGATATATATTCGAGGTTATCACGCGGATTTTTGTTTTAGTGATAAATTCAGATGCTGTAGTCCTACGCTTGATGCAAAGCTATGAGGTCAACGTATCTATTCCGTTCGCATGGGCGAAACCCTAGGGCGCATCGCTGGCAGTGATGTACTGTATGAACGAACAGTTTGCAAACGATCCTTACCTCATTTTGATGAAGGTAGTGTAAGAAAGCGTCATTTCACTTTGTACTTTGTTGATGTTTAATTTCTGCTTGGGCTGCCATTACTCCCCTAACGATTGCCTGCTCGAGTACTACCGCTGCTACTGTCCCGACTGCTGTCACGGCAGCATTGCCTATAAGCCCGCTTTTATCGGTTCCGGTAGCTATACAGAATACAGTATCCCCGTCGGCTTGAATATGCACCGGTGAAATCGCTCGCGCCATTCCGTCATGGGCGAGTGTCGCTACCCTCCCTGCCTCAGCTTTGTCTAGTTTGGCAGTGGTTGCGATAACGGCGATGGTTGTGCTCCTGTTCTGGATTGAGCTGGGCATTGGGGGTATTCCTTCAAGAATTGCTCTGGTTTGGTTAACGAATTTACTATTAGGTTTGAGCGCCCCGGCTATGATATGATCATGATCCCAAATATCTCCAAGGGCATTAACTACTACAATGGCAGCTACGATAGGCCCACCCGGAATTTGCCAAGAGGCGGTTCCAACTCCACCTTTCATTGGCGTACCGTAAATTTTCCCTACTGTCGCACCTGCTCCAGCACCAACACTGCCCTGCGCCACTGTACCAGCCTTTGCAGCTTTTGCAGCCTTGTAGCCCAACTGTGCGTCAGGTCTGCGGGAGCCTTTCGCATAATAAAGGTCAAAAATAACAGCCGCAGGTACGGTAGGAAGTGGTCCAACATTTGTCGGAGTACCATATCCATGCTCTGCAAGCCAGTTCACAACCCCTGCTGTTGCCGCAAGGCCGAAGTTGCTGCCGCCAGTAAGAAGAACCCCCTGGATGAGGTCCGTTGAAGTACCAGGTTTAATAGCATCTGTCTGCTGCGTACCCGGAAAGCCTCCTCTAACATCCACACCGGGAACTGCGCCCTCAGGATATAAAATAACTGTACAACCAGTACGACCGCTTTTATCCTCTGCATGCCCGACCAGGACACCCGGAACATCAGTAATACTCCCTTTGGGATGAACTTTTGTTCCTTGACCAATTAAATTGCTGGCACTTGGCCCAATCGGTTGATTAAGTATGCTGCGATCGTCTCGATATTTGGTTTGCTCGGGATTTTTATCACTATTGAAAAAAACTTTGTTGTATCTTTTAGTTATTCCCTTGCCTCGGTAAATCCCTGAATTCCTCATTCGAACTGGAGAACCCCAGTATTTCGCCGATACATTAGCATTGTCTTCGTTCCTGCGTTTCTCATCATGCGATGTATCCGCTGGGCGTATGAGTTTCGCGGTCAATTTTGTTTTCTTTCTATCCATGATTTCATCTCCAATTTCATGCAGTTTGGGACTGCTTCAAGCCTTATTTGATGACATTCACCTATAAATAATATGTTTGGGCTGATAAATGTGCTCTGATAAAAAGCAATTTTTTCAATCGGATTGTTTATTTAAAAAAACAATAGAATTGCTTTGGAATCGAAAGAAGAACTTGCCGAGGAGAAAGAGGACCAGAGAAGATATGAATGTGACCGTGGAGAGATTGAGGGTAGTAAATGAAAATTAGACCTACAGCTTTCTAGGGCTGTAAGTCCAATTTCCTTTATGCTCTAACAGTGGGGTGGTCTTTAGAGTAACGAATTAAGATTAAACCAAGATTAAGTTTAGATAATTATTGTATTAAAAGAAAAATGCTTCTTTTTCTATGGAGCCTAGGGGGATGTATGAATCCCGATTTAAAAGGCTGATGAAGCAAACTCGACGAGGCCAAAGCCTAGCGGAAGATTCAGACGCCGTGCTCCTACACTCGAAGCCAAGCTACGAAGTCTAATCATCCGTTCCGTCCGCGCGGGCGAACCCTCAGGGGTTCTCTCCCCACAGCTCCATACAAAAAACCGCGATCCCGAAGGACCGCGGTTTTTTATTATGGAGCCTAGGGGGATGTATGAATCCCGATTTAAAATGCTGACGAAGCAAACTCGACGAGGCCAAAGCCTAGCGGTAGATTCAAACGCCGTGCTCCTACACTCGAAGCCAAGCTACGAAGTCCATCATCCGTTCCGTCCGCGCGGGCGAACCCAGCGGGGTTCTCTCCCCACAGCTCCATACAAAAAACCGCGATCCCGAAGGACCGCGGTTTTTTATTATGGAGCCTAGGGGGATGTATGAATTTCGATTTAAATGGCTGACGAAGAAAACTCGACGAGGCCAAGCCTAGCGGTAGATTCAAACGCCGTGCTCCTACACTCGAAGTCAAGCTACGAAGTCAAATCATCCGTTCCGTCCGCGCGGGCGAACCCAGCGGGGTTCTCACCCCCATGGTCCATACAAAAAACCTCGATCCCAAGGGATCGAGGTTTTTACTTGTATGGAGCCTAGGGGGATGTATGAATCCCGATTTAAAATGCTGACGAAGCAAACTCGACGAGGCCAAAGCCTAGCGGAAGATTCAAACGCCGTGCTCCTACACTCGAAGCCAAGCTACGAAGTCTAATCATCCGTTCCGTCCGCGCGGGCGAACCCAGCGGGGTTCTCTCCCCACAGCTCCATACAAAAAACCGCGATCCCGAAGGACCGCGGTTTTTTATTATGGAGCCTAGGGGGATCGAACCCCTGACCTCATCGCTGCCAGCGATGCGCTCTCCCAGCTGAGCTAAGGCCCCGAAATGACGTGTATCAACGTCGACTTTTCGTATTATACATGAAATATTTGAAGCAGGCAAGCCCTTTGTGCAGATATTTCATATTGTCTTTTATGCCTGCGACGTTTCTGTTGCAAACGGTGCCAAACGTTGTTTTCATTCACATTTTCATGCTAACCTAGTAACAGAAACTAGTTGATCGTGTAGGAGTGACGAAAGAGTGTCAAACGGGGTTTTGTATTGGGTTTACTTGGGAATAGCATTTATATTGCCGTTTGTGATCGGCGTGTGGTTAATGCGGAAAACGAACCGGCTCGGATTCTCTTTCTGGATAACAACAGCCTTAAATATTGTTTTGACTTTAGCTGCAGCATTTTGGTGGAAATCAGTGACGGAGGATCCGTTCCGCATGATGTTTGGGATGGCGTTTTATGGGGTATCGGCCGTGAATTTGATGGTCATCGAGTTTTTTGCGCTATTTAGCATTCGCAAGAAAATGAATTCGTAGAGGGATGGTTTCTTCATGACACAATCTTCCTCTAAGGTTTACTTTTATGTCTTTACAATTGCTGCCGTCCTATGGATGGCATTTATTTTTTTCAAGTCAGGGCAGACCTATCAGCAGCAGACACTGCGTCCGCTTTTAGAATCAAAGCTTAGTGGATCTCATCTTTTAAATTACTCCCCGCATTTGGCATTCACCTACGATGGGCAAAAACTGTCGTGGCAGGACCCCGCCGGCGTTATCGAATTCTTCATAAGAAAAGCAGGGCACGTAAGCGAGTTCGCTTTACTTACCCTGCTCTGGATCTTGGCATTACTTGCAAAACGAGTACAAGTAAACATGGCACTGCTCACCTCCTTTATCATTTCTATTTTGTATGCAGTGACCGATGAGTGGCATCAAACGTTCATTGAAGGCCGCACAGGTCATGCAATTGACGTGGTCGTCGATTCCATAGGAGCACTATTGGCTGTTTTCTTGGTATTGGCGGTTCTCGGGATCCGCGCTGCAATTAGACGAAGAAGAATAAACTTGTAATCATCATATACACTTTTCTTTTTTTGATGGATTTGAATTTCCAAAGCTCGCGAGCTTCGACTTCCAATTCGTGCTGCTGCCATTGCATTAATTTCTCAGATACATATAAGTTGGATGGTTGCATGATTCGATTCACCTTCCTTTCTTTTCCTGTTAGATCCAGTTTACATCTAGAATAAGGGGAACAAAAAGTGTATAATTCACTTTAACAATTTCCCCTTTTGGAGAAGGAGGTGGATTATGCAGCTGTTAACTCATTTTTTGGAGTTGCGTGCCAGCTTTGCGCATGACATAGAGCATGAACCGCAACCTATTACGTTAGAAGAATTATCGGAAAGAATGTATTGTACGACACGGAATGTTAAGATTTTGCTGAAAAAAATGATGGAGCAGGACTGGATTTCCTGGAAGCCCGGAAGAGGCCGAGGGAACGTATCCGAGCTGACGTTTCTGGTTTCGGCGGAGGACATGGTGTCCCAACAGGCGATGGAACTGGCGGCACAAGGGGATTACCGAGGAACGATTGAACTCATCCACCAATTGGGCAGGGGAGAGTCGTTACAGGACTCTTTTGTCGATTGGTTGTTCAGCTATTTCGGCTATCGCGCGGTCGTTCAGGAGGAGTGCTCCAGGGATACGCTCCGTTTCCCGGTGTACAAATGGCTGGTATCGCTGGATCCGGCTTTTTCTTTTTTTGCTTTTGATACGCATTTGATGAATCAAATTTTCGACACGCTCGTTCTGTACAACCCCAGTACGATGGTAGCTGAGCCGCATTTGGCTCATTACTGGGAGAAAAGTGAGGACGGTCTTCACTATACGTTTTATTTGCGAAAAGGGGTCCTGTTTCATCATGGCAGAGAAATGACGGCGAACGACGTGTATTACTCTCTGTCCAGAGTCAAGGAACTTGGCGCAAAGGCTTGTCAAGGATGGATGACGGAAAGCATCGAGAATATACGTGTGCTGAACCGAAGCGCTATTGCGATTGAACTGAAGCAGCCTAATGAGCTTTTTCTGCAGCAGCTGGCGCATACTTCTTTAGCGATTGTGCCGGAGGAAATTTGTAGGGATAACGAAAACATATTCGGGCGAATGCCGATAGGAACCGGGCCGTTCAAACTGGAGCGAAACGATGATTACATCTGTAAGCTTCGGGCATTTGACGGCTATTTTGGGGTCAGACCGCATTTGGATCAATTGGAAATTTGGCTGCTGCCGCATGAACTTTCAGAGGTTGGACCCAGCTGGGATATGGTGCAGGTGCTGTGCGATCATACGAATTCCCGGAAACCGGCCGGTGCCGTCGGCAAAGATGCCGAATGGCATCAGATTGAGCAGTCGATCCTGGGCTGCAGTTTGCTAACGTTTAATGAGGCTAAAATGGGGCCGCAACGCCATCTGAACTTTCGCAAGGCGATTGATTTGGTCATCGATCGGGAAAGGATGATTGAACAGCTGGGAGGCTTCAGGGAAGCGCCGGCAAGCTCTTTTTTGCCAACGATGAATCTCAAACGTACGTCAGCGGAGTACCGCACCGATGTGGAGGAGGCGAAACGCCTGCTTGAGGAGATGGGGTACAACGGCGAGCCGATTCAAATGTACATCTACAGCAATAACAGTGAAGATGCCCAGTGGATTGGTGCGCAGTGCGCCAAAGCTGGAATTCGTATCGAGCTCACGACCAGAAGCATGGGGGAAATGATGCAGCTGGACACGATTCACGAAGCCGATCTCATTTTTTATCACATTTGTCTGGAGAGTGAGTACGATCTTCATATTATTCAGACGCTGAAACAGTGCAACAGCTATGTACGGGCTCACTTAAGTCCGGAACGTATGGCATGGATCGATGCGGAAATCGACCGTATTCTTACGATTGCATCCCGGGACGAAAGGATTAAGAGACTTCATGAGGTGGTTGAGGTGCTTCAGGAGGAGAAAACATTTTTGTTCGTACTTCATCGCTCCCAGCAAACGACCTATCATGATTCAATCAAAGGCGTATGTATTAACGATTTGGGCTGGGTTGATTTTCGGAAAATATGGTTCACGCCTAGTACTTGATAAATCTTGGCTTATCTGGAAATACTCTTGGTAACAATCATCATGAATGACCAGGAGGGCATGGGTATGGGCAAAATAAAAGAGGCTAATCTTGTTCGATTTCTTGAACGTCACGATGTGTGGTGCGCAGATGTCGAAGTCATCGCTGAAGGTATCTCAGGTACGCTGGTTGCTGAATTTTCGTCGACCAAAGGGAGTCAATTCGAGATGAGTCATGTGTACCGCAAAAACATGTCCCGTGAAATGGATTGGTATGATAATCATTTGCACAATGCCTATGAAGACGTTTCCAAAGAGTTGTTCGGATCCAAATCCCCTGAATCGAAAAAATGGGGGAAACGCGAAGATTTTGAAGAGGAAATTCTTGCTTTCGGCTCTATTCGCGAAGAGTTGAAAGAGCATTTTCAGCTTAGCCGCACGGCAGCCTTATTTCATACGGAAGATGTGGAGGATCAAACCTACTTGCATTAATTTTCCGGTTTCTACCAAATAAAAAAACGACCGTTAAGGTCGTCGGCTTCTAGGTTCGTAACGGTTTTCCATCGCCATCCAGCGACCATTCGCAACGAAAAAACCAATAAAAAAGAACAAAACTAAACGAATAGGCACCCAAACTAAGCTAATCTCATGCGTGCTTAGTAATTCAATGATGCTAAATAAGGCCGTAAGCCCAACACCCCAGGGGAGAAGGCCGAAATTCACTAAATATTTGTTTCTGCCAAGCTGTTTTCTTTTCAGCCAAATGGCCTTGCGTGGATCCTCGTTCATATCGAAACTCCCTTTTTCTTTTTATTATAGCATTGCTTGAAATAAATCTCGAATCAGTATTCATAAGAAGCCTCCATTCATATGCTAGTCATAGGACGGAAGCTTTTTTTAATGGAAGAGATGACCAAAGTCCTCATATTATGGTAGTATAAGGAAGTTGAAAGGAGGTATCACTTTGCTGCTTAAATTTCTTGCTTTTGGCCTGTTATGGCGACTTGTCGGCAATCCATTTCTTGCACTTCTTATTCTATTAATCATTTTATATGTGTTAGATAGAAGATTTATCGGATTAACGCCGAATATTTTTAAGCCATTTCAATTAAGACGCAGGGCGTCTAGGCTACGAACGGAATTGCATGCGAACCCACATCATACGTCTGCGAAGCTGGAGCTTGCAAGGAACTTGCTGCAGCGCAATAAATTCCAAGAAGCGCTTCCTTACTTGGAACAAGCGCTGCCCATTATGGAAGATTCCGCAGATGTACATTACGAAATCGGACTTTGTTACCTGAAGCTGGGGGATTTAAAAAAGGGAGAGCGCTTCATGCTCCAAGCGGTAGAGCTGAACCCGAGGGTTAAATATGGCGAGGCCTATTTACGCCTAGGGGAAGCTTTAGCGCCTGTTGCACCCGAAAGGGCTGCGCAGCTCATCGAGCAGTTCCGTGATCTGCACTCCTCTTCGGTCGAGGCGTATTACCGCCTTGGCTTGCTGTATCAGCAGCTTGGGCGCAGCAATGATGCGAAAGCAACGTTCCGCGAAGCGCTGGACATTTACCGCGGCTTGCCGCGATACAGCCGCAGACAGCAGCGTCGCTGGGCCATGCTGGCACGCTTCAAATGAAAAGGTTCCGCTGCTAAGCGGAACCTTTTTTCATAGCTGCGTACATTCGTATGAGCAGCCAAGAGCCGAGCACGCCGATCAAGAATGCGGCGATGGTGTGCAGATCATAGAGCCAGAGCTGATCCTGGTTCGGCGTGAGGCGCCCCCAGAGCGTAAGAAGCGCAGGGTGTACAAGATAGATGCCGAAAGAAGCGGCTCCTAATGCGGTGAGTACAACGCTAAGCCTCGGGCTATCGGCAAGACGCCTTAGCGACCACTGGACGGCCCATAGCGGAACCGCCATACAAAACACGAGGAGAGCCAGTTCAAACCAACTAGTGCCGAAGCTGACCCGACCATACTGGTGCAGAAGAAGCATCCCCACGAAAGTGGCGCCTGCAAGGCACATGATGCTCCCCGTTAAGTGTCTGTAACGTTCAGACCAGGCAGCAATAGCTGAATAATGAATGCCCACGAAAGCTCCAAAAGTGAATAGCGCTGAATAGCTGACAAATAGCGAGGTATATTCCGGCAGGGGATGCACCCAATGATGAATAACGTAAGCTCCGGCTTGAATAACGATACCTATCGGAATTAGCGCCCGTTGAACCCAAGTGAACCGTCTCACCACCGTAATCAGAAGCGGGAACAAAAGGTAGAACTGAACAATGATGACCATATAATAGAGATGATAGCTGGCATTCCCCGAAATAAGCAGTTTAATGAAGTAAATGATGTCAAATCGAACGGTTCCATGAAACATAAATTGGTTAAACAAATAATAGAAAAGGGACCACAGGACATAAGGAATCAGGATTCTTTGCAGTCGTTTTGTCCAGAAAACACGCGACATTCCTGGGCCCCATCGATCATAATACGTATAAAAAAGCACGACGCCACTGATCCAAATGAATAGCGGCACGGTGAATAAACTGGCTTTGTTAAGGATGAAAAAGATGGTTTGCGAGCCGCTCCCAATCGGAAGCAGCGTAGCGCCCGATGTGCTGTGAATCAGCACGACGGCGATGATGGCGATTGCGCGGATGAGGTCGATCTCGGGTAGTTTGGGTCTTGACGGCATGACGGTATTCTTCTCCTTTTTTCACTTTGTCCAATGTAACATGAATGAAAAAGGAGGACAATACACGCCAATTAATCGCGATAAGCAACAAAACTGTCTGGATCCAGAAGCTTCCACTCGGATGGAGGCGACCCGAAATCAGGAACGTCCAACATTTCACCTTCCCGTTTGGAGGATTCATGTGCGACCAACCCTGGCGCTAAGTAATCCGCAGCCCGCCATGCGTTATTTGGCGGCAATTTTTTCGTGTATATGGCTTTCAAATAATCATCAACAAGGAATTGATGCGAGCCGAAGTGGCCGTTAGGAAGCCCCTCAAAGGTATGAGGCAGGCGGAAACTGTGATGCACCTTGGCAAGGCTGGCATGGAAATCGTTTTGCAGCGTTTGATTCATATTGGCATCGCTCACATGTACATACCGATCCTTGCAGGCAAGCTGTGGTGTCAGATTCTCGACCGCGCCCCATTTCAGAGAAGTCCACGCAGAACCACCCGCATGCTCCTCATAGCTGCCGTTTGTTCCGAACATGCTCATGTATACGCTGTTGTTCCCTCCCCAGCCTACGCGTCGGAACTCATTAAGTCGCATCATTCCGCCATCTGAGGTACGCACTAGAGCACTCTGATTGCTGAATGTATTGTCCCATAAGTTAGCTCCTTCCTGAAAAATCCGATCCTCATGCTGGTCGACATAGCCCAAACAGGATACCTTGGTCGCCTTAGCCCCGGTAACAGACAGAACCATAGAAACGGAATGTGTCGGATAATACATCGGCGGAATGCCGGCTACTTGCTTCCAATCCTTCCCGCCCGAATATTTGAAAGCATCGTAGAACCCATGCGTCATATCATGCAAATACTGAGCTTCACCGTAGACAAAGTTGCCGAAGTGGCCCGCCTTGAATTGGTCTCGGCAGTAAACCGTGGAGGGGTAGTAATAACTTGTCTCCCCAGTCATGTAGATTAATCCGGACCGCTGCACTTCCTGGATAATGGCGGATATTTCCTCTAAGCTTTGCGCCATCGGCACAGCACAATAGACATGTTTGCCAGCCTGCAGAGCTTGTATGGTTTGAGGGCCATGCAGATGTCTTTGTGTAAAAATAGCAACGGCATCCACATCGCTGCTCAGCAGCTCCTCTAATGAAGCGTAAGTCTGTTTGAGGGAAAAAGCTTTTGCAAATTTTTCGCGGCGATACTCGTGCAATTCCGCCAAAACAACCTCATCCACATAAGGATGAGCTTGAAACAGCTGTACGAAGCATTGTGAGAATTGGCCAGCCCCAACGATCCCTATTTTCATACCCACGAGAGTTCCTCCTATAATGAGAGCTTCAAATTCTGCTTCCGATATGTGCGACATCTCTTTTATTGTAAGGAGGTTTCTGCGCCATGTATTTAGTCCAAAGTAACAATATGGTTTCCAAAATCACAGTAAGATGAGCTAGTCTTTGGCAGCAAGAGTGCTTGCTTGACGCTCTACAGCTAGCGCGATACACTATATAGAAGTGAAAACAGCGAAAGTCAAGAGGGTGATAGTACATGAGTTACGAATATCTCATGCAAGCGGTATTGTTAATTTTCCTGGTTATCATTACTTTTTTTGCAATGTTGATTTGGACGAAATGGCGAAAAAGAGGACGGAGATAGACAATGTATTTTATTAATCATGAACAGATTGATGCGCGTATTCAGTTTCTTTCGGATTTGACCGATGCAGTCAAACAATTGGAGCAGCAGTGGGAGCAAGGCGTTAACGGCCTCGTTTGGCAGCTGGCTCAGGAGCGGGTACTGCACTTGGCTATTGAAACCGTGACCGATGTGGGCAGCTTGTTGATCGACGCTTTTATATTAAGAGATGCGAGCAGCTACGAAGATATCGTGGAAATCGTACACGGCGAAGGTGCCTATTCCGAATCATTGACAGCTACGCTGCTTGAGCTTGTGAAGCTGAGAAAGCCGCTCGTGCAAGACTTTGTGGACTGGAACCGTCAAGCGCTGCATCCCGTATTGCCTAAGCTTCCTGCGGCATTTGAAGAGTTTGCTGCGAGTGTTAGGGCATTTATTAAGAGTGAATTGGAATAACATACATAGATGTTTCTTAATTTACAACTTCGATATGATGCTGTAAAATGAAGCATAATGATTGTTCCGAGGGTAGGTGAGCTAATGAATCAAACACTTGAGACATCCACGCGCAAAGTGATTCTTTCCATGCTCAAAACTGGGGGACCTCTCAGTGTTCAAGAGATGTCCAAACAGCTCGGAATTACAGAGATGGCCGTCAGGCGGCATATTCATTCTATGGAAAAGGACGATCTGCTCGAAACGAAGCTTGTAAGGCAGGCGATGGGGAGACCTACGAATGTTTACACATTAGCTCCCAAGGCAGATGAATTATTTCCCAAGAAATATATGCAATTGACACTCGATTTATTGGATGAGTTGCTTGAAGATCAAGGGCATGAGAAGATAGAGCGGCTTTTTGAAGGCAGACAGGATAAGCTTGAGTCTCGCTACCAGCCGCGCATGGTGGATAAGAACTTGGAAGAGCGCGTAGCTGAATTAGCGCATATCCAGAACGAAAACGGGTATATGGTCGATTGGGCGCAAACAGGTGCCGACGCCTATACATTCAGCGAGCATAATTGCCCGATCTCCCAGGTCGCGAATACGTTCGGTCAAGCCTGCCAGTGTGAGCTTGCTTTGTTCCGAAATTTGCTGGATGCCAACGTGGAACGCACCGAATGCTTGGCCAAAGGCGCGAACAAGTGCGTCTATATCATTAGTAAAAAATAAATAAGGCTGTCCCAGAGGTATTATACTCTTGGGACAGCCTTTTCTTGTGTGGAGAGTCAGCTCGCGCTCGAACTTGCCAGCCCAATCTAACGGACTCCACAGACGTTATTATCGTGAAAATCGCCCTGTTTCATTTCTAACGGACACAGGAACCCTTATTTACCGATTTCGGGGCGAAATCAGGGTTGAAACAAGCGAATAGCGGCGCTGGAGTCCGTTAGATTTTCAAAACGGCTATTTTTCGCCGATTAAGGGCCGCTGTGTCCGTTAGACGGTCGGGGTTCGTTGGTACACCTTGTCAACTCCTCCAACCTGCCACTCATGCATGTTTGCTGGGCAACTACCCGTCTACCCGGTTCTGTCTTATCCTGTACCGACCCATCGCGCCGGCCGCCACGTACCGTCAAGTTCTGTCCCATTCTGTACTGATCCGTTGCGCGCGCCACGTCAGCCAATCCGCGACACACATCCGCCCCGGTAAATAGGGGTAACCACCTTACGCGCGCTCGCCTGACAATTCTAACGGACTCCACAGACGTTATTATCGTGAAAATCGCCCCTGTTTTAATTCTAACGGACACAGGAACCCTTATTTACCGATCTCGGGGCGAAATCATGGCTGAAACAAGCAAATAGCGGCGCTGGAGTCCGTTAGATTTTCAAAACGGCTATTTTTCGCCGATTAAGGGCCGCTGTGTCCGTTAGACGATCGGGGGCGTTGGCACACCGTGCGATCACTGCTAACGTTGCCTGTCTGGCAGGCACTGGTTCCGCTCCGTTCAGTCTCATCTTGTACAGATCCGCTGCGTTCAGCCCCGTCCTAAATCCGGACCTCCCGACCGCCCCGATCCAAGGGGGAACAATCTTGACCGCTCTCGCCGGCCAATTCTAACTGACACGCTTCATCCGGTCCCATAACCGCGCAGGAATCAAATTAGCGGCTGATTCTCCTCTCCTACCAGTCCTGCACTTAACGCGAAGCCGCAATAAGCCGGGCAGCCTTGTCCGTCACCCACTCGAAGCGGCCGGCTTCGATTTCTTTTAGATTAATAAGCGAGCCGCCGATACCAAGCCCGTAGCAGCCTAGATCCAGAAATTGTTTAATGTTCTCTTCGGTAACGCCGCCAACAGCCATCATCGGAATATGGTCAAGCGGTCCCATTAATTCCTTGATATAGGAGAGACCCAGGCTCGCGCTCGGGAAAATTTTAATCGCTGTAGCGCCTGCTTTCCACGCTTTGACTACCTCGGTCGGTGTCATCGCTCCAGGGAAAATCGGAACCCCCTCACGGCTCGCATAACGAATGACGTCCTCGTCCAAATTCGGAGTTACCAGAAAAGAGGCGCCTGCTTGTACAGCTTTTTGCGCATCCTCCACATCGAGTACGGTGCCAGCGCCAATATACATATGTTCGCCAAACTTCGTTTGTAGCTCGCTAATCATCGTCAATGCGCCAGGTGTGTTGAGCGTCACCTCCATAACGGTAACTCCACCCTTCAAGAGTGCTTCCGCTACGGAAAAAATGTGAGCTTCTTTCACGCCACGAACAATGGCGATAATGCGCGTTCTTTCAATTTCCTTTAATCCTTGCTCTCGGTTCATGCGGCTCCTCCAGAAGTTCGATTTGCTTTTCATTATGACAGGTCCCTGAAATTTTTCCAGTTTTTTTGTGTCAAAACAAGCTGCTCCTACCTATACTGTAGTAATTCATAGGCATTCGTCTAGAAGCCGCCATCGATCAACGCAGTTTGCAGACTCGGGAGGTGCTCGTCATGACTTGGATGGAGATTAGTGCAGTTAGTTCGGCTGTTGCTTTTATTGTGCTCGTCGTTTTTGCCGTTCGCATGCTGATTACAGCAAAAAGGATGCTACAACAACTTAGCGATACCGTCGCTCAAACAGAACGGCATGTAGCCAAAGCAGCAGGGGAAGCTGAGCAATTGCTGAACAAAGCGGGGCAGCTGACCGAAGAGGTGCACTTGCAAGTGCTGGCGTTAGAGTCAACCGTTCATTCCATCGAGAAGACTGGAGCAGCTATAGGGGATGTCGCTTCGGTCCTTCGCAAAGGTGCACGCATGATGAGTGAGTCGCTTCACGGTGCGGAAAGGGTTGTACATACCCACCAGAATCGGATAGAGGACGTCATGGAGTGGGCAACGACGGGGTATGAGCTGTGGCAGAGGTGGCAGGCGAATCGGAAAGCCAAATCAGACCATTAAGGAGTGGATTTCACATGGCAAGCGAAAAAAAAGGTAAAGATCTTCTCATCGGTGCGATTGTTGGAGGTTTACTGGGCGCAGCGACAGCTCTGCTGTTCGCACCGAAATCCGGGCGCGAGCTTAGAAACGACATTGCGGAAAATGCCAAAGCCGTTAGCGACAAGACGGTTCAACTGGCTACTTCGGTCTCGCAAAAAACGCAAGAGGTTGCAAAATCCGTTAGCACCACAACATCTGATTTCGTAGGCAAAGCCAAAGACACGGCAACAAATGTGGTGGGCACGGTTCGTTCCTGGAAAGAGTCCAAGATTGACGATGCGGAATTGCAAGATGAAGAGGAAACATCTGAAGCCGCAGAAGATTTAGTTATCCTAGGAAATCGCTAAAATAAAACAAAAAAGCAGCAAGCTCATGAATTCGAGCTTGCTGCTTTTTGCCTTTACCATTTCGATGGATCAATCTTGCGAATATCCAAGCCTTCCCATACGTTCTTGATGGGAGCCGTTTCCGGATGTTCAAAGACCAGCCATGCCGTAGGAAGATACCTCTCCCCGTATTCACTGGACGGCTTGTTGATGATGGCATTATTGTGCACAAGCACGGTAGAAGCTCCACCGTCTAAATTAGCGGCTGTGACAGCGCCATGCGCCAGGAAAATCTCCTGAATATCGTACAGCGTTGCTCCTATGCTGTGGGTCTGCCTGCCGTCGATGACGGCGAATAGAATGGAGCCGTCTTTCGTTTGCGCCATGCTGGTACGCGGAGCAATTCCCCATCCGTCCGCTTGGCTTTTGATTTGTCCAACCCCGTTGACAATGAACCGTGGGGAAAAGGAAACAGCTTCCTGAACACCCATCGCCACCAGCTCGGAGACTTTATATTTGCCGGCGATCATACGGCCTTCTTTATCGATGCCAACCACTTGCACAGTGCCGTTCATGCCTTTGTCATTGTAAAAGATTTTGCCCCCGGACATAACGATGCCTTCCGGTTGGAATCCGTTCCCCTCCCAGTTGGGGTCGATGAAACCTCCGCCGTTAACGCCGAGGATCGCTCCCGTTCTTTTGACCATGGAGGAGACTTTCTCGCCTTTGCCCACTTTATCAGGAACGGCAATGCGAAGCTTTTTTGGATCAGAAATCGTGACAAGCTGCCCTTTGAAATTCGTCCCTGAAATGGGTTCAATGGTGACAAGCTCCTTCTTGACGGCCGCCGTCGGGGCTGTAGAACTCACAGGTTCAATCTGCACGATGCCTTTATCTTTCTCATCGCCCATTTCGTCAAACTTCTTCCAATAAGCTTCTACGCGCTTCTGCAATTCCTCGGAGCCAATTAAATATTTGGCCCAATCGCGATGCTGGGTTGTAATCAAAGTATCGGCCATCATGAGCCGAACAGTCGTACCTGATGCTGTAAGGAAAAACCAACATAAAGACAGAATAGAAAGAAGGACAAAACTAAAAATCGTATACAGAAAAAAACGCATGCCCACAGAACGTTTTCTGTTCTTTCTCGCTAGTCGAGATTGCGTGGAGGCGGTCTGTTGAACAGCCATGATTTCTTTACCAACCCTCTCTACCAAAAAATCAATGCAATCAACCTTTATAGATAGACGAAAAAAAAGGAGTAAAGTTTCATTCTTCATGAACTTTACTCCTTTTTAACAATTCGTATTAGATTGGGCGCTTTACTGAAGACAGCAATGAATCTGCTGCGGAAGGACGTTCGTAATGAAATTCCAAGCCCATTCCCGTATTCCGGGCTACGCTGCGCAGAATGAGATCGTGGTACTTCTTTTGACGGATGGCAGCAATAACAACAAATTTCGAAATACCGAGCGTGTCAAAATAAAGTTTTCCTTCTTTTTCAATATACTTTTGCACATGATTCATATTGACGAAAAGGTCGGTATCCATCTTTTTAAAGCCCATTTCTTCGAGCTTATCCAAGAAAAGACTGAAATCGAGCAACGAATTTACTGCTTGGCTTATACGTTCAAAACGAGTGTGATAAATCATTTCTTTCGAGCTGACTTCAATAAATAATGTATCGTTCATGGAAACCGGTTCCTGCAAGGCTTCTTTGCTGCTTGCTTGCTCACTCTCGTTCTCGAGGTAGCCAGCTTTCTCCATTAAATCGGTGTATGGAATGTTGTAGGCATCCGACAGCTTTTTTAACGTAACAGGCGATGGGTTGATTTTCTCATTGGTCGAGCGATTGCGCTCCAGTTCCAAATCTCTGATGTAGGCGTGTGAAAGTCCGCTTTTGTTAGCTGCTTCGCGCAGGGACATTTTGCCCCGTAAGCTTTCCAAAAATTTACCGAATCCTTCTAATTGCTTCATAGTGATGAATCCCTCCATATTGTTTAATTGTAAATGAGTTTGGTGGAAATGAAAATGTTTACGCTTGAATTGGTGCTATTTCCCTGAAATCCCTGCCATGTGGGCAGCGTGCATATTTATGCTTGGCGATTGGAAAATTAGTAGCATCATCATGGAAAGAGGCTGATCGCATGGCAAGAGATTTACCCATTGGGAACGGGAATGTACTCATTAATTTTGACGCTGCTTATAATATTCGTGACATGTATTACCCTTTAGTAGGTCAAGAGAATCAATCTAGCGATCATCTTTCACATTTTGGTATTTGGTGTGCGCGAGATTTCTTCTGGATCGACCATCCGGAAGTTTCGAAAAAGCTGAAATACCTAGAAGATTCGCTGATTACGAACGTTGAATGCGCCCATGAGAGATTGGGATTAAGCTTCGTTATTCGAGATGGTGTAGATGTTCAACAAAATGTTTTTTTACGCAAAATAAAGATTGAAAACCAGTTTGATGAGGAAAGAGAGATCAAACTTTACTTTCATTTGGATTTGCAAATCTATGGCAACGGTGTCGGCGATACCATTTATTTTGACCCTGAGTTGAATTCGCTTCTGTTTTATAAAGGGCATCGTTATATGTCGCTGTCGGGTCTATCTCCAGATGTCGATAAGCCGTATCCCAGCGGTTATGCAACGGGGCAGAAAGGCATACATGGCCTTGAAGGCACATGGCGTGATGCGGAAGACGGCCATTTAGGTGGAAATCCGATTGCGCAGGGTTCTGTTGACGGGACGCTTGAGTTGACGATGATGCTGCCTCCCAAAAGCTCGAAAGAAGCATGGTTCTGGGTTTGCTTCGGCCATACGAAGCAGGAAGTCGAGCGATTGGAAAGCTTACTGCGCACAGAGTCGCCACAAGCTTTACTGCAGCGCACCCACGATCACTGGGTAAGATGGGTCAACCAGGATGCTCATCAGCTTAGTTTGCTGAAGCCGGAATTGGCTTCCTTTTACAAAAGATGCCTGTTGATCACTAGAACGAATGTTGACAATCGTGGCGCCATTATTGCAGCAAATGACTCAGATATTTTGAAGTTTGCCAAAGATACCTACTCCTACATGTGGCCGCGGGACGGGGCCTTGGTATCTCATGCCCTAGACCGGGCCGGGTATTATGAGCTGTCCAGGAAATTTTTTGACTTTTGCATAAAAGTGTTGACGCCTGAAGGGTATCTCATGCACAAATACAATCCCGATAGCTCTGTAGGTTCAAGCTGGCACCCATGGGTGGATGGTCAGGGGAAAAAGCAGTTGGCCATTCAGGAGGACGAAACGGCACTCGTTCTGTATACGTTGTGGCACCATCATAAGCTGGCCGGCACGATAGAGCGTTCCCGTGAAGATTACGAGAAGTTTGTGAAACCCGCAGCGGATTTTCTTGTTCATTATCGGGATGCTTCCGGGCTTCCGCTGCCCTCCTATGATCTCTGGGAAGAGCGTTATGGCGTGCTAGCCTTTACCGTCGCCTCCGTATATGCGGGTTTGGTTGCTGCCGCTCGTTTTGCCGATTATCACCAGGATAAAGCGCGTTCCGTTTATTATGCCGATATCGCGGATCAGGTGAAAAAAGCAGCAGAACAGCAGTTGTTTGCAGCTGACCAGAATCGCTTTTTGCGAGCTTTATATTGGAGTTATGGTGAAAATAAATATGTGCCTGACTATACGATGGATATGAGTATGTATGGGTTATTCGATTTTGGATTGTTTGAGCTGGAGGATCCAAGGATCGTGGCGACGATGAAGATTCTAAAAGAGAAATTGTGGGTACATACGGATATCGGCGGCATCGCCAGGTATGAAAATGACTACTACCATCAGGTGACGAATGATATCGCTAAGGTGCCGGGCAATCCGTGGTTTATCTGTACGCTTTGGTATGCGGAATGGCTGGTGGCCTCGGCAAAAGGGATTGAAGATTTGCAAGAAGCGGAAAATCTGATGTTCTGGGCAATACGCCATGCGCTGCCCTCAGGGACAATGGCGGAGCAGGTGCATCCGTTCACAGGCGCGCCGCTTTCCGTTTCGCCTTTAACATGGTCACACGCTTCTTTTATCAAAGTTACGCAAGAGTATTTATCTAAACTTAAAAAAATGACCTCGACAGGAACCAAACAAGCGGCGGATGCCAGTGAAGACAAAGTGTTGGAGCCGATTGTTCAATAGTTGGGAGGAGATGATGAGATGAAAGCGATTCGCGTCAAACAACTGCGCCAAGGTAACCCTTCGATTGCGCTGGAAACCGTGGATGATCCCGTGATTTCTCATCCGCAAGAGGTTATTGTCAAGGTATTGGCAGTAGGTTTAGACGGCACGGATAAGGAAATTTTGCAGGAAAAATACGGTGTTCCCCCGCAAGGCGAGGACGACTTGACGACAGGACATGAATCTTTAGGAGTTGTTGCTGAAGCTGGCGCAGAGAGCGGATTCCATGCAGGAGATCTCGTGACCGCCATTGTCCGGCGGCCCTGCCGGAATCAAAGCTGTGTCAATTGCCGGAACGGTCACTCAGACTTCTGTCAAACCGGGGAATTTGTGGAGCGTGGTATCAAAGGCGCCCACGGTTTCCTCTCCGAATATTACAGAGAAGACGGGCGTTATCTCGTGCAAGTACCAACGGATCTGCTAGAGCACGGCGTACTGGTTGAGCCGCAGAGCATTGTAGAGAAAGTGTGGGATCAGGTGCTCCGCGTACAGCAGCGGCTGATCTGGGAGCCGAAGACAGCGCTCGTCCTTGGCTCAGGCCCGTTAGGGCTGCTTGCTGCTATAACGTGCAGGCTGCTCGGCTTGGACGTGTACGTTTGGTCGAGATCCCCGCAGGACAGTCTGCAAGCGCAGCTTGTCAAGGACTGCGGGGGCGTGTATCAAACGGCGGACGAAGACGGCGGTTTGACGGCTTACGCGAAGGGACTCGGCAAGCCGATAGATTTTGTGCTCGAATGCACGGGCTTCAGCCCGCTGGCCTTCGAGGCTATGGCTGTGCTAGCGCCGAACGGCGTGCTGGCGCTGCTCGGGGTTACACCAGCTGACCGCAAGCTGGAGATTTCCTCCGACATGCTCAATCAGAGCATGGTGTTGGAGAACAAATGCGTGATCGGTTCGGTGAACGCGGCACGCAAGGATTTTGAGACAGCCATCTATCGACTGCAGCAGATGGAGCGGGTGTACTCAGGTTGGCTTGACCGGCTGGTCACCAACCGGATGAAGCTGGAGGCCGTGCCGAAGCTGGATTTTGCGAGCATCCCGATCAAAGCGGTCGTCGACATCGTTCCGGTGGAGCAGTGGCGCGGTTTGGTGAAACAAACGAACGAAGTTGAGTACAGCTTCTCAGTATGATTAGAGCCAAGCAGGTTGGGAAGTGCCTGCTTGGTTTTTTTGCAACCTGACCCAAAATGTTAGACTTCCCTCCTATATTTTTCTATAATATGGGGAAAGGGAGGACGAGCACAAATGTCAAAAAAATTCTTAAGAGAAAACGGTATGCACCTATCCTGGCTGATTGCCTTAATCGCCACATTAGGGAGCCTGTATTTCTCGGAAATTATGCATTTTATACCTTGCAAACTATGTTGGTATCAACGTATTCTCATGTATCCGCTGGCCATCATTCTGGGGATCGCTGCTGTGCGCAGAGACTACAAGCTGACGATTTATGTATTACCGCTCACGATTTGGGGAGCCTGTATTTCCGTTTATCACGTTTTGCTTCAATCCGGAGTTTTTCACGAATCCGCGACTGGTTGCGGGCCAATTCCATGTGATGTGGATTACTTGAACTGGCTTGGTTTTATCACGATTCCTATGCTTGCCGGAACGGCTTTTATTTTGATCACCATTCTCCAATATTTGACATACCGAGCTACGAAATAACACCACGTTCCAAAAATAGGCAGGTAATTTGTCTAGCACTGTCGAAAGGAGTACTGAACGTATTCCATCATGCGAGGTGCTACAATGACATCTATTACCAAAAGTGCTGCACTGCTGATCCTTTTAAGCGCAACATTGGTCGGTTGTGCAGACAAAAGCCTGTTCTCTCCTGCTGCCGAAGCTGTAACGACACCAAGTCCGCAAGCAACAACCAAAGCAGCGGAGCCTACGCCAACTTCAACTCCAACTCCTAAACCAACAGCAAAGCCCATAGCTACTCCCAAACAGACCGTAGTTCCGAGCGCAACGCCGCATCCTACGACTGCCCCTAGCCCTTCAGCATCCGCAAAGCCGGCAACTGACGCCACCAAAACAAAGCCAGTCGCAGGGGATAAGACCCCCTACTCCTGGTATTACATGAAGAAGAAAACCGGGCAGGTTCCTGATTTTCCGAAAGAAACGAAATCATTTACCGCTGACCAGAAAGCCGTTTGGGTTGGGACCGGGAAAAAGGTTTATCTAACGATTGATGCGGGAGGCCCGCTGATTGAAGTGGATTTAATGCTAAAATCCTTGAAGGAAAACGGAGTGAAAGCGAACTTTTTCATCTCAGGGAACAATATCAAGTCAAACCCGGATTATTTGAAAAGAGTTGTGGCAGACGGCCATTTCGTAGCCAATCATACGATGACGCACAAAGATTTCAATGAGCTGAGCGATGACCAAATTCGCAAGGAAATTACGGATTTTGAAACCTTATATAAGAAGATAACCGGTAAAGAGGTCGAGAAATACTTTCGCTTCCCTTACGGTCACTACAATATGCATAACTTGAGTTTAGTTTCGAGCATGGGGTATACGTCTGTCTTTTGGTCGACGGCTATGCGTGATTGGGAACCGCGGGAGAATGGGGCCGAGGATCCGTACAACGATATCATGAATAATTTGCATGATGGCAATGTTATTTTGATGCATCAGGGATCTTTGGAGAACATGCAGGCGCTCGCGCGCATCTGCAAAGAAATCAAGAAGAAGGGCTACGAATTCGCACTTGTGAATGATTTGCAGCCAAAAAAATAGGTGACAGACGACCAAGAATCAGTGTTGTAAGCCTAGGTACCTTTCAGCTTGTACGTTCATATTCTATCCATGTAGCCTTTGAAATTCATTAACCGGCAAAGGAAGCGGATAGGTGTGCAGCAAGCGATAGCCGTACTGGACTCCGGAGTCGGAGGATTAACTGTAGTAAAAGAACTCATGAGGCAGCTGCCGCAGGAAAAAGTCATCTACTTCGGTGATACGGCTCGAAGTCCTTATGGACCGCGATCAGCTGTAGAAGTACGTACATTTACACGGCAAATTGTGGATTATTTAATTCAATTTAACCCTAAAATGATTGTGATTGCATGCAATACGGCAACCGCGGTTGCCATAGAAGATATTCGAGAGCGCGTCTCGATTCCAGTGTTGGGGGTTATCTCGCCAGGCGCGCGAGCCGCAATCAAGCACACGCGAACCGGGATTGTCGGGGTGATCGGCACGGAAGGTACGATCAAAAGCAAGGCCTATGAACATGCCTTGAGATTAATCTCGCCGGGCATACAGGTGTACAGCGAGCCCTGCCCGCTTTTGGCGCCTTTCGTGGAAAAGGGGCTTTTTGGAAGAGAGCAAGAGCAGGAGATTGTGGAGCAATCGCTTCAGCCGTTGGTCGACAAGCCCATTGATTGTTTAATATTGGGATGTACGCATTATCCATTTTTGATGGAGCCGATCTCCCGGGTGATGGGGCCGGACGTCACCTTGATTTCATCTGCCGACGAAACGGCAAGGGAAATCAGCACGATTTTGTACCATCGCGATCGGATGGAAACATCAGGGATATTGCCGATTCACCAATTTTTTTGCAGCGGAGAACCTACGTTATTTAAGCGCATAACGGAAAGTTGGCTCAAAGATCAGATAGCCATAACACCTGTCGTGTGGCAGGTACCTACTATTTTTTGAATAGACCCTCAGGGGTCTATTTTTTTGTGGAAAGTGTGCAATAACTTAACTTCGTTACGCCGCATGATTCTAATGGAGCAGGCATATTCATAACCTACGTAGGAGATCAAAGAGCTGTGAGGTGGTCGTATGTTGGGTTACGGGTATGGAACGTTGTGTGATGAATTGAATCGGCTGGGCAGGATTTATCCTTTCCTGCATGTCGAAGTTATAGGAGAAAGTGTGATGGGAAAAGGCATACCTGCGCTGCGTATCGGTCAGGGGGCCAGGGAGCTTCATGTCAACGCAGCGATTCATGCCAATGAATGGATTACGACACCGCTTGTTATGCAGTTCGTAGAGGATCTCGCTTGTTCCTATGCCAGAGGAACGGCTTGGCAGGGCAGAAACATCAGACGCCTGCTATCCGAATACTCCCTGTGGGTTGTTCCGATGTTGAATCCTGACGGTGTAGAACTTGTCCTTAATGGCATCGGAGCTGACCATCCCTACCAAGCCAATCTGCTGGAATTAAACGGAGGTCAGACAGATTTTAGCAGCTGGAAAGCGAATATAAGGGGCGTAGACCTCAATGACCAATTCCCTGCCCATTGGGAAGAAGAAGCTGAGCGTAGGGGGCAGCTGGGGCCGGGGCCGCGGGATTATGGCGGTGAGACACCGCTCTCGGAGCCGGAAACTGCAGCGCTCGCGCGTTTTACAGAATGCCACCCGTTTGAGCTCGTTGTTGCTCTGCACACGCAAGGAAGAGAGATCTATTGGAATTACCGGGGGTATGAACCTCCGGAATCCGAGTCGTTTGCCGACCAATTAGCGGTTGTCAGCGGTTATGAGGCCGTGAAATTAACCGATAGCGATGCAGGGTATAAAGATTGGTTTATCCAACAATTCCGCAGGCCTGGATTTACAGTCGAGTTGGGTTACGGTGTTAATCCGCTGCCCGTGGAAGCCTTCGCCGAATTGTATGGAGAGATCGTCCCGATTCTGCTGACTGCGTTGGATTTACAAACCGTTAACCGGTAAACAAGATCAGGAACATAACCTTGTCTCTCAAGAACCGTTCTGTCCAGACTTCATATACTGGAGTAAGTAGACGGTTGGGAGGCGAGGTTATGGCACCACCTAAAGGCAAAGGCAAAGTTGCTAAGAAGAAAATAGTATCTTCCAGAGAGCAGTACACGATGAGAATAGTGGAGTCGTCTACGTGTGCGGTTTGTAAAACACAATGTACAAGAGGACTTCGTTATTTGGAGCATATGGCTCAACCTGGGGCTGTAGGCAGAGGGGTTCCCTGTATTTTAACAAGAAGAAAAATCAATTAACGAAAAAAAGTCCACGCCTAAAGCAAGAGAGGCATGGACTTTTCTTTATTTACTTGTGCCCTTTATTGCTTTTCTGATCCTGCGTTTTCGTCGTTGTATTTTTGCGGGATTGTCCTTGCTGTTTATGATCTGCTGACATGGCCGGTCCTCCTTGAATATCGTTGTTGAGAAGCGCGTGATTATTATAAGCAGTTGGTTGATTTTGATACGGCTCCAAGAGGAAAATAAAACCCAACGCACGATGGTAATCGTTCGTTGGGCTGTATGCGAAGATGGTAGAGTGCAATTAATGGTTAGGAGGAAGCAGTTTATCTTCGAGGCGTTGTTTTACCTTCTTGATGGCATCTCGCTCTAATTTGTGGTTTAAGTTGAACTTCGCACCCGTTAGTGCAAGCGCTTCCTTAACAGTCATTTCTACATAAATAATCTCTTCACCTTGACGAATTTGAATAGAATTTTGTTCCATTTCCATCACTCCTATGTCAACTTTTTGAAGAGGAAACCTTGATTTGTCGCACTTTTAATATAACATATCATGTGAGGTTAAACAAGGGTTATTAAGACCTATTTATAGAAAAAGAATGTCGGAAACGATGTCGGCCACCAAAGAAAAAAGCACGCGAAACGGCAGCATTTGCTAGGCCATTTTGCGTGCTTATGAGACTAACTGTAGCAGCGAATTTCTACGATTTCGGCTCGCTCAGCTCCGTTTGTTGATTCCACTAGCAAGCGTAAGCGGCTGGTTACAACGGTCTCTGGGAATGTATGAGTATGAAGGCGAGTGTGATTATTAGATTCTTCAGCGACAGTTTTCCATTCCCCTCCAACAAAGGCCTGGAGTTTGTAGTCTTTAACCAACTCAGGAATAATCTCGAATGCTGTCCGATGATGATGCAAATTAATTAAATCCTCATGGACGTCATCATTTAAGGTTAGCTGTACGCTGCGGATTGGCACGGCATTCGGCCAGCTGACTTCAAGCCACTCCGGTTTACCGGCTTGCAGATGAGCGGATGACCACATGTTCGGGCCGCCGTATGGCCGTTTAAAGCCATTAGCCGCTTTATCCGGCGAGTATGCCGAAGTAGGTGAGAGCAGCCGGAAGCAGATCGGCTTGCGGTTGAACTCGCCAGGTGTCCAATCAACGACAGGCTGGTTCGGTGTTGTGTCGCCATAATCTGCGGCATTGCTATTATCCTTATGCTTGAGCCCAAGGACGCCGGACTGAAGCTGGTCGGACTTATGGACCGACAGTGCAGGATTGCTGCGCAGAATAATAAACGCATTTTGAGCGGTATCCGGATGCCAGCTTAATGGAACATGAACCCACTGTCCGGATCCTTGCGGGACCGCTACTTGAACGGCTGTTACCTGTGTGTGCGGAACGTAGTTCTGCGGCTTCCCTGTGCTCCACAACTCCACGGATAGTTCTGTATCCTCCGAGGCGTCAAGCAGCAGCTCCAAGCCCTCGATATACGGATCTACAGGCACGAGAAGAGCAACACTATCCGCAAGCGGGAACACCGACGCGGATTTCTCTACCGCCAGCTGGCTCAAGGTGCTGGACGCTGTTAAGGTCGCGCCAAGCACAAGATCGTCTGCGTCGGCGTTTTTGATCCCGAGCACGGAGGCATCCTGCCGCAGCAGCGTTTGCTGCAGCTCGCTCAGATGGCTGCCGTGCAGCTCGCGAGGGGAAATGCCTTTCGCTGCGCAAAGGGCAGCGCCCGTTCCTGCGGCTTCGCCGATGACGGCACAAGTCGCCATGACGCGTGTCGTGCCGAAAGCGACGTGGGACGCGCTGATATTCCGCCCAGCCATAAGCATATTCGTCGTATTGACCGAATAGAGGGAACGAAACGGAATATGGTAGCTGCCGTCCACATGCATATGCTTGGAGCCCTTCGCCGTGGCATACATGCCTTGCGGCGGATGCAGGTCAATCGACCAGCCGCCGAAGGCGACGCGGTCTTCAAACAGCTCCTGTGCGATGACATCGTTCTGATTCAGCACGTAGTCCCCTACGAAACGACGGTATTCCCGTTTGCCCGGAACCGAACCGATCCATTCGAGCGTAAGGTTATCCGCTTCGAATTTACCGGAATTTTTGATATAATCCCAAATCCCGTAAATCACGGAAGACAGTTCATCACGGATTCTTTCGTTATCATGAACCGTATCCAGTTCACCGCCCCACTCAATCCACCAGTAAGCGCAACCATTATCGCCGCTGCGAATAACCCGTTTCATCGGAATTGTGGTCTGCGTAATGTCTTTGGCGAAACTTGGCGGGATGTACTTCACAGGTCGGCCGGCATCTTTGGTATAGAAGAGCAGAGTGCTGCCTAAGGTAATATCATCCGGGACGAGAGGTGCCCATTCTTCATTGAACTCCTCCTGCGCTTCACGGCCAATACGGAATTTTGCGCCTGCCAGAAAACCGACGAGCCCGTCGCCTGTGCAGTCGAGATAGACACGGCTGTCGAAGCGGATACGGCGTTCCGACCCCATCATCCAGCCAGTAACGGATCGAATGGTCCGGGAAGTTTCGTCTCCGTCTGCATCAACTTCATGTACGTCCGTATTCAAGAAGAGACTAATATTTTTCTCGGCTTTAACTTTTTCAAGTACAATCAGATCCCATAGATAGGGATTTCCATCGATATTGCGGTATTGATTCTCAACGAACATTTCCCCCATGATACCGGTTTCACGCGCATACCGATGAAGCCCGTGGGAAGTAGCTCCGCAAACCCACACGCGTACTTCACTACTGGAATTACCACCAAGGACAGGGCGATTTTGAACAAGGGAAACGGTTTGACCTAATCTGGCTGCAGCGATCGCGGCACACACGCCGGCTAAACCTCCGCCGACAACGGTGATGTCGGATGTAACGATTTCATGTTTCATGACCAGCACCTCACTAGTTTATAGAATATCTTTGATTTCATTGTAAAAGATTATATTCCTATTGAACATGCAGTCAGTTACAATGAGCATATACTTTATTTCACTTAAAGAGGGTGCGGGTATGGCTTTTCGTGATGTGGCGGTGAAACTTATTTCGCATGTTTACTGGCATCGTAAAGATGAGTTTATGTATAACGAGGACACGTATCCTTGCTGGACGTTATTTGCTGTGGAGGAAGGCAGATTTGTTTATGGAATCGGAGAGCACAAAGGGGAAGCGGGATTTGGCGATTTTGTTATTTGCCCGCCCCATGTTGGTTTTCGAAGGAGGACGCTGGAGCCGTTGTCGTTTCATTTTCTGCAGTTTGTTTGGCTGTCGGAACCAAGTTCAGAGGAAGCAACCAGCTGGAGAGGCAAGCTCGTCATTAAGGATATCGAGAGATTAGCCTCAAATTATCATTATTTGAAGGAGCTTCCGGGGTGGGATGAAGAGAGCACGCTGCATAAGCAGCACATGCTCAGCGATATGTTTCGTTTAATCGCAATTGAACGAGAGCTCAAAGAGGACCATACTACAGAAACAGACAGTCTGATGGAAAAGGCACGCAAATATGTAACGGATCATGCGTACGGAAGTTTATCCATGTCGGATTTGGCAGAGAGCCTGGGGCTAACTCCCGTGCAGCTTACGCGAAGGTTTCGCAGAGCTTTCTCGCAAACACCATCTGAATTTCTGAATGAATTGCGTTTAACCAGAGCGCGCCATTTGCTGGAAGGGTCGACTTTGACGTTAGATGCAATCGCAGGAAAATGCGGTTTTGAAAACGGTTTTTACTTGAGTCGCGTGTTTACACAAAAAATGGGGATGGCTCCATCGGTGTACCGCAGTATGTATCGCGTATAATAACGAAAAAAGCTCATCTTTCCAGAAAGGAAGGATGGGCTTTAAGTTTATGGACCACTTGTAGGAAGATTGCTCTGTGCATATTCGTCCTCAGGCTGGCGTATCCAACGATGGAAATAGCCTTGTGTATACAGAGCTTTGAGCAAAATGATTAAAACAGGCGACAGGATGACTCCCGCAACGCCAAACAATGAAAGCGACACGATCATAAAGGCTAACGTCGTAAAGGCCGACACGCCCAGGGATTCCCCTGTAATTTTGGGTTCCATGATTTGTCTGACAAGGATAACGACAAGCAGCAGCGCGCTTAACCAGATCGCAAGTGTTGTCTGACCCACGATAAACAAATAAATGATCCATGGAATGAACAAAGTGGAGACACCCAACAGCGGCAAAACATCGAAAATAGCCGAGAGCAGGGAGATAGAGAAAGCATTATTGACGTCGAGCAGAAGCAAAGCGACAAAAACGACGATAAACGTTAGGGAAATCAGCTTAAATTGAGCTTTTACGTAAGAGACAATCCCCTTCACGACATTTTCCTTTAGAAAGAAAAATACCGATTTAAACGTTCTTGGTGTTTTCTCACTGGCAAGGCGTTTCCAAGAGTCGATTTCTATGCTGAGGAAGTAGGCCAAAATGATTCCGACAATGAAGTTGAACATGAAGGTGGAAAAGGAAGTCAGCGAGGCTACTAGTCCGGATAAGAAAGTAATAATGAATTTTGAGGCATTACCTGCAAATTGTCCGGCATATTCTTTAATTTTCACAATGACATCAGGGGGCAATGTTTGGAAGCGATTATTTAGTTCGCTAATTTTATGTATGATTTGGTCGTTGAAAACGGCTTGGTAATCGTCTACTTTATCGACAAGGCTCATGATCTGGCTTGTGAAAATAACGGCGGCGCCCGCCAGCGCGCCCAAGATGATCAGGACGAAGAGGAGCGTCGAGATCGCTGATGCAATCGACTTTCGCATCCCTTTCCGGTTCAGAAACCTAGCAAAAGGCTCGATCATCATGAAAATGATCAGAGCCAGAAAGATAGGTGTCGCGATGCGATACAGATAGCTGAACAACAGCATGAAGAGGTAGACGGTTAGAACAATGAGAGCAATGTCAAAAGCAGTTCTCCAATATTTCTTGTAAAAAGAAATCATGCATGTTCCTCCGGGCTTAAATGTTTATTGTTCCGTCAAAATAACCGGACCTTGGCTCGTAATCGCAATCGTGTGTTCATATTGTGCAGACAGACTGCCGTCGTAAGTTCTTGCTGTCCAACCGTCGCTATCTACTTTGGAATGATATTTGCCGACATTCAGCATTGGTTCTATGGTGAACACCATGCCTTCTTTAATGCGCGGCCCTTTGCCTGCTGGTCCGTAATGCGGAACTTGCGGTTCTTCATGCATTTCGGAGCCGATGCCGTGTCCGATAAAATCTCTGACGACGGAGAAGCCTTGTGATTCCGCATACACTTGAATCGCGTGAGAAACATCGCCGATGCGGTTGCCTGGAATCGCTTGCTCAATGCCTTTGTACAGCGATTCTTTGGTTACTTGAAGCAATTTCTCCGCAATCGGAGAGATGTTCCCAACGGCGTAGGACCAAGCGGAGTCCGCCAACCAGCCATCAATCCGAACAACCATATCGATGGTGACGATATCGCCGTCGTTCAAGGCCTCTTTCTTCGGGAACCCGTGGCAAATCACATCGTTAACCGATGCGCAAGTAGCGTAAGGATAGCCGTGATAGCCCTTTTGTTCCGGTGTAGCGCCGTGCTTCGCCAAAAAGCCCTCGACGAATTGGTCGATTTCCCAGGACGTGATGCCAGGGCGAATCATTTTGGCAATTTCTTTATGACAATCGGCTAGAATGCGTCCGGCTCTGCCCATTTTTTCAATTTGTTCTTTTGTTTTAATGATAATCACGTAAGTCCAACTCCTCAGCTGTTATTCAATCATTATGTCCATTTTGCGGACCATAGCTTCATCTCTTTTAATATTTGATGCAAATCCTGGCCTTTCGGTGTCAAGGTATACTCAACGGTAACAGGGACAGTTGGGTATGCCGTCCGCTCTAAAACACCGTGATCCTCCAGATGACGGAGAATATCGGTTAGAGATTTGGGGCTGATTCCAGTTACTTGACGCTGCAGTTCGCCGAAACGCTTCGTACCGCAAAACAGTTCCCGAAGCACGAGGAAAGCCCATTTGCCACCGATAACTTCAAGTGTACGTTCAATGGAGCATTCAATGACTTTCGGTACTTTAGGAACATAGTTGCTGAGCGGGGCGACTTTTTCATTTTCAAGAGTTGACATTCAGAAACGCGTCCTTTCCATTTTGGAATGTACATAACTATCCATGAAGTAAGTAAGTTACCATCTTGAATTTAGGATAAAATAGTTCCACTACTATGTATTTTAAAGTTCGTGAAGGCAATTAGCAATAGCAGCCCGATTGGGCTATTTGTAAATCGCTTTTTAAGTCGGATGCTGTCAAAGGTTGATTTCGTGCCTTAGATTCTTTACAATAAGAAATAAAATTATTGTTTCAGGAGATGTGTACATATGAACGTCAAAATTTCTCGTAATGCAGCGAAAGTACTTCAATTGGAGCTTGATAAAGAAGAAAACAAAGGTCTATTGGTTCGAGTACAAGTGACTCATAAACATGGCGACCACGCTCACTATGGCTTGGGTCTTGACGATAAATCTGCAAATGATGTCGTTGTCAGCACAGACAAAGGCATTGATGTTTTGCTGGATGGGAACGAACCATTGCTTGACGGAATCCGTATTGACTACTTCTACACGCCAGAAGAAGGTTTCATGATTACGAACCCAAGCAAGGGGAACAACGGAGATCACTAATGCGCAATGATATTCGCATTTGTGATAAATGCAAACATATGAAAGTGAAATCTGCACTTTCAAAAATTAAAGTCATTGCACCTGATGCTGAAGTCAAAGTTGCCTGCAAATCGTATTGCGGTCCTTGTTCTCGTTTTGCTTTTATATTCATTAATGGCCGCTATGTGACAGGAGCAACAGAAGACGAAGCAATCGAAAAGGCTAAAAAATACGTCAAATAAAAAGAACCGTCTGGGCGATCGATGCCCTGGCGGTTTTTTCTATCTGTTAAATATGCGTGGTGGCTTTTGCTAGCAGTTGGCGAATTTGGCTTTCAATTTTACGCGGCGTTGTCGTTGGTGAGAATCTTTTAATGACGTTGCCGTTTTGATCCACGAGAAATTTGGTGAAATTCCATTTGATGCTGGAGCCGAGCAAACCGGAAGCCTGCTGCTTCAAGTAGCGGTAAAGTGGATGGGTGTCAGCGCCGTTGACATCAATCTTGGAGAACAAAGGGAAGTTCACGCCAAAATTGATTTGGCACGCCTGCTCAACCTCTGTATCGTTTCCGGGCTCTTGATCTCTGAATTGGTTGCATGGAAAGCCCAGTACGCTAAAACCTTGATCTTTATATGTATCATGAAGCTCCTGCAGTCCCGTAAATTGAGGGGCAAATCCGCACTTGGTTGCGGTATTAACAATGAGCAGCACTTGTCCTTTGTAGTCGGCAAGCGACTTATCTTCACCGCGGATCGTCCGGGCTGAAAATTGATGAACGGTCAAAAGAATCACCTTTTCACAGTTATTTTAGTTATTCACGATATCCGCCAGCGCTTTGTCAACGGAACGATATGTAAAGCTAAAACCATGTTGGAGTAGTACATGCGGCAGCACCTTCTGGCCTTCCAGAAGCAGTGTGGATAATTCGCCGAAAGCAAGCTTCATGACAAAAGCAGGGAGAGGAAACAGATTCGGTCTATGAAGAGCTTGGGCCAGCTGCGCCCCGAACTGCTTGTTTGTGACAGGATTTGGCGCTGTCGCATTGACAGGTCCGCTGATTTCCTCGTTTTGTATGCAGAAATCGATCAATCTTACCATGTCTTCAATGTGAATCCAAGACAGCCATTGTTTGCCGCTGCCGATAGGGCCGCCAACACCAAGTTTATAAGGGAAAGCCATCTTTGGAAATGCGCCCTCTTTCCCGTCGAGCACAAGTCCAACGCGAACTTTGACGATTCGCGGGCCTTTGATTTGATCTGCGGCTTGTTCCCATTTGTCCACGACACTCGATAAGAAATCCATCGTATGGTGCGGGCTGCGCTCATCGAAAGTTGCCGTCTCAGACGTGCCATAAATAGACATACCGGAAGCGTTGACGACGACCTTAGGTTTCTTGTCCATACGTTCCACAAGCTGCGCCACTTGCTGTGCTGCCTTAATGCGGGACTCCAAGATGCGCTGTTTAGCCGCAGCCGTCCAACGCTGATTAATCGATTCGCCGGCCAAATTTACGATGGCGTCCAGTCCTTCAAGCTTCTCAGGGGCATCTTGCAATTCTGCCCATGTGACCGTGCGCGCACCTTGTACGACGGCTTGGGCAGAGCGGGAAATCGTTATCATTTCATGGCCGCGCTGTTGCCAATAGGCGATTAAACGTCTGCCAATAAAGCCGCTTCCACCGGTTACCGCTATTTTCATCGATGAACACCTCCTCCTGGTTATTATATCATTTACAAAATTTGCATGTCATCTAAGCAGGCTGCCGAAAGCAATATCTTCATTGACATGGATTAGGAAGCAAATGGTATATTGGGAAAAGGAGGGATGCCTATGTTTCGTTTTTTATTTGGAAAATCATCTAAACCGCCAAAACGCAGTCGACTTGGTAAAGCTAAGCCCGTCTATCGGGCGTCCGAACTGCCTAATGGTCTGGGACTGCTTGAAGGTATTCCGTTAGATCGTATTGTTACGAAGTTAAACAGTTCAATTCCTGCTGACTATGCGGAAAGAATTCAATATCGGGTAAAAGCCGAACATCCACGTATGACAGAAGATGAATATGCTTGCAAATGGTTTGAATTAAAGCGTTATTTTGTCATGAGTCTCGTTATGAAATCAACACCGATGTTTAGCAGCGAAATCGATGACTTGTGGCACGAAATGCTAATGTTCACAAGGGAATATCAGCGTTTTGGAGAACAGTTTGCAGGCGGTGTTATCCATCATTCTCCCGAACGTGAACCGAAGTTGATGCCTGGAGAACGTGCTTGGTTTGATTGGGTGTATGCTCATTTGTTCGAATTTGCTCCGAGCAGCAAGCGCTGCTGGAACGGATTTTTCCGCAATGCCTTGGATCCTGACCGTACAGATCTGCTTCGTGAAGGCAATGTGGATGCGATTGCTCGAAGCATGTTCAATATGGAGCAGGCCGATCGATATCCCGAGGTTGCACAAACGATTCGTATCTTGGTTGAGCAAGCCATTCTGGAAGCTAATAAGGCTGCCGAAAGCCGCCGACTCGAGGATACGGGGTGGGATTATTCCACAACTAACCCGAACTCCATGCTCTATCTGGCAGGCGCTATGATGTTCTTCTCCATCCAAAGCCCACAAAGCTATGCCCATGAGATGAATACGAATTTCCCGGAGAATTCCCCGGAATCTCAGCGTGACAAACATAGCAGCTGTTCTTCTTCGGGTTGCGGAAGCTCTGCAGGAAGCTGCGATAACTCTGGAGATCAAGGGGGAGGCAGTTCCTGCTCGTCCAGTTCTTCTTGTTCATCAGACTCCTCAGGTTCCTCCAGCTCCTCATGCTCAAGTTCCTCCTGTTCAAGCTCCAGCTGTGGTTCCAGTTAGAGATTGAAAACACTTTCCTCGAAAAAATCAGGGAAGTGTTTTTCGTATGCAAGGGCATGCTAAAATTTAAACTAGAAAAATTCAGATGCCGTATGCTATACTCATGTTCAAACAGGAGATGATCAGATGAATTCAAAAATGTCTTTCCAACCGCTGAACCGTCCAAAGTTGGTAGACGATGTAGTGAATCAACTGCAAAAGAAAATTTCAGAAGGAGAAATAAAACCTGGGGATAAGATTCCTACGGAACCGGAATTGATGCAGCAGTTCGCCGTGGGACGATCAACGATTCGTGAAGCAGTCCGTGTCCTTGTGCACGCTGGCCTGCTTGAGAAGAAACAGGGCTTCGGTACTTTTCTGAAGGCGCAGTCGGCCATGCAGGAACCGCTGGATCACAGGCTCCGTAGAGCACAGATTCTGGAGGTTTACGAGGTCAGAAGGATGCTTGAGTTAGAAATCTCCAGATTGGCTGCTGAGCGCCGCGACGAAAACGACCTCGAGCAAATGCGAAGTGCGTTGGATCAACGTTATGAAGCATTGGAGAAAGGCGATACAGACACGTATTTGCGTGAAGATGTGAAATTTCATCTATCGATTGCTGTTGCCAGCAAAAATAGTGTTGTCATCGACCTGTATCGATCCTTCACATCGGCGCTTTTTGAAGCATCACAGAAATTGATCGTGACGTTGCAAGATCCTCATCATCTGTTTCATGAGAATATGTACAAAGCTATCAAAGACAAGGATGTCACGGAAGCGGAATATTGGACCATGAAAAATCTGGATGAAACGGTCACACAGCTTAAACAGTTTGTAAACCAGGAGTAGCTTGACTCTCCTATGTCTTTAAACATCAGATGATATGATGAAAGGGGTTAGTAATAGTGTCAGATTCAAGTTCAGTACGCAATCATACGGTTTATGCGATTTTATTCTCGATCTCCCTGGTCCACTTATTGAATGATGCCATTCAATCCGTTATACCTGCCGTTTTCCCGATTCTTCATAATTCGCTGCAGTTGAGCTTTACTCAAATCGGATGGATTGCTTTTACACTAAACGTAACAGCCTCCTTGTTTCAGCCTTTAATTGGTTTGTACACAGATAAAAAGCCAAAGCCGTTTTTGTTGCCCGCAGGCGTATTTTTCTCGTTATTAGGCGTGATTTTGCTTGCTGTAGCGTCTTCGTTTGTTCAGGTGCTTGGAGCTGTTGTGCTGGTTGGTCTCGGATCTTCCGTGCTTCATCCCGAAGCATCGCGTGTTGCCTATTTGGCTGCCGGACCTCGTCGAGGCTTGGCGCAGTCGATTTTCCAAACAGGCGGTAATATCGGGCAGGCGCTTGCTCCTATTTTTACAGCGCTGATTTTCGTTCCATTCGGCCAATTCGGCATTATTTGGTTTTCGTTTGTCGCTGCTGCAGCGATTGTCGTTCAGTTTTTCGTGGCCAAATGGTATGGTAAAGCGGGCAGCAGCCGCTCTGCGGCTTCAAGTAAAGCTTCTGTCAGTAAACAGCCTCTGCCGCGCAAGACAGTTACCTATGCCATTTCGATTTTGATCATGCTCTTGTTTTCCAAGTTTGTTTATGTGGCAAGCATGACGGGTTTTTATGCTTTTTACTTAATCGAACACAATCAACTTTCCGTTGAAAAAGCGCAGCTATTCATTTTCACTTTGCTTGCTGCTGGAGCAGTCGGTACGTTCATGGGAGGTCCGCTGGCGGATCGGTTCGGAAGACGGAACATGATCTGGTTTTCCATTCTGGGAACGGCTCCGTTTTCACTGCTTTTGCCATATGCCAACTTATTTTGGGCGGGCGTGTTGTGTGCATGCATTGGATTCATTTTGCTATCCGGCTTCTCCGTCATTGTCGTTTATGCGCAGGAACTTCTGCCAGGCAAAGTCGGGACGGTATCCGGTTTATTCTTTGGCTTGGCTTTCGGACTAGGCGGGATCGGATCAGCTGTGCTTGGTACACTTGCGGATGCAACCAGCATCTCGTTTGTCATTAAACTCTGCGCATTCTTGCCGCTAATTGGACTTTTGGCCGCTTTCCTGCCATCGGATAAAAAATTGAATATGACACAAATTGAACTACCACAAAATGTTGTTAAAGCTTAATTGATCACGAGGTGAAACCGAATGCCATCGATTATTGAAATGAATAACGTCTCCTGGTATAGAGATAACAAAACGATTCTGAATGAAGTGAATTGGCAGGTATCCAAAAATGAACACTGGGCCGTACTGGGGCTGAACGGTTCAGGCAAGACGACCATATTGAATATGATCAATGGTTATATCTGGCCGAGTCAAGGACAAATGGCTGTACTCGGTCATCCTTTTGGAACGGTAGATTTAAGAGATTTGCGTAAAATGATTGGTTGGGTAAGCTCATCCCTCCAGGAGAAGTTGTATGCCTCCGATAAAACGCAAAATGTCGTAATAAGCGGTAAACATGCTTCAATCGGGCTATATGAGAAACCGAGTACGGAAGACTTCGAGCAGGCCAAAGCGCATATGCAGCGGCTGAATTGTATGCATTTATACGACCGGACTTATCAATCGTGCTCTCAGGGTGAAAAGCAAAAACTATTAATTGCACGTGCATTAATGGCCTCGCCTAAGCTGCTGATTCTGGATGAAGCAACGAACGGATTAGACTTCCTTTCTCGGGAAGCATTGCTGTCCAGCATCCAAGAACTAGCCAAGGAACCGGATGCACCGACATTAATATTCGTAACGCACCATATTGAAGAAATTTTACCTGTTTTTAATCAAACCTTATTGATTCGTCGTGGTGAGGTATTCGCAAAAGGGCTGTCGCGCCATGTACTGACTAGTGAAGGTTTGTCCTCTTTCTTTGAGACGGAGGTTGAAGTGAAATGGCAGCGAGAACGCCCATGGCTTTCGATTCCTGCCAGTGATTTGTGAGATTCTAAGGGCACTTTCTTTATGGAAGTGCTCTTTTTTTTGTGGGAATTATTGACATTAAATTTTTGGTGGCATACTATATATTTAGATATCTAACTAAATGATGAGGAAGGAGGTTGAAGAATGAAATCATGCCCGGTTAATCCTCAAAAATCAATTCTGAAGCCAAAGTTTTTTGGCTGTCTCATCTGTTATACGGCTGGCTGGATTTCGTATTGGATTGCGAAAAGGAAAATGTCCAAAGGCCAGTACTAAGTATACGAGCTTGTCATATGTTCATCAGAGAGGTGATCGTATATAATGGCAATATAACTCAAGCAACTTGTAAAGGGAGAACCAACATGAACGCTACACTGCATGGATCAATTGGATTCTGGTTAAAGAAGAATTATCGCAATGCCTGCAATTATTTGGATCAAATGCTGGAGGAACAGGGTGTCACGAACTCTCAGCTAGGTGTCCTTATGATTCTATGGGAAGAAGAGGGACGGACCCAAAAAGATATGGTGCATATTTTAGGCATTCAACCGGCTTCCATGACCTTCCTTCTTCGTGGGTTAGAAGATAGAGGGATGATCAATCGTGTACCAGACAAGTTGGATACCCGTATCAATCGTATTTATTTGACGGATAAGGGCTCCTCCATTAAAGAGGCTTGTTTAGCTATTGTCGAAGAGGGAGAAAAGATGATTCGCCAAGGATTTTCCGATCAGGAAATCGCCTTGATGCTGCATTGGATGAAGCGTGTTGACAGTAATTTTCAAGGGTGAGTGGACTGGTAAAATAGGTTGTATTGCAGTCTTTTTTTGGATATATAGTTAGATATCTAAATAATATTCAGAGTCGTTGATTTCATGTTTGGGATCATTATAACGGATTTCGGGCTTTTTTTATAGATAAAAATGAAAATTTAACATAATAAAGTCGAAATATTTAATTGTTGACAGCTAAAAATAAGTTAGATATCATAATATTCAAATCAAGGAAATGGAGGAAATTGGAAATGAATAATAAAAATTCTAATTCATTGTATGAACGCAGCAATTTGAGAAGAGTAGCGGAACTGCAAGAAATTGTGCCACAAGGTTCCAAAGCATTTTTTCAGTTTATGGGTGAGGCTTTTGGCGAGAAGGCCATTACGTCGAGAACGAAAGAATTGATCGCTGTTGCTGTCACGCATGTTACGGGATGTCCTTACTGTATTGATGTTCACACGGGCAAATTCAAAAAGTTGGAAGGCTCTGTAGAAGAGGTAGTGGAAGCTATTCTTGTGGCAGGGGCAGTGAACGCCGAAACTGTGTTATTTCATAGCGTGAACGCATGGAATACCATGCATGATCTCGTTTCTAACGAGCTTTATGCAACGAGCAACGCAAGCAAGCTGCCGCAGGTTAAGGAAACTCGTCCGGAGACGTTTGCGGCTTTCGAACAATTCCAGTCCACTGCCATGGCGGATGGCGCTATCGATGCCAAAACGAAACAGTTAATTGCTGTTGTCATCGCACATGTGAATGGCTGTGCTTATAGCATTGACAACCATACGCGGAAATTCAAGGAGTTAGGCGGGACAGCGGAGGAACTAATGGAAGGGCTGCTGGTCGGCGGTGTTGCGAATGCAGGCTACGTCCTGACTCATGGCATTAACGCACTCAACGCCTTTGATTATCATTCGGACGCAGTAGCCCAGAATTAGAGTTAACATCAAATTCTAAGCCACAAAACATGATTAAAACTGGCTTCCCGCTCGACTTCGGGGAGTTCTTTTTTATTCGACAAAAAAATATAATTAAGGACACGAACTACCGTTTTTCGTGTATAATGGGTTCTTGATCTCATTTCTTAACCTTTGGTAAATTAGCAGCGAGAGGAGTTCTGACAGATGAATCGATTACGTGGTTTTCTTGGTTCGTATCATCCGATTGTACATACGTTAATTTTGGGAACGGTCATGGCCAGAGCGGCGTCTTCCATGAGTCTGCCTTTTCTGGCGATTTACTTGGCTAAACATACGTCGATGAGCGCGGTAATGATTGGGGTCGTAATTGGAATGGGAGCCTTGGCAGGAACAGTCGGAGGTTTTATCGGCGGCAATTTATCGGACCGATTTGGCCGACGCATCATCATGCTTGCTGCACTTTTTGGATGGGCGGTTGTGTTTGTAGGTTTTAGTATCGTGAAATTACCGGTTTTGTTCATGATGCTGAACATGCTGAACGGCTTGTGTCGCTCCTTCTACGAACCTGTCTCGCAAGCCTTGATGGCTGATTTGACCGAGCCGGCTAAGCGACTCAGTGTGTTTTCAATGAGATACATGGCCATCAATGTTGGTGTTGCTGTAGGACCTTTATTGGGTGCTTTTTTTGCAACGATGGATGGAGCATTGCCGTTTCTACTCACTGGAATCGTATATTTTATCTATGCGGTTACCCTCTACGTTCTCCTTATAGTTTTTGGTATTAAGCAAATAGAAGGGGAGAAAAAACAACCTGTTACGTTTGTCTCCGCATTGCGGGTCATTCAACGTGATGTCACGTTTCGCTATTATATTCTTGGCGGAATTATAGGGGCTATCGGCTACTCGCAAGTCATGGTGACACTATCGCAATATTTGGAGCAGAATTTCACTGAAGGTGTGAAAATGTTTGCTGTCCTCATGAGTGTCAATGCCATTGTGGTTATTGCGATGCAAATACCGCTTACGCGTATTTCTGATAAATACTCGCCACTTGTAGCGATTATTTTTGGCAATTTGATGTTTGCGTTAGGCGATATCGGTTTTGCATTCTCGCATTCGTTAGTACCCATGATTATTTCCATGGCGATTTTTACACTAGGCGAAATATTAAATTACCCCGCGGCCAATATGCTGATTGATAAACTAGCACCGGAGCATATGCGCGGTACTTATTTTGGAGCACAAACGTTAACCAACATAGGTCATTTTATGGGACCTTGGGTTGGTGGCTTTCTGCTCGTAGCGTACGGGGGCACTGCACTTTATCTGGTTATCGCTTTTGTGACCCTTGCGGGATCTCTCTTTTATTGGAAGGGCGCCAATAATCTACAAGCACTGCCCAAAAATAGGTCGAAAAAAGAAGTTTTTTGATAGATATTGCAAAATTAGTTCTTGCGAACTATACGATTTCAAAACAACATCCCTTATTCTTGAGAGTGTAGTTATTTCTTGTATAAGAATTCACAACACATCTCGACAATGGCAAAACTGACGAAAGTCAGTGACGCAAAGCTAAAGGGGCTACCTTGTTCATAAACGAACTCGTTGCCAGCCAGCTGCCGAACGATTGGGTATTCAACTTAGATCCCCCTCCGATCGGTACACTATGGTGGGGTTTTTCTCTGTCATAACTTTCATAATCTATGGATAAAAGGAGGACCAAGCAGCATGCAGTCTGATTTACATGAAGAGCAAAAAGTAACATCACTTTGCGGCAATCATGTTGCCCGTTTGGTGCCATCCTCGGATGGACCGAAACTAATGATTAATTTAGAAGAGTACGCACTTAATGAGACGTGTTGGGATGTTGAAATGTTTCAGGGGAGAAGCAACAGCATTTTAATTTTCTACTGGAAAGGCGAAGTTAAGCTTTCTGTGAAAATGCCTCCGATGCCGCAAATTGAAGCATTTATGACTAGACTCTACCAAATTTTGACGTCCAAATTAAGAACGGTTCAGCCCATCTAGGCGAACTGTTTTTTTTTATCCCAAAAGCTCTAATGACAAAATGATTGTCACAAATCGACAGGTGCTGATATAATGATACACATATTCATACATAGTTCTTAAGTACTAACTTCGTAGGGGGATTTGCGTTATGCGATTAATTACGCGTTCGGATTTTGACGGTTTAGTATGCGCAATGCTTTTCAAAAAGCTAAACATGGTCGATGAAATGAAATTCGTTCATCCCAAAGATATGCAGGATGGTCTGGTCGAGGTTACCGAGAACGATATTTTGGCGAATGTGCCTTATGTTGCAGGTTGCGGATTATGGTTTGACCATCATTCCAGTGAACTTGAGCGGATGGGTGAGAAGGTAGCTTTCAAAGGGGAAACCCGTATTGCACCAAGCGCAGCACGCGTCGTTTATGATTATTATGGTGGGCAAGAAACCTTTGGTGATATTGACGATATTATGCAAGGCGTAGATAAAGCGGATGCGGCACAATTCAGTAAAGAAGATATTTTGAATCCAACGGGTTGGGATTTATTATCGTTCATCATGGATGCCCGTACGGGTTTAGGACGTTACCGGGACTATCGAATTAGCAATTATCAGCTAATGGAAGAGCTTGTGGATCACTGCGCGGTGATGACGGTCGATCAAATTATGGAGCTTCCTGACGTTAAGGAGCGGGTAGAACGGTATTATGAATTGGATGCTCTGTACCGTGAAATGCTTGCAAAACATACGTATACAGAAGGAAACGTGATCATTACGGATCTTCGGGACGTGGAAACCATCTATCCTGGCAACCGTTTCATGGTTTACGCGCTTTATCCGGAGCAAAATGTATCCATTTGGATCGTGGACGGACGTAACAAACAAAATTGTGTATTTGCCTGCGGACACAGCATTGTGAATCGCACCTCCCAAACGAACATCGGGACTTTGATGCTACAAAATGGCGGAGGCGGTCACCACGCAGCAGGTACGTGTCAGGTAGAATATGCGCAAGCAGAGAATATTTTGAAGAAAATTGTTGAAACGATGAGAGCAGACGGATAAAATAAGAAACGAGCCGCAGGATGGGGAATTCCCGGATTGCGGTTTATTTACGGAGTGGGGAGGCGTGTTAGTGAAAATCGATCGCATTCATCATGTGGCCATTATTAGCTCGAATTACGAACAGTCGAAGCATTTCTATGTTGATTTGCTAGGAATGACGATCGTAAACGAGTTGTACCGGGCAGAACGTGATTCCTACAAACTGGATTTGCGCATAGGAGAAACAGAGCAGCAGATTGAATTGTTTTCGTTCCCAAATCCTCCATTAAGAGTGGATAGACCGGAAGCGCGAGGACTTCGGCACTTGGCTTTTGTCGTTGGAAATATGGACGAAAGCGTCAAAGAACTAGAGAGCAAGGGAATTGCGGTTGAACCGGTACGGATTGATCCCATTACAGGTGATCGGTATACGTTTTTTGCAGACCCAGATGGACTCCCATTAGAGTTGGTGGAACATGCCGAACGATGATGCATCAAACAATGAACAAAAAGCAAAATTAGGCTTTGCTATAGGATGCATGTGGAGTATTCTGCTGTCTATTCCGCTTTGGGCCATAATCATTTGGCTTTTGATGAAAAAATAAATCCCTCAAACGCTCGACTGAACAGGGTCGGATTAGCGGTTGGGGGATTTTTTTGTTGGCATTGGTATTAAACTTAGTAAACGTTGATTCGTCGAATAATTCCGTTTAGGCTGTCATAAATCACGATGTTTCCATGATGATCGATAGTAAAAAGGAAACTGCCCTTGAAACTTAAAGCGCCAGGACCTTCAACCTGATCAGTAACGGATTTACCATCAACAATTTTATCATTTACGGCAGGCTGCTCATAGGTTTGTGTTTTCGGATCATATAAACCCTTGTTATAGGTTAAAAGAGCAACATTAGTGTACTCATCCATTTTCCCAGCAACATCAACTTGATAAATCCTAGTAGTATCTGAAATGTAGAAATACCCATTCCTCGAAGAGGCTCCGGTTATTTGACCCAAATTAACCCTCGCTACCTCAGTAATCGTGCCGTCCAAGTTAACCTTGCTTATTTTTTTATTCGTTTTATCGAGGATATACATTTTCCCGTCAGTGTTTAAAGAAACATAACTTGCCTTCTTTTCAGGTAGGAATCCAATTACTTTACTCTCATTAGGTGCCTGAAAGTCGAATATTTTCCCCGAAAATGCATTGCTGTAGTAAAAATGATCTTGATCTAAAAACGAGATAAAATTGTTTTCTTCATTCATGGAACTTTCTAAATTATAAGTTACCATTTTAACTTCTGGTAGTATCTCATAAATAATTACGGCTTCTTCGACAAAGGGTCTCGCAGCATGTGCCATCAAATACAATTTGTCAGTTAAACTATCGTAATACAGTTTTTTTGGTGTGATATTTTGATAGGATACACGTTGCACAGCACCTTTTGAATCCTTATACTGCACGTCAAATTTACTATCTATAAAGGTTGTATGCTGTATGTTTTTTCCATCCCCATTGTTTTGATTATAGGATAAAATTCCATAAGGGTAGGATTGACTTTTGACGTCAAAATCTATCATATATAGATTGCTTTTTGAGTCTGAAATAATATCTTCTATTTTTACATTGCTTCTTTCTGTAATTGGTCGTTCAATCGATAAATTATCTACAGTTGGCTTGTCTCGTTTTTCATTTACAGGTGTAGGTTGAATGAGCTTATTAGTGATTGTAATCATTTGCGTTGTACCATCGAACGAAACAGTCTGATCCATATTTTCAGCAATAAAGCGGAGAGGGACCATAGTCGTATCATTAAGTATTGTAGCTGGCTGCTCCAATGAAGTAGAAGCACCGTTAATCACGGCATCTTTACTGTCGATTGCCAGAGAAATCTTGGTTTTGGCTGTAGAAAGTATAATTATCCGTGTAACGTCATCCCATTGGACCGTAACTCCCAGAGTCTCAGCAATAAAACGAAGCGGCACCATGGTCACGCTGTTCATTAAAGTAGGCGGGACTGGAAGTGTTTGAGTTTGACCATTAACGGTAACAATTTGCTCATTCAGTTTAAGTTTTAGCTCATGCTGATACTTAGTAGCTGATGAGTCTTGTGCAAAAGCAGGTTGAATAGATAGAAAAATACAGCTGATGCTTAGTGTTAGAAGTTTTGTGATTTTTTGATGAAACACGATTATCTTCCTCGTTTTCTATGATTTAAAAGCGTAGATTCCACTTTCTGAATAATGTATATTCCACATATTGTTACATTTTCCTTTTACCAAAAATTATCTGTTAACTTAATAGCTTTGGAGATGAAAACTGTGAGGAATAAACAAACTGTACGGATAGCTCGTCTAATAGAAGAGATCGAGAGTAGACAAAGGTAATAAAATCAGTCAACAAAATTGAACTCTTATACTCATGTGGCATTAATGTATTAACCCTATAATAAAACTTAGTATATAAACCTTATTGATTTCAGCAGCTATTAGATCCCATTTTTGGTGAGGAGGATGCGCTTGGAAGGAATTTTATTGAACGGCCTTTATGTATTCTTAGTTCTATTTATTTGCTACATAATCTTTATCTTGCCGACACAATGGCTAAAAATTGAGCGGATAAGATATCCTCTTAATCTAAATGTGAGAATCCTGCAAATAAGTGACATGCATGTTGAAAGATTAAGAATTCGTCCAGCCAGAATAGCCGCTATTATTCATGATGAAAAACCGGATTATATATTTATTACGGGTGATTTCACCAAATACCGAAAAATGCTTCCTAAACTTGAAGAGTACCTAAGAGCGATTGCGATTTGTAACGTGCCTATTTATTGCGTTCTTGGAAACCATGATTATCAGCAGAAAAATGTCAATGATCTTATCAAGCTTTTAAGAAAATATGGGCTTAAATTGTTAAGGAATGAGTCGCTGCATTTAGAACAATTTGAACTAATTGGAATTGATGATTTCGATTCTGATAAAAGTGATATTAAGGCTGCTTTTCGAGCTATTGATGATCGCAGAACGAAACTCATTATTACTCACGATCCTAACATCGTGCTACACTTGAATAAAGAATTCGATTATTTAATGGCTGGACATCTCCACGGTAAACAGTTTAATATTCCATTTTTCTTTCATATCAAAAACGCAGGTAAGCTGCCTAGAATGGGGATTTACAAGGGATTGCATAAACAGCAATATGGGGCTTACTACATATCTAAAGGTATTGGGCAAACTGGCGTCAATGCGAGATTGTTTGTTAGAAGCGAAGTGACTATGCATTATTTATAAAAAGACAGAGGCAGCTGAGATGTAAGGAACTCAGCTACCTCTGTTTTCATTTCGAGCGTTGCTACTGCGGAGTAAAGCTAAGCTAACGGACACCAGTGCCGTTATTACGCTGAAATTCGAATGGTTTCGCGCCTAACGGACATCAGCGCTCTTATTTGCCCATCACGCGGCTAAATTGCCTGCAAAGTAGGCGAATAGCAGCGCTGTTGGCCGTTAGAAATCTGAATCGGCGATTTCAGGCCGATTAAAGGCTCCTGTGTCCGTTAGCGTAATCGCTGTTCGTACTACTCGAGCTAGACAGTACTATGCGAAAACCTTAAGAGCAATCCAAATGCTGAGGGAGCAGAGATCTAGAGTTTCTCCTGCGAAGTAAACTGAGCTAACGGACACCAGCGCCGTTATTGCACTGATATTTGTATGGTTTCGCGCCTAACGGACATCAGCGCTCTTATTTGCCATTTCCGCGGCCAAATTGCCTGCAAAGTAGGCAAATAGCAGCACTGGTGTCCGTTAGAAATCTAAATCGGCGATTTCAAGCCGAATAAAGGCTCCTGTGTCCGTTAGCCTAAGCGCTGGCGACACAGCTCGGGCTTAGACTTTAACACGGGTCTATGGAGTACCCATAAGAGCCATCTAAAAACAAAGGCAGCTCAGACGTAAAGTCTCAGCTGCCTCTTTTTCGTGCTGCCTACGTTCCTACCTACGCGGAGGAAAAGGCCCAAGGTATTGATAAAGGTTACACTCAATCCGTCCGTTAAACAACTTGCGCTTCTTATCAGCGCGGCGGTTCATATAATGCTCGAGCTGTGTGCTCGGGCTGAGAATGAACATGCTCCACGAAGGCATCGGAGCTGTAAGAGCCCCGAGCTCGCGCAGCGCGACCTCGACATCCTTGGCTTCACCAAGCCGCTCTCCATATGGCGGATTGGTGATCAAACAGCCATAGTCGCCGCGCGGGCGGGCTTTGGCCACCGGTTCCACGCGAAGCTGGAACTGTTTCGTCAGCCCGGCCGACTTCGCGGCGGCTTCTGCCACTGCGATGGCAGACGGGTCAATGTCGCTGCCGATAATGTGCAGCGGCACATTGTCGCGGACCGCGTCGAACGCTTCGTCGCGCGCTTTGTCCCAGAGCTTGCGCGACACATTGCCCCACGCCTCGCTGGGGAAGCTGCGCCGCAGGCCTGGCGCGATATTCCAGCCGATCATGGCAGCCTCGATCGGGATGGTTCCCGACCCGCAGAACGGGTCGTAGAGCGGCCGATCGACGCTCCAGCGGCTGAGCAGGATCATGGCGGCGGCCATGGTCTCCTTCAGCGGCGCTTCAGTCACGAGCTTGCGATACCCGCGCTTGTGCAAGCTTGGGCCTGTGGTGTCGATCGTGAGTGTCGCGATATCGTTCAGAAGAGCCACTTCAATTACGTAACGCGCCCCGTTCTCGGGGAACCATTCGGTGCCGTATTGAAGTTTCAGCTTCTCAACGACGGCTTTTTTTACGATGCCTTGGCAGGCAGGGACGCTGGAAAGCTGTGACTTATGGGAACGCCCTTGCACAGGGAATTCGGCATCGTTCGGAATCCAGTCGGGCCAAGCGAGCGCTTTAGTGCCTTCAAAAAGCTCATCAAAGGTCAGAGCTTTAAACTGGCCCATAAGCACGAGAATCCGGTCTGCTGTCCGTAACCATAGATTGGCTCGGCAGATGGCCAGCTCGTCTCCCATAAAGCGTACGCGGCCGTTCTCAACGGTAACCTCGGTATAACCGAGGTCGCGGACTTCGCGAGCAACGATAGCTTCAAGTCCCATTGGGCAAGTTGCAATTAGTTCGATTGATTGTGGCATGTTTAGATTCCTTCCATCCGGGTTGTGCTTCGTTCATAAAACTCATACAATTAACAAGTATAGGACAAATAAGATATACTTACAAACGAAACGGCAAACTCTTAGGAGGAATAACATGGAAACCCTAACAGCTGAAAGCTATATGGAAGGTTTATATGCGGATGATCCCGTGCTTGAGCGGGTGAAGGAAGTTATACGAACCAATAATATGCCAGAAATCTCAATCGCCCCGGGCTACGGCAGACTGCTTACGATGCTAGTGACGATGATTGGCGCAAAAAAAGTACTGGAAATAGGAGCATTAGGAGGCTATAGCGGGATTTGCCTGGCTAGAGGGCTGCAAGAAGGCGGTAAACTCATCTCGCTTGAGTTGAAACAGGAATTCGCCGATGTAGCCAAACAAAATGTGGCCGACGCAGGTCTGGGCCAATTCGTCGAGTATCGTATTGGCGAAGCGTTGAAGCATCTCAACGAACTGCTTACGCAAGGGGAGCGTTTTGATTTCTTTTTTATCGATGCAGACAAAGTGAACTATCCAAACTATTTGGAGCTTGCCATTCAATTAGCGAATCCAGGGGCCATCATTGCAGGCGATAATACACTGATGAGGGGCAAAGTGGTTGACCCAGGCCAAACCAAAACCTCCGTGCAAGCGATGCGCAGCTTCAATAAGCTCATTGCTGAGGACCCGCGTTTGGAGAGCACAATTCTACCGGCCTATGACGGTCTAGCACTAGCTCGGGTGAAATAAGGTGTACATAGGAAGGGCTACCTGATTGTCTGAAAAGACATTCCGGGTAGCCCTTTTCCCTTTGAATAGAAGGTTTATCTTAAGAAGTTAACTGATGCACTTGAAAAAATTTGAATTCGTTCATTTGCCAAGGTGCTTTCTCTTCTACCTGTGTAACAGGCTGAGCGGGTTGCAGTGTGGATATAGGATGTACATTTTGCTGCTTCTTGAAAGGTGTAGCGCTCATCCCATTCCAGTAAATAAGCAAAACCTCCGCACATATAACGATAAAAGCAATTTTGGGCCAGTTCAGCTTCATGGAGGACATCCTCGCTTTCAATGATGAACCTATATTAGCATGTAGTGGAATTAATTTCCATAATAAATTTTGTTCAATCCCTTACTTGTGCACCAGCCCCGTTGAAATCTCAAGCGCATAGCGCTCAGTCTCTGGCATATGCACAGCATGAGCTCTGCTGATGGCATAGTCGATATCATACGGTACGCGTACAAATTGTAAGGAAAATCCTGCTTGCTGCTGACTATTCATATTGCCCTCCAGAACACAGTAACAGGCTTGTGGAATGCCATCATAGGGAATGCCTACACTGCCCACGTTAAAGAGCATTAGACCGCTGTCGGAAAGCGTTGCAACGCTCTTTTCTGAAGGGTTTTTCATCGTAATCAAAAAAGGGATGTGAATATCCCCGTAGCCAACAATATCGGGCAGCTTTCCGTTAGGAGCCGCACCGGTCATTTCTGTATTTTGAAACAGTGCCAGACGTTCTTTTTTGGAAGATTTACGCTTAACACGATGGTAAACGCTTTGTGAGGAAGCATGAAATAAACGGAACAGTTTGCCGCTAAGGTAAAAATCAACGGAGAATGGCAGTTCTGCCAAATAAGCAAGCCTTTCAGGCCCTAACTGCTGCTGCTGCCAAATGCCTGCCGGTTGGTCTTGCGGCCTATTGATGCCTAAGTCCCAATTTCCCTGTATGACAACCTCGCAGTTTCTTTGTATCGCGTCAACAACGGCTGCCGAATCAGGTCCTTTGCCAACGAGATCGCCTAAGCAATAGATTCGCTTAATGCCCCGCATTTTGATATCAGTAAATACAGCTTCAAGTGCAGGCAAATTTCCATGGATATCTGAAATAATCGCTATTTTTTCCAAAACGATGAATTCCTTTCCGTGCTGGTCTCAAGTGTAAATCTCATTGCTTCTGTTATATCATACGGATTCCATTCTGAAAATGAGTGTCCTTGACTATTACCCAATGCTAGATTCTTCTGCTATAATTTGTGGGGGAAAGGGGAAGGTTTTGAATGGAATCCAGAGTAGAGCGTCACCGTAAAGTGAAGGTAGTGCGCGCGCCTCAGAAGAAAACTCCGCTGAAAATGATCGGAGGACTCACTTTGGCTGCCGTTGCTTGTTTCGCGATTGGAATTGGTGCATCCTATTGGACGTCGAATAGCAAAACTACCGAAGAACAAGAGGCATCTTTACCATCGGTGTCCGTAAACTCGCCTCAACCGACGAATGCAGCAAGTAGCCAGCCAAGTCCTACAGCTACAGCAAACGCAATCGTACCGTCGTCATCACCGGAAGTTTCGGACAAGCCAGCAGGCAGTAGCGGACAAGTGAATCTCACTTTTGTTGGCGATGTGATGCTAGCCTCTAAGGTAGAAGATATTTTGAAACAAAAAGGCTATGATTATCCTTATACGAATGTAAAAGACTATTTGACCAAACCGGATTTCACCATCGCGAATTTGGAAACACCTATAACAACTAAAGGTACGGAACAGAAAAAGGATTACGTTTACCGCTCATCGCCTTTGGCTTTACCTCCGCTTAAGGATGCTGGCATCGATCTTGTTAATTTAGCGAATAACCATGTCATGGATTATGGCCCTGATGGTTTGCAGGATACGATGAATGCGCTGGACCAAGAGGGCATTAAGCGCATGGGAGCGGGCAATGATTTGAATGAAGCCTATCAGCCTGTCATAATGGAGAAAAACGGCATGAAAATCGCCTTTTTTGGCTTTAGCCGTGTTGTTCCGGAGGCCTCTTGGAAAGCAGGTCCCGGGCGCATCGGGGTAGCGGAAACTTACAATTACAAGCCGCCAGTAGAAGCCATTCAAAAAGCGAAAGAGAGTGCCGATCTTGTTGTCGTTGTTGCACATTGGGGCGTCGAGCGAAGCGACAATCCGGACAAGTATCAGACAGATTTGGCACACCGTTATATTGATGCCGGCGCAGATTTGGTTGTTGGCGGCCATCCACATGTGTTACAAGGCTTTGAGCAGTACAAAGGCAAGTGGATCGCGTATAGTTTAGGCAATTTTATATTTACAACAAACGATGTTTCAAAGACATGGGAAACAGTTATCTTGGAAGCTTCCTGCTCGAAAGATAAAGCGTGCAATATTCATCTTGTCCCTATTTTAAGCAAATTCGCACTTCCTACGCCTATGAATTCGGAAGACGGCTCCAAGCTGTTCCAGCGATTAAGCCAAATTTCGATTGGGTCCAAAGTTGATGCCGAAGGTAATGTTAGCAAGAAATAATGTGAGGAGATAACGACATGACAGATATTCGCAATATTTATTGTGTAGGACGCAATTACCGGGCACACGCTGCCGAGCTGGGGAATGATGTTCCGGATCAGCCGATGATTTTTACCAAACCAACGCATGCCTTGGCGGATATGAGTGGCGGGGAGCTGAAGCTTCCAGGCGATCAAGGCGAAATTCACTATGAAGCTGAATTGGTGCTGCATATCGCAAAGCCTTATCGTGAAGGCATTCAAGTTGATGAAATTGTTGATAAGTATGCGCTTGGCATCGATTTTACGCTAAGAGACGTACAGTCTGTTATTAAGAAAAAAGGCCAACCTTGGCTGCCGGCCAAAGGATTCCTGAAGTCAGCGCCACTGACGGAATTCCGTCCGTTCCCGGGAGCTTCCAAACTGACGGAAGAGAACTTCCAGCTTCGCCAGAATGGACAAGTCGTTCAAAACGGCAACATCAGCAACATGATTTTCGATTTGCAAACGATTATCGATTTCATCGCTAAGCATTACGGGCTGGGCGTAGGCGATATCATTTACACGGGAACTCCTGAGGGCGTTGGACCTGTAAATAATGGCGATCTCTTGGAATTAACATGGGGCGAAGAGGTATTCGGGGCAGTAACCATTCGCGTATAAAACAAAAAGGGCAGTCTCTTGCGGTCATCGTTGACCGAGAGATTTGCCCTTTTTATTGTCCATCTGCCGAGTCCTCCAGCGCACTATCGGCATATTTTTCACGCGCGTGAAGGATTGCCGGTAATTGTTCAAAAAACACATCAACGATTTGTGGGTCAAAATGCTCGCCCCGCTCTTCGGTGAAAAGTTGTAAGATGCGATCCAAGTCCCACGCTTTTTTGTAGACACGCTCACTGCCAAGCGCATCGAAAACGTCAGCAATCGCGGTAATACGCCCGTAGATGTGAATGTCTTCACCTTTGATTCCTCTGGGATATCCGCGACCATTCCATTTCTCATGATGCTCATAGGCGACCACCGCCGCCGTTTTGAGAATGTGACGGGTGGAGTTTTTGAGCAGGTTATAGCCGATTACGGTGTGATTTTGCATTAATTTGAACTCTTCATCGGTTAATTTGCCCGGTTTATTGAGCACACTGTCGGGAATCGCTACCTTGCCGATATCATGCATGGGTGAAGCAATTTTGAGAAGTTCCGATTCTTCCGTACTCATGCCTAATCCACGTGCAAGGATATAGGAATACTCGGCTACACGCTTAACGTGGTTCCCGGTTTCTTTGGATCGGCTCTCGCCAATTTCGCCCATGCGGAAAATAATTTCCTTCTGGGTTGCTTCGATCTCATTGGTGAGCAGCGCCGATTCTAAAGATTTGCCAGCATAAGAGGAGGCGAGCGTTAAATATTCCATATCTTTATCCGAAAATTGCTGGCATTCCGTTAGTTTATTAATGGCCTGGTAAGCGCCCATGATTTCGCCCTGACTGTCGCGGAACGGAATAACCATCAAGGCTTTCGTGCGGTAGCCTGTTTGCTGATCCGTTCGCAGTGCGCCATTAAGCAAGTAAGTTTTATATTCTTCATTCGTGTAGGCGTCATCAATAAATACAGCTTTATCATGCGTGACCGCATAACCGACAAGTCCTGCCGTGCTTGGGATACGAATCTCATCGAGTCCATGAGCCACTTTGGACCAGAGCTCGTTCTTGCTCTTATCCAGCAGCCAAACCGTGCAGCGATCCGAGACAATCATTTCCCGGCCCATATCCGCCATCAACATAAGGACATTCTCGAGTACTCGTTCATTGGCAATTTTGGCTGCATAATCAAAAATAACGCGCAGCATTTCTTGCGGATCCAAGTCATTTTTTATCTGGGACCTAGTTGTGATGTGGTCGTTATCCATGGCAGCCTCCTAGCTTTCGGAAATTATCTTACCATATTATTCTCGTAAAAAAGTTAACTTCCTGCTAGAATCTCACGAAAAATGATTGATTTTGTCGAAAAATAGCAGGGTGCTCTTGGGAAAATTCTGGGCACTGTGCTATGCTACAATAATAGTTGGAAATTGAGGTGATCAAATGGAATGGATTTGGGGTTTAGCCGGCAGTTTGCTTATTGCAGGCGCTGCCTACTGGAGAGGATCCCTCTCTGTATCAGGTTTGATTTCTGCGGTTATTCTTGGGACCTTGATGTTTGTATTTGGCAGTTTAGCTTGGTTTGGGACGCTGATCGCCTTTTTTATTTCTTCGAGCGTGTTGTCGAAGCTTAAGCATCAGCGCAAAGCCGCTGCGGAAAGCGGTTATGCCAAAGGCGGAAGGCGCGATGCCGGACAAGTTGCGGCTAACGGCGGTTTGGGTTTATTGCTGTGTATAGGCAATGCGATTTGGCCTGAGCCTGTTTGGTGGGTGTTGTTCGTTGGCGTGATGGCAACCGTCACAGCGGATACATGGGCCACGGAAATTGGCGGAATGAGCTCATCTGAACCAAGGTCCATTCTTAATGGTAAGCGTGTTCCAGCTGGAACATCAGGTGGCATTAGCACGATTGGCGTGCTGGCTTCTGTGGTGGGAGGAGCTTTCATTGGATGGCTCAGCGGTTGGTTCAGCACGATCGGCGATATGGACTACGAAACAGTCGCAATTCCTGTATTAATTCTATTCGGTGCCCTCTCAGGTTTGCTCGGTTCCTTAGCTGATTCATGGTTAGGGGCAACTTGGCAGGTGATGTATCAGTGTACGGTATGCGGGAAAACAGTCGAGAAAGAAGTCCATTGTGGCCAGAACGCGAAGCAAATACGCGGTTTCCGCTTCATGACCAATGATCGGGTAAATGCACTCTCCTCGCTGGTTGGAGGCGTAGTGTGCTACGTATTACTACTTATATCGACGCAGCTATAAAAACATGGAAAAAAGTGCAGCAAATTTATGAATTTTCGAATTCAATAGATTTGCTGCACTTTTTTAACTTTAATGCACGGTAGGTGAAGCCTCACCAGCTGTTTCTTTCACAGGCTGCGCGGCTGGAGGCAAGACGGCGTCTTGCAGCTGCTTTTCCAAGTGCTTGACTTTACGATTCAGCTTGTACTGACGAACCATTCCGAAGAGGCCGACAATTAGACCGCCCAATAAAGTAGAGGTTAAAATAACGAGAATGAGTGGCGTGGATGTTTGGGCGAATATGAAATTTACTTGCACCGGTTCGACATTCACAACCGCAAAAACGGCTGTGATGAGGGCGAATATTAATGCGCAGATCAGAATCCATTGCATCTTCATCCAGCATTCATCCTTTCCATGGAGAAGAGGTTGGAGGCTCGGGCCTCCAACCTCACTCGTTCACTTACTTCGTAAGCTCTTCCATCTGATCGAGCAAAGAGCTGAAGACGCTCATGGCTTGCTTGATCGGCTCCGGTGTCGACATGTCAACGCCGGCTTTTTTCAGGATGTTCAGCGAGTAGTCGCTGCCGCCGCTTTTCAGGAAGCCCAAGTAACGGTCAACGGCTGGCTGGCCTTCGTCCAAGATTTGCTTCGCAAAGCTGGTTGCTGCCGAGAAGCCTGTTGCATATTTGTAGACATAAAAGCTGTTATAGAAGTGAGGAATACGCGCCCATTCCATCTCAATATCCTGATCCACAACCATGTCATTGCCATGGTACAGCTTATTCAAGCCGTAGTAGATTTCGCTGAACTCTTGAGGTGTAAGCGACTCGCCTTGCTCCGATTTCTCATGGGTAATCATTTCGAACTCGGCAAACATCGTTTGACGGAATACCGTAGTACGGAATTGATCCGCATAATAAGTCAGCAGATAGAGCTTCTCTTTTGGATCCGTCACGCGTTTCAATAAATAGTCCATGAGGAGCGCCTCGTTCAGAGTAGAAGCGACCTCTGCCAGGAAAATCGTATACTGCGCATAGCGGTATTCTTGATTTTCGTCGGACAAATAGGAATGGATGGCATGACCCATTTCGTGTGTCAGCGTGAACATGCTGTTTAAATTGTCTTTATGGTTAAGCAGCACATAAGGATGTGTGCCGTAGGCACCCCAGCTGTACGCACCGTTACGCTTATTCTTGTTCTCATAAACGTCGATCCAGTGGTTGTCGAAGCCGTCTTGAAGAATTTTTAAGTAATTTTCGCCAAGCGGAGCCAGGCTTTTCTTGATTTCTTCTTTGGCTTGCTGGTAGGTGATATCCATTTTGAACTCTTCAACCAGCGGAGCAAAGAGGTCATACATATGTAATTCATCGACTTTCAGCAGCTTTTTACGAAGTTTCAAATAACGCTGCAGCTCAGGCAGAGAGTCGTGAATGGTGGAAATTAAGTTCGTGTAGACTTCCTTCTTGATGTTATCGCCGAAAAGGGTCGATTCCAGAACGGAAGGATAGTGACGCGCTTTGGCATAGAAAATATTTTTATTAATATTCGCGCTGAGCGTAGCGCCGATCGTGTTCTTGTTGTTGCGGTAAGTTTCGTAAACGGCATGGAAGGCATTTTTTCGAACTTCCGGATCACGGCTCTCCAGGAATTGAATGTAACTTCCATGGGTGAGCTCGACTTCCTCGCCTTTTTCGTTCTTCACTTTAGGGAACTTCAAATCGGCGTTGTTCAGCATGCCGAAGATCGTGCTCGGAGCTCCCGCCATATTGCCTGCTTGAGCCAGAAGTGCTTCTTGCTCTTTGGATAACGTGTGCGGCTTCTGGCGAATCATTTCTTCCAGCGTATCTTTATAAAAAGATAAAGAAGGATCGTTGACCAATTGCTGCAGTTTGTCATCGGATAAACTTAAAATTTCCGGCGAAATGAAGGAGAGAGCTTCGCCCACTTCGACACTGATTTTTTTCGATTTATCGGATAAGGCCTGGAATGTAGGCTCTGCTGTATCTTCATGATGTTTCATGTTGGCATACACATAAAGTCTTTCTGTCTTCAGAGAGACCTCATCTTCCAACTGGAAACATTGCTTGACGGCAGCAGCGTCGTTAAGTTTTCCTTGGAAGGCGCTGATTTTGCTGATCGAGCCTTTAACATCTTGAAATTCTTTTTCCCAAGCCTTCGCATCGGCAAATAAATCTTCCAGATTCCAACGGTGCTCGGCAGGTACTTGTTTGCGTTCCAATAGTTGAGCCATGGGAGCCCTCCTGTCCTTGTTTTGAGTTTGGGGTAAACGGTTTTCCTTCGCATGCAAATCAGCTGCTGGGACAGAGCTGAGGAGAAGTCCCATTGCTGCAGTTACATAGATCCAGCGCATTACGGTCACGCTCCCGGCTTATACCCATGTGGGGGAATTTTGATCTAAACCCACTTCATGGTTTTCACCTAGTATGACCGTTAACCCACTCAATTATGATTATAAGAAAAAGCTGGAAGGAAGTAAATTTACTTTCCGGCGCCAAAGAAGCTGATCAAGATGAGTACAAACGAAAACGAGACCATGACGATTGCCAATAAAGCGAGATATCGTTTCATTTGGGCGGGAAGGCTGTCTTTTTTCATAATCAAAATGATGGCTAGGCAGAAGGATACGAGAATAAATGTGAGTATAGAACCGGATTCGGTCATTGGTGAATCATCCTTATCCCTATAGAATATGACACTTGCTAATTACTGCATGATAGTAACTTTCGCTGCCTGTTGGCAAACTCCTTTTTCAGCCGGCATGCTGCATCGTTTCATCGGGATTTTCATCCTCTTCTGTCTTCACCAGAATTAACTTGCCTCGGGAATCCATCTTGACTGTAAAACGATCTTCCGGAGCAATTTGAGCTTCATCGCTTAATTCTTTAGGCAGTTTTAACTGTCCGCGGTCTCCGACTTCTACGAGGTAGCCGACCATTTTGGACCATTTGCCTGCCGCAAGCACGATAATGACGAGTAGTCCGATAAGCAGCCATTTGCCAAGCGGATTTGAAGCGAAATAAGGGGAGAGGAACTTCTCGCCGGTAATCATTTTACCTGCCGTTAATGCGAGCACGCCTGCGCCGATATACATAATCCATGGATAAGTTTCAATCCATTTGATGAACAAGGTGCTGCCCCAGACTACGATAGGGACGCTGACGAGCAAACCGATGATGACTAGCAGGAAATTTCCATGAGCGGCACCAGCTACTGCAATGACGTTATCTAGACCCATCACGGCGTCGGCAATAATAATCGTGCGAATGGCAGCCCACATGCTGCTCTTCGCTTGAACTTGTTCGTGATTTTTCTTTTCGCTGAGCAGCTTATACGAGATCCAGAGGAGCAATATGCCGCCCGCTAAGAGAAGACCGGGAATTTTCAAAAGCGTGACCACGATCAGGGTCGCAAGTGCCCGTATAACGATGGCGCCTACGGTTCCCCAAAGGATGACTTTCTTTTGTGTTTCCTTTTTCAAATTACGTGCCGCCATACCGATAACGATCGCGTTATCTCCTGCAAGTACCAAATCAATGAGGATAATACTGAGTAATGAAACGAAAAAGCCTGCTGATAACCATTCCACAACGACCACTCCTTTAGCAATTTTTTTTGAAAAAAATAGAGCCCAGCACCGACGACCGGTGAAGGCTCTAATTCATCAAAAAAGACCTTCACCAAAAATTTGGCAAAGGTCTTGCTAACAACGATAGTCGTTGCCAATAAAGCCGGGATCTGATGAGGATCCGAATTGACGACTTTACTGTATCAGCTACTCCCCTTTGGAGTATTACGTATGAACTTATAACTTGATTATAAAAAGATAGAGAATGAAAGTCAAGGCATTTGGTCTAATCCGTTTATACTTCTTTGAATGCGTCCATAATCGCTTGCCATTCTTCTTCGGTCCCATCGAACTTATCCTTAGCAAATCGCTCATTAGCCCAATGCAGCATCGCTGGCCGCCCGATGAATGTGTGACACTCTTCACCCCATTGGTCGGAGATCTCCGTCAGCACAATTTTGGTTCCTTGGACTTCGACATTCAGCATGTTCCATTTATCTTTTTTGTAGATGGTATGTTTCTTAAAAGGTTGTTTTGACACGGTTGTTCCTCGTTTCTGTAGTAAGCTTAAAGATATATGCCATCGTATCATAAATAGGCTTGATTTCCAAACAGGACATCAAAGAAAACTCTATTGCCATAGACCGTTGCCCATGGTAATATTCTCCTAATCCTTTCCAGAGGGAAATGGGTTATGAGACGGGTTGTTGCCCGGAGAAGATGAGCTGAGGAGAGATGAGCATGGAGCAAAAGCGGATTTATGAGCAAGTTGGGGTCGCGATGACCTCAAGATCGTACGCAGAGTATGAGAAAATGTTTATGCTGCAGTTGGAACAATTGCAAGGTAAAAGGGTTCTGGATGTGGCCGGCGGTGCGTCTTCCTTCACGGTAGAAGCAAGGCAGCTTGGTATTCTCTCAGAGGCGGTTGACCCGCTGTATGAGAAATCATCGGAGGAGATAGATCAACACGGCAGGCAAGAAATCGGGCTTGTTGCGGCCAAGATGGAGAAGCTCCAGGACGTCTATGACTGGTCGTTTTATGGATCACTTCAAAATCATACGGCAGGACGTATATAGGGCCTAGAAAGGTTCGTAGAGGACTTCTCAAGCCGTGATGGCATGGCAAGGTATCATGTGGCTTGTCTTCCGGTGCTGCCTTTTGAACAAGATTCCTTTGATCTTGTGCTGTGCAGTCACTTTCTGTTTCTGTATGAGGAGCAGTTCGACTATGCCTTCCATCTGAAGGCGGTGCGGGAGCTGCTTCGCGTTGCGAAGCCTGGCGGTGAAGTGAAGATATATCCGCTGCTCAGTTTTCGAACAGAGGAATATGGCAGACTGCCTGATTTAATAAATGAATTGACAAACGAGGGGCATTTGGTAGAAAAAAGAGAGGCAAGCCTACCTTTTTTACCAAATTCTCATCAATATTTAAGCATAATTAAGAGGGGCTTCGCATAGAGGAAAACGTTGGTACATCAACAAATTTTAGCATGTCCAGAGCTTTTTATGCGTTGATTTATCCCAGATGTGATGGTATAATTTCCTTATTCGTCATAGATGGCGATATTTTTAGGAGGTTGTTCACTTGAAAGGTACAGTTAAATGGTTCAACGCAGAAAAAGGCTACGGTTTCATTTCTGTTGATGGAGGCGACGATGTATTCGTTCACTTCTCCGCAATTCAGGGCGAAGGATTCAAAACATTAGAAGAAGGCCAATCCGTTGAGTTCGACATTACTCAAGGCAACCGTGGTCCTCAAGCAGCTAACGTCACAAAATTATAAGAAATTGGGAGTCCCCACTTATAAATAGAGTGTCATAGCACAAACAACAGAGACAGTCCCCTGTGGGGCTGTCTTTTTTGCTGTTTTTAAGGCCTGTACACATCCTAGGAGGAGGTGCACAGGCTTTTATATTTAAACGAAGATATCGATAATCAGCACGGTTCCGAATGCAATGAAGGAAAGGAGTGTTTCTAGGACAGTCCACGTTTTGAACGTTTCTTTGACGGTTAATCCGAGGTATTCCTTAACCATCCAGAAGCCTGCATCATTGACGTGGGAAAGCATCAGTGAGCCTGCGCCTGTGGCAATAACAAGCAGTTCCAAATTAACACCGGACATATGCTCAACAATGGGAGAGACGATGCCCGCGGCTGTTGTTAAAGCGACCGTCGCTGAACCGGTTGCGACACGAATTAATCCGGCTACCATGAAAGCAAGTACGATAGGAGACAGAGAAATATTTTCAGCCATTTGCGCAATAGAGGTCCCTACGCCGCTGGCGATAAGGATTTGTTTGAATCCTCCGCCGGCACCGATAATCAAAATAATCGAAGCAACAGGGAGCAGGCAATCGTGCGACAGTTTGCTAATATAACTTTTACTCATCCCTTGGCGAATGCCTAGGAAGTAGAAGGCAGCGAAACAAGAAATGAGCAGCGCGATCACGGAATTCCCGATAAAAGCAAGGAATTTCATGAATCCGTTTGGAACCGGCAGGTAAGGTGCAATGACTGACAAAACCATCAATAAAACAGGCAGCAAAATAATGAAAAAGGAAATGCCGGCGCCTGGCAATTTTTCAGGCTCAGTGCTTGAATCCAGAAGCTCAGGTTCATTCTGAGGAACAACCCGTTTGTTTACCCACTTGGCAAACAGGGGGCCTGCAATGATCGCAGCTGGAATCGCAATGATCAGCGAGTAAATTAGCACTTTTCCGATGTCTGCTTTATAAATACCGATGGCTGTCATAGCGCCTGGATGCGGTGGCACTAGACCGTGAACAATGGACAATCCGGCAATGACCGGTAATCCGATGAGTAAAATGTTTTGCTTCGTCGATTTGTGAATGGAGATCACAAGCGGCAGGAGCATAACGATCCCGACGTCAAAAAATACAGGGATCCCGATAATAAAACCGGATAGCAGCATGGCCCAAGGCAAACGTTTTTCACCAAACACGCGAATAAAGAAATTGGCGACTTGGGTGCCTGCTCCGGAATCGGACATCATTTTACCCAAAATTGTACCTAAGGCCAAAATGCCGACTAAATGCCCTAGCACAGCGCCGACGCCGGTTTCGTATGCGCCAACGATTTTATCCATAGAAAGACCCGCCATAAGCGCCAGGAACAAGCTCGCAACGGTTAAAGAAATAAAGGCATGCCATTTCCACCAGGCTACGCCGAGAATAACAATGACAATAGCAAGCAGGGTAACGATCAGTAGATACATATTCATGTGGAATCCCTCTTCTCAAGATGTTAGTAAGCGTTATCAAGGTGTCGACGAGAAAAGGAAACAAGGCTGAAGCCAGTATTCCTAAGTATCGTAATTAACTACATAATTGTGCATTTCGGTGCTGTAATGCCCTGCGCTGAATTCGATCAGAGTGCCTTGTTCATCATAGGAATATCGCAATCTGTTCAGTAAGGGCGTGCCTGCTTTCACCTGCAGCATGTCCTCTACATGGGAAGAAGCGGTGACAGCAGCAAATTCATCCCGATATTTCTCTAGGGCAATGCCATGATCTTCAAGGAGCTCGTACAAGGATTGTTCGTTCAAGTCCGTGAGTTCGATCGTGGACATTTGCAGGGAGAGATAGTGGGAATAGTGAATATAGGGTCTGTCATCTAAGTGATATAGGCGTTCGATATAGAAACACCGCTCTCCAAACAGCTGATAAGGCAATGTTCCAGGTGTATTCGAAACAATTTCAGCGCGCAGCAATTGCTTGTGAATTTGGTGGCCTTCTTCAACCAGCACTTCTGTGAACCGTTTCCATTTGGACAGCTTGGACAGGGAAGCATTGCGAATGACTTTGGTTCCTTTGCCGCTGCCTTTTTCCAAATAACCCTCTTGTGCCAGCTCTTTGATGGCATTTCGAACGGTGATCTTGCTAACATTGAATTCCTGCTCCAACTGGGGTTCAGATGGAATATTGGTACCCAAAGGATACACACCATGCAAGATGCGATCCTTTAGGATATTCATGATTTGTAAATATAAAGGGCGTTTATTACGGGATAAGTTCACCTAAACGTTCACTACCTTTCTACATCGCCCACAACTTCCGTCATCGCACGCAGAATATCGCTTTCCGATGACATAGGCGTATCGCCAACAATGGTATGCGCGAGCATGCCGGCGGCAGCTGCAAACCCGACTGTCTTGTCAGGTGAAAATCCTTGGATTTCCCCATGTACGATACCGCTTGTGTAGGCATCTCCAGCACCAATTCTATCATAGATAGAAAATGTGAGTAGATTAGAAAAGGTGAAAGCCTCATTTTTATAGATAAATCCACGTAGAGAATGGGTGTTGTCACTGTTGATATGACGATGCGTTCCTGCAATGACAGCGATCTGATATTTGTCTGCAACCGCTGGAATCAGTTCCATCAGCTGATCTTGACGTTCGGTTTGATCGGTATGCATGCCTAGGATATAAATGGCATCTTTCTCATTCATCATGACAATGTCAGCAAACTGCAGCATGTCCTCGTAATGAGGTTTGGCTTTCGCGTAACCGCCTTCGCCCCAATGGGCCGGACGATAATTGCAATCGAAAACAACCGTGCCGCCGTTAGCTTTAACTTCTTTGGCCAAGGCCTTCATATGCTGGCGCACGTTATCATTCATGGCGAGAGTAATCCCGCAGAAATGGATCATATCGATATTTTTAGCAATTTCAGCAAAATTATAAGTGTTTTCCGGAGCCGTGTTGAAACTGCTTTCCTGCCGGTTGGAATACGTGACGCGGCTGGGCCGCGCACCGAAACCATTTTCCAAAAAATACATGCCGACATAGTTGCCGCCCCGGGTAATCATTGACGAATTGATGCCTAGTTTACGTAAGTAAGCTTCTGCAGCATCTCCTACTGCGTTGGAAGGCAATCTGGAGACTAGGAACCCGGAATGTCCGAAGCGAGCAAGCGCGGAGCTGATATTCACTCCTGTACCGGAGAATGTGTAGTTAAGCGAGCTGGCTTGGGACAAGAGTTCATAACCTGGCACCTGCAGGCGCATCATAACCTCTCCAAAAGCAGCAATTCGCTTAGCCATGTTGATCAACCAGCTTCTTCATGATACTGAGCAGTTCGCGTACATCGGATGTATTTGTTTTTCCTGTAGCTTTATCAATAATTGATGAGTACACGTGAGGGATAACTTGTGGAACTTTCGCTTCCAACGCGATGCGCAGGATTGTTTCAAAGTTTTCCATGTCGATGCCGCCAGTTGGCTCAAGAGCAAAACCTTCTTCGCCGCAAGCTTGTGCAACGGCACGAAGCTCGTCTTCACGGCTCAAGCCGTTCATCGGGAAATACTTCAGAGCATTTCCGCCCATGTCGCGAACAAGCGCGATAGCAGTTTTAACAGGTACGATGGCGTGCTCAGGTTGAGCCGCGCTTACTGGACCTGTTGAGATATTAACATAGCCGACGCGGCCAGTAGGAGAGACCAAGCTGTTGATCCAGCTGTCTTGCTCGCCAAGATTGGCGCGTGTTGCCCCAACGGCAGGGAACACCTGGTTGATGTGAGTGCCTGGGTAATGCTTGGCAATCGCAGCAACGACAGCGGCTTGGCGATTGTCGCCTGCGCCTAGTCCGATGGATACGGCTTCGTCAATCGCTTTGCCGTATTCTTTCATTGCGGCAACGGCTGTCTCAACAGTTGGGTAGTCTTTCGAAAGAACGCCGACAAGCACGTAACCTTCGGCTGCTTCGAAAACTTCTTTTGCGTTTTCAACGGAGTTAGCGAGCACGTTTAGCGCTGCGCGGCCTTTATACAATCTTTTTGCCATGTTGGACATATTATTGACCTCCTGCTAATTTGCGTATTTGAGCAGCGATAACCTCAATGTCATCGCCTTGAAGCGGACGTGGATCGATATCAAAATAGCCTTGTCTCACGCCATAATCGCGTGTATAGATGGCGATTTCACCTTCGCGAAGCCCATTTACGACTTCTTTCGCTGTCGTTCTGGCTTGCTCAGGATCAATTTGAATGCGTCCGCGGAAAATAGCGCGGCCTGCTTCGTCTTGAACAATCGTCACTTTAATGCCTTTTAATTCGCTAAGCGGCATTAGTACTTGCAAAGCTGCTTTTTCTTGCTCGCTTTTGTCTGCTTTAACGCCATACTCATCAAGTGCTTGAAGCAAGCCGAAGGAAGTTTCCTTGCCGACTTTCATGCTTCGGCCAATGCCGTGCAGTTGAACTTTAAGCCACTCAATATAGGTGCGTTTGCCGCCGACAATACCTGATGTAGGGCCTTCAATGGCTTTGGAACCGCTGTAAATGGCTAAATCGGAGTATTTCACATACTTTTGAATGTCTTCTTCCGCAGCCGCATCTACGATGAGTGGTACGTTGTTTCGCTGCGCAATGTCCCATGCTTCTTCAACGGAAATCATGTTTTTTTGGACGGCATGATGAGATTTCACATAAAGAATAGCGGCCGTATTTTCGTTAATCGCGTCTTCAATATGCTCGGCTTTCCCTTCATTGGCATAGCCAACTTCGACGAGTCTGCCGCCACCAAGGTAAACCATGGTTTCAACAGGAGCGCCGTATTGTACGTTGTGACCTTTGAGAATGATGATATCACGTTTGGCAATAGGGTCCTGATGCAGCCGCTCGCTTGCTCGACGATTCCCTTGGGTTACTACGGCTGCCACAGAAAGCGCGATGCCGCTGGATGCCGAGTTAACGACAACGGCAGCTTCGGAACCAAGAATTTTGGCGATGTAGTCGCCGGCTTTATCTACAAGATCTGCAATTTCAACGTAATTTTGACCACCATGTTTCATGGCTTCCATAACGGTGTCGGTCGGAGCGGATACCCCGAGAATACTCATACGTCCACTGGCATTGATGACACGTTTAAGACCGTATTTAGCATTTAATGAGAGCGCCATTTACAACTACTCCTTTAGATTGAATTGTTTGTTCCGCCGTGCGTGTGTCTCCTTCAGAGTCCGTGATTTGAGTCTTTTCATTCTGAACGGTAAACAGAGTGAGATTTGCTGTATCTCCAACTTGAATGCGGCCAAGCTCCGGTTTGTTCAGCCAATTTGCAGCATGCGTAGTCACTGCAGCAATGACTTCCTCAAGCGTATAGCCCAGATACAGAAATTTCGTCAGCACATTGGACATACTAAAAACAGGCCCTTTCAAACGATTCCCACGATAAATATCCGTTGAGATCGTGTCTAAACCGATGTGATGCTTTTTCGCGGCTTCGGCAACTTTGAATGAAAAGCTGGCTGTACCGTGGCCGACGTCCAGATGAACGCCTCTTTCAATCGCTTTCGTAAGGACTTGCAGAGGTTTGCCGCTGTCATCAAAAAGATTATTAGCCTTCCCATTCAAATAATGGGTAATGATATCCTTCTTTTCCAAAAGCGAAACAACTTCTTCAATGCTCGGCGGTCCAGAACCGATATGAACCATTAAAGAAAGACCCGTTGCTGCTGAAAGCGCACGTGCAGCACGCAAGGGCTCAATGCCGGAATCGCGAACAACACTTTTGCTAATTCTTGCCTTCAAACCTACGATGAAGTCCCCATAGTTCCTGACTGCTTCAACAACCTTCTCTTGGTTAATCCATGACATATCGGATAATTCGTCGATCCTTTGTAACCCGATGTGCGAAATGTTCAAAAAAGCAAACAAGTTCGTCAGCGCGTTTTGTCTGCTTGCTGCTAGTTCGGCGATACGGTCTGCTCCGCAGCTTCCGGCATCAACAATTGTTGTGACACCTTGCTTGACGCCGATTTCATCGATTTCATCGCCATAGGGATCAAAGGCAGGGAAGGCATGAACGTGCATATCAATCCAGCCGCTTGACACATAGGCACCTGAATAGTCAACGATCTGTTTTCCTTGTCCTTGTCCGGGACTCGTCAACTCCGCAATTATTCCGCCTTCAATTACAATATCCAGAAATTCTCCGTTTACTTGCTTAACATTGTGTAGGACGAACCGCTCCTGCATGCCTGTCACCTTTTTCCATAACTCGAATTATGAACGCTTTCACTAAGTCTTCCTTCTAAGCTCTCCTAATATGTAGGAGAAGGTTGTAAATTGTATAATTGAATATAACGTTATAATGTTAGAATAGCACATCGATTTATTTAAGTAAATATAACGTTATAATGTTTGGTGTGGTAATTTTGGCATGTTGACTTGGGGGACGAGGGGAGTAGAAGGAGTCAGTTGTTGATTGCGCTTACAAATCTGGGTTACATATAGTAGTAAGAGAACGACAGGGCGCTATTTGAGCTGAAATGGAGATATTCCCGGATAGACGGAACTGTAGGGCCTTATTTGCTCACAAATGGATGTATTTACTCCAGCAAAATGGTTCGAATAGAGGATCATAGTTCCCTCCGATATGTCAAATGGTAGGTTTGCCGCAAAATAGCGGACCGTAGTTCCGGTTCACCTGTTCACCATGTGCTACTTCCAACAAACCGCTTCTGTGCTCGCATAGCCGCGGCTTTAAAGTCGCGCATATAAGAAAAAGAAGCTGTCCGCGAATGCGGCAGCTCCTCATCTTAGTCGATGATTTGAAGAATATCATCAATTTCTTTGCGGGCCAATTTGCCCGGGCGATCCTTCGGATGGCCAAGGGAAATAACCATATTAATCTGACATTCTTCCGGAATGTTCAGATATTCGCGAATTTGATCTTGGGCCAGCAAAACGGGGCCCGTCATCGGACATGTCGCGAGACCTCTGGCATGCGCGGCAAGCATCAGATTCTGCGAGGCTAAGCAGGAGCTCTTGATGCCTTCTTCTGCCCATACCGCATCTTCAACAAGCTCAATCGGATCAAAAATCCGCTCACGGAACTTCGACTCGTACGGTGTTGCTAAGCAAATGATCAGCACTGGAGCGTTGGAAAACGCAGTAGCATAAGGTCCGAACGACTTCACAAGAAGGCGTGCTTCTCGGGAAAGACCTTTCTGCTCGGCTTCAGACGCCCTGAGATGAAGCTGATCCCAGGTTAGTTGTTCGATATGTTTAATCTTTTCCGTATTTCGTATCGCAATAAACTTCCATGTCTGGGAGTTCGTATCGCTTGGCGCATAGCGGGCACAGTCGATAATTTCACGAATATCTTCGGTCGCGACTTCCTGCTCTGTAAAATTCCGAACGCTGCGGCGCTCTAACACAATAGATTTAAAATCCTCATAATTCATATAAAACAATTACCTGCCTTTGCTGCATCATTTTCGTCATCATTATTACTTGGTCCTAAGAGTATAGTATAAAACAGTTGTCACTGCAGCACAACCGTATCTCCCTCTTGGAGCCCCTTGAGGACCTCCGTTTTCTCAGGTGTTTCCAAGCCGATCTCAATTTCACGGCGTTCTGTGCCTTGCGGGGTCTGCAACATGACGTAGTAAATATCTTTCTCATGATTCACAGCAAGCGTGGGAACGACTGTTGTTCCACTTTTTTTCTCTGTCTCAATGGTGCCGGAAAGACTGAGTCCTGCGATAAGCTGTTCATCCGGTTCTAGCGAAATCGTTACCTCGAATTGCGCGGAAGCCGAACCTTGATCAGTACCGGTTTTGGCAAATTTGGAAACCTTCTCAACCTTTCCTTGCAGCTTTTTCTGTTTCAGGGCTTCAACTTTGACTTGGACGGACATCCCCGGCTTAATCCGGAAAACGTCAAACTCGCCTACCGTACAAACGAGCTGCAGTTTTGTCAAATCCACGATTTTACCGATTCGTACGCTTTCCTCGACAGATTTGGGGATTTTGGCGGAATCCTCGAATAAGAAGATGCCGTCCTCAGGTGAAACAAAAGCGGCCTGCTCTACTTTCTCTTGCTTTTTTGCCAGCTGCAATTGAATGGACTCATCGTTGACCTGATTCAACTGCTCCTGGATTCTGCGTCCTTCGGAAGCAGCAAATCGAGACCTGGAATCATCCTCGCTAACAGCACCAACAGGAGTGCTGGTTGTTTCTCCTTCCGGTCCTGCTGCTTTGAAGTTCGCAAGATCAGCCTCGAGCTTCTGCTTTTTCAAATTGGATTGCAGGGCTGCGATTTCACTTTTCAACGGTGTGGCGTCAAGTTCGAACAGCAGCTGTCCCTTTTTGACTTGAGCCCCGTCAGCGATCTGCCATGCTTTAATTTCACCGCCAAACGGTGCATAGACTCGTATTTCCTTCTCGTAGGACGACTTTCCTTTTACTTCGACACTGTTGACCAGGTCCTCTTTGGTTACTTTAAATTGCAATGCGCTGGGAGAGGCGGTGTTGTCCGTATTTGCTCTCTTCATGGCTTGGGGATGGCTGGATATGTATAAAAAGCTGCTAATCCCGATGATCAAGAGCGCTGTGATTAGCAGCATCCATGTTTTCTTTTTCCTCATGCTAGGCAAACTCCTATTCTCGTTTAATAGCTGTCAACGCGTCCGTGCGCGATGCTTTAATAGCGGGATATAGCCCTGATAGAACGCCGGTCATCACAGCGAAAAACATGCCGACTGGAAGAATCCAGAAGGAAATGAATAAAATTTCAGCGGGCTCTCCGGAATTAGACCCGAATCGGATGATGATAAGATTGATTCCCCATATAACCCAATAGGAAAGCAGTATACCTACAAGGCCGCCTAACATGCCTAATAGCGATGATTCCACGATAAACATGTTGCGGATTTGTTTTAAATTCGCACCCAGCACCTTCATGATGCCAATCTGTCTCCGGCGTTGATGCGTGGACATCGTCATAGCAACTACAATGGAAATCGAAGCTACGAATAGCACGAAAAGACCGACACCCGTGAGCAGCAACCGAACGATAACGAATTCGCCTTTCATCCGGTCCTCTTGATATAAATTGGTTTGCGTGTTGAGCTGGAGTTTCTTTATCCACTCATCCACTTGCTTGACGTTGACGCTATTATCAATTTTCACTTTGACTTCCGAATATTGAACGCGACCGTTTTGGGCCGATTTGTTCAGAGACTCCAAAATTTTCTGGCCGGTTTGTGGGGATACGTAAGCCGTTTTGTTCCCTTGCAGCATGGAATCAGGTAAACCATCCGGTTTTTTCAGAATACCAGTAACCCGCAGTGTCACTTCTCTTGGTTCAGCCAAGCTTGTACCCGAATTCCCTCCAGATTGGTCTTCGTAATTATTTGCTTTGAGCAACAATTGCTTTTGATAAAGTGGATAAGGAATTGCGCCCATTTGACGGTAAGTTTCAGCTTGCTCCTTGGTTGGATTTTGCTGCATTAGCTTATTTCTGGTCTCTATCGTCTTGGAATCCATAACACCGAGGGTTGCCCCGTAATTGAGCACAATGTGGTTGTCTTGGTTCGTAGCGCCGCCTTGCCCAAATTTGGAGTCGAAATCTTCCAACGCGCTTAGTTCAGTGGCAATGAGATGAAGGTAACTTTGTTTGCCGTCATCAACCGTGAAGCTGAATTGTCCTAAGTCTTGAAAACTAGCAACGGATTTCACATGTGGAAAAGTACGAATGAGTTCGAGCTTGCTTGTTGTTAGTTTAGGCTGGCTGTTAGGGTCATTGTTCTGCTCTGTAATTGTAATTTCATCTGTTTTGAGATAAAAGCTCATTTGTTTCTGGCTGTAATGCTGAATCGATTCTCCGAAGCCGAGCGCTACCATAATGGAAGCCGAACCGATGGCGATTCCTACGGTACATAAGGCTGTGACGACTTTGCGCCGCTGCAGTTGGTCCCAGCCAAGTCGAACGTAATCTTTAAGTTTCATCCGGTCTCACCGTCCTGCTCATTTCCTTCCAGCAAGTATCCGTCGCGAAGCTGTAAAATCCGCCGCGTACGGCGCGCTACTTCGTGTTCGTGAGTAACGATCACGAAGGTGATGCCCGAATTCTCATTTAAATCAATGAGCAAATCAATGATCTCGGCTTCCGTCTTCGTATCTAGATTACCAGTAGGTTCGTCAGCAAAAACGATGGCAGGTTTCGTAATGAGGGAACGAGCGATACTGACACGCTGCTGCTGTCCGCCGGATAACTGTGAAGGAAATAAATCCGATTTATCACCGATACCCACTTGTTGCAGAAGCGCCATGGCTCGTTGTTTGCGTTCTGAGGCGGCTACACTTTGAAAGACGAGGGGCAGCTCAACGTTTTCGCGTACGGTTAAATGTGCTATTAATTCATAAGATTGGAAAATAAAGCCGATATGCGTCCTTCGAAATTCCGCCAAGCGGTTTTCGCTCATTTTCTCAATCGCCTGTCCTGCGATGCTAATACTACCTCGAGTGGGCTTCATTAAACCCGCCATTAAATTTAGCAGTGTTGATTTCCCGGAGCCTGAGCTCCCGAGCAAAGCGACCATTTCGCCTTGCTCTACCCGGAAACTTAGTTCATGCAGAACGGGTGTATCCTCTTGCCCAGTGCGGAAACTGTGAGATAACCGTTCAATGGCTAACACGTAATCATTCCCTTCAATAAAAAACTATCTGCTGCCCGGCAAACGCTCATCGTTTTGGAATAGATGCGTAGCAAGGAAACCGATTGCTGCCACGATGGATAAACAGCCGGCAATGACGTAAACCGTGCTTCCCCCCAGAGCGTCATAGATCCAGCCGCCCAACATGCCGCTAATTAATCCAGCGATGCTTGACCAAGCCACAGCAAAAATCGCTTGTCCGGACGAGCGGTATTCATCGGGTATAATTTGGCTCAAATAACGATTGGCCGTTATGAGGAATACGCCGAATGTTAAGCTATGCAGCAACTGAACGCCGATGATCCAAACGGGATTATGGATAGATCCCATAATGAAAAAGCGCAAAGCGTAAATAATTCCCGCAAAGGCCAGAAGCGGCAATTCTTTGAACCGATGCCCATGCTTGCTTAGAAAAAAGAACATGGGGATTTCACTTAGTGCGGAAGCCATCCAAGCGTAACCAATCACAGAGTCAGGGGCTCCGAGCTGCCGCATATAGAGGGCTAGGAAGCCATCATTAAAACGGTGAGAGACTGACATAATGATGATCAAAGTTAAGAACCACACAAACTTCTTCGAACGCAGAATGCTTAACATGCCGCCTAAAGCCATTTTTTTGCCGCTTTGACGCGCGTCCTTTAAGAAGAAAACAAGGATTAACGTGCATGTAATCGTGAACAGACACAGAATTGGCGTGAGGCCTGTCCCGTAATGTCTAAGCAGCAAACCAAAACCTCCGGCGGACACAGCGAATCCGATGGAGCCCCACACACGAAAAGAGGCGTAGCTTTTGCCGCTTGCCCGAATGCTCAACATGAGTTGGCTGTCATTGAGCGAATTAACCGGCTGTTGAAAGAAGAAGAACATCGCTAAACAAATGTACAGCAGGGAAAACCATCCCGCAGTAAATACTAAGATGGCCGTGATGAGCTGGCCGATGATCAGTATGATCATGATTTTTTTGACGGTTTGAAAACGGTCGCTCAAGAAACCCCACAATAAATTTGTTGCGATCCCAATCAGCGGCCCAATGGCATAAAGTAAGCCAATTTGAAGCTTGGAATATCCTTTGTAATCAAAATACAGGGGGAAAAAAGTGACGACGATGCCCATTGTCATAAAAAAGGAGAATGTGAACAATCGAAGCAGGCGATGTTGTGACTTTATAAGATTAGACGTACTCATAGATGGTTATCACTCGTTTTCGCTACAAATTTTTTGGAGACAGGGTTGGCTGCGGTTCTTCGGCTGTGCGTTTGAGCACGTAAACTACGACCAGCAACTCGGCCAAAGTGCCAATGGATTGTGCTAATGCGCCAATCATTCCATTCCAGTCGGGTACTGCCCAAATGGAGATGAAAAGGGTTAAGACCGTGATCGTAGCATTTGCCGATTGTGAGAAAACCATTATTTTCGTTTGTCCTCTGAGCATGATAATCCCGTTCATATAATCCAGCCAAGGGAATACTAATGTCATAATCATAAAGATACGCATAGCATGCAAGCTGGCTCGCATGAGTTCAGCATTAACACCCATCACATGGGACATAAACCAGGGACCTAGAGGTGTATAAGCAAGAATAGCGATGAGAGTTCCGGGAATAAAGCTAAGAACAAGGACAAACCGCAGCACGGATTTTGCATCTTTGCGATAGAAGTTCAACACGATTTGATGAATATAAGAGAAAAAACTTAAAACCAGCTGCGTCAAAGAGCCGGCAATCGCAAAAGAAGATATGGCAAGGTGGATGTGCGTTGTTTTTCCTAAGACCGCATTAATAGAGGGTCCGATGATGACGGCGATGATAGATGAGTACAAGAGCGGCTTATAGAAGCTGAAAATTTGCTTCTTGGTTTCAACGGGATGGCCGGGCACCTTCTCAGGGATAACTTTTTTTAGCAGGCTGGTGCCTTCCCAGATGGCTACTAAAGCTTCAATGACCATGCCCATTAGAAAAATAATAGCGCCAACTCGCCCGCTAGAGACATTATCGGTTGTGATAAAATATAATGATAATAAATACATAGCGACAATTCGAACACCCATGCCGATGGTTAACCATTTGGTCCGCATATTAAAAATAATAATGCCATGGAATAAACACCGAAGTCCGGAAAAAATGCTAACGTACATTAAAATACGATAAACACTAATCGTAGAGTCCAATAACTCGGGTTCGACGCCAAAGAAGTAAAGAAATACCCACTCTCCGACCGGCGTGTAGCATATAATGAGACCAAGAAGGATGATACAAGCAAATACATAAGAGCTGACTGCTGCCATGGCTCGAAATGAGATGCGGTCCCTGACGAGGGTAGAACAAGCTTGTCTTAACAGAACAGCGGGTCTCTCGGTTATGCCTAACAAACTTAGTGGCAAAGCATAACTGGCAATGACCAATTCGGGATTATCAGCCCTGGCAAGTGTGCTGTTAATGATAACGTGCGAGAGGGTAACTAACGTTGCGGAAAGACCGAGGGGGAGAAAAAAGGAGATAAGCTGATTCCATGAGATCGTTCTTTTCACAGCTGAAGCGGTCATTTCTGTATCTCTCCTAACCAATTTGTCCCTTCTAAAAACGTTATTTAAGTATACCAGAAAATGAAATATTGTTGACATACAATTTTAACTGGAAACCCAAGGTTTGAAGTGATACATTTAAAGGTAGAATGTTTCTTGAACTATCGCAGCATGTTTTTACTGCAAGGAGGTAATTCAGAAGAATGAGCTGCTATTTTCATTACGATGCCAGACTTGGTATCGAGACGCCAGCTTTAGAACAAGATTGGGATTCTTATCCCTCTGATGTGCGTGTTGAAATCCTGTTTCAATGGGAACAAATTCGAGGAGTCATCCCTGATCGAATCATGAAGCTGGAAAGCGTCATTATTCGTAAACAAAACCAGTTGGATCAAGAAGATGATTTTATAACTTCCTGTCGTTTGAATTCCGAAATTGCTGATTTGGCATCGATTATAAATGATCTTCACCTTTGGTTCCGGATTAATCAGGATTTGGAAGCGAAGACCCACCATTAAGTTCGTCTAATGAAAGGGAGAGTGACTGGCATGCATAGCAATAAAGATGGTACAGACTGGCTGGAAGCTATTGCGAAGCCGCTCTTGGAGCATCTGCCTGCCTTATATCCAATTGAAGAATGGGATTTAGCCATGGATGCGAACATTGAAGCGATGTTACCTGTTACTATGAGCCAAGGGAATCCAGAGCAAGAGATGTATGGATTGGCTATCAAAGCGGGTCTTTATTTACTGAATGAAAGTCTCGACAAGTCGCACGATATTGCCCAGGAAATTACAAATGCGACAGGCAGCTATTGGCATGCTCTTATGCACCGGATGGAAGGCGATTATAGCAATGCGAAATATTGGTTTAATGACGTCGGTCATCATCCTATTTTTTCAAACTTAATTGCCTGCGTGAGAGATTATTTAAGTGTGAAAGACTTGGCGGATCTAGACAATGAGGCGTTGCGCCAGAAGCTGGAAGTACTGATTACTTCGCCTGTATGGAACCCATGTGTTTTTATTGACGTGGTAGAACTTCAGGTATCCCTGGTTCAAAATTCAACAGTCGATAGCTGGCTGAGACATATCCAACGTTATGAAATGCAGCTGCTGCTGCAATATTGCTATGAACAAAGTTGTGGAGGAAGTCTGCTTGAAGCAATTGGACAGAAGTAGTACGAAGGTTCCGCAAGGTCCACTCCGGTTAATGCTCAGGGTATATCGATACATTTTACCGGATGTAGGCGAACAGCTTTCCATTTGGAAAACAAAAGCGGAGAACATTCCAGATACTGAACTGCGTACGCAAGCTTTAGCCAGCATAGCAACGAAGAAGTTTCATTGTCAGGGCGGCGCCGTCTATGCGGCTGCCAATTTGTCGATGCGTCATGTACTAATACCGCTAATCGTTGCTTTTCAGACGATCAGTGATTATCTAGATAATTTATGCGATCGCAGCACTTCCCTAGATCCTCAAGATTTCCGACAATTGCATCAATCGATGCTTGATGCCGTAGATCCTTCCAAACCTCTGCATGATTATTACGCGTACAGACAGGAAAAAGAGGACGGCAATTATTTGAGGGATCTTGTTTTGAAGTGCCAATCCTGTATCGATTTGCTGCCGTCTTATGGACAAGTCGCGGATCAGGTACGGGATTTCGTTGGTTTATACTGCGATTTGCAAGTGTACAAGCATATCCGCAAAGATATGCGAGAACCCGAGCTTCAACAGTGGTGGAAACTTCACCATCAGCGTTATCGCCAGATTGATTGGAATGAATTTGCGGCAGCTACGGGGTCGACTTTAGGGATGTTTATGCTGTTCTTGGCGGCATGCGATACGCAGTTGAATGACAAGCAGGTGGAGGCGATTCGTGAGGCGTATTTTCCTTACGTTTGTGGGCTGCATATCTTGCTTGATTATTTAATTGATCAGGAAGAAGATGTTCTTGGTGGAGACCTGAACTTCTGCAGCTATTATAGCTCTATGGAGGACACGGTTGAGAGGATTGCATTTATCGTGCAGGAAGCGCGCAGCAAAATTTTGTTCTTGGAACATCCGCGATTTCATCGTATGATAATCGAAGGTTTGCTCGCGCTCTACTTGTCAGACCCTAAAGTGAATGGACAACAGCAAGTAAAAAACATATCCAAGCGTCTTATGAAAAATAGTCCGTTAACCCGGTTGTTTTTCTGGCTAAATAGCATGTATATCCGTACGACATCATGAATGTCATTCACAAGAATTTGAAGGAGGAAATTGAAATGTCAGCAGTAAAATCAATTGCAGTTTTAACAAGCGGTGGAGACTCCCAGGGAATGAATGCAGCGGTTCGTGCGGTTGTCAGAAGCGCATTATTCCATGGACTTGAAGTTTATGCCGTGCAACGTGGCTATCATGGTTTAATCAACGATGATATTCGCAAAATGGATCTTAGAAGCGTTGGAGATATCATTCAACGTGGCGGAACGATCCTACAGACAGCACGTTGCAAAGAATTTTTGACTCCGGAAGGCCAACAAATCGGGGCGGATAACCTGCGTAAACGTGGGATTGACGGCTTGGTTGTTATCGGTGGGGACGGGTCCTACCAAGGAGCCAACAAACTAAGTAAACTGGGTATCAAAACGATGGGTCTGCCAGGGACAATCGACAATGACATTCCGTTTACAGACTTTACGATCGGTTTCGATACAGCGGTAAGTATCGTCGTAGACGCGATTAATAAGCTTCGCGACACCATGACCTCCCACGAGCGTTCATCCGTTGTAGAAGTTATGGGCCGTCACTGCGGAGAAATTGCGCTTTACGCGGGATTAGCTAGCGGTGCGGAAACCATCATCGTTCCAGAGGTTGAAGTTGACATCTGCGAAGTGGCTAACCGTATGAAAGAGAACTTCTCTCATGGCAAACGTCACAGTATTATCCTGATCGCTGAAGGAGCAGGCACTGGCGACGGAGTTGCGAAACAAATCAATGAGGTAGTCGGTATTGAGCCGCGTGTTACGGTTCTTGGTCACATCCAACGTGGTGGAACACCAACGCATAACGATCGTATCTTGGCAAGCCGTCTTGGGGATTTTGCCGTTCGCAGACTGATGGAAGGCGATTCTTCCAAAGCTTGCGGTGTCATCAAAGGCGAGTTAGTCGCTACGGATATCGACTTAGTTGTTAATACGAAACGTGAATTCAACACAGAGTTATATGAATTGGCAAGTCGTTTATCCCAATAAGCCCAGTAAGCAGAGAGCCTATTGACCTGAGGATTGACTTCGTCTATAATAGCCAACAACGTACAAAGCGACATTATGTCTATGAAGAGCATCCAACTCGGAGACGTTTATGATCGGAACGGCTGATGACTGAATAAGCATCGCTCTCTCTAAGTAAACCGGCACCGCCCGTTATCGCGGAACCAAGCGGATGATGGCAAGATATTGCCGTCATCAAGTTGGGTGGCACCGCGAGCAGAACGCTCCTCGTCCCAATTCGGACAAGGGCGTTTTTTGTCTTTTTCTCATAATCGAAAAGGAAGCGGTGACGGAAAATGTTGGATATCAAATGGATTCGCAACAATCAAGATCAGGTGAAAGAAGCTGCCAAGCGTAAGGGAATGACATGTCCCTTGGAAGAGCTTCTCGAAGTAGAAGAGAAGAAGAGGCAGATGCAGCATCGTGTTGATCTACTTCGAGCTGAACGTAATCGAGCTACAGCACAAATTGCAACGTTAATGGCTGAAAAGAACCGAGCGGAGGCCGATAAGCTGAAGGAGCAGGTTCGCAGCTGGAATGTAAGCCTGGCAGCGGACGAAGAGGAGCTTGCGCATTATGAGGAAAGGTTCAAAGTGCTCATGCTGGCAGTGCCGAATCTTGCTTCGCCTGACACACCTGAGGGCGCTACGGATCAAGACAATGTCGTCGTGAAAATCGTAAGAGAGCCTGCATCATTTCCTTTCGAGCCTCGCGATCATCTGCAAATCGGGGAAGATCTAGACATTCTGGATATACCAAGAGGTGTAAAAGTAGCGGGAACCCGCAATTATTACCTCAAAGGTATGGGGTTGTATTTACACCGGGCGGTTCAACAGCTGGCCATTGATTTGTTAACGGATCGTGGTTTTACGGTCATGGATGTACCGTTGATGGTTCGTGAAGAAACGCTGGTGAACGCAGCGTTCTTTCCGGCAGGCAAGGATCAGACCTATGAGCTGCAGGATGAGAACAAATGGTTAGCAGGTACTTCGGAAGGCCCGCTTGTTTCGTACTATGCGAATGAAATTGTAGATCTCTCGGAAGGCGCTGTTCAGCTGGCAGCCGTATCGAATTGCTTTCGTAAGGAGGCTGGTTCGGCGGGTAGGGATGTGCGTGGATTGTATCGCGTTCATCAATTTGCGAAGGTTGAGCAGGTCGTTATTTGCAAAAATGATCCGGAGACGGCGAATCTTATGTTGGAGCAGATCACGCGAAATGCGGAAGACATTCTGGATCTGCTGGAGCTGCCATATCGAATCGTTGCCGTGTGCGCCGGTGATATGGGAGCCAAAAATTATAAGCAGTACGATATCGAAACATGGATGCCGAGCCGTAATGCCTATGGCGAGACGCACTCGTCGTCAAGCCTGCTTGACTTTCAAGCACGCCGCAGCGGACTGCGTTACCGGGATCAGAATGGTGAACTGCACTACTGTTACACACTTAACAATACAGCTGTAGCTACACCGCGTATTCTGATTCCCTTGCTTGAAAACCATCAACAAGCGGATGGCTCGATCTATCTTCCTGCGGCTCTTCGTCCCTATATGAGAGGTTTGGCAGCGATAACTGCCAAATAACGATAAAACGCACCTTATCTTTCGGAAGCAATTCCGCTAGATGAAGGTGCGTTTGTGGTTTAATAGCCTTCGTGAATGTTCACCAAGTTCATCATTTCTCCACCGTCCAAGAGCGCCCGCAAATTATGATAAAAGATTGCAGATACACGCTCTGTATAATGCGAGGATGAACCTGCAATATGCGGAGTGACGATTACGTTCGCCATACTCCAGAGGGGAGAAGTCGCTGGCAAAGGTTCTTGCTCGAAAACATCGAGCGCTGCTCCGGCGAGCTTGCCTTCCTGCAGCATAAGCGTCAATGCGCCTTCATCAATCACATCGCCTCGAGCAAGATTGATCAGAAAGGCGCTCTCCTTCATTAGGCTTAAATGTTCTTTCGTAATTAAACCTCGTGTTTTCGGAGTGCTAGGAAGAAGCAGAACAACGAAATCGCTCTGGGCAAGCAGACTGCGGAGCCCCTCATCGCCGCTGAGCGTTTGATCATAACCAGGCTGTGGCGTACCTGAGCGATTTAAACCGATGACCGACATATCAAAAGCATTCGCTTTGCGGGCGACGGCTTCACCAATGGCGCCGGCTCCAACAATGCCTAGCGTTTTACCGGCAAGCTCGCCGACGGAGATGCGTTGATACCATTCTTTCTGAAGCTGGCATTCATACAGCTTGTTGGACTTACGCACCCACTGAAGCATAAGACTGAGCGTGAACTCACTCATCTGAATCGTATGTACTCCGCGCGCGTTCGTCAGCGGGATTTGGCGTTCTGCCAACTCGTGTAGCGGCAGCTTGTCCACCCCGGCGGATAAGGTTTGCATCCATCTGAGTTTAGGGGATTTTTCTCTGGTAGCGTATTCCGGATTAATCCGGCCGGCTGTAATGATGACTTCAGCATCAGCAATATGTTCTTGAGCATCTTTTGAAGATCTAAACCATTGGAACTGGGTGCGGTCCTTTAGATCTTGCGGCATCTGCTCTTGCATCAAGGACAGATCCATATCCGTAATGGCGACAATTTTCATTACTTCAACTCCTTCAGAGTATCACTTGTTATTGCTATTCGCTTGTTGTAACTTTTTGTGTACAGCTTGGCATCAAATCTGGTAACATATTCTTGATTATACGATAAAACACCCTGAGGTACATAGCCTCAGGGTGTTTCCTTGATTAATAACTAACATTAGGTGTGTAGTTGTTATTAGCATTCCAAAGCAAGAATTCGTCTACGCCATTATCTTTCAGTGCGCGAATTTGTTCTTGTACCTCATGTGGACCGTATTTAATGTAACCCTGTACCCATGAGGCGGTGAAATCTTGAATCCACGGGCGAACGACGGGCTTCCAACCTTTTTTGTCAATGGCTTCTAATTTCTTCGTTGTATCCTTCGATGCACCGTTAATTGTCACATAAGGAGCGGCATCTGGTACTTTAGCGCCAAACCAGCCCGTACTATAATGACTCGGATAAATCATCGGGGAAATGACATCGACATTTTGAGAAATTTTCTCGAAATCTTGTCCAATCCCTTCAGCTGCCGGAACCGATGCGGCATATCCGAAAATATCAACGGAAACACGTACACCAAGCGGCTGCAATTGTTCTTTGGCATATTTGACGAAAGAAGCTACAGCATCGATGCGAGGACGATCATCTTTGGTGTATTTGAGTGTGTCTGCTCTTTTCTCGAAGCCTTCCGGAAAGCGGACGTAGTCGAACTGAATTTCTTTGAAACCGGCTTTGACGGCTTCTTTGGCGACAGCAATATTGTAATCCCATACTTCTTTGTTATATGGATTTACGAAGCTGTCCGGCGGATTTTTGCCATTGCCCCAAACCGTGCCGTCAGGGTTAACGAAAGAGAGTTCCGGTTTCTTTTTGGCAAGAACGGTGTCCTTGAATACTACGATGCGTGCAATGGGATAAATGTTATGTTCATTAAGCGTAGTCATGAGACCGGGCATATTGCCAATGATTTTCTGGGTGGTACCCATTGCGTCCAGCTCTGGATTGCCTGTTTCCCACGTGATGTAACCCCAATCGTCTTTGACGTCGATAACCATGGCGTTCAGTTCCGTGTCGTCCATTAATTTCACAAGTGTATTGAGACGGGAACCTCCTGCGCTATGCGCAGTCGCATAGATACCTTTAACCTTGGGTGCGTCTTTTTGCGGATCTAGTTTGTTTACTGGGGCGAGAGGATCAGTTGGATCGTTTGTAGGGGCTGGTTGAACGATTGCTACGGCATTTTTAGCGTCCAAAGATGCTTGTACGAGCTGCTCGAAGCTTGCGTCAGGGTTAGCGGCAGTAACATTGCCCCAAATCAGGGCAAGTGAAGCAAGTAAAATTTCCATGATGTATAAGTCCTCTCCAATCTTGTTCTCTGCTTTATTATAAAGCAAGCAGCAAGCTCCGCACAGAGGAAATTTGTTGAGAGTTGTAGAAAGAAGGTAGTCGTTGTTGAAACTTGATAAGCAAATTGTATCTTTGTCGGGAGTTAACTTTTTTTACTATGCTTCAAGCGCAATCTTAATGCCCTATTTACCCTTATATTTGCAAACGAAAGGCTACACAGCAGCTGAAATTGGACTGTTAATGATGATTGGCCCCTTTATCTCGATATTCGCTCAACCCTTTTGGGGCTATGTAAGCGATAGATTCAATTCCGTGAAAAATATCGTATTTTTGTTGTGGGTGCTATCCTTATTAGGCAGCATCGGGCTTTTTTTAACGAGTGGATTCGGACTTACATTAGGCTTCATCCTTCTGCTTTATTTCTTTTTGCTGCCATCGATCCCACTTATTGATAATTTGGTCGTGAAGTCAACGGCTGTTCGTGGAATGTCTTATGGCTCAGTTCGGGTGTGGGGCTCCATCGGTTTCTCGGGAGTTGCACTAATTTCGGGGCTGCTGCTGGATGAATTGGGCGGGGTAGCCAAAATGCCTTATTTTTATTGGGTATTGTGGATATTTCCATTTCTGCTTCTAGCCTTTATTAAGGATGAGAAGAGCAGCGGGCAACGTATTACCCTAAGTGCTATTAGCATTATTTTTAAAAGTAAAAGCTTCCTGTGGTTTATGTTAATGATCTTGATTATTTCAATCCCGCATCGTATGAATGATGCACTACTGGGCTTATATCTCAATAAATTGGGTGCCACGGATTCGATGGTAAGCTGGGCATGGGCGATTGCGGCCTGCAGCGAAATTCCTGTATTTGCCTTAATTAATCGCTACATCCACCGCTATCATGAGCTGACCATTCTTGGAATTGTTGCGATTATTTATACAATCCGTTGGATTCTTTATTCGGTGATTACCGACCCTTGGGTGTTAATCGGCCTGCAAGTGACACAAATGCTCACTTTCGCCGTGTTATGGATTGTCGCCGTACAATATGTCGTTCGGTTGCTGCCGGAGCAGTTCGGATCAACGGGGCAATCCATACTTGCCATGGTGTTCATGGGGCTAGCAGGAATCATCGGAGGTTCCATAGGGGGCTGGTTAAGTGAACAGTGGGGAGGCGCCAGCATGTACGTGTTCGCGACCGTCATGTCGGCTATCGCGGCGGTGATGTTCCTAGGAACACAAACCGTTATGCGCAGCAGAAGTTAAAAAAATAAAAGCACCCTGTAGAAAAATATTACCGGGTGCTTTTTATTATTTGTTTATCTGACCTGTCTCTGCATTCTTCACTTCAGCAGGATTGATCTCTTTACGAGCCGGTACTGGCTGATCATCAGATGTATTGTTACCGCCGTTTCCACTCGTTGCATCTTTGAATTCACGAAACATTTTGCCAAAACCTCTGCCAAGTTCAGGCAGTTTATTAGGCCCGAACAAGAGAAGGGCAACAATTGCGATTAAGATGATGTGCCAAGGAGATAATGCTCCCATGCTAGACACCTCCAATAATTTATCTTTATGCACTATTATATCATGTTATTATAATAACCTATATAGCCTAATTATTACAAACTGAATAACAATGTTGTAAAAAAATGTGCATTCGCAGAAAAAGACGCCCCTTAATGATAAAGGGCGTCTTTATGATGTTCCGAAATGCTGAATTGAATAATCTCCATGACATCTTCCGCCTCGAGCGCCTCGATACCAAACCGAAGGACGATCTCAGAGTCCAGCTCACAGCTGGTTAAGAAGGGGTACAACTCGGGTGTTAATTTCATTACAATCCTGGATAATTTGACTGTTTCCACAAGCATCACCCTTCCAATCATAAGATTAGAATAAGAACTACGCCTGAACCACTCACGATGAAACCAGAACTATATGAAATTACAATCATTATAACACAATTTAATCTGGATGAAAGAGGCTGGTTACACGATTTACGACTTCAGCTTGCGGAATTCGCCAACGACACCAACGGTTTCAACGATATTTACGAACGCTTTTGGATCTATCTTCTTAATAATTCGTTTTAGCTCAGCGAGCTCATAGCGAGTTGTGACGGTCATGAGCATATCATGTTGTTGTTTCGTATAAGCGCCTTCTGTTTTTACTAGTGTGACGCCTCGGGGAAGCTGCAGCAGCTCATGAGTCAACTCATCCTTCTGTTTCGTAACGATGAACGCCGTCACCTTAACATGGCGAATATGTACCGTATCGACGACTTTCCCACAGATATAGATGGCTAACATGGAGAAGAGGGCGAGGTCCCAATTATTTTTAAAATAACCGAGAGCGACAATTACGATACCGTTCATACCGGAGATAATCGTACCCAGAGGAAAATCAAATTTGCGGGTTAAAATCAAGCCTACAATATCAAAGCCGCCGGTGGAACCGCCAATCCTTAAGGTGATACCGCTTCCGATCCCGATCAATACGCCGCCGAACACCGCGCCAAGAATAGGCTCCTGCGCCACATAACTCGTAGGCAGGATCTGCATCAGCCACGAGGTTAAAATGACAGATGCAACGCTGATCATAATGAATCTGCGGCCGATCACAATCATTCCCCAAATCATGAGGGGCAGGTTAAAAATTAAATATAATAAGCCGATGTTCCAGTTCGTAAAATACCCGATAATCATGGCGAATCCCGACACCCCGCCGCTAAGCAGCTGGTGAGGGATGAGAAACATATTGAAGCCAACCGCGACAAGCAGAGCGCCAACTAAAATGATGATGGCATCCAGCGCTTTTTTCAAAAAAAATCACCTCTAAAATAGTATGCAGCATAATGCAAGTATAATTCATTCTTTCAAAACTTCAATCATTATTTAACCGTTGTTTAATTAAATTAAACAGAAATAAAAAAGCTGTGTCCATTTCGTGGACAACAGCTTTTCCCAAGTGACTAGCGCCTTTTGAAGGAGCCGGTTTTCTTTGATGTGCTTGGCTTACTGGTTGAAGGCTTCGTCACCTTACTAGGTGTTGACCCGTCGTTTTTACGAGACGTAGAGGAGCTGCCTGAGCTGGGATTTGCCGTCCCGCTCTTGAAAGTACCCGTTCGATCCGATGTAGTCGGTTTCTTATCCTTGGAGGTATCGGTAGTCGGCGTAGTTGCTTTGCCAGAGCCTGCATTATAGGTCGGTGTCTTCGTATAGCCCCGATAATCGTAAGATCCTTTATTATTGTACCAGCTTCCTCCGAAGAGGTTCTGTAGTAGAGCCGCTGTCAAAAAACCTTGTAAGAAGGAAGAATCATAATGCGTTTTTGCATATTCAATACTATCTACCTGAACCAGGGTGTTCTTGCTTTCATTCGGATCTTTCTGAATGTTAATGACTTTATCGCTATAAACAAGGAACATTTGATCTTCTGATTCCTTGCTCTTTTCTTTCGGTGACTCTTTCGCGGCTAGTTCAGTTGCAACAGCAGGGACATTTTTTCCTTCAACCAAATATACTTTAGAAAGGTTAGTGCCTTTGCCTTCTACACTGACAAGCGGGTACTCATCTTTAATATATCGTACGGCATCAGCGCCACACCCGGTCAGAAGGGCGATGATCAATAGGAAGGAAAGCCATGAGGTCCATCTTTTCACTTTACAGTAAACCCTCCTTTTGGGGTATGACTAAATGATATCACAGGTGAATTAATGCGTCGATTTCAAAAATTTAATCTGATTCCCCGGCGTGCGCTCCCCTTCGGCGGCGATAAACTTGCCATCTTGCCATTGAAGGAAGAAGAATCTGCGATCAGGGCCGAAGTAGCGCCAGAAGATGACATCATCACCACTTCGGAAATCGGTATTTCCTTCTGTCCGCGTAACATCATTACGATGAAACTCCAAGTCGAACGTCAAATCGTCATCTAGTTCAAGCCGTGTCGGGACATCATTGGGATCATCAAGTGCTCCTTCAACAAAGCTGCATAGGAAGCAATCATAGGTTCGTCCTTTTTCCACAATCAGACACTGAATATTTCTGCCGCTTTGCAAATAATAGGCGTAGCGATGCGGAGCAAAACCGCGGTCAAAATAAACGACTTTACCGGATATGACGTATTCCTCTAAGTCTACATTTACAATATCCCCAACTTTGGCGTCTTCAAGCGGGTTGCCGGCAGGGGTTGTTTCCGGTATTTGTTTCTGGCTTCGCAAAATGTTGCTTACACGTTTAAATATGGACATTGAAAACTCTCCTCTGTTCCGAATGTTGTTCTAACCTGTAATACGTTTAGCTTATGCTTAAGGTTTCGTTCTCATCATTTGATATGCTCATGAAAGCAGCCTCTGGCATTGTGCATATAACTTGTGCTATAATACTTTAGATGTTCTTAAGGGCGGCCCATTGGATCATGGAAGATGATGAATCGAAATGTTATCCACCAAGAAACTATAGACACGGATAGGAAGTCGTACTTAAGGGTAAAAAAGATACAAGGCATTAGCCTGCCCTGTACAAAAGGAGATTGAATTTATTTGAAAACATTTCAGGAGTTTGGTTTAGAGCCGGCGATTCTACGTGCGGTAACGGAGATGGGGTTTGAAGAATCCACACCGATTCAAGAAAAAACGATTCCGTTAGCCATGGAAGGCCGAGATCTGATCGGTCAAGCACAAACCGGTACTGGTAAAACAGCAGCTTTCGGTATCCCGCTAATCCACAAAATTAATATGAAAGAAGAGCGTATTTCTGCTCTTATTATGTGTCCAACACGGGAACTTGCCATCCAGGTTGCGGAAGAGATTGAGAAACTCGGCCGTTTCAAAGGCATTCGTTCCTTACCTATTTATGGTGGACAGGATATTGTAAAACAAATTCGTGCACTTAAAAAGAAACCTCAAATCATTATCGGTACGCCTGGTCGTTTACTTGACCACATTAATCGCAAAACGATTAAGCTTGATGATGTTCAAACGGTTATCTTGGACGAAGCAGATGAAATGCTTGACATGGGCTTCATGGATGATATCCAATCCATCTTGAAGCTTGTTCCGGAAGAGCGCCACACCATGTTGTTCTCAGCAACAATGCCAACGAACATCCAGAGATTGGCACAGCAGTTCCTTCGTAATCCTGAGCATGTATCGGTGATCCCGAAACAAGTCAGCGCACCGTTGATTGATCAAGCTTATATCGAATTGCACGAAAAACAAAAATTCGAAGCATTAAGCCGCTTGCTTGATATGGAAGCTCCGGAACTGGCCATCATCTTCGGACGTACAAAACGCCGCGTTGATGAATTAGCGGAAGCTCTACAAAAAAGAGGTTATGCAGCAGAAGGTTTACACGGCGATTTGTCCCAAAATCAACGTGATAATGTGATGAGAAAATTCCGTGACGGAAGCATCGATGTGCTCGTTGCTACGGATGTAGCGGCTCGTGGACTTGACGTGTCTGGCGTAACGCATGTTATCAACTTTGACCTTCCGCAAGATCCGGAAAGCTACGTTCACCGTATCGGTCGTACAGGACGTGCTGGTAAAGAAGGTACAGCTTGGACATTCGTAACACCAAGAGAAATCGATCACTTGCACTTCATCGAGAAAGTTACTCGTCATAAAATTAGCAAAAAGCCATTGCCTAGCTTGGCAGAAGCGATCGAAGGCAAGCAAAAAATGACAGCTGAGCGTATTCTTGATGTGCTTCAAAATGATGCACAATTCGAATTCAAAGGTTTGGCTATTCAAATGCTTGAGCAATATGATTCTGTTAACTTGCTTGCAGCGGCTATGAAGCTTTTGACAGGCGACAAAAAAGAACTGAATATCGAGTTGACTCCGGAAGATCCAATCCGTGCTAGAAAGAAAAAATTCGACGTGCGCAGCTCAGGCCGTCGCGTTGGTGGCGGATATGGTTCCGGTTCAGGAGATCGTCGCCAAGGTGGCGGATACGGCTCCGGTTCCGGCAGCTCCAACTCCCGTTACCCGCGTAAAGATGGCGGTAGAGATTACGGTTCAAACAGAGAAGGTGGAGAAGGACGCAGTTCCTCTTCCAGAAACCGTGAATACGGAAGCAACAACCCGGGCAACCGCGATCGTTCCAGAGCTCCTCGTAAAAGCGAAGACACTTTGGTAAATAAATAAGGGGTTACACCCACAAAATAATGGCGGAGATCCTTGAAGGATCTTCGCCTTTTTTCAATCGTTGAAGAACCTAGAATGACTAGACGTCTACCTTAATGTTCAAAAATAGGCTATAATTAAACCAAGGTTGGCGAGACAAGCTTTTTGATGACTTATGGACTATCAACGTAGAAAGTTTCCTGAAGGAAACGCTAAGGAGGAAGCGGGTTTGGAGTTTAGAGGAGTAATGGGAGGACTTTACAAAATATCAGAATGGATCATGCGTTTATCGGTGATCAATCTTTTATGGATTTTGTGTTCAATTCCGGTTTTCTTTTTTGGTTTTATGGGTTTGGTTAGTCCATCTCCTGATGGGCTGAAAGCCATGTTACCGATCATCGCAATTTTGGCACCGTTTACTTTATTCCCGGCGACTACTGCGATGTTCGCGGTTGCTAGGAAATGGGTTACTGGAGAAGAAGATGTGCCTCTGTTGAAAACATTTTTTCGCGGATATAAAGAAAATTACGTGCAAAGTATGGTTGGCGGTATTTTCTTTGTTCTCATCTTCGTCATCATTAGCGTGAATTACTTCTTTTACTTAAAACAAGGAAGTTCGCTCAAAATATTGGCCGTTTTGTTCATTGCATTCACGGTCATCATGATCATTTCCTTATTTAATTTCTTTTCCATCATGGTTCACCTGCATATGAAGATTTTTCAAATTTTGAAAAATTCCGTCTTGATTTCAATTGGAAATCCAATCAACTCCATCGTGTTGCTGCTTTGTAATGGGGCTATTTTCTACATTTGTGTTACGAAGTTTAATTTCTTCCTTGTTGTATTCTTCATGGGAAGCATTATGGCAACTTTTTCATTTTGGCAGTTTAACCGCAGTTTCACGAAATTGCAAATTAAGCAGCAGGAACTCGAAGAGAAAGAGCAGCAGAAGCTTGAAGAAGCTGAGGCTGAAGCTGAAGCGAACTCGGAGGATTTGGTCGAGGAAGAAACAGAAACTAAAAATTCTACGGTTAGTCTGCATAAAAATGACGAAAAGAATAGAGAATAAAGCTACCAGTTGATTATCAGCCGGTACAGCACTATAATAAGAACTACAAAAGAATCCTGCGATGTACGTAACGGTTTTAAGTTGTTTTAAACCAATGACTGTTTCTAGGGAGACCTAAATCGAAGTGTGGCTGACATGCCCTCGAAAGGGGACCTCAAATACACTTCTGCGGACACCCACCTGCGAGAGCGGGTTTGAAGCACAAAAACCGGACGGCATAGGCGGGTTTCTTTGCGTCTTCATACTTATAAATAAAAGCGGTTGATCAGGAAGGTTTCCTGTTCAACCGCTTTTTTAGTTCTTACACAAATCAGGATTGACCGGCAAGGTCGCTTAATTGGTGGAAAGTGTTTTGAAGCGTGCCGTATAGGCCACGGTAGATTTGATAATAAGCTTCGTATTTATTCTGATTATCAATATTCGGCTCTACTCGATCTGTCACTTGGATCCATTTCTCACAAAGCGAGGTGATGTCCTCTCCAATGACCCCTGAAGCAGCCATGATGGCAGCCCCATAAGCAGGCCCGTCTGTAGAGTTAACGGTGACAACAGGGATGCCGAAGATGTCGGCAATCATTTGACGCCAGAATGGGCTTCTAGCGCCGCCGCCGTTCACGCGAAGTTCAGTCACCTCGACGCCGGACTCCCTGATTAGTTGAAGAGAGTCGCGCAGCCCAAACGTAATGCCTTCAAGAACGGCGCGGGTCAGATGCGCTTTGCTGTGTCTGAGATTCAGGCCGATGAAGGCGCCGCGGGCTTTGGGGTCTGGGTGCGGCGTCCGCTCCCCGGACAAGTAAGGCAGGAACAGCAAACCTTCGCTGCCTAAGGGGGCAGTGGACGCCTCAGACGTCAAGATCTCGTAAACGTCTTTGCCTTCCTGCTGCGCACGCTCAAGCTCCTCGTGCGCGAAGTGGTTGCGCCACCACTGGAACGAGCCGCCGGCCGCCAGCATAACCCCCATGCGATGCCATTTGCCAGGCACGCCGTGACAGAAGGAATGAAGCCGGTACGCTTCATCCACTTGATACGTGTCGTCGTGAACGAAGACGACACCGGAAGTGCCGAGCGCCACCGACGCGATGCCTTGGCGGACGACGCCAACACCTACGGCGCCGCATGCTTGGTCTCCGCCGCCGGCTACGATCGGCGTGCCTGCGGCAAGACCGGTCAGGCTGGCTGCTTCCGGCAGCAGGTGGCCGGCTACGTCGCCGGACTCAAAGAGCGGAGGCAGCCACTCGAGCGGAATCTCCAACCGCTCGGCGACGGTTTGCGACCAGCTGCGGTGCGCGACGTCCAGCAGCAGCGTGCCGCTTGCGTCGGCCATGTCCATGCCGAACGCGCCCGTCAGGCGCAGCCTGACGTAGTCCTTCGGCAGCAGCAGATGCCGAACGCGTGCGTAGTTCTCCGGCTCATGCTGCCGGAGCCAAATGACCTTGGGCGCGGTGAAGCCGGTCAGCGCCCGATTGCCCGTAAGTCGGCCGAGTTCGGCTTCGCCGACGGTCGACTCGATGTAAGCGCACTGCTCGGCCGTGCGCTGGTCGCACCAGAGCAGCGCAGGTCGGATGACCTGCTGCGCCTCGTCAAGGAAGACCGACCCGTGCATCTGGCCGGAAAAGCCGATACCTGCAACATCGCTGCCAGGGATGTTTGTTTTCGTTAAGAGCGCGCGGATACCCTCGACGGTGGCGTTCCACCAGTCCTCAGGATGCTGCTCTGCCCAACCGGGATGCGGCTGCTGAAGCGGATACTCAACGCTATGGCTCCCAATGACATTTCCTGAGTCATCTACAAGAATACATTTAACTGCAGAAGTTCCTAAATCTAACCCCATAAAATAAGACATATACATTCACCCTTTGTTGAAAATAGAATTAGTCCTTTATTATCTTTGTTTGTTTAATAAATATACAAAGATGGATCATCTATATTATTCGGACGAAAACATAAAAATCCTTCTTTTGATGAGATTTTTTTCGTCTATTGCCATATCAAATTCATTTCATACCACTGGACTCCGCCATGCTCCGATGCCGATGGGCCAATGTACCGAAATCCATTTCTTTCATAGAATGAAATCAAATGTTTTTCACACATTAAAATAATGCCTTTTAAACCATCATCTTTGGTCTTTCGTATCATTTCTTGCAGGAGATTGGCGGCGATCCCTTGCCGTTGGTAATCAGGATGTACGGCGATCGTCAGCAGGCAAAAATAACGGCCGTTAGGATCATAATCAACACCCTGTTTAATGCTCTCATCCGAGAGGTCGCTGTGATTCAATTGCACACCATTGGCTACACCAACAATTAGCTGCTCAGAACTTGAATCGGATTCAGCTAGCAGAAAATAGCGCCCGAACACTTCCATCCTCATCTGAAACGCATCCCACGATGCAGCGGACTCTTTTGTGTACACGGTCATTTCAATATTATGGGCTGCGTTCAATTCTAAATCATTGGCGATTGGACGAATTTTCATTGTGAAATTAACTCCTCATTGTTGGTTTTTCCCATGGGAAAATTTATTTCGTATGCACATAAGTGTTTGCCTATAGCATAGTATGGGTTTATATAGTATAATTCTAAATAAAATGTTTCCTTAGGACAACATTATTGGTCTTGCGAAAGAAGGAGATATCTATGTCAATAGCATATAAAGAAGCTGAGCATGAAGGTGAAGGCTGGAAAGGTAAATCCTCGATGCCGAGTTTGCCTGAAGTTCATCAAAGTATGCGAGTACCCAAGAAGGCAGGCTTCATACGTAAATTGCTTGCATTCGTAGGCCCTGGCTACCTCGTCGCGGTTGGGTATATGGATCCTGGGAACTGGGCGACGGACTTAGCGGGAGGTTCCAAGTTTGGATACACCCTTTTGTCTGTCATCTTAATTTCGAACCTCATGGCTATTCTCCTGCAGGCCTTGGCTGGCCGCTTGGGCATTGTAACAGGACGTGACTTAGCGCAAGCTTGTCGGGATCATTACAGCAAGCCTGTATCATTCGTACTATGGATTCTATGTGAATTAGCGATTGCGGCCTGTGATTTAGCGGAAGTCATTGGTGCAGCGATTGCTTTGAATTTGCTTTTCGGGATTCCCTTAATTTATGGTGTTATATTAACATCGATAGACGTTCTTTTAGTACTGATGCTTCAAAAAAGAGGCTTTCGTTACATTGAAGCTATGGTTATAAGCTTGATTGCACTTATTACTTTTTGTTTTGTCATGGAGCTTATCTTTTCTCAACCTGATTTTGCGGCTGTAGCAGCGGGATTTATTCCGACAACTGAAATTGTAACCAATCCTGCTATGTTATATATTGCTCTTGGTATTCTTGGGGCGACGGTTATGCCTCATAACTTATATTTGCATTCTTCGATCGTTCAAACGCGTAAAATTGAACCAACGATTCAAGGAAAACGCGAGGCGATCAAATTCGCAACGATTGATTCTACGGTAGCATTAATGCTGGCTTTATTCGTCAATGCGGCTATTCTTATTCTTTCTGCAGCAGCTTTTCACTCAGCAGGTACAGAAGTAGCTGAAATACAAGATGCCTACCACTTACTGGGACCTATGTTAGGTACCGGCGCCGCGAGTGTATTGTTCGCTGTTGCGTTGCTAGCTTCAGGGCAAAATTCAACGCTCACTGGGACATTAGCCGGGCAAATCGTCATGGAAGGCTTTTTAAATATCCGTCTTTCACCATGGCTTCGCCGTTTAATCACCCGTATGATTGCAATTATTCCAGCGGTCATCGTGATTGGCATTTATGGAGAAAGCGGCGCTACAGATTTGCTTATTCTAAGTCAAGTCATCTTGTCGCTTCAGCTTTCCTTTGCTGTCATTCCGCTAGTGAAGTTTACATCTGACCGTAAAAAAATGGGTGAACTTATCACACCGAAGTGGATGATTGTGCTTAGTTGGATCGTAGCGGTCTTAATTGCAGTTCTAAATGCCTATTTGCTGTATAGCACCTTTTTTGGAAATTAATGAGTAATTCTGTCTAAATAACTGTGGAGTAATCCTACCGATTTCATTTTCCCTCTTTTTCTTATCCCCAAACAGTGGTAATATAGAGAGCAGTGTAGAGAAGGCAAGCGGTCTAAATGCACTTCATTGAAGGGGGAAAAGGCTTTTGCTTAAGAGAACTTTAATCGGATTACTTCGCAGTCACGAAACGACCGGAGATAAAGCCAAAGATCCTTTGCTGAAAACAAGGTATTACAAGCTTCCCAAAGAGCAGGTATGGGAAGAGGTTACGGCAGTTTTGAAGAAGACACCGGGTTATAAGCTGCTCCACGAAGTACAAAGTGTAGGCGAAATTCTCGCAGAACGCAAAACAATGACAGGCAGAACACAGGATGTTACTTTGACACTGTTCGCGATTAATCCCGTGAAAACGGCAGTGGATATTTATTCAGCATCCCGAGGCTCAATGGGGGACCTTGGTTCCAACTACCGTACAATTATAGATATTTACAAACAATTAGACCGTAAACTAGCTCAATATAAAATTGAAGGATAATAAAAACAGCAGGGAAGCTTGGCCTCCTTGCTGTTTTATTTGTTTCTATTAAATTAATTTTTTAACAGCTGCTACAGCTGCTTCGTAGTTAGGGTGAGCTGTCATTTCGCCCAGGTATTCCACGTATTGAACGGTATCGTTAGCGTCGATAACGAAGATTGAACGCATATCAAGTTGAAGCTCTTTGATCAATACGCCATATGCTTCACCGAAGGATTTTGTTTTGTAATCGGACAATGTGATGACTTTGTCGATTCCAGCTGCTCCGCACCAACGGGATTGTGCGAAAGGAAGATCAACGCTAATTGTCAGTACAGTGACATTGTCACCTAGGCCAGCTGCTTCTTCATTGAAGCGGCGAGTTTGTGCGTCACAAACACCTGTGTCCAAGGATGGAACTACGCTGATCAGCTTTACTTTACCAGCATAATCTGCCAAGGTTACTTGTGTCATCAAGTCTTTGTTCACAGTGAAGTTAGGTGCTTTGTCACCTACTTTAATTTCAGGTCCCACCAAGGTGATCGGATTGCCTTTGATTGTAGCAACACCAGTACGGTCTTGAGCCATTTGAACAGTTCCTCCTTTGATTTCCATGCAATTTAACAACTTTTTCATTATAAGCTTTTTGAAGTTAGGTTGTCCAATTGAAGCTGTGAGGCTATAATTTAAATGCATAAAATGTTGACAGATTCGTAATCCTGTAAGAAAAGTCGGGGGATTCATCCAAGTGGAATTAAGACAATTGCAGTATTTTGTGAAAGTTGCAAGAAAGCAGCACGTGACTCAAGCCGCAGAAGAAATGCATGTGGCTCAGTCGGCTGTTAGCCGCCAAATTCATCTGTTAGAAGAAGAGCTTGGCGTGAATTTATTTGTTCAAAAAGGGCGTAACCTGCATCTGACCTCGGTTGGTCATTTATTTTTAAGCCGCATCGAGGGGATATTGACGGATCTAGAGCGCGCCGTTGGTGAGATGCATGAATTTCTAGATCCGGAGGCGGGGGAAATTCGTATTGGTTTCCCGCACAGCTTAGTTATTAATTTACTTCCAGCTGTCGTTGCCTCTTTTAAGAAGGATCATCCTAATGTGAAGTTCCGGCTTCGCCAAGGGACGTACACCTCTTTGATTCGAGATGTTAGCAAAGGTGAAATCGATCTTGCATTTATTTCGCCATTTCCAGAGTCCCATGAGCATGTGACTGGGGAATTACTGCTGACGGAAGAATTATATGCGATTATTCCGGCCAATCATATCCTGGCTGATTATACGTCTATTCGTCTTGAACAGTTGAAACATGAGAACTTTGTTATGTTTAGTGAAGAGTATACGCTGCGTTCTATTGTCATGGAGGCATGCTTGAAGGCCGGTTTCGTCCCGAAAATTGAATTCGAGGGAGAAGAGACAGATACCATTCGTGGACTCGTTGCCGCGGGGATGGGGGTCAGCTTGCTGCCTGCGATGGCGCTGATTGAAGGCGGCCAGATGCAGCCTGCCAAAATCCGTGTTACCGATCCGCAAGTAACCCGTACAATAGGTTTAATAAGCCGGAAAGGTGAAAAGCTTCCGTTAGTAGCCGAAGTGTTCAGACGTTTTCTGCAAGAATACTTTCAATAATAAAAGCTCTCCTGTGTGCTGCTTATGCTGCAGCGCAATGGAGAGCTTTTTGGATTAATCGTCGTTGTTACGACCTGTAAATATCATGATATATTTCAGTAGCTCCAGCACGGAGATTAACGCTGCCGCGACATAAGTAAGTGCTGCTGCATTAAGGACCTTGGCTACCCCGCGTTCTTCCTGATTGGAGATGAATCCTTCGGAAACCATCAAATCGCGAGCTCTGGAGCTAGCGTTGAATTCTACCGGCAAGGTGACCAGTTGAAAGGCGACGGCTGCTGCGAAAAAGATAATGCCCAGACCGAGAAGCCATGGAATCTGTTGGAACAAGAACCCCGCTAAGATTAAAAGTGGAGCTACGCCGGATGCAAAATTTACGACGGGGAACATGTAATGTCTTGCAACGAGCATAGGATAATGTACTTTGTGCTGAATCGCATGCCCAACTTCGTGACAGGCGACGGAAACGGCTGATATGGAGCTTTCATAATAGACGTGCTCTGATAATCGAACAACTCTAGCTGTCGGGTCGTAGTGGTCTGTTAACGTGCCTCGTACGGCTTCAACAGGGACATCATAGAGCCCGTTAGCATCCAGCATCCGACGTGCGGCCTGGGCGCCTGTCATGCCTGAGTAGACAGGGACACTAGACCATTTGTTGAATGTTCCGCGAACTCTGAACGAAGCCCACAAAGAAAGTGCGAATGCAATAATAATGAGAAAATCCATTGGGTGAAAAAATAACATTTCACATGCCTCCGTAATTCGTTATGAGAACGGATTTTTACCTAGAAGAACAATTAATGCTTCAATGCATGCCGCAGTTGGTTGCGTTAAAATGCGATAGAGCTTTTTGAGCTGATTTGGCTTCAACTGTTGGATAATAGGCCCAAGTTCTTTGGCTTCCTTCATTAATTGTTCAAGATGAAGCTGAATGGATGTCAGCTTATCTCTCACTGTGTCATCTTGGGATACCTTGCTCCATTGCTGTAAGTTTGCTTTGATCTCCTCTAGGGTATATTTCTCGTTCTTCATAGTTTCAATACGTTTAAGTCGATTCAAAGTTTCATCGCTATAAAGTCGGTAGTTCGTATCGGATCTTTTCTCGGGCTCGATCAAGTTAAGCTTGGTGTAGTAATCAATGGTTCGAGAACTAACATCGGCAAGTTTGGCAAGTTCCCCGATTTTATATAGCTTCTCATTTTCCATGTTTCATTCACCTCTACTCCAATGTCATATAATAAATTCCTTCTATATAATAATGATACCTGATTACAAACCGTACAGTCAAACGTGATGCTTATGCTATCATACCTGACAAGGGTTCAAAGATAGGAATCTTAACATTTTTCACAAAAAATTAATGAAAACACGAATTATGCCTGTTCGATGTCAGGTTATTTTTCGTTTTTTTCATTTTTTTAGAGAAAATCCTATTGTCAAACCCATATAACCTGTATATAATGACATTAAGAGTTTCATTACATGTTATTTAATCTAACATTAAAGGAAGTGGTCGTATGATTAAGAAGTTGTTGTTAGCTTTTGGTGTCATGGCTCTGCTGTTCCCTACTCTCGCATTTGCTGCAGATGAAGCGACAGTTCCCCAATTGCAAAGTGCAATCGATGCCGTTTGGGTCATGTTAGCCGCAATTTTAGTTATCTTCATGCAAGCTGGTTTCGCCTTATTAGAAGCAGGGTCGACTAGAATGAAAAATGCCGGTCACGTAGCCGGTAAAACAATCTTAACCTTCGGACTATGTGCCATTGCATTCTGGGCTGTTGGTTTCGGTTTCGCCTTCGGTGATGGCAATGCCTTCTTCGGAACAACAGGGTTCTTCGTTACAGGCTTGGAAGATCAAGCTACAGCGGCATTCGGGTCGCTATCTGCATCTGATGTACCTATCGGCATCAAATTCTTATTCCAACTGGCTTTCGCAGGTGTATCCTTGGCGATTGCTTGGGGTGGATTCGCAGAAAGAGCGAAGCTTCCGGTTTACTTTATCTTCGGAATTTTGTTCACCGTTGTGATTTATCCAATCGTAGCTCACTGGGTATGGGGTGGCGGCTGGTTGAGTAAGCTTGGTATGCAAGATTTCGCGGGTTCAACGGTCGTTCACTTACAAGGTGCGACAGCAGCTCTGGTAGCTACGATCTTGTTAAAACCACGGATTGGCAAATATAATAAAGATAAAACGCCAAATCTGATTCCTGGTCATAACCAAGTGTTGTCTGTTCTCGGTGTTATCATTCTTTGGATCGGTTGGTTTGGATTCAACCCAGGTAGTACGCTAAGTGCAATGGGAGATGGATTCTTCGGTTACATCGCTTTGACAACGAACATGGCTGCTGCGGCAGGTGGTGTTGCTGCACTGATCATTTCCTGGATGTACTTTGGTAAAGCGGATATTCCTAGCATGTTGAACGGTGTTCTTGCAGCGCTTGTTGCAATTACAGCAGCATGTGCGTTCGTAGATACTTGGGCTGCGATTGTTATCGGTGCGGTAGCAGGTATTGTTACTTTCTTCACGGCGCAATGGTTTGAAAAAGCTGGGATCGACGATCCGATCTACGCTTTCTCTGTACATGGTATTGCTGGTATCTGGGGTACGCTTTCCACGGGTCTGTTCGCAACTCCTGAACTGTCTGCTAAAGTTGGTGTCGGTGGTGCGGGTTTATTCTACGGCGGCGGTTTGCACCAACTAGGTATTCAAGCGCTTGGCGTTTTCGGAGCATTGGCATTCGTACTTGTTTTATCCTTCATTATCTTAGGAATTCTTAAAGCTACAGTTGGTCTGCGTGTAACGGAAGAAGAAGAAATCATTGGTCTGGACTTGTCTGAACACGGTTCATACGGTTACCCAGAACAAATGAAAAAAGCAGCTCAAAACGGCGTGTCCGTTTAATATCACATAACTTTTTACTTGGGCAAAGGGGATGCAACATGAAACATCTCTCAATGGAACAGATCCTGGAGCGTATCTATCTATCGGAACAGTTCGATGAGATGCGAATAACCAGAGATCAGGTGCATGAGATGTTTCGGGAGCATCTCCTTTTCTCTCATACACCTGAATTAGGTCGAAAGGTGAACACGGTTCACGATGCTTTTATACAGAGAACGATTGAGCTTGCTGAACACATTTTAGAAGACGAAGGCTTTGGGAAACCGCCTGTGCCGTATGCTTTTATCCTGTACGGTAGCGGAGGGCGAAGTGAACAAACGCTTTGGAGCGATCAGGATAACGGGCTTGTATATGGGGAAAGCGACCAGCATCCAAAGGAAGAAGTAGAAGAATACTTCATTAAATTGGTTGATTGCATCTTGAAAGGTCTAGACGCGTTAGGATACCCACCGTGTGAAGGCAATGTTGTTTCTAGCAATATACAATGGCGTAAGTCGTTATCAGAGTATACCCAAATGATGCTGGAATGGCTGAGGGAACCGGAGTGGGAAAATATCCGTTACCTGCTCATCATGGCGGATATGCGGTGTATATACGGATCGCAAAATTTGGTCGATCAACTGAAGGATACGTTTTTAACCTATGTTCGGGAGAACTCGGGCATTCTGAATGATTTATTATCGAATACGCTCCACCACAAAATATCGTTAGGTGTCTTTGGCCAGTTGATTACGGAGAGGTACGGTGAAGATGCTGGTGGTTTTGATATCAAATATGGCGCTTATATTCCTATCGTGAATGGTATACGTCTACTCGCTATCCAAGCAGGCATTATGCACTCATCGACTTTGCAAAGGATAAAGTTACTAAAGGAAAGTAGTTTTATATCAGATCAATTAGCTGATGAGTGGTTAGAGGCATTCTGCGTAGCACTTAAACTCAGGGATTTAACACCATTCCAATTAGAAAATGAGATGTACACAACCCGCGGGAAGCTGGCCGCTGATCAATTAACCAAGGAAGTCAAACAGGAATTGAAACAATGTTTACGTGCCGGGATTGAACTGCAAAAGTATGTTAAAAGGTCGATTGTTTCACACATAGAGAGAGAAAAGGGTTAGATGGATCGGAATGCATTTTTCTTGTGTTGGAGAGGTGAGTTGGGATGAAAGATATGCGGCCTGGCGGACGTATGTGGCAGTTGTACAAAATGGGGGGGCTGACACCGGCTATAACCTCCATGTTTGATGTGCAAAGTGCCCAGCAGATGGCTTTTATTCGCTCGATGTTAAAAGAACAGCGGAAGGATTCCCTGTTTGAAATACCGCTGCACTCGATGGAAATTGTAGTTTTTGATTTGGAAACGACAGGATTTTCTCCTTATAATGGTGATGAAATTATTTCGTTCGGCGGCGTCTCCGTCATTGGTGGTGAAGTTCAGAGAGATCATACTTTCTATAGTATGGTAAATCCGAAACGTAAAATTCCAGAAGACATCATTGAATTGACAGGGATTACGAATGAAATGGTAGCGGATGCTCCTGAATTGATCGGCGTTTTGAGCGATTTTCTGGAATTTGTCCAGCAGCGAATTTTGGTAGCTCATGCAACCGGGCATGATAAAAACTTTCTGAATTCTGCGCTCTGGCGAACCTCTAAGGTCAGTTTATCTCATCGTGTATTGGATACGATGATGATTGCGAAGTGGCTGATGCCAAAAAGGAAAAATTTAAGCTTGGATTCTTTGCTTCATGCTTATGATATACCGGTTACTCAGCGTCATCATGCCCTGGAGGATTCCTTGATGACTGCAGAGCTGTGGTCCCGATTCATGGAGGAGATCAAAGCGAGGAATGTTGATACACTGGGTGATCTATACGCCCTCTTAAGCCATCATTGACCGATTACAAACGCGAGTTTGTGATAACCGGTCGATGAGGCTTTTTTTATTTGATAAACCACTAACTCAGGGTTATCTGGGTTCGTCAAAGAGAGGATCCAATGAGTAGGAATCGTATGCCAAAGGGTTTGCAGGTCCGCGGCAGAAGGAACCGCGGAGGCTGTTGGATGTGAGTGGAATAAGCCCATCACAGGATTTTGGTTATTTGTTAGATAGGGAATCATCTCCGCCGGGTCCAACTCGAAATGAATTCGAGGGTTGGTGGAGCAATTCCGCATGGGAACAAAAGAAGAGGCTAGAAGCTCTTCGTTTGGGCTCGTAGATTTGCCTATAATGAGGCCGCATGCTTCCTCCGGCATCATTTGTTGGCTGAAATGCAGCAGCTGATTGAAAAGTTCTTTTTTTAAATATACGACCATTGGCGCCTCCACCTTAAAATACGACTAAGATTGAGGCTAGTATATCATGCATTTCCTTTTAGTTCTTCATTCGGTTTGATACAGAAAAAGACGAGTGCTAACATCAGGAGAGCCATGGAAGCTACTGTTATGAACAAGGTTTTATGCGACATATTCATGAGCCATCCGAATAATGGTGGACCGAATGCCACGCCGATAAAACGAAGGCTGTTGTACAATGAAGTGATCATACCACGCTGATCACGTTCCACTGAACCGGTGATCATGGTGTTTAGACAGGGTAGGAGAAGTCCTGTGCCTATTCCGCTAAGCGATAGAAGTCCTATGAACACATACAGGTTCGTATTGAGAAAGATTGCTAATGTTAAGGACACTGTCATCAGAATCAGTCCGATATTCATTAACCATCGCATCAAGGTGCCATTTTGTTTGATTTTCGCGCCGGTCGTGTATGAGGTTATGACCATGCAAAGCAAGGGAACGGCCAGTACGAGCCCTTTGCGGACTCCCTCGATGCTGTAGGGCTTTTCCTCTAGGATTTGAGATAGATAAAAAAGAACGCCGAACAGAATGAATAAAGTGATCGACCCGGCAAAAAAGGCAGGGATAAGCCAACGTCCTTTTTCTCGCAGGATATCTCTGATTTGCTTTAAATACGTGCCGAGAGGTTCTGCTTTTTTCTCATTCGGAGGTTCTTTAATCATGAAAATAACTGCCAGCAAAGCTAATACACAAAAGATCGGAAACGCGAAAAAAGGGGCAAACCAGACGATTATGGCAAGTAATGAGCCTAATATCGGACTAACCACTTTGCCTGCTCCATTTGAGGCTTCTATGAGCCCTAGTGCTTTGCTTGCGTCTCCGCCTTTGTATAGATCGCCAACTAATGCCATGGCTATAGGGGCTGTACCAGCCGCTCCAAGGCCTTGTATGGCACGTGCGATGATAAGGGTGGGGTAAGAGTGCCAGACAGCCCCGAAGCCTGCCAGAACACCAGCTGCCCCGTAAACGATAAGCGATGGAATGATGACGGATTTCCGCGTAAAGCGATCTGACAAATAGCCGGATACCGGAATGATGACGCCTGCTGCAATCGAGAAAAGTGTAATGACAAGGGAGCTTTGGAAGCGGGAGATGCCCATCTTTTCCTGTAAATCAGGTAAAATAGGGACTAGCATGGAATTCCCTAAGACGAGAACCAAAGGAATTGTTGCTAACGCAATGTATTCCCATATGGAGCCTTTGCTTGACTTATCCTTGGACTTGCTGTTCGATTTGTTATTTGATGTGTTGTTTGAACCGTTGCTGGCATGGTCACTAAATCTGTTTTTGGTCCTGGTGTTGGATGTTGCAACTTTGTTCACTTTGATTATTCCTTTCAGAGCAATTGGTAGACTTACTTTTCCCGTAATTGGGGAAAGCATACTTTGTTGATTTGCCGATGTTGGAAATTAAGCTGAATTGGAGATAATATAGACAATGGAGGTGAACACATTTTTGAAGAAGAATGTATTTGTAATCGTATTGGTCGTCGTATTAGCCGGGATAGCTATTTATCAAAACGCCCAGCATAAAAATAAACAGACCCTAATGCCAACAGAACAAGCGCCTCAGGTGAATTTCCTTGCCCCTGCGTTTACCTTGACTGGGCTTGATGGAAAGGCGTACACGATTGGTGGTCCGCGCGAGAAGCCTTTGCTCGTTAATTTCTGGGCATCCTGGTGTGGTCCGTGTGAGGAAGAAGCGCCGGATCTAGTGAATGTATATAACAAATACGAAGGACAGTTTGACTTGTATGCGGTGAATGTGACGCCTGGGGATAAAATGGAGAATATCAAAAAGTTCGTGGAAACGTATAAATACCCTTTTCCAGTACTGTTGGACAAGCAGGGAACGAACGCGGATGCGTACCGGGTTGTTGCGATTCCAACGAGTTTTCTGATTGATAAAAATGGCGTCGTCCGCGAGGTTATTCACGTGCTTTCGCCAAAAGAACTGGATAAGAAGATCGCGAGTCTCATCAAGGGATGACAAAAAAAGCTGCAAGTTAGCCTTATAGGGCCAATTTGCAGCTTTTGTCTGTGTGTTAGTCTTAGTGATTGATCAAACCAAGTCGCTCGTTCTGCTCTTTGTTGGCCGGCTCAACACGTTGTCTGCTGATCAGCGCATAGCGCAAGCTGTCAACAAGCGCATACCAGCTGGCTTCGATGATGTTACTGGATACCCCTAGCGTGTTCCATGTCGTGTTAAAGTCTGTCGTTTCCATCAGGACGCGAACTTTACCGGCTGTTGCATCTTTCTCGTCAAGGACACGCACTTTATAATCGGATAGGTGGATGTTCTTGATATCCGGGTAATATTGGATAAGCGCTTTGCGTAAAGCGTTATCCAGGGCGTTGACGGGACCATTTCCTTCTGCCGCGGTGTAGATCGTTTCGCCATGTACCTTAACCTTGACGATGGCTTCCGATACGACGGATTGGTTCGCGGATTTCTCAACAAGCATTTTAAATGATTCTAAAGTGAAAATTTCTTCAAGTCCTTCAAATGCTTCACGCAGCAGCAGCTCAAGTGTCGCATCCGCTCCCTCGAACTGGTAGCCTTGATGTTCCAGATCTTTGATCTTCTCGATCACTTGTTTGGTTTTCTGAGGCTCTTTATCGAAGTCTAAGTTCAGCTCTTGCGCTTTGACAAGCACGTTGCTTTGGCCAGCAAGCTCTGAAACAAGGACGCGCTGTTTGTTGCCGACGAGCTCTGGTTTCGTGTGCTCATACGTGCTTGCATCTTTAAGGATGGCAGATACGTGAATACCGCCTTTGTGGGCGAATGCAGCGTTACCGACATAAGGCTGATTGATCGGCATATGCATGTTGGCAATTTCGCTGATATACCTGGAGACTTGTGTTAATGTTTTCAATTGTTCCTCAGTGATTACGTGGTATCCCAGCTTCAATTGAAGGTTAGGGATAATCGAGCTCAAGTTCGCGTTCCCACAGCGTTCGCCATAGCCGTTAATCGTACCTTGAACCTGTCCGGCACCGGCTTGAACGGCAGCGAGGCTGTTGGCTACTCCTAACTCGCAGTCGTTATGCGCATGAATGCCAACAGGCGTTGATACATGCTGCTTCACAGCGGTCACGATTGCGGTTACTTCTCCAGGGAGCGAACCTCCATTGGTATCACACAATACGATCCAGTCAGCACCGGCATCTTGGGCTTTTTTGATCGTTTGCAAAGCGTATTCAGGATTGTTTTTGTAACCGTCAAAGAAATGCTCTGCATCATAAATGACTTCTAATCCGGAGCTTTTCAAAAAAAGTACGGAGTCGTAGATCATGGCCAGGTTTTCTTCGAGTGTCGTTTGAATCGCTGTATGCACGTGGAAGTCCCAGGACTTCCCGAAGATGGTTGCTACCTGCGCACCTGATTCAACAAGTCTGTTCAGATTAATATCGTCTGAAGCAACGGAATCTTTGCGTCTTGTGCTTCCGAAGGCGGTAATCTTGACATTGGTGAACTTCATATCGCGGACACGCTCAAAGAATTCGATGTCTTTGCTGTTGCTGCCCGGCCATCCGCCTTCAATATAATGAACCCCAAGCTCATCGAGCTTTCGGGCAATTTTAATTTTATCCTCAACAGATAAGCTGATGCCTTCTCCTTGAGTTCCGTCTCGTAGGGTAGTGTCGAAGATTTTGACTGATGTTGGCATGGGTTCCTCCTTCAAAAGCTAGCAAAAATGACTTGGATACGTATGTGTAGGTTAATATGCTTGCTTTAAAGCGCTAATGTATAATTTACGATTATAACATAATATTACGGGTAAAGACATCATAACTCAAAAATGCGTTTGCTTGAACCCATATTTTTTTGTATGCTGAAAATGACTTTCATCTAGTTTTTTGAATATGGAAGGGGTTGTGAAATGACGACGGTCGAGCATCACTATCCCAAGCAAGGCAGAGTTATTTTGCATATCGATATGAATGCATTTTATTGTTCGGTCCATGAGGCTGTCGAGCCAGACATATATAGAGGGAAACCCATCGCAGTTGCCGGAAGTGTGGAGCTCCGCAGAGGGATCATTGTAACTTCCTCTTATGTGGCCCGATCGATGGGGATTAAGACAGGCATGCAGGTGGGACAGGCTTTGAAAATATGCCCTGATTTGATGCTTATCCGGCCTGATTTTGAATTATACCGCAGTTTTTCAAGACGTTTTATGCAAATCGCCTACAGCTATTCTCCCATGGTCGAATCGATGTCGATTGACGAGTGTTTTGTAGATATTACCGGATCCAAACAGTTCGGTACTCCGCTTGAAATTGCTGGGACAATTCAGCAAAGGATTATGAATGAGCTGCAGCTGCCCTGCTCCATTGGCGTTGCACCAAATAAATTATTAGCTAAAATGGGCTCGGATATGAAAAAACCGAATGGCATCTCTGTTCTGCGCCTACGGGACGTGCCAACTGTCTTATGGGACAAACCGTGCAACTATTTATATGGTATCGGCAAAAAGACGGCGGACAAGCTGACAAAGCTAGGCATCTTTACACTGGGTCAACTGGCTGAAGGCGACGAGCTGCTGCTAAGCAAGCATTTTGGCGTTTTGGGCCCACATCTAAAGCGTTCGGCGAATGGGATCGATAACTCGCCGGTTAACCCTGAGCAAGAGCAAAGCAAATCTATCGGCCATACGACAACACTGCCTCGGGATTATATAGACAGAAAAGAGATTCACCGCGTTTTCTTGAATCTTGCAGATCAGGTGGCAAGAAGGCTTCGGAAGCAGGAATTGATGACGTCCACCATCCAAATCACCATTCGTGATCCGGACATGAGGACGATTACGAGATCCGTTACATTGCCTACGCCGACGGAGCACATGGATGATATCTACAGAACTTCCTGCCAACTGTATGATCATCAATGGGAGGACGGCAACCCGGTCCGGTTGTTGGGGATTACTTTGCAAAATCTAACAAGCAAAGAAGAGACGTTCGTGCAGCTTGATTTATTTGATTACGAGAAGCAGCCAAAACGCGAAAATTTAAATAAAATCATGGATGGACTCCGAGATAAGTTTGGCGAGAACGCGATTCTGACCGCTGGTATGATGAGTGACGACCCTTCTGCTTTTATTAGAAATCATAAGTCAAGAGGAACTTCCTTGCAGATGGATCATTTGAAAAATAATCCGCTTCATAAGGAAGAGGAGAAGTGAGGGGATTATGGCACATTGTATCGGTTTTACCGGATATTCCGGCAGCGGCAAAACGACCTTGATTGCTAAACTAGTCATTGAAATGAAACGCCGCGGCAAGCAGATCGCTGTATTGAAACATGATGCACATGGACACTATAAGGAAGCATCCGGAGCAGATTCTACAATTTTTGCGCAATCCGGTGCGGAAGCTGTCGTAACAATCTCTACTGATTCTATTCATGTCTATGAGAAAAAATGCAAGCCTGACTTGCAAGAACAAATCAACGCTTATGCTCACATGGATTATGTTTTTGTTGAAGGATTTAAGCGGGAAAAGCATCCAAAGATCGCTGTCTTTCGTACAATAGAGCAGAGTGAAATTATTCAAGCTCTAGAACACGAGCCTATAGCGATTGCAACAGATATGGAGGCGCTGGATTCTCGGTTCTCAACCCTGCCAAAGCTTGATTTGAATGACATTGTTGCTCTCGCAGACTTTGTTGAAAGGTATTTTAAGGCAGAACAATTTTAAGGTTTGAACTTTGTCCTCATTTATATTATATTTTACAATGAGGATAAAATGAGGAGGAGTTAAACTATGGCAAAGTATACATTCGTTGATAAAGATACTTGTATTGCTTGTGGCGCTTGCGGAGCTACAGCACCAGACATCTATGATTACGATGATGAGGGCTTGGCAGAAGTAATTTTTGATGGAGATGGTAACAAAGGGGTAACTGAAATCCCAGAAGATCTGTTCGATGATCTACAGGATGCACAAGATGGCTGCCCAACTGATTCCATCAAAGTTGCGGATTCACCTTTTAACTAATCATAACCCAACTTGTGGCGTGTTCCACAATATGTCGAAAAAGCTCGGTTCCTGCAAAGGGATTGGGCTTTTTTTCTGCTACAATTTGTATTTTTTTGTAACAATTCATTGCCAATTGTTTCCCCCCATCTTACAATGAAGCTAGTATGCATGGGGAGGCTCTTATGGGTAAAAAGAAATGGATCAATACGTTGGCAGCGGGACTTGTGCTGATGCTGTTGTCGACATATTTCTACACGGTGAACTCGAGTGGGTTATTTTATTTTATTGAGGGTCCCCTTCAAGATGTGTTGCGGAAAGCCAAATCAGTGGAAGAACGCCAACCTGAGGATCGGATCAAAATTGTCAAGATTGATGAGAAATCGTTAAAAGCAATCGGGAAATTCCCGTGGGACCGAACAACCTACGCCCAATTGATAGAAAAGCTGGAACAATCCGGCGCAGCTGCAATCGGCATAGACGTGGTCTTAGCTGAACCTTCCAAAAACCCCGCAGACGACAAGGCATTGGCTGATGTTCTGGCCAAATATCATAATGTAATCCTGCCCGTTCAAATCAATTACCCCTCCAAACAACAGCAGGCAGGAGATCTTGTGCCTGAGAGAGTTGACTACCCAACGACAACCTTAACAACTAATAAGCAGCAGATGGCGCATATTAATGTGTTTGTCGATAAAGATGGAAAAGCACGAAAGCTTCCGGTTGGATTGCCGGATGAGAATGGGACTTTCATACCAGCTTTCAGCGTTGCCCTTGCCAATCTCGTACTTGACGACAATGAGAAGGTTAAGCGAGATGAGGCGACGGGAGAATGGAAGCGCGGCAGTGTCGTTTTGCCGACGAATGAAAGAAATCAGGTAACGACGGAGTTTTTCACACTGCCCAGGCAGAAGGTGGATGCTACTACCGGTTACGAGATGCTCTCATTTGTGGATGTTTTGAATAGCAAAAATCCTTTGCCTCTGCAAGGCAGCATTGTATTGGTTGGCCCTTTCGTGACGGCGATGCAGGACGAATATCCTACGCCGATCAGTTCTGTCAAAATGTTTGGAATCGAAATCCATGCCAATATGATCCAAACTTTGTTGGAAAGCAAATTTTATAAAGACGCAAGTACACCTGTAGGAATTGGTCTTATTCTACTTATTTCCGTACTAGCCATTTACTTATTTGAGAGATTTAAAGGGAAAACCGCACTATTTATTTTCATTGGCATGTTCGTGGTTTATGGAGGCGTGTGGTTAGCCTTTTATATTGCGGGTTCAACTTTTGCGCCACTCGTTTATCCGCAATTTGCGTTAGTCACTATATACATATGGTCATTGGTAAGTCATTACCTGGATGAGCGCAAAGAGCGTAATCGGGTAACAGGGATCTTCGGCAGATTTGTTTCAAAGTCGGTAGTAGACGAGCTGTTGCAATCTGGAGAAGATGTCAAGCTTGGTGGAAGCCGCAAGGATATATCTCTGATTTTCGTTGATATTCGCGGATTTACGCCAATGTCAGAACGGTTAGAGCCCGAACAAGTCATTCAAGTTTTGAACGAATATTTGGATGTATGTACGAAGGCGATTTTTAAATTCAATGGAACGCTTGATAAGTTCATAGGTGATGGTGTTATGGCGATGTTCGGCGCTCCTATTGAATATGACAATCACCCGGAAATGGCTGTTCGCGCAGCGATCGAAATGAAGTCGCAGGCGAATGTGCTTGAACAGAAGTTGATCGAGAAGTACGGGATCGGCGTGAAATTCGGACTGGGCATCAATAGCGGACCTGCTGTAGTCGGGAACATTGGCTCCGAAGACCTTCGTCTGGACTATACGGCGATCGGAGATACCGTGAATTTGTCAGCACGTCTGGAATCGAATGCAAAACCAGGGCAAATTCTCATTAGTGAGCAGACGTATGAGCGGGTCAAAGACCTTTTTGAAATTGCGTCTATCGGTGAAATCAAAGTTAAAGGGAAAGAAAAACCCGTAGCAGTATATGAAGTAATCGGGAATCTGTAAAGTTGGAAACTAGGGAGGAAGCTGGTGTGGGGATGTCCAAGAAATCATTTGTCTCATTATGTTTAAGCTTAAGTTTGATATTTAGTTTGATCTCCGTGCTGCTTGTTAAGCCTGTAGATGCCAAAACGGTTAGGGTTGCTGTTGTATCGGTCTTATCAGGAGAAGTAACGGTCAAAAAAGGCGGAGGCTCCAAAACATACGATGCTTATGAGAGCATGAGTTTAAATCAAGGGGATACCGTTTATACGGGGGCAAGCTCCTCTGTAACGCTTAATTTGAGCAACGGAGATGCAGATGTAACCTTGGGGGAAAATGCGGAAATCAATGTGTCCGACCTCAATACTTCGGATGGAAACAAGAAGTCCAAGCTCAAAGTATGGGCAGGTTCCTTGTGGGTCAAAGTGAAATCATTAGCCGGTTCCAATGATGAATTTGAAGTTGAAACACCGACTGCCGTCATGGGTGTCCGGGGAACGCAGTTCTTTGTGATGGTTGATCCGGTAACAGGTGCCATCAAAATGGCGGTTGGGGCAGGTAAAGTGTCTGCTTCTACGGTAACGACGGGCGAGGATTCGGAGCAGAAAACAGCTGTTACTTACTTGTATCCTACACAACAAATTTCACTTGATGGCCGAGATGAAACTGAGGATTTGGCATTGAAAGTGGATTTCCTCGATCTGGATGATTTCGTTAAGCAGGCATCGCCTGAAGTTATCAAAGAGTTCATTCTGAACAAAGCGGAAATCGATAAAGAAAATGAGGAATTCATCGCCAAAAAAGCAAAAGAGCTTGCCGAAGGCAATGTAACCGATGATGGGAATTTAGTCGTGAAGAGCACGGATGAGCTCGATAAAGTGAAACAAAATTTCGATAATTTAATCGGAAACATTGCGAAAAAAGCACTGGCTGAAAAGAAACTGGATCAATCTGCGATGGATAAAGTGATTGCAGAGGCCAATAAAAAGATTTCTGAGGAAAACAAGAAATTAGATTTAAGCAAAGTAAAGGATTTAGATAAAACAGCGGGTGTCGATGCTGAAAAAGAGAAACAAAAACAAGAGCTTCTGAAGAAGCTTGAAGCTGAGAAATTGAAAAAGAAGCTCGAACAGGAGAAAAAGCAAGCCGAGCTGAAGAAGCAGCTGGAGGCGCAGCTTAAACTGCTGGAAGAGCAGAAGAAAAAGCTGGAGGCAGCTACGAAAGCCGCCGAGGAAAAGGCTAAAGCAGATGCATTGGCGAAGTTGAAGGCGTCGGAAGCTGTTAAGCCACCAGTGACACCACCGACCGATGGAGGTTCGAATTCCGGAGGAAGTTCCGGTGGAAACACGAATCCAGGTAATCCTGATCCGGGAACACCTAATACGCCAGTGCCGGCTGTAAGTTTAACGGCGACATTAAATGAGACAGGTTCTAATCCGAATACATACAACTTGGATATTAATTTAAAAAATTTCGTTGAATCTAATGATATTTATGGCGTAGAGGTGCACCTGTTCTATGGTGAAGATACTTATTACAGTGATGACATGCCGGCTGTAAATGGAACGATTTTTGGGCGGGAAAACAGTACCAATTATGTCGAACATATCGAAGAATATGAGGGCAGCGGTCAAAAAGAACTGGTTTACACGGTCACGGGTTATGGGGATGCAGGCAATATCAAGGTTACTGATCTTCAAAAGCTAGTGACAATTCCTTTGCAAGGTTATGGGCATCAAGAAATTAGTGTTGGGAAAATCGTCATTGTACGGAAAAATGGCACGTCCGTTCAAACCATCCCCATTGTGGAATCTAGTATTCAACCGGTAACTTTAGATTTAGATCTCCATACGGGTGTTTAATCGAATTATTAAAGGAGAAACCTATGAAACCCTTAAAATATATCCTTGTTTCCACGTTTGCGGCAGCGACTTTACTTGGAGGTTCGTCCGCGTGGGCGGCGGGTTTGTCTGCAGATGCGCTGCGTTCAAGTAATGGCCAAATTCTAGCAGATGTTACGACGTTCGCCGGAATTGGGGATTTTGAAGATGTGAACGGCGATGCCTTAAGTGCCGCATTTCGAGCGCCGGGCAGTGTTCTTCAACTGCCTGACGGCAGCATTCTGATTGCAGATACCCGCAATCATCTTATTCGTAAGGTTTCGGGAGGCAAAGTTACGACGTTCGCAGGACCAGAGGTTGTTGTTACGACGAACAGCCAAGGATTTCCAACGGGAGGACTCCTTGATGGTAAAGCCTCTGAAGCATTTTTTAATGCACCGTCAGGCTTGGCCGTTGACGGCAAGGGGAATGTGTATGTAGCCGACTCTGCGAATAACGCGGTTCGTAAAGTGGACACGAACGGACAAGTTACCACGCTTGCGGGAAATGGTGTTCCGGGTAAGAAGGATGGCAAAGGAGCGGACGCGAGTTTCTACCATCCGAGTGATGTTGCGGTAACGGCTGATGGGATTGTGTACGTAGCGGATTCGCTGAATCATGTGATTCGTAAAATTTCTACAGACGGCACGGTCTCAACACTGAATGCAGCTTCTACTCGTGCAATTCTGGTTCGTCCCGGAGAGGCGTCATTTGCCGGTGAGTACCAAGACGGTAATTTAACTGAAGCTAAGTTCAACGAGCCTTCCGGTCTTGCTCTGGACAGCAAAGGAAATCTGTATGTGAGCGACACGGGTAATCAACGCGTACGTTATATTGATTTGCAAGCTGGTACTGTGAAGACGGTAGCTGGATCTACGGCACTATTAAGCAATAATACGATATATGAAAAAAATGAGCTGTATGCAGGCGGTGACTACGCCGATGGCGAAGCGTTGAAAGCTAAGTTTGATTTTCCGAAAGGACTCTCCGTGACTTCGGAAGGCGGAGTTTTGATAGCGGACAGCTTAAATCATGCAATTCGTTATTTATTGGACGGTAAGGTGACAACGATATCCGGCACGGTGCAAACAGGTGAGACGGATGGGGTTGAGCGGGCGGCTGAATTTTATAATCCGAGTGATGTCATTGTCACGGCTCAAGGAAATATGATCGTTGCAGATGCTTCGAACAATAAAATCCGTAAAATAACGCCGTATCATTTACCGGATAATTTAGCCAGCCAAGGAATTAATGTCGTACATGGCGATAAAATGATTGTTTTCGATGCTCAGCCTGAGCTTCAGGATGGACGGACGATGGTTCCGGTTCGAGCAATCAGTGAAACATTTGGTTTCGAAGTTAAGTATGCAGAACAAGCGGGCAAAAAGATTGTACAGCTGAATAAAGGAACCACGACGGTGGAGTTAACCATTGGTGAAACCGGTGTTGTGCTTAAACAAGCAGGACAAGCGGATGTGAAGCAATCTACGGATGTGTCGCCTTATGTGAAGCAAGACAGGACGTATGTGCCGATTCGTTTCTTCGCGGAACAAATCGGTTTGGATGTGCAGTGGGATGAAGCGACGCATACAGCGATTTTACGCACGAAATCATTTGTGAAATAAGAACTAAGCGAGCCTGGCGAGGGGAACCTTGTTGGGCTTGTTTTAATTTAAGCTTCAACTCCAAGCTTCATCTGCCGATAAATTTGAGAGAGTTAATCTCGAAGTTCGTGCGGGGAGGTGTCCGGGATGAAAAATAATCATCGCCAAGATCAGTTGGAACGATTCTTCCAACATAATCCGATCGAAGATCCGCTGTATCTTAAGAAATATGTCAAAGAGCATCCTGATCATAAAATGGCTTGGTATTTATTGGGGCGAGAATACGCGGCGCAAGGGAAAGAAGGCAAGGCAGCCTACTGTTTTGCGCAAGCTGGCGAGATTTATGAGGCTTTTGAGCGTCAAAAAATAATAATTGAAGGTCCGCTTCCTACTGATCCATCTACCGTCTCTAGGAACGTTAAGGGGGCAGAGAGTTCGAACCGGGTGAGGAATAAAGGGAAGTGGATGCCGCTCTTGGTTCTTTTGCTGCTTTTGGCAGTTCCAGCCGCAATAGACTCTGCGAATGGCGGTGTGACTAGTGAAACTGCAAAGACAGCACCTGGCAAAAACGCGAATGCTAATGCTGAGGTTCAATCCGCTCAAATACAGGGAGAAGTGCCAGGGCCAGGGACGAAGTTATATTTCTCGGAAGGGGATTGGGGGAGAAGACTTCAGCAGGTCCTTGCTACTTCCAGCTTGAGCGCCGGAGAATCGGTTATTATGCAAGCGCCGCGCAGTGCAGATGGCAAATGGATCGAGTGGAACAGATCAGTGAGTCCGTTGCTAAGTGTGACGTCTGATGGTGGAGGTGGGAATTCGTCTGCTTTGAAGTACTATCAGTCGCAAATATGCTCATGCCAAGTTGCTGACAGCGCAGCGCTTGTTCCTGTTATTGAGCAATGGATGAAGGATCTTGAACAAGCGATAGTGCTGCAGAGCGCGATGAAGGCTTATCAAGCGAAAACGGGTTCGCTGCCTGAGGCGCCTGATCAGCTGGCCAAGCCCTACCCGGATAATTTGCTTCCAGGGCTTACGCCGGAGATGAAGGAGCTGTTTCCACAAACGCTCAAGTTGTTGAAAGCTAATCCTGCCACACCTGGGCAGGCTCAGGGGACGAAGCAAGCGGAGGAGGGAGCTCAGCCTGGCCCAGAGGGCAAAGAGGCGACTATACCGAGCAGCTCGCAGCCTAAAACATCAAGCGATCCTTTGCGTGAACCGCTCAGCATCATGATTGACACAGATAAGCATCTTCTTGCCTTGGTTAGCGGAGATAAGATCATCCGCAGCTATCCTGTCGGGTTAGGCGGCGAGAAAACGCCTCAGGGTGATTTTATCATTAGCGAAAAGGTGCGCAACCCCAACGGCAAATCGAATGGTGAATTCGGGAGCCGAGGTATGACGTTATCCGATACGCTGTATGCTATTCACGGGACGAACAAGCCTTCCAGCATCGGCAAAGATGAGTCTCACGGCTGTGTCCGGATGCAGCAGGCGGATGTTGAAGAGCTTTATGACATGGTGACACATCAAACGAAAGTAACCATTGGCAAGGGGATTTTGCCTGAGTCGGGTTTAGGCGATGGATCAGGAGCGGGAACAGGATCCCCTGGCAGTGGAGCTGGGAGAGGAAAACCGAATCAATCCTTTGGACTGCCGTTGCAGACAAATGACAGCAATCCAGGCAAGAAGTATAAATGGTTGGATTAACCCTGTTCTGTCAGCCTTATAAATGATTGAAGTAAACCCCGTCTGAATGAGAATCAGACGGGGTTATTTGCCTGTTCATACAAGCAGCTGAGGATTTGTATTGACAATCACCAAGAAAGCGATTACAATTCAAAATGTGATAAATTCAATCATTTCAGTTATAGTCATTTGTCCAAAATGAGCAGTAATGTCATGCCAATAATGACAACGAGCAAAATGGCGCCTGTCCATATGATGGCTTTCTTATTGACTTCCTCTTTGACTCTACGATTAACAGCTGTTGGTTTACGTTTGGACATAGGAATCACCCTTTACTTAGGATTAAACGATATGATCTATCATATCACAAGATGGGTCGATCATAGAATATAGTAGTCACAAGGAAATTTTTGTAACAGGTATTGACGATCATGTCATTATATTGTAAGATTTAATCACACGAAGCAACAAAAACAATTGAATATGTTAGTTTTAATAACATGTTACCGTAAGGGCATTAGTTATTAGAAGAAAGCAAGTCTTCTTCTATAACTATGCCCTTTTATTTTTTTTCAATAACGGATTGCTGAAAGGGGTTGGTCGTACAAACGTCGGATGGACAGGATAACGGGAATTCGCTACTCCAAAATAACAAACAGATTTATTAAAAAAGGGAGAAGATGAACACATGAACATGAAAAAATGGTCAACAATGGGCCTCGCTGCATCTATGGTACTTGTAGCAGCAGGTTGTGGTAAAACCGCCGCTCCGGCAGAAACGACAAAACCCGCTGCATCAACAGCACCAGCAGCAACAGCCGCTGCAAGCGCTGCGCCTACTGCTGCAGCAGCAAAAAAACTAACAGGTGATTTTGAAATCCAATACTTTGTTGGCGGATACGGCGACAAATGGTGGAAGAAAGTTATTGCTGATTTCCAAGCGGCAAACCCGGATCTGAAAATTAAAGAAAGTGCGGGACCAAAAATCAACGAACAAATGAAACCCCGTTGGATCGCTGGTAACCCACCTGATTTCGTATATATCGATGGACCTGAATTGTTCGATCGTCAAATGGTGACAGACGGTCAACTTGAAGATTTGACAGATTGGATCAAAGACGCTAAAAACGTTGACGGCGATAAAATTATTGATTTGCTAGCACAAAAGCCACAAGAGTTTGACGGTAAAATTTATAACATACCTTTCGTTATGAGCTCATGGGGTATTTTCTACGATAAAGCCCTATTCAAAGAAAAAGCTTGGGCAGAGCCAAAAGACTTTGAAGACTTCCTTGCTGTAAGCGAGAAAATTAAAGCCGCTGGCATTAATCCTTTCATTCACACTGGTAAATACCCTTACTACATTAATGGGGCAGTACTATTCCCTGCCATCGTATCGGCGAATAACAATGACTACAAATTGCTGCAAGACATGTCCACAAACAATCTTGAAGCTTGGAAAAACCCTGCCATCATCAAAGGTCTGAACAAAATCGTTCAATTGCGCGATAAAGGATTCATCGATAAAGCATCCGTTCAAATCAATCACACGGATTCCCAATCCTTGTTCCTGCAGCACAAAGACGCTTTCATCCCGAACGGCCTATGGCTGCCAAACGAAATGGCGAAAGACGTTCCAGCTTCCTTCGACTTCGGATTCATCCCTTCCATCACGCAAGATAAAGGTGGAAAAGTGGTAGCGAACACGTCCACAGCGACATTTGCCATCGCGAAAAAAGCGAAAAACAAAGATGCTGCAAAAGCATTCATGCAGTTCGTATTCTCCAAAACGCAAGCTTCCCAATGGGCTGAGCTGAGCGGTGCTCCTTCGAATGTTAAAGGTGACATCTCTTCCTCCAAAGCACCTAACTTCGTTAAAGATGCTGCCAAATTCTTGTCTTCACCGGACACAGTGGTCGTACCTACGGTTTCCTTCGCAGCTGACGTTGACAAAGCTATGCAAGATGCGAGTGTTGCTTTGACAATCGGAACCATTACCCCTGAAGAGTGGGTAAAACGTGTAACGGATGTCGTCGCCAAGCAGAAGAAATAGCAACGGAATGAGGAAGTGCGGAGAACAAATAAGGCTAAGTGCCCTAGGCGTTCTCCGCCATTTTAATGATAGGACGGTGAGGATAGAATGAAGGCTAAGTCAAAAGTGTGGAAAAGGAATATGTTCATCGCTTCATTCATCATTCCGACTTTTTTATTCTTCTGTGTGTTCACGATCTACCCTGTTATACAGGCCTTGCAGAAGTCATTCTATGATTGGTCAGGAATGTCGGAGAACAGCACGTTTATCGGTTTTGACAATTTTAAAGAGATATTTAAAGACCCAATTATCCTTACAGCCATTGGGAATGATTATTTCTTAGTCGTTGGTAAAGTGATTGGCATTATGATTCTGGCCACGTTCTTCGCAGTCGCTTTGACACGCTTCAGAGTAAGAGGATCCGGTTTTTTCCGAGCCATCTTTTTTATCCCGAATGTCATCTCAGTCGTTGTTATCGGCGTACTCTGGAACTTCATCTACAATCCGCAAATTGGATTCCTGAATGCTTTCCTGTCGCTATTTACAGGTGAAAAGGTTGATATTACTTGGTTAGGTTTTCCCCAGCATACGATTTGGATGTTACTGCCGCCTACGATCTGGGCTGGTATCGGTTTCTACATGATCTTGATGATTGCTGCAATCGTGAATATTCCTGCTTCCTATTACGAAGCAGCTAATATAGATGGAGCCGGTCAATGGTCGCAATTCCGCAACATTACGATGCCGCTCATCTGGGAGCAAATTAAAGTTTCGGTTGTTAACATTGTAATCACAACGCTCAACGGTTCCTTTGTCATTGTTCAGCTCATGACGAACGGCGGACAGCCTGACAATACAACCCAAGTGATGGGATCTTACCTGTATCGGATGGCTTTTCAACAGTATCATTTCGGTTATGGAGCGGCCATCGGTGTGATGATCCTGATCGTCTCACTGATCACAACCCTTATTCTGCAGCGCGTTATGCGCCAGGAAACCATCGAAATGCATTAAGGTCATCTTAGAAAAAGAAAGATTCTGAAGGAGGGGGAACCATCTTATGGAGATTAAAAATCCGTTAGCCAAAACGATTGTCTGGATCATTCTTCTGATTTGGGGCGTTGCCGTCCTGTATCCTTTGTTATGGACACTGCTCGACGCACTCAAAAATAATGAGCAATTTTTCTTGAACGCCCCTTGGGCGCTGCCGAAATATCCACTGTTATGGTCCAACTTCTCCTATGTATGGAGCAAATATAACTTCAGCACTTATTTTCTGAATTCCATTATTGTCACTGCTGGAAGCACCCTGCTTGGCATGATTCTTGCGGCGATGACGGCGTATATTTTAGCGAGGTATGATTTTAAAGGAAATAAAATTATTTTTACGATTTATATCTCATCGATGATGATACCTTTCGCATTGGCTTTGATCCCACTGTTCTTCTTGCTCAATGATTTGCAGTTGATCAATACGTGGCTGGGGTTGATACTTGTGTACGCAGCGCTTAACCTGCCATTCGGGATTTTCTTGCTGGTCGGATTCTACAAATCGCTGCCGAAAGAAATTGAAGAAGCCGCTATCATTGACGGGACCTCTCATTACGGTACTTTCTTCCGAGTCATGCTGCCGTTGTCACAGCCTGGTCTGATTACGGTTATGATTACGAATATGCTCAATAACTGGAACGAATATTTCTTGGGCGTTGTTTTAACGAATGAGCCAACGAAGTACACACTTCCAATCGGTTTAGCCGTTATGCAAGCGGAAATGCAGTATCGTGTGGAGTGGGGGCCGTTGTTCGCAGGTCTTCTGATTACGACCCTCCCAACCCTGATTGTGTATATCATCTTCCAACGCCAAATCGCAAGCGGGATTACGGCGGGAGCGGTGAAATAACAGCAAACTGTTGCATAGAAAAAACACCTTATCCTAGAGGATTTTATCCTTTCGGGAGGGTGTTCTTTCTACTATAATTGGGATAGGAAAGAGCAAACAAGAAACGGCCAAACTTGTGGGCTTAATAGGTGAGACAGAATGAGATCGATGTATCTTTTGCAAAAAATGGGACGTTCCTTAATGATTCCGATTGCGGTGCTGCCGGCGGCATCCATTCTATTGCGTATAGGCAAAATGACGTTCAGTGATCCTTTTCTCATGCAGGTGGCTCATATTTTTGAGTCAGGCGGAAGCGCGATTTTTGACAATTTACCCTTAATCTTTGCGATCGGCATTGCCATCGGATTGACGTCCGGAGATGGCGTCGCGGCATTGGCGGCAACGGTAGGGTATCTCGTGTTTAATAATGTATTGCAGCTCTTTCATACAGGTACGGACTCGGCTGAACGCTTGGATATGGGGGTCCTCGGAGGGATGCTTGTCGGCATCCTGTCTGCCTCTCTCTTTAATCGTTTTCAGCATATACAGCTGCCTAAAGCATTAGGTTTTTTTGGCGGAAAACGTTTTGTTCCTTTGCTAACAGCAATGGTTATGGTTTTTCTAGGGCTGCTGATGGGCTCCATCTGGCCCCCGGTGCAGAAATCGATTAGCGTTATCGGATTATGGATTGTTGATAATGGGAATATCGGTGTGCTCATCTATGGCATGATGAATCGTCTGCTGATTCCTACCGGCTTGCATCACATCATTAATAATATCGCATGGTTTCAAATAGGGGATTACAGCACCGCAACGGGCAAAATCGTACATGGCGATATCTCCAGATTTTTCGCGGGCGACCCGGAAGCTGGGATGTTTATGACAGGATTTTATCCCGTGATTATGTTCGGACTTCCGGCAGCAGCCTTGGCTTTGATTAAAAGTTCACCAACGGTCAATAAACCTTTGGTTGTTCCTGTTTTGCTAAGCGCCGGTTTGACCAGCTTTCTAACAGGGGTGACGGAGCCGATCGAGTTTGCTTTTATGTTCGTTGCTCCTGGCTTATACGTCATCCACGCCTGCTTAACGGGTATTTCGATGCTGCTTATGAATGTGCTTCAAGTCAAAATGGGCTTTGGCTTTTCAGCAGGATTCATTGATTTTGTGCTGAATTGGCATATCTCCACGAACCCTTATCTCATTCTTATAGTTGGTGTAGGTTACTTTCTTCTCTATTATGTAACGTTCCGGGTTTATCTGTATTTCTTCCCAATCAAAGTATCCGCTCGCGATGAAACGGCTGAGGTAGAAATGGAGGAAGCAAGTCCGTTAAGTGAGACGAAAGAAGATCGCCCAACCCGCATTTTAAAACATATCGGTGGTCCTTCCAACATCATTTCAATTGACGCTTGCATTACGCGACTTCGCTTATTGGTTAATGAAGAGAAGCTTGTGTTGGACAATGAACTCAAGGAGCTCGGCGCGATAGGTGTTATCCGGCTTGGAAAAGGGAATGTACACGTTGTATTTGGAACGGAGTCCGAGCAAATTCGAGAAAGCATTAAACCTATGCTTCACATCCAAAAAGACAAATCAGGACAAGCCTAAATATCCCTGGAAGGCGACTTATGAGGGGGACCCCGAAACAAAGAAAGGGAGGTGTCTTATGATTGAACGGACGATCATTCATGTGCTCTCACACAATGTGGTGATGGCACATTTGACATCAGGGAAAAACTCGATAGCTTTCGGTAAGGGGATCGGCTTTAAAAAGACACCGGGCATGCCGATAGATGAAGCGGAAATCACGCAAGAATTCCTCTTGCATACCTCAGAGGTGCTCAGGAATTACGAACAAATTCTTAACGCTGTTGATGTGAAAATTATCGGGATCACCGAAGAGGTTATCGCTTACGCGCAAAGCATGCTGGAAGGTGATTTCTCGGAGACGATTCATGCCTCCTTAGTAGACCATATCAATTTTGCGGTTGAGCGGCAGAAACGAGGCATTTTCATTACGAATCCCTTTGCTTATGAAATTGGTTATCTGTACCCGGAGGAGTACAAAGTCGCCAAGAAGTCAGTCGAATTCCTTAACGATCATCTTGATGTCAAATTGCCGGAGGATGAGGTTGCTTTTTTGACGATGCACTTTAATAGCGCACGCAAAAAGGAGCAGGCTTCGGATTCCTTGGCGGTTGTCAGAATCGTATCGAAAACGATTGAATCGGCCAAAGAGTTAGGCTTTAACTTCGATGACTCCTTCTCCACATTGCGTTTCATCAGTCATTTGAAAGGTGTCATTGAGCGGGTTAAACAAAAAAAGACACTTCAAAATACGCTGCTGGATAAAATCAAAGAAGAGTACGGGGACACCTATGTGAAGGCGAAGGTCCTGTCGCTTATGCTCAGCGATGCACTTCAATTGGAAGTGCCGGACGACGAAACCGGTTATCTTACGATGCATTTGGAACGGCTGCTTCTGCGTTCGGAAGTATAGAGTTTGGCTGCGAAATCTATTCCCTTGCAACCTTCATGGAGCAGGGATTTTTTGTTTGAAAAAATAAGTTTATGCCTTACTTCGGATTGCATAATTGGGCATTGTCAGCTAAACTGACTGTTAGAGTCATTAGAGAACGGAGTGCATAGGACATGCTGTATAAGAAGTTAGCCAAACCAATTTTGTTTCGAATGGACCCTGAGAAGGCGCATCATTTGACCATTGACGGTCTAAGTGCGGTAACTCGTTTCCCAGGCGGAGCGCAATTACTTAAATCCATGTACGGAGTGCAGAACTCTCCACTTATGAATCAGCGTATATGGGGACTGGAGTTTGCCAATCCGGTTGGTTTGGCCGCAGGATTAGACAAAAATGCAAAAGCAGTTAAAGGATTTTCACAGTTAGGTTTTGGATTCATGGAGGTTGGAACGATCACACCTAAGCCGCAACCAGGCAATGAGCTGCCGCGGTTATTTCGTTTACCCGAGGACAAGGCGCTAATCAATCGGATGGGGTTTAACAATGTTGGGACGGACGAGATGGCGTGCAACCTGCAACAGACAGGTAAGCGTGATATCCCAGTTGCCATCAATATCGGCAAAAACAAAACGACTCCAAATGAGCAGGCCGAAGAGGATTATCGGGCTTGCATCCGGGAGTTATATACATACGGCGACTTCTTTGTCGTTAATATTAGCTCACCAAATACGCCGGACTTGCGTAATTTACAGCATGGGAATGATTTGAAGCGATTGCTTGATGCGGTTACGGCCGAAATGCAGCTTCAACAGAAAAAGAATGGCGATGCAGGTAAGCCCGTTCTTGTGAAAATAGCGCCGGATCTTACGGATGATGAGTTGGAATTGACCGTGCATACGATCAAGGACAGCGGAGTATCCGGAATCATTGCGACGAACACGACGCTGAGCAGAGCAGGACTCTTGCATGCGAACCGTTCGCAAGCTGGCGGGCTTAGTGGAAGTCCGCTCACACAGCGTTCCACGGAGGTCATTCGACGCGTCTACCAACTGACGGAAGGCAAGCTACCGATCATTGGGGCTGGCGGGATATTTACGGCGAAAGACGCTTATGACAAAATTCGTGCCGGCGCGAGCTTGGTTGAAGTTTATACAGGCTTAATCTATGAAGGTCCAGGCATTCTTACGAACATTAATCGTGGACTTCAAGATTTACTCAAAAAAGATGGGTATACTCATATTTCCCAGGCAATCGGTGCAGATCACAACTGACTTCATTCGGAATGGAGGAAAAATCAATGGATGGACGAGACTGGAAAAAATTTCTCCTGCCTTACGAACAAGCGGTAGAAGAGTTAAAGGTAAAATTCAAAACGCTGCGCGGCGAACTCAAAAGCAGGGAAGAATATGCCCCCATTGAATTCGTAACAGGCCGCGTTAAGAAAATATCCAGCATGTTGGAAAAAGCGAAACGTTTGAACGTACCGATGGATCAATTGGAATCCGGCATTGAGGACATTGCCGGTATTCGGATTATGTGTCAGTTTGTTGCGGACATCGAACGTCTGGCTGAACTCATTCGCAGCAGGCAGGACATGAGTATTGTCTACGAGAAAGATTACATTACCAATAAGAAACCAAGCGGATATCGAAGCTTTCATATCATTATTGAGTATCCGGTACAAACGGCATTAGGAATGAAGCGAATACTGGCCGAGGTGCAAATTCGAACCCTTGCCATGAACTTCTGGGCGACGATCGAACATTCCTTGAATTATAAATATAAAGAGCAATTACCAGCTGATGTAAGGGCTCGTTTGAGCAAGGCAGCAGAGGCTGCTTACCTGTTGGATCAGGAAATGTCCAGCATTCGCGGGGAAATCGTTGAATCGCAGAAAATGTTTGAGGATAACTCGAATTTAGTCAATAAAGTGCTCAGCAACATTCAGGAACTTTATTTCTATCACAGAGTTCGGGAAGCAGCGCAATTTCAGCTGAGATTTAACGAAATTTGGGAAACGGAGGACGGTTTAAGCGACTTGTCCTCCGATCTTGAAGCCGCAATCGCCCGAGCGAAAAAAGGAGATCAAAACTGATCTATGGCTGCTTACGATCGATTATATGTAGCTTACTTATATTATTTTAACGAGCTGCGCGATTATTTTGAATGCCATGAAGTGATGGAGGAGCTTTGGCTGGAAGAAGGCCGGAGCCCTCTATATCAAGGTCTACTGCAGATTGCAGTGGGCCTTTATCATCATGCGAATGGAAACGTAAGCGGTTCCATTAAGCTTTTTAGCGCAGGTTTGGATAAGTTGGCTCCTTACCCGAAGGATTCCCTTGGTATCGATTTAGGAAAATTGATGGAAGAAAGCAACATCTATGTATCGAAACTGCACCGGATTAAGGAAGAGCCCTTCGCACCGTATGATCTGACCATTCATCTCATAGACCCGGAACTATGTGATCTTCTGGATGAAATGAAACAGCATCCGCCCCAGCATGAGGAGGAAGGCCATGATTGAGGTTCGTAAGCTGAGCAAATGGTATCAAGTGCACGAACGGGAGCCGGGTTTCCTCGCTTCGCTTAAAAGCTTGTTTCACCGTAAGTTCCGCACGGTTAAAGCCGTAGATGATGTATCCTTCTTCATCCCTGAGGGAGAAATCGTCGCCTTTCTTGGTCCAAACGGGGCTGGCAAAACAACAACGATGAAAGTCCTCACTGGACTGCTGCATCCTTCAGGTGGTGAAGTGAATGTCGGCGGTTTTGTTCCTTTTCAGCATAAAAAAGAGTTCAAGAAGCAGATTTCTCTGGTCATGGGTCAGAAAAGCCAGCTGATTTGGGATCTTCCCGCAGCAGAAACGTTTCTTGTTAACAAAGTTATCTACGAAATACCCGATTCAATCTACGATGAAACCTTGGGAGACTTGGTACAGCTTCTCGAGCTGGAGGAAGTTATCCGCAAGCCGGTTAGGCAGCTCTCGCTAGGAGAGAGAATGAAATGTGAGCTGGCTGCTGCGCTTCTGCACCGGCCAAGAATCGTGTTTCTCGATGAGCCGACGATTGGGCTGGACGTGAATATGCAGGAAGTTATGCGCCGGTTCATTCAAGATTACAGCCGCAAATATAAAGCGACTATTCTGCTCACCAGCCATTACATGGCCGATGTTACCGCATTGTGCGAGCGCGTGCTAGTCATCGGCAAAGGCCGTCTGTTATATGATGGGGCGATCCATCAATTGATAGATAAGTACGCACCTAACAAGCGTATTCGTCTTCAATTGGCTAAACGTGCGCATGAGCGAGAGCTTGAGGATGTTGTCCACGGGATGGGAACGATAGTCAGCTATATGTTTCCGGATCTTGAAGTGGATGTACCGAGAGAGCAAGTTTCGGAGCTTTCGGCAAGGCTTTTATCCAAGCTGAATGTATTGGATTTAACGATCGAGGATCCATCCATGGAATCGGTGATTGCTCAAGCATTTGAGGCAAGGACCGAAGGGGGAAGCGTCGGAGCATGAAGGGATTAGCACTATTCTGGCAAAAATATCGCGTCTTGCTTCGCGTGGAATGGGCGGTGATGTTTGCGTACCGCAGTGAGTCGCTGATCTGGATGGTCGGAGCTTTTATACAGCCCCTTGTCTCTATGGCGGTATGGCTGTCGATTAGCAACAATCAAGCTATCGGCGGGTATGATGCTCATGATTATATGGTGTATTTTCTTGGTGTTCTTGTCGTTGACCGTTTAACGAGCACTTGGGATGTATGGGAGTTAGACGCCAGTATTCAAGATGGATCTTTGTCATCAAAACTAGTTCGCCCTTTCCACCCTGTGCATTGGAGCATCTCGCAAAATCTCGTGTACAAACTGTTTTTTGCGTTTCTCTTAATCCCGGCGTGGGTGATTGCCGCAGCTTTGTTCCCTATATTAAGGCTGACTATTTCCTTGGAAATAATTCTACTTTTTTTATGCGCTATCGTGGTGTCCTCAGCCATCCGTTTTCTGATCGGCTTTGAGTTTGGCCTGTTTGCCTTTTGGACGAATCGTGCCACGGCGATTTACAGCCTTTACGAGGGTTTTCATCTCTTTCTTGCAGGTCGAATCGCGCCTCTAAGCATGTTTCCCTCATGGGTAGAAAAGGTTGCTGCTTGGTTGCCCTTCTACGGTACTGTTGGTTTTCCTGTAGAACTCCTGGTCGGTAAAATCGAGGTGGGGTCTCCTGTTATCCTTCAGAACTTCGCGATCCAACTTGCATGGCTCATCCTGCTATTCGTAACATTTCGATTGCTGTGGAGAAAAGGGATTAAGAAATATGGTGCTGTAGGCGGATGAGGAGGGGAGGGAGCCTGAGATGAAATATGTTCGGCTATTTCGCGAATTTATGCGTGCGTGTTTGGTGGAAGAGTTTGAGTATCGCGCTAATTTTGCAGCGAATATGTTATCAACGGTATTTTGGCTGGTGATGGCGATCCTGACCGTGCAATTATATTTTTATCGGACACAGGAAATTGGTGGTTGGGATTTCTATGAAGTGCTTGTCTTGCTTGGCATATTCAATGCGGTGCATGGTTTTATCGAATTTATCCTGCAGCCTAATATGTCGCGACTTGTTAATCATATTCGTAAAGGGACACTGGACTTTGTACTGACGAAGCCGGTAGATAGCCAGTTTTATATTAGTTTCAGGCATCTTGTTTTCTGGCGTTTATCTGATGTTGTGCTCGGATTTGGTTTAGTTGCTTATGCACTTTGGCAGCTTAATGCTGTACCAAGTTTCGTCGAGTTGATCCAGTTTGCTATTGTATTTCTAGCAGCTCTTGTCGTCGTTTATTCACTATGGATGGGGATGATGATGTTTTCTTTCTGGGCTGTCAAAGTAGATAACTTATCGTACTTATTCAGCTCATTTTTTGAAACGGCAAGGTTTCCGGTTTCGGTGTATAAAGGTTTTTTACGCTTCACGTTAACGTATATATTTCCGATTGCTTTTATCACAACCTTTCCGGCTTCCGCGCTAATTGGACGTATCAGCCTTTGGCAAGTTGCCTCGAGTGTGGCGATTGCAGCTATTTGTTTGACGCTGACACGCATTTTATGGAAATTCGCCTTGCGGCATTATACAAGTGCAAGCAGTTGAAAATAATTGAAGCAACAAATTGAAGGACTTCTCCCCTTAGGGCGGCAGAGGTCCTTTTTCCATTGTCTCGGTCCTTAATACATAAAATTGAGCGTGGAAGGGAAAACTTCCCACAAGATGAACGGATTTCAAAAAGAGCTTGGTGGTGGCGAGATAACATGTTTTGGTCCAAGACGCTACATCAACTATTCAATCATAAAAGAATTCCAAGCACGCGCTCCCAGGAGCACGAGGATCCTCTTTCGCATATAAGCCTCCTTAGCGACAGCCAATTGAATATCGCACAAATCACAGCGACTTTTGGCAACAGCGACGATCTTAAGACGGGGGAAATGTACCTGGAACTGGATGCCAACATCAAAGTTGGTTTCGCCTTTCTTGAGCAGATGGTGGACAAAAACTTATTTCAGGATATCATGAACGGCTTGAGCGCCAAATCGGCTGAAATCGTGGAAGCGTTGGAAACGGGTTTCTATGAGCTGCCTGATTTAATGACGAATATTCTTCAGACCTTAGGGGAAGTCAGAACGATCCAGGACTACCAAGATGTATGTTATCGGATTTTGTCAGGCGAAACCGTCATTTTTGTCGATAGTTATACACAGGTATTATCCGTGAATACAGCTTCTGAACAACAGCGATCAGTAGAGGAGCCGACCACACAGTCTGTTGTGAGAGGACCACGTGATGGTTTTACAGAGTCGATAGGCACGAACATTTCGCTTATTCGTAAGCGTATCAAGAGCCCGAATTTGTGGCTGGAGAGCATGACCATAGGTCGAGTAACGCAAACAACAGTTTCGATGATGTACATCAAAGGGATTGTGAATGACAAAATTGTAGCTGAGGTACGGCAACGGCTTGAGCGCATTGATATTGACGGTATTCTTGAAAGCGGAAATATCGAGGAACTGATTCAGGATGAAACGTTCACGCCGTTCCCAACGGTCTACAATACCGAGCGTCCTGATGTGATTGCATCCGGCTTATTGGAGGGGCGCATCGCCATTTTGGTGGATGGAACCCCGTTTGTGCTCGAAGCTCCCGTTTTTTTTACGCAGTTTTTTCAATCTTCAGAGGACTATTATCAACGGGCTGAATTTGCAACATTGATTCGCATGCTGCGATATGTGTGTTTTTTCATCTCTTTGATGGCTCCCTCGTTTTATATCGCGATGACGACATTTCACCAAGAGCTCCTGCCCAGCTCACTATTATTTAATTTAGCGGCGCAGCGGGAAGGTATTCCTTTTCCTGCCTTTGTGGAAGCCTTATTGATGGAAGTAACGTTTGAAATCCTGCGTGAAGCCGGCGTTCGACTGCCAAAAACGGTAGGCCAAGCAGTATCTATCGTAGGTGCGCTTGTTATCGGGCAAGGAGCCGTGGATGCAGGATTGGTTTCACCGGCTATGGTCATTGTTGTGGCAATTACAGCGATTGCGAACTTTGTGATTCCAGCTTTCAGTATGGGGATTCCTATACGTATTATCCGGTTTATATTGATGATATTTGCGGCTACTTTTGGCCTATTCGGCATTACCGTTGGCTTAATCGCGATGGTTCAACATCTATGCTCCCTGCGTTCCTTCGGGGTTCCATACATGTCTCCGATGGCTCCGTTCGTCATGGATGATCAGAAGGACACGATTCTCAGATTGCCGCAGTGGAGCCTTTTCTCCAGACCCCGATTTATTAACCAGAAGAATATTATTCGCGAAAACAATGCCCCAACAACCAAACCAAAACAAAGATAAAGGGGGATCAGCCAATGAAAAGATTAGGTCGTATTCTGTGTACGCTAAGCTTACTTGGGCTTGTACTCTCAGGGTGTTGGGATCGGCATGAATTGAATGATTTGGCTATTACGGTTGGCATAGGCTTTGATAAAAGCGGAGACGAATACTTGGTGACTGCGCAAATCGTGAACCCTAATGAAGTAGCATCGAAAAAGGGGGCAGGCTACAGCACACCCATCACAACGCTGTCAGCGAGAGGGATTTCAACGCTGGAAGCGGCAAGGAAATTAACGACTTCAGCTCCCCGTAAATTGTTCGCATCCCATTTGCGTATTGTCGTAATCGGTGAGGAACTTGCGCGAGAAGGCGTTGCTAAAGTTCTGGATGGCATCACCAGAGATCATGAAGTCCGATCTGATTTCTACATCATCGTTGCCCGAGGTACGACTGCCTCCAAAGTGCTGAAAATATTGACACCAATCGAGAGGATTCCAGCGAACAAGATGTTCAAGACGTTAGAAACGTCAGAAAAGGCGTGGGCACCAACGGTCAGTGTTCGTATTGATCAGTTCATAACGAAGCTTAGTGAGCCGACGACGGAATCGGTGTTAACCGGTATCCGAATTGAGGGGGATCCCAAGAAGGGAAGCTCCAAATCGTCATTAGCGGAAACGGAACCAATCACGAACTTGCAGTACACTGGGTTAGCGCTGTTTAAGCAAGATAAATTGATTGATTGGCTTAATGAGGATGAAAGTAAAGGATACAACTATATCGTTGGTAACGTAAAAAGCACGATGGGGCATTTGGCATGTCCCAAAGGTGGAACGATAACCGTAGAAATTATTCGTTCAAAGTCCAAGATGAAAGGAGCAGTGAAAAACGGGAAGCCTGAAATCAATTTGCATGTCATTTTAGAGGAAAATGTAAGTGAAGTTCAGTGTGAGATCGATTTATTGGACCCGGAGACCATTCATGAACTTGAGCAAACCGCTGTCAAATCCCTGAAAAAAGTGATGTATGCTTCCATTAACAAAGCCAAAGAAAATAAAGCGGATATTTTCGGTTTTGGTGAGGTGATTGAAGATGCGTCCCCTAAGCTGTGGAAAGAGTTGGAGCCCGATTGGCAGAATGAATTCGCCAAGCTGCAAGTAAATATCTCTGCAGATTTACACATACGCCGTCTAGGCACAACGAATAACTCTATCATAATGCGCCGCGAAGAGGAGTGAAGACATGGGAGTTATCGTCTCGGTTTTGATCATTGCGACTCTCACAGGGTTGATTGAACTCCCACAGCTAATGCGCAAACGACAAATTCCGGAAATCTGGGTATTTTTATCGCTTTTAATCATAGGATCTGTGCTTTGCATTCTGCAATTTGAGAGAGTGAAGCTTCCGAATCCGATGGAATGGATTACATACGTCTATCAACCGGTCAGCCGATTTGTTTTTGGCATTCTAAAATAGAGGTGAGTTACATGTTTGAGAAGGGTAGGATAGGCGTTCACCAGTTTACGATATTGACTATTTTATTTACGATTGGCAGCGCTATCCTCATCGCTCCTTCGGGACTTGCCTATGATGCCAAACAGGATGCTTGGATTGCTGCCATTCTAGGTCTGCTAGCAGGTCTGCTGCTTGTTATCTTATACCTGGCTCTTGGTCAACGTTTTCCTCAGCAAACACTGGTTAAATACTGTGAGGAATTAATGGGAAAATGGGTTGGGAAAGCCGTCGGCTTGCTCTATTTCTGCTTTTTTTTCATTTTAGCTGCATTGGTGCTTCGTAATCTGGGTGATTTTATCTCAACCCAAGTCCTTGTGGATACACCGCTGCAATTTACGCATATCTTCTTTTTGGCGATCGTCATTTTGGGCATTCGAAACGGATTGGAAACCTTTACGCGCACATCGGAAATCTTCCTGCCATGGGTGCTGCTCTTTTTCTTCCTCATGTTCATCCTGCTGCCGACGCAAATGAAAGCAAACAATATATTGCCGATATTCGGATATGGCTTCAAACCGATTGTACGTGCTTCCCTTCCCCTCATTGGCACTCCTTATTTGGAACTGGTAGTCTTTTTAATGATTCTACCTTTCGTCAATCAAACGCAAAAGCTGGGCAAAGCGTTTCTTGCAGGAGTGTGCATTGGAGGCTCCTTGATTGTTATTATCTCGCTTCTTTCTATTCTTGTGTTAGGGGACGATTTAACTTCAGTCCAGATGTATCCCAGCTTCTCCTTAGCCAGAAGAATATCGATTGGCAGCTTTCTTGAACGTCTTGAGGTCGTTATGGCGGGGATTTGGTTCATTACCATTTACTTTAAGCTAACGTTATGCTTATATGCGTCCGCTGTGGCCTTGGGCGAGATTTTTAAATTGAATGAAATCCGGCAGCTCTATATTCCTTTGGGAATGACTTTAGTTGTACTTTCGGTCGTCGCCTACCCGAATGTCGCCTATTTCATTAAGTTTGCTTCTAAAATATGGCTCTTTTACTCGGGGACTTTTGGGCTCGTCATCCCTTTATTACTTCTAGGCCTTGCTATGATTCGAAAAAAGACGGGCAGCCATTAAAATGAAAAAAAGCAGCGTTATCCGCTGCTTTTGTCGTACCTATTAACCTTTGTATTTCTGGAAAAAAGCTTTAAACATTTCAGGTGTATTACCGCCTGTTGCGCCGGTTTCAGGAACACCGCCAACGATGCGATCTACTTCTTTGCCGTCTTTGTAATAAATCAGGGTTGGTGTGGAGTCAACTTTGTATTTCTCCCAACCGTCTTTGAATTCTTCCAAATTGAACTGTTTGACATCAATACCGAGCTCTTTTTCAATAGGAACAAGGACAGGAGTCGTTATTTTGCAGTGCGGGCAAGTGGATGCATAGTAGTATTGGAAAAATGTTTCTTTGTTCTTCAGCCTTTGATCGAGATCTTTAGGCAAAATCAGGTTCTGGTAGTTCGGATCGTTTAATTGTTTCACCGTTTCGGGATTTAGCTTGGATGCCGCAACACCATAAGGATTTCCAGCATTGGCTTGATCCGATGATTTGGTAGACTGTTGATTAACGAAATATAAACCCCCGAATAAAATAACAACAATGCCTAGATAAATAAGCAGCTTCTTCATTTCATGCACCTCATCTTGTCTTGTATACTAACTATTAATTTCGATAAAAAGTATATCATATCCTGTTCAGATTTTGAAAATAATTGGCTGTTTCGTGACAGTTCAGCTATAATAGCGAAGATAAAAGAGGAAAGAGAAGATGTCGGATGACGAAGCAGCTGCCGCCCTTATTTAGGGATAAAATGATTGATTTATTAGGGGAAGATGAGTTTGAACGCTTTCTTGCCTCTTACGACCAAGCAAGATCTTATGGTTTGAGGGTAAATACAAGTAAAATCACCAAAGCGGATTTTCTGGATAAAAGTCCTTTCACGTTGGAACCCGTGCCATGGGCGTCCGAAGGGTTTTACTATGAAGAAGGAGAACGTCCTGGCAAGCATCCGTATTATCATGCAGGACTTTATTATATTCAAGAGCCTAGCGCTATGGCGCCGGTAGAGCTGCTTCAGGTTCAGCCCGGCGAAAAAGTACTCGATTTGTGTGCGGCTCCCGGCGGGAAGTCTACTCAAATTGCAGCAAAACTTCAGGGCGAGGGAGTGCTTGTCGTGAATGACAACCACTCGGACCGGGTGAAGGCGCTGGTCAAAAATTTAGAGCTTTTTGGCGTTCGGAATGCCGTTGTTTTGAATGAACGGCCGGAGCGAATGATGAATGTGTTTCAAGGCTATTTCGATAAAATATTAATAGACGCCCCTTGTTCAGGGGAAGGCATGTTCCGTAAGGAAGAGGATATGATGCAGCAGTGGGAGCGCCATTCTGTGCAGGAATTTGCCGCTATGCAGAGGGAACTGCTTGGACAAGCGGCACAAATGCTGGCACCTGGCGGAACCATTGTGTACTCGACATGTACGTTCTCACCGGAGGAGAACGAGGCGCAGATTGCGGAGTTTTTGGACAAACATCCTGCGTTTGACGTGGTGCCGATTGACCGTTTCGACCATGGACAGCCGGATTGGCTGCGTGCACCTTGGTGTGAGGAGAATTATTCGCCTCAGGCTCGGGAAGCGGTTGCTGGGACTGCGCGACTTTGGCCGCACCGGTTGCGCGGTGAGGGGCATTATGTTGCTGTGTTGAGGAGTGGGGTTGGGGCGGATGCTGGAGTCGGGGGAAGGGCGGAAGTCGGAGAGAGCGTAAGGGCGGAAGTCGGAGAGAGCGTAAGGGCGAGTGCAGGAGCGGGGCGCAGCGGTCGTGATGCGCTGCGTGGGAAGGGCCGCGCGGGGACGGAGTCCCGCGTGAGCTTGGAGCCGCTTCAGGCGTTCGAAGACGAGCTGCTGCGCAGCGAGCCTTTCGCCGCTTTGCGGCTGGTCTGTTACGGCGAGCACGCGTATGCGTCGCCGGCGGGTTTGCCGGAGCTGCACGGACTGAAAGTCGTGCGGCCTGGTTGGTATATCGGCGCGCTGCACCGCGGCCGATTTGAGCCGTCCCATGCGTTAGCCATGGGACTGCGTTTGCGCGAAGCCAAGCGAGCGCTGAGCTTGGCTTCGAGCGACGAGCGAGCCCTTCGGTACCTGAAGGGCGAGACGCTCGAAGTCGCGGAGAGCGAGATTATCCGCGACCCGGAAGTGACCAAGGCAGCCAAAGGCTACTGCCTTGTCTGCATTGACGAACATCCCGTCGGCTGGGGCAAATGGATCGACGGGATGCTGAAAAACGAATACCCGCCCGGCTGGAGGTGGACCTAAGCGGTCATGAAACAAACACAACGGCTCGATAAAATACTCGCCCATGTGGGCATCGGTTCGCGCTCTGAACTCAAGCGCCTTGCTAAAGAAGGCGCAATTTATGTGAACGGCGCGAAAATCAAAGACAGCGGGATGCAGGTCAATCCCGATAAGGACATCATCCAGGTAAACGGTGAAACCGTGCGTTACAGGGAGTTCGTTTACCTGATGATGAATAAACCGCAGGGCGTAGTTTCCGCTACTGAGGACAATCGTGATCGTACCGTAGTGGATTTATTGGACGCGGCATATGCGCCGTTTGAAGTTTTTCCAGTAGGTCGATTAGATAAGGATACCGAAGGTTTTCTCTTGCTTACCAATGACGGGAAGCTAGCTCACAACTTGCTTTCTCCACGTAAGCACGTCCCTAAGACTTATTTTGCTAAGGTCGAGTGGGAGGTTACCGAGGAGGATATCGAGGCATTTTCGTATGGAGTGACCTTGGACGATGGGTATGAGACGCTGCCTGGTATCTTAAAAATTCTGAGTGTCGGTAACGAAGCTAGCGGAGTGCTTTCCGAGATTGAGTTAACGATTATGGAAGGTAAGTTTCATCAGGTGAAACGAATGTTTCAAGCCGTAGGCAAGAAAGTTGCCTACTTAAAACGCATTTCCATGGGCCCGCTTGCTTTGGATCCAAACCTAGCATTAGGCCAAGTGAGAGAGTTAACGGACGAGGAGCTTACTGCTCTGAGAAATGCCCACGAGCTTCAAAATTAGTGATTTACAAAAATACTAGTATATGGTATTTTTGGAGTAATACAAATATTTCGCGCGGAAGAACCGCCCATGTCATCGTTGAGTTTCGTTCATTGCGATGGCAGGGTGGTTTTTTATGTTGTTTTATAGGATTTTACTACCAAATTTGTATCCTGTTAGTGATGAGAGAGGGGTTATTTATGAGAAAAAGATTTTCTGTATTAGGAATGACAGTACTTTGTGCAATATCCGTTGGTTATGATGTCATGAATTCTTCTGCACAGAGCGCTTCTCAATTCAAAGACACATACCAGCACTGGGCAGAATCTTCTATTCAGAATGCCGTTCAAAAGAAGTACGTTGACGGTTACGAGGATGGCACTTTTAAACCTGATGCCCCAATTAGTCGTGCTGAGTTTATTAAAATGGTGGCGGTGGCTACAGGGGAGAAGGTCAACAAAATTGATGGGGATGGGTGGTTTCAGCCCTATGTGAATCTTTTGAAGTCGCAGGGAATTATTCCTGCTGAGTTTCCAGAACGGTACAACGAACCGCTGCAAAGGTATGAGATGTCTATTTTAAGCGTGCGAAGTGTCGATAAGACATTGAAAGGATCTATGGTTGATTCTACGAAAATGGGGCTAATTCATGGCGTAAGTAGGACAGATCTGGACGTGTATGGGACTAGTACGCGTGCTCAAGCGATTACGATCATTGAGCGGATTCTTGCTGCCAAGAATGGGGAGAAGTTGCCGGTTGATAAGTATGCGGCGAGCGCGGCTGAGATTGCTGAGACTGGGAGTAATGTGGGGACTATGTTGGGGTTGAAGGCAAGAGAAGTAGGGACTGAGTGGTCATACGGCACTGGTGTGACAGTGAAGTTGAACCAATTGATCATTGCTGATCCATCGGATCCTGATGATCCTTATATGAAATTGATTGATATGGATAGCTTTGATGTTGAGTTAGAAAAGCCTGAGAATGTTGTAGTACTTGCTAATTTCACTATAAAAGTCGAAGAAATGGGAGTAAATAATGGTGATCTTCATCCCTATCAATTACTTACTTTACTTGATCAAACTGATCAAATGTTACTAGCAGAGCAACAATTAAAACGTTGGATTCGTTTTGATGAACCACAAATTCAAACTGGTTTTGTTGCTTTTTCTAGACTGAAAAGTAGTACCACTAGTGGGTTTTCATTCGACATTCTTGGGAAGAAAGTTCCAATGGCCACGAAGTGAGGAGTGAAGAAGTTGCGATATTTTTTACATTACTCAATAGCTATTTTATTGTTTTTGGAATTATTGCGTCCATTTTTTGAGCCAAATATTGCTCAAGCATCAGGAATAAAAAGATTATATTATAACTATGAAACGGCTTCCTATGTTGAAACGATAATTGAAACGCAATATTCTTCCTTGCCTGAAAAAAGTTTTACTAAAGACATTAGTTCTAATATAGTTGGTTCTATAAGTGGCGTGAGTCTAAAGAATAATGGAATTGATGGCTCATCTAAGGTCACTTTTTCAGGAAATTCTGTTACAGTCACCGGTCTAGAAGGCTCTAAATTAACAGTATATGGAAAATCGGAGACTAAACCAATGCATCAAATCTACCGCCAACCGAAAGGTCAGATTTGGGAACATAAAGGAAGTAAAACAATAGCTATAGAATTTAATGGCGTATACGGAGTTCCAAAATCTCCCTACCCTGGGGTTATTCCTCTGTACGGTCGTGAAAGATACGAATCAACCCCATTTAATTACTCATTAGTTTCTAGCAATGGCCCTGATTTGAGGTATTCATATAATTCAAGCCAGTATTCAAAAGATGGTCAAACAAACTTAACTGGACATGTTGCAAGTGGTGATAAAGTCAAAGACTACAATAAAGAAGGATATGCTGTCACTTCTGCTTATGAGGTTTCTAGACCAGATAAATGGTTTAGTTTAGCTTCAACAGCTTCACTTGACCCACTTGATCCAAATGCAATTATTTCGGACGGCGACAAACTCGTGCAGAATTCCATCGAAATCTACGATGCCCAAAAGTATAAATCCTCATATGGCGCTATCCCTTTATCAGTTGGTCAAGGAACATTAGCAGGGCAAGGTATGATTAGAACAATGATGTTGCTGGATGGTTCAGTTCCTGAAGAGCAAATGGAAGAATACCTAGACCCCGACGGCTCAGGAGGTTTATCTCGCAACTACCACATGTACGCCATAGGCCTATGGAAAGGAGAAACCTACAAATACCAAACCTACATCGAAGTCACCTACACCCCACCAAACAAACCCGATCTAGCCGCAATATCGATCGATGCAGGCAATTGTGTTCTCTCGGGTGCAAGCACGAACCTCACCATCAAGTTCAAAAACGCTGGTGTGGCTATCCCCAATGGTAGTACATTTAAAGTAACAGTAGCGGCTGACGGCGCAGTGTTCAAGACGTTTACTTACACGGCAGGACTTCCGCCAGGAGAGAGCAAAACCGAGACAGTCCCCTACACCTTCAACAGTATAAAGAGTATTACGTTAACGGTAGATGCCAATGATGATATCTCAGAAACCTCTTCCACGAATAATACGCTTTCCCAGATTGTTACCCCACAAGCTAGCTGCGCGCCTAAAGGCGGTGGCTATTCCGGAAAAACCTCGGCAGACAAGCCTACGATTACATGGAAAGATTCCAACATGATAAAAGCCGATTGGACAATTCCGTCCAGTTGTACACCGGTTAGAGGACGTTTTATTTTATCCCAAGCAACCGGGGAAAATGTTCAATATGGTTGGAGTACACTAGGCAGTACTTCAGTGAATGATATGTCTATTTTTGCCTATGGGATGATGGGTTTCATTGGTTATCCTGGCAACATGCAAAGTGGGCAAGTCGATATTGCTTACCAACTTGAGGATAGTTGTGGAGGAACTTCTTATTTTTATGAGGGGAAATTTACAGTAGGTCCTAAGCCTCCCAATAGACCGCCTCAGTTCGAAATCGGATGGTTTCCGGACAACGATTATTACACTCGCACATCCCTGTCAGAAGCGGTAGTTGGGGACAAACTGAATGTACGATTGCTGCCAGAAATTGCGCCGAACCATTATGATCCTGATGATGATTCCGTTTCTTTTGAGTGGTTGTTCGCGAACAGCTCAAGTCCTTGGATCAAAAGTTTTCCTTCCATGGGGTATTTAAAAGGAGAGGATAAACTGACCTGGCTTACGGCATCAACAGCCGGAGATCATACTATTTCGGCAAAAATGTGCGATGACAAAGGAGCCTGTACGCAAAAGGAAGCGACGATAACAATCATGCGTCCGGAGCCGGTTCCTTGCATAAATGTTCCAAATCGTGTCGTGCAAAATCGGCCGCTTCCACCTAATGCCATCAATGGCGCTTGCAGCCGACCGGCTAAGAACAGGACAATTACGGAGTATTTTTGGACGAATAATCTTTCAATATATCCTAATGTCGGTATGGAAACCGTTACTCTCGAAGTTAAAGATAACTATGGCGTACGAAGTTTACCGGAAAATAAAGCGATCAAAAACATCCATGTCGTCGAGGATAAACCTCCTGTAGCCGTCATTAATCTTCCGCTTTTCGCAGTTCGTGGGAACATTCCATTTCGAGATATTTCATATAGCCCTGATGGGGATGTCATTGTCGAAACTACGATTAACTATGTCTACGACAGTAATAATGATGGAATTTTTAATGATCACATGCCACTCAATCTACCTATTGCCGTAGGTGGAACGGCACAGCTGCCGGCTGTGAAGATAGGGAAGTATAAACTTACCGTTAAAACCAAGGAAGATTGGGGGTTAACGGATACTAAATCTTTTGTGATCGATATCAAAAATGACTCGCCTGAGGTCGCATTCACGGTAACTAGTGCAAATCCCGAACCACCTTTGTTTCAAACCGCAACTGAGAACGAATTGTTAATGGCGTTCGGGGATCAGTGGGAAGGTTCGACACTTACAAATGCGAATTTACATAAAACAAAGGATATTGGTTTCACGTACAACCCCATTACGAAAGGTTTCACTTCTTATTTTGGAAAGTCGCCCTATAAAGCGCCTGCTAGTAATTTGATTTTTACTAACGCTGTAGCAAACGTTGGCCTTGATGTGGGAAGCAGTTTTAGCATACCACCTTTGTATGGCACTCAATATTTAGGTAATAAAAGCGGAGTGGCCGTTCGCGGTGCAATCCCCTACACGGTGCAAAAGATTGATTGGCAAGGAAGTCCGAATGGTCAACCTACAACTACCCAACTCAGTGGTATTGACCCACCGACAGCAACCAATACGGGCAATTATTTAACATTTGACGCCAAAGGAGGCAGCTACAGTTTATCCTGCAAATATTATTATGAAAACTACTCAAGTGATGACGATGTTTATCATTGGTGGTGCGACTATACGAGGAAAAATGCATCTGGTCAGGTTTCGTGGGTGAAAAGCTTCGAGAGTAACAGCTCTTCGGTTACCGGCTTTTTTTCTCTGCCAACACTGCCTAATCACATTGGCAATGCAAATAACATGGAGATTAATGATGATGGCACGAAAATAAAAATACCTTATGTACTTTTTAATCCAAATTACTGCTCTTATTGTGGTGGCGGTGATCTTTCACGTTGGTATGACGTGGAGACAGGTTTTGAAGTACCTTCGGCAACAATTACAAGGCCAAACTCAGGAAATGGAGCTATATATGAAGATACCGAGGTAGCCGTTTATGTGCATCAAGATTATAAAAGTACTTATAGTAATTCCAGCTATTCAAATAGTGGCAGTAACTCAGCTTACAGAGGGATTTATACCAATTATCTGACTTCGTATAACAAACAAACGGGTGTTACGAAGCGATTAGATATCAGTACGGTCAATCGAGACGATAGCAGCCAATCCCGAGATGGCAGTGTCATTCGAGGAGAAGGCTCAGATCGTACAACAAGCTCGATCGTGCAAGTAAAATGGGATGTTTCTGAGGATGGCTATGTGTACATCGTAGATGGGTTTAATAAAATAACAGTCGCTGATAAATTTGCCACAAAAATTGCAGACTTCACGACGGCAAATTTACGTCCCAAGGACTACTCAAGCAATGAACAATTTTTATATGAGAATAGGCAGTTTACGATTGCTTCATCAGGATTCGGGGCTGATGGTGAATACTATCTTCAGCTCCAGGAACGATATCACAAGCTCCGAAGGTATAATTTTGTATGGGAATCTTGCGGCAGCTGCAGTGTTGGCAGTTACGTCTCAAGTTATGATGAAGATTCTTCAGGTTCATTTAACAAGTATTATTTCTACACGATAAAGGGGGCAGTTGCCAGTCCCAAATTGTATGCCTCTTCTGAGGTCGGCCAAGTTTTAAAAAAAGACACGGATATAAGCGATGCGGACTATTCTTTTGACTTTATGCAAACGAATTTGAATTACAGCTTGAATTCACCATCGGGGTTTATTTTTAGGGCGAAGAACAATAAAAATATGTATAGGCTGGAACTGACATCAAATTGGATTACTCTTAGCAAAATAGTGAACGGGGATCGTACAGTCCTAAGAAGCAGTCCTATTAGTTTGAACACGACAGATTTTGTAAACCTCAAAGTTTCCGTTAGAGGATCGAAATTGAAGGTTAGATTAGGTCAGCTTCCTATTTTTGAAACATCGGACTCTACGTTCACTTCAGGGACTTATGGAGCTTTTATCGGTGGCTTTGGTTCTCATTTGCGTAACGTTTATGTGAAAATACCCATCGTTGATAATACGATAATAAGCGATATAGGATTAGCAGGGGAAGAATTGACGTACGGGACAACTTATGAAGACCCAGAGAACGACCCGCACCTGATTGTTAAAGACAAATGGAAATATGAGCACACGAATTCGGTGAAATTTTTGGATGCTGGCGATGGCAAAAGCGGCTTATCCAGCTATCATGGCCAGACCTTAATCGGTGCTCCAACGAAAATACTTGATAAAGTTGGTATTTATACCCTTTCGTATATTGGCGTTGATGATCCTGCACCACTAGGCTATACGTATCTTAATGTAACTTTTGCCGATTACCTCTCTGAGTCGGATCCTTATTCAAGAAATGTTTTGATTCATCGCAAACCAATCAGTAAGATATCTTGCAGTCAAGATTTGTACTATAAAGTGACCTGCGATGACTCACAAAGCTATGATCCGGATCGATGGATAAGTTCCACAAACTACTCTACAGAAGTTACGGGAATTAACTATGCCTTAACAAAAGGGATCCTTGATCGCAGATACGAATACATTCTTCCGGACGGTACTACAGTTCCGGGGCTTATCGATCGTGTCAAAGAAGTTGGGTTATATACGTTCAGGGTAGCTGTAAAAGATGAGTACAATGCTTGGTCAGACTGGGGAGAGGCGTATATCTGGTTAGACGCTCCGCCTGCCAACCATGCTCCTTTTGTAGATATAACGAACCCTGTAAGTAGCGACTTTAATCATCCATCCGGGGCGGCATCATCAAATCCGCTGTTTACTTGGAATGCAGTTGATTACGATGCAGATAGTTACATTGTAAAGTCTGAAATCGACGTTCAATATTACTTCTACGATTACTATAGTAATCCGCAATATCGATGGATCAATCAGTTTACTCCAACTCTTTTTATGAATAGTAATCTAAAAAGCGAAGGAATGGCGGTTGGTTTAAGCTACACAGCTCCGATGACTTTACAGGATAATAGAGTTTACAAGGTGAGAATACGTGTACAGGATGAAAAAGGGATGTGGTCGCAGTGGTCGGAGAAATATTTTAGCAAGGGATACCCGCCTTCTGCTGTATTGACTTTCCCCAATGGAACACAATCTACCCCAACTCCGATAACAAATGGCTTACTCGCACCTTCTTGGAATCAATCGGATCCAGACATTCCAACTCAATATAATAGCTTCCAGTATAGAATCCTTGATGATAATGGGAATCTGGTCACATATAGCAATAATGGGCTTGCGAATCAAGCCATTCGAGGAGGCAGCTACGCTTATTCGTGCACCTATAATAGTAATTCGGGGGCATGGCGAAGTTGCAAGTACGGAACGACGAGCAGTTCATGGACGGTTCATCCAATTGAACAATTCGACCTGTCTGATCTTGAAGGCTTATCAGGCCCATTTCAAGTTCAGGTTCGTGTAAATGACGGCAAGTACTGGTCCGAGTGGTCCAATTCCGGATGGTTCACTTTGAACAGACCTCCTGTCGTGTCGATGACAATGCCTAATGGGACACAGGCTGCGCCTACGATATACGCTGAACTTCGACCTACGTTTCAATGGACACAAACAGATCCAGATCCCGGTACAACTTTCACTTACTTTCAGCTGTTAATTACGAATGAGGCTAATGATGTAATGGTTCTGGATTCTGGGCAATTTTACCAAGGGACAAATTCAAGTCTAGGAAGTTGGCAAGTCAATCGCGATCTTCCTCCTGCCCAAAAGCTGCGTGTCATAATAAGAGTTTTCGATGGCATTGTTTGGTCTGATTATTCAGCGCCAACTTGGTTTTATATTAATCGGGCTCCTGTTGCTCAGTTTGATTGGACTCCTAAGCCGGTCTGGGAAGGTGATGTGGTTCAAAGCATGGATTCCTCTTATGATCCTGATGGGGATCCTCTGAGCTATGTGTGGAAATTGGAGCAGCCCAATGGGACGGAGGTTTTCTTTTCCTCACCAACGTTTAGCCATAAGTTCCTAACTCCCGGTGTTTATACGGTGACACTTACTGTGTCAGATGGTCGACTTACGAACTCGATTGTCAAAATGATTACAACGGCTCCATTAACGATTCACTCCGATGTGACTTATACGAACAATTGGCTGATTTTACATGAGAAAAGCGGTCACCAAACAGTGGCGGCGCCGAAGGACTTTTACTCCGGTGAAATTTTTATGGTATCTAGTCAAAGCTCACCGGCGCCTGTTGACGAAGTTACGGCATGGATTGATACAACAGGATTAGACGGTAGATTGCTCTATGTATCCGAGCGTTTAAGTCCGGCAGCAGGGGATGCGACATCTTTTCGGGGTGAAATCTTCGATGCAAAATTTCAGTCATTCTCGGAGGGATTGCCGGAAGGCTTGCAAACGATTCATTTTCGAATACGATATCGCAATGGGGTGATAAAAACAGAAGATATTCACGTAAATATTATCGGCAATGTCAATAAATCCGTAGGTGTTCACAGGGTTCAATAAATGCAAAGCAGCAGTTATCTTCGGATAGCTGCTTTTTGTATGAAACGGTGAATCCCAAGCTGTCCTATGATACAATTAGCGATAAAAAGGCTATGACTAAGGGAGCGAGAAGACCGTGAACTATCGTTTAATTGCATTGGATGTTGATGGAACGCTTTTGAATGACGATCATGAATTAACCGAGCAGACCATTGAAACGATTCAGGAAGTGCATGATCAAGGGGCACATATCGTCTTGTGTACAGGAAGAGCTCCTGATAGCACGCTGCCTATCCTGCAGCAGCTTGGATTAGAAGGAACGATGATTACCCATAACGGAGCGGCGACGGTTCACGCAGACGAACGAGGGAAATCGTTAGTGAATGAGTTTTCTTTTACACTGCCGGAAATTGCCCCCATGTTGGATTACGTAAGGAGAGAGGGCATCCATTTCGATGTTTGCACATCTTTCAATATGTACATCGAGCGAATTGGCGAATACGAAAAAGAGATGTACACCAAGTTTCTGGTTAGTCCCAAACTCGTAACGGATGTATCTGAGCTAGGTTTGCCGATAGTGAAATTTACACTTTTTAGTAGCCCGGAGATCCTGGATCGTGTTCAACAGGAATGGGACGAACAGCAGCTGTATGGACATTTGCGGATGATTCGGAGTGGCGATTTATTCATTGATGTGATGAGCGCCAAGGCGAATAAAGGAAATGCGTTGAAGGCTTTAGCCGCATCCTTAGAGATCGATCCGAGCGAAATTATGGCCATTGGAAATTATTATAATGATTTGGAAATGATGGAGTTTGCCGGACTTGGTATCGCAGTAGAAAATTCACCGGACGGGGTGAAGGAAGCCGCGGATGCAGTAACTACATCAAATAATGATGAAGGTGTGCATAAAGCCCTAGTTAAATATTGTTTATAAGTTAAAATTCCTATAAAATCCTCGATTTTTGGGGATTTTTGTCGTTTCGGGGGTTCTTCCTATTACCAGGCTATGGTAGAATGAGGGAAATAAACTAGACGACGGTGGTGTCATTATGGGGAAAGAACAGAAGAGTTTTAGTAGAAAAAAGAAACTGGTAGGGGCCATTGCCAGTACGGCGATGATTGCTGTGCCATTCTTGGCTGTGCCTGCTGCGGCGAATGTGGAAACGGAAATTCCAATTTTAAACCACGATAAGCTGCAGACGATTGTTATTCCTGAGGGCGGGAAAACATATATTAATTTGCACACGCTCTACTATGCAGGCAGGGAGTTCCAAATTAATAATACTTCCACACTCGCGACTGTAAACCAAAATTTGTTGCGTTACGGCATTTTGGAAATAAACGCGAACCCGCTAGTAACAAATTCTCCGACAGGACTGGCCACCTTTACGGTAACGGTAACCCCTTATGAGAGTGAGGCGACGTTCGACGACACCTTTAATGTAATTATCGTACCAAGCACGGGAAGCGGGACGGTGCCAAATTTTAATATTAAAAATGTTGTTTCCGTGCTACAGAATTTCTCATCTCAGTATTCAGAAAAATCAAAGATTGAAGAACTGATGGGACATATCGATCTTGCCTCACCAACAATCAAGAAAGACGATCCCTATAGTCAACCTGGGAATCAAATTCCTGTGCCAAAAATGAATGTGACGCCGTTTGAGGCTTTTTCTGGTGTCGATGTGGATGTTAATTCTTATGGTGAAAGTCCGCTATCTTTTGATATTCATCAGTTTTACGAGGATCCCGACGATGAGTCGAATGAGTTCAATGAGAATTCATATTTACATGTTGTTTTCGCAACTTCAGGAAACGAATACATACGAGTCAATAATACGGAGTATGGGCAATCCCTGACTCCACTTCAAGCAACGAGTGAGCCCGTGTATCTCCCTGTAATCGTTTATGACAATGAGGGTGGCGTTGTTTCAGGGACAGTTCCCATTCTTGTACGGCCTTCGGAACGATTTGATATAGAGGAACGTGCTTCTATCACCCTGGATATGCACAATTATTTCAATAACGTAGACGACAGTTCCTATATTGAGATGGAAATTATGAACATTAGCGAAGGATTTGGTAGTTTACCCAGCATAGACGGAATTCATGTTACGTTATCACCGCTTAACGGCATCTATAAATTTAAACATATGAAGGCAGATAGCGAGCAAGAATCCATCTGTTTTGTAGTGAAAGAGAATTACGATTTGTATGAAAATGAATTATCCAAGAGCTTTTTATATGAAAACAGCACCTTGGAATTTGACTTAAATCAAATGTTTCCGCAAGAAGCGGGAGCTTCTGTTCAATATTCCGTGTATCATGAGAATCCTTCAATCACATCGATTACATATGGAATTGATTTGACTGAAGGAAACAAGTTGTCTTTTACAGCGTCTAAAGATGCAGCTAATGGTGTTACAAACGAAGAACAACAAGAACCTAATAATTTCACTATCATTGCCAAGGATGTAGTGAATCATCATACCTATGTAGACCGTATCAATATTGCTCCGCGGAACCGAGATGACTCTCATTATACTATTTTTCCAGACAAATTATTCGATTGGCAGAGTAAAGGTGAAGATGTGACAGTTTCCTCAACAGATTCTGATTATCATTTTACGATTCAACATGGATGCAGCGTATATGTTTATGGTGAAGATTTGCCTCCAAATACAAGCACGACGGTTATCCTTACCTTAGAGAATGGTAAAGTGGTATATAAAATCCCATATACCTCCTATGGACCAACCTATTGATGGTGAAACAAATGGAACCATCCGTCAGCCAACTTTTAAAACAGATGAATTACAAAGAAGCGGAGCTCGCAGCCAAAGAGCACATTCGGGCTAATTCATTAGCAGCGCAAAACTGGGTATACCTTGGGGAAGCTCTCATGCATCAAGGCTATGGGAGCGCATCGACCAAAGCGTTTTATCGTGCTTGGCTGCTCGACCCTGAAGCAACTTGGGTGGTGCCGGTACTAGATGTGCTCAAAGAAATCCCTGCAGGTGATGAAAGAGTAGATATTGAGGGACTTCTTCATGTAAGAAAAGTAACGGTGTCTGCTGGAATAATCACATACAACATGGAAAACACGATTGAGCGTTGTTTGGATTCGCTGCAAGGAGCAGTTGATGAGATTATTCTTATTGATTGCTCTACGGACAGGACAGCTGAACTTGCTTCGCAATATCCGAATGTTACGATAATTCCTTTTGTTTGGGTGGATGATTTTGCCGCCGCGAGAAATGAAGGCCTTCGGCATATGAAGTCGGATTGGGTATTTTGGATGGATGCGGATGAGCATTTGGTAAAAGAAGATGTGAATGCTATACGCGAAGCTGCTGGTCTTTATCACCAAACGGCAATTCCCACCATATTATGCTTATGGCAAATCAACTCGATTCAAAATCATATCAATCATAATTTTTCACAAGCTCGTTTATTCCCTTTAGGAAAAGGCCTGAAGTATTGGGGAAGGGTTCATGAACAGGTGGGCACACAATCCGGCGTCTATAATCTCGAAGCACAACGTTTTAAGGTAAAAGTAAGAGTGCTGCATGATGGATATGAACCATCGGTCATGAAGAACAAGCAGAAAATCGAACGAAATCTGAAGTTGCTGTATAGGATGGTCCAGGAGGGGCCTGATGATCCCGCGGCTTGGTTTTATCTAGGACGTGATCTGCTCGGGGCAGGCAAAGAACTGGAAGCCATAGAAGCGCTTCTTGAGGCGGAACGCAGAGCATTAGCTCAACCCCTTTTTGGCAGGCTGCTTGATGTGTATAAATATTTGATGGAAATAAGTTATCATCGGAAAGAATTGGAACTTGCGCTGATGTACAGCGCGAAGGCTTTAAGCCATCATCCCGACTTCCCGGATGCCCACTACATGATTGCTCAAATCCGTATAAAGCAAGCGGATCAGCTGTATACAGAAGCGGAAGCAGGGATGAGAAGAGCGAGAGATGCCTTTCACTCTTTCCGTCATATGGTTTCGCCCGAACATGAAATAGGAGAATGGAAGGTGGATCTAGCCCTTGCAGAAATCGCGCAAAGAGCTGGAAAACCATCAGCCGCCAAGGCGATATATAAGCAAACATTGAAGCATTATCCGCAAACGGCTGGTTTAATAAGCAAGAAACTCGTGGCCATCGATGCCGAACGGAAGCGGTTAAATCAACAAAGCGAATAAAAAAGGCTGTCCCCCCTCATGAAGATGAAGGGACAGCCTTTTTAGTTAATCAAAATTAAAGAACAAATGCGCTAGTGATAATAACCAGCAAAATGAAAAGAACTAAGATTGCACCTACGTTATTGTATCCAGCAGACATGTCAGAATCCCTCCCTTTTGACTCTATAGGATAGCATATGAAGTTACGGGCAGAAGTGTATAGACGTTTATCCTGTATACTCATATTTTGGACGATATTGGGACAATCTACAGAAGAATTATTAGATCTGTAGAGGAGGCGAAGAAAGTCGTGGCCGATATGATGCTTAGACCCGACCTGAAAACAGCAGGCGGAGAAGTCTGCGATATGATGTACAATGGGGAGTTTGTCGGTACGTTAACGCTAGTCTACAGGGAATCGGATCGACTTAAAGGCTCGATTCATCTGGAGCGGCAGTCCATTGCACAAGAGGACAAAGAAAGTGTATATGCATTTGTCCAGTCGTATATTCAGAATGTTATTGATGCACTGGCTATTACGGAGTGCGAAGTAGTAGTCAGCTATAGTGATTATGATTTTGTGATCGCGACCGACCATGCCATTGGACCAGTGATGGAGGAAGACGATAACCGAACAACTAATTACTATTTGGATGATGATGACGCTGATTATGAATGGGTGAACGATGATGAAACCAGATTTGATGATATCGAGGGAACGAACGGACCCGAAAGTTTGCACATGATTGAGCAGCGCAGGCAGCAATTGGGGTACGAGCTTGTCAATGTTGGAGAGTATAGAAACCGAGTGGAATATCATGTATACGATAAAGAATCGGAATTGGTTGCTGAAGTTATCACGCACGTGTACGGTTCAGATGTGATTGGGGAAGTCACCTGGCAATTTGATCCTTTTGATGAAGAAATGGATACGGTGACGGAATTGGTTGTAGCCGATTACGATGAAGATGAAACGGATACGTTCATTTTCAATATGATTTTTGATGGTGAAATGATTGACACTGTAGAGCTAACTCACATCGATTTATTGGAGCTTGTAGATGATATTAGGGAAGAATCATTAATTCCACCGAATCCAGAGGATTATACGATTATTTTGGCCAGGGATGACGGGGATACGTTGACGTATGAAATTTATCAGCAATCGTACGGCGGTCTTCCCATCGGGACGGCAACGGTCGACATTAGTTCCCGGCAGTTAACCGGTTTTATTGACTTCAGGGAGCCGGGGGATTCCGATGATCGAGAGCTGATTGCGTCTTTGTTGTTAGAAGAGCTGGATAAGGAAAAAGAGTACGAAACCTTCAATGTGTCCATGCTGTATCGGAATAAATTGATTGATGAAATTTGGTTCGAGACCGATCAATTGCATTGACCTTGGAGAAAAAAGAAAAGGCATGAACTCCCATTTTGCTAGGAGAGCCATGCCTTTTTTTATTGGATTAGAATGTGTTGGAAACAGTAATTTGCTCTAGGGACAAACGGCCAGATGGACGAGCAGGGGTAGCCGCCAAACCAACACTGATTAGCATAACAGGTACGTAACGAGCAGGAACGTTGAATGCTTCAACGAATTTCGCCGCGTCGTATCCGCCCATCGGGCAAGTGTCATAACCCATAGCTTTAGCAGCAATCATAAGCTGCATAGCGGCAAGGGAAGCATTGCGAATCGCTTCGTCACGAGCAACTTGCGGGTATTGATAAACATTTTCGATTTGAGCAACAAGTGTGTCTTTCACTTCTTTCGGCAAATGACCAGCTTCAACGGCTGGACCGAAAACAAGCTCAGCATTTTTGTTCGCTTCAAGATCACCCAGAACGGCGATAACTACGGAGCTTTCAACGATTTGTTTTTGACCGTATGCAATTGGAAGCAATTTCTCTTTTTGAGCTTGATCGTCAATAACAACCAGCTTCCAGTGCTGAAGGTTCCATGCAGATGGAGCTTGGGAAGTGGAAGTAAGAAGCTGCTCAAGATCAGCCTTCGGCATTTGGTGCCCTGCTTGGTATTGCTTAACGGAATGACGGTCTTCCAAAACTTTCAAAACAGCGGATTGTACTTGTGTGCTCATTGAAATGCCTCCAAAAATAATATTATTGTAAAATTATAGAAATTATATTAAAAATTGTAACTCAAAAACAACAATTTACTGTAATCTTAAATGTTATAGTTAGAGTTGTCAAGGGGTCTTCCGTGATGTCGGAAAATGTTGGATAATGGAAGGAAGAAAGGGGTTGTCCCTCTTGAAAATGACGCAAAAAGAGTTGAGCCACCTTGTATTTCTATCGGAAGTTGTCCTGACAGGCAAGAAAAAAAGCCTCATGGAGGAAACACTGCAATGCCTGCTCTATATTGTAAAATCATTGGAAGAGGTTGATCTGCCGGAGACGGTTATCGATCAAATCGAATGTTTGATGGCAACGATTGAATCGGATTTGCGTGATGAAAACGAGCGGATGCAGGAAATCAGGGGCCACTTGGATTGGACGCAAAAGCGAAGGCGGAATCCGCCAGATGTTGATAGATTGTGAGAAGTGCTCACTTCATGATATAATGTAGAGTACTGTTTTTTTATAATTAAGAGGTGATAGATATGAGCTATGAAATCCCAAGAGATGTGCAAATGTTGGGACGTGACATCACAGAGAACCAATTAAAATATCATCACAAATCCGTTTTGATTTCTAAGGAATTTACGTTTGACAGTGCGCATCATTTGCATTGTTATGAGGGAAAATGTAAAAATCTGCACGGCCACACCTATAAACTGCAAGTTATTATGCGCGGTAAGGTGGATAGCCGGGGGATCGCAATAGATTTTGGGGATATTAAACGTATTGCAAAAGAACGCGTCATTGATCGTTTGGATCATAAATATTTGAATGAAGTGCTGCCTCCTATGAATACAACGGCTGAAAATATGGTTGTTTGGATCTATGAGGAGATTCATCAGGCACTTCTGGATGAAAAGCTGTACCCAGCCATTAAGCTGGAAGAAATTCGGCTGTGGGAGACGCCGACCTCCTACGCGGCCATCACTCGCTCGATGATGGAGGAGGAAGAGTAATGCGAGATATCCGCATTCCGATGGTCGAGATCTTCGAGACGGTTGAAGGCGAAGGGACCCGTGCCGGGTTCCCAACGGTCTTCGTCCGTCTTTTTGGTTGCAACCTGCGCTGCACCTGGTGTGACACCAAGTACAGCTACCCTCCCGCGGAAGCGGAGAACGTCATGACCATTGCTGAAATTGTCAGCAAGGTCACTTCGTTCCGCTCCCGGCATATTTGCCTCACCGGCGGCGAGCCGCTCCTGTACGGTGAGAAGTCGCTCGCATTGATCGAGGCGCTCGCCGAGCTGGAGCAGGTCGACGACCTGCACATCGAGACGAACGGCGCGATCGATCTCGCGATGTTTGTAGAGCGTGTATCCTCACCGAAGGTGCGATACATTATGGACTTTAAGCTCCCCGACTCCGGCGAGATGGAGCAGATGATTGTCAGCAACTTCGGCTTGCTGCGCGAGCAGGATGAGCTGAAGTTCGTGATCGGCAGCGAGCACGACTTCCGCACCGCGGTGGACGTGCTCGAGAAGTATCCGACGAAGGCGCTGCCGATGTTCAGCCCGGTGTGGGAAACGATGCCGCCGCACAAACTCGTACAGCATATGTTGGAGGCGGGACTCTCCAAAGTAAAGCTGAATATGCAGCTGCACAAGATCATTTGGGATCCGGCGATGCGCGGCGTTTAGCCGCGTGCCAGCCGTGGTATCCCTTTTTTCAGTATAATAAGAAAAAATGAGGTGTCATGATGAGTATGAACAGCGATAAGAAGAAAAGAGCCGTTGTTATTCTAAGCGGAGGCCTGGACAGTACCACTTGCATGGGAATTGCCAAAGAGGCGGGATACGACCTGTATCCGATTTCTTTTGACTATGGACAGCGCCACAAAATTGAAATTGAAAATGCGAAGCAAGTCGCGGAGCATTATGGCGTGAGCCAGCGCCACAAAATCATTAAGCTTGATTTCCTGCGTGATTTTGGCGGCAGCGCCTTAACGGACGATACCATTGATGTGCCGAACGTTATGAGTGGAGAAGCGGAGGAATCCGAAATCCCGGTGACTTACGTGCCTGGACGTAATCTGCTCTTTCTCTCCATCGCAACGTCTTATGCGGAAGTAACAGGTTCCGAGGCGATTTACATCGGTGTGAATGCCCTCGATTACAGCGGTTACCCGGATTGCCGTCCGGAGTTTATTCATAAGGTGGAAGAAGTCATAGCCCTGGCAACGAAAGTTGGTGTGGAAGGGAAAGGCATCACGATTGAAACGCCTCTGATTGATTGGACGAAAGCGAAAATCATCGAGGAAGGATTGAAAATCGGAGTTCCCTACGAGCTGACGACATCTTGCTACAACGGAAAAGCTGAAGCCTGCGGCGTTTGCGACAGCTGCCGTCTGCGTTTGAAGGGCTTTGAAGAAGCGGGCTCGAAAGATCCGATTCCGTATCTGTAAGTAGTTCAAAAGCTGAATGAAAGGCAGGGCGATTCGTGACCAGAATCATGGTGGTGGATGATGATGCGGACATCAGAGAGCTGATACGCGTCTATTTGGTTGGAGAAGGTTTGACGGTGACGCAGGCGAGCAATGGCGTTGAGGCGCTCAGCTTGCTCGAAACGACCCCGGCGGATTTGGTCGTCCTGGATATTATGATGCCCCTGATGGACGGTTGGGAATTATGCCGCGAGCTCAGGGCGCGATACGAAGACTTGCCTCTGCTCATGGTAACGGCCAAAAGCGAGTCCGTACATAAGGTGAAAGGGTTCCAGCTTGGCACGGACGATTACCTCGTGAAACCTTTTGACCCTTTGGAACTGGTGATGCGGGTCAAAGCATTGCTGAAACGCTATCGCATTAACGCTTCGCAGACAATCTCGGTCGGCAATGTTGTCATTGACCGAACGGCCTTTGAAGTTCGCTTGCCAGATCAACGACTGTCCCTCCCTTTGAAAGAATTTGAATTGCTTTATAAGCTGGCCAGCTATCCGGCTCAAATTTTCACGCGAACCCAGTTGATTGAACAGATTTGGGGGATCGATTACGAAGGCGATGATCGGACGATCGATGTGCATGTCAAAAGGTTGCGGGAGCGCTTCGAGCCGCTGACCGAAGAGTTTCGGATTTCCACAATCCGAGGATTGGGGTATAGACTTGAGGTGAAAGCATGATCAAGTCGCTCTACCTCCGTGTGGTGCTGACTTTCTTGGCCGTTGTAGTCGTGAGTGTGTCTGTGGCCTTTCCGCTCGCAACGTTATTTTTCAGAAGTTTGATAACAAGTGAATTTCAGGATGAAATGCTCACGATAGGCAGTCAGATCGTTAAACTTAGCGAAGATATGCAAGTGAAGCAGCTGGATACGTTCGTGACGGAGAGCAATCGTTTTAATGAAAATTACATTTTCACGCTTTTCAATGAACAGGGCGAGCCGATGACGGCAGTTTCATTAAATAAACGCGGAGTCCCCCGGATCAGCGCCTCGGAAGTAGCCTATGTTTTGAACGGCAGCGTATTCAAAAGCTTGGATTATGGTTTGATCAAAGATCCGCTTGGGGATATGAAAGTTGGCATTCCTCTTGTGCTTGGTGAGAAGACATTCGCGCTCTTCATTCATCCGAATTTATCTGAAACGACTCGTCGTCAAGTACAGACAGCCATTATTACGGTTCTTGTTATTGTGCTTGTCGTGGGCAGCCTACTCATTCTCGTTGCTTCGCGATACTTGGTTAATCCGCTGAAGAAATTGACAGTGGCTACGCAGCGGCTCGCTCGTGGAAATTTTAACGTGCATGTTGCTGTGAATCAGAAGGACGAGCTGGGACAGCTGGCTGACAGCTTCAATCATATGGCTGGCGAGCTGAAGCAGCTTGAGCAGATGCGGCAGGATTTTGTTTCGAATGTATCGCATGAGTTTCAAACTCCGCTTACGTCGATCCGCGGCTTCTCCAAAGCATTGCGAGAGTCCGAAATCGAAGAGTCAGAGCGTCTGCGTTATCTGGAAATCATTGAACGGGAAAGCGATCGGTTATCCCGGCTAAGTGATAATTTGTTAAAATTGGCTTCGCTCGAATCCGAGCATCACCCGTTTAACCCGACTACGTTTGACTTGGATGAACAGCTGCGAAGAATCGTTGTTTTCTATGAGCCATTATGGTCTGAGAAACAGCTTGATATGGATTTGTCACTGCCACGAGTGAAAATTTCGGCGGATGCGGATCAATTGAATCAAGTTTGGATGAATTTGATCGGGAACGCGGTCAAATTCACACCTGTTGGCGGGCATATATTTATCAAGCTTGTCCCCTTAAGAGATCGTGTTCAGATTTGGGTTCAGGACAACGGAATCGGCATCTCGGAGGAAGATCAAGGGCGGATTTTCGAGAGGTTCTATAAAGTAGATCAAGCTAGGCAGCGCGATACGGGAAGCGGGCTCGGGCTTGCTATTGTAAGAAAAATTATTGACCTGCATCAAGGCACGATTGAGGTTCGAAGCGAACAAGGAAAAGGGACTCAATTTTTAGTCACTTTGCCAATTTTAACCTATACCTTGAAGAAATCATGAACAGTGAAAGCTTGGAAATTTTATTTCCAGGCTTTTTTTGATGTCTGTTCATATTGGGTTCATATTTGAAATGTATCTTATAGAAACAATCATTAGATGAGGGGAGTAAAGGAATGAATCGACTCACATACTTTTCCATGAAAAATGTTTCGGCATTATTCATTATCATGATCATGCTTTTTGTAGGCGGCTTGTATTCTTCATCGCAGCTTAAAGTAGAGAACATGCCGAACGTTTCTTTCCCGGTAGTTGCTGTAACGACTACGTATACAGGTGCACCAAAGGATGTCATGGATGAAATTACATCACCGATTGAGAAGAAGTTGGCCAATATCGAAGATTTGGATTCGATGCAGTCGACATCAAGTGATAACTTCTCCATGATTATTCTGATGTTCAAACAAAATGTAGACACTGATAAGAAGAAGCAAGCTGTACAGGATATGCTTGCAGAAGTTTCTCTTCCGGCTACGGCTGGAACACCGAAAGCTTCAACTTTTGGTGCTGCTTCCTTCCCTTCCAACTATTTAGTCGCTTATGCCGATAACGGCATTAGCCAAACGGAGCTTGATAAATCTTTTAAAGACAAAATCAAGCCAGCTCTTGAAGGAATTAAAGGGATTGACCATATGGACGTAATCGGCGCCAGAGACACCTCGCTGGATATTGAGTTGGATGCCGCCGCGCTTGATGTTTATGGTCTATCGCCAGGTATGGTATCGAATGCGATTAATGCTGCTGCGACGAAAAGTCCGATTGGCAGTGTAGAAATCAGCGGCAATGACAAGATGACGCGTGTAACGGGCAATTTGACCAGCTTGTACGAATTGGAGCAGCTGGAAATTACAACGCCAAAAGGTGATATCGTAACGCTGGATCAGGTTGCAAATGTCAAAGCGATTACGGAATCTGATTTCATCGGTCGACTGGATAGCAAGCCGGCGATTGGGATGATTTTGTACAAAGCAGGCAGTGCGAATGCGGTTGATTTCTCTGATGAGATTCAGAAGCAAATTAAAGAGTGGAAAACAACTTTGCCTAACGTTACTTTCAAGAATACGTACGATAGCGCAGACCAAATTAACGAATCTATTGCAGGACTAATACGTGAAGGTATCGTAGGGGCTATTCTGGCATCCTTAATGATTCTGATTTTCCTCCGTAATGTTCGGATGACGCTTATTGTTCTGGTTTCGATTCCGCTTTCCATTTTGATTACTTTACTATTAATGTCTACCCTAGGTTTAACGCTCAATACGATGACTCTCGGCGGTATTTTTATTGCCGTAGGCCGGGTCGTGGATGACTCGATTGTCGTTATTGAAAATATATATGCCTCCTTGCAGAAAGCACAGGAGCGTAATGAGTCCGTTATTGCTCTGGCAACGAAACAAGTTTCAATGGCAATTACGTCCTCCACCCTAGCAACGGTTGGGGTATTCGCACCACTCGCTTTGGTTACGGGTGTTGTCGGCGGATTCTTTAGACCTTTTGCCTTAACAATTGCTTGTGCGTTGCTTTCATCCTTGATTGTAGCTTTAACGGTTATTCCGATGCTGGCTAAGCTGCTTGTGCTTCGCAGTAAACCGAGCAAAGTTCATCATGATGAGTCGGCACCAACGAAGTTAACAACGTTCTATGAGAAAGTATTGACTTGGAGTTTGAAAAATAGAATTAAAACGCTGCTTATCTCAGCGCTGATGCTCGTTGTGACGATGGCCAGTACGATTCCATTCTTGTCTGTGGCCTTCTTGCCTGAATCAAGCGCCGCGACGACGATGTATTTCCAACTGAAATTGCCATATTCAACTTCTTTTGAAGCAACGGATGCAAAAACGAAGGAAATCGAAAAAGTCTTGTTAGATACGAAAGACTCAACTGGCGAGCCTGTTTTCAAATTTGTGGAATCCTTAGTCGGTTATGCCGGCAATGACGATGAGCGTACACCGTATGCATCACAAATTTTCGTTCAAGTAAATGACAAAGTAGATGGCAATCAAGTAAAAGATGAAATGAAGGCTTATATTCTCTCTGAATTGCCAGCCGGCTCTGAAGTTGAGCCAAAATCGATGGAAGGTGACTTCGGCGTATCTTCGACGGACTTTGCCTATACGCTGCAAGGCGATGACCAACTTCAATTGGAGAAAGCAGCTAAAATGGTTAAAGATAAGCTGCAAACTTTCCCAGAGCTTTCTGAGATTGAAGATAACTTAAGTGATGCTAAAACAGAAATAGAGATTGCTGTGGATCAGAATAAAGTAAGAGCTTATGGCTTAAGCGCCTCATCTGTTCGAGATACAGCACGCGCCTGGATTCAAAAACAAAGTCTGGGAGATATGAAATTCGATAACATCACATATACCACAACGGTATCGTTAGACAAATCGGATAAAAACACGCTTGAGAAACTGGGCAACATTCCATTAGCCGGATCAAATGGTTCAACGATTCTGTTGAAGGAAGTAGCCAAAATTAACGAAACGAAAGGTGCTGCGTCCCTTGCACGTGAAGATCAGCAGCAGCTTGTCAAAGTATCAGCCAAAATTAATGATTCAAATAAAACCGGCGTAAGTGCTAAGCTTACCGCGGCATTAAAAGATGTTGAATTACCGGAAGGCGTAACACCGAAAGTGACGGGTGTTTCCGACGATGTTAATGAGAGCTTCGGTCAATTGTTCGTCGCGATGGGAGCAGCAGTTTTCGTAGTTTACCTGATCATGGTTCTAGCTTTTGGAAACGCAAGTGCACCATTCGCTATCTTGTTCTCTCTACCGCTTGCGGTTATCGGTGGGTTGCTCGGACTCGTTATTGCGCACGAGCCACTAACGGTTACATCTATGATTGGTTTCCTCATGCTCATCGGTATCGTCGTCACGAATGCCATCGTATTGATCGACCGTGCGCAGCAGCTGCGCCATGAAGGCTACACGGTTCGCCATGCTTTAATTGAAGCAGGGAAAGTGAGACTTCGTCCGATCATTATGACAGCTGGAGCTACGATTATGGCTTTGGTGCCGCTGGCCTTAGGTATTTCGGCAGAGGGCGGATTGATCGGTAAAGGACTTGGTGTTGTCGTTATCGGTGGTCTGATTACCTCTACGGTTCTAACGCTAGTTGTCGTACCTATTGTGTACGAGTTGATTGAGAGCATTAAGAACCGCATGGGTCGTATGTTCAATCGTAAAAAAAATGACCAAAACACAACCACAAGTACGATAGAGGTATAAGGAGGCACATAGATGATTAACGATAGTTCGAGAAAACGTAAATTTAAATATCGCTCGATGGGCGTAATTGCGCTATTGACCGCAGCTGCGGTCTTAGCGTCCGCCTGTTCCGCGCCAGGAGCCAAGGGGGCTGCGACGGTTTCGTTAGCGCCAAAAGCGGTTAAAACCGAGGCTGTTAAGAAGCAAAAAATTAGCAATCCCATTGAGCAAGTTGCCGATGTAGCGGCAGGAACGACGCTGGATGTTGTTTCAAAAGCAAACGGTGAAGTGCTGAACGTGGTGAAAAAACGCGGAGAGTACGTGGAAAAAGGTGAAGTTCTCTTCGTTATCGATAATAAAGACGCCTTGTCCGCACAACGGAAAAGCGAGCTAGCTTTGAAAAGTGCGCAAGAATCTTTACAGCAAGCACGAGACAACAAAGTGAACAACCGCAAGGATTTGGCTGACAATGTGACAAGATCACAAACTGCTTTGACTAACGCACAGCAAGATTACAACAAAATGCGTAATGATTTTGATGCAGGTACGGCGGTTCAGCATCAAGTGGACCAAATGAAGCAAGCTTTGGACAGTGCCCAAATGAATTTGGAAGCAGCACAAAGCAAGCTGTCGGCCTTTGATAATTCCGATTCGATCACTTCCGCTCAAACGCAGGCAGAATCTGCCAGCTTAGCTTTAGAGGATGCAACTCGCTCCTTGGAGAATTATGAAGTTAAGGCACCGGGCAGTGGCGTACTAACTGACTTCAACGTGGTCGTTGGACAAACGATCTCCGCGGCAGCCGGTAAGGTCGGTCAAGTTCAGCAAATTGATCCGATTAAAATCAAAACAGAGCTTACCGAAACCAACTACCAGCTTGTCAAAGGGAAACAAGAGCTGGTTTACTATAATCCAGATACACCGGACAAAAAAGGAACAGCAAAAATCAGCTATTTAGCTCCAATTATGAGCGCGGCAACCAAAACATACACACTTGAGTTGGAAGTTCCAAACAGTGATCACCAGCTTCAGCCAGGTAGCAGATTCATGGTGCAGCTAACGACGGAAACCGAAGAACAAGTTGTTGCGATTCCAACGTTAAGCGTAATTCGTGAAGAATCAGATACGTTTGTGTTTGTTGAACAAGGCGATCAATATGTGAAACGTAAAGTGAAACTTGGACGTATCAGTGGAGAGTTCCAAGAAGTAATAGATGGCGTCAAAGATGGCGAGAAATTAGTCACTTCCGGACAAAACACATTGAAGGACGGACAAAAGGTAGAGAGCGCTAGTGCTTCCCCAGCCGCGAGTGCAACACCGGCAGCGAAATAAACCGACAGCGAAACTACACAAAGAGGAGCGTATATACATGAAAAAAAGACCATGGAAAAACAGTCTGACCGCGATTATGCTTGGCGCCATGATCGTGCAAGGCGGCACCGCCGTATGGGCAGCCGATGCAGCGCCAGTCAGCAGCCCTTCAGTCAATTATGGACTGACAAGCGACATCCGCGCAGCCGTGAAAAGTGTAGCCGTGACGCCAACGGCTACCGGTTCACAGCTTGCTGTCACTGTTCGCTTATACAATGGAGGCGTGACACAGAACCGGGTGCCTGAGCATGAGCTTCGCGTGCAGACTTCCACCGGGGTGTCCTATACGCTGAAACCGAGCGGAACCAATAAAGAGTCCTTACAGCCGAAAGAAATCGGTGAGCTTGTTTATATGACAGCCGTTGATACGAAGGAAATTGGCACAATTGATCAGTTATCTTTCGTCAACGTTGACGTTTACTCATACCCGAAAGTGGAAACAACACTGCTTGCAATGCCAACCACTTCCGTATGGTATGGTGCAACGGGAAGTGCGGCGTTGCAAAGTCTTTCTAACATTGCTTGGGGCCAATCGTTCTCGATCCCAGGTGTTAATTCCGGATTAACCTATACAGCAATTGAAGCTTCCATGCAAAATACAACCGCAGGCCGTGTAGCAGTCGTTACTGTTCTTGCTAGCAACCCTGGCACAGGCCGCGAAACAGTGCCAGCATTCCGTATGGATGCGCAGTCCGAAACGAAGAACTACGAAGGAAAACGCGCGGAAGTAGAGCCAGTTACCTTGGAAGCCGGCGAGCAAAAATATATTCATTTTGCCATCCCGGTTGAAAATGGCGTGACCTTGTCTGACTTGGTTGTCTTGTCAACAGATAACTATGTTCCGAAAGGCGGAACCGATGCGGCGACATTAGCGACAGGTAAATTGGCTGTTGCATGGCCGAAAGAGCAAGGGACTTCAACAGCAGTTCCTTATACGATCGGTCAACCGATCGCGTTCGATGCCTTGACGAAAGTGGTTGACAAATCGACACAAGTGTCTTTGATGGAGCTTCACCTGCATGAGAACCCAGGTGAGGGTTATAAAACTGCTGTAGCCAAGTTCAAACTAACGAACACGAGCACAACGCCAATCGCGTTGCCTGCGTTCGCATCGGAATTGGTGAGTACGCAAGGTCTAACGTACCAAGGAGCTCGCCAAGCTAATGTTACTCAAATGATGAATCCGGGTCTCAGCTACGTCGTAAGCTACTCTTACATCGTTCCGCAATCGGAAACGGGAACCAGCTTTTCCATGAAGCTGCTTGATTCTGTTGCTGCTGCCCCGTACACAACAACAATTGCAGCATTGCAAACGGATCTGCAGCAGGAAGACACAGACTCAACGATTTCCTTGTATCCATTTGATCTGAAATTCAATGATGTGACAGTTAACTCGGTAACGACACCTCAATTGACTTACACGTACAAAGTACGTCTTGATCTGGGTATCGAGCAAAAAGAGAATGTTGTTGTAGACAACAACTTCTCCAAATTGAGATTCGAGATCGTCGATAACGCGGGTCGCGTAATTGGCTCCAAAGATGCGGCTTTTAATGGCGACAATAAATTGATTAGCGGCGTACAGACGTTGGATGCTTCGAACATTACAACGGATCAATTCAGCTATCCATTCACTGTGAATGTGTATGAAACCATTGAAACGGCTAATGGTACAGCAAAACGTTTGTTGAAAGTCATTAAATAAAGTGGATTGTAAAAAAGCACCCAGAATGGGTGCTTTTTTGATAAGCGCATGTGGCCACGTTGGATGATATCCAATGAAAACACCAATAACGCATGTAGAGCAAGTTAAACACGCGCCTTCACCGATTTCGCATAATCCGAGGGGGACATCCCCACTGTTTTCTTAAAGTCTCTGGAGAAATAATGAATGCTGGCATACCCGAGCATCGCGGCAATTTCCGTGAAATTGTAGCGGCCTTCTCTGATGTAGGTTTTGGCTTGTTCGATTTTGAGCGATTTGAACGCTTCTAACACACCGGTCTGCATTTGTGACTGGAAAAGCTCCTTCAATCGGCTTTTTCCCAAATGAAACGTTTGGCACAACTGATCCTGGGTGAAAGATTGCGACAGATTTTCCTTTAAATAAGCGATGATTTGCTGAACGATACGTTGTTCGGCTTTTTCTTTTTGTAACGAGGACTGCTTGATCCTGGTGGCTGGATCTATCGTTGAAGCAGCCGACTTTTGATTGCGAATCAGCGTGATAAGCAGCGCTTCCAAATACGTTTTGATCAACTGCTCGCTGGCAAAAGGGGCTCCCGGATTCCGTTCCAGATGATGTACGGAAGGCTGATCAAAGGGAGGCAGAAAAGCTTGGAACCCTTCTTGGATAATGAGGGATAACATATTTCTTTCCCGGTCGCCCAGCGGTACAATTTTATTTTCAAAATCAGACATCGCTTCCGACGCGCATTCGAAGGAAATGACGATAAGATTAGGCGGTTTATGCTCATGCTTTACGCTAACGGTATGGAATTCTTCCGGTTTATGAAAAATCATATGCCCTTGCTGAAGCGTGTGGATGTGATCATCGGCCCGAACCTCGACCTCACCTTTGTCGACATATAGAATTTCCCAAAAGTCGTGTTGTTCGCCGTCAAACACATATCCCTTTGCATACTCAAAATAGTGAAAGGAAATGAGATTTTGAATGGTTAGTGATTCTTGAAGCTGTATGCGAGGGAATTCCATGCTGTCCGTCCTTTCTTAGCGTCGTAGTGGTGATAGGACCCAGCCTTATTTTATCATATTCGTTTTGGCAAAAGTGCAAATAAATCGGCTTTTTGGATAAATCTTATCCTGCCCGCGTCTTTTATAATAGAGGTAAGAGACGGAGGCGATAACGATGAAAAAAGGGATAAATATTTGGTCATTTCCAGGCTCCATGAAGGTGGAGGAATGTATAGCTGTCGCGAAGGATGCCGGGTTTGACGGTATCGAATTGGCTTTGAACGAAACAGGCGAGCTCAGTCTTGAAAGCAATGAAAGCGAAATCAAAGAATACCGCAAGATGGCTGATGATAAAGGCATTGAATTAACGAGCTTAGCCAGCGGTTTATATTGGACGTACCCCATCACGAGTGGACATGCCGGGACGCGTCAAAAAGCGAAAGATATCATCAAAAAGCAGCTGGAAAGCGCAGCGATTTTGGGCGTAGACACGATTTTGGTTGTACCTGGTGCGGTTGGCGTAGATTTCATTCCGGACGCTGAAGTGGTGCCATATGATCAAGCCTACGATCATGCACTGGAAGGGTTCAGTGAGTTGTCTGCGGTTGCGGAATCTCTGAAAGTATCCATCGGCATTGAAAATGTTTGGAATAAATTTTTGTTGTCACCACTGGAAATGAGAGATTTTATTGATAAAATCAATTCGCCATATGTCGGTTCCTATTTCGACGTAGGGAATGTCGTATATGCCGGTTACCCGGAGCACTGGATTTCAATTTTAAATAACCGTATCAAAAAAGTTCATTTCAAAGATTATCGCCGCGCCGCGGGAGGTTTGCATGGATTTGTTGATTTACTTGCAGGCGATGTGAACTATCCGGAAGTCGTGAAGGCGCTGCAAGCAATTGGCTACGAAGATTATGTGATCGCTGAGATGATTCCTGGCTATACGCATCACGGTCAGCAAATCATTTATAATACATCTGGTGCTATGGACGCAATTCTGGGGAGGAAATAAGCCATGTTGAAAATCGGATTAATCGGGTTAGGTTTTATGGGGAGAACACATCTGGAAAACTACATTCGCCTCGAAGCCGAAGGGGTTCCAATTAAAGTCGTGGCTTTATGCGATATTGATATCGAGAAGCTGGAAGGGAATGCGTCCGGAGGGAACATCGATACGGGTTCTTCCGGCATTGACTTCAGCGTTTACAATAAGTATACAAGCGTTGCTGAGATGCTTGAAAAAGAGCAGCTGGACTGTGTAGATATGACGCTGCCAACGTTTTTGCATCGAGAGATTTCCATTCAATGTTTGAATAAAGGTCTACACGTTCTATGTGAAAAGCCGATGGCGCTGAATGCCGAAGAGTGCAAGGACATGATTGAAGCTGCCGAGCAAAACGGGAAGCAGCTGATGGTCGGTCAATGCCTGCGCTTCTGGCCAGCCTACGAGTATTTGAAGCAAGCCGTTGCAAACGAAACGTATGGCAAGGTTCTCGCTGGGTACTTCTACCGCGGCGGAGGAACGCCAACTTGGGGACCATGGCTGCTACAGAATGCCAAAAGCGGCGGAGCTCTTCTCGACATGCACGTGCATGACATCGATATGATTAACTGGTTGTTCGGTAAACCGGAATCCGTCTCCACTTTGGCTCGTAACGTCGTGCCGGGCAGCGGGTACGATGTTGTTTCAACCAACTATTTGTACGAAGACGGCAAGGTCATCAATGCGCAAGCAGACTGGACGCTGCAAGGGGATTATGGCTTCGATATGCAGTTCCGCGTTAACTTTGAAAAAGGCAACATTATTTTCAACGCAGAGGGACTTAAAGTGAACGTGAACGACGGTCCTGGCTTCAAGCCTGAAATCTCTGCGGAAATGGGCTACTACCAGGAACTCAAATATTTCGTTGAGACTTTGATTTCCGGACAAAACGTAGCAACAGCTACACCTTTCAGCACGATGGACAGCATTGTCATTGCAGAAGCTGAAATTGAATCGGCGGATAATCGCGGTGCATGGGTTCGTGTAAAATAGCTTCGAAACATAGAACAGCCTTGGACTTCCTCGAAAGAGAAAATCCAAGGTTGTTTTGTTGGATATTAGTAGCATTTGACTGAAATCGCTTACGTATCCTAAACTAAAAGCATTTGAATATTGAGGAGCACAGAAGAAAATGATAGACACTCAGTCAACAGCAACATGGAAAAAGCTAAGTCTATTCGCCATCACGTGGCCGATCTTCATTGACTCCGTTCTACGGATGATGCTTGGTACCGCAGATGTGTTCATGCTCAGTCGGATTTCGGATGAAGTAACCGGAGCTGTCGGGTTAGTAAATGAAATTATCGTATTCTGCATCCTGATGTTTGGTTTCGTCGGAATCGGAACGAGTGTTGCTGTAGCCCAGAATTTAGGTGCAGGCAGGGCGAAGGAAGCGAGTCGAATTTCAGCATTGGCGATAACGATCAATTTATTATTCGGGATCGCAGTCAGCATCGTCTTGGTCGTATTTGGCGAATCGATCATGCAGCTAATGAACTTGGCTCCTGACCAGATTGCCATAGCTAAGAAATATTTGAACCTGATCAGTGCTTTTATATGGGTTGAAGCTCTGTCGTATGCAGTATCCTCTGTACTTCGTTCCAATGGCCAGACAAGAGATGTGATGTACGTGACGCTAGGCGTGAACGTAGTCCATGTCGTCGGGAACATCCTGCTTATCTTCGGGAACCTCGGATTCCCTGAGTGGGGAGTAACGGGGGCAGCGGTCTCCACGGTCGTAAGCCGTTTACTTGGAGTTATCGTCCTTTTTGTGATTTTATATCGTCGGATTCCGTTCCCGATTCGTTTCAAGGACTATCTCTCGTTTGATAAACGTATTGTGAAGCAAATCTTGAGCATTGGACTGCCTGCTGCGGGGGAACACCTGTCATGGCAATCTCAATATTTGATGATTGTGAGTTTTGTAAATATTATCGGTCAAGTCGCGTTAAGCACTCATGTGTATGTGATGAATATTACAAATTATTTTATGGCACTTGGTATGGCGATCGGTATGGGTACGGAGATTATCGTAGGCCATATGGTTGGAGCCGGCGAGTTTAAGGCAGCGTACCATAAGCTCATTCGCAGTCTGAGAATGACCTTCTTACTGACCTTTGTGGTTGTTGGTATCGCCTCAATATTCCGCAAAGAGCTGCTTGGATTGTTTACGGATAATCCGGAGATTATCGCGATAGGATCGGGGATTTTACTGCTAAGCGTCATTCTGGAGCCTGGACGGACCTTTAATCTCGTTGTTATTAATTCACTCCGTGCGGCGGGTGATGCTAGATTTCCAGTTGCCATGGGCGTTCTGTCCATGTGGGGCGTTGCGGTGCCGCTTGCGTATTGGCTCGGCATTCACATGCATATGGGACTTCTAGGTGTATGGATTGCTTTTGCTTGCGACGAATGGTTGCGAGGCTTGATTATGTATTTGCGGTGGAGAAGCCGTGTATGGGAAAGCAAAGCGTTGGTGAAACCTGCCGGCGGCGGCGTAGCAGCCAACTCATAACCGAAAAAGCACAGGGCCCCTAAGGGTTCCTGTGCTTTTTTGGCTTGGAAGGTTGACATACACATGGCTGCTGGTGGCTGGCTGGTGTAATACTATTCTATTCAGGTTTCTTCTAAATAACTGGATGTTTGAAGGATATGATAGAAAAAATGCTAGTGTCCCGTACACTGGGCGATTAGTCTCTATAACCGGTATAAATGCGGATAGCATCTCTCAGAAATTGTGCAGTTCCTGGTTGTTTATCATCATAATATGCCTTAAATCTCTCATCATCCACATACATTTGGGCTAGTCCGGCATGTGCCTCTTTGCTGTATTCGCTCCAGTAATAGGATAGCCATTGTTTATGCAAATCCGCGGCTTTTTGGGCGGCCTCTCCGGCCGGATCTCCCGTTTTGAAAGCTTCTGCAAGTGAGGAGATGACTTCATGGCTCAGTCTCGTAACCTCATTATGCTCAGCTTGTGTCATGTTTTTCAATTTCTGATTCGATTTATTCACTTGCTCATCGCCATATTTCTCGCGAATTTCTTTCCCATACTTGTTCTCGTTCTCATCAATCAGCTGTTGCTTAAAGCCTTCGAATTTTTCTATATCTGACATATTGGATATTCTCCCTTCATTTAGTGCTATCGTTTTCTCCACATTGGCAATCAAGGCATCCAGCCGGGCTCTTTTGTCCAGGAGTTGTACATGATGTTCTCTAAGAGCATCGGCTCCATGGAAAGTGGGTGCTGTGATGATGTCTTTAATGCGCTCCAGATTCACACCTAACTCTCTATAAAATAAAATTTGCTGCAGCCTATCAACCTCCGCCTGCCCATAGATGCGATACCCGGACGAATTGATTCTTGCCGGCTTAAGAAGTTCAATCTCATCATAGTACCGAAGCGTTCTGGTGCTCACACCTGCTAACTTCCCGAGACTCTGTACGGTGTATTCCATCTGTTCACCTCCTGACAACTTCACTCTACAGCTTTACGCAGCGTGAAGGTCAATGACTTTTTTATTGCCAAAACCATGTTCAAAGTTATACAAGCCTTATTCCAAGAATAGGATAATACGAGCCGTAGGGCTTGTATGTATAAAGTGCGAATGGGTGATTGAAAATGTATGTGATGCTAAGTTTTTTACTATTGGGGTTGTCGCTTTCCGCACCGATCGGCCCTATTAATGCCGCAATGCTGGATAAAGGCATCAAACGTGGCTTTGTGCATGCATGGATGATCGGCGTAGGCGGCATGCTCGCTGATGTCATTATGATCGTTCTCATTTATTTCGGTCTTGTCCACTTCCTTACAACGCCATTTATGAAGACATTTCTATGGATTTTTGGTTGTTTTGTTTTACTCTATACAGGGATCGAAAGCGTCATTGGTGCTGGCAAGTTGAAAACGGAAGGTTATAAATCGGAAGAAACGTTGTCCAAATCCTTTTTTACCGGATTCCTCATGGCCATCAGTTCTCCCTTGTCCATCCTATTTTGGCTGGGGATCTATGGATCGGTGTTAGCTGAGACCATTGCCAAGTATGATAGGAACCATGTGCTGCTGTATACGGGGATCATGTTCGTGGGGATTATCCTGTGGGATCTCATCATGGCTTCGTTAGCCAGCGTATTTCGCAAATTCCTGTCGCCGCGCGGACTTTCGGTTATTTCCGTCGTTTCAGGTTTATCCTTGATTGGTTTTGGCGTGCATTTTGGATTAAAAGCCTTTCATGCCCTGTTTGCTTCCTAGGAAGCTGCTCCTTCCATTTGAAGCTGAGCCCCCAAGTGACAATGCCAATAACCCCAATGAACAAGCAGCTGATCCAGAAGCCAGGTCTGCTCGTCGGGTGAAAGGCTGTTCCTGTCGTAGCGGCTAGGATAAGAACCATGCCTATGTATCTTTTGATTTTCCCCCATAAGGATAACTGAAGCAATCGTCCTGAGGAGAGCAGGATGAAGAGCCAATTCATCAAGAGCATGATGCCTGCTGCGGTGGTGATATAGGCGTACAATTTTTCAGGTAGAAATAAGGCCATTAGCACGGCTGCCGTTTTTCCGCCGGTTGTAAATCCGATGGCGGGTAACGGCATTTGGCGTTTGCCCTCTGTACGTTTAGCAAATATAGCGGGAGCATTGTGATCTTGAGCCAGTGAGACAAGAATCGTGGTAACCGCAAACAGGGATGCGACCATGGTCGAAAACCCCGCGATGATTAATATCGCATTGAAGGCATGTGGAACAAACGGGAGTCGGTAGGAACCTAAGGCTACCTGAAAAGGGCTTTCCTTTCCCTGCAGATCGCTCAGAGGGATCAAAGTCAAGGCGAGCGCTAACGAGGCGATATAGATGATGGTTAAAAGAACAATCATCGAGTTCCCGGCTTTTGGGGCCTCTTCAGGCCGCTTCAGCCTGGCGGCCATGATGCCCATGATTTCAATGCCGCCAAACGCATAAAAAGCATAAATGAAGGATGACCAAATACCGACTCCCCCTTTTGGCAAGAAGGCTTGCTGGGTAGTCGGAAACTTTGGCGGGTAGGCGCCTGTAAGGAATCCACAGACCGCCGCGCCCGCGATAATCACAAACATCACAATGGCGGATACTTTGATAATGGCAAAAACATGCTCAGCACGTTCGAAAACTTTCGTCCCCAGAAGAATAACGCCAAGTCCCAGGAGCGCATAAGCCGTAGCAAAGACCCACATCGGGAACCCGGGGAACCAGAAGCGGGTAAAAAAGGATAGCGCTGTTAACTGACTTCCCATGATTAATAGCTCTGAACACCAATAGACCCAACCGCTGCTGAAGCCTGCCCAGCGTCCGAAAGCCTTGGCGGCGTAGGTTTGAAACGAGCCTTGTTCGGGTTCCTTACCCGTCATTTTAGCCAGAACGTCGTAAACAAGATAAGTGCCGAAAGCTGCTAGTATAAACATGAAAAGGACGGAGACCCCGCCCATTTGAATCGCGATGCCGGAGCCAAGGAAATAACCGGTACCTATCGTGCAGGCGACTCCGAGTAAAGTCAACTGCCACCACTTCATTCCCTGGGACTTGCTCGTACTCATCTTGTCGGACATGCAGCCTCCTAAAGCCGATCATATAATAACAACAGCTGTTATTATAGCTTGACCACTGGTAAAATATACGTAGGATCATGCCATCTGAGCGAACAGCTGGTTGTCACGAAGGATGACGTTATAAGAGGCGAGTCTGGCGCTAGGCACATTATGACAACGTCCTGTGTGCACTTCAAACGTCCAACCGTGCAAAGGGCATTCCAGCTCTCCGTCAATCAGATCCACGGTGTAGCCGCCATGAGGGCAAACACTTGAGTAAAGGGTGTACTGGTCATCGTCTACCTGCATCAAAAAATATAGATCACGGTCAAGCTCAACCTCCACAGGAAAAGCAGTAAATTGATCAATGGAACCGATGAGGATTTCCTTCATGTTTGAATCTCCCTTTTCGAAATAGCGTTAGATTGATTATAATCCACTGCCCTTCAGAGACCAAGAGTGAGCCATGACAAACAAAGGAGTACGATACAAATGAACAAAATCAATCCATTATTAGCAGCGTTCCAACAAACTAGCTACCCATTGGGTGGACATGGCAAAAGAAATATTCAAGTTTTGATAGACGCCTTGCAAGACGTTGATGGCCTTACGGATGGAGATACTTACGGGAATGGCAAGCTGATAGAGGATTTCCAAGCGGAAATGGCAACGTTTCTTGGGAAAGAAGCGGCCGTCTTTTTCCCAAGTGGAACTATGGCGCAGCAAATTGCTCTACGCATCTGGTGCGACCGGAAAGGGAACAAGAAAGTCGCCTATCATCCGCTCAGCCATCTGGAAATTCACGAGGAAGACGGGTTAAAGGAGCTTCATCACATCCAGCCTATTTTGCTTGGTGAGAAAGATCGGTTAATTCGTCTGGAAGATGTGCAGCAACTTAAAGATGATGTCGCTTGTATCTTGCTGGAACTGCCACAGCGGGAAATCGGCGGTCAGCTTCCGGATTACGAAGAGCTTACACAGATCTCATCTTATTGCCGCAGCCGGGGCATCCACTTACATTTGGACGGGGCTAGACTGTACGAGATTCTTCCTTATTATCAGAAGTCTGCGCGCGAAATCTGTGAGCTGTTTGATAGTGTGTATATTTCGTTCTACAAAGGGATTGGCGGCATTGCCGGCGCTATTCTTGCGGGAGACGAGACGTTTACGAAAGAGTCTAAAGTGTGGAAAAGGCGTCACGGCGGCGACCTAATCAGTCTGTACCCGTATATCGTTAGTGCAAGTCACTATTTCAAGCAGCGTGTGGATAAAATGGAGCAGTATTACGAGGGAGCTGTTGAACTTGCCGCTAGGTATAATCAGGTTCCCGGTATTGTTACGAATCCTGTTCAGCCAGTCACGAATATGTTCCACGTACATATCCAAATGCCAAAAGAGAAGATGGAATCCCTGTTAATCAACTTATATGAAGTAACTGGGGTTGGACTCACACATTATGTAAAAGAAATAAACGAAACATCTTGCTGTTATGAGGTTTCCATCGGTGATCGGTATGCCCAAGTACCGAAGGAAGAGCTTAAGAAAGCTTTTGCGTGGTTGGAGAGTCAAATGAGAGAAAACGGCGTTTAGATCGTCAATGAAATCCCCAAACTGGTAACAGGAGGGGATTTTTATGTTATTTTCAGCGATCAAACCCCCTCTATTATCCAGAGCTGAATTATATCATCTATTTAATTTGGTGAATCTTTCGTACCGTATGATTTTACGAAACATCCGTTTATCGGTAAGGGCATTAAAAATGTATTTATCTGGACGTGTATTGACCTCTATGATCCAAGGCTTCATTTCTTTATCAATGCCTATATCTACCCCATAGGAACGAAATTTCGGGAAAATGCCACTCATATGTTTACTAATCCTAATGCCTAGCGCCTTAAGCGACTCCACATAGGAAAGTTGCTCCTTGTTAGACATAAAAGGGGAAAGCAGCTTTTCCACTGGCATTGGTTTACCCCCGCTATGGTAATTGGTCACGACCTTATTAGGCATCGCTAGTCGTCCTACGATTCCGGTTACCTCCCACTTACGGTGTCGGTTTCGCTGTACCATAATGCGCAGATCAAACGGAAGTCCGTGATAGTGGAGTAAGGGGATGCCCTTCTGCACCAAGTAGACTTTCTTCCTTTTGGCATGCTGAAATGCGCGATACGTTCCCTTAAAGGTTCCGAATGAACGGTGCCGCGTGCCATTCGCCAACCGATATCGGGTATCCGTGCGAGACAACTTAAAAATACCATAGCCTCCGGTGCCATTACTCGGCTTTAGATAAACGATTCGATATTTTTCCAACATCCCCTTCACGTTTGCTTCGGTTGCAAGGATTGTTGGTGGCAGATTAAGCGCTAGTTCCTCATTTGTTAATAAGGCTTTGTATTTGCCTAACTTGTTATTCCAGTAAACCATGCCTTCACCCCAAACATCAGAATTCATACTTTTTCTATCGATCCGGTATAACCCGATAAACGTTTTTCTTCCCTACATTTTGTAAAATACGGGTTGGCACTCTTGATATTTTCAACACATCCGTGATCCCTTTGTCATTTTTCGTCAAGGTTAACATCAAGATTGTTCCTCGCAGTCTAGCTGTATGCCGAGGAAGTTCGGTGGATACGAAATTTCCTAGAGAAGACGCCGCTACCCGATTTCTAGTAAGTCCGTCGATGTCCGTCACTTTAAACAATCTTATCGGATGCAGCACATGGGGATGCGCTCCCAGTACGACATTCACACCATGATGAAACAACACCTGCATGAGCTGGATTTGGTTGCGGTCGGGATAAGTTCGAAATTCTTTCCCGAAATGTAGGCAGGCGATTATAAAATCTGTTCGACTCTTTAAGCTCCGAACGTCCGCTATTATTTTTTTATGGTTTAGCCGGTTGACTAACCAAGGTTCCGGGACTCGAATCCCATTCGTTCCTTTCGTATAAGCCAATATTCCGATTTTAATTCCCTTTACGTTAACAATCAGTTTCCGGCGGGCTTCACCGGCGGAGCGATACGTGCCCGTATGTCGCAGACCGTGTCGATCGAGAACTTTTAATGTTCGCCTCAAACCAGATCGTTTCCCATCCATACAATGGTTATTGGCTGTGCCTACTACATCGAATCCCACGTTCCGGAGCGTAGCAGCGAAATTGTCCGGAGCGTTGAACAACAGTTTTCCGGGCTTTTCGCGGAAATGTTTGCCGGAGAAGGTCGTCTCAAGATTCCCTATCGTAAGATCAGATTTTCGCAGATAGGGTTTCACTTTTGAAAAAATAGGGGCAAATCCTCCTTCCCGGGCAGCTGAGGCGATCATCTGTTTTTTCATCAACAAATCCCCGACTGCAGCGATTGTGATTTTCATCAATTCAACCACTCCTTCCTTGATTACACTTTATGCGATAAACAGCCAATTGCTTGTAAGTTAGGCACCTTCGGTAAAGCCGGAAGAAAGAGGTAACCCATGTACCGAAGGAAGAGCTTGGGAAAGAAAGCTTTTGCGTGGTTGGAGAGTCAGATGAGAGAAAACCGTGTTTAGATCGTTAATGAAATCCCCAAACTGGTAACAGGAGGGGATTTTTATGTTGTTTTCAGCCATCAAACCAATGGCTGTCAGTGTGGGTGGGGAGCCGTTTGACGATCAACACTTTATTTTTGAGCCGAAATGGGATGGCGTTCGAATCCTTATCCATAAGCAGGGAAGCCGCATTGAAGCCTACACGCGGAGCGGGAGAGCGGTCACACACAAATTCCCGGAGTTACAGGATGTCCTAGGAGCGATTAGGACGTCTTCTGCCATTTTGGATTGTGAGGGGATTGTACTGCGTGATGGTATACCTGCGTTTGATGACTTTATGTATCGGGACCGGATCAGTCAATCAGGTAAAATAGCCCGTGCTGTGCATACGCATCCAGTGACTTTTGTTGCGTTTGACCTTTTATATACGGATAGAGAGCATTTAAATGAGCCTTTAATAGAGCGAAAAAAGCGTTTATCAGATTCCATTGAATCTACACCGGTACTTATGCCGACGTTGTTTGTGGAGTCGCAGGGGAAGGCGCTTTTCGAAATGATGAAAGAACGGCAGATGGAAGGGATCGTGGCCAAGCGGAAGAGCTCGACTTATGTGCCTGCTAGCCGAAGCAGCGAATGGCTTAAGATCAAGGTTGTGAAATCGATCCATGTGGAAATTTTGGGGTATAAAATAGACCCTTTCGGACTGGTCATCGGGCTGAATTTCAGGACGGTGAAGCATAAGCCGGTTGGCATAGTGGCAGCGGGTATTACGATGGCGGATAAGGAATTATTTCTTACGCTGGCTGCACCGCTCTGCACGGTAAGAGAGGGCAACACGCAGTGGATGGAGCCGCGCTTATGCTGCCGCATCGATTATCTGGATCGAACGGATATGCATCAGTTGGAAAAAACGACGTTTCGGGGATTCCTTTTAGATATGAAGGCTGAGGATTGTGTTTGGCCGTATTGAGATTTGTTAACAATAACAACGTTCTCTCCTTGCAACTTAGTAAAATAAGTATGATAAAATGAAATTTGTGGTAGGAATAACTACAATCAGGAGGTTGGATCTACGTGATGTTTGAACACATGGTTTGTTTTAAATTTAAGGAGACTTTAGCTCCGTCGAAGGAACAGGAATTGATAGCGAAATTGCTGTCGTTCAAAGGCCAGATTCCGGGCATTGTTGAAATAACCGCAGGGGTGAATGAGACGGAAGAAACGGGGAATAGACAGGGATACACACTGGGATTGCGGGTGACTTTCCAAGATCGCGAGTCTTTACAGCAATATGGTCCCCATCCTCTTCATCAGGAATTTGTGCAGTCACTCAAAGGTATCCTTGATAATGTGATTGTGATTGATTACCCTATTAAATAGTGTTGGCAGATTGATAGGAAGGGACTGGCAGCTTTTGCCGGTCCTTTTTTTTGCTTTTGGGGGAACTCATTTGCAGGAAAAGACCCAGTTACCTTAAGGGATTGGAAGACCGCGAGTTTACCCATATTTCCCATAATAGAAATGAAGTAGCGCGCTAGAGAGTTGGGAAAAGTATTACCGCGGTAAAATAATTCTCAACTTAAGGAAGGTGTCTGCTAGTGCAACAATGGAAGGAAAATGACAAACAAAGAACGAAAATCACTAGGTTTGCGGGAAAATATCTTGGTGTTGTGATACTGTCAGTCATGCTTCTCTTGTATGTGCCAAACCTGGCAGGGGCAGTAGGAAAACCTGCGCATGGTCCTGACGTATATGTTATTCAGGGAATGCTGAAGACACTGGGCAGCTATTCAGGTGAAATTAACGGATATTATGATGATGTGACCGTCAGGGGAGTTAAGTATTTTCAGAAAAAACACGGACTTCCTGTAACTGGCGCGGTAGATAATCGTACCCTCGAATCAATCACATATGCTTATATAAGGGCTAAAGGAGCGGGTCAAGGCGGAACTGGAGGCGGCCAAGGCGGTGGTCATGGTCATGGGGAAGGTAGAGGCTTTGGCGGAGGCGGCAAAGGTCAAGGCGGAGCCGGAGGCGGACAAGGTGGCCAAGGCGGTGGCCAAGGCGGTGGCCAAGGTGAAGGTAGAGGCTTTGGCGGAGGCGGCAAAGGTCAAGGTGAGGCCGGAGGCGGACAAGGTGGCCAAGGCGGCGGTCAAGGTGAAGGTAAGGGCTTTGGCGGAGGCGGCAAAGGTCAAGGTGGAACCGGAGGCGGACAAGGTGGCCAAGGCGGAGGGCAAGGTCAGGGTGAAGGTAAAGGCTTTGGTGGAGGCGGCAAAGGTCAAGGTGGAACCGGAGGCGGACAAGGTGGCCAAGGCGGAAGCCAAGGTCAGGGAGAAGGTAAAGGCTTTGGTGGAGGTGGCAAAGGTCAAGGCGGTGGCCAAGGCCAAGTAGCACCGACGCCAGCACCGAACGGCAATGGCTTTAAAGCGCCGAATGGTAATGGAGGACAGACACCAATGCCTAATGGCAATGTAGCACCGACGCCAGCACCAAACGGCAATGGTTATAAAGCACCGAATGGTAACGGTGGACAGGCACCGACGCCAAATGGCAATGGGGCGCCGGCACCGAACGGCAATGGCTTTAAGGCGCCGAATGGTAACGGCGGGCAGGCACCAGCACCAAATGGTAACGGTAGTGGGAACGGCAACGGAAATGGAAATGGAAATGGAAATGGCACGAATGGCAATGGCAACGGGAACGGGAACAATGGTAACGGTAGTCTGTCAGATGATGAAGACTAATAGGGATAAAGTAGAATAACTATCTGGAGAGGCCTGTTTCATTCTTATAGGATGAAATGGGCTTTTTTAATTGTTTATCCCTGAATCGTTTGACCATCCTCAAGTTTTGATTCCTGACGCTGCTTCCAGAATAAAACGGTCAGCATCCGCTCGACCCATTCTTTGTCTTCATCGGTTAAAAGAAAACCATCGAACATCAGCTCATTCTCGCGTAGAAACCTCCGTAAATTGACGGGGTTGCTCTGGAATTTCTCTGTGGAAGGTGATGATTCCAAGTATCCTGCGAGGTCCATAAGCTCAGAGTACGACGTGTTGAGTCCTTCGGAAAGTTTCATCAACACTTCCGGAGACGGGATGCCGCGATTTCCGTTTTCCAACTGGGAAATGTATGCTGCAGAAACGCCAGAACGGTCAGCTAATTCCCGCAGAGTAAAACCTTTTAATTTACGCAAATCTCGTAATTTATCATAGAAATACATATATTTTCACCCTCGCGATTCGAAAAGTAAACAGTAGTAAACATTTTAATAATATCATGTATACAAAAGTAAGTACACTGAGCGGAGGGTGGGAAATAGCCGAGAAGATTGTTGTTTAAAGTAAACGTTTTTGGTTGCAATAGTTAAATTTTGTGATATAATAGGTACTAGGGGAACAAGATGAGAACAGAAGGGGAGCAGGGATATTATCTGGCAAAATAAAGATAGTTACCAGAAAATAAAATGCTTTTTTGGAAAAAAGTTTGTTAGTGATCGTTAACTTTTGTAAACAAGTGGTTTCGAGGCTAAAGCGATCGTGAATAATGAGTATAGATACTAATCTACTCTTATGACATTTAGACTTTTTAAAAGGTTTGAGCCCAATAAGGACATGAATAATCCAACTTATAAATGAGATTTATTTGTTTTTTTAGATATATGTAAAAGGGGAGGAGAGCAGAGATATGAGGATCATGGCTAAGACCGATTCGTTTGTGAAGGCTCGAATAATCAAAGGGTACTCCCAAAGGGAGCTGGCAAAACACTCGGGTTTAAGTCATTCCTATATCAGCTTGCTTGAGAGATCGTTGAAGTCGGTGGGACCTGCGACCGCGAAGAAATTAAGCGACTTGTTGGAGAAGGATTTGGAAGATGTTTTTCGGATTTATTAATAGTAGAAATAGTTCAAGACAACAGATCAGAACCTCTCATTAGAAAAACCTAGATTTAATAGGACTAATGGGAGGTTTTATTGTGAATATAAATAAATTGTGGGGATTATATGGAACCGAGAAGAGACCCAGGGATTCAGTATAAACACAGAATTATAGCTCATTTTGAATACAATTCCTTCGTAGAGGGTACTTCGCACTGTATTTACACCGCCTTTCAGAAATCCGCCTAGAATCAATAAATCCAGTCTATAACTTTATTTTCTTCAGACAGGTACTATATTATGTTAGTACTATATTATGCGAACTCTTCCCGTTATGATATCACTATCTGATTTTTGGCAAAATTCTCGGATAGGGAGATTAATATGAATCGCTATGTGATAGGACTAGCCCCATCTGTATTAGTGGCACTTGGACTTCATGTTGGACACAGTGTAATACTTACGTTTGCGCTCTTTTACAGTTGGATAGGTATTATACCGTTTATAGACTACCTTGTATGTCGAAAAAATAGGCTGACCCGTACGATTGGCGATTGGGGACTTACTGGATCCCTCCGTCAAATGATACTTGGACTTAGCTTGGGGCTCATTTTTCTGATTACGATCCTAATTGGTGCTTATTATTTGCACGACATGTTGTTCGATATCGAGCGATTGAGAAATTTGTTAGGAGAGTGGAATTTTTCCGGTGACCAGTCCGTACTATTGCTACTCATATTGGTACTGCTCAATCCGATTTTAGAAGAAATCTATTGGCGCGGATACTTATACCACAGGATCGGACAAAGCCTTGGTTCTGCGAAAAATTTGCTTCATGCTTCTTTTTGGTTTACCTCTTATCATTTGATCGTCATAATACCGGTATTCAGTTGGCCACTTAACGCTGTCGCTGTGGTTCCTATTTTTGCAGCAGGTGTACTATGGGGATGGATTCGCCACCGTACGGGATCGATACTCATTCCGATTATAAGCCATATGTTTGCCGATCTTGGAGTTGTGATCATATATATGCAATACGTAAAGTAACATCTATCGAGCAAGCTCGGTTGGGGTTTCAAAAGGATACGAAATTTCAGTGTCAAAAATGGAGACGTGCAGTTTATAGAAAATGCAGGTGTCATTCTGACCCAGACGTTTGGCAGCAGAAGTGCGAAGCGAGTTCATTAATAATGGTCAGGCCGAACTCGATTCTAGCGTCTTTGGGGTGCAAAGTCTCCCGAACAGCACCATCGTGGAATACGAAGCCGAAGACGCCAGGACGTATTACCGTACGATGGAGGTCATGGCGACATTGGCGAACACCGCTCATTAATAAATGTAACAAGAATGAAATCTTATTTTCATATAGCTTTAATGAATCAAGCCTATAATAAAACTGACCCCCTTTAAAATATAATTAATTATGACCCACGGCCCGTTGCTGTGGGTCACTTTTTTGTTCATTGAAGTAACGAGGGGTTAACATCATATGAAGGATATTTCTGGGAATTACCGAAAATTTAATGTATCAATAACAATTAATATGAAGTGAGGAAGAAAATGAATATAGTCCTTATAGGTATGTCGGGTGCTGGTAAAAGCACTCTAGGTGTATTGCTTGCAAAAGCTTTAGGAATGAACTTTGTCGATACGGATATTATCATTCAACAACGTGAAGGTAAGTTATTACAAGAAATAATAGATAACGATGGGATAAAGATATTTATGCAGATCGAAGAAAAAGCGATATCGGAACTGCATTTAGAAAATTGCATTATCTCTACGGGAGGAAGCGTTATATATTCAGAAAAAGCCATGAACGTCCTTAAAGAAAGTGGTACGGTCATTTATTTACACGTCCCATACGATGAGATTAAAAGAAGACTAAACAATGTAACAACTAGAGGCATTGTTATCAAGAATGGAAATAGTCTAGAAGACGTTTACGAGGAAAGACTACCCTTATACATTAAGTACAGTGATAAAGCCCTCGATTGTTCAAACAAGGATGTAGAACAATGCGTAAATGAGATTATTAAACTATTGGGGTGAGGCATGGCTCTATTTCTTAATCATTTTATTAAAGTCATATTACTTGCAATGTTTATCGAGTGTATGTTTGCTTTCTTCAATTCGGGTGGCATATCAGCTGTTTTGAGAAAATATAAAAGATGGAGATTTTTAATATTTATGATTTGTTTACTGCTGCTCTTAAGTTTTATTTCAACCTTCCTTTTTTAATGTAAGGGAGTTGGAACACAATGGACAAACGACAAAAACCCCTTCATTCCGGCCTAATCCCGAAACGAAGGGGCTTCTTTTGTTAATTAATTCGTTTTGCAGCTATAAGCAATTCATGAAGCACCTTGGCTGCAGCTTCACGTGTAGTTGACAGCGTTGGACGGAAGAACAAGCTTCCTGCTTCTTCGATGCCATCCATTAAACCGATGTCTGTTACTGTTTGAATACTTTCTTGGGCGTAATCGCCGAACTGAGCAAAGTCGGTGTATGGCTTGACTGTGCCAACCGATTGTTTGGTGATACTCAAAAGTTTAATCGCTCTGGAGAGCATAACCGTCAAATCTTGTCTGCTAATTTCCGCATTAGGATTGAAGATGCCGTCATAACCGGAAATCAGTCCTGCTTGATAAGCGACCGCAACGTCCTGTGCGAACCAATCCTTGCTTGTGACGTCACTGAATGGCGCAGCTGCTGCGCTCATCTGCAAGCCAAGTGCTCTTACCAGCATCGAGGCAAACTGAGCACGTGTCACGTTAATCTCGGGTGAAAATGTCGTTGATGATGTCCCATTTAAAATAAATTTATGTGTAAGTGTTTCGATCTGATTTTTCGCCCATGACGATTGAATATCGGTAAATGCAACCGAGTGACTCGCAACCACATAGGTAGATAATCCTGGACGGCCGATGGTTACAATCGTTTTGCCATCAGTTGTTTTCTTAAACTGAGCTGGAACAGGATAAACCGCGGTTCCTTCCGCGTAGAGAGCGCCTGTACGACTAGCATCTACAGCTTGCTCCACGATAAACGACCTGTAAACTACTTGATCTGGTTTCAACGTAACCGGTGTTTTCACACCATCAACGACAGACGATACTTCAAAGGTGTATGGCGTGCCAATGACCGCTGCACCATCGTAACTTTCCGCGAAGTACGATGTTTTTTCAGCAGCCGGCGTAATGTCGATCACCAAACTAGCTGACCCCTTCAAGCCTTCTAAAGCGGATAGCGGGAGCGATACGGAAGCATCCTTCCAAGTAAAGACAATAACACTTTGCTTGGAGGTTGCCTTCAGCATGTTCACTTGCGAAGCTGTAAGGCTTAAACTTGCAGACTTATCAGCTCCATTGGAAGAAGACATGGATACACTGAAGGCTGTTAAAGACTGCTTAGCTGTATCCAGGGCTTTCTGCAGTTCAGAATCTGTTACCGTCACAGTGCTATGATCTCCTTGCTGGGCAACACTTCCTGTCAAAGGAACGATCGTTTGATTGCTTTGTACGACGGAAGATGCGACTTCCTGATTACCGGCAGCTGGCGGTGCTATGTAACCACCACCACCGCCTCCTCCACCTGAAGTTGGTGGTGTTGGAGTTGTCGGAGGCTGGGGTTGATCTGTACCTGCCGAGCTTTTTTGCACATAAACGGTCTGGGAGATAGAGGTCACTTTCTCAGGCTTCAGACTTTTATCGTAGCGAACGGCAACCACGACAAATTTGTACGGCCCCTCAGGAAGCTGTTTGACAACGAGTCTGCCATATTCATCTACTTCCTGCCCTACATAACTACCGTCTACATTTTCAAATGTAAACTTACCTGCAGGAATCGGTTTTAAACTTGCATCTAGTAGATTGATATCGAACCATGAAGACAACATGCCTGAAGTTTCATCATCCACGCCCGTATAGTAGAGCTCCATATAGTTCATTTCGTCGCTTACCAAGTTAGCAGAGACTTCGATTGGGGCATCATACGATACTTTTACATTGGATACTTTCATGTCTTGCAATTCAAAATCGTTATCTGAAACATCTTTGCCTACATGAATGACAAACGGAAGATGCAGGTTCGGGAGTCCAGTGCTTTGCAATAAGACTTCACCTTCGTAAACACCATGAACAGCTCCATTTTTGGCCTTGGCAGAAAGGGTAAAGGAGTGACTCGTATTTCCAGCCACGGTAATGGTGCTAGACTGTGGATTCATAAGCCCTCCCAGCTTCACCTCAACGTTATCGCTGCTCGGTGTTTCGATCGGATCACTTGGATCCGAAGTTACATGGTTATGCATGACGACAGAAGCAGAATAGGTCAATTCGGTTTCCGATGTGTTTTTCAATCGGAGCGGTTTGACGAGAGCATCTGCACCAGGTTCAATGGCCCCGAAGCTGACACTGCTGGCTTCGCTTTGCAGAACTTTTGGATTCATTTTCTCATCATAAATGGTAATCGAATCCATGGCTTCCACAAGCGCTGGCGTTGCAAGCGCACTAAACACATCGGCGCGTCCTGCACCTTGGGAGTATACATCATACTGAGTACCTTTCTCATCCACAAGAGTGTCTGCCGTATTGGCGAGCGCAGCACGCACATCGCGAGGAGTCCAGTCTGGATGTTTTTGTAGTACCAGCAGCGCAAGGCCCGCAATATGTGGCGATGCCATGCTCGTACCACTGATTCGGTTGTACGCTCTTTCATAATTGGCATCCGGATTTATTTTGCCGAAAGCAGGCCATGTGGAGCGAATGTTCACGCCTGGGCCGCCGATGTCGGGTTTAATACTGTAGTTGCCGTCGGAATTCGGTCCGCGTGAGCTGAAATCAGCAATGCGATCTCCAGGTACAATCTCCGATTTGAACGAATCACCAAATGTGAAATTCAGCACCTTACTGCTGTACTCAGCTGAAATGATCTTTCTTGCGAGTGCTCGACCCTCAAAACCACCCATATCGAATGTAGGGAGGAAATCATAATTTTCGCCAAGGAAACCGGCAACGCCGATCTTTCCATCACGACCGCCGATATGTTCGGAGAGATCCACTTCCGTTCCTTGTCCATTCTTGGCATTACCATTAAAAATAATGAGTGCTTTTGCATGATGGTTTTTGGCGTTTTTGACCTTTACATCAAAAGAGAGCACACCACGTGAAGCAAAAACCACTTTTCCATCGTAATTGACATCGCTCGAATAATCCGAATCCGCTCCGAGACCAACATAGACGGCTTCCAGCGGATCAGTGCCAAGCACTTGTGTCAGATCTTCTTGACCGACGCCCCAAGCCATAACATCCAGAGCGTATACCGCTTCATTGACCGTAACAGCACCATAAACTGCATTGTTTACTGATACGCGTGCTTCGGGGGCTTGCGCATTAGAAAAGGTGGGCGCAACGGTGCCGCTGATGTGCTTACTCGTACTTGTCGCAGCTGCAACCGTGATACCCAGTTGTGAGCTGGCAGGCGATCCCATACTGTAATAATAGTAACCATCGCTTCCAGAGTTACCACTGGCAACGACAGCTGTAACGCCTGAAAGAACAGCGTTATTAATGGCAATGGAATCCGGTGAGTCAGGACTTTTCTCCATATTCGAGCCCAAAGAAAGGTTGATAACATCCATTCCATCCTTGATCGCATGCTCAATCCCGTCAATGACTTGAGCGGAGGATCCTGTGACTTGCACTACCGGCCAACCATTATCATCTGGCACAATATTTTTCCCTAGTACTTTATAGGAGTAAAGATCAGCTTCATAAGCAACCCCCTTTTGAACCCATTCTGAAGTTTGATTCACCGCCCGTCCAACAATGGTTCCCGAAACGTGGGTGCCGTGATCGCTGCCTTCAAAACCATAATTATCATCGGGTAAGTCCTCATATGGATCATCATCCTTATAGAAGGAATCGTATCCTCCCTTGTAGGCACTTGCCAAATCCGGGTGCAGGTAATCGACGCCGGTATCGATGACGCCAACCTTCAGTCCTTTGCCCGTATAGCCCAAATTCCAAGCTTCTGTAGCCCCAATTTGTTGCAGCGGATCAATATCGTAGTTAATCGGTACATTTGCTTCAGAGCTCAAAATCGGTGTTGCCGGAAGCGGGGCGGCATAATAGGTGATGTTCGGGCTGATGGCTTTCACACCTGGAACTTTGGCCAGTTGAGGAATTTGATTCGCATCCATCGTGACTTCCAACCCGTTAAGGACGGTATTATACTCAAAATTAACTTTCATCCCAATGCCTTTTGTACTGGCAGCGCTCAAGAACGATGTCTGTTCAGCTTTAAGCGTTTGCTCAGCGGACTGAGTAGAGAATGACTTCTTGGCAAGTCCTGCCGCATATTTGGCAACAGTGACTGGCTGTCCGCTTAGCTGAACGATTACATTCACTTTTTTAGATGAGGTGGTGTCGATGTCAGGATCTATAATTGGAGCATCTGTATTAGTAGATTTCTGCAAGCTGTTGCTCTTCAGCGAATCCATCAACGAGGCGTGCAATTTGGACTGGAGTTGTTGTAGATCGGTAGAATGCGATGATGTCTCAGCTGCCGCGACTTGGTAACTGTAGGGAGCAACAAGCATAAGAGAAGCCATTAAGAGAGCAACCGATTGTTTAATCAGCAATTTAGCCAAGTTCTATTTCCCCATTTCTTAAAATATGATTCTTGCTTTTTACTGAATGATGGAAATTGCATCAAACGAGATGAACGTACCGCTGGATGCCGCATTCTTTTGTCCCGTATTGACGATCTTGATCGTATGAACGCCAGGCGATAAAAGGGCTGACTCGAAAACAACTGCACGGTATTTCGTTGATGCACTGTACATATCGACGGGTACAGGTGTCACAAGATCATCGTCGATGTAGATATTGGCTTTACCTCGATTCGGACCGGTATAAGCGATGAGTTGAACCTTTTTGCCCTCAAATTGATATTGAGCGGTGCTGTTTGCAAGCTCTGAGTATCTGGCCATTCCACCCAAATGCTTCGAGCTGATATTCGTAAACCATGGGACGTTGAAGCTGCCTGAATAATCGTCATCCTCCACTAAGTTAGCAACCGTAAAGGCATCCACGTTGAGGAAGGCAGTTCCTGATTTTTTGGCCTCAGGGTCGAGTTTGCCTGTCCATTCTATGCTGATGGTATGCTGTCCATAAGGGAACAGTTTCTCGAAGATCACTTGCTTGCTTAATGTAGTAGGGCTGTACAAGGATGGGGATGCTACTTTCACACCATCAAAGAACACATCGGCAATCCCTTGATTTTCATTTTTCATGCCTATCCAAGAGAAATAATTACCTTGAAAAGAGAATTCAACCTTGCCTTTTTCATTGATTTGTTTGGCGCTTCTTCCTGAAAATGCACTGTTGTTGATAGTTGACCATTGGCCAATAAATACCAATGAAGGGCTGGATTCTTCATAGCCACCGATCTGGTTATCAGTTTTAACTGTAAGCGTATAGCTACCGCTGCCTTTATAGGCATATACATTCACATAATAAGTACCGCTCGTTGTAACCTTGTATGTAATGGCTTCTGTGGAGGTGTCTACATTTTCTGAATAAGCAAGCAAGTTGCCGCTTGTATAGATCGTTTTTGCATCAGGCGGATACAAGAGAAGATCAAAATCAGTGCCATTGTCGCCTGTCAGTGAAATGTTGACATTGTCCCCAGCATTCAACTCCAATGAGTAAACGTCATTCGCGTCGCTCTTGTCATTCAGTTGGTTAGTAACACTTTCGCCGAAGAACGGCGTACCCGGGATATCATCGTCTGTTAGTGCCTTATAGGCGTTAATCATTCTGCCGCTAGCCACGAATCCTGTTAAGGAGCTGAGTCGCGTACCACTATTAATAATTCGCTGCTTAATTGCCAAAGCACTTAGAGAAGGCTCCTGGCTAAGAACGAGTGCTGCAACGCCTGAAGCATGGGCAGCCGCAATCGAAGTGCCACTCAGAATCTCGTAATTACTATCAAAAAAGTCAGAATTCGTGTGGTTCAAATTAATTTTCGTGATCGAAGGATCTGTGGACAAAATGACATTGTAACTGTCCCTATCCTCTTCGAGCGGATACTTCATATTCGCATAAATCGTATCCGGCATGCCTTCGGCATAACTGTAGTCGTGTTGTTCCACCCATTGAATATGAAGAACGTTTTTCACAAAATCACTGTCGAGAATACTAGATTCTCCGTTAGAGCCACCTTTCTCGTCAAAACCATTGAGCACATTGTTACCCGAAAACAAGATATGACCGCTATCCTTTGTAAGGTATTCAGTTAATTGCTTCTGGTCTTCTGCCGTCAAGTTCGAAACGGACCTTCTGTCAGCCATACCCGTAAACCAGATAACTGCATCGTAATTCTTCATTACTTCAGCTGTCGGACCGTCTCCTCCGTTAACAGCTGCTTGAACATGTGTGATCGTACCTGCATAATCCTTGAGAAGCTCTTCATAGATTGGAAGCCTATTTACGCTTGCTATCGGAGACATATTGGAAAGATCATCCTGAACCAGAAGGATTTTTGAATCAGCATTGAACTTAGAAACACCCAGGTACTCCATGGCTTTGTCGAATGCATCTTGACGGTAGTTGAAGGAATCCTTGGAGGCAGCGAAGCCCTCATCATCATCTTCCTGACCATTCGGGATATACTCAAAGCCAATCCCGTTAAAAACGACTTTGTCATTCAAAGCAGGATCATGGATCTCAGCGCCAAGCCCGGGATTATTCGTAGGGATTGTCGTTACAATCGCGTCACCAGGAGCTGCAACGTCAACAGACTTGAATCCATAATTCCCGATTGCGGAAAGCTGTCCTTCGTTGGTGACGGATGTCACGGAAACAATATTGGGGCTGTCGTAGGAAGATGGATAAGCAGGATAACCATCATTATTGTATCCACCGTTGCCTGCAGCGGTAATAAACAACATAGAAGACGCATCAATCGCATCCTTCAGCGCTTGGCTATATTCTTCCATTTCGACGCTTAAATTGGCGATCTTCACGCCTTTGTTCTCCGCATAGGCAATTGCTTTAATGATATCGGATACTGCCCCCGTTTCGGGTCCAATGAATTTGAGCGGCATCAGCTTGACATTGGGTGCGATGCCGGAAATGCCTGTCTCGTTATTGTTTGATGCAGCAATAATTCCGCCTATCACGGTACCGTGCAAATCACCGTCAAGTTCACTGTAAATCTGATTGTTATTTCCGAAGAAATTCCATCCAGAGACATCATCGATATAACCATTACCATCATCATCTTTCTGATTGCCTGGAATCTCCTTCGTATTGGTCCATAGACTGTCCTTCAAATCCAGATGATTGCTTGCAATCCCTGTATCGATTACTGCAATCACAACATCGCTGCTGCCTTTCGTAATTTCCCAAGCTTCAGGTGCCTTGATGTCAAGCCCCACCAAACCCTCGCGCCCTTCTTGATAAGGGTTGTTGAAGTTATAAGGCACGACCTGGCCGGTGTTGTGAAGTCCCCATTGTTTAGGGAAGTACTGATCGTTTGGCAGGCTGGCCGGATAAACCTTGCGGTCAGGCTCTGCATACTGAACATTCGAATCTTTGTTTAATTCTGCGAGAAGCTGTTCAATATCTGTAGATGGGGTAAGCTGCATGACTTCTGCGTCGATGCTGCTGAGCGTCACTCTATTTTGAATGCGGTTAGCTGCAATTGCTGCTGAGGATAGAGAGTTAAAGCCTTTTTTATATTTTACAATGATACGATTATTGATATAATCGTTTTTTGCATTGGTGACTGAAGGTTTTTGTGTTTTTTCGGATGATTGATTTTGTGTAGGGATTTGAAGAACCTCTTCTTTTGGAGCGGTTTCCTCAGTCCATGCGCTTTTTCGGGGATTCACATCGTTATTAGCATAAGTAAGCGCTGGACTCAAGGTGCCGATTAGGGTCGATGAGAACGCCATAACAATGATCGACTTCATTAACAATTTTCTCTTCAAGTGGATAGCCTCCTACGAACATATGATAGATTCGTTGCTCTTGAACCGCTGCACTTGTTGTTAGTTATGTAGTTGATCACCCTCTTAATAAGGACAAAAGTGTCCGATGTCGAGAATATTGTGTTAAATAACTTGACACAAAAATGATTTATTAGGTTTTTAAAGCAATGTTTATAATCTTTTTATAGAATCACCACGCTAACTCTCGATTTTCATGTCATGAAATCTGACTTGACATAATGATAGTATCATATTCTTTGGAAAAATAAAGATATTTCTATGAAACAGAATCGAATAGAAATGAATGTTCATTCATTCCAAGTTTCCGGTGCTCAGATGTTGAAGGAGGTTTACTGATGGAGATGCGTATATTCCGAAATCCAATTCAGCGGAGCGAACTCTTTCTGCGATAGATTTGCTACTGCTAGATCAAAGAAAAAAATGGAGTATCTGCTCCCAGCAGATACTCCATTCTTTATGAAGATACCTTAAATGTTCCTTCCATTTAACACTGTTCCGGTATCATCTATTCATTCTGCCTTTTACGGTAATCATTAGGAGTCTTCCCAAATTCCTTTCGGAAGACAAATGAAAAATAACTAGCACTCTGAAACCCGCAAGATAAAGCTATGTCGCTAATTGATCTGGCTGTTCCCATCAGTAATTCACAACTTTTCTTCAGACGGTAATTAGTCAGATACTCATTTGGCGTTTGTCCTAGATATTCCGCAAACAGTTTGCAGCACTGAGTTCTGCTTGTGGAGCCCGAGGTTGCTATATGTTCAAGCGTGATTTTGTTTTCATAATTCCCATGAATAAATGCCGTCATTTTCCAAATATAAAACGAAGTGTGATCAATCGCTGTTTGTTGGCTTCTATCTTCAATATGACGCCCTATTGTTGCACATAACGAAACGGCCAGCGACAGCAAGGAAAGAGGGTTTCGGTGGTTGCTGTGCATCTCTTCGTAAAGTTGATCTAAGGAAAGGAGAGTCTCTCTGTGCCAGGGGATATCTCCCTTTAGAACAATAAAATCTTCTGTATTTGACCCGAATTTCTCTTCCCAATATTCATTCCCAAGCCAGCGTTCTGTTCCGATTATCGAAGGATGAATACATGCCACAATGTAAATGCAATCTGACATATCGGAAGAATATCCATAATGCAATCGCTTGCTATTTACAAATATCCCTTGACCTTTTTCTAAAAGCACCGTTTCTCCGTGCACATAAAAATTCATGGATCCGTCCAAAACGGATATGAACTCTAAATCTGTGTGCCAATGACACGCTGCCGCGAATTTATCGAACTGAATTAACGTTCCTTTGGCAACTCTAAGTTTGAGGTGCGTTAAGTTGTAACCGATTTGTTCGGATAAATCAGAGAATACGTCTAGTTGCAATTTTACGCCGCTCCCTATAAAAATACGATTTTGATATTATTATACCCAATTTTTATGGAATCAAAATAACAAATGTTCTATTTTTATAGTGTAACCGACTAGAAAGAGGGTAAAATATGTGGCGTAATTTACTATCGTCAAATTATTTAGACAAGAGCTTTAATCAGCAGTTGATTCGTCTAGTGATACCAATTGCTTTACAGAATCTAATTTCTGCATTAGCCGTGACGGTTGATGTCGTCATGTTAGGTTTTATTAATCAGTCTGCAATGTCAGCCGTTTCGCTGGCGGGTCAAGTAACGTTTGTACTGACGTTATTTTATATGGGGTTGGCTTCTGGAGTTGGAATTTTAACTGCACAGTACTGGGGTAAGCAGGATTTAAAAACCATTGAACGTGTCCTAAGCATCGGATGTATGTACACATCAGTGGTATCCCTCTTCTTTTTTGGGATTTCAATGTTAATGCCTGATGTACTTATGGGTCTATTCACAAATGACGAGGATCTGATTTCATACGGTTCCCAATTCCTGCAAGTTCTCTCCTTTTCCTACTTAGTAGGCGGCATTTCACAGATGTATTTTAGTGTCATCAGGAGTATGGAGAATGCACGTTTAAGTGCATGGATAAGTTCCGTGTGCCTTATTCTCAACATTCTATTTAATGCCTTCAGTATTTTCATCCTATATCCAGATGATCCCGATAAGGCGATTGTAGCGGTTGCATTGTCCACTGTTCTTGCACGTTTCATCGAATTTGGCAGTTGCATTGTGCACTCAGTTAAGGGGAAAATTAAGTTGAAATTCCCAAAGCGCGATAAGGTTCAACGTAACCTGCAAAGAGATTATTTGAAATATACCTTCCCAATTCAAGGGAATTATATTGTTTGGGGCTGTGCTATTGCAGCAACAGCAGCAATAATCGGCCATATCCATGCAGATATGGTGGCTGCGAATTCTGTAGCTTCCGTTGTTAAGAATTTAGTAATCGTATTGTGTGGTGGCATTGCAAGCGGCGGCTCAGTTCTAATCGGGAAGTATTTGGGCAATGGCCAAATAGAAACAGCTAAAAAATATGGAAATATCATAACTTCCTATTCCATTATTTTTGGCATCTTAGCAGGCATTATGACGTTATTAATCAAACCTTTGGTTTTTCAAGTAATAAGCTTAGATGAGCAGGCGCAGCATTATCTGAATGGAATGTTATTTATATGTGCCTATTACTGTATCCCTAAATCCATTAACTCTGTAACCATTGGAGGAATTTTTGTTGCAGGAGGTGATTCCAAGTTTGGCTTCTGGTGTGACACGATTGTCATGTGGATCATCATTTTACCATTAGGATATTTAAGTGCTTTTGTGTGGCAACTTCCGCCAATAGCTGTGTTTGCAATTATTTGTTTGGACGAAGTTATAAAGGCGCCAATTGCGTTCATTCGTTATCGTCGATTTAAGTGGTTAAACAATATTACCCGAGATCTTTCTACTCAAAATTGATCAAAATAAATCATATTTCATGAGGTGCAAAAATGAACATTAAAGAAAATCTTCACAACGGTAGCTTGTATTTGCCTGGGAATGAAGTACTGGCAAAGGAGCAAACTCTTTGTCTTGAGCGACTATATGATTTTAATCAGACACGTCCTCTGGAGTACGAAAAAAGAGTTGCTCTAATGAAAGAAATGTTTGCGGAGATTGGTGAAGGATGTTACATCGAACCACCGTTTCATTCCAATTGGGGTGGCAAGCATGTTCATTTTGGCAAAAACATTTATGCGAACTTTAATTTGACATTGGTTGACGATACGCACATCTATGTTGGAGATTACACCATGTTTGGGCCGAACGTTACGGTGGCAACTGCAGGGCATCCGATTTTACCTGAACTACGACAAAAAGCATATCAATTTAATGCACCTGTAACGATCGGGAAAAATTGCTGGATAGGTGCTGGTGCTATTTTGCTCCCAGGTGTCAAGATTGGCGATAATACCGTGATCGGAGCAGGAAGCATCGTGACGAAAGACCTCCCGTCTAACGTAATCGCTGTTGGGAATCCTTGCAAAGTACTGCGAGAAGTTTCCGAGCATGATAAAAAATATTATTTCAAGGATCGGGAAATTGATTATTCAGCCTTGGATTGAGCAAAAATGACAATGAGAGAAAGAATTGCGACGAGTGAAGAGTAATAGCGGAGTGGCCCGTTCCAGCGGGTGTTTGGCGTACAGAGTGCTTGGTGCTGTACGCCTTTTTTTGATGCTTTCGAGCAGTTCTGAACATAGGATTTCTTATTGTACACTTCGCTTAAATATTGGTTTTGGAAGCTAATGTAGCTTCTTATCTGGATTGTGTCCGAAATGATTGTAGACGGTTACTGGCTTATTATATAAAATGATGGGTACATTTCATATATCGACATAACCATAGGTGCAACGGGAGGTTACGGTGAGATTTTCTTCTGCTTATTTATTTAAGATCTTGCTATACAGTATTTTGCTCAGCACGCTCCCCGTTATTTTTCTCGGCATATTTTCATATTCTAAAGCGTCAGGGATGATTCAACATAGGGTAAACGAAGACCAAATGTCTTTATTAGAACAAACGCAGTCAAGGATTGAGCAGGAATTGAAGGCCGTAGAAAATATGGCTATTCAGTATGTCGGCAGTCTGACTGTTAAGCATGCATTGACACAGGGGCTGGAACCTCGCAATTTTATACTGGTTGATGAGCTGCTTCATGGTATGTATCAGATGAAAACCTTTGAGTTCGGGATTCAAAATGTTCATATGGTCTCTCAGGAACATAACTGGATTTTGAATAACGATGGCTTGCGGCCCTTTGACGAATCAGACTATTTTAATTTATTTACTGGCTATGCGTCCATGGTGAAAAGATCTTTTTGGATCAGCGAAAGCTTTGATCAGAGTCATTCAATTAGTCTGGTAGAGAAGCTTCCTCAAAATTCGATGAATCCCAGCGGACTATTCGTGGTTCAAATTCCGAATTATTATATAAACAAGTTGAATTCGTCCAGAAATGGCCTCGGCACAATGATGATTTTGGACGAAAATTACAATGTCCTGACCCATGACGATCCGAAAATGATTGGTCAAGATCTCTCGTCGCTTCCTTATATTGCCGACATCCGAGGAAGCAGTCAGGAAAGCGGTTTTTTTAGAACGAATTACGAAGGCAACGAGATTGGTGTTATTTACCGGAAATCTTCCTATAACAATTGGGTTTACTTGGATGTCACGTCCATTAAAAGCATTACGAAAGATTCCAGAGCGATCGGTTGGACAACCTTTATTACATGTGTGACTATCATCGCCTTGCTGCTGGTTGTTGCTGTTTTTGCCAGCAATCGGATTTATTCGCCTGTGCGGCGTTTATTTGAAACCGCGCTCGGCGATGGCAATTCAGGCAAGGGGAAGGATGAATTTCAGCTGATAACTGAGAGAATTCACAAGCTCGTAAGCACTCATACGCAGTTGACCGGGCAACTATCCGTACAAATGGCGCAGCTAAAGGACTTTACGGTGATCCGGCTGTTTCAGGGAGGGTTGAGCGGAAAGGAAGTTCGTGAGAAGCTCTCGCTGTATCACGAGCCAGGTGACTGGAAGCTATTGTGTGTGCTCGTTTTGCAGATCGATACGCTTGAAGGAACACGATACAATGGTGAGGATTCGGATCTGCTAATGTTTGCGATCAATAACATTATCAGCGAGCTCATTCCGGAGGCCAACCGATTCTTTTCAACACCTGTTGATAAGTCGCAGGTCACCCTGTTGCATCATTCCTCCGACAACTTGGCGGAATTCCGCAGTCAGGCTTATCTCCAAGCAGAAGCGATACAAGAAACCATCAAAAGGCTGCTGCATCTTCAAGTTAGTATCGGGATCAGTCGTGTCTATCAACAGCTAAATCATTCCTCCAAAGCGTACCGAGAGGGATTGGAGGCGTTAAAATATAGGATCCGTCTCGGCAGCGAACTGATCATTCATATCGATGACGTTCAACAGGGACATATCCGCAAGCCCATCTTTCCTTTATCCGCTGCAGAGGAATTGTACGACGCGATTCGAATGGGCGACTATGAGCGTGCCTATGAGGGACTATCCTCCATAATTGACGAGATCGGAAGAATCGATCTTACTCCAAGAGATTATCAGCTTATCTTTACCCGCCTAATAGTGGATATTGTTCGAATTGTCGAGGACCAGGGTGAATCTCTTCAAGCAAATGACGGGGAGGAGTACTCTTTATTCGGGCAGCTGGACAGGCTGTACGCGCTGAAGGATGTCGAGCTATGGTTGAAAAATACGGTGATCACACCGACCATTCAATTACTGGAGCAGCGCCGCGAAACACAGTATACACGAATTGCCGAGCAGATTATGGACATCATTCATGAGCAGTATGACACTGATTTAACACTTGATCATTGTGCTTCGCAGCTACATTATCATCCGAGTTATGTGAAGCGGGTGTTCCGTAAAGGAACGGGAACCAATTTTAGCGACTATCTGATCACTTACCGAATGAAAATGGCCAAGCAATGGCTAACCGCTACCGAAATGAAAATTTCGGAAATCTCCGATAAGCTGAGGTATAACAACTCGCAAAATTTTATTAGGCAGTTTCGTAAGTTGGAGGGCGTTACACCGGGGCAGTACCGTAAGCTGTATGAATCAGACATTGAAAAGCTGGTGTGATGAAAAAAAGGGGCAGCCGCAGAAGGCTGCTTCTTTTTTTCACTCCATGTGCCTTGTGTTAAACTTTGACTCCGTTATGTACTCTTAGGATTATTGTGACTTTAATGATTATTTGCCCGATAATCCTAGAACTGGCGCGGTTTCTTCGTTAGGTCCCTGATGATTGTAGACGGTTAGGGGAAAGAGCTCTACTATGAGGGGCAGACTAGCAAATCGTCCACAAGGACAGAAGGAGGACTTACTTGGAACAAGTCGCCAAATCCAATTATGTAAAGACAAGTTCACTTAGCGCGGGCTCGATCAAGAGAATGTTTGTTAGAGACCGATGGCTGTACATGATGCTTCTTCCAGGCATCGCTTATTTTATATTGTTCAAATATTTGCCGATGTGGGGAATTTTGATTGCCTTTAAAAATTACCAGCCGTTTCTAGGATTTTCTGGAAGTGAATGGGTGGGTTTCAAGCACTTTCAACGATTTTTTACAGATCCTGTATTTCTCACTTTGTTTAAAAACACATTGATTCTATCTATTTATAATCTTGTGTTCTTTTTTCCCATGCCTATACTGGTCGCCTTACTTTTAAACGAGGTCCGGGCGGAGCTATATAAAAAATTTGTGCAGACCGTCATTTATATCCCGCATTTTGTTTCCTGGGTCGTCGTTGTAGGTTTGGCGTATGTATTTTTCACGACAGAGGGGGGAGTCGTCAATGAACTGTTGAAGGCTTCAGGAGGAAGAGAACTGAATTTGCTCACAAGCGAAGGATGGTTTCGAACCGTTATTACCTCGGAAGTCATCTGGAAGGAAACGGGCTGGGGGACGATTATTTTTCTTGCTGCGCTTGCCGGGGTTGATCAGCAAATGTATGAAGCTGCCCATATCGATGGTGCGAATCGCTTACAGCAGCTCTGGCATATTACATTGCCAGCAATTCGCGGAGTTATCGTGACTTTGTTCATTCTGCGCTTGGGCAGTTTTCTGGATACGGGCTTTGAGCAAATCTTTCTGATGCTGAACGCCACGAACCGAGAAGTCGGAGAGGTTTTTGATACTTATGTATATACGATAGGGATCACCAAAGGGCAGTTCAGCTATAGCACGGCGATTGGACTATTCAAATCGCTTGTAGGATTGGTATTGGTGCTCGGAGCCAACTATCTGGCCAAGAAATCCGGTGAGGAAGGCGTATATTAGTACTCTAAACTAGAAAAGGAGGTACAAAGATGAATGTGCGCAGCAAAGGTCAACTTATCTTCGACTGGCTCATTTATATCGCGTTATTTCTTATCTCGATGTCGATGTTGTTTCCGTTTATATTTGTTCTAAGCGGTTCCTTCACTGCATCGGAGGAGCTTCTGCAAAAGGGTGTGGTACTGATTCCCACCCAATTTTCACTTGATGCATATAAATATATATTTTCTACGGATACGTTGTTTAGAAGTCTTTTGGTTACGATATTCGTAACTGTTTCTGGGACACTGATCAATCTAATCTTTACGATTCTGATGGCATATCCTCTAGCACGCAAGCAGTTGTTGTTCCGCCGTCCGATCATGTTGATGATTGTATTCTCTATGTTGTTCAGCGGAGGAATGATTCCGACTTTTCTCATTGTAAAAATGCTCGGATTGCTGGGGAGCTATTGGGCATTAATTATTCCCGGCGCGATTAGCGCGTTTAATTTGATCATTCTGAAAGGATTTTTCCAGCAGCTTCCTGATGGCCTGGAAGAAGCAGCGAAAATTGATGGCTGCAATGATCTCGGTATTTTGCTCAAAATTGTTCTTCCGCTTTCATTACCAGCAGTTGCGACCTTTTCACTTTTTTATGCTGTCGGTCATTGGAATACGTTTTTTAACGCAATTTTGTACATTAATGATGCAAGCAAGTGGCCTATTCAAGTGTTGCTAAGGCAGATTGTTATTTTATCGGAAGGCGGTATAGGGGACTCCAGCTCATTTCAGGAAGGTTTCGTCCCTCCAGCTCAAACAGTAAAGATGGCGACCATTATCGTATCTACGTTGCCAATTTTGATTGTATATCCGTTTCTTCAAAAGCACTTTTCCAAAGGGGCTTTGATGGGATCAGTTAAAGGATAAAAGTAAATTACATGCATTAATTATCATTTTTGAGGTGTTTGCACGGGTAGAATAATTATATTGAGAAAAAAGGGAGGCAATATCGATGTACAGGGAGAGTAGATTTAGAAAACAAACAGCTGTTATGGTTAGCTTGGTCACGGTAACAGCAGTGTTGGCAGCAGGCTGTGCTGGTCAAGGAGTAAAGGGCACACAGGAAGGTTCCAACTCGGATTCGGCAGTCAAAGCGCCAGTAGTGCCCCAAAAGGTGAAAATGATGATTCCATATTGGAACCCCGAGCCTCCTAAACAGGATACGGAGCCTATGAATAAAATCCAGGAATATACGAAGTCCAAATTGGAAATTTTGTGGACGCCTGCCGTTGCATACAAGGATAAATTTAATGCGGGAATCGCTGGTCAGGATTTGCCGCAAGTTGTTTACGTGCTCGCCGATGCGAATAAGGATGCCGGCTTTGTGAATGCGGTTCGATCCAGTATGTTTTGGGAAATTGGGCCTTATCTGAAAGATTATCCGAATTTAAGCAAGTTGAGCCCGCAAATGTTGAAGGAAAGCTCGGTGGATGGCAAGGTGTACGGCATCTATAAGGACTTTCCTCAAGCTAGGGACGGCATCATTATCCGTAAGGATTGGCTAGACAACCTTGGCCTGAAGGAGCCGAAGACACTGGACGAGTTGCTTGCGGTAATGAAGGCTTTTGTACAAAAGGATCCGGACAAGAACGGGAAAAACGATACTTTCGGCTTCGGCGTAAATTCCGATGTTACCGGTTTTGGCAGCTTTGTCACCTTTTTGGGAGGACCGAACAGCTGGGAGTATAAGGACAATCAGATTGTGCCTTCGTTTATGACCAAGCCTTACATGGACACACTTAAGCTGTATAAGCAGTTGTACGACGAAAATATTATTAATCGTGACTTTGCGGTGATGAAAAGCCCTTCCGAACTGTTGAATAAGGGGAAAGCTGGCATATATATGGGACCGCTTGATGACGTAGAATCCAGATTCAGCGATTTGTACAAAGGTTTTCCGAATGCGCAGTTGGATGTCATTAGCTCGGTAGAGGGACCAAGCGGCATGCGTGTTAATACAAGGGGGATTTTTCCTCCGCAGTTCACCTTCCCGAAAATTAATATTAAAACCGAAGCGGAATTAAAAGACGTTCTGGCTTTCATGGATAAAATGGCAGATAAGGACATGCAGAATCTGTTTACATGGGGGTTGGAAAATACTCATTACAAAATGGAAAACAATAAGCCGGTCCGCACGGATTCAGTAAAATATACTACGGACATTGCGGCGCTGGACTTCCTTCGTTACGATGACGGGAGTCAAGCAATGAAGGGCAGCCTGCCTCCTGTGGTCGAAAAATATAAACGGTTGCAGGCAGAGGCCATGAAGATCGCTATTCCGAATCCAGTGCAGGCATTGATTTCGCCAACCTTTACCGATAAAGGCTCGGAGTTAACCAAGGTGATTAACGATGCCAGAACCAAGTTTATTATGGGAGAAATTAATGAAGCTGGCTGGGATGCAGCGGTGGCATTGTGGAAGAAAAACGGCGGTGAGAAAGTCATCAAGGAGTATACCGAGCAATATGAGAAGCTAAATAAAAAATAACAGAAAGCTCCTCCTGGCTGTATGATGCTCAATTTTTTATCTAATTTTAAGGTCGGTTAAAGTTAGCATTAACTTCTTGATGATATTACTTAGGTAGGAATATCCAGGTAAGCAGTGACCTGTTCCTTATGAATAGAGTGCTTGGCTATTTCTTTTTAGCAACGAGCTCTAATCGCTGGGAGGTACTCAAGATGCGGAGAATGCTAGCCCAAATTGTAGAGGTAAGCGGTATTGTAGTAGACAAAAAAGGCGATATCCTGTTAGTGAAGACTCAGCATGGCGGTTTGGTATTACCTGGAGGGCAAGTAAAAGAAGGTGAAGACTTAATGGATGCTTTAACTAGAGCAATAAAAGAAGAAAGTGGAATAGACGTGATTGTTTCATACTTGATTGGAGTTTATTCGAATTCAGGAAAATATCATTCCAATTACCATGGCACCACTTTTGCATCCAGGTTAGTTTTCGACTTTATGTGTACGCCCTTGGACGAAGAAATGTTGGCTTCGGAGGAAACATCATTTAGTCTCTGGCTTGAAAAGGATAAAGTTCTTGGAATGGTCGAAGCTTCAGATATACAAACTCGTTATCAAGCGTATATGAACTTTGACGGAAGCTCATTCTTTCTGGATGCTGCCTCTACCCTCTAGTTTCTAAAAAAGTTCCTACTTTCAATATAAATATTTGGATAAAATGAAACTACATCCAAGAATTTATTACATATGAAAGACCAAGAAGATAACTAATTCTTGGTCTTTTTCTTCGTTTTATATTAAGAAATCGGTTGAATCGGATTGCTTTTTAAGATGTCCTCTACCTCTTGGTAGCCTTCAGGGTAGGCAAAATTATAACGCGCCGGAAGCGCAAAGACGTACTTGTCATTACGGGTTAGCTCGCTAGGTCCAATTGGAGCGGCGCCGATATGGAATTTGTCCTGTTGAAGCTCATTCCATTGATCAACGGTGAAGACGAGAATGGGGATATCCTGTCTCGGCTGTTCGGATGTCCATTCGGGATGGCGGATGCTAATCTTCGCGCCGCTTTCCAACACTTTCTCAGCTTGCGAATCCGCTATGGAAAGACCCTCCCACTTGTCCGTTACAATGGTGTAGCCCTTCCAGCTGTCAGGCAGTGTGAAACGAAAACCGTATTGGGTATTTTCATAGACGTTGGAGTCGGCTTTCACTTGACCCGTTTGACCATCCGCAGGAATCATTGGTTGGCTTTGTCCGTTCCTTGGAACATCGCCGGTTGAATCCGGTGTTGTAGTCTGACCCGTAGCAGGGTGGATGTATTTAAGCGAGTTATAGATCATCTCTGCAGCTTGCGCGCGTGTAATATCCGCTTGCGGATGGAAATTGCCATCGGCGTCAAGCGATGTAATCCCTTTATAAATAGCAGCTTGGATCGCTCCGAGAGCGTCAAGGGTAATGTCGTCCTTGTCTTTAATGGCGATCGGCGGGAGCTTCATCATGTGCATAATATTATGGCCGTCCAAGGCAATGAGTAATTCTTTTGTAAACATTTCCTTCGTCCATTTCTGGTTCGGATCCAGTTCAGCATCAAGCTTCAGGTCGTTATTTGCTGCAATAATTAAGCTTTGCGCATACCAGGCATCATTGTTGGCTTTCGCAAAATAGTCGGTTGCCTGAGGGGCTTTGAAAAAATTAATCGCGTTGAGGTTCAACCCAACCGCTTTGACGATCATTTGAATGCCTTGGGAGGCCGTTAGCGCTGCATCGGGCTGAAACAGATCGCTGCTGACTCCCGATACGAGACCCTGCGATTGCAGAGAAATAATTTTATCTTTGGCCGCAACCTGCTCCAAATCGGTGAACGTTGAGGTTGCTGCAAAGCTTTGACCTGCTAAGGATAAGGACAAAACGGCAGCTGCGGATAAGCTTAGAAGTTTTTTACGGGATTTCAAGATCTATCACCTCGTTGAGTTTTTGCATTCAGTATCTCAAACGACGGGCCGACTGGAAATGTTGCAGGGTACAGAGGAGAGAATGATCAATATTTATCATCTGACGGACAGGTCCCTCTTTTATGGTAAAATAGGGGTAGCTGTCAAAAGGAGGAATGCGTGGATGCAGGATTTGAAGTTTTTTGACCCCGAAGCTATATTTGGACACATATATACCAATGCGCCCATTGGGATCGCTTTAATCTCTCTGGAACGAAAATGGCTGAATGTTAACAAGGCGGTTTGCCGGATTTTCGGCTATTCGGAAGAGGAATTCAGGAACTTTACATTAGATGATATCCGGCATCCCGATGATCGTAATAATAGCAGAAGTTTGCTAGCAGAACTATTAGATGGCGGCATTCCTTCATTTGAATTGGAGAATCGGTATTTTAATAAGAATGGCCACATCGTTTGGACCTCTGTCCATGTTTCGTTAGTTCGCGATGATCAAAGTGGCAATCCCTTATATTTTATAGCTCAGTTTATTGATGTGACCAAGAATAAGCTAGCTGAACTAAAGCTGCAGGAAAGTATTGAACGGTATACGTCGTTAAAGAAATACAACCACGATGCTATCATTTCTTTTGGTTTGGACGGCATTATTATGAACGGCAATAATATGGTACAGCAAATGACCGGATATCTGATAGAAGAGTTAATCGGCAGTGGAATGTCTAAATTAATTGGCGAAAAGAATTCAATCAATTTGCTCTCGGCTTTAAACAATCATATAAACAATCATAAAGCAATCGAAAACGTTGAAAAAGATATTGCATTCATTCAACATAAAAATGGTCATTCCGTTGAAGTGTTGGTAACGCTGGCTCCAATCATTATTCAGACGCAAATTATGGGCTTTTATATCATAGCGAAAGACATGACGGAACAAAAAAAGTTGATCATTGAAAAAGAAGCCGCTGAAAAGACGAATAAAGCGAAAAGTGAGTTTTTAGCGATGATGAGTCATGAAATCCGTACACCGATGAACGGGGTTATTGGGATGACGGAAGTACTTTTAGAGACGAATTTGGATGAAGAGCAGATTGAATATGTAGAAATTATTAAAAAAAGTGGCGCTACTTTGCTCGCGATCATCAATGATATTCTGGATTTCTCCAAAATTGAATCCGGCAGGACGGAATTAGTGGAAGAACCGTTGAGTGTGAGTACTGTTTTATCAGAAACGCTTTATATGGTCATGTCTAAAGCTCTTGAGAAAAAACTGGAGATAACAACATCAGTCTGTCCTGAAGTTCCTAACTTGGTTTATGGAGATACAACGAAGTTAAGACAAGTTCTGATGAATTTACTCAGCAATGCCATAAAGTTCACGCCTAAAGGGTCGATTTCCATCAGCGTTGAAACGGTGTCGCAAGCATCGAATCAGGTGCGCCTTCAATTTGCCGTCAAGGATACAGGGATCGGTGTACCGAAAGATCAGGCAGGCCATTTATTTGAACCTTTTTATCAAGTTGATCATTTTATGACTCGGAAAACAGAGGGGACGGGTTTAGGATTAGCGATCTGTAAAAAGCTTGTTGGGCTCATGGATGGTGAAATCTGGCATGAGGCTGCCATAGATCAAACCGGATCAACGTTCCTGTTCACAGCGAATTTCCGGGTCCAATTGAATCATTCCGACTCATCGCAATATGATATTTGGCGCGAGCAGGAAGACATCAGCGAAAATTCAGAAGAACAGTCTTTGAAAATCTTAATTGCCGAAGACAACGAAGTAAATCAACTGGTGTTAAAGAAAATGATAGAGAAACTCGGGCACAAAACGACCCTGGTCCAAAACGGAAAAGAAGCTGTAGAAGCAGTCAAGCGATATCCGTATGATATCATTTTTATGGATATTCAAATGCCCTGGATGGATGGCTTGGCGGCCACGAAGTTTATTAATGAACAGTTAAGCGGTAAGAAAAAACCGTACATTGTGGCGGTGACAGCTCACGCAATTAAAGGCGATAGCGAGAAGTATGTATCCGAAGGTATGGATGCTTACATCAGCAAGCCCATCAGCATGGATGCGATATCAGAAATCATTGAAAGAGTTGAAAGGATGAACGCTCAGGTCACTTGATTTACGAAGGGGAAGATGAACGTGAATGCCAATCTATATGTAAGCATCGGTGTCAAACTTACAGTCGCTTTGATCGGTCTTTTAATCATGACCAGATTGCTGGGAAAAAAAGAGATCTCTCAATTGACCGCTTTTGATTTCGTTTCCTCTTTAATGCTCAGCGAATTGGTCGGCAATACGATTTATGATGCTGAAGTTCATCTTAGCCATCTGGTTTTCGCTCTGATTATCTGGACGCTTCTTGCGCTCGGGTTGGAAAAGTTTATCGCCCGGTTCCCGAGACTGTCTCGTTATGCCGCGGGAACGCCCGATCTGATTATCCGGAACGGCGTGGTCGATTTCAAGGCGATGAAGCGCAACAATCTTGATTTCGCCCAGTTGGGCATGCTGCTACGGGAAAATAATATTTTCTCGCTGCGCGAAGTCGCTTATGCCTTGTTCGAGACGAATGGCAGCATCAGTGTGCTGCGCCAGAAGGATCCGGAAGGGATCAGCGGCAATGCAAAAGACCAGCAGGGCAGCGTCAGCCTTCCCGCTTACATCATTGAAAACGGCAGCATCAATGAAGATACATTGCAGCGCTTAGGGCGAGACCGGGCCTGGGTGGATCAGCTTCTGCAGCTTAGCGGAATTCCGCGTCATGAGCATGTGCTTTTTGCGGAATGGTCGGATTCGAGCGGTCTGTATTTTCAGCTTAAGGAAGCAAAGAAAGCTTAATGACAAGCCGCAGGGCTTGTTTTTTTGCGTCGGCGTTGTTCAAAGTGGGTACGGACGTCCTAACATTAGATCGATAAACTCCCTCGCTGCTTTCTCCATATAGCGGTCTTTCAGGTAAATCACACCTATTTTCCTGCGTAGTGATGGATTCGTTATGGGAATCATCTTCAAATCTTGATGAGGGTACATCTCTAGCAGGGTTTTGGATAAAATGGACACTCCTGCACCTGCGCGGATCAGCATTAACAAGGATCTGATGGTTGTAGTCTCAATTTTGGGGTCTAAGTCAAAACCAAGACTTGAACATGCCAGATCTATCATTTTACGGCAACGATGGTTACTCGGGAACATAATGGCAGGTTCTTTTTTGATCACTTCTAAAGAAATGGATTTGTAATCAGCAATGGGATGATCCGACTTCACCACAAAATAAAAATCTTCGACATAAAGAGGCACGGTTTTGAATCGTTCATCTTCCACTGGCAAAATGGTAACCGCGAAGTCGAGTTCGTTTTGAATCAGAGGTTCTAGAACATCTACCAAGCCATTCAGCTTGATTTGAATTTTCGGGTGCATGTAATGGAAGTCGACCAGTAAACTAGACACATACTCATTGATTTCGCCAAGTAGTGCACCAATAGACAATGTACCACGCTCAATGTGCTGCAGCTCAAAGATCTCTTCACGCGCCCCAGTCAAGCAACTGAAAATGGTACTGCAATGGTTGTATAAAATGCTGCCAGCTTCAGTGATCGCGATTTTTTTACCGATTCGACTAAACAGGGGGACGCCTATTTCATCTTCCAGAAGCTTGATCTGATAACTTAACGTGGGTTGTGTAATGCCTAACCTTTCAGCCGCACGGGTAAAATGAAGTTCCTCGCATATCATTTTGAAACACTCCAGTTGTCTTAACTCCATGGGCAGCAAGTCCCTCCCTATCATTGAAATTTTCGATGATTATTATTGAAATATATGTATTGATCTATTAATGATTATTTTACTACAATGCTTACATGTAGTGGAGGAGCATAGTTGCATTAATCATCTGGAAATGAAAGATACTATAGAGAGAAAGAAGGGATCGAAGTGGAGAAAGAGAGATTATGGAGCCGGGATTTTTTAATGATCAGTTTTAGTCACTTTTTTATCTTTATGACCTTTTATATTTTAGCCGTGACTTTACCGCAATTTGTACTCGATGAGTTGCGAGGGAGTGAACAAGGCATTGGTCTTGTTATCACGGTTTTTGTCATTACGGCGGTCATTTCAAGGCCTTTAACTGGAAAGTGGTTAGAAGAGATAAACAGAAGAAAACTTTTAAATATTGCATTAATTATCTCTACGATATGTAGTTTGTCGTATCTATGGATTGACAACTATTCTGTCCTACTCATCTTGCGGTTTATTCATGGTTTTGCTTTTGGGATCGTGACGACTTCCACTTCAGCCATTGCGCTGGACATTATTCCTGAACATCGGAAAGGAGAGGGAGTTGGCTATTTTAGTTTGTTTATGAGTCTTGCAATGGTTATAGGGCCTTTTGTAGGCTTATGGATAACAACGCATATTAGCTATGTAGCCATGTTCGTTATGGTTGCTGTTTTTTCGCTGTTGTCTTTATTGTGCGGGATGCTTACGAGATTCACGAAACAAGTGAACCGCCCCTCCTCGGAGGTAGTGATGAAGGGAGTTCGACGCTACATTGAGGTGTCTGCCATACCGATTTCCATAGCCGGTTTCGTCCTTGCGTTTTCTTATGGTGCCTTATCAACATTTATCTCCGTATACGCCAAAACGTTGGGGCTAGAGCGTATAGCAAGCTACTTTTTTATCATTCTTGCTTTGATGATCCTCCTAACTCGGCCATTTACCGGAAGATTGTTCGATCGAAAAGGAGAGCATGTCCTTGCTTATCCGGGCATTATTTTATTCATTATCGGGATGATCTGGTTGAGCCAAGCTTATACCGCACCGGTGTTTCTTATTACGGCCGGAATAATTGGAATCGGATATGGGGCTATTTTCCCCAGTTTCATGACCATTGCGGTTAAAGCTTCGCCTGGACATCGCAGAGGAGTTGCTATCAGCACGTTTCTCGTGTTTTTTGACTCTGGGTACGGAGTAGGCTCCTATCTGCTCGGGGTGATTGCTGCAAAGACAAACTACCATACAATGTTCCTGATCGGTGGATGTATTATGATTTTAACGCTTGTTATTTATTATTTGTTCCATCATCGGAGGCAAACCGTTCGAGCAGTAACGGGGACTCAAAATAGGTAAAATGTTACTGGGTGATTCGTCCACGCAACTTTTCAAATAGATTCGTACTTTATAAAGTCGGTACACTTTTCTTTATAAGAGGAGGATCTGTTAATGAGTTATACAGCTGGATGCAATGGTGGAGGGAATACTTCGGCAGCGATTATCCTTGTTCTATTCATCTTACTTGTTATCATTCTAACTGCAGTGAGTGTGTAAGGTTGTAAACCTCCTCATCAACGAATGATTGTTTTTTAAGAAAGGAGGATGGGATCTATGGGTTATACAGCAGGTAGTACAAGTGCAGCCGCAATTTTGGTTCTGTTCATTCTATTGGTTATTGTTACAATGACGTTTGTATGGTAATTAGATATGGAACGAAGTGAAGGAAACAGGGAGTGGACTGTTGCAGACAGTTGCTCCCTGTTTTTATTGATTTTACATACAGGATTGCTCATCTGTTGAAAATTACACGAGATCTGTTATGAAGTATAATCTCTTCCCAATCCAAGCTCTGTGAGCAGCTGCCGGTAGGCAATGGAAGTTCGATCGGCAGGAATATGAGCTTCAGCCATTAAATCGAGTGGAAGATCTTCCGGTGTCTGCGATTCGACCATCTCTCGATCTTCTTGAAAGACCTGCAGATTGAAACGAATCGTATCTTCCGCAGGGATTGTCTTATCAAAATTGCGAGAGATAGGGCAAAACAAACGGGTGTAACGTGCCGATACAGGGGAAGCGCAATTCAAAATCATCAACTTTCCATCGTTCGGAAAATGAACGGTTAGGGATGCTGCAAAGGGGGCAAACACGCGGAAGGCGCGCAACCACATAAAACCCTCGGGTGCCGGATTCTCTTGGCCTTTGCCATAATTGCTGACAGTGCTCCAATAATCAGCGAATAGTTGATTACCATTCCGCGTCACTTTATATTGCGGTACTTCCGTATTGGAGCGGTCGCCGAACGTTGCTGTATGAACATAGGCGAAATGAGAAACGTCCAAAAATCCCTCTAACTGCCGGCCAGCTGACCCCGCAATATCAAAACTGGGAGGCAAAACATTCACATAGTCCGGATCGTCCCAACCCGAAAAATCCGGAATATTCTCTTCGCCGCCAGCTAGCGACGTCCATATCAGTCCATACCGTTCAATGACCGGGTATGTGATTAATTTGAGTTTAGGCGATATTTTGGCGTCAGGATGGGCAGGGACAGCTGTGCAGATGCCTTCGCAACTATAACGAAACCCATGATAGGGGCATACGATCTCATCATTTTCGACCCATCCTTTACTAAGCGGGGCACCGCGATGGAAGCAAAGGTCGCGGGCAACGACGATTTTGCCTCCAGCTCGGTAGATGACCAGTTTCACATCTAACAACTTAACGGATAGCGGTTTGTCAGATAACTCATCCGCGATCAGGATTGGATACCAAAAAGCGGATAAAACGTGCCAATCATTAGGTGAGAATGTACACTCTCGGGGAAGTTGCGTTCCAACATCATGAATTGAATTGATGTTTACCATACCAATCACTCCTTAAAATAAATGAATAAATTCCTAATGCAACCCAAACGCAATAAAGCCCTAGGCTTAAGAGGAGCAGACATAAGAAATCTACATTTCGTTATAGAAACGTAAATTTATATGATGCATCCTCTTGTAGCCTAGGGCAATTACGGTTGCCTGGTCGAGACGCTCACTCCAATTAATGAGCTTATACAAGATAACTTCATGTCATGTTATATGACGCGTGTTATTAATGGAATCATAACAAGAAGATATACCCACTGTCAATGTTGAATTTCATGACATCAAATACGAAGAACAGCGGCCAACTAGGGCCGCTGTTTGCTTTAACTCCAATATTTTTCAATAATGGCATCGCGTCCGGAGTAGATCCGGGATTCTTTGTAAAACTTCGGATTTTTACGATGATAATTTTGATGATATTCTTCCGCCGGGTAGAACACAGTCGCTTCTTCAATTCCGGTAACGATCGGCTTATCGAAACGTCCGCTTTGTTCAAGATCATCTCTGGACTTTATGGCCAGTAAACGCTGTTCTTCCGTATGGAAAAGAATTGCCGCCCGATATTGGCTTTTTCGATCATTTCCTTGCCCCATTTCGTCATGATTTCGATAGGTGGGATTTTATGAAAAGTCTATTATAAGATAAGGCTCCTGCAGAAAATGGACTTGTTAACCGTAAATAATTATAATAAGAAGCTATACAAACAATCCTATCATACCTGATGAAAGAGGGATTTTAATGATACAAAAAGCGACTTTTGCCGGTGGCTGCTTCTGGTGCATGGTCAGTCCATTTGAAGAACAACCAGGGATTCACGGTATTGTATCCGGTTATATGGGCGGTACAGTAGAGGATCCTACTTATGAACAAGTGAAAACTGGGCAAACCGGCCATTTGGAAGTTGTCGAAATCACATTTGACCCGGCTATTTTTCCATATGAAAAACTACTGGAGTTGTACTGGCCTCAGATAGATCCAACCGATGCTGAAGGACAGTACATTGACCGTGGCAGCCAGTATCGTACGGCTATTTTTTATCATAACGAAGAGCAGCGGAAGCTTGCCGCCAAATCCAAAGAGGAACTTGCGCAAAGCGGACGTTTTGATAAGCCGATTGTAACGGAGATCAGGCCAGCTGTTGCCTTTTTCCCTGCTGAAGAATACCACCAGAATTATCACACCAAGAACCCTAAGGAATATAAAGAAGAACGAATTTCCTCGGGGCGCGACGCCTTTATTGACAAGCATTGGAAATAAGCGATTTGATAGCGATATTCAAATGTGGCGGAAAACGCTTGCGAAAATCGGACAACTAAAAGTAAAATATGGGAATAACTCTATGAAGTACTTATTGGGGGAAACCAAATGCGTATTCGCAATGACCGATTTCCTGGCGGGGTTCACAAAGCCCTGACCCTTAGTTATGATGATGGAAGAGTGCATGACCGTAGACTGGTGGGGAAGTTAAATGAATACGGGATCAAAGGAACCTTCCACTTGAACAGTGGTTTTTTGGGCAAAGAAGACTATATAACAGCGGAAGAAGTTGCCTCTCTTTTCACAGGACATGAGGTATCGGCGCATACAGTTGATCATCCATTCCTGGAGCAATCTCCGAATGAACAAATCGTCATGGAAATGATGGACGACCGCAGAGTTTTGGAGTCTCTGGTCGGCTATCCGGTTAAGGGAATGAGCTATCCGTTTGGAACACACAGTGATCGTGTTGTTTCGATTCTGCCGAATCTCGGTGTTGAGTATGCGAGAACCGTAGCAAGTCATGGGAAATTTCATATTCCCGATGATTTTCTAAGGTGGCATCCTACTTGTCATCATAAGCAAATGTTGGAGTATGGCGAGCAGTTCGCCAAGCTTGAGCAAAGGCACACACGGATGGCGCTTCTCTATGTATGGGGCCATAGCTATGAATTTGAAAACGATAACAATTGGGACCTTATCGACCGTTTTGGCGAGATCGTAGGCGGGCACAACAACATTTGGTACGCGACGAACTCGGAGATTTATAGCTACCTACATGCCGTGGAACAATTACGTTATTCGGTTGATCGCCATCTTGTACATAATCCCACAGCTACTTCCGTCTGGATCAGTGTGGAGGGGGACTCCGTCGAAATTCCAGCGGGACAAATCGTGAAGCTGATCTGAAGCCTATGTGCGATTCTTCCCATAATCAGGTATACTAAAGCCTGCAGATGAAAAAGGGGGGATACGATGTTCACGATTACGAGTTATACGGTTGAAGTAATCAAAGATCCGTTTGGTATTTTGAGCGGACAACGATACGAATTTCTTATAGATATCGAAGTTGAGGAAGATGATGAGTTGTACTCTGAAAGCGGATTATACATTCGTGCGATCTACAACGTTGACGAAGACAAATCAGGTCTATTGAAGTACGAGCTTTATGAGAAGACGACGCAAATCTATCTGGATTTTGATCTTGAGGATGATGAAGTCGCGGCAGTAGAAGCATTTTGCAAAGCGCATGTGCTTGAAGCGGACGACGAGTAAAAAGAATGAAGGGCTGTCTTGGGGGTCATGTGATGACCTTGGAGACAGCCTTTTGTTTTATTTCGGCTTAGACTGAGACTCTTTCAGAGCATCGTCCGTTTGTTTAGCTTGCACTAATTGTTCTTGTCCTTTATCTTGGATCGTCTTAAGTGCCTCGTCCGCTGATTTCTTCCCATCGATGACAGCCTGGATTTCTTGATTGGCAAGCAAAGTAAACGGCTGGTAGAAGCTGCTTGGGATTTTTTCGTAACCTGTAAAGTTCTTGTCAGGGTTTGGTTTGAGAAGATAAAATGCCTCAAGATTATGGCCATCCTTATCTTTCGAGTAAGTAGTGCGCGTCATCAGGCTGCTAGACGATTTGGACATGACTCTAGCGAACTCATCGCTGTTGATATACTTAATGAATTCCCAGGCTGCCCGCGTATTGGGGGATTGGGCATTGATTCCGAAGACATTGGAAACGGAAACGGTGTTAGAAAAGTCTGGATTTTGCGGATCAACGGGAACGGTGACGATATCCCAATTGACAGGCTTTACGTCTTTCAGGACGTCTTTGGCCTGTTGCAGAGTTTGTATCATATAATTGCCGTCAATCGTCATTGCAACCTTGCCCGTGGCGAACAAATTTTGTTTGAGATAATCCTCATACATACGTGTTTCATTGGAATTTGTCTGACTCTTGGGCATGTACAATGCTCCGGATTTCAAAGAGTCGACGGTAAGTTGGAGAGCCTTCTTCCAAGCCTCTGTCTGGATCGTCAGCTTCATCTGCTCAGGATCGATGAAAGACAGACCCAACGTTGTGCCGATGCTGTTCATATATTGATAGGCGACACCTTCTCCCATGTAAGAATATGCGGAAAACCCGTAAATTCGCTGATCCCCCTGACCGTCGGTCGGGAATCGTTTGGCCAGATTTATCACATCTTCCCAGCTCATCTTATTCTTTGGAAACTCTATGCCATATTGCTCAAATAGATCCTTGTTATAGTAAAGAGCTTGACTGTAAAAGTCCGGTGAAAGCCCGTATAACTTGCCCTCGCCTTTGAGCCTAATCGCATCCAGAGTAGCTGGAAGGATATGCTCCACATCAAATTTATCCTGCTTGATGACATCGTCCAGAGCATACAGACGTCCTTGTTGTGCAAATTTTTCAAGTTGGTCGCTGCCATTCAGAAGGAGAACATCCGGTTTTTCTTCATCGATGAGGTGAATAAGCGCTTCCTGCGGATCTTTGCCTGCTCCATAAATGCCTTGATTCGAGATGACCTCTACGTCAATATTCGGATATTTGGCCATGAAAAGATTACCGTATTGTTGGTAAAAAGAAGTCTTATCATAGTACAGTACTTTAATCGTCGCTTTCTCGTCTTTCCCCAACTTCTTGAGCGAGCCGGCTTCTCTTGAAGAGCCGCTAGCCTTCTCTGAAAAATTACACCCTGTCAGCGAGGCGGTTACTGCAATGGCAGCTAGTGTACACATCCAACGTTTCATAAATTCCCTCCATAATGTTTTTAATTCCATATAATGTAATAATCTATTAGATATCATACACATAAAGGAATAAAATTACAAATTATGATAGAACTAGTAGAGTTGAAGAATACAGAAGCCCCACTACGAACGTAAAAATTTTAATCTGCAAAATAAAAAAGCTACCCTTTATCTACATAAAGAATAGCTTTTTGCTTGTTCCGAGCCCGTGTTCTAGGCGTATTTGACGACCTTGTTTTTACCTGTTGTTTTGGCCTTATACATGGCCTCATCCGCTTGCTTGATAAGCTCTTCGGCGCTTACGCCGTTTTTGTATTTGCTATACCCGATGCTGGCGGTAACGATGGTCTCTTTCTCAATCCGGCTGCGCACGCGTTCGGCGAAAGCATCCATTTTCACACTTGGATCCGTTACCATCACAACCATCTCTTCCCCACCGTAACGGCCTGCAATGCCGCATTCCTCGGCTTCTTCCTTCATAATTTGAGCTACTTGCTTCAACACATCGTCGCCCATTTGGTGCCCTTTGGTATCATTCAGTTTCTTGAAATTGTCAATATCGCTGAACAAAATAGAGATAGGAAGATGCCTCCCGACATACTGTGAAACACGATTGTAGAAAAATTTGCGGTTATATAGTCGAGTAAGTCCGTCTGTGATGGATGAATTATAGATGGCCTGCATCAGCTCAACGACACGATCAAACAGCATAATAAATAATAAGAAGTAAAAGACGATGGGCAAAAGATTGCCTGCCAGGGTGAGCCAAATCTGTTCATTGCCATACATATACACATTGATTAAATGACAGGTTTGGATCAGGAAAAAGACGGTAAGCGCCCATTGATACTTCGCTTGTTGGCCAATATAAGGAGGTATCATGTAAAAGCACAGGAAGATTAGCACAAAAACATAAAGCTCCAGGGCAATGTCTTGCAGCAGCCGGACCTGCTGAGGCGTGCCGCTGTACATTTGAGGCACACTAAAATGAAGAATAGAGACAACGAATCCCATAATAATCAAACCATAAAAAAATATGTACTGTTTACGGTGCGTTCGGTTGTATAATTGATAAACTCCAAAATTCAAAAGTACGAAGGATACGATTTTCAGCATTAACAATACGTACGCGGTCAAGCTTGTATCCAGTGCCGTGAGCAAGACGTATATCTTAAGCAGGTAATGAATGCCGACGAAGATAACGGAGAAGGTCATCGACATGTAGCCTTTTTTACGGCGATCGAGAAACAAGCGTAGTGAAATGACAAACATTAGTGTCACAATAACCAATACAATAACATGCGATAATAATGAAGCTAAATCACCGAACAAGAGATCAACAGCTTTCATGCGTTCCCCCAAAATCCCTATTTTTCGACAAGATGTGATTCTATTATAAAGGAAAATGGGAGAGAGGGATAGAATCGTTTCAAGCGGCTTAATGTTGTTCTCTTTTATATTCGGCGCGCACAAGTTACAATAAGAAGGTAAAGCTCAAGGCTTTGGGAGAGGGGCTCATGCAATGAACATCTTGCAAGCATTATTTTTCCCCCCGGAACAACCGGGTGGGGTGTCATCCATGGTTCCCTATATTTTGGACCGATTTAATAAAAAGGGATGGGAAATGGAACTATTTTCGCTGCCTAAACGCATTCGCAATAAAGGCACAGAGGAAGTGGAATTCGTCACTTTCGATTGGCGGAAGTATGCCGGTAACCCGATCGTTGATAAATACATTCAGACTTACAAGGATTATGTTTGGTGGACGAAGCTGCGAGTGACCAAGAAATATGACATTATTCATGCGCATCACCCGATTGCGGCAATGGCGATGAAGCAAATTTATCCGGAAACACCGGTGATTCTGACCATTCACTCCAGCTTCGAGAGAGAGCTTGTATTGAATGGGCGCATTAAAGAAAATGGCGTGGAACATCAGTTTCTTACTCAGATTTATGAGGAGCTTGAAACAAAGGTCGATCAGATCATTACGGTGTCGAATTCGTTCAAACAATATATTTCAGAGTATGTGCAGGATAGCGAACGGATTGGCGTGATCCCGAACGGTTTTGATGAGAAACGTTTCCGCCCAATTTCCCATGAAAATGCAGTGACACAATTCATTACGGTGTGCCGTCTTGTACCTGCCAAGGGGCTGGACACCCTGCTGATCGCATGCGGAGAACTGAAAAAGCGCGGGCATCCTTTTGTTTTGCATATTATCGGGGATGGACCTAGCCGGGAAGAGCTGGAGAAGCTGGCCATTCAGCATAATATTTATGAAGATACGATTTTTTATGGCTATATGCTGCATCCGGAAGAATTCATGCCGTTTTTTGATGTCTTCGTCTTGCCGTCTCGCGCGGAAGCATTCGGTTCTGTATTTGCGGAAGCAGCGTTATGCTGGCTCGCTCTGATTGGGACCGATGTCGGGGGGATTGCAGAGCAAATTGAACATGGACACAACGGACTTCTGGTGCCGGTCGGAGATGCAATGGCATTAAGCCACGCTTTGGAGAAGGTGGTCATTGATCCAACGTTCCGATACAATCTGGCGCGTACCGCATGGGAAAAAGCGAAGAAAACTTATTCATTGAACCGTGTTCTTCGCCAACTGAAAAGTGTTTATGAGAGCTATCACATAGTGGAACAGCAACCTACTGCAGAAAAGAAAGAAGATCAGAACGAAAATAGCTAAAGCAGGAAGGCGTTAGAGACATGAAACAACTGCGGTTTATGCATGCCGCCGACTTGCATCTGGATTCCCCGTTCAAAGGCATGTCGGCGCTGCCTGAACGCGTTCGTGAGCGCATGCGAGAATCGACGTTCGGTGCGCTCAAGGAACTCGTAGCGGCAGCTGTTCAAGAGCAGGTTGATTTTGTACTTATCAGCGGGGATGTCTACGATTTATCGGATCGTTCCCTTCGCGCACAAATTCGCTTTCAGAAAGCGTTGGAGCAGTTGGCTGCGCAAGGAATCCCTACTTATATCATTCATGGAAATCATGACCCGGAGGATGGACGCGCCGCAAAGCTGGTTTGGCCGGCAGACGTCCATTTTTTTGCGTGCGATCAAGTCGAGACGCTGACGGTAACGAAACCAGATCGCGGCGTCATCGCCCAGATTCATGGGATTTCTTATCGCAGTGCGGCGGTTATGGAAAACTTGGCGGTGCAGTTTAAGCCAGGACGCGAAGATGCAGCTCAAATTGCGCTTTTACATACGAATGTCGACGGTGACCCGGCTCATGATAACTACGCGCCATGCAGCAAGCAAGATTTGCTGAAAGCGGGTATGCACTATTGGGCTTTGGGCCACGTTCACACTAGAAATGTGCTTCATGAGCAGCCGGCAATTGTGTATCCGGGTAACCTGCAGGGGCGAAATATCCGGGAAACAGGGCCGCGCGGCTGTTATATCGTTGACATGTCGGACAATGGACGAGCTGATCTCGTCTTTCGCGCACTGGATCAGGTGCGCTGGTTCCAGATGCGGCTGTCTGTTGCTGGCTTGCAGACGGAGCAAGAATTGAAGGACAAGGTTGGGGACCAACTTGAACGGGCCAGGTTTGAAGCAGACGGACGCGATGCTGTCGTCCGTATCGTTTTGGAAGGGCGAAGCGCAGTCTCTGGCATACTCCGCAAAGGGCGGATGCTCCAGGAACTGATCGCTGAGCTGCGCTCGGATGAAGCAGAGCGGAGCCGCTTCGTCTGGATCGAATCGATCGAGGACCGAACGGCCAGTGAGCTCGATCTGGAGGCCTTGCAGCAGGAGAAGAGCTTTCTTGGCGATCTTCTGCGGATTTCGGCAGCGCTGCGCGGAGACGACGCTGCGCTGCAAGCGTTCGCGGGCGAAGCCCTCGCCGCGCTGCAAAACTTGCCGCAGGCTGCCGGCGACCCGGCTGCGGCGGATCCCGAGCGGCTGCGCGAATGGCTGCGCGCCGCAGAAGAAATGGCCGCGGATCTCCTGTCCGCGGAAGGGGGGTGGCCTGGATGAAGATCGTATCCATCCAGGTAGATGGCTTCGGCAGCCTGCGGCAGCGGCAGCTCGACACAGACAGCCCGCTGGCGCTGTTCTACGGCGCCAACGAAGCGGGCAAGAGCACGCTCATGGGCTTCGTCCGCGCGGTGCTGTTCGGGTTCCCGACCCGGCAGAACCGGTCGGAACGCTACGAGCCGCTGGGCGGCGGCGCCCATGGCGGCGCTTTGACCCTGCAGGATGAGCAGGGTCAGCTCATTCGCGTCGAGCGCTACGACGCGCCAGCCGCAGGCGGCAAACGTGCCTCTGCGGGGCACGTAAAGGTTACCCTCGGTGATGGCACCACCGGGGGCGAAGAGCTCCTGAACACGCTGCTAGGCGGCCTATCGGCCGACCTCTTCCGCAGCTTGTTCGCTTTTGGTTTAACCGAGCTGCAGGAGCTTCGCACCTTGCAGACGGACGAGCTCAGCGGCTATCTATATAGCGCTGGGCTTGGTGTAAGCGGCTCGGCGATTATGGAAGCCGAGCGCAAGCTGACGGCGCAGGCCGACGGCCTGTACAGACCCCGCGGGCGCAATCAGGAGATGAATCGTCTCCTGAAGGAGCTGGAGGGTCTGGAGCAGTCGCTGCGCCGCAGCCATGATTTGGCAGCCGATTATGATCGGCTGCAGGGAGAGCGCCGCTCCGCGGAGGAGCGCATTGCTGCTCTGGAGGAGCAGCAGGAGGCGCTGCGCGCGGAGCAGCTCCGGCTCAGCCTGGCCGGCAAGGCGCGCAGCGGATGGATCCGGCTGCGGCAGATCGGCCAGGAGCTCGCGGCGCTGCCGGAGCTGGCTGGCTTCCCCGAGCACGCCTCGGCGAGGCTGGACGCGCTTGAGGCGGAGCTGGAGCGCCTCCATTCGGAGCGCGCAAGGCTCAGCCTGCGGCAGCAGACGCTTGCGGAACAGCTGGGCGCGATCCGCATCCAGCCTGATGTGCTCGCGCATCAGACGGAGCTGAATCATTGGCTGGAGCAAGCAGCCACGTATGAAGAACAGAAGCGCAGTTTGGACGGGCTGCGCGTGGAACAAGAACACGGGCGCGCGCAGATCGACAGACTGCTGAAACAAATAGACGGCGCAGACGGGGAAGGTCAGATGGATCTTGGCGCCTTTGCCGTGTCCATTTCCCTTCGCGAGCAGATTCGATCCTACAAGGAACAGTTCCACAAGTGCCGGGCGGATGAGCTGCGTGTTCGAACCGAGCTGGAAAGCCTGGAACAGCAGCTTCTGCGGATGGAGGATAGTATTCGCCTCTTGGAAGCCGATGTCCGGTTAGCCCCTTCATTTCCGGGAGGGATGGATCCTGGAACGGAGCTGCAAAGAATCACAAGAGATTACGCGCAGTGGCAGCTGCTGGTCAGGGAAGTTCAGCATCACAAAGAACAGGAAGCTGTGCAGAATCAATACAAGCTCAGCCTGGAGGAAGCGGCCAAGGCAGGGAAAGCGGCCTCGCGGAAGCTTCGAAAACGAATGGTGCTTTTCTTCGGCGCATTGGCGATTATTGTTCCAATTCTGCTGGCATGGCAAAGCAGCTGGGCAATAGCTGTTTGTGCGTTCCTGCTATTTGCAGGGGCGGCACTCTTCATCCAATTCGGCGACCGATCAGGTTCGGATCGTAGGGCTTCCCGCACGATGACGGCGTCCTCTAGCCAGGAGCCCTCTCCGAACGAAGCGACCACTCGCGAACTTCTTGAGTTGGAAAGCCGTTTGCAGGAACAAATCACTGCATTCATGAGATCCAGTCAGACACAGATAGGATTTAACGAAGCTGCGGCAGCATCCGCTTTGCACGTTTCACAGCCAAGAAGCCGTACCGAAGCGTACGCTCTTCATAGTTTTCAGCCTCAATTGGATGCATGGTTGAGAGAAGCCGAGCACAACAAGCAACAGCTGGATCAGCAGAAACGCAAGGTGGACAAGCTGCAAGATGCGAAGGAAATGCGCGACTCCCTTCAACTCCAAGAAGAGCAGCGAGGGATTGTGTATGAACAGCACGTAGCGGAGTCTGAGCAGCTTCAGAGGAATTGGAGCAGTTGGCTCGTATCCCTCGGCTTAAGCGGGCGCTTGTCCCCTGATGCCGCAATGGAAACGATTCAGGCGATTGAGCAGGGGCAGGAGAGTCTACGCCAGCTCCATAAACTGGAAGCAAGGCTTGCGGCATTGCTTCAAAGTGTAAAGCAATATGAAGAAGCTATTGTAATGCGGCTTCAACTATCCCCAGCGCAAGAGCCTTTATTTGCGCTCAAACGCTGGAAAGAGCAGGAGCAAGAGCAGCTGAAGCTGCTTGCAGCGAAAAAGCATAGCGAAGCGCTTTATGCAGAGGTTGCTGAAGAGCTGCAGCTTCTGGATGCTGCCGAGCAGCGCACGCGTGAGCGGCTTGCGATCTTGCTGCAGGAAGCTTCTGCAGAAGATGGCGAAGCGCTGCGCTTACAGGAAAGAGAGCAGGAAGAGCGCAAGAAGTTGACCGATGAACAGAAGCTGTTGGAATCTTCGCTTGAGGCTTTGCTAAGCCGTGCGTCACTTGCCAGCTATACGGAGCTTTTGGAGACGCAAGGGGAAGCCGATATCGCTTACCGTTTGGAGACGATTGAACAGCAGATGGCGGAAACGGCAGCCTTAACGAACGAACTCCGCGAAGCAGCCGGTAAACTGACGGCACACATCGAACAGCTGGAGCAAGGTTCTGAGCAAGCCGACGGCCAACTTCAAGCTGAAGCTTATCGGGCTTCGATTCGGGAACAGGTCGATCAGTATGCTGTGGCATCTTTTGCTTCCCTGCTCATGAAGAAAGCGCGTGAAGTTTACGAGCAGGAACGGCAGCCAGGTGTGCTTTTACGAGCATCCGATTATTTGACCAGGATGACGAATGGAGCCTTCACCCATGTCAAAGCGCCGTTTGGAGAACAGCGTCTTGTTGCGGTTAGATCCAATGGACAGTCCGTAGATACGAGTCAACTGAGTCGTGGAACGGCGGAGCAGCTATATCTATCCATGCGCTTTGCGCTTGTGGAAGAATACGCCGGCAAAGCGGTGTTACCGCTTGTTATGGATGATATTCTGGTCAATTTCGATGAAGAACGAATGGAGAGCTGTCTGCGTGTGCTCGCTGATTTAAGCAGCAGGCATCAAGTGCTGTTGTTTACGTGTCACGGGCATGTGCGGGATGCGGCTGCACGCGTTATTCCCAACTATCAATTAATAAACTTGTAAACGGGTTGTCCTGAATGGCATGAGAACCGGTTCACACTCATATAAGTTGAAGAAAAAAGCTGGAGGAATCAAAGTGGAGCCAGGAAGCGAGAAGAAGAAAGAACACCGTGAAATTACGTACCAAGTTGGTTGGAAAAAAGGGAGGATTGAGTGGAACGAAGGGGCAGCGGAGGCGCTATCCGTTAAATCACTTAAGCCTGCAGAAAGTCCGGAAGAAGCTGAAGTAAGGCGACTTCAGCTTCTATGGAAACCAGCGATGAATCTCCCAAGCTGGATGCTGTTTCCTCTTCTTTATGCGCTGCCGGTTCTTTGCTTTGGTTTGACGCTTATCCTCATTTACGGTCTGCGGCATGGATAGTCGACAATTCAGAAGGAGGACTTAGGCATGAATATGCTATTAGCGATAATTGGCGGGTTGTTGGGTCTTTTTGTAACGGGCGTCGCCATTTACACGGCTTGGATGATTCATCAGCTTTGGCGTCAGCAGGCGGCAGCGCCAAAGGCTTTGAGCCAAGTGGAGATTGCGGTGAGCTATTTTTCACGTTGGACGGTGATGGATTATACGGTGATCGGACTGTTTATCAGTGGTCTGCTGCTATTGTTAGCTCAACTATTCGCGATCTTGCGCGATCAAACGGCGACGACGGCTGCTTTTCATTTTTCCTATTTGCTTACTGGTCTTATTTTATGCGCGATGGGGATGCTCTTGTTGATGGTTCGTTTGATCGTCGTTCTCGGCTTCGCACAAACCGGCGTTCTACACCGTACGTTTACGGTTGCGCCAGATCATGAGCACGAGCCAGACAACACTAATTAAGCCGAATACAGGGTACAGAGCGGCAAGAAGCGTTTTGAAACCAATTTGGCTGACGAGATAACTAAGTCCTAAGATGCTAAACAGAAGTAACTTAGGGTTTAATTTGGTACGTTGCTGCAGCTGCAAGGACAAGCCATATGCATCAGCGATAAATGTCGTGAAAATCTCTCCGTAGATCACGAGCAAATAGGCGATCTGAGGGGCTGAGCCCAGCCTGTTAATGATATTCCCCATTGGAATCTCATACTGCGCGATGCCAGGCATTTGCGCTGAAAGCGCATAGTGTGCTGAGAGGAGCAGCAGTCCGATGCCGGCCCCGCCAATAAGCCCGCCCCAGTAAAGCTCTGAGCGCTTCGTGATGGAAGCTCCCATCGGCACCAGAACGGCTTGTGCCATGGCCAAATTGAAGGCTGTGTAGAGAAACGGGGCAAACCATATTTTACCAAGCGAATCATCCGTTGTGATCCTCAGCCAGTTTCCCGAAGACGGTGAATGCCACGTATAAACGACGATAACCACGCTAAAAAGCAGCATGATAGGAACGACAATGGAGTTGACGGTCATAATGGCGCCGATTCCTCGTGATAATACGAGATAGGAGAGAACCAAGGTGACCAAAAGTCCAGTTTGATAGGACAGATGCAGCTGCTCCTCAAATACTGTTCCTCCGCCGGCAAGCATGACCGTTGTGATTCCGAACAACACGATCATCGTAAACAAGCTGATCCCATTTCCTATTTTCGGCCCAAAAATGACCCGATTTAAATCCTCATAAGATGTGGCTTTTAATGTATGAGCCATTAGCATGAGTTTGATGCCAATCCATATAAATAGGAGGGTGGACAAAGCGATCGTTAAAGAAGCTATCCATCCGTAGCGCGTAAAAAATTGCAAAATCTCTTGTCCGGAAGCAAAACCTGCTCCAACGACAGTCCCGATATAGGTAAAGGCAATACGGACGATCTGTGACCCTTTTCGCATGGATTGCCCCGCTTTCTTTCGTTTGATATAGTACAAGGTATGTTCGCGGAGACAGTAGCATGACTGCAACTTGGGGCAAGCCCTTATTTTTGATAAAATGGTTAGGAACAGAAAGACGTAAGAAATTGGGAGTGTGTCTTTTGTGAAAGAAGCTCTTTATGATTTTATTGGACATTATGGCTATATTGCTCTGTACATTTTGTTGTCTGCCGGCATCGTTGGCGTACCTATACCGGATGAAACCTTGATGGCTTTCGTGGGCTCGTTGACCGCGCCTGGAGGTCCTTTTGAGTACGGGACAACGTTGATTGTGATTTATGCAGGTACGATGACGGGGATGATTGTGAGTTATCTCATTGGTCACCGGGTGGGCAAGCCCTTCTTGTACCGCTATGGAAAATGGTTCAAATTGACGCCGGACCGGATCGAAAGAGCGGAAGGCTGGTTTCATAAATATGGGCTGTGGACCGTATTCTTCGGGTATTTCGTGCCGGGAGTCCGCCATTTCACCTGCTATTTGTCCGGGGTAAGCGGAGTGAAGTTCTACAAATACATGCTCTATGCGGGGACAGGGGCGCTGCTGTGGTGTACAACCTTCTTGACCTTGGGCCATTTTATCGGCAGCAATTTGGATGGCTTGTTCAATTTGATTCATAAATATATGGGTGTCAGTTTCATTATTCTCGTGGTTGTGGCTGCGATAGGAGCGGTGATTTATTTCCGCTTTCGGAAAAGAAGAGCGATCTGAACGCAAAGAAAGACCATACTTGCCATCCTATGGATGACGGTATGGTCTTCGGTTTGTTGAGCGGTATTAACGATCTGCGAAAAGCTTAATCGATTGGATCGTGTTAGCATTGGGGTCTACATCGAGCTTCAGAAGCGTCCCTTGTGATTTGTAAGAAAGCACATAGGTTGTGTTGGAATCCGGTTTTCCGAGAATGCTAATGGCATCCTCCACTTTCTGGCCGAGGTGCAGGCCGCGAAGTCCCGGATCAATATCCGTGGAGTGTACATCCACGAATTCAAGGGCATCCTTGACATTAAAGCCAACGGAGAAATCACCAAAATCGTAAACTTGAATCGCGTCATCGTCTTCATCCATAACGAATTGTTTCTTGGCTTTGCCGAATCGATCCAGCACCAGGTTTTTGCTCGTTCCAAGCTTTAAGCCCATTAGAGTCGGTTTCTCCTGCTGGTAAGCATCTTCAGCTTTCACCCGCGGTTTTGTCGTTGGCTTGGCGCTCGCAGCGCTCTGAGGCAGATCCGATAAGTCCGTTTTGTTCGTGTTTGCAACTTGCGCTTCATGCTTGGCTATCGTATCCTCCGGCACCAAGGAAGCAGCTGGAGTTTCTACAGCCAGTACGGCAGGCGTGCTGACCGGTGTTGTGCTTGGATTCTGCTTCTGAACATGAACCGATGGATCTATAGTAGGCTGAGCGGAAGGTGCAGATGACTCTTGGCAGCCAGCTACGATAAGCAAGGAAAATGCAACAGGCACAAAGCCGAGCATGACGGGTCTCATCGCATTGTTCATCATCATCTTTCCTTTCTGCCGAATAGTTGTCTTAAAAAGAATATTACTAATCATACTGCGTTCGGGTTGTCAATCTCAATGGATCTTGCTGCCTAAATGTGAGCATTTCTAAAACAAATTCGAAAAAGTTAAATCCTGTATAAGTATAGACACCTATTCGGCAAGAAAAGTTTCACTTCCAAGAGCGATATTCGCAAATTGGGACTTGAAACCTACTTCATCATTATGGTAACTTACTCATAATAGACAGGATTAAGGGGGCCAGTATCATGGAATTGTTAAAGCAGCGGATCCAGGAAGTCGGTGTCGTTGTATCGGATAAAGTACTTAAGCTGGATGCCATTCTTAATCATCAGGTGGATCCGGTTTTGACCATGGAGATGGGACGAGAGTTTGCAAGACTTTTCAGAGAGACCAAGCCGGACAAGGTGTTAACTGTAGAGTCCTCAGGCATTCCAATTGCCTTCACAACCGCATTGCATCTTGAGATTCCCATGATTTTTGCGCGCCGCAAGAAAACGTTAACGATGGATCAAGATACGTATAGCGAGCGTGTGCCTTCTTTTACCAAAGGCATTGTGACCGACATTATGGTCTCCTCGCATTTGCTGCATAAGGGTGAACGTGTGCTGCTTATTGATGATTTTATTGCCAATGGGGACGCGGCTCGCGGCTTAATTCGCATTATTGAGAAGGCGGAGGCTGAACTCGTCGGTGTCGGTATTGCGGTGGAGAAATCGTTCCAATCCGGCGGCAGTTCGATTAGAGAACGCGGCATTCGGGTGGAATCGTTAGCAAGAATTGCTTCGCTAGAGAACGGGCAAATCACTTTTGACTGATTTTACATCTAGTCTTTGACTTCCCTGATTGCCAATTATCCATTATAATGGTTACAAGGTAAGAGAGGAGGCTGACATCTATGGGTATCGAAAATGGTTCCATTGAATATTTCATGACTAAGCTTGGGGAAGCCAAAACACATTTTGAACGTGCTCTTGATTGTAAGCATACAGAATTTGATGATCTATATCCGTATATGATCGAACATCCTCAATTTTTCTGGTACAAACGCTATGTCGCTTGGTCTGAGTTGTTAACGATCGTGAAGCTCTGCACAGAGCTGACCATTGAATGGGAACAGCAATTTTCCGCAGCGCAAGTGGAATATATTCAGAAGCGTGTCATGTCAAGCAAGGTCCTTGATTTCTGGTTTGAAACGAATGATTCCAAGGAACATGTAAGCTAATGTAAATTCAAGAGGCCAATGGATCCGTTATGGATTCGTTGGCCTTTTTTCATTCCGTAGGCAGTCTGCCGGTGAGATCTCGTTAGACACCATTTTTTAATATATTCATACTTTCAATATGCCTTTTGGTTTGTTCATTCCCTAATCGATGCAAGGTGCGATACACTTCCGTCAAATAATAATCATATTCTTGATTGGTCTCATTGGAGTAATAAACCGACAAAGGCAGCCAAGAGGTCGCATAGCTGGCTTGGGACGTGTTATCTGTCTCCTCAAAGAGCTCCATCAATTGATCAAATTCCTCATCGTTAGCGGAAATCTCAAATTCATAATTGAGTGAGGTCCTGTCTTCCAATACTTCACCCGTCCCGACATTCACGTAATACGTTTTTTTGTCCAATAGGAAAACCCCCAAGGTTATAATGGCGTTCTATTGCTTCGTCATGATTAAGGTAACCCTGATCTAGCGGATTTATGTAAAGTTTCAACTAGACAGGAATTGGTGTATGCTTAAGGTGTAAAACTGGATGGTTGGAGGTAAGAGAAATGATAACAGATGATCAATTGGATCTTTATCGTGTTGAAAGCACATTGCTTCGCGTGATTCGCGATGTTAGCCCAAGGAATGATGTCCGCGGCATTGTTGTCGCTTGGGATGATGATAGTGTTTTAATCCGCAAAAAAAATCGCAGAGTGGTCAAGCTTGCACGCAGCTATGTGTATCAGCCTTATGAAGCTGAACGGCCACCGGAATATATGCTTCCGCAAGAATTGATTGAACCGGATGATGCTGCGGATGAATCAGAATAGGGTTCCCATCACCGGAGTCCAGATGGATTTGGTGAATTCCGAACACGGCAGTTACATGTTAATCCGTAGTGATAGTCCGATGCGTACCTTGAATTCTTCGCCATGGGGCGGAGGATTCGGGATGTTTCGATCGTTAATGAATAGGCAGGTACATAGGCTTTATAACGAGGCTGATCCCCTTCGCGAGATGGATGATTTCATCCAACGTGAAGGGCTGAATCCTCGGGAAACGGCTGGCATGCTGACGGCAGCTTGGGTGAAGGATGTTGGCTACAGCACGCTCACTTGGACGCGAAATGGTGCCGAGGATGCCGAGAACGAGACGTATCCACTGCACGTTTGTGCATGGGTCACGGTAGGTCTCGGGAACAAAGCTAGGGCAGGGGCCGAAGTGGCTGCCGCCTCGCTTTTTCCCGGTACGATAAATACCATTGTCGTTATCGAGGGGCAATTAACCGATGCCGCGATGGTCAACGCGGTCATCACCGCGACGGAAGCCAAAGCGGCTGCACTTCAGGCATTAGGCGTTGAAGTCGACGGTCATCCGGCTACAGGAACGACCACGGACGCGGTGCTCATCGCCACGACATGCCGCGGCCGCTTGTACAGCTATGCGGGCACGGCAACTGCGCTGGGCAACATGATTGGAAGAACTGTGTACGAGGCCATCTTGGCATCGGGACAGTTGTATGAGAAAACGCCCGACTGATCCGTGAGGATGCAGTGGGGCGTTTTCTATGTCTGTCCTTATCGGTGCTTGCCGGAGGCGCACCCAGAGACGAATAACATTGTTATGCTACGCTAGCTACGGTTTGCGGAAAACGCCGAAGGCAAGCCCGGCAGGATACACATCAACGCCATCGGGATCTTCATCTTCATTTTTGAAATTGGGATCATGTACGATGCCTTCAGCTTCACCTTCTGTGAGATGTCGCTGATTGCCTGTGTATTTGGGTTCGAGAGCTTTGATTTCTTCCTCATCCATTCGTCATCCCTCCTTTGGGAATAGGTTTAGGAGCGGGGTTTGTATTTATACATGAATTGTAAAAGTTTCGTTGACGAGCTTTCGAGTCCCATGTTATATTTATTTTTGTCACCACATCATTTGCGATCATGGCGGAATTGGCAGACGCGCACGGTTCAGGTCCGTGTGGGCTTACCCCCGTGGAGGTTCGAGTCCTCTTGATCGCATCAACCGTAACAACCCTTTCAGGTTCTGAGGGGGTTGTTTTTTTTTATTCCTAGGAAATCATGCACAGATGGGTAGGCAGCTAGGCCTAAGGCTTATATAATAAATATTATCTGGAAAGGAAATAGGGGGTCATCCTATGGAAGAAGATTGGAATTTGTTCGAACGCATCCGGGATCGGGAGCAGGTTCTAGTCTTTATGAACACTGCTTTGAAGCAGAAAGCTCCTTTCATAGGATATGGTCAAAGAATTACAATCGTATTTAATATGTATAGCTTGTGGGACCTCTCGGACAGCTCAACACAAAAGGCGCAGCAAGCCTTTTATGAGCTCGAAGACAAACTTATTTCACGGATGAAAGATCAGGGATATGCCCTTTATGCCGGGCGCATTTCTTCAAATAATAAAATGGAAATGTACTTTTACGCCAAGGATGACTGGGATTGGGAGCTGGAAATGAAGCGGGTACTGGCGGATTTTCCTAAGTTCCGTTATTATTTCTCGATGAATTTGGACGCAGACTGGAGCTTCTATCTGGAAGAAATGGCGCCTTCACCCTTGGAAGAACAGTGGATGCGAAATGCAAAGATCGCCTATGCGCTGAAGCGTCGGGGGGATAATTTGGAGAAGGCCAGGGAAGTTCAGCATTGGCTGCATTTTCCGGATTCAACCCGGATGGATGCGATGAAAAGCAAAGTGGGCGCGCTTGGCTACAGAATCATTGTCTCCGAATTTGATACGACACGTCAGGTGGAGCCCTACGTGCTTCACTTGAGCAAATTACACACGCTGGATGTTCCGACCGTCAATGCGGTAACCAAAGAATTGTTCGTTCTAGCGGCAGAAGTCGGCGGAACTTATGACGGTTGGGGCACGCGTCTGATCCTGCGATTTCCTGCGAAACTTCGAGCGCATCTGAAACGTATATTCCTAAAGATGATCTCCGCCTTCAAATAAAGCCTAAAGTCCAGGCGTATAGCGGTTTTCATGAAGTTTAGGTATAATGCATAGTATAGATTGTACATGTTTTCTAATAGAAGGAGTTGACAGTTTCATGGATAGAACGGTTACGGTTTCTCATTCAGGCAGTTTTGCTCATGTGCTTCAAACATTTGCCATCTCCCTCTTGGTTTCCTTCCTGGGGACACTAGTCGGCGCTATGGTCGTTCCGCCTTCAATGATTATGCTTTTCGTCATTGCCGAAGTGGCCATGCTGGTGGCAGCCATCGTGATTCGGATTCGCGGCAAAAATATCGGATATGGTTTCCTTTATGCCTTTACGGCAATTTCCGGTGTAACCTTATATCCAGTGATTATGGCATACGGGGGTATGCTCGGAGCTAACGTGGTGTCGGGAGCATTCTTCGCGACAGCGGCGATTTTTGGCGGACTAGCTTTCTACGCGCACCGTTCGCAACGTGATTTCAGCTTCCTCGGCGGCTTTTTGTTCGCTGGAACGATTGGCCTTGTCTTGATGAGTGTCATTGGCATGTTCGTTAATTTTGGTTCGATGACGAACTTGATTTGGTCAATGCTCGGCATTCTGATTTTCAGCGGTTGGGTGCTGTATGATGTGGCTCAATACCGCAATGGCGTATCAGCCGAAGAGGTTCCGCTTGCTGCACTTAATATTTATTTGGATTTCATCAATCTCTTCTTGTACATCTTGCGCTTCTTGGCTTCCATTGTTGGAGTTAGCCGAGACTAAAAGATAGAAATTGCTATGAAAAAAGCACTTTCGACACCCGCTAGCGGGAATCGAAGGTGCTTTTTAATTGTGAAAATATGGGATATCCCCGCGAAAACACCGATTCACTTCCAGCAGGGTATGGAGAAGTAAAATGAGCTCAGCATGGCTTAGCTGAACTGTGGAGAACGTATCTTCCTGTTTGTGGTCTCGAAGCTTCAATTCCAGCATGTGGTTGGCTTTATCCATGTGGATGTTGATCTGTTCAGTCAGGAGCATCTCTTCCCACATTCGATGCACCCCTTTCTCTCTAGTTACTTTAATATATGCAGCAAGGACGAGGTTAGAAGCGGGTTTGGAAGCATGCAGCGCCGGACTGATTTTTTTGAAACAAGCACGATTTAAGCCCTCTCTTCATACAATTTAGTGATCCTATATGGGGAGAGAGGAGATTGACCTATGGCGGCTTGCAATGCTTGGACGTATAGAGGGATTTCGTCTTCGGTGTTTCGTTCGTTACAACAAGTAGGTAAAAAACAAGGCTTCACCATTCCAAATGCTGCATCGGGAAAATTCATGATTACCGTGGTGGGAATGAATGTTGGTTTCCAATACGCCTGGGATATGAACGCACAGACCTTGCTGTTGCAGTGCGATAACAAACCGATGCTGCTCGGCTGTAGTACGATTAAGTCATTTGCGGATAAAATTATTTCGGAGAGCGGCGGAAGAGTCAGTTGAATCCATGTCTTCCACCTGTCTTACCGTTTAAGTCCGGGACTCTCTGGTTACAATAGGGAGAAAAAGGCAGGTGGGCGTATGGCCAAAAGTGATGACTTGGTCAAGTACATAACACAGCAGGTCGTGACGTTTATAGACACGCCAAGGGATGTTCGCCAACAAGCAAAAGCGATGCATAAAGAGCAGCGGGAGCATTGGCAGACTCGTTGGTTTGGCATGCTGCCCTTGGCAGCCCGGATGTTGTTTGACCAGTTTAAAACTAAAAAATAAAATGCCACAAAAAAAAGGGCTGCCCGAGAAGTAGAATCGTCTACTTGACGGGGAGTCCTTTTTCCATTTAATAAATATGCCCCATTGCCAGAGCGGTAGGCAGTTGAATGTATCTTGGTCCTTCGTGATCCAGAACCAGATAAGGTAACTCATCCTGCCATGATTGATAGCCTAATACGGCCAGTGGCAGAGTAACCTGACCATCGTATAGCTCGGTGACAAAGGTCAGATGTTGATTGGTGGCAAGAGCGCTTTGGAGTTCGTTCAGTCCAGTCATAGGCAGCGGCGAGCCGACAATCCAAGGCATCCGTTCATAAGGATCAAAGGCTGGATGCATCATGGTGCTTGCTTCTTTTAATTCCGTTGTCATAAGTGTGCTATCATCGGCCCCAAGCTTTGGCGTCGGGTCATCTTTTAAAGGGAGTACCTCACCTGATTTGGCATCCACATAGCACAGTTGATTATCAAGTTTGATTCTCCAAACAGCGGTTAAGCCGTCCATATATAAGCGGTCTTTGGCGATCGTTTCATTGGCGATAAAATCAGAATAAGTAAGTGTTGCCGGAATGAGTTCTTGCTGTACCATGGAACGATACAGCGTGGTCAAACTGAAAAGAGGGTGCTTGCCTGTCCCGTATTCCGTTAATCGGAAGGAGCCATTTTCAACAGACTGTACGATCATATAGCCGACATCCTCGCCATGATCCGTGAGAATCACGACCCAGCCATGTGTCCCTGGACCAAGCGGGTAACTGTTCCAAGCTGCTGATTGCCAGTTATGGAACCCTTCTTCGCGAGCGAGCGCTACCCGCCACTTCTCAACCGTGGCCGATAAAGTGGATTCGCTTCGCAAATCCGGTACGGGCTTTGCAGTTTCAGCTACTTGACTGCTGATAACTGCGGGTTGTCCTACAGGCTGTGCGAGGCTTGTCCGATCTGGATTATCGCCCGCTGAGCTTTGGGAGGGTATGAATAAGAGACTGCCAATACATATGAAGCAAGTTGCTGTCCATGCAGTCCACAGCTTCATCCATGTTCACCTGCCTATCGCTAACTTCTCATTTGTATGAATCTATTGTAATTCTTATGCTATAAAAAGATTGTTAGAACCTGCAGCGTTAATTTGCGAGGTTTTAGCGACTATCGTCAGTTCCTAGGCGATCGCCCGGCGGTTAAATGAAACAATCCGCAATTGATGACAGAAACGGCAATGCGCGGTTTGTGCTGCCAGTCGATTTCTCTGAGGCGGTTGCGGCATTGTGTTTCGATTTCATCTCTTTTATCGGGCTCTGCGTTTAGCAAAAGGCCGTTGTAATAGGATTCGACACGGTCAATCTCACTGCGGTGCTGCTCATTCGCCTCGTCCGCCCATCTATGGTCATAGGTGCTTATTTTGCGTTCAAGCGTCGTTTCCAGCAGGTTCACGGCTTTGGTCAGCGATATCGTATCCGGCAAAATATGACTATTCGCCGGCAGCTTCGGAGAAAGACCTTTGGTCAGCAGATGCTTGTGAAAATTCTCGCGAATCTCGCCGTTGTTCAATTGGACGGCAAGGGAGTGGATTTCACTTCGTTTGCGGTCGCAGGCGAGTTCAACCTTGTAATTGATGCAAAACCATGTATCATACACGAGCGCAGCATGATAGGTGGCTCCCGTAGGAAATGGTTCCTCAAACAGATGAACGAATTTCCCGCGCTCTCGGACAATACCGAACATTTGTTCCAATCTTCTGCTGCCAAAAGTGACATCATCCTGCGGAACACGCGCTGTAATTGTAGTCGGAACGAAGCCGAAATAACGTCCAAGAATGCTGTCGGAGGAACCGTCAGGCGCTTGCTCCTGGTTCGGTGCGGCTGGCGCGCCTGGGTTAGGCGGATTCTTCACAGCTGTCGGTGCAGCCTTGGACTTGGCATCGAGCCTCATTTGTTCCGGGTCGAATACGAATTTATAGGTCATGGTTTCGGCAGGCGTCCCGGTTCGCTCCACGAAACTCCAATAATAAGGCCGGCCCGTCATTTCCCGATCTGCTTCCGGAGAGAGCTTGGCTGTGACGTAAGACGGGCTTTTCTCCAGAATGGTGCAATCATAAGCTTCAAGAAACCGCATGACAAAGGTATGAACGTTTCGTTTGTTCATGATCTGACCTCACCGCTTTGCGCGCCGCCTACGGCATCAAGGATATGTTGAAACTCAGTTCCATACACGGGATTGTGTTCGATTTCTTCTTTGATTTCAGTAAAGGAATGACCCAGCTCGTCAATTTTCCTGCGAATATCCTCGCGCGACCCTGCTTCCATGACCATGCGGAATAACGAAGTTTCAAGAGATCCTTTTTTTTCGATCTTCTCCAAAATCGTATCCAGCTGCCCGATAACCATCTCAAACATATTGATTTTCTCATGCAGCAAAGAGAGGATGTGCTCTTCAATCGTATTGTTTGTCGATAGATTATAGATGTTCACATCATGTGTCTGGCCAAGTCGATGCACACGGCCAATCCGTTGTTCCACGCGCATCGGGTTCCACGGCAGGTCAAAATTAATCATGTTATGGCAAAATTGCAGATTAATTCCTTCGCCGCCAGCTTCCGTCGCAACAAGTACTTGTACGCGATTGCGGAATAAATCCATCATCCAATCCTTTTTGCCACGGTTCATGCCGCCGCGATAGGGGACTGCTGTAATTTTATGCTCTTTCAAATAGTTGAGCAGATACTCCTGGGAAGCGCGATACTCCGTGAAAATGATGACTTTATCATTAATTTCCTGCACGAGCTTCATGGTGGTTTCCGCTTTGCTATTCGATTTGATGCTGCGGATCAGCTCGACAAGCTCCCATATTTTGGCGCGTACAGGCGAATCTTCCGCTGTTTTTTTGAACAAATTCACGAGCGTGATGAAGACGGCATCCCTGGAGGAGCAGACCTCGCGCTGGAGTGTGATGAGCGAAAGCATGCTGTTTAAATCGCCGGAGCTCTCCGCATACCTCGTGCGGACGAAATTGGTGACGCCGTCATAGAGCGCCTGCTCGTCCGGTGAAAGCGTCAGCGGGATATTTTTCACCACCCGCTTGGTGTAATGAACACCGCCGTCGCCGCGACGATTTCGGATCATCACTTTGGATAGCTCCTGCTGCAGCTGAATCTCATTTTTCGGAATCCTTTTGCCGACAACGAAGTTGGACTTAAAGGAGCTGTGAACACCGAGTTGACCGGGCTTGAGCAGGGTGATGAGATTATAGAGCTCTTTCAAATCATTTTGAACCGGCGTGGCGGTGAGCAGCAGGCAATATTTTTTGCGCAGCTCATTAACGAAAGTGTAGTTGGTCGTTTTTTTATTTTTTAATTTATGAGCTTCATCAACAATCAGCATGTCGTATTCCAGACCCATCACGATTTCCCGGTGAGGATCGCGTTTTGCGGTATCCATGGAGGCCACGATAATGTCGCTTTGCTGCCACATGTACGCTTTTTTATGGGCGATGGCAGGTATGCCGAATTTGGTGTTTAATTCACGAACCCATTGCAGGACAAGGGATGCCGGCACCAGGATAAGGGTTTTGCGGACCAATCCACGGATCATGTATTCTTTTAAAATCAGCCCAGCCTCAATCGTTTTCCCGAGTCCCACCTCATCGGCCAAGATGGCTCGACCGCGCATTTCATTAAGCACTCGCTTCGCAGTATCGATCTGATGAGCCATAGGCTCAAGCTGCCCCAAATGAGGGAGGCACTGCATTTCATCAAATGTAGAAATAAGCCCCGACTCTTCCGATTCGTAGGCGAGCTGGTACAAAGTCCAATCGTCCCACGGCCCTCCTCCGCGCACACGATGATCCAGCTCAGTAAACCAGTCCCTCTCAAAGTGCATGTCCAACCGATGATGAATGGGGCGAATGTTCTCTTGCTGTTCATGTTGACGCATAGTTGTGCCCTCCTAAGAGTTTTCGTAAGAAAACTGACTTCGTGAACCTAAGCTTGTATGAAGCACGGGCGCTAAACGCCGAATACGTGTTAGTATGTCCATAAGAGGCGCTTTCATAACTTTTTCCATGGTAAAACAGATGAGGAAATCAGGGCGGGAGCTTGGAGAGGGAGCGGAATCGTAACTTAAGGCGGTTATGTGGTATGATAGAGGTTGTCTTTTGATAAGCATGGTTGGAAAGAAAGGGTGAAGATTTCGATGACGGCATGGCGATTTATACATACGGGGGATCGTTCTCCTGCTGAAAATATGGCTTTAGATGAAGCGATTTTGACCGCTCATAGCGAGGGAATCGTCCCTCCTACGGTGCGTTTTTATGGATGGAATCCAGCAACGCTGTCGATCGGTTATTTCCAAAAAGCAGCTGAGGTCGATCAGGAGGCCGTGGCGAATGAAGGCATTGGCTTCGTACGCCGTCCGACAGGAGGCAGAGCGGTTCTGCATGATAAGGAACTGACCTACAGCATCATTGTGGCCGAGGATTATCCGGGTATTCCCCGAAATGTGACGGATGCTTACCGCGTCCTGAGCGAAGGGCTGCTGCAAGGTTTCCGGGCGTTAGGACTTAACGCCGAGATGGTGCAGCTTGCAAGCGATGAGGAGAAAGAGAAATATGCCTCTGCCGGCTCGGCTGCATGTTTCGATTCTCCGTCCTGGTATGAGCTCGTGGTTGAGGGGCGTAAAGTCGCCGGCAGCGCGCAGGTACGGCAAAAGAACGTCGTGCTGCAGCACGGCTCGATCCTGCTCGATATGGATACGGACCAACTGTTCCGTATGCTACGTTTCTCAAACGAGAAGGTGGCGGAGCGGATGAAGACGAGCTTTTTGAAAAAAGCGGTGGCCATTAACGAGCTGCTGCGGGCACAGGGGAAAGAGGCCGTTACCTTGGGGCAAGTTGAAGAAGCGTTCCGCCGTGAAATTGGACTCGGTTTAGGCGTGGAGCTGGTTGAGGACTCGTTGACACCGTTTGAGATCGAGTTGACCAATCGTCTTGTGCAAGAGAAATATGGGACGGATGAGTGGAACTTGCGGCGATAATGATGAGGCGTGCGTACGGGCATATTCGTATGAAAACTCCGAAATAACGGCCTGAAGTTCCCTTTCGTCACTGTACACGTTCGATTTCGCTGAAATAGCGCCCTGGCGTTCCTCGTTTGGGGATTTAAAAAACCTAAGGCAGATGCCTTAGGTTTTTTGCTGATTACGAGAATGTACGAACAAACTCCTCTTGCAGCTTGCGGGTATGTTCACCTGGCGTGCCGGCTCCAATCGTGCGGCCATCCACTTCCAGAATTGGCGTTATTTCTACCGTTGTTCCTGAGATAAAGGCTTCGTCAGCCGTCATAAGCTGTTCCGTCGTAAAAGCTTCTTCTTTAACCGGCATATTCAAACCTCTGGCTAAACGCAAGACGACTGCTCGGGTAATTCCATGCAAAATCAAATGATTCGCAGGATGCGTATAAAGCACGCCATCTTTGATTATCATCAGGTTAGACGCGCTGCACTCCGTCACCGTACCTTCGCGATGCAGCACAACCTCCTGCACGTTGTTATCGAGCGCTGCTTGCTTGGCCATGACATTGGGCAGCAGATTGAGTGTTTTGAGATCGCATCTTAACCAGCGAATATCGGCGAAAGTAATCGCTTTGATCCCGTTATGTATGGTTGCCGTTGGTCTTGGCACTTCCGTGCAGTAGGCCAGCATGATCGGTTCTGCCTGAGTCGGAAACGGATGCGCGCGTGGAGCTTCGCCTCGGGTGATTTGCAGATATACGGTGCCATCGATCAGCTTATTTTTGTCCACCAGCTCGGTGAGAATTTGCCCGATTTTCTCGATGGTAAAAGGGAGTGTAAGCCGCACCTCGCTTGCGGTTCTTTGAAGCCTCTGCATATGGGCATCCTGCTCATACAGCTTACCTTGATAGACACGGAAAACTTCATATATACCGTCTCCAAAATAATAACCGCGATCATCGGGCGAGAGTTGAATGTCCGCTTTATTCATAAATTCATTTTTATAAAAATACATGTCTTTAACATCTCCTTAGGAAAAATAAATAACGAACAAATGTTCTAAAAATGAACGAATTGTGGTATCCTAAATATAGGTTAGCAGAGGAACACGCCATCGTCAAAAGCAACGAACCGCCAGCTCGCTTTCTATAAAATAAAGAGAGATTTCGAGTAAATTCTAGCTAAAGCGATCATTACTTGTCTTATTAAACAAAATTGGTCCTTTGGCCATTCGAAGGTCCATATCTAGTGTTGTATAATGGATTTCTCACACCAGATATTGTAATTTTCAATTTAGTTGGAGCTGAATCTGTAGCTTATTGGGAGGGCATTTATCAATGGGGATTTCGCAATCAGGTAAGAGGCTGGAAGGGTTAAGCGAGAAAATATTTTTGGATCGCTACGCACTTAAGAATGCGGATACGAGCTTTGCTAAAGTGGGGGACACCGTACTCGTATTGACGAAGGATGATCCCAAATTCCCAGCCAAAGAAGTAGGCGAAATTATTAGCCGTGAAGGCGACATCGTGCAAGTAAGAACACGCAGTGGCGAGACAGTCAAATCTGCAGTTGAGAAGCTTACATTAAACATAGAAAAGACACCGGAAGAAATGTGGGACCGTCTGGCCGGAGCCATGGCATCCGTGGAAACGACACCTGAGAAACGCAGGGAATGGACGGAGAAATTCAGATATATTTTGGACGATTGGAAACTTGTTCCAGGTGGACGGATTGCGGCAGGAGCGGACGCAAGTGATGAATTAACGCTGTTCAACTGTTATGTGATCCCATCTCCTCACGATAGCCGTGGCGGCATTATGAGCACACTTTCGGAAATGACGGAAATCATGTCACGCGGCGGCGGTGTGGGGATCAATCTGTCTTCCCTTCGACCACGCCGTTCCGTTGTCAAAGGAGTTAACGGCTCTTCGAGCGGTGCTGTATCATGGGGCGGTTTGTTCAGCTATACAACAGGTCTGATTGAGCAGGGCGGAAGCCGTCGTGGGGCACTTATGCTGATGATCAATGATTGGCATCCAGATCTGGAAGATTTCATCACGGTGAAGTCAACCATGGGACAAATCACCAATGCCAATTTATCCGTTTGCGTAAGCAATGGATTTATGAAGGCCGTGAAGGAAGATTTGGAGTGGGAACTTGTATTCCCAGATACAACGGATCCTGAATATAATGAGAAATGGGACGGCAATTTGGAAGCTTGGAAACAGCTTGGCAAAGCCGTCAAGCCTTATCGCACAGTCAGAGCTCGTGAAGTGTGGCACACGATTATTGAGTCCGCTTGGAAATCGGCTGAGCCTGGTGTTGTGTTCATGGAATACTACAACCAAATGTCGAATAGTTGGTATTTCAACCCGATTATTTGTACGAATCCGTGTGGGGAGCAGGGGCTTCCAGCTTGGGGAGTTTGCAACTTGTCGGCGATTAACTTATCCAAATTTTATGATGCAGAGAAACATGATGTCGATTGGGCGGATCTGGCGACGGTTGTTCGCTACTCGACGCGTTTCCTTGATAATGTCATTGACAAAACGCCATATCATTTTGAAGAAAACCGTGAGAATCAACAGAAGGAACGCCGCGTAGGCCTAGGATCAATGGGCTTGGCGGAACTCATGATTAAGTTGAAAATTCGTTACGGCAGTCCGGAATCCTTAGCATTTTTGGACAGAATCTACGGCTTCATGGCAAGAGAAGCTTATCTGGCATCAGCGGAAATCGCTGCTGAGAAAGGTTCTTTCCAAGCGTTTATTGCAGATAAGTTCCTGGAGAGCGGCTTTATGAAAAATATGACCAAGGTATTCCCGGAAGTTGGCGAAGCCATTAAGCTGAACGGTATGCGCAACGTAACGGTCATCACGCAGGCTCCAACGGGAAGCACAGGGACGATGGTTGGCACTTCGACGGGGATTGAGCCGTATTTTGCCTTTGAATATTTCCGCCAAAGCCGCCTAGGATTTGATAAACAATATGTACCGATTGCTCAAGAATGGAAAGATGCCAATCCGAATCAGGAATTGCCGGATTACTTTGTAACTTCCATGACGTTGACGGCTGAAGATCATATTCGCGCACAAGCAGCGATCCAGAAATGGGTTGACAGTTCGATCTCCAAAACAGCGAATTGCCCATCCGATTTCACAGTTGAAGAGACCAAACGGTTATATGAATTGGCTTTTGATCTGGGTTGTAAAGGCGTTACTATCTACCGTGATGGAAGCCGTGATGTTCAAGTTCTTAGCACAAGTTCTGATAAGAAAGAGGAGAAGAAAGTTGAGAAGGCAGAAGCAGCACCTGTTGCAGTAGCTGCGGAGGCTGTGAAAGAAGAAGCCAGCTTAACGAATCTCTCAGGCAAGCTTGCGGTTAATGTTGACGCCAAAACAGAGCAAGTTTTCGATAAGCAATATAAGCGCCGTCCGCAAATTCTGCGAGGCGCAACCTATAAAGTGAATACACCATTCGGCATGGCGTATATTACGATTAATGATATGAACGGAACGCCGAGTGAAATTTTCCTCAATGTGGGGAAAGCTGGATCAGACGTTTTTGCGATGTCTGAAGCACTAGGCCGCGTGTGCTCGTTGTTCTTGCGTTACGGCGACCACGGCGACAAAGTGAAGCTGCTCGTGAAGCACTTGAAAGGCATTGGCGGCTCCGGCGCCATTGGATTTGGCACGAACCGCGTCGAGTCGATCGCTGACGCGGTTGCCAAAGCGCTCGAGCAGCACGACGAAGTGATGAACGAGCAAGACGACGCGCGGAACTACGTGACCGCGACGAGCGAAGTGCTGGATGCGCCAGCTCCGGCACCGGTGGCTGCTCCTAGCGGGCACGCCGCGCATGGCGCTCATGGCAGCAACGCTGCTAGCGCCGCGACGAAGGACTTGTGCCCGTCTTGCGGTTCCGCTTCGCTGATTAACAGCGAAGGGTGCAAGAATTGCGCGAACTGTGGCTACAGTCGCTGCTCATAAGAGGACCGGGGGCGGGAGCCCCTGGTTTTTTTTTGTTGTTGTGTGAAATTCCATAATTCATTAGAATTGTTCCATAATTCGTTAGACGATTTGTTGTAGAATTCTTTAGAAATTTATATCTATACAAAAAAATGAATGAAAATACAAAAAGGCAAACGACAACATTGATCGTTTGCCTTTTTTATCGTAAAAGTAATGGAGCTGAGGAACTATGAATAGATAGAATGAAATTACTATTTGTTCCAAAAGTATATGGCGATGAAAGTTTAGTTAGCTATATTTATAGATTGGCTAATGTTAATAATTATGAAGTAGCTTGGATATATGAGTTGCTTGTACTGGTACCCCAAGCTTAATTGTTATTCTAAAACATTGGTGCAATATCTAAATACCTTCGATATAACTTCTCTTTCGTAATCATTTTTTACATAAAAGCAGTGACGTTTCCAGTCTAGAAGCCGCAGGGCTCCATCAATATCTCCAGCCATTGCATCATTAAAAGCCCTCTCAACCTGTTCCAATGAAGGGACCCGTTGATGTTTTCGGTGAAATCCAATGATTCTCGACAATTCAGTACTCTTGAATTTCATCAATCAAAAAGTATGCCTCCATGTTTGTATCGAAGACAATAATGCGGCCACTTACATCATAATCCATATCATTTACTTCTAAATGAGTCAGTGTTTTCCCTTCGCCTGTCTCTTTATGCATAACTCGGTATTTCATAGGTGTCATCTCCTAAACTATAAATTCCTCGAAGACTGGAAGCCGCATGGATCCGGAACTGTACCAATCTGTATATTTAACTTTGCAGCGCACCACAGGTTTGATATATACGTAATCTTTGCTCTCACCACTTTTAAATGACTGAAAGACTGGCATCATTGATTCACGAGCAGAGTTTCATATTTCGATTCTTTTTTCTTAATAACAATACCTTCAAGACCATTTTGACAAACGATATTAAAAAAGTCCTTTACATTGCCTTTAATCGGCCGAATAATTCTAAAGTTTTCCATTGCTTGAAGTGTCTCTTCAAGCAACTGCTTCCGTCGCACCTAGGGCAATCCAGTCACGTCTAAACCTCGGTGGTACAAGATGTCAAAAGCCGTGAAGACGACAGGTTTTCGCTTCTTATTGGAGCGGAAGCCTGCATTTGTGGCTTCGAAATCAGCTCGCCCTTGTTCGTCAAGAACAACGATTTCCCCATCAAGAATAGTTCCTTTCGGAATCGGTGGATTATGGAGTTCCGGATATTTTGCTGTTGCATTCGTGTTCTTTGTATATAGGTTAAGCTCATCCATATTTGATACAATCAGCCGAATACCATCTCACTTCAATTCGGCGAATGTAGGAATACAATCAAACGGTTTATTGTTTTTGGCATATTGGAGAAGCATTGGGGGAATAAACATTTTCTTCATCACCCATAATAATGGTACACCTTAGAGATATCTATGACTAATGGGATTTGAAGGAAGTAAGGAGCCTATAAAATGAAGAAATTAATTACCCCAAGCTCATTCGTTTATTTAAGTATTGCAACTGCAATTACATTTCCAGTGTACTACGCCCTTAAAGGAAGATGAATTTCTCGAGCTCGGAAAGAATTACTTTGCCTTGGCTTTTTTAAGTCAACTAGAACTAATTTAATAAATAAGTATTTCCCCACTTGTTAAATCACTGGTGGGGATTTTTGTATTACCTAAATATAACTTGCATAGCGAATGCGTGTTCGATAAAGCCATTATTAGGGCTTCAAGTTTAATGAAAGCTGGTCTTGCAGCCGATAGAGCAGGCAAAATTGGAGGTCACTATAAGTGAGTAAAAAATTAGAACACACCATCGATTGCATTCCTTGTTATTAATTACATAGTGATATGGGATATTTTTCCCGGAATAGGTAAACCATATAAAAAACAAGCTCATTTCATCTCAGAGAGGGATTCATGCATGATTCAAAAGAATTTACCCTTTGCGCTCATAATGATGACTTTAATGATGTCTGTCGGTCTAATGAATCACGTTCAACTCGTCCCTTTATTATTGGAGACGGTACAAAGGGATGCTTGGATCAGCATCGTAATATTGACTGTCCCCATCTGCGTATTCATGATTCCGGTTTACTACATCTGTAAAAAAACGAGTGGAAGTAACATTCAAGACTGGATCAAGATCAACTATGGCTTCATACCTTCCCTTCTTTTTCGGAGTTCATGGATCGTATATTTTATTTTTTTCGTCTTCGTCGCGGTTAAAGATACGGTCATGTGGACGCATGTCTCCTATTTACCACATACCCCCGTGCTTGTTATCGCCCTATTCTTATGTGGTTTATCCGCGATTGTCAGCGTTTTTGGTGTACGCATGATTATGATTGCATGCGGCATTTTTTTGCCGACTGTATCTTTGCTCGGTTTCTACATTTCCTTTGCGAACATTCCGGATAAGGATTACTCCAGTATCTTTCCCGTCCTTGAAAACGGTTGGAGTCCTATTCTGAAAGGGCTGATTTATTTAGGCGGCGGATTGTCGGAGTTGGTCATCATCATATTTCTAAACCAGCAAGCTTCAAAAAAATCTTTATTTTATTATGTTTTACTTGCTCTGCTGTTAGCCTGCCTGGCTTTTGGTCCGACTCTAGGCGCGATCAGTGAGTTTGGTCCATTGGAGGCTGCCAAACAACGATATCCTACTTTTGAAGAATGGCGGCTTCTACGTATTGGACATTTTGTCGAACATATGGATTATTTGTCCATTTATCAGTGGATTACCGGCGCATCCGTTCGTATTTCGCTTGGCATGTGTCTAATCCTTGATCTTGCGAATTTGTATAAGCGGCGTACCCGAGCATTAGCCGCTTCATTGATTGGTGCAGGATTCATATTGGCTAACCTATTACATATCAGTGATTATGATTTTTTGTTTTTTTTACGGCATTGGTTGTGGATGTGCTGCATAACAGCAGCCAATTGGAGGTCATGCTTGCTGATAGTTCGCTTTCTTTATTTCCGTTAATCGATTATATCGGGCGTCCGGATTATGTGACTGAAAGCTTAATGGTCGGTCGGTTTGTTTTTTTGGCTGATGGCTCCCCTAACGCCATTATTGCTCCAGTCACGTTTACCGAGATTCTCAAAACACCGGAGGATCTCTATTTACCTTTTCAATTTGTTACCCTTGAAAGACTCCTTAGAATACTTGGATTTATTATAGGTACACTATTGCCGGGCTTCTGGATCGCATTATCCGCCTTCAATGTCGACCAGATCCCTTTCTCCCTGTTGGCTTCAGCAAAAATAAACAGATCTGGTCTTCCTATGCCGTCCACACTCGAAGCGTTTTTAGTGGTTAGCATTTTTGAAGTGTTCAGGGAAGCAGGCATTCGTTTGCCCAAATCGGTCGGTCAGACGGTTGCCGTTGTCGGCGGGCTGATCATTGGTGACATGTCTGTAAAAGCGGGTCTTACCTCGCCAATCATGATCGTGGTCGTATCGATATCTACCGTTGCATCGTTTATGCTGATCAACCAAAATTTAAATGGGACTGCGACCATTTTTAGATTTTATGTTCTTCTCATGTCCTGCTTTTTTGGCATATTTGGGTTTATCCTTTCCGTTATCTGCATTGTCTTTTATATGTCCGGCTTGGAATCCTTCGGCATCCCTTACTTGACTCCAATGTCTCCACCGCTTTGGAAGGAATTGATACCTGCTATAGCGAGAAAACCACTATCTCAAATGAAAAAGAGACCAGGTTTTCTTCAACCAAAAGATGCCACCCGTCAAGGAGATGACGCTTCTTGAACTTCGGACGTATCGTTGTATTGATTCTAAGCTGTAGCCTTTTCCTCACCGGTTGTTGGGATCGAAGAGAGCTTCAAGATACCGTATTCGTAGCTGCAATTGGCGTTGATTATAAAGACGGACAATACCTCGTATCTTCCCAACTTATTAATTTCGGTAACGTTGCCAAGCGTGGGACGGGAAAAAATGGTGGAGAGAGCACATGGATAGGTGCAGCATCCGGTAGTAATCCTTTTGTCGCTTTTCAAAATTTAAATCAAATGACATCCCAGCAGCAGTTATATTTAGGACAGGTGACAGCTCTTGTCTTAACCAGCCGCGCGATTGAACAAGATGTAGAGGACATCCTAGAAGCGTTATACCGTTATCGGGAGCTTCGTTATACTGTCTGGTTATTTGGGACCGAAGAGCCCATCACGCCACTGTTTGGTTCAGATGCTCTACTTGGGCTCTCGCCTGAGCTGACCGTCATCCACAATCCTAAACCCGCTGCCGCCAAAGTAGCACGAACTCGGCCAGTTTCTGTGAGACAATTCCTTAAGGCCTATAGAGAGTCCGGGGAAACGGCGTTTATTCCCTCTCTATCGTTAAATAACAATTGGGAGACAAAAAAGAAACCGATGCCCGTAGCCTATATCGATGGACTCTATGCTTTTTATCAAAAAAAGTATAAAAAGAAATTTCTGCTTTCCGATGTCGAAGGAATTCGTTGGATGTACAAACCTTCAGATGAGGTCCTACTGCAGGTAAAAGGACAGCAATTTCAAGCGACGTGTATGGTGAGAAGTAGTCATCGGAGCGTAAAGTGGACTTATGGGAAAGATCAGCTTCAATATACTCTGGACTTAAAAATAAAAGCTAGTATGGAAATGGGGAATGGTCAGTTCTCCAAGGAAGAGCTCAGGACGGCTGTGGAGAAAACGATACGCAATGAAATTATGGAAACCTTTCAACTGGGTAAAAAAACAAATGTCGACTTGCTGAATTTGGAGAAGGAATTGTATAAATATGATCTGCGCCAATGGCGTGAAATTTACCATTCACCAGACGTCAATCCTGCATTGAAAGTGAATATTCATTTGTTTCTAGAGCATTCAGGAACTTATAAGGCTGACCAATATGGTGAATCATAGAGTTCCAAAATCTATAAAGGAATTATTGCTCAAGTTTAGATACGATAAATTAGCAGAACCCGCAACCATAAATAGTTGCGGGTTCACTAGTGAAAAGAATTGTAAATATATGTGTGTCATAAGAAGTATAGCGAGATGAAAGTAACTACATATATGCTAACGAATAGTGATTGTTAGATATCGAGTTTGCGGGTACCAAGCCATTTCACTTTTTCAGGATCCCGATGTGAGAAGAACAGGCTCTGTTTCGTATCGAGTGTAGTAATGGATTCCATATCTTCTTGGCTTAATTTAAAATCAAAGATGTTGAAGTTTTCAATAATTCTTTCTTTACGGACAGACTTTGGAATCACAACGACTTCTCTTTGTGTCAACCAACGTAAAACGACCTGAGCAACGGATTTATTATATTTCCCAGCTATATTTACCAAAACCTCATTCTGGAACAAGTTATTTTTTCCTTCAGCAAAAGGCGCCCAAGATTCGATCTGAACGTGATTCTCTTTCATGAATTTTGCATTTTCGATTTGTTGGTTGAAAGGATGTGTTTCAACTTGGTTTACTGCAGGAATGACTTCATTATGAATGATTAGATCGATTAGACGATCTTCATGGAAGTTACTAACGCCAATTGCACGAACCTTTCCTTCACGATGCATTTCTTCCATAGCCCGCCAAGAACCATGCACATCGCCGAATGGCTGATGAATTAAATACAAATCTAAATAATCCAATTGTAATCTTTCCAGCGATTTTTCAAATGCCTTTTTTGTACGCTCATAACCAGTATCCTGAACCCAAAGTTTCGTAGTAATAAATAATTCCTCTCTTGCTACGCCACTCCGTTTAATCCCTCTGCCAACGGCTTCCTCATTTAGATAAGAGGCAGCTGTATCAATCAGCCGATAACCTGCCATAATAGCGTCATAAACGCTTTGTTCACATTCATTTTGATCCGCAATCTGGAAAACACCAAAACCGAGTATAGGCATCTCAACACCATTGTTCAAAGTTACTTTTTGCATATAAAGTCCTCCAGTTTATTTATGATTATGTGCAAGTCAACCCGATCGTATCCATAACAGCTACTGTTTTCACATTCTTATTATGCATTAAATGATACAGAGATCGTTATCCTAATCGTCTCTAATGTTTGCCTAAACCTCTCGCTACCACTTGAGCAAGACATTAAAGAGGAGCAGTCGCCTAAGCTACTGCTCCCTGTTTTTCTTGCTTTACGCGTTGATGAGTTGGTCGTAGCCAGCCTTCAAGCGCTTTATATCTTCTCTAGGTGGATAACCAAACATACGAGAATATTCACGGCTAAACTGCGATGCACTCTCATAGCCTACTCGGAAAGCTACATCGGCGGCATCCGTTGATTCGGACAGTAACAGGCGCCGGGCTTCCTGTAATCTCAGCTGTTTTTGAAATTGAAGCGGACTCATGGCAGTTACTTCTTTGAAGTGCCTGTGGAATGTAGAAGTTCCCATATTGGCTAATTCCGCAAGCTCCTCGATTCGTAAAGGCTTATCCATATGATTGATAATTTGATCGATAGCCTCCCGGATTCGGTAGGTGCTACTACCTTCCATTGCGATTTGGGCCAGCGTAGTACCATACTGCCCTTGAAGAAGTCTGTATAAAATTTCTTTCGTGTAGTAGGGAGCCAAAAACGGAATGTCTTTCGGTTTGTCTAGTAAACGAGACAATCTCATGATCGCATCCAATATGGAAAACTCGATTTCGCCGACAAACATCGCACGTTCTGTACTTTCTTGCTGGTCGATTTGAATGTTTCCTTCATTTAGTATCTCTAATATTTGGTTCTGCGTAAATTCCAGCTTTAAGCTAAGATAGGGTTCATCGGGAGAAGCTTTTATGACGTGACCGATTACTGGCAAGTTCATAGAGGAAACCAGATAGTCAGCAGGACCATACTCAAATCGCTCCTGGGAAAGTAGTACGTCTTTAAAACCTTGAGCGATGAAACAAAAGCAAGGTTTGTATACTCTGTAAACAGGCTGAGACACTTGCGAGGCACGAACAATAAATAAAGATGGTATCCCCGTCTCGTAAACACCATCTTGACCCGCATGTCGTTCAATCAGTTCAGCAAGTTCATTCTGTAGGTTATCAATTTGTCCTGACACATTGTCCTCCTTACGAGTTGACCTTTGATGATTTCATTATAGTATAACAATCTTTAATTGCGAAGTAGTGACGAGAGGATTAGGCAATTATGTGAGACGAATGGGATAACGATCACATTTAAAAGTGTAGCATAATAAGTATGTGCTTAAATTTACAGGACAAGGTTAAACAACCATTATCATAAAAAGTATGAAAGGGAGCGAGTAAAATGTCAGATTCCAAAGAACTTACTATTGCCCAGAAGGCGATCGGAGATTTCGCGCCTAAGTTGGTTGAACTAACGGACGAAGTATTATTTGGAGATGTATGGAAGCGTGAGGGACTTTCTCCGCGTGACCGCAGTTTGATTACCGTAGCGAGCCTAATTACTGGCGGAAATACGCAACAGCTGAAAAACCATTTAAATTTAGCCAAACAAAACGGTCTGTCGGAAGAAGAGCTAATCGAAGCCATGACCCATCTTGCCTTCTATGCAGGTTGGCCGAAAGCAATGTCAGCGATTATGTTTGCAAAAGATGTATTTACATCCGAAAAATAATTAACTATCCGCCATACCCATTATAACGAGGTGATCAAATGGAGATTCGTTCATTAGGAAATACGGGATTAAAGGTAACCAGTTTGTGCGTGGGAACAATGACCTTTGGCAACCAAGCGGACAAAAAGGCTTCGTTCGAAATTTTGGACAAAGCCTTTGAAGCTGGTGTGAACTTCATTGACACGGCAGATGTGTACCCAATTGGAAGGCAATCTCATGCCGTCGCCGGTGCAACCGAGTCGATCATCGGGGAGTGGCTGCAAGGTAAACGAGACAAACTGGTGCTTGCGACAAAGTGTTTTGGCGCGATGGGACCTGGTCCCAACGAAAAGGGCTTGAGCAGGAAGCATATCTTCACAGCAGTTGAGGACAGTTTGCGCCGTTTAAAGACAGACTATCTCGACCTTTACCAAGCGCACCAATTCGACAAAGATACGCCCATGGAAGAAACACTGCGCGCGTTAGACGACCTTGTCCAACAAGGAAAGGTCCGTTACATCGGAATCTCGAACTGGCGGGCCTGGCAGGTCGCAAAAGCAAACGGTATTGCGGAGCGGAAAAATTATGCCAGGATTGTAAGCGTTCAGCCGCGGTACAATCTATTGTTTCGAATGATTGAGGACGATTTGGTTCCTATGGCACTGGATGATGGGATCGGCATTATTACTTACAACCCACTCGCTGGCGGCATGTTGTCGGGCCGGTATGGAAAAAACGCTCGTATCGAAGAAGGGACCCGGTTTGGACTCGGGAACAACTCGGGGGTCTTTTACCAAGAACGATACTGGAAAGAAGCTACGCTAGAGGCAGTTGATCAGTATCGGGTCTGGTGTGAAGAGCAGGATTTGAATCCTGTGACGACAGCCGTAAAATGGGTTACGCAGCAGCCGGGTATTACCTCCGCCATTATTGGCGCCAGTCGTCCGGAACAATTGGATGCGAGCTTGCAAGCCCGTGACATGAATGCCTTGAACGAACAGCAAATAGCATGGCTCGACGGGCTGTGGTTCTCACTGCCCCGCCGTCGCGAATTTAGTTAGAAGTGGGGAGGCAATAAATATGGAGTATGTGAAATTCGGAAATACCGGCATGGACGTATCAAGGTTATGTATCGGTTGTATGAGTTTTGGCGTTGCGGAGCGATGGAGTAGCAGCTCTTTCAGTCACCTTAACGCCTGATGAGATTGCTTTTCTAGAAGAGCCGTAAATTCCTCATCCATATATCGGCTTTCAATAAAGTTATTGATTACGCGGTGGTTCTCCATACTTCAGCTTTGAAAAAGGGCTCGATAAAATTAAATAAGAAGACTCCACAATGTATAAAAGGACCTGGCGGTGATCCGCCAGGTTTTTCTTAAATAATCTTGGAGGGTTGAAGAGAATGAGTTCCTAATAAGTACAGTGAGAGGAATAGACAATGATTCGAGACGAATGGGATATCTGTCTCTTTCTCATTTGCTGCATAATAAGAATAAGGTTAATGAGGCGTAGCAATCAGAGAACCAGCGTTAATCATGTTATTTTAAGGAGGTAAAAGTTGTTTACTCGATTAATTAAATTGTTTGCAATCAAGGGATATAGTTTGTTTGTCATTTGTGTTCTATTGGTAGGGACAGGTATTTCAATTTCACTACCGTACTTAGCTCTCTATTGTACAGAGAAATTGGGTATGAGTGCGGCAACTTTCGGAATTTTCACAGCAGTGAGTTCGTTAAGTGGCGTGGTGGCCAACTCATTCATTGGTAAACATTCGGATAGCAGGTTGGACCGGAGATTTATTATTATTATAGCAACGGTTTCTTCAGCATTAGGTTATACCTCCTATTTAGTGTTTGATAACTTCTTTATTTTGCTTATCATTGTTAGTTTTTTTAGTGGTTTAGGGGCTGCTGCTATGCCGCAAATTTATGCATACGCTCAGGAAGCGGCAAATGAAAGCAACACCGATGACAAGACATTTGCGATGTCCACTTTACGTTCACTTGTATCTCTCGGTTTCTTGGTTGGCCCCCTTATCGGAACAATAATCTTAGGAACTGTCGGATATAAGGGTCTCTTTTTGGGTACTTCTGCTATTTTCCTTACAATAGCATCTCTTGTTTTTATATTTCTGCCTAAAAAAGGAGCCATTCAAAAAAAGAGAATGGGTGCTGGCACAACTACACTCAAACGGAGTCAGATATATTTTCCGCTAATTGCCTTCATCTTTCTATTTGCTGTCAATGCCATTAACGGGATTGTTACGCCTTTATTTATTGTCAACGAGCTTAATGGTACATATTCCGATGTTGGAATGGTTGTTAGTATATGTGCTGGTTTAGAGATTCCCATTATGTTCGTGTTAGGTGCTGTAAGCAGAAAGATATCCAACCATTCTTTGATGATCAGCGCATGTTTTATTGCGATACTTTACAATATTATTTTAAGTGTTTCAACCGATTCCTGGCATCTGATTGCAGCACAGCTTTTGCAGGCAGCATTCGTTGCTATTGTTATGGGGAATGGATTAAGTTATTTTACGGAACTGCTTCCTAATTCACCAGGGGTATCTACTTCGATCTATTACAACGGGTCCATTATTGGAAGGTTAGTGGGAAATTTAGGCGGAGGCATCATTGCTCAGTATGTGGGGTATCGAGACGTTTATTGGGCATGTCTGGCAATTGTGATTGTTTCGTTCTTTATATTAAGGAGCATAAGACCCCATAAGGATGTTAAAGTAGCCACTTGAAGATATGTGAGTTGTATTAGCAAAGATGCAAGCTAAAGGGAGCATTAGGATGAATTTAGCCATTCAAAAAGAAAAAGAAGACCTACAACTATTGGAAGGAATAAAAGATTTATTGCAAGAAAGCTATCAACTTTCTGAAAATGAAATAAATCTGATCATGAATAGAGCAAGTGAAAACTCAGAAGGATACTTAGTTGATTATTTTGCATTTGTTGAACCCATCCAGGGAATTTGTGACGGAATCAGGAACACGTTAGAAAAACATCTAAAACAAGTAGATAAGGAGGAAAATATGGTTTTGAAAATGGTTAACGAAGCTGCTGTATGGCACGCGTTTGAAAGCATAAGAAGGTATTATAAGAATCAGGCAAACCTTTTTTAAACAATGCAATGAATGAGATGCATCCAATAAGCGCTTTTGTAAGGGAAAGTGTTAGTCCGAATAATTACACTGTTACCCCTAGTCTCGACACTTTGAAAAAGTGTTCAGACACAGAGGGTATCTTTTGTTTGTATGTATATTTCTTTATCCGTAATAGAGATGTGGTTCCCCGCTGTTTTGTATATGGTGTTGGAGCAGAACAGGGGGATTGAATCTCGGACCTCCTCGCTGTCAACGATGCGCTCTCCAAACCAAACCTAAATTTCTGACACTTTTCAAGCTTTCTCACAGTTTCGCCGAATTGGATCCATCCAACGGCATACTTCATGAAATTGATTCTCTAATGCGTAAAATTCACTAAATATTCTGATGAATGCTATGACTCTGGAACTTTATACCCTGCTATGGATGGTTTAAGTCAAGAAGTTTCCATTCAAAAGACGGCAGTCAAACAGACTAAATCTGTCTTTAACTAATATAGGGTTAGTGTTTTTCCTTAAAAGCCCTCGGACTTACCCCCGCATATTTTGTAAAGACGTGAGTAAAATAGGCGGGGTCCTCGATGCCGACCTCTTGGGCAACTTCGAATATTTTCAATGCTGAATTTTTGAGGATTCTTTTTGCCATATCAATACGGTATTTATTCAGTGTATCCATTAAGGCTTCCCCAGTTTCTCTTTTATATAGTCGGCTTAAGTAACTGCTATTGACATGTACGTATTCAGCAATGAACTGCAGATTAATTTGTTTGTTGAAATGTTCTCGGATACATTTGTTTACTTCCCTCACTATGTAATTACTGTGATTGCCTTGTAAACTGAGGATGTGTATAGACGTTTGTATAAAGTTGTTTAAAATATGGAACAGATCACGCATTGACTTGCTATGTTGGATTTGAGCGTAAGTATGGGATTCATTGTTTACGAAAGAGACATCTGCCCATTGGGGTTCGGTAAATAATTTAAAAGACATGGAACATAGGAGCAACCCGCTTGCTTTCATATGCTCAATAGGCACATTGTTTTCTTTATAGGAGTCAAAGAGATTTGATAATTTCAGAGAAGCTTCTGCAACATTTTCCTGTTGGATGTAGGTCATGATTTCATCTATATAGGTATGCGTGGGTACAGATCTCAAACCGTAAGGTGTTGTGTCGCTCGGACTATAGGATGTAATCGGGATATCATGAAACAAACTATTGGTAAGCGCTTTCTTTGCTTCAGTAAAAGCTTCGGGCAATTCAAGCGAAGAAGCATGTGGTTGACTAATGCCAACATGCACCGCGAAGTTCATGAAATTGTCGACCATTTTCATAATTTCCCTGCATTTATTTGGTATGAACTGCGTGTATTCGGCTTCGTTTGCATACGCAAAGGATACAATCGAAACAAGTTGATTTTTACTTATGATAGACGTGTAATGTTGGGAATCTTTGAAGGCAAGGTTTGAAAAGTGTCTAAGTTGAGAGACAAAATTGCTGTATTCGCTAGAGGTTGTTTCACTATGATTTTCAGCAAGGTCGCTCATTTCAAAAACCGCAATGATATAATGATCAATTATGATGCCATGTTCTTTCATTTTGCTTACAATGACCTCAGGATGACTAATCATATTGTCGAAAACTTCTTTGATGAATTTATCCCGAATCTCGGACAAATGTTTCTGCTGCAAAGCGATTAATTCCTTTGCTTTATGCACAGCCTCCGGAATCTTCTCGGTTGGGTTGATTTTCACAAGGAAGTCAACGACGTTATACTTGATCGCAGATTGTGCATACGCAAAATCGGCATAAGCCGTTAATAAAATGACTTTGGTATGAGGGTAATACTCGTAAATATATTTGGCTAGTTCAATACCGTCCATTCCGGGCATTTTAATATCCGTTATCACGATATCGATTTGGATGGATTGCAAATATTCCTTTGCTTCCGTGCCGTTTGAAGCCGTGGCAGCCAGTTCACAGTCAAGAGACTTCCAGTCTACAAAGCTTTGCAGACCTTGCCTAATGACAGATTCGTCATCAACTATCATTACTTTATACATGAACGTTTTCTCCCTTATCTGCAGGAATAAGAACTGAAACCTTCGTACCTATGTTTAATTGGCTCTGGATGGCAATCCCGTATTGTTCTCCATAGATTAGTTTAATTCTATGATTGGTATTATGTAATCCAATATTGTTGTGGCCTTTTCTTCGGCGCTCGTTATGAACCACGGAATCGAGATTGATTTGGTCTGCTTTAAAGCCAAGACCATCATCTTCAATCTCGAAATAGATAGAATTAGCAACCTCAGTGATTGTAATGGTGATGGTACCTTTATCTACTTTATTTTCAATACCATGAACGACGGCATTTTCGACAATGGGCTCCAGACAAAACTTAGGTACATATAAGTCCAAAAGAGCCTCATCTTTTACATCTATACGAAAATCCAGTTTATCTTCAAATCGCATTTTCTGTAGATACAAGTAAAAATTGACAATCTCCAATTCCTCGCGAATGGTTATTTTTGTTTTACTGTCTGTATACATACTCGCTTGTAGTAATTCGGTTAAAGACATAACCATTTTATACACCGTTTCATCTTTGGAAAATCGTGCTTTATAACCTATGGTAATAAGGGTATTGAACAAAAAATGTGGGTTCATTTGCGATTGCAAAAATTTCAATTCCGTTTCTTTCAGTAAGAGCTGCTTCTCGTATACTTGATTAAAGAGATATTTGATTTCACTTGTCATTTTATTGAAGGTGTGGCTAAGCAGATTCAACTCCAAATCCGAATACTCGGGCATTTTGGCATCGTAGTTTCCAACCTTCACTTGATTGATATTCCGTAGCAAATCCTTAATAAAGCGAGTAAACCGCAGGGATAGGAAGATACTTGATACAAGGAATAAGAGCATGATTAATAATAAAAAGAGAGTGTAATTTTTCATATTGTCCGACAGCTTGGCCAGAATTTGTTTCTTCGGAATACAGATGACAAAGCTTAGTCCACTATCATTTATTTTTTTGGCTGCTACCATGTAGGACCGATTATCCATAGTTATATGATTGATATCTGTTTTATCACTTAACTGCAAAATCGACGAATCCACTTTGTTTCCAATCAAATTTTTATTCGAACTAGAATAGATGAATCCTTGTTTATCGATGAGATACACCATTGCACCAGGAATCTCAAGCAGTGCAGCATACTTATTGAAAATTTGACTCTCATCAATGCCGATAATTAAGTATAACCGTTGTTCAGGATTATAAATGTTGGAGACATTTCTAACGTAATAAATTACATTGTCGTTATAAAATGCGGGCACAGGAACAATACCCTCAATATTCATGCCTTTTTGCTGATTATAAATGTTTATATTATTGGCAGTAACGATGTTGACATCTTTCGTTGATCTGGAAATGGAGGAGAAGTTCGATTCATTTTGAAAAATATAAACGGTTGAGATCAGTTTGCTAACCCAGGCCGTATTAAACATTAAACTATATTTAAGTTCTTCCTCCATATCACTTTTATTAACAAATTGGCTGTAATTGTCACTTTCTACGGAAGTATCTCCGGCTAGCCATGTTCTAACCGATTTGGTAGAAAGCATGTGCAGGGAAGTGTCCGTTATCAGTTTGAAAGAGCTTTCAATATTGTCGTTCGTTTGCCCCATAATTTGTGACCAATTGTTCTCTGCATTTTTGGTTAATTCAGAAGACATACTCCAATAAAAATACAGCCCCGAAACCGACATTGGGAATAGGATCATAAACACAGTAGCAACTATTATTTTATGTCGAATGGGTATTGCTTTGAAAAATGAGACCATAATCAACCTCCCAAATTTATTGTAATCGGGATCGGATGAAAGCGCTATTCGTTCATGCGAGGGAGTCGAAATTTCTATAGAAAAGTCAAAATATCACAATGAAATTCATAGAACTACATCATGGAAGCGCTTGAATGACGAGATAAGTAAAAATAATGCAAGCTTATAGCTGAATTTCACATTAACATTCCTAATTATAGGTAATAAGATGATGAAGTAAAGTTTTTCTGCTAAATAACATCTTGAAAGGGGATTCACAACGTGAGAAAGAGATCTGTTCGTAAAGGAATTACAATGATTGCAAGTAGTATGTTAGCTCTATCTATGGTTGCTTGCAGCTCGGTAAAGCCAGCAGAAACAAAAGAGAGTGCGAGTTCGAGCCCGGCAACAGTCCAGAATACGGCGGCACCCAGTAAGGCGCCTGTGAAAATCAAATATGCCACTTATCGGGTTGGCACACATGTATCCGCAGCTGCAGAAAAGAAAATTTTGGACGAGTTCAAAAAGAAGTACAACGGAGAAATTGAACTGCAAGTTGAAGAGATTCCTGGTGATCAGGCTTATGTGGATAAGATTAAGGTGCTTGCGGCTTCAAAAGACCTACCCGATGTTGTTGAAGGTAAAAACGGTCTTAATGATTTACTTATAAAAGGAAATTTAGCCACACCGTTAAACGAATATTTGGAAGCGGATACTGCGTGGAAAGCGGAGGTTGGCAACGATGCAATCAATTCGAACTCACGAGACGGAAAAGTTTGGTCTATAGCCAACGGTGCGCAGCTTATCGGATATTTCTACAATAAAGAGTTATTCGAGAAAGCAGGAGTGAAACCAGCAGCTACGTGGGATGAATTTCTAACGAATCTTGAAAAAATTAAAACAACGACTGGAACTGCTCCAATAGCTATGATGACGGGGGAAAATGCCTGGACAACCAATCTACTCCTGGGGGCTATTGTAGGGACAAGCGGAGACGCAGGAAATAAGTTCATGAACACACCATTTTCCAAAAACTTTGAGACGCCTGAGTTCATTGAAGGATTGAAGAAGATTCAAACCATCCTTCAAAAATATACGACAAAAGATGCACTCGGCGCCGGTTATGCGAATGCGGCCAACAATTTCTTGCAAGGCAAGGCGGCAATTATAGCAAATGGTCCTTGGATGATCAGCGACTTCAGTGATAAAACGAAAGCGCTCGAAGGCTTTGATAAAAAGGTTGGCGTAGCGATGTACCCCAATTCCGGCATGTTTTCATCTTTTGAGGTCGGTTATATGTTAACGGCTAAAGATAAGGAAACGAAAGAGGCAGCGATTAAATTGTTGAAATTTTTAACGGATGCACATGCGCAGCAGATTAATCTTGAGCTCAGCAGCACAATGCCTTTGACGGTAAATGTAAAGCCTAGCGATGAGTTTAAGCAAAAGAACCCGCTCTTTATGGCAAATGTGGAACTCGGAGGTCAGGCTAAAAACAAATTTGCCAACCTTGACGCTCTAAACTTTGCCAATGTAACGGAAGCTTGGAAAACGTTATACCCTGAACTTAACTTTAATAAAGCTACCGCTGAGGAAATTGCCAAGAGGTTAAGTAATACAGCAGAGAAAAACAAATAGAGTACATATCGGATAAAACAAGGGGGTGACTCCCCAGAGCTAACTTGTTTAGGGGAGTCGGATCCATATTTAAGGAGTCACAAGATGGCAAAAAATAAGTTGTATATTACGTTGTTCCTTTTACCAACTCTGCTTTTGTTCGCATTGGTTTTTGCCACTTCATGTGTTATTTTGTTTGGAACCTCATTGACGGAATGGCGGATAGGTTCCAAAGTGTCTTTCATTGGCATACAAAACTATGCGGAAATGTTCCTGGACCCGGATTTCTGGAAAAGCGTATGGAATACGATCCTATGGATGCTGCTCCAATCGACCGTCCATATTATGATTGGTGTCAGTTTCGCTCTCATTCTTTTGAAGAAGGAATTTTATTGGAAATTCGCGAGAACAGTGTATATGCTGCCCAATATTATTTCCGGTGCTGCGATAGGCATGCTTTTTCTGAGTATACTTAATCCTGAAATCGGGGCTGTGAACCATATCATTAGGTTGTTCGGCTTTGAGGGCTTTTCACAAAACTGGTTTATGGATTATAACTCCGCCTTTTTCTCAGTCACGATGACTTGGCTTCCTTATGCAGCCGTTATTACCATTCTAGTACTGGCTGAAATTGCGGCAATTTCTGAGAGTGTATTCGAATCAGCAAAGATTGACGGAGCCAGCGAACTCAAAATCAATTTATATATTGTACTTCCTATGCTAAGGAATATTATTGGAACCTGCGTCCTTTTGGCAGGAACCAGTATCTTGCAGAAATTTGACATTATTATGATGACGACAGGTGGAGGACCGGGAAACGAAACAATGAACTTGCCTATGTATATATATAAAACAGCGCTTATTGACAATAACTTTGGCTATGCGAATGCAATCGGGGTTTTTGCGATTCTGCTTGGCATTGTGTTTGTTATGACAACGAAAGCGGTGTTTAAAATCGGAGACGCTTTGGAATAAGCAGGATGGTGGAGATGAACATAATGAAATACTTCCTATTATCGGCTAAATATATGTTTGTAAGCTTAATTATTGTCTTATCTGTAGCACCATTCTTGTGGGTGTTTCTATCCTCATTTAAGAGCAATATGGAAATCATGGTTTCCTCCTTAAGCTTAGCGAGCCATTTCGATTTAAGCAATTACGAAAAGGCGTTTAAAATTGCTCCATTAGCTAGATTTTATCTAAATAGTGTCATTGTTGCGGTATGCGGTACTTTATTAAATCTGTTTATTCTGGGATTGTCCTCTTATGTCATTGCACGATTCAATTTTCGAGGAAAAAATATCATCATTGGCATATTGTCTTTATCTTTGTTAATACCTGGCGCTGCGCTGCTGCAGCCTTTGTATCTTACTGTGAAAACATTAGGCTTGTACGATCATTTATTTGGATTAATTCTTGTATATGCTGGTTTCGGACTGCCCACATCCTTATTCATTCTTTCCAGCTTTTTTCTCACCATTCCCAAGTCATTGGAAGAGTCTGCATACTTGGATGGTGCCGGCTTCATCAAGACCTTCTATCGCGTCATTTTACCTCTATCGAAACCGGGATTCTCGACGGCGGCTGTTTTACAGTTTTTATTATGTTGGAATGAATTTCAATTTGCACTTACATTAACTACTGGTAGCAAAAGCAGAACACTACCATTGGCGTTATATTATTTTAAAAGCCAGTTCGGAAGTGATTACGGCGTTATGTTCGCAGCTACAATTATTGTTATCATTCCAAGTATTATTGTGTACATGATCATGCAGGAACAAGTGGTCTCCGGTTTGACAGCGGGGGCAGTGAAAGGGTAGTCATTGCAAACGCATACATTAGTGGTGACTATGTTCATGATGAACTACAAGAATAGTAATGGAGGTCGACGAGTATCATGTTGAAAATGAGATTTAAGAAATTTACATCGGTATTATTGTTCATTTGTATGCTAGTAGCACCAATGAGCCAAGCTATAGTCGCATCCGCAGAAGAGGCCAATGTAAATTCTTCCGCACTTGATGTACAAGAAAGCCAAGTAAACGGGGAATATTCGCTTAATTTATCACAACTGGGGAACGTTGATTGGTTGCATTTCAAAGGAAACGGCGCCAATAATTTGACCCAAATTAGAAAAGCAAGCTCAAACGCTGTTACCTTTAGCGTATATGGAGATAACACGACTGGCTTCGAAGGCAAGATGGATAGAGGATCGGATGCCAATTATTTATCGTATACCTGGGATAACGGAATTTCTGGATATGAGACAGGCAATAAAGATACTGGGTTTGGGGTGTTTTTTCCTAATAACAGGACTCCTGGAACCTATGACAATGTTGGTTGGACCTTTACGGTAGCGCCGCAACCTCAGGAGTCGACCGTTGTGTTTGGCATCGGCATGTGGCAAGCGAAAGTCGATGTGAAAATCTATGCGGATAATACGCTTGTTGAGACGAAGAAAATTAGTGCGGGCGGAACTTCACAAGTGTACAAGTATCAGATCAAGGTACCCGCGAATGTACAGTTAAAAGTAGAAGGTCTCCAAACAGAGACGATCAGTCAATGGGGGAACATGTCTTTTTCCGGATTGGCTGTCAGCAGCGTGGAGATTGCGGATAAACTTAATTTGCACAATGAGTATAACAACGTGAAAGATTGGACTCAAAAATTATATACGGATGCATCATGGCAAGTATTTGTCGCCGCTAGAGATAACGCCAATCTTGTTCTAGAGAAAGCAGACGCTTCGCAAAAAGAAATTAACGATGCATTGAATACGCTTTTAGCAGCAAAAACCGCCCTTACCAAAAAAGAAACGAATATGATGATCGATTTTACAGGAACTGAAAAAAATGAATATGCATTTGGCGACGCAGTCGATCAACAAGCCAGGTATCAAACGTTTACGGTTAATGAAGGCTATGAAATGGAATATATCCAATTTGTCATTAAACAAATGGCGAGCGATGCGAATGATCTGGTTGTAAAACTTTATAACACCAATAGTAATGGATTGCCGGTAGGTTCGCCGCTGAAAGAAGTTACTGTCAGCAAAGATAGTGTGATAGATGGTGGTTTAACAACCGTACATTTCAATTACACTCTCGGTAATAACACGCGTTATGCGATTGTTTTATCACAAAGTAATCTTGTTTCAGGCAAATACCGCTGGGTTGTCATGGATAAAAATGAAGAATCAAGCTCAGAATTTTTTGGCAAAACCGTTTCAGGGAATTTCATCTCAGAAGCTCAGCTAGGAACGGGAATTTTGCGGATTATTAAACAGACGGCCGTAAATCGCAACTCCTTGCAAACGTTTATACAGGAAATTAGTAAGTACAATAGTAAGCTTTACACGGTGCAGTCTTGGTCTGTATTGAAAACCGCGTTGTCTAACGCCAATGGATGGTTGAACAATTTTGATGCAACTCAAATTGAACTTGACGGCGCGCAAAACCAATTGCAGACGGCATTTGATAGTCTGGTTTTAAACAGGGACATAACCAGCTTTGTTAGCCAAATTGATGCAATTAGTCGTGCAGTTGTCAAAGGTTACACAGAAAGTTCAGTGACTGCTTTAAACAGTGCCATTACAGCAGCCAAGGCATTAAGCAATGATGCATTAGTAAGTGAAAAAATTAAAGCTTTTTCAGCGGTGCTAAATGCGATTGATGCTTTAAAAGTATCGGGAAAATATCAATATGAAACTCATGCAAACATGACGGCGGCTTTTGGTTTTGAGTCAGATAAAAATGCTTCTCTTGCGTTCTTGGACGGTTCGTATCAAATAGGCGGGAATCGTCCGATGCAGCATGGACCCATTGCACCAAAACAAATGGTTACTTTCGGTGTGACGGATACTAGCAATATTAAATGGTATTTAAACGAAGGATATTTGCCGGTGTTTGTAAGTGAATTTACAAAGGATGATGTGCAGTATAAAATTGAGAATTTCGGCAATAAGCATACGGTTGATAGCAAGGATTATGTCATTAACTATTCTCGGATAACGGCAACGAATGTTTCGAACGAAGTTAGACTTTTACCAGTTGTATCTTCAAATTTGATTCCATTGAATGATAATACGAAGTATGCGTATGTAGTAAACCCTGGAGAGTCCGTTGTCAGAGAGTATGCCATTGAGGCGGATAAATACGAATATTTTAATGAGGGTGTAACGAATTACACTTCATTAACCATGGAACAAGTGATTGCTCAAGGTTCCTATGATACTAACTACCATGAAATGAGCACGTACTGGAAAACAAGACTTTCTGATTTGGTGGATCTTGATTTACCGAATAAGGAACTGGTTCAAGCATTTAAAGCCGGATATATCGATACTATGATAATCAAAGATGGCAATTTTCTACACGTTGGAGAGAATGGATACGCAAGATTATTTTCTCATGATACGATTGGCATTTTAGTCCAATTGATACAAAGCGGAGATTTTCAACATGCCAAAGATTATTTGAAAAGCGTGCCTTTAACAGGCGGAATCAATATTGAAACAGGTGTAACCGACGTAGACCTGTATTGGGACGCCAATTGGAAACTTCCGTGGGCGTATGCTGTTTATTTGAGTAAAACGGGTGATACATCCATCTTTAAAGAATCTATGACTGCCGAAGATGGGACGGTAGGTACTGTGTTTGAAAAGAGAATCAAATATGGTGCGAAGAGAATTGAAGCCGATCGTGTCAATGGTATCATGAAAAACACGCTTGCGATTGACTCTGATGGTAATTGGACGATTGATAATTATTCTGCATTAACAGGATTGACAGCCTATGAATATATCACGCGCGAGTTATATAGATTAGATCACGACGACTATTATTTGAATGAAGCAGAATGGGCTAAGGCGCAATATGAAGATCTGTTAGCAAAATTCACAGCAAGACTACAACAAACGATAACAGAAAAAAGACTGAACTATATTCCTGCATCTGTCGTACAAAGTAATGATGAAAACCGTATGCATGATTCCAGGGATGCGAACTGGGCCTCGATGTTCTTATTCGGTTTATGGCAGTGGGATGGATACTTATATGGAGCTAATCAACCCGAAGATAATATCAATTTAACCATGCTGGATGATACCTATTCATATGGAATAAACAGACGTGTTAATGAAAAAACAACGGATTCCCCATACAACTTTGGTGGTTACCCACATGGATTTTATTCAAGTGCCTACAATGCTGGTTACGGAAGTGCAGCGCTGCGTGGTGAAAAGTATAGAGATATGGGAATTAAAGCCTACGAATTCATGATTGAAAATTCAATGAGCGGGCCATTCAGTTGGTGGGAAGGAATTGCTTACCCGGAAGCTAACAGTCCATGGGCGAAGACAAATGATAACCTGAATGTTCATAATACCCCAGGTGGCGGAGGATCAGCCCCTCATATGTGGGGACAATCCGTCAACTCCAAAGTACTGGTTGATTCCCTGATCGCGGAAAGAATTTATGAGCAAAACAAAAAATATGATATCATCGTAGGTCGCGGCATTCCTAATGAGTGGGTTGTTGATGCTGCGAAAAATTCAAATGTTGTTGCAAATGTTCAGAACTACCCTGCGCTACAAGGAGGCAGAGTGGGGTATACCGTCGTCAGAGACGAAAACAAACTTATTTTTACATTTAATACGAAGCTGGATCAAGCAAAAATTGATGCAAGCGGAGCTAATTTTAGCGTTCAATTACCGATTATGGTAAACAATATTCTAGATGCAACGGCAGGAGTCATCAATCATGAGAAAGGGATTGTCACCGTTCCTGTAAGTACGAAAAATTTAACGATTTATTTAACAGAGTTCAGTAATCATGCACTGCTCGCTGATTTGGCAGTCGATCAAGGTACGCTGTCACCTGCATTTTCACCATCGACAATGAATTATGCAGTAAGTATTCCCAACACAGCTTCAAGTATTAATTTCAATTTGAGCAAAGCGGATCCTAATGAAACACTATCCGTTACGGGGGCTGCACAAACTTCTGAGTCGGGTAATGTATATTCTTATCGTTCTTCCGATTTACTTGTAGGATCTAATGCTGTTCAGATTAGGGTAACTGCGGGAGATGGTAAGACAACTAGCACCTACAATATCACAATTAATAGGGCTCAACCGGAGACACCGACACATACGTCGGACAGGGATTCAACTTCACAATCAATTCCTGATAACAATAAAGTGACTTCTACGGATGGGAAACTGACGGTTCCCGTAGGTAAAATAGGTGAGGTTAGTTTTGGAGGAAATGCGGTTAAGGTATCAATTCCGAAAGACGCCTCGGACCAAGAAATAAAATTAACGATAGAAAAAGTAGTAGACACTGATACCCTTCTACAGAATCAAGAGATTCTGGCTAGTCCAGTGTATGAGATTTTGAAAAATTTCTCAGACAACTTCAGTAAAGCTGTAACACTAACCTTTGCTTTTGATCCAAAAAGCGTGAAGAGTAATCAAAAAGCAGCTGTATTTTATTATGATGAAGGGAAGAAGATGTGGGTGGAAGTTCCAGGCAGCCAAGTTCATGGGAATTTCATTTCTGTGGAAGTCAATCACTTTACTAAGTATGCTGTTCTAGCTGTAGACAATAAAGATGTAACAACAGTGGATCCGTCGACAGGCACTGTTCAATTCAGTGATATTGCTGGACACTGGGCTGAGTCAACGATTAAGCAAGCGGTGAGCAATGGAATCGTTAATGGTTATTCCGACGGGACGTTTAAGCCGAATCTTGCTGTAACTCGTGCAGAGTTCGCTGTCATGCTGATCCATACGCTTAAACAGCAAGGAGAAGGTGCTCCGCTGACGTTCATAGATACGGCCAAGATTGGAAGCTGGGCACAAAAAGAGGTAGCGCAAGCGGTACAAGCTGGCATGATTAGCGGCTATGAGGATGGCTCTTTCCGTCCTGATGCGGAAATTACACGCTCTGAAATGGCATCCATGATTGCGAAAGCTCTAAGTTTAACGATCGATTTGAATACGACAACGAACTTCGCAGATGAGCAAGATATTCCACAGTGGGCCAAAGGTGCAGTGGAAGCAATCAAGAAACTTGGTCTTATCGAAGGTAAGGGAGGAAACGTATTCGCTCCTGCTGCCCATACAACAAGAGCAGAGGCTGTTACGGTTCTTTTGAAAATGATGTCCAAAAAGTAGTGGAAATAAAAAGGAAAACCGCTCTGATAAAGAGTGGGTTTCCTTTTTTTACAGATACCATTCTTTTTTGTTGTGAAAAGAACCCAAATTAGTATTCACTTTATATCGTTTATGTCGCAATCACAACGCAGATTCATGCCCAACTAAACGATGAGCGTAAGAGAATTATATCGTCGTTAGCATTCGCGAGTAGGATTCTATCCAGGGTTACGTTGTCTCGATTAAATGAAGATGAGTATGCCTTATTTCTTCAAGCAATTGATTCTTACTTGCCGTTCTCAGAAAAATTATGGCATTCAGAACAAGCGATTAAAAAATGCTATCTTACTTCAGGTGGACTCACAGGATATATTTTCCATAATAGTAATTTATAAAATTTCCATCATTTTACTAACACAATTTTCTTCTAAAACCAATTATCGACATTCGTGTAAGATATATTATACAATAGACCAATGTCATTTTATTTAAATATACTTTGGAGGTAGTTTGTGTGAAGAAAAATATTTTAAAGTTTCTTGGCTGGCTGGTAGTTCCTTATATTATGATATTCGTATTTTGGAATAGACTTGGAAAAACAGGTAGAAGATTAGGGGTGGCTTGGGCAGTTATTGCGTTGATAGGTGCAATAATTAACCAAGGAAGCTCAGATAAACAACGAGCTAAGCCTGTGGTTGCGCAAGTTCAAACAGAGCAAGCAAAGTTAGTAAAAGAAGAAGTTAAAGAAGATAAAGCGAAGATTGAAGCAGATCTACAAGCAAAAAAAGAGGTTGACGAAAAAGTAAAGTTAGAAGCAGATGCAAAAGCCAAAGCTGATGCTGAAGCAAAAAAAGCACAAGACGAAATAACAAAAAAAGCTAATCAAGATGACGTAATAGCTTTTGAGCAGTCAGCGTATGCACTTGAAGCTACTGCGAAACCTATATTTGATAATTATCAAAAGATAATGACAGCGGTTGGAACAGGTAAAGCAAGTATTTTTGACGCTTACGAGGCTACAACAAACGCAAAAAAAGCAGCAGAAAGTTTACAAGTGAAGTTTAATAGTCTTGAAGTGCCAAAGAATTTGCCTAAAGAAGTGAATACATTACTTGTTGAGTCAAAACAAGATTTATCCACTGCTTATTATGGTAAAAAGAAAGCATTCGACGCTGTATTGAAATTTTTAGATGATCAAAAGCCAAGCAATATGCAAGTTTTCAAAGATGAAACTAAAATGGCTGATCAATTTGTTCTGAGCGGTGTTGCAAAAATTCTTGATGCAAAAACAAAATTAGATTTAGATATTGCAGCAAAATAAATAGCCGTATAGAACAGATTAAAACAGATTTCGTCCAATCTCTTAAAGCATAAAAAAACACCTTTTTGTACAATTACAGTGAGGCGTTTTTTATGTTCTTTATTTCGCCAGTCGATGTTCATAACAATATGGGATATAGGTCGAGTTGGATTACGAGTAGTGGTGGACTAGGTAGTCTTTATTTTGGCGGTAATTTCAGTTCCTATGTCAGCGGATAAATCATAATTAACAAGAATTAAATGAACCGTTTTTAACATATTTTTTCTCAGTAAATATGATACACACCTTTTTTTATATTTAAAGATAAGAATTGATCAATAATAACTTGTTATCCATCAAGTAATATCAGGTGACAATTAAGTATTTGAAGTAGACAATACAGTTCTAAACTTAAAAAAAGGGCGTGCACTCATTGAGAGTGAACGCCTTTTTAATCTCTTCCTAATAGGGGGAAACAATTTATTTGACGCGGTTTTCTTTTTTAATCAAATTGAGCTCGTAGATGCTTTGAGAATTCCTTGGTATAGCTGGATAGATTCGTATTGCAATGAACAGCCCATATATCTCTATAAAAATAATCTGGATCTTTAAATGGAATTTGAACTAGAGTTCCATTAGTAATGTGATCATGGCCCTTTAATGAAAAATTGTCCATAATTGTAAAGGCATTCGAACTCATTATAAACTCACCAATTGGTTCAGTAACGGTCACCGTTACATAAATCGAATTCCCCTCTAGATTTGCTCTTTTGACCATTTCTTTGTGAGAGGTAGAGTCGAGAACAATTATAGATTCGTTTCTTAAATCTTTCGATGTTAAAAATTCTTTATTTCGAAAACGAGAATTTTTTCCAACGCAAATGCAAAAATGACTTGTATATAGCGTTTCAATATCAAAATTCCGATTCATCAATTCTTTTTCTTCAGGAATAAAAGCAAGATCAATGCAATTGGTTGTAATTTCTTCGCAAATCTGCTGAGGCAATTTTTCTAGGAGCTCTATTTGGATATCTTTAAATTCCTTTTTGAAAGAAACTAACGCTTGTTTAATGATATGACCAAATGTATTGGCATACGATATTCTTAATTTTAAATAATCCCCATTTTTTGCGCGATTAATATCTTCGTATAATTCTATATATTTCGTTTTCATTTCTAAAAGTTTGGATATTACGATTTCTCCGTCAGGCGTTGGCATTGTTCCTTTGCTAGTTCGTTGAAATATGGTTATTCCTAGTTCATTTTCTAATGAATGAATGGATTGGCTAATGGGCTGAGGCAGTTATATGTAATTTATCTGCTGCTTTTCGTATTGATTTTTCTGTGGCTACTTGTAGAATATAGCGGATCTGTTCTGAATTCATGGAGGCACCTTATCTCACGTGGTTAAATAAAACTATACACAGTGTTAACAATCTCTAGATTGATCATACTCATTTTAATAATATAATGTTCATAATACTGGAGAAAACGTTAAGGGAACGTTCCCACAAAACTTAGAAGAACAGGAGATAACTATGTCTGATCAAAATGGCTCGACTGAGTCCTTGCTTGACATTATTCTTGAATGTAAACAGCTTATTCAGCAGCTTGAAGAATTATCCATATTATATATGGAAAAGTCGAATGTGTATATGGATGAACCCTATATTCGGGAGCAGCGCCCAACACAAGGAGCAAAACGAGATTGAAAACAACTAAATCAGGTTGGATAATATCGTTAAAATAGGAGGATTTTAGAAATGATAGGACAGAAAAACAGGTTCATGTTACAGATATCTTTGGGCACCATAGCACTCAGCTTTATCATCCATTTATTGTATAGAAAATTTAATTTCATGGAAAACATGGGACACATGATGTTGATGGAGAATATGGCAACCGGTCATGATAGCGGCCAACACTATTCACTTGCGCTGAACATTTTGTTCATTATTCCCGCGGCTTTCTTGGGGGCAGCTTATTTTCTTTATCGAAAGCAAACTGATCAACCCATGATACCAATGCTTAATACATTAGTTCTTACCTTTTCTAGTATCTCTATTATTTCTGGTGGAGGAGGGGGGATAGAGATGCATTTTTCTATATTTATGGTGGTTGCTATAGTAGCTTATTACGAAGATATTAAGCTAATTGCTCTTATGACAGGCATTTTCGCCGTGCAGCATATTTTTGGATTTTTCTTAGTGCCTAAATTGATCTTTGGGAATAGCGAATACTCCTTTTTAATGCTTCTTATTCACGCTATATTTCTGATTTTAACGTCCAGTGCAACAAGTCTCCAGGTTTTATCCAAGAAAAGAATAATGAACGCAATAGAATTGGAAAAAGCAATTAAACAAAAAGAAGCTGAAGCGCTACTCGAAACGGTACAAAAACATTCGCAAGTATTAGAGCAAACGTCTGTGATCATTTCAGAGAAATCTGAAAATAACATTGTTGCAAATAATGATATGCTGGTTACTTTTAAAGAAGTGTCTACAGGTCTTGAAATTCAAAGTGAATCACTGAGCAATATGAAGACTAATCTGCACAGTATTAATCAGATGATTGAGCAGAATTCCCAATCCTTTTCTGACTTGCAGGCAACGGCTGCGACTACAGCCACAACGATGCATAACAATCAAAACAATATTGAACCTTTGTTCGAGCAAGTTAGAATTGTATCCCATGCGATACAACAAACGACGGACACCATGCAAAATTTATACGAGTCTTCTCACCAAGTAGGGGATATTATTACCACGATTCAAGAAATAGCTAGCCGAACGGGCATTTTAGCTTTAAATGCTTCTATAGAAGCGGCACGAGCTGGGGAGCATGGCAGGGGGTTTGCTGTCGTTGCCAGTGAGATCCGGAAATTAGCTGAGCAGAGTAATAGGGCCACATATGAAATAAAGGGAATTCTAACGAATATTCAAGAGGAAAGTGAAGAATCTTTAACCCAGATTGAAGTTGGAAGACAAGCCACAACTTACACGGTTGAACTTGCAGAAGCGTCGATATCCAGTTTGAAGCAAATGAACGAGGCTATTACCGAGATGATTGATATTGTTGAAGCCCTTAATGAATCTGTGAAACATATTGAACTACGGTCACAAGTGATTTCTAATGAAATGACTAACATATCAGCGGTTACCGAAGAAAGCGTGGCTTCCGTACAAGAGCTTTACAGCACTACAGAAACTCAATCGAATGCATCTCACCACATTAATAGAGAGTTACTCCGTTTGAAGGATCTTTCCAAAACGTTACAAGAACAATTTTCTTCTTAAGTTTAAAAAGGATCTACAAGACCAGAAGTCTCTCTTCCAACGCTTACTAGTATAAGGAGAATGAATCTAGCGATGATATTAAACCGATTGATTGTGGAGTCCCCCGTGTTTAATGCGTACTTCAATACGTTTAAGGAGCGTTTTTGTCTCACTCGGAGGGAGAATGAGGTATTACGCCTGCTGACAGTTTGTGGAGGCAACAATAGAGAGCTAAGTGAACAACTCCATATTGCCGAAAAAACTCTGAAAAATCATATTGCTAATATTAAGTTTAAAACCAGAACACATTCCATTCGTGAGCTTCAAGCACTTGTTTATAGAGACTCTTTAGTCCTGCTTCTCGTCAATATTTTTAAAAACGAAGAGAATAAATCTGAGCCATTTTATTTACAACGATGATCTCAGGTTCAACTAACAAGCAATAATGAACAAAGGCAAATCCATCGAAAGGTGGAGACACAAAGCCATGGGTCTAAGCATGAATAAGGAGATGTATATGAGTGCAAATAACGTTTCAACTCTACACAAATACAATTTGTAGTGTCTTGCTAATAGTAATGCTCGTTATGGTTTTAAGACTATATCTACTAAGGAGAAAACAAGTATATTTGATCCTAACATTCGGCCTGATATTATCAATGGGATATGAAGTGCTTAAAATTACCTCGTTAGGATCCAGATCGCTACTGCACATTGCTAGTGCCATCATGTTCATGAATTTAAATATTGGAATATACGCGTCATACTTTAAAAAGATAAAACGAAGCATAATTTACTACCTCGCTGCTGCGATTTTCATCCCACTTTTACTCTTCCTAACAAGTTCTCTTAAAGCTGAGTTATCACTCTCCATAATTGAATTTGCCGCTGTTTGTATCTCCTGGTTACTTATTAGCCCTTATATAGGTGAAACAATTAAACATCGGGTATCATTAATAATCTATTTATGTATTGTTGTGGGAAACGCTGAAACAGACCTATGGCAAACAGAAAAATGGATCCTGATTATATTCGATATTCTACCGGTTATTTACTATTTTATCCTGCTCTTAATATTAATTGAACGTTTCATAACTATGTTTCAGAGTGTTGTGAACTCCTCATTATTAGATGGGCTAACTGGACTGTACAATCGTAAAGCTATCAGCACTAGAATTAAGCAATGTGTAGAAAAAGGGGAATGTGCAATCGTATTCACAGATATTGATAATTTCAAGGAGCTCAATGATACCCTTGGCCATCATGCTGGGGATGCTGCTTTAAAGACCGTCGCTGAAATTTTGCAAGAAGAGACGGATGATATTGGTTTTCCAGGACGCTATGGAGGTGAAGAACTGATTGCTGTTATTGATGATAAAGATACTATCTCGCGTATTGAAGAGTGGGCAGAGAACTTCCGTTCTAGAGTAGAAAGAGAGAGTAATGTCACCTTAAGCATAGGATTCAGCATATATCGATATGGTTTAACCCCAGAGAAGCTGCTCGAGCAAGCTGATCTAAGCATGTACTCTGCTAAACGGACCGGTAAGAACAAAATTGTAGAATATAAAGACGGGCTGGATACGGGGAGTATATAAAATCGAACGTAATCGAAGCCACCGGGAGCTCGAATGTTTAAGCATTGATAAAGTGCGGAGAAGATGATAGGGAAGACTGGCTTTTTCATCAGGCAGTTTTCTATGCGCGGTAAGTATTTGTAAATCCAAATGGACATTTTGTACATGGTAGAAATAATTTGTTAAGCCGGTTGGATGAAATGGAAATATTGCAAGGCGGAACCTCCTCTTATAATGAACGTGTAAGCATCAAATCATGAAGGGGAGATGTCCATGAGTAAAAGGATGCAAGTATGCGTCCTCATCGCTGCGATGGCAGGCAATCTGCTGCTGCCCTACGGCATGGCGGGACCGAGTGCGGCACAGGCTGCAGTGACCACCTATGTGGCGGCGAGTTTTAATAGTTACCCTACAACGCCATCGACGACGGGGCCAGCAGCAGAAGTAGGTGGCAACTGGGGGTTGTATAATGCGAAAGCAGGTACGGACTACACGGTTGGGGAAGCCGTCTACGGCAGAAGTGATCTTAGCTTGAAACTGGTGTCTGGCACTTCGGGCACTCAACTGTACACGGGGAAATTTGGACTTAATATTGCCGGCAAAGTGGTTCTGGAAGCATCGGTTCGAGCTGAGGATACTGCTCATATTCGGTTGCTCGATGTGAAGAGCACCAGTGGCGTGTGGAAAAACTTTTTGACGTTAACGGAAACAGGTCAGATGTCCATTTTGAGTAAGGCTTTGGGAACGTACACGCCAAATACGTGGAATCGGGTGAAAGCGATCATCGATCAAACTGGGCAAAAAGCGGACGTGTTCCTCAATGATGTGCAGGTCGTAACCGGTATCACTTTAGGAGCGGCTTGGGATACGATTAACACCATTAAATTTACACAAACAGGAACGGCACAGCTTGGCACCTCCTTTTTAGATGATGTGCGCGTCTATGGTTACGCGCCAGTTGAAAGCGTTTCCATATTGCCAACTGCTTCGACGATTGGCGTTGGCAAGCAGCTTTCACTTGCTGCGCAAGTCGTGCCCTCGGATGCCGCTGATCAACGCGTCGTTTGGAGCTCGGACGCGCCGGCAACCGTGACGGTCGACACGTACGGTGTGGCTACTGGTATTGCCGTCGGCACCGCGCATGTAACGGCTACGACGTTAGATGGCGCGAAAACAGCGTCATCCACGATTACGGTCGCCACCAATGTGCCAGTGGATAGCCTGGCACTGCCTGCGGAGCAGAACGTAGCGGTTGGAGGCACGGTGAAGTTAACGCCTATTTTTACACCGGCAAACGCCACGAATCAAAACGTCACATGGACAAGCGGGAATCCCTCTGTCGCAACGGTCGATGCGCAAGGGCTTGTTACCGCCGTAACGGCCGGTCAGACCGTGATTACGGCGCTTAGTGCAGATGGCAGCCATTCAGCTTCAACGACGGTGAAGGTGCAACCGCCGAGTGTTCAATCGATCACCTTGCCGAGTACGGCGACGGTGATCAAAGGGGACACGATTACGCTGGTGCCGACTTTTCAGCCGGCGCAAGCAGGGAATCAAGCCGTGACCTGGGCAATTGGCGATGCCTCGATTGCGTCTGTGGATGCGGCCGGTGTCGTGACCGGTCTGAAGCTTGGGGAAACATCACTCACGACGACGAGTGTGGATGGAGGAAAAACAGCGAGTACTATGATTAAAGTTATTGATCAAGCAGCAGTGTCCGGCGAGTTCGAGCGTTTACGCTTAAAGCGCAAAGCAGGACTTGACGGCGGTGACAACTTAGATACATCTGATGCGGATGTACAGGCAAAGGTGGCCACCTTAACGACGAACGGACAAACCCGTTGGTCGACGCTTCAGAAGTCGGCAGACCGCCAAGTGCTGTGGACGGACAGCGTTGTTAGCAGCGGCAATTCTGACGCGATTCATAACAATATCTCGCGTATTCGTGAAATGGCGTACGCTTACTCGACGAAGGGAGGTACGCTCTACCACAATTTGCAACTGCGTGACGATATCGCCTCTGCGCTGAATTGGGTCTACACGAAGCAATACAACGAAACGGGTACCGCTTTCGGCAATTGGTGGAATTTCGAGATTGGCATTCCGGTGAAAATGACGGATATCATCGTCATGATGTACGATGCGCTGACGCCGGAGCAGATCGCGCGCTATATTGGAGCGATTGATCACTATACGCCGGATATTCAATCCAATTTATTTGATACCAGCTCCTACTATACCGGAGCTAATCGTTCGGATATTTTGCTGTATAAGCTCGTGGACGGCGCACTGCTGCAATCGGAAGCGCGCATACGTGCTGCAGCGACGGAGATGTCTCCGTTGTTTGCCTATGTAACGGCAGGCGACGGTTTTTACAATGACGGTTCTTTCGTCATGCATACGTCTGTGCCTTACACAGGCAGCTATGGCTCGGTAATGCTGGAAGGGATCAGCCAGCTCCTTTACTTGCTGAACGGCAGCCCTTGGCCGATTACCGATCCGAACGTGAATAACATCTATCAGTGGATCTACGATGGGGTCGCCCCAGTGATTTATAAGGGGATGACGATGGATTTCGTTAACGGCAGATCAATAGTGCGCGGTTCGGATAATTCACAGAAAACGGCGGCAGGCATCATGTCGGCGCTCGCAAGAATGGCATTGAATGCGCCGGCGGCCGATGCGCAGAAGCTGAAGAGCCTGCTGAAAGCGTGGATTACGCAGGATGAGACGCACTTTAATTATTACAATTTTATATCTTCGATCAACTTGATTGGTTCTGTGAAGGAGTGGGTCCGTGATGCTGCGATTGTGCCGGATCGGGAAGCGGGCGGTTACTACGAGTTTGCGGGGATGGCCAGAAGCTTGTTAGTTCGGGATGACTACACGTTTGGCGTCAGTAAAAGCTCCAAGCGCATCCAGACCTATGAGCTGACCAATGGTGAAAATGGGGAAGGCTGGTATACGGGTGACGGGATGACGTACCTGTATAACGGCGATCAAGCACAGTATATGGAAGACTATTGGGCGACGGCGAATCGGTACCGCTTGCCGGGTACGACGGTGGATACAAGACCGCGCGCTTTCAGTGATTATCAAAATGGGGACGGCGAAGGCAAGCCGGGCAATAGCTGGGCAGGCGGCGTCGAGATGGGGGCCTACGGCAGCTCCGGCATGCAGCTGAAGCAGATCGGCACGACGCTGCAAGCGAATAAGTCGTGGTTCATGTTCGGCGACGAGATCGTCGCGCTAGGCTCGGGGATCTCAAGCAGTGATAACCGGACAATCGAAACGATCGTCGAGCAGCGTAAGCTGAATGCAGCCGGCGACAATCCGCTCATTGTGAACGGGCAGGCGAAGTCCACGAGCCTCGGCTGGAGTGAGCGAATGACCGGCGTGAAGTGGATGCATTTTGGCGGCAATGGTGCGCAGTCGGATATCGGCTACTACTTCCCGGATCAACCGGCGATTAATGGACTTCGGGAACAGCGCACGGGTCGCTGGAGCGATGTCAACCAAAGCATCGGCCAGTCCGATGCTGTGACCCGCAACTACCTGAGCTTGTGGTTCGATCACGGGAAGAGCCCGCAGGGCCAAACATACAGCTATGCGATTCTGCCGAACAAAACGGCGGAGCAGGTGAAGCAGTATGCAGAGCATCCAGCTTATGAGGTGCTGGTTAATAATGATCAGGTGCAAGCGGTACGCCATAACGGATTAGGCCTTACAGCCGTGAACTTCTGGAAAGATCAGAAGGTAAAAGCCGATCTGGTAACGAGCTCCAGACAGGCTGCTGTCATGATCAAGGAAGCGAACAACCAGTTGGAGCTCGCGGTTTCCGATCCGACGCTGGAGAATTCAGGCGCCATTGAGCTGGAGCTGGATCGTTCAGCTGCAGGACTTCTGCAGGCGGACCCGCAGGTCATGGTCACACAGTTGTATCCGACGATCCGTTTGGTGGTGAGCGTGAACGGCTCGGTGGGACGGACGTTCCACGCGGTGTTCGATACCGATCCAGCGAAGCCGAGACCGTCCGATCATCCGCCGATTCCGGCTATCGTGAATCCAAGAAGCGGAAGCAGCGAGTTGGATCGCTCAGCTGTGTTATACGCAGCCTTCGATAATGAAGGCAATGGGCTGGAAGCGATCGGCGGCGGTCCGAGCGGCTGGACGGTGAGCAATGCACAGCAGACCATTGTGACGCTGGAGCGGCTGCCTGAGGAGTCCAGCAATATGCTGCGGCTGCTCGATCTGAGCGACCAGGCTTCGGCCTCGGCAGGACGCAAATTCCCGGCTGTCTCGGGATTGGCTGAGATCGAGTTGACGTTTGCGGAGCCTTATGGTCCGAAGGGCGAGGAATTCACGCTGCTAAATGGCGATTCTGAGGCTATAAGCTTAGTGACACGTGCAGGAGCGCTATACTGGCTCGACACTCAGGGCTCCGAGCATTATGTGCAAGGGCTGCCTGCGGCAGCATGGACGAAGCTCCGCTTGACCGTTGACATTCCGCACAACAAGTACGATGTCTATGTGGACGGTACGTTGGCGGCAGCAGGTGCAGCTTTTGCCAGCCCGGTTGCAGCACTTGATGGCATACGGATGAAGACGGATGCGCAAGCGAAGGACGCGATTCTGTACGTGGACGACATTGCGGTGTACCGTTTTGGCGAGCAAACGTTAGTGTACAGCACGTTCAATTCAGGCGGGACAGGGACATGGCAAATCGCTGGAAGCGCGACGGCTCCAGTTCAGATTGTGGAGGATCCAAATCCGACGAATCGAAGCATGCTGCTCAGCGATAATGACAACAAGTTCAGCGCCTCAGCCATTCAGTCGTTTGCGGCGCAAAACGGAGTTTTGGTTGCGGAGTGGGATTTAAAGGAAAAGAACAGCGGCAAAACGCCGTTCTATGAGCTACGCCAAGGCGACAAGACCGTCGTTCGATTGTTAACGAGCGGGACGCTGCGCTATCTGTACAAGGATGGCACGGTAGATACGCTCGGCTCAGTGCCAACCGGTGTCTGGCATCATATTCGCCTGGAGGTTGATATTGCGAACCAGAAGGTCAATGTGTACTTAAACGGTGTGCTCCAAAAGGCAAACCTGAACTTTTACGAATCGTCGTCCACGATCGATAACATTCGCATCTATACCTCCTACGGCGCTGTAGATGCGCCATTATGGATCGACAATGTGAAGGTGTATACGTATCGTGAGCCTAAACAGCCTCAAGGGCTGATGTTGAATACGACGGAGGAAGCGTTGTATCTGGATGAACCGGGTGATGGTGCGGAGCAAACGACTGCTTCGTTGAGCGCACAAGTGACACCTGCAGATGCCTATGAAACGAGTGTCGGATGGATCTCCACTAATGCGCAGACGGCGTCTGTTGATGGAACCGGCTTGGTGCAAGCGAAGCAGCCGGGTAAGGCGGTCATTACGGCGACGACTGCTCATGCTGAGCAGCAGGCTGCTGTGACGGTGTATGTCGTGCCGAGGGCACCGGAGGTAACGGCGGACGATACGGCTAACACCGTGTCGGGAATCACAGACGGGCTGGAATACAGCCTGGATGGCGGCGACTATGTGCGGTATGAAGCGGAGACGTTTGGACGTCTCAACCTAAATGGCCCGCACGAGCTTATCGTCCGCCGTGCTGCGGACGAGACGAGCGGGGCACCGGCGGGGAAGGTGACGACGCTGCGTTTTGTCACGGTGAATGTGTCGCCAGGAAATGGTTCGGGGTCTGGCTCCGGTTCTGGTACAGGTACTGGCAGCGGCTCGGGGACCGGTTCGGTAACATCGGTAACGCCGCCGACGACAGAACCGAAAGAGGGTGTCGTTCAGCTGAAGCTGGCGGCCGGCGCGGTCACAACAAGCAAAGACAGCCAAGGCAGAACAGTGACGACAGTGATTGTAGCTGCCGAGGCGCTGAAACAAGCCTGGTCATCTGCAGCAACGACCGTCGTGATTTCACCGACGGATAGCGAGGGCAGCACGCTTGTCGTGAAGCTCCAAGTTGCTGCCCTGCAGGAAGCGGCAAAAGCAGCGCCGACAGGTGTCGTAGTCTTTCAAGCGCCGCAAGGTGCAATGACGCTCCCACTGTCGTTGTTTGTTCCAGGCGGAGCTGTCTCACAAGCTGCTCCATCGGAGACAAGCATCGTGTCCGTCACGATTGAAAAAGCGGACACCTCGCTGGAAGAGCGTGTAAAAGCAGCTTCCAGTCACTATGGGGTTTCGGTTGCAGGACCGATTGTGGACTATCACGTGTCATTGGAGCAAGGAGATACTTCGGTTGCGATTACGCAATTCGGCAATCTCTATGTTGAGCGTACGCTGATTTTACCCATGGGATTGAACGCAAGCAATGTTACATCTGTGCTGTACGATCCAGTGACAAGTGCGCTGGCCTATGTGCCAGCGGTGTTTGTGACGCTGCCTGATGGGCGCACGGAAGTGCGCATGAAACGAAATGGAACAAGTATTTACACGGTGATTCAAGGCAGCAAAACGTTTGACGACCTCGTCGGACATTGGAGCAAGGCAGATGTCGAAAAGCTGGCCTCGATGCTGATCGTTCAAGGTCAGACGGATACAAGCTTCGTGCCAGAGGCTCAAGTCACGCGGGCTGAGTTCGCAGCGATGCTGGTGCGCGCACTCGGCTATCAATCGAAGCCAGTGCAGCAGCCTAGCTTTGCGGATGTCGCAGCGACCGACTGGTACTACGAGGCAGTCGAAGCGGCGGTGCAAGCGAAGCTGATCGAAGGTACCGGACCGGATGCGTTCAGCCCGAACCTTCCGATCACGCGCGAGCAGATGGCGGTGATGCTCACAGCTGCGATGAAGCTTGTTGGCAAGCAGGTGAGCGGAGCAAATCCAGACTTGCTCGCCCCGTTCCAAGATCAATCGGAAACGAGCGCTTGGGCGAAGGTTCCACTTGCTTCGGCATTGCAAACGGGCATCCTGACCGGAAGGTCGGCGAGCCTCATTGCGCCAGCCGCTCCTTCGACTAGAGCGGAAGCGGCAGTTGTGTTGAAACGCCTTTTGAGTTATATAGCATTTATGAACTAAAGATTTAGGAGGGGGCTACGGCTCCCTCTTTTTTGTTGTCATGAACTGGAAATCATCCGGTTCAGATGACGGGAAACGGCGCAGTGGTGCACAGGAGAGGCGGCGTAAAGGATGGCTGAGCGGCTTACTTCTGCAGCGGCGGCAATCTTTTTAACAACACGATTGGACAATTTATGCATTCCCTTTTATAGCGGGGAGCCATTATAGTAAAAGGAGTCGTACTGGCAGAATCCACGCTTTACGGCTTATTCTCAATGTGTGAGAATACGAGGTATGGGGCAGCTGAACTGCATGCTTACGAACACGATGAACCCCAAAGGAGAGAGCGCATGCCAATCAAAATCAATCTGTGGAAAAAGCGCAAAAGCGTCATTTTTACATGGCTAATTTCCTATAGCGCTGTCTTTATCATTCCGATTCTCATGAGCCTCATTTTGTACAGGGAGTCCAGCAATACACTTCGCAGCGAGATTCATCGAGCGAACAATACGATGCTTCAACAGGTGAGAGAAACAATCGATACGCAGGTTGAGATGATGCAGCGTTTGAGTATGGAGCTGACTTGGAATACGAGAGTTCAAAGCTTGATTTATACCCGCATGTCCAGCAGTGATGAGCAGTATACCGCCTATCAGGTGGCAAAAGAGTTTCAAATGTACCAGACCTCCTATGCCAATGTCGATCAATTTTATGTGACCTGGGAAGCGGAGAATACCGTTTTGTTGCCTAGCTCTACACGTGACTATCAAGCGGGCTTTGAAACCATACACGATACAGGCGTGATTAGTTATGCCGATTGGCTGAAGCTGGTGAAGATGAACAGGAGCACGATTTTTACCGTCCTGCCACGCAAGGACTCCGCTTATTCGAAGCAATCCCTCGCGCTGATCACCCGGCTTCCGGCAGGGTCGGGAAGCAGGCCGACAGGCTCCGTGGTTGTTATGGCGGATGTGGAGCGTTTTAATAAAGCGATTGCAAAGGTGCAGTCTTTTAGCGGCGGGTATGTGTACGTATTGGATGAAGCGCATAAAGTATTGCTGTCGAATACGAGCACGGGGCTCCCGCCTTCCGTTCTGGATCAGTTGGGCAGGTCGGAGAGCGGCGTCATTTATACCAAAACCAGCGACGAGCAGTCGGAGATTTACTATCTGAACTCTGAGGTCTCGAAGCTGACCTATATATCTGTTATTCCGAGCAAGGTCTATTGGCAAAAAGCCGTCTATGTCCGCAATGTGATGTACATTAGCGTAGCCATTTCCCTCATCGGGGCGGCTATTTTGACGCTTTTCTTCATGCGGCGCAACTATTCACCGATTCAGCGTCTGGTGAAGGTATTAGCCGGGGCCGAAGCGGTCCAGGGCAGCCAGCAGGAGGGGAATGAGCTCAGCTTCATTCACCGTGCCGTTTCCGATACGCTCAGCGAGAAGGAAGCGATCCGGGTTCAGCTGCAGCAGCAGCATAACATGCTGCGCTCAAATATGCTGGCGCGCCTGCTGAAGGGCCGGCTGGACGGGCCGATTCCGCTGCAGGAGTCGCTGAATTCGCATCAGATCGAGCTGCTGTCCGAAGATTTTGCTGTTCTGTTGTTTTTTATGGAAGCTCCCGAGGAGGTCAACATCAGCATTTCGTCCATCGGGCCATATGAAAAGAGCCGATTGGCACAATTTATTTTGACCAATGTGGTGGAAGAGCTGGTCGGCATGCGCGGGCATCGCGGTTATGTCGCCGAAGTGGACGATATGCTCGCTTGCATTGTGAATTTCTCTTCAGAGGAGGAAGAGGGGCGCTTGCAGCAGCTCGTCTCGATTTCGGTGGAGGCGCAGCAGTTTCTGCTGGAACGCTACCGGATGAAGTTGACATTGTCCATTTCACGGGCGCATTCCACGATTCCAGGCATTGCAGCCGCATACCAAGAAGCCATGGATGCGATGGAGTACAAGCTGGTGCTTGGCAAGCAGAAAATTATCGCTTATGAACAGCTGCGCAAGGAACCGATGACCGGCTACTACTATCCGCTGCAAATTGAGCAGAGGCTGATGAACTTTATTAAAATCGGCGATTTGGCGCATGCGCGAGAAGTGTTGGACGAGGTTGTCGATCGCAATTACGGGAACTCTTCGATGACGTCTGTGACGCTAGTTCGTTGTTTGATGTTTGATTTAATTTCAACGATGATGAAAACGATCCATGAGCTCGGTGAAGTCGATGAAAGCTTTCTCGCGAAGCATCCGAACTGGATGGAAACGATGGCGAGCAGCGATACCGTCAAGGAAATGGTGGAGCAGCTGAATCGGCTGCTGGAAGATGTGTGCGCATATACGGGAGCGAAGCTGGACGTTAGCATTTCCAAAGGGCGCGCAGAATCGCTGCGAGAGTTGATTAATAAGGTGAATGTCTATGTGGAAACCCATTATCAGGATATGGATTTGAATGTGGGAATGCTCGGTGACCAATTTCAGTTAAAAGCGAGCTATTTGTCTAAGCTATATAAGGAGCAGACGGGTGAAGGGCTGCTTGATTATATTAATCGTGTGCGGGTGGAGCAGGCTAAAGCGCTGCTGGGCTTTACGGTTCAGCCGATTGTCGATATCGGCAAGCTGGTCGGCTTCAATGAAGCGGCGACGTTTATCCGGGTATTTAAAAAGTTTGAGGGCATTACGCCTGGCAAGTTTCGAGAGCTGCGGGGCTAGACGGGCGGCCACTTCGGTGGGTGCCTGTTTTTCATACATGAGGGGGGTGCGATGTATTCGGCCTTCGTCAGCGAAAGAGCGGCATGTCATTCGTTTTGCCATACAATTGGCGTTTTTATGCATGTCGGCGCCTGTTTTAACAACGAAATTGGAGCTTTTCGATATATCTTTTTGGGTTGGATGGCGTCAATATGAAGCCTGTAAAGACCGAAGCGTTCTACCGACGCTGCTATACGACAAAGGGAGGTAAGCAGTTATGCAAGCAACGAAAAAAATTGTAACATTAGCCACACTGCTGGCGCTGTCGGGCTCCGTGCTCGCGGCTTGTTCTAAGGAAGCGCCTGCCGATCAGCCGAAGGATGGAGCAAGCTCTTCCCCACCGGCAACGGCTGCAGGGACATTCAGCTATCCGATGAAATCGGATAAAACCCTCACGTATTGGGCGGAGCTCAATGGGAATATCGGCAGCGTGAAACCGACGTTCCAGGAGGTGCCATTCTTCCAAGAGTGGCAGAAGCGGACAGGCATCAATCTGAAATTTATTCAACCGCCTGCGAATCAAGCAAAAGAAGCGCTGAACGTGCTGCTGGCCTCCGGCGAGCTGCCTGACATGATCGAATATTCGTGGAGCTCCGCATTCCCAGGCGGTCCGGAAAAGGCAATCAATGACGGCTACATTTTAAAGTTGAATGATGCGATCGATAAGTACGCACCGAACTTGAAGAAGTATTTGAAAGAGCACCCGGAAGTGGATAAGCAAATAAAAACCGACAGCGGCAGCTACTATGCCTTCCCGTTCATTCGCGGCGATGATCTGCTCAAAACATACCAAGGCCCGATCATTCGGAAGGACTGGTTGGACGAGCTGGGCTTGCCAATGCCGCAAACGATCGACGATTGGTATAACGTGCTGAAAGCGTTTAAGGAGAAGAAAGGCGTAGCGGCACCGCTGACGTTCCTGGGTATGCCGACGGCATTGTTTGGCCTGGATGGCGGTGCGTTCATTGGGGCGTTCGGGGTCATTAAAAACTTCTACCAAGAAGACGGCAAAATCAAGTACGGCCCGATGGAGCCCGGCTATAAGCAATTCCTGGCTACGATGCAGAAATGGTATGCCGAGGGCTTGATCGATAAAAACATTGCCACCGTGGATACCAAAACGATGGATTCCAACATGACGTCCGGCAAAAGCGCGGCGACGGTATGGAATTCGGGCGCGGGCATTGGCAAATGGCAGCCGATCGTGAAGGAGAAAGAGCCGAAGGCGCAATTTGCTCCAGCTCCCTATCCTGTGATGAAGAACGGCGATAAGCCGAAGTTCGGACAAAAAGACTTTGCTTTTGTACCGACGGGCGGCGTTGCGATTACAGCTAATTCCAAAAATGTGGAAACAGCCGCACGTTTGCTTGACTACGCTTACGGTGAAGAAGGCCACAATTTCTTCAACTTCGGGGTTGAAGGTGTGAGCTACAAGATGGACAACGGGTATCCGAAGTATACGGATTACGTCATGAAGAACCCGGATAAGCTCGCGCCTGCGCAAGCACTTGCGATGTATGCGCGCTCCGGCTATAACGGTCCGTTCGTACAGGACAAAAGGTATATCGAGCAGTACTTGACGATGCCGGAGCAAAAAGACGGGATCACGGTGTGGTCCAACACGGATGCAGAGAAATATCTGCTGCCGCCGATCACGCCTACGCCGGATGAAAGCACGGAGTTTGCGACAATCATGAACGACGTGAATACGCTTGTAGGCGAGATGTCGTTGAAAATTATTTTGGGCTCCGAGCCGATTGATTCGTTCGACAAGTATGTGGATAAAATCAAATCGCTCAAAATTGATCGCGCCATTGCGATTGAAAAAGCTGCTTTAGATCGTTACAACAAGCGTTAATCCGTTTGGCAAGGAGAGGCTTTATGCCTCTCCCCACTTATAAATAGAGGAGTGTTGAGCATGAACCGGAACCTGCAGACAACCGCTGCACCTGCTGCTCCGACCCGTACCGGTTCTTTACGGAGAACTGTTGCGAAAGATTTTATCACGAATAAATATTTATATCTCATGATTTTACCTGTGTTGGCGTACTACGTCTTGTTTCACTATGCTCCGATGTACGGCGCGTTGATCGCCTTTAAAAACTACTCGCCCATGAAGGGCATTATGGACAGCCCATGGGTCGGCTTAGCTCATTTTGAGAGCTTCTTCAGCAGCTATTATTTTTGGCGTATTTTTAAAAACACGATTCTGATCAGCTTATATTCGCTTTTGTTTGAATTTCCGATGCCGATTCTGCTTGCCCTGCTTCTGAACGAAGTGAAGAATAAAACCTTCAAAAAGACAGCGCAGTCCATTACTTACATGCCTTATTTCATCTCTATGATCGTGATCTGCGGGATGATTAAGGATTTCACGAACAGCGGCGGCTTTATTAATACATTTTTTGTCTCGGTGATGGGGACGGATGGTCAGGCGATGCTGCAAAAGCCGGAACTGTTCCGCTCGCTTTATGTGATCTCGGACATTTGGCAGCGCATAGGCTGGGAGTCCATTATTTACATGGCGGCGCTCACGGGCATTGATCAGGAGCAGTATGAAGCAGCGCGGATTGACGGCGCCTCCAGACTGCAGCAGATTTGGAACATTACGTTGCCGGGCATTTTGCCGGTTATCGTCATTATGTTTATTTTGCGGTCGGGTAACCTGCTGAATGTCGGATTTGAAAAAATTATTCTGCTCTACAATCCGGTTGTATATGAGACGGCCGACGTTATATCTTCTTTCGTGTATCGAAAGGGTTTGCTCGAATTTAACTGGAGCTACAGCTCGGCTGTCGGGTTGTTTAACTCAGTTTTGAATCTCATTCTGCTGATTGCGGCGAACCGGTTCAGTAAGAGGATGACGGATAACAGCTTATGGTAGGTTGAATTTAAGGAGAAAGGGAGTATTCGAATGTCGATCCATTCCAAATGGGAAGAGCGAATTTTTAACACGGTAATTTATACGGTGTTAACGTTTTTGATGGCGGCTACGATTTATCCGCTGCTGCATGTGTTGTTCGCTTCGTTCAGCGATGCCAACCGAATTGTGTCTCACGAAGGTGTCTTGTGGCGGCCGCTCGGCTTTAATATTGAAGCGTATAAGCTTGTTTTTTCAAATTCTGCGATTATCGTCGGTTACGGGAACACGCTGTTTATTGTAATTGTCGGCGTTGTGTTTAATCTGCTTTTGACAGCGCTTGGCGCTTTCGTGCTTTCCCGCAAGAACGTATTCTGGAGCAAATGGATTATGTTTTTCATTCTGTTCACGATGTTCTTCAGCGGCGGGTTGATTCCGATGTATTTGATTGTCAAAGGCGTTGGTTTGCTCGATTCGCTATGGTCTATCATCATTCCTTTTGCTGTGAGCACATTCAATCTCATCATCATGCGGACGGCTTTCGCGTCCATTCCCGATGCGCTTGAGGAGTCGGCGAAGATCGATGGGGCAAATCATTTTGTATTGCTGTTTCGGATTATTATCCCGCTGTCGCTGCCAACGCTGGCCGTTATCGCTTTGTATTATGCGGTCGATAAGTGGAACGGTTGGTTTTACGCTTCGATTTTCTTGAAGGATCGGGAGCTGTTTCCTCTGCAAATTATTTTGCGGGAAATTCTCATTTCGAACTCCACCGATAGCATGTCTTCGGGGACAGGCGGGGATATGTTCCAGATTGGGGAGACAATCAAATATGCCACCATCGTTGTGGCGACGCTGCCGATTCTCTGCGTGTATCCGTTCTTGCAGCGCTTTTTCATTAAAGGCGTTATGGTCGGGGCCGTGAAGGGGTAGTTGGGTGAGGCCGATTGGAACAAAAGAAAGGGGCGTTTACCGATGTGGGTAGAAGCGTTAGAGCATGCTGTGGAGAAGACACGGCGCAATATTGATAAATTCGGGGACTTGTTCCCGTGGACCGGCCTTGATGGCGGAGATTATAAAAGAAGCGATCATCAGGATTGGACGGAGGGCTTCTGGTCCGGGATGCTCTGGCTGAGCTATGAGGCTTCGGGCGACCGTGAGTTTCGGGAAGCGGCCGTCCGTACGGTGCACAGCTTCCGTCGCCGGTTAGACACATTCAAGGTGCTGGATCACCATGATATTGGCTTTCTGTATTTGCCTTCAGCGGTAGCTTGGTGGATGCTGGAGGGAGAGCAGGAGGCACAGGAGCTGGGTCTGGCAGCGGCGAATACATTGCTGAAAAGATGGCGCCCGGCTGGCGGATATATCCAGGCGTGGGGCCCTGCGGGTGATTCGAAAAATGGAGGTCGGATCATTATCGACTGCCTGCTGAACCTTCCTTTGTTGTACTGGGCGTATGAACAGACAGGGGATCAGCAGTATCTGGATGTTGCTGTGGCTCATGCGGAGAAGAGCCGCCGGTATTTGGTGCGAGGGGATGATTCGTCGTACCATACGTTCTATTTTAACCAGGAGAATGGGGAGCCTGTCGGTGGTGGTACTCACCAGGGCTACCATGACGGGTCCACGTGGACGCGCGGGCAGGCGTGGGGCATCTATGGCTTCATTCTTTCGTACAAGTATACGAAGAATCCGGTGTATTTGGAGGTCTCGCGACGGATGGCCGCCTACTTTATCTCGCGTCTGCCGGAGGATCAGGTGACGTATTGGGATTTTGACGTGCCAGTCGGCGAGGGCACATCGCGGGACAGCTCCGCGACGGCGATTGCCTGCTGCGGCATGCTGGAGCTAGTGGGTTGCCTGTCGGAGGGGGACCCCGACCGGGAGCGGTTCGAGCAGGCGGTGTTCCGCTGCATGAAGTCGCTCACGGAGAACTACTTGACGAGCGACGAACCGGAGGCAGAGGGCTTGCTCCGCCATGGCTCGTACCATGTGCGGGGCGGTATGTCGCCGGATGACTTTGTCATCTGGGGGGACTACTTCTACATGGAAGCGCTGATGCGGCTTGTTCATGATGGGCCAGGGTACTGGTACGAAAGAGATTTAGGGTAATGAAGAGGCTGTCCCAAAAGTCATAGAAATGACTTCTGGGACAGCCTCTTATTTCTTTATATATGTCAATGCTCTAAATTGTGCCTTTGTGCATAGTGTGGTAGACTTCACCTAAAAGTTGCTCTTCGTTTTCGTTCTCAAATTGGAGAATGGGGGAGGAGGGCAAATAAATTTTAAGCAGAGTGGGGTCGCGCCATGCAATGGGTGAAAAAATCAATGCAACGCTGGAATTCTATTCACAACCAGATTCTTTTTTTCATTCTATTGTTTCTCATCATTCCCCTATTTATTAGCGCCTTTTGGATCGATAAGCCTCTGGAGCGCGTGATTGAGAATAAAATCGGCAATGCGACATCAGAAGCTTTGTACCAAATCGATTTCAATATTGAGTTATTACTGCAGGATATGCTGAAATCCGCGGTAGACATCTCAACGAACCCCAATATCACCTCCCTGCTGAAACAGCCGAATTCCGTCACGTATTATGAAAAGCTGCGGCTTGCAGATAACGCAATGAATAAGCTTTATTCTTCTTATTTTTCGGAAAGCTATGTAACTTTGCTTGATATGCACGGCAATTGGTTAAGCAACAAAATTGTCCAACAAGATTTATATGACGAGTATATTCAATCGGACTGGTATAAAGAGATGTTAAAAGAACCATTTGGCATTAGCTGGATGGCGAATGACAGCCGCAATTATATTTATTATGACAAGAGCCAGCTCGTTACGCTGATTAAAACCATTACAGATGTGCAAACCAATCAAAACATCGGGATCGAGCTTTTTAGCGTAAGCGAAAGCGATTTTCGCAAGTACATGTCGAAATTGGACGGCAATGTCATGATCATGGACCAACAGGGGAAAATCATTTCCAGCTCCATGAAAGCGGGCATGGATCCCATAGAGGTTTTACCAGAAGATGTCTCCAAAATATGGGACTCCTCTAAAGGGCAGCTGATTGTGGAAAAAAATCATCAGAAATGGATTGCCAGCTATGACACGATTGGTTTAACCGGCTGGAAATTAATACAGTTTATTCCTTATGATACGGTGTTTAAAGAAATATTTGATTTGCGCAGAACGAATATGATCACGGTCGGGATCATTGTCATCGTATTTATGCTGCTCGCGTTCAGCATATCTTACCGAGTATCCAAGCCGGTCAAGCTTTTAAATAAACGAATGAAAGAAATAGAGAAAAACGACTTTAACAGCTCCTTGGCGCTTTCGGGTCCCAATGAAATTGCTACGCTGATCGATACCTATAACCACATGGCCAGACAAATCCGGGACCTGCTTCAAAGGCTGAAGGAGGAATATGTGCAGAAAGAAGAAATGCGTTTTCGAGCGCTTCAGGCGCAGATTAACCCGCATTTTATTTTGAATACGTTGAACAATATCAAATGGATGGCATACATCCGCAATGACCGGGAAGTCGGGGAGATGCTGTCCAGCCTGGGAAGTATGATGGAAGCGAGTATTGGAAGAGGAGAAACGTTGATTTCGCTTAAAGAGGAAATGGACTATGTTCAGCATTATATTACTCTAATGAAATTGAGGTACAACGATAAATTGAGTGTCGAGTTTCATATTCCCGAACCCTTAATGAAGCAGGAAGCCATCAAATTTATGCTCCAACCCATTATAGAGAATAGCATTCACCATGGGATTGAGCCGATGGAAGGGAGAGGGGTTATTACCATTAAAGCTGTGGCTGACCAAGAGCATAATCAAATGATTTTAACCGTTACAGACAATGGTGTAGGGATTCATCCGGACAAAATTGATGATATCAATCTGATCTTGTTGCAAGGACATGGTGCATCGCAAAGTATCGGTATCAGGAATGTGCATGAGCGCATCCGGCTTCAATACGGGGAAGGGTACGGTTTGCATATTCAAAGTAAGGCGAACGAGACGACGGTCGAGTTCAACTTGCCGCTCAAAACAATTGAAGAAGGGAATGCTTATGCCTCTGAAAGTACTGCTCGTAGATGACGAATTTTTGGTTCGATTAGGTATAAAATCATTGATTGACTGGGAGCAGCACCAGTTGACCTATGTCGGGGATGCACAGGATGGTTTGGAAGCCTTGGAGATTATCGAGAAGACGAGGCCCGATATCATACTGACCGACATTGTCATGCCTAGAATGAACGGTATTGAGCTGATTGAGAAAGTGAAGAGCGAATATCCGGATACGCATATCATTGTGCTCAGTTCTCATAATGATTATGAATATGTGCGGAAAGCAATGAAATTGGGAGTAGAAGACTATATTTTGAAAGCGTCATTAAAGCCTGAAGAGCTTTTGCAAATGCTGCTTGAGGTTTCCAAGAAAATTTCGTCAAGCCGGGAGGTCCGGCAGCGTCAAATCGATACAAAGCCCGCGGTGGAAGGGAGTGAAAATGGAGGTTCGCGGCAGCTGAAGCAGTGGATTTTTCAGGGGAATGTCATAGCGGAAGAAACGCAGGTTGCAGAAAAAGATAAAGCATTCTTTCTGAATGGCTATGTTTTTGTACTAATAACCATTCATCGTAATCAGCGTCGAACCGATAGCTCGGACAAGATGAAGTTCATGAATCTTATTTCCTTACAGCTGGACAAGAGCACAGAGGGCATATTTCAAGATGTGAATGAGGAAGAAATCGTCCTGCTTTTGCCCAAAAAGAAGGAGGGAGTCCTTCCCGTTGACGAGGCGATCAGGTTCGGCAAGGAGATCATGGAGGCCGCAAGAAGATTTATTAATCTGTCTCTTAGCATAGGGATCAGTGAAGGGTCTCAAGGTATAGAGAGTCTGCCAGACGTATACTCGAAGGCGAAACGCGCGCTCCAAAATTATTTTTATGAAGGAAAAGAAAAGGTTTATTTATATGGCGAGCACTTAGAGAATATTCCGGCGGGGAATGTGATACTGCAAGAGGATGAGACGGTATTGAAAGTCGAATTGGACCGTATGAACGCGGCGGGGATCAAGCAAGTATTGGACAGAATTTTCGAACGGATGGAATTGTGGAAGGGTCCTGTCGAGAAGTGCATCCAATTGTGTCTACATCTGCTGCATACGATTCAGAACGGCCTAAAACCTTATCAGGAAGACTTGTTCAAAGAGCTTGAGCAGGAGGAACCCCTATATAAACAAGTCCTTAAGTTTGATGAATTAAGTAAGGCGAAGCAATGGTTTGAACAACTCATTGATGATTGCTGCGGTCAGGGGAAAGCATTGGGGGGAGGAAACTTCCGGGAAGATATTCAACAACTCATTCTTTACATGAAATCCAATTATACAGAGGACATCTCTTTGAGGCATGCCGCCGAACGAGTCAGAATGAGTGAAAATTATTTGAGTTATTTGTTTAAAAAAGAAACGCAGGTCGGTTTTTCGGAATATCTCAATCAAATTCGTGTAGGAAAAGCAGCGGAATTATTGCTTGAATCCAAGCTGCCTGTGTATGCGATTGCAGAAAAGGTAGGTTATGAGAACTTCAATTATTTTGGCCGAATCTTTAAGAAAACGATGGGTGTAAGCCCTCAACAATACCGTGTAAAGTTCAAATCCTCCTTATCCTAAGGGGGATTTGTTGTTTTTGTTTGCACATTCGTAAAAAAGTGAACAATGATCGTGGAAAAGTGAACAGCCGTAAAAACTCCTTATTTTTATGAACAAAACCGATAGATACGTTCCTGTTTTATAAAGTTTCCGTAAACTATAATAATTTCTGTAAGCGCTATACAAAAAGAAAAACAACTAGAATAACAGATTATGATTTGGAGGGGTGAAGATGACGACCAGAGTTGCTAAGGCGTCGCAGCGGTCTATTCGAGGTGAATTTTGGGGGCTCTTTTTTATTGCTCCATTCGCCATTTTATTTCTTATTTTTGAGATTTACCCGATTGTAAACGCCTTCTATCTTAGTTTTTTTGATTACGGACTAGGGCAGAAGGAATGGATTGGGCTTGGTAACTATGCGGAATTGATGTCAGATCGCGTCTTTTTACGCTCCATCGCCAACACATTCGGATTTGTTGTCGGCACAGTGCCATTAACATTTATTTTCGCCATATTTGCTGCCGTGCTCATTTATGGCAAACATAAGCATATTGCTTCTTTCTTCAGAGGTGCGTTTTACTTGCCGATCATCACTTCTCAAGTCATTCTTTCCTTGATTTGGGCTTGGATCTATAGCCCTGTGAACGGGATTGCCAACTATGCCTTATCCTTGTTCGGAGCAAAACCCGTCATGTGGCTCTCTGATGAGCGCGTAGCCTTATTAGCGCTGATTCTAGTCGTTGTGACCTTTAACGTTGGACAACCTATTATTTTACTATTAGCTGCATTGGGTAACATATCTCCTGAGTACTATGAGGCCGCAGATATCGATGGGGCTTCAGCGCCAAGAAAGTTCTGGCACATTACGCTGCCGCTCTTGAAACCGACATCGTTGTATATTCTGGTCATGTCAACGATATGGGCCTTCCAAACCTTTGTTGTTGTACAAATGCTAACGGGAGGCGGACCCAACTACGCCACTTCCACGATTATGTTTTTGTTATATGAAACCGCATTCGTGTATGGAAAGCTTGGCGCAGCCTCTGCAATGGGCATCATTATTACTGTCCTGATTTCGATTGTGGCCGTTGTTCAGTTTAAGCTCATGAAGTCAGATATTCAATACTAAGGGAGGAGTACTCATGGCTAAATCATCTTACTTGATCATGAAGGTATTGGGGAATATCCTTCTGTATGTGTCTGCCGCATTGTTTATCTTTCCGTTGTATTGGATGTTTACCGGCGCTTTTAAGAACCAGTCTTCCAGTGTGAAAATTCCTCCTGACTGGATTCCTACAAAAATAACGATGGCGAACTTCTCTAATCTGATCAATGACGGCTCCATCTTTTATTGGTTGTACAACAGCGGCTTCGTTTCTGTTATTGCCACAGTTGGCGTTGTCCTCATTGCATCCATGGCGGGTTACGCTTTAACCAAGCGGAAATTCAAAGGCTCCGAATTTTTCTTTAGCGCCGTCTTAATTGCCATGTTCATTCCCAGACAAATTACCCTTGTCCCTTTATTTACGATGATGCGGGACCTTGGTCTGGTGAACAATTTGGCAAGCGCCATTTTGCCGGTGTTGACCATCCCGTTTGCGGTATTCATGATGAAGCAATTCAGTGAATCCGTGCCGACCGAGCTGCTGGAAGCCGGAAGAATTGATGGCTGCTCTGAAATCGGATTATTTTTCAAATTATTCTTTCCGATCATTAAACCGGCCATTGGCGCGCTTGCCATCTTTACATTTACGTATGCCTGGAACGATTACCTCTGGCAGCTGATTATGCTCAGCGATAAGACCAAAATGACGATAAATGTGGGTATTTCAACACTCGTATCGGAGTATGTGGCCAATTATGGGCTGCAAATGGCTGCCGCATCGCTTGGTTTTATACCGGTATTCATCATTTTCATCAGTTTTCAGAAATATTTCGTGAAAGGCATCACACTTGGCGGTGTAAAGGGTTAAATGTCATTTTGCCCCTAGGATACTACTGTAGGAGGTGAGCCTTCGCCCAACTGAGTAAGAGAATTGTTTTACGGTTTCCGATTTGATGAATGAAAAATTGGAGGGGTTTACATGAAAAAGCTTGCCATTACTTTGTTGTCATCTGCGTTAGTTCTAACAGCTGCCGCGGGATGCGCCAAAACAGACGAGAAAAAAAATGCGGGCAATGCGCCGGCAGCGACAACGGGATCGAAAGAGAAAGTCGAGCTCACTTGGTGGGTGGATGCACGTGGAGATGTGAAGCAAGTCTATGATGACATCAAAGCAGGATTTGAAAAAGCGAATCCAAATGTGAAAATTAACATGGTTGTAACGCCGGACGACAAAATCAATGAACGAATCAGCGTCGCCGCCAATACGAACGAAGTTCCTGACATTCAACAAGGTTCATTCTTCTGGCCATTGTCTTATGCCAAAAAAGGCCTGCTGGTTCCGCTTGACGATATTATCGACAAACAAGATTTCGAAGAAAAAACATTGAAATCCGTTTCGGTGGACAACAAGGTCTATATTTATCCAAACAGCACGGTCGCTATCGGGTTATTAGTGAATAAAGATTTATTCAAGGAAAAAGGTGCACTAGATCTTCTCCCTCAAAATATGCAGCCGTGGTCTTCCGAACAGTTTCTAAAAGCGGCTAAGGCAGTGACGGACCCGTCGAAGCAAACGTACGGTTATGGACTTTATGCTGGGGATTCCGGCGGTGACCAAGGAACTCATTCTATTTTATGGGGTTTTGGCGCAAAAACATGGAATGATGACGATACGAAGGCAACTCTGAACTCGCCGGAAGGCGTGAAAGGGCTTGAATTCTTGACCAAGCTGACGGATGAGGGCGTGGTTCCGCCAGGCGCGGCCGGGCTAAAAGCGACTGCGGTATTCAACGATATGTTCGTTCAAGGCAAGCTTGGCATGGCGTTCGGAAATATCGGGAATTTACCGACGTTGAATAAAGCGTTTGCTGAAGGAAATGCCAAGAAATTCGATGTCGATATTGTTCCTTTCCCTTCCGTAGATGGAAAATCATCAAACACAGTATTGTTTGGTTATGGAACTTGGATGTGGAATACGAAAAATGAAGTGAAAATGAAATGGGCCAAAGGGTTTGTGAAATTTGCGAACAACCCGGAAAACATGGGCAAGATGACCCAAGCGGAATCCGTCATTGTAGCGCGCAAATCGCTTGCGAAAAGTTATGAGGCCGGCACAATGAAAAGCAAAACCATTGAATTGTTCAAATACGCAGGAGACATCGGCGTGTCCGTTCCAGGATATCCGCAAACTCGCGCCGCTTTCTACCCTGAGGTTCAGGCCGCATTGACGAAGGCCAAAACGGCTCAGCAAGCATTGGACGACTGGGTGAAGAAATCAAACGATATTATTGCAGCTTCATCGAAATAGATCTTTTAATACGTGAAAATACGTTTCCGGGGTTCGTATCACCGGAAACGTATTTTATTCAAGACAAAATCAAAGGAGAATGAATAACATGAAAACTTATGATTTAGATCGCTTCAAAGGTATAACAGTAGCTATGTACTCTTGCTATGACGAGAAAGGCGAAGTGAGCAAAGAGGCAGCTAAAAAATTAGCTCGTCACTATGCCAATATTGGCGTGAATGGTTTATACGTGGGAGGCAGTTCCGGGGAAGGGATGCTTCAAAACGTCGAAGAACGGAAGCAAACACTTGAGGCAGTTATGGAGGAAGTTGGCCAAGAAATGACGATCATCGCGCATGTTGGCGCACCTTCTACCCGAGACAGCGTCGAGCTATCCAAACATGCTGAGCAAGTAGGCGCTCATGCGATATCAGCTGTACCGTCGATTTATTACCGTTTGTCCCCGCAAAGCGTTGAACATCACTGGCAACAGATGATAGACAGCACATCGCTGCCGTTCATTATTTATCATATTCCCCAAACAACAGGGTTTCAATTGTCCAAAGCTTTACTTACGAAAATGGCAGCCCAAGACAAAGTCATCGGTGTGAAAATATCCGCCGAAAGCACCTTTGAATTGCAGCAGTTTAAAGCGGCTGGAGGAGATGATTTCCTGGTCTTTAACGGTCCGGACGAGCAGTATTTGGCAGGCCGCAGCATTGGTGCGGACGGCGGTATCGGCGGCACATACGGTGTTATGCCAGAGTTATTTATGAAAATTGAACAGTGTTATGTCGAGGGTAAAGCGGAAGAAGCCCGCAAATGGCAGTTTATTGTGAATGATCTGATTGCGGAATTGCTGTCTTTCCCGTCCTTGTATGGTGCTTGCAAAGAGATTCTAAAGCTGCGCGGTTTGAACACCGGCGAAGCGAGATTGCCGTTCTTGCCAGTTCCAGAGGCGGAAATGGGCCGTTTAGAAGCAATCAACGAGAAAATCTCGTCGTATATCAACCAAGCTCAAGTCTAATTCATTTTTGGGAGAGGAAGGATGACACATGAGTAGAATGAGCAGTATTTTTCCTGAAAAAGGGTTAATTGTTTCCTGTCAGGCACTTGCAGACGAACCTTTGCACGGCGGCGACACGATGACGAAAATGGCAAGAGCCGCGGTGCAATCCGGAGCGATTGGTATTCGCACGAACGGTGTATTTGATATTCTTTGCATCAAACAAGAAGTTAATGTGCCTGTTATCGGACTTATTAAACGAGATATTCCGGGTTCGGCTATTTTTATTACCCCGACCCTTACAGAAGTAAAAGCCATCATATCGGCTGGAGCGGATATTGTTGCTTTGGACGTTACGGACCGCGAGGGACGGCTGGAGGCTGTGAAGCCCTTGATTGCATATGCTCATGAGCAAGGAGTTGCTGTTATGGCCGATGTTTCCACACTGGAGGAAGGGTTGGCCGCGGAGAAGCTGGGCGTAGATTTCATCGGAACGACACTTTCGGGTTATACGCCTTACAGCCGGCAGCAAGACGAGCCTGATTTCGAGCTGTTGGCTCAATTGTGCATGTCTGTCCAGGTTCCCGTCGTTGCAGAAGGCCGTATTTGGTCACCGGAGGATGCTGCTAAGGCGATGCAAACCGGAGTCCCCTACGTTGTCGTCGGAAGCGCGATTACGCGTCCGCAGTTGATAACTTCACGATATGTGAATGCCGTGCGTAATAGCATTGATTCGGGGGAAGTGAAGCGATGAATGCCGGATGGTATGACGCTCAATCCGCTTATGCGATTGGTGTGGACATAGGCGGTACCAAAATCAATGCGGGCATCGTTAGTAGGTCGGGAGAAGTCCTTCATTCGCTTAGCCTCAGCACCTTAGCGGGGCAAATGAATACGGGCAATCGGGCAATAGAAGCCGTTGAACATTTGCTCCAGAAAGTAGTGCTGGAGCAGCCCGACTTTCGGGTACGGGGCATCGGGATCGGAAGCGCCGGGCAGATTGAATGGGCGAGCGGTCAAATTCGCTTTTCCTCCGATCTTATACCGGGTTACCAAGGGACGGAGCTTAAGAAGATCATGCAGGAAAGATTTCATCTGCCCGTACACGTCGATAACGATGTGAATGTACTCGCACTCACGGAAAAGCGGTTTGGAGCGGGAAAGGGAATCGATAACTTTATATGCCTTGCTCTCGGAACCGGGGTAGGGGGAGCTATCGTAGTTGAAGGCCGCTTAGTGCATGGCGCATGGGGCGGAGCTGGTGAAATTGGCCATATGTCCGTTAATTTTCAAGGTCCCTTTTGCATATGCGGAGGGAGGGGCTGCTTGGAGCAATACGCATCCGGGACCAGTATCGCCAGAAGGATGAGAGAGAAGCTGATATCCGAAGGGCTTCCTGTGGAGGATGTGGATACACGCGAAGTTTTTGCCCGTTGGCAGGTCGGCGAACCGCTGGCTAGTACGATCATGGAAGAAACATTAGCCGCTCTTGGGACAGCTATCGCCTCGTTAATTCACACGTTTAATCCGGGGCTGATCGTCATCGGCGGCGGCGTTGCAGAAGCGGGTGAGCTTCTGTTTGACCGGCTGCGTCAAGAAGTGCGCAGTCGAACAATGGCTTCTATGTTGGATGTCGTTCGTATCGAGCCGGCTTATCAAGGCAATTGGAGCGGCATGATCGGCGCGGCTTTGCAAATCTGGGAATACGCAGACGAAGGGGTGCAGCTATGATTATAGGAAATAAGGAAAATTGGAGTAAGGAACGCCAGTTTGTCCATCCAGTACTTAGGAAAATCATAGATGAGGTACAAGGCGTGGATTTCTCCAAGATTGGGAATGGCAGATATGCGTTACAAGGTGACGATATTTACTATACGGTTATGGAACTGAATGCAAGGGACGTGACAGAAACCCGGGCAGAAAAGCACAACACGTATATCGACATTCACATATTGTTAGACGGCAAAGAAACAATCGGTTGGGCGGGAGAATCTGCTGAACTTACTGTGGTTGAAAGCAGCAAAGAAAATGATTATAGCTTGTACGATTCCGCTGCTGGGGAACAGTATCTGGAGCTTACTCCAGGCATGTATGCTGTCTTTTATCCTCATGATGTTCATAGGCCAGGTCTAATGGGAAAAGACGACCCTGCTCCTTCCCGCATACGGAAAGCGGTCGTGAAAGTCAACAAAGACCTTTTCATAGGAGGATAGTACAGGATGCCTGTCGTTGATTTGTCGTTAGAGCAGTTGAAAACCTATGAAGGGCGCAATCCGAGGCCGATCGATTTTGAGACCTATTGGGATCAGGCGCTTCATGAGATGCAGGCCGTTGATCCTTGCGTGGAACTCATTCCGGCTGAATTTCAAGTGCCTTCCGCTGAATGTTTTCACTTGTATTTTACAGGTGTAAACGGAGCGCGTATTCACGCTAAGTATGTGCGTCCCAAAACGGCGGATGGACAGCATCCGGCTGTCCTGCAGTTTCATGGGTATTCCGGCTGCAGCGGGGATTGGTCGGAGATGTTGGCCTACACAGCGCTTGGCTGCTCAACCGCATGGCTTGACGTTCGCGGCCAAGGCGGGCTGTCCGAGGATACAGGCGGTGTCGTCGGCAATACGTTGCGAGGCCATATCATTCGCGGATTGCAAGATCATGATCCGCACAAGCTGTTCTTCCTTCTTCCGTCATGTGTTTCTGGATACGGCGCAACTAGCCGCCATCGTGATGAACTTTCCGGAGGTGGATGCGGGCCGGGTTGGCGTTACCGGTTGGTCGCAAGGAGGCGCACTGGCGATTGCTTGTGCGGCGCTTGAGCCGAGAGTTCGCAAAGTGGCCTCGGTCTACCCCTTTTTGAGCGATTACAAGAGAGTTTGGGAAATGGACCTAGCGAGGGATGCATATTGGGAGCTTCAGAATTTCTTCCGTTATTTCGATCCCCAGCATCTTCGAGAGGAAGAGTGGTTTACCAAACTGGGTTATATCGATATTCAACATTTAGCACCACGAATTCAAGCGGATGCATTAATTGGTGTTGGTCTGATGGACACCGTTTGTCCGCCATCTTCGCAATTTGCTGCCATCAATAAACTGAAAACATCAGTCAAGCTTGAAATTTATCCGGATTTCGGTCATGAACCGATTCCAGGCTTGAAGGATCAGATTCTGCAATTTATGGCCGATTTGTAGAACAGGGCAGAGGAGCTTAATGAGATGAAAAGCGTGCGTTTTGGGATAGTGGGCAGTGGTTATTTCGGCGGGGAGCTGGCCAGGACGTTACATCGGCTTGAAGGCTCAAGCGTCGTTGCCGTTCATGGGGGCAGTCGAGCCGAACTGTTGGCGGAGGAGCTGCATTGTGAAGCGATCGAAAGCCTGGAGGATTTGGTGCAGCGTGATGATATCGATGCCATTATCGTGGCCTCCCCGAGCCATGCTCACAAAGAACCGGTTATGCTGGCAGCCAAACATGGCAAGCATGTGTTTTGTGAAAAACCGATTGCTCTTACATTGACGGATTGTGAAGAGATGGTCCAGGCGTGCAAGTCGGCGGGCGTTGTATTTATGGCCGGACATATCATGCATTTTATGAACGGCGTCAACCAAGTCAAAGCTTGGATTGCCAGTGGCGAGATTGGCCGACCGCTTGTCTGCCATGCCGAACGGACCGGCTGGGAGGATAAGCAAGCCAATGTCAGCTGGAAGAAAAACAATGCCACCTCAGGCGGGCATCTATTTCACCACATTCATGAGCTTGATTTCTTGCAAGCCATCATGGGACCGGCGGTATCGGTTTGCATGGCTGGGGGCAACCTGGGGCATCAGGGAGAAGGCTTCGGCGATGAAGAAGACGTCCTGCTCCTGACATTGGTGTTCGCAGACGGTACGCTCGGAACGATGCAATACGGTTCGGGATTTCGCTGGGGCGAGCATTTCGTCAAGATCAACGGAACCGAAGGAGCGATCCTGCTGGATTTGAAGCACTCGAAAGTTGAATTGAATCAGAACGGACATATCACCAGCCGTCATCTGAACGATTCCGCCGAAGAAGATTTGGAACGCGCGCGGTCCTATCAAAACGTCGACGGCGCTGTCGCTTACGGGACAGCCGCTTCCAAGATGCCAAGCTGGTTAGCTGCTCTGATCGAGAAGGAAATGTCCGCATTCCGGGATACCGTAAATGGAATACCTGTAGGTGAAAGTGTGAAAATGCTGTTTGATGGGACAGCTGCCACAACGTCTATTGCTACCGCTGAAGCCGCTATGACTTCTCTGCGTGAGAAGAAGTGGATCTCCCTATCATGAAACGAAGGAGCGGGAGGCAATGACTTCTTTGGGATTCGGTGTCATCGGATGTGGTAATTTCGGAGGCGAGTTCGCCAGAATTTTGAATGGGCTCGAAGGTACGAGAACAGCTGCTGTAGTTGGAGGAGCAGACGATAGCGCCAGGCTGCTGTCGGAAGAGCTGCAGTGTGACACGGCTGCAAGTGTTGAAGCGCTGGTCGCACGCGATGATGTGGACGCCGTCATTGTGGCCAGTCCGAATCATCTTCACAAACAGCATGTCATTCTCGCGGCACAGCATGGCAAACACGTATTTTGTGAGAAGCCGATTGCTTTATCTTTGGCCGACTGCGAGGACATGATTGAGGCTTGCCGGAGTGCCTCTGTGCACATGATGGCCGGACATATCCTTCATTTTATGAGCGGCGTGCAGCAAGTGAAGCGCTTGATCGAACAGGGTGCCATTGGGAAGCCGATTGTTTCTCACGCGGAGCGAACGGGATGGCAGGATAAACAAGCCGGCGCTGGTTGGAAGCAGGATCCTGCCCAGACCGGAGGGTATTTATTTCATTTTATCCACGAGCTCGATCTTGTTCAAACGCTTATTGGAAGAGCGGCATCCGTAGTCCTGGCAGGCTCATGGATAGATCCCGCCCTTCATGCTTCCAGCAATCCGGATCATCTGCTGCTGACCATGGAATTTGCAAGCGGAGCTTTAGGTACGATGCAGTACGGCTCCGGATTCAGACAGGGAGGCCACTTTGTCAAAATCAACGGAACGGAAGGCGCTGTGTTCGTCAACTTTAAACGGTCCGAAATTGTCGTGAAAAGCGGCGATCAAATCACATCGTTTGGCATCAACGGGAATCCGGATGAGGATGAGGACCGTGTTCATGATTATAGGCGGGCAGAGGGGAAAGTCGTATTTACAAGCCCTCAAACCCGTCCGCCGCTTTTCTTAAGGAAGCCCATGGAAGCGGAAATGGCGTGCTTTCGCGATGTGATCACAGGCAAGCCTGTGGCTCCGGCGTATCTCTCGCTCTTCGACGGGACGTCAGCCCGTTTTTCGATCGCAACCGCAGAAGCTGCAATGGTCTCGCTTAGGGAGCAAACGTGGAAACAAGTAAAAACATAAAAGTAATTGATTTCTTGGAGAACCGCATCCGCCTAAGCAGAAATGGCTTGTGCGGTTTTTCTATTAGAGGTACACAGTTGGAATGGAGGTGGGTCCATGTATAAGGTTCTTATCGTGGATGACGAAAAAAACATCAGGGAACGATTAGTCACCTTGTTTCCATGGAAGGAAGCGGGATTCCAAGTTGTCGGTTCAGCCTGTGATGGCCTCGAAGCCCTTGAACAAATGGAGCAGCACAATCCCCATGTGGTGTTAACGGATATCCGGATGCCGGAAATGAACGGTCTGGAGCTTGCCCAAAAGGTCCAAGAAACGTATCCAAACACGAAAGTACTTGTCCTTTCCGCCTACGATGATTTCAAATATGCCCAAGATGCCATCCGGTTCGGTGTAAAGGGTTATTTATTGAAGCCTGTGATGAAAGAAGAAATTATGGGGGTTATGCATAATCTGGCCATTGAGTTGAAGAAGGATGAAGACATAGCCGATAGCCAAAAGACGGGACTTCCCGGCCTACAGGAAGAAGCGATGCTCATCGACCTGATCAAAGGGGAACATGTACGACAGTACGACGATCCATGGCTTCAGGATTATATGCGGGTCATCGTTTGTTCGTTCGGCAGATGGTTTGAAAAAGATTCAAGTTTATCGATTAGGCATTATATTGCTGCATGGACGATGGATTATTGGAAGGATAGCCAGACTCCCGTCTTATATTATGGCAACCAATTGGTACTTTTTGCACATCATCCCCGGCCAATCAGCAAATATGATTTGAAAGACCAGCTAGAACATTATTCGGATTTGCTCAAAGCATCGCTCAGATCCGTCTTTGGGAAAGAGTGCGTGCTGTCAATCAGTGTCGGCAATTTGATTAAGGATCCCAGCGAGATCCACTCTTCCTTTAATCAAGCCGTTTACGCTTTGAGTTATCAATTTTACAATCATCCTCATGCGATCTTTTTTTACCAGGAATTGTTGGCTGGAGAGCGTGACGAATATGCCAAAGAGAACGAACAAGAACAACTAAGCCTTGTCATGGACAAATTGATTCAATCCGTTCTTGCCCGTGAAAAAGAGGAAACCGCATCCCGGCTTCGGGGCTTCTTTGATGTCGTGGAACAAGGGAAACGGATGAACATAGAAGAAATCAGAATAACCTTTTCAGAGATCATTCTGTCGCTTTCTTTGAAAGCCAAAGACAAAGGACTTGCGTTGCCGACTTTGGATAAGAAGCAGGCACTTGTCTATATTTATACCGCTCCATCCCTCGGGGATTTGAAAATATGGCTGAAACAAACGATCGAAAAGCTGTCAATCGCGCCTATCGAGCAAAATGATGAAAATCGTTACGTCCATACAGCCAAGCAATACGTGCATAAGCATTACGCCGCTAAGATTACGCTGGAGGATATGGCGGGGCAATTATTTATTCATCCGTCGTATTTCAGTTCCATTTTCAAAAAAGAAACCGGCCATAATTTTATTGATTATGTGAATGAAGTCAGGGTTCGCAAATCCGTAGAATTGCTAAAGCACAAAGAGTATAAGATCAAGGAAATTTCTGCGATGGTAGGCATTCATAATCATTCTTACTTCAATAAGGTTTTTAAGAAAGTGATGGGCGTCAAACCTCTTATATTTCGGTCTAACCCTACTTACAACCAAAGCGGAGGCTCATGATGTTTCGGAAAATGTGGGGATTCCAGAGGATTTCGTTTCGAAATTTTCTGATGCTGTTTTCTTTAAGCGCCATGCTTATTCTATTATTGCTGCTGAGCAGCGTTTTTTTTGTTAAAATCAAAAACTTTATTGAAGAAAAAAAGCAGTTTGTCATCAGTACCCGAATGAACCAGATTTCCTATGAGTTAAATACGAGCCTTAGCAATATGTACGCGATGGTCAATCAGTTAACGACGAATGAGCGGATTGCCGACTATATGCAGCAAATGGGTGAGACGAGTACAAACGCCATTACAAAATATCAACTTTCCATGGATTTCGAGAAATATTTGTACAACATCCGGCAAGAAAATGAAATCATCGACTCCATCGTCGTCATTACATCCCAAAATCAATTCAGTTCCGATCACACTTATTTGGACTTCGATCTGAACGGGATTCAGGTGAAAAGCGAGTTAGCCAAAGAACATCATCTGGTGCTTCAGGGGAAAGCTGCTGCAAGCCTCACCCCGCCTTCTGATCCTGATCATCCCAAAGGAGTGTCGCGTGCGCTGGACGAGTTGAATAAACGGGTGTTTTTTGCCGCCAATCTGATAGGGAAAGACGGAGCCAATAACGGGGTTATTTTAATCCTGTTGAACCCTCACTATGTGAAGGACGCTGTACCTTACAACGAGAACATCCTGCTGTTCGACGCTAATCGCGATTTGATTTTTCGCGGGTCTGAAGTGGATTTATCTGTTCGTGTGGAAACTCATGATACGACCATTCCTTTTAATCATATGCAGCTGGTCTATGTTGAACGGATGGACGTTTACCAGCAGCAGCTCCTTTTCATGGCCAAATTAACGGTAGCTACCTGTTTGCTGGCTTTACTTGTTGCGTTCGTTTCTTCCAGGGTCATTTCAAGCAAAATCCTGAAACCGGTTTATGAGGTCATCCAATTATTCAAGATGTACGAGTTTGCGAAAGATCGAGGGTCGAATGAATGGAAATTCGTGACGAACATCGGCCGATTCAATCTGCGAGACCGGTTTTTGCTTTATTTTATCATTACGATATTGCTGCCTCTTCTTGTCTATATGGTTATCTTTTACTGGAAATCCTCCAACATCGTGGTAGACGATTTAAAAAAGAGCCATGATTCCTTGTTTGCGAAAACAGCCAGTTATTTGGAACATGATATCAATCAAAAAGAGGTGCTGATGGCTCGAATTTCATTGGATACGGCCGTACAGCATGAGATTCTGGCAAAGGATATGAAAACGCTTGAAAAAGAGCTGCTGTATGAAAATCATGATTTAGGGCTGAATCGGGATGTCATTCGTATTTACGACCGATCCAACACGCTGATATTTTCAAATCGATATAAACAAACCGGAGAGTTGGACCTTGGCTTTTACAATCAAATGAAAGGGTCCGGCAGAAAAATAAGTTATCATCTGACCAAGGATGACTTCGGCAATGCCTCCATCGTCTTGGGAATGCCGATCATCTCGCTGGAGAAATATCCGGAAATTGTAGGTTATATGACAGTGGATGTAGATAGTGGGTACCTTTCCAATCTGTATGGGGAATTCAAGCAAAACGGCAGTGAAATGTTTATCGTTGACAAAGACAACCGGATTGTATCCCATCCTATTGCGGCACAAATCGGGAAAGTGCTGGATTCGCCAATTGGGTCCTTCAGCGGGAATTATTACGACTTCACCAAGGAGATAGGCGGTGTTTCATGGACGTTGATTTCCAGGTATAACGAATCGGACGTGGAAAAACAGGTTATTGACTTATTTGTAAGCAACTCGTATCTGTTTTTTCTTATCTTCCTTCTCATGCTGTTGTTTTCTTTCTATATGTCGCAGCGCATGCTCAAACCGCTCGGCAGGCTGAATCAAATGTTGAATGAATATGAATTGGGGGAAAGCCACCGAATTGTTTTGGATCGTGTATCCGGCATTGACGAAGTGAATCTGCTCAGTCGTAATTTCAATCTGATGATCAAACGAATCGATGATTTGGTCGTTGAAACGCTCGTCGCAGACAAAGAAAGAATCAAACTGGAATATGAGAAAAAAGAAATTCAACTGATTGCCTTGCAATCACAAATCAATCCGCATTTTTTGTACAACACATTGGATAATCTCATCTATCTTGTTGAGACGAAAGAAGTGGACAGAGCCGTCGAAATGATCAATTCGATCTCCAGACTATTTCGATATATCACGAACCGGGAACAAATGATCCGAATGAAAGATGAAATCATGTATGCCAAAACCTATATACACATCATGTCCTGCAGGTACGATAATTTTCAATGCGTGTGGCATGTGGATGATGCGATCCTGGAGTGCGGCGCTTTAAAGCTGATTCTGCAGCCAATTATCGAGAATGCTATCCATCACGGAGCAAGGCAAACCAGAAAACAGGTAACGATTGAAATTGCCTGTATGCTGCAAGAGGGTACTATTCGTATGACCGTTACGGACAATGCGTTAGGCATGCGGCAGGACCAATTATCGGAAGTTCGTGAGCGGCTTGCGGATCCCGGTGTGAAGAAGGCTGGCATTTATAATGTCCATGCACGGATCAAATTGCATTTCGGAGAAGCCTATGGACTAGACATCGACAGCCGATATGGAGAGGGTACGAGGGTGACCATTCTACTTCCGGCAAAATGGTAAAAGCAGCTCAAACATATTGAGATTGTGGTACAAGATCTAAAGATCGTGTCACTAATCGAAGCTGCTTTTTTCTATAATCGAAATTGTAAGCGTTACCAAGATATCGTAGAAAGGAGAGGCAACTTAACCATGGAAATCACCCTTCAGCAGGCTGACGCTCCATCCGTACGCAAAAAAAATGAAATCTGGCTTAGAGCCAAGAAGATGAAGATGCTCTACCTCATGATGCTGCTTCCGATGATTTTGTTATTCGTTTTTCATTACATTCCGATTTATGGCATTGTGATTGCTTTCAAAAAGTTTTCGCCCGGCTTAGGCATCTGGAAAAGTCCATGGAACGATTTTGCACATTTCAAAAGTTTGTTACACGACTCTCTTTTTATTCGCGCTTTAAAAAACACGCTGATTATCAGCGGGTTAAAGTTGGTCGTAGCTTTTCCGGCTCCCATTGTGCTGGCCGTGCTGTTAAACGAAGTGAAACAGGTGTGGTTTAAAAAAGTAGCGCAGTCCGTTTCGTATTTGCCGCACTTTATGTCTTGGGTCATCTTAGCATCCATGGTGGGCGAGGTGCTTTCTCCTCAACGGGGGATCATCAACTATGTCATCCATTCGCTCGGGGGAACGCCGATCAATTTTTTAGCGGACTCCCATTATTTTATTCCCATGCTGATCTTGACGGATGTGTGGAAAGAGATCGGCTGGGGGGCCATCATTTATTTGGCAGCTATTTCTTCGATTAATCCGGATCTTTATGAAGCAGCAGATGTCGATGGGGCGGGACGATTCAAGAAGATGCTGCATATTACAATCCCGTCGCTCATTCCGATGATCGTGATCTTGTTTATCCTGGGCCTGGGCAACATTTTGAACGGTGGCTTCGATCAAATTCTAAACCTGTATAACCCGGTTGTTTATGAGGTCGCTGACATCATTGATACCTACGTATACCGGAAAGGTCTGGAACAGTTTCAATTGGATTATGCGACAGCCGTCGGTTTATTCAAAAATGTCGTGGGCGTGATTCTCATTGTGGGAGCGAATGCCATCATCCGCAAACGAAGCGAACATGGCATTTGGTAGGAAGGAGGAGCTGGGAATGCTCAAAACGCGAATGTCCATTTTTGACACGTTCAACATGTTAGGGATTAGCATATTTTCACTTGCAGTTTTATATCCGTTCTGGCAAACGTTCGTTCTGTCCTTCTCGGATGCGAATGGCGCCTCAACACTTGGCATTCATCTATGGCCGGAGCAATGGGTAACGGTAGCCTATCAGTTCGTTTTTAGCTATCAAAACATTACGTCCGCCTATCTGAATACGATTCTTCGAACCGTTATCGGTACGGCGCTCATTGTTTTTTTTACCTTACTGGTGGCTTATCCGTTATCCAAGAAAGATTTGCCTTTTCGTAATTACTTCACAGCCTTTTTCCTTATCGCCATGTTTTTCTCGGGGGGAATGATCCCCACTTACTTATTGATTAAAAGTTTAGGACTCCTTGATAACCGTCTTGCGCTCATTTTACCCGGAGCGGTTAATGTGTTCTCGATTATCATTATGCGCAATTATTTGATGACGCTCGATAAAGGGCTTGAGGAGTCGGCGTTAATCGATGGAGCCGGTTATTTCAAGATTTTGACCAAGATTATCATCCCCTTGTCCAAACCGGTCATTGCGACAGTTGCGCTGTGGGCGGCGGTGGGGCACTGGAATGCATGGTTTGATGCGATGATCTATATTCGCGACCCTTCCAAAACGGTTCTGCAGATGATTGTCAGGCAGATGATCGTTGCCTTGGATTTGTCGCAGACACAATTCGGCGGCGGCGGGGCGACAAATACCAATTTACTGCTGAGCAATGTTCGTGCAGCGACGGTTATGATGTCGATTGGTCCGATCATTCTCATTTACCCGTTCGCGCAGAAATATTTCATCAAGGGCATTATGATCGGCTCTTTGAAAGGTTAATCACCGTCGTCAATCCATAAGACAAATAAAGGGGAGGCAATTTGTATGCAAATTCGATTCAAGGTTTTATTTTCGGCGGTGCTTGCCGGATCACTAGTGATTGGATCGGTAGGGTGCAGTCAGCAAGAGGCATCCGGCGTCAGCTTGGCAGGCCAGGCACAAGGGAATACAGCTTCGGGGATGCCTGCGCCTGGGGACTTCTCCAAGCCGCTTGATTTAAGGCTGACAGGATCTTTTACAAGAGGAAAGATTGAGGATGGAAACTGGGTGCAAAAGAAATTGGAAGAAAAGTACAACATTAAGATCAGCAACGTGAAGGTGGATACGTTTAACAAAGACCAGGTGCAATTGCTGGTCGCATCTGGAGATTTGCCGGATACGTTTTCCTTTACGGTGCAGTCCCTGTCGGCGTTGGAATTTTACGAAAACGGCCTGACGAGAACAATTCCGAAAGAGATGCTGAAGAAATACGCGCCCCTTTATTCCAAAATGCTGGATGAAAATGTTCCGGGCTGGGATATGAATTTGGCGCCGGGAAAAAAAGACGAATATTTGGCTCTCGTCGGGTATCAGGGACATACCAAAAACTTAATTTGGGCGCCTACCTTCCGGCTCGATTGGCTTGAGAAACTGGGGATTCAACCTCCGGGCGACATCAAACCTATTGGCACAAGTGGAGGCTTGGAACGAATCTACTTCACGGATAAGGCCTATACGCTGGAGCAGACGGAAGAAATCCTAAAGGCTTTCACCCAGAAGGATCCGGACAGCAACGGGAAAAACGATACTTATGGCATGCTGCCGTTCAACAACTCGTTTACGGCCTGGGGCAGTACGCTACTCGGGGCATATGGGGTAGCTAGCGGCTACAACCTGGAGGAGAACGGCAAACTGACGGCTGCTGAAATTTCCGATAAATACAAAGCGTTCTTGAAGATGATGGCAAGATGGAACAAAGAAGGCTTGATTGATCCCGAGTGGACGACAATCGATGTGAACAAGAGCTGGGAGAAATTCAAGCTGGGCAAAACCGGCTATTATCCGGCGCAGCCTGCTTATGTCGGGATGGACGCTTGGACGAAGGGGCGTGCTCCGGCAAACATTATAGAGAAGGACCCCGCCGTTAAATTACTTGTAACCGCGCCTGAGATTGGCCCGAACGGGCAGCAAGGAGAAGGCGCCTTCACCCCAGTGAACAGGCTGGGCGATGCTTTCTACGTTTCCAAGAAAGTGACGGATGAGCAGCTGGTACGTATTCTGCAAATTTTTGATTATATCAACTTTGATGACGATTCCCGCTGGACACTTTACGGAGATGTCGGAACCCATTCCACCTGGCAGGGAACTCCGGAGAAATCGGAGATTAAAGTCAAACCAGAGTACCCGGAGAACGAAGGGAGTATGGGCTTCTGGGCATATAACTTCAGGTCGTACGATGACAAACGAGCGTCCTATCAGACCTCTGAAGCAACGACGAAGTTGAAAAATGATTTCTTCGGCAAACCGGACGTATTGAAGAAGATGGAAATCAGGCCTTTCAAATGGGATTTGATGAACCAAACAAAATATGCCGATCTCAACAAACAATACAGCGGTCAACTGAATACGATCGTGAATGAGTTCCGTTTGAAAGCCATTGCCGGACAAATCGATATCGATAAAGAATGGGATAAATACGTTCAGAATTATTTGAACAGCGGTGGTAAAGAAATTTTGGCTGAACTTGACAAGTCGCCGAAAGTCGCCGATTTACTGAATCAAAAATAAAAAACAGGACGTGAATCTCATGAATAAAAGCGAAGCAATTTCTTTATTTTATCCCGGTTTAGCTGGATCGGCGACCTATCGAATTCCATCCTTGATCACGACTTCCAAAGGAACGATTATTGCCGGCATTGATGCGCGTATTAGCAATAGCCTGGATAATCCTAACAAAATCAACACAGCAATAAGACGTAGTGTAGATCATGGAGTGACATGGGATGATGTGCAGCAGCTTGTGTCCTATCCGGGAGAGGGACGGGACGGGGCGGCAGCGATCGACACCGCTCTGCTTGAGGACGAAGTGACGGGAACGATTTGGATGCTGTTTTCACATACGCCTGGGGGTATTGGTCTTAGGTCTTCCGAAATAGGAACGGGGTTTAGTGAGAACGCCGAAAGACTGCTATTTGACAGCAGCGGGCATACCTATCGACTGCTACCGAACGGTCATGTATTCAATAGCCAAGGAGAGAGTACCCCTTTCACGGTTGATGAAGAAGGCAATGTCCTTGTTGACGGAGGGAAGAAGGGCAATATTTTTCTGAAAAAAGGGATAGATCCCGATGAAACGTTATTAGAAGCGAGAACTTCTTTTTTGCAAATCATTAAAAGTGAGGATGACGGTCTGACATGGTCGAGGCCGATCGAGTTAAATCCCGCGGTGAAAGAAGCCTGGATGGCGTTTATTGGAGCGGGGCCGGGAAGAGGCATTCAGATCAAGCATGGTAATTACAAAGGAAGGCTTGTCTTTCCGATTTACTTTTCGAATCACCATGGAAAAATGTCATGCGCCGTTATTTTCAGCGATGATCATGGAAAAAGCTGGCGCAGAGGCGCCTCGCCGAATGATGGAAGAACGTTCATCGGGCAATCGTTGAAGGCAGAGACATTAAGCGCGGAGGGGGCGGACCTGACCGAATCGCAGGTGATTGAACTTCCGGATGGCGGGCTGCGTGTATATATGAGAAACCACGCCGGTCTGCATCGTACCGCTGTGGCCATGAGCCTGGATGGCGGCGAGACCTGGAGTGAAACGAAGTATGATCAGGCCTTATTGGACCCGGTTTGCCAATCCAGTGTAATTACCTATCCGGACATGGGAGATGGGAAAACAAGAGTTTTGTTTGCCAATCCTGCAGATCCCCAAAAGAGGAGAAACGGTACAATCCGTTTGAGCGAAGACGGAGGAAGCACCTGGAGGTATGCCAAAGAGGTCGATGGATATACGTTTTCGTATAGCTGTTTAACGGTTTTGGCTAATGGGGACATTGCGCTGCTGTATGAAAGCGATTTTTCTGAAACGAAAGAGATGACCATCAAATTTACAACGTTTTCACTGGATTGGCTCGCGTCATCCTAACAATCAGAATATAATCAAAAGCCCTTGAAAATTTCAAGGGCTTTTTCAGTTGATTTTAATATACACGGTTTGCATCCTTATTTAACTGGTAGATGGACCAGGCCAATAAAGCAGCAAAACAGGACCACAATAAGTAAGGTACCAGCAACCACGCAGCAAGTTTGGAATAAGGAAGGGTGAAATATATCAGCAGAAACGAAGTGAAGGCTACAACAACCGTATCAAGGAAAGCCAAACGCAAGTTCTTTAGGTTAAACTCGATAAAGGTAAAGGCTTGATTAGCGATATAGTTGATCAACAAAGTCACAAAATTGGCCAGGGAGGCTTCCTGAAAACCATTTGTTTTCGTATAAACAATGGCTATCGATAGTGAAATTAAAGCATATATAATGCTCCACACAATGCCAAATAGTTTAGGGGGAGGGCTCCAAGCTGGTTTATTAAGACTAGTATAATAATTAATATCGGTAGGAAATAAAACAGCGGAGAGCGAAAATAATGCATATGCAAGGATAAACACGGTAATAAACATCATAAGAAGCACCTCCATAAAGTCGTCCAAGCTTAATACTATAGTATTTACAAATCTTGAAAAGGATAACCTGTTGAGCAAAAGAAATGGAGTGAAGTCTGTGAAATCAGCATTGGAGCTATCTTCAAAGAACGGTCTCTGGGGTGATCAAGGTGATGGTACGTACATCAATCCTATCCTGCCGGGAGATTTTAGTGACCCTGATGTTATCCGAGTTGGCAGTGATTTCTATTGTATTTCCTCAACCTTGCATTTTTCTCCTGGGATGGTTATTTTGCACTCTAAAGACCTGGTGAATTGGGTGATTATTGGACACGTCGTCGATGATCTCACGCAAATAAGCCCAGAATTGAATTTTGACAAAATGAATAGGTACGGCAGAGGCGTTTGGGCGGGCGCAATACGATACTACAAAGATAAGTTCTGGGTCTACTTTTGTACGCCGGACGAAGGATTTTTCATGAGTTCATCGACTCGACCTGAAGGCCCTTGGGAGCCTCTGCAGCATATTTGGCAGATCGAAGGTTGGGATGATTGCTGCCCATTTTGGGATGAAGATGGACAAGGCTATCTAGCAGCCACAAATTTCAGCAATGAATACAAGATGCATTTATTTCAGATGAATGAAGAAGGAAACCAGATAAGGAAGGATACTGATTTCGTTTTCCATCAATATAAGGGCAGTGAAGCAACGAAGATTTACAAAATAGACGGTTTATATTACTTTTTCCACAGTGAGGTTCGGCATCAGGCAGGAAAAGATCTTAGAGTCGTTATGATGCTCAGATCTGCACATATCCGTGGTCCATACGAGGAGAAAGAACTCATTCATTCTCATGGTGAGGCACTGGATCGAGAGCCTAATCAGGGAGGTTTGCTGCAAACGGAGGACGGGACATGGTATTTCATCTCACATCAGGGGACTGGCGGGTATTATGAAGGGAGAACCTTGCATTTGCTTCCAGTCACTTGGGTGGACGGCTGGCCAATCATCGGGGAGGATATCGATGGGGATGGCATTGGAGAAATGGTATGGGGAGGCAAAAAGCCAATACAAGGTTACCCCTTGATCACTCCAAGTACGAGCGTGAACTTTACTAACGCAAGGTTAGAACCTCAATGGGAATGGAATCATCAACCTAGAGCTGGCAAATGGTCTTTGACGGAAAGACAGGGTTATCTCCGATTGCATGCTTGCGTGCCCCTAGAGGTTGGGAACTTTTTTACAGTCTGCAACATACTTACGCAACGAAGCTTGGGAACGGTAAATAATGTAGTCGTCACTAAGATAGATCTATCTGGAATGGAAGATGGGCAGGAGGCAGGCTTATGCCATTTTGGAACGAGGTATTGTACAATTAGTATTAAACAAGAGGGAACAGTTAGAACAATCCAATACAACGATACAGGTATTCAAACGATAGGATCCCGAATCAGTCAGTGTGACCTATGGTTAAGATCTTGTTGGGGGTTAGACGGAATCAACACCTTCTCTTATAGTCTTGATGGTAAAAATTTCATCGATTTCGACGAACGCTATCAACTCAACTGGGGCCATTATCGGGGAGATCGAATCGGCTTATTTAGCTTTAACAATAAAGCGGAAAATGGATATTTGGACATTGAGTGGTTCCACTATCGATATGCAGGCCCTCAGGGGCGATGAATTGCAGCTGGAATATTTCATTTAGTTGCATGTTGAGGATGCTTTGCAGGTTATGATAAGATTGTTAGATATAAAAAGAGAAATTGAGGTGAGAAGCTTGGAGAGACTTTATAGTATGTTAGACTTTAACTCCGAGTTCGTAGAGAAGAAGGAATTTGAAAAATATAAAACATCTAGGTTCAAAGACAAAAAGATGGTTGTTATCACTTGTATGGACTCAAGACTTACGGAGCTCCTACCCCGAGCGTTAAATATAAAGGATGGGAATTCCAAAATCATTAAAGATGCTGGAGCGATTGTTTTGCACCCATTCGGCAGCGTTATGCGTAGCGTAATTGTCGCTATATATGAATTAAATGCAGACGAAGTGTTTGTGGTCGGGCATCATGATTGTGGGATGAGCTGTATTGACCCTGGGGAAACGATTAATAAAATGAAGGAGAACGGGATATCTTCCGAAATTATCGACACCCTCGAAAGTTCCGGCATTAATTTGCAAAAGTGGCTGCACGGTTTTGATAGTGTTGAAGATTCCGTCAAAGGAAGCGTGCATACGGTCAAAAACCATCCCCTCCTGCCAAGAAACATTCCCGTTCATGGCCTTGTAATCGATCCGGAAACAGGAAAGTTAGATTTAATAATTGACGGTTATAAACAGTGAGAAAATATAAATGATAAAGACTAAACGGCAGCCGATCATCAGTGATCGGCTGCCGTTTCTTTTGGAAGCAGCTTAACCTACAAACTTCTCTCTAACAAGGTACCCACTTGTTTAGCCATGACTTGAGGCGGATAAGGCATGCCGTTTTTGATCCACCATTCAATCACGCCTGCATAAGCGGTACCTGCATATTGCAACATGACATCATCTATTAAATCTGTATTTTTTCCGCTATCTCTGTCAATTTCACCTTTGAATCCTTGTATAAAAGAAGCAAGAAGCCGAGCTCGAAATGCAGATGGTGTCCCAGTACTTGCGAGCATGGTTGAAAAAAACAAATAATTTTTCTCGAAATATTCAAAGTAAGGTACAAGAGCCTCGTTCCAATCCAGCTTACAAGCCCATTCATCCATTTCACCCAATTCATCGAGGTGTGTTTGAATGAGTTTATCCAATAAATCAAATTTATCCTGATAATGCAGATAAATGGTTCCTCGATTTAGGTTAGCCCGATCTGAAATATCCTGAATGGTTATATCATCGAAATTTTTTTCAGCCATCAGTTCAATAACAGCTTTTTTCAAAGATTCCTGCGTTTTTAGGATGCGGCGATCTGTTTTAGCCATGGATATTCACCAAACTTTCTAAGATACTTAACAAATTCCGCCGATCTGTTGATATATCAACAGATTGCGTTTCTTTAACCATTGAACTTACGTGCTTGATTATATAATAATAGACACTAGTTGGTTAATCAAATTTATTTCGATAATCATATTTCATTGATTAACCATCCCAATTTGATTCATTGAAAGGAGACAACACACATGTGCAAAACTCACGTTCTAAGCATTCCGGCGGCCAAAGCGCCTTTTGAAAAGACTACGATTGAAAGACGACAATTACGACCGGATGACCTGTCGATCGATATCAAGTTTAGCGGCATTTGTCATTCCGATATTCATAGTGCACACGGGGACTGGGCAGGAGGGATTTTCCCGATGGTGCCTGGTCATGAAATTACCGGAGTTGTAAAGGCAGTTGGGGAGAAAGTGACGAAATTTGCTGTAGGTGACCGTGTTGGTGTTGGCTGCTATGTGGACTCTTGCGGAGAGTGCGAATACTGCCTTCGAGGAGAGGAGCAGCACTGTTCGAAAGGCTTTGTGGCTACCTATAACTCCTTGGACTATGAGGGCAATCCAACCTATGGCGGTTACAGCCAAAACATCGTTGTTACTGAAAGGTTCGTTGTGCATATCCCGGATGGGATGGAGTTAGATGCAGCCAGTCCGCTTTTGTGTGCGGGTATTACCACTTACTCCCCTTTGAAACGTTGGAATACCGGTCCAGGAAAAAAGGTAGCTATTCTGGGGATGGGTGGTTTGGGCCACGTCGCCATACAATTCGCGCATGCCATGGGAGCAGAAGTTACAGTCTTAAGCCGTGCAAAAGATAAGGAAAAAGAAGCGTTAAGTTTTGGGGCGGATTATTATTTTTCAACGCTTGATCCTGAAACTTTTAACATGTTAGCAGGCCGATTCGACTTGATTCTCAACACCGTATCCGCGAACATTGACGTCGATTCGTACTTATCGCTGCTTCGTGTGGACGGAACGCTTGTTAATGTCGGAGCGCCTGCGGAGCCGAGTCAATACAACGTGTTTTCCCTAATTATGAGTCGCCGCCGTATAGCAGGATCCTTGGTTGGCGGACTTGCGGAAACACAAGAGATGCTTGATTTTGCTGCCGCACATGGCATTCTGCCTCAAATTGAGATTATCCGTGCCGAGCAAGTAGACGAAGCGTATGAGCGAATTCTGCGTAGTGATGTGCGATACCGATTCGTTATCGACATATCGACTTTATAGACGAATGGACGATAAATTTAAAAATCATTCGCTTCGATTGGCTTTCATACTGGCGGCATTTTCCGCATTGGGACCATTTACAGTCGATATGTATCTCTCGTCACTTCCGCAAATCATGGATTTTTTCGGAAGTAACGCGTCCATGATTCAAGCTAGTTTAACAGCCAGCCTACTAGGTTTAGGTTTAGGCCAGATGGTCATGGGACCTTTGAGTGATAGGTATGGAAGACGTACCCCATTGCTGATCTCCATGGTTCTTTATATTGTTTCATCGTTGGGTTGTGCTTTAGTACCCAATATTGAATCTTTTATCCTTTTACGCTTCGTCCAAGGAGTGGCAGCATCTGCCGGACTTGTGATTTCTCGTGCGATTGCTCGGGACAGATATAATGGGGTCGAATTGACGAAATTTATTTCTCTGCTTACGATGATCAGCAGTGTCGCTCCATTAATATCCCCAAATGCCGGAAGTGCTGTTACATCTTTCAGTTCATGGGTTGGTGTGTTTGTTTTTTTGGGGTTTCTAGGAATACTACTAATAGGGATCACAAACTGGGGATTAGAGGAAAGCTTACCCGTACAGTATCGTGTCCAGGGAAACTTTAAGGAATTAATAGGGAACTACAGCCGTCTGTTTCACGATCGAACATTTATGGGATATGCGCTTGTTAATGGTATTTTGTTCGCGGGTGTATTTGCCTTTGTCGCCGGCACTCCGTTTATTTATCAGAACATGTATGGTGTGTCGCCTGGGATATTCTCGATCCTGTTTGCGATGAACGGTTTTGCCATTATGATTGGAGCGCAAATAGTCAAACGTGTGGCTGGCCGGCTAACAGAGCGCAGTATATTTCGTATCGGCTTATCGCTGTCCCTTATTTCTACTTCCGCTATCCTGATTTCAGTTCTCTCTCAGGGATCTTTACTGGCAGTATTTGTTTCAACCTTCTTATTTGCCGTATCCATTGGGATCATTGGGCCGGTTTCTATTACCTTAGCGATGGAATCGCAGGGACAAATGGCGGGGAGTGCGTCTGCCGTTATAGGGACTTTTCAATACGCACTAGGAGCAGTTACTTCGCCATTTGTGGGAATCGCAGGCGAGTATTCAGCAGTCCCTTTTGGAATCGTTATATTTACAACCAGTTTATTGGCCATCGTTTCCTACATCGTCCTCATTAGGAAAGTGGAGACTGTAGGCGTTTTAAATCACACGAAAGAAAAACTTGACTCTAATGGAGGAAGATAGAAAATGGAAATTAGAAAAGTCGGGTCCCAGCCTTCGGGCAAAGGATCATCTGAATATTTCACTGGTACTGTTCGCATTGATCCACTGTTTGAAGCTGCAGATCCAGCTCGTGTAGCAGGAGCAAGTGTTACGTTCGAGCCGGGTGCGCGGACAGCATGGCATACGCATCCACTGGGTCAGACGTTAATCGTAACGGCTGGAAAAGGACAGGCTCAACGCTGGGGAGGACCGATCGAGGAAATTAGTCCCGGTGACGTGATTTGGTTCCCGCCTGGTGAGAAACACTGGCATGGAGCTTCGCCAACTACAGCTATGACGCATATTGCGATTCAAGAGCGGCTGAACGGAAAGGCTGTGGATTGGATGGAAAAAGTCAGTGACGAGCAATATCAGTCTTAGGCACATGAGGGCTGCATAAATACCCACCATTTGTTGAACGAAGCTGTTGTATAGATCGTATTGCCTCAATATTCATTGGGGCAATTTGTTGTGTATAATTAAAATGAATAAAACACCTAGAGTTCTGACCGAAAGCGACTGTTGTAGTTTGTAGTGCAGCTTGAAAACTAAAGGAGGCTGTATCGATGAATGTCCGTTTAAACTGGATTTCAGCAGGTGAATTGGAAGCGCTTAAGTCATTGGGCAAAAAGGTTATCCGAGGAGGTATCGTTGTCTTTTATCATGAAGACCAAGTTTATGCCGTGGACAACCGGTGCCCGCATCTAGGTTTTCCTCTCCATATGGGGAGCTTATGCGATGGGATTTTGACGTGCCATTGGCATCATGCCCGGTTCGATGTCTGCAGCGGCGGTACGCTTGATCCGTGGGCAGATGATGTTCCATCTTATGAAGTGCGTGTCGATGGCGGCGAAGTATGGGTAAATCCGGTTTCTAGAAGAGTAGAAGGCGCAGAAAAATATAAGCTCAGACTGAAAGAAGGGCTCGAGCAAAATATCGGCATCGTTATTGCGAAAGCGGTTGTCGGACTGATTGAAGCTGGCGTGCCGGAGCAGGACATCGCCCGAATCGGCATCGAATTCGGGACGACATATGGAACCGGTTGGAACGCTGGACTTACGATTCTCACAGCGATGGCGCAAATCGTAGATAAGCTTGATAAGAATGGAAAAATACTTGCCTTATACCAAGGCCTTGTTCATGTTGCTCGTGGCAGCTCGGGCAGAGGAGCCCGCCACTTGCTGTCGGCGCTGCCCTCATCTGACGTGCCGTTCGAACGGCTGACCGAGTGGTATCGCAACTGCATCGAGGTGCGGGATACGCAGGGTGCTGAGAAAGTGCTAATGACCGCCATTATGAAAGGCATTGATACGAAGCGACTTTCGGACATGATGCTTGCTGCCGCAACAGATCACTTTTACCTGGATGGCGGGCATGTGTTTGATTTTCATAACAAAGCTTTTGAGGCGCTGGAGTGGGTGGATGTGTCACAAAGGGAGCGGATATTAACTTCTCTCGTCCCAATGATGGCTAGCCCGACTCGGAGCGAGGAGCTGCACCAATGGCAGGCGCCGGTTAATCTCGTAGAACCGATCAAGCAAGCGATTAGTGAGCTGGAGCATAATGCGGCGCAACAAGCGAAGTTGACGGATGGGGCAAGGCAGCAGACAGCTCTTTCAGTGGAAATGGAACAGCAATTGCTGCAGCAGTTGCTAAGCGATACGCCGGAGCAGACGATCACTTTGTTGCGAGACCTGCTTATCTCGGGAACGGCTCCGGCTCAGTTGGCTAAGATCGTGGCTTTAGCCGCCGCGGAACGGATCGTTCGTTTCCATACGCAGAATGATTTTCGCGATTGGATTGCCGTACTTCACACGTTCACCTATGCTCACGCCGTTCACGAAAGGCTGCTTCAATCGGATGAACCTCATCTGCAGAGGGCGATTTTTCATGGAGCCGTCAGCGTATATCTGGACCGTTTCCTAAACGTGCCAACGGCCGCGCGGCCAAAGCCGTCCGGCTCCGCCACACCAACCGATCATCGGGAGATGCTCGATCTGCTCGATCTGCGCCAACAGGTTGGGCCAGCCGCGCAATGGGTTGTGGACTACATGCATGGCAGTGGCGATCCTGGCGAGCTTCTTAATACGCTTGGCCATGCGCTGCTGCGAGAGGATGCTGAATTTCATTCTTTCCAAATGTATGAAGCCTCAGTGGCCGAATACAATCACTGGCAAGCGGTGAAGGGCTCTTTTGCGGATAAAGCCAAAGAAACGATGCTGCTCGCCTGTACGCGATATCTGGTAGCACATGCGCCAACCGCGCGCGAGCTCCCGCATACGGCCAAAATTGCCTGGAGATTGCATAAAGGTGAACGGTTGTTTGAAGAGGAGTGACAGTTAGAAACGATAAATGATCAGAACCCGCAACTTCACTTGGTTGCGGGTTCGTTAGTTAAAGCTTTGCTATTACGAGTCTAAGGGAGATTTCTTACGATAGACCCTCTCGGGGCGCCCTACGACACCATAAGTTAGATCCGCGAATACTTCGCCCGAGGAAACCAAATGCTCTAAATAACGGCGTCCTGTTGAACGGCTTACACCAATTTCTTTGGCAATTTGCTCCGCGGACATGCCATGCTCCGCGGCAGAAATCGCTTGCACAATTTTCACCAGTGTTAATTTATCAATGCCCTTGGGAAGATAGGAATGATCCGTACGAGAGTCTTTTTTACCAGCCCCCGAAATGAGACGATCAACATCACTTTGATTAATAGAGCCACTCTGATTAAGACGATTCAGCTCATTATGGAAGTCCATATAACGCAGGAGCGTTTCCTGTAATCTGTTAAATATTAGAGGTTTCATAATATAATCGAACGCGCCGCTCCGAACGGCTTCTCTTATGGCTTCGACCTCTTTGGCCGCTGTGATCATAATGACGTCGGTATCCCGATAATGTTGACGAATATAAGACAGCATGTCCAATCCATTGGAGCCAGGAAAGTAAACATCTAGTAGAACTAAATTTGGCTTTAAGATGTCCAGCTGTTCTTTGGCCTGAACCTCATCTGTAGCGATTCCGACAACGTGAAAGCCGTCTACTTTCTCTATAAACCTTCGGTTGATTTCGGCTATTTTCACATCATCTTCGATAATTAAAACTTCAACTGTCAGGTGTTGGGATTCCAGGATCACGATAAGGACTCCTTTCTGTGGATGTCGGATGTTTCGGTATGGCGACAGTGAAAACCGTGCCGCATTCCGGATTTTTATGGAAAGTGATATATCCATTAAGCTTGCGTACAGCGTGCTGAACTAATGCCAGACCAATGCCTCGATTCTCACCTGCTTTCGTTGAAAATCCTTTCTCAAACACTGCGTTGCCCAATTCGTCTGGAATACCAATCCCGCAGTCCTCACATTCGATGATCAAATCCTCCCCGAGATCGGTTAAAAATAATTTCACATACGGCATAGTCTGCACTTCCACTGCTAATACAGCTTCCATCGCATTGTCGATCAAGTTGCCGATAATCGTGATCAATAGATTACGATCGATTTCCTCAGGGATATCTCGAAACGAGCTCTCGCGATCAATGTCAAATGTGAGTTTCAATTCCTGCGCATGATTGAATTTGCCAATTAACAGCCCCCCGATCATGGGATCAGGTATTTCAGTCATGATGAACTGTACCCAATTCTGGTGCACATCGGATTCTTTGGAGATGAGATCGACAGCCTCTTGATACGATTCCAGCTGAATGAGTCCGGATATGACATATAACTTGTTAGAGAATTCATGTGTCTGAGCCCGCAGGGCTTCTGCGAAACGTTTTACTTGAGATAGTTCCTCAGCCAATCGGTAAAGCTCGGATTTACTTCGAAAGCTTGAAACGGCACCAGTGACACCATGTTTTCGGCTTATAATCGGCACGCGATTGACGATGACATCATGATCACCAATGAGCATTTCATGGTCAAAATCGGCCTCTCCTGTACGTACCACCTCAGTCAAGCGGGTGTTCGGTATCACATCCTCAATATGTCTGCCAGTGATTTTTGCACTTAGCGGCAGCTGCATAAGCTGCAAGGCATAGCGGTTCACCATCGTGATGAAGCCATCTCGATTAATGGCGATAATTCCTTCGCGAATCGTTTGCAGAATCGCCTGTTTTTCCGTATATAACTCGCCGATTTCCTTGGGCTCAAGTCCATGTATAGAGCTCCGGACGTTACGCGCGATAAGGATTGAACCGATTAGACCAAAGACCAGGACGATAAGGGAGATTATCTCAATACGCGATTGATAGGCGTAAGTAATAGAATCAATATCTTGCGTAAGAAATCCGACGGATACAATCCCGATAACTTGGTTTTGCTCATCAAAGATAGGCGCCTTACCGCGGAGTGAAGGTCCAAGGGAGCCGACGGCTTTGGAAATAATGGATTGCCCTTCCAAGACAGGACCGTTGTCGCCGCCAACCATTTCTTTCCCGATTCGTTCAGGAAGTGGATGCGAGAAGCGAATCCCTTCGCGATTCCCGACAACGATATATTCGGCATCGATTTTTTCTCGAATCGTTTCGGCAATAGGTTGGATGGTCCTGGACGGGTCAGAAGTCTGAAATGCATGGCGAATATCAGGCATATTAGCAACAGTTTCAGCAACCTTCAAGGCACGTGTTCCAATCTGATCTTCAAGTGCCGTGGTCATGATGTAATAAAATATACTGCCTAAAGAGATAATGACGATAGAAAGGAACGAACAAATGATTAAAATAAGCTTGGTTTGAAGCCTCATCTTCCACGCAGGCCTCCTATTTTTGTTTAAATTGTATCATAAAGCGTTATCATTTTGACCGTTATAGGGTAACCAGATCCGTGAACAATATGAACAAAATGGTCAAAACGCTGTTATTACAACTAATCGCCATAAACTTCCCTACCGCTGCCTGTAGATGTTATTCTGAAAGCGCTTCAAAGAAAGCGCATACATGAAAACTTATTACTTATAACGGAGGGGTTTTATTTGATAAAACAGCTATTATCAGTTTCTTGGAAAGTTACAGCGATTAGCGTGCTTGCAGTAAGTTTGGCTGCTTGTGGCAACAACACGGTTAAACCGGCAGCAACAACTTCAGGTTCAACTGATAAATCAAAGGAGACGACAGCTCCTGCAGCTGCGAAATCCAACTATCCTGAAAAAGCGTTGAGCATTATCGCTCCATCAGGCGCAGGCGGCGGCTGGGACATGACAGCCCGTACGATCGCTAAAGTATTAACGGAAACGAAGGCTTTGGATAAACCTGTTACAGTTGAGAATAAACCGGGTGGCGGCGGTACCGTTTTTATGGCAGAATACGCCACCAAAGATGTGAAAGATAACTACAAGCTGTTCGTCAGTTCGCCTCCAATCCTGATTAATCATCTGAAAAAAGAAGGAAACACACCTTACGGTTACAAGGATACGACGCCGTTAGCCCAATTGACGAAAGACTATGGTGCTGTCGCGGTAGCAGCAAATTCAAAATATAAAGATCTGAAATCTTTACTCGATGATATGAAAGCGGATCCAACCAAGATTACGGTTGCAGGAGGCTCCGCACCTGGCTCGATGGACCATCTGGTTTCGATTCTACCGGCATTCAAATACGGCATTGACCCTAAAAAAGTGAAATATGTGTCCTATGACGGTGGCGGCGAAGCCGTAACCGCATTGTTAGGCGGGAATGCTGACGTGCTGGGTACAGATGCTTCTTCGTTAGATCAATATGTGAAAGCCGGGAAAATCCGTATTCTTGCTATTGCCGCACCTTCCCGCCTTGGTGGCAGCTTGAAAGATATCCCGACGATGAAAGAACAGGGTGTTGATGCCGAGTTCCTCATTTGGCGCGGTTTCTTTGGACCAAAGGACATGACCGCTGACGCCAAAAGATTTTGGGAAGATAGCATTAAGAAAATGGTAGAGTCCGATGTTTGGAAAAAAGAAATGCAAGCAAATAGCTGGGAAACGGATTATAAGAAAGCAGACGATTTCAAAACTTTCTTAGGGCAACAAGAAAATCAACTGAAAGACATGTTAACAGCGCTTGGTATGCAGAAATAAATCCTGTAGTGACAAGGGAGAAGACAACCTCTTCTTCCTTGCCACTTAGGGTAGGAGGCAGAGAAATGAATACTACTTTTGATCGTTATGCAGGTATCGTATTTTGCGCCATTGGCCTTGCATTTATGATTGGTTCCTTGGGCATTTCAACAAGTGCTTATGGCAGTAATGTAGGCGCGAATATATTTCCAATGATTTTGGGGGCGTTGTTGTCTTTGATGAGTTTCCGTCTTATTTATGAGACTTTCCGTAAGCAACGTACGGAGAAGAGCAAGGAAAATTTGGACTATAAACGATTTATCATTATTTTTATCGCAGCGGTTTTGTATGCGTATTTCCTTGAAGATATCGGATTCGTAATCTCTACGTTCTTGTTCCTGATGATTGGTTTTCAAACGATGCATAAGGGAAGAGTATGGGTTTCCTTCGTTATTGCCGGTAGTTTCTCATATGGAGTTTATTATTTGTATGTAAATCTGCTGGATGGTTCGCTTCCCGGATTTCCTACATGGTTAGGGGGAGCATAAGATGAGCACGTTGGATTATGTGTTTCATGGTTTAGGTACTGCGATGCAGTGGCACAATGTCGTATTTGTATTTCTCGGCGTCTTGATCGGTACGGTAGTTGGTGTACTTCCTGGAATCGGCCCGATGAGCGGTGTTGCCCTCTTGATACCGATCACGGCAACGATGACAGGCGGCTTAGCTCCGGAAGAAGCGGCTACAAGCTCAATCATTCTGCTGGCAGGAGTGTATTATGGGGCAATGTACGGAGGTTCGACGACGTCGATCCTGTTGAACACGCCAGGAGAATCGTCATCTGTCGTCACAACACTGGATGGTTATCAAATGGCTAAACAGGGCAGAGCAGGGGCTGCGCTTGCGATTTCGGCAATTGGTTCCTTTGCGGCTGGAATTATTTCGCTGATTGGTCTGATTTTCCTGGCTCGTCCTTTATCTGCGGTAGCCATTAAGTTCGGGCCAGCCGAATATTTCTCACTCATGGTGCTCGGATTACTCGCAATCAGCGGGCTTGCAGGGAAATCGATGGTGAAAGCGCTCATGATGACTGCCTTCGGACTCTTGCTGGCAACGATTGGTATCGATAATGTGTCTGGCGTGGAACGATTCACGTTCGGCATTCCTGAGCTATATCAAGGCTTGGAATTCTTGACCGTTGCAGTGGGTACATTTGCTGTCGGAGAAGTATTTAAAACCATTCTTCAGCGCGAAGGAAACGAAGGCGAGATTGCAAAAATTAATCGGATCATGCCGACGAAGCAAGATATGAAAGACAGTGCGGCGCCTATTGCACGTGGTTCTGTGCTCGGCTTTTTCATCGGTTTGCTTCCTGGAGCGGGAGCTATTCTTGCCTCTTTCTTCGCTTATATTGTAGAGAAAAAGATTAGCAAAAATCCAGAGAAGTTCGGAAAGGGAGCGATCGAGGGAGTGGCGTCGCCGGAAGCTGCGAATAACGCTGCATCAGGCGGTGCAATGATTCCGCTTTTGACGCTGGGTATCCCGTCTTCGGGTACGACTGCCATTCTGATGGGTGCTTTTATCATGTACAATGTCCAACCAGGTCCTTTATTATTCCAGGATCATCCACAACTGGCATGGGGCGTTATTGCAAGTATGTTTGTCGGAAATCTTATGCTCCTAATTCTTAATATGCCGCTAGTTAAAGTGTTTGCCAAAGTGATTGAAACACCTGCGAAGTATTTAATTCCGTTAATTATCGTTTTTTCCGTGTTTGGGGTGTATGCCGTACAATATTCAACGTTTGATTTGCTGCTCATTATGGGCTGCGGGCTTGTGGGTTATTTCTTGTCCAAGAACGATTACCCTTTAGCACCACTTGTACTCGGTCTTATTCTGGGTCCAATGATGGAAAACAATATGCGCAGAGCGCTTACCATTTCAAACGGCGATTTCATGATCTTTTTGCAAAAACCGGTTTCCCTGGTATTTCTCATTATCGGTTTGATTTGGATCACGATTCCGCTGATTCTAAAGCTTAAAGGTAAAAATGTACTTGTGAACGAGGAAGGGTAAAGGCATATGAAAAATACAATGGGTGGTAAAAGCATTATTTTACGTCTGGAACTACTGACAGAGCAGATTCACTTCGGTCAATTGATCACGATGATTACGGAAAACGGTGGGGATGTCATCGCGATTGATGTCATCCAAACAGGTGCGAATCGGACGGTTCGAGACATTACGGTAACAGCATTAGAGCAAACCCAGCTGGACAAAATTGTTGCTAGGATGAAAGATCTCTCTGGCGTGAGACTCATACATGTCTCAGATCGGACATTTTTACTTCATCTCGGCGGCAAAATCGAAATGAAGCCCAAATCGCCCATCCAGAACAGGGATGATTTATCCCGAGTGTATACACCGGATGTCGCCAGAGTTTGTATGGCAATCCATGAGAATGAGGATAATGCCTACAAGTTGACGATCAAGCGGAATACAGTCGCTGTTATCTCTGATGGCAGCGCCGTTCTAGGGCTCGGCAACATCGGGCCCTATGCGGCAATGCCTGTTATGGAAGGCAAGGCGATGCTATTCAAGCAGTTTGCTGATGTTGATGCGTTTCCCATTTGTTTGAACACGCAAAGTACCGATGAAATCGTGACAAGCATCAAGCACATGGCCCCAGGTTTTGGCGGCATTAATTTGGAGGACATTTCTTCACCTCGATGCTTTGAGATTGAAGAGCGGCTTCGGAATGAACTGGATATCCCTGTTTTTCATGATGACCAACATGGCACGGCCGTTGTATTATATGCAGGGCTCATTAACGCTTTGAGAGTAGTTGGCAAGCAGATTAATGAGGCTAAAGTTGTCGTATGCGGAGTTGGCGCAGCGGGAATCGCTTGCTCTAACATTTTGCTTGCAGCAGGTGTGAAAGAGTTAATCGGAGTTGACCGGGAAGGCGCGTTGCTACGCACGAATGAGTATGCGAACCCGATATGGAAGGAGTATGCGGAACGAACGAACCCTAACCTACGTTCTGGTTCCCTGCATGAAGTCATCGAAGGAGCCGATGTGTTCATTGGCTTGTCTGCTGGGGGCTTACTGAAAAGGGGAGATGTGGAGCGGATGGCGGCAAACCCTGTCGTGTTCGTCATGGCGAATCCAACGCCTGAAATTCATCCGGATGAAATCGAAGACATTGCTGGGGTCATTGCAACCGGGCGATCGGATTTTCCAAATCAAATTAACAATGTACTTTGTTTTCCAGGTATTTTCCGTGCAACCTTGGACTGTCAAGCCTCCACAATCAATGAAGAGATGAAGCTAGCTGCCTCAGCAGCGATTGCCTCCGTAGTAACGCAGCAGGAACTGAATAAGCTGTATATCATTCCAAGTGTGTTTAATCAAGAAGTCGTTAGACGTATTCGGGAAGCCGTCATTCATGCAGCTATTCAAACTGGTGTAGCAAGGCGGATCCCCCGTGAGTTTCGCCAGGTAGATTGATCTGTCCGAGCAACGACGAAGCTAGAATGGAGTGGTTGGTATGGGTGGTTTGGAAACAAAAGCCATAATAGAAATCAATCAAGCAGCGAATCAATTCCAATCCAGTATTGTCATTCAAGTTGGCATGAGGTTTATTGATGTGAAAAGCATTCTGGGTCTGAGTGTCACTCTATTCAATAATCAAACGTACAAGCTTGATATTCAAGGTCCGGATGAAGAAGAAGCGAAAGAGGTCCTACAGGGGATCTTTGACAAGCACGGACTTAAGATAGCTAAAAGATAAGCACATGAAAAAGAAACGAGAGACGATGTCTGTCGTTTCTTTTTGCTTCCTTAAAGCCCTCATTCACTCAACTCACGTATTGCGCTTGCAAATCTGGCTATCCCCAGTTTAATTTCCTCCGGCTTCGTTCTGGCGAATGTAAACCGCACGTAACCCGAATCTGAACCATAAACACTCCCGGGTACAAAGATAATTCCTTTCTTAATGCATTCTTCCAACAATTTAGCGTCCGGAATATTCGGGATCAATTTGCACCAAAAATGCAAACCCCCTTCTGGCGCCGCGTATTCGACTAGGCCTGAAAGCTCCTTCTCCAGTGCTTCGATAAGTAAATCCCGTTTAAATTGAAGTTGGATACGCAATCGCTCCAAATGGGGATCTAAATAAGAGGACTGTAAAAATTGCCCCGCTACTAGTTGCGGAATGATGCTTAATCCAAAATCCATCTGTTGTCTGGCATCGGCTAGTCGTTCCACAATGGAACGAGGCGCTACCATCCAGCCTATCCGTAAGCCGGAGGCTGCAATCTTGGAGAATGAGCCTATGTATAAAATTGAACCCATAGTATCCATAGATTTGAGTGGCAAAGGAGGGGGCCCCTCATAAGATGTTAAGCTGTATGGATCATCTTCCACGACAGGAAGTCCTAATTCACTAATGATTTCAAGAAGACGGTTGCGCCTTTCTTCACTCAGTACCGTTCCAGTTGGGTTCTGGTAGCTCGGATTCAAGAACACCATCTTTATTCGATGTTTTTTGTATAAAGCACGAATATCTTCTGGCTCTATGCCATGATTGTCGACCGGAAGGCGAAACAAACGAAGCCCAGCCGATTGAAACATAGGCAGCGAATAGCAGTAGGAAGGATCTTCAATAGCAACTGCATCACCAGGTGAGAGCAGACACTGAGTAATTAAATATAACGATTGCTGGGATCCCGATGTGATAAGAATGGAGGATTCCGTTGTCCGAATGCTTCGATAATTGTTCAGAAATTCAACTAAAGCCTCTCTTAATAGAGTCGAACCCTGAGGGTTATCGTAACCCATATAGGAGGTATATGCGTTTCTACTCATTAATGTAGCTATTTCATCTGTGGGTGCTAAATCTGCCGATAGTTCAGGACTCGCAAAATCAATCAAGGATGGATTTTGAGCTAACGCTTCACGGATCCTTCGCAGAAAAGGCAGGTTCGGAAGAAAGCTTCCTCCTTCGGCAAACCGACTCCAGTTCGGAGTGTGTTTCGGAGTAGCTCCCCATTTGGACGTACTTACCTGAGTCCCGCTTCCAGTGCGGCTTTCGATAATCCCAAGGGATCGAAGTTCGGCGAAGGCAGAAATGACGGTGCTGCGGTTCACTTCAAATTGCTCAGCAAGCTTCCGCTCAGATGGCAGAAAACTGCCTGGAGGAAATTCCCCATATGAAATTCTTTGCTCTAGATGGTCGGCAATTTGTTCGTAAAGAGCTTTTTTACTATTGCGATCAGGTTTCCACATCTTAATATCCCCTTGAATATTCAATCAAACCGCACAAATTTTACATTTATAATACCATTTATCTACAAAAAATAATCGAAGTTTTTGTCTTTATCAGTTAGCATTCTGTGAACAAGGGCGGTTAGTGGATGGCGTAAAAAATGAGTGATTGGTTGGTTACATTCTCCCACTTCAATTTTATGATAGTAATCAGAATTATGGATCATGTCATAAAAGTTGAAAGGAGATGGAGCATATGGCAGCTCTGATATCTTTTATTTTGCTCTGTAGTGCGATTGTGGCAAGTCCTTTGCTTGTCGCCATAGGAGGAGCTTTTCTCATCCGTAAAGATGAGCTTGATAATGCAAATCGGTAAGTATTACTAATCATTATAAAAAAGATTAACTACCAAGGAGTGAATTAAAATGAATAGTTCACAAAGAAACAATTACGAACAAAAGATGGATGGACTTCTCCCGCTGGCTATTATTTTCTTTCTTTTAGTTTTTTCTGGGGCTGTTTATTTTTTATTAACGAACCTTTAATGAAGTAAGACGATGGTGTGCAATGGGAAAAAACATATCCGAGAATAAGTAACTTTAAAATTCCACCCACGTCTGACTCAAAAGGAATTGCTTGCAGCATGGAGTCATCACGATTCCGAAATCATCTAATGAAGTTCGTATCGCAGAAAATACGAACCATACAAAGTTCTGTAGTCATTGCAGTGCTTGGTGATCTTGAAGCAGACAACATGATACTTGTCCAATGGGTGGATTCGATAAAAAACAATTCGTTGAAGCCTTCAACGTGCCAGCACGTTATGCACCCGTCATGTTGATAACTGTTGGTTTGGCTACAAAACCTGGACATGCTTTCCAACGTCTTCCTCATGATCAAATCACTGTATCTAATTCTTTCTAATAGCTCTGAACATACAAGGCCCTCATTTATGGGGGCCTTGTATCTTTTGTTTTATTAGTGTGGGGCGCAGTTTTTCAGGGAAGAACTTACCACGAGGCAAATTCATCAGACAACAATTTCGTAAATACCAATGCCAATTAGAATAAGACCTCCTATTGCATTTGAATACCGGCCAAACCATGTTTGAGCGATTTGTTTACCAACACGGACACCTAAGGCAACGGTAAGTAGTGAAAACACTCCGATCGATAAAGTGGTTCCCAAAGCGGATACTCCAGTAACACCAGCGCCAAATCCACTAGCTATACAGTTAAGAGCGAGAGCTAACCCAAGCGTCCAAGATTCTGTCCACGAAATAATATTATCACCATTACGGTCCACCCTAGCAGGATTCTTAAGTAAGTTGGCCAATTCGCTTGATGTTTCAGTTGGTCCATTGCTGTTCATTTCTTTTATGTTTGTTTTTATGCTCCATAAACCAATAATGATAATCATGCTTCCACCAATCCAGTTTGCAAAAGCAGGCGGGATATAATTAGCAACGAGATGCCCAAATGCAATTGAAGCGTAGGCAGATACTATCGACAAAATTGCAATAAGCAGATTGGAACTAAAGGGGATTTTGGTCGAGCGAGCACCAAATGAAAAGCCTATTCCAAGATTATCTAAATTTGCTGCGAGACCGATACCCAAAATGCTGAGCCAATGCATCTATCTCTCCTCCAAACCGGACTTGAATGATAATTAAAGATATGCGGTGGTCTCTTTATAGGTTCCTGCCTATATTACTGATCGAGTTGTGTAAGACGGCGAACTTGGCTCGATTGTTTTTTTCATTAATGGAGATAATGTTACTAATGAAAAAGAGGTGGGTTCATCATGATATATATTTATAATGATTTCGGTGGCACACATACGACATCTTTGGCTGCAGCATATCATCTGAAGAAACTGGACGAAACTCGCAAGCCCACGGAAAATGAAATATTGAATACGCATAATTTCAATAAATTGGTGTACCAGGACAGAGGAAAGCTATACTTCCACGGCAAGGATGAGGATGGTAATAAGGTCTATACAATGGGGAGAGGCAGATCTAAAATCCTGGTTCCCGGCATTTTTAATGTGATTGATATGTTGATGGAAAATGAGCTTCTCAATGAAAAAATTATTTTATCCAATACGTCTCCAACTGTGCCTTTTTCGATGACATGTGGCGGGATGCTGTCACGATGGCTAAAGATTGATTTTTTAGGCGTACCGTTATTGGTTATAGGGGCTAAACAAGCGTATCAAGACATTATTAATCTCGTTCATTATACAAAACAAACGGCACATTCCTCTAAATCACAAATAGTTATGTTAGATAATAAAAATTTCAAATAAAAAGCCTAGCATATATTCGCTAGGCTTATCTGACCGTATGGTATGGATTTTTGACAAGCTTCAACTTTAATGCTCAATTAAATTGATTAGAGGAACTTCTTGCTCCAGTTCTGGTTGATCGAGCGTGTAGACCATGGCCGTCTCATTTTTTTCATCAACCGTTTGGATGTAAATTGGAATTTCGTTAAAGGTCACATTCACCATTTCTGGGGATGAGGCGATTTCTAATGCTCTGGATTTGTTCACTTTAATATTCTCCTTAAGGTAAATGTACAGACCATTTTAGCATGCCCTCAAATCGACTGAATTATAAGGTAACCTCTCCCTTAGTGAACTGTGACTTTTATTTTGCCTGTGATATATTAGTTATGACTAATACTATCGAGGTGTCTATATTGAAATATAAATTTATGATTCTATTAACTGCGGTTTCACTAACACTTTCGGCTTGTGGATCTAAACAAAAAGTTTCTAACGAGGAACATTCCGAAAGCCAAGCTCATGTACATAATGATACGCAAGAGAAAACGGCATCAACTGACGTTTTGCCGACTTTTCTTAGTTCCCAGAGGGAAGAAATTCAAATGGTCTATCAAATAGCTGGTAAATCGGCAGACATTATTAAATGGATACCCTGCTATTGTGGCTGTGGAGAAAGTTCGGGCCATACAAGTAATATGAACTGCTTTATTAAAGAAGTTAATTCAGATGGTTCAGTTGTTTGGGATGATCATGGAACCCGATGCGGTGTGTGTTTACAAATTGCAGTTGAGGCTGTCAAAATGAAACAGGAAGGCAAATCCCTTAAAGAAATTAGAACCATTATTGATAACACCTACAAGAAGGGTTATGCTAAACCAACCGATACACCTTTGCCTGTTTAACGGATTTTACTTGCCTTCTTTTACAAATTGTTCGATCCGGCTCTTAATGGATTCACGCACTTCACGGAATATTGCTGTGATTTCTACTTCCGTCCCAGTTGCTATGGCGGGATCGTCAAAGCCCCAGTGCCATCTTTGAGCCTTATCATTACGGACAACAGGGCAGTGCTCGTCAGCATGACCGCACAATGTAATAATGTAATCAGCGCGACCTAGAAGCTCGTTATCAATGACATCGGAAGTATGGTTCGAGATATCGATACCATCTTCTTTCATGGTTGCTACTGCACGTGGATTTAATCCGTGGGCTTCCAAGCCCGCACTCTTCACTTCGTATTTGTCCCCGCCTAAGACTTTCAAATATCCATCAGCGATTTGGCTGCGGCAAGAGTTTCCTGTGCAAAGAAAATATACTAACGGTTTTTTGTTCTCCATGGTTTCATTTCTCCTTTTGTTTTTATGATCAGCGCGGCGATCACCACAATGACTGCAATCGCAGCAATTAACAACCAAATATTCACACTAGTTGTATGAATAACGTGAAGCCATAAATATAGCCCTATCAGAGTAATCAAAAGTGTTGGGACGGTAAGCATAATTCCTGTCTTAAAATAATTGCCCCACGTGATTTTTACACCTTTCGTAGATAAAACATGCAACCATAAAAGGGTTGCGAGTGACCCAATCGGTGTTATTTTAGGTCCAAGATCGCTTCCGACAACGTTGGCGTAAACCAATGCTTCTCGAATAATTCCATCTGTATTCGTACCTTTAATGGCTAGAGCATCGATCATAACAGTGGGCATGTTATTCATGATGGAGGACAAAATAGCAGACAAGAAGCCCATTCCCACTGTTGCTACAAATAATCCTTGTTCTGCTAAGTCCTCAATCACATTTCCCAGGGCGTCGGTGAGACCGACATTTTTCAGACCATAAACGACGACATACATACCGATAGAGAATATGACGACAGCCCAAGGAGCATCTTTAATCACTCGTTTTGTTTCGATCACTTTACTGGATCTAGCCATCAAAATGAAGACCAGTGCTACGACTCCTGCGATGATGGAAACAGGGATTTTAATAAATCCGCTGCATACATATGCGACGAGAAGGACACCAAGGATAACCCATGACATTATGAACAGCTTAAGATCTTTGATGGCATTTGAAGGTGGCTTTAATTGTTTCATATCGTAATTCGTAGGAATGTCCTTTTTAAAGAAAACGTAAAGGACCACCAGACTTGCGCCTAATGAAAATAGGCTCGTGACAATCATGCGGCTTGCATAAGTGACAAAATCGATGCCGAAGAAATCGGCAGACACGATGTTCACTAAGTTGCTGACAATCAATGGCAAAGAAGTTGTATCTGCAATGAAACCACTTGCCATGATGAAGGGCAAAATCATTTTATCCGGCAGCTTCAACGCTCGGACCATCGCTAATACAATTGGCGTGAGAATTAACGCTGCACCATCATTGGCGAAAAATGCAGCAACTGCCGCTCCTAACAAAATGACATAAACAAACATGAGTCTTCCATTGCCTTTCGCAATTCGCGCCATATGCAAGGCAGCCCATTCAAAAAATCCAATAGTGTCTAAGATTAAGGAAATGAGAATAATCGCGACAAAAGCGAGTGTGGCATTCCAAACGATGGATGTTACCGTCAGTACGTCGTGGAAAGAAACGACCTGGAAAATAAGAGCAAGGACTGCGCCGGCAGAAGCGGACCATCCAATGTTGAGACCCTTAGGCTGCCAAATAACAAAAGTTAACGTAATAAGAAAAATAAGTACCGCAATGGAAGTCATACTTCCTCCTAATCACAACAATTTAGATCTGCACAAGAGATGGTATCTACTTTTTCTTTTTGGGATGGCAGGTGCTGAAAAAATTCGTTCAAAAAGGGTTTATCCCCAATGTTTAGCGAATAAAAAACCCATTGACCCTTTTTGGCCTCTTTTACTAAACCACCGGCTTTCAGTTTTCGCATGTGCTGGCTCACATTGGGCTGACTGGTTTGCAAGAGTTCAACAAGCTCATATACACATAGTTCACGTTCTTTGAGCAGAGAAAGAATCGTTAATCTCATTTTGTCCCCCAGCAGCTTACACACCTCAGATAATTGTTCAATATCGGGCAAAATTACACGCTCCTTTAAATGGGCACATTCAAGCCTTTTAAGAGTTTAATTCCTTTCTTCTGTATGACGTCACGTTGAATTGTAAATGATTATATAATTATTTAGTTATATATAAAAGTTAAGGTTTTGTAAACTCTAATCGATTAAATCAAAATAATTTGATTTAATCCTTGAATATTCCAATTATAATATGTTAAGATCATTTCATCAAATAAAATTGATTTAAGGTGACAGGTGCGATTTTGAGTTCTTATAGTTGCTAAAGGGGAAGTTAAAAATGATGAAAGAGGTTCCTATTTTCTCGAGTGTGGAGAGTCAAGTTGATTTTTCGAAATATGAACTCCAGTTTAAAGCTTTAGCAGATCAGAAACGGTTGCAAATCATGTATGAGCTTACTCAAAAAGGCAGTGTCTGCGTTTGTGATTTGGTTGACATCGTTAACATGCCACAGTCAAAATTATCATACCATCTGAAGATACTGCTTGATGCTAATCTGATCACGAAAGAGACCAAAGGAACTTGGAGTTATTATGAATTAAACCATGCAGAGGTTAACCGATTGCTTTCACCAGAATTATGCTGTATTTTCCGAAAAAACGAAAATCAATCAAGCGGATGTTGCTCGCAGCCCACGTAAGTGGGTTTTTAACTCAAGTATTAATCAATATTTCTTGATATAGCAAAGGAGAGATGACTCATGAGTCAGGTTCAAAATGATGAGGTACGTCAACATGTTCGCAATCGCTATAAACAGATTGCCGTTGAGAGCAATCCTAGTGCAAGTTGTTGCTCCTCCACTTCACTAACAACAAGCTGTTGCAACACTCCTGATGAGGTTTCCTCCAAATTAGGTTACTCAAATGAAGAACTTACTGTTGTTCCAAATGGTGCAAATCTCGGTTTGGGATGTGGAAATCCTCAAGCAATAGCGTCACTAAAATCGGGAGAAGTTGTACTTGATTTGGGCAGTGGTGCAGGATTTGATGTTTTTTTAGCTTCTAGACAAGTAGGAGAAACGGGTAAAGTTTATGGAGTCGATATGACGCCAGAAATGGTTAGTCGTGCACGTCAAAATGCTCAAAGTCATGGATATGAAAATGTAGAGTTTCGTCTTGGTGAAATTGAGCATTTGCCGATCCTGAATGATTCCATTGATGTTATTATTTCAAACTGTGTTATTAATTTGTCACCGGATAAAGAGCAAGTATTCAGTGAAGCTTTTCGTGTTTTAAAACCAGGCGGTCGCTTGGCTATTTCCGATGTGGTAATGACTTCCGAACTTCCAGAAGAGTTAAAAAGTGACCTTCATTCACTCGCTAGCTGCGTATCAGGTGCCTCTACAATTGATGAAGTCATGCTATACCTGCAAAGAAGCGGATTTCAAAGCATTGTTGTTGAACCTAAAGATGATTCTCGAGAATTTATTAAGGATTGGGTGCCGGGGGCTGACGTAGAAAACTATATTCAGTCGGCAATAATCAAAGCCATTAAATAGAAGAAAATTAAAAGCCGTGATCATTATGATTGCGGCGATAATCCATAACTAAGATTCGTGTAAGCTCCACATGAATGCCTCTGCTGCCGTCACTTTAAATATTCCGTTGCACGTTCATTTTCGATTTGGTAATATACAGGAGAATTCAATACTATTATAAAACTGTGGCAACCCATTGTCGGGCTGACCATCCGTATAACGAACGATATGAGACTGCTTACAACGAAACCTTGTTTAATCAAGTTTTTATGTGTTAGTAGGTTATTCATGTCGTTTTTTCTCGTCATAAGCTTGTCAAATTAGGGGGATATAAGCATGCAACGACAACCTAATATTATTTTTATTTTAAGCGATCAGCAACGTTGGGATAGTATGGGGTGTTATGGTCAAGAATTGAATGTCACACCGAATTTGGACAAAATTTCCGAGAAAGGCGTTAGATTTGAAAACGCATTCACGAATCAACCGCTTTGTACACCTGCCCGAGCATGTCTTCAGACTGGAAAATATGCTACAGAGACTGGATGTTATACGCTAGATATCGCCTTACCGTTTGATGAGAGAACTTTGGCCCACAACATGTCTGATGCAGGATATGAAGTCGGTTATATCGGCAAATGGCACTTATCCTCCACGAATGAATCTTATGCTGCACCTACTAATCGTCCAGGTCAGCAGGAACCGTTTGAATGTGGAACTTCGCCAATCCCACCTGAAAGGCGCGGAGGTTACAAAGACTACTGGCTTGGGGCTGACCATCTAGAAGAAACCTCGAATGGTTATGGCGGTTATATGTATGATGCAAATATGAAAAAAGTCTTTTTTCCTGAAGGTATGTATCGAGTCGATGCACAAACTGATTTTGCGCTGGATTATTTGAGGACGCGGACGATGGAGAAGCCATTTTTTCTCTTTCTGTCTTACATCGAACCGCATTGGCAGAATGATCAATCTACCCACGATGCTCCGATCGGAATGGAGGAGAACTTTCAGGACTACGTTGAGCCAGGAGATCTCGTAGGAACTAAGGATGAAGCAAGTTGGTTGAAGGACGGTTGGAGGAAGGAATACCCACGCTATTTGGCCTGTGTACACAGTTTGGATCAGAACATTGGGAGAATTGAGGAGGAGCTCAATCGGCTAGGAATGGCAGAACATACGATTTTAATTTTCACAAGTGATCATGGTTGTCATTTCGGAACGCGAAATAAAGGGGCGAAGGATACATGTCATGACGCTTCGATTCGGATACCTCTTATTGCACATGGTCCAGGCTTTACCGGCGGTCGAGTGATCAAAGAACTTGTTAGTCTGATCGATCTTCCTCCTACGATTATGCAAGCAGGTGGAGCTACTCTGCCTTTAGATATAAAGGGACTTCCACTGCAGCTCCTCATTGAGGGGAACGCCGATCAATGGCCGGATGACGTTTTTTTTCAAATTAGCCCTGGCATTATTGGACGCGGAATACGAACGGATCATTGGAAATATGCGGTTAAGGCTCCTAATCGGGATGGCTGGAATGCTGCGGCTAGTGAGATTTACGAAGAAGACTTTCTTTATGATCTTGCGTCAGATCCGCATGAGCGGCATAATCTTGTGGATGACCCTGCCTATTTGGAATTGCGTGCTGAAATGGCCTTTCGGTTAAAAAAGCGTATGGTACATGCAGGAGAACATGAACCAATCATTACAACACGTTCGAGATAAGGTGTCAATTGGCACCCATAACCTCTTGCTTGACGAGATTTGTTAAACAAGAGGTTTTTTGTAGTTGTCTTATTGACTAAATTATATTATTACGTATTACTCCCTATTTATTGGATTTTTAATTTTATCCATGTATAAATCAAAATATAATTTGCCATTCGTCCCCTTTACGGCGTAGCATACTTCTCTTAGAGTCAATTTTCTTTTTTCTAATTCATTATTTATCCAAGATTCGGAGATCTGATTTTGTTCTAAATTTTCATGAACCATTATACCATCCATGATCAGTTCAACTGGAAATGTCGTTTTCGTCTCTTTTTGTCCATTAAATCTGGGTATATCCTTCATTAGAACCTGGCGAAATTCAGGTTTTTTTAATACGGATAATCTTCCATTTAACTCAAGAACCGCGAATTCAACTTCCTGAATATCAAAAATATCCTTCTCCCGTAATTCTTGATTCAAAGTATCCAATGTAAGATGCAGCTTTCTTAGATTATCTTCAAGAATTTTTCCATTTTCAATAACAATTGTGGGCCGGCCAGACAGCCATTTCCTTGACTTCCTGCTTTTTAATGAGATGAATGTGACGATAAATGCAATACCACTGAATAACAATAGGGAGGCTAAAAGATTCCAATGATTTATTTTTGTGTTAAATGCTAAGTTTCCAGTAATTGCTCCTAATGTTATTGCGGCTACAAAATCATGAAAAGTCATTTGTGAGACTGTTTGTTTTCCCAATATCCTAGCAACGATCATAATAATAATAAATGCCGCAATCGTTCTTATGATAACTTGAATGAATTCCTCCATATTCTTCCCCCTATAAGAATAAATTCCCCAATTTTCCCATGAATTATTTCATTTATTTATATTGTTTTTTTGTCGTAATTCACTCAGATTCTTTCTGCACCAGCACTTTAAAGGTGAATGCTACGGGGGAACAATAGTTGAAACACCGAATGGTGTGACGCGCTGTAACCCTTCACTGCACGACGGGCAAATTAGTTAAGTTAAAGTAACTAAGTAACAATAATATCACTACTTTTTGGAACACTGGATATGGTGTATTCTAAAATCGATGATAAATGAAGGAGGCCATCCTATGCAGTATAATAACTTGTCAAAAACAAGTCTTAAAGTTTCCAAGATAAGTCTTGGAACCATGATGTTCGGAGGGCAAACAAGCGAAGCTGATAGTCTTAAAATCATGGATTACTCATTTGAGCATGGCATTAATTTTTTTGATACTGCAAATTCGTATAATCAGGGTGAAAGCGAAAAGATCGTCGGCAAAGGTCTCAAAGGGAGGCGTGATGAGATTATTCTTGCGACAAAGGTACGCGGATCTATGGGTAAAAACCCTAATAACGCTGGATTAAGTCGCCGAAACATTCTATCTGCTGTTGATGCTAGCTTAATGAGATTGGATACTGATTATATCGACATCTACTATATGCATGCGCCAGACAACGATACAAGTATCGAAGAATCACTTGAAACGATGTCATCTTTGGTAAAAGCGGGGAAAATTCGATATATTGGTGTCAGCAACTATGCCGCTTGGCAAGTCGCTGATATGTTGTCTATCTGCGACAAACGCAATTATATCGCACCCATAATCACTCAGAATGTCTATAACCCTATTACCCGCGGCATAGAAACAGAACTCGTTCCTTTTTTAAAAGCGCATGACGTGGGCATGGTCATCTATAACCCTATTGCCGGGGGGTTACTGGCCGGTAAACATAAGCCGGGTCAGCCTGCGGAAAATACTCGATTTGCCAATAATCAAACATACTTTAACAGGTATTGGTCAGATGAGAATTTTGCCGCAGTAGACAAGCTTACTCAAATTGCTGCGGAATGTGGATTGAGTATCCTGCAACTTGCGATGAAGTGGTGCTCCGCGCAAGAATCCGTAACGAGTATCATCTCTGGAGTAAGCCGATTAGCCCAAATCGAGCAGAATATTGCGTCGATTGAGGGGCAACCGCTGGATGCCGAGACTCTGTTGAAATGCGAAGACGTATGGCGTTCATTAGCAGGAACACGTTTTGGATACAACCGATAAGTAACCCGAATTTTAATATTACTGAAAAAATAAGGCGGATCGGATGATCACGCCTTATTTCTATTCTCGTTGTGCCGATCGCCTCTGACTATCGCTTTTTGATATGATATCCGAGGATTCAGCTGCCATTTGCTCACCTAACGGGCAGATTAATTCAAACAAAAAGGGTCTTGTTACAGGGAGTTTAATAGTTAAATGATAAAGAAGAAATGGAAATTCAATGATTCGGAGAACACGGCTGTATTATCAATAAGAGAAGTTGTATTTAATAAAAATCCAATATTAGTTGTTCAGTTGTGATTCCATATTGTAAAATCACACCGAATTTTAACAGGGTTTTAAGAAAGTTGTTCGATGGCGCTCCATGTCTTCGGCACCACGGATGCCATATAGACGTTCCTAGCCAAGGCATATTTCTGCGCCACCCGCAGTACCTCATCTGCGCTCACCGCCTCTACTTTGGCTACGAAAGCATCAACATCAAACTCCAGTCCATACAGTGTGCTATAACTCAGAGAATCATTTTGAGTGAGCACATCATCCATACCGATTGCCAGCTGTCCGGTCAAACAGGCAATGGAGCGGCGGAGCTCCGCAGCACTGACGAGACTTGTCTCCAGATCCGCCAGGTGCTTAAACAGAATTTCTCTTCCCTCTTTTACGTACGTTGCCGGCAGTCCTATATATCCCAAAAGGTAGCCGCGGTCATGAAAAGACTCGTAATCCACATCGACCGCATACGCGAGTCCCTTTTCTTCACGAATCTCATCATACAAACGAGAAGACGTATTTCCATGAGCTCCTAAAATCGTGGCAATAACTTCAAGCGCCGGCTCATCACCGCTCGCATAACCTGCTACCGGAATTGCCCATGAAATATGCGCCTGTTTGACGCTTCGTTTGACAACCGCCTCTTTTTGTTGCAGATCATATTCACGCCTCTCCTGCTCGGCACGATCCTTCGGCTGATGAACTTTTAGGCGTTCCAAATAGGAGAGCACCGCAAATTCATCAAAATTGCCCGTCGCTACAAAGATCACAGCGCCTGTGTGATAGTATGCATTATAAAACTGAAGGAGATGTGAGCGCTTGATCTTCCGCAGGCTTTTCTTAGTACCCAGAAGCGAGCTTCGCTTCAACAGACCTTCGAGCACCTCGCCGGAAACCGAAGACGGTTGATCGGCATACATATGAATTTCTTCGATGATGACCTGTTTTTCTTTTTCGATTTCTTCTTCCGGGATCGCCGGCTGCCAAAAAAAGTCCGATAGAAGATCAAGCGCCTCCATGCCGTACTTGCTTTGCACCTGGATGTAGTACTTGGTTTCATCCTCCGAGGTATAGGCATTGGGAAGCGTGCCGAGGTCCGCTGCGTCCTGGTTAATCTTTTTTGCCGTTTTCGTGGCGCTGCCTTTAAAGAGCATATGTTCGAGAAAATGAGCAGTCCCGGAAGGGAAGCCTACTTCCATGTTGCATCCTGCTTTAATCGCGTAGGCAAAGACCGCACTGCGCGAGGTCGAATCTGGCTTCAGCACGACTTGTAAATGATTTTTTAATGTCATGATCTCCATGCGCAGATCCCCCTTTACTTTTTGTATTATGAATTTTCTGGAGGAAACCTTCGTATCTGGCTTTCATGCTAATATATATCTATATTACACTATTTTGGTTCATACCTGTAGGAGCGTTGGTATGTTCGAGTCGAATGAGGAAATCAGGATCATGCACTCTTCAATATAGATGTTACAAACGTGTAATAAAGGTAGGATTCATGAATTCCAAACTGATTATGAGCGTTTTTGGGTTATTTAAAGATATGATGAAGTTATCAGGAGAGTGCTTGTCCGTTATAGGGCATTTGTAAATGATGAGTTAGAGCAATCAACGGATTGCTTTATTATCCTTAAGGATACGAGAACTCCATGAAACCAGACTGCAGCACAGTCTAATAAGCTAAAGGGCAGTGTAGCGCGGTATCAAGATTCGTGTTTGGGTAGGAAATACAGTAAGTCTGTAGAAAAAATTTTATCTACTAAGAGGGGGGGATATCTTGCTAAATCAGACAGCATTTGAAGTGATGATGAAATCTGGGTGGAGCCTTAGTCGAAAAATAAGTATTAATCACTATGAACAGGCATTGAAGAATGAGCTGTACATTTTCTATGAACATGCTGCTGTATTTTTATCACAGTTTGGGGGCTTGAAGTATTGATTCCCCCTTACAGAGTCTCCGAGCAAACTGATCGAATGCATTTTGACCCACTACGTGCTATCAACAATATCTATAGAGAGCGTGTAGAAGTGTACGAAGAGCAAATATTTGAATCTCTTGTGGTCATTGGTGAAGCATATTCAGAACATTTAACCTTGATGATATCGGAATCAGGAAAGATTTACGGGGCATTTGATGATTATTTAACTTTGCTTGGTTGTAACTATTATGAGGCAATAAATGTATTATGTTCTGGTAGTGAGACAGTACAATTAAGCCCATGATCGCTCAACTAACTGGGAACGTTAGTTGAGTAAATGTAACAAGAATGAAATCTTATTTTCATATGGCTTTAATGAATCAAGCCTATAATAAAACTGACCCCCTTTAAAATATAAATAGTTATAACCCACAGCCCGTTGCTGTGGGTTACTTTTTTGTTCATTAAAGTAAAGGGCACGATAATTTAACCAGATGTTGAATTTTTAAAGCTCAAAGGTCAGAACATTAAAAGGAGCATTATGAATTTATACCTAAAAATTGCCCTTGGATTTCTAATTTTATTGGTTATATTAGCTCTGATCTACGGTAAGAAAGAAATTGATGACTCAAATGCAACAGATATTTCTTTAAGTGATGATGATACATCAACCGATGATTAACACCTTAGTTACTCAACTAGCGGGAAACTATAGTTGAATAAAGGCACCGCGGTAGCCGTCCATGACGATCGGCTGCCTTTTCCATGCTAACGGGAGGATAGTTAAATTACTTGACGAATACCTCAAATATGGAAAAGTATCAAAGAGGGGAAATACTATGACATCATATAAGATTAGACCATATTTGAGTTTAATAGGATTTTGTATACTTATTTTCACGATATTGGTTAATATCGCTTTTAGGTTAGCAAAAGACCCAGGTTCAAAAATGCTTTTATCAACTTTTAGCGCAGTCTTTTTAGTCTTTACTTTACTGTGGGGGATTATGGGTGGTATTGAATTAATGACACTAATCAAAAAAACAAATAGGATGAAAGCCGATTATAAAAATGAACAAATTAGCAGAGAAGAGTATCGTAGAGGAATAAATAGTCTTATAGTTTGTTTCCTTGTAAATGTAAGTTATCTTATTATTTTTTCATTTCAACTTTGGTATGTTATCTGTAATTGGGATATGTTAAATGTATAAATTCACAAAAAGCTCTCGTCGAATCATTGTAAAGCATTAAGCTCCCTCGGTAACCTTAGTTGTCAGTACTTATAAATGAATTATTATTACAAGACTATTTTAGCTAATTAGAATATCCATCCTTCAGATAACGGCGTATCCACGCTGCGCGCTTAAGGCTTCTCGGACTGCCCGAGGCATTTCGTGGATATTATCCCAACCTCGTTACGCTATCGGAAACAATAATTCAAAACAATACTACGGCAGCTGATCAGTTGGCAGGAAAGGGAGACTAATGCCTCGAATTCATTTTAAAAAAGGTGTGGACATTAAGATCGATGATGATTCCGCAGGTTACAGGGGGGATTTTCGATTATGCAAGAGCCCGATAAAATTTATAACACTGCGGTAGAAGCCACTCTTGAAGTGATCGGAGGCAAGTGGAAGCCGGTTATTCTATTCCATCTAACATTCGGAAAAAGGCGTAATGGAGAACTGAAGCGCCTGATGCCTGCCATGACGCAGAAGGTGCTGACTCAGCAGCTAGGAGAATTAGTAGATGATGGAATCGTGATACGTATTTCTTATAACCAAGTGCCGCCAAAGGTCGAGTATGAGTTAACGGACTACGGCTGGAGCCTGAAAGAAATCCTTCATCTTATGTGCAGATGGGGAGATACGCATATCGAAAAGGTATACGGCGATAGAGGAACGGTCTTATTTGAACCGCCGCAAACGGACGAATAGGATAAATAAAAAAACGGTCCCTATTAATAAGGAACCGGTATCCTCAATTTATGGAATGATCTTGCGTTGACGGAATTGTTCAAAGATGTCCATAAACATCTTTTCCGTATCGACGAATTCATGGAAGCCGTAACGGCGAGATTTCGAGCTGTCCGAGAAAAAGTCATAATCCCAAGAGAACACGAAGTCCCCGAACCGCCAGGAAGAAACGTCCTCATAGGTATTCCTCATTAAATCATATTTCTCCACCATGGAGTTCCATAGAACTTCCTTGTCAGCCATGACTACCTCTAAAGCCATCGGTAACGGAGGGGCGGTCTCGATTTCGAAAAAGTCCGCGATTTTCGGCCAAAGCTCATTCCATCTAAACAAGTCGCCGTTCGTAATGTTAAATGCCTGGTTCGCGCAACGTTCATCAGTTGCCGCCCAGACTGTTGCGCGAGCCAGTAAGTTTGCATCGGTCATTTCTAGCAGGCTGTTATACGCACCAGGCTTCCCTGGAAAACGAAGCGGCAGACCCAGTTCCTTTGACATGGAAGCATAGATCGCAATAACCATCGCTAGGTTCATTGGATTTCCCAATGCAAACCCACTAACGACTGACGGGCGAAGGGCCGACCAGGTCCACTCAGTTCCCGGCTGACGTTGTTCAAGGAATTGCTGTTGGTCGATATTGAATTCGGGAGGCATATGGTTGGCATCCGTCTCCCGTGCCGGTGTTTTAAATGGACCGAGATGTGCGCCGTACACTTTGTAGCCTTGCATTAGACTGATGTGCGCAAGGTTTGGGGCGATCGGTTCGATCACATTGACCACATTTACAAGCATGGCTAAATTAGGCGGAACCAGTTCGGCCCATGTAGGGCGATCTTGATAAGCAGCATAGAAGATATGTGTGACCGAGGTTAGATTGCCCAGCTTCGCCAAGGTATCCTCTTCATTTAGAAGGTCTGCCGCCACATATCGTAACCGATCGCTGTTCACACCGCCACGTCTCGAAACACCAATGATATTCCATTCAGGGAGTGTTATCAGGTAATCGATCAGATTCCGTCCGATCACTCCGTTTGCTCCAACGACAAGAGCGGTTTTACTTGCTTTCATTTCATCTGGTTTCATAAGGCATTCCTCCTTCTCTTATAGCGTTTATTATGAATGGGAGGAGAACTGAAGAAAAGTACGCACTTTCAACTCACATAGTTACTTGAAAGTAACAATTAGGAAATAAATCAGGGATTTATTATCGGAGCAGGTATCGGCGCGGCAACCGGCCATGATGATTGGCTGCTTTTTCCACGCTAACGAGGTTATTTAACATGGAAACAAAAGAGGCTCCTAGGAGCCTCTTTTGTTTGTTTTATTGTCGTTAATAAAGATTTTTGGTGATCTTTTGAGTTAAATATGCAATTTTCTGTCCCATGGCAGCATCATCAATTGCCGCAAGCTTTTCAGGCTTAAACAACTGAAATTTCTTTAATTGATAATAATCAGTCAAAATCTGCTGAACCGTCAAGTGATTCGTCATGAGGTATTTTACGTTGAACATGCCACGAAGAATCTCATCTTGAGCAATAAGCAACCTGCCGCTAATTTCATTGAAAATCCCTTTTTGAATGCCTTCCGCATAGAAAGCCAATAGATACTGTTCTCGGCGCTTCATCGCTTCATTAAATCGATCGTACCATTCGGGATAGCTGGTTTCGAGTTCTTTTATAAAAATGTCCGTGAAATATTCGACAAGTGATACGGACTGCTCAAATATTTGCTGAAATCGGGCGCCGAAACTTTGATCCGAATCAACGTGGGAGCTGGTCAGCTCATTCATATATTCAATAAAACCGGCTACGATGAAACCGATTATTTCTTCTTTTGTCGAAAAGTACTTGTATAAGGTTGCCCTGCTAACCTCCATTACTTTGGCGATTTCCTCCATCCGTATGGATTGAAGCCCATTCTTTCGCAAATAAGGAATCAGCTTCATAACGAGCTTAGCCCGGATCTCATGCTTTTTATCTGTGTTCAAATCATTACCCCCTCGCATTCATTATACCTGTTATTCATAAAATATCATACACAGATTACAAAGTAGACATAAAACTCATTTATTGTTTATTTTGTAGAAAGTGTATGATATGATGATCAGCGTAGGTTATTTAACAAAAAGAGAGGTGATCTATCATGAATACAAGAAAGCTGGGTAATACTGGACTTGATGTTTCTTCGATTGGATTAGGCTTGATGGGGATGTCACCAGGCATTTACGGCACGATTGATGATGAAGAATCCATCAAGACCATTCACCGCGCGCTGGATCTTGGTGTGACACTGCTGGATACCGCCGATACGTACGGAAACGGGCATAATGAGGAACTTCTCGGCAAAGCGCTTGAGGGTCGTAGAGAACAAGCGATTGTTGCTACGAAATTCACATTTGGACCGAATTGGGAGTTCATCGGTGGGCACCCGGATTACGTAAAGAAAGCAATTGATGAGAGCCTCCGTCGTCTTAATCTTGACTATATCGATCTTTACTACCAGCACCGCGTCGATCCCAATGTACCTATTGAAGAGACGGTGGGGGCAATGGCTGACCTCGTTAAGGCTGGTAAGGTGCGATATCTTGGTCTTTCGGAAGCAGATGCTGCGAATATTCGCAGGGCGCACGCCGTACATCCAATTACTGCACTTCAAACGGAATACTCACTTTGGAGTCGTGATGTTGAAGAAGAAATCATTCCTACCGTCAACGAACTGGGAATCACGTTTGTTGCGTACAGCCCTCTAAGCAGAGGTTTTATTACCGGTGAACTTCGTAAATTTGAGGATTTGAAAGAGGATGACATTCGCAGAAATCTACCGCGTTTCCAAGGGGAGAACTTCCAGAAAAACGTTGATGTCGTCGACAAACTAAACGAAATCGCCAAAGAAAAGAATTGTTCCATTGTGCAGCTGGCAATAGCTTGGACAATAGCAAAAGGTGCGTTGCCGATTCCCGGAACAAAACGCCGCAAGTATCTAGAAGAAAATACTGCAGCAGTCGATATTGTACTTACTTCTGAGGATCTAGCACGCATTGATGCCGTTAGCCCAAAAGCATTCGGTGGACGTTATCCAGGAATGTAATACAATCGGCATGTTGTAATACATTATTTGTTAGTCATGATTGAGCTAACTGAGAACATTTAAAAGAGGAGCCTGCATCGCGGCTGCTCTTTTTTCATATTAAGTAATTTACTGCAACAAAAGTTCTAAAACTTCCAACTGGGAAATTTAAGGAAAATTTAATAAATACCCCACTTTTTTATTAAACAGTTTATCTTATATTTAATGAGCTTACTTAACATATCCAGAAATAGGTGGTTCATTATTGAGAATTTCCTCGGAAGAACGCAATTAGGTTTCATGTTGAAAAGAATAATTAAAGGGCTGGATGTCATTATTTTGTTGCTGTTGTTCATCTTAATGATCACCAGTATATTCTGCATCTATAGCGCAACACAGACTCAACCAGACTATTCCCAATCCTATATTAAAATGATGTATTATTACGGGTTTGGGTTTATTGTCTTATTTATAATGCTATTTTTTAACTACAAGCTCTTATTGCGCTTTTCACCGATGTACTATTTCATTGGGGTGGGACTGCTGGTTTTATTGTTTTTTAAAGGGGATACGATCAACAATGCTCAGGGGTGGTTCATTCTTCCTGGTGGGATTGGCTTTCAACCAGCAGAGCTTTGTAAGCTCATTTTAATTTTGTGTTTATCGTACTTTCTATCTAAAAGAAAAGTCGAGACGCTTAGCGTTTTTAAGGAAATACTTCCAATGGGTTTTATAACATTAGTTCCTTTTCTCTTGGTTCTCATGCAACCAGACCTCGGTAACTCCATCGCGTATTTGGTTATTTTTATTGTGGTTTGTTGGTTCGGGCACATGAACTACAAACATGCTTGGATAGGTCTAGTCATTATGATAATCGTAAGCTTAAGCTCCATCTGGAGCTATATCCATTACCATGTGGAAATAAAAGAATTCATGGCATCCAAACATAAAGAGTACTGGTTGGATAGGGTGGATGCCGTCCTTTTACCAGAACTGGCTTCTGAAAAAGCAACCTATCACATGAAAAAATCGGTTACAGCAATCGGATCAGGCTCGCTAAAGGGAGATGGCTATCTTCAAGGAACTTCAGTCCAGAGTGGTCAGGTTCCATACACCTATGCAGATTCCATATTCGTTGTAATCGGAGAAGAATTTGGATTTATAGGAGCATCGGTGCTGCTCATCCTTTATTTTGTTCTCATTTATCGTATGATCATTATCGCACTAAGCATTCGCAGCCAAACAGGCATCTACATCATTGGTGGGATTTCCGCTATGTTTTTGTTTCAAGTTTTCGAAAACATCGGGATGCTGATAGGTATCATGCCAATTACGGGCATCACCCTTCCTTTTATCAGCTATGGAGGCACCTCGCTGTTGATTAACATGGTATCGATAGGCTTTGTTCTAAGTATAAAAATCTATGATGACATAGATATTGATGATATTGACGTTTCCTATGATCGCAAGCCATATTCCATGGTCCAAACTGGCATCTGATCGCCTGGGTTCATCACATTGTACACATTACCGGACCAGGGTGTGCCGCAGATGTGCAGATAGGCGTAAGGTGTGCCATCGAACATCACCCAGGCGCCTGCGTCTCTGACGGTGTTGGGCAGTCCGGCATTCTTGGCGTCAAAAGGCCAAATGATCATCCAGTGCGGACCAATCGGGATTGGCAGGCTTGTTGTATCAAACGGATCAGTGTTGCTATGCTGCGTGGCACCGCACAGCATATAGATGAGGCCAGGAGCCATGTTCGTGGGTTGCGGCTTCTTGGCCTTGAGATCCATGATCCATTGCAGTCCCATTGGATCGGCGCACATCGGGGGATTGCCGATCTGGTTCTCATCCCCGGGAAAGCATATCCAATGGTTAGTGCCTTGGCGTAGGATGATTAGTCTTCCATCCGCATTCATTTCCGCAACGGTTGCATCTTTAGTGATGTGCCGTGGGCCAGAAAGCATCGCCCTCGCTATTTTAATGGCGAGGGCTTGTTCCTGTTTCGATGCAGGGACCGATTGTCCAGGCGGCATCATGGCAATTGCGCTGTTGCTGTAAGATCCAGAGGCTCCTTCTTTAAGTGGAGCATGAGGTGTGGAACTAATTTTTACTTCCTTCGCTGCTTTCGTTTGGGACCCCACTACAGATGACTTTTTCCTTCGCTTGGCCATTTCTTTCTCCTCCTATTTAAATGATACATTCTATGCTGTCATTTCTTAAGAAATGTAAATCTGAATCGACATCTATTTTGGAATGGAAAATTATGTTGTGGGAAATTATATGGGCAGGAGGTGAATTCGATGTCATCGTTTGCCAATCCCAAGATCAGTCCCTTACATGGTTATATTTTATGTATGAGCGGAATTTTTTCTTTGGCCCAAATTTCAGGAGCAATTATTTTAATAGAGGATGCAAAACGCGATGCGTTTCTCAGCAGCTTTGTAGGATGCACAGCATGTTTTTTATTTATTATTGGGATTTATCGAATTGTAAATAAGCTGGCGCCTAACCAATCCTTCCTCCAGCTGCTAGAACTTAAAATGGGGAGTTTCATTGCTTGGGGAGTGAGAAGTTGGATTGCCATTTACTTGTTCAGTGAGCTTTTTATTGTTCACAAAAATATTGTGACATGGGTCAAATCCATGATTTTACCCTTTACGCCTATTTGGGCGATATCCTTGCCCTTACTGCTCGTTTGTGCCTATTTAGCAGTGAAAGGTATCAAGCCGATCGCGATCTCATTTTCCGTGCTATTCCCGATTCTCGCAACACTGATCTTATTTATGACCTTATTTACTTTTAAAAATAGACATTTGGAACTTCTGTTGCCTTTAGCAAGCGAGGGGGCACGGCCTATTTTTGAAGGGGCTGTAACGACCTTCAGGTACGGTATGGAATTGTTTCTGTTGTTATTATTATCACCTCATATACAAGGCAGCTTGAAATGGAAGCACTTTGTAGCACTGTTCTTTATTGTTTCTTTTTTTATCATGAATGCTGTCGTGAGTATGTTAACGATATTCGGCCCCTACGAAGCAGAAAAACAGCGGTTTCCTCTCTTTACTCAGTGGCGGCTGGTCAGAATAAGCAGTTTCGTGGAGCATCTTGATTTTTTATCCATATACCAGTGGCTTAGTACTAGCGCTATTCACATCAGTTTAGGGATGTTTTTATTTAGTGATTTGCTAACTACCAAGCAGCAGCATAAAAAAATAGCGATTATCTTATTTACAACTGTCTTATTTATCCTTACACAGTTTCAAATCAACGATAGCGATTTTCTAGCTTTCACGAAATTCTATTTCTATCCTCTATCTACATTGTCTATTTTTTGCTGGATGATACTTGCGTACCTTTCAACAAGAAAGAAAGGTGTAATATGAACATTAGAAATGCAAAAGAAGCGGATATCAGAGCTATTTTTTCTTCCTGCTATGACGTGAAATTTCAAAAGCGCGGGGCTGCGCAGGTCATTTATTGCGAAGGTATGGTGGATAGTAAACAGCTAAATGAAAATATACTTCCACGGATATCAGAACTGATTCAAAACGATGTGTTAAAGCTTCTAGACGAACGTGCCGAACTCAGTCAGATTGAACAGAGTGTATTTTCAGGTAATGTGATCATCTATTTTATCCATGAGAATGAAAGTTGCACCATGTATGAAATAAATATTGCCAACCCTCCTAAGCGCCAAACGGAAGAATCCATCAGCGAAATATCGATTCGTGGACCGCGTGATGGATTTACGGAAGAAGTGATCACCAACGTCGCTCTTATTCGTAAACGAATGAAAAGCACTTCGCTTCAATATGAGCACTTCATTGTGGGCAAAAGAGGGAACGCAGGCCTAGCGATTCTATATATCAAGGATATTATCAACCCTGAGTTTGTTACGGAAGTGAAGCGTCGCATTGCCCAAATCGATGTGGACACGATTATTGGGTGTGCGCAGCTGGAGGAATATTTAAGTGATTCGAGTGACTCCATCTTTCCCTTAGTGGATTCAATAGGAAGGCCTGACTTTGCAGCAGAAGCGCTGTTGCGTGGCAGATTTGTTATCCTCGTCGACGGATCTCCAATGGCAATCATCGGTCCAACTAATCTTACAGAGCTATTAAAATCTCCTGAAGATGTTCATTCCGCTTACTATTACACGATTTTACAACGCATCTTACGTCTGGTCGGTTTAGTGACGGCTATGTTTCTTCCTGGATTCTATATTTCATTGACTTGCTATAATATCGACCAAATTCCTTTCCCATTACTGGCAACGATTTCTGTTGCACGAATTGGCATTCCCTATTCAGCGACGATTGAGAACCTGTTAATTTTGGGATTATTTGAATTGTTTCGTGAAGCCGGCATTCGTCTGCCGAAACCGGTTGGACAGACGGTAACGGTCGTCGGAGGACTTATTATTGGAGATGCTGCGATTCGTTCTGGACTTGCTTCATCCGCCCTGCTAATGGTGACTGCAGCGACTGCTGTTGCATCGTTTACGCTGGTCAATCAATCCTTAACAGGTACCGTCACCCTTATTCGAATCTATATGTTGCTCATCTCTTCATTTTTGGGGATATACGGATTTTTTATCGGTTTGATTTCAATGGTGGCATACACCTCTACGCTAACATCTTTCGGTATATCTTACTGGTCTCCAATTGCTGAGCTCAATATAAGAGCGTCTATATTAGCGCTATTCAACCGCCCTTTCAAATCCAAAAGCAAAAGACCGAGCGCATTACAAACGACTGATTCTACATCACAAGGGGAAAGACAATGAAACCTGTGGTACTCCTCGTTACGATTTGTTGTATGTTGTGTGTCTCCGGTTGTTGGGACAATAAGAATATTCAAGATTTGCTTTACGTTTCTGCTATAGGGGTTGATCACAAAGATAATCTTTATGAAGTGTACATTCAAACGGTATCTTTCAGTAATGTAGCTAAGGCGGAAAATGCAGGAGGAGGGAGCGGGCCGCGCGTGTATGTTGGAAAAGGAAAAGGGAAAACCCTCTCTTTGGCATTAGGCAATCTTTACGATACGGTTCAAAGAAGGTTGTATTGGAGTCATGTTCGTGCCTATCTGTTTACCGAAAGCGCGATTCAAGCTGGGGGTGACGAATACTTTGATAATTTAAAGAGATATCGGGAATTCAGGTACACCCCATGGATATTCGGCACAAAGGAGTCTATTGAGGAAATCTTTAAAACCCCCTCATTTTTTCAAATGTCTCCCATTACGAACATTCTTAGCGAGCCGGAAGATAATTATCGTCAGAAATCGTTCATTAAACCTCTGCTTGCGCAAGAATATCAAATTCATCTGAATGAGCCAGGAGATACGGCTATCGTTCCTACCTTAACTATTGATAAAAACGCATGGCAGACCGAGGAGAAATCCGAGAATAAATTGAAAATAAATGGCGTGTTTGTCGTTCGGAAAAACGACTTTCAAGGATGGATAGCCGATACGCAACTTAAGGGACTAAGATGGATGGAGAAAGCGACGTCAAGAACATCAGTCGATGTACAATCTGCAACAGTCTCTCTCGAAAAACCTAAGGCAAAGATATCCATCATGAGCCAAGGAGTTAATACAATTTTCAATATAGAAGTTACAGTAAAAGGCAACATTGTTGAATTACTTGACAGTCATCAATCCGAACAGGAAATCGAAAAAGAAGTAGAAGAGAAAATTAAAGAAGAACTCCGATCGACATTTGAGGAAGGATTACAGCTCGAGGCGGATATATACAATTTTAGAAATACGATGTTTAAAAAAAGGTTCAAAAACTGGCAAGATGTTAAGCTTACTTCTTCATCGCTAAATCGAATTGATGTTCGAGTTAAGATCCAACATACCGGTGAGCTGAAGAAGGCATAACTTTAAAGTATGATGCAAAGACAGAATGAGAGTTCAAAGATCAGGGAGCATTACGCCGCGTGGCTGATGCTCCCTGTTTTTTCTACTCTGACAGAGCAAAGGATTATTCTGAGGTACTTAATATCTTGTAAGAAATTCTTGAAATTGCAGAAATTTATCCGTAGGGGGGGTGCTATTATACAAATATAAACGAAGACGAGGTGATGATATGCAAGCGAAAATGACAGCGGGTGCCATTCCCCTCCCCAGAAAGCGGAATTCATGGATAAGAACGATACAGAAGTACAAAGTGTTGTATGCTCTCTTATTCCCGGCATTAGTTTACTTTGCCGTATTCAAATATATTCCCATGGCGGGAATCATGATTGCCTTCAAAAACTATAACCTAGCTTTGGGACTATGGGACAGCCCATGGGTGGGATTAAAGAATTTCAAGGATTTTATCAATGGCGTTTATTTCTGGGACATCATGAGAAATACGATTATCATATCGCTGTATAAGTTATTGTTCGGTTTCTCCGCTCCCATCGTACTTGCCCTGCTTCTCAATGAAGTGTATACCCAATGGTTTAAAAAAATCGTGCAAACGATTACGTATTTGCCCCATTTTCTCTCATGGGTCATTGTTTACGGACTGATGGTGGCCTTATTAGCCCCAGGAGATGGCCTTTTTAATATGATTTTGAAGGAAAATGGTGTTGGGCCGATTTCTTTTCTAACGGAACCTGCCTGGGGTAGACTGCTAATCATCTTATCTGAAATATGGAAGGATATTGGCTGGGGAGCGATATTGTATCTCGCCGCATTGGCAGGAATTGATCCAAGCTTATATGAAGCAGCTCGAATGGATGGCGCTTCCAAGTGGAGACAGCTATGGCACGTCACATTACCCGGCATTCGAGGCGTTATTATTCTGATGCTGATCCTTAAATTAAGCCATATTTTGGATGCTGGTTTTGACCAAATATTCATGTTTGCGAATAGCTTTAACCAAGAGAAGATCGACATTATCGACACATGGGTATACCGTGAAGGGTTGGAGCGTCTGAAGATTGGCTTGGCTACTGCTGTGGGATTGTTTAAAGCTATCATCGGATTTGGATTAGTTTTGGCTGCAAATAAGCTCGCCAAGAAATTCGATGGGCAAATTTGGTGAGGTGGTTTTTACAATGATCAACATGACAGTCGGGGAAAAAATATGGCAAGCAGCCGTTTATATGATTCTAATTGCACTATCCCTACTTTGCTTACTCCCCTTTTTATATGTGGTTGCTGTTTCAGTGACGCCAGAATCGGAAGTAGTAAGAAGAGGAATTGTGATTATACCTGAATCCTTTACTTTTCTAGCTTACAAAGAAGTATTCATTTCTCACGGTATAGGGCAGGCGTATAAAATCACGTTGTTTAGAACGATTGTAGGTACGGCTCTAAATGTGTTTTTTACCATCATAGCGGCCTATCCGTTATCCAAAAAATATTTGCCGGGGCGCAGCACATTTTTAATATTCATTGTGTTTACCATGATGTTTGGTGGAGGGTTAATTCCGACGTATTTGTTAATCCGCTCTCTGGGATTGCTAAACAGTCCATGGGTATTAATTATTCCACATCTCATTAGTGCATTTAATCTGGTGATCATTAAAGGCTTTTTCGAGCAATTGCCTGCTGAAATCGAGGAATCGGCGAGAGTCGATGGCGCAAGCGAGCTTCAGTCACTATGGAGAATCATTTTACCCTTGTCCTTGCCCGTCCTTGCCACGATTTCCTTATTTTATGCCGTAGGGCATTGGAACAGTTATTTCGATGCAATTGTTTACTTGAATGATTCGAACTTAATGCCGCTGCAAGTTGTCTTGCGTAACATTTTGCTTAACATCGCAACACAAAGTTCTGAATCGATGGCTAATGCCGGAACGGTTAGCAAGTTCGCCGTGCAAATGGCTGCTGTTGTTGTGACGACGGTTCCGATCTTGATCGTGTATCCATTTATGCAAAAGCATTTTACGAAGGGTGTACTCTTAGGATCGATTAAAGGTTAAAAAGTAATTCCTATCTAGGTTGTTACGGATACAGCGTGATATTATATATTCAAGCAAAAGGAGAGGTCACTATGCAACTTAAAAAGGTTTCATTTACGATTCTGGCTGCTATCGTTGGGCTAGGAGCGCTATTGTCAGCATGTACGGACAAAGAGGGAATTAAGCCAGGAGCTTCGAGCAACCCTCAATCCGAGTCTAACAAGTTCGCGACCAAAATGAAGATTTCGATGTTTAACCAAGGTACTTTCAATGCTGCCGCACCAATACCTCCTCGTGAGGAAGATATTCAACGTCAAATGTTGGAGAAGGCGGTGAACATCGACTTGGATATGATGGTTCCTCAAGCTGGGCAAGCGACAACCAAACTGAATACGCTCATTGCGGGCGGGGATATTCCCGATTTGCTTTTCTTGAAGAGTCGAGCTGATCTCGCGCAATATTATGATCAAGGTGTTCTTGCGGATTTGACGCCATACTTGGATCAATTTCCTGAATTGCAGAAGCGTTTCGGTAAAGACTCCTGGGATGCGACGTCATATCTGGGAAAAACCATTGGCGTTCCGGGTTATGATAATGTAAACGGTATCAGTCGAAGCTTCTTTATCCGCAACGACTGGCTGAAAAAGCTGAATATGAAAGTGCCGACAACCCCAGACGAGCTGTTCGAAGTGATGAAAGCCTTTACAGAGAAAGACCCGGATGGAAACGGCAAAAACGATACGTACGGATTCATAGGCGGTATGAATAAAGAAGGCAACCTGCAAACCTACGGCTTCGATAGCTTGATGTGGATGTTTGGCGTTAATCCGCCTTCCGCCATTGAAGTGAAAGACAATAAACCCGTATTCCTTTTTATCGATCCCAAAATGAAAGAAGCTCTCACTTATATCAATAAAATGATGACAGCGAAAGTTGTCGACCCCGACTGGGTGACGATGACTACACCAGATTTGTTAGACCAAAAGTTATTTAAAGGTAAAGTTGGCTTCATGATTAGAGATGCTCGCAGATTGGAACCGGATTATCAGCAGAAGATGAAAGAAATTGGCGGAGAGATTCCGGAATGGATCGTTATTCCTCCAATGAAAGGGCCTTACGGTGATCAAATTGTGGAGAGAAAATCGTTCCAAGGCAATTCATGGGCGATTTCCAAGAAAGCAGACAAGGACAAAATCATTCGGATCTTGTCTATGCTGGAGTATCTCTTTACGGACAAAGAAGCGTATCCCAATTTTGCATACGGAATTAAAGGGATTCATTGGGATGTCGTAGACGGCAAGATCAAAAATAAAACCTCTCAATTATCCAAAGAAATGAAAGAAAAGTACCTATGGGTCGATCATTATAGAATGCCGCGCCGAGGCGATGATGCCGAGTACTTCAGCTTCCAGAATCCGAAGACGGCAGAAGCGTTCACGAACAATCAGCAATATGTAGGTCCTACTTTACCCGGAAATTTATTGACTGCAGACCCTAGCGATACATTGGCAACGGACCGCACACGTTTCATTAATGAAAGCTTGGTCAAATTTATGTCGGGCAAAGACCCTCTGACGAACTGGGATCAATTCCTCAAAACATTAGATACAAAGTTTGATATGCAAACATATAAGGATACAGCAGTTAAGCAATTTAAAGAAGCAGGCTTAATCAAGTAAATAAACAAAGAGAGTGGCGATAAATAGCCCCTCTCTTTGTTGTCCTATGCTATGCTTAGTTTAATCCGGATTTAAAAGGAAGATGGCCATGCGAAGAAGAATCAGCTTGCCTTTAAAACTATTTTTGATTGTGTTTGCCTTTGTATTAAGCTGCATCATCTTGATAAGTCAATTGTCTTACCGCTATGTTCAAAAGGAAATAAGAACCAACGATATTTTTTACACGAACCAAATATTGGATAAAGTTGACCAGTATTTGACGGTTAATTTTTCTTCGTTCCAGACAATCTTGTTCTCGGTTGAAACATCGGTGAAAGCAAACATTGACAATACGGAAGTGATTAAAAAGCAATTAAGAGAGTTATATGAACTAAACAGTAATTATGTGAGTAACATTTACTTGATCAAAAGTGATTTATCCATTCTAGGTGGAAGTACGGCTACGCGGATTTTTGATGAGCCTTTATCGGACAGAGAACCTTTGTTTGATGCGGCCGACAAGAACAGAAGAACTACATTTGTCAGTGATCCTTATAAATCTAAGTATTCCGGCTGGACCGTTACGATGGTTCGATATATGAACGGTTCTCCTCTTCCTATGGCCATTGCGGTAGATTTGGATCTAAATGCCATTGAAGAAACCTTGTTTAAGATTAATAAAAAAGAACAAATGAATCTCGCTCTGATCACCTCATCGGGCAAAATCATTGCTGGATTCTCGGAGAATAGAGGCCCCCTGAGTATTCAAGATCATACGTTTTCAATCGGCGAAACGTCGGCGGAACAAATTCTTGATACGTCGGGAGCAAGCCTTCAACTGCATACAAAAGAGGGCTTACCGGTCTCTATTCTGAAGAAACCGACGGAGAAATTCAATTGGTCCATCATTTCGATTAACGATGAATCTCGTCTGGAAGCTGCGCTATCCAGATTGGAGGCCTATTACATCGTGCTTCTGGTTGCAGGTCTTCTCTTAAGTTTGTTCATTTCTTTTTTTATTGCCAAATATATCAGGAATCCACTCTATACGCTCAAAACAAAAATGAAGCGGGTAGAGCAAGGCGATCTGACAACGAGAGTTACCATCAAACGAAACGATGAATTCGGCGACCTTTCCCGTGCCTTCGACCGAATGCTGCAGCAAATTGTGGAACTGATTCGGCGAGGAGAGCTTCATAATGAACTTGAGCGAAAGCTGGAAATCCAAGTGCTGCAATCTCAAATAAATCCTCATTTTCTTTATAATACGCTTGGAGCTATCAGCAATGTCATACACCTCGGACAAATAGAAAAAGTAGATGTGGTGATCTGGTCTCTCATTTCAATATTGGAATACGGGATCGCCGATGCTTCGGAGAAGGTGTCACTACGTCAGGAGTTGCAAAATGTATCAGACTATATCGCGATTCAGAACATTCGTTATAACAGGCATTTTCAGTTGATTGAACATATTGAAGATGGTTTAATGGATTTTCCGGTTTTTCGAATGCTGCTGCAGCCTATTGTAGAGAATAGTATCTTCCATGGCTATAACGGAGGAGGAATCGAAGGCTCGATTACGATTCATGCTTACAGGAAAGGCGACATCGTCATGATAGAGGTCATTGATCAAGGCGAGGGAATTCCAGTAGATAAAATAAAGCATATTTTAACGGCAGAACCGAGTGATCTGGAAGTAAAAAGGAAAAGAATCGGGTTAAACAATATCCATGGTCGAATAAGACTTCATTATGGGGAGCAGTTCGGGCTTCAAATCATAAGCATCCCAAAGGAAACAACCTGTGTTCGCGCCGTATTCCCGGTAGATTTATTTAAAGGAGATGTATGTGGGTGAGAGACTACACTTGCTTCATCGTTGACGATGAAGATCTAATCATTCAACGATTGGAACTTTTTTTTAGAGAGCTCTCTCCTAAGGAATGCCGATTCCAATTAGTGGGAAAAGCGATGAATGGGCAGCAGGGGATAGAGGAAATCTTAAAGCTAAAACCGGATATTGTAATAACCGATATCGTTATGCCGCGAATGGATGGGATATCCATGATTGAGCAATTAAAGCCGGAGCTGCCTCATACCCAATACATTCTTTTGACCGCCTATTCATCCTTCGAGTACGCACAGCGAGCTATTCATGCCAATGTATTGGATTACATTGTTAAGGTTCCGTTAAATGAAGCAAATTTGCATCGGGCTTTGAATAAGGCAGCTGGAATTTTGGATGAGGTTAAGAGAAAAGAAGAAGAATTTCAATCTTTAAACATATCCGTTCTTGAAAATAAATATAGAGTCCGCAAACAGTTTTTTAGCGAGCTGGTCAGAGGCGAAATACCTTCTTATCGGGCATCGGATTTCGCCAATCGTATGCAGTTTCATTTCTTTCAAGCCAACTATTGCTGCTTTATTGTTGAAATGAATCAATATGAAAGTTTCCGAAATGAATATTCAGCGGTTGACCAAAACATCTTGAAATATGCCATTACGAATGTCATTGAAGAAACGGTGATGAATTGTGGCAGCGGTGTAGCTACGGATTTATCCGATAATCGTTTTATTGGTTTTCTTTCGTGGGAAAATAATCGTAGTGAGATGGATACGGAATATGCTTGCCAGCTATTGGGGGGGCAGATCGTTTCCCATTTGCATCAGTATTTGAATCAAAAGGTATCTGTAGCTTTTGGCAGCCCGCATCGAGGTTGGGAATCCATCAAACAAGCTTACATAGAAGCTCAAAATGTAAGTGAGGATTTCTATTATCATGCAGATAAAGTAGTCAAAACGCCGACGCATCGGTTCCATTACCGTGATGATAGTAGAGATGACTTTCAGCAAAAACTGGCTGATTTTCTTGCATGGGTGCACAGACAGGTTGCGAAGGAAGAGCTGGAGAAAGAATTCGCTGATTTTAACCAATTTGTAACGGATCATAAAATCCATAAGTCCATCATGGCTCCTATGCTTCGAGACTTCTACAGAGACATTATTGCGAAATTTAGATCGGGGAGCACGCAGAATAAGGATGTAGCGGAGTTTCCCATCGAATTTATGGCATTTCGGGAGCAACTAGCCTATATTAGCGACTTTACATACGAATATGTACACGCTGGTCAACTCTTACATCGAGCAGAAATTATGGGAGCCATGCGATTTATTGATAAAAACCTGAAACAGCGTTTGACATTGGAGGCTATTGCCGAGGAAGTGAATTTAGCTCCGTCGTATTTTAGCAGTCTTTTCAAAAAAACAATGAACGAAGGCGTTATTAGCTACATCAACCGCAAAAAAATACAGTTGGCTCTCGAGTTATTACATGTTCAGGATTATTCTTTGTTGGAATTGTGCGAAGAAGTAGGCATTGTCAATGAAGGGTACTTTTGCAAATTGTTTAAAGAATATACAGGTGATACACCTAAGCAATATCGGATCAAAATAACACGGTATGAATCCAAATGAGTTTGCAAAAAAATGTATGAATTTTTCGCGAAATCATGTAAAAAAACAGGGTTTAAAAGGACTACCATGATAGATGTATCTTATCATGGAGGTTATCAAAATGGAGCTAATTAAAGCGGATGTAACCGTCGTTGGCGGAGGAATTGCTGGGCTGTGCGCCGCCATTGCTGCCACTCGTCAAGGGCTGCAAGTTTCACTTATCAATGATCGACCGGTTCTTGGGGGAAATGCCAGCAGCGAGGTTAGGGTTCATATCAACGGGTCGGCCTATCTCGGCAAAAGTCCATCCTATTATGCGCGTGAGGGCGGGTTAGTGGAAGAGCTCAAGTTGAAAATTTTCCACTATAATCCGTTATATAACAAAAAGCTTATGCTTTCGCTTTCGGATACGGTCTTATTGGATATGGTCTATGATGAACCTAACATTTCTCTATTTCTGAATACATGCGTGCATGAAACGGGAATGGAGAACGGCAGAATTAAGTGGGTTGAAGGTTTGCAACTGGCCTCTGAAAGGAAATTCCGTTTTGAAAGCCCGACCTACATCGATTGCTCTGGAGACGGGGTTGTCGGCTATCAGGCAGGCGCTCTCTTTCGTTGGGGAAGGGAAGCGAAGCATGAATATAAGGAGGACCTGGCTCCTGAAGTGGCGGATCACTACACTATGGGAGACACGATCCTTTTCCAAGCACGCGATGTAGAGTATCACGTTCCGTACAAGAGGCCTGGCTTTGCGTATGATATTACGAAGTTGCCCTTTTTCGATAGTATCAGAAAAGGCTTGAACCATCGGGCTTTTCCTAGAAAAATCAACGGGCTCGGCGGATTATGGTGGCTGGAATACGGCGGGCATATGGATATTATTACAAACAATGAAGACATTGCATTAGAGCTGCGGAAATTAGTTTACGGGATTTGGGATTATATCAAAAATAGCGGTGAATTTGATGATGTAGACAATCTCATCTTGGATTATGTATGCCCGATTCCGGGAAAACGGGAATCGAGGCGGTTTATTGGGAATCACATGTTATCTCAGAACGATCTTACAGCGAAGCCGCATTTCGAAGATGCTGTATCCGTCGGGGGATGGTATATGGATTTACACGCTGCCAAGGGTATCTACGATGAGGGACCGGCTACAGCGTGGAACTTCGTGCCTGGCTTATACAATATTCCGTTCCGTAGTTTATTTTCGCAAAACATACCTAACCTCATGTTCGCTGGTCGCAATATAAGTGCTACTCATGTGGCTTTCGGATCGACAAGGGTAATGGCAACCTGCGGCTGCATGGGGCAGGCAGTTGGAACCGCGGCTGCGTTATGCTTGAAATATGAGGTAGACCCCGCAGACATAACCCGGGCTCATATGAGAGAGCTGCAGGGGCTGCTGCTTCGAGACGGACAAACGATAGTAGGGCTTAAAGAGGAGTTGGATCCTTATTTCGCTGATGGATTACATATTCGTTCCTCATCTCAGCGCAGCTATGACAATGTTCATCCAACCGAAGTGATTCCCTTGGACCAAGGGTTATGTTTGGTTTTGCCGATTCAGACATCAGAGGCGGATAGCGTACAGGTCAAAATTAAAAATAGTTCCGAACATTCGGAAACGCTGGTTGTAAAGTTGTTTGGTGGAGATCGGAAGGAAAACTATATTCCCACCAGCGCGTTGAAAGACTACAGCTTAGCGATTGCAGCTGGTTACGACGATTGGATTACGTTAAACCTGGGCTGTGCGAAACCGGCGGACGACAAAATCTACATTGTACTTGAAGGTACAGAGAGGCTTGCCGTATACAGTAATGAAGAGAAACTTACTGGAGCGGTCAGCTTTCATTATAGGCCGGAAGAGCCGTCTAGGCTGAAGAAATTCAACAAGAACATTTGCTTTAAGGACCTGCTGCCATACCAGAATATGTATAATCCTGAGAATGTCGTCAATGGCTACTCCAGACCTTATGGTCTGCCGAACGGCTGGATTTCCAAATGTACGGAAGAGCAGGAGTGGTTGGAATTCAGTTTTGCAAGTCCTAAAAATCTGGACGAAATCCATCTTGTTTTTAATTCACAGCTGGACTTAGAACATTTTGACGATCCGATTGAGTCCCTTATCCAAGATTATGATGTGACCTTGACCTTAGAAGACGGCACCGAGATGAAAATCAGGATCCGTGGAAATTATCTCACGTTGAATAAACATAAAGTGGATGCGAATTGTGTCACCCGAATCCGATTCGATTTTCGCGCTACATACGGTACGCCTTATCATGAAGTGTTTGCTGTTAAATTGTATGCTCCCAAAAATGATCAGTGAGGCCAGGTGAAGTCGCGATGCAGGAATTATTCCCTCGAAGAGGGTTGCCTAATGTCATTCAGAAGTTGGAAAATGAAGAAGCGGTATCAATCGTTTATTTTGGCGGCAGTAATACGCGTTCTGAAGGATATAGGGTCATGACGGCGGATTGGCTTCGGGGACAATATCCCAAGGCAGATATCCGCACTGTGAATGCAGGCATCGACGGAACTGGATCGGATTTGGGCTGCGCCCGTTTGGAGACGGATGTGCTTCGTCATGAGCCTGATCTCGTGTTCGTGGAGTTTGTCGGTAACGATGGCGGAGTCCCCGAGTCCAAGGCGCGGATTGAAGGCATTGTCCGTCAAATTCGCAAACGGAGCCGGTTTATAGATATCTTGTTCGTTTATACGCTAAAGGAGCGAGATGTAGCAGGATTTCAGTCTGGGGAGTACCAAAAGGGAGCTCTTATGCAAGAAGAAGTGGCCGATTATTACGGTATTCCTTCGATTCATCTGGGTGTAGCGGTCAGTCGCTTGGTGACGGAAGGAAAGTTAGTGTTCACTTCAAGGTCAGGAGAGTCAGGAGATTCCATTCCCGGGGTCATTGTTTTTACGCATGATGCGATCCATCCGATCATTCCCGAGGGGCACCGGATTTACACGGATACGATCACTCGGTCATTTGAGCGGATTCGTGAACTCGGGGTTCATTCGGGCAGTGTTGAACATAACCTGCCTCAGAACCCTCTGGTCCCAGCCAATCCATGGGAGTACGCCGCAATGCTGTCGCTGGATGACCATGCCCATTTATCGGCAGGATGGTCCTTCGTGACTCCCGATGATTTTGCGCTCGCTCGCAAGTACGATTGGTTGTTTCCCGGACTTTGGCGAGCAGTCGATCCCGGAGAGGCTATCACGGTGCAGTTCCAAGGCACACACATTGGACTGTTCGATATCGGAGGACCTGATTCCGGTAGGCTGAAGGTGACTGTGGATGGCGGGGAATCGTTCCTTGTCGACAGATTCACACCGTATAACGACCATAATCGGAATCAGTATGTTTTCTTGCCGGAGCTTCCGAATGGGAAGCATACGGTTCGCTTTGAAATCGATAATGAGAAGACAGACAAAGCGGCCGTGTTTAAAGCATCTGGTAATGAACGAAGTAGAGAGCATGTTCAGCAGCATCTAGATTGGTACAACCAAACGGTGATTCAGCTCGGGAAATTGTTGGTGGTGCAGCCGCCCCTATAACCTCGAAGGACCTACATGGCATCTGACGGCTGTTGAGCAGTCTAATGCTATGTAGTTTTTTTACTTAAAATCTTATAAGAAATTCTTGAAATCAAAGAAATTTCAGGATGATGTGACCTGCTATGATAAAAAGACGGAGGTGATTACTTTTTTGAAAGCGCAATCAATTTAGGAGAGGATGTGAGTGATCTGGTGAAAAGGAAACTGTTTTTCTTTATTCTCATAATGGCGTTGATGGTTCCTTTAAGCTTATTTGGAATAAGGAGCGCTAATGCGGAGACCTTACCGTACAAGACAATTATCATCGATGACGGGAGTATCACAATTGATGGTGTTGTGACTCCTGATGCAGATAATGAGAGCAATGGATACTCGGCTCCGAATTGGACTACAAGTACAGGGGTAAAGGGGTACGATAATTCCAGTTCCAAATATACAAGTACAGCAGGCAGAACCATATCGTGGAATCCACGATTGGAAGCAGGAACAGCGAGAATATCATTTTACAAGCTTGATTGGGCGGATAAAGCGGATAGCAATGTGAAAATCGAAATTGTGCATAATGGTATAACAGATGTTCAATTTATAGATCTTAGGCCTTCATTCGGAGCTCCAGCAGGATGGGTTGACCTGGGAGAGTATTATTTTTCCGGGACAGGTGAAGAATTCGTTAAATTGACCCGGTCTACCAGCAGCTCTAGCACGATACTTACGCGCGCGGATGCGGTCAAGTTTGAAGGGAATATTCAGCAGAGAGAGCCTCATAAGACGATCATTATTGATGATGGAAGTCTCACGATTGATGGAGTCGTCACCACTGATGTAGATAACAAGACTAACGGATACTCAGCTCCCTATTGGAGCACGAGTACAGGAGTGAAGGGGTATAATAATTCCAGTTCCAGCTATACAGATGCTGTGGGAAGAAGCATTACATGGAATCCGCGATTGGAAGCAGGAACGGCGAGAATATCGTTTAACAAGCTTAATTGGGCAGATAAAGCAGATAGTAATGTAAAAATCGAAATTGTGCACAATGGGATTACGGATGTCATGTTTATGGATCTCAGGCCTTCATCAGGCCCAGCTGTTGGATGGGTTGATTTGGGGGAGTATGTTTTTAGCGGTAATGATACCGAATTTGTCAGACTGACTCGAACGCAACCAACGACGGGCACCATCATTACGCGGGCAGATAGCGTCAAGTTCGAAGGGAATATTCGGCAGCAAGCTCCACCGTTGCCTCCGCTGCGCAGTCGCACATTGGCGAATCTCAGTTATACGGAAAAAGGCAGCATCGAGAACGCAAACTATAAGGCGACTTTCTATGAAGCTGCTTGGGATGGAGGCAAATCCATCGTTCGTGATCTGTTCTATAAGGACACAGAAACAGGGAACTGGGTACCAATCAATCATGTGGCGGAAAGACTTGAAGAACAATGGGTCCTGTTGGACGGGAATGCAGGGAGTCGGACCAATTACTACGATACGATGAACAAACGGTGGATTACCTTTGATGGGATCAATTTTCCTGATAGCCATACTGCCGTATTAACCGATTCTTTGCATGAAAGCGATTACGATTTACAAGTGAACTGGTCCCTGTCTGGGGACAAACCTGATGTCTCCTTCGCTTTTACCCCACGACGGAATGGGAATTATGTCATTGGCTATCAATCTTTCACAACAGAGTTAGCCTCTGGTGTTAATGAAGTGTTAAATGGCTTCAGATCGCATGCTAAAATGGTAGGATCGGTTGAATCAACAAGCTTGAGGGAGCTAAGCGCTCCGATGAGTTTGGTTGAGAAGAACGACGGAGCGGGGAAAGCTTTGTCCTATGGGATATTTGTACCGTCAGAGGAGCTCCACGTCGAGTTTGAACCGACAGGAGGCGTTACCCAACAACGGCTTGGCATGAGTCTTGTCAACAACGAAGGCACTGTGCAGCCGATTCTTTATGCGCCGCAACTAGGGACCTACTCGCAGATGACCGCTGAAAGCACGTATCAGTTCCATATGGGGCTAATCGCTCAAAACAGCAGTCTGTATAAGGCCTACGAAGATATACTCCGCAGTGAATACGGTTATTCAGCATACAGGGAAAATGTCGCGAATCAGTCACTTACAGATGCGATGTTCAATATGATCGATTTGCTCAAGATCGAACCGCAAGGGGATGACTCTGTTAATTATGTTCCATCGCCCAGCGGCTGGTGGAACCGAGCTAAGGGCTTCATTGATATCGAGAACGAGGATAGCGTTCGAACAACATCAAACGCGGCTCTTCTAGGGGCCTATTATCTGACGGGGGACAATCAGCTTTACGATAAGAGGGCATTGCCGTCCATCGAGTACGGTGTCTCGAGAAATGGCATTGGTTGGTCGCCAACGCAGAAGTCGATATACGGCGTGCCGTCATTATGGAAAATGGCAACCTTGCCGTTCGATGTTTCAAGCGCAGCCGCTGTGAATCAAATGCTGGGCACTACGGCAGGTATCGGAGCGTTGGCGCAGGAAGAGTACCTTGTGCGAGATCCGGATCAGAAAGATCGGGGGCCTGTCATTCAGCCTCTTATGATGTATCGGATGACGGGGGATGCGCAGTACTTACAGGCTGCCAAGGATGCAGCCGACAGCTATATCGCTCTAAATATCGATACACCTGCATCTGTAAACGTGAGTAAAAATGAGTTTATTTATTATTATAGCAAGCTGTGGATGGAGATTCTGGAGCTTTACGAAGAAACGAAGGATCCCAAATACTTGAATGCCGCCTACAAGGAAGCGAAGCAGTACGCTACCATGTTCGTTGCTCGTCCGGTTCCTGAAGGCACCGTTACGATACCGCAGCCGGAGACGTATAATTACGCGGAATCGTTCCATTGGCCGGAAAGTGGTAAATACGCATATCCTAGGAGCAAGCTCCCTGAAGATGTAGCTGGGGGCGTACAAGCGGACAGTTGGCTTGTTTCACCCAACGGGTTGACATTTGAAGCGGGAAGTACAACCGGCTATTACCGGATGAATGCTCAAGAGGCTCCATTTATGATGAGATTATCGCTCTATACAGGCGATAAACTGCTGCAGGATATCGCTCATAATGCGGTCATCGGACGATATGCCAGCTATCCGGGTTATTACTATAAGGGCTTCGCTGTTAGCCAACTTGAGCCTGATTTTCCTCTCGAAGGTCCAAGCGGGGCTACATCCATCTATTATCACCATATGCCGGCGCAGCTAGGGCAAACGATGGATTATCTAATCAGTGAACAATCGCTGAAATCAAATGGGAGTATCACCTTCCCGTCCGTATTTGAAACTAATTTTTTATGGTTCAAATATCATCTTTATGGGAATAAACCAGGTCAATTTTACGGCAATTCCAACGTGTGGCTCTGGATGCCCAAAGGCATTATCCAGACTAATCATCCGCAATTGAACTGGATAACGGGAGAAAGCGGAAATAAATTCTACATCAGTTTAAGCAACGAATCCCAGGTTGAGGTACAGACTCCAATCGAATTGAATGCACAAATGATCGGGTTCAACCCAGCACAAGATTATAACGTAACCATCATTCGCGATAACGGGACACCCGTGCAAGCGGTTATGAGTGGTGGAATTATACAGGCCACAGTTTCAAGCAAGGGAATAACAGCTATCATTGTGGAGGGGCTAGACATTGATGTACCATTGCATCAGGTTAGAACGGCCGATACATCGAATGCCAGTTATTTCTTCGATGTCCACAGTCCTATAGATGCTGTTAAGGGCATGCTAATCGTCAAGCCTGACGAAACGTCCTACGATGCTTATGTGGAAGCAAAGACAACAAAGCCAGCGACGATCCATTACTCTTTGGATGGCGGTGTCACGTACACGACCGTTCCAGATACGATCTATCCGATGGAATGGTCGATACGGGTAAATGATTTATCCCAAACGTTCACTTATTATGTGGAATCCGATGGGAAACAGACCCGCAAACGGACGCTATATCTGGCTGATCAGGTAGCGACAACGCCAGTCCAACCGGATTGGCAGCAAGGGCCATCGATCATTGTGGATAATACGGAGGCTGATTTAGAAGGTGTCTGGATACGAGATACAACGGCCAATGACTACTATTACGATAACTATGTATATGCCAAATCGACAGCGGGTACAGAAACAAGCAAAATTGCCTGGCGACCAGATCTTCCTGAAAGTGTCACCTATAGCGTGTACTACAAGCTACCGCAAATAACAGCCTCAAGCGAAAATTGGGCAACCAATGCCTCATTTACCATTTATTATAGCGGGGGCTCCGAGACGGTTACCGTTGATCAGTCAAAGGCCGATGGAAAGTGGGTGTTCCTTGGCGCCTATCCTTTTGCATCAGGGGATAGCGGGTATGTCGAACTAACCAATAAGGCCAATAAGTCACGGGTAATTGCAGATGCCATGATGTGGGTGGACCCTAATAAGACGCTCCAATTAGAGTCGGTGGCCATCAAGTCGAATAGGGACGAATTGCAAATGACTCAAGCTGCTCAACTGCGTGTAACCGGTTATTTGGACAACGGGCTGATCGGTGATCTGAGCCATGCCAATGTGCAGTATTTCGTTGATAGAACCGATCTTGCTGAAGTGGACAGCAGCGGTTTGTTGACTCTTCGAAGCCTAGATGGAGTCACAGATCACATCACGGTGTGGGCCACTGTTACGATGGATGGAGTGACCTTAACAACACCATCTTTGGCTATAACGATTAAGGATCTGACGGTTATCGTCGACAGCACGGATACGACGGGATTATACACGACGGAAGGGTCTTGGAGTCAAAGTAATTTAGCTGGCTACAAAATTGGTGTTAAGTCACGTTATTCTACCGTTCAAGGCTCATCGGCGACTTGGAAAGCCCAGCTTCCAGAAGGGAGATATACGGTCTCCATCTACAAGATCGTCCATACAACGGCAAACGATAATCATGTCAAAGTGGAAGTGAAGCATCAGTCTGTTACCGAGGTCACGTATATCGATGCGACAGTCGGCTCGTCGGGTTGGGTTAATCTTGGAACGTTCGACTTTACAGGAGACGGCAGCGAGTATGTTCGTTTAACTAGGGAGACTCCAACTACGGTAGATCCGCCAACCCTTCCTGCTGATATGATTTATACGAGGGTTGATGCAGTCAAGTTTGAACGGTAATCCTTCAGCTCACCAATTAAACAAAAAACCGAAAGTATGAGTATGTACTCAGACTTTCGGTTTTTTTTGTTAACAATACAATCTCGACTGCCTGTTGATAGATACATAAAAACGTATGATAATGAAAGACATACATTTCTTATACATTTCTTAACAATAAGGCTGGGGGTATGAAATGAAGCTGCAGGCTGCTGGCAGATCCAGATGGCTCGTCTATCAGAAGATTGTGATCGTGTTTATCGTGTTGCTTATTCCTTTGGTCGTCATGAATATAGGGGTGAATTACAAAGGGTTAGCTTTTGTTAAGGATGAAATATCCGAATCGGCGGTTGCCGGAGCGTCCTTTTATTCGAAGCAGATCGACAATGAGTTATATTTTATTCGGAACCAACAACTGCTGTTCATGAACAACCGAGATCTGCAGAAACTAAGTTTTGTAGGCGGCACGATTGAGAATTTTGAAGAGGTCCAACTAATCGATCAAATAAAAGACAGTTTGCTTACGCTGCAAAGCTCAAGCGATTATGTGGTCGATGCAGGGGTGTATATCAAGTCGGTGGGCAAAATGATATCCATGATGAACGGCGTTGAGAGTACGCCGAATGAGACATTCAGGATGATCTCCACGTTAATGGAAACCACGCCAAAGCCGTCTTTCTATAGACTGGGAGATCGCATGTTATTTATTGAAAGCGAAAACAATTCAGGCATAATGTCTTATATCGAAATTTCTAAAAGCAAGTTATTGGCGGCCTTGAACCAAATTGCGGCGCTATACCAGAAGTCAGCAGTACTGCTGGGAGAAGAGAAGCTGGGAAGTATACTCTCTACTACAAAAGACACGGAGGTTATCCCTACGGTGCTGTCACTGGTTGAGGAACAGAGTGAACGTAATGCGAACAAACCCATCATTCAGAAAATAAATGGCACAAGCTATTTCATCACGCACAGTCAAGTCAGTTCATTAAATTTGTCTCTGATTATGTATGTCAATCAGAATGAACTGACAAGCAAGCTGAGTCAGTTTACTACCTGGTTTTATGCGATCTTTGCTATCACCATTACAGTGCTTCTTCTTTATTCTTTCTCGATCCACTTCATGATTCATAAACCGCTTTCCAAGCTGACCAAGGCGTTTCAAATGATTGAAACGGATAATTTGAATTTGAGTATTGAGTCAAAACGAAAAGACGAGTTCCATTATTTATTTAACAGCTTTAACCGGATGGCGTATCGATTGAAGCGCTCAATAGAAGAAAATTATGAACAGAAAATTGCTCTTCAGCATTCGGAACTGAAGCAGCTGCAATCGCAGATTAACCCGCATTTTCTATATAACAGTTTCTTTAATATTTACATGATGTGTAAAACGGGGGACTCGGATACCGCTGCTGAGCTTTCACAGAAGCTTGGGAGCTACTATCAGTACATCACGAGGAGTGGGTCCGATGAGGTGCCTTTATTTAAGGAGTATCGACATGCGCTCGATTATTGCGAAATTCAGTGTATTCGGTTTTCGAATCGCATCCGCTATGAATATGTAGAAATGCGGGATCCCATACAGTCGGTACTGGTACCTCGACTGATTATTCAACCCATTGTAGAGAATGTATTTGAACATGCCTTTGAAGACGGAACGATGCAGGGTATCGTCTACCTCTGTGTTGATTATCGGGAGCAAGGCATACGTGTTACGGTAGAAGATAACGGGAAGTCGCTAACGGACGAAAAGCTTGAACAACTGCGTATAAAACTTGCGAGCAGTGCGGAGCAAAAAGAGAAGACGGGAATGACGAATGTAAACGTCAGACTTCAACTGAAGTATGGGGCGGGCAGCGGAGTATTCGTCTCCCGCAGCCAACACGGAGGCTTACGAGTAGATCTAATAATAAACTTTATCAAGGAGAGTTAATCATGTACCGACTGCTTATTGTGGATGACGAGCCGGCTATTGTGAATGGTCTGGCACTGCTTTTTCAGGAAAAAGCGGATTTCGAACTTGAGGTTTGCAAAGCGTACTCAGCGAGAGAAGCACTTGAAATCGCTAAAAAAACGAAGCTAGATGTCGTGGTTAGTGATATTCGAATGCCCCAAAAGAGCGGATTGCAGCTAATGGACGATATTGTGTATTATTGGCCTTCTTGCCGGATTATTTTGCTGACTGGTTACAGTGAATTTGACTATGTCTACGAAGCCATACGTAAGAATGTGGAGAATTATATTCTGAAGACAGAAGGGATCGACCCTATCTTTGAGGCTGTTAAGAGGGCAATCGATAAATTAGAGCAGGAGAATCGCCATCATATGCTGGAGGAAAAAGCGCTGATGCACGCTCAATTCGCTGAGCCACTGCTCAAAAAAGAAATGCTGGAAATTTTGTTGCTAGGTGAGCCGGTGACTTCGCTTCTTGCGAATGCTCGATACGCAGAGGTGGAATTTCGTATACAAATAGAGCAGCCAGCCTTTTTTATAGCAGGACAAATTAACCGTCTGGAGGAGCAATCTCCCGCACATAAATCGAAGCTGCTGCAAGCGGTGCAACAGACTTTCGACACGCATCTTCCGGTTTCGATTCATGGAGAACAAGCGATTTATGATGCGAACACGCTGGTTTGGCTTCTTCAACCGGATGATGAATTAATAGCCCGGTTCACGGTAGAGGATCATGAAGTGGACTGGCAGGGCATTGTTGGATATATGAAAAGTATCCTGGAAGCGGTGCAGAATGAGTGTGAAGAGAATTTGGATGTTTCCGTCTCGTTTGCGGTATCAGGCAATTTAGTAGATGAGTGGGATGATCTTCATGAGCAAGTAGAGGCTGCCCGTACGAATATCCTCAAGAGATTTCAGTTGGGACAAGAGATGGTCGTTCTTGACCTGGGCATGAAGGCGGAGATGATGTCATCTCAAATGCTGTTGATTGAACAAATTCATCACTATATCCAGAATCAGCTTTCGGGAGATTTGTCGCTTACGGCCATTGCCGCAGAGGTGCACTTTAATCCCTCCTATTTATCCCGCTATTATAAACAACTTACAGGCCGCAATCTGATGGAGTATATTCAATCGACCAAGCTGGAATCAGCGATTGCCATGATGGCCAATCCGCAGATGAAATTGAACGAGATCGCATCCAAGTTAGGTTTCGATTCGCCCTCTTATTTCACGACGTTTTTCAAGAAAATGACGGGAACTTCACCTCAAGAATTTCGCAATTTACAATAAGTAAAACAAGAAGTAAATAAAGTTAAAGCAATGTAAAAGAATTGAAATTGTTTGCTTTCTCCGTTTACCTTTACAATAAAAACGTAGGGAAACAAATGAAAAACCTATTGCGAATCATAAAGGGGGAAAGCGTTTACTATGAAAAGTAATCCAAAAGTGAAGCTGCTTCTGACAGGAGGGATGGCCCTCTCGCTGTTGACCGCTTGCAGCAATCAAGTTGGCGACAAACCGAGCTCTCCTGCTCCATCGGCAGATGGCACAAGTACTAGTACTGCGCAAGATCCATTAGGCAAGTACGCTGAACCCGTAACGGTTACACAAGTACTCGGATTCAACCCGCCGGAAGATCCGAGAACACAACAGGGGATTACACCGGATAAGAACGCTTATTTTAAAGATTTGAAAGAGATGACGAATATCGAGGTTAAATATAAATGGACGGTACCTTCTAGTCAATTTGAGCAAAAGTTTGCTCTATCCATGGCTTCAGGAGACCTGCCCGACATTTTGGAACTCGATCAGAAAAATTATGAGAAGTTAAAGAAGCAGGGCATGCTTGCTGATTTGACGGAAGCTTATAAACAGTATGCATCCCCTGCGCTCAAAAAGTATATGGAGTCCGACGGCGGATTCGCCATGAAAACGTTCAGCTCAGAAGGCAAGCAGCTGGGTATTCCTGCTTTCGAAGATCCCTTCCTGTCAACGCAGCTGCTTTGGATTCGGAAGGACTGGTTGGACAATTTGAAGCTTCAGCCACCCAAATCGATTGATGAACTTGAGAAAGTCGCTGAAGCTTTTGTAAAAGGCGACCCGGACAAGAATGGGAAAAACGATACCTATGGCATCGCGATGCAAAAGAACTTTTTCTTCTGGGGATTTGATGTTAGAGGCTTATTTAATGGCTTCGGTGCTTACCCTTCTGTCGGCGATAATCAGTCTGCTTGGATCAAAGGCGCAGATGGCAAGTTAGTTCCAGGACTTATTCAACCTGAAGTAAAGAATGCACTGGCTAGAATGCAGTCATGGTATCAAAAGGGCATCTTCGATAAAGAGTTTGCGCTGAAGGACGAAAATAAAGCGGTTGAAGATATCACGGCTGGCAAAGTAGGGATATCCTACGGCGAATGGTGGTACCCGAACTGGCCGCTTAACTTGAACGTGGATAAGGATCCAAATGCAAACTGGATCGCGCTTCAAATCCCTTCACTGGATGGAAAACCTGGGAAGTCACTTGTTCCGACACTGCGCAGCAATAAAGTATTTGCTGTCAATAAGAATGCGAAAAATCCGGAAGCTGCTATTAAAATGATCAATTTCTACATTGAAATGGGCAAAAAGAAATACATCGAGAAGAATAAAGCGGAGAATGGTTATGTTTATAACTGGTTTAATCCGCGAATCTACAATCCGGCTCAGATTGATACGATCTACACGGAAGTCAATAAGGCGCTCGATGCCAAACAAAATGAGATTACGCTCGATGACGAAAATTACAAAAACGTAGCCGACGTCTTCAAAGCAACGCAGGACTTCCTCGCTAACAATACGACGAATGCAAGCAAAGGCGTAAATTGGGGGCAGTACTACAGTCGTGCAGCCAAAGAAGGCGGCTGGGGGCTGACGCGTCAGATTCGCGAAAATAAAGCGTTCGTTAACAACGAGTTTTACAGTGTTCCTACCCCGACACAAGTCGAAAAGGGCGGCCAGTTGGATAAGTTAATGTCGGAATCATTTACGAAGATTGTGTTAGGCGGTTCGCTGGACGAGTTCGATAAGTTTGTAGCCAGTTGGAAGACGCTGGGCGGAGACCAAATTACGAAAGAAGTCAATGAGTGGTATAGCACTGTTAAAAAATAAACAAGTTGATCTTGCGGGGGAAGTTACGGGTTAATAACTTCTCCCGCTCTATTTCTACACACTTAGGAAAGGGAGGAGCATTCTACGATGCGAACATTACGCAGAGATTTCCCGCTGCATCTCATGCTAGTGCCGGGAGTTATCTTGACGCTTATATATGCTTATGGTCCAATGGCGGGCATCATCATGGCTTTTCAAAATTTTGAACCGTTATCTGGATTTTTTAAATCGAAATGGGTCGGATTTGACAACTTTACCTATGTGTTTCATTTACCGGATTTCAATCAAGTTCTATGGAACACCCTTCTGATCTCTATATTCAAAATGATTTTATTTCTGCTTGTGCCTCTTATCCTTGCGCTGCTGTTGAATGAGATTACGAAGAAGTGGTTTTCGGGCTTGATTCAATCGAGCATATTTTTGCCCTTCTTTCTTTCATGGACAGTACTGGGGGGCGTTATTATTGAACTGTTCTCCTTAAATGGACCCGTTAACGGTTTGATATCGCTGTTAGGCTTAAAGCCAATCTTGTTTATGCTCAACAACGATTGGTTCAGAGGGATCATCATAGGCTCAGATGTCTGGAAAGGGATGGGCTACAACATGATCATCATGTTGGCCGCTATCACGGGTATTAACATGAGTCTATACGAAGCAGCTGAAGTGGACGGGGGAGGAAAATGGAAGCAAATGCTTCACATTACGCTGCCGGGTTTAGCGCCGATGCTCATTTTACTCGGTGTATTGAGTTTAGGAAATATTTTAAATGCTGGTTTCGAGCAAATTTTACTCATGTATAACCCGACTGTGTACCAGGGATCGGATATTATCGATACGTTTGTCTATCGGCTTGGGATGTTCAGTCAGCAATTTGGGCCTGCAGCAGCAGTCGGATTATTTAAATCTATCATTTCTTTAGGATTGGTTTCTATTTCCTACTATGCTGCCTACAAATACAACAATTACAGAATATTTTAGACGGTTGGAGGAAGTATTGTGGTCTATAAGCAATCGTTAAGCAGGAAGCTTTTTGTCGTGTTCAATGTGCTGTTGCTAACTCTCATCACCGTATTAGGTATTATACCTTTTATACATTTGCTTTCTGTTTCGCTTAGTTCGAATACCGCAGCAATGGCCGGGGAAGTGAAGCTTTGGCCTGTCGGCTTTTCTTGGGATGCGTATGTCTATTTGGGTGAAAAGGTGGAATTTTTCCGGTCTCTGTGGGTATCCGTAAAGCGGGTTGCGCTCGGCAGCGTAGTGAATATGCTGCTTGTGTTCATCACGGCGTATCCACTTTCCAAATCGCAAGATCAGTTTGCATGGCGAACGCCTTATGTTTGGTTTTTCGCAGTGACCATGTTTTTTGGCGGAGGACTTATCCCGACGTATATCATTGTGAAAAATACAGGGATTATGGATTCGATCTGGGCGCTTATTTTACCAGGCGCATTAAATGTATGGAATATGATTCTCATGCTGAACTTTTTCAGAACGATTCCCAAAGAAATGGAAGAAGCGGCAACGATTGACGGAGCCGGCCATTGGAAGATGCTGTGGCAGATTTACTTGCCCGTTTCGCTCCCTTCCATCGCTACGATCGGGTTGTTTACCATTGTTGGACATTGGAATGCTTGGTTCGACGGCATCCTATATATGAATTCGCCTGAAAATTACCCGCTGCAAACGTATCTTTCTACCTTGATTACAGCGATGAGTTCGCAGATGACAGCCGTTTCTGCCGAGCAATTGAAAGCCATGGAAAATCTCAGCGAGAAGACGCTTCGGACAGCACAAATTTTTATGGGAGCTTTGCCGATTATGGTTGTTTATCCTTTTGCCCAAAAATATTTCGTTAAAGGCATGACGGTCGGCAGCGTTAAAGAGTAAACGAATAATCGTTCAAGGGAGACAGTAGCAGATGAAAAAAGTGAAAGTTGCGCTAATTGGAGCAGGTTTAAGAGGAGTTAATTATCTGGAATACGCCTTGCAGCATCCTCATGAGCTTGAGGTTACCGCTGTAGCTGAACCTAATCAGGAGCGCAGAGAGAATTTTAAAACAAGGCATGGTTTACAGGAAGACCTGTGTTTTGCGAGCTGGGATGATCTATTTGCTGCGCCAAAGCTTGCGGATGCTGTATTGATCTGTACGCAGGATAAACAGCACTATGAACCAACGATTAAAGCTCTGAGGGCAGGTTATCATGTTCTTTTGGAAAAGCCGATGTCACCCGATGCGCAGGAATGCGTGTTGATGGGAGAGATCGCCGCTCAATCAAATCGCGTTTTTTCCATATGTCATGTTCTAAGGTATACGAATTTCTTTGCGACTATCAAAGGGTTGTTAGAAAGCGGTTCCATCGGGGAGCTTATGTCGATTGCCCATAATGAAAATGTGGGCTACTGGCATCAGGCACATAGCTTCGTAAGAGGCAATTGGCGCAGAAAAGAGGACTCCAGCCCGATGATTCTCGCAAAATCGTGCCATGACTTGGACATCCTGTTATGGTTAGCAGGCTCGGATTGCGTACGTGTATCTTCCTTCGGTTCTCTATCCCATTTTACTTCCGATCAAGCGCCGAAGGGTGCACCGCTTCGCTGTCTGGATGGCTGCCCGGTTGCGGACGACTGTCTCTACTATGCGCCTAAACAGTATTTGACGGATAATACGCATTGGCCTACTTCTGCGATTAGCGATGATCTCAGCTATGAGGCTCGCTTGAAAGCGCTGCAGGAAGGGCCTTATGGCCGCTGCGTGTATCACTGCGATAATGATGTCGTTGACCATCAGGTGGTGAATTTAGAATTCGCAAACGGCGCCACAGCGGCATTCACGATGAGTGCGTTCACCAGGGATGTTAGCCGAACCATCAAGCTTATGGGCACAAAGGGCGAAATTCGCGGTTCGCTGGAGAAGCAAGAAATCGAAATCATTCATTTCGGCAGCGGGAAAGTGGAGCGAATTACCTTCGAGGATGCCGGAGGCCATGTTGGACACGGCGGCGGTGACACGGGTCTAATCAAAGATTTCCTCAAGCTGGTTCGAGAGGACGGCAACAGCCAAGGACTTACGTCAGCCTATCATTCCGTACAAAGCCATATGATGGCATTTGCCGCTGAGCAGGCTCGAGTGGAACACAGTGTTATTGATTTGAAAACTTTTGTCGAGTCAATAAAGGCTCAATGACTGATTAAGCAAAATAGGTATTGAATAGGTTCACACAACCAAGCAAAATGGTCAAGTTTACATATAATAAGGACAAGAGGAAGATTAAGGGGCTGAGATGTTGATGCGGAAACAATCTATAATCGGTGCCTTAAATATCGACACGAATTCAGGAACCATTATCAACGGCGATATGATTAACATTTCGCCGACTGAAATATCTAGAAGTTTCAGAGGTTCAGGCATTGACGTTACTGGTGACAATGCCACGACGGTTTCATTTATTAACATAACCTTGATTTTTGGTTCAACTCCAATTGACAATAATTCAACCAAGCTCAAAAGAAAAGTATCAAAATTAAAGTGAGAAAAACCTTAAGAAGGGCTGCCTTGTGGCAGTCCTTTGTTTGTTTGATTTCGTTCGGCTGTCGGGACGGGGAAACTTTCCGTCCTAACGTCCTATAGAAATGGATGCGGATGCGGATTGAGCTGCCCAATCTTCAATGGCTTTTTCGCATATCCAAGCTCAACAGGCACTTGAAGGACTCTCTTCAGCCCCGTCAAGCGTTGCAAATGATGTCCGAATGTCATTGGCAGCATTCCTGGAATCAGGACTTTAACGCAATGCAAACCGTTCCGCAGTGTTTCGGGCGACGACTGATCCACTACGATCACATCGAGGTTCAAGCGGCGAAACACCTCGATCATGTCCTTCAAATCATCGGTCAGATCCGCATGGCTAACCTTACGCTTGAACGCCTCGCCAAACGTTCTGAGCGGATGCTGTCCGTCCAGCAAAAATCGCAGCCGATCCTCGGCTTGCGGCAAACCGTACAGCAGGGCATGATCCTCCATTTGCAAAACGAGATAAGGATCGTCCAGCATTTGCTTGACATGTTCTAGGTTGGCCTCGAATTTCTCTTGCAGGAAGAGCAATCTGCCGGCCAATTCGTGAATGGCGCTTTTCGCAGCCCGTACGGGATCCAAATGGGCTCCTGCTGCACAGATAAGATTCATCTTCCCGGGGTTGATGCTTTTCGCGAGTGCCCAAATGCTCGGAATCCCGTTCTCCATCGTCATGTTAAACAAATGTACATCGTATCCAGCGACTGCGCGCAGCCTTTCGAGCATGAGCAGCAGTTCCTGATCGTGAGCGGAATAGGGGTCCAGGCGAGGGATTGGCAACTGTGCGTACCAGGTCATGAGGAACGAGTCGCGCTCCGTCACTTCCAAAATCCCATGTAAGATCGCTTCCTCCAAGCTTCCGCCTAACGCACACCCGTTGGAGCCTTCCTGGACAAATCCGCCGCCGAATCCCGAGCTGTAATAAGCGAGACTTTCCGGAACAAGGATCGGGCAGTCTCGCACAAGCGAATAGCCCCAGACCCAATCGATCGGGAGGTCGGGATCAAACGGTTCGAATGTGAAATCAGGCAGCGCGTACTGTTTCTTCGAATACAACCCAACCGTGGATGGATCAAGCGCTTGATCCGCAATACGGTTGAAGCATTCGTAGATTACGGTACGTTTACCGCGGGGGGTTATCCCGCAGAGTCGTTCCAAACCTTCCAAGATCGCGGTCAATTCGCTTTCTGCATAAGAAAAGCTGCGCCCTCCCGTTATTTCATCTCCCATTAGAAATGATGGCAGATTAACCCCCACCCCAGCAAACGGTGACGCAAGGTCAAGCATCTTGGCATTAAAAACGCCGGTCCGTGAGTCTAGATAATCCTTAGCCAAATGTAGCTTCAGGTCATCAATTGGACGGCTGCGGTAACTGTCGGTGCTTGTCTTAGGTCTTGGCTTGAGCGAAATGTTGGACGCCGCCGATGAATCGTCGGGCAAGCTGCCGCACACCTCACAGAGCGGGTCAGGCAGAATGAAATGAAGCGAGCTATTCAGAGTTAACAGGTTAACGATATACATATGCTGTTCCGTGTGGGCTCGATTGCCCGCCAGTACTCGCTCAATCTCTGCAATCAGCAAGTGAGCTGTCTGCCAGATTCCAGAAGGCGAAGAGCTGACGTGCTGCATATCTCCAGGCGACGCCGTGAAACGTCGGTTATCCGCACACTGGGAGCATCCTGGCATGCTCGGACGAACGAGCGGACCGACGATGCCCTCATCCCTTGAAAGAAAGCCTCGCAACCACGGGATGCCGGCCTGCTGCAGAACTTCTTCAGCCACGAAGTATCCGGAGGAAGGCCAGTCATCGTGCAGTACGACCACTAATTTCGCCGCATTCGGTATGTCGGAAGTGAAATCTGGCTGCCGAACGACCTCATAACGGTCCAATAGTTCTCCGTATACGCAGTCGGCCAATAAACCTTCCCCGACAACGGATAGGATAGCATGCATGCCGTTCACCTCCTCTCAAGTTGAGTTGCTTACCGCTTTCTTTAAGATGATTTCAGTATATCTGTGTGAAGATGAATATATGTGCGATTTGGATCATGAGGGACAAGTAGCTATACATAAAATTACTTGTGAAGGGTTGGAACAGATCGGGAGATAGAAAGGAGGAATGAAATGACAAATTTCAGGCCCAAGGTTTTGGCGATTGGCTCTGGTTCCTTTTTAATTTCGCTCATTTCTGAGCTGCTTGCATCCGGAATGCCCAAGATTCATGTGTTAGTCTCTGGCTCAGTGCCGACGGATCGGCAACGGATGTTAAATCTGGCTGCTCATACGCGTAAAATAGACCCCGAGGTAACCATAGAAGAAGTTGCCCTTGAGAAGGAAGGAGATCATGGTTGGCGAGAGGCACTGAGGCCATTTGATGCCATTTTGTATGTATCACAGGAGGGGAATATCGAGGAACTGCGATTTCTTCAGTCTATTTGCAGGGAGGAGAGGAAGCTGTTTCTTCCCGGAGTAGGTCTGCAGCAGGTGGGACTTGCGGGTCCGCTTGTGCATCCCGACGATGAGGGAGGCTGGGAGTCAGCGTTTCGCAGTATTCACGAGTCAGCGATTTATAAAGACCCTGAGCGGCACATCTTTTCTTCTACTGCAGGAGCGATGATAGCGAATGTGATCGTGTTTCACTTATTACAAAAGATGACGGGAGCGATCGATGCGGAACAAAGCAATCAATTCTTCCTGCTTAATCTGGAGACATTGGAAGGAAAATGGCATTCGTTCATGCCTCATCCACTTGTCAGGGGACGTGCTGCAGCCCAGTGGATTCACGATTTCGAGCTGCAGCTTGAACGGAGATCAAGCCAAAGTGAGAGCGGATTGCTTCCTTATTTTGGCCGGCTGACATCGGCGGAATCAGGGATTTTCCATCTTTGGGAGGAGGGAGACTTGAAGCAGCTGCCGCTTGCTCAGTGTCATGTTCAGGCCGTCGATCCGCTATCGGAAGGACCGGCCAGGCTTCTGACAGACATCATTTGTGCAGATATGACGCATGAGGGAGCCAGGCGGGAAGCAGGATTGACCGGGATTGAAGCGTATGTGTCTCGCATGGCCGGTCTGCTCGTTGAGGAAGAATGTATTGGTGTTGGAGCGGGGGAAACATTTGCAGAAGGAATTGGCCGTGGGCTGCAAAAGAGCTTGGCCGAGCTACTGGACAAGCGACAGGCCCATCAATTGCCATCTGTCTTCCGGGTACAGATGTCAACAATCGAAGATAAACACTGCCGATTTTATTTGCAGGCTTTGACAACGATGACGGGAGTGCCAATGATTGGTTTGGGAGAGGAAGTATGTGGATTCCCTGTGATGTGGGTCGGCACCAGTGATCGTTGGTATGGCTGTGCAGGCTTGAATGTAACCCTGGCATTGCGGGGGGCATTACAACAGGCTTTGATGGAGGTTCAAAATAAACTTGCTTGCCCCACATCAAACGTAGTGGTGGTACCGGCTGTACAGCTAGCCGAACAGTTGCCTCTCATTGTTGAAATCCCTGCCTGTGACGTGACGTTAAACACGGATGTTCTTCAGTCCGCTGTACAGGTTTTGGAACGGAACCATAAACAACTCTTGGTTTTGGATCTGGCCGTAAAACCGTTTTTGAAAGAAGGGTTAGCCGGTGTGTTCGGTGTGTTGCTTAGGAGCAACGGGAAAAAACGGCCCCGAATTTGAATTCGCGGCCGTTTTTTCTCGTTGTTTATTGTGTTGGACTAAGAAATTACCATACGAAAGCGGATGTGATGATTACCAAAAGAATAAAGAGAACCAAAATTGCTGCTGCGCTGGAACCGTAACCTGCACAACTACCACCATAACCGACTGCACCCATGTTTACTCATTCCCTTCTGGTGATTTATCACTACCGTATAAGATATGTTAGATAAGTGCCGTGTGATTGGACGTATGTACCTATTTGCATGACATGGAAAAAATACTCGAGAGCTTGCATTAGGTACCTACACAGAAAAAAAACGGCTCGCATTTTATAAGCGGCCGTTTTTTCTTTTGTTTTGGTTAAGAAATTACCATACAAAAGCGGATGTGATGATTACCAAAAGAATAAAGAGAACCAAAATTGCTGCTGCGCTTGAACCGTAACCTGCACAACTACCACCATAACCGACTGCACCCATGTTGACTCATTCCTTCCTGGTGATTAGTAACTACGGTATACATTATGTCTGCTGAGCAGCAATTGATTGGACGTATGTACCTAGTTGCAGTTATCCGTTAACCAAGATATTTTTCCTGTAAGTTTCGATAAGTTCAGTCGCTGTATCTTTTGTATGATAGACCCCGTGAAAGGGACCGGTCGGTGAGCAGTAACCAACAGGAATCTGGAAAATTTCTTCGATTAACAATTTGATTCCGGGTAAATTTCCGATTGCAGCCTTCGAATACGCCTCAGTAACTTCATTCGCGCGATATTGAAGGTCACGGGCTTCCTCGTACAAGCCTGCGCTCATTTTTTCCATCATCACCTTATGGTGATAACAAGTAACGGCTTGTAGAGCTCCAATATTACCATCGGCTCCCATCAGCTGTGAGCAAATAGCCAGTTCGTCAGCACCCGTTAAAATGTTAAGATCGGGTTGATGCTTCTTAAATCTTTCTAAGAAATAAAAGTTGTTGTCAGTAAATTTAATACCACGGAAAGTAGGAACCTCTTTCATAGCCTCGAGGAGCAGGGAAGGCTCGATGCTTTGCCCTCCTGTCAGCGTTTTCCCCATAGCGACCCAGTAAATATAAAACGGTGTGTTTGGAGCGGCCGCAGAAATACGTTTGAAGTAATCGACGTTATCTTGCAATGTGGCTTGTTCAGAAATACCAACCGATGCGACGGCATACGCGCCATGCTCTTCGGCATGCGCAGCGAGTTCAATCGAATCTTCTAAATTCTCGTTGTACCCGACATGAACGAAAATAGGCAATTTATGCTCGGCAGCTTGTAATACCGCTTCGGCCCATTGTTTTCTTTTTTCCACACTTAAATATTGGCCCTCGCCTGTCCAACCCAGCATGTATAAGCCATCTGCCTGCTGCTTGACGTACATGTCGATTAAAGCCGGAGCCAGCTCCGTCTTGACATTCCCTTCTTGATCCAAAGGTGTGACCAGTGCAGGGAGAACCCCTGTCATTAATTTGTTTTGCATTTGTAATCTCTCCATTCTAATAGAATTTAGCCTTTGATAGCTCCGCTGGTCAGTCCAGCGACAAAATATTTATTTAAAGCAATAAAGACCACTAACATGGGCAAAACCGACATGACGGTGCCTGCCATCATCAGATCCCAGGAGGTTACAGATTCTCCGGAGGTTTTCATAGACACAATTCCAACGACGAGCGGTTGCTTGTCTGGATTTCCTAAGGTAAACACCATAGGCAGCAGGTAATCGTTCCACGAATTCATGAAAGCCAACAAGCCGACGGTTGCAATAAGTGGTTTGGTCAGCGGAAAAATGATGTTGTAGAAAATTCTGAAAAAGCTGCAACCATCTACTTTGGCTGCTTCGTCAATCTCTTTCGGAATTCCGTCGATAAATCCTTTGGCTAGATAGAGATTCGTAACATTGATCCCGAAAATGTAGATAATGATGACACCCCAAAGCGAATTGTTCAAATGCAGCATTTTTGCAATATTCAGTTGCGGATAGAGGTATAAGCTGCCTGCAGAGATGAACATAGAGAAGGTGATCAGGGCAAGCAATAAGCGTTTTCCTAGAAAATGACCACGCGAGAACACATAGCCCGCAGAGATGGAAGTAAAGATGGTCCCGATGACGATGAACGTACACATATAGATGCTGTTCCATACGTAAACTTTGAAATTGGATAAATTCCAAGCTTTCACATAGTTTTTAAGAGTAATCGTTTCAGGGAAAAAGGAGGTCGACGTTAATATGCTTGCCGTGTTTTTCAACGAACTAATGACAACGTAAAAGATTGGAAAAATCACTATTATGGCGAGCAGCGCCAGAAAGAAATAGAGTGGAATGGCTTCTATTGCTCTTTTCGTTTTCATTCTTTCCATTCTCCTTAATAATGATCTCCGACATTTTTGGTGAGGGTCATATAGAGACCAACGACGATTGACAGAATGACGGCTGTAATAACGGCGAGCGCTGAAGAATAACCATATTGGCTAACCATGTCCGCTGCACCATAGGAGAAGAAAAACTTAAAGGTGTAGGACATCACGACCTCCGTTGAACCGCCGGGCTGTCCATTGGTTAGAACCAAGACCAGATCGGACATTTTGATACTGTTTACGATGAAGAGCATCATTACGACTTTTCCAGTAGAAGCAAGCATAGGCAGGGTAATGCGGCTAAACTTTTTCCATTTGGTTACGCCGTCGATGTCCGCACATTCGTAAATATCTTGTGGAATGTTCTGAAGACCCATGATAAAGAAGATCATGTTAACCCCAAACCCTTTCCAGACGCTAGCGATAATAATGACAATATCAGCGAGCCATTTGTCCCCAAACCAATTGATAGGGGAATCGATGAGGTTAAAGGATCTCAGCAGTTGATTCACTGCGCCTTGAAATGGCTCGAACATTAAGAAGAAAACGATACCGACAATGGCTGTACTGACGATGGTCGGAGAGAAAAAGATGGTACGAAACAACGAATTGATTTTTTTATTACTGTTCAACACAACGGCAAGAAATAAGGCAAGAGGAATTTCAAGTATGAACTTGATAACAACGATAAACGATGTATTTAACAGGGAATGCCAATAGTTACTATCCCGCATAAACGCCCGAATGTAGTTGTCAAACCCGATGAACTTGGCTGTTGAAATTCCGTTGTAGTCGAACCATGACCATTGAATTAGCCATAACATGGGGTAAATGGTAAACAAGGCAAATCCAATGAGCATCGGAGCCAACATCAAGTAAGCTTGCATGTTATCTCTTTGATGAGGGGTGAAAACCTTTCTGGTCGTATTCCTGCGTTGCATACTGTTCATGCGTGCGATGCCTTCTTTCTTGGAAATTGAAAGCATGGCAGGGCCATACTCTCAATTTTTTAGTCATGTGTCATTTAGACTTGGTGTTCCAGTCTTTGTTCACATATAAGCTAAGATCCAATCCACCTGCAACCGCCTTATCAAGAGCTGTGTTATAACGATTGGTTAAATCGGTAAGCACTTTTGCGACGTCTGCATTTGCCGGTCCAGCGATCAGATTGATAATCGTATTTTGGTACGGCTGGCCTTCAATGGTAATGACGCCATCAGGTGGAGTGGGCGCAAAATAAGAATTGGAAGTATTCCCGAATTCGGCTGTCCCCGCCTTTTTAAAGCTTGAAGGGGCTTGAGCTTGAATATCTTGTCTGGCAACAAAGTCGATTTCGTTATTCTGAATCGCTTTTAGCACTTCATCGCTATGGAATAAGGCGTAGACCTTCATCGCTTTTTCAGGCATTTTTTTCGCGCTAGGTCCAATACAGAGCACATCTGCGATTTGAGCGTAGTTTTTATGTTTATCTGCTGGATTCAGAACAGGTGTATCGACGACGCCAAGCTCAAATTTGGTTCCGGTTTCTTTCCAAAACTTATCGAGAGAGGAGACATCCCAGTTGACGCCTGGCAGCATCCCGATTCTTCCGGCAGCGAATTGAGCCATTAACGAATCGTTGTCCATACCTTCCCCGCCAGGGAAGATGCTTCCGTCGGCTTTCATTTGCAGTATTTTTTGGATATTATCTTTAAAATCCGTGAAAATGAATTTGCCGGAAGCAAAGTCAAATCCCATATTGCCTACCGAGCTTGCAAATTGGGTAGCGAAGTACCATTTTCCGGAGGAAGCGGAATCTTTCAAGTGCACGCCGTATCCGTAAGCGCTGCCTTTATTGTCTTGCGTAATTTTTTTTGCATAGGCAACAACATCATCCCAAGTCGCAGGAGGCTCTGTAAATCCTGATTTTTTCAGCAAGTCTTTGTTGTACATGAACTTCGTAGTCAACACTTTATAAGGAACGCTGTAGGATTTATCGTTAAACGTTGTGTAGCCTTTAATCAAAATATCTTTATAAGTACTCAGGAATTCTTTGCCTCCGGGCAGATCGTCAATCGGGAGCATCCAGCCTGATTTAATGAAAGGCTCTTTGACCGTACCGACAAATTTATACAGCTCCGGAGCTTGGTCGGCTGCCAGGGCAACCTTTAACACGTCGTCGTAATTGCTTCCGTATACTTTGTACTCGATATTGATCCCGTCTTTTAAGCCTTGGCCTTTGTTGTAGCTATCAACAATAGGATCCATAATAGGTTTGTAAGAAGCATCATTCGTCCATACCCTTACAGTTTCCATTTTTGTGCTGGATGCAGCTTCCGAGCTGCTGTTTGGTGAATTGCTCGTAGTAGGCGAACTGCTGCTGCAGCCGACTAAAACAGTGGTAACGAATGTAGCGCAAAGGCATGCAAGACTAAACCGGTATCGCGATTTGGAAAAGTTTGTTCTCAAATTGTAGCCCCCTTTGAGTTGTGTGAAGCGCTTTCGTATTTATGTTAGCAAGTTTATAAACGCAATAAAATATAAAAACTTGAGGGAAAAAGTTAAAAATGTTATGCAGTTGTATGCGCTCTCTTGTGGCTGTTTTCGTATTGTTGGTATACTGAAAGTGCACGGCGATTACTCGGAAAGGGGCCAGCACGAGTGGAAAATACGTATGAATATTCGTAATCGTTTGGTGTTGTATTTCCTTGCATCTATCTTAGTGCCTTCCGTCATTATTACGGTCATTGTGTACTTGGGTTCAACCGGCATTATTAATAAGAAGATGAGTGAATTGATTGAGAAAAACTTAGATTCAGCGCGACTAATTGTTCAAGAGAGACTGGCATTTATCAATGAGATGACCACCTTAATTTCACTAAACCCGATGATTCAAGAGGTGGTAGGCGAGAGCCCGACACAGGATTTATCCGACAATGTGAAACAGATTATTAAGCTGGATCGCGCATTGGACAGTTACTATTTGTCAAACTATTATGCCTCCCCGATTTCAGCGATCGTACCTACGATTTACTTAGTCAACCGGCCGGAATATCAAAAGTATGATATTTCTTCCAAGGTTCAAGATATTACGAAAATTGAAAATGAGCCTTGGTATGTGAGCAGCCAAAGTAAAAATTTTGTCATCGAAGCTCGTCCTGATCAAGATCATATCATCGTAGCAAGGCGAATATTCAGTTTAAAGAACGCGGATAAATATGAATATGCAGCCTTGGTAAAAATTGAGCTGGAAAATAAATCAATCAACAGTGTGCTTTCAAACTACAAGCCTTCTCCAGAAAGTAAAATATGTATTCTGGACCCCAACAATCAAATTATTTTGAGCAGCGACTCGCTATCTGAGGTCGAAAAAAGCTTTATTCAGAAACTGAATGTAAATGCGGGCCATTCACAGATTATGGATTCGGACGGGGGCAAAGTGCTCGTAACCTCCAAAATGATGGATAATATCGACTGGAGAATTGTGAATGTTACGAACTTAAGCGAAATTAATTCAGATCAGATTCGGCTGACGCGAATTGTTGTCGTTATCCTCGTAATTTGCATGACAACAGCGCTTCTAGCCGCATTCATTCTATCCCGTTATATCTCCAGCCCCATTACAAAGTTGGTTGCCTCTATGCGCACGGTGAAGGGGAATAATTTTGATATCAACCTTAAATATAACAAAAAAGATGAGTTCGGGTATCTGATACGGCAATATAAACAAATGATTGGCCAGATCAAAGATTTAATCGAGAAATTAACGATTAGCGACTTGAAGAAGCAGAACGCCGAGCTGCTTGCCAAGGATGCTCAGCTTCGATTTCTGCAAGCTCAAATCAATCCGCATTTTTTATACAACACGTTAGATTCGATTAATATGTATGCCATCAAATATAATGCGCCGATCATTAGCAATATGATCCAATCACTCGCTAATTTCTATCGCTTTTCGCTGAGTAAAGGACGTTCAATGATCACGTTCGAAGAGGAAATCAACCATACGCATAGTTATTTAGAGATCCAATCCATGTCGTTCGGTTCGAAGCTGCGTTATGGCATCGATATACCACGCGAGCTGCGGAGAAGCAGAATCGTGAAATTAGTCATTCAACCTTTAGTAGAAAATTCAATCATCCACGGCTTTCATCCTGATAAGGGGGAATTGGAGATTACGATATCCGCCAAGCATGTTGGTGACAAAATTGTCATTGCCATCACGGATAACGGCGTCGGCGCCGAAGTCGAAGAACTTAATCAATTGCTGGAGTCCACAGAACCCCAAGAACACTCATTTGCTATTCGCAATGTCCATCGGCGGCTCCAAAGCACGTTCGGAGAATGCTATGGGATTAGATATATACGAAATCAGACCGAAGGAATCACGGTTGAAGTTCTGATTCCCAAGAATTACACTTCGGAGGACAACGATGTTAACAGTAGTTCTAGCAGACGATGATTGCTTGGTCACTGAAATTCTAAACGATACCATTCCATGGCATGATCTGGGGATCCAGGTAGTTGGCATTGCCGATCATGGCCGGAAGGCGCTGGACTTATGTCTGGAACTTCGACCTGATATTTTGGTAACGGACATACAGATGCCCTTTTGCAACGGGTTGGAAGTGGCGATGGAGCTTATGGAGCATGACATTCCAACGAAGATCATTCTAATAAGCGGAGTACAAGATTTTAACTATGCCAGGCTGGCGCTGAATGTGAAAGCAACTGGTTACATTCTGAAGCCTATTCAGCTTAAAGAAGTAACATCCGTATTGAAAAAAGCGCGGGATACCATTGAAATGGAGTTCCAACGCGAACAGGTCATTCAGCGCCTCACGTCGCAGCTTTCAGAAAACATGTCTTTGATGCGAGATAAGTTTCTAACCAATCTTATATTTGATGGAATGGAAAGCAACGACGAACTGCAAGAACGTTTAGTGTATTTCGATTTACCGTTTCAAATCTCAGAAGATATTACCGTCGCGGTAGCTAAAATGGACGAATACGAACAACGCGTGCGAAAAGAAGGCGTTGAGCGCGTACAGTTTTTTAACTTTTCGATTAAAAACATCATTGAGCAAACCTTAAATAACTTTCAAGCAGGCATCTGCTTTTCAACCAAAGATAATGAATTTGTCATCATTTTTGGCGAGGAGTACGGCTATGAAGATAAAATGACTCCAATTTTTGAAGGAATTGAACAGCTGCTAATTGGTTTTGAAGGCATTTCGCTTTCTATTGGCATAGGGAATTGTGTGAGCGTCAAAACGGCTAATCTATCTTATCGTTGTGCTTGTAATGCTGTAAGCTATAAGTTTTATACCGGCAATAATTCTATTATTCATATTAATGATATTATCGACTCTAACACGATTGATAAAATGAGCGATTTGAATCATAATGCCCGATTAAATGAGCTGCAGAAGTTTTTGCTTGTAGAAATTAAACTGGGCGAATCTATGAAAACGATGGCATTATTTGAAGAATACTACGCGCTGCTCTCCAAAGTAAATCAATTTTCCCAGGAATATATACGGGGCCGCTTTCTGGAATTAGTCATTGATGCTCACCGGGAAATCTGTGAAACCGAAGATGAAGTAGAGGAAGTTAACGCCACCTACATGATTTCTTTGCAAGCGATTATGAGGGGGGAGTCGATTTCAGCAATCAAACCGCATGCAAGCAAAATGCTGATCTGCATCGCCGACTACTACAGCGCAAAATACAACAAAAAGCATAACAACTTAGTTGAGCGCATCAAACGTTATGTGAACCGGAACTTTAAAGAAAACATCTCACTGGCAGAGATTGCAAGCGAAGTATTCATGTCCCCTACCTATATTTGTGCGGTGTTCAAACGAGAGACGGGACAAACGATAAATGAATATATCATAGAAATGAAGATGAATGACGCCAAAAAAATGTTAGCTAGCACCAAAATGAAGATTATGGATATTTCCGAAGATTTGGGATATGAAAACTCGCAATATTTTAGCTATTCCTTCAAAAAGTATTTAGGCGAAACGCCTCAGCAGTATAGAAACAGGTTTACCCAGAAAGCATAATTTACCCAAAATTTCCAAATACATTATTCACATTGAACTGAAGCAACAAGGTTGAATAGTCCGAAAAGGTGATTCGATTGGAAACTGCCCCCGACCACTTGATCATCAAAATGAGTCAAATAAAATGAGAGGGAAATTCCATTGGGAAGCACAAGCTGAACCCACTGATTTAAGCAAGCCTCTGCTTGCTGTGCGTTTTGAATGGCAGTTCCGTTGCAGACTAAGGTGTGATAAGATTGGTGGGTTAAAAATCCTGATGCCATATTGAAATTGGCATTCGTTACATATACATGTAAATTAGTCCCATCTGTTAATTGGATGGCCACCCATTTATTCATACACTGTAATAGGTTTGAAATTCCTGGTCTGTTATCTTGATAGGACGGGAAGTTATTCCACATATGGTTATCTCCTTTGAAATGAGATCCTGCATTGCTTCCACCATATGCAACGGAATGGGCGTTTGTGCACATTGAGTAGGCTGAAACGAATTTGTTTCAGCCTTTTTCGCCGCGGGATAAGGTTTTTCGCGCCGTCACCATGACGACAGTAAAAATACATCATTTTTTGTAAAGATAAATCATTACTATTCGTTCATAATCGGGCTACAATAAATCCAAGAAAGAAAGCGCATTCGCGATGCGTGTGGCAAACTACAAGAGAAAGCAGGAGATGTGTATGAGCGTTGTTAATGAGCAGGTAGGATTAGGCATCCATACTTTGCGAAAGAAAAATCGCCTATTTCGAAAGCTAATGAAGCAGAAGTTTCTATTCTTGTTGTTAATCCCTGGGATGATCTACTTTCTGGTTTTTAAATATATTCCAATGTATGGGATTCTGATTGCCTTTAAAGACTATAGTCCGCAAGACGGCGTATTTGGTAGCCCGTGGGTAGGTCTCAAGTATTTCCGTGAGATGGTTGAAATGAAATATTTTTGGACAGTTACGTTAAACACGCTAAAAATCAGCATCTTAAAGATTGCCATAGGATTTCCAGCACCCATTATTTTTGCTTTGCTGCTAAATGAGTTGGTTTCCAATAAATTCAAAAGAATTGTGCAAACGATTTCATATCTACCGCATTTCCTTTCATGGATTATTGTAGCAGGACTCATCTTTCAACTCGTTTCTCCAAGATACGGCTTATATGGCCTAATTAGCGATGCGTTTGGTTGGCAGCCCCGGATTTTATTGGGTAACGCAGATTCGTTCCTGCAGATCCTCCTGGTTTCTAACGTGTGGAAAGAAATTGGATATGGCAGTATCATTTATCTGGCTGCGATTGCCGGGATTAATTCGGATATGTACGAATCGGCTGTCATTGATGGGGCGGGCAAATTCAAGCAATGTATGTATATTACGATTCCTAGTATTTTGCCTACGATCTGTATGCTCTTCGTATTAGGACTGGGCGGTATTCTTGATGGCGGTTTCGACCAGATATTTACCCTTTACAATTCCATCGTCATGCCAACTGCGGATATTATCGATACCTTTGTGTACCGGGTAGGCTTGGTCGATATGCGATATAGTTTCTCAACAGCGGTTGGCATCGCCAAAAGTGTCATCGCACTCATCCTTGTCTTAACTTCGAATTGGATTGTTGGCAAGTTATCAAACTATACAGTCTTTTAATAAGGAAAGGAAAGAGTACGCATATGAAATTGAGTTTAGGTGAAAGGATATTTAATGGTTTTAACATAGGTTTCATGTTATTTATCTGTTTAACGATTGTTTTTCCATTCGTACAGCAGGCTGTAATTTCCATTAGCCCTCCCAATGAATCCAGTACAATCGGGCTTCACTTGTTTACCAGCAATCCAACTTTTGATGCTTATAAACAGATTTTTGCAACTGGCGCTTTGCTTGAATCCTATTACTGGACGATTCTGAGGACGGTTTTGGGAACCCTGCTGACGGTTGTTGTTTCGGCTATGCTCGCCTATCCGTTATCCAAACGATATTTGTTAGGTAGAAAATGGTGGATGGGCCTCATTATATTTACAATGTTTTTTGGAGGTGGATTAATTCCGACCTACTTGCTGGTCAAAGAGCTGCATATGCTCAATACCATTTGGTCCTTGGTCATCCCAGGCTTATGCAGTGCGTATACCATTGTGATTATTAGGAATTTTTTCACATCCTTGCCTGTTGAGGTAGAAGAGAGCGCATACATTGATGGAGCGAACGATTTTTCTATCTTCTTCACGATTGTTTTGCCTTTATCTACGCCGATCATTGCCACTGTGACGTTATGGTCTATGGTTGGCCAATGGAATTCGTGGTTTGACGCCATGATTTATATCTCCAATGGTGAGATCAAAGTCTTGCAAATTATTTTAAGGGATGTCCTTAATAATGCGCAGGATGCAGCGCTGGCCAATGTCATGGGGATTGAGAATGTCGATATGTCCGGTCAGCGATATACGGCCGAATCCGTGAAGGCAGCTATCTTGCTGGTCACCACCATCCCGATCATCTTGGTGTATCCCTTCTTGCAGAAGTATTTTGTTAAGGGAATTATGATCGGTGCTGTGAAAGGGTAATACAGGTTTCAAAGGCTAGTCCAAATACATGATGAAAGTAAAGGGGAAATTGTCGATGAAAGTTGTCAAAAGCGTTTCTGCTTCACTTGTTTTGACCACGGCTGCGGTTGCTGTTCTTGCGGGGTGTACCTCCTCTACCAATGAAACGAAAGCAGGTACCACGGAAAAGCCGTCCATCAACATCTTTACGACAAGAATTCAGCCTAATCCCAATTCAGAAGTTATTAAGCAGCTGAATGAAAAGCTTGGCGTTGATCTGAAAATCACAGCTGTGCCCGATGCAGATTATGACACGAAGCTGAATTTGTTCGTTGCGTCCGGTGAGATGCCGGATGTGTACGGGGGCTATATTACAAGCAGCAAAGCGCTGTTTGATTCGGCTGCAACTTTGACGGAGGACGAAGTCAAGCAATACGCGCCCAACATCTATGCGTCATTTGTTAGCAGAGTCGGCAGTCAAAAAAGCCACATCCTCGATCTATGGTCGAGAGATGGCAAGCTGAAGGGCTTTAACAACGGGGCACTCGGCAACTCCTTGCCTTATGGCGTCGCCATTCGTTCCGACATTTTGCAAGCACTTGGGGTGAGTATGCCCAAAACGATTGCCGATTGGGATACGGTGCTCAAAAAGTATAAGGAAAAATATCCGAACAATTATCCGATAACGGTTCAAAACGGCGGAGAAGCGCAGGCGATGTATTACTTCTTGTCCGCTTATGGTGTACGGCGTGATGCTTGGATCTATAAAGATAACCAAATTCAATATGCGCCCTTCATGCCCGGTATGAGAGAAGCGCTGATTCAGCTTAACAAATGGTATAAGGCTGGGTACATCAATCCGGAGTACTACACGATGTATCAGAATACATCGGCGCCTATCGACGAATTTGTCAATAACAACGCGCTCTTTTACCAATATTACAATACGACGCTCCAGATCAACCCGCCATTTGATGAAGGAAGTATCGGTGCCAAGCTAACAGCGAAATATCCGAATGCGAAGCTGGAATGGGCGCCATTCCCGACGTCTGGAGACGGGGGCAAGGCGATTGTCGCCAACGCGCCGATGTTTACCAATATTGTCTTCTTTAATAAGAAGCTGGAGAAAGATCGCGACAAGCTGCATAAAATTATGACGGCCTGGGATACCATTTTTGGCGATGCGGAGACGTTTACACTGGCCAAGTATGGATTGAAAGATACGCACTATACGCTTGTTAATAATTCGCCTGTAACCAAACAGGAATTCTCAACGAATGAGGCCAAGGCCAAAGAAGGATTCGGCTGGCCGTTTATGGGCGCTTTTGACGCCACGGATGATGTGAATGCGAAAGTGCTTCCTGCTTTTATCAAAGAGAACAGACAGAAGCTGCTGTTTGACGACAATGGGCTGTACAGCAAGAAAAAGGTGGATTACCTCGTGACGACGGATAAACCGACGGTAGAAGGCCCGATTACCACGGAATCTGGCGAGAATCTGGATGGCAAAAATCAAACGTATGCGACACAATGGAACACCATGTTCACATCAGTCATCGTTGGCGAGAAGACGATTAATGATTTTGATGCTTTTATTGCGGACTGGAAAAAACAGCTCGGCGATGAGTTAGTCAAGAACGCGAACAGACTGTATAACAAAAAGTAAGGAGAATTAACAGGCTATGCTGAATGAAAAACAGACAGAGCGCATGCTCGGGAAGCTCAAGCGATTCGAGAAAACGATTGAGCCTTACATTTTCACCACAGTAGACACTTTGGATGTAGAGATTTACCGGACTCCAGAAAGATTGCACCGCATACCGGAGAGCCACTTGTTCGTCCAGACCAGTTCAGGGGAAGTATGGGGCGGTGAAGGGAATTATTGTTGGCTGAAAGGAACCTACAAGGTCAAGCAGGAGCTGGATCAGATGACTTTGTTCCTGAAACCGCATGTCGGAGGACATGAGACGCTTCTCTGGGTAAACGGATCGCCTTCAGGAACATTTACTTTAAGCCATGGGAATCACTACTGCGATTTGCTGAAGTCGAATGTGCAAGGCGGTGAACGCATCGAGGTTGCGCTGGAGTCTTATGCGGGGCATTTCTCAGCAGCCAGCCAACCGTTGGCGGAATCTCCGCGCTCCGACTTCCTGCACAAGTATGAATCCGTCGACATTTGTGTAAAAAACCATCAGATGGCCGATTTTTACTTCGACCTGAAAACCTTTAACCAAATGGCCGGTGCATTGGATCAACATAGTTTTGTTAGGGCCAATATTATTAAAACGTTAACGCAAATCCATGAAATTCTCTATTATTCCCCTGATAATATTGAGGCCAGCATATTTGTGGAGGCTGTTGCGCAATCCAGCAAGCTCATTAAAACATTATATAAATACAAGAATACCTCCTTGGCTCCGATTGCAGCGGTCATTGGGCATTCCCATATGGATACGGCATGGCGTTGGACGATTGAAGAAACCGTTAAAAAGTGTGCGCGTACGTATGCCAATCAGATTAGTTTAATGGAGCAGTATCCGGAATACAAATTCGTACAAAGTTCCGCTTATCATGGAAAAATGATGTTGGAGCACTATCCCGAGTTGTTTGAAAAAATCAAAGCTGCGGTTAAAGACGGCAGGTATGAACCGAATGGCGCCGTATGGATTGAATGCGACGGCAATCTGGTCGGCGGGGAAATGATGCTGCGTCAGTTCGTATGGGGGCAGCGATTTACACGGGAGCATTTCGACTATACGTCAAATTGCTTCTGGCTGCCGGATACGTTCGGGTACAGTCCTTCCATTCCTCAAATTATGAAGGGGTGCGGGGTCGATTATTTCCTGACGACCAAGATGTCGTGGAACGACACGAACAAGTTTCCTTACGATACCTTTTATTGGCAGGGATTGGATGGGACGAGAGTGTTAACGCATCTAAATAAAACCCACCTGTGGCCTGATCCGGAAACTTGCATTGACTCCGTGATGGACGGTCACCGTTCCAAAGATGCCATCACGGATAAACGGGTGTCCAACATGCGTCTATTAGCCTATGGTTATGGCGATGGTGGCGGTGGGCCGCAATTCGAAATGATTGAAATGGCGCGCAGATGCAGCGATTTGGAAGGCTGTCCGAGAGTCGAGACGATGTTTGTTGGTGATTTCATGCAAAGATTGGAGCAGTCCCTTACAAGCCCTCCCGTATATGCGGGTGAATTGTATCTCGAGCTTCATCGGGGTACGCTGACGAATCAGCATACGATCAAACGCAATAACCGTTTATCCGAAATCCGACTGCATGACTTGGAATACCTTACGGTTAGAGATGCGGTGAATCGTGATGTGATATGTCGAGATACCGATATCAGGCCGCTTGTGGAGACACTATTGATCAACCAATTTCATGATATTTTACCGGGAACATCCATTCCTGACGTGCATGACCGGAGTATCTCGGAAACGACGTATATCATTCAGCAAGCGGATCAATTAATTCAACAGGTTGTGCCTGCTGAACCTATAGACAACAAAGTTTCGGTTGTTAACACTTTAGCATTCGATCGCAACGATACGATCTATTTGGATGCTGTGGATGGCTGTGTGATCCAAGGGGATTATGCTCAGCAACGGGTAACCGATCTGTGGGGCCGCAAACAGCTCGCTGTCGCGGGTGTAACGATCAAAGCCTTATCTTCTGCGGTGCTGGAGCGGGTGAAAGGCGAATTGAATGAACGATCCTGCTTTCATTATGAGAACCATACGCTGGATACGCCATTCTACAAAGTGGTTTTCGACGAAAAGAGCTATATCAAATCGATGATCGATAAGGGTTTGAATAGGGAGCTCAGAGGAGACGGCTATGCTCTGAATACGCTGCTCATGGCGGAGGATGTGCCGACCGCTTGGGACAGTTGGGACATTGATGCGGATATTGAGCTGAAGTTCAAGGATAACGCTGAACTGCTCTCAAGTGAAATCGTCTCCGATGGGCTCGTGGAATTTAGAATCCGCAATCATTATAAGTTGACCGCCAAATCGAGCTTGCAGCAGGACGTCATTTTCTACAGCAACAGCAAGCAAGTGAAGTTCGAGACGTTGATGAATTGGCAGGACGATCACAGATTGCTCAAGACCGTATTTGATACGACTGTATTTGCTGACTTTGCAAGACAGGAACTGCAATTCGGTTACATCAAGCGGCCAACGACCCGGAATACGGATATTGAAAAAGCCAAGTTTGAGGTGTGCAATCATAAATACACCGATTTGTCCGAAACCAGGTACGGCGTCACCCTGTTAAACGACTGCAAATACGGCATATCCGTCCATCAATCCCAGCTTGGACTCACGCTTCATAAAGGCGGCTGCCGGCCGGATTTCAGGGGGGATAAGGGCGAACACAGCTGCTCCTATGCGTTCCTGCCGCATGACAGCGGATTTGATGCGGATTCTGTCATCAAGCCCGCTTATGCGTTCAATTATAAGCCGATTATCGTTCCGGGCGCGTGCAGCTTCGAATCTTTTATTCGCGTAAGTGAACCGAATATTATGATTGAAACAATCAAGCCGTGCGAGGATAACGATAAGGCTTATATCATCAGGATGTATGAGGCAGAGGGGACTTATACCAACTCGACTCTGACGTTTGCGAATGGTATGGTCAAGGCTGCTGTAACCAACATGTTGGAAGAAGACACGGAGAATCTGGAAACAAAGAACGTGATCGCGCTTAGTTTCAAGCCATTTGAAATTAAAACAGTCAAGATCAGCTATTAATGTGAAGCGACTCGAAAAAAAAATCTGCCGGAGCTGCACGGCAGATTTTTTTTCATTCACGGCCGTCCATAAATTGTTTTGGACTTTTGCCGGTCAATTTCTTGAACGTTCGGCTGAAATGCTCAGGGGAGGTGTAGCCTACTTTTTCACAAATTTCATAGATTTTCAGGTTGGATGACTTGATAAATTCAATCGCCTTGGTGATGCGAGTATGGGCCAAATAATCGGTGAAAGTGGTGTCGCGTTTCTCTGAAAACAGGCGGCTAAGATAGCTGCTGTTAATGTTGAACTTGTTGGCAACGGATTGCAGGCTAATATCGTGCATATAGTTTTCTTCCACATAGTGTTTCACCTGATTGATCATGGAATTCTCGCCATTGTGGGCCTTTACGACGGCAATTACAGAGGATAGCCATTTGTTGAGCGAGTCCAGATCGCCGTAAAACTTTAAATGCTCTTCGTACTTGTTGCTTAGCTCGCGCAACTCGCCATAGAGACCGTTCTGCATCGCGAAGTCCATGAGAACAAAATGATATTTCATGTAGAGCTCTTTGATAGCACGAATATGGCTGGCACTTACGTTTTGAGGCGGAATGATAACACTGTGGATTTCCGGTTTGCGCTTGTCAAATAGGATGGCACTCAGCTGCTCCTTTAAGATGGAAACTTGCTGTCGGCTGTCGATCGCAAGTGGCGGCGTTTCTTCAAACTGCACCGTAAAGGGAATGATAGAACCGTTGCCTGCAACAAAACAATAATCGACGGACAGCCTTGCCTCATGAAGGAGCTGAGGAAGCGAGAAGAAATCGAAAGAAACACGGCTGACCCCGAGATTGATCCGGAACCCGCTTGGGCGAAATGCGCCAAAGGCGCGCCTTACATGCTGCATGATGCTGGCCTCGGATTCCTGCGGGGCATAGAGCATAAGAATTAAATACTCGAATGGCGACGTCTGAATGATTTCAACCTGCGCTTGACGGCTGAAAGCAAGGATCTCCTCGTTAGGTGAGAGGCATTCCGAGATGGCCTTTTTCATAGATGCTTCAGGTGTAGAAGCATGAGCGTCAAGCTTGTTTAATCTCAGCAGAAGCAAGGTTAGGCGTCTTTTTTCATTATTGCCCATCAATTCCTTCAAGGTGCTGATATCGTTTGTTGTCAGATTTTCCGCTGCAAGCCGGCTTAATAGCGTTTCTTTCATCAATTCTTTGCTGGAGACAGCCGGCAATTTCGGGTGATCGTTCAACCGCAGATTGGACAGCGTATGATGGATATGGTCTTCCGTCATTTCAGACTTCAATAAATAATCTTTGGCACCAAGAAGAAAGGCTTCTTTTACTAAATGAAATTCGTTAAAAGCGCTGATCACAAGAAAAGTAATATGTTCTCTAATCGCCAGAGTATTTTTAATCAATTGAAGTCCGTCCATGATCGGCATTCTTAAATCCGTAATGACCAGGTCTACGTTGTTGCCTTGCTTTATCCAATCATAAGCATCCTGACCGTTAAAGAACTCGCCTGCCAGATGAAGTGACAGGTCATCCCAATGGATCATGTTCTTAAGCATCTGTCTTACGTAAGGCTCGTCGTCAACAATAATGGCATTCATGGTTGGTTGGTACCTCCTTCGCTAATGAAATGGGCATGGGCATCTTCTATATTGTCCAGCACGGGAAGAATAATTTTGACATTTGTGAAGAAACCGGCCTCGCTCTCGATCTCGATGCCATAGGGTTCCCCATATTGGAGCCTGATTCTTTTATGAATATTAACGAAGCCTATGCGCAGTGAATCTGAAGAAATCGTTGATGGATGAACGAGCAGATTGTCTACGATTTGGCTGGCGATACCAATCCCGTTATCGCGAACGGCAAGAATCAGGGTCGTGCTATTTTTCAAAAAGGAGGAAAGGGTAATGTTGGCTTTGACGCCCGTGTTCAAATTGTGATTCAAGCCATGCATGATAGAGTTTTCTACTATGGGCTGTAGAATCATATGCGGTACTAGCAAATGCGCTGTTTGCTCTTCTATCTGGTACTCAACGTTTAATTGATGATCGTATCTCAGCTGCTGCAAAGAGATGTAGTCCTTAATATTTTGTATTTCCTCTCTTAATGCAATCACGTTGCTAGGATGACTGAGGGTATTTCTGAGCAGACGGCTTAACGTAACCAGCATCGTGGCTGTGATTTCATCCTTATGTTTCATTGCGGAAAAGCGTATGGAATTAATGGTGTTGTATAAAAAATGCGGGTTGATCTGATATTTAAGCATATCAATCTCGGATTTACGTTTTTGGCGTTCGATTTCAATCGTTTGTCTGAATAAGTGGTCGATACGTTCCACCATTTGATTGAATCCGCTTGCAATTTCGCTGATTTCGTTTTTGGAATTGGGGATGACGGTCATTTTCACATTCATTTCTCCGACCTTTTTCATCGCATTGGCCAGACGTTTGATAGGAAGCAGAATCTCATTAGAAATAATAAATGAAAACAGAAACATGAGGATCAGCAAGGCAGCTGCAAGAATGGTGGAAAAAAGAATGATGGCCGAAGAAGCTTCCGTTACATGGCTCGAAGATGACAACTGGACGATGCGCCAATTCGTAACGTTCGATATGTTTTGTAAAATGAAAAATTTATCGATGTATGTGATGTTGTTCGGGTCTTGATCGAGTGGGAGTTTTTGCGTCATTAAGGCAGTTTGCTGATCGCTGATGGGGAGAGCAGTATCGTTTCCGGCAATAATCGTGTTGTCTGTATCCAAGACGCGAATGATGCTATCCGCAAATCGAAGCTTATTGTTTAAGAGATCGTTCATTTTCTGCTGATTAACCAAAAGGATAACCTGGCAAAGGATCTCGGACGGATTATTGCCCATAATGTTATAAATGTTTTTGGTGATGACGGAATAGTTGCCTTCGAAAGAGCCGAAGGGAGTAGGCTGATTGCTAAACCAACGCATGGCGGGACTGGCTTCGGTGCTGGCAATGATGGGATTATGTTTGAATTCATTCGTAACGGAGACAAAAGATTTGTAGCTGTAGACGACGCGTCCGTCGATCATCACCATGGCAGCAGAAATGACATCATCCGTTGCAAACAAGCTCTTAAATTGCGGATCAAGGTTCGTCGTGACGATGTATTTGGCATGTTGAATATCCCCTTGCTTGATATCACTTAACGCAGGGAGAACGAAATTATAGAACGTGGACGAATTCGAAAGAATGTCCATATACTTCTGAAATCGGATATACAGTGCGTCGAGGGAAGCCTGACTTTGCCGCATATCAAATGAAATGGTGTTGACCAGCTCTTTTTGCGCGTTGGTTTTGATGGTGTAGTACGAATAATAGGAAAGCGCCAAAAGCGGAATGACGGCAAGAAAAAGATAGTATAAAAAGAATTGATTTTGAATTTTTGTTTTCATTGGAATCAACCCCATCGATAAGTTCTATACCCAATGTACAACGTATTTCTTTATTCGTAAAGGAGCTCAGTATTGAGCCCTTAATCATAGGAGGAAGATGAGAAATGGAAAATATGACAAAGAAACAGCATCCTTATTTATATTTTAATCAAAATTGGGTTGCGCATTTTCGGGTTCAACTGCAAGAGGATGAGAACCTGCGGAGGGAATGGCAGGCTTATGTGGCCAAGGCGGATGGTCTTCTGGAAAATTCTTTTACAGATGAAGTGGAAGCTGACGGGGTGGATTCCCAGCATGGCAAGTATGGGCCTCCGAGCGAGCAAGTGGCCAAGATGGGCACCATGCTTGGGTTGGTGTATCAGGTAACGGGGCAGCGGCATTATGCAGAAAAACTAAAGGAAGCGCTCCTTCATTACAGCACCTATCAGAAATGGCACGGTAAAGGCCTGCTGAAGAACGATCCACCGTGGCATTCGGAGTTAAATACGTCCCGATTCTGCCATGGTTTTGCTGTCGGCTACGACTACATCTACGAGTTGCTGAACACGGAAGAGCGTGAGACGATTCGCCGTTCCTTGCTTGATCTTGGCGTTCTGCCGACACTGAAGGATTGGGTATTTGCCGATACCCGTATTCATACGCTTGATTCCATGGGCCATAATTGGTGGGCTGTGATGATTGGACTGGCGGGAGTCGGCGTGCTTTCCGTCATCGATGAGGAACCTGAAGCGAGCGTTTGGCTCGATGAAATCATTCGCATTTTCCCTGAATACTTTTTGTATAAAGGCAGTGTTCTTGGCAATAAAAGTTTGAATTACGACGAAGCTGGGGCATTCTACGAAAGTCTCAACTATGCCGATTATGGCCTGTATGAATATCTGGTCTTCAGGTTGGCTTATCAACATGCTTTCGGTTATACGATTTTTTCCGATATCCCTGTGCTCGCGAAGGCTGGAGACTTCTTCCTGCATACGACTTATCCTGCCTCCGAACGGCCGATGACCGTTAATTTCGGTGACGGTTATATGTATACAGGTGCCGTGCACGCTGCAAAGATGCTGCTGGCGAACGGGCTCGACGATCCACGTTTGCGCTGGTATTTGAAAGAATGGCAAGCAGAGTATGGATTTTATGATTTTATCCAGCAGGATCGTATTTGGCAGGGGGAATCGAGACCACCATCTCCTGCAGAGACATCCGTGATCTACGAGGGTATCGGCTGGGCGACGATGCGCGATGGTTGGGAGAAGGACGGCACGTTGCTGGCGGTGAAGTCCGGCTTTACCTGGAACCATGCTCATGCGGATGCGGGTTCTTTTGTTCTCTATCATAAAGGGCGGCCTCTCTTGATTGACTCCGGTAACTGCTCCTACGAGAGACCTGAGTATGTTGATTACTATGCTCAGAGCGAAGCGCATAATGTTGTGCTGTTTAACGGTGAGGGGCAGCTGCGGTCGGATATGCCCCGTGGCGTGAAGGAGCCTGGACACGTGTATCATTTGGTTCATCACGCCGGTCTCCGTTATGTGTACGCTGACGCAACCGGACCTATGTCGATGCATTTCTCAAGAAATTTTCGTCATTTTCTCTGGGTCGATGGTGTCATCGTCATCTTGGACGACATTCGGGCGCACGAGAAAGGCCATTTGCAATGGCTGCTTCACTACGAAGGGGAAACCTGCATGGTGGAAAACGGTCCATTGCGTATCACGAACGGCGATGCGAGTGTGATCGTTAAGCATCTATTCCCGCAGCAACTGACTCTGAAGCAAAAGGAAGGCATGGCGGATCATGCCCCTGATACAAAGGTGACATATTTGTCATACGAAACCTGTGAGCTCGTTCATGAGGCTAAATTTATAACGGCTGTAATCCCCATGGAACCGGAGCAGCCGCTTCCCGAAGTGACCGCCCTGGAGGGACATGAAATGCTTGGTGTACGCATCCGATCAGGCGGCAAGCAAACGGATATCTACTGGAACTTGCGGGCAGATGGCCGAGTCATGCATCAGAATTGCATCCGCAAGTTGAATGGATGGGAGACGGATGCCTATCTGATCGCCGTAACTCGACCTGAAGGTGCGAATGAGGACGACTGGACGAATGTCGAGCGCTGTTTTATCGGGTATGGGAGCGTTCTTCGCCATAGCGGACATACGCTATTTGCCTCGATGTCCAGAGCGACGGTTTGCATGGAACTAAGCGCTGAGGAGGTTTCGGTTTCCCTGCAAGGCCAACCTTACATTCGTGCAGAGATACGGCCTGCCATGATGCCGCAGCGCTCAACGGCTAAGGGGTGTGCCGAGGTGGTCTCCGAAGACAACGGAGTCATTGTCATTCGTCAATCGACCGCTTTGGCGACGCGACGTCCTGGTTAATAACAACAGTAAAAATGCATCAATTTTTGTAAAGAAACATCATTTAATTAAGCTTAGGAGAGCGATATAGTAAATAAAGGAAGTGAATGTAAGCGATTTCTCTAAAGGTCGAATGGGGGGATAAAGTGATAATGGATCCATAATCCGAATGAAGAAGCGGAAGGGAAGATTTATGCGGGTTCCTATTATGTTTTGCTAAAAAGCTTAATTAAAACAGGAGGTACATGGCATGAAGGCAAAAAAACTAATGGCTGTTCTCTTATCCATCATGTTGATACTGCCCATCACGATGATACAACCAGGTTCAGCTAAGGCTGCTAAAGACATTATGGATAACTACATTGTGCAGAAAATTATGGATAAAAGGGAGCTTAAGCCCTATACGTTAACCAATCCTACGCGGTATGGATTTGGATCGGGCTATATCAACACGATTGATTTCGATGTGTCGTCAGTAGCTCCAGCCAATCTAGCCGTGAGTTTGCAGCTCTATGTCGAGAATAATGATCATCCCGGCAATATCAATGATTTGATGAAAACAATCGGCGGCAACGGCCGATTTGAAGTGTCGGATAATCAAATCGGCGGGCATTACTTAATGTATAACTCCAAGGATTTGAAAAGAGCAGACGGCACAGAGATCCAACCGGGGTGGAATGACGTGTTGCTTCCATTTTCAGCCATGGGCAATGTTGCAGCAGTCGACCTGGCTCACATCCGGTTTTTCCGTTTAGAGTATTTTAACTTCACTGTTAAGCCAGACGCTTATGTCATTCGGATGAAAGATGTCAATATCGTGGATACGTCCCGTCCGGCCGTTCCGGTGCCACCGGTGCAATACGACACCACACCTCTAGTGGCTAATATCCCCTTCACCAAGACGTTTAACATTACCGGTGGCGGCAGTGCCGGAACTCCTACAGCCTCTTTTGCTGTCCAATTTCCACCAATTGACGCTTCACACCATGATATCAGAAAAGTTAAATTGGTCATGGATACCGAGATCGAAAACCTGACTCATCCTGGTAATATTACGGTGATGTCACAAGCTGCAGGCCAAGTTGAGCTTACGAGCAGCGGCCACAATGACGCCAATGAACTAGCCTTCAGTGTCGGATCGCTGAACTGGCAAAACGGCCAATCGAGCGCTTCCGCTATGTTGACTACCGGTGGCGCGACGGGCGGTACCATTGATTATTCAAAGATCAACTATATGCGCTTCTATATGACAAATTGGCCGACCACCTTTACTGACAATTTGGTGATCAAAATATCGAATGTCCGCTTAATCGATACGACCAATGACACCACACTGCCCACCTTCTTTAATGACGGCATGTTGTTCCAACAGAAGAAACCCATGAATATATGGGGTTATTCGGATGAGGGGAAGAATATAAAAGTTGAATTGTTTAAAGGTAATGAGACTACAGCCCTTGAAACGAAGACGGCCGTTGCTGCTGCTAACAGAAGATGGGATGTTGCTTTATCCCCCCGGGTCGGCAGCTATGACAGCTACAAAATTGTTGTCAGCGAAGGCAACACTGTCATTCAGACCATCAAAGATGTTGCCATAGGTGAATTATGGCTCGCGGGCGGTCAGTCCAATATGGCTTTAAATGTGGGTTCGGCGATGACAGGCGCTTCCGAAGTAGCCAACGCCAATAACCATAACATCCGTTTCTTCCTGGTTCCGGCTTACCCAGCGGGGCAAACGGGTGATCAGCCAATTGATCCAACGCCGGATATTGCCGGAGCGTATTGGGGCGCAGGCGATAGAGGCACCGAAGTCAACAAAGTTTCCGCAGCCGCCTATTTCATGGCAAAAAGTTTGCAGCCGAAGCTGAACGTTCCTGTGGGCGTGATCAGCGATGCAACCGGCGGTACCATCATTGAAGCATGGCTGCCCCGTACGGCTATTGAAGGCGACGCAGAAGTAAAAGCCGCTCTGATGAAACGCGGACTGTACTATGATGCCGACTGGTGGCCGACAGAAGCCAATAAAATGTCCATTTTGTACAATCAGAAAATCGGCCCTCTTGCCGGAACCAACATTGCTGGTACCATCTGGTATCAGGGTGAAAGCAACTCCAACCGCAGCGAAATTTATAATATCGAATTAAATCTGTTGAAAAAGAGTTGGAGCGAGGCGTTTGGTTTTGCAAACAACTCCATGCCGTTTATCGAAGCACAGGTTGCCCCGGACCAGTACGACATGGGTAGTACCAACCCGCAGCATCTCGGCTGGCTGGCTGAGAGTATGACCAAATCTTATTTGGCCAACGCAGACAAGAATATGACGCTCTTCCCGATCTACGACGTTCCGCTTACTCATGTGTTGAACGGGACTTCACCCGGTGCGATTCATCCACGTACGAAAGAACAGGTTGGCCAGCGGTTCGCCGATAGTGCCATGAGCTTGGTGTACGGTGCCAACGACCTGAAATCGGCTCCAATCTATAAGAGTATGACCGTTTCAGGGAATACCATCAACCTCACCTTTGACAATGTCGGGGAAGGCCTTAAATCCTATAACGGGATCTCCCTTCATGGTTTCAGCATTGCAGGTGCAGACCATGTCTATGTGACCGCCAACGCTGAAGTTACAGGTCCGAACACCGTTAAGGTTTGGAGCAATATGGTTGCTGATCCGAAGGATGTCATTTACGCGTTTGACAATTTCAATAACAATGCCAATCTGGTGGGTGCCGCCAAAGGAAGTTATTATATTCCGGTCAGCCCTTTCCGTACTACGGCATATGCAGATAGCACAAGTGCTCCAGATCCGAGTGTCACCTATTATACGGAGCAAGGCTGGATGTACGCAGACAAAGACGAGTGGGTCGTCGACCAAAACGATACTACGATTAATTCCTTCGGATTCCATCCATCTTGGAAGTCAGGGATTGTAAACACCACATCAGCGGTTACCTATGGTTATTCTTCCTCTTTGAAGCTGGAAGGTGCTTCGGCATTGCAGGTCAACTATACCGGTGCTGCTGGTAAAGTGATCGGCATCAGCCCGATACTGACCTATGACAGCCTGAAATTTAAAGCCGGCAATTATAACTATTTGTCCGTCAATGTCCGTAACGCCAATGAAAACGCTACCAAAATAGCCCTGCAATTCGTAAGTGGTGGCAAGACGTATACGGCAGCTGTCGCCGAAACGGGCTTAAATGAAAAAAGCGTTGCCAAAGACAACAAATATGCGACTGTCACCTTTAATCTGCGTAAATTGTTTGACGGAACTCAAGTTGTAACCGATACCAAAACTTTGTTGAATGCCATTACCGATATGCAGTTCACCTTTACGGGTGTAACCGATGGCAGCCTGTATCTGGATAAAGTCATGGTTGGCGCCACGGCCGGTGTGAAGACCGATGCCGAGCTGACCGCTGCTAACCTGGCGTTTAATGCGGCTACGATGCGGACGCAGCTGCAAGCAACCTTTGTTGCAGATACCAGCCCATATACCGCTGCCTCCTTGGTCGCTTACAATGCTGCAAAATCGGCTGCAGACGCTTTGATTCAGGCAAACACCACCGATATTGTCAAACTGGGTCAGGCTATTGACAATGTTAATACGGCAAAAAGCGCTTTGGTTGTTAAGCCTGTCAGCAAAGATGAATTGCTCGCCGAGATGAACAAGAAGCCTACGGATTCCACTTCGTACATCACAGCTTCCTGGGATGCTTACATGACGAAATGGAATGCGGCTAAATCTGTGTACGACAACAATAATGCCACTATCGAGCAGATTGCTACCGCTACAACCGAGTTGGCAGCTGCATTTGGCAGCCTGGAAACCTCCTCGACTTTGCTTGAATTCGGCGAACCTGTCGTGGAACAAGGTGTGGCTTATGCCAAATACAACGGTAATCCTTCTTCTGAAGCGCAAACTTTCGTTGAAGAGTATAAAGGAGATACGGTTGGGCGCATTAATGCTCAAAAATATCTGTATGGTACTTTGAATGCAGATTCTCCCCTTCGAAGTGCTGAGGATGTTATTTTCACCATTCAGTATTATGATGTCGGGTCACAGAAACCTTTTCTAGAGCTGGGTCAAAAATCAACTGGAAACGCTTATAATAATAGGCACTTTATACAGCTCTATAATACGGGTGATCTGGTAACCCTGAAAATATATGTGACCGACGCCCAAATGAGGAAAGCGCAAAATGGAGGTGCCGATTTTAGGATTTTAGCTTCCGGTGGAGATTTTTATGTGAAAAGTATACGCGTGGAGAGTGGTAAGGAACCTGCCATTGATGAGACCCTTCCACCTGTATTTGCCGGGGAAACGGCAAGTAATACGATGATTGGAAAGACGGTTGCCGGTTATCAGATGTGGTTTACTGCCAATGATACCAATTCGGGTTGGGTGCATTGGAATTCCGGGACGAGACCTGGCGTTGGCCAGCTTAAATTTGAAAATTGGCCCGATGTAAGGGAGTATCCGGACAATGCTCTATTCCCTTCCAATTTCGATAACCTGGAAACCGGCGAACAAGCCAAGTTATTTACATCCAAGAATAAAGATGTGGTTGACTTGCATGTTTCTTGGTTACGTGATTATGGCATAGACGGGTTAGCGGTTCAGCGGTTTTATAGTTCAACAGAAGTGACGGAAAGTCCTATAAAAAATAATATAAACCTGGTTCAGGATGCAGCTGAAAAGTATAACAAACTATTTTATGTCATGTATGATTTGTCAGGATCTGGAAGTGTCAGAGAAGCTGCTGTAGACAGAATCAAAAAAGATTGGGTATACAATATAGAACGAAAAGGTATTGTAAGCTCAACCAGTTATGCCTATACAAATGGGAAACCGGTCGTTTGCTTATGGGGTCTTGCGGGAGATAACCCGTCCAGATATCCGAGTGCAAGTAATGCGCTCACACTTATTCATTGGTTCCAAGACAGAGGTTATTATGTGATCGGAGGGTTGCCTGATAATACATGGGCATCGGTAACCAATGATTATGCTGCGGTATATCAGTCCCTTGATATGGCATCTCCTTGGACGGTAGGACGGTTTAATGGCTCAGAGGACGCCAAAGCTTGGTGGGAGCGGACTGACCAACGATTGGAAAGAGAGATGGCGTATTGCGAGCAATACGGAATTGACTTCCAACCTGTTATTTTTCCAGGGTTTGCTTGGTCGAATCTGAGAAATGGTGTCAATTCGGCGCCGAATGAGATAGGCAGAGAAAGCGGAGATTTCATGTGGACGCAGGCGGCGCTTCTGAGAGAACATGGTTTAAGGACATCGTATATCGCCATGTTTGATGAATTTGATGAGGGTACATCCATCATTAAGGGCGCTGAAGATTCCTACGAGATCCCTAAAGGCGAGCAGTATTTGTATACACAAGCATCTGAAGGTACATGGCTGTCTTCCGATTTTTATTTGCGGTTGACGGGAGCTATTGCCGATATGAATAAACGTGACATTACGGAAAGCAATCCTGTTAGCTATGAGGTGCCGATTGAGGATTCGTTGGGTCCTGTGTATTGGCGGAACGGTTTTGAAAAACGCGTCGCTGCGGGCGGTGAACTAACGAACGTTGACGTAGGTATTTACAATCCCGGTGATGAAAATGAACGCGGAAATCCAAAAATTTTGAAGCGTCAGCACTCGGACCCCGCTTTAGACGCTTTTGCCATCGAGAAAGATACCTCTCATAGAGGCGCGTATTCCTTCCGATTCAGCGGCAAGTCGGAAAACGGTACCGAAAATACTCAGCTTTATGCTCGAATTGCGCCAACAAAAATAAAAGTTCAAAACAATTTGGAGCTTTCTTACTATATCCGGGCAGAAAATGACTTAGGTCGTTATGCTTTCATTGATCTGTTGTTTGACGACGGTACGCATTTAAGCGACAAGGCAGGATTTACCGGCAAAAGCGCAAAAGGTACCGTAGGTGAATGGGAAAAAATCTCTTATCATTTAGATTCATCCTTTATAGGAAAGACGATCGTAGCGGTTATTGCCGCATACGATCACACGGGAGATGGCGTTTATACGGCTTACATGGATGACATAACGATTCAAAACGAAGCGCCAACAACAACGCCGGTACTTAGTCAAGCGATGCTTGCGGTTAATGCGACATCACTTCAAGTAGGAACAACGGCTTTGGCACAGGTTACGGGTACGCTTAACAATGCAGCACCTGCGGATCTTACCGTAGCCACAGTTACGTACGGATCAAGCAACAGCGCGATAGTATCGGTTGATATGCAGGGGCATATCACGGCGGTAGCCGAAGGTACTGCTCAAATTACAGCTGAGGTAACGCTGGATGGTGTAACCGTGCAGACCAATGCTGTGACGATCACAGTGGCGAAGCCGCTGCCAACAACGCCGGTCCTGAGTCAAGCGACGCTCGCGGTTAACGCGACATCACTTCAAGTAGGTGCAGCAGCGTCAGCGGTGGTAACAGGTACGCTTAACAATGCAGCGCCTGCAGATCTTACCGTAGCCACAGTTACGTACGGATCAAGCAACAGCGCGGTAGTATCGGTTGATATGCAGGGGCATATCACCGGGGTAGCTGAAGGTACTGCTCAAATTACAGCTGGTGTTACTCTGAATGGCGTATCCGTGCAGACCAATCCTGTTACAATTACAGTGGTGAAGGCGGTGTCTCTAGGGGTTCCAGGTATGCCAGTCTTATCATCGAACAGTGGTGAAGCAATGGGATTAAGTGATGGCAACTACACAGTAACCATGAACATGTGGTGGGGCAATAACGGTACTTTATTTAAATTGTATGAAAATGGTACCCTCATCTCTACTCAATCGTTGAAGGATGCAGCTCCTGCGGCACAAGTGGCTAAGGTTGATGTGCATGGCAAACAGAACGGCACTTATACGTACACGAGCGAGCTCATTAGTCCATTCGGTACGACTACGAGCAATCCGCTTGTTGTCACCATCTCGAACGCATCGCCGGGTAAACCGGTGCTCTCCCAAGATAATTGGGACGGAGACGGCACCTTTCATATTGCTATGAACATGTGGTGGGGAACCAATGCGACCGAATACCGTTTATACGAAAATGGTGTGTTGCTCGAAACGAAATCACTGCAAGCCGCTACGCCTGGCGCTCAAAGTGCGGTGAGTGCAATTGCCGGACGTGGAGTTGGTACTTACGAGTACCGGAGTGAATTGGTCAATGCGAGCGGAGTAACCTCCAGTGACGTGCTAACGGTACGAGTAGAGAAATAAATGAAAGGCCTTATGCATCCGATAGGAGTGCATAGGGCCTTTTTGTAACTATTAGGCAGGAGCTTGTTTTGTTACATTGTCCTTCAAGTGAAAAATTGTATATGATAAATTGTAGAGAAATTAGATCCATATTTAGGAGGGATACAAAATAATGAAACGAAACAGATTAGGTGCTTCAGAGCTCATGGTAGGCGAAATAGGATTAGGTTGCATGTCGTTAGGCACAGATCGCCAGCAGGCCATTTCTATGATTCATGCAGCATTGGAACATGGGGTAAATTTTCTTGATACGGCTGATTTGTACGATGATGGTCTTAATGAAGAAATCGTAGGTTCAGCGATTCAAGGTCGCAATCGTGGCGAAATCATTATTGCCACAAAAGTCGGTAACAGACGAATTCCTGGCCAAGAGGGCTGGGTATGGGATGCCTCCAAAGCGTACATACTTTCCGCGGTTAAAGAAAGCTTGAGACGGCTGCGTACGGATTATATTGATTTATATCAATTGCATGGCGGTACACTTGAAGACCCGATCGACGAGACGATCGAAGCTTTTGAACAATTGAAACGAGAGGGAGTCATCCGCTATTATGGCATATCCTCAATTCGTCCAAATGTGATTCGAGAATATACAAATCGATCATCGATTATAAGCGTCATGAGTCAATATAGTTTATTAGATCGACGGCCGGAGGAAGAAGTGCTGCCTTGGCTTGCCGAACATTCAATCAGTATGATAGCCCGTGGTCCAGTGGCGAAAGGAATTCTGTCGAATAGGGGACGACGGCTTCAGGAAAATTACCTTGACTACACAGGAGACTCACTTAGCAGTCTGTATCCCAAATTACTGGATTCAGCCAATGTAAATGGCCGTAGTTTAAGTCAGCTTGCTATTCGCTACGTGCTATCGCATCCTGCTGTGGCTGTGACCATCCCAGGGGCTAGCTCTCTAGAGCAATTGTTGGAGAACATCGCCGTTGCAGAGGCTCCTCCCCTAAGGGAAGAAGAGATCATTTTGTTACAGAAGTTGACACGTTCAAATAGGTATGAGCAACATCGATAATTTGTATCTTCACACGAGTAGCTCCACAGTCCGCAGCTGTGAAGCTACTCGTGTTATTTATGCTGAATCCAAAGAGCGGATATAGGAAACTTTGGAACAAATACCGAGTATAACCAATATAGCGGTTTAAGTTGAGAGAATGAATAGGAGTGTGATCCAATGAGCTGGAAAAAAGCAGCCATTGCGGCTGTAGTTGGAGCGCAAGTCATTATGACATTTGCTTTCGACGCTTCAGCGGAAGGAGCAAATGTTGTTTGGAAGCCCATACCTAGTGTGCAGCCAGAGTTTCAGCACGAAATGTTCCCTTCGGAGGTCCCCGAATCAGGTAGAGTGCCTGCCGTTATTCAGTTATTGAGCAACATCCCTTATTATGACAAATACGAAGATTCCGGCGGTCCGCCTCAGGGCTATCTAGCTCCTCAGGAGGTGCAAGTAGTCAAGGCAGGCATGCCTTGGTCGGATGCGTATAATTGGTGGAAAGTCCACACCTGGCTTGGCGATAAGTGGATCAATGTGCCTACAAAAGCGTTAGACGTCGCTCCGCCGAAGCAAATATCGTTGCTGGACAATACGTTTATGTATGCTAACCCGGATACCAATTCACCATCAACGGGTTCATTGGCACCTCAGGATGTCGAGGTGGTGGCTGCTGCGAAAAGGTGGTTTGTTGCCGAAAATTTCGATTACAACACGTTGACATGGCTGCAGATTCATACGACCTGGCTCGGTGATCAATGGATTCAAATTCCTCTTAATCGCATTGGTACGCTGCGGAGCGTCGTCCCTGAGAAAGAATATTTCATGAACGTAAGCAGCATTCCGCAAGGTGTTGGGGAAATAACAGCGGAGTTCATTTCGCCATTCAACAGCACCAGCTATCGTGTAGAGACAAAGAGCGGAGTTCAGTGGATGTATTACCGAGGCGCGAGGGTTGAAGAGTCCCAAGAAAGCTTAGTCTTGTATACGCGAACAACGCTTTTTGCACAACCTGATTCCTATGGGGAAGAGGTGGCCATTCTTCAGCCTCAGAAAGTGGAAGTGTTCGAACTAATTAACAATAATCCATATGGGAACACACAGGATGAACCCATCTGGTATCATGTTCATACATCGGCAGGGGATGGTTGGGTGAATAAACAGTTTGCCGATCCGATGGATGCCAAACCGACAGACGTGGCCATAGAATTGAAATCCAATGCGGAGTTGATGAACTATCCCTCAGGTAACTGGTATAAATTCGCGCAAGCTTCACCTCAAATTGTACATCCAATTCGTTATTGGGATGATACCGTAGGGAACCGTTGGTACCAGATCGATTCTTATGTTGGGCTTGTCTGGTTGAAGTTAAATTCATATTCCGATCGAATTGTGACTGATGGCATTGATCCGGCTATAGACATGTCCTTCTACACTTTGTACTACAACAGTGCGAAGATTGATGGCGACGAGCTTAAGTTGCAAGATCGACAAGTGGGATATATACGTGATAATGCTTGGTATGTATCCATTCCCTTTTTATCCTGTAGCTTTTACAGACAGCACTCAGCAGCTCGCGGCCGACGCTTCACCTGAGTTAAGACCCAAGTTGACTATCGAAGAGATCGGAGCCCCACTGGCAGAGGCCATCCATGCCTATTCAAAATGGGTTGCACCCATTCAGTGGGATAGGGCTTTCTTCCAATACCAAGCTGCCAAACCGCTGAAGGTCGGGCAGAACCAGTTGCGGGCTAGACTTGAGATTGGCGGTAGGATTTTATGGCAGCAAGAATTTACGGTCATGAGGACGAAATAGATTGATGAGTGAAAGCCTTCATCCTTTTTGAGGAGGAAGGCTTTTTTGTATGTTTTGGGCTTGGGGTAAGCTAAGCCTTATTGATCGCAACGCGAATGAGCGTTTCGCGCTAAGTAATCATAGCGCGGCATTGGCGGCCTTGCGTCAAGTGACCATATAGCTCGGTATTGGCCGCCTTGCGTCAAGTGACCCAACTCGCTCAGCATGACTGCCTCGCACCAAGTGACCCATACCGCTCTGCATGACTGCCTCGCACAAGTGACCCATACCGCTCTGCATGACTGCCTCGCACAAGTGACCATACCGCTCGGCATTGGCCACCTTGCGTCAAGTGACCCAACTCGCTCAGCATGACTGCCTCGCACCAAGTGACCATACCGCTCAGTATTGGCCGCCTTGCGTCAAGTGACCTAACTCGCTCAGCAAGACTGCCTCGCACCAAGTGACCATACCGCTCAGCATGACTGCCTCGCACCAAGTGAACGTACCGCTCGGCATTGGCCGCCTTGCGTCAAGTGACCCAACTCGCTCAGCATGACTGCCTCGCACAAGTGAACATACCGCTCGGCATTGGCCGCCTTGCGTCAAGTGACCCAACTCGCTCAGCATGACTGCCTCGCACCAAGTGACCATACCACTTTGCATGAGCGCCATGTGCCACGGCCCCTCGCTACCATGTCTATGTTGTACGTTATACAACATAAAACAGCTTTAAAGCCCACCACCCCACTCTCCATTGCACTAAGTGCAATAATTTCAAGCAAAATAGCGTGAAAACCGCGCTATCCTGCTTTCCACGTTGTAATTTGTACAACGTGGAAGGAGCCAACGGCTGATCTGAGGCCCCTATGCTGCACAAAGTGCAACATAGGGATGACTGTGATCATGGGTTGATCTGTCATTCGACAGTTCTTTTATATTTGAAGTTAATTTTCATTCATTAAATGATTTCATCTGAGGAATCCCAGGAAGATTATAAAGTTCAGCTAATCTTGCAACTTTAAGAAGATCCCATCCGTCTATTATATAGGCTTAATTTTACTAATGTGGATGAAGGAGGTAAAAGTTGAATGATGAACATGGAACGAGATCTGCACGTAGATATTGCAATAATAGGCGGAGGAGTGGGAGGGTGCGCTGCAGCTCTAGCTGCCTGTAGGATGGGGAAAAATGTGTACATGACCGATGAATACGACTGGATTGGCGGTCAGTTGACGAGCCAGGCTGTGCCGCCTGACGAGCACAAATGGATCGAGCAATTCGGCTGTACACGAAGCTATCGCCAATTTCGCGACGAGGTCAGAGAGTACTACCGTCAACACTATCCGTTATCCGAGTATGGGCGTTCGGTGTACTATTTGAATCCAGGAAATGGTGGAGTAAGCCGGCTGTGCGCTGAACCACGTGTCACGCATGCCGTATTGCAGCAGATGCTCGCGCCGTTCGTTAACAGCGGAAAACTTACCATCCACACACGAAGTAAAATCGTAAAAGCGTGTAGACATGGCGACGAGATCCAAGCCGTTACAGTTAAACGCGAAAACGGAGAAAAGCTGACTGTTCACGCACCTTATTTTCTTGATGCAACAGAATGTGGGGACGTACTGCCACTTGCGGAAGTCGACTATGTAACTGGGGCAGAATCGAAGTCAGAAACAAACGAACCTCATGCCTTGGAGGGTCCCGCGGATCCTCATGATATCCAGGCTTTTACTTACTGCTTTGCGATGGACTATTTCGAAGGAGAGAATCATGTCATAGATAAACCTCATGATTACGAGTTCTGGCGTTCATTTCAGGCACCATTTTGGCCGAATCCGCAATTGAACTGGGTATCGCCTGATCCCAAGACGTTGGAACCAACGGAAGAAACGCTGTTTCCCGGTACGGATAAATACCCTTTGTTTATCTATCGCCGAATTGTGGATAAAGCGAACTTCGCGGCGGGGACATACACGTCGGACATTTCGTTAGTCAATTGGGCGCAGAACGATTACTTTCTTGGAAATGTTTATGATGTAACTGAACAGTTGGCCGAAAAGCATCTATATCAAGCGAAACAACTGAGCTTTTCTTTATTATATTGGCTGCAGACGGAAGCTCCTCGGCCTGACGGGGGAGTGGGCTATCCGGGGTTGAGGCTGCGTCCGGACGTCGTCGGGACCGCTGATGGTATGGCCCAGGCGCCGTATATTCGGGAATCCCGTAGAATCAAAGCGGAATTTACGGTTTTGGAACAGCACGTAAGCACAGCTATCCGAGGCGATCAAGGGGCAGTAGAGTTCCCTGACAGCGTAGGCATCGGATGTTACCGAATCGATTTGCATCCGAGTATGACGGGACGGAACTTCCTCGATATTTCTTCGTTGCCTTTTCAGATCCCATTAGGAAGTCTGATTCCCAAGAAGGTTACGAACTTGCTAGCTGCCTGTAAAAATATAGGAACAACCCACATTACCAATGGTTGCTACAGGCTTCATCCCGTTGAATGGAATATTGGGGAGTCTGCTGGCTATACGGCTGCCTTTTGTTTGAACCAAGGCATGACCCCAAGTGAGGTTCGCGCTGACGCAGCAAAGCTCAAAGAACTTCAAGCATTATTGACGGCGAACGGCATCGAACTGGCATGGCCTAAGATTGGAGCTGTATAAACAACCTATCAAAGATCAACTTGTTCTTAAAAAGGGGGCTTTTTATGGATCATAAAAAAAATTTGCTTTACGGGATAGTAGCTGGAGTACTCCTTCTTTTCTTAAATAATTCTATTGCTCTAAGTACAATAAAAAGTCTTTTCGATAGCATGCCAATTGCTTATATTACTGTTAGATGTATGATCTATATTCTATCTTTTATCGGTATTTTGACGATTGCTTTTTGTTCAATAGAATTGATAATAGAAGTACATAAATTCAGAAAGCAAAGATAAACTTGTCTGGTGACAAGAATAGGGTTACATTAAAAGTCGCATGTTATGCGGCTTTTTCGATTTATGCCCTCATTTCCCGAGGGATCGGACAAGGATTGATAGTTAGGTAATCTTGTTCAAGAGTCCCCAAACAAGTATACTTTAGTACGCAAAAGCGGTTATGTGAAAAAGTAAATTTTGGAGGTGAACCTAATGAAATTTATCGTCTCAGCTAGTGTAATTGTTCTCAACGAAAATAATGAAATTCTATTAATGCGAGGTCGACGTGGATGGGAAATGCCACAGGGATGTGTAGAAGAAGGGGAAACTATTCGGGAAGCTGCTATTCGAGAGGTGAAGGAAGAAACTGGAATCGAAGTTGAACTACTTAATTTCTGTGGATTGTACCAGAACCTAACACGCGGTGTGTGTAATAACATTTTACAGCTAAACCAGTTGGCGGTTCGTTAACAACAAGTAATGAGAGCGATGAGGTAGGTTACTTTTCATTGGAAGATGCACGGAGGTTGATAACTTGGGGGAATTTCATGGACAGAGTGGATATGGCTTTAAGCAAGCAAACTCATCCTTTTCTTATTGAATTTAAAGAATAATAGATTGAGAAGCACTGATATGAAATAGGTACATGGAACTTGCTTCCTCTTATACCCATCAATTACACTTTGAGGAGTAGCAATTCTATTAATTTTTATTAGAGTAATCGGTAACTACATTTTAGTATCACCAATGGTAAGAAAAGAAAGGGTGCCAACATTAATATGAAACTAACTTATTTACGCGGGGGCATTATTGCAATAATTGCAATCGCTGCACTAATCATAGGAATTAAGGCATTGTTAACGATTCAGAACATAAATCGCATTACTAATGTAGAGTTGGTTGGAGAGCAAACGATTTACGGAAAACCGGGCTCCCAAATGATCGTACGAATGGGAAAAACAGTGGCTGTGGCTACGGATAAAGAAGGTATTCCGGATCTGACTGCAGGTTTGGATCTTCAGCCAGGAACCTCGATTCCGGATAATCATTTGCTGTTTTTTCCTAAAACGACCCGAGGGCTCCAAGCCGATCTCCACACAGATAACGAGATTTGGATCACGGTTCGCGGAGGGTATACAGTTTATAATGAAAGTGGAAAGAAAATCAAACCCATTATTGAATGATTACATTATCTCTTTCCCGACGGAAGGTAGGGAAGAGATAGGTACAGTCTAACGTGGAACTATAACTTATAAACACACCAGTGGAGGTAGCCGATACAAAGCGGCTGCCTTTTTCACGCTAACGGGAGGTTAGCGCAATACATTCCATAAGTTGTGTTGAATATTTCCAATATTAACACAAAAAAAATGAGGTGCCTTCTTGTGAAATACTTCGAAGAGGCTAAGCATTTAAGGAAAACATATGTGCAAAAAGTAAGGTCAGAAATAACTTTGTGTGATTCGGTCGCTGTACTAGACATACCTTATATTCACTTTCGTTATATTTTTTGAATCACTACAGAATGAAACGGACTAGCGTAATTTCGAACGCTAGTCCGTTTCTGTTTGTTCATTATTCTCCTTATTAAGCTGCTTTCGCTCTACATGGGCCGCTCCCCATTGATGTAAGGCTTCCAGAATTGGAGACAGACTCATGCCGTATTCCGTGATGGAGTATTCCACTTTCGGTGGGATCTGCGGATAAATGACTCGTTTAACGAGCTCCTCCTCCTCCATTTCGCGCAGATGGAGCGTAAGCATCCTTTGCGTGATATCGGGCAGCAATCTTCTTAGCTCATTGAACCGCAGAGGTTTGCCTTGAAGCAAATGATAAAGGATAATAGGCTTCCACTTGCCTACGATCGAATCCAGCGCCGCAACGAATTGACATTGGACAGGGTTCTTTTGCATAAGTTGACCTCCGTTACAGTACCTTTTTTAATACTATACCACATTATTGTGCCTACTTTAAATAAGTAAGTGTATATTGTATGATCAATCTAGAAAGTGTACTCAAGTTGATTACAGAAAGGAAGTTTTGATTTATGGCAACTGTATTGTAGATCACCGCACATCCCCTTGATCCTCAGGAATCTTTTAGCCTCGCGGTAGGTAATGAATTTATTGAAGCTTACCGTGAAGCTAATCCAACAGATGAAGTTGTTTATTTGGACTTGTACAAAGAGAATATTCCGCAATTCGATGCAGATGTTTTGCGAGGCTGGGAAAAGCTTCGGTCGGGTTCGTCTTTCGATCAACTATCCGAAGCCGAGCAATTAAAAGTAGCTCGACTTGACGCGATTGTCAATCAATACGTGGCTGCCGATAAGTACGTGTATGTTTCCCCCATGTGGAATTTCTCGATCCCGCCGGTTTTGAAAGCATACACGGATGCGACTTCAATTCCGGGCAAGACGTTCAAATATACTAAAAATGGTCCTGAAGGTCTGTTGTCCGGTAAGAAAGCCATGCACATTCAAGCTAGCGGTTCCGTTTATTCGGAAGGTCCGCTTTCTGAAGTTGAAATGGGATACAGCTATCTGAAAAAAATTTTGCAGTTCTATGGGATTCAATCTATGGAGGCCATTTTTGTTGAAGGAACAGCATCATCAGAGCGAGCTCCAGCCATTAAAGAAGAGGCAATTGCTCGTGCTAAGGATGTTGCCACACGTTTCTAATAAGGGGAACTAGATACTTTAATTAAAAAAACAAGGAGGCAACTCAGATGAAACTTTCAGGGAACACGATACTGATCACTGGCGGAGGTTCTGGAATTGGTCTAGCTATTGCAGAGCGGTTTATCAAAGCTGGTGATACGGCCATTGTCTGCGGACGACGTGAAACTGTGTTCTGCAGGACGCCTTTGGATAATATGGGACGTAAATAGCTAACGTGTTGGGTAATAACTCTGCCAAGGCTGTAGATGCCTTCGAAGCAAACATTAAAGGGATACTATTTAACTGACTCATTGAGCTAACGGATACGATAGTTGAATGAGCGATTTAAAGCAATTTCGAAAATTTAAAGTCTTTTAGATCAAAGACTTTAAATTTTCGAACTGTAAGTTTGCCTCAATAAATTTGAAGTTCTTTATCGCTTGATTAAAAGTAAAGGACGATTGAGGATAAATAATAAATTTTACATATTGAATTTCTTATTGGGTAAGATTAATAATGCTTTCACACCTTTTGACTCTAGAAAAGAGGACTAAGTAATTATGAAATCTGTGCTCACAGGAACTGAAATGGGGAAACTTTGGGCGACTTATATCGGAAATTCAATGGGAAAGTGCATGCTCAATTATTATCTGAAGAATGTAGATGATCCCGAGATTAAAGTGACTTTAGAATATGCATTGGAGTTAAGCAATAATAATATCCAAACAATTGAGTTCTTCTTTAATCAAGCAGACTTTCCTATACCTCTTGGGTTTACTGATAGTGACGTGAATTTGAATGCGCCTCGTTTGTTTATTGATGAGTTTTATCTTCATTATTTGAAATATGCGAGTAAAGCTGGTATGAGTCTCTACTCGATTGCTGTACCGTTGGTTACAAGAAGAGATATCCGGGATTTTTTTATCAAATGCGTTCAAGATACAATGAAATTGCAGTCCGTGGTTGCGGTAATTTCAGAATCTAAAAATGAGCTAATGAATTCGCCAGTCATTCAGCCCCCAGAAAAAGTTGATTTTGTACATAGTCAAAAGTTTCTAGGCTCTTTTTTCGGAAAAGGCAGACCCCTACAAGGATTAGAAATTGCGCATATCTTCGGAAATCTGAATAACGATATCACAAGCAAAGCACTTATTATTGGATTTGCTCAAGTAGCAAATGACAATAAGGTAAGAACATTTCTAGAACGCGGAAAAGATATTAATCAAAAGCACATTGAATCATTAACAGAAAAGTTGTCTCAGGATGGATTGCCCTCCCCGACACTAATAGATCATTTCGTGACTTCTTCGACAGTCTCACCATTTTCTGATAAAATCATGGTTTTTCATAAAGTTGACATGTTTAATGTGAAAATAAGGGAGTATGCCAATGGCATATCGCTTGACGGTAGAAAAGATATTGGTGCTTTATTTTTGAAATGCCAAGCGGAAGTAATGTTATATGTGGAAGATGGTGCAAATCTCTTGATTGAAAATGGATGGTTAGAAAAACCACCAGAGGCAGTTGACCGTAGTAAATTCATAAATAAATAAGTCATTAACCAGAACACCATGTTCGTTCCAAAAAAGGGAGCAGTTTGCCGCGTAGGCAGCAGCTCCCTTTTTCATTAAAGTAATGGGGAGGATACTTCCAATATGTGTTAAAATATAACTTATGTTTAGGAGGCAAAACCTAGGTTAATACATGGAATTTTATATAGCAGAAGGTTCTGAGTATATAATGTTCGGGGACCTTGATGGGAGTGAGTAGAATGTTGAAAAAAAGCAAAGTTATTATTGCGATATTCGTTATCTGTTTTTCTAGTTACCTTCTAATTACAAAAAACTTTGAATTAATGCCTTTTTTGATGTTAACTCTTGCGATATTTATGTTGGTGACAGGATTAGTCGAACATCAAAGAAACAGAAAAGGATTTTGGGGGTATTTAAGTATTTTAGTTTCTTTGTTTATTTTATTTGTCTCTTTACAGGGCTTCTTTTTGAACTAAAAGGACACTTTGAATAAAAAAATGGTATTTTTTCAGCGCAATAGTAAATTTGGGTGATACTTTAAGAATATTAAATTAGGTCATTATTAGTGGAGAAATATGGAGCAATCAAGCGATGAGAAAAACATTATTTATGAAATTAAGAGAACCAAAAAAAATGTGCTTAAATTTTTGTTTTCAATTGGCTTATTGTTGATTGGATTAATTTGTTATGGGATTTACTGGGCCTTCTTTGACATGAATCGGCTCCCGACAGGTGAATTAATTGAACAATCAAACTCCCCCAACGGCAAATATACAATTAATGCGTATGTTTCAAGTGGAGGAGCAACGACTGATTTTGCTGTAAGAGCAGAACTTGTTTCCAACAAAAGCTCGAAGAAAAAGAATATTTATTGGAATTATAGAGAAGAGAACGCATATATCGTATGGATTGACGATGATACTGTCGAAATTAATGGTCATGTTTTAAGATTACCAAATGAGAAATTCGATTTTAGGAGAGAGTGAATTTTCTATTCACAGAATTAAGCAAATGGGACACTATAGCTTAATAACGACATCATGGCAGCAGGCATCAGTTGACAAATTCGAGCGAGCGCCTTATTATTTGTTATGTTGTTTTGCTTTAGTTTGAGGAATCAACAATACATTCGTATAACCCCATGAAATACAGGGTGGGGGTCTCTACAGGAAGCCTTAACTTCCTTGCTACGAATATGGAATCGAGTTTCAACGATTCTATATTCGATAGTAAGGAAGTTTTTTTGTTTCCAATAAAAAGTAGAGGAAACCCAAGGAAGGAATCATAACGATGAAATACAGATTATTGGTTTTGTTAGGCGCGGTCTGTTACGGCATTCTATCGACAATCGTTACAAAAGCATACGCAAAAGGTTATACGCTCGGAGAAATCGTGGGAAGTCAATTGTTGACGGGGTTCGTATTGGCTTGGACTCTTGTTCTATTCGTGAAATGGAAGGGAAGAAGGAGCGGAAACGTTAAAACGACGTCTTCTTCCACGACGGCTGCCACGAAGTTATCGTGGAGGCATCGAGTCATCCTGATGGTCGCTGGTGTGCCTACAGCTGTAACAGGCTTGTTGTATTACCAATCCCTGCGATATATTCCCAATTCGCTAGCCATTCTGTTGCTATTCCAATTCACATGGATGGGGGTTTTGATCAATTCGGTCGAACAGAGGAGGCGTCCGAACGGCATCATGTTGATCACGCTGATCGTCCTGTTTGGAGGGACATGGCTAGCGGCCGGTATACTTGATCAAGGCTTGTCTGAGTTTAACTGGAAGGGCGTCATATTTGGCTTTATGTCCGCGATAAGCTACTCGTTGTTTATTCTGTTCAGTGGCAAAGCTGTGCCTTCCATGCATCCGATAAACCGAAGTGCCTGGATGGTTACAGGGGGGATGTTATTTGTATTTCTCTTGTTCCCACCCAGCTTTCTGTTCAACCACGCGCTATTGGAGGGATTGCTTCCGTTTGGGGTACTGCTCGGCTTGTTTGGCGCGTTCTTGCCTCCAGTCTTGTTCGCGGTAGGGGTTCCGAAAATTGGAGAAGGTTTGACAGGCATCCTCGGTGCCGCCGAGTTGCCTGTTGCGGTTATGCTGTCATCCATCGTTCTACACGAGCACGTAAGCTTGCTCCAATGGGCGGGGGTCTTGTTGGTACTGCTTGCGGTTGCGTTTCCCGAACTGATGAAGCGAACGAGATGGGCCGGTCGCGTAGATACCGTATCCGGTTGAAACAAAAGCCGCAACCGGCTAAATATTGTAATATGCTTTAATTGATCATTTTTTCTAAAATCGATCATTGCGCTAACGAAGAACGATAGTTGTATGACATATGACAAGGGAGCAGTTCGCCGCGGCAGGCAGCTGTTCCTTTTTTAATTATTGGAGCAACCTCAAAGGGATAAAACTCACCCAATTGATAAATTAGATGAAGATGAATATCTATAGTGCTCTCTAATGCTTTAATCCTTGCTGTTATAGCAGACTGTGAAACATGCAAATGTTTTGAAGCTTTGTGAAGTTTAACGTTTGGCAAACCGACAGAAACGCTTCCAATTTTTCATTTTCCATTTTCCACCTCAATAGTTTGATTAATTATTACAGATAAAAAGTAAGATTCAACTATTACGAAGAGAACTACATTCGCACTCAAATATTGTAAAAATAAGGGCTACCGCGTGGTAGCCCTTTGATTAAAGACAAAATGAGTAGGCATTCTCTAAGCGTAAAATGCTCTAACTCAAATTTATTTAGGAAAGCTAAATTTGGTTAATGCATAGCTAAATGCTTCACCTGTTTTTTCAAAAAAGTGTTCGTACCCAATGAATTCGTCTAATCTTGTTTTTTTTAACATATGGCGCGGTTGGTCTTGTAATTCGGAAATGATTACTATACCACCGTGTTTTCTATATTGCTTAACTACATTTGATAGATTGGATTCACCCGTTATATCCAGGTAGGGTACACGGCCCATCTCCAAAATTAATATTTTGGATTGTTTATTTATTTCTTCCATGATAGAGTTTTCGAATTTATTTGCAACCCCGAAAAACAAAGCTCCTTCGACGGAGTAGATACTAATTTGAGGGCAATTATATTCTTCATTAATAACAGGTACTGTTATTTGATCATTTTTCTTGGTTAAGTCCGGTAAGATCTTTGCAATAACTAAAAGGTTGCTCATATGTTTCAAAAAAATGATAGCTGATAAGATTAATCCAACTTCAACGGCAGTTATCAGATCAGTAAATACAGTGAGAAGAAAGGTAATAAGTAAAACGAATGACTCCGCAGTTTTGTTCTTTAAAACATGTGCGAACTCTTTACGCTCACTCATGTTCCAAGCAACAACAATTAAAATTGGTGCCATACTTGCAAGCGGAATGTTCGAAGCATACGGAGCAAATAATAACAAAACTAACAGGACGACTATACCATGAATGATCCCTGAGAAGGGAGACTCTGCTCCGCTTTTAATATTTGTTGCGGTTCGAGCAATAGCACCTGTAGCTGGAATACCCCCGAACAATGGAGTTATCATATTAGCGATACCTTGACCAATCAATTCGCGATTGCTGTTATGTCTGGTTCTTGACATTCCATCAGCAACTACAGCAGAGAGTAATGATTCAATACCACCTAATATGGCTATTGCAAATGCGGGCTTTATTAAAGATTGAATATGTTCAATTGAGAGTGAAGGTAAGTGTAAGTTAGGCAAGCTTTTGGGAATTGGGCCGTAGATGGAGCCGATGGTAGCAATTTTGTCAGGATAGAAAATGGATGCTACAACCGTAGAAATCAATAGTCCTACTAATGATCCTGGGATTTTAGAAAAAAGCATTGGTGTGACAATAATAAGCACTAGACATATCACTGCGGTTAAGACACTATACATATTTATTTTTGAAAGATGAAGAATTAATTCCTTCATATTGGAAAGGAAATCTTGATGGTTTTGAAGATTATGTAATCCAAGGAAATTCGCAATTTGTCCTGTGAAAATGGTAACAGCAATCCCTGTGGTAAAACCAATTGTAACAGGACGTGGAATAAAGTTAATTATACCACCCAGTTTAAAAATCCCCATGAATAGCAAAATGACTCCCGCCATAAATCCAGCAATAAGCAAGTTTTCGTATCCATACTGCATGACAATGCCAAATAATATAGGTATAAATGCTCCGGTAGGACCACCAATTTGAAATTTTGAACCACCAAGAAATGAGATTAGTATTCCTGCGACAAACGTAGTATATAACCCATATTCTGGCTTTACGCCTGAGGCAATTGCAAAAGCCATTCCTAATGGAATGGCAACAATACCTACAATAAGCCCCGAAATCAAGTCCTTTTGAAATTTTTTCCCATTATAACCATGGTATCTTCCACTAAAAGAAAATTTCATACCTAATCCCACCATATATTAATATTTAATTATTTGAATATATATAAAATCATATATGTAAAACTATTGTGTGTCAATTTCATTTTTCCTGAAAATTAAACGAATAAAAAAAGGGAGTAAATCGAGAACAAACCCGATTCATCCCTTTTTACATATCACTGATTTTTTATATTTTCTAACATTGAAATAGCATTTACAAGATGGTTGTCAAAAATTTGCTTAGCAACAATAAGTAGGTCTTTAATTAAGGGGTCTGTTAGCGTGTATATCACTGAGGTCCCGTCTTTAATCCCACGCACAACGTTTTTACTTCTTAACACAGCCAGCTGCTGAGAAACTGTAGAACCTTCGCTACCTAATATTGTCTGTATCTCGTTCACGTTTTTATCGCCCTCAACTAAAACCTCAAGGATTCTTATACGTAATGGGTGTGCTAACGCTTTAAAAAAATCGGCTTTAAAATGCTGTATTTCTTGATACATAGCGTACTCCCCTAAATGTTTGACAATTTATATATATAGAATATCATAACACAAACCGGAAAGCACGAAGGTAAAGGCTTGAAATGACCTTTGCGTTCTTTTATAGTATCATTATAAATATCTATAAAATCAAATATTTTGTTATTTAAAAATTAAGAAATAAGGAATGGTTTTGAATGCTGGTTGGTGATGAATTGTATATTGCTACAAGAAAGTATCTTATCGACTTTGGTATGCGACATTTAAATGGATTAGGGGCAGACCATATTTGTAAGATCTGTATTCAGAACGGCGGTTCTTGTTGCCGCAGTTGTAAACATTTAATAAACGGAATAGGTTGTCAAAATAGAAATACAAGTTGCACGTCTTGGTTATGCGGATATTTAAAATTATTATATTACAAAGCAGGATTGCTTAAGGACTGGCATACATTTTGGGGTGAAGTGCCTGGTATTGATTTTAGAAAGGATTATACCCCGGCATTAGTGAAAATGAAGACTCATTTTGAAGTTACTGTTATGCGAGAACTGGGTGAGGCGCTAGCGAATGACCTTAAAAATAAGTTGAGTAGAGATAAGGATAATATCGACTTTATTGTATTGGCTAGTGAATTGGATGAGCTGATTGATGAGATTGATTTTGCTAAGGATTCGGAAATGACTACTCATTTTATACAGAGGCTTAATTATTTAATTAAAGATTTTGAAAACTTTCGACAAGCCATAAAAAATACAAATTAGGGGGGAAATAATCACGAACTTTAAAGAAAAAAATCAATTACTATACAAATTAATAATACGGGAGGGTGTTATCGAATGGTTGGTGCAATCATTTTAGGAGTTGTTGCCCTATTCATCATACTGGGCTTAACATTTTGGGCAACGAAGATAGCGTACTCCCGAAAATGGGATGAGGCTGATAATGAATGAGAGTAAATTGATCATTAGCGTAAAATATCACATAAGAAACAATAGAATGTGAGGAATCCAAATGTCCAAGAAAACTTCATATGGCTTAATTCGTATATCAAACGATGTTATTTCTACTATAGCTGGTATCGCTGCCCTAGCCACACCTGGAATCGCTTCTATGTCAGGCAGCATCTCCGAAGGTCTTACTAAGCGTTTTAGAGGAAAAAACGCCATAAAAGGTGTGTTTGTCGAGGTTTTGGAATCTGAAGCAACCATTAATCTACATGTCATCGTCAACTACCGTACCAATATTCAGGCCGTAAGCCGAGATCTTCAAGAAAACGTTAGAGAGTCTGTGGAAAACATGACTGGGCTTAGAGTTGTAAACGTAAATGTAATAGTTGAAAGCCTGTTTATAGAACTTTAACTACATGAGCTTTAACTCAAAAGGTAGAATGCAAGAGAGAGAAAAAATCAAAAAAGCAGAGAGGTATCTATTGAGTGCGAATGGAATAGGACTTTGGATTGTTATTGTCGTTTATGTTAGTTTAATCATCTGTTCTTGTATTGTTTTGAAGCAGAACAAATCTAATAAAAAAAGAAGGGGAAGTGGAAAAAGTAAATAAATATATATGAGTAGAGAAATGAAATGGAGGCATAAAGAAATTAATGGAAAACTCAAACGAGGTACTATCAATAGCGTGCCACGATTGCAATGTTAAAGGTTTCATTGAAAACCTTGAACTAATTGAGGTGTCCTATTGTCCAAAATGTGGGGGCAAGAATATAACTGTTCAGGATAATAAGAAGTCTTTCATTCAATAATTCGAGACCATTAGGAGCGTCCAGTTGGAGTACATCCGATGAGGCAATCAAAGCTTTTACATACTTACCAATTTTAAGCGGTGCTTTGCTGCTTATTCTCGCTATTACCTTTTATTTTTGGATTAAGAATACGACGAAGAACGATAGCTGAGTAAACGATATCAAGAAGGGACTGCTTGATGAAAAAGAAGTTTTTTATTTTATTGGTCTTATGCTGCATAATAGTAACTTCATGCTCATCAGAACATAAAGATAACAATGATAATTTAAATGGTTTAGAGAAAAGTAGGTCAAATTTCCAGACAAAACTTATTAAAAAGGGACCGGCACCACAGGAATATACCAATGATCCACCTCCTAAAGGAGTTTCGGAAATTAAATATAATTCAGGTAATTTAACCCTTAAAGCTTGGTTATCTAATGTGCCTGGGGATAGCAAGAAACACCCTGCTGTTGTATATGTTCATGGAGGATTTGCTTTCGGAATAGATGATTGGATCGATGCAAAAAAATTTCAAGACGCAGGATATATAGTTTTAGCCCCAATGTTAAGAGGGGAGAATGGAAATTCGGGAAACTTTGAATTTTTTTTTGGTGAAGTTAACGATGTTATTTCGGCTGGAGAATTCCTTTTAACATTAAAAGAAGTGGATCCGAATCGAGTTTTTTTAGCTGGGCATAGTTCGGGTGGAACAGTTTCGTTGCTCGCATCCATGATGCCATCTCCATATAAAGCAATTTCCAGTTATGGTGCAGCACCAGATCAAGAAAGATTTTTAAAAAGTGGCTGGGATAAGGTTGCACCGTTTAACGTTAAAGATACGAATGAAGTGACACTGAGATCGCCGAATAAATTTACAGAGAGTATTCAAAAAAAATTATTTGTTTATGTCGGTAACAAAGATAACGATCACCTAAAGGAAAGTTACTCCTTCGTTCAAATAGCAAAAGAAAATGGTAAGAACGTTGACATTATTCTCATGGAGGGCGATCATTTTACTTCCTTAGATAAATCAATTCTTGATAGTATTGATAAGTTCAATAAAATGTAAGCATTTCTTGGATCTTCAAACTAACGGGTGACGGTAGTTTGACAAAAAACTGAGGCTGCTGGGGTGGAGGTAAAAATATTGGAAAGGAATTTACTTTATCATTTGATAGTTCAGTATATAATCACTTGGTTTCCCCCAGCGGTAGCAGCAATTATACTTGATGTTAACCCCTACATATCGAATATTTTTGAGGAGTTTATTGCCTACTCGGTTGGAGTAACTGGATTAATACCTATGGCTATCCTATTATTGTTTCATTTTAACCCATTAATTGTTATGTTAATTTTCTTTGTTATAAAGATATTTGTTTTATATCCATTTTTCGTGTTTGTGTATTTAAAATCTAGAAGAGTTAAATGGCTACCTTTTATGATTAGTTCGCTTCTAAGTTTGTGGGGAGTATTTTTTGGTTTTTTTTTGGACGATTGCTGGAATGCAATGAATTGGGACCGATAGCCCATAAAGAAATTCGAGCAGCCAACCATGATCTGCTCCCCTATTGCTGAACATCTCACATCTATGACAATACTGCTAGGAGCAGTCATCCATAGGTATTAGGTTTTTAGAGGTTGAGTTCGATCAGTCTATAACACTCTAGGTTGAGATTGAAGTAACGGGAGGATAATTGAATTCCGTTGAGGAATATATACTGAGCAAATTAGGTTTTCACCTAGGTTCAACTATAATCAGCGGGGAAGAGTCTTTCTAATGAAATTTTTCAAGAAAAGCACTAATAATTTTATCTGTTCTTGCTGCGGAAAGAAGCATGATGGACTTCCAATGAGCTATGGTTTCAATGCACCATATTATTGGGTTCAAACAATGCCAGCAGAAAGAGAAGCAAGGTTTAAGTTTAGACATGGTTCTGAGTTATGTGTTATGGACGAAGAGCATTTCTACATACGTGGTAATATTGAAATACCTGTAATTGATAACAAAAGGAATTTCACCTGGGATGTCTGGGTTTCTCTGAGTAAAGATAACTTTGAAAGAACAGTGTCATACTGGAATAAATGGGGGAGACAGAAGAAGTTAGAACCAATGTTTGGTTGGTTATCAACTTCAATTCCATCTTACTCAGAAGAAACATTGAATCTAAAGACGATGATACATACTCGTAAGTTAGGCATTAGACCATTAATTGAAATCGAACCAACAGCACATCCACTAGCAGTTGAACAAAAAAGCGGTATTACAATGCGAAGGGTTCAAGAAATAGCCGAGGGTTTACATCATATGAATGAATGATTAGATCGTAAAGCTAACGAAGAACGATAGTTGAATAACCAGAGAGCAGATCGCCGCGACCGCCATCTGTTTTCTTTTTCTTTGAAGTAACGGGAATTAAGTATAGGAAAATAAATGAATGAACCGAATATATTTATAAAATTGATAAATCAGGAAGGAGGGATTACGTAAGATGCTGAATTATTGGGCAGAGAATCAAAATTGGGCTAAATTAACACCTTGGTTGGGGTTCATTACCCTAGTATTGCTATTCTGGACACTCAGTCCTGTCGATACGATGTTCTGGGCATTGATCAACATCCCATTATATTTGTTTCATCAAACCGAGGAGCATTATTGGCCGGGTGGCTTTAAGGATTACTTTAATCGAGTCGTGAATAGGTTGCCGGAGGGTGACGAGGCTTTAACGGATGAAAAAGTGTTTTGGATCAATATTATTCTAGTGTGGCTGGCGTTCCTCATTTTCGGACTTTTATGTATCGTAAATATCGGCTTTGGTTTGTTAATTGTTATTTTTAGCTTGATGAACTGTGCCACCCATATTTATACAGGAATTAAATATAGAGAATGGAATCCGGGGCTGGTAATGGCAAGCCTTCAGTTTATCGCATCCGTTTATGGTGCATACGTGATTACGGCAAAAGGTATTTCCCATCCAATGACCTGGTGGATTAGCTCGGTTTTATTTTCGATTCTTGTTCATGCCATCTTATTTAAGTTTGTGATGGGTAAGAAATAGGTCAGGAATTAACGAAAAAAGATAGCGCTGCGGCGATGGAACCGATCCATCGCTTATTTTCGTTTCGGTGCGCTTCGCTCAACTATTGGGCAGGATAGTTCAGTTAAAATTAATAATTCCCTTGTTAAAATATTACATTTTATTCCATAATTAAGCATCCTAATGTTATTTATATAATAGAAAGGTGGGAGATTCTTGATACAAACAAAACGTCTTATAATTAGAGAAATGGTGCAGTCCGATTATGATGCATTGTGCGGAATATTGTGTGATGAGGAAGTAATGCGTGCGGCTTATGAAAGTGCATTCAACTTAGAAGAAGCACAAAATTGGCTTAACAGACATCTTAAAAGATATGAAGAGTATGGTTTTGGACTTTGGGCTGTTGTATTAAAAGAAACAAACGAAATGATTGGTCAATGTGGCTTGACAATGCAAGGCTGGAGAGAAAAAGAAATTTTGGAAATGGGATTTTTGTTTCAGAAAGCGTATTGGCACAAAGGTTACGCAACAGAAGCGGCAATTGCTTGCAAGGAATACGCTTTCTCAGTTCTTAATGCAAATAGGGTTTATTCTATTATTAGGGACACAAATATAGCCTCTCAAAAAGTTGCTGTTCGAAACGGTATGAATATTATTGATAAAGATACTAAGAATTTTAGGAATATAGATATGGAATTTTTTCTGTATTCTGTAGAGCGAACAAAATGAGCATAATACATAAATTCCAAGTTGGAGAGATAATTTTGATTCTCAATCGTTTTCAATTGCGAATATGAAAGGCATTCAATCTTGCCATCGTAGAATAGAACGGCTAGCAATGGAACAACAAAATTCTAATCCGACAATTCTTGAGACAGAATCCTGAAAATGCCAGAGAATACTCAGGAAGAAAATTTGAAGCTGTCTCAGAAGGTGTAACAACATTGTTATCTTACTCAGATGAGAAAGCTGAATATGTTTACAATTTACTACAAATGGAAAAACTTCCTTTAAATTAACGGCGAACGTTAATTACATACAGAACCAAAATGAGGCTGCCAGCATGATCGGCAGCCTTTGCTCAACTAAAGGGCAGATTAGTTAGTGATAAATTAAGATTAGTGTAAGTTGCAAAGAAAGTCTGGTACGATAGTTGAATAAGAAAACCGCGTCAACTGACCAGACAATCGGCAACGGTCTCCACTTTAACAGTATAGGGAGGGTAAAATCAATGACAAACAAAAAATATGCTCTTTTTTTGAAACTAATCGGCGTGATTTGCGGCTATGTTATCATCAAGTCATTGTTCTTTGTCCATTTAAGACCTGTGTATATTGACGTGATCCAAGGCATCCTCATTGGCTTCGGGATGGCAATTATCACGGCCCATATTGTCGCGAAGTTCAAGGGATCAAAGGTCAATGGCTGGTTCACCATGTTTGATATGGGCGTGCCCGGCAACGGCATGTTGCTGCGAGCCGCGTGTACACTAGCCTTTCCTGGCCCAGTAAACATACCTCAAGAGGCGATGTACTGGAAAACATCTGTTGATGGCTCGAGTCATGACCTCTCCGGAGATCACTGTTACATCATGCACTTTCCGGTAGGGGGACTCCCGCCAAATAATGCTTTTTGGTCACTGACTATGGGGGATGCGAAGAATCGCTTTGTGGCGAATTCAATCAATCGGTACAGCGTGAGCGGTCAGTCCGGACTCGTGCCAAACGCCGACGGCTCCTTCGACATTTACATTCAGAATACCGCTCCTGCGGGGTGGGAATCCAACTGGCTGCCCGCACCCTCGGGTAAATTCATTCTTTGGTTGCGTGTATATATACCCGACGCGGCAATTCTGGACGGAAAATATAACGTGCCGCCGGTTATGGAGGTAAAATGATGGAGCATGTGGAGTTCGAGCATTTACTGATATTCGGTTTAGTTCTGATCGCAGCATGGTTCAGTGTCATTTACTTTTTGCCGAGTATGCTTCTGACCATGTTCAAGAGGGCGATCCTCGTTAAGGGATTCGGCGATGGTCCCATCCCAATTAACACGCTTTATACGCAATCTAAGGAGCTATTTGCAGATCCCCTTAATGCTTCAGGCTCAAAATTAATGACTACTGGCGTGAACCGTGATACGCTCCTTGTGGTCGGCTGGTTAGACCTCCGTAAAGGGCCACAGATTTTGCATGTGCCGGACATGTCCGGTCGCTATTACAGCGTGCAGTTTACCGATCCGTCGAAAAACATAAACTTTGCCTATGTCGGCAAACGCACCACGGGAACCGAAGCTGGGGCTTACCTCATCAGCGGCCCTAGTTGGAAAGGAGCATTGCCACATGGAGTGCCACAGATTTCTTCACCAAATAATTCGGTACTTGTGATTGGTCGCGTTTTTGTAGAGAACAACAGAGACCTCTCGACAGCACATGGGCTTGCGAAGCAGTTACAATTATCTCCGATGACTTAACCATAGTTGTGTGCTGTTCCCCACAATATAAACTTACCCGACTTCACCGCTAGATCCAAGGCTCTCAGAGGATTCTTGATCATCATGTTATAGGCTGGAGAGAAGGCTGCAGATTATTCAGATCGGCAGCCTTCTCAATTATCGGAAAGAAGAACAGGTGACCAATGTGGATAATATGCCGAAAGTAATAACTATGCGTTCTAGTATTAGATCAATTACGCTATATCTGATTTTTTCAGTCTTATCTCTTATCCCATTTATAATCGCATATTACGTGGCTGTAATACTTATTTTCATTTCAGTAGGTTTACTAATATTACCATTTGTTGTTATATGTCATGTGGCAAGTATTTTTAAGCTATGGGGAATATACATACGACCTTTACCAAACAAAGGGATTAATCTTACAATCTTGTTCATTTCGCTCATACTTCTTGGATGCTTAAATTACAAGCTCAACTATCAAGTGGCTTGGAGTGAACATAAAAACAACTTAGGGATGCTTATTGAGTTTCTAAACAAGATTATACCTATAAGGCTTCTTTTCCAAAATCATTAAAGATGTATTCAATATTTATACCTGTTTGTTCAATGAAATCAACAACAAAGTTTTAACAGAGCCAGAAGTAATAATGCTGCACAAAATCCATATGAGCGGTCAAGCTACTGGATGAGTAATGACTATCAGAGAGAAATGATTGATTATTTTTTACTGAGAAAACCACATGAAACAATGTGGTACAGATATCCTCTCATGGTTTGTTCGTGGTGTGGGGATGAAGGTTGCGGAATTGTCTCTGTTAAAATCGATAGGGAGAATAACGTTGTTACCTGGAAGGACTTTTTCCTTGAGCCTGATATGAAAAAAATTAATATCGGTCCTTTTTATTTTGAATGGGAAAATTATAAAAAAGTAATTAAGAGCACCTTTGGAATTGCAGGCATTCAATAGTAATGCAGCGCTAAGCAACCGGGAGATGATAGTTGAATGACACCAGGCGCGGTTTCCGATTTGATCGATGGCCTTCACGAAATTTTTGGTCTACCGAAAGGCAAAGTTTATCTTGTTCCTTAGACGAATGAGTGGGAGCGGAATTTAGGAAGGGACAGATCGCCGTGGCCGGCAACTGTCCCTTATTTTATTCGAGTGACGGGTAGATACGGTGTCTTTTATATTGGACTTTGCTGAATTTAGTAGATGAAACTCACTGTTAAAATCCAGCAAGCGTAATTATTCAATTAGGTTTTTCGTGGCCTTATACAGATTTTCCACGTATACATCTACTTCATCTCGTGTCATGCGTAAGCGATTCACAGAAGTACCATATCCAATTTCCTTTTTACCTTCTTTTAATTCTTTGAAAATTCCATCTGCGAAGGCATCTAATGGTTCTCCTTGGGTATGGCCCCCCGCTCCACCTAAATTTGTATTCACTGCCGGAGGAGCAACTTCAATGACTTCTACAGACGTTTCAGAAAGTTGGTGTCGTAGACTCATAGTAAATGAATGAAGTGCCGCTTTGGATGCTGAATAAATGGGGGCAATTGCAAACGGTGTAAAAGCTAATCCAGATGTCACGTTGATGATAGTCGCCTCTTTTTTTGTTGCAAAAAATGGGGCGAACATCATAGAGAGATGCAAAGGTGCTTCAAGGTTGGTTGTGATTTCTTTACTGAAATAATTCCAATTGTTCTTCGCATCACCTTTTAACACATTAAAGCGTTGTTGGATCCCTGCATTGTTAACTAACACATTCACTTCTGGATAGTTTGCTGTTACCCAATCAAACAATGCTACACGCTCGGATTCAATATCCAAATTACTTACACGAGTAATAAGGTTAGGGGATTTTTCTTTTGCATGTTGGAGTACATCTTCACGTCGTCCGCAAACAATGACTATATTTCCTGCCTCGATAAAGCGCTCTGCAAAAGCTAAACCTATTCCAGTACTTCCACCTGTAATAAGTATTGTATTTCCTGAAAGTTTCATTCTATTTCCTCTTTTCCAATATGGTTTCATCTTCTCTTGCTTCTTTTCTTTCCTGCGTATACTTTGTATAACGTGTGATTTTTACATCAATTCCTTTTAATGCTTCTTGCATTAGCGCAATTTCAGCTAGTACATTTTTTTTGTGATTTTTCATCATTTCAAGTCGCAATTCAGTAGTACTCTCTCCCTCTACTACCCAATCAACATATTGTTTAATTACACTTATTGGCATATGCGTGTTTTTTAGATAAATAATGATTCCAAGGAAAGTAATTTGATCTTCTGAAAATAACCGCCTCCCAGCTTCATCACGCTCAACTTGTGGTAATAATCCTTTTTTTTCATAATAACGTATCGTTGATTCCGGAATATCGAGTCTGTCTGAAACTTCGCTAATTGAATAATACTTCATCTGGAGGCCTCCAAATTTTATATTTCATGTCGACAGGAATATGATACGACTTAAACCATGGTTTAAGTCAACAAAGAAATTAATAGTCTGTCCAAAGCTAAAAATTTGAATCCAAGAACGCCTACCATTCCTTCATAAATTGCAACCAAGTGTTTCGACAATCGTAATACAGCATATAATGATGTACGGAGGTGCTTGAGATGGATTTTCTGAAGGATTTAGGCAAGCTGGCAGGCGATGTGACAGGTAAAGTGCTTGGAGGAACTGTCCGTGTGGCAGGGGAGCTTGTTCGCAGTGATTATATAAAGGAAATCGGAAATGATATAGAACAGGTAACGGCCAAAACTGGCGAAATCGCAGGCCATGCAGCCAGCGGTGTATGGAATTTAAGCGCAGGCCTAATTACTGCAGATAAGCAGCAATCGAAAGCTGGACTCCATGAACTTGAACAAACAGCCATTACGACGGCAAAAGGAGTTGTCCATGGCATCGAGTATGTGGTTGAGAGCGGAAAAGATGTCGTGACAGGTTTTAAGGACAGCGATAAAGCGCGGTTGAAAGACGGCGTGAAAAAGCTGGGAAAAGCAGCTGCTATCAGCATTCTGGCTATCGGTGTGATTGATGTCGTTGATGGTCCGGACGTACCGGATTCCTCAGGTACAGTTTAAGACATGTGACGTTATAAAAACAGACCCGACGAGAGATCGTTGGGTCTATTTTAGTATTGGTATTAGTTAATGTACCAGAGTAGGATAGTTTGGAGTAATCCTTTATGATAAAATGTGGCTAAAAGCCTAAGGTGGATTCTATGGAGAACTGTTCACAAATAATGGGAATTCCAGTGCCCAAAATAACAATGGAAGATACAGTCCATATCATTGACCAAGTAATAACGGAAAATAAAGCGGAACTGTTTCATGTGGTAACGCTTAATCCAGAAATCACTATGTCTAGTCAACATGATTTGCTGCTCCATACCATAATTGATGAAGCGGGTCACCTAACCGCGGACGGTGCAGGGATTGTCATGGTCTCTCGTTTAAAGGGAAATCCACTTCCCGAACGTGTTACAGGATGTGATCTTCTATTCAATTTATTAGAGATGGGGAACAGAAAAAATTGGTCATTTTATCTTCTGGGCGCCAATGAGATAACAAGTAAAATGGCAGCGGAAGTAATTAGTAAGAAATACCCAAATGTATCCGTTTTGGGTAGACAGCATGGATTTTTTGATCAGAAGGATGAGGCACAAATTGTAAATGAGATTGCGACCTTGAGTCCCGATGTTCTAGTGGTTGCACTTGGAGCCCCAAAAGCTGAATTTTGGATACATAAATTTAAAAACGAATTAAATGTTAGAGTTGCTATTGGCGTTGGAGGAAGTCTTGATATCATTGCTGGGACAGTAAAAAGAGCACCAGTTATATGGCAGAAGTTAAATGTGGAATGGCTTTATCGATTATTAAATCAACCATCCAGATGGCGAAGACAATTAATTTTGCCTCGTTTTGCAATGAAAGCATTGTTATTTAAAGAAAATAATCGGTGATAACGGAACAGAAAAAGGTTTGGGAGAACTAGTCAAGGAGGAGAGTGGAAAGTATGTTTCATGTAAAAGAGTTGTTATCCGATCAGTTATTAGCAAATGCTAATGACCCTAGTTGGTACCTACCATTTTCAGCTGCAGTTGACAATTTATCGGAGGAAGTAGCTTTTTGGAAGCCTAGTGAAGATAGTAATAGTATCGCTGAAATTGTGCAGCATTTACTTTATTGGAATGAAACATGGCAAACCAGGTACCAAAAATCTGATGTCAATGCCGTGCCCTCCATAGGAGATAACAATAAAAGTTTTATAATTCCTAAAGACAAAAAGTTCACTGATTTAAAAGATCAATTATTAGATGTGCTTTTAAAATGGCAAGATCTACTTACTGAAGAAAAAGTCGAAAGTGATGTAATCGGATTTCCGGTGGCTGCCAAGTGGTGGGGGATACTTGGAAATGTATCAACTCATAATGCCTATCACATTGGTCAAATTTGCTATATTCGGAAGCTGCAAAAGAGCTGGAGTAAATGATTAGTCGATATTGCGCCGATGAGCAGTAGGCTATTAGCCACAAAGGAGGTTACTATGACAGAGAATCTTATTGAACGTGCTGCCGGTGGATTAGTTCTTCGCAAGACACATTCAGGAGTCCATGTCCTACTCATTCACGATAGATATGGACATATTGCTTTCCCAAAGGGCCACCTGGAATCCGGAGAGACATGGGAGGATGCTGCAATCCGAGAAATTTCAGAAGAAACGGGGATTAATTCCAGAATTCTTTCACTTCTTGGCGACATTGAATATCCGATCGAACGAAAAGGGTTAACCATTCGCAAGCAGGTGCGCTTATTCCTTCTCGAAGCCATTGACGAACAGGCTGAGCCAATCCACCAGGCTAACGAAATTCAAGGTGCTCAATATTTCATTTGGGATGATGCCGTTCGACTACACTTGGAACGAGGTTATGCGGACTTAAATTGGGTGTTTGATAAGGCGGAAGAACTTATGAATTTGCACGAGAAACACTGACTGGCTGGAAGGCATATACGATACAATTACATGTTTTAATGGGTAAAATTGTAGTCTCAAATCTATCAACTTGTTGAAAAAGAATAGGTTCTCATTAAAAGCCGCGCAAATCGCGGCTTTTTCTCATTTTATAAGAAAACTCTTCTCGCATTCTTTAAAAAAGTCAGCATACTGTTAGAGGCAATTTCAACGCTATTGTATGATAGGAGCAATGAAACGCAGAAAGAGGGGAACTACTTGGCCGAGGCAGCAAAAATGCAAAAGAGAGTTTTTAAAAAGTATATCCCGCTAACAGTAATGACGGTTCCTGGGTTGAAGAGAGCCGCAAGTATATTGGGAGGTCTATTAACGGAGTGTATGGCAATGTTGGATAACGATTTTAGCTTAATAAAATAAAATCATGATGTCGGCCTGTGCCTTTATGGTGCGGGCTTTTTTGTTTACGCGACAGAGATCTGAAAATGAAGTAAACCAGCGTATGATTTGGGCAAATTGGGAAACCTTAGGTGTAGCTAATTCGCGTTTACTTTCTCAAGGAGGACAGAACATGTCAGTCACAGTCAAGCAATTAATAAAAGGGATCTCAATTATAAGTGTGATAACTGCAGTGGTTGTTGGTTGCACCAGTAAATCTGGGAATAATACGCAGGGAACAGCTTCAGCAACACCGAAGAGCACCAGTGCTGCCTCTGAGGATTTGTTGGCCTCAATTAAGAAGTCAGGCAAAATCAGAATTGGCTTGATGGGGACGTACGCACCCTACAATTTTCTCAATGATAAACATGAAGTGGACGGATTCGATGCCGATGTCGCCAAGGAAGTAGCCAAGCGGATCGGTGTTCAGGCGGATTTCATTACGGGCGAGTTTTCCGGATTAATTGAAGGGTTGCAAACAAATAAGTATGACGCGCTGGTCAGTCAAGTTACCATTACAGATGACCGCAAGAAAACGATGGATTTCTCAACGCCCTACATAAAAAATAGTGTGAGTGTCATCGTTAAAAATGAGAATACCACTGTGAAGGGGATTGAAGATTTTAAAGAGAAAAAAATTGGGGTTGGTCTTGGAACAAATGATGAGACTTATTTACGCAACGAAGTGCTGCCGAAGGTAGGTACCTTTGATATCGTGACCTATAACGATGTAATTACATCACTTACGGATTTGAATGCGGGTAGAATCGATGCCACAATCAACAATATTTTTGCCATTCAACCGTTGGTTGAAAAGAATCGCTTTCAGATTAAAACCGTAGGTGCTTCCGTAAAAGATGACTTTGCCGGTATCGCGATTCGTAAAAATAACGCTGAACTCTTAAGTGCATTGAATAATGCATTGGCCGAAATGAAATCAGACGGAACCTTTAAACAAATTTTCCAAAAATGGTTCAAAGTCGATCCTAACATCTGAGCATCAGTGCGTAGGAGGATGCATGTATGGAGCTTGTTTGGCAAAATCTCGACTTTCTATTGAAGGGTGCGTATTACACGCTGTTAATCACCGTGGTGTCGATGTTTTTCGGCTTCATTCTTGCTCTGGTTTTGGCGTTTGCTCGTCTAAAAGGAAACATCGTTGTGAAGAATATCGCGAAGTTTTATGTTTCTGTTTTTCGGGGAACGCCAATTCTCGTTCAGATTTTCATCATCTACTACGGCTTACCGGATTATGGCATACGTTTGGGTCCCCTTACAGCCGCTTTTCTTTCACTCAGCCTTAATATTGGCGCTTTTTTATCGGAAACCTTCCGCGGTGCCATTCTATCTGTCAGCAAAGGGCAGACGGAAGCTGCGATGTCACTAGGTCTTACTCCTTGGCAAACGACTTATAAGGTTGTACTGCCACAGGCCGCGCGCGTTGCGATACCGCCGATGGGCAACACTTTTATCGGGATGCTCAAGGAAACATCGCTCGTTTCCATTGTTACCGTGACAGAGCTGCTCCGTACGGCTCAGCTTTTGATTGCACAGTATTATATCGCTATGCCATTTTATATCGCTATTGCTGTTATGTACTGGGTCATGAGCTTGCTATTTTCCCATCTGCTGACGAGGATTGAAAAGAATTTATCTAAGGCTTATTAAAGGTGTGAACCGTATGATTGAAGTGAATCAGCTTTCGAAGAGTTTTAATGACTTGCAAGTGCTGCAACAGATCGAGTTTAAAATGAAGGCCAAAGAAATCGTCGTGCTGCTTGGACCGAGCGGTTCAGGGAAAAGCACGCTGCTGCGCTGCCTCAATGGGCTGGAAGAGCCGGATTCCGGGACAATACGCATGGATGATGTTACATGGAACGCTAACATGGCCAAATCCGCGAAGCGGGAAGCCATTCGACGAATTCGATTAATGAGCGGGATGGTCTTTCAATCTTTTCATTTGTTTTCCCATATGACAGTGCTTGAAAATATTACGATGGCGCCTATGCTAGTTAAAAATTTGAGCGCTAAGCAAGCGGCAGAGCTAGCAGAAAGATTACTCGTGAAAGTCGGTCTTCTGGAGAAAAAGCACGAATATCCTTCCCGCCTTTCCGGCGGCCAGCAGCAGCGAGTAGCGATTGCACGCTCGTTGGCGATGCAGCCGAAAGTGATGCTTTTCGATGAGCCGACTTCGGCGCTGGACCCTGAACTGACCAGTGAAGTGCTTCAGGTTATGAAGGAGCTTGCACTTGATGGAATGACGATGATCGTTGTCACTCACGAAATGAAGTTTGCGAGCGAAGTTGCAAATCGAATTATTTTTATGAGCGATGGTGCCATTCAAGAGGAGGGGAGTCCGAGTCAATTTTTCGTACAGCCGCAGACAGAACGTGCTCGCAGATTTCTAAGACAGTTAGGGGATTTGTAGGCATATCGCCTCACGTAAGCCGAAGGAGAGGAGAAAAATACCAGTGTTCCATCCCGATGAGCATCATTTAAACACGATTGCGGCAAGAGCACGAGTACTGATGGAGGAAAAGAACCTGGATGCGCTTGTGGCATCGTCTTATGAAAATTTCTATTATCTTTGCGGGCATGAAAGCACATTTATGTATACTTTGCGGATGAGTGAAGTTGCATTAGCGGTCCTATTCCGTGATCCCAGTTCCAAGACAGTCATGATTATGAATGACTTTGAAGCGGCTGGCGTATCCAGCGATTTGCCGAATTGTGAGCTGCGAACTTATCCGACTTGGGTAGATGTTGATGATCCGCTCGGTATGAGAGGCGGCAAGTATGAAGGCAAACGACCAACAGGTCATCAGGCGCAGGAAATGTTCGGTCTGCTCCAGAAGACGCTAGCGGAATATGGCTGCCAAGCCGGCAGAATTGCTGTCGAACTGAACAACATGCGGCATTCCTCAGTGGAAGCGCTGCATCAGGCTGTACCAGAAGCGGAGCTGGTGGAGGCACAAGGTCTGTTCACAGCGCTGCGCATGATCAAAACAACGTGGGAGATCGAGCAGCTTCGAGCCGCGTGCGCCTACGCGGAAGCAGGTATAACGGATGCGATTCAGAGCATTCGGCAAGGCAGCACAGCGCAGGACATCGTGCATGAGTTTCGCCTGTCTTTGATGAAAGACGTGAAGGGCTTATCCGCACGTTTCGATATGATTGCTGTGGGTGCTTCATTTGCACCTGCTCATCGTTTTGATACCTACCCTGCGAAAACAGGGGACGTCATCAAATTTGATGTTGGCGTGGACGTGAACGGCTACGGGTCCGATATTGCGCGGACCTTCGTTCTCGGCAATCCCTCGGAAACGATATCGCGGGTCTACAGCGCATTGAAGGCTGGTCACGACCGCCTTTTGGAAATCATAACACCGGGCATCTCGATGCAGGCAGTATTCGAGGATGCAATGGCAGTGATCCGGCGCTCGGGGCTTCCGAATTACAATCGTGGGCACCTTGGGCATAGCGCAGGTTTAAGCCTCGCAGCCGAGGAGCCGCCTTTCCTGGGTCCATCAGAAGCGACATTGTTCCAGCCTGGAATGGTCATTTGTCTTGAAACGCCTTATTACGGTTACGGCATTGGTGCGATGATGATCGAGGATATGGTGGTGGTCACAACGAATGGTTGTGAACGTTTGAATCACCTTTCCCGAGAGCTCGTTTTTCTGTGAGAATGGAGATGTGTTTTTCATTGACAAATTTTGGTCAATGGTGCTATTGTGTAAATACCGAGTAAACTTATAGGAATATATTAATCTAACACTGACCGGAAAACCGGAAGCATGGATGCTAAATCCATGCTTTTTTTCATCTACCAATATTGTGGAATGAAAAACTTTTATGGAGGAATGACGTTATGAGCACTCAAAATGCTGATAGAATTTCACAGGACAGAAGAGAGCGAGCTTTTCAGGAAGCATTGACTTACCAGCAATTTATTGACAGCGCCAAGGTAAATGTTGAAAGGTTTCAGGGGAATTTCGAGCAGTATACATTGAGCAAACAGGAATTAACTTATTTCAAGAGTCTTCCAGATCCAATAAATGTCTTGGTGCTAGCCCACGATTGGTGCGGAGATGTTGTTGCGAATTTACCTTTATTTGCTAAGATTGAGCGCGAAACGGGTAAACTGAAACTGCATATTCTACTACGAGATCCTGACAATCAAGATATTGCTGCTGCTTACCTGCATAAAGACGGGCGTAATCATATTCCAACCTATGTGTTTTTTAATCGAGCCGGAGAGGAGCTGGGCTTGTTCATAGAACGCCCCGATCAAATAACTGATCTAATCAGCACTTGGAAGGAGGAATTTTGGAATCTTCACCCAGAGTGGGAAGGGAGAGGTAAGGCACTTTCTGAATTGGATGAAGAAGTAAAAAGGTCGTTGTTACATTATTTAAATGAACAACGCCCAAAGGCTCGTGAGCAAGAAAAGACGGCCATTATTGAAAATATTCGTTCCATTCTCGGCTAATTCGATAAAATAGGAGGATTTCTCATCAAATGCCTATTCCAACATTAGATCAGGACCATAAGTTCCCCGGGAAAACATATGCGGAAGTTGTCTTAAGTCCAGCCTATGACCATGCCAAGGAAGAATTGTTGAGTCCCATGATGGACATTAACAAAGCGCATTTAATCATGCTGTGGGAGCAATCTTTAATAAGTGATCATGATGCCCATACGCTTGCAGTCTCCTTAAAGGATATGGATGTTGAGCGGCTGAGGGAAACTTCTTACACGGGAGAATTCGAGGATTTGTTTTTTGAAGTCGAGCACCAATTGCACGTATTGGCTGGAGAAGCTGCAGGTAATTTGCATCTAGGGCGAAGCCGGAATGATATGGGAATAGCGATCTATAGAATTACGCTGAGGAAAAAACTTTTGGATACATTGTCATCCGCTCTATTTCTGGAGGAAAGTTTGTTGCAATTTGCACGTTCTCACGTCCATACAATAATGATTGGTTATACGCATACCCAGCAGGCCCAGCCTACGACATTAGGCCATTATATAGCAGCAGTTTCTGACTCGCTTGGCCGGGATATCCGCCGACTTCAATCCGCCTACGCGAATTGCAACCGCAGTAATATGGGAGCTGCTGCTCTAACAACTTCCGGATTCCCTGTGAACAGGGAGCGTATGGCTGAATTACTTGCATTTGATGATCTTATTGAGAATGCATACGATGCAGTTAGCGGAGCGGATTACGTCGGTGAAAAGCAACAAGTGTTCAACTTGCGGCAATAAACCTAGGCCGTTTTGTACAAGAACTGCTGCTTTGGAGCACGCAGGAATTTGCCGTTCTGAAGGTGGCGGCTCCCTATGTTCAGATTAGCTCTATCATGCCCCAGAAACGAAATCCTGTATCTATTGAGCATATGCGCTCCCTTTTGTCTAGTTGTGTTGGCCTTACACAGACCGTGTTGACGATGATTCATAATACCCCGTTTGGCGATATTGTTGATACCGAAGATGATATGCAGCCCTACGCGTGGAAAAGCCTTGCGGTACTTGAATCCATTTATCGGCTGCTTGCTAATGTTATCGCAACACTTACGATTAATAACGAAGTGCTGGAGGCCAGAGCAGAGGAGAGCTTTTCGACGGTTACTGAGCTTGCGGATACACTGGTTCGTGAGGAGCAGCTTTCGTTTCGAACCGCACATACCATTGTTAGCAGTGTCGTGCGAAAAGCGTTGGAGTTCGGAAATTCCAAACGTTACCTTTCCTTAGAACTGCTAAATGATGCTGCTTCTGAGGTTATTGGACGTAAGTTGGAAATAAGTGAAGAAAGGCTAAAACTTGCGTTGAATCCCAGGAATTTCATTCATGTCCGAAAGATTATCGGCGGACCGAATCCATCAGAGGTGGAGCGGGCGTTGGACGGGCAAGATCAGCGAGTAAATGTTGAGAAAGAATGGCTCGCTAATAAAAGAAGCGCGATACACGACACACATGAGAAAGTGGAACGCGTACTCAATAAACTGGCTAAACTAGATAAATAGATCCGTTCAGTTCAATTTACCGGATAACCGGAGATGAGTTTTCTTCTGCCATGAGGAGATAACACATCTCTTTTTTATTATTCTTAGAGACATAAATTAAGGAGGAAGATGGCTATGTTTAAAAATGGTTTTCGTGTTTTTGATATTCATGCTCATTTACCTTATTCTTTGCCATTAGGTTCACACCATGAGTTCATTCATCGTCACAAAGCGCTGCGATCCGAGCGTATGCGTTTGACTTGGGATTTTCCATCCCAGCCAGACAATGAAGAGGAGTCCAAGCGTCCGCTCATAGACCGATGGATCAATGAATTGGATCGATATTCAATTGGCGGTATTAATTTCTTAACAGCTTGGAATAACGATGATCTGGCTGCGCAAATTCGTAAATATCCAGATCGTGTGACCGGATTTGCCCATCACGCCATTGAAGAGCCGAATGCTGCGGAAGAACTTCAGCGAGCCGTTGATACGTTAGGTTTGAAAGGTTATAAAATTTTTGGACCGCTGGTTGAGATTCCGTTTCATGATCCCCGATTGGCTCCGGTATGGCGGTTTCTGTCTGAGAGAAAGCTTCCGGTTCTGATCCATTTTGGCCTACTAGGTCACACGGGAGGAATTGTTCAGCATTTGAACATCAACCCGCTGGCCATTTTCAACGTGGCCAGAGAATATCCCGACATCCCGTTTATCATCCCGCATTTTGGAGCCGGATATTTTCAGGAACTGCTGCATTTATGCTGGAGCTGCCCTAATGTCTATATCGACACTTCGGGATCTAATCAGTGGATTCGATGGAGTCCTTATGAGCTGACGCTGGAGACGTTATTTCGCAAAACCTATGAACTCGTTGGACCTGAGCGTATCATCTTCGGTACTGATTCGAGTACGTTCCCTAGAGGATTCGTATACCGATATTTGCAGGACCAGGTCAGGGTCTGTAGAGATCTTCGTTTCAGTGAAACGGATATTGAACTTATTTTCGGAAACAATGCAAGGAAGTTACTGCAAGTAGGTACACATTCACTTATAAGTGGAGGGGAAAAAAGATCATGACAACCACATACCGCATAGCCAAAGGAGCTTTTGTTTCATCTTTAGGATTCATTGTTCTACTAACCGGTTGTTCGGCAGGAGATAGTAAATCAGTATCGACTACAGCTGCAAATAGTCCGACCGCATCACAAGCAGCCGTTACGGCCAATGCAAGTAATGATGAGAAAGTGATTATTGAATACTGGCAGTATCAGTACCCAGCCAAGGTGGAGCTCATTACCAAATTAATTGACGATTTTCAAAAGAAATATCCGAACATAACGGTAAAGCAAACTACTTTCCCATATGATCAATACAATGAGAAAGTGGCGACGCTCGTACCTGCCGGCAAAGGACCGGATGTCATTAATCTGTATTATGGATGGCTTCCCAAATATGTCTCATCGGGCTTTTTACAGCCTCTCCCGGAAAGCGCATTTTCTGAAGAGAAAATTAAAACAGAGTTTTTCCCTTTTGTTGAGACAGCGAAGCTGAATGGAAAATATTTTGCCATACCGACGGCGGTACGAACACTTGCGTTGTTCTACAATAAGGATCTATATGCGAAAGCAGGACTTGATCCGAGTAAACCGCCCGCTACTTGGGATGAGCTAGTCACATATGGGAAGAAGTTAACCGAAAAAGACAAGAATGGTCAATTTGTTGTTGAGGGCATTGCTTGGCAGCCGGGAGCGCAGCTGCACCACTGGTTCCGAGATGCATTGATTTATCAAGCGGGAGGTAAAGATATCAGCGATGACCGCCGGCATATTCTGTGGAATGAATCCCCTGCAGGTTTAGAGGCGTTCAAATATTTAATTGACTTGTCGCTTGTTCATCAATTGGGTACAAAAGATTTTTACAATGATGACATCACGGCGTTCAAAGGTGGTCATGCAGCGATGAACATTGACGGTTCCTTCCAGCTGGGGGGAATTGGTAAAGATGCACCAAACCTTAATTATACTGTTGCGCCACTGCCTTCTTATAAAGATAAAGCTACTCAGGTTTCCTTCTGGGCAAACGCAATTACGAAAAATGTGCAAGGAAAGAAGCTTGAGGCTGCTACAGCATTTTTGCAGTTTCTAACAAGTAAAGAAGTTCAGGAGCAGTGGGCGGAGAAGGTAGGAGAGCTGCCTGCCAAAAAAGAGGTCGCTCTCCAAGATAAATATACGAAGGATGAGAAACTAGGGCCGTTCATTAGCCAACTCAGCTATGCTCATGCGCATTACTTCGTGGATGAGAAACTCGAGAGAGATTATTTCACACAGGCTGTCGATGAAGTCGTGTTGAACAAAGTTCCGTATGAAAAAGCCTTTGATGACCTGGTGAAGAAAACTCAAAAGCTATTTGATGATTATTGGGCCAAGCAGGATAAAAAATAATGTTAAAGCAAAAATATTTGTTCATCTACAGCTGCTTACTAATTCCACTTCTCTTTTTCTTAAGCATTCGAATCGTACCGATCCTTTACTCGTTTAACATAAGTTTCAGGGAGTGGGATATGCTTTCGGAAGAGAAGCCTTTTGTCGGCTTGCAAAATTTTGTTCATTTATTCCAGGATGAAGTTTTTATTGCGTCGATTCGAAATACGCTCATTTATGTCATTGTTGGTGTGCCTGCACAGCTTCTGGTAGGACTTGTGATTGCACTCTTGCTGCAGCGGCTAAATCGGTTAAAGGGTTTCTTTCGTACCCTTTATTTTATCCCTTATGTGACAAGCGTTGTAGCCGTAAGTTGGGTATTCCGTTGGACATTAATGAAGAACGGTATTGTGAACGCGCTGCTGATTAAGCTTGGGTTCGAGCCGCAGCTATTTCTTGGATCTCCCTCACAGGGAATCTACATCATTATTGCCGTTATAATTTGGCAAAATATCGGGTTTCAAATGCTCATTTTCCTGACGGGGTTGGAGACAGTACCGAAGTCCTATGAAGAAGCGGCTGCGATTGATGGCGCCAATTCATGGCAAAGATTGTGGTCTATCACGCTTCCGCTGCTGAATCCCGTGATTGTCTTTTCGGTCGTGATCGCGACGATAAGCTTTCTGCAATCGTTCACGCAAGTGTTGAACATGACAAACGGCGGGCCCCTGAACTCTACCGTTTCACTAGTCCTTTACATTTATAATTTAGCCTTTAAGCATTTTAAAATGGGGGAAGCATCGGCCGCCACGATTATCTTATTTGTAATGATCCTGTCATTGTCTCTTCTACAGATGAAGATACTCAATAGAAAGATTGAATATTGACGGAACGGCCAAGATTACGGAGGTGTAACAATGAGCAGAACGTTCCGGTTGATTTTACTAGCAGTCGGAAGTTTGGGCATGATTTTTCCATTTGTGTGGATGATATCAACATCTCTGAAATCTCCGGTTGATGCTTTCACACTAAACCTATTACCGAAACAAGCAACATTGTCTAATTACGCGGAAGTATTCATTCGGACGCCATTCTCTCAATGGATTCTGAACAGCGTTATCATAGCTATTATAACAACGATAAGCGTCTGTTTCTTTGATACTGTGATTGGGTATGTCTTGGCAAAGTTCTCATTTAGAGGAAAGAAACTTATTTTTGCTGCCATTCTGAGCACATTAATGGTTCCTACCGAAATGCTCATCATTCCTTGGTATTTGCTCACCGTAAAGCTGGGTTGGGCAGACACGTATATAGGTATTTTATTTCCTGGTCTTATCTCGGCATTTGGTATCTTCCTTATGAAACAATTCATGGAATCCTTGCCAATGGATCTACTGGATGCTGCAAGAATTGATGGAATGAATGAGTGGAACATTCTTTTTCGTATAGCCATTCCGCTTGTAAAACCTGCGCTTGCCACGCTATGCATTTTATCTTTTCTTGGTAGTTGGAACGCGTTTATATGGCCGTTAATTGTTACGCAAACCCCGGAACGCCTGACGATTCCGGTAGGAATCTCTTATTTCTCAAGTGAATTAAAAGACAGCGCAAGCTGGGTATTAATCATGACGGGAGCCTCATTATCTGTCATTCCGCTTATTGTTATTTTTTTCATTTTTCAGAAACAAATTATTCGAGGGATTGCTCTTACAGGATTTAAATAATGGGGTAGAAAAAGTCAGGGCATGGTAATCGGAGAAAAGCGGTGACAGCATGGAACGCTATTGGAAACGCAATCTTTACATGTTATGGTTAGGCCTATTTTTTAATCACATAGCCTATACCCTTTCAGTTCCGTTTTTTCCTATCTTTTTGCAAGAAGATTTAGGTATTCAGAGAGGTTTAGAAGTTTGGTCGGGCGTTTCCATTTCGATCAGTTTTCTGATTAGTGGTTTGTGTGCGCCATTTTGGGGCGGGCTCGCCGATACATATGGCAAGAAACCCATGCTTATTCGTTCAGGAATAGGCCTGGCTTTGGCACACTTCGCGAACTACTTCGTTCATGATCCTTATAGTTTCATGATAGTTAGGATCTTTCAAGGACTTATGGCGGGTTTTAGTCCTGCTTCAATTGCGTTGGTCGGCACGAATACACCAGAGAAACATGTCGGTTACGCACTAGGCGTCATATCGACGTCAACTGCTGCTGGAGGAATTCTGGGGCCGCTGGCGGGAGGTGTTCTTAGTCACTGGTTGGGATTGCGGGCGTGCTTCATCGTATCTGGTCTTATCACATTAGTTTCCGCTTTCATTGTTCTGATAGGTGTTAAAGAGGTTCATGAACGGCGTACGGGGAATCGTCCAAGCGTCATCGGCGATCTTAAACAAGCTGCTGGCAACACACGATTGATGCAGATATTTGGGCTAACCTTATTAGTCTCAACTTCCGTTATGATTCTAGAGCCACTGTTAACGATATATGTGATTCAAATCGGCGGCAGTATAAACAACGCTACGCTTAGCTCGGGTGTTGTCTTTTCAGCAGTGGGCATTGCCATCGTCATCATGGGTCCCCGATGGGGTATAATCGGAGGACGTATCGGTTATGACAAAATCCTATTCATAGGGCTAATCGGCGGAGGTATTGGAAATCTACTCCAGCTCGGCGTTCATCATCTTGTCGGCTTTGGTATACTGCGTTTCAGTTATGGGCTGTTTTTTGCTGCCGTTTATCCCGCATTGAATTCACTTGTGGTCAAATATAGTGAGGATGATTTTCGTGGTAGGGCCATCAGTCTAAATCAATCGTCGAATCAGTTCGGCATCGTCGCTGGTCCTTTGCTTGGCGGTGTACTTGGAGGATGGATAGGGATACATTTCGTATTCCTTGTTACTGGTCTTAGCTTGATAGGAGCTGCTTTGACGATGAAGGTGCTTGAAGCTAAGCGTGTTAAACAGCTCCAATGCTAATAGAAACAAAGAGAAGTCTGCTTCTTTAATGGTTCTTTGATTTCCACCATATAAAAGAAGTCTGCTGGAGACAAATTCTTGAGAATATATTTCTTGAGATTTTGTCTCTTTTTTTGTTTTGTATGTTTAGCCGGCTTGAGATTAAATGAAGTCGCCTCATCCGTGATACAATATGGAGTGGTTGGATTTTAATTAGTTGAGACTAAATACAGGTTGTAGGAGGAAATCATAGTGAGGAACCTGCTCATTGCAGACGATGATGCGAATATTCGAGAACTGCTTCGATATGTGCTCACGAGAGAAGGATATGGGATTTACGAGGCTCAGGATGGCATGATAGCGATCGAGCTGATGAAGCAAACACCCATTGATTTAGCGATAGTTGATGTTATGATGCCGAGAATGGATGGGCTCGAACTATGTGACTATATTCGACGAAATTACGATATCCCCATTATTATGCTTACTGCTCGGGATCAATTGCAAGACAAAGAAAAGGGGTATACCCAGGGAACAGACGATTATCTGACCAAACCATTCGAGCCGGAAGAGCTGGTATTCAGGGTTAAAGCCTTATTCCGACGATATCATCGAGCTTCAAGTGACACCATTCGATTAAATCGAATTACGATTGATCGGAGAAATATTGAGGTTACGGACGGTCAGACTGTACTTCTGCTGCCGATGAAGGAATTCGAGTTGCTTTCACAGCTTGCTGAGTATCCAGGCCGATTATTCTCGCGCGATGAACTCATTCAACTTGTATGGGGAATGGATTACGAAGGTGATGATCGAACGGTGGATGTGCATATTAAACGGCTTCGAGAACGATTTGCAGATTACACGGATGATTTCGCCATTAGGACGGTTCGCGGGATCGGTTACAAAATTGAGGTGGGCAAGCCGTGAAGTCGCTATACTCTCGGGTCTTCCTTATTACGCTAATGGTCATCATTGTAAGCAGTATCATCGGTTTTCTAGGATCCAATATGTACTATCATGTCAAACTTAAGCCCTACAACGACGAGAAGTTAATTGGCATTGCGGAGCAGATGAAGCAGTATGCGGAGAAACAACCTGATGACATCCATGAATATCTGCAAAACGCCGCGGCACTTGGGTATCAAATCTATTGGACAGATGGCCAAGGGACCAATCGCTACTATGGACGTGATTTCCGAGAACAGGATATGGATGATCACGCGAAAGAATCGGTCCTCAGCGGCAACTTGTATCACGGTGTCGCTGAGTTCCCGAACAAGCCTTTTATCTCTGGCTTTTTTGATAATCGGTTGAGTAATACAGTAGGGGTCCCCGTTCATGGGAGAGACAAGACTTATGCCCTCTTCATACGCCCGGATGTACTCCTTCAATTTGGTGAATTGCGCATATTTTTCGCACAAATCATTTTGTTCACCATTGTCATTAGCATCGTGCTTTTCTTAATCAGTACAACCTATTTAGTGAAACCGATCACACGACTGTCCGATGCGACGAAACGAATTGCTCAGGGAAGCTATAAGATAAAACTCCCGATCCATCGCCGCGATGAAATCGGGCAATTAGCTGAGCATTTTATGACCATGAGCCATGAATTGGACAGAGTCGATCAAGCACGGCAACAATTCGTAGCCAACGTCTCCCATGAGATTCAATCACCGCTAACGTCCATTCAAGGCTTCGCCTCCGTACTCGCAGATCGTGAGCTTCCTCAGGAGGAAAGAAAGCATTATGCATCTATTATCGAGAAAGAGAGCCGCCACTTATCGATGTTAAGCAAGCAACTTCTTTTGCTATCGTCGCTTGAGCAGGGACAAGAATCAGTGAACAAGACATCTTTCTCGCTGCGAGGGCAGATTCGCCAAGCTGTTCAAGTCCTGCAATGGCAGATTGAAGAGAAGGAGCTGCTGTTAAAGCTTTCTGTACCTGAAACGATCAACCTTTACGGCGATGAAGTGCTGCTTATGCAAGTTTGGATGAATTTGATTGGCAATGCCGTTAACCACATCCCAACGGGAAGAAGTATTGATATACAAGCGGAACGGACAAATTCTTTTTGCAAAATACAGATTCAGGATACAGGCGACGGTATTGCGACAGAGCATCTGCCGTTTTTGTTCGACCGCTTCTATCGGGTAGATCGTGCACGCGAGCGTTCCTCCGGTGGGACAGGTCTTGGGCTTTCCATTGTAAAGAAAATTGTTCAAGTTCATGAAGGTAGTATAGAAGTAGCCAGTTCGTCGGAAGGAACCACCTTCACGGTAACGCTGCCTCAGATGTAATCTGTTATTCATTTGCCGTTCATTTTCGCTTCCTATACTTGAGTCATTACGAAGGAGGGAAGCATGATGTATCTTGCTATTCGAGAAATGAGGTTTGCTAAGGCTAGGTATTCATTAATCGCCACCATTATGGTGCTTGTAGCATTTCTTGTTATGTTTGTTACCGGGCTTGCGCAGGGTCTGGCGTATGATAATGCCGCATCGGTTAAAAACATGAACGCAACACATTTTGTAATGGAACAGGACGCCAACCATCGATTTACCCGATCGAAGATAGATAAGAACCAGATCGAACAAGCCGGCCTTGTCGTAGGACAAGAGAATGCCGAACCGCTTGGCGTGAAAATGACAACGGTTATGCAAGCTGGAGGAACGGAGAAGATCGATGTTACGATACTGGCTGTTAATCCGGATGGTTGGCTGGTACCCCAAACCGTAGAAGGTTCGCCGATGACCGAACTGACAGCAGGACATGTTCTTGTTGACAGGAAATTGTCGGATTCCGGCGTCAAAATAGGCACAGAGCTGGTCGATCAAGCTTCTGGGACAAAATGGACCGTCAGTGGCTTTGTAAAAAACGAGTCATTTAGTCACACACCTGCTGTCTTTCTAAATAAACAAGATTGGCAAAATCTTCAGATGTCGTCCAGTCGAGGATCTAACTCTTCGGAGGAGCCATACAATGCGATTGCGATAAAGACCTCGAATGAAAAAGTTGATCAGCTCCAAAGCGTGCTGCCTCATACCGAAGTGATAAAAAAGTCTGAGGCTGTGTCAGCTATTCCTGGATACAAAGAAGAGCAAGGCTCGTTGATGATGATGATTGTATTCTTGTTTGTTATATCTGCTTTTGTATTAGCCGTATTCTTTTATGTCATTACGATTCAGAAAACAAGCCAATTCGGTATTTTGAAAGCCGTAGGTGCACATACGGCCTACTTAGCAAAAAGTGTGGCGCTACAGGTTCTAGTCTTATCCATTGGCAGTTTAGTTATTAGTATTCTCTTCATTCAATTGTTTAAGGCTGTAATACCGAGTTCTATGCCATTTCAATTAGGTTTCTCTACATTGGCGATTACTAGTCTATCTTTTATGGCCATGTCTCTTGTCGGCTCGTTAATTTCGGTGTGGAAAATTGTGAAAATTGACGCTTTGGACGCGATTGGGAGGACTGCAGCATGACTAACAGACTCGTATTACAGGCGATTACCCGTACTTTTCAGGATGGCGGCAATGAAAGAATGATTTTGGATAAGCTTGATTTAGAGGTAGCCGAAGGCGAACTCGTTGCGGTGATGGGGCCATCAGGCTCAGGCAAAAGCACGTTTCTGTCCATCGCAGGAGCGCTTCTTGAACCAACGAGCGGACAGGTACTGATTGACGGAGAAGCCATTCAGGGTAAGGACATGCAAGAACTGTCCGATCTACGGCTTCAAAAAATTGGCTTTATTTTTCAAAGTGCCAATTTAATCCCTTACCTAAAAGTCGAGGAACAACTGATCCTGATCTCCAAGCTTGCCGGGACGGAGAGGGCGCGGGCAGGTCAAAGAGCCAAAGCTTTGCTTGATAAAATGGGGCTCTCGCATCGTCGAAACGCCTATCCTGAGAAGCTTTCAGGTGGGGAACGTCAACGGGTAGCTATAGCCAGGGCCTTTATGAATGACCCCGCCGTCCTGTTCGCAGATGAACCAACAGCGAGCTTGGACGCTTCACGCGGACTCGATGTCGTGCGTATGATTGCCAAGCAAGTCAAAGAGCAGCGAAAGAGTGCCGTTATGGTTACGCATGATGACAGAGTGCTGCCGCTTTGTGACCGAGTGCTTTGGCTTGAGAACGGTAAACTAATCACGAAGTAAAAAAGTCATTACAAGATTTTATCATCTAAAAAAAACGTTCTATTAAGACTCCCTTGACTTTAATGGTAAGATAGAGACAAATGAAGAAAAGGGAGTGCTTTTTTGGCTGATAATTCCTGGAAAAGAAATCTTTTCGTGCTATGGGTAGGGACTTTCCTCGTCAGTATGGCCTATACGGTATCCATACCGTTTATGTCTATATTTCTGCAAAATGATCTCGGTGTACAAAGCCATTTGGAACTATGGACGGGTGTCGTATTTGCCATTACATTTTTGGCTGCTGCTTTAATCGCTCCATTCTGGGGCTCCATGGCCGATAAATATGGCCGGAAACCGATGATGCTTCGCGCCGGAATTTGCTTGTCCATTGCGTATTTTTTATACTTCATCGTACAAAATCCATACGAGCTTATCCTCGTCAGAATTATCGAAGGCTTGCTCGCGGGTTATATTCCCTCAGCCATAGCGATGGTGGCAACGAATACGCCGGAGAAACATGTCGGCTATGCGCTAGGCATCATCTCTACCTCCGGTGCAGCCGCTTCCGTCATAGGACCGCTGGTGGGAGGAAGTGTAAGTTACCTGATCGGCACGCGTGAAACCTTTTTGCTGGCAGGTGTGATGGTGCTGATTGCCTTCGTCATCGCATGGGTTTGGGTGAAGGAGCCTTCCTTTGTTAAATCCGAAGCGAAGCGATCCTCGGTGCTTAATGATCTTAAAGAAGCGATTGCGAATCGGACGCTCGTATACGCGTTGTTCATTGTCTTTATTACTTCGACATCCATCATGATTTTGGAACCTTTACTAACGATCTATGTGCTGAAGCTTGGCTCCAGTCAGTCGTCCGCGTCGCTTCATGCGGGTATCATTTTCTCCGCGGTAGGAGTTGCAACATTGATTGCGGCGCCTCGTTGGGGCAAGCTCGGAAGCAAGCTGGGTTACGAAAAGGTGCTGTTCATCGGGCTTATCGGCGGAGGCATCGGGAATTTTTTGCAAATATTGTTCCACGATTTAATCGGATTCGGATCGCTGCGGTTTGTTTACGGGCTCTTTTTCGCTGCTGTATTTCCAGCGCTTAATGCATTTATCGCTACGCATACGGAACCAAGCTTCCGCAGCCGCGCGTTCAGCCTTAATCAATCGGCCAATCAAATGGGCCTGCTGTTGGGGCCGCTAATTGGGGGCTTTCTGGCAACCCAACTATCAATTCCCGTCGTGTTCGCCATCAACGGCAGTTTGTTGCTGCTGGTCGCTGTGCTGCTTAAGCTGCCGAAGTTTTCTTTCCAGTCTAGTGTTTCCGCAGCTAAGGAGATATCGAAATAGGAGCTTTACCACACAGTTCCATGGCGCATGACGCCCAATCTCTGCAATAATATACTATAGCGACCATAATCTAAGATGTAATATATGAGAAAAGCCGGTAAAAGGAGGTTCTCATGAATATTACATCTTTTGTTATTTACTGTATGATTGCTACGTTTACGCCTGGACCTACGAATATCGTGATTTTGTCCACCGTCCATCATCATGGGGCGAAAAAGGCGATGAAATATACGTATGGAGCAACGGTTGGCTTTGGCGTTTTACTGATCATTTCCGCTTTTTTAAATTCGATGCTCATGGCGTTTTTACCGAAAATCATCCTGATTCTGCAGATCATTGGAAGTGCTTATATGCTCTATCTTTCCTATCTGATTTGTAAAATGGATACAGCTAGCCCGGCAGTAAACCAAGCGGCGACCTTTCGGTCAGGCTTTCTGATGCAGTTTATGAATCCGAAAGTCGTGTTATTTGCACTAACGGTAATTCCAGCGTTTATTATACCTAGCTATAGCTCACGTACGATGATGTCAGTAAGCATTATGCTTATCATAGGAATTGGATTTTTAGCCTTTCTCACATGGGTGCTTTTCGGTGCGATTTTCAAGGCATTTTTACATAAATACAACAAAATTGTTAATGTCTTATTGGCGTTATCGTTGGCTTATGCTGCCGTCATGATTTGGTTGTAAGCAAGCTTACCAAGAGGTGAATGAAATGAACCAATTTGTGTATAAAAAGTCGGCTGATATTAAAGCATTATCGGCAAGTATGACGGATTTTAAGTATAAAAAGCATGCTCACCAGGAGTATGCCATCGGGGTGACGTTACGAGGGATTCAAGAATATCATTTGGACGGAAGTCTGCAATTATCGCATCAGAATGGCGTTATGCTCTTTAATCCGGAACAGACGCATGATGGCATGGCCCATGACCGGACAGGTTTGGATTATGTCATGTTATATTTTGAGCCCCAATTGCTTTTGGAGGCTACAGAGAAAAAGGAGATCTTGCGATTTTCAGCTCCGATTGTCTACGATGTTCAGCTAAAACAACGCGTTTTAAGTCTCTCACAGGCCATTTTGAGTGAGAAAGATGAGGCTTTGTGCAGCGAATTATTCGTAAATCTCGCAGAGAGCCTGGTTCAAACGAACTTTTCAACAAACGTCAAGAAAGATAACCTGTTGATTCGTAAAGCAAGGGAAATGCTGCATGCCAATCTGGAACATGTGCTTAAACTTGACGAAATCTCGAGTGAGCTTCAATTATCAAAGTTTCAATTTATTCGTTTATTCAAGGCGCATATGGGCATATCGCCTTACCAATACTTCTTGAACGCCAAAATCGAACGGGCGAAATGTATCATCGAGAAAAATAAGGATATTTATTCGGCCGTAGCTGCCTGCGGATTTGTTGATTTAACCCATTTAAACAAACATTTCAAAAGTGTCTACGGGACAACAGCCTTTGAATATATATCACATCTGCATTGAAAAAAATATCCAATGAGAATGAAGCCCCAGCCGGAATGAACGCAAGTTATTGCGCCCATTCCGGCTGGGGGCTTATCTCCTGTTGGAATGCGGATGCCGGCAGAGCTGCCGTCGTCAACCAGATATCAATCTCGGACACAATTTAATGGATGTTCGTGAATTTCCAACTGTAAACGCATACATTATGATTTGAATTATAGACAGTCCTACTAAATTTTCAAGAATTGGAAAGGGTGTGTAGATGATGAGGAAAAAGTGGTCATCGACTGCTGCAGCAATTTCGTTAACAATCGCGTTAACTGCTTGTACACCTAATGTCGGAGAGTCTACATCTGGCGAAAATAAAAATGCAGAGCAAACAAATGCAGGCGGAAAAAAGCTGACATTATGGGTGTTTGCAGAGCCTCATAAACGGTTTTTTGAGGCTGTGAAGGAAGACTTTAAGAAAAAACAGCCGGATGTTACGGTTGAGATTAATTTAATGGAAAGCACAGCGCTTGTCGACAAATACTCCGTTATTTCCAAATCTGGAGGAGAGGGCGCACCTGATCTGATCGACATTGAACAAGGACAGTTTCCTAAATTTATTCGCGGTGATATCCCATTCGTGCCTTTAAATGACTATTTGAAAAAAGACAATCTAACCGAAGTGATGTCTAAAGGTCGGCAAGCGTTGTACACCATTAACGACAAGCAGTATGGGATCGAACATGCCGCAACGGCTTCTGCTCTTTATTATCGTAAGGATTTGTTTGATAAAGCAGGAATCTCTGTAGCCGAGCTCAAAACGTGGGATCAATTTACGGAACAAGCTAAAAAATTAGTTGGTGATAAACATTTTATATTTCCCGGAAACTCTACGACGAAAACCGGAGGGGACCAAACCTATTTCGAATTGTTCATTAAGCAAGAGGGTGGAGATATTGTAACGAAAGATGGCCAACCCGGATTTAATACCCCGGAAGGCCAAACCGCTTTGAAGCGGATGTACGCATGGAAAAAAGACGGCATCATGGATAAAAACTATTATGACGGCCCGGCCTATTGGGATCAATTTAAGAAAGGGAATTACATAGCAGCTTTCGGTCCCGATTGGTGGGTTAATCTGCTTGCGGATAACGCACCGGAATTAGAGGGGAAATGGGCGGCTGTTCCCATGCCTTTAGGCGGCCCGAAATCAGTCCCGACTACCGTATGGGGCGGAACAGGCTTGATGATTTCAAAGTTTTCCAAGAATAAAGATTTAGCCTGGGAATTTATGAAGCTTGCGCAGTTAACACCGGAAAACTCCGTCAAGCGCTTCCAAATTGTGAACCTGTTCCCTGCGCTTCTGACTTCCGTCAAGGAGGCGGGCTTGCATGAGCAAAGCAAGTATACAAAGTATTTCGGCGGTCAGGATCTGGGAGATCTGTATGGGAAGCTTGTAGCTGTAGCGCCAAACCAAAACCAGGCTTGGTGGCGGACCTTATTCACCGATGCTTGGGATAAGTATAGATTTGAATTGGAAGGTGGCAAATTGACTCCTGAGCAGTTTCTTCAAAAGGTTGATGATGAATTAAAGCAGTCGATTAAGAAAAATGAAACTGCCGGTTAAATGGCGGGCAGTTTGAATGACAAGGGAGATGAGGGGCAACCTGCACCTCCTTTCTTCTTGTTACATAAGGTTTGGACATTGGTTTTTAGGAGGTTTGAACGTTGCCTATCAAACAGTCAAAGTGGTTTAAACTTGCACCATATCTGTTCATTAGTCCTTTTTTTATTCACTTTGCCGTGTTTAGCCTTTATCCGACTCTATACGGGTTCTGGCTCAGCTTATACCAAGGTGTCAGCAAGCTGACCTACGCAGGATTCAAAAATTACTTGCTTGTTATGAATGATGATGTTTTTTGGAAATCGATGTGGAACGGGCTGAAAGCGACAGGGGGCAGTGTCTTTATCATCTTGCCGATTGCGCTAATGGTTGCTTTGCTAATTAACCAGCCTTTCATAGAAAAGAAGAAGGGGTGGTTTGCAACCTTCTTTTTTACACCTAATATTACATCGGCTGTTGCGGTAGCCATCATTTTCGGGTTCATCTTCAACAGATCATTTGGCATTTTAAATACAGTGCTTGCTTTCGTCGGTATGGATCCGATCGGTTGGTTGGAGAATCCGAGGTGGACGCTTCCCTCATTAATCATTTTATTAACGTGGCGATATTTGGGTATTAATATCCTTTATTTTATGGCAGGACTTCAAAACATCCCTAAGGAGCTTACCGAGGCGGCCAAAATAGATGGGGCAAACGCGATCCAAAGGTTGTGGTTTGTGACTTTACCGTTGCTGAGGCCTATCATGACGTTTATCGTCTTTCAGGCCATTATCGGCTCATTTACCATGTTTGCCGAGCCGTTTGTGCTTGCCGGACCCGGACAGTCAGGACCTGAGCAATCGCTGCTATTCCCGACGATGTACATCTACCAGCAAGCCTTCCGGTTACAAAACTTCGGGTATTCATCCGCTGTGGGTTATGTGTTTACTGTCATTCTACTAATCGTAGGAATTATTCAAATCCGGTTGTTTCAGGAGAAGAAGTAAAGGGGGAATGCCACAATGACAGCAAACCGAATTCATCGTATAGCTGTATATGCTGCTTTAGTCGTATTGAGCTTATTATTCAGTCTCCCTTTTTTATATATGGTAGGCGTATCATTTAAAACGTACGATGACATCGTAGCATCTCCGTTGAATCCGATCCCGCTGCATCCAACGCTGGACAACTTTATCTTGCTGTTCGAGAAGATACCGTTTTGGACCCAATTTTTCAACGGAGTTTTTATTGCCGTATCGGTTTCTGTGCTTTCTATGATCGGTAATGCCTTGGTTGCATATGGCTTTTCACGGTATGATTTTAAAGGAAAAAATGTGCTGTTTACCGTTGTGATTGCAACTATTCTGATTCCATCGCAGATGACGCTCGTTCCGAGTTTCATTATGTTCAAACAGTGGGGATGGTTGGATACGTTTTCTCCTTTAATATTTCCAGGAGCGATATCGGCCATTAACATATTCTTGATACGCCAAGTGATGACGGCCATTCCCAAAGAACTGTATGAAAGCGCACGGGTGGATGGTTGTACGGAATGGCGAACTTTTATGAGCATCGCAGTTCCTTTGTCCATGAGCGCCATCGGAATTGTGGGCCTTCTCAACTTTATGAATTCGTGGAATGACTATTTAAGCCCGTTGATCTTTTTAACCTCTGAGCACAAAATGACCTTATCTGTAGGAATTTCAACGATGAATAATCCCTATAAAGAGGACTATGCTACGCCGATTACTGGAGCTTTTCTGATGGCGGTTCCGGTGTTAATTCTTCTAAGTGTGGTGGGGAGGAAGTATTTTATCAGCGGAGTTGCGTCAGGAGCTGTAAAAGGATAATCGACAAAGCCCGGAACTACGCTAGGAAGCGTGGCCGGGCTCTTCTTCTGAATCATCCGTTCGCTCCAGAGCGATAGGGCTTGTTATAGTGTTCCTTACGAATTTCACTAGGTGTCAGACCAGTATGCCGTTTGATGGTTCGTGCAAAATGATACGAGGTCTTAAAACCGGATTGTTCGGCAACTTCACCAATATTCAAGCCTGTACTGCGCAGCAATTCCAGCCCCTTTTTTACCCGATACTGCCATAAATATTGTATCGGTGTTACCCCTTCATCACGCTGGAACAGGCGAATCATATGCTCGGGCGTTTTTCCGGTAATCAGCGATAAATCCTTAAGGTTGAGCTCCTCCCCAAATCTTTCGTGGATCGTTTCCACAGCAAGGAGAACGGCCGGATGTTTCAGGTGATTCAATCCCAAATGCAAATACTCCGTCGCATACAACCACAAAGCAGAACGGCCTAGCGCTTTTACCACTTCGTCCTCCGTAGAACACCCATCGTTTTGCAAAGACATCAGCATATCTGTCAATTGATTCAGTCGCGTCGTCAAAGGGATGTAGAGCGGTAATGAATCGAAATAAGCCTCTGCGTCCGGTAATAGCGGGTCCACAGCCACAGCAATCCAACGGTGCCACGTGTCACGTTTCTCATTAAAATGAAACATCTCCTCATGTCCCGGTTTGAGCAGCGCAATGCTCTCTGGAGGGACAGAGAAGGGGACGCCGTCAATCTCTACGGTCATGGAGCCGCTATGGACCAGGACAAGCTGCAGATCCATCTGTATACGGGGACCATATTTCCCGCCGGGGCCATAGACAACGGTACCTGCATAGGTATTCGTCACAACAAAAGAAGGTGGAATGACTTCCACCTTGGATGCTATGTCCATTCGATTATTCCATCCTTTCGGACAGCTTTTCTTTCATTATACAAGAGAGATTTTCTTTTTTAAATCTTCTCTCTCAATCGTTGAGTCATGGCGGATGTAGTGGCATACATAGGAGCGGCGCCAGCGGTTGGAACGGTTTCGAGTAGAAGAGTGGATAAGGTTGCTGTCAAAAATTAAGATATCCCCTTTATCCAAAATAACTGGAATCTCCTTGCTTAAATCGATGCCTTCCACCTCATGGGTCCAAGCTTCGTGTTCCTGTAAATTTTTCACATCGCCGTGGGGCAGAACGCCGAGTTTCTGAGAGCCGGGGATGACGTACAGGCAGCCGTTTTCTTCATTGGTATATTCCATGGCAACCCATGCGGCGGTCAACGTGTTCGGATCATTCTTAATGTAGTAATAGTCTTGATGCGCTGCTTGCCCTGGTGAGCCGGGTTCTTTGTAAAAGTACATGCTTTGGACGCCAGCGGCTTCATCGCCCAGAACTTGGGCCAGTGCGCCGCGTACAACCGGCAGCTTCATCATCTGCAACGAAAAGCCATCATGCAGGTGAGGATTGAACAGGCGGAGGGAAAAGCGGTCCTTGTCATCCACCACGGCTCCGCCTTTTCTTGGTTTTGCCCATTCAGGCATAGATTCGGAAGAACGGATAGCATGAATATGCGAATTAAAAGCATCGATCAAATCATCGCTGCAGCCATTTTTAATAATAATAAAACCGTCTTCATGGTACTGCTTGATTTGCTCCGGTGTAAGTGGATTTACTCTCTCTGATTGAACTTGAATTGTCATAAAAAAATCCTCCTTTGTTCGTATAAAACTGATGTGCAATTCCTTTATATTTATAATAGTAGATGATTTTAAAAGGGAATAAAATGCACGCGAGTCAGATATTTTGTGTCTGAAATTGATATCTACTACAAAACCTTTTGGAGGTAAATTTTTAAAATGGTTGTGAAAATGATCATTATGAATTAACATACAGGAAGTGTTCATTCAAGCAATAGAGAAACACATGTTCGTTTCATATGTAGCGGAATTATCAAAGGAAGTAATGGTGGAAGCGGAGTTGACTGACAGATCATGATGAAAAAAGAAATTGCGCATATTCGCAAGTTATTTAAATTGGATCACGAGTTGCTAAATCTTTACGAAATTTTTAATGTGTATATTATGAAGGAAACGAATGAGATCTACCACTACGAGCGCCAGCCGTTCGCCTTATTGGACAGAGAGAAGCAGGAGCTCTACATGGCGAATTTCAAAAAACTGCTGACCGGGGAATTAGATCAGAAGATGTTCGAATTGAAATTTCAGGAAGAAGCGGAACAGCCTACAAAGGTGCTTCTCCATCAAGGTTTGATAACCGGTGATCCGCAAGAATGGCAGGATTTAATGCTTATATTGGTGGATAAAATGTTGGCGGATACCGTATACGAACAGGATACGGTGATTACTTTTGTCCGCGGTCAATATTCCCGCCCGACGAAGGCGAGGAACGATGAAGCCGAGCAGAGTGAAAAGGACGAAATGTTCGCGAATTTGTTCATTCTGTGCAGCATAAATTCCACGGAGCAGCAGCGGAAAACGCTCATGTTTGATTATGTCGAGAGGGAATTCAAGTATAATGTCTTCGTAGACCCAATTATCAAATTGAACACGCCAGAGCAAGGGTTTTTCTACCCTAGTGTGACGGACAACTATTCCGATGTGAATCGCATTCTGTATTGCTCGGGGAGAGCGCATGAACCGAATGTACCCTTCATCGAGCAGGTCCTGAATGCCGAGAAGACCGTGACGGCGCTGGAAGAAAGAGCTATTTTCGAGGATATCGTGAAGGAAGTAGCCGGCGAAGAACTGGATGCCTCTACGATCGCACAAGTATACGAGGAAATTCATCGTGTCATCGAGTCCAACGAGGAGGAAGAGCCTCCCAAGCTGGATTATCAAGATGTGGAACGTATGCTGATGGTGAGCGGTGTGGAGGACGTAACGAAGGAAAAGGTGGAACGGGCTTTTCAAAATGTCGTCGACGACAAAAACTATGAAATTAAAGCAAGCAGCGTCCTTCCGAAGTTCACGTCGAAATCCATTAAGATTGATACAAAAGTAGCTACAATTTCGGTCAGTCCGCAAGATTTAAAGTATGTGAGACAAGTGAACTATCAAGGGAAACGATGTATCTTGATCGAGGTTGACGAAGATGTCATTATCGAAGGATTTACGCTCAGTACGGAGACATTGTAAACAGGAAATAATAAAGTGGGGCCACGCGGATTTGCGGGCTCCTTTTTCTAATTAACAGGCATTTTTTAGTTTGAAGATGTGAATGTTATCATAGCAAGTGTGAAATGCAGTCTACATAAGGGAGAATATGATGATGCAAGACAGCCAATTTGATCAAATTTATGCGATTATGGAAGCTTCATTTCCTGAAATTGAACGCAGAACTTATGCAGGAGCAAAGGAACTGCTATCTGATCCTAACTATCGACTTATTACTGAAATCGAGAGCAACAAGATCATTGCTTTTTTAGCCGTATGGGAATTCCCTATGTTTCGGTTTGTGGAGCACATTGCTGTTGATCCTGGCGTAAGGGGAAGCGGCTTGGGTGGAAAATTAATGAAGGCATATATGGGGGAATCGTTAAAGCCCATTTTATTAGAGGTGGAACCCCCAGTTACGGACCTAGCGGAGCGGAGAGTTGGCTTCTATACACGGCTCGGTTTTCATCTGAATGATTTCGACTATATGCAGCCACCCCTTCAGATTGGGATGCCTGATTTAGCGCTCAAGATGATGAGTTACCCTCAAACGCTCACGGAAGCCACTTTTTCTGTTTTTAAAGATATTTTATATACAAAAGTGTACAAGGTTACTAAAACTTTTTGAACAAGCTCCCGTACGGTTCATTTTCCATTTAAGTTTCATTAAAGGTTGTTCTCTTAAACTAAGTGCATCACAGTCGTTCATGCAGCGGCTACTTAGAGAAGGAGATGCCAATATGAATATAAAAATGTTAGTAAAACAAGCCGGCTATGTGTTATTATGCTCAGCTTTGCTGACGGCATGCAGCCAAGGAAAAACGCAAACGTCAGGTACTTCGACGGAAGCTGTAGTAGCGGCCGCGGCGAGCACTTCAAGTGCGCAAACGCTGGGGTATGTCAAGGAAATGGATAAAACCAAAATCATGTCATTCTCCATTGATGTTGATGAAGCGAAGTGGCAGGAGATGCTGGATAACGCAGCAGAAGAGGAATACATTTCAGCAGATGTTACGATTAACGGAATGACCATCAAGAATGTCGGAATCCGGCCCAAAGGTAATTCCAGCTTGAAACAAGTTGTAGCAGACGATACGACAGACCGTTACAGTTTTAAAATTAAATTCGATGAGTACGTAGACGGCCAAACGTGGATGGGTCTCGACAAAATCGTTGTTAACAACATGCAGTCCGACAGCAGCTACATGAAGGAGTATTTGAGTTATGACATCATGAGCTATATCGGGGTCGACGCTCCGCTGTATGCTTTTGCAGATATCCAAGTCAATGGCGAGGCATGGGGCTTCTACTTGGCGGTTGAAGTGATAGACGGCAGCTACCTCGACAGAACGAAAGACGGCGAAGGTGAGCTGTACAAACCGAACAATGATGGCGACATGCCAGGTGACATGGGTAAAATGGGGAATGCTACGGGGGCAAATGGCGAAACCGCCGGAGCCGGTGCACAGGCCGCTACAGGGAATACTGAGGGCGCAACTTCTCCGCAGATGCCGTCAGGTGACGCTGCGACGCAACAAACGGGCATGCCTCCAATGGATGGCAACGGGAACCGTGGTCCTGGCGGAGGCGGCATGAATGGCTCGCAGAACGGAGTTTCCCTCGTTTATACCGACGATGAAATCAGCAGTTACTCCGCCATTTTTGATAATGCTGAAACGAAAACGGATGAAACCGACTACGAACGCGTTATCGCGGCGTTAAAAAATCTGAGCACAGGCACAGATTTGGAGTCGTCGGTGGATGTGGACGCGGTATTGAAATATTTTGCCGCACACACGGTCGTGGTGAATATGGACAGCTACACCTCCAATATGGGGCATAATTATTACCTCTATGAAAATGACGGTCAACTCAGCATGCTGCCTTGGGATTACAATATGGCATTCGGCGGGTTCCAGGGAGGTAGTGCATCAGATGTCGTCAATCAGGCCATTGACACGCCGCTCTCCGGTGTAAGCCTGGAGGATCGTCCGATTCTTGGCAAACTGCTTGAAGTGCCTGAGTACATGGAGAAATATCATACCTACTTGCAAGAAATTGTGGATGGTTACTTTGCGGACGGTAAATTCGAACAAACGGTTGCGAACCTCGATCAATTGATTTCCAGCCATGTGCAAAACGACCCAAGCGCCTTCAACACTTATGACGAGTACAAAGCTGCTGTTACGGAGTTAACGAAGCTGGGAACACTTCGCTCGGAGAGCATTCAAGGTCAGCTTAACGGCGAAATCCCTTCAACGACCGAGGGTCAAAAAGCTGACGCCAGCGCACTGATCGATGCCTCAACGGTGGATCTGTCGAAGATGGGCAACGGGATGGGCAAAGGCGGTCCCGGCGGCAAAGACGGCTTCGGAGGCGGGCAAGGCCGATTCCCGAACGGAATGAATGGCGGTAATGGAGGTAACCAGCCTTCGACGGAGCAAGGAAGTGAAGCTGCCGGTCAGGCAGCTCCGGCACCTGCGAACGAATAGGAATAGTCCTCAAACCGCTCGTACCGAGTTGGTTTGAGGCTTTTTATTAAGGATGAACTAAATCTTGCATCGACAGTTAGATGGATATATAATTATATATGCATTATAAAAAGGAGGTTTGCGTAATGTCAGACATGACCGAATCGCAATTTACCAGAATATCCAGAGCATTAGCCGAACCTCGGCGTTTTCAGATACTCAAAGAAATTAAGGATTCCAGTCAACCACTGCCCTGCAGTATGTTGCTTGAGAGCCATAACGTGAGTGCAGCTACAATTTCTCACCATATTAAGGAGCTTGAAATTGCGGGTTTAATACAGAGCATTCGCGAAGGTAAATACATGAGCCTTGCTTTTCAACCAGAGGTATTGCAAGCATATCTTGATAAAATTTCTGAGGATCTAATAAAAAATCTAGCTGAGTAATAAAAAGAAAAGGTCATGAGTCGTTAAGGTGGTCAACCTAACGACACATGACCTTTTCTTTAGAAAATTTTATGCGGCTATCTGGGAAACTTCTTTGATTTTGGCTTTACGGGTAAGTGGTATGAAGAACAGGATAGACAAGAACCCAAGTAGTAAGAACACGATGCCAGACCACATGACACTTTGAATACCCAAGCCATTGATAAATGCACCACCAACCATTGTACCAATGGTAACCCCAAGATTTCCAAAAGCAACGAAAAGGCCATTAGAAAAGTCTGGTGCTTCGGATGCCGAAGACGTGATCATATATTGGGAGATATTAAGGCCAAATGTAAACAACACGCCCCACAATGCAATAAGCAGTATCATAGGAACCGTGAACGATCCAAATAAGAATAGAACCAAATAACTTACAACGAACACGAGCGGAAACACGAAGGCAGTTTTTAACGCATTATTCGTTAATAATCTACCTGCGAGCAAATTCCCCACCATGCCTGTTAAACCAAACAGGATAAGCATCAAGCTAATCATATTTGAAGACATTTCTGTTACACGTCCAAGATACTCTGCAAAGAAGCTGAATGTTGCATACATTCCGGACAGGATAAAAATCGCACCAAAGATGGCTGCCCAGACAACACCTTTCTTCAATACTCGAACCTGTGAGCCATAGGATTGCTTTTGTTTGACAGGTTGAGAAGGGACAAAGAGAAGAATAGCCAAGAAGGTTAAAGCATTGACGACGGCAAAGAACAACATCGCTAGCTCAAGATTCGTGTTGTCTGCAATGAAAGAAGCAATTGGAGTTCCAATAACCATTCCCGCGGTGACACCCATGAACACACGACCGATGGCTTTCGGAGCCATTTCCGGATTTACAGAGGAAGCAGCTGCCGTAAAGGCTACAGAAAAGTAAACGGGATGTAAGAACGCTGGAACAATTCTGGCGATTAAGGCTATTGTAAAATTGGGTGCGAACATGGACACAAGATTACCGACCACAAAGAGCCCGATAACCAGCAGCATAACGCCCTTGCGATTAAACCCTGAAAACAACAAAGGCAAAATTGGACCTGAAATCGCTACTGCGAGTGCGAATAGGCTGACAAGCAAACCGGCTGTTGAAACGCTAACGCCAAAGTTTTCAGCAATGAGCGGCAAGATCCCGATAATGCCCATCTCCGTATTAATGATTCCGAAGATCCCGAAAGCTAGGATAAAAATGATAAATGCTTTTGATTTCGTAACAGACACAAAAATTCACTCCTATTTGTATAATTTTTTTATCACTGATTGAAAAGTGACAGAAAAAATGTGGATGAGTTTCTCTTGGGATCAAGCTAGAATCGTGACAAAAGAATAACCTCCTCGCTATCAGTTAGACGCATGTATAACTATCGCATTGAAAGTGATAATCGTCAAGAGCAAAAATGTTTTCAGATTAACGATTAAATACTTGACAAAAGTGTTAAAATGATACGATACTTAGATAATCATCTAACCGAAATGAGGCAGGCTCTAAGAACAATGCGGAGCCTAAGCACTGAATAAAGACGGAGCAACCGGGGGAATTTAGTAGTGCTGTCGATTTCATAAGTCGAGCATACTGAAAAAATGATGGATCTCACATGGAATGGGCGAAGCTTGCCCACAAGAAACTACATAAATCGTTCATTGAGAGTCGGAATTCACCCAATCTTGCTGACGCGGAGCTGTCAAGCAGATTGCTGCACGAAGCATCGAAGAATCAACTTCTGAGTCGGCGCTTCGAGGACCAAAGGAAGTATATATGGGGTTGTACTAAAATAGGGCAATACTTTGGACAAAGCGCTTTGCGTAACGGAATATGACGAAGAAGAAGCAGATGCAGAAGCAAACATACTAGTGAAAAAATCAAACAAAAGAACGAAAGAGAAAAATAGGTTGCCAGTTGTTACTGGTCAACCTATTTTTTTTTTTTTTTTTTGTTTTTTTTGGTAAGTTAACACTTTTATGGGTCTAAAGGCTCTAAAACACGTTAAAGTGAAACGATATTATTATTGGACCTATGACTTTGGTAGTGAAAGAATAGGATAATTTATCTAAAGTCCCAATAAACCTTTTTCGTTATTTCGACAAAAACTATTATAATTCTAATACTTTTCTAAACATTTTATGAGAAAATGCCGATATAAACTTTATACACATCGACAAAATTCTACATTTAATAGGTACTAAGTAGGGGTGGTTTGGAACTACATTATGTAGGATGTTGATGAAAACTTAGAAAAGGGGAATAAACGTTGAATAGACGTCGGAAAGCCGGATGGGCCAAGCTATTAATTGCTGCATTGCTACTACAGTATATACCGCTCTTACACGGCGGGTTGAGTGTAGCTCAAGCAGCAGGAGTGGCTAACGGAACCAACACTGTGTTGCAGAATACATACGGTCCAGCAACAAAAATTACGGATTATACATGGAGTAGAGTAACAACGAATCTTGCGCCTGATGCTAGACAAGGTGCATCCATGGTCTTTGACGAAATGGCTGAGAATGTGGTCATGTTCGGAGGCCAGGATAATAACAAGTTCTTCGATGAGACTTGGATATGGGATGGCAAAGAAAAAACTTGGCAGGAACAACTAAACCTTGCGAGCTCTCCTCCAAAACGTAAAGGTGCAGCCATGGCTTATGATCCAGCCACTGGAAAAGTTCTTCTATTCGGAGGCGAGGGTCAGTCCGGCGTATTGCTGGGTGATACTTGGCTTTGGGATGGTATGAACGCGACATGGGAGCAAGTTACAGGGCTTCCTGACTCCCCGACAGCTCGCGGAGGCGCTCAACTTGCCTTCGATGGCAAACAGTTGATTCTGTTCGGAGGATATTCGGGCAGCGGAAGTTCTAAGATTCTGCAAGACGATACTTGGCTGTGGGATGGGACGGGCTGGACGGAAGCTAATCCTGCTCAGAAGCCGCCTGCTGCCTATGGCGGGCAGATGGCTTTTGACGGCCAAACGGCAGTTCTTTACGGTGGAAATGCAGGAACAATTACGAAAGAGTATACGAGTGATGGTACGAAAGTAACGAAAACGGTCACGCACGATGACAGCTCTCCATTATTGTGGAAGTGGGACGGTGAGGCAAAGTCCTGGAGTTCGACGAATGGTCCTGAGGCTTATGGGCGTTGGGGGCAGGCGATGGCCTATGATGGGCGCCGCGTTGTCTTTTTTGGCGGAGAACGCGACTATGTCCATACTTATGATAACGAATTGGTTAAAAAATTAAAGCTGCCATCGAGCACATATCCTCCAACGAGGGGGAGCATGGCCTACGGGTGGAATAGAAGTGCGTGGGAAACGGCTCCATTAAAATTTTCTACTGGAACCATGTATAAAAGTAACATGGATAAGGATGGAAAGGTATATGAAGTTCAAGGGCTTCCCAATCAGGTGCCTTTCCCGCTAAGTTATGCCAGCATGGCGTTTGACGGCAAAAACTTCGTCATGTTTGGTGGAAGTCGCGATCAAATTAGTATCATGGATAAAGTTTTCGGCTCAGTAGTTGATTCTGTGCCAGCAGGCAATATGAACGAAACCTGGCTGTATGGCTATACACCGCCGACAGCTCCTGGTGTTAAGCTTACGGTGGATCCGATGGAAATGATCTATTTTGATCCAAAACATACAGATGACACAATAAGCGTGGTCACGAATGTCTATGATGACGGTACTAAAGACATTATCGCACGAGGAGTAGAGTACCGAGAATACCCTCCAAAAGTAGTAGAAGGAGAAGAAGAGAAGTGGATTCAAGTACCTTACACAGCTACGGAAGAAGGAACAAGTTCCTTTACGGTTGTATTAAAGGGTCTGAAGTGGCAGCAACAATATCAAGTTCGCGGCTATGCAGCCAACGAAATTGGTAAGAGCTATACGGAAGCAGTGCCAATCATCTTGAATGATGATGATCAAACTATAAAAACACCAGATGTTCTTAAGTACGACCGGATCGGCCCATCAGTTCTACATGTGAAAGACAAGAAGCGATTGGTCGCAGTGGGTACAGGTATTCCTAATCTATTTCGTAAACCTGTAGGAGATATCCATTACTACTTGCAAAGCAAGGATGGCATCCAATATAACCTTAAAACTAATGTTATTAATGAGCGTCAATTGGAGTTGTTCTGGGATGAAAAAGATGGGGCTTTGCCTCCAGGAAAATATGATATACATCTGAATCATATTTACTATGGCGACTACGTATTCCCAGAAGCTCTCCTAATAACAGCACTGGACTTCTACAAACCAAGAAATTTCGCGAGAGTAGATGTACCTAGTACATCTGTTAGCAACGAAGTAAACAGTCTTGGTCTGCAAGGGTCTTTTACGGAAGAGCCGGATGAAAAAAAGCTCGGCATCTATGTTCTAAATGACACAACCGAACCGGTAATCATCAACGACTCGGTCATGTTCAAAGGCACCAGTCTTGTTGTGAACAAACAAACTAACCCAGCCACAATAACCGGCAACGGCCGCTTATATGTCAATGGCGGTGGAGCACTCGGTTCGAATCTGTCTTACACAATTCATGATGGGCCTTTTACCATCACGTCAGACAAGTTCTCTTTCGACTTGAACGGTTCGGAAGCGACAGACTACTTGAATATGGACATGCCTGTCAAAGCAAGCTCTCTCATTTTCACAAAAGAAGGCCTGCGCCTAACTGGTGATCTGGAAATCGGCTTGCAGGTAGGCAGTCAAAAGATTAAGGAAACTGTGCCGTTTGATGGCCTGAAATTCCGCAATAACCGCTTTGATTTGTCGGGTACCTTTACGATGAAAAATAGCTTTCAAGTTGGCCCAATCAAAGCAAGTGATACCAAATTCGTCGTGGAAAGCCGCATTCCTTATGTGGGTGTTCAGGGAACAGGCAGCTTACCAGATACGAAGTTAAGCTTCGATTTGAATATGAGAACCAAACAAGGACGTTTGGATAGCGTAAACTTCGGCATGTATCAGAAAGTGAAGCTGGCGTCGACAGGCCTTCAAGTCAATTATCTGTTCGGTAGCGTGGACAAACTTGCTGAGATGTCTCAGATTCCTCAAAAATTCGCTGTTACCGGATCTGTGAACGATGTCATTGTTCCTGAAATGAAGCATCCTCAGGCGAATTACAAGTTCAATCTGATCGGTACCGATTCCATTGATACGGATCTAACGACCTACGGTTTTAACGGCAGCGGAACGGAATATTACTATTGGCTGCCAGTGAAGAACATGAACATGCAAACGGTAGTGAATCCGGCCACGGCTGGAATCAAAGGGTTTTCTTCACCGGGCTTTGCAACGAAAGGCGACATCAATCTATTTGAAGTCGTTAAAGGAGCAATTGGCACGTACTCTTTTAACCAAAAAGGATTCAACGGCGCGATTAAAGGAACGGTTTATGTTCCAAAAGGGATTCCGCGTATTGGCGGAGCGACCGTGAGTAACGTTGCACTCAGTGTAAATGAAACAGGTGTATACGGGACTTTCAAACATAACGGCGTTGGCGCTAATCTGAAGTATACGTTTAATAACAATACGATTCTGTTCGAAGTGGAAGCAGAGCCACCTAAGAAGTCTTGGTGGGAAAAAGGTCTGGATTTCGTGAACAACGTTTCCGATTTTATGGACGCTGCAGAACCATGGTTGGACATTGCGGAAGAATTATTTTTAAGGAATACAGATTCGGGCAATCAGGCCAAAGAAGGCAATGAGGTAAGGATCGCTGCTGCGAATCCGCTTAAGCGTGTCTTTGATCTAAAACCGGTTAGTCTGTCATTCCAACCGGAGGAGCCAGTGCATACCGATGCGAAAGCACGCATTGTGAATGGACAGCTGACATCATTGGATCAAACACCTTTGATCACAACGGAAACCAATGCTGCAAACGGGAAGTCGACGGCTTCTTTTGCAGTGGAACGTTCTTTCACGGCACTTATTGCCTTGACAGGAGATCAACGGGCTGCTGTTTTAAAAGCGACTGCATCGGGACAAGGTTTTGAGCAGACTTTGCGTCCAGAAATCAGCTATGATGCCGCCAGCCAAACGACCTATATGCGTGTATCCTTGTTTGCAGGCAAATGGAGTCTAACAACAAACACGAATAGTCACATTCAAGTGAATGAATTGTTATTTGCCAGCGGAGCGCTGAACTTGAGTCAGTTGGCTGAGTTATGGTCGCAAACACCGGATCGCTCAGTTACCTCATTTACAGTGAAAGAGCGTGGAAGTTACGTACTTAACGTTGGTGAGGCTCAAGGCGATGTTATTGTTTACAAACCAGATGGACGGCCATACAGTCTGAACACGACACAGAACGAACCAAATTGGAATGCTTTGCGCGACGCCAATGGTCATGTGTACACGTTAGTGGATGCGGTCGAGGCCGGAACATGGATGATCAGCGCAGGCACAAGTCCAAGCGCCGTATTAAGCACAGTACCATCTAACGTGAAAATCGGGGATGTTGCGCAGTGGGTGCAGGATCAAGCTTATCCTACCGTGTTTGATATGACCAAGACAGATAATGGTCAAGCGATTGTAGAGATTTACGGGGCCAATGAGCAGACAAAGCTGTATGCGCCAAATGGTGAATTATACAAACTTCAAACTGACCCGAGTTTGCCAGGTTTGAATGTGCTGTATGATGAATCACAGCAGAAGAAAACGTTTTTGCTGGATGGTATTGATTTGAGTGGACAGTGGAAAGTTGTAAGCAATAGTTTTACAAGTGTTGTTGCCTACAAGTCGACAAGGAAGTTTAAGTCGATTAAACCACTGACGATGGAAGGCCGATTTAGCAAATATTTTGATATCGCCGAAAAAGGCGATTATATGTTGACGGTCAGCGGCGGAAATGCCAACACCGTGATTACAGGACCTGACGGTTCACCGTACACGCTGAACTTTGATGCTCCTGCTGGCAACGCTTATTTACAGCCGGCGTCAGACCGAGTATCAAGTGCAAGCCCAGGCGGAGATCCGCTTGAACAGACGAAGGTCTCAACACCAAATCCAGTGAATGACGGCAAGGATACGCTTTACGTGACACTCCTTAATGCGCCAGCTGGCAAATGGATGATTCAAAACGCGAAAAAAGTGGATTTGCAAATACAGAAACTAATCCCTCAGCCAGAGATTAAGGCTTCCGTGAAGACTGTAGCTGGTGTGGAAAATCGTGTTCAAGTTGCGTGGTCTATGGAGAATGCATCATCTGATGCACAAGTAACGATGATGTTAACGGACAGCGCCGATCAATGGGTTGGGGAAGTTATTCAAAGCGGTCTGCCATCTTCCGGCAGTAAAGCTATTGATCTTCCGACTTCCATGCTGCCTGGAACTTACTATCTTTCTGTAGTAGGGGAAAGTGCAGATAAAGCACCAATCCATGTTATTGCAGATGCAACTGTTGAGGTGACTGCGCCTATTTCACTGAGCACACCTGAGCAACCTAAGGTGCTTTCTACAGGAAATGGAGAAATATCCTTGCACTTTGCTTCTATTGCAGGTAACGTGACTGCTTATCGTATCTGGGTTAGTGACAGTACGAACGGCAAAGCGGCAGTTCCGGTGATGGATATAACACCTGAAGCGGGAAGTGAGCAGAACGCCGTAATAACTGGATTAACGGCTGGAGCAACGTACCAGATAGCCGTCTCGGCTATTGGCAATGAGCAAGGGCGTGTTGTGCTCAGCCCAACATCTGCGAGTGTGACGACGGATTTGCCAGTTCCGCAACCGTCAACGTTAGCAGTGTCGCTTGACGCTGGCGCACAACCCGTCATTGAACAAACGTATACGTCATATGACGGAAATGAAGAGACGTTGTTGCTTACAGCAGCTGAACAAGCCTCTTTGAAGGTGACGGCTAATCAAGCTGCAGCTATTACTTTGTTTGTGAACGGACAGCAGCTTGGCAGCATCGAGCAAGTAGCAGCAGGTGGAACTTCCACGTTTGTTCTGCAAGATTTGCTTCAAACGGCTGTATTGAAAGAGCGGGAATATAACGTATTGGTTGAAGCCGTGAATGAGCGCGGCGATCGCAGTACGGCATACCGCAAGATTTTCATTGACCGCACCGGACCGATGTTGATCGCTTCCGGAGGCAATGACGCGCAGGGCAAGCCGATTTCGTTGAATGGTATCGTTACAGATACCAGCAGAGTTTATATCACCGGCCAAACTGACGCGGGAGCTAAGCTTGTTGTCAACGGTATTCAAGTACCGCTGGATGACAAAGGGAAATTCGACTATTTCGCACCATTGGAGTGGGGAACATCGACCGATCGAGTGCAGTTCACGATGACGGCTACGGACCGGGTTGGCAACAAAACGGAGTATGGCTTTGAAGTCATTCGCGGTGTAGCTGAAGCAATTCCGGCAACCCCTAGTGATCTTGCAGCACTGACAACAGGCAACGCACAGATGCGCGCTCCGTATCAATTCGGTACAACCGCTTATCAAGCTTTAGCTTATTCGGACAACGTTCGTGTTTATGCAGTTCCGATGGCTGCTGCTTCTGTCGTGACGATCGACGGCAAGACAGTTTCTGAGAGCGGTTATGTCGATATCGCGGTGCCTGTTACAGGGAAATCGGTATCCATCAAAGTGCATTCCGATAGTGCAGGAGACAAGTTCTATACGCTAAGTCTGGATGGAACAGGTTCCAATGAAGCATTATTGGCTACATTGAAGCTTACGAATGCCACGGCTTCGCAAAAAAGCGATGTGCTTCCAGCGCAAGCCTTCACAGGGGCGGAAGAAAGTTATGCCGTTTATGTGGATAACACCGTGGACACGGTAACCTTGACACCTGGCGCTATGAAAGCAGGTTCCAGCATTAAGGTAAAAGGACAATCCGTTCAGAGCGGGCAAGCATCCCAAGCGATTCAGCTGCAAGTTGGCGAGAATCAAGTTCCTGTGGAGGTTACCTCTCCGGACGGTGCGGAAACACGAAGCTACCAAGTTGCCGTATGGCGGGAACCAAGCGGTAATGCGCTGTTGCAAAGCTTGGGGCTTGCTACAGACGGAGCTGATTTGTTAGCTGATTTTAACCCGGCAGTGAAAAATTATGAGGTACTAGTGCCTTACACAACAGTCGAGTTTAAGCTTCTGCCAGTTCCCGAACAGTCGGATGCAGAAATTCATATCGATGGTCAAAAGGTAATGAGCGGAGCGGTCTTGCCCCTTCCATTTACGAAGGATGCACAAACCTATGCCATTGAGGTCAAAGCTCAAGATGGGACGACGCTCACCTATAACATTTCTGTATTGCGTAAGCAGACAGTGCCTGGGCAGCCGCCATTACTGGCGAGTTTGCAGGCAGGTACGATCTTGGACGGTGCTTTTACACCATACAAGCTTAAATACGGAACGATTTCAACAACCGAAAGTGCTAACGCAACAATTAAGGCGATTACCAATGATCCAGAGGCAACGGTAACGGTGCAGCATGTAAAACAAAAAGGCGGCGGCACCTTTGAACCTGCTCTAGCAATTGGCAGCAATACCATTATCGTAAATGTGGAGTCAGCGGACCTTAAGTCTTCACAGACTTATTCCATCGACGTCAAACGTATCGAGGAATCAAGTTCTGGTCCTGACACGCGCCAAACGACGGTTGCTGGAAGCTCCGGAGGTTGGACTTTCCAAACCAACATCGTACGGACCCAATCGTCAGATGGCAAAGTGCTGGATACGGTGAAGTTGGATGCCGTGGATGCACGTAGGATTTTGGAAAAAGCAGCACAGAATAATGACCAGGTTGCTCGCATTTATGTAACGGACTTGCCAGAAAATCCTGCGGATGAGCGGATTGTCAGCTTAAATGCAGAAACGGTTAACTTGCTTGCAGGTGGCGGCATGGCGCTGCAACTGGTACTGCCTGACGGGCAGATCACAGTATCAGCGGAGTCTCTGAAGCAAATGAGTAAAGACAGAAAAGATGCTTACTTCCGAATTGTTCCAGTCCGTGTTGAAGCTGAGCGCAGTGAAGTAACAAAACGCGTGCAAGCTGCTGAGCTTGTGCTCAAAGATGCAGGAGATCGATCTGTCTCCATTATCGGTCAACCGGTCAAGATTGAGACAAACTATTCAGGATACAAAACGGAAGTTGTATTCCCGCTGAATAACCTCAGCCTGCCGGATAACGCAGCAGCGGCCAAACAAATTTTGGATGAGCTGGCTGTGTACATTGAACATAGCGACGGCGAAAAAGTGCTAACGCACGGAGAAATCCGTTATGATGCGGATGGCAAACCAGTCGGTATTGCTATTGAGATCAGTAAGTTCAGTACATTTACCATTATTCAGAAAAATGGAGCGAATGCACTGAAACCTTATTTATCCGGTTACCCGGACGGCACATTCCGTCCTTCACAAGCCATTACGCGTGCGGAATTGGCGATGGTTTTGAATCGTATTGGCGCTGGGAAGTCCAACAATGATTCGGCATCGGCACAACCTAGCGGTTATCCGGACGTTGCCAAAGAACATTGGGCGGCAGAAGCCATTGCCAATATGCAGCGCGCAGGTGTGATGCTTGGCGATGACACCGGCTTCCGCCCAGATGACGCGATTACCCGCGGGGAAATGGCCAGCATTGCTGCAAGGCTGCTTCCTGCGGGAGATGCTGGAAGCAGCTCCTATGCGGGATACAGCGATACGCAAGAGCATTGGGCTTTAGAAGCCATTAAGAAAGCTTCGCAAGCGGGCATTTTGCAGGGTTATTCCGATGGCACCTTCCTGCCGGAAAAGCAATTGAATCGTGCGGAAGCAGTAACGATTTTGAACCGATTGTTTAAGCGGCCGACCGCCGATGTGAAGTCATCGAGCTGGCCGGATGTACCGCAGGAGCATTGGGCACTTCGTGAAATTGAATCAGCCTCCGGCACCGTACAAACATTGTCTGATGGCAGTGTATACGTGGTACCAAATCATTAATAAACTTTACACAAAAAAGCCCATGAGCATGAACTGCTCATGGGCTTTTTCATGTTAAAACGCATGATTCTCATAACTTGTTATTTTGCTGGTAGAAGCTGCAGAGTTGGTTTAATATATGAAGTATGCGCTAACAAGTTTAAGAATTTTAACAGAAGTGAGGGAGTTATGATTCTATTTGACTTTATAGTCAATATTGCTATATTTTCACTGCTTGTCAGTACACCATTGGTCATCCGCTCGTTTATTCACCAAAAGCCGATTAAGTATTTTAGTTTGTGGGCGAGCCTTTATGCTGGGGTTGTTTCGGTTATTCTCGTCATCCTTTCTATCAAGCAGCAAGGGTATGCCTACGATATTAGATACGCACCCGTTATTCTTGTTTTTGCTTATTTTGGGCCGATCCCTGGGGTGATAACCGGGTTATTCTCACTGCTTACCAGACTTGTTTCCGGTGGAAATTGGGCTCCGGCAATCATAGGCTGGATGATCAATATGATGATTTTGTGTGTTGTACATAAAGTCATGTCTCAAAGCTCACAATCCAAAAAAATCGGCTCACTTTTTATGGCTTATGTTGCGGGATATTTGGTAACGATCCTGTCGTTTCATATCTTATTGACCGAGCCGTTATTTCATTTGCAATATGTGCTGTTTGTCATGTTAGGCGTTATTTTGGGCGGCTTGCTGATCGAATCGAATGATCGGCTTTTAAGAATTAATAAGCAAAATAAATACATGGAAGCGACGCTGGAAAAAAGCGAATCGAAGTATAAGCTGATCGCTAATCATACTTCTGACTTAATCATGGTTATGGATCAAAATCATACGGTGAGTTATTTTTCTCCTTCCCACGAGCTTGTCTTAGGGTATGAACGCCACGAATTAATAGGGAATCTATTGTGCATGTTGGTGCACCCGAAGGACTTGGAAATCTTTCATCAAACGATTTCGACGATGATTGGGGGGCAGGAAGGCTATTCACTGGAAGTTCGCCTTAAACATAAAGAAGGACATTGGAAAGAGTTTGAATCCCGCTGCCAGCCTGTCAAAGGTAGTAAATATGTCATCGTCATCAGCCGCGATATCTCCGACCGCAAAAAAGCGGAAGAAGTTCTATTGCAGTCAGAAAAGCTTTCGATTGTAGGAGAGCTCGCGGCAGGGATTGCGCATGAAATTCGAAATCCTTTAACGACAATAAAGGGATTCCTGCAAGTGTACAAAGAAGGCAATTATTCGAGAAAACACAATGAATTGCTGTTATCTGAACTCGAACGGATTGAAGCCATTACAAGCGAATTTCTTTCATTAGCTAAACCTCAATTGACTCAACTTACAGTTACTGACCTGCGTGAGCTGGTGGAATACACAACTGAGATTTTATCCCCCGAAGCACTCCTGAAAAATATTGAATTCCAATTAAGTTATGAAGCGACACACTTCCCGATCACCGGAGAAAAAAATCAGTTAAAACAGATGCTTCTTAATATCATCAAGAATGCAATGGAGTCGATGCCTTATGGCGGAGAGATTCAAATTTGTTTGCGCAAAGACGGGGAGCGTCATGGTGTGATTGCCATTCAAGATCACGGTTGCGGGATTCCGGAGGAGCTATTGCCGAAATTAGGGGAGCCTTTTTACAGTTTAAAGGAGAAGGGGACTGGGCTTGGTTTAATGATTTGCAAGAAGATTATTAAGCAGCATGAAGGTGATATTACCTATTCAAGTAAAATGAATGAAGGAACTTTAGTAGAAATTCGGCTGCCGTTACTTCAAGCATGATTTAACTGATCCTAGCCATATTAATTGATGGGAGGATTGATGAGTTTTGCCAACACGTACATACCTTAACGGATCAGTCCTGGTGCTTTGCCTGATATCGGGCATCGTTGATGTGATCGGCTATTTGGGGTTGGGACATGTCTTCACAGCTAATATGACAGGTAATCTTGTGCTAATCGGAATCGCTATCGGGCAAGCGCAGCCGCTAGCTGTGCTTCGATCCATTCTTGCTTTTATTGGTTTTGTTGCCGGTATCGCCCTCGCAACTGTGATCGTGAAGCGAGGTCGGGAAGAGCAGATTTGGTCTAGAGGAGTAACGGCTGCGTTAGGCAGCGAAGCTCTTCTGCTTTTGATTGCGGCTTTGCTCTCCTATGCAGGAAACAGCGACATGAACTTATATATAATGATTCTATTATTAAGCATGGGGATGGGCATGCAAACGACCGTCGCCAGACATTTGAAAGTGGCTGGGATTTCGACGACCGTTTTGACCAATAATCTGGCGAATGTCATTGAGGATACGATTGCTCATTTTCGCCGAGTTAATCGTTTTACTGCAGACGCATGGTTGCGCACTTGGGCGGTAGCGATTTATTGCCTGGGAGCGGTAATTACCGCTCTTTTGGAACCACACGCGCTGTTTGCTTCCATCTGGATACCGGTCGCTCTGTTAATCGGGCTTGTAACTATGGCGGCAATTCGCTTCCGTTAAAATGATGAGAAGAACTCATACAAAGGGGTATGCATGAATAAGACAAAATTTCTAGGGCCAAAATCATACTTATTAATATTTCCTGCGATTGCGCTAGTGATAGTTTCTGAATGCATCACCTTCCCGGCAAAATTCAATTGGCTGCTAGTCTTATTCCTTATATCAATAGCCATAATCGAACGGATGTATATGCATCTTTTCAATAAGATTTGGCTGCCTTATTTTATCATCGTGATTGGACTCATTATTTTTGCAAAACATTCAATTTTGTATAGTTTCTTCTATCTTGTTCCGGATGCGGTAATCATTTGGTTGAAAAGAAGGGTTAGCTTCTGGTATGATCTGCTGCCGTCTCTGTCCATCAGCTTGATTACCATTGTCTTGGGCAATTCTTTTTACAATTGGACCTCCCACTCGTACATCAGCCGCCTTGGAACTTTATTTCTGCTTTTTGTGGTAAACTGGGTACTCGCTTACTTTTTCTCTTTTTTTGAGTCGGGTAAGCTGACCACCTCGCCAGTCGTTTCAACGTTCATACCGACGTGGTTTGAAATCGGTGTCATTTTTCCTTATTTGGCTGTATTCAATTATTTTAATTACCCGGTCGTCATGTCATCTTTTTTGGCGTATTTAATTGTTGTTAAAGTCTGTCATTCGAGAAGGATGCAGGTGAATGAATCACATGTCAGGAACCTCATATCTCTCATTGGTACAAGACTTCAGCTGCAGGTTCTATTAATGGATTTGGGCTCCATAAAGGGAGTCTATTATCCTAACAAACGTATCATTGTGATTGATCATAAACTGGATTATCCGGAGCAACTGGATACGCTGGTGCATGAATGGATCCATTGCGAGTTAAGAAAATATAAAAAATCTCCCCTCTTTCTTGAGGAAATTTGGGTCACGATTTTAGAAGCAGTCATAAGCTGGTACTATGTATTTAATTTAAAAAGAATTCTATCGACAGGAGGATACAAATGAGTCAGCGACTGGGTGAAGAACTAAGACGTTTGCGTAAAAAGAAAGGATTAACCTTGGAAGAAGCAGCTTCTGCGGCAGGAATAACTTTACAATATATGAGTCTGCTTGAAAAAGGGCAAAGAAAATCGGCCTCGTTCGAAATCATGGCCAACATTTCAAAGTTCTACGGAATTCCATTGGACTACTTCGCCCAATTTGTTGATGATGATCAAAATGAGGTTCATAACTTAAGTGAAACTGAACTTGAAATATGGAGTGCCATCAACAATAAAGTAAAGGATGAAATCTATTATAAGAAGGGAGATTTGCTGGCGGATTGGCTTCGTTCATTTTTTCGGAAATAAGGAGAAAATGCTTTCCTTTTTCAGTTGTGTCACGAAATTCAACTTTAGAAGAAAAAATAAAATTAAATTCATCAATAGTTGAAAAATTCTCGGGAGAACTTTATAATTTAGAATAACCGTTCTTCTGAGGAGGCATTTTGTTGAATCTTAACAAAAAAATTGAGCTTGCCGTATGGTCGATCAAGATCATAAAAAGTGATACGATTTTTCCAAAAAGAGCTAATGCACTTGATTTGACCTACCCTACTCTTCAGTACACGGATGTCACCGATGTTGAGGCAGAGTTTGTAGCGGATCCTTTCGTAGTTTCGGATGGTTCGAACTATTATGTGTTTTTTGAGGTGTTGAATAAACATTCCGAACGCGGTGAAATTGCGGTTGCTGTCAGTACAGACGGGGAAAAATGGCAGTATGACCGAGTTGTCCTTAAAGAGAGTTTTCACCTATCATATCCAAATGTATTTACATATGAGAATGACTATTATATGTTACCGGAGTCGTCGGAAGAAGGTGGCGTATTTTTATATAAATCTATGCAATTCCCATATAACTGGGAGAGAAAAAAACAGCTGCTATCTGGCCCATTTGTGGACCCGACCCTTTTCTATCATGACCAGAAGTGGTGGATGTTCGTTGGCAGTAAAGATGGAAGGAATCTTTATTTGTTTTATGCTGACCGAATGGACGGAGAATGGGTGGAACATCCCTGTAATCCTATTATTAAAAATGACTTACATATCTCTCGACCAGCGGGAAAAGTGGTTTGTCAGGATGGGGAGATTTATCGGTTTACACAAGATGGAGTTCCATCGTATGGGAAGATGGTTAGAGCTGTTCGAATCACGAAGCTGAGTGAGACAGAATATGCAGAAGAGGCCGTTGAGCCTGGTTTGCTGACGGGGTCGGGCCAACAGGGAAGCTGGCGGAAGGATGGCATGCATCATATTGATCATCTCCAAATGAAGGATAACAAGTGGATGATCGCGGTTGATGGGCATTTTTTAAAAGAACAGAACTATCTCGCTTGGAAGACTAAACGCTTCGTGAACAGACCTTTCTATAGCTCTTACAAGTTGTCTCGTAATATTATTAAAAAATTGCAGCTTATTGCTCAGTTATGGTAGTAACTAGCATCAAATCCGCGGAAGCCGCGGATTTTTTTATTTATAGCTGAGTGCGAAGCATGGAAGGTTTATTGGAATTAACTATAAAGATAATCGATTTAATATATTAGACCAATAGGTACTTTGACAATATGATAAGTATATCAATAATTACCAGAACAAGAGGAGGACCAACATTACCATGTCAATTTATCACTTTCAAGCAAACCTGATTAACGGAAAACAAGTCAATCTGTCAGACTACAGAGGGAAAGTTCTTCTCATTGTCAACACCGCAAGTAAATGTAGTTTTTCGCGTCAATTCGCTGATTTACAAAATCTTTATGAATCTCGGCAAGAACAAGGTTTTGAAATACTAGCATTTCCATGTAACCAATTTAACGAGAAAGAGCCATCCAGCAATTCGGACGTACAGGTATTTTGCGAGAATAACTTCGGGATCACATTCCCAATGTTTGAGAAAACGGATGTAAGAGGTCCATCTACCCACCCATTATTTCAATATCTGACACAGCAAGCACCTTTTAAAGGGTTTGATACGCGGACCAAGGACGGCCAATGGATGGACGAGTTTCTGCGTGAAAAATATCCGGACATCTATATGGGCGACGGGATCAAATGGAACTTCTCTAAGTTTTTAATTGATCGTGAAGGGCAAGTCATAGCAAGATTCGAATCAACGGTGTTGCCTTCTGAAATTGATACTAAAATTGCATCGTTGTTGTAGCATAACGAAAGCCAGCAAACTTTTGAGTTTGCTGGCTTTTTATGCAAAATCAAACTTGTTTGAAACATTTTGATTTTACGGACGTTACAGAATCCATTCGGATACTTGCTCCATCGTTCTTCTTGTTTTATCACGCGGTTCTTTTGCCCGATAACCGAAAGTGACCATAACGCTTACTTCATAATCGTCGTCTCCTAGCAAACCTCGTTTTGCTAAAATTTCGTTGACTCTATCAGGTACGAAGCCTTCGATCGGACAAGAATCGATTCCGATCATCGCCGCGGAAGTCATCATATTCCCTAGAGCGATATAAGTTTGCTTAGAAGCCCAAGCTGTTCTCGCTTGTTCGTTATCGAGATGGAACGAATCGAAGAAATCGTGCCATGCTCCCACGTTGTTTCGCACCATTTCAGCAGGATATTTTTTAACTTTTGTCAGCTGTTCATAAATATAAGGGGATTCCGGGATAAGTCCTTTACGAGCAAGAATAACGACCATGTGACTCGCGGTTGGCAGTTGATTGTACGCGCCGTAAGCGAACGGCCGAAGCTCTTCCCTAAGTTCCGGATTTTGAACGACTAGAAATTTCCACGCCTCAAGACCGTTGGAGCTAGGCGATAATCTCCCTGTTTCAAGGATAAATTGGAAATCGTCTTCGGATATTTTTTGGGTTGGGTCAAATGCTTTCGTTGCATGTCTAAAATGATAGGCTTCCAGCATTTCTTTTTTTGTCGCGCTCGTATTCATGTCGCTTCCTCCTTGATGTGGTTAACAATTTTTAAGCTTGCAGCAATGCTGCCTTTTTCTTTCTCAAGCTGAGTAAGGCGAGGAGCAGAGCGAATAATGCGAAGCAGCCGCCAACGACTAATGCTGTTTGAAATCCCGAAAGCATCGCTTCGTTGGACGATGCATCGGTGGCCGAAGCGGTCACCGAGCTCGCGACCGTAGCCAGAATAGACAATCCGAGGCTGCCTCCTAGTTGCAAGAACGTATTTACGATACCGCCTGCTACACCATGCTCCTCAAGTCGCACATCCCTTACGGAACCTACGATGATAGCCGTAAATCCGGCTGCTGTCGAGAGACCTAATAGAATGAAGACTGGTAAAATAAATGCAGCATAGACACTGTCCATGGACATGGTGCTTAACCAGAACAAGCCGAGTGCATTAACGAGCTGCGAAATAATCAACAACATTTTCGCTCCGAATATACGCATGAAGTAAGGCGTGATTTGCGTAGCTAGAACGGACGATAAACCGAGCGGTAGAAAAGCCAAGCCCGTTATTAAAGAAGAATAGCCAAGCGCATGGAAATACAGCGTTGAGAAATAAATAAATGCGGTCATGAAGGAATACATTAAGAATCCGATAATATTCGATGATACTAGCGAACTGATGCGGAACAATCGGAGTGGCATGAGCGGGTTTTTGGCGTATTTCTCGATGAAAACGAATCCGACCAGAATAAGCGCTCCGACGATTAAGGTTACGATTTTCGTGGTTGACCAACTGCCATCGACATCAGGCATGGATAACCCGTATACAATAATGAATATGCCTAACAGCACGGCAATTGCGCCGGGCAAATCAATGGATTGCTTGTTCTTTTGCTCCATCGGCCGTTCTTTAACAAACACTAACCCGATTATGATCGCAATCCCGAGCGGGACATTCAAGAAAAACAAGGATCGCCAACCGAGCGAGTCTGTCAGCAACCCGCCAACGATTGATCCCGCAGCGAAACCGCCAGAACCTAATGCGCCGAAAATGGCAAAAGCTTTATTCCGTTGCGCGCCTTCTGGAATCGACGTACTAATCAACGACATGGCCGCGGGAATGGACAGCGCCGCGCCGATCCCTTGAATCGCCCTGCTTGCAATGAGCCAAACCGGATTCATCGCGAATCCGCCGGCGAGCGAAGCAGCCGCGAAAATCGCTAAACCGAGCGTTAACACGCGTTTCCTCCCGATCAAGTCGCTTGCACGTCCGCCGATAAGCAGAAAACAAGCGAAGGTGAGGACATATGACGTGACGATCCACTGTAAATTATTTGTATTCATATGCAGCGCCGATTGGATCGCCGGTAACGCCACGGTCACCGTGGAGGAATTCATGACTTCCAAAAATTGTGCAAGGCAAACTAAAATCAATAACAACATATTCGCTTTAGAAATCCGATCACCCACGTAATTAACTCTCCTCTTTTCGTTTATTTAATTCTTGGTGCTCCACTGCGCATGAACCGTCTAAGCAGGCGAGCTCTTCCGTATCCCCAGCTGCGGAACGAAATTGAACGACGGGATGCTCCTCCGTCCAAGCTTTCTCTAGCGCCTCGACGAATATTTCTTTCGTCTGCGCCCCAGAGATGGCGTATTTTTCATTAATTAAGAAATAAGGCATTACTCGTTATGTTTTAATGAAATGTAGAGTTCGTTTCATTTACTTTTTGCTCGACGCCGGTACGGGAAGCCGTCATGATCGTGTCATATAATCGGTGGCGTTTGAGAGCATGAGCGAAGTCCGGCGTTTCATTCGTGCCTTCGCGAAGATCTTTAGCCAAGCTCGCGTAAAATTTCCCGATGTTACTTGATCTTGCCGGCCCTTCGGGAATCGATTTGATATCTTCGGTGTATTGGCTTGGAATGACGATCTCGCCGAGCGTCTTGTCTTCGCCTTTGCCGCCCCTCAATTTCAGCTCGGTATTCTGCATATTTCCGTTGAAATCGGCGGTGATGACAAGCTCGCCGTCCGTGCCGATGATCTCCCAACGCAAGTCGAAGTCCCGCGAAGTTCCACTGCGGTATAAGGTGGTCGCTAACACGCCACTTTCAAGCGTGCCTATTATGGCCATGTGATCCGGAGCCGTCACTTTTAGTGTCGTCCCATTATCCGCGATTTGAACTTCAGGGTGACGAACTTCAAGCTTCGCGGACACGTTATCGTAATCGCCGAGCACGTAATTCAGCCCGTCGATGGCGTGAAGTCCTGCGGACGCCAACATGGTCGCGCCGGCGTTCACGTCGTACGTATAAGCGAATTTTTGGATCGTAACGGGTTCCCAGATCAAGGCTGTACCAGATAATGTAGTTGCGAGTACGTTGCCGATATAGCCTTGAGTAATCAAATCGCGGGCGTGTTGGATTGCCGGAGAGTAACGCGCCTGCAAGCCAATAAACGTCCGAACGCCAGCCTCCTTAGCACGGCTCACCAAGTCTTGCGCTTGTTCCGTGGACATGCCAAGCGGCCATTCGCTGTATACCATTTTGCCTGCTTCAATAGCAGCTCGAGCGATATCGTAATGGTATTGCACATTAATAGCAATCACGACAAGGTCTACGTCAGGATGCTGAATCAAATCCTGGTAATTATCGAATCCAGGAACTCCGAACGCTTCGGCAGCCGCATCTGCGGATTCGCGGTTGCTCGTGCTCACCGCAACCAGTTGGAAGTCCGGCAAAGCTTGAACCGCCGGGATGTGCGCTGCGACAGCCCACCCTGGGTTGGACGGACTTGCTCCGATAATACCTACACCGATTTTCTTATGATTGGCTTGCTGTTGATGATTGGACATTGTAGTTCCTCCTCAAATCTAATTGGCAATCGCGAACCTCGGACTCTATTCCCTAACGATATTGACCCACCTGTACAAGATGGATAAGATATGTTCTAATAAGAGTTATTCGAGCTCGTTAGTGGACTGTGGTCCGCTTGTTAAACAATATAACCGGATCACGGTCCGGTTGTCAAATGGATAATATTAAAAAACGGGGGAAATCTAATGTTGGAGAAAAACCTTCGCAAAGATGCGGAAATACGCAGACAAGTCATTTTAGAAAAGGCAGCTGCTTTATTCGCCGAATATGGAGTCGAGCATGTCAGCATGCGTCAGATCGCCCGAGAAGCTGGAGTCGGTCAAGGCACACTTTACCGAAGCTATAACAACAAAGGGGAATTGTGCTGGGATCTCATCGGCGAAAGCTGCATCCAGAACTACGATCGGATCCAATCATTTTTAGGGGACCATACTTCCAGCCCGGTTAAAGATCGTTTGGAAACCGTACTTTTGTATCATTTGGAGTCGCTTGAGACGCATTCTCCCGTTCTTGCAGCCATCCAGGCGAACAGTGGCGGTGATGAGCAGCAAAACGTCCCTTTCTATTCAGAGCATTACGAATCCATTCATTCCGTTATCGTCCAATTATTGAACGAAGTCGCGAAGATTACTGAGAACCTCGCTCTCGATGCTGTTTTTACGGCGGATGCCATCATGGCGATATTGCGTCCTGATGTTTATATTTTCCAAAGACAGCATCGCGGTTATTCACCTGAAGAGATTAAAAACAAGCTCTTTCACGTGTTTATTGAGCCGCTATTCCATAAGTGATGAACATGGTATTGCATTAAAAACGTAAAAAAACAGCCAGCTACGCAAAGTAGGCGGCTGTACTATGTGTGCCAAATACTAACCACAAAGCTCATCGATGCAAAAGGTTAGCACTAAAAGGTATAACAAATCCCGCCCGATCGGAGTCACTCCATCGGGCGGGATTTGTATTAGAAACGAAGGTTGAAGATGATAAGAAGAAGATGGAATGAAACGAACTCATCCTTTTTCAAGGGACGGACTACTCGTTACTTGTGCGCCAAGGAGACGTAGCGATAACAGAAAGGCATAGGCCAGAAAGGCTACCACGATAAAACCGTACAACAAGTAATAGCCGCCGATACGGTAAAATAGGCTGCCAACGATCGGGCTGAGAGCCATTCCCATATATCGGAAAAGGTTGTATGCTCCGACAGCGGTCGCACGGTTTTTCGTGAACGCTCCAGTCAGCAGCGTGGTTTGCACCGGAAGCGAGAGTCCGAGAAATAAGCCGAATAGAATAATGCCAACCAACAGCCATGGTAAAGAAATTGCGTAGAAGATCAGGAAAAACAGGATCGAAATTGCATTTAGATAAGTTGTCAGAACGAGAAGTTTTTCCCCTTCAATCCTTGTTTGAATTTTCCCGCCCAAATAACTGCCAACCACGATGCCAAGCGACATCGGCAGAAAGACAAGCCCTTTTTGCTCAGCTGACAAGCCGTAACGCTCGGTTAAAATATTCGGCAAGAAGACCAGGAAATAATAAAACGCGTAATATTGAATGAACCCAAGATAGATAATGGACGATCCGATCCGATTCTGAAGAATGCCTGCAAAATCCCGCAATTGAAAGCGCCCGCCTTCGATGTTGTCTGGCTTCGTTTCCTTCAAATAAAGGTAGTTGAAAACCAACACAAGCATACCCGTTGCCGCAAGTGCTAGAAATACGGAATGAAAATTGAACAGCCCGCTAAGGAAGCCGCCGATGACCGGCCCAAGCACAGGGCCTAACGAAACCAGCATTTGAAAGGTTCCCATCGCTTGGCCGCGTTCTCTGCCTTCGAATAAATCGCTGATGACCGTAACGGCCACGACAGATCCGGCAGCGATACCAATCGCTTGCAGCGCTCGGAAGATTAGCAGCAGTGTTATCGTTTCAGAGAAGAAACAGCCAACCGAAGCGATAACATATAGCGTTATTCCGAAAAGCATGACTTTACGGCGCCCCTTTAAGTCCGTGAGCGGACCATAAATCACCTGCATCATGGCAAGAAATAAGGTAAACACGGAAATCGTCAAGTTGACGACGAATGAGGTGGAGTGGAGCTGGCTGGCAACCTCGGGTAACACCGGGGTGTAAATGGTTTGCGTGAACGGTCCAAGAAATGCAGCAAACGCAACAAGATAAACAACAAATTTACGATTCATGATGCTCAATCCTTTCTTTGAAATTCCTATACTCATCGTAATTGAAATCTGTTATTTATTCCAATGCATTTCATGCTATAATCTCATTGATTAGAAGGAATGAAAGGGGTGTACGGAATGGAACTTCTTCAACTGCATTATTTTCTCGCGGTCGCTCGTTCGGAGCATGTGACCGAAGCTGCTCGGAAACTGCACGTCACACAATCGTCATTGAGCAAAACGATTCAACGCCTGGAGGAGGATCTAGGCGTCTTGCTATTCGATCGAATCGGCAGGAAGTTGCAATTGAACGAGTTCGGAAGAACATTTCTTCGGCGTGCAGAAAGGGCTTTGTTCGAATTGGAACAGGGGAAGCAGGAGCTTAGCGATTTGTCCAGCCCCGATCATGGCGCACTTGAATTAGGAGTAACCAGCGCAAGCGTATTACCCGACATTCTTCGGAAATATCGAAAAAAGCGGCCGAATATTCAATTTCATGTCCAAATGCTGACTACACAAGAAATGATTATGCTTCTAGAGCGAGGTGAGGTGGATTATTGCTTGTCCTCGCCTCCTGTTGAAAGGGATGAGATCGAATGTCAAGTCGTCTTCATCGACCCCATCCTTGTTGCCGTTCCGTTGGGTCATCGGTTGGCGGATCGAAGCAGCGTATCTTTGAGCGAGCTGAAGGATGAATGGTTTGTCGGGCTAAAAGTTGGCTACGGTACACGCGATTTAATGGACCCCGTGTGCAAATCGGTTGGATTTACCCCTCATTATGTGTACGAAGGGGATGAACCGGCAAGGCTGGTCAATCTGGTGGAAGCCGAAATTGGCATAGCTTTCATACCAAGCACGGCTAGAAATGATCGAGCACAAATCAAATATTTGCAAGTAGAGACACACGAAGTGGTGCGGAAAATCGCATTATTATGGCACAAGAGTCGTTACATATCACCAGCAGCTCTGGATTTTCATGAGGTTGTTGTTGAATATTTTGAGGGTTTATCCAAAGAGACCAAACTATGAGATGAGGTGTTAGCTATGAAAACGATAGGACTGATAGGTGGAATGAGTTGGGAATCATCCTTGCTTTATTACCAAATTATCAATCAAGGCGTAAAGGAAAAGCTAGGTGGGCATCATTCCGCAAAAAGTTTAATGTATTCGGTGGATTTTCACGAAATCAAGACGCTGCAACATGAAGGGAAATGGGATGAAGCCACAAACATCATGATGGAATCAGCTCAAAAGCTCGAAGCAGGCGGTGCAGATTTCATCGTCATATGCACGAATACGATGCACAAGATGGCAAAAGAAGTAGAAGAATCGGTATCCATCCCCTTACTGCATATTGCTGACGCAACGGCAAGGGAAATTGTCAAATGTGGCATAAAAACAGTCGCTTTACTAGGAACTGCTTTTACGATGGAACAAGCTTTTTATAAGGGTAGACTTACTGAAAAGTTTGGACTTAACGTCATCGTTCCAGATGAAGCAGACAGGAAGATTGTACATGATATTATCTACGAGGAGCTTTGTCTCGGAATTATGAATGAAAATTCGAAACAGTCCTACTTGGCGATAATCGATCGTCTTGTCCAAGATGGAGCGGAAGCGGTCATCCTTGGTTGCACGGAAATCACTCTGTTAATATCTCAATCGGACTGCAAGGTTCCTGTATTCGATACAACGAAAATCCATGCGGAATACGCCGTAGACTTTGCAATTAGTAATAAATGTATATAACTAAATTATACGGGTCTATTCCGGATAGATATCGCTTATAATCAAAGCATCAATGAATAGAGGAGGCATTTTACATGGAAAACTTAACGATTTATATCACCGTACCAACATCAAAGGGTGGACCCCTTGCTTAAAATGTTAGCGGTGTACACCCTTTGATGTGTTAGTTAAATAACACGAAAAAGGGGTAAAACCATGCGTTTTCCAGTGAAAAAGTTTTTTTCTTATTACAAACCCTATCTACCCTTGTTTCTTAGTGTATTGGCTTGTTCCTTCATCGTTTCTGCTGTGACATTGCTGTTTCCGCTGCTCGTTCAGCATATAACGAAAGACGTTTTGAAGGGGGACCTGTCCTCAGCATTAAGCAGCGTGTATAAAATTGGCGGGTTGATGCTTGTTTTAGTCGCGATCCAAAATATCGGGAATTACTTTGTAGATTACAAAGGTCATGAAGTTGGCGCACGCATGGAAAGAGATTTGCGCAGCGAGCTGTTTGCACATATGCAGACGCTTTCCTTTGGTTTTTATGATAAGGAAAAGACGGGGCGGCTCATGTCTCGGATAACGAATGACCTGCTGCTGCTTTCCGAACTCTACCATCACGGTCCAGAAGACTATGTGAAATACCTTGTGCGCTTTATTGGAGCATTTTTCATTTTATTTTCCATTAACGCCAACTTAACGATAGCCGTGTTCTGTTTCTTTCCGTTTTTAGGTGCTTTTTCATTGTATTTCAATAAGAAGTTGAATCATGCCCTTAGAAATAACAAGGAACGAATCGGGGACGTAAACGCTCAGGTAGAGGATAGTCTTTCGGGCATCCGTGTCGTCCAGTCGTTCGCTAACGAGCATGTCGAAATCGAAAAGTTTGAGCGGACCAATAATCATTTTCTCGATAGCAGAAAGAGAACATACAAAGCGGAAGCGTATTTCTACAACGCTGTGGAGTCGATCATCCAGCTGATTACCATTACGGTGATTATCTTTGGGAGTGCCAGTATCGTCCGCGAGACGCTCCATATAGCGGATTTGATCACTTTCTTGCTATATATCAGCTTTATGATTGAACCCATACAACGGCTAACGCATATGAGCTCTCAGCTGCAAGAAGGAGTAACGGGCTTCCAGCGATTTATGGAAATCATGAATGTGAAGCCGACGATTGCCAACAAACCGAATGCCTTGATTCTTCCAGAGGTACATGGAGACATTGAGTTTAGGGAAGTTTCCTTCCGGTATGAAGCCCACTTGAACCCTGTATTGGATAATGTGTCGCTTCGCGTGCAACCTGGAGAGTATGTGGCGTTAGTAGGACCGTCCGGTGGAGGGAAAACGACATTATGTTCCCTGATCCCCCGTTTTTATGAAGTAACCCATGGGGATGTATTATTAGATGGCATTAATGTCCGAGACCTCGAACTGAGGTCATTAAGAAATCATATCGGGGTTGTACAGCAAGATATCTTCCTTTTCGCGGGCACGGTTATGGACAATATCCGCTACGGAAACCCGGATGCGGACGAAGCCGCAATTATCGAGGCCGCGAAACGCGCGAATGCTCATGACTTTATCATGGATTTATCGAACGGTTACCATACCGAGATCGGGCAGCGAGGAGTTAAATTGTCAGGTGGTCAAAAACAAAGACTAAGCATCGCTCGCGTATTTTTAAAGAACCCGCCCGTTCTTATTTTAGATGAGGCAACAAGCGCGCTTGATAACGAAAGTGAGAGCCTGGTCCAGGAATCACTGGAGTTATTAGCAAAAGGGCGAACCGCGATTGTCATTGCCCATCGACTTTCCACGATCCGTAATGCCGAACGCATTATCGTATTGACAGAGGGCGGTATTATGGAACAGGGTACACACGAAGTTTTACTGGCACGAAATGGCGTTTATGCCCATCTGTATGCCAAGCAGTTTGAATTACAAGTATAAACGCTCAAACCCCAAATCGGCCTTCTTTTAAAAACAGGTATTTCCATTAATTGGAATGTATCTGTTTTTTTATTTGCCGCTTCAGCTTCACTTAACTCTAGGTAACTTAGTATAAAAATATTTACTCCTTCTCATAACAGGAATGACTATTTATAATTGATAATAAAGAATAAATGATGAGGTAAACATGCAAATCATTCGTGATGTTCGCAAGTTTGTTTCGATTCCCGGAGCGAGAACGCTGCTTACTATGTTATTTCTCTACGGCATAGGAACCGGTATGTTAGCGCCTATGAACGCTGTGTATCTTAACGAGAGTGTAGGGCTTTCGAAAGATCAGATCGTTGCTGTTTTCGCGGTAGCCTTGTTCTGCAATATGACCATTACGATTACCGTTGGATGGATCAGTGACCGGCTGAAGAACAAGAAGAAGCTCCCGGTAATAGCGGCCATTCTTTGCATCATTGGATTGTTTATCTACATGAATGCATCAGATTTTCGGAGTGCGCTCATCGGCATGACGATAACCGTTGCACCGTCTGGATTAATTATGGGGCAGCTGTTTGGCATGGCTAGAAATCATTTTGCCCGCAGTGCCGGTGAGATTGTGGAGATGGCTCAAATATGGCTTCGGGCCACGTATAGTATTGGTTTTTTTACGGGGCTGCTGCTGGGAGCAAACATCTTCCTAATTGCAACGTTTAAAGGCGTACTGTGGGGGAATTTGGCAGGCTATGTAAGTTTGGTCGTTCTCTTGCTGGTGTACAAAGAGACAACGGGTGAACCGGGAGTAAAGCAAGCTGTGAAGGGAGAACCGTTCTCCATTGTTATGCTGATTGCACTGCTTATGCTCGCTTGTGCTGATGCCATTCGAGGCTTATATTTACAGCTTGTCGTATTAAAGTTGTTCGGTAAGCCGGAGATTATGTCCTATATATGGAGCGCACAGGCGGTATTCGAGCTGTTTTTCATGACACTGGGCGGTTACTTGGCGGCACGGTACGGTAGCAAGAAGATTATTTTACTCGGCGGTTGTTTCGCACTCGCCACTTATTTGACGTATACGAGCAGTACCTCGCTTCCTGTTTTCTTTGCCGTCCAGCCATTGTATTCGTTTTTTGTTTCGATTCTGTACGGAGTTGCCATGGGGTATGTGCAGCGGATGTTTTTAAGCCGAACAGGATTTGGGGCAAGCCTATACGTGTTCATCTCGCAAACAGCTTCTTTAATCGGATATTTCTTGCCTCTGTTCATTCAGGGGATAACGCCGAAAATATTCTTCATACCAAGCTCGCTTGTAGCGCTATCGTTACTTATTATCGGAATGGTGTTATACAGGGAAAGACGATTGAATAGGAGGAATTCGATCGTCATTGAGCAACTGTGAACACTTGAAATATTTCCCGAGCAATAAAAGTTCGTAAAACTAAAATCTGGAGGGATTCGTTATGCGCTATCGGAATTTGGGGACAAGCGGATTGGAAGTTTCGGTGCTGGGTTTGGGGACAAATGCATTTGGGGGGCGCGCAGACAAAAATACCTCGATTCGAGTCCTGCATCATGCAGTTGATAATGGGATTACGTTTATTGACACTGCGAATATTTATACAGGCACGAAATCGGAAGAGATCATCGGAGAAGCGTTTGAAGGGCGGCGCCACGAAGTGCTCCTTGCGACAAAAGTGGGGATACAACGAGGAGAAGGCCCGAACACAAGAGGTTCCTCACGCCAACATATTCTAAAAGAACTCGAAGGAAGTTTGCGCCGCTTGCGAACAGACTATATTGACCTGTATCAGATTCATGTTTTTGATCCAAAGACTCCGCTTGAAGAGACTCTTCGTGCTTTGGACGATCTGGTGACGTCCGGAAAAGTGAGATATGTAGGCGCCTCAAATTATGCAGCCTGGCAAATGATGAAAGCCTTGTCGATCAGCGAAAAGGAGCGGCTGGTGAAGTATGTTTCGGTGCAGCCCGGCTATTCACTCGTTGACCGCGGTGTGGAAAGGGAGCTGCTTCCATTCTGCGTGGATCAGGGAATCGGCATTATTCCTTATTTCCCACTGGCAGGAGGAATTCTTACAGGGAAATATTCGGGTGGATCTGTACCAAGCGGATCACAGTTGGACATGAACCCTAACTTCGTGCGGCGTGTAAACTCCGCTCGCGTGGAGGTAGGGGAACAGGTGACGAAGATAGCGGCGGAGATCGGTACATCGGCCACGGCTCTCTCGCTGGCCTGGTTGTTGCACCAACCTGCAGTAAGCACCGTTATCGCAGGGGCGACCCGTGAATCCCAAATCGATGAGAATTTGAAGGCGGTTAATCTTGAGCTTACCGAGGACGTTCTGAAAGCGCTTGATGAAGTAAGTAAAGATTTTGTTTATTCGCCTCCGTTTTGAGGTAGATCGAAATCATGAGAAGATAGAGGTGAATACTGAGTGATATATGAATTGAGAATCTATACCATTCATCCAGGAAGAATCGATGCGATTCGAAAGCGTTTCTCCGATCATACGCTTGGCATTTTTGCCAGACTAGGCATGCAGGTGTGCGATTTCTGGGAGGATTTGGAGGAGCAGCCCAAGCTCTATTACACGATGAAGTATGAAAGTATGGAAGAAAGAACAAGACAATGGGAAGTTTTCTCGCAGGACAAGGAGTGGAACGAAGTAAAGCAGAAATCTGAAGAGGACGGGAAAATTGTTGCATCTGTCGAGCAGATTTTTATGAAAAGAGCGGAATACTTCGTGATTTGACTAGTGCGAATATTGAGGAGCCCAGGCCAGGTATCTTGCCGGGTTCTTTTTTATATGTCCAAGTATTTGAAAATGTAAAAAGTTGAGTTATAATAGATTTGAAATTATGTTCATTATAAATGAGCATAATTTCATAATAAGAAGAGGGCGGAAACACATGGGCGGAGACAAACTGGAGAAAATTGTAGATGCGGCTCGCATGTACTACCAATTGGATTATAGTCAACAAGATATAGCCAAGAAGCTAGGCGTATCTCGTCCGACTGTATCCCGTTTTTTGCAGCAGGCAAAAGAAGAGGGGATAGTCCAGATCAAAATTATGGATCCGACCGAAAATAAAGAACTTTTAGCCGAACAATTGGAAGCAAAGTTCCGGCTCAAAAAGGCGGTCGTCGCTTCGGTCCCTGAATATGAAGATCATATCGTTAAGAAATACATTGGGGAAGCAGCCGCTGTATATTTAGATGAAGTCGTGAAGGATGGCGACACGATCGCGATGACTTGGGGAACAACGCTCTACGAGGTTGCCACTCATTTGCCGAATAAGCTTGTGAAAGATGTGACTGTCGTTCAACTGAACGGTGGTGTCAGCTATTCGGAGACGAATACGTACGCTTCCGAGATTATTCATCTTTTTGGTAATGCGTTCAATACTACTCCGTATTTATTGCCATTGCCAGCGATCGTGGATCACGCAGTTGTGAAGCAGGCGATTGAGGCGGATCGGCATATCCGCAAAATTCTTGAAATTGGCAAGCGTGCGAATATCGCTGTGTTCACCGTTGGTGTACCTTCGGAAGATTCGGTGCTGATCAAAGCGAATTATTTCTCCGAAGCCGACCTGGAGATCATCCACGCGAAGGGTGCGGGTGACATTTGCTCTAGATTTATCGATCTGGAAGGCCAAGTGTGCAGTGAAGAGTTGAATCTTCGCACGATTGGTATCGATCTCGCTGAATTGAGAACGAAAGAGAAATCAATCCTCGTCGCAGGCGGCATGAAGAAGGTCGAAGCCATCTACAGTGTTATTAAAGGTAACTATACGAATACATTGATTACAGATCAATTTACCGCACAACATTTATTGGCTTATGCCAATGAACAATCACAATGAATAATTGGAAAAGTAAAAGGAGTAAATCCCATGGAAAATAAAGATATTGCTCAAATGATAGATCACACGCTTCTGAAGCCGGATGCAACAAAAAGTGAAATTTTGAAGATTTGCAGCGAAGCCAAACAATATAGCTTTGCTACTGTCTGCATAAATCCAACGTGGGTCTCGCTTGCAGCGAAAGAACTCGAAGGCTCGGGCGTAGGCATTACTACCGTCATTGGCTTTCCTCTGGGTGCAACCACAACATTCGTCAAAATGGCTGAAACACGCGACGCCATTGCGAACGGAGCGACGGAAGTGGATATGGTGCTGAATATCGGCGCGTTAAAATCCGGAGATTTGGACACCGTGAAAAAAGACGTCGAAGGCGTCGTTCAAGCGAGCAACGGTCAAGCGGTCGTTAAAGTGATTTTGGAAACAGGGTTGTTGACCAATGAGGAAAAAGTAACGGCTAGTAGGATCTGCAAAGAAGCTGGAGCGGATTTCGTGAAAACATCGACAGGTTTTGGCCATGGCGGAGCAACAGTGGAAGATATTGCTTTGATGAGAAAAACGGTCGGTCCCGAAATGGGCGTTAAAGCATCTGGCGGCGTGCGCGATCTCGAAACGGCTCGCAAGATCGTTGACGCCGGAGCAACACGGATCGGTGCAAGCTCCAGTATCGCCATCGTTACCGGCGGCAAAGGACAAGGCTATTAAAAAAAGGAACAGACGAATCCCTGGGATTTGGTTCTGTTCCTTTTTTACATTTTCAAAAGAGCTAAACAAATCGGGAGGACAAATTTCCAATTTCGGACTGTATTCATAACTTAAGATAGGCACTTAACCAGTGGCAAATTTGAAGTGGTTAGAATATGGGGTGCGAAACATATGAAAATCAATACACCGAATCAAAATATACCTCAACCGATCCGAAGTGATGGGGCTGGTTGGTGGGATTTAGGACCACGTGACATTATGCGAGACAAGGAGAATCCTGACATGCTGGTTTCTCCTGCCACCGATGCCGGTTCGCTTCCCAATCTGAAATTCTCTTTTTCCGATACGAATATGCAGTTAAATCACGGTGGTTGGTCACGTGAAGTGACGGTTAGACAGCTTCCGATTGCGACGGAGGTTGCTGGGGTGAATATGGCTCTGACTCCGGGTGGCGTGCGAGAGATGCATTGGCATCAGCAAGCGGAATGGGCGATCGTGCTTGTGGGGCGAACACGCATTACATCCGTGGATCAAAACGGGAGGAACTTTATTGCCGACATAGGGGTAGGAGACCTCTGGTACTTCCCACCAGGAATTCCGCATTCTCTTCAAGGACTCGAGGAAGGTACGGAGTTTTTGCTCGTTTTCCCGGACGGTAATTTCTCTGATCTTAATACATTAGCTATCTCTGATTTCTTCGCACATACACCAAAGGAAGTTCTTTCAGCGAATTTTGGCGTTCCCCAAAGTGCATTTAACAATATCCCGAACCATCAGGTATACATTTTTCAATCCGAAGTGCCCGGTCCCATAGAAAGTCAACAGGTGGCAGATCCTCAAGGTACGGTGCCCTTACCCTTTAAACATCGACTGCTTGCACAAGAGCCGATTATAACCCCGGGCGGGAGTGAAGTGCGTATCGTGGATTCAAGAAATTTCCCTATTTCGACTCAAATATCCGCAGCGTTACTTGAAATCAAACCGGGTTCCATGAGAGAGATGCACTGGCATCCAAACGCGGATGAATGGCAGTATTATATCTCGGGTACGGCGCGCATGACAGTTATGGCACCCAATGGTACGGCACGTACTTTTAATTATCGTGCTGGCGATGTGGGATATGTACCGCGGGCTTTCGGACACTATATTCAAAACACAGGGAATGAAAGCGTGTGGGCTTTGGAAATGTTCAGGAGTGACCGCTTTGAAGACGTTTCATTGAATCAATGGATGGCGCTCACACCTCCGCAACTCGTATCACAAAATTTAAATCTAGGACCTGAATTCATGCAGGCATTGAATAAAGAAAAACAATTTATCGTGAAAAATCCGGGGATTTCTTACCCAAGAACGAACAAATAAGTGTTTGCAAAGATGTTCATTATCACCTATAATACTGAATGAATGTTCAGTATTATAGGTGATTTTCATTGTCCAGATCTGTCAGCCAGAAAGCGGTGAAGCAAGTGTGAATAAAAAGAAACAGCAGACCGAGCTAACAAAGAAGAAGATAGCTGACGCGGCAAGAGCTTTATTTGCCCAAAAGGGCTATAAAGCAACCGCTATTGAAGACATTGTAAAAGCAGTCGGGTGTAGCGCAGGTAACATCTACTATCATTTCAAGAACAAGGAAGGGCTTTTTTTATACTTGCTTGAGGAATGGAACAGGGAATGGGATAGTAATTGGTTGGATAAAGAAAAGTTGTACCTTACGACAACCGATAAATTATACGGCATGGTTGAATATTTGGCGCTTGATCAACTAAGTCATCCGTTGACGAGAGCTGCTGACGAGTTTTTTAATAATGCGGAGAAAGCTCCGGATGTGGAGGAGCGAATAAACGTAATGGTTAAAGGGTACATTGACTTTAATCGGGAATTGCTTCAAAAGGGAATCGATAATCAGGAATTCGAAATTTCGAATGTCTCCGGTCACGCGATTATTTTGGACAGCTTGCTGCTTGGCTTAAGCCAGCATTGCCGGAGAATGGAACGAGTGGAAGCGCTAGCGACTTATCGGTTGGCTGTGGATGTGTTTCTGCAGGGCATTGCCAGGCCCATCCGCTAGCTTTTTTTTGCAATAATACTGAATATATATTCAGTGTTTTTCGAGATTGGGAGGAATTTAAATGACATTATTGACAAGACATCAAGGAGCTTTATTAGTACTTATGTTTAATCTTTTTCTAGTCTTTTCGGGAATAGGGCTTGTTATCCCTATTATGCCTAAATTTATGGATAGTCTAGGGATTACCGGAGGAGTTATCGGGTTGTTGATTGCTTCGTTTTCGTTGACGCAATTTCTTTGTTCGCCATTAGCCGGACGTTTGGCCGATTCATTTGGAAGAAAAAAGATGATCGTCATCGGCATGATTGTGTTCGCCGTCTCTGAGGGCATATTTGGATTAGCTAGTTCACCTGCCTTGTTATTTGTTTCAAGGATGCTAGGCGGCATCAGCGCAGCCATGATCATGCCGGCCGTTATGGCTTACGCAGCGGATATCACGACTCCGGAAGAACGAGCGGCAGGAATGGGGTATATTACAGCCTCGATTACGACGGGTTTTATTATTGGACCGGGCATAGGCGGCTATATCGCTGAATTTGGGATTCGCGTACCTTTTTACTCCGCGGCGGCTGCGGGACTTTTTGCGGCGTGCATCACCATGTTTATTCTAAGGGAGTCGCTTCCTGCAAAAGAGAAGATATCAGATACTCCAGCTAGCGCGGCAGTTGAACGAAAAGGGCTTTTATCGCAAATGAAGAATGCTTACAAAGAACCCTATTTTTTAAGTTTAATTATCGTTTTTGTAATGTCTTTTGGACTTGCTAATTACGAAACGATTTATGGACTTTTTGTGGATCGAAAATTTGGTTTTCAGCCCAAGGATATCGCCTTTATCATAACGTTCGGTTCCATAGCTGGCGCCGTGATTCAAGTCACAGCCTTTAGCTGGATATTGAATCGTTTGGGGGAGCAGCTTGTTATTTCTCTTTGTCTTTTCTTTGCAGGATTGTTTATTCTGCTGACGCTTTTCGTTCACCAATTCTGGATGATTTTTGCTGTTACCTTTGTTGTATTTTTGGCGATCGATGTCTTACGCCCCGCAATCAGTACCCAATTGTCCATGGTGGCTGCGGATCAGCAAGGTTATGTTGCTGGCTTGAACTCCGCTTTTACCAGTCTTGGTAACATTATTGGGCCTATTGCAGCTGGTTTTTTATTAGACTTGAATGTCAATTATCCATATACGCTGGCGAGCTTGGTCTTGTTAATTTGTTGCGTTTTATCGGTTGCAGCCAAAAAGCGCAGCTTGCAGGGGGCCTAAGAATCCTTTTGATGAGGAACGCGTGCGACGATAAAAAAGGATGAACAGAGCTCCGCGAGTTAGCGGGCTCTGTTTTTTTTTCTTACAATGGTATTTTCAGCTCGGAGGCTATTTCTGTGATATACCCCGCAGCTTGCCGATAGGCTTCGTTGCTTGAGAGATGCTCAATAATGAGCGTCGTATCGGGATGAAGCTTATTAAGTTCTGTGAGGAATGTCCGATAATCCAGATAGCCCTGACCAGGGATAACTTCATCCAAATGGACGGTTAGTTTGCCACTGAGCAGAATATCCTTGGCATGGCAGTTTCGAATATAGGGTCCAAGCTTCGCAAAGAAATCTCGGATCATGTCACCATTGCGATAATAAGTACGTGGATTCGTGACGATATTCACAGGATCGAAATGAACTCCGAAGCCTTTGCGGTCAATGGCCTGAACGAGAGAAAGGTAAGAATCTGCGGAATCCGGGAAAATCCAAGGCATCATTTCAAGTGCAAAAACAGTACGCTCAGGCTTTACAGCGTCTATAATTTCGCGGGTTGTTTCCACAATCAGCTCGAAAGTGTCCTCACTAAAATTCTCGGGATCCGGTCCGTCCCATTGCTCCCCTCGGGATCCGGCTATATTCACGCAGCATTGTGCACCAATTCGCTCTGCCAACTCGAGCCTTTTTATGCAATAGGCAATAGCTTTCCGCCTTGTTTCCTCATTGCGACTGATTGGATTGCTCCAGGCGCCGACTTCGGAGATGAGGAAGTCATACCGTTTGGCCAAGGTCAGATAATCCTCAAGCTCACGGATATCCTCCTCACCACTAATCGGGCAAGTTGTTGCACGAAAGCCAGCTTCTTTAAGGGCAAGCGCCCAATTCTCCGGGTTTTTCTCATTCAGAAATACTTGACCGCCAAGACGCATCGGAACCCCACCTTTTGTAAATTGATTTTAAAAAATATTGACAACGATTTCTAGGCATGTGTATGATGTGCGTAAACACGCGTTCACGAAAGAGGATGAGCAACATGAAAAAAACAGAGATCAACAGCACAGAGATAGCTAAGCTTGCCGGGGTTTCCAGGAGCACGGTAAGCAGGGTCATCAACAATTATTCCAATGTACCTGCTGAAACGCGCGAGAAGGTTTTGAAAGTGATACAACAATATAATTATTTCCCGAATGTGTCTGCCCAGGTCCTTGCTGGGAAGCGGGCGCGTACGATTGGCCTGTTTCTCATTGAGCAAGGGAACGTATCCGGCGATATGCTGACAAATATGCTGATCGTTAGTGTTATTGAACACGCTTCCGAGCACGGTTATTATGTGCTTACCCACATTATTCGTGATGCCAAGGATACGGAAATGATCAAAAACGTAAAAGAGATCTTCTTCCAACGTAGAATCGATGGAGGCATCTTTATCGGAGCAGCCATTCATGAACCGTTCATTGAAGAATTGATCGATGAAGGTTTTGTGATCGGTATTGTTGATCAAACGCTTTCGGATCATCCGGAACCGAATCGAATTGTATCCAAATTTAATAATGACTCGGGCATGAAACAGGCCGTAGCCTATTTGGCAGGACTTGGCCATTCCAAAATTGGTGTCATCAATGGGGATATGAATCGTCTATCCGGCCAGACCAAATTTGAAGGCTACAAAACAGCGATGCGCATGTGCGGCTTGCAGGTGAATCCGAACTGGGTTCTCAATGGCGACGATTTTCATGAGAGAAGCGGTTATAAAGTTATACAAAAACTAATGAGTCAAGAAACGGATCTGCCAACAGCGATCATTGCAGCGAACGATAGTGTAGCGTTTGGAGCCATACGGGCGCTGAAAGAGCATAAGCTGCGTGTCCCCGAAGATCTATCCATGATTGGATTTGATGATCATGCCCTAAGTGAAAAACATCATCCCGCTTTGACGACGATTCGAGTTGATTTTAGCGACATGTTGAAACGCATGACCTCCTGTTTAATTACAAAAATTGAACAAAAGACTACGGATATAAAAGAAATCACGGTTGATTGCAGCCTTGTGGTCAGAGAATCATGTCGAAGAATTTAAATCGTTGTTTCGTTCCCCGATTGACTAAGCTCCCGAATTCGAATATTGCGCCATCTGCAAGCTGCGTTTGGTGCCCAGCGCGCCACTCCCATTCCGGGATCATTATCATGGATTTCAAACGCGATATGTCCTTTTGAACCAAGGAGTTCCCGGACTTTAGCTGCATCATAGAAAGGATGCTTCAGATCCGCAGTATTCATTTCTGAAATTTTCATGTCGTTAATATGTACGGTGATTCGCGGGGATGCCCCAACTACACGAATTTTGAATGTATTCCAATCATTCCACTTCCATATGGACAGGAACTCCTCGCCGTTGGCTGCGTAATCAAGCAGTGCGGGTTTGTCGGGTGTAAGGGGTTCAATGGTTGTCGAGGGGTCTTCTAGTCGCAGCCCTGCGGGATTTCCTTGCTCATCGTATGTCGCATCAAGAGTGAAAGAAATGCCATGGAAGCCACCGATCCCATTGCCATAAATACCACCGATATTTCCCGAGCGGCGGTGATCCAGAAGAATTTGGAATCCTTGAGAACCAAGCGCTGAAGCACGGACCAAGATGCCGGTATCCGCCGGCCAATCTGGGCGCGCCTCGAAAATTAATTCAAAATCCTCGTAAAGCCCGTCGCTAAGCAGATAACCACCATAACCGGATCCAGGCGGATCCTGCCGGCCTGTGATAGCACCGTCCTCAACGGTCCATTTTCCACATGTCTGTGCAGCTTGTTGGTATTTCTCGGTGGTAGGATCCGGGCCAGGTTCGCCGGGAGCTCGTGGAACAGGCAAGCGGGGAACGAAATGCCATCCTGTGAGCGTTTTGCCATCAAAAATGGGGGTGAAATTTGCGTCGTTTTTCTCCATAATACCTCCTTGTGTTCAACAATGAGTGGAAAAGTTCTCTGTTTGGTAATTATATCATAAACGCGTGTTTAGACAATGGAGTTTATGAGAGTTGATGGATTTTTATTTGGAAATGCGTAGAAATTAAAGGTTGACAGCGCTTTTATCGGTTGTGTATGATGAGTCCATAGACACGTGTTCACATAGTTAATGGCAGATTGGAGCTTAAAAATGGCGGGTTAGAAGTCTGATATTTTTTTGAACCACAATTAACACGCGTTCAGTCGGTTTTTGACGATTCAAGGGTCAGTTACACTAAAAAATAAACGCGTGTTTACGAAGCGGAACACACAAGAAACTGTATGCAGGTTTTGGTTACATGTTCATCAGCCTTAGCTTTATCATAGCTTACAAAGCTGTGTCATAATAACAATCCAAATACAGGAGGAATTACACGTGAAAGAGCTGAAAATCAAAAGAGTCCTACCGCACACCTTGGTGGCCCTACTGACGGTTTTTACTATTTCAGCTTGTGAAACCGCTACCACGGGGTCTGATGCACAAAGCACTAGCAATCCTTCAGAAAACATGGACGCCAATGGGAAATATCAGAAACCGGTCACCATGACCTGGGGTGTTCAAACAGCAGCAGCTTCCAAACTCCTGGACAATGAAACTTGGGAAGATAACCGTTGGAGCCGCTTGTTCAAAGATAAGCTCAATATTGATCTTCAGGTTGCTTTCACGGCCGACAGCAGTACCGATGCATATAAAAATAAACTGAATGCCATCATTGCTTCAGGCGATCTGCCGGATGTATTCAAAACGCAGGATACAAACGTTTTTCTGCAGTTGGCACAGAATGGGCAGCTGGCCGATCTCACCGAGGTGTATAACAAATATGCGACGGATTCCATCAAGGAATATCAAAAGAGATTTGCTGATTCCTTTAAGGGAGCTACGATAGACGGCAAACTTTATGCGATACCTCGAATGAACGACAACTTCCACGAAGCGCCGTTTCTGTGGATACGTGAAGACTGGCTTAAGCGAACGAATTCTCAGCCGCCCAAGACCATCGAAGAACTTGTTGCTCTAGCTAAGAAGTTTGCCACCGAAGATCCGGATGGAAATGGTAAGAATGGCGACACGATTGGCCTTGCCCTGAACAAGGATCTCATCAGACAAAATCATGCCAGCATTCTTGGTCTGGTTTCCGCGTTTGGCGTGCCTGGACGGGACGAAAGCATGTTTTATCGTGATCAGAATGGCAAAATGACGTTTGCCTGGATTCAGCCGAACATGAAGCCGGCGCTTGCGGTATTGGCAGATATGTATAAACAAGGACTTATCAACAAGGATTTTACCTCCAAAAGCGAATCAGCACTCGTAGAAGATATCACCAGCGGCAAGATCGGTATGGCTTTCGGCAGCAACTGGGGCACCTGGTATCCCTACAATAATGTTTATAAAAAAGATGGCGTCATCGTACGTCCCTACCCGATTCCCACACAGTCCGGTTACGATTATAAGATTGGTATCGAAAGCAACGCTGTAGGCCAGATGACGATGGTAAGAAAAGATTACAAAAACCCCGAAGCTGTTATTAAAATGTTAAATCTGTACGATGAGACCGTTAATTATTCAACAAAGGATGTCTACGATAAATATTGGGCTAACGAGCAATATCGCCTATCGCCAATTTACATCGATCAACCGGGTGAGGTTTACGCAGCAGATTTGCTGAAAGCCATGGATAAAGGCTCCTCCGAAGGCCTTCCTCCTGCCGCAAAGCCCTTATATGACTATATTGCTGGCTTTGAAAATGGAACTCTTGCCAAAGATGACAACGCCTTCGGTACTTGGGGTCAAATGTCCAAGTCAGGCTCTTTACCCATCGTATTGAACAAATACATTCCCGACAAGGCCATCGTCCAGAGTATCCTGGGCATTCAAAGGCCCGATGTATGGTTAACGAACGTTGCTTCCTTGGATACTCTGACCATCACGACCTTTACGGATATCATAACGGGTACTAAGCCTGTCGATTATTTCGATACCTTTGTGCAGCAGTGGTTGAAGGCAGGCGGTCAAAAATCACTTGACGAACTGGATAAAATGTACCCGGCCAAATAAAGGTTTAGATGGCAGCGGTGGGTGATATCTCACCGTAAATCATTGACAGGTGGTGAAGTGGTGTTTGCGAGTCTGAAACGAAAAGACAAGATGTTAAGAGAACTACCGTTATATCTCATGCTGCTCCCCGCTGTCGTTCTGGTTGCAATCTTCAGCTATGGCTCTATGGCCGGCGTAATCATCGCTTTTCAAAAATTTATTCCGGCGAAAGGGATGTTCGGGAACCAACAATGGGTAGGCTTTCAAAATTTCGTTACGTTGTTTTCCATGCCGAATATAGGGTTGGTCATTCGCAATACGGTTGTGATCGCCTTGTGCAAAATGATTGCAGGCGTTGTTGTTCCAGTGGGGTTCGCCTTGCTGCTCAACGAAGTCAGGAATCAGTTAACCAAGCGTATCTTTCAGACACTGGTGTATTTACCGCACTTTTTGTCCTGGGTTATCTTATCGGGCATTTTATTAAATCTTTTGTCACCGAACGAGGGTTTTGTCAATATCATTCTATCCAAGCTTGGCATTGAACCTATCTTTTTCCTGGGTAACCCGAATGTGTTTCCAGCCACAATGGTCATCAGTGATATTTGGAAAACTTTTGGATTCGGATCGGTGATTTATCTGGCTGCTCTCACAGGCATAGACCCTGCGCTTTACGAAGCAGCAGTCATTGATGGCGCAAACCGTTGGCAGCAGACCAGGCATATTACCCTGCCCGGCATCTCATCGATGGTCGTACTGATGACCGTGTTGGGTCTTGCCAATATTCTCAACGGCGGTTTCGACCAAATCTATAATATGTACAGTCCCGTGGTCTACTCTACCGGCGATATTTTGGATACCTTCGTGTTCCGTCTAGGCATTGAACAGGCGCAATATGCGCTCTCCACTGCGGCTGGCCTGTTTAAGTCGTGTGTATCGCTAATTTTTATCGTCGTATCTTATTACTTGGCGGACAAATTAACCGGATATAGAGTCTTTTAATGGAAAGGAGAGATGACCATGGGAATAAAGGCTTCCCTATCACGCAAAATATTCCTGGTGAGCAATTCCATATTCCTGCTGCTTGTTGCACTTTTATGCATTGCGCCTTTTATCAACCTGTTGGCCGTATCATTCTCGGATAAAGTAGCCGTAGCGGCAGGGGAGGTTACTTTTTTCCCAGTGGGATTTACAACGATCTCTTACCAATTTATTACGAATACATCGAAGTTCTTCATGTCGCTGCTGGTTTCTATTAAACGAACGGCCATCGGCGTTCCGCTCAATTTATTATTGATCATTTTGACCGCGTATCCTCTCTCGAAAGCAAAAGAAGATTTTGGTGCGCGGAGTATTTTCTCATGGTTTTTCGTTGTGACGATTCTCTTTAATGCCGGATTAATTCCTACCTATATGGTCGTGAAAAGCACCGGATTAATGAATACCATCTGGGCGCTTGTTTTGCCAGGAGCACTTCCCGTGTTCAGCATGCTCGTTGTCATGAATTATATGCGCAGTCTGCCAAAGGAATTGCTGGAGGCAGCGTATATGGACGGCGCGAGTCACGTGCAGACTTTAATCCGTGTGGTTTTGCCGGTCTCCATACCCACGCTTGCGACAGTAACGCTTTTTTCATTCGTAGACCACTGGAACAGTTGGTTTGACGGCATGATTTATATGAACAAAATTCAAAACTATCCCTTACAAACCTATTTGCAAACGGTTGTCGTGAATCCGGAGGAGTTTATTCGGAACAACACGGATCTGAGCGGCAACTTATCCAAATATTTGTCCATGGTCAGTGCCCGAACGACGGGAGCTGCACAAATGTTCTTGGCTATGATACCAATTTTGTGCATCTATCCTTTCTTGCAAAAGTATTTTACAACCGGGCTCGTGATGGGCAGTGTGAAGGAATAGGCCGAAGAAACGAAAATAAAAATTGGAAGGTGCAATTATGAAAAATAACATTAGTTTCGATGGCTTTATTCAGATCGCGATTGTCGTCAATGATATCCAGAAAGCAGCTGAGGCATGGGCAAATCTATTAAATTTTCCTGTGCCGGAAATCCGTTATCTGCCTCCCGTACATAATCCTGATTTGACGTATCGTGGCAAACCGGCCTATTACGGCCTGAAACTCGCGAATATCCGAGTTGGCAATTTTGTTATTGAATTGCACGAACCTGATGAGAAGGACAGCACTTTCAGGGAATTTCTTGATCAACATGGCAACGGGGTACATCATCTAGGCTTCCAGGTAGGCGAGAAACGGGATGCCATCATCGGCGAGTTGGAGGAGATGGGTTATGCCATGCGGACGATTGGTTATTACCCTGGCAGCAGCTGGACCATTGTCGACGCTGAGGATGATTTGGGCGTTAATTTGAACATCAAACCCCGAGCTTAGCAGGGGCAAAAGGAGGAGCATGCATGAATATCGTCATTACCGGTGCCAATCGTGGTCTTGGGTATGAATTGACACTCGCTGCCGTACAGAGGGGGCACAAGGTCATAGCGGGAAATCGTTCACCGCAGGAAGAGGGGAAATTGTTGGAACTGGTCAGCCGTTTCCCCGGCCAAGTTAAGCCTGTTCAGCTCGATGTATGCGACGAAGAATCGATTGCCCGGTTAGCTGAAACGTTACGTGAAGATCAACAAACGGTTGATGCCGTTATAAACAACGCGGGAATTTTGCTCGGAAGAGGTGTTGCTCTAGAAGAATTGCCTATCGAGGATGTGGTTCGTTCCTTCGAAGTTAATTTGTTTGGCCCAATGATGCTCATCAAACATATGCTTCCTCTCATGGAGGAAGGCAGCTCGCGAGCCATTCTTAACATTTCGTCCGAAGCAGGCAGTATGTCCAACGCTTACGGGGGAGATTTTCCTTATGCCATTTCCAAGACGGCGATCAACATGTTCTCTAAGCAGCTTAAAAGGTATGTAAAAAACAGAGGAATTCGTGTGTACGCCATTCACCCTGGCTGGATCAAGACAGACATGGGCGGCGAGAAAGCTCCGGGAGATCCTGTCGAAAGCGCTAATGGCATTATGGATATCCTCGAAATGAAAAAAGAGATAGATCCAGAATCCTTTTTTGTCAATTACAAAGGAGAACCGATGCCTATGTGACAGTTAGGCGAATTGAAAAATGAAGGAGATTCGCGATGAATACGTTAAAGGAACCACGAAAGGTAGAAAGAAGAAACGTGATCAGTACGTTGGAAACAGTCGATGTGACGACTGGCGAACGGAACATTTTGGCTGAATTTGATTTTCTGATTGAAGCACCCAACTGGACGTGTGACGGCAACCACCTTGTGTATAACAGTTTAGGCCGTCTCTATACGTTTAACCTCATGACAAGGGAAAGCACAGCCATAGAATCCGGCTACGCCATCCAATGCAATAACGACCATGTGCTCTCACCGGATAACTCTTTGGTTGCAGTAAGCCATCACACTCACGAGGACGGTCTTTCTCGCATCTATACGTTCCCCTTGCAGGGTGGTGATCCGACACTCATTACGCCGATAGCACCAAGCTATTTGCACGGATGGTCACCAGATGGAAGCACATTAGCTTATTGTGCAGAGCGGAATGGCGAATACGACATCTACACCATTCCTGTGAATGGGGGCATAGAAACACAATTAACGTTTACCACGGGGTTAAATGACGGCCCTGAATATTCACCTGACGGTCAACACATCTGGTTCAACTCGGTACGAACAGGTCTTATGCAAGTATGGCGAATGAATGCCGACGGCAGTGAACAGACCCAAATGACGGTTGATGAGAGCAATAATTGGTTTCCTCACGTATCTCCGGATGGAGAACTGGTGGCCTATATCACTTATCGTAAAGGCGATGTCGCTCCCGGGGATCATCCCGCTAACAAAGATGTAGAAATTCGTGTGATGTCCAGCACTGGAGGCTGTTATCGAACAGTTGTCGAGCTTTTTGGAGGACAGGGAACTCTTAACGTCAATTCCTGGTCGCCGGACAGCAGGCATCTGGCATTTGTTAGTTATCGTATGCAATCTTCCTAATGTAAAGGAGAAAATCGATGGAACAGACGATTCTGGGTACAACTTTGGTTTGTCAGATTGCTATGATCGTACGTGATGTGGAAAAGGCGACCCATCGCTTTGCCGAGCTTTTAGGAGTCCCGGCTCCCACGATCATCATGGCTAATGAAGATGGCAGCGACACCGTCAGCTACATGGGGAAACCTACCCAAGGGAGAGTGCGACTTTCATTTTTTCACATGGAAAATGTCGTCATAGAATTCATTGAACCTACAGATGATCCTTCAACTTGGAAGGAATTCCTTGAAACAAAAGGTCCGGGAGTCCATCACATCGCATTTAAGGCAAAAAATAGAATGTTGGAAACGGCTGCCAAACTGGAGGAATTCGGCTTCCCTCTTATTCAAAATGGCAATAAATATGCTTATGTAGAAAGTACCGACGATTTGGGCGTCATTCTTGAACTTCTTGATATTGATTAAATGTACATCTCATGCCAGGACTAAGCGTTAACACCGTTCTAGTAGAACAGTGTTAGCGCTTTTTTAATTTCGTTATTCCGACTTAGCAGAAAGGAAAATAGCTAAATATGTCGAATTTTATATAACATAGCCATGTTACTTGCAGCACCTTTTTTTTGTTTCAATCTCAGATATAAGGAGATTTGTATGAGTGTACTGTCCATGTTGAAATTTCGAGTGTACAAGCGGGGGTTGGGTGGCAATTATTTTCGGAAAAGCCTGATTTTTGTATTGATCGTAACGAGTTTCCCTACCGCAATTATTGGAATCAGCACCTATTTAATTGGTATTAATCAAGTAGAAAAGGAAGTATACCAAAAAAATAAGTACCAGCTGGAGCAAGTGTTCAAGCGGTTCGATGAGCAGTTCTCGCAGCTTGAGATGACGGTGGATAAAGGGGCAGCTAATTCCATTTTTGATGAAAAGATAAGGCATGCTAACTTCATAGAAGAGTTTCAGGTTATGCAAGACATTTACAGATGGTTAGCTGTGACCCAAAGCTCAGATCCCATGATCATGAGGATTGATTTATTTTTAGACAATCAGCAGATGTTAGTTTCTAATGATCGAGGAGCCATTTGGCTCAAAGATGATGCGAACAAGTCAGCCTATGATTCGGTCCTGAAATCGGAGGATTTGATGTATTGGAGTGACGCAGAAAACTTTTATCCAAGCGATTCTTCGTCATTGTTTCCTTTAGTCCTGGTACACAAGCTTCCGTTCATAAGTACGAGGCCATATGGAGCTCTTTTCGTCTATTTGGACAAAAATATGATTGACAAAGAAATTACCCAATTGAATCCATATGAGAATGGGATTTCTTTTATTATGAAGCCGAATGGTGATTGGATTACATCGGGCAAAGAGACGGACGCCTCCAAGCAGCCTTTAAAAAATGTCATCAGAAGCAAAGTATTAAAGGATGTTGCGGATCAAGAGTCTTTTACTGTGAAGTGGGAAGGCGAAGAGTACTCCGTTGCTTCGGCTACATTCTCTCGTTCCGGTTGGAGATATGTCATTGCTACGCCTATTTCGCAATTGATGCAACCGATTACATTAACTTCTAAGCTTATGTTAGGCGTAAGTTTTATGGGGATCATCATTGCCGCTTTATTGTCTTGGTTTGCTTCACAACGCATGTACCGGCCGATTAAACGCTTGGTTCAAATGTTTGGCGGGGGAATAAGCAACAAAATACCGGAAGAAGAAGATCGTTCGGACGAAATCAAGTTTATAGAAGATAAATGGCTTAATATTACGCGTAAAAGTGAGTTATTTCAATCTCTATTGGAAGAGAACCGGTATAGCATAAAAAAAGGCTTTTTGCTGCAATTGATACAAGATCAGCTCTACTTTTTCTCTGAGAAAGAGCTGCGGGAGCGTTTGCAGCGGCATGGTTGGGATACCGAAAACAAGAAGTTTTCGCTGCTTCTCATTCAATTATCGCCATTCTCGGAAACAAGTAAAAGGTTCGTGGAAGGGGACGAGCAGCTTGTCACATTCGCGGCTGCCAATATTATTGAGGAGCTGTCGGTGGATAAAGCCAATATGGAAGTGATCAATCTCCATAACTTATCCGTTTCTTTACTTGTTTCTTTTGAGCAGGATAAGCCAAGAGAACAAATAAAAAGCGAACTCTTTAAAATCTCAAATGAATTAATTAGCATGATTACCAAATTACTTGGCGTACATGTTGCCGTAGGGATCAGCAGGCCAACCAGCGCTCTCAAAAATTTGCCCAAAGCATTGGATGAGGTCAAGAAGTGTCTACATTTCCGGGAAATTGGGGAGCACGGGCAAATTCTTAGTACCGATGATTTGATTCCGTATGTGAAAGAAAATCCGGACTATCCGTTCCAAATTGAGAAAGAATTGATTCATGCCCTGCAAATGAGAGCAGAGGAAGAAACCATTCAACTCCTGCATGAATTCCATCAGGTATTAAAACATAATGCTGGGAAGGCATTTCAGATCCAGCAATTTACGGCTCAGCTGCTAAGCAGCGTTTTACGGGCAATGATCCAGCTTGACGTAGCCCATGCCAGTGCCAACCAGGGAATCAATCTGTATGAACAGCTGTTCAAACTAAAGGAAATCGATGAAATTAATAAGTGGTTCAAAAATGCAGTGATTCTGCCTTTTCTCAAAGCCTTATCCGAAAAGCAAGGGATTGAAATGAAACAAACGATTCATAAGGTGAAGGAAATGATTGCTCAAGAATATATGAATGATATCTCATTGGAATATTTATCAGACAAAATCGGCATCCTGCCAAAGCGATTAAGTGCCGTTTTCGCGGAAGTCACCAAGCAGAATTTTATTGATTACCTGACTGAAGTTCGCATTGAGAAATCTAAGGAGCTGCTAAGAAACACGGATTTAAAGGTCACTGAAATTGCAGGGAGAGTGGGTTACCAGCCTTCCTATTTTAACAAGTTGTTTAAAAAATCAGAAGGTGTCACACCTGGTGAATATAGAGAAGCAGGATTAGGGCTATAATGCGAGAGCATGTAGTCTTTTTTTTATGAAAATGGCCTTGAAATGGGCTTGAAACGGGCTTTTAGGAAAAAGTATTATCCCGGTAAATGGTTTCAGGAAAATGTTGAATTGTGATAAATAGGGCGCTCATGTACATTCAGAGCATGAAATATGGAAACAGAAGAAAGGTGGTAAGGCATGCAAAAAACTTGGCTAGAAGTTGGGAAGGTAAACAAACAAACAGCAGGAAAAACGAAATTTCAGCTTGCTGTAAAAGACATTTTAAGGGATCGATATCTGTATCTCTTAGCGGTGCCTGGTATTCTTTATTTTCTTATTTTCAAGTATGTACCGATGGGGGGCATTCTGATTGCGTTTCAGGATTACTCTCCTTATCAAGGGTTTTTACACAGCAAATGGGTAGGCTTGGAGAACTTTGAACGGTTTTTCCTTGGCAGCGAATTTTGGAATCTGTTTAGAAATACGATGATGATCAGTCTCCTTAATCTAGTGTTTTTCTTTCCAGTACCGATTATCGTGTCTCTACTATTAAACGAAGTTCGCAATATGAAATTTAAAACAATGATTCAAAGTATCGTATATTTACCGCATTTTTTCTCTTGGGTCATTATAGCAGGCATGACCTTCCTATTATTTTCACGGACTGGAGGGGTCATCAATAATGTCGTTGCCATGATGGGCTTCGAGAAAATCGATTTTCTGACGAATCCCAATTATTTCTGGATCATGCTTACGTTACAGTCGATATGGAAAGAAGCGGGATGGGGAACGGTTATCTTCCTGGCGGCCATTGCCGGCACAGATCCGGCTCTTTACGAAGCATCCAAGATGGACGGTGCGAATCGACTGCATCAGATGTGGTATGTCACCTTGCCTTCGATTCGGAATGTGGTCATTACCTTGCTGATCCTAAGGCTTGGTCAAGTCATGGACGTCGGCTTTGAACAAGTATATTTGATGACCAGCAGCGCGGTTTCCAGTGTATCGGATGTCTTTGAAACCTATGTTTTCCGCATGGGGGTCAAGAATGGGCAGTTTAGTTTTACAACAGCGGTAGGGCTATTTAAATCCGTTGTGGCCTTGATCCTGGTCGTATCGACCAACTGGCTGGCCAAAAAATTTGGGGAAGATGGCTTATATTGAGGAGGCTGGATAATGACAAGAAATGTGAAGGGATTGACTTTTGATCTCTTGGTTACGATCATCCTTATTTTTGCCGGGATCGTTACGATAATCCCCTTTATTTACATCGTAATTGTCTCCTTTGCTACGCCTTCCGAGTACATCCAGAAAGCGGGTGCGTTCATTTTGCCATCCGAATGGACACTCGTTAATTATAAATATTTGTTATCTACTGGCGCATTCATCCGGGCCGGGGGCAATAGTGCCTTTCTCGCTATTGTGGGAACCTTATTAAGTCTTGCGGTGACATCCAGTTTTGCTTATTCCTTGTCCAGAAAACGTTTGAGGGGTAGAAAAATACTGCTGCTGCTCGTGCTAATTTCAATCTTGTTTAATCCTGGGATTATTCCACCTTATCTGGTTGTCAAAAGCCTTGGACTTATTAACAGTATTTGGTCGCTGATCATTCCGGCTTTAACTAGTGGATGGTACATCTTCTTGATGAAAAGTTTCTACGACAGTATACCCGTGAGCTTGGAAGAGGCAGCCAGCATCGACGGCAGCAATGATTTGGGCATTTGGCTAAAAGTCATCTTGCCTTTATCCCTTCCCTCTTTGGCGGCTTTTGGACTCTTCTATGCGGTTAGTTATTGGAACGTCTTTTTCCACGCTATTTTATACATTAATGACTTTGACAAGTGGCCGCTTCAAGTCCTGCTGCAAAATATGCTGATTGACTCGTCTACGAGCGGAGGCGACCTTGCGAGCCAAATTGCTTCTGAACAAGAAATGCCGAAAGAAACCTTAAAGATGGCAGCCGTTGTTGTTGCTACAGTACCTATTATCCTGGTATACCCATTCCTGCAGAAGCATTTTGCAAAAGGAGTTATGGTCGGTTCTGTTAAGGAATGATATATAAATTAAGAGGAGGTTTTCAAGATGGTAATGAAGAAAAGATTCATGATGAGAACGGTTACAGTTATGACTGCAGCTGTATTGATGGCAACAACGGCAGCTTGCAGTTCCAAGTCGGGAACGAATGCAGGTGGTAGTGATAAGAAAGATGAGCCAACGACGATCAGTATCATGTCGACCTTCTTCTCTCAGGAGCCCCCGGGTGAAGATAATTTGATTGTAAAAGAGATCGAGAAACGTACGAATACGAAGCTTAAAATCACGTGGGTATCGCCGAATAACTACGCTGACAAGTTAAATGTAACGTTGGCATCAGGTGACTTGCCGGATTTGATTCTTGCTGATTATCCTCAAAGATATCCGTTGGTGAAAAGCATGGCTCAGCAGGGAGCATTCTGGGATTTAACAAATCTATATAAAAATTATCCCAACCTCGCTAAGTTCCCGGAGCTTACTTGGAAGAACCTCGCATTCGGCGATGGTAAAAACTATGGAATTCCACGTGTAAGACCTGTTTATGGGCAGACAGGATTGAATATCCGTAAAGATTGGCTGGATAAGTTGGGCTTGAAAGAGCCGACTACGACAGATGAGTTGTATGAAGTGATGAAAGCTTTTACAACGAAAGATCCGGATGGGAACGGTAAAAATGATACCTACGGTTTCTTGGGGTATGCGGACCCAACAGGAATAGGGAAATTCAATGTCATCGAGACCGCTTTTACGAAAACCGTTGGAGATTGGAAGATGGAGAATGGCATTCTGACGCCTATCATTTTCTTGCCAGCCCAAAAAGAAGCGCTTACTTATTTGAATAAACTCTATGTTGAGAAGTTGATTCCGGAAGATTTCAGTATTTTGAAGCAGACGCAAACGCTCGATATGATGAAGGCGGGAAAAGGCGGTATTGATGCCGTACCTATGGACCAAGCCTGGGAGTCAACAGCAGAGCTGAGAAAAACGAATCCTGATGCTTATGTGAAACCACTTGTTTCATTAAACGATACATCGGTAACCGATCCAGGTTCGTTCGGCATGTTCTTGATTCCTAAAAAAGTACCTGAGGCTAAAGTGAAGAAAATTATGGAGTTTATGGACTACGGTGCATCCGATGAAGGATCTGACTTGGCGAATTATGGCTTTAAGGATGTCCATTTCACCGAGCAGGACGGATTCAAGATTCCGACGGAGCAAGCGAAGAAAGATAACGTATCCCAACAAGCGATGGGACAAATCTTTTTGAAATTTGATAAATATCAGAAAGCGTACAAGTCCGGTATCACGAAGGACTACTACGATGCTCACGCCAAAATTATTGATGAACGTGCTAAATTTGCCGTTCTTGATCCGTCTATCGGGGTGGATTCGGATGCTTGGGTGAAATACTGGCCTGAATACCAGAAAAAAATTGCCGATATGAAGGTCAAGATGATTGTCGGGAAGGAAACTTCTGCAAGCTACGACAAATTCGTTGCCGATTTAAAGGCAGATCCGAACTTTCTTAAAATTGTTCAGGAAATGAACGAATCTTACAAAAAGAAAAATGGCTAAAAAATCCAGCGATCGGAGTGAATCTGTATGAAATTATCCTTCACTACACTAGGATGTCCGGAATGGCCCTTAGACAAAATAATTGCCAGCGCCACTGAATATGGTTTTGATGCAATCGACTTTAGGGGGTTAACCGGTGAAATGAACATCTATAAGCTTCCGGAGTTCTCCGTGCAGGTGCAACAAACGCTGGATAAAATCACCAAGGCCGGATTGCATGTTTCTTGCTTCTCCAGCTCCGTCCATTTATTTTCAGAGGAAAATTACGAAAAAAATCTACAGGAGATTACCGAATTCTCGAAGCTTTGCAGCATTTTCGGAACTCGCTACATTCGTGTATTTGGCGGCAAAATTGGGGATGCCGATCGGGAAACGGCGATTCATAAGGTCGTTAAGCATGTAACTGAAATGGCAAAGATCGCTAAGGCATACGGTGTTAAACTTTTGATTGAAACACATGATGATTGGATTTCTTGCGTAAATATGAAACAGGTATTGGAATTGGTCGATACCGATGCAATAGGGGTACTGTGGGATGTGCATCATCCGTATCGCATGATTGGCGAACAACCTGAAGATAGCTGGAAAGCCTTGGGACAATGGATCGCATATACGCATGTGAAAGATTCACGTACCGTGGATAACGGGGGAGAAGGCTTCCAATACTGCTTAACCGGGGAAGGCGATATCCCATTGAAAGACATTTATACGTTATTAAAACGTGAGGGATATGAGGGCTATTTTACTTTGGAATGGGAGAAAAAATGGCATCCGGAATTGGAGAATCCTGAAATTTCCTTTCCCCAGTATGTACAATATATGCGCAAATTAGCAACGGAGGTAACGAAATGAAAAAGATCAGAGTTGCTATTATTGGTCAAGGACGGAGTGGGCGTGATATACACGCCTACTCCTTGAGTCAAATGAAAGAGCAGTATGAAATTGTTGCTGTAGCGGACATGTTGGAAGAAAGGCTTGAAAGAGCCAAAAAAGAGCTGAACTGTGATGTTTATCGTGATTACCATGATCTGTTCAAGAGGGATGATCTGGATTTAATTATTAATGCATCACCTAGCCATTTTCATTTTGGGATTTCAAAAGAAGTGATGGAGAACGGATTTCATGTCCTATCTGAGAAACCTCTTGCTCGATCGGTAGAGGAAGTGGATATTTTAATCGATACGGCAAAGAAAACAGGGAAATTACTTGCTATTTATCAGCAGTCCAGGTACGCACCAGCCTATCGTCAGGTGCAGGAGATTATTCAATCTGGCGTCATAGGCAGAGTGGTTCAGGTTAGTATTGCCTACAACAATTTTGCAAGACGATGGGACTGGCAGACATTACGCGCAAATGATGGCGGCAACCTCTTAAATACGGGACCGCACCCGGTAGATCAGGCTCTCCAATTTTTTGGCAGCGAGGAAATGCCGCATATCACTTCAATTATGGATCGTGCGAATACAGCTGGGGATGCCGAAGATTACGTCAAGATCATCCTGCACGGCCATGGACGTCCTGTCATTGATGTGGAAATCTCCTCCTGCTGCGCATATCCGAGCTTTACTTATAATGTCCAAGGGACTAGAGGCGGGATTAATGGGAGCACCAAGCATTTGGACTGGAAATATTTCAAACAAGAGGAAGCGGGAGAACTGAAATTGGTGACTACCCCGCTGGTCAATGAAAAAAATGAGCCAGCTTATTGCCGTGAACAATTGAAGTGGTATGAAGAAAGCTGGGATGCCCCGATTGAACAGGGCAAAGATTTATTCCATACGATGGCGGAAAGCTTTTATACCATGCTATATCAAACGATTGTAAATGGGAAAGCACTTGAAGTTACACCGCAGCAAGTACGGCAACAAATTGCAGTGATGGAAGAATGCCATCGGCAAAATTCGTAAGGTTGTTAGGAGATTCCAATGAAGAACTCAGATTTTCCGTATGGCTCCGTTCTTAAGGTGCACAGAGAGTTTACGCTTGAAGATATACGAAGAAAATTAGACGATATGAAGCGTTGCGGCATGAATATCGTTGTCATCTGGCCGGCCTTCTTCTGGTGGGAGAATAAAGCGAACGCCAATTACCCTTTTCAAACAGGGATTGACATTTTAAAGCATGCGGAACAAATCGGGATGAAAGTCATCATGGAGCTGGCAGGCCAAATTACCGCACTCGAGTATGCGCCGGATTTTTTAATGAAGGAAGACTATTACGCCAAAAAAGCAAACGGAACGGTTGATAACGACAAAATCATTTTTGATTATTTGAACTACAATCACCCGGAAGTCAAGCAGCTTGTGAAGAAGCATTATACAGCCGCAGCAGAAGCTTATAAGCATTCAACAGCCCTGTACGGGTACGATATTTTGAATGAAACGATGTTTACTTCCTATGATCGGTTTACTTTACAGTTATTCCGCAGCTGGCTAGAGGAAAAATATGGCCGTATTGAACGATTGAATGAAGTATGGGACCGTTCATATTATGACTGGAACCAAATCGAGTTCACCTACTGGCTGTGGGCAAGCGTAATGCCATTTGTCGATTGGGAGCAATTCCGCAAAGAGAACATGGGAATCATTCTGAGTGAATGGCGAGGCTATATCAAAGCAGTCGATCCTGAACGGTTGACAATCGCTGACAACATTAACTCTATGGTCGCTACGGATAATTTCTATTCAAGACCTCATGATGATTGGAACATAGCAGAGAACGTAGATGAATATGGCATCTCGTTTTATCCCAAAGAGACATTGGAAGGAACCCCGCATTATAAACGTTGGGAAACCTTTGTCGGTGTGCACTCTGCGACACGAACAGGCCGTTTCTGGATTTCAGAGCTGCAAAGTCATCATAGGAGTATGTTTAAACCCAAAAGCGTGGTGCACCCGTACGAACTAAAATGGTGGAACTGGGAAGCGATTTCGCATGGGGCAAAGGGACTTATATATTGGAAATGGGACCCTTTTATGAAAGGGATTCAAACGGCTGGACGCGGTTTGGTTGATGCGCAAGGAGGCTTTACGCCCAGAGCGGATGCCGCTGCTGAAATCGGCAGCATTCTTATGGAGCATCGGTCCGCTTTTACCAACTATGATCCTGAGCAGCCGCGTGTGGCTATTCTGTATGATAAGTTAACACATGATTTTACCAAAGCTTTTACGTTAACGGTGCCTGACGAAACGAATATCTATCTTAATTCGATTGCGGGATTGTATGAGTGTCTATGGGATCTGAACATCCCCGCTAAATTTATCACGCCGGATGATGTGAAGAAGGGCAAAGCGTCTGCGTTTGGGACATTGTTCTTAACGAATCAACTGACGATCGGTTCTGAACTTGCAGCAGCTCTCAAGCAATTCGCAGAACAAGGCGGAACTATAATCGCTGATGGTAAATTTGGAGAAATCAAGGAAGATAGCCTTATGAATGACCAGCTGCCGGGCGGGGATTTAAACGCTGATCTTGGTTATCATTTGGTCGACATTGATCCGTTAGAGCTGCAGATTTCACTTCAAGAAGGCGAGCTATCAAGCCTGCCAGGCTATTTTGAACGAAAAATTCTAAATGTGACTAGCCCGAATGTGGACATCTGGGGTAGTTATTCGGATAACGCTCCCGCCGTGTTGCACTCACCGATTGGCAAAGGCCGTATCTTATATATTTCGACTATGTTATGGTACGGATTCCATAAAGAGCCTTCACTGCATGTGCGAAATTGGGTGCAGCATGTGGATACGTTATATTCGCTATCGCTACATTCCATAAAGGATGCTAGATTGAAATTGTGCTCCCTGAAAGGGGAAGACGGAATGCTCTTGTTTGTATTCAATTATACAAATGAGTTGATTTCCTCCGATGTGTACCTAAGCGGCATCGATACAGAATTAGAGGCTGTCTCCTGCATTTCAAACAGCTGCAAAGTTGAGAGCCGGCAGGAGCTTGGACGTGTGTCTCTCGGTGTTACGATTCCTGCCAAGGATGTTGGCATTTATAAACTTTCGTGGAGGGGATAAAAGTGTCGCATCATCTTTTTGATGGGTTGAGTAATCACCCTATTCTGCTGCAGCCAAATCGGGTATGGCGAACCTATTCAGGCGGCAAGCTTATCGATCAATGGCAGAAGCAAGCTGCTCGGGAAGATAGCAGCTTTCCCGAGGAATGGGTGGCTTCGGTCGTGAAGGCCGTTAATGTTGGCCGTGAACACGTCCAAGAAGGACTGAGCAAGGTCAAGCTCCCTGACGGGTCGATGACGACCTTGCAAGAAGTGATAGATTCTGATCCGGTAGCCTTTATGGGCAGAGCCCATGTCGAAAAGTTCGGCTCGCAAACGGCTGTATTGGTCAAATTGCTCGATTCCAGTGAGCGACTGACGATTCAAGTGCATCCCGATCGGCACTTTGCGGAAACGAGATTCCACTCTCGATTCGGCAAAACGGAAGCCTGGTATGTATTGGGTGGCAGAACCATAGATGGCGAAGAGCCTTATGTGTTGTTTGGCTTTAAACCGGGAGTGACGGCCGAAGTTTGGAAGAACCTGTTTGAAACACAGGATATTCCAGGGATGATGGGTGCGCTGCATCGGATACCCGTCCGTGAAGGGGATATTTTCCTTGTTGAGGGCGGAGTGCCTCACGCAATCGGAAGCGGATGCTTCCTGATTGAAATTCAGGAACCAACCGATTACACGCTTCGGACAGAGCGAACAACACCAAGAGGTAACCCTGTGCCGGATCAGGCCTGTCACCAGGGCTTGGGCTTTGATGAGATGCTGAATTGTTTTCATTATGACAACCATTCATTGGAACAAATCAAAAACAAATGGTACAAGCAGCCGAGCGTATTGCAGGAAACGGACGGTGGATGCTTGTCCGCACTCATTCAAGCGTCAGACACGGATCGTTTTACCATGGACCGGTTGAACGTAAATGGTACGTTTACAAATGAGTTAAACGGTCCCTTCGCTATTGCTATAGTTACGCAAGGAAAAGGTACTCTATCCTATGAGTCATGGATGAGCGTTATCGATCAAGGAGATACCTTTTTCATCCCGGCTTCTATGAGCACGATGAAGTGGGTTAGTGAAGGAGATTCACCTTTGCAGGTGATCTTTTGTTACCCGCCAATTTCATAATTGTTTTGATTGAAAAGGGAAGAAGCTGATGCTTCTTCTTTTTTATTAAGGGGAAGTTTCGCTTACTATGGGACTCCCCCTGGGAGGGGAACTACAGGGTGCTATTTCTACGAAATGGGCTCTTTTTCGTGGGGAGGGGAACTGTGGGGCGCTATTTGTCCGTTTTCTTAAAGAAAAACAGGTAGGCGGTCAAGTAGTTATGATGAACGCACAACAGCCCCTAATATTTGCTGAATCGTAGGCTAAACTGGTAATGAACAATCAATCCATACCAATCCAGAGCTAATAAGCAAAATAGGAGCTGTTAATATGAAGCATACCACAAAATTCATAGGTTTAGACGTATCTAAAGACAAGATTTCTGTTGCTGTTGCAGACGCTGGACGCGACGAACCTCGCTTCGTTGGGCACTTCCCTCATAAACTGGAGTTCGTAAAGAAAATAATGAGACAACTCGGCAATGCTGAAAACTTAGAAGTTTGTTACGAAGCTGGCCCAACGGGTTATGTACTCTTTCACTGGCTAACTGCGCTCGGTATTACTTGTAAAGTTATCGCCCCTTCCCTCATTCCAGTCCGGACAGGCGATCAAATTAAGACAGATAAACGAGATGCCCTTCGTCTTGCTACACTGTTTCGCGCGGGAGAACTAACAGCTGTGCACGTACCAACTCCTGAACAAGAAGCTCTTCGCGATCTTGTTCGCTCAAGAGAGGATGCGAAAGAGGATCTCCATCGAGATCGCCAGCGGGTATTAAAGTTACTTCTGCGGCGTCAAATTTCTCATCCACCTGCCATCAAAAATCGTTGGACACGAAATTACAGAGAGTGGTTGACCAGCTTGAAATGGGAAAGAGAATCTGATCAGCTCATGTTTCAAGAATATTTGCAGGCGATTCATGAATCCGAAAGTCGCCTTCAACGTCTGGAAGCGAGCATTATTCAATATGCTCAAAAAGGGGCTTTGGGTCCAGTCGTTAAAGCACTTCAGGTATTAAAAGGGGTAGCCATCATCTCGGCGCTTACGCTTGTTGCTGAAATAGGTTGTTTTACACGTTTCCGAAATCCTGCCATGCTCATGGCTTACCTTGGCCTGGTCCCACGAGAGCATTCTACAGGACTTAGTACGCGAAGAGGAAGTATTACCAAGGCGGGTAATCGTGGAGTTCGTCGCACTTTGGTCGAATCAAGTTGGAGTTATCGTCATAAGCCATCGATAGGCAGGGAACTTAGAAAACGAATGGAAGGTCAGGAAGGCGAACTTCTGGCTGTCTCATGGAGAGCGCAAATACGGCTGAACAGCAAATACTGTAAACTTGTGTACCGTGGAAAAGAATCTAATGTAGCTGTAACAGCAGTTGCGCGAGAACTAGTCGGATTCATCTGGGAAATCGCGTGTAAAGTCGAACGATCTGTAACGGCCTAAAACCGACAACAGGGTTTAGAGTGCCCAGCCGACAGGCTGGGACAAGACATAGTCTTCAAATCATCCGAGCTGTCAAGGCTAAACGTTGCGCTTCGCGGCCTTGACAGTCGATACTTTAGCAGGAATAAGATACCTAAGTATGGTGAAACAAAAGCAATAATTGGGCCCAGGAGCAAAGTAGGGGTTGAAGAGAGTCCGTGTGAGGCCTTATGCACAACTATAGGTTTGCTAATAGCTGCGTGCGACAATAGTTTACAGGAAGCTCTTCTTAACGAAAGTCATTAACTGCGGTAACCAGCCCGCGAATATCAGGATGCTAGCCGTTGCTTGCATTTTGCTCCTGTGCCGAGTTATTTGCTTACAAAAAACACTCAATTACTCTCGTACTAAAATGGGGGCTTGACAGAGTGCGTTCATATCAAGGCCCTGTAGTTCCGCTTGAACGCGAAAACGGGCTGAGTTCGCTAGAATAGTGGTCTGTAGTTCCTCTAAGGTGTATCCTTGGCCAACTTAACACTAAAATGAGTTTATCTCCTCCGCCAAGTGTCTCAGTACCGCTGAATTTTTGGCGGTGCTGGGTGTTCTCCACCTCAAACATTCGCTCCTACCGGCTCTTAACAAGCTAAACTATGGAGGAGAAGTAACTCCACCAACGGTTCCTTTCTCCCCAGCGATGTCAATTCCCCTCATATCGGACGATTAAATAATGGTGGAAACGAACACCTCTGATTTTTGAACAAATAGGTATGATTTTTAACCTACCCCTTAGCCATCACGTAGTGTAAGGTGGGATTATCTGGATTTCGCAGCGGTTCCGATGGTTTGCTACGAAATGGATCAAGGGGGGTGAATCGAATGGTTCCCGATCTTTAGAGAATGAATGGCTATCAACGGCACCTGGGTTTGGAATATGTAATTGTTGACCTATCAATGGATATTGGAACAATGCAAAGATCAACGCATCTCCCGATAGGGCAAAAAAATGCTGCGAGCTCTCTTTTTCCAAATGATGATGCTAAAGATTCCCCATAACGATGCCTTTAAAAGGTACATGGTAATGCTCAGAGAGACATGGGAGGTATATCGCATAAGTTCCGCAGAGATTCATTCTGCCTGACATAATTTTCTAACACCTACTTTCCATCATCATCGATTTCGACTTCATGTACCTGTATGTTGGAATAGTTTCGCAGGATACAAACTATTTTAGAAAGCGTTTCCAATTATGGATTTATCAGCACCTACATTACAACGGATCAAACCACTAATATAGCTACATGATTAGAGGGAGGAAAACAAAAATGCAAAAGTCACTGCTCAGACTCGTATCTATGTCCCTGGCGCTTTCTATGTGCCTGTCCCTGTTCGCCTTCATCGTCCCGGCGTCAGCTGATGCCGCAGCGCCCAGACTGCGCCCGATGGAATATATGACACGCGGCTTGGTCGCTGCCCAAGTCGCAGGCGGCATATTCCTGAGCTGGCGCTTCCTGGGAGACGAACCCGATGGCCTCTCCTGGAACGTCTACCGCAAAGATGGAGATGCTGATTTTGTGAAGATCACAACCATCACACCCCGGGATGTACAGCCAGAGAGCAATTACGAGACAAACCCCGGCATTGTGAAAGAAAACGTCACCCCGTCTAATTACACCGACCCGGCTGGTCTCCTATCTTCCATCTATGAAGTGGCGCCAGTCATTAACGGCGCTGAGGGAGTCAGGCAGGGGATGTCCGTACCCATGCTGTCGGCTTTGGCGGGAAGCGCCGGACAGGCCAATAGGGGCGCCGTGCATTATATCCCAATGAAGCCGGCTCCATCTCCCGTGCCGCTCGCGCACTTTACCTACCGCGGCAACAGGTTCGGCCCGGGCACTAATTTGACTACGGCCAACATGGTAATCCCCGGTACGGGCGGCCAGCACTGGTACGTCGTCGACATGGATCTGCTCAGGGCATTCCGCGAGCCGCATGACAACAAAACCCCTGTCAGCGCTGCAGACCTTAGCGGATGGGTCGACAAGCTGGGTGAGTACAATAAGGAAACTTGGCAACCAACCCATTCGCTCGGGACCGACGGTATTATCAGCGATGCCTTGTACGCAGAGCTGGAGGCCAAGTTCATGAAGTACGTTGAGGAACTGGACGCAGGACCGAAACTTCCCTATGCGAAAACCGGCACGGGGGCCATATATACATCGCAAAGCAGCGCCTACTCCACCCATGACATGACGGTGGGCGATTTTGACGGTGACGGCGAGTATGAGATCGTCGTGAAGTGGCGCAGCACCCAGCAAGATCCTATGTATTCCGAGCCGATTTTCAGTGGCAGTAACAACTTAACCGCTCCCGAGTACATAGACGTGTATAAACTGGACGGCACGCTGCTGTTCCGCGTCGATATGGGCTATAACGTAAGAGCAGCCAACGACCACGAGACCACCTTGTTTAGCCAAGACTTTGACGGTGACGGCAAAGCCGAGCTAATGCTGAAGACCGCCTTAGGCACTCGCATCGGAAATTGGGACGAAGAATCACAGTCCGTCATATATCAAGACACCCTCAATACCGTTGTGGGCGGCAATGACGGCTTGAATGCCACCACAGACAAGTTCAAGGAATACTTCGCATCCGGCAACGAGCAAGCCCTTAATACTTACTGGTCTCTTCTTAACAGCTTCACCATTTCCTATCGCAGCCCGATAGCCGGTGGCGGCAACGACGGAGTTAATGATCCGACGGTCAAACGGTGGATTAAGACCTACCATGTTGGCCCGATCGGCTCCGCCAAAGACGATCAAGAGTTTTTCTCAGCTTTTAAGTGGGACGGCGAAGCTGGCAAAGGCGTGCTCATCGACAGCGCCAAATATCCATTCCCTTACAAGGGCAGCGTTGACGGCGAGAACTGGGCTATGACGCCAGAATCCCAGCGCGGGAATTACTCTTATTTGGCTTTCCCCGGTCCAGGTGCCGGCAGCTCGACTAGTGATTATAAAGCGCAGATCATGGCTGAAAAAGAAGCCTACTGGCTTGAGCATCCCTGGAAGGCGGCCGTGTGGGGCGACGCGCAGGGTAACCGCGCCAACCGCTACCTCGGCGTCGTGGCCGCTCTTGACGGTGTTAACAATTATGCCGTCTCTCAGCGCGGCTACTACGCAAGGACGACTTTTGCCGCCTACAATATCGTGAACGGCAAAGTCAACCTTCAAGCCAGCTTCGACTCGGCCGACCCGCGGTACTGGACTCTCGGCGGCTCCGCGTATGACTACCAGAACCGCGGCAACCATCAAACTCAAACCGCCGACCTCGACGGCGATGGACGGGATGAGATTGTGATGAAAGCAATGGTCCTCGGTTTGAACGCCGACAAGACCATGATCCTGCCCAAGGTACTGAACGGCGACATCATGCCGACAATCGAGGGTCAGAATAGCATCCCTCCGGTTGCTGACAGCTTCGAGTTCGCCACCGACGCGGTTCGGAATAACCCGCTGAATGTGTGGGCTCCGCTCCGTCACGGTGACCGCAGTGCGCTGCTCCCAGTCGCTAAAGACAATAGCATCCGAATGTGGTCCGGCAGCGAGGAGCACATGCTGGACGACATACGCAACGGCAAGCATTACGGCTGGCTGCCTGGCCCGGAGGCGCATGACCCGATGAAGGGCAAACGGCTGAATGCGCAGGGCGAGATTATCTATGAAAACTCGCTGGTCTTCGGCGTATACGCCGGTACCGATGCCGAGGGTGCAGTAGCCGGCAACTTCTCTAACCGCTGGCCCGGCGCGCAGGGCTATTCGCAGAACGGCGCCAGGAGCATGATCACGGGCGAGCTCCTGAACGGCAGCAGAAATTTGGGCAGCGGCCAGAATGCCATCTGGTTCGGTGGCGGCTTGACAGCCATGGCCGTCAACAGCGCTACGATCAACACGGTCAACGACTTGACCTTTGCGACCACCTCTTATCTCGCGACCGGGCTTACGTCGACCGGCAATAAAAGCACTCCCACACTCAAGGCTGATATTTTTGGAGACTGGCGAGAGGAGCTCATTCTTCGGGGCAGCAATAACCGTCTGGCCATTGTTACAACTCTGTCTCCGACGGAGTACGGTATTCGCACACTGATGCACGACCCGATGTACCGCAGTGGCGTGGCGAATAAGAACACCGGCTACGATCAGATGGGATTCGCGAGCTTCTATTTGGGTGACGAGGCAAAGCTGCCCTCTATGAGGACGGACATCGCTATTCCGAAGACGGCCCCCAATACCGAGAGCAAGATCAAGTTGACGGGACCAGCTTCGGTACAGCCCGGTGAAACGTTCGATCTGATTTACAGTGGGAAGGATCTGGAATCAGGAGTGATGGCCCAGGATCTGACTTTCGAGTTCGATCCGACAGTCGTGGAGCAGGTATACGATCCTGTCTCTATGGCCGACGAGCAATTCGTCGTCGTCAGTCACAAACAGGTTGACGGCAAGCTGCGCGTACTGGGTGTACATCTTGGCGCGAAGCAGACAGATCCGAACGGGGATCTATTGAAGCTGAGCCTGAGAGCGAAGCTGGGAGCGGAAGGGAATACGTCGATCCTGCTCAGCAAGGTGATTACGGCGGATGCTAACGGCGTGGAGACGACGTTCGACGGAGTGAGTCACAGCTTGAGAATTGAGCAGCAGGTTGTGGTGGATAAGTCTGCTCTGAATGCTTTGATTGCAGATGCCCAGGCTAAGCATGACAAAGCATCGGAGGGCAGCGGAGTCGGTAGTTATCCGGCAGGTACGAAGGCTACACTGCAGTTGGCGATCGATCAGGCCAAGGCGGTTGCGAATAACCCGGCAGCCGATCAGGCAGCGGTGAATCAGGCAACAGCTCAGCTGCAGACGGCGTTGCAGACATTCCTGGATGCAGTCATCAAGCCGAATGGCGGCGGCGATTTCAACAATGACAACAAGATCAGCATCGGCGACCTGGCGCTGGCGGCCAAAGCGTACGGCAAGTCGTCCGCGGATTCCGACTGGAACTCGTGGAAGCAGTTCGACTTGAGCGGTGACGACGTCGTAGACATTGAGGATCTGGTCATACTTGCTACTCAGATTCTGAACTAGGAAATTGGCAGGAGCAAAATAACAAATACAATAGCAACCAAAAACGGAGCCCCGCATTTGCGGTCTAAAGGCTCCGTTTTTTAGTGCATATTCATCCGAAATAAAAATCGATTCGAACCTCTTCGCTGAATCCAAGCGCTCGATACACACCAACGCCCATCTCGCTTGATTGCAGCACGGCTATCTTGCCGCCTGCGACTTGTCCCTCACGAATGGCATGCGCGGTCAAAGCGCTTCCGATACCTTGCCGTCTGTATTCTCCAGCAGTAGCTACATTGTAGATACCAATGGTTTCTCCATCTTGAAAGGCTGTAACCACTCCGGCAGGACGGCCATCCAGGAATCCGACATAATGCCGTAAAATGGCTTGTTCACGGAGCGCTAACGATTCGTTTACTTGCATGAATACTTCGCCAGTTTCTCCTTGTAGGCCGAATGCAGGAAGGGCAATCTCTTTGAACCAGGAGAATTCCGCTGTTGTCAGGATAGGTTTGATTTCGAAGTTGGAAATGCTTGGAGCCTTATACGTCCAATTCGCAAGGGAAAGTGACATGCCGGGAGATTGACCGGACTTTTTAAGTCCGTGTTCCTCCAATACACTTGCCAGCTCAGCGGCGTCGGTGTCATGCGACCAGATCAACCATGAGAAAGGACCTTTAGATGACCGATAATGATCAATAATTGTTGCGATATCGTTCAAGGCACCATCGGATTTCAGTCCTTCATAGGTGATAATTCGATTGAATAGCGAATGAGGGAGATCACTCTCGTAACGAATCACTTGTGGTGTCTTCACGAATGACATGCGAGGACAGGAGCCGCTCATTTGCTTCATAATATGAATCATGTTTTGTTTGATGATGTCTGGCGTGCTTATCATGGTTTGACCTCACTGGATATAGGATTAGGGCCTGCATCCGTTATTGTAAAGCGTAAAATTTCTTCAAACAAATAACGAAATGTTTATGGGGTTATAAGTACTTTTATGAATAGATAGCTTTCGATGCTGTTGCTCTCCTATCTGACCCCATAACTTTTCATTATGTCGCCCCCAACTTACCTGTAGTACAATCCACAGTGCCAAGGTGTTAAAGTATGTTTACCGCCAAAACAAAAGGCGAATGCAGCTGCTGATATAAAAAAATATCATCACATTCGGTTTTTATGATGTGTAATAAGCGTCTCAGAGGCAATAATATCTTTCGTAAGTCAGCTGCATGGACGAAAAGGGGGATTTCCAATGACCAAACGTATTCTAATGGTAGTCACAACTGCCGATCAAATAAATGAGAATGAGCGAACAGGATTATGGTTGTCAGAATTTGTAGAGCCATACCTCGCTTTTAACAATAAAGGATATGAAGTTACGATAGCAAGCCCACTAGGTGGGAAGGTTCCTCTAGATCATAGAAGTCTGGAAGGTGCTCCTCAAGAGATGTTAGATATGGCTAAATACCTGAAAGACACTATGAAGCTGGAAAATGTGAACGACATTCATTCTTACGATGCTATTTTCATCCCGGGTGGACATGGAACGATGTTCGACATGCCAGATAACGAGGTGCTGCAAACCATAATCCGTACGATGTATGAATCCGGTAAAATTGTTGCCGCTGTTTGTCATGGCCCAGCAGCACTTGTCGGCGTGAGACTGTCAGATGGTACGCCTCTCGTAGCAGGAAAAACGATCGCGGCGTTCACCGATGAGGAAGAAAGAGAAACGACTTTAGATAAATACATGCCGTTTTTACTAGAAACACGGCTTCGCGAATTGGGAGCTAATATCGTCTTAGCGCCGAATTGGACAGATAACTTTCAAGTGGACGGCAATCTCATTACAAGTCAAAACCCACAATCTGCGGAAAGTGCCGCTAAGGAAGTCATTCGTCAACTCACTAAATAATCAGGGGGCTATATACAATGAAAAATGAACTTACAACTACTCAACAAGTAATGAAACGTTGGAAAATGCACCGCAATGCCTTGCAAGAACTTGTAGCGCTATTGCCAGAATCAGGAGGGACATGGCGTCCATGGGACGGCGGGATGACGACAATTGAACTTATCCATCATCTTGCGATGACGCCGGATTTCTTTTTTGCCGCTATTGAATCGCGGGATATGATCGTCCCACCCGTTCCGTCGACCATTTCGGAAGCTCGTGAGCTTCTTCAGCAGTTAACCGTCAAACACGAACAAAAACTTGCCTCTTATTCAGAATCAGATTTACAACAAGACGCAACCATTTTTGAAAATGTAGAACCAATCGTAGAAGTGCTTCATCGTTTAATTGGACATGAGGCCCATCATAAAGGACAACTCTTCGTATATGCCCGCATGCTAGGCGTAACACCGCCGTTTTATGTCGATTTGAGCGTATAATTGGCAGAAACTCACTTCACATTCGAGAGGGGTAACAGCGACGATGGATAAATTTGAGTTTTATAATCCGACTAAGCTTCTATTTGGAAAAGGTCAATTAAGCAGTTTGAAAAAAGAAATTCCCGCTTATGGTAAACGTATTTTGCTATTGTATGGTGGCGGCAGTATCAAAAAGAGCGGCCTTTACGATAAGGTTATTCAGGAACTGAAAGAAATCGACGCTACAGTTGTTGAGTTAGGAGGCGTTGAGCCGAACCCGCGACTAACGACCGTCAAAAAAGGGATTAACCTGATAAGAGAAAATCAGCTTGATTTCATTCTCGCCGTTGGTGGCGGCAGTGTGCTCGATTGTGCAAAAGCAATTGCCGCGGGCGTGCCGTACGATGGAGACGTATGGGATTTCGTGCTTAAGAAGGCGAAAGCTTCATCAAACTCTGTTCCGATTGGCGCCGTTCTAACGTTAGCGGCAACAGGTTCCGAGATGAACGGAAATTCCGTCATTACGAATTGGGAAGAGAATGAGAAAAAATCGTTTAACTCCATTCATGTCTATCCAAGATTCAGTATTTTGGATCCTGAGCTTACCTTCACAGTACCACGTGATCAAACGGTATACGGCATTGTTGATATTATGTCCCATGTCTTCGAACAGTATTTCCATGCCTCGAGCAATGCACCTCTTCAAGAAAGAATCGGTGAAGCGATTCTTCACACCGTCATCGAGACGGCACCAAAGCTCGTGAACGACTTGGACAATTACGAATATCGCGAAGTCATGTTATTGAATGGCACATTGGCCTTGAACGGACTAACCGCAATGGGGGTTAAAACCGATTGGGCAACGCATTACATTGAACATGCCGTATCGGCTGTCCATGATATCCCGCACGGCGGCGGCCTCGCGATTCTTTTCCCACGCTGGATGGAACATGTCGCGGCTGTACGTCCAGAGAAAGTTGCGCAGTTGGGTGTGCGTGTATTCGATTTGGATCCAGCAGGAAAAACGGATACGCAACTGGCAGCGGAAGCGATCGAGTCGCTCGTGAAATTTTGGACATCCATTGGAGCGCCTACGAAGCTGTCAGACTATGGCATTGATGATAAGGAAATTGAGTTAATGACGGAAAGAGCTATGCTCGCCGATCAAATAGGTAACTATGTTCCTCTTACGAATGAGGATGTCCGAAAAATCTTGAGAAATTCTTTGTAATTTATTGAAAAATGGGGCTGTCTCGAAGGTTTATACGACCAGAGAGATAGCCTTATTTTCTTTGATTTACTTCTCCAACCGCACTCTCTGAAGCCAGTCGCTATAAAGAGATTCTGCGCCTGTGTGAGATCAAGAGGTTCCTTAAATCAAGTCGATGATTTGGAGTAAGCTTTTGAGCGACTCGTCCCTGGCAGGGGAACTACGGGCCGCTAATTCATCGAAATAGGCTCTTTTTCGCGTGGAGAGGAACTGTGGGGCGCTATTTGTCCGTTTTCTTAGAGAAAACGGGATGAGGCGGTCAAATAAGGTCTTGCAGTTCCGCTTGAACGTGTAAGCGGCTGAATTTGCTAGAATAGTGGCCTGTAGATCCTCTAGGGTGTTTCGTTGACCAACTTCACGTTCGTATGAGATGCCCCTATGCTTAGTGTCACAGTAGCGCTGAATTTGTAGCGTTGCAGTCCCAACCTGGCAAGGAGTGAAGGAGCATGAGCCATAACTTTTTGTTATGCATTCCAAACTTAATGATAGTTCTAATCTCGCATTCATCATGTTACGGTATGGCTACAGCAGTCAATTAATTGACCTGTATATAAATAAATTTATTTACGAGTCTTTATTTTCTAATTTGTTGTGTATGTGAGAAAAACTTACAATGACAACATGTGGCTTTTTTGCCAGATGTGCGTTACATGATTCTTTGATAAAAGAGGAAGGAGTGGCCATGGTCGATTTTGAATGGTACAGAAGCTTTATTGCCATTTTTAAGCATAATTCCGTATCGGAGGCCGCTAAGACGCGGATCATGACCCAGCCCGCATTGAGTCAGCACCTCGCCTGCCTTGAATCGGAAGTCGGTGAACCGTTGTTCATTCGAACTTCACGCAAAATGGTACCGACCGAACGAGGAAAGCAGCTGTATTCTCATCTAGCGCCCCTAATTGAGTCGTTAGAGGAAAAGACAATGGGCTTAAAATTGCATTTATCACCAAGCATGAATCCAATCAAAATCGGTGCAACCCCGGAGTTGTTCACTGAGAATATATTGCCGCATTTATCGAGATTGAAATTGGATACGACAACGTACTTTGGAGACGCGGAGCAACTGCTCGAACTTTTAAAAGAAGAACGTGTGGATCTTATTTTAACCAATCAAAGATTCTTAACGCCCGGAATCGAATATGTGCGGCTTATGGAGGAGAGCTTTGTCATTGTTGCACCGATGGAGACGGCCGTGCCGGATTTCACGCTTTTGAAGGAGAAGGAACGATGGCTCTCCGAACAAAAGTGGATCAGCTATGGCCTGGAACTTCCTATTATAAGAAGATATTGGAAAGATTTTTTCAAAAAAGGACCACTCATTAATCCAGCCCATGTTATCCCTAGCATGCATTTAATTCTGAAGGCCGTTGAGGAAGGGGCGGGGATGAGTCTGCTCCCAACGCATGTTTTGAAGCATCAGAATGGGACAAATCCAAGATGGAAAATCATTTTCGAAGATTTGAAGGTTCATAATGAAATATTCATTGGTTTTAAATCCAAACATAAACATGTGCTCGTCATTAATGAATTTATTCAGCGTGTTTCGGAGGATATCAGGGATGAACCGGGAGATGTTCATTTGGCTTCGAACTCGCATTAAATAAAGTTAATAATTGCTTGCTTATTGATTTTTCACGGGTAACGACAGAGATTTGACGGGTTAATCTGAAATCTGTAATCGGGATTGCTTTAATCGAATCATTCGTTTGGTTAATGAAGATTTCAGGCAAAATGGTTATGCCCAGATTGGCTTGTACAAAACCAAGGATGCTTTGTCCCAACTCAATTTCTAACGCGATATGTAACGTTTCTCCTCTAGTTGAAAATTCCTTTTCCACCAACATCCTGACATCGCATCCCTCAGGCAGCATAACAAAGGGGTCGTCCTTTATTTCATGAAAGGATACGTTTTCTTTATGACCAAATAAGGGATGATTGGCATTCACAAATAAGAAGAAGTTTTCTTTAAAAACGGGGGTCGAATGAAAATGATGTTGGACGCCTCTGTCATCAAATAGGGCAGCATCGATGGTGCCATTTTCTATATTTTTTATCAGGTCAAAAAAGCTGTAAAACACCCTGATTTTGATTGCCATTTTGGTATCTTCCTGTTGATTTGCCGCCATATGGTTTGGCAAAAACATCGTTGCAACGCTGGGCCATGATCCAATGACAAGATCAACTTTGCCCTCGTCTTGAGTTAGCGCAATCTCTCTTCTCAGATCATTCAGTTCGTTCATAATGTTCTTGCTTCTTTCAAGTAAAATCTGGCCGGATCGCGTCAGCGTTACGCCAGTGGAGGAACGCACCAATAATTGTGCTCCTAATTCATCCTCCAGGGTGCGAATTTGTTTGCTTAAGGCGGGCTGACTAATATGCAGAATATCACTAGCTTTCGTTAAACTCTTCGTTTCAGCCGTCTGCCGGAAGGCTTCTAACCATTCGATCTTCACGTCCATCCCCCATAACCTTTGGTTATTCCTCACCTAACTTATCGGTAGTTCGATTCGAAGCTCTAAGATGTTACAGTATGGATACGGCAAACACGACGAAATGCTAAGATGATCTTTTGCATTTCGGGAACAAATTATTTACGTAAGATTACGTGGAGCCCTGGTAATATATCCAACGATGGGGGACGCATTCGTACTGGGATATTGCTATGTTTGATGGTTATGCTACTGGTTATGGTTTTAAAAATAGCGAGGACTAATTCGTTCATATAACGATTGGAGGAACAAAAAATGGACCATTTATTTACACCCTTCAAGCTGAAAGGTTTGGAACTGAAAAATCGTGTCGTCATGCCGCCAATGTGTCAATATGCAGTGAGGAATAATGACGGAGTCGTAAACGATTGGCATTATAATCACTATCTTAGCCGCGCGATTGGCGGGGCGGGACTTATCATCATTGAGATGACGGATATTGAGCCGGATGGCCGAATCACTGATTTTGACCTTGGGTTATGGTCTGACGAACAGATCGCACCATTGAAGCGAATTGTTGATGCCGTTCACCAATACGGGGCAAAAGTGGGCATTCAGATTGCTCATGCGGGACGTAAAGCGGAACACGCAGAAGTTCCTGTAGCGCCGTCCGCTATTGCCTTCGATGAGACGGAGACTTACAAAACACCACGCGCATTGACTACGGACGAAGTCAAGCAGATGGTGGACAAGTATCGTCTGGCTGCCGAGCGTGCGATCAAGGCTGGTGTAGATACGATTGAAATTCACGGAGCTCACGGCTATTTGATTCACCAGTTCCAGTCTGAGTATACAAACAAACGCACGGATGAATACGGTAAAGATTTGCCATTGTTCGGTCAGCAGGTTATTCGAGCCGTCAAGAGTGTGATGCCTGATGACATGCCGCTTTTGATGCGTATTTCGGCAAGAGAATACGTGGATGGCGGTTATGGGCTTACAGAAAGTATTGCCTTTTCCAAAGTGTATAAGGAAGCAGGTGTGGACATGTTTCATATCAGCTCCGGTGGAGAAGGGCCGATTCTTGCGCACGGAAGACCGGGCACCCATGTGGCGTATCAAGTACCTATGGCAAGAGAAATCAGGAATGCGCTGAATGTACCGGTGATTGCCGTGGGACGGTTGGACGATGCGGCGTTAGCGAATTCCGTAATTGGCAACGAGGATGCAGATCTCGTGGGTGTGGGCCGCGGGATGTTAAGAAATCCGTATTGGACGTTAGAAGCTGCTAAGAAGCTAGGGAAAGAAATAGAGTTTCCTGGCGTATATGGCATGGGTTTTGGACTTAAGTAAATCGATCATAATGAGGAGGCAGCCGGTGATCAATCGGCTGTCTTTTGCATGTTAACAGGGATTGCTGTAATAGCAGGTTTAAATGATGTCAACATTATTCATGACGAAAAGGGATTTTGATTTGATTGAACATGAAAGCGTTTTTGCATTACGATAAGATCATGAAACAGACAAAGGGAGGTTATTCTAATGAGTGAAATTGCTGCACAAAAGCAAGCATCATCCGGCGGATTCCGGGTGAAAGTGCAAAGTTTCGGTCGTTTCTTAAGCGGCATGGTGATGCCTAATATCGGGGCGTTTATCGCTTGGGGATTGATTACAGCTTTATTTATTCCGACGGGCTGGATTCCAAATGAATATTTGGCGAAGCTCGTAGGTCCAATGATAACTTATCTTCTTCCGCTCTTGATTGGGTATACGGGAGGGACGATGATCCACGGCACACGAGGGGGTGTCATTGGGGCAGTAACCACGATGGGGGTTGTCATCGGGACGGATATTCCGATGTTTATGGGGGCAATGATCGTAGGTCCTTTCGCCGCGTGGGTACTGAAGCAGTTCGATAAGTCGATTGAGGGTAAAATCAAGTCCGGTTTCGAGATGCTTGTAAACAATTTCTCATCAGGCATCATAGGAGCCATCCTAGCCGTTCTGGCTTACACGGTTGTCGGCCCTGCCGTTCAAGTCGTGAGTAAAGGACTTGCTTCCGGAGTTCAAGCGTTAGTTAATGCAGGTTTGCTTCCACTGGCCAATATTCTGATCGAACCAGGTAAGGTATTGTTCTTGAACAACGCGATTAACCACGGCGTTCTGAGCCCGATTGCGCTTGATCAAGCATCCAAAACAGGCAAGTCGATTTTATTCATGCTAGAGTCCAATCCTGGTCCAGGACTTGGTATTCTGCTGGCTTACTGGATTGTTGGACGCGGTGCAGCGAAACTTTCCGCTCCAGGTTCTGCTATCATTCACTTTTTCGGCGGTATCCATGAAATCTATTTCCCATACATCCTGATGAATCCACGTCTTATTCTAGCGGTGATTGCAGGTGGTGTGACAGGTACGTTCACGTTCTCTCTTTTCAATGCGGGTCTGGTTGCGCCTCCTTCACCGGGAAGTATCTTTGCTTACATCGCGATGGCTCCAAAAGGCGGTATGCTGCCGATTTTCAGCGGCGTAATCACTTCTACGATCGTTTCTTTCGCAGTAGGCGCTCTCTTGTTGAAAACAACGAAGCAAACAGAAAGCGAAGATTTGGATCAGGCTAAAGCCAGAATGAAAGAAATGAAGCAAGCTCCAGCTGCAGCGGCAGCAGAGCGTGTAGATGTTCCTGTAACGAAGTCTGCCAACAATGTGCAGAAAATTGTTTTCTCCTGTGATGCCGGGATGGGATCAAGCGCGATGGGAGCTTCTATTTTAAGAAAGAAAATGAAAGAAGCCAGTATCAATATCAACGTCATCAATACCGCAATCAATGATATCCCATCCGATGCTGACATCGTGATTACGCATAAATCCTTGACGGACCGCGCACGAAACAAAGCACCGCAAGCTGAACATATTTCGATTGATAATTTCATGAAAAGCCCGGAATATGATGAGCTTGTGAAACGATTGGGCTAAATATAAGTATCTAACGCTGGCATCTTGCCGGCGTTATCTCCATTTTGTTCGTGAGGAGAATAATTATGAGCCTCTCAAACAGGCATCGGCAGATCCTTGAGCTGTTAATGAAGCAAAGGGATGACATTACGGCAGGAGAAATAGCTGCTGAGATTAATGTAAGCACTAGAACGGTTCATAGAGAATTGTCTGAGTTGGAGACTGTTCTGGGGAATCTCGGCATAGCGCTGCGTAAGAAATCGGGAAAAGGGATTCAGCTTCTAGCGGAGCCGGAGAAATTGGAGGCGTTGAGATATCTCCTTGATGGCAGGGTGAATGTGGCGTATTCGGCTGAAGAACGAAGGATGCTGCTGCTGTGCCTGCTGCTTCAGGAGGAGGAACCCGTTAAGCTTTTTACATTGTCGCATGAGTTGGCTGTCACGATTCCAACCATTACGAATGATCTGGATGAGTTGGATAGCTGGGTTAATCGGTCTAATCTCACCCTCGTTCGCAAAAGGGGTTACGGCGTTGAGTTGAGCGGCACAGAAGCTAACAAACGGAGGATGATCTTACACCTGGCGAGAAACGGGCTTGATGAGTCTGATCTCTTTGGAAAAAATGAGAGCCAACATTCACCGTTAGCGCAAAAGCTTTTGAAGCTGATAGGAAAAGAGAATTTTACGAAAGTGGAAGAAGCGCTTTGGCTGGCTGAAGATGAGGGCTTAAGCGAAATCTCGGAGGAAGAGTATACCAATTTACTTATCTCCCTCTCAATAACGATTGCCAGAATTCAGATGGGCAGACCGATCGAGGCGAATAGTGATCATCACTCGGCGCGTCCTAGCAAACTGCTTACCCATACCATTGATCACCTGACCGAAGAAATTCCAATCCAGTTAACTCCAGCTGAAATCTCGTATATTGCTGAGCTGTTGGAACCTACTTCTGAACCTCATGCCAATTTACTGCTTCCGATCGATGAGTTGAGTTACATGGAAATGGTATGGAAGCTGATTCGCAGAATGGAAAGAAATCTAGGCGTCCCGTTCAGCGATGACCGTTCCTTGAAAGATGGGCTGCTGAGCCATCTGGAGTCCGCGATTAAGCGGTTATTGGCGGGAGCTACGATTCGCAATCCGCTTTTGACTCAAATCAAAAAAGATTATGAAGTCCTGTTCGAAGCCATTCGGGAAGCTGTCGATACGACCATCAGTGAAATTGCCATACCGGACGAAGAAATCGGGTTCCTGGTCATGCATTTCGGTGCCTCCATCGAGAGGCAGAAACAATTTAAGCGAAATGTAAGAGCCATTCTGGTTTGCACAAGCGGCATAGGAACTTCGAAAATGTTGGCTGTACGCCTAACGAAAGAGCTCCCACAAATAAATATTATCGGCAATGCTTCCTGGTTTGAAGCTGCGCGTATCCCTAAGAAGGACTACGACTTAATCATATCGACAGTGGACCTTCCGCTTCCTTCCGATCAATACATGAAGCTCAGTCCGTTATTGACGAAAGATGAGGCGGAACGGCTAAGGCTTTTTATTCAAAATGTGACTTTACAAAAAGAATCAGGTGAACCGATTTCCATGCACCTGGAGGCAGGATCAAGAGATCGTTTGCATCGCATCCAGTTTTATATTAATGAAATTGTAAGCATCATTGATCAATTTACAGTGTTTCACATTGAGCAAAGCTATGAAGACTTGGAAGAAGCCTTGCAGGATATATGCAGCTATGTCAGTAGATCCGGGGTCATTGACGATGTAAAACCAATCGTTGAGCTGCTGCTTGCGAGGGAGAAGTTGAGCAGTCAAGTGATTCCTGACACGGGTCTTGCGCTCTTTCATATCCGAAGTGAACAGGTGAAAAAGCCTTCCTTTACTTTGTTTCGATTAGCGGATGACTTGCCGTTAGAAAGCGGAAAAAAATCCGGCGTGAGGCAAATGCTGCTTATGCTCGGTCCGCAGGAGCTCTCCAAGGAGAGTTTGGAAGTGCTAAGCGAAATCAGCTCTTTCCTGCTCATCCCTGAAATGATTGAACTGTTGAAATCAGGCAGCCAGTCAGAGATTAAGCACTTTTTATCCCAAGAGTTAGCAGCTTTTCTAGAGAATAAAAAATAAATCGGATATGGGGAGAGATCTACGATGAGTATCTTATCAACCAATAAAGTAAAATTGAACGCGAAACCTAAAGACAAATTCGAGGCCATTCGATTGGCGGGTCAATTGCTGGTAGATGCAGGTCATGCTTCAGCCGGTTATATCGATAAAATGATCGAAAGAGAGCAAACCTTATCGACATTTATGGGCAATGGATTGGCCATTCCACACGGCACACAGGATTCCAAATCATTGATCCTTTCTACGGGGCTGTCCATTGTTCAAATTCCGGACGGTGTAGACTTTGGTGACGGAGAGACGGCCAATTTGGTAATCGGGATTGCTGCCGCAGGCAATGATCATCTGGATATATTGACCAATGTCGCGATGATCTGCTCGGAAGATGAGAACATCGAGCAAATCATGCAAGCTTCTACACCTGAAGCGATGGTGAAGATTTTCGAAAGCGGGATGGAATGATGAAGGCTGTACATTTTGGAGCGGGTAACATCGGAAGAGGCTTCATCGGACTGCTTTTGTCACAAGCCGGTTATGAAGTTATCTTCTCAGATGTCAACGATACCTTGGTGGAGCTGCTGCAGGAAAGAAAAACGTATACAGTGCGTTTGGCGAATGAAGCGCAAGAGACTTTCACGGTTTCTGGTGTTACAGCGATCAACGGCAAAAATCTGGAGGATGTAGCTGAAGCCGTTGCACAGGCTGATCTTGTGACAACAGCGGTTGGCGTCAATATTCTGAAGCATATTGCAGGCGGAATTGCCAAAGGGATCGAGCGAAGAATCGCTAGGGGAGCCGCGCCGCTGCACATCATCGCGTGTGAGAATGCGATTGGCGGTAGTTCGCAGCTTAAAGAACACGTGTATGCTTTGTTAAGTGAAGAGCTGCGTGCGAAAGCCGAAACGGCCGTTGCCTTTCCCGATGCCGCTGTGGATCGAATCGTTCCTATTCAGCATAACGAGGACCCGCTTGAAGTCACAGTAGAACCTTTTTACGAATGGGTTGTTGATGAGTCGCAAATGCTGGAAGGCTTCACTCGCATTGCCGGCGTTCATTATGTGAAGACACTAGAACCATATATTGAACGCAAACTTTTTACCGTTAATACGGGTCATTGCAGCACTGCCTATCTTGGCTATTTGCAAGGGTATGCAACGATTCAAGAGGCGATGGCTAATCCGCAAATTGCTTCATTAGTTAGGCACGTTATGCACGAGACGGGTTCGATCTTGATTAAAAAGCATGATTTTGAGCTTGCGCAGCATGAGATCTACATCGATAAAATCTTGCAAAGATTTACGAACCCCTACTTGATCGATGATGTAGCGCGTGTAGGAAGATCACCGATTCGTAAATTATCGGTCAATGACCGATTGGTTAGACCCGCTCTGCAAGGGTATGAGTTAGGGATGACTCCTACTTATCTTGCCATGGTCATGGCCGCTGCCTTCTTGTTTCAAGATCCTGCGGATCCTGAAGCTGTCCAAATTCAAGCGGATTTGCGAGACATGGGCCTTGCTGGGACGATTACCAAGTATACAACGATTGGGGAAGAACACCCCATTCATCAGCTGATTCGAACACATTACGAACAATTCAAACAATCCGTTGCTTCTTAAGAAAGGGGAGTTACCTCATGGCGAACATGATGACCAAACGTCTAACCGGCATAGCTGCTTCCCCGGGCATTGCGCTGGCCAAAGCTTTTCGATTAAATAAGGAGCAATACGAGGCTGTGGCTGTGGAAGTGGCCGACAAGGATCAGGAGGTCCTTCGTTTTTGTAAAGCTGTGGAAGAAACCAAACAAGAATTGGAAGAGCTTAAAGATTTGACTGAGCAGCGAATGGGTGCGGCAAAAGCGGAAATTTTCGAAGCACACTTGATGCTTCTAGAAGATCCTGACTATATAGATGCCATTATAGATAGCATTAAAGATGAAAGCATGAATGCGGAATTCAAGCTTCATGAAGTTGCAAGCAGCTTTATTGAAGTGCTCAGCTCGATGGATAATGAGCTGCTTCGTGAGCGCGCGGCTGATGTTCGTGACGTCACCGGGCGAATCATGAGCAAGCTTCGCGGTGTTTCCTATGCAGCGATTACGGCTATTAATGAGCCATGTATTCTGATCGCTGATGATTTGACGCCTTCTGATACGGCACAATTAAATCTTGATTATGTGCTTGGTTTTGTGACCGAGGTTGGCAGCCGTACCTCTCATTCCGCCATCATGGCTCGTTCCCTGGAAGTGCCTGCTGTTGTTGGTGCAGGTGAAGAGGCCAAGGATATCGCGACAGGTACGATGCTGATCCTGGATGCGGTTGAAGGTGTGGTGCTCGTCGCACCAAGCGATCAAGAGGTTGAAGCGTATCAAACGCGTAAAGCTTCGTATGACGAGAGAAGAGCCGAACTGCGCAAGCTGATCAATGAGCCGACTGTTTCTTCGGATGATCATCGTGTAGAGTTGGCTGCCAATATTGGCAGTGTGGAAGATTTGCAAAAAGTACTCGCTAATGGAGCGGAAGGAATCGGATTATTTCGAACCGAATTCCTCTATATGGGGCGTAGCGCGCTGCCAAGTGAAGAAGAGCAGTTTCAGATTTATAAACATGTTTTGGAGCGGATGGACAACAAACCTGTCGTCATTCGCACCCTTGATATTGGCGGAGACAAAGAACTGCCATACATGAAGCTGCCAGTTGAAAGCAATCCATTTCTTGGGTTACGTGCGGTACGGTTATGCTTGAGCCAAGAGGACCTGTTTCGTACGCAGCTTCGAGCACTTCTGAGAGCAAGCAGTTATGGACAATTGAAAATCATGTTCCCTATGATTGCTGTCATGGATGAGCTGTTAGCTGCCAAACAATTGCTGCAGGAAGAGAAAGAGAAGCTTTTACAAGAAGGAATCCCTGTGTCCGATAACATTGAAGTTGGGATTATGATTGAAGTGCCTGCAGCGGCGATAGCAGCTGATTCATTGGCGAAAGAGGCCGATTTCTTCAGTATTGGAACCAATGACCTCATTCAATATACGATGGCTGCGGATCGGATGAATGAAACCGTTTCTTACTTATATCAACCTTGTCATCCGGCCATTCTTCGCTTAATCCAAATGGTCATCCAAGCTGCGAGCAAGGAAGGTAAGTGGGTGGGCATGTGTGGCGAAATGGCTGGAGATGAGCACGCAATCCCGATTTTACTCGGCATGGGACTTCATGAATTCAGCATGAGTGCCAGCTCGATTTTACCAGCGAGAGCTTTGATCAAAAAGACCTCACAACAAGAATGGGCCGGCTATACCCAGCAAATTCTGGCGATGAGCAGCCAAGCCCAAATCAAACAGTTTGTAGAACAGAAGACAAGGAGTGATCTAGCATGATATCTCAAACTTTTACGGTGTTGAATCCATCCGGCTTCCATGCCCGCCCGACTAAAGTATTCGTTCAAAAGGTGGGGACGTTTCCCTGCAAAGTAAGTGTCATTAAAGGTGAGAAGAAGGTCAACGGCAAAAGCTCGCTTAGTATGCTGACGCTCGGCATTCAGCAGAATGACGAAGTGACTTTGGAAGTGGATGGCGAGCAAGAGGAGCAAGCGATGCAGGAGCTAGGCGCTTTGTTGACGCGTATATTTGAGGAGTAAAAGGGTTCAGGTGAAAAACGGAAGTGTGAGCGGTATGCTCATACTTCCGTTTTTTCACATCTTTTGGGAACGGAATATGCTTTAAGCAGCACGTAAGGTAAACATCCGCATCAATTCAATCGAAAAATGGTATCGTTCCTTTGTGTGGATGATCCACCAAGGTTAACTTAGATGGAAGATCTACTGTTAATCTGTGCTGCTTAGCAGCAGGGCAAAGAAATAACTGTAGAAACTCAATCTAAATCATCGATAGAATGCGAATTTGGGTAAAATCGGCAAAATTAACGCCTGGCAATCCAGTTACTTAGAAAAAAGATGAACAATTGCAGCAAATAGCAGGAGTAATCGGCGTTAACTAAGAGTGATATACGATGTGAGTAAAGGCCAACTTTGCGGTTGGCCTTTTTGGGCTGAGTGGCGGCAGCTGGGAGTGACCAAGGGGAACTACAGGGCTCTATTTCTGCCAAATGGGCACTTTTCCACAAGCGAGGGGAACTACGGTCACTTATTTCAGTGGATTTCACATGAAAATGGCCCGCGAAAGCCAAATAAAGCCCTGTAGTTCCGTTTCAAGTGAAATCAGCTCGTTTTTCGCAAAATAGCGGACTCCAGTTCCCTCTGGTGAACCGTTCACTGAATTCCCTTTAAGTTTTAGAAAGTCGTTCAGTCTTACGGGTTTTCCCTTTTAGAAACAACTTGTTTACAAGTTAGAAAAGTGCTCATGACATCCTTGTTTTATAAATAGAAGAGAGAAATGAACAGGGAGAGTAATCGAATGATGAGAGATGACGCGGCTTTTAATGCTCTATATGAGCAATACTATACAGATGTTTATTGTTTTGCCTATTCGGTATTGAAAGACCACTTTCTGGCTCAGGATGCGGTGCAGGAAACGTTCTTGAAGGTATTCCGGTATTTCAACTCGCTCAAGGTGGAGGAAAAGAAGGCATCTTGGCTTTTCACAATTACTAGAAACACGGCGATTGATTTTTATCGCAAACGGCTTAAATCGTTGGAGACATCACATGATAAAATGGAGTCGATTGCCATAGCGGCAGAAGCTGAGGCACCAGATCACATGGAAACGAAGTCTATTCATGAGCAAATCTCAGCATTAGAACCTCAGTTTCAGCAGTCGCTTTTGTTAGTCTATGAACATGGGCTGACCTATGAACAGCTTGCAGTGTATCAGAATACGACGGTCAGCGCGGTTAAGTCAAAGCTGCATCGAGCGAAAAAAAAGCTGCGTTCACTAGCTCAATAAATGGCTAACAGATCCTTTGCTCATCTGAAGAGCAGAGGATTTTTTCGTGCCCATCCTATAAAAGTATTTGATACGCACGTGTTATCGTGTATCATCAGGTAATGGCAACAGGTAATGATAATGATACGCAGGTCATGAACGAGGAGGTCGACGATGCTAAGCAAATGGTTCATCCATCGAAGCAGCATTCAAAATAAATTTCTTATATCGACAATATGTCTCATCCTTGTTCCGTTAGGCATCTTTGGCTTCATTACGCTGCAAATTTCCAAAAGTTCGATTGAATCGCAAGTGAGCCAGTCCAATCTCAAAACATTGGGCCAGATTGCAGAGAAGACGGATATGCTGCTGGATGATGTCATCGCGGTTTCCAATACGTTTTATCTCAATGACGAGATCAACCATGCTTTTACGACGGAAATTATGGAAAACAGCTATGAAGAAGCACATCTTCGCGCGGCTTTTGACAGGCTGCTGACGAACTCGATTTATTCCTTCGGAAAGCTCCAATATCATGTTACGCTTCTTGGCTTGAATGGACTGGAGCAGTCCACGAATCCGCTATATAAAAACATCCGAATGCGAGATATTGTAAACGAACCTTGGTTCAAAATGGCTGCCGAGGCTAAGGGCCGCATTCTCTGGATTACGGAGCCGATCCCTGGGCTTATGCCGACAGAGGACGGGGGGCGGAGCACTTTTCACGCGGTAAGGATCAGTAACCGTTTTGAAACCGGCGCTCCTACCGGACTTGTCATGATTAGTGTAAACGCAACCACCATAAGAAGCTTATATGAAAGTGCGCTGGACGAGCAGCGGGAAATTGTGATCATCGGTGACGATGGCCGTGTGATCTCTTCCCAGGCAAATGGAAAGATACAAAGCAATGTGAAGGACCGTTCGTATTACTGGAAAATTCAGCAGTATGAATCGGGTTATTTCATTGATCGTGAGAATGATACAGAGCAATTGATTTCTTTTCAGACAATCGGCAAAACGGGTTGGAAGCTGGTTTCGTATACACCGACCAAAGTTGTTCTTAGCAGTTTAAATCAAATTCAATTCATTGTCTCTATTGTTTTTATGATTGTTGTTCTTCTCTCCATCGGTGCATCGTATGTGATAGCCAAACGACTTGCTATTCCGATCAAACGGCTGTATCGCGATTTCACTCGCGTAGAAACGGGAGATTTATCGGTGCGGACTCCGATTCATCAGGATGATGAAATTGGTTTGCTGACGCGGAAATTTAATCAAATGGTGGCCAGATTGAATGAGCTGATGCAAGGGATTACCGTTGAGCAGCAGCAAAAAAGGCATGCCGAGCTTCAGGCGCTGCAATCGCAAATTAATCCGCATTTTCTGTATAATACGCTAACTTCGATACGATTCATGCTGCACAAGCACAGCAGCGACAAAGTCGATTCGGTTATTGTGGCGCTGGTGAAGCTGCTGAAACAATCAATCTCCAAGCATGACGAGTTAATACCGATCGAAGAAGAAATCAGCATGCTGCGCAATTATATGTACATCCAGCAAATCCGGCAGGGAGATAAACTGGAGGTGCACTACGACCTTGATGACGACATTATGCCGTTCAAAACGATCAAACTCATCCTGCAGCCGTTGGTCGAGAATGCGATTTTCCATGGGCTGGAGCCGAAGCTCGGGAAGAGAACTCTTTGGATCACAGGGAAGCTGCATGAGGGAGACATCCAGTTTGAAATTAGAGATGACGGTGTTGGGATGGAATCAACTGGTAAAGCCGGTGTATTTTTAGACGAGCATTCCGGAGAGGGACAAGCCGCCCATCGAGGCGGATTGCGGAATGTACATGAGCGAATTCAATTGTATTACGGCGCGAAATATGGGCTAGCGGTGGAATCGGAGCCGGGATTGGGAACGAAGGTATTGGTTCTTATTCCAGCATGGTATAAGTGGAAGGAGATGAATGAATAATGAATATTCTCATCGTGGATGATGAACCGATCTTTCGGGAATGGTTTCAAATGACCGTGGCTAGGCTCGGTGAGCGTTACCACATTGCCGGAGAGGCCGCCAATGGTCTTGAGGCGTTAGATTTTTGTCAGTCGCAGCATGTTGATTTGGTCGTGACGGATATCAAAATGCCGGGGATGAACGGCATTGAACTGATTAAGCGTTTGAAGGAGGAAATGCCGAGAATCCGGGTGGTCATTTTCAGCTCCTATAATGAGTTTCAGTTCGCAGCCGAGGCACTTAAATTCGGAGCAAGTGAATACATCCTTAAAGCGGAAATTACGCTTCAGGGTTTGGACGAGGTCCTGCTTAAGATCGGAAAGGATATTGAACTGGACCATAGTAAGCTGGTCGAAATGAACTCGCTTCGCAGTCTGCTGAATCAGAACCAACTGGCGCTTCGCACGGCGTATTTCAAGGAGCTGCTGCAAGGAAATCAACAGGAACTGAATGATTTTCACGATAAAATGGTGCTGTTCGGAACGGGAGTAACCGAGAGAAACTTGACGGTACTTGCGTTAGGTTTGCTTCCGAGCTCGGAGCTGAAAATTCAAGAGGAAGATTTGCGAATCCTTGCGGTCACCAATATCGTCAACGAGACTTTGATGAATGAAGCCGGCAATGGCTGTTCTTTTCTCTATGAGGAAAATGTGGTGATGCTGCTGGTCAATATCAAGAGCACGAGCATGAAATCGCAAAGGGAGTCCTTGCTGCTGCTGGCCAACCGGGTAACGGAAAATTTGCGGAAATTTATCGGTCTACATTCAGCGATTAGCATCAGTACGACGTACAGCCGCCTTTCCTTCCTGCCGGAACAAGCCAGAGAGGCGTTGGAATCGCTCCACCTGCCTTTGTTTTACGAGGATCGCAGCATCGTTTTTTGCCAGTCTCCAAGTTCTGGCGGTCAAGCGGACACGATCCCTGTGCCGGATTCCTTTCATCGATTCTTGGACATGGGCCAAATTCGAGAGGTATCAGAAGCTTGCAGGCAGTTCATGAACGAAATGACGGAACATAAAGCACTGAACGCCAAACAAGCTAGGGCACTATCCCTTGAGCTAACCTATGCCATGGTGAATAAAGCAAGAGCGTATCAAGTGCCGGCTGCTAAGCTTGATCTGTTGTATAGCGAAGCGCACATGGAAGTGATGCGGCTGAAAACTTTTCGAGAGCTTAGAGGTTGGACGGAGAACATGGTTGACACCATTGTGCAGTGGATTGAGCTGCATCGGCGCAAATATGGAGAAGCCGTCCAGAATGCCTGCGATTTTATTCAAAGCCACTTTTCAGAGGAGCTTTCGCTTCAGCAAGTGGCCGACCATGTTCACTTGAGTCGGAACTATTTCAGCGAGCTTTTTAAAAAGGAAACGGGGTTGAATTTCAACGAGTACCTGATGCAAGTAAGGTTAGAGCAGGCGATGAACCTGCTGAGTACCAAAGCGCTAAAGGTTTCGGAGGCAGCCGTGCAAGTGGGCTACGCAAACGCCAGTTATTTTATTAAACTGTTTAAAAAATATACAGGATTTTCGCCCACTGAATACATGGAGCTGCACAATAGAGCTTAGGATCGCCAGACATCGCTTCAATTGCGGTGTTTTTTTGTTCGCATAAGAGGCTATCGGATTATTTTTGCATAGGAAAGGAATAATTTTGTATAGGGTCAGTGGAGGTCAGAATGAGCCCTTTCAGAAGCGTGCATTTGTTCAAAAAAAACGGAAATCAGTTTCACTGTGACCCCTTCCCGATTTTTTATAATGAAGTTGTCAGATAGATGAACCATAAGGGGAGGCTTACGAATATGAAAAAGCAATGGGTGGCCGGAGGGCTCGGCATAATCCTGACGGCCAGTATCCTGCTCAGCGGTTGCAGCAGCAGCACGGAGCAGCTAAATAAGAAGAGCGACGGAGCAGGGGGCGGAACCAAAACGCTCACTTTCTGGAGGGCCGGCACGGATCCTGCGGAAAATGCGTATTGGAAACGCGTGATCAGCGATTTTGAGGCGAAGCATCAAGGGGTGAAAGTGGCGTATAGCGAGGTTCCATTCGGTTCTGATATGGAAACCAAGCTGAATGCCGCTTATGCTAGCGGAACTTCGCCGGATGTGCTGTCCTACACACTGGCATCCTTGGCGCAACGGGCAAATTTGGGGCAATATGAGCCGTTGGACGCTTACACGAGCAAATGGGCGGATAAGAGCGATATGATGGAAAGTGTCGTTGACACCGGTACGTACAAAGGGAAGCTGTACGGCTTAGGCTTCATCCCTGATCCGAGGGTTCTGTTGTGGCGTAAGGATCTTTTCAAAGCAGCGGGGCTGGATCCTGAGAAGCCGCCGGCCAATTGGGATGAACTGACACAATATGCGGAGAAGCTGACCAAGAAGGATGGAGCGACAACGACGATGGCGGGTTTTGGCATTCCGACGGCGACCGGTTGGACGTTATGGCAATCCTTTGTTCTGCAAAATGGCGGCAAAATTATTGACCCGGAGACGAATACACCGTTATTTGATTCCCCGGAATCCATTGAAGCTACGCAATACCTCATTGATATGGTGAAAAAGGGAATTACAATTCCGAACGATTCGACGAAATCCAATGAGAATCTATTCCCGAACGGAAAAGCGGCGATTGCTTATGACAGTCCGGCTGCGTTCACCAATTTACAAAAGGATCACCCTGAGCTCAATGGGCAAATTGGTGTTTCAGGTCCAATTTCCCGGAAAATGAAATCTACCTTCGCGGGCATGCGTTTATTGTTCATGAGCTCACAAAGCAAACAAAAAGACTTAGCTTTTGAATTTATGCAGACGGTCATGGCCAAGGAAGAGACTTGGGCTAGATATAAAGAATTGGGTACTCCCGTCGTCAGGAAGTCTTTGAAAGATGATTATATTAAAGAAAATCCAGTTATGAACGGTGCCATTTTCGATGCCGTGACGTATGGACAAGGTGCTGCGAAAGTGACGTATTCCGGCAAAATGTATGAGTTTATTAGCCTTAATCTGGAAGAAGCCTATTATGGGAAGAAAACAGGGGAGCAAGCGATGAAGGATGCTGCTGCTCAGCTGACCAAGGAGCTTCCGAATCTGATTTCCAAATAGGATCTGAATCGCCTGCTTGAAGATTGCTTGCAGTCTACAGGCAGGCGATTTACGTTCAACCTGATGAAACGAGGTGGTTTCCTATGAAGCCGACTGCAACGACAAGCGCCCAGGGGGGCTTAGGCCGAACTAAATCGCCCCGCAGATGGGGCGTCGATTATGCCGGATATGCCATGATTGCTCCCGGGTATGTCATTTATTTTGCATTTATTTTTATTCCACTGTTGATTAGTCTCTATTATAGCTTTACAAATTATAACTTCTACAGCAGTCCATCCTTTATCGGGCTGCAAAATTATGCGCGTTTGCTGCATGACGGAACGTTTGCCAAAGCGATGACGAACACCTTGGTCTATGCGATCTGGACGATCATTCCTCAAATTGCGCTTGGACTCATTCTGGCTGTACTGCTGAACGGTAGGATCTTCGGCAAGGTATTTGCCAGAGCCAGCATCTATGTGCCTAACGTAACATCCATGGTGGCCGTGTCCATGATTTGGCTTTGGATTTATGACCCTTCACTGGGCATTATGAACCGTGTTTTTAAAACAGTAGGTCTCGATCCGGTCCAGTGGTTGTACGATCCTAAAACAGCTATGCTCGCCATTGTCATTATGAGCATCTGGAAATCACTTGGGTATACGATGATTATTTATTTGGCGGGATTGCAATCGATTCCTTCCAGTTTATATGAAGCGGCACATATGGATGGAGCTTCCAAACTAAGGCAGTTCTGGTCGGTTACGTTTCCGATGCTGAAGCCTACGACCTTTTTTATCCTTATTATGACGTGTATTAACTCTTTCATGGTGTTCGAGCAAGTGAATATTCTGACGAACGGCGGGCCGATGGGTTCGACGACGACCGTTGTGCACCAAATCTATTTGCGCGGTTTCCAAGATTTCCAGATGGGATACGCATCGGCTATGGCTATGGTCTTGTTTGCCATTACGCTTGTGATTACAATCGTCAATTTCAAATACGGTAATCAAGGTGACGATCTGGATGTGGACTAAAAAGAGGAAAGGAGGAGTTTTGTTTGAAAAGTAAAATGAGCATCACGATTCTGGTATCCGCTATTATGCTTGCAGTCGCTCTGCTGATGCTTTTTCCATTCATGCTGATGGTGGTTACGTCCTTTAAGACGATGGGAGAAATACAGTCACCTACATTTTCATTTATTCCGCATAAATGGATGTTTCAAAATTATGTGCTTGCCATGTCCAAGGGAGATTGGCTCCGTTATTTCTATAATTCCTTTGTTATCACAGTGATTACGGTGGTTGCTAGTCTTGTGCTTAACTCGATGGCGGGCTACGCTTTTGCCAGACTGCGGTTTCCTGGGAGAGACATCTTGTTCTTTTCCGTATTGATCGGTATTATGGTACCTTCGCAAGTAACAATGATTCCAACCTTTCTGATGATGAAAAAGTTTCCGTTAACCGGAGGCAATGATCTATTCGGAGCGGGAGGCGTCGGATTAATAAACAGCTATGCCGGATTAATTTTCCCGTTTGTTGCAGGCTCGTTCGGCATCTTTCTGTGCCGCCAGTTTTTCCTTACCTTTCCACGGGCTTTGGATGAGGCAGCGCAAATTGACGGCGCATCGACCTTGCGGGTATTTTATCAAATCTATCTGCCTTTAAGTAAACCTGTATTGGCAACACTTGGAATTTTTAAAACAACAGCAACCTGGAACGATTATATGTGGCCGCTCATTATGACGAACTCGGAGCAGATGCGAACGGTGCAGCTGGGTTTGACGATGTTTCGCGGGGAAACGAGTGTGGAGTGGAATTTATTAATGGCGGCTACAACGCTTGTTGTTCTCCCGCTAATGCTGCTATTCCTTTTTGCACAAAAATATTTCGTACAAGGTATTGTAACCACAGGTCTCAAAGCATAAATTAGTTGTTGATCTTGGAAATCTTGCTATCTTGGATGGGAGGCTGCTATGAATACTATTGTCGTGCTTTTGGATACGCTCAACCGGCATCTGCTGCCAACGTATGGAGGGGATTGGGTCAAGACGCCAAATATCGAACGATTAGCGGAGAAATCCGTTGTCTTCGATCAACATTGGTCGGGTTCACTCCCTTGCATGCCGGCGCGAAGAGATCTTTTGACAGGTAGAACGGCTTTTCTGGAAAAAGGGTGGGGCGGCATTGAGCCGTTCGATGAAACATTGCCGAATGCGCTGCGGAAAGGCGGGATTTTCAGCCATATCGTAACCGATCACTACCATTATTTTGCTACCGGCGGTGAAAATTATTGCCAATCCTTTACGACATGGGATTTTCATCGCGGGCAGGAGGATGATCCTTGGCATTCAACCGTTAGCGATCCGGAAGTGCCGGATGAGCATTACGGGAGAGTCCGATTGCAGTATGAACGAAACAGGAAGAGGTTTGTGCAGGAGGAGGTTTATGCGGGTCCGCGAACGATGCGGGCTGCTTGCGACTGGCTGGAGAGCAATCGCGAGGCCGATCATTATTTCCTGATGGTTGAAGCTTTCGATCCGCATGAACCTTTCGATTGTCCCAAGCATTATCTGGATCTGTACCAAGACGATTACAAGGGGCCGCTTTATAATTGGCCTAATTATGGGGATGTAGATGTGCCGGAAGAAGCAATTACGCATATTCGGAAACGATACGCCGCTAATCTCACGATGATTGATCATTGGCTCGGCAAGCTGCTGGATACGATGGACCGATTGGCGTTATGGGAGGATACCCTGCTGATTTTCACAACCGATCATGGCTTTTTACTAGGCGAACATCAGAAAATGGGAAAAAACCAGATGCATGTGTTCAACGAACTCGCACATATTCCCTTGATGATTCATGTACCTGGCAGCGAGCACAATGGTTCACGAATCAGCGCCCTGACGCAAAATATCGATGTGATGCCAACGATTCTGGATTACATGAATGTGGCGATTCCAGATAAAGTGAAAGGCCATTCGTTAAGGGGACTCCTCGAGGGGCGAACGGACAAGGTACGCAATGCGGCGATCTATGGGTATCACGGCATGGCGGTAAATGTAACCGATGGCAACTATACGTATATGAGGGCTCCGCGTGCAGCCGACAATCACCCATGTTTTACGTATACGGCCATGCCGACAACGTTCCGTTCTTATCTGGGCAATCAGGTTCAAGAGTCGATTGAAACCGGTCGTTTCTTGCCTTATACACGATTTCCTTTGTTTAAAGTGCCAGTGAGCCGACAGGGTGAGCCTTATGTGTCGAATAGCCAAGTCATGGAGACGAAGCTGTATGACATAACGCAGGATTATCAGCAGCAGCATTTGATTCAGGACGCCGAGCTGGAGGCGCGTATGATCAGACTGCTTAGAGAGAGTATGCACGAAGCGAATGCTCCGTTAGAGCAATTCGAGCGGCTTGGGTTGTAATGTAGTAGAAGCGAATGCTTTGGATCCCGAGCGAAAGTTTTGCATCTCAAGCGAAAGCCTTGTATCCCAATCGAAGCCTTGGATCCTGAGCGAAAGCTTTGGATCTCAAGCGAAAGCCTTGTACCTCAAGGCTTTCGCTTTTTTATTTGGGGGTAAGCGAAGTTTCCCCCTTGAGCGCGCCACCCCATTGGCTGCTAGCGCTCAAGCGGACCCTCCCCGGCGAAGGGAACGACAGGGCGCTATTTCATCGAAATAGCGCCCTTTTTTTCGCGGAGGGGAACAGTGGGCCACTATTTGTCCGTTTTCATAAAGAAAACGGGATCAAGTACTCAAGTAACGCCCTGTAGTTCCGCTGAACGCGGAAACGGGCTGAATTTGCTAGAATAGTGGCCTGTAGTTCCCTAAAAGTGTATCGTTGACCAACTTAACTCTCGTCGCTCAAGCGGACCCTCCCCGGCGAAGGGAACGACAGGGCGCTATTTCATCGAAATAGGCCCTTTTTTTCGCGGAGGGGAACAGTGGGCCACTATTTGTCCGTTTTCATACAGAAAACGGGGTCAAATGCTCAAATAACGCCCTCTAGTTCCGCTGAACGCGGAAACGGGCTGAATTTGCTAGAATAGTGGCCTGTAGTTCCCTAAAAGTGTATCGTTGACCAACTTAACTCTCGTCGCTCGAGCGGTCCTCCCTGGCGAAGGGAACGACAGGGTACTATTTCAACGAAATAGGCCCTTTTTTTCGCGGAGGGGAACAGTGGGCCACTATTTGCCCGTTTTCATACAGAAAACGGGGTCAAGTGCTCAAATAACGCCCTATAGTTCCGCTGAACGGGGAAACGGGCTGAATTTGCTAGAATAGTGGCCTGTAGTTCCCTAAAAGTGTATCGTTGACCAACTTAACTCTCTTATGAGGTTCCCCCTACGCCAAGTGCCTCAGTAACGCTGAGTTTTAGCGGCAATGGGTGTTCTCCACCCTCAAAATTCGCTCCTATCGGGCTCTTAACAAGCTAAACGCCTGAGGAGAAGGTAACTCCTCCAACAGTTCCTATCTCCCCATCGAACTACAGGATGCTATTTCATCGAAATAGGTCCTTTTTTGTGTTCATTAGCGGAGTAACTGGAATTTCTACTGTAAAAAATGGCGCGGAGTAGGAAACTTGATGAAATAACTGGAAATTACGCAGTTAATTCAATCGCTTCTCCTCATTTCGGACGAAACTTAAGAAGTTAGCTCGATAATTTCCATATATCTCCTCTGAACCAGTACAAACGAACAATTTAGCAGCACTTTTTCCCGTTAACATTTACGGGAAGGGCGATGCCAAACGGCTAAGCCGCAAATCCCGAAGCCTGTTAATCCAGCAAAAACATGTATATTGAGCCGCATCAACCAATCTGTTTATGCTAAGAGCACAACAGATGGGAGTGAAAACATGAATACAACAGAGCAATGGATACAAGAAGCATGGAACACGGGGATCAGCAAAGTGATAAGCACAAGCCGGCGAATCGGAGCCGCATTCCCGCACGGCTCGCAGGATGGTAGGTTTCAACTTATGTCACCTCACTATTGGACGGCCGGCTTCTGGCCTGGGTTGTTATGGCTCGCTTATAGAGACCGGCAAGCAGACGAATTACGCCTACTGGCTGAGAGCTGTGAAGAGCAGCTGGATGAAGTACTGCATGACTACGAGCGGTTGGATCACGACATGGGTTTTATGTGGACGCTGACCTCGATTGCCAATTGGCAGTTGACTGGAAATGAACAGTCCAAACGAAGAGCATTGATGGTCGCCAGCCATCTGGCAGGCCGTTTTAACTTGCAGGGCAGCTTTATCAGGGCTTGGAATCACCCCGAACGTGTCGGATGGGCAATCATCGACTGCATGATGAATCTCCCCCTGCTGCACTGGGCAGCGAAGCAAACCGGCGATCCCCGGTTCAAGCACATCGCCATCGCGCATGCGAAGATGGCTGTGAAACATTTTATACGCGAAGACGGTTCAGCTTATCATGTCATCTGCTTCGATCCGGAAACCGGAGAACGGATGGGAGCACTCGGCGGCCAAGGTTATGCCGAGGATTCCGCTTGGTCGCGGGGCGCAGCTTGGGCGATCCATGGGTCGATTTTGAGCTGCCAGCATACGGGGGATCCAGCCTTCTTGGAAGCGGCCGAACGTGCGGCCCACTATTTCCTGACACATCTTCCGGCGGACAAGGTGCCGTATTGGGATTTCCGCTTACCTTCTTTCGAAGGGGCGCCGAGGGATTCAAGTGCAGCCGCCATTGCGGCAAGCGGACTATTAAATCTGGCAGCAACGTGCCAAGGGGAGCGGGCATCTTTTTATAGAGAGCAGGCATGTGCCATCCTGCAATGCTTATCCCGCAACTACGTGGCAGACGATTCGGAAGAGGCCATTCTCGTTGCGGGCACCGGCAATTTGCCTGGCAATCAGAACATCAATAAGCCGTTAATCTATGGCGATTACTTTTATATGGAAGCCCTGTCCAAGCTGAGAGGCCAATCCTCCTTCTGGGAACCTGAGCCTCAGTCTTTCTAGCCAATTTTTTACAGGTGTATGAACGAAAAAAGTGTATATTGCAGCCTAAATATCCGCACAACAAGCGCTTGTTTACTCATCGAAATCATGTATATTGTGCGAACGAACCAAAGCCAGGTACGATGGGCTCAATCAATCACAAGACGAGGAAGTGACAGCAATGAATAAACCACTCCCGCCAACCTCGCCGGCCATTACAGGTCAGCCGAAAGCATCTGCCAAGGCCAAACCAAACTGGTTGGTAAGGAAGTATGGAAAGCGGGTTTTGAAACAGAACATCACCTTGTATCTGATGTTTCTGCCTATCATGATTTTCTTTCTGGTCTTCAAGTATTATCCGATGACAGGGCTTGTAATCGCCTTTAAGAAGTACAGCTTTATTAAAGGGATATGGGGCAGCCCGTGGTCAGGGCTCAGTTCGTTTAAGCTGATATTCAGCAACGATCAAATGATCGATATCATTTGGAATACATTGCTGCTCAGTGGACTCTCGATTGTAATCGGCTTTCCGGTCCCGATCATTCTGGCGTTATTGCTGAATGAAGTGAGGAAAATGGCGTTCAAACGAATGGTTCAAACGTTCGTCTATCTTCCGCATTTTCTCAATTGGGTCATCGTCGGGGGCATTGTCATTACCTTGTTCTCGCAAAATACAGGCACAATTAATCATGTGATCGAGCGTCTTTTTGGAACGACCATCCCGTTTTTATATAAAGAATCAACATGGATTGGGATTTATATCGGATCGGGGATATGGAAGGATGCCGGCTGGGGAGCCATCATTTATTTGGCGGCGCTGACGTCCATCGATCAGAGTTTGTATGAGGCGGCCAGCATCGACGGGGCCAATAAGTGGCAGCAGATGCTCCGAATTACGCTTCCGGGCATTTTGCCAACGATCATTATTATGTTGATTTTGAAAATAGGCCACCTGATGGAAGTAGGCTTCGATCAAGTGTACGTCTTGCAAAACGATGCGGTCTCTCATGTATCGGAGGTCATTAGTACGTTTATGTACAAAATTGGCGTCCAACAGGCGAACTTCAGTTTAGCTACCGCAATGGGATTGTTCGAATCCCTTGTCGGCTTGGTGCTGGTCGTTCTGGCGAACCGGATCGCACGTAAATTTGGTCAAGGCTTATGGTAGGAGGAGAAACTCATGAGCAGTACTAGCGGAGAGAAATTGTTTTACACGATCAATTATGTCGTTTTATTTGTCATCGGTATGAGCTGCCTGCTACCGCTCGTTCACATTTTGGCGATGTCTTTAAGCGATAAACATGCCTTGATGTCTGGAGTTGTTAGCCTCTGGCCCGTGAATTTGGACTTCAGCGGTTATGAAGCCTTATTTAAGGAAACGCCGATTTTGAGATCGCTTGCAAACAGCATCATTATTACAGTCGTAGGCACCGTTCTTAATATAAGTTTTACAGTGCTTGCTGCATATCCCTTGTCAAAGCGCTATTTTATCGGACGTAAATTTTATTCGTTCGCCATCATTTTTACGATGCTTTTTTCGGCTGGCTTAATTCCTACTTATTTGCTCCTCAAAAGTTTGGGCCTTCTAAATAACTATGGCGCCTTATGGCTGCCAGGGTTAGTGAGCGTTTGGAACCTGATGGTGTTAAGAAGCTTTTTTGAAGCGCTCCCTGAGGAACTGGAAGAAGCTTCGCGAATTGACGGCTGCTCCGAATGGAGGCTGATCATGCAAATTGTATTGCCGTTATCGATACCGGTAGTGGCCGCCTTATCGCTCTTTTACGGAGTTAGTCACTGGAACGCCTTCATGAACGTGTTAATTTATATCAATGATGCAAGCAAGTTAAACCTAACGGTTCTCGTGCAGCAGTTGATTCAGAACCAGACGCTTATGCAGGAGATGGCGAATACGCAGCCTGAAATGGCTATGAAGCTGACGCCTGAAGGAATGAAAGCAGCCGGGGTCATTGTCATGACACTTCCGATGCTAATCGTATACCCTTTTCTGCAAAAGTATTTCGTGAAGGGTGTCATGATTGGAGCGGTAAAAGGGTGATGTCGGTGTAATTAATTACCAAATTAAGGAGGTGATCCAGCCCTTCAAAACGTGGTAGATTTAGACAATAACGAAATGCATAGCGGCGGTTAATTCACTAAGGGGTGACAACGGAACATGAAAAAAAACAAGTTGATGAAAACAGCATCCGTGACATTAGCTATGGTTGTATCGAGCTCTGCTTTACTTACAGCTTGCTCGACGGGAAAAGAAGCGGCAAATACGGCTTCAACGCCTGGCAGCGGGGCAACCGCAGCAGCAAGCGCGAAACCGGCGGGGCCAAAGCCGAAAATTACCGTTTCCATCTACGACCGGAACGCGGTTCCTGAAGGAGAAGGCACGATTACGAATAATCGCTGGACGAAGTGGATTAACGAAAATGCACCGGTCCAAGTTGAGTTTATTCCGGTTCCTCGTTCCAATTCGATCGAAAAATTCAACGTCATGTTTGCTTCGGGCGGGGCGCCTGACTTAATTATGGAATTTTCGAATCCGTATATGAAGGATCTGGCTTCCAAAGGGCAAATCATCCCGCTGGAAGACGCTATTTCTAAATATTCGACGACCTATAAAAAGCTGTTCCAGGAAAATCAGAACATTCAAAAACTCACTAAGTTTAACGGCAAAACGTACTTCTTCGGGAGAACGACGCCGTTTACGTCGAACCACTTCCTGATGATCCGCAAAGACTGGCTGGATAAGCTTAAGCTTCCGATGCCTACGACGACAGAGGAATATCTCAAGGTTGCGAAAGCATTTACCGAGCAAGATCCGGATGGAAACGGTAAAAAAGACACGCTCGGAACCACCTTCTGGGATGTCGATTATTTCTTCCAGCTAGGTCAAGCGAGCGATGAGTTAATGCCGATGTCGTCCATTACTTCTTATCATTTGCTGAACGACCAATATACGCGGACTTGGGACCGTCCGAAAGCCGATCTGGCGTTCAAAAAAAGCTTATATGACGCAGGTGCGGTAGATAAGGATATTTTTGCCGATAAAACCGGTGCGAAAGCACAGCAGGATTGGGTTAACGGGAAGCTTGGCATTTGGGGATCCGGGGGTTTGGAAGGAGCGGCAATCTACAACACTTATGAGTCGTTCAAGAAAAACAACCCAAGCGCTGAAGTAGCGATCCTACCGCTTCCGAAGTCGGAATTCGGCCAATTCTCACCGGCGGCCAACCCTAACATGCAGTTTGTGGCGGGCATTAATGCAACAGCCAAGAATGTGGAAGCCGTCGTAAAATACGTAGACTGGCTGATGTCACCGGATGTGCAGAAGACTCTCATGTTCGGGATGGAAGGCATACACTACAAGGTTGGCAGTGACGGATGTCCGAAGCCGATCGATGTGGAGAAAAATAAAAAAGAGCTGAGCTGGAACGGCGATTTCCAAATGATGACGCAAACCGGCTCCATGGGCAAATGCGTGGAATATTCCAATCAGCTTGACCCGAATAAACCCCTGGACAAGGAATATTTGAATTTGATTACACAAGCACGTGCAGCTTATATTACGCCGGATCGTCCAAATACAACGGAAGCTATTCTGCCAGTCAGCTTGCCGGATGATATGACGGTCATTAAAAATACGCTCAAAACGACTTTAACGAACACATATACGAAAGCCATTGTAAGCGGTGCAAGCTACTCCGTTGACCAAGCGATGAAGGACGCGCAAGACACTTGGGAAAAAGGTGGCGGCAAAGGCGTCGACGAGTTTTTGAAGAAAGCCTATACCGATAACAAAAACGATGTTATTTTCACCAAAGATTACTACAAGTATTTGAGTAAATAAAACGAACCCGCCAATCTTCCTTCCCGTTTTACAAGCACATTGAATTGGAAGGAAGAAGAGGCTTCTCCAGCGCGAGTCAGGCGCGGGGCGGCCTTTTTGCCATGTGTGTTTACGGAGCGAAATTATGTATATTGCCCACACATCGGGGCTGTATGATAAGATAGTTGTACTAATCGTGATAAGGAGAGAATTTCATCATGAGAAGAAATTGGTTTCATCGCTTGCTTCTTTCCTATTTACCGGTATTCATCCTGATTGTTTGCTTATTTGTTTTTATTGGGATTGTGCAGTTGAATGATCTTTCCAGAAAAGAAGCGATGAAATCAAGCCAAGTCTATGTTCAAAATATTCAAAACAGCATCGATATGTCGCTGAGATCTATTGAGATTATGATGCTGGAGACGATCACGAGGAATGTGAAGCTCACGACCTTTGCCGGGATGGAAAGCGATTCTTCGTTTATTATTGAGCTCTCTCAGCTGCTTCAAAGCATGACGACTTCGAATGCGTGGATCGATTCCGTTTATATTTACAGATCAGGCGATGGAACGATTGTTAGCGATAAAACGATATTAAAAATTGATCAATTCGGAGATAGCGCTTACATAGAAAGTAACGTAGCTAACGTGCAAAAAGTACAGTGGAGCACTCCACGCATCTTCCGCACCATTCAGAATGGCAATCCGGAAGAAAGAGTTATCTCCATCAGCAGCGGTGTGCCCATCCATAGCAAAGGGATTGCATTGCTTGTCGTGAATATTAAGATGTCGGCGATTCAAGAGTTTTTGGAGAAATACGGGAATTCGGAAGTGAACAAAATCGCAGTTACCGATAACGAAGGCCATAAACTGTTTGGAGCAGCCGGTCTTGAGGCCAAAGCGGGTGATACGACGCTTGTATCGGGATACACCGGTTGGACATATTCCAACAGCTTCAAGACGGAAAGCATTGGCAACATTTATTTTTATATGACAAGCGGTTGGTTCATCATCGGATTCCTTGGCCTGCTGATTGGCATTGGCTGGGTCGTTTACATAACGCGCCAAAACTACAAACCGATTGAAACGATTATGTCGCGCATCCAGAAATATAATCAAGTGCACAAGCATAATCCCATTCAAGGCCTGTCGGGCGATGAGCTTAGTTATATCGATTACACGTTGAGCAATATGATCGAGGTAAGTGAGGAATATGAGACACAATCCAAGGTAAATGAAAAATATAGACAGCTTATGTTGTTTAAAGAGCTTGTGGAGGGAAGCAACCCGATTGACCGGGCGGAATGGGAAGCGGAGCTTCGCCAGATGGGCATTGCTTCCTTCGGCAGCGCATCGGTCAGCATTGGGGAGATCGATAAGTATATCGATTTTCTAAGCCAACATTCCCGGAGGGATCAGGGTCTTTTCAAGTATATTTTGAAAAAAGTCGTGGAAGAGACAGCGGAAGCGAAAGGTCTTCGCATTTGGCAGGAATGGATTACGAACCATCGGCTGTGCATCATCTTTTTTGAAGAGCAGCAGCAGCCTGCGGAATCGCTTATGCTGGAAGTCTCCGAGCAGGCGCGCAAGTGGATGCAGGATAACTTGAATTTAACCGTAACCTTCGGTTTAGGGAACACCGTGCCGGAAGCAAATGCTATCGTTCAGTCCTATGAGGCGGCTGCAAGGGCTCTTGACTATAAATCAGCGCTTGGCAGCAATCGCGTGATTGGACATTGGGAGATTGAGCTTTTATCGCACGATGATCTTTACGTGTATTTGCAATATGTACGCACGATCGCTCAAGCGTTTCGCGTAGGCAATGACGGCTGGGAGGAGCAGTTGCGGCTCCTGTTTGAAGGGCTGCGTAGACTCATGCTGCCGAGGGAAGAAATTAGCGGTATTCTGAGCTATATGAACTATTATTTTTACCGGGAAATGATGGAGCTGCCTCCGGACTATCAAGAGCTGTGGAATCGCGAGTTTCGGACGCCTTGGGATGAAAATATGGATGCGCTCGAAACGTTGGAGGAGCTGGAGTTTTTCTATTCGAAGACACTGACTTCCTGCGCCAGAAAAATAGAAGCGATCCGCGAGAGCAAAGGGAATCATGGCGTCGTTCAGAAAGTGAAGGCGTATATCGAGGAAAATTTCAGCAATCCCGATTTGTCCCTGTCCAGCCTAAGCGATCAGTTCCATATGAATGCTTCCAGCTTGAGCACATTGTTCAAAGAAGACTTCGGCGAGAAATTCGTCGTGTACGTCTGCCAAGTTCGGATGGAGCATGCGAAGGAGCTGCTGCGTGGCACAAACCTGCCGATTCAAGAGATATCGGAGCGGGTCGGCTATGTACACCAGATGTCCTTCATTCGGGCTTTTAAGAAAATGATTGGTACCACGCCTGGTGATTACAGGAAAGTGCATCAGTAAGTTAGGAAACCCTGAGGAGCTGCCTCGGGTTTTTTTTGTGTTTTGCGCCTCCGCTTGGTTTAGATTATTAATTGTCGGTTAATTCCTCCATATACTGCTAGATTATGATAAAATACTAAAATCAATGTGTATTGTGTAGCTTACAAAAAATGTTTCGAAAGGGTTGTGTCTGTGAAAAAGAAATTAGTTTCATTTATCCTGTCATTAGCTTTACTAGTAAGCATTCCGAACCTATCAATGGCCGAAGGTGTAATTCCTGTTCTTTTGAATGGGGAGAAAATTTCATTTGAAGTTCAGCCCTTTATCAAAGAGGGTACAACTATGGTGCCATTTCGCACACTTTTTGAAAAGTTAGGTTATGTCGTTAAATGGAATGAGGACACGCAGTCGGTAACTGGCTACTCGAATGATTTAACAATTGAACTTCAGATCGGCAGCACGACTGCAATGGTAAATAGCGTCCCACAACAATTAACTATTGCTCCAAGTATTAAGGAAGGTACTACGTTTGTACCACTTCGGTTTATCGGTGAGACTAGCGGAAAGAACGTATCTTGGGATGATGAAAATGACACGGTTTTAATTCGTGATGGATTGTTCCGTTATTTGAGAAATACGCTCTATAGTGGAAGCAATCATTTGCGTTATTTAGGAGAACACAAAGATGGACAAAAGAGCGGACACGGTATCATTTTTTTGGACAATAAGGTGATTTTTGAGGGGGAATTTAAAGAGAATAAAATTAGTGGAGAAGGTACGCTATATTGGCTAGGTGGGCAAGAGCGCTACGTGGGTCAGTGGTCTAACGACGCTATGAATGGCACAGGCAGTATTTATAATGAAGACGGCACCCTTCTATATGATTCCATAACCATGGTTAACAACATCATTGGAGGTAATGGAACATACAATTTTGACAACGGTTTTATATATGCTAATGAACACCCAGTCATTGATAAAGCTGAGACACAGGAAATTGGGATTAATTTCACGGCAGAACCGCCTGCTTTGGACAGCTCAATGGCAACGGCAAATGCAGCGTTTACGATGATCAATGCGTTCAACGAAGGTTTGTACCGGCTTGACAAAGCGGGGAAAGTGCAGCTTGGGCTAGCAAAAGACTTGCCGACAATTACGAATAACGGTCTTACCTATACAATCACATTACGCGATGCCAAATGGAATGATGGAACACCGGTGAAAGCCACAGATTTCGTCTCTGCATGGAAACGAACCCTTGATCCCGCTACTAAAGCGCAGTACAGCTTTTTACTCACCTGGATTAAAGGCGGTGAAGCTGTAACGAAAGCTAGAACGGCTAACGATGTGGAAAAAGCGCAAGACGCACTTGGATTGAAAGCAATTGACGACAAAACACTTGAAATTAATTTGGAACATCCGATATCTTACTTTACGAGTATGCTTGCCTTCCCCATATTTTTTCCGCAGAAAGCTGATTTTGTCAAAGAACAAGGTGATCAATATGGTGTTGACGCAGATAAGGTAATGGGGGCTGGACCATTTAAACTCGTTCAATGGAATCATGGCAAGTCACTACTGTTTGTGAAAAACGAAAACTATTGGGATTCACAGAATGTGAAACTTAACAAATTTGTTGTTTATATCGTAAAAAATGCTTCAACCGCTCTAAGCTTGTATGAATCTAATATGGCTGACATTTCAGAACTCGGTTCTGACTATTTGAATCTTTACAAAAGTAAACCTGATCTTATTAAAAAGCAGGAATTAACTACATCCTATTTGATGTTCCAAGAAGAGAAGTTCCCAGCTTTCGCAAATACAAAAATACGCAAAGCTCTAACGTTAGGCATTGATCGTGAGTTGCTTATTAAAACCGTTTTGAATAATGGCTCCGTGCCATCTACAGGATTGATACCTGATGGTACGCTAGACGGCAACAATCAAAGTTTCCGTGAACAGGCAGGGGATATGGCTCAGCCGAAATTTGACCCTGAGCAAGCGAAACAGCTTCTTGCTGAAGGTTTGCAGGAGCTGGGTATGGCAACGTTACCGTCTTTTAAGCTTACAGCAGATGACACAATTACAGGGAAAATGGTTGTTAATTTCATTCAAGAGCAATGGAAATTAAATCTTGGCATCGACATAACACCAGAGCCTATGGCGCATGCGAATCGTATAGATAAGCAAAACCGGCACGACTTCGAAGCGGATGTCTCCTTATGGGGGGCTGATTACAATGATCCTATGACGTTTCTTGATATGTGGGAAACCGGGAGCGAATTCAACGAAGTCGATTGGTCCAATGCGAGTTATAACGAATTATTAAACTCTGCTCGTAAAGAGCTTAATCCGGAAACACGATCGAAGATGCTTGTAGAGGCTGAAAAGCTTTTAATGCAAGAGATGCCAATTGGACCTTTGTATTTCCGCAACCGCGTTTTCGTAAAGAAACCGAATATTGAAGGTGCATTTTTTCCAGCATTTGGGGTCGAGTGGGAGCTGAAATGGGTTAGTGTGAATAAAGAATGAAGTGCCACAAAAACCTGGGAGGAATTCAATGATTGAAACAAAAATCGACGACGTTATCTTCAAATTGCAAGAGCAACACGATTTTGGCTGGCTTGCGAGTTTAGGTCGTGTATTTCAGGTGTTTGATCAGCAGGACTCTGGGAATATAAGCTTTGGTGTTGAGAAAAATGGCGAGAAATTGTTCGTCAAATACGCCGGTGCGAAAGCTATAACATTTTCGGGTGACCCGCAAGACGCCATCCATCAATTGAAAAATGCCATGCCGCTTTATCTTGAGTTAAGTCACCCTTCTCTCATTAAACTCGTTGATCATTTTGAAGTTGGTTCGGGATACGCGGCTGTGTTTGAGTGGTTTGAAGGGGAAACTCTTCACCCGCATTGGTCTTATCCGCCCCCGGCGAAATATAATGATCCCCGGTCCCCTTTTTATAGATTCAAGAACTTGACCGTGGTCCAAAGGTTAGACTCGTTGGAACGAATTTTTAGCTTCCATGCCTATATCGAGAAAAATAACTTTGTTGCCATTGATTTTTATGACGGGAGCTTGCTGTACAATTTCTCCAAGAATGAGACGAAAATCTGCGATATCGATCTTTATCAAAGAAGACCTTATTTCAACACGATGGGGAGATTATGGGGATCTTCTCGATTCATGTCACCTGAAGAGTTTACGCTTGGTGCCGAAATTGACGGTTGTACCAATGTATTTAACATGGGAGCAACGGCGTTTGCTTTGCTAGGAGGAGAGCGTGATCGCTCGTTTGAACTTTGGGAGGCATGAGAAGAGCTCTATCAGATCGCTTTGAAGGCTGTTGAACCAAGCAGAGAAGATAGGTATGAAAGTGTGTCGGCATTCAAATTGGCATGGGATTCGGCAGTTAAATAAAAAACAGTTGGTCGGGAACCCGACCAACTGTTTTTTTATTTAAAGTCGCCTAGCAAATAATTATAAAAAGGTTCGTCCACCCAGAACTTATAGGAATCGACGTTCAAGCCGGGGTTAATTTTCTTCAGACCAGCAACAACTTCTTCCGATTTATCGCTGAGGGAGAAGGACTGCGCATAATAATGGCCTTTGCTAACTTTATTGTTGGCAATCACCTTATAGTCTTTCAATTCGGATAAAGAATAGTAGAGCGGCTGCCACCAGGAAGAATAAATAAGTCCTGTTTGGTCATTGCTGTTCTTTTTCGCATATTGGAGAATGATCTGCTGGAATTTGTTCTTTTGCTCAGCGCTGTCGAATTCGAACTCAATGTCGTACTCCTTGGCATAGGCAATGAAATTGCCGTTTTCAATTTGGACAACTTGATAATCCTCAGTTTGTGTCGGCTCGCCCCACTCTTTTAGATAGATGAAAGCGGAAGTTTTGGGCTCTAACTGTACTTTCGCCTGAATGTTCTCGCTGCGCAGCAACCCAATCAATTGAATCGCATGCTTGATGTCCGAATGTCCATAGGTGAGTGATTGCTTAGGATCAAAATTGGCATCGAAACGAGAATCCTTCAAGTTGTATCCGGTAATGAGATTTTTTTTCAAAGCTTCATCGAAAACAGAACGTAAATCTGCGGATGAAATAAGATCCTACGTATGCCAGGCATCGTTAATTTTGCGGAAGATATCGTCATCGGTAGTTGTTCCAAGATAATGTTTGTATTGTCCATTAAACGTAAGGATTTTACCAAGCAAGTCGTTGGCGAAGCTTTGGCTGGCAGCCGTATCCGCTTCAAATTCAGAAGATACTAGACCTGTATCAATCGCTGCGGCCAGCTCTTGGGCGGCTTGAAGCGTTAGTTGATTGTTTTGATCGTAGTCAATATGTACTTTAGCCAGAGCGGCTTTGATTTTATCTTTGGGATATGTATAGGCGAGCTCTTGCAAGCCAGAGGCTTTTAACGCTATAAAAGTGGCCTGTAATTGGGTAAGTCGTTGATCCCCCTGCAGCTTGCCTTCGGAAAGAATACCTTTTTCATGTAAGGCAAGTGCTGCATTGTAATAGGGGCTGTCTTTTTGCAAATCTGTAAATACATTCGTTTGATCTTTCGCTTCCGCTTTCAAAATGTTGTTCACTGCGATTACGAAATCACCTTTAGATAAGGAGTCAGACAAGGTGATGGCGTACTTATCATTCAAAAACTGTTTGTAAGAGACGGCAGAATCACTCGCCGCAGCAGCGTTACTTAATGGGCTTACTGAGGCCAGGAGGACAGCTGTTAAAAGTGCTGTTTGCAAGGGCTTGCGGGACTTCAATAATTTGATTGGCATGGAAAAGACCTCCGTTTTAATTCTTATAGGAATACTATGTTTTATTGCACTATATCAGTTAAGATTATAGGTGTCAATAAATATTGGTTGATATTTTTATAGATGGTTTGAATTATGGAGAGGTTTGTTACAAATAAAGGAAATAACTTTCAGGCAGAGAATAACTAGGAAAAATACTTCGATCACAAGGAGATAGAAGTGTTTTTAAAGTCTTTGGCAAGAGGTGAATAATGTTAGGCGCTATTATAGGAGATGTAATTGGATCCGTTTTTGAGTGGCATAATATCAAATCTACTGAGTTTAAACTCTATGATAGGTTCACGAGATTTACAGATGATACTGTTTTAACAGTGGCCATAGCTGATGCTATTCTAAACAAGAGACAACATAAATATAAGCTGTTTGATTATTACGCAAGCAAGAAATTATATGCTAATAAATTAAGACAATACGCTAGATGGTATCCTAATGTTGGATATGGACAAAAGTTTGAGGATTGGGTTTTGAGTGACAACCCCAAACCCTATAGAAGCTATGGAAATGGATCGGCTATGAGGGTATGTCCAATTGGATTTGCCTTTAACTCGTTAGATGAAGTGATGATTGAGTCAAGAAGATCCGCATTAGTAACCCACAATCATAGGCAAGGTATCATTGGTGCTCAAGCTGTAGCCTGTGCAGTCTTTCTAGCTAGAAACAATAAATTAAAAGATGAAATTCAATCGTTTATTCAGCAAAGATTTAAATATAATCTCAAACAAAGACTAGACGACATACGGCCAGACTATGCTTTTGATCCGAGCTGCCAAGGGTCGGTTCCACAAGCGATAATTGCATTTTTAGAATCAACAGATTTTGAAGATGCGATTAGAAAGGCTATATCCATTGGTGGGGATAGTGACACGATAGCCTGTATTACAGGCGGTATTGCTCATGCTTACTACAAAAAAATACCAAAGGATATTGTTTCAGAAGTAATGCTAAGACTCGACCTCAAGTTAAGGCAAATAGTTGGAGTATTTAATGACAAATATAACATTTCAATATAAGCATAAATAAACATTTTAGGCCAGAGGAGAAATCAATCATGGTTCAGAGTACCAATGAGATTGTTATTGGAATTGATGGTGGCGGCACTCACACGCGGATAATGGTCGTAGATCTCACTGGGAATGTTCTAGCATACTTAGAAAATGGCGGATCTTCCATATATAAGGATTTGCATGCGCGGGAAAATGTGCAATCTGCGATTAAAGGAGCAGTACGCCAAGCGGGAAGAAGTATGAGAGATGTACAGGCGTTGACGGCAGGTATTGCTGGTTTCGATTCCGCAGCTGATCTCGAATGGGTGTTGCCTTTGACAGCTATAGAGGGGTTAGAATGCTTGAAGCAACATGTTAACGATGCCGTAGTAGCACACAGCGGAGCACTTCTTACAGAACCGGGAATTATTGTGATTTCCGGAACGGGGTCTATTATTTATGCAGTAACTGAGGAAGGACAGCAGATCAGAAATTATGATCTACATCATTATGCAGCTAGTGCTGCTAGATTTCTTGCTTATGATGCCACATTTGAACTGCTGTCAGGCAACATCGACGACAGTGACCATGAGTTGGTCAACGCTATCCTACAATTTTGGAATCAGTCCACTGTCAAAGAGTTATCTCAACTTGCCTTACAGGGTTTTGTTGTTGATCAGAGAGAACGCAATAGAAAGTTTGCTCAAATTGCCCCCTCAGTCACAGTTGCTGCTGCTGATAATAGTAAATTGGCAAAACGGGTTTGCGACCGTGCCATTCATCAGATCATGACAGGCGTAGAAATGCTCGCATCCTACTTCTCCAATGCAGAAGTCAACGTTTCTTTAGTTGGAAGTGTTGTTAATAGTGACTATTTCCAAGAAAGACTTACTTCCTTATTAAGTGAAGGGAATAACAAGAAATATAGGCTGATTAAACCTACGTTCTCACCAGTAGCCGGAGCAGCATTGTTAGCGCTAAAGCAATTAAACATACCTATAGAGAAGGAACTTTTACAAAATTTAAGTCTTCATCCTCGTTCTCAGAATTAAATAAAATGTAATGACTACAGCCAATTAGACGATTGGCCGTCGTACATCATGAGGCCGCCGCGGAATTAAACTGGCGGCCTTTGCCATGCAAAAAAAGGCAGATTTACAGAATGAAAAGAGGTACAATGTGAAAGAAGTAGAAGAAGTTAACTATATAACTAAAAAGTTAGTCTTATTACGCTGCCAAAGCCTGAGTAACACCGAGAGGAAGGAAAACCCCTTGAGAATGAAAACCATACAAGGCAAAATGTTCACAGCTTTTGGCTTAACAATCCTTTTCTCTATTCTTGTAATCGCATACAGCTCGTACTATAGCTCCGCGAGAGTGATTGAAAGGAATGCAACGACCTATATTTCAGACAGAATTCAGGGAGCAAACACCAATCTTCAGTCCATGGTGGAAGAAACGGACAATATTGCAAAATCGATTGTCATACGTGATTTAATCCATCAAAGTTTGCTCAGCCATGCTGAAGCGCCCTCGCTGGAATGGTTCCAGCAGAAGAAAGTGGTGGAAGATTTTCTCGCGTCGATGGCTGCATTCAAAAATTATGTTCGCCAAATCACCGTTGTCGGACAAGGCGATGTTGTCTTTTATACAGGTTACCGTGCAGGCAATTCTGAATTTATCGCTTCGCTTTGGCAAGATCCGATGATTCGCGAGAATCGCAGACATCTTATTTTTGATCCATCAGGCAATGGCAAGATCATGCTGGTGCGTCCCGTGCTGTCTAACGGCAGTTTGATCGGTTTATGCATCATCGATTTTGATCTGAACCTGATCAGGCAGGTCTATGAGATCGAACCTTTAGCCGGAACCCTTGTTGCTGTAGTCGATGAAAACGGCAGTATTCTTTACGATTCAAGAAGTGAACGTATCGGCAGCAGACTGGAAGATCAGCAAATGTTAGCTCTCGCATCCGCTGTTCAGCCTGGCACATCGAAAAGCAGCAAACTTCAGGTGGACAACCGCTCTTATTTGGCCGTGTCCACGCGATCAACCTATACGGGCTGGACCACGATTATCATGGTACCTCTTTCTGTATTATTGAGCGAGGTGAAGGGGATCGGCAGCCAAATTTTGACCATGACGGCCGTTGTTCTGGCGGTTGTGCTAATGGTATCCATCTTTCTCTCCAAGCAAATGACGAAAAATATTAAACGCCTGCACAGCGCCATGAAGCTTGTTCGCGAGGGCCATATGAATGCGAGACCGCGCATCCATAACGATGATGAAATCGGCCAACTTAGTGAGATGTTTGTCTCAATGATGGATCACCTCCAAGAACTGCTTAAGAAGGTCAGGATTCAGGAAAAGGAAAAGCGCGAAGCCGAATACAAAGCGCTTCAAGCGCAGATTAAACCTCATTTTCTGTATAATACGCTGAATACAATCAAGTACTTGGCCCGCATTCAGCATGCTTCAAATATCGAAGATATCTCCGGTTCCTTGATTGAGCTCATGCGCTACGCCATTGATCCGAAACGGGAAATGATCACGGTTCGTGAGGAGCTTGAACAAGTAAATCGGTATGTGCGCATTCAACGGTACAAGTTTTTGGATCGCATTGCGGTCGTTGTCAAAGCAGAAGATGAGGTGCTCGACTGTCTGATTCCTAAGCTTATCGTGCAACCGATTGTGGAAAATGCGATGAATCATGGACTTGGCACAACGGACCGGGAAGGCACCGTTTCCATTCGGATTTACAGCGATGGATCCGCCAGACTCAAACTCATTGTGACCGACGATGGTGTAGGTATTCCTAGTGGAAAGCTCGAGCACCTATTCGACGAAGGGAATGATACGGGTGGGTTTTCACAATCAGGCGGCATCGGTCTAAGCAATATCAGCGAACGACTGAAGCTTGCCTATGGCGAACCGTATGGTCTGCAAATCTACAGTCAGAAGGATATCTTCACAACCGTTGAATTGACGATACCTCAAGAGAGAAGGAGAAGGGAACATGCTGCTCAAAGTTATCTCGGTTGACGACGAGTTACTCGTGCGCAATCATTTACGTTCACTTATACATTGGGAACATTTCGGGTTTACATTTTGCGGTGAGGCATGCGACGGGAATGAGGGGCTTCAGCTTATTGCCATGATCAAGCCGCATTTGGCAATTGTGGATATGAACATGCCTGGCATGGGAGGTGTCGAGCTTGTCCGGCAAATCGCAGAACTCCATCCACAAGTTCGCATTATTGCGCTCAGCAGCTATGATTCGTACGATTACGTTCGAGGCTCGCTCCATTACGGGGCCTTGGATTACTTGCTGAAACATTCGCTGTCGCCTTCGACGCTTATTCCGGTTCTGAGTATCGTAAAAGAGAAGGTTCACGAGGAGCTGGCGAAACAAACAGCCCGCGATAGGGAGAGGCTGAAATGGGAATCGGCCAGTCCTGCTGTCAGTCAGAGTTATCTCAAAGAACTGCTGATTGGCGCTGGCACCATAGAAGAACGATGCCACTATGTTGAGCATTTTCAGGACATGCCTTATGGACGGGACGACCAGCTCCATGTCCTGTTCCTGATGAAGCTGATGCACGTCGATTCGCTTTCTGTACGCATGAACGAACAGGAATTTACGCTTTACATGCGTTCAATTACCGATATGGCGATGCAAATTGTTGGAGATTCGGGGTGTGCCGTCTATTTGGAAAAAGGGACGTTTGGTGTGCTGTTTTCACTTGAGAACGAACGAAGCGAATACGCGATGCAGCAGCGCATTGAAGCCAAAAAATCGCGCTTGGATAAATCGCTTGAGCTTTATTTTAATGCGGCAGGTCTTATTGTTCGTTCTCCGATGTTTGACCGACTCGCTTCGATATCGAATTATTACGCTGAATTGCGAAACCAGATGGATAAGCTGCAAGGTTATAAACCCCATGTGGAAAAGAGTGGCGGGGGGCAGGCGTCGTTCGTTAGCTTGAACCAGGAGAAGGAGCTCTTAGCCGCTGCTGAAGCCTGTGATGCAGAGGCAACCTCACGAATTATTCGTGACATCGCATCCGCATGTGCTGCAAGCGGGCATGCCCTGCCGCAAAGAGTGGCCAGCACCAGTGCAGAGCTGTTTCAACTCGCCGTGAAAATTGCCCAAAAGGCAGGCATTGACGAGGAGTGGATTTTTCAAGAAATGAAGGCCGGATTGCCCGTTCCACAAAGTGCAGAAGCGTTTGAACGCAACCTGATAACATTGTATGTAAGGCTAGTTGAGGAGCTCCGTGTGCACAATACCACAGCTCATTACTCGAGATATGTCGGGCAAGCGGTTAGGGTCATTCAGCAACTATACAGCACAGGGATTACATTGGAGGAAACGGCTGAGCAGCTGCGCATCACGCCATCTTACCTAAGCAGACTTTTTAAGGAAGAGACAGGGAACACGTTTACTGAATACATGACGGCCTACCGCATTGATCGAAGCGCTCAATTGATTCGCACGGGGACCTCTTCCATTAAGGACATTTATCAGCAGGTCGGATTTAACAATTACAGTTATTTTATTAAGTTGTTCAAAGAGCACATGGGGGAAACGCCTCATGTATATGCCAATAAGCATAACAAGTAAATGACAAACATTTGACGTTTATTATAAATATGTCGTACGCCACAGTTTCTCTTAACAACCTATAATAAATTCAAAGTTGCAGCAACACATAAACATATAGGGGGTTGAATGACTATGGCTAAAATGAAACCGTTAACAAATCTTTGCGTCGGCGCGACAGCACTTCTCGTACTGCTCAGCGGATGCACATCGGCAGACAAAACCGCCACTGAGCAATCAAAAGGAAAGGATGAACAAACTGTCAGCTCGGTGTTAAATCCCACAGGCTTCCCGATCGTCAAATCTGAAGTTTCCATGCGAGTTTTCGGCTGCAAAGACCCGAATCAGGCTGCATGGAAAGATGTGCTTGTACTTAAGGAGTACGAGAAAAAAAGCGGGATTAAGATGAACTACGAGGAAACACCAACGCAAGGATGCGATGAGAAAAGGAATCTGCTATTCGCTTCCAACGAACTGCCGGATGTTTTCCTGAGAGCGAACTTAAGCAATACCGACATCTCCAAATACGGCATGCAGGAGCAAATGTTGATTCCTCTGGAGGGAATGATCGATAAGTATGCACCAAATCTAAAGAAGCTGTTCGAACAATACCCGGATACCAAAAAGTCGATCACGGCCACAGACGGCCATATCTATTCGCTTCCTGTGATCCGGCTTCAGGCTGCTGGACGGGGAGATAAAGTGTGGATTAATCAGGAGTGGCTGCAAAAGCTAAACTTGAAAGCGCCGACCAATGTGGATGAACTGTTTACCGTTCTGCGTGCATTCCGCGATCAAGACCCTAATGGCAATGGCAAAAAGGATGAAATTCCACTTGGCCTACGTGATCCAGGGATGATCTTTACGACGTTTGCCGGTTCCTTTGGATTGGACCATCAGCTCGGCACCAACGCCAATATTGATGGCAATAAAGTGAAGTTATGGATGGCTGACGACCGATACAAAGAGCTTTTGCAGTTCCTGAACAAGTTGTATACAGAAAAATTGCTCTATCCTGATTTCTTTGCTGCCGATCTTCCGAAATGGCGGAGTAACTTGTCGCAGGCGCTGTACGGGATGTTCTTCATCTATGCCTCCGACCCGTTTACGAAGGTTGAAAATCAATTCAGCGGAATGGCCCCGATCAAAGGGCCGCATGGAGACCAACTGCTCAGCACAGGAAGCCCGCTGGCTTCGCCAATCGGCACTTTCGCGATCACAAGAATTAACAAAAATCCGGAAGCGGCTATTCGCTGGGTCGACTATTTCTTCAGTGAGGAAGGCAGCCGTTTCTTCAACTATGGGGTGGAAGGCCAATCTTACTCCATGCAAAATGGTAAGCCGGTACTGGCTGACAGCATCAAAAACGACCCACGCGGTATGATGGCGGCACTGGGGCAAGTCAATCTCGTGCCAGGCGGCGGTTTTCCTACCATCATCGTAGACGATATTGTGCTGAGTGAGAAAACGAAAGAAGTATCCTCTGCTTCTGAAGCATTCACGTCCAAAGTCATGTATGGCGCACCGATATTCAGTAAAGAAGCCACCGAAAAAATCGTGCCGATTAAAGCCGATCTCGATAAATATGTGCAGGAGTCCGCTATCAAATTTATTTTAGGCGAAACCAGCTTTGACAAATGGAACGAATACACCGCCACGTTGAAAAAAATGAAGGTCGATGAGCTGGAGCAAGCTTATCAAACTGCCTTCGATGCGATGAGCAAATAGGGATCGCGTAAAATATTGTGCTTCTCGGGCCAGGACCCTATCCGAACACAGACGGTCCGAGGATGCACCAGCGATGGGGGAACTTAGATGAACACAACCATTATTCCGCAGTCTCTGCAGCCTACTCAGCGTCGAAGGCTGTGGAAACGCATTTTAACCAAATACGAGTTCTATATCATGTTGGCTATTCCGCTCATTTGGTACATCATTTTCAAATACGTGCCGATGTACGGGATTCAAATTGCCTTCAAGGATTTCTCGGCAACACGAGGCATTATGGCGAGTCCATGGGCTGGATTCCGCCACTTCGAGCGGTTTTTCGAATCGTCCTATTTCTGGGAACTATTATGGAATACGCTGTCACTAAGCTTATATTCCCTGTTAGTTGGCTTCCCGGTTCCGATCCTGTTAGCTCTGCTAATCTATGAGATTAACGGCAAACGGATGAAAAAATGGCTGCAAAACGTAACCTACATCCCGCATTTTCTGTCTTTGGTTGTCATCGTCGGCATGTTAAACGTGTTTCTCGATCCTGACACAGGTAAAGTGAATCAATTGCTGAGTCTTCTCGGCGTTGACCCGGTTCCTTTCATGCGCAAAGCTGAATGGTTCCAGACGGTGTTCGTTTCCTCTGACATCTGGCAGCACATGGGCTGGAGTTCCATTATCTATTTAGCCGCCTTGACGGCCATAGATCCCACTCAATATGAAGCGGCGAAAATGGATGGCGCCAGCCGGTTTCAGAGACTTTTGCACATTTCATTGCCAGGTATGCTGCCAACCATTGTCATCATGTTTATTTTACAGGTGGGGCATTTGATGGACATCGGATTTGAGAAAGTATTGCTGATGCAGAATCCGGTTAATGCCAGCAAAGGCGAAATTCTAGCCACATTTGTGTATAAAAACGGTATTCAGCAAGGCCAGTTCAGTTATACGGCAGCAGCAGGATTGTTTAATTCTGTGATTGATTTTATTCTGCTCATCCTTGTAAACAGCTGGGCGCGTAAAAAAACAGATTCTAGCTTATGGTAGGAGGCGACCAAGATGACAGCCTATGAGTCGAGAGGAATACGGTCGAAAGACGATAAGCTCTTTGATACTTGTATTTATATCATCGCCGGGATTGTGCTGATCCTTGTCCTGTACCCGCTTTTGTTCGTTGTCAGCGCGTCGTTCAGCGATCCTGTTCATGTCATTGAAGGCAAAGTGTGGCTTCTGCCGCAAGGGTTCACCTTGGAACCTTACAAACATGTGTTTGAGAACGATGCCATCTGGCAAGGCTACGGGAACACACTCCTGTACACACTAGCGGGTACACTCGTTAATATCATCCTCACGGTGCTGGCTGCCTATCCGCTTTCACAGCGTGATTTGCCGGGTCGTACCTTCATCATGGTGCTCATCACGATTACGATGTTTTTTAGCGGCGGCCTGATCCCAACTTATCTATTAATCAAATCCATGGGAATGATCAATACCGTATGGGCGATGATTTTGCCTGGCGCGATATCTACGTATAATCTCATCGTAATGCGAACTTTTTTTCAAAACGGCATTCCCTACGAGCTGCAGGAATCCGCATGGATAGACGGTGCTTCTAATTTTCGTCTGCTGCTGACGATCGTCATTCCGTTGTCGACACCGATCTTGGCCGTCATGGTGCTATTTTACGGTGTAGGCCATTGGAATGCGTATTTCAACGCCATGATCTATTTGAAAGATCGAGAATTGTTCCCTTTGCAGCTCATCCTGCGTGAAATTTTAATTCTAAATCAGTCCGAAAACATGGGGCTGGAGGGAGCGGGGATGACCGAGAGGGTCATGATGGCAGAAAGCATTAAATATTCCGTCATCATTATTTCGAGTCTACCGGTTTTGGCGCTGTACCCTTTTGTACAGAAATATTTTGTGCAGGGCGTCATGATCGGTTCTATCAAAGGGTGACAACATAAGCGGAAAAGAGGACATCACATGGCACAACCTAATATTCTGTTGATTCAAACGGATCAACAAACAGCGGAGACGCTAAGCCTATATGGCAATACCGCTCTGCATACACCGGCATTGGAGAGCCTTGCGCAGCGGGGTGTCGTCTTTGAACAAGCGTTCTGTAACTATCCAGCCTGCTCCCCTTCTCGTTCGTCCATGATGACAGGCAGGTATTGTTCAACGTTAAATTTGCATGCGAATCATATGTTGATCAACCCTGCGGAAACGACATTACCGCAAGTTTTAAAAGCGCACGGCTACCAGACGTCCTTAATTGGCAAAAACCATGCCTTTATGAAGGACGAAAAGGAATCGTATTATCCTGGCGGGATATCGGAGCACACCAGCACACTTGCGAACGTGTTCGACTACGTCAGGCTCGGAGATCACGGGCATCTCGTCGACGGTTATCGCGAAGACCCGGAAGTGCTAGCCGCACACCAATGGGCGGTCAAGCATTGCTGGAGTTCTCCGCTAGGGCATGGCGTTAATCCAGCTCCGCCGGAGAAATGCGGCACCTATTTGCTTGGAGAGACGATGCTGGATTATTTGGAGCGGGTGCGAAGTGTGGATAAGCCGTTTTTTACCTGGCTGTCATTCCCCGATCCTCACACGCCTTATCAAGTGCCTGAACCGTATGCCAGTATGATTGATCCGGCTGACGTGCCAATGCCTCCGCTGGATACACTTCAAGGGAAGCCGGAGCGGGTACGAGTAGCTCATCTGATGGATGCGATGGATACGGCCGATGAGGCGCTGATACGGAGAATTCGCGCTATTCATTACGGGATGATTCGTTTTATTGACGATACGTTGGCGAAAATATTCGCGAAGCTGGATGAGCTGCATCTCTCTGACAACACCGTGATCGTGTTCCTTTCCGATCATGGCGATTCGATGGGGGCGCATGGCGTCATTCAGAAACATAACTTTTTCTATGATTCATTTACGCACGTCCCTTTTGTCATGTCGGTTCCCGGATATAAAGGTTCAAGAAGAACCTCGCATCCCGTAGAACTTGTAGATGTCATGCCTACCCTGCTCGAACTGGCCGGGGCGCCTATTCCGCATGGCTGCCAAGGAAAAAGTTTGGCTCCGTATCTGCTAGGTGATTCCACGTACAAACCTCGCTCGTTTATTGTGATGGAAAGCGGGGAGCATGGTGAACCGCCAAGGGAGTCGGATATTGCGCTTCGACCTGAGCATCCATTTGATGAGCGGTATTTTGTATGGTGTGCTTACCGTGACGCATGGCTCGGCAAAGGCAAAGCAATTCGAACGTCTGAGTGGAAACTTTGCCTCTATGCAAACGGTGAAAGTGAACTGTATGATTTGCAAAATGATCCCAACGAGCTGGAAAATCGGAATAACGATCCAGCATGCGCAGAAGTACGTATTGAACTTGAACGTAAGCTGCTGCTATGGATGATGGAGAAAGAAGATCCGCTGCCTTTGAATACAACCGTCCATTTATCTATGCAATCCATGAAGGAAAAGTATGCGTAAATAGAGATATATCACCGGGACTCCATGGGAGTTCCGTTTTTTTTTGTATTTTTTTAAAAATAAAATTATTACCAAATTCATTTAATTAATTACATTTTAATAAAAACTCATGAACGTATAATGATTACAAGAGATATCTGAATACGACTTGGAAAGGAAAGAGGGATGATGAAAGTGAAAGCGGTTTTAGGAGACTACAGAGAGAACGTAACAGTAAAAAAGAAAAACAGTATCCTCCGCAGCATAAAAAGAGATTCTCTCTTATATTTACTCTTACTGCTGCCAATGGCGTATATCCTCATTTTTAAATATGCTCCCATTTACGGTGTATTGATGGCTTTCCAGGACTATAACATTTTCCAGGGCATTAGCGGGAGTGAGTGGGTTGGACTGGATGTTTTCAAATTCATTTTTGAACAGAACAGTTTCTACCGTGCGCTTACCAATACCCTTGTTTTGAACTTTCTGGATTTAATCGCAGGATTCCCTGCACCCATCCTATTAGCCATTTTGTTGAACGAACTCCGGTTTGTCAGATTTAAAAAAATAACCCAAACGATTTTGTATTTACCTCATTTCTTATCTTGGGTCATTATCGGAGGTATGGTATACTTGATGTTTTCTACGGGCGGCATGGCAAATAGCTTCTTGTCTAGCCTTGGATTGGGCAGCATTGAGTTTCTGTCTCAAAAAATGAATTGGCTGATCATGTATGTTGCTGTTGGGGTATGGCACAGTGTTGGATGGGGGACAATCATCTATCTAGCCGCCATTATTGGAATCAATAAGGAATTATATGAGGCTTCCGATATTGATGGGTGCAGCAGGCTTCGTAAGATTTGGCATATTACACTGCCAGGAATTAAGCCGACCATTATTATCTTGCTTATTTTGCAAATTGGCAGAATGATCTCGATTGGATTTGATCGCCCGTTTGTCATGGGGAATTCCCTTGTTAGTGAATACTCCGATGTGATCAGTACTTATGTGTATCGCATAGGAATCGGGTCTGGGGATTTCTCGCAAGCAACAGCCGTTGGGTTATTTCAATCCGTCGTAGGTTTGATATTTTTAGTAACAGCAAATTTTATTGCCAAAAAAATCGGTGAGCAGGGAATATGGTAGGGAGTGTGAGTTAATTGTTTAAAAAGCAAAAAATAAATGTAGTAGATATAGTTATTATGTTATTCATTATAGGTGTAGCCATAACGTGTCTTGTTCCATTTTTATATATGATTGCGCTTTCTCTTAGCTCGAATAATGCCATCATTTCTCAGAAAGTTTCCCTGTGGCCGGTAGAATTCACGCTTGAAACTTATAAAACAATCTTAAGTGATGTAGACATGATTTATACGCTTGGTTATACGATTGTCTTGACCATTTTTTATACAATTATCTGTATGTTTTTAACTATCTGTGCTGCGTATCCGCTTACAAAGAAAAGATTGAAGGGAAGAGACTTTGTATTAACCATTTTAGTCATTACGATGTACTTCAGTGGAGGTCTCATTCCTAGCTATATTTTGGTGAAAAATCTGGATTTGATGAATTCGATGTGGAGCCTGATATTGCCTGGCGCTATGAGCGTATTCAATCTGATCATCCTCAAAACGTTTTTTGCATCGCTTCCAGAAAGCTTGGAAGAATCGGCATCCATTGATGGATGCAATGAACTGGGCATCCTGTTTCGAATTATTCTTCCTCTCTCGATGCCTTCGATCGCAACTTTAAGCCTATTTTATGCGGTTGACCGATGGAATGGTTTCCAAGATGCACTCTTTTATATAACAGACAAGAACTTGTACCCAATGCAGTTAAAATTGTACCAGATCATAACTGCTAATCAGCAGTTGGATACTCAGCAAGGCGAAGGCAGTGTTGGCGCTTTTATTGTTCCTGAATCATTGAAAGCTGCGAGTGTCATGTTTGCAACGGTTCCTATCTTAATTGTTTATCCTAAACTTCAAAAGTACTTTGTTGAAGGTGTCATGACAGGGGCAATTAAGGGTTGATAAAGGGCTAGGAATTTTCAAAAAACAAAATGGATAAAGGGTGAGGTTACAATGAAAATTAAAAAAATGTTAGCTTTAGTACCCGTTTTAACGCTGGTCACCAGCGCGCTGGCTGCATGTGGCAGCGATCAAACGAAAGCGGGCCAATCAGCTTCAACGGCAGCTCCAACTTCTTCAGGGGCGCCGGTCACACTCACGGTTGAAGTTTTTGACAGAGGGATTCAAGGACAGCCCGATTTGAACAATAATACCTGGACACGGTATATCAATGATAACTTTGGCAAAGCGAACAATGCCATTGTGAAATTTGTTCCGGTACCCAGATCTCAAGAAATCGATAAGCTCAATGTATTGATGGCTTCAGGCGAGGCGCCTGATATATCCTTTACGTATGACGGTGCAACCGTATCCAGATACGCCAAAATTAATGGGATTCAACCCTTGGATGAGCTATTGGCTAAGAGTGGTAAGGAGTTAACGAATTACTTGGGCAAAACGGTTCTTCATTATGGACAGTATAATGGGAAACAGATGGCGATACCTGCGAAAAGGACTTCACTGGCTTGGGGCGGTATGTTCATTAGAAAAGATTGGCTGGATAAATTGGGCATGCCGGTTCCTACGACTAGAGATGAATTATATAACACGTTAATTGCTTTCAGAGATAAAAATCCGGGTGGCGTGAATGGCGTTATTCCGTGGGGATTGGCAGCAACCGGAATGAACTATGGCTTTGGTAATTTAACCGAATCTTTTTGGGGGAAACAGTCAGAGGAAGAATTCGTCACGATGCCGGGCTGGCTAAAACCTGGGAATAAGGATGCATTAAAGTTCCTTAATAAGCTCTATAACGAAAAATTAATCAGCCCTGATTTTGCTCTAGATAAAACAGCCAAACAAGCTGATGCTGATGTTACGAATGGGAAAGTCGGATTCTTCAGTGCCAACTGGGATTATCCACTAAGACAAAATATTAGTGAGCCACTAAAAACAAATGTGCCTACTGCGAACTTTGTTCCTATTGATACCTTCAAAAACTATGAAGGGAAATATAAGAAAATCGCGTACAATGAAAATGGCGTGAATGTTTTTATACCGAAGAGCAGTAAAAATGCGGAGCTGGCCATCAAGTATTTGAACTGGATGTCCGACCCTAAAGTCTTATTCTTCCTGCAATACGGTCAGGAGGGAGTTAACCACAAGATGGTGAATGATATGCCGCAAGTGATTACGCAAACTGGTGATAATATGCAAACGAGTTACCTAAATCTTGATTATACGCTGGTCGTGAATGGTGTGGAGCTTGGCGATCAACAGAAGAATATTAAGGCTTTAGCTGCTTCCGCTCCGGGATACGAAGCTGTTGCTGAGCAATCATACAAAATCAATACAACAGATACGTATACAGGTTACTATTATGAGACGCCGAATGAGTCCAATATTAAGTTTGGCAAAACACTTGGGGATCTGAATAAAACGATGACAGACAAACTTATCGTCTGTAAGCCGGGAGAATTCGATGCTTTGTATGACAAATTAGTTGCCGAATATATGGCAGCAGGCGGGCAAGCTGTGATGGATGAAAATGTAAAATTATATAAGGACATGCAAGCGAATAAGAAGTAGTTATCAAAAAGAGGTTGACATATAAGAAGTAAAAGCCTATGGACATGATGAAGTTATGTCCATAGGCCTTTCTAATGAAAAGTCTAACAGTCTTGTTATCTCGCAGGTATGCAGATAAAATGAATGATTAGGGTAGATCAGGTATCTAGGGGGTACTTATGTATAGTGTTATTATTATAGATGATGAACCATGGGCGATAAAAGGGATAAAAAATGTATTTAACTGGGAAAAATATGGTTTCGAAATCACAGGTACGTTCACAAGTGTCCATAAAGCAATCGAGTTCATCAACGAGGAGTGCCCTGATCTTATTTTTACAGATATTAGAATGCCCGAAATTTCCGGCCTTGAGCTCATGCGGATGACCAAAGAAAAGGAATTGGATGTTGAGTTTGTAGTTGTAAGCGGTTTCGCGGAGTTTGCATATGCGCAGGAAGCCTTGAGATATGGCGCGTTGGATTATTTCCTCAAGCCCATAGATATTGATATGGCCGATCCGTTGATCGAAAAGCTGGCTCTGCATTTTTCCAAGAAGCGAAGTGTACGGAATAACCTGATTCTGGAGGCTTTAACTTTACCGGATAAAAGTGAATTAAATCGTTTAACACCCTTCTTTGATCGTTCATTGGACGATTATTTTCGTGTTTTTATCATGTATTCCAATAGTGAGAACAAGGAGCATAAGAACTTAAACTTTTTCGATCGAAAACAGACATTGGAAATTGATTTTGGATCAAGAAAGACGTTATATATTCTAAAAAGCGATCAAAAATCAGAGTTGGAACATGATGTGGATTACACCGTTTTCGAGGGATTAGATATAAAAGCGATAGGAATCAGCAACATTTCAACGAATTATGAACAGATGGCCAAGTTGATTAAGGAAGCAGATCTTGCAGCGTCGCAAATATTTTTAAATGAAGAAAAAGGCGTGTTTGAATACGAGCCAAAGTTTACGGTGGTGAAGCCGTTAATAGACGAAATTTCTACGATCATCCAAGAAAATAAGTTTGATGAAATGGAGTACAGCATAGAAAGAGTCGTGGACTTTTTCAGGCAAAATCACCTGGGTATGGGAGAGGTCGTATACCTATGGAATCAAGTGGTTAGCGTGTTGGTTGGCACCTATTATGAAGAGCTGAAAGACATGGAGCTTGATTTCCTGAATTACGCTGAACTGAAAGAACGGTTTGAGAACTTTGAGTCCTTATGCAGTTTTTTATATGATATTCTGATCTACATCAAACAGCTGAACGGTCATACGGTGAATGAGGGGGATATCAACGCTTATTTTAGCCAGATGGTTAAATATATCGACAGTCATTTTCAATCCAGGTTATATCTGAAAGATTTATCTGCCAAATTTTACATTAACCAAGTCTATTGCTGCCAATTTTTCAAGAAAAATTTGGGCAAAACCTTTTCAGAATATGTCACGGAATTGAGAATAAAAAAAGCGTGCGAGCTTTTGAAACATACAGAATTATCCATTGAAGAAGTGGCAACGAAAGTAGGATACTTTGATTATTATTATTTCAATAAAGTATTCAAGAAACAATGCGGAATCACGCCTACGAAATTTAGAAAAAGTTGATGGTTAGCGATCGGAGTGGGGATTGTGCAGATTAGTAGACTTAAGCTAAAACATCAGATATTGCTCATATTTACCTTTTCAATCATCATATTTACATCCATGGAGTTGTATTTCTATTACAGCTTCTATGATCTCACGCAAAAAAGAGCTTCCAATTACGGCAATAAAATCATTGAACAAACACGCCAAAAGATAGATACCGTCTTTAATGATTTAGAAGTAAGCACAAACATAGTCGTTAACAATAAAAAGATCCAGGAATTTACCATTGCAGATGATGATTATAAAAGAGCGTTTGATATCGGGGCTTACGTTATTGATCTCATGGAATACATGAGGTCCTTTAATTCGTATGTCAATGGTATCGTAATTAATGACAGCGAAGGAAGACGAATATATAGTTTAGCGACTTCAAATGGTGATATTTTTTTTTCCAATCAATATGCTGAATTTATTAATTCCTATAAACTGGATAGTAAATCGGTTGAAAAAGGCATGTATACGGATATTCTCAAAGACGAAAAAACAGGAAGCGAATATTTCTTTTATATAGCACCTATAATTGAAGCTATTGGCGGGGTTCGTTTTTCACAGCAAACCGGCTATTGCTCGGTTATGGTGAATACGGATAGGCTGCAAGAATTGGTTAAAAATACGGATCTGACGCCTAATTCTACTTTATATCTATTAAACAGTCGAAATGAAGTTATCGCATCGAATAATACGAATTTCCGCGGCATTTTGTTCAAGGACATACTCTCTGTAGATCGGGATAGTTTAACGAATGGCGTCAAAACCAATATCAACGGGGAAGATGTCATCGTTCAGGAAAAAGATTTGGAGCAAGCAGAAGGCTGGCGGATCGTAAGTATTATTCCGGTGCACGAATTGACAACCGACATGAACGCGATAAAAAATGTTAGCATTATAGCAGGCGTCGGTATCATTTTAAGTTTGATTATTTTGGGGTATTTTTTCCTGAATAATTTGACACGACCTGTGATGGGGCTTGTTGCCGATATGAAAAGAATTGGGAAAAGAGACATGGGTTTTCGGATTAAAGTGCGCTCAACGAATGAAGTTGGTGTTCTCGCCTATGATATCAACAGCATGATTGATCAAATGGAAGAGATGGCAAGCAATATCTTGAATACGCAGGCCAGGTTGTACGAGTCGGAAATTAGCAAAAAACAAGTTGAATTTTCCGCTTTGCAAAGTCAAATCAATCCGCATTTCCTGTATAATACATTAAATTGCATTAGCAGTATCGGGCTCGAATATGGCAGCAAGGAAATTGCCCAGATTACTTCCTCGATGTCGAAAATATTCCGTTACAGCATTAAAGAGGATGAGCTCGTGCAAATAAGCGAAGAAATTCAGTGTGTGCAGGCCTATATGAATATTATTTCCATTCGATATGAGAACAAGTTTATGATGAAAGTGCATGTGGATGACAAGATCATGCAAATGAAAACACCTAAAATGATTTTGCAGCCTATCATTGAAAATTCGGTTTATCATGGCCTTGAGCGTAGGGATGCAGGAGGAAGTTTACATGTAACCGGTCAGATTGATGCGAATGGGGATATCTGTTTTCAAATAACGGATTCCGGAATCGGGATTGGTCATGATGAACTAGAGGTGATAAAAGCGAAGCTGAACATGGACTACTCGGAGCGAGTCAAGAACAGTCCGGATGGGAAAAGCATCGGTCTTTCCAATATCAATAACAGGATTAAGCTGATGTTTGGAGAAGGATATGGGGTAGACATAGAAAGTCAGTTGGGACGGGGAACCACGGTGATGGTGAAGATTCCTAGTAATTAGGAGTTGCAGGCATCGCGGCGGTATCACTGTGGGAGTACTATTTTGGAGGTAGGTAGCATGAGATCGGAAGATCAGATTAAGCGTATGATTCATCAGTTGGAACAGATGGTACAGCGACTCAACCCAGCAGATAATGCTGACGAAATCAAAGAGATTCGTTCCAAAATTGAAATGCTGGAGTGGGTATTAAACGCTCCTGTCGGAAAATATCACGCATGATAGATTAGTTCGAGTATAAGCTTAAGGGAGGTTTATATGAGAAACCAACAAATACCCGGCACAGACTTAACACCATCCGTCATTTGCCTAGGCACTTCGAATTTCGGTGAATCGGTGAGCCGAGAAGATGCCTTTGAAATGATGGATCGCTTTTTGGACAGGGGAGGCAATTTTCTCGATACGGCCAAAGTGTACTCTGATTGGGTGCCGGGCGAGCGAAGCCGCAGTGAAAAGCTTATCGGTCAATGGTTGAAGTTGCGTAATAACCGTAGTCGTATCGTGCTAGCTACCAAAGGGGCACACCCCGAACTGGAGACTATGCATATACCGCGTTTAAGCCAGGAAGATATTTATACTGATGTAGACATGAGCCTCAGCCACTTGCAAACGGATTATATCGATCTGTACTGGCTGCATCGCGATGATTCACAGCGACCGGTCGAGGAAATTATGGATACTATGCATACTTTGGTTCAGCAGGGTAAAATCCGCTATTTTGGCTGCTCAAATTGGCGATCGGATCGCATAGAAGCCGCGCGTCAATATGCAGCAAGCAAAGGGCTGCAAAGTTTTGCAGCCAGCCAAAACAAGTGGAGCCTTGCTTCGTATCCTCCCGCAAACGATCCTATGATGGTGACGGTAGATGAACGCGAGTTGGCGTATCACGAACGTACAGGGCTGCCTGCGATCCCCTATAATTCACAGGCATCCGGCTTTTTTAGCGGTCGATATCAAAGCGAAAAGCTGCTTCAGCCTAGCCCGGAGAATAAAAAAATATGGAACCTGTGTAATGAAAGTAATTTGCTTAAGCTGAAGCGTGTCGAAACGCTCGCTCGGCAGCTGGATCTCACGATGACACAGGTCGCTCTTGGCTACTTGCTTGCTCATCCGTTTCCTGTCTTTCCGATATCAGGCTGCAAAACGATCCATCAGCTGGAAGATTCCTGTGCTGCTGGCGATGTACGGTTAGAAGATCAGATTTTTCAGGAATTGCGAGGAATCCACTGAAAATTAGTTGGAAAGGAAGTGCACTTGTGAGACTAAATCATCTTAATTTAACTGTCAGTGATGTGAAAGCTACTATTGATTTCATTGTGAAATATTTCGGAATGGAAGTGAAACACACGCGCGGAAATGGATTCGCTGTTCTTTCGGACGATGGTGGCTTAGTACTTACCTTGATGAAAGGAGATCAAGTCACCTACCCAAGCACTTTTCATATCGGCTTTATTCAAGAAAGCGAAGCTCGGGTGAACGAGATCTATCAACGCATGAAAGATGATGGTCTTCATGTAAACCCTCCGCAACGATCGCACGCCTGGACGTTCTATGTGCAAGCACCTGGCGGGTTTACGGTTGAGGTATTATGTTAATAGGTCGAGAGTTAGAAAAAGATTATGGAGCAGGCGCCATCACGGTGCCTGCTTTATTTCTTTTTGCCTAGAGAACGAAGTGGGTGGCTTACTTATTTTGGGAATTATGAAGTAAAACCATTGACGTAGTTATAAAATGAATAGTAATATTATAACTATGAAGAATAAATCAAATAAACCCCAACGATCACCACTTGCTTTAGCTATTCTCGCCCATCTGGCCGAGGAACCCATGCATCCTTACAGAATGCAGCAGCTTATTAAAGAAAGAGGGAAGGATGAGGTCATTAACGTCCGCCAGCGTACAAGTATTTATCAGACCATTGAGCGCTTGCTGAGGGAGGGACTCATTTCAGTTCAAGGAACATTAAGTGAAGGGGGGCGCCCTGATCGAACCGTTTACGAATTGACTGAGGAAGGCAGGGAAACATCGAAGATTTGGCTTAGGGAGATGCTTTCGGCCCGGTCTCAGGAATATCCGGATTTTCCCGCAGCGATTTCTTTTCTTACGCTTTTAACTCCCGATGACGTTCAGCGGCAATTTGAGAAGAGAGAAGGAGCTCTTCAGGAGGAGATCCAACGCACGGATGCGCAGTTACTGAAGTACAAGGAGTCTGTTCCCCGATTGTTCATGCTAGAGGTTGAGCATAGTCGGGCCATATTGCAGGCAGAACTTGAATGGCTGCGGGCTGTCATCGAAGACTTACGCACGGGTGAACTCTCCTGGAACGAGGAATGGATAAGTCAAATAGCAGCGCGACTAGGTAGTACAAATTAGCATCGAAGGGATAAGCATGCGAACTTATACGGTTCAAATGAAGAGCAACTTCTGAGGAGGAGATTGGAATGATGAACGCAACCGTTATTCAATCCAGCGCCAGCGCAACGATGATCGAGGCGACTCATACAGTAGGTTCAGTAATATCCAGAGACGGTACAACAATCGGTTATCGGCAGTATGGTCAAGGACCGGGCGTAGTGGTGGTACATGGCGCCAATTTATCGTCACAAAACTTCAGGCAGCTTGCGGTGCGGCTAGCCGACACCTTCACGGTTTATGTGCCTGACCGCCGTGGCCGTGGTCTAAGCGGACCTTTCGGTGAAAACTACGGTATCCGGAAGGAAGTCGAAGATTTGGAGGCACTCCTGACCCTATCAGGTGCCAGCCTTGTCTTTGGGATCAGCTCAGGAGGGCTTATTGCGCTCGAAGCAGCGCGTGTCCTACCGGCTATTCGGAAGGTTGCCCTCTATGAACCGGCGTTGTTGATGAACTCCGAGAGGACGAAATGGCTAGCTCGCTATGACCGGGAGATCGCTGAAGGCAAGACAGCCGCCGCTCTCGTCACGTGCTTGAAAGGTTTGCAGCTGGGTGGACCGGTGCTTAACGCTATCCCCCGGTGGCTGCTCGAGTCCATGACGAACAAAATGATGGAAAGCGAGAGCAAGAAGGCGAAGACGGACGACGTAACAATGCGAATGCTTGCACCGACGCTGCATTATGACGGTCAGTTACTCGTCGAGATGACCGGTAAGGTGGATCGATTTAGATCCTTGAATGCCGATGCTTTGCTGCTTGGCGGCAGTAAAGGATTGTCATATCTGAAACCTGCGCTAGACGGTCTTGAGAAAGTGCTGCCTCAGGCTAAAAGGATGGAAGTGCCTGGACTTGATCACGGGGGAGCATGCGATGTCAGCCAAACGAATCGGGGAGGTAAGCCGGAAATGGTGGCGGAAGAGCTGCGGCGTTTTTTTGCCTAGATCCAGTCGATGATGGAGATAGCAGGAAAATTTATCAAATTCACGAATATAAAAGGAGCTAATTATTTATCAATGGTCAAAAACATCCAAGCAGGCATATCGTGGAAAATTTGACTCATGAAGGAGAATCATTAGATGTCTATTAAAAATCGTGAAGGGCAAATGCATATGTCCAAAGAATCAGTCATAGATTGGCTGCTTGGCGGGGACCCTGCAATTCGTTGGCAAGTGATGCGTGACTTAATCCAAGAGTCCGATGACCGTGTTGCTGCTGAGCGATCGCGGATTGCAACGGAAGGTTGGGGCGCCAGGGTGCTTGGCTTGCAATCTTCCAAGGGCAACTGGGGTGGCGAAGCCGACGCACGAAATTGGCTATGCACGAGCTACACGCTGCTGCTTTTGAAGGACCTGGGCCTGGATCCGTCGGGGGAGGAAGCCCGGAGATCCATCGGCCTTGTGCGTGACAACATCATTTGGCCGGAACCAATGGGAGGCCTGCCGTACTTTGACGGCGAGACCGAACCTTGCGTCAATGGATGGATACTCGGCGCGGGTTCCTACTTTGGGGAAGGCAGCGCTCGGCTAGTTGATCGACTCCTTGGCGAGCAGCTAGAGGACGGAGGCTGGAATTGCAACGCTCCTACTAGTCGGCGTTCCTCGTTCCACAGCACGATCTGTGTCTTGGAAGGGCTGCTGGAGTATGAGAAAGCAAAAGGAGAAACGGCTGCAGTGACGGAAGCTCGTAACCGGGCTCATGAGTATCTATTGGAACGCCGCATGTTAAGGTCTTTGTCATCGGGCGAAGTGATCGACCTCAATTGGACGCGGTTTTCGTTTCCGACGACGTGGCATTATGATGTACTGCGCGGTTTGGATTACTTACGCAGCGCAGGGGTCATTCCCGATGAAAGAGTCGCTGAGGCGGTCGGTCTGGTAGCGAAGAAACAAGACGGGAGCGGGAGATGGCCGCTTGAGAATACGCATTCCGATCGTGTTCACTTTGACATGGAAAGCGTTGAAGGCGAGCCGAGTCGTTGGAATACGCTTCGCGCTTTACGAGTGCTTGATTGGTACTCATCACGTTGAGAAGAAGAGCGTTTAGATCCTCGGCCCGCTGCTGTGGGTCTTTTTTTTGTTAATTAGTGATTGACTAATCAATAACTGAATGATAAGATGATCTCAAGTTAGTGATTGACCAATCACAAATAATGAAAACTGGAGCTGATAAAATGAAAAAAGCAATAGTAATAGGAGCAACGGGTGGCACGGGAGCGGCAATCACAGAGGAACTTGTGAAAAGAGGTATAGAGACCATTGCATTTGGACGTTCTCGTCAGAAATTAGAGCAGTTCGCCAGAAAGCTTGGCAATCCGAAGCATTTGACTCTATCTGTAGGAGACGCTATGCGACCTGGGGATATAGTGGCCCAAGCGGGCGGGGCTGACGTCCTGTTCCATTGCGCGAACGTACCTTATCATGAGATGGTCAACAAGCTGATTCCTTTAGGCGAATCTGTGATGGAGGCCGCGGAACGGCTCGCTATAAGAGTTGTAGCAATTGACGGGATCTATCCATATGGCAGAAAACAAATGGAGCTGGTTACAGAGGATCATCCCAAACAGCCTCATACGATAAAAGGAAACGTTAGGCTTGACTACGAACGAATGCTTTTTAGCCAACGATGGACCAAAGCTCAAGTCATGATTATTCGCTTGCCTGACTACTACGGGCCAACGGCTAATGAAGCCTCTTATTTAGGCTCAACCTTGGAGGCGATCGCGGCGGGTAAACTGGCTTTTTTCATCGGCAACATGCAAGTCCCTCGCGAATTCGTCTATTTACCGGATGCCGCTGCGATGGTTGCCGAATTGGCAGGCAATGATTTCGCCTATGGACAGAACTGGCATATTCCGGGGGCAGGCCTCATCTCAGGACGAGAGATCGTAAGAATTGCCCGATCGGCAAGTGGAATTGCTAAGCCAGTCATCCCACTAAAAAAATTAGGTCTGTCGTTGATTGGCATGAGCGTCCCTGTGATGAAAGAAGTCGTCGAGATGCTTTATTTAACCGAAGAGCCCCTTGTGTTGAGCGGAGAAAAATACAAGCGATTGATCGGACCGATCGTAGCAACTCCGTTCAAGGAAGGGATAACTTCGACGGTTAGGGCCTTGCAAGAGCGAAAGCATTCTTTTGCACAAAGGTAATTGATGAATCAATAAAGGTGTGGATTCCACATTCTACTCCTTCTTCTATGCACTAATGATTAATTTGAGACAATAAAGGATGGATTATACAAGTGGAGGGTCAGCGAAGAGGAGTTCCACTGGATTCAATAGAAGTATAATTTCAGAACTTAACGTAGGAGGGGAAGAAAAATGGCCGAGGTTCTTATATTTCATCATTCACTGGGGCTGACTGAGGGAATTCACACCTTTGCTGACGAGCTGAGAAAAGAGGCACACACAGTACATGTTCCTGATCTTTACGAAGGTCATGTGTTTACGACCATCCAGGATGGCATGGCCTATGTTAAGGAGATCGGATTCGATGAGATGCTGGAGCGTGGTGTTCGTGCGGCACATGAGCTTCCGAGTGACATCGTTTATGCGGGGTTTTCGCTGGGCGTATTGCCTGCACAGAAGCTTACCCAGACTCGGGAGGGCGCTATTGGCGCGCTTCTTTTTTACTCCTGCGTACCGGCGTCAATGTTCGGATCTCCCTGGCCAGCGGAACTGCCGGTTCAGATTCACGGTATGGAGGCTGATCCGTATTTTGTTGACGAAGGCGACTTGGAAGCGGCTCGTGAGCTCGTGACTTCGGCCAATCAGGCCGAACTCTTTTTGTACCCGGGCGATCAACACTTGTTCGCTGACAGCAGTTTACCTTCTTATGACGCTGATGCGACGGCTTTGCTTTTGGAGCGCGTAATCGGATTCCTCCGTCAGTTCAAGTAATGGGCGCTTTTCCCTGGCAAGCGGAACTACAGGGCGCTATTTCATCGAAATAGGCTCTGTTTCGCGTGGAGGGGAACTGTGGGCCGCTATTTGTCCGTTTTTCTTAAGGAAAACGGGTCAGGTGGTCAAATAAGGTCCTGTAGTTCCGCTCGAGTGCGGAACGAGCAGGATTTGCTAGAATAACGGCCTGTAGTTCCTCAAAGGTGTATCGTTGACTAACTTAACACTCGCTAGTATGAGGTTATACCCTTTTTGAAATCAGATTCTTGCGTGTATAAGATGGAGGCATGAAGCAAAAGATACGCGAGAATAAATCATTGAAGGAGTTAAATGTATGACAGTGATATCAACGAACAATAACGTTCTTACTTTTATTAATGTGTTCACAGTGGAACCGGAAAATCAGGAACGTCTCATCGATTTACTTACTAGTGCAACAGATGTCTCCGTTCGATACGCGCCGGGATTTATTTCTTGCAGTTTGCACCGCGGAACAGAAGGGACGAAAGTAACGATGTACGCGCAGTGGAGAAGTGCGGAAGATTACCAAGCGATGCGAAATGACCCTAAACCTCTCCCGTATCTTCAGGAAGCAATGACGATAGCAAAGTTTGAACCGGGCAGCTATGAAGTTGTCAAAACTTTTGAACCCGCCGCGGAATAAGGCTCTACCTACTTGACATCTACCTCGGGATCGTACTAATGTTAGTGCCAAGAGGTGGAATCCATGAGCAAGAAACAGGACATAATGACCGCCACACTCGACTTAATTGACGAAGAGGGACTTCAGTCGGTTACCTTCTCCAAAATATTTAAGCGAGCAAACGTAGGGTCTGGCACGATGTATAACTATTTTGCAAATAAAGAAGAGCTGGTTAATGCGGTGTATAAAGAAGCACGGATGCTAATGGGGGATTACTTGATGCGGGATTATAATCCTGAAGCAAGCCTGTATGAGCGATTTAGGTGTCTTCAGTTAAATAGACTGCAGTTCGGTATTCATTGTCCAAAGGAATTCATGTTTATCGATAGCTTCTCCTATTCACCGTATATCTCACCTGAACTGCGTGCGATGGACGATGCTCATAACTCTCGTGATGTGATTATTTCCTTAATTATTGAAGGACAAAAGCAGGGGATTTTGAAAGAAATGGACTCTCATTTGTGTCACCAGCTCATGCACGGAATGATAGCTTCAATTCTAAAAGGATACTACGTAAAGAAATATCCGATGAACGAGCTCCAGATTCAACAAATTATGGAAGCTTCATGGAAGGCGATTCTCGTTTGAAAAACAGTCTTAGGAACTTGTTAGGTTCCGTGGGCTGTTTTTTTGTGTAGAGTTAGAAAATAAATTCCAAAGTATTGGATTTAGATTTTAATCGAGTTCTAATTATGGAATTTAAATTCCATTAAATGGCCGCCTTGTTCTCTTTGGGGTTTGATATTTTTGTGTTAATTCCGCTTTGAATGCGCTTTTATCAGGTTTTATTTTTAAGATGCTACATCTATTTGGAATAAAAATTCCGAAATGTATTGACCTATTGTTGTCGAGGGAGTATATTAACTATGGAACAAATATTCCAAACAAAATGAAGGAGGCAATATTATATGTCTAAAGTTTGGTTGATTACAGGTAGTTCACGCGGGTTTGGTCGCAGTCTTGCCGAAGCGGTATTGGCTAAAGGAGATCAACTTGTCGCTACAGCTCGCAATACAGAGCAGATTGCCGATCTTGCAGCACGTTATGGCAGCCAGGTTCGGATCGTGCAGTTAGATGTAAATCGATTCGAGCAGGCTGAAGCCGCTATCCAGACCGCTTTCGAAACGTTCGGACGATTGGATGTCCTTGTTAATAATGCAGGCTACGGTAATGTCTCTTCTATAGAAGAAACATCGATGGAAGATTTCCGCGCGCAGGTGGAAACGAATCTCTGGGGCGTTATTAACGTTACAAAAGCCGCGCTGCCCTTGTTAAGAAAACAAGGCCATGGTCATATTGTCCAATTTTCTTCGATTGGCGGCAGAACAGGCGCACCAGGTCTTGCACCTTACCAGACAGCAAAATGGGCTGTGGAGGGTTTCTCCGAAGTACTGTCCAAAGAAGTAGCGCCACTGGGATTAAAAGTCACCTTAATCGAACCAGGCGGTTTCCGTACCGATTGGGCAGGCTCTTCCATGCAGCATATCGAGCCTAGAGAAGAATACCGTGACACAGTCGGCGGCTTGCTGAAACATCTTCGCGATACAACCGGCAAAGAGAACGGCGATCCGGATAAAGCCGCGCAAGCAATCATTCAGATCGTCAATGAGGAGAATCCGCCTCTTCGCTTATTGCTCGGAAGCGATGCAGTAGCCATCGCAAATGCGGTGGACCAAGGCAAGTTAGCGGAAACGAAACGCTGGCAGGCGCTTAGCCAATCAACGGATTATGCATCCAAAGCGTTGGATCCGGAAGTAACGCGCATGTATGACGAGTTTGAAGAAAAATAAGCCTGCAACATACGCTGATTTGCCATACAAAGTCAGAGAGAGGTTGCATCTATGAAACTGAGTGCAAGAATTGCTTTATTATCGATGGCGGTTACGACCACCTTCGGAACGATGATGGCTGCGCCGGCGGTTAAACCGCTGGCTGTGGCTTTCCCCGGCACCAACGCGCTGTTGGTACAGTGGGTCGTTACCATTTCTTCTCTATTTATTTTGCCGACCTTATTTATGGCAGGGAATCTAGGCAGACGGTTTTCTCGGAAAAGCATTTTAATAGCAGGTTTGCTGATGTATATCATAGGTGGCGTTGGCCCGACCTTCATGAACTCATTTGAAATGATCTTAGCCTTTCGGGCTATCTTGGGTCTCAGCATCGGCCTCATTTCACCAACGTTTAACGCTTTGATAGCAGAGAATTTCCAAGGCAAAGAACGATCGCGCATGAATGGTATACAGACTTCAATTAATGGCATCGGTGGAGCTATATTTTTATCTTTTGGCGGAATTATCGCATCTTTTGGATGGAGAGACGTATTTTTAACTTATTTGTATGCTGTTGTGTTATTTATTTTGGTCATCGCCTTTTTACCAAAGTTTCCGCCGATTCAAACGGAAGTGGTAGCGAAAGGGACGGCTAAGCTTCCGAAGTTTTTCTTTGCGGTTGCGGCTGCGGCAGGGCTTCATTCGATGATGTTCACTTTGATTCCGACGAACCTGTCTCTCTATTTGTCCAATAACGGCATTGGCACCGTAGCTTCAGTAGGTTACTTGACTGCTTTCGCTCTAGTTGGCGTTTTCGTCGGAGGGCTTGCGGTAACCCGATTAAGCATCATGTTAAAAAAACTGCTCGTCCCGTTGGATTTAGCTGTGATGGCCGGAGGCTTCCTACTCATCGGTTCTGCACACACAGTGTGGAGTGTAGCGCTTGCGGTATTCATGATCGGTTTGGCAGAGGGCATGCTGTTTCCACTATCTTTCATCAAAACAGCGGAAGTTGTGCCCAAACTTAGCTTAACATCCGCCATTTCATTAATGCTTGCTTGTGTTTATGCCTGCCAATTCCTCAGCCCTTTATTTGTTAAAGGAATAGAACTGCTGCTTCATACGGATTCAACTCGAGGTGTATTTATGGTGATAGCTGCAGCTTTGGCTGTAAGTGCCGTAGTTTACTTGCCAATTGCTCGAAGCCGGAAAAACGGAGCTGTGCCATCCATTTCTTAAGATTACAACGTTAAAAACTACAACAAAGTAGGTGTCTGGTATGAGAAACATAGATAAAATTTATATAGATGGAAAGTTTGTAACTCCAAGAGGTACGGACCATTTGGAGTTGGTTAACCCTTCTACAAGAGAAGTTTTTGGCCGTGTAACGCTTGGAAATGAAGAAGATGCTAAGCTTGCCATAACGGCGGCGAAAGCAGCATTCTCTACCTTTTCAAGAACATCTGTGGAAGAAAGGTCCGCCATGTTGCAGCGTTTGAACGACGCAATCTTGGATCGAATCGATGAGTTGGCGGAAGCGAATATCCTCGAATACGGTGCCCCTCGAATGGCTTCAATCGGGAGGGTCAAATTGGCCGCGGCTAATTTGATGGACAGCAAAGAGGCGCTGGAGCAGTTCGATTTTGTCCATATGATCGGCAAAGCTAAAGTTGTTTCCGAGCCCGTAGGCGTTATCGGTATTATCACACCTTGGAATGCAAGTTATTCGCAGATTACGGCCAAACTAGGAGCAGCGATTGCAGCAGGATGTACGGTTGTGATTAAGCCGAGCGAGTTAAGCGCCCTGCAGACGCAATTGTTAACGGAATGTTTCCATGCAGCGGGCATCCCAGCTGGCGTGATCAACGTCGTGAATGGTCTTGGTGCATCAGTGGGGGCCGAACTTACATGCAATCCGGATGTAGCCATGATTAATTTTACCGGTTCAACACGGGTCGGAAAAGAAATTCGCAGAGCTACGGTAGACTCCATGAAGCGTGTTACTTTAGAGCTTGGAGGTAAATCTCCGAATATCGTTCTCGACGATGCGGACTTTGCCAAAGCAATCCCTGCCGCGGTCAGATCGTGTTATACGAACAATGGGCAAGCCTGTGTTGCCGGTACTAGATTGTTCGTTCCCGAGCACCGGTTGGAAGAAGTTAAGAAACTGGCAAGAGAAACCGTAGAGTCGATCAAAGTCGGACTCCCATCTGAAGCAGATACGATTCTTGGTCCGCTTGTTACTGAGAAACAATACAATCAGGTTCAGCGTTACATTTTATCCGGCATTCAAGAAGGCGCTGAGTTGGTGATTGGTGGCGAAGGCCAGCCGCAGGGGTTGGAAAAGGGGAACTTTGTCAGACCGACGGTATTTGCTAACGTTACGGAAGAGATGACGATCGCAAAGGAAGAAATTTTCGGACCTGTGCTTTCGATTTTAACATACAATAACGAGGAAGAAGCCGTTGCTATGGCCAATAACACGGACTACGGTTTGGGTGCTTACATCAGCACGGCGAACATGGAGAAAGCGAACGAATTGGCGTCCCGTATCCAAGCGGGTGTGGTACTCATCAACGGGGCAGGTTTTGAAATGAAAGCACCTTTCGGCGGGTTCAAGCATTCCGGAATCGGCCGCGAATACGGCATCTATGGTCTGGAAGATTGCTTGGAAACCAAAACGATTACCGGTTTCGATCTTCCGATGTAAGATATTGATTTCATATAAGGATCAAGTTCTTGTCCGATGGCAAGAGCTTGGTCTTTTTATTATGGCTTAAGGCTAACGTACAAGCATTTGATAGGTTAATAGCATTTACTAGTCATAGAGTTTGCGCGTATATGTAAATGCAATTGTAGTAAAGAGAGGGGCTGCTAGAAATGTCATTTAGCTACCCAAAAAATAAAAAGGCGTTCGTAGAAGCTTACCCTTTGAATAGTTCAACTTGCTCATGTTCTGATTCGTTGAGCTGCGATGGTAACTGTAAAAAGAAAGGAGTGACTGGTCCTACTGGGCCAACTGGCCCAACTGGCCCAACGGGAGCGACGGGGGCGACGGGAGCAACGGGAGCAACGGGAGCAACGGGAGCTGCGGGAGCCACGGGAGCTGCGGGTGCGACGGGAGCGACGGGAGCAACGGGAGAGACGGGGGCCACGGGAGCGACGGGAGCCGCGGGAGCGCCGGGGGCAACGGGAGTGACGGGTGCAACGGGGGCCACGGGAGCCGCGGGAGTGACGGGATCGACGGGGGCGACGGGAGCCACGGGAGCCGCGGGGGCCACGGGGGTAACGGGAGCGACGGGAGCCACGGGAGAGACGGGAGCAACGGGAGAGACGGGGGCAACGGGAGCGACGGGTGCGACGGGTGCAACGGGAGCAACGGGAGCGACGGGAGTGACGGGAGCAACGGGAGCGACGGGAGCCACGGGAGTGACGGGAGCGACGGGAGCGACAGGAGCAACGGGAGCCACGGGAGCCACGGGAGCAACGGGAGTAACGGGAGAGACAGGAGCAACGGGAGCGACGGGAGCCGCGGGAGCGACGGGAGCCGCGGGAGTGACGGGTGCGACGGGAGCCGCGGGAGCCACGGGAGCCACGGGAGCAATGGGAGAGACAGGAGCAACGGGAGCGACGGGAGCCGCGGGAGCGACGGGAGCCGCGGGAGTGACGGGGGCGACGGGAGCAACGGGATCGACGGGAGCCACGGGAGTGACGGGAGCCGCGGGAGCAACGGGAGCCGCGGGAGCGACGGGAGCTGCGGGAGCGACAGGAGCCACGGGGGCAACGGGGGCAACGGGAGCGACGGGAGCAGCGGGAGCGACGGGAGCGACAGGAGCAACGGGAGCTGCGGGAGCGACGGGAGCTGCGGGAGCGACGGGGGCCTCGGGAGCCACGGGAGTGACGGGAGCAACGGGGGCGACGGGAGCCGCGGGAGTGACGGGAGCGACGGGAGCAACGGGAGCGACGGGGGCAACGGGAGTGACGGGAGCGACGGGAGCAACAGGAGCGACGGGTGCAACGGGGGCCGCGGGGGCCACGGGAGTGACGGGTGCGACGGGATCGACGGGTGCAACGGGAGCGACGGGATCGACGGGAGCTGCGGGAGTGACGGGAGTCGCGGGTGCGACGGGAGCCACGGGAGCCACGGGAGAGACCGGGGCAACAGGGCCAAACTTTGCTGCTGTTGGGTTTTCGGCTTTTTTGTCCACAGTTTCTGTTTCGGCGAGCGCACAGCTTACGAATTGGTCGACAGCTAATCCGTATTATGGCCATGCTAATTTTAATGCCGTTACTGGAAATTTTACAATCCCGAATACAGGGAGATATACGATACTTGCCACTATAAATTACACCACTACAGCTGCTGTTACTGTAACCCTTGGAGCAGGCATTAACCCATTTTTTGTCGTTCAACGGACATCGCCAAGCGTAACGAATTTGGTGAGCGGACTTTTACCTATTTTAAATGTCAATGTGGCGTTAGTCTTAAGCTTAAGGGCTGTTTTGGGAAACGGGAATATCACATTAGCCGGAGAAGTTTTACTTTCAGCAGGAGATGTGATCGGGCTCTTCTACAATGCGAACGGATTGACGATTTCATTAAACGTTGGGAACGGCCCTTCGAATGGTGTTGTTTGGTCCGTACATGAGATAACATAATTTCTGGAAAAAATTTCTTATTAATGAATGACCATGCGCGGATTCGTTACATTTAATATCAAGTGTGCATTTGCAATTAGGTTTTGAAAGGAGGGGGAGAGTGCTGAAAAGGAGAAAAGGCTGTAAGAAAAAAATGATGATATCGTTAAGGATCGTCCTCAAGGTTAAACAAACCTGCCAAACGAATAACAAACGAAAAATAACCTGTAAACTACCTGCACCATGTCGAAAAAAGGAGGCGCCCAGAAGGAGACCTTCGCTCGTTTTTAGCTGCCCTCCAAAACATTGCAAAGGCCATAAGTCGATTCCGTGGGCTTATCCAATCCCATTACCTTCGACAGATCCGCCGGTTAAAACAGTCTCTAACCTAGTAGTCAATAAAGAGTGCTGCGGAAATATTTTGATCCAAGGAGAACAGCCAGGATTCTATATATGGGAATCGGATGTTGACTCCAATATTACGATTGCCCAGATAAGTATATTTTCGAGTTCAAGCAGCACTCAAGCATTAGAGGTGAAAGTTGATGGTACAGAAAGTAAAATTCTGTCTGTACCACCAGGCAGTACGATTAATTTTATAGGCCAGGGGACTAAATCCATTTATATATCTGCGCAAGCTACGGAAATGACGTATGTGGAAGGAAAATATGTCATTTCAACTACGCTGCAAGTACAATCGGAATCAGACTACCCTATCGATGAATAACCCGGTGGTTTTTCGCGATGAAGGAAGGACCACAGAGGTTAACTTTTAAAGGCTATAACGTACGGTTATACAAAATTCACCTTGTGCAGCTCCGGTAGTTGTGAACGAAATGCTATCAAATCTCCCTACAGTGAACGTTGCACTTCCTCCTACAGGAATGACAAGCGTTTGAATGGCGGCAACTATGCCTATTTTGAAAAAGTTGACGGTCAATGCCCCAACGCCTGTTTCATACTTCACGTACCCTGTGCCACTAATGATGGTGGAGATATTATCCGAATAAATGGTTTGTGTACCTGCGGCAGTAAACAGCCAATTTGTGCAAACTTTGTCTTGTACAAATACTTTATCTGTACAACAACTAAGTGCTGTATCACACATAGACAGATGTCCCTCCTTTTGTGCCTTTTATTGGACTGGATAACGAGTTGTTATGCAAAACTCCCCTTGATAAATGCCAGCAGTTGTTCCTGGTAAAGTTAAACGTATAGATCCGAATCGTCGATAAGTAAAAGATAGACTCGACCCAGGGGAAATGGTAATTGGCGTAATCATGGCAACTCCAGCACTATTCAGCAGATCAAACGTAATATCATCAGGTCCAACGTCATATTGCAAATAGCCTGTTCCGACAATATTTTGATTGATGTTATTTGTGAAGACCGTAAGTAGAACATCAGCGGCTACAACAGTGCCACTCCAGGGTGTACATACCTTATCCTGAACAAAGGTTTTATCCGAACAGCAAGTTAAAGCAGTTGCAGATGAATTGGTATTGCAGGCCATAGTGAAATACCTCCCATTTTTATATTCTCAACTATTTAATGCAGGCAATTACCTGCTTGCTTGGACATATGACTCATCTTGTAAAATTAAGGAAAAAACTTGAGCTATAATAAAAAAATCCCAACGCAGGTATAGGCGTTGGAATTTTTTATTACGCTTTTTATAAATGCTAATAAACTTCTAATGTTTGCCACTGCATATATCTTTCGTAGGTTTCGCCGTTGTCAGACGGTACAGCAGCAAAGTCAAAGGCGTATGTTGCATTGTATACAACATAATACCTTGGTTTGACCAAGTAAGTGGCTTTTCATTGCACAATATACAACCATTTGTTGCGAAAAGGTGAGATGGAAGCGGTTGAGCGCATGAATCATTGTAATAAGTACAATGTAGAGGCGATTTAAGGCCCAATTGCAGCCAAATGGTTGTAAAAAGTACAACATACAATCTTTCGCGGTCACTATTTGACCTGGTTAGCCAATCTGCTGCGACAAGCGGCAGTGTTGCATCTTTAATAGTAAGCCCCTGTAATAGTAAGCCTCCTTAATCAGGAGGCCTTTTTGTAATAATGGCTAGTAAACAGGTTTATATTCGACATTTTTCTTGCTCGTTACAAAGAATACGACATAAAATGCCAGCAATCGTACAGCTCTAAGGCGGAAAAGAGTGTGATATGTACCGTTTCCGTTATGACAAAAGGCGGGCAGTTGAACTCTATCATAGTGCTGTCTTATTACATTTACGTTCAAGCCTTCCAATACTATAAGGTTGGTATACAGTAGCGATGTCTTGGATACTGTTTATCATTATTTTCATGATTGCTATGATCCAATGAAAAGATCAGAAAAAATGGCAGGATCAATTCTAAATGGAGGAGAAATCATGGTGATTAGTATCACTTCTTATTCTTAGCTTCACGTGGCACTCGAGCTAGGGAGTAAAAGGATAGGCACATCTACATCGAAAGGCAAGAATTGCGCCGCATATTATTACAAAATGGGGCGCTTTTGGATGAAGATCACGGCGTTTCTTAGGCGTGTTATCGACAATAAGCACTAAAACAGAGAGTTAAGCGCTAACACGCATTAACTCTATTGCTTTTTTTAAAATTTTTACAGGAATTTTATGGTGCAAAAGGATGAATTTTAATTTGGTCATTCCAATCCGGTTGACATTTTTTTCCGACAAATGGTTAGGTCTAAATAATCAAACGTATAGATCGTAACTCCTGAAATTGGATATTCTATCGTTAGTAGAGACAGAAAACTACAAAAATAGCGAATTATATAGTCATGTAGTGCTCTTTTGACTGTAAGAATTTAACTGTTATGATTATGGTAAACATAGGTATTGTTGAAGGAGCCAATTACAAATATCGGTTAAAGGATGATTACGCAGATGAGAAAGATGTTCTCAGGTGAGAGTAGGGTCTTTTACTTGTACCGGTTTATTTCGCTGGCTGGGACTTCGTTAGTGTACGCTATTGAGGATCGTGGTCCCCCGCTAGGTGTCAAAATAGGCATCATCCTCGTGTTGTTCATCTTTGCTACATGGATTACAGACATGTACACCCAAAGCGGTAAAGCCTCTCGCACAATTAAAATAACCGTAGGCTTGGAAATGACGGGGATGATGGTCCTCCATCTTCTAAGCGGCGGTATGGACAGTCCGTTTCTGTGGTGTGTTTTCAACCCTGCTTGGATGGCTGCCAGCTATCTTTCCTCTGCCTATTGCTGGTTCATGATGCTAAGTTACTTTTTGTTTATTACGGCTTTTTCCTATTTTTTTACGAACGGGCAAATGCAGACACTTGGCAGTATGCTGCTAAGTGAAAATCGGTTTTACCTGATGCTGTTGTTTATGACACTCACTATTCAGTTATTGGCCGGTGTTAAAAATCGTCTTGAGATTGCGAATGCTCGAACCAATGAATCGATGGAGCATATGAAGTCGCTGTATCAAATTGTGGAAGCAGCAACTCATAGTGATTCTGAGAATTTGAAAATTATTTTTGCTGAGTTTGCTTTAAAGTTGACCAAGCTGAGAATGTCTTTTTTCTGGGATGTAAATGGGCATGCCAAACCTGATCAACTGATTACACAGGGTGTTTTGCCGATTGGCATTGAAACGTCCCTATCCGAAGCTTTTGACATGCAAGAAGCCGAGCTTAGACGGCTCGAATCCAGCAGGCTGATGAGTCTGGCCGAATACGGAGACTTTCTTGTCATGCCAATCAGGTCATCGACCCGATTCTGGGGAGTCATGGGCGTTAAGATTGAGCCTGCCAGCTACGAGGAAGGCAGACAGGGGTATATTCAACAGCTTGGTTTTCTATCCGAGCTTTGCTCCGTCATCCTGGAAAGGCACCAGCTGGAACGAATCGAGAACCAGTTGATGATTATCGAGGAGCAGAATCGAATTGCCGATGAGATGCATGATAGTGTTTCGCAGTACATTTTCGGAATTGTTTATGCCGTGCATTCGCTGAGTCGCAAGTGGAAAGAGATTTCGAGAGAACAGATCAAAGAGCAGCTGCAGCTCATCCAAGAGTCTTCCGTAGCCGCTTCGCAAGAACTTCGTTCGACGATTTATAGTCTCAGTTCCAGAAAAAATGGCGGTGATTTTTGGATTACGACCGTCAAATCACATCTGGACAGCGTGTCCAAGCTGCATGCTGTGAAAGTGAATTTGCATGTAACCGGCGATGACCATCGTCTGCATGTGAATTATCAAAAGGCTTTGTTTCGAATTATTTCAGAATCCACGGGAAATGCCATTCGCCATGGACACAGCACACTCATCAAGGTTGAGCTCCGTATAAAGCCGGATGAGGTGAGTTTGTCCGTTTTGGATAACGGAAGTGGCTTTAGTGTGAAAGAACGATTGTCAGATCCTAAAACAGTGGGTCTAGGCGTTAATAACATGGAATTGCTCGTCCAGTCACTAGGTGGAACCATTAGTATTCAGAGCACACAAGGAAAAGGTACTCATATTCAACTGACCATCCCATTTCAACCACAGGACAACAAGGAACTCAATGAACTTCAGATGATGGGCTAAACAAGGTCATGTAGGCTATTCCCATTCAAACGAAAGCAGGTGGAACTTTGAAAGTTGTTATCGTAGATGATCATCCGTTGGTGCGTAGAGGATTGTCAGCTGTGCTAAAGCTTGAAGCAAACATCGAAATTTCTGGTGAATCGGAGACGGTGGAGCAAGCATTGGAGCTAATCAAGGAAACAAAACCGGATTTGGCTATTGTGGATCTAAAGTTAGGGAATCGCTCTGGTCTTGAAGTGGTAGAGAATATTAAAGATACACCATGCCGAAGCATCATTCTGACTTCATCAACGTCGGAGCAGGATGTAAGAAAAGCAGAAGCTGTGGGTGCGGATGGTTATGTACTCAAAGAAGCGCTTCCAGAAGAGTTGCTTTTGGCTATTAAATTAATTTTCAAAGGTAAAAAGTATTTTGATCCAGGTCTCATGGAAATGTTGTTTAAGAAAGAGGAAGAAGACAGCTTCAGCAAGTTAACGCCGAAAGAGCGGGAAGTGTTGATTGGTCTGGGAGAAGGTTTATCCAATCAAGGAATGGCTAAGAAACTCATGGTGACGGAGTTTACCGTTAAGAAACACGTGAGCCAAATTTTAAATAAGCTGTGTGTCAACGATCGTACGCAAGCGGCCTTGTTAGCGCAATCCAAAGGATTAGTCAGCGGATTTCAGTGAGTCTTCGCAGCCATATGGTTCGAAAGTATACCATCGCTTTATTACATATGGGTATGAGTGTATACACGAAATAGACCCAAAAATTATAATTTCGAGTAATATCATAATTTTGGGAATTCATTTAGTATTTGACTATAACCAATTAAATGACAAAAAGCGGCATTCTTCATTCCATTTGGTAGAGTGCTTCAGCTAGCTTGCAGGCTAGTTATCACCGTCGAATAGTGATTGTAGAGTGCTCTGTATAAAAGGAGTGATTGAATGTCGTTTCGATAGGTGGGGATGAGGAGAATAAAACGCTTTCATTACAAACATCTTAACTGAAAGTTTTCTGAAAAGCAATACTGTATTTCTTGATTTATCAACTATTTTTTCGGGAGGGAACCATGGAGAAATCGATCTTGGATTACTTTGTACTCATTCGCAAAAAGCTGTGGATGATTGCGTTGTTCGTTCTTCTCTCGTGCCTGACAACCTTCTATGTCAGCAAAACATTTGTTGAGCCTGTTTACAAGGCAAATACACAAGTTTTGGTAAGCAGTACGTTTAAGAGTGAAGAGAAAATAGATCTGAATGATGTATCGATGAACATGAATTTAGTTGAGAGCTACAAGGAAATCATTAAATCGGATCAGATCATTCAGAAGCTTCTGACGGACCATCCGGAATTCGGTATGACGCAGAAAGAACTGTTGAAGAACTTGAAGGTAAGCTCAACGGATAAAACGCAAATTATTAAAATCGAGTTGGAAGATCCGAGCTATGAGAAAGCCGTCACGATGACGAAAACACTTGCGGATACATTCATGACCGAAGTGCCGTCCTTGATGAATATGAACAATGTCAAAATACTTTCCAGCTCAGATCCAGCTGTGAAGCCTTTGCCGGCGAACGCTAGTATCGTAATCAACCTGGCGTTGAGCTTTGTTTTATCGGCAATGGCAGCTATTGGTGTGTTTTTCTTTTTTGAAAATATCAATGATACGATCCGCTCTGAGAAAGAGGCTGAGCACATTGTGGGCCTTCCCGTTCTTGCTACCATCGGAACGATAAAGAAAGGCAAAGCAACCAAATCTTCCAAAGCGCTAAGCAGAGAGGTAGGGGAACAGACGTATGTTACAGCTAAGTAATGTGCTGGTGACGGAATTAGATCCGATTTCACCGGTTTCCGAATCCTATCGCTCTTTACGAACGGCGGTGCGCTTTAAGAAAGTTGTACCCGCTGATCAAGGGCTGGGAATGGTGCTGATGATCGCATCGCCGAAGTCGCAAGAAGGCAAGACGACGACGCTGGCGAATCTGGCCGTAACGTATGCTCAGGAAGGGAAGTCTGTTGTGATCATTGACAGCAACTTGCGCCAGCCGGGCTTGCATAAGCTGTTTGGTATGAATAATACAAAAGGCTTGCTCCATTTTTTCCAAAAAGGGCTTGCTGTTGATGAAGTTATTACACCGACGGGCATCATGGGCCTTGATCTCATCGTTGCCGGCGGTCAACCGGTTAATCCGTCGGAGCTGGTAGGCTCCTCCCAGATGTTGAATCTGATGAATCAACTGAAGCAGCGATATGAAGTTATTCTGATCGATTCACCGTCAACGCTTGATTATACAGATGCAAGTTTGCTCTCGGAGTACAGTGATGGCGTACTGTTGGTCACAAGGAACGGTAAAACAAAGCGGGAATGGGCGAAACAAGCAAGAACACAGCTCGAACAATCAGGAGCCCGCATGTTAGGTATGGTTTTCAACCAATAATTGAATATGTACGCTTAGGAGGATGAGAAGGATGAAGACGGTCAAGAAAGCAATTATTCCGGCTGCGGGGTTAGGAACGAGATTTCTTCCCGCTACGAAAGCGATGCCCAAAGAGATGCTCCCAATCATCAACAAACCAACTATTCAATACATCGTGGAAGAAGCCATCGAATCCGGAATCGAGGATATCATTATTGTCACCGGTAAAGGAAAGAGAGCGATCGAAGATCATTTCGATAATGCTTTCGAGCTTGAGAACAAGCTGATGGAAACGGGGAAGCTGGAGCTCTTGAAAGAAGTTCAGCGTTCAGCCAAAGTAGAAATTCATTATATTCGTCAAAAAGAACCCAAGGGACTGGGGCATGCGGTCTGGTGTGCAAGAAGGTTCATCGGAAATGAACCCTTCGCTGTACTGCTGGGCGATGATATTGTCACAGGGAAGGTCCCCTGCTTAAAACAACTCATTCAGCAATATGAATTATCAGAAAATTCTGTTATTGGCGTCCAAACAGTACCGCCGGAATTAACGAATCGTTACGGTATCATTGATCCTGGTGAGCAAGATAATCGCCTTTATCAAGTGAAAGACTTTATTGAAAAACCTAAATTAGGTACAGCACCTTCCAATCTTGCCATTATGGGGAGATATGTGTTCTCTCCTAAAATCTTTGAATTTTTGGAGCTTCAGGAAAAAGGCGCCGGCGGTGAAATTCAGCTGACAGACGCGATTCAGAAGCTTAATAAAATAGAACGTGTTCTTGCTTATCATTTTGACGGTATCCGTTATGATGTAGGCGAACGACTTGGTTATATTCTTACCACAATGGCTTTCGCGCTTGAGAGCAAAGATCTTCGGTTAGATGTGCTTGATGCGATGGCTTCACTGCTTATTAAGGAGAAATATGCCCCTATTTTAGAACATTTGGGAGGTGAAGATTATGAGCTTGCGAGAACTGCAGGAGGAATATGAGTACTACTATCCGGCTGCTACGAGATTGCAGGAAAGAAAAAGCGTAACTTCCTACTCCGTTATGAAGCGTGCGCTAGATATTGTTCTCTCCTTAGCTGGTCTTATTTTCTTGATGCCTTTATTTATCGTAGTGGCAGTTTGGATCAAGTTGGAAGATCCGGACGGTTCCGTTTTCTTCAAGCAAAATAGGGTTGGTAAAGATGAAACGTTGTTCCCGATGTATAAATTCCGCTCAATGGTGGCGAATGCAGAAGCATTAAAGCAGCAGTTAATGAGCCAAAATGAAGTCGAAGGCGCGATGTTCAAAATGAAAAATGATCCTCGCGTGACTCGTGTCGGCCGAATCCTTCGCAAAACAAGCATTGATGAGTTGCCGCAATTGTGGAACGTACTCATCGGTGATATGAGCTTGGTTGGTCCTAGACCGGCTTTGCCAAGTGAAGTGAAAGAGTACACCACCTATGACAAGAAACGTTTGGCTGTAACACCTGGCTGCACAGGGTTATGGCAAGTAAGCGGTAGAAGCAATCTAAGCTTTGAGCAAATGGTTGAGCTTGATTTGACTTATATTCGTAATCGAAGTGTTTTCTATGATTTGAAAATTATCATGAAAACCGTATCGGTTCTGCTCGGTTCCAAAGACGCCTTTTAAAAAAAGTTGAAAAGGAGTACCGCAATGGTGCATGATCAGCCAAAACCAAGGGTATCAATTGTCATCTGTACCTATAATCGCGCGGATTTGCTTCAGATCACACTGGACGCATTGCCTGCATTAACTGCAATAGATATGGCTGAGATTCTTATTGTGGATAACAATTCCACGGATCACACGCGAGAAATCTCCGAGTCATTTGTCCTTCGTCAAGCCGGGGTGTTGCGGGTTCGCTATCTATTTGAACAAACGCAAGGACTGTCGGCTGCGCGAAATAGAGGGATACAGGAAGCAACGGGCGATATTATTGCGTATCTCGATGATGATGCGGTTCCTTGTTTGGAGTGGATACGCACGATTGTGGACACCTTTGATCATCGGCATGATGTGTATGCCATAGGTGGCATGATTCGTCCGAAGTTCGAAAGCGAGAGACCGGCATGGCTGATCAAATCGCTTGAACTTCCGTATACGATTGTAGACCGGGGAGAAGATGTTCATGAATATCCGATAAATAAGCATCCCTTCGGAGCGAATATGGCTGTTCGCAAATCGTTTCATGATACTTATTTGTTTCCAACCGACCTTGGAAGAAAAGGAACGCTCTTGCTGTCCGGTGAGGAGTCATGGCTCTTCGAACAGATGCAACAGGAAAGAAAGACGATCCTTTATCATCCTTCCATGGTCGTGGATCACTTCATCCCCGACAATCGCTTAACGAAAGAATGGATCAAGCAGCGTTATTATTATCAAGGTATTACGAATGGCTCCATGCACAAGGGATTTATGAGTAAAGTAGCGCTTCTCGTTAATGTTGCTTGCAGAGTACTCTACATAGCTGTAAATGCTTTGTTTGCCCATACGGAAGGTGAAAAATTGCTCATTGCTTGTCGGATGCAAAGTATAAAAGGCACATTGCTCACGATGCGTAGTCGTGTGAAAATGCGCTTGACAGGGTGAGGATACGGATGACGCCGGTTTTTCCAATACAGCTCAAAAAACCGATGTACTATGCTGCGTTCTATGTCCTGCTTGCAGTGATCATGGGGGTAGCGGCTGTTTATCAGCCTATCATCAGTATGTTGGGGTTGGCCGTACTTTTCATGTGCATATATGCCATTTACCAACCGGAAAAAATGAGTTACCTGGTCCTGCTTTCAACCGCCATATCCATCAACTACATTGTGGAGGCGAATTTCCCAGGACTGGAGATCCTTTCCCTTTACAAGTTAGGGATTCTTATTCTATTAGTTCCCAGCATGCTGCAAAATGGACTTCGAATGAAGTTCATTTACCCCATAGTAGCCATTGCCGGCATGTTGTTCATTACACTCTTTTTCTCAGAATGGCATCCGAGATTGACGCTTTCCATCACCTTGAAAGCCTTCATCGGACTCGCGCTTCCTTTCTTTTTTCTCATGATCAAATGGAAAAAGGAAACAGCAGAAAAGCATATCCGGATCATCTGTTTGCTTCCAGTGGTAAGCGTAGTGACTGGGGCAATCCTTCAGCTGGTTCATTTGTATTCCTTTCTCAATGTAGAGTTTACGGGAGCCATCCGAGTACAAGGAGCGAATATCGCACCTCATTTGGCGATGTTAGCTTTTCTTGGGATTACCGTTGCTTTAATTGAAACCAAGCGGAATCCGTTGAATGCCAAGTTCTTGTATTGTACATTGGCTGCCAACTTTGCGATTCTGATTGCTACGGGAACCCGAGGTCCCATACTCGCCATGCTGGCCATGGCCGGGTACTATTTCTTTGATATGGTGAAGCAGTATATCAAAGGGAAGCTCATCTTATTGATTCCGTTGGTCTGTTCCCTGGCTTTAATTGGTGGAGCCGTGTATCTCCAGTGGGACAATATGACGAAGCGTTCCTTCGAGCGCCAGACGGGCACGGGCATCGATTTATCAGGAAGGACGGAGGCGTGGAACTACTTTCTAAAGGGAGTGAAAGATTCCCCGATGACAGGAAGAGGCCTAGGCGCAGTTACTGTCGCGAACGACGGCAGTTTGTACGTCGGTTTTGTGGTTCCGCATAACGAATATATCCGCTTCTATTATGATTCCGGTTATATTGGCTGCATCCTGCTGTTTCTATCGCTGCTTGTGTTATTTCGAATGATTTATCGCGTCATTCCACAGCGAATTAAAATTTATTATGCTGCATTTATTCTGGCATTCTTTCTGTATTCCTTGTCGGATAATACATTATCCACGATTCAATTCATCATTCCTTTTTGCTGGTATTTGAATGGTTTGTATATTCTCTCGACGACAAATTCGAAAAAAGAAGAGTTGATCTGATGAGTAGAGTGACTATGTTCGATGTTCATTTTGATAATTATGACTTTCTGGACTTGCTTGCTTATATGGATGACGTCATTCGCCAGAATAATCATTCTTACATTTTAACCTGCAATGTCGATCATTTAATAAAGCTCAGAAAAGATGCTGAGTTTCAAAAGGTATATTCAGACGCGGGTGCGATTGTGGCGGATGGCATGCCCATTATATGGGCATCGAAGATGCTTCGCAAACCGCTCAAGCAAAAGGTGTCCGGCTCTGATTTGTTCGCAAAATTAGGGGAAGCCTTCGCGGAACGCCAATATAAGCTCTTTTTCTTAGGTTCAGCGGTCGGGATTCCGGAACAAGCGGTTAAGAATCTGAAGCTCGTTTTTCCGAATTTGAACATCGTGGGCTGTTACTCACCTTCTTATGGCTTCGAGAAGAAAAAGGATGAGAATGAGCGTATAGTTCAAATGCTGATTGATACGCAGCCAGATATCGTGTTTGTTGGCGTTGGTGCGCCGAAACAAGAAAAGTGGATTTATCAAAACTATCTCCAATATAAAGTGCCGATTTCAATTGGTGTAGGTGCAACCTTCGATTTCCTTTCGGGCACCGTCAAGCGAGCTCCGAACATTATGCAGAGAACAGGGTTTGAATGGTTTTGGCGGCTTGTGCAAGAACCTCGGCGGCTGTGGAAGCGTTACTTGGTACACGATGCGATGTTTGCCGTTCTGCTATGGCGCGAGGTTGTGAAGCAGTTCAAGCTGAAACGGGAGGGGACGGGAGTCAATAGTGGATGATTTCAGCAAAATGAGTAAACCCCCTTTGATCATGACACAGACGGGTCGCATGACGTTGTTATTCACTGCAATGGCTTTAGCCGTCTCTGTCGTCATTGGTTATTCAAGTGCAACTCTGGATCCTGATCTGAGTATGCAAATTGCAATCTTGTCAATGCTGCTATTTCCTGCTTTTGTATTGGCCTTATTCGATTCACGGCGATTAATTCCCTATATCCTGCTGGTCTGGGTCATTTGTCCGGAGATCCGGCGCATACAGGATTGGATGGAAGGAACGTACCATTCGGTATCGCTGCTAAGTATTGCACCTTTATTAACAAGTGCCGTGCTGATTATTCCTATTTTGGCTAAGTTCCACCAGATGGAATCTCGTATCTACAAGCTGCTCATTTATATAGCCATCGTGCTGCTGTATGGCTGCCTGATTGGCGTAACAAAAAATGGGAGCGGGACCTTTTACGATTTAGCAAACTATGTGATTCCGTTATTGTTAATCCCTTATGCGGCTTTAAGTGAATTCGACAATAAGGCGCTGGATCGTTTAATTGTCGCTTTCTCTAACACGGCCATCTTGGTAGCTGTCTATGGCATTATTCAGTACATCGTCGTGCCTCCCTGGGATGCATTTTGGATGAATCATGTGGAAATGACGTCGATTGGCCATCCTTTTCCTTTGGAAATCAGAGTATTCTCTACGCTGAATTCGCCTGGACCTGCGGGGATGTATATGGGAACTGCGCTTGCACCGATGATTTTAGAAAAAAAATGGCGGGGACCTTTAGGCTGGATCGGTATTATCCTGGTTACGGTTGGACTCCTTGTCACGTTAGTTCGTTCTGCTTGGGTAATGCTTTTCATCGATATCGCGATTTATACGGCTGTATCGGCCGGCAGACAGAAGTGGAAGCTGATCGCTCAATTAACAGCTGTTATTGCAGCGATGTATGTCATTATCCCGAAGCTGCCTGGAGCACAGGGGCTGATTGCGCGATTAGATACGATGACAGCCATTCAGGATGACCACTCTTATAATGAGAGACTAGATTTCTTCCATACCGTTTTTCCGATGATGTTCTCGAAACCACAAGGATTAGGGCTAGGAAGTATTGGTGTCGGCACCAAGCTGAGCAACGGTGGGGCACTAGGGGAATATGGCATTTTCGATAATGGATTTGTTGCCATTTTTCTAACCTTTGGCATTCTTGGTGGCTTATTGTTCCTCTGGGCTTTGTGGCTTGTCACCCGTTATCTGTTATCTCAGAAACACCAACCGGGTGGGATAACGGCTTACGGTAAGTTAGGTCTCTCGGCTCTGCAAGGAAGTATCGTTTGTCTTGTTTTTGAAAATGGGTACACAGGGTTGAAAGGTTTTCTATTATGGATGGTCGTAGGCATTGGAATTATGGCGCATCGAACGATCGTTCAAGAGAGGAGGCAAATTTTGGATGCAGCAGCCAGTCAACTTGAAATTAGTCCGCATAAAGCCTCTGTTCGGCTTCATTAAAGCTTTTTTTTCAAGCAAAAGTCATTTGTCATCTTCCGTTAAAACGATGTTTTTCAGTGTGCTTATCTTGGTCATTAATATGCTAACCGGTATTTTGACAGCGCGATTTCTTGGGCCATCGGGCCGAGGAGAGCAGGCCGCTATGGTGTTATGGTCACAATTTTTAGCTTTTAGCTTCTCATTTGGTATGCCTTCCGCCATTATTTACAACGTGAAAAAGAACATGAAGGATTCCGCCAAGCTTTATTCGACCGCTGTTCTCATGGGTTTGACAGCAGGCATGCTTGCGATGTGCTTAGGGATACTGGTTTTGCCCTATTGGCTCCGTACGTATTCCGACAGTGTGGTCCTATTCTCGCAATGGTCTATGGTTATCGTACCGCTCATCGTATTGTCCCAGATTAATAATGCGATGATGCAGGTAAGAGGCGAGTATAAACTATTTAATCGTCTGCGATTTCTTATTCCGCTGAGTACGCTCATCGGCCTTGCTCTGCTAATCCTGACTAAAACCATGACTCCTTACACGTCAGCTGTAGCTTATCTCGCTCCGGCGGTTCCCTTTTACATATGGACCACTGTTCGTTTGCTAAGACAGTATCAATGGGTGATCAAGGATGTTTTCAGCTCCTTTAAGACTTTAATCAGATATGGGATTGGATCCTACGGCAACGATTTGATGGGCAATGTTTCCTACTACATCGATCAAATTGTGATAATCGGTCTGCTCAATCCCACTGAACTTGGACTTTATGCGGTTGCGGTAAGCCTATCTCGGGTCGTTAATATTTTCTCAACCTCGATTATCGTGGTGCTGTTCCCGAAAGCATCCGGGCTGCCGAAGGATAAAGTGGTGGATATGACGTTCCGTGTATACCGGATCAGCACATGCGTAGCCTTGTTATGCTCCCTGATCATCATGCTGGTTGCTCCTTTCGTCATGCCGCTCTTGTATGGTCCTGATTTTAGAGAAGCCATCAGTGTGTTTCGCATGCTGCTTCTTGAAGTGTCCATTTCAGGTGGAACCATGGTTTTAGCACAAGCGTTCATGGCCTTAGGCAAACCCAAGATCGTTACCATTCTGCAAGGAATCGGGCTGCTGGTTGTCATCCCACTACTGACAGTGCTTATTCCGAAGTTTGGACTCGCCGGTGCGGGAATGGCCATTTTGTCATCGGGTATTCTGCGATTTATCTTTATTTTAATCAATGTCAAATTCACCTTGAAAACGAAACTTCCAAGATTACTGTTGAATAAAGAGGATATCCGTTGGTTGCTTTCAGCAATAACAGCATATAAGGCCAAATAATTGGACATTGGGGGAGGGGCGAACGAAATGAGTCGCTATCGTGATGCTGTGGGAGTGAATCGAATTTCTGTTGTCATCATTGCGCAAGACGATGAATCGAGAATAGCGAATGCGATCGCCTCCTGCAAGCCTTTTGCAGACGAAATTGTTGTAGTCGATGGCGGGAGCAAGGACGGAACCGTTCGAGTGTCCGAGCAATTAGGCTGCAAAGTCTATGTGAACGCATGGCCAGGTTATGCGAAACAGCGTATCTATGGCAGTGATCGTGCCACCTATGACTGGATATTCGTAATCGACACGGATGAGGTGGTCAATGAGCAATTATCAACCTCCATTCAGATGCTGAAAGGCGAGTTATCCGATCCAAGCAAAGCCTATTCCGTACTGCGGATTGGAGACTTTCTGGGACGCTGGATGGGGAAAGGCGAGAAGCTGGTCCGATTGTATAACCGTACACAAATTCAGTACAAGGAAAGTCTAGTACATGAAACACCGAATGTGGAGAATGAGAATGTGCTATTTATACCAGGTGTCTTATGGCATTATGGTTTCCGCAGCATTCATGACCATATTCAGCGGTTTAATAAATATACCGATTTGGAGGCAGAAGGCGCAGTGGCGATGGGAAAAAGATTTAGTCTACTGCGCATGCTCGTTCGACCTCCTTTGCGTTTTGTTCAAAAATATATCGTTCATGGCTTATATAAAAAGGGAATTCCCGGGCTTGCTGTAGCACTATTCTGGGGAATCTACGAGTTCCTGGTCTGCATGAAGCAGTATGAGCTTGGATTAGCTCGTAAACGTGTAAAGAAGTCCCATGATGGGCCGATCAAGGAGGGGAAAGCTTATGCAACGATACAATGATTTACGGATCTTGTGCACGGGAATGGGCTGGCCCTCAGCTCAGCCAGGTGGGTTAAACACTTATTTCAAGCATATTTGCGAAAGCTTGGATACGCATCATGAACTTGAAGCACTGGTATGCAGTGCCAATAAGCCGGAAGTGACAAGCGGTCTTCGTGTCACCAATGTGGCCGGCACGAATTTGAAGTTGAGCAAACGGCGTGATGCTTTCCGCATGCAAGCCGCAGAAATAATGAACGGGCAGCATGTTGACATCGTGTATGCGCACTTTGCTCCTTACAGTCTGGGCGTGGCAATGGAGGCGAAAGCCCGAAATATTCCGGTTGTGATGACTTTTCACGGCCCGTGGAGTGAGGAAATAAGGCTTGAGGGGAAAGGTTTGAAGCATAGATTCAAAACCATGATCGCGAAAAACTGGGAAATGAAAGCATACCAATTGGCGGATGCCTTCATCGTGTTAAGTGAAACTTTTCGCGATATTCTTCACCGCCAGTACGGCGTCCCGCTGGCCAAGATACACATCATTCCCGGCGGGGCGGATGTAGCCCGGTTCAGGCCGGCAGCGAATCGTTCCGCAATCAGAGCGAAGCTGGGGCTGCCGGAAGGGAAAACTGTCGTGTTGACTTTGCGAAGGTTGGTCAACCGAATGGGGCTGCTTCAGCTTTTGGAAGCTTGGAAAGAAGTTGTGCGTTCGAAGCCGGATGCCGTGCTGTTTATAGGCGGCAAAGGTCCGCTGAAAGCTGAACTGGAAAGCCGAATTGCCGAGTATGGGCTCCAGTCTAGCGTAAGATTGCTGGGTTACATCCCGGACAGTGAGCTTGCGGACTATTATCAGGCAGCCGATCTGTTCGTTGTTCCGTCACAAGCGCTAGAGGGCTTCGGCTTAATCACCGTAGAAGCAATGGCAGCAGGGGTTCCAGTCATGGCAACTCCGATTGGCGGGAACCGTGAAATTCTTGAGAAATACCGGCCGGATATGCTGTTTGGGGGAACCAGCAGCAGTGACATTGCCTCAGGATTAACTCGCATATTGAAGCATCCTGAGTTGTGGCCTACAAGTGAGCAGTGCAGGAATCATGTGCTGGAGCATTATACGTGGAAGAGAGTTTCCGAGCAGGTGAACGAAGTATTTCATTCCGTTATTGATCTTGATCGTCATGCTTATGTCAGGAATGAATCGGCTGCAGCTAGGAAGAGAGGAGGACGTGAACAAGATGAGAGTAGCTTATCTGGATCATACCGCTAGATGGAGCGGGGGAGAAGTCGCGCTTTACAATCTCATTACGAACTTTGGCAAGGAGATCGATCCGCTAGTCATTGTGGCTGAAGAGGGAGCGCTGGTTGATCGGTTAAGAGCTAAAGGGATTGATGTTCGCGTTTTACCTTTAAGCGATAAGGTGCGCAATCGCAATCGGAATGCTGTGAATTTCCAAGCGGTTTCGGCGGCATTGGAACTTTGGAGTTATGGGAAAAGGGTTGCCAAGCTACTGAAAGCGGAGAAGGTTGCCTGTGTACATACGAATTCTTTGAAATCAGCTTTTTATGGAGCAGTAGCTGCTAAATGGGCAGGAATTCCACTCATCTGGCATATTCGGGATCATATTGGCGTTCCGTATTTGAAGCCAATTGTTGCCCAAGCGATTCGCCTGATGTCCCGATTGCTGCCTAATGGCGTTATTGCAAACTCCAATTCTACGTTGAGTGCTTTGAACTTGCCGAAGTCCAAGAAAACATTAGTCGTGTATTCGGCCTTCGCCAATTCCAAAGCTAAAAGCCTGGCACTCGTCGAGAAAACATGGCGAAAACCGTACGTAGTCTTACTGGTTGGTCGGTTAGCCGAATGGAAGGGCCAGCATATTTTGCTCGAAGCAGCGAAGTCTTTTCTCCCGGATGAGCAGGTTCATTTCTGGTTAGCCGGGGATGCCCTGTTCGGCGAAGATGCCTATAAGAAGCAGCTGCTGCAGCAAATTGCCGACAATCAACTGAACAATGTCACCTTGCTAGGTCATGTTGAAGATATTCAGGGGTTAATGCAAAAAGCAGATCTATTGGTTCATACCTCCATCACACCTGAGCCTTTCGGTCAGGTCATTGTCGAGGGCATGGCAGCCGGTTTGCCGGTTATTGCTTCTAATGAAGGCGGCCCAACGGAAACCGTTGTGCATGGTGAAACGGGACTTCTCATTACACCAGGGAAACCAGCCGTGCTGGCTGATGCCATTCGCTATCTGCTCGAGCATCCTGAGGAGAGACGCCGAATGAGCGAGAATGGCATCAAGCGTGTGGAGCAACACTTTGTTATCGAACGAACCGTTACCCAAATCACTCATTACTATGCAGGTTTCATCGCTAACTCTTGATGACCGCTTAGTGTGTAAAGGATGGATCAAATGAAAATAGCAATTGCGCATGATTATTTGGTTCAAATGGGCGGAGCCGAAAGAGTTGTTGAAGTCTTTCACCAAATGTACCCGAGTGCTCCCATTTATACGACCATGTTTAGCAACAATCGTCTGCTCGATGAACTGAGGGATGCGGATATACGAGCCTCTTGGATGCAGAAAATGCCTGGAGGAAAAAGTCATTTTAAAGAAATGCTGCCTCTTTATCCGTTTGCGATTAAGGATTTTGACTTTCGAGAATTTGATATTGTGCTCAGTTCAAGCAGCGCATTCATGAAGAGTATTCAGGTACCGAAGAACACGTTCCATCTGTGTTACTGCCATACCCCCATGCGTTTCGCCTGGGATTATGACACTTATATGGAGAGACAAACCAAATCGAGCGTGATGAAACGTCTCTTGAAAATTTATATCGATCAGCTTAAGCAATGGGATCAAAAAACGTCAGCAAATGTAAATCAGTTTATTGCAAATTCCTCGGTTGTGAAAAGTCGTATCCGAAATTACTATCATCGCGATTCCGATGTTATTTTTCCACCAATTAATACAACTCGCTTTCACAGCTCGACGAACATTGATAATTATTATTTGATCGTATCAAGACTTGTGTCCTACAAACGTATTGATCTGGCTGTAGAAGCATTTAATCGGAATGGCTTGCCTTTGCATATCGTAGGGGAAGGCCCCGATCTGATGAGACTGAAGGCGATGGCAAAAGGAAATGTTCGTTTTCTGGGGAGGTTGGATGACGGTTCAGTAACCAAAATGATGGCGGAGTGTCGCGCCTTAATCTTTCCCGGCGAGGAGGATTTCGGGATTACACCGCTGGAGGCGAATGCGGCAGGAAGACCCGTTGTCGCCTATCAGGCTGGCGGTGCGCTAGACACCATAGTGCCTCATGTGAATGGTGTGTTTTTCAAACGGCAAGAGGTAGAGGATCTGCTGCTCGCTATACAGGATGTGGAAAACCATGCCTGGGATGTAAGCCGAATTATCCAACATGCCCAGAAATTTGATGAAAAAACATTTATGGAGAAATTGAAAATCTACATGGCTAAAGCTTATCAACAGTTCAGAGAGGGGAATTAATCGTATGGATATTGCAGTAATTGGAACAGGCTATGTGGGATTAGTTTCCGGGGTGTGCTTCGCTGAGGTGGGAAATAATGTGATCTGTGTGGATCAGGATAAAACGAAAATTGACAAGCTGCAGAATTTCATTTCTCCTATCTACGAGCCTGGCATTGAAGAACTCATGGAGAAAAATATACATGCTGGCCGGTTGGCTTTTACAACGGATTTGGCTCACGCCATCAGCCAATCTGAACTCATTATCATTGCCGTGGGCACACCGTCCTTGCCGAATGGCGAGGCTAATCTGTCCTACATTGAGCAAGCGTCTATGGAAATCGGGAAGGCTATGAACGGCTATAAAATCATTGCAACGAAAAGCACCGTTCCCGTAGGTACGAATGAGCATATTCAAATGATTATTGCGATGAATACGCAGCACGCTTTTGACGTCGTATCCATTCCCGAGTTTCTGCGCGAAGGTTCGGCTATCGATGACACCCTTCATCCGGATCGTATTGTCCTTGGACTCGATAATCCAAGCTTGGCTGAGCCGCTTACCGATCTCCACCGTGCCTTCACGGATCAAATTTTCGTCACAAGCATCCGGAGTGCCGAGATGATCAAGTACGCTTCGAATGCCTTCCTCGCGACTAAAATTTCATTTATCAATGAAATCTCCAATATTTGCGAGAAGGTCGGCGCTGATGTCACGGAAGTGGCTAAAGGGATGGGGAAAGATAAGCGAATTGGTTCATCCTTCCTGAATGCCGGTATCGGCTATGGAGGTTCTTGCTTCCCGAAAGACACGGACGCTTTGATTCAAATTGCCGGCAATGTCGATTATGAGTTTCAATTGCTCAAGTCCGTCGTGGAAGTGAATAAATCGCAACGCTACAAGGTGATTTCCAAGCTTGAGGCCTCCCTTGGACTGCTAAGCGGCAAAGTGGTGGGCATTTGGGGATTATCCTTCAAGCCGAATACGGACGATATTCGTTATGCGCCGTCGATTGAAATTGTAGAAACGCTGATCCGAGCAGGAGCAACGCTGAAGCTGTATGATCCTATTGCGATGGATAAATTCAGGGAGCGTATTGATCATCCTTCGATTCAGTGGTGCGAGAATGCCATGGAAGCAGCAGTTGGTGCTGATGCGATTTGCTTGCTAACGGATTGGGAGGAATTCAAAACGATCTCCTTGTCCAAACTTATTTTTATCATGGATCAGCCGATTCTCATTGATGGCCGCAACGTGTACAGCCAAGAACAAATTCAAGGAACGGGGCTCAAATATTATTCCGTTGGGCGGCCTGATTTGATCGGCGTATCCAGACCGAAAGCACTGGCTAGATAATTTGCTTGTATCCCAAATAAATCAAATGGAGCGTGGTTTTCATGAAATTGGTACTTCTTTCAGGCGGTTCCGGTAAGCGACTTTGGCCATTGTCCAATGATTCCAGATCCAAGCAGTTCTTAAAGGTACTTGAGGATGATAAAGGCCAAGATGAATCCATGGTGCAACGTGTATGGAGACAACTGCAGAATACAGGCCTTGGCGAAGATGCGTACTTAGCGACGAATCGCTCGCAGGTCGAGATGATTATTAGCCAACTTGGCGGAGAAGCTCCACTAATTATCGAGCCTGAGCGCAGAGATACATTCCCTGCCATCGCATTAGCTGCTGCTTACATGTATGATGTGGAAAGTTTGCCTTTAAACACAGTGATTACGGTGCTGCCGGTAGATCCGTATGTGGATGAGGCATTTTTCCAGAAAATTAAACAATTAGAGGACGTTCTGCAAGAAACAGACGCGAATTTAGCGCTAATGGGTGTTGTTCCGACGGTTCCGTCGGAGAAATATGGTTATATTGTTCCTTCTGAAGAACGCCGGGAAGGGACAGAAGCGGTAGCGGTCCAATATTTCTTCGAGAAGCCTAACCGGGAACAAGCAGCTGTTTTAATCGATCAAAAAGCACTTTGGAATTGTGGCGTCTTTGCATTCCGCCTGGGCTACCTCATCGAGGTCATGATGGATAAAGGAATTCCGATTCAATACGAGGAAATGCTCAGAAATTATCATAAATTAACGAAAATCAGCTTCGACTATGAAGTTGTTGAGAAAGAAGCAAGTTGTGTCGTTGTCCCTTATGATGGCTTTTGGAAAGATTTGGGAACTTGGAATACGTTGACGGAAGAAATGGGACGTTCCCAAATCGGAACAGGTATCGTAACGACGGATTGCGAGAATACTCATCTGATTAACGAGCTAGACATCCCTGTCACCGTTATCGGCATTCATGACGCAGTTGTAGCCGTGAGCCCGGATGGCATTCTAGTGACGAACAAGTCGGAGAGCCCTCGCATTAAGGAAGTCATGAATACAATCGAGCATCGCCCGATGTATGAAGAACGCAGATGGGGACGGTATCGTGTTATTGATTATGTCAAATATGCCGAAGATAATGAGGTGCTTACGAAACGTATTCTCGTTCATGCCGGTAAAAATATCAGCTATCAGCTGCATTACAAACGTTCTGAAGTATGGACTATCGTAAGCGGGGTAGCGGATATTATCATTAATGATAAGCTCTATCAGGTGAAGCCGGGGGATGTTGTGCGAATTCCGGAGGGGACCAGACACAGCATACGGGCAATTACGGATGTTGAATTTATCGAGGTACAAAGCGGATCCGACTTAGTCGAAGAGGATATCGTTCGGATTTGTATGGACTGGAAGGACATTTCCCTTCATCAATTTATTTAAGTTTTGTTTTGAAACAAAGAACCGCCTTCTATTCGATTTCGGGAATGGAAGGCGATTCCTTGTTTGAAGGCATAAAAATTACAAATATACCCATTTCATGGTGAAAAGGATGCGTTATGACTAAGAAGATGATTCAAATTTTAGGAAAGGCAGGTGTACGTAAGAAAGTGGTTTCCTTATTGTTCTTACTCTCCTTGGTAGCTCCGAATTTCTTGTTTCAACCGCAAGCAGCGGCGTCCGCGACTTCTGTTCCAGTCAACGCGCAAGCAACGATAGAAGCGAAGGCGGTGCTGCAGAAGCTGTATGTCGTTTCGGGTGTCAGCACGATTAGCGGGCAGCATGATTATCTTGAAAGTCCAGATGAATGGACGAATCAAGTGAAAGGGTGGACAGGAAAATTTCCTGCGCTTCATGGTTATGAATTCGGTGCCGTTTTAGCTCAAAACGAAAGCCAGTTGGCGCAACAAAGGCAAAAGGTCGTCAATAGCGCAATCGCTTGGAATAAGGCTGGCGGTCTGGTTACCATCTCTTATCATCAAAGCATTCCTGGCACCTGCCTCTGCTGGTCGAATGTGCAGCGGAATATGAGCCAAGCGGAATTTGATAAATACGTCACCCCAGGCACTCCCCAGTATGCGAAATTGATTGATGATCTGGATAAAACGGCAGTTTACTTGGAGAAATTGAAAGAAGCGGGCGTTCCTGTCTTGTGGCGTCCCTATCATGAAATGAACGGAGACTGGTTCTGGTGGGGCAAGAAGGACAACTTCTCCGCACTGTGGACGATTATGTACGATCGTTTCGTGCATGTGCATAAGCTGAATAATTTGCTTTGGGTGTGGAGTCCCAACGCGCCGAATGGGAATGCCGACCCTTTCACGGCCACCTATCCAGGGGGAAGCAAAGTGGATGTTCTCGCGGTCGATATCTATGATAATGATTACAATCCGGATTATTATAAAAGTATCACCCAATTGGCAGGCGGCAAGCCCGTGGCGATCGGAGAGAATGGCGAACTGCCAAGTGCTGATGTATTAAAAGATCAGCCCCGGTGGGCGTATTTCATGACGTGGGGCAAGATGCTGACCGAAAATAACAAAAAAGATGAGATTAAATCGTTCTACTCGCATTCGAAAATATTGAGCAGGGAATCTTTCCTGCCAATCAAACAACCGCAGATTCAGCCAATTTCGGCCCCGGATAATAAAAATGGGCTGCGAGCGGAATATTTCGATAATAAGGATTTGACCGGGCTAAAAGAAACGAAGGTGGATGCCAAAATTGATTTTAATTGGTCGACTTCAGCCCCTTTCCCTTCCATGCAAGCAGATACATTTTCGGTGAGATGGACAGGAAAACTTTTGCCCGCCTATTCGGAAACGTATCAGATATCGACGCTAAGCGATGATGGCATTCGCGTTTGGGTGAACGGCAAGTTGGTTATTGATAGTTGGTTCAATCAAAGTTGGGTAGAACGAACAGGATCTATTGCCCTTACCGCTGGCGTGCCTGTTGATTTGAAAGTGGAGTATTATGATAACCAGAATGGTGCCGCTGCTAAACTCATGTGGAAGAGTCCTTCCCAACCCAAAGAAATTATTCCAGCAAATGCCCTATTACTACCTTAGAGGTTTGAGAGGTATCTAACATGATGAGATATGTGATTGTGCCATCGGCCTTGTTGATCTTACTGATCCTGATCTCGGCTTCGACTAATTACGGTGCATCTGCAAGAACAGAGATGGTAAAGGTGATGACAGAATCCAATCAGATTGGCAATCCAATCTGGACGTTAGGCAAACCCGACGATTCTGATTTGGAATTTGGAAAAGAAAGCGCAGCTCCGATCAGTTATACCGTATCTTCGGGCGAACAGCAGCAGGAGACTTGGAGCTCGGTGCCGCAAGGTCTCAATAAATCGTTGAATCCAACTTTGTCGATTAACTATGCCTTAGCTGAAATACCCGAGTATGGGGTTCATTTCCGAGTGAAAATTCTAGATGCGCATAAATCCGTTCCTCAGATGGCGGTGTTTTCCAATAACCTGCTTTCGGGCATCATTCAAATCGCCGGAGTCGGAGGGACGACTAGCGCTTACGAGTATAAAAAATTATATGAGCTCTATATTCCTAAGGAGCAGCTGCAGCTCGGAAATAACTTATTGAAGCTGTCGGCTGAAGGATGTTTGTCTTGCAAAGCGGACGAGAATAAATTTCTATGGTGGAAATGGGACTATCTCTCGCTTGATGCACTAGCTGCCCCTGCCGAAGAGCCTATCCATGGGCGATATGTGGAATCGGGCACCAAGGTCAGCAATTTGTCCTTTTATTATGACCAAGGAGCGGTTCGACACCTTCCCTATGTTTTAAAATGGCTTGGAATTGCCTATAGCGGCAATGTGATGCGTGTGGATTGCGCGACCGATGTCAAAGAGGGATGTTCCGCCATTAAGCCTTATTATGAAACACTGCGTGACTACAACACGCAAGCGGTAGCTCTTCATTTGCATACAGGAAATATTAAGCTGAATGATGATGGCACACTGCCGGCCGATGCAGAAAATAAGTTGTCGGACTATGTGAAGCAGTATGGCTCCATGTTTCAATATTATGAGATTGATAACGAACCAGGCTTATTTAATCGATCCAAAAGCGTGAATTTGGCCATAGCCAAATGGCTCAAAACCAATCTGCCCGAGCTTGCTCCACATGTGAAAACGGTCGCTCCAGGTTGGGCCTATGCGCCGCAATACAGCATGAGAAGTTGTCGGAATCAAAACACCTCCGGCGTGCTGCGCTGCGGAGATCCTGACGGATGGGAAAGTGATCCGAATCAGCGAATGGAACTGGAAGAGATGACGGATTTAACGAATGGACATGCGTATGGGACCTCTTATGTGAATAATAAAGATGGAAGCTTTCTGGAGAACATGCGGACCTTCGGAGGGGCGGAGGATGGTTTGCAGAAGCTGATGCTGAATACGGAGTACGGCACTTCGGATAGCCATAAAGATCCCGTTGAATATGGCGCGGCGGAGCCCCATGCGGCTGTCTTTGATCGCATCATGAGAGCTCATATCGGATATGCCGATATGTTCATGCAGCATGCGGCATTTTATCCGGAATATGCGTTGTTCGAACCGGGCATTGATTTGAATACGCAGAACCCCGCACAGATGCAAATTCATAAGAATTCGACGGAAGAGGATACGCGAGTCGGGGTGATGCGGCGCTTAAATCTGGCTTATGCGACGCATGGCAAGCCGTTGGTGTACGAAATCAGCAATAAACAGGAGTTATCGGATAAACTGGTTTATTTCCGAGGCGTGGATACCTCGACATTACCCGCACTTCCTGGTTCAGGAGGGAAATCGGATAAGATTTTACTCAATTTTGTGAATTTTGAATCGAGTCCGCAAACGATACAGGTCAAGGTTACGATGCCGGAGGCTGCGATATACGAAGGTGAAAGATTCGGAGCGGGTGATACGTATGAGTCGGCACGATCCTATTTGAGCGGGTTGCAAGCCGATCCCGAACTGGATTTTAAAGAAACGTTAGGCCCGGGTGAGGCTGTGCAGTACATCTTATCGCGAGCAGACGGGGTGAAGAAAGTGGCACCAACGTGGATTCAGGCGAAACCCGCTCAGCATCATGCGATTGAGCTCAGCTGGAAAGAGTCGGAATTAGCACAAAGTTATGATATATTGCGCAAATCTGGTGGGAGTGAGAGCAGTTACGAGGTGATAGCCGAGCAAGTGCAGGGGACTGAGTTTGTAGATACGAGTACAGTAATAGGGTACCAATACGAGTATCAGATTAGACTCTCAGGTACCAACGAAGTTTCACAACCGGCGTCAGCTATCGCAACAGACAGTGTAGCGCTGGATCGCAAGGACTGGGAAGTTACCAGCAGTTCCGGAAAACCCCAAGGGGCGATTGACGGTAATATCTACAGCCGATGGGATACGGGGGTCGCGCAAGCTCCCGGACAATTCTATCAAGTGGATATGAAAACGCCGACCACGATCAACCGAATACGGCTTCGGAGCGAAGGGTCCCCGAATGATTATCCAAGGAAATATGAGGTGTATGTTTCTACCGATGGGTATACGTGGTCTCAGCCGATTGCAACAGGTAGCGGTTCAAGCATACTGGACATTAATTTTAGTCCAACGTATGCACGATTCGTCAAGATCATCCAGACAATGAAGGCAGGGAATTACTGGTCCATTCATGATCTGCAGATTTATGGCTAGACATCGAGGAATACGCTTACCCTTTGCGGGTTGAAGCTACGATGAGAAACAAAATTAAGATGAGCAACCAGATGACTTGAACCATATTATCCTCGCCTTTTGTTATAATAAATCAAGTTTAACAAGAATTCTTGTAATTTTCTGTCTTAAAACAAACAAAAATGTTGGATTTATGCTAAATATTACATTAGTAATCATTAAATAGTCCTATTTACATGTCGTTTATTGATGAAAGTCCTCACTTTGTGGGGGCTTTTTTTATCTACATTTAACAAACCTTCTGTAACATTTAGATATTGGAATTTTTTGAACAAAGGTTAATATCTAAAGGAGAGAAGATTCTTGAATATGAGACTGCCTCAAATTACAGTGGGTAAGAAAATGTATGTCAGTTTTATTGTGCTATTATTGCTTACTTCTGTTGCAGGATGGATGAGTCTAACGAATATGAAGTCGATTCAGAACAAAAGTGATGAAATCAGTCAGATATGGATGCCTGGCGTTGAAGCTGTCAATACGATCAGTTATTTAACGGAAAATGTACACGGACTAGAAATGCAGCTCTTTATCTTAATGGATCCAGCTCAGCTGCAAAGCACACAGACACAAGCCAGTGCAGGGATTAGCAATGTAGACGAGCAGATTAAACAATTTGGAGAAGGGCTGACGGATGAGCAAGAGAAGCGGAATTTCGAAGCTTTCCAAAACCAATGGACGACTTACAAAGGTTATCATGAGAAGTTCTTGGAGCTTAGTAAAAAAGCCAATTTGAGTAAAGGCTCCGGCAGCATGGAGAAAGAAGTGGAAACGCTCATTTCAGATTCGAATAAAGTTTTTGTGAACATGCAGAAATATCTGGAGGTTCTTGTCAAAATCAAACATGAAGGCGCGATAGCGGCCTCAGAGAGTAGTTCGGTTATTTATCGTTCTGGACAAATGAACCTGATTTATATTTTTGGTTCTGCCGTCTTGATCGGTCTGATTCTGGCTTTCTTCATTACACGTAATATTTCTAGGCCTGTCCGTCTGGTCTCCCAAGCTCTTCAGACGGTGTCCTTGGGAAGCTTATCTGAACAAGATGTGAAAGTGAGAAATAAAGATGAAATTGGTGAACTTGTCGGTTCGTTAAACCGAATGAAGACGAATGTCCGGGACATCTTGCTGCAAATCCGCAACGCCTCTTCTTCGGTTGCTGACTCGTCCAAAGAGCTTCTTGATCATGCAGAGCAAACGTCACATGCATCCAACCAAGTGGCGGAGGTCATGCAATTGGTAGCTTCCGGAGCAGAAATTCAAGTCCGGAATTACGAAGATACGCATAAAGCGATGACGGAGATGAGCATTGGTATTGGGCGAATCGCTGAAGCTTCGTCTGAGGTATCAGATATTTCCATGGAAGCATTCCGAGAGGCAAAGCAAGGCGAGCAAGACCTTCAAGCGCTCATTACGAGCATGAACGGTATGAGTGATACGGTCATCAGGGCGAACACCGTTATTCGAAATTTGGAGAACCATTCTCAAGAAATTCATAATATGATTGGCCTGATGGGCAATATAGCGAAGCAAACAAACCTGCTCGCTTTGAATGCGGCGATTGAAGCGGTTCGTGCAGGAGAAGCAGGCAAAGGATTTACGGTTGTTGCCGGGGAAGTGCGCAAGCTATCGGAGCAGTCCGCGCAATTTGCCAATCAAATTACGGAATTGATCGGACAGGTTTTGGACAATACCGGAGTTGCTGTTCAAACGATGCATGATTGCCTGCAGGAAGTGGATATGGGCAAAGAAATGGTACATACGGCGGAGACTTCCTTTCATCGTATTTTCTTAGCTTCCGAGAAAGTGGCTGTTCGCATACAAGAGGTTGCGGCATCCGCTCAAGAACTGGCCGCCACTTCGGAAGAAGTGTCCGCTTCAGTCGCAGAAACGAGCTCACACGCTAGAAATTCATCTGCCTACGCTCAACAGGTGGCCGAAACTTCTGAGCAACAGATGACGTCGCTGAATGATATCACCAGGTCTGCCGGTTTGTTGAACGGCATCGCCGAACAATTGCATACGGCCGTTGGGAAGTTTGAGCTGTGATGCACCTAGTAACCAATCCAAGCCCAATCACCGTCACGGCTCCTCGCTCTTATGTCTATGCTGCACTTTCTGCAACATAAAATGGCATTACACACTACTAAACCGCTCTTCAGTGCACAAAGTGCAATGAATTCAAGCTAAATAGTGCGAAAACCGCTTTATTCTGCTTTTTCCGTTGCACTTTATACAACGGAGACAGCGGTAGCGTCCTACCTGAGGCCTTAATATTGCGCAAAGTGCAACATAGAGAAGGCGTTTGCCGCTGTTTAGGGCTGTAATTGAAGCCTACCCAATGAAACAAAGTCGTTTATCCTTAATTGTTCGGATGCAAGCAAAAGTCCGCAAAATCATGCTATACTAGACTCTGTAAAAAGGAGGTCGACTATGGCTAGGAACAAAGAGTTTGAAGTGAATGCCGTGCTGCGAAAAGCGATGCATATCTTTTGGGAGCAGGGCTATGAGAAAACTTCCATGCAAGATTTGGTCACACATATGGGGATACATCGAAGGAGTATCTATGATACTTTCGGAGACAAACATCGTTTATATATGAAGGCAGTAGAGAAGTACGGGGAAATGCTGGAAAGTTCCGTTCATCAAAAAGTAGAGGCTCCTACCCCGATGAAGCAAGCTATCCGGCGAATGTTTGAGCACGCCATTGTGGCCGCAGACGATCGTCCTAAAGGGTGTTTGATCGTGAATACGGCGGTTGAACTGGCTGTTTGTGATGAAGAAGCCGCGGCGAAAGTGAATCAAAGTTTTGTTAAAACCGAGGACAAGCTATACGACTTGGTATTGCGCGGCAAGGAAACGGGAGAAATCGGAAGTCATCACGATGCACGGAGAATTTCGGAGTTTTTGAACAACGCCTTTATCGGATTATGCGTGTTGGCCAAAACAACAAACGATAAAGAAAAACTGGAAGGTATCATTGATACATCGCTAGCTATATTGGATTGAAAGAAAGAAGAAGGAGCCTCGCGGCAAGCGGGCTCCTTCTTTGCTGATTATAACATTTTGGCCAAACCCTCGAACTTCACTTCCCAAGAGCCATCTTGTGGAAATCCGGGAGCATGGGTGTCCGGCCCGTTCTTCCAACCCGCCGCCATCATGGCAACAGCGCTTAACAGGCCCCCGTTGCCAGGGAGGTATACCGTTAATGGCTTTCGCTGATAGTTATGGCCATTCGGGAGGAAGGTGTTGGTAACCTTGTCGATCAACAGGGTATCTACGGCCGAGTGGACTTCGCCCAGTCTTGCCGAAGTCATAGCTACGAGCGGATAGTCCCATCCCCATGTCGCATCCCAGTCCCAGACCTTAATGACTTCGTGCAAGGTATTAAGCATCGTTTCACGATCCACCATATGGCCGGGGAGGATACCGAGCGGGGCCAGCATCGTGGGGTGATCTTTGGTGCTGCTGCCACCAGTAAATGTATCGGGAGCTGTCTCGGCAGCGACATATAAACCGTCCACAACGGGAAGCTTGGACAAATGGTTCAGGACATGCTCCCACTTCTCCACCTTCGGGAGTCCTAACCTTTCCCGCCATGCAACGGCTGTTGATAATCCGAATGCCCAGTAGGATAATTCGAAAGTCGGGTTCATTGTCGTTGCATGATCATAAATTTCCTGCGCTGGTGCAACCGGCGGACCTAACACATAGCGCAGCTGTTCGTTATCCCATTCTGCGAAGGAGGCCATGAAGGCCGCACTTTCGAAGACAAGATCCGCATACTTTTCGAGCGTCTCTCTTGTGCCCCTGATTTGATAGATAAGTTCAGCGTAATAAATAGGATGCGGTTGCTGCCAGATGAGGAACGGTTCAATGTAACAAGGGCCGTTAACGCCATCCGGAGCCACACATTTCGGCCATCTTGCCCCTTCATAGCCTTGGGAAGCAGCGAGCTTTCGAGCTTGATCCAGGATGCTGATGTACCATTCCAGACTGTTCGTCAGGCTGTCCACCCGATTCCAGAGTGCAAAGTGAACGGAATGCCACCAGTGCATTTCCAGATGAAATTTACCGGCCCAGCTGTTATGGGTAAGTCCTGACTCTGCCGGCGGCAAGGTTCCGGATGATTGAATCGCGGTCAAGTACTGTGACAGCACAATTCTACGCTCAAGCTCGAGCGCGCGTGAATCTTTGCTGCCTGCCAGCTCGATGGCTCCGCCAGAGGTCCAAAAGTTGCGCCAATGCTGCTCAGCGCTAGCTCGCACAGCTTCAAAGGCCGGCAAATCAGACTCGTCTGATTTGGGAGTAAATCGGAACCGGAACTCGCATTCATCGTGATCGGATGATGGCGTTAGAAGAAGCAAGTGATTGTCTTGCTTGTCTTGAATGAGGCTACCGCTGGACCAAGCGGCAGAAAACGCGTACGCGTCCTGATCCAACTTCCGGTCAATGTGGACGGAATGGCTGCTGCCGGTCGCGATTTCCGTTGCGTGTTGATTGCTTTTTCCCCAATCAACGCCTGCGAACTTCCATGTGCCGTAAGGGAAATGAACGGCAATTTGGAGACGACCTTGGCGGATCAAATCCGATTTCACGCGAACGGCGATCAAATCCTGCGTGGGGTGACAGCAGGTAGCTACGCTGGTTTTCGCTCCGTTGATCGAAAATTGGCTTTCAATGACTCCGCCCCATAGATGAAGCATTTGTTCAATTTCATTCAAATCGTCAGCGGTTGCCTTCTCGCCAGAGGGGAGTGTAAAACGGAAGCCAACTTGCCCAAGATGCAATTTGTGTGGATTAAACTTCAGCCACTTATATTCATCGGTAATTTGGCCGGGCGCCATATACGGAAACCCGATCTCTCTCCCGCCAAAGGTAGGGAAAGAGGTTCGAGGGAACTTATCCACATGGTACATCTCTGGATTTGGATGCGTATGCCACGCCCAATTGGAGAAGTTGCCAAGTGGAACACCCCCATCTGCATATAGGCTCGGGAATGTTTGCAAGCCGGTTGCGTCAACCGTGAAGGCATAGTTCCCATTGCCGACGGAGAGGGAAGAGAATTTATCAAAGCTGGTAATAAGCGGATTATGGCGCTCAACTAAAGCCTTTCGATCGATCATTATGGCATCACCCCATTGGGAAAAAGTAGTTTCATTTTAAACCTCACATTCAAACAGATAGCTGCCTGAACCTAAGCGTATGACGGCATCCCCGTCTTCAAGCATGACTTCCTGTATAGCGGCTGCATCCTTTAGCGGAATTCCGCTTTCGAGGAGAGTATCTCTGGAGATAGAAGGAAGGTGGACATCCGCCAAACAATTTGCCGGAATGGTGATCGCAAGCTTGAGCCTACGCTCACCCGAATTCCGCCGCCATGCGACTCGCAGCTTTCCGGACGGCAGACGATAATCTGCGGCTACTTCATCCAAATCATCCAGTAAGGCCGGCTTGATAGTCAGCTTATAGCTTTCGAAATCGGGGCAATACCGATATTGCAAACCTGCCAAGCCGCTGTAGAGCCATTCTTCCAAGTGTCCGAGCATAAAATGGTTCTGCGACTTGCCGACGGTGGGTCCGTCCCAAGCTTCCGTCAACGATGTCGCTCCGTTTGCGATTTGATAGCCGTAACTCGGGTGATCCGTCTTTTGGCTCATTTTATAAATCATGTCGCTGCGACCATTCTGAGAAAGGGCAAGCAGCACATAGCGATGGCCTATATCGCCTGCCGTCGTATGATACCCGCGTAAGGTAATATCATCAAGGAGCCCAGCTAAAATGGTTTCTTTATACGGCTCGTGGGCTAACCCTAGAACAAGTGGCATCGCCTGGGAGCTTTGACTCCCTGTGGCGTATTGCTGCGTTTGGTCATCGAAAAAAGCCTGATTAAACGCAGATTTGATGTCTTCGCGCAGTTGTGTATAGTGGAGAGCGTCATCGCTGCGATTCAAGAACTTTGCGATTTGTGCAAACACATCGACGATATGGTAAAACATAGCGGTTTCGGTATGCGCAACAGGCGTATTTTGAACAAATCCAGGCGGATTGTCGCCGACATCGTACCAGTCCCCGAGCCCGGTATGGATAATCAGCTGATCCGAGCTCGCTTTTAAATAGTCGATATAGGCTTTCATTCCTTCATAATGCTCGGTCAAAATCCGGTGATTGCCGTAAAATTGCAGCAAATTCCAGCCTGTGAGGATATAGGTGGCGCCCCAGGAGACAGAATCCCGAAAGCAGCGCCATTGGTCGGAAAAAACAACATATTCCGGCGCCGTTGTCGGGACCATCCCGCTTGGCAGCTGGGCGTCCCGGATGTCCTCCATCGTCTTGATGAACAAAGGCTCAACATCATAATTCCATGCTACGGAAGGGCCCATCAGATGAATTTGCTCGAGCCAACCGAGCTTTTCCCGATGCGGGCAGTCGGTAAAAATGCTTTTCATGTTGCTGCGTATCGCTTGGTTAATGATCTCATGCGTGCGGTTTAGCAGCTTATTCGAGCTGACGAAGTTTCCGCATACGTTCACGTCCGGGTAAATCATTTGACCTTCCAGCTGAATAAGATCAGGAATGTCGGAATCGCAGGCAGCTGCATTCGCATCCGCATCTGCTGAAACTGGAACGACGCCCTCGAGCTGCACATATCGAAAACCGGTATAGCTGAAACGCGGCGACCATGTTTCCCCCTCAGCATCACCGCTCAACGTATAAGTGAATTTGGTGGGAGAACCGGTCCATTTCTGATTGATCGTGCCGTTATCCTTCAGCAATTCAGCAGGGGACATCGTTATTTTGGCGCCTTGAGGGCCTCGGACCTGGAGGTTCATCCAACCGGAGAAGTTTTTGCCGAAATCAGCCACGTACACACCGGGAAGCGGTTGCGTGATCTGTACGGGCAGGTAAGTTTCCATCACTTTTAATGGAGAAGTCGCTTGTGACTTAAGCTTTCCCGCAGGTGCTGGCACTTCGACTGCCGGGTTCCATGTATCGTTACCGGTAAAACTTGGCAGATCCCAATCCGCTTGGCGATGATTAGCATCGTAATCTTCGCCTCCGTATATACAAGAAAAGGTGATCGGTCCCGGCGCGGAATCCCAATGGCGATCGCTAAGAATCCGAGTTTGGGTGCCATCCGTATGGGTGATTTCCAACTGAACGAGGCACCTTGGGGTGCCGAAGGAATGCTTGAATTTGCTGTAGCGGCCGCCCGTCACATGGAAGAAGCCGTTCCCAAGCATCACACCTATGGCGTTGCCACCTTCATGAAGCTGCTCCGTTACATCGTAGACGCAGTAGAGACAAGTTTTGTCATAGTTTGTCCAGCCCGGCTCCAGGACATTGTCGCTGACTTTCTCCCCGTTAAGGCGCAGCTCAAACTGGCCTAACCCGCAGATGTAGGCGCGAGCTTGCGCCACAGGCTTGTGGAGGTGGAATTCACGCCGGATGAGCGGAAGGGCGGGGCGTTCAAGGGGCTCCTCTGCAAATCGAGCGATCCAAGTCGCAGACCAATCCGTGGCATGAAGGAGTCCCATTTCCCACCAGGAGACAGGGCTTTCCGTCTTGTGGCCATTCGCATCCCACACCTGTACCTTCCAATAATAGCGTTGCCTGGACTGAAGTGGAGGCCCTTCGTACAAGATATGAACGTTTTTCTTGCTGAAACGCTGTCCGCTGTCCCATACAATCTCGCTCCGCCTATCATCTTCGCCATTAATAACAATGATTCGATAGGCTGTTTGCATTTGCAAACGGATCGGCGAATCGGCAAAACTCCAGCCGAAGGCCGGCTGGAGGACATCAACCCCGAGTGGGCGACGCTTGCTTTCTACGAACAATTCAGCCACTTGCATCCGTGCTCGCCCCCTTGGTCATCGTTGGATATCTATCGGCTGTGAGGTTGCGACGCTGATGGTCCGAAACTCTTTACCGTAGTTTTTGGTAGGATCGCCTTCTTGATATCGTCTGCAAGAGCAGTAGAAATGGTAGAGATTACCTTGATGCATAACGACAGAGGGCTTATGGGCGAAAATAGCGTCAATGCTGCCTTCTTCCCCAACTCGAATGATGGGTTCAGGATATTTCTCCCAAGATAACAGATCACGGGAAAGAGCAATTCCTTCCTGCGCTTGTTTGTAATTATAGCCAAAGTAATACATGACCCATTGGTCTCGGTCCGGATCATGCAGCACGCAAGGATCGCTGACAAATCCGGAGTCCCATCCATCCGGGGTAACCTGTAGAACCGGATTTTGTTCGTAGCGGTGCCAATCCTTCAAATTAGTGGAGAAAGCAACGCCTGTTTGCTCGATCCATCGGCCTTTATTTGTGTTTTTGGCATTGTAATACAAATAGAACGTACCTTCATGCTCGATGAGGCATTCTTTGTAGAGTCCACCCTTTTCCCAGTCTGCGCCTTCTTCCGGGGTTAAGATGGGGTCCGGGCATCGATGCCACTCCAGCAGCTGCTCATCTTCGGTCCAGGCGATGCCAATTTTGGCCGAGCCTTCTTCATAACCTGCATTGGGATAGGCGTGATAGACTAGCCAATATTTGTTGTTCCATTTTTTCAGTACAGGAGGAGCATCGAGGCGATTTTCCTTCAATATCCATGTGCCGGCAACATTAATGGAATCCCAGGCCGAGTCTTCGTTTCTTTTTAAAATAACGCTTAGATGCTCCCAGTTGATAAGATCATGGCTTGTCGCCAAAGCCGTCTGGTAGCCGATTCCGTCAAACCCCACATACATCATGTAGAATTTGCCGCTATGTTGAAAGACGAACGGACAATCGACGGCTCGCTCATCGAAATGGCCTGGCAAACCCGAACCAACAAGCACGGGACTTCCCAATTTATGTGGTGTGAGATAAGGCTGTATATGCAACGTGACACACTCCTTATGATAAAAATCCAAAAATCTATAAAAACAATGACCGATTCCCTATTCAGATTACAATTAAGCGCTTACTTGTTGAGTGGGGTATTGTACCTGATATATAGGTCAAAGCGATCTTCAGCGCTTGGCAGCATTGACATCATGAATAGCCGAGCGTAGGATGAGGGGGAAATTTAGGCCATACAGCTTGAGAGGAGGGGCTTGAGTGAAGGACAATCACGGTTTCAATCCGTTTATGTTCGAGACAGCCCGCAGTATTGTTGCCGGACAACACACGATTGCCGAACTGGTTCCAAGGATAAAACGGCACGGTGATTTCAAACACGTGGTGATCGTAACGCAACCTTCGATAAAGGCGATGGGGGTCATTGATCAAATGGTGACTGAACTGTCGCATGCGGGAATAACCAGCAGGTGCTTTACCGATGTGAAGCCGGAGCCAACGGTCGATAACATTCAACAGGTCTACAGCCGCATTGCCTCTGAACCTGTCGATTTGTTCATTGGCATTGGCGGCGGGAGCGTGCTGGATGCAACGAAATTGTTTTCCGTCCTGATGACAGATCCCGTGGACGTAATGAGTCTTATAGGCATTGACCGTGTATCGAAACCAGGGATACCTACGGTGCTGATTCCAACGACGTCAGGAACCGGTTCAGAAGTGACACCGAACGCGATTGTAACGATTCCTGAACAAGAGTTAAAAGTTGGCATTATCAGCAGGCATTTGCTCCCCATGCTGGTAATTATCGATCCAGCGCTAACCGTTAGCCTGCCGCCAAACATCACGGCTGCAACCGGTATGGATGCGTTTACTCATGCGTTGGAATCTTATATCTCCAAAAAAGCTAATCCCATAAGCGATATGTTCGCCCTTGAATCGATTCGTTTACTTTCTGGCAGTTTGCTGCAAGCCTACCATCACGGATCCGATCTCCAAGCTAGAGAGAATGTGCTTCTAGGATCGATGTATGGCGGGATGGCACTTAGTTCGGCTGGAACAGCAGCCGTTCATGCACTGGCTTATCCGCTTGGAGGAAAATTCAACATTACGCACGGTGTAGCGAATTCAATGCTGCTGCCGCATGTCATGACGTTTAATATGGATGCCATCGAGAGAAGACTTGGTCATGTTGCTTGCGCGATGGGCCTTCAGATTGGAACAGAGGGCGGTAAGGCGGTCTCGGAGGCCGTTATTCGGCGAATCTTCGAGTGGACCTCCGAAATGGACATCCCGCAAAATTTGCGTGCTTTCGGCGTATCCGATGAGGATGTCAGTGAATTGGCCGTTGCCGCATCGAAGGTAACGAGGCTTTTACATAACAATCCGAAACCGATGAACATAGATGATATGCAAGCTGTTTACCGCCAATTGCTTCCATAACGAGTGGGACAAAGAAGGAGAAATGTGATGAATCATTTATTGCAACCGTCAGGTATCATTCCCGCTATGGTGACACCTTTTGATGCTGAACAGCAGATTGATGAAGCTTCTTTGCGGCAATTAACCCGCAGATTGATTGATGCGGATGTGCACGGCTTGTTTTGCCTCGGCACGAATGGAGAGTTCTTCTCCTTGTCCTTCGACGAAAAACTGCGGGTCGCCGAAATCGTCCTTGAGGAAACACAGGGGAAATTACCGGTGTATGTGGGTGCTGGCTGCACAAGTACGAAGGAATCTATCGAACTGGCTGTATGTTTGGAGAATATGGGGGCAGATGCGCTGTCCGTGATTACGCCGTATTTTCTGACCTATACCCAGCAGGAACTGCTGACTCATTTTCGCAAGATTGCGGAAGCGACAGAGCTTCCCGTACTGCTGTATAACATTCCGGCAAGGACGGGGAACTCGCTTCAACCCCAAACCGTGAAGGAACTAAGCAAAGTGCCTAACATTGTCGGGATCAAGGACAGCAGCGGCAGTTTTGATACCATTTTGCAATATATGGAGGCAGCTGGTCAGGACTTTTCCGTTTTGGCAGGTACGGATTCACTCATTTTGCCGACCTTGATGGCTGGAGGGCGCGGAGCTATAGCAGCGACAGCCAATGTGTTTCCAGAAGTTGTGAAAAGCATTTACGATTTGTGGCACCAGGGGCAGCTGGAACAAGCAGAATTACAGCAGCGCAAGCTGCGAGCTTTGCGCAACGCGTTTTCGATGGGGACGCTACCTTCTGTACTGAAGGAAGCGATGAATATGATCGGATTGCCTGCAGGACAACCGCGCCTGCCTGTTCAACCGCTGAATGCATCAGCGAAAGAGGAGCTCCGGCGGGTGATGGACACTTATTTGGTGGAAAGGAACTGAGACAATGGCAATGAACATACCTAAAGGTGTTTGGCCCACGATGGTAACACCTTTCACGAATACAGGCAAAGTGGACTATGCCGCATTGGAGCAGCTGATAGAATGGTACATTGACCAAGGCGTGCATGGCCTATTTGCCGTGTGTCAATCCAGCGAGATGTTTTATTTGACTCTGGAGGAGAGAGTGAGCCTTGCTCAATTCGTCACGAGCCTAGCTGCCGGTCGGGTTTCGGTTATCGCATCGGGGCATATCTCCGAGCAGTTCGAGGAGCAGGTAGAGGAATTGCAGCGGATCGCGGAGACCGGGGTTCAGGCCGTTGTGCTAGTAAGCAACCGTCTGGCGGGTCCGGATGAATCTGACGAGATCTGGTTTGAGCGTGTGCTGCAGCTGATTGATCAAGTCCCGAATGTGCCAATGGGCATTTATGAATGCCCATATCCATACAAAAGGCTGCTGAGCCCGCAGCTGCTCAAACAATGTGCAGATACGGGAAGATTTGCGTTTCTCAAGGACACCAGCTGCGATGTGCAGCAAATTGCCGCAAAGCTTGAAGCGGTGAAAGGCAGCTCACTTCAACTGTTTAATGCCAATTCCGCAACGCTGCTTGCTTCCCTGCGATTGGGTGCCTCCGGCTTCAGCGGCGTTATGGCAAACTTTCATCCTGATCTCTATGTGCGGCTAACCGAATGTTGGGACTCGGAGCCAGCCATCGCGGAGATGCTGCAGTCGTTCGTTGGAGCCGCATCGCTGATTGAGCTGCAGATGTATCCTGTGAATGCGAAGTATCATCTAAGCAAAAGGGGACTTCCGGTTTCCTTGCATTGCCGTTCTAAGGATGCAGGCGCTTTTCGAGAAAATCATAAGCTGGAAGTGGAGCAGCTGGATACCGTGTATCGGATGCTAAAGAAGCTGCTTGTCTAACATATTTTAAAGAGGAGGAAGCATTGTGCCGTTTAAAAAGAAAGATCGCATTGTGTTTATCGGGGATAGCATTACGGATAAAGGGCGTAAAAAAGATCCACTGAAGCTGGGTTCGGGTTACGTACGAATGATTCATGATTACCTGACAGCGGTTTATCCGCAGCTTAGTCTGAAAATAATTAATGAAGGCGTTTCCGGCAATCGCGTCATTGATTTGGAAAAAAGGTGGACGCTCGATGTGATCGATCATCAACCTCAATGGGTATCCGTTTCTATTGGGATTAATGATGTGTGGCGCCAATTGGACTCTCCGATGGGCGAGCAGGTATACCCGGACAAATTCGAGGAAATCTACCGAAATTTGCTGGATCAAACGAAGCAAATCCCGGATTGCCGATTGATCCTCATGCAGCCTACAGTCATCAAGGAGTACCCGGATGCCACGGGCAACCGGCTGCTGAAGCCGTATGTGGACATCGTGAATCGGTTGGCTGAGCAGTATGACGCCATCCTGGTTCCGACGCATCTGGCTTTTATTGATTTTCTTAAACTGGAGACGGGCCAGGATTTGACGACGGACGGTGTGCATATGAATTCGCTCGGGGATACGCTGATGGCAACGACGTGGTTGAAGGCTGTTGAGGGTCGTTAAAGGTCATTGAGAATCATTGAGGGACGCTGAGCCCTAAGGAGAGGGAACTGGAGTCCTCTATTTGGTCAAAAAGAGGTTTTTTCAATCTTAGGGGAACTACAAGGTCTTATTTGCCTTTCATGGACGACTTTTGCGTGAAACCACAAAAATAGCGAACTGTAGTTCCCCTCGCCGTCGGAAACAGCACTTTTTAGAAAAATAGTAGCTTGTAGTTCCCTAATAACCATGCAAAAGAGTACTCGCTCGCTTCGCGCCACCTATATATGTGATGAATTCAGCCTATAATGGGCCGCTTGCTTTCTTGTAAACTGATCATGAGCTTAAATTCCTGCAACTGGAAAGTAACGTCTGATCAGGCGTTAACCGTGGAGGGAGACAGGTCGGTTCCGCAGACTTTCCAATCTTATTACGGAAGTACAAGGGGGTAAATGCAATGACATACGAAATAGAACCAACAACCGGAGACAGCGGATGGTTCACGCATGACAGGTTCGGCTTGTTTATTCATTGGGGGCTATATTCGTTAGCTGCCAGGCATGAATGGCTGCAATCCAGAGAGAGATTAAGCGGAGAGAAATACCGCAATAAATATTTCAATAAATTTGATCCGGATTTGTACGATCCGGAATTGTGGGCGCAGCTTTCTTACGATGCCGGCATGAAATACGCTGTGGTTACAACCAAGCATCATGAAGGGTTCTGCTTATGGGACAGCAAGCTGACCGATTATAAAGCGCCGAACACCCCGGCTGGCCGAGATTTGATCAGGCCGATGACGGAGGCTTTCCGTGAGCGTGGCATGAAGGTAGGCTTTTACCATTCCCTAATTGATTGGCATCACCCGCATTACACGATCGACACGAAGCACCCCCTACGGTTGGATGAAGAGGCTATCGCTGAAAGTGCGAAAAAGGATTTTGCCCAATATCGCGACTATTTGTTTGGACAAACGAAGGAATTGTTAACCGAATATGGTGATGTGGATCTGTTGTTTTACGATTTTTCCTTCCCGGAGGAGAACGGATTGCCAGGCAAAGGTAAGGAAGATTGGAACAGCAAGGAGCTGATCAAGCTGATTCGCGAGCTGCAGCCGAACGTTTTATTGAACGATCGCCTGCAAATAGGCGGAGATATTACGACGCCTGAGCAGTATTTGCCGACCAAATGGGTGCAGATCGACGGTAAACGAGTTGTTTGGGAGACGCCGCATACGTTCAGTGGTTCCTGGGGCTATCATCGGGATGAGGAATCATGGAAAAGCGTCGATATGTTGGTCAAAATGCTCATTGATGTGGTCAGCAAAGGAGGCAATTTGCTCCTGAATGTAGGTCCGACCGGTCGTGGCGAGTTTGATGAGCGTTCGATCGATCGTTTAAAAGGCATCGGCAACTGGATGAGACGTCACAACCGTTCAATTTATGGCTGCACGCAAGCGCCGGAAACCATCGAGTGTCCGCAGGATTGCCGACTGACCTACAACCCCGAGACCAATCGCTTATATGTGCATGTGTATAGTTGGCCGTTTAAAAGCATTCACTTGCATGGCTTGGCTGGGCAAGTCGAGTACGCGCAGCTGCTTAACGATGCATCCGAGATCCGTTTCAAGCAAGGCATTGTCCATAGCGGTATCGACAACGGGGCGTACAAAGAGGGCAGAGATGAGAAGACGCTGGTCTTGTCACTTCCAGTGAAAAAGCCTGATGTAGCGGTGCCGGTCATTGAATTGTTTTTGAAAGGAGGGGCTTAAACGACAATGGAAACGACAACGAAAGCCGTTACGCTTGGTTATGAACGTAACGCTGCCCCGCGTGTGGAATACGGGATTCAACGATTAAGAGAAGCGCTTCAAAATTCCGGCTATACCGTGCTTGAAGCAGAAGCGCCATGGTCGTTGGAAAACTACCGATCCGTTCAGGGAATGAAAATTTACATCGGGAATCGTCAAGAATCGAAATTTGTGCAGCAATTGGAAGCGCGAGACGTTTTGTTATATCACACGGAAGCTCCGGAGGGAGAAGGTTTTTATCTGGCATCTTGCCCAGGTGGCATAACGGTTATTTCGGGGGGAAGCGATTCAGGCGTATTGTATGGCTGTTTGGAGTTGGCAAGCCGAATCGGTGAAGCTCAAAAGCTGCCAAGTGACATCGCGTATGGGGATAAACCGCGTTTCGCATTGCGGGGACCGGCCATCGGATTGCAAAAAACGACCGTAGAACCCCCACGTCAGACGTATGAGTACCCGATAACGACAGATCGTTTTCCTTGGTTTTACGACCGGTCGTTATGGCAGGATTTCCTCCACATGATGGTTGAGCAGCGATGCAACGTCGTTTACTTGTGGTCCGGGCATCCGTTTTCTTCGCTTGTGCAGCTGGAAGATTATCCTGAAGCGCTGGAAGTGACGGAGAAAGAGTTGGCTTATAATCGGGAGACGTTCCGCTGGATTACCGAAGAAGCGGACCGACGAGGCATATGGGTCGTTTTAAAGTTTTACAACATCCATATTCCGCTGCCTTTTGCGCAGAAACATGACTTGAAGCTTCATCAACCAAAGCCGCTGCCGATAACGAGTGATTACTACAAGAAATCGATTGCTGCCTTCGTTCAATCCTTTCCCAATGCCGGGCTAATGGTATGCCTAGGCGAAGCGCTGCAAGGTCAAATTTATGGCGTGGAATGGTTTAATGAGACGATTCTTGCAGGTTTGCTGGAAGGGCTGAAACATTCGAATGTGAAGGAAAAACCTCCGATTATTCTGCGTTCCCATGCCATCGAGCCGCAAAAAGTTATTGAGGCTGCTCTGCCGTTGTATCCGAATTTGTACACGGAGGCCAAATACAACGGGGAATCATTGACTACGTATACCCCCCGGGGCAGATGGCAAGAAACGCACAACCGGCTAGGTTCCTTGCAGACGATTCATATTGTCAATGTTCATATCCTGGCGAACTTGGAGCCATTTCGATACGGAGCCCCATCGTTTATTCAAAAGTGTATGCAGGCGGCCAAATACCGCTTGAAAGCAAACGGGCTGCATCTGTATCCGCTATTCTTCTGGGATTGGCCGTATGCGCCGGATAAAGCGGAGAAGCGACTGCGTCAGTTGGAGCGCGATTGGATTTGGTTTGCGGCTTGGTTCCGGTATGCGTGGAACCCCGATCGTGATCCCCAGGCGGAGCGGAACTACTGGATCGATACGCTTGGGAAACGTTTCGGCAGCCTAGAGGCAGGCAAAGCGATATTGGATGCTTACGAAGCTTCAGGAGAATGCGCGCCGAAATTGCTGCGCAGATTCGGCATTACGGAAGGCAATCGCCAAACGATGAGCCTTGGCATGACGATGAGCCAGCTCACCAATCCAGAAAGGCATATGCCTTGGCCGGATCTGTGGGAATCCCAGTCGCCGCAAGGCGAACGGTTGGATGAATTTGTCGTAAAAGAACTGAGTGGTGAACCTCACATTGGTGAGACTCCGACGGATATCATTGCCGATGCACAAAGACATGCGGAGGATGCACTGCTGGCAATCCAGCAAGCTAGCCATTTCGTCACTCGCAACAGGGACGAATATGAAAGACTGGCGAGCGATATGGCTGCCATCCGTCATATGGTGCAGGCCTATGTGCATAAGGTCAAGGCTGCGATCCTGATTTTAACCTATAAGCATTCGGTCAAAGGGGAGTATTTTAACCGGATCGAATTGCTGGAAGCGGCAGTGGTAGAATTGGCCCAAGGTTTGGACAGCTACCGCGAACTGACAACGCTTACAGAGAAGACGTATTTGTTTGCTAACTCCATGCAGACGCCGCAGCGGAAGGTGCCGATTCGAGGAGGGCTTGATTACAGGCATTGGAGCGCATGTTTACCTCTCTATGAAGCAGAGCTGGAGGCTTTCCGTCTCCATGTGAAGGAGTTGAAGTCAGGAGTGATGCCCGAAGCGTTAAAAAATCTAAAAGCGCCAATCGTTCGCTACGCAGAAGCACCTTTTAGCTTATTGTCTGAACATGCGGAGTTGTACCACGTGGAAAAAGGAGTCGAGGTTTTCACGGATGGGGATATCCACGTCGTTGGCTGTGCGGAGGAGCTGAATGGGCTTACCGGTGTTCGTTTTAGTCAAAGGCAGGCAGGCCTTCAGGGCTTGGCGATTGATATTGAACTTCATCAGCCTTCGAAAGTGCTGGTCGGTTATTTTAACTCAAAAGATGATCAGTGGCTGCAAGTCCCAAGCTTGGAAGAAAACACGCACGCCGACGATCGAGGCGGCTATGCGCCGATCTTGCGCAAAGGGCTGCGCTTATACGCGTATCCTTCTGTCAATATCCACGCATTCCAATATGAAGCGGGGCGGCAAACGCTTGACTTCGGTAAAGGCGCTTTTCTGATCTTGGGTGTTATTCCTATCGATCAGGATATACGTCCACGTGATGTTGAACATAAAAATGACGGGATCGATACGTTGGATTGGTTGTACGAATAGACGAACAGGTGGGGGAGATCAAGTGTCAGACAAAAGTACGGCATTATGGTACGCGCAGCCAGCGAAATCTTGGTTCCAAGCACTCCCCGTAGGGAACGGCCGTTTCGGCGGTATGATGTATGGCGGTACGGATCGGGAACGCATACAGATGAACGAGGATACGTTATGGTCCGGGGAACCCAGAGAAACAGTGAACAGAGAAGCAGCCCAGTATTTGGACATCGTGCGTGAGATGATCTTTGCAGGCAAGTATGCCGAGGCTGAGGCTTTGATCGAACAGCACATGGAAGGGCCGGAGATCGAATCCTACGTGCCGCTTGGCGATTTGGATCTGATTATGGAAGAGGCCGGCGAAGTTTCGAATTACCGAAGGGAATTGAATCTGGCGGAAGGCATCGCCCGGGTGCAGTATTCGCAAAATAACGCTGTCCATACTAGGGAGCTGTTCGTTTCTGCGGTTGACCAGGTCATGGCCATTCGCTTACACAGTGAGCGTAACATCAGCGTTAGTGCAGTGTTGAGCAGTCCATTGCAATTTGAAGTCAAAAAAGTGGCATGGAATCAATTGATTCTTACCGGACGCAGCCCGGTGCGAATTCTACCTAATACGGTGAAGTCCTCGGACCCTGTACATTATGCGGAAGGAAAAGGGATCGGTTTTAACATTCGATTGACCGTTATCATTGACAAGGGCAGGCTGGAGGTAAGTGGCGGGCGGATTCGTGTAAGTGGTACAGGAACGGTTACTTTCCTGCTGGCTGCTGAAACCAGCTTCCAAGGTTATGATAAAAACCCTGCGTTATCAGACAAACCGTCGTTACAGCTAGGAGAAGCGAGACTGGCAAAAGCGGCATCGCTCGGGTACGAGCAGTTGAAAGAGCGGCATATCAACGATCATGCCGCACGCTTTTGCAAAGTTTCTCTCGACCTTGGAGGTCAGGAAAGAAATAACCTGCCGACGGATGTCCGCATAGAAGCTATCAAAAACGGTGTGGAAGATCCCGGACTTGCCGCATTATTTTTTCAATATGGCAGATACCTGCTGTTGTCCAGCTCAAGAATCGGCACACAGCCGGCTAATTTGCAAGGGATTTGGAATGACAGCATTCGCCCGCCATGGTGCAGCAGTTGGACGACGAACATCAACGTAGAAATGAACTACTGGCCTGCGGAAGTGGGGAATCTTGCGGAGTGTCATTTGCCTTTGTTCGACTTGATCGAGGACTTGCAGCACACAGGCCGGAAAGCGGCCGATGTTCACTACCGCTGCGAGGGTTGGACGGCCCATCACAATATTGATGTATGGCGAACCGCAACTCCCGTTGGAGGATCGCCAAGTTGGGCCTTTTGGCCGATGGCCGGGGCATGGTTATGTCAGCATATTTGGGAGCATTACGCGTACAGTCAAGATGAAATGTTTCTCAAGCGGGCGTATCCTGTGATGAAAGAAGCGGCACGATTTGGTTTGGATTGGTTAGTTGAGGCGAAGGATGGCAGCTTGGTAACATGTCCGTCGACGTCCCCGGAGAACTTCTTTATTGCACCAGATGGCCAAAAAAGCAGTGTGACACAAGGCGTGACGATGGATATCGCGCTCCTCAGAAATTTATTTGACCACTGTTTGGAAGCGAGCAGCATTTTATCCGATACGGATCACACGTTTATAGGCCGATTGGAGCATGCGTTATTGCGGCTGCCTCCTTACCGGATAGGCAAATATGGCCAACTTCAAGAGTGGAACGAGGATTTTGAAGAGTTTGAGCCGGGGCATCGTCATGTCGCCCATTTGGTCTCGCTGCATCCGCTGGATCAGATTACTTTACATCAGGAACCCGAGCTTGCCGCTGCTTGCAAAGTCACCCTGGAGAGACGCTTGAACCATGGAGGTGCTCATACGGGGTGGAGCTGTGCATGGATGATCAATCTATGGGCACGGCTTGGCGAGTCGGAACATGCGCAGCGGTTTGTGAATGAACTACTCGCCGGGCTTCATCCAAACATGATGAATGCGCACCGGCATCCAAAGGTGAAACAAGATATTTTCCAAATTGATGGAAATTTGGGGGGCGTTTCGGGCATTGCCGAGATGCTGCTGCAGAGCCATGGCAATAACGTCCAATTTCTTCCTTCTCTACCACAGAAATGGATGAATGGTTGTGTGAAAGGGCTGCGAGCACGCGGAGGGTTTGAAGTCGATATCACATGGGAGAACGGCAAGCTGCTGCGAGCAAGAATTCTCTCAACAGCCGGGAAGTCCTTCCTGCTGCGCACGGCGGAACCGGTATGCGTCATGCAAAACGGGTATGAAATCCGAATCGAGGACATTGAACCGAATGTCATCGTGTTTGGAACCAAAAAGGGACAGAGCTACGACATTGTCCCAAGGAGTGATAGGAGATGAGGGAGATTCATCAAGTGAAGGAGTTTATTTTTGAAGACGACAGACCTTTTCTAAGCTGTCATGCCTCTACGCTTGAACGGCTGCCGAGTGGGGATATCCTCGTTGCGTGGTTCGGCGGCACGAAAGAGAAAGCCGGCGACGTCGCGATATGGACGTCACGCCGAGTGAACGGCCGCTGGACACCACCCGTCAAAGTCGCTGACGAAGAGGACGTTCCGCACTGGAATCCCGTCCTGTTTCGCAGGGCAGACGGTGTCCTGTTCCTGTATTACAAAATCGGCACCTCCATTGCCGAATGGGTAACGATGGTTATGCGCTCGTCGGATGACGGAACCACATGGTCGACGCCTGTCCCTTTAGTTGAAGGGGACAAAGGGGGCCGGGGACCGGTTAAGAATAAGCCCATTGTGCTGCATGACGGCACGCTTGTCGCACCGGCTTCGATCGAACCGGCTTGGGATGCGTTCGTTGATCTGTCCTATGACGGCGGTGAGACATGGACCCGCAGCGAAACGGTGCCTTTCGACCGCACCGCCATACTGGGAAAAGGGATCATTCAGCCTACGATATGGGAGTCTGAACCAGGAATGGTGCATATGCTTACACGCAGCACGGAAGGGGCCATCTATCGCAGTGATTCGGTAGACGGGGGGAAAACTTGGTGCCAAGCCTATGCAACGGAGCTTCCGAACAACAATAGCGGCATTGATTTGGTCAGGTTGGACAATGGCCATCTGGCGCTTGTTTATAATCCGACACGCCCGGAACCCGGGAAGATCAAGGGGCCACGAACACCGCTTGTTCTGCGCTTCTCTAAGGATAACGGTCTTACTTGGGAGAATGAGCTCTTGTTGGATGAAGGAGATAAACAATACTCGTATCCGGCCATCATTGCTAACGGACCAGAACTGTTTATCACATATACATGGAAAAGGGAACGGATAGCCTTCCAAAAAATTATTTTGGATATGAGCAGGAATGACCTATATTCTGGGAATAATTACACTACTATTCTACTATGAGTTTGTTATATATTTAATAAGGTTAAAATTGGAAGAATTTTAACTTTGATAGGGGAGGATTCATTCTGACTGCTTATCAAGTGAACGAGCAACTGCATGCAGGAAGGAAAACGCTTCGCACGCACCCCGGCGCTCAACTGCTGGGTTCGACAGGAGCGAGGCTGTGGGCCGATTATTTGGAACCTGTGCCCGGCTTTTCCGGTAGATTCGATTTTATACATAAAGTTAACATTCCCATGCTGTATAGCGTAGAGAATAGTTTGATCAGCAGTTTTGAGCCATGCCGAACAGAGTGGTATCCCAGCTATTTGCTTATGGCGTATGAGGATCACCGTCTGTCTTTGGTAGAAAAAAAGTTTATTTCATGGAATGACTGCGCCGTTTCTTGCCAGACCTGGACGAACCACAGCAGCGAAGAGCTCGTGCTGAAATTATCCACGTACGGTGATGCGTTCCAGACGCGCAGTGGCCATGTTTTGCAAGGTGAATATCAGATTCCGCATTATAGTTTCGATGTAGCTGGGGCTATAGCTGTAAGCGATCCAGCGCTGTATGAAGAAGTACGCTTGCAGCCTGGACAGTCAGGTACGTACATCCTCGCAGCTTCGTTTGGCATATCGGGGCACGATGACACCCCTTTGCTCCAAGCTCGGGCGACGGCTTATACGGATGGTGGATGGACAGCCGATCAAATCATTGAAAAGCAAAACGAGGAATATCAGGAGTGGTTTGACAATGCCCCTGTGTTTACAAGCAGTGATGCGCTGCTAAACAAAACTTGGATCTATCGCTGGTTCCTGCTTCGGCATAATTTGTCTGATCCCCAATACGGTAATTTGACTTACCCCTTGTTCTATGAGGGAAGATCCCATAAGAAAAGCAAAGAACCTTTCAGTAAAGGCGGCTGGGAATTCAGTAAACTCATTAACTTGTCCGTACCGCTTCATTTGATGGATGCCAGATGGCATCATGAAGGGCGATATAGCGAAGGTCCCTTGCGCAATATGGCGGAGTCACCGGGGGAAGGCGGGCAATTCAGCTGTCTTACTGTCGATACCGTCATGCATGCATTCGCTAACTTTACTTGTTGGGCTGCCTACCAGCTATATTTGATACACCGCAATCGGGATATGGTCGTCGAGATGCTGCCTGCTTTTAAAAGCCAAATCTCAGAAGCCATTCGCGTTAACGGGAGCGGGAACGATCGATTAATGATTGAATATAAGCATACGCGAACGGGAAAAGAATATCAGCCGAGTTATTGGTATTTTCATAATTACCCTAAGAATCCGAAGGATAAAGAAACATATACGCACCTGAAAAGAGTGGATCGTACCGTATATCACTATTTGAACACGCTTGCAGTAGCGAATATGTGCGAAATCGCCGGCGATTCGGAAGCAACGATGTATCACCAGATGGCAGACGGCATTAAGCAGGATATCCTTGAAAAGATGTGGGATGAAGAGACGGAATTTTTCTACGATCTCCATTACCAGACGGACCAAAAGGCGTTCGTGAAAAATATAGTCGGCTTCTACCCGGCTTGGGCGCAAATCATGGATGATTCCTATAAAGGGATGATCGGGCATCTCATGAATGAACGCGAATTTAATTCGAAATGCCCGTTTCCTTCTGTCTCGATGGATTGCCCGGCTTACTCCAAAGATGGCGGTTGGATGGGCCATTTTGTAAAAGGGCGAAACGGCTGTGTGTGGGATGGTCCTACCTGGCCGTATACGAACTCAATCGCACTGGATGCACTTGCGAAAGAGAGCAAGCGCAGCGGATATCAGTACGATTCCTTCTTCGGCCACTCGCTGCGAGAGTACGCGTTTCTGCATTTTATGAAAAGAGATCTCAATCAACCCGGACTTGTTGAGCATTACAACAGCGCGACAGGTGAACCGCTAAGTGATGAGCAGGAATATAATCATTCGTTTTTTATTGATCTGATGATCACGCATGTAGCGGGTTTCACGGTAGAAGCGGATCGCATCATTTTGGATCCACTCGATATTGGTTTAGACTTCTTTGCTCTGGATCGGGTGAAAGTGGCTGGAACGGAGTATCGCATTACGTACAAGAAACCAAACGTGCTTTCAACTGTTTCTGATCTTGAGGAAGGCTATCGACTTTATGTGGATGGCAAGCTTGTATTCTCCAACCAAACACTGGGCCGAATTGAGATTCCTATACAGGAGTTAGAGACTAAGAAGGGGGCAATCCTATCATGAGTAGATTTAACGGTGCTGTTCTGGAAGGTGGAACAGATGCAACGATTCAAGAAGCTTACCTGCCGGTTTTCCACACAAATGATAATCATGCGGCAAATTTGCTGGAACTGGACAACGGAGATTTATTGTGCGTTTGGTTTTCCGGCAGCGGGGAAGGGAATCCGGATACGAACATCGTTATGTCGAGATTAGCGGCAGGTTCTAAGATTTGGTCCACTCCTGTTCAACTCTCTGATGATCTTGAGCGGTCCGAGCAAAATCCGGTTTTGTTTCAAGCGCCGAACGGAAACCTATGGTTGTTCCACACGTCAAATGAGCCTCACAATCAGAAAACATCAAGGATCGTTTACCGAATCTCCGAGGATCGTGGGGAAACATGGGGGGCTACAGAGGTTCTCTCCGATGGACTGGGGATTTTCTTAAGGCACCCTCCCCTTGCTCTGAAGAACGGGGACTGGCTGTTACCCGCATATTATTGTCGGCTTGAGGGGCATTATAGTGTGGTTTTAATAAGCTCTGATGAGGGCGCGACGTGGACGGAATATGAAGTGCCCGGCAGCATCCATCGTGTGCAAATGAACGTTGTAGAGCTAGGCGAAGGCAAGCTGTATGCCATGTTTCGCAGTCGCCAAGCCGACCGAATTTATACAAGCGTTTCACAGGACTACGGAAGAAGCTGGTCGATCCCAGTGAAAAGCGAACTGCCGAATAATAATTCCTCGACGCAGCTCGTTAAGCTTTCTAATGGTCAATTGGCACTGATCTTCAACAATTCAACGATGGAACGAGATCAGTTCCGTTGGGTTCAGCGCAAAGGGGAGTTTCGCAAGAAACCGCTTCGGACACCGCTTACACTTGCTGTATCGGAGGACGAAGGCCGCACTTGGCCGTATGTCAGAAACGTGCAAATGGCCGATCTGGAATATAAAGATTCGGAAGTCGGGTATTCCTACCCTTCCATTATCACGACTCGCGATCATCACATTCACCTTGCTTTCTCTTATCTGCGTAAAGGAATTAAACACATCCGTATGACGTTAGATTGGGTCAGAGAGGGACAATAACCACGTTGTCAAGACGGAGCTGGGAGCACCTTATACGTGTTCCCGCTTGCCTTGCTGCAGATTCACATACATGAATACGTAGATCACAAATACTTGTAAGAGAAGGTGACAACTATGAATGGAAGAATCGATCATTTAAGCGGGGATTTATTTTTTGAGAATGATCTGGATATTTTTCTAAATCGTGAATTGGAATCGTTTACAACATTGCAGCATACGCATGATTTCGTAGAAATAAGTTTTGTTGGTGAAGGCTGTGGTTACCACTATATTGACGAAGAAGTGATCTATGTGAAACAAGGGGATCTATTCGTCATTCCGATTGGCACGTCCCATGTATTTCGCCCCTCCTCTCCAAAGCAGGATAAAATGCTCGTCATCTATAATTGTATTTTCCGCGTTGAACTTCTTGATAAATGGAAGAGTCTGCTGCAGCAAGATTCCGTAACCTACGACGCCATCAACAATCCAAGTCAATGTGCGGCACGCTGGTTGCATTTTCAGGATAAACACGACACCTTTTCTTTGATCGTCCAAAACATGTATCGGGAATATTTGAAAAAGAGTGCCGGCTTTGAAACGGTTTTGACAGCGCTTTTAATCCAAATGTTGGTATTGCTTCAACGTTTTGAAATGATCAATGAAACCGAAACCGCTTCCTTCCGGATGTTCGATGAAGTTGTGCATTTCATCAAGTCCCGCTATACGCACAATCTGACGGTTCAGGATGTGGCGGATTATTTTTTCCTGAGCGCAAGCCATTTTCAGCGATTATTTAAAAAATCGACAGGCCTGTCGTTTACCCAATATTTGCAAAATGTTCGTATACAAAAATGTTGTGAGCTATTGAAATCGACCGATATCCCGATCTATCAGATTGCCAATCAAGTTGGCTATCAGGATATGAAGTTTTTCCATGCGCTTTTCCGTAAAAAAACAGGGGTAACACCAAGACAATATCGTCAAAACTTTCAAGAACTCGACGAATCCGATATTTCTTGTTAATTTATGGAGCTGGCCATTGATATGGAGCAGCTTTTTTTGTTTTATTTTACACAAAAGAAAAGAACTGAAAGCAGGATTCCCCCTATAACTAAGTAATCATCACCTATAATGCGTTCAAATGTGGGGTGTATAATAAAAAACAAGCGTATTGAAACCGTTATCAACCAGATGTTGATATGACCTATAGGAGGTACTGTAATGGGGCGAATTCTATTAAATCACGTGGAAAAACGTTTTGGTAAAGAGAGAGCTTATGCGGTCAGAGATTTTAATTTGGAAATTCAGGATGGCGAGTTTATCGTCATGGTCGGGCCTTCCGGCTGTGGGAAATCGACGACGCTCCGGATGATCGCTGGCTTGGAGGATATCACTTCAGGTGAGCTTTACATTGGAGATAAGCTGGTCAATCATTTGCCGCCAAAAGATAGGGATATCGCGATGGTTTTTCAAAACTATGCATTGTACCCGAACATGAGCGTATATGAAAACATTGCTTTCGGATTACGCTTGCGGAAAATGGCCAAAAACGAAATTGATCAAGCCGTCAAAAGTACGTCAAGGGTATTGGAAATCGAACCGTTTCTGGATCGGAAACCAAGACAACTGTCCGGCGGACAGCGGCAAAGGGTAGCCCTAGGAAGGGCGATTGTGCGGAATCCGCAAGTGTTCTTAATGGATGAACCACTGTCGAATCTGGATGCGAAGTTAAGAGTTCAGATGCGCACGGAGATTATCGGGCTCCAGAAGCAGCTTGGCGTAACCATGGTATATGTCACGCATGACCAAGTGGAAGCTATGACCATGGGACATCGCATCGTGGTCATGAAAGACGGCATCATCCAGCAAGTGGATACCCCTAAGCTGATCTATAACAATCCGCGAAATATGTTCGTGGCTGGATTCATCGGCACACCTCCGATTAATTTTATCGAAGGAAAAATTTTGGAAGGCAGCGAGGGTTCGCTCGAGTTTCACACCAACCGCTATTACCTGCGAATTCCGAAGCTTCAAGCCGATATGCTGAGAAAGCACAAGAAGATCGACAGAAACGTCATCATGGGCATCCGCTGTGAGAATATCCATCTGGATCCAGCGATTCGGGAAGCCAATCCCCATGCGCAAATTACCGGCATTCAGAAATTGAATGAATTAATGGGTGCGGACATGTATTTGTATATGGACATCGGCATGCCCAAGCTGCTCATTGCAAGGGCACAGGCCGATCATAACTTTGAAGACGATGAGAAGCTGGTTTTAACCATAGATATGCAGAAAGCACTGTTCTTTGATAAAGAAACCACTGAGAATTTGTGGTACTAGAGCGGTGCAGCGGGAGGGATGGAGTTGAAAGCGTTATTTAGAACACGGGCCGTGATGTCCTTCATGTTAGCCCTCGTATGCGTGCTGGGACCTACACTAACGGCACTGGCTGACACCAATGGCACATTGCCTAAAGCAAGTTCCACGTCTGGAGGCGCGGAGGCTGCATCAAATGTAACAAATGCATCGAATACAGCGAAAAATTTGATACCTACGTATACGGAAGTACTTGAAGGCTGGAAAAAAAACGGCGCCAAAGAAGATCATACCGGGAGCATAACGTTATCGGCAGCAAGTTTGTCGGGAAAGTCGGCGAATGCAAACGTTGCGGTTGAGTCGTATGACGGCAAGAATAACGTACTAGTTTGGAAAGCCAAAGGCGACGAATGGGTCGAATATGATCTGGACGTTGCACAGGGCGGATTATATACGATTGAGATGTCGTACCATCCGTTTGTGGATTCGAGGGATCGGAAACCGATTGCACTCAGCTTAAGTGTTGACGGCGTTTCCCCCTACCTTGAATCCAAGTCGATTGAGCTGTATCGCCACTGGAAGGATAAAATGCCGATCGTCAAAGATGACAATGGCGACGAAATTCGTCCGGCAGCCAACGATATCTCGAGTTGGCAAACCTGGGAATTGCGTGATATGTCCGGGGCTTATTTAGACCCTCTCCTGTGGAATTTGACACCTGGGAAGCATAAAATCCGCTTGGCGGGCAGCGATCCAATGGCACTGGAGTCTATTTCTTTCAAAGCGCCTGTCCCTGTTGCGGATTATGCAGCTGTAAAAAAAGAGCAGCCCAAGAATGCCGCCCCTGTAGAAGCTGATCCCATTGTAATTGAAGCGGAGCAAGTCGGTTGGAAAAATGATTCCTCCATTACGCTCGCTTATGATAATGATATTGCCAATAGCCCTTATGTGCGGGGCAAAATTAGCTACAATACGCTGGATGGAAGTCACTGGTCGTCGAAAAATCAAGAAATCAGCTGGAGCTTTGATGCTCCTGCCGCCGGTTTCTACAAAATAGCACTGCGTCAGCAGCAATCGTTAGTTTCCAACCGGTCATCGTTCCGGACGATTATGATTAACGGGAAGGTACCGTTTTCCGAGTTGAAAGCTTATCGCTTCCCTTATGCAACCGGTTGGAAAGGGCGGGAGTTAGGCAATGACGAGGGCGAGCCGTTCCAGTTTTATTTGGAAAAAGGAACCAATACGATTTCGATGCGTGTCACGCAGGCACCTCTCATTCCGGCTGCTGCCGAAATGGATAAAGGAATTGCCACATTGGTTAAGCTTTCCACGGATCTGCGCACGTTGACTGGCGGGGTAGATGACAAAAACAGGACCTGGGATCTTAAAAAGGATTTACCTGGATTTGTTGAGCAGCTGCAGGAACTGAATGATAATCTTGCGGCAACCCGAGAAGAATTAATAACGATCAATGGCCGCTCGGACGCGTTATCTCAAGGTTTAGTGACGGTAAGCAAAGATATTGAAACGCTATTAAAGTATCCGGATGAAATTCCTTATGATGCAGGCCGGATGAATTCCATGCAAGGCAAGCTGGCTGACTTGGTCAAACAGCTTAGCTCACAGCCGCTGCAAATTGACCGGATTTTCATCGTTCCGGCTCAAAAGCCTTTTCCCAAAATGGAATCGACGTTTGCGGAAAAGATTCAAGGTTCGATTATCAATTTCTTCAATACGTTCAGAAGTAAAGAGGTTGCAGAAAAAACGGATGATCAAGTGCTCAATGTGTGGATGAACCGTGGACGGGATTACGTGAATTTGCTGCAAAGCATGGCGAATGAAATGTTTACGCCGCAAACGGGCATTAAAGTGAAAATCAACCTGCTGAAGGACGATAAGCTGCTTCTCTTGATGAATGCAGCCGGGATGGCGCCTGACGTCGGTATTGGTTTACCGCATGATACGCCGTTTGATTATGCCATCCGCAATGGGGTATACAATTTAAAACAATTCCCGGATTTTGATGACGTGTATAAGCAATTCGCTCCGGGTGCATGGATGCCGTACTTCTATGATGGAGGTTATTACGCCGTTCCGGAAACACAGACGTTCTCCATGATGTTTTACCGGAAAGATATCTTGCATAATCTAGGGCTTAGCGTTCCGGACACCTGGGATGACATGTACCGCATGCTGCCGGTGCTGCAACAAAACGGCATGAATTTTACGCCGGTTGAACACAGCATCTTTATGCAAATGCACGGCCTTGAGTACATCAAGCAGGATGGTTCCAGAACAGGCTTCAACAATGATAAAGGCTTCGAAGCGTTCAAAGAGTGGACGGATTTGCAAAACAAATACGGGATCGATCAACGAAGCGATAATTTCGTACAGCATTTCCGCGATGGTTCCTATCCGATCGGTATTGCCGATTTGAATGGCTATCTCCAATTGACTGTTGCAGCACCTGAACTGAATGGCGTATGGGGCGTAGCACCGATTCCAGGCGTCAAGCAAGCGGATGGCACGGTTGTTAGATGGACGGGAGGCAACGGCGGCGATCAATTTGCTTCAGCCATTTTCAAACACACGAAGAAACCGCAGGAAAGCTGGGAATTCCTGAAATGGTGGATGTCGGAAGAAGTGCAGGAGAAATACGGCCTCGATTTGGAAACGCTCAATGGGGTTACGTTCCGCTGGTACACATCAAATGTGGATTCCTTTGTAAAGCTTCCTTGGAAGGAAGAAGACCTGCAAGCGATTTTGGAGCAGTGGAAATGGTTCCGTGAAGTGGCGAAAGTGCCGGGCAGTTACTATATGGAGCGTGAGCTTACGAACGCTTGGACTCGAACCGTTATCAACGGGGAAAATTATCGGACTTCGCTCGAAACCGCAATAAAAGAAGTGGACAGGGAAATCCAGAGGAAGATGCAGGAGTTTCACTTTGTTGATGCCAATGGGCAATTAGTACGATCTTTGAATTTACCCGTGATTACAAAGCCATGGGAAGGAGTGGATAAGTATGTTAAAAAGTGAAGTGCAAGCGCGAGTGCTTCCAAGAACGATTCAACCGGTCAAAATACGAAAAAGTAAGCTGATATCAGCGCTGCAAACGCTTTGGGAATATCGGGTCTCGTATTTATTCATCGCCCCGTTCCTGATCTGTTTTATCATTTTTATTTTGCTGCCGGTTTTGTCCGCCTTAGCGCTTAGCTTTACTTATTTCAATGCCATTGAAGCCCCTCGGTTTATTGGCTGGGACAATTTCCGGTATATGCTTTCCCAAGACCTCATTTTGATTAAATATGCGCTTCCCAATACGCTTTCTTTTGCGTTAATTGTAGGCTCCGGCGGCTATGTGTGCGCCTTCATGCTTGCTTGGCTGATCTCGATTCTGCCCGGGGTGTACCGGAAATGGTTCACACTAGCCATGTATACTCCTTCCTTGGCAAGTTTGGTTGCGATGAGCATTATTTGGACGCCAATGCTTTCCAGCGACAGAATCGGTTACTTGAACAGTTTTTTATTAAAAATGAGCTTGATTAGCGAACCTGTCCAGTGGGTAACAAGTAAAGAGCACTTAATGACGTCCATGGTTGTCGTCTCTCTATGGAAAAGTATGGGCATCGGGTTTCTCGGCATGTTAGCGGGTATTCTCAACGTGAATCCCGAATTGTACGAGGCAGGCAGATTGGATGGCATTCGCAGCCGTTTGGAAGAAGTGTGGTACATTACGATTCCTTCCACCAAACCGCAAATGCTGTTCGGCGCCGTTATGGCCATCGTCGGAGCGATTCAGCTGTCGTCCATCGGAACGGCGTTGTCCGGCATGAATCCGACGCCGGAATATGCGGGCCATATGATCACAACGCATATTGACGATTATGGTCTAAAACGGTTTGAACTCGGCTATGCGACGGCTTTGACCGTGTGTTTGCTAACCATCGTTTATTTCGCCCAAAAGCTGAGCTGGAAGCTGTTCGGAACGAAGGGAGAAGAATAAATGAAAATTGCAGGGACAATGCGTCAATTGCACGCGTGGCGCAGGAGAGTGGGGATTCGGCGGTTGAGCCCCTTCGAGATGTTTGCGGCCGTGCTTCTCGTCGCGCTGAGCATCTTCATGCTGCTGCCGATTGTATACATTATTAACCATGCTTTCAAACCGTATCAGGAGCTGTTTATTTATCCGCCAAACATCTTTGTAAGGGAACCGTCGCTGCAGAACTTTGCTGAGCTGCTTGCCACGACCAAAGGGACGGCGGTTCCGGTCTCCCGTTATTTATTCAATAGCATTATTGTCACAGGAATGGCTGTATTTCTGATTACCATGACAAGCGCAATGTGCGCATACGCCATTTCCAAACATAAGTTTCCAGGGCATAAGCTGGTGTTTGCAACGATTTTGCTGACGTTGGTGTTCGTACCGGAAACGGTCGAAATCCCTAAATATTTGATCATCAGCAAACTGCATATTTTCGATACGTATTGGGGACACGTTTTGCCGCTCGTCGCCGTGCCAACCGGCGTGTTCCTTATGAAGCAATTTATCGACCAACTGCCGGATGAACTGTTGGATTCTGCACGGCTGGACGGAGCTAAGGAGCTTAGGCTTTTTATCAGTATCGTTATTCCCATGCTCATGCCCGCTGTTGCGACGATTGCGATTATCGCTTTTGACTCCGCATGGAAAGATGCCAGCACATCGACCTTCTATATGCAGGACGAGACGATGAAAACTTTCCCGTTCTATGTGGAAACATTAACGAGCGGTATGGCGAACAGCGTGGCCCGGCAGGGTGCCGCAGCCGCAGCTGCACTCCTCTTGTTTTTGCCAAACTTGATTATGTTTCTTGTATTTCAAAGTAAGGTTATCGCTACGATGGCTCATTCCGGGATTAAGTAACCGGGTGTGCTTGCATTGAAAAGGAGGGGATCGCGAGCCTATGGCAATTGAGATGAACATGCGGGAAGTGGAGCAATGGTCACAATTCGAGCTGACATTGAAAGGGCCAACTGAAGGAAATCCGTTTCTGGATGTTAAACTCTCCGCACAATTTCAATACAAAAACTTTATGGTTGAACCAGACGGTTTTTATGATGGTGACGGCACGTACCGGGTTCGTTTCATGCCCGACAGACCTGGCATTTGGAGGTATGTGACCCGCAGCAGTGAGGAAGAACTTGACGGACAAAGCGGCGAGTTCGTATGCACGCCGCCATCTGCCGGGAATCACGGCACTGTGCGGGTAAAAGACGAGTATTTATTCGCTTATGAGGATGGAACGCCTTATCTGCCGTTCGGCACGACTTGTTATCATTGGACACACCATGGCAGCAAGGAGTTGGAAGAGCTCACCTTGCAGACGTTGAAGGATTCGCCTTTTAATAAAGTCAGAATGTGTTTATTGCCAACCCGGGATATGCAGCCGCCGCTAAGGGTAGCCTTTGCCGGCACATGCCCTGAGGATGTAGACAAAAAACAATTTAATCCGGCATTTTTCGCCCATTTGGAAGACCGTATTCGTGATCTCATGCGGCTTGGCATAGAAGCGGATCTCGTCTTATTCCATCCCTACGACAAAGGATATTGGGGCGTCGATAATATGGACCCGGAAACGGATGCCTTTTATCTGCGCTATGTGATCGCCCGTCTCGCCTCGTTTCGCAATGTGTGGTGGTCACTCTGCAACGAATATGATTTTAATAAATACAAAACGATTGCCGATTGGGACCGACTGCTTCAATTAACTCAGCGATACGATCCGTACCAGCATTTGCGATCCATTCATAACGGCACGAAGATGTACAAATCTTCGAGTTTATATGATTTTAGCAAGCCTTGGATTACACATCAAAGCATTCAGCATTGGGATGCTGAACTGACGACCTCTTGGCGTGAAGCTGTTGCCAAACCGATTGTGATCGATGAGATTTCCTATGAAGGCAATAGTTCCAGACGTTGGGGCAATATTTCCGGCGAGGAGCTAACACACCGTTTCTGGGAGGGCTTGTCGAGGGGCGGATTTGTCGGGCATGGAGAGTCCTTCATTAACCGGGAAACGAGAGCCTGGATTTCTTCCGGAGGCAAGTTATACGGGGAAAGTACAGAGCGAATTGCTTTTTTGCGAAAAGTAATGGAGGAAGGCCCGGCGGACTGGATGAAAGCTGCGGATGAAGGCACGTATAAACTGCTTTACTTCGGGCGTCATCAGCATGCATACAAAGTCTTGAAACTTAGGCAGGAAGAATCCTACCGAATAGAACTTATCGATACTTGGCATATGACAATCACCCCTTTGTCAGGCACGTTCAGCGGGAACTGCAAGGTTGACCTTCCCGGAAAACCTTTTATGGCGCTTCGAATTCAAAAGGTTGAATCAAGCAGCTGATGTGGAAGGAGGAGAGAAAGCTGATCTACTCAAGGAATGTAGAGCGATGGGGCATTTTTGAGCTTACGCTGGAAGGCCCCTCTCAAGGGAATCCGTTCACGGACATTCAACTTAGCGCCCGGTTTCGGAAGGGACGGAATGAAGCTTATGCCGAAGGCTTCTATGACGGTAACGGCAAGTATCGGATCCGTTTTATGCCGGAGGAAGAAGGCCAATGGCTCTTCGAGACTTCAAGTTCGATCGCGGGAATGGACCGGGTGAAGGGTGAATTTGCATGTACTTCAGCTGTGAATACGAATAACCACGGTCCTGTAAGGGTGAAGGACTCTGTGTATTTCGAATATGCGGACGGTACACGATATACGCCAATCGGAACAACGAGTTATGTGTGGCATCTGCAAGACAAGGAAGTACAGGAGCAAACTTTGCGAACGCTAAGGGATGCGCCTTTTAATAAAATTCGGATGTTGGTTTTTCCGAAGTCGTACATGTTTAATGATCGGGAACCCGCCATTTACCCATTCGAAGGTTCGCCCGAATCCGGTTTTGATTATACACGGATCGTTCCAGACTATTTCGCACATTTGGAGAAACGGGTAAAAGATTTAGCCGAATTGGGCATTCAGGCGGAGCTCGTCTTGTTTCATCCCTACGATGAAGGGCGCTGGGGATTTGACCGGATGCCGCAAGAAGCGGATGACCGCTATGTGCGTTACATCGTTTCGCGATTCGCAGCTTATAGCCATGTTTGGTGGTCATTAGCGAATGAATACGATCTAATGTCGCATAAAAAATTGGATGACTGGAGCCGACTATTTCGGATTGTCCAGGAATGCGATTATGGAGGCCATCTGCGGTCTATTCATAATTGCCAAACCTGGTATGATTTCGGCACGCCATGGACGACACATGCGAGCATCCAGCATGCCGATGTGAAAGTGATTTCGGAATGTACCAAACAATACGGCAAGCCGGCCATTATTGACGAGTGCGGTTATGAAGGCAATTTGGATACAAGGTGGGGCAGCTTAACGCCGGAAGAATTGCTTTGCCGGGTCTGGGAAGGCACCTGCCGAGGCGGGCATGTGACGCATGGGGAAACATACTGGAATACCGAACAAATAATATGGTGGTCACATGGCGGAGAACTGCAAGGAAAAAGCATGCGGAGGATCGAATTTTTAAAAGGAATCATTGATGAAGTTCCTGCTCAATTGGCCTATACGAGCGATAGCTATGATGCTGCGACATTGTCGGTTCGAGGCGAATATTACTTGCAATATTTTGGCCCCCATCGCTTTGCGTATCGCGAGTTTTCATTGCCGGAAGGAACCTACCGAGTAGATGTAATTGATACATGGAATATGGTTATTACCCCAGTAGAGGGTGAACATGAAGGGCGTTTTCGAATAAATTTGCCAGGAAAACTCTATTACGCGTTGCGCATACAAAAAGTTTAGGGAGTGTTGCTGATGAAACAAGTGCGAAATTCAGCCAATGGTACAAAGTTGTGGTACGAAAAACCGGCTAGATCTTGGAACGATGCGCTTCCGATCGGTAATGGGCGCCTCGGTGCAATGATATTTGGCAAAGTAAATAATGAGAGATTGCAGCTGAATGAGGACTCCGTTTGGTATGGAGGACCCGTTAACGGGGATAATCCGGAGGGACAGAAGCATTTTCCGATGGTGCGCCAGTTGTTGATGAAAGGGAAGCAGATCGAGGCCGAAGAGCTTGCGCAAATGGGGATGATGTCGATTCCTAAATCCCTGCATCCGTATCAGCCGCTTGGAGATTTTCAAATTTACCATGACGGCGAAAAGAAAATGATTTCCAATTACTATCGGGAATTAGATATTGAACAGGGGATTGCGCAAGTAGGCTATTGTCTGAACGATATTCAGCATTCCAGGGAAATGTTCAGCAGCGCGGTTGATCAAGTGATCGTCATTCGCATCAAGTGCGATCGGCCGGCGAAGTTAAATCTACGCATGCATTTGAGCCGTAGGCCTTTCGATGAAGGCACGCAAAAGATTGCCAACGATACATTGGTGATGAGCGGTGAAAATGGCCGAGGAGGCGTCACGTATTGCGCCGCTGTGAAAGCGGTTCCCGACGGCGGGTCGGTGAAAGTGATTGGCGACTTCCTCATTGTTCAGGCAGAAGCGGTAACCATCTATCTCGCGGCGCAGACTTCCTTCCGCCACTCGGACCCGATTGCGATATGCACGCGTCAGTTAGAGCATGCAGCGGGCAAGGGGTTCGATAAAGTCAAGCGGGACCACCTGGCGGATCATACGAGCAGAATTCAACGTGTGAAGCTGGAGTTAGGCCGTCCAGAAGAGAGCAAAGAAGCGGATTTGCTGCCGACCGATGCCAGGTTGCAGCGGTTCAAAGAAGGTGGAAACGACCCTGGGCTGGCGCAATTATATTTCCAATATGGTCGATACTTGTTGATGGCTTCCTCTCGTCCCGGATCCAATCCTGCCAATTTGCAAGGGATATGGAACGAAAGCTTTACACCGCCGTGGGAGAGTAAATATACCATTAATATCAACACGGAGATGAATTATTGGCACGCGGAAGTGTGCAATCTGCCTGAATGCCATGAGCCATTGTTTGATTTGATCGATCGCATGCGGATCAATGGCAGGAAAACGGCGCAGGAAGTGTATGGCTGCAGAGGGTTTGTCGCACATCATAATACCGATATGTGGGGAGCTACCCAAATTGAAGGTAACTTTATGCCGGGCTCGATCTGGCCGATGGGCGCGGCATGGTTAACTCTTCATCTCTGGGAGCATTTCCGTTACGGGCAGGATGAGCGATTCCTTCGTGACCGGGCATATCCGATTATGAAGGAAGCAGCGGAGTTTTTCTTGGACTATTTATTTGAAGATGAAAATGGTTTCTTAATCACCGGACCGTCCACTTCGCCGGAAAATAAATTTATCGGCGCTGATGGCAGCGTTGGCTGTTTGACCATTGGTCCATCCATGGATACGCAAATTATCTATTCTTTGTTCCGTGCTTGTATCGAAGCTTCTGAACGTTTGAAAACAGACGAAGGAACAAGGCAAGAATGGGAGCGCAAGCTTCGCAAATTGCCGCCGCCGCAAATCGGGAAGCACGGGCAGCTGCAGGAATGGGTGAAGGATTGGGATGAGGTGCATCCGGGACATCGTCATATTTCCCATTTGTTCGCTTTGCACCCTGGCGAAATGATTCATGTTCGCCATACGCCGGAGTGGGCAGATGCCGCCAAGCGAACATTGGATCGCCGACTGGAAGCCGGAAGCGGCCATACGGGCTGGAGCCGGGCGTGGATCATTAATTTCTTTGCCCGTTTGGAAGACGGCGAGAAGTCGTACGAGCATCTTCGCATGCTGCTGTCGCATTCCACACTGCCGAATTTGTTCGACAATCATCCGCCGTTTCAGATCGATGGCAATTTCGGCGGAACCGCCGGCATTGCCGAGATGCTGCTGCAGTCACACCGTGGGGAGATCAACCTGCTTCCAGCGCTGCCAAGTGCATGGACACGTGGATCGGTTAGCGGGTTGAGAGCTCGCGGCGGCTTCGAAATCGACTTGGCCTGGGAAGATGGGGCGATGACGCACTGTGTTATTCAAGCCAAGTATAGCCAAGCTTGCACCGTTATTTATAAGGGCGGCCAGCTGCCGCTTATCGTAGAATCCGATGGAGGCGCTGCGGTAGAGGCAGTATTGGAAGAGCAGTCCGGTATGCTTACTTTCCAAGCCGAGACAGGCAAGAAGTATCTGCTATCGCTTGGAAAGCCCGCGGTAAGTGAGAGTTTGAGAGAGGCGACGAATATTTAGATGGTTTTTGGGAAGGTCACCCGATGGGTGGCCTTTTTGTTGTTGTGGTGCCGTAAGCTAGCTACTTTACCAACCTTCCACGACCCCATCGCCCAACTCCACTTACAGCCAAATCCCACCACATGCCCCAACAACAAATTAATAAAAACCTAGCGAGACTTCCGCGAGGCATCATTGAAAGGGAACTACGGTCCCCTATTCCGAGGAAAACGAGCTATTTCCACGCTGAGGGGAACTACAGGTTCTTATTTGTTCGGATTTTCCAGTTTCCCGCGTGAAAGTGGCAAAATAGAGGACCGTAGTTCCCCCAGTCTGTTTAGCCCCCTAATTGTATTGGAGAGTACCTAGGGAAATGAGGTACTATTAAATAAAGGGGGCTGAACGGAATGAGACAACGAAACAATGCATTCAAAGATGTTCGTAACAAAGTGGCGCATGAAGCTTTAGCCGGGATTAAAGTTGGTGTTCTTGCAAGGAAGTATGAGGTCTCACCGAAGACCATTCGAAACTGGGTAAAAGAGTTTCAAGATGAATTTGGTGCAGACGCCCTACCTACGATCGACGAACGCATTAACGACTCCAAACGATTGGCTGAGCTTGAAGAAAAATACAATCGAGCTTTAAAGGCATTGGGGGAAAAGGAACTTGAGAATGAAGTTCTGCGTGAGCTCGTAAAAAAGACGAGCCCTGCCTCAGTGATCGACTCCACGTTGCACAAACGTTTATTGGGCAGGGAAACGCGGTAGTTACAATACTAGAACTTACTGGAGTCGCTTCTTCGACGTACTACGACAGGAGAAAGTCCGAGCAACGAACCACGACGAAGAAAACAATCGCAGTACTTCGTGGTAGACCCGTGACAAATTACTCTTTTACGCGCTCAGGTGAAGCCGTCAGTGATGAGCAGATCGAAGAATGGCTGATGGAACTCGTTTCCGGTGAAGAGCATAGCTATGGCTACTTGATGCTGAATGAATGCTTGCGTATCCAACACAATCTGGTCATCAACAAGAAGAAAACGTACCGCCTATGCAAGAAGCTTGGCATCCTTCATCCGCAGCGGCGAAAGAAGATTCATTATCCACGGAAACTGGCTCGTAACCACACGATCAAACGTTCAAACCAACTCTGGCAGCTCGACATTAAGTACGGCTATGTGGCAGGTTATGACCAGTTCTTTTACATGGCGGGCATCATTGATGTGTTTGACCGCAGTATCGTAGGTTACCATCTAGGCTCTAGCTGCGACGCAAAGCAGGTCTGTCAAGCAGTAAGAACTGCCCTACGTTTACGTTTAACAGATGTTGAGGAAATGCCCATCATACGCACGGACAACGGTCCGCAATTCGTTAGCAAAGCATTCGGCGAGCTCTGCGAGGACGAGAAGATTACGCACGAGCGTATACCGCCAAAGACGCCAAATATGAATGCCTACATTGAATCTTTTCACGCAACACTGGAGCGAGATTTACTCACGAAAGAGGTTTTTGGTACATTCCAGGAAGCATACGACGCCGTTGAAACGTACGTTAATTTCTATAACAATCGACGCATGCACCAAAACCTTGGTAAACGATCCCCAGCTGCATTCATGCAGTGGGCAAGTGCCCACCCGGATCAGTTAGCGGACTACATTCGAGCCGTCTAAAAGAAGAAAACGAACGGAAAGAAGAAAGAAACAAAGGATTTCTAAGAGCAACGTTACTTTCGCTAACAATTCTCCGGAATTAGGGGGTCTGACCGCAGTAGGTGGAATCGGTGTTTATTCAGGGGAATAGTGGCCTGTAGTTCCCCTACCTATCCCCATGGAGCCAGACGGCGGGTTAAACTCCGTCTGCACTAAGCTAGCTACTTCACTAACCTTCCGCGATCCCGTCGCGCAACTCCACATACAGCCAACCCCCACCGCAGACCCCGCCACTCGCCATATTTCGATGCTTTTTACGCAGAAAAACCAACGTGGTTGAATCCTCCCTACAAAAAAGCATGAACACCCTATAAATGTTTTTCCATCCTCGTGTAATGTAAGAAATAAAGAGGTGTAACTATGGAATTCATTAGACCAGACGATTATTTGCCTAATAAGAAGCGTCTTAGCAACGTAAATGAATACGGAATTGGCCTCATCGGATGCGGCAGCATAGCGAATACGGCCCATTTACCGGCATACCGCAAGTACGGTTTGCACATAGCTGCTTGCTGCGATGTCAACGAGGAAGCAGCACGCGCTACAGCGGAAAAGTTTGATATTCCATTTTGGACGACGGATGTGAATGAGCTACTTGAGAGGGACGATGTAGGTGTAATCGACCTGGCCATCCATCCTGAACCGCGGCTGGAAGTGCTGAGGTTAATCGGCAAGGCGCCAAGGCCTGTATTGTGCCAAAAGCCATTGCACCTGGATCTGGCGCAAGCCGAACGCCTGAACGAAGAAGCAACCAAGATGGGGATTATTCTGGGAGTCAACCAGCAAGCGCGCTTTGCGCCAGCGCACAAAGCGCTGAAAACGGTGCTGGAGCAGGACCTGATCGGAGAAGTATACAGTATTCACCACAATATGCGCTCGTTCCAGGATCAGGCAGGCTGGTGGTGGACGACAATGAAAAATTTCAACATTGTCGACCATGGTGTGCATTATGTGGACCTTTGCCGGTACTTCAATCCTTATCCGGAGGAATGGTCAAGGGTACACTGCACGACAGCCCAGTTAACGAAGCAAAACGCCATCGACCCGCTGATCTATTCGGCGAATATCGAATTTGGTCCCAAAGGCGGCAGGAACCCGCTGATGGCGACGCTGCATTTTAACAATATTGCCAAAGCAAGCCGTTCACACAGCAATACTTGGTGGATTGACGGAACAGAAGGAAGCTTGTGGTGCACGCAAGATACCCTATATATGGCACTCAACAAACACAAAAATGTCGTTCACGAAATCAAGCTCAAAGGCACGTGGTTCCCGGATGCTTTCGCCGGTTCGATGATCGCGTTCATGACGGCCTTGGAAGAAGGCAATCTCCCGCCGGTCACGGCAGAGGATAATATCCAAACGGTAGCGTTGACAACCGCGATGGTAAAATCCAGCCAGGAAGCCTGTATCGTGGAGAGAGCGGATTTGTTGAAAGGAAGCGTTGTGAGATGAATCAACTCGGATTTATGAGCTACGTGTATATGGGCTGGAGCGCGGAAGCCATGGCGGAAGATGCACATAATCATGGCATGAAATATGTGCAACTTGATCCCAAGCAAGCGATGCAGATGATGGATGACCAGCCATTCTCACTCACCCGTGCTGAGAAAATCCGCTCTATTTTTGAAAGTAAGGGCATCACGGTCATCGGTTTATCCGGATATACGAATTTAATGAACCCCAATCTGCAAAAAAGGGAAGCCAAACTGGAGCAGCTGGAAAAGATGATCGACCTATGTTCGGTTTATGGGACTAGGTATATGGCGACGGAGACGGGAAGTCTTCATCCGACTAACGCTTGGCGCGACTACGAAGGCAATCGTACCTCTGAAGCGTGGGAGCAGCTGCTGCAAATCATAGATCGCTTGCGAAATCGAGCGGTGAAGCAAGGTGCCGTTTTGCTAGCCGAAGGTTTTGTCAACAACGTGCTTGCGACAACAGAACAAGCTAAGGAGATGATAGAGCGCCTTGGTACAGAAGGTTTGGCGTTCATTATGGATCCTTTTAACTACCTGAAGCAAGAGGATTTGAGCAGACAGTCCGAAGCGATGGCGAAAATGTTTGACCATATCGGCGCGTATTGCCCTATCGCGCATGCGAAAGATACGCTTTACGCTGCCGAAGGATTCACAACACCTCGAGTCGGGGCGGGGCAAGCGGATTGGAACGTCTATGCGGAGCTTCTTGCTCGCCGGATGCCGGAGGTTCCCTTGATTCTGGAACATGCGAAGCCGGAAGAAGTGTCTGATTGCCTGACCATTATCCGCCAATCATTTGCGAATGTTGAGGCGAGTTGGGGAGTGACGAACACCGGTGATGCATAAACCGAAACTAGGTATTCAGGGACCGGTCGTGGCGTGGCAGGACCCGTGGGCGGGTGAGGCATCCGATCTCATCATGCGGACGGGAACAGGAAGCGTGTGCCCCTCACAGGATCCGAAACCGGAACCAGCTGCTTTTGTAAACTGCTTGCGCGAATTGGGAACGGATTTCTACGTGCACCACGTGCTGCCAGGCACGGATCATTGGGATGTGGTTGCGGATATTACCGCAGCAGGGATGGACATTTGCCTCGGAAACGAATATGGCAACATCAACGGACCTTGGGTGGAAGGAACGAACCGGTACGATATACCGGATCAGGCGATCGTCGAAGCTTCGACATCAGGACGATGTTTGGGACTGCTGTATGACGAGCCGGAGCATTTACAAATCAACGTAGGGCAATATCGCAAGGATGGATGGTTTCCGCATTGGGGCAGCACGGAAGGTTTAAGTTTGGCAGAAGCTCGGAGCAAGGTCGAACAGTCCGTGAGATCCCGAACGGAACATGTGAACCGCATCGTGGAGCAAGCGGGTTTAGCGAGTACGTCCGTACCCTTAATTGCGGAGCATGTATTTCCTACCATGTTTCATACATTTGCCAGAGCAGGGATGGATCTTTGCCCGAAAATCATGAAGGAATCGTTCCAATCGCTGCAGCTGTCGACAGCTTTGGGGGCAGCCAAGCAATATGGGCGGGCATTGTGGATTTGTGCTGATCTGTGGGGGCCAGATACGGGAAGTTGGTTTACACGGTTCCCCGGTTTTCCCGGACATTCTCCGCAGGAATTCGAGTCGGCTTTGAAAATGGGCTACTTCATGGGGCCAACCCATTTATTCGTAGAAAATATCGACGTATTGCTTAGACATCAGCCTGAGGGCTTCATGAAAACGGAATTCGGCGAGGTTTGGCTGGAATTCGTTCGCAAATTTGTTCCCGAACACCCGCTGACTTGGCATCACTCCCAAGCAGAGGCCGATATTGCAGTAATTCATTCGGATGATAGTAACTATGGCCAAAATGAGCGGCTTTTTGGCAATCGCATGAGCGAGACGCAAGATGTCTCACAAAGCCAAAGCGTGTTTCACATTTGGCATCTGCTTAGCCGAGGAACCATACCGGCCCACGGCAGCTGCCTGCATATTCCGGGGTACGACTTCCCGAGACATCAGTTGAAGCAGGACGTTCCACTTGATCAATTCCCTCTGGAGCAAGGATTTACCGGAGGGGCGGGCAGACGGGTACACCCTTTATTTTATCCAATGCCAAATGTTCTGGCGTTTGATGAGCACGTTACGGCCGATCAATTAGGTCAGCCCAAGTTAATTATCGTCGGTGGTACGACACTGAGCACAAACACGTTTTCAATGCTTACGAAAAAGGCGGAAGACGGCGCTGTTGTCGTCATCGCAGATTGGCTCCTTCCTTCGGATTGCCCGGAACACCGAAAGAAAAGCGGGAGAGCTGGTTTCGGAGGCTGGATTGTCACAAACGATTTTATGGCAAGTGAAGTTAAAGAGGCTGTGGAGCCTTTTATAGGGGAAAACAAGATTTGGACACAACGATTTGGAACGACAGAAGTACGCATGTATCCGCAAGATGAAGAAGGCTATACGTTAGATTATGAAATCGTGAGGGTATGACGAGAAGTAAGGTGGAGATGTGATTGGAGCCAACCAAACGTTTGGATCAGTTCGCGGAAATTGCGTTTCGTGAACATCCCGGAAATAAAGATGAACTGCGGGACATTCCGCCTATAACTGTTGATAAAAAATATTTCGCACCGGGCACGGATAAAGCGAAGCGCGTGCCAGAGCTTACATTCGATGCTCAGATGGATCGATTTCATGAAGAACTGAGACAGCTGCGCGAAAAGTATAGACCTTATATGAGAAATTTAGTGCCGACTCCTTCGATGACACGGGATCGGCAAGTATGCAGCCAATTTCAATTTCGCTATCAAACGCCTGAAGACGTTAGTTTTACACGCGTACTGGACGGTGCAGGGGATTGGGAAGCGGTGACGATCCCGGATTTCCGCGGACCCAGCGGGGAAGAAGGCAAATGGACGGGGTTTTATCGCAGCGAGTTTGCCTATCCCGGCATTCCAGAAGGAAAACGCGTATATCTCGTATTCAAGGGTGTTGATTATAAAACGACGGTATACCTCAATCACAAATGCATTGGCAGTCATGAGGGATTTTTCGCACCGTTCGAATTTGATGTGACCGACTTTTTGCAGGAAAACAATACGCTCGTCGTTGAGGTTCAGACGGACATTCCCATGATGGGTGTTGGGGGAACGAAGCTGGATGGCGATAAGATATACGCAGCGACGGGGCCAGGATGGGATGATCCGTACAACGGTTGGAGCCACTGTCCACCGGGAGCAGGCATTTACAATCAAGTGTATCTGGAACAACGGTCAGAACTGTTTATCCAGGATGTGTTCGTAAGACCGGATATTGACACCGGCTCTGTGGAAGTCTGGATTGATGCCGTGAACACCACGACGCGTGTGATGGAGAATTTTGAGCTGGAACTGGAAATTATGCCTCAGAATTTTGAGGGTGATGGAATTGAGCCAATCTCATTTACAGTGGCCTATGCGGGGCCGGGTATTAATTATTTCCGTTATAAAGTAGAATTTCCTGCATTTAAAATGTGGGAACCGGAATCTCCCTTGCTTTATGCCGTGCGTATCGAAGTGAAAAATGGCAGCCATTGCACAGACAGCCGGGATCGCACTTTCGGTATGCGGAAATTTCATATGGATGAACAGCAGGTTCCGAAAGGCACGCTTTATTTGAACAATAAACCGATCGTACTAAGAGGCGCCAATGAAATGGGGCATCTGCAGCAGTGTGTGATGAACAACGATTTTGACCAATTAATGGATGATATCTTGATTGCCAAATTGGCGAATTTGAATTTTTACCGAATTACACAACGTCCCGTGCAGGAAGAAATCTATGACTATTTCGATATGCTCGGCATGATGCATCAATGCGATTTGCCCACGTTCGGCTTTATTCGTCGGAATCAATTTGTCGAAGGCGTGAAGCAAGCAGCGGAAATGGAAAGGCTGATTCGCAGCCATCCGTCCTCCATTATGGTATCGCTAATCAACGAGCCTTCTCGAACGGAGAAAAGACGCAAGGGTCACCGTTATTTGCACAGAAATGAGTTGGAAGCTTTTTTCGTAGCCTCCAGGCAGGCCATATTTGTTGAGAATCCGGATCGAGTTGTTAAAAACGTGGAGGGGGATTACAACCCGCCTACCCGTGAAGGGCTGCCCGATTTTCATTGCTATAATTTGTGGTACACGAACAACGTTATTCCTGTTGGGAAAATGTACAAAGGGTACCTTCCAACGATCCGAGAGGGCTGGAAAGCGGGATGCGGCGAATATGGGACCGAAGGTTTGGATCATGCGGAGCTTATGATAAGCCGTTATCCCAAGGAATGGCTCCCGACATTGGAGCAAGATTGGTGGCTGCCGAACAGCATCCATGGCGCACAAACCTACAATCTCCACGGAGATTGGTATGCGGAACAAACCAATATGCACGATTGGATTCAGGCCAGTCAGAAGCATCAAAGTTTAGCGACGAAATTGATGACGGATGCATGGCGCAGAAGAGCGGATCGGGTTGTATCCACGGCCATCCATCTGCTGATAGACGCTTGGCCGGCAGGTTGGATGAAAGCTCTTGTAGGTGTGGATCGAAAACCGAAACCGGCATTTTTCACCTATCAGGACTGCTTGGAGCCTGTTCGCGTTAACTTGCGAAGCGATCGCTGGAAGGTGTATGAAAGCGAGACATTGGAAATAGAAGCTTGGCTTTTGAACGATACAGCAAAGGAATACGGGAAGTGCCGGATTGTTGCTACACTGCGTGATGATTCAAGGGACTACGCACATTACGAAATCGCTAGTTTACTACCGATAGCTTCATCGCTGTATGCAGGTTCAATTCGATTCTCCGTGCCTTCCGTTCAAGACAGACAGAAATTATTCGTGGATGCGGAATTGATAGATGAAGACGGCCAAGTATTAAATGCAGAACGGTTTACTTTTGAGGCTTTTGCAAAGGCGAGAATCCAGCCCCCTCAGAAGGTTGCTTATCTCGACGCAGCGTCCGAACTGCTCGGTTCACTGCTGAATGTTAACGGAGAGCGTTATTCCGAAGAGGTGCAGGACGACTGTACGCTTGTTGTCTCATCCCCGGAAGCATTCAACAGCCAACGGACCGCTATCCTTGCAAAAGTTCGCAAAGGCGCAACAGCTGTATGTATTCTAAAACACGCTGATAACGGTTCATGGGAATTAGATGATACACAAATTCAGACGGTGAAATTACGAGAAGTGTATACGCTTTCTATGCAAGTTGACGGTCTCAACATGCCAAGCGTAAAGCCGGACGATTACGCTTATTTTTATAATTTGACGACAGACCGGCTGGATGGCATGACCAATAGCCATTTGATCGGCGAGGGCATCGAACCCATTGTATTTGCTTACCAGGCGCATTCGGAGACACCGGGTAAGCGGAAGCTGCCTGTTGTAGGATTGAAACGTTTAGGCAAAGGGCTCTTATTCTTCGTGTGCCTGCCGTTAGCGGGCCGAGTGGGCTTTAATCCAACACTAGACCGTCTGCTGGTGACTTTGATGAGCGAGAAAGGAGTGAGCCCCGAGTGTTGTACACCATTGTTAGCCGCAATCAGAAGCGACGAGCCGAGATAGCAGTCACGCAAGAAGGTTTACAGCTCATGCTTAGATCAGAGGGCGATCCCTCTCCCTTTTTCACAGAGCGGTTGAATGACATGCTAAGTTATTCCACGGGCAGACCGTGGAGAATGGACACTCCCGGGCTGAGGGATGTGCAAGTTAGTGATGAGACCGGCTTGCTTCGGATCAGCGGTTTCTTAGAAGCCTTATACGTCACGATGTGTCTGACGTTTGACGAACAGGACCTCCTGCGTATGCAAGTGAGTTGGGAGAATCGGAGCGATCACTTCATTCGTGAAGCAGCCGTGGGCATCCTGTTCGCGCTTCCGAAGCGAAGCCGTGAAAAAGTGACGATTCCCCACCTGATTTACAATAACAATCCTTCTTCTGATCCGAATCGGATCGTGCCACGGCTTGGCGTGGAGCCAGGTCTTGGCTTCATCTGCGAAGAGCACAGACTGCCCATTCCCTGCGTGAATGTGGAATGGGAGGAAGAGGAGACACGGTTTCTCTCCTTGTTTTCGATCCCGGATTTTGTGGAGTCGGAAGACGGAGTTGTGCATTACGGCTCGCTGGGAGCCATCCAAGAGGAGAGTCGCATCACGGCGGTTGCGCTAAGCGGCGTTCTGATGTTTAACGGGGAGAAAGATACTTATTTTATCGCTAAAAATACTACGCAATCCTATACCGATGGCTATACGGATTTCGAGCAAGGCCGCACATTAACCAAAATGTATGCCCTGGATTGGGGAGTGGCTGACCGCCCAGGCCATGCTTTTCGTGAAATTGTTCGAAAGAGCGATAAGCTTTTCACGCCGGTGGGAAAAAGTCCGCTGTCGCTGGATGAGATGATCCGGCTTAAGACCAATGCGATGGATGATCGGTATCGAAGCGGGGAGCAGGGGGCCGCAGGCTATATCAAGTTTACCGATTCTAACGGGACCGTCCCCAAGCATCCGCTGCATTACATGTACGGTTGGACGGGGCAGTGCTTGAAGCTAGCCTGGTGCGATGCCAAATTAGGCATTGAAAACGGGCAGGAAGAACGAGTCCTGAACTGCAGGCGAGCTGTTGATTTCTATGTGTCGCAGAGCCGTACTGACGTCCCTGGTGTGAGACATAGTTTGTTCCGGCTAAATGAAGGAGTTTGGGACGACTTTTACTGGAATAAAGAGCCGGTCGTCTCAAGCCGGGCATACGGTGAAACGATTGCTGATTTGGCGGAAATTACCTTGTTATTTCGGGAAAACGGTCTGGAAGTTCCGCTAAGCTGGATCGAAGCGCTGCGTGAGTCCGCAGATTTCTTAACGGGTGGCGCGCTGTTAACGGGCATCTACCCTTCCTCATGGCGAATGGATGGCACGCCGGCAGATGATATGATAACAGCTGCGGGGATCCCCTGTTTGATCGCTCTCGTGAAAGCCTATTGGATCACGCAGGAGAGCAATTATTTGGAATTCGCTGAGCGAATGATGCAGCATTATTACGAACTGCATGTCGAGACGTTCGAACGGCCATTTGCCCGTTCCACGCTGGATGCCAAGTGCGAGGACAAAGAAGCGGGCATGTACTTTTTCCTAGCCGCATACGAACTGTTTCTTTTGACCAGGGATGAACGGTATCAGGAGTGGGCTGAAATCGCTGCGGATTGGCTTTTAACTTTTGTATATGTGTGGAATCCGGCATACAACCAAGGCTCGGCATTCCGGAACACGGATTTTAGCGCTGTAGGATGGCCTGGCGTCAGTGTGCAAAACCACCATTTGGATGTATTTTTTCCAACCTACGAGTTTTGGAAATTTGGCCGCTTAACCGGCAAAGAGCAGTACGAGCGGTGGGGACGCGTGTCCCTGGAGGCGATGGGACAGGGCATTTGCACGAAACCGGGCGAATGGGGATTTACCGTTGCCGGGGAGCAGGGAGAAGGCTTTTTCCAAACGTACTGGAACCACCGGGGACACAGCAATAAATGGAATCCTTCATGGGTTATCGCGCTAGTTTTACATAACGCTTTGCGTTTCAGGGATACACAGGGTTGACGGTGAAAGATAGGAGGGCATTTCGATGAGAGAGAAAGAAATTCCGGATTGGGAGAATCTGGAGGTGCTTGGGCGCAGCGTGGAGCCTTCCAATACCGGTTACATGCCATATGCAGATGTAGAAACGGCGTTGATCGGCGAGCGGGCACTTTCGCCATATTTTCAATCGTTAAATGGTAGTTGGAAATTCAAGTATGTGTCAAGTCCGTCGGAGGCGCCAGCGAACTTCTACGAACCTACCTACAAGACCGATGATTGGTCTGCCATGCCGGTACCTGGCAATTGGCAGATGCAGGGAGTTGGACGTCCGCATTATTCCAGCAGCTATTATCCGTTTCCCATTGATCCGCCGCATGTCCCTAACGATAATCCAACGGGTTGTTACCGCAGAAACTTTTACGTTTCGGATACCTGGGAGGATCGGCAAGTATTTCTCGTGTTTGAAGGTGTTGATTCCGCTTTTCATGTCTGGGTGAACGGGCAATTGGCAGGGTATGGGCAGGGCAGCCATATGCATAGTGAATTTCGCATTACTTCTTTGCTGAATGAAGGAGAGAACACGATTGCCGTGCAGGTCTATCAATGGAGCGACGGCAGTTATCTGGAAGATCAGGACAAATGGCGGTTAAGCGGGATTTTCAGAGACGTGTATTTGAAAGCAACGCCTGATGTGCATATGCAGGATGTTTCTGTACAAACCAGCTTCCATGAGAATCAGATCGATGCAGAGCTGAACCTCCGGATTGCGGTTAAATACTTTTCAAATCATGAGGAACTGCTGCACAACCATACGGTAAACGTTACGTTGATGGACGAAAAGCGCCAAACGGTATACACCGGAAAAACCAGTGCCGTTTCGCTAACGGATGAAAAAGTGCTCAACATGCACATTCCCGTCTCGGCCCCGCACAAATGGTCGGCGGAAGATCCGTACTTATACGCGTTAGTTTTGGAACTTACGGATGAGACAGGGGCTTCGTTAGAATCTGTAAGCGTTTCCGTTGGTTTTCGCGATATTGCGATCCGTAACGGGCGGCTTTTGATCAATGGCACTCCAGTTACCCTCAAAGGCGTAAACCGCAATGAGTTCCACTCCGATCTCGGTTATGCGATACCGCTGGAATCAATGGTGGAGGATATCCGCCTAATGAAGCAGCATAACATGAACGCCGTGCGAACATCGCATTACCCGAATGATACACGTTGGCTGGATCTTTGTGATCGATATGGGCTGTATGTCATCGATGAAGCGGACCTTGAAACGCATGGTTGCCATTTTATTGGCAACGAGAGCCATCTTGCCCAAGATGAGCGATGGAAAGAACCGTTTGTCGACCGTGCCCGCCGCATGGTGGAGAGGGATAAAAATCATCCGTCCATCATCATCTGGTCCCTTGGGAATGAATCGGGTTATGGAACGAACCATGACGCTATGGCTGACTGGGTGCGGGCAGCAGATCCGACTCGCCCCATTCATTACGAACGGGCCAAAGATGCCGAGGTCGTAGACATTGTTAGCTGCATGTATCCCTCCTTGGATGCACTGATTGAAGAAGGAGAGAAAACGGAAGATCCAAGACCTTTCTTAATGTGTGAATTTGCACATGCCATGGGAAATGCATCCGGCAACTTGAAAGAATACTGGGAAGCGATCTATCAGTATCCCCGGTTGCTTGGCGGCATGATCTGGGAATGGGCGGACCTCGCAGTCCGGCAGCAGACGGAGGATGGCACGGAGTGGTACGCGTACGGCGGCGATTTCGGCGATCATCCCAACAGCGGTCACTTTTGCATTGACGGCCTGGTGTTCCCGGATCGAACGATCAAGTCTTCTCTCATTGAGTTTAAAAAAGTGATTGAGCCGGTGAAGATTCATGCGGTCCACATGCCGTCCGGCATCGTAAGAATTGAGAATCGCTACGACTTCTTATCGCTTGATCATCTGAAGGGCTCGTGGCAGCTGCTGCATGACGGGGATATTGTGGAGCAGGGAGAGCTGCCGAAAACCGAAGTGCCGCCTGGCGGAGAAGCGGAGATTGCCGTTCCTTTCAGCAAGGCCTATGAGCGGTGGAAAGGCGAGTGCTGGCTCCGCATTCGGTTTACGATGCGGGAGGAGACGCGATGGGCGCCGCAAGGACATGAAGTGGCTTGGGCAGATATGCCGCTATCTACTCCACCGAGTGGCGCACCACTGATCAACGTGAAGCCGATGCACAGTTTGCGTGTGGAAGAGCAGAATACGCGACTGCTTGTAAGCGGTAACGATTTTTGTCTGGTTTGGGACAGAAACAGCGGCGCCTTGAGCGCCTTCGAATATAACGGACTTCCGCTGCTCCAGTCCGGCCCGAAAGTCAACGTTTGGCGAGCACCGATTGATAATGACGGCCGTCAAGCCAAAGAGTGGAGAAAGGCCGGTTACGATGCCTTGCAACAGCGCTTAAACGAATTTTCTGTGCAGTCGTATGGGGATCATGCGGCGCAAATTAAGGTGAAGGCAACGCTTGGCGCAGCGGGATTAGGCATATGTTTTGAGACTTGTATGGTGTATACGGTTTACGGATCAGGGGACGTGTTCCTCAAAGCCCATGTGAATCCGCGAGATGGACTCCCGCCATTACCGCGCCTTGGTTTGCAGATGGTCATGCCCGGCACCTTCGATCGTTTAGCTTGGTTCGGGCTAGGCCCGCACGAATGTTATATCGACCGCAAGGAAAGCGGGCGGCTAGGCATTTATGCAGGAACAGTGCAGGAGCAATATGTTCCTTATATTAAGCCGCAGGAGCATGGCAATAAAGCGGAAGCACGATGGGCAACCGTAACAAATACGTTAGGAACGGGCTTGTTTATAGGCGGTTTGCCAATGTTCGATGTGAGCGCGAGCCATTATGCTACGGCGAATGTAACGCGTGCGAAACATACAACCGATTTGGTTCGCTTACAGGAAACGATCGTGAACCTGGATCATCAGCAAGCTCCGATTGGCAATCACAGCTGCGGAGAAGCTCCTCCGTTGGAGCGTTATTTGCTTCATCCGAAGAAGACGATTTTTGAGCTGCGGCTGAAGCCGTTTTCGGCAAGAGATGTTTCGCCGATGCAGGTGAGTAAACGGTGGCCGGCGCCATTTTCGTTACAAGGTACCGACAGTGAAACCATGATTCCATTAACACTTCAGGGGGCGATTCGATGATTAGCCGAACATTTCCCAAAATTATGTATGGCGGCGACTACAACCCGGAGCAGTTCCCGAAGGACATATGGGATGAGGATATGAGGCTGTTCGGGCTTGCGGGCATTGATATTGCAACCGTCAATGTGTTCTCGTGGTCACTTAACCAGCCGGATGAGGAGACGTACGAGTTTGGATGGTTGGACGAAGTCATGAACAAGCTGCATGAGAATGGCATGTATGCCTGTTTGGGAACGGGGACGGCCGCGCATCCGGCTTGGATGGCGAGGAAGTACCCGGATATTTTAACCGTAACGACCGATGGGAAAAAAAGAAAGTTTGGCCGCAGACATAACTCCTGCCCGAATAGTCCGACGTTCCGCCATTATGCCGAGGTTTTGGTCCGTAAGCTGGCGGAGCGATACAAGGGCCATCCGGCGCTGCTTTTATGGCATATCAACAATGAGATAGGAATCCGCTGTTACTGTGAGAACTGTGAGCATGCATTTCGAGAATGGTTGAAAAATCGGTACGGAACGCTCGAACGGCTGAACGAGGCCTGGTATACGCGATTCTGGGGGCATACCTTCTATGATTGGGAAGACATCGTTCTTCCCAGCGCATTAAGCGAGGGACTTTCTGGAGGAAACTCCGATCAAACGGCATTCCAAGGCATGACACTGGATTATTATCGATTTAATTCGGACAGCTGGTTGGCCTGTTATCAGTTGGAATATAACGCGATCAAATCGTTCATCCCGGATGCGGTCATCACGACCAACTTCCAGGGGAACGGGACCTATAAGCCGCTTGATTATTTCAAATGGGCGCCTTATCTGGACATCGTCGCTCTTGATATATATCCAGAAAATCAAACGCCTGAAAGCTACATGGCGCTTCGTTACGACCTCATGCGAGGCTTGAAAGACGGCGCTCCCTTCATGCTGATGGAGCAGACGCCGAGCGTGTTGAACTGGAAAACGGTCAATCCGACCAAAAGGCCTGGCATTATGCGGCTTCGCAGCTATCAAGCCGTGGCACGCGGCGCCGATTCGGTGATGTTCTTCCAGCTGCGCCGCTCGCTAGGGGCTTATGAGAAATTTCACGGAGCTGTTATCGATCATGCCGGCCATGAGCATACGCGTGTGTTCAGGGAATGTACAGAGCTTGGCCAGGAGCTTAAGCAGCTGGGCAATCAATTGCTCGATGCACGGGTGAAAAGCAAGGTAGGTATTTTGTTCGACTGGGATAATTGGTGGGCAGTTGAATTAGGAGGCGGACCGTCCGCTCACTTGAAATATGTCGATCACATCCAGAAATATTACGATGCTTTTTATGACAATCATATTCAAGTCGATTTCATTCATGTGGATACAGATCTTTCACAATATGAACTTGTGGTCGCCCCTGTTTTATATATGGTGAAACCGGGTTATGCGGAGAAGCTGGAGCGTTATGTTAAAAACGGAGGAACCTTTCTCACTACGTTCTACAGCGGTGTGGCGAATGAAAATGATCTTGTCACACCTGGCGGTTATCCTGGTGAGTTGCGCGAGCTGCTCGGCATTTGGGTGGAAGAGCTGGACGCGCTGCACCCGGATCAAAAAAACCAGCTCGTGCTGCAGACGAACTTAGGAGAGCTTCAAGGCACCTACGATTGCGGCTTGTTGTGTGAGGTGGTTCATCCGGAGGGTGCGGAGACGGTTGCGAGCTTTGGCAGCGATTATTATGCAGGTTCACCGGCATTAACCCGTAACCGCTTTGGCAAGGGAGAAGCTTGGTATGCGGCAACGGATCCTAGCCGATCTTTTTTAAAGCAATGGATCAGCTATTTATGCGCAAGTAAAGGAATCTCTTCTCCCATGGAAGCACATGCTCATGCACCAAAAGACGTGGAAATCATTCAACGCCATAAAGATGAGTTTGTCTTCACTTTTGTGTTAAATCATAGCGAACAAACGCAGAAGATAAATGTAGGGATGTACGAACAAAATGAGCTGCTCAGCGGCACGAGCGTAAGCGGAGATGTTGAACTTCTGCCGAAAAGCGTCGCGATATTCCAACAGAAGAAGGAGGCGGAGACTTGTGGAAGCGCCCCAGCTGGACCGATTGCGGCATCAGTTTGAGAATCCTCCGAATGTCTACAGATCGCTTCCTTTCTGGGCTTGGAATGACGACTTGGAAGAGGGAGAGCTGAACCGGCAAGTGAAGCAAATGAAGGAGCAAGGGATGGGCGGTTTTTTCATTCATTCCAGAGACGGATTGGAAACCGTCTACATGGGTCAAGAGTGGATGAAGCTGGTGCGTTCCACCGTGGAAACAGCGAAAGCGCAGGGTATGCAGGCATGGCTGTATGACGAAGACCGCTGGCCTTCAGGCTTTGCCGGGGGACTTGTGCAAGCGCGAGGCGGTGACGCGTTCCGCGCCAAGGGGCTAACGTTAGAGGTACTTTCAAGCGCCTCCTTACAAACGGAGATTGACGACACCGACACCGTAGCACGGTTCAAAGCTGTGATTAACGAAAGAAACTTGATTCGCTGTGAAAGACTTCAAGCAGGTGCAAGCAGTGAGTTAGAAAATGACGAAGTGCTGCTTCTTTTCCGGGTTGAAATATCCGAACGGAGTGAATGGTTCAACAATGAAGCGCCTCCGGATCAATTGAATCCCGAATCGGTTGAAGCGTTCATCGACATTACCTACGAGGCTTACAAAAAAGTAGTGGGCGAACATTTCGGCCAAACCGTTCGCGGCGTTTTTACTGACGAACCGAGCCTTCATGACCGTCATTGTAAATTTACAGAGGGGCGCGGTTGGATTCCCTGGAGCTGGTCTTTCCCCGCTTATTTCCAAGAGAAACGTGGATACGATCTACTCGATCTCGTTCCTTATTTATACTTCAATGGCGAACGCTCCACAGAGGCGCGTCACGATTACTGGCGGACGATTACCGAACGATTCAGCGAATCCTATGCGAAGCAAATCGGTGAGTGGTGCGAGAACAACGGGCTTGCTTTTACCGGACATTTTCTCTGGGAAAATAATTTGGGCACAGCCACTCGTGTTTGCGGAGCGATCATGCCCAACTACCGCTATCAGCATGTGCCGGGCATCGATATGTTGACGGAGCAAACGAACGAATACATCACGGTTAAGCAGTGTACCAGTGTCGCAAATCAGTACGGGAGAAAATTCGTTCTGACCGAAACTTATGGCTGCACAGGCTGGGGCTTCACCTTTGAAGGGCAGCGATGGATCGGAGATTTCCAATTCGTACTTGGGGTTAATCTTAGGTCTCAGCACTTGGCGCTTTATTCGATCAAAGGCTGCCGGAAGCGGGATTATCCGCCTGTCTTCAACTACAACACCAGCTGGTGGAAATACAATGCGATTATGGAAAATTATTTTGCCAGATTGTCCGCTGTTTTGACAGAAGGACGCCCGGTCCGAGATGTGCTTGTGCTTCATCCGGCTTCCACCGCATGGAGTATGGTTGGCACGGGACCTTACGGTTTTCCGGCCCGAGGCAAGGACCGTGACGTTTCCGAGACGAACCGGTATGGTCACGAATTTAACGCTTTTCTCGGCAAGCTGCTGAGAGCGCACTACGATTTTGATCTTGGCGATGAAACCATCATGGCGGAAACAGGGGCCATTCACGGCAAGAAGCTTGCTGTTCATACAGCCGAGTATCAAGTCGTCGTCATTCCGGAAATTCGGACGATGCTAAACAGCACGTTCCAGCTGCTCCTGCAATTCCTTAACGCTGGCGGCAAAGCTGTCGCTGTCGGAGCTCGCCCGGAAATGCTCGAAGGCAGAGTGAGCAATCGTCTATCCGACCTCTATGATCACCCGAACATGGTCATCGTTGGGGACGCGGCTGAGGCAGCCCAAGCACTGGAAAACATACTGACACGCCAAGTCAGCATCAAGAGCGCAGAAGATGAAGAGTCTGCTGCCTGCTTGTATATGCTCAGAGATATGGGGGATCGTTATGCGCTGTTCATTGTCAATAACGACCGCGAGCGCGAACATCGCGTTCGGATCGAAGCTGCCTTGGAAGGGCCAGGCTGCATGGAAGAGTGGAAGGCATTGACTGGCGAAGTAAGCGCAGTCGACACCCGTTTTCGTCAGGGTTATATCATCTTTGACGAGGTATTCGGTCCGGCAGATTCCAAGTTGTATATTTGGCATAAGAACGGCCGCAAGGCTGAAACAGAAGGAAGCCGCGCGAACGCGGATCTAGCCGACACTCAGGTGTTAGGCCCGGTCTGCAAGTTCACGCGGTCAATGCCGAATGTGTTAACGCTGGATATGTGCTCATATCGTATCAATCACGGCGGCTGGTCGGAAGAGATGGAGGTATGGCAAGCACAGAAAGCCATCCGGTCGCTTTTGGACATGAGACAGATTTACGGCAATGGCATTGAACAAAGGTACAAATGGATTCACGAGCCTCATCCGGAAGATGGCAAGCCGGTCGCTTTCAAATTCACCTTTCCTATCACCGATGTTCCGAAGGAAGCTGTGTATCTGGTTGTGGAGTCTGCGGAACAGTACGAGATCAGCCTTAACGGCGAATCCATCGCTAATAAGCCGGATGGTTGGTTTTTGGACCGGTCGTTTGATCAGGTGCTTTTATCCGGTTTGAGAGCTGGAGAGAACGAGTTGATCTTGTCGTGCAACTATTTAAATCGCATGGAAGTGGAAGATATTTATTTGATCGGATCGTTTGGCGTCGATACTTCAAGGAGCATTATAGCCGAACCTGAAACCTTGGCCTTTGGCGATTGGTGCAAGCAAGGATATCCTCACTACTGCGGCAGCATGATTTATCATTTTGACATTCAGGTGGAAAATAAGTCGGAAAGCCGGACAGTACTGGAACTTGGCGATTATGCCGCGGTTACCATCGAAGTAAAGGTCAACGGGCAAACGGCTGGTCATGTGCCTTGGCGCAGCGCAAACCGTCTTGATTTGACGAAGCAGCTTTACGAGGGTGTGAACCGTTTGGAAGTGGAAGTCATGGGAAGCCCGCGCAATATGCTTGGACCTTTCCATCAGGCGTCGGGCGATACGCTGACAACCAGTTGGGCGTCTTTCCGCAAAGAAGGCCAGCATTTTACTCGCGACTATCAATTGAGCCCTTATGGCTTGTTTGGGCAAATGACACTATACACAGAGAGATGGGAACGGAGGTTTGAGCATGAAAATCCATAAGTGGGGGCTAGTTCTATCGTTCTTCCTCTTATGCGCCGCATTATTGCCTGCGACTGCATTCGCCTCGGTGAAATACTCCACGTATACCAAAGACAGCCGGGGAAATTTAGTATGGCTTCAGCCGGCGTATTTCCCGCTGGGGGTCATCGGGCAGAATCTGATGGCGCCAGATCCGGGCAACAAGTCGGTTCAGATGAGTTCGCCGATGAAAAATCCGAAAGACATCTTCATCGATGCGAAAGGTGAAGTTTATATCGCGGATACGGGCAATAACCGTATCGTACATATGACAGAATCCGGGCAGCTGCTGCGTTACATTACCCTGCCAGAGAACCCTTTTAATAAACCAGAAGGTGTTTTCGTAACCAATGATGGCAGCATCTATGTCGCGGATACAGGCAACAAACGAGTGCTTAAGCTGGATGCCAGCGGCAAGGTCATGCAAGAGTACAAACGGCCGGAATCCCGGTACATTCCCGATACATTTGTTTTCGATCCGGCGAAGGTCATGGTTGATGAACGTGAGTTTATGTATATTGCTGTACACGGCAGCTATGAAGGGCTTGTGATGCTTGATCCGAAAGGCAAATTTCAAGGTTTCTTCGGTGCCAACGGCACGGCGATTTCCCCGTTAGACGCTTTGAAAAGAATGCTTTACACCAAAAAAATGTACGCCAATGAAGTTGCTAAGAGACCCGAGCCGATCAACAGCGTAGCGACGGACAAAAACGGCTATATTTTTACAGTGACGGGCGGAACAGCTACAACGAATCAATTGAAAAAGCTGAATGTAAAAGGCGATAACTTGCTGCGCAGCTCCTCGAAACCGTTCGGAGAAACAGCCCCATGGGACGTGCCGGCGGAGGGAGTCATGACAGGTCCTCAACTAACGGATGTCGCGGTCGATCAGAGCGGCAATATGATTGTTGTGGATCAGCAGAATAAATATATCAGCCATTACGATGGATCCGGTAATTTATTGTACTTCTGGGGCGGCGCATCTGCGATCGGTTCCTCGCAGGTCGGACTGTTGAAAAGTCCTGTGGCGCTTGATGTTAATGAAAGAAACGAGCTGTTTGTCCTGGACGATCAGGAAAATATTGTGCAAGTGTTCCGGTTGTCCGAGTTTGGGCAAAAGGTAGACCAAGCCAACCAGCTTACCCTGGCTGGCCGATATGAGGATAGCGAGCAGCCATGGAGAGAAGTGCTGCGTTTAAACGGGCAATTCGCTCCAGCTTATCTGGGGCTTGCGAAGTCAGCTTTTAAAAAAGAACAGTACGAAACAGCAAAAGATTTGTTCAAAGAAGCGGGAAATCAACAAGGGTACTCCGATTCTTTCTGGCAAATCAGAATGCTGTGGCTACAGAGTAACTTTTCTTGGATAGCGAGCGTCATCCTGCTTGGTGTAATCTTATACACCGTTACCAATAAGCTCACCGCAAAGCGTGAATTCCGGGTCAGATGGCGCAATCGACCGAAGAGTCAGAATCGTTTCCTCTCGAATTTAAGGCTTGCTCTGCATGTATTAAAACATCCGATTGACGGTTTTTCCGCCATTCACTATGAGAACAAAGGCAGCTACTTGAGCGCCAGTATCGTTCTGCTAGGTGTATACGCGTCTCTGATTATCAGCCAGTTCGCGACTAGCTTTTCTTTTAATCCGAAGACTTTTGTGGATATTTACTCGACGTTCACGCAATTTTTCATCGTTTGGATCGCTTGGATTGTGGCTAACTACCTGGTCAGCTCGATTTATCGGGGCGAGGGACGCTTCAAGCACATTTTCATCGGCAGCGCCTATGCGCTCTTGCCTTACATAGCTATTGGCATCCCGCTTGCTTTTATATCCAATGTTATGACGATGTCCGAGGCATCGATTTATCATTTCGTGGGCAATGCGATGACGGTATGGATCGGGCTGCTTATTTTCTGGAAAATTCAGAACGTCCATAATTACACGTTTGGTGAAACGATCATGAATGTTTTCCTTACGTTATGTACGATGCTTGTCATCGGTGTGCTTATTTTCATTATTATGGGACTTACCAGTGATCTTGGATCGCTACTTTATCAGATGTATCAGGAGGTGACCTTGAGATGATCCGGATGATCAAAACCAATAAAACAGCCATCATCGTTACCATCCTGATCTTGGCGGCCGTCGTCACCTTCCTGACCCGTGCCAAATTTGAGTTCAAAGATTCGGGACAACGCAGTTCGCAAGCGGTGCAGCAAAATACGACGGTAGAAGCAGCGAGTGTTCCCGCCAAACTGCCGCTCGATACCGATTTCAAGCAAGTTGCAGAATCCGAGACGTTGAGATTGAAAATGGACGACAAGACGGGACATTTTATCGTCGAGGACAAACGGAACGGCAATCTGTATCGCTCTTACCCAGATCCGAAATATTGGTCGAAAGAGAAAATTTCGGAGACCTGGAAAAAGCATTTGGCTTCGCCGCTGATGGTCCAATATGTGGATTTTTCCAAAAATATTTTGCAGGCCAAAGAGACGAATCTGGCAGCGGAAGGCGGAAGCATCAAGGATATTCAAACGATTCCAGGCGGTTTCAAGCTTGTTTACGAGTTTCCTGTGACGGGCTTCACGATTCCTGTCCAAGTAACGGTCGCTCAGGATTACGTTGAGACGAAAATCTTGCAGGAAGGCGTTAAGGAGACCAAAATGGGTCTCGTTTGGGTCAGACCTTATCCCTTCTTAGGTGCAGAGTACACAGACGGACAGGACGGATACTTGTTTATTCCGGATGGTGCAGGAGCTCTGGTGCGATTCAAGGATAATCAATTAAATGTCAACAAATTGTATGACGAATTAACATACGGCCAAGATATTGCATTCCCGGGAATCAACAACAATCGGAATAAAGTCATGATGCCGGTCTTCGGTATGAAGTCGGGATCGAAAGGCTTTCTGGCCGTGGTGCACGAAGGCGATGAGTATGCCGACGTGGTCGCTGCTCCAGCAGGTGTCCTAAGCAATTACAACTGGATTGGGGCCCAGATGAACTATCGTTCCAGCTTCTTGCAGTTTACAACAAGAAATACGAATGTCCCTGATTCGTGGGGATATGTCGACTATGATCGGGATCACATGTTTGGGAGCGATCGTTCCATTCGTTATTACATGTTGGATGAGAAGAAGACGGATTACGTCGGGATGGCTGAAACTTACCGCCAGTATTTAATGAAGGAGAAAGCGGTCAAACCGGTTACCGTCAAAGACCCGAATATCCCGTTATATACGAACATCATCGGAGCCGATCGGGAAAAAGGGGTCATTAGCGACCGCTACCTTAATTTGACCACGACGAGCGAAGGCATTCAAATTATGAATTCCCTGCATGACAAGGGCATAAACAATATGTCGCTCACCTTCACGGGCTGGCAAAAGGGCGGCTACAGTTCCTTTGGCCAAACGTTCCCGGTGGATTCCCGCCTTGGCGGAGACTCCGGCATGAAGGCATTCATCGATCATGCGCATGGACTTGGTTATCCGGTGTATCTGGAAGCACAGTATTCCTTGAATAATACCAAAGGCGGCGGGTTCGACGAGAAGTTTAACGCTATGGTTAACTTAGCCGGCCGGACGCTGATGCAGAGCCCTTTGTTCAACCGGGAGAGAACGCCGGTCGTTAGCGATAAATACATCGAACAGATGGTGGATAACGATTTGCCGAAATATAAAGCCATGGGTGTCGACGGACTTGCCGTCGGATTGCTGGGCCAGAGGTTGTACAACGATTACAACACGGGGTACGGCTCCTCAAGAGACGAGGCCCGCAAAATTCAAGAGCGGATTTTGCAAAAAATCAAGGATACGCTTGGCGGTGTACAGGGTGAGAAATCCAATGTCTACGCACTGCCGCATATCAATTACATTCGAGACATGGTATATGACAATTCCTATGACTTATTTTCGGATGAATCGGTGCCCTTCGCCCAAATTGCTACACACGGATTAGTTTCCTATTCATCGGAATATGTGAACAACCGCCAGGAAGACGTGAACGATTTCTTAAGGGACATCGAATATGGAGCGGCACCATCCTTCGTATTCACGAAAGCTGAAACGAAGAAATACGTAAATTCTTACGGCTTGCGCTTCTATAACACGTATTACCCGGATTGGGAGAACTTTGCATCCGAGCAGTATAAACGCTACAACGAAGCCCTTGGAGATGTGCAGGATCAGTTTATTACCGGGCATCGGAAGCTTGCTGAAGGTGTGAAAGAAACGACGTATGCCAACGGAAAAAGAATTATCGTGAACTATAATTTGACGGAATACCGGAACGGGGATTTGGCCGTACCGGCTCATAACTTTGTTGTTATTCGAGGAGGGGGAGGCAAATGAATCGGAAAGCGAGACTGAGGTCATCCCTGATCGAATATTTGGAAGGAACGTTGTTCATCGCTCCGTGGTTCATCGGGTTTATCTTTTTTATGGCGTTCCCGATCGGCTATTCCTTGTTTATGAGTTTTCAGGATGTAACCATAACCGCAACCAAGACGACGACCCGTTACATTGGCTGGACGCATTATAAGTACATTCTGTTTGAAAACGGAAGCCTGCTGTACAATCAACTGCTGCCTTTCCTGCGCCAAGCGCTTTTCATGATTCCGATCATTGTCATATTCGCGCTGTTAATTGCGATTATTTTGAATCAAAAATTCCCCGGACGCACGTTTTTTCGGGCCATCTTCTTCCTACCCGTCATTTTGGCGACAGGCGAGGTCGTGAAGGAATTTCTGACGCAGGGCGAAGGCGATCTCGGCTTTATGTCCAAATTTAACATTTCAGGCCTTATCCAGGCTAACTTATCGGCCACTTGGTCCGATCCGCTGATTTCTATTTTGAACTCGTTCGTACTTATTCTGTGGTATTCGGGCGTGCAAATTATGATCTTCCTGGGCGGCAGGCAGACGATTTCGAATTCCGCTTATGAAGCAGCCCGAATTGATGGCGCAGGACCTTGGGAAACATTCTGGAAAATTACGCTGCCTGCCATGACGCCGTTCATTTTCCTCAATTTGATTTATACCGTGGTCGATCTCTTTACGTTTCCTACCAATCCGATTTTGTCGAAGGTACGGGAGAGCGAGTATGGACAATACAGCGCTTTGTTCTGGATCTACTTCATGATCATCGCCTTTTTCTTAGCGATCCTATTCATTATTTTCGCCAGGGTGACGAAATCACATCGTGCTTAACAAGTTTACGACAGGAGGGATGACGCTATGTTTCGTATCAAATTGAAAGAAGAGCAGACGGTCGGCATGCTGCAGCTGCTCAGCAAAATCCGCTATGCGGTTATCGGGCGGGAAGCGGATAAAGGTCTTTTATTCAAATTGTTCATCTACTTGATCTTGCTGGATACAGCTTACATTTATTTGAAGCCGATCTTGCACATGGTAGCGACCATGGTTAAAAATGCAGACGATTTACTGGATCCGGCCGTCAACTGGTTCCCGAGGACAATCTACCTCGGGAATCTCCAAGAGGCTTGGTCGTGGATGAAATACCCGAAGGCGCTGGGCATCAGCCTAGGCCTCTCGCTCTCTGTGGCTATCTTGCAAACCCTCTCGTGTGCCGTTACCGGTTATGCGTTTGCAAGACTGAAAATCCCGTTTAAGCGAGTGCTGTTTTTTTTCCTGATGCTAACTTTTATTGTGCCTATGCAGGTTACGATCCTGCCCAACATTATTTATGCCAGACAGTTAGGCCTGTTGAATACGATTTATCCGATCATCGTTCCGGCCTTTTTCGGATTGGGGTTAAAAGGAGCGCTGTTCGTCATTATTTACCGCCAATTTTTCTCCACACAGCCGAAGGAATTGGAAGAAGCAGCACGGATTGACGGGGCCGGCGTATTTAAAATCTTTTACAAGGTTATGATGCCGTTAGCCAAACCGGCGATTCTCGTCGTTTTTCTGTTTTCCTTCATCTGGACGTGGAACGACTTCTACCTGCCGAGCATGTACTTGTCGGATATCGAAACGGCGCCTTTATCGCTCGGGATAGAGAAGATCGCTTCAGCCCTGCGTCAGCAAGCCGAGGCTTATGGGCCGTCCGTGAATGACGAGGCGATTCGCATGTCCACAACGTTCTTAATGATTATCCCGCCACTGCTACTGTACACGTTCACGCAGCGATGGTTTGTAGAAGGCGTAGAACGTACAGGTTTAGTGGAATAGAAACTTGATCAGTGACAGTTGAAACGGAGGGTAAAAAGAGATGAAACGTCTTCTCGCATTATGTTTAGTTGGCGTGCTGGTCGCCATGCTGGCGGCATGTTCGCATGCAACAACGACGGCAAGCAAGTCAGCCGGACCGGTTAAAATGCTCTATATCAAACGAGGGGAAGGGACAAATGACCCTTATGTGGTGAAACATTTTGAGAAGGTAGGCTATACCGTCATTGATATGGCAGATAACGTGTTTAAACCGGAAAATCTAAACGGGTATGGCGTTGTTTATGTCAGCCCGACTGTCAATGCTTCCAGAATCAATGATCAGCTTAAGGGCTCGAAGGTACCAATCGTTTTTGCGAAGCCGCAAGTGGCCAGTATTTCCGCATTAACGGGACTGCTGGATTACAATGAGCTCAGCGCGGCAAAAACCGTTCAAATTAAAGACAGCAAACATCCTTTGGCCGCTGGATTTAAAGATCAAGTAACGGTTTATAAAAATGACGGTAAGATCGGTTACGCCATCCCGGGCAAAGAGGCTGTTACAATCGTAACAGCTCCCGGTGATGATAAGAAAGCGGTTGTTTTTGGCTATGAGAAGGGTGCGAAAAATATCAATAATGAGCCGGTCCCATCCCGGCAGGTATTCTTTTATTTGAGTGCAGGGGAAGAGATGAATCAGACGGATGACGGCTATAAACTATTGGATGCGGCTGTGCAATGGGCAGCTCAAAATGGACAAAAATAAACATTCCTGACAGGGAGGAAATTCGTCTATGAAAAAGGTAAATGCAGCCCTCATGGCTTGTATGGTCTTTGCACTTTCCGCTTGCAGCTCAGTGACCAGTCATCCTGTATCGGTATCCAACCAACCGGCATCCAGCGCGGCAGCCAAGTCGCAAAGCAATGGAAAAAGTGTGCTTTTTATCGGCCAAGAAGGCGGTGGCGACGGGATTGTAATCAAGCGCTTCAAGGAAAAACACGGAATGAATGTCACCGTGGTTTCCGACAAAGAGGTGACGACAGAGAAAGCCAACGGTTTCAATTTGATTTTTGTTAGCGAGTCGGTCAATTCAGGGAAAATCAAGGATAAATTCGTGGCTATCCCAGTCCCTGTCATCTACGACGAGCCGCAAATTTCCGGTGATACAGGCATGACGGATGTTGATATGAACGGCAAGCTGGAAGGGAACAATGCAGCGAAGACGATTCAAATCCGCAACGGTCAGCATGCGTTGGCAGCCGGTCTCCAAAACAATGTGGATGTCTACAAAGATAATGGAAAAATGAGTTGGGCAACGCCGGGCAAAGATGCAATTGTTGTGGCAACCGTGCCCAATGATGAGATGAAGGCGACCATTTTTGCTTACGATAAGGGCATGACGAATGTGAAAGGGCAGCCGGTTGCTGCACGTGAGGTTTTCTTTTACATGATGACAGGTGAAGAAATCAATCAAACCGATGAGGGATGGAAGCTGTTTGATGCCGCTGTCCGCTGGGCGCAAGAGACCAAATAACACGAGTTCTTGAGAGAGGCGGGGAGTTAATGAAGCGGTTGTTTTCTTACTTAATAATCGTCATCCTGATTTTTGCAAGCGCTGCCTGTTCCATGCCGACGACGCAAAAAGACGCTGGAAACGGGAAGAAGGTCCTTTTTGTCGGCACGGACAGTGCAAACGATCGAATTGTGATGAAGCATTTCAAGGAGCTTGGCTATGAGGTTACGCTGATGTCAGATAAAGAGCTTACTCCGGAACAGCCGGCCAATTACGGCTTGGTCTTTGTCAGTTCATTCGCAGGTTCTCATCGCGTTGCGGATAAATTGCTCGGATCAACTGCGCCTGTCATTTATGCCAATGGCAAAATATTAGGCGAAGTGGGATTGGCCAGCAAAGATGATTCGGATTACGGCGAATATACCGGCCTGTCAATCGCGATAAAAGAGAGTAAGCATGAGCTTGCGGCCGGATTACCGGGTAAAGTGGATATTTATAAAGAAGAAGCGAAGATCAACTTTGTTGTGCCGCAGGGGGGCGTCATTATCGCCTCAGCAGCGGATAACGATAAACGTGCCGTGATTTGTGCTTTTGACAAAGGTACGAAAAATATGAGCGGCCAAGTTTTGCCGGCCAAGCGCTTGTTTTTCAATTTGACAGGCGGGGAAGAAATTAACAGGACGGATAATGGATGGAAGCTTTTTGATGCAGCCGTTCACTGGGCAGTGGGGAAAGGTTGAATCGGAATGATGCAACAAACAACCTATAATGTTGGAGAACCCCCCTAATGTAAACGTAAACATTTCGTAATAAAGTTAAAGTATACAAAATTTGAAATCACGATTGGGAGGTTCATAGAGAAAATGAAAAAATTTCTCAAAGCATCTTTAGCGATCACGTCGGCATTTGTTATCCTGACAGGCTGTACGTCCGAGCCCGCTCAAAGCGATAAACAGCAGCCGGTTGCCTCAGCAAACAAATCACCGGATAACGAAATATTCATTTATACCGTGTATCCAGCCTTTTATGCCAAAGAAGATATCTGGGAGAAACAAGTGGGGCAATACCTCAAGAAGAAATTTCCAGACCTCACGTTCAAACATGTACAATGGGATAATCCTGGCCGGCAATATAAAGATCTGATTGCAGCAGGTACGATACCTGACATTGTTATTGATAACGCCCGGATGAACTTGCAGCGCAATATTTTGAAAAACGATTTGCAGTATGACATGACGGATTTGATTAAAAAGTACAATTTTGACACAAGCACATTGAATCCTGCGGCAATGACGCAAATGAAAAACGTAACGCCGGAAGGGAAAATTTATGGTTTGCCTTTCCAATTAAGCGATTTCGTTTTGTTCTATAACAAAGATATTTTTGATAAATTCGGTGTGGATTACCCGAAAGACGGAATGACCTATGATGAAGTTTATGAATTAGCTAAAAAGCTGACTCGTGTCGAAGGTGAAAATACGTACAAAGGTTACCAACAGCATCCTGGTTTGTATATGACTTATAATCAGCTTTCCCTTTCACCTCTTAGTTTGACGGAAGATAAGGCGGAGATGAATACTCCGGGCTGGAAGAAGGAAGTCGACAATTTAAGACGTTTCTACGAGATTCCGGCTAACCAATTTACATCCGTCGATGATTTCCCGAAAGGGAAAATGGCGATGAGTGTTCACGTGACAGAGAAGATCGTTCAGTGGTATGAGCAAAATAAAAACTTGAACTTTGATATCGCTGCAATGCCATCCTTCTCAGATGCGCCGGGCGTCAAAGCTCAGCCAAATCTATACTCGGCATACATTACCAAACAGTCGACCAAGAAAGATCAAGCTTTCCAAGTGATCCAGTATCTGCTGTCTGAAGAGATGCAAATCAACTTTGCGAAAGAAGGCATCATCGGACCGCTGCAAACGCAGAAAGTACAAGAAGCTTTCGGTAAAAACTTGCCGCAAATGCAAGGGAAACATACGCAAGCTATCTTCTACGGCAAAAATGCCATGCCGCCAGCGGCTCGCGCTTCAGGTTTAACTTACATTGACGTGCCGGTACACGGCGTGTTCCAGCCTCTGATCTTCGGAGAATCCAAGGACTCCGTAACCGCACTGCGCATGATTGAAGAATCTGCAACGAAAGCGATTCAGACTGAGAAAGCCGCCCAATAATGCAGTATAGGGCTCCTTCATCCAAACATTGGAGGGGCCTTCATTCCAATTTGAAAAAGGGGTGACCCATTTCATGAAACGTTTACTATTGCTCCTCATCGCTGTGTTTATGACTATTGCGATGAGCGCCTGTTCATCCTCAGAGAAAGCAGCTGATCCGGGCGTGTCGACAACACCTGCGTCAACGGTAACAGCGACAGCAACGGCAACACCATCGGCGACTCCAACCGCTACGGCGAAGGCTTCAGAGTCTCCCGCAGCTTCGTCAACACCGGCAGCTTCAGCAACGCCTGCTGCAACCGTGGAAGTAACGAAAGCGGCAAGCCCTACAGCTGATGCAACGAAGGCGCCGGCTGCGGCTTCCACAGCGAAGGCAAGTGAAGCACCTGCCCAGGCAACGGCTGCGCCAGCGCCGGCTGCGAGCCAACCAGAGGCAGCTCAGAAAGCGGAAGTTTCTCCGCAAGGGAAGAAAGTGCTTCTTGTCGGCAGGGATTCCGAGCCGCTTCCCGCTGAAGACGTTGCGATTGCAAGCCGTTTGAAAGGGATGGGATTTAGCGTAACCCATCTTGCAGATCGCGAGCTTACCGCTGATGCGACGAAAGGGTACGATTTGATCTACGTCAGCCAAACTACGAATTCAAAATTTTTGAAAACAGGTGCGATGAAAGAAGTTGCGATTCCAACGGTGTATGTGAAAAGCCACGGGATGTTCTATCTCGGACTCTCCTCCCAAGAGGAAGGCACGACGGTTAAGAAGTTGAAATCCATTGATATCGTCGATAGCAAATCTAAGATTGCCGGTGGATTATCTGGCACTGTAGAAGTTTACACGGAAACCGGCGATAATTTCGGCGTCAGCTATGGGATTCCAGGCAAGGAAGCGAAAGTGATCGCTACGGTTCCTGGCGACAAAACGAAGGCTGCTCTTTATTACTATGATAAAGGCGCGAAAGGCGATAACGGTTATGAAGTGAAAGCGCGATTATCCTACTACTATTGGAGTAACGGCATGCAGGATACTTCTACGGATGCGGGCTGGAAACTTTGGGATAACATTGTTTTGTGGACGCTGCAGAACGGATAACTAAATCTTGCGGTTCATGAAGGAGGTCATAGTCGTAATGAAACGAGTACAAATAAGTCTGGCTCTTGCGCTTACCCTTGCGCTGGCGGCTGGATGCACGAACGAGGCAGCTCCAAGTGCCAAACCGGGTGGAACGGATGAGAAAACCTCACCGCAAGCCCAAGCATCACCGGATAACGAATTGTTTATTTATACCGTATGGCCGGCTTATTATGTCAAAGAGGAAATTTTTCAGAAACAAGTCGGAGACTTTATTAAGAAGAAATTTCCGAATGTCACGATCAAACACGTCGCTTGGGACAATCCGGGCAGACAGTACAAGGACTTGATCGCAGCCGGGACGATTCCTGATATCATCATGGACGACACTCGGATGAACGTTCAAAGGTATTTGATCGATAATGACCTTCAATATGATATTAGCGATCTGATCAAAAAGTATAACTTCGATACGAGCAAATTGAATCCGGCTTATATGGCGCAAATCAAAAATTTAACCCCGGATGGAAAAATATACGGGCTTCCGTTCTATAACAACGATTTTGCTTTATTTTACAACAAAGATATTTTCGATAAATTCGGTGTTGATTACCCGAAAGACGGCATGACATACGATGAGATCTACGAGTTGGCGAAAAAGCTGACGCGCGTTGAAGGTGACGTTACGTACAAAGGTTTCTCTCAAAACCCGGGCCATTATTTAAATTATAATCAATTGTCCTTGTCCCCGTTAAGCAAAACTGAGGATAAAGGAGATATGAGCGATCCAAATTGGAAGAAGCTAGTAGACAACATGAGAAGGTTCTACGACATTCCAGCCAACCAGTTCGATACCGTGGAAACGTTTGCTTCAAAGCCAAGCATCGCTATGGCCGTGGCAACGGTGAGTGACCATTTGGTCAAGTTCTATGAGGAAAACAAAAACTTGAATTTCGACATTGCTTCTGTTCCGTCTTTAAGTGATGCTCCTAACACGAAATATCAGCCGAATGTGTACTCGATGTACATCACGAAGCAATCCAAGAAAAAAGATCTTGCCTTCCAGGTCATGGATGCACTGCTTTCGGAAGAGCATCAAATTGAGCTTGCCAAAGAAGGTGTCATCGGTCCGCTCCAGACGGATGCGGTCAAAGCAGCCTTCGGGAAAAACCTGCCTCAAATGCAAGGTAAGCACGTAGAATCCATTTTTAGCAGTCAAAATGCGATGCCTCCTGCTGCACGTAATCCTGGTTTAGTTTGGTATGACGTACCTGTTCAAGGCGTATTCCAACCGCTGATTTTTAAGGAGTCCAAAGATTCCGTAACAGCGCTCAGGATGGTTCAGGAGCAAGCTACGAAAGCGATTGAGACCGCAAAGGCAGCTAAAACTGAAATTAATAAGGCTGCGAGCACGACCAAATAACCGTTTACCAACCATGCTAACATACATCACAAATCAAATTTAGAAAGGTGAGTTCACGTGAAAAAATTTGTATTCTCGCTACTGTCCATCCTTCTCATGTCCCTAACTGTCCTTCCGTTTGCTTTCGCAGCAGACACGGATACACCTGCCGCAACGGTTAAAAGTGTTGATGACTTCAAAGATTTGAAAAATTTACCGCAGGCAGATAAGGATAAGTTTGATTCACTGATTCAAGACGGTGTTTTTAATGGGTTGACGGAAGATACGTTCGGACTGGATGCTCGTATGAATCGGGCACAGTTTGCGAAAGTGGCTGCGATTATTTTTAACCTCGAAGTTGACGATACGCTGACGGTTTCTTCTTTTACTGACGTCAGAAGTGACGATCCAGCCAATTCCTATGCGCTTCCTTATATTGAAGCATTGAAGAAGGCGGGACTTACCAATGGTTATGATGCAGAAGGCAAAACGTACAAACCGGCTGGCGACGTGTCCCGTCAAGAGCTTGCAGCTTTCTTGATTCGCGGATTAGGTCTGGATGACGATGCAGCTGCAGCTACGCCGGTTGATGATTCTACGGTAGATGACTGGGCCAAAGGTTATGTTTCTCTTGCACTAGAGAAAAACCTGCTAGCAAATCAATCGGCAGGTAAATTTAGCGGAAAAACATCCGCTACACGTAAAATGCTGGCTCTAGCAAGCTTTGCAGCCAAACAAATTCTTTCCGGTAGTGAGCCGGAACAAACAGAAGAACCAGAGGTCAAACCAGAGACTGGCAAAGATCCTGCGGCGCCAGCTGGCGAAATTTCCGCACAAGGCAAAAAATTGCTTTTCATCACACGTCAAAGCTCGCAAATGACACAACTGAAAGAAAATCCGGATGATGAGAAAATTATTAACCGTTTGAAAGATCTTGGTTTCAAAGTGACATGGGTCAACTGTGATAAGTTTACGGCAGATAAAGCAGATGGATATGATTTGGTTTTCGTCAGCAACACGCTCAACTCCAAATATCTTCGTTCCGGCATTATGAAAGATATTGCGATTCCAACGGTTTACTTGAAAAATCACGGCATGTACTATCTAGGTCTTTCCTCTCAAGAGGAGAATACCAACGAATATAATATCAAGTCTACAACGATTGCTGAGCCAAAAGATAAAGCTGCGGCAGGACTTTCAGGTGAAGTAGACCTTCTATTAACGACAGATCCAAAAACAGCTATGGCTTATGGTCTTCCAGGCAAGGACGCTACGGTTATTGCGACAGTTCCAGGAAAACCGAAAGAAGCAACCATTTTCTACTACAACAAAGGAACGCACTCCGATAGCGGCTATGAGGTGCAAGCGCGTCTTTCCTTCTTCTCCTTTGCCGGTAATTATGATAACGCTACTGAAGATAGTTGGAAGCTTTTGGACGCACTTGTTTTGTGGACACTGCAAAACGGCTAATAGCTTTGCATCAACATGTCGAACTCCAGTTTTCGAACTGGAGTTCTTTCTCTAGCCAAATCCGCACATATAGGAGCGTGAGTGGTCATGAATGTCCTTCAACAAGCAAGCTCTGCACCTCTGGTTCAAGCGGAAGGTGTCACTCGCATATTTGGACGCGGCTCTGCAGCTGTTCATGCGTTAAGAGGAGCGAGCTTAAGTATTCCTTCCAAGCAGCTCATTGCACTCAGAGGTCGTTCGGGCTCTGGCAAAACCACATTAATCAATATTCTGGGTGCGCTGGATAGACCGACAGAAGGACGGGTGTTTTTTAACGGCAATGAAATCAGCGGCTATTCCGAGAGCAAACGTAACGCCCTCCGGCGAAAGGATATGGGGCTTATTTTTCAATCTTTTGGCCTTGTTCCGTTAATGACAGCGTATGAGAATGTAGAGTTTGGCTTGCGTATTGCCGGGGTAAAGTCGGTGAATTTTAAGGAGTATACGGAGAGTGCACTAGAATATGTAGGGCTTAAAGCGAGGATGAAGCATAGGCCGTTTGAAATGTCTGGGGGAGAGCAGCAGCGGGTGGCGATTGCAAGAGCGATTGCCCACAAACCGACGTTAATTCTTGCAGATGAACCGACGGCTGAATTAGACAGCAAAATGGGGGCGCAAGTGATGCGGGTATTCAAAGATTTGGTGCAGCATGAGGGCATGACGATTATCCTCACAACGCATGATCCCGCCATTATGAGTTATGCCGATCATGTTTACGCATTGGAGGATGGACAAATTGTCGATGCGACTTAAACGCGCAGTTATGCCGGTTATTGGCCTATGCTGCATGGCGTGGCTGCTGGCGGGGTGCGCGCTCTTGCCCGTTGAGGAAGGTGAGCTGAAACCACCGCTTGTCGAGCCCGCTAAGGAAATCTTAAACCTGTACACGGTCAAACGCAGCAATATTACCCAACAAATTACGGGTGTTGCGACATTTGCTTCTGATAAAATGGACTATTTATTTTACTCGGAGTCCGGCGGACGTTTGAAGCAAATCAACGTCAAACTGGGGGATCAGGTAAAAGCCGGGGACGTACTGGCAACAACAGAAACGTCTGATTTGGATATGAGAGTGAAGCTCCAGCAAATCGCCATTGAGAAGCTGAAAATTTCACTTCAGCAAGCCATGGCGGAGAAAGATGGCGACGATCCCGATATTCGGATGAAGCTGCTCGATATGGAGAGCGCCCAGCTGCAATTGGAATCGCTCCAGAATCAACTCCAGAATACAAGGCTGACTTCTACCATTGATGGGATTGTGACGTTTATCGATACGCTTCAGCCAGGGGATCAAGTCGTTGCTTACAAACAAGTCATCACGCTTTCTGATCAGAAACAGATGAAGCTCGTTTATACGGCTTCAAGTAGCAATGATCTGGGTGGAGTCGAAGTCGGCATGGATGTAACTGTGAAAATCAAAGATAAAACCTACCCGGGGAAGGTTGTTCAAACGCCTCTCTCTGCGCCACCAAACAGTAATAAAGCGATTCAGGACAAAAATGCGAAAGCCATCTACATTCAGGTGACAGGTTTGCCACCGGATGTCGTGATTGGCAATCAGGCCGATATCACGATTGTGACCCAGAAGCGCGATCAGGTGATGGTGATCCCAAGGGCTGGACTTCGCAACTACATGGGTCGGGATTTCGTCCAGGTGCTCGATGGTGAAAGCCGCAAAGAAATTGATGTGGAGAAGGGCATCGTTGCGGCGACAGAAGTGGAAATTCGCAAAGGGTTAAGCGAAGGGCAGCAGATTATCCTGAACAACTAGGAGGCTAAGACGTTGGCGTTATTTATCATGATCTTGCGCAAAATGATCAATAATAAATGGCTTGAGCTTAGCTTGTTGTTCGGGCTTGTGCTGTCCGTCGCATTGGCGAGCAGCATGCCGATTTATACGAGTGCCATTTTGCAACGGCTGCTCATTCAAGAAATGCAGCAGCTGCAGCTGGGCAGCAATCAATATCCGGGCATTTATTGGCTGTCGGCCTCTTTTTCCGCGCAAGAAAAACAACCGAAGCATGTCACGATAGCAGAAACCGAGCAGTTTCTTAAGGGAAAAGAAGGACGATTCGGCATCCCGGTGCAGTCCTTCGTACGTGAAAGAGCAACACAACGTTACAATTTAACGCCAGCTGAGCCGGATAAAATCGATATTAACGTTCAAAGGTCGGCGGATATTTCCGCGATCGATGGCATGGAGAATCACATCAGACTCGTAGATGGACGGCTTCCGGCGAAAGAGCCGGTTAACGGTGTGTATGAAGCCCTAGTTGCCCCAGAGGCATTAACTGAGCTCGGGATGGTGCTGAACACCGTTTTTATCATCAAAGATGCGGGTTTGCAGGAGCCGATCTCCATTAAACCTGTCGGTGTGTTCGACCGTAAAGACTACACCGATATTTTTTGGTACAACAATACGAGCAGTTATAAAAACAGCTTTCTCATCGATTTTCAATTGTTCGAGAAAGCGTTTACGGTGGATGGCAAGTTAAATGTTCAATCCAGCTATTGGTATTTTGCGCTTGATTACAAGTTGTTGACTTTGGCCTCCGCTGACGGATTTCTGTACAACGATGAAGCGATCAATACCTACATGGATGCTCATTATGAAAACCACAATAAAAACGTGCCAGCGCTCCAAACACTCACTAACTATTATGTGAAAGAAGCGAATTTGCGGAAAATGTTATGGTCACTTAATGTGCCTGTTATGCTGATGCTCGCATTTTACTTATACATGGTGGCTAACCTCATCACGGAAAGGCAAAAAACAGAGATCGCCGTGCTGCGCAGCCGGGGAGCCAGCCGTTGGCAAATTGTGCTTAGTTACGCCGTTGAAGGCGTAGTGCTTGGGGCGATTGCCTATGGGGTCGGGCCGTATATTGGCGAATCGATTACAAGCTTATTAGGTGCTTCTAGTGGATTTCTTGAATTTGTCCAACGCGCAAAGCTGGAAACTGCGCTTAATCAGGATGCTTTTCTCTATGCGTTGATCGCAATTTCAGCATCGCTTGTCATGACGATTATTCCCGTAATCCTTGCCACAAGAGTCACCATTGTCGGCCACAAGCAGCAATCAGCGAGACTGCAGAAACAGTCTTTTTGGCATAAATTTTTCCTCGATATCGCGATCATCGGTATTTCGTTGTACGGATTGCAGAATTACAAAACGAGGGTCAAAGATATCCTTTCACTCGGTTTGAAATCAGGCGATTTACGAGTAGATCCCTTGTTGTTTCTCATTCCCGCGATGTTTATTTTCGGACTCGGCTTGCTCGTGCTTCGTTTATATCCCTTATTCATGAAGCTTTTGTACCGAATCGGGAAACGCTGGTGGCCGCCAACCGTGTACACGACTTTAATCCAGGTGAGCCGTTCGATTATTCAGTATCAATTTATTATGGTGTTTCTCATCATTACGATCGCTACCGGACTGTTCAGCGCAAGCGCTACACGTACCATTAATCAGAACACGACGGATAAAATCCGGTATTCCGCCGGTTCCGATATCGTCATGCAGATTCATTGGGAAAACGATGCGCCACCGGCTATCTTGTTTGGTGCAGAGGAATCGAGCGATGACAGTTCGTCTGAAGAGGCTTCATCGGACGATGCTGCAGTAACTCCACCGCCTAAGGTTCAATACAGCGAGCCGTCTTTTTTACCGTTTACTCAGCTGCCAGGCGTGGAACATGCCGCTAAGGTGTTTGTCAAAAACGATGCATCCTTCACCAAAGGCAAAACGAACGCCAAAGTTGAGCTGATGGGCATAGACACCAAAGCTTTCGGCGAGACGGCGTGGTTGAGAGATCATTTGTTGGATCATCATATTTATGAGTATTTAAATTTAATTGCCAAAAATCCTTCCGCGGTTCTGATATCAAAGTCGGTAGCGGAAGAATACGGCGTCCAAGTAGGAGATACCCTGACGGTCGGTTGGGGGAACCTCGAACCTGCCTCCGTGACCGTCTTCGGGATCATTAATTATTGGCCTTCCTGGAATCCTAATCCGGGAGCGGGCGATACGATTTCGGTTACTACGAAGCAAGGGACGACCACGAAGGTAAAGAAACCGATGCTAATCGTCGGTCACCTCACGTACATTCAGAATAACATTGGGATAGAGCCTTATGAGGTTTGGATGAAACTGAAACCGGAAGCAAGCAGTCAAGCCGTGTATCAGGCCGTGATCAAACATGGGTATGATATCGAGTCTTTGACCGACGCCAAGCAAGCGCAGATCATAGCTGTCAAAGATCCTTTTCAACTCGCGATTAATGGTGTTATGACGTTAGGATTTATCATTTCGGTTGTCGTTTGCTTTTTCGGGTTCCTGCTCTACTGGGTGTTGTCGTTATCCGCTCGGACTCTGCAGTTCGGGATTTTCAGGGCGATGGGCGTTTCCGTTTTTCAACTCATTGGTATGCTGATCGGTGAACAAGTGATGGTATCGGGCGCAGCAATTCTTATTGGGATGATGACGGGCAACATCGCTAGTCACTTGTTTGTTCCCTTATTCGAGTTATCGTTCGATCCCAGCACGCAAGTACCTCCGTTTCAAGTTACGTTCGATCCGCGCGACCATGAGCGGCTGTACGCGATCGTTACCGTCATGATTACAATTGGGCTTGTGGTGCTCGGACATATCGTCTCGCGAATCCGGATACATCAGGCCGTGAAGCTTGGGGAGGATTAAGATGATCCATTGCGATAATCTGGTTAAAATCTACAAAATTGCCGATTTGGAAGTCGTGGCGCTGCAAGGTTTGGATCTGCATGTGGAAGCTGGCGAGCTGATGGCTATTATCGGCAATAGCGGAAGCGGCAAATCGACGCTGCTGAATATGCTTGGCGGACTTGATCGTCCTTCTGCCGGGCGTTTGATCGTAGACGGCAAGGACCTGCTCAGCATACGCGAGAAGGACCTCGTCAAATATAAGCGCGAGTCCGTCGGCTTTGTCTGGCAGAACAATGCGCGCAACTTAATCCCTTATTTGACCGCTCAGGAAAATGTGGAGCTGCCCATTCTGCTGCAGGGCAAACGGAAACGGGAGCGCGCGCTTGAGCTGCTGGAAGCCGTTGGGCTTAGCCACAGAAGGAATAACAAGTTGAACCAGTTATCCGGTGGAGAGCAGCAGCGCGTGGCGATTGCGATTGCCCTTGCCAACCATCCGAAGCTGCTGCTTGCGGATGAACCCACGGGCTCGGTCGATACGCGCATGGCGAACCAAATCCTTGATTTGTTCCGGCAGCTGTCCCGGGAACTAGGGCTCACGATCGTGATTGTGACACATGATCCCATGCTCGCCAAGAAAGTGGATCGTGTCGTTGCGATCCGGGACGGACGCACGTCGTCAGAAATTTTACGGCGTAAGTCGTATGAGCAAGAAATGCAGGATTTAGAAGAAGGCATTGAAGAGGAAGAAGAGGAGTCTCACGACGAATATGCGGTGCTTGACCAAGCCGGTCGGCTGCAAATTCCGGCGAGCTACTTGGAAACCATCGGCATGAAAGAAACGAACAAAGTGAAGGTTACGGTGGAGGACGGCAGGATCGTGCTCATACCTCCAATCAAAGTATAACGAAGGAGCAATTGTCGATGATTAGTCAGGAAACGAAACAAATACCGGATACCCTCCTGCTGGAGGATCGGGCAGGGCACGTGCTTAGCGCCATTATCGGGATGGCAGACGAGGATTTCGGGTATATTCCTTTTTTTGCAGCGAACTTGATGGAGAAACCGGCGTTTTTGACCCATGGGGATTGGGATTACGGCTCCAGCCATGGCCGCTTGGTGGATGCTCTTATTTTGGCCAGACATATGACAGGAGACGAACGGGGGCGGGATATTGAAGAGCGTTACCGAGCTAACTTCCTCAGCTTTTTTAAAGAAGATGGACTTAGTTATCGGCAAATCAATCCGAAGGCACCTTGGGAAACGAATGCAAACTTGATTGACCAGCGGGCTGTCATTCTCGCTTTGACTTCCTGGTTTATGTCAACAGGCGACCGTAAAATCAAGCATGTGGCTGATAAACATGTAGCTGCGCTCAAACGTATCGCTATTAAGGAAAAGGATGTGTGGTACTACCCGGCTTCCGAGTACACCGTCAATGGCTGGCCGTCCACGAACGCGGTCCAGCTTCGGTTGGCCCCCGATCCGGCGGCCTTCTGCGGACGTTTGGTCATGCCGCTGCTCAAATATTATGAGCTGACAGGAAATATGGATGCTTTCGAGCTGTGCCAGTTTTTCTCGGCGCTTATCGTTCATCGCAGCGGTGTGTTCAATCCGGATGGCAGCTTTAACGATTCGCTTGCTTACCGCAGCGGCCACTTCCATACCCGCATTGGTACGCTTGATGCGCTCGCACGTTTTGCTTTGCATACCCAGGACGCTTCAATCATCCATTTCGTCAAAAAGAGCTATGACTGGGCGTTAACTCGCTCCACAACGTTTGGCTGGACGCCTGGCGACATGCACGAACAGGCTTTTGAGCATGAAACTTGTTCGCTCGTTGACTTGATTTCTACGGGAATTACGCTGGCTAGAGTTGGGTATGTCGAGTACTGGGGTATCGTAGAACGCTTCCTGCGCAACCACTTAACGGAGTCGCAGCTGCTGAATCTGGATTGGGTTGTGGGAGCTGACAATAAAGCCAACGATGATGTTGGGATGAAGTCATTTTTTAATGTAGCGGAACGTACGCGTGGCGCATTCGCCGGTTACTCCGCTCCAAATGATTTCTGCTGTAATGTCAGTGGAGGCAGAGGGCATACCAGCGATTTGCAAACCTGCTGTATCGGCTCGGGGACGCGCGGTTTGTTCATGGGCTGGAGCAATACGATTACGGAGCATAACGGGACGATTAGCGTTAACTTTTTGTTGAACCGGGGCTCACGTTGGCTGGATGTCTCCAGTCATTTGCCCCACGAGGGCAAGGTGGAGCTGGAGATTCATCGCAGCGTGCCAAGATTGCTGGTCCGCATCCCTGAATGGGCAGGTTACGCGAAGGTGGAAGTCTACCGTGAACTCGGCGATAGCGTACGGACACAATCCGGCAGCGAACCGAGCATGTGGGTGAATCAACGCTTCCTCGCGCTCGGCCCTGTACAGGCAGGGGAGAAGATTACACTAACCTTCCCGCTTAGTGAGCGCCAAACCATAGAGAAGGCGGTAGGGCAGGAGTTTATCACGCGTTGGCGCGGGGATGATGTCATTCACCTGAGTCCGGCAGGGACGCATCACCCCTTTTATAACAACCGGAAAATATTCGAGAAAGCACCTCTTCGTTCAGGCCAGTATCGCCGATTACAGGAAGAATTTTATTGGTAAAAAGGAGGGGCATATGAGTACATATTGGGCTGGCCCCTTACTCAAAGAGGGATTCTCCATCATACGGTTAACCGATGAAGAAAGCCGCTCCTCCGCGGAGCTGATCCCGGCAATCGGCAATAATCTCTATCGTTTCACGTGCGATGGGGTTGAAGTTCTCATGCCGCCTGCGAGCTTAAGCTCATTATGGCATGAACAGAATGAGGTGTTTAAATACGGGACACCCCTGTTATCTCCGCCGAACAGGGTTCGAAACGGCCGTTTTTTATTCAAGGGACGTGAATATAAGCTGCCTCTGAACGAGCCTCCTGACCATCATTTGCATGGTGAACTATGTTCCAAAGCATGGAAAGTGGTAGGCTACGGCGCTTCCGAGGAGGAAGGGGCTTGGGTCACCAGCCAATTTCGTTATGCTGATCATCCTGAGATTATGGCCTATTTTCCTCATATGCTGGTCTTTACAATGACGTATCGGCTGAAGGCTGGTCGACTTTATCTGGAAGGGGGGATTGAAAATAAAGGCGTGGAGGAGGCCCCGTTCGCTTTTGGGCTGCACCCTTACTTTGCAGTACCGTTCGGGGACGGGGAAGAGATCGCACTTCGTGTACCTGCGGCTGGGGAATGGCCCGTTACGAACCAGGCATTCGTCATCGGCACGCCGGAGGAATCGGCATTCAGCCGAGAGCTTCGGCAAGGTGCTTCTATCGAGAACTACCCGCTGCTTGGCTGTTCCCTGATAACCATGGGTCAGGATAGTGAGCGAACATGCCGGATTGAGATGAAAAATCGGAACTATACGATTGCTTACCAGTTCGATCAAACCTTTCCTTATGTGGTCTTATTTCGGCCAGATTGGGCATCATCTTATTCTTTGGAGCCTTACACCTATGTTACGGATGCCTTTAATCTCCCTTACGAACACGAACTGACAGGAGCCCGAGGCATACGGGCAGGTGAACAAGTCCGCTTCACGACAGGGATGTGGATTGAAAAATAAGGAGGCGCTGCGTTTGGTTAACTTAGACTTGAATATCAGGCCGGAATGGCCGGTACGCAAAGATTTCCGTATCGGCTGCATCGGTTCCGGGTTCATTATGCGAGACTGCCATCTTGTCGCTTATCGCGATGCTGGTTTCAATCCAGTGGCGATCGCATCGAGAACCTACGATAATGCCAAAGCCGTTGCAGAACTGCGGAACATTAAAACTGTGCACAGGACGTGGGAGGAGCTCGTTCAAGATGAGCAAATCGAGATTCTGGATATTGCGTTTCCTCCTGACCGGCAGCTTGAAGTTGTTCGTCTTGCGGTGAAGATGAAGCATATCAAGGGCATTTTGTGTCAAAAACCGTTGGCGATGAACTCTAAAGAAGCTAAGGAAATCGTGGACTTGTGCGAGAATGCAGGGATCAAAATCGCCGTCAATTCCAACATGCGGTACGACCAATCGATGCGTGCCCTCAAGACTATACTTGACCGGGGATATCTGGGGCAGCCTGTGTTAGCGTCGATAGACATGCGCGCGATTCCGCATTGGCAGGATTTTCTGCATAAGTATGAGCACCTTGAGATATTGAATATGGGGATTCATCATATTGATGTGTTCAGGTATTTGTTCGGCGATCCAGAGAGAGTTACAGCCGTTACGCGCAGCGACCCCCGCACCAAATTCCCGCATATAGACGGGATATCGCAATATACGTTCCAGTATGCGAACGAGTTAATGGCAACCAGTCTCGATGACGTCTGGGCTTGGCCTGGGGAAGGCAACGAGAAGGACATTTATATCAAATGGCGGGTTGAGGGACTAGATGGCATGGCACAGGGCACGATCGGGTGGCCGGTTTACCCGGAGAGATCGCCGAGCACGCTGGAGTTTACAACAAGGCAAGCGCCGAATCAGTGGTTCCGGCCGACATGGGAGGAAGTCTGGTTTCCGGATGCCTTCCAAGGTACGATGGCGCAGCTGCTTCGGGCTGTTGAGACCGATAGCGAGCCGGAAATCGGCGGACGAGACAACTTGAAGTCCATGGCGGCAGTTGATGCTTGTTACAAGTCAATTGCCGAAGGCAGGACAGTTTTATTTTCTGAAGTAGCAACTTCATTTCAATAAAATAGACTTTCGAGGAGGAAATTTCTAATGATCTCAGTCGGTATTTTTAACGGGTACTATCCTTATTCCTTGGAGGAATCCATTTCCCGCATGAAAAGAGACGGATTTTCCTGTGTTCAACTGGATTTGTCCTTCAAAGACATGGACCTTGCCTACGAATCGCTTACAAAGGAAAAATGCCACCGGATTCGTGATGCCTTCCGTGATGCCAATTTGCCGATCGTCTGTATTTCCGGTTATACGAACATCATTCATCCAGACCCGAAGAAACGTGAACAAAACCTGTTCGGACTTCAGACTTTGCTGAAATTTGCCCGCGATTTGGGGACGCCGTATGTCATCAGTGAGACGGGGACTTACAACACGGAAAGCGACTGGGTGTGGGACCCGAAAAATGGCTCGGAAGAAGCTTACGAGGAGACGTGCCGTCAAATCGAATCGTTAGCCAAATTTGCTTATGACCATGGATCGGTATTCCTTGTGGAAAACTACGTAAATAACGTAATCGGTTCCGTTGACGCGCTGACTCGTTTATTCTCCGATGTGAATCATCCAGGTCTTGGCCTGCTGATGGACCCGACGAACTATTTCACGGACAGCAACATTGGCAGCGTCGACGAGACGCTGAACCGCATTTTCCACACGCTTGGAGATAAAATAAAAATTGCTCATGCCAAGGACTGCAAGCCTGCTGAAGATTTGTCGGAGAAACATGCGGAAATTGACGCCGTTGAATCGCACACCTTCCGTGGTGCAGGCGCCGTTGAGCTTCCAGCTCCTGGACTTGGAATTCTGAACTATGACTTATATTTGCAAAAGCTGTCTAAGCTTCACCCGAATATACCCATTATTATCGAGCATCTGGATGAGCAGGATATCCCGCGCGCGAAAAAGTTCCTTGACGACAAGCTGAAAGCAATCGGCGGTTAAAAGGTAAAGGATGAGGGAGTGAATTGACATGTCTGTAGAAAAGAAAAAAAGGGACTACAGCATTACTGGAGCTGAGAATAAACGGGCAATTGAGCTCGGGCTGGCGGAGGCGGAATGGTATACGTGCCCGATCCCTCGTCAGCGGATGAAAGAATTGATGAAACGGAAAGATGGCCCGGCCATTCGGGACACGATCATCTGGATTGGCGGACTTTTCATTTTGGGATATCTCGCCTATTTGTCGTGGGGAACCTGGTGGGCTATTCCCGCCTTTCTCGCTTATGGCATTCTCTATGCGACCCCTGGTGATTCCAGATGGCACGAGTGCGGCCATGGAACGGCATTCAAGACGCCTTGGATGAACGAGGTCGTGTATCAATTCGCGTCCTTTCTCGTCCTGAGGTCCGCCACGCCTTGGCGGTGGAGTCATGCCCGCCATCATACGGACACGATCATCGTTGGGCGTGATCCGGAAATTATTACCGAACGGCCGCCGATTTGGAAAATCCTCATCATGCAAATTTTTCATCTATATGGCGGTCCTATCGAGATCAAACGCTTCTTTCTGCACACGTTTGGCAAGTTGGATGAGCAGGAGAATGCGTATATTCCCTCCTCTCAGCACCGGAAAACATTCCGCGAAGCGCGCATTTATATGCTCATTATTGTCGCTGTTTTGGCAGCGTGCCTGTTAACAGGCAGCCTGTTGCCAGCAATGTTCGTGTTTCTGCCTTCGTTTTACGGCGGAATCGTCGTGCTGCTGTTTGGTGTCACGCAGCATCTAGGTCTTTATGAAGATGTGCTTGATCATCGGTTAAACACCCGTACGGTTTATATGAATCCGATTTTCCGCTTTCTCTATTGGAACATGAACTATCATACGGAGCACCATATGTTCCCGATGGTCCCTTACCATGCGCTGCCAAAGCTGCATGAAGAAATGAAATCCGATTGTCCGGAAGCTCGGCCAAGTCTGTGGGCAGCTTTGAAAGAGGTGGTTGGCGCTCTAAGAAAGCAGAAGCAAGACCCTGCTTACGTTGTGATAAAACCGCTGCCCAAAACGGCGCGCCCTTATATGTACGGGCCTGCTCATATGCTGAAAGAAAGGAGCGAATTAGGATGAGTCTCGGAGAATGGATTGAAGCCTGCCCTGCAGACGAAGTGGAGATTGAAGATGTTATCCGTTTCGATCACCAGGATCGGACGTTTGCGATTTATCGCACGGAGAAGGGCGACTACTATGCATCGGATGGTTTTTGCACCCATGGCAAATTTCATTTGTCCAATGGTTTAGTCATGGGCAATCAAATTGAGTGCCCTAAGCATAATGGCCGTTTTGACATCCCCACGGGTGTCGCGAAACGTGTGCCTGCGTGTGTGGATTTGCAGACGTATCCAGTGAAAATAGAAGCGGGGAAAGTATTTATTCAAATTTGAGCTTGAGTTTCAAGCTCGACTGCTTGATGAACCCTGACGGAGGAGACTTTGTCAGGGTTATTTCGAGTACTGGCCGTCGGTTAGGGGCGGCTGTGCTGCTAGCATACCTCCTTGCACACTGGTCGTCAGCTAACGGACCCAGATACCGCTATTTGCTGCTTTTAGGCTAGCTTTTGCTTCTAACGGACACACGAGCCGCTATCTGCCATGAAATGGCCTGGAACAGCGGTGAAACCCGCAAATAGCGTCTCCTCAGTCCGATAGCCTCTCAAATTCAGCCGATTTTGGCGGAATAGCGTCTCCTGAGTCCGTACTTGGAAGGGCTGGAGGATGAGCGGCTATTGGTGGGATTTGTGGAATTTTAACTAGTTGGCTTTGGAGGGGAATGGTGGTGTTCTTACTCTCCCATCCAGTTTAGGTCTTGGTGGGCCCAAAATAGGCCATCATCAGCAGGATGAATAAAACAACCTATAAAATTGCATAAAAGCCCCCATAATTTGGTCGCGTTTTTGTAATAAAGTTAGTCCATGCAAGAAAATGAACGAATGAGAGCGGGGCTGATTACTTTGAGGTATTAGTTTTGTTTTACACATAATGTAAGCGTTTTATTATGGGGTATCATCATAATAGGGAGGTGCACGAAATGAGGAAAGAACTTGCTCTGTTACTATCATTTATGCTGCTATGTTACTGTTTTGCCCCTTTAGTCAGTGCAGAAGAAACTGCTGCACCACAAACGTCATCCACATCGACGGCGACACCAGCACCAAAATCAACAACAAAACCAGCGGCAACGAAACCAGCAGCTTCTTCTTCAAGCGTAACTGCCGACACTTATTTAGCTGACCAGCTCAGTGATTTAAAAAGTCTTTCGAAGGATGACAAGAAAAAAATCAGCGCTCTCCTAAAAATGGACGCGATTGAGAAGTCATCTGCCGATACTTTTGGTGTGGATGATACCATCAATCGAGCTCAGTTAGCAAAAACAGCAACACTCGTTTTGGGATTGACCATGGACAACATGTCTAAGGGATCAAGCTTCACGGACGTCCAAACGAATGATGCATCTCGGATCTATATTGAAGCACTAAAGAAAGCGAATCTGACTTACGACGTGGTTGATAACAAATTCAATCCGACAACGGTCGTGACCCGCCAAGAGCTGGCAATGCTGTTGATCAAAGGGCTTGGCCTAGATGATAAGGCGAAAGCGGCAGCTCCTAGTAAAGATGAGACGGTAGACGCGAATTATAAAAGCTATGTCACCTACGCCCTGCAGCAAAAGCTCATGACCAATCAGACAGGCGGTAAATTCGGCGGCAACGTTAACGTGACTCGAAAAGCACTGGCACTTGCTTCTTATGCAGCGCTGCAGCTTCATCTGACAACGGCTAAGCCTGCTAAAGCTTCAATTGCGGAAGTAAAAGTTATCGGGAAGAATAAGCTAACCGTAAGATTGAATCGTGAAGTTGACAGCAATAAGGCTGTTCTGAACGTGACGAAAATGGGTTATTTAGATTCGGACAACAAACCCGTTAAATTCGAACCCATCACCTCATGGTCCGATGACAGCACGATAGCAACGCTTGAAATGAGTGATGACTTAGAGTTTGCGCAATATCAAGTCATTTTAAGCGGCGTGGATGTTGAAAACGGCACAATGGGTTTTATCGCTGAGAATGAAAGGGCAGCTAAATTTGAATTCGTTACAGACACGGAGAAGTTGCCATGGTCTAAGGCGCTGATTTCTTATAAGGCTCTTAATCAATACGGCGAGACAATGAAGTTATCGGCAAGCAATGTGAACGTGTATGTAAGCGCACCGAAAAAAGTTCAATCAACTATTTTGGCCGATAGCAATGCAATTATCTTGGATTTAAGCGATTTACGTCCTGATGATACGATTACAGTTAATGTGCTGGAAAAAAGCGGTTATCTGAATGTCATCAAAACATTCACGATCGGTGACATGCCGCAAGTGAAGAAAGTCGACTTAGGCGATCCGAAAAACAATTTGAAGTTGCCGGTCGGACAACTCGTGTTTCAAGCCGGAGGGCGGGCATACCTCACCTTTAAGGCTTATGACCAATACGGCAATCGAATTGTAGATCCTAAAATTTTGAATATGGGAATATTCAAATCTTTTACCGGGGCACTTGGTAATGTTTTCAAAACGGATGATCCTAATGATTTCGTTGACTTCGATAACGACGGCTACCCGGAATTGCAATTGGTCGTCTACTCGGATTTGGACAGTAATAAAGAAGTGACACTAAATTTAATGTTTAACGGCGAACAGTTATCACAAACGTTGAATGTAGCAGCGCCGAAGACAGCTTATTCCGTTGTTATCGGTCCTGTACTCACGCCATTGACGGAAGGCGATAAAGATAAAGCGATAAGCCTGAAAATTATCGATTCGTCAAACCAGGAGTTAACTTCAACAGAAATAGCTGCGCTAGAAACAGCTGGCAAGATTTCCGTTTATGCTACAGGAGGCCTTGTAGTAGAAGCGAGTCCGAATACCCGCACAGATCCGAAAACAAATATTACGCGCAACGTAGGCATAGACCTTAATGGAACTATTCACGTCAAACAGGTAACGTCCGCAGGACCAGCCACGATTTATGTCCGAGTGAACGGTCTCGATCAAACGTTTAGCCTTCCTATGATGATCGAACCGGCTCGTAAGCCTAATTCCATCAAGCTGGATGAAGGAAACTCGGCAAGAACCATTTTGTTAATCAATTCCTTGTCGCAAGCGAAAACGAGCGGCGTATTCAAAATTTATGATCAGTTCGACCAAGTGTATTCAACAAAGCGCGACGATTATAAAGTTGAAATGAAGCTTGAAAAGCTAAGCGGTGTTACAGGAGCTGTTTATACCACAGGAGCGGTGACGCTTACTGATGCTACTCCCGTCGTATTGAGGGAGATTACGGATATTGTCAAAGCGAGCGGAGGAGACGGTCAATCCATCACGTTCAAACCGGATCCCGTCAAAAAAGGCAGCTACAAATTGACTGCTACGTTAGTTCATTTGGATGGAAGCGGGCAGATCCAAGAAAGGCTCAGCAACGACTCAATCATTGTGGATGTCGATGATATCAATAATCCGAATCTGACCTACTCTTTAGACTTAGGTTCAAGCAGTGAGCTCTTGGCAGTCGGAAGGATATTGTATGATGCAGCAAAAATTAATAGTGTTACGAATGCGACGTACTTGTTCAGTAACTATTCGTCTCTGGCCAGAGGTGTCACCATTTTAACCAAAGATTCTGCAGGTTTGGATACAGGTCTTTCCGTTAAGGTCAGAGCGGTTACTTCCGACAATCCGAAGGCCATGGCTTATAACAACGGGAAAATTATTGGTCTCGACAGCGGAAAATTCAACCTTACTGTCTTCTTTGATACTCCGAGCGGAGTTAAGTCTCTGACACAAAGTCTTGGTTCCGGTATCGACTCTATGGCCCCAACATCGCTCAAAATATCTGGAAGTAACCCAAAAACGATAAGTAACGGTGCCAAACTGCAATTAAACGGTCTTTATCTGTGGGATACGCAACTAATGAGCCAATTACAGGCTGCTACGAACTATGGTACTTTCACTAATGTGTGTAAAGATAAAGACAATAAAGCAACTACCTGTGCTGCTGCCGTTACGAATCAAGATCAAATTGGTCCAGCAAATGACTTTATCGGTTTGCAATCGTTTATTGGAGACATTATCTATAAAGAACTCGATCCTGAGAAGCAAGATTCGGTCTCTGTGAATCCTAATTTTACATTATCTTATACCCGCAATCCAAAAAGCAGCGATCCTACGACGAACAACATTCAACAATTCAATATTTACCTTGTTGGAGGAACGCAGATTCTCAAATTCACAGTTATCTTAGGTTCTTAAACTTTTAATTTCAATACCCTGCCGCAACCCGGCAGGGTATTTCTATGCCCAGCCAGCCCAGACAGGATTGACCTATAATGACAGTCGTTTTCACTAATGGTTTGCCATTCGCAACTTTGTATACTTAACAGTAGAAGCAAGGAGGGGTAACATCATGGCGAAGAAAAAATACGTGATTTGCGGCGTGAGCACGAGGGCAAACGGCATGTTTATTCGTCCAATGCTAGAGACGTTCCATCAGCATTGTGAGATTGTCGGCTTGCTGGATGCGGACCCAAGCCGCTTTGCGAATTGCTTTAGGAAATTTCCTGCGCTGACAGGGACACCGGTATATGCTCCGGCTCAATTTGAGCAGATGATTCAGGAAACGAACCCAGACGCTGTCATTGTGGCAGGAGTGGATTACACCCATGCGGATTATATCGTAGGGGGGTTGCAGCACCATCTGGATGTCATCTCGGAGAAACCGATGGTGACGACCGGCGCTGATTGCAAGCGGGTTTTGGATGCTCAGCAGAATAGCAGGGGGAAACTTCACGTCACTTTTAATTATCGGTATTCTCCGATTCATACAAGAATTAAGGAACTGATTCTGGAAGGCAGAATCGGCCGGGTAACGTCGGTGGATTTGAATTGGTACATTGATACGTATCACGGTGCAAGCTATTTCAAAAGATGGAATCGCAAACGCAGCAATTCAGGCGGGTTATCAATTCATAAGAGCACACACCATTTTGATCTTGTAAACTGGTGGATTGGCCAGAAACCATTGGAAGCGTTCGCATATGGAGCGCTGAACTATTTTGGTCCGGATGGGGAGTTCAATCCCGTCAAGGAAGACGGCAGACACTGCGGGACGTGCAGGGTCAAACCTTCCTGTGCGTATTTCATGCGATGGTCATCACGGAGCAAAGAGGTTGTACCGCCGGACGACCATGTGAATGCGGTTGATATTAAGCCTGATAACTTTACAGGATACCGTCCTGACGGGTGCATTTTCGATAGCGAAATTGATATTGAGGATACGTATGCAGCGGTAGTTAAGTACGATAAAGGCGCTATGTTAAGCTATTCCGTCAATTTCTCGGTACCGTACGAGGGCTATCGTCTCGCTATTAATGGGACAAAAGGCAGGATTGAAACAAAGGAAATTATGTCCGGGCGCGCTGCTTTTCATGTGCCTGAGCAAACGATTGACTACTTCCCGCTGTTCGGGGGCAAAGAAACGATACACGTTGTACCGAAAGCCGGCGGGCATGGCGGTGGCGATCCGCTTATTTTGGAGGATTTATTCCTGGGACCTGATCCGCTGCGTCAATATGACATTATGGCGGGTGCAGAGGCAGGGGCGCTTGCGGTGTTAACTGGCGAAGCCGTTTGGAAATCTGCGGCTGCCAATCAACCTATACGTTTATCCGATCTGTTGATCGAGTCAGAGCTGGCAGAAGTGTCAAGAGGAGGAGGATCTCATCGTGTTTGAAAAGTTTGAAAATGTTCAAATCGCCCATTTTGATGTGAAAAGCCAGCTGCCAAGGTGGATTTACGAATCCGCCATGCGTGCAGCGGAGAGGGGCGAGCTTGCGCGTGGATCGATCGCAAATAAAGCCGATCTTATGCAGCGCCAGAAGGAGATCCGTGAAGGCATCCTCACGTGTATCGGTGGATTGCCTGCTTCGGACACACCGTTAAATCCACAAATAACCGGAACAATTTCAGGGAATGGCTTTCATGTAGAGAAAGTGATTTTCGAACCCAGACCGCTCGTTTATGCAACGGCAAATTTATATATACCAGATGGCGTAACCGAGCCACGTGGCGCAGTCCTTGTGTTGTGCGGACATCGCGAGCAGGCCAAACACTGCGATGAATATCAGACGGTATGCCACTATTTGGTTCATGCGGGTCTAATCGTATTGTCGCTTGATCCGGTAGGTCAAGGGGAGCGCTTCGGCTTCTATGATCCTGAAACAGGGCAAGCGCCAATGACGAGCGTAACCGAGCATGAAAATGTAGGGCGGCAATGCATGCCGGTTGGCGACAGCTTGGCGCGTTATATGCTGCACGATGCTATGCGAGCCATTGACTATTTGTGCACGAGAAAAGAAGTGGATTCGCAAAGGATCGGAGTGACGGGGCATTCAGGCGGCGGCACCCAAACATCGCTGCTTATGATGGCCGACGAGCGCATCGCTGCTGCAGCCCCGGGCGGATTTATCATGAACAGGCCGTATTTTCTCCTGACCGGCAAAGCGCAAGATGCCGAACAGAAGTGGCCTGGCTTCTCAGCGCTAGGCTTTGATCACGAAGATATCGTGCTGGCGATGGCGCCACGCCCTGTACGTGTGCTCGCTACGACGTATGATTCCGTCCCAATTGAAGCTCCACGCCATAACGTAGCGGTTAACCGTAGATTCTGGGACATGTATGACAAAGGGGAGCTGCTGGACATTTTTGAAGATGAAAATGCTCATCGCTTTTCGATCCCGCTCGCCCGTGCGGCAGCAGAGTTTTTTTCAGAACAACTGTTGGGTCGTAAGGTTACTCCGCAGGATGATGTTATTCAATTGCTGCCTGCGGATCAGCTTCACTGCACGCAGAGCGGGCAGGTGATCGGCGAATGTCCGAGTGCCCGCAATACACACGACGAGAACAACGAACGGCTGGCACAGCTGGAGAAGGCGCGCAATGAGCTGCCGGAAGATCTGCGCAAGAAGCAGGCGTTGAAGTGGCTGCGAAATGCCGTGTACTTCAATCGCAAGCCATGCGACCTGAATCCGCGTCTTTCCGGAGGCGGTGAGGTGGAGAATCTGTGGGCGCTTAGGACGGTATGGTGGAGCCAACGAGGTTTGCTCAATAATGCTTTGCAATTTTTCCCGGCTGAAGCAGCGGGCCGCAAGCTGCCGGTTACCATTGCTGTATGGGATGGCGGGACCAAACAAACGAATGCGCATGCCAAATGGATTGAGGAGACCTGCGCAGCCGGACGTATTGCCCTGGTGCTCAATCCAGTGGGCATCGGCTCGCTTTTGCCGCACGTAAACTCGCCAGAGGAAAGACCTTACAAACGTTTCGGCATGATGGACCGCTACACGGATGAGTTAATGTGGCTGGGCGATAGTATGGCGGCCGTACGAACCTACGATGTATTGAGAGCCATTGAATTAGCAGGAACGCTGAAAAATATCGATGCAGATGATATTGAACTTTACGGCAGTGGAAAGTATGCCATCTATGCGGAGTTAGCCGCATTGCTCGATTCACGCGTCCAACGCGTATGCTTGGAAAACCGAATGAGCAGTCTTGCGCAGTGGATTAGAGAACCATTTTATGATGAGAATGATTCTTTAAGTTTTATCTTGCCAGGAATGCTTCGCTATTTCGATATCCCAGATGCAGACAACTGGCTTGAGCAAGAAGGCAGACTGGGAACAGCCATCAAGTATAGGAATAACACCGCAAGCTAAAGGAGGAGAAGGCATGGCTACAGTTGTTGCTGTTTACACGGGTCAAGGGCTATCGGAACGTATTGGGCCGCTGTTTCGGGAGGAATTGCCGGGCTGCCGCCTCGTCAACATTATCGACGACAGTTTGATTGCCGATGTGATTCAGGCGGGTGGAGTGACTACAGCGGTAGTTCGCCGCTTGGTACAGTATTATCGACATGCCGAAGATATCGGCGCTGATGTCATCCTCAATACTTGCTCATCGGTAGGTGAAGCTGCGGACCGGGTACGATCATTGTTCAACATTCCGATCGTTAAAATCGATGATGACATGGCACGTCAGGTCACCAAAAATTTTAATAATATTGGTGTACTTGCTACATTACCTACTACACTCGAGCCGACCAGGCAGTTGCTGCAAAGAGAAGCGGACCTTCAAAACCGAAATGTCCGTGTTGTTGACGCCTTGGCGGAGGGGGCTTATCAAGCCTTAATTTCCGGTCAGCCTGAGGAGCATGATCGTTTGATCTATGAAGCGGCCAAATCAGTAGCCAAACAGGCGGATGTACTTGTGCTGGCACAGGGGTCCATGGCTAGAATGGAAAAAGCGTTAAGCGAGGAAACCGGTTTGCCCGTGTATGCTAGTCCGCGTCTAGGCATCATGGCTGTGCGCGCCGAATTGGAGAAACAGGGGAAATATCCATGTTGAAGAACGACCAAGTCATTGCCACTTATTGGCTCGAAACCGCATTTTCCTTAGAAAAGGCTTGTGAAATTATCGTCAGTGAGCAGTCTACGGGAACGTTCCTCCCGCTGCCAAACGAAACGGATAGTCTGAAGCAAAAACATCGCGCGCAGATTTTATCTATTCAAGAGTTGGAAAGCTCGCCTTTCCCTTCGCTCCCAGGCGCTAAGGTGCCTGCGGGCAGCAAAGGTGAATTCCGACGTGGCATTGTGAAGATTGCATTCCCTTATACGAATATTGGTCCATCGATTCCAAATTTGCTTGCAACAGTTGCAGGTAATCTGTATGAGCTGGAAGAGCTGTCAGGGCTTCGGCTGCTGGATCTGGATATACCGTTGGCGTTTCAAGAACGGTATGAAGGCCCGCAGTTCGGTATTTCCGGTACCAGGGAATTGACCGGTGTGCATGGGCGGCCAATCATCGGAACGATTATTAAGCCAAACATCGGATTGCCGACGGAACAGCTGCGGTTGATCGTGCGTGAATTGGCCTTGTCTGGCATTGATTTTATCAAGGATGACGAGGTGCATGGGAACCCGCTGTATGCTCCGATTGCCGAGCGCATCAAGGCGGTTATGGAAGAAATAGAACGTGCTGCGGACCGAACAGGCAAAAAGACGATGTACGCTTTTAATATTACCGATGATATCGATCCTATGAAACGTCATCTTGAAACCGTCGTGAAGGCCGGAGGCAGCTGTGTGATGGTCAGCATCAACAGTATCGGATTTGCTGGGCTAGCGCACCTCAGAAAGAATGCCTCCGTATGCATACACGGACACCGCAATCAATGGGGGATGATGTCACGTTATCCGTATCTTGGCATGTCTTTTGCAGCCTATCAAAAATTGTGCCGTCTGGCTGGCGTAGATCATCTTCATGTGAATGGGCTCAACAACAAGTTCTATGAAGACAATGCCTCCGTCGTTGATAGCGTGCGTGCTTGTATGACGCCAATGTTTGACCAATCGGACACTGTGCTTCCCGTGCTGTCATCGAAGCAATGGGCGGGGGCGGCGCCGGAAACGTACAGCACACTCGGCACCGTCGATCTGATGAATATTGCCGGCGGCGGTATTCATGGGCATCCGGGCGGACCCGGGGCAGGATTCCGCAGTCTCGTGCAAGGGTGGGAGGCAGCCTTGGAGGGAATTCCTCTGCATCTGCATGCCGATAAACATCCTGAGTTGAAGCAAGCTTTGGCAGCATTTGGTTAAAGCCGGTCTCGAAGGGATGGAAGGGAGATGATAACGAATGCGCATCTGTTTTTACGGCGATGACTTCACTGGTTCCACGGATGTGTTAGAGGCGCTCGCGACCGGCGGTTTGCGAATGATTTTATTTATGGATATGCCAGACGTATCGACTTGGCAGGAGACATTCAGCCAGTATGACGGATTTGGCGTGGCGGGCGTAAGCCGGACGATGAGTCCGGAAGAGATGGAGATTACGCTTCATCCCGCACTTACTGCCCTCAAGGCATTTCAAGCGCCAATCGTGCATTACAAAATTTGTTCCACCTTCGATTCCTCTCCGTTAACGGGCAGCATTGGTAAGGTTATTGACATCGGACGGCGTGTGTTTCCGAAACAACGATTCACACCTCTTCTCGCAGGCTCGCCCGCGTTAAAAAGGTATACGGTGTTTGGGAACCATTTTGCCGGGAAAGGGACGGAAATGCTGCGTTTGGATCGGCATCCCAACATGATGTTGCACCCGGTTACGCCGATGAGGGAAGCGGATCTGCGGGTTCATTTGGCTGAGCAGACGTCTTGCACGATCGGTCTGATGAGCGTTTTGGATTTGGAGCATCATGGAACGATGCTGAGAGAGCGATTGGATGAGAAGCTCAATCAAGCATCTGATGTTTTGCTGTTTGATGTGTTAACGGACGATCATCTTACCAAAATCGGTGAATTATTTGCGGAAGAGAGCAAGCATGAACCGATATTCGTCATTGGTTCTTCAGGGGTGGAATACGCGTTAGTCTCCCATTGGCAGCAGCGAGGCGCATTGCCCGCAGTGTCTGAGCAGAGGAGGGCAGAGCCTGCAGACCGGCTCTTGGTCCTATCAAGCAGTTGTTCGCCAGCGACTTGTGCGCAAATCGAATGGGCAATGGCGCACGGCTATGCGGGTATTCGCGTGCCAGCGCCTCTTTTTTTCGCAGAGGATTCGGAAGCGAAATCAGCACAGGCTTTGCTGCTTAGTGAAGCGGAACGCTTGCTGCAGTCTGGCAAGAACGTTATTTTATATACAGCGCTAGGTCCGAATGACGAATCTATTCCGGAAACTCAGCATCTGATGCGTTTGAACGGGCACAATCTGGCCGGAAGCGGTGAGCGAATTGGCGGACGCTTGGGTGAAATGGCGAGTGCGCTGGTTCAGTCTACAGGAGTCCGGAGAGTTGTTTTGGCTGGAGGGGATACCTCAGGTTTTGCCGTAAAACGAATGAATATGTACGCGCTGGAAATGATAGCTCCTGTTGTTCCTGGAGGGCCGCTTTGTCGGGCATTTTCGCAGGATGAATGGATGGACGGTTTAGAAATCGTTTTGAAAGGCGGTCAAGTTGGACCACCGGATTTCTTCGATCGGGTGCTTCGCGGGTTATCTTGACTGCCGATCCACGGAAAGAAAGAAGGTTTGATATGCAGAAGGACACAAAATCCCATCTCATACGACGTTATTTTAAGTTTCTAAAACCGTACCGGTACATGATCATGACCATTGTTGGGCTCGGTATTTTGCAATTTATCGTCCCCATGACGGTACCTTGGATGACCAAAGTTCTGATTGACGAAGTGCTTCCGCGTAAAGAAAGCTCATGGACTTTATCCAAGGTGATTGGGGTACTGGGAGGCGTTTACGTTTTCGGAACAGCGATCAATTATGTGCGTCAATGGGTGATGGCCAAAATGGGAAATTCCATGGTCATCGATATCCGCTTTCAGCTGTATGAACATATGCAAAAGCTTTCTCAGCGGTTTTACGACAGCCGTCAGGTCGGAAGCATCGTCTCCAGAATACTGAACGATGTGAACGGCGCTCAGAATCTGGTCGGCTCTGGCGTCATTAATCTGGCGATTGACTTCTTCCTGGTGCTGTTCGCCGGATTTATGCTGTTTCATATGGATTGGAAACTGGCGTTGTTGTCGCTGTGGCTGCTTCCTGTCTATTATTTAACGTTTACGAACATTAATGTGCATATTCGCTACGCATGGCGCTCTGTCCATCGGCAGATGGAACGAATGTCAGGCGTCCTTGTCGAGCGTATTGCCGGGATGAAGGTTGTGCAGGCGTTTAGCCGGGAACGCATGGAGCTGAACCGCTTCAAGAAGCAAGCATCCGCTCATTTTGGCTACGCGATGACGGCTCAATTTCTATCCAACACGCTTGGCCGCATTAGTCAAACCTTTCAGGATTTCGGCGGGCTGATCATTTGGTTCGTTGGGGGAACAATGGTCATTCGGGGCAACATGTCGGTAGGGGAATTAATTGCCTTCCAGGCTTATTTATCCCAGATGTATGGCCCAATTCAGCGTTTTTCTGATGTGAATGTTACGATTCAGAATTCACTTGCCAACGTGGAACGAATTTTTGAAGTGTTCGATATTGAACCGGAAATTCAGAACAATGACAATCCCTTGCCGCTGAAAACGTGTAAAGGCGACATCCAATTTGACCAAGTCGGGTTCGATTATGTGATTGAAAGGCCTGAAAAGCAGCAAGTTGAGGTCGATCAGAAGGATAAAGATTTGGTCGAGCGTCAAAGACCTGCCAAACGCTTTTATTGGATTCCGCCGAAAATGAGACCGGATCCGCCTCTCATGGTGTTGGAGACAAGAGCAGCTCTTAAAGGGATAAGCTTTAAAGCTTGCAGCGGGGATGTGATAGCGCTTGTGGGACCAAGTGGCGCAGGCAAGTCTACCATCATTAATTTGCTGCTTCGTTTTTATGATCCGGACGAAGGTTCCATTTTGCTGGACGGGGTTGACTTGCGAAATTATGATCTGCATGACCTGCGCAGCCACATGGCGCTTGTGCTTCAGGATAATATTCTGTTTTCCGGAACCGTTTATGAGAATATTGCTTATGGCAATCCGAAAGCTGCAAAAGAGCAAATTATCGCTGCGGCACAAGCGGCGAACGCGCATGAATTCATCGAAGAGTGGGAGCTCGGATATGAAACGATGATTGGAGAACGCGGCGTCAGGCTATCAGGCGGACAAAAACAACGTATCGCTATTGCCCGAGCGCTGCTTAAGAGTCCCCGGATCCTAATTTTGGATGAGGCCACGTCGGCACTGGATGCAGAATCTGAACATCTGGTCACGGAAGCGCTGGAGCGGTTAATGCAGGGACGTACGACGTTCGTCATCGCTCACCGTTTGGCAACTGTCGTCAGAGCCGATCAAATTCTTGTTATCGACCGGGGACGGATCGTTGAAAGAGGCAAACATCAGGTACTGCTAGCGCAACACGGGTTATATCGTGAATTATATGAAAAGCAGTTAAAAGCGATGCGGCCGGATGAGCTGATCGGCTTGGATGCATTGAAACACGAAGCGTAGAAAGGAAACTGCCGATGACCAGAATTTGTAAACGTTTCCCCAACCTCATGGCTTTGGCGATAGCCGTTTTCATTAGCCTGATGTTCCTGCCGGTATCCGCATTCGCAGATGGCGGTAAGCCAGATGATACCAGTACCGCATTCGAGCGAATCCCACTTGGCGGTAATTCTTATGCTGAGATCAAGCAGCTAAAACTTCTATCCGATCACACCGGTAATATCGTTACGTTCAGCCTGCATATTTCGAACGAAAGCTCAGAGAGTCTATCGCTGACTGATTATTGGATACGCTTGCTAGGTAAGAATGGGGATTCATTCATCGCCAAAATAATGCCACAGGACAAAGAAAAAACAAAAATTGCGGCAGGTTCCTCGCAAGAGTTCCTCTACTATGCCCTGGTTAATGAAGCTGCCTCGTTGCATGATTTAAAGTTTCTTTTCGGGAAATGGGATTTCTCCCGCAGTCCATTCGAACGTCAAATTGGCGAAATCTCAGTGCCGGATGATTTTACACAAGTGGCACCAGCAGGAAACTCTCAAGAGATCAAGATGTCAGGCACGATCGTGGAGGCTGAACTCTCCGATTTTAACCTTGGAAAAAATGAAAAAAACAGCTTGCCTAACGTAATCCTGAAACTGAAAAATTTGGGGAAATACAGTGTAACCGTGCCCGATTACCAGTTTAACGTTCGCACGTCGGAGGGATATACGTATCCGTTAATCGCAAAAGGGTTAACCGACCTCCTCATCAACTCGCAGGAAACGAAGGAAATTACGCTGACGGGAAGTGTCCCGGCGAACGTTTCAACCGAAGGCTGGGAGATTGTTGTTACACAATACATGCCCGATTTGAAGTTGAATGTGCCAATCGCTGACTTGGAGCTGCCGAAAGAATCGGAGCAAGAGGTGAGAAGCTCAGGCGAGGAAGTTGCGTTTACGGACGAAAATGGCTTGTACACGACAAGGATGAACGGGATGTACCGGTTACCCTGGGAAGACACGGACATTTTGACTGCAGACTTCATGCTGATGAATAAAGGCTCGGATTCGCTGCCAATTCCACAGTTGTCTGGTTACTTTTTATTGGATGGAAAAGTGAAGGTAGAGGCGAAAGTCATCATTCCGGCGAAAGTGCTGGGGCTTCCGAAAGACAGCTCCGTCGGTATGCAGATGGTGGATAAAGTGCCATATACGTATGCATTTTCAAATATAGAGCTCGTGCTGCAGGAAAAAACGTCCGATGGGAAAATCATCGACGTGTTGGATTTCGAGTCGCAGGCTGATCTCCTGCATGTGCCGATCCTTGATGCGGCTTCTTCCTTTGAATTGACGGATGTGGGCTATCAATCCAAGTTTTCCATTCAAAACGTGGTGAGCTATCAAGCGCAATCCACGGAACAATATACCGTGCGGGTGCTGATTGAGAATCAGGAGAAGAGATTCACGAACTTGGCGAAGCTGGTTGCCAGCTTTCGAGCGGCGAACGGAACCGTTTATCCGGCAAATGTGCTGGATGTGGAAGAGAAAGTGGGTCCCGGAGGGAAAGCACTGCTCATCGTTTCAAGCATGCTTCCTAAGGGCGTTGATAAGAACGGGATGAATCTTCTGCTTGGGGAGGCCGTTAAAGACGGCAAACTGCTAACGGAAGAACCTGCAAACGATGACGACGACGATGATAGCGAAGACTCAGGCGACGCTGACATGTATGTGAAGCCATTTGCCTTCTGGCTCCCGCAAGAGAAGTCGGAAGTGGGGACACCACTGAAGGGGGTATCCCTTGCCCCATATACGCTCTCCATGGATCATGTCAGCACGGCACTGGATAATAACGAACTATCTTTGAAGTTTAACTACGAGATTATCAAAGATATGAGCACGAGCGTAAATACGGAGGGACGTAAAATCGTCTTTCAGATTAACGACACGAACGGCTTGAGGGCGATTGAATGGTCGGCGGATTTGAGCAGTTTCGAGACCCGCGCCAATGAAACGCCAGAGACGCCGCAATCCAAGCTGAAAGTTGGTAAGCATAAGGATTTCAAAATCAGTTTGGCCAACGGAGACTTACTTTACAAGTTGTCCTTCCTGAAGACGTATGATTTTAACATTTACGAAGAGTATCAGGGCCATCGGCGCTTGGTGGGGAGCATGAAAAATGATTGGTTCGTCACTTCGGAGTGATACTTTGTTCAATGATCAAAGCCTGACGGATGAAACGCCGTCAGGCTTTAGTTTTAGCTACAAGATCTTTATTACTGCGTCAAAGCCAGCTCAGCAACATTTGAAATCACTTGCTTGCTGGCAAGCTCATCCCATACAAAGGCCTTCAGCTTATAACCGGCCGCATCTTCGGGCAGCTGGAAGTTTGCCGTTAGCGTTCTTATCCCTTGGCCTTCGACCAAGTCGCTGGTATAGGAATAGTTGACGATATTGCCGTCAGCATCATATAGCGCGATGACGAGTACGCCATTTTTATCAAGCTCGGAACGATTGCTAAATTGCACACTGACGGAAGGATCACCGTCATTCTCATTCAGCTGCAAATTCCCGGTGGTGAAGACTGCTCCCGTGATGTTATCTGTCCGCAGCTTCGTATTCCCAAATAGGGAGGAATTATAGTAATTAAAATTGTTCGTACTCTTCGTCGCATCGACGGCCATCCCGATATAAGCATGGTCCGGCAGATCCAGCGTGACAGAACCGACCACTTCCCAGTTAGCTCCGCCATCAATGGAAATCAAACCTTTGACTTCATTCCCATATCTGGAAATTTTCAAGAGTGCCGGCAATTCTACATTTGGCTTGGCTGTAGTTACAACCAAATCCCCTCGGGAAGATCTGCTCATAAAATGGATCCGTGTCCCGTAATATTCTTCCTTCATCACCGTAATCATGGCAAAAGGAGAATCGGCCGTCAGATCCTGACGGATCATAAGCCCTGATTTTACACCATTATCGTACTCGGAAGGATTCTGAAAGTTAATCGTAGAGCTTAACTCCATATCACCTGAAATATCACGGTATGTGTATTGAAACGCATCTTTCGATTGGATGCCATCGCTCGTTGCGCCAATTTTGCCGGTACCTTTTACGATGAAAGAACTGTTCTCAGCTCCTGATACGCTTGAAGTTCCCGGTATTGTCACGCTGCCGACGTCTGCGGATGTCCATGCTCCAATCCCGCCTGATCCATTAACATGAATAACAACCATACTTGAAAGTGTTTGAGTTCCTGAGTCGTCAGTTGCCTTGGCATACAAATAATGAGTTCCTTCCGGAGCGTTTGTCCATGTATACGAATAAGGTGCGGATGTAACCGTTCCTAATGGAATTAGTTTCATCGCTTGCGTATCGTAGTAGGAGAATTCAACCTTGGATACGGTGCCATCACTGTCAGAAGCTGTGGCATCAATGACAATATCTTGATTCGCTTGCAGCATCTCGTTCGTAGAAGGGCTTGTGATCGCTACAACTGGATTGTTGGACCCATTGCCAAGCAGTGAGTTCAAATATTTCTCTAAATAGGTAAAACCGTCACCGCTATCCGCTTTACCATCAGCTGTGTTACTGGCATCAAGACCGTGGGCTTCTTCCCAGCTGTTCGGGATGCCATCGTGATCACTGTCATAATCGGCTGACAAAGTCGTCTCTGTTAAAGCCGGAAACCCTCCGTCCCCATCCGGGGTATTGGCGAATTTCCCTAAGCCGTTTCTGACATCGTTCACGATACGCGCATCGAGAGAATCTCTTTTTGGTAAAATGGCTCCTGCGTGCTCAAGGACTTTGCTGTAAGTATCTGTCGCCGAGTCCGTTGTTACGGAAGTGTCGACAGTGGTGCCATCGGTATTCTTATAAGTAATAGGTACAGGGCTTTGCAGGCGATTGACCGTTCCTAAGCCATACTCGGGTTGAACGCCGCCGGCCCAGTTATTTGCGCTGATTTCCGGATAGCCGTCCACATAGTTGCCTTCAATATAGTAGTTTCCGGGCTGCTCGGACCAAGGATTGAAAATCCGGTTTTTCACATCATCAAAGGTAGCGGGACCCGCTTTATAGTAGTTGTTTACGACGTTGACGCCAGTCGCATTTTCACCGCCATATCCGCTGTTGGCTCCCCAGTTATAGAAGACGTTGTTTCTCAAGTCGAACAGCAGAGGTGCGTCTTTTTCAAGTCTAAAGTCACGGTCTAATCGAGGATTTCGGCTATTGTTGTTGGCAATTAAATTGTGGTGAAACGTCATATTGGTGCCGCCCCAAATACCGCCGTACCCGTGGGCGCCCTTGTCGTGAATCGACATGTTCAGAGAATCGCTGATGATTGACCATTGCACGGTGATGCTGCTCTTATCTTTGGATGAAAGGACCTCGTCGGTGCTCCAGCTAAAAGAGCAGTGATCAATCATCATTTTCGGAGCATTGGGTGAAAAGGTGTCGTCCAGCTCGGCAAAGCCTCCGCGGAAGCGAAGATAACGGAGGATGATATTGGATCCTCCCAAGGATACTGAATAGTTGCCGATGGCGATGCCGTCTCCAGGCGAGGTCTGTCCGGCAATCGTCAGATTGTAGACATTCGTTTTAATTTTCTCCTTCAAATGAATGGTGCCGGAAACCCGAAAGACAATAACGGTCGATTTGGAAGTGCTGTTCGCCACTTTAACAAGCCCGTAGCGCAGCGTTCCGGGGATCGGGGTCTCTGAGGACGTGTAATCATCGAGACTGGTGACCTCGTAAACATCCCCTCCGCGTCCCCCTGTTATATACATAGCGGCGCCTTCCGCTCCGGGAAAGGCAGTGATAGGTTCTGCTGCCGCCGCAAGCGAAGGGACCAGACTTGCTGCAATAAACAGGAATGATAGCATAGCAATTATCTTTTTCATCGTTGCCTCCTCGTGCCTACTGAATCGATATACTGTTCGACAATGGTTTCATGGTGATCAAGCTGTCCCAGATAAAAGCTTTGGCGTGATAGCCGGATAGGTTCTGTGGAACCTTAAATCCGGTATTTAATGTCCGTTTTTGCCCGGCGTGCGCCGTTACAGATGCGGACGTATACGTAACCAAGCGTTGATTGGCGTCGTATAATGCACAGATCACTACAAAGGATCGTTCCTCGGCGGTGTTATTCGTGACCTCGACTTTGGCGGTTGCGTTAATCCCCGGCGTTAATGCGGATAGCTTGTTGCCGTTCCAATCGATAAACTCAAAAGAGTTCAGTTGGATAGAACGCCCCCTAACGAGGATAAAATAGCCGTTGCTATCGGATTGCGCGATTTTGTTCAGAGTAACCTGCGAATTGGCCGCAAAGCTTTTCTTGTACAAATCGAATACCTTGGCGCCTCCGTCAAGCTCGATGGTATCCGCTGTTTTGGTCCAGGTTGACAGCCAAGCCAAGTTGGCTTCCATCGTTTCACGGCTTACAGCGACAAAAACATCCGTATCATTCGTTACCGCAAAAGTGGTGAGCACATCACTTGCTGTATAAGCACCTGATGCGTTCGACGTGCGAATCCAATCAATCCCTGTATAATTTGAAGAGAGTTTCGTTATGGTGCTTTCCGAATCGCCATAAGGTGTACTGCCTACAGCGAGATCGCTTTGCACGGACCAACCTGACATGTTTTTGGTATCGTTTACATACACGTTTTGGATGATGCTCGTCGTGGTGGATTCCAATGCTTGTCTAGGATTAGGCGTAACAGCAACGGCTTGAGACAAGGAGAGAGGGCTTTCTACTTCCGTGTCGGTGCCTTTGGACAGCAGCCTGGTGTTTTGTGTGATTTTAACATAATAGGTTTTCCCGTTCTCAAGCAGCGGGCTGGTGGAGGAGGTCCCAAGCTTTGTGATCGATACGTAATCGCTTGGCACAAACTTTTTATTATATTTGTCCATGACCTTCACATACTCTGAATCAGCAGCGTCGGGTTTGGTGGCCACGTAGACATTGTTCGATCTGGCGCTTGGTGAAGGTGCCCATTCGACATAGATTTCTTTATCCCTTGGATAGGCTGTAAGTCCAGCAGGTGCTTCCGGCGTGTTGGCAGGCGGCTTTGCAGAGACCTTGATTCGGGATACGTAGAAAGAGTTAATCGGATTAGGTGATTCGCCAGCTGTAAGCAATTCAATCATGGCAATGTTTTGCTTTATTTTCTCACTCGTCGTGGTACCGGCGCTCCGAACCTCAACCGTAGGCTGCTTGGAGAAACACAGGTTACCGTCCACATAAACCATCACTTGATCATTGACGATGTCGACAATAACCTTGATGTTATACCAGCGATTCGGCTCATACGGATACATGTTGTCCGGACCGGTTTTGGCGTCGAACACGAACTTTGCCTGGGAAGGATCTGCTGTGATTCTGGCGATGTAGTCGCCATTGCTGCTTAATAGATTCAAAACCTTCGCTCTTTCGCGCTGCGGCCCGGGCTGCATGAAAGAAACCTCGGCTACGACCACACCTTCCTGCTTTTCAAACGTTTTGACAATTCTCGTCGTGTTGCGATAGGCAACTTTGCTGACGGAATTATGGTCGTCGTAAACATAGAGGCTGTTGCCTGCTTTACCGGGAGCTTTGGCTACATAAGCGTCACCTTTAAGGCCGCCGGCGTTCCCTTCCTCAAGCAAGGGCTTGTATACATCATAGCCTTGATCCTCTGCTTTTGTGCCGAGCGAGTCGTTTTCAAAATTGTCGTCAACGAGCACTTGCCATCCATCGCCAACGGGTGTTTCTGCCGCCATCGCTTTTGTATCAATTGGATTGTTTCCGTAAACCCCGCTAATGAGCAGTAAAGCGAGTGTGAGGCGGAGTATCATCTGTCTGAACTTCTTATTCAAAATAACACCTCCGAAAGATCGTTACTTCGTTTTGCCGGATTGGTCATGAGGTACGGTTACCGTTGCGGTAGCCGTAGAACGATTTCCTGCTTTATCGGTCGCCGTGTAAGTGATGGTATATACGCGTTCGGAATGCTCTTTGGATTTCTCTGCACGAAGAGCAAAGGTCTTGTCCAAAGTGCCAAACTGCGCGTCTTGAACATCATCCGGTTGGATGGAATCATTACAAGTAATAGAAGTAAGGACAATGTTATCGATTTGCGAGATGGCGTCAGTTGCATACACATCGGCGGTCACAGTAACCATTTTCTTATTTGGCGGCCAGATGGTGTCCTGATCCAAAGTTACTTGGATGGAAGGCGCCTCTTTGTCCAGACGTAGAGTTAGGGATTGGACAACCTCTTCATTTCCGGCTTGATCAATACTTTTGTATTCAAATAAATAAATACCATCAGTTTCAGGTAATGTAACCGGCTGGACATATGGGCTCCAAGCGCCTCCATTCAATCGGTAGGTGGTTTGGGTGACCGATATGTTGTCTGTTGCGGAAAGTGTGATAGTCGGTGCGGAAACATACCAGCCATTGCTGCCGTCAACCGGGCTTGCTACGGCGGTTGTTACTGGCGCTGTCGTATCCAGCGAATTTACGGTAAAGGCCGTTTGGGAAACAGCGATATCGGCATCACCTGCGACGGAAACGGCATAGGTACCAGCAAATCTTGTATTCACAGTAAAATGAAACAGGTAGTCACCGTTTGCGCTGCTTTGGCCCTGATCCAAATAGGCAAGACGATTGTGTGGATCACGGACTTGCACCGTAATGAGGTGTTCTCCCGTCAATCCCGAGTTGCCGGAAACCGTTACAATACCTGTAGCTGAGTCTAACGATGCTGTTACTTCCGCGGGGGATGCCGATGCGATCTGCAGCGATAGGCTGAAGAACATTAGGAGCGACAGCAAGAATAAGGTCCATTTTCTCAAGTTACTTCCTCCTCTGGTTTGTTATCGAGTGGATAAGCCTAAGTCATTCATCCCCTTTCGGATTTTTGGTCAAAAAAAGTGAAATCGTTTTCAATGAAGCGAGTGGAAAAAAATAGCGTGAAAATAGCTATGCTAGTTAACTTTAATACATATTCCTCCAGGCATATTAGGGGAATGAGTTCATTTTTATAGGTTATTTCTTTCATTTAGGTGCATTCAATGAAGCAAGGTAGGGCATTACGTCACAAGGTTAATGTTTTTGCCCTATAAACTGTTATCGAACCCCCCATATCGGAGCAGGTTTATCCTTCTATAATACAAACTAGTACGATCTTAACTTAAGGGGGATAACAGTGAGCCTATCCATTATTGAATGTTTAACGGAGTATGCGAATAACCCGCTTGGGCTTGATGTCAGGCGGCCTCGTTTGTTTTGGAGGCTGGAGTCGAACGATCGGTCTGCTGCTCAAGCGTATTATCAAGTGTTGGTTGCTTCGTCAGAAGAGCGGTTGGATCAAGGTATGGCTGATCAGTGGGACAGCGGCAAAGTGGCGTCCGATCAATCGATTCACATTGCATATGCGGGAGATACGCTGATCTCTGAGCAAACGTATTATTGGAAAGTACGAGTGTGGGATTCGCAGGGAGAAGCGTCTGCCTGGAGTCAAACGGCTTATTGGTCGATGGGGCTGCTGTCACGCGCGGATTGGAAGGCCAAGTGGATCGGCCGCAAAGCAGAAAAAGGCGTTGATATGCAGCCTCCTCCATACTTGCGGAAAAGCTTTCAGCTTGCCAAGCAGGTGAAAAGAGCTTTTGTTTATGCAACTGCGCTTGGTTTGTATGATCTTCGGCTTAATGGAAGCAGGATTGGAGCGCTCTTTGCACCTGGCTGGACTGACTATGAGACACGCGTGCAAGTGCAAGCCTATGAGATTACGGACCAATTAACCGTAGGCGAAAATGTTTTTGGAGCCATTTTAGGTGATGGCTGGTACGCGGGTACGGTCGGTTTTCTCGGGAAAAATGTGTATGGGGAAAGGCCGTTTTTACTGCTTCAGGCACGGATTGAATACCACGATGGCACGAGTGAGCTCATCATGTCGGACTCGTCTTGGCAGGCAGCCAAGGGAGCGATTCTTTATTCGGATCTTATCAAAGGTGAAGCCTACGATGCTCGTCTGGAGCCGACCGGATGGGATCAAGCCGGCTATCAAGCAGCCGCCTTGTGGGAGGTTCCGGATGTTCGAACGGGCTATAATGGATTGCTCGTGGCAACGATTGAACCGCCGGTTCGCATTATGCAAGTACGTAAACCCGTCTCTTTCCGCCGCACGGAAGAAGGGACTTTCATTTATGATATGGGACAAAACATGGTGGGCTGGACAGAGTTCAAAGTTAGCGGGGCAGCAGGCCACCAAGTCACCGTCAGCCATGCCGAGATGCTGAATCCAGATGGCAGCCTATATTTGGACAACTTGCGGGTCGCCGTTCAGCAGGATCATTATGTGTTAAAAGGGACCGGGGAAGAAAAATATGAACCGCATTTTACATTTCACGGATTCCGCTACGTTGAACTGATTGGTTACCCAGGCGAACCAGATTTGGATACAATTGTTGGAAAAGTCGTTCACTCCGAAATGGCCGAGACGGGGCGTCTGGAGACAAATGATGAGATGGTGAACCGGCTGTATGCCAACATTACGTGGGGACAAAGGGGGAATTTCCTCTCGGTGCCGACGGATTGTCCGCAGCGCGACGAGCGGTTGGGCTGGACCGGTGATGCGCAAATTTTTGCCCGCACGGCCGCTTACAATATGAATGTATCTCGCTTCTTTACGAAATATATGCAGGATATGATCGACAGTCAGCTGCCGTCGGGGGCTTTCACAGATGTGGCGCCTGACGCCGGTTGGATTCGCCACAAAATGTGGAATGTCAATCTGAATTGGTTCGCACCCGATAATGCGGGATGGGGAGATGCCGGGATTATCATTCCATGGACCTTGTATCTCATGTATGGGGATATTCGCATATTGGAAAATAACTACCAATCGATGGCGAACTGGGTGAGTTATCTTCGGGACAACACGGAAGATCTCGTGCGTCCGGATTATGCCAACTATGGCGATTGGTTATCCATTGATGCGGATACGCCGAAAGAAGTGTTGGCTACGGCTTATTTTGCTTACAGCACTCAACTATTGGCTAAGATCGCCGGCGTTTTGGGACGCGAGCAAGATCAGACGCAATATGAGAACTTGTTTGTCTCGATTGCCCAAGCCTTCCGGGACGCGTTTGTCAGCAGTGACGGCCGAATTCACGGGGAGACGCAGGCGGTGTATGTCCTTGCGCTGCAATTCAACTTGTTGACCGAAGAATTGAATAGGATGGCTATCGAGCATCTGACAGCGGATATTTCCGCGCGTGGAGATCGGTTATCAACGGGCTTTCTCGGAGTCGGCTACTTACTGCCTGCATTAACGGATCATCAAAAGCTGGATGTTGCCTATACGCTGCTTACTCAGGAGGAGTTCCCTTCCTGGATGTATTCGATTAAACATGGGGCAACGACTATTTGGGAACGGTGGGATGGCTGGACTGAACACAAAGGGTTCCAAACACCGTCTATGAACTCCTTTAATCACTATTCCCTTGGCTCAGTAGGGGAGTGGATGTTCCGATATATGGCCGGTATCGAGGCTGATCCTGCGGCGCCAGGGTTTAAACACGCAATCATACGGCCAAGGCCAGGAGGAAAATTGGACCGGGTCAAAGCAAGCTACGATTCCTTGTACGGAACCATCGAGGTGGCTTGGCATTTATCCGCGTTGTCACAAGTATTCCGAATCGAAGTGTCGATTCCCGTTAATACGACGGCTACGATTTATGTACCTGGCCGGGTTAGTGCCATCGATGGGGTCGAAAAAACGTCAGGAACATGGGAGATCGAAGGCTGCCAGCCGCTTGACAGTACCGATGACGTAAGTTGCTTCAAGCTTGGAGCGGGTCGATACACGTTTGAAAGCGAATTGCTAGCCATCAAGGCATCCGTGTAGAATCGGTTTTTATAATTTATATAAAAAGGGTGAAAGACATGACGACGAGGAAAAAGTACGTATTGGTTGGCGCCGGCGGGCGAGCGCGGTTTTTTTATTCCGCCATGGCGGAGAACTTCCGGGAAACGACGGAGTTGCTGGCCTTATGCGACATTAACCAGACGCGCATGGATTATGCGAAGCAGCAATTGCAGATGAAGTTTGACCATCCGGAGGTGCGCACCTACAAACCGGAAGCGTTCGACCGGATGATCGAAATTGAGAAGCCGGATGTGGTTATCGTCACGAGTGTTGACCGTACGCACCATACGTACATCATTCGTGCGATGGAATTAGGCTGCGATGTGATAACAGAGAAGCCGATGACAATTGACGAGGAGAAGTGCCGTCAAATTCTTGAAACGGTGGAGAAGACAGGACAGAACGTGCGCGTTACGTTCAATTACCGCTACGCACCTCATCATACGAAAGTGCGAGAGTTGATTGAAGAAGGCGTAATTGGACAGGTTAACTCCGTTCATTTCGAGTGGCTGTTGAATACTAAACACGGCGCTGATTATTTCCGTAGATGGCATCGTGACAAGAAAAACAGCGGAGGACTGCTGGTGCACAAATCGACGCATCACTTCGATCTCGTCAGCTTCTGGATCGGGTCAGAGCCGGATACGGTGTTTGCTCTTGGCGATCTGCTTTTCTATGGCCGTGAAAACGCTGAAAAACGCGGAGTAACTCAATTTTACGATAGAGCAACGGGAAATCCGCTTGCTGAAGATGATCCTTTTGCACTCCATTTGGATCGTAATGGGCGATTGAAGGCATTGTATTTAGACGCTGAGCATGAGGATGGCTATCTTCGCGATCAGAATGTTTTCGGAGATGGCATCAGCATTGAGGACACAATGGGCGTTATGGTTCGGTATCAAAACAAAGCGATATTAACCTATTCGCTAAATGCCTATTCCCCTTGGGAAGGATACCGGATAGCTTTTAATGGAACGAAAGGCCGGCTGGAGATGACGATTATGGAGCAATCCTATGTCAACTCTGGTGGTGATAAAGCGCTCGAAGGAGCGATAAAAAATAAAGAGATCCGCGTCTTTCCGATGTTTGACCGGCCTTATGAGGTGAACGTAGAGACCGGTGTTGGCGGCCATGGCGGTGGAGATCCTGTGCTGCTGAACGATATCTTTGGTGAGCCGGCTGAGGATCGCTTTAAGAGGGCTGCGAATCATATGGACGGAGCCCGGTCCATTCTGGTCGGCATTGCCGCGAATCGCGCGATCCGGACAGGACAACCCGTCAGAGTTGCTGATTTGTTAAGATAAAAGATTACCCGCCCCTAGGAATCTCGGGGGAGGGTGGTGGCGGAGGGAACTACAGAGCGCTATTTCATGGGTAGCAGCCATTTAGGCAAACGAAATGGGAACCAGCAGCCGTTATTTTCTCGTTGTGAGCTGGAATGTGCTCAAAAGCCCTGAAATAAGACCCTGTAGTTCCGTCCCGACCGTCAAAACCCGTCAGTTTCGCGGAATAGCGGCTTGTAGTTCCTCTAAATTGCCGAGCCAAGCCAAGCCAAGTGGTGACCTCTTATCGGTTTATCCGAAAGTGCGAGGGACTTTTGCCCATAACGGTTTTAAACGCCCGGCTGAACGTATGAATGTTCGCAAACCCCAGCTGCTCAGCAATTTGACTTAGAGGTGTGTTGGAAAATTGAATGCTATTTTTAGCTCTTTCCATGCGAATGTATTGGTGGTATTGAATGGGAGTCATTTGAAACATCGTTTTGAATAGATGAATGAGATGAAATTTACTGACATGAAACTTCTCGGATAACTCCTCGAGTGTCACGTTCTGATTGACGTGGCGGTCAATATAAGTACGAATTTCGGATAGGAATTCAACCTGACCCTCTTTGTTTGTTTTGCCGCCATAATATTGTTCCCGCAGAAGGATCGCAAGCAGATCAAGCATAGCGCTTTTGACCCGGAACTCGTAATAGGGTGGTTTGGTTTCATGCTCACGGATGAGATCGAACAGCACCCGTTCCAAGTGAGTGGAATCCCGTGGACGAAAATGATTCGGAATGAAATACGGAGATTTGGAGAGCAGGTCCGTTCGAAACCATTCTTTTTCCTTCTCACTCATCTGCTCCATGGACTTGAACGATACGGTAACATCCGGGCTATCCGGCAAAACGTTAAGATCGAAATGGACATGTGGCTGGCGAATCGTTTGTGCCCCTTTTGATTGAATGGCGTGTCGCTCTCCCGGTTTAAAAAAGAAAACATCCCCTGGACGGCCTTCGTAAACTCGCTCTTCCACCCTCACTTCCAACTGACCTTCCATCAGAAACAGCAGCTCATAATCCCAAATCATACGTTCTTCAATCGTCCATGGTGTTTCGATCACACTATCCATCGCAACACGGATATAAGGGGAAATTTGACTTAATTCCATCATGGCACCTCAGCAATATATGGTAAGTAAATCGGCAATCTATGCTAAATAAATGGGGATAAAACGCTTTATAATGGAGGTAGGTACAACAATATATGATACAGAGGTGATGGACATGCTGCAACTGCATGGTTTGGGAAATGGCTTATCTACGGCTCCTCTCGTGACAAACGGGCGGACACGTTCCATTACGGCGGAAAATCCAATGGGAGAGAAAGGGGAGGGAGGCAAAGCCGCCAGCAATCTGGGAACGGCCAGAAAAGGGCGCCCTTGCATCGATGTAAAACAAGGCGAAACGGTTACGCTCGCACATATACAGGGCACTGGCGTGCTTCAGCACTTTTGGATCACGGTGACCGATAAAACAAGTGCCAAAGGACATCAAGCACAGTACGTACTTCGTGACCTCGTGCTCAGAATGTATTGGGATGACGAAGAAACGCCATCCGTTGAAGTACCGCTTGGCGACTTCTTTTGCAATGGTTTCGCCAGACGCAGCAACGTCAATTCCCTTCCGATTTCCGTTAACCCGACCGGCGGGATGAATTGCTATTTCGCCATGCCGTTCCGCACCTCTGCGAAAATTACGATTGAAAACCAACATGCCTATGACATTGGCGGATTTTTCTATACATTCAACTATACGCTTGTTGATGAACTGCCAGATAACGCGGCTTATTTTCATGCGCAATGGCGTCGAGAGCGCTTAACCGAGACTGGTAAAGACTACACCATATTAGACAATGTCAAAGGGGCCGGGCAATATGTGGGTACCTATTTGGCATGGGCAGCGCTGGAAAGGAACTGGTGGGGAGAAGGCGAGATGAAGTTTTATATGGATGGTGATGACGAGTTGCCGACGATTTGCGGGACGGGGACCGAGGATTATGTCGGGGGTGCTTGGTGCTTCTCCAATTTGAAGACCAATGAGCCGGAATCTTATTCAACGCCTTATTTAGGATATACGTACTACAAAGACACGACCGAGATTGATCCATGGTCCGGTCATCAGGTGCCGATGCATGGGATGTATCGCTGGCATCTGCCCGATCCTATCCGATTTGAAAGTGATTTGAAAGTAACGATTCAGCAAATTGGCCACGATCATTCGCGATTATTTGAAAGATCCGATGATCTTTCTTCCGTCGCTTACTGGTATCAAATGGAGCCTCATGCAGATTTTCCGGCGCTGCTGCCGGTGCAGCAAAGATGGCCTAGATAAAATCGCAGCAGGCACTTATTTTGAGCCGCGTTACTTGGTAGTTTTTTAATAAACGCTATAAGGTTGTCTCTGAAGGTCTTCATGGCCAAGGGGAGAACCTTTTTTGCGTATGACAAAAATCTTCATACCCAATTTAGTACATTGGTTTTATATTTATTGAGCAGAGAACTATGGTATAATTTACTAAAACAGGATTGAAATCAAGATCTGAATCAATGCCGTACCGAATGATGAGTGAAAATTGAGGAGAATCATATGGAACTATGGATCGAAGAATCCCGCCAAAGGTGCTTGCAGCAAGGTTTAGACCCTACCAAAATACCTCTACCAGGTTTTCAATTGACGGCCAAACAGCTTCAAGAAGAGAAGCATAAGTATCGAAAGATTCTAGTGGTAACTAATTATTTTGCAGAAAAATTATTAGCCTTCTTGTCAGGGACACCTCATCTCATAGTCGTAACGAATGATACAGGTTATATCCTGGATAATTATGGCGATGAGACCATGAAGACAACCATTAATCGGTTGGGCATTCAAGAAGGCATCAAGTGTGATGAAGAATTTATGGGGACGAATGTGGTAGCGCTTGCGCTCCTTGAACAAAAACCGATTCAGATTGTTGGGAAAGAGCATTATCATATGATGTTGGAGGATAGCGCCTGTTATTGCGTCCCCTTCCACTTTTCCAATTTCCACAACTTATCAGGTGCGATTTCCATTATGACGTCTGTTGAACATCACCATCCTACGTATCTAGCTTTGCTAGCGAACATGGTAGATTCTATCGAACGGGAACTGTCGCTGCGTCTTGTTAATCATAATCAGAACCTGATTCAGCAGCTTGTGGTGAATAATATGCGTAATGGGATCATTATGACGGATGAACGGGGAATCATCACCGAATTTAATGCGTATGCGGAGAAAATTACGGGAAGAAACCGGAAGAGTGTGACAGGCACGCCGGTATTTCCTTTTGAACATTTTGGCAGCTATTTCTATCAAGCTCTGAAGTATCGCAAGCAAAGTGAGAATATTGAGCTTACTTTCCGCTATTCTTTGGATCAAGAGAGTGTGTGTCTCTTTGATGTGCTGCCCATCCTGAATGAGCATGGCGAACTGCTAGGTGCCTTCGCACAGTTTCGTGATATTACCGATCGTGTAATTCTGGAGCGGCAGTGGATTAATTCGGAGAAATTCTCGGCCATCGGCAAGCTGGCGGCAGGTTTAGCGCATGAGATCAGGAATCCTCTTACGGCCATCATTGGTTTTTTTCAGCTGAGTAAGCAGTCCAACGACCCTACCAAACTATGGAGTTACGTGCATTTAATCGAAACAGAGCTTGAAAGCATGAAGCAGCTTGTATCCGATTTCGTCGTGATGGCCAAGCCTAGCACACCGGAACGAAGAGCTGTGAACATGCAGGAATTTCTGAAAGACATTGTACGATTTATGGATAGTCAGGCTATTCTAAAAAACACATCGATTACGGCGATAACGGATAATGCCCTATTGATTGCCATGATTGACCCTTCTCAAATCAAACAAGTCCTCATTAACCTTCTCCAAAATGCTATCGAATCAATAGGGAAAAATGGCATCATTCAGTTGTGCGCAGAATTGGCGCATGACAATCAAAGCTTCAAAATCAGCATTGAAGATAATGGCATTGGCATGACCAAGGAAGAATTGGATCAAATTCTGAATCCCTTTTTTACAACCAAAGAGAATGGATTAGGACTTGGCTTATCGATTTGTTACCGAATTATTGAGAATCATAAAGGAACCATAACGGCAACCTCTCGCAAAGGCTACGGGACGCGGTTTGAGGTTACGTTACCTTTAGAATGACGGCTCGATAACCGGGAAATAGGCACGCTCACTTCACGTTGAAGTGAGTTTTTTGTTTCCGCGATACGACCCTGTGTGTGCATGAAAAGGGAAATATGTATGGTCATCTCCCTAATTGTACCCTAGGCGATAATGTTCTGATTTTATATAATGAGTTGGGGAGTAAGCGCTCTCATAGAAGGGGGAGTAACCAGTGCCCAAGTTCTCAGGCGTGTTTCGTAAGTTTCTTTTTTCCTACATTCTTATTTTAATCATTCCTAGCATTGCGGGGTATATGTCATACCGCACCTCCATTGCTGTCACGCAGTCCATTTCCATTGAGAACAATGTGACACAACTGCAGAAGAGTCAGGAAATATTGGAGCGCAGGATGGCTGAGGTGGAAAGTTTCACCAGGCAGTTGGCTCTGAATCAAGATTTAAGTGTGCTATTAAATGAAAGCGTAGTGGATCAGAAAACGAATGTGTATGGGATTTGGAAAATCTCAAGGGACATTAAGGCTTATAGTCAGACCAATGATTTTTTGAAGCACTTTTTTATTTATTTCACCAACTTTAATGTGCTTGTAACGCCTGGCAACGCCTATTTTCGACCGGAACATTATTATGAGGCTTCACATTACAACAATCTTTCATTCGATGAATGGAAAAAGACGATTTTAGATAAAACGCACAGCAGTGAGATCCTGCCGTTGAGTCCTTTCGTTACAGGTGGTAACCAAACCTCCGTCATCACTTATATGCAATCGCTTCCATTGGATAGCTTCAGTGATTCATCTCCGGCAACCGTTGTCACGATTATAGATGAAAAAACGATCAACAGCGTGTTATCAGGCTTGCGGAATGAATCGGGCAGCTGGATGTATATCAGTGATGCACAAGGACATACCATTAGTTTGCAAGGCATTACCCAGCAGGAAATTGATCAGCTCTCGGTGGATCCGAAGTTTGATAAAACGTCCGTCAGCCAATTTTATAAAGATGATCTCGTGATCAAAATTCGCTCCAAAACAACGGGCTGGGTTTACAGTACGGGGATTCCAAGACATGTTTTAATGGAAAATGCGAATAAGATCAAATACATTACCTGGTCGGTGACAGGTGCGGCGCTGCTGATTGGTCTTCTTGTTGGCTACTTGCTTTCATACCGCAATACGCTTCCAATTACTCGGCTGCTTCAAGTTATGAAAGAGCATTTTGGCAAGGAAGCGGCGCTGGCGCGTAATGAATATGATTTTATACAGGGGAATATTTCCAATATTTTGATGAATAGCAAGCACCTAGAATCTGAGCTCAAACGACAGCTTCCCTTGATTCGGGATGCTTTCTATAAGCGGCTGATTGCAGGTGAGTTTCAAACCAGGGAAGAGATCATGTCTGCGGCTGCTCAGGCGGGCACGGGTGTTAGCTTTAACGCCGGCTACACAGGTATTTTGCAAATCAACGGGTATTCAGACATGGAAAGCGTTGAAATTTTGAACGAGCTGAGCGCTGCCCGATTGATTCTGAAGCAAATTGTGATCGAAGATGAAAGTCGCGTCTTTGTTCATATGACCGATTTGGGCTCGGATCGCGTGGTTCTCCTCTTTACCTCCGGGGATCCAGAAGCTGGGGAGCAAGTCAATAAAGATGAGGTTGAGCAGCTCGTGAACAGGCTAGTTAATCTGGCTTTTGGTGAGTATCGCATTACGATAACGGCAGGGTTAAGCGACCCCTTCAACTCCGTTATGGAGGTTAGCCGATCCTACGAGCAAGCAAGGCAGGCCTTGGAAAACGCTATTTATATGAACAAAAAAGGAGTCGTATGGTTAGGCGATACACGAATTGAGAGCAATACGTATTATTATCCGATCGACTTGGAGCTGCGATTAATTAGTACAATTAGAGCAGGTGATGAAGAGGAAGCAAGGCGTATCGTCAAATCGATGATTGAGCAAAACACGGAAAATCGCGAGCTTTCTATGGAGATGAAGCACCAGTTCATCGGGGAGTTGAAGGGAACGCTGCTCAAACTGCTCGATCAGAAGGCGATTATGGAATCCACATCATTCGAGAAAATCAAAAATCGGATCATTGCTATTGTGACCAGCGAATCCATTGAAATTATTTCCCAAGAAATAAATGGAATTATTGCGGACATGTGCGGCCTGATTACGAGTAAAAAGAACGATGCTCACTCTCGAACAGTGAAACAAATTAATGAATTTATCGCAGCCAGATATGCAGATCCGGACCTTAACTTATACCGGATTGCAGAACATGTCGAAAGGCCGGAGAAGTACATCTCCCAGCTGTATAAAGAGGTGACGGGGACGAATTTATCCGACCAACTGGAGAAAGTAAGAATGGATCACGCGGCGAGTCTTCTGAAAAGAAACCAGTACAACGTCGATGAAATTGCTTCGCATGTCGGCTATAACAGTTCGCATTCTTTTCGCCGAGCATTTAAGCGCGTAATGGGTGTTTCGCCAAGCTCGTTCCGACAATCTGTCGAGGAATAATATGCAAGAGGCTATTCTTCCGTCATTTTCATGATGCATGGGAGAAAGCCTCTTTTTTTGTCTGCACAGGTGATGAGGGTTAAATGGATGTTTAATAAGGCAATTGCCCGGCCTGATTCGGGCTTTATGTTCGGAATTTGACGCAAATGTACCTATACGATGGCCGTGGCAACAACCTATAATCAGCCATATAGAAAGCGCTATCACATTTTATCGGATTGTAGGAGGGAGCATGTGAAAAAGAGTTTTATCAAACATTGGCAGCTGTATCTGATCGTGATTCCACCATCGTTATTTTTTCTTATTTTCAAATATTATCCAATGCTGAATGCCGTCCTTGCCTTCAAGGATTACAACGTGACCAAAGGGATCTGGGGAAGTCCTTGGGTAGGTTTTAAGCATTTTGAGCTGTTTTTCGAGAATCCGATTTTCTGGACTCTAATGAAAAACACGCTGCTTATCAGCGGTTATTTGCTTCTCGCCGGCTTCCCGATTCCTATTCTATTGGCGCTGGCGCTGAATGAAATACGTAATGGCAAGTTCAAGCGGTTCGTGCAACTAGTTTCGTTTGCCCCATATTTTATTTCCACCGTTGTCATGGTTTCCATCATCATGCTGTTTCTGGCACCTCGACTGGGTTTTGTGAATGTGGCCATGAATTATTTCGGGATGGATTCGATTAATTTTCTCGGGCAACCGGGGATGTTTCGCTCGATCTACGTGTGGTCGGATATTTGGCAGACCGCCGGTTATTCCGCCGTTATTTTTCTGGCTGCGCTGGCCGGTGTCGATCCTTCGCTGTATGAAGCAGCCAAAGTGGACGGAGCATCGCGGTTTCAGAAGATCCGCCATATTGATCTGCCAGGCATCCTGCCGACGATCACGATCATTTTTATCTTGAATGTGGGCAGTGTCATGTCATTAGGATTTGAAAAAATTTATTTGCTGCAAAACCCGCTGAACAAAATAAATTCAGAAATAATAGCAACTTATGTGTATCAAATCGGCCTCTTAAACGCGAACTATAGCTTTGCTACAGCGGTCGGCTTATTTAATTCCTGTATCAACTTAATTCTGCTCGTAGTCGTTAATCGGGTTGCGAAACGGCTCTCGAATACGAGTATTTGGTGAGAATGGAGGAACCAATGCGATGAACACCGTGAAAACAACGATCCGAGAATCGGCGGGCGATAAAATATTTGTAATTTGCCTCTATGTGATCTTGAGTCTTCTGCTAGTGATCGTTTTATACCCGCTGATTTATATTGTAAGCTCCTCTTTCAGTTCACCGGCGGCTGTGACGTCGGGACGTGTGTGGTTATGGCCGGTGGAGTTTACCCTGAAGGGATACGCCCAGCTCATGGATAATCCGAAAATCATGACCGGCTATGCGAACTCTTTGTTTTATACGGCGGCAGGGACCTTGATCTCAGTAACGCTTACGATCATGATCGCATATCCGCTATCACGTAAAACATTTAAGGGCCGAAACCTCCTCATGATGTTAGTCACCTTCACGTTGTTATTTACCGGCGGACTTATTCCAACATATTTAGTTGTGAAACAGATGGGCCTCATCGATACCAGATGGGCTTTAATAATTCCCAATGCCATCTGGGTCTGGCAAGTTATCATCGCCCGAACCTTCTTTCAAACATCAATACCTGATGAACTTATTGACTCCAGTGAGCTTGATGGCTGCAGTGACCTCAGATTTATGTGGAGCGTCGTGATCCCGTTATCCAAACCCATCATCGCTGTTTTATTCCTCATGTACGCAGTGGGTCAGTGGAATGCTTACTTCGATGCGCTTATTTATCTCAAAACCGCCCAGCTGTTTCCGCTGCAGCTTATTTTGCGGAGCATTATTATTCTGAATAACAGCTCGAATGCGACGGATGCCCTGAAACTGGTTGAAAGACAGCAGCTGGCAGAACTTCTGAAATACTCGCTGATTGTTGTTGCGACGATTCCAGTGCTTATCATCTACCCGTTTGTACAGCGCTATTTTGTACAGGGAATGTTAGTGGGATCTGTGAAAGGGTAACGGAAAAAGGGATATGGCAGGGAACTGAAGAAATGAAAGGGGTGATCGACGAGAACTTGCAGGTTATAGATCAACCTATAAGTCAGCTTTTCAAATCAGTAAAGGGAGCGGATTTCATTGAAAAGAAGATCGGTCAGCGTTTTGATTTTTATTATCATGTGCAGTTTGGTTGTTGCCGCATGCACGAGTACACAAGAGGCATCGCCATCGTCAAAACCTACTACAGATACAGTCTCGCCAAGTGCTGGGCAAACAGGCAAACCTGTACAAATCAGCGTTTTTGCACAGCAGGCGAATGATATTGATTTAAATACGAATCTGTTCACGAAGCATTTGGAAAGTAAATTTAATGCGAAATTCAAGTTCGATGTGATTCCCTATGACGGTGCCAAAGAAAAGCGCCAAATCTCGTTAGCGAGCGGCGATTATCCGGAAGCGTACATGTTAACGGCTTATATCGACCAGTTCTCGCAAGCGGATCTTTTGAAATTCGGCAAACAAGGTGTCTTGCTGCCGCTGAATGACTTGATTAACCAATACGCGCCTAACATCAAAGCGGCCATGGAGAAGGATGCCACGTTCAAAAGCTTTATTACAGCGCCAGACGGTAAGATCTATGGGCTTGGTTCCTATACGCAATGCTTTCACTGCTCGTACCCGAACAAAATGTGGATCAACACAAACTGGCTGAAAAAATTGAACCTGGAGATGCCGAAAACGACGGAAGATTTCAGGAAAGTGCTGCAAGCTTTCAAAAAAAATGATCCGAATGGCAACGGCAAGGCGGATGAGGTGCCACTTAGTGGTTCAACCGAGGACTTCGGAGTACGTGTGATCCCGTTCCTGATGAACGGCTTCATCTATGATGACGACCGGAATTATTTGAATCTGGTTAATGGGAAAGCGGATACTGTGGCGAATAAACCGGAGTGGAAAGAAGGACTTACGTATATTAAATCCTTATATGACGAGGGTTTGATCGATCCCGGTGCGTTTACTCAAAATGCGGAAGCTTTTAAGAAAATTGGGGAGAACGGTTCAGGGCAGATTCTTGGCGCAGGCGCGGGCATGCATCCAGCCATCTTCGTTAATATTGATAAAGGCAATAAAAACTCAGCCGATTATAACCCGGTTCCGCCTCTTACAGGACCACACGGCTCTCTGTCAACGCATGATGGAGGCGGCTTGATTCCTGGGGCGAAGTTTGTCATCACCAATAAAGCGAGTCAAGAAGCGCAAGTTACTTTAATCAAAATGGTCGATTACATGTTCACGATGGAAGGTCAAACGAATGCAGCATCCGGTATGGAAGGCATTGACTGGAGAAAGCCGAAGGAAGGCGAAGTGGCGCTGGGCAAAGGGGTTACACCACAAATCGCGACGATTCCAGCGATTGATGGGCAGCCGCCTCGCAATGCGGGATGGAGCGGCATGGGCCATTTTTACCAGCCGAAAGAATATCGCGACAGCATCGTACAAGGCACGGATGTTTATGATTCCGCCAATTACGAACGCAGATTGTATGACGCGACACTGCTGTATCAAGGGCATGAACCGAAAGAGCTGTTCCCGATGTGGGCGATTTGGATCGATCCGGCGCTGACTGATGAGGCGAGCATTCTTCAAACCAACATCAAAAACTATATCGAGCAAAGCGCGCTCCAGTTTATTACGGGGAATAAAGATTTGAACAAGGATTGGGACGCATATGTGAAAGGGCTCGACAATCTGAAGCTAGGCAGATATCTTGAAATTCTTCAAAAAGCGTACGATGCGGCAGCAATTAAAAAATAAGACGTAGCGTGGGGCTGTCGAGATAGGTCAGGAATGATCTGTCGGATGGCCTCATTTTTGAATTGCGTCATCGGGGGGGATTTTAAATGACGGAAGACAAGAGAATCCTATTTCTGGGAGATAGCATAACGGCTGATGGAACGTTTATTGCTTTTTTGGAGGCAATTTTGTTTCAACACTCCCCTGGTCAGGGGTTCACATTAATCAACATAGGTGTGCCTAGTGAGACAGCTTCAGGTTTAACAGAGGGGGATCATCCATTTCCGCGGCCTTGTGTCCATGAACGGATTGAACGTGCGCTGCTAATAACTAAGCCCGATTGGGTCGTATTAGGTTACGGCATGAATGACGGGATCTATTCGCCTTTTTCCCAGGAAAGATTTTCAGCTTATCAAAAAGGGCTGCTTGAAGCCATACGGATCGTGCGTTTAATCGGTGCCAAGGCGATCGTGATGACGCCTCCGCCATTTGATTCATCCGCAATTAGACAAGAAACACTTCTGGCTGATAGCCATCATGAACATGCATACAGCTACTTAACTCCCTATGAACATTACAACGATGTACTCAAAACGTACGCGCGCTGGCTGCTTTGGCAGGAAGGGATCGCTGATGAAGTGGTGAATATTTATGATCCGCTGCTGCAAGCCAGGGAAAAAGCGCAAATGAACGATCCTGACTACCGCTCTGGAGACGGAATTCATCCACACGCTGACGGCCATTGGGTTATCGCCGAAACGCTTCTCCGCCATTTATTTCAAATAAGTTGTAAAGCAACTCCACGGTTCGTCGGGCAACCGGAGAGCTCGCCTTTCTTTCAGCTTGTTTGGCAGCGCCAAAAAGTGTTAAGTGCAGCCTGGAAGGAACATATTGGACATTCCAATCCGAACAAAGCAACAGCTTTACCTCTGGATGATGCATTGCTAGTAGGCGATAAGCTGGCAGAGCAAATTAAAAACCACCTTTCTATGTACTAGAGGGTGGTTTTATTTAGTTGCTTGACAAAAGTAAGTCTATAACGATATTATACGAACATAAAGTTCAATACTTTAAAAAAGTTAGCTTTGGAAGGGGAAGTATTTGAAGTGAAGAATTATCAGCAATTGGGGGCATTACTATTAAGAGTGCTGCTCGGAATTATCTTTTTATCCCATGGTGTTGCCAAATTCCAAGGAGGAATCGGCAATATTGCAGGTTGGTTTGAAAGCATCGGCATTCCCGGATCTTTGGCCTATGTCGTGGCTACCATCGAATTGGTAGGCGGGATTGCTCTGATTCTAGGACTAGGTACACGTATTGTGTCCGCAATATTGGCAATTATGCTGCTGATTGCGACGTTCAAAGTGAAGCTGGCTGTCGGTTTTCTCGGAAATGGGCAAATGGCAGGATACGAGCTTGATCTCGCTTTAATCGGTATGGCTGTTTATTTGCTAATCAACGGAAGCCAAAGGCTTGCCATAGATTCGCTCTTTAATAAAGGTCAAACATCAGCGCTATAAGCAATTAACTTTAAAACGGAGGATCCTATGATTCAGATTTATGCGGCAGAGAACCGTTATCAAGTCAATTTAGGATGGCTTCAGAGCCGATTAAGTTTCTCTTTCGGAGAGTATTATGACCCGAATAATACCGACTTTGGCGTTATGCGTGTATGTAACGATGATGTTGTAGCGCCGGGCCGAGGATTTGGCGCGCATCCTCACAGTGACATGGAAATTGTGACGATTGTGCTTGAAGGAGCAGTACAGCACTCGGATAATCTCGGAAACTCGGAGATTACTTCTGCAGGCGAAGTGCAGCGGATGAGCGCTGGCACGGGAATCGTGCATGCAGAATTTAATGCATCCAAAACAAAGTCGACCCGGTTTCTGCAGCTTTGGTTTGAGCCGAATGAGCTTGGGCTGTTTCCAACGTACGAAACCCGGCGCTACGATGCTGAGCAATTGCGAAACGCGCTCCTGCCCGTTGTGACGCCAGAAGGATCTGAGCAAGCGGTGATGATCAATCAAGACTTAAAGCTTTACTTAAGTCGGCTTGATCAAGGAAGTACGCTGTCTTTTGAGCAAAAGGAAGGGCGTCGTGCATTTATGTTTGCCATTGAGGGGCAAGTTACGGTGAGCGGAAAACAGCTTAGTGCAGGAGATACGGCTCGCATTGAGTCCGAATCCAATCTCATGATTGAGGCAGAGAAAGATGCCTTTTTCATGCTGATCGACCTTCCATAATGGTGCTGAGGAGGGATGTAATGAAAGAAGTACTCATTGTTAAACATGCCGTAGGAGGCCGTACCTTTATTCATTCGGAAACAGATGCGCTTCGTTATGAAGTCGTTCCGGATGGTGATGGCTGGCGAATCACGGTATCTACACCGAAGAGCGCGGCTGTCGAGGAGCTGCTGAAGTGGAAGCGTGAGCTTAATGTTTTTCTTTTTCAGGAGTTTGACGATCAACCGACACGGAAGATTTGGTTTTACGTCAAAGAGGGGCCGGTAGAATATGTAGACGGTCTTGAGCAACTGACGATCAAGGCTCAGTCCCGAATCGATTATGTGCCTGATGAGTTTGATATGTGAAAAGTAAAACCATATATATAGAAGAAAGCTGTCGCAAAGGTAGAATTTTCTGCTTTTGTGACAGCTTTTTTTGATTTATCAAGAGAACCCCAATTGTCATTTGAAAATGTTGATCGTATTGGACGAAATCCAACGAAACCCCCAATGGGGCACCTAAATTGCTGATCTCATTGGACGAAATCCAAGCTAACTGCCATTTCCGACGCTTTAGCGCCGCGATTAACGTATTCCATTGGAATTCATCCAATAGGATAGGTAATAAAGCCTTCAAAGCAATGGTTTCATTGGATTTCATCCACTGGAACCATTCCTATAGCGCCCCAAGAGCAGCTACTCTTGAGTTAATGAAGCGAGATCCTCGTAGCGATGCATGCCTTTAAACGTGTAAGGCGTGTAGCCGACATGCTTTTTGAACAGCTGGCAAAAGTAGGAGAAATTGCCCAGCCCGACGGCTTCCCCAATGTCTTGAACAGACATGTCGGTTGTTTTGAGCAGCCAGCAAGCCTGGCGAATGCGTCTGGCGGTCAAGTACTCGGTAATCGTACTGCCGATCGATTGCCGGAAGGTTGCCGACACGTGGTTCGGAGTTAGATGAACGGCCTGCGCTAGGTCCTCCAGCTTGAACGGCTTGCTGTAATTCTCTTCGATCCAAGAGAGCATGCGTTCAGCCGTTGTTGAGCTTTTGCGCGGATGCACCTGTGGAAGGTCTGTTTGAGAGGTGATGGTCGTCTCAAACCCTGTGCGCACTTGGTGGATAAATGCCGTTAGGAAAAGCAGCTGCTCTTCAAGCAGCCTTTCTGTGCCTTGATCAATAGCAGCCTCGATTCTAGGCGCATAAAGGCGGAATAATTGTTCGAGTGCCGTAAGATCCGAACACTGGAAGGATTGCGGAGATAACGGATCTTTCCACAATTTGCGCAAAAATTCTTGCAGCGAAGGAAAGGCGGCAAGCGCTGCCTCTAGGACCGCCGGCTCAAGCACGAAAAGAGAGCGGACGTAACTTTCCTGCGGAAGGTTATACATACGAAGACGATGCAGCTGAAACGGTCGAAAGCAAAAAATAGCCCCTGGCGTCATTTCAACGATTTGTTGCTCAATTATGGCGATGCCTCTGCCTTCATGGACGATAAGAAGTTCCATCCCCTGGTGAGCGTGAAAGATTTCCTCAAACTCATGCGTTCTATTTTTAAAAAACGATAGTTGCACCGGATGAACATTTAAATTCATGTAGTTCATTAGCTTCATAACGAAAACTCCTCATCGTAATCTAACAACATTTTATCATAAGAGGGCTACACATTATTCGCTTTTTTTTTGGTACGATGAAGATAGGTAATGGAGCAGCTAGAGGAGGAACGACTCGTTCATGAAAAAGCGCAGGTTAAACGAAAATTGGGAGCATTACCGTGGATCCTTAGGAGGTGCTTGGGAGGTTTGGCGGTCAGATAAGCTGCAAAATCACTATAATGTGCCATGGGAAACAGTCACGCTTCCCCACACCTACAATGGGTATGATGTAATGGACCCGGACAGCAAGTATTATCAAGGACAAGGCTGGTACCGAAGCCGGTTAAAAGTCGATAACCCGTATCCGAAGGGGAGGACTTTGCTGCATTTTGAAGGTGCCGGGCAGCGTACGGATGTTTATGTGTACACAGAGAAAGTAGATTCGCATCTGGGCGGTTACGATGAATTTACCGTTGACATTACGGAGGCTGTGAAGCGGGCTCAGGGAATAGAACGTTACGCAGGGCAAGTTCCATTGGCAATTGCGTGCGATAACAGCAGGGAGTTAGAGACGATTCCTTCTGATGCAAGCGATTTCAATCTGTATGGCGGGGTGTACCGCTATTTGAACCTTGTGTATGTGCCGCAGATTTCCTTGTCCAGCGTACATGTTCAGACTGATTTGGGTGCGATTGTTGGTGGAAAAGCGGATAACGGGAAAATCAAAGTGCGGGCGAAACTCTATAATCCGGATGCAATAGCCGGAAATGTTACTTTAACGATTAAGGTAACGCAGCAGGATGGTTTGGTTATCGGGCAGTCCGAAGTGACTTTACCGGCATGGCAGGGGGAGAAAGAGCTCGCAGCTTTGGAAGTACCCGGGCCGAAGCTATGGTCGGTGTCCGAGCCGAATCTATATCACTGTTCGGTGGCGCTGGTTTGTGAAGATGGCGAAACGGTGTTGACGGAGCAATTTGGTTTCCGCAGTTTTGAGTTTGTCAAACGGGGACCGTTTAAACTTAATGGCGAACGGCTTCTGCTGCGGGGAACGCATCGCCATGAGGATCATGCGGGCGTAGGCGCAGCGATGAGCGAGGACTTGATTCGTGAAGAAATGCAGTTGATCAAGGACATGGGCGCTAATTTTATTCGCCTCGGCCACTATCAACAGTCACGAATCGTGCTTGACTTATGCGATGAGCTTGGGCTCCTCGTCTGGGAAGAAATTCCTTGGTGCCGCGGAGGCCTTGGCGGACCGGAATACCGTCAGCAGTGTACCGACATGCTCACAGCAATGATTGAACAGCATTACAACCATCCTTCGATTATCCTATGGGGTCTTGGGAATGAGAATGATTGGGAATGCGATTTCGATTACTTCGATCAGCAGGAAATTCGCGCCTTCATGAAGGAATTGCATGAACTCTCGCATAAGCTCGACCCAAGCCGATTAACGTCGATTCGCCGCTGTGAATTTTGCAAGGATATCGTTGATGTTTATTCGCCTTCGATTTGGGCCGGTTGGTACCGCGGTGTCTATACGGACTATGAGACAAGCAGTAAAACAGCTTTCGAGAATGTGGACTCCTTCTTCCATATGGAATGGGGCGCAGATAATTTACCGACCCGGCATGTTGAGGAAACCTACACGGGCTTTACTTTCATGAAGCAATCCGAAGGGGCAACAGACGAGCGGGACGGGGATTACTTGCTGACCGGCGGTGAGCCGCGTGTATCTCGTGACGGCGACTGGTCAGAGACCTATTTCTGCGAAATGATCGATTGGTACTTGAAATCGCAAGAGAATATGAGCTGGTTGACGGGAGCGGCGCAGTGGTCGTTTAAGGATTTCTCCACGCCGGTGCGGCCGGATTCGCCAATTCCTTATTTGAATATGAAAGGGATTGTTGAGCGGGATCTGACGCCGAAAGAGGCTTATTATGTTTTCCAATCCTATTGGTCTGAGAAACCGATGGTGCGCTTATATGGTCATACCATGCCGGTACGCTGGGGAGCCGAAGGCGAGCAGAAGATGATCAAGGTGTATTCCAATGCGGAGGAAGTGGAGTTGTTCCTCAATGGCGAAAGCCTTGGCGTGAAGCGCCGCGACTCGCAAAATTTCCCATGCGCAGGCTTGCGTTGGGAGACGGCATTGCGTGTTGGTGAAAACCACCTGCGCGCAGAAGCGGTTCGTGGCGGGGTTACCGTGAGCGACGAGCTGAGTTTCCATTATCAAACGGAGACATGGGGCGAGCCGGCGCAGCTGGAGCTGACGACAACAACACTGGAAGACGGCAGGGTATATGCAGAAGTACTCGCTTATGATGCGGCAGGTGTATTTTGCCCGGATGCAGCGTCCTTTGTCCGATTTGGATTAGCTGGTGACGGCAAACTGCTGGACAATCTAGGCACGATTCGTGGCTCGAGGCTTACACAATTAGCATCAGGCCGTGCGGGGATTTATGTAGATCCGTATGGCGGTTTGCCGGCTGGGATTACGGTGACGGATTTTGTAAGTGCTGGTGGCCCGGCTTCGTCTTTGATTTCAAAGTCCGGTCGTGATGGGCAGCGCCCGTATACATCTGTTATCAGCGCGGCTTGTGAGGGAATGCCTACCGTTACTCAGGTAGTTGTAGTGAAGGGTTGAACGGTTGAAGAGTTGAAACCAATTACTAGGAGGTTATAACGATGAGTGTGAACCAAACAGCAACATGGAATAGTGCCCAAAAGTTTGAAGAAATTTTACCCCAAGTCTGGGAAGCGCTGCAGGTAAAAGTCGATCGTATGATCGAGCAGCTTGGAGACAAATCACCGCATGTAGCCAAAGAAGATGGACAGTACGATGACATGCGGATCGATTGGTGGACATCCGGCTTCTGGCCGGGAATTCTTTGGATTCTTCATGATCTGACAGGGAAAGAACATTATAAGGAAGCCGCATGGCGCTGGGATGAAAAGCTGGAGCAAGCTAGCATTCGGACCAACAATTTTCATCATGATGTTGGCTTTCAATATTTGCCGACAGCGGTTATTAAGCATAAATTGACTGGCGACAGCGATGGATTGCGCCGTGGCTTGCAGGCGGCTAATTTCCTGGCAGGCCGGTTTAACCTGGCGGGCAGCTTCCTTCGTGCATGGAATCAGGAGAAAATCGGCTGGTCCATTGTCGACTCCACCATGAACTTATCCATCCTGTTCTGGGCAGCGGAAATGACGGGCGACCCGCGTTTTGAGCAAATCGGCAGAGCCCATGCGGATACGGTTGTTGACAAATTTATCCGCGAAGACGGTTCGGTGAATCATATCCTTAGCTTCAATCCGAAGACGGGAGAGCTGATTGAATCCTTAGGCGGCCAAGGGGCAGGTCCGCAGTCAGCCTGGAGCCGCGGAGCCTCCTGGGCGCTGAATGGTCTCGCGAACGTCTACCGTTACACGGGAGAAGTGCGTTACTTGCGTGCGGCACAGCGTGTAGCGAATTATTTCCTGGCGTGCCTGCCGGAAGATCATGTGGCGCATTGGGATTTCCGCGCGGCAGAATCGCTGGATGCTGAGCCTAGGGATACATCGGCTGCTACTTGCGCCGCATCAGGGTTGATTGAGCTGGCGGACTTCTTGCCGGCCGTTGAAGGCAATGTATACCGCCGCGCTGCGGAGCGCATCCTGCTGTCGCTTACACAGAATTACGGGACATGGGATCAGCCGGAACATCAGGCTATTTTGCTAGAAGGCACTGGCAACAAACCGGCCGGGCAAAACATTAATGTATCACTTATCTACGGCGACTACTATTACGTTGAGGCAATCGCCAAGCTGCTGGGTTGGAAGCAGCGGATTTTCTAGGGGATATCATCTCCCCAGGCATGAATACAGCGACCGTTAGGGATGTTCCCTGACGGTTTTTTAATGCACTCCCTTCGCCAAGTGTCTCAGCAACACGGATTGTTCTCCATCCCGAAAATTCGCTCGCACCGGGCTCTTAACAAGCTAAAATGCGTAGGAGAAGTTAACTCCTCCCACAGGTATCTGAATTCAAGATATTTCACATCATCATTCTGTATTATGCAGAAGAGCAATAATCAAAGTATCATGGTTACGCGATCCAAAACTAACAAAGGAGGAACGCGTAATGAAAAGAAACACGCTTATTGTTCTTATAGGAGGCATTGCGGCAATGATGGTAGCAATGGGAATCGGAAGATTCGCCTTTACTCCGATCCTGCCGATGATGATGGAAAACCATTTATTCTCACCAGCGGGAGCGGGTTATCTGGCTTCAAGCAATTATTTGGGGTATTTGATTGGCGCGTTTCTTCTGACCCTGGTTCAAGTGAACAACCGTTCAAGGCTGCTGCTTGCAGGGCTAATCGCCAGTATTGTGACGACTTGGGGAATGGGGGGAATTCCACAGTCTTGAGATCTGGCTTTTGCTCCGGTTTTTGTCGGGTTTTGCCAGTGCGGTCGTGTTTGTCATCGCCTCCAGCATGATCATGGATCGCTTATCGCAGCTCCAAGCCGGCATATTTTATGGTGGCGTGGGAGCGGGCATACTGTTGACCGGAGTCTCGGTTCCGCTGCTTGCAAAGACCGGCGATTGGATCGAAGTATGGAAGGGATTGGGCTTGATCAGTCTACTACTTGGTTTGACAGCCTGGTATTTGCTGCGGGACAAGGACAAGCATTCCGGAGCGAAGACGGCTCAGTCGCCTCGCAACGAGCAAACTTCAGGGGTTCGTCGGATATTGATTTGGTTGACGATTGCCTATGGATTGGAAGGCTTGGGCTATATTGTTACGGGAACTTACCTTGTAGCGTACGCTAAGACGGTTTCCAGCCTCCCGAACATCGCATCGCTAAGCTGGATCTTGGTTGGTATCGCTGGAGCGCCTTCGTGCATCTTGTGGTCGAAGCTGGCTTCTCAATGGGGGAAAAAGTGGACATTGACTTTCTCTATGATCTTACAATCCGTTGGCATCGCGATTCCGGTGCTTATTCATTCTTCAACGGCCGTATTTGTTGGCGCATTTCTGTTCGGGGCAACTTTTATGGGGATCACGATGTTGACCGTTTCTTTTGCCAAGGATTTGTATCCGCAGAGTAATCGCAAAATAATTGGGCTGTTGACCACTTTCTTCGGGTTGGGGCAAATCATAGGACCACTCATTGCCGGTCATCTGATCTCGGGAAATGGCAGCTACTTGTCCGCTTTAATTGGAGCTGCACTTATCGTCCTCTTGGGCGCGGTAATCCTGCCGCTAGGTATTGGCAGCGCTGATCGGAAAAGGCTCAAACTGATTCGGTAATGTGAAAATGAAATGAGAAATGAGTGACCACTCCGCTCTGTATGGCTGCCTTGTGTCCACTATACTCCTCTGCAGACCTCACCTAGCGGAGGACACTCGCGCAATGTTTTGGTTGCACTTTCTACAATATATAACGGCTTTAAACCCTACCACCCAGTTCTTCATTGTATGAAATACACTGAGTTCATTCAAAATAACGTGAAAACCGCTCCATCCTGTTTTCTTCGCTGTACTTTTTACAGCGTAGAAGGCGGCAGCGGCCGAAATGAGGCTTCTATGTTGCACAGAGTACAGCATAGCTAGAGAAGGCATTGGCCATTATTGAAGGCTGCCATTACATGAATTCTAACGGAGCCCCTTAGCTATATGTATTTGAGATACTCGGTATCACGATTCTATATTATTCAGGATATCCGTCTTGTTATATGATGAAGGAGTAGATCAGCTCAGCAGATCTTATTTTTATAAATAACACCTACCTTTTAATAGGTATATAAAGGAGAATATAATCATGAATTTTCAAAACAAAACAGTAGTCATTACAGGTGGAAGCAGCGGTATTGGGAAAGCAGCAGCAATGGAATTTGTTAAACGAGGGGCTAACGTCGTCATCAATGGGCGCCGCGAACAAGAGCTGGCAGAAACAGCAAGAGAGGTTGATCCAACGGGGGCAAAAATCGGATATGTGGCTGGCGACATTTCAGATCCTCAAACAGCTGAACGTTTAATCAGCGAAACGCTTGCTCGCTTTGGACGTATCGACACACTCGTAAATAACGCAGGTATCTTTATTGCGAAGCCATTCACGGAAATTACGGAAGACGAATTTGGAGCGGTTCTAGCGACCAATGTGGAAGGATTTTTCCATGTTACCCAACGCGCGCTCTCAGTAATGCAGAAAGCAGGTTCCGGCCATATCGTCAACATTACGGCAAGCGGAGCAGCCGAGCAGCCGATTAAAGCCGTACCGTCCGTGCTTGCTGCACTTTCCAAAGGAGGCATGAACGCTGCCACGAAATCGCTGGCGATTGAGTATGCGGACAAGGGGATTCGCGTGAATGCTGTCGCTCCAGGGGTTACGAAAACGCCGATGCATGCGGTTGAGACCCATGATTATTTGGCTCAATTGCACCCTGTAGGCCGAATGGGCGAGGCTCAGGATATTGTTGACGCTATTATTTATCTAGAAACAGCACAATTCGTAACAGGTGAGATTCTTCATGTCGATGGCGGCCAAAATGCTGGGCAGTGGTAAGCTGTAAATAATTTTCTGCATCCGGACAAATACTGAATGATATAGGGGGATGGGTTTATGCTATATGAACTACGGATCTACGATGTGACTCCCGGGAAAATGGAAGCTATTTTGAATCGGTTTCGGGATGGTACGATTAGCATTTTTGCTAAACATGAGATGAAGGTAACGAATTTCTGGGTGGACGTAGACGATTCCAAAGAGCGGTTGTATTATGTGCTGGAGCATGCGGACATGGCTTCCCGTGAACGGAACTTCCAAGCCTTTTTCGAAGATTCGGAGTGGCTGGAGCTTAAGTCAAAATCTGAAGTAAACGGACCGCTGCATGAGAAAATAGAAGTCGTCTACATGAAAAAAGCGTCTTTCTTCGAGTAAAAGAAATCCATGGCAAAACATGAAATCATAGGTCAACCAGGATGTCTGGTTGACCTTTTCTGCGTTCGTCCATCCCTCATCCAATGATGGAAATCAACCAAAGAAATGGTAACATTTATGTACATGTTTACTGTTATTTCTTATGCTAAAATTCCAATTTTTTCATCCGCATACTCTGAAATGGAGCCCTCTTAACATTGTGCTTGATTTTAAACCGCACTCGGTCTTAATATGAAATAAATAGAATATATTGGTTTTAATCTAGTGTCGAAACTGAATCTCATATCATTTTCACCTGTCAGTATTCCTAGCATACGATGTAGGAAGGTGGTGGTGAAAAGTGATATTAACAGTTGCGGGCTGGATGATTTACACATTATGGGCCATATTCGGGCTAATGATTATCCATTTTCTAATTTCCTTCTTCAAAATGTTCTGGGAAGGAGCATTCGATGTTACATTCGTACTAGGTTATTTAAAAGATGTCCTCTATTATGTTTTACCTTTGAATGTGCTTGTAAATTTAGTTTCAATCGATCCCACAGGTTGGATTCTTGTGATCTTTTATTTCATCTGTGGGGTCGCTGTCATTCTCAAATATTTATTGGATATCAAAAGAATTTTCCAATAAATAACTAGCGGGCCTTCTTTAAGTTGGTCCCAGGAAAGGAAGTGAAGCCATGAGGAGATATCAATGGATTAGGTGGCGAAAATTCATCCTCTGGCTAGCAGCCCTCGTAATCATCGGTTTAGTTTTGTTCGTTGGAGGGCCGACCTATTGGAATGCCGCGTTAACCATCGCCAGCTTGTTATTTCAGTTGTTATTCGCAGTACTATTCATGATCATCCAGTTCGTAGCACTCTTCTGGTTTCTTGCCAGGGGACGCACCTACTGGATATTGCCAGGCGAGACCGGCGCAACCTGGGACGATTATCGGGGGAACCCCGAAATTGTTGAGAATGCGAAGCGGATTGTGACCCTGCTCAAAGGGGTCAAGGAGTTCAAGGAGATGGGTGGGGAGGCAATCCGTGGATTGCTGTTATGCGGGCCTCCCGGCACCGGAAAATCTTACTTGGCTCAGGTAATTGCCAATGAAGCGCAAGTGCCTTTCGCTTATGCTTCAGCTCCGAGCTTTCAGAACATGTTCTTCGGCGTAGGGAACCTGAAAGTAATGGGTATCTTCCGGAAGGCGCGGAAGCTCGCGAGAGTGTACGGCGCCTGCATTATCTTCATTGACGAGATCGATGCGATCGGCATGAGCCGTCAAGGAGGCGCTGGAGCAGGCATGATGGGTATGATGGGCATGGGCGGAGGCTCCGGTCTGCTCAATGAGCTTCTCTTGCAGATGGACCCGCCGAATATCGACAATTCCAAAATCGCCAAGCTGCTCCGTTCGTTGGGGCTGCGCCGCAAAAAGGCGGAGCGTCCAGCGGTATTGACGGTTGCGGCAACAAATTTGCCTGACGTCCTGGACTCTGCCTTGCTGCGGCCAGGTCGATTCGATCGGCAGCTGTGGGTCGATGTTCCCGACTATGACGGGCGGGTAGACATCTTCCGGTACTACTTGAAAAAAGTGAAAACGGACGCTTCGCTTACTGCGGAAGCAGCGGGACTTGACTCCATCGGATACAGCCCGGCGCAGATCAAGCATATCGTGAACGAAGCCGTAGTCATCGCGCATCAACGTGGCGCCCAAGTGGCCAGTTACGAAGACTTCCGAGCTGCGATGGAGACCTACGAGTGGGGTCTCAAACAGCCGCTTCGTTCGATGAGAGACGATGAGAAGCGGAATGTGGCTTACCACGAGGCGGGCCATGCGGTAGCGCAGTTCCTGCTCAAGCCGCATGAACGCGTGTGGAAGGTGACGATTATTCGCCGTGGCGGTGCGCTCGGACTCGCTGCAACTAAACCGACGCATGAGCGTTATAACCGAAGCGACAGCGAGATTTTAGCGGAAATTCAAGTCTGTCTGGCTGCTCGTGCCGTGGAAGAGGAATTCCTGAACAAGAAATTGAACGGAGTAACTTCGGATCTCCAGCAGGCAACATTGCTGGCAGGATCATACTTGGGCATGGTTGGGATGGGCGATGAACTGTTCAGTTTTCTCGCTATCGGCTCCCCTGCTGAAGGTTTGAAGGCGCTCCGACCTAAGATTAATGAACTGCTGAAAGATCAAATGCTCGAAGTGAAGAAGCTAGTCAAGGAATACGACGGTTTCGTTCACGCCATTGCGGAAGAGCTTCTGCAGCGCGGTGATCTGACCGGAGATGAAATTGAAGAAATCTTCGTGAAGTTGTATGGGCAAAGTCGGCCTATTCTACCTGATGTGAAGCCGCCGGTACTCGATGCTCCGAGCAAAGAGGTACCGGGATTCAGAATAGATGAGATGTCCTAGCGGATACCGCTGGGGCATTTTTTTTTCCTCCCTGGCAAAGAGGAACTACAGGGCGCTATTTCATCGAAATAGGCTCTTTTTCACGTGGAGAGGAACTGTGGGCTGCTATTTGTCCGTTTTCTATAAGAAATCGGGATTATGCGGTCAAATAACGCCCTGTAGTTCCGTTTGAACGCGGAAACGAGCTGAGTTTGCTAGTATAGCGGCCTGTAGTTCCACAAAAGTTGTATCGTTGATTAACTTAACTCATGCCACACCACACCTATATACATAATCACGCAAGAGAGGTAGCATGAAGAGGAAACCTGTCGATCTGGAGAGGATGTCATAAAATGAATGTTTTCACGAAACGCAAAAGAGAACTGGAACAATACGCTCCAGCACCAACGCTCGATAGGAACAGCATCGATACTTTTTGGAGCAGCACACTCGAAGCGGCATCCCGGCAGCCGTTATCGATCCGAAGGGAGCAGCAATCCCCGTTTTTTCCTTCTGTACGGATGGACAAGCTGACCTATCTCGGTCATGACGGCACGCCAATTCACGCGTGGTTTCTCGTCCCTGATAGTCCGAGTGCGAACCAGAAGCCGCCTTGTGTCGTCATGTTCCCCGGTTACACCGGAGACAGAGGCCTCCCTGAGCGGTACGCCGTCTGGCTGCTGCTCGGCTATGCTGTTCTGGCCGTTGACGCCAGAGGCCAAACAGGAGAAACAGGCAATCTCCTTCAGGATGATACTGGTTCGGCAAAAGGCTGGGTTTCGCAGAACCTGCTCACCAAGGAGCGCAGCTATTATTTGGCGCTTGCGCTGGATGTCGTTCGCGCCGTGGAAGCCGCACGGCAGCAGCCCGAAATCGACGCTAGCCGGATCGCAGTTGTCGGCGCAAGCCAGGGCGGCGGCATGGCGCTGCTCGCCGGAGCACTCAGCACTCATGTCAAGGCAGTCGTTGCCGACATTCCGAATATGTGCCATTTGGATTATGGCATTCTGCATTCCACAGGTTCCCTAACGGAGATCGCCAACTATTTGAAGCGCCATCCGGATAAGCTGGGACAAGCTCTGGAGTCATTGGCTTATTTCGACATTGTGAACCTTGCTCATCGTATTCAGGCTCTTGTGCTGATGTCGGTCGGTTGGAAGGACACCGTCTGCATGCCGGAGACGATATATGCTGCGTATAACCGGTTGACTTGTTCAAAACTTATCTACGATTACCCATTTTCGGGACATGAAACGAGTGAAGAGCATCACAGAAAAGTTATTCGCTTTTTGCAAGAATGCTTTAGTGAGTGAGTTGGAGGCGAAAATAATGACGGTTAACAGCCATTTACGATTAGATGTTCAACAATCCTGGTGGGCGATGTCGGGACTAGGAAACGGTGAGACCGAATGGTCCATGGAACAGAAATTTGAGAAGCTGGCGGAGGCCGGATTTACCGGTATTTTAGGAAGACTGCCACAAGGGGAAGAAGCGGATAAATGGCATCGTTTGCTGCAGGAGTATGGTTTTAGTTTTGGGGTGCAAATGGTTCCCTTCCCGCGTGCAGGAGAGGATATCAGGGTATTCCTGCAGGCGGCCAAACAATTCGGAGCCCGGTATATCAACGCGCAAGTGTTGGATCAATATACGGTCGGTGTCGAAGCCATCACCGGGTTGAATGGGCTCATTCAGCAAGCCGAGGAAGTAGGCATCCCTTTCTTCGTTGAAACACACCGCGGACGTGTGACCCAAGATCTGATTCGGACAGCAGAATATGTTGAGGCGCTTCCGAAACTGCGACTAACGAACGATCTGTCTCACTACATCGTCGGTTCAGCCATCAGCGAAGAAGGGGTTGACCCGGTGACAGAAGGCTTATTCGCCAAACTGCTCCAGCACACTTCAAGCATTCATGCCCGAGTATCGAACGGCAATCAAGTTCAGGTGGATATCGGGGAGCGTGGCGAGCATCCCATGGTGCAACATTTTGCCGGGTGGTGGCGTGAAGGGATGAGACATTGGGCGCAAACAGCTGCCGAAGGGGATTTTTTCCCGTTTGTGTGTGAGCTGGGACCGGCTTCCTACGCGATGGTCAGAGAAGATGGGAAGGAAATCTCCAATCGGTGGGAGCAAGCGCTCGTTTTCAAAAAAATTGCAGAGGAATTATGGCATGCCGTCCATTCGAATTGAACTGTTCATTCACGCACCGGCAGAAGTCATCTTTGACTTGGCCAGAAGCATCGATATCCATGCGAAGTCAACCGCTCAGACCAGGGAAAGACCGATCGCAGGCCGCACAAGCGGACTGATCGAACTGGGGGAGACCGTGACTTGGGAAGCGATCCATTTTGGGATCAAACAGAAGCTGACCGCGAAAATAACGGAAATGGAACGCCCATCTTATTTTGTTGATGAACAGGTTCGCGGTGCTTTCAAAAGTTTCAAGCACACCCACGAGTTTATCCCAGCCGAAGGCGGAAGAACACGGATGATTGATATTTTTGAGTACTGTTCACCGATGGGGATTTTGGGGAAATTAGCGGACAAATGGTTTTTGGAAGCCTATATGCGTGACTTTTTATTGCAGAGGAACCTGTATATCAAGTCTGAAGCTGAGAAAGCAATGAAGGAGAAATAAAAGGGAATCCCGCAAGCCGCGATAAGGGGCTGGGGATTCCCTTTTACTTTTTTTTGCAGATATCTTGACAGTTATATTGAGAAACATTATCATTTGATATATTAAGTGAAATTGAAAATCATTATCAATTAGTTCGAGCTATCAACCACATCACGGGGGTGTCCCATACATATGATTAACGCAAATGAAGTCGGAATGGGCATGGGAACCATGCAAGTGCTTGCTGATTATCAACTGGAGCGTTGGATTCGGAGCCATACGCAAGTGATCAGCAAGGGCCGGCCGGATGAACCGGATTGGAAACAGCTTACACAATATGCCGCCTATCACGCGATTAACGAATGGTACTCGCTGCCGCTCAAATCTCGGACGTTCCTGACCTTAACGAACTTATTTGAGCGTCGCTGGACGAATAAATTTCGCAAGTTTGATTCACTTGGTTTCTACGTGGATGTTAAGCGAAGCGTACTTATGCATTTGTACAAAGCGCTTACCGGGCCAAATGCTGTGGAATGCCCGCTGATGCTTTTTGAAAGCAGCAAGGTGTGGGTGGAAGAACTTAACTTGGGTTTGTCGATGATTATGCAAGTCATGGAGCCGACGAAAGCTTCGTTCGTCATTCATAAATATATGATGGAAGAAAACGAGGCAGCGGTGCAGATGTTTTTCCATATGACGGTCGTATATTGCTACAAAGCATTTGGTAAATTGCCGGAGCGTCTGCAAGTGTGGAATTTGATGAATGGCAAGCAATACCGGATGAACCCGGAGGATATGGATTTAAGCAGCTCCATGGACTATTTAAAACTTGTTTCAGAAGTCTATATGCAAAATGATAACTGTCCGTGCTGCTCCGGCCGGTTAGTCATGTAAAAAGTAGGGGGAGCTTCATGGATAGCAACCGATTTTGGCAGTCCAGCAATGATTTATTGCCGCTGCGTTTCACAACATTGACCACTTCAAATGAAGGGATTCTGTACGCGGGAACAGATGGAAAGGGTGTCTTTCAATTCACGCCTCTCCGCTCCTGGGAGAATGCTTCCCAAGGTTTGCCTGATCATCTGCATATTCACCGCTTGGACTGGGTGGATTCTCAATTATACGCTTCTACGAATTGTGGTTTATATGTGCTGGAAGATGAGGTTTGGAAACAAACCACTGTCGTCGATCCCTGCTACCGGGTGATCGGCTGGGGGGATCGTTTTGTGCTGACCTCCAAAGGGCTCCTTTGCGGCAACGAAGGCAAGTGGCAGCCACTTGCCTACCACAACAAGAAAACGTTCGACATGTTGGTAACTCCTCACTTTCTATTCCTTGGATATGAAGATGGCGTCGCGTTCTATGATTTATTGACAGGGGAATGGTGCGACCTTCACCTGAATCAAGCGGTGACCAGTTTGGCTGTCTTCAACCAAAAGTTGATAGGCACAACATCTCGTGGAGGTTTGGTGATGGGCAATAAGATGGGAGGTTTCCATCAAATACGTTTTGAAGGGATGCATTTGAACCGGTTAGTCTCGTATCAAGGAGATGTGTACGTATGTGCCAATACAGGGATCTATAAGTTGATAGATTTAAAAGGGCGCATCCTGCTGCATTCCTATAATGTGCAAGCTGAAGTGACCGATTTGCTGATTTGGAGAGGTATCATGATGATCTCCACGCTTCAATCCGGGATTAAATATAAAAATGAACATAAATCGGCATTTCAGACCATTTTATAGGGAGATAGGGGAGTATAGTGATGCGCAAGGTTGTTTTAAGGATTCATTTAATCCTTAGTTTAGTATTGGGGCTCTTCATTGTCACAACCTGCACGACGGGTAGTCTGATCATAGTTGAGCCTGAGGTGGAAAGCTGGATGTATCCAATCGGCCAATCGCCTACACCGAGTGACATGATGCCCCTTTTCCTGATGATTACGGGAATCGTCATTTGGCAGCTTAAGGCGCGCGGACGCAAACGTAATAAAAAGCAGCAAACCGCGGCTACGGCGGCGGCATAACACGACCTACATACAAATCCCCCTCTCAACGTTTCAGTTGGCAGGGGGATTTCTCATTGATGCAGGAGCAATTTACGATAGGCGCTTGGGGTTAGGCCGGTGTGCCTTTTGAACAGCCGGTTAAAATAATCGGCATTCTGAAAGCCTGAAGCGTGCATCACTTCATAGATTTTCATATCCGGAGATGCCAGAAGGCGGCAGCTATGCGTTATTCTTTGCTTTTGAACGAATCGCATGTAGCTGGTTCCCAGATGCCGGTGGCAGATCCGCAGAATCTGGCGCTCGCTCAGCTGGAATTTCTCAGTTAACATCGGTAACGTATAGTCATCGGGCATCGCATGAGTAAGAAAATCAAGGAATTGTTCAACGTTGCGGTTTGAGCTTCTAGTTGGGAGAAGGGTGAATGGCTCCTTTTTGGCGTCACTGATGTTCGCCAAGATAGGGGCAAACCGCCATTCGCTGCAGCGAATTAACAATACGAGCAGTTCAGTCACCAAGGCCATGGCCTGCGTTAAATAAGCAGCATCTCGTTTGGCCAGAATGTCCTGCATGCTTTCACTAATCCTGCGAATGGCGCCCAGGTGATCGGTTGCTTTGGCCCAGCGCTGCAGGGAGTCGGTGTGCTCCCCCTTACCAATCAGCCAATCGATCATTTGCTTGATAGATAAATCGGGAAGGCAAGCCTTCAGATGCTCGAGCCATTCCGAGCGAATGATGATATTGCGGACGATCAGTGGGGCGGCACGCTTGGCCGGCGAAGGACGAAAAACGTGAGAAACACCGATGGGCAGGGCGAAGACATCCCCCTCCTGAACGTGCATAGGCTGGCTATCGATATATTGGATGCCTTTGCCATCAAGCACAACAACGATCTCTATGAAATCGTGAACATGCTCTAGCAGCCATTGGGTTTCTTTCACTTCATTCACATAGAGAAATCCGTTCTCTTCGATGTATTCGGCGGCAGAATAGGAACCCAGCTTTCTTGGCATGGTCATTCAGTTCCCTCATTTCTTGGGACGATGTCCGAAATGGTGGTAGGCAGGTCTGTTTTGTAAGTGGTTGCAAGATTACTTCAATTATACAATATAGACAGGTTTCGAAAATATAGGATGGTCTATGAGGTGAGCGAAAAAATGGCAACTTATGAAGCAGCAGCCTATTATTTTCCCAATTACCATCGGGATAAGCGAAATGATGCATGGCACGGAGAAGGCTGGACGGAATGGGAGCTTGTGAAACGTGCGGAGCCTAAATTCCCCGGCCATCAACAGCCGAAAGTGCCTTTATGGGGTTACGAGGATGAAGCGGATCCGGCTGTCATGGCTCGTAAAATAGCAGCGGCGGCCGATCATGGCCTTACCGCATTCATCTTTGATTGGTACTGGTATGAGGATGGCCCCTTCCTGCAGCGAGCGCTGGATGAAGGATTCCTGCAAGCTCCGAATAATGACCGGTTGAAATTTTCCATTATGTGGGCGAATCATGATTGGGTCGACATTCATCCCGCTCAGCGCAGCCGACCTTACAATGTGCAGGCCGAGGGCCATATCAGTGAGAAGTGCTTCGTTGAAGCGACGGACCATATGATTCAGAACTACTTTTCACATCCTTCCTATTGGTGTGTAAATGAAGGGCTTTATGTCTCGTTCTACGAAATTCACAGTCTGATTCGTGGTTTAGGCGGAATTGCAGAAACGGCGCGAATTTTACAAGAGTTCCGTGAAAGAGTGCGGGCGGCCGGATTAGGGGAGCTGCACCTAAACGTCGTCGTTTGGGGGCTGCAAATTCTGCCTACGGAGCAAAAGATTGCGAATATCCATGAGGTGCTGGAGCAGCTTGGTCTGGACAGTATTTCTTCGTATGTATGGATTCATCATCAGCCTCTGGATCTGTTCCCGGAGACTGATTATGGAGCCATTCGTGAGAAGTCGCAGCTTGATTATGAGAAGTTCACGGCAGACTATAAGCTGCCTTATTATCCGAATGTGACGATGGGCTGGGATTCCTCTCCGCGAACGGTGCAGTCGGAATCCTTTGAAGATTTGGGGTATCCGTACATGGCTACCCTCGCAGGGAATACACCTCAAGCGTTTAAGCTGGCCTTGGAGGGTGTCAAAGCATTTCTCGATCGCGGCATGACGCAACCTCCCATCTTCACTATTAATGCGTGGAACGAATGGACGGAAGGCAGCTATTTGGAGCCGGATACGATCAATGGAATGGCCTATTTGGAAGCGATCCGAGATGTATTCGGCGGCAGGGCGCAAGAGGGAGAAGGAGCCTCTACGAAAAAAACACTTGAACGCTAAGTGGACTTGTCGTACAGTTTTAATAACCTTAAGTCGGAGCTGGCCCTTCATCTTGGAGGGCTGGTTATTCATATTTCTAGAAGGAAAGAAGGGGCTTACAACGAGACTTTACGCATTTATGTTGTTTTACGCAGTTATTTATATGGGGAATGCGGTATACGGCACATTTTTACCGGTCTACCTGTATAACGTCAAATTTTCTCAGGAGCAAATCGGCATGCTGCTCAGCCTTGGACCGCTCGTTGCCATGTTAGGTCAACCGATCTGGGGAGCGCTTGGTGATCGTTCCAAAACCAAAAATAGTGTGCTTGCTTTACTTTTAATCGGGAGCGGCATTTCCATTATGTTTTTCCCGCTTTCACATCAGTTCATTTATTTGCTTATATTAATTTGCGTGTTTATGTTTTTCCAAACGTCTATTTTCGCGTTAAGCGATGCAATAACATTGGAAGAATTGGATCGGCGTCCCAAATGGAATTTTGGTTGGATTCGCCTTGGTGGTACCATCGGTTTCGCCACGATGTCGCTGGTGTTCGGGATCGTCGCCAAATCGCATATTAACTCCATGTTCCCTGTCTATGCAGGAACGATGCTTGCGGGGTTGCTGCTGCTATGGTGTTTTCCGCCAGCGGCGAGCCGTCAGACCAACGTAACCGGCAAACGGTTTCGCGAGCTTTTCCGCAATGGCAAGCTGATGTTTTATTTGGGCATTAATTTCATTGTACAAGTTACACTGGGCTATTATTATGCCTTTTTCCCCATTTACTTCAAGGAAATGGGGGCCGATAGCTTGCTGCTCGGCTGGTCGATGGTCATTTCTTCGATGAGCGAGCTGCCGTTCCTGCTGTTTTCCGGCTGGATCTTCAAGCGCGTTTCGATCTCGATGATTCTGATCATTGCCGCACTTGCGTCTGGCATCCGGTGGTTCTTATTTTCCATCATTGATCAACCGCATTGGATTTTGCCGGTACAGGCGCTGCATGGTGTGATTTTCATCGTATTGTCTGTGACCTTGGCGACATTCATTAACCGTGAAGTGCCTGCCGAGTGGAAAGCCAGCGGTCAGACGCTGAATGGCTTGCTCAGCCTTGGAGCCGCCCGTATCATCGGCAGCTTCTTCGGTGGAATCATGAGCGCTGCTTACGGCATGAGACAAGTTTTTCTATACAGCTCATGGGTGTCTATGGCGACTGTGGTTGTATTCGGGCTCGTCGTTTGGCTGCGGAGGAAGCAGAATGTGCCGAGCCCATCGTTGACGAAGTGAGCTTGCTAACACCGAACCCTGATGGATTTGATCCGTCAGGGTTTTTCTTGACCAAGGTAAAAATCGTGCACAAATAAGTAAAAATAATGCTTGATTTTGTGTGTTCACTTGCTTCCGCTTGGATAGTCGCGCATTTATTGCGACAGATCGACAAAATCATACAAATTAGACTCCTTTCCGATACAAGTAAAGACTTGTATAATATTAGGAAATGAAGCATCCATAGCTGTGGCCGGATTCCTGACATGATCGGAAATCCGTTTTTTTATGTAGAGACAGGGGTGTATACGATGTATAAAATCGTGATCGTTGATGACGAAGTGGAAGTCAGAGAAGGCATCAAAGAGAGCATCGATTGGGAGCGGCACGGCTTTGAATGTATTGGAGACTACCGAAATGGCAGTGAAGCGTTGGAAGCCATTGCAGAACTTCGGCCTGATCTCGTTTTGTCGGATATCTGCATGCCTTTTATGGACGGAATTGAATTAACCAGGCAGATCCACTTGAATTATCCTTATATTAAGGTGATTATTCTAACGGGTCATGACGAATTCGATTATGCCCAGAAAGCACTGCGCTTGAAGGTGCATGATTATATCGTCAAACCAATAACGGCAAACGAGCTTCGCCAACTGCTGGATAAAGTCAAAGATGAGATGGATAAGGAAGCTGAAAACCGTGAGAATCTTTCACTTCTGAAGATGCAGCTTCATCAAAGTTTGCCTTTGTTAAGAGAGCGGTTTCTTGAGCAGTTAGTGGGCGGTACAATGCGGGATGACCGGGTACAAGAGAGGTTCGCGTATTTCAGCTTGCCGCCTATTGCCCCGCCATATCTGGTTGTTGCGATTGACATCGACGACTTTGACGATATCAAGAAAGAGAAATGGCAAAACGATCCGGAGCTTTTCCGATCCGCAGCCTTCAATATTGTGCAAGAAGTGACGGAGGGGAAAAACGCCATCGTCTTTCGGACGAGGGAGGAGCGAATGGTTGTCATTTTCTCCGGCGAAGCGGAAGAAGGGACTTATGAAACTGCGCTTCATGTATCGGAAGTGATCCGTTTCTGCATGGAGAAATATTTGAAATTCACTGTGACGGTCGGTGTAGGCACGTTGTGCGGATCTTTCCATGAGCTCCCGCAATCTTATAACGGAGCGATTTCTGCACTGGATTACCGGTTTTTGCATGGGAAAAATAAGGTCATTTCCATCCAGGACATGGAAGGTGCCAAGAAACCGACACAGCAGCTGGATATCGAGTGGAATCGCAGGTTTGCAACGCTAATCAAAACGGGGACGCTAGAGGAAGCTCACCTATTGACGGGGCAGTTAATAAGCAATTTAAAGGCATCTTTGATGCCGATAGGAGCTTGTTATCTCCAAATTCAGGCGATTATTATTGCCATAATGACCACCATTCACGAGCTTGCTGGACATGACAGTGCGCATTTTCAAGGCCATGATATTGTGATCAAAGATATTAATCGGTTTAAAACGCTGGATGAGATTGAAACTTGGCTGAAGTCGATTTGCAGGGAAGCCATTTCGTATATTTCGGAGCAAAGAAACGATCAGACGAAAATGCAAGTTCGGAGTGTGACCGAATATATCGACGAGCACTATTCCGACGAGAACCTCACGGTCGATGACCTCTGCCGCCATGTGCATTTGAGCCGAAGCTATTTCAGCACCGTTTTCAAGCAGCACAAAGAGCAGACGATCATGGAATATGTAACGCGGGTTCGCATTGAAAAAGCAAAGGATTTACTGCAGCATACGGTGCTGAGATCCTATGAAGTCGGGGCGAAAGTAGGTTATTCCGATCCGCAATACTTTAGTGTGTTGTTCAAGAAAAACACGGGAACATCCCCTAAGGAGTACCGAGAAAAGCTGTTAAGGGAGAAAATCCAATGAGAAAAGAAAAGGATGTCGGCATGTTTCTTTTTAAATTTAGAAGCATCCAATCCAGTATTTCTGTCGTCTTTTCTTGCTTGATTTTATTTTTGATAACGATTACAAGTTATATTTCCTATCAACTCTCGGCTGACGCGGTAGAAATGAATTCCAAGCACTACATCGCTGAAATTATTCAACAGGTTAATATCAACATTCAATCCTACATAACCAACATGGAAGATATCTCTATGCTGGCCTCCACGAATAAAGATGTGAAGTATTATATTACGGGAAACGGCTTCATTAGCGAAGAGGAACGCAGACCGTATGAGAAACGAATCTCGGATTTATTTCAATCCATTTTAATTACACGGAAAGATATTGCCTCGATCATGGTTTTTGGCTATAACAACCGTTTTGTTTCTGACCGCAGGATTACAAGTTTGAATACGAACTCCGGGTTCGAGGAGCAGCCGTGGTATAAAAACGCGAAAGCGGAAGGAGGCAAATCTGTTATCTCTGCACCGCATGTCCAGAACCTTATCCAAAACGAGTATCGTTGGGTGGTATCACTCAGCCGGGAGTTAAAAAGTGCAGACGGTATAACGGGAGAAGGTATTTTCCTTGTTGATCTCAATTTGAGTGTTTTGAATGAAATATGCAGCCATATTAACTTGGGCAAAAGAGGTTATGTATTCATCATCGATAAGGATGGAAGCCTCGTGTACCACCCCCAGCAGAAGCTGATTAACAGCAATCTCAAGACAGAGATGATCGATCAGGTGAAGCAGTCCGGCAGCGGCAGCTTTGTTACGGGGGAAGGGAACAAGAAACGGATCTATACGATTCAAGAAACACATTTCGGCTGGAAAATCGTAGGGGTCGCCTATGCCAGTGAGCTGATCGCCAACCAGAATCAAATTAATCTGTCTTATTTTTTATGGACGATTCTAGCCTTAGTCATCGCGTTATACCTCTCCTTTTTCATTTCTCGTCATCTATCCAGACCCATCAAACTTCTTCAGAGCAGCATGAAACAAGTGGAAAAAGGAGATTTCAGCATCCGTTCGGAATTTCGGAGCGGCAATGAAATCGGACAATTGGGTCAGACCTTCAATATCATGGTTGGCCGGATCAAAGATTTAATGAATCAAATCATTCAAAACGAAGAAAGCAAACGCAAAAGCGAAATGAAGCTGCTGGAAGCGCAAATTAATCCTCATTTTTTATACAATACACTGGATTCGATTATCTGGATGGCAGAGCGAAAAAAACACGAGGAGGTCGTTCTGATGACTTCATCGTTAGCTAAGCTATTTCGCGCGATTATTAATAAAAACAATGAAACCGTGCCCGTTCGAGTGGAAATTGAACATATCACCAACTATTTGTTGATTCAAACGTTACGGTACAAAGATAAGCTTGATTTTCAAATCGACGTAGATCCCGGGATTCTTGATATTCATATCCCCAAAATTATCTTGCAGCCCATTGTTGAAAATGCGATCTATCATGGCATCAAAAATAGCTTGGAGCCTGGTTTGGTTCACATAACGGGGAAAGAAGACGGGGATACGATTGTTTTTGTAGTTGCGGATAACGGGGTCGGCATGGAGCCGGAGAAGCTGGATCAGATTTTGAAAATGAAAGATGGCATCGTCCGAGGGATTGGGGTTAGCAATGTTCATGAACGCATTAAACTTTTTGGCCATGAGTTCGGTTTAAGTTTTCACAGTGAGAAGTGGGAGGGGACGGAGGTTACGATTGTGCTTCCCAAATGTGTCCAGAAAGGAGCGCTAGATGGTTCTTAAAAAGCCCGTGTTTTTGGCCGTGCTGCTCGTCATTGTGATTGGCTTCTTAGTGGTCTACAGTGTGGAGATGCTGCGCATTACGAATCAGAGAAAGTTTGAGATCGCCGTCGTATTGAAAACGAACAATATTCGCTCGGATTACTGGCAGATGGTGAGTTCAGGGGTAAAGGCGGCAGCCAAGGAGTTGGCTGTCAACATTGATATTACGGGGCCGTTATCTGAGACGGACACAGCTGGCCAAATTCGTAATTTGGACGAGGCTCTTGCAAAGAAACCTGATGCGATTATTTTGGCAGCGACCGATTACGAAAGACTTACACCAACGGTAGATAAAATAAGAGCGGCCGGCATCAAGGTGATTCTGATTGACTCTCCGATTCAAACGCACGTAGAAGCAAGTCTTATTGCTACTGACAATATCGAAGCGGGAAGAAAGGCTGGCAAGATATTGGCCGGTGGGCAGAACGGAAGCTTATACCGTGTTATGACACTCAGCAGCAGGAAAGGCTCCATCGTCGAAAAGGATCGCGAGGACGGCTTTAAAGACACGATCGCTGACTTTCCGGGAGTTGAATACGCTGGCAATTATGCATTTGACGGGACGGAAGATGGTGCTTATGACAGTGTGAAAGATCTGCTTGCACAGTATCCGGACATCCGAGGGATTGCTGGCTTGAGTGAAACAGCCGCTCTGGGAGCAGCCAGGGCTGTGAAGGAGAAGCAAAGATTAAATCAAATTAACATCGTCGGCTTCGACAGCTCCATTTACCAGATCAAACTATTGGAGGAAGGCAGTTTACAGGCAACGATCGTTCAAAAGCCATTTAATATGGGGTATTTGTCCCTGGAAACGGCTGTACAAGCTTTAAACGGGATTAAAGTGAATCCAAAGGTGAATATTGATGCTGTTGTTATCACGAAAGAAAACATGTATACGCAGGAAAATCAAGAGCTTCTCTTTCCATTGGTAGAAAAATAGGGGTAGAACGGAAGGGTGAGTCGAACCGGTGAGAAACTTACATAGACGTACAAAAGTATCTTTGCTAATACTCCTTCAAATGACGACCACGCTGTTAACGGGATGTATGTGGAGAGATGCGCGCCTTCCAGTCTCCACCGATCATGAGGCTCAAGCGACTATTTCGTTTGTGGCCCCTGAATATAGCGCGTCTACAAGACCTTATTTTGAAAATGTCGTGAAGGAATTCGAAGTCAAGTATCCCACTATCAAGGTGGAGCTGCAGGTCATCAATTGGGACATTCTGGACAGTGCCTACAATACAATGATTAGCCGCAATCAACCTCCGGATTTACTGCTCACGAACATTTACGCACATTTCGCGAAAGATGGACTTCTCAACAACATGGATGAACTTATCTCCCCGGGATTGAAGGAAAAATTTTACCCCTATCTGATGGACAGCAGCAAGATGAATGGCGTGCAATATACGGTTCCTTATGTAACAACACTCCGGGAATTGTATTATAACAAAGATATTTTCAATGATGTCGGTCTGACGGAGCCTCCTACAACATGGACGGGTCTAGAAGAAGGAGCACGCCTCATCAAAGATAAGAAGCAAGTGGACGGTTTCGGCGTCGATCTGACGGATAATGAAATATGGGCTTACCTCTCCTATTTCTTCTACGGTGCAGGAGGGGGCTGGATGAAGGATGGCGAATGGACGATCAATTCTCGTGAAAATGTGGAAGGATTGACGTTCCTCAAGAGCTTGTATGACAAGGGCTTAACGGATCCAGAGCCGGCGATTACGACGCGTGATGAAAAACAGCGAATTCTAGGGAACGGCAAACTCGGCATGCTGATCTCGGGTAATTATTTCGAGGCTGTCGTACCGCAGGAGTTCCCGGGTTTAAAATGGGCCAAAGGGCCGATCCCCGTAAAAGAAGGCCAGACGCCTATGGTGCTTGGCGTACAGGATGTGTGGATGTCGTTCAAATCCGATCATACCAATAAGGACGCGTTGTCTAAATTTCTTGATTTTATTTATGAAGACGCCCGGTATGAAGAATTTGTTCTCAGGGAGGGATTTCTGCCTACGATTCGGACAGTGGGGGATAAAATGGCGGCAGATGATACCTTGATAAAACAAAATTTAAATGCGATTAAAAATGCGAAGTTCTACCCAATTAATCATCCGGCATGGTCTGCGGTCCTTAACGCAACTAGAAATATGGGGCAGACGGTGCTACTTGGTCAAATGACGCCCAAACAGGCACTTGACAGGCTGCAGCATATTGCGTTGGAGAAGAGTCGCTAATTTTATATATGTTGCACAAAAGTCAGGAAATAATTCCTGACTTTTGTTTCGTCGTCCAAAAAACAAAGAAAAGACAGTACATTTTCACCTATTTACAGTACTAAATTCAATGGTTGTATAGGCGGGAAATTACTATGATTAAAGTGTGTAAAGGAATTGCAAATACCAGAAGCGGACGCTTTCCTGCACGTTGGCTCCGCAAAAATCTTGGGAGGTCTATACGATGATGAAGCCAAAAAAAGCAATGACATGGGGTATGGTGTTATCGACGGTGCTGCTGATAACGGCCTGCGGAAGTAATAACGCGAATACGACTACGGCATCTGTGAAGCCAGCTGAAAGCGTAAATCCGGTGGAAAGCGCGAAACCGGCTGACAGCGCCAAACCGGTGGGAACGAAACTTGCCGGTGACTTTGAAATTCAATATTTTGTCGGCGGCTATGGCGACGCTTGGTGGAAACAAGCCATTGCCGATTTCCAAAAACAAAATCCGGACTTGAAGATTAAAGAATCCGCAGGAGCGAAAATTAATGATCAAATGAAGCCCCGTTGGCTGCAAGGCAACCCGCCCGATTTTGTTTACATCGACGGAGCTGGCTCTAACACAAGGCAAATGGTAACGGACGATCAGCTTATGGATATTACGGACTGGCTGAAGGATGCCAAAAACGTAGATGGTAAAAAGATTCTCGATCTATTGATCGCTCAGCCGGAAGAGTATAAACCAGGCAAAGCCTTTGCTGTACCGCTTGTTTTTGGATCATGGGGCACGTTCTACGATAAAGCATTATTCAAAAGCAAGGGCTGGCAAGCGCCTGCTGACTTCGAAAGCTTCATGGCTTTAGGAGAGAAAATTAAAGCAGACGGTCAAATGAGCGATTACATTCATACAGGGGTGTACCCTTACTACATCAATGGGGGATTATTGGACCCGACGATTATCGCTATGAACAACTACGATACTTCAATCTTCAAGAAAATTAATGGTCTTGAAAAAGGGGTTTGGAAGAGCGAACCGGTCATGAAGTCACTCGCCAAAATCGTGGAAATGAGAGACAAAGGGCTTATCGACAAAGGGTCTCCGGCGCTGAATCACACGGATTCCCAGTCCCAATGGCTGCAGCATAAAGCAGCGTTCATCCCGACAGGCATCTGGGTTGAAAGCGAAATGGCCAAGGATATTCCAGCTGGATTCGAGTTCGGATTCCTGCCATCCATCGGCCAAGACAAAGGCGGCAAGTTCGTAGCGAACCCTTACACTTCCACAGTGGCGATTGCGAAGAAAGCGAAAAATCCTGATGCAGCCAAAGCCTTCATGCAATTTATTTTCACTGAAAAGCAAAGCAAGGCATGGGCAGAGCTTTCCAAAGCTCCTTCCAACATTAAAGCAGATCTGGAAGGTACGAATGCACCGGCTTTAACCAAAGAAGCAGCCAAGTTCTATAACTCTCCGAACACCGTTGTTGCACCTGAAATCGTGATCCCAGAAGAACTGGTAACAGCGAGAAACAATGCGACGATCGCGCTTACCAAAGGTGAAATTACGCCTCAGCAGTGGGCGGATCGCATGGAAGAAGCGACAGACAAAATCCGTTCGAAAGAAAAGAAATAAGTCACCATAAGGAGCTGGCTGATAAACAGGGAAGATTGTCTGCTTCCCCCTTATCAGCCGGAATTTTAGATAGGAGGGAAGTATGAAAGAGAGAAAGACAGCGGCAGCTGGCCCAATGGATCGGAAAATGAGTGGTAGAACCGGAACTGCGAAGATGAAGCGGAATATGTTCATTCTTTCCTTTATCCTTCCAACTTTGCTTCTTTATCTCGTATTTACCGTCTACCCGATGTTCAAAGGTATTTATCTAAGTTTGTTTGATTGGTCGGGCGGTTCGGAAACCTATAATTTTATTGGTCTCGGCAATTTTAATGATATGTTCCATGACAGTGTGATCTTGAAAACCATTCGAAACGACTACATTCTCGTCATCGGTAAAGTCATTGGCTTTATGGTTTTGTCCATGTTCTTCGCGGTAGCGCTTACTCGGCTCAACATCAGAGGTTCTGGCTTCTATCGGATCATTTTCTTTTTGCCCAATGTGCTCTCCGTAGTTGTCGTAGGGGTTCTCTGGCGGTATGTGTATAATCCGAACCTTGGATTTCTGAATTCCTTTATCTCTTTATTTACGGACAAAAAGTTCGATTTCGCTTGGTTAGGCGATAAATGGTCGATATTCGCGCTTCTGCCGCCTTCCATCTGGGCAGGGATCGGATTTACCATCATTTTGCTCGTCGCAGGCATTCTTAGCATTCCGTCTTCCTTATTTGAATCCGCTGACATCGACGGCGCCTCACAGTGGGAGCAATTTTGGCTCATTACTCTTCCTCTTTCGTGGGAGCAGATCAAGACATCCGTGGTCTGGATTGTGATGACGACACTGAATGGCTCATTCGTCATCGTGACAATCATGACCTTTGAAGGCGGAGTGGATAATGCCACACAGGTTATGGGCTCCTATTTGTACTTGAATGCCTTCAAATTCGGCAAATTCAGCTATGCGTCTGCGATTGGCGTTCTCATTCTGGTTCTTTCTTTGATCACGACAGCAACCCTGCAGAGACTAATGAAGAGAGAAACCATTGAATTAACGTAGAGGAGTAATGGTTATGAGTCAACGTATGATGAATCCGGCATTTCGCGTGTTTTTCAAAGTGTGTCTGATCGCTTGGTCCATTTGCATTTTGTATCCGCTGCTCTGGACCATTTTTAGTTCCTTGAAAGATAATCAGCAGTTCTTTATTGGCAAACCGTGGGACTTGCCAAACTTCCCTTTACTCTGGTCGAATTTTTCGTTCGTGTGGGGAAAATATCATTTTGGCCAAAATTTTATGAACTCTCTTGTTGTGACAGTAGTCAGCACTGTCCTGGGTGTGCTCTTGTCGGCTACGACCGCTTACGTCATTGCTCGGTTTACTTTTCGAGGAAACGGTTTACTGTACTATTCGTACCTTTCCTACATGATGATACCAACGTTTCTGGGGATCATTCCCTTGTTCTTTTTGCTGAATGATCTTCATCTAACGAACAATTTATTCGGTCTCATGTTAGTCTACATGGTTACTGCCGTGCCGTTTGCCGTTTTTGTTCTCGTCAGTTTTTTTAAATCGCTGCCAAGTGAACTTGAAGAAGCGGCTTCGATTGACGGGGCTTCTCATTATGGCATCTTCTTCCGGATCATGCTTCCGCTTGCCAAACCGGGATTGATGTCCGTAGCGATCATTACGGTGCTGAATATTTGGAATGAATACGTGTTCGCGCTTGTACTGATCAATGATCCAACCAAATATACGATCCCGGTAGCCATTGCGGTTATGCAGGGGGAAATGCAGTACAGAACGGAGTGGGGCCCCCTCTTTGCAGCCCTGATTATCTCCATGGGGCCGACCATTGTATTCTATAGCATTTTTCAAAAGCAGATTACAGGAGGAATTACGGCTGGGGCATTAAAGGGTTAGCGGCAACATGGTATCCCTCGGTCGTTTTGCCATATGAGGTTGAAAATGAAGAGGAGAGTGTAGGAAGTGAAGACGCTTAAACACGCATTCGGTTTTGTTTTTTGCCTGATGTTCGTCGTAGCCATCATCTTCTTGGGCGGGACCACGACACATGCGGCAGCGGTTGGCGACATCACGAACTTCGAGAAGACGGACGCGAAGACGTTCACCATCACATCGGGCTCCGATAAGGTGAAGGTCATTTTTAATCGCGACGACATGGTTCGAATCTGGCTTGGTGTAGGCGGGAATTTTCAAACGCTAGCGGGCAGAAGCTCGTCGGCACCGAAAGAGCCAATCGTGGTTAAGGAGGATTTCGGTCCGGTCGCTGTGGATTGGACAGATGAGGGCAGCTACTACAAAATGACAACAGGCAAATTCGTTTTACGTGCTTACAAAAGTCCGATGAAATTCGCGATGTACAAAAGCGACAACGCGACCGTTGTTTGGCAAGAGGAGTCGCCGTTAAACTACAGCTCATCCTCTACAACTCAGAAGCTTGTCAGAGGTACTGATGAGTACTACTACGGCGGCGGCATGCAAAATGGATTTTTCTCTCACCGGGATAAGACGATCAAGATCGCCAAAAACTTTGGCGATTGGGGCAGCGGTACGGTCTCCAATCCATCTCCGTTTTACTTGAGCACGGCTGGTTATGGCGTACTGCGGAATACGTTCCAAGACGGTACCTACGATTTCGGCAGTCCCGCACAATTGACGCACAATGAAAATCGTTTTGATGCGTACTATTTTTACGGCGATACCATGAAGGATATCTTGAACGGTTATACAGATTTGACAGGCAAACCTTCGCTGATTCCTAGATGGGGGATGAGCATGGGGGATGCGGATTGTTACAACACAAGCAACACCGGCGCCAACAAGCCGAATAAGCTGACGACACCGGATGTTCTGAAGGTGGCGCAAGGCTTCCGCGACAATGACATGCCGGGCGGTTGGCTGCTGCCGAACGACGGTTATGGCTGCGGGTATGTGCAGCTGCCGAGCACCGTAGCGCAGCTTCATGATTTGGGCTTTTACACTGGTTTGTGGACGCAAAACGGTCTTGCGAATATCGCCACTGAAGTAGGCGTGGCCGGAACTCGTTTGAATAAGCTGGACGTAGCGTGGGTCGGACCTGGATACGACTTTGCGCTGGATGCAACGAAGCAGGCGCATCAAGGCGTTGAGAGCAACTCCGACTCTCGCGGATTTGTATGGTCCGTTGGCGGATGGGCAGGCACACAGCGCTATTCAACCGTTTGGTCCGGCGATCAATCCGGGAACTGGGAATACATCCGCTTCCACATTCCTTCAATGATCGGCGCCGGTTTGTCAGGCATGACCTACGCAACCGGTGACGTGGATGGGATCTTTGGCGGCAGCGCGCAAACCTATGTCCGCGATTTACAATGGAAAGCGTTTACACCAATTCTGATGAGCATGTCCGGTTGGGCATCCGTAGATAAACAGCCATGGCGCTATGGGGAGCCTTATACAAGCTATAACCGTGATATTTTAAAACTTAGACAGCGCTTAACGCCTTATTTTTACACCTATCTGAATGAAGCTTATGAATCGGGAGCCCCGTTCACGAGAGGGATGGTCTATGAATTCCCGAACGATCCGAATACGAAAAATACATTAACACAGTATCAATTCATGTCTGGGCAGTCCCTGCTCGTAGCACCGGTTTACAAAGATACGACCGTTAGAAATGGTATTTACTTGCCAAAAGGCAAATGGATCGACTACTGGACGGGTGCGGAGCATTACGGTTCCAAAATGCTGGACGAATACAGCGCTCCGCTGAGCCGTGTGCCGCTGCTTGTCAAAGCCGGCGCCATTATCCCGATGTATCCGGAAACGCTTTATGACGGCCAAGTGCCGCCTAATCCGATTACGTACGATATCTATCCTTACAAAACGTCATCTTTCACAATGTACGAGGATGATGGGGTAACGAGAGAGCACCGCAATGGCAAATTTGCGAAAACGTTAATTACTTCCATCGCTCCGGAAGCTGGAACAGGCGATTTGAAGGTTCAAGTAGGAGCAAGCGTTGGTGATTACAACGGCAAGCTGGCGGCACGCACCAATCAATTCCAAATTCACATGCACGTGAAACCGGCTAGTGTGGCTGTTGGCGGTTCCGCTTATACGGAGCGTGCAAGTAAAACGGAGTTGGCGGCTTCAGCAAGCGGCTGGTATTATGATGCGGCAGATAAAGGCGGTATCCTCTATGTGAAAACGCCGGATATGCCGTCGAATCAAGGATTTGAATTGAAAGTAGCCGGTTTTGAAGCGGATACTACGCCATTGACCGATGCAGCGGTTATTACACTGCCGGAACCGGATAATGATCCAACGAAAATCCCGCAAGGAGACATTGTGGCAACAGCAACAAGTACAGATGCGACTTCTCCTTTGGCGAATGCACTTGACGGAAGCACGGAAACGGTGTGGAGTACGAAGCTGGATGGCAGCGCACCATTGCCACAGTCCATTACACTGAATTTAGGCACGAAATTCTCTGTGAATAAACTGAAGTACCTGCCAAGACAGTATCTGGGCACGGATGGCATTATTACAGCTTATAACATCTATGTGAGTACAGATGGAACCAATTATACGAAGGTAACCAGCGGCACATGGACGGCGGATAAGCAGGAGAAAACCGTGACGTTCCCTACTGCCGAAGCGCAATACGTAAGATTGGAAGCAACAGCTGGCGTTAATGGTTTTGCGGCAGCGGCTGAGCTGAATGTGTACCGGGATGGGACCGTGCCTGTACCTCTGGCGATTCCGAAAACTCAGCTGAAGGCTTCAGCGTTAAGCTTCCAGCCGGGCAGCGAAGCGTCCAAAGCCATTGATGGCGACGCCAACTCCGTCTGGCACACGAAATGGGATGGCTCTGACAAATTACCGCAATCGATTATTGTTGATTTGGGCAAGGTGCGCACCATTAGCCAGTTCCGTTATGCACCGCGTACGGACGCTGGGAATGGCACGATTCAAACCTATAATTTGTATGTCAGCACCGACGGCACAAATTATACAAAAATTAGTTCGGGTTCTTGGACTCGAAATAATATCAAAAAGTATGTTCAATTCGAAGCGGTTGACGCCCGCTATGTGAAGTTAGAGGCTGTAGTCGCCGTAGGCGGGTTCGCCTCAGCATCTGAACTTGATGTGTATGAAACGCCGCAAGCACCACCAACCTTGGGAGATATTTTGAAAGGTAAACCGGCATCGGCAGACAGCTCAGATCCATCCTTCGCGGCAAGTAACGCCAACGATGGCCAAATGGATACGATGTGGGTGGCGGGTGATACGAACGCTAACCACGTATGGTCCGCTGATTTGGGCAGCATGCATGCCATTCAAGGGCTGGAGATCGCGTTCGGACAAAGCGATAAAGTGTACAAATACAAGCTGGAAGTCCGTGAAGCGGGCAGCAGCAATTGGATTCAAGTACTAAACCGTATGAACAATACGGAAGCAGCACCAGTCCTCAAAGATACATTTGGCAGCCAAGGGCGTTATGTGAGAATCACAATTACAGGACTGCCTGATGCGAATACGAAGGCTAGCATTGCGGACGTGAAGCTGATCGGCTTGCCGATTGTCGGAACGGCGCCGGTAACGGGCATTACGCTTGATCGTTCGGCGATGACGATGAATGTACTTGATGCGCCGATTGCCTTGGAAGCGACTGTGATGCCTCTGAATGCAGCCAACACAGGCGTGACTTGGAGCACAAGCAACCCTGCGATTGCCATGGTAAATGAGAACGGTGTCGTATCTGCAAAAGGCACAGGAACAGCTACGATTACCGCAACTACGGCAGAAGGCGGCTATAAAGCTACGGTAGAGGTTACGGTAACGGGACAAACCGGTTTGGTGAAAATTCCGCAAACGCAAATGACGGCGACGGCTGCAAGCTTTCAGGCCGGTAACGAGCCGAACTTGGCGATTGACGGAGATCCGAGCACTTGGTGGCACATCAAATGGTTTAACGTTGATCCGCTGCCACAATCGATCGTTTTGAATTTAGGCGGAACTTACAAAATCAGCAAATTGGAATACACGCCTCGTCAGGATGCAGCTAATGGTACAATTACTGGTTACAACGTATATGTCAGCGACGACGGCAATCAGTATACGAAAGTAGCGAGTGGAGCATGGCTGCAAAATAACAGCCTGAAAGAAGTGAATTTTGCACCTGTTCATGCTGCATTCATCAAGCTTGAAGCAACGGCTGGCGCAGGCAACTTCGCTTCTGCTTCAGAGCTGAATGTGTATAAGGTGGATGTAGTACCGGTGCCTACTTTGCAAACGATTGCTTTTGATGCAGCAAGCTATGAAGTGCAGCAAGGGCAATCCATACCTGTTAAGGTTACTGCACAGTATTCGGACGGAACTAATCAAGATGTGACAACTGCATCCGTGTTGGAGAGTGGCAATTCGCTGCTGGCTACGATAGCAAACGGTACGATCACGGGTGTTTCCCAAGGGGAAACGGTCGTTACGGCAACGTATGGCGGGAAGCAAGCATCTGCACCTATCAAAGTGACAGTAGTTGCACCACAAGCTCCATATACAACACTAACGGGAAGTAGTTCCAGCATTCAAGGCGGACAGCCGCTCCAAGTCGCTTATGGCGTAAATAATGTGGCGCAGCAAGCTTATGCGGAAGATATCACATTAACCTATGATCCGAATGTCATGGAATTCGTATCGGTGGAGCCGGTGTATCCAAACCTGAGCATTGTTAAAAAAGTGATTGATGGATCGGGTAAAATCCGCTTGATTACCGCTAGCGAAGGCGCAGGTCACGCCGTAACAGGCAATGCGCAATTGTTAAAGCTTACTTTTAACTCCAAAGTGACTTCTACGGCTATTACGACGTTCATTGAAGTAACGGACACTACGCTTGGGAATGAGCTGGGCAACGAGTTCAAAGCATTAAATTCCTCCCTAAGCGTTCAAGTAACACCAATTCCTGCTGGCACTCCTGGTGATTTGAACAACGACGGAAGAGTGTCGATCGGCGATTTGGGCATGCTGGCAGCTAACTACGGTAAAAATACGTCAAGTCCAGATTGGGCGAGCATTAAACACTTGGATTTCAACAATGACGGAGAGATTGAAATTTCAGATCTGGCCTTCATTGCTTCGAAAATCATGGAATAGTATCTAAGTTAAAAGGAGGGACTCTTGAACTGCCGGTTCGAGAGGTTCCTCCTCTTCCACTTAACTGACAATGAAAAGGAGTAAATTCCAGATGCATGCCAAGTCATTTGCAAAAATCCGGAAATCAGCCGTAGGTTTACTCGTAATCGGCGCTTTGACACTTAACAGTTTGCCGGGGAAAACAAACGGAGTAGCAAGAGCTGAAAGCATCGATTTGCCAGGGGTCAGCCAAACGGTAAATAGTGCAACGCTATCAGCCTCCGTGACCGATGACGTCTATACACCACGCAAGCGTTCCGACGGAAACTATCTCGTTTTTCCCGTTATTAGCGATTTGCAGATGGGCAACCGCGCGACAGACGCTCCCAAGTTCGAGCAAGCGATGGATCAGCTTCGAACGTTGGTGCCTGACTATGACGCCATCGCCATTGCAGGCGACCTGACGGAGCACGGGGCCATTTCCGAATACGATTCGGTCATGAACATCTTCAATCGAAAAAAAGTGCCCTCAGCCGCCAATTTGTTCGTCATCGGCAATCACGAGTACATCAATGGCCTGACGCCTCAGCTTGCGCAAGACCGCTTTGAACAAAAGACGGGCACAGAAAACTATTATTACGATAAATGGATTAACGGTTTTCATTTTATTATGTTAGGAACGGAAGATTCTACGAGAGACGGCAAAATGTCAGATGCCCAGATCGCCTGGCTGGAGCAAAAGCTGGCCGAAAATGCGGATCCGAACAAGCCGATTTTCGTCTTTCATCACCAGCACATCAAGGACACCGTTTACGGCAGCGATCTTTGGGGTTATTTCAATACCAAGTTATATAACGCATTAAGCAAATATCCGCAGGTCGTGACGTTTACGGGACATTCCCATTATCCGATTGACGATCCCAGGTCGATTCACCAGCAGGATTTTACCTCACTAGGCACGTCAGCTATCAGCTACCCAGAACTTGAACCAGGGAAAATACAGGGGAATTTCCCAGACGATCATATCATGCAGGGATTAATTGTTGAGGTACAGGATGGTCAGGTTGTCATTAAGCGCAGAGATTTTCATGCTAATAAGTGGACTGGCGAAGATTATGTGGTGCGTTATCCAGCAGACAAATCAAAATTCACCTATACAAACAGTCGCGATCAGGTGAAGCCGGCTTTCCCTGTAAGCGCACATGCCAGCGTAGATCCGTCTTCAATTCAAGCGCAGAAAGTCAAATTGAAATTCGATCAAGCAACGGATAATTTGATGGTGCACTCGTATGAAATCAATATGATTAAAGCGGATACGAATGTACAGTCCATGTCGCTGAAAGCATTTTCAGAATGGTACTACGACCCTGTTCCGAGCTCGCTGTCACTGGACATTGCCGGCCTTCGTCCAAACACGCCTTACAGAGCTGAAATATGGGCGCTTGATTCCTTCAACAACCGCAGCGACACAGCGCTAACGACGGAGTTTAGAACGGCCCCGGCAGCTTCGATTGATGAAATGGCTGTCATCGACATCGACTTTGCCGACGGCACAGGCAAGGATCGGTCTACAGCTCACAATGATGCTGTGGCGAATGGCAGTGGTGCGACGATTGTGTACAGCAACGTGTTCAAAAAATATGTGGGCAGAATGAACGGAACCAACGATCAGTATTTCCGGATCGCGCCAAGCGACTCCATTAAACAGGTCGTCGGCGAATTTACGCTGGAAGCAGACTTCATCATGAACGCTGTGCGCAATCAGGCGATTTTCGGTAATACGGAGAGCGGAGGTCTCTCGTTTGAATCGACAAGCGGTGGCAATGTGGAGTTGTGGGCATACATCGACGGGGCCTATAAACGGATAGGGGTCACCCTGTCGGCAGGAATACCCTATCATCTGGCGGCTACCTATGACGGTACCCAAATCGTGCTTTACTTAAATGGCCAAAAAGTGAAGACCTTGAATGCAACAGGCCAACTTAAGCAGCCGAATATGAATTTTGCCATTGGAGCTGACCCTTCCAGCGGTAATAAGGGCGGTATCGTGCTAAATGGCGATGTCAGCGTGGCCAGACTATTCAGCACCGCTCTTACTGCGGATGAAGTTCAAAAGTCGTATCAGGAGCAGGCCAACCGGATGGCTATTACCGAATTTGACCAGCTATACGCTGACTTAAATCAAGCTCGGGCGCTTGCTGACAACCCGAATGTTATAGGCAGCAGCCCAGGGCAGTATCCGCAGGCAGCAATGGAGGAATACCGCTCTGAAATCGTTCGGTCAACGGGGACGTTCCAGTCATGGTCGACGACCAAGGAGCAGGCTGTAAATGCGATCGCTTCCCTTCAAGCTGCAAAAACGCTGCTGGATAGCAGGAAAAATCAAGCTGCGCCTACCTTGCAAACCATATCTTTTGATGCGTTGAGCTATGAAGTGCAGCAAGGACAATCCACACCTGTTAAGGTAAAAGCGCAGTATTCGGATGGAACCAACCAAGATGTGACAGCTGCATCTGTGTTGCAGATCGGCAATACGCTGCTGGCTACGCTAACAAACGATACGATTTCCGGTGTTTCCCAAGGGGAAACGGTCGTTACGGCAACGTATGGCGGGAAGCAAGCGTCTGCATCCATCAAAGTGATTGCGGCTACGCCGCAAGCTCCCTACACGACGCTTACGGGAAGCTCCAGCGTTCAGGGCGGACAGCCGCTCGAAGTCGCTTATGGCGTAAACAATGTGGCGCAGCAAGCTTATGCAGAAGATATCACATTAACCTATGATCCGAATGTCATGGAATTCGTATCGGTGGAGCCGGTGTATCCGAATCTTAGCATCGTACGAAAAACGAATGATGGAACGGGTAAAATTCGGTTGATTACCGCCAGCCAAGGCGCAGGTCACGCCGTAACAGGCAATGCGCAATTGTTAAAGCTTACTTTTAACTCCAAAGTGACTTCTACGGCCATTACGACCTTCATTGAAGTGACGGACACTACGCTTGGGAATGAGCTGGGTAACGAGTTCAAAGCGTTAAATTCCTCTCTAAGCGTTCAAGTAACACCAATTCCTGCCGGTACTCCTGGCGATTTGAACAACGACGGAAAAGTATCGATCGGCGATTTGGGCATGATGGCAGCAAACTACGGTAAAAACACGTCAAGTCCGGATTGGGCGAGCATTAAACATCTGGATTTCAATAATGACGGAGAGATTGAGATTTCCGATCTGGCCTTCATTGCTTCGAAAATGGTGGAATAAACAGAGGAAGGAGACCCTTGTTAGATTCATTGAGGGTCTCCTCTTTTGGGACTATTTTCGTGCATATAACGGCCGTTGTGTCCGAAAGACTTAGGGAGTGCAGTATGAAAAGTTGAAAAAATACGAATGGTAGGAACTTTTGTCGAAGGTCTTGCCATCGCTAATTATCTCGAATAAACTGACAGGTTAATAGGTTGTTATTATGTGTATTTACATTGTTTTAGTTTTGTAAAATTCGGTTTAAGTACTTGTCAATTGCCCTTCTCTCGCATAAGATCACAGAGTAACAAGTTGTTATTGTGTGTTTTTGTATTGTTTTAGTTTTGTAAATATGTTGGCAAGCAGCAAAAACTATTACTTTATTTCGGGAGGATGTCCAAGTGAAAGTAACGTTTAAGCAAGTGTTCATGTCTACGTTAACAGCTACGCTTTTAGCAACTTCCAGTTTGTCGGTTACGCTGCCATTTGTGGCGGAAACCGCCTATGCCGCAGTCGTTGCTTCGGACTTTGCGCTTCAATTGAAGTTTGAGGACAATGCTGTCGACAACTCCACAAACGCAACCAATGTCACAGCAGCGGGGAATCCAACTTATGTGGCGGGAAGAGAAGGGAAAGCACTCAATCTCAACTCGACAAGTGCGAACAGGCAATATTTGAATCTGGGCAAGCCGGCTAATTTGCAATTCGGAACAGGTACAAATTTTACATTAGCTTTCTGGGTGAAGTCTCCTGGTGTAGCAAGCGATCCGCCGGTTATTGCAAACAAAAATTGGGCTAGCGGCAGCAATGTAGGTTATGCCTTATCATTACAGCCGAATAATAGTTTGAAATGGAACTATAACACACAGGGCGGGTCGCGAGCGGATGCGGAGATTCCGAATGTAGCTGACGGAAAATGGCATCATATCGTCGTCTCCCATGATCGAGCAACCGGGCGCGCGGATTTCTATAAAGACGGAGTACCGGTAGCTATTTCAGTGAAAACTGGCTCGTTATATCAAAGCATATCGAGCAGTATGAATATTGCCGGCAGAACAGGAACGATTGATTCGGGATTGTCCACGATGATCGGCAACGATGGCACAGGGAATTACGAGGTAAGCACGTTTGACATGCAAGTGGATGAAATGCAAGTCATTAAACGAGCTGTAACTGCACAGGAAGCCGGGGATATGTTTAACAGCGCGCCTCCGATAGAGGTGAATGAGAATTTTAAAGGTTCCTTGAACTTGATTGGGGCTGAACATGCTGTACAAGGGGGTACATTCCGGGTCAATTTGGATCTGCGTACGCCAACGATGAGCACGGCGGTGGATAAATCAGTTATTGAACTCGCTTATGACAGCAACTTATTCGAGTTTGTAAACGCAACGAACGCGGTATCCGCAGATACATCCACACCTGGGATCGTGAAGTTGACCATTCCGGGAGGCATCGTCTACGGCCAAACAAATCCGCTTGAATACAGCAAATCGAGAATTTCTGAAGTGTTTTTCAAAACAAAAGGGGCTTCCGGGCAAGGACAGATTCAAGTAAGCAAAGCAGAGTTTTATGCCGGCACGACCAAAATGGTGAATGAAACGTTTAATACGCAGCCGGAGACGGTTCAAATTCATCCGAAAGCCACAGAAGACTTGAATAAGGACGGCGTTGTCACGGTTGGCGACCTTGCCCTTGCACAAGGTAATTCCGCCGAACTGCAGAACTCCATTGCCAGCAACGCGCAATACGTTCCGTATAAAAGGGTTGTCGTCATCGGCATGGATGGCGGCGGTTTGTCTGTGATGCCCAATGCGCCGTATTGGGAGACGCCAAGCTCCCTGAAGGAGCAGGTCGGCAATAGGCAGATTGCGCCTAACCTGCGTAGTCTAATTGAGAAAGGCGCTGTAAGCTACACAGCCAAAACGACACTGCCATCCAGCTCATCCCCGAACTGGGGCGCTATGTTGAATGGCGTTGACTTTAGCAAACATCAAATCAACAACACGGAAAGCGGAATTTATTATTATTCAGAGACCTCTCCATATCCGTCCGTTTTCAAAAAGGTACGAGAAGCATTGCCGAACAAGAAAATGGTCGCTTTCGCGCAGTGGAAAAACATTTTGGACGGGCATATCGAACCGTCTGTGGGCGTTGAAGTCGGAACAGGAAACGATGAAGCGGACGCAGCTGCTTTCGCGCAGTATGTGGCTAGCGGTAAAGCGCTCGACACTTCGCTTATGTTCATCCAATTCGACGATATGGACCATGCGGGACACGGTATTGGCTTCTACACGAAGCAATATTATGAGCAGCTGACGAAGACGGATCTGAACGTAGGAACAGTTGTCAATGCGCTTCGAGACAAAAACTTGCTGGATGACACCTTGATTGTCATGCTGCCGGATCACGGCGGAGGCACGGAGAACGCCAATACGACGCTGGGAAGCGCGACTTCACACGGACAGGATTCTCCGCTGGCGACAACGATTTTCTTTGCGGCAAACGGAAGAACGGTGGCAACCGATGTGGGCAAGGAGAAAATTTTACAAGGTGGAACGACCAAAGATTTGGCTGCCACGGTGTTGAAGGCGCTGGGCATTAACAGTACCATCGGTGATTCCCAAGGGATTAACGGCATGTTCGTCGCACAGAAAGATCAGAATAAAGCGGATGCGCCTAATTTACAGCTGACGAAAGTGGTAGCTCCAACAACGCAGCAGCTTAAGTATTATGAGTTGGCTGTCAGCAATACGGCGTCCCCTGCCAAAGCGATGGACATTGTTGTTGCAACGAACGGACTGAACGTAACGGCGGTAGAATCCGTTCAAGAAGGCGTGAAGGTTATCCGAAGTGAGTCCGCTAATGGACAAACAAGAGTCGTGCTCAGCGCAGACAACGGCATTACACCGGATGCAGCTTTGTTGAAGATCCAAGCGACAGCGCAAGATGTGTCTGCTACTGCTTCATTGGAAACAGCCGTAGTTGCCAATACGCTAGGACAAGAGACGCTTCCGAATTTGAAGAGCGCAGTGCGCGAGGATACAAGCGTTCAAGTTCCAGTTACGGGTTTGCAGCTTGATAAGTCTTCGGCAACGGTCAAACAAGGGCTGACGACAGAGTTGACGGCTGCGATAATGCCAGTGAATGCGAGCAATAAGAACGTCACATGGAGCAGTAGTGATGCAACGATAGCAAGCGTGAAGAATCAATCGGGTAAGGGAATTGTAACCGGAATTAAACCAGGGACAGTGACAATTACAGCCACGAGCGTTGACGGAGGTTTTCAGGCGACAAGCCAAGTGACTGTGGAAGCAGGCGTACCTTCCAGTGCGGAGACGACGCTTAGCAGTGTTTCTTCTGTCACGCCAGGCAGTGAATTCGTTGTTCGTTTAGGTTTGAACAATGTGACGAGTCAAGTTTATGCCGAAGATTTTGTGATCAATTATGAGGATAGCTTGTTAGATTTTGTGTCGGCCAAGTCGGTGAAAGATAAAGTAAGCCTAGTCGTTACGAAGAATACGTCAGGTAAATTACGGCTTATTTTAGCTAGCGAAGGGGCAGGGAACGCGATTACGGGGGAGACACCGCTGGTTGAGGTAACCTTCCGAGCAAAATCGATCTCGCAGTCGGCATCTACAACAATCACAGTAGCAAGTGCTATGCTCGCAGACAGCACGGGCACGGAAACAGCAGCAGCTGTATCGTCCGTTGGAGTGAAAATATCGGTGGGTACTCCAGGTGATATTAACCATGATGGTAAAGTAAGTATTGGTGACCTTGCTTTTGCAGCTGCGAATTATGGTAAATCAACAGCAAGCCCAGATTGGCAGGATGTGAAGGCAGCCGATGTAAGTGGCAATGGCGTCATTGACATCGATGACCTTGCAGCGATTGCAACGAAAATCATCCAATAATTGAACATGCAAAGATCAGAGAAGAGCCTTTCAAGAGCCTTTCTCTGATCTCCTTTTACCCTCTTTTCTAAACGTGTACGAATGTGTGTGACTTCCGATACAAAATGTGTCATTATTCTACAAAAGTTCATGTTTACAGAAAACTTTGTCGAATCCATTCTGTGAAACAAGTAAAGAAATTAAACGAAATAGTAAAGATAATGCACACGATTTGGACAATACGTACTGTATCATATGGAGAAGACAATCGCTTCTCATACGATACAAAGGAGCCGTGAATCATGCACTTTATTAAAACGTTTAAACGCACTGTTTCTCTAGGTGCTGTTGCGCTTTTGGCCGCCAATGTGGTGAATGTTCCTCTCGGAAGCAGCAGCCAAAAAGCCTATGCGGCAGTCATTCCTTCGCCATCAGCCATACCCACGGTTGTAAGTACCTATGTGGTTGCTGACAAAGCGCAGATCGCGACGCTCGGCGAGCAAGTTCAGTTGAAGGTAATGGCCCGCATGAGCAATGGTACGGATGTAGAGTTGAAAAAGACGACCGCCTCCAACTCGACAGACCCTGAGCTGGGCAGCGTTCATTATACGTCAACCGTACAAGGTGTAACGATTGATGATGCAACAGGTATTTTGACGTACGATGGCTCTTCGGGCAATGTGCCTGTGGATGTTAAAGCGGACATCAAGTATTTGGATGTAAAATATTTTGAAGGTTTTGAAGGCGGGAATATTGGCAGCTTTACCTATGACCCGAGTGCCACGACAACGACATCAACAGCGGTAGTGGCCAAAACAGGGGCAGGTGTTCCAGCGCATAGCGGCACGTATAGTGCCAATCGTACTGGACCAACAACGAATACCGTTAGAGTTGATATGGGTGCAGCGCTGAATGGGGTAGTTACGGCATGGTTTTATAATGGTTCTGCTGGGGCAACTTCTCCTTCTGACCAATCCAGAAACAATATCTATGTCGGTACAAAAACGACATCCGGAGGCGTGAATGTATCAGCCGGCCTGCTCATGGGAGAACATTGGGACGGTGCCACAGGTTCGGGGACTAAATTTATTACGAGATTGATGAGCTCGTCTTTCTCTCCGACATCCGTAAATCGTGGAACAACACCAGCCTGGCATGAGTTCAAATGGGACCTAAATTCGGGTACGGATGCCAAAATGTACATAGACGGGACTTTGGTTGGCACAACAACAGCGGAAACGAAATATCAATACGTCGCTCTGCTGGGCAATTGGTTGCCCAATAATGCAGTAACTTACTACGACGATATCAAAACAACGCAGCTTGGAACCAGTCTCTCGACAACTCTTTCGATCCCGGTTACAACCGCTGATTTGGAAGGATTAACAGTAGCAGGTCAAGGTGGAGCGGCAGTAATTACAGCAGATGCAGGTACATTACAAATGCTAGCTGCTGCAAATCCGGCCGGCGCTCCTGCCATCGTCACATGGAAAGTCGAAAATGCAGACGGTACGCCAACGAACCTCGCAGAGATTTCGGCAGCGGGTTTATTGTCTGCGAAGGGGAATGGGACGGTCAAGGTAACGGCGACTTCTACGGTTAAGCCGGAACTATCTGATAGCGCTTTAATTACGATCACAGGCCAGACGATTAAAGCAGCAGCTATTTCGATTCAAGCGCCAGCAGGAGCAACCAGCTTTACAACGCTTGATCCTGTTTTACTGAGCGCTGAAGTCATACCAGTTGGTACGGCGGATCCAACGGTGACTTGGGCGATCCTGCAAGGGGCGGATGTTGCAACGATTTCGAGCGCGGGCGTTCTTACGCCAGTCAAAGCCGGCACCGTGCAAATTCAAGCGACAGCCAATGATCCTAGCGGTGTAAAAAGCAATATTTTGCAGCTAACGTTCGATGTCAAAATGACTTCCCTGACGGTGACAGGAGCAGGCGGAGCGACAGAGATCACTTCGCGTGCCGGACAGCTTCAAATGGGAGCGACCGCTCAGCCTGGAGGAGCGCCAACCACCAATGTGGCTTGGACGGTAGAGAATGGAACGGGAAGTGCTTCAATTAGCAGCACCGGTTTATTGACAGCCATAGACAATGGTTCTGTGACGGTCAAAGCAACGGCGCAAGACGGCAGCGGTGTTGTCGGTCAAACGAACATTCAAATCTCGGGTCAAGGAAGCCATACCTTCTATGTCAGTTCCTCCACAGGCGATGACACGAATGATGGATTAAGCGCAGCTGCACCATGGAAAACCTTGAATAAAGTCAGCGGGACGACATTTATTCCTGGCGACAAGATTTTGCTCAAAGCCGGCGATTCATGGGACGGTCAATTATGGCCGAAAGGTTCAGGAGCGGAAGGCAATCCCATTATCATCGACCAATATGGCACAGGCAGCAGGCCTATTATTAACGGTAAGGGAAATAATTTCGATCAAACGATTTACAACTCAACCACGATCTACAACTCAGGAGCTGTTTTTCTGAAAAATCAGGAATACTGGGAGCTTAACAATTTAGAAGTAACGAATGATGACAATTTTGCGGTCGAAAATAACGATTCTGCTGCGCTTCGTGCAGGTATTTTCTTTACCATCGATGCCAATGAAAGCGATCGGGTGTATAACCACATTTATATCCGCAACTGTTATGTTCATGATATTGACGGCAACAACAATGCAGGTCCTAAAGAAAATGGCGGCATTATCGGCGTCGTCAAAGGAACGGCTCCAACAAGCCAAGTGACGAAGGCCAGATTCAATGATGTGAAGGTTGAAAATAATACGATTCGCAAAGTCGATCGCGTTGCCATTCGTGTTGCGGCTCATGCGAACTACGTTGGCGATGATTCCTTCTCAACGACAGCCACATTTAAATATGGCAATTGGAACACGGGCTTTTACATTGCCCACAACACGATGGAGGATGTAGGCGGCGACGGGATTATTTTACGGGATACGGATGGGGCTGTACTGGAATATAACTATTTGAACAAATTCGGTACGCGGGTTGCGAGCAGCAATGCCATTGCAGGAATTTGGCTGGCAGTCGCCAAGAATACGCTCATTCAGTACAACGAGGTTACGGGAGGCCCTGCGAATAATCAGGACGGATGCGCCTTTGACTTCGACGAATTCCTGATTAATACGGTTTACCAATACAATTACAGTCATGACAATCCGATGGGCTTTATGCTCTTGATGGGAACCAATGAGAATGATGTTTTGCGCTACAACGTAAGTCAGAACGACGGCATTATATTCAGACACTTTGCTTTTGACGAAAAGACAACGGGCTCTATTTACAATAATGTGTTTTATTATGATGGTAGTAAAAACCAAATTATGGGCTCAGGCAACACAGTGAAAAGCGGCTATAGCTTCTATAACAATATTTTCTATAACACAAACACGACGACACCAACGAATTGGCTGAACAACAGCTGGAGCAATGCATTATTCAGCAACAATGTGTTTTACGAAGCGGGAGGCGTTCATCCTGCCAATGAGCCTAACGATGCCAACAAGGTGACCGCTGAACCTAAGTTTGTGAATCCAGGTGGTGCAGGAGCAGGGTTGGCTTCAGCCAATGCTTACGAGCTGCAACCGGACTCGCCTGCGATTAATGCAGGGATGGCGATAACGAATAACGGCGGTAAAGATTATAAAGGCGATTCGTTATACAAAGGATTCGCGGATATTGGAGCTTTCGAATACCAAGGAGAGACAACGGGAGTGAATCACCGTCCTTTGATTTCGAATGCGAAATACAGCGTGAAAGTAGACCGCCCAGTTACAGGCAAGCTTTCTGCAAGCGACCCTGATGGCGATCAGCTGCAATTTTCAATTGTGAGCAATGGGTCTTTAGGTACGGTTCAACTGTTGAATAGTACGACAGGCGATTTCGTCTATACACCTAACCCAGGCGCTACAGGGAATGATAGCTTCACGTTCAAAGCATCCGATGGCTTGCTCGATTCCAATATCGGAACAGTAACGGTAGCGATTGCGCAGTCGAACTTGCTCCAAAACGGCGGATTTGAAGCCGGCACAACAACGCCGCCTCCTGGTTGGACTTCATTTTATGGTACGGGAGCCGCCATCATAAGCGATCCTGCCCATGTGCATTCCGGCAGCAATGCCGTGAAATTCATGAGCAACAATTCTGGCGCAGAACAAGTGGTAAGCGGTTTGACGCCGAATACGAACTATGTAGCCAGAGGTTGGATCAAAGTTATGGATGCCGGAAATACGCAAAGCATCGGCGTCAAAAATTATGGCGGCAGCCAGATTTCAAAATCAATCAGCACACTGGATTACTCAGAAGGTAAAATCATTTTCAAAACAGGAGCTGCAAATACATCGGCCAACATTTATTCATGGAAAAATACGAATGCGAGCAATGATGGAAAAGTAGCGTACATCGACGATTTCTCCCTCTCCTTATATGAGAGCCCTACAGCAGTAAGCTCAGCTGTCAACACCGTGCAAGACGCTGTTTATACAGGCAACTTATCGGTCAGCCGTTATGATGGGGATGCCTTGACGTATGCGATTGCCGTTAATGGCACGAAAGGGACAGCGGTAATTACGGATCCGGCAACAGGTGCGTTCACGTATACACCGAACCCGGGCGCTACTGGAACAGATACGTTTACGTTCAAAGCCAATGACGGTATAGCCGATTCTGAAGAGGCTGTTATTACGGTAAACATTGCGGCTTCACCGATGACGCTCTCGACAGAGCTAACGGGAGGAAGCACCGTTCAGTCCGGCGACCCGTTCATAGTCACATACGGTTTGAAAAGCGTAGCAACAGCGGCATTGGCCCAAGATGTGACCGTTCAATATGATGCCAATGTGATGGAGTTTGTCTCTGCGAAATCTGTGATTGAAGGCGTCACCATTATCGAGCCGATCACGCAATCAGCAGGCAAGCTGAGAATGATCATTGTAAGTCAAGGTACAGCTCATGCGGTTAGCGGTAATGCGCTAGTGGCGGAGCTGACTTTCCGAGCGAAAGCCGTCACGCAAAATACGACGGGTATCGTCACGATATCGAAGGCCGTTCTTGGGGATGCACAAGGAGGAGAAGCGGAAGCAGCGGCTTCCAGCTACAGCGTATCCATTATTGCACCGACTCCAGGCATGCCGGGCGACCTTACGAATGATATGAAAGTGACGATTGGCGATTTGGCTATTGTAGCAGCTAACTATGGCAAAGATACGAACAGCCCGGATTGGGAGCAAGCGAAAAAAGCAGACGTTGTGGCCAACGGTAAAATCGATATTGACGACCTAGCGTTTGTAGCATCCAAAATAGAGTAATAAATAGATGGGGAGTCAAGTGCTCCCCTCTTTTTTAGCTTTTCGCCAAGGTGATGTCCAGCTTAATTAACGGAAGGTATCCGCCTAAGGAGGTACGAATGAAACACAGAGTCCAATTTCACCTCATTCTTACGCTGCTCGTTCTCATCTTTGTTATCCCATTTGCTCCATATGCCGCAGCAGCATCCAACCCCACAGACGAATTCGACGCGCTTCGTACTAAAATGTTGACCTATTTCACGGGTGGAAACGGTTATGATCCGAATGATCCGGATATTTCCGTGAACATCAAGTTTAAGAGCGATGCCGTAAGCAATGAGAACTTGACCGGCTACTGGGACACGATGAATAAGGCGGCGAATAGAAGCTACTTATGGGCTGATTTGCAAAGCACGACGAAATCAAGTGAAGTCTCCTCCCACTATACGCGTTTAAATCAAATGGCCATTGCTTATTCGACGATTGGTTCACCTCTCTATCATAATGTAAATCTTAAAAATGATATCGTCAGCGGTTTGGATTGGGCTTATGCCAATCGTTATAAGGAATCCAAAAGCGAATACGACAATTGGTGGGACTGGGAAATCGGCACGCCTCAGCTCGTTAATAGCACGCTCGTGCTTATGTATGAGGATTTGACGCAGGCTCAAATTGATAATTACATGCGGGCTATTGACCGATTTGTGCCTAATCCCAGCAAACGAACCGCCAGCTCGGTCGTTGAAACAGGCGCCAACTTACTAGACAAAGCCTATGTGGTATCTCTTCGCGGCGTAATTGGCAAATCGAGCGCCAAAATTACCCAAGGCCGGGATTCTATGAGTCCGGCATTTCTATATGTGAAGAGCGGAGACGGCTTTTATGATGACGGATCGTTTATTCAGCATACGTATGTAGCCTATACAGGCGGATATGGGGATGTGCTGCTCGGAAGAATGGCGGATCTCATGTACTTATTAAGCGGATCTTCTTGGAGCATTACGGACCCGAATGTGGCTAATGTGTACAGATGGGTCGATGAATCCTACAAGCCGCTTATTTATATGGGAGCCAGCATGGATAACCTGAAAGGACGGGGAATCTCAAGACAAAGCGGTAACGATCATACGACAGGACGCTCCATTATCCTGAGTATGCTTCGTCTGGCAGAAGGAGCGCCGCCCGAACAAGCACTGAAAATCAAGCGGATGGTTAAGGAATGGATCTCTACGGATACAACGTTCGTAAACTATTATACAGGAGCAAGTATGTTTGACATGATCCTTGGCAAAAAGCTGATGAGTGATGGGGCGATAACGCCTCAAGGCAAGCTGGTAGGCCAATTTCAATTCCCGGGAATGGATCGTGTCGCCCAGCTTCGTGAACATTTCGGCCTGGGCATCAGCATGTTCTCGCCTCGTATTTCCGCCTTTGAATATGGCAACGGTGAAAATATCAAGGGCTGGTATACGGGTGTCGGCATGACGACCTTGTACAACAATGATTTGAAACAGTACAGCGACAATTACTGGGCTACTGTCAATATGTATCGTCTTCCTGGAACGACAACAGACGGTTCTGGAAGCGGCACACCGGTTGACTGGAAAAACTATGCGAACCCGAACACATGGGTGGGAGGATCATCAGTCGACCAACTTTACGGTTCTGCGGGAATGCAGTTCTCGCTTACTCAAAATACGGGAAGTCCCTTGCAAGGGAAGAAGTCATGGTTCATGCTCGGTGATCAAATCGTCGCTGTAGGTTCCGGCATTGTAAGTACAGATACGGCACGTACGGTTGAAACGATTGTTGAGAACCGCAAGTTAAATGCAAGCGGAGATAATCCGCTAGTGGTAGACGGCGTGACCAAAGCAAGCGGCCTTGGATGGTCGGAAACAATAAATAATGCGCGTTGGGCGCATTTGGCCGGGAATGTGCCAGGCTCCGATATCGGTTATTATTTTCCAGGAACAGCATCCATAACTGGACTGCGTGAATCCAGATCTGGTACATGGAAACAGATTAATACAGGAGGAAACACGGATCAAGTGACGAATTCTTATCTTAGCCTGGCATTTAATCATGGCAAAGCACCTGCAAATGCGACTTACGCTTATGTCGTGCTGCCAGGTAAGGATAGAGCAGCAACAGCAAATTATGCGGCTAATCCGGATATTCAAATTCTGGAGAATTCAGCCGACGCCCATGCAGTGATGGATACAACTTTGCATGCGGTTGGGGCTAATTTCTGGAACGATGTAACGAAAACCGTTTATGCCAACAATGAACCACTGATCACAAGCGACAAGAAGGCATCAGTTACAATGCTGGAAGCGGATGGGGAAATTCACATCGGGATTTCCGATCCGACGAAAGCGAACACAGGAACGATTCAAGTGGAATTGAACCGCAGCGCAACAGGAGTCCTTTCCCTCGATCCTGGGATTACGGTTACCCAAGTCAGTCCGACGATTAAAATGAGCGTTCGAACCAACGGGGCTTTCGGCAAGACACTAGCAGCCAAGTTTAGTATGAAAGCGCCTTCTACGACCGAGACGCCCGTCTTGGTCCGTGCCGAAGGCGGCGCTTCGCAAGTTGTGTTGTCTTGGACGGGGGTACAAGGAGCAGCTGGTTACCGAGTGAAGTATGGCACTTCGCCAGGTGACTACACCAAAACGCTCGATGTCACATCGGTTAGTTCCACGAATCAAGTTGCCGTAACTGGCTTGGAAACGGGGCGAACCTACTATTTTGCCGTGGCGGCCTATCAGGCATCCGGTGAAAGCGGACTTTCAAATGAGCTATCCGCCACACCGGTTCCGATCGTTACGATCTTCCCTGAAGCCGATGTGTATGTCCGTGACGGCTCTTACGCCGGTACAAACTATGGGACGGCAGATACTCTGATCACCAAGCAGGATGCTGCAGGATACGCCCGGCAATCGTACTTGCGATTTGATCTCGCTTCCATCTCAGGCGTCATAGAGAGCGCTAAGGTTACGCTCGTTCCGGTTGGAGTGAGTATGTCCGGCACAACGAATCAGGCGCAGCTTGTGGCGGATAACAGCTGGGGTGAGTCGGCCGTTAACTGGAATAATAAGCCTGCAGCAGGAGCGGCATTTGCGACTTGGACACTGACATCGGCCTATACGCCGGCTCAATTTGATGTAACAGATCAAGTGAATGGCGCGCTTGCAGCGGACAAGAAAATGTCCCTGTTAATTGCCTCAACCTCGAATCAGGGAGCGAAAGCTGACGTAAGTTACGCTTCCAGGGAGCATGCCAATGCCGCTTATCGTCCTGTTCTTGAGGTTACGTTAAGTACGCCTCCAGCAGCATTATCCACGGAGCTTACAGGCGGCAGTACGGTAGCGAGCGGAGAAACATTTAAGGTCACATTTGGGCTAAAGAACCTGGCACAGCCTGCATTTGCGCAAGATGTCACCTTGAATTACGATGCGAATGCGATGGAATTCGTATCTGCCACCTCAATGATTGAGGGTGTTTCCATTTTGGAGCCGATTAGGCAATCAGCAGGTAAGCTTCGACTCTTCATTGTCAGTAAAGGCGCAGCTCATGCTATTAGCGAGGACGCGCAAGTTGTGGAGCTAACGTTCAGAGCCAAAGCAGTTACGGAAAATAAAACGGGGAATGTCGAGATTTCGAAGGCGGTTTTAGGCGATTCAGCAGGGGGCGAAGCGGAAGCGGCGGCTTCCAGCTATCGTGTAGCGATAGTGGCTCCAATCCCTGGCATTCCTGGTGATCTTACGAACGATAGGAAAGTGACGATCGGCGATTTGGCCATCGTAGCAGCCCACTACGGGAAAGATACAAACAGTCCGGATTGGGAAGAGGCTAAGAAAGCGGATGTGATTGGCGATGGTCATATCGATATTGACGACCTTGCCTTTGTAGCCGCAAAAATAATCCAGTAACTAGAAGAGGATGACGTATAATGAGACGTAAAATCGTACTTGCTACTTTAGTCTGCAATCTTGGTTGTTCCTTGGCACTACTCGCTCCGGCCTATGCGGAGGAAGCTTCCCAATTCGTGATGAAGACCTCGGATGCCGAGTCTACAGGCGAATTCACCGTTACGCTGCAGGGGGAAAATCTGCAGGATTTATATGCCTATGAAGCCAAATTCTCGTTTGATGCCAGTAAGCTTGAAGTGGTCAAGGCGGATACCAAAATAGAAGGCTTCTCCGTGTCGCCTATTGTGAAAAATAACGAAGTGACATTTGCGCACACCAAAGTGGGGAAAGTGGATGGCGAGAAGGGGAATATAGACATCGGTACCATCACCTTCAAAGCCAAGAAGGTAGGAACCTCTCAAGTGACATGGACCTCCATGAAAATTGTGGATCACAATTTGAAAAATCAATCAATTGCGCTTACGAAATCCGCCGATTTCACTAAAATCTTCAGCGATCTTAACGGTCACTGGGCCAAGCCGGATATTATGTTAATGGTCGATAAACAGATCGTGGAAGGCATGGATGACGATCATTTCGCACCGGATACGAACGTCACACGAGCACAGTTTGCTACCTTACTTGCCAAAGCATTGAACCTGAAGGATGGCGCTGGAGTTAATCCTTTTACGGATGTCGCGGCAGGCTCCTGGTATGAGGACACCGTGAAGAAAGCTTATGCGGCAGGACTGATCAACGGTGTTGCTGACGATACATTTGCCCCGGAGAAGAACATTACGCGCGAAGAAATGACAGCCATGCTCATGAGAGCCAAGGCTCAGGTGACGGGGACGAAAGTCGAAGAGATGACGGCAGGCGCCTCGATCCAGTTCTTGGATGAAAGTTTAGTCAGTGATTGGGCCAAACACGTTGTCGAACTTGCTGTGGACGCTGGCTTAATGAATGGCCGAACCGAGCAAGAGTTTGCCCCACAGGAACATGCCACAAGGGCCGAATCCGTGGTTGTGCTGAAAAGGTTACTAGCTGGAGTAAACGTAAAATAGTTTATTGAATTGAAGAGATTGCTTTCTACCCGACCGTTGAGGTCAGGTAGTTGGCAATCTTTTTCATTTATAGATAATAAAGTAAAGATTTTTACTTTTGCGTCGCCCTACCTTGACTCAACCTTTATTTAACTTATTTTGTAAAATCTAAGTAGGGAATCGAATCTACTCAAACAAATATTTTTCGTTGTAAAGATGGCTGTGCAGCAAAGTTGAAGGGCTAAGTTGCATTACATACAACGTAATGGTGTTGTCAGACCGCGATTGCGGTCTTTCGTTGCATATCATACAACCATTTGTTGCAAAAGGTGAATTGTAAGCGGTTTAAATGCAACAATCGTTGTATAGAGTGCAATATAGAGGCGAAGTGAGGCCCCTTTACGGCCAAATGGTTGCGCAAAATACAACATAGCTGTCACAGTCGCTGTTATTGCTCCAGCGGTTCCTCTCTGAGGAGAACTACAGGGCGCTATTTCATCGAAATAGCCTCCTCTTCACGTGGAGGGGAACTGACGTCCTCTATTTGTCGGTTTTTTTGAAGAAATCGGGGTTAGGCGGTCAAATAAGGCCCAGCAGTTCCGCGTGAACGCGGAAACGGGCTTAATTTGTTAGAATAGCTCCCTGTAGTTCCTCTAGGTGGCTAGCCAGCTTACCTCTCCTATGAGGTATGCTCCCTCCGCTAAAATTCGCTCCTACTGGGCTCTTAGCAAGCTAAACTACGGACGGAAATTAACTCCTCCAATGATTCCTTTCTCCTCAACGAGGAACTACTGGGCACTGAAATAGGTCCAAGGAGATCCTACATTCCTCCATTCGATTTTTTCCTGTGCAATCCATGCTGCATCAGCACAATTGGCGGTGCTCAGCTTTTTCATTTACTGGAGCAAAAAGTAAAAATATTACACAAATCAGTAAAATATCAGATTCATAAGTGAAATTGAAAAGGCCTTATAGTAGATCTATACAATGATACCTAAGTAGAGAGGTGAACCGTGTGTTGATCAATAACTCAGAAAGGGTTGCTTTACCTTCGTCTGCGTCAAGGCCAAAAAGAGCTTTCTGGAACCAACCGAGAAAAGAAGCGTTTGCGGGATGGTTATTTCTATCTCCTGTGTATGTATGCATACTGATTCTAGGCGTGTTTCCGGTCTTGTTCTCACTCTTTTTAAGCTTTTGCCAGTGGAATTTGGTTGGCGGACTTTCAAGTATTAAAGTCATTGGATTGGATAATTTTAAACTGCTATTCGAAGACGATAAGTTTTATATGGCTTTGAAAAATAACTTAACGTATACGGTTATTACAGTGCCGATCGGACTTGTTCTAGCCTTGATTTTATCGGTCCTTATACATGCCAGAGTGTTTGGGCAAAGCTACTTTAAAATTGCTTTTTTCATCCCGTACATTTCTTCGATAACAGCTCTTGGCGCGATATGGAGCGCTTTGTACCATCCCTCCTTAGGTCCAATTAATCAGTTTTTGCTTCGCCTAGGGGTCACCAACCCGCCGAAATGGTTAGCGGATACGCATTACTCGTTAACTTCGATTATGATTATCGCGATTTGGGCAGCGTTAGGTTATCAAATTATTATTTTTATTGCTGGTTTGACGAATATCCCGGATGAGCTTTATGAAGCAGCTAATATGGATGGCGCCTCTTCCTTCCAACAATTTTTTCGGATTACACTTCCCTTGCTGGCTCCGACAACTTCGTTCTTAACAATAACAACACTGATGTCATCCTTTAAGGTGTTTGATTTGATAGCATTCCTCACGGGAGGGGGGCCGAACGATTCATCTACCGTGCTTGTCTATCGCATTTATGAGGAAGGCTTCCAGAATTTCAGGATGGGGTACGCTTCAGCGATTTCATGGGTGTTGTTCCTCATTATTGGCGTCGTAACTTTGCTTACTTATCGGCTGCAAAAGCATTCCGCTTACGAATAGCAGAAAGGAGAGAGCTAGCTTGTTATTGAAAAAGATAGATATACCCAAATGGATCACTACGCTGTTGATGGGATTATTTTCGTTCCTGTTCCTTCTGCCTTTGCTTTGGATGCTCTCGGCGGCTGCGAAGTATGAGAAGGATGTGATGGTATTCCCCATTCAGTGGATTCCAACCAAGTGGAACTTAATCAGCAACTTTCAGGAAGTTTGGCTGAGCAGCGTCCCGTTCACTTTGTTTTATTATAATTCGCTGAAGTTAGCGCTTACGATCACCTTTGCAACGCTGCTTTTCTCTTCCATGGCAGCATTTGCTTTTACCAAGCTGCAATTTCGTGGACGTAACATGGCTTTTGGGATTTTACTTTCTTTGATGATCATCCCTTCCGAATCTACGCTTGTGCCTCGTTATCTGCTGCTCAAGTGGCTTCACTTGTACAACACGCATGCGGGATTAATGCTCATGGGGATGTTCTCGACGATCTATTTTACCTTCCTGCTGCGGCAGTTCATGGTTTCCATTCACAGTGAATATTTGGAAGCGGCGAAAATAGATGGAGCGGGATATGTTAGAATGTACGTGCAAATCATCCTGCCGTTGTCGAAACCGATCCTGGCAACGGTAGCCATTATTAAATTTATCTGGGTTTGGAACGATTATCAGAATCCGCTGATTTTCCTTATCTCGAAGCAATTGTATCCGATTCCGCTGGGTTTGCAGCTTTTCAAAAATGAATTTGCCGACAATTACGCCGTCCTGATGATGGCCTCTGTGGCTGCTATTTTACCTCTATTAATGATCTTTATCATCCTGCAAAAGCAAGTGATTAAAGGCATCGCGCTTGGTGGGGTAAAAGGTTGATTACGGCCGATAGGAAGTAAAGATATGACACAAAGAGCGCAAAATATTATACCATCTTGGGGAAATAATCCGTGTAAAATTCTGGATATCACCAAAAAACTGAACTATTGGGGGGACGTCATATGAAAAAAAAGCAGGCCATATTGCTCAGCAGCGCCTTATTGACGATGTCAATTTTAAGTGCGTGCAGCTCGGGTTCAAATCAAGGAAATACAGGATCAACAGCGGTTACAACAAGCGCAGCACCTGCGGCAACACAAGTGGATGCGAAGCCGGTAAATCTTAAATTTTACACGTGGGATAATGAAACGAATCAAGTTGCCCGACAAAAGATGATTGATGCATTTCAAGCCAAATATCCGAATATTAAGGTGCAGAATATTTCTTTAGTTCCCGGGAATTCCGTAGAAAGCATGAAGAAAATGGATGTATTGATGTCATCCGGAGAAGAAGTGGACGTTCTTGAGTACGGGAACATTGATGAGACGTTGGCGAGAGCGGCTGCAGGCGTCCTTGCTCCCCTGGATGAATTTTATGCCAAAGGGAATGTAAAACCGGAAGAAGATTACTACATTAATCCAAAAGTGAATGGGAAATATTACGCAACGATGCTGACATCAAGTCCCTACTTTGTGTTGATTAATGAGGATGCCTTGAAGGAAGCCAATCTGTCTCTGCCATCGTTCGATTGGACCTGGGATGACTTTCGAGATTATGCCAAAAAACTTTCGAAAGGCGAAGGCAACGATAAACGATACGGTGCTTATTTCCACACGTGGGGTGAGTATACGAATCTAATTGCTTATTCCGATCTTAAGAGCCCTTATCTGACAAGCGATCTCAAGCCTGGGTTCAATGATCCGTCGTTCGCTTATTTCTTCAATCTGCGTCGTGCCATGGAGAAAGATGATAAATCCGTCAAACCTTTAGCTGATGTTGTTGGAGCGAAGTTAAGTTATATCACGGAATATTTGAACGGCAAAGCGGCTATGCTGGCAACGGCGCCATTCATGCTAGACAATGTCATGAACAAAGAGAAGTATCCGCACACATTCAAATCGGTTATTGCCCCGCTGCCTCGCGCATCCAAAAGTGGAGAACAAGGCATTACCAACATCGGAGGATCTTACGTCTCGGTTGCCTCCAATTCTAAGCATAAGCAAGAAGCTTACGATTTCATTCGATATATGACGACAGAGCAAGAGGCAAGACTCGAATTGTCCGGGTACAAAAAGGCTGATCCCAAAGCGATCGTAGATCGGCTGTATGGCAAAGCGGCGGATATTATCGACGTAACGTCGCTGCAAACAACCATTTTTGATAAGCGGATAAAAACGAATTTCGATCCTGCGATCTCCGTTTCATACGGTAACCAGTTGAAGGCTGTATTGGAAAAAGGCTTTAGCAAATTCATGCTGGATAATACGACAGCCGAAGAAGCGCAAAAGTGGATGATGGATGAATCGGATAAAATCGCCAAACAAAATGCGAAATAGGCAATTGGGTCCTCATGGACACACGGGTAGAGGGCGTAATAACGTCCTCTATGTTTTCGTTCATAGGGTAACAGTCGTTATGCTATGATAGGGGTAGTTGAATGTTAGTTAAATGCTTAGCATCCAGAAGGCAGAAGGAGCTCCTATGAGAATAAACTCACTATTTCGATTTTCCTTTTATCGACGCATTCAAATCTCATTTCTCTGTTTTATTTTGCTGCCGACTGTCGTTGCCTCGTTTCTCAATTATTCGATTACGCATAACAATGTGAAGGAGAAAATCTTTCTCAGCAATCAAACGGTGCTTACCGTCATTGCCAAGGATATATCCAAAACAATTGATGATATGACCTATGCCTCCAACTTTTTTGTACAGGATGAAAATGTGAAAAAACAGCTGCGCAATTTTATGGCAATGAAGCGCATAGAGAGTTTCCATGATTTTGAAACTTATTTGCAAATCAAAGATTTTTTCAGCCTGGTGGATGTCAAAACGATGAATCCGGATATTCTGATGTACGTGTCCAATCAAGCTGGATTTATCGTACAGTCCAGTGAGATCCAGGGAGCGGACCCGGAAATGACGAGGCAGCAATACGAAATCGTCAAGTCGCGAGTGGATCAGTCAAAGCCGAATATTCTACAATGGCTAGGGACTGTGCCAACACAGGGGACAAACGCATTAACCAACAAGGCCTATTTGCTTGCAAGGGTCATCAAATCTCCAAGCGATACGCAGCAGTTAGGTACTTTGTTTATCTCCATACCGGAGCGTTATTTTATGAAAGCGTTCACTCAACTAAGCGCTTCGAAACTGGCCTTGTTTGATGCCGAAGGCAAATTGATTGCGGGTGATCCGATTGTCTCTTATGACATGGACGCTACCGCGAAAAATAACATTAGAAATGAAAGTCTGATTCAATACTCAGGCTGGAAGCTCATCAGTGAGACGCCGGACGCGCAAGTGACCGGTCAAATTACGAAGACATTTTTCATTACGCTGCTGCTGATCATCCCTTTTTTTCTGATCTTCTTTGTTGTCTCCATGTACGTAGCGAAGCGGCTTCATCGGCCCATCCGGCAGCTTCAAGCGGGGGTTAAGCAATTCGGCAATGGCAATCGCCGGATTCGGTTTGAACAAGATGGCAAAGATGAAATTTCGGACTTGGGCCGAACCTTGAATATTATGCTGGAACAAATCAACCAGCTGATTGTGGAAAATGAACAGGAGCAAGAGCAGAAACGTGAATTAGAGCTTCAAGCGCTTTATTCGCAGATCCGTCCTCATTTCCTGATGAATACGCTAAACTCAATTAAGTGCAATTTGGCACTGGATAACGAGATGGTCCATAGTCAAAAAATTAATTCATTAATGAGCTTGTTAAGGGCTTATATGAAGTTCAATGAACCATCTAGTCTAGGTAATGAGTGTAAATTGCTGTTTCATTATGTGGACATTATGCAAATGCGCAGTGATCTGGTGGTTCAGTTGGATATTGAGCTTCCTCCGCTGCTTGCAAATTTAGGTTTCCCGAAACTCCTGCTTCAACCTATTGTGGAAAATGCCTTTGTGCATGGTTTTAAGAAAGCCGTTGATCAACCACGGATTGTCATACGAGCTAAGCAAAACGAACATCGCGTGGAGATTTCTATCTCCGACAACGGATTAGGAGTGAGTGCGGAGAAAATAGATCTGCTCAACGCCGAGCTGCAAAGCTCGCAGGATACAGAAGCCTGGCAAGCGGATAAGCGAGTAGGGTTGTGGAATGTTTTTCAACGTCTGAAGATGACCTATGGCAGCGCCTCATCCATGATATGCTCACAAAGCGAACTCGGCGGCTTGACTGTTACACTCGGATTTAAAGAGAAATTACCTACAGGGGGATCTGCATGTTGAATGTCATGTTGGTAGATGATGATGTGCCGATGATCAAATATTTAACGAAGCTGATTTCTTGGGAATCGTTGGGGCTGCGGCTTGCTGCGACGGCAAACTCGGGAGAAAGTGCCATGCAGATTTTCCATGAAACACAGCTCGATTTGGTGATTACGGATATTGGGATGCCGCAAATGGATGGCTTGGAGCTGGTCGCTCAGCTGAAAGCGCTGAAGCCCGAGCTTCAGGTGGTATTTTTGACCTGTCATGAAGAATTTCATTATGCCAGAAAAGCCGTGCAACTAGATGCTGTCGATTATTTAATAAAAGATGAATTAACCTCTGAGCAGCTCGATGAAAGCTTGCGCAAAGCGATCCAGCTGTTGACTGAGGCCAAAAATCAAGTAGAAGACATCGTGTATAAGCAGGATTTGATCAAAAATAAAGATTTGCTCAAGCAGACGTACTTTCAGCAGCTTCTTACAACGTCCTCTGCCCCGGAGATGCTCAGTTATGGGAAACGGTTAGGCATTAACTGGGGGCATTCACACTTTCTTATGGCGATTGGCTCCTTTCATAGAGCTTCGGTCTATAAGCAGTATAGATTTGAAGATATGAATTTGCTGCTGTACGCAGCCGGGAACATAGCGAATGAGTTGTCGCTGCAATCGCAGCAGCAGGTTACTTTATTCTCCGATGCGGACGGTCAATTGATATGTATTTATAATTATCAGCCGAACTTGAGCTTGAATACGACTACCTTGTTTAAGGATTATTTATTGTCTTTACGCGAACTGATTAAACAGTATTTGAAGATGGATGTGTTCCTTCATTACGGAACTCCTTTTAAAGGCGTGGAAGGGGTAAGCGCGAATTACAAGACGATGAAGATGTGGCAGAAGTCCTCGTTTTATGAGGATGATACGTTTGGAGCGATCAAGTTGCTGGAAGTCCCCTTGTGGAATGTCAATCATTCGTTGGAAGAACAATGGGATCGGATTACGGAGGCGGTCAAAGACGCCACTACGAATGGGATTACCCAATCCCTGTGCGCTTTGGAAACCTTCGTTCGTGAAGAGCGAATGGAGTCGGGGATGTTCCTTGCAACGTGCTCGCATCGCATTCGGCTGATTGAATTGGATGCTAAGCATAAAAGCGAAGAAACGTTCCATAGCTGCTTATTGAGGTGCAAGCGGTTAAAAGAAAGCCTTGAATTAATCAGCTGCAAATTGGAAGAGCTGCATGCGGCCTCGACACATATGGCGATAGATAAAAAGCCGAAGCTTCAGCAAATCGACCGGTATATAACGGATCATTTGGCAGAGAATATTTCGATGGTGGATATCGCCGATTATTTGTTTCTGAATCCAAGCTATTTTTCGCGGTATTTCAAGCAGGAGACCGGCGTGAATTTCGTTGACTACTACCATCAATTCAAAATGAAAATTGCCTGCGGCTTGTTAAAAGAAAAGCAATACAACATTGAAATGATAGCGCTAAAGTTAGGCTATATGGAACGGACGTATTTTTCAAGAATATTTAAAAAGTATGTAGGGGTTAGCCCTAAGCATTATAAATAAGGCCCGATTGGCGGGACTCGAAACTTTTTAGGACTGATAAGGGAACGCTGAGGCACTATTTCAAGGGAAATAGTTTGCCAGAGTGGACGATTCCAGTTGTAAGCGTGTACACTGGTAGATAGACGCAAAAAAGGCAGAGGCATCCAAACGAACTGAACTCCGCTTTGCTCACCGTCGACATTCCGTTTGAACAATGGAGGCTGAACATGAGGAAAACGCTATTTAATCGGCTGCTGTTATCTTATATGCCGATTTTTATTATCGTGGTCACGTTTACGTTTTTCGTGTTTTTTCAGGTGCTGAGTGAACAAAGCCGCAAAGAGGCGCTGAATGCCAATAAAATGTTGTCCTTGCAGGCGATGCGCTTAATCGACACATCGCTGAAGGCGATTGACAACATGGTGATGATGGAAACAATTAATAATAAAGAATTGGCCGATTTTTTCAATAATGAATCCAAAAGTAATGTGTTCACCAATATTAGCGCGGTAAAAAAAATGCGCGAGATGATCGCTTCGTACCCTATGATTGATTCGATCTATTTGGTGCGGTTTGAAGACAATTTTGTGCTCAGTAATGCGACAAGCGATCAGCTAAGCAACTATAAGGATGAGCCGTTTATTCAGAGCGCCAAGGACCCGCTAGGCAGCAAAAAATGGTCAGGCGTAAGAGACTTCGAGCAGTTTTCTGTCAAAGGCAGCAAGCCTGTAGTCAGTCTGGTACGGGGAGCACCATTCATCACAGGCGAGAAGGGAATGATCGTCGTCAATGTGGCGACGGATTCGTTGCGGACCAGCATTGCGGACTTGTATGATCCCAAAACAAGTTATATCGGCCTTCGCGACGCCGTGGGCAACGAGTTGTTTCGTGATTCCCGCTCAAAGGAACAAACAAGGATTTTCTCGAATTATGTGTCCAGTTATACGGGATGGTCCTATCAAAGCGGGCTTGTGAACGGCAAGGTGTTTCATGTGATTTCCTCCCTCTATAACGTTTGGTTTATTATCGGAATTGCGATGATTGTGGTTGGATTTGTGTGGTTGCTCTATGTGACCAGGCGCAATTCGAAACCGTTGGAACAAATCGTGGCGCGTATTCGCGGTTACCGTCTCCCATTGTCCAAGGAAGGGGGAGATGAATTCTCGTTCATCGAATCTGCTTTATCCAATATCATTGAACAGTCCAATCAATATCAACAAAAACATGAAGAAGACAGGCATCTCCGGGCGAGATACTTGTTTCATCAGCTCATTGAAGGCGACACGGGTTTAACGCATGAGGAATGGGTGGAAGAAATAAGCAGCCTGCAGCTTCCCTACGTTTCCAACCGCCAAGTGGTGCTGGTGATAGAAATGGATAAATACAGCGATTTCTGCTGTCAGTACTCACGCAAGGATCAAAACCTTCTCAAATTTGCGCTGCGCAGCGTTATTCAGGAGCTTGCTCCGAAATATGAGCTCGTGCTTTGGGCCGAGTGGACGTCCGCTTCTCAGCTTAGCGTTATGGTGTTTATGGGGAACGAGGAGGAAGCTGGCGTTTCCTCGATCCTTCAGCTTTTTGATCATGTGCGTGAGTGGGCTCAAGAGAACTTGAAGTTTACGGTAACGGTGGGGATCGGTGAGCAGGTCGTACAGCTTGCGAGCGTTGCAAACTCGTATAAAGAAGCGCTAAGAGCGCTTAAATATAAAATTGCGCTTGGTGAAAACAGGTTGATTACCAGCGAACATATCGCCAATCACGGGCAGGCCGAAGTATTTTCACATCTCAATGCCATTCGATCTATGATTCAGTCGTTCAGACTTCTTGAAGATGAGTGGAAGACGAAATATGACGAGCTTTTCGGCGAAATGAAGCTTGGGCTATTAACCAAAGATGAAATTACGAATCTGATGAACTATTTAATTTATTATTTGGGCCGGGAAATGGCGGGGATGACGAAAGAGTCTCAAGAAATGTGGATGGGGGACGGCCTGCCGAGGCTTAGTAAAGTTATGGATGTCTGCCATTCTCTTGAACAAATGCGGGAAGAATCCCTGAACGTATTGGACAGCTTATACGCTGGTCTACTGGAAGCGCAGGACAGGCGCCTGCATGCAGCAACGATTCGCGACATGCGGAAGTTCATCGAAGAAGAATATGCCAATCCGAATATGTCACTGGATTACCTCAGTTCAACCTTCAACATTAGCAGCAAATATGTGAGCAAGCTGTTTAAAGAAGAGACGGGACAGAAGTTCGTCGACTTCCTGATCGATATCCGCATCCAGGCAGCACAGCGATTGCTTGCGCAATCGAATGCTCCGATGCAAGAAGTTGCGGAGCAGATCGGTTATACAAGCGCAATCTCTTTCAGCCGTGTGTTTAAGAAAGTGATAGGCTGTTCGCCTAGCGAATACCGCGAGGATGCGGTGCGCAAAGAGACCGGGTGAATTTCGTTAAACGGTAGAAAATAGTTTGCTTGGCTGCAGCAGCTCCGGAGAACCTCCGGGGCTGCGCGTTTTTTCAGACGATGCGAAAACGGTTAAGGGCACGATTCTTGTTTCTTGCAGCTGGCTGCAATCGCCTTTACGATGAAGGTGTGAAAGCGCATTCCATCCAGACGAAAGGAGAAGGAGCCTATGTTAAGCATGCAGAAGGAATTAGGAATGTCCATGAAAAAGATGAAGCGGCACTGGCAGTTATATCTGGTTGTCTTTTTACCGCTGCTGTATTTGGTCATTTTCAAGTACATTCCTATGGCTGGCGTCGTCATTGCTTTCAAAGACTACAACGTCATCAAAGGTATTTGGGGCAGCCCGTGGGTGGGTCTGAAATACTTCGAACAGTTTTTTGAATCGCCGAATTTCTGGCTATATTTGAAAAACACGCTGGGCATCAGTATGTACGGTTTGCTTGTGGGCTTTCCAGCTCCGATCCTATTGGCGCTCGCTTTGAATGAGATTCGTAACGGTTTCTTCAAAAGCAGCGTGCAAATGATTACCTACGCGCCTTACTTTATATCGACGGTTATCATGGTTTCGATCCTCATTGTCACCTTATCGCCAAACGTCGGTATTATCAGCAAGTTCCTGCATACGCTCGGTGTGGAAAATACCAATCTCATGGGAATTCCGAGTTTGTTCAAATCGATCTACGTTTGGTCGGATGTTTGGCAGCATACGGGTTATGGCGCCATCATTTACATTGCGGCTTTGTCAAGTGTGAACCCTGAGCTTTATGAATCGGCCAAAGTAGATGGCGCCTCCCGGATACAGAAAATCATAAACATCGACATTCCGAGTCTGATTCCGGTTTCCGTCATCCTGCTAATCCTCAATCTAGGCAACATCATGAAGCTTGGCTTCGAAAAAATATATTTGATGCAAAATCCGCTCAACGTGAGCACATCGGAAGTCATTTCAACCTATGTGTACAAAGTAGGGCTGCTCAGTTCCAGCTTCAGCTTCTCGGCGGCGATTGGTTTCTTCAACTCGGTTGTTAATTTGATTCTTCTCGTAGGGGTCAATTACATTGCCAAAAAGTTGTCCAGTTCAAGCTTGTGGTAACCACCGGCCCCTTAGTCCGTAGTAAGGAGGATCTTCTATGATCAAAACGTCAAGCATTCGCGAATCGCAAGGCGACCGATTGTTTCTGCTCTGCATTTATATCTTTCTGATCGCGGTGTTAATTGTCGTCTTGTTTCCGCTCATTTTCATCGTTAGTTCATCGTTTAGCTCACCGCAGGCCGTTGTCTCCGGCAAAGTTTGGCTGCTTCCTGTGGACGTTACGCTGGAGGGCTACAAAGCGGTGTTCCGTAATCCGCAAATCGTAACCGGCTACATGAATTCGTTTATTTATGCCGTGGTTGGTACGGTCGTCAACGTCGCATTAACCGTCATGCTGGCCTATCCCATCGCCAGAAAAACGTTCTATGGCCGCAATGTCATCATGGTGCTGCTGGTGATTACGATGATGTTCGAGGGAGGACTAATCCCATTCTATCTCGTAGTCAAAAATCTGCATCTGCTCGATACTCGGTGGGCGATGATTTTGCCTGGCGCCATGGCGGTGTTCCAAGTCATTATCGCTCGAACCTTTTTTCAAACATCGATTCCTGATGAAATTGCAGAAGCAGCGGAGTTGGACGGATGCAGCGATATCCGATTCATTACGAGTATCGTACTTCCACTTTCCAAGCCGATTCTGGCTGTGCTGACATTGATGTATGCGGTTGGCCATTGGAACGCCTACTTCGATGCCTTGATTTTCCTGAAATCACCGAATTTGTTCCCGCTGCAGATCGTTCTGCGCAACATTCTTATTCTCAATACGATAGATCCGACCATGGTGTCCAAAGTTGATCAGATGCTGGCCCAGCAAGGGCTGAAGGACCTGCTTAAGTACTCGCTTATCGTTGTGGCAAGCGCACCGGTTCTCATTATTTATCCGTTTGTGCAGAAGCATTTTGTTAAAGGCGTCATGATTGGTTCATTAAAAGGTTGAAGGAATAGGATTGTTAAATTGGGAGGAGTTGTTACGATGAAAAAATGGCATCAATCATACACAGGTTTGGTGGGAGTTGCACTTTGTTTCTCTCTTGTCTTGAGTGCCTGCAGCACAGAGTCCGGCACACCAGCTGGTGACGCCTCTACGGGCAGCGCGCCAACCGCAAGCGAAGATTTCACCCCTGTTGGGCAATATCCGATCGTGAAGAAGCCCATGACGATTAAAATGTTCGCCCCACAGCTGGCCAGCATCGAAAACATGGAGACGAACTCTTTTACCAAATATCTGCAGGACAAGACGAACATTCAAATTAAATGGGACCTCGTGCCTGACAAAGCGTTGAACGACCGCAAACAGCTCATGCTTGCAAGCGGTGATTATCCTGAAGTGATTTTGCAAGGGGCTTTAACGAAAGATGAGCAGATGAAGTACGGCAAACAAGGCGTATTTATTCCGCTGAACGATTTGATTGATACCTATGCGCCTAACTTCAAGAAAGCAATGGCTGACCTGCCCTACTTGAAAAGCTCCATCACATCGCCGGACGGCAACATTTATGCCCTTCCGCAAGTGAACGAGTGTTATCACTGCAACTATGCTCAAAAGCTATGGATTAACCATGCCTGGCTGGATAAGCTCGGACTGAAAATGCCGACGACAACAGATGAATTTTATGAAGTATTGAAAGCATTTAAGGAAAAAGATCCGAACGGCAATGGGAAAAAAGATGAAATCCCGCTGACCGGTTCGGATGACATGTGGGCAGGCAACATCGCGTCTTTCCTGATGAACGCCTTCATTATTGACGATCAGATCGATAAAGACAGCGGCACTTTCCTGCAGTTAAAGGATGGCAAGGTGGATTTAACTGCCAATAAGCCAGAATGGAAGCAAGGTTTGTTGTACCTGAACAAGTTGTACAAGGAAGGCTTGATTGATCCAGCATCCTTTACACAAAACTCCGATGCGATTCAGCAGTTGGGTAACCGACAAGACGCAAATGTGATGGGCGGTATAACGACGGCGCTGATCAGTTACGCGCACTCGCCGGACGAGAAGCACCCGCGCCACAAGGATTATGTTACCGTGCCTCCGCTCAAAGGACCTAACGGTGTGCAGCAGGCCGGCTATTTTGCAGGTATAGGCAGTTCGCAAATGGCGATTACCAATAAAGCGACCAAAGAGCAGCAAATTGCTGCGATTCGCTTGGCCGACTATTTGTACACCGAAGAAGCGATTGTTTTGGAAGAGCGCGGTACTGAAAACGTTGGATGGCGCAAGGAGAAGGACGGCGAGCTGGATATGAACGGCAAGCCGGCGAAATATGCGGTTATTCCTAAGGTCGACAACAAACCTACGCATAATGATGGGTGGGAACAAATTGGGCCGTCGCTCCGTACGTTCCAATATCGCGATTCATGGGCTGCACTGCAAGATCCACTTGCAGAAGGAGCGTATGAAGTGCGTTTGAAACGTGAATCAGCGAAATATGAGCCTTTCCAATCGAAAGTGATGTATCCACCCAGCGTGTTCATCGCATTGGAAGATGCCGAAGTTGCGGCACAGTTGAAAACAACGATTCGTGATTACATCAAGTCGAACATGGCGCAGTTTATTACGGGCAGCAAAGACATCGATAAGGAATGGGATAGTTATGTAAAAGGCTTTGATGGCTTGCAGCTTGGTAAATATATTGAAATTTATCAGAAAGCTGTTGCTAAAAAGTAACATCCGAGAGAGCTTACACCCTCATCTGGAAAAAAACAGAACAGTTGTACAGCTTTAATGTAGAAGATTATGAGCGATTATACCAAGGGAATGAGAAAGGTCGGATGAGATGAATCTTGTTCAGAAGTTAACCCCCACAGCCAGACAATTAGCTTATCAGAACTGGGAATTTGGCTTGTTTCTTCATTTTGGGCTGCGCACGTTTTATGAAGGTTACGTTGATTTCGATGAAAGGCGGATGGATCCGGCTGCATTTAACCCCGCTCAACTCGATTGCGAGCAGTGGATTCGAACGGCTAAAGAGGCGGGAATGAATTACGCTGTTCTAACTGCGAAGCATCATGATGGATTTTCCAACTGGCCTTCCCGGTTTAGCCAATTTAGTGTGGCCGCTTCTCCGTGGAAGGAAGGGAAAGGGGATGTCATTCGCGAATTTGTTGAGGCATGCCGCAAATATGATGTGAAACCGGGGCTGTACTATTCGCCGTTTGATGGCTCTGCCGATTTTTACACCCAGGATGCGAAAGCTTATGATGATTATTTCGTCAATCAAATCACCGAACTGCTTAGTACGTATGGTGACATTGACATCCTGTGGTTTGACGGTTGCGGCTCTGAAGGGCATTCGTACGATTGGAATCGCATCATTGGTGAAATTCGGCGTTTGCAGCCACAGATTTTAATTTTTAATATGGGGGATCCCGATTTTCGCTGGGTAGGCAACGAGGACGGTATTGCCCCGGTGCCCTGCTGGAATGTCGTAGATGCAACAGAGTTTTCCATTTTGACGGAGAAAAAGGAGCAGTTAGGCGATCGTTTGTGGCTGCCTGCGGAATGCGATGTTCAGATGCGGGGGAATTGGTTTTATAGCGACAGCGATGAACATACCCTGAAAAGTGTGGAAGAACTCATGGGCATTTATTTGCATTCGGTTGGCAGAGGCGCAAACTTGCTTCTCAATATCGGGCCGGATCGAAACGGTTTGCTTCCTGAGAAGGACGTGGAAAGGCTGCTTGATTTCGGTGCGGAAATTCGCAGACATGTAGGGAGTCCATTTGCAACGCTGGCGCAATGCGATAGAAGGGACCACCATACGTGGGTTTACGAGACGGAACAAGCACAAATGCTTGATCTTGTTGTTTTGGAAGAGGATTTGACAGAAGGCGAACATGTAAGAAGTTTTAAGATTAGTATCATCACGCAAAAGTCGAGACGACCTGTCACGATTTATGAGGGACAACATATCGGCCACAAAGCTATCGTTCGCGTCCCCGCCATCAAAGTCCGTGGGATTCTGGTTGAGATCACGGAAAGTGATCAAGAAGCCAATCTTCTAGGACTAAGTTTTCATCATGTGGGCAATGGAAATGAAAACGGGAGGTAAGCAGATGAAAATCGGATTAAGTTCGTATAGTTTGCTGCAAGCGTTGAAATCAGGGAAAATGACTATTTTGGATGCGGTTGATTGGGTGAAAGATAATGGCGGCGAACATTTGGAGCTTGTTCCTTACGGGTACACGCTGGTTGATAATCTGGAACTCGCGGATCAGCTTAGAAATAAGGCAAAAGAGGTCGGCATCGACCTATCCAACTACTCCATTCCAGCTAATTTCGTGCAGGAATCGGAGGCGGAATTCGAAGCGGAAATGGATCGCGTCAAGCAGCATGTTGATCTTGTGCATCGTTTGGGCATTCAGCATATGCGCCATGATGTTACCGCTTTCACTTTACCTCCTGAGAAAATGACAATAAAATACTTTGAAGACAGCTTACCGCTTATTGTTCGCGGTAGCCAAATCATCGCTGACTATGCCGCTGAATATGGCATTACGACGACGATTGAAAATCACGGCTTTTCCGTGCAAGCCAGCGATCGCGTACAGCGTGTGCTGCTCGAAGTCAACCGCCCCAATTTCAAAACAACATTGGATGTAGGCAATTTTATGTGTGTAGATGAAGCGCCGTTGGTCGGCGTGCGCAAGAATTTGCCATATGCTTCCTTAATACACTTTAAGGATTTTTACTTCAGACCTTACTTCCAGAACCCGGGAGAAGGCAATTGGTTCCGGACGTCGAACGGGAATTATTTAAGAGGCGCGATCGTCGGCCAAGGAGATATCGAGATCCGGGAGGTCATCAAGCTGATCAAAAGCTCAGGTTACGACGGCTATGTAACAGTGGAATTCGAAGGCATGGAGGATTGCGAATTGGGGTCCCGGCTCGGCATGAACAACTTGAGACGATTGTGGAATGAGAATTAATTTGAAGTTAAACGGCTGCCAACCTGCTTGCTACAAGCGGTTTGGCAGCTGTTTTTTTAGCTGCGAACCTGGAGCCCGAGCGCCGGAACCGTGGAACCCCGGAACCGTGGAACCCGAAACCCGTAACCCGTAGCCCGAAACCCGAAACCCTTAACCCGTAACGCCGTAACCACGGAATCTTGAACCCCCCGCCGTCCGAACGTCGACCCTCCCAAACCATTATGCATGTTCATCGACGCTAACTTCTACATATAGCGCATTCCGCCTAGGTTACCGTTGAGAACCAACATCTCAGCTGGAACTAACCGGTGCTGCTCCCCTCATATGGGAACTACAGGTCGCTATTTCACGGAAAAACGGCATATGAGTCGGTGAAGGGAACTGGGGTCCACTATTTTGCCATTTTTAGAAGAAATGGCGCTCTTTTAGATGAAATAAGATCCTGTAGTTCCCCTACAACTCACGAACCTCCTATTTTTACCAAAATAGCGTCCAGTGGTTCCCTTAAATAGTATTCCGCACAGCTGGACAGCTTGTTACGCGACCCAGACCAACTCGGTCAGCATCGTCAGCCCCGTCAAGATGCTAACACATCAAGACTGACACCCCGCCAATCTCACAAACTCCGCGAATACTTCCACTATAGTGCTGAAAACCAACGTATCAGTCTCCGCTATTCCCTTCGGCTGGCATCTCTTCGTATTAACTCCGCTTGCGGTAATGCTTGGGCGCGAGGCCGCCATATTTTTTAAACAATCGGGAGAAGTAGCTTTCGTCGGGATAGCCGAGGGCGTCGGCGATTTCCTTAATTGGCAGGTCGGTGCTGAGCAGGAGCCGTTTCGTCTCCTCCATTTTCAAGCGGTGAATGTAATCGTGCAAGGGGTAACCAGTATGTTGGCTGACTAATCGGCGCAGCGTGGACACGGCCATATGATGTCGATGGGCTAACTGCTCCGCGTTAAGCGGGGTATACAAGCTCGTGGCGATATCCTGCAGCACATCCACTGCCTTGGAAGTGGCCGCATGGCCCTGCGGGAGTTTGGATCTAGCCATCCAATTGAACAGCAGCGCCTCAAGCTGAAGAGCGGCTTGATCGATCTGCGTAGGAGATCCGCTCTCAAGAAGCAGGAACATGGCTTCGAGCTGCGCAATCCAAGCTTCTTCAAACCCGACGTGCTTCACGATGTCGATCTGTACGAGCCAACTGTCAAGCCATTCCTGAATGCGGCTGCCTTCAAAACGCACATAATATTCGTCCCAATGTCCGCCCTCCTCCGGGCCGAAATCGACTACACTTCCGGGAAAGACAAAGAATAGGCACCCTTTCTCGACTTGCTGTAAAGGTCCCTGATTCAAGCGGTAAAAGCCGCTGCCACCGGCGATATACAGAAATGCCCAACTATCGAAGGCGGCCTGGCTGCGCTGCAGCGTTCGCCCCGGCAAGTGTCCCATTCCCTTTATTGTGAGAGAGGGGATGCTGAGCTTGGACGATTCGATTTTGAGATCCACGATGCGAATTGGCTGCGGACTGATCATATAGTCCAAGAAGCGTGTCATGGGTGTCATTCCTTTCTGTCAGATAGCAAGGTAAACTGAAGCTGTATGATGAAAATTCCATGTGGCCAACCCACTAGTCAAAAGTTACAGGAGTCATGAAGTGCTATTTATAGTATAAGTGAAGGAGACCTATCATGCCAACGTTACAACCGCAATTCGAGACACGCTGTCTTTCCTCTTTGGTAAAAGTTTTTGCAGACGAAGAGCTTCAATCCGCAGCATACCACGCCGCCTCTGCCTTGCAAGGCGAAATTTACTCCTTTCAAGTTGCCTATCGGAGCCAAGTTCACCTGCCTTTCTCTTTGGCGGTAACGTCAACTTTGCAAGAAGGCATCCGTCTGAGCAGTGTACAGTTGGTGCCGGCTGAATTTCCCAACAACCCGAACCATGACGGAGATGTGCTGCGCGATACGCCGGGGTTATACCCGGATTTGCTCGTTCCTGTGCCGGATTCGGGTATGCTTAAGGCAATTCCCAAACAGTGGCGCTCGATTTGGGTCACCATGGAGGTAGGCTATGACGTGCAGCCGGGCTCGCACGCGGTAAGCATCGTCTTCGTCGACACGGCAGGGGAGACGCTATCCAGCGAAACGTTTACGCTCACCGTGCTGCCTGCCGCACTGCCGGAACAAAAGCTGCTCCATACAGAATGGTTTCACACAGACAGCCTGGTCGTCTATTACGGCTTAGAGGTGTTCAGCGAGCGATATTGGGAAATCGTTGAATCGTATGTGCAGACGGCAGTAGCGTATGGCTGCAATATGCTGCTGACGCCGATTTTTACACCTCCGCTCGATACGGAGGTCGGTGGGGAACGTCCGACGGTTCAACTGGTGGATGTCTGGAAGAACGGCGAATCCTACACGTTCGGTTTCGAACGGCTGAAGCGCTGGGTCGAGATGGGGAACCGTAACGGAGTGAAGGTGTTTGAACTCTCGCACCTGTTCACGCAGTGGGGGGCTAAGCATGCTCCGAAAATTATGGGCACCGTTGATGGCAGTACGCAGCGCATTTTCGGCTGGGAGACGGATGCGGCAGGCGAAGCATATCAGGGCTTTCTGGCACAATTTTTACCGGAACTGGTCGGTTTCCTCAAGGAAAATGACTTGTTGAATCGCACCTATTATCATATCTCGGATGAGCCTACGTTCGAGCATTTGGCGTCCTACAGCAGCGCCAGTCTTTGGGTGCGGCAGTTTATGGGGGACGTCCCGTCTCTGGATGCACTTTCGGACATATCGTTCTATGAGCAGGGGCTTGTTCAGACGCCGGTTGCGGCGAACAACCATATCGAACCATTTTTGGAGCGTGGAGTTGAGCCCTTATGGACCTATTATTGCTGCTCCCAATATGAAGCCGTCTCTAACCGCTTTCTCTGTATGCCATCTGCGCGCAACCGCATCTTAGGCTTGCAACTCTATAAATTTAACATCGCAGGTTTCTTGCACTGGGGCTATAACTTCTGGTTCTCGCAATATGCCAAATTCCCGATCGACCCGTATCGGAATACGGATGCGCATTATGCGTTCCCTGCCGGCGACCCGTTTGTCGTGTACCCGGGACAAGAAGGAACACCTCTCGTCTCCTTGCGGTTGGAAGTGTTCCGCGAAGCGCTGCAAGACATGCGAGCTTTGGAACTGCTCGGCTCTCTCATCGGCCGGGAACAGACGATTGCGTTGATGGAGGAAGGCGCCGCCGAGCCTATTACGTTTGCGTCCTATCCAAGGGACGAGGCGTGGCTGCTCGCTTGCCGGGAGCGCATCAATGCTGCGATCGGGCAAGCTGCAGCGAGTGGCGTGAAGGTAGAACAGTAGGTGCTGTCCACGAATTGGGGTCACGGCTCGGTACGAACAACTTGAGAAGAATGTGGCACAAAAATGAAGTAAAAAGGCTGCCTCCGCTTGATTTAAGCGGTTTGGCAGCTGTTTTTTTACATGTTTAACGACGTTGTCCCCCTCATAGGGGAACTACAGGGCGTTATTTCAGCGAAAAACGGCGTGTGAGCCGGCGGGGGGAACTGTGGTCCGCTATTTTGCCATTTTTAGGAGAAATGGCGCTCTTTTAGCCGAATTAAGACCCTGTAGTTCCCCCACTGCTCACGAACCTTCTATTTTCACCAATATAGCGTCCTGTGGTTCCCTTAAAAAAGTTCCACACAGTCGCCCAACTCGTTAAGCGCCCCAGATGCGCGGCATCGGCATCGATTCCTTGCCCAGCTCGGCCCAAATGTATCGCAGCAGCAGCTCGGATTTAAGCGCAGCGTACTTAGGATCGTTCCACAGGTTCCGAATTTCACCCGGATCTTCTTGCAGATCAAAAATCTCACCGTAGGTTTGATTATAATACACGGTAATTTTGTATCGCTCGCCAACATACGTTTTCTGATGAATGGTTGTTGGCTCATGCCGGAATTCGCAGATGGCGTGGTCGCGAGCCATGCTGGCTTTGCCGGTCCATACCCGGCTTTGATCAACTCCCGTCATATGGTGAGGAACAGAAATTCCTGCCATGGATAGGAAGGTAGGCGCCAAGTCGACGAGCGATTGGATGGCCGGCGATGTTCGACCCGCAGGCACATGTCCGGGATATCGAACGATAAACGGAAGCTTGATAAGATCCTCGTAATGAAAGCCGCCTTTATACTGCAGGCCGTGCTGCCCGAAGAAATGTCCATGATCGGTGGTAAACACCACGATGGTGTTATCGGCAAGGCCGAGTTCATCCAACCGGTCCAGGATGCGCCCAATGTATTTATCCATACAGCTAATCATGCCGTAGTAGGTTGCAACTAATTGCTTGCGCTCACTTTCAGGCAGCTTCGTATGCGAATGATACCCGTGGATACCAAATCCACTTTCACGCAAATGGGAAAAATCAGGCTCTGTCTCTTGCGTTAATCCGAAATGCGGCGGATTCTGATCATGCTCCCCAGGTGTAACGGCAGGGATCGTCAACTGATTCGGATCATACATTGTATCCCAAGGGGCCGGAACGAGATAATCCGGATGAGGGTCAAAAAAACTAGACCACAAAAAGAAGTTCTCTTCTGAATTTTTGTATTGCTCCAGTAGCGCGTTCGTTCTTTCAGCGATCCAAGTGTTGTAATGGTACTCCTCCGGGATATCCCAGTGATGCAGTTGGGAGGGATCCATCGTACCTGTTGGAGCGAGGAAATAATCTCTCCAGTTCGTGCATCCTTTTTCCTCCATCCAAAGCGCATAATGTTGACCGACTAGGAATTCATTCGTATGATTGCGTGCTAGCTCTACATGATCAAAGCCATAGAAATCTTGGTCGAATGTTCGCCAGAATTCAAGATCCTGCAGAAGCGGGACAGACTCAAGAGAAGAATAGGCTTCAGTTGCTCGCAGGGGCTGGTAATGTGCCTTGCCGACTAAAGCGGTACGGTAAGAGGCTTCTTGGAAATCTTCGCCGACCGTATGGCGGTTCTCGAAAAGCTTGGTGCCGAGTGACCAAGCCCCATGCTGGCTGGGGTGCATACCGGTGATGATGGAAGCACGGGTAGGCGTACAAGTTGGATTCGGGCAGTAGGCACGCGTAAACGTTGTGCCCTCCTGCACCAAACGATCCAGATTGGGAGTGGAAATTTCAGAATTAAAGGCACCCAGGGTGTCCCAATGTTGTTGATCACTTGTGATCAAAAGTATATTAGGTCTTTTCAAAGTGTCTTCTCCTTTCTAATATGTAGATAAGAGTGATTGATTTAAGTATAAGATTGATGGGGATATAACTAAATATCAATATGTTTTGCACTTGTCATTATGTTGTATTCATTATCTTGGCCAAGGAGGAATAAGAAGCCATGCAAGAATATGCGTTAGAATATGCGGATTATTGGTATTCTCTGCCACACCCGTTACAAACGGCGGGAGGCTGCTGGATTGTGAGGGCGGGACGGAATGAGGCAAAACCGAATTATATGGCAGGTCCCAAAGTCATTAACCAGACCAGCATCCATTGGATACTGCAGGGGAAGGTGAGGGTTGCCACCAACAATCGGACAATTGAACTTGTGAAAGGCGATTTGTTCTGTTTGTTTCCTAAACAAACGTATACGTACGAAACGATTCATGAGTCAGACGAGAAACCGCTCAAAATGGTGTGGCTGGCGATGGAAGGCAGTCAGCTTCCTTACCTTACAGCACAATTAGGGCTCACTACAGAAATATTTTGGTTGCAACAGATTATCAACTCGGAAGTCGGAGAGGCTTTGCAGAATGTCCTCGAAGCGGTCAGTCAACCGGAAAAAGACGCTCTTCAAGAGCAAAGCTTAATGTACAATTTGTTTTGGAAAATGAACAGCGCCTCCACGCTTTTAGTACGGGCAAGAAAGGCAGACTGGCTTGATGATGTGAAGGAGTATCTGGATTTGCACGCGACAGAGCATATTCGAATTGAGGATGCTGCGCGTTTAGTTGGCGTTCATCGTTCCCATCTGTTCGCCTCCTTTCGCAAAAAATACGGCGTCTCGCCGCAGCAATATTTACAGAAGATCAGACTCACGAAAGGGGCAAGCTTGCTGAGAGAGACGACATTATCCGTGACAGAGATCGCATTATCGCTCGGATATCCGGAGCTTTATTCTTTTACTCGCTCGTTTACCAAATACTTTGGTAGTTCGCCTAGCGCATACAGAGAGACTTCCAAAAGAATAATTTGCTAGAAATTAGACTCTTCACGAAGATAATAAAGACTTGTATAATGAGGGTGAACTACGACAAAAACAACGTAAATCCACAATGCTTCGAGTGTGTTTTCGTTGTTGATCATCCTTTTTACATAAAGAAAAAGGGGGGGCTCCATGTACAAATTAATCATTGTCGACGATGAAGCGGAGGTTAGAGAAGGAATCAAGGAGAGCATTGCGTGGGAACAGCATGGTTTTGAATGTATCGGAGACTTCAGGAATGGCAGCGAGGCACTGGAGGCTATTTCTGATCTTAGGCCAGATCTTGTATTGTCTGATATTTGTATGCCTTTCATGAACGGGATTGAGCTGACCAGGCAAATTCAGTTGAGCTATCCTTACATCAAGGTTATCATCCTTACCGGTCATGATGAGTTTGATTACGCTCAGCAGGCACTGCGCCTCAAAGTTCATGACTTTGTCCTCAAACCGATTACGGCGAACGAGCTTCGCAGTCTACTGAACAAAGTAAAAGATGAAATGGATCAAGAAGCGGAGAGTCGCGAAAATGTATCCCATCTAAAGATGCAGCTTACTCAAAGCTTGCCCTTATTGCGAGAGCGGTTCTTAGAGCAATTAATCGGGGGCACGCTTAAGGAGACCAATATCAGGGAAAGGCTCGATTATTTCGGACTTGCACTAATGGCTCCGAATTATCTTATCGTAGCGGTGGATATTGACGACTTGGACGAAATTAGCAGAGAAAAGTGGCATAACGACCCTGAACTTTTTCGATCAGCGGCTTATAATATTGTGCAGGAAGTGATGGAAGGCAAAGAAGCCATCGTCTTTCGTACGAGAGAAGAGCGAATGATCGTCCTCTTTTATGGGGAATCAGAGGATAAACTCGTGGAAGCTGCACTTAACTTGTCAGAAGTCATTCGTTATTGTATGAAGAAATATTTGCATTTTACAGTTACGGTTGGTGTCGGAACACTTTGCAGCGCCTTAGCCGAGCTTCCCATCTCCTACAAAGGGGCAATCGCAGCGCTGGACTACAGGTTTTTGCTCGGTAAAGACAGGGTGATCAGTATTAAGGATATGGAAGGGCATCATAAACCTGATCTTTATTTGGATTTGGAATGGAATCTGAGGTTAGCTACACTGGTCAAAACGGGGACTTTCGAACAAGCTGAGCTGTTAATCGAACAAATTATAAGAAGCTTAAAAGCTTCCATGATGCCCCTCGGAGCCTGCTATTTGCAAATTCATTCGATTCTTCTTGCAATTATCCGTACGATTCACGAGTTTACAGGAGAGGATATCGAACAATTTCAAGGATACGAGATGCTGCACAAGGAGATCAGCCATTTCAAAACATTGGACGAAATTGAAGATTGGCTCAAAATCATTTGTCAGAAAGCCATGCAATATGTATCGGAACAGCGAAGCGATCAAACCAAAATGCAAATCCTGAGCGTAATCGCATACATTGAGGAGCATTATGCCGATGAGAATCTTTCTGTCGATGAAATTTGCCGCCATGTCCATTTGAGCAAAAGCTACTTCAGTTCCCTATTTAAACAAAATAAAGATCAAACCTTAATGGAGTATGTCACGCGTGTCCGGATGGATAAAGCCAAAGATTTATTGAAGCTGACTTCCTTGAAATCATACAAAGTAGCGTCAGAAGTTGGCTATAGCGATCCTCAATATTTCAGTGTGATCTTTAAGAAACATACGGGAGTATCACCTACGGAATACAGAGAAATGCTGTTGAGGGAGAAATGAGGATGAAAAAAGAATGGTACATGGGATCATTTTTATTCAAATTCAGAAGCATTCAATCCAGTATCTCTGTTGTCTTCTCTTGTCTGATTCTACTTCTAATTATAATTACAAGCTATATTTCCTATCGCCTTTCAGCTGAAGCCGTAGAATTGAATTCCAAACATTACATTTCAGAAATTGTCCAGCAAGTAAATATTAACCTTCAATCTTACATCACGAACATGGAGGATATTTCCATACTTGCGTCGACGAACAAGGATGTAAAATATTACATTACCGGTACGAGCTTTCTCAGCGATGAGGAACGCAGGCCTTATGAGAAACGAATTTCTGATTTATTTCAGTCGATTTTGATTACCCGTAAAGATATTGCTTCGATTATGGTATTCGGCTACAACAACCGGTTCGTCTCAGACCGTAGAGTGACAAGCCTTAATATGAACACGAATTTCAAAGATCAACCCTGGTACAAACAGGCAGTGACAGAGGGAGGAAAATCCGTTATTTCCGCTCCGCACGTCCAGAATATGATCCAGAATGAGTATCGATGGGTTGTTTCCTTAAGCCGTGAGCTCAAAAGCGCGGACGGCATTACAGGCGAAGGAATCTTTTTAGTCGACTTAAATTTGAGCGTCATTAACGAAATTTGCAAGCATATTAACCTTGGAAAACGAGGGTATCTCTTTATCGTGGATAAAGATGGCAACATCGTGTATCATCCTCAGCAAAAATTGATTAACAGCAATCTCAAAATGGAAATGATTGAGAAAGTCAAACAATCCGGAAGCGGCAGCTTTACGACCGGTGAAGGAAACAGGAAACGCATCTACACGATCCAGGAGACGCATTTTGGTTGGAAAATCGTCGGGGTCGCCTATTCCAATGAACTTATCGCTAACCAGTATCAAATTAATGTCTCTTATTTCTTTTGGACGCTTTTCGCTTTAGCCATCGCATTGTCCCTCTCATTTTTTATTTCCCGCCACCTCTCTCAGCCAATTAAACAGCTACAACGAAACATGAAACAAGTGGAAAAAGGAGACTTCAACATCCGCTCGGAATTCCAAAGCAGAAATGAGATTGGACAATTAAGCCGTACGTTCAATATCATGGTAGGCCGCATTAAAGATTTAATGAGCCAAATTATTCAGAATGAAGAAACCAAACGCCGAAGCGAAATGAAGCTGCTTGAAGCGCAGATCAATCCGCATTTTTTGTATAACACACTGGATTCCATCATTTGGATGGCTGAACGAAAAAAGCTGGATGAGGTCGTTCTGATGACTTCTTCACTCGCCAAATTGTTCCGGGCTATTATTCATAAAAATGAGGAAACCGTTCCCGTTCGAGTCGAAATCGAACATATTACGAATTATCTCTTGATTCAGTCGATGAGGTATAAGGATAAGCTCGACTTCGTGATCGACGTTGATCCTCAGATTCTGGACCTGCATGTTCCCAAAATTATTTTGCAGCCTATCGTGGAGAATGCCATTTATCATGGGATCAAAAATAGTTTGGAGCCTGGTCTGATCAAAATAACAGGGAAAGCGGTAGGGGATACCCTCTTATTTGTCGTCGCGGATAATGGCGTTGGCATGGAACCGGACCAACTTCAGCAAATATTGAAAGTGCGAGATGGCGTTATCAAGGGGATTGGAGTCAGCAATGTCAACGAACGCATTCAATTATTCGGAAATGAGTTCGGTCTTTCCTATAAAAGCGAAAAGTGGGAAGGCACAGAGGTCAGCATCGTTCTGCCCATGACCATTCGGAAAGGAGTTAGCCATGCCCCTTAAAAAGCCGCTTATTTGGGCCGTTCTGCTTGTCATTGTACTTGGTTTTGTGGTTGTGACCAGCATGGAGTTGCTGCAAATTACGAATCCCAGAAAGCTTGAAATCGCAGTGATACTGAAAACGACGCATATCCGTTCTGATTATTGGCAGATGGTTAGTTCCGGTGTGAAAGAAGCAGCCAAGGAATACACCGTAAACATTAACATTACGGGGCCTTTAACGGAAACAGATACGGCAGCACAAATTCGCATGGTAGACGAAGCTCTGCTAAAGAAGCCGGATGCGATCGTTCTCGCAGCAACGGATGATGAGGGGCTTTCAACATCTGTTGCAAAGATCAAGAAGTCGGGAACCAAGCTCATTTTGATCGACTCTCCTGTTCAGGGAACAGCAGCAGAAGCAAGTTTGATCGCTACTGACAATACGGAAGCAGGGAGAAAAGCCGGAGAGTTTCTGGCAGGAGGCTACAATGAACAAGTGTCTCGCATAATATCCTTAAGCGGAAGCCAGGCTTCGAGAGCGGAGAAGGAACGTCAGAATGGCTTCCAGGAAAAGCTCGCAGCTATATCATCGGTAGCTTATGAAGGGAACTTCGCGCTTGAAGGAAACGTAGATGCCGCCTATGAGCAAGTGAAAAATCTGCTAACCGTCTACCCGAATCTTCAAGGGATTGCCGCATTGAATGAAACGGCCACATTGGGAGCAGCTAGAGCCATTAAAGAGAATCAAAGGGGGAAAAGCATTCAACTCATCGGTTTCGACAGTTCTGTGCATCAAATAAAGCTTTTGGAAGAAGGTATTTTACAGGCGATTATTGTGCAAAAACCATTTAATATCGGCTATTTGGCGGTTGAAACGGCGGTTCAGGCTTCAACAGGAATTAAGGTAAACCCCAAAGTAAGCATCAGTGCCCAGTTGATTACCAGAGAAAATATGTATACCCAAGAAAATCAGGAGCTTCTCTTTCCATTGGTGGAATAGTAGAGAAAGGATCGAAGGGGGTCAAACGATGCGTTTATTCGAAAACAAGACGAAGAATACGGCAACTATCCTACTGTCAGTTACGGTTTTACTCATTACAGGATGCTTGAAGGAAAGCCGGGATACCGCTTCTACCGAACCCGAGGCTAAAGCTTCGATTACTTTTGTAGCCGCAGAGTACAGCTCAACAACGAAGCCTTATTTTGAGAGTATAGTGAGAGAGTTTGAGACGCTTTATCCGAATATTAATGTCGAACTGCAGGTCATTAATTGGGATATTCTCGATAGCGCCTACACAACCATGATCAGCCGCAACCAACCTCCGGATTTGCTGCTCACGAATATTTATGCGCATTTTGCTAAGGATGGGCTGCTCAATAAGATGGATGACATTGTTTCTACGGAGTTAAAAAACAAAATGTATCCCTACTTGCAAGATAGCACGAAAGTGGATGGCACTCAATATACGATCCCTTATGTATCAACGATTCGCCAGTTGTATTTTAACAAAGATATGTTTAATGAGGTCGGATTAACGGAATCGCCCAAAACCTGGCAAAGTCTTGAGGAAGACGCACGTATAATAAAGCAAACCAAGCAAATTGACGGCTTTGGGGTCGACTTAACGGATAATGAAATTTGGGCGTATCTGTCTTATTTTTTTTATGGGGCAGGCGGAGGTTGGATGAAGAACGGCGAGTGGGCGATCAACTCCCCTGAGAATGTGGAAGGCATAACCTTCCTGAAAAATTTGTATGACAAAGGGTTAACAGATAGCGAGCCGGCCGTAACAACACGGGATGAGAAGCAGCGTATCCTTGGAAATGGGCAGCTGGGGATGCTGATTTCCGGTAATTATTTTGAGACGGTCGTCCCCTCTGAGTACCCGGGATTGAATTGGGGCAAAGGTCCGATACCGGTCAAAGAGGGGCAAACTCCTCTGGTTCTTGGCGTAGAGGATGTTCTGATGTCTTTCAAAACCAATCATACGAACAAGGAGGCTTTGTCTACATTTCTCGATTTTTTGTATGAGGATGCACGATATGAGCAGTTTGTCCTGCGGGAAGGGGTTCTTCCAACCACGCGTACGGTTGGCGATAAGCTGGCAGCTGCGGATCCATCCATGAAGCAAAATTTAGACGCGATTAAAACTGCAAAGTTTTACCCCATCAATCATCCGGCTTGGTCGGCCGTTCTGAATGCAACTAGAAACATGGGGCAAACCGTGTTGCTCGGTCAGTTAAGTCCGAAACAAGCACTTGACCGGCTTCAGCAAATTGCTCTCGATAACCAAGATTAAGTTGTGCATGAGAACAAGGCCATGACATAAATAAGGGCCTTGTTTTGTTTTTTTCGACAATAGGGGCATAAAGACAATACGTTTTTAGACTATTTATAGTGTTTTAATCAATGGTTGTCTTCCGCGAAAGTCACTATGATTAAAGTGTAAGAACAGATCAACATTAACGCTTGGGAGGTCATTTCAAATGGAAAATTCAAAAAAAGTCATGGCATGGGGTATGTTGTTGTCGACAGTGATGTTCACACTGAGTGGCTGCGGAAGCAATAAGGCAAGTACGATTTCGGCGTCCGTGGAGCCCGTTCAGAGCGCCAAACCGGCTGACAGCGCAGCGCCAGGGGGAAGTAAGCTTACAGGAGATTTTGAAGTGCAATATTTTGTTGGCGGATATGGGGATGCTTGGTGGAAGCAAGCGGTTGCTGATTTCCAGAAGATGAACCCGGATTTGAAGATTAAGGAGTCTGCCGGGGCGAAAATTAACGATCAGATGAAACCGCGATGGCTGCAAGGCAACCCGCCTGATTTTGTGTACATCGACGGAGCAGGCTCCAACACAAGGCAGATGGTCACAGATGACCAACTGATGGATATTACGGACTGGCTAAAGGATGCCAAAAATGTGGACGGGAAGAAAATTCTTGATCTTCTGATTGCTCCTCCTGAGGAGTACAAGCCTGGAAAAGCTTACGCGGTTCCGCTCGTTTTCGGGTCTTGGGGAACGTTCTATGATAAAGCATTATTCAAAAGTAAGGGCTGGGAAGCGCCGGCTGATTTCGAAAGCTTCATGGCATTAGGCGAAAAAATCAAAGCGGATGGACAGATGAGTGATTATATCCATACAGGCGTTTATCCCTACTATATCAATGGAGGTTTGCTGGACCCAACCATCATTGCGATGAACAACTATGATACCTCCATTTTCAAGAAAATCAACGGTCTTGAGAAAGGTGTTTGGAAAAGTGAACCTGTTATGAAATCGCTTGCAAAAATTGTGGAAATGAGAGATAAAGGCCTCATCGACAAAGGATCACCTGCGCTTAACCACACCGATTCCCAGTCGCAATGGCTGCAGCATAAAGCGGCGTTTATCCCGACAGGCATTTGGGTGGAAAGTGAAATGTCCAAGGACATTCCAGCCGGATTCGAATTTGGATTTTTGCCATCCATCGGCCAAGAAAAAGGCGATAAGTTCGTAGCGAACCCCTACACGGCAACTGTAGCCATCGCTAAGAAAGCCAAAAATCCTGAGGCTGCTAAAGCGTTTATGCGATTCATTTTTACGGAAAAACAAAGTAAATTGTGGGCGGAGCTTTCCAAGGCCCCATCGAATATCAAAGCAGACTTAGAAGGAACGAAAGCACCTGCACTTACCAAAGAAGCTGCCAAATTCTACAACTCTCCTAATACCGTCGTTGCGCCGGAAATCGTCATTCCAGAAGAGCTTGTAACGGCGAGAAATAATGCCACAATTGCGCTTACCAAAGGTGAGATTACACCGCAGCAATGGGCGGATCGCATGGAAGAAGCGACGGAAAAAATTCGCGCGAAAGAAAAGAAATAACGTGAGCATGAGAGTGGAGGAAGCCATGAGAGAGATAAATACGCCAGTAACTGTCATGACGAATCAGAACAAGCGAAGTAGAACAGGGAGTGCAAGAATGAAGCGCAATATCTTCATTCTTTCCTTTATCCTTCCCACTTTGTTATTGTACCTGGTCTTTACCGTTTATCCGATGTTTAAAGGCATTTATCTTAGCCTTTTTGATTGGTCCGGGGGCTCTGAAACCTATAACTTTATCGGTCTTGGTAATTTCAAAGATATGCTGCATGACGCAGTGATTCTTAAGACCATTCGGAATGACTACATTCTGGTTATCGGCAAAGTCATTGGATTTATGATCTTATCGATGTTCTTCGCCATCGCACTAACCCGCTTCAACCTGAAAGGCTCCAACTTTTATCGTATCGTTTTCTTTGTGCCCAATGTGCTTTCTGTTGTTGTGGTTGGGGTTCTCTGGCGTTATGTCTATAATCCAAACCTGGGATTCCTCAATTCCTTTATCTCCTTATTTACCGATAAAAAGTTTGAATTCGCTTGGTTAGGCGATAAATGGTCGATTTTCGCACTATTACCGCCGTCGATTTGGGCAGGCGTAGGTTTCACGATTATTTTGCTGGTCGCTGGCATTCTTAGTATTCCATCGTCGTTGTTCGAGTCAGCAGACATCGACGGTGCGTCACAGTGGCATCAATTCTGGTTGATAACCCTCCCTCTTTCGTGGGAGCAGATCAAAACATCCGTGCTCTGGATCGTCATGACGACGCTGAATGGATCGTTTGTTATCGTGACGATCATGACCTTTGAAGGCGGAGTGGATAATGCCACACAAGTAATGGGCTCCTATTTATATCTCAATGCCTTCAAGTTCGGCAAGTTTAGTTATGCGTCTGCCATTGGCGTTCTTATTCTGGTCCTTTCATTGATCACGACAGCAACACTACAGAGGTTGATGAAGAAAGAAACCATTGAATTAACGTAGAGGGGTCATGTTTATGAGTCAAACAACGGTTCATCCTGTCTTTCGTTTGTTTTTCAAACTATGTCTTATTGTCTGGTCCATTTGCATTTTGTATCCGCTGTTATGGACGGTTCTAAGTTCATTGAAAGATAATCAGCAGTTTTTCCTGGGAAAACCTTGGGATCTGCCGAAACTTCCCTTAATCTGGTCGAATTTTTCCTTTGTATGGGAGAAATATCATTTCGGCCATAACTTTTTAAATTCTCTATTCGTAACCGTAGCAAGTACGCTTATCGCCGTCCTTTTATCAGCGACGACAGCCTACGTGATTGCACGATTTACGTTTAGAGGCAATGGGTTACTGTATTATTCCTACCTTTCTTACATGATGATCCCCACGTTCTTAGGCATCATTCCCTTATTTTTTCTTCTGAATGATTTGCACCTAACGAACAATTTGATTGGATTAACCCTCGTTTACACGGTAACAGCTGTCCCCTTTGCTGTATTCGTCCTCGTTAGTTTTTTCAAAACGCTGCCAAGCGAACTCGAAGAAGCGGCATCTATAGATGGGGCCACCCACTATGGCATCTTTTTTCGAGTGATGCTTCCTCTCGCTAGGCCGGGATTGATTTCAGTTGCTATTATCACGGTGCTCAATATTTGGAATGAATATGTATTTGCACTAGTGCTTATTAGTGACCCCACGAAATATACGATCCCGGTTGCCATTGCTGTTATGCAGGGTGAAATGCAATACAGGACGGAATGGGGGCCCCTTTTCGCTGCATTATTGATTTCGATGGGGCCGCCGATCTTATTTTACAGTCTGTTTCAAAAACAAATTACAGGAGGAATCACGGCTGGAGCTTTAAAAGGTTAATAAGAAAACGATAAAAATGGAGGAATTCAACGTGAGATACTCTTTTTTTAAAAGAAGATCAGTCATAGCTCTACTGGTATTTTCCTTACTAGTTTCCTTATTCCAATTGCCTTCTGTCTCCTATGCAGCAAATGCGGCTCCCAATGTAGTTCCCAGCTTGCGAGAGTGGATAGGGGGAACGGGCGCTTTTCAATTAAAAGACTCCTCGCGAATTGTGATCGATCCCTCCTACAGTGCAGAGCTTGCGGATACGGCAGCAACTTTCAAAGATGAACTCTTGTTGGTTGCCGGCAAAGATGTTTCTGTTGTTCAGGCAAGTACAGCCAATGCAGGTGATATATTCTTGACACTGAATACCACAGATTCGGTAATCGGCGACGAAGGATACGTGTTGGAATCAGCAGCCTCTATTTCCATTAAAGCGCATACGTCCGGCGGTGTCTTTTACGGGACACGGACGATCTTGCAAATTTTACAGCAAGATGCTGTAAGATCAAATATTCCTCGAGGCGTAGCCAAGGAATACCCGCAGTATGCTCAACGTGGCATTATGCTTGACGTCGGCCGCCGATATTATTCCATGAGCTACTTGGAAGATACGATCAAACGGCTTGCATGGAATAAACTGAACACGTTTCAAATTCATTTCAGCGAATGGAACGGATTCCGGCTGCAAAGCGATACCTATCCTGGACTTGCTTCGACGAAGTCGTACAGCAAAGCCGATATCGTGCGATTGAATGAAATCGCGGACCGCTATCATGTCTTGATCATTCCCGAATTAGAAATGCCAGGCCATGCGGCCATCCTCAACAAATACAACCCAACTATGAAATTCGCCTGTTCTTCCATGGATAAAGATACGACAGGTTGGGATATTCCACAATTTACAGTCGATTATACGAAGCCGGAAACACGTGCATGGATCAAAACGCTTCTTGATGAGTTTGTTCCGTTGTTTAAAGGACCTTACTTCCATATCGGCTCCGATGAAATTCAATCAGAATCCAAAATGAATGCTTGTCCAGAGCTTGTTTCTTATAAAACAACGAACAACTTGCCAAAGGTCGGAGACAGCTTCATCCAGTTCATTAACGAAATGAGCGAACATGTGAAACAGCTTGGGAAAACGCCTATGAACTGGAACGGATTTGAAGATTACCATCCGAGCATAGCTCTGAATACGGATAATGTAATTACGGTTTGGAGTGATGAGGCAAGCTCCTCTAAGCAGGCTATTGATTTTGCCAGGGATGGATATAAAGTGTACGCCTCTCCGGGTGATGTGTTGTATGTAACGGCAGGTAAAGGCCTATTGCCAAAAACAACATCCCTGTATGAGACTTGGGCTCCGGCTGTTCATGCCAATGTGATGGGTTATTTCCTCTCCATTTGGTCCGATTATTGGAATCTGGTCAAGACACCGGATGGAAGAACCGGGTATGAAAGTGGCAGTGCGTTCAATGGTCCGGAAGTGGGTGATGGTGAATATATCATTCCGGAATCCAACTTTGAGGATGCATCCAGAAAGCCACGGCAAGCGCTCTCTGAAAGAATGTGGGGAGGACCTAGATCGGCCAGCGTTGCTGAGTTCTTCAACCGAGTGAGTCTGATCGGAGATGCTCCTTCTGTCGTTAACCCTGCGCAAGCAGATCCTTTAGGAATCACAGTAATCAATAACGATGCGAAAGGAACAGATATCAATAAAATTAATTATTCACCCATCAGTACAAGTGGCAGCACAGGTTGGGTCGTTTCATCGGATAGTTATTCGGGCTTGGCCAATAGCTATTTTGAAATCAAATTTATCGGGACACAGATTAAACTGCTTGGAGGAATAGCTCCAGGGCATGGGATTGCGGCCGTATCAATCGATGGCGGCGGTGAAGTAGATGCGGATTTGTACGCACAATCTCGCCAAAATACGACGGCTTGGTATACTTCGCCAGTGCTGCCGTATGGTGAACATATCGTCAAAGCCAGAGTAACGGGAAGAAAAAATAGTTCGTCTACGGGTACATTTCTTTCACTTGAACGTGCCGAAGTTTACAATCGGACAGTGATTGAGAACAGCACGAGCGGAGTAAACAATAAAGAATTCAATTTTACAGGTACGTGGAATCATGGCAATATCAGTGCCAGCGCAACAACGAATGATGCTTATGAAATAAAGTTTGAAGGAAAACAACTCATTCTGGTTGGCACGAAAGGACCTGATCAAGGAATTGCGGGCATTTCCATTGATGGTGGCGTGGAGCAAATGATTGATTTATATGCTTCATCTGCTCAGAGTGGAGTTAATTCGTACGTATCACGGATTTTAGGTAAAGGTCAGCATACAATCAAGGTTCGAGTCACGGGAACAAAAAATAGTGAATCAACAGGCAATAAAGTTTCTGTTGACCGGGCGGAAATCGTTCCTTTTGAGCAAGTTGCCGTCACAGGTGTACGTATGGATCAGGAACAATTGCGTCTGAAAGCTGGAAAATCGGGCGAGCTTGAAGCCATTATAGCACCTCTTCAGGCAACGAACAGAAACGTGACATGGAGCAGCAGCGATGAGACCGTAGCCACTGTCGTTGACAGCGGAGATGGCAAAGCTGTTGTCACCGGGCTCAAAATGGGCAGCGCGACGATTACCGCCACTACGGTTGAAGGCAGTTATACAGCTGTTAGTCAGATAACCGTAGATGCTGCAGATCCTGGAACTACGCTCAGCGGTGCAAGCTCCGTTAGCCCAGGCCAAACATTCACGGTTCGTCTGGGATTAAGCAATGTGACACACCGTGTATATGGTGAGGATATTAAGCTTACTTATGATACGAACGTTATGGAATTTGTATCAGTTGCTTCAGCGAAAGCGGGAGTGAGCCTTGTAGGGTCGAAGGATCAAGCGGGTACGCTTCGACTGATTCTTGCAAGCGAAGGAGCGGGCAATGCGATTACGGGCACAACGGACATCGCAGAAATCGTCTTTAAAGCGAAGAATTTGCAGCAGTCGGCAAACGGTCTGATCTCGGTCACCGATGCAACACTGGGCGACGAGAATGGGATCGAATCCAAAGCTGATCTTTCGTCAATGACCATCCAAGTAACGACAGTACCTGTGGGCATCCCGGGAGATGCGAACGGAGACAACAAAGTAAGTGTCGGCGACCTTGGTTTCGCAGCAGCCAATTATGGCAAGAACTCCTTAAGTCCGGATTGGGATATTGTCAAAATCGTAGATATGAACAACGACAATGTGATTGACATTATTGACCTAGCAACCCTCGCACGCAAAATGGTTCAATAACCTGATAACTAGAAATGCACGCAAGTTTATACTTTGTGGTATTGGGGGGTATTTCATTGAAAATTACATGTAAGCAAGTTTACCTATCTACGTTCATGGCGACACTCTTGACTACAGCGAGCCTTCCCTTCGGGGGTCCCTTTATGGGACAAGCTTATGCAGCTGTTGTTGATTCGGACAATGGGGTTAAATTGAAGTTTGAGAATAACACGGTTGATAACTCTGCCCATGCAACAAGTGTTACCTCACATGGGAATGTGACCTATGTACAGGGAAGAGATGGACAAGCCATTAAACTCAACTCCACTAGTTCGGATAGGCAATACCTGGATTTGGGGAAACCGGCGAATCTGCAGTTCGGCACGAACACCAGCTTTACCTTGGCATTTTGGATTAAATCACCCGGTGTATCCAGCGATCCGCCGGTGATTTCAAACAAAAATTGGGATAGCGGAAGCAGCGTGGGCTACGTATTGGCATTAATGCCGAATAATAGCTTGAAATGGAACTATAACACGCAGGGCGGCTCCCGTATGGATGCCGAAATTCCGAATGTGGCTAATGGAAAATGGCATCATATCGTTGTTTCTCATGACAGAGCCACAGGAAGGGTAGATTTCTACAAGGATGGCCTTCCCGTCGATATTGCTGTGAAAGCAGGAGCTTTGTATCAAGGAATCACGAATAGTATGAATATTGCCGGACGGACAGGGACCATTGATGCTGGGTTAAACACTATGATCGGTAACGACGGAACGGGCGCCTATGGGGTCGATACGTTTCAAATGCAAGTTGACGAAATGCAGATTATCAATCGGGCCGTAACAGAGCAAGAAGCCGGGGAATTGTTCAGCAGTGCACCAATAGAAGAGAACTCAAACGAACCATTTAAGGGTTCCTTAAACTTAATTAGCGCCGAACATGCCGTGCAGGGAAGTACGTTCCGAGTAAATTTGGATCTTCGTACGCCGCTAATGAGTACTTCCATTGATAAATCCGTCGTTGAACTCAGTTATGACAGCAATTTATTTGAATTTGTAAATGCAACGAAAGCCGTTGCGGCAGATACATCCATGCCAGGTATTGTCAAGTTAGAAATACCCGGAGGTATCATCTACGATCAGACAGATCCGCTTGAGTATGCCAAATCAAGAATTTCCGAAGTGTATTTCAAAACGAAAGCTGCTTCCGGCCAAGGGCAAATTAAAGTCAGCAAGGCAGAGTTCTATTCTGGCACCGCCAAGTTAGATAATGAAGTCTTTCAGTCACAGCCGAAGACAGTTCAAATCCATCCCAAAGCAACAGAAGACTTGAATCAGGACGGCATTGTTACAGTAGGAGATTTGGCGCTTGCACAGAGCTCTTCCGAAGCGTTGCAGAACCAAATTGCCGCAAATGCGAAGTATGCCCCCTATAAGCGGGTTGTGGTTATCGGAATGGATGGTGGCGGAGTATCCGTAATGCCGAACGCACCGTACTGGGAGACGCCAAATTCGCTCAAAGATCAGGTTGGCAATCGATTGGTTGCGCCGAATATACGAAACCTGATTGAACATGGCGCTGTCAGTTATTCGGTCAAAACCACGCTCCCTTCAAGCTCATCTCCCAACTGGGGGGCTATGCTGACCGGTGTTGATTACAGCAAGCATCAAATCGGCAATTCAGAAAGCGAGCTTTATTATTATTCCGAATCATCGCCATATCCTTCTATTTTCAAAAAGTTAAGGGAAGTTATGCCGGATAAGAAATTGGCAGCTTTCGCCGGATGGCCAAATATTCTGAATGGGCATATTGAACCATCCGTGGGTGTTGAGATCGGTACTGGAACGGATGAACAGGACACGGCTTCCTTCGTAGACTATGTCAACAGCGGCAAAGCGCTTGATACATCGCTAATGTTCATCCATCTGGATAGTATGGATCATGCAGGACATGATTACGGTTTCTATACCAAGAAATATTACGAACAACTAACGAAAACGGATCTGAACGTAGGAGCGATTATGAACTCTCTGCGGGATAATAACATGCTGGAAGATACGTTGGTTGTAATGCTGCCCGATCACGGCGGAGGGACGGAGAATCCAGATACAACACTAGGAAGCGCTACTTCTCATGGTCAAGATTCAACGCTGGCGACAACGACTTTCATTGCGGCGAACGGGAGAACCGTTGCAACCGATCAGGGCAAAGAGAAAATTTTGCAAGGCGGGACAACCAAAGATTTGAACGCAACGGTTTTAAAAGCATTAGGTATTAACGCGATGGGCGATTCAAAAGTGATTAACGGCATGTTCATCGATCAGAAGGATCAAAACAGAGCGGATGCCCCGGAACTAATGTTGACCAAAGTGCTGGTTCCCGAAACGCAGCAGTTTAAGCATTATGAATTGGCCATTAGCGGCCAACAGTCGCCAGCGAAGGCGATGGACGTGGTACTAACGACTGTTGGGATGAATGTCTACGGGGTCGAATCGCTTCAAGCTGGCGTAAGCGTGGTTCGCAGCGAGTCGGCGAATGGCCGAACAAGAGTTATTCTGAACTCGGAAAACGGGATAACGGCGGATTCAGCTTTATTGAAAATCCAAGCTACACCTGTGAGCGAAAATGCTTCAGCTTCGCTGGAAACAGCCGTGGTCGCTGACTCGGCAGGAAGAGAAGTATTGCCAAATCTGTTAAACGAGGTGCGGGAAGATGTGCCTGCAGGTCCATATACAAGACTCAATAGTGTGAAGGCTGTGGATGCAGGCGAGGAGTTCGTTGTACGTCTAGGAGTCGCAAGAGTGACGGATGCCGTGTATGCGCAAGATTATATGTTAAACTACGACGCGAACCTGCTTGATTTTGTTTCGGCTAAGTCTGTGAAGGAAAAAGTGAGTTTGATTGAAACGCAGGACACAGGAGGTAAGGTGCGTTTTATTCTGGCCAGCGAAGGACCGGCAGGTGCTGTTACGGGGAATGAGCAGATCCTTGAAGTAACGTTCAGAGCGAAGACGATCTCACAGTCGGCTAGCGCAGCGATTACGGTAGAAAGCGCTAAGCTTGCTGATGCAGCTGGGGTAGAAACGTCGATTGGCGCATCCACCATCAGTGTTAATATCGAGTCTGCCCTCCTTGGCGATGTGAATGGTGATGATAAAGTTAGCATCGGCGACATCTCAATGGCTGCTGCTCATTATGGTAAAACAACGAGCAGTCCGGATTGGCAGACCGCGAAGGCAGCAGATGTAAACAGAGACGGCAAAATTGACATCAGTGACCTATCTGCCATTGCGATGAAATTGTTAGAGTAACCGGAAGCGAGGCGAGGAGATCAGATAAGGTTGATGTTCTGGTCTCCCTCCTTTGGACACGAGAGGATGGATTAGGATGAGGCATAAAATCATTTTTGGTACATTAGTCTGCAATCTGAGTTGCTTCGCAGCCTTATTATCCCCTGCTTATGCGGAAAATGCATCGCAATTTGGTCTAAAGACTTCGGCTGCTGAATCGACAGGTGAATTTACCGTTACGCTGCAAGGTACAAATCTTCAGGATTTGTATGCTTACGAAGCTAAAATCAGCTTTGATGCGAGCAAGCTTGACGTTGTCAAAGCAGATACAAAAATTGAAGGCTTCTCGATTTCTCCCATCGTCAAGAATAATGAAGTGATTTTTGCTCATACGAAAGTCGGCAGTGTAAGTGGTGAGAAGGGGAACCTCGACATTGGCACGATAACTTTTAAGGCTAAAAAGGCGGGGACTTCCCATCTTACTTGGACGTCTGTGAAAATCGTGGATCACAATTTGCAGAATCAATCCATTGCACTTGATAAATCTTTTGATTTTACCAAAATCTTCAGTGACCTTGTAGATCATTGGGCCAAATCAGATGTGATGTCAATGGTTGATAAAAGCATAGTGGAAGGAATGGACGACGATCATTTCGCTCCGGACGCCACGGTAACAAGAGCACAATTTGCAACCCTGATTGCCAGAGCATTAGATTTGAAAAGCAATACTGTACAGCTACCTTTCTCAGATGTTGCAGCGGGCTCCTGGTACGAGGATACTGTGAAAAAAGTATATGCAGCAGGACTTATCAACGGCGTTTCCGAAAGTGAATTTGCTCCGGAGAAGAACATTACGCGTGAAGAAATGGCAGCGATGCTGATGAGAGCGAAGTCGTCTGTGACGGGGATCCGAATTGAAGATATGACGAGCAGCTCATCTCTCCAATTTAAAGACGAGGAGTTAATCAGCGATTGGGCGAAAAAAGTAGTTCAACTTGCTGTGGATGCCGGCTTGATGAATGGTCGTACGGCTGAGGAATTTGCTCCGCAAGGACAAGCAACGAGAGCGGAAGCTGTGGTTGTACTGAAAAGACTGCTAGCAGGAACGGAATAGCAACATAAAGGCTGCCATCGCGGATATAAGCGGTTGGCAGCCTTTGTTAGGTTAGACGGCGAAAAGCGCTGGGCGACATACCGAACTTCCTTTTAAACAGCTTGGAAAAGTGAAATTCATCATAAAATTGCAAATGAGCAGCGATTTCTTTGACAGATAAGCTTGTTGTCTCCAGCGATACCTTGGCCGATTCGAGTTTTAGATTCAACATATATTCGGTGGGGGATAGGCCTGTTATCGAACGGAAGCGGGAGAAAAAAGTCGTCCGTGACATGCCGCTTTGGTCGATAAGTTCATCAACCCGGATGACTTTTTCCAAATTTCGGTGGATGTAGATCATAATTTTATTAAGCTCTGTATGGCGGGCGGGAAGGGCCGCAGAATGCTCCTTAGCGAAGAGAAGCATCACTTCCTGTAAGATGATATTTGCAGAATACGCGTATCCGAATGGCTCAGCAATCAACAGATCGATGATCCGTTCACAGAGTTGAATGGCATCGGCTGCTTTCCCTGTCGAAACCACCTTGTTTACGGGAAGCTGCAGAGCGTGCATGGCATCCATCGAACTGAAATCAAGGAAATAAAATTTCCAGTCATTGCCCTGGCAACTGTACGTAGTAGGTATCCCATCTGGTACGAAAAAATAAGTGCCTGCGTGCAACTCAAAGTGCTGCTCATCTTGCGTAAGAAGTCCTTTCCCTTCATAGGTGATAAAAAGGCCAGGAACCTCGAATCCTTTTCCTTTCGTTATATGGTAGGAATCGTTTGCTTGCACTTTCCAGATTGAAATAAAGGATGTAAGTGGGATTGGCGTACTTCCTAATCCATAAGGGATATTCATGAAGGACATGAAACAACGCTCCTTGCTTAATGTTCTAATGTACATTTGAAGAGGTAGATAATAGCGGAAATGGATCATTTATTTGTACAATTATACATGAGTTTATGCCGTCAATCCATGGATGGAAATCCATATTTCCTCTAAACTTAAATCAATACAACAAGTAGAGGAGTGTATGGACAATGATGGTGAAAGTAGGAAATCGCGAATTAGAGCTGAATGGCGAGCAATTGACGGAGCTTAGAAGCTCCAATGATATTTTGCATGACAAGCAGGCGTTGCGAGAGCGAATGGAAGAAGACGGTTATTTATTGATCCGCGGATTTCATGAGAGAGACAAGGTGTTGGCAGCTCGGACGAGCATATTGGAGAAAATGGCACTAATGGGCAAGCTGGATCGCGACACGCAGTTGGAAGAGGGTGTGATGGCCGACGGCAGCAAAACCATTTTCATGGGAGGCACGAATGAAGATCTGCCCGCCCTGTTGAATGTATTAAATGGCGAGCATATCATGCGCTTTTTCGACGAATTCATTGGGGAAGAGTCGCTTACTTATCACTACAAATGGCTGCGTGCAGTAGGCAAAGGGGATTTCACCGGAGCGCACTACGATATTGTGTATATGGGTAGAGGAACAAAAAATGTCTACACGGTATGGTCGCCCCTTGGAGACGTTTCGTATGAAATGGGGGGATTGGCTATTTGCCTGGGTTCTCACCGTTTCGAAAAATTGAAAGCATCGTACGGATCCAAGGATTCAGACCGCGATGGCATCGGCCATTACACCGATGATCCGCTAGTCATTACGGAGAAATTTGGCGGTAAATGGGCAACCACCGAGTTTCAAGCTGGGGATGTACTGATTTTCGGTATGTTTTTGATGCACTGTTCCCTTGAAAATACGACGAACCAGTATCGCATTAGTGTTGATGCGAGATATCAATCGGCTAGTGAGCAGGTTGACGAGAGATGGAGCGGCAAAAAGCCGAAGGGCCATTTTAAATAAAAGAAGAGGCTGTCTCAGAGTCAGAAATGACTTAGGAGATAGCCTCTTCTTTTTCCGCAGTGACCAGGTGTCATTGGAATTGAATGACGATAGAGTCCATGATCGGTTCATATCCAATTTGCCTATAGACATAATTCGATGTTGGGTTGCTTTGATCTGCGTATAAGCTTGTTGTTTGATACCCGCGATTCAGCAGCCGCTGCGTAAGGTCTGATACACAATCGGAGGCATATCCTTTTTTTCTTTGATTGCTGGGCGTGTATACGTAGGAGATGGTAATATTGTGTCTAGTAGGGCGAGTGGCAGTAGCCATGGAAACCAACTCTCCATTTACTTCCCATGCCACTAAATTTCCTTTATTAATGAGAAAGGTGGCTTTGATAGAAGCGTCATCTGAACTAATAGGTTGATTCGTTTCCAGGCAGAATTGATAGACCCATTCTTTTATAACAGGATGGTCGCTAGCTATTACTCGCCGAAGTTTTCCGTTTGTTTGTAAGGTATTTTTAACTTTTTCTAGTTTGTAAATGATTTGTTCCATGTGGACATTGGCACGGGTCCCCTGATCTTGTGAAACATACCTAGCAAGTTCGGTGGTTAGTTTCTTTTCGCCAATTAAACCCAGGATGGGTTGAACGGTCTGCACCAACTTTTCTCCAAGTTCCTGTATGTCCTGAGAAGATAGTGCTGTGGGTTTGGATAAAATAATTTGTTTGGGTTGTGTCTGAAGCAAAACCAATCCTATGTCATCATTTTTCCGTACAGCAGCCATGAAAAGAGGAGTTGTATCTTGCTCGATCAGAGTTTGCAAAACACCTAGCAATAAATTGTTGGCGGCTTCATCTTGTTCCAAGAAAGAGCTCACCTCTTTTTTAAATGCGGTCACACTCTCATACTTGTCAAAACGTATCAACGGCACCATCCCCTTCGAAATATCAGCGATTATGAATAAAAGGTTAATACATCATAAGTTCCCACATATACTCAAGTAACATTTTGTAAAAAGCTGCTCGTTATTACCTAACCGAAGGTGAGGCTGTGTCCATGCATAAGAGGTTGGAATCTGATGCGGATCTGTTTATCGCAGCTTTATCGCAAACACCGGTCTCTGTGCTGCAGACGGATGCTGAAGGAGTTTACTGTGAAGTAGACCGCGGAATTATAGAAAAGTTCACCAACAAATCCGTCCGCTTAAGCACGATTATGGATGAAATTGCTTATTACTACCGAGACGATGGGACCATTTTTCGGGTGGAAACGAACTAAAAGCGTAAGTATCTTGCGAATAATTTAATGTTAGGCGAAAGAATCCACAATATCAATAGGGAAATGGGAGAGTGACCATACATTGGGTAAATGGAAAGCGGGAACCGTCGGCTTCGTTTGTGGCGCCTTATTTTTCTCAGGGCTTACTTACGCGGCGACGGATTCGGTCGGCATAGACGTTTATTTTCGGAAATTGCAGTATTATTTCGATGGTGAGAACAAGCAGCCTCCGAAGGATCTACAAGGGTTTATTTACAAAGATACCACGTACGTACCGCTAAGATTTTTGTCTGAATCGCTGGGGAAACCGGTAAGTTGGGATGATGCAACAAGCTCTATCTATGTTGGGGACAAGCCGGTGCAGAATCCAACGTCAGGATCGGGAGTATTGCAAGTATTTCCAAAGGATAACCCATGGAATACCGATATTTCCAGCTACCCTGTCCATCAGAAATCAGCGCAGTACCTCTCCTCAATAGGCCTAGGTGCAAGTCTGCATGCGGATTTCGGGACGATGTGGGAAGGCGCGCCAATCGGCATTCCTTACACGATCGTTGGCGGTGATCAGCCGAAAGTTAATGTGACATTCACAGACTATGGCGATGAGAGCGATCCAGGTCCCTATCCGATCCCGCCAAATGCGCCAATCGAAGGCGGACCTAACAGCGACGGCGACCGTCATGTTATCGTAGTTGATAAAGACAATCAATACCTGTATGAATTATACAATGCTCACCCGACTGCAGACGGTTGGCAGGCTTCGAACGGCGCCAAGTGGGACTTGAAATCCAATGCCATGCGGACAAAATACTGGACATCTGCTGATGCAGCCGGTCTGCCGGTTTTCCCTGGTCTCGTCCGGTATGATGAAGCTTCTACCGGTGAAATTAACCATGCCCTGCGGTTCACCGTGCGCAAAACACAAAAGGGCTTCATCGCCCCAGCCACCCATTATGCATCGAGCAATACGGACCCTAATCTTCCGCCCATGGGACTGAGGCTGCGGCTGCGGGCCGATTTTGACATTTCCGGCTACTCGATGGCGAATCAAGCCATCCTTCGCGCGATGAAGAAATATGGCATGATCGTCGCGGACAACGGCAGCGATCTCTATGTTAGCGGCGCGCCTGATCCGAAATGGGATGACGATGACTTAAGCAAGCTGAGCAAGCTCAAAGGCAGCGATTTTGAGGTTGTGGACACCGGTCCGATTGAAAAATAGAAGTCTAGCGGGACCAACAATAAAAAAACAGCTGTCCAAAGTACCCTTTGAACGGCTGTTTTTTTTGTTTTCGATTATTTCAGGACCTTCATCATCGCGGAGATCATGCCAAAATGATTGGCTTCATGCATGATACTGAAATTTATTAGCTGTTCAATTGTTGCAGCTTTCATCATATTCTCCTTGACTGCAACATCCAGCTTATCACCCAAGGATTCACGGATTTGGGCAGGCTGCTCCTTCAGCTGCGCGATGATCACATCCCACGCAGGAGGTTCTTCTTGCCAATCCGCAGGTTTTGTGCCATTGCCAAAAAAGGAGATATAGTTCGCCGGAACTAACGAAGGTTGTTCGGAAAGCGCGAAGATGAGGCGATCCGTCACCGCAAGTACGTGACCGATTTGCCAATGAATGCTGTTGTTAAACCCAGCCGGCACGACATTTCTTTTGTCCTCAGGACATCCTTCTACTAATTGCAGTAATCGATTACGGTATCTGTCCAATGCTCCGAATAAAAAGGTATCTTGCATTCTAATCCATCCTCCTGATAATTTGAAATGAAAAGCGATCGGTTTCTATTGTACCACTCGCAGCAGCTTCCTGACATATTCCTTCGGCGTGCAGCCATTATAACGTTTGAACAGCTCATAAAAGTGGGCCATATTCTCGATCCCAACAGCAACGGCAATATCGGTGACAATGTCGGTTTTGGTAATGAGCAGCTGCTCGGCTTTTCGAATCCGCTGCCGGTTCACATAATCCGTGAAGGAGACGCCAACGCATTTTTTGAAAAATTTAGAGAAGTATGTATAGCTCATTCCTGCGCTCCGGCTAACTTCTTCCATGTCGATTTTTTCTCCTAGATGGGCTTCGACATAATCGAGAATGGGCCTCATAACGGCCGCGTCCACAAAGCCGAAAGGCTGCAGCAGCTCACGCCGGTCATGGCGCAGCAGCGTTAACAGCAAATGTTTAATGTGCATGCTCATAGCAATTTCATAGCCTTTGGTTTTGTCCATCATTTCGGCATGAATGTCGACGATGATGCGGCCGATTTCCTGCTTGGCGCGCTCATTTTCAAGAAACATATAGTTCAGGTCCTCGAGTGGGCGCACCATTTCCGAAAAATGCCGATAATACATCATCATCGCAGGATCAAAATAGGGCTGAAGATCGACGTGGAGCACGATATAGACGAGAGGTTCGTCTTCCGGCTTATGACTGTGATGAAGCTGGTTAGAACCGATAAGGACGACTTCTCCCGGAGAGAGGTGATAAAGATTGTCCGGCGTACGAATATCCAGTTTACCTTCTTGCACGATAATCAGTTCCACCTCTTTATGGTAATGCCATTGCTGCGCAAGCTGTCGACTCTTCGGATTGGTATTGGTGAACTGCCAAACCTTCATGCATAGATGTTCATTCTGATAATAAATGGGTTCTTTGAACGTTTCCATAAGTAATACCACCTAATCATCACTGCAAATTTGGATATAAACAAGACAAACCTTGTCATTTTTGAAAAGCTGTCGAATCGGTATGATTGCTTTAATTAGTATACAACAATTGAAAGGGCGAGTGAGAGATGAAAGTAGCAGTAGTCGGCTGTGGCGGTATGGGTCAGTGGCATGCGAAGTGTTATGCAAAGATGCCCGGTGTAGAGTTGGTTGGCGTATGTGATGTTCAGTTGGAGTCTGCGGTAGAAGCTGCCAATAAAGTAGGGACGGCAGCGTTCAGTTCATTTGAAGAGATGCTTTCGGCGGTCTCGTTTGACGTGGTTAGCGTCGCAGTACCAACCTTTGTACATAAAGAAGTTGTGCTTCAAGCCGCAAGAGCGGGGAAGCATGTTATTTGTGAGAAACCGGTTGCGCTTAATCTGGAAGATGCGCAAGATATGATTTCCTGCTGCGAGGAAAATGGGGTTCGCTTATTCATTGGTCATGTCGTGCGGTTTTTCCCTGAATATGCGCAGATGAAGCAGCAGATGGATGCAGGCCAAATCGGCAGAGTTGGTGTTGCGAATGCCCGGCGCGTGGGCAGTCATCCGGGAGAAGCCAGACCTTGGTTTCTGGATGCTGACAAAAGCGGAGGCGTAATCGTCGATTTGATGGTGCATGACATCGATTTTATGCGTTGGACACTCGGCGAGGTCAAATCGGTTTACGGGATGAACAAATGTGAGGGAACGATGGATTATGCGCTTGTTACGCTAGTTTTTGAAAGCGGCGCAGTGGCTAATTTGGAGGCCTTCTGGGGATATCCGGGCTCCTTCCGTTATGCGGCGGAGTTTGCAGGTTCCGAGGGACTTGTCCGGACGGACAGCATGAGCGCGCAATCTTTGCAAATACGCAAGGCAGCTCCTCCAGAGAGCGGGGGGAAAGCGGTTGAAATTCCGCAAAGTCCGAACTTCTTTGATCCGTATTACATCGAGCTTGAACATTTTCTGAGTTGTATCCGCGACGGCAGCCAACCGATTGTAACCGCTCAAGATGCATGCGAAGCATTAAGAATCGCCAAAGCTGCGCTTGACTCGATTCAATCCGGCAAAGTCGTGCTGCTGTAAAAAAGAGCCAAACAATCAGGGAGGAACTTATCATGGATTTATTGAAAATTGGCATGATTAGCTTCGCGCACGGTCATGCATTCAGTTATTTTAATAGCTTACTAGAACTGCCTGAGGTCAAAATCGTTGGGATTGCCGATGAAGTAACAAGCCGGGTTGAAGATCTTGCCCAGCGCCACGAAGTACCGTATTATGCGGATTACCGCGATCTGCTCGCACAAGATGTGGACGCTGTGGTCATTTGCTCGGAGAATGTTCACCACGCCAAGCTTGTGATCGATGCGGCCAATGCAAAGAAGCACGTGCTTTGTGAGAAGCCGCTCGGCACGACAAAAGAAGAAATGGAGCAAATGATTGCGGCCTGCAAGCATAACGGAGTGCAGCTTATGACAGCATTCCCTTGCCGCTACCTGGCTGCAGTCGTACGGGCGAAAGAAGCCATTGAGCGCGGTGACATCGGTGACATCGTCGCGATTAAAGGGACGAATCACGGAGGGAATCCCGGCGGATGGTTCATCGATAAAAGCTTGTCGGGAGGCGGGGCCGTTCTTGACCACACCGTGCATGTGATGGACTTGATGAACTGGTTCCTACAGTCCGAAGTGAAGGAAGTGTACGCTTATGCAGCTACGCTTTTCAGAGAAGAGCTTGAAGTGGAAGATGCCGGCATGCTGCACATCAAGTTCGAGAACGGCGTATTCGCGGTTCTGGATACGAGCTGGTCGCGTCCGAAATCGTTCCCGACCTGGGGAGACGTGACGATGGAGATCGTCGGCACACAGGGGGTCATCACCGTGGACGGCTTTGCGCAGAAGAATGACCTGTTCAGCAATGCAGCAGGTAAAGGGCAATACACCTTCTGGGGAGACAACATGGATGCGTTTATGATCCGTGACTTCGTTAAGGCGCTGCGCCAAGGCGAGCAGGTACCGGTCACGGGTGAGGATGGATTGAAAGCGGCGCAAGTGGCGCTTGCCGCTTATGAGTCTGTTAAGCTTGGTCAGCCTGTGGCGATGTAGGAAGCGAGTTCGTTTCATTTAGTTCCTTGGACTAGATGAAACGGGCTTTTTTTGCTATCGCTCGAGCAATTCCTCCTTGGTCAGGGGAACTACAGGGCGCTATTTCATCGAAATAGTCTCTTTTTCGAACGGAGGGGAACTATGATCCGCTATTTGTCCGTTTTTCAGAAGAAATTGGGATTAGGCGGTCAAATAAGGTCCTGTAGTTCCGCTTGAACGCGGAAACGGCGGAATTTGTTAGCATAGCGGCCTGTAGTTCCTCAAGCTATAGAAATCGCTCATTTTTACACACTTGATTATAGAAATCCAATACTCTTGATGTTTAGAAGAGCGGGGTATTGGAGCTATGATTAAAATGAGCAGTCTGGCATTTTTTATCGTGCCGCTGAAATTATCTTGTTGGGGGAATAGGTATGGAAAGTGAGCGAATCCGATTTGGGTTAATGACTGATATTCATCAGGATTTGATGTATAAAGCGAGTGAACGGCTTCAGGCCTTTATCGACGAGTCGATTCAAGAAGACGTGGATTTTATCATCCAGTTAGGTGATTTCTGTTTTCCGCTTCCGGAAAACAAGCCATTCCTTGATATATGGCAGCAATTTGCCGGGCCGAATTATCATGTGCTGGGGAATCATGATATGGATAAATGTGATAAACAGATGATGATGAGTTTTCTCGGTATGAAATCCAATTATTATTCGTTCGACTGCGGGGATTACCATTTCGTTGTTCTGGATGCCAACTATTTCCGCGTGGACGGTCAATATGTGGATTATGCGTTTAGCAATTATTCAAAAGAGGGGCATACCGTCAGTCATGTGACGGATGAGCAGTTAGCGTGGTTGAGGATGGATTTGTCCCAAACGGACAAACCTACGATTTTGTTCAGCCATCAAAGCCTGGAAGAGATATATGTTGGATCTAATGTCGGTATTCATAACAGCGACAAACTTCGTGAGATTTTGCGAGAAGCCAATCAATTAGCGGGTTTCCGTAAAGTGATTGCTTGTATGAATGGCCATAATCATCTTGATGGCGTTAAAGTGATCGATAATATTTATTTCATTCATATAAACAGTAGTTCTTATTATTATCTAGGGTCTCAGTTCAATACAGTGCGGTATTCCGAGGAAATCACAGCGATGTATCCGATTCTCAGGCAATCTGTTCCCTACGAAGAACCCCTTTATGCCATAATCACACTGGAGCCTGGACTCCTGACGATAAAGGGAAAAGAGTCAACGTATGTAGGCGCTGATCCGCTTGAAATGGGGCACAATAATGCCAATGCGGGTCATGTAGTATCAGCAAAAATATCAAGCAGGGAATTGAAATTTTAAATGAAGCAAGGGAAAATGCGGCGTTTACTCTCACAATGTGGGGGAAACGCCGTATTTTTGTATAGCATTTAATAGAGCGCGCACGCCTCAATTCTTTTTTATAAACCCCAAAAATGATCATTTGAAAAATCTACTACCCTAATTACTATTATATTAATGGACTTGAAAATACTTACAGGGCCGTTTCTGTAGAAATCACTCGTTTTTACATACCGAATTATAGAAAAACCAGATACTTGTTGTTTAGAAAAGATAGGTATCGGGCTATGATGAGGTCACACCAAAGACAACCTGCTAACAACAGGCCAGCGAGGGTAAATACGAAACGAGGAGTGTTTTACATGGAGAGAGTACCTGTTACTTTAAAGGCCAGAGGAGGTTCCACAGCGCATAAACTTCCTGCTTTTTGGAAGAAGCTTAGGCAGTCGCATCAGTTACTGGTTTTAGCTTTTCCAGCTTGTATCTTTGTTTTTGTTTTCCACTATATTCCCTTATACGGACTGATTGTCGCTTTTAAAAATTACAATTACAGGGATGGTATCCTCCACAGTCCATGGAGTGGATTTGAAAATTTCAAATTCATCTTTACTTCCAGCAATGCTTGGGACATTACTCGAAATACGCTCCTATACAACATAGCTTTTATTTTTTCCACATTAATCGTTTCGGTTCTTCTTGCACTTCTTTTGAATCAAGTCTCGAAAAAGTTTGTCAAATTCCATCAGACGGCGCTATTTTTCCCTTATTTTATCTCGTTCGTGATCGTGAGCTATGTATGCCTTGCTTTTCTGGATATGAGTCACGGGTTTCTAAACACGATATGGTCCTGGTTCGGTAAGGAACCTGTTCTTTGGTATAACGAGCCGCAATATTGGCCTTATATTTTAGTGCTAGTTAATTTATGGAAAAACGCCGGTTATTACGCCATTATCTATTACACGGCTATTATCTCCATAGACTCTGAGTATTTTGAAGCGGCGGAAATAGATGGTGCAAACATCTGGCAGCAAATATGGTCAATTACTCTCCCGTTACTTAAACCTTTAATGATTTTGCTTGTCCTGCTTCAAGTCAGCCGCATTTTCTTCGGGAACTTCGATCTGTTTTATAACGTTACGATGAACTCTACGCTCCTATATCCAACTACGGATATCATCGATACGTTCGTGTTTAGAGCTCTAAGGGTTAATGGAGATATTGGCATGGCATCGGCTGCCGGTTTCTATCAATCTATTGTTGGTCTTGTCATTATCTTACTTACAAATTACGTCATTCGAAGGGTTAGTAAAGAAAACGCCATGTTCTAAGGAGGTTCTTCTCAATGATAATCAAATCGCGTATTAGTCTCTTCATGATCCACATGGCATTATTATTATCGTCGATTGCCTGCATCATTCCAATTGTGCTTGTCCTCACTGCATCATTCACAAAAGAAAGTACCATCTTAACAGAAGGGTACTCCTTATTTCCAAGTGAAATCTCGTTAGAAGCGTATCAGTTTATTTTTAATAATCCCAAACAAATTATTAATTCTTATATGGTCACGATTTTTGTAACCGTAACCGGTACTCTGCTGAGCATCCTGGTTACAGCTATGGTTGCTTATGTGATATGTAGAAAAGACTTCTTTTTAGCGAATAAAATTTCATTTTTCATCTTTTTTACACTCTTGTTCAGTGGCGGTTTGGTGCCGTGGTACATTCTCGTTTCGCGGATTTTACATCTAAAAGACACCCCGTTAGCTCTTATCTTACCGTATGTTGTAACCCCTTTCTTAGTCTTGTTAATGAAAGGATTTATGTCTACGATTCCATTTGCATTAATCGAATCCGCGAAAATGGATGGCGCAAGCGAATATCGCGTATTTTTCTCCATTATTATTCCTGTTAGTAAATCCGGATTAGCAACAATAGCTTTGTTTTCAGTGCTTATCTATTGGAATGATTATTGGTTAAGCTTATTGTTTATTGACACTGGGAAGTATGTCAGTTTGCAACTTCTGCTTTACCGAATCATGTCTAACATTGATTTTTTAAATAGTGCACTGGCCGTAGCGAATACATCTTCTGTTGTGTTGCCAAGCCAATCGGCTCGTTTCGCGCTGGCGGTCGTTGCGGCAGGTCCCATGTTATTCATTTTTCCATTCTTTCAACGATTTTTTGTTAAAGGAATTACAGTCGGTTCAATTAAAGGCTAAACGCGTAACGTTGGTTTGATACCGTATGGTTTCAAATAATATCAAATTGTATGATTCAGGGGAGGAAAAACACATGAAAGCAAAGAGCATGAAGAAAGTGTTTGGAAGCGTATTCTCGATTGTTTGTGCAGTATCCTTAATTAGCGGATGCAGCAGCGGAAAAACGGGAGGGCCTACACCAGCGGTTTCGCCGGCGGAGAGTGCGAAAAGCGGAGCAGAAGCGTCTAGTCCTGCTAAGCTTGCTCCTGTGAATTTAACTATCTACAGAGTGGGTACACCGCAGCCAGATGAGAAAGCTGTTATCGATGCCATGAACAAGATTACGAAAGAAAAAATCAATACGACGATCACAATGAACACCATTGATTGGGGTAACTTCGATGACAAAATGAAAGTGATTATTTCGGCAGGCGAGGATTGGGATTTAACGTACACCGCTTCATGGACCAATAATTTTTATAACAATGTGGCAAAGGGCGCTTTCCTGCCGTTAGACGATCTTCTGAATAAATATGGTCCGCATATCAAGGAAACCATTCCTGCCCAATTTTTTGACGGGGCGCGTGTGAATGGCAAGCTATATGGGATAACAAGTTATCAGATTATGGCAACGATGAAAGGGTTTTCGATTAAAAAGGATCTAGCCGATAAGTACAAACTGGATAAATCAAAGATTAAAACATTGCGAGACTTGGAACCATTTCTGGAAAATGTGAAGCAAAATGAACCGGGTATTGTGCCTACGACAAGCGGTGCATCGGTTTCCACTGAACTTCTTTCCAGAATGGATACTGGACTTATGTATGACACCGTTACGGGCGATACAGCTAATCCTCTTGTGATTAATGTAAAAAATAATGATTTTAAAATTAAGAACTTGTATGAACTTCCGGAAACGATGGAACTGGCCAAAATGAATCGTGAATGGTACAACAAAGGATACATTCGCAAAGATGCAGCTACGATTAAAGATTATAAAGCGGAACAAAAAACAGGGAAATATGGGATGTTTGCAGCAGGAGCTGTGAAGCCTGGCAATGAAGGCGATACAAAAGGATGGGCAGGATACGATGTAACCGATGTTCAGTTAAGTCCGTCTTACGTTTCAAATACGAGTTTAATTTCGTCTTTGGCAGCAATTAACCAAAACTCCAAAAATCCCGAACGTGCGATGATGTTTCTGGATCTATTATTTGCCGATAAAGAATTATATCAATTATTGTGTGTAGGCATTGACGGCAAACATTACAAAAAAGTGGACGACAAAACCATTGAATCGTTGGCAAACGGCGGATATAATCCGGGAACGGATTGGGAATTCGGCAGTCAGTTTAATATGTTCCTTCGTCCAGGACAGCCAAAAGACGTGTGGGAGCAAACGAATAAAGTAAACAAAGAAGCGATTGTTTCCCCATTGATTGGCTTTGTTTTGAATCGAGATCCCATTAAAACCGAGATGGCTCAAATCGATGCAATTATCAAACAGTACAATGGCGTAACGAACTCGCTGCTAAATTTTGGTACTGCTGAACCAGAAAAAGTTATCGCTGAAATTAACGATAAATTGAAGAAAGCGGGATTGGATAAAGTTACTGCGGAAGCTCAAAAGCAGCTGGATGAATGGCGCAAGGCAAATAAAAAGTAAAAATCAAATGACCGCTCATAGCTTATTCCAGCTATTGAGCGGTTACTTTACCATATAGTAGATTATTCTTTTCAATTTATTTGAATTACTATATTATGGATATACAAGAAATATATTGGGGGTAGCGCTCGTGAGCCAGTTAAAACTTCCTCGGTCTATGTTTATACGTATGTTTACTTCCTTTACGTTTGTATTTATCTGTATCTTACTGGCGCTCTCTTATATTTTATATGTTAATTTTCAAAAAATTGGTGTGAACTTCGTTTCTGGCGCAAATACGAATGCGCTTTCACAAATCAGCTATAGTTCAACTTATTTGAACGAAGCTTCAAAAACATTCGCGATATCTTTATTGACCAATTATCGAGTACAGTCGGTTATGTACAATGCGAATAATGACTACAAAGATATCCAAGATGCATTGTTAGATGTGTCCAAATTGAAGGACGCGAATCAATTCGTTCATTCCGTCTATGTGTTTAATGGTACGAGCAATCAATTTTATTCAACTTGGCTTCAATCCAGCAATACCAGGGATTCTTTTTTTGATCAAGGCTTAGTTTCTATCATTGATGAGAAGAAACAGGTAACACGAGGAAAGTTTTACCCTATATTAAGGAAAATCCCTGTCTTTATTTCGGCTGATGGGAAGGATATTGACAGTAATCAGAAGATGAGTGTTTTGACTTATATTTTCTATGAGTATGAGGATACAGCGAATCGCGTAAAGGGCGCTATTATTGTCAACGTGAAAGTAGACTATTTGAAAAACTTAATTCAATCTCTTTCCTCTAGTGGAAATAATCAAGGAAGTACATGGATACTAGATGAGAAGGGACAACCGATTCTTGGAAACATGGATCAATTATCGGTAGAGGAGAAATCGGCTGTTCTCGAACCAATTCAAGAAAACGGGAGTAATGCCTATTTTACAACAACGATTCAAGGAAAGAAAAATTTGATCACCTATGTGACATCCGAGGCTTTGAATTGGAAATTTATTCATATCGTCCCTTATTCCATTATTTTTCATGATATGGAGCGACTTGGCTGGATTACGTTTGCTTTTTGTTTAGGGATATTAATTCCTGGGATATTTATCGTATTCTATGTATCCAAAAGATTGTATTCTCCTATTCGCGGTCTGGTCGGTAAAGTTTCAGCGTTGCCTCGTTTACCATCTTCGTCAGTCGAAAACAAGGATGATATTGGCTATTTAAGCGATGTCATTTCGATGGCCATTCAACAGAACGAAGTATCTATTGACGATAAGAAAACAGCCTTTTTCACTAGGAAATTAGAGTTCTTGCGAAGGTTAGTCAGCCAATCCTTGGATGATGACCCTACGGATCTGCAATCACGTCTCGATCATTATCAAATAGGCTTGTTGGCTGATAAACGCCATTTTGCCGTTATTTTCATGATTGACCGTTATGAGCAATTTATAAGAACTTACAGCGCGGCAGATCAACAACTCTTTCGTTATGCGATCGGGAATGCCGCGGAAGAAATAGCATCGCGTTCCACGAATAATTGTGCGGTTGATTTGGGGGACGAAGTCGTCTTCATTCTGGAAGCATGTGACGAATCCTATGAGAAACAGCTTCGCGATATTAGTCTCATCATTGCAGAGCTACAAAACTGGATTCAAAGCAATCTAAAACTTTCTATGACAGGCGTAATCGGGTATTCGGTCAAACAACTTCAGGATATATCCATTTCTTATCAAGAAGCGGTTCAGTTTAGCAAGTACAGGTTTATTTTCGGACAAGGATCGATCATCTCGTCGGATGAGTTAAAACATATGAAAACGGATGACTTCCGACCGCCGCTACAACTGGAAAAAACATTTGACGAGCTTCTTGTTTATGGAAAATATGAGGAAGCAATTCAAGCCTATGAACAGATTGTCGCCTATTTAAATCATTATTCCTATGATATTGTTATTAGTTACTTATATTATTTGGCATTTAATATCTATAAGCGGATCAAAGAAATTGAATTGAATGGATCGACCACGTTCAATATTCAATATAGTACGTTCGTACGTATGATTAGTAAAATGGAAACCATTGGAGAAATCAACGCCGAGTTCCATGTGCTTATTCGTCAAATTGCTGAAAGCATGGTGGATTCCAAGGTAAACCGAAATCAGCAAATCGTGAGTAAAGTTATTGGCATCATAGAAGCCAACTATATGGATAAATCGTTATGTCAGGATAGCATTGCTTTATTATTAAACCTGTCCAAATATCACTTGGGTAAAATATTTCGCAATGTTCATGGCAAAGCAATCGCTGAATGGTTGATGGATTATCGATTAAGTATTGCTGCAGAACTCATTACCAAACCCAATACTAACGTGGCTGAGATCTTGGATTTAATTGGTTGGGAGAATCAAAATTATTTCTATAAAATGTTTAAGACGAAGTATGGGGTCACGACGTCTGAATACAAATTGCGGAATACGACTAGTGAAAGCAAGATGTATGATAATGGATTTCCATCATGAATAAGAGTAAGCCGCCTATATTAACAAATTGGCGGTTTTTTTGCTTAAATAGGAAGAATTTACTGAGTGTTTTATAGAAATCACTTCTTTTTGATGTTTACTTGAAAAAATAGATGCAATATGTTGGGGCAAGGAGGTGAATGTAAGGGCTTACAAAAACGTTTGAATGACTGCTGGTTGTACGAAATAACCGACGGTACGGGCGATAAAGGTCGGTAGTGTTAATTTGCAGCGAATGCAGATCTAATGAAAAGGAGATGTTTTGATGAAGAAATTAATGAAGCTTGCGGCAGTATCGGCTACAACTGTTATAATCTGCGGCTTACTTGCGCCATTCAATGCTCATGCAGCAACGACGTATCAGCCCACATGGGAATCTGTTGATCAGCATATGGCTGCCCCAGAATGGTTTCAAGATGCTAAGTTTGGCATTTACTATCATTGGGGCGTGTTCAGCGTTCCCGCTTATGGAAATGAATGGTACCCTCGTAACATGTACGTACAAAATGGTAAAGAATACAACCACCATGTTAGTGTGTATGGATCTCCTGCTTCGTGGCCGTATCACAATTTTATAAATGGTGCACAGGATAAGAATGGGAATTGGGTTAAGTTCGCTCCCAAGTTGAAATCAGCTGGAGGTCAATTTGATCCTAACGAATGGGCGCAATTGTTCGTTGACGCGGGGGCAAAATTTGCCGGTCCTGTTGCTGAACATCACGATGGTTATTCGATGTGGGACAGCTCTGTCAACGAATGGAATTCGGTGGACAAGGGACCCGGGCTGGATCTCCTTGGAACTTTTGCAACCGCGATCCGCAACAAGAATTTGAAGTTGTTGACAGCATTGCATCATGCTTATAACAGTAACGGTTACTATCAATACGCTCCTGCACAATCCGACCCCAGTTTGATGAAATTATACGGTCAACTGCCGAAAACGCAGGAGGATCAACTATGGTACGATAAATTGAAAGAAGTTATCGATACGTATCAGCCTGATATTCTTTGGCAGGATTTTGCTTTAACGAAGATTGATGAAGCGCAGCGGCTCAAGTTCCTGTCGTACTACTATAACAAAGCGATTGATTGGGGCAAAGAGGTTGTCGCAACCTATAAAACGAGCGGCGGATTCAACTTGAATGGTGAAGTTGTCGACTATGAAAGAGGAGGGCCGGCAGAGTTAACTTCTAATTACTGGTTAACGGATGACAGCGTCGGCGGTTGGAGCTATACGCCTGGTATGAGCTACTATTCAGCCCCTGCGTTGCTTCATTCCCTCATCGATCGTGTAAGCAAAAATGGCAACTTGCTGCTTAATATTGCGCCCATGGCAGATGGAACCATTCCACAGGAGCAGAAAAATATTTTGCTTGGGATGGGGGATTGGTTAAAACGCTATGGCGAAAGCATCTACTCGATGCGTGCTTGGACGAAATATGGCGAAGGTCCAACACAGCTTGGCGGCGCGATTCATTCAAGTCCTATTGTTGGTACGGAAACGGACATTCGTTTCACTCGCAACAAAAACAACAACACGTTATATGCCATCGTTCTGGGGTGGCCGGGGAATGGCGCCAATTTGAACATAAGCACACTTAATTCAAATCAGATCAATTTGAATACGCTTTCAAATGTGCAATTGCTAGGAGAGACTGCCGGCACCTATATTAATTTGCCAAACAGAGTCCAAAATCAGGAAGGTTTGAAAATTACAATGCCGGCAAGCAAACCATTCACTGCAAGCGCTTATGTGGTAAAACTAACGTTCACAGGGAATATCCCCGATTTGCATCAAGTGTCGGGTCCAACTTTTTATAAACATGTGCAATATGAAGGAAATCGAATTCCTCTCTCTTTGGGCAATTACACAAAATCAACTTTGCAAGCAGCTGGAATTGCAGATAATAGTATTTCCTCCATCCAAGTGCCGTCAGGTTACAAGGTAACTGCCTACGCAGAAGACAATTACAGCGGAACTTCGTGGACCTTTACAAGCAACAATAACAATCTCATCGATACTTACAATAACGATTTAATTACCTCACTCAAGATAGCTCTGGATTCCAATACGTACTTCAAGCTTGCAAATCGCACGACAGATTTGGTGCTCGATGGAGGAGGGAATGTGTCTTCAGGTTCGAATGTGAAGGAAAGTGTGTGGAACAGCAGTAATGATGCTCAATGGAAGTTCGTCGATCTCGGTACGGGATATTATCAGATTCTTAACCGGACCAATGGTCTGACACTGGACGGTGCAGCACCAGGCACGAATACGAAAGAAACAACGTGGACAGCCAGCGAGAGTCAACAGTGGCAATTGGCGGATCTGGGAGACGGATTTTATAAAATTACGAATCGTGCCAATGGTTTGGTCTTAACAAGCAGCGGTAACTTTAAGGGGGAATTTACCCCTCCTGTGTATGTAAACAGGATTTCAACTTGGAATGGGAGTACACTTCAGCAGTGGAAGATTGTGAAAGTCAACTAACTAGGAGGAGATGTTATGAAGAAAGTAAAAGCAGGTTTCATAAGCTTGATGGTTAGTTCTCTTCTTGTAATAAGCTTGATTTCAGTTGGAGCATCAAATCAAGCTTATGCTAATGTAGGAAGTACGGCACTGCTTGTCCAGAAAACAGGCAATTGGGATGATTTGAAAATCAATTGGATAACGCCGGCCAGCGGGACAGATTTTAGCGGAGCACCTGTCGGAAATGGTTTCTTCGGCGCCAAAGTTTCGGGAGGTGTTGCGACTGAGATTCTTCAACTTAATGACAAAACGTTTCATTCTGGCGAACCCTTTAACAATTATAATCCAAGCCGCAAAACAGCTTTAAATAGTACAAGAAGCCTGCTGGCAGAAGCGGATACAGCAACAACAGTAACGTATCGCGAACAAAAGTTAAAACAAGCTGAAACGGCTGCCAATGGGATGTGGGGATATGCGTATATGGCTAACTTTCTGCCCATCGGCAATATTGTCTTGGATGTTCCCAATACGACGGGATTTACGAATTACAATCGAGAACTTCATTTGGATAAAGCTGCTGTGACTACCACGTATAAAGTGGGTAACACGACTTATAAGCGCGAAGTATTTGCGAGTTATCCGGATCGTGTGATGGTTGTCCGTATGACCAATGACAGCGGACTGCCGATGAGTATGACGGCCAAGATGACATTGCCGAATGAGATGAGTGGACATGGAACCGTCTCTTCATCTGGCAACGAGATCCAAATGACAGGAACAGCTCCTTATGCTTACGCTCAGTACCCAACCACCCTGTGGGCGGACGGGAGAGGCATGACGTTCGATGCTCGTCTTCGCGCCAGAACGACGGGAGGAACCATAACAGCAACCGGAGGCAATTTGAACATTTCAGGCGCTTCGGTCATTGAACTCCTGTATGCCGATGCGACAAGCTACAAGGATCCGTTTACGAATCCGAATCCAAGCCAAGGCGGCAACAATCCTACTCCAATCGTAACGGGGATTATGAATGCGGCGTTTGCCAAAACCTATGACCAGCTCCTGAGTGCCCACCAGACTGATTATCGGAGCTTGTTCCGCAGGTTATGGACGGAAGTGAACGGGAACATAGGTGATGCCAGAGCCAATGTGCTCTCCTATCAATATGCTCGTTACGTTTCCATTTGCACTTCCAGAGCGAATACATTTGACCGACCGCATAATCAGCAGGGAATGTGGAATTACATGTGGAGTCCTCGCTCGAATGGAGCGCATTACTTTAATGAAAATGTAGAGAAGATGTATGCATTGATTGAGACAGGGAATCTTGCTGAGAACGGCGATCCGCTGTGGAAGTATATTAAAAATTTAGCTATCAACGGAGCAAAAACCGCGCAATCCGATTTTGGCTTTGATGGGTGGGTGGTGCCGCATGCATCCGATGTGTGGGCAAAAACAGCGCTTGGCGCAAATGATAATGAGTGGGCGATTTACCCAACGGGTGGCATGTGGCTCATGTTTAATGTATACGATCATTATCGGTTCACACAGGACAAAACATTTCTTCGAGACACGGCGTTTCCTCTCATGAAAGGTTCAGCGGAGTTTGCTTTGGATTTACTTGTTGCTAATAAGGATGGTTATCTCGTGACATCGCCTTCTACGTCACCAGAAACGAAGTATGTCTTGTCCGATGGCACAAAAATTGCCGTGAGCCAAGGTTCGACGATTGATATGACAGTCATACGAGAACTGTTTGAAAATGTTCTTGAAGCGGGGAGTATATTGGAAACAGATTCTCCTGCGGATGTTGATTTGCTGAATCGTATTCGAACGGCTTTGCCGAAGCTGCTTCCTTATCAAATTGGAACTGGCGGTCAAATTAAAGAGTGGAATAATGATTACGCGAACGTAGATCCAAGTCATCGCCATGCTTCCCATCTTATCGGTGTCGGTTTCCTGGATCAGATCACGAAGAGAGGCACGCCTGATTTATTTCAAGCAGCTAAAGTATCGCTAAACATGCGCGGTTCAGGCGGATACCACCCGGATAGCGGGTACATGTGGGCAAGACTAAATGATGGGAATAAAGCCGCCTCCCTGGCAACCATTTATCCTACGGATCCTTCGGTAAACGAATGGCAAATAAAAAACTCATATTATCCAGAATTGTTTGTACAAAGTCATACCGGGGAAATTGAACTTCTCCCTTCGCTGCCTACAGCCTGGACGAGTGGCGAAATAACGGGTGTGAAAGCGAGAGGCGGGTATGAACTCAGCATCAAATGGGCGAACGGGCAGCTCGTATCTGCTCAAATTGATTCCCCAAGCGGCACGATACCTGTGATCCGATACGGTAATCAACTTCTGAATCCGTTTACGGATTCGAGGATTACATTTGTTCGTGGAGCTACACAATCTGCATTCAATCAAATTGAAGCAGAGAACTACGATAGCCAATCAGGTGTTCAGCTTGAGAGCGCCTCTGACAAAGGCACGGGTTATAATCTCACATCGATTGACAATAATGACTATACCGTCTACAACAATGTTGATTTTGGAAGCGGCGCAGCTTCATTTTCCGCCAGAGTTGCGAGCAATGGACCTGGAGGTACCATTGAAATTCGCTTAGGGAGTGTGACGGGGACGCTGGTAGGCACTTGTACGGTACCGTCTACTGGAGGAGGACAAATTTGGCAAACGGTAGGCTGCGGAGTAACAGGCGCCACGGGCGTGCAGAGCGTATATCTCGTTTACAAGGGAACTGGCGGCTCTCTCTTCCATCTGAACTGGTTCCAATTTAGCCAGTCTGCTTTGGTAGGAGGCGTCTATAAACTTATCAATGTCGGGAGCGGCAATCTTGCCATGGACGTGAAGGGGAATGCGACGGCAAATGGGACGGCAGTCATTGTGTCACCAGATAACGGCGCTGCAAGCGAGCAATGGAATATTAGCGACAATGGCGACGGCACATTCAGACTCCTTGGCGTCCCAAGCGGCAAAGCGCTGGATGTTTCCGCAGCCACAACGACGGACAACTCGAAGACGATTATATGGCCCTATGGGGGTTCACCGAATGAAAGGTGGAAATTCAACGCTAATGCGGATGGTACCTATACCATTGTTGGAGTTCAAAGCAACAAACCGTTGGATACGCTTCTAACCGGCACGGAATATTCGGTGGTTATTAAGACGGCGAATGGAATGGCGAGTCAGAAGTGGAGACTGGTTAAATTGCAATGATCATATTGGTTAAAAGGTGCCCCTTGGGACACCTTTTTTAAATTTTAAATTTATGGATTCTCCCTGAATCTTAAAAATGCTTAAATGAAAAGAATTTGCTGATCGTTTTATAGAAATCACTCTTTTTTAATGTATACGTGACCTATCAAGGCAGAGTAATTTAGGGCAAGGAGGTGAATGAAAGGGCTTACATTGTAAAATGGATAAGTCAGGTTATTATATCAAGTAGCGGGAGGTACAATCATGAAAAAAGCAGGTTTAGTAGGCTTGCTAGTCAGTTCTCTGCTTGTAACAAGCTTAGTTTCAGTGGGGGCATCTAATCAAGCTTATGCAAATGTAGGAAGTACAACACTGCCTGTTCAGAAAACAGGCAATTGGGATGATTTGAAAATCAATTGGACAACACCGGCAAGCGGGACGGATTTTAAGGGAGCACCTGTAGGGAATGGCTACTTTGGCGCGAAAGTTTCTGGAGGCGTTGCTACCGAAATTCTTCAATTAAATGACAAAACGTTTCATGCTGGCGAACCCTTCAACGATTATAATCCAAATCGCAAAATAGCTCTAAATAATGCAAGAAGCCTGTTGGCAGAAGCGGATACAGCTACGACAGTAACCTATCGTGAAGAAAAATTAAAATTAGCTGAGACTGCAGCCAAAGGGATGTGGGGAGCGCTGACAATGTCCAAATTCCTGCCGATTGGCAACATTGTCCTCGATGTTCCAAACACAGCAGGATACACGGACTATAATCGAGAGCTTCACTTGGATAAGTCGATGGTAACAACAAAGTATAAAGTGGGGAACACGACGTATACGCGTGAAGTATTTTCCAGCAACCCGGATCGGGTTATGGTTGTCCGAATGACGAATGATGGGAATCAGCCGATGAGCATGACGGCCAAGATGACGCTGCCCCCGCAAATGAACACACACGGAACGGTCTCTTCATCAGGCAATGAGATTCAGATGACAGGAACAGCTCCTTACGATGAGAACGGAAACACATGGGCAAACGGGAGAGGCATGACGTTTGACGCCCGACTTCGCGCCAGAACAACGGGAGGAACGATTACAGCATCTGGGGGTAATTTGAACATTTCGGGCGCTACGGTTATTGAACTTCTGTATGCTGACGCGACAAGTTACAAGGATCCATTCACCAATCCGAATCCAAGCCAAGGCGGCATTAATCCTACTCCAATCGTAACGGAGATTATGAACACGGCTTTTGCCAAAACGTATACACAGCTCCTGAATGCTCATCAGACCGATTATCGCAGTTTGTTTCGCAGGTTATGGACAGAAGTAAATGGGAATACAGGTGTTGCCAAAGACAATGTGATCTCCTATCAGTATGCCCGTTACGTTTCCATATGCACGTCCAGAGCCAATACATTCGATCGTCCCCACAATCAACAGGGAATGTGGAATTATTCGTGGAATCCTTCCTCAAAAGGAGCGCACTTCTTTAATGAAAACGTAGAAAAAATGTATACATTGATTGAGACAGGGAATCTTGCTGAAAATGGCGACCCACTCTGGAAGTATATTAAAAATTTGGCTGTAAACGGGGCGAAAACCGCACAATCCGATTTCGGCTTTGACGGATGGATGGTGCCGCACTCTTCAGATGTTTGGGCAATTACAAGTATTCAAGGGGGGGATAATGAGTGGGCGATCTGGCCCACAGGCGGCATGTGGCTCATGTTTAATGTCTATGATCATTATCGGTTTACACAGGACAAATCCTTTCTTCAGGATACGGCGTTTCCTCTTATGAAAGGGTCTGCAGAATTTGCTTTGGATTATCTCGTTACCAACAAGGAAGGCTATCTGGTGACGTCGCCCTCCACTTCGCCTGAGACGAAGTATGTCCTGTCCGATGGAAAACCCATTGCAGTCAGTCAAGGTTCAACGATCGATATGACGTTAATTCGAGAGTTGTTTGAAAATGTGCTGGAAGCTGGGCAAATACTGGAAGCAGATTCTCCTGCGGATGTTGATTTGTTGAATCGCATTCGAACGGCTTTGCCGAAGCTGCTTCCTTATCAAATTGGAAATAACGGAGAAATAAAAGAATGGAATAATGACTATTCAATTGTAGATCCGAGTCATCGTCATGCATCTCATCTCATCGGGGTTGGTTTCCTGGATCAAATTACGAAAAGGGTTACACCTGATTTATTTCAAGCTGCTAAAGTTTCGCTAACTATGCGTGGTTCAGGAGGATTTCATCCGGATAGTTCGTTTATGTGGGCGCGACTTAATGATGGGAATAAAGCGGTCTCCAATGCAGACGTTTATCCGATTGATAATTCGATAAACGAATGGCAAATAAAAAACTCGTATTATCCAGAATTGTTTGTGCAAAGTCATACCGGAGAAATTGAACTTCTCCCTTCGCTGCCTTCCGCCTGGACGAGTGGAGAAATCACCGGTGTGAAAGCTAGAGGTGGGTATGAGCTGAGCATAAAATGGGCGAACGGGCAGCTTGTATCCGCTCAAATCGATTCCCCGACGGGTACGGTACCTGTAATTCGGTACGGCAATCAACTTCTGAATCCGTTTACTGATTCGCGGATTACCTTCGTGCGCGGAAGTAGTCAATCTGCGTTCAACCAAATTGAAGCAGAGAACTATGACAGTCAATCTGGCGTCCAACTGGAGAGCGCCTCAGATAAAGGCACAGGTTATGATCTCACATCGGTTGACAATAACGACTACACCGTCTACAACAATGTTGATTTTGGAAGCGGTGCGGCGTCAATTTCCGCAAGGGTTGCGAGCAACGGACCTGGAGGGACCATTGAGATCCGCTTAGGTAGTGTGGCGGGTACGCTGGCAGGCACTTGTACGGTTCCGTCTACTGGAGGTGGACAAATTTGGCAAACGGTTAGTTGCGGAATAACGGGTGCCACGGGAGTGAAGAACGTATACCTCGTTTACAAAGGAACTGGCGGCTCGCTCTTTCATTTGAACTGGTTCCAATTTAGCCAGTCTGCTATGGTTGGAGGGGTGTATAAACTCATTAATGTGGGCAGCGGGAACCTTGCCATGGAAGCGAAAGGCAATGCAACGGCGGATGGTACGCCAGTCATTGTGTCGCCCGATAGCGGTATTTCAAGCGAGCAGTGGAATATTAGCGACAATGGCGATGGAACGTTCAGATTGCTAGGCGTCCCAAGCGGCAAAGCACTGGATGTATCCGGAGCCAACACGGTTGATAATTCGTATACCATTATATGGCCCTATAACGGATCACCCAACAAAAGGTGGAAATTCAACGCTAATGCGGATGGGACCTATACCATTGTAGGTGTTCAAAGCAACAAACCGTTGGACACACTTCTAAGCGGTGCGGAATATAAGGTAGTTATTAAGACGGCGAACGGTACGGCAAGTCAGAAGTGGAGACTGGTCAAGTTGCAATAATCATATTGATTTGGTTAAAAGGGGGCCTCTTGTGGCTCCCTTTTGTCATTAATGCTTATTTGTAAAGATTTTGATGATAGTTTTATAGAAATCACCTTTTTTTGATGTTTACTTGAAAAAACAGATGACATATGTTTAGGCAAGGAGGCGTGACGGTATGATCAATAAAATAAGCGATAATCTTCAAACAACTAAGGAGTGTGAAAAGCAACAATGAAAATTCATTTTCTTGGGACGGCAGCGTCTGAAGGTTTTCCGAACGTATTTTGCAGATGTGAGGCGTGCTTCGCTGCTCGACAGCTTGGTGGAAAAAACATTCGTACGAGAGCTTCCGTTATCGTTGACGATACTTTGAAGTTCGATTATTCGGCGGATTCACAAATGCAAGCCCTTCGTGATGGAATAGACTTGGGGCGTATAGAGCATTTGCTGGTGACCCATACGCATTATGATCATTTCTATCCGGGAGATTTGACAAGCCGAATTGAAGGCTTTGCTCATGGTATTGAACATCCACTCTGGATCCATGGCAACGATCTTGTTATGTACCATGCCCGGCAGGCTCTCGGGAAATTCGAAGGTGCCCGATTCCGCTTTAATCGAATGAAGCCTTTTCAAAAAACAATAGTGGGATCAGCTTGGGTAACGCCACTTCCTGCTGATCATGATCCTATGGAAACGTGCCTGTTATACTTTGTGGAGAAAGACGGAAAAACTCTGCTCTACGGAAATGATACGGGGTGGTTTCCAGACGATACTTGGTCATGGCTTAGGAGCAAGAAGATTGATATGGCGATACTTGACTGCACGCATGAAAAAACAGGAGTTAAACAGAAGAGCAATCATATGAACGTGGACACGATTCTGGAAGTACACGATGTATTTGTTAAGGAACGAATCCTTAATGATACTGGACAAATCTTTGTCACTCATTTCACCCACAATTCTGCTCTTCTTCATGACGATTGGGTGACCATCTTCGAACCTCACGACATTCGCGTAGCGTACGACGGTCTTACTGTTCATTTCTAAGCTTAAGGAGAAAATATGATTATTGCATCCGAAGATCAACTTAGGAAGAATCAGCGTCCTGTCACGATTATTGCGATCGTTACCGCGATATGTTTGCTCGGAGATTCCATGCTGTATATCGTACTTCCTATCTACTGGAAAGAAGTCGGGCTCAATGCTTTATGGGAGGTCGGAGTACTCCTTTCCATCAACCGCTTTATTAGGCTGCCAATGACCCCGCTGATTGGTTTGCTTTATAAAAGAATGTCATTGCGCACAGGTCTTGTTCTGGCCATACTGCTGGCAGCAGCGACAACTATCGGCTACAGCATGTTCAAGGGTTTTATCATTTGGCTCGTTCTCCGCAGCTTATGGGGGATCGCCTGGTCCTTCCTGCGCATGGGCGGCTATTTAACCGTTATTCGCTACTCGGATGATACAAATCGCGGCCATCTGATGGGACGATATAACGGAATATTCCGTCTAGGAAGCTTGGTCGGCATGCTTATCGGCGGTGTGCTTGTTCCACTCGTCGGGATGTCGATTGTTTCCATTGCTTTCGGGGTGTTTATGCTGTTAGGGCTTCCTTATGTCGCCGCCTACATTTCCGGTGCTAATGCGAACCAGTCCGACGTTTCTCTTCTGCGTAAGGAGCGTATCGACAATCGGGCGGTAATTTGGAAGAAGCCTGTACTTAAAATCGTTGCAACCGGACTTTTCGTTTATCTCCTCCAGACTGTTCTAAGCGTCACGTTGAGTTTGCAGATCGAAACCAACTATCCGCAGCCGATGACGTTGCTCGGTATTGTCGTGACAAGCACGATGCTATCTGGCGTGCTCCAGTCAGCTCGCTGGGGGTGGGAACCTTTTCTTGCCTCATGGATAGGCTTGCGCTCTGACGGCTCCAAAGGGCGTCTGCCTCTTTTTTGTCTCACTCTGATTATCTCTGCGGTCGGGTATGCCTTGATACCCTGGCAGCTTCCGATTTATCTGTGGTGCGCGGTTATTTTACTTGTTTTGGCGGCAAGCACAGCCGTCTCGACGCTAGTGGACGCTTTGGCATCGGACGTCGCCCGCTTTTCATCCGTCGTTACGGTTATGACTGCTTATTCGGTTGCGACAGATATGGGCTCCGCACTTGGTCCTATGCTGGTCTATTTAGCGGTCAGCTTGCCTAATGGCATAACGTACATTTATTTGGGCAGCGCACTCATGTTCCTGCTGATCGCATTATGGTACAGGCCAAATGTCAAACCGAAAATGAATGTCTTACCAAGTGAACGCGATTTTGCGAAAACCGAATAACCATGCTTTCTCGAATAAAATATGAAGACAAGATCAAAGAATTTCACTGTTTTAAAATGGTTTATCCCATTCATCTCGGCTCGCGATTTGATTATACTGAGCATTATTGAACTGAGCTAATGGACAAGGGACTAATTTGGTCTTAATTACGTAGGCATAAGAGGAAAGGAATGAATGATGTGCGTCAACGATTCAGCATGGATAAAGACTGGTTGTTTCATCTTGGTGAAGTTGATGTTCCTGCCAACAAATCGCATAACAGCATTTACGGCAGGGCCAAAGCAGGAGGCGCCATTGGACCCGCCGGCATGGAGTGGAATGATTCGACATGGCAGACCGTGCAGCTTCCACACGATTGGTCGTATCAGCAGCCATTCGACCGGGAAAATGGTGTACCCAATTTCGGCTTTAAACCGCGTGGCATCGGCTGGTATCGGAAGAAATTCAGATTGCCCGCAGAGGATCTGGGAAAGCAACTGACGTTGGGGTTCGACGGCATCGCAACCGAAGCTTCGATCTATTTGAACGGAAGCTTGTTGGAAAGAAACTTTAGCGCGTATACCAGTTTTACAGTTGATATCTCGGATCGAGCCTATTACGGTGATCGTCCCAACGTACTCGCCATCCGCGTTGATGCTACAGAGGCCGAGGGGTGGTGGTACGAGGGAGCCGGTATTTATCGTCATGTCTGGTTAACAACAAAATTGCCGCTGCACATGGCAGAGCGCGGGGTCTGGGTCAGACCTGAGAAAATCAATGATACACTTTGGCAGACGCATATTGAAACTGTTGTTGGCAATGAATTGGAGCACGATGTGCATTACACATTAACAACTTATATTCAGAATGCTAAGAATGATGTGATTCAAAAAGCCAGGACGGAGAGTAAGTGTGCCGCAGGCAGCAAAAATACGGTCGTTCAGAAGTTAAACGTAATCAATCCTGCCATATGGGATATTGATACTCCTAATCTATATCAAGTGCATTCTGTTTTGACAGTAGAAGGAAAGCTTTATGACACTACGGTGACTTCTTTCGGCTACAGAACGATTCGCATTTGTCCAGATGAAGGGTTTTTCCTAAATGAACAACCTTTGAAATTAAAAGGAACCTGCAACCATCAGGATCATGCCGGTGTTGGTGTAGCACTTCCTGATGGGTTGCAGGAATACCGAATTCGGCGGCTTAAGGAGATGGGCAGCAACGCCTATCGTGCGGCGCATCATAATCCGACACCGGAACTGCTAGACATATGTGACAGGCTTGGCATGCTTGTTATGGATGAAAACCGCAATTTTGAAACTTCAGGAGAAGGTCTGCGCCAACTTGAAAATATGGTTACCCGCGACCGCAATCATCCTTGTGTGGTGTTCTACAGTCTGTTCAATGAAGAGCCGCATCAAGGAACGCCAATCGGCCGACGTATGGTTAAACGAATGATGCGGACAGTCAAACGTTTGGATCCGACTCGCCCTGTTCTTGGAGCTCTGAACGGTGGGGTGATGGAGGACGACGGAACAGCAGATATTCTGGAAATCACAGGGTTCAATTATATGCATGCGAGCTATGATAAATTTAAAGCGAAGCATCCGGCGCAGCCGATCATCGGTTCCGAGACCGTGAGTGCGTTCTCGACACGCGGCAACTATTTGGGCGATTCGATCAAGCAGGTATTTGACAGCTACGATCAAGAGAAAGCTCCTTGGGGAGCTACGGTGCGCGAGGCCTGGCAAGCGGTAGCTACTCGTGATTTTGTTATGGGGACTTTCGTTTGGACAGGCTTTGATTACCGTGGGGAGCCGACACCGTACGAATGGCCCAGCATCAACACGCACTTCGGCATTATGGATACCTGCGGCTTCCCCAAAGATGCGTACTATTTGTATCAAGCATATTGGCTCGATGAACCGATTCTTCACATGCTGCCACATTGGAACTGGCAGGGACGTGAAGGGCAGCCAATAAAGGTAATGACGCACACCAACTGCGAAGAAGTGAGCTTATATGTGAATGGCCAATTTATCAGTAGAGAGCATGTTGACCTATACAAGCAATTGGAGTGGGAAGTTCCTTATGAGCCGGGTATCGTGCGCATGGAAGGCTACAACAACGGTCAACTTGTGAATGTGACGGAAGTTGCAACGACTGGAGAAACAGCTTCACTCCGACTGGAACTGCAGAAACCCTATCTCTATGGTGACGGGAAGGATGCCATTGCCGTTAATTTGTACGCGATCGATGCGCAGCAGCGTTTTGTTCCGACAGATAGCCGATTTGTAACGTTTACGCTTAGCGGTTCTGGCAAAATATTAGGCGTTGGCAACGGTAATCCTAATTGTCACGAGGCTGATGCCGCTCAGGCAAGAAGTTTATTTGCCGGCTGCTGCCAGCTGATTGTGCAAAGCGTCCCCGGCTCTGACCCCATTGTGTTACGAGCGGAAGCTGCTGGCTTGGCACCGATGACATGGGTAATCCCGGTGAAGGAAACGGCCGAATCTCCTTACATCCCTTCCGTCAAGGAGACTTATGTGAATGACTGGCATGTAACGCAGGAGCCTTACCGTGAAAGGCCTGATCCCCTCATGATTATGGATCCGACGGATATGAACACTTGGGAAAAGGTAGATGTCAGTTATGGCGCCTTGAATATGCTGAAAGGGATATCCGGGTACGTGGTGTTTCGGAGTCAATTGCGCTTGTCGGAACAAGAAAGGTCAAGTAGCGCCACCCTTCTGTTTAATGAAATTGAAGGTGATGTTGAAATCTACGCGGATATGGAATTGTTATTGGTGGCTTCGCTCGTTGAGCCGACTACATTGGAAATTCCGTTGCGAGAGGTTGACTTGAATGGGAAGAACGCGATTACGTTATCTGTTCTTGTTCATATGACGAAGCAGATGAGTAAGCCGGGTATCAGCGGTTCGGTTTGTTTATTAACTTAGCAAGACTCTCCAAGTGTAATCTCTGTATTCCTCGATTGAGATCCCCTTCATTTATCCTAAAAAACCGGCTGCGCAACTTGGCTCCCCGCCAAGTACGGCTGCAGTATTTAAAAACGAAGAAGGCTGCCGATGACAAATTGGCAGCCTTTTCATGTCAGCTTTTCATGGCAACTCAAGAAGCCATTTTTGAAGACATTGGCAGGATCAGCCTCGCTTATATTATCCTGCGAGTTACTCGCACCATTCGGAACTCATGCAGCAACGACGTATCAGCCTACATGGGAATCCGTGGATCAGCATAAGGCTGCCCCAGAATGGTTTCAAGATGCTAAGTTTGGCATTATAAACTCATGTGCGGTTGCTTTATCCTGGTTCAAAAATAATCATGAATAGAACAAAAAACATCATGAGCCTTCCTCGCAGGAATCGCTATAATTTACTTGAGAACACGCTTTTGTATTTATATTTGTAAGCGTTTGCATAATTTGTCGAATGAAAAGAAGGGGATGAACCAAAATGAAACGTAACATGATGATGGGGACAATCGTTTGCACTTTTTGCAGTATGTTAGCCATAGCCTTCACACCTGCAGCCTATGCGGAGGACGCGACTCAATTTACGATGTCGACGTCCGATACGGAATCAACGGGGGAATTTACTGTCACGTTGAAAGGGGAGCAGCTTACTGATTTATTTGCCTATGAAGCCAAATTCAGTATCGACGCAAGTAATCTGGAAGTGGTTAAGGCGGAAACGAAAATTGAAGGTTTCTCGATCTCGCCTATTGTGAAAGATAATGAAGTCACCATAGCACATACGAAAATCGGTAAGGTCGATGGCGAAAAGGGAGATGTCATTCTAGGCACGATCACTTTTAAAGCGAAAAAAGTAGGGACAACGAATGTGAAATGGACGTCCCTGAAAACGGTCGATCACACGTTGAAAAATCAAGTTTTCACAATGAATGCCTCTCAAGATTTCACTAAAGTCTTCAGCGATTTGGCAGGGCACTGGGCGAAACCCGACATCATGGAGATGGTCGGCAAACAAATCGTGGAAGGTATGGATGACGATCATTTCGCACCGGACACGAATGTGACAAGAGCGCAATTCGCGACACTGATTGCCAAGGTTTTGAATCTAAAGGACAGCACCGGTCAAACGCCGTTTGACGATGTCGCTTCAGGCTCTTGGTACGAGTCTACGGTGAAAAAGGCATATGCGGCAGGTTTGATTGATGGCATTTCCGAGCATGAGTTCGCCCCGGAGAAGAACATTACCCGTGAGGAAATGACCGCCATGCTCATCCGAGCAAAAGCGCAGGCTGCTGGGATCAAGGTGCAGGATATGCCTGCGAATGGAGAAATTCCTTTTCAAGATGAGGCCGAAGTTAGCGAGTGCGCTAAGCCATTCGTTCAGCTCGCCGTGGAAGCGGGATTAATGAACGGAAGATCGGAGCTAGCCTTCGCTCCACAAGAGCATGCTAGCCGAGCCGAAGCCGTGGTCGTGTTAAAGAGGCTTTTAAAAGAAGTTGCCAAATAAGCGCAACCGAATTGAATTGCGCACCAAGTCATGTCGAAATACAAGAATATTTGTCGAATTCAAAAGAGAAAAAAGGACATTACCTCAAAATGACCGAATGTATGGTGAGAAAGTCATCTAATGTATTTTGACATGGCGGGGTGCCCAGGATGAAGTTGTTTGCTAAACCGTGGACGTTTTCGGCGACGCTCCATGTTTTGTTAGTTGTGATGGTGGTGTTCCCCATCGTGATTATTTCGACCATGATTCTGCAAGTATATAAACGTGATCTGCTGCAGCAAACGACAGAACGTTCCCTGCAGACGCTGCATGCGGTCACCTATTCCGCCCAGCAAGAGATTAGCAAAATCGAGTACGTGACGGCGGCAGTCGGCGTCGACCGGGATATTTTATCGATTGCAACTGGGCTGCATCAAGCGGATGAAAGCAATCGCTACACGTACATTAATGCGATGGAACGTGCGCTAAGTCGATATACGTACTCAATGTCAAGCCAGCTTCTGGCTATTCATTTTTTTTACAAAGATGGCGGTGTGTATTCGTTCCAGCAAAATCTGTCCACAGATGAGCAGGAGGTTCGCGCTATGGAGTGGTATCGGAGAACGTTGAAGCAAACGGATAACGTCCAGTTTCTAGGCCTGCAGCGTATGATGTTGTTTGGCCAGACTGAACCATCAGGGTTATCTGCGGCCATTGCGCCGAGTGCTTTTCATACGTTGAGCGACGTTGAGATGGTTTGTTTTACATTAAATGAAGAAGCGTTTGATAAAATTTTTCTGCAGCAGCCCTATGATAAATCCGCTTTTGTCATTGTGACCGGGGAAGGGCAAGTGATTGCATCGAGCAGCAACTGGGATGAAACGAGTGTGAGTCTTGAACGGCTTGAGCAAATAAAGTCAGCTAGTGAAGGCCATTTTATCGATAAAGCCAGTGAGACGGAGATGCTTGTCACATATGCAGCGGTTGGGCAAACAGGGTGGAAAGTCGTGCATGAAATTCCATATAGCGAGTTGACCGCCAATTATAACCGGATATATAAGATCGTGCTGCTTGCTACATTTGCGGTTATTGCCGTATTTTTGCTCATTTCATTCTATTTGGTAAAAGGCCTTACGAGACCCATTCATGTGCTGGTACGCAAGATGTCCCTGGTCATGGAGGGGGATTTGAATGCCAAAATCGGCACATCGGGCATCGCAGAAATGGCTACGCTTGGGCGCACATTCAATCATATGCTGGACCAAATTAAGCTGTTGATTCGCCAGCGCGAAGAAGAGGAGCAGATGAAAAGGAAAGCGGAGTTTGCCGCCTTGCAGTCGCAAATCAACCCTCATTTTCTGATTAATACGCTGAATGCGATTAAATTGATGGCGCTTATCAGCAAGGTAGATAATATTCGGAACATGACCAATGCCTTGATGCGGCTTGTTTCTTCTTCTTTTAACCGGGGAGGCATTCTTACACGCTTTTCCGATGAAATTGAAAATTTAAAGCATTATTTATACATCATGGAAATCCGATATGGCCATAAATTCGAAGTCGAATGGCAGATTGATCCGCAGGCAGAGTCGAAGTATTTGCTCAAGCTGCTGCTGCAACCGGTTCTGGAAAACAGCATTGTACACGGGATGGCTGGTAAGGAATCGCAAGGAAAAATCGTTATAGCCGCTAATGTTCATGAAGGCAGCTTGTACATCGTCATTGCTGATAACGGTGAGGGAATGACCGAGGAACAGTTAACGCAATTCCGTGCGAAAAGCAGTCCTCATACGTTCTCAGGGATGGGGTTTGCCAATGTGCACCACCGCATTCAGCTGCACCACGGAGAGGATTACGGCTTAACCCTGGCAGCGAATGAACCGGAGGGAACGAAGGTCACGATGAAAATTCCGCTTATTTTTAAAAATAAAGATGAGGAGCCGCTGTAGTTCAAAAAAGATCAACTCTATAGCCGAAAAGATCATTTGGATGCGTTTACATCGCGGGTATGATAAGAGTAGAACAAATGATTATAGAATCAATCATTGGAGGGGTAACGAAGATGGGAAAAAGAAGATTAATGGGTACCGCATTAGTTAGTGGGATTGTGATGTTGAGTGCATTAACAGGCTGCGGCAAAGATGCGGCTACACAGCCTGCAGCATCAACCAAACCGACAGAAACCCAAGCGGCTGCTGCGCCAACTGCGAAACCGGCTGATCCGGTTAAGCTGAAGCTGGCGATGTGGGATGCTAAGGGAGACATTACTTTTTGGCAGGAGAAAGTGAAAGATTATACCAAATTGAAGCCGAATGTTACGGTTGAAGTGGAAAAAGTGCCGGACAACGGCGGCCAATATTTAAAGGTTCGTTTAGCTGCAAATGATTTACCTGATCTGTTCTACCTAAAACCAGCCCATATGCAAATTTATAAGCAGTCGCTGCTTCCACTCGATGATCTGAACGGGGCCAAGAATAATAAATTCCCGGCAAAAATCGATGGGAAAATATTGGGAGCACCACTCGTTTCCTTCTCCGAATTCGTTTACTTCCATCCGAGCGTGTTCAAGGAATTGAACCTGGAAGTGCCAAAAACATTGCCTGAGTTGATGTCAACGATGGAGAAAATTAAAACAAACGGCAAATACACGCCGATTGCCATTGGAGGTAAGGAAGATTGGACGTTCTATCCGTTCATGGAATTCGGACCGCATATCCTCTCCGGGGATGAGAATTACTTGGCTACTTTGGCGAAAACGCCTGAACCGTTTGGCGATGGCAGCACATTTGATAAAGTTGGAAAAGTGATTAAAGAAATGTCGAGCAAAAAATTAGCAGGACCAGATGCGCTCTCGATCTCCTTCGATCAATCCACGCAATTGTTCGAATCGAAGAAGGCGGCAATGATTGCTGCCGGTCAATGGTACTACGGCGATTATGTGAACCGTGTAAAAACGGACGATGACGTTGGCGTATTCCCGCTTCCTTTTAGAAGCACAGAAAGTGAGCCGTTAACAGCTATGACGTTGTCCGATATGAATATCGGGATCAACAAGAACAGCAAAAATGCAGCAGAAGCCAAAGCGTTTTTCGAGTGGATGTTCAGCAAAGACGTGTATCAAGGTTATATCAATAACGCCCAACAGTTCTCTACCATCAACGGCGTGAATTCGGAAATTCCTTTCTTCAATAAGTGGACGGAAAAGTATCCGTTTAAACCGTTCATTTACAACGCGACAGATGAGGCTTTTGCGAAAGTAAGCGGCGCAGCTCAATTTGATTTCAAAAAAGCGGCACAAGAAATTTACTCTGGCAAACCGATCGAAACCGTGGAAAAAGATTTAAACAACAAGTGGAAAAAAGCAGTTGAATCGAACAAATAAGTTTGGAAGAGAGGGCACTACCTAGGCGACTGGCATAGTGTCTTCTCTTATATACAGGAGTGATCATATGAATTATCGCATGCAGCAAAAAGTCGTAATTTTTTCGTTTCTACTTGTACCGGTTTCACTCTTGCTGTTATTTCTAATCTATCCGACGCTGCAGCTATTTCGTTACAGTTTCACTAGTTGGGATGGCTACAGCCCTAGCTTCAAATACATCGGCTTCGAGAATTATGTCCGGATGCTGTTTGATTTCCCTGAAGCGTGGCAAGCGATTAGGAATAACGGTGTGTATTTTTTGCTCCATACCATCGCGATTCCACTCGAATTGACAACAGCCGTGCTGCTGAACAGAGTGCTGCGTGGGAGTGCATTCTTTCGTTTTTCCGTGCTAATGCCTTACATTATTAACGGAATTGCTGTGGCGTATATGTTTAGCTACATCTACAATCCAATTAACGGTCCGCTGAACGAGTTGTTAAAGGCAGTCGGGTTAGAATCATGGATTCAAAGTTGGCTGAGCGACTCCAACGTCGTTAATTATTCCTTGGTGGTTGTCTCGCTTTGGCGTTACAGCGGTGTGCATGTTGTCTTGTTTCTAGCCGGTCTGCAGTCGATTCCGAAGGATCTGTATGAAGCGGCTGAAATCGATGGAGCGAACTTTTGGCAGCAGCAGCGTTTTGTTACACTGCCAGGCATCCGTCGGGTCGTAGAAATTATCTTGTTTATGAATGTATCAGGGGCTTTGCTGCAGTATGATATTCCGCTTGTCATGACAAACGGCGGTCCGGGCAGCGCAAGCTCGACATTCGGTTTATATTCGCTTCAAACGGCGTTTACCTATAACAATTACGGTTTGGCCTCCTCGATGGCCGTTATGCTTTTGTTATTAATTATTATTTTTTCAGCGCTGCAGGCTTGGATTGTGAAAGACAGGAGTGAAGCTTGACATGGAACGTACACAGCTATTGAAACAAACCTACAAGCCGGAAGTGCCGAGCAGGACTCGTTCGATGAGCACACAGCGATTAGTTGGCCATATCGTTTATTATGTCTTGTTTACCTTAATGGCGGCGATCGTTTTCGTCCCCATTCTGCTGGTCGTATTTGGTTCTTTTAAAACAAATCTGGAGCTGGCCGAAACGTCGCCTTTTTCGCTGCCCCAAAGCTTTCTCCATATCGATAACTACGTTAGCGCCTTGAAAGAGGGCAATATGATACGCGGTCTGGGCAATTCTGTGCTGCTCGTTGTGTTGAGTATGCTCGGGAATATGCTGCTCGGTACGATGACGGCTTATGTGCTTAATCGCTTTCAGTTCCGGATGAAAAAAGTGATTCTCATGATGTTTATGGCTGCGATGATTATTCCTGCCTATACGACGGAAATTGCCAGGTTTCAGCTCATACATGCTCTGGGTGTCTATAATACACTAGGCGCGCCTCTGCTAATTTATATCGGAACGGATATTATGCAGATCTACATTTATATGCAGTTTCTCGAAAAGATTTCCGTACAGCTCGACGAGAGTGCGATGTTGGATGGCGCCTCTTATGTGCGCATTTTCCGCTCGATTATTTTCCCATTATTGCTGCCAGCAACGGCTACACTAGCTATACTAAAAAGTGTTACAATAATGAACGATATCTTTGTCCAACAGTTATACATGCCAAGCGCGAAACTGGCGACTTTGGCGACCTCATTGACAGCGTTTGTCAGCACACGCAGTTCCGATTTATCACAGCTTTGCGCAGGGATTATTATCGTGCTGCTGCCTAGCGCCATTTTCTACATCGTGTTTCAGCGTTATATTTTCAAAGGTCTCATGGATGGGGCTGTTAAAGGATAAGGTGGAAGCAGTCAACTTGGCCATTGGAGGATGAATCGGTTGCTTAAAATGATGATTGTTGACGATGAACCGCTTGTTCGCCTTGCGCTTCAACATATGATCGATTGGCCAAGTATGGGGATTGTGGTCGAAGTCGAGGCCGCTGACGGTGCGGAGGCGCTTGAGATTTTGAAGCAGCGTGGCGATATTGATCTCATGCTCCTTGATATCGAGATGCCGAGGCTTAGCGGAATTGAACTGCTGCGGGCCTACTCGCCCGTTATGGAAAAGCGGAGACCCGTCACGATCATGTTAAGCGCCTATAGCGATTACAGCTATGTGCGGGAAGCTTTTTTGCTCGGTGCGATAGATTTCATCGTGAAGGCGGATATGGATGAGGAGCATCTTGTACCTGTCATTCTGAAAGCGGTCAACGAACTGAGTAAAGAGGAACCTCCGTTAAATTCGCTTCCGACAAGTGAGATTGAAGACGACATTGATGCGAAAAGCGAAATCCTCCGTCAGCTTATCACGTTTGATCCGAATCAGCAGGAAGAGGCGACTGCCATAGCAACAACAGGTATTCACGAATGGCTTGGTGAAGTGAATCAGTTGGTTGCCGTTATGACCGTTTCGCAAGGTTCACTGGGCAGCAGGCAGGAACGAAGCTTGAATGATGCGAAAACGCAGCGTTTTATTACGCAGTCGGTGCAAACCGTATTGGACGCCATGTCGATTCGGCATTTCATCTACCGTAAAAGCCAAACGGAATACGTGCTTTTCTGCACCCTGGTTCAGTATCGAAGTGAAAGCGTAATACGCGAAAAGGTGCAATCCGCTTTTACCATGATGCAAACCCGGCTGATTCAGTATGTGAACGTGTCGATTTCTATCGGTGTGAGTGAACTGGCCAGCGGAACAAAACATTGGTACCGTCTGCACCAACAGGCTGCGCATTTGGCGGCGATGAGCTTTTATGCCGGATGGAACAAAGTGTTTTATCCTGAAAGCTGTATGGATCATGGAAGATCTGGGTCGGGATCTGGAGCTGGTGGGAATGCCGGTCAGGACCATGTTCGCAAGCTGCAGCTGACGCTGAAAGCGAATGGGGCAGCCATCACTCAACTGCTCGAACAGGACAATTCGGAGTTGTGGGGCAAGGAGTTTGAGCAAATGCAGCTGCTGCTCGGGCAAACATGGGGTTGGCGGCCTCAGGATGTTCAGGCTGCACTTGAGAATTTGCTCTGGGAACTGGGCGGCTTATTGCACCGCAAAGGGATACGTTGGGATGAGCTGGAGGAGGAGCTTCAGCATCCTTTTGAATATATGAGAAGTTTGGAGACTTTGGAAGAAACGAAAAGCTGGCTGTATCGGATCTGTACGAATTTGTACAGCTGGCTTCATGGGAAGGAAAAAGCGGATAGCAGCTACAGTACTGTGGTGGCGACGGCTAAGCAATTCCTTGATCTTCATTATATGGAAGACGTCAACCTGGCGTTGATCAGCGAGATGGTGGGCGTTAGCGAAAGCTATTTGAGCAAGCAGTTTACGAAGGAAGTCGGCAGCAATTTCATTCAGTACTTAACGCATTTGCGTATCGAAGAATCCAAACGATTGATGAAAAAGAAGGGCTTTAAAATTACCGACATAGCCGAAAGCGTCGGTTATTTGAATGTTGAGCATTTCAGCCGCATGTTCAAAAAAACGACGGGGTACAGCCCTAAGCTGTACCGGGAGAGTTTGTTGAAGTGAGGCTGGGGTGCGAGGTGTGAAGTGCGGGGGGCTGAGTGCGAGTGCCGAGTGCTGAGTGCTGGGTGCGGGGTGCGGGGTGCCGAGTGAGGTGTGCTAAGCGCAGAGTGCACAGTGAATTGCAAATAAGGGAACGCTAGGGCGCTATTTCAGCGATATTAGCCGTTTGAGCGAGCTAGAGGGAACTCAGGTCCGCTATTTCGGCATTTTCGCTGAAAAGGGGCTTCATTTGCAAAAATATGACCCTGTAGTTCCGCTCATCGCGGAAATCTGCACAGTATCTTCGAAATAGAGGACGCCAGTTCCCTTATGATTTGCTCTAGCGGAAATCTCCGCTAGTCTTTCTGTGTCTGGTGATGTGGAAGGTTGCAGCATGGTGAGTACAGTAGTTGGATCGTGGCAGGTGGGTAAAGTAGCTTGATTTTGAGAGTTCCCCCTGGGGAAGGGCAGGAAAGCGCAGGGCTCAAACAATAGCGTTCGTCCTACGACGATGACGTTTATTCCTGCATGCCCATGATGATACAAGTCGTATCGTGGAATAATGTGTCACATTTTGTCTGACGACTAAAATAGGAAAAAAATCAACTTTTTACGTAAAATTTTCAATAGTTAGAAGAAAAAACTGCTGCTACGATTTGTAGTGTTCACTGGCAAGGCAACACAAATACAGAAAGGGTGATAGTTTTGCGCAAATTATTGAAGACGCCTCTCAAAAAGAAAGCTTTATTAAGTGTCATGATGGCAGCTTGTATTTCTTCCGGCTTTACCGGCATGACAACTCTCTTCCCGTTAAATACGGCACATGCGGCAGCAGCGATTACTTACACAGGATCCGCCCCAGCCCCGGCTCATAACCTGGCCTTATGGTACCGGCAGCCGGCAACGGATTGGGAAACACAAGCGCTACCAATTGGGAACGGTTACATGGGTGGGATGGTTTTTGGCGGTGTGGAACAGGAACATCTCCAGTTTAACGAAAAGACGTTATGGACCGGTGGACCGCGTTCCAAAGCTGGGGGAGGTAGGGACGGCAACCGGGATAGTGCTGCTGATCATTTAGAGGACGTCCGGCAGAAGTTGGCGAGCGGGGATGTTGCCGGGGCTACGTCTATTGCCGAGCAATTTTTAACGGGGACATTAAATGATTATCCGCAATTCGGCAATTATCAAAATTTCGGCGATATGTATTTTGATTTTGCGCTGCCAGCCTCTGTAACGGTGACCGACTATCGGCGAGAGCTCGATCTCGAAGATGGCATTGCACGTGTGACCTACAAGCAGAACGGAATTGACTATACGCGTGAATATTTTATGAGCTATCCGGATAACGTGATGGCCATGCGGCTTACGAGCAGTCAACCGAATCAATTGAACTTCGATGTCAAGGTTACAAGTCCACAAACGTCACCTTCTATTACAGCAATAGGCAATACGCTGACCCTTAGCGGAAAGCTATCCGATAATGGAATGGCGTACGAATCCCAGTTCCGTGTTCAATCGGATGACGGGACCGTTACGGCAGGCAGCGGAAAATTGACGGTTGCAGGGGCAAGTGCTGTGACCATTCTCATGTCGGCAGCAACGGATTATGCCAACCATTATCCCGATTATGTCGGAACGAATCCGCACCTAACCGTAAACAATCGACTGGCAGCAGCTTCAGCTAAAACGTATGAATCGCTGCGGACTCGGCATCTGGCTGATTATCAGGCGCTTTTTAAGCGGGTATCTCTGAATCTGAATGATCAGATTGCAACGATACCGACGGATCAGCTGCTGGCCAGTTACAGAAGCACTCGCACCAGTGCGCTGGAGTCACTTTTTTTCCAATACGGCAGGTATTTGCTAATCGCTTCGTCCCGAGAGGGATCGCTTCCCGCCAATCTGCAAGGTGTCTGGAATAATTCCACCACACCGCCATGGGGAGCGGATTATCACACCAATATTAATCTTGAGATGAACTATTGGCCTTCGGAAGTAACGAATTTGAGCGAAACAGCTATCCCTTATGTTGAATTTATTGACTCCTTGCGGGCGCCAGGCCGGGTTACAGCCCAGAAACATCACGGAGTAACCGGATCCGGATGGACGATCCATACGTTTACAAGTGTTTTCGGCTATACAGCGCCAGGTTGGGATATCAGCAATTGGGGCTGGCAGCCGGCGGCAGGAGCGTTCCTTTCCCAACAGCTGTGGGAGAAATATTTGTTTACGGGCGATAAGACTTATTTACAGAATAAGCTGTACCCCATTATGAAAGAAGCAGCAGAATTTTGGACAAAAACGCTTGTTACGGATAAAGATGGCACATTGGTATCAACGCCAGGGGTTTCGCCTGAACATGGGACGTTAAGTATCGGGGATTCCTATGATCAAGAACTCGTTTGGCAACTATTTACGAATTGCATTGAGGCGAGCGATGTACTTGGGATTGATGCGGATTTCCGAAATGAGCTCATGGATAAACGCAGCAGGCTTTCTATGCCGAAAATTGGTAAATACGGCCAAGTGCAGGAGTGGAAAGAAGATATTGATGATCCAAACGATCAGCATCGCCATATCTCTCATCTTGTAGGCTTATATCCCGGCAATCTGATCAATAAGGTGACAACGCCTGATCTATTTAATGCGGCGAAAGTGACATTGATACAGCGAGGAGATGAAGCAACAGGTTGGAGCCGGGCGAACAAATTGAATTTGTGGGCTCGTATGCTGGATGGCGATCATGCTGAGAAAATTTTGCAAGGGCAGCTTGATGCGAACACGAATACCAATTTGTTCGATACACATCCACCTTTCCAAATAGATGGTAATTTTGGGGCCACGTCAGGCATTGCGGAAATGCTTTTGCAAAGTCATACGGGAAGTATCGATTTGCTGCCGGCTCTACCCATGGCATGGTCCAAAGGGGATGTGAAGGGTTTAAAGGCAAGAGGCAATTTTGACGTGGATATGAGCTGGGACGGTACGATTTTGAAGAGGGCTTCGATTACTTCTTTACAAGGAAATGTCGCTTCAGTGAAGAGTAAGACTTTTACGCATACCGGGCAGTATCAAGTTTTAAAAGCGGACAACACACCAGTCAGTTACACCGTCAGCGGAGATACGATCACGTTCAATACCGAAGTTGGGCAAAAGTACGTCATTAACTCCAGTGTAACACCACCGCCACTTCCGCCGACGAATGTGGAATCGCCTGCGCATACGGATACCAGCGTTGATCTGAAATGGACGGCTCCGAGCAGCGGTTCTAACATAGCGGGCTATATTGTTGACGTATATCAAGGTGCGAATAAAGTGAAAAGCATTGAGGTGGCGGCTGCTAGCACAAGCCTTCAAGTAACCGGACTTAGCGAGAAGCAGCTTTATCGTTTCGTTGTTTGGTCCAAAGATGCGAACGGGATGTTATCTGCCACGAGTGCGGAAACGACGGCCTATACCTTTGTAGGCGATGTTTATTTGCAAAATTTTGATAGCGGAGAGGTTGGAGGATGGAAGAAGACGTCAACGACAGGAAACGCTACGTTCAGCGTGGAGAATAATGCTTTGAAAGTTTCCTCTGCCCCTGTAGCTATTATGGTGGACGATAACTCGCCTGTGTATAAAGATGCTGATTTGGCCATGAAGTTGAAGGTTCAGACGGGAACGGGCAGAGTCGGGATACTGTTCCGATACAACGATGTCAACAACTACGCCGGTGTCATCTATGATTTGGGCAAGTGGCTGTGGTATTACATGAAAGACGGTACTGAGCATTATGGTGATCTGTCTTCAGTTGCGATTACGAATGGTCAAACCTATGATGTCAAAGTAAGCTTTGTTGATTCGGATATGAAGTTATGGATCGATGGTCAACTAGTCGGATCAGCCACCGTCGGAGATATTCTCAATGTCCCTGGAAAAATAGGTCTGAGAACGTGGTTCGATAATAAAGTACTGTTCATTGATGAAGTCACGTATACGAACACAAGGCCGGCCTCCAATATCTCAGTAACAGGCATTACGTTGGATAAATCGGCTGTTGCACTTAAAGAAAATGAGACGGCGCAGTTAACCGCCACGATTCAGCCTGGGAATGCGACCAATCCAAACATTAGCTGGGCAAGCAGCAATTCATTAGTCGCCAAAGTTGAGGTTGTCGGCGGCAAAGCAATTGTGACGGGACTGAAAGAAGGCACAGCCGAAATTACGGCAACATCAGCGGATGGAGGCTTCAGGGCGGCAGCTCAGGTAACTGTTACAAAGGCTAGTGGTGTCGTCGCAACGGTAAAAGTCGATGATCGCGATGCAGCTGTTGTGTACACAGGTTCGTGGAACAATTACAGCGATGGCGGGGACTACAGCGGTACTGAGAAATACAGCAATACAGCAGGCGACTCTGCGCAATTTACGTTTACCGGCACCTCCATTCAGCTAATCAGCATGAAACAGAGGAATATGGGGAATATCGATGTGTATCTGGACGGCGTGCTGGTTCAAGCGGATATTGATTGTTACGCGCCTAGTACGATCAAACAGGTTGTTCTCTATAGTAAGACAGGGCTAACGGCAGGGCAGCATACGATTAAAGTTGTCGTAAAAGGAACAAAAAGTGCGCAAGCCGTGGACAAAATTGGCGCAATCGATGCATTTGAGTACACGCCTGCCATAGCAGCACCAAATGTATCAGCTGATGACACGAGCAATGTCATTGTTGGCGCAGACGAAAACATGGAATATTCCGTAGACGGCGGGCTGAGTTACACTTCGTATCAAGCAGATCCAATTCCGACTTTTAGCGGAAATCAAACCGTATTGGTTCGTGTTGCAGCCAATGAAACAAATGCAGCAGGTTTGACGAAGTCGCTTACGTTTACAGCGAATCCGGTTGAATTGGCAGCTTCTTTGACAGGCCCGGGCTCAGTTGCAGCAGGTGATTCATTTACCGCAGCGTATGGACTGACTCATGCAGGGGAGGTGTATGCGCAGGATGTAACGATTACGTATAATCCTGATCTTGTGACTTTCCTTTCAGCAAAACCGCTTACAGATGGTATGGTCATTGTCAAACAAGCGGAAAAACCTGGCCAGATTCGTTTTATTACAGCAAATACGGATGTGAATTCGGCTAATGCGAACGGCGACATGCTGCAGCTGAATTGGAAAGCGCAGGCGATTTTACATGCACAAAGCGCAAATTTCACACTATCTAACCTGAAAATCGCAAGTGGTGAAGGCGTAGAAACTTCCGTGCCTGACAGCTCCCTAACTGTTCTAATTACCGTTAATTCAATCGTCGGCGACTTGAACGGAGACAGCAAAGTATCAATCGGGGACTTGGCTATGGTAGCCGCAGCCTATGGAAAAACGGATGCAGATGCGGACTGGAATCAATACAAATCAGCGGATATTAATCATGATAAAAAAGTAGATATTGATGATCTTGCGGCAGTTGCAGCCAAAATTTTGAAATAATCACCGAGGCTATCCTCTCCTTCCGGGAGGGTGGCCAGGTTCAAAAAACATCAAAACTAAAGCAAAAAAGATCATTTGTATGCGCTTGCAAAGAAAGTATGATTAAGGCATGCCAGAGAAGCAATTCAGTGTTACATCGCGCCTTCAATGATACATGTCGTATCATGTCGGAATTTCGCGAAAGTTTGGGAACAGGGGAACCTAATCAGGGAGGGTGAATGGTTGTATGAAGTCCAGTAGTCGCAAGTTGAAAAAAAGCGTTACAGTTTCGTTAGCTTTACTTACAGCTTTGCAAATGTATGCCGCAGTCCCGGGAGGTACAGCATTAGCTGCCGATGGGGATGCTTATTTCCAGGATTACAATAACGGACAGGTTGGCGGTTGGAAGAAAACATCGGGCAACGCGACTTTTAGCGTCGTCAACAATATGCTCAAAGTTGTTACATCCGGGGTAACCTTGATGGTGGATGATAACTCGCCCTCCTATCAGAACGCCGAATTGGAAACAAAGCTGAAGGTCGAGAGCGGGCAAGGCCGTTATGGCTTTTTGTTCCGGTATGTTGATGTGAATAACTTTGCTGGTATTGTCTATGACAACGGGAGTTGGCTTTACTTTTATTTGAAAAACGGAACGGAATATTATGGCACGATTGCTTCCAAGTCTATGTCTACCAACCAAACCTATGATATTAAACTGAGATATGTGGACTCGGATATTATTTTATGGATTGACGGAGAAAAGGTTGCTGCTGCAACCGTTGGGGATATGCCTTCTGCTCCAGGAAAAATTGGGATGAGAACATGGTTCGACAGTAAAACAATGTACCTTGATGATACGAAAGTAACCCCGTATACGAAGCCTACGCCGCCTAAGCAGGATCCGAATGCCGTTAATTTTGTATCGGAATCGGCTACGATGAAAGCCGAACTGGATAGTACGTTCCCACGTGTAGATAACTACGTATGGAAAGCAACCGGCGCTGTCATGAACGGGCAGAAAAATTATCTTTACGCTGTGAAAATCAATGGAGAAGAGTATTGGCCGAAGACGACGGCGGAAAAAGTAGGCAACAGCGTGATCTACACGATGAATGTAGAAGAGCTGGCCGTCCAACTGAAGGTGAAAATGGAAGTGGTGGACAATACGCTCGATATGAAGTTCACCGAGATCCAGGAAAACGGTTCGACTAAGGTTAAAAGTATTGAATTCCCGAACCATAGTCTAGCCTCCGTCTCTTCGACACAGCCGAAAGCACAGGAGACGGCAGCCTGGTTCACCGGTGAGTGGAATAAAGTATTTGAGGAATACAACGACCTGAAAAACGGAGCGCAAAACTTGAATCCAAGCGGCCGTACATTCGGATTCGTCAACTCCGATAAGCTGGCAGCCACGATTGTCAATAATGTCATCAATGGCAACGATAAAGTACGCACGAGTGTTTCGGATGGGGCACCAGGCGAGAAAGTTGCTGCGCTGGCAAACGGTGCTTGGACGTACCGTGAAAGCATGGTTGCTCCGGCTCCGGAAGAGCTGCCATGGTCGAAAGTCATTATTACGCCGGATGCGAATAATGACGGTGTTCTCGACTGGCAGGATGGTGCCGTCGTGTACCGCAGCCATTCCGATATGCCTTACGGAAGCGACATGATTAAAGATAACATCTCGTGGATTAGCATGAACATCGCAACAACAGGTATGCCGTTTCTGCGTTCGCTGGACCACGCCAAGAAAATTGCGCATCTGACTGACGAGTTCGGCCAAATTGTCCTGCAGAAGGGTTATCAAGCGGAAGGACACGACGATTCGCACCCGGATTACGGCGGGCATATCGGTATTCGCCAAGGCGGGAAGGATGATTTCAACTACTTCCTGACGGAAGGCAAGAAGTATAACATCAAAGGCGGTGTGCACATTAACGCCACGGAGTACCATCTGGACGCCTTCCAAACGAAGATGGCGAACATGATTGCACCGCTGAGCAAAGGCTGGGGCTGGCTCGATCAAGCGTATTATGTTGACCAACGCAAAGACATTGAGTCCGGCGAGTTGAAACGTCGCTTGGATATGTTGAAAGCAGATACAGGCGATAATCTGGACTTCGTGTATGTCGATGTTTATACAGGGGCAGGCTGGAATGCGAAGAAGCTGGCCGATTATATTAACGGCAACGGCTGGATGCTTGGCACGGAATTTGCTGGCCCGCTGCAAGAACAAGCCTCTTGGGTTCACTGGGGAACAGACCCAGGGTATCCGAATCAAGGCGATGACAGTAAAATTGTCAGGTTCATTCGCAACACGAATGTGGACGGCTTCATGAGCGATGCGCTTTTGAAAGGCAACAAGCAGTCCGGTGTCGGTTATTGGCAGCCTAACTCCCAATTCTACAGCTATCAAGAAGTGACGAAAACGTTCTTTAACCAGAACTTACCGACGAAGTACATGCAGCATTTCCCGATTATGAAAATGACGAACGATCGCGTCGATTTTGAAGGTGACGTATCGGTTGCACGCGCTGGAGACGGAAAAATTCATCTGACGAAAGACGGCAATGATATCGCAATTATGACGGATTCCACTGATATCAGTAACAGTACGATCTTCATCCCATGGGATCCGGTGAAAGAAGATAAGATTTACCACTGGAATCCAGCTGGCGGCAGCACGACATGGAAGGTCCCTGCGTCATGGAGCGGCGTGCAAACTGCGAAGCTGTATAAGCTTACGGATACAGATCGTCAGTTCGTCGGGGACGTGAACGTAACGAACGGGCAAGTGACGCTAAGCGCCGAATCCAATGTCGGTTATGTGCTGTACAAGACAGCGGCGCCGCAAGAGGCGGAAACGATCTGGGGCGATGGCAGTCCGGTTAAAGATCCCGGATTTGACAGCCATAAGTGGGCAACTTGGAGTAAATCGTCTTCCGCTGGAACAACGGATCACATCAGCTTCAAGAAAAACAGTAACGCTGACGATTATCTGGAAGTGAAAGGGCCTGACGATGCGAAAGTCGAGCAAGTTATTACAGGACTTGAGCCAGGCAAAACCTACAGCGCATCCGTCTGGATGAACGTATATGGAGTGGATCGCAAGTCGTCGATTAGCGTGAAACAGGGCGACATGGAAGTATCCAACTACTTGGAAGATACGAAGCTGAAATATTTCGCTCCACAGCACAAATATTACAATACGAATTTCCAACGTGTGAAAGTGAACTTTGATGCAGTAAGCGATAAAGCAACACTTGCACTTAACGTAGCGCCAGGTGCTGGAACGGTATCTTTCGACGATGTACGGATATGGGAGAATCCGGGGAAAACAGATCAAGCAGGCACTGTTCTGAACGAAGATTTCGAGAATGTCGATGAAGCTTGGGGGCCTTTTGTTTATGCGAAAGCAGGCAATGTGCAGACGCATATGGTAGAAAAAGGCGAAAATCAAGTGAAATCCTATGTGTTGGATGGCAACTTCTCGCTGAAAACAAATGAAGGCGGAGCAGGCGAATGGCTGCGTACATTGCCGCAAACACTGCGTCTCGAGACGAATGAAAAGTACCATTTGACGATGCAGGCCAAGGCAGATGTGGCTAATCAGTTCACAGTTGCCGTTCGTGTGAATGATAACGGCACAGTGAGAGATCTGGCGACCAAAACGTTGCCAGCGGGAGCAAGTACGGTTGATTTGACGTTCACGACAGACAATGCCAAAAATGCTTACCTCGCCATCCTGAAGGGAGCAGATAACAGCAGTGCCGAGCTCGGAGGCCAGCTTGTTGTAGATAACATCCGAGTAACAGATGAGACCGTACATGCGGTGACTGGCGTAGTGCTCGACAAAACGGATGTTTCTATTGCTGAAGGTGGCACCGTGGAATTGAAGGCGATGGTGCAGCCGGAGAATGCGACGAATAAAAATGTGACCTGGTCCAGCAGCGATGAATCGGTTGCGAAGGTTGAAGTTGTCGAAGGCAAAACGATCGTAACTGGTATAAAAACAGGTAGTGCGAGCATTACAGCGACAACTGCTGATGGCAATTTCCATGCGACAGCAAAAATTACCGTAACGAAAGTAGTGAGTGTACCAGCAACAACGCTTATCGCACCTAGCTCGGTTCAAACGGGGCAAACCTTTACGGTAGGTCTGGGCTTATCCAATGTTACCGAAGCGGTTTACGCTCAGGATTTAACGATAAGCTATGATACTTCGCTAATGGAACTTGTTTCAGCGAAGCCTGCTCAATTGGGTATCAGCTTGGTGTCCAAATCAGAAACAACACCAGGCAAAGTTCGCTTCATCGTTGCGAGCGAAGGAGCGGGTCATGCCATCATCGGCAGCGGCGATGTGCTGGAGTTGACTTTTAAAGCGAAAGACATCACGCAGCCGGCAACAGCTCGATTGGCCGTTGAATCGGCGGTACTCGGGGATGCAACGGGGCACGAAACGAGCGCAACGCTTGGATCGGCGAACGTCTCGATTACAATCCCTGCTCCAGGTACGCCGGGCGATATTAATGGCGACAACAAAGTGTCGATTGGCGACCTTGCCATGATCGCAGCCAACTACGGTAAAGATTCGAGCAGCCCGGATTGGTTGCTTGTGAAGAAAGCCGATGTTACTGGAGATAACAAAATTGATCTAGATGATCTTGTGAAAGTGGCTAGTCAGATTATCCAATAGCTAACAATAAATACCGTCAGGATGGAACTTCATCCTGGCGGTATTTTTAGTTTCGCGCTACCTGTTCGCTGGCGAGCAACTGGAAATTGTGCAGGTAATTCAGTCGATTCACCTCATTTCGGACGAAAGTTGAAGAATTAGCTGGATAATTTCCAACTACTGGCGAGAGAGCAGCAGATATGAGCAAATTAGCAGTACAATTTCCTGTTGAAAGTTAAGTGATGGGAGTTGGGGGGAGATGGTTTTGTGTGACAAAGGTTTGGCGGGATGAGGGAAGGTGATGGGTGATTAGTAGTGTGCCGTTTGGTGAAGGTGATTAGTGATGGAGCGTGTCAGGTAGGATGATTGAAATGAGTAACAAATGGTGTGGTGGGATGAGGGAAGGTGATGGGTAATTAGTAGTGTGGCCGTTTGGTGAAGGTGATTAGTGATGGAGCGTGTCAGGTAGGATGATTGAAATGAGTAACAAATGGTTGTGGTGGGATGAGAGAGGGGGTTAAGTGGTTAATGGTGTGATGGGCTGGGTGTAGGTAATGGTAATGGTGATTAGTGATTAGTGATCAGTGGTGTAGCGGGATGGGGACTAGTGATAAATGTATGAGGAATGAGGTGACAAAGGGACGGCTGAGCAGCAAAGGTGAAGTCTAATTCAAATTTTAAGGCTTACCTTGCATTATATACAACGTAATGGCCTGGTCTGACCGCAAATGTGGTCTTTTGTTGCACAATATACAACCATTTATTGCGAAAAGGTGGGATGTAAGCGTTTTAGTGCTTAAATGCTTGCACAAACTGCAACATAGAGGCGATCTTTGGCCCAATTACAGCCAAATGGTTGCATTAAGTACAACATGGATACTGTTGCAGGCTCCACTTGGTGAAGGGGCAATGGGGTGTGATAAATAATGTGACCTGACCGCTAATGAGGCATTTCCTGTTTCAATATCGGGTATGGAACGAGACGGCACAGGGAGCAACTGTAAAGTAACTACAGGGCGCTATTTGAGCGAAAAAGGACATCTGTGCAAATCAGAGGGAACGCTGGGACCTTATTTTGGCCTATTGGGCAGTGAAGTGGCGCATTTCACTGAAATAAGATCCTGTAGTTCCCATTCAGCTGCGGGACTCCCGATTTATAACGAAATAGCGCCCTGTAGTTCCTTTAGATGCTAGTCTCATCGGCTAATTTTACTAATATTCGGGTTAGTTTGGTAAAAGAGATCAGCTTTCAGTATCTCATAATTAGTATGTCATATATATTCATTCCTAATCAAAATGAATATCAACAGCCCTTTTTAATCCAAATAAACAAATATATATTGTGTAATATATATTCTTATGTTACATTTATGACGTACTAAACGAGATAAGGGGGATGGAGATGCGAGTTGGACTCAGCGGTACTGGAAGAATTGGAAGGCTCGTCTTGAGAAAAGCGTTGACTGGTTCGCAGCAGGATTTCCAAATAGCAGTAGTAAACTCAACTTGTCCCATTCATGTATTAGCCCATTTGTTGAAGTACGATTCCGTGCATGGCACTTGGGACGCCAAAATCGAGGTTACTCCGGATAACGTGTTGATTATTAACGGACAATCCATTCACGTTGTTTGCGAGAGAGAGCCGGATCTATTGCCTTGGAGAGAACTAGGCGTTGAAATGGTTGTCGATGCCACGGGAAAGTTTAACCATCGGCATGGAGCTGAACGCCACCTGTTCGCAGGTGCCAAGAAAGTTCTGATTACGGCTCCCGGAACAAATATGGATCTGACGATGGTCATGGGGGTCAATGAAGGCACATACGATCCTTTGCAGCATCACTTGATTTCCGCGGCCTCTTGTACAACGAACTGTATTGCTCCTATTTTGCACATCTTAGATCAGGCATTTCAGGTCAAAATGGGATGGATGACAACGGTGCATGCCTTCACGAACGATCAGAACCATTTGGACAATCCGCATAAAGATTTACGCCGTGCCCGATCTTGCACGAACGCCATTATTCCGACTTCCACCGGGGTGGGGAAAGCGCTGACGGATGTTTTGCCGCATCTTGCTGAACAGATTCAAGGTGTATCGGTGCGTGTGCCGACACAGGATGTCTCGTTGTTGGATCTTCAAGTGGCGGTTGGGCGCAACGTGCATATTGAGGAAGTAAAATCAGCCATGAAACAGGCAGTTGCCGGCCCAATGGGGGACTACGTAGACTACAACGAGCTGCCACTTGTATCCGCGGATTACATCGGCAATGCGAAATCCGCTATTATAGATGGTCTTACTATGATGACGAAAGATAATCAAATTAAGCTTTTAGCCTGGTATGACAATGAATGGGGTTACGCTAGTCGAGTCATAGACGAAGTGGCTTATATCTCTCGTGCAGAAAGCACGCTCGAAAAGGAGGGAACGTCATGTCTCATACAATCAGTGTAACAATGGAAGCGGGAGTAGCTGCCCAGCCAAATGAACTTGGTCTCATTATTTGTAAATCTTGTAACGAAGTACTTGCAACGCTGCCTACGGATGGGTACAAAAAGTTTTATGTAGTTTGCCCAGGTTGCGCACGGAAAGATAACAATAAGGAGGCATCCGAATGACAACGCAGAAACAGGTGGTCCCCTTTCAGGAGGGAGACGCCTCAATGATAGCTCTTCTTGGCGGAAAGGGGGCCAATCTAGCGGAAATGACGCGCGCCGGCCTTCCCGTTCCACCTGGCTTCACCATCACGACTGAAGCTTGTTTAGCCTTTTTTGAAAAGGGAAATCGCCTCTCGGACTCACTGCTTGAACAAGTTGAAGCTTCGCTTAATCAGCTGGAGAAACAGAAAAATCAAACGTTCGGTGATGCAGACAATCCGCTGCTGGTTTCTGTGCGTTCCGGTTCGGTCAGCTCGATGCCGGGGATGATGGATACGATACTGAATTTAGGCTTGAACGATAAAACGGTCCGAGGATTGGCTGCGCATACAAAAAACGAAAAGTTTGCTTACGACTGTTACCGGCGCTTGCTGCAAATGTTTGGCAGCGTCGTGCTTGGCATAGAGTCTGGCCATTTTGAAAACTTACTGCATCGCTTGAAAGAGAAGGAAGGCGCTCACCAGGATCAGGATGTGACTGCTAACGGGTGGAAGGAGCTAATTGAGGCGTATAAGGCTTGCATTTTGAGCAAAACGGGCCGGGCCTTCCCGCAGAATGTTTATGAGCAGTTGAAGCTGGCGATTGAAGCTGTTTTCAAATCGTGGAACAATGCCAGGGCACAAATTTACCGGAAACTGAATCGGATACCGGATGAGCAGGGAACGGCTGTTAATGTTCAGAGTATGGTTTTTGGCAATATGGGAGGGAACTCAGGCACAGGTGTTGTTTTTACGAGAAATCCGTCTACGGGAGAAAATACCTTTTTTGGCGAGTATTTAATTAATGCGCAAGGAGAAGATGTCGTCGCCGGGATTCGCACACCGCTGGTTATTGCCGCACTTCAAGAGGAAATGCCTGCTATTTATGAGCAGCTTCTAGACGCCTCCAAGCAGCTTGAGAAGCATTACAAGGACATGCAGGACATCGAATTTACGGTGGAAAACAATAAATTGTACCTGCTTCAGACGCGAAGCGGCAAAAGGAACGCCCAAGCTGCGCTTAAGATCGCAGTTGATTTGGTCCGTGAAGGTGTATTGACCAAGCAGGATGCCGTCAGCCGTATTGAAGTGCTTCATCTGGATCAACTGCTGCATCGAGGGATTGATGAAGCAGCGGTCATCGATGTGTTGGCGCTGGGACTTCCGGCTTCACCTGGGGCAGCGGTTGGCCAGCTTGTTTTTGATGCCGATACGGCGGAAGAATGGGTGCGGGCTGGCAGGAGCGTTATCCTGGCCAGAACGGAAACGACGCCGGAGGATATTCATGGCGTTATCGCTGCGGAGGGCGTGCTTACAAGCCGAGGCGGAATGACAAGCCATGCGGCGGTTGTCGCCAGAGGGATGGGGAAGCCATGCGTGTGCGGTTGTGAAGAGATGCGAATCGTGCCGGAAGAGAAGCGCATGTTTGCGCAGAACCGACTCCTGGAAGAAGGGGAATGGGTCACCTTGGACGGCGCGACCGGTCGTGTTATTGCAGGGGCTATGCCTTTGCTTGAAGCCCGAATGACAGATGAGCTGCTCATTATGCTGGAGTGGGCGGATGAAATTCGTAAGCTGAAGGTGTTTGCGAATGCGGATAATCCGCACGATGCCGGTATAGCAAGGCAGCTTGGCGCCGAGGGAATTGGCTTATGCCGAACGGAGCATATGTTTTTCTCCCCGGCTCGTCTGCCTGTTGTTCAGCGCATGATCCTTGCAGAAGACAAGGAAGCGCGCTTAAAGGCTCTTGCCCAACTGCTTCCGATGCAGCAGTCTGATTTTGAAGGGATATTCGAGCAGATGGATGGCCTGCCGGTAACGATTCGTCTGCTGGATCCACCGCTGCATGAATTTCTGCCTAACCTCGATGAGTTGCAAAAAAGGCATGCTCAACTGACGTACGAACATGGTGGATCCATCAAGGAAAAAGAGGAAGTCGCATCCTTGCTCCGCAAGGTGCAAGCGCTGCATGAAGCGAACCCGATGCTGGGACAGCGTGGCTGCCGCTTAGGGATCGTATATCCAGAAATCTATGATATGCAGATTGAGGCCATTTTTCGCGCAGCTTCCACATGTATTGACGCAGGTGTCCGGGTGCATCCGGAAATCATGATTCCGCTCGTCGGCCATGCCAACGAGTTAAAAATTCTAAGAGAACTGGTTGACTTCGTGGCGCAGCAGGTACTGGGGAAAGAGAAGCTGCGCGAATGTCCTTACCAAGTTGGGACGATGATAGAGGTGCCGCGAGCTGCATTAACGGCACGTCAAATTGCAGCGCATGCCGATTTCTTCTCATTTGGCACGAACGATTTGACGCAGATGACGTTTGGCTATAGCCGTGATGATGCGGAAGGGAAGTTCCTGACCCATTATGTCAATCACAAGCTGCTGCCGCATAATCCGTTTCAGGTGCTAGACACCGAAGGCGTCGGTCAATTAATTGAACTGGCGGTGAATGTAGGAAGAACCGTGAAGACGTCTTTAAAAACAGGCATTTGCGGGGAGCATGGCGGAGACAGGGAGTCGATTCTTTTCTGTCACCGAATCGGATTGGATTATGTAAGCTGTTCGCCATACCGGATTCCTTTGGCTCGGATGGCCGCTGCTCAAGCGTTTCTTTTATACGGGGAACCTGGAGCAAGTGACGTCGCACAAGCGATTTGAAATAAGAAACAAAAAAAGGACCTTCCTTTGTAGATAAATCTACTCGGGAAGGTCTTTTTTTGATTACTTCGTAAGTTTAAATTGTTTCAATAGGCTAGCGATTGTGTCTTGGTTCAAGTTCAATTCGCTCATTTGACCAGTCAAAATTCCTTCAATTTGAGACACAAGTCCACGAAGTGCTGCCAAGTTTGCGGAGATCGTTTCTGGAGTCGGATTTGTTACATTGAGTTGTGCTACAAATTGACGTACGGCATCAAGAACTGCAGGAATAACTGTTCCCGGAAGAACGTTAGTACCGGAAAGATTCGTGATTTGGTTAAGAATGTTTTGGATGTCTGTCATTGTGTTTTCACCCAAGTTCAATTTGCCAATTTCGGCTTGAAGCTGGTTCAGCCATTGGGAGCTTGTCGGGTTATCCATGTTTGCATCCATAGCGGCTTGGAGTTCACCAAGTTTTTGTAAAACAGCGCCAACAGGTCCTTCAGTCACTCCACCTGGAAGTTGTTTAAGCATTTCTTCAAGTTTCTCTAAAAGTTGACTCATTTGCTATCCCTCCTCTCTAGTATCTATGTTATGTAAGTTTTCGCAGATGTGATTGGATGATAGCTTATTATTATTATTTTCATAGACTAGATTTTTGCCGCTTTCGGGTTTGCTCTAGCAATCATACGATATTTTGATATGAAAACATTCGATAGAATCTGTTTCTCTATCAAGATGTTCGAATGGGAGGAGGGAGAAACATGCCAGACAACCGGATTCGGATTAACGCCGACTTCTGGAAGGGCAAGAACGTATTTGTCACAGGTCATACAGGGTTCAAAGGAACTTGGCTCAGCTTATGGTTGCAAGGCATGGGAGCTAACGTGACCGGATATTCCTTACAGCCGCCGACGGAGCCGAGTTTGTTTGAGCTTTGCCGAATGAAGGACGTGGTATCGTCTTATATTGCTGATATTCGCGATATGACGGCGTTATCTGAAGCTATTGTAGAAGCAGCTCCGGATATCGTTTTTCACTTAGCGGCTCAACCGCTGGTTCGAGCCTCTTATTTGAATCCCATAGAAACCTACGAGATTAATACGATGGGAACCATTCATTTACTAGAGGCTGTACGTCAAGCTAAGAGAAACAATGCCCCCATCAAGGCGGTTATCCATGTTTCAACCGATAAGGTATATTCGCAATTGGATGAGGGGAGAGGATACCGGGAAGATGACCGTTTAGGCGGCGGCGATCCTTACTCGAACAGCAAAGCTTTAACGGAATTGATCGTAACCAGCTATCGACAACTGTATGAAAAGGAAGAACAAGCATGGGCCGTGCCGGTTGCGCTAGCGTCGGCGAGAGCCGGCAACGTAATTGGCGGCGGAGATTGGGCCGAAGATCGGCTGATTCCCGATTGCTTCAGAGCTATTCTTCGAAATGAGCCGGTTAAGCTCCGATATCCGCAAGCCGTTCGCCCTTGGCAGCATGTCCTTGAGCCGCTTCATGGTTACCTGCTGCTGGCCCAGCATCTTTATGATGACAAGCAGTATGCAGCAGCGTGGAATTTTGGTCCTAATGAGGAAGATACGATCTCAGTCGAGCAAGTCGTAAGCAGCTTATGCCAGAAATGGGGAGATCAAGCGGCCTATCTAATTGATTCGGCGGAGCATCCGCATGAGGCTCCTGTATTACGATTAGATTGCACCAAATCGCGCGATTTACTAGGGTGGTCACCTCGCTGGAATCTCGATATGGCGATTACGAAATCGATTGAATGGGTCAAAGCCTACGACCAGTCGGGAGATTGCAGGGAGATTTGCAGCAAACAAATACAGGAATATGTAGAGGGAAGTGAACAGCATGATCATTAAACCCGGCAATCTCCAGGGCATTTATGACATTACGTTAGCTCCCAATACCGATCACCGGGGTTATTTTACCCGACTCTATGATGTCAATATCATGAAGGCGCATGGCCTTCACCGTAATTGGGTGCAAGAAAACCGCTCATTTTCCAAACAGAAAGGTACGATTCGTGGGCTGCATTTTCAACACGGACCCCATGCAGAAACGAAACTCATTTGGGTTAGCAAAGGAGCCATTCTGGATGTGTTTGTCGATGTACGGCAAGACTCTCCCACCTTTGGCTGCTATGAAAGCAGAGTTTTAACGGAGGAGAATTTTGCCATGGTTTATATTTCACCCGGTTTTGCGCATGGTTTTTGTACCTTATCGGACAATTGCGAGGTTGTTTATAAGGTAGACAATGTCTATTCACCGGCGCATGAAGGCGGGATTTTATGGAAAGATGCTTCGCTTCAAATTCCATGGCCTGTCGATCAGCCGATTATGTCGGCGAAGGATCAGGTGCTTCCAACGTTAGATACTTTGAAAAGGAGAGATTGAGATGAATCCACTTGTTAGCATTCTAATTCCAACCTATAACAGGCCTCATTATTTTGAATTAGCGCTGCAGAGTGCTTTTAATCAGACGTATGACAATATTGAAATTATCGTTAGCGATAACAGCGACAACAATCAGACGCAGTTGGTCGTCCAGAAATATCAAGAGATGCCTGGCGGTGCTAAGATCAAATATTTCAAAAACCCTCAAAACCTGGGTCCGATTGCGAATCAGCAGCAATGCTTAAATTTGGCAAATGGCGAATTTATTAACTATCTCATGGACGATGACTTGTTTCACCTGCGAAAAATTGAAAAAATGATGGCTTACTTAATCCAGTATCCCGATGTCACGATGGTCACATCGCAGCGAAGAGTGATTAACGCTGCAGGCCGTCAGTTATATGTTCCGCCAATTGGAACGTTTAAACAATTGTACACGAAAGATACGGTTGTCGACGGCCGAGTGCTTACAAAGAGGATACTTGAAGACCGAATTAATTATTTAGGCGAACCGACGACAGTTCTGTTTCGAAGAAAAGCTCTGACGGAGCCCTTTGGCGTGCTGCTGGGCAGACAGACATATTTTGCTGTGGACATGGCGAGTTGGTTGAGTTTGTTAAGTAAAGGGAAAGGCGTTTATATGGTTCAGCCACTCAGCTATTTGCGATACCACACAGAGCAGTTGTCGCAGCATGAGATGGCCAAAGAAGTAGCCATGATGGATATCGAAACCTTTAAATTTTTTGCCGTCAACCAAGGCTATGCGACACCGCAACAGATCAAAGAATTTGAGAAACAGCAAGGGAAGATGAAAAAGTCTGGCAATCAGAAGACGAACCAACAGACACTTGAGCAGATCAATCAGCAACTGCTTCAGGGTGGGGACAAGAAAACGAACCAAATGTCGAACCAAAAGTCGAATCAAAAGTCGAATCAAAAGTCGAACCAAAAGCCGATTCAGCCATTCAATGCTGCAGATCTTCAAAAAACAATCAATAAATTGATTAAACATACGAATGCGAAAAAGAAAGGGTGATTCATCGGTGAAATCGATTCTACGAGAATATAAACAAGCGGGAAGCGACCAAATCTCGTCGTATTGTTTGCCGATCATCGTCGATGGCAAGGTGCTCGGACAACTTAAGCCGCTAACGATAGAATCCATTGAAAATGAAGAAGTCATCAAAGCGTTAATGGACTGGAGGGTTGCTGCCGGCCAGTGGTTTGCCACACAATTCCCTGCGAATGAGGAAGGCACAAGGGCATGGGCACAACATCAGATCCTGGAAGTGGATGACCGGATTTTATTTATTCTGGAGGATGAAGAGCAGACGCCGATCGGCCAGATTGGGTTAATGCACTATGATGAAGTCGCCCATTCTTGTGAGTATGATAATTTGCTAAGAGGCCGCAAAGGACGTTATGGCAATATTGTGATGCATGCTCTTCTTACTTTAGGGGCATGGAGTTTGCGTGAACTAGGTTTACAGAAAGGATATTTGAATGTACTTTCGGATAATGCCCGCGCGATTCATATTTATGAGACTTTAGGGGCTGTAGAAGTGAAGCGCACACCACTACGCAAAGAAGTAGAGGGCGAAGTAATCCGCTGGGTACCTGTAGAAGGCCAGCTGTCAGGTGAGCCTGAACGGGAAATGGTCACAATGGTTGTTACCCGGGAAGCTTTTATGAGCAGATTCGGTAAAATGATAGAGCTTGAAAACGGGGAGGGGAAATCGTGGATATAAGGCTGTTCAAGCCATCTGTTGGCAATGACGAATTGGAAAGTATTCAGCAAGTTTTCAATAAAGCGTGGCTTGGGCTTGGTCCTCGGGTAGGCGAGTTTGAGAAAAAATGGAGCGACTATATCGGCAGCGCGGAGTCGGTAGGGGTCAATTCCTGCACGGCGGCACTGCATCTGGCTCTATCTGCTTTTAAATTCCCCAAGGGTAAAAAGGTGCTGGTTCCAGTCGTCACTTTTGCGGCAACGGCGATGGCTGTTTTGTACAATGGGCTGGTACCGGTGTTTGTGGATGTGGATGAGACGACCTTTGGCATGAGTATGGAAGATTTGGAGCGCAAATATGATTCGGATTGCGTAGCGGTCATTCCCGTTCATTTTATGGGCCATCCAGTTCCCATGGACCAGCTGATGCCGTGGGCTAGAGCACGCGGCTTGAAGGTTATTGAGGATACGGCACATTCGGCCGGAGGGAAATATTTGGGCAAAGCCCTCGGAACTTGGGGCGATATCGGATGCTTTAGTTTTGAGGAGAAGAAATGTATGACAACCGGTGATGGCGGGATGATTTCGTCGAATGATCCTGAGCTGCTGAGGCCTTTGCGCCATTCACGTTGGGTTGGGATTAACAAAGATACATGGGAGCGTTATGAAGAAAATGCCTCGTATCATGCGGATGCCAACAGCTGGTATTATGAAATCTCCGATATTGGCTACAAATATAATATGAACGATCTCATGGCCTCTATTGGTCTTGTTCAATTGGCTAAGCTCGATACGATGAACCGCCGAAGAGAAGAGATCATTCGTCAGTACGTCGACGGACTTGCGGGCAGCAACCTTGTCCAGCCGGCAATCCCCTACAATTTGAACGACTCCTCGTATTGGGCATTTGTTGTTCGTGTGAAGGAGAGAGAATCGTTTATTTTGCATATGAAGAAAAAAGGGGTGTCGACCGGTGTGCATTACATGCCGCTGACCATGCATCCACTCTTTGTTCCTTATAAGGCGGAAACGCCGATAGCGGATACGCTTTGGCGCGAGCTCGTTACCCTCCCATTGTTCCCTGACTTGACGGATGAAGAGGTCGCGTATGTCCTTGAGAGCGTGGCATCGTATGCTCCATAAGGAATAGCAGTATGCGGCGGGAATCCTTGCAGTTAGCGTGAAAAATAGACCGAATGCCTGTGCCTTGTGCAGGAGCGGTCTATTTTTTTTGAATATAAGCCGACAATCGCCTGAGCATACAAAAAAGACCTGTATAACAGCAGGCCTTCATGCGTGTTCCTCTAGAGGCGGACGAATTTTGCAATGTCGCAAGTCATTTGTTACTAGGCTGGTTTCCTTTGAGCTTCGAGCTGTTGTATGAGTTTTTTCAGATCCTTGGCGAGTGAGGATAGCTTTTTGGTTTTCTCACTGACGACAGCCAGTTGATGCGCTCTATCCAATAATTCATTCAGATATAAACCTTGAGTGGCTTCATTCCAATTCGAAAAATTGTCCAGTACTATTTTTCCCAGCCTGCTAATCATTTTGACAAATGTGGATGAGTCATCAAAGATACGCTGCTTTTTTGCCAAGAGGGTGGCGTCGATCCAATCGCACTGGCATCCCATTCTCGACAATAAAGTATTGGTTAATTGGGTAGGATGTTTGCGAAATGAGCTCAAAGGTTCTTCAAGAAAAACAGCATCCTTGTTGACAAGCAAAGCGATCCAGGAGGCAACATCAACGTTGTTATACGCTTGTTTGCCGCCAAAGGTACCAAAAGGCTCAAGCAGATCCGATTTTCTGAAAAGCACCGTTGTCGGCTCGCCAATATAGTTTGTAGCGTCGGTCAGCATTCGTTGGATTAAGGATTGCCCATTGATGGTAGGCTTTTTCAGAGTTGACAGCTTGAAAGGGGGAGTTTTGGATATTCGGACCGGTTCCCCGAAATGATCAATAATTTGCTTCAGCGAGGTGACGAGTCCAATATTAGGGTTGCCAATCAGGTAGGGAAGCATGCGCTCGATTTTACTCGGATGGAGCAAGTCGTCATCCATTAAGTAGTTGATATACTCACCTTTGGCGAGTCGAAAGCACTTCTGTTGGTTGGCCGTAGGACCGATGTTTGCCTTGTTTCTTACGTACTTGATTTTACTGCCGTTCGGTGAGGTCAAGTACGAATTCACCACTTGCTCTGTCGCATCATTTTGGCTATTATCGCAAATGATAATTTCAATATGAGGATAAGTTTGGTTTAGTGCGCTGACTAACGCTTGCTCCAGAAACTGTGGACGATCAAAGGTTGGCAACAAAATACTGACAAGTGGCGTCATCGTACTCCTCCTTTTTCACCGTTCTTTTTGTCTGGTTCTGCCGTGTATTACCAAATTTTCCACGGAGCTTGTCCCGAGTCCCAGAGCTTCTGCAACTGCTGTTGATCGCGAAGCGTGTCCATTGCGTACCAGAAGTCAGCATGTTTAAACGCATGCAACTGCCCTGAGGCAGCTAACTGCTCCAAGGGTTCCTTCTCGAAATGGGTGGGGTCACCGTCAATATAATCGAAAACCTGAGGCTGTAAGACGAAGAATCCGCCGTTTACCCAGCCGCCTTCACCTTTGGGCTTTTCTTGAAATTTAGTAATTTCTGTACCATTTCCAAAAATAAGCGAACCAAACCTGGCCGTAGGCTGAACCGCGGTCAGTGTGGCGAATTTACCGTGATCCTGATGAAACTTCACGACTTCGGGAATGTTCACATTGGTTAATCCATCTCCGTACGTTAAGAGAAACGGTTCATCGCCAATATATTTCTGAATTCGCTTAATACGTCCGCCTGTCATCGTCTCCTCGCCTGTGTGCACGAGTGTAATTTTCCATGGTTCTACTGGCGATGAAAGATACTGAGTGGTATTCTTTTGCAGATCAACCGTTATATCGGATGCATGCAAGGGATAGTTGGCAAAAAAGTCTTTAATGACGTGCCCTTTATAACCTAGGCATATAATAAACTCATTAAATCCGTAAAATGAGTAGATCTTCATAATATGCCACAGAATGGGCTTATCACCGATGAGGATCATCGGTTTAGGCTTGGAATGGGTTTCTTCTCGAAATCTGGTGCCAAGTCCGCCAGCTAGAATTACGACTTTCATCCTCATTCCTCCTTTCTATGTTTCTAAAAACTAGCTTGCTATATCATATGTAAATCTCGTTGAAATGACAGTGGCAACTATAAATAGATACATAGAAATGGGTTTACATGTAACGAAAGAGTAAATTGGATGGTTGAAAAAACGTTAAAGTGGAGGATGAAAGTCAGACCACTTTTCGCTATAATGAGGACATCAGGGCTTCTACTAAATATAAAATGGGGTAATCACAATGAACATGTACATCTACTATGCGATATTCTCGCTTATCTTGTTATTTGGATTGGTTACAACCTTTATGATTGGTTTTTCACGTAAAAACAGGGAAGGCGACACCACGTATTTTCAGAAAACCGGGGTCAAATGGGCACGTCTCACTTCTTTCTACGTCGTTTCGATCGCAGCAGGCTTACTAGCTTTGGTGGCTTATATAGTGTATTTAATTCGATAAAAAAGACCGTATCTTTGCGCTTTTTGGCAAAGATGCGGTCTTTTTTGAGGTGCGACGAATTGTCTCTGTAAGTGACGCCGTTTCTGCACTTAGTTCGGCATCCTCACGCGGCCTTGCAAAGCTGATGCTCATTGGCGTAGATGCCGCGCGGCACATCACTTGCATGCCACTTTTTTTGTTTTCGCTAACGGACCTGGCAGCCGCTATTTCAGCTAAATTGGCTCTATCCAATTTTTAACGGACTCCATGCGGCTAGAATTAGAAGTGGACACATCGTTAAGTGACCCCAATAATAGACTTAACGAATAGGAGGGTGTCCGCCCATGGGAGAGCAACGCCAACGATATAATGAAGAATTTAAAAAACAGGCAGTAAAATATGTTCAGGAACAAACAAAGACATTGCCGGAGATTGCAGAGGAAATGAACATTCCAGCCGGAACATTAAAGAATTGGATGACAAAATATCGCTCCTTTGAAAACGAGCCTGTAGGTAACCCAGAGAAACTACGGGACATCGAGAAACGCCTGCAGGCCTCTGAGCGGGAGAAAGAGGATCTCCGGGAGGAACTGGCCATTCTAAAAAAGGCACTGCACATCTTCAGCAAAGAAAGGAACTAAGGTTCCAGTTCATCGAAGATCATCGCTCTGAGTTTCGGGTGGCGAAGATGTGCAGGGTCATGCAGGTATCGAGGAGCGGTTTCTACAAGTGGCAACAGGCGCTACCCAGCGAGCAAGAACTGCATAAAGCAGCGGTACTGAAGCGAATTGGTTATCACTTTCATGATTCCGGGGAGCGTTATGGCAGCCCCAAAATTACTCGTATGCTGTGGAAAGAGGGTTTAACCATCTCAGAGCGTACCGTCAGTGTTTACATGAAAGAGCTAGGACTACGTTCCTGTGTATCTCGCAAGTTTAGAGTACAAACGACGGATTCCAATCACAACCTACCAACTGCGCCAAATGTACTTGATCAGAAGTTTGCAACCGATACACCGGAGAAGGTCTGGGTAGCAGACATTACCTATATCCCTTGTCGAGAAGGTCGATTGTATCTAGCAAGTGTTTTGGACTTGTGCACCAAAGAAATCGTAGGCTGGCGGCTTCATGATCGAATGACAACAGAGCTCACTCTGAGCGCTCTAGAAGCCGCTTATCAGGCTAAAAGGCCAGGCAAAGGGCTTATTCATCATTCCGATCGCGGATCACAATACGCCTCCAAAGAATACAGAGAAAAGCTAGCCTCATACTATATGCAAGCAAGCATGAGCCGCAAAGGAAACTGCTACGACAACGCCTGCATAGAGTCGTTCCACAGCATTTTAAAGAAAGAACTCATCTATTGCACGAAATTCAAAACCAAGCAGCAGGCATACGAAGCCATTTTTCGGTATATTGAGTTCTTCTATAACCGCAAAAGAGTTCATAGTGCCCTTGGCTATGTTTCGCCTGTTCAGTTTGCAGCGACCTTTGCAGAAACCGCGTGATCGGCACTTAATGGTGTGTTTACTTTCTTGACAGAAGTCCACCAGAGCCGTTATTGCTCAATAAACTAGCCATTTCTCATGTTATTTAGGTAAATAGCGGCATTCGGGTCCGTTAAAATTTCAGATAGCCCGTTTTTCGCCGAATAAGGTCTCCTCAGTCCGTAAGACAACCAATGCGCACTGCAATTCCGCTCTCAACCATTCGAAACTAGTCGGAACTTCACTATCACTAGCACACCACATTCGCAGTAATACATTCAGCACCTTAGCAGTTCGCAGAACGGTACTCAGCGCCATAGCGCCACAGTAATCTCACAAGCGAAATTAGCCCCACAACAATCAGCAGTACAGGAACCAGTCCTTTCAACCAATGCCTTTCAACCAATGCCTAGCCGGATCCCAGCTAGGTTATTTGAAATTTGTGATTGGCGCTAGAGGTGGAAGTTAGGTGTACGATGATTAGGTGGATGATATGGTGGGGCTAGTAAAGTAGCTGAAACACAGCCTGGCGAAGTTTGATCCGTCAGGCTTTTTGATGTGTAAACGCCTCATACAGCCGAGCAATTTCTACACGATAGTATGTTCCAAAATGATGAACATGAAGAACCTACTTCCCACTACCATACTTGTATGGTAGTATGGTAATAACATTTGGACACGGGAGGTGAATCACAACGTTGAAAATCAAACCCATAACAAGCACGACGCGCGATGCGGTTTATCAGGCTCTGAAAGAGCAAATTCTTATGCTGGATTTGCTGCCGGGAACAGGTATTTCGGAGAAGGAAATCTCCGTTCAATTTGGTGTGAGCCGAACGCCGGTGCGTGAGAGCTTCGTTCAGTTATCGCAAGAAGGGTTGCTGGATATCTATCCTCAGCGCGGTACGGTTGTTTCCCTTATCGACCTGGAGCGTGTGGAGGAAGCTCGTTTTATTCGAGAGCAGCTGGAACGGGCTGTTATTTCCTTAGCTTGTGAAAGCTTTCCGGCGGATTCCTTGCAGCTACTGCGTACCAATCTCGCTTATCAGCAAGTTTCCATGAGCGAGAAGGATTTTAAGAAGATGTTTGAATTGGATGAAGCTTTCCATCGGACGATCTTTGAGGGATGCAGAAAACTGAATACCTGGGCAATCATCCAGCAAGTGAATGTTCATCTGAATCGGACTCGCATGCTCAGATTAGCCGCCGATCACAGGTGGGATGAGCTCTACGAGCAGCACGAACAGATGGTGGATGCGATTGAACATCACGAAGCCGGCAAGGCTGAACAAGTGATGAATACACATCTTCACCTCACGGTTACGGATCAAACTGTATTAAAGGAGAAATTTCCGACGTATTTCAAATAAGGAATGACAGGAGGCGCTATCTGCAATGAAAATGGTATTTCGCTGGTTTGGCGAAGGCAATGACACGGTAACACTTGAGCAAATCAAGCAAATCCCTGGTGTAGAGGGCATTGTTTGGGCGCTCCACGATGTTCCGGCTGGTGAAGAGTGGCCGATGGATAAAATCTTGCAGGTTAAGGAAGCCGCAGATAAGGCCGGTCTTCATATGAAGGTCGTCGAAAGCGTTAACATTCATGAGGATATCAAGCTCGGGCTGCCCAGCCGCGATCTCTACATAGACAATTATAAGAAAACGATCGTTAAGCTGGCTGAGGTCGGCGTGAAAGTGATCTGCTATAACTTTATGCCCGTTTTTGACTGGGTAAGGACCGATCTGCATAAGGAATTGGAAGATGGATCCACTGCACTCTTTTATGAAAAAGAGAAAGTTGCCCATCTGAACTTGGAGGAACAGGTGCAGCGAATTAATGCCAATCCGAACTTCACGATGCCGGGCTGGGAGCCGGAACGTCTGGGACGCCTGACAGAATTATTTGATGCCTACCGCGATGTGACGGAAGAGCAGCTTTTTGACAATGCCAAATATTTTCTTGAAGCCATCATACCTTTTGCCGAAAAATATGATATCCGAATGGCGATCCATCCGGACGACCCGCCTTGGCCGATTTTTGGATTACCGCGCATTATTACGAGTCAAGCCAATATCCGCCGTTTCCTGGGACTAGTAGATAGTCCATATAATGGGCTGACGATGTGCAGCGGATCGCTTGGTGCAAATCCGGCGAATGATATCGTTGGAATCGTCAATGAATTCGCTGATCGGATTCCATTTGCGCATATTCGCAATGTACGTGTGTACGAGAATGGCGATTTCATTGAAACTTCACATCGGACAACAGACGGCACTGTAGATATCGCCGGCATTGTAAATGCGCTGCATGAGAAGGATTATGAAGGATTTTGCCGTCCGGATCATGGACGACATATTTGGGACGAGCAATGCAGACCTGGTTACGGCCTGTATGATCGTGCGCTTGGCATTATGTACTTATGGGGATTGTGGGACGCAAACCGCAGAAAATTACAATCCGGAAGGATGGGGGACTAGACATGAAAGGCATTACGAATTTTCCAGCATTGCAAGGTAAAGTTGTCGTTATTACAGGAGGAGCCGGCGTATTGTGCCGGGTTATGGCCTTGGAACTCGCACGACAAGGCGGGCGAATCGCCATTCTGAACCGTACCGTGGAAAAAGGGCAGGAGGTTGTGGCTGAGATTGCCGCAGCAGGCGGCGAAGCCATTGCTTTGTCCTGCGACGTAACGGATGCAGAGAGTGTAGCACAGGCCGCAGAAGCGATCCTGGAGCAGCTCGGACCGTGCGATATCTTGATCAATGGCGCCGGAGGCAATCATGCCAGTGCGAATACGACGAACGAAACGTTCAAGCTGGAAGACTTGGCGAATCCGGATATTCAGACCTTCTATGATTTAAGCGTGACCGGATTCCGCAATGTGCTTGACTTGAACTTTGTCGGGACGTTGATTCCGACGCAGATTTTTACAAAACAAATGATCGGCAGACAAGACGCTACCGTCATCAATATTTCGTCCATGAGCGCGCCGTCGCCGATGACGAAAGTTCCGGCTTATAGCGCTGCTAAGGCCGCCATTGATAACTTCACGCAGTGGTTAGCCGTGCATTTGGCGGAAAGCGGCATTCGCGTCAATGCGATTGCGCCGGGCTTTTTCTTGACGAAGCAGAACGAGAAGCTGCTGCTGAAGGAAGACGGTACGCTCACGGAGCGTTCGCACAAAATCATTACCCATACGCCGATGCGCCGATTCGGGAAACCCGAAGATCTGCTCGGCACGCTGCTTTGGTTGACGGACCCTAACATGTCCGGCTTCGTAACCGGCGCCACCATTCCGGTGGACGGCGGATTCATGGCCTATTCGGGCGTATAGGGAATTTGCTGCTATCGCTTGGGCGATTGCTCCCTGACAGGGAAACTATAGGGCGCTATTTCATCTGAAATAGCGCTCTTTTTTTGTGGACGGGAACTGTGGGCCGTTATTTGTCCGTTTTCTAGAAGAAAACAGGATTGCCTTACAAATAAGGTCCTGTAGCTCCGTTTGAACGCGGAAACGGGCTGAATTGCTAGAATTAGCGGCCTGTAGTTCCCTAAAGCTGTATCGCCCGCCGCCAAGTGTCTCAGTGACGCTGGCTTGTTGTTTAAGCGCCAATTATCGCAAGTTCAAAAATTTATTCAAACGCGTGCAACCTTTTTTGAAACAGCTCCGTTTAATAGGTAACTCGAAAGGGTGATAAAAAATAACTTGTTAAAAGGAGAATAGTTACTGTGAAAAAATTAGCTACTGCCGCACTATCGACTGTTTTATTGGGAGCATTGTCATTTAATACTGCATTTGCCTTCTCGGATGTTGAAAGTGGACAAGCCGAGGCGATTAATGCACTGCGTGATCGTGGCGTTGTAAGTGGTATTGATCACGAACATTTTGCTCCAAAAGGAAAAATCAGCTATGCGCAATCCGTCCAAATCATTGTAAAAGGCTTGGGACTGAACATGGATTTGCTCCGTTTCGTCAAGCAGCCGCTTGCTTCTGATTTCTATACAAACGTCCAAAATGACTCTTGGTATGCCGAAGCGTTCATTATCGCTCATTACAACGGCGTTGATCTTCCGAAAGATGTAAATCCGAATGCTAGCATTACACGTGAGCAATTCGGGGCGTTACTCATGACTGCGCTTGAGAAAAAAGGCAATTTCCCACTGATTAACATCAAACCGGCGGACATTAAGGATGCTGACCAAATTACACCGGAGTATCAAGGTTCTCTGCAGCGTATGCTCGCTTATAAAATTGCCGCACTCGATAACAACGGCAAGCTAAGCCCAAAAGCGGAAATTACACGCGGCGAAGCAGCGACTTGGGTATATAACGCAAGCAAAGTGTTGGACGCGCACACTCAGGTTCCAGCGCCAACAGAAACCGTTGCCGTTAATGTTGAGAAAGTTTCCGATGATGTTAACAAGGTGACATTGTCTCGGGAAACGAAACCAACTGGGGGATATGGGATTGAAATTACAAGTATCCAATTTGGAGAAGATGGCAATGCCGTTATTTCTTACAAACTGGTCGATCCAGAGCCGGATGCCATGAACGTTCAAGTGATTACGGAACCGAAAGCGGTCACGTATGTCTCTTCCAAATACAAAGCTGTAGCTGAACCGGCTGCAAAATAATAAAAAGTGCTTCCTCGTCATACCTGATGAGAGAAGCACTTTTTTATTGCGAGTGGGATGGTTGGAGCGATTCTTTCCGGAATGTTCCAGGAGCCAGACCGGTCGCTTTTTTAAACAAATTTTGAAATGCCGTGACGCTCTCATACCCGACTAATCGCGCGATTTGTTCCACAGAGAACTCGGTAGTAGTCAAATAACGGCGAGCCGCGTGGATGCGCTGGTGAATGGCGAATTGAATCGGGCTCTCCCCGTAAGCGTCTCGAAACAAGTGGCTTAGATGCGATGGGCTCAGATAAACATGGTCGGCAATTTGTTTGATCGTGAGGGGTTCATGGTACCGCTCTTCGATGTATCGTCTTGCTTTTGTTATCACGGTTTGCGAGGACAAGCGCGCTGTCTTCCCAGGGGCATGATGTTTCGATCGATGCACCTCCAAAAGCAGTAGTTCTAACAGCAAGCCACTGGAAGTTAACACCTCCGACCAACCTTCATTAACCTCGTCACAGAGCTCTTGAAAGAGATGTTTGATTCGCTCAGCATTGGAACTTACAGAGAATACCGGCTGTTCATCCTCCTCCAGAAGGTAATTCGCCGGCAATCCTTCCACCTGAAGAGAGTGAAATCCTGCATAATAAAAGGAAAAGGGGGCTTCGATGCGCGAGCGCTCTTCGTGCCACACCAGAGGATGAAAGATGACCATATCTCCGGCCCGCGCTTCATAATGCTTACCATCAATCCAATAGTCCGCTTCTCCCTCAGCTATAAAAAGAATCTCCATCATGGCTTCATGACGGTGCAGGGGAAAATGACAGCTTTCACCGGTTTTGCGATGAAATGCGATCGCGCCTTCCAAGATCGGCCGCTTTATAAAAATAGAGCTCATTTGTCATCCCCTTTTGCAAGATTGAATAGGTATGCCGCAGCTCTCAGAATCGATAATTCCATATGATTAGCTTAGCATATAAGTATCAAATCGAACAATGATTCAGGAGGTGCAAGCATGCATCCAAACACGTCGATTCACAAGATTGAAGAGGCTTTGTTGGCTTTGGGTGTTACAGACGATCTATTGACGGCTGAAGAGAAGAAGAGTCTCGATGAGCGAGGTTTCGTCTTGTTTACCGGGATGTTAAACACAGATGAGCTAGAAACGTTTCGCGCCAAGTATGAAGAGTTAATGGACAAAGAGGGGATGAACGCGGGGAAAGAGGTTCATCAGGAGGAAGGGACACGGAGGCTCTCCGATTTGGTGAATAAAGGCGAATGCTTCGACCGGGTCTATACGCATCCGAAGCTATTGGCTGCCATCTATCACGTGCTGCAACGGGAGTTCATGCTTTCCTCGCTGAATGCGCGTGATGCCATTCCTGGCGCGGGATTGCAGGCGCTTCATGCCGATTGGGGCGCACGCAAAGAGCACGAGCCGTTCCACGTGTGCAATTCGATCTGGCTTATTGACGACTTCACGCCAGAGAACGGAGCTACTCGCGTCGTACCCGGAACGCATAAGCTGCCTGGTTATCCGCGTGAGTACGGCATCGATCCTCTTGCGCCTCACCCGCAGGAGGAGTTGATTGTCGCGCCTGCCGGCTCCGTCGGCGTCTTCAATTCGCACCTCTGGCACGGCGGTACGCTGAACCAAACAGCCAAGACGAGGCGTGCTCTTCACGCGTATTTCACGGCCAGAGAACACAAGCAGCAGCTCGACCAGGCTGCCTATATTCGCAAGCGGACTTACGACCGAATAAGCCCTGCCGCGCGTTATATATTGAATGTATAATTACATTCATTTCAACAGAAAAAGACCTGACGGATGAAGATCATCCGTTAGGTCTTTTTCACAATCTGCGAGCCTTCCCAAGCGCTACCGATGTTCGATGAGGTCAATAGCCCCTAGAACGACATGAGCTAGGCCAAATCCGAGCACACCAGTTGCTGCAAGCTTATACTTGCTACCGAGTAAGGAAGCAGCAGAAGCCGTTACGACAGTTCCAAGAACAGCAGGGATCAAACCTTCACGCATGTGTATCACTCCCACCAGTTTATTTGGAAAGACAAAGCTTATTTTAGATCAAAAGAAAGGAAATTATCCGTCTGGAAGCATTGGGGATCCTTGGGGCTGACGATTCAAAAAAACGGTTGCAAAAGCAGGAAGATCAACTTATGATAATAATTGAATTTATGAAATTACTTATTGATTAATGAAAATATTAATTTAAGGAGCGAATTTCTGTGACTAACCGGATAACTGTTAACGCCGATCGAGCGAAAGGCACAATTAATCGCAATATTTACGGACATTTTTCCGAGCATTTGGGAAGATGCATTTACGAAGGTTTATGGGTGGGCGAAGATTCAGAAATTCCTAACACGAAAGGGATTCGGAACGATGTCGCCGCTGCGTTAAAAAAGATGAAAATCCCGGTATTACGCTGGCCAGGCGGCTGCTTCGCAGACGAATACCACTGGAAGGACGGCATCGGTCCGAAAGAAAACCGGAAACAAATGATTAATACCCATTGGGGCGGCGTGGTGGAAAATAATCATTTTGGGACGCATGAATTTATGATGCTCTGTGAGATGTTGGAATGCGAGCCGTATATCAACGGCAATGTAGGGAGCGGAACCGTTCAAGAGATGGCCGATTGGGTCGAATATTTGACCTTCGAAGGTGTGTCGCCTATGGCTGAATTGCGCGAAGCAAACGGGAGACCTGAGCCGTGGAAAGTGAAATATTTCGGTGTGGGTAATGAGAATTGGGGCTGTGGAGGGAACATGCGGCCTGAATATTACGCAGACTTGTACCGTCAATTTCAGACCTATGTCCGCAATTATGGCAGCAATCGCATACATAAAATTGCTTGTGGGCCGAACACGGACGACTATCATTGGATGGAAACTTTGATGAAGCAGGCTCATCGTTTTATGGATTCTATTACGGTGCATTATTACACGGTTCCCGGTGATTCCTGGCAGGAGAAAGGGGCGGCAACCGGATTCCCTGAAGACATGTGGCGCGTAACGTTGAAGAAAGCCTTGTTCATGGAAGAGTTGATCAGCAAACATTCCGCTATTATGGATCAGTATGATCCGGACAAGCGAATTGGGCTGCTCGTTGATGAGTGGGGGACGTGGCACGATGTGGAGCCGGGAACGAATCCAGGCTTTCTGTATCAGCAGAATACGATTCGTGATGCGTTAGTCGCCGGGATTTCGCTGAACATTTTTAATGAGCATTGTGATCGCGTACAGATGGCGAACATTGCGCAGTTGGTGAATGTACTGCAGGCTGTGATCCTCACCGAAGGGGAGAAAATGGTACTTACGCCAACCTATCATGTATTCGACATGTATAAGGTTCATCAGGATGCGCAGCTGTTGGATGTGCATCAGTCCATTACGGAACTTGGCGAGGGGAAACAAGCCATTCCACAAATCTCCGTTTCGGCTTCCAAAGATGAAGAGGGCCGGATACATATCAGCCTTTGCAATCTGGATCATCAAGCTGGCGCAAAGGTTGAGGTTGAGCTGCGCGGCTTGGTCGACAAATTGGTATCTGTGCAAGGTACAACATTAACTTCAGACGCAATCGACGGTCACAATACCTTCGAAGAGAAAGATAATGTAGCGCCAACGGAATTCACAGCGTTCAACTTGATCGATCAGGTGATTCATGCGGAGCTTCCTCCGATGTCTGTCACGGTTTTGGCATTGACCGCGGAGTAAGCTGTGATGCTTGAGAATCGCCAGAGCAAAGGATGCCGCGAGGATTTCAAGATTACAGCCTCGCAAATTGACAAGATGCTGCAAGCACCTATGTTTCAGTTGGCAGAAGCCTGCGTCCCCGATTCGGTGTACCGCGAGCGGTTAAGCCGGTGCAGCGAGTGTCCTAAGCTCGTCGGCGGTCATACGTGCTCGCTATGCGGATGTATTGTGCGAATTACCGCCAAGCTGCGGGACAAGAGCTGTCCATATCCAGGCGGGACGGGATGGCAGCGATATGAGGCTTAGAGAGGGCGTACGCGTACAAACTCTCAAGTAAAATAGGCCGTCAGGGAAGAAGTAGGATATCTACTTCCCTGACGGCCTATTCATTATTCAGGAACTGATTGAAGACCTATTTCTTAATCAACTTCAATTGGATGGCCTGCTCTTCGGTCAAAATGAATTCCTCTTTGGGCCATATCTCTTCATTTTTATCCCGACCGAAGAGACGTAAAATCTCATTCCATACGCCTTTTTCAATGGCTTCCGCGGCTGAAATCATGATTTTCACATTCATCGCCTCCAAGTGTTGTTTCTATACTTCTACGAACTCGTTTTGCAGAATATGCTGCTCTCCCCAGGCACACATGGCATCGAGGATCGGCTTGAATGACCAACCATACGGTGTTAAAGAATAGACAACTTTGGGCGGTACTTGCTCATAGCTCGTTCTTTTCACCATTCCGTCCTGCTCAAGCTCGCGCAGCTGCTGCGTGAGCATTTTCTGCGTGATATCAGGCATCAATCTTTTTAATTCGCTTGTACGTTTGTCGCCTTTATCCAAATGGCATAAAATGACGACCTTCCATTTGCCGCCGATTACATCAAGCGTAGCTTCAACGGGAACATTATAGGGCATAGTTTACCTCCGTATTTAGGGTAGGAACTTTTAAGTACCTATAGTACTTTGGAGTATCTATAGAACTTCAAAGTGCGTACTTATCAAATAGTTCTTGTGATCCTATAATAACACTCAGACAACAAAAGTAAAGTGTTGCTGCAGGTCACATACATTCAAATAGGAGGATATTATGAGTCAAACTATCGCACCAGCTGCATCTATACAGAAAGATAAGCTGCTTACAGGGAAATGGGCGCTCCTTGCGCTGGCCATCAGTGCGTTCGGGATTGGGACGACCGAATTCGTTCCCGTTGGCCTTCTGGCATCGGTCGCCGATGACTTGCACATCGGGATCACGCTTGCCGGACTTCTGATCTCCGGTTATGCCATCGGGGTTGCGATTGGCGCGCCAATCCTGACTGCACTTACAAACCGGATGAACCGCAAGACATTACTGATGCTTCTCATGGTCATATTCATTGTAGGAAATGTCGCTGCCGCGCTTTCCACATCATTCTCATTTCTGCTGGTTGCTCGCTTTATAACCGCCTTTTCGCATGGTGTCTTCTTCTCGATCGGCGCGACGATTGCCGTCCAGCTCGTTCCACCGCAGAAAAAAGCCAGCGCCATTGCCTTAATGTTCACTGGGCTGACAGTCGCAACGGTAACCGGGGTACCGCTTGGAACGTTTATTGGACAATCGTTAGGCTGGAGAGCCACGTTCTGGGGAGTTGCCTTGCTTGGTGTTATTGCAATCATCGCCATTTCAATATTAATTCCAAAAAATCTGAAACAATCGCCTCCTGCCAAGTTTTCGGATATGCTCCGTTTGGTAACGAACTCTCGATTGATTCTGGGTTATGCCATCACAGCGCTTGGATATGGAGGAACATTTGTTGCTTTCACTTATTTAACCCCGATTTTGCAAGATGTAACAGGACTTAATACAAATGTCGTTTCTATCGTGCTGCTTGTCTACGGGGTTGCAGTAGCGATCGGTAACTCGGTCGGCGGAAAATGGGCGAATCACAATCCGCTTCGTGCCTTATTCTGGATGTTCATTGTTCACGCGGTTATTCTGATTGTGTTAACGTTCTTGCTGCCGTTCAAAGTGGCGGGTTTGATTGGTGTCTTTCTAATGGGGCTGCTCGCGTTTATGAACGTGCCAGGTCTTCAGTTAAATATCGTTCAACTCGCTGAAAAATATGTGCCATCTGCCGTAGACGTTGCTTCCGCGTTGAATATTGCGGCCTTCAACGTAGGGATTGCTATAGGCTCATTAGTTGGTGGCTTGGTTGTCGACACGATCGGACTGCAACAAACACCATGGATCGGTGGTTTAATGGTCTTGGTAGCTGTTGTTCTCACAGCCGTATCAGCCAAGTTGGAGCGAAAAAAAATCCAGGCATGAATCTAACAATTCAGGAGAAAATATCCATAGAACTCACTTGTAAAGGATGAAATCTGTGGATCAAACAATAACGTTATATGAAAAAATTGGCGGAGAGCCCGCAATCGCTAAAGTAGTCGACTACTTCTATGAACTTATTTTAGCTGATGATACGGTGAATGAGTTTTTTAAGAACACGGACATGGAGAAACAAAGGAAGCATCAAACTAAATTTATTTCCTTTGCTTTAGGTGGCCCGAATCAATATTCGGGTTTATCGATGGCTAGAGCCCATAAGGGAATGAATTTACAGCCGGTGCATTTTAATGCCGTAGCCAACCATCTCTCCGAAGCTCTTGCGCATTTTGAAGTGCCCAAACCTGAGATTGATCAAGTAATTACGCATGTTGCTTCGCTCAAAGACGATATTCTTTATAAGTAGCCAGATTTGGTTAAAATGAGAAGGGGACTGTCCAATAATTATGGACAGTCCCTTTTTCAAAAGATTCAAATCGCTTTACTTGTGAATCCAAATCAATCCGGCAGAATTATCTTTCGCTTCGCCGATGACCCGGAATTTCAATCCGAATTTCGGCACCAAGCGGCCCGCGTCTGGAATCAGCTCATTCGAATACAACTTGGCATCGGAGAATTCCTCAACTCCCGGCAAAGATTTGTAGTTGTATTCGCCTCTCGTTTCATTATTGACGTACCATGCCGGTGTTTTATCCAGTGAAAAGGCTGCATCCGCAACTTGATAGCGGGTTGTTTGTGAGACGGAATCCTGTCCGTCTTTCTTGAACACCAGCGCTGCGGCATGAGAGTCTACAACACCGAGGAAACCCTGTCCTGGATGAACACCAACCCAGTTATCCAGATAACTGTCATCGGCATACCATACGACGAGTCCAGTGTTGTACTTAACTCCGCGGCTGAATGCCAGCGCTTTGTCAGCTCCTTCGTAGTTTCTCCACTCCAGATAATAGTAGTGCTTCTTCAATTCCATCCCGTTCGATTGAACGAAGCCGTCCAGGTTAAAAGCGGAAGCTCCTTCAGCGTCATCGGAGAACGCTACTTTCCCATCAACGGTTAATTTGGCGTTATCCATGGCAAAACCGTTCAGAGCCAGCCCGCCATCGGTCACATAGTCGAAGTTCAGCTTCACTTTTTTGCCAATGAATGGCGCTAAGTTGTAGGACTTGTCCACCCAAACCCCATTCGAGGTTTCTGCGCGTGCGTCTCCGTTCGTATCATCGTCCCCAATGACATCGAGCGTCACTTCTTGTCCATCATAGGTAGCCGCCGTTACCGTCAGATAGTCGTATTCGAATTCAACCTCATACAAGGATTTGAAATCAAACGTCGCCGTTTGCGCATTGGTCAAGTCAAATTCCGGCGTCGATAGAGTCGTATGCAGGTTATCGCCTTTTGTACTGTAATAGTAGCGGGAGCCAAAAGCGGGCTGAATGCCTTGGACGGCTTTATCCGGCAAATTGACTTTGACGATTCCTGGATTTTTCGACTTCGTTACGCTTTGATCAATAATGGCCGCCTTCCCTAATTGGTTAATGTCCGAAGCGTTAACCTCGGTGACGTTAGCCCAATTGCCGCCCATCGTTTTTTGGAAAAAATCTTTATTCTGCGGTGAAAAAGAGGTCGGAGTCGTACCGGCAATATTTCCGTTCCAGCTGCCGCCGCTCATAATCGACCAAGAAGCAATCGGCTCGCCTTGCCCGCTGTATTGGGTATCGTATTCATCCGGCAGTCCCAAATCATGCCCGAATTCATGGGCGAATACGCCGACTGCGCCGTCCTCAGGCTGTATCGTATAATCGTAAGCGGCCATCTTGCCGCCCCAATAGCTGACGGGGGTTGACGTTCCCGCAATCGGGTACACGCCATCCAGCGTCCAACGATGCGACCAAATGGCATTGTCGCCTAAGGCGCCGCCGCCGGCTTCTTGCCCCGTACCCGCATGGATAACCATGAGATGGTCGACTAAACCGTCGGGTTCATTTTGATTACCATCGCCATCGAGGTCGTACAAATCGAATTTATCATAATCAGCCAAGTTAATGCCTTTGGCAACAGCGGCGTTAAGCGCATCTTTGACGAGATCGCGAGGACCAAGCGGGGCCAGGTTATCATGACCGCCAGCAGGGTTATCGTCTCCATACTGAGCGGCAGTGCCGGGAACCGTTAACCAGTCAGAGACGTAGCCATCAACCGTATAGCTGCCGCCGGACTGTTCTTCGTAGTATTGTTTAAAGGTTTGAATTTTTGATCCATCGAACAATTTAAAATCTTTATCGCCAAACATGAGCTTACGATAATGCTCGGGACTGAAGTCTTTGGCGTACATGAAACCAGGTTCTTGTTTCACATTGTTATGTTTTACGTCGGCAAATTCGGTCAACAGCACAAGGACTTTGTCCTCTCGAACAGGTCCGTTATAGCGATCCTGCTTGGCGGATGGAATAGGGATGCCGTTGCCGTTTCCGATTTTGAGATTATCCATGCCATGGTTCATTTGCGATAATAATTTCACTTTTTGTTTCGCGACAAAATCTTTCGACTTTTTATCCATTTCATCATGCAGTCTATTCTTCTGATCTGCTTTGGCGTTTACTAGTTTCTTATTTTTGACAGATAAATAGCTTTTTACTGCTTTGGATATTTGTTCGGGTGTAGCGCTTTTGTTCAAAAGACCACGATCCATCAGCCCCTTGGCCAGGCGTTCGTCGTTCACGATCATCGCATCGATCGGTGGTGCGTCCAGTGCCTCCAGTGCTTCCGAGTAGCCGGTTTCTGCGGCGGATGCCGTGGTTGCAAATAGTCCTACCGTTAAACTTGTTGCGAAAAACACGTTCGTCATTTTCATGATGGTCTTATTCAATCATCAAACCTCCTAGTAGATAAATTAATTGACCGTTGTACAGTTAAATTAAATAATAGATTCCCAAATCTAGTAAGTGCTGCTAGACCTGCACAATTCGACCTACCACTTATTTCCTTATTCGACTTTTCCTGCTTTTCGGAACAGTGGAATTTGTAGAATAAAAGAAGATAAAAGAGGTTAATTTATCCAAAAAAGGTTTTCAAGGAGGCTGTTATTATGTCGTTCGACCCAAGTAAGGACCCATTCCCGCAGTTTCCCAAATCGGTTTGGCTAAGCGAGACCGAGATGCCAACTTTTCCAAAGCTAGCAAACGACATTGAAGCTGACGTGGCTGTGGTAGGTGCAGGGATCACGGGGATGACAACCGCTTATTTGCTTGCGAGCAAAGGGTTTAAGGTTGTCCTTCTTGATGCTGGCAAAATTGCAAACGGCACAACGGGGCACACGACGGCCAAAGTCACCGCGCAGCATGATTTGGTGTATGACGAATTTATTTCTCATTTCGGCGAAGAGAAGTCGCGGCTTTATTACGAAGCGAATCGTGACGCTTTGAATTTTATAAAGAATTTGGTCGTTGAGCAGACGATCCCCTGCCAGTTCAAAGAAGAGGATGCCTACATCTATACCGTTGAGGAAGCAAATGTGGCAAAGATAGAGGCTGAAAGTAAAGCTTACGAAAAGCTCGGAATTCCTGGAGGTTATTTGGCGCAACCGCCGCTGCCGTCCCAGACCCAGGCGGCGATTGTGATGAAACATCAGGCGCAGTTCGATCCGATTCCCTTCCTGAAACATATCGCACAATTGTTCATTCAGCTTGGCGGACAAATATTTGAACAAACGACCGTTGTGGGTGTGGATAAAGGAACTCCGGCAACCGTGAAGACAAGCGAAGGTTTTCATATTACATGCAACTTTGTTGTATCATCTTCCCATTTTCCGTTTAATGACCGAAACGGTTTTTACTTTGCAAGGCTGCACGCGGAGAAATCGTATGCCCTTGCGGCTAAAACCGAAATAAGTTTGGCTGGCGGCATGTATATCAATGCGGATACGCCTGCACGTTCGCTTCGCACGGTGATGGTGAATGGGGAGGAGCTGCTGTTAATAGGCGGAGAGAGCCACAAGACGGGACAAGGGATTTGTACGTTTCAGTATTACGAGGCGCTTCGGCAGTTTGGCATTGAACAATTCAACTTGCAGGAAGTCAGGTATCATTGGTCGGCACAAGATTTGTTAACCCTCGACAAGCTGCCTTATATTGGGCGGGAGGTCTCTGATGAGCCGAACATTTTGATCGCGACTGGCTTTAAAAAGTGGGGAATGACCACCAGTGTCGCGGCGGCGATTCTCAATACAGCCCTCATAGCAGGTGAGAAAAGTCCCTATGAAGAGCTCTTCTCACCATCCAGATTTCATGAGGACCCTATGATCAAAACCTTTATCATGTCGAATGCCAATATCGCCAAGCATCTAATAGCCGGGAAGTTCGATATCGTCCATCGGCAAGTAGAGGAGCTGCAAAACGACGAAGGCGCTGTAGTTCGAGTGAACGGAAAACGAGCAGGCGCCTACCGGGATACGAGCGGAGAGCTGTATGTTGTTGATACGACTTGTACGCACATGGGCTGTGAGGTCGAGTGGAACGAGGCGGAGAGATCATGGGACTGCCCATGTCATGGCTCACGGTTTTCTTATACGGGCACTGTGATCGAAGGGCCAGCCAAACAACCGCTAACACAGGTGGGTGTACTCGACGATCAAAAAAAATAACAATTCCCCCCTGTTTGTTCGGTATAATATAGGCAAGCTATATGATTTCTGTAAATGGGGGACTGATATGAACATCGCAAAGAAAGTAACGTGGTTAGAGCTTTTTTATGACTTGCTGTTTGTAGCTGCCGTGTCTAAGGCAACACATGTGCTGCTGCATGCTGACCACGGGACGGTTTCACTGGAGTATATCATCAAATTTGTGCTTATTTTTATTCCCATCTGGTGGGCATGGGTAGGGCAAACGCTGTTTAATAACCGATATGGGCAGGACGTCTTCGCTCACCGCATCTACATGATTCTGCAACTGTTTTTTGTGCTCATCATGACGTTTAGTTTATCGCCGGATTTTGATCGGTATTACGTTCCATTTTTTATAGGTTACATAGGTTCAAGGGTGTTAACAGCTCTTCAATACTTAGCGATTCATAAAAAGGAAGAATCCCACCGTGCTGCGACGGCGCGATTTCTAGGGACGCGGTTTTGGATCGGCATCGTGATTTCGAGCGCATCCTTATTTTTCGATTCCTGGGTGAGGTATCTGATTCTCTACGCGGGAATTGCCATCGATGTATTTCTACCGGTCATTGGTAGACGATTCTTGGTACATACGCCTATTAACACGCACCACTTATTGGAACGGTTTGCCTTATTTACGCTCATTCTATTAGGGGAATCAGTCGTGAGTACGTTGGCTGTTTTACAGAATAGCAATGGCACGTGGGCATCGATTTTATTTGCCGCGTTGGCTTTTATTCTAGTTATTGGGATTTGGTGGCAGTATTTTGAGAATATCGAGCGAAAAGTGGATAAGGCGCTGCAAACAGCCGGACAAACGATTATTTATGGTCATTTGCTCGTTTATTTATCGCTAAGTACAATCGCGGCATCGATTCAACTGCTCTTTATGGAGCAAGTGGACTACCACTTTATTTTGGTGATGGTATTTCTCTCCGTTCTGTTGTACTTCGTCTCGACGACGATCATTTTCCATCGGTACCGGCATAAGCACCTGCAGCTGAGACCCATTCATTTGGCACTATTTTTAGGAATCTTAGGCGTTTTTTTTGTTATCGACTTGTTTATTGTTGTACCTAACTATGTGATTATGGCTGAAATGGCCTTGTTTTTTCTGGTTTATGCGAGATTAGCAACCCGTTAGTTGTCCAAGCAAACAAGCATTCAAGGGAGGCACCGCTCAATGATTTCATTTCCGAAAATAACGCAAGAAAAGCTGCTGCAGCGCTTAGCTCATCCTGGCAAAAAAGTCCGCATGGTGCTGGATACGGATACTTATAATGAAATCGACGATCAGTTCGCTGTCGTTTATGCATTGAAATCCCCTGAGCAGCTGCAGATTGAAGCTTTTTATGCGGCGCCATTTCATAATGAATTATCAGACGGGCCAGCCGATGGCATGGAGAAAAGCTACCGCGAACTGCAGAAAATTTCTGCACTGCTGCCGGAAATGTCCGGCATTCCGATCTACCGCGGATCGACGGGATATTTATCCGGAGCCGAGACGCCGCAAGAAAGCGAGGCGGCGAGAAATTTGGTGGAGCGGGCGATGGCCTCTCCTGAGGACGATCCGCTTTATGTAGTGGCGATTGGCGCCATAACGAACGTCGCTTCCGCGATCTTGATGGAGCCGCGCATCATCGAGAAAATCGTCGTCGTTTGGCTCGGCGGACATGCTTTGCCTTGGCCAGATACAAAAGAATTCAACCTTGCGCAGGATTTGCACGCATCTCGAACTATGCTCAATTGCGGCGTGCCGCTTGTGCTAATTCCTTGTATGGGCGTCACTTCGCACTTGCTTACAACGCTGTCGGAAGTGCGGGAGTTTGTGAAGGACCAGGGAGAGATTGGTAAGTATCTCTATGAAACTTATGAGAATTGTGCGAAAGACCATTTTGCCTATTCGCGTGTTATTTGGGATATTGCGACGATCGCATATCTGATCAATGAAAGCTGGCTGCCCAATGAGCTGGTGCACAGCCCGATTCTGTCGGAAGATTTTCGCTACAGCTTCGATGCTTCGCGGCATTTTATTCGTTATATTCACTTTGTTCGGCGTGACCGTGTGTTTAAGGATTTCTTCAGCAAGTTGGGAAGCTGACAGAGGTATGCTTTATGGGAATCCCTCCATCCCTTGGATGCGGGGGATTTTTTGCGGTGAGGCCATTTGTATTTGAGAGGAGCAAGCTTATGTACTTAGCCGGAATTGATATAGGCACAACTTCCATATGTCTCATCGTGGCCAACGCTGAGGATGGGCGCGTCATCCGCATGGCGTCCACCAAAAATGATGCGGCGCTTCCTTCGAAGGAATTTTGGGAACGTACCCAACAGGCGGACAGAATTGTCCAGTTGGTTCAATCGTTAATAGAAGAATGTCAGGACGACTGGGATGCTGTGCGAGCAATCGGGATCTCCTGTCAAATGCACGGCGTGCTGTATGTAAGCAAAGAAGGCAAGGCAGTTAGCCCGCTTGTGACTTGGCAGGATGGCCGAGGCGAGCTGCTTTTGGAATCAGGCCGATCGTATGCCACGGAGTTAAGTGAACTTACCGGCTTTGATTTACATACCGGATATGGCTTAGTGACTCATTATTATCTGACCAAACAGGGAAATCTTCCGAGCGGTGGAGTGAAGCTGTGCACGATTGGCGATTATGTGGCCATGCAGCTATGTGATGAGAAAACACCTCGCATCGACAGTTCCAATGCGGCAAGCATTGGTCTATTCACGCTGCCGAACAGGCAATTTGACAAAGATCAGTTAATCGCAGCCGGGATGGATGCTGAATTCCTGCCGGAACTTGTCCACCATACGGCTATCGCGGGAGATACGGCAGATGGGAAAAAAGTGCTGTGGGCAATCGGCGATAACCAAGCCAGCTTCTTGGGTGCAGTATCTTCCTTTCAAGGAACCTTGCTCGTGAATATCGGGACAGGCTCACAAGTGTCCGTCTACTCGTCGGCATATTTCGAAAGCCCTCATTTGGAAACACGTCCATTCATGGATGGCGGGTATTTGCTTGTGGGAGCTTCGCTCAGCGGTGGGAAATCGTATGAGCTGCTGGAGCAATTTTTCCGTGAGGTTTGCCGCACATTCGGTTTACTGGATGATAGAAGCTTCTATGAAACTATGAATCGACTGGCGGAAGAAGCTCTCATAGAGTCAGTGCCTGCCCTCAAGGTAGGGACCCAGTTTTACGGAACCAGAGAACATCCGTATAAGACGGGAAGCATCGAAGGGATCAGGCCGAATAATTTTCATCCTCAGCAGCTGATTGTCGGCTTTCTTCATGGCATCTTGGATGAGTTGGATGGATTTACGAAGTGCCTCCCTGCAGAGCTCCATGAGCAGTTAACAAGATTGGCCGTATCCGGTAATGGGATACGCAAGAACAGAGCTATGCAGCAACTGGCCAGCATCAAATGGCAATTGCCGCTTATGTTCCCCAGGGTGAAAGAGGAAGCGGCATTTGGCGCTGCTGTTCATGCCGCAGTGGGAAGCGGCCTATATAGCGACTATGCGGAAGCACTTCAGAGGATGCAAAAGAGCGATTCGGATGATCGCTAAACTGGCCAGTAAGCACGCAGCGTCGGGGAGCCATGCTACTGACTCCCCTTTCTTTTAAAACGCGTAACGATCAGCATCACGGGGATGAACACGGCAGTGAAGTAGATGCCCGTCAAGCCATAGAACGAATTCGTTAATTGCAATCGTTCATGATCTTTGACAATTAGCTGCCCGGCGATAAACAACACAAGGATGATGATCAAGGATATGCGAGGATTCGCACGGATTGAAAGCTTCAAGCTGTGAGTAGCCGACCACAAGCCCAGCGAGATATTGGCCAGCATTTTAACAAACCAAATGGAGATTATAATATATTCCACTCTTTGCATCAAAGGAAATTCAACAATCGAAATCATATTCAGCGTAGGCCAAATGGTGTGAATAATTTGGCCTTCGCTGTAGTACATAAATGCAACGAGAGCGACCAGCATGTACATACCAATGGCGATGACAATGGACAATTGCGCCCATTTTTGTGATTTGGCTTGCTGCTCGATAAATGGATACATGACCAAAAGCACTTCAAATCCTAGAAAGTGAGGAAACATGGTTTCGGTAGACTTGAGGATTTGCACCGTCGAATGATTGAAGACAGGAAGCATGTTTTGCGGATGCAAATAGGGAATAACCATAAGTGTCAGAGGTGCAATAAATAGAAAAATACTGCAAGTTGCCCAGAAGCTTAAGCCGGTAACCGTTCGAAAACCACCAGACACCGTATAGTAAATGAGTACAAGCGCAACCAGCGTAAGTGGCATCATTTGCATGTAGGGAAATATCCAAACCTGTACGACTTCAAGGTAGGTTCTAAATGTACAGAAAGCGCCAAAACTGAAATACAACGCAATGGCCAGGTTAAAACCAGTCCCAACAATTTTACCGAAATAGCGGCGGTTAATGGACACAATCGTTGTATCTGCTTGATTACTGCTCGATAGAATCTTATACATCATCCAAATAATGAGATGCACGGTAGCGGCCGCAATTAAAATAGAAAGCCAAGCATCATACCCGGCATCTTGGACCAGATCACGCTGAAAATACATCATACCGGCATCGATCACACTGGAATAAATAATGAAGCTAAGCAGGTAAGGAGAAACAGTGAACTTTTTATTTATTTGTTGATGCATGGTTGTCGTTTCCCCCTTGTAACGTAAAGGCCTGCTTATAATTCCCCAACACCGCTTTGCTCGATAGACAAATGAACAGTAACTTGTGTCCGCAGCTTCGGGTAAGTGGCATAGAAATCTTTTTCATTCCAGGTCCTTGTCCGGCTTCTGACGAAATCGCCAAGTCCGATCGGATCTACCTGCTTGGACTGGCACAGCGCAATAAAGTCCTGGGCTTCTTTTTCTAAATAGCTGCCTAATTGCCGTTCGAATGCATCCCTTTGTTCCTTCGTATTCAAGTGCAGCCAGGAAGGGGTATCCTTGATTAATACTCTGACCCTAAGCCCTATCTCAACGATTGGTTCAGAGGCCGATGTGTTGTAATGGTAATTTGCTTTTGAAGCAATGCTTTTCATTAACACATAATCGTGAATCGTCGAATTGTCGTTGTCCGCTTTCATTGGCATGAGTAAGTTTCCATTTCGAGAAGATTCCGTCAATAACTTCAGCAGGAAGGCTTCCCGAATGCTGACTTTTGTCACGAATTTATCTTGTTTAAATAGCGCTAAACCGTCAATTTTCACTGAGCCTCTTTCAACGTTGAAGTAGGGCAGGAAAATATCGCGACCCTCCCCGTAATAATTAAATAAGAGATATTTAAAATTCATTTTGGGCAGATTGCCCGTTTGAACGTTTTGCTCAACCATTCGCATCAGATAAAGCGATTCCTGGGCTTTGTTGGCGACTTCCATCATTTTAGAAGCTTCTTTATCCGTTACACCCATTTGAACTTTGCTGGCAATCTTCGGATCTCGGCAGAAACCGCTGATCACAGGGCCGATGCCCATCTCTGCATACGTTTTTGAGAAAAGCACCATGCCCATCTGTCCGTATTGAATCGTTTTGCTGGTTTTGGTGTTTAACCGGGGGATCATATCGAAGCTGGAGTCAGATTCGGTCAGCAAGAGCTGCGAGCTGGCTTTACCTTTTTCTATATAGCTGGTCAAGATGACCGAGCAAAGTGAACGATCACCCACTTTATCATAACCGGCTGTTTGAACAAGCTGTATTTTATTGATGATTTGCTGGTTGCTGCTGCATCCAACGGCAATTACACAGGAAATCAGCGCCATAGCTGCTTTATAGACCATTCACGCACACTCTCCTTTCCAGCTCGTTCACTCCTGCTCCCAATCGGTTTTCTTTTTCCTGGGTTTAGGCATATATCGGAGTATGGTTTCCGGCTTTAGATAGGATTGTCTTTTATTTGTATATTGATAGGAGGAACGGATAAAGCTGTCTCTTAGATCCTTGGGCCGCAGCGGATATAGGGGTACGGTGTAAGGACTTCCCAACGATGTCAGTCTTGTAATATGAATCAGGATAAAGCAGATCCCGAATATCATACCGATCGCTCCCCAGTACGAAGCCATAATAATGACAGGAAATCGAAGGAATCGGATCGTATTTGACATTTTGTAAATAGGTGTTGCAAATGAAGCCAACGCGGATAAAGACACGATGATGATTAAAATGTTACTTGTTAATGCGGCTTCAACGGCCGCTTGTCCGACGATGATACCGCCGACGATACCGAGCGTTTGACCGATCTTGGTGGGCAGCCTGGCTCCGGCTTCGCGAAGAAATTCAATCGTGATCTCCAGAAATAGCACCTCTAGAACCGGAGAAAACGGCACATTTTGCCTGGAGAAAATAAGGGGCTGCAACAAATCCTTGGGAATGACTTCGTAATGGAACGTTGTAATCGCCGTATACAAAGCAGAGGCAAAAAGCGAGAAAGCAACACCCAATATGCGAATGATCCTGAAAAACGAACCCAATATCCAAGGCAAGTAATAGTCTTCCGGCGAAATGAAGAAATCGTACAACGTCGAAGGTCCTGTAATAAAATAGGGGGACCCGTCGCTAATGACGGCAACCTGGCCGGAAATTAAGGAATAGATGACTCGGTCCCTGCGCTCTGTTGATACAAATAAGGGGAAAGGGGACAACGAGTTGTCAGAAATAATCTGATCCAACTGTGCAGTATCGAAGACCACTTCAAAGTCGATACTGCTAAGCCGCTGTTCAATAATAGCCACGTTTTCCTTGCTCGTGATCCCGTCGATATAGATAATAGCCACTCTGGAATTGGATAAACTGCCGATCGATATCGTTTTTATGATCAGGTTAGGCAGTGCGAACTGGCTGCGAATCAGGTGCAGGTTGATGTCAAGGTCCTCGACAAAGCCGACCTTAGGCCCAACCACACTGAATTCATTATCCGTATCATTGCTTTTTCGCAGCCCTGCTTTGCTGATTAATGGAATAAGGGCGCACAAAGCATCATGCTCATGCTTTTGGATAATGGCATATCCCTGGTAAAGTTTCGATTGGATATCCGCAATTTGGTCGGTAATCTGGATGCCTTCAATGGTTATGAGCTGTTTTAAATCATTCAGTTGTTGAATTTCCGCTCCAGCCGCGTTATTTTCAATTGCACGAAGCAGCTGCTCTTGTAGAAGGTGCTCATCAATCAGAGTTTTATAATAATGAATGATTAGCGGAGGTTCCGTGAATGCAATCGTGCTGCTGATAAAGTCGCTGGACCTTTGAGCAAGCAGGAGCAATTGTTCTATGTCTTCGGCCTTCGTATTCAGCATCGCGCATGTCATCCATTCTTCCTTTTTGTTGGTATTTTTTGTTATTTGCTGTTTTTTATGCATCTTCCTTCATCTTCGTTTCGACTTTGACCTTAACATACGCTAACTTCTAAGTAAGATAAGATGAGTCCTCACCCTGCATCAGAAGTATAGTAAACATGTAAGCAATGCGAAGCTAGGGAGGCATGTTGAGATGAGCCAATTAACGAAGGAAGAAGTCGCTTTTTATAAAAAGAATGGGTACCTGCTGCATCATAAACAGCTGTTTTCTGCGGAGAAGCTGGCTGAATTAACCGCTATTTTCGAGGATCAACTGGCCCAGAAAGGAAGCAAGCTGTCCGATGAATTAGATACGCCTCATTTTCGCGACGAAAGACTTCTCAAGTTCCTGCTGTCGGACGAAGCGCTCGATTTGGTGGAACCGCTGCTAGGACCAAATATTGGATTGTGGTCCAGTCATTTTATATGCAAAGATCCATTGCTCGGTCGAGCAACGCCTTGGCATGAAGATTCCGCTTATTGGCGGGGACGTGTAGACCGGCTAGACAAAATCGTAACCATTTGGCTCGCCATTGATCCTAGCAGCAAAGCGAACGGATGCATGCAGGTGATTCCCGGCACCCATAGTAATGGATTCTCCGAGTATGAGTCGGTTGACAGCGCGAAAAATCTCTTTAGCACGCAAATCAAAAATTTGGATACCTCCAAAGCCGTTCACTTTGAACTGGGCAGAGGAGAGTGCTCGCTGCATGATGCGCGGATCGCACACGGTGCCGACCCGAATAGGAGCGCTGACCGGCGCTGTGGATATACGATGCGCTATTTTGCAACAGATACGAAGGTGTTTCCAGAGAAAAACAAAAATTTCAAGGTGTGGTTGGCTAGAGGGAAAGATGTAGCAGGAAATCAATATGCCAATGTGTAATAGTGCTTAAAACGAGAGGAGCAGGAGCGGATGCGGATGCGTAGAAAAGATCAGCCAGAGCGATTAACAAGCGAAAAGTTTATTCATCCGTCCAAGTCCTTTCATATCTACACACAGCATGTGGATCGGCTCTGCGAGCTGCATTGGCATGAATTTTATGAACTTTGCTTTGTATGTGCGGGGCATGGAAGAAATGTTGTCAACGGTGTTTCTTACGACCTGCGTCCCGGCAGCTTGTTTCTGCTGACCCCGGCTGATTTTCATGAAATCGGCCCTCTTGAGAGCGAAACGCTGCATTTGTACAACCTCGTGTTCTCCGACAATTTATTTAGCGGGGAGCTGAAAACGTTATTTTTCCAAGAAGCGGGAGACTTTCGGAATGCGGATATGCGGGAGAGTTTTGAGAAAATCGAAGATGAGTTTCGTTTGATTTGGGAAGAGTCCCAGCATCAAAAGATGGGGCATACACATATCGTGAAAGGGTCGCTGGAACGTATTCTGCTCTATATCGCCAGAGCAACTTCCGCAGCCAAACGGCAGGAGGAGAAGATTGCGCACCAGAAGCATCCCGATGTGCAAAAAGCGCTTCTTCATATCCATCATCATTTTCGGGAAGGAATATCCCTAGAAGAAGCTGCCAAGCAGGCTGGTCTGGCTCCGAATTATTTCTCCCATGTTTTCCGCAAAACAACAGGTATTCCGTTCCAAACCTATTTACAGAATCTCCGCTTGAAATTTGCCAAGTCATTGATTATTTCCTCCGATTATCCGATTACGGAAATCTGTTATGCTTCGGGTTTTCAAACTTTAACGCATTTTGAACGCGTATTTAAGCAGCGCTTTGGGCAAACGCCGAGAACGGTTCAGAAATTGCGCTCCTCCGAATGTTGACTAGATTATTTAGTCAGATGTTACAATTGATAGCCCTTATAGCCTGTGCTATACTCTAGGCAACTTTTGGTAAATTCCAAAAGGGTCAAGGGATAAAGGGGAGGAAACATTCACATGTCAGCATGGATTGGTCAAGGGGATGTCGTTTTATTTCAAGGGGACAGTATTACGGATGCAGGACGTGTTCGCGACAACGGGAATGATTTGGGTAGAGGTTATGCCTTGATGGCAGCGGCTCAATTCTCGGCTAAATACCCGGAAAAACAAGTGCAGTTCCTTAATCGCGGAATATCAGGCAATCGTGTTGTGGATTTGCAGAAGCGCTGGGATCAAGACTGCTTGAATTTGAAGCCTGATTTAGTATCCATTTATATTGGGATTAATGATACGTGGAGACGTTATGATCGTAATGATCCGACCTCGACGGAGAGTTTTGAAGCGGGATACCGTGATTTGCTGACGCAAACAGCCGAAACAGGCGCAAAAATTGTGCTCATTGAACCTTTCGTGCTGCCCGTACCCGAAGATCGCAAGCAATGGAGAGAAGACCTCGATCCCAAAATCACGGTCGTCCGTGAATTAGCCAGAGAGTTCGATGCACGTCTAGTGTGTTTGGATGGCTTATTTGCTCAAGCTTCTACGAGAGCTGAAAGCGCATTCTGGGCGCCGGACGGCGTACATCCATCTCCTGCTGGACATGCTTTGATTGCCAAAGCTTGGCTGCAGGCTGTTGGCGCTATCGAGTAAACAGAAGCCTCTATTCATTCAGCCATAAACCGTACTGCTGGCGGTATTGCATCGGAGTTAGACCGGATTTGGCTTTGAACATTCGTGTAAAATAGTTGGCATTCTCCACGCCAAGCTCATAAGAGATTTGAGAGATCGGCTTCACGCTTGTAGCGAGGAGCCTTTTTGCTTGCTCTATTTTTAGGCTATGTACAAAATGGAGCGGGGCTTGGCCGGTTTGTTTAATAAACAACTTGCGCAAGTGGGAATCGCTAAGCTGAACCAGCTCGGCAAGTTCCCTGATCTCAGGCATGCGGCTCGGATGCGAGAGCAGATAATGAATAATCGTATGAATGCGGTTGTCCATGTGGGTATAAGGTGAAATCGGCTGCTCCGGCATCTCGCGATTCATTAATTCATAGAGAATACGCAGGAGAGAAGACTGCATGAGCAGGGAAATCACCGGGGAGTTGTCCCCGATATGGGTCAGCATATCACGAATCGGGGATTGCACATTGTGCAGTGCCTGATCGAATACGACAGGTAAATTAAGTACATGCCCCCAGCTCCGATTGCTAAGGAGAGAAATTTCGGCGTCAAAATTAATGCTCGTTAGCGCAAGCTCGCCGGTAATCGCATGGTAACTGATATCTGTATGAGCGGGCAGGATGCAGATATGGCCTTCCTTACAGGTGTACCGGATATGATCGACTTCCAGCAGAAAACTGCCTTGCTGGACAATCCATAGAACGGAATGATGCAGCGTTCGGTGGCTGGCCTGCCATTTGTAATCCAGCTCATACTGTTTAATATGCAAAAAACGAATGTCCAGAGAGTCAATGATTAATTGATAGGAGTTCAATGTACCAGCCACCTCGCTTCGAGTTCCGTTTGTCTTTTTAGCCCATTGTAGCATGAGGGTTTGCATGAAAAAAGAACTTCTTATCCCCCTATTTCTGCGGTACGACGCCTCGAATGGCTTCATTCCGGTTAGGTCTGTCTTCGCCGTGTACCAGATAGGTGCGGATACGCGTTGTATCGCCGCCCCACTCCTCCATCAGGAACTTCACTTCAGGCGTTGTATAGCGCACAGAGAAAGCTACGCGTGGGATGTTGGAGCTGTTTTTTTCAGAGCCATGGAACGTTGCTTCATTGAAAAAAGCGATTTGACCAGGGGACATTTCGAGGTCAACGGCTTTCGACTCATCGATCGCTTCCGCTGGCAAGCCTTCCGAGAAGGCACTCTGATCAGTGCCTGTTGAGACATGCGCAACATGCGCTTTGTGAGTTCCTGGTATGACTCTTAAACAGCCGTTCTCACGGATGGACCAGCCGAGGCTTACCCAAGCGGTTGCATTAATCGCAGGCTCCATGGGCCAATAATTGATATCCTGATGCCACGGAATAAACTTATCGTTATTAGGTTCCTTATACCAGAAATGCATCGCCCACAGAACGAGGTCCTCGCCAAGTATTTGCTTCATTGCTGCAATAATGCTTGGATGGGTGGCTAATTCGTAAGCCCAATAATGGTTTTGATGCCAGGCCGATAGGTTTATTTTGGTTGGACCGGGTTCGTACTTCGACTGCTGGATGACATCAAAAAAACGATTATAGTACATATCGGCTTCTTGCAGCGATAATCCTTGCGTGGGACCACTGTAGCCTTCCTCGCGAAATTGCTCAATAGAAAACGGATTTCCTTTAGTAATCATTCGCAAAACCTCCATTAGGATTAGTTTGGAATTACTTATAAACTTATTGTAAGGCGACACATTCGGAAAAATAAGTGATGAAAACGATTATGAATAGCACAAAACGATTATTTGCAAGGATCCTGGTGAAAGTCGCCAATCGCCAAAATGGGAGGAATAACGATCGTGCTTGGCGAATCGTATAAGTTGCAATTTTCAAGCTTTAGATGAGGACGTTGTGATGGGTAAAGGGGTCAACGAATGAATAAATTACTAGATGCAAGCTTACTCCTACACATGCTGGATGATATTGAAGACTCGATTTACATCATGAAGGTGGAAGGCGCTGATTTGAGGTACTACTATGTAAATCGGGCAGCTACACACTTCAGCGGGAGAACAATGGAAGACGTAGGGCTGACATTTTTTGATACGAATGCAAGTCATATGGCCAACTATTTACATAAGAAATATATGCGGGTGGTCAAAGAGCGGCGTACGGTTAAATATGAAGATGGTTTTGTGCTGCCCAACGGTATGTTAAGCGGGGAAAGCATTCTCACTCCTATTTTTGATGAAAATGATAATCTGACCTATATCTTCACCGTAACGCGTGACATCACAGAACGCAAAATCCATGAGAATTTGCTTTATGATTATGCTTATCATGACGAACTCAGCAGGCTGTACAACCGGAGATACTTGTTGGAACATGTGATGCATCCAGCTACCTTATATTTACTTGACTTGGACGACTTCAAAAATATCAATGATATGTTCGGACATGATGTAGGGGATACCGTTCTCGTAGAGGTTGCGAATCGTCTCATTCAACAGTTCGGCACGGATTATACACTGGTGCGTCTAGGCGGAGATGAGTTTATTGTTGTTGCTAATCAGGAATCCGGGCCAGCGGAGCAGACGGCAAGTACCATCATTCAGCTCTTCCAGAAGCCTTTTAACGTAAATGATCGGCAAATGAAGTTAAGCGTAAGTATTGGCGTATCACTGAGAGTCGAAGAGGAGACCATTCAGACCCTGCTTAAGCAAGCGGATATTGCTTTATATAAGGCGAAAGGGGCCGGCAGAAAAAGCTTTCATATTTACGAAGCCGCTTACAAATATGATCATGTCGAAAATTTTATCCATGAGCTTGCGCTCTCTCAGGCGATTGAAAAAGAGGAGCTGTATCTGCAATATCAGCTGATCTATCATCCGGCGAAGCAAGCGGTGATTGGAGCGGAGGCGCTTTTGCGGTGGCATTGCGGCAGTAGGGGGATCGTTCAGCCCAATAGCTTTATCCCGGTTGCTGAAGAAACAGGGTTAATTGTCGATATCGGGTACTGGGTTATTCGGCAGGCCTGCAAGGATTGGCATCTTTTAAAAGAGATATATGGCGCTGAGTTTAAACTATCGGTCAACATTTCCAGAGTTCAGTTGAATGAAGAGGATTTCGTTGAGCAGCTTTTGAACATCATAGGGGAAGAGGAAGTAACTCCTCATTCCATCGAACTTGAAATCACGGAAAGCACGACAGTGCATTCCATGCAAGAGGTTCAGCAAACCCTCCATCAGCTGCGTGCGCATGGTTTTACCCTTGCTTTGGACGACTTTGGAACGGGTTATTCGTCGCTGAGCATGTTAACCTTACTGCCGATTGATAAATTGAAAATTGACAGATCTTTTATTGCGGATGGGAATGCGCCGTTAATTGCAGCGATGCTCGCTATGGCGAACGCGCTTAAGCTGCAAGTGATCGCTGAAGGCATTGAAACGTATGAGCAGTACGTGATGCTGAAGGAAATGGCCTGCTGGGGTATCCAAGGCTATTATATCAATAAGCCGACTGATCTTCATTTGCTTCCGAAGCATGTGGAGTTGGGGGCGGGATAGTGGTGTTCAAAAAGACCTTCCAAGGTAAAGTGTGACCTTGGAGGGTCTTAGCTGCTCATCCCCTCTCAAAAGTAGCAAATAGCGTCATCTCAGTCCGTTAGCCGACAGCAACTTATGCTCGCGGGCGTAAGAGGGGCTAAACAGAAACAGGAATCAAAGAACACCACCACCACCAATAATAGCCAACTAGTTAAAGTACCCCGGATCCCATCAATAGTACCTCTCCCGTCACCACTCCCCAAGTAGCTAATATTCTGTAACGGACCCAGCAGCCGTTATTTTGCCAAATTCGACTGAATTTGAGGGCTAACGGACTGAGGCGTCGTTATTTATGGATTTTGACACTGTTTTAGGCGGGTTTATGCTCAATAACATCTCTGGAGTCCGTTAGCTGCTCATTCTCTCTCAAAAGTAGCAAATAGCGTCATCTCAGTCCGTTAGCCGAAAACAACTTATGCTCGCGAGCGTAAGAGGGACTAAACAGGAATCAAAGAACACCACCGCCACCAATAAAAGCCAAAAGCCAACTAGTTAAAGTACCCCGGATCCCATCAATAGTACCTCTCCCGTCACCTCTCCCTATGCGACTACTACTGGGGTGAAATCCGGTGGGGGGTATTCGCGTGTGTGCCAACGAACATAAATCTGACAGGCGCTCACGAATTAGAAAGCAGGACTGCTTGCACTATAGCAAGTCTCATTACGTGCAGGAAACTTAGTTACCTCGAGGTAAGTCATTTTCTAACATCTGGCTATCAGTTATACTCGTGAAGGTAGGGCATGTACTGATGACAAAGGAGGCTTTTCAAGTGGGGACAAATGAGAAAATAGGCGGCGGTGGCTTTCACCACCTTGCGTTAAGAGCGAATGATTTTGAAGCGACGGTGAAGTTTTATACCGAAGGCTTAGGTTTTACGGAAAAGACAAGCTGGGGCGAAGGGGATAAGCGAATTACTTTGCTGGACTCCGGGGACGGCAACTATATGGAGGTTTTTGCTGGTGGATCAGGCGAAGTGAAACCGGAAGGTTCCTACTTCCACGTTGCTTTCCGCAGCAATGACGTAGACAAAGCAGTTGCAGCAGCGGTGGCTGCTGGTGCGGTGGTGACGGTGGAACCGAAAGATGTTGTCTTAGGCAGCAATCCTTCGACACCGGTTAGAATCGCCTTTGTCAAAGGCTTGAATGGTGAAATCCTTGAGTTTTTCCAAAGCACGGGAGAAAACCCGTTGTAACATAATGAGCTCTCCTCTTCAGTTCAACTGGATTGGAGGGCTTTTTTTGTAATAAAGAGGGGGTGTGATACAATTTTGACGATAGACGAGTCATTTGGAGGGAAACGATGAAAGCATTAATATTTGAACAATTTGGCGGACCGGAAGTGCTTCGGTATGCAGAGATTCCTGACCCTGGCCTGGCGTTAGGACATATTATTGTTAGGACCAAGGCAGTTGGACTCAATTTCGCTGATGTTTATCGTAGACGGGGAAACTATCATTTGGCGGGAAAACCCCCTTTTATACTAGGATATGAGGGTGCTGGGGTCGTTGAACAAGTTTCACCGGATGTGACGCATATTCAGGTTGGCGACCGTATCGCCTTTTGTGATGTTCCTTTTGCGAACAGCGAATTGGTCGCTGTGCCTGTTGACCGGGCAATACCGGTGCCATCCGATATTACCTTCGAACAAGCCGCCGGCCTCCTTCTTCAAGGGATGACGGCGCATTACTTAGTCAATGACAGCTATGCCGTTCAGGCAGGCGACGATGTCGTCGTTCATGCCGCGGCAGGAGGCGTGGGACAATTATTGATTCAAATCGCCAAGAGCAAAGGGGCAAGGGTCATCGGCTTGACTTCCTCGGAAGCCAAACAGGCGGCCGCGCTGCAAGCTGGCTCAGATGTTGTATTCGGTTACGACACGGAGTGGACGCAGGAAGTGATCCGCTTTACGGAGGAGAAACAAGGCGCTAACGTTGTTTATGATTCCGTTGGCTCAACGTTAATGGAGAGCTTTGCGGCTGTAAGAACGAAGGGGACTGTCGTGTTCTATGGCATGGCGGGAGGAGATCCGCCGCATGTAGATCCAAGAATGCTCATGGATTCTTCGAAGACGTTAACCGGGGGCGATTTGTGGAACCATGTGACCACTTTGGCCAATCGGATCGAGCGTGCAGAGGCGCTGTTTCAAGCACTGCGCGAAGGCATCATTCAGATGGGCGGCCTGACGAGCTTTCCTTTGAAGGATGGCGCTGAAGCGCATCGCCTCATTGAAAGCAGGCAGAGCACCGGGAAAATTTTACTCATCCCATAACCAATAGGCCATTTCATCACGAAGTGAATGTACTTCTTCGGGATGAGATGGCCTTATTTTAATAGGGGACTGCAGTTCCGCCTATTCTTGCATGAACCCTCTGCGAACCTCAAGCCCTTGCTCAGAATACCTCGCAATTAACTGATCGTCGGCCCCGGTATCAGTAATCAATAGATCAATCTCTTTCAGCGAAGCAAATGAAATCAGCGCAGTTTGATCAAATTTCGTATGATCGGTAAGTAGAATCTTTTTCTTCGAGGCTTTGATCATTCGCTTCTTCAGCTCCGCCTCATCCCGGTGAAACACGGAGATGCCTCGTTCCAAGTCGATGCCCGTGCATCCCAGGAAAGCAATATCGACATTAAGCTCGTCGACCATTTGGATGGCGCTTGGCCCAATAATCGTATAAGTGCCTTTGCGCCGGTAACCGCCTAACATGCACAACTCGATATGAGCGCTTTCCGCCAAAGCAGCGGCAATCTTCGTATCGTTCGTAATCACAGTTAGCGCGCGGTGTTGGATGAGCTTCGCAAGCTCCAGCGTCGTTGAGCCTCCATCGAGCAGGATGATTTGGCCGTCCTCAATCCACTGATAAGCCTCTGCGGCGATCTGTTCTTTCTCTGCTTGCTGGCGAACTCTTCGTTTATGAATCGGCAGCATCGAATTCGAGCTTTCGACGAGAACGGCCCCACCGTGTACTCTTTTCAAAATACCGGAAGCTTCTAATTTCTCTAAGTCCTCACGAATCGTTTTCTCGGTTACCTGATAGGCTTTGCTCAGCTCAGAAACCTTGATTGAACCTGCCTGATTCAGCAGCTCGATGATTTTGGAATGTCTAACCTCGGATAACATCGTTCCCCCGCCTTCTATTGTATTCCCTGAAAAATTGTTACGTGCATTTGTGTTTGTTCTTGTTTGTTTGATTGGTCATTTGAGTATATCAAAATTGGCAGCAATAATATACCCAAGCTCACACAAAGAAAGCCCATAGGCAATCCACTTCGAATCAGGTATCTTGTTGAGATTGACACATCGCAGACGGAAACGAGGTACTTCATGATGAATCATCTTTGGAAAAAGCTTACGGACATTAAACTGCCCTTTTGGGTCATGTTTATGAATACTTTCAGCATGGCGGTTGGCTTTTATATGATGATTCCGCTGCTAGCTTCCTACTTGCTGCACGATTTGCTGCTGAGTGTGACGATCGTGGGCGTCATTTCGGCTATACGCAGTCTTAGTCAACAGGGGCTTTCTGCCTTTTGCGGCACCTTGGCTGATCGGCTTGGTTATAAGCGGACGATTTTGGTCGGATTGTTGATTCGGACCTTTGGATTCGGAATGTTCGGCTTCGTTGATCATGTGCCTGGCTTGATTATTGCCTGTTTTTTCTCCGGCTTGGGCGCGGCGTTGTTTCAACCTGCCAGCTATGCGTATTATGCAGCGCTATCGACACCTCAAAATCGGATCACCGTTTATGCGATTCGTGAAATGCTGAGCAATTTGGGTTTTGTCGTGGGACCCGTTGTGGGCGCACTTTTAATGGGGTTTCATTTTAAATATGTGAGTATGACGGCGACGCTGATTTTTGTCTTTTCCTTTTTTTTAAGCCTTCTTTTATTGCCGCGAATTAAAATTGAACAAAAACCGCAGGACGCTCGCATGCTGCCGCAAATGAAAAAAGTGCTTCAAAATCGTGCTTTCCGCCGCTTTATGGTGTTCACCATGATATCGTGGTCGCTTGTCGCGCAGCTCTATATGGCCATTCCTTTCCGCGTGAATCAAATTGCGCCAGATGCAAATATCGGCCTGATATACTCTTGCGGAGCCGTCGTTATGGTGCTGCTTCAGGTTCCATTTGCCAAGCTGGGCCAATCGAAAATGCAGCCCTTCGGCGTGCTGTCACTCGCAACATTGCTGCTTGCTGCCGGACTTTTCACCATTGGGATGACGGGGTCCATGATCGGGATTTATGCTGGGGTTATTGCGTTTATGATTGGCCAAGTTTTTTTGCAGCCGATGATGAATACGATGGTGTCTGAGTTTGCAGGGAGCGGGAGTATAGCCAGCTATTTCGGTTTTAATAGTTTTGCACTGTCTATCGGCGCTATGCTCGGTAATGTGGGAGGCGGTTATTTGTACGATTTGGGGACGGTGCTTGGCTGGCGTGCACTTCCTTGGATTTGTTTCCTGCTGTTTGGTCTTATGAATATTTTCTTTATGCTAAAAGAGCAAGGACGCCGGACAGACTCGAAAACGGTGTCGGTGTAGATCGAGAAATGGATCTGGCGTAGCTTTCTAATGACGCTGGGTGATTTTTGATTTTGAACAAATAGTCCATGCTCTTGCTCATCCTATACATTCAACCTGGGCGAAAACCATGGTATCCTGAGTTTATAAGACAACCAAGGAGGCAAGAAATTGCTATGAGTATGAACAAGTTGAATATTGGTGTAATTGGAGCAGGTTCGATTTCCGAAATGCATTTCGAGTCCTACGTGAAACAGGCAAACGCTAATTTATACGCGGTGTGTGATCTTAATCGTCAAAGAGCTGAAGATAAAGCAGCCAAATATAACATAGAGAACATCTACACGGATTACCATGAATTGCTCGCTAATCCAGAGATCGATGCCGTTAGTATTTGTACATGGAATAATACGCATGCTGAGATTAGTATTGCGGCTTTGCGCGCAGGCAAACACGTTCTAGTTGAGAAGCCGCTCTGTAAAACCGTTGAGGAAGCGCTCCGCATTCAAGACGCTGTACGTGAATCGGGGAAAACGCTGCAAGTAGGTTTTGTCCGCCGGTATGATGCCAATGCTCAATTGGTCAAATCGTTCATTGATCACGATAATTTAGGTGAAATTTATTATGCAAAAGCGTCTTGTATTCGCCGTTTAGGCAACCCTGGCGGTTGGTTCGCGGATTCGGAACGTTCTGGCGGCGGGCCTTTGATCGATATCGGCGTGCATGTCATCGACTTATGCTGGTATATGATGGGCAGACCGAAACCGGTTTCCGTCAGCGGGAATACGTATAATAAGCTTGGGAACCGTGCGAATGTTCGCAATCTTTCCTTTTACAAAGCGGCTGATTATGATGTAGCCCACAATACAGTTGAAGACATGGCGAATGCCTTGATTCGTTTTGAAAATGGTGCATCTTTGCTGGTTGATGTCAGCTTTACGCTGCATGCCAAAAAAGATGAGATCGCCGTTAAGCTTTATGGGGACAAGGGTGGCGTGGAAATTGAGCCTGAGCTTGTTTTTATCACGGAAATGCACGATACGATTCTGAATGTATCTCCACAAACGGATGCGAAATCGATCAATGTGCCGCAGGCTTTCCAAAATGAAATTAATCACTTCATCGAGAGCTGCCAAACGGGCAGTACCCCGATTAGTCCTGTTGAAGACGGCGTTAACATGATGAAAATGTTGTGCGGTATTTATGAATCAGCTGCGAAAGGCCAAGAAATCAAATTATAGTCCGGTAGAAACTAGCATGGAGGTACTCACATGAAATTGGGCGTTAGTACGTATAGTTTATTTCAAGCGCTGAAGTCCGGCGAAATGGACATCATGGCGGTCATCGATTGGATTGCGGATCAAGGCGGAGAGCACGTTGAAATCGTGCCTCTGGGCTATGATTTGCCCGGTAATTTTGAGTTGGCGGATCGCATTCGCGAAAAAGCGGCATCACGCGGCATCGAAATTTCCAATTACGCGATTGGCGCTAATTTTCTAACGGATTCCGAAGAAGCTTATCAGCAGGAAATTGAGCGGGTAAAAGGTGAAGTGGATCTCGCGGCGAGACTCGGCGTCAAAAAGATGCGCCACGATGTCGCGCAAAGCGCGGACCGTTCGATTGCCAATTTCAATAAACAGCTGGATCGTATGGCCGAAGCTTGTCGTCAAATTGCTGACTATGCGCTGACTTATGGCATTACGACAAGTGTTGAAAATCATGGTTATTTTGTGCAGCACAGTGACCGGGTTCAAGCGTTAATCCAAGCGGTTGACCGTCCGAATTTCCGGACGACACTGGATGTGGGCAATTTCATGTGTGCGGACGAGAACTCAGTGGCAGCTGTGAAAAATAACATTTCCTTTGCCTCAATGGTCCATATCAAAGATTTTTATCTGCGTCCGTCTCATCAAAATCCAGGTCAAGGCTGGTTCCAGACTTTGCAGGGGAATTACCTCCGCGGCGCTATTGTAGGACACGGAGATATCGATATGAGAGCAGTGCTGCGCGTTATCAAGGACTCTGGTTACGACGGTTACATTTCCTTGGAGTTTGAAGGGATGGAAGAGTGCAGAACGGGTACGTTGATCGGGTTGCAAAATATTAAAAGACTATGGGAAGATATGGAATAGGCAGTCATTCATAGCTTTCTGAAAGGTGTTGACAATTCGAATGAATCCAATTGGTATCATGGTGGACAGTCTCCGGCTTGGCGTGCGGGACGGTTTGAAGAAAGCGAAAGAGCTTGGCGCTGACGGGGTGCAGATTTATGCCGTTTCCGGCGAGATGGACCCGGCTAATTTATCATCAGGAGCACGCAAGGAGCTGAAAGATTACATTGCCTCTTTGGGGCTTGAAATCTCAGCACTGTGTGGAGATTTGGGCGGTCATGGTTTCCAGGATGCTTCTGTGAATGCGGAGAAAATTGAAAAATCCAAGCGTATTCTGGATCTTGCCGTTGAGCTTGGCACCAAAGTGGTCACAACGCATATCGGTGTCGTACCTGAGCAAACCAACGATCCGATCTATGAGACGATGCACCGGGCTTGTGAGGAATTAGGGGTATATGCCAAAAGCTTGGACGCTTATTTTGCCATCGAAACCGGTCCAGAACCTGCAGCGCATTTGAAAAGCTTCCTGGATTCCCTGTCTACCAACGGAGTTTCGGTTAACTTCGACCCTGCGAATATGGTTATGGTAACAGGGGATGATCCTGTTCAAGGTATTATCACGCTGAAAGATTATATCGTCCATACGCACGTAAAAGACGGCGTTCGCTTGCGCCAGGTTGACCCGCGAGAAGTGTACGGCTCTCTGGGATACAAGCCGATGAGCCATGAGCAAATCGCCGAGGACGCTACGTCCGGGCTTTATTACCGTGAGCTTGCGTTGGGCGAAGGGCATGTTGATTTCGCGCGATACTTCCAAACGCTGCGTGACATTGGCTACAAAGGCTACTTGACGATTGAACGTGAAGTTGGCGAGCAGCCGGAGAAGGATATTGCCAGCGCTATTGCATTTATACGGAAATATCAATAATAAAAGTAGGACTGAGGATATGATGTTATCCTCGGTCTTTTTTTGTGTGCAGGTCTGGACTTTTCCCCACTTTTTTAAGACTGAAGCCCAAGCGTTTAGGAGTTAATTGATGGTAAAGTGGTTCTATAAACAATTAATCTTATGGGCTTGTGTATATAAAAAGGAGCTGAATTTTCTTGACATTATCAAACACTGCGCAAAAGGTTTGGCAGGAAATGTTGCAAGATCACACCGGAAATTGGGGCATGGACATTGAGCATTGGGATTGGGTGCCGGGTGTCGGGTTGATCGCGATGCTTGACTATTATGAAGCTACAGGTAAGCCAGAAGTTCTGTCTTACCTGAAGCAGTGGATCGAGCGGAATAAGGAGAAGGCGAAAGGAACGAAGGTGATTAATTCGATCGCCCCGTTTGCCATTTTCCCTGCCCTGTACCGGCTTGAGGAAGACGTATGGTTCCGGGACGAGGCCGTTCGGATCGCGGAGTGGATGATCGCGGAGGCGCCTCGTACGAGGGAGATGGCCTTTGAACATACGGTAACGGAAAATGCGGTATTCTCCGAGCAGGTGTGGGCAGATACCCTATTTATGGCCGTATTGTTCCTGGCTCGGACAGCGTCTCTTGTTGGCAGTACGAAATATGCCGAGGAGGCGCTGCAGCAGGTGCTTATTCATCTCAACGTGCTGCAAGATGAGAGCAGCGGTGTGTTGTTTCACGGATGGAACTGCGACTCCGCGGATCATATGTCCGCTGCACGGTGGACACGGGCCAATGCGTGGGTTGCCGCAGGTGTTCCATTGATCGTGAAGGAGATCGGGCAGCTCACACCTATTCCTGATGAACTTAAAAAGAGATATGAACGCTTAATCTCCGGTCTTATTTCTTATCAACAAGAGGACGGTTTGTGGAGCACAGTGATGGATCATCCTGACTTTTACCGGGAGGTTTCCGGTAGTGCGGGGATCGGCTATGGCATTCGAAAAGCGATGGAAATCGGTCTCATCGAACGTAATGACCGTTATCAGGCTGCTGCTGATCGGGCGTTGGCCGCAGTACTTACCTCCATTTCGGAGGATGGTGTCGTGTCTGGCGTGTCTGGAGGCACTCCGGTCATGAAAAGCATCGCAGCGTACCAAGAGATTCCGCAGTATCCGACTTTGTATGGGCAAGGACTTGCGCTCATGCTGTTAGCTGATACTTGCCGGGATTCGGGAGAGTAAAGTAAGTAAATAAGCCAGAAGGTCTATTCAGACTTTCTGGCTTGTTTTATTTGAAGTTGTATTTTCAATTTAAAGTTCGGGTACCACTTACTGTTTCCTTGCGATACTGTTTGGGAGTAAGGGCAGTACTTTTTTTGAACACGCTAAAAAAATGCGAAATATCACCGAATCCTGTGGCCGCCGCGACTTCGGTGACAGGTAAATCCGTTTCAGCAAGCAGTCGTTTTGCCTTATTCAATCGATAGTCGGAGAGGAACTGTTTCATTGTGCTGCCTGTGGTTTCTTTGAACAAGTTAAACAATCTGGAGCGCGAAACGGGAAAAAACTCTAGCAGGTCTTCAACATGCAAATCCTCTTGATAATGCGCAATCAAGTAAGAGAGCACATTACCGATCAACTGCTCATCTTCCGACCTATGGGAGCTTGCAGCATCATGATGTAAACCAAGCAGCAGGAGGAAAAATTCTGCCAGGCATTTTAGCACATTGAGTTCGAAGTGCGGCTTCTTGTCTTTTAGCGTTTGTTCCAGCTCGGCTAGCAGCATTTGCAGCTGATCCAACTGTTGAACGGACAAAAAGTGATGGCTTGACTCAGGGTGCATCGCTTTTAAGAATCCAGAGATCGACAAGTCTGTCGTTTGACAAAGCGCGTGAATGCCCTCCATATAAGATTCATCGATGGAAAGGACATATCTGTGGAAATCCTGATCTAGCACATGATAGGGACGATGAATGACGCCTGGTTGGATGACTGTCAGTGTGCCGGCGTGCAGGGGATACAATTGATCACCGGCAATGTAAGAGCCTGTCCCTCGGAGTACAAAATAAAACTCATACCCATTATGGGCATGCAGCAGCTGTTGATGAAGCGGCGACTTGCGGAGCTCGCAGTGCACAGGATAATTCGCCAGAAAATGATTCGTAAAGTCGTCAATGGCGTAATTACGAACTGTTGCGGGAATCGTTGTGCTCACGAAGATCGCCTCCTTGTTCTCACTAGCTGCATTTACTATACGAGATTGGTTTGCGAGTAGACAAGCTTTTTTTAGTAGCTCCTGAATTTCGGCTAACGGACCGAGCGGCCCTTATATGGAAGAAATATGGCTCTGCGGAATTCTAACGGACGCCAGAGCCGCTATTCAGCTAATATCGTGAAAATTGGCTATGGATTGGCCAAATAACGACACTGGAGTCCGTTAGAGTTGAGAAATGCTCGATTTAGTGCGAATAACGGCTGTGAGGTCCGTTACAGAGCAGTGGCTACTTGGGTGGGGCAGACGATTGAGTCACTGTGGGTTGCATACGAAGGGTTGGTGGGTTGGGTCACTGTTGCTCGCATATGGAGGAGTGCGGTTGAGTTACTGCGGGGAGTGTGGGAGGGAGGGGGGAGTAGCTGAATGAGTGGGACGGTGGAGTTGATGGACGAACTGCTAATTGGTGGGTTCATGGCACTTAAACTAGTTGGCTATTTAAGCGGTATTCTTACTTAAACCGCAAACCTTACCTGCTGCGAGCCGGAGCTGAATTTCAGCTAACGGACCGAGCAGCCCTTATTTGGAAGAAATATGGCTCCGCGAAATTCTAACGGACGCTAGAGCCGCTATTCACGCTAATATCGTGAAAATTAGCTATGGATTGGCCAAATAACGACACTGGAGTCCGTTAGAGCTGAGAAATGGTCAATTTAGTGCGAATAACGACTGTGAGGTCCGTTACAGAGCAGTGGCTACTTGGGTGGGGCAGACGATTGAGTCACTGTGGGTTGCATACGAAGGGTTGGTGGGTTGGGTCACTGTTGCTCGCATACGGAGGAGTGCGGTTGAGTTACTGCGGGGAGTGTGGGAGGGAGGGGGGAGTAGCTGAATGAGTGGGACGGTGGAGTTGATGGACGAGCTGCTAATTGGTGGGTTCATGGCACTTAAACTAGTTGGCTATTTAAGCGGTATTCTTACTTAAACCGCAAACCTTACCTGCTGCGAGCCGGAGCTGAATTTCAGCTAACGGACCGAGCAGCCCTTATTTGGAAGAAATACGGCTCCGCGAAATTCTAACGGACGCCAGAGCCGCTATTCACGCTAATATCGTGAAAATTGGCTATGGATTGGCCAAATAACGACACTGGAGTCCGTTAGAGCTGAGAAATGCTCGATTTAGTGCGAATAACGGCTGTAAGGTCCGTTACAGAGTAGTGGCTACTTGGGTGGGGCAACGATTGAGTCACTGTGGGTTGCATATGAAGGGTTGGATGATTGTCATCGTAATGACCCGCGGCGAACAGGAGGCGTGGGAGCTGCAGAGGAACTGGGGCAGCTGCCCACTCAACCCGCCAAATAAATAGAAGCCAAAAAAACAAGCTGCAAAACCGTGCGGACCGGTAAGGAAGGCGTAGGCTCCCCGCCAATCGTTAATTTATGGCGAGCAGCCCGCACATTGGCGGGGAACATGGCGATGAGCAGCACCATCAGGCAAATGGAGGCGATACGGGATGTGGCTGGAAACAGGATGGCGATTGCAGCGGCAATTTCCAACCAACCCGTGACGGTGACGATCAAATCAGGTCTTGGGAAAGCCGGGGGCACCATGCGGATGAGGTCCGGCCGTCTTTTTCCCCAATGAGCAGATGCTGTTAGCAGCAGCATGACAGCGACAGCGCCCTGCATAGGCGTATGCCAGCCTTCAAAATGGGAGACGCCAAGCAATCCGAGTACCCAAAATATCAGATAGGAGACAATCAAGGCATAAAAAGGAATCATTGCAAATCCTCCTTCTATTTTTTCAGTAATTGTGTCATCATCCTGGCGAAATCCTCGAGTTGAAACCCCGCAGTCACCATCGGAATTGTGGAACGGACGCGTAATCCGAGAGAAAGAAGAACAAACAAATCGGCTGTTTTATCGGCATCCACCGATTCCGGAATAACTCCATGTGATTGGCCGGTAACGATCCATTCCTTAGATACCTGCACGGAGCGTTCATAGTACAGCTTAAGCGTTTCGGCAACTGCCGGCTGATCTTCTTTACCGAGCAAATAGATCAAAACTTTGTTGGTCACTTCCTGTGCATCGTCCAGTGCTCGGAGATTTTCAAGGATTTTCTGCATCGGTCCTTCGAACGTTGCGCCGCCTTGCTGCACGACAGCCTGAAAGCGTTCATTGGTTGTATCCAATCGTTCCTGCAGCACCCAGGCGAAGATTTCATCTTTACTTTTCACATAATGGAAAATAGCGCCTTTGGACAAACCGGAGCGGTCCATAATGTCCTTCATGGTGATCGCCTCACACCCTTTTTCCCGGATGAGCTCTTTGGTTGATGTCAGCAGAACTCCCGTTGTTTGCTGCCTGCGCTCCTCTTGTTTCAATAAAATCACTCCTTTTCATGTTTCTACAATATCTCCATTATAAATACCGACCATCGGTTTGTAAAGACCGAGAATTCGGAGGAATAACTTCCACAAATTGGATTGGTTTTTGAGCATCTCGGACGGACAGAAAGGTGGTATCAACTTCGAAGAGTATACGTTGTCAGGTATAAACAACATACTGCAGCATATAGGGGTCGTACATCTTGCAAAGACGAAAAGCAATTCGTGGTATATTAGAAAAAATGCTGTGGTTCTGCCCTGTACTTATTATCGCTATCGGAAGTCTTCCAGACGTTGCGGGAAGCATGTGGTGGGATGCGTTCGGGGTGCTTTTATTTGTAGCTATCCTCATCATTTGCGGAACAGGTTTGCAACAAAAAGAAGAAAATTAATATATTTATAATAAAAAATTAATGTTTATACTCTATCATGGATCTAAGGGAGTGATAGATTATGACATCTTCTTACTTCGATCAATGGTTGGATGAGTATAATGATTATCTTAGGCTCTATGAGATATTTGGAGATAAGGAATATTTAGACGAAGCTGTAGAAATTCGCAATAGTTTGCAAGTGATTGTAGCTAGGGCCGAAAAACATAAATCAATCGTTTCGAAGGTGATGAGCAGCCAGATGCACGCATATGGCAACGCCTAACTCTTTTGAAACGAAAAACAGACTCTAGCGCTTCTATTGCGCAGAGTCTGTTTTCATAGACACCTTTATTCGGTGGCAGCTTCGGATTGTGCATCGGCCTCAGGGGTCGTGTCCAATTTTTGTGTGCCAAGTATGGTGACAAGAACAGTCTCAGGATCTGAGAGAACTTCAACGTTCTTGGGTACTTTAAGATCAGCTACGGTGAGATGTTCACCAATGCTTAGTGTACTGATGTCAAGTGCAAGGGATTCTGGCAGCTTATTAGGCATACATCGTATCATGACTTCATGCGACTCTACTTGGAGAATACCGCCTTCCTTCGTGCCTTTGGCTTCTCCAATAAATTGGATGGCAATCGCGGTATCCAGTTTTTCTTTCATATCAATTTGCAAAAAGTCGACATGCAGCAATTGGCCAGTCAGAGAATCCTTCTGGACGTGATGGATGATGACGGATTCCTTTGATTTCGAGGGCAAAGCTACATTCAAAATGGCATGCGGATTCCGTTTCAGGGATGCTCGGATTTCTTTTTCCGGGACGGTGACATGTTCGGAATCCATACGAGAGCTGTAAACTACAGCGGGAACTTGACCTTGTTCTCTCAGTTTCTTCACGGGACCTGTTCGTTCAGATAGTAAAATCGTTGTGCTCATGTTCGGCACCTCCGTAGCGTAGTTAGAGCGGCGTTCAGCCCTATATTCATTTACCCGCTAGCGTGAGGAGTGAAACAGGAAATAAATAGGAAGATTTTTTTTATTTTGGGCTTCTTTATCTTTCCATTTGAGAGTAAAATAGAGGACAAGAGGAGGATTGATAAAGGATGAGTACACTGAAAAGTTTCACTGATTCTGATCAACATATTTCGTTGGAGTTAAGAGATGATCATCTGACTGTGCTGCGTTTACACGGTGAAACGTCTATTTACCCTTTCAAAAATATTACTCTTGCCTCTGAGCCGATTCCAGAGTATCCCTTGAACCGCGTGGCGCTCACGGTTATTGATTTCAACACTGGTGTAACCGATTTCAAATTTTCTTCTAGTAAAAATGATTTTGAGATTTTCGTCCAAACATTGATTGAAATTCATAGTGAGTTTGTGCCAAATCATTAAATCTATAATAAGCGATGGAAACTATCAGGATAGGCGAGGCGACTCGGTCTATCCTTTTTCTATTTGATTTTTATGATATTGATTTCTGAAAACCTCAGGGGTTAAACCTACGGACTTACGAAAAGTTGAAATAAAATGCGAAGCATCCAGAAAACCCGTAGTTTCCGCGATCTGCTTAATCGTCAGGTTATGCCCGGTAATGAGCAATTCTTTGGACTTCTGAAGTCGCAGCTGCAGCAGGTATTGATAAGGGGATAAGCCAAATGCTTTTCGGAAAAGCGTATTGACGTGCTGCGGACTGACGCCCAGCTCATTAGACATCCAGGTAAGGCCGACATCGGCGGAACCAAAGTTTTGCTCCAATTGAAATAAGAGCGGCAATAAGCGCTCATGGCTCTGCGAGAAGGAGGCGCTTTTGTTGACGTTGCCGTGTTTTTTGAGCAACGTGAGAAATTGATAAACCTCCAGCGAACCGTTCATTCCCGTGAAATCATAGCTATAACGATATTTTTCGTAAAAATATTCGTGTATGTTAGCCAGCGGAGTCTCTGTTCCCCAGCTGATTTGCGTGGATAACGGGAACTCCAGGGCATAAACGATAGAGGCCGCGAGTGCGCCGTCAAAGGTTAAGTACCAAGTCGACCATTTGGAAGAGAGAACTTTGTACTCATGCGGAATGCCCGCGGCGAGCAGCATACCTTGATTCTCGCCAAGCTTGATGGATTGATTGTCGAGGATGATTTCTCCGGCGCCTTCAATCGTTTGCAGCCAATGAAAGCAGGGATAACCGTCCTCGCGTTTATAATAGAGCTGCTGACTCTCATAGCCGACCGTTTCGAGGATCAGTGGCAGCTTGCGGTCCGTTTCGGTGATGACGAAAAACTTCCTGTAGTCTATAGCCATATCAGATAGCCATCTCTTTCATTTTTTAATATGTCATGCGTAGTATCTTATATTTTAAAAGAGATTATTGTCAGTTACAATAAATACATCGTTGATGATAATTATACAACACCAATAAAGTGAGGTATTAATCCATGGCTAATAAATATGTCTATACAGCGCCTTTGAACGGTTATCCGGAATGGAATAACAATCCGCAGATTTTTCAACTGAACCGTTTGGAAGCGCATGCAACGTTGATGCCTTACCGGTCGGAAGCAGAAGCGCTTGCAGGAGTTCGGGAAGCCTCTGACTTCTATCAAACTTTGAATGGAACGTGGAAGTTTCATTTTGCAGAGAATGCTGAGGGGCGGCCTCAGGAGTTCTATAAGAACGGCTACGATTACAGCGGCTGGTCCGACATTGCGGTGCCGTCTCATTGGCAGCTGCAAGGTTTTGATTTTCCGCAATATACGAATATTATCTATCCATGGGTAGGTCACGAAGAGGTGAAGCCTCCTTATGCGCCTGTGAAATATAATCCTGTAGGCTCGTACTCCCGGAGTTTTACGATTCCGGCATCTTGGGCGGAGCAACCTGTATACTTGAGTTTTCAGGGTGTTGAATCCGCTTTTTATGTATGGGTAAATGGGGATTTCGTTGGGTTTAGTCAAGACTCATTCACACCCGCGGAATTTGATATTACGCCTTACTTGGTTGAGGGTGAGAACAAGCTCGCGGTTGAAGTCTATCGGTGGAGCGATGCAAGTTGGTTGGAAGATCAGGATTTCTGGCGGTTGAGCGGAATTTTCCGCGATGTCTATCTATACGCCACCCCTGTGGCACATATTGCGGACTTTAAAGTGCTGACGGATTTGGATAATACATTTAAAAATGCCGAACTGCGCATTCAAGCGAAAGTTACGAACTATGATGCCCTTGGCACAGGAACGCACCGCGTAGAAGCTGTTTTATATGACAGTGAACAAAAGCCGTTATGGTCATCTCCTCTATCCGCGGCAGTTGAACTAAGCGGCAGCCTGAAACAGGATGTGGAGTTGTCTGTTAAAGTGGAGAATCCGGAACTTTGGAGCGCAGAAAAGCCTAACCTCTATACGCTGGTTTTGAGCTTGAAGGACGAGAAGGGAACCCTGCTGGAGACGGAGAGCTGCAAAGTAGGTTTCCGTAAGTTCGAAATTCACGATGGCTTGATGAAAATCAACGGTGAGCGCATCGTATTCAAAGGCGTCAACCGCCATGAATTTGATACAGATCGCGGCCGCAGTGTCGATAACGACAGTATGATCGCTGATATTTTGCTGATGAAACGATTTAATATCAACGCTGTCCGCACATCCCATTATCCGAACAATGCACGATGGTATGAGCTGTGTGATGAGTTTGGTTTATATGTCATTGATGAAACGAATCTTGAAACGCACGGATCGTGGAGTTATGCCCAAGAGGAAGAGGGAGACACGGTTCCAGGCAGCAAGCCTGAATGGACGGCGGCTGTCCTGGATCGCGCGAATTCCATGATGCAGCGAGATAAAAATCATCCTTCGATTGTGATTTGGTCGCTCGGGAATGAGTCATGGGGCGGGGATAATTTTATTAAAATGCATGACTTCCTGCGTGAAGCCGATCCTTCCAGAATCGTTCACTACGAAGGAATTTTCCACTGCCGGGACTCTGAGGCGGCCTCAGATATCGAAAGTCAAATGTACTCCAAGATTGACAAAATTGAAGAGTACGCGAATAACAAGCCGAAGAAACCGTTTATTTTATGTGAATACAGCCATGCGATGGGGAATTCCTGCGGTAATTTATTTAAATATTGGGAGCTGTTTGAGAAGTATCCGGTTCTCCAAGGCGGCTTCATATGGGATTGGATCGATCAATCCATCCGTACAACAACGCCTGACGGTGTGACTTATCAAGCTTATGGCGGCGATTTCGGGGATACGCCGAATGACGGCAATTTCTGCGGCAATGGTTTAATTTTTGCTGATCGCACACCTTCGCCGAAAATCTATGAAGTTAAAAAGTGCTATCAAAATGTGAAAATTACACCGGTTGATTTGGCAAAAGGCCAAGTAGCTGTGACGAATCAATTCTTGTTCACGGATCTTAATGAGTTCAATTGGACGTGGACGATCGAGCGTAATGGCGTTGCTGTTGGTGAAGCGAAGAGCGGTCAATTTACTGTGACGCCTGGAGAAACGGCCACAATTGAACTCGAATTGGATGCGTACGAAGCAGCCAGTCCGAGTGACGAGTACGTGCTTACGATCAGCCTTCAATTGGAAGCTGATACCTTATGGGCGCCAAAAGGGCATGAGGTCGCGTGGGAGCAATTCCTGCTGCCTGTCCGTCAAGCGTGGGCGCATGTTGATTTCGTTGCGCACGCAGAATCAGCTGCAGCCGTATCTGAACTTGATGCTGTGCAAATTGCCGCAACGAACGATTCGATTATGCTGAAAGGAAGCAATTTCTCGCTTCAATTCCAAGCGGCAACTGGCAATATCACTTCCTATCTCTACGAAGGAACTGAGTTGTTCCTGACAGGACCAGCGCCTAATTTCTGGCGCGCCTACACGGATAACGACCGTGGCAACAAGCATCACATTCGTTGCGCGCCATGGCAAGAAGCAGGCAGCGGAAGAACGCTGCAATCCTTGCAAGCGAAATCTGGCAGGGATGGCCGCGCCGAAGTTCATGTTTATTATGAGCTTGCTACAACGCCGGCTTCAACAGTGAAATTGGTGTACACGGCATCGCCGAATGGGGAGGTCGAGGTGCGCATGGAGCTAGTTCCCGGCGCCAACCTGCCAGAGATTCCGGAGATCGGCATGATGTTCGAGTTGGACTATGCCTTCCAGCAATTAAGCTGGTACGGCCGCGGGCCACACGAAAATCACTGGGATCGCGCGACAGGAGCGAAGCTGGCCCTGCACAGCGGAACCGTCCAGGAGCAATTCGTTCCGTACCTACGTCCGCAAGAATGTGGAAACAAAACGGATGTGCGTTGGGCGACATTAACGGATAACACAAGCCGCGGACTCCGTATTACGGGACTGCCGACTGTGGAATTGAATGCTCTGCCGTATTCGCCTTCGGAATTGGAAGCTCATGACCATCCTTATAAGCTGCCGGTCAGCGAGAAGGTAGTGCTGCGCGTGAATTACAAGCAGATGGGCGTTGGCGGAGATGATAGCTGGGGGGCAAGAACGCATCCGGAGTTTACGTTGTTCGCCAATCGCACGTATGCGTACTCGTTCAGCTTTCAAGGAGTCTAACAGGGCTGCTATTGTGTAAGGAGTTAACAGCAATTAAATAGAGGGTGCACCTCGCCATTTCGATGGCTATGAGGGCACCCTCTTTTTGTAGTTAATGTGATACCGCGCCTTGTTCCTGGGTCGGATCAAGTTTCTCTTTGCTCATGGCAATCGCGCAAATGAAGGCGATCACTGCTGGAACAATTGTCCATGCGAATGTGAGAACGATAGAAGACGATAGAGCACTGGTGATTTTTTCTAAAATAGGACCTGGAATGTCCAAACGTTTAGCCGGATCGAGCAAGGTATGTGGGTCGCTGGTAGCCATACCTGCAGGCATTGCGCCTTGCCCCGCAAAGGCATCCGTCAGCTTTCTAGTGAATGCGTGGCTTTGGATTATTCCAAACACGGTGATTCCCAGCGTCATTCCTAAGGAACGTAGGAAATTTAGTGTGGAAGAGGCCGATCCGCGCTGCCTGGCATCAAAGAGATGAATCGCGGCATTGCTCAATACCGAGAAGGAAGCCCCGATACCTAAACCAACGATAATCATATAGATCGTTACGAGCCAGCGTGGCGACTCAGGAGATAACGTCGTCAGCAGAGCAACACCAACTGCCAAAATAAGAGTGGTAGGAATCATAATGCTGCGGTAGCTCACTTTTGTCATTAAGAAACCGCCGCCAGTTGCAGTGACGACAGAACCTAACATCATGGGCAGTAAAACTAGGCCGGAGTTCGTCGCTGTTCCGCCAAGCACACCTTGAACGAAGATGGGGATATAAACAGAAGCCGTAATAAAAGCGGCACCGCTAAAAATGGCTACGGCATTGCTGGAAGCATACAACCGGCTTTTGAACATGGCAAAAGAGATAATCGGCTCGGCAGCGCGGCGTTCTACGAAAATGAAGATGATCGTTAACACGGCGAACAGTGCCAATAATCCGAGGATAAACGATGAATTCCAAGCATATGTTTTGCCGCCTAATTCAAGCGCGAACATAAGGGAGACGATGGCTCCGACAAGCGTCAGTGCGCCCCACCAATCGATCTTTTGCTTCGAATGCTCAACGGATTCACGGTAAAAGAAAGCGATAAAAATAAACGCGATCAAACCGAGCGGCAGGTTAATGTAGAAAACCCATTTCCAATTCACGTAATCCGTAATATAGGCGCCTAGCAAAGGGCCGAAAATACTGGACATACCGAACACGGCGCCGAACAATCCGCCTAGTTTACCGCGGCTTTCAATCGGAACGGCATCGAACATGATGGTAAAAGCAATAGGTACCAGCGCACCGCCGCCAATCCCTTGAATCGCACGATAAATGCTGAGTTCAATAATGGAATTAGCCGTTCCACATAAGATGGAACCTAGCATAAATACGATAATCCCGAAGATGAAAAACTTCTTTCGTCCATACATATCGGACAATTTTCCGAATATCGGCATGCCGGCCATCTCGGCGACCATATAGGCGGAAGTGACCCACACGAATTTGTCCAAGCCGCCTAATTCCCCTACGATGGTACCCATTGCTGTAGCTACAATGGTGTTATCCATGGATGCCATCAGAATACCAAGCAGAAGCCCGGCGATTACAATGCCTATTCCTTTATTTTTCGTTTGTGTTGACATGAAGGTGGTATTCCCCGCTTTCTTCATTAAATGATGGTAACGTGCGTGAGATTTGCTTTAAAGCCTTTTAAAACGGCATATGTGCCTTTATCCATTTTAGCCCCGTCAAAAATTGTTTTTTTGACATCGGTTTTAAACGAACAGCTTTGAAAAACGGCGTTGCGGAAAGAGGTTTCTTTTAACCCTGTATAATGAAAAATAGTTCCGGTAAAAGTTAGGTTATCCAAACATACGCCCGCTAACTCCGAAGAGCTGAAGTCGGTGTGGTTAAATTGGCAATTCCGGAAAGTAGCTCCCTTGAGGTTGGACTTTTGAATCTTGGCATGGGTCAAATTAGAGCCGTCAAAGTTGCAATTGTCCAAGTTGCTGCATTTAAAAGAAGCATTCGTTAAATCCGAATGGCTAAAATCAGAGCCCTGCAGGTTGCTGTAATTAAACTTCCCGTCGTGAACCTGAACAGCTCTTAAATCCGACTTTTGCAAATTTTGTTTCGAAAAATCAATGCCAACGATTTGCTGCAGCTTCGTCGTACTGGCATGGATGCTTCCGATGAGCTCGGAAATTTCGCCAATAGAGGCGATTGTCCGTTCAAAAGCGGCTTTTTCATCAAGGCCATCCTTTTGCAAGTCGCTGAATCTTTCCTGCAAGTCATGAAAAAGCTCTTCTTTTAACTCCCGAATTGGCTTTAAATCCTCGTAATTGGAGAAAACTTCGTCCAAATAAGCAGAAAGCTTGGTATTCATGGATGATTCCACCTTTCTTATATGAATAAATCGAGAATGCTTTTTGCATGTTCCCAATTCCGCTTGTTCGTATCAAATGTCTCTTGCCCTTTGTCGGTGATCCGGTAATACTTCCTTCTGCCGCCTTGCGTTTCGTCTCCCCAATAAGAAGTAATGTTCTCTTCCTGTTCCAGGCGTTTGAGGCTGGCGTACATGGTAGCTTCCTTGAGTTCGTATTCTCCGCCTGTGGTTACCTGCACAAGCTTGGAGATTTCATAGCCATACTTATCACCTGACATTAAAAGCTTAAGAATGATGCTGTCGGTATGCCCGCGAATAAGCTCAGACGTTATTTTTATGTCAAAGATGATCCTCACCTCCTGTTTTACATTATATTCAAGAGTACTATATCTGTCAATGTAGTCCTGCGGAGGATACACATCTTCCATTGACCGCACAGAACGGGGATGATAAGTTAGAAGAAGTATTGGGAAAAATTACGCAGTATCCGGTTGGCATTGTGTGTTTATTTAGAAAGGTGGTTTTTTTGCGTGGCATTGAATCCAGCACAAACCGTAGTAGGACTTGTAGGTACAGGTGTTATGGGTAAAAGCATGGCAGGTCATTTTATGAAGGCAGGGTATCAAGTTCATCTGTACAATCGGACAAGATCCAAAGCACAGGAACTCGTGGATCAAGGTGCACATTGGCAGGATTCCCCTGGACAATTGGCTCAGCAGTGTGATGTCATTATTACGATGGTAGGTTTCCCTAGTGATGTGGAAGAAATTTATTTAGGCGAAAATGGTATCCTGCAGAACGCCAAGCCAGGAAGTTATGTCATCGATATGACAACGTCCTCGCCCAAGCTTGCCAAACAAATTGAAAATGAAGCGCGTTCCCGCGGGTTATTCTCACTCGATGCACCTGTTTCAGGCGGAGATGTTGGAGCGAAAGAAGCGAGATTATCAATCATGGTTGGCGGATCGCGCGATGCGTTTGATGCGGTTTTGCCGTTATTTGAGAAGATTGGCACGAATATCGTCTATCAAGGGGAAGCGGGAGCAGGCCAGCATACCAAAATGTGCAACCAAATCGCCATTGCCAGCAATATGATGGGCGTGGTCGAGGCGCTTGTATATGCAGAAAAATCAGGCTTAGATCCTGCTACGGTGCTTAAAAGTATTGAATCCGGCGCAGCGGGCAGCTGGTCATTAAGCAATTTGGCGCCGCGGATGATCGCCGGCAATTTTGCACCTGGCTTTTATGTCAAACATTTTATTAAAGATATGAAAATTGCTCTTCAATCGGCTGAAGAAATGAATGCGAAGCTGCCTGGGCTTGCTCTAGCCAAATCGCTGTATGAGCAGCTTGCTGCCAGTGGGGAAGAAGACAGTGGGACACATGCGTTGTATAAGCTAATAAGCAAGCTTTGATCGAAAAAGCTCGGGGGAGAGGGACGACCGTGAAAATTGTCATTGCACCTGATTCTTTTAAGGGCAGTTTAAGCGCGAAAGAGGCTGCTCTAGCTATAGCGAAAGGCATTCAAAAGGCTGCACCGTCATCGGATACGGTGCTTGTTCCGATGGCTGACGGCGGCGAGGGAACCGTGGACAGCCTCATTAGCTCGACACAGGGAACCAAAATCAACGTTTCAGTAAACGGGCCTTTGTTGGATAATGTGATAGCTGAATACGGCGTTCTTGGAGACAATGAAACCTGTGTCATCGAGATGGCTACGGCTTCAGGGCTCTATTTGATCTCAGAGGAACAGCGAAATCCTTGGCTGACGACGACCTACGGAACAGGGCAGCTTATCAAACATGCCTTGGATCATGGGTATCGTAAGTTTATTTTGGCGCTTGGCGGCAGCGCGACCAATGACGGAGGGAGCGGCATGCTTCAAGCGCTTGGGTTGGCGCTCTTGGATGCGGAAGGACAAGCTGTTCCGCATGGTGCGCTCGGTCTTTCGAAGATTCGCAGCATAGATGCTGCGAATTGGGATGCCAGAATAGCGGAGTCGAGTTTTACGATTGCCTCTGATGTGGTTAATCCGTTCATCGGCCCGCAAGGAGCGTCCTATGTGTTTGGCCCTCAGAAGGGGGCGACCCCTGAGATGTTGCCAGAGCTCGATAAGGCGCTCCGCCATTGGGCGGATATCATCGAGGCGCACACGGGCATAGCCGTACACGATCTGCCTAGCGCAGGGGCAGCGGGCGGGCTTGGCGGCGCGTTCCAAGCTTTTTTCCCATCAACCGTTCAGCGCGGCGTTGAGATTGTCATGGACAAAAGCGACCTGAGCCAGCACTTGCAGGAGGCATCTCTCGTGTTTACGGGTGAAGGCCGAACAGACGCGCAGACGGCTTCCGGCAAAGCTCCCATGGGGATTGCTCAAGCGGCGCAGAAACTTGGCGTTCCTGTTTTTGTATTGAGCGGTTCCATCGGACCCGGCGTGGAGTCCCTCTATGACCATGGCATCACGAGCATCCATAGTATCGTCAATGGACCTATGTCGCTGCAAGAAGCGATGGAGAGGACCGAGGAGCTGCTGACGCAAAAAGCGGAGCAGGTCATGCGGACTTATCTGGCTGCTCGGACTATGTAAGCTTGTACTTTTTGAAAAAGTCTGTCTTTCTTCCCGCGGTTGCGCCGGAGGATAGGCAGGCTTTTTTTGTGAGCAAGTATTGTACCCTACCGTCAACCTGTGCGTCATTTAGCTAACTTCACTCACCTGTCAATAACAAATATGAAAATGCCTAGCGAGAATTCTGCTAAGGCCTCACTTGGGGGAACTGGAGTCCCTTATTCCGAGGAAAACGAGCTGTTTCCTCGTTGAGCGGAACTGTGAGGTCTTATTTTGCCGCCACGGCACGTTTATCGCGGGAAAGAGACAATATAGCGCCCTGTACTTCCCATAACAATTGGAAAATGCCTCTTTACAGGGGAATAGAGTCCTGTAGTTCCCGCCCCCTGACAATGCCCGTCAGGTCTAAGCTAGCTACTTTCCCAATCCCACACTATTCCATCAACCTATTCACAACACAGCCAACTTCCACCTCACCCGCCAATAACAAATTTAAATGAACATAGCGAGAATTCTGCTATGGCCCCACTTGAGGGAACTAGAGTCCCTTATTCCGAGGAAAACGAGCTTTTTCCTCGTTGAGCGGAACTGTGGGGGCTTATTTTGCCGCCACGGCACGTTTATCGCGGGAAAGAGACAATATAGCGCCCTGTAGTTCCCATAACAATTGGAAAATGCCTCTTTTCAAGGGAATAGTGTCCTACAGTTCCCCTAAAGCAAGGCCGAAGAACAATCTCTCGTTTCTCGGATGCACACTCCCTCTTCGACCGACTATCACTCACATCTCGAGCTCCTATCGCTCTAGGAAGCGCTCGTTGACTCGCTTTTCGAGCACCCATCGCTCTAGCAACCCCCCCCCGCTCATTCGAGCTCTCACACAGGTCCATTTCCTCCATTTCAGGAATATAACTGTTTCTTGAACAAAAATAACGGTTTTTTATTTGGTAAATAAAAAATACACAATGTATCATTTGAGAGGTAGTGAGAAACATGGACGAAGCAACATGAAGTTACTTAGTTAAGATGAAAGGAGGCTGCGGATAACCAATAAGAGCCACTTTGAGCAGTGTATGTAGGGGAAAAATTGGAGCCGCTTTCAAGGAGTTCTGGCGGAAATGTGCAAGTTTATGAATGTTTGTTCCAATATAATCTTTAATTATTGCGTGTATTGACTTTCGCTCATCGGCCAGTCAAGGAACTGATTCTTAAGCCTCAACTCTCTCTCATCTTTCGACAAATGTCGATAGAAAGAAACAATTTGTATCGCATACATATCATTTTCTGACAAAATACGCGACATATCTCCGATTAGGAAGGTGACGAAAAGCATGGCGAACAAGAAACTCAGCCTAGCAAAGAAAGCGCTTACTATAACAGCCGGCTGCATGGTGATGTTCAGCAGTATGGTCGGAACAGCAGCTGCCAATGAACAATCAGGCAATCAGGGAACGACGTCGGGCGTTCAATTGGAATATTTGGATCGTGGCTTGACAGCGGTTGTCAAAGGCAATGGCGTGTTTCTCAGTTGGAGGCTGCTTGGCAATGAGGTTACGGGCTACTCCAGCACGGGATTAACGGGGACAAACTTTAATTTGTATAAAGACGGCGTGAAGATTGCTACGATCGACGACAGTACGAACTATTTTGACAGCACAGGAACGGTTTCATCGAAATACTACGTAGCTGCGGTCGCTAACGGAAATGAAGTGGATAAAAGCGCATCCGTTACGCCATGGGGCAGCGGTTTCTATGATTTGCCTTTGAAAAAGCCGGCGGATGGCGTTACACCAAAAGGTGAAGCATACACCTACAAAGCGAATGACATGAGCGTTGGCGACGTTGACGGAGACGGTCAATATGAATATTTCGTCAAATGGGATCCGTCCAATTCCAAAGACGTCTCTCAAAAAGGTTATACAGGTAACGTGTATGTAGATTGCTATAAGTTTGACGGGACGTTGTTGTACCGGATTGATCTTGGGGTCAATATTCGAGCGGGTGCGCACTATACGCAATTCATGGTTTATGATTTCGATGGCGATGGAAAATCAGAGATGATGTTCAAAACAGCGCCGGGTACAAAGGTCAGTAAATACGATGCTCAAGGTAATGTGACATCCTCGAAGTACATCACGATGCCGGGTGAAGATCTTGCCAAAGGCTACGCGAATACGGACGATTATCGGTTGAGCGCCGAAGGTTACTACGATCATGTGGTGAACATGTTCATGAATTGGGATAAGCACCCAGAGGTGCTAAACGGTTCTTGGCCTAAAACGTTGGAAGAATGCTTCGGCATCGCCAAGAAATATTCCTATCCGCTGTCTGAAGGGGATGCCAAGCTTTTAGCGGATTATTTTATAGACGTGTATGCGCCAAGTCGAAGCACAAATAACAAATTGCGGGAATTTGAAGGCTTTGTTGTAGACGGTCCTGAGTATTTATCGGTGTTTGAAGGCGCGACAGGCAAGGAACTGGAAACCATCCACTACAAGCCAGGTCGTGAAGATGACGGACTCATGTGGGGGGATTACGCGCTTGCAAGAATTGAACCGGCCAATCGTGTGGACCGATTCTTAGCAGGGGTATCGTATCTGGATGGCCAAAATCCTTATGCAATCATTGCCAGAGGGTACTATACGAGAAGTACGATCGTGTCGTACCGCTGGAATGGTAAACATTTGGAAGAGTATTGGTTCGTAGACAGCGGATGGGTGAAAATGACGAATCCGTTCAATGACACCCCTCACGGCAGAGAGGGATCTAATCCTGCTTATGCAACACTAACGACGCAGGGGGCTCACTCCTTGACAAGCGCTGATGTGGACGGCGACGGCAAGCAAGAAATTGTATACGGCTCCTCAACGATTGACCATGATGGCAAATTGTTGTACAGCTCCGGCGATACGATTCCTTCAGGTCCGAATGCTGGAAACTATGCGTTGCTAGGCCATGGAGATGCTCTGCACGTTACAGACATTAACCCGGATCGTCCTGGTTTGGAGATCTTCATGGTTCATGAAGGCGCGACAAGCGTACCTTACGGCTACTCCTTCCGTGACGCGAAAACAGGTGAGACGATCTATGGCGCCTACACCGGGAAAGACACAGGCCGTGGCATGATCGGCGATGTCGATGCATCCAAAAGAGGTATCGAAACGTGGGCTACTGCTCTGCGCATGGCCGATGGCACCACATTAGGAACATCCATGCCAGGCACAAACATGAGCATCAAATGGGCGGGCAACATGACGACGCAAATCGTGAATGGTGCGGAAGGCTCAACGCCAACGATTGATGTTTGGGGCGGGGCTAGAGCGCTGACGGCTACAGGTACGACGACCAATAACTCCACGAAAGGGAATCCATCGCTTGTTGCCGATATTTTTGGCGACTGGAGAGAGGAATTGCTCGTTCGTAAGTCGGATAGTTCCGCTATTCGGATTTATATGAGTACGGATGTAACGAATCACAAAATTTACACGTTAATGCATGATCCGCAATATCGGGCTGAGATCGCTAGACAGAACACAGCGTACAATCAACCGGCATATACGAGCTTCTATTTTGCTTCTGACACGGATTGGTCCAAGGTGCCGATTCCAAACTTGAAGCCTTTTGCAACAGGGGCATCCTTAAATGGTCCTGACGCCGTCGCTCCCGGGCAATCGTTCAATGTTACATATGGATTGGAGCACGTAAACTCGGAGGTAGTTGCTGAGGATATCACCATTGATGTGGATACGAACAAATTGGATTTGAATAATACGCCTCCTGTTTCGTTGGACGAAAACACATTCAAGATAGTTGATTACAAACAAACACCAGGCAAGCTTCGCATTCTCGGCGTTCACTTCGGCGACAAACAAGCGCGTCCGAACGGCCCGCTATTCACCATCGGAGTGACGGCCAAAGCTTCCGTGCAATCCGGAGTAGGAACGGCAGCCGTCTCAGCGTTAACTGTTGCAAACGGTGCGGGCATCGAGCAGCAGCTGCAGGGCAGTTCGTACGCCGTGCAAATTGGCTCTGGAGACAAAACGCAGTTGAATGCTCTCATTGCTGAAGCACAAGGTGTAATTAGCAGCGCAGTTGAAGGCAGCCATGTTGGTGAGTATCCTTCCGGCTCCAAAGCGATTCTGCAAGCAGCTATTGATAAAGCGATTCTGGCTGCGAATGATCCGACGATCTCTCAAGAGCTTATTAATCAAGCGATTGCTGAGCTTTCCGCCAAACTTCAAACTTTCCGTCAATCTGTGGTTACAAAAGTGGTTGGTGACTATACGAATGATGGCAAAGCAAGTATCGGCGATTTGGCGCTTATGGTTAAGGCGTATGGTAAATCGGTCGACAGTCCAGATTGGAACGATTGGAAACAATTTGACCTCAACAACGATAAGATGATTGATATCGAAGATCTTTCAGCACTTGCTCAGTTGATCATTAACGAAGATTTTTAAGCGGGATTTTCCTTAATTAGCGGGTGGGAAGGCAGGGAATGCTGCTGCTTTCCTCCCCGCACCCATTCACATCACGGAGAGGACGGAGGCTACGTTGAAAAAGAAAGGGCTTTTATTCGCATTATGTTTATTTCTGTGCATCTCATTCAATCCCATACAAGCCATGGCGGCTGAGTCGCCAAGTTACTCCTTATCCCTAACCAGCAATCAAACCCAAGTCGGGAGTCAGGTGCGAGTCGTTGTCAAAGGCACCCAGGTGACAGACCTTTTTGGCTACGAAATTCGATTATCCTATGACACGACCCATTTACGTTTTATAAAAGGAACGAGCCCGATGAACGGATTTTCCGTTCCGGCTATCGTAAAAGAAGGGCAAGTTATTTTTGCCCATACCAAAGTTGGAAAATTACCGGGGGATTCAGGGGATGTGGAGCTTGCCTCCTTTACGTTTGAGAATTTGTCAGAAGGACCAGCGGAGATCAAACTTATACAGGTCAAAGAAGTGACGAGCGCGATGCAAGCAGCAACGGTAACTTCCGATTCCAAGCTTGCGATGGATATTACGCCTAAGCAGGGAGTGGCTATTACTTTTAGTGATATGGCCAATCATTGGGCACAAAAAGCCGTCGAGCGGGCGGCATCACTCGGTATTGTAAACGGTTACGACGATGGAACATTCCAACCGGACGGTAAAGTAACGCGAGCAGAGTTCACGGCTATGCTGGTACGTGCGATCTCGCTTACTAGCAAGGATGCACAAAATATGCAATTCTCCGATATCAACGATATTCCGCAATGGGCTAAAGCTTATATTTTTGAAGCGGCATCCGCAGGTGTAGTAACGGGTTACGAAGATCATTCCTTTGGTGCGGATCGGCTCATTTCGCGCGCGGAGATGGCGGTTATGGTCGCACGGGCAATCGGTCTGGAGTCAAACTCCGATGAGGCGGATTCCTTTGCTGATGAGGATCAGATTCCGGCTTGGGCGCTGCAGGAAATCAAAGCTTCACGTAAAGCCGGATTGATTCAAGGCAGAGACAACAACTATTTTGTTCCAGATGATCAAGCAACACGAGCTGAAGCGGCTGTGTTAATTCTCGCAGCTTACGATAACTTCCAATCAGCAAATGAAAGGTAGATGAACGCGAAAATGAAAATGAGAAAACTTCCGCTCTTTTTAAGCGCAACGATGGCGTTCGCCATATTTTCAGGCTCAGCAGTACTTCCTAAGACAGTTTCTGCTGCTCAGCAAGCCTACCTCTTTGATTTCGGAACAGCGACAAGTCCTGTAGCTCCCGGTTATACACGAGTTTCTGAATCTACGTTGTATAGCAGTGCTATCGGATTTGGTCTCAGCAAAACCATAGCGAGTAGAGATCGTGGAGCTGGTTTCAGCGATATTTTAAGAGATTTTGTCATTGATAAAAGCTTCTCATTTAAAGTGGATATGGAAAATGGGGATTATTTCGTCAAAGTTACCGCAGGTGATGGAACGGCAAGCAATAAGACGGCCGTAACGATTGAGGGGATCAATCGGGGTTCCACGAATACGGCCAGCGGTAGCTTTCAGGATGTCACGGCTGTTGTCACTGTTGCGGACGGACAGATGAACGTGGACATTGGCGGCAATGACGGCCGTGTCAACGTCATCGAAATTACGCCGGCTGTTGTCATGAGCGGTGTCAAGGTTGACAGAGTGAACGTATCTCCATCTCCAAGCGTACAGCTTAGTTGGAATGCTGCACAAGGTGTGAGCGAATACAGCATTTACAGGAAAGGTGAAGGACAAGCCGATTATACCAAGATTGGAACAACGAGCGCAGCAGCGTATTCAGACAGCTCGGTTGAACTTGGTTTAACTTATACGTATGCGGTAACAAACACAGTCGGCGGTTATGAATCACCGAAAAGTGACCCGCTGTCGGTAACCGTTGCAGATGGAACGGGCCAAAAACCAGCGGTCCCCGGCCATTTTCAAATCACAAATGCCACAGAAAGCTCCGTTAGTTTAGACTGGGATACCGTTTCTGGAGCTGTTTACTACTATGTATACAGATCGGCAAGCGAGACGGGAGTTTACAGTAAAATTGCCGGAACATCGGATTCATCCTATGTTGATCAATCCGTGACAACGAATATTCCTTACTTTTACAAAATTGCAGCCGTAAATTCGGCGGGGTTATCCGATCTCGCAGCCTCTGTTGTATCTCCGATCAAAAAAGTGTTCCAACGTCAAATGGAACGTCTGGAACGAGGCACCACGGCGATTAAAGTGAGCAATGGCGTGTATGTCGGCTGGAGATTGCTGGGCACAGAGCCAAGCAGCATTTCATTTAATTTGTATCGGGACGGCCAGAAGATCAACAGCTCCCCGATCACATCAAGCACGAACTTCCTTGATACGGAAGGTACGCTGCAGTCAACATATACGGTTCGTGCCATCGTGAGCGGAATTGAGCAAACAGCTTCGGGCAGCGCATCTGTTATGGAAACGAATCATTTGGATATTCCTTTGAATAAACCAACAGGGGGCACTACTCCAGATGGGGTCGCCTATACATATAGCGCGAACGATGTTAGTGTCGGTGATTTGGATGGCGATGGGCAATACGAATATGTGGTGAAATGGGATCCTTCCAATTCCAAGGACAATTCGCAGTCCGGTTACACTGGCAATGTCTATGTAGATGCTTATGAACTTGACGGCACCCAATTATGGCGTATTGATTTGGGGAAAAATATCCGGGCTGGAGCTCATTACACACAGTTTATGGTGTATGATCTGGACGGGGACGGCAAGGCGGAAGTCGCCATGAAAACGGCGGACGGAACCATCGACGGAGCTGGAACCGTGCTAGGGAACGGGGCGGCGGATTATCGCAATTCATCGGGTTACATTTTAACCGGTCCTGAATATTTGAGCATTTTTGAAGGTACCACAGGTAAAACGCTTAATACGACTTCTTACGAACCTCCAAGAGGAACGGTGGGGAACTGGGGAGATACGTACGGTAACCGTGTCGATCGTTTTCTGGCAGCAATTGCTTATCTGGATGGCGAGCACCCAAGTCTGATTATGGCACGTGGTTACTACACGAGAACAGTTCTTGTCGCGTACAACTGGAAAGACGGACAGTTAACGAAAGTGTGGACCTTTGATTCAAACACGCCCGGAAATGGCAGCTATGCAGGTCAAGGAAATCACAACTTAAGCGTTGCGGACGTTGACGGGGACGGCAAAGATGAAATTGTGTATGGGGCAATGGCGGTTGACGACGATGGTACAGGACTTTATACAACAGGCTTGGGACATGGAGATGCCATGCATTTAAGCGACTTGGACCCGGATCGCCCTGGTTATGAGGTTTTTCAGGTGCATGAGGAAAAGCCGAGCCGTGCAGGCTTGGAATTCCGCGATGCGAAAACAGGCGAGCTCATCTGGGGCAAACCTACAACCTATGATGTAGGCCGTGGTGTATCCGCCGATATCGATCCTCGGTACAAAGGCGCTGAATCTTGGGCCATTGATGCGGGAGGCTGGAACAGTACTTCCGGGGGCTTGTATGATGTGAAGGGCAATGAGATTTCCACGCATATTCCGCCTGCGAACTTCGCGATTTGGTGGGATGGAGATCTCCAGCGTGAGCTGCTCGACCATACCTACAACGATACGACACTGACCGGTGTAGGTAATATTTTGAAATGGGATTATGAGAATTCGCAAGTGAAGACGCTGCTTTCAGCAGAAGGGACGTTCTCCAACAATGGAACAAAAGGGAACCCCGGCCTGCAAGCCGATCTATTCGGTGACTGGCGTGAAGAAGCGATGTGGCGGCTTGAGGACAGCAGTGCGCTGCGCATCTATATGACAACCGATGTAACAGATTACCGCTTTTATACGCTTATGCATGATCCTGTCTATCGTTTAGGTGTGGCTCGTGAAAATACCGGCTACAACCAGCCGCCTCATGTGAGTTATTACCTCGGTGGAGGGATGACACAGCCGCCAATGCCGAATATTACGGTGCCAGCTGGTGAGCCGCAAGAGCCGGGCATTATGTTAGGCGGGGGAAGCACATTAAAACCTGGGGAGACGCTCACGCTGACATACGGTCTAAGCGGTATTACGGAGCCCATCATCGCCCAAAACGTGAGCTTTACCTATAATCCGGATTACTTCGAATATGTATCAACCAAAGAATTGCAAGATGGTGTGAGTGTTGTAGGCAATGTGTACAGTACACCTGGCAAGGTGCGAGTTATCTTAGTTAGTTTGGGAACTGACTACGGCGTGACGGGCAATAGTGAACTGATCTCGCTACAGCTCAGGGCCAAGTCGGTTGGCAGTACGGTTGTCACCAATGTTTACAGCTCGGCTGAGGTGGCGAATGCAGCAGGGGTGGAAACCACTTTCCAAGGCGTAGAGAAACCGATTACGATTCGTTATGCCGACTTGTCCGCGTTGAATACACTTATTAGCACGGCTGAGACGACATACGCACAGGCGGTAGAAGGAATTGGTCAAGGGGAATATCCAGCAGGATCGAAAGCTGATCTTCTGGCTGCCATTACGAAGGCCAAAGCCGTTCAAGCGAATCCGAATGTTACACAGGCTGAAATTACGCAAGCTGTTGCTGAACTGAACGCCGCACTGACAGCGTTCCAAGCTTCCGTGCACACAAGTCATGGATACGATGTGAATAACTCCGGTCAAGTGAGCATCGGCGACTTAGCCTTTATTGCCGCTCATTATGGATTAAGAGATACCGATCCTAACTGGAATAGCAAAGCAGACGTCCATGTGGACGGTATCATTGATATTCTGGATTTAAGTGAAGTGGCCAGCTACATTTTAAAATAGCTATAAGAAAGGCCTGGTGGGGATCTATGATCTTCCTGCCAGGCTTTTTTACCGTATCAGAGCGGGTCTAGGATGATAGGTATCCGAATAAGATAATAAGAGATAATTCGAAGAGGTGATGAAGGTGGGAACTCGTCTATTATCGGAGCAGTTGGTGAAAAAGCGTTTTCCGCATTTGAGATATGTACGAATTCATACGCCGGAAAAGCATAAAGCGACGATCTATGCCTGGAATGAAGATTTGAAGTTGTCGGAAAAGGATGCTGAGAGCCTGCAACGTTATGCAAGCGCTTACTTGTATCCTTATGTTAGCTATCAAGTGAAAGCTTATAACTTGGTGCAAACGGATAAAGTCCCGCTGCCGCAGGACATTCCGGAAGCTGTTGTTCAAACGGCAAAACGCAGGAATTTAAACCAACATGGCATTATTGAGGCCATTAATCGGCTATTTCCGTGCGGTCATTTATCGTTTGTCCACTATGATGCCGCGGAGAGCTTGATTTATTTTGATTTTCATGCCGACCGACATCTTCAGAATCGTGAGAAGGAAGCTATGTACAAGTATTTAAATGAAATTATTCCATTGGGATCTTATTGCGAAGTGACTTTTTATTAATAGCTTCATTGTCAATCTTCTTTAATGCGAAATTCGCTTTCTTCCCGCAGATATGAGATTTCACCGATCTGTACTTCGAATGGCGTGTATTTTCTAATTTTGCCAACAGCGAGAAAAACCGGAATATCATCCGCCGTGCATTGGATCACGGCGACATTCGCTTGTGAGAGTGCCGCCGCAAATAATTGCATGTCCGTTATCAGTGTTTTGTTCAATTCGTTGTTCACCCCTGGCGCGTCCTTATCTCGTGATCCGTTCCTCCGGCTGCAAGACAGGAACCTGGACGTTTACGGTATCCGGATATTTAATGCCAGCCCCCGTGTTAAGCGCAATAACGCACTCATCTTCGGCGATCCAGCCGGATTGTTTCAGCTTTCTTGCGGCTGCGAACGTAGCTGCTCCCTCTGGGCACACGAATGCTCCCTCAAGCTCAGCGATTCGCTGTTGTTCTTTCAGCAGCTCCTCGTCATGAATGGAAATCGCGCATCCGCCGGTCGCATAGATGGCGTCCAAGACTAAGAAATCGCCAAGCGCTTTTGGAACATTAATGCCGAAGGCGACTGTCTTGGATTCCTGCCAAAATTCCGAAGCTTTCGCTTGATTTTCCCAAGCTTTGACGATAGGCGCACAGCCCTCTGCTTGTACAGAGACAAGCCGCGGCAATTTCCCTTGCACCCAACCCAAATCTTGCAGTTCCTGGAGCGCTTTATATATCCCGATCAATCCAACGCCTCCGCCAGTCGGGTACAAAATAACATCAGGAAGCTTCCAGTCCAGCTGCTCGGCGATTTCAAGTCCCATCGTCTTTTTGCCTTCGATGCGGTACGGTTCTTTGAGCGTAGAAGCATCGTAGAGGCTGTAGGATTTGACGAGATCGGCGACAATCCGCCCGGCATCGCTGATGAGACCGTTGACCAGATACAGATTGGACCCGGAAATCGCACATTCATTACGAGTAATGAGCGGAGCATCGACGGGCATGATGATCGTTGATTTCATTTTCGCTCTTGCAGCATATAAAGCCCACGCTGCGCCTGCATTGCCATTGGTCGGCATGGCAAGTTCCTTCACGCCCAGCTCCTTCGCTTTGGAGATGCCGACAGCTGCGCCTCTGGCTTTGAAAGAGCCGGTAGGCAGCAGGCCTTCGTCTTTCATGAGCAGACCGGGGATCTGCATATCAGCGCCGATACTGCGCATCGGAAGCAGCGGGGTAAAGCCTTCGCCAAGTGTAACGACATGCTCCGGCTGCATGACGGGCAGCAGTTCGCGATAACGCCAAAGGCTTGGTTCGCGGTCACGAAGCATGGCAGGAGTCAAGTGCTTGGCAATGCCTTCCATGTCATATGCGACTAAAAGCGGTGAGCCGCAGCTGCACAGCTGATGTTTGTCCTGGGCCGTATAACGCGTGTCACATTTCGGGCAAAAAAGATGAGATACATAACTATGCTTCATGGCTCAAGTCTCCTAAACGTTCAAATGTGGAAGTTGTCAGTTGTCTGAACCAACCTATGGACAATTACTTAGCCATCGTAATAGAAATGAAAGCAGCGTGTCAACGTAACATGAAAAGTTGTTTACCGTATCATCCCGTAGTCACGAATCCTGGTGTCTACTTCCACGCGGATATCCGCATGTGGATAGAGAGTTTCCCAATTCAGCTTCTTCCATTCGTCGTAACTCATACTGTTTCGGACATAAGTGCCAATTCCCAAGTTGTCCGCTCCTATGCGCTGTACTTGGCTAAGAATTGCTTGCATTTGTTCACGGATGGCTTTGGACAAATCTTGATTTAAGGCTTTTTGCTCATCAGCCTTTTTAAAGGTCGAAGCCCCTGTATACTCCAAAATAATACCGCTTAATCGAATTTGCATAACAATTTTTGGAGGAGCGCCTCCAGCTTGTTTCATAATAGACACTTTTCGTTTGGAAACAATGGAGCTAATCATCGCTCTTTCTTTTTGGCCAGACAATTGATCCATAAAACTGATATTGAATTCGGCATTATTAAGGTTATGATGCAGAATAGCGAACATCACCGTGTTCTCTTGACTGATCTTTCCAATGTAACGATCTTTTTTGAACAAGGCGATTCCATCTATTTCCACATTATCATTTTTTATCATGACCAGAGGTGCTGTGGGATCAATTCCATCGTCAAAATAATCGCGTGCGAAGCTGTAGAGTGTGACTTCAGGGACATCATGAATTTTGGCCTCTTGGGTTAGAAGCTGGTCAATGTGACTTCCGACTAAACTGATTTGAGCGTAGGAATGGGCTAACATGTCGACAGCGCTACCGTTTACAACGACGATTTTTAACCGCTCCCCAACCGTATAATCACGGCGGTAGGAGTCTAAAGCTTTCCATATGCCTTGTTTAGCTAGATCCTTCCCGAAAAGCATACTTCTCAATTGACCTGAAACAATGACTTTATCAATTTTGCGGGAGAAGTTACTCCTTCCTTCTTTGGGTGTAGAAGCTTTTGTCTGCAAGATATCTAATTGTGCGGAGTTCGCTTTTCCTGCTCGTGGGACCGATATAGCAATTGATAATTGCGTAGTGGATGGTTTTCCATTTTCATCATAATCAGGATCTAAAGCAACGGCATCGGACATGCCTAATTTCTCAATCCGTTGCTGCTGGGCACAACCTGTGAGACTGAATAGTATGACTAGAATAAACAAACTACGCATAATTTTGTCCTCTTCGATTGTTAATAAGAAGGATAGTAAGTAATGCAATGGGAAGAATGACAGCAACCGCTGCTTCTGCAACTCCAAATCTGAATATCCACGGCTCTGTTTCTTCGAGCGTTGTTGGTATGGCAAAGAAGGTAGCTGCTGCGAAAATAACTAAGACAACGTAGGGGATTGAACGGAATTTCGTTGCTGGAAAAAGCCGTCTGAGCGTTTCAGCGGACGCCCAGGCGAACATGGCATTCGAAACAATAACTCGTAAGAGGGAGAGATTGAATACGAGATCGTCCACTCGTTTCACAAAGGGAAGCTCCACGTAGGATAGCAAATTCAACACAGGAAACTTCATATGTTGAAGCTGATGCAAGCTGAAAAAGCCAAAGGAAATAAAGCTAACTAAAATATAGCTAGCGGTTGTAATGAGATTAGCGATTTGAAAGCTACGCATTAAGTGTGATTTTTCATCTACATAGGGAAATAGAAGAAGACAAAGTTCATAACCTAGAAATGCTGAATAAATTTGGAACCATCCCTTTAGAGTATGATCAACTTCCTTAAACCAAAAAGGAGTCATTCGTGATAAATCAAAGTCTTTGCGAGCATAGAACAAAAGTAGGAAATTGCAAGTTAACAAAAAGTAAGCGATAACAGCCGTATTGGAGATAGAAAAAATTCCTTTGGATAAAAGTAAAAATACAAGCAGCTCAAGCAGCAGATATAAGTAAATCGGGGGGAGTGAACGGAAGGATAAAGAAGTAATAATGAGAATGAATTCTTTAGCAATCAGACTGCCCAGAATAGCCCATAATGCAGCCATTAGACAAAAAAATGGAAGGATAATGAAGTTAGGTAATGCAGACTTCGTGATATCGAAGATGGATTTCCCTTGTCCGAACCGATAGACCAAGGAGATCAAGATAAGATTGCAAGAAGCGACGGCTGAACAGATGAGCAGAGCAGCCCACCCGTTTGTCCCCATATTTTCTGCTAACAGACGGGGGAGACTGAATACGACGACACCGGTCTGGATGAAGTTGGCTAGAATGGTGGTCTGAAAAAAAGGGAGCTTTGCCCGCATGAGTAACTCCTTCATTTACCTGATTTATTGGGGGTGAATTTTTTTAATTTAGCCAAAATTTGCACGGGAGCTCGAATAATCTGATCTAACCAACGACTGGGTTGCGATGGTGCTATAGGTGACAAATAAGATAGATCAAACATATGTAAACTGGAAAGTTGAACGATCAAGAATCCGAGGCCGAAAACTAGACCGAAATTTCCCAATATACCAGCCAACAGAATGATACCAAATCGCATTATCCGAATGGAAGCGCTCATGATATAGCTAGGGATGGCGAAGGAGGCTATGGCCGAAATCGCTACAGAGATAATGAGGATATTGCTTGTTACACCAGCTTGAACAGCTGCTTGACCGATGACGATTCCCCCAACAGTCCCAATCGTAGATCCGATTTTGGTGGGTAAGCGTGCCCCTGCTTCACGAAGAAGCTCAATGGTCATCTCCATGAAAATGGCTTCTACCAGCGGTGAAAAAGGCACTCGATTACGGGATTCCATTAAGTTCAGCAACAGCGATGGCGGAATCATCTCATAATGATAAGTGACAAGCGAGACATAGGATGCGGTGAAGCTAAGCGTAATGAACAAGGCAATAAGTCGTAATATACGAACGGCAGAGGCGACGGGCCACGGTTGATAATAATCGTCAGGTGACATGAAAAATTCAACAAAGGAAGTTGGGGTACTGAAGGCTGCTTGACTCCCCTCAAGCAGCCCAACAATTTTGCCGCTGATCAGTTTATTCGCGATGAGATCAGGCCGCACGCTGGTTAAGATTTGCGGTGCCAAGGAGTACTTGCTAGGGCTTAAATATTGAACAAGGATATTTGTTTCATTGATGATAGGAATATCGAGCTTTTCTATCATCTCGCTTAACTGCTGCACGTGAGACGAATCTGCAAGGCCGTCCAAATAAAGGAGATTTAACGATGTGCCTGTTTTGCTGCCAATTGTGAAGGCAAGCACTTTGAGTGACGGATCCTTGATGCGTCTGCGAATTAAAGACAGATTTGTGCGAAGTGATTCGGTGAAAGAGTCCATTGGACCACTAATGACACTTTCCGTCTCTGAGCTTTGTATCGTTCGTGATTCAGGCGCGTATGCTTCATACAAATAAGCACTATGATTATAAAAAATAGCGATACAACCGTTCAGAATATCATGAACGATTTCGTTCACTTGAAGTTTCTGCTTGAAGGAAGAATTGCTAAGGATCGCAGCCATCGTGACTTCAGGTTGATTGAGCAGATTCAAGACATCATTTCTTAGAGCTTCTGAACGGACAAGATAACTGAAATAAACCAAATCGACCTGATGAAGCGGGAAGTGTTGATTCGTCAAGTCAGAACAATCACAGAGTGTTTGCAAGGTTTGCTCTAGCAGGCTGATCTCCGTTATCTCTTCGCTGCTCATCCGTGTAGATCTCCTTTAGTCATTTCACAATATTTCCATACGTTAGTATGTATCTTCCGCCAATTAGTTATTCGATATTATGGGGGACATCGTCCCTAGGCGTGCGTCATATGTTATCATGTATAAGGGCATGACCCGATGATGGATTTGCAAAGGAGTTTGATCCCGCATGATACGACAATCCCCCTACATACTTTTAGTGCTCGCCACTTGCATATGGGGAGGCAACTTTGTGGCCGGTAAAGCGCTCGTCGAGCATATCCCGCCCATAACGTTAGCAGCATTGCGCTGGGGCATTGCTTTTCTGCTGCTTCTACCTTTCTATGGCAAGCAAACTTGGCGACTTAGGACTGAATTTCTACGGAATTGGAAAATGCTCTTGTTCTTGTCTGCAACGGGCGTTGCTGGATTTAACACATTGACTTATGTCGCGGTTCAATATACAGGTTCCATTAACGCTTCACTCATGAACTCTGCGACACCGATACTTGTGGTAATTCTGACATGGTTGGTAATGCGAGAAAAACTAGCTTGGACAGCGTTGCCTGGCATTCTTATTTCAATGGCCGGGGTGAGTTGGATCATTAGTCGAGGGAGCTTGTCAGCGCTGCTTCATCTGTCTTTTAATAAAGGCGACTTGCTGATGCTAACGGCTGTTCTATGTTGGGCTCTTTATTCTGTAGGCATGAAAAAAGTAGCGGGACGATTTCCCTCCAGCCCCTTGCTGCTGGCGCAGGTCGTCGTCGCTTTGCTCTTGCTAATTCCGCTTTCAATAACGGAATTGGCGGTGAAATCCCCGCAGATTGCTTGGAATTCAGCGCTTATCTCAGGACTCATTTATATCGGATTATTCGCTTCAATCATAGCTTTCCTAAGCTGGAATCGAGCCATCGAAATCCTGGGGCCCCAGCGCTGCGCGGGTTTTCTGAACTTTATCCCGATGTTCAGCGCGATCTTTGCAACGGCTTTTACCGGCGAATCACTGAAAATGTATCATTTCTTGGGGGCGATACTAATCGTGGCCGGGGTCTATATCACGAATTATGCCATGAAAAAGCGGCAAACAAATGCTGCATAAAAAAGAGCTCGCCGATGTTGATGTCGACAAGCTCTTTTTTCATTAATGCATACGCCCTCTCTTGATGGAGGGAACTCTTTGCTTACTCATCTAATTCCTCCAGATGCCCATGGTTCCGGCGAATGATTTCAGCGGCACCTGAATAATCGGCATACGCGACTTTGGCTGTGAGCACATAATGAAGTGCAGTGGTGTCACGGTCGCTCGCATAATCGGAAGAGTTGGCAGCTGCAGTCGGCAGCGTACCAACCATCGCATAACTGTTGTTCATGTTGGCTTCACTTACCAAACCACCACCATCCAAGATGGGAAGCAGCAATCGTCCGCTGCCGTTATATCCGCCCTCCAGTGATCCAACCTCGAGCATTTCCGGATTGTATTTCATCAGCAATACTTTTGCATCCTCCGCTTGATTTTCCGTGTGAAAATACGCTTGAATGATTCGGCTCATGATTCATCCTTCCTTTCAATTGGATTAGGTGTGCTTATGTTAGGCTTACCCCAATTATTCTGAAAGCTGACCTTTATACCAAAATAAATTAAACTTACATTTTTAATCGGGATGATCGGGATTGAAATAAACATCCGTCCTGCATTATAAGGGGGATTTAGAGAGCGGATTAGTAAAAATGATTGGACATTCTTCGTTCTTTAGTTCAAAATAGAATTAAGTGCAGGGGAGGTCAACCAACATGCCAACAAACAACTTTCGTAAATTAATAAGCATCTTCTGGACATTTCTGCGGATCAGCCCACTTACATTTGGCGGCGGTTATGCTATGCTGCCTGCTATTCACCGGGAAGTAGTTGAGACGAACGGGTGGATGTCAGATGATGAGATGACAGAACTTCTTGCCATTTCCGGAGCAGCTCCGGGCGGCGTAGGCGTGAATGTTTCGGCCTTAGTCGGTTATCATTTGGCAGGAATTCGAGGAGCCGTAGCAGCCGTCATCGGCATTACGCTTCCTACGTTTATCATTGTAATGCTCCTTAGTATGGTTTACGCAATTCTCCAGAGTTATCCGAAAATGCAAGCTATCATGGAAGGGATTCATGCTGCAATTGTCGGACTGATCGCAGCAGCTGCCTACAAAATGGCGAAGTCATCGATTATCGATAAAATGACACTTTTTACAGCCATAGCAACCGTACTCGTCCTGCTTTTCATCCCGATATCACCGATCTTAGTGATTGGCTCCGGTTTTGTGGTCGGAATTGCTGTCGTTTTCTTGAAACAAAAATGGGGAATGAAAGATCCATTCGCAAGCAAAGAAACGAAATCGCAAGCGCCAATGACCAACCGGGCCGCAGATTATTTCATTGCTGACGGGATATGAGGGAAGGTGAAAAAGCGTGTTATTCAGTTTATTTCTTACTTTTTTTAAGATTGGATTTATCTCCTTCGGCGGCGGATATGCAATGATGCCGGTCATCCAGCACGAGGTGAGCAAGAACAATTGGCTTTCAGATGAAGCTTTTAACCAAGTGGTGTCTTTGGCGGGGTCAGGCCCAGGACCGATTGCGACGAATTGTGCCACACTAATTGGCTTTCAGACGGCTGGCGTGATGGGGGCTATTGCGGCAACGCTAGGCATGGTGCTTCCGTCTCTTTTATTAATTATTTTATTAGCAGCTTTCTTGTATAAATGGCATCATAATAAGTGGTTTAAATCTTCTTTCTATGGCTTGAAACCTGTCGTCACCGGTTTAATTATTTTTGCGGCGATACACTTCGGCATGGCAGGCTGGGGGGAAGCGAAACTGCCGGTTACCTGGCAGCAGATCGCTACGATTTTAATTTCCATCGGTGCTTTCATGGGGATTGTCAAATATAAGCTGCATCCATTTATTATCATTGTAGGCGCGGGCATTATGGGCATCGTCTTTTTCCAATAGCTGTATAGAAAAGCTCTCTTTTATTCCTCCGGGAAGTAGAAAGGGGGCTTTTTTATATGTTAAAAAATGAACGGAGCGTGTCCAAAAATGATAAGAAATTATTTTATGTGCTATAAAACAATGTTATTTTCCTTTTTTATGCTATATAATATACAATATATAATAAATAGAACACACTATATAGGTGGTTTTGAATTGTTTAGGAGGGAAACATCATCGAGCTGACATCCCGCCAGTTGGAAATTATTGATCTTGTGGGCAAGCATGCCCCGATTACGGGTGAACGCATCGCTGAGCTTTTGGGCATTAGCCGCCCGACGATTCGTTCGGACTTGGCTGTTTTGGTGATGCTTGGGCATATTGATGCCAAACCGAAAGTCGGCTATTTTCTTGGAAAAGCTGCGCTTGAAGTGAATTCGCCATTTAAGCATATTGAAGCGATGAAGGTCAAAGAAGTTATGGGCATTCCCGTTGTGCTCAGGGAAACCGTTACGGTCAGCGATGCTGTCGTGACACTTTTTCTCGAAAACGTAGGAAGTTTAATGATTGTAAATCAACAGGGGGCTTTAGTAGGTATCGTCTCACGAAAGGATCTGCTGAAGGTGACATTAGGGCAGTCCGCCGCTAACACAATGCCTGTTTCGCTCGTTATGACCAGACATCCGAACATTGTTACGGTGCACCCGGAAGATAGCGTATTAGAAGCTGCTAGGAAAATGATTCATCATCAAGTCGACGGATTGCCCGTCGTTAAGCCGGCAACGCCTGATCAGGAATATGAAGAAGTAATTGGCCGAATTACGAAAACGACGATGACCAAACTGCTGCTTGAAGTAGCGCTGGGGATTTAAATCAGGAGGAGTGCAAGTGGGAGAAAAGATGCATACGATTTTCGTTTGTTCGGATTCTGTGGGGGAAACGGCGAATACCGTCGTACAAGCAACAATCCGCCAATTTAATGCAAGCCAAGTGCAGGTCAAACGCTTCGGATCCATCCGAACCGAAGACGAAGTGCGCTCCTTAGTGGAAGAAGCATCGAAAGTAAACGGTTTTATCGCCTACACCCTTGTTCTTCCCGAACTTAGGGAGATGATGCGGCAGGAAGCGATTCGACTTAGCGTCAATGCGATTGACATTATGGGACCTATGATGCAGGCATTCATTGATACGTTCAAAGATTCGCCGAAGCGCAAAGTAGGCTTGCTCTACCAGATGGATGAGCAGTATTACCAGCGGGTTGAAGCGGTTGAGTTCACGGTAAATAGTGACGATGGCAAAGATCCCAGCGCGATGAGACACGCCCATATTGTCCTGCTCGGGCCTTCCCGCACCTCCAAAACACCGCTTAGCATTTATTTGGCGCATAAAGGAAATAAGGTGGCCAATTACCCGCTTGTTCCCGAGGTAAAGCCACCCGCCATTATATATGAATTAGATCCTAAGAAATTAATTGGTTTAACGATGAATCCTGATCATCTGGTACGCATTCGAACAGAACGCTTGAAAGCAGTAGGGCTTCCCTTTGGCGCCAAATATGCGACCGGGGAGCGGGTCAAAGAAGAGTTGGCTTTTGCGATGAAATTGTATCGAGATCTCGGCTGCCGCATCATCGATGTGAGTGAGAAGGCGATCGAAGAGACAGCAGGACTTATTTTAGCCGACAGAACGTAAACGCACAAAACAATTCCAAAGTAGAAAGGGTGAATGGATGTATGCAAAGAGATTTGTCACTGGAAATTGTTCGGGTTACAGAATATGCTGCTTTGGCGTCCGCTCGGTGGACTGGAAAAGGGAATAAACATAGCGCTGACGAAGCGGCAACATCTGCCATGCGTTCTATTTTTAGCTCCATTCCATTTCGGGGAACTGTTGTCATCGGAGAAGGTGAGATGGACGAAGCGCCCATGCTCTATATTGGCGAGCCAGTGGGCAGCGGTGTTGGTCCTGAATATGATGTGGCTGTAGATCCGCTGGAAGGTACGGATATCGTAGCTAGCGGCAGAAACAATGCGCTTTCCGTTGTAGCCATTGCGGAGAAAGGGAATCTGCTGCATGCTCCAGATATGTATATGGAAAAGCTCGCCGTCGGTCCCCGACTGGCCGGTCATCTCCGGTTAGAGGATCCACTCGATGTGACCGTATGCAAAGCTGCGGAGCTGCTGCAAAAGGATGTAACGGAGCTAACCGTCTCGATTTTGGATCGCAAACGGCATGCCGACAAAATTTTAATTCTGCGCACGCTAGGCGTTAAAATTCATTTGCTCAGTGATGGCGATGTGGCGGGAGCGATGGCGACCGCATTTCCCGAAACGGGCATCGACCTGCACGTGGGTTCGGGAGGCGCGCCGGAAGGCGTACTTGCCGCGGCCGCGCTGCGTTGTATGGGCGGCGAGTTCCAGGGTCGGCTTCTTCCGGAGGATGATGCGGAGATCGCTCGCTGCTTGGCTATGGGGATCACGGATCCCTCCAAAGTGTTGAGCATGCGTGATCTCGTCGGAGAATCCGATATTTACTTTGCCGCGACAGGCGTTACCACCGGGGATTTCTTAAGCGGTGTGAAGTATCAATTCGGCGGCCGCGCCGAGACTCACTCGGTCGTTATGAGAGCTGAAACGCAAACCGTGCGTTTCATTCATTGCGTCCATCAGACGCAGGTGTATCTTGGGAGCGCCTAAGGCGTAAGGAAGACCATGTATGTCAACTTGGGTTGAGATGCATGGTCTTTTGTTATTCTTGCCATTAGTATTCATGGGCCAAGTCCACAGTCGCATATACTTTAGCTGAGAATGATGCGAAAAGAGGGATAACCATGAGCATGAACAATATTGATTTCCTTGCCGTCGTCCGGAGCTGCATACCTCAAGAAGCTGAGATCGTGCAGCTGCAGCAGCAGGGGAATCCCGCGGCAATCTTGTATGCGGACGTTGATGGTGACGGCACTCCCGAAATCACGGCTATGTATAGATTCTTAGACAACCAGTACCTGTTCTCGATCAAAGACTATTCCGGAAACTGGTTTCCTATTGCATCTGCAGCTACGGGAGGAGTCAGGGAAGTGACGGATTTTGCGGCAGCGCCTGTTTCACGTAGACAGGGCTGGGATATCCTTATCGGCTGGCGGCAGGAGGGCACAAGCTCAGGTTCAGGCTCTGAGCTTGACATTATTCAATGGACGTCAAGCGGCTTTCAGCGGATGATTCCGCCGGGAACGACTTATGATCATTTGGAGATTGAGGATATGCCGACCCGAGACGGGAAAGACGGCTTATGCGAGCTCGCGCTTTGGGTGAAAGAGCAGAATCAAGCGTACCAAGTGCAGACGTACCGCTGGGATCCATACCGGCTTGTTCCGACGCAGGACGTTCATCCCTATTATTTCCAACGAGTCAGCCGCTACTATGAGGACTTAGTGCGCAATCATCCGGATGAGCCGGCTTACCGGAGCCTTCTGGAGGATGCGAAGAAGAAGGTTGGCGGCGAAGGTGGCGCGTAAGCAGGAAGATGGTGGAAATGTCTGGATCGGGAGTAGTAGGCGATAGGAAACGGCGTATTTCTGTGATGGGCTGCCTCAAAAGTAGAGATATCTACTGGGGCAGCTCTATTTGCGTTTTGTAGCGCAGGCGGAGCTAAAAGGAAGTAATAACACCGCCCCACCAATAATTTAACTAGTTAAAGTGCCCCGAATCCCACCAGTAGTACCTCTCCCGTCGCCTCTCTCTATGCAGCTACTGATCTGTTACGGACCCAGCAGCCCCGAATTCCACCAATAGTACCTCGCCCGCAACCTCTCCCCATGCAACTACTGATCTGTAACGGACCCAGCAGCCGTTATTTGGCCAAATCTGGATGAATTTGAGGGCTAACGGACTGAGGCGTCGTTATTTATGGATTTTGTCGCTGTTTTAGGCAAGTTCACGCCTAATAACGACTCTGGAGTCCGTTAGCTGCAAAATCTCTCTCAAAAGCAGCAAATAGCGTCAACTCAGTCCGTTAGCCGACAACAGGAGGCAAGCGGGACTGAGTAGAAAAGTAAATAGCCAACTAGTTAAAGTGCCACGAATCGCACCAATAGTACCTCGCCCGGCACCTCCCCCTATGCAACTATTGATCTGTAACGACCCAGCATCCCCGAATCCCACCAATAGCACCTCTCCCGCCACCTCTCCCCATGCAACTACTGCACTGTTACGGACCCAGCAGCCGTTATTTGGCCAAATCTGGCTAAATTTACGGGCTAACGGACTGAGGTGCCGTTATTTATGGATTTTGACACTGTTTTAGGCAAGTTCACGCCCAATAACGACTCTGGAGTCCGTTAGCTGCAAAATCTCTCTCAAAAGCAGCAAATAGCGTCAACTCAGTCCGTTAGCCGACAAACAATTCATGCTCGCAGGAGGCAAGCGGGGCTGAGTAGAAAGTAAAATAGCTAACTAGTTAAAGTACCACGAATCCCACCAGTAGTACCTCGCCCGCCACCTCCCCCTATGCAACTACTGATCTGTTACGGACCCAGCAGCCGTTATTTGGCCAAATTCGGCTGGATTTGAGGAATAACGGACTGAGGTGCCGTTATTTCACCCTCAAAATGACGGCTTCAATCCTGATTTGGAAGGGGGAATCCACTCCATGAATGCCCATTCAACGGCATGAAAAAGATAAGCCATTTCTTCGCGCAAATATGCGATGTCGCAATTTCTTATCTTTTTTGTCCTAATGTTAGACTAAAAATCCTATTATTCCTATGCTACATTTATGTAGGATGTCTTAATATTACATGTAGCGATGAGGTAATGAGATGAGCAAAACATTGAAAATCGGCATTATTGGCGGCGGCGGTATTGCTGGCGCGCATGTAAGAGCCTACCGGGAGCTGGCTGATGTAGAGATTGTAGCGGTTGCAGATGCTGTACCTGGCAAAGCGGCGCAATTTATTGATTTCTGGCAGCTTACATCGGCGCAAGCCTTTGACGATTACCGACAGTTGCTGGAGTTAGATCTTGATGGAGTAAGTATTTGCACGCCAAATGTGGCTCACCACCGAACAACGGTAGATGCCTTGCTGGCAGGCAAAAACGTCATGCTGGAAAAGCCGATGTCCGTTACGTTGGATGAAGCGGTAGAAATGGCGCAAACGGCGAAAAAGACAGGCTTCATGCTCAATGTTGGTTTCCAACCGAGGTATGATCCGAACATGAAAACCATTCAAGATGTGGTTCAGTCCGGTCAACTGGGCAAAGTGTACTACGTAGAGACTGGCGGCGGACGTCGTAGAGGGATGCCTGGCGGCACATTTATCTCCAAGGAAATCGCAGGTGCCGGTGCAATGGCCGATATCGGCTGCTACTCGCTTGATATGGCGCTTAATGCGATGGGATATCCGAAACCGCTTACCGTATCCGCTTACAGTTCTAACTATTTTGGTACAAACCCTTTGTATCATAAAGAAGCAGCGCGCTTCGATGTAGAAGACTTCGGTGTTGCGATGATCCGATTTGAAGGGGATCTCGTGCTGAATTTCAAAATCTCATGGGCGATGCACATGGACACATTAGGGCCGACTCTGTTCCTGGGAACCGATGGCGGACTTAAAGTGACGCCTGCCGGAAAAGGCCCATGGAGCGGTGTGTTTGATGGATCTGTTGGATCTATCACGTACTTCCATGATGTTCTTGGACACCATACCGAAAGTCAAATCCCGATCATCGATCATAATAAAAATTTGTTTAACGAAAAAGTTCGCGATTTTGTTGAAGCGGTTCGCGACGGCAAGCCTGCACCAATTCCTGGTGAGCAAATCGTCCGCAATCAAGCGATTATTGATGGTATTATTCGCTCCTCGCTTCTGAAACGTGAAGTCACCATTGAACTTCCTAATTAATTCACAATAAAATTCAACTTACTTTGGAGGTAATCTTATGTCACGTATTTTCCGTATTGGTATCATTGGTTGTGGTGGAATTGCAAACGGTAAGCATTTGCCAAGCTTGAGCAAGCTGAAAAATATTGAAATTGTCGCATTCTGTGATATCGTTAGCGAGCGCGCAGAGAAGGCGGCTGACAAATACGGCGCAGAGGGCGCTACCGTTTATGAAGATTACAAAGAATTACTAGCAGATGCTACGATTGATATCGTGCATGTTCTTACTCCGAATGACTCGCATGCGGAAATTGCTATTGCAGCAATGGAAGCTGGCAAGCATGTCATGTGTGAGAAACCGATGGCGAAAACGGCAGCAGATGCGAAACGTATGGCTGAGACAGCTAAACGTACAGGCAAAAAGCTGACAATTGGCTACAACAACCGTTTCCGTCCGGACAGCCAGCATTTGAAACGCGTTTGTGAGCAAGGCGAGCTTGGGGAAATTTACTTCGCTAAAGCGCATGCGATTCGTCGTCGTGCAGTTCCGACATGGGGCGTATTCCTCGATGAAGAAAAACAAGGCGGAGGCCCGTTGATCGATATCGGAACGCACGCTTTGGACTTGACGCTTTGGATGATGGACAACTACAAACCGAAAGTTGTGCTTGGAACGTCCTACCACGAACTGTCTCAAAAAGAAAATGCCGCTAACGCATGGGGCCCGTGGGATCCAAGCAAGTTTACAGTGGAAGATTCCGCATTCGGGATGATCGTGATGGAAAACGGAGCGACTATTATGCTGGAATCCAGCTGGGCTCTGAACACGCTGGAAGTTGATGAGGCGAAGTGCTCGCTGAGCGGAACAGAAGGCGGCGCAGACATGAAAGGCGGACTTCGTATCAATGGCGAAAAACACAGCCGTTTGTATACAACGGAAGTTGATCTGAAAGCCGGCGGAGTTGCTTTTTATGATGGAGCCAAAGAAAGTGATGCGGATCTGGAAATGCGCACTTGGATCAAAGCGATTGAAACGGATGCAGAGCCTGTCGTGACTCCTGAGCAAGCCTATGTTGTATCGCAAATTTTGGAAGCTATTTATGAATCGGCACGCACAGGTAAAGCTGTATACTTGAATAACTAAAAAGTAGAAGAGAGGGGCTCATGCCTCTCTCTTTTTTTGCCATCATTTGAAAAAATGCTGCCAAAAAGAGTATGCTAGAACTACTCTGGTGTCTAAGAAAGGATGGATGTAAGGATGGATTTGGGCTTGAAGGGGAAAGTTGCCTTAATTACAGGCGGAAGCAAAGGAATTGGTTTGGCGACTGCGATCACGATGTCCCGCGAAGGGGCGAAGGTTGCTATTTGTGCTAGAAATGAGGAGCAGCTGCAAGAAGCTGCCAAACATATTGCCGGCTTGACGGAAAGCCGTGTACTAACGATTCAAGCGGATGTTATGTCAGAAGAAGATTGCAAGCGCGCTGTCGAGCTAACGGTTGAAGCATTTGGAGGCATTGATATTTTGGTTAATAATGCCGGGACTTCTGCGGCGAAACCTTTTGAACAGGTGGGAACGGAGGTTTGGCGGCAGGATTTGGAACTGAAGTTGTTCGGAGCGATTCATTGCTCCCGTTATGCGATTCCCTATATGAAGCAAGCTGGTGGCGGCTCCATTGTGAATCTGACGACGTCTGCGGCCAAGACTCCGCCGGCTTCCTCCCTGCCTACAAGTGTCAGCCGCGCAGCCGGACTGGCTTTGACTAACGCGATGAGCAAGGATCTTGCCGGAGACGGCATTCGCGTGAACACGGTTTGTATCGGAAAGATTCGCAGTGATCAGCTGGAAAAAGCTTGGAAGCGCGAGGCGCCTGAGCTCACTTGGGATGAGTATGCACGTGATGCAAGACACGCTATCCCGCTAGGCCGCATCGGACAAGCAGAGGAAGCAGCGAACGTGATTGCTTTCTTATCCTCGCAAGCAGCTTCGTACGTTACGGGGACTTCGGTCAATATTGATGGCGGCAAAGGCGAAGCTTTGTAAACTTGCATCGGTTCTGATTATGGAGGATACATTGGAATGAAGCTTAGTGTGTTAGATCTTGTTCCTGTCATAGCCCCGGCAGACGCCGGCGCAGCTTACGAGCAGGCTGTTATGCTCGCCAGGCAAGCTGAAAAATGGGGCTACTCGCGCTACTGGGTCGCTGAACACCACGACATGCCTGCGTTGGCTTGTACGGCGCCGGAGGTTTTCTTGGCGCATGTCGGCGCGAGGACGGAACGCATTCGCATCGGTTCAGGCGCGCTGCTGCTGCCGCATTATAAGCCGATGAAAGTGGCTGAAAGCTTTCATATGCTTGCTGCCCTCTACCCGGGCAGAATAGATCTTGGCATCGGGCGAGCGCCCGGTGGTTCAGCCAATGCCGCCATTGCGCTAAGCGGCAACTTCCTGGAAAACGTTCGGCAGCTGCCGGAAACGTTGAAGTCGTTAATGGCCTTGCTGGAAGGCCGATTTGAGTGCGAAGGCCAACCGGTAACGGCAAGGCCGGTGCCACCTGTTGCGCCGGAAGTGTGGATGCTCGGCACAAACATCAAAAGCGCGGCATTGGCGGCTGAACATGGAACTGGCTACGTATTCGGCCAATTTATGAGCGACAGCGATGCTTCTGAAGTAGTGCGTGGCTACAGGGAGAACTTTGTGCCATCCGCACAAGGGCAAGTCCCCCGCGTCATCATCGCGGTAGGTGTGGTCTGCGCCGATTCGGAGGAAGAGGCGCTGGCATTAGCAGCTGGTATGCCTTGGCTGCAAGGTGCAGAGTCCCAGCCCCAGCGCAGAATGCTCATCGGCACAGTAGCTAGCGTGCATGAGCAGTTGGAGCGGATCGCACGCGATTGTGAGGTCGATGAATTTCTTCTGGTCACGCCGATTGCAGATTATGAGCGGCGATTGCGTTCTTATGAGTTAATAAGTTCGATCATTTCATAACGGCAAAAAGGCTGCATCTCTAGTAGATCATCTACTGGAGAGCAGCCTTTATTCGTAGATAAGAAAGTATAAGTGTTATACTTTTGCTTCGCATCTACCTTGACAAACGCGTTCGTCCTAAAAGGACGACGAAGTCGTTTATCCTTGCTTATTTGCGAACCCTATAAGTCATGTTACGCGCGGCGTTTTCTACGTAAATACCAGACTAACATGGAAATGGCGTCCCGGATTGAAGCGGTTTGGTAGTACCTGAGTGTCAATGTCATAAGCAAGAAACCTCCCTAACCCTGAAAGAATGTCATGCATGAACAGTACTACGTAAAAAGTAGCGCGTTGGTTTTATTTTTTTTTAATATTTTTTTAACACTGTTTTTTAAACAAATACCTCTACTTTCTGGATTAAACTTTCCCCTAGAAAGTTGGATAATAAACATGTAAGCGTTATCCAAATTTGATCGGCTCACTTAGGGGAGGAATAGAGATGAAAAAAGTGTTCACTTTAGCTCTGTCGTTATCCATCATGTTTACTGCGGCAGCATGTTCATCAGGCACGAATACGCCAGCAGCACCTGCGGCAAGCGCGGAACCATCCAAAGCAGCAGCGGCTACAACAGCACCTAGCAAAGATCCAGTTAAGCTTCGCGTTGCTTGGTGGGGTGGGCAAGCGCGTCACGATTACACGTTAAAAGTGATCGAGATGTATGAGAAACAGAACCCGAATGTCAAAATTGAAGCGGAATACGCACCATTCGACGACTACTGGAAAAAGCTTGCTCCGCAAGCTTCAGCCAATCAGCTGCCGGATGTTATCCAGATGGATATCTCGTACTTGACCCAATACGGCGGGAAAAATCAGTTGGCTGATATGACGCCTTACACAAAAAATGGCCTGATCGACGTTTCCTCCATCTCCCCGAATAATATTTCCGGCGGTGAAGTAGGCGGTAAGTTAGTCGCGATGAACTTAGGGGTGAACGCGCTGGCGACGACGGTTGATGTGAATACGTTCAAGAGCTTAGGTATTCCAACACCAACTAAAGATTGGACTTGGGAGGATTATGATGCGGTTGCGGCAAAAGCGAAAGCTGGCGGCAAACAAATCGGCGGCTTTGCGCTTCACCATGAAGTCTTCTTCCCGTACTACCTGCGCACTGTCGATCAAAAAATGTATAACGCAGATGGGACGGCGCTTGGTTACACCGACGATAAACCGTTCATTGACTATTTCAAACGTTATCAAAAATGGTACGAAGCCGGCAATATCCTTTCCCTTGATAAAGAGTCACAGAAGAAAGGTGTAGCTGAGGAAGACGAAATTTTGCTGAACAACGCGGTAACCGGCAATGGTTGGTCCAATCAATTCTTGGCTGTTGCCAACTTGGTGAAAGACCGTCCGCTTGAGTTGCTCCCGCTTCCTGGACGCAACGGCAATAAAGGCTTGTTCTTGAAACCAAGTATGTACTTCTCCATTGCGAACAGCTCCAAGCAAAAAGAAGAAGCGGCGAAGTTCATCTCTTTCTTCGTGAACGATATTGAAGCCAACAAATTGATTAAAGGCGACCGTGGTGTACCAGTTTCTTCCAAAGTAAAAGATGCGCTCAAACCGCTGCTGTCCCCGAACGAAGTGAAAATCTTTGATTATGTCGCTTGGGCTGAACAAAACAGCTCCCAAATGGATCCTCCGAACCCGGTTGGTTCCATCGAAGTCGAGAAATTGCTCAAAGCTGCCAGCGAGCAAATCTTGTACAAGAAAACGAGCATAGAAGATGCTGCTGCGAAATTCCGCAAAGATGCTAACGCTGTGTTGGAAAAAAATAAAGCGAAGTAACTCTTCGTCAAAACGAGAGGCCGGAATTCCCTTAAAGTGAGGGAACCGGTCTTTTTTTCTCTTGACAGGTTAAACGTTTCACATTAAGCTATTAGAGTATGTTAAACGTTTAACAAAACGGAGTTGAAACAGGGATGACCAAGCCCAAACAAGTCACCATTGTAGAAGTGGCCGAAGCAGCAGGTGTGTCGATTGCCACCGTCTCCAATGTGTTGAATCGAGGTGGTATTCGCTCATCGAAAGAGACAATTCGCAAAGTCGAATTGGCTGCTGAACAACTGGGATATCGACGCAACACGATGGCAGCAGGTCTAAGCCGTAACAAAACTTATGAAATCGGTCTCATTATTCCAGCGATGGCCGGCTACTATGGACAGCTTGCCGAACATTTACAGATTGAAGCGCATCATGCGGGATACCACTTATCCGTTTTCTCTTCGGGAGGTTTTGACCCGGATATTGAACGAAGGCACTTGGAAGTTTTGCAGCAACGAAGAGTTGACGGGTTAATTTGCCATGGTTTAGCTATGGGCTTTGAAACGACGCGCTCTATCGTCAACAGCGGAACACCTTTGGTGCTGATCAATGGGTGGGGCTGGCCGGAGGACATCGCGACAGGAGCCGTGAATCTTGGATTTGCAGGAGCTTGCTTGCAGTCCGTCAAGGTGCTTGTCGATCATGGCTGCGAAGCGATCTGCTACTTAGGCAGCAAACGCTCGAAAGTGATCGATGAACAGCGTCTCATCGGGTTTAATGCCGGGATGGCGCAATTCGGTGGGGGTGTGTCCCAAGAAATTGTGGATACGATGGGCTTGGATATCGAGGCCTATCTGCGTGATCTTATGCAGCAGCATGCAAAGCCTGTTGGCATTGTCGCTTTCGACGATCATGTGGCATTGAGAGTGTTATCTGCGGCTAATAAGCTGCACATTGATATTCCGGGCCGGCTAAAATTAATTGGAATTAATAACGATTATATTGCGAAAGAAAGCTATCCTGGCATTTCAAGCTGGGACATTCCTTATATCGATCAAGCGCAAATGGCGATAAACAAGCTGATGCACAAGATTGGCAACAAAGCGGAGTCAGGCGAAGACCGCGAAATCGAGGTCCCGCTTACTTTTATAGAACGAGGAACAACCAAACTACAGTAAACGGAGTGAATCATTGTATGTGGAAACAAGCCATTGAAGATGCTTTACAGAAAACGAAAGTGAACATTGAACGTTTTGGGGATTTATTTCCTCATGTCAGCGAAAATGATGTGTATCACTTGAATCCGAATACGGATTGGACGGACGGCTTCTGGTCCGGTATTTTGTGGCTGGGCTACCAATACAGCGGTGACAAAGCTTTTCAAGAGGCTGCACAGAAAACGGTTGCAAGCTTTAAGAAAAGATTGGAAGACAACGTCGCTCTCGATCACCATGATATCGGCTTTTTATATTCCCTTTCTTCCAAAGCGCAATGGATCATTGAAAAAGATGAGAATGCCAAACAGCTTACACTTCAGGCTGCTGACGTATTGATGAAACGCTGGAGACCAAAAGGCCAGTATATTCAAGCTTGGGGCCCAGAAGGAGATGAGCATAACGGTGGCCGCATTATCATTGACTGCATGATGAATCTGCCGCTCTTATACTGGGCTTACGAGCAAACAGGCGACGCGAAATACAAAGAAGTTGCTGTTATTCATGCTGATTTAAGCCGTCGTTATTTGGTGCGTGGCGACGATTCCTCTTTCCACACGTTCTATTTTGACCAAGAAAACGGTGAGCCATTGCATGGTGGAACAGCACAAGGATATAGCGATGGATCAACATGGACTCGCGGCCAAGCATGGGGGATTTATGGGTTTGCGCTTTCTTACCACTATACGAAAAATCCGCTTTACCTGGAAACTGCGAAACGTTTGGCTCGTTACTTCTTTGACCGCTTGCCGCAAGATGACGTTGTGTACTGGGATTTTAATGCGCCTGTGAATGAAGAAACGAAACGCGACAGCTCCGCTTCCGCGATTGCTTCAGCAGGAGCGCTTGAGTTGTTGGAGCATTTGGCTGGGGATGATGCAGACCGTGCTTATTTGGAAAATGCGATTGGGCGCTCCATGGCTGGACTCGTGAAATCGTATGCAACAATCGGCAAGCCGGATGCACAAGGTTTCATTGAGCGCGGCTCCTATAGTGTACGCGGCGGAAACGCGCCGGACGACTTCATGATCTGGGGAGATTACTACTACTTGGAAGCGCTTGTGCGCATGGAGAAAGGAATTAAAGGTTACTGGTATGAATAATCAAGTGGCAGCCAGCAGTACCCGTTCTTACTGGGTACAAACCATGCTTCGCATTGCAGATCCCGTTCTTACGGCATTGGCGGATAAAAAACTGCGGGCAACCATGCCTGTTGAGAATAAAAAAGAAGAGCAGCGCCAATACTCGCATCTGGAGGCTTTTGCCCGTACGCTTGTTGGCATCGCTCCTTGGCTGGAAACACCTGCGCTGGATGCAGAAGAGGAAAAGCTTCGGACACACTACGTCCAGCTCGTGCGTACAGCTCTGGATGCGGCGACTGATCCTGAATCGCCTGATTTCATGAATTTTAGCCACGGATTTCAGCCGATTGTGGACACTGCTTTTCTGTCGCATGCGATTCTGCGAGCTCCTAACACACTTTGGCATGGACTGGAGAGCCGTGTTCAGAGCAATCTGGTGCAAGCCTTGAAAGCGACGAGAACTCGCAAGCCCGGTTTCAACAACTGGCTGTTGTTCGCCGCGATGACGGAAACCGCGCTCAGATTTATGGGCGAGGATTGGGACCAGATGCGTGTGGACTTTGCCCTCAAGCAGCATGAGCAGTGGTACCTCGGAGACGGCATGTACGGCGATGGCCCTCACTATCATGCGGATTACTACAACAGCTTCGTGATTCAGCCTATGCTGGTTGATATCATTGAGCATGTGGATACGCATTATGAAGATTGGGCTGTTATGCGCAAGGATATTTTGGCGCGTGCGCAGCGTTATGCCGCTGTTCAGGAGCGTTCCATCTCTCCTGAGGGCACGTTCCCTGTCATCGGCAGGTCGCTTGCTTACCGGTTCGGCGCATTTCAGGCCCTAGCTCAAACAGCACTGCGCCGCGAACTGCCGATCGGTGTTTCTCCTTCGCAAGTTAGATGCGCATTAAGCGCCATTATCAAGCGTCTGATTGAAGCACCGGGCACCTTCGACGAAGAGGGGTGGCTGACGATCGGTTTATGCGGTCACCAGCCTGAACTTGGCGAGCCTTACATCTCTACAGGCAGCCTATACCTGTGCTCCGCTGTCTTCCTGCCGCTTGGCTTGCCGGCAGATGATGCGTTCTGGAGCGATGCGGATGCGCCTTGGACCTCGCAGAAGGTTTGGTCCGGGCAAACCGTTGCCATTGATAAAGCCATATAAGTTGGGATATCCAAAAAGCGCCTTGTTTCCTAGTGAAACAGGCGCTTTTTTGATAAATTAATAATCAAACTTTAGAGCAAAAGTATTTAAGTGTAGAATTTAATAAAATGTAAAAATGGTATTAAAGGCCTATTGAATTTAAAACTAGTGTAGTAATTTTAATATGATTTATAAATTTGGGAAATTGTTCCAAGGGAGTTTGCTCTTAAATTAAAACTTAATTTTTTGAGTCAAAAGTGAGCAATTATTTGTAAAAGTGAGAGTTAGAATGATCATAAAGTAGTCCATATATTCTATATTTTAAATAAATTTGACTATAAATATCTGGTTCCAAAATTAATGGTATATATTGTAAAATGGATTCTATAGAACTATATCAAATATTTATATAAAAATGATAATATATGGAAATGAAAGCGGCCGCTTTTAAGACTTAAAAAAGGAGTAGTGCCATGTCAGCTCAAAAATACTTACGTTTTTCAGCAATTTCACTTGCAGTTTTTACTGTCCTTTTTATTTCTCATTCAGTAAATGCCTATAATCTCCAGGGCCATAAGTTTACAAGTCATACATTTCACTATTATGATGGTACTCTAAGTGACTTTTATGATGAATCTTCAGATGTGGCTATGGATAACTGGTGGGATACCCCCACTCAAATTGGATTTACCCCGACTTCAGATGTTAACTCAGCTGATATCAATATTACTGGTGCATACTATGGTAATAATGGTACAACCGCGTCTACATTGATTTGGAAGCAGAATGGAATTGCAAGTAAAGCAGAAATTCGAGCCAATTATTCTGAGATGGATGGAATTGAAGATTTCAAAAAGGCAGCAACTTTTACCCATGAGCTTGGTCATGTTTTCGGTATTGATCATGTATCTTCTAAAAGCCAAATTATGTATGGGTATCTCACAGGAAGAACTGTATATACACCGCAGAGCGATGATATCAATGGCGTGAATTTCCTATATCCATAGAAAGTAGAGGTACATCTAATGAGCAATGTTTGGAGAAGCAAATATACTTATATGATCTGTTTATTACTAATTATTATCGCAGTGACTGGTCTTTTTCTTGCTGAAAAGAAGAATGCATCTGAATCCGTTGTAAACATACAGGGTGAATTATCTAAAGAATATGATTCGGTAGATGCACTTAAACAAGACTCTGATTTAATCGTAGAAATTATAGCTACCAATGTTAACTCATTGAAGTACGAAGGGCTTATATTTTCAATAACCGACTCTACTGTTAATAAGGTATATAAAGGCGCCATCCAAGGATCATCCATTAAAATTCTTGAAAATGGCGGTTCGTATGAAGGTAAAGAATATATTTTTGAAGAGAGTCCAGTGTTAAAATCTAGTGAATCAGCCATTGTTTTCCTAAAAAAATATAATGGGCCGATTACAGATCATGCGTACGTTGTGACAGGGGCTATTCAAGGGAAGTTTAAGAAAAATGGAAGCAAACTGCATCCACCTCACTACGCCCCAGGTGAATTAGCTGGTGTTAAGGATATCGCGAATCTTAGACTTAACTAAGTAGCTGCCAAACAGTGATACAAAGAAACTGCCACTTAATCAAGTGGCAGTTTCTTTGCATTTTTTCTCACCGATTATGACGCCATTCCTTTTTTCATGTATACTAAACTTCGTTAATTCTTTTATCCCCAAACAGCCTGAATAGTCAATTGTGGATAACTTTGATGAGTCAGAAGAAAGTAGCGTGACAGTCTTGAATCAAGATTATCAATTAACGGTTGAAGAAGTGCTGGGTAGACCTTTCTTTCAGCAAGCCTATATCGCTGCAGGACAAGAAGGGTTGCAGCGACTAGTGCGCTGGGTGCATATCATTGAAGTGATTCAGTTTGAAGAGCTCCTGCAGGGCGGAGAGATGATCCTGACTACGGGGGCCGCTTTTAAGAGCGATACGAAGCTGTTTATGCACTATTTGGAGCAGCTTATTAATAATAACGTATCCTGTCTTTGCATAGAAATGGGCCATTATTTAAGTGCTATCCCGCAGACGTGGATTGACGCGGCGGAAGCCTGCGGGCTCCCTCTCATTATTTTCCCTCAAGCGGTGCGCTTTATCGACATTACGCAAGATATTCATGCGCACATCATTAACCAACATCATAAAGCACTCCAAGATCTGGAGAAAATTTCACGAGAATTCCATCGCATGACATTATCTTCGCAGGGCGTTTCCCACGTGCTGGGGCTGCTCCAGAGCAGTACAAAAGCCCAAGTCATCTATATGCCTCAAGATGGCCAACCCAAATTTGTTCCACAGCTGGGGAGCCGGGAGACGACGCAATGGCTGGAAATTTTGAGTAACCAAATAGAGCGGGAAACAACGGCCAGAAGTACAGGCTCTCCGGTTGTTTTCGAATTAGAAGGACAGACGGTAATCGTGCAGCCTGTTGGCGCGATGGGGAAAACATGGGCCCATATTATTCTCGTTCTAGGTCGTAAACCACAGGAGTATGAGTACTTGATTCTGGACTCCGCCTCTTTGTCGATCGCGCAGGACTTATTGCGCAAACGCTATATGGAAGAGCGCAAATTGTACTCGCAAACCTTATGGGTAGACGATCTGCTCCATCTTCGCATTCGAGACGAGGAGCAGGTCAAAGTTTTGATTGGCCATGGATTTAAACAGCTGAATGAACTGCCTTATCATGTTATTTTAATCGAATTTGAACATAGACAGACTGAATACAAATCCGTACTTGAAGACGGTGATGGCATAGAATCTGCGGGTATTCATCTTTCATTAGCCGCACGTTCCATTTTTGAACAGCACACGTTTCATCCCTTATTAACTTTGAAAAATAACCGGCTTGTCGTCGTAGCTTTTGACAAAACGTCCAAACGGCCGGCCAAAGAGCGGCTTCAGCAGGTGTTTCAGTCGCTTCAACTCTTGAAAGCGGAGGAGGAGATGGAGCTGACCATCGGAGTTGGCCAAAGCAACCGCAGCTTTTTGCAAGCCCACCGAAGCTATCAAGAAGCGCTTCAAGCGATCTCGCTTGCTCCGACACTGCGGGGCAAAGTGCAGTTTTATGACGAGCTGGGCGTTTTCCAACTGCTTTTTCATATTGCCGACAAGCAAATTCTGCAGTCTTTTGTCCGTACGTATTTAGGGCCGATTATCGATTATGATCACATGAAAGGCAGCGAGCTGCTGCGCACGCTTAAGGTTTATCTGGACAGCGACGGGTCTAAGCAAATTGCGGCCCAGCAGCTTTTTATCGTTCGACAGTCCCTTTATTACCGTCTGGAGAAAATAGAGGAGCTGCTAGGCGCAGATTACATGCTTCCTGAGAAACGGTTAGCGCTGCAGGTCGGAATCCGGGCGTATCAGCTGCTTTATCCGGAAGTAAAATTGTGAAAAAAAACCGGACAGATTTTTGACAATTTGTCTAATGGAACAAGATCGGATCCCTCTTATACTTGGAACTATCAAGTGAAGACGGATCCTTTTTCGTGGGTCCCTAGGAGAGGTAGATGCAGAATGATTATTGGGGTTCCTAAGGAAATAAAAAATAACGAGTTTCGCGTAGGGATGACGCCTAGTTCCGTGCTTTCTTATACAAGAGCGGGGCATGAAGTGTTGGTAGAAACCATGGCAGGTCACAGTATCGGGTTCACGAATGAAGATTACGTACAAGCAGGAGCGACGATTGTCGCTGCAGCATCGGACGTTTGGGCAGCTGAAATGGTGGTCAAAGTCAAAGAACCGCTTCCAGAGGAGTATGGCTACTTCCATGAAGGTTTGATTTTATACACGTATCTTCACCTTGCACCTGAGGCTGAATTGACACATGCACTAGCTCGCAATAAGGTAACCGCAATTGCATACGAAACCATTCAGTTGGACAATGGCAGTCTGCCACTTTTGACACCAATGAGCGAAGTAGCGGGCCGCATGTCCGTCCAGATCGGCGCGCATTTCTTGGAGAAAGCGCACGGCGGCAAAGGGATTTTGTTAGGCGGCGTACCTGGTGTTGAGCCTGGAAAAGTAGCCGTCATTGGCGGTGGAATCGTAGGAGCCAACGCAGCGAAAATGGCGATTGGATTAGGCGCCGATGTTACGATTGTGGATCTGAATCCGGATCGTTTGCGTCAATTGGATGATCTCTTCCAGGGACGTGTGAAAACGATTATGTCCAGTCCATATAACATCGCCGAAGTCGTACGACAAGCTGATTTGGTGGTCGGTGCCGTACTTATTCCTGGCGCTCGCGCACCACGTCTCGTGACCGAAGAGATGGTCAAAACGATGAGTCCCGGCAGCGTGATTGTAGACGTTGCGATCGACCAAGGCGGCTCCATTGAGACGATAGATCGCATCACAACGCATGACCAGCCGACTTACGAGAAGCATGGCGTCATTCACTATGCAGTGGCGAATATGCCAGGTGCCGTAGCTCGCACGTCTACATTGGCTCTAACAAACGTGACTACGCCTTATGGCTTGCAAATCGCCGGCAAAGGGTATGTGCAGGCTGCTCTCGACAATAAAGCCATTGCCAAAGGGATTAACGTTGTAGCCGGGCATGTTACTTACAAGGCTGTCGCTGAGGCGCATGGCTACGCATATACGGATATTCAATCTCTTTTACAATAAGTATAAAAAAAACCGTCAGGAAGATTTTCCTGACGGTTTTTCTATGTTAGAACGCTGGAACGATAGCGCCTTTGTATTTATCTTCGATGAATTTTTTCGTGTCAGCGGAGTTCAATTCTTTCGCCAGCTTTTGCATAGCTTCGGAATCTTTGTTGTCCGGACGAGCGACGAGAATGTTCACGTAAGGGGAGTTTTTGTCCTCGATGAACAGCGCATCTTTCGTAGGGTTCAAATTCGCTTGAAGCGCGTAGTTCGTGTTAATCAGAGCCAGATCGAACTCACCGATCGTACGTGGCAGCATAGCCGGGTCAAGCTCTTTAATTTGAAGTTTTTTGCTGTTTTCGACGATGTCTTTCACAGTTCCTTTAATGCCAACGCCATCTTTCAGCTTGATCAAACCGTTTTTCTCCATCAAAGCTAGCGCACGGCCGGCATTGGACGGGTCATTCGGAATAGCGACAGTTGCGCCATCTTTCAACTCAGCAGCGGATTTCACTTTTTGAGAGTAAGCACCGAACGGCTCAATGTGCACGCCTACGACTTTTACAAGATCTTGCTTTTTATCGGCATTGTATTGGTCCAGGTAAGGCTGGTGTTGGAAAAAGTTTGCGTCTAGTTGTTTTTCAAACACTTGCACATTCGGTTGTACATAATCGTTGAACTCGATGACTTCCAGGTTAACGCCTTGTGTCTTCATTTTTGCTTTGATGCCGTTCAAAATTTCAGCGTGAGGAACGGAAGACGCGCCAACCTTCAAAGTAACTTCTTTGGCAGGCGTCGTTGCTGCCGGCGCTCCAGAAGCAGCTGGCGCTGTGCTGGCTTGGTTCTCAGCCGGTTTTTGTCCACATGCGGCAAGCGCCAACACGAAGAATAGAGCAACAAGTGAAACAGAAAGTTTTTTCATGATAAAATGACCTCCAATAATCGTGATGTCTTATTTGCGGTTGTATTTGGCGACCATGCGATCACCAAGCATTTGTAGAAGCTGAACGAAAAGGACTAGGATAACGACGGTGACGATCATAATATCCGTACGGAACCGCATATAGCCGTAGCGGAGAGCAAGATCGCCGAGCCCGCCTCCGCCTACGACGCCTGACATGGCGGAGTAGGAGAGCAGGGCCACAGCCGTCACGGTAACGGCTGAGATCAAGCCCGAGCGTGCTTCCGGCAGCAGTACGCGCCAGACGATTTGCCATGGCGTTGCGCCCATCGACTGAGCGGCTTCAATGACGCCGCTCTCGATCTCGCGCAGCGCGGATTCAACCAGCCGCGCCAGGAAGGGCGCGGCGGCGATCACGAGAGGCGGGATCGCGCCTTTCACGCCGATCGTGGTGTGCACGAGCGCCTTCGTGATCGGGAACACCGAGATCATGAGAATAACGAAGGGCACGGAGCGCAGGATGTTCACGATCAATGAGAGCACACCGTATAGCGGCATATTTTGCAGCAACTGCCCTTTGGAAGTAAGGAATAAAATAATGCCAAGGGCTAAGCCAATGATGATGGTGAACAGGAGTGACCACCCCAGCATGACAAGCGTATCGCCGGTTGCTTTGGCAATCTCAGCCCAGTTAATCTCCCAGGTCATATTCATGGGGCCATCACCTCCACATCCATTCCTTCTTGCTTTAATTTAGCAATAACGGCCTCGATTTCCTCTTGATGTGCACCGGATAATTGCACGACCAGCTGGCCATACGGCACCCCTTTCATGGAAGAAATGGTGCCTTGCAAAATAGCGAAGGTCACATTCGTCGATTTGACAGTCTCGAAGAGAATCGGTTCATACGTCTTCGCGCCGATATACGTAATCCGAATGACCGTACCTTGCGTATTTCCACTATTCAGGTTCATGCCGCCGTCTTCTGTTACATTGCTCGCGAAATCTGCAACCTGACCGACAAAATCCTTCGTTACCGGATGCTGCGGTTGAAGGAACACATCGAGCACTTTCCCGGTTTCAACGATCAAACCTTTCTCCATAACAGCAACGCGGTCACAAATCGCGCGAATGACCTGCATTTCATGCGTAATCAACAGAATTGTAATGCCAAGTTTCCGGTTAATATCGAGCAGCAGAGCGAGAATGGCATTCGTAGTCTGCGGATCAAGGGCAGAAGTAGCTTCGTCGCAGAGCAAAATGTCCGGATGGTTAGCTAATGCTCTGGCAATACCAACACGCTGCTTCTGTCCACCGGAGAGCTGGTTGGGATATTTGCCGGCATGGTCCTGCAGTCCCACCAATTCAAGCAGCTCTTTAATCCGTGCATTCATTTCAGCTTGTCCCATTCCTGCCAGCTTCAGCGGGAAAGCGATATTATCGGCAACCGTCGAGGAGGAGAGCAGATTGAAATGCTGAAAGATCATGCCGATCTTGCGGCGCTTTACTTGCAGCTGTTTGGCATTTAAACTTGTCATGTCTTCACCGTCGATGGTAATGGTTCCCGAGGACGGACGTTCAAGTAAATTTACGCATCGCAGCAAGGTGCTTTTCCCGGCGCCGGAGTGTCCAATGATGCCGAAGATTTCTCCACGATCGATATGTAAATGGATCTGCTGGATGGCCGGTACACGTCCCGGTACATCCTCGTACACTTTTTGTAAGTTCTCGATATGAATCAGGATGAATACCTCCTATCCCAAGCAAATAATGGTGACTATATATTTTGACCAACGGTAGATTATTTTATAAGAAAATGTAAAGGGAAGCAACAGCCAAAATATGAAAAAATGAATGTTCCGTCAGTCATTGACGATGCATATGATTGCATATAAACTTAAGTTAAACGTTTCAACTAAGAAAGACAGCGCTTTATTATACAAATAAACCGTTATCTTTGATGAAGGACGCAAGGGGATGACAAATTTGACGAATTTGCAACAAAGACAAAACGAAATCAAATCAAAGGTAGCCGCGGCGGCCTATCAACTGCCAATACTAGAAAGCGGCTTTTTATTTCACCAAGATGTTCGAGATAATTTCTATTATGCTTCCTATTTATTTGCCGCTTCTCAAGAGCATGAAATGGAATTTGCCGGTGACCGCCAATTGGCGAAAAGTAAAGCAGAAACGATTCTTCAACGTTTACTTGAACTACAGGATCAGGATGCGCACAGCCCAACTTACGGACATTGGCCGTTAAATTTAAAACCGACACCGCAGGAAGCTTCTAAAAACACACTTCCCGTGGAACTGATGGGAAGTTTGATGGTTTATTTTTATGATCGATACTCAACCGTTCTTAGCGAGCCCTTACGCAGCTCATTTGAAGAAGCGCTTCAACATATCTATAAGAGCAATTTTTATCGTAAAAGGGTTGAGCATTACAACCATCACGAAGCCAAATACACGGCTGCCAAGCTCATTTTTGGGCAGCGCTTTGCAGATAAAGAATTGTTGGAGGATGGCATTTCGAGCTTACGCCTTACATTGGATCGGATTACATCAATCGGTATGTCCGAGTACGGAGGGCTGCCGTGGTTCTGGCATTGGGTTCAGGCGTTTACATGCGCGTGGGAGCTAATGAAGGATCAAGAGCTGAAAGAGGAGCTCGCACAAATGCTGGATTATTTATGGCGTATCCGCTCGACGTATTATTTGAGAGGGGCCTGGGTGGGACCCCATTCCAGAATTTGGCCGCATGATATGCCTAGGGATACGAATGTCCTGCATGATTACGTGCAGTATGGGGATTTTACGCTCCCTGAGGAAATGCCTCGAACCGAATTTGCAGGTTTTCTTGCGTATGAAGCTCCAACGGATGCTCTGGAACTCGCCTTGCATCGTAAATCCCCAACTGAAGTGAAATTCCGAATTCCCAAACAGGTGGGAACGGCGGCTAATGATGAGGATGTGCTGCATAGCTATGCATATATCACAGAAAGTTTCGCGGTAGGCGGTATCTACGAGCGCATGCTTGAATTTGACAATGAGCAGCATCGCTGGGATGTGTCGCTTCCCCTGGATGCTGTGACAGGCGTCAATCATGCTTATTTTTTTCATCCAGCTGCTGGAAATAAAGAAGGAGATTTGCGGCATCAGAGCGAATTTTCAGAAGTGTTTTTTCACCGGAACACCGTCATTGCTGATTATCAAATCCCCGAAAGCCAGCAAGATCAAATTATCGGCTGTTTGCCGGCAGGGGAATGGGTGGAAGATGAGCATGCGTTGTTCGGCATTTGTGGACAAGCGTACATGGCTGTCTATATTCAGCAGTCGTATCAAAGGGAAGTGCTCGACGACCGTTCCATCCTTACGAGCAGCGGCCGCAATAATGCCGTTGTGATTGAATGTATCGACAAGCATGACGCGCTGCAAAAGGGGATTGTGGGCGTACGTCAATTCGCAAGCACGATGAAAAACAGGCATCCGGAGCACGCTCAGTCAGATGAGGGCGGAGCCGTATTGACTTACACGACGCTGAATGATGAGATACTTGTTTTCAAAAGCGGTCCTGACCGCGAATTGGGCAGATGGGTTAATGGTCAAGCTGTTCATTTCGCTGCATTCAAGGCCCCTTTAAAATAAAAGAAAAGAGGAGTTATCATGCCATTAGTGGATATGCCTTTAGAGAAGTTGCTCGCTTATGAGGGCCGCAATCCCCGACCTGCTGATTTTGATGCGTATTGGGAGCGGGCCATTGCCGAAATGAAAGCCGTTGATCCGCAAATCGAGCTGCGTCCTAGCGAGTTTCAAGTGCCTTTCGCTGAATGCTTCGATCTTTATTTCACAGGCGTGAAGGGCGCACGGATCTATGCCAAATATATTCGCCCTAAGCACTCATCCGCTCCTCATCCAGCTATCGTACAATTTCATGGTTATTCAGGTAATTCCGGCGATTGGTCGGATAAAGTTCAGTATGCCGCTTTAGGGTACTCGTTTTTCTCTATGGATTGCCGTGGGCAAGGCGGCTTGTCTGAAGATGTAGGAGGCATGAAAGGAACTACGCTCAGAGGTCATATCGTGCGTGGATTGGACGATCATCCTGATCAATTATTGTTCAGGGATATTTTCCTTGATACAGCGCAGCTGGCTGGCATCGCGATGAGCATGCCGGAAGTGGATGCAGCGCGTGTAGGCGCTATGGGAGGCTCTCAAGGCGGAGCTCTGACGATTGCTTGCGCTGCGCTCGAGCCGCGTATTAAGCGATTGGCGCCGGTGTACCCGTTCCTTAGCGACTATAAGCGCGTATGGGAAATGGATTTGGCGAAGGATGCCTATCAGGAGCTGAAGGACTTTTTCCGCCGCCATGACCCGCAGCATAAACGGGAAGAGGAAGTTTTCACCAAATTAGGGTACATCGATATTCAAAATCTAGCCGGGCGAATTCAAGGTGAAGTCATGATGGCAGTCGGTTTAGCCGACACGGTATGTCCGCCTTCAACGCAATTTGCCGCCTACAACAAAATCAAATCGCCTAAAAGCTACGAGCTGTATCCGGATTTCGGACATGAAGGCCTTCCCGGCTTTAATGATAAGACGCTCCAGTTCATGCTGGGCTTATAATGCAAAAAATGACTCTCTCATCGATTCGGATGGGAAGTCATTTTTTCATGTCGATTACGATTTGAAGTGGACAACCGCACTGTAGAGCATTTTACCGGCATTCGGGTCGAATGTGGTGTGATGCTGAACGGCGTAAACACTTAATAACAGGGCTTTATTATTATCTACTTGTTCGTTAATTTGCTTCTCCAGCGTTCGCAAGTCATAGGCTTGAAAAAACTCAATTTTATTGTCAATTCGGTCTAATATAAAATCCATTTCCGTAATCCTCCTAGGTAACATATGTGAAAATTAGATGACTTCTCTATTATAACGTCAATATCTGATATAGGAAGTGGCTTTGAATAGGCGTATACTGTAGGGGGACGCCTAGCAAGATACAAATGTTCCTTCGGAATACTTATTATTCCAGACAACAAGTATTAGGAAGTGATGTCGTTTTGAAGTCAACTAGGTTATTAATTGATTTCCTGAAACTGAAATGGCCGTTGTACATCGTAGCCGCATTGTCAATCTCCGTAGGCAACATTGTATATTCGTATTACCCTAAGCAGCTAGGCGCATTTACGGATCACCTTAAGGTTGGGGGCTTGAGTAGAGATTTAATTGTGACCTACAGCGTGCAGCTCCTGATTATTGGTATTACATTCGGTGTTTTAACAGCAATTGGACAGTATTTGATTATGCGAAACGGAAGACGATTCGAGTTCGTCGCCAGAAATCGATTGTTTGATCATTTTACACAGCTGGGGGCTACTTTTTACTCCAAAAATGGTGTCGGCAAGCTGCTGAGTTATGTGATGAACGATGTGACCGTCATCCGGGAATCGATTTCGATGGGAATTAACCAGATTGTGAACTCGGCGATTTTAATTATTGCGGTTGTCGTGACCATGCTTTTCAGTTCAGTTCCGTTGTATTTAATTCTTGTAAGTGTTTTGCCACTATTGCTTATCCCGATTCTGAGCGTGAAATTTCAACCTATTATTAAAAATCGTTCCTTACAGGTTCAAGAGGCTTTAGGTAAAATGACCGAATCAGCTGAGGAGCAGTTTGGCGGCATCCGTGTCACGAAAAAGTTCGCGGTTGAACCAATCATGATTAACAGGTTCAGTACAACGGTGGACCGGATTCGCGACAACCAACTAAGACTGGTTCGTCTGTCTTCCCTATTTGAAGCATTAATTCCGTTTCTGGGCGCAATATCGCTTATTATCGCGATTGCATTTGGGGGCTATTTGACGATTCATGGTCGGATTACGATTGGGAATTTCGTTGAACTAACGCTCTACATACGCATGATGGTCAACCCGCTTCAGCAGATCGGACGTGTTATTAATGCCATGCAGCGGTCCAAAGCATCGCTTGAGCGGATCAATGAGCTGCTTGATTTGAAATCGGAAGTTGCAGAGTCAGAGCTGGCGCAACCTTCACACCTCGATCAAGAGGGAATTCGGATTGAGCATTTGTCCTTCGCTTACCCTGATGACGAGGATGAAGTGCTCCATGATATTTCGCTAACGATTGAGCCGGGTAAATCGATTGGCATTATCGGTAAAACAGGAAGCGGCAAATCCACGCTGGTGAAGCTGATGCTGCGGATTTATGATCCTCCTGAGGGAACCGTTTACATCGGGGATACTGACATTCGGGATGTGACCTTGGAAAGCCTGCGCAATCAAATCGCCTATGTGCCTCAAGAGGGCTTTCTGTTTAGCACAACCATCCGGGACAACATTGCGTTTTATAAACGGGAATTACCGCTTGAGCAGGTAGAACGCGCCGCCAAAAATGCGCAAATCCTGAACAGCATTATCTCCTTTCCCGAGAAGTTTGAGACGAAGCTGGGAGAACGCGGGGTGACTTTGTCAGGTGGCCAACGCCAACGTACGAGCCTTGCCAGAGGCATCATCAAGGATTCACCGCTCATGATTCTGGATGATAGCGTTAGCGCGGTGGATTCTGTAACAGAGAAGCATATCATCGATACGATTCGTAAAGAACGTTCCAACAAAACGACGATATGGATTGCCCACCGGATATCGGCATTAAAGCATACGGATGAAATTATTGTGCTCCACGAAGGTCGAATTGTTCAACGCGGCACACATCAAGAACTTATTGCGCAGGAAGGCTTGTACGCCGAGCTTCATGCGATACAGGAAGGAGGCAGCCACGATGTCGCGGAGTAAAGAGAGCAGCACCGCTGAGCCGAAAGCGGTGAAAACGTCCTTCCGGGCTTTATCCGTTTATGCCAAGCCGCATTGGTTGACATTTGCAGCCGTTCTGGTGTGCGCCTTGATGGGGATCGCTGCTGACTTGTTTCAGCCCTATCTCGTAAAGATCGCGATCGATGATAACTTGATGATCGGGAAAAATGATTATCACGGACTGCTGATGATTTGCCTATTTTATGTAGGACTTTCGGTAAGCTCATTATTTTTCAGTTACCTGCAGAACAACTTGCTGCAATTCGCCGGCCAAAGCATTGTAGCTAAAATCCGTAAGGATTTGTTTCAGCACATTTTCAAGCAGTCAATGTCGTATTATGACAAGACGCCTAGCGGCAGTCTCATTACCCATGTATCCAGCGATACTGAGACTCTAAACCAGTTCTTTACGCAAGTTTTGTTAAGTCTGGTGCGCGACGGCATGACCTTGATTTTCATCATCGTGTTAATGTATCATCTGGATCCAACGCTAACGTTATACAGTATGATCGTCATTCCAATCATAGCGATTATTGCTATTAGCTTTCGTAGATACATGCGCAAAACGTATCAGCTTTCCAGGACGCGATTGTCTCAAATGGTAGCTTATGTGGCTGAAAATTTATCAGGCATGCATCTGATTCAAGCCTTTCACCAAGAGAATGAACAGATGAAACGTTTCGTAGATCGCAATTCAAGCTACTTTCAGGCAAACTTGCGGGAAATCCGTACGAACGTGTTGTTTAACCGCTCTTTTGATATTTTGGGGAATCTTTCGGTAGCTTTTATCACTTGGGTCGGTGGAATGGCCGTATTTGATAAAACGATTGAGTTTGGTGTGCTTTATGCGTTCATTACGTATATTCGTCAGTTTTTTCAACCCATTAACAATATCACGCAGCAATGGAATACGCTTCAGTCTACAACGGTTTCCATGAACCGGATCTGGAACATTTTTGCTACACAGCCGGAAGTCAATGACAAGCAGAATGCGAAAACGATCCCGCTGGCCAAGGTCAAGGGCGAGATTCATTTTAACCATGTGAAGTTTGGTTACTTGAAGGATATCTCTGTTCTTGAAGATCTAGAGCTTCGAATTGAACCCGGTGAAATGATCGGGATTGTCGGCACGACGGGAGCGGGTAAAAGTTCGCTTATTTCCTTGCTTTGCCGCTTTTACGATGTGCAGGAAGGAAGCATCCGGATTGATGGTACGGACATTCGGGATATTGCGCAGGCTAATTTGCATCGCATGGTCGGGCTGGTCCAGCAGGAGCCTTATTTATATGCGGGCAGCATTCTCGATAATGTGCGGATGTTTGATGAATCCGTTGCGCGTGAGGATGTCATCAAAGCCTGTCAATTGGTGGGCGCTGACAGTTTGATTACGAGGTTGAAGGATGGGTACGAGACGCGGATCTCGGAAAGAGGAAGCGGTTTGTCTGCGGGGGAGAGACAACTGATTTCTTTCGCGCGGATCATTGTTTTCCAACCGAAAATATTGATTCTCGATGAGGCTACGGCGAATTTGGACTCTCAGACGGAGCAGCTGATCCAGACGGCCCTGCAGATTGTTGCTGAGGGAAGAACAACACTTGTGATCGCCCATCGGATCTCAACGATTATTCATGCGAATCGTATTCTGGTTATGAGCCAAGGTCAAATTGTAGAGGAAGGCAATCATTCTGAATTGCTTGCTCTGCATGGCTATTATGAGCAATTGTACTTGCATTCTCACGGGAGTATGGACGCGGCGCAATCCATTTCCTAGCCTTAGTCGACAAAATGATAGTAACCATAAAAAGCTTTATCACGTTCCTTTTGGGAATGCTGATAAAGCTTTTTTTATCTTTCTTATTCTACCAATGGTTATTAAATGGAAACGGTTCAACTATATAACAAAAGTACTATATAAGTATAATATTTGGTAAATTGTGTTGTTATATTCAAAGTGCTGTACTATACTATTGTATAAAAATGTAAGGTTTTTGTCGGCTATTGTCGAAAGAAAGGGGTTTTGCCTCAGTTGGACGTTTTTCTGCCTATTTTCTTTAAACGATTCTATCGATAGGAGAGGAAATTATGAGAGAGAAAAGATTGCCAGACGTACAGAGATTGTTTCCTAGTGAGAATGGTAACCAGCAATCACGCCAAATGATGATGCGATTCTTTGAACAAATTTTGACCGGGGTCGATGGGCTGAAAAATCCGGATGGCGTCAACCTTAGAGGTGAAAAAGACCGCACAGACCGCTTTTACAACAACCTTATCCAACAAAGCGCGATCCCCTCTGAAAGCATGCCGATGGAGGAAGTTAACTCGGAGTTATTGACCCTGCTGCACAACCATCCTTACCATACCAAATATTTTCTAACCAATATTTTGCCAATGGCTAGTATACCGGGTATTGTGGGCATGCTTGCAGCGTTCATGGTGAACGGCAACAATCTATGGGATGTGTACGGTCCAGCGGGTGCCGAAGCGGAAGTAAAAGTTATCAGCATGATGTCGAAATTAATCGGTTATGATGCCATGAAAAGCGGTGGGTACACAACCTGGGGTGGTCAGGGAGCCGTATTCTCAGGACTGCGTATAGCAATTGCCAAATTCGCTCCGGAAGCCTTGCAGAAAGGTGTTCCCGACAACTTGTACGCATTTTGTTCCGATGCCGCCCATTACAGCTTATTCAAATCTGTTGAGGCCACGGGAATCGGAACCGATAAATTAATACGTGTTCGTACGAAGGCTGACAGTTCCATGGACGTGAATGACCTGAAGCTTAAGATGGAGGAGGTCATCGCCCGAGGCGGGATCCCGATTTATATTGTCGCTACAACAGGTACGACGGATGCCATGGGGATTGACGATTTGGAGATGATCCAGACTACAGCCGGCAAGGTTGCTGCTCAGTTTGGGCTGTTAAGACCTCATATCCATGCGGACTCGGCGTTAGGCGGATTTTTTGCTTTCTTCCAAGACTATGATTTCACAGCTAATCCACTAGAGTTTAAAACTGAAGTATTGCAAGCCTTACAAGCTATACATAGCCGGATGAAACATCTGCATTTGGCGGATTCGCTTTGCTTTGATTTTCAAAAGCTGGGGCAGACCCCTTATTTAACAAGTCTCTTTCTTGTCAAAGAAGCAGCTGATCTAATGTTGATGGACCTACATCCGGACGAAACGCCATATGTCGGGCATCGTGGTTATGGCCAGTATCATACCGGATATACACTGGAATGCTCTCGCATGGCTAGCTCAATCAGTATTTACAGCGCTCTTCTTGCATTTGGCATTCAAGGGTATCAGCAGCTGTTAGCTCAATTCGTTGAAGTTAATCTTGCCTTCCGTGAGGCAATGCGTGTAGAAATCCCGGAGGCTGTTATTGTGAATGCGGATAATCCCGGTATTATCACGTTGTTCCGGCTTTATCCAGAGGGCGGCTCCCGTTTTGAGGAAGAGGTTTCGGGTGCATGTCCGCTAAGTGAAATTGATCGTAACAACAAGTTTAATGAAATTTTGTTTGAAGTTCTTGGGAAGCAGCGCGACCGCATATTTTTCGGAGACACCAAAAAGCACTTGCTAGTGCCAACGAAAGAGGGGAGTTTTACAGCTTTATATGCGACCAAAATTTTCGTAATTTCCCCTTATACGGAGGTTAAGCATGTACCGGAAATCGTGCAGTATTTGAAAACATTTGTCTCACAAGTTTTTGAGAAATATGCCGAAGCATCTACGATACACGGGAGGTAACAGAAGTGGTTACGCAAAAGCAATCTCTGACAAATAAAGGGAAACTTTTCAATACGAAAACAGTGAACTGGGTTCGAGAACATATTGCCGTAAAAATGACGCTCAGCATTGTTGTGCTCTTGTTAGTTGTCAGCTCGGTATTCTCATTGTCCGGATACTGGGTGAGTAAAGGATTAGCGACGAAACTTGAGGATCAATTTGTTCTGCGGTTAACGTCAAATATTCAAAACGTATCCAACTATTTAGCCGTCATTCCTGAACGTCCTGAAGATATAACGGACACCAAACATCCTGGCTACCTGCGAATAAAAAAACAATTCGAGGAGTTCAAGAAGCATGACACGTTGGAGAACGTGTATGTATTGATCAAAACTCCCACGAAAGAACAGATCGTAATTCTAACGGGTGTTGCCGATGATTACGGAACCGAATACCCGTTTACACCGGAAATGAATGAGGCAATAGCGCAAGATAAACCCATGATCAGCAATATTTATAAAGATGAATATGGCATTCATAAATCGATCTTTGTACCGCTCAGAAACAAAAATGGTGAAAACGTCGGCATCATTGGCATTGATTTGGATGCGAGCGTTATATCCAAAACCTATCAAGAAATGTTCTGGACGATGCTGAGCATAACGCTTATTGTTTTGGCCATTGGAAGTTTGATTGCCTACTATATTAGTCGTAGCGTAACCAAACCGGTCGTTCATCTCATGCATATCACAGAGAAAGTCGCTGCGGGTTACTTAACTGAACAAGTCTCCATTGAACGCACCGATGAGATTGGTAAACTGGCTGCTTCCTTTAATGTGATGCGCAGGAACTTGGAATCGCTTATTCGCCAGATGTATGATTCTTCCCATATCATTACTCATACGAGTGAGCAATTGTATCAATCCGCGGATGAGTCAAGCTCCAGTGCAGGACTGGTTGCAGTTTCTATGAACAGCATGTATGACGGTGTGGCGGAAGTTGTAAATTCCATATCAGAGAGCACGTCATCGATCGTTGAGATCAACTCTGAACTGACGGAAGTCACGACGGAAGTCAAAGAGATGCAGGAGATGGCGCATAAAGTTGGGGCACATTCGGTTGATGGCCAGCAGCTCGTCGAGAAGACGCTGCATCAGATGAATGTGATTCAGCAAGAGATGAAATCGTCGCATGAAGCCGCTCTTCAATTAGGCAATCGTTCGAAGGAAATCGGAGCGATTATCAACATTATTACGGAGATTGCGCAGCAGACGAATTTGTTGGCCTTGAATGCTTCGATTGAAGCGGCTCGCGTTGGCGAGCAAGGCAAAGGTTTTGCCGTTGTTGCCGGTGAGGTGAAGAAGCTGGCAGAGCAGTCATCGAAAGCTGCAAGTTCGATTACGGAGCTTGTGTCCGGCACTCAAAAAGACAGCCGTCTGGTCATGGAAAGCATCGTCCAGGGTAATCATGCTGTCGAGCAGGGGCAGACCTGGATTAATGATACATATGAAAATTTCAAAGTCATTTTCAATGGGATTTCCGTGTTTTCCGAGCGGACTGATAACTTGTTGAATACATTGGAGAGAGCAGTGCGATCATTCGAGATCATTTCCCGCGTGATGCACAAAATTTCGGGCATTACCGAGGATCAGTCTGCCGGGTATGAGGAAGTTGCGGCTGCTGCGCAAGAGCAAAGCGCTTCGATCGAAGAGATTACAACGGCAATTCGCCAATTAGCGGAGATGGCGGTGGAGCTGCAAAAGTCAGTGAAAAGCTTTAAGCTCACTGAGCCACAGCACAAATGAAAAATTGACTAACCAGCCTTAGGGCTGGTTTTTTTATGTGCGTTCTGATCAAATAGAGAGCTGGCAGCCTCTTAAGCGTAAGATCCCTGAAGTTAAGAAAATCTTAAGAATTGTCTCCATAATCTGTTAAGATTCAGTGTCTATACTAAACCTCATGATAGCTATCAATATTTTGATTGAATTTACGAGACCAACTTGATACGTTTAGTAACACAGAAATGATGTAAAGGAGGAAATTCGGCATGGCACAACCTACAATACTCCTAGTCGACGACGAGAAAGAAATTATAGATATGCTTGCCATTTATTTGAAAAATGAAGGTTATCAACTGCTTCGAGCATCTGATGGAGCAGAAGCCCTTCAGGTTCTTCAAAAGGAAGAGATAGATCTTATTGTTCTCGACATCATGATGCCGAAAATGGATGGGATCGAGGCTTGTTTAAAAATCCGAGAGCAAAAAAATATGCCGATCATCATGCTGTCTGCAAAGAGTCAGGATATGGATAAAATATGGGGCTTAAGCTCAGGGGCCGACGATTACATGAGTAAGCCATTTAATCCGTTGGAGCTTATCGCTCGCATTAAGTCCCAGCTTCGCCGCTACACTAGGCTTAACGTACCTCATGTGAACAAGGATCACGAGTTCGAAGTGGACGATCTGACGATTAACACACAGACGCATGAAGTCAGGCTGGAAGGTAGAGAAATCAAACTAACCCCAAGGGAATTCGCTATTCTTGAACTGTTAGTCCGCAACCGAGGGATGGTGTGGAGCTCGGAAAAGCTGTACGAAACCGTATGGAAGGAAGCCTACTATGACTCTGATAATACGGTCATGGTGCATATCCGCAAAATTCGCGAAAAAATTGAATCAAATCCAAGATCTCCGAGATTTATAAAAACGGTTTGGGGGGTTGGCTATAAAGTTGAATAAACGTTACGATATCGATCCTTACGCTAAAGTAAACCGATTTCCATTTACCTTTTTTCCCTTTAATCTTATTCGAAAGCTGATTATTTTGGTACAGACGCTCTATAAGATTACGATGGGGCAAGTTGAGCGGAGTATAAGAATGCAGTTGATGATAACCTTTGTCGTTTGTTTGTTGGCAGGACTACTGACTTATGGCATTTGTTCGAATCTTTTCGGAGAAATGAGGCAGACGGCTAATATTGATTATAAATACGGAATTGAACGAATAGATAATGAAGCCAGAAGCTTGGTTAATGAACTATCAACCCTCCAAAATCAACGAGATTTGCCCGGTGGTGAAGATTCTGGGATGAATGCTGAGTTCTTCGAAAATCATGTTAAGGGGATGAGTGATCAGAAGTTCAAAGTTCTAATAACGGATCTGGAAGGTAGAGTCGTTTATCGAAGTCAAAATGCAGCAGAAACAAATGTCGAAATTTACAATGTGATCGGCAACGCGATGAACGCCAGGACGGAACAGGATTATGGCCGAAAAGAATTTTCAAGTTTTTACCCTGTTAACTATAGGGGACAAAAATCTTATCTGATTGTCTCCGGCATCCCGGAACCGCACATTACGTATCAGAAGGGTGAAAGTCCGCTGTCCCTGTTGAGTGCTGTTGCTGTTTTTATCCTTTTGTTCTACTTCATGACGCAAAAGAAAATGCGCCACATTGAGGAATTGGCGGGTGGTCTGCGTATCATTGCAACCGGGAATTTGGATTACCGCGTCATTGAACGTAGTCAAGACGAGCTTGGTTCCCTTGCCCGGGATTTGAACTTTATGGCTGAAGATTTGCAGAAAAAGATTGAGGAGGAAAGAAGAAGTGAGCGTTTGAAGCGCGAGCTGATTACCAATGTTTCTCATGATTTACGCACGCCTCTGACGCTCATCATGGGGTATTTACGGCTGCTGCATGATAAAAGCTATGAAACACCTGAGCAGGCGGCTGGGTATATTAGTATTGCTTATCATAAGTCCGAAAAGCTGAAACTACTTATTGATGACTTGTTCGAGTTCACGAAGTTATCCAATCACGATGAACCTCTTTACAGAGAAGGGGTAGCAATCAACGAGCTATTGGACCAATTGCTTGAGGAGTTTGTCACATTGGCTGAGGAGCAACAGCTTAAGATCAACCGCACAATCCCGAAGGAGAAGCTGTTGGTTCGTATTGATGTGGATAAAATGATTCGTGTCTTTGAGAATCTTCTGGGAAATTCCCTGAAGTACAGTTTGAAGCCAGGGGCGATTACCGTTAGCCTGCACCATGATTATCGGTATGTCACTCTACAAGTCAGCAATCAAGCAGAAGTGATTAGCGATGATGCTTTGCATCAGTTATTTGATCGGTTCTATCGGGTTGATGCATCACGATCTTCCAATACCGGAGGCTCCGGTCTAGGGCTCGCGATTGCCAGAAGTATTGTGGAATCGCACGAAGGTGCCATTTGGGCTGAGCAAAGCAACGGCCAAATTCATTTTTTCGTGAAATTAAAGCTTGTTTAATGAAATAGACGTTTGAAGGGGATTTGCTATAAGACATCCCTTATACATACACTCAGCCGATTATTGCCCCTGAGGCAGAATTGGCTTTTTTCTTATGATTTTATAGTCAAGATTCGCAATGGAGCGTTATTAAAGGCTAATGATGGGGTACTAGGAATAGTTAGTACTTCTCAAAACGTATAACTCAAGTACAATGAGAATTAAGACGAGAGGGGGTTATGCATCATGAAATCGAAATGGATTACGATTCAATTAGGCTATGTGCTGGGAGCCAGTTCCCTGCTAACGGCCATTGTATATTTCTTCGCAACCAACTGGGAGCAATTAAACCGCTGGGAGAAGTTTGCGCCTGCCTTTCTGCTTATTCTCGGCTTCTATGGATTATCAGTTTGGCTTTCCCATCAAACGGGTCGGCAATTTCTAAGTAGGCTTAGCTTGTTTGCAAGCTGCGTTTCCTTTGGTGTAGGAGCGGGGCTCATTGGGCAGACCTACAATTCTCATGCCGACAGTTACACGTTGTTTGCGGTCTGGTTTATTCCGGCCTTTCTTTTTGCCATATGGACGAGGTGGCAGCCCTTTTACATCCTGTCGTATATTCTTGGACATTTGGCTTATTCCTTTTACTTTTTCCCTCATTGGCAAGGCGGATCGGATTCGGAATGTGTTCAAATTGCGATCTGGGTAGGCTTAGCAATTGTGAATGGTATTCTCTATCTGTTAACAGAGCGTGGGAAGCTGAACTCTTCGTTAATGAAGTGGATTTCATTTCAAGCGGTAATAGGTATACTGCTCCTCCTTTCAAATTCGTACGCATTCGAAGATTACGGGGTGTTCATGAATCTGCCCCTGATTGGAGCTCTTGCGGCAGCGGTATGGTACTCACATAAAATGCGCAACAAAGCTTATTTATTGTACTCAGGCTTATTTATTTCAGCCACGATTACGTTTAAATACATCGAACTCGTCGTTCGCCATTATAATGAGCTTTTTTTCATCATCAGTTTGCTATTTGTGATTGTATTCATCGGTGCCAATGTGAAGTTCATGACATTTATTCGGGCATGGCAGCCTGCTGAGAAGCCAAGGAATGAAGTACTCGAAGGTGAGGCAGGAGAGGACGTTAAACCGGAAGGTGATTTTACCAAATGGATTGTGCGTGTTCTCACGGTTTCCGTTGTTATCATCGGATCGCTGTTAGGCAGCCTGACGGTTATCGGGATTGTTACGTTGGTGCTGGGGTTTGAGAACCCTGAGAATGTGTTGATGGGTTTTGGACTTGTCGTTGTAACCAGCATGATCTTTTTGAAAAAGCTAAATGCGCTAGTGAGGTACACCATACTCATCAGCGGACTGCTTCTTGGAGCGGGGGCGGCTGTGTTTGCAGAAAATATTCCCGTCCAATTCGCTTTCTTAGCGCTTACAATCGCCGCGTTTATCTATATTGCCGGGATGGTGCATCGCATTTTTTTCTTCCTTGCGGCAATTTTGATCACAGCTGCGATACTAACCAATTGGCTCGATAGCAGCGTTGTCATTTTGTCAGTGATTACGGGCTTATTGTTCGTCCTGTTTGCAGGCGGGCAGGTCATCGGGAATGCTGCAGTTAGGCAGCCGGTGCTCTATAGCAGCTATCCATCGTTTCTCTTCACATTGTTTGTGTTAACTTTCATGACCGAATCTGCTTGGTATTATGTCACCAACGCCCTTTTCTTTATCCTTGTCGTGCTTGCCTTAGTTGTTAGCAGGCAGCTGCATAGCCGTTGGATTTTTGCTTGGTCGATGGGGTTCTGGACAGCTTTCCTCGTGTATAAATATTACGATTTAGCCTGGAAGCTGCTGCACAAATCGATTACGTTTGGCATGATTGGCATCTTGATACTGATCTTTACCGTTTGGTACGAAAAAAGGCATCGCCTTGAAGCTGTCGAACCCGAAACGGCTGCTGGGGCAAACGTGAAAGCAAATCGGCTCCTTATTGCCGTGCTGGTGCTGCTGCAGATCGCAGCCATGTCGATACAAATTGGCAAAAGCGAGTGGCTGCTCTCCCATGGACAACTCATCAAACTCCAGCTTGAACCGCTGGACCCGCGTTCGCTTATTCAAGGGGATTATGTACGTTTGCGCTACACGATTTCTGAGCCGCCTATTTCCGATTTGAAGAACGATGATGTGACATCTAAAAAGAAAATCTCTGTCGTGCTCGCTCCGAACACAGCTACTGATGTGTATGAATTCAAACGTGTCTATACGAAAGGGGAAGAACTTGCCCCAGGAGAAGTGCGTATGAACGGTACTTGGAAAGGGTATGAGGGGATCGAATATGGCATTGAAAATTATTTCATTCCAGAAGGAACAGGCCGTACTTACGAACAAAATGCCAAGTTTGCGGAAGTGAAAGTCTCTGCTAGCGGTGATGCCATTCTTGAGCGACTTGTGCTGCAACAAAGTGTTGTTCATTAAAGATTAATGTGGTAAAATTACCCGATCTTTGCAAGCAAAAGAGAGGGGTAGCTGTTCGGATGTGGCTCATGTATTCCGTACTTGCGGCTTGCAGTTTCGGGCTGCGAGGCATTCTGTATCACTGGTCCAGCCAGCAATCATTAAACCGGAATGTGCTGCTATGCGGCACATTTTTCATGGGGGCGTTAATTAGCGGCAGCTGCGCCCTTCTATTACATCAAGCTTGGACCGTGACTGCGCTGATTGGCGTTCAAATGGGGCTGTTTTCTTTCGGGGCCAATGCCAGTATGTTCAAAGGTTTTGCCGTAGGGAAAGCGTCATTGGTCGCGATTCTGACCGGTTTGCCCTCCGTCGTTGTGGTTTTCGTTGCGTATCTGATTTGGGATGAACGACTTAATATCATGCAGTTTCTAGCCTTTGTTATTATCGTTATCGGAATTTTAGTCGTGCGTTACTCCAATGACATTACGCTCAAAAATTTGCAAGGCGCCGGTTGGGGTGCGCTGGCCTTGATTCTTTTTGCCGCCAATGACTTGTCGAGTAAGTGGACGACCTTGGTCGCGGCCCCGCTGTTTCCAACGTTATTTTGTATGTTTGCTACCGGAACTGTTTGTTTTGGTCTGTGGTGGTTGCGGGATCAGAAGCAAAGTGATCAGCAGCCTACACAGGTAAAAGTGGCAGCTACCTCAGGCTGGACGGAACGACGGACTTTTCTATTCGGGATGATCGTGGGCATTACGAATGTGGTTGGCATGATTTTCATCCTTCATGGATTTGATCATGGCAAGGCAGGCTTGGTTTCAGCTGTTGTCGCATTGAATGTACTAATCGTTCTGTTGTACACGCGATTTGTTTTGAAGGATAAATTCTCAAAGATGGAACAGTCTGGATTGGCTTTGGCCTTTATTGGCATTTTAATGATGAAGGTAGTTGCCTCTTGACAACTCCAGCATATTGAAGTAATATTCAGTCAATTCATAACTTGATATGTAACATTGATGAACAGGACAGTAGTTCTTGTCGGACAGTCGCAGCGAGCCGGAATTGGTGGGAACCGGTACGAATGTCAGGAACGAAACGGACCTGGGAAATGGTCTTCCGAAATGAGCAGTAGGAAGATCCGGCATAAGCCGTTATCGTTGGAGGGGTTAAATCTGCAGATTTAACACTTAGAGTGGTACCGCGGGAATGAACAGCTCTCGTCTCTTATTTAGAGACGGGGGCTTTTTTGTATGCAAATGATGCCATTTGGGAGGAAACTACGATGATTCAGCAGCTATTAACCGTTGAAATTGAGCAGCACGTCGAAGCCATGTTTCAGGAATCCGGGACGCAGCGTCCAGCTACTTTAAAAATTTTAACCGAGCATCCGGCGCACCCGGAACATGGAGACTACAGCTCCAACATTGCCATGCTTTTGGCCAAAATATTGCGCAAGTCCCCCTTGCAGATCGCTGGGGAGCTTCAAAGCCGCATCGAACAGAATGGGCTTGTTCAAGGTTTGTTTAGCAAAGCAGCTGCTGTTGCACCCGGCTTTCTGAACTTTTATATCAACTGGGATGCCTGGGCTAATGGGGAATTTCAAGCTCCAACGAAGCGCACCAGCCGCAGCAAACAAAACAAGGTGTTGGTGGAACATACCTCCATTAATCCTAACAAAGCCGCACATGTGGGGCATTTGAGAAATTCATGTATCGGTGACTCTTTGTCACGTATGCTATCGCATGCCGGGTATGACGTGGAGGTTCATAATTATATTGATGACCTCGGGAACCAATTAGCCGATACGGTGGTAGGTATTCTTCATACGCAAACGGAGGGAAGTTTTCCGCGATTCGGGGATTTTTGTTGGGAAACCTACGCGAAGGTGAATCAGGCCTATAAAGATCAGCCGGCGTTAGCCGAGCAGCGTTCTGTGGTCCTTCATGCTATTGAAAGCGGGACATCGAATCTTGCGTGGATGGGTGCTTTGGTTGCGGAGCGAATTGTGCGTGAGCAGTTGGAGGAAATGAAGCAATTTGGCATCTCCTATGATGTGCTGGTGTGGGAAAGCAGCATTGTTCGTGCAGGATTCTGGGATACCACTTTCGAGCTGCTGAGTAAAACGGAAATGTTTCATAAGGTGACGGAGGGGAAACTGGCAGGCTGTTGGGTACTGAAGAACCTTGAAGAAGGCGGAGCTGAAACCCCAGCGGACAATCAGGATTTTCAAGGGGATAAAGTGCTTGTTCGTTCAAATGGCATTCTCACCTACACCGCGAAGGATATCGCGTATCACCTTTGGAAATTCGGACTGCTGGAAAATGATTTTGTGTATAAAAAATGGGAGGATGGCTTGTGGTCAACGGCTGCTCAAGGAAGTAAAAAAACGATCGGGCGCGCAGATATGGTCATTAATGTCATTGACTACCGTCAGCAGTATCCGCAAGAGATGGTGAAGCTGGCACTTGAAGTGCTCGGTTATCAACAGCAGGCCAGTCAACTCAAGCATGTAAGCTACGGTGTTGTTTCTTTAAGTCCCGATACAGCGGCTGGGCTTGGTCTGGATACTTCCGAAGGCAAAAGTTCCTATGCGATGTCAGGCCGTCAAGGCATTGGGATTAAAGTCGCAGACCTTCTTGATCGCATGGAGAAAGTGATTGATTCCAAACGTTCAAGGAAAGCGGGAATATCCAGCAGATCCATCGCCGCGGCTTCGATTCGTTACTATTTGCTGAAATATCAACTGCAAACCGAAGTGATTTTTGATCTGGAGCAAGCGACCGAAGTGACAGGGAATACAGGTGTTTATTTGCTGTATGCTTACGCAAGAGCGAATCGTATTTTGGACAAAGCGAAGGTGGACGATCGTCTGCAAGCCATAGCGGCCAAGTTCCACGGAACTCTTCTGGAAGATCAGGAATACCAGCTGCTGAGGCATATCGCTTACTGGCCGGAAACTTTGGAGAATGCCACTGCTCAGTTGGCTCCTAGTTTAATTTGTCATTATGCGTTTGAATTAGCATCGTTGTTCAATCATTTTTATAGCGCATGTCCGGTTTTAAAAGGGAGCGAAGAGAGCATTTCCCACCGCTTATGGATTACACAAACGGTGAAGGCTACCCTTCATGAAGCGCTTGAACTGCTCGGTATGCCGACTCCTAAACGATTATAAAAAGATCCCTTAGATAGAGCCTATTGTGCTCCCCTTATGTATTTGCTGATACAGCCTGTCAACGGGCTGCATAAAAAGCAGAAAAAGCGCTAACCCCTTCCGAGTTCGAGCATGAAGTGCCATGTTTGCTGAGAGGGGGTGGTGATGTATGCAGCGTAAAACAAACAAAAAATCGAGCTACAGCAGCGGAAAAACAAAAGTGAGAGTCAGACAATCCGCGAGTGCAACCATTGGTCAAGGCGGGAATTCGATCTCGGTGAACGCTTCTGAGGTTGGCGTCGTCCGCATTCGTCCTTAAAAATGCAACAATAGCTTTCTGATCTGGATTAAATGCGGTACAATAGGGATATTCGTGCCAATATGAATGATTCAGGAGGCTTTTACCACAATGACAGAAAAAGAGATCGAAACACAAACCGAAGAAAATAACGCACAAGATTTGGAACAAGAACAGGCCCAGATCATTATGACTTGGTTTCAGCACATAAACGAAGTTATGAAGGCGCAATTTCCCGAATATGAAGTCGAGGGACAAATCGGAAATAACCCAACGTATGGCCCGATGTTTGCTTTTACACTTAAAAAAGATGAGAAGTTCACGTCATGTGGATTTTTCCTCAATGAAATTATGAGAAATTTCCAAACCAATCCGAACGCTGGACTCTGGCTTTCTTCCTTCTTTGTGGACTTGCTGAGAAGCCCGGAGAATCATCTGCTGCCTAATCCGCCGCAAACGGAAGACCAAGCGAAAGAACTTCTGGATAAACATATTGTTCCTTACTGTGCATCAGCTGTTCGTGAAGAATTCCCTGATCAAAAGATTTATGTGGATTTAGAGCTTCATGAGGAGCATGGCCCGGTTCTGGAAGCCGGCTTCGTTGCTGTGCAAGACGGGAACAACACTTGCGCGCTTCCGCTGCAATATTTAATGACTTTATTCTTATTGAACCGTGATCCGGCAGAGCCTCTGATTCAAGCGATGTACCGTTTGTATGAGGAAAATAATCTAGGTCAAGCTTAGATTCGCTAAACATAAAAAGGACCATCAGGAGCAATTCTCTCCTGACGGTTTTTCTTTTTTAGCGCCCAAGCGACTTATAATCCGCATAGCTCCTTATCCTTGGAACGGAGGACATACGTTCCAACTGCGCATATTTCATGGCATGCGAAGTGTTAAACAGCACGACCGAGTCGGTGGGACGCAGCCAGCCACTGTCACAGAGCTCGATCAAGCCTGCCCAGGTGGCAGAACCTTCCGGCGAGGAAGAAATGCCTTGAGCGCCTAAAGCACGTGTGGCATCGGCGATCTGGTTCTTGGATAAGGCGAGCGCTGTACCGCCGCTTTCCTTAACGATCGACAAGATCAGAGGCAAATCAGGTGGCAGAGGAACTCGCATGCCTGTCGGACTAGGCTCATTGGTTGTTCCGGCCTGACCTCTTGCCGTTTGCGGCAGCAGACCGTCGACGATGGGTTGGCAGCCTTCTTCCTGCACGCAAACGAACCGTGGCATAGGTCCGTCAACCCAACCAAGCGCTTTGAGCTCATGGTAGGCTTTCCACATGCCAATAATCCCGGAGCCTCCGCCGGTCGGATAGATAATAACGTCGGGAAACGTCCATCCGAGCTGCTCGGCGAGCTCAAGTCCCATTGTTTTTTTGCCCTCTACGCGCCCTGGTTCCTTCAAGGTGCCAACGTTTACCCAACCCTGCTCCCCCTTGCCGGTTTCAATAATTGCTGCGGCGTCATGGATTAAGCCATCCACAAGAAAGGTTTCCGCCCCATAAAGTGGACACTCCTCTACGATGAGCGGAGGGCAATCCAAAGGGATGAATACCGAAGATTTAATCCCGGCATGGCTGGCATAAGCAGCGAGCGCGCCAGCGGCATTGCCGTTGGAAGGAACCGCCGCTCGGGTTGCTCCCGATTCTTTCAGGAGAGAAACGGCGACGGAAAACCCCCGTGATTTGAAGCTTCCCGTCGGGTTCTGTTCTTCGCGTTTAATCCACAGCTGCCTAAGGGACAGCTTTTGTTCCCAATTCAGTAAGCGTACTAACGGGGTCCAGCCTTCGCCAAGCGTGATGATACAATCCGGGTTGCTCACCGGAAGCAGTTCGTTGTATCTCCACATGGATGGGTAGCGAGTCTGTAATGCTTCCTTCTTCAATGATTTGCTCAAGCGCTCCAAGTCGTAATCGACCAATAACGTACCGCCGCAAGTACATTTCATGTCTTGATAGCGGAAAGGGAGCTTTGCCGAACATCGTGAGCAATAAAGCCCCAATTGTTTCATTCTCTGGGCCTCCTCGCCGTTTTCAGCGGGAAAACGAATGGTTAGTTAGCATGAATTCGCGTCTGCCAACTCTAATGTAGATTATTACAGCCGGGAGAAGATGGAGACGGCTTGTGTCTCTTGCATCTGTTTATTTTTTGTGAAAGGACTTGATTCGGCGGAACATCGACTTATCTTTTAGTTTCAAAAACAGTTCCAGCATCGGTGCATAGTTGACCTCAATGATCCAAACATGCCCCGATTTGTCAAAAGCCATGTCGATGCCCATCGTTTTTACCCACCGGTAGGAGGGGCCAAGCGTGGCAGCGCTCTTAAGTGCGACTTTATCGAGCTGTGCCAAAAGATCGGAGGATCGCATGGATTTTAGCTGAGAATGTTTGATAGCATGCTCCACGGATACAACTTTGCCGCTGCTCATGCGGATATTCGTCACAATAAAACCGCTGCCAGCGACTTTAGCCAGTTTACCGGTTACTTGCCACTTCGAATGGGGGTGCCGCTGCACCATCACACGCATATCAAAAGGCCGCCCGTTAACGGTAGCGAGTGGAATGCGCTGCTGGACAATGAAATTTTTGCCGGTTTTCTTTTTGAGAAAGGCGTTTACTTGCTCTTGATCGGTAAATCGCTTCTTTTTCGCCCCGTCCTGGAGTTCGTATCCGGAATCTTCCAATTTTTTAATTCGAATGACGCCATGTCCGCCATAGCTGCCAGTAGGCTTAATAATAACTTGTTGGTATTTGTTCAGCAGTCGCCAGAACGCGGATTCCTTCAGCCATTCGGTTTCCGGGAGGTACGCGCGGAGCTTCTCCGATTTGCGGAGCAGCTTGTATTTCGTCCACTTGCTGGTGCTGAGATTACTCATAGGGCTTCACTTCTTGCTCTTGAATGATGACATCATGCTCCTCGACCCTGAGCACCTGATTCTCTTCATCGACAAATACGACTTGTGGCTTTAAGGAGGCAATTTCAGCTTCATTCATCAGACCCATACTCAAAATGATGACAAGATCCCCGGGGTGGAAAAGATGGGCGGGCGGGCCGTTCAGTCCGATTTTTCCGCAGCCTTCTGTCGCAGGGATGGCATATGTTTTCCATCTGGTGGCGTTGCGCAGGCTGGTAACCTGAACCATCTCATAGGGTAAAATGTTTGCTTTACGCATTAACAAAGCATCTATGGTAATGCTTCCGACGTAATTCAGATCGGCTTCCGTTACCGTAGCGCGGTGGATTTTACCTTTACACATTAGTCGCTGCATATGCAGTAGCTCCTTTATCATCACATTGGGTGTTCATCACAACGTATGAATAGGGCAAGTCATCTTGTGTAGGCCAGCGCCTGTTTGCGAAAAAAATGGGTTCATACCACCGTGAAATGTTAGCTATGATATAATTTAGTTATCATATATGTTAATTCATCTAGGGAGTGAGACATTCTGCAGCCTTTTTTCGTTATTGAAAATGTACATAAGAACCATCCAAACGGAGGGGCAACTCCACTTTTTAAACAAATCAGCGTGGAAGTAAAGCCAAAAGATGTTATAGCGATCCAGGGGCCGTCCGGGCAGGGGAAAAGTACGCTATTACGAGTTTTAGCCGCATTAGATAACATTCAGAGTGGTCGTTTATCCTTACATGGACGTCCAGTTGAGAGTTGGGGACCCTGCGAATGGCGGAAACAGGTATGTTATGTGCCTCAACAACCAGCCATGCTGCCGAAAACCGTGGAGGACAATTTAGCTTTGGTGAGCAAGCTCCATCAGCGCAAGTTTGATCAGTCTCTAGCAAAGAGACTAATGGATGAGGTTGGGCTGGGGGATCTTAGCTGGTCTCAAAATCCGGCGGAGTTGTCAGGCGGACAAAAACAACGCGTTCAGCTTGTGCGTTCAATGTTGATGGGGTCTGACATCCTTTTACTTGATGAAGCGACCTCAGCGCTGGATGCACAGAGCAAACAAGCGGTGGAGTCGATGCTCATGAGATGGAAGGAAGAAAGGGGAACAGCGCTTGTTTGGGTGACCCATGAGCAGGAGCAGGCCGAGCGAGTGGCCAATCGGTTTTGGTATCTGGAGAACGGAGTGTTATCAGAAACAGTGAAAAAAGATGACTTATCTTCTTTTTCCCTTGGTCAAGGGGGAGTGGAGTAATTATGTCAGCAGTTGCCTTGGGTTTTACGCTTACTTTTATTATGATTACGATGGTTTTATCCAGATGGCAAAAACTGGGTCTTGAGAAGGACATTGCATGGGGAACGATTCGTGGCGCCTTGCAGCTATTATTCATAGGTTATGTGCTACATTTTGTTTTTCAAACTGAACATTTGGGACTTATTATAGGAATTATCGCGATAATGATCATGATCGCTACACAAAATGCGGGGAAACGAGCAAAAGGGTTAAAGGGAATCCATTGGCGAATCGCAGCAGCCATTGCCATAACGGAAATTCTAACGATGGGACTGATGCTCGGCCTCCAAATTATCAAACCAACGACGCAATTCATCATTCCTATCAGCGGGATGACCATTGGAAGTTCCATGATTGTTTGCGGTTTGTTTTTGAACCAAATGAATCGTGAGGTAGGGTCCTCCCGGGACATGATTGATGCCCTTCTTGCATTGGGAGCAACACCGAAACAGGCCATCCAACAAGCGCTTCAGCGCTCTGTGAAGGCAAGTATGATTCCTACAATAGACGGGATGAAGACGGTTGGATTAGTTCAATTGCCTGGGATGATGACAGGCATGATTATTGCAGGCTCAAGTCCGATTGAAGCGGTGAGGTATCAAATTTTGATTTTGTTTGCGTTCACGGCTTCGGCAGCAATGACAGGAATTATTTTAAGCATTCTCAGCTATAAATTATGGTTTACGAAAGAAATGACGTTGAAGTAAGGAACAGTTATTTCCCGGGGAATCCAAATGAAAAAAAAGCGTCCGAATACATTCGGGCGCTTATGTCATTCTCATATTAATTTAAGGCCACTAATTAATACCAGGCTGGCAATAATGGTCCGCAGGACGTTGGTCGGAGCCTTGGTAGCTAGCATGCTGCCGATTAGTACGCCAGGGATTGAGCCAAGTAGAAGATTGATAACGAGTGTGTAATTGACATTCCCCATGCTGGCGTGCAAAATACCTGCTGTCGTTGCCAGGAAAAATGCATGTGCGATATCTGTACCGACGAGTTGTGCTGGAGCCATGCGGAAGAAGTAAAGCATGGCAATGGCATATAAGGAGCCGGAACCGATGGAGGTCATGCCTACAATGAAGCCAAGAACCGCGCCAATGGTGATTGTCAGACCGCGTTTCTCTTTCAAGCTTTTGAGCTGCCAACGGTTTTCTTTGATCTTATGGCCGAAGAAAACTTTGAACAAGGTGGCAAAGGCAACCAGAATCAAGACGTAGCCGAGCGCGTGTTTGATAATGACTTCTTGATTATTATAAAACGAGTTGAAGAATTTCAGGAAGATTACCGCAACGATGACGCCGGGAATGCTGCCCATAGCTAACATTTTGACGAGCTTAAAATCGATCGTTTTCTGCCGCCAATGCTGAATGGTGCCGAAAAGCTTCGTGATGGAATTATAAAGCAGGTCTGTTCCGACAGCAATAGAAGGATGAATACCGATCATGATCAAGATGGGGGTGAGCAGCGAAGCTCCGCCAACACCAGTTAATCCAACCAAAAAACCAACAATTACACCCATAAATAAAATACTCAAAGTCATGTAGTCATGTCCCCTGTCAATTACCCACTAATTCAATTGGATTAATTTTATTATATGCATTAGCCATATGTAAAGAATTTTTTTACAAGCAGTTTCGAGTCATGGCGACCAAATCTTTAATCACGCTATTCATTAGATAGCGAATCAGTTACAATATATGGATGTGACTAGGAAGACAGCATAAGGAGGTACATAAGAAAAATGATGAGTAGTAACCGAAGCAATCGCACAACGGTTATGGTCAGCATCGTACTGGCGATGCTAGTGGCGTCTATGGATGCGACCATAGCCAATACGACGATGCCGATCATTGTGAAGGAAATTGGCGGTAGTGACCTGTTCGCCTGGGCATTTACCTCGTATATGGTGCTATCTACCGTACTTGCTCCACTAGCAGGCCGTTTATCCGATTTATTTGGTCGGAAAAAGATCTATGCCGCAGGGATCCTTTTGTTTCTTGGAGGGTCTGTTCTTTGCGGTTTATCCCAGAGCATGCTCCAGTTGATCTTGTTTAGAGCCGTCCAAGGGATAGGCGCAGGGGTGATGATGCCGTTTCCAGCGATCATTGCAGGAGATATATATCCCGTGGAGCAGCGTGGGAAAGTGCAGGCCTTTTTCACAGCGATGTGGGGGCTGGCGGCTGTATTAGCACCGTTATTAGGGACATTTTTTGTGACTTATTTGAGCTGGCGATGGATATTTTTCGTTAATATTCCGATTTGCTTGGTCTCGCTTTTAGCTTTGAAGCCGTATAAGGAAGTTTATCAAGCGAAGAAATCCGTGGTGGATTACGGCGGTGCCGTGCTGTTCGCCTTGGGGATCTCGCTGCTGCTCCTTACGACAACGGTTGAGCAATACAACTTTATTTACGGGGCATTAGGCGTAGTATGTATGGTTGCCTTTTTCTTTTATGAGAAAAGGCATAGCGCACCGATTGTTCCTTTGAACCTGCTTCGAAATCGGCCTGTGGCCATTATGATTGCGGTCTCGTTCATCTCCTGTGCAGCACTATTCGGGACTTCAAGTTTTATACCGCTATATTTGCAAAATCAAGGGTATTCGCTATTTGTGAGTGGGCTTGCTCTGCTTGGTACGTCGATTGGTTGGATGGTGGTTGCTGTTCCAAGCGGGAAATGGGTGCTCAAATATGGGTACAAACCGCTGCTGATCATTGGGAACGGTTTGCTCTTGGTTACGGCAATTATGCTTTATTTTATGGGTGAAAAAACAGCTTACTGGTACTCATTTGCGACGATGACGATGCTTGGGCTTGCTTATGGGCTCATCTTTACGGTTTCAACGATTGGTTCACAGCAGCTAGTTGAGGCGCACCAGAAAGGGATCTCTACTTCGCTGCAGCTATTCGCCCGTAATATTGGAACGGCTGTGAGCGTGACCATCATGGGGGCGATTTTGACGAAAGCGACTGCTTTTTACATCGGCTTCCATGGGATGTTCGTCTTTGGCTTCATTGTCTGCTTAATTTCCATGTTCATTCCATTTATGATTCAATCTACATCCAAACAGGCGGCTTAAGCGGGGAATAACGAAAATGACCAAAGAACCTGAGGGAGTCCCTCAGGTTCTTCGTGTCGATTAGGACGATTCAGGAAGCAGAAGCTGAATCAGAAGCTGAACGCTTCTGATTCGTTATATCCCTGATTGTTGCTGCAAACATCATTTTTCCTTTGAATTGGAAGCCGGTGATGGTGATCTCTGCCGGAAATTCGGAACGGTCTGCACGGTAGGCCGCCATTTCCATTCGTTTGCCGAGCAAAGCGGCATCTTGCCGTGATACCTGCTGAAACAAAGAAGCGGCCGCTTCGCCATTTCGATCAAAAGGAAATAGAAAATCAAAGACCGTTAAGGACAAAGCTTGTTTGCGCGTATAACCGAATGTTGCAGATGCTGCCGGATTACAATCAATAATCCAACCCCGGCTGTTAAACACCATGATGCTGTCGATGCTTGTATCCAGTAAAGAAGCTTTCAGGGCAAATTGTTCGGCAACCTTCTGATCGATTTTCATGGAATAAAACAAGTTGATGGAGAGAAAAATGATCGTTCCAAAAGCAATTAACAAGGCGAGAACATAACTGTCCATGCTCGTACGATAATGTTCTGCTAGCATGCTGCTATCTGGATATGTCATCTTCCCCGCAGACATCCCGAGGTAATGCATGCCAGTCAGGGTTAAACTGATGACAAGGCTACTAATGACTACTTTTTGCTTGGCGTAGGCGGATAGATATAAAGCGGTTATGGATGCTATGATAGCTATTAGAATAGTAAGGATAAATGGAATAGGCGCATAGCGAATTTCCACTTGATTGAGGGCACTCATATTCATGAAATGCATACCGGCTATGGACAAGCCCATAAATGTACCGCCGAGCAGAAATTTTGGGAATTCGAATGCGGCATAGTGCATGACTGTAAAGCCGATGATGGAGCCAATGATTACGATCGCCAGAGATGTAAATAAGGTTGTCATATCGAAGCTTTTAACAGACGGATATGGACAGGCCAATATCGCAATGAAATGCATGGACCAGATGCCTACCGCTAAGGTGGAAGCACATCTTAAAATCCATAATTTTTGTTGCCAGGGACTGGAGTCGGCAATTCTTTTGGTCAATTTCAGACTAGTACAAGAAGCTAACAGAACAACGACGAAAGCTAGAAGAATGAGGTACAAACTATAGGGATGAGCTTCTGCAAGATGCATATCCGATTCCTCTCATAGATTGATGGTGTGCCAGTCTGTGGTGGTTTTATTATAGTTGTCAGTCAATGGCGTGTATATAGCGGTTATTGTTAATTAAAATCGAATTGTGTCGAAATACACTAAATCTTGATATAGGGAGGAGGAAGCGCTGTTGAAAAAAGCTATAGCAATTCGTGGCATTATTTTTGATATGGATAATACTCTTCTTCAATCTCATATTGATTTCCCCGCAATGAAACAGGCAGTTGCCCGTTTTTTAGTTCAAGAGGGGATGCTATCGCGAGAGTTTGCGATTGACTCGCATACAACCTCAACTATTCTTGCTCATGTCAAAGAAGCGGGGGCATCGGATGAAGTACTGGCAGCCGCCTTGCAGATTGCTGAGGGATTTGAGCTTCAAGGTATGGAGGGGGCGGGTCTTGAGCCGGGTGCGCAGGAGCTTTTGGAGAAGCTTCAGGGAACTTATACACTTGCGCTTGTGACCAATAACTCTTACGCGGCCGCTATTAAAGCGTTGGAGACCACGGGAATTAAAGAACGATTTGATTTGATTGTCGGAAGGGAGCAGATGGACGCGATGAAACCCTCTCCCTCAGGGAATTTATTTGTGATGAGGCATTTTTCGGGAATTGCAGCGGAGAATTGGATGTCTGTTGGTGATTCCTGGATTGACGGCCAAGCCGCTAAGGAAGCAGGGATTCCTTTTATAAGTTATGGGAGTGGCGTGCCGTTGATGGTGGAAAAAGGCGTTAACCCAGCAGCTCAGATTGACAAGCTGTTAAGTCTGTTAGATTATGTATAGATACATATGAAGAAGAGAAAGAAGTGATCGTAAGTGTTAATGGATGTGAAGTCTCGCCTTCAAGAGAACCTTATTCAGGAACTGCTCAGCTACAGCGTTTTTCCTGATCCGGATGTATTGGAAGAGACGATTAAGAGATATGAAACGGATTCGAATATGTGGCTTTACGGGTATGAATCAGAAGGAGTACTTGTCGGCATTATCGGGTTTCGAATCAATGATAAGCAGGAAATGACGATTCATCATCTGGCGGTAGAACCTCATAGCAGAGGAGCCGGGTTTGGCCGGGGCATCATCCTCGAAATCATAGAAGAGATGCACCCAGTTAGAATCGTGGCGGAGACGGATGAGGAAACGGTTCAATTTTACCGGAGCATTGGTTTCGTGATTCGCAGTCTTGGCGAGAAATACCCTGGTGTTGAGCGGTTTGTATGCACCTATGAGATTGAGCCGGAAGATGAATAGCAGTTGGCAATTAGGTCGGTCAGGATGAATCCTGGCCGGCTTTTTTTTTATGCAGAATGTTCACAGTAACGCAGAACTAATAGCCCAAGCCAAAAGTAAATGTCATGTTAGATAGCAATTTGCATATATTGTTGTAGGCTGTTGCGTTATGAAGTTAGTCATGAAAGCGATTTCCATACGTCATTTAAGTGACATTTTTCACAATGATGACAAGCATTGCGGGTGTTTTGTCAAACGGTGTCATACAAGATTCCGGAAGAAACAGGAGGGTGCAGAAATGCTGCATATCGTAGTGTGTATCAAGCAGGTGCCTGACTCTAGAGAAATTCGCATTGACCCGAAAAATAACACGTTAATTCGTCAAGGCGTTCCCAGCATTGTGAATTTTTACGATATGCATGGGCTGGAAGAGGCGCTTCGCATCAAGGACGAAACCGGGGCAAGAGTGACCGTCGTGACCATGGGACCGCCTCCCGCTGAGAAAGGCCTGAAGGAGTGCATTTCGCTTGGCGCGGATGATGCCGTCCTCGTAACGGACCGCGGCTTTGCTGGAGCGGACACGCTGGCTACTTCTTATGTCGTGGCACGGACGATACGTAAAATCGCCGAGACGTGGGGGCCGGTGGATATTGTTTTTTGCGGGAAACAAACTCTCGATGGCGACACGGGTCAGGTCGGGCCAGGGGTCGCGTGCCGATTGGATTTGGAGCAGCTCACGTACGTGAACAAAGTGGTGGACGTTGATGAACAGAATCGCAAAGTTCGCGTGCACCGCCTTTTGGAAGACGGTATTGAAGTGGTTGAGACAAGCATGCCTGTGTTGATCACAGCACTGAAGGAGCTGAACAAGGTACGAAGGGCATCGCTGCCAGGCATGATTCGAGCGGCGCGATATAAGCCGACAGTGTGGACGACGGCGGATTTTCCAGACTTGGAGCGGGCGAAAATCGGTCTCAAAGGCTCCCCGACAATTGTTGCAAAGACTTGGGTGCCTGAAGTGAAGGCTGTTAAAACCAATATGATCGCTTATGATTCGCCGGAAGCGGGCGCGGCACAACTCGCTGACCAGCTTATGAGCAAGGAAATGCAGACGCTGCTTGACTGGGCTTAGGCAAAGCCGAAAAGCCGGAAGGATGCAAGAGCAGAGATGACAGTAAGGAACATGTAACGAATGGAGGAAGTCACTATGGCCAATGAACAAACGACGGAGCAGGCCGAAGCGGCAATGCCCGATTGGTCCGCTTATCGGGGCGTATTAATCGTTGTGGAGCAGCGGGACGGAGTAGCGAAAAAGGTGTCTTGGCAGCTGCTAGGCGAAGGCAAGAAGCTGGCAGCGAAGCTGGACGCGCCGCTCATGGCGCTCGTCATCGGCGAAGGTGTAGCCCACCTCGCCGATGAAGCCGTGCACTACGGCGCGGACCGGGTGTACCTCTGCGAAGCGCCGGAGCTTCGCACGTACCGAACCCGGCCCTACAGCCGGGTCTGTTTGAAGCTGATCGAGGAAGCAAAGCCCGAGATCGTGCTGTTCGGCGCGACAGCAACGGGCCGAGATCTGGCAGGCGCCATCGCGACGCACCTGCCGACGGGGTTGACGGCCGACACGACGCAGCTCGACGTGGAGCCGCCTCCGTCGCGGCTGCTGCTGGCCAGCCGGCCGGCTTTTTCCGAGAAGATGATGGCCACCATCCTCTGCAAGCAGTACCGGCCGCAGATGGCGACGGCGCGGGCCGGGGTGTTTCAGGCGCTGCCGAAGGACACGGCGCGCCAAGGCGAAATCGTCGCCATCGAGGCGGCGATGCGGGAAGATGAGATTGCCGCGCAGGTGCTGGACTTCCTGCACGAGACGGGCAAGCTGAATCTCGAGGACGCCGAGATTATTGTGGCCGGGGGCCGCGGATTAGGCGGCCCTGAGCCCTTCGGGCTGCTCGCCGAGCTGGCGGAGGCGCTCGGCGGTGTCGTTGGCGCATCCCGCGCGGCGGTGGATGCGGGCTGGATCGGGCATGAGCACCAGGTCGGGCAGACCGGTGCGACCGTGCGGCCGAAGCTGTACTTCGCCATCGGCATCTCCGGCGCTGTGCAGCATACCGTGGGCATGAGCAACGCGGACGTTGTCGTCGCCATTAACAAAGACGAGAAAGCGCCTATTTTCCAATTTGCTCACTACGGGATGGTAGGCGATCTGTTTAAGCTGGTTCCGGCGATCACGCAAGAGGTGAAAAAACGCCGCACCCTATTTGCCAAACCCGCTGCCGATACAACCGCTTCCGTACCAACGCTGGAAAGGAGTGAGGCCAAATGAATGAAAAATTCGATGCGATCGTCGTTGGCGGGGGCCCAGCCGGTGCTGCAGCAGCGTTAACCATGGCACGAGCCGGATTATCTGTTGTACTCCTGGAGCGGGGAGAGTTCCCCGGTGCCAAAAACATTTTCGGCGGCGTCCTCTACCGAAAGCAAATTGAAGAGCTCGTTCCCGAGTTTTGGAAAGAGAAAAACTTTCCGATGGAACGGTACATTGTGGAGCAGCGCATTTGGATGATGGGCAAGGAATCGATGGTTACATTCGGTCACCGCAATGAGGCGTACAAAGAGCCTTACAATTGTTTCACCGGTTTACGTGTCAAGTTTGATCAATGGTTTGCCGATAAAGCGGTTGCCGCCGGAGCCATCCCTGTGTATGAAACCGTTGCGCTGGATGTCATTCGTGAAGGCGATAAGGTTGTTGGGGTTAAAACAGATCGGGATGACGGCGATTTATATGCCGACGTTGTCGTGATTGCCGATGGCGTCAATTCCTTGCTCGGAAAAGCCATGGGCATTCATAAGGAATGGACGCCGGATCAAGTGTCGCTTGCCGTGAAAGAAGTGATTGCGCTGCCCAAAGAGAAAATCGAGGACCGCTTCGGGCTGGAAGGCGACGAAGGCGTGACGATTGAATTTATGGGCGAAACTTCACTTGGCATGGCGGGAATGGGTTTCCTTTATACGAATAAAGATACGATTTCTTTAGGCGTGGGCGTGATGGTCAACCATTTGCGCGATAAAAAAGTGAAGCCTTATGCCGTTCTGGACGCGGTGAAACAGCATCCGATGATTCGCAAGCTGATTCAGGGTGGAGAAACGAAAGAATACTCCGGGCATTTGATTCCCGAAGGCGGCTTTCACTCCATTCCTCCGCTCTCGGGCAGCGGCTGGTGCGTCTGCGGGGATGCTGCGCAGCTCATCAATTTCGTCCATCGGGAAGGCACGAATTTGGCGATGACTTCCGGCCGATTGGCTGGCGAAGCCATTGTGGAGGCCAAGGGTCGCGGGGATTACACAGCCGCTTCGCTGCAGGCGTATGATCAAAAGATACGCGAATCCTTTGTGCACAAAGATTTGCAAAAGTATAAGGGCATGCATCAATTCCTGAAGGAGCAGGACCCTGAACTCCTGTTTGATAAGCTGCCGAGAGCGCTGAATGAAGCGGCTTATAACATGTTCCTGGTAGATGGCATTGCCAAGGCGGATAAGCAGAAAATGGCCATGAAGCTGATTAAAAACGCCGCAGGCGGCACGGTGAACTTGATGAAGCTGGGCTACAAGGGATGGAGGGCGATGAACGGATGAGTCAAAGCGACATTTCTGATAAGCTGTTTACGATCCGTTACAAATGCGACGACAAGTCACACCTCGTCATTAAAGACAAACAAACTTGCTTGAGTTGTGTGACCAAGGATTGCAACTACTTTTGTCCGTCAGACGTGTATGAATGGGAAAAGAAACTCAAGATTACGACAGTCGCCTTTGAGAATTGCATTGAGTGCGGAACCTGCCGAATTGCCTGTCCGTCGCACAACATTGATTGGGTTTACCCCAAAGGTGGGTATGGCATGACGTATAAATTCGGCTAAATGGAAGGATTTATGGAAGGGAGCAGGGCTTTCGAGCCGCTGCTCCTTTTTGCTGAAATTAGGGAATACTATAGTAAAACTACATTTCTCCATATGTAAGTGTACAATCTCCATAGTGCGGATTGGCAAAGAATAAGATAATAAGGAGCAGGAGGGATATTATGCAGATAACTTTTGAACAGACACAAGGTATTTTCCATTTAAAAAACAGCCAGATGAGTTATGTGATTCAGCTTGTCCAAAATGCCTACCCGGCACATGTCTACTGGGGTCGCCCCATCCGGTCCGGGCAATTGGCCGCCATTTTACAATTTCATGAAAGATGTTCGTTCTCTCCGAACCCGGTTCCGGAAGACCGCAGCATCTCTTTCGATACGTTACCGCAGGAATATCCAGCTTATGGAACAAGTGACTTCCGGGAGCCTGCTTATCAAGTTGCGCTTTCGAACGGCTCAACAATTACTGAACTTATCTATGATAAACATCGAATTTACGCAGGTAAACCTGCATTAGAAGGTTTGCCAGCTACGTATACAGAGAATGAGAACGAAGCGCAAACGCTTGAGATAGAATTAGTGGATGCGTTGATTGGTTTGCGCGTCATTCTTTCTTACACCATCTTTGACCAGCATGCGGCATTGACTAGATCCGTGCGTTTCGTGAACGAAGGCACAGCTGATTTGAAGCTGCTTCGTGCGCTTAGTATGAGCGTTGATTATTCGCACAGCGAATTTGATCTGCTGCAGCTTTCAGGCAGCTGGGTGAGAGAGCGGCATATCGAACGCAGAGCGCTTGCTCCCGGCAAATTGACTGTAGAAAGCCGCCGCGGCTCCAGCAGCCATCAGCATAACCCATTCATTGCATTGCTTGCCAAAGAAGCAGGCGAAGACCATGGGGATGTATACGGGTTTAGCCTCGTGTACAGCGGAAATTTTGCTGCTCATGCCGAAGTAGAGCCGTATGGGAATACACGTGTATCCATGGGGATTAATCCGTTTGACTTCTCTTGGCTGCTTGAGCCTGGACAAGCTTTTCAGACGCCTGAAGCCGTTATGGTTTACTCCAGCTCCGGTTTAGGAGAAATGTCCCGGTCTTATCATAAACTGTACCGTACACGCCTATGCCGTGGGGAGTTCCGTGATCGTACGAGACCGGTGCTCGTGAACAACTGGGAAGCGACGTATTTCCAATTTAACGCGGACAAAATCGAAAGCATCGCCAAAGCAGGCAAGGATCTTGGGATTGAGTTGTTCGTCCTTGACGATGGTTGGTTTGGCAAAAGAGACAGCGATAATAGCTCCCTAGGCGATTGGTTCGTCGATAAAGCGAAACTGCCGAATGGATTGGAAGATTTGGTTTCCAGAGTGAACGGCATGGGGCTTCAATTCGGACTTTGGTTTGAACCGGAGATGGTGTCTCCGAACAGTGAATTGTACCGGAAGCATCCAGACTGGTGCTTGCACGTGCCGAACCGCCGCCGTACAGAGGGCCGGCAGCAATTAATTCTGGACTTCTCTCGCGAGGATGTTTGCGAGGCTATCTTGGGGATGATTCGCAACATTCTGAGCAGCAGCCCGATTACTTATGTCAAATGGGACATGAACCGCAATATGACGGAAATCGGTTCCGCAGCGCTGCCGCCTGAACGTCAAAGGGAAACGGCTCATCGTTATATCCTAGGGCTATATCGTGTTCTAGAATCATTAACGAAAGAGTTTCCGCATATTTTGTTTGAAAGCTGTTCTGGTGGAGGAGGCCGCTTCGACCCTGGTATGCTCTATTACATGCCGCAAACGTGGACGAGCGATAACACGGATGCCGTCTCTCGCTTGAAAATTCAATACGGTACAAGCATCGTCTATCCGGTCAGCTCGATGGGCGCACACGTATCCGCTGTTCCGAATCACCAGGTGCACCGCGAAACCTCGCTGAAGATGCGCGGTGATGTGGCGATGTCCGGCAACTTCGGTTACGAGCTGGATCTCACCCGTTTCACGGATGAAGAGAAAGAGATTGTTAAACAGCAAATCGCGAACTACAAAGAAATTCGTCCGCTTGTCCAATTCGGCGACTTGTATCGTCTCTTAAGTCCGTTTGAAGGCAACGAAACGGCTTGGATGATCGTCTCTGAAGATAAGAAACAAGCGCTGGTCGGCTACTTCCGTGTATTGGCAGAACCGAACGCACCTCTTAAATCACTGCGGTTAAAAGGGCTTAACCCAGATTTCGATTACCGCATTGCGGGCAAGGAAGAGGAGTATCCAGGCGATCACCTGCTTTACGCCGGTCTTCCCGTCAACGATTTGCGCGGAGACTTCCAAAGTAAAATATGGGTGCTACAGGCATCTTCTCAATGATCCAAATTTCCGCTATGATTAGTCTATTACATAAATAGACTGATTATGGAAGGGAGATTACTGCGCTATGTTGAAGCGGCCTGGGACAGATGAATACGCGCCATATTATGAACAGTACATCAGCAAAGTGACTGATGAGGAATACGAGGTGTTCTTAGATCGTCAACGTGATGAAATCCTTGCTTTATTTGGGGAGATCGACGATGAAAAGGCACGATATCGCTATGCGCCGGAGAAATGGAGCTTGAAGGAAGTATTAGGGCATATTACGGACACAGAGCGGGTAATGAGCTACCGGATGCTGCGTATTTCTCGCGGAGATTCGACGGTACTGCCCGGATTTGATCAAGACGTCTTTGTTGCGAATACTTCATTCGACGAGCTATCTATCGAGGATCTATTAAATGATTTCAAGGCGGTCAGGCAGGCGACCTTAACGCTTCGCCGTACGATTGCAGATTCCGCTTGGTCGCGCCAGGCGAACGTCAGCACGTTTGACATCACTGCACGAGGCCTTGCTTACGTGATTGCCGGTCATGCTGAACACCATCTAAGCATTGTGAAGGAAAGATATTTATAGAAAAAAAAGAGTTTGTCTGGGGGACGCCCTCGACAAACTCTTTTTTTAATATAGCGATAAAGCCAACGAATCGCGTTCGTTAAAGGAATGAAGGATCGCTTCACAGCCAACGATTTCGATGCTGATGATCGACTCCAAACATTTCTTAATGGTGGCTCTGCCTTTCGTAACTTTCGCTTCAAGAGCGGATTTCAATAGGTTGAATTTCTTTTTATTTTTCTCATCGGAGTAGACAGGCACGGGTTTGTTATGAATCGTAATAAACATTTTCATAGATTTTCACCATCCTAGGAATTGGATATACATCAAGCATATATGAGGATTATTAATTTAACCTTAAAATAGTTTTACAATTTTGAAACAAACTTGCATTTCATGTATATATGTTAAAACTATTCTAAATAATTCCTCATTTTGAATCTAGCAAACGGACCAGCTTTTTCCGTTGTCAAAGAATATACGATTTAGAAGGCAAAAAAGTTCCATACTCTAAGAAAAACTACATGAAAAATTTGTGAATTTTCTTTAATTTTGCGAATCTTTCTGCCGATACAGTTTTGGAGAGATCCCGAATCGATGTTTAAAGGCGCGATGAAAGTATGGATAGCTGCCAAAGCCGCAGCTCAAGGCGATTTGCTCCAAGGACATGGAGCTATCATGCATGCGTTCCACTGCACTGGATAAGCGGACTTCCAGGGCGTACTGAATCATGGTTTTGCCGAAGCATTCCTTGAACAAATGAACAGCGCGGGATACGCTGAGTCCCACATGGTCAGCAACATCGTCCACTTTGAAAGTGGCTGTTGCATGGGCCTCAATAAACCGTTTCATCCGGGTGCCCGTAAAAGGGCGTCCTTGCAAGGAGACGGTTTCCGTTGCCGCGCGTTCCACATACAGGCATAACGCTTGCAGCAAATACCCGCTAAGCTCCCGGTTTTCCTCTTCCATTCTGCGTTTTTCAAGAATAAGCTGGCGCCAAAGCGAAATGAGCCGCGCATCTAGATCAATTCGTGTGCAAGTTTGCTTGTAGCTCCGTTTCCACCAGGCGTCGATCCAGGCTCCTTTGCAAAATAAATAATAATCTCCGCTGGCGATTTTGCCGCCGGGGTTATCTTTCGCAGGTTCGATCTTTAACTCGTACGGATCGCCCGGCTTATATAGAAGCAAATGACCCGATTCGATTTGAATCATTTGCCCATCAACGAGAATTTCACATGTACCCTCTGTCTGTAAACGGAAAAGATAAGTATTGAGTCCGGATTTCGTACTCACATTAAACGGTTCCATATGAAAAGAATAGCCGCAGGTCAACAACTCTGTATCCATTGTAATCACCTTTCGTAGCCAAATAAGAGATGTTTTGATTATATCGTGAATGGTCATAATAAGCTATGTTCCGTTATACTGTCTACAAGGTTAAAGAAATGCATAAATTGGAATTTAAGAAAAGAGGGAAACAAATGGGACGTTTAGGAATCGGTCTTCAATTGTATACACTTCGTGATGATATGGCTAAAGACTTGGAAGGCACACTTCGTCATGTTGCGAAGTTAGGTTATGAAGGCGTTGAGTTTGCGGGTTATTTTGACAAGCCTGCTGCTGAAATGAAAGAATTGCTGGATGAGCTTGGCCTGAAAGCTATTGGCAGCCATGTAAGTCTGGAGAGATTCCGCAATGATCTGCAAGGCGAAATCGACTACCTGCACACGATTGGCGCGAAATATGCGATCTGCCCTTATGTAGGTGCTGAAGAACGAGAAAATGCAGAACAATGGAGAAAGCTAATTGCTGAGTGTGAGCAAATTGCGATTGAAGTTGGCAAACAAGGTTTGCAGTTCTTATACCATAATCATGATTTCGAATTTCATCATAAGGTAGACGGCGAGTTCGTCTTTGATGCGATGTACGCGGGGAAAGATGCGATCCAAGTGGAAATGGACGTGTGCTGGGTTAAATATGCCGGACAAGATCCATTAGCTTATATTGCCAAGTATGCTGGACGTCTGCCGCTGCTTCATTTCAAAGATTTCTCCAAGGATGCTGAGGGCAAGCTGGTTACGTTGGAGCTGGGCTTAGGCGAAGTTCCGCTGGAGCAAGTGATTAAAGCTGCTGAGCAAGCAGGCGTGGAATGGCTTGTAGTTGAGCAAGATCACTGCCAGAAGCCGCCGCTTGTGAGCATTGAAAACAGTTTGAACTGGGTTAAAGAGCACTACATCAACGTTGTTCCTAACTAATTCATAACTTATCTTTTAGAGGAGTGTACAATTATAATGAGTAAAATTAAAGTGGCCGTCGTTGGTTGCGGCTCGATTTCCAAACACAGACATATCCCGGAATACGCATTGAATCCTAATGTTGAGCTTGTTGCTTTCGTTGATCCGATTATCGAAAGAGCTGAGCATTACGCTCAGCTTCACGGCGGAAAAGCTTACAGCAGCTACGCTGAAATGCTGAAAGAAGAAAAAGTCGATGCTGTTAGCGTATGTACGCCTAACTATTTGCACGCAGAAGTTTCTATTGCCGCAGCAAATGCTGGCGCGCACGTACTTGTAGAGAAGCCAATGGCTGCTACAGCTGAAGAAGCGGAAGCTATGATTGAAGCTGCTAAGAAAAACGGCGTGTTCTTGATGGTTGGCCACAACCAACGTCTAATGGCGCCGCACGTGAAAGCGAAAGAAATTTTGGAATCCGGCAAGCTGGGCAAAGTGCTGACATTCCGCACCTCTTTCGGGCATCCAGGACCGGAAGGCTGGAGCGTTGACGGCCGCGAGAGCTGGTTCTTCCGTAAAGAAGAAGCCATCATGGGCGCAATGGGCGACCTTGGCGTGCACAAATCCGATTTGATCCGTTATTTGCTGAATGATGAAGTTGCACAAGTGGCAGCTTTCGTGGGCACTATTCACAAAGAGGGAACGGATGTAGATGATAACTCCACGTGCTTGCTGCGCATGAAGAGCGGCGCTACTGGCTCTCTAGTTGCAAGCTGGACGTACTACAAAGGCCAAGACAACTCCACGGTTCTCTGGTGCGAGAACGGCGTTATCAAAATCGATACAGATCCTAACGATCAAGTTATCGTTGAACTTCGTAACGGCACGGTTGAACGTTACAAAGTTGGTCAAGTGGCGACGAATGAGAAGCAAACGGTCAGCGGCGTAATCGATGAGTTCGTATCTTGCATCGTGAGTGGTACAAAACCGCGCATTTCCGGCGAAGAAGGCAAGCGTTCCTTGGAAGTTATCCTGGCTGCATTCGAATCCGAAGCAACAGGCAAAGTCATTACGCTCTAATTGCATTTTATATGAAAAAAGAGAGTGTCCCACAAGCCATGAATTTGGCTGTTGGACACTCTCTTTTGTTTATCTTCCGCCCATCTCAATCGGGAGCGTGTTCGATTTCCCCACTACCGTTTCCTTCGAGTCTTTCACTTGCACTTGGATGTCCCAAATGCCGGCTTTTAGCATATTGCCTTCCACCCTGGCCGTAACCATGTGTTCATCTTGCCATGTCGTCGGAATGGCTTTACCGTTCAGCGTTACAATGCTGAGAGGGGGCAAGTTATTGCCGCGTATCAGGAGTGTAACACTGGAGCGCCCTGAGATATCTTGGTCTTGTGTATCTGCCTCGACTTTATCAAGGAGTATGGGACCAAAACCTAGCATATATTTCGAATTAATAATAGGCACCTTGTAATCCTTGTAGGCATGTCGATCGCCAAACATAATGTCATACTGCAAGGTTTCATAGTCTTTTAAATCTTGTTCGTTGATGTGCATCGCCTCAAAATAATCTTTGGGCGGGATGATCGGGATCTTTTTCGAAAGTTGGCTCAAATAATTAGTATAATAGCTGCCTTGCTGTTTAGATAATTCAATAAGATAAGGACCTAGGAATGATGGGCTGATATCAAGCTTATCCTTGCGCTCCGTGTCGAAATTGTTCCAAACGACAAGGGGAACGCTGTACATTTTTTTCAAGAAATCCGGATCATCTTTACCACTAATATACTTGGTATCAATATAGGTGGCGTAATCATCGCCTAAGGCCGGCAAATGGTCGCCCCAGAATGCGATAATGGTAGGCTCGCCTTTTTTCTCATAATACTCGACAAGCTCTCTCAGCATTCTATCTGATGCACTGATGCCTTGAGCAAGCGTTTCGAGCATACCTTGAGAAGAAGGAGACATGTCCCCTGTGACATCAAACGTATTTTTCGGGAATTTACCCGGGAAGAAATGGAAATGATTTTCCATCGTGTTCGCGAAAACAAAGTCGGGACCGTCGCTAAGATCCGTCGCATGGATAATATTCGCAGCAACTTCACTATCCGCGATATAAGGGCCCGAATAGTTAGGCTTAAAATATTCAATCGGAATATACTTCGAGAAACCAAAGTCTTTATAGATGCGATTGCTGTTAAAATACCAGTTATAGAAAGGGCTAATCGCTGTAGATGTGTAACCTTGTCTTGCATAAATACTAGCCAAGGAATCCACTTCATTCGTAATAAATTGGTTATACGCAATCGATCCTTGCGGCAAGAAGCGCATCGAGTTCCCCGTCAAAACCTCAAACTCCACATTGGCAGTCCCACCGCCGTACTGCGGCGAAAGCATGGTACCGCTCGTACCTGTCTGCTGTAATTGGTGAAAAAATGGGATCGGATCCCGGCTGAATTGTACGCCTTTGATCACAGTAGGATCCCAGAATGCTTCGCTCAATACGACAATCACATTCGGCTTAACATTCGGATCGCCGGCTTTAATCGGCGGTTTAGGTGAGTTGCTGACGATGGCTTCGACCGCTTTATCGTCGTAACCTTCTCTTTTATCGCTGAACATCGACTTGGTATTCAGGAACGTGGCTAGCGCATAACCGTTGGTTTGCGTATTTTCAACCTGATTCCATACCGAAGCTTTAATGCCGCACCATTTCTGAACAGGTAGTGGCAAATCGGTATAAACCGCTGCCAACATGGCTAGCGCAATAACGGCGACAATTCCCCGTTCTTTTATATGAATTTTCTTCATAAATAACTGTGTGCGGTATAACAAGAAATAGCTGGCTGCAAGGAACAACACGATCATAAACAGCACATTGAAGGTGAAAATATTTTTAATATATTGCACCATATCGGATGCTTCGCCTGCTATTACAATATCCCAAGGTGTCAAAGGGACACCTAGTATTTTGAGTTTTATCCCGCTAATGAGTCCCATCACCAGCAGTATGCCTGAAAGAATCCAATAGGCTACTCTAGTACGGCCAATAATGGCGATGAAAAGCAGAAGCAGACTAAATACAATCCATTCATTATAGAGCAGCTCAATAATATGTTTATAGCTCCAGGTGAACATCTCTATATATTGACCGCGGCTTAAAATTTCCATGATGACCACAGGAATTAAAGCTATAAGAATAAAGGGCAGCCGCTGCCGGGACAGCTGCAGTAAACGTTCTAGATGTAATTTCATATTTTCTCCTATGGATTGTAGATAAATTGTAAAGGACATCTGACATTATACCATGGGAATCGGCAATATTCGATGGTAGTTTATCTAATTATTTTAAGGCATTTTGACGTGAAAAATTGGCTGCTTTAGGCAGGGAAATGATGGTCCCGACGAGAAGATAGTAAGTAGAAAAATGTAAGTGACGAAAGGGGATGAACGATGGCTAAAGAACAGATTCAATTGCAGAAGAGAGCTGCCATTAGAGCGCAGCATCGCAGGATGACCAAAACCAGCTTACTGCGGAGGGGTGTCTTTCTATTTATCGGTGCAGCCTTAATGGCTGTCGGACTCGAAATATTTTTGGTTCCTAACAAAATTATTGATGGTGGAATCACCGGTATTTCCATCATTTTGTCTTATTTAACCCACATTCAGGTAGGGATTTTCCTTACGCTATTAAATCTTCCATTCCTGTTTATCGGCTATAAAATGATCGGAAAAACGTTTGCGTTATCGACATTATTCGCTATTCTGGTGATGTCCGCAGGCACGGCCTTGCTTCATCCGGTTCATGAACTGACGAATGACCCTTTATTGGCTGCCGTATTTGGAGGGATTATCCTTGGGATTGGCGTCGGGATGGTTATCCGGTTCGGAGGATCGCTTGACGGAACAGAAATTATTGCGATTCTGATCTCGAAAAAGATTCCTTTTTCCGTCGGCGAGGTTGTGATGTTTTTCAACGTATTTATTCTAGGCAGTGCAGGTTTTGTATACAGCTGGGATCGCGCGATGTACTCATTAATTGCTTATTTTATCGCTTATAAAATGATTGATGTGACGATCGAGGGTTTCGACGAGTCCAAATCCGTTTGGATCATCAGTGATCGGTTTAGACAGATCGGTGAAGCCATTTTGGACCGTCTGGGGCGTGGTGTTACGTATTTGGAAGGGGAAGGCGGTTTCTCCGGAGACAATAAAAAGGTTATCTTCTGTGTCATCACGCGACTGGAGGAGGCGAAGCTGAAATCCATTGTTGATGAACTAGATCCATCGGCATTCCTCGCAGTCGGCAATATCCACGATGTCAAAGGCGGAAGATTTAAAAAGAAAGATATTCACTAGTCCTTTTCGCTATCACCTGTCTGTGTCGAGTTTCCTCGCTCGAACAGTCCTAATTCTCTCATTTTCTGAGCGGCATCCTTGCTGCTTGGACTTCCTAATTTCTTCAATATATGGCCCACGTGAATTTTCACTGTCCGCAGCGAAATGAAAAAACGGCTCGCAATTTCCGTTTGCGTATGGCCTTGATCAATCATTTCGAGTACTTGAAGTTCTGTCGGTGTAATCAGATCACGGGCTTCCTTGACCTTGAATTGATGTTCAAGCCGCTTGAGCCTGCGAAACTCTTCCCGCATTTGCTCGGCTACAGCGGCGTTAATGGACGCTTTCCGGGCATGCGCACCGCGGATGATATCCGGCAGTTCCTCAAATCTGGATTTGATTTGGTAATCGATGGCGCCGGCTTGGAAGGAACGGAAAATAAAGTCCTTTTCCTCCATGGAAGTTAGCATGATGACTTTGGCACCCCACGCCAAAAGGGCTTGCTCGGCAAGGCCGATCCCAGCGGGTTCATCCTGCAGCATAATATCCATAAGTACAACGTCAGCATCCGGTTCAGACGCCGTAAAGAGCTCTCTCGCTTCTTCTGCGGTAGAGAGGGTACGAATGACTTGCAGATCAGGCTGTCGGTCTAAATACGCTTTGAGGCCGCGCAGCCAATCCAGGTCATCCTCAACGATTAATATGCGAATTGGTTCCATCTTGAACCTCCTTAAGTTAGTATTCGGCTGCTTGGAAATGTAAGAAACACGCTCGTGCCTTTCCCCGGTGAACTGCTAAGCTCCAAAGACCCTCCATGTTTTTTCATGACGCTATAGCAATAGGCGAGCCCAAGGCCGAAGTTGTTGCGGCTGCCGCTTTTCGTCGTATAAAAAGGTTCCAGAACTTGTTTCAAAACATCTTTGTCCATCCCCATGCCGTTATCTTTGATTTCCAGGACGATATTTTTCTTCACGTGCAACGTGCGAATCATAAGCTCGCCATCATGCGGCATGGCTTCAATGGCATTCATCAGCACATTCGTTAACGTTTCCGCCATTTGAATGCGGTCAATTTGGAGCGTTAAATTTTCTGCGATGTTCAACTGAACGGCGACGTTCGCAAGAAAAGGCTGTAGAGGGAGAAGCACCTCATCGATCAGATCACCGATAGGAACAGAAGTGACTCGCAGGGGGAGCTCCTGTGTTTGTTCGTGGACCCGGGAAATCATATCGCGGATATGCCCGGAAGCGCCCATGACGACCTCAATGTCCTGCAAAAGCTCCGTTTGCTGGGTTTCTTCGGCATGCTGCTTCATTTTCTCCAGAAACAACCGCATTTTCCCGACATCATTTTTAATGGCATGATTTAATATAGCGGTCCCTGAGGTGATAGCACGAAGTGTCGAGTCCAGCTTACGACGTTCAATTAAAAGCCTCATCCCGAGGAAGCCATATTTGAAAAATGTGTAAACGAAAAAAGGAACGACAAAAGCAAGAATCCATACGTGGTACACCCACATCCGGTAGTAACCGAAACTTGGCATTACATAGTTCAACACACCAACACAGAGGATTGGCGGCAAGAGCGCAAGACATGTAAATAAATGCGTTCGTTTTAAAGCGGGCAGGCGCTCTGTTTTCATAACAATGAGTACGGAACCAATGATAAAATAAGGCACTGCCCATAACGCGACGACGGGGAAAGTAATCGGCATCTCCTCTGTGTATCCAGGTGTGAGCAGAATGCACATAATCACAGGCAGAAATAAAACAAATGGCAGCCATTTGCGTAAAACGGGTTTCTGCCATGTCGTATTATAGCTGAGCGAGAGCATAGCGAACGAATAGGGCAAGCCATAATAAGAAATTAGCGAGCAAATCCCCATGATGTGATAAAGCATGGTGCTAATGGAAGGATTAGGCACGGTTTGTTGAATGTAAGGGATGAAGGTTTCCGATAAGACGGCTGCGAGGGCGCCGAAACCACCTGTAAAAGCGATGGCGCTCATCCAGCGCATAGTGCTCGACCGGGGATCGACCATCACAAGGCCAAGAGCGATAATCCATAATGCAAATAGAACGAACAGCATGAGTCCTCCGTAGGCAAATCCAATATTTCCTCTATTGTGGCACGGAGCCAACAATTGCACAAGAGTTCCTTTGCCGGGTAACTGGCAGGATTTAGGTCCTTTTTCGCGAATAAGTGGGAGAAAGGAGTGAAGCCTCATCGATGTAAAGAAGCGAATGTCCTTATCCATTCTGACCATTTTGGGCAAAGTACTCTTGACCCTTGTTTTCATTGTTGTCATTACGGTTATCTTATCGATTGCGGCAGCGGTTATTGCGATTTTGAAGCAGCCGGAGCTGGAGAGGAGCATGGCGGCTGTTGCTGGCGATTCCTTTTTCGTTAAGGCAGCTTTGTGGGCGCAAATTATCGGATTCATAAGCGGCGTATTTCTCTCGTATGGGATCTTTGAACGGCGCAAAGGATGGACGCTAGGCTTACAGAGTCGCCATCTTGCGAGGCGATTGGGTGAAGGCTTCGTTGCGGGGGCGCTCCTTATCACAGTCTCCTGCTTAGGCATCTGGCTGCTCGGCGGCATTAACGTCCGGTCCAATTCATGGACCGAATCGATGCTGGCCGAATTAGTAGGAGGTTTCTTGTTGTTCATTGGCGTCGCTGTCAATGAAGAATTATTTGCCCGAGGTTATCTGCAGGGACTAGTGAAAGAAAGGTTTGGTGGGGCGGCTGCCATCACCATATCGACGCTTGTGTTCGCATTCCTGCACTCTTTCAATCCTGGGATGTGGAACACGCCTATGCCGCTATTGAACTTGATTTTGGCAGGATTGTTGTTCGGTTTGTCCCGCGAGCTTTCAAAAGGTTTGTGGATGCCGATCGGCATGCACTTGTCGTGGAACTTTATTCAAGGCTGCATTTTTGGATTTCAAGTATCTGGCACACCGATGCCTTCAATTTTCAAAGTCCAAGATCAAGGCAGCGCGCTTCTTTCCGGTGGCAGCTTTGGCGCGGAAGGCAGCTTGGTCACCATGATCATACTCGTAGTGGGGATACTGTTGGTCATGAGCTATTATGGACAACCAACCAGAAGACAGACCTACAAGAAAAGCTTATCTTAACCATAAACAAAGGAGGATTTAATAATGTCACGTTATGAACTTATCCATAGTGAATGGGACGGGGAGTCGACGCTTCGCCTCGTCGACCACGAAGCCCAAGCAACGGCCGAAATCATTCCGGCCGTTGGACTGCACCTGTTCCGCTTCGATGTGCGGAACCAGGCCTACATCGCGAAGCCAGCCAGCGTCGCTGAGCTTCGCGTCAAGTCTTCGCGCTACGGCGTGCCCATTCTGTTCCCGCCGGGGCGCGTCAAGCAAGCGGCCTTCACCTTCGAAGGCCGCGAATACCGGCTCCCCGCGAACCGGGAGCCGGATCACTCCCACGGCGAGCTGCGCGAGCGGCCGTGGAAGGTCGTTGCCAGCGGCGCGGATGCGGCTGGCGGGGCTTATGTCTCCGCGGAGTTCAATATCGCGGAGCACCCGGACGTGCTGGCGTATTTTCCACACGCCGCATGCTTTCGCTTTACGTACCGGCTGAAGGACGGTACGCTGTCCCTCAGCGGTGAAATCGCCAATGAGAGCGGCAGCACGATGCCGCTGTCACTTGGCTTTCACCCGTACTTTGCTTACGCGGACGGCGAAGCTAGCCGCGTGAAGGTGTTGATCCCCGCGGCGGCAGAGTGGCCGCTCAGCGCTGATGGCTACGCCGCTGGCGAGCCTGCTCCATCACCGCTCACCGCGGCGCTTCAGCAAGGCGAGCTCGTTACGGCGCTGCCGAGCTATCCAGGCGGCTCGCAGATGCTTAGCATCGAGCCGGGCCCTCAGACCTGCGAGATTCAGTATGAAGCTCGCGGAACCAAGCTTGTGTTCAACATGGGCGACAAGTTTCCCATTCATGTTCTGTTTACGGCGCCATGGACGAATGCCGTATCTCTGGAGCCATACACGAGCATCATGAATGTATTCAACGAGTCTTATGCACCCGAAATTTCCGGTGCACTGGGCTTAGCGGCAGGAGAGAACTTCACTTTCGAGTGGTCCATTCAAATCCAAACATTAGAATAATACAGCGAGAGTCAAGAGGAGGCCGTCCGGCTTCTGAACTTGGCTCTTTTTTTTCACCAAGGTTCATAGCCAAAACCTGCCGTAGAATACCCGGAATAAGTATGCTGATGCAACTCAGAAATCAGTCCTGTTTTTTGAGCGGAGCTTACAAGTGCACCCCCTCTAGATGTGTTATATGCATTAAGTTCTACGATTCCCTCTAAAAAATGGATATGCGTGCCGTTTTGCAGCGGAATGGCAGGACCTGTCGTACCAAAATAATTATGGTAATGCCCATATCGAATGCCGGTAATCCCTTGGTATTGGTGAACATGGCCATCATAAGCAGTGCCATTCACATTAAAGGTATATAGGCGTAATAAATGATTATGATCGAGAGTCATGGATGTCATGGCCTTAAAAAAATGAACGTGAGCAGGCGGAACATAACTGGACAAACGAAAAACCCCCTTGAAGCAGGATATGGTTCATCCTATTCCAAGAGGGCTATCGTCATGACTGCGGGAGCGGGTATAAAGGTGATTGGCCAATTTTCATCTTTTTATCGTCATAAACCCGAACTTCGACCTGATGAGGCTTGTCGTTATCGAGGACCGGATTCTCTTTATCCGTCAGGTCAACATACAAGGTATCTTCACCGTCAAAATTAGACTTAAACAACCTACCATCGATATACACATTGCAAGAAGAATAAAATGGCTTGCCCACAACCTGAAGTTTATTACCACTGCGAGTTAACTTAGTAATAACTGGATCTCCATACCCTAACACATATCCTGGCTGAACGATTGTGTCTTTGAAACCTTTGGCCTCATATCCGTAACGACCGCCAAATAAATTGTCATACTGAAGCTTCATATAGTCACTAAGATCGCTTGCTTTAATATTATATTTTTCCCACATGTCATTGGGCGGTATAACCGGAATCTTCTGCGATAAATCATACAAATAATCGGTGTAGTAACTTCCTTTGACACCAGCCATGTGAAGGAGTTTTGGACCTAGGAACGAAGGACTCATCTTGAGATTCAATTGTTCTTGGTCTGCAGGAAGGAAATTGTTCCATATCAAAAATGGCGTATAGTGAGTTTTTGTATATAGATCAGGATCACCCGGAAGAACATACTTCGCATCGCGGTACACTTTGTAATCATCTTCAAAAAAAGGAAAGTGGTCGCCGAAAAACAGCAGAATTGTAGGCTCAGATTTTTTGGAGTAATAATCCACTAAGGACTGAAGCGCTTTGTCAGTTCCCGAAATACCTTGAGCATACGTTTCCAAAATACCTTTGGATTCCGAACTAATATCCCCCGTCACTTCAATCGTGTTTTTGTTGAACTTCCCTGGCTTGTAAGGATGATGATTTTCCATCGTGTTTGCAAAAATAAAATCAGGTCCCGGGCTTTTTTCAGTTTCCTCAATAATCTTCTTCACGACAGCCCGATCTGCATAGTTCGGCCCCTCAAAATCATTTGGGAAATACTCGCTGGAAATAAACCGCGAAAATCCAAAATCCATATACACCTTTCGACTGTCAAAAAAATAGCTGAAGAAAGGGTTGATAGAAGTAGCGGTGTACCCTTGTCTAGTCATGATACTGGCCAAAGAATCAACGCCATGATTCATATATTGGATATAAGGCAATATTTTATCCGGAGATTTGCCGAAAAACCGCATAGAATTACCGGATAGTACTTCGAATTCTACGTTTGCCGTACTGCCGCCGAATTGGGGAGACAGCATCCAGCCGCTCGTGTACGTTTTTTGAAGTTGGTGCAGGTTAGGGATCGGATCACGGCTAAATGTTACGTTTTTCATCAGTGTTGGATCCCAGAATGATTCCCCAAGCATGACGATGATATTTGGTTTTTTATCACCTGCAGCCGGTTTCTCTGGAATTTTGCCTAAAATGTCCGCTATCGCTTTTTTACTATATCCCTCCGGCTTGGCTACATTCAGAAAACCTAGCATCTGCACGGATGAATAAAGGTATCCATTCTCATCATAGGTTATTGTTTGATCCCAGGGGACCGTGTATATCCCGTAAAGATTCATGAATGGAATTGGCTTATCCATATAAAGGCTCGATGCCATTACGATGGCAACAACAGCATAAATACCGCGTTCTATCCAGGTAAACTGGATACGCTGACGTCGCAGCACCAAATGAAATAACAAGGCGAGCAATCCGAGAAAGAGCGCGACAAATCCGAGTATTCGCAGATTGAGATACCCTTTCAAAAAGGGCACGTACGCCACAATTTGATTGTTAAAATAAAGATCCCACGGGTAATACGGGGCTCCTATCGCCTTTAATTTACTTCCGCTAATTGCACCAAGCGGTAAAAGGGCAGCACAAAGCAGCCAGAAGGATAAGCGGCTTTTGCCGGTAACAGCAATAAGGAAGAGATACAAAGTTCCTACTACGAAGTAGGCAAGAACCATGGAGAGAGGGTGGTTCATCACCCATTTGTGGAGCTCTTCATATGAGCCGCGTTCCAAATATTCGACCATCATCATCAGGAAAAAAGGCAAAATCACAATCATAATACGGGAGGGCAGCTGCTTGAGCCATTGAAGTAAAGTGGTCATTAAAGTAACTCCTGTTCGATTAGTGCAAGTCCATTCGTTCATTATCTTATATCTTGATCAAAGAGGGAAGATATCCCTTGACAGATTAAACTATAACAATTAACATTACAGTTAATTGTAATCTAAAAACTTACAGATAACTGAAGGAAAGTGGAGGTGAAAACCATGCAACACGTTGCTTCTGCAACTGAGGTGTCACAAGAGAAGGTTATAGATGCCAAAAAGGCTGTGCCATGGATTATTTTTCTTATCTTTTTTGCTGTACTAAACGAAACAGTTTTTAACGTTTCAACACCCGAAATCGCTAAGCAGTACGGGATTACGCCGACAGGAGTTAGCTGGGTGCTCACTACGTTTATCATCTTTTTCGGGATTGGGTCCGTCATATATGGGCGGTTATCCGATATTTTTTCTTTGAAAAAGCTGATTGTTGCCGGAATCCTCATCTATAGTATTGGATCTGCGCTTGGCTTTGTGCTTCAGGCCTGGTATCCGGCGGTCATCTTTGCGCGCGCCGTGCAAGGCGCAGGAGCCTCAGCCATACCAGCGCTCGTTATGGTCGTTGTTGCACGCTACTTTTCACCTTCGGATCGAGGAAAAGTTTTCGGGCTTTTAACTTCCACTGTTTCCTTTGCCATCGCCGTAGGGCCTGTAATGGGCGGATTTGTATCCTCGTCACTCCACTGGACGTACTTGTTCATTATTCCTTTGTTTACTCTGATTTCAATCCCGTTTTTCAATCAGATTTTACCTGAGGAAAAACGCAAAGAAGGCAGTGTCGACATCTTGGGAGCGGCGCTCGTTGCATTTTCCGTCGCTGGTATAATCGTCTACTTATCATTCCCTCATTGGTACTATTTGGCCGCGAGCTTAGCGCTATTCATTTGGTTTATTTCTCATATTCTTAAAGCCAAAGATCCTTTTATTGAACCGTCGCTATTCCGGAATAAACTGCTGCGGGGCGGTTTAATCGTTGGATTCCTCGTATTTTGCACCGTCATGGGGATCATGTTTGTCATTCCGCTCATGTTGGCCAAAGTGAATGAGCTTGGCACGAGCACAATTGGGCTTATTCTGTTCCCAGGGGCCATGTGTGCCGTTATTTTTGGTACAATTGGCGGAAATTTGGCGGACAAAAAGGGCAATAACTTTGTCGTGTTTATTGGTCTTGGGCTTTTAGTAATCAGCCTTGTGGCCATTGCTTTCTTGGTTGGCCATTCTCCATGGTTCATTTCTGCGGCGCTTCTTCCTACTTACGTCGGCTTCTCCTTCGTGCAAACGGCTCTGGCGAACCGGGTCTCCTTGACGCTGAGCGTTAGTGAAACCGGAGTAGGCATGGGACTTTTCAACCTGATCAGCTTTATTTCAGGGGCTGTAGGAACGGCACTTGTCGCCAAATTGTTGGATGGCGGCATGATGGAGTTTTACAAGAATCCTGTTCTGAATTCTGTAACAGCAATTCCTTACAGTAATCTGCTCATCATTTTTGCGGCAGTGATCATCGTTAGTGGATTGTTCTACTTGCGAATATTCACTAAAAAGGCAGCAGAAGTAGCATCAGAAGCAGCAGCCTAAATTGTAAATAAAAAAACCGACAGCTTTTCTTGGAGAAAAGCGAGTCGGTTTTTTGCTGCACAAATTTATAATTCGTTTTTATAATTTTTTTTATAATTCGTTTCTATTACTCGTTCTCATTACCGTTTTCCTCAGGTTGTTCAGCGCTAATCTGCTGTATGGCCTGCAGGAGCGTCGCGGATGGCTGTGCGCCAGTAAGCGCATATTTTCGGTTAATCACAAAAAAGGGAACGCCGGTGACGCCAGCTTGCCTAGCGAACTCAAAATCATCTTCAACCTGTTCCAGTCCTTCTTTCGCGTCCAAAAGCGATTTTGTTTTCTCACGGTCCATACCGAGTTGTTCTGCTGTGGCCAGAAGCTCATCCAACTGGCCAATGTCTTTGCCATCTTCAAAATAAGCTTTAAATAATGCGTCTACGACTGGTTTTTTTAACTCTTTTGGTGCAATTGCAATCAGTTGGTGAGCTTTTAGCGTATTCGGCATTTTCTCAACTTTGGAGAAGTCAAAATGCAAACCGGAGGCTTTGCCTGCTTGAGTGACCTGCTGCAGCATACCGTTTAATCGATCTTCGTCTGCTTGCATCTTTTTGTGCATGACCTCGCGGAACGGAGAGCCTTCAGTTGGGGTATACGGATCTAGTTGAAAGGCGCGATAGTGAACTTCAACCGGCTCCGCTGTAAAATTGGCTAGAGCATCTTCCAAATTCTTTTTGCCGATACGGCACCAAGGACAAACAATATCTTCAAAAATTTCTATCATCATAAAGAATTCAAACTCCTTCGATAAAAAAATAGTTACTATATTTTCATTATATACGATTAGCTTCTTTAATTCATCTGTCGGAACCTTTCCGGTGTCAGTCCGACGTGCTTGCGAAAGCTGGCTACAAAGTGGCTCGTATCACGGAACCCAACGTATTTAGCCACTTCCTTGACTGTTTTTGCAGGTTGGTGAATGAGGATTTCTTTGGATTTGCGAAGCCTCATCCGAATTAGATAGGAGTAAGGCGAGAGCCCGAAAGCGTGCTGAAACAACGTGTTCATATGCCGAGGTGTTATGGCTAACACTTCAGACATTTCTTCAAGACTTGTATCAGGGTTATGATAATGAATTTCAAGCCACATCAGTAAAGGTTGTAAAAGAGCAATTTGATTGCGAATCGAGGTGCGGTTATTGACCTGACCATGTTTCTTAAGCTGGATGAAAAAATGATATAAATCGGCTGAGGCGTCATACCCGGAGTACTCGGAGCTTGCATCCATTTGTTTGATTATTTGACCAATTGCCGTATTCATCGGACCACCCAAATCCCACCTGTAAACAGCAGAATCCAACAGATCTAAAGTGCCAAGGATGGCTTCAATACAAGCTCCGCCAAAGGTGACATACTGCGTGCACCATAATTCCGTAACGGCATAATAAGAATGCGGAACTCCCGGTAGCATGAAAACACCCGTTCCTTCCGGCAGTGAATATTTTTTGCCATCCAGGACGAACTCTCCTTCACCGGCATAGGTTTGGAGCCAATGATAATTGGGGAAGCCCTCCGGTCTAACCAATTTTTCCTGATCCTCATGATGTCCAATACTCTCAATAAAGATTGGAAACGGTTGCGCAGTTGAAGGCGTTAATTCATATCTTTTGTGCATGAGTAAGTCCACCTGTTCCATTTTATTATATGAATATGTAAAAATATTATATTTTAAGATGAAAAATAATCCAATACAATGGATTTATTCTTATATTTATTTATCCAATTTGATGAGGTGGCAGTTATGATCAATGAGAAACTCCCTAAGATTTGGTACGGCGGAGACTACAATCCCGAGCAATGGGATAAAGAAATCATGGATGAAGATCTACGCATGTTTAAGCTTGCGGGCATTGATGTAGCGACGGTTAATGTTTTTTCGTGGGCGAAATTGCAAAAAAATGAGGATACATACGACTTTGAATGGTTAGATGAAATCATAGACAAGCTTTATGAGAACGGGACTTATGTTTGCTTAGCCACAAGCACGGGTGCTCATCCTGCTTGGATGGCGCGTAACTATCCGGATGTTCTCCGTGTTGATTTTGAAGGAAGGAAGCGTAAATTTGGCGGGAGACACAACTCTTGCCCAAACAGCCCTTCTTATCGTAAATACTCTACGCTCCTCGCTGAGAAGCTGGCAGAACGTTATCAAAATCACTCTGCCATCTTAATCTGGCACATTTCAAATGAATACGGCGGGTATTGTTACTGTGAGCAATGCGCAGACGGTTTCCGCAGTTGGCTTCAAAAACGCTATACGACAATTGAAACATTAAATAAAGTTTGGAATACAAGCTTTTGGGGTCACACCTTTTATGAATGGGAAGAAATCGTTTCGCCAAATGCTTTGTCAGAAGAATGGGGTGTGGACAACACCAATTTCCAAGGCATTTCACTAGATTATCGGAGATACATGTCTGATAGCATGCTAGAGTGTTATAAGCTTGAATACAACGCTATCAAAAAACATACGCCTGATCTTCCAATCACCACAAATTTAATGGGATTATACAAAGAACTGGATTATTTTAAATGGGCCAAATATTTGGATGTGATTTCTTGGGATAACTATCCATCCCTGGACACGCCGATCAGCTTGACGGCTATGACGCATGACCTTATGCGAGGGTTAAAACAAGGACAACCCTTCATGCTGATGGAACAAACGCCAAGCCAGCAAAATTGGCAACCGTACAACTCACTCAAACGTCCAGGCGTTATGAAACTTTGGAGCTATCAAGCCGTGGCCCGCGGTGCGGATACCGTCATGTTCTTTCAACTTCGCAGATCGGTTGGAGCATGTGAAAAATACCACGGAGCCGTCATCGAGCATGCCGGTCACGAGAATACGCGGGTATTCCGCGAATGTGCGGAACTAGGGGCTGAACTGCAAATACTTTCAGATAAGCTGCTGGATACAAGAGTCCAAGCTAAAGTAGCTATCGTATTTGATTGGGAAAACCGTTGGGCAGTCGAACTTTCCAGCGGGCCAACCGTTGCGCTGAAGTATGTGAATGAAGTCCATAAGTACTACGACGCGCTTTTCCAGCAAAACATCCAAGTTGATATGATTGGGGTTGAAACCGATCTATCTGGCTATGACATCGTAATTGCACCAGTTCTCTACATGGTTAAAAAGGGCTATGCAAAACGTGTCGAAGACTTTGTACATGCAGGTGGGACATTCCTCACCACATTCTTCAGCGGTATTGTCAATGAGAACGATATCGTCACCTTAGGCGGTTACCCTGGTGAGTTACGTAAAGTACTCGGGATTTGGGCTGAAGAAATCGATGCGTTGTTCCCCGACCAGTCCAACCAAATCGTCATGAGAGAGCAGTGGGGAGAACTGAAAGGCGAATATCCATGCGGCATACTTTGTGACCTAATCCATTCAGAAGGCGCCGAGATCAAAGCCGTTTATGGCAGTGACTTCTATGCAGGAATGCCTGCACTAACCGTAAACACATACGGTTCTGGCCAAGCTTGGTATGTAGCTACCAGCCCGGAACCTTCATTTTTACAAGGACTCATTCGCAATTTGTGCCAGAACAAAGGAATTATTCCGCCTGTAGCACCTGTTGCAGGTGTGGAGATATCCGTAAGAACTCGAGATGAAGACACCTATATGTTCCTTCTGAATCATAATGATCATGAGGAAACAGTGGATTTAGGAGATCTCAAAGCAACAAATATGATAACCAATCACCAAATGGAAAACACCATCACGCTCCCGGCAAAAGCAGTTATCATTCTAAAAAAACATTAGCCATTAGCGAAAAACCTCTGTCGCTTTAAAGGATAGAGGTTTTTTTGCATTTTTGGTATAATTTCACGTATAGTAGGTTCAAAGGGGAGGTGCAGAGTGACCGAACAACAGCAGCTGTTTATTTGCTCAGATTCAATTGGAGAAACCGCCGATGCCGTTGCCAGAGCTACCGTTCGTCAATTCAATTCCGAACAGATGAGAATTAAACGTTACGGTCATATCAGCCAACAAAGTGAAATCGTTCAAATGCTGCAGGAAGCAGCTGCAGCCGGGGGCTTCGTGGCCTATACATTCGTGCAGCCCGAGCTTCGCGAAACCATGAAAAATGAAGCGCAACGCCTCGGTGTGCGAACAGTTGATATAATGGGACCGATGTTGGAAGCATTTTCAGAAACGTATGGACACCTACCTAAGCGAAAACCGGGTTTACTGCACGAGATGGACGCCGATTACTTCCGCAGAGTAGATGCCATCGAATTTGCCGTCAAATACGACGATGGCAAAGATAACCGCGGCATGCTTCAAGCCGAAGTAGTTCTTATCGGAGTTTCACGCACTTCCAAGACACCGCTAAGTATTTACCTAGCACACAAAGGAATTAAATCTGCTAATCTTCCTATCATCCCAGAAATAAAGCTACCACCGGAGCTTTTCAAAATCCCAAGCAAACGCATCATCGGCCTCACCATGGACGCCAACCAAATCCTGCAAATCCGTCTCGAACGCCTCAAAGCCGTCGGCCTCCCGGATGGTTCCCAATACGCCACCTTCCGCCGCATCCAAGAAGAACTCGACTATGCCGAGTCCATTATGAAGCAGCTCGGCTGCCCAGTAATCAACGTCACCAACAAAGCAATCGAAGAAACAGCTGGAATAATCCTGGATCTTGTTTCATTCAGATAAATGAAATCCTTCACCATAAACGATGCCCAATGAACCCTACCGTTCATAGGCATCTTTTTTATATTAAGCCAAACGAACCGGTGCGAACCGTCCCCCCAGACTTCCACGCATACTCAACCTACAGAAAACATCGACATCCACGATAACACTCGCTCCAGCGCATACCGCATAAACGTGCCCACCTCCATCTTATCTCCAACGCCCAAGCATACCAAACCTATAGAAAGCACCAACAGTCACAACAATCCAGACCCAAGCGCACCCCCAGCCTATCAACGTACCAATCCGCCACTTACCCCAGCCCCATGCTTACTCGACATACAGAAAGCACCAACAGTCACAACAATCCAGACCCAAGCGCACCCCCAGCCTATCAACGTACTGATCCGCCACTTACCCCAGCCCCATGCTTACTCGACATACAGAAAGCACCGACATCCACGATAACACTCGCTCCAGCGCATACCGCATCAACGTGCCCATCCCCATCTTATCTCCAACGCCCAAGCATACCAAACCTATAGAAAGCACCAACAGTCACAACAATCCAGGCCCAAGCGCACACCCTATCAACGTGCCGATCCGCCTCTTACCCCGGCCCCATGCATTCCAGACATACAGAAAGCACCGACATCCACGATAACACTCGCTCAGCGCATACCGCATCAACGTGCCCATCCCCATCTTATCTCCAATGCTCAAGCATACCCGATTACAAATAGTACCAATAACTACATCACTCCCCCGAGAGTGCATTCACAGTTACCCTCGACCAACACTACCGCGCCAACCTGCAGTCTAACACCCGCATTGACATTGAACCCACACGTATTTCTGTATCCTAAGTAAGCTCTGATGGCGACTCCATATAACTTGATTTAGCAAAATCTGTCGTATCTACAACAAGGAATTGTCGGTTTGAATTAACCTTTTATTAGTTAAGCATCTAAGCACTAGATAAACAGTACTTTTACTACTTTTGTATATATCACAGAAATCGTATTTCACCGACTTATCCTCCTCCAACTAAGGGGGGAAATAAAAAAACTTCCAATTAGAACATATGTTTGGTATAATGGAAATAAGAACAAAAGTTCTATTTGCGGGGTGAGAAGATGGAACAGCAATTTATGGATCTGAGCTCATACACATTTCGTTCGGAAGAAGAATGTGAGGAGTTTTTATTGAAAATGCGTTGGACAAATGGGTTTTGCTGTCCGCGTTGCGATCATAATGAGGCTTTCAAGATTCGAACTCGTAAATTGCTAGAATGCAAAGAGTGTAGAATGCAGGTTTCTTTAACTACGGGGACACTCATGCATAAATCGAAGCTTCCATTATTACTATGGTTCCAAGCCATACAATTTTTATTTAAAGAGGGAGTAGAGTGTACCGCTAGCGGTCTATCTCATGTTCTTGAGATTAATTATAGAAGTGCGCAATTATTGTTGAAAAAAATCCAGTTTGCATTCGAATATACTCAGAATAGAACTAAATTACTTAATAAACTTGAAACATCTAACCGCGAATCACAAAAATCTGATAATCTTTCAACCACGGATGAACCAAACCAATGCGCCCCGACTTCGCCAATTCCACCGACTCATAAAAAATCTTCAACTCGAGATCTGCATGCGTATCTTGAATCCAAATTAAATAGACTAAACAAGAAATTAACAATTTATAATAATCACTACAGCAATACACAACTAAGTAGATATATCGAAGATCAATTTAATGATAAGTGTGATCGTGAACGTTTTTTGATTAAGTGGATCAAAATGGCAATATCCAATTATTTTTATCCTACATTTCTTAAGTGTTTTCACATTCCTGAATAAGTATAATTCTTCGATTTGACCCGATACTGTTTTTGAGGCATGATGGTAGAGTATCATGTTCAATTAACTTTGGGTGAGGAGAGAGACATTATATGAAAAGGACGCTGCAAGCTCCTATTCATTTCTATCGGAAGTTCATTTCGCCGTTAAAGCCGCCGACCTGTCGATTCTATCCCACATGTTCGCAGTATGCATTAGAAGCTATTGAAGTGCATGGTCCTTTAAAAGGTTCGTGGCTCTCTATGAAGCGGATTTGTAAATGCCATCCATTTCATCCTGGAGGGATTGATCATGTGCCTCCGCGGGTGGAAAAATTAATTCATACTGATCAGTCGGCTTGACAGGTGGCTCTTTTTTTCGATATATTTGCCTTAAGATGTTATATATGGATTCGATGAACGGATAAGTACAGACGGAAGCCTATGAACAGAGAGCCGGGGAAGGTGAAAGCCGGCATAGGAGTAAGTTTGGAAGATGGTCCTGGAGAATAAGCCTTCGAGCGGCTCAGACTGCGTATGAGAAGTATCAATGCGCAAGATTGGGGGTAAGCTGGCTTCGTGTCCCAGCGTTAATGGGCAAGTCGTTATAGACTTACTGAGCCCCGAGCTTGTGAAAGGCGGGGGAAACTGGGTGGTACCGCGTGAGTTCAGCTCTCGTCCCAAGATGGATGAGGGTTTTTTGTGTTTTCTACATTTAGCTAGGAGGAATTCTGGATGACAACAAAATCAAAAACGTTTTACATCACGACGCCCATCTACTATCCAAGTGATAAGCTGCACATCGGTCATGCCTACTCAACGGTGGCAGGCGACGCTATGGCTCGCTACAAAAGGCTTCGCGGCTTTGATGTAAGGTACCTAACGGGGACAGACGAACATGGACAAAAAATTGAACGTAAAGCACAAGAAAAAGGAACAACGCCACAGGAGTTTGTAGATGGTATTGTTGCTGGAATTAAGGACCTGTGGAGCAAGCTTGACATTTCGTATGACGATTTCATTCGTACTACAGAAACTCGTCATAAGGATGCGGTGGGCAAGATTTTTCAAAGATTGCTTGATCAAGGGGATATTTACTTAGGGGAATATGAAGGTTGGTACTGTATTCCGGATGAGTCATTTTTCCCAGAGAGCAAGCTCGTGGATGGAAAATGTCCTGATTGTGGCCGTCCTGTTGAGAAAATGAAGGAGCAAACTTATTTCTTCCGGATGAGCAAATATGCTGACCGTTTGGTGCAGTATTATGAAGAAAATCCGGAGTTTATTCAGCCGGAGTCCCGCAAAAATGAGATGCTTAATAACTTCATTAAGCCAGGACTTGAGGATTTAGCTGTTTCTCGAACGACGTTTGATTGGGGGATCAAAGTCCCTGGGGATCCTAAACATGTGATTTACGTGTGGATTGATGCTCTTTCGAACTATATTACTGCACTTGGATATGGTTCGGATGATACGAGTAATTTTGATAAGTATTGGCCTGCCGATGTTCACTTAATGAGTAAGGAGATTGTTCGTTTCCATACGATCTATTGGCCGATTATGTTGATGGCGCTAGACCTGCCGCTGCCGAAAAAAGTATTCGCTCATGGCTGGCTGTTAATGAAAGATGGCAAAATGTCAAAGTCCAAAGGGAATGTTGTTGATCCTGTGACATTGATTGATCGTTATGGCTTGGACGCGCTTCGTTATTACTTGATGCGCGAAGTGCCTTTCGGGGCTGACGGAACATTCACGCCGGAAAGCTTTGTAGAGCGGGTCAATCATGACCTCGCCAATGATTTGGGGAATCTGCTTAACCGTACGATCGTCATGATCGATAAGTATTTTGCGGGCACGATTCCCGCGTATGTGCAAGGGGCTACCGAATTCGACGACAGTCTCTTGGAGACTGTTCAAACGACGGTAGCGAAGTATGAAGAAGCAATGGAAAAAATGGAGTTTTCCATTGCGCTTTCCGCGGTGTGGCAGCTGATTAGCCGCACGAACAAATACATCGACGAGACTCAGCCGTGGTCGATGGTTAAGGATGAAGCCAAGCGCGAAACACTTGGCTCCGTCATGTATGTGCTGGCTGAATCCCAGCGCATTTCGTCTGTACTGCTGCGTCCGTTCATGACGAAGACGCCGCAACTGATTTGGCAGCAGCTTGGCTTAGCTGCCGAGGATCTGCCGCGCTTAACCGCCTGGGAAAGCGTGCAATCATTCGGGCATCTCCCAACGGGTACAACCGTTCAAAAGGGAGATCCAATGTTCCCAAGATTGGACGCTCCGGCTGAGGTCGCGTACATCGTTGAAGCTATGGGCGGAGGAGCGGCAAACGCCGCCGATGAAGTGAAAGAAGCAGCACCTGCGGCTGCTGCTTCAACAGTACCCGCGCCAGAGCCTAAGGAGGAAATCGGGATTGACGATTTCGCCAAAGTGGAGCTGCGCGTAGCTCAGGTACTATCGGCGGAGCCTGTGAAAGGCGCCGATAAGCTTCTAAAACTGCAGCTCGATCTTGGATATGAGCAGCGTCAGGTTGTTTCGGGCATTGCGAAGTTTTACACGCCCGAGGAACTGGCTGGACGCAAAGTTATTTGCGTCACCAACCTCAAGCCGGCCAAGCTGCGCGGCGAGCTGTCGCAAGGAATGATTCTCGCGGCTTCGCACGGGGACCAGTTGACACTGGCCACAGTTCCGGATTCTATGCCTAATGGCGCGATTGTAAAATAATCAAGTCAGCACCCTTTCCCTATTTTTACATAGGTCGAGGGTGCTTTTTTTCGTATGGGGGTTCATATAAGTGGGGTACTCTAAGGGAAACTAACCACGGAGTGATATAGATGAGAGCGAGAAATTTCTTTAAGTTGATCTGTATTTCGGTGATGGTTCTTGTTTTAACGTCTTGTTCTATTTTTGGTGGAGGTTCGGATAAAAAGAAAGAGGAAGAGAAAGCAAAAAATGAATCTAAGTCCAAGGCATCGAGCACAAAAAAAGAGGATGATAGTGTCATTAATCAAGAGTTGAAAAAACAATATGAGATGTACAATGAGATTATTCAATATAAGGTAAAGCAAGAGAATAAGCTAATTAAGCAGTCGGAAGAGCGGTATAAGAAATTGAAAGAGGAAAGCAACAAAAAAACGGAATCCAAATCTGGAGACGGAGCCGATAAGGAAGATAAGAGTTCCTCCAAAGAAGATTCTGACAGTTCAAAGCAAAAGGATGACCAAGGGAAGCAGTAATTGAATTAAGTCCATGCTGTGACATTTCACGGCAGGGCTTTTTATTTTGCCTATAAGATGTATTGACTTCAAGTAGGGGGACTCGTATAATCAATTCGTTAATAAAAATTATTACGATTTAGAACGCGAGTGGAGTGAGGATTATGATACGTTCGAAATGGATTATGTCCATAACCGTTATGGTTATTTTATCTGTTATATTGGCTGGATGCGGTACTGCTGCAAGTTCAAAAGCTAAACTTGTTGAAGGTAAGGTTAATGTTGTAACAAGTTTTTATCCTTTATATGAGTTTACTAAGGCAATTGGCGGCGAATATGTGAATGCCATTAACCTGGTTCCGGCAGGAGTTGAGCCTCACGATTGGTCTCCGAAGAGCAGGGACATCAAAAATATGACGCAAGCACAGGTTTTCGTCTATCAAGGTGCTGGATTTGAAGGTTGGGTGAAAGATTTTCTGGGAAGTCTAGCACCAGATTCTACTTTAAAAGTAGTAGAAGCGAGTAATGGGGCAAATTTGATAAGAACCTCTGAAAATAAAGAGGAATTTGACCCACATGCATGGCTTAGCCCGTTAAATGCTGTGAAAATGGCTAATAATATTAAAACGGCACTAATTAGTGCAGATCCGGCACATAAAGATGCATTCGAGCAAAATTATGCGAGCTATGCTGCCAAGTTAACAGATCTTGATGCTCGCTATAAAAAAGAGCTGGGGCAAACCTCCAAAAAGGAAATTGCTGTTTCTCATCAGGCGTTTGCTTATTTATGCAGAGATTATGGCTTAACGCAATTATCCATTATGGGTCTATCGCCTGATGCCGAGCCAACCGCTCAGGACCTAAAGAATATGAATGAATACATCAAAGTGCATAACTTGAAATATATATTCTTTGAAGAGCTTGTATCCGACAAGTTGGCGAAGACGTTAGCCAAAGATGCCAAGGTAGAAACGATGGTATTGAATCCTCTTGAAGGATTAACGAAGGAGCAAGCTGACGCTGGCGAGGATTATATCTCGATCATGGACAAAAATTTGAAAAATTTAGTGACTGCCTTACAATAGAAGGGTAGTTCATTCTGAGTCAGGGGTTATGAACATGGAGATAAGCCATAAAGATTTCTGCCACCAAAGTATTGTGTCTATTGATGATGTTTCCTTCTCATACGAAAATAAGAAGGTCATTGATAAGCTTCGTTTTAATGTACTTGAACGAGATTTTGTTGGTGTCATTGGCTCCAATGGTGCAGGTAAAACAACGCTGCTTAAAATGCTCGTAGGGCTTCTTAAGCCTACGAGCGGGGAGATCAGGTTGTTTGACAGTCCACTAAGCCAATTCAAGGATTGGGAACGCATTGGCTATGTTCCGCAAAAAAATGCCTTCAATCCCTTATTCCCGGCTACTGTGCGGGAAATTGTTTTATCCGGGATGTATTCGAAGAAGCGGATTTACCGCAGGTTGTCCAAAGCTGACCTGCAAAAAGCGGAAGACGCGATGCTGGCCATGCGCATCGAGGACTTAGCTGACCGCAAAATCGGCCAGCTGTCCGGTGGACAACAGCAGCGCGCTTTCCTCGCGCGCGCGATCGTGAACAACCCGGAGCTGCTCATATTGGATGAGCCGACCGTGGGAATTGATGCGGAATCGCAGCTCGGATTTTTCCGGATGATCCGCCACATGCATCAGCATCATCATATGACGTTCATCATGGTGTCGCATGATATGGACATGATGCAGTCATATTTAGGTTCAGAGCCGCAGCAAGTTAGCGGCGGTATCAAGTTTCATGTGAAGCATACCCATGATCCCGAGGATTGCCGGGAAACGAATTTGACACATTCGATCGGCCAGATTCGCGAGATGATCGGAGTTCAGTAAGGAGCGGGCATTTTGGACATATTCTCGGAGTATTTTTTTCAACGCGCTTTAATTGGCGGTATATTGATCGGGCTGACTGCGCCATTAATGGGCGTTTTTCTTGTCCTTCGGCGATTGTCGATGATCGGAGATACGCTCGCTCACGTTTCCATTGCGGGGGTCGCCCTGGGATTTCTTATTAACGTGTACCCTTTGGGCGTTGGGCTTATTTTCGCCTTGTTAGCTTCGTTCGCAATTGAACGTCTGCGCAAAGCATACAAAACCTATGCAGAGCTCTCCATCGCCATTATCATGTCAGGCGGCGTCGCTCTGGCTACGATTCTTTTTACGCTGGGCAAAGGCTTTAATATGAATGTCATGAGCTATCTGTTCGGAAGCATCTATACGCTGGATCGGCAAGATCTATGGGTTGTTCTCGGGGTATCTGTGCTTGTTGTCGGAGTCATTGCTGTTCACTTTAAAGAGTTCTTTCTCATGTTTTTTGATGAGGATGCCGCTAGCGTAAGTGGACTTCCGCTTAAATATTATAATATGATGATTACAATGCTTACTGCACTCGTTATTTCGGTTGCCATCAAGATTGTAGGCGCACTGCTTGTTTCGTCTTTGCTCACGATTCCAGTCGCATGTAGTTTGCTAATCGCAAGAAGCTTTAAACACTCCGTTATTTTGGCTGTTATTTTTTCAGAAATTGCGGTTGTCATTGGGCTGGTTGTTGCTGGCGTTTGGGATCTAGCTCCAGGCGGAACGGTTGTGCTTACACTCATTGCTATGTTGATCGGGATCATTTTAAAAAGAGGATTGAGGATTTAACATGGACTCTGTGAATTTATGGATTGCTTTATGGGCGGGGATCGCATCCTTCATTTCGCCATGCTGTTTGCCATTATATCCTTCTTATCTTTCCTACATAACAGGAATCTCGGTAAGTGAATTGAAATCAGGTGAGACATCCTCACAGGTGCGCAGACAAACCATGCTGCATACGTTAAGTTTTATCGTCGGGTTTTCTATCATTTTTTATGCGCTTGGCTTAACGGCAGGATTTTTAGGTAATTTTTTCATTGATTATCGAGATTTGCTTCGGCAAATTGCAGCGTTACTGATTTTTATCATGGGATTGTTTTTGCTTGGCGTTTTCCAACCGCAGTGGTTGATGAAAGAACGCAAGCTGCAAATCAAGTTCCGTCCCGCGGGATATCTTGGTTCGGTGTTAGTAGGAATGGGGTTTGCTGCAGGATGGTCTCCTTGTGTAGGACCCATCTTGTCGGCGATTCTCGCTTTGGCAACTACAGAGCCTGGCACGTGGTTTCAGCTAACAACCGCCTACTCGTTAGGATTCGCTATTCCGTTTTTTGTCCTCTCCTTTTTTATCGGTTCAACCAAATGGATTTTGCGTTATTCCAACCTCATTATGAAAATTGGAGGGGGTTTAATGGTGGTGATTGCGGTTTTACTTTATACAGGTAAAATGACGCAGATCACACTTTGGTTAAACACCATAACCCCGGATTGGTTGAAGTTTTAAGTAAAATACTCAATTTTGGCTTGAGGGAATTTATCAAAGATTTGTTCTGTGATAAATTCCCTTAGCGCGTTTGCTTGCTCATCTGGATATACGTATTTGCCTTGTCCCCAGCGGCCCCATTTGTATTTTCGTTTTTCTTCATCCATCTCAAGCTTTGTTTTGGGATATCGTTTTTCAATGACGTTTTTGGCCGTTCTGGTAAATCGATGTTGAATCATTTCAAAGGTTAAATCTATCGTGGCTTCTGTTGGGAGTTCTTGGTGAAGCCGTTCCAAAAGGGTAGTATAACCTTCTTCCCAACCTTCGTGCCAAATGATGGGGGCAATAATGAAGCCGAGCGGATACCCGGCTTTGGCCACTTTTCCGGCAGCTTCGATTCTTTCGTGAAATTTGGAAGTACCCGGTTCGAAGTTTTTAATGACATAATCGGCATTCACACTAAAGCGAAAACGGGTATGCTTATTATGTTTGGCATCTAATAGGGGCTCTACATGGTGGTATTTGGTGACAAACCGTAATCGACCATGCTCTTGCTGTCCCATGAATTCGATAAGCTGCTTTAACGAGCCTGAAATATGCTCCAAACCTACAGGGTCCGAGGTACAGGCAGCTTCAAAACGGGTAATTTCGGGTACCCGTTCATCGATATATTTTTGAGCGGCGCCTAGAATATCGTCGATATTGACGTAAATACGAATGTAAGGCTTCGCCCCTAAAGTAGTTTGGAGATAGCAGTAATGGCAGTGTCCCATACAGCCAGTAGCGATTGGAATCGCATATTCGGCAGAAGGTTTTGAAGTGTCGAATTTAAGTGTTTTGCGTATGCCGACAACCAAAGTTCGTTTGGCTATACGATATTTTTCGAGTTCGGTATCACCCGGAAGATCGCGTATTTGATTATGCGAGGTTGTCATATGAATCTCTAACCCTTGCTGCTTGGCCCACTCATAGATCATCTTGCCCTTGGTATAATTCATGGCATCCGGTTCAAAATAAACAAGCTCTGGTACGAAGACAGCTGTGTTAGGTACGGGTCTACTAAGCAATTCTGTTGACATGCGATTCTCCTTTCAATCAGCCGGGATGAAGTTCGTTCCTGACATTTAGTTTGCCAGAGAACAGCGTGGATGAACCATGGGATATTTGACCGCATCTAGGTTGATGGATTATGATAGGTAAGCAAGTGGCAGGAAATAAAGGAAAGCAGGGGGAAATAAAGCAATGGCTACGCCTAGCATGGAAGACTATCTGGAGAGAATATATAAACTCATAGACGAGAAAGGTTACGCTCGTGTCTCCGACATTGCTGAAGGGCTTGAAGTGCATCCCTCCTCCGTGACGAAAATGATTCAAAAGCTGGACAAAGACAATTATCTGATCTATGAGAAGTACCGCGGACTTATGTTAACTCCAAAAGGTAAGAAAATGGGCAAGCGACTAGTTGAACGTCATCAACTGCTCGAAAATTTCTTAACAATCATTGGCGTCCAAGAGGACAATATATATAAGGATGTTGAGGGAATCGAGCATCACTTAAGCTGGGATTCCATCACATGTATCGAGACTTTGGTCGAATATTTCCGCAGAGATCCAGGTCGGACAGATGAACTCTTGAATGTTCGTAAAGAATTAGAAGCTGATAACTAGGCAGAGGCCGCAACGCGCGGCGCTCTGCCTTTTTATTGTGCATAGAAACAAACTGCCCCCGCATACATAACAAAGTAAGCCCTTTTGTTTGATTTCGGGGAGGGGTGTCGAATGTTAATCAATGGCGTGTTCGAAGGCGGCGGCGTTAAGGGGATCGCGCTTGCCGGCGGCGTCACTGCAGCAATGGAGCAGGGGCATGTGTTCCATCAAGTCGCAGGTACAAGCTCTGGATCGATTGTAGCGGCTTTATTGTCATCTGGTTATACCGGAGAAGAGATGAGAGAAATCATCCTCAGGACTCCTTTTAAATCGTTTATGCAGCGATCACCGATTTTTAATGCCAAAATCATCGGCCCGGCGGCGCGGCTGTTGATCAAGAAAGGCCTCTACTCCGGCGAAGCGTTAGAGCAGTGGGTGTCGGGGCTGCTTGCTGCCAAGGGCATCCGCAATTTCGGAGATCTCAAGCCCAATCAGCTGCGAATTATCGCATCCGATATTACGCAAGGCAAGCTGCTAATTTTGCCTGCGGATATTGCGCAGTATGGGATTGATCCGCGGAAGTTTTCAATCGCCAAAGCGGTGCGGATGAGCACGAGCATCCCCTATTTTTTTGATCCGGTCATGATTCGCCGGAAAATAAAAAGCTCTGCGAAGGCGGCGCCATTCGCAGAGCAGTTTTACTATATCGTTGATGGTGGGTTGTTGAGCAACTATCCCTTGTGGGTGTTCGACCAGGATACCGATCGTGAAGAAATCATTCCCGTTATCGGGTTTCAATTGGTCGGTAAAAGTGAGACGCCCACACACACCATTAGAGGACCGATTACGATGCTTGAGGCTTTGTTCGGGACGATGCTGAGTGCACATGATGAGCGATACATTGAGATGAAAAACCGGTTCCGTACGGTCAAAATTCCAACGCTCGGTGTGGGGAATACACAATTCAATTTGTCTAAAGAATTGAGTTTGTCCCTGTACGATTCCGGATATCAAGCGACCAATGACTACTTTACTAAATGGACCGCCAAAACCTACGAAGAGAATTATGAGAAATACGTACTTCGCATACCATCCAAGTGAAGCTCAAGGCTTAATGATATTTTGGATAATCATCCGAGTCTGAATCTTTCGTTCCGTTGATGACACGAAATTTTGCGGTTTTCCTTTTTGGCTTAGATGAGCCTCGGCTGCCATAGGAAGGTTTTTTCCAACGAGACGGTGGGAATTTGTATAGAAGAAATATAAGCCCTAATACGAGAATCGGAATGAATAAAGTTCGCAAACTTACCAACAATCCAATCGCAATCAAAACACCGATAGCGATCTCGACCGGCGAAAATCTTCTCCTCATACCCGTCCCTCCATTATTCTTTTTTCTGCTTCACGCATCCGGTTAAAAGAAGCGATGGACACCTCAACCTGGCTGTCTTCAGGTTCTTTGGTTGTCAACAGTTGGAGCCATAGTCCCGGATACCCCAGGTAGCGGAGAACCGGCACTTCACGAAGGGAGTTCGTAAATCTTAGCACTTCATAAGAAACCCCGATTACAACAGGTAGCAGCACTAAACGCTGCAAGATACGCTCTACATATCCATCATAGTGAAGGAATGAGTAGATAACGACGCCGATCAAAACGGTAAAAACAATGAAACTGCTGCCGCAACGATAATGCAGCGTGTTGAATTTCTGTACATTGCTGACGGTTAACTCGACGCCTGCTTCATAGGCGCTGATGACTTTATGCTCAGCTCCATGATATTGGAAAAGTCTGCGAATCATAGGTGTTAAGGATATGAAGTAGATATATCCGACAAGCAAAATAATCTTGATAACACCTTCTATAAGGTTATGAAGAATTTGATTGCTAAATACATTCCCAAACAAAAACTGTTCAATGATTGCCGGGACTAGGGTGAACACGAATTTCCCAAAAAGGAACGAGATCACACCTACAACCGCTACACCGAGGATCATCGAAATATTTGAGAAAAAGCCAGGCTTCTCATCTTTATTGGCTGAGGACTTGTCCTCGCCTTCTTGTTCAGCGAAGGATTCCGCTGAGAAATTAAGATGCTGAGCACCTTTGGCGCTGGATTCTATAATGCCGACGATCCCTCTGATCAATGGGATCTTCTTGAGCGATTGTACCCAGGGGATATCTTTCCTAGGGACTTCCAAGAAATCAAGTGAGCCATCTTTCTTGCGCACGGCGGTTACATGCACATTTTTTCCTGCGAACATGACGCCCTCAATGACGGCTTGTCCTCCGTATATACTGTTTTGTTCTGCCATGAGATCCACCTTCTTATCCTTCTCGAATTCGGTTTTTCGTACTTTCCTATTGTAACGGATTCACGGTTTGAATGCTACCGATAACGGTAGAACATACTATTCTTACCTGTGATTGACGTGCAATCTCTGTAGAGAAAGGAAGAGAACGACTAATGAATGAGAAAAATGTGGGGGAAATGAAAACAAATCGTTGGCTTTTCGTCTTATACATTGGCTTTTTCGCTGGCCTCATTTGGGGAGCAATGAAAATAATTGAACACTATTTTAAATTTACCAACATTGTGGTGGGTTTTCTTGTAGAGCCTTTTTTCAAACATGATTTTCTGCTGACTTGGCAGGGGGTACTCGTTGGCTGGGGCTTTTTTACGGTGTTTTCCATCATCGCGGCCTTCATCTATATGGTTACAATGTGGAAGCTGCAATCTGCCTGGTGGGGAATTGGGTATGGGGCGCTCTGGTGGGCGGCGATCTATTTGTTGATCGGTCCATTGGCGGGAATGACATACTGGATTACGGATCTGGACCTCAACAGCATTCTGACGGATCTATGTTTGTTCCTGGTGTGGGGAATGTTTATTGGATATTCCATCGCGATCGAGTACACAGATACAAGAACAAGACAACCTATACACAAGACATGAAAGTTATGGTAAAATATCAAAGGTTAAATAGGCGGATCAAGTCTGTGCAACTGAAAAATCCTGGGGAGTGATTCCTGTTGAAAAAGGTTCTGGTGATTAACGGGCCCAACTTGAATATGCTGGGCATACGTGAACCTGGTGTGTACGGAACGGTTTCCCTACCCGTCATTATTCAAGGCTTGACTGAATTAGCCGAAGTGCTTTCAGTTGAGATTGAGAGCTTCCAATCGAATCATGAAGGCGATATTATTGATAAAATTCATGAAGCCTTTGGCACGAAAGACGGCATTCTCATTAACCCTGGCGCATTTACGCATTATAGCTACGCCATTCGCGATGCGTTGTCTTCCGTTCAATTGCCTACCGTTGAAGTTCATCTATCGAACATTCATAAGCGCGAGGAGTTTCGTCATCACTCGGTCACCGCGCCAGTTGTTATCGGTCAGATTAGCGGATTTGGCGTGCAGAGCTATGAGCTGGGTTTGAGAGCACTTCTATCCCATATGCAGTAAAGAAGGAGTGGTGATTTCGATGCAGGAGAAACGTATTGAACGTCTTCGCAAGGTTATGCAAGAGCAAAATTTACCGGCTGTACTCATCACGAATGCCTATAACCGTACATATGTATCTGGCTTCACCGGTTCTTCCGGCTATGTTCTTATAACGTTAGATCGAGCAATTCTTTTGACAGATTTCCGTTATATGACGCAAGCCCCTCAACAAGCGAAGCTTTTTGAAGTGGTTGAGCATCAAGCTAAAGTGATGGAAACAGTTAAGGGACTATTGAATCAACAAGGAATTACACAACTTGCCTTCGAGCAAGGGGATGTGTCCTATGGTGACTTCCTGGGTTATCAAGCAGCTTTACCAGGGATTGAGCTTTTGCCGACAGCGAAACTCGTCGAGGGCATCCGAATGGTCAAAGACGATGTAGAATTGCAAGTGATGCAGGAAGCAGCAGATTTGGCTGACCAAACCTTTTCACACATTTTGTCCTATATCAAGCCAGGCGTGAAAGAACTCGATATTGCGCTTGAAATTGAAATGTTTATCCGCAAAAATGGCGGCACCTCGACTTCGTTCGAAACGATTGTTGCTTCTGGCGAACGCTCCGCTCTGCCGCACGGCAAAGCAAGCGATCGCGTGCTCCAAATAAACGAATTTGTCAAATTAGATTTTGGAGCGTATTATAAAGGGTATTGCTCTGACATCACAAGAACGGTTATGCTAGGAAAGCCAACGGACAAGCATAAAGAAATTTATGATATTGTGCTGGAAGCTCAACTCAACTGTTTAGCCAATCTCAAGCCGGGGATTACGGGCAGAGAAGGCGACGCTTATGCACGAGATGTTATCGTGAAGCATGGCTATGGCGATTACTTCGGTCACAGTACCGGACATGGTTTAGGCATGGAGGTTCATGAGTCTCCGCGCTTGGCGAAAACCGAGGATACAATTTTAACTCCTGGTATGGTGGTTACGGTGGAACCTGGCATTTATCTTCCTGGTTTTGGGGGAGTTCGAATTGAGGATGACGCAGTAATTACTGACACCGGCATTAAAATACTTACAAGCTCTACAAAAGATTTTCTTATTATTGACTAGCGGAGGGATTCACAAGTGATATCAGTAAATGATTTCAAAACAGGTCTTACCATTGAAGTAGAACACGATATTTTTACAGTTCTAGATTTCCAACACGTTAAACCAGGTAAAGGTGCTGCATTCGTGCGCTCCAAGCTGAAAAACCTGCGCAACGGCAACACGGTTGAGCGTACTTTCCGTGCGGGCGAGAACGTAGGCCGTGCACACATCGATAACCGCGAAATGCAGTACCTGTATGCAAGCGGCGACGAGTTCACGTTCATGGATACGGAAACGTTTGATCAATTCAGCCTTTCCCGCGAGCAATTGAAATGGGAATTGAACTTCCTTCTTGAGAACATGAACATCAAAATTTTGAGCTACCAAGGTGAAATTCTTGGGATCAATCTGCCGAAAAGCGTTGACTTGAAAGTTGTAGAAACAGAGCCGGGCGTTAAAGGAAATACAGCTCAAGGCGCGCTTAAAGGTGCAAAAGTGGAAACTGGCCTTGTTGTTCAAGTTCCACTGTTCATCAACGAAGGCGACGTGCTTACAGTTGATACCGAAGATGGCCGTTATATCTCCCGTGCCTAGTTTCAACTAGGACAAGCCTCTCTGACTTTTGACAAGTCAGAGAGTTTTTTTATTTTGTGTGTGCAAATTTTCACACAAAACTACATTTTATGCTATAATATTGAATTGTTATGCACTAGTATGCGTTAGGAGTGGGTCAGCTTTGTCTCTAATAGTGATGAAATTTGGCGGAAGCTCTGTCGGTGATGCGGAGCGAATGAAACGTGTTGCAAAAAGAATCGTTGAGCGAAAGCAAGCAGGTCACAGCTGCGTTGTTGTCGTATCTGCGATGGGAGATACAACGGACGATCTTATCGACCTGTCTAAGCAAATTTACGATGGAGCCCCACCGGCTCGTGAAATGGATATGCTCTTAACGACAGGAGAGCAGGTTTCTGTAGCCCTCTTATCGATGGCGATACATAGTTTAGGGGAACAAGCGGTTTCTTATACCGGTTGGCAGAGCGGGATTTTCACGGAAGATGTACACGCAAAAGCGAGAATCACGGATATTCAGCCAGCGCGCGTTCTGAATGCGCTCGAACAAGGCAATGTCGTGATTGTAGCCGGTTTCCAAGGTATGACGGAAGCCGGAGAGATTACGACGCTTGGCCGCGGCGGTTCCGATACGACAGCCGTTGCTCTTGCTGCTGCAATCAAAGCAGATCTTTGTGAGATTTATACCGACGTAGATGGTATTTACTCAACGGATCCGCGCATTGTGAAAGTAGCGAGAAAACTGAATGAAATTTCTTACGATGAGATGCTGGAGCTTGCGAATTTGGGAGCTGCTGTACTTCATCCAAGAGCAGTGGAATATGCCAAAAACTATAACGTTACCTTGGTGGTACGTTCCAGCTTTACTAACAATGAAGGTACCAACGTGAAGGAGGAAGCAGTGATGGAGCAAGGAATCGTTGTCCGTGGCATCGCCTATGACAAGAATGTGGCAAGAGTTAGTATTCTAGGTGTACCCGAGAAACCGGGCCAACTGGCAAAAGTATTCATGGCGCTTGCCGAGGTTCAAGTCGATGTAGATATCATTGTACAAAGCGGTGTACTCAATGGATCAGCGGATTTCTCATTCACAACGACGCTTGCTGACCGCGAAAAAGCTTTGGATGCGATTGAATCCATCCGCGGTGAAATCGGCTTCCGTGAAGTAACTTCCGAAGTGAACATGGTGAAAGTATCCATCGTTGGCGCCGGCATGGTTAGTACGCCTGGGGTTGCTGCTACGATGTTTAAAGTAATTTCTGACCTCGGCATCTCCATCTCGTTGGTCAGCACGTCCGAGATTAAAGTCTCTTGCGTCATCGAGAACTCGAACTTGACGGAAGTGATCCAATCTCTGCACACGGCTTACGGCTTGGACACAACGGAGCAAGCCTTCGTTGGCGGACCGCAAGATCGCAGATAATCCCAGTTCTCAACTGAATTTATCGGATATAAAATAAGCGACTTTTAATAAAAAAGCTGTGATTCCGGCTGCCATCAAAGGGCCGACCGGAATCCCCCGCAAAAAGATAATGCCAAAAATGGAACCAATGACAAGACCCACAATTAATTGTGGGTCTATTTTTAATAGCTCCAACCCTTTTCCGTTCATATACGTTGCAATCGCTCCCCCAAGTAGAGCAATGATTCCCGGCCAAGAGGTAAATACCGACATGATGTCCTTCATCGAGATTCGTTCACTCGCAAATGGCACAAGGACGCCAATGGTCAGAAATAGCAATCCCAGCTCCAAGCCTCTACGCTCCATTGTGGGGAAAAACCGCATTAACCCGACCAGTTTCAAGGCAAGCAGCATGCAAGAAGCAGTTGTAATAATCGGAGAACGGCCTATGAGTCCAATAACAATGAGTGTAACTAAGATTATATTGCCATTCATCATCAAAACCCCTCACCCTCATAACTTTCCATCTTAGTTTATGAGAGGGGCTTGTATTTAGAACGCAGGACGCCCTGAAGTCCCCAGCAGCACCATTTGATCACGTTCAAGGACCGGCACTTGATCCGTGATATTTGTTTTGGCACAGGCTTCAATATCCGCCTGAAAACCGGACTTGCACATTTTTTTTCCATTCGTGGAAGACAGCAGTGTATCGTATAAGGTTTTTTGGGCTTGCAAAAAACATCCTCGCATAGCTAAGCCGAAATCATTGGTTGCTATCTGTTTCTCGCCTAGAGCCAGGTTTAGCTCCTCAAGAATATGCCCAGCACAAAGTCCATCCTCTAGGGAGAAGACGTCTTGTGTCCCTGCGCACAAAATAACAGTGTCCCTCTTGAAGGCAATCGCGGCCGCTGCGCAAGCTTTACTATTTAAAAAAGAACCTGCCAGCACTTGATCGGCTTTTATCGCTTTTTGAATGCCTCTAGTGCCATTCGTTGTCGTCAGGATCACACGTTTGCCCTGTACAGCTTCCTTGGTATATTCCAATGGTGAATTACCGAAATCGAAACCAGGAATTTTCTTGCAAAAGCGTTCCCCTCCAAGCAGATCACCCTCTTGCTGCAGTTCTTTGGCCCTCAGAACGGTATCCACTGGAACGATGGCTTTGCATCCGTTAATCAATGCGGTGATGATCGTGCTAGTTGCACGGATAACATCAACGACGATGACGGTTTTATGAAGAAAATCGTCACTTCTTGCTTCGCCGATGTTGGCGACAACCTCGATATGCATCTTTTATTCCTTTCTGGTACCTAAGGACAACGTATCGGAACGCAATCCTCTGCGCAATGCTTCCAAAGCAATAAGCTCATCCGGTGAGATATTGCCCAAGTGGATATCTGCTCCAAGCATGCTAATCAAGTGCACCTGTTGACTTTTGAGCGGAGCCTCCCACAGAAGCCTCTGTCCGGGAACGGCGGAGAGCACTTGCCCGACTTCCTCATCCTTACATTTTCCCTGTGAATCAAAAATCCCGACACCCATCCCGGATTCACGAGCTTCAATCGTGACTAGGGAAGCTCCGAATTCGGTGTCTAACATAACGGTCTCGATTAATTCCTCTAATTCGATGGCAGAACCCCAGCCCTTTTTACCATATTCGGTAACAACCTCTAGTCCTTCGTCTAGCCCGCGCGCGATCAACTCATTTCTAAGCTTACGGTCGAAATCAATGGTGCCATTGGATATTTCAACACCGTTAAATCCGAGTGCGACAATCATATCGAAATAGGAAGCCACTGCGTGCTGTGTGATCGCAACTTCGAGAAAGGTGCCTCCCGGATAGATGCAAATGCCATTTTCTTTGGCGGCGTTAATTTTGCTTTTCAGCACATGCTGCGGATATAGAGGAGATGTGCCGAAGCCGAGTTTGATCATATCCACATGACTGCTGCCCGCGGTAAGCAAATCTTCAAATGCATTTGGCCCTAAGCCTTTATCCATTACCATAGTTTTACCCAGCGTTCTGGGTTTGGCCTGCCTTTGTCCTGTGGGGTCGGCCAGAACGGGATTCCAGTTCAAATAAGAGGTAACTTCCATCGGTATTTCTCCTCACTGTCCTTCGAAGGTTCAATTATGTGTACAGCATATGCATCTGGGCAAATGGTGGTGCCCACTATGCCTAAAATCAGACGAGCCCGCATAAGGTAGGGTAAAAAGAGTGTGCTGCCGTTGAACTTTGCTGAGCGTTAGAGTTACGCTGGCGTGCTTCGCATTGATATAAAAACCTCCAGGCTCCATTGTAAAACTGTTCCATTTATTAGATAGGTTCTTATGCGGTAGGAACAGTTTTACAAAAGTCGCTCTTCCGGCCTTTTATATCAATGCTCCGCGAGCTACTTTGGTGCAGTGCGGTTCAAAAGAGCTGTTCTTTTTACGAAAGGAGAAGAAAACATGAACAAAATTGTCCTAGCTATGGCGTCGCTGAGGCTGATGTCAGGGAGCATAGAGATCATAGCAGCGATCGTGATGCTGAGACTGGCGACTGTGGAGAAAGCGCTGCTAGTAAACTCTACGCTTGCTCTAGTAGGTCCTCTAGTACTACTAGCTACTACGACGATAGGTTTGGTAGGGATAGCAGAGAAGCTTTCCTATGGGAAGATGCTCTGGGTGATTGCGGGAGTAAGCTGTCTATTCATTGGTATTATAAAAAAGTAATCGGTCATATTTCTTTCTATCAAGCATAGAAATGAATATAGAAGACTGGACAACTTGGAGGGATGTTTCGCTATGCACGACACGATCATGCACATTCTTCCTCAAACGCTTCGGATTCTACTCTCATCTTTGCCGCCGGACGTACAAGCTAGCGTTGAGGAAATCAGGGTGAGAGAATCGCGCCCCTTCGAGCTGATCTGGGGGGACGGGTACGCTTTCGTTGATGAGAGAGGCCAATTGGTGACTGGGGAAGATCGGGCGTACAAGCCAACCCGACAAGATTGCCTGACCTTGCTTGAGATGCTGACGAACCATTCTATGTACACCCATGAAGAAGAACTGCGGAGAGGATATATCACCATAGCCGGAGGCCATCGCGTCGGACTAGCCGGGCGCACGGTGTTAGATCAAGGGGATGTTAAGCAGATTCGCGATGTTAGCTCATTTAACATCCGGATTGCTCGTGAGATTCAAGGGCTAGGCAGGCAAGTGCTGCCGCATCTCTTCGACCCGATTCGGAGAAGTGTCCATCACACGCTCGTGATCTCGCCGCCGCAGCAAGGGAAGACAACCCTGGTTCGTGACGTGGCCAGGCTCATCAGCCGCGGTGAGTGGGGCGTGAACAGCCTGGGGACGACAGGCAAGAAGGTAGGCGTAGTCGATGAACGCTCGGAATTGGCGGCTTGTGTCAGAGGAGTGCCCAGATTCGATCTCGGACCGAGAACAGACGTCATGGACGGCTGCCCAAAAGCGGAGGGCATGATGATGATGATTCGATCCTTATCGCCTGATGTGCTGGTCGTCGATGAAATCGGTCGGCCAGAAGATGCAGGAGCGATCCACGAGGCTGTCCATACGGGGATTCGCGTCGTTGCAACCGCGCACGGTGCCGATTATGAGGATGTGCGAATGAGACCTGTTCTGAAGCAGCTTTTGGAAGAGGGTGTATTTACGAGATATGTCATCCTGCATCGAAGAAAAGGCGAGCCTGCTGCCTATCGCATACTGGATCGGTCGGGTAAGCCATTGGAACACTATCCTGCACGTAAAGGATGATGAAAGATGCTGAAATTCGTTGGCGGGGTGCTCATTATCAGTGCCGCCACCTTGTATGGTTTTCTGCAAGCCGCTCACTACGTTAGGCGACCTAAACAAATTCGGATGCTAATTTCGGCGCTGGGACGCATGGAAACAGAAATCACATACGCAGTTACACCACTGCCCGAAGCCTTCTCCTCTCTTGGCAAACAAGTTGCTGAACCGCTGTCCTCCTTGTTTCGATTAACATCGGAGCGGTTGCTAGCGAGCGACGGGACATCGACTCGTGACATTTGGCATAGAAGCGTTAAGGATGTATGGGGAAGAACATCGATGAAGCAAGCCGAGCAGGAGGTTGTACTGCAGCTTGGGTCTGTACTAGGCGTGACGGATCGCAGTGATCAAATCAAGCATTTGCGGCTAGCTATTTCACAGCTTCAGGCAGAAGAGACCGAGTCTAGAGAAGATCAACGCCGTTACGAGAAAATGTGGAAAAGCCTGGGTGTCCTTATCGGAGCACTAATCGTAATTTTGATGTATTAAGGGAAGCGAGGAACTTACCCTATGCAGAAGTTCCTTGTCAACAGAGTGAGGTGCCTGGAATGAACGTAGATGTGAATGCCATTTTCCAGATTGCCGGCATCGGCATCATCATCGCGATGATCCATTCGGTGCTCAAGCAGATGGGGAAAGAGGATATGGCACACTGGGTCACGGTCATTGGCTTCGTGGTCGTGCTCTTCATGGTTGTCAGCATGCTCGATCATTTGTTTAAAGAAATCAAAACGATCTTCTTATTCCAATGAGGTGCGCCGTATGGAAATCATCCAGATTGTAGGCCTGGGGCTCATCGTTACGATACTAACGCTCATCATCAAGGAGCAGAAACCCATGTTTGCGTTCTTGCTGGCGGCCTTTACAGGCATCATGATTTTCTTGTTTCTGATCGGCAAAATCTCCAGTGTCATCCAGGTGCTTGAAGATTTAGCGCAAAAATCAAATATCAATATGGTGTTTCTTAAAACGATCCTGAAAATCATCGGAGTTGCCTACATTGCTGAGTTCGGCGCACAAATTGTGCGCGATGCCGGACAAGAATCCATCGCCTCCAAGATCGAACTCTCTGGGAAAGTGCTCATTATGGTAATGGCGATTCCGATCATTACCGTCATCATCGAGACTGTCGTTAAGCTGCTCCCTGCTTAGATGATCCATTTAGGAGTGACTCAAATGAACCTGCTTTATTCGCACCAGAAGCTGAACAACCGCTGGATCATCTTGTTCATCATGACAATGGCTTTGTGGCTTGGCATGTCGAACTTCTCGACCGCAGAATCACCGACAGACGCCATCATCAAGGAGCAAGCAGAACATCTGAATACGGAGCCTGTCGAGCAATATTGGGATAAGCTCATGAAAGATTATGGCGGCTACTTCCCCGAAAGCAAGACGCCAACCTTCATGGAACTGCTCCTGGGCACGAAGGGCGTCAGCATGAAAAGCATATTCAAAGGACTCTTACGCTACGTTTTCCATGAAATCATCATCAACGGCAAACTGCTCGCTTCCATTGTGATTCTAACGATTTTCAGCATGATTCTCGAAACGCTGCAGAGTTCTTTCGAAAGAAACACGGTAAGCAAGCTCGGCTACTCGATTACCTATATGGTCTTGATTATTATCGCGATCAATTCCTTCAGCGTAGCAATCGGATATGCCAAAACTGCAATTACATCGATGATAGAATTCATGATCGCAATCATGCCGCTGCTGCTAACATTGCTAGCTTCTATGGGAAATGTAACCTCAGTAGCCATCTTGCATCCGCTCATCGTTTTCATGATTCACTCGGTGGGCACAGCGATTTATGTCTTTGTTTTTCCGTTATTGTTCTTCTCGGCCGTTCTGCACATCGTGAGCTCGCTAAGTGAGAAATACAAAGTCACCCAGCTAGCAAACCTGCTTCGCACAATCAGTCTTAGCATGCTCGGGGTTTTCGTCACTGTTTTCCTCGGCGTGATTTCGATACAAGGGACTGCCGGTGCGGTGCGAGATGGCGTAGCCATCCGAACAGCCAAATACATCACAGGCAACTTTGTTCCTGTGGTAGGTCGTTTATTCTCCGATGCAACGGAGACGGTTATAGGCGCGTCTTTGCTTGTGAAAAATGCGATCGGACTTGTCGGCGTTGTCATTTTGATCATGCTGTGCGCGTTCCCGGCGATCAAGATTTTGACCTTGGCTTTTATCTACAACTTGTCTGCAGCGGTTATGCAGCCCTTGGGAGACAGCCCGATCATTGCTTGCTTGCAGACGATTGGCAAAAGCTTGATCTACGTTTTCGCTGCGCTGGCAGCTGTGAGTTTAATGTTCTTTCTGGCTTTAACGATCATGATTACGATCAGTAACGTCTCGGTGATGATGCGGTGAAAGGAGATTCGCTATGGACTGGTTAGGCGGATGGCTGAAAACGGTCATCATGGTCATCATGCTGGCCACCTTCGTTGATCTTCTGCTCCCCAGCAACACCATGCAGCGCTATGTAAAAACCGTCATGAGCTTATTCATCCTACTAACACTTTTAACGCCCGTCTTGCAGTTATTTCAGAAAGATTGGGATGTGGATCAATTGCTTAGCCAAGCCGAAAAGCAGCAAAACGAAAAGACGATGCTTGCCAGCGGTAGCGGAGGAAGTCCCTGGATGAAATCACTCGATGTGATTACGAAGGATGCCCAAAAACTTCAGGCTGCGGGCCAAGAGCAATCACAGCAGATGATCCAGACCCAACTGGCCGGACTGATGAAAGAGGACATTCAGAAACAGACGGACCTAACCGTTCATGACGTTCAGGTCGTCGCGCAAATAGACAATAATGGGAAGCCCTCCATTACGAAAGTCAGGGTCACCCTTGATGATATAGAAGTCAAAAGCAAGTCAAGTCCTGCTGCCGGGTCCAAAAGTATTGCCGCTATGGAACCGGTCAAGCCTATTGATCCGATAAGGATTAAAGCGAATGAACAAGAAACAACCGCATCTGCCCAGGCTGCAGCACCTTACGAGCAGGAGGTTGAAAGACTGAAACAAGGCATTACGCGCAATTGGCTGGTTGAACCTGCACGCATTGATATCCAAGTTGAACAAAGGAATGGAAGGATTGCGAGGTGAATCGATGGGAACATTGCTGCAATGGATGGAGAACAAATTCGGCGGAGGTCCGGGAGGGCCAAAACGTAAGAACACACTCCTATGGGTCATCATGATTGGACTTATGGGAGCGGCGCTGATGATTATGAATGCATTTATGACTGTAAAAGAGGTTGATCCCATCACTGCGGGCAGAGCCTCTCCGCCTCCCAGTAAAGAAACATTTCTCAATAATACATCCAAGGAAAACTCGAGCTTTCACGAATATGAACTGGCGTATCAGTCGCAGCTCAAAGATATTTTACAGAAAATCGTTGGTGTTGGCGATGTTGAAGTCCTGGTCACCATTGAGTCAACGGAGGAATTGACCGTCGACAAAAATTACAATGATAACCAGCAAATGACGACAGAACGCGACAATGGCGGGGCGACTCGGAATATATCCCAGGTCACGCGAAGCGGAGAAGTGGTTATCTATCAAGTGTCAGGCGACCAGAAGCCGCTTGTGCTCAAATATATCAAACCTAAGATCAGAGGGGTCATCGTTGTCGCGAAGGGCGCTGAGAATCTGACGGTGAAGAAAATGATTTCGGAAGCCGTTGAGCGCGGGCTTGATGTCCCATTGAATCGTATCTCCATTTTACCCCGGAAAACCGGTGAATAAATCCAATAGGTAATCAAAATTGAGGAGGAATATACAATGAACGCAAAAAGACAAACAATTTGGCTCGTATCTATGCTTAGCTTGATGGTGGTGCTCTCCGCGTACTACTTGTTCACTGAGGATGTGAATAAACTCGATCTGGCATCGACGGATACGACGAAGCAGAGCCAGGAAGTGAAGATTGATATGGCTCAGGTTGACACGGCAAATGCAGCGAAAACAGACGTAAAAGCAACTACTGGCACAGATACAAAAGTCGACACAAAAGCAACAACACCGCAAAATTCAACAAAAACAGACGTTAAGACAGACGCGAAAACGGATGTTAAAACAGATGCAAAAACAGATGTGAAAACTGATGCTAAAACAGACGTGAAAACGGACGCAAAAGCAGATGTGAAAACGGACGATCAAGTGCTGAAACAAATGGAAGAACAAGCGAAAACTACGTCGGCAAGCGACTACTTCACGAATGAACAAATGAAACAAAGTGAATATTTCGCCAAAGCTTCTTCCGATCTGATGGAAATCATCATTGACACGAAAAAAACACCTGAAGCGGTAGCGAAAGCAACGAATGATTTATCTAAATTGACAGATGTTCAAGAAAAAGTTGAAAATCTGCAAGATGTGCTGATGAAAGACTTTCCTCAAGCCATCGTTAATCAAGAAGGCAACAAATGGAAAGTAACCGTTCAAAGCGATAAATTGGAGAAAAGCCAAGGGGTTACTATCGTTGATATGGTCGTCAAAGAGCTTGGTGCTGCTCCGGAAAACATCAAAATTCAATACGTTCGTCCATAGTTTAAAAGAGCTATCAACATGGCAAGGGAGGGTACAGGAAAGGGTCCAGGTAAAACTGGACTCTTTCCATTTCTTGCGTTTATGGGTATAATACATACGTTGCGGCTATGAAACCGCATTTTTTACTGGTTCACCAACTTTGAAGGAGTGACATGAATGTTCAAATTGAGTGAAATCAAAGAGTTAATCAAACTCGTCGATCAATCCTCTTTACAAGAACTTGAAATTGAAAATGAAGGTGCTCGCCTGTCGATTCGCAAGCCGAATAAATCAGAGCCTGTATACGTAACAGCACCAGTTCAACACACATATGCTCCGATTGGTCAAGCAAGTGTTCCTCACGCAGCACCGGCTGCAGCTTTGGAAACTTCTGTACCTGCGACTACTGGACATGCTAAGCAAGAGGACTCATCTTTACATAAGATCGTCTCACCGATGGTAGGAACTTTCTATCAGTCTGCTTCTCCTGGCGCTGCTCCTTTCGCAAGTGTTGGTCAAAAAGTAGGCGATAAAACAGTTGTGTGCATCGTTGAAGCTATGAAATTGATGAATGAGATTGAAGCCGAAATCAAAGGTGAAATCGTTGAAGTACTCGTTGAAAACGGTCAACTTGTTGAGTACGGACAACCTTTATTTTTGGTGAGACCGGAGTAAGTTAGTATTTTGCTAACGGAAAACTCTTAGGAGGAAAATTAATGAAATTTCATAAAATCCTAATAGCGAACCGAGGAGAAATAGCTGTTCGTATTATCCGAGCTTGCCGTGAGTTGGGCATTTATACGGTGGCTGTATATTCGGAAGCAGATCGTGAAGCGCTGCATGTGCGACTTGCTGACGAAGCCTATTGTATTGGTCCGACTGCGTCCAAGGACAGCTACTTGAACTTCACGAACCTGATGAGTGTTGCCACCCTGACAGAATGTGATGCCATTCATCCCGGTTATGGATTTTTAGCGGAAAACGCCGACTTCGCAGAAATTTGCGAAAGCTGCAACATTACGTTCATCGGACCTTCACCTGACGCCATTAGCCGTATGGGCGACAAGGCAGTTGCCAAGCAAACGATGAAAGACGCGCGCGTGCCAATCATTCCAGGGTCTGACGGGTTGGTTGAAAACGTGGAAGACGCAATCGTCATCGCAAGAGATATCGGGTATCCGGTTATCATTAAGGCGACAGCCGGCGGCGGAGGTAAAGGGATTCGTATTGCCGAAAATGAAGAGACGCTTGTCTCCCAAATTACGGCTGCGCAGCAAGAAGCGCAAAATGCTTTCGGCAACGCCGGTATTTATTTGGAAAAATATTTAACGGGCATGAAGCATGTAGAGATTCAAATTTTAGCGGACAAACATGGCAACGTCGTTCACTTGGGTGAGCGTGATTGTTCCGTACAGCGCCGTAGACAGAAACTCGTTGAGGAAGCACCTTGTCCAATCCTGACGCCTGAAACGCGTGCAGCGATGGGGCAGGCAGCTGTTCGCGCAGCTCTGGCTGTTAATTACTCGGGTGCAGGAACACTGGAGTTCTTGCTTGGACCTGACGGTAATTTCTACTTCATGGAAATGAATACGAGAATTCAAGTCGAGCATCCCGTAACCGAAATGATTACCGGTATCGACATTATCCAAGAGATGATTAGCGTTGCCGAAGGCAATCCGTTATCCTTCTCGCAAGATGATGTTCGTATCAATGGCTGGGCGATCGAATGCCGTGTAAATGCGGAAGATCCGAACCGGAACTTCATGCCTTCGGCAGGCCAAGTGAAATTCTACTTGCCTCCTGGTGGATTCGGGGTTCGCGTAGACAGTGCCGTTTATCCGGGCTATACGATTCCACCACACTATGATTCTATGATCGCCAAACTAATCGTCTGGGGAAGTACGCGCGATGAAGCGATTGCCCGCATGAAAAGAGCGCTCACGGAGTTTGCCGTTGACGGTGTTAACACAACGATTCCGTTTCATCTGAAGCTGCTTGAACACAAGAAGTTCATCAAAGGCGACCATGATATTAAATTCCTGGAAGAGCACGATGTGAACGATGCAGATTCATAGATAATCATTTGTCATATTTTTGGCAAAATGGTATAGTTATAAATTAAGGATGGCTTATCCAAAAATTCTTAGGAGGTGCCACAATGAGCACAATCGCTCCGGATTACGTCAAAACAGACATGGGCAGCATCCAAATTGCCCCCGAGGTTATTGAAATCATTGCCGGTTTGGCAACGGTGGAAGTGCAAGGAGTAGCGGGGATGAGCGGTGGACTTGCTGGCGGCATTGCTGAATTGCTTGGACGCAAGAACTTGTCCAAAGGCGTAAAGGTAGAAGTCGGACAACGTGAAGCTGCCATTGACGTCTCCATCATTATCGAATATGGGAATCGCATTCCTGAGGTTGCTAGCGCCATTCAACAGAATGTGAAGCACGCAATCGAATCAATGACTGGACTTAGCGTCGTTGAGGTTAATGTTCATATTCATGATGTTCATTTTAAACAGGCAGAGAAACCGGTTGAAGAAGAAACAGCAGCTGCTGGTCGAGTGAAATAAGGCGGAATTGCTGCATCCATATGGATCATTGAAACCCCCTACAGCATGCAGGGGGTTTCCTCTAACTATAGGAAGGGGACAAGCTTACGTGGGTAAAATTGTGGACAGGCTCTTGCTGCTTCTCTATAGCCTAATTATTTTCGTTGCATCTATCCTTGTATTGTTCACAGCATCGAGCTGGATCCCATTAGAACAAGTAGGTCAACTGTTACATAATTTCTATTATGAGAAGAACTACGCATATCCGGCCATCGTGATCAGCTTGGTTATGCTGCTAATTTCTGTTCGGTTTCTTATTCTAACGCTTCGCCGCGGCCGCGCTCAAGCGCCATCGATTGATCAACGCACGGATTTTGGCGATATTCGCATTTCTATGGAAACCGTCGAGAATTTATCTTTGAAAGCTGCTGGTCGTTCGAAAGGTGCCAAGGATCTGCGCGCACGTGTAAGAGTGAATCAATCAGGACTTGAAATTACGCTCAGAACAGTGGTGGATGGGGAAAGTTCGATTCCTGAACTCACAGAAGAGATGCAAAGTACTGTGAAAAGTTACATAGAGGACATTACCGGCATTCCCGTAGCTTCCGTAACCGTATTCGTAGCAAATATCGTGCAATCAGCCCCAACGTTTAAAAGCCGAGTCGAATAGAGGTGAACCCACTCATGTGGAACGAATTGTGGGAGTCCCATAGGGGCAAAGTGATCGGAGTGGCAGCAGGCATTTTCTTCGGCTTCATTTATTTATTTTTTGGATTCTGGGATATGCTGATCTTTGGATTCATTGTTCTGGTCGGATTTTATATTGGGAACAAACTGGATCGCAAGGAAAGTTTCGTCATGCTTGAAGACATTTGGCGCTATCTCACGCAAAAATGGAGAATGTTTCGCTAAAATCCCTGGTACATCCATGGATTTTTTTGTTTGGATTGGCTCCATTATGACGTATACTAACAAAAAGAGCTTTAAAAAGGACGAAAACGGTTTTGCCTAGCAAAACTCAAAGTTAATGCTTACGAAGACAGTTTTGCTAAAGCAAAACTTTTAGGAGGAACAAAATGAAACGCAGAGTTGCACGAGAGCTTGCTGTACAAAGTTTATACCAAATCCAGATGAATGAGGCTACTCCTCAGGAAGCTGTCCAAATCGCCGTTCATGAAGCAGAAAATGACAATGAAACGCAATTGGAAATCAAAGGGGACAAAATTAATTCAGCTTACATTTTGGAGCTGGTTGAGGGGACATATAGCAACAAAGTTCGCATTGATGAGCTGCTTGAAGAGTATTTGAAAGGCTGGGCTATGGACAGGCTGTCACGCATTGATCGTGAAGTGCTGCGTCTGGCTGTCTATGAAATGCTCTACCGAGACGATGTTCCGCCGAAAGTTGTCGTGAATGAAGCCATTGATTTGGCGAAGCATTATGGCACGGACGATTCCGGAAAATTCGTCAACGGTGTTCTTGGTAAAATGATCAAGGAAGTCGAAGATTTGAAAAGTAAGGTCACACCAACTTAACTTAACAGCTTACGAAGATGATGTTCACAACATTTTTAGGGGGAAAAAACATGTCTGGTCAAGTTATTAATGGAAAAGAATTGGTAAGTTCTATTCGTGAGGAAATTCGGGCGGATGCTGCAGCGCTTACAGCGAGTGGCCATCAACCAGGCCTTGTCGTTGTGATTGTAGGGGAAGACCCGGCTTCGCAAGTGTATGTTCGAAATAAAGCAAAAGCATGCGACGACGTAGGCATTTATTCGGAAGTACACCGTCTGCCTGAAGCTACGACTCAGCAAGAATTAATCGCACTCATTCACAAATTTAATAGCGACAACAAAATTAACGGCATTCTTGTACAATCACCCCTGCCTAAACATATTGATGAAGAAGCTGTTGTGGATGAAATCGACCCATTGAAAGACGTGGATTGCTTTCACCCCGTGAATGTTGGGAATTTAATGATCGGTAAAGACGGTATGAAGCCTTGTACGCCTCACGGAGTTATCGAAATCTTGAAACGCACAGGGGTAGAAATCGCTGGCAAACACGCTGTTGTCGTTGGAAGAAGCAATATTGTTGGAAAACCAATGGCTATGTTATTGCTGCGCGAGCATGCAACGGTTTCTATTGTTCATTCACGTACCCCGAATATGGAAGAAATTACGAAGCAAGCGGATATTCTTGTTGTTGCCGTAGGTAAAGCGCATCTAATCAAAGCTAATCACGTAAAACCAGGCGCTGTTGTCATCGATGTGGGGATGAATCGTCCTGCTGACGGCAAGCTGACAGGCGACGTTGATTTCGAAGCGGTAAAAGAAATAGCAAGCGCGATTACACCGGTACCGGGCTGTGTGGGACCGATGACGATTACGATGCTGCTTCGCAATACGGTGGATGCTGCAAGCCGCGCCGCTAAAGTGAATGTGAGTGTTTAACCGAGCTTATGGGTAGAAACGAGACGAAGATTTTTTCTGTCAAGGATTTAAACCGTTACATTAAATTGCTGCTTGAAGGCGACAATCGCCTTCAGGATGTTTGGGTGCGAGGAGAGATTTCCAACTTCACGCATCATTCCAGCGGCCATATGTATTTTACGCTGAAGGATGCCGATGGCAGACTGAAGAGCATCATGTTCGCCTCCCATAACCAGAGGCTAGGCTTCATTCCCAAAGAGGGTACCAAGGTGATTGCCCGAGGTAATATTTCCGTGTATGAACGGGACGGCGCTTACCAGTTCTATGTGACGGCGGTGCAGCCGGATGGCATCGGCAGTTTGTATTTAGCTTTCGAGCAGCTGAAAAAGAAGCTCGAAACGGAAGGGCTGTTCGCGGCGGAGCGCAAAAAACCGATTCCTCGGTTTCCACGTGCGATCGGCGTGATCACCTCCCCGACGGGGGCTGCGATCCGTGATGTCATCATCACGCTTCAGCGGCGCTTTCCGTCGGTGCAAATCCTCCTGTACCCCGTTTTGGTACAGGGGACAGGGGCAGCTCCTTCGATCGTCAAAGCGATCGAAGCGATGAACCGCCTCGGTGAAGCCGACGTGCTCATCGTGGGCCGCGGAGGCGGCTCACTGGAGGAGCTCTGGGCGTTCAACGAGGAAGCCGTGGCGCGGGCGATTGCAGCCTCCGCGATTCCTGTCATCTCGGCCGTCGGCCACGAGACGGACTTCACGATCGCGGACTTCGTCGCCGATCTGAGAGCTCCTACGCCCACGGCGGCGGCGGAGCTCGCCGTGCCTAGCACGCTGGAGCTGAAGCAGCAGCTATCGCAGCAGGCGCAGCGCCTGCACTACGGGCTGCTCCAGCAGCTGCGCCGCAAGCAGGAACGGCTGGAGCGCGCGAAGCGCTCGCCGTTCTTGACGAACCCCCGCAGGCAACTGCTGATGCAGCCTGCGGAAAGGCTCGACCGGCTGGCGGAGCAGCTCGGTTACCGGATGCGCCAGCGCGTTCAGCGGCTGGCGGAACGGCACATGAAGCTGGAGCGTACGCTCAGCAGCTTCAATCCCAAAGAGCAGGCCGTGTTCGCAAGACGGCGCCTCGATACCTCGGGGCGGCAGATGCTCACGGCCATGCAGACCCTCCTGCGTGCGAAGAAGCAGGAGTGGCAAGCCAGCGTCCGTCATCTGGACGCCCTCAGCCCGCTGAAGGTCATGCAGCGCGGCTACAGCTTGGCGTATGACGAAGAGGATCAGGTCCTCATTCGATCCGTTAGCCAGGTGAAGGTTGGGGACCATGTGAAGATTCGCCTCAAGGACGGCAGATTGGACTGCCAAGTATCGGGGATGGAGGAGAACCAAAATGTCAACGAATGAAACGGAAGTAAGCTTTGAAGTCGCAATTGAGCAGTTGGAGCGTATTGTGGCGCAATTGGAAAGCGGCGACGTGCCTCTGGAGAAAGCGATCGAGCTTTATCAAGAAGGTGTGCGGCTCTCTCACTTGTGCGGCGTGAAGCTAGAGCAAGTCGAGAAGAAAATTGAGATGCTGGTTGAAGGGGAAACAGGCACTGTAAACAGGAAGCCTTTCCAACCTGCCTTGGAAGATAAGGGGAATTAGGTTGAAGACAATGTCCACTATTCGTGAATATATTGCTTCGAATGCTGAACTGGTCGAAGCAGCACTAATACAAGCACTCCCTGCGCAATGGAATGTACCTGCCTCTCTGCGTGAGTCCATGAACTATTCGCTGATGGCTGGCGGCAAACGGCTGCGGCCTATTCTCGTTCTGGCGGCAGCTGAGGCGCTTGGCGGATCTCAAGCAGCGGCATTACCTGCAGCACTTGCGATTGAAATGGTACATACGTACTCCTTGATTCATGATGACCTCCCTGCGATGGATAATGATGATTACCGCAGAGGGAAACTGACGAATCACAAAGTATACGGGGAGGCCATGGCTATCCTGGCCGGAGACGCTCTGTTGACACATGCCTTTTACAGCATCACGCAAGCTCACAAAGTACATGGCATCCCAGCGGAACGCGTGCTGTCCATCACGGAAGAACTTGCTGCATACGCGGGTGCAAGAGGTATGGTTGGCGGTCAAGCTGCTGATATGCTTGGAGAACAGGGCTTAACGAAGCTTGAAGAGTTGGAGTTCATCCATCTGCATAAAACAAGTGATCTTATCGTATTTTCGCTGCGGGCGGGCGCACATATTGCCGGAGCCACATCAGGGCAGCTAGCTGCGTTAAGTGAATTCGGGAATGCAATCGGACTTGCTTTTCAAATTCAAGATGATATTTTGGATATTATCGGGGATGAGCAGAAGCTCGGCAAGCCGGTGAAAAGCGATGAGAAGCAGCAAAAGGTGACCTACCCGTATTTTATTGGACTCGAAGCTTCCGAGATGAAGGTCAAAGAATTGACCGAGAAGGCTAAGAAAGCGCTTCTGCAAGGCGGGTTTACCAATCCGGAGAGGCTGTTTCAGCTTGCTGATTATTTAATGGAAAGAGATCATTAAAGGTTTATTTTACATATTTTGTTGTTACTTTGGGTGGATTTTCACGATTTGCCCAAAACTATGATATAATGGTCAAATGAATCACAGTATTTTCACATTGAAAGTGAGGAAACAAGCGTGCTGCTCGAACAAATCAATCGACCTGAGGATTTGAAACGGTTATCCATGGCGGAGCTTGAGGTATTGGCTGGTGAAATCCGTCAATTTCTGATCGAAAAGTTATCCGTTACAGGTGGACATCTGTCCTCGAACTTAGGTGTGGTTGAGCTCACCATCGCTTTACATACCTTGTTCCACAGCCCCTATGATAAATTGCTTTTTGATGTGGGTCATCAGGCGTATGTGCACAAAATTTTGACAGGCCGCAAGGATAAGTTTGATACATTGCGTAAGTACAAAGGCTTGTGTGGGTTTATCAAGCGATCTGAAAGTGAACATGACGTCTGGGAAGCCGGACACAGCAGTACCTCTTTATCCGCAGCGATGGGCATGGCCATGGCGCGTGATCTCAAAGGCGAACACAACAAAGTCGTTGCCATCATCGGTGACGGTGCCATTACTGGCGGCATGGCGTTAGAAGCCATGAATCATATTGGTCATGAGAAGAAGAATATTATGGTCATTCTGAATGACAACGAAATGTCCATTGCGCCCAACGTCGGGGCGATTCATAACTATTTAAGCAAGATTCGTTCGGATCGCCATTATTTGAAGGCGAAAGAAGAAGTTGAACATTTACTTAAGAAAATACCTGCCATTGGCGGCACGTTGGCTAAGACAGCGGAGAAGCTCAAGGACAGTCTCAAATATTTTGTGTTAAACGGAGTTTGGTTTGAAGAGTTAGGCTTTACTTACATCGGTCCTGTAGACGGACATAATTTGCCTGTTTTACTGGATACTTTGAAGCAAGCAGAGAAAGTTGTCGGGCCCGTACTTGTGCATGTCGTCACTATGAAAGGAAAGGGTTACACGCCTGCTGAGCAAGACTCTCATAGCTGGCATGGACCGGGACCTTACAAAATTGAGTCAGGCCAAGTGCTGAAATCGGTTGGACCTCCCATGTATACAGAGGTGTTTGGTAACACACTGATCCAAATGGCTGAACAGGATTCCCGCATCGTGGCGGTTACACCTGCGATGCCAGGGGGATCAGGCTTACTCAAGTTTGCCAAGCAATTCCCAGACCGCATGATCGACGTTGGGATCGCGGAACAGCATGCGGCTACGTTATGCGCAGGTTTGGCCAGCGAAGGATTAAAGCCGGTGTTTGCCGTGTATTCTACCTTCCTGCAAAGAGCTTACGACCAAGTGGTCCATGATATTTGCCGTCCGAAGTTGAATGTGGCCTTTGCCATTGACCGCGCCGGTTTTGTAGGACCTGATGGCGAAACTCACCAAGGCGTATACGATATTGCCTTCTTGCGCTCATTGCCTAATATGGTGTTAATGATGCCGAAGGATGAGAAAGAATTACAGGATATGATGCAGACAGCTCTTGAATATGACGAAGGACCAATTGCCTATCGTTATCCTCGGAACAGCGGAGTCGGGGCGAACCTCGATGAAGCGCCGAAAGCAATCCCTATTGGAACTTGGGAGACGCTGCGTGATGGCGATTATGCCGCTGTTTTGGCGGTGGGTCCGATGGTTCAAGTTGCCTTAGAAGCTTCTGAGCAATTAGCCAAAGAAGGAATCAAACTTCGCGTTGTGAACGCTCGCTTCATTAAACCTCTGGATGAAGTATATTTACACCAGTTGGCGAACGAATCGATACCGATCATCACGATGGAAGAAGGCGCCATTCAAGGCGGGTTCGGCAGTGCTGTCATGGAGTTTTTTGCAGCTAATCATTTCACAGGATTACATGTTAACGTGATGGGGATTCCCGATTACTTCGTTGAGCATGGATCGGTGAAGGAACAACGTGAAGAGGTCGGACTTACTGCACATAATTTAATTGCCGAAGTGAAGAAGCTCGTGCCTCGCAAAAGACAACGGGCCTAAACGCTGCAACGCTACGAATAGGAGTAAAGACAAACACAATGTCATCGGATAAAGAACGATTGGATTTATTGCTCTTGGAGCAAGGCTATTTTGAAAGCAGGGAAAAAGCAAAGGCCGCCATTATGGCAGGCCTTGTTTTTGCTGATGAAGAACCCGTAGATAAAGCAGGGATGAAGATCAGCCGGAAAGCTGTGCTGAAAGTGAAAGGTGCGCTTCATCCTTATGTAAGCAGAGGCGGCTTGAAGCTGGAAAAGGCGTTAAAACAGTTTGAGATCAATCTGGCTGGCGCTGTCATGATCGATATAGGCGCATCCACAGGCGGTTTTACAGATTGTGCGTTGCAGAACGGCGCTTCCAAGGTTTACGCGGTTGATGTAGGTTACAATCAATTGGATTGGTCGCTGCGCAATGATGAGCGTGTTCAAGTGATGGAGAGAACGAATTTCCGTTACACCACAATGGAGGACCTGAATGGCCCGCGGCCAACTTTTTCCAGTATTGATGTCTCTTTTATTTCTTTGCGCATTATTTTACCTCCTCTGAAAGAAATTTTATTGAACGAGGGTGCCGTTGTAGCGCTCATTAAACCGCAGTTTGAAGCAGGACGAGAGAAAGTGGGTAAATCAGGTGTTGTCCGGGATCCAGATGTGCATACTGAAGTTTTGACCACAGTGCTCACTTTTGCAGAAGAGCTTGGTTTTCGATTAAAAGGATTAACATACTCACCGATTACGGGTGGGGAAGGAAATATTGAATTTCTAGCTTACTGGTCAAGCGATTCGAATGATGATGCCACGCTTGCTGACGCTGCTTCGCTGAAAGACCTCATTGCCCTTACCGTAAAAGAAGCACAAAAATTGCATGGCAAATAAACTCATCTTTGAGCACCCTTTTTGCGGCCCAGAGATGGGTTTTTTCAGTTGACAAACGCGCTCGCCCAAAAAAGCACGACGAAGTCGTTTTTCCTTGCTTCATAAAAAGGATTTACGGATCATATCCGCGAATACTATGGCGAGGTGAGGGACATGGAGAAGGGCGATGTCACAGTCATTTTGCTGATCCTGATTGTAGGTATAGGTTTTCTTTTTTTTCGATTTCAAAGGTGGTTGAATGGGCCAACGAAAAAGCGAATCCGAATTCCAAAACATTCAGAAATTCCTCAGGATGAAGTTGTTGAGCTGCTGGAAGGAGCTGGCTTTGACGTGTTGGCCGGTAAAACCAAAATTCCAATCTCCATGACCTTGAACGATAAAGAGCAGCTGGAAAGCAGGCTATTTATTGACTATTTTGTCCAGAAGGATGATCGCATTTACCTGGTTAAAGTAGCCAAGGAACGGAAGCCGCTTGAAATGACAGGCAGTTCCATTCGAGATATGCTGCTGGCTTACAGTCTTATTTATCCGGAGGCTGACGGGGTGCTTTATGTCGATATGGCCATGAATAAAATCAAAAAAATCACATTCCATATAGAGGTGTAGGCATGAAAGGTCAAAGGCATGTAAAAATCAGGGAAATCATTACGAATAACGAAATCGAGACACAAGATGAATTAGTGGAGTCCCTGCGGGCGGCTGGTTTCCACGTTACCCAAGCGACGGTTTCCCGGGATATCAAAGAGCTTCATCTGATTAAAATCCCGCTGGATGACGGGAGATATAAATATTCGATGCCGGCCGATCAACGGTTTAACCCTATGCAAAGGCTGCGTAGAGCGCTCAGCGATCATTTTGTGAGCATTGATAGTACCGATAATCTGGTTGTGATGAAATGTCTGCCGGGAACTGCAAACACCATCTGTGCACTGATCGATAATTTGGAGTGGGAAGGTGTCATGGGAACCATTTGCGGTGATGATACGATTCTTGTGATTTGCCGCGGCAAAGAGAAAAGCGTTTCTTTTGTAAACGAAGTTATGTCCTTATTATCTTAAAGCCAGGAGGAATACATGCTTACAGAATTATCGATTCGTAATTTGGCGGTTATTGAACACGTGCATATCCGTTTTAAAATGGGGTTTCATGTCCTTACAGGGGAAACAGGCGCGGGGAAATCCATCATCATCGATGCGTTAACACTCATTGTTGGCGGTAGGGGTTCTTCCGATTTGGTCCGTTATGGAGCAGACAAAGCTGAGATTGAAGCCATGTTCGAGCTTCCGCCGACTCATCCAGTTTGGGATACGCTGACTGAGCTCGGCATTCAAGCGGATCCGGGCGAGCATTTGCTGATCCGCCGGGAAATTACGGCTACTGGGAAGAGCTCCAGCCGAATTAACGGTCAGCTCGTGAATCTTACGATGCTGCGTCAAACAGGGGAATGGCTCGTTAATATCCATGGACAGCACGAGCATCAATCGCTGCTCAACGATGAAGAGCACATCCATTCTCTTGATTTGTTCGGGGATGTGGAAATAGCTGCTGCTAAAAAAATCTATCAATCTACTTATGATGAATATATGAAATTGCACAAGGATTTGCGCGAGCTTCAGGAAACGAGTAAACAAGCGCTTCAGATGCTGGATTTATATCGTTTCCAAATCGATGAGATATCGGCTGCGAAGCTGAAGGCTGGCGAAGATGAAACTTTGGCGGAAGAGAAGCGCAAACTGGCCAACGCCGAAAGGCTGTATCAAAGCACTTCCGAAGCTTACGATTTCCTTTATGCGACGAACCGTGGCTTGGATGCTGCCGGCAAAGCGGTTTCTCGGATTCAGGATATCGTTCAATTGGATCCGGCCAATCTTACGCCATTGCTTGAACAGGCGCAATCCGCCTACTATCAGCTGGAGGATGCCGCTTACCAATTACGCGATTATCGAGAAGGCATTGAGTTCAATCCGTCACGTTTGGATTTTATTGAACAAAGATTGGATACAATCACGTCTCTTCGCCGAAAATATGGAGAGAATATAAAAGAGATCCTGACTTACTTGGAGAAAATAAAAACAGAAGTCGACACGATCGAGAATAAGGACGAGCATATTCAGAAAATTGAGGGGAAGCTTGCTGCGCTCGAAAAGCAATTAGGCGTCGCTGCGCTTGATCTTTCTAATTTGCGCCGCGGAATTGCTCAGCAGCTCGCTGTTCAGATTGAGCATGAGCTTCGCGATCTGCAGATGGAACGCACCCAGTTCCGCGTCCAAGTCGAGCAAGTGCTTGACGAGCGCAACGGGATCGAAGTCGAAGGGAAGAAAGTGAAATTTTCGCGCCAAGGGATCGATCAGATTGAATTTATGATGGCGCCTAATCCGGGGGAACCGCTTCGTGGACTTAGCAAAATCGCTTCAGGCGGGGAATTGTCGCGAATCATGCTGGCCATGAAAACTATTTTTGCGCGAATCGATCAGATTCCTGTACTTGTCTTCGACGAGGTTGACACAGGGGTAAGTGGACGCGCGGCGCAAGCGATTGCTGAGAAAATGTCTAATTTGTCAGGCAGCTGTCAAGTTTTCTCGATTACACATTTACCGCAAGTCGCCAGTTTCGCTGATGTTCATTTCTATATTCGCAAAGAAGTTGATCAGGACAGAACCTTCACCCGGGTGCAAGATATGCCGGATTCCGGACGAATTGAAGAGTTGGCGCGGATGCTCGGCGGGGTCGAAGTGACGGAAACGACGCTGCATCATGCGGGGGAAATGCTTGCCATGGCAAGAAATAAGAAAGCAAGGGCATGAAAGTATAGATAGTCATCATTTTCAGTTATAAAACAGGGGGAGTGGGGTTAACTTATAGGTACGCATTTGACGACGAAGTTCGTCAGGGCCTAAGGATGTGTGAGGGAGCGTGAAGATATTGCAATCCAGCAAAAGGAAAAGATTGTTCGGACTCCTGCTCGTCTTCTTCGTTTGTATGGTAAGTTTGTCTCCGCCTTTTCAAAGTTTTGCCTCTTTCCCCCAAGAGCTCCGCTTGTTTAGCGGTCAAGGGAAGCAGCTACAATTAACGATGCCCGTTAGCGCTCAAGTGACGGTCAAAGACACGGACATTGTGAAAGTAAATGGCAATGCTGAGCACTCATTTCAAGTTAATCTGAACGAACCCATTTCATTACAGTCCGATCGCTCTGGGCAAACGGAAATGAAGCTCAAGCTGTTCGGCGCAATACCGATTAAAACAGTGAAAGTGAATGTCGTACCTGATTTGAAAGTCATTCCAGGTGGCCAAACCATCGGAGTGAAGATTAAGTCTGCCGGTATTCTGGTCGTAGGTCATCACTTGGTCACTGTTGCCCCAGACCAAAAAGTTTCACCTGGTGAAGAAGCCAAAATTCAAGTCGGAGATTTGATTACCAAGATCAATGGCAAGGATTCGAAGGATGTCAGTAAGGTTGCGGACTTGGTTGCCAAATCCGGAGAGAGCAAAACGCCTCTGGATCTCAAAATCCTGCGCAACAATGAAGAGATCTCGGTTAAGCTTCAACCCGTTTATGATGTTGTAGACAAGTCTTATCGTTTGGGATTATATATCCGCGACTCAGCTGCAGGTGTTGGCACTCTGACCTTCTATGCGCCTGATCAGGGTGTATATGGAGCTCTGGGACATGTCATCACGGATATGGATACCCAGACGCCAATTATTGTAGGTGACGGGGATATCGTGTATTCTAATGTGACTTCAATCTCCAAAAGCCACAACGGTGATCCCGGCGAAAAACATGCTACGCTTTACAAAGATAGCAAAGTGATTGGCAATATCGAACGTAACACAGCTTTCGGTATCTTCGGCAAAATGTATGCAGCACCTGATCACAGCTTGGATAAAGAAGCTATTCCTGTTGCTTTCGCTGAGGAAGTGAAGGAAGGTCCGGCACAGATTTATACCGTCGTTGAAGGCCAGAAGGTTGAGAAATTCGATATTCAGGTTGTTCATGTCTCTAAACAGGACACACCCGGAACAAAAGGCATGGTCATCAAAATCACAGATCCTCGTTTGTTAGATAAAACGGGTGGTATTGTGCAAGGGATGAGCGGCAGCCCCATCATTCAAAATGGGAAACTCATTGGTGCCGTCACGCATGTGTTTGTTAATGATCCTACCAGCGGCTATGGCTGCTTTATCGAGTGGATGCTGCAAGACTCAGGGATCATTCTTAGACCATCAAATGGAGCGACTTTCAAAGAATCAAAGGCGAGCTAAAGCCTTTGGTTCTTTGTTTTATTTTAACCGGATTCTACAAAGGAATATCCGTTTTACTGTGAATTTGTCGAAAAATGTAGTATGCAGAAGATAAATATATTATTATATAAGAAAGTGAAATAAAAGAAAAGAAAAATAATATTCGACAGAAGGAATTTAAGTTGGGGTGTCGAATACCTTTCTTAAGAGAGAAATAACCAAACCTGCCCAGTAGCTAAAGGAGGATTTTACGTTGCAAAAAATTCAAGTTTTACTAGCCGACGATAACCGTGAGTTTACCCATTTATTATCCGAGTTCATTGGTGAGCAAGAGGATATGGAAATTGTAGGGGTTGCGTACAACGGTAATGAAGTTCTTCGTTTTCTCGAACAACAACGCGAATTACCAGACGTACTCATTTTAGATATTATTATGCCTCATCTGGACGGTTTGGGTGTACTCGAAAAAATGAGGGAAATGAACCTCCCTACACAACCCAAGATCATCATGTTGACAGCGTTCGGTCAGGAAAACATTACGCAAAAGGCTGTACAGCTTGGAGCCTCTTATTACATACTAAAGCCTTTTGACATGGAAACGTTAACGAATCGAATCCGCCAACTGGTAGGCAATACGCAGACCAATGCGACAACCTCCTCGGCTTCAACACCTCGCGCGAATGTCGTACATATGCCTAAAGGAAAAAATTTGGACGCAAATATCACCAGCATCATACATGAAATCGGCGTTCCTGCACATATTAAAGGATATCAATATCTTCGCGAAGCGATTACGATGGTGTATAATAACATCGAAATTCTAGGCGCGATCACCAAAACGTTATACCCAGCTATCGCTGAAAAGTACAAAACGACGCCTAGCCGCGTTGAGCGCGCGATTCGTCACGCGATTGAAGTCGCTTGGACGCGCGGCAACATCGACAGCATTTCGTTTATTTTTGGCTACACGATTAATATCTCGAAATCGAAACCGACGAATAGCGAATTTATCGCGATGGTGGCGGATAAGCTCAGAATTGAGCATAAGGTTTCTTGAGACAGTTAGAATCTTTATAACCGTATATGGACCCAATGAACCAATTTGGTTTATTGGGTTTTATTGTTTCCTACAACGAGATGAAGCGGAGGATGTTATCCATGAAATATGAACTCGGCAGGTGTCTGTTAAGTGAGCGTTTGCAAGAAAAGGGGATGTCGATGGAGGAATTAGCACAAGATTTGCAGTATAAGCCGGAGAAGCTCTCTGATTTCGCGGAAAATAAACGAATTATGCCGCTCAAGTCGGCAATTTCGATTGCCGTTACTTTGGGCTGCGAAGTAACTGAATTATATGAATTAATCACAAGCGAGTCCGCCGTGAATTAACTTAAAAGGGCAAGTTGTAGATGGAATGTCAGAAAGACTACCTATCAAGTAGGTAGCCTTTCTGTAAATTTAATTACCAAACGAATGCGCTAGTGATGATTACCAGCAAAATGAAAAGAACCAAGATTGCTGCTGAAGAATTATACCCACCAGTTCCACAACTCATCCGAATCAACCTCCAACTGAGATTTGGTTTGTGTTTCGAGATAGCTTATGACTATTTTCAAATGAATGTTTGGGCGAGAGGACTGATTGTGCTTTTGTCCCGAATTGCAAAAAAATTGGAACCAAACTTTGCAAATTTACGTTATACATCTAAGTCAAAACATACTAACCACCGTAAGGTAAAGCTTGGAGGCGCGAAGAAGTTGTTATTAACATTAGTGATTGTTGTGGTGCTTATTGTTGTTATTGTGCTAGTTATGTATGGATACCCGGTTTTTGGACGACGGCCTTCCAAAGAAAAAGCGTTGAAATTATCGCGTTCTCCCCAATTTGTTCAAGGGAAATTTCAAAATCCTGCTCCGGCCATGATGGAGATGAACTTAAAAACGACATTGGGTATTTTGCGTGATTTTACCAAAAGTGCCCCTAATCGTCGACCGTCCACTCCCTTGGCTATGGATGCCCCGCTTCTTCAAAAGGATACCGAAACGAAAGTAACATGGTTTGGCCATTCCGCGTCACTGCTAACAATCGATGGAAAGGCACTTTTGCTCGATCCTATGTTTGGCCGAGCTCCATCTCCTTTTCCTTGGTTTGGGAAAGGAAGATATAGCGGCGGGTTGCCTTTTGAAGTTGCGGAACTGCCTGTCATTGACGCCGTAGTATTATCTCATGATCACTATGACCATCTGGATTACGGCACTATTCTGAAAATTAAGCACAAAGTAAATAAATTTCTGGTCCCGCTAGGGGTCGGAGGCCATTTGGAACGCTGGGGTGTGCCACCCGAAAAAATTGCTGAATACGATTGGTGGGATGAGTTCACCTACGATGGGCTGACATTTGCCTGTACGCCAGCGACGCATTTTTCAGGTAGAAGCATGACAGACCGTGGGGCTACACTCTGGTGTTCCTGGGTAATCAAAGGCGAGCAATCTAATGTATTTTTCAGCGGAGACAGCGGGTATTCCCCTCATTTTGAAGCAATTGGCCGGAAGTATGGCCCTTTCGATGTTACGTTAATGGAATGCGGCCAATATGATAAACGCTGGGCTGATATTCATATGCTGCCTGAAGAGACTGTACAGGCCCATCAGGATGTGAAGGGAAAGCTGCTCATTCCTATTCACTGGGGTGCTTTCACCTTAGCGCTGCATGATTGGTTCGATCCAGTGGAGCGGGCAGTGAAAGCGGCACATGGAAATCACGTCCGAATCGCAACGCCGAAAATCGGCCAAACTGTGCGTATTCTTGCGGATGAAGTACCGAACACTGCTTGGTGGAAGGTGCGGGGGTAGTCGCCAGGTTGGTAAGAAACTGGATACTGGGTCTTCAGCATGGTATGATGGGTAGATCTAGACAAGTAATCAGGAGAGAAGAATAATTTATGGTTAAGCAAAAAAGTGAAAGAAAATTTCATTTCCTGGGCGTGCTGTTAGGTGTTGCGGTTGATAATGTGGGGACTTTGGTATCAACCGTTTTATTTGGCAGCCTATACTTTGGAAGCAACCCGGTGAACGAGCAGGATATTAGCACATTTTATTCAAATGTCATGCTTTTACTGTTGTTTTTAGTCATTGGCCTTTTCTGGTCGTTTCTTGGCGGATATGTCGCTGCCAGGGTAGCGAAACGTGCGGAATATTTTAATGCGGCATGTATTGGTGTCATTGGGGCGGCGATCGGGTTCGATTCGATGCTGAGCAATAACGGTATCCCATTATGGTATGAGCTGATTGGCTTCTTCGCGATCGTGCCGGTCTCGCTGTTAGGCGGCTATCTGGCATTGAAGAGGAAAAAGGCGCCATTGAAATGAATATGGTTTTCAAAGAGACTTGGGAAGGGTTCGTTTACCGAGTCTTTTCTTTTTTTTGGATGTTAGATCAAGAAATAAGTTATACTAGGAAACATGAATTTATTAGTTTGAGAGGAATCCAACCATGCCTAAATATGCTAATGCAAGTGCGGAAGCAACTGAATTTTTGCGCCAAAAAACAGGAAGCAGCCAGCTCGAATGCTACACGTATATTGACCCGGATAGGGCGGAAGACAGTTTTTTTATTGTTAAAACGAGCAACAAAGTCACTCATGTGTCTTTCTCGGAAATAACCTATGAAGCGAGCAGCTATCAAAGTTTACTAGAGGGGCTTTATCGGGCTGTCTATGAATAAAGGCGTGACACGTAGATTGGTTGTTGCGGGAACGGGAAGCGGTGTAGGCAAAACTACGCTAGCAATTGGCATCATGGCCGCTCTACAAAAAAGCGGGCTGGCGGTTCAAGGATTTAAATGCGGTCCCGATTATATTGATCCGACCTATCATACAGCCGTGACAGGTAGACCTTCCCGCAATTTGGATTCATGGATGGTAGGTCGTGAAGGGGTAAAGGAATTGTTTGTTCGCGGCAGCAGCGGCTCCGATATTTCGATTATCGAAGGCGTCATGGGGATGTTTGATGGAAAAGATCCAGCAACCGATGAGGGAAGTACGGCTGACATTGGCCGAATTCTCGGTGCTCCTATCGTTCTCATTGTGAATATTGCGAGCATGGCCAGAAGCGCAGCAGCTATTGTCAAGGGCTTTCAGCAATTTGGTCAAGGCGACAACATTGTTGGAGTCATTGCCAATCGTGCGGGTAGTGAAGGCCATTATAAAATGGTGAAACAAGCAATCGAGCAGGAATGCGGCATTCCTGTCCTTGGCTGGATGCCGCGTGATGCGAGCATTGAGCTGCCGGAGAGACACCTGGGGCTTGTCCCCTCGATCGAGAGAGGCGAGCTGCAGCCCTTTTTTGACAAGTTGGCTGATCAGGTAGCCGCTACCGTGAACTTGGACCAACTGCTTGAAGTGGCAGTGGTAAAACCGGTTGAAAGTCAGCCGCGGCTGTTTCCTGGCGCAGACCCTGGTGCGCGTAAGCGTGTGAGAATTGCGGTAGCCAAAGATGCCACATTTCACTTTTATTACCCGGAGAACCTCGAACTTTTGGAGGAGGGAGGCGCGCAATGCGTATTCTTCTCACCTCTTGCAGGCGAGGAGGTTCCGTTGGATGCGGATGGCTTATATGTCGGAGGCGGGTTTCCAGAAGAATTTGCTGACCGTCTGGGAGCCGATGAGCGGGTAAAAGCGTCTTTCCGCAATCGCATTACGGAAGGTCTTCCAACGTTGGCGGAATGCGGTGGCTTCATGTATTTAACGGAGCAAATTGTAGATACGACAGGAAATGCTTATAACATGGTAGGAATTGTTCCTGGAAAAGTGACCATGCAAAAGAAGCTAGCGGCATTATGTTACCGTGAAATTACGGGTACGAATGAAGCCAACTTTTTACTCTCACCCGGGGCAAAAGCACGTGGACATGAGTTTCACTACTCCACTTTTGAACCGGCGGAGGGAGTGGTTATACCGGCTGCTTTTCAATCAAGTGGACGCATGGGGATTCGAACGGATGGATATGCGAGCGGGAGTCTTGTGACTGGCTACACGCATTTACATTTCGCTTCGAATCCGGGGATTGTAGAAAAATGGATCCGCGCCTGCGAGCGATATAAAGGTGAGAAAAAGCAAAATGGTTGATCAGGATATCCTCCTGACCAACCATTTTCTAGATGCAGCAATTATTTTATGAGAGTTAAAGCTTGATCTGCGATGGATTCTTTGTACCGGTCTAGGCAGTTGCAAAGGTAATCTTTGCGGCAGATCGGGCAAGGTTCTTTCATCAATCTATTCAGGTCGGTCACTTTGCCGATTCCGGTTTCGGAATCTCTTTCAAAGAATAAACGGCATTTGTTCCGGTCTTTCAATGAAACGACCACTTCGAAAAGACCATTTTTTTTATTATCACTAACGATTGTTGCGTCTACTACTTGCGGATCATAAGCCATTAGTAATTCCTCCTACTAGCATGCCCTTATCTTTATTAGCTTGGGCGCGTTAGTATATTATATAAATAAAAAAGATTTTATTCAATAGGAGGCCTTACGCTGGTGATAATCGATTATTGTGAGCAGGAAATCGTGGAGGGCAAGGTGCAGCTTCATATCGGGCTGCAGTTCGAAGATGAGCCTGATTCTTTATATGTAGCCGAGTTGGCGGTGGATGATGAGGGAGTCGTCACGGAGTGGAAGCTGTTTTTTAATGGATTTGATTGCAAGTATACATTTCGTCCCGACGAAAAAGAAGCATGCATCCATTATGCAGCTGAACAGGGCATTACGATTTCATGAAAAAAGGAATCGTCCCCATGATGATGGTTCAAATTCCTTGATTTGTGTTTATGCAGCTGTTTGGCTTGCAATTCTTTCAGGCTTGGGGTCTTTTTGGATACGGGATTCACGCCGTTCCAGTGTAGACGCTGAATGGCAGGATCAAGTTTACCTTCTCGTAAATGGCGCTGCCGCAGCTTTTGCGCTTGCGATTTGGACATGGATCTTCCTCTTTTCGTTGTAGAATATTTGTAGTACCTCTTCATTCTAAATATTCAGGAGAGCAGCCGCAATGGAAAGTTTTTTTAAAATGAAAATAGATGTGAGTCGAAGAGGTGAGTGATTTGCGTATCAGCATTCAATTGGCTGTGGCCGGCGACATGGTGAAGCAAGATGTGTTGGAAATCGCTGAGCATAAGCTAGGGGAAATGACAGAGGAAGAAATAGAGAGCGCGATTGAAATCAAGATCAGGACTTGGGTCGACCGCATGATCCAGGTGGAATGGGAAGTTATCGAGGAATAACGGTGAAAAAATAGCTCCGAGTTTGGCATGCGATCAGCCACTCGGAGCTTTACTATGTGTGTCTATGTATGTTTAGTGAACGATATTGCCCACTCCTGTTTTTTGCAAGGCGTGTTCCCAGCTTGGGTAGTAATACAGGGCGTTTTTCATAAGATCAGGATGCAGCTTTTTCACATTTTTCTTGGCTAGTGATTCCCCTGTGCTGTGAAGCTGCACAATATGGCCTAGCACTTCCTCTGCACTCATGTTTAGCTCCATGGATGTTAATCTCCTTTCCTCAAGAATATAACCTCAATGCTTGCCATTAACTGCGCATATTATACATAGAATTTCATGGCAGAGGGCAAAATAGACGTATCTATAGACGAAAGGAAAGTCGGTGTCTATTTTGAATTGGTCCTCGCTGTCATTGTTTTCTTCTAAGCCGCTGCCGCAGTGCAGAGGGAAAATTAGCGCAGGAGCGATCACGAAAGTACTGCTTCGTGATTTACCCCCTGGACGCATTGTCGTGCTCCGGCATCGTGACCTCGATGAAGTAGCCGCTCAAGAGCTTATCGATCAGAAAGTCAAGGCAGTCATTAATTGCGATCTGACAATGAGCGGCAGGTATCCGACTCTCGGTCCTCTTAAGCTGCTTCAAGAACAAATTCCGATTTGGGAAGCAGATAGCGCTGTATTCGAAGCTTTCAAGACTAATTCGGAAATTTCGGTTTATGAGGATCGGATCCTAATGGAGGATCAAGTGATTCCTTGCAGCGCTTTTACACGTGAAAAATGGCTTGGCATGCAGCAGCAAGCGAATGAACGGACGACGCAATTGATGGAGCATTTCATTGATAATACGTTATCTTACGCCATGCGTGAAATGCATGCGGTGATGGAGCCGCTCCCGCAGATTGCTATCCAAACAAATTTGGAAGATAAGCATGTGTTGATTGTTTCCAGAGGAAAAGGGTATAAGAAGGATTTGCTTGCCGCAAAAGCTTATATTGCTGAAGTAAAGCCAGTGCTGATCGGGGTGGATGGCGGGGCGGACGCTCTTCTCGAGTGTGGCTACTTGCCTCATTTAATCGTTGGCGATATGGACAGCGTGACAGATAAGGCGCTATCCTGCGGCGCTGAAATTGTTGTGCATGCCTATGCGGATGGATCTGCGCCGGGACTTTCGCGAATCGAAGATTTGGGGCTGTCCGCCCATGTGCTCCCATGTTTTGGTACAAGCGAGGATATGGCGTTGTTGTTTGCTTATGAGAAAAGGTGTGAAGTGTTAGTCACGGTAGGTGCGCGCACGCATATGATTGATTTTCTGGAAAAAGGGAGAGCGGGCATGGGGAGCACGCTTCTGGTCAGAATGAAAGTCGGGGCGCGATTGGTGGACATCAAGAGCATAGGCATGCTATATAAGTCTCGCGGTTGGACGAAAGAGATTAGCTCAACTTTGTTGCTTTCCCTATTTTTTATCGCATTGAGTCTATTCCAATTGCATTGGATCGTGAAGCGGGTCGCCCATGTTGTATGGAAACTTGGAGGTGAAGGATGAAACCTTACATATCCATTATCATTCCTGCTTGGAATGAGGAAGGAAGTATTGAACATACGCTTCGGCACCTGCAGGATCAAGTGGATCTGATGTATAATCCGGGAATGCGAATTGAAATTATCGTAGTGGATGACGGGAGCTGCGATAAAACCTATGAAGCCGCTTGGCCGTGGGCGGACAAGCTGATTAAGCATGAACGCCGCTGCGGGAAAGGGGCGGCCATGCAGTCAGGCGTCGCCGAAGCCAGAGGCGATCTGCTGCTTTTTCTGGACGCCGATCTGCGGGCTACCGCCGGGCGGGCGCTCGTTCTCATCGAGCCGCTGCTGCGGCACGAAGCGGACATGGCGATCGCGAAGCTCCCGCCGCCCCGCACCAAAGCCGGCTTCGGCTTGGTGAAGGGCTTAGCCCGCCGCGGCATCCGCCGACTCAGCGGCTATGAGACCGAAGCTCCCTTGTCCGGCCAGCGCGCAGTGCGCGCAGATCGGCTGCGGGAGCTTGGGGAGCTTCGGCGCGGCTTCGGCGTGGAAGTCGCGCTTACCATCGATGCGGCGCGGCACGGCCTGCGCATCGTCGAGCTGGACGTGCCAATCACGCACCGGGAAACGGGGCGGGATTGGCACGGATTCATGCATCGCGGCAAGCAATTTGCCGCGGTCAGCTTGGCGCTGCTGTCTCGCTGGAAGGAGAGGAAGCAGCTATGGTACTCATCGGATCGCTCCTCGATCTGATGGTGATTGCGGCAGCCGGGCGATGGCTGCTGCCGCACGTTCTGAGGTTCCTGGAGGGCCATAGACAAGTGGAAACTAACTATGCCGGACAGGTAGTCCCGCGCGGGCTGGGAGCGCTGCTGTGGCTGCTTTTATGGCTGCAGGAGCTTATACTGCAAGTGGCCAATCGCGTAATTGCATATTCACAGCTAGGCCCCTTGACAAGGGTGGAATCGCTCGAAACGAACCATCAGGTGTTTGTTTTTGCAGCTAGCCTCATTTTCTTGCTGGGTTGGACGGATGATTTAATCGGCAGTAAAGCTGTGAAAGGCTTAAAAGGTCATTATCGTTATTGGAAAGAGACGAAAACGTTCTCCATGGGAGCCGTCAAGGCGCTAGGAATCGCCACGGCTGCGGGATGGCTGGCATTGTCGGCCGAAAACGAGCGAACCCCTATCTGGTGGATAGGGGGGCAGATGCTTTTGCTTATGCTGATGACGAACGCTTTGAACTTGCTTGATGTGCGTCCTGGGCGTTCGCTGAAGTTTTTTTTCACAGGTGTAGTGACTGTAGGGGTTGTATCCTTATGGATGGAGGGCGGTAACATCCCTCTAGTTTTTCCTATTTGGCCAGTATGCCTGGGCGGTTATTTGGTATATGGCATGGATGTTCGAGGCAAGGGCATGCTGGGGGACGCCGGAGCGAACCTGCTTGGATTTACGCTCGGATATACCGTCATCATGACCCTTCCTTGGGAGATGCAATGTCTGATTGTGATCGTGCTCATCTTGCTGCATAAACAGGCTGAAGTGAGCTCCATTACCGCTCTGATCGAGCGTAACCGATTCTTAAATTGGCTAGACCGTCTAGGCCGGACTTGAGAAATTGAGGGTCCGGTCTATTTGCGCCGTTTGGCTTTAAACCTGGGATCCAGATAGTTGCGTTTGCGGTCGCGGAAGAAAGTCCATCCACCAATAAAGGCGACACCCAATAGAAAAAGAATTAAGCCTAGAAAAAATTTCCCCCACAACATGTGGCCGTCCGTGTCGAACTGTGCGAAAAAAGCGTCTTTCATGGAGAGAAAACCATAAGTTGCTGTCAAACCGGGAATAACGAGTAGAAGAATGGCGATAAATCGGTAAAATGGTGCTTTCATAGCTGCTCCTTACATCTAGGTATCATGGTATTTCTATCATCATACTCTGAAACGGTTTGCCTGTCTAATTCACAAATAAGACTATGATTTCCGATCCAAAAAAGGGTAATATAGTAGAGACTATGATGGCACAGAGGGCAATAGGAGGAATTATATAATGAGTGAACATAGATATGATGTTGTTGTACTAGGCGGCGGAATCGGCGGTTACACGGCTGCTATCCGGGCTGCTCAGCTGGGGAAAACGGTGGCGGTTGTTGAAAGAGAGAAACTGGGGGGCACTTGTCTGCACCAAGGCTGTATTCCAAGCAAAGCCTTGCTTCGAAGCGCCGAAGTGTATGCAACTATGAAAAAAAGCGACGAATACGGGATCACTGCAGGCTCTATTGAACTCAAGTTCGAGAATGTGATTGCGCGCAAGCAGCGTATCGTTGATCAACTGCACCAAGGGCTGCAATTCCTGATGAAGAAAAATAAAATTACCGTTCATTACGGAAATGGACGTATCATCGGTCCTTCCATTTTCTCGCCACGCAGTGGAGCCGTGTCTGTTGAGAAGGAAGACGGCGATATCGAAACACTGCTTTCGAGCAATTTGGTGATCGCGACCGGCTCCAAACCTCGCAGCTTGCCAGGGCTTGAGATTGACGGCACACATATTATGACAAGCGAAGATGCGCTGCGGATGAACGAGCTTCCGAAATCAATCATCATCATTGGAGGCGGTGTGATTGGCGTCGAGTGGGCTTCGATGCTGCGTGATTTCGGTGTTGAGGTGACAATTGTCGAGTATGAGAAACGTTTGGTAAGTCTGGAGGACGGCGATATATCCAAGGAGCTGGAGCGCTTGTTCAAAAAGCGCGGCATTAACTTGGTGACTGGCGCAAAAGTGCTGCCTGACTCTGTGAAGATCGCGGAAGGTTCGGTCACGCTGCAAGCGGACAAGCAAGGCGAGCTGATTGAGCTGCAAGCTGATAAAGTGCTTGTTTCTGTTGGCAGAGCCGCCAATATTGAGGGCATCGGACTTGAAAATACAGATATCAAAGTAGATAAAGGCGTCATTCGTGTGAATCGTTTTATGCAAACAACGGAATCCCACATTTATGCGGTCGGCGATGTGATTGGCGGGTTAATGCTGGCGCATATGGCAGGGCATGAAGGGATTCTTGCTTCAGAACATATCGCAGGTCAAACACCTCACGAGCTTCAGGCGCATCTTGTCCCTAAATGTACGTATACGAGACCTGAAATTGCCAGCGTAGGGTATACGGAGCAGCAAGCAGTCGATCTTGGCCATCAAATAAAAGTGGGCAAATTCAGCTTTAAAGGGATCGGGAAAGCGCTTGTTTACGGCGATAGCGACGGCTTCGTGAAAGTGATTGCCGACAGTGTGACCAATGACATTCTCGGTGTGCATATGATCGGACCGCATGTGACAAATTCCATTACCGAAGCGGCTTTGGCTCAGGTGCTGAACGCGACGCCTTGGGAAGTTGGACAAACGATTCATCCGCATCCGACTTTGTCTGAAGCTTTAGGCGAGGCAATGCTTGCTGTGGATGGAATTGCCATTAGCGGATAAAAAATTGTAATCATAAGCGTTTGCGTTTATAATAAGCTTATAGAGTCAAGTCTTAGGACCAGGTAATAAGAATAGCATCTAAATTATTTTAAGGAGGCAACCTCCATGTCCATTGGTCAGCTTTATAAGCATAGAACATTAGGGTTATCTGACGAAGTCGTTATTCGTATGTATAGAGTCATGTGTCTTGCGGCTAAATATGATGAACGTGCTTTTATGCTTCAACGTGCGGGCAAAATTCCTTTCCATGTTTCCGGAATGGGGCAATATGCAGGTCAAGTAGGGATGGCTTTCGCCATGGAAGCCAAGAAAGATTATTTCCTGCCTTATTATCGTGATTATGCGTTTGTTCTTGCGGTTGGTATGACCGTGAAGGATCTTATGCTTGCCGTATTTTGTAAAGCAGAGGATGTTAACAGCGGCGGCAGACAGATGGCGGGGCATTTCGGTGACCGGAAAAATCATATTGTAACAGGATCTTCTCCTGTAACGACGCAAGTCCCTCATGCTGCTGGTATCGCGCTTGCCGCCAAAATGAAAAAGCAAGATTTGGTTACTTACGTCTCTTTCGGTGAAGGCTCCAGCAACCAGGGGGATTTCCACGAAGGGTGCAACTTTGCCGGGGTACATAAACTGCCTGTCATTTTTGTTTGTGAAAATAATCAATACGCCATTTCGGTCCCCCTACATAAACAAGTAGCCGGGAAAATTTCAGATCGCGCACTTGGGTATGGTTTCCCGGGCGTTCAAGTTGACGGCAGCGATGTGTTGGAAATGTATCGTGTTACCAAGGAGGCCAGAGATCGCGCAGCTCGCGGAGAAGGTCCTACCCTGATCGAAATGATGTCCTACCGTCTGATGCCGCACTCCACTTCCGATGATGATATGCTGTATCGCACGAAAGAGGAAGTTGAGGAAAATCGTCAAAAAGACGGAATTGTCAAGTTCAAAGAATATTTGATGGAGTGCGGTCTATGGAGCGATGAGCAGGATCGTGAGCTTCAGGAAGAACTCAAGCAAGAGATTAACGAAGCTACGAAATACGCGGATCAAGCTCCATATCCGAAGCCGGAAGATACGCTTCGCCACGTTTACGCAGAAGGAGATGACCACTAATTTATGGCAGTCATTACTTATTTGGAAGCTATCCGATCTGCGATGCAGGAGGAAATGCAAGGGGACGACAATGTTTTCGTCCTCGGTGAAGACGTTGGCAAAGGCGGTGTTTTGAACACCACCAAAGGGCTTCGCGATCAGTTTGGAGAAGATCGCGTGTTGGATACACCGTTGGCGGAATCCGCTATCGTCGGTGTAGCGATCGGTGCGGCTATGTACGGCATGAAGCCGATTGCCGAAATTCAATTCGCCGATTTCATCTTCCCGGCGACAAATCAAATTCTAAGCGAAGCGGCAAAAATCCGCTATCGCTCCAATAACGACTGGTCTTGCCCGATTGTGATTCGTGCGCCTTACGGGGCGACCGGCGCAGGCGCCTTGTATCATTCACAGTGTCCGGAATCGGTTTTCTTCGGCACGCCGGGTTTGAAAATCGTCGCGCCTTCTAATCCGTATGATGCGAAGGGATTGCTCAAGGCAGCGATCCGTGATGCGGATCCCGTGCTGTTCTTCGAGCACAAGAAGGCGTATCTTGCGCTGTCCGCTGATGTACCGGAAGAGGACTACATCGTGCCGATCGGCAAAGCTGACGTGAAGCGTCAAGGTACGGACATTACGGTCATCGCCTATGGGATGGTCGTGAATTTTGCGCTGCAAGCCGCTGAGGAGCTTGCGAAGGAAGGTATTTCTTGCCACGTGCTGGACTTGCGAACTTTGCAGCCTTTGGACAAAGAGGCAATCCTGGAAGCTGTGAGAAAGACGGGCAAAGTGCTCATCACGCATGAAGATAACAAAACAGGCGGCGTTGGCGCTGAAGTGTCCGCCATCATCGCCGAAGAACTGCTGTTTGAACTTGATGCACCGATCGCTCGACTTTGCGGACCGGACGCACCGGCTGTGGGCAGCAACCCTCCTATGGAGAAGTTCTTCTTGCTCAATAGCGATAAGCTGAAGGAAGCTATGCGCCAGCTTGCCATGTTTTAATCGCTTTACAATTCCTTTGGTCTAATTTTATGCCATTGATCATTTCCTGAACTTAGGAGGTACACCCATGAACCAAACGAACGGTCGACTCACAGAGGTAACAGTTCCGCATTTAGCGGAAAGCCTCGTATCGGCTACAATCGGCAAATGGCTGAAAAAGCCAGGCGATTATATCGAGCAATATGACGTACTTTGTGAGCTTTTCACAGAGAAAGTAAATACAGAAATGCCTTCACCGATTGAAGGCACCTTAGTGAAAATTATTGTCGGCGACGGTGAAACAGCGGCTGTCGGCGAGGCCATTTGTTTGATCGAGGAATCGGCAGGAGCAGCGGTTGGTTCGCCAGCTGCTGCTGCGGAACAGGCTGGCAGCACGAGTGTGTTCGTGCCGGAAGAAGGCAGCGACCAAAGCATGCGCGGCCGTTATTCACCGGCTGTTCAGCGCCTGGCCCAAGAGAACAACGTAGATTTATCACGTGTGCCTGGGACAGGGCTTGGCGGAAGAATTACGCGCAAGGATGTCGAACAATTCGTCGCAGGCGGCGGCTCCAAATCGGCTCCGGCAGCTGCGGCTGTTCATGCGAATCAGCAAGCAGCACCGATAGCAAGCAGTGCGCCGGCTCCGCAAGTTGAGACGCAGCCTGCCAATCTGCCAGTGCGCAGCTCCGGCATCCATCTGTCTGCGAACCCGCAAACGCCGCTCATTGAAGCGGAAGGTCATTCGCTGGACTCACGCAATGAGCACTTCATCGATGTAACGCCAATTCGTAATGCCATTGCTACTCGCATGCGCCAAAGTGTAACGGAAATTCCGCATGCATGGACGATGATCGAAGTGGATGTTACGAATCTCGTCGTTCTGCGGAACAAAGTGAAGGACGACTTTATGCGCCGCGAGGGTATTAATTTAACCTATTTGGCTTTCATGATGAAGGCCGTCGTGAATGCGATCAAAGATTACCCGATTATCAACTCGGTATGGGCCGTAGATAAAATTATCGTGAAACGCGATATTAATATCTCTCTGTCCGTAGGTACGGAAGACTCGGTTATGACGCCAGTGATCAAGAAGGCGGATCAAAAGAATATCGCCGGACTGGCTAGAGAAATTGATGAATTGACGAAGAAGACGCGTGCCGGCAAGTTGTCCTTGAATGATATGGTTGGCGGAACGTTCACTGTTAACAACACAGGCTCCTTCGGTTCGATTCTGTCTTATCCGATCATCAACTACCCGCAAGCAGCCATTGTGACCTTCGAATCGATTGTGAAGAAGCCTGTCGTTATTCAAGATATGATCGCAGTCCGCTCTATGGTTAACCTGTGTCTGTCGCTTGATCACCGCATTCTGGATGGTGTGATCTGTGGTAGGTTCCTGCAGAGAGTCAAAGAAAATTTGGAAAGTTACAATGCCGATACAAAAATTTATTAAACTAGGAATCAAAAAATAATCCGGCAGTAAACAATATGCTGGATAGCAGCATGGTGATGAGCATTACGTAAATCACGACTTTAAACCAACGTCTATTCTGCAACATGAAGAGTCACTCCTTTATCGTAAAAGCTTGTACCGTATTATTGTAACCCATAGTGAGTATCGGAGGAAAGTACATGATTCAGCAAAACCGTTTAGTGGAAGAATTCATATCGCTCGTGCAAGTAGACAGCGAAACACGCTTTGAGCAAGAAATTTGTGTGGTGCTGAAAGAGAAGTTCAGTCAATTAGGCTTAAAGGTCGTTGAAGATGATTCGATGGCAAAAAGCGGTCACGGATCAGGCAATTTGATCTGTACATTGGAAGCGACGGACAGCAATGCCGCAATCCCGACGATTTTCTTTACATCGCACATGGATACCGTTGCTCCAGGCAAAGGCATCAAGCCGCAAATTGGCGAAGATGGATACATCCGCAGCGACGGAACTACGATCCTGGGCAGTGACGACAAAGCAGGCATCGCAGCTATGCTCGAAGGTATTCAAGTGCTTAAGGAGCAAAACATTCCTCATGGACGTATTCAATTCGTTATTACGGCAGGGGAAGAAAGCGGCCTGAAAGGCGCTCGTGCCATGGATCGCAGCATGATGGAAGCCGAATTCGGCTTCGCGCTGGATTCTAACGGCAGCATCGGTGATATTGCTACAGCAGCGCCGGGCCGTGCGGAAATCGAGATCATTTTCCATGGCAAATCAGCACACGCAGGCGTTAATCCGGAAGATGGCATCAGTGCCATCCAAGTAGCCTCCAAAGCTGTTTCGCGCATGTCGCTTGGTCGCATTGACAACGAAACAACGGCGAATATCGGCAGTTTCTCCGGCGTAGGTCCACTTAACGTCGTGTGCGATAAAGTGAAGATGGAAGCGGAAGCTCGCAGCATCGTGCAGCATAAGCTGGAAGCGCAAATCGCTGCGATGAAAGAAGCTTGTGAATCCGCAGCGGCAGATGCAGGAACGACTTGCGAGTTTAACGCAGACATCGTTTATGCTTCTTACATGCATGATGACTCTGCTCCAATCGTTCAGCTTACATCCAGAGCGTTGTCTACGCTTGGATTAACAGCTCGCACGTTCCACTCCGGCGGCGGCAGCGATGCGAACATCTTTAACGGCATGGGGATTCCAACGGTGAATCTTGCCGTAGGTTATCACGAAATTCATACGACCAAAGAGCATATCGCCATTAGCGATCTGGTCAAAACGGCTGAATTGGTCGTTGCTCTTGTGAAAGAAGCTGCAAAGGTTTAAAGCGATAGATACCGATTAGTTGATGCCAATTGTTATGTTGGCGCGCTAATCGGTTTTTTTTGATAATAAGCTTAACTCTGCGCTAAGTCACATATGCTGCAAGAAGGAAAGAGCTGCAAGGGGGAGATAGGGATGCTGAGGCGGGCGGAAGGCAAGGTAAGCACGATCATTTTGGTTAGGGAAGGGCTGCAGGTCGTCCGTGTGATCATGCGGCATAGCGGCAAGGAGGAGCGCGCTGTCCATTATACCGATAGTTCACCGCCGCTTCGTCCCGGTGATGTGGTTATTCTGAATGTAACGGCTGAGGAGCTTGGATTAGGCTCAGGAGGTTATCACATCGTCCTCCCTGCTGACGCAATGGACAGCGTTCTCCCTGTTGCTGAACGTCTACCCGACGGACATATTATGAAACTCAAATACACCCCGTTGCAGCGGAGTGTGCTTGCTGTGGAGGAAGAGAACAGCAGGTTTCATCCTCTTTTTCAAAAAGAGAAAACGCTGGAGGGGATGCCTGTCTTACTTGGGGAATTACATAGTATGCTGCCTGTGGCGCTGTGTTGGCTTCGATACCGTGAACAGAAATCGAATCAACCGGTTAAAATGGCAAGCAACGTTGCCTATATCATGACGGACGGCGGAGCACTCCCGCTAGCTTGGAGTCAGCATATCGCACAACTGGAGGTCATGGGATGGCTTCAAAGCACAATAACGTATGGTCAGGCTTATGGTGGGAAGTTGGAGGCAGTGAACAAATTTAGCGCGTTGATTGCTGCTAAGCATGCTGCCAAAGCGGACATATGTCTCGTAACAATGGGACCTGGGATAGTTGGTACAGGCACACGATACGGCTATTCTGGAATCGAAGTCGGTGAGCTCGTTAATGCCGTATACGCCTTAGGCGGGACTCCGATTGTGATTCCGCGCCTTTCCTTTGCCGATGAGCGGCCACGGCATCGAGGGATTAGCCACCATACCCTAACGGCTTTGGAGCTTGCTGCGAGATGTCCAGCGATCTTGCCTTTCCCGCAATGTATTGCAGAGGAATATGCGATCATTCAAGAACAGCTGAAGCGTTTGGAGACGCATCAAATCAGGATGATGCCGTCTGTACCGACGGAGCAAATCGCAGAATCTTTTCGCTCCTATCCGCTGCCGATTACCTCGATGGGAAGGGGGTTATGGCAGGACCCTATTTATTTCCAAGGTGTTTGCGCTGCGGTGGATTGTGCAATCCAGCTGCATAGTCCATCAACGTGATGTTTGGCCCGCCTTGCTTCAGCATGAGCTGGAGATGACGTTTGACTTCCCAGGCTTTACCCACTAGACGAATTTGTTTTTCCGCGATATAGCTCTTCATATCGATCTTCCTCTTTTCCGGTTGAAATTTGATATAATGATCGATATGCAAAAGTAGGACAAGTTATGCCATTTTAGAAATTGATGAGGATGAGGTGTCGAAATGACCGTACATAAGAAATTCGAAGAAGTTACTGTACAAACGGAATCCATTTATAAAGGCAGAATCATATCCCTTCAGCTAGACACTGTTACTCTGCCAAATGGGGAAACAGCAACAAGAGAAATCGTGAGGCACCCTGGTGCTGTAGCGGTCATTCCATTAGTTGGGGATAAAATGATCGTCGTGGAGCAGTATCGAAAACCATTGGAGAAAAGTCAGGTTGAAATCCCGGCGGGCAAGCTGGACGCAGGGGAAGAACCGCTGAAAGCGGCTTTACGCGAGTTGGAGGAAGAAACGGGATATCGGTCTGACAACGTAAGGTTGGTGAGTTCCTTTTATACGTCGCCAGGATTTGCGGATGAAATTATCCATCTCTATATCGCGGAAGATTTGGTCAAAGGGGACGCTAATCCCGATGAGGATGAATTTCTGGAATGTGAAGCCATTACCCTGGAGCAAGCTCAGCAGTATATGCGGGAAGGGCGTATCAGCGACGCCAAAACCATTATGGCTGTGTACGCTTGGCAACTATACAAGTTAACGGGCCAGATCTAAGATGAAGTCTTATTACGTAGACCTTCATATCCATATTGGACGAAGCGAAAGCGGTCAAGCAGTGAAGATTAGCGCCGCGAATAACCTTACTTTTTTCAATATTGCCCATGAAGCGGCCGTTCGCAAAGGGATGGAGATCATCGGCATCATCGACTGCCATTCGCCTTCCGTGCAAAAAGACATCCTGACCTATTTGGATCGTGGCGAGATGGTGGAACTGGAGGGCGGAGGTATCGGGTACCGGGATACAACCGTCTTGCTGGGAAGTGAGATTGAAGTCAGGGAACCTGGCATGGGGCCGGCACATTTGTTAGCGTACATGCCCAATCTTGAGGTCATGCAGGGATTTACAAACTGGATGAAGGGGTATATGAAAAATGTAGAGCTCAGCTCACAGCGAATCTATGTGCCTGCGCGAGTCTTGCAGGAGGAGGTGCTTGGCAGAGGGGGAATCCTGATTCCCGCTCACATTTTCACACCTCACAAAAGCGTCTACGGCAGTGCAACGAGCAGGATGGAAAATCTGCTTGATTTGGAAGGTATCTCTGCCGTGGAGCTTGGACTAAGCGCCGATTCGGAGATGGCGGGACTGATTTCTGAGCTGGATCCTTTTACATTCATAACTAATTCGGATGCGCATTCGCTGGGTAAAATCGGGCGTGAATATAACGAGATACAGCTGGCTGCGCCTACTTATGATGAGCTCGTTAAGGCGCTTCATCGCCAAGAAGGGCGTGGCGTGGTCGCAAACTACGGGCTGAATCCCCGGTTGGGCAAGTATCACAGAACCTACTGCTCCTTGTGTGAAGCCGTTCTGGATGAGCAAGAGGGCACAGTAGAGCGCTGCGCAGATTGCGGCAGCAATAAAATCGTTCGTGGCGTTATGGATCGCATACTGGATTTGGCGGATCGCCAAGAGCCGTATCTGCCACCTTACAGGCCGGCGTATCATTTTCAAGTCCCACTGGAGTTTATCCCTGGACTTGGTCCTAAGAAATTGAATCAATTGCTTCACCGTTTTGGAACGGAGATGAATGTGCTGCATCGTACGACGCAGGAAGAGTTGGTTAGTGAAGTTGGTGAAGAAATAGCCGCTTACCTTGTAGATGCTCGTGAAGGTACGCTTTCGCTGGAGGTTGGCGGAGGCGGTAGATATGGCAAAGTGAAAAATCGTTCATAGTTTCCAGCTCTCGCTCATAAGCTTGTCTTTGTAGAGGTTGTACACACGGGAGGAGCTGCGAGAGTGAATAGGAACCTAACGATGAAACAATATATGAAGGATAATTTGCCGCTGTTTATATTCGTCTCCGTACTCTTTCTCATTGGTGTTGTGTTCGGTGCCGTGATGGTTAACGCGCTTTCATTGGAGCAAAAGCAGGAAATGACGCGTCATTTGGGAAGCTTTTTCCATGAGATTAATGATGGCGGCGAATTTGACAGCAGGCAGTCGTTCGTTCAATCCTTTGGCATGCACATGAAGTGGATTTTACTGATCTGGTTGTTTGGGCTGTCCGTGATTGGCCTTCCGCTCATACTTGTGCTGGATTTCCTCAAGGGTGTGCTGATCGGCTTTACAGTCGGCTATCTGGTCGGTCAAATGTCCTGGAAAGGCATGTTGTTCGCGCTGGTTTCTGTAGCTCCGCAAAATTTGATCGTCATTCCGGCGATTCTCTTCTGTAGTGTTGCAGCGATGTCTTTTTCCATTTATATGATCAAAAATCGGTTTATGAGCCGCAATGGCAACATGTACCAACCCTTCATGCGTTTCACAACATTGACCTTGCTAATGGGTGTTTTCCTTCTTGGAGCAGCACTTTGGGAGGGATATGTGTCGCAATTGATGATGAAATGGGTCACGCCGATGCTGGTTCCGCTCTATGGATGACAGAAAACAACATGTTTCTGTTTGACTTTGTCAGTAAGCTCCCCCTATAATGAAAAGAGTGGCTAAAATTGGGCTTGGATGCCCACCTTTCTGAGGGGGAGGCATATGGAAGCAAGGATTGAGAAAATTAAGCAGCAGTTGCAATCCCAAGGGTACAAGCTTACCCCTCAACGGGAAGCGACTGTGCGTGTACTATTAGAAAATGAACAAGATCATCTAAGTGCCGAAGACGTGTTTATGCTTGTGAAGGATAAAGCTCCGGAAATCGGTCTGGCAACCGTGTACCGAACATTAGAGCTGCTGAGTGAGCTGCATGTCTTGGAGAAAATGAATTTTGGCGATGGCGTAGCTCGTTATGATTTGCGCGACGACAGCACGCGTCACCATCACCATCATTTAATCTGCGTTCAATGCGGGACCGTGGACGAAATTATGGAAGACTGGCTCGGGCCTTTGGAAGAAAGGCTGGATAAGGATTTTCATTTTCAAGTACTGGATCATCGACTTGATTTTCAAGGTATATGCTATCGCTGTAACGAACGAGGGAAACCGGACTCATTGGACAAATCCAAAAATAACAGCGCGGAATAAAGCTGTTTATACAAAGAAAATGCCTGTAAGCACATGTGGTGCGTACAGGCATTTTTGCATATTTCTCATATACTGGATATTAGAAAATAGAATCTCCTTCCACATAATTGGACTGGAAGCATGGGTACATTATGACTAACGTTCATGAGAAAGAAGGTAGACGCGAATGACGGAGCAATTATTTGTGATCGGCGTCCCAAAGGAAATAAAAAATAATGAAAACCGCGTCGCATTGACTCCCGGCGGAGCAACGACGCTTATTATGGCAGGACATAAAGTGCTCGTTGAAGCCGGTGCCGGAGCGGGCAGCGGGTTCAGCGACGAGGATTATGCCAAGGAAGGCGCCGTTCTTATAGCGGATGCCGCTGAGGTATGGGCGCGCAGCGATATGATTATGAAAGTGAAAGAACCGCTCCCCGCCGAATATGGCTATTTTCGCGAGGGACAGGTGCTTTTCACTTACTTGCATTTGGCAGCAGCGGGAGATTTGGCAGACCACCTGTTGAACAAGAAGGTGACAGGTGTTGCCTATGAAACCATTCAGCTCGCCAATGGATCGCTTCCTCTGCTAACGCCAATGAGCGAAGTTGCCGGTCGTATGTCCGTCCAGATCGGCGCTCATTTTCTGGAGAAGTTTTATGGCGGGCGCGGCATTCTATTGGGCGGCGTGCCAGGCGTGCCGCCAGCGAATGTTGTCATCCTTGGCGGAGGCATTGTCGGAACCAATGCAGCCAAGATGGCGCTTGGTTTAGGAGCTAATGTCGCCATTATCGAACGGAGCGCGGATCGGATGCGTGCTTTGGACGATATTTTCGGTGGCCGGCTGAATACCTTGATGTCGAATCCGTTTAATATAGCAAGCGCCGTTGCCAAAGCAGATCTCTTGATCGGGGCCGTGCTTATTCCGGGAGCGAGAGCGCCAAGACTGGTGACAGAGGCGATGGTCAAAACGATGAAGCCAGGCGCTGTCATCGTGGATGTCGCCGTGGATCAAGGCGGTTCGATCGAGACGATCGACCGGGTGACCACGCACAGCAGCCCTACCTATGAAACACACGGCGTCGTGCATTATGCGGTAGCGAATATGCCCGGCGCAGTTCCACGCACTTCGACGCTTGCGTTGACGAACGTAACCTTGCCCTACGCTTTGGAGCTTGCCAATAATGGATTAACAGAGGCAATCACAGCTAATTATGCTCTGCAATTGGGGGTTAACACGTACAAAGGCAGCGTAACCCATCCAGCTGTTGCTGAAGCGCTGGGAATGCCGTATGTGAAGTTGTCCGATCTGTCATAAACAGGGCCTGAGCCTCATATCCTGTCCTAAAGAAAAGGACAGAAATGGGGACCTGGCCTATGATTTTTTCCTATCGAAAATTACTTGTTCGCTTGCGCTTTATATTGCTTTTCATGACATTGACGGTTGTTTTGTATCAAGTGATGGTAGTACTCACCAGCTGGATCGAGCCTGTGAACCGCTACCGCGCGCCAGCGGGAAATTCCGTCAAGGTATTTGGACAGCATGAGCATGCCTCGTTTCCGGAGTCAGATAAAATGAGTGACAGGCTTCGGTTATTTTATTGGTATGGTGAATAAAAGAGGAGTTCGGAGGTCCATCGTTGAATGCTATCTGTTAGAAATATGGCAGGTTAACGAAGGAGCTACATAACATGATGTTGGTTGATTTGCAATCCTTCATCCGATTTTTGTCTGTAGAACGCGGACTATCCAAGAATACACTGGAATCTTACGAAAGAGACCTGCAGCAGTTTGTTGACTATTTAGAGCGGCAGGGGATTACAGCTTGGAAAGAAACAAGCAAAGCCAACATTGCGGGTTTCTTATCCCAATTAAAATTGTTAGGCAGAGCTACAGCTACCTTGTCTCGGAATCTCGTTTCGATCCGTGCTTTCTATCAGTATCTGGTGAGAGAACGTTTGGTGGACGCAGATCCATCCCTTTTCATTGAAGCGCCTAAGCCCGAAAAGAAGCTGCCCAAGGTGCTTTCCGTCGAAGAGGTTGGCAAGTTGCTGGATGCGCCTCATCTTGAGCTTGTGAGCGGCGTGCGCGATAAAGCGATGCTTGAACTGCTGTATGCAACGGGAATTCGCGTCTCTGAACTGATCTCGATGAACGTTGATGACGTTCAATTGCAACTTGGCTTCATTCGCTGTATGGGAAAAGGAAACAAAGAGCGTAATATCCCGCTTAGTTCAATCGCTATTCGCTGCTTATCCGCCTATATACATAAAGATCGCAAGAAATTGTTGAAGAAGTCGGCGGACGAAGAAGCTTTATTTATTGGACACTTAGGGACCCGGATGACGAGACAGGGCTTTTGGAAAATTTTGAAAAGATACGCAAATGAGATGAAGATTGAAAGTGAAATCACACCTCATGCCTTGCGGCATTCTTTCGCTGCCCACTTGATCGAAAATGGCGCAGATTTAAGATCCGTCCAAGAGATGCTCGGACATTCCGATATTTCGTCCACTCAGCTGTATGTACAAGTTACCAAGCTCAAAATGAAAGATGTTTACAACCGCGCTCATCCGAGAGCGAATATGTAAAGATGACAGCGGCGATTTCCTGATGGAAAAGGGAAAGCTGCTGTTTTGCATTCATAGAGTGGAAATGCGATAATCAAGGGTGGATAACATTGTGAACAATTTGGAGGGACAAGTGTGCGCTTTGAACGAATAGGTTTAATCGTATTGGATAGCGTAGGCATCGGCGAATTACCGGATGCCAAAGCGTTTGGCGACACAGGCAGCCACACGCTTGGACATATCGCGGAGAGAGTGAGCGGATTCTCGCTTCCTAATTTGCAGCGTATGGGTCTAGGCAGTATCGCTGAGATAAAGGGCATCCCGGCCGCTGACGCGCCAGAAGCTTATTATGGCAAAATGGCCGAGGTGTCGGTTGGAAAAGACACGATGACGGGGCATTGGGAATTGATGGGGCTACGAATTTCTACACCGTTTAACGTATATCCGGATGGATTCCCGGAAGCATTGATTTCGCAGTTTGAGCAGGAGACAGGGCGCAAGGTCATTGGAAATAAACCGGCCTCTGGGACAGAAATTCTAGATGAGCTTGGCGAAGAGCAGATGAAAACAGGGGCTTGGATCGTCTACACGTCGGCGGATAGTGTATTCCAGTTGGCGGCTCACGAAGATGTGATCCCACTTGAAGAGCTGTACCGCGCTTGTGAAATTGCCAGACGGCTAACCCAAGGTGAATTTGCAGTTGGCCGAGTTATTGCGAGACCTTATGTCGGCCAGCCGGGCGCTTTCAAGCGTACGCCGAATCGGCATGACTATGCGGTGAAGCCGCCGGAGCCGACCGTGATGAATCACTTGAAGGACGCGGGATATGATGTCATTGCTATCGGAAAAATCAATGATATTTTTGACGGCGAGGGCGTCACGAAAGCGACATCCACAAAAAGCAATTTAGACGGCATACAGAAGACGATTGAAGTGCTTGGCGAGCCGTTCAAAGGGTTGGCTTTTACCAACCTTGTTGATTTTGACTCGTTATATGGTCATCGCCGCGATCCTGAAGGTTATGGCCGAGCCTTGGAGGAATTCGACAGCTTCGTACCGCAGCTCAAAGCGCAGCTAGGGCCGAAAGACTTGCTGATCCTTACAGCGGACCACGGCAACGATCCCGTGCACGCGGGAACAGACCATACACGTGAGTATGTGCCTATTTTGCTATACAGCCCGAGCTTTGAGGCTCCTGTTTCTCTGGGAATCCGTGGAACATTCGCTGATCTTGGGGCTACCATTGCCGACAATTTCGGCGTAAAACCTACAGATCAAGGCGAGAGTTTCCTGCATCTTCTCAAATAAAGCGACTGCCGAACTGAAAAAGCCAAGGAGGAATATAACATGTCAGATACATCCATGATTCAAAAGATTCAAGAGGCTGCTGCCTTTATTTCGAAAGAAACAAAGATTAAACCGCAAATCGGACTTATTTTAGGTTCAGGACTCGGCGTGCTTGCGGACTTAATCGAACAGCCGATCGTCGTTGACTACTCGCGCATTCCGCACTTTCCGGTATCTACTGTCGAAGGTCATGCGGGGGAGCTGGTCGTTGGTACGATTAAAGGCAAGCAAGTACTGGTTATGAAAGGCCGTTTCCATGCCTATGAAGGGTATGGGGCTGAAACCGTATCATTCCCTGTTCGTGTTATGAAAGAGCTGGGTGTGGAAACGTTGATCGTCACGAACGCAGCTGGAGGCATTAACGAGTCTTACCAAGTCGGGGATTTGATGGTTATCAGCGATCACTTGAACTTGACGTACCGCAATCCATTAATCGGACCCAATGATTCCGCACTAGGCGTTCGTTTCCCGGATATGTCGGAAGCGTACAGCAAACGTCTGCGTAAATTGGCGCATGACGTGGCGGCATCGCAAGATTTTAAACTGCAAGAAGGTGTTTATGTCGGACTGCTCGGACCTAACTATGAAACTCCGGCAGAGATCCGTATGTTCCGTACACTGGGTGGTGACTCCGTAGGTATGTCTACTGTACCTGAAGTGATCATAGCCCGTCATGCAGGCATTGAGGTGCTTGGTTTCTCGTGCATTTCCAATATGGCTTCCGGAATTTTGGATCAGCCTCTTTCCCACGCAGAAGTGATGGAAACTACGGAGAAAGTTAAACCTAAGTTTTTGAAATTGGTACTGGGCATTATTGAGGCTATTTAATTACAAATTAAGGCTATTTATCAGATAAGGAGATTCAACATGGCATTGACGTACATAGAGAAAATTAATGAAGCAGCAGCGTTTATTAAAGGGAAATTAGGGGATGTCGCACCTGTTATTGGGCTGGTTTTGGGCTCAGGACTTGGCGATATGGCGAATCAGGTGGAAAATCCGATTGCGATTGATTACAGCGAAGTGCCGCACTTCCCGGTTTCAACAGTTGAAGGGCATGAAGGCCGTTTTGTCGCAGGAACACTTGAAGGCAAGCAAGTCATCGTGATGCAGGGGCGTTTTCATTATTACGAAGGTTATGATATGAAAAAGGTTGTCTTCCCTGTGTATGTCATGAAAGCAATCGGCGTTCATTCCGTTGTTATGACGAATGCAGCAGGTGGCATGAATCGCGGCTTCAAAGCCGGTGATCTCATGGTGATTAGCGATCATCTCAACATGACGGGTGACAATCCGTTAATCGGACCTAACCACAGCGAGTTGGGTGTTCGCTTCCCGGATATGTCCGAAGCGTACAGCCGCGAGTATCGCGAGCTTGCGCATAAGCTGGCCCAAACGGTAGTGGGAGAGGACGGCGTGCCTCTGAAGCTTCAGGAAGGCGTTTATGCAGGGATTACAGGACCTACTTACTGTACACCGGCTGAACTGACGATGCTGGCTCGAATTGGCGGCGATGCGATCGGGATGTCCACCGTAGGTGAAGTCATCGCAGCACGTCATGCGGGACTTAAGGTGTTAGGGATTTCGTGTATTACTGATATGGCGGTGGGCGAGGAGCTTGAGCCTCTAACACACGAACAGGTTGTTGCGGTGGCTAATCGGACGAAACCGAAGTTCATTGCTTTGGTCAAAGCCTTTGTGCGTGACGTGCAACTGGGATAAAGGGTTCGGCGGCTTCCAAATTCGGGAGAGGCTGAACGGTGTGTAATTTACATCCGTGTGGGAAATAGTAAGGTTAATATCCCCCGATAAGGGGGATGTTTTTACGAGGATTCATTCACAATTCCGTCACAAAATATTCAAAGATTTGCCACTAAACCTGTATGGGATTGTCTCGCGATGTTAGGTAGAATAGATGAAGTGAACACATTATGAGGGGGATATGCATGCAAAAGTGGATTTTCTTTGTGTTATTTATCGTTGCGGGCGCACTGGGGCTGGGAGTCCTCTTTCAAGATATCTCTGAACGCCAAGAGGCGAAAGCAGCAGAGGAAGCCGGCAGCAAAATTCAACAGCTTAAGATTGCAGCCTCTAACTGGCAATTTGACTCGACCGATTACACGATCAAAAGTGGCGAGCCTACGAAAGTTTCCTTGTCTTTGAAAGAAGGCGTACACGCAATCGAAATTAAAGGGTTAGATGTTAAGCTGGATAAAGAAAACCCTTCAAAAGAAATTACGTTTGACAAACCGGGAACTTATGAGATTGATTGCGTACTACCATGTGGCGAAGGTCACGCTAAAATGAAAGCTAAATTAGTTGTACAATAAAAGAGAATACTAGTACAAAGGGGGGCTCAAGCAGCTCCCTTTTTTCGATTTATTATTGAAGGAGGAACTCACATGAGAATGGTTGATTTAATACATAAGAAAAGGTCCGGTGAGGTTTTAACCGAGCAAGAGATCACGTTTATCGTACAGGGTTACACAAAAGGGGATATTCCGGATTACCAAATGTCAGCGCTGTTGATGGCGATTTTCTTCAATGGCATGATCAGTGAGGAGATATCCGCGTTGACGATGGCCATGGCTGGATCAGGGGAAATGATTGATCTGTCGGAGATTGCCGGGATTAAAGTAGATAAACATTCGACTGGCGGAGTAGGGGATAAAATCAGTCTGATTGTCGGCCCGATCGTCGCTTCTATCGGCGTACCGGTCGCCAAAATGTCAGGCAGGGGCCTTGGCCATACTGGCGGTACCGTTGATAAGCTGGAATCGATTCCGGGCTTCCGGATTGAATTATCGAAAGAGGATTTTATTACAGCAGTCAATACGAATAAAATTGCGATTGTTGGCCAGAGCGGCAACTTGGCTCCTGCGGATAAGAAGATGTACGCTCTAAGAGATGTAACAGCGACAGTAGATTCCATTCCGTTAATTGCGAGTTCCATCATGAGCAAGAAAATTGCCTCGGGCGCAGACGCGATTGTCCTTGATGTGAAAATCGGCTCCGGCGCTTTCATGAAAACCGTCGATGATGCAAGAGTGCTTGCCCGCACAATGGTCGATATCGGCGTGAAATTGAATCGCAATACGATTGCGATGATCACGGATATGGAGCAGCCGCTTGGCCGCGAAATCGGCAATGCGAACGAGATCCGCGAATCCATCGAAGTGCTGCGCGGCACTGGCGACAAGGAGCTAACTGAAGTCGCGATTTCCGTAGCGGCATATATGTCGCTGCTAGGAAAAGTGTTTGAGAGCTTTGAAGAGGCGCAGGAGGCTGTTCGCGACATTGTCATGAACGGGAAGGCGCTGGAGACGTTCAAACGGTTTGTAGCGAGCCAAGGAGGCGATCCGAGGGTGGTTGATCAACCGGAGCTGCTGCCGACAGCGAGCTATCGTTTTGAAGTGCCAGCCGAGCGGGATGGCTATGTGAATCAAATCGATGCCGAGCATATCGGAATCGCGGCTATGCTGCTTGGCGCAGGACGCGCCAAGAAAGAGGATCAGATCGACTACGCAGTAGGTCTGACTTTGAAGAAGAAGATTGGCGACGCTGTCCAGGCAGGAGAATCGATTTGCACCATTCATGCCAATCGAGAAGATGTACAGGAAGTTACGGCAATGATTCAAGGGGCTTATCGGATTGCTCCTGGTCAGCCGGCTCCCGTGCAATTGATATATGATGTGATCGTGTAGATCAGGTTCACACTCGTACTTATGCAAGAGGCTATCTCTCAGGTTTTTAGACCTTTGAGATAGCTTTTTTATTTTCCCTCCTTTGGAATATTTTGATGGAAAATCGTCAAGACTGATTAGCAGTCATTCCAGCTGCAAGCGTCTGGTTTTCACTTCATAATCTCACAGGAGGGGTACAAAGGCTATGCGAAAAAAAGGGCTAATAAGTTTAATCTGTTTACAGTTATGTGTGATGCTGATCTTACCGGCTGCTTATGCGGAAGAGAAAAAAGCGCCTACGGTCGACTTAACGCCGAACGCGCAATCCGCGGTATTGATGGATGCAGACACGGGCACAGTCATTGCGGAGAAAAACAAAGACACCAAACTTCCGCCAGCTAGTATTACGAAAATCATGACGATGCTTCTCATCATGGAAGCTATTGACAAAGGCAATATTAAAATGGATGAGAAAGTCCGGGTCAGTGAATACGCAGCTTCTATGGGAGGTTCACAAATCTTCTTGGAGCCTGGCGAAGAAATGACGGTTCAGGAAATGCTGAAGGGCATTGCGATGGCATCTGGCAACGACGCTTCAGTGGCGATGGCCGAGAAGATCGCAGGATCCGAAGAAAATTTTGTGCAAATGATGAACGAACGCGCGCAGCAGCTTGGCATGAAAAATACCCATTTTTCAAATTGCAACGGACTGCCTGTCGCCAATCACTATACAACCGCCAATGATATTGCGGTCATGTCCCGAGAACTGCTTAAGCATGAAGGGATAACGAAATTCACAGGTGCTTATCAGGATTACCTGCGGAAAGAATCACCAAACCCTTTCTGGTTGGTAAATACGAATAAGCTTGTACGCTTCTATAGCGGCGCAGACGGCCTCAAAACCGGCTACACCAGCGAAGCGAAGTTCTGTTTATCGGCAACAGCCAAACGGGATAATTTGCGTGTCGTGGCTGTCGTGCTCGGAGAACCGAACACCAAAACGCGAAATGCGGAGGTCACGAAGCTGTTTGACTACGCTTTTGCCCAATATACCAACTATCCTTTATTCAAATCAGGCGATAGCCTGGGGAATTTTACCGTAAACAAAGGCCAGGTTTCGACAGTGCCGTTAGTTGCGAAGCAAAATTACAGTATTTTAATGAAAAAGGGCACGGCAACAGATAACATTCGACATGAGCTGCAGTTGGAGCCAAACTTGCGAGCACCGATTACGATGGGCCAACCGATTGGTAAAATTGTCGTATACAGCGGGGATAATGTGCTGACGGAGTACCCTCTTGAGTCACCGGTAGCTGTGGATAAAGCGTCTTGGTGGAAGCTGTTCAAGCGGACGACCTCGCACATGTTCCATACAGATAATTGATGAGATTTCGCGAATAATCAGGCTTTTCTTCTAGTTTTAGCGCTTTTCTTCTAGTTTTGTCGGGGTGGCAGGAGTTCCCAACTCAGTTGTAGAAACTTAAGTTTCAAGACTTATTTAGGGATCTTTGAGTGTAGCTCAAAGTCTCTCAGCTGAGGGGAGTGAACAGGTTGAGCCTGCAAATTGAATTCGAGCAAGGCCGAAGAGCGCTGATTGTTAGATTGAAAGGCGAGCTGGACCACCATACTGCCGATGTCGTCAAAGCCAGGATGGAGGAAGCGATTGCCAAAGAGCATACGCATCACTTGATCCTGAGTTTGAAAGATCTTACGTTCATGGACAGTTCAGGTCTGGGCGTCATTCTCGGTCGCTATAAGCAAATCACGAGTAAAGGCGGCAAGATGGTCGTATGTGATGTTTCGCCTGCTGTCTATCGCTTGTTCGAGCTCTCCGGAATGTTCAAGATCGTATCAATTCAGGATAACGAACGTAATGCAATGTCCAGTTTGGAGGTTGCACTATGAGTGAGCACAATTTTATGACGCTGCAGTTTGCCAGCCGTTCCGAGAATGAGGCCTTTGCACGTGTCGCTGTTGCTGCTTTCGTTTCACAATTGGATCCAACCTTGAATGAACTAACGGATATCAAAACGGTCGTTTCAGAAGCTGTGACGAATTCGATTATTCATGGGTATAACAATAAACCGGATGGTGTCATTACCATTACAACGAAAATTGAGGATGACGTAGTCCGAATTACGATTGAGGACCAGGGCTCAGGCATAGATGATTTGGAACAAGCGAAACAGCCACTCTACACATCCAAGCCAGAACTCGAACGTTCCGGAATGGGATTCACGATTATGGAAAATTTCATGGACGAAGTGGAAGTTGTGACGGCCGTCGGAATCGGAACCAAAATAAACATGTTGAAGCGAATTGAATCTAAAAAAGCTTTATACAATTAGGGGTTTGATCTATGGATGTCGATCTGAAGCATGCTTCTCACAGTTATTTAGACGATTCGGAAGTCAAACGGTTAATCGCCCTCAGCCAATCCGGAGATGGACTCGCCAGAGAAACACTCGTCAGCTGCAATATCCGCTTGGTCTGGTCTGTGGTTCAACGCTTTTTGAACCGGGGATACGAAGCCGAAGATTTGTTCCAGATCGGTTGCATCGGACTGCTCAAGTCCGTTGACAAATTCGATCTGTCCTATGATGTGAAGTTTTCAACCTATGCGGTGCCGATGATTATCGGCGAAATTCAGCGCTTCCTTCGGGATGACGGAACACTCAAGGTTAGCCGTTCGCTCAAAGAACTGGCTAATAAGATTCGCAAGACGAAGGACGAGTTATCGAAAAGGCTTGGCAGGCTTCCTACGATTAAAGAGGTGGCAGAAGAGCTTATGATCACGGCGGAGGAAGTTGTTTTCGCGCAAGAAGCGAATAAGCCGCTTTCCTCAATTCATGAGACCGTTTTTGAAAACGACGGGGATCCCATTACGTTAATGGATCAAATCTCCGACGAAAGCGGAGAGAAGTGGTTCGAGAAGCTTGCGCTCAACGAAGCCATCGGGACACTCTCCGAGCGGGAGCGGCTCATTGTCTACCTCCGCTATTTCAGGGATCAAACACAGTCGGAGGTTGCTAGCAGACTGGGGATTTCCCAAGTGCAAGTATCGCGATTGGAAAAGAAGATTTTGCAATCGATCAAAGATCAGATTGCGCAATAACGAAAATAACCGTTCTCCATCAGGAGGACGGTTATTTTTTGTGCGTAGAGACATTGGCGAGATTTATGTATAATAAGTACTGCCAATAACGGTGTGGATTTTTCTGAAAGCGAAAAATCAAAATCAATGCTTTTATCAGTCGAGGAGTGAATCTAGTTGTACGGGAAATGGAAGGATTCGTGGTTTTTTAATGTACGAAAGGATGTTTTGTCTGGAATAACGGTGGCTTTGGCTTTAATCCCTGAAGCGATTGCGTTTTCCATTTTAGCTGGGGTAGATCCGATGGTTGGCTTATATGCTTCGTTCATCATTGCGTTAGTGATCTCATTCACCGGTGGCCGGATGGGGATGATTTCGGCAGCAACAGGCGCGATGGCCTCTCTGATGGGGCCTTTGGTAGCGAAGTATGGCATTGAATATCTATTCGCCGCCAGCATTTTAACCGGTATCATTCAATATCTCATGGGTGTGTTCAAATTCGGCAAATTTATCACTTTCATTCCGCATTCTGTTGTCATTGGCTTTGTAAATGCCCTGGCCATTATTATTTTCATGGCTCAGCTCCCTAGCTTTGCAGGTGCGGGTTGGCAGATGTACGCGATGGTAGCAGGTACCTTGGTCATCGTGTATGGACTGCCGCGGATAACCAAAGCCGTCCCTTCTGCGTTAGTCGCGATTATTGTGATGACCATTATATCGATCAATTTGCATCTGGATGTACGCACGGTAGGAGATATGGGGGAAATCACGCAGACACTGCCGTTTTTCCATGTCCCTGACTTCCATCTCTCTTTGCAAGCCATAGGGGTGATTCTTCCGATTTCCTTGGCTTTGGCCGTGGTCGGTATTACGGAATCCTTGATGACGGCTACGATCGTGGATGAAATGACAGAAACAAAAAGCGATAAAAACAAAGAAGTTCGCGGGCAAGGCATTGCCAATGTGTTTTCCGGTTTTTTTGGCGGGATGGCAGGTTGTGCGATGATCGGTCAAACGGTGATTAATGTGAAATCAGGAGGAAGGTCGCGTCTATCCACCTTTGTGTCCGGCGTGTTTTTGCTATTTTTGATCATGGTGCTTGGTAATGTCGTTAAGCAAATTCCGATGGGGGCATTGGTCGGGGTCATGTTCATGGTCTCCATAGGCACTTTCGATTGGAAATCTCTGAGAACGATAGCCAAAATTCCAAGAAGCGACGCATTAGTCATGGTGATCACTGTCGCTATCGTTGTTGCAACGTCCAACTTAGCCATTGGGGTATTGTCCGGTGTTACGCTAAGTGCGCTCATTTTTGGTTGGAGATCGGCCAAGATTAAAGCTTTTACCTCGATAGACGCTAACGGAGCCAAAACATATCGGGTTTCCGGTCAGCTGTTTTTTGGCACAATGACTTATTTTATTGATTTATTCGATTATCGAAATGACCCGGAGACAATTACGATTGATTTTAGCAGTTCGCACGTCTGGGATCACTCCGCTGTTACGGCTATCGCTAAAACCATTGCGAAGTATGAGCAGCTGGGCAAAACGGTGATTTGCATTGGATTGAATGAGGAAAGTAAGCTTTTGGTGAAGCAAGCAAATTAAATACTGTCACAGCTATTTTTATAGAAATGAAAAAGAGCCGCTATTTACCCGTCAATCTACTGGGTATGGCGGCTTTCTTTTATACACCTATACGTCTATCGTGCAGAATATCTGTTGTCGGAATAGAATCTTACGCAGTAAATGCCACATAAGCCGACGATGGTATAGATGATGCGACTTAAAACCGAAGATTCCCGATGTGAATCCCCACCCAATATAGCTGAAACTAAATCCCATTCGAAGAGCCCAACTAAAAGCCAATTCAGCGCACCGATAATCACTAGAGTTAACGCTACTTTTGCCATGTTATCACCTTCTTTGTATGGAATAAGTTATCGTTATTCATTTCTTACTATGTCAATTTGAGGAGAGCTTTATTCCTGGAGAATTTACCATTGCAGCGGGTGATTATGGGTAGGAAACATTTTGCATACTACTCCTATACATGGATGATACCCGTAAGTAGTGAAGGGAGTGAGACCATGGCTAATAGTGGAGCTCCATACCTGTATATCCGGCTCAGGCGTAAAGCGAGTGTTCGCAAAGGAAGTGTCGTTCAGCTGCGGCATATCGCGCAAATTATTGTGGAACCTGACTATGAAACAGCCTTGAACGAGCTGATTATTCATAAGCCGCAGCAGGAGGATGGCAACCGCGTCCTGATTGATATGATGCTGATTGTTCGAAAAGTGAAAGAGCGGTACCCGGAGCTGCAAATTGAGCATTTTGGGGAACCTCATGTGCTCCTTGAAATTTTTTCTGATAATAAAAAAGCAAGTCCAGTACTCATCGGATTGGTATGGCTGCTGCTGTTCATCGGTTCAGGGCTGGCCATCATGAATTTCCATGCCGATGTCTCCATGCTGGAGGTTCACCAGAGGATCTACGAGCTGATGACGGGTAAAAAGGTAGACCATCCGCTCATTCTGCAAATACCGTATTCCCTCGGCATAGGTGTCGGGATGGTGATCTTCTTCAACCATTTGTTTAAAAAGAAATTCAATGAGGAACCAAGTCCGCTTGAAGTGGAAATGTTCATGTACCAGGAGAATATTAACCATTATGTGATCACCGAAGAGTATATGAAAATTCATGAGGAAGGGGAGTCGAAGGGATGACTCTCCTTGGAGAAGTCCTTCTGATTGCTTTTATCGGTTTAGCGGGAGGAATTGCCGTGGGCAGCGGGATGGTGGCCTTTCTTGTGGTTCTGGACATTATTCCGAGGTTGGCACAGATCACACGAACATTCTCAAAAATACGTGCGTATGAAGCTGCGGTTGTGTTAGGTTCCCTTTTGTTTACTTGGGTGGATTTTAGCGATATGAAGGTGCATCTATTTCCGATAAGTGCTGCGCTCATTGGACTATTTGCCGGCTGTTTTGTAGGGATGTTAGCAGCAGCGCTTACTGAAATTATTAATGTGCTGCCGATCCTTGCCAAGAGGGTGGGTATGGGTTCCTATATGATTTTGCTGCTGATGGCGATGATTTTCGGCAAAGTATTTGGATCCTTGTTTGAGTGGTTGTTTTATTAAGGATTGAAGGAGGCGCACGGACATGAAAGTAATCGTCAAGACTGGGAATGACCATGAACATGAACACGATAATGTGAACGAATCCAAAGAAAATTTAGATAAACTGGCCATTGATGAGGAAGGGAATTTATCGGAATATAATCCAATCACGAATATGACGCCTGAGGAAAAGGAGTTGAAAACTCAGGAAGATATTCCCGATAATTTAGAGGATGTCAAACGAGTTCTGGAAGAGCGCGTTGGCCTCAATCGCAGCTTCGATCTTGTGATGAGGGAGATGGTGTTCGGATCAAAAAGAGTAGGGATCTTCTACTGTAACGGGTTCGTCAAAGATACGGTTTTATCCGATATTCTGACACGCCTTTCCTATGCTAGTGAAAAAAGTGTGAACCACCACACGGTCGAATCTTTCATGGATTATCTAATCCCTCATAATCAAGTCAAGTCCTACAAAAAAATGTCCGAAATCGTAGGGCAGGTGCTCATGGGTGGAACCGCACTCTTCATTGAAGGGGAAACGGCCGCTATCGCTATCGACGTCAAGAGCTATCCTGTTCGATCCATCGGCGAGCCAGATTTGGAGCGGGTTGTCAGAGGTTCACGGGACGGTTTCGTAGAAACCTTATTATTGAACGTAACACTCGTTAGACGAAGAGTGCGCGATGAGCGGTTGAAGCTGGAGATTATGCAAATAGGCAAACGAACCAAAACGGATGTCTGCATCGGTTATATAAACGATATTGCAAATGCGGATTTGGTCGATGCGATTAAAGAGAAAATTAGCGAAGTGAAGATAGATGGTCTCCCCCTTGGCGAAAAGCAGCTGGAGGAACTTATCGTGAATAAAGGCTGGAACCCATATCCGATGGTGCGCTTTTCGGAGCGTCCCGATGTTGTGTCCGCACATTTGATGGAAGGGCATGTGTGTCTATTTGTGGATACATCTCCAAGCGTCATGATTTTGCCAACGACCTTCTTCCATCATGTGCAGCATGCAGAGGAATATAGACAAACGCCGTTTATCGGCACTTATTTAAGGTGGGTGCGGTTTGCCGGAATCATGTCCTCCATTTTCCTGCTTCCGCTTTGGTTTATGATGGTGATGGATCCTTCTTTAAAACCTCCCGGTTTAGAATTTCTCGGGCCGCAGAAAGAGGGAACACTTCCACTTCTAGTTCAATTCCTAATCGCCGATATCGGGATCGATCTGATGCGGATGGCCGCGGTGCATACCCCGTCTCCGCTTGCCACGGCTATGGGCTTGGTAGCAGCCATTCTGGTGGGGGATATAGCTGTTAAAACAGGATTATTCATCAATGAAGTGATTCTGTATCTGGCTCTTGCCTCCATTGGTATGTTTGCCACTCCAAGTTATGAATTGGGGCTGGCTAACCGGATTGTCCGGCTGGGGCTGCTTATTGCTGTGGCTATCTTCCATGTCCCGGGTTTTGTAGTCGGATCAACATTGTGGCTGCTCTGGCTGGCTACAAGAAAATCCTACAATGCGCCCTACATGTGGCCGCTCATTCCTTTCAACGCGAAAAGCTTCTTTTCGATTATTCTACGCCGTCCCGTATTGGCAGCCAAAACGCGTCTAAGCATTACAAAACCGATTGACGGCACACGTCAACCCAAATCTTAATAAACTAAAAGGACAAGAGCATTCTTCTTGTCCTTTTTACGATTTAGGGCCGCGAGGATATTGTCAAATGCGCTTTTCCTATGTTAATTTAAATAGTAATGCGCATTCGGCCGTTTGAGCGAAATATGAGCAGCAGCAGGTTCAGGGTGAGGGGGAAATGAAGCTATGTATTTGCATGGTACAAGTAAAATTAACGGTCAAGGTCACCTTGAAATCGGTGGTGTCGACGCAACGAAGCTGGTTGCGGAATATGGGACACCTTTATATGTGTTTGACGAAGCTCTTGTACGTGAACGTTGCCGCGAGTTTGTAGATGCTTTCAAAGCGTCCGGTCTCAAATTCCAAGTGGCTTATGCGAGCAAAGCTTTTTGCGTGATGGCGATGTGCCGGATTGTTGAAGAAGAAGGAATGTCCCTTGATGTTGTATCGGACGGTGAGCTGTATACAGCTCTTCAAGCTGGATTCCCGGCAGAGCGGATTCATTTCCATGGCAACAACAAAACGATTGACGAGATTGAGATGGCGATTGATGCGAAAATCGGCTGTTTCGTTGTAGATAATTTTATCGAGCTTCAAATGCTGAACGCCATTGCCGGTGAGAAACGTCAGAAAGTGAAAATTTTACTGCGTATTACGCCAGGTGTCGAAGCACATACGCATGAATATATTTCCACAGGCCAAACGGATTCCAAGTTCGGTTTCGATCTAGGCAACGGTTCCGCATTCCGCGCGGTGGAAGAGGCTTCCAAGCTGAGCCATTTGGAACTGCTCGGTATTCATTCTCATATTGGCTCGCAAATTTTTGAAGTGGAAGGCTTCCGCATGGCGGCCGAGAAAATGGCCAGCTTCGCCGTTCAAGTTCGTCAAGAAATTGGCGTGACGTTCAAAGTCATTAACCTTGGCGGAGGCTTCGGTATCCGTTATGTGAACGAAGATACTCCGCTTCCGGTATCCGTCTACGTGAAAGCTATCACGGATGCGATTAAAGACAATTTCGGACGCAACGAATATCCGCTTCCCGAAATCTGGGTGGAGCCGGGCCGCAGCATCGTTGGCGATGCAGGAACGACCTTGTACACCGTTGGAACGGCGAAAGATATTCCTGGTGTACGTAAATATGTATCTGTCGATGGCGGTATGACAGATAACCCGCGCCCTGCTTTGTATGAGGCTGTGTATGAGGCAATGTTGGCAAACCGCGCAACCGAAGAGCCTACCGAGGTCGTATCGATTGCCGGCAAATGCTGTGAGAGCGGCGATATGCTGATTTGGGACGTGAACCTCCCGAAAGTGAACTCAGGCGATGTGCTTGCCGTGTCTTGCACAGGCGCATATAACTATGCGATGGCTAGCAACTACAATCGCATCCGCCGTCCAGGCGTAGTTTTCGTGAGCGAGGGTCAAAGCGATCTCGTCGTGAAGCGTGAAACGTTCGACAACATTGTCGGGAACGATCTAATTCCTGCTAGAATGAAACAAGTGAGCAAAACGGTTTAACATAGAACACAGCTGGATTTTCAGGCTGAGAACGGGCTATCCCTTAGGTCTTAAGGACTTGAGGGATAGTTTTTTGTGTGCTCACGAAACTAGAGTTCTCTATTCAGCTGAAAGGCAGATTTGTGAAATGCATCTTTTCATAGTAGAATAAGATATTATTGTCTAAAGGAGTGGACCACAATGGCCAAACAAGCAAAAATTAAACTAGCAGGCGGTGGCGAAGTTCTAATCGATCTTTTCGAAAATGACGCGCCAAATACCGTTGCCAACTTTGAAAAATTAGCAAACTCCGGTTTCTACAACGGACTTGTTTTTCATCGCGTAATCCCAGGATTCGTTGCACAAGGCGGTTGTCCATCCGGCACAGGAACTGGTGGCCCAGGCTACCAAATCAACTGTGAAATCAACCCTAACAAACATGAGCGCGGCTCCCTGGCTATGGCTCATGCAGGCAGAAACACAGGTGGAAGCCAATTCTACATCGCTTACCAACCACAACCTCACCTTGATGGACAACATACTGTCTTCGGTAAAGTGTCCAAAGGTATGGAACTCGTTGATGCTTTCAAGGGCAGAGACTTGATGGAAAAAGTAGAAGTTGTAGAAGTTTAATATTGGAGAATGGGAATAGCCTGCTGACAGTTGTCAGCAGGTTCTTTTATTTGAGGGGCTGAACATGGAAATTGGCTATGAAATGGCTGAATAAGAGCAAGTCTGCGCACGTAGTCTAGTGCTGGTGAGAAGCTGAGCTCCCTGGAGTCGACCTGGCATGAGCAACTTCAACGATGCAAAACATCGTTGGAAGCCGCCGAAGGTGGGGAAGTTTCAGAGTGGAAGGTGCTGCAGGATGTCAGCCAACGGACAGAGATGACCTTATTCGCAGAAATAAGGCTCTGTGAAATTCTAACGGACTGGAGAGGTGCTATTCATGATAATTGTGATGAAAATGGCCGTGAATTGACTGAATAGCGACTCTGGAGTCCGTTAGAGCTGAGAAATGCGCGAAATAACGGGTATAGCGGCTGTGTGGTCCGTTAGAGAGTGGTGAGCCTGCGCACGACATGCTAGCGAAGGTGAGAAGCTGAGCTCCAACGAGTAGACCAGGCATGAGCAACTTCAACGATGTAAAACGTCGTTGGAAGCGGCCCAAGGTGGGGAGCTTCAGAGTGAAAGTTGCTGCAGGAAGTCAGCTAACGGACAGAGATGACCTTATTTTGCAGAAATAAGGCTCTGTGAAATTCTAACGGACAGGAGAGCCGCTATTCACGATGATTCCGACTAAAATGGCCGTGAATGGACCGAATAGCGACTCTGGAGTCCGTTAGAGCTGGGAAATGCGTGAAATAACGGGAATAACGGCTGTGAGGTCCGTTAGAATGAGGGGGATGTGGGCAGAGCCTGCACAGGTCAGTATGTACTATTTGGAAGGGGAATATATCCAGTTTTATACAAATTATGCTACCAAAAACATAGGCGCAACCGAGTTGTAGCAATGCAAAATGAGTCGTTTTTTGTAGGGCGAGGTAAAAAAGACCTTGCTTTTTCGATGAGTGAGTGATAAATTTTTCATAAGTTACTTTTCATATGTGTGCAAACCTTCGGGGCGTGGTGAAATTCCACACCGGCGGTGATTTGATGGCAGGCTGATCTGGCTGCTTTCAATTAGTCCGTGACCCGTTTTGAAGCTAGCGGTACCTGATATACAGCTTCGCTACGGCTGACCCGGTGAGAATCCGGGACCGACAGTATAGTCTGGATGGGAGAAGGAATACGCGAACATTAGATTCGCTATGCATACTTGTACATTTTTTCACGAGAACAAAAATTCGGCAGGTCTATGCTTTGGCATGGATACGTCGTGCTTGTTTGATTTGATCAAAAATGCAGCAAGTGTGGATGGATGAAGCTTCTTCGTGTTACCTAAACAATCTCTGGCCCCTATCCGATATACGGAGGGGTCTTTTTGCATTCTATTTCAAAATAGCTTGGAAAGGCAGTGAACACACATGCATGTCTTGAATGATGAAGCTTATATGAGGCTCGCTCTGCAAATGGCTGAGAGTGCTCTTGGCCAGACAGGGATTAATCCCGTTGTTGGATGCGTCCTGGTAAAAGACGGGCGTATCGTGGGGATGGGGGCGCATCTGAAGCGGGGACATGGCCATGCTGAGGTTCTTGCTTTGCAGATGGCGGGCGAAGAAGCGAAGGGCAGTACGGCGTATGTTACGCTCGAGCCGTGCAGTCACTACGGCAAGACGCCGCCTTGCAGCGACCGTCTCATTGAGGCCGGTGTTGTCCGCGTTGTCGTTGCGGGCACCGACCCGAACCCGCAGGTTGCGGGCACGGGTATTGCCAAATTGCGCGCCCACGGCATAGACGTATCCGTTGGGCTGCTGGGAGAGGAAGCCTCGCTGATGAATGAGGCTTTTAATAAGTACATCGTCACGCGTATGCCTTTCGTGACGCTGAAAACAGCCAGCACGCTCGACGGCCGCATTGCCTCGAAAACAGGCGACAGCAAATGGATTACGTCGCCTGCGTCGCGCGCATTCGTGCATACTCTGCGCCATCGGCATCAGGGCATCATGGTCGGCGTCGATACTGTCATCGCCGACGACCCGCGCTTAAGCGCGCGCGGCGACGTACCGGCTGTGCAGCCGGTACGGATTATCGCGGACTCGCGCTTGCGAGTCCCGCTGGGCGCCCAGGTGCTCACCGAGCAGGATCGTCAGCCGACGATCCTGCTCGCCACCGCACAGGCGCCCGCAGAGCGGCGTGCCGCGCTGGAAGCGCGCGGCATCACGGTCCTCACCTGCGGCGACGGCCCGCAGGTGGATCTGACGCTCGCCATGCGGCAGCTCGGCGAGCGAGAGATCGGCTCCATCCTCCTAGAGGGTGGAGGCAAGCTGAGCGGCGCCATGCTGGAGCGGCGCCTGTTGGATAAGCTGGTGCTGATGTTTGCGCCGAAAATTATCGGCGGCGGGCAAGCAGCACCTATGAACATCACCTTCGAAGGCTTCGCGAAGATGGATGACGCAATTACGCTCGACCGGTTAAAGGTTGAGCAGTTCGGACCGGATGTATGCCTAACCGGGTATCCGGTTTATAAGAGCTAACGAATGGAGGGCTGTCATGTTTACCGGCATTATTGAAGAAATCGGCCACATGCGCCGCATTCATAGCGTAGGTCAAGCTATGGTATTAACGATTGGGGCAAAAAAGATCCTTGAGGATGTGCATCTGGGAGACAGTATTTCGGTGAATGGCGTTTGTCTGACAGTCATTTCGTTTGATCAGGAATCTTTCTCCGTAGATGTGATGCCGGAAACTTACCGCAAGACGAATTTGCGCAAGCTGCAAGCCGGTACACGCGTGAATTTGGAGCGAGCGATGGCGGCAAACGGCCGTTTCGGCGGACACATTGTGCAGGGACATGTAGATTCAACAGCAACGATTATTTCGCGGATTCCAGAAGAAAATGCGGTTGTTTATCGGTTCGAACCGGAGGATAAACACATTTTCCGATATATTATAGCTGGCGGCTCGATCACCATTGACGGGATCTCCCTTACGGTTGTCGATGTCACAGAACGCGATCTGGCGGTTTCGATTATTCCACATACACTGGCTCAAACCGTTCTGCATGATAAAAAAGCAGGAGATACTATTAACATGGAATGCGATGTTCTGGGCAAATATATGGAACGACTGCTAAAGTTCGGTCCTGCTGATGCCTCAGCGGGTAACGGTAAAAAGCAAAGTACGCTATCTGCAAGCTTTCTGGCGGATCATGGCTTTATGTAAGGGTAATTAGCTTACAAAGATAGTTCGGTTAGGAGAGGTGAAGATGACAGAAATAAAATTCAGCACGATCGAAGAAGCACTGAAAGATCTCAGTTTAGGGAAAGTCATTATCGCTGTGGATGACGAAGATCGCGAGAATGAAGGGGATTTTATCGCACTGGCGGATAAAACGACCCCGGAAGTGATTAATTTCATGATCAAAGAAGGCCGCGGGCTGGTGTGCACACCGATTACGGAAGAACGGGCGAAAGAGCTTGACTTGCCGCCGATGGTCGCTAGAAATACCGATTATCATGGCACTGCCTTTACGGTATCTGTAGACCATGTTGAGACGAGTACAGGGATTTCCGCACATGAGCGTTCAAGAACGGTTATGGGCTTGATCGATCCGGATACGAAACCGCAGGATTTCCGCAGACCGGGTCATATTTTCCCGCTAATCGCCAAAAAAGGCGGCGTACTCCGCAGAGCTGGACATACGGAAGCAGCGGTTGATTTGGCTGTTTTATGCGGATCCTATCCTGCCGCGGTCATTTGTGAAGTTATCAAGGAAGACGGAACGATGGCTCGGGTTCCGGATCTTATGGAAATCGCCAAGAAACATGATTTGTGCATCATCACGATTCAAGATTTGATTCACTACCGCAATCAACAGGAGAAATTGGTTGAGCGTGAAGTTGAAATTAAGCTGCCTACGGATTTCGGCACTTTTAAAGCAATCGCCTATACCAATCAACTGGATAACAAAGAGCATGTTGCCCTTGTCAAAGGAACAATTGACCCTTCCAAACCAACGCTGGTTCGTGTGCATTCCGAATGTTTAACTGGTGATGTTTTCCATTCACACCGCTGCGATTGCGGTCCTCAACTCGATGCTGCATTAAAACAGATTGATGAAGAGGGCAATGGTGTATTATTATATATGCGACAGGAAGGTCGCGGTATCGGTCTGATCAACAAATTAAAAGCTTATGCTTTGCAAGAGCAGGGATTAGACACTGTAGAAGCGAATATTAAGCTTGGATTTGCTCCAGATCTTCGTGATTATGGCATTGGCGCGCAAATTCTGAAAGATCTTGGCATTACGCAGCTGCGTTTGTTGACGAACAACCCTCGCAAAATTAAAGGGTTAGAAGGCTATGGTCTCGAAGTTGTTGAACGCGTTCCGATTCAAATGCCAAGCAAAGAGGACAACGTCAATTATTTGCGAACAAAAAAACAAAAACTTGGCCACATGCTGAGCTTCCATGATTCCGGCAGCGGGATCTGATCTTTACACTTCAAATAACGGTTTTTATATAGAAAAGGAGAATTTAATCATGGCTACAATTTATGAAGGACATTTAGTATCGCAGAATTTGAAATATGGTATCGTCGTAGGTCGTTTCAATGAATTTATTACTTCCAAATTGCTTGGCGGCGCACAGGATGCTTTGAAACGCCATGGCGTACAGGATAGTGAAGTGGATATTGCTTGGGTACCGGGCGCGTTCGAACTTCCGCTTATTGCTCAAAAAATGGCGGAGAGCGGGAAATATGATGCGGTTATTACCCTTGGTGCCGTTATTCGTGGTTCAACGCCTCACTTTGATTATGTGTGCAGTGAAGTTGCAAAAGGTGTATCTGCCATTAACCTGAAAACAGGCGTTCCAACAATCTTTGGTGTTTTAACGACGGATTCCATTGAGCAAGCGGTTGAACGCGCGGGAACAAAAGCTGGCAACAAAGGTTGGGAAGCGGCAGTAACGGCAATTGAGATGGCGAACTTGACGAAACAATTCACTTCCTAATGCTTTCTTATTATCATCTGGAATCACTGCTTCCCAGGCTGCTCGCCTTCCTGATTGCGATGACGCTCCATGATGCTGCACATGCAGGAGTTGCTTGGCTGCTCGGAGACCGAACAGCCCGGGACAGCAAACGCTTATCGCTTAACCCCTTGGTACACTTGGATGCCTTGGGGTTGGCGATGATTGTTTTTGGTCCATATGGCTGGTCGAAGAAAATGCCGGTAGAGGCTACGCAGTTTAAAAAGCCAAAACTTTATCATACAATTGTGTATGCAGCAGGTCCTTTTACCAATTTGCTGCTCGCTTTGTTTTTCTGGTGGCTCTATTTCTTTCTTCCTGATTTTTTCGGAGGAGCATCCGAGTCGATCACCGTGGAACAATGGCGAGTCTATTTGCAGTACGGCGTCATTGTCAATCTCATGATTTGTCTTATACATATGTTACCGCTTTATCCGCTAGATGGTTGGTATATCCTTAAAGGCCTTATTCCTCCGAAAAATCAAAGATGGATGGATCGCAATCAGCGATATGCACTTATTCTTGTCATCGTTTTGATGATTACACCTACCGGGCAATGGGCCTTGGAACGTATTTATCCGTTTGCCGCGCAGTTTGTTATGAATATATTTTCACTATGACAAGGGGGAGATTACATGAAAGTTACCTATAAGTTAGAAGCTTTTGAAGGCCCCCTTGATCTTTTGCTTCATCTTATCGATAAAAATGAACTCGACATTTATAATATTCCTGTCAAAGAAATTACAGATCAGTATTTGGCATATGTACAAGCCATGCAAGAGTTGGAGTTGGAGATTACAAGTGAGTTTCTAGTCATGGCCGCTACACTTCTCTCTATCAAAAGCAAAATGCTGCTGCCTAAACCGCCTGTTATTGAATTTGACGAATATTTTGATGATATGGAAGACGAGCTTGATCCTCGCGCAGAGTTGGTCGCTAAACTTATTGAGTACAGAAAGTACAAGTCTATTGCTGATATGCTTAGAGATAAAGAAGTAGAGCGGAGTCTGGTGTATACACGTGAGCCTGAAGACCTGACGCCATTCCTGCCGCATGTGCAGGAGAACCCTGTTGAAGGGCTGGACGTTGCTGATTTGCTATTCGCTTTTCAACGGACGCTTCGCAAGCTTGTGAACCGCAATATTGTTACTAGAATTCGAAGAGACGAAATATCTGTCAAAGAACGGATTAGAGAGGTTATAGATTTGCTAAAAGTGAAAGGCGGCAAACTGCTTTTCTCGAAATTGTTCGATTATGAAATGACTCGGGAAGAGATCGTCGTCACATTTTTGGCCATTCTTGAATTAATGAAAATGAAAAAAGTCGTATGTTATCAATATCAATTATTTGAAGATATCGTGATTCAAGCCAAAGAGGAGGGTTCAGACATTGACACTCAGTTTTCCACAGATGAAATCGATTATTGAGGGACTCCTCTTTGCCTCTGGTGACGAGGGATTGGATGCCAAACAAATAGCTGAGGTCATGGAGCTTGATTTGTACATCGTTCGCGATTTGCTTAAGGATATGCGCACGGAATTTAAACGCAAGGGAAGAGGAGTCCAGATCGTTGAGGTAGCCGGTGCTTACCAGTTAACGACTTTGGCTGAGCATGCGCCATATTTTGAGCGGCTGGCTTACACACCTTCACGTTCATCCTTATCGCAAGCTGCACTGGAAACCTTATCCATTGTTGCTTATAAACAACCCATTACCAGAGTAGAGATCGAAGAAATACGCGGCGTGAAATGTGATCGTGCTTTGGCTACTCTGGTAGGAAAAGATCTTATATTGGAAGTTGGACGTGCAGATGCAGTAGGAAAACCGATCTTGTATGGCACATCCAAACAATTTCTTGAGTATTTCGGGCTCAGCTCCATCCAGGAACTGCCGGATTCAGGCAGCTTCCAAGGAGAGTTTGATCTGGAGGAAGAAACTCGCATGTTGTTTGATCGGATGGGCGGAGATCAGAAACAGATTACACTCGAGGATGTTTCGGAGGAAACCGAGTAACGATAAATGCATTTCATTTCCTAAATTAGCTCATACTAACTCTACTTGCCAGAAGATCTCTTCTGGCTGTGGAGTTTTTTTGTTAAGGGGGAGAATGGGGTTGTTGTGGGTAGGATTCGTGCTTCTAATCGTCATCCTTGCCATTATCATTGCGCTGCTCAGTTTCATTCGGGGAGAGTTTTATTTCTCCAGAGTGAAAGATAATGACACACTTACTGTGGAGATGCGTGCTTTATTTGGATTAATCCGTTATCGCTATGTCATCCCCATCATACAGTTCAAGGGATTCACGAAAGGGATCCTGATCAAATCGGAAATTGTGAATAAAACATACGCAAAGCTGAAAGATGAGAGCAAGGATCACATTACGAAGGACAAAGTGATTCAATTTTATAAGGAAACCAAAGACTTGCTTGTTCATACGCTCAATTTGTATGATTGGACGCGGCAGACTTTAGCTAGAGTGGAATGTACCGAGTTAAAATGGGTAACGCGCGTCGGCGTGGGAGATGCTCCGGAAACGGCTATTACGACGGGAGCCATCTGGGGGATTAAATCGTCGCTCTTAGGCTTTACAATGCGCTATGTTCAGGTGAGGGCAACGCCGCGGGTAGACGTGATTCCGCAATTTAATGAGAAACACTTCTCAACGGAAGTACGGGTTGCTGCCCGAATCCGCGTCTGGCATATGGTTTTTGCAGGCGTCAGGCTGATGGTCAGGGCTGCTAAAGTAAAAGGCGGCATACGCACCTGGATTCAAATGGCTCTGAAAGCAAGGTCAAGATTTAAAACAGCTTCGTGATGTACATAACGATATTCCTCTAAGGGTACTCTAAAAAAGAACCAATATTGGTCTTAGACACTTAAGCTTCCGATGCCAGTTTTTAATGGCGAAAAACGCTAAGGAGGAATATTATCATGTCAGAACACCCGATTCAAGGACTCATGAAAGTCGCCATGGAAAATATCAAGGAAATGGTCGACGTTAACACGATTGTCGGAGACCCTGTTGAAACTCCGGACGGCAGTGTCATTATGCCAATATCCAAAGTCGGTTTCGGATTTGCAGCGGGCGGCAGCGAGTTCGTGACCGATTCCGAAATTGAGATTGAAGGCGGCTCGATGGGCAAAAACGATGCGCTGAACGCCAAGGTTGCCCTTCCTTTCGGAGGAGGCAGCGGCGGCGGGGTCTCCATTACACCGATTGCCTTCCTCGTTGTTGGCAAAAATGGCGTTAAAGTTGTTCCTCTCGACAACCAAACGCATATCCTGGAACGCCTCATCGATTCTGCGCCGCAGGTTGTAGACCGCATTCAAAGCATGGTTAAAGGCTTTAACACGAAATCGGGAACAGTCGGAACAAACGGCGCCAACAACGTAACGAATATTGAGAATCAAAATTTCATCGTATAAGAATCGGTTATCGTCTGGGCTGTCCTCTGTGACAGCTTTTTTTTATGCGTAATCACAGCAAGTAACGAAGATAAATGTAGACATGCGCGAGCAGCAATGAAACCAGCGTAATGGGAACGCCTACTTTTAAAAACTCCAAATAACTAAAACCTTTCCCCTCTTTGGCCGCTAGGCCAGCCACGATGACATTCGCTGACGCACCTATGATGGTGCCGTTTCCTCCTAAACATGCGCCTAATGCAAGCGACCACCACAATGTGTTGATTGGCGCTGAATCTACCGCAAGGCCAAGCCCATCCGCCATATCTTTGATGAGAGGAATCATCGTTGCGACAAATGGAATGTTGTCGATGGTTGCCGAAGCCAATCCAGAACCCCAAAGGATGAGCAAGGAGGCGCTTTGAATGTTGCCTTCTGTTACATCCAGGGCAAGCATGGCCAGCTTTTTAATCAGTCCAACCTCTTGCAATCCCCCCACTAAGCTAAATAATCCCGCGAAAAAGAAAATCGTCACCCACTCAATCGAAGCGAAAGCTTTCTCGATATCGTGTTCTTTTAATCCGAAAAGCATTAGCAAAATCGCACCTGTTATCGCAACGACGGCCGCGTCGACATGAATGACCGCATGAAGCATAAAACCGATGAGGGTTAGCGCTAAAACAATCAAGGATTTGACCATGAGCCGCTGATCTTGGATGGTTTCTCGTTCATTCATTTCCATCAGTTTGGCTTGCAATACGGGATTGGGATGCATCTGTTTGCGGAACATGAGGTAAAGCATGACAAGCGATACAATCATAATAATGAGTGCAATTGGCCCTAGATGAATAAGAAAAGCATTGAACGTTAAATGCGGGTTCGCGGACCCAATCATGATATTAGGCGGATCGCCTATTAATGTAGCTGTTCCTCCGATATTGGAAGCAATGATTTCAGCCATCAGAAAGGGCACAGGGTTTATTTCCAATATGCGCGTGATCGCGATGGTAACTGGGACAACAAGCAGAACCGTCGTTACATTGTCCAAAAGGGCGGAACCAAAAGCGGTTAACGTAGATAGAACAAGCAAGATCTTCATCGGATCGCCTTTGACGGCTTTGGCCGCGCGTATGGCAACAAACTGAAAGACGCCTGTCTGGTTCGTGATACCCACGAGGATCATCATTCCGATTAAGAGTGTGATGGTTTCCCATTCTATATATTGCACGAAAATTTTATGAACATCCAGAATACCCGCGAAAACCATGATCACAGCACCCAATAAGGCAATCGCAGCACGGTTGACTTTTTCCGAAATAATGAGTGCATACGTGACTAAAAAAATAATAAGAGCTATCCAAGTGAGCATAATTAACCTCCATCTTCTTCCATTTTAGTTATTGCACAAGCACATAGATACTAAACCATTTTCCCGGTAATATCCGAAAAATGGCAAAAAGGAGCCTGCAATGACAGGCTCCTCCGGTGATCTCGTTATTCAATTCCAACTCATTATACCGATGGATTCTCCTTTTGTAAATAACAGGACTTGGACATATCCCCATTTTCAAAGCATATACTTGTACAAAGTTTTTGTCTTGTCTATTTGGTAAGTAGGGGGATAACGATGAAGAAAAGTGTCGGGTTCATCATCTTGTGCAGCGCATTGATCAGTCTATTGCTCGCACCTTGGGCGCAAGTGGAAGCAGCGCCGCCAGGCATTCGAACCAATGCGGTTGGTGCCTCGCTCATTGACGTGGAGTCTGGACGCATCCTTTATAGTGAAAAAGGGGACACGCCTATGCGGATTGCCTCCTTGACCAAAATCATGACCGCCATTATCGCGATTGAACAAGGGAAGCTGAACGATAAAGTGAAGGTTAGCAAAACGGCCTTCGGCAAAGAGGGCTCATCGATCTACCTGAAGCTTGGCGAAGAGATGAGGCTGCATGATATGCTGTATGGCTTGATGCTGCGCTCGGGGAATGACGCTGCTACGGCCATTGCCGAAAATGTGGGCGGAAGCGTAGAAGGCTTCGTCTATCTGATGAACGAGAAAGCGCGTTCGCTTGGCATGGATCATTCGCATTTTACGAATCCATCCGGGCTCGATGAAGGCGAAGGCCATCGTTCGAGTCCTAACGATATGGCCAAGCTTACGGCTTATGCGCTCAAGAATCCAGTGTTCAAGGAAATTGTCTCGACGAAGCTGAAAAAAGTGCCGAACCCGAATGAAGCTTGGGATTATTCGTGGTTGAACAAAAACAAGATGCTCTCTCTTTTTGAAGGAGCGGACGGTGTGAAAACAGGGTATACAAAGCTTGCGAAGCGCTGCCTTGTTTCTTCAGCGACTAGGAACGGCCAACAGCTCGCCGTCGTCACGCTGAATGATGGCGATGATTGGGCCGATCATGCAAGGCTGCTGCAATACGGTTTTACCTATTATCCGCTGCAGACGATCGTGAGCAAGGGCGATGCCATCGAGGGAACGCCATGGGTAGCGGGCAGAACGTTCTCTTATCCGCTGGCGGAAGGCGAAGCGGCTCAGTTGACGCATCAAGTGAAACTGGTCGATCCTTCTTCAACGGCATACCGCTTGGCTGAGCGGGGGAGCATACAGTTTTCATTGCAGCAGCAACTGATTCAATCGGTGCCGCTATACGATAAAGCGAGTCCGTTATTACAAGCGCAGAGCCAGTCCACGTTCTCTTTCCAAGAGAGCAAACCTTATCAAGAAACGCTGCTCACCCATTATAGTTTAATTTGCCGGATGTTAATTCAGGAGTTGTTTTCAATCTCTAGATCAGAGTGGGCGGACTAGAGGGCTCACAAGGAGGCCATCGATATGGTGAATTGGATTTGGTTGTTTTTTATCGTCATCGGCTTCGTTGTTGCTGCTTTGAATGGGAATGTTGAAGCCGTTACGCAAGCTGCTTTCGATGGCGCAAAAAGCGGCGTGACGGTCTGCTTCGGACTCATTAGCGTGCTCGTTTTTTGGATGGGAATGATGCGAATAGCCGAAGATGCCGGTCTGCTGAGCAAACTTGCCAGATTGCTGCAGCCTGCGGTGCGATTTTTGTTCCCGAGCGTCCCAAAAAACCACCCGGCTATCGGTTATATCATGTCGAACATGAGCGCCAACATTCTTGGTCTGGGCAATGCGGCAACGCCGATGGGCATTAAGGCCATGCAAGAGCTGCAAAAGTTGAATGCGGATAAAGACACGGCAAGTACAGCGATGTGTACGCTGCTTGCATTGAATACGTCAAGCATCACGTTAATTCCTACAACGTTAATTGCCATACGCATGAATTACAATTCCGTTAATCCTGCGGAAATCGTGGGTACGACGCTGATTGCTACGATAATCTCGACGGCTGTTGCTATTTTTGTGGATCGATGGTACCGAAGGTCTCGCTCTCCCATCCCTCCGCTGAAAGGATGATTCCGCATGTATGCCTTCGTTTCGCTCATCTCTGCATGGGCTATTCCCATCATGATCGTGTTCATCCCTTTATATGCGGCTTATCGCAAAGTGCCTGTCTATGAATCGTTCGTTGATGGCGCCAAAGAGGGCTTTGATACGGCGATCAAAATCATTCCGCATCTGGTCGGTATGATGGTCGCCATTTCCGTCTTCCGCGCTTCGGGTGCGATGGATTTGTTAATCGGCTGGATGCGGCCTTTCTTTGAAAGCATCGGTGTTCCTACCGAAGTGCTGCCGCTGGCGATTCTACGGCCGATCACCGGAGCGGGTTCGCTCGCTTTTACGACCGATTTGATTGAACAATTTGGTCCGGACTCAATGATTGGCCGAATCGCTTCTACCGTTCAAGGCAGCACGGATACAACTTTGTATGTAATTACGGTGTATTTTGGAGCGATTGGCATTCGTAAGGCAGGGTATGCCTTGAAGGTAGGGCTCATTTCAGATATTGTCGGCTTCGTTGCCTCGATTGTCATCTGCTATTTAGTGTTTAGCTGAGCAGGTGCTCTTGTGATTTGCAGTCAACTCCGTTATCATTAGCTTGAGGTGAAAGCGGATAATGGAAAGACTGCAAAAGGTATTAGCCGAAGCGGGGGTCGCCTCCCGCCGGAAATGTGAAGAAATCATCACTGCGGGGCGTGTACAAGTGAACGGTGAAGTTGTCACGACGCTTGGCGTGAAGGTGAACCCGGCTGAGGATGAAATCAGAGTCGATGGACGAGCTATCGGCCAACAAAAGAAGATTTATGTGATTTTACATAAACCGAAGGGTGTCATTACAAGCGCGACGGACCCTGAGGGACGTAAAGTAGTTACAGACTTCTTGCCAGGAATCAAAGAACGCGTGTATCCGGTCGGACGATTGGATTATGATACGGAAGGCTTGCTCATTTTAACCAATGACGGGGAATTTGCTCATCTGCTCACGCATCCTAAGCATCATGTGCCGAAGACGTATCAAGCAACTGTCAAAGGAGTGCCGCACGGGACGTTATTAGACAAGCTAAAAACGGGCATACAGTTAGAAGACGGGATGACAGCACCGGCTGAGGTTGAGTATGCGGATGTGAATTTAGAGAAGAATGAGTCCGTCATTCAGATCACGATCTACGAAGGCAGGAATCGGCAAGTCAGACGGATGTTCGAAGCGATTTCCTTCCCGGTGATTCGATTGAAACGGATTAAATTCGGTCCAATCTTTCTTACAGGCCTGCCAAGAGCGAAGTTTCGCCACTTGACGCCCAAAGAGGTTGAAGAGCTTAGGAACGAGGCTCTCAAGACACATAACGTTCAAAAAGGCCAATAAGAATTGGCCTTCTTTTCGTTATAATAAAGGTATTACCCTATGTGAAAAATCTAACATAGCTAAAGAAAAAGTGAAGGTGATTAATCGTGGGTGCAAGAAAGAAATGGGTACAGATCGGGATCTTTGCGATCGTGCTTATTATTGGCGTGTTTACCATTATTACGAATTTGTCGGCTTCTGACAGTAAAAAATACCCCCAAGTTGGCGACAAAGCGACGAACTTCTCATTAGTCGGCTTAGATGGCAAGACACATGAGTTATCGGAATACAAGGGAAAGCCGGTTTTAATTAATTTCTGGGGCACTTTTTGTCCGCCGTGTAAGGAAGAAATGCCTGCGCTGCAAAAGCAGTATGACAAATGGAGCAAAGAAGGCGTTATTTTCCTGGAAGTAAATGTCGACAAAAACAAAGTGACCGTTCAAGGCTTCATGGATCAGTATAACTTGAACATGCCTGTACTGTTGGATGCGAAAGAAGTTGTGCGCAAGCAATATGGCGTAATGGACTATCCGACGACCTTCTTTATCGGCGCAGACGGCAAAGTAGCCGTCAAGAAAATTGGGCAAATGACCGAAGCTTTTGTCGATGAAACGCTTTCGAAGCTTGCCGTTAAGTCTTAATAGAAGTGAATGCTTAGAGTTTTCAGGAGGTCATCATGTTCTACAACACCAAATGCGATTGTGGGCATCAGAACCCCACAGGAACTACGCTCTGTGAATCCTGCGGGAATCCGCTGATCGATACGGATGGCAGAGATATACTCGAAATGCGCTATGACGGTATGGCCCGCCGCTCGCAGAAATCGAACCCCTCAATTTTAGATAAAGTCTGGAATTTCTTCTCCTCGGTTAAAATAGCGGTATGGATTATTTTCATCACCTTGCTAGCTTCTGCCGTTGGCACGATATATCCGCAGGAAAACACATTTTTGGATATGGATCCTGCGCAATATTATTCGGAAACGTACGGGAAACTGGGAACAATTTATCATTTTCTTGGGCTCTCGCACACATTCAGCTCATGGTGGTTCATCACCTTGCTATTTATGATCGGGACGTCGCTTGTCATCTGCAGTTTGGATCGTGTTTTGCCGCTCTACCGCGCATTATCCAAGCAGCAAATCCGCAAGCATCTCAATTTCTTGACCCGGCAAAAGGTGACCCTAGTGACCGACTTGCCGTCAGGTACAGATGAGGAAGCATGGACCGATAAGCTCGGCGTGATTTTACGCAAAAAAAATTACCGCATACATAAAGATGGGACGGCACTGCTTGCCGAGAAATACCGTTTCAGCCGTTGGGGCCCATATATTAACCACATTGGTCTTATTATTTTTCTGATCGGTGTCTTGATGAGAAGTATCCCGGGCTGGCATATGGATGAGTATATGGGTATTTTGGAAGGTGAAACCAAAGCCATCCCCCATACTTCTTATTTTATAAAAAATGAAAAATTTACGTTAGAGCTTTATGACGAAAAAGATTTGCCTGAAAGCATAAAGTCCAAGGGACAAATCGTTCCCAAAACATATGAAACACAGGCTGTCTTATATCACTGCTCGGCGAATTGTGACGATTCAACGAAAGAGCCGGTTCTAGAAGAAGTGCATAAAGCGAATATTCTCGTGAATCATCCTTTGGATTATAAAGGCTTGCAAGCGTATCAATTTGACTACAAAGCCACACCGCTCCTGATTTCAGTCAAGCCAACACTTAGCAATCCTGCAACAGGCGAAACGTATGGAAGCTTCGATCTTCCGATGAATAATCCGAAGGATGTTTATCAAGTTGGCCCTTATAAGCTGACTTTAAAAGGGTTCTTCCCTGAGTTTGGCCTAGAGAAAGGACAACCTATCTCCAAATCGAATGAGCCGAAAGCCCCGGCATTTATTTTTAGCATCACAGGTCCGGGATTGGCGGCTAATGGTGAACCGTATTTGTATTTCCCAAGACAAATTGACAAAGAAGCATTCTCCCAAGATACGATTAACGGTGCGATTAGCCAGAAACTAAAGATTGCCGTTGGGACTATGGAAGGCGTCCAGTTTGCCAATTATACGACTTACCTTAACATTCGTGTTGACAAAGCTATGCCTTATATCTGGGTAGGATCTGCGATCTTCATGATTGGGGTTATTATGGGCTTCTACTGGCAGCATCGCCGTATCTGGATTCGCATCGACCAAGGTAAACTTACGCTCGGCGGACATACGAACAAAAACTGGTTCGGCTTACGCAATGAGGTTGCAGCAGCCTTAAAGAAAAATAATTTGGACATACTGCCGAAATCATTAGACAATGGAGGGAACCAGGGGTGAATGTCAATTCAGTCAGCAGCACCTTTTTACTTATCGCATTTTTCGTTTACCTGGCAGCATTTTTGCTTTTCGTCCTCTCGATTACCGGGAAAAAGTGGAGCAATCGTGATCCGGAACAGCATCAGAAACAATGGGGCTTCGTAGCCTTCCTTACCTCTGTTGTCGGATTTGCTTGCCAAGTGACATTCTTCTTTACAAGATGGGCGGAAGGGAATCACATTCCGACTTCGAATATGTACGAATTCATGACCTTCCTCGGGATGATGATCATGTTCGCTTTCTTGATCGTGTATCTCATTTATCGAACGCCTGTACTTGGTGTTTTTGCATTGCCGATCGGTTTTATTATCATTGCGTATGCCTCTGTTTTCCCAAGCGAGGTTCAGCCTCTGATTCCGGCACTGCAAAGTTACTGGCTGAAGATCCATGTAACGACAGCGGCAACCGGTGAAGCCTTCTTCGGCGTCGGTTTTGCCGGCGGACTTATGTATCTCCTGCGTGCCGTGGACTTTAAAGGCACCACCAAAACAGATAAGCGTGAACAAAGAGGCGTAGAGCTAACACTCTTTTTTATCCTAATGCTAATCGCTTTTATTGCTTCTATTTTTACATTTAACGGTTCGGGCTATAAAGCTGTATTCTCCAAAGAAGTGACGGTTATGGATGCGCAAGGACAGCAGCAAACGAGCACTCAAGAAGAGACTTTCGTACTACCACCGATCGTGAAGCCTTACAATACGAAGGTAGTTGAAATGAAGCCATTCTTGGGCATGACAGAACCGCTGTTTACAGCACCGTCCTGGATGGAAGGCGCAAGCGCGGGGCGTAAGTTGAACACGGTGATTTGGTCCGTTCTAGGAGGTCTAGTCCTTTACTGGCTGGCTCGACTGATAGCCCGCAAACCGTTAGGGGCTGCTATTGGCCCTATCGTGAAAGGGATGGATCCTGAGGATCTCGATGAAATCAGTTATCGCGCTATTGCCATCGGCTACCCGATTTTCACATTGGGCGCATTGATTTTTGCGATGATATGGGCTCAGGAAGCGTGGGGACGATTCTGGGGTTGGGATCCCAAAGAAGTATGGGCACTGATTACTTGGTTATTTTATGCCGTATTTTTACATCTTCGGTTGTCTAAAGGCTGGCAAGGCAAGAAATCAGCTTGGTTAACCGTTATCGGTTTTATCGTGGTTATGTTTACGTTAGTTGGGGTAAACCTTGTTATCGCTGGGTTGCACTCCTATGCAGGTGTATAAAATCAAATCGAACTTAATTTAGATAAGGATGTGAAGCTCCATGGAAATGAAAGCTAGCATACTCGTTGTTGATGATGAAGAACGAATTCGGAGACTGCTCCGCATGTATTTAGAAAAAGAGGGCTATATCATTGAAGAAGCAGAGGACGGAGAGAACGCTCTGCGCATGGCGACAGAAACGGACTATGACCTGGTGCTTCTTGATGTCATGCTCCCTGGAATAGATGGAATTGAAGTTTGCGCGCGCCTTCGCCAGGTGAAATCTACGCCAGTCATCATGCTGACCGCCAAAGGGGAGGAAACGAACCGTGTCAGCGGATTTGAAGTGGGTGCGGACGACTATGTCGTGAAGCCGTTCTCTCCTCGCGAAGTGATTTACCGGGTTAAAGCCATTTTGCGCCGTTCCTCAGCGACAGCTTATCTGTCTAAGGATGCAAGCTCAAGCAACAATATCGTGTTTCCAAACCTGATCATTGAACATGATGCCCATCGTGTAACGGCAGGTGGCCAGGAAGTGGCGTTGACGCCAAAAGAATACGAACTGCTGCACTATTTGGCTGTGTCACCGGATAAAGTGTTCTCGCGTGAGGAGCTATTGAAGGATGTTTGGAACTATGAATTTTTTGGAGATTTGCGGACGGTCGATACCCATGTGAAAAGACTCCGCGAAAAATTAAACAAAGTTTCCCCGGATGCAGCTGCGATGATTACGACCGTGTGGGGAGTAGGCTATAAGCTAGAGGTGCCTAAATAACGTGTTTATATTCAGAAGCGTCGTAGGTAAGCTTTGGTTGACCATCATTGGCCTAGTTGGGGTAGTACTGCTCATACTAGGTCTTTTTCTTGTCAATTATATGGAAAATTATTTCTCCCAAGCCAAGGATCAAACCGCCAATATCGAGAAGCTTGCTCGGAATTTCTCAGAAGAAGCCTCTCATCATATGTATAATGAACAGTTTTATCAGTTGAGCAATGAACTTTTAGGTTTCCAGGATGCGAAAATGCTGGTGATTTCCAAGGACATGAAGGAAATGACGTTGCCATCCACTCTAGGAAATACGTTAGGCGGTTTCCACGCCAGGGATCTGTACACGGATATTGAACTGCAGCGTGTATTTGCCGGTGAAACCATTGACAAATCAATTAACAAGTCCAAAATTGGCCGTTTAAAAGCCGGTGAAGAGTATCTGGTTGTAGCTGTTCCGCTGAAAAATTTGCAGGGCAGCATCGCCGGAGCGACGATTATTTATCAATCCTTGCAATCTCTCGAAGCGACACAGTCTTACATGCTTAGATTGTTTATTTACGTATCCATTGTTGGTTTTCTGATGACAACCTTTTTTGCCTTCTTCCTGTTCGCCAAAATTACAAGACCGCTTCAGCAGTTGAAAAAAGCGGCGGATTTCATCACCAGAGGAGAATACGGGACCAGAGTTCCTATTATTTCCAAGGATGAAATCGGTGAATTGGCAAAGACGTTTAACCATATGGGAGAGAAAATGCAGGAAAGCATCCGTGAGCTATCCCAAGAGAAAGAGCACTTATCCAGCATCTTGCACAGTATGACTGATGCGGTCATCACCTTGGATGCGAATGGGTCTGTTATGTTGACGAATCCTCAAGGGGAGAAAATCGTGCAGGAGTGGAGCACCATCGAGTGGTCGGAGGATGATGAGGAAACCAAACGCTACCGTAAGCCGGATACAGCGCTTGGTGATTGGGGATTGACCAGCTACAGCAATCCGTTCCTGGTTCCGATTCCCGTCCCGTTGATCCCGCTGTTTGAGGCGGTTGTGGACGAATCATCGGAAGCCGCAACCAAGCTCCATGTGCAGAACGGCGTATGGTCTGTTGCCATGACGCCCTTATACATGAGCGAGCAAAGCGAAGAGGTGCGCGGCGCGGTAGCGGTTCTCCGTAATGTGACGGAGGAAGAGCTCCTCGACAAGCTGCGCAAAGATTTTGTGGCGAACGTCTCGCATGAGCTGCGTACGCCGATCTCGATGCTGCAGGGCTATAGCGAAGCCCTGCTGGATGATATCCCCACCACGCCGGAAGAGCGCATGGAGCTTGTGCAGGTCATCCACGACGAATCGCTCCGCATGGGGCGCCTCGTCCGTGACCTGCTCGATCTGGCGCGGATGGAGGCCGGCCATCTCGAGCTGGTATTCAGGGAGGTCGAAGTCGACTCCCTGATCCGGCGCATGCACCGCAAATTTTCGGTGCTGGCCAAAGAGCGTGGCATCGCGCTAAGCATGGCGCTGCCAGATGAGCCCCTCATCCTCGAACGAGGGGATGAGGACAGGCTCGAGCAGGTGTTGACGAACCTGCTCGATAATGCTTTCCGGCATACGGCCTCAGGGGCCAGTATTGCCGTGAAAGCAGAGCGGGCTAAGTATAAGAATAAGCCCGCAATTCGCATTGAGGTCTCCGACCAGGGGCAGGGGATACCTGCCAATGACCTGCCGTTCATCTTCGAACGGTTCTACAAAGCCGATAAAGCCCGTACGCGCGGTTCATCGGGAGGAACAGGCTTGGGTCTTGCCATCGTTAGAAATATTATAGAATCACATTTCGGAATCGTTACAGCCCAAAGTGTGCTGGGGCAAGGAACAACGTTCACGATTTTACTGCCTTGTGAACCCAATTAATGTCACAAATTCGACACAAAAAAGGCGTTTGCTGTGAAAACTCACAGCAAACGCCTTTCATTTTGTAGAATATTCAGACAAAATCTTGTTGTTCGTGAAACACTTTGTACCTTTAAGCGAGTGGTTTATACTTTAAGCGCACGAACATTCACGATTTCGGCTTGGGTCGACAGTTCGGCCAACACTTCAGCAGGAGCCGATTTGTCGATTGTCAGAACCATGATAGCGGAACCGCCGATCACTTTACGACCTACTTGCATCGTTGCAATGTTCACGTTGTTGCTTCCAAGCAGTGTTCCTACGCGACCGATGATCCCTGGTTTATCGTTGTGGGAGATAAGCAGCAGGTTTCCTTCAGCAGAGAAGTCAACCGGATATTGATCGATACGTACGATACGTTCGCCATAACCGGAAAGCAAAGTTCCAGCAAGCGTTTTTTCTTCTTGTTTTGTTTTTACGGTAACTGTTACAAGGTTTGTGAAAGAGCTGGATGTATTTGAAGTTTGAACAACGATGTTCACATCGCGTGATTTAGCCAAGTGCATCGCGTTGACGATGTTGATGCCTTCCAATTGGTTCTCGAAAACACCTTTAACAATGTAACGAGTTAATTGGCTTGTATCTACATCAACGAGATCGCCTGCATAATTGACGACAATTTCATATACAGCGCCTTGCGCGATTTGACCCAGAATGGAACCGATCTTTTCGCCAAGTCCGAAGTAAGGTTGAAGTTTGTTCAAAACATTTGCCGGTACTGGCGGCAAGTTAACCGCATTTTTGAACGGCTCGTTGCGCAGGATATGAAGAACTTCTTCAGAAACGTCGATCGCCACGTTTTCTTGCGCTTCAATCGTAGAAGCACCAAGGTGAGGAGTTACGATTACTTTTGGATTGTTCAAGAACGGGTGATCCTTCTGCGGAGGTTCTACTTCGAATACGTCAAAAGCAGCACCAGCTACGATCCCTTGATCGATAGCTTCAACCATCGCCATTTCGTCAATAATTCCGCCGCGAGCACAGTTGATCAGGCGCATGCCTGGTTTCATGATCTCGAATTGAGGCTTGGAAATTAAGTGACGTGTTTCTGGCGTAAGTGGTGTGTGAACCGTGATGAAGTCAGCTTTAGCTACGATTTTATTTACAGTCCCAAGTTTTACGCCCAGTTTCTCAGCGCGCTCTTCTGTCAAGAACGGGTCATACCCGATAACTTCCATGCCGAATACTTTCGCGCGTTTTGCTACTTCGCTTCCGATACGTCCCATCCCGAGGATACCGAGTGTTTTGTTGCGAAGCTCAACACCGATAAATTTGCGGTCCCATTCGCCGCCGACTGTTTTCTTATAGGCTTGTGGAATCATACGAGCTGTAGACATCATCATGGCAAAAGTAAGCTCGCAAGTTGCAATTGTATTGCCGTCTGGTGCGTTGATAACAATAATACCGCGTTTTGTTGCAGCTTCGAGATCAATGTTGTCGACGCCTACACCAGCGCGGCCGATTACTTTTAATTTTGACCCCGCACTCATAATTTTCTCTGTTACTTTCGTTTGGCTGCGAACCAGGAGAGCATCATATTCGCCAATGATGGCAACAAGCTCATCTTCGGATAGACCCGTTTGTTTTACCACTTCAACGTCAGCTGCATCATAAAGCATTTGAATTCCCATGTCACTAATTGGATCGGATACTAGAACTTTGTACATCATTCGAACCTCCTTAGAATATGAACATAAAAAAAACTCCCAACCCTCCGGAACAGACACGGATGTCTATATCCAAAGGGACGAGAGATTGCTTTCGTGGTACCACCCTAGTTCGCTGCCCATTCGCATGAGAAGCCTCAATCGGTCTTGCGACCTGGAACTGTAACGTGTTCCTGTTCCGATTGCATCTACTTTCGTTCAATGCAATAACTCTGGAGTGCTCCGCAAAATGTTCGCTACCGATTCGCACCAACCATCGGCTCTCTGAAAACTACTTTACTTGCTTGGCTCCGTCAACGCTTTACTGTGATAGAATTTTCATTAGATTACCATGCTGTTGAAATCGTGTCAATACATGTCGAATCATTTTCATCAAATTCACATGAAAGCCATATTTGACAACGATGCGAAAGCATTTTTGTTTATTTTAAAGCAAGGATCCTCAGAAAGCAATGGTATTTTTGCTTGAATTTTACTACGAATTTCGCTATTGTACTGGATAAATAGGTATTGCATTGCAGCAGGTAAGAAAGGAAGTGCTATAGTGGAGATTGCCAGTATTCACCCGCAGAAGTTTGTTGAAGCGTTGGATCAACAGACATTGAAGGATAGCATCATTATCGATGTGAGGGAACCCCATGAATGGGATTATTATCATCTGGATGAAGCCAAACTGATCCCAATGGGACAAATCCCCCATCGTTTAGGCGAACTGCCTGAAGATCAGGACATTTATCTCGTATGTGCACATGGCGTGCGCAGCTATCGGGTTGCTGAGTATTTGCAAGAGAACGGCATAGAGCGCGTTATTAATGTTGACGGTGGAATGGCAGCAGTTGGGATGCTACGTGGATTTCAATACGACTGAGCTTCATTATTGGCACCAAAAAGGAGTTAAGCACCTTGAGGCCGCTTAACTCCTTTTTGCTCATGTTATGTATTCGTTTAAGTGACATCCGAGAAGAACGGGAGCTGTGGCAGCGGTTCGTTCGCATACCATTTGGCTTTGCCTTTCACAAAATCGCCGGATCGAACGGCATTCGTACTAAGCAGAAGGTCCATCGTTTGATTGACATCATTCACGTTCAGTTTCTTGGCTTCTCCGGAGGCGATAAATTCATCTATACGAATCGTCAAATCCTGTGGGTAAAAGGGAGCAAACGATTTGTTTTTCAGCAATTTTGCTGTGATGTACAGATTTTTGACATTTAGATTCATTGCACGCCATTGATCTAAGTTCGCATTATTGTTAGGGTCGAAGTTTTCAATATCAGGATCGATTGTGCCATTCCAAGCAACAATAGAATCAAAGTAATTTTTCTGAGCTGTTAGCGCTTGTGTTTTGGCTTCTACGAAATAAGCATCTTTTTGAATAGCATCAAGCAGCTGTGGTCCGCTTAGCCCATTGGCTTTGCTCTGATACCCTTTCAACGTATCCGCAAAGAGCTTCAAGCTCTTGAGATATCCTTGATGCGATTGGACGAGAAGCGGCGAGGTCGCCGGCATATTTTTGCTTTGGAGGGCGGTATATTTCTCGTCAGCCAGCTTGCTCAATTCTTTGAGAACGGCCGAGGCATCGACGGTTGAATTGCCGGCTTCGATTTGACTCATTAATTCAAACCATTTATTCTGAAATTCCCTAAAGGGCAAAAAGATGGTATGGTAATAAGAAACGAGAACTTGCTGGTCGTAGGCTCCATATTCCTGAGCAACCGCTTTGTCAGCGTGCAATATTTTCTCGTATTTCTGATCCGATTTTTCCTGCCCGATTTTCAATCCGTAGAAGAAGGCGCCAAGGATACAAACAAGCATAAAGATAAACATGAGGGCAAATAAATAATCAGTGCGGGTAAGACGCTTATCCATAATCAAGCTCCTTATTCTCTCTTTTTCTTTTAACTTAGTATAGGTGAAATAGGTATAAAAGGGAATATGTGAGGAAAGAGGCTGCATCTATGAAAAAATTCGATTTTAAGAATATCCGCTTCGGAAAAGTCGATGTGAATGATCTCAATGACCGAACTTTACTGCTCAATCTGTACATAACCCAAGTGCTTACGCTTATTATCGGAATTATCATCATTTTTTTTCAGAGCAATCATAACTTTATTTCCATGTTCACGATTCAGGGCGGTTGGAAAATCCCGATTTGGGGGACTTTATTTGCAATAGCCGTTCTTGGGATTGATATGTTAATCTCAAGGTGGGTGCCCAAAGAAGTGTCTGATGACGGCGGAATCAATGAGATGATTTTCGGGCGGCGTCCGATCTGGCATATCGCGCTCATTTCATTTATTGTTGCCATATGCGAAGAAGTACTCTTTCGCGGAGCTATTCAGCATGCCTGGGGCCCTTATTGGACCAGTATATTGTTCGCGGCGATTCATATCCGCTATTTGCAGCATTGGCTCATGACAGGGATGGTGTTTAGTATAAGCTACGGCCTCGGCTGGATTTATTTACAAACCGGGAGTCTCTGGACGCCTATTATTGCCCATTTCATCATTGACTTTGTCATGGGATGCATACTTCGTTTTGGTAAGGAGGAGGAAGAACAGAGCACATGAATGCAGAGGGAAAAATGCCTTCTCGTTCTCAACGAAGGACGATTGAAATGGAGGAAGATGACACCTATTTACCGCCGCGGAAAGCAGTGCATCCCTCTGAACGGGGAAAATGGACCCAAATTTTTTATGTTACATTGCTGTGGTTATTTGTAATTCTTGTCATTAGTTTAACAATATGGGGGATTAAGAACTATTCGTAAAATCTGCCAGTTGAGTTAAGTTTGTGTTAAGTAAATAGAGAAGCTATGATAGATTCATAGCTTCTTTTTTATGGGCTCATTTTGTCATGGGAGGATTTAGTTGCAATGAATGCGATTCAAGCGAGAAGAAAATGGACTACTTCTGTCAAAATAATAGCTGCGCTTTTTGTTTTATTATCCAGTTTCATTTGGCCGTCAAAGCCGTCTTACGCGTTTTCCTATGGGTATTTGGCTTATCCGCAGGGAAATGTAGGCTTATTGAGACCGGATATCGGGGTGGATTTAGAGTTAAGTGAAGGGAAAACGCCAGACAGCTATCATTTTTATCTCAATGATCAGGAAGTGCAAGCTACTTACGATCCTGTTTCTGTTAAATATGTATATCAACCAAAAGAAGATTTGGCACCTGGCACGTATTCAGCCCGTTTGTCTTTTAAATTTGACGGTTATGATCCTGTTCAAATGAATTGGAGTTTTACCGTGGTACAAGGTGCTGCCAAGCTATCTTCGGAGACAAGTCAGGAGCAGCAAGATGGCTTGCAGGCGATTAATGATTATCGACTCAAAATGGGCTTGCCCCAAGTAAAATTCAGTGATGCCCTGAATCTAGCGGCTCAGAAGCATGCGCAATATTTGTCGCAAAACAAAATCGATCCGATCAAAACGGCAGTTTCCCTGCATGATGAGGATCCGGCGCTGCCAGGTTATATCGGAAAGTCGTTAAGAGAACGCTCGCAATTTATCGGATACGCTCGTGCGAGCAGCGAGGATGTTGCTTACAATCAGGTTTCGCTCGTTGAAGCCATTGATAGTTTGTTTGATGCGCCTTATCATCGAACGCCATTCATGGTCCCTGGTCTCATCGAAATTGGTGTTTATCGAGTAGGAGCCTATCATGTGATTGAATTTGGATTTTCAGATGGAGCAGCACCTGAACTTGTTGTTTCGCCAGGAAGCAACGACGTTTATGTGCCAACTGTCTTTGATGGACATGAAACGCCAGATCCGATTCGTATTCATGCTGAAGAGGCCTATCCGGTCGGTTATCCGATCATGGCTTCAATCAATGGGCCGGACGTGAAGAATGTGAGTTTGGACGAGGCAGAATTAAAGGATGAAAACGGCCGTGCTGTCAGCCTCTTGAAGAACGAACCAGGCACAGACGATCATTTGAGTACAGAGGTTATCTTGATGCCTTCTAAGCCGCTAACGTTGGATACGACCTATGAAGCGAAAGTTAAACTGACAGCAACGATGAAGGATGGCAGCACCAAGTCTTACGACAAGGAATGGACATTCCGCACAGAGCCGCGCGAAGGATTAGGTGTGCTAAAACTGCATAGTGATCCGGCTTCTTATGTCCTGCAAATGGGCAATTTCGGGCTAAATCGAAATCATACCGTTTCCTTTGCCTTGTCCGGCGATAAATATGTTCTTGACCTCATTCCATATACGATGAAACAGAAGCCTTATATTCAAGAGGGTACTTCGTTTCTCTATATTCGAGATCTTGCCGCGGCACTAGGTGCAACGGTCGAGTGGGATGATAAGCTCAAGGCTGCGGTTTATAAGAAAAAAGACAAAACGATCATGTTCTATACGAACCGTGATGCGTATAGCTTGAACGGGGTGGAGCATCAAACCGGGGCCGCGGCCAAGTTGGTGAATGAAACAACAATGATCCCGGTTCGCCTGCTGTCTGAAGCGCTTGGAGCGAAAGTTACCTATGTGGAAAGCTCGAAAACGGTCAATATCAGCTATTAATAGAAAAAGCTTTGCATGCCCTTTGTGTTAGGAAAGAGGGCTGCAAAGCTTCTTTTTTTAGCGCATTTCGAGTTCAATGGCATTGGGATCGACGAACGTATACCCTTTCTCCTCTAACTGCGTCAGGAGAGTGTCCAGGGCTTTGACCGTCCAAGGCAATTCATGCATCAGAATATTGCTGCCGCCATGCAGCTGCTTCATGACATTCTCAATGACCTTGTTCGGATCATTTTTTTGATTGGTCATTTCCCAATCCAATGAACCGTTTGACCAAGTCATATAGAGCATATGATTAGCTTTGATTTTGGCTTTCAAATAGTCATTGCCTGAACCGAATGGCGGACGAAAAAATTGAGGAGCTTGCCCCGTCAAGTCTGTAATCGCTTTTTGAACATCGTCCACTTGCTGATCAATTTTGGCATTCGGCATGTCTTTCATATTGTCATGATCCCAGGCATGGTTACCGATGACATTTCCGCTTTCATGGACGAGCTTAACGAGTTCGGGTTTTTGCTTAATCCGGTAGCCGTTGAAAAAGAAAATCGCCTTCGCGTTATGTTTTTTGAGAATATTGATTAACGATTGATTCATCTCTTGCTCTTTGGGTCCATCATCAAAAGTCAGGAGAATAATTTTTTTGTTTCCGTTAGGGTCATTTGGGACGATATCATAATTTTTGTTCATATGATAGTCCTTCTTCACTTCTTGCGGGACTGCTTTCGTTGGCTCCGGCGTAGGTGTAGGAGCCGGAGTTTGGGTAGGTGCCGCCGTAGGAGTAGGGCTAGCAGCAGTCGTAGCTGCCATTGTTGGTGTCGCACTGGCTGTGGAAACTGGGCTCTTGGCCGGTTGGCTTTCACTGCAGGCCGTTAGGAATATTATCATGCTGATCAACAGGACACTGGCTTTGTTAGTCATTTCTCGTTCTCCTCAGGCAAATTAACTTCTTATGTCTCTCCTTATAGTACCACATTTCTTCCAGAACATATCTCCTTTGTTTTCCTCTTGTTTGAGCGTATGCCCTTTCTTCAACTCGCGCAACCTATGAAGGATTCATACTAAATTAACATGGAGGGAGACTCAATGAAAATAGGTACTTTCTTGTTAGGTGGCATTGCCGGAGCAGCGGCGGTCGTATACCTGAATCGCAAAAGTAAATCCATGTTGTTCTCCGCGTTCAGCTCATCCAGTGAATCGATGGGGAAGGTAGTGGATAAGGCGAAAGATACCTTTGCGAGCAAATCATTTGGCGATTCACCGGTCCGGAATTTCTCAAGTACAAGCGCCAATTCGAGTGCTAACTCAAGCGCAAACTCAAGCGGAGGGCTCAGCCAGGTGGAAAAAATCGTGAAAGAAGATCCGCATTTGAGTGTAACGGTTAACGAAATTTTGCAAGCCAACAAAGAAAATACGTCGACAATTCAATAAATTCTCGCAGCAGGCACAGTCAGGCAAACCCACGGGGCCGGCTGTGCTTTTTCTTTTATACATAACTTGCGCGTGCAATTGGAATCAAATAGTGTTAACATGGTAGGTGAAAACGATAAAAGAATACTTGTCCAAATCTTACTTCAAGGTTCACATTTTTATTTTTTTATCATATTCTGTTTTAATAAGATGACCATGCTTTCGATGCAAGCTTTCCAATCGGAAGGCTCAAAGGAGGATCCTATCATGAAAATAGAACGCTTAAGTCAGGATAAGATACGGATTTTCCTAACATTCGATGACTTAACTGAACGCGGAATTCAAAAGGACGACATGTGGAGAGAAATCCCCAAAGTACACGAACTATTCAGTGAAATGATGGATCAAGCCTATTCAGAGCTCGGATTTGACCCGTCCGGACCTCTAGCTGTTGAGGTGTTTGCACTGCCAGCCCAGGGAATGGTTGTCATTGTAACAAGAGGCAAGCTTGATTTGTATGCGAATTCAGATTCGTATGATGATCATGAAGCTGAAGAAGTGTATGAGATGGAAGTAACGCTTGAACAAAGCGATTTAGTCTCCTATGCGTTCCGTGATTTTGAAGATCTGCTGCGTGTCTCCAAAGTAATCAATCCGCTTCTTATTGAAGGCGGTACCCTTTATTCCTACAAAGGGAAATATATTTTACAACTAGAACCTGTTGACCTTGAAGATACGAAGTACCAAGCGTTAATCGCGGTCCTGTCCGAATTCGGGGAAGCTGCTTCCGTCACACAAGCGGTGCTTGAAGAGTATGGGAAGACGATTATTGCCGATGACGCCGTGAAGGTGCTCTGTCAGCACTTTAAATAAAGGCCTTCCTCTTTTTCTTTTGTTGTTGAATGAAACAAGCATCTTCAAAAACAACCGTTTTTGTTGATGCTTTTTTTAATTGGATAGAAAGTGGTTTTGCATCCTTGTGAAGAGACGATGGGGGAGAAAATCATGACGAACTTAGAGCATAAACGCCTGGCGCCAACATTGGCAGCGGTTGATTTGGACAGTTTACTTAGCTATTACCAGAAACAGATGAGAGAAGAAGCCTATTTGTACTTGCAAAAAAGGGGCATCACCGAGGAGACCGCTCAATTATTCCGGATCGGTTTTGAAATCGGAAAAATTGGGTTCTATGTCGATCAGAATCAGTTAGGCGATTATTTTGAGCATCGAGTGATCCTGCCAATCCGAAATTACGACGGTGAGATTGTCGACTTAATCGGACGCTCAATTGACAATAAGGAACCAAAATACAAGGCTTTGTACGGGGTTGATCAATACCTTTTTAATTACTCCGCCTTGGAAGATTCCGATGAAGTTATTTTGTGCAGCGGCATTTTCGATGTGCTTTCTCTTACGCAGGCCAAAGTCCCGGCTGTTTGTGTGCCGGATTATGGGATATTCAAAGAACATCATCTCTCCCTTTTTACGGGAAAACGCGTCTATATTTGCATGGGGAATGATGAGTACGGACGGAGAGAGTCTACAAGGATTGAATCTGTTCTGAGAGAGCAGGGGAACGAAACCTACATTATCTCCTTACCAGAGACTATTCGGGACATCAATGATCTGTTCATCAGAGCGCAGAACCCGGTTGAAGCTCTCCTGGGGCTCGTGAATCAATCTGTTGAAGAGGCTATGTTGGCTCCTGTAGCGCCGGATATCAAGAATAGTACGGTTTATTTGGAAGAATATATGAAAAGATTCCGCGGGCAAGTAGCCTCGATTCGAACGGGCTTTGATAAGTTGGACACGCTCCTATTCGGCGGATTTGGCAACGGTTTGTACCTTCTTGCAGGGTCAGGATCAATTGGCAAAAGCATGCTGCTGAAACAAATGGCTGATCATATCGCACTTGAAGAAACGCCGGTTATATTTGTTTCCTGGGACATGACGAATTTCGAATTGTGGTCCCGCAGCATTGCGCGGATTATCGGTGTAGCGCCGCAGAAAGTGCTTGGAGGAAAAATTGATCCCGAACAAGTGGCTGAGGCGAATAAGCAGTACGGCAAGATTAGTAAAATGCTATGGATGCTTGAGTGTACGATGAGTACAACGCTGGATCAAGTAGCTGCAAATATTGAGCGAATCGCCGTGATCGTGGGCAAAGAACCCGTCATTTTCATTGATCATTTGCAACGAATTCCAATGGGCGAAACCGCGGCGGCATTAACTTGGCAGCAGCAGCAAGCAGCTATCGCGTTTACGCTTAAACAATGGTCCCGCGAATGGGATTGCCCGATTATCGCAGCTACCGCACTGGAGTTAGGTCAAGATAACGTTCCAGACCGGGTGCAGGCTTCCGCCGATGTCGTGATGATCATGCAGCCTGTAGCATCGGATGTGGAGGGCGGGCAGGCGATATCGCTTGCATTAACCAAAAACCGAAATGGCACAATAGGGAATATCCCTCTTGTTTTCCATAATGATTGCGCACTCTTTACGGAATAAATCATAGAAAAGTCATTTCAAAATGACTATAATGGAATATAAAATGACTGTACTGAGGGTACTTCATAACTTCTAGCATAAGGGGGAAGCCGCATTTGCAAATACTACCGATTGTTCTTGCAGCCGTAGCCCCAGGCCTCTCACTGCTTGCCTATTTTTATCTAAAAGATAAATACGAAACGGAACCCATCCATTTGGTTATCCGCATGTTTTTATTTGGTGTGCTGCTTGTATACCCAACTATGGTGCTTCAAAATGCTTTGGTTCAAGAATTTGGCGAGGGAACTTTTATTTCATCGTTTCTCCTTTCCGGGGGCATTGAAGAGTTCATGAAATGGTTCGTTCTGTATCATCTGATCTTCAGACATGAAGCATTTGATGAACCGTATGACGGTATCGTATACGCGGTTGCGGTAAGCTTGGGTTACGCGACATTAGAAAATATCATTTACGCATTTTTAAATGCAGCATCCTTCTCCGCGCTAATGATCCGCGCTTTGCTGCCGGTTTCGGCGCATGCGCTGTTCGGGGTTATGATGGGTTATTATTTGGGGAAAGCCAAATTCGTTCCTAACAAGGCCCAAAAGTACCTGTGGTTCTCGCTTCTGCTGCCCATCTTCTGGCATGGATTGTTTGATTACATTTTGCTCTTTTTCAAATCCAACTGGATCTGGGTCATGATTCCGGTTATGACATTTCTATGGATTCGGACGATTTGGCGGGTTGACCGGGCGAATGCGCATTCCCCACTACGCGTCGCATCAGCAGATGAGAAGATTAAAATGAGTTAATTTGGGCAATACTGGACTGTATAGAACGCGATTCCTGGCTCATAGGCTCGGAAGCACCGGGAGGGTGTACATGTCCATAACACGAGTGAAAGTAAAGATCCGCTGTAGACAATGCGGGGAAAAGTTCGTGCTGAAAGGTAAAAGAGAAAAAGGTAAAATTGAAACGGGATTCAGGCAATGTATATGCAGCAATGAGCATGACTTTGAAATAGAGACGGATGAATAACGAGAGGCCATTCTTTACGAATAGGCCTCTTTTTGTTGTCAATCTTGTATAAACCTGTCTATCCGCGCAAAAACTAAGCGCAAGTTTAGGGGATGAAAGGGGTATTCACGTGTATAAAAGATTGAGCATTGTCATGTTTCCATTTCTATTAGTTGCCTTAATCGGTGCATCGGTTTGGGGCTACTTGGAGCATCAGGAGAAAAATACGATTTTGATTAAAGCAGAGAACCAATATCAGCGTGCGTTCCATGATCTCTCCTTCCATATGGATAAGCTGCATACGGAGCTAGGGAACACACTTGCTGTTAATTCGACGGCGGAGCCATCATACCGCAAAGGACTTGTGAATGTATGGCGGTTGACCAGCCAGGCTCAAAGTGACATTACACAGCTTCCGTTAACCCTGCTGCCTTTCAACAAGACCGAGGACTTCTTAGCGAATATGGCGAATTATTCCTACCGGATGTCCGTCCGCGACATGACCAAGCAGCCGTTAACGGAAACGGAAATAAAAACGCTAAGTTCGCTTTACGATCATTCCGCAGAGATTACGAAGGAAATACGCGGGGTTCAGGACAAAGTAATGACGAACAATTTGCGTTGGATGGACGTAGAAATGGCCTTGGCTTCCGAAAATGAAGTGCATGATAATGCGATCATTGACGGTTTTTCCATTGTTGATAAAAAAGTTGGCGCCTACGAGGAGTTGAATTGGGGCCCAGGCAGTATGGGCATGCTTTCCCAGAAAAAAATAAGCATGCTGTCCGGCAATGATATGACGGCAGATCAAATTAAGCAAAAGGCGGCTCAATTCCTGGGGCAAGCCGACACGGCCAATATGCAAGTCGTAGAAAACGGCGGGAATACGCCTGAAAATCAGAGCTTTAGCGTTGTGGTTCCGAGCGGAACGAACGGAGCCGACAGTGCACAAATGGATTACACGAAAAAAGGCGGTCATTTGATTTATTTCATGAAGCCTCGTGATGTCAAAGAGTCGAAATTTGATCTTAGACAAGCTCGCGATATCGCGAATGAGTTCTTGGATCAGCATGAATATAAAGATATGAGTGCAGTTAGCTATGATCAATATCAAAACATTGCGAATATTATTTTCGCTAAACGTGAGAATGATGTTACCATTTATCCGCAGCAAATCAGCGTAAAGGTTGCGCTGGATACGCTCGAAGTGATCGGACTTCAAGCGACGGATTTTATTTATGGCCAAGTCCAGCGGAATATCGGGCAACCCAAAATTACAGCGGCCGAAGCGCGGAAACAACTTAGTCCGAATATGAAAGTGACGGGGGAATCTCTCGCCATCATCAAAAATGATCTGGATGAAGAGGTTCTCTGCCATGAATTTATCGGGAAAATGAACAATAATCTATATCGTGTTTTTATCAATGCTGATTTGGGAATGGAAGAAAAAATCGAGACGATTCGTCCGGATCAAGCACAAGCTGCGGCAAATAAAACAACATAAAGTCGAAAAAGAGAAGTGGGTTCGAGCAGATTCGAGCCCATCTTCTTTTTTTTTGCTATTCAAATAAGGGCGCCGTGGTTATAATTGTGTCATCATATGTTTCGGAGGTGCAGGGATTGCTGCCCAAGGTTAACCAAATTTTACATATACAAGTCAACAGTATTGATGATGAAGAATCCAGGATTGAATACAAAGCCAGAATCGCCGATGTAACGGATAACTCAATCTTGATAGAAATTCCTATGAATGAGCAGACGGGCCGTCTCAAGAAGCTGTATTATGGCGATGAGTTGAACACCTTCTATATTGCACAAGGCGGTGTGAAACATTATTTCACAACATCGGTTACGGGGTTTCGGGAAGACGTGTTACGGTTAGTCGAACTTCATAAGCCCGAACCGGAAGCTATTACGCAAGTCCAACGCCGAAGTTTTCTAAGGGTGCCAGCTGAACTGGAAATTGCGGTCAAAGTGTCTGACCAGATTCAATTTATCGGTGTGACGGACGATGTTGGCGGTGGCGGCATCTCGATGGAATATGACGGCCAAATCCCGCTTGGCATCAACACGATTATTTCTTGTTGGCTGCTCGTTCCTTACAAGAACGGCAACATTGAGCATATTCCATTTAACGGAGAAGTTGTGCGCGTCAAGCAATTGGAAACCGGCAAGCAGCTTGCCATGGTCCGATTTGTTGAAATTTTGGACAGGGAGCGCCAGAAACTGATTCGTTTTTGTTTTGAGCGCCAGATGGATTTCCGCAAAAGATAAGATAGGGATCTTTTGACGAAGTCAAAAGTCTCTCATCTTGTATGAAAGTCAAAAGTCTCCTGCCTGTAAGCATGAGAGTAGGCTCGTATGGGTATACTACCAGACAATATGCCTATTCGAGCAGGTGAGAAGCTCTTGTCCAACGATCGGGAAGCGAAGTCCTATGAGCAGTTGTTTATTCTCTTTTCTGCGAAAGTAGAAAAGGTGATTATTCGAACAACTCTCGTATGTTTTATCGTGCTTATTTGCGTGCAGTTATTGCTCCAAATCCCTTATGTACGCAAGCATTTTACACGGGTTGAACCCCTGGAAGGCAAGCCTTATATGCTGCCTCAAAATGCTAAGGGAGAGCGCTCTTAAGCAGGCTGGGTTGCAATCTATTATGCGTCCAAGTTTTGCATATACCTAGGTAGTGTGATATAATTTGAATCAATTAGCAGGCAGTGCCTGCTTTTTTGTTCGTAAGGTATTGTGGAGTATCGTTGGGAGGAACAGCAGCTTGGATAAGTTCAATATTGCCATTGATGGACCTGCTGGTGCCGGTAAAAGTACCATTGCTCGGCTTGTTGCCGGAGCACTTGGATTCGTTTACGTGGATACAGGGGCCATGTATCGGGCAGTAACATGGAAAGTACAGCAAGAAGGGCTGCTACCTGATCAAGAGGCAGAAGTGGCTGCTTTGGCCAATCGTATGAAGATTGAGCTCATTCCTGGAGAAGAGGGTCAACAAGTTTTTGTCGATGGCGTCGATGTGACGAAAGCAATCCGTACGACTGCCATTACAGATCATGTTTCCCAAATTGCCAGTTATGGCGCGATACGCGAGCTGCTGGTCAATTTGCAGAAACAAATGACGATTTCTAAAGGCGTTGTTATGGATGGCCGGGATATCGGTACTCATGTGATGCCGGATGCAGAAATCAAGGTGTTTCTGACAGCCAGCGTGAAGGAACGCGCAGAGCGACGCTTCAAAGAGATGCAGAGCAGCGGTACTTGTACACTAACGCTCTCCGAACTTGAACAGGACATCGCTCGTAGGGACCAATTGGACCAAGATCGAGAGATTTCTCCGCTCAGACGTGCTCATGACGCTGTGTTGATGGACAGTACCTCAATGACAATCGAAGAAGTTGTGGACGAGATACTTGGGCTTTGTAAAGACAAAGTCGGAGGTGGCAAATAAGATGCTATATCGCATCGGCAGGGCCTTGTTTCGCTGCTTTTTCACCTTGTTTTTCCGGTTGCGTGCCATCGGCATGGAAAATGTCCCTAAACATGGTGCAGTAGTGCTTTGCGGCAATCATACAAGTTTATTGGATCCTCCATTATTAGGAACACCGCTCAAACGTATGGTACATTTTATGGCGAAAGCCGAACTCTTCGACATTCCTGTTCTGGGCGCGGTTATTTCAAAAGTAGGCGCTTTTCCAGTTAAACGCGGTGGCGTAAGCAGAGATTCGATCCGCCTCGCGGTGCAATTGCTCCGTGATGGCAATATGTTAGGCGTTTTCCCGGAAGGCTCGCGTAATAACGCTGGGGGAATGGGCAAGAAGGGCGCTGCTTCTCTTGCATTGAAATCCGGAGCTGCTGTCGTTCCTGTGGCAATTGTTGGTACTTATTCTTTATTCCGCCGCATGACCATTGTGTACGGCAAACCGCTTGATTTGAGTGCTTACGCGGGAGCCAGCTCAGAAGATTTGGAGCTCGCGACGGAAGCCATTATGAAAGAAATTCGCCGCTTACACAGTACATATAGCAAGGCATAGGCCACATGTATGGAAATGAAAGCTTGGAATTATACTATCTTCAAAAGCGAATGATGATTGTTTTGTTTGAAACAGAGTAGAAGCTTACATACTGCTTTGTGACTTATAAATTATTTTTTGTTGGTTGTAATTAGAGGAGGCTAATCTCATGTCAGATGAAGTAAAAGTTCAAGATCAAACGCAAGAAGCTCAAGAAACAGCCGTATCGCAAGCAGAAGCGGAGCACGCAATGAACAATGTTGCTGTGCTGAAGAAAGGCGCTACCGTGAAAGGCAAAATCGTTAAGGTAGACGCAGATCAAGCCTTCGTGGATATCGGTTACAAATACGATGGTGTTATTCCGGTTCGCGAACTGTCTTCCGTAAGCTTGGAAGATGCTGGTCAAGCGGTACAGCTTGGACAAGAAGTTGAGTTGAAAGTTGTTTCCATCAACGATGCGAAAGAAACATTGGTTCTTTCCAAACGTGTAGTAGACAGCGAAAAAGCTTGGGAAACGCTTCAAGGCCAATTGGAAAGCAAAGAAATTATCGAAGCTTCCGTTGCTGAAGTGGTAAAAGGCGGTTTGGTTGTGGATATCGGCGTACGCGGTTTCGTACCTGCTTCCATGGTTGAGCGTCAATTCGTTGAAGATTTCTCCTCCTACAAAGGTCGCACATTGCGTCTTCGTGTGAAAGAAATTGATCGCGAGAAAAACAAAGTCATCCTTTCCCAAAAAGATGTATTGGATGAAGAATTCGAAGCAAATAAAAAGAAAATCATCGAAGGATTGCAAGTAGGACAAGTTCTTGATGGAACGGTTCAACGCTTGACACAATTCGGTGCATTTATCGATATCGGTGGCATCGACGGTTTGGTACACATTTCCGAGCTTGCTTGGCACCATGTAGATCAAGCTTCTGACGTTGTCAAAGAAGGCGACAAAGTTAAAGTGCAAATCCTTAAACTTGACCCGTCCAACGACAAAATCAGCCTAAGCATCAAAGCTACACAAGCAGGCCCTTGGTCCAATGTGGAGAATGATTTCAAAGCTGGCGATATCGTAACAGGTACAGTGAAACGTCTTGCTGCATTTGGCGCATTCGTTGAAGTGGCTCCTGGTGTTGAAGGTCTTGTGCATATTTCTCAAATCGCACACCGCCACATCGGAACACCACATGAAGTATTGAAAGAAGGCCAAGAAGTTCAAGTGAAAATCTTGGAAATCAATGCTTCCGAGAAACGCGTTAGCCTAAGTATCAAAGAAACAGAAGAAGCTCCTGAAGCTCCTGCTGGCGCAGCTGCTCCGTCCGCTGCGAAACCGGAAAGAGAAAGACAACCAAGAGGCGACCGTGACCGCGGTAACAGCGCTAGCCATCAAAAAGAAATCGCTGGCAACGAGAACGTTTCTCTTAGCAACCAAGGTTTGTCCATGACACTTGGCGAGCGTTTCGGCGACAAATTGGCTAAATTTAAAAAATAAGTGATACTTGGATTTTAGGGGGACCAAAGGAATGCGCATCTCACGCAAAATGGAGCATGTCCATTACGCGCTGGAGCTTGGTCAATCCAGACAGCAAGGGCTGTCGGATATCAAGCTTGTGCATAACTGTTTACCTGAGACTTCAACGGATCACATTGCACTAACGACTGAAATCGGCGATCTCATTATGAGTTCGCCGATTTTAATTAATGCGATGACCGGAGGAGCTCATGAAACAGAGAGCATCAACCGCGAGCTAGCGATTATGGCAAGGGAGAAAGGTATGGCGATGGCCGTCGGCTCCCAAATGTCAGCGCTAAAAAACAGCGAGGTAGCGTCCAGCTACCAAGTCGTACGGCGCGAAAACCCGAAGGGTGTCGTGTTTGCGAATTTGGGCAGCGAAGCCACCGTTGACCAAGCTGTTAGAGCCATTGACATGATTGAAGCCAATGCGCTGCAAATTCATTTGAACGTCATGCAAGAGTTGATCATGCCCGAAGGAGATCGCAGCTTCGTAGGTATGCTGAAGCGGATTGAGGCTATTGTTCGGCACGTTCAGGTGCCGGTCATTGTCAAGGAAGTCGGCTTCGGCATCTTGAAGGATAACGCCAAGCAATTACAAGACATCGGTGTCCGCGTCTTGGATGTTGGCGGTTCCGGCGGCACGAATTTCGCCGCCATCGAGAATGCCAGACGTCCAGCTGCGATAGAGTGGCTGAACGACTGGGGAACCCCGACAAGCATCTCGCTTTTGGAGGCGCTGTCGGTTTATCCAAGAGGCGCAGTCATCGCCTCAGGGGGCATTACGAACGCTTTGGAAGCGGCCAAAGCGCTTGCACTTGGCGCCTCAGCCGTCGGCATGGCGGGCGTATTCCTGAAGGTGCTGCGCGAGCAAGGCACCCACAGTCTTCATCGTTTTGCAGACGAGCTTCACCAAGGACTTATCTTAATTATGACAGCGCTAGGCGCCCCTACAATTAAGGATTTGGGGCATTGCCCCGTCGTCATTATGGGAGAAACGGCGGAATGGTGCCGCACCCGTGGAATTGATTTAACTTCATACGCAGATAAAACCAATCGGAGTAAATAATCGAAAGATTGCCATACTAAGGATCAAGATGTGCTTCCCTCTACTAAGAAGAGTGGAAGCCGTAGATCCGCAGGCAAGCGGTGATAGCTATCATCGGTTCGCCAATGCCTTGTAGGGTGGTCAGATTATGAACTCCGGTTATTTGTCTCTCATTCTCCTTTGCATCACGTTGATTTTGTTTGCCAGCGGTTGGAAGGAGCTGTACATCAGAAGTATATCGCATAAGGGCATGCTTCTTTTTTTTGCCCTGTGGATTGCAAGTTCGTGCCTATCCGTGACGATTAAGCATGTGCATATCCAACTCGTCTATATCTTGGTTTTTGCTATTAGCATTGCTATTCTTTTCGTGATTCAAGGCTTCATACATAAGCTTCATTTGCTGTCTATCGGGCTTCTGCTGGGTTCGCTTCATTTCTTGCTGCAGCAGCTGCTGGAGATGGATCCGATCCTCATTGTGCGCAATTCAGATTGGGACATTGCTTTATTGCTCGCTTTCATAGCGGTTGTTTTACAACGCAATCCTTTGGAGCAAATTGCTGCTCTCTCGATGGGCTACTTGCTTGGTGATATGTATCAGGCGAGTATTCATCCCGTAGAGGGCTACCATCATGTCGGCCATTCGACATTTCAAGACCAATGGTGGTTATCTGTCTTTGCTGCGCGAACAATGACGATTATTCTGCAAGCGGTCTACACAGGCTGTCGAAGTATGGTAAGAAGCTGGATAGAGCGAAGAGGAGGCTGGAGAAAGTAATGGACTGGTTGTATTCACACCGGTATACGATTGGTATTGTGGTTGGTGTTATCTTTGGAATTTTAGCCAGGCTCAATATGCTTCGAACAGATTACAGACAATACCCGACATATCCGCATGGAAAAATCATACATATTTCCCTTGGTGTCATTGCGGCAGGTTTAGGAGCTGTCGCAGTGCCTGCTTTGCTCGACAAAAACTATACAGCGGTTACGTTTCTTTCCTTAGCTGCGCAGCAGTTCCGTGATGTGCGTAATATGGAAAGACAAAGCTTAACGAAAGTGGATGAACTGGAGTTAGTTCCCAGAGGTGCTGCCTATATCGAAGGCATTGCCATGGTTTTCGAGGGAAGAAACTATTTGGTCATTTTCTCGGCATTTCTGGCGTCCCTCTTCAGCATTTTGTTTGCCTGGTACTGGGGAGTTCTTGCCGGTATTTTATCGATCTGGATTGCACACTTTTTTAAATCGGGTAAAAAGCTTGGGGATATTGCGGATATTGAAGCCGTTCCGATTCGGATGGATGGACCTGATTTGTTTGTTGGATCCGTTTATATCATGAATGTGGGGCTGCAGGATAGCCGAAGTAAGATTCAAGAGCATGGGGTAGGTTTTCTGATCAAACCTAAAAATCGTAATTCTCGCGTAACTCTGGCGAATCTGGGTCAAAGACAGGCGATATTACACGATATTTCTACGCTATTTGGCGTTTATCGAGATGAGGGGGAGCCCTCTTTGCGGCCTATGGCCAAGTTGGATATAAATACAGGCATTCTCGGAGTGCTGCTGCTGCCGCAAGAGCAGGATGTTGACAAAACATTTGTTGCTTTGCATCGGGTTCCCGTGCTGGAGAGCGCCGTACGAATGCCGTCTGAGGCCGGCGTAAACAAAAATAAGGGGGCGTGACTCGCCATGTCGCAAATTCTTGCTGTTGTGACATTAACGAAGGATCGGGTTGGCGGAGGTGCGCCAATATTTGTGGTAGAGCAGGAGGATGACCTGCAGAAAGTTTCTTTCTCGCTGGAAAAAATATTGGATGCGAACGCGCATGATTTGAAAAATGGCACGATGATTTTGGTCAAACATACCTGAAAGGTTGATTTGTTATGATCAATTTGGCGATAAGTCTCAAAAGAGATTAGCCAATCCGTGTCTTTTTTGTTATGATGTAAGTTGCGTATTTTTCCATGGCTGATCATGGAATCAGGAGGAGTGAATGAGAATTGGCTAGACCAGTACTTGCAATTGTCGGCCGACCGAATGTCGGAAAATCCACCATTTTCAATCGGATCGTAGGCGATCGCCTTGCGATTGTAGAAGATAAACCGGGTGTAACACGTGATCGACTCTATGGTGTGGGCGAATGGCTGAATACGTCATTCAGCGTGATTGATACAGGCGGTATTGAAATTGATGGCGAGGATGCAATCCTCAAATCTGTTCGTGTGCAGGCTGAGCTTGCGATTGAAGAAGCGGATGTTATTGTGTTCATGGTAGATGCTAAAGCGGGTGTAACCCCATCGGATGAAGAAGTAGCTCAGCTGCTGTTCCGTTCCAAGAAACCGGTTGTCCTTGCCGTGAACAAAGTGGATAACCTTGCGCGCCAGGATGATATCTATGAATTCTACGCTCTGGGATTCGGCGATCCGGTTGGGATCTCGGGTTCGCACGGGATTGGGATCGGCGATCTGCTCGAAGTTGTCTGTGGGCTTTTCCCTGACAAAAAGGATGACGAATATGGAGACGAAGTCATTAAATTTGCGCTGATCGGTCGTCCGAACGTCGGCAAGTCGTCCATGACGAATGCCATTCTCGGCGAAGAACGTGTTATTGTCAGTGATGTTGCCGGCACGACACGCGATGCCATCGATACGCCATTTGAGCGGGATGACCAGAAATTTGTTATCATTGATACCGCTGGTATGCGCAAAAGAGGCAAGGTCTACGAGAACACGGAGAAATATAGCGTCATGCGCGCAATGAAAGCAATCGAACGCGCAGATGTTGTGCTCGTTGTTATTGATGGCCAGGAAGGCATCATTGATCAGGACAAGCACATCGCTGGATATGCGCATGAAGCAGGAAAAGCGATTGTTATCGTCGTAAATAAATGGGATATCGTTGAGAAAGACGATAAAACCATGCAGCATTTTACACAAACCATTCGCGATCATTTCTTGTTCTTGAGTTATGCTCCGATTGTCTTTGTATCAGCCAAAACAACACAACGCTTACATAAGCTGTTGCCGGTTGTTGTTCAAGTGGCGGAAAATCATGCCCTGCGTGTTCAAACGCATTTGTTGAATGATGTGGTCTCCGATGCCGTAGCCTATAATCCGCCTCCAACGGATAAAGGCAAGCGCCTGCGGATTAACTATGTGACTCAAGTTGCCGTTAAGCCTCCTGTCTTTGTGCTATTCGTGAATGAGCCTGAGCTCATGCACTTTTCATATGAACGGTATTTGGATAACAAAATTCGTGCCGCCTTTGGTTTTGAAGGAACGCCGATTCGTATCCTAAGCCGTAGAAAGACTTCGGACAAAGAATAAGGAGATGTTGCAGCTTGCTTTTAATTTCCATAATAACAATCGTAGCAGGTTATTTATTAGGGGCTATCAGCTTTAGTTATTTATTTGGAAAATGGTTTAAAGGCATCGATATCCGCAAGCATGGAAGCGGCAATGCAGGCGCAACCAATACACTTCGCGTATTGGGTAAGGGTCCGGCGATCATGGTATTGCTCCTGGACGGTTTGAAGGGGGTTGCTGCCGTTTGCCTTGGCATTTGGGCAGCTCCCGGACCGGACGATATGTGGGTTCGCGTACTGTGCGGACTTGCTGCCATCATTGGGCATAACTGGCCGGTGTATTACGGGTTCCGCGGCGGCAAAGGGATTGCCACGACAATCGGCGTAATGGCCACGCTTTGCTTCATTCCTACGTTAATTGCAGGTTTAACGGCTATCGTCATTATTGCTATAACCCGTTTCGTCTCGTTAGGTTCCTTGATTCTAACTGCACTCTTACCTTTTCTTATTTGGGGAATGGATCGACCGCTACCGGTTTTGTGGATTAGTATACTGCTATGCGCGTTTGCCTTTATGCGCCATCGTACCAACATTGTGAAGCTCGTTCAGGGCAAAGAGAATAAACTGGGGCAGAAAAGAGCATAGTCTGATCTTACATCACCCGGTAATTCCAATGCATAACGTTTAGGAGGGGTAACCATGTCAAACAAAGTATCGGTTCTAGTAGCAGGTAGCTGGGGAACGGCTCTTGCCACGGTACTGGCGGATAATGGACATCAAGTGTTGTTATGGTCTCGTAATGAGGAGCAAGTGCAAGAGATCAACGAACAACACAGGAATAGCCGTTTTCTCCAAGATGTGGAGTTATCACCGTTAATCGTAGCGACGAATTCGCTGCAGGAGGCGGTAGAAGGAGCAGATGCGATTATTATGGTCGTTCCTTCGTCCGGAATGCGTGAGGTTGCATCCAACGTGCGTCCTTTTTTGAAAAAGGATGCTTTGCTGATTCATGCGACCAAAGGCTTTGAAACGGGATCCCTCAAGCGGATGACCGAGGTATTGGCAGATGAACTGCCTGACATCAATCCGAATCGGCTTGTGGTGCTTTCCGGCCCCAGTCACGCAGAAGAAGTCATACGGAAATGCCCGACAACCGTCGTTGTCGCGGCACAAGATCTGGAAGCGGCTGAAGCCGCGCAGGATTTATTGATTAACTCGTATTTCCGCGTCTATACGAATCCCGATGTTGCAGGCGTTGAAGTCGGCGGAGCCCTCAAAAACATCATCGCCCTGGGTGCAGGGCTGACAGATGGCTTGGGCTTTGGCGATAATGCCAAAGCTGCGCTGATGACCAGAGGACTGGCCGAGATCGCTCGCTTAGGTACAACGATGGGGGCTAACCCTTTGACTTTTGCCGGATTAGCTGGAATCGGTGATTTGATTGTGACTTGTACGAGTCAACACAGCCGGAATTGGCGTGCTGGAAATAAATTGGCTAAAGGCATGCCTTTAGATGCGGTTCTGCAAGAGATGGGAATGGTCGTGGAAGGCGTGAAGACAACGAAAGCTGCTTATGAGTTGTCTCGCAGATATGATGTGACAATGCCAATTACAGATGAGTTGTACAAGGTGCTTTTCGATGGAAAGTCGCCGCAGTTAGCCGCGCAGGACCTTATGGGCCGTGTCAGAACGCATGAGATCGAAGAAGTGGCTACGGATGCCATTACAAATGTATTGAAGTAGCCTACACCACATGCTTCCCGCACTCATACTATACCGTATAAGTATTTAGTTCTTATCAGGTATAGGGAGGCGGCACATTTGGCAAATAAAGATATGTCTAAAGACGTATTGAACGTGGTGAAGAAGAAAACAGGGAAATCCGTTTCACCTAAAGATATCGAGAGAATTGCTAGCGGTGTGAAACCTTCAACACTTCAGAGTGAGACTCAGCTGCGTCAGCTGATCAAACAAGTCTCTGGCCTTGTTAATGTTAAAGTATCCGAAGAGACAATCAATGATATCATTCAGGCAGTAAAAAGCTCTAAGCTCGACAGCAACAACATGCAGCAGCTTATGAATATGATGATGGGCAAAAAATAAAAAGCATAAAGGGGAGCTTGCTGCCCTTTATGCTTTTTTTCTCATCCTATGCTATACTTACTGTTGATAATTTGAAAGATTATACATAAGGGGTTAAAAATATGTCAAGTTTGGACAAAATGTGGGCGTCTTTTGTAGCCATTGGACTCATGGTTGTCGCATCATTATTGATTTCGTACGCAAGAACGCGTACCCAAGGATGGGTTCGTGTCGTTCTATCGACTGTTGCCTTTATTTTATTCATTCCCATTTTACTCTATATGCTGCTATCATTGTTCTAACTTGGAGGCGATACATACATGCTGGAATTAAAAACGCGCAAAGCGCAAAAAACGATGGAGCCGGAAATTGGGCTAAGTATCTTGGATCATGCGCTCAAAAACGACGTGGAATGGGGCTTCTCATGTACACGAGGCACATGTGCCAGATGCCGCTGTTACGTAGCTGCTGGACGTGAGCTGCTTTCCTTACCTTCCGATGCGGAAGAGAATCGGCTGGAGCCCGAAGAAATCGAGCAGGGCTATCGACTTGCTTGCCAATGCATGATTAAGCAAACAGGTGTCATTTCCGTTACACATAAGCCCTATTTTTAAAATATCTGCCTGAAAGGTGTGGGCATCTTGGTCCTGCTGGAACCGTTAGTACCAACGATTACGACCATTCATACACAATTATTGCAAGCACCTAGCGTACGATGGCTCATCGGTGGCAGCTGCGGACTGCTTATGCAAAACGTAGATATTGGAAGAAGTCCGAGAGATCTGGATATTTATGTGGATAAGAAAGATGTATCCGCCATTCATACTTCTCTTCAGGAGTATTCCGTTGATACACCTGTGTATAGTCAAACAAACATATATGCTTCGATCCTCAGCCATTATCAAATTCATGGAGATGCGGTTGAAGTAGTAGGGGACTTCAAGGTTCAAGCACTGGATTCCTCCTATCAAGTGGAGGCGGCGTACCTATGGGAGGACCATAGCCATACAGCTATGATCGGCAGCCTCGAAGTGAAGGTAATGCCGTTAGCTCATGAACTTCTCTTTAATTTATTGAGAAAGCGGCCTGATCGTTACGAAGCTATCTATAAGACGATGATGGCTGCTCCAGAGCTGCACATGCCGGCATTACATGCGTTATTGCAAAGAAATAGTTGGGGACTAGCGTTTGAGCACAAGCTTGAGGAATTACTAGATTCGCACTGAGATTAGGAAGTTGACAGATAAGTAGGTGGACCTGATGAGTGGATTTGAAGTGCATTTCTGGCCAGACGACAAGAAAATAAGTGTTCGGGCAGGCACGACTTTATTGGATGCCGGAAGGAAGGCCAAGGTCCATATACGCACACGATGCGGAGCCAAAGCCGCATGTCTGATGTGCAAAGTGAAGGTGAATGACGCCAGCAGCAAGGGGCTTGCCCCCATGAATGTGAATGAACGGCTGAAGCTTGGCTCACAAGCGGAGGAAGGCTACCGCCTCGCCTGCCAAGCACGTGTGGTTGGCCCTGTACAGGTGACGATTCCGGAGGACCCTCTGAAGGCTGCTATACGTGCTCAGCTTGCCAGACAAGCCGAAGATGATGATTTATTTTAGAGAACAAAGATAGGATGATGGATGCGTGAAAATAGCTCGAGGCGTTGGATATGGCAGATGGATAGGCATTATTCTTAGTATGGTTCTGCTGTTAAGCGGTTGCGCTTATCCGAAAGAACTGCGTAAGGAGAATCAAATTAACCCTGCTGAGTTTATTACCGTTGTTCAGCAAGCCGTTGATCTTTTCCATGAGAAAACCGGTGTTCTGCCTATAAAAAATAGTGATATGACTACGCCGCTCTATGAGAAATATGTCATTGATTTTGCAAAGTTGAAAAAGTCAAACTATTTAAGCACCGTACCGGCAAACGCTTTTGAAAGCGGTGGTATTTTCATCTATGTGCTTGTTGATGCGGAAACGAAACCGACGGTGAAGCTGATGGATTTATCGGCTTATCAAAGCGTGGAAGATGTCCAAAAGAAAATAAATGATTATAAAGCAAGCCATGATGGGAAGTTGCCTGCTGGAATTGCTGTCAATGAAGCGTTCGAGTATGTGGATTTCAACAATCTGGGGATGAAAGCACCTGAAATCAAGTCGGTTTATAACCGCCAGAACCTCGTAACCTATTTGGTGAATAAGCAAACGGGCGAGGTTGCTATCGATTATGCAATGGATATCATGAAGTTCATTCAAGACCAGGGTTTAGCCAGTTCCCTGAAACCGGATCAGGATTTACGAGAGATTCTCGTGAACAAATCTTACTTTGTGCCGATTCGCAGTTTTCCTTATCATTGGCAGAATAATCAGCCACTTCCCCAAGTGGCGCCATAAATATCGATTCCTCTTACAGTATTCTGTAGGAGGTTTTTTTCATTTTTCAGAATATCGCCGTCGATGCAATCATATATTTTTTCAATGTGGTGAGGAAAGCCCTGTATGTGCTTCATAAAATATGAGCGGTAAAAAAAGATATACAACATCTATCATATTTCTATCGAAAGTACATATATTTCTTACTAGTCCAAATGAATGTACGAGTAGTCAATTGTTAACGTCTCAAAGTCAGTTGACGACCAAACTGTAGGAGGGATTCTCTTGGAGAAAGTGGATATCTTTAAGGACATTGCAGAACGAACGGGAGGGGACATTTACCTGGGGGTTGTTGGAGCAGTCCGTACAGGCAAATCAACCTTTATTAAGCGTTTTGTGGAATCTGTAGTGCTTCCGAACATTCAAAGCGAAGCGGATAGGATCCGGGCTACCGATGAACTCCCGCAGAGCGCTGCTGGCCGCACGATTATGACAACGGAGCCAAAGTTCGTGCCGAATACGGCGGTCCAAATTTCTGTGGCCGAAGGGCTGAATGTGAATGTGCGCCTTGTTGATTGTGTAGGTTATGCGGTTGATGGCGCCAAAGGCTATGAAGACGAAAACGGTCCACGCATGATTAATACGCCATGGTTCGATGAACCGATTCCATTCCAGGAAGCGGCTGAAATCGGAACTCGCAAAGTGATTCAGGAGCATTCAACACTAGGCGTTGTGGTGACAACCGATGGTACGATCTCGGATATCCCACGGTCATCCTATGTGCTGGCGGAAGAAAGAGTAATTAATGAGCTGAAGGAAGTGGGCAAACCTTTCATCGTCATTATCAACTCTCAGAAGCCAAACAGCGAACCAGCGCTAGAGCTGCGCAGCGAGCTGCAAAGCCGCTATGATGTGCCAGTAGTGACAATGAGCGTTGCAAGCGCAGGCGAAGAAGAGATGGTTTCTGTCCTGCGTGAAGTGCTCTATGAGTTCCCTGTTCATGAAGTGAATGTGAATTTGCCAAGCTGGGTCATGGTTCTAGACGAGAATCATTGGCTGCGTACTCAATTCGAAAACTCCGTACGTGATACGGTTCAAGATATTAGACGCTTGCGCGACGTGGATCGTGTCGTCAGCCAGTTTGCTGAATACGAGTTTATTGACAAAGCGGCACTTGCTGGGCTTAATATGGGTCAGGGTGTGGCCGAGATTGATCTCTTTGCGCCGGATGAACTCTATGATCGCATCTTGGTGGAAGTGGTCGGTGTTGAAATTCGCGGCAAAGATCACCTTCTGCAGTTGATGCAGGACTTCACGCACGCCAAACGAGAGTATGATCAATTCGCTGAGGCGCTGGAAATGGTCAAAACAACCGGTTACGGTATCGCACCTCCAACACTCGCAGAGATGGCGCTGGATGAGCCGGAATTGATCCGTCAAGGCTCTAGATTTGGTGTCCGTTTACGGGCAACCGCTCCGTCGATTCATATGATTCGGGTGGATGTCGAGTCTGAATTCTCTCCGATCATTGGAACCGAGAAGCAAAGTGAAGAGCTTGTCCGCTATTTGATGCAGGATTTTGAAGATAACCCGCTCAAAATTTGGGAATCCGATATTTTCGGAAGATCCTTGCATTCCATTGTGCGTGAAGGCATTCAAGGTAAACTTGCGCAAATGCCGGACAATGCGCGCTACAAGCTGCAAGAAACACTTGGCCGTATTATCAACGAGGGATCTGGCGGCTTAATTGCCATAATTTTGTAAGAAAGTAGACAAAAAAACACTCGCGAGAGTGTTTTTTGTCGTTTTATAGCAAAAATACCCACATAAAATGGAAAACGATACTTGAAATTGATGTCGTAGTATATTACTATGAATTTATTCGTCTGCTTTCGATGTTCATTTTTACTAAGAAAATCAACGTTTTTTCATGGATTCATGTATATTTTCTGACGAAACGGTGAAAACAGGAAGTAACGGAAGTAAGAAATCTTGGGGGGAGGTGAATGGCATGAATAAATCTGAATTGATTAACAAGGTTGCTGAAACCTCTGAGCTTTCCAAGAAAGATGCAACGAAAGCAGTTGATGCTGTTTTTGAAGCAATTTCCGAAGCGCTGCAAGGCGGGGATAAAGTACAATTAGTTGGGTTTGGTAACTTTGAAGTTCGTGAACGTTCCGCTCGTAAAGGACGTAATCCACAGACTGGTGATGAAATCGAAATCCCAGCAAGCAAAATTCCAGCTTTCAAACCTGGTAAAGCACTTAAAGATGGCATTCAATAATTGCGTTTTACATACTATTGAACGTTATATAACAACAAAGCCGTGGCCGCATTTTGCTGTCACGGTTTTATTCATTTATAGGCAGAAAATGCCTTTACAATTCGAAAATCTCCTACTATAATTACAAAGTGAATAAGTAGCATGGGGATACAGACGGGGTATGGCGCAGCCTGGTAGCGCGCACCCTTGGGGTGGGTGAGGTCGCACGTTCGAATCGTGTTACTCCGATTATGAAAAAGACATCGAAAGTCCGATGTCTTTTTCTCTTGCAGAGGCTTGTTCCGATTGATAAGCACTTCTTAGATGATTTAGGGGGAACAGTCTTGAATAAGGTGAAACTGAACGAGCTAGTAAAGTCCCAAGATTGGACAATGTTCGGTATTATTGCATCGATTTATTTGGTTTGGCGAATTGGCGTGGTTGGCAACTGGAGTAAAGAATGTTGGATCTTGTTGTTGATCTGCTTGCTAGGAGTTCGCAAAGATCAAATTGATGTGGATTGGAAGCGGTTTTTTCTTTTCGGTATACCGCTGCTCGGCGTGTTTTATTATTTCTACGGGTCCGGCAACGGATTTTGGTGGAAAATCGCCAACTGGATGTTTGAAAATAACCGCCATCCCTGGCACTGGGATGAATATATGAATGCGATTCCTCTGAACACGGGCGGATGGGCGAGATTGATTGCTACTCCATTCCTGGATAAAGCCATGGTTTGGATTTATAATTATGGCTTCGTTTTATCCCTATGGATCTGCATTGTGAGAAGCTTTTGGACACGCAGTATCAAGAAAATGCTATCCTACGCATTATCCGGTCATATGCTGCAGTTTCCGCTAATTTTGCCATTCTACAACCTTATTTTGCTGCATGAAGTGTGGTATGTGAATAAGCAACCGGATTTATTAAATCGTGTATTTGCGGATCAGAACTCATTGCTTGTAGCTGTGATGAACTGTTTTCCGAGTATGCACACTTCGATCTCATTTGCTATGCTTCTTCTGGCCTTACGAGAGAAAGATCGTATTTTCAAAACGATGATGGTGACTTACTGTGCTGCAATCATCTTCTCAACGCTGTATTTGCAAATCCATTGGTTAATCGATGTATTTGCCGGCATGCTATTCGCTTATGGGACGGTCAAACTATCGGATTTCCTTATTCGATTGGGTTCTACGCGCGTGCTGCCAGCCAGATTCAAAAAATATTACGGCAATGGCCTACAAACGACTTCAAATGAAGTTTCAATTTAGGTTAGTTGACTTCGGGATGCTTTTTTTGGCATCATTAGGTAAGGATAGATGAAGTGAAGGCAAGAACGGAGGATGAGAATGGACGATACGAACAAAATGAACCAAACGAATACGAACGGCAATGAATATTTCGTTATCAAAGCCAAAGATAATGGCGTTCATGTTATTGGACTAACACGCGGTCAGGACACACGCTTTCATCATACGGAGAAATTGGACAAGGGCGAGGTTATGATTGCCCAGTTTACAGAGCACACCTCCGCAGTTAAGGTCAGAGGTAAAGCGCTTATCATTACGAAATACGGCACTGTAGATACCGAAGAATAATTTATTATTGATAAAGCAGGCATAGCCTGCTTTTTTTCTTTGTACAATGGTGTATAGAGCTTGTAACAGAAGCAATGTTTATAGTCCGATTTGCTCTTGCTGAATAGCCAGGAGGTGCAATATGATATGAGATGGTCGATGCGCATCGTGATGACGTTAGCGGTATCTATTGTCATTGTCGTTTGTTTATCTTTACTGCCCAAAATGGATAGCTCAATGGGATTAAGCTCACCTTACCGCTGGCCAAGCAATCGAATCGGGCAAGTGACGGATAATAATTTACCGGATCTACTCGTTCAAGTGCCTCTGCAAATGCGGATTCGCAAAGTCGAGTTGACCAACGCCCGCATGTCGCTTGATTTGAGCTTGCCTAAAAATGCAGACTCGGCAGCCGTCTACCGGGATTTATACACAATCGCTCAGACGATGCTGATGAAAACAAAAAATGTGAACCAAGTCTGGGTTCGGGTGATCGATTATTCCAATGCCTCGGATAGCGCATCAACACAGCTTGTTCTTGCCATGGTTGCCGAGCGTGAATCTGGGAAGGATATGGAGAAGGGCGCAAATGAGCTCAGCCTTATTCAACTTGAACAGGAGCTGCAGAATCGGTTTCGGATTACGTATACCTCGAAATGGCAGCAAAGATATCCTTTATAATTAATTGTGCGTCTCTTTACGTGTTATGATATAATGATTTGAATTGAAACTTGACCAACCTTAATGAGATTTGGCACACGGTTACGGAGGCTTTTGCATGAATTCTTATCGGATCCCAGAGATCGCTAAGCAGTACACGGAGTATGATATGATCCAAATTCACACAGACTTGCCCGATTTCCCGGAGCTGCGCACCCGTCTGTTGTTTGCATTCTTGAACGGAAATAGTAAATTGAGCACCTCCAGTGAGTTGTACACGTTAGCTACATCACTTGTGCAGCTTGCGCTCGACACCCATGAATTGGTTACGGCTTCAAATGACATTAAAGAGAAAAAAGCGGCAAGATCCAGACAGCTTAAAGTTCTTGCTGGAGATTATTTCAGTTCTCGCTTCTATCATCTCCTTGCCGGTGCCGGCCAAATTGACATGATTAAGCAATTGTCGAATGCCATTTGTGATGTCAACAGGTTAAAGATGAATACGTACATGAAAATGAAGCAACTGAAATTATCGGCAGAAGATTACATTCACCAAACGGTGGAGATTAAATCTCAGCTTTTTTTGTCATTCTCGGAGTTCATGTCTGAGGTGTATGACCAAGCTTGGCCGGAGATTTTGAGAAGTTATACGAAATGTGAAGTGCTCTTCGAAGAGATATTCCGACTGGAGTCTGCTTCGGATTTCAAGGGCAGTTGGGGATTCTGGCACATTTTGCAGCACGGTACGAAGGATGAGCGGAAGCAGCTCCAAACCGAGGAGTCGGATCAAGCGAAAGTCCGTACACTGGTGCACAAATATCATATCCCTTCGCAACTGTATCAAATGCTGGACTCTCAGACGAAGCTGCTGCAAGCTAAAGTGAAGCAGCTTGAATCGGACAAACTAATAAGTGAACTGTTTCACATAGGCGAGCCGTTTCTGCGTTTTTTAGCCAAGCAGCCCAAAGTGCTGGAAGAAATTTGAGGTGAACTGACAGATGAATATGACAAAATCAAAAACACCCGTTAAAAACTCGAAAACCAAAGAAGAGTTCGTCCACTCGGTCTTCGAGAGCATTGCGCCAAAGTATGATTTAATGAACAATATTTTAAGCTTCAACAGGCACAAAGCATGGCGTAAATTTACGATGAAAAAGATGAATGTTCAACCTGGCGAGACAGCGATTGATTTATGCTGCGGCACTTGCGATTGGACCATCTCACTAGCCAAAGCAAGCGGCACCGGCAAAATGGTGGGGCTTGATTTCAGCCAAAACATGCTGGATTATGGTGCAGAGAAAATTAAGCAGCTTCACTTGGACAAGCAGATTCAGTTAATTCAAGGCAATGCGATGAGTCTTCCCTTTGACGATAACACGTTTGACTATGCAACGATCGGATTTGCCCTCCGTAATGTACCTGATTTGGAGCAAGTCATTCGTGAAATGCAGCGTGTCGTTAAGCCAGGAGGACTAGTTGTGTCTCTGGAATTATCCAAACCGACATGGCAGCCGTTTAAGTCCATCTATTATTTTTATTTCCAACGCGTCCTGCCTTTCTTAGGTAAGATGATTGCTCAGAAATACGAACAGTACAAATGGCTGCCGGAATCATTAATTCATTTTCCCGACCACAAACAATTAGCGGCTATATTTACAAACCTAGGATTAAAGAGTGTACAGGCTTACCCGTTAACAGGCGGGGTTGCGGCCTTGCATATTGGCACCAAGGGGAATACGAAATCAGGAGAGTAATGCGCATATGTTTACTAAACTAAAAATCTTTCTGGAAATGATTAAATTCGAACACAGTGTCTTTGCACTGCCTTTTGCATTCATGGGAGCGATTCTGGGTTCCGTAGTATTAAATGGACATTTGCCGAGTTGGGCTCAAATTGGCTGGATCACACTAGCAATGGTGGGAGCTAGAACCGCTGCGATGGCCTTAAATCGTGTAATTGATAAAGCGATTGATAAGAAAAACCCGCGCACCGAGAATCGCGCAATACCCGCCGGGTTAATCTCCATTCCGCAAGTTATTATTTATATTATTATTTCTTTTGCTTTGCTCTTCTGGGCAACTTCCAATCTAAGCTCGTTATCCATGAAACTGCTGCCTATCGCAGTGTTTTTTCTTGTCTTTTACTCGTATACCAAAAGATTTACCTGGACCTGCCACTTTGTGCTCGGTTTGACTTTAGGCTTGGCACCGCTTGGCGGCTGGATTGCCGTAACAGGCCAATTCACATGGGCATCCATCGTATTTTATTTGACGGTCGTTTGCTGGAGCGCTGGATTTGATCTCATCTATGCGTGTCAGGATGCAGAATTTGATCGTAATGAAGGTCTTCATTCCTTGCCTAGCCGCTTTGGCATCAAGGCAGCATTGAATACAGCTCGTATCCTGCATGTACTGACAGCGGTTGGTCTGGTTACCTTATTCTTTATTACACATTTGAGCTGGTTTTATCTAGTAGGACTCGTAATCGCTTATTTTATTTTGTACAAAGAACACAGACTTGTTTCCCCACAGGATTTATCTAAATTGAATACAGCCTTTTTTACAATGAACGGTGTGCTTAGTCTTGTGATGTTTGCTTTTACACTGCTTGATGTGCTTGTGAGAGAGTACCTATGAGCGGCGGCAATTGGGTGGTAGGGATTACTGGGGCAAGCGGAGCTGTTTATGGCGTTCGGTTGTGTCAGGTCATGCTGGATCAAGGCTTGGATGTGCATTTGATTGTCACAGAGGCCGGTTGGCGAGTGCTGCATGATGAGATGGGCTGGCAGGCAAGCAAACGCAAAGAAATGCTGCAAGAGCATTTTGGCGGCCGTGCAGGCTCATTCGAGCACCATCCGATTGCTGATATTGGAGCAACCGTTGCCAGTGGATCCTTTCGGACAAAGGGGATGGTTGTCATCCCTTGCTCGATGGGCACGTTATCTGGCATCGCGCATGGCTCATCCGATAATTTGCTGGAACGGACAGCCGATGTGATGCTGAAAGAAGGAAGAAAATTAATTCTGGTTCCAAGGGAAACGCCATTGCATGCCATACATTTGGAAAACATGCTGACCTTGTCTAGAATGGGCGTACGTATGATTCCGGCTATGCCAGCCTTTTATCATCGTCCAAGCTCTATTGAAGAGATGGTCGATTTCTTGGTAGGCAAGGTGCTGGACAGTATGGACATTGAGCATTCCTTGTACCGAAGATGGGGTGATAACGATGAGTAGCTCTGACCCGAAAATTCGAATTGGCCGTATCAATTATACCAACGTTTGGCCGATCTATTATTATTTTCCTGAACTGATGAACACGTCCGAGGTCGATATTATTGAGCAGGTTCCGACTTCGTTGAATAAAGCGATGGCTGCCGGAGACATTGACATGGGGCCAATCTCTTCTTTTGCTTATGGAGAGTCCTTTGAGAATTATTTGTTATATCCGGATCTTTCCGTAAGTGCATATGGAGAAGTAAATTCAATCCTGTTGTTTCATGAGAAGCCGCTCCGCGAGATTGCGAACGGGCATATTTTGCTGCCCACAACTTCAGCTACATCGGTAAATTTGCTCAAGATCATCCTTGAGAAATTTTACGAGGGGAAACCCACCTATGAATATGCAACACCCGATGTCGAGCAGATGATGGCGCTTGGGGACGGTGCATTGCTCATCGGAGATGATGCAATTAAAGAGAGTTGGCGCAATAAAACGTATATGATTACGGATCTTGGGCAAGAATGGGCGAAATGGACAGGACAATGGATTTCGTTTGCCGTATGGGCGATACGCAGGGAGACGGCAGACCTGTATCCGGAACTTGTGGCAAATGTGTTTAATGCATTCATGGCAAGTAAAGCGAAAGCACATCGTAATCCGGAAGAAATGATTGAGGAGGCACAAGCTTCCGTTGGCGGTACGGCTTCCTATTGGCATCATTACTTTCATACGTTATGTTATGATTTTGGTCAGGAACAATGGGAAGGTCTTGCCACCTATTACAAGTATTGTTATGAGCTTGGGTTCCTGCCGAAGCCGGTAAACATCGCTTTATGGTCAGAGAATAAAGTGGCACGGGTGACAGAATGAAAAATTTAATCGATATTTATTCAAGAAAGAAAAAAGATATAGCGGCTATTGAAAAAACGCTGGAGGAAAGCGTATACTCCGATCACGCCATGTTGAGAGAAACGTCAAATCATTTATTGAAAGCTGGCGGCAAACGAATTCGTCCTGTTTTTGTACTGCTTTCGGGCGAGTTCGGCAACTATCAGTTGGAAACGATGAAGCGCGTGGCTGTGCCGTTGGAGCTCATTCATATGGCATCGCTTGTTCACGATGATGTTATTGATGATGCGAATACAAGACGCGGGCAATTAACAGTCCGATCCAAATGGGATAATCGGATTGCGATGTATACAGGGGATTACATATTCGCAAAGGCATTAGGCGTCATCACTCAAATTCACAAGCCAGCAGTACATCAGATCATGTCTAAAGCGATTGTAGAGATGTCCATTGGTGAGATGGAACAAATTCGCTTCTTTTTTCACTCCGAACAAACAATTCGTGATTACTTATTGAGAATCAGGCGCAAAACAGCGCTGCTTATCGCTATTTCCTGTCAATTGGGTGCAATGGCTGCGGATGCGCCGGATTGGATTAGCAATAAACTTTATGGTTTTGGCTACAACGTGGGGATGGCTTTCCAAATCAGAGACGATATTCTGGATCTTATCGGGACCGAGAAGCAGATCGGGAAACCGCCAGGTTCCGATGTGAAGCAAGGTAACATTACGATTCCTGTCTTGTTTGCTATGCAGGACCCCGCTCTTAAACCGCTTATTTTGGCTGAATTAGACCGTATACATAAATTAGATGGACAAACAGATGTTAGCACTTTTTTGGATATCATCCGTCACAGTGAAGGTATTGCTATGGCAGATACGCTGTCGCAGAAATACATTGACAAGGCAATTGCTTCTTTGGATAAGCTGCCGAACGGGCAAGCCAAAAGAGATTTAATCGAAGTTGCACATTTCATCGGCAATCGCTCGTACTAAAGTGATTTGAGAAAAGCTGCCAGAAAGTGTAAACTAAGAGGGAATACATAAGATTTAACCCTTTTGGGCGTACAGGCCTACGATGGAAGTCAGTTTTCTAACGAAAACTCAGTAGTTGCTTATGAAGCAAGTTTTCTAAAGAAAACGCTAAGGAGGATATCGTTACATGGAAAAAACATTCTTGATGGTGAAACCGGATGGCGTACAGCGCGGCCTGATCGGCGAAATTGTAAAGCGCTTTGAACAGAAAGGCTTTCAACTAATTGGCAGCAAATTGACGATGGTCTCGAGAGAACAAGCCGCATTTCATTATGCTGAACATGAAGGCAAAGATTTCTACGAAAGACTCGTTAATTTCATTACCTCCGGTCCTGTTTTCGCAATGGTGTGGCAGGGAGATCAAGTTATTCCTTTATCCCGCACGTTAATCGGCAAAACGAATTCATTGGAAGCGGCACCTGGTACGATTCGTGGCGATTATGCGGTACATACGAACTTCAATCTCATACATGGCTCGGATTCACCGGAAAGCGCTGAACGCGAGATCGGTAATTTCTTTAAAGCGGACGAGCTCCTCGACTATACGAAAGTCATTCAACAGTGGATTTAGCAATTCGAAACCTGAAGAACCTGACATCTTTCCAGATGCAGGTTCTTTTTTTGTCGTGCTTTGAAGGAATTTGGCAACGAATGAAAGAATGTATGTTATTTAGACAAAGACCAAGGTAGGTGGACAGCATGGAAGAAGATCAGGATTTTTTGTTATTTATAAAAAAAGTAAAAGAACATACGTCCATAGATCTTGCTCTTTATAAAGAGGCACAAATGAAAAGACGTCTGACAACACTTCGAATGAAACGTGGTTATCAAACGTTTGTTTCCTTTTTTGATGCCATGATGAAAAATAAAGAACTCTTTTATGAATTTCTGGACCGGATGACTATCAACGTTTCCGAGTTTTGGCGGAACCCGAATCGCTGGGAGCTGGTGGAATCAAGATTCATTCCCGAAATGCTCAAAAAGAATCGAAGACTGAAGGTTTGGAGCGCTGCTTGTTCTACAGGAGAGGAGCCTTATACGTTAGCCATGATTCTGGCGGAGCAAGGGGCCTTGAACGATGTCCATTTGCTTGCGACGGATATCGATGAGGGCGCCCTGGATAAGGCGCGCAAAGCGGCCTACCTCGATCGCTCCTTGCGAGATGTTCCCGAGAAATATGTGAAGAAATATTTTTGGCAGGATCAGCTTATGTATCATGTTTCAGATGAATTGAAAAAAACGGTAAAATTTCAAAAGCAGAATCTGCTTGTCGATACGTTTGATACCGGGTTCGATTTGATTGTATGCCGAAATGTGATTATTTACTTTACTGAGGAAGCGAAGCATGTGTTATATCAGAAATTTGCAAAAGCATTGAAGCCAGGAGGGTTACTATTCGTTGGGTCGACTGAGCAAATTTTTTCGCCTGGGCAATATGACTTAGAACCGGCTGATACTTTCTTTTATCGGAAAAAGGGTGTATAAGATCTTCCATATCTTCCAATACTAAGATGTAGCAAAACTCAGTGAACGTTAATGAGTACAATACATAAAAATGATGCAACTCTTAGGGGGCTCTTATGGACAAACGCAAAGTGATAACCGCTTATCGCAGGGGAATGATCTCCATTCAGGAATGTGCACAAATTTTGGGAGTAGATTCGTCGCAAATCATGGGTTTGATGAATGACCCACAAATGGCAGAACTTCCAAGAGTTGTCCAAAAGCAGCCCATGCACGGGTAACCATTGCTCCTGAGCCGATGTTAACACGCTTGCGCCTAAGGGAATACCCCTTATATGCAAAGCGTGTTTTTGCGTTTGTGCTGTTGCCAAACCAGAGTACCTATACTATAATGACTAAAAGATAATCGCGCGTCAAAGCGCTAAAGCGTTTGGAAACAATTTCAAGTTGAAGCGTCAGTAACTTCATCTTGGCAGCACTTATAAGCAAATGCTTCACCAAATTATAGGGGGTAACGGATTGTGAGATATTTAACGGCTGGAGAAACACATGGACCGCAGCTCACTGCGATTATTGAAGGGTTTCCAAGTAATGTAACCCTTAACTTTGAGGATTTGAATTTTCAATTACATAGACGTCAGAAAGGGTATGGCCGTGGTCGTCGGATGCAAATCGAGAAAGATACGGCTACGATTGCCGGCGGTGTGCGCCATGGCAAAACAACAGGTGCTCCAATAGCATTGGTTGTTGTCAACAATGACTGGAAGCATTGGACAACCGTTATGGGCATTGAGCCGGTCGAAGAGGATAACGAAGGCAAACGCCGCGTGAACCGTCCTCGTCCAGGGCATGCCGATTTGAATGGCGGTCTGAAATACAATCAAAAAGATCTGCGCAATATTTTGGAGCGCTCGAGTGCCCGCGAAACGACCATGCGCGTAGCGACTGGGGCTGTAGCACGCCAATTGCTGGCAGAGTTCGGAATCAAGGTAGCTGGACAAGTCATCCGCATCGGGGATGTAGAAGCACAGCGTCAAGAGCTTCCGATCGATGAACTGATTGCCATTACCGAGGAATCACCGGTACGTGTTGTTGACAAAGAAGCGGAAGCCAAAATGATCGCGGCTATCGACGCTGCCAAAGAGGATGGCGACACACTTGGCGGTATCGTTGAAGTTATTATTGAAGGTGTTCCTGTAGGATTGGGCAGCCACGTACAATGGGATCGCAAATTGGATGGGAAAATTGCGCAAGCGGTTCTATCTATTCAAGCATTCAAAGGCGTGGAATTCGGAATTGGATTTGAAGCTGCGGAGCGCAGAGGATCGAATGTCCATGACGAAATTTTATATACAGAAGAAAGCGGCTTTAGACGCAGAACGAATCGTGCAGGCGGATTCGAAGGCGGGATGACGACTGGCGAGCAAATTATCGTTCGCGGTGTGATGAAGCCGATCTCGACACTCTACAAACCTCTGCAAAGCGTTGATATCGATACGAAAGAAGTATTCACAGCGCAGGTTGAGCGTTCCGATACTTGCGCAGTCCCGGCTGCGGGCGTCATTATGGAGAATGTTATTGCCTGGGAAGTGGCGAATGCCTTCTTGGATAAGTTCGGCGGGGACTCCATTGAGGAAATTCGTGCGAATCTCGACAACTTCTTGAAACAAGTGGAGAACTACTAATATGAGAGAGCTTACGGTAGAGCTTGGCGAACGTTCTTATCCGATCTACATTGGTCAAGGCGTCCTGAACGATATCACGGCTTTGTTCGACCGCGCGAAGCTCAGCCGCAAGTCGCCTCTACTCGTCGTCACCGACAGCGAGGTGGCTCCGCTGCACCTGGAGCGCGTCATGGCGCTGCTCCGCGAAGGCGGCTTCGCCGCAACGTCCTGCGTCGTTCCCGCAGGCGAAACCTCCAAATCCCTCGCGCAGCTCGAGGGAATTGTCACCACCGCCCTCCAGGCGGGCCTTGATCGCAGTTCTGCGATCGTCGCCCTTGGAGGAGGCGTGGTTGGCGATCTCGCCGGCTTCGCAGCGGCGAGCTTCATGCGCGGGATCCGCTTCGTGCAGATCCCGACGACAATCCTTGCCCACGACAGCTCTGTCGGCGGCAAGGTTGCCGTAAACCACCCGATGGCGAAGAACATCATCGGGGCGTTTCACCAGCCCGAGCTCGTTCTCTTCGACATCGATTTGCTTCTGACTTTGCCGCCGCGCCAAGTGAAGGCGGGCCTCTCCGAAGTGATCAAGCATGGCTTGATCTGGGATGCTGCGTTCACGCAGTGGTGTGACGACAATGCGGAGCGGTTGTTATCTCTTGATCCAGAAGCGCTTAGTTATGCGCTGTATATAGGCTGCAAAGTGAAGGCGATCGTCGTCTCTCAAGATGAACGGGAGAACGATTTGCGCGCCATCTTAAATTTAGGACATACGATTGGCCATGCTTTGGAAGCAGTGGCTGGTTATGGCGAGCTGCTGCATGGGGAAGCGATCTCAATCGGTATGGTTGGGGCTGCCAAGCTGGCCCAGGAATTTGGATACTCTGAAGAAATTCATGAAGTAACCAAGGGCCTGTTCTTGAAATACGGACTGCCAGTCAGCATTCCGCCTCATTTGGACACGGATAGCATTATGAGCGCGATGATGCACGATAAGAAATTCAAAGAGGGCACAATGGTCTACATTATTCCTATGGAAATTGGTAAAGTCGAAATCCGTAAGGATGTTACAGTAGAGCAAGTCAGACAAATTGTCGAGCTTCTGAAAGGGGAGAGTGTAGCCGATGTTTTGTAGGGGAATTCGTGGCGCAACAACAGTTGAACACAATGAAGCGGAAGAAATTTTGACCGCTACTGGAGAGCTGCTTCGCGCCATCGTAGAGGCGAATGATTTTCGCCCAGAGGATATTTGTTCGGTTTTTATTACAGTAACGGAAGACATAACAGCAACATTCCCTGCACGGGCCATTCGTACGATGGTTGGCTGGGAACTCGTGCCGTTAATGTGTTCATTGGAAGTTCCGGTTGAAAATTCATTGCCAAAATGTATCCGTCTCATGGTTCAAGTGAACACAACGAAGAGCCAATCGGAAATCAACCATATTTATTTAAAAGAAGCCAAAGCACTTCGCCCTGATATTGTTAAATTGACAAATGAAGCCGCACGGTAGTATAGTGTAGTTAGATGAGATTAGGTAAGTAGAGCAGAGCAAGTTTAGTTGAGTAGAGCAGAGCCCAGTTGAGATGAGAATAATAGCAGAGAACTGTATGAAGATGAACACGACTCATTCGGAGACGTTTGTTTTGTCATACATTCAACGTTTATTTTTCATATTCTTCTTAATCTTCTACATAAAACTAAAAGCCAGCCTCTACTTCGGTAGAGGCTTTTTTGTTATTCAATTAGAGTTTGGAGCACCTCGGAGAACGACGGAAGGCTCACAAGCTGAGAGGGGATGTAACCATGTATACACCTGAAATTCAAGAAGTGATTCGATTATCCAAAGACTATAACCTCATTCCTGTGGTACGCCATCTATTAGCCGATACAGAAACCCCGATTCGTGTTTTTCAACACTTGTACCAAGAGAAGCGTGCGTTCCTGTTAGAAAGCGTTGAGGGCGGCGTGAAATGGGCTCGATATTCCTTCATTGGAAGCGATCCTTTCCTGATGATTAAGGCGAAACATGGGAAAACGGTCGTTGAGACACAAACCGAAAACAAGGTGACGGATGAGAAACCCATCGATGTGTTGAAGGCGTACCTAAGATCCTACTCCAGTCCTCAGCTTGCGGATCTGCCGAGGTTCACGGGCGGCGCTGTCGGATTCTTTGGATACGATCTTCTGCAATACTATGAGAAGCTGCCGGCTCATCAAATTGATGATTTGCAAATGAACGACATTCAATTTATGTTCTGTGATCAAGTTATCGTTTTCGATCATTTTAAACAGCAAATCAAAGTGATTGCTAACGTACACGTGAAGCCTTTTGCAACGGATGCAGAGATCGCTCAAGCTTATCATGCGACTTGTGAGAAAATCGATGCGACGATCGAGAAGATTAAAAGGCCGCTTGGCACGGAAACGATGACACACAATCCGATTGTAATGGAGCCGGATCTTGGCGACATTCGTTCGAATATCACAAAGGAAAAGTACATTGCCAATGTGAATAAAGCGAAGGAATATATTCGTGCCGGTGATATTTTCCAGGTTGTGCTGTCACAACGCTTTGAGATGGAAACTACGGTCTCACCGCTGCAGGTATATCGGGTCCTGCGTACGATGAATCCATCTCCTTACATGTATGTGCTCAAAATGGATGATGAAGTCGTCGTTGGCACATCACCTGAGCTGCTTGTAAGGGTTGAAGAGGAAAAAGTGGAAACACGCCCGATTGCAGGAACAAGGCCGCGAGGCAAGACGCCGGAACAAGATTTAGCTCTGGAAAAAGAGCTGCTGGCGGATGAGAAAGAACGCGCCGAGCATTTGATGTTAGTGGATTTGGGACGTAATGACATTGGTCGTGTTTCGGAATTTGGCACGGTAAAGTGCGATACATTCATGGATATCGAGCGCTACTCACATGTCATGCATATCGTTTCCAACGTATCTGGAAAAATTGCGAAAGATAAAGATTTCTTCGATGCTTTTCTTTCCTGCATGCCAGCAGGGACGGTGTCTGGAGCGCCAAAACTGCGAGCTATGGAGATTATTGCTGAGCTGGAGCCTGAAGCACGCGGGACTTATGCAGGGGCTATTGGCTATCTAGGATTCTCGGGGAACTTGGACACATGCATTACGATTCGGACAATTGTTTTCAAACACGGCAAAGCTTATGTGCAAGCAGGCGCAGGAATTGTGTGGGATTCAGTTCCGGAAAGCGAATACCAGGAAACGGTGAATAAAGCGACAGCTTTGCTCAAATCGATTCGAATGGCAGAAGCCATGTTTAGTCCAGAGCCTAGGCCTGTAAGCGATATTAACAAAGATTACTTTGTTAACTCTTAAGGGAAGAAGTAGAGGAGGAATAACGTCATGAGTGAACTTATTCAGATACAGCAAGCGCTTGGTAAAGTAATTAGCGGCAGCCATCTTTCCAGGGAGGAAGCACGAGGCGTCATGTCGGAAATTATGGAAGGCGCGGCGTCGCCGGCTCAAATCGGCAGTCTGCTGACAGCTCTTCGCATTAAAGGCGAAACGCTGGAAGAGATTACAGGTTTTGCTGAAACAATGCGGAACAAAGCAATCCAGGTGAATGTGCGGCAGCATGATCTGTTGGATACATGCGGCACAGGCGGCGACGGAGCAGAGACGTTCAATATTTCAACGACAGCGGCGATTGTTGCTGCAGCGGGGGGCATTCGTGTAGCCAAGCATGGCAATCGAGCGATGTCATCCAAAAGCGGCAGCGCGGATGTGCTGGAAGCTCTTGGTGTGAAGATTACGCTAAGCAGCGAGCAAGCGGCGAAATGCTTGGATAAAACGGGTATTTGTTTCATGTTCGCGCAAGCTTATCATCAATCCATGAAGCACGTCGCGGCACCACGCCGAGAGCTGGGTTTCCGTACGGTATTCAACTTGCTGGGCCCGCTTACGAATCCTGCGGGAGCGGATCGTCAAGTGCTGGGCGTGTTCGATCGTACGAAGACGGAATTAGTCGCACAAGCGCTGCAAGCTTTGGGGCTGAAGCGGGCTTTGGTTGTAGCGAGCGAAGATGGATTGGATGAATTCAGCATTTCGGCGCCGACCAAAGTTACGGAGCTGAAAGCAGATCGGATTAGTACGTATTCCATTACACCTGATGATCTTGGCTTACGAGCTCACAGTATTAAGGATGTAGGCGGTGGAGATGCGATACTGAATGCAGAAATCATCCGTCATATTTTTGCCGGCGAGCGCGGTCCTCACCGCGATATCGTGCTTGCAAATGCAGCCGCATGCTTCTACGTGACAGGCCATGTTGGAAGCTTACAGCAAGGGGTTAAATTTGCGGCTGACGTCATCGATTCCGGTCGTGCGGAACAAAAGTTGAACGACTTAATCCATTTCACAGGAGAACTATGCCATGTTTCTTGATAAAATTGTTGCCACCAAACGAGCTGAAGTTGAAGCCATGAGCAGCTTTTCCATAGCGCAAGCGGAGAAAACCATTTCCGAGATGCCGTCTTGCTTAGGTTTTGAAAAAGCTTTGACGACACGTAAAAATCGGGCGATGGGTTTGATCGCTGAAGTTAAAAAGGCGTCTCCGTCCAAGGGTTTGATCCGCGAGGATTTTGATCCGGTTTTGTTGGCCAGCTCCTATCAACGTGCGGGAGCTGACTGCATCTCGGTGCTTACGGATGTGGATTATTTCCAAGGAAGCAATGCTTACTTGAAGGCTGTACGCCAAGCGGTGAATGTGCCTTTGCTGCGGAAAGATTTCACGATCGATCCGAAACAAATCTATGAAGCACGCTTGATTGGGGCAGATGCGATCTTACTGATTGCGGCCATCTTGACAACTGACCAGATGAAGCAATATTTGAAGCTCGCAAGCGATCTTGGTTTGGATGCATTGGTTGAAGTGCATGATCGTGAAGAATTGGAGCGTGCGCTCGAACTGGACACCCAATTAATTGGGATCAATAACCGGAATTTGAAGTCGTTCGTTACCGATTTGAAAACAACGGAAGAGTTGATTCAATACATTCCGGCCGGCAAAACCATCGTTAGTGAGAGTGGAATCTCGTCCGTCCAAGACATGGCTTATCTGCAGCAAATTGGCTCGCAAGCCGTGTTGATCGGCGAACATTTCATGCGCCAGCCTGTTGTTGAGCAAGCAGTTCACGATCTGATGGGGCCAATTGTTAGTACAACGAATCAGACGGTTTAGAAAGAGGCGAATAGGATGCCAGCAGACACGATGCCAACGGTTAAAATCTGTGGACTTCAAAGCGTTGAAGTGTTAAAATCAGTCATACATTTGCCAATTGATCATATCGGATTGGTCTTTGCACCAAGCAAGCGTCAAGTCAAGCCAGACAAGGCTGCGGAGCTTGTTTCCTACTTGAGAAATGAAGCGGATCATGGTGTTCCCGTGCCTCTAACCGTAGGTGTGTTCGTGAATCCGAGCCAAGAGCAGCTTACGGAAATCATGGCGGTTGCTCCCCTTGATGTCGTTCAATTGCATAGTCAGGAAACTCCTGAGTTCTGTAAATGGGTACGTGAACAGTTCGATGTCCAGGTGTTCAAGTCCGTGTCCATTTCCAAATCAGAGAATAGAATTCCGTCCAGTGCAGAGGTAGCTGCTCAGTTGGATCCGTATATCGGATCGGTTGATGCTGTGTTGCTTGACACTTTTGACCCCGTATATGGGGGAGGATCCGGGAAAACTTTTGCCTGGGACTGTATTCCTGTTTATCAGGAGTGGGCTCGTACAGCAGGTGTCAAATTGCTAGTAGCAGGCGGATTGCAGCCTGACAATGTGGATCAACTAGTGGAAGCCTATCGTCCTGACGGCGTGGATGTGTCCAGCGGTGTAGAGACAGATGGTGTGAAAGATATTGCGAAAATTACCGCATTTGTGGAAAGGGTGACCGGAAAGTGACGCAAGTACCTGATAAACACGGCAGATTCGGCAAATTCGGCGGCCGTTACGTACCTGAAACATTGATGAATGCTTTGACGGAGCTGGAAGAGGCTTATAACCAATATAAAGACGATCCTGAATTTATTGCTGAAGTTCGCTATTTGCAAAAGCAATATTCCGGCAGACCAACTCCCCTTTATTACGCAGAGAGACTCTCTGAGCAGCTGGGTGGAGCCAAAATTTACTTGAAACGAGAAGACCTGAATCATACGGGCGCTCATAAAATTAATAACACCATCGGACAAGCTGTGCTCGCGAAAAAGATGGGGAAAAAGAAAATCATCGCTGAGACGGGTGCAGGCCAGCACGGTGTTGCCTCGGCAACAGTCGCCGCGTTGATGGGCTTTGAATGCAAGGTCTTCATGGGCGAAGAAGATACGAAGAGACAGCAATTGAACGTTTTTCGGATGAAATTGCTCGGCTCTGAAGTCATTCCCGTTACTTCAGGAACTCGTACACTGAAAGATGCGTGCAACGAAACGCTGCGTTATTGGGTTAGCAATGTACAGGATACTTATTATATCCTGGGTTCCGTTACAGGTCCTCATCCTTACCCGATGATGGTCCGTGATTTTCAACGCATTATCGGTGACGAATCGCGCGAACAAATTCTGGAAACCGAAGGCAGGCTGCCGGATGCCGTTGTTGCTTGCGTAGGCGGCGGAAGTAACGCCATGGGGATTTTTTATCCGTTCGTTCAGGATGAAACGGTTAAACTCATCGGCGTTGAAGCTGCTGGACGCGGTATCCATACGGAAGAGCACGCCGCGACGATGACCAAAGGCTCGCCTGGCGTATTTCAGGGCTCGCTGAGCTACCTTTTGCAGGATGAATACGGGCAAGTGCTGCCGGCTCATTCCATCTCGGCGGGGTTGGACTACCCTGGCATCGGACCGGAGCATTCTTACCTGAAAGATATTGAGCGCGCTACGTATTATCCAATTACAGACCAAGAAGCGCTTGACGCACTTCAATTGTTAAGCCGTACGGAAGGTATTATTCCAGCTTTAGAGAGCGCTCATGCGATTGCTCATACGGTAAAACTAGCTCCAACGATGTCCAAGGATCAAATTATTGTCGTAAGCCTGTCTGGCCGTGGCGATAAAGATGTAGAATCCATTATGAGCTATCTTGGCGCAGGGGAGGAATAAGCCATGAACCTAATTGATAAGCGTTTTGCTGAGCTTAAAGAGCGTGGGGAAACAGCTATGATCCCTTTCCTGACCATTGGTGATCCAACGATTGAAGCTTCATTAGAGCTTATTCTTGAAATGGAGCGGGCTGGTGCTGATTTAATCGAGTTGGGTGTTCCATATTCGGATCCCCTAGCCGATGGCCCTGTCATCCAACGTTCATCTGAGCGTGCGCTGCTTCGTAAGATTACGATTTTTGACGTTATTGATGTTGCTCGCCAGGCGCGGAGCAGAGGTTCCAAGCTGCCATTCATTTTATTCACTTACTATAACCCTGTTCTGCAAATCGGACTGGAACGCATTTTCAAAACGATGCAGGAAAATGAAATCAGTGGCATTATTATTCCAGATCTACCGTTGGAAGAGGATAGCGAGACGAGAGCGATTGCAGAATCTTATGGTGTCCATTTGATTCCATTGGTTGCGCCGACTTCGAATGAACGTGTGAAACGTATTGCAGCTGGAGCACGTGGATTCGTTTACTGTGTTTCCTCACTTGGTGTAACCGGTGAACGGGCTGAATTTTTCGGCGGGATTGAAGATTTCCTATCTACGGTGCGAGAAGCGGCGAACGTGCCGATCGTTGTCGGATTCGGTATTTCCAACCGGGAGCAGGTTGAGCGGTTCGAGAAGCTGTGCGACGGTGTTGTTGTAGGGAGTGCGATTGTCCGTACGATTGAAAGCGCGCTGCACCATTTCCAAGAAGATGCTGCTCATCCAGAAGGGTTACAGCAAATTGGCGGCTTTGTAGGCCAACTAAAAGGCAGATAATGAAATCCCTCTAGACACTGGTCTAGGGGGATTTTCTAAAATTACCTATTTACTGTTAAGCGTTAAAGCAGTACACTATTATGTGTTGATCATTGAGACTTTTGTCTGCAATGAGTGGCTAAAGCAATATTCCTTCTACATAAAAAGGAACCACATTTTACAACGGTACTAGTTTTGTGGGACAATTACAAAATTCGGACAACTAATTGATGAGGTGGCTACCAATGAAACCGAAACAAACGATTGTACATTTGCCGGTCTATCAACCGGGTAAACCTATTGAAGAAGTAAAAAGAGAGCTGGGATTAACGGAAGTGATTAAACTCGCATCCAACGAAAATCCATTTGGCTCGTCGCCAAAAGTAAAAGCGGCAATTGAAGCGGAAATCGCTAACATCAGCTTGTACCCTGACGGTGGGGCTGTACAGCTGACAGAAGCAGTGGCTGAGTATCTTGGCGTTGCGACGAATCAACTCATTTTTGGTGCAGGTTCTGATGAGGTTATCCTCATGCTGGCACGCGCTTTCCTCGTACAAGGCGATGAAACGGTGATGGCTTCTCATACCTTCCCGCAATATAAGCACAATTGTGAGATTGAGGGAGCTGTATCCATCGAGATCCCATTGAAAGATGGCACTCACGACCTGGATGGCATGCTGGCTGCTATTACTGAGCGTACGAAGATCGTCTGGATCTGTAATCCGAATAATCCGACAGGTACGATGAATACCGATGCGGAAATTAAAGCCTTTTTAGCCAAAGTTCCTGAGCATGTATTGGTCGTTCTGGATGAAGCTTATTGCGAGTACAATACGACGGGAGAATTCCCGGATAGCATCGAGCTGATTGGTCAGTATCGCAATGTCATCGCACTGCGTACTTTTTCGAAAATATACGGTTTGGCTTCCTTACGAATCGGTTATGGCATTGGGCACCCGGATGTGATCCGATCCATTAATCAAGTTCGTGAGCCTTTCAATACGACAAGATTTGCTCAAGCTGCTGCTTTAGCCGCGATTAAAGACCAAGATTTCATCGCAAGCTGCCGCGAAGCGAATACAGCAGGTTTAAATTATTTAACGGAGCAGTTTAACGAAATGGGGTTAAAGGCTTTCCCTGCACACGGTAACTTCGTTATGGTGAATGTCGGACGCCCAGCGGCAGAAGTATTTAATGGTTTGCTGCGCAGAGGCATTATTGTCCGTGGCGGACATATGCTTGGCTTCCCGACGTCCATCCGAGTTACCATCGGCTCAAGTGAACAAAATGAGAAATTCATTGCAGCTTTGCAGCAGGTGATTGCTGAGGTTGCTGTTCAAGCCTAATACAAATTAAAGGTTGATTTCTTATGACGAAAATTGCGATATTTGGTGTAGGGCTTATCGGCGGTTCACTGGCCTTATGTTACAAAGGAAAACCGGGTTTTACCGTTGTCGGCCATTCTCCGAATCCGAAATCCGTTGAGAAACTGCTCAAACGAAACGTGGTTGATGCTGCAACAACGAATATGGCTGAGGCGGTAGACGGGGCTGACTATATTTTTCTATGCGTGCCAGTTGGGATGTTAGAAGAGTATGTTCAGCAGTTGATGAATCTTCCGCTCAAGAAAGGCTGTATCATCACGGATGTGGGGAGCACGAAAGCAACCATTACGGAAAGCGCAGAAACGATGGTAAAAGATGGCGTTTTCTTTATCGGTGGTCATCCAATGGCAGGCTCCGAACGTCACGGCGTTGAGGCAGCGTCTTCGCATCTTTTTGAAAATGCCTTCTATGTGTTGACCCCGGCAGAGGGGACACCGCAGGCAGAGGTTGACCGCTTAACCGAGCTGCTCAAGACGACGAAAGCACAAATCGTGCAGGTTGGAGCACGGGAACATGATGATATCGTTGGTGCGATTAGCCACCTGCCGCATATTATTGCGGTTGCGCTGGTTAACCAAGTCAGAGGATATAACGAAACCAACCCGTTATATCAGAATCTGGCAGCGGGGGGCTTCAGAGACATCACGCGCATTGCTTCAAGCGAGCCGATGATCTGGCGGGATATATTAGTGAACAATCGGCAGGTGCTGCTCAAATTGCTTGCGGATTGGAATCTAGAAATTTCTCGTTTTATTGAGCTCATTGAGAACAGTGATGGCGAGGGAATTGTTGAACAATTCCGCATTGCCGGTGAATTCAGAAGCCAACTGCCGGAGCGCAGAAAAGGCATGATCACATCATTGTTTGATATTTATGTCGATATTCCGGATCATCCCGGCATTATTGGTCAAATTACAACATTATTAGGTAATGCTAGAATTAATTTGAGCAATATTCAAATTATTGAGAGTCGCGAAGATGTGCCCGGTATTTTGCGTCTGTCCTTCCGCAATCAGGAAGATGCAGATCGCGCCTCAGAGCTGCTGAGCGGGCCTTACGCGGTTCATGTATAACTGAACTTGTACACACAAATAAGCTGATTTCTCCTCTTGAAGAACGTCCCAAAAGAGAAGAAATCAGCTTATTTTTTATTCTATTGAAATCGATTCTCAAATAAAAAACTTCGTGCTATAATGACATCGTTCATATTAATATTACAAACTTCTAAGTGTGGGGCGAACGAGATGAAGCTGTGGATGATGGTAAAAAGCACGTTAATTGTTATTGTTATTTTTGTTAATTTTTTCCCCTCATTTGTAAGTGCGAACAATGTCATCTACTCCAAGGAAGTGGCTGTTCTCGTATATCATCACATCGATGATCAGGTTGAGGGCTCTGTGACCATTTCAACCAAATTATTTGAGCGTCAGCTAGGTGCATTACAGCGTCAAGGGTACAATTTTATCACGATGGATCAGTTTAAGAGTTTTATGAAAGATGGGGCGAAAATACCAGACAACGCTGTTCTCATCACTTTTGATGACGGGTATGAAAGTTTTTATACGAATGCGTATCCCATTCTCAAAAAAATGCGAATACCAGCCGTGAATTTTGTGATTACCAAAGACTTGGATAACCCGACAGCGACGTTACTGCCATCCTTGTCCAGGGATCAAATTCGGAAAATGAGAAAAGAATTCTCAAATATTGATTTTCAGCTTCATTCGGATCAATTGCACGCAATGAAAGATGGCAAGCCGATGCTGAACAACAGAATGACAACGAATGGCGTTACTGAGACGCAGGAAGATCTTAAGATAAGGGTTATTTCGGATACGAAAACATGTATGGCAAAGCTTCGGGAGTTGGATGCCGCTAAATCTATCGATTCCTATGCTTACCCGTTTGGCAGCTATGATGATTTCACCATTTCCTATCTGAATGAAGTCGGAGTTAAATATGCGTTCACGACCAAAGCAGGATTAACTTCCAAACAAACGGATCCGATGCAGATTCCGCGAATTAATGCAGGCAGCCCATATATTCGGCCTCATTCCATTAATAATTTAATTAATCAATCCATAAGGCATCAACTGAAATAGAGCATTTCTTCATGCAAAAAAAGACCAGGTAAACGTTTTCAAAAAAGTGTTGACAGAATGAAACCGTATACATATAATAAAAGTACAGTATGGTTTCTCTCCACTCCTATCCGATAATCGCACCATAAGTGCAGCCGCCAATTTGGCGGTTTTTTTTTGTTCATAAATACCATATTTTTCTGATATTCATATATAATGGATAGGGTGGGTTGTTGCTTTCAACAGACAAGCTTAGAATGTGAATTTTTTTCAACAAATTGTCGAATGGAGCAGGAATTTCGCAATTCATCGAGAAGAATTTAATAGGTCATAATTTACATATTGATCCTTTCACATTTATTTTACAAATGAACGCAACTTTTCACTCTAATTGCAGTACAACATGTATGAGCAGTTGGAGTGGTACCCGGGAACCGTTAGGAGGGTCGCCACGTAATGACCGATTCCCAGTTGATCAGAGAAATCAAGGATGGAAATGTTCAGCTTTATGACGAGCTTATGCGTCGTTACGAGCGTAAAATCCTTGCATTCATCTTTCATATGCTCAAAAGTACACAAATGGAAGCTATTGCTGAAGATTTGTGTAACGAAACGTTTTATAAAGCGTACCGCAGTTTGCACTCTTTTCGAGAAGTTGAAGCCTCCTTTTCTACCTGGTTGTATACAATTGCCCGGAATACAGTATTGAGTGAGCTGCGCAAAAATAAAAGTGTGCAAGTCTCGTTAGAGCAAAGCGGATTGACGCCCCATGCTTCGTTTGATGCCATGCCGGAGCAAGCCATGCTGCGAAACGAGAAAGTATCGATGGTTCGAGATGCGATTAACAGTTTGCCAGAGAAACAACGATCTGCTTTGATCTTAAGAGAGTATGATCAGATGGATTATCAGGAGATCGCCAACATTTTAGGTCAAACCGTAAGCTCGGTGAAGTCTCTTTTATTTAGAGCCAGAGCATCCGTCAAGCTACAGTTGGACCCTTACTTCAGTGAACCGATATTCGAAGAATCGAAGGGATGAAACAGCGATGAAGTGTAGTGAGATCCAGGAATTATTTGGGGTTTATTGGGACTTGCCGAATGATGACCTGCGACGTACCGCGGTGGATGAGCATATTGCAACATGCGCCGAATGTGCGGAAGAATTTCAGATTTGGGAAGAAAGTACGATCCTCATACGTACTGCTGCAATCGAGAGCGAGCTTCCTGATTATGAACCGATGGTCTCAGGCAAGGTCATGAGTCGAATTTATGAGGATGAATCATGGCGTATTCCGGTTTCCGAGCGCATGTATACGATCTCTTACAAGCTTCGCCGCAATCTTACGGCTGTCATTGCTTTTTGTTTAGCGTTATTCGTATTCAGCTTTTTATTCGCTGTTGTCTATGACGGTACGCCCAAGTCGTCAATAGCTGCGGCCGACAATACGCTATTTGATTTGCAAGCACCGCAAGCTATGAAGTCGACGGGCTCAGAAACGATGAATGGCCATAAGATGGTAGATGCCGTAGCAAGCCTTAACCCTAGCTTTATGGAGCCGTTGCGATTCCATGTAGGGCCAATTCATTCATATCCGCATTATTTGCTTGTTGTATCCATTTTGGGTCTAATTGCAACAATCATCATCATGAACTGGTTATCGCGAACAAAAGCCTAGTGCTCCGGAAGGGGCATTTTTCATTTTATTGACTGATGGAGGAATTGGGAATGACAACGATTGGATTTATCCGGCATGGAAGCACGGAATGGAATCGATTAGGGAAGCTGCAAGGGCAGTTGGACACGGATTTGACCGATGAAGGAAGAGAGCAGGCCAGGCTGCTTGGAAACCGATTAGCCAACGAATCCTGGGACGGGATCATCTCGAGTGATCTAAAACGAGCTAAGGAAACGGCCCAAATCGTGTCTCAGCTATCGGGAATTCCGGTTATCGGGACGGATAGCCGGCTTCGCGAGCGGAGATATGGCCAGGTCGAAGGAACAACAGTAGCCGAAAGAGAAGAACGTTGGGGGCCAGAATGGAAGCTTCAGGATTTAGGCCAGGAGTCGGATGATGAACTGTGGAAACGATGGTCCGAATTAGAAAGTGAGCTGCTAGAAGCTTATCCGAATAAGAAAATATTACTGGTTTCACACGGGGGATTCATTGTGCAGGTGCTCAGAGTATTGCGCATGGATAGCGAGCAATTCCTGCAAAATACGTCCCTAACCATCCTGCTGCGTCAGGAAAAAGGGTGGGAGCTTCAGCTGTACAATTGTTTATCTCATCTGGAAATCGTACACGAATAATTGCGAGATAAGAAGTATGACTCTGTTATAGAGTCATGCTTTTTTTGCGTGGCTTGGAATATTTTCGGGAAAAATTCCCATAATGGTTACTAGAAACCACGGAGCTGAAAGCTTCGCCAAATGGGGGATGTAGATGGAAATGAACCTAGCGGACATGCTCAGCTACGCCGATATCCACGAGCTAGGCCGAATCGCTAACACCTATGAGTGTGAGTGCAATGGCCATTCAAAAAACGAGTTGATTCAGTCGATTTTGAGTACAGCCCTGCGCAGAGAGATTTTCGAGAAGCATATTCAAAGCTTGAACTTGGAGGACATCCGATTTTTGAATTCTCTCCTCTTCGATCCTCGCAACGCATTCAGTATTGAAGAACTGATCGCTAGAGTTCAACAGTCACGGTTTCAGAAAGATGAATCCGTTGAATGGAATCCCCGCGACATGGTCGTTAAATTTAAGAAACTCGGCTGGTTGTTTAATGGGTATTCCCAACAAACCAAATTTTTGTTTCATGTGCCAAATGATTTGAAACGGAAATTTAGCGATGTGCTTACAGGACAGTTCAAACAGAGCTTGAAACAAACTCCTGAGCCTAACGTTTATCGAGACGAGCAGTTACTCATTATTGAGGATATCTTTCATTTTTTGACGTTCCTTTCTCAGGTGCAGGAATTGCCTTTGACAGTTGAAGGATCCATGTACAAGAGGCAGCTTCAGCAAATACTGGATCGCATGTCTGTGCAGGAGGAAATGGTGTCCAAAGGAGCTTGGCGCTTCGGATACGGACGCATGTTCAAAGACTATCCGAACCGATTTTCATTCATCTATGACTACTGCTATTATCGGCAGCTAATCAGCGAGCAAGGCCAAGTGCTCAGTTTGACGGAGGAAGGAAAATCACGTTTGCTGGAAGGGAAAAAAGAGAATCTGGCGGATGTGTATAAGTTCTGGCTCAGGCTCTATAAGAACCCTATTCCCAATGTACAAAGCCTCGCGGGATGGGTTGACCGCCTAAGCGGCCAATGGGTCACTTTAGCCTCTTTAAGCGAAGTGTTATGTAAATTGGTCAAGCCATTTTATTATGACAGTTCGGAATCCATCGTAGAGCAGCGTATTTTACAAATGATGATGCATCTTGGGCTCATACGTATTGGAGAAGATTTGGAGAACGGCATGGTCGTGCAAGCGACTAAGATGGGCTCTAAAGTGATTCAAGGTACTTTTGTTGCGGAAGAAGACAAGGTGGTCCTTTTTCTGGACCAAGAGAGCGCAAGGTTCAAAGGGGATATTAAGTAGTAGGTAAAGACACATTCCTAATCAATCGGGCTTTTGAACGAAGCGCGAATGTACGGACTGAATATGATAAAAGTAGGAGCACACAGGGGTTGGCAGACACCTAGGAACGGACTTTCATGTTTTTGCGAAAAAGAAGCTCCTGACAAACCGCGTACACATTTGGAGGTAGGTCTCATGGGAAAAATGAATGTATCTAACAACGCGCTGCTGGCACTTTTCGCTGAAATGGTTTGGGATGACGCCATTCGCAAATATAAAGAACAGAATCTCTACAAAGAGATTGATCTTGCATTAGCAAAAGGGGATCAACCGACATTCCTTGCTCTTACATCTGAGCTTAAAATGCTGCAATCTTCAGGATAATGATCGTGGTGGCAGCCACAATAAGGACAAAAGACATGTGAAACCATTTCACATGTCTTTTTTTGCAGGAAAGGTGATAAAAAAGAACTATTTTGTTACTCCATACGTCGATTAGTTAGACTATATTGCGACGCAAAAGGAGAATACAAATGAGAAAGCTCTTGAAAACCATGCGGAAACGGAAAGTCTTATCATCGTTTCTTCTATTTACTTTACTCGTTGTCGGGGCAGCATCCGGCTACGCCGCTTTTCTGATGAATAAATGGAACCATGCCTTGGATCAAATAGCCGCTCCTATCGCGCCTGCTTCAAACGAAATCGACACAAGCGATTATCCTGTATCGCAAACGTCCCAAACATCCGGTGCGACAGAGAAGGAAGAGAAATCGCTTACCCTGCTATTAACGGCAATTGACGAGCGGTCAGGTAGCGAAGGATCGTTAAATACGGATGTCATGATGCTTTTTCGAATTGATCCGGTAACGCATCAGGGGACAGTAGTATCGATTCCTAGAGACCTTGAGGTATCAGCAGAAAAGTCAGGTTTAGAAACCTCGCATAAAGCTAATTATTTCTATGCTTATAACTATAATAAAAACAAAGAAACGGCTCTTGATGAGACAAAGCAGTTGTTCAGCAAGATTTATCAAGTTCCGATTGATCATATGGCTGTTATTAATTTTGATGGATTTCGCAAGCTTATCGATCAGTTAGGCGGTATGACGGTTGATGTCGATATGGATATGAAATATCAAGATGAGAGTGATGGAACAAATATTAATTTGAAAAAAGGCACGCAGCGCTTAAATGGCAAGCAAGTGCTTGATTATATTCGCTACCGCAAATCGAATATGGGTACAGCGGAATCGTCCGATTTGGAACGGAATCAGCGAGAACAATTTGTACTTAATGAATTACTTGATAAATTAACTTCACTTAATGGAGTAACCGCGTGGGGGAAAGTGCTTGATATTATGGGCAGTTCCATTAAAACAGACATCCCGGCGGACGAGCTTCGCACCTTAACCAAATCGTACCGTGAGTATAAGCCGGCTAATGTCCAGTACATTCACCTGGATGGGACATGGGAGAGTCCTTACCTGGTCGTGAAACAGCAGGATCTGGAGGAAGCGCTGGAAGCATTGCGCGGACAAACGGACAGCTTGAATAACAGTTCATTCGACAGCTCGATCGACAGTTCAATTGACAGCCATTTGCAGACAGATTAAAGTGTACAAGAAGCGATGGCTATTGCTACATAGCAAACGCATTTTTGGTAAAAGATAGAGGGGGAAGCACGGTTGAAGTTTAATGAGATTTCTGCGCAAGAATGGTACGATTTAAAACCATACTTGGACACATGTTTGCTCCCAGTAACGGGGTTGACCGGATTCGAAGACCCCGCACAAGTAACTTTGGCGTTGGAACAGCTCCGAGATGCACTGGAAACCATCGAAATTCCATACAAAGGAAGGGTAGTAACGTACCCGGCGCTTCATTATATGACGGCGGTGAGCATGAGGGACCAGCTAGAAGCCCTTTCTCTTCATTTAAAAAGGATGGGATTCCGCTACGTCATCGTACTGACCATACATACGGAAGCTTCAAGCTGGAAGGCAGAACAAACCGATTTGTTGATTGCTGTCGACATGGAGCAGTGGGAGAGCAAAGCCGAACAGATCAAAGCAAGTATTTCTAAGCAAGTTCAGCACTTATGGCAGCATAGTGATTAACTTTAGCTGGTAAGCGTATTATTGGAAAAAAAATTGCACAGGATAAGGGAAGTAATGGCGTACATTGGCTGCCAAAAAGTTGTGACAATTTCGTTAAAATTTGTCCAAACGCCAAGTTTTCAATGGCTCAAAAGGAGTTCTGGATTCTTGACGACCTAGTAGTCGTAGGATATTATTAGTAATGTCCTAGTTATGTAGTGTAATGTCGAACGACACGTGATAGAGGTAACTGACGTCCGAGAGGGTTGGACATCGGCCAATGTAGGAGGGTAGACCTGAGAATGAGTGATCATAACAATCACAATGAAGAACAGCATGGGAAGAAACCCGGGACTAAACGCGAAATGTCTCGTCGACAATTTCTATCCTACACCCTAGGTGGCGCTGGAGGATTCATGGGGGCCGGCATCATTATTCCGATGATTCGGTTTGCGGTAGATCCTGTGCTTCAGAAGAAGTCAGAATCAGATTGGGTTAAAGTTGTCGAAGAAAGTAAAATTACAAATGTACCACAATCGTTTACGTTCCAAGTTCATCAAGTGGATGGTTGGTACGAAAGTGACGCTGAATTGGTTGCGTGGATTTCCAAAGACAGCAGCGGCAAGCTCTTTGCATTGAATCCTACTTGTAAGCACCTTGGATGTACGGTCAACTGGAACGATAACCCGGCTTACAAAGATCAGTATTTCTGTCCTTGTCATGGTGCTCACTATACGCAAGATGGTAAAAACCTTGCTGTCGCACCAAAACCTTTGGATGAATACACAACCAAAGTTGAGAATGGGTTCGTTTATGTGGGACAACTGCATGCTAACACAAGAGTATAAGGAGGCGTCACAGTCAGATGTTTAAAAACGTATACAACTGGATTGACGAACGTCTTGATATTACGCCTATGTGGAGGGATGTAGCAGATCATGAGGTTCCAGAACACGTAAACCCTGCTCATCATTTTTCCGCTTTCGTGTATTGCTTCGGCGGATTGACGTTTTTCATTACAGTCATTCAAATCTTATCAGGTATGTTCTTAACGATGTATTACACACCTGATATCATCAATGCTTATGCAAGCGTTGACTACTTACAACATAAAGTAGCTTTCGGTGTTATCGTCAGAGGTATGCACCACTGGGGAGCTAGTTTAGTTATCGTAATGATGTTCTTACATACCCTGCGCGTGTTCTTCACAGGTTCTTACAAAGCACCACGTGAAATGAACTGGGTAGTAGGCATGCTCATTTTCTTCGTTATGTTAGGTCTAGGTTTTACGGGATACCTGCTTCCATGGGATAACAAAGCATACTTTGCTACACAAGTAGGTATGAAAATTGCAGCGTCCGTACCTTTAGCGGGTCCGTACATTGAAACGTTGCTGCAAGGCGGAAGCATCGTTGGTGCACAAACACTAACTCGTTTCTTTGCCATTCACGTGTTCTTCCTGCCTGGCGTTCTGCTCGCTTTGCTTGCTGGACACTTCTTCATGATTCGCAAACAAGGTATTTCCGGACCGCTATAAATTAGGGAGGGGCGAATAGCGTGGCGCATGGTCATAAGTCAGACGAGAAAATCGTTTACGTTGGGGATTCCCGCGTAATTAAGAAAACACAAGAACAAAGATTAATCCCTCGCGATTACTCTGCGTATCCGGGAAAATCGGAAGCCTTCATTCCAAACTTCTTGTTAAAAGAGTGGATGGTAGGGGTCGTTGTACTAGTCGGAATGTTAGTGTTAGTCATGTCCGATCCGGCTCCGCTAGGTTATCCTGCGGATCCTAAGAATACAGCGTTTATTCCGATGCCTGACTGGTACTTCTTGTTCATGTATCAATTGTTGAAATACCCGTATACATCCGGAGATTACGTAGTACTTGGAGCGGTTGTTGTACCTGGTTTGCTGTTCGGTGGCTTGATGCTGGCTCCTTTCTTGGATACAGGCAAAGAGCGTCGTTTCTACAGAAGACCAATCGCTTCAAGCTTGATGATTTTATCTCTAATCGCTTGTACATACCTGACGTACACATCTTGGGATCACTACCAATTTGAGTTGAAAGAGAAAAACATCATTCCTGAGCACATCAAGCGTGAAGAAGAATTGCACGCTAACAAAGGCGCGGCTGCTGGCGGCGGCGCGGCGAAGGATACGAAGAAAGCTCCTGCTATCGTAGCAGCAGATGATCCGGGCGCTGAAATCTACAAAAAAGCAACTTGCTTGTCCTGTCATGGTGCTGGACTTAAAGGGATGCCGGCTTCAGGCGTACCAGCATTGCTTGGTGTAGGTGACAAGCATTCGCAAGATGAGATTTTGAACATTGTTAAGAACGGTAAAGGGAACATGGGTAAACAATATCAAGCCAACATTGATAAAGGCTTAACAGATGCCGATATCACAAAGCTGACTGAATGGTTATCCAAACAAAAGGCCCAATAAAATAGGGAAACCTGATCGCGAAAGCGGTCAGGTTTTTTTAAATCACCGGAGGAGGAGCTTACTTGCATCAAGGCGTGTCCATTTCATATTTTTGGAGTAAGGATTTTTTGTTAAGCAAAACGATGCTGTGGCTGTTTTGCATTATGAATCTGCTTGGTACTGTGTATGGTTATGAGTGGTATTGGCTTCAAATGGTGGACACTATAGCCGAAAAACCACTTTGGTACGTCTATTTTGTACCAGATAGCCCGACAGCCAGTTTGTTCTTCACTTTGTCGGTCGGTTATTTAATCTTAGATCGTTCAAGAGGCAGCCGGTCCGGGAAAGTGTATAAAGCCATTAGAGGCTTTGTGGAAGCCTTTGCTCTTATCACTTCATTTAAATATGGCGTATGGGCAGTAACCATGATTTGGGCAGGCGCTTGGCAAGGAGTTCCTGTTGGCTGGGATGGTTGGATGCTTACATGCTCCCACTTGGCTATGGCAGTGGAAGCGCTATTATTTGTTAGATGGTATGCTTACAGGATCCCGGCTATCCTGCTTGTTGCCTGCTGGACGTTGTGGAACGACTTCATGGATTATGAACGAGGGGTATTCCCCAGATTGCCTGAAGTGCTTGTAAACAACTACTATAGAACAATAGAAGGCTTTACAATCAGCTTAAGCGTTATAGGTATTTTGATAGCTTTCATCTGTTTGGGTTTGCGTCAGAAGAAACAACGATAATCACATAACCGATGGTCTAAATTGGGACGAACCTCCATATGATGATGGTGAAGGAGGGGATGTCCCATGTTTATGTTTACCGGGGGAATTAAACGACTGACGGTCACGCTTTTGCTGGCAGCAGTCGTAAGTATAAGCTCTGCATGCGCAGCCAGCACCAGCACGATAGGACAAGCTGCTAAACCCGTAGATCCGGAACAGTTGAAGCGGGTTGAGTTCTTGAATCAAATTGCTGATGAAATGTACAAGCAAACGATGGACGGCCAAGTGCTTGAGGCACGGAATAAGCTGAAGCAAATGTCAGATCAAATTCCAAAGATACAATTTGAAGGAATAACCTCCGTAGAGGGGCTTAATGCGCTTACCGAAACAATTACACAGGCCAAGAGAGTCTATAGCGCCGCGAGCTACTCACCGGAAGAAGCTCAGATGGCTGTAGCCAAAATTCGACTTGCAACGGATGCCCTAACCCATAAAAATCAGCCCATGTGGCTGCAATATTATAAAGTGCTGCAAAATGACACGGCTGCATTGACACAAGCTGTCAAAGCTGGCAAACAGCAAGAGAGCATTGCGGACTTCGGTAAGCTTTCTCAACATATCGCCATTATTCATCCATCTTTACTGATTAGCAGGGATGCTTCCTCTGTCGAGAAACTTGACTCTGTCATTGTGTTTTTAAGGAAAAACATTAATAGCCAACCGATGATTGGCCGTCAAGTAGAAACGGGACTGGAACATTTGGGCCAAGTGCTGGACGAATTATTTCTGAAAAATAAAGATGCCATTGCTTTCGTTCCTATCACTGATCCTAAGCATCCGATCATCTGGTCTGCTGGGATTGGACTGATCATCGTCAGCGTTTTATCTTTCGTGGGCTGGCGAATGTACCAATCCGGTCGGCACATCGTTCCAATCAAACATTCGAGAGAGCGGGAACAGGAATTTGGTGATTAACATAAAAAGGTTGAGCAGATAGCCAGATCTGCTCAACCTTTTTATTGTGCTTTAAAGCCCTCGCCTATCACATCATGAACTTCCCCAATGATGATAAAAGCACGAGCATCGATGGATTGGATGAGCTCGCGAAGTCGTCTTGTTTCATGGCGATACACGACGCAATACAATACTTCTTTGTTGTTACCCGAATATGCGCCCCTGGCCGGGAACAAAGTCACGCCTCTGTCTAATTCCTTCGTAATTGCTTCAGATAAAGGCACGGCTTGATCGCTTATGATCGTAAAAGCCTTAGCAGCATGAGCGCCTTCTGAAATGTAATCAATGAGGCGAGAAGTAACAAAGACGGCTACGAGTGAGTAGAGGACTTTTTCCTTCGGCAAATAGAGAAAGGAAGATCCAATGACGATAACGTCAATAATTAAGATGACTTGTCCGACGCTCCAGCCCCTCTTCTTATTGCCGATACGAGCTAGGATGTCTGAGCCGCCTGTTGTGCCGCCGAATCGAAAGACTAAGCCAAGTCCGGTGCCTAGTGTAAGCCCGGCATATAATGTAGCCAGAAAGTAATCCTGTGTGGTATGAAATGGGATTATCCAATTGTTATGTATGAGCTGTTCCATCACCCAGAGGAAAAACGACAAGGAAACTACGCCATAAATCGTGTACAGCATCGGGCCTTTCCCGAAAACACGCCACCCGAGATAAAATAAGGGGATATTAACTACCAAGGTTGATATAGATGGAGGAACATTAAACACATATTTCAGCAGCAAAGCTACACCCGTAACGCCGCCTTCCATGAGCTCATTTGAAATCACAAAGTAATGTAAACCAAATGCATAAATTGCGGTGCCAATCGTAATGGCAAGTACATTTGTAAACTGATCAGATAATCTTTCCTTGAAAATCATGTTGGTTCCTCCAAACCTCATACTTCGGTTCTGTCAAAAAAATTTGTCAACTTTTCTTGTTTAGTTTAACATAGTAATGATATCTTGGTGAAGAAGAAGGAAAGAAGGGTGAACATGTCGGAACGCACGCTGAAAGATATACAGAAAGAAGTCGATACTTATATTTCCCAGTTCAAGGAAGGATATTTCAGTCCTTTGGCTATGCTCGCTAGAATGTCCGAAGAAGTGGGAGAGTTAGCCCGCGAAGTGAACCATTCCTACGGTGAGAAGCCGAAAAAAAGCACGGAAGCGGACAACTCCATTGAGTTGGAACTCGGCGATATTATGTTTATTACGATCTGTTTCGCAAACTCACTGGGGATTGATTTGACGGAAGCGCATGATAAAATCATGCATAAGTTCAATACGAGAGATGCGGGTAGATGGACTAAAATTAACACCGAAATTACATAAGCTTCATAAACTATACCATCCCCTCTGAAGGGAGACTCTCTTTCGATAAGGAGGATGGGCAGATGAATGGAGAAGATCAAATACAGAAAGCGTACGAATCTATACTTTCACAAGACTTCGAAAAAGCCATCGAATGGTTTGAAAAAGCGATAATCGCAGAACCCGACAATGCTGCCTATCACTACAAACTATCGATAACTTATGGAAGAAGCAATAAGCTGAGCAATGCCATTGAACATGCGTCAATAGCTACTCAGTTGGAACAAGACAATCAAGTGTACCGTTATCATTTGCAAGTGCTGCATGCCAGAGAATTAGTCGATAAAGCTCGCAGGCAGTTAAGCACAGAATCCGAACACGCGGAACGAGCGATTTTCTTGCTGAAGGAAGCGATTGTGCTCGATCCTTTGACGATTGAAGCTTATCTAATACTTGGGGAAGCCTTCGCTTTCCGAAATGATTACGGGAGAGCCTATCAAACGGTCATGGAAGCCGTTCGACTGGAGCCAAATCACGAACTAGCCAAGCAGCAGGCTGCTCGCTACCAACAAAAGATGAAAAATAGAGTCTGAAACATACACAAAGGAGAAACATCGTCATGGATCGTAAAATTCGAGTAGCCGTCATTGGGGCAAGTGGAAGAATGGGGAGAGAGGTCGTTAAGACCGTGCTCACGGAGTCCGATATGGAATTAGTGGCGGGGGTAGACCGCTCCTCAGGCCCAATTGATCTTGGAAGAATGGTAGGATTTGAAGAATGCGGCGTCAAAATGAGCAACGATTTGGAGCTTGCGCTAACCGAATCCAAACCGGATGTATTAGTAGATTTTACAGGTCCGCATACGGCCTTTTCGCATACCAGTTTAGCGATTCGGTTGGGCATCCGTCCCGTAATGGGGACTACTGGATTTACTCCGCAGGATATTGCTGAGTTGGACAAGCAGTGTCAGGATAAAGGAATCGGTGGAATTATTGCTCCTAACTTTTCCATTGGAGCTATTCTGATGATGAAATTTGCTGCGCAAGCGTCCAAATACTTTCCTCACTTGGAAATTATCGAGTATCACGGGGACCAGAAGCTGGACGCGCCTTCAGGAACTTCCGTGAAAACCGCTGAACTGATCTCTGAAGTAAGAGAAGAGATCCGACAGGGTAATCCGAAAGAAGAAGAAACGATTGAAGGTTCGCGCGGCGGGTATTACAATGGGTTTAGAATACATAGCGTACGTCTGCCGGGTATTTTTGCTCAACAGGAAGTCATTATGGCTGAACAAGGGCAGGCACTTAAGATTAGACATGACTCTTATGACCGTGCTGCCTACATGCCGGGTGTAGCGATTGCTGTTCGCAAAGTAATGACATATAGCGGTATGATTTATGGATTCGAGCATTTTATAGATTAAGAAAGACCTAGGGGAGTGGAAGTCAGAATGTTAAATATCGCGCTAATCGCTCACGACCGTAAAAAAGATGAGATGGTCAATTTCGTTACGGCGTATGAACATGTCTTTGCAGGTCATAACTTATATGGAACAGGCACGACAGGACAGAGAATCATGGATAATACGAAACTCGATGTCCATCGCTTTATGTCGGGTCCACTTGGCGGTGACCAGCAAATTGGTGCTTTGGTTGCTCAAAATGAAATGGATCTGATCATCTTTTTGCGCGATCCGTTAATGGCACAGCCGCATGAGCCGGATATCATTGCTTTACTGCGCTTATGCGATGTTCAAGGAATCCCATGCGCCACCAATATTGCCACGGCGGAGATCCTCGTTAAAGCGCTAGATCGCGGGGATTTTGCCTGGAGAGAACTCGTACATAAATATAAACCGGGTCTTGAATAAGATGAGTGAACAATTAGATATTCTTATTTTTGGCGCACATGCAGACGATGCTGAGATTGGAATGGCCGGGACGATTGCGAAGCATACCGCGCTCGGCTACCGGGTGGGTATTTGTGATCTAACCTACGCAGAGATGTCCTCCAATGGGACGGTCGAGATGCGGAAAGAAGAAGCGGAGCAAGCGGCACAACAGCTTGGTTTGACTGTGCGAACGAATCTGGGGTTGCCGGATCGTGGCTTGTTCGTGACTCCCGATCATATCGAACGTATTACGGCGGAAATTCGAAAATACAAACCTAGAATTGTCTTTGCTCCTTATTGGCAAGATCGCCATCCCGATCATATTGCTTGCTCGGCACTTGTTCAAGAAGCTGTCTTTAATGCCAAACTGCGCAAATATTTGCCGGAGTCTGATCCAGTCCATGTGGAGAACATGTATTTTTATTTTATAAATGATGTGTATGAAGCTGACTTTATTGTCAATGTAACCGATTATTATGAGACTAAAAAGGCTGCGCTGAGCGCTTATCGTTCGCAGTTTACAACGGGGCAAGGTACCGTAGCGACACCGCTGAACCAAGGCTATGTAGAACGTGTAGTGGCCCGTGACCATTTATTGGGACAAAAGCGGATGCTTCAGTATGCAGAAGGTTTTGTTTCTAAACTGCCTATGGTGGTTGATCGATTCGATTGATCTGGAAAAGAGGTGCAAAATGAGCGACAAACTTAAAAGCGATAAACTTAAAATTGGAATTACGTGTTATCCGACGTTAGGCGGTTCAGGCGTTGTAGCAACAGAACTCGGCAAGCTGCTTGCCGAAAAAGGGCATGAGGTTCATTTTATTACGCACAGCATGCCGTTTCGCCTGGGTAAATTCCATAAAAATATATTTTATCATGAAGTGGAAGTCAGTCAGTACTATGTATTCCGTTACCCGCCTTATGATCTTTCCCTTGCAAGCAAACTTGCCCAAGTGGCCAAGATGGAAGAGCTTGACCTGCTTCATGTTCACTACGCCATTCCACATGCCGTGTGTGCACTGCTTGCCAAACAGATGGTTGGCAGCAAGCTGAAGGTCGTCACTACGCTTCACGGAACGGATATTACGGTGCTGGGCCAAGATCAGTCCATTTCAGATTTAATTCAATATGCGATTAATGAGAGCGATGCGGTTACGGCAGTATCGAAGGATTTAATTAAGGAAACTAGGGAATTACTGGATATTGAACGTGATATCGATTTGACCTATAACTTTGTTGATAAACGGGTGTATTACCCGAGAGACGTTACGAAACTTCGCGGGGAGTTTGCCAGACCGGAAGAGAAGATCCTCATTCATATTTCCAATTTCAGACCGGTCAAACGCGTTCAGGATGTCGTGGATATCTTTGCGAATGTAAGCAAGAGAATTCCTTCAAGGCTTCTGTTTGTCGGAGAAGGTCCTGATTTGTCTAAAATGATTGCCAAGGTGAAGGAACTGGGTCTTACCGATAAGGTTACGTTCTGCGGCAAGCAGGATGACGTCTCACAGGTGATTTCCCTGGCGGATGTTATGCTTCTGCCTTCAGAGAAAGAGAGCTTCGGATTGGTCGCGCTGGAAGCTATGGCTTGCGGAGTGCCTACCATCGGTTCAAATGCAGGAGGAATCCCAGAGCTGATTACGCATGGGGAAACCGGTTATCTAGCCGAAGTCGGCGATACGGAAGCGATGGCAGATCATGTCGTGAACCTGCTCAGCAACCAAGTACTGTATGAGCAAGTGGTGCAAAATTGTTTGGACCGTGCTAGATACACGTTTTGTAATGATATCACCACACAGCAGTATGAAGAAATTTATTATCGCGTATTGGGAAGAGAACTTCCGGAATCTCACCGGATTACAGCCTCGTCCTGTCAATAAGAGGATGCAAGCTGGTTAGGAGTAACATGTTGGATGCTGGAAAAATTTTGGAGGGAGATCGTGGGGCTTCCTATGTGCTGGCTAAGCTTACGGAGGCAGGTTATGAAGCTTACCTCGTAGGCGGCTGTGTACGGGATGCCGTGCTTGATCGACCGATTAAAGATATTGATATCGCAACGTCAGCCTTGCCGGAGCAGGTGATTGCCATCTTCCCGCGGACGGCGCCGACAGGGCTTCAACACGGAACGGTCACCGTCATCCTGCAGCAGGGGACGTATGAAGTGACGACGTTCCGCCAGGAGGCGGAGTATGAAGGCTTTCGCCGCCCGACTTCTGTCGCCTATATCTCCGACTTGACGGAGGATCTGAAGCGGCGCGATTTCACCATGAACGCGATGGCGATGGACCGCGGAGGCGAAGTGATCGATCCGTTTGCAGGGCAAAAGGATCTCGCTTTAGGCGTGCTCCGCTGCGTAGGCAAAGCGGAGGAACGCTTCGGCGAAGATGCGCTGCGCATGCTTCGCTGCATTCGTTTTGCCTCGACTTATGATCTGCAGGTCGAGGAGAGCACATGGCAGGCGCTGCTCGCGCAAGCTCCGCTGCTGCGCCACATTGCGCTGGAGCGCGTGCGCAGCGAGCTCCAGCGCATGATTGACGGCCCAGCCCCTGCGCGGGCTGTCCGCCTGCTTCTGGCGAGCCGCCTGACGGCGCACCTCAAAAAGCAGCTTCCGCTGCCTTTTGAGCGCTGGCTCGCCTGGGATGACGCGCTGGACGCCGTCAGCGCGCTGGAAGAGCAGCATGACCGCTGGTCCATGCTGCTGATGCTCCTGGAGGTGCCGGCGGACGTGGTCCGCACGGCGCTCCAGGAGCTGACCTTCTCCCGCGCCGACGGCGACGCGGTAGAGGCTGTGCTGGCCCTGCGCGAAGCAGTGGCCGCCTCACCTGCAGACCCTGCTCCGCTGGAGCGGGTCTGGAAGCTTGGCGCGGTGCGCCGCGGCGTAGCCGCCGCCCGCGCACTGCTGCGGCTGCTGCTTGCGCTGCAGCCCATAGCCGGCCAGCGCGGCGAGCTCGCGCTGTTTCTTGAAACCACCGCGCCGGAGCTGGTGCGCCGCGGGGAGGAGTGGCTGAGCGAGGTACCTTGCTTCAGCCTGAAGGAACTCGCCATATCCGGCAAGGATTTGGCGTCAGAGCTGGGCATGCAGCCGGGCCCATGGATGGGCAAGCTGCTGCAGGACCTGCTGGAACGAACCGCGCTCGGTGAATTGCCGAACGAGCGAGAAATGCTTTTACAAGCCGCGCGTGCTGCAAAGTAGCAGTGCGCGTGGTTTTTTCCTTTTGTTTTTCCAACTAGTCTTTAATTGGAGTGAAAAAGATGAATGAGCGGATTTTAGAACTGTTTCAAGAGTCTCCGGAAGCTTATGTGTCTGGAGAGGAGATCAGCCGAAGATTAAATGTGAGCCGTACGGCGATTTGGAAGCATATCGAAGAGCTGCGGGCCGCTGGTTATAATTTTGAGGCAGCACCTCGCAAAGGATATCGGTTGGTGAGCAAACCGGATAAATGGCAGGTAACCGAGCTGCTGCAAGGGTTGAAGACGAAAGTGCTCGGGCAAAAAGTGCATGTGTACGGAGAAGTAGACTCCACACAGACCATTGCACACGCTCTGGTGGCTTCAGGGGCTTCTGAGGGCACGCTTGTGCTGGCCGAGGCACAAACAGCCGGGCGCGGCCGAATGGGGCGTGCGTGGCATTCTCCCGCAGGCAAAGGGATCTGGATGAGTCTGGTGCTAACGCCAAAGGTGCCTGTTTACTTCATGCCTCAACTAACCTTGCTGAGCGCAGTCGCCCTCTGTCGGGCGATTCAGAAAGTATGCCGTGTGGACATAGGGATCAAATGGCCGAATGATTTGCTGATCAAAGGAAAAAAAGTCAGCGGTATTTTGCTGGAAAGCAGCGGCGAGGATGAGCGGCTGAAATATGTCATTGCCGGGATTGGGATCTCCGTGAATTTGAAAGTCGATGACTATCCGGAGGAATTGCGTTCAGTTGCAACTTCCTTGGCGATTGAATCTGGAACGGATATCAAAAGAGAAACGTTGGTACAAGCCTTTCTTCTAGAATTCGAAGAGCTGTATGCTTTGTATTTGCAAGAAGGTTTCTCCCCGATCCGATTGCTTTGGGAAGCTTTGAGTGTTACGCTCAAGCGTCCTATTCGCACGCACACACCAATGGGTGTAATTGAGGGTATTGCAGACTCTTTGGATGACACTGGCGCGTTAACGGTGATTAAAGGGGACGGAGAAAGAATCAAAGTTTATTCCGGCGATATTGAACTGCGGTAGAAAAAATGAGGTATCAATTGGAAGCTACATTTGGTATAATTGAATAACGAGGCGGTATCCTTAAAGGAACTGCACTTGCTGCTAAACAAGCGTAGTAACATGTTCAACTCAGCCAAATAATGAGTAAACAAGAGGTTGGATTCTGCTCTGAGCCTACGGGACCGAGACAGAAGAATCATTGGATTCTTTCTGCATGCGATCCTTTTAGCTCTTAGCTAAAAGGTTTTTTTATTTTATATGAGGAAGCTGGGATACAAATGGAAAAGCGAAAGCCGCTAACAACAGCCAGAATGAGAAAAATGAAACAAGACGGTATACCGATTACGATGGTAACAGCTTATGATTACCCGTCAGCTCGCTTGTCGGAAGAAGCCGGCGTTGACGTGATCCTCGTTGGAGATTCACTGGGAAATGTTGTATTGGGGTATGATTCGACCCTGCCTGTGACGCTCGATGACATGGTTTATCATACTCGTGCTGCCGTACGCGGGGCTTCAAACACGTTTATCGTAGCGGATATGCCATTCTTTACGTACCACGGAAGCTTGGATACTACCCTCAAAGGTGTCGCCCGCTTAATGCAAGAAGGTGGCGCGAAAGCCGTGAAGCTGGAAGGCGGAGCTGAGATCGCGGCAACGGTCAAAGCGATTACAGAGGCTGGGGTGCCTGTTGTCGGCCATCTTGGCTTAACCCCTCAGTCTGTTCATCAACTCGGCGGTTTCCGGGTACAAGGCCGCAGCTCCGAGCAAGCAGAGAAGCTGCTTAGCGATGCGAAAGCCATTGAGGAAGCGGGAGCTTTCGCGATTGTGCTGGAGCTGGTTACCGATGAGCTAGCCGAATGGATCTCCAAACAGTTATCGATTCCGACAATAGGCATTGGGTCAGGGGTTCACTGCGATGGGCAAGTTCTGGTCTACCATGATCTTTTGCAGTATGGTTCTGACAGTGCGCCCAGAAAGTTTGTAAAAGCTTATGCGAATATCGGGGAAACTATCCGTGAGGGCATTCGTGAATATGTAAAAGAAGTGAAAGAGCGGACGTTCCCTACACAGGAAAATACGTTCCACATGGATAATGATGTAGTTCAATATTTGTACGGCGATAAGGAGTAGTGAGCGGCCATGAAAGCGATCCAGACGATGGAAGTGATTCATTCGATTGCCGATTTGCGTTCCCGTATTCGGGAATACCGACGTAAGAATGATGGATCTGTAGGTTTTGTGCCTACGATGGGTTATTTACACGAAGGCCACGCCAGCTTGTTGCGCAAAGCGCGGTCACAGAGCGGGCTTGTCGTTTTAAGCATTTTCGTCAATCCGCTGCAATTTGGTCCTGGGGAGGATTTTGAGCGATATCCGCGCAATACGGAGCGGGACCTCGAGGTGGCTGAGGCAGCCGGCGCTGATCTTGTTTTTATGCCTTCTGTGAGTGAAATGTATCCGACCCCGACACGTACGACGGTTGCCGTGTCAGGGCTTACCTCGAGGCTCTGCGGGGCTTCGAGGCCGGGGCACTTCGACGGCGTTGCGACTGTGGTTAGCAAGCTGTTTCATATCGTACAGCCGGATCAAGCCTTTTTTGGGCTAAAGGATGCCCAGCAAGTTGCCGTCATTAAGCAAATGGTGCAGGATCTGAATTTGCCGGTTGAAATTGTCCCTTGCCCAACCCTGCGAGAACAAGATGGCCTCGCCATGAGTTCACGCAATGTGTACTTATCGGACGAAGAGCGGAAGCAAGCGTTAGTCTTGTCCCAAGCTTTGGATAAAGCAAAGGAGTTCGTACAGTCTCGCCCAAACTTCAATGCCGCCGAGCTTGAAAGCCTGGTTAGGAACCATATCGCGACAGCGCCGTTAGCTGTTATTGATTATGCGGAAGTACTTGCATTTCCGACGTTGGAACCTTTTGAGAACAGCACTCATATTGATTCAATCATTCTTGCCCTTGCCGTTAAATTCGGCAAAACACGTCTAATCGATAATGTCATTATACAATTGAGGAAGTGAAGTTTATGTTTCGCACAATGATGAAAGCTAAGATCCACCGCGCTACCGTAACAGAAGCAAATTTGAACTATATTGGAAGCATCACGATTGATGAGGATTTGCTTGATCTTGTTGACATGCTGCCCAATGAGAAAGTGCAAATCGTGAATAACAATAACGGTGCCCGCCTTGAAACGTATATCATTGCAGGTCCACGCGGGACAGGAGTCGTCTGTTTGAACGGTGCCGCGGCACGTTTAGTGCAAGAAGGAGATACGGTCATTATTATGACGTATGCCATGATGACGGACGAAGAAGCCAAGAAGCATCAACCAACGGTTGCGATCATGGGAGCAAATAATAAAGTTGCCCAATTGTTAAAAGAAGAGGAGCATTCCACCATCCTTTAAGATGGTCCTTTCCATGCATGAAATCGGCTCTGTTTACAAAGAATGAGGGTAAGCTTTCGAAGCAAAGGTGGGATGCCAAATGTTTAAGCATTTATTTTCCACAATGAACGAGGTTTTGGAAGAAATCCAAAAAGAATATCCGAATAGTGATGTGGAGAAAAGAGCGGAGCTTGACGAACAGTTGCAAGTGTTGAAAACAATGAGTGATGAGTTCATTGAGGCGTGGCTGCTTTTTGAGGAGAAACTGGGAAAGTTCTATGGGGCCGTGCCGATCAGTACCCAAACCCTTCATAAAGAACTGATGGATCTGGATCTGTCCGGGAAACAAACGGATGAATTTGTCCGGGGGCAAGGGTACTACAAGCTTTATATGTATGATCAAGCGATCAAGGAGTTTGAGGTCTTGATTCGCAGGCAGCCTGATTTTTTGTTGGCGAGGGTTTATTTGGCGATGGGGCATCTGCGTAAAGGGGAGTTTGGAGAAGCGTACAGGCACTTCAAATTCCTCCTGCCTCTAACGGATAATTCCAAGATGAAAGCTATTTCCTACAACGCCATGGGAGTCATACAGGTGCAGAATCAGAATATAGAAAAAGCTTTCGAGTATTTTCAAAAAGCGTACCATACCGACCCATCATGTATGGAGCCTCTCATCAATCTGGACGAGTCCTGAAACCAAAGTGGCGATCAGGTATTCCCTTTTCCTAATAAGATTTGGTATGCTAGGAGAAGTGCAGGACGAAGGGATTGAAGATACACGTCATGAAATTTGCAGTTTTGGATTTTGAAACGACAGGAAGTCAGCCTACGGATGAGATCATCCAAGTTGGACTGGTCATTATAGATCAATTTCAAATTATCGACAGGTATACTTCTCTGGTTCATCCAGGGATGGGTATACCTTCTTCCATTACGACACTTACTGGCATTACGGATGAGATGGTTGCTGACGCTCCCACGCTTGATCAAGTGATGTCGGATATGTTCCCACTTTTGTTTGATTGCGTCCTTGTGGCGCACCATGCGGCATTTGACGTTTCTTTTTTGCAAAGGGGACTGACCAAAACCGGGTACCCGCCATTCTCAGGCCGAGTACTGGATACGATGGATATGCTTCGCATTTTATTCCCATCGATTTCCAGTCTTCAATTGAGTATGGTAGCCGGTTTGTTTGGCATTGACCATGAACGGCCTCATCAGGCTGATAGCGACGCAGAGGTTACTGCTGAAATTTGGATCAGATGTCTGGAAAGGCTGATTGGACTGCCTCTCCTTACGGTTCAGCGGTTGCAGCATATTTTTGAGAATAGCTCCAGCGATTTGGGTTGGTTTTTGGACGAAATATGTTTATATAAAGAATCGATTACGAGCATTGATACGGATACGAATCGTTATTTCCGCCAATTTACGCTGAATGTCACGGATTGGGGCGAAGAGGATGATATCCGCGGTCCTTCGGATGAAGATGGGTTAGGCGCTTCTTTCCAACAATTTCATCAAGGCTTGAAGCTGGCGCTTCAGCAGAAATTTGAGATTTTCGAAGAGCGGGAATCACAAGAGCAGATGATCTACGAAGTGGAGAAATCGCTGGAGAACGATCAGCATTTGATGATTGAAGCCGGAACGGGCACAGGGAAATCGCTTGGTTATTTGATACCAGCCCTTTATTATGGCATCAAATATGAGAAGAAAGTGGTTGTCTCCACACACACGATTAACCTGCAAGAGCAGCTCAGAGAGCGGGATATTCCGCTGCTGAAAGAGATATTTCCGGTTCCTTTTAGGGCGGCTGTGCTTAAAGGAAGAAGTCACTATTTGTGCTTGCGCAAATTTGAGACGAAACTGACAACGCGTGATTACGAGAATGGCAAAGAGGATCCGATCACAGCGGCACAAATGGTCGTTTGGCTGAGTGAAACGGAACACGGGGATGAAGAGGAAATCCATTTTGGGAATAAAGGCGCTCAATTCTGGTATTCGGTAGCCAGCGATACAGACTCGTGTCTAAACCGGATGTGCCCTTGGTACAAAAAGTGCTTCTATCATCGTGCGCGTAATGACGCCAACACGGCTGATGTGATCATTACGAACCATTCCCTTCTGTTTACCGATATGAAGGCGGAGAACCGCCTCCTACCGGCTTACAAGCACCTTGTGATTGATGAGGCGCATCATTTCGAAGAAGTGGCGAGTAAACATCTCGGTATTGAGCTGCATTCCTCAGCGATGTATCATTCCTTGACCTGGCTTTACAAAGATAATCGGAGCGGCCAGCTGCCGATGTTGCGGTTTAGACTGCAGAAATCGGATGAGCAGCAAGAACGGGCAGCGGCATGGAGTCATACGATTGATGGTCTTTTCCCAAAAATCGTGCAAATCAAAGAGGATTGGGATCGTCTGAGCGAATCGCTCTATGAGCTGCTGTCGTCCAAAAGCGATCCGTCGCAAACGGAGAATTCCACGTATGTCCTGCGCATGAAGCCGGAGACATTGCCGCCTAATTGGCACGAGCTGCTGACGATGGAAGACAATATTTATCTGAACGCAAATGATTTGCTTCGCACGCTGGATAAATTGTTAAGCGATGTGAAGGAGCATCAGGACGTGTTCGGGGTCCAAGGCTTAGTGACGGATCTTAACGGCACCGTGAAAGAGCTCTATGAGCATCGAGATGCCCTTCATTTCTTTATGAAAATGGCGGATGATGGTTATGTCTACTGGATGGAAGCAGGGACGTACGCCAGGGCGAAGTCGCTTCAGCTGAATTCAGTACCGACGGATGTCAGCGGCTTGCTTCAGCAGCATTTCTTTGAGACAAAAGAAAGCATCATCATGACCTCGGCGACTTTGTCCGTGAACAAATCCTTTCAATACTCCGCTGATCAATTGGGCCTGGTGATTCCGCAGGATGAAGAGAGCGGTAAGCTCAAAACGGTTCAATTGCCTTCTCCTTTTAACTATCGTGAGCAAGCTTTGGTGGTTATTCCAAGAGATTTTCCTACGATTAAGGGAGCAGGGGATCCCGTTTTCATTGCATCCCTCATTGAATCCCTCAGTGAAGTCGCTATCGTGACCAAAGGTCGAATGCTGATTTTGTTCACATCCAATCGGATGCTCAAACAGATTTATGCCGGGATGAAAGACTACTTGAAAGCCTATGGGATTACTGTGCTTGGCCAAGGGGTAGACAGCGGCAATCGCAGTAAATTAACCCGTATGTTCCAGGATAACAAGATGTGCGTGCTGCTTGGCACCAGTTCATTTTGGGAAGGTGTAGACATTCCTGGAGATGCGCTAAGCTGCTTGGCCATTATCCGGCTGCCGTTCCAACCTCCGAATCATCCGCTCGTTGAGGCTAAATGCGAAAATATTAAGAAACGGAACGAGAACCCGTTTATGAAATTTTCTGTGCCGCAGGCGGTCATTCGATTTAAACAAGGCTTCGGCCGGTTAGTTAGACGCGCATCAGACAAAGGGATTGTGATCATCTACGATACGCGTGTCATCGAAACCTTCTATGGCAAGCACTTCCTCTACTCCCTGCCAGGACCCAAAATTGAGCATATGACAACGGAACAAATGTTACCAAGGATTGAGCAGTGGATGGGGGAGGCGTAGAAATGAAATCACAAAAAATATCGGAAGCTGTTGTTCGCAGACTGCCCATCTATCTACGGTTCCTGAACGAGCTTGCCATGAAAAATGTCGCAACGGTATCTTCGCAGGATTTGGGTCAAAAACTTGATCTGAATCCGGCCCAGATTCGTAAAGATTTGGCCTATTTCGGTGAGTTCGGTAAAAAAGGCATCGGATACGATATTGCTTATTTGATCGAAAAAATAAGACAGATTCTCAAGCTGGACCGGCATATCCAGGTGGCTCTTGTTGGAGCGGGGAATCTTGGCCGGGCATTATGCAATTATAATACTTATCTGCGAAACGATATGAAGATTGTCGCTGTTTTTGATGCGATGCCCTCCAAAGCCGGGGAGACGATTAATAATTTGACCGTTCAACCGATGGGGGAAATGAAGGCTGTTTTATCGGAGTTAGGCGTGCGAATCGGGATTATAACGGTGCCTGCGAGCGAAGCTCAAAATGTGGCCAATCAGTTTGTTGCTTGCGGCATTGAAGCTATTCTGAATTTTGCACCGGTCATAATTAAGGTTCCTCCGGAAGTTCGTGTGCATTATGCGGATTTTACAACGGAACTGCAAAGTTTAGCGTACTATTTAGACTAAGAAATAAAAAGAAACCGTCAGGATTCCCTGACGGTTTTTCTGTATTTAGAAGATCAATCTGAAAATAAGGAAGTAAATGGAGTACGCGAGCGCAATGCTGATCGGTATGGTAATGACCCAAGTAATCAACATGCGGGTGACGGTTCCCCACTGAACTTCATGGAAACGCATGACACTGCCTGTCCCAATAATCGCGGAGGAAATAACATGTGTTGTTGATAATGGTTTTCCGATATGGGTGGAGAATTGAATGACGAGTGACGATGTGAGATCGGATGCGAATCCGTTAATCGGCTCGATTTTGACAATTTTCCCGGATACGGTCTTAATGATTTTCCATCCACCGATCGAAGTTCCTAGTCCCATTGCTAGTGCCGCTGAGATTTTAACCCAAAGCGGAACGTCCAATGTCGTTTGAACATCGGCTGCGACTAGACCGAAAACGATAATACCCATCGCTTTTTGTGCATCGTTACCGCCATGTGAGTAAGAGAGCAGCCCGGCAGAGATAATCTGTAAAGTCCTGAAAATGCGATTAAGCTTGGATCTGGACGTATTTCCCGACCAGATGACGATGTACTTGATCAAAAGCATAATGACGTAACCAAGGGCGAAGGCAATGATCGGTGAAAGGATCAAAATGATAATGATCTGCGTAAAACCGCTCCAATTGACAGAATGCACGCCAGCTCCAGCGATAACCGCGCCGGCAAGGGCTCCGAGCAGAGTGTGAGAAGAAGAGGATGGAATCGCAAGATACCATGTCAGAAGGTTCCATATAATCGCCGCGAGCAGGGCTGCGATTACGATTTCAACGCCATTGGCAATTTGAGCAGGGTTAGCAATACTGCCGCCGACCGTTTTGGCCACTTTGGAGGATACCATTGCGCCAACAAAGTTAAGCGTCGCTGCCATGGCAATAGCTACCCGTGGACTTAGTGCGCGCGTAGAAATGGATGTGGCAATCGCATTGGCTGTATCGTGAAATCCATTGATGAAATCAAAAAGCAAGGCTAGTACAACAATTACGATCAAATAAGTTAACATGATTTCCTCCTAAGAGTTTTCCATTTGGAAAACTATCCTTCGTACACATAGACCGGTTAAGTCTTATGAATAACGAAGTACTACGCTATCTAGGATATTGGCTACGTCTTCACAAGCGTCCGTTGTTTCTTCCAAGCGCTCATAGATTTCTTTTAGTTTAAAGTCTTCGTATACATCTTTACGCGTGATGAAAATTTGACGGATTCCTTCGCGCATCAAGCGATCGCCGTCATTCTCAAGGGAGTTAATGGCAACCGTATGTTCAGGGATTTGCATATATTTTTTCTTCGCAAGCAATTTGAATGCATCAAGCATATGTTGGCAGGAATCCACGATGACAGCCGAGAAGTCTTTCATATATGTATCCGTATGCGAGACGTTCAAATAGTCAAAACGAGCGATTGTAGCTTCAATACCATCCGTGACATCATCCACTTTGGAGGCAAGAACCATGATGTCCTCACGATCGATCGGTGTAATGAACACTTTATTGAGTCCTTTGAAAATTTCGTGAGTGATGGAGTCTCCAGCATGTTCAAGATCGTGAATGGACTGAACGTAGTCTATAGGGGATTTGTCACCCATCATGGCTGTGCGGAACAGCTGTGCAGTTTGCAATGCGTTTTCTGCAGCGCGGATGAGCAATTGCAAGAAATCGACTTCGTTCTTTTTTGTGAATAACGTGGTCATAAATGCCTCCTAGTATTTACTATATGTACAAGATTTTGATCGAATTTATAAGATAAACAGACCAACTTGTTGAAAAAACTCACAAAATTAAAAATATCATAATAATTGCACCGAAAGCAACGAAAATTCCGTGACATTTTACAATTTCTTAACATTGTATACTTCCTTGATTTTACAAGCCTTAAGATGTAAAGTTTATAAAGCGGTGTTTAACTTAGAATGAGCATAGAGAGGGTTTTTTAGTATGAAAAAAACATTAATTATGAACGGTCATTTCATTTCTACTATTGAAGGTAAATCATCAATCAAAGGCTGCATGGTCATAGAAGGCGATCTGATTACATATATCGGTGAACAAATTCCTGAACCTAAGGAAAACTACAATGAAATCATCGACGGTACGAATAAGTTGTACATGCCCGGTTTGGTCAATACGCATGGTCATGCCGCGATGTCGCTGCTGAGAGGTTTTGGCGACGATTTAGCCCTGCAAATTTGGCTGGAAGAGAAAATGTGGCCGATGGAAGCGAAATTTACCGCCCAAGATGTGAAATGGGGGACGAGTCTGTCCATTCTGGAAATGATGAAGGGCGGGACTACGACTTTTGTCGATATGTACGACCATATGAATGAAGTGGCGAAAGCTGTCGAGACATCAGGAATGCGCGGCGTTCTTGCCCGCGGTGTGATCGGACTGTGCCCGGTTGATGTACAGACGGCTAAGCTGCAAGAAGCCACTGAGTTTGCAAAAACATGGCATGGTGCTGCAAATGGACGTATCACGACGATGATGTCTCCTCATGCGCCTTACACATGTCCTCCGGATTATATTGAACGAATCGTTCAGGCTGCCCACGATTTGAATTTACCGATCCATACGCATATGTCGGAAACAAGCCGTGAGGTGCAAGGAAATGTAGATCAATACGGACTGCGTCCTGTTGCTCATCTGGAGAAGATCGGCGTGTTCAGCCGACCAACGCTTGTAGCGCATGGAGTTCATTTAACGGATGAAGAAATCAATGTTCTCAAACAATATGATGTTCGCGTTTCTCACAATCCAGGAAGCAACCTGAAACTTGCTTCCGGCGTAGCGCGTGTGCCTGAATTGCTTCGCGCAGGAGTGAAGGTTTCACTTGGTACGGACGGCGCAGCTTCAAATAACAATTTGGATATGTTTGAAGAAATGAGACTCGCCGCGCTGATTCACAAAGGCGTTTCTGGTGACCCGCTGGCAGTACCCGCTGCTGAAGCACTGATGCTAGGTACGAAAATGGGGGCGGAATCCATTTGGTTGGATAACGTAGGATTACTGCAGCCAGGCATGAAAGCGGACTTTATCGCGCTGGATATCGATCAGCCACATTTCCTGCCAAAAACAGATTTTGTTTCACATGTTGTTTATTCCGCTTGCGCCAAAGATGTCGTCGATGTCTGTGTGGACGGCAACTGGCTTGTCCGCAAAGGGGAATGCTTAACGATGGATGAAGAAAAAATCAAACGCGAATTTGAATTGTGTTTTGACAGATTAATTGGATAAAAAGGTGCCGGCAATTCGGTTGGGGAGGTGAGCGGCGCTGATGGGTGCAAAGCGAACGAGAATCATTACTTTTGGCGTGTTTATTGTATTGACGCTTGGCGTCGTGCTCAGCCGCTTCTACTTAAATGTGCAGAAGGATCATTGGGATAACAAACGCATGGCGGTAGAGACTGCTTTTGAGAAAAGCATCATGACGAAAGCGGCAAAAGTGGATTTCTTTTATGGAGATGAGCCTTTTCGGATCGTCTATGGCGAAGATAAGATCGGCCAAGGCGTCATTGTATGGGTATCCGATAAGGACGTTCACACGGAGATGGCTTCTGAAGGCTTCACGGAAGCTCAAATTCGAGATACCGTTATGAAGAAAAATCCGGGCGTGGAGATTGAGCGTATCATGCCGGGGAAGCTTGGCCAGGAATACGTTTGGGAAGTTTTTTATAAAAAGACAGACGATAGCGGTACAAGATATTTTTATGATTATTATAAATTCAAAGATGGACTTTATTTGGATACGTACAGACTCAGCCTTCAATAGGCTGAGTTTTTTTGTTTCCACTCATTTCATAAGGTCACAGTATATATCGCATGATATACTACTCGTATGGAATTGAACGCAACATAATATATCGAGAAAGGGGGACGTTGACTGATGAAGCTACGTCTCTTACCTGTTGTACTGAGTGTAATTATTTCTGCCGGCGTATTATTCGGAGGCTGGTTCGCGTATACAAGTTTCGCTATGGAAAACCCATTATCAGATATCATCAGTAAAGTTCCCGGTGTGACAAGTTCAACGATGAAATTGGACAAAGATCGTGTTGATATAGATGTTAGTTTACAAGCGGATGCGAATTTAAGAACGGTTGTTGAGCGGATTAACAAAGATGGCGCATCGATTATTGGCAAACGGACAGTAAATATACAAATTAAAGATAATCCGTCCGAAAAGCTTGATCAATGGTGGTCCAAAGCTTTATTTGAAGTCGCTCAAGCCATGGAAACCAAACATTATGCAGACATCCCAACGACTCTACAAAAATATGCTTCTGATATGCCTAGTATGAAAGTTGAAAGTGAAATGGACCAAACTTATGTTTATATTCGATTGACAGATGGCGATGCCACTAAATTCATAATGCTTCCTAGATCCACGCAGATGGGAGTGTGGCCGAATGAGTAAAATTTATAAAGAGATTGGCATAGGCGCTATTCCGGTACTGCTAGTTTTCTTAATTTTCTTAGGGGTCAACATTATCCCTATTTTATTTGTCGGCGTATTGGGCGTTTCATTGTTTTATATGATTAGAGGCCGCGGCGGCATTGGTATTTCCGGTGGCGGTGGTGGCGGCGATCGTAAAAGCAAAACTCGGACACCGGCGTTTCTCACGTTTGACGAGATTGGCGGGCAAGACCGGGCGAAGAAAGAATTAACCGAGGCTCTTGATTTTTTGATTAAACACGAAGAAATTAAGAAGTTGGGCATTCGTCCTCTCAAAGGGATTTTGCTGACAGGTCCTCCAGGGACCGGTAAAACACTGATGGCGAAAGCAGCAGCTCATTATACGAATTCCGTTTATTTAGCAGCTTCAGGCAGTGAGTTTGTGGAGATGTACGTCGGTGTAGGTGCAAGCCGTGTACGTGATCTCTTTAAGGAAGCAAGAAGCCGCGCCGTGAAGGAAGGTAAGGATAACGCGATTATTTTTATCGATGAGATTGATGTTATCGGCGGTAAGCGTGACGGGGGGCAACAGCGCGAGTATGATCAAACGCTGAACCAACTGTTAACCGAAATGGATGGTATTCATACGAATGATGCTCCGCGTATTTTGATTATGGCGGCAACGAACCGGAAAGAAATGCTCGACAGCGCGCTGCTTCGTCCAGGGCGTTTTGACCGTCATATTGAGGTTGATTTACCGGATAAAAAAGGGCGTCTTTCTATTTTGAATATTCATGTGAAAAATAAGCCGTTGGCTGTCGGAGTTTCTTTAGATACGATTGCCGAACAAACGTTTGGATTCTCGGGTGCTCAGCTGGAAGGCGTTCTGAACGAAGGGGCCATTTATGCGATGCGTGAGGATAAAAAGGAAATTGAGCAGCACCATTTGGCATCTGCAATTGATAAAGTCATGATGGGTGAGCGGACCGATAAGGAAACCGCGCAGGATGAGAAAGAACGCGTTGCATACCATGAGCTGGGCCACGCTATTATCGCTGAGCTCGTGCGTCCTGGCTCGGTTTCGCAAGTAACCGTCAGCCCGCGCGGGAAAGCGCTCGGTTATGTGCGTCATAATCCTCCGAAGGACCATTATTTATACACGAAGGATTATATTGAGCAGCAAATCATGATCGCTTTAGGCGGGGCCGCGGCGGAAGAAATCTTCTATGGCGGACGCAGCACGGGCTCACGGAATGACTTTGAGCAAGCTCTTTCTATGGTGCGCAATATGATGGATTCCGGCCTGACGTCGCTAGGTATCATTGACCGTGAAATGGTTACCAAGGATCAACTGATGAAAGAGAACACAGCCATTCTTGATGCGTTAATGATTCGTACCAAGTCGCTGCTGGAGCAGCAGAGAAAAGTATTTGATCATTCTTTCGCTATTTTAATGGGGGAAGAAGTCATCTCAGGTGATACGTTCCGTAAGTTATTTGATGCTTCAGTTATACAAAGTGCATAGAGAATAAGACTTGAGGTTGTCCACAAAGGTAGCGAGAAATAAGCTGCTTGCGGGACAGCCTTTTTTTCTACGGGGAATTGTGTCAAAGCTCGTAAAGGTTCCGCAAGGTTTTGTGACGGGTAATGAAATCTGGAAGTAAAAATTGTATGATATGAGTGGGTTCCTTAGGTTGTATTGCCCTACAGTTGTGAATGATAAGAATGAGCCTTAAAGAAGGAGAAATCTGGCATGGTGTTTAAAACGATTGGTGTAGTTGGCGGTGGAACAATGGGGCAAGGCATTTCTGAAATGCTTGCAGCCAGCGGCCTGGAAGTATTGCTTGTTGAGAAAACAGTAGAGAAGCTGGATCGCGCGCTCGAGCAAATCCAGGTTAGTTTAGATAAACAAATCGAACGTTGGGCTTTGACGGAAGCAGAGAAGAAGCTCATTTTAACTAAAATAAAGAAAGCGGATTCCCTGCAGGATATGGCGACATGCGACATGGTCATAGAAACCATTACGGAGGATTTGAATGCCAAGAAGCATGTTTTCTTCCAATTGAATCAAATCTGCGATCCTTCTATTATTTTAGCAACGAATACATCCACACTTAGCGTAACCGAAATTGCTGCCATCACAACCCATCCGCAAAGGGTCATTGGCCTGCATTTCCTGCATCCGGTGGCGAAAGTCAATCTCGTCGAGATCATTCGGGCGATGAAAACATCCGACGAAATCTTTGAGCAAACGAGAAGATTTGTAGATGAGTTTATTCATAAAAAAGGTATTAAAGTCAATGAATCACCCGGCTTTATTACGTCGAGATTGATCTGTACGCTCATCAATGAGGCATTGCACACACTATCCGAAGGTGTAGCAACGGCGGAAGATATCGATGCCGCGATGCGGATCGGATATGATTTCAAATACGGCCCATTAGAAATGTGCGATCGATTCGGCTTGGATGCTGTGCATGATGCGCTAGAAGGGATGTTCCGCGATTATGGGGACATCAAATATCGGCCATCGTTTCTACTCAAGAAAATGGTTCGTGCCGGCCATTTAGGCGTCAAAACGGGAGAAGGATTTTTCGTTTATGACAAGGATGGTGACAGGCTATGAATATTCTAGTTATTAACGCGGGCAGCTCTTCGCTCAAATATCAGCTATTTCATATGGAAGATGATACGGTTCTGGCCAAAGGCCGCGTAGAGCGGATTGGGATGGAAACCGCCATCCTGCTGCATGAACCGAAGGACAAACCGGAAGTTCACGAGGTCAGTGAAATTTTGGAACATACCACTGCGATCCGCAAGGTGCTTGCGCTGCTCGTTCATCCTGAGCACGGCGTAATCGCGTCAACCGCAGAGATTCACGCCGTCGGCCACCGCGTCGTTCACGGCGGTGAAAGCTTCAAGAGCTCCGTCCTCGTGGACCACGAGGTGAAGCAGGAGATCAAGCGGCTCTTTGATTTGGCGCCGCTGCACAATCCGGCGCATATGCTCGGCATATCCGCCGTAGAGGCGAACATGCCGGATGTTCCTCAGGCTGTCGTATTCGACACAGCCTTCCATCAGACCATGCCGGCGCAAGCCTACCTGTACCCGGTACCGATGGCGCTGTACCGGAAGCACAAAGTGCGCCGCTATGGGTTCCACGGCACTTCGCACAACTACGTCAGCGAGCGCGCCGCAGCCTTTCTGGGCCGCCCGCTGGAGCAGCTGAAGCTCATTACCTGTCACATCGGTAACGGAGCTTCCTGCGCCGCCATAGAGGGCGGCAAGTCAGTAGATACGAGCATGGGGATGACCCCGCTCGAAGGATTGATGATGGGCACGCGCAGCGGCGATCTGGATCCTGCGATCGTGCCCTATGCGATGGGCAAGGAGGATCTGACGCTAGGTGAGATCTCGTCCATGCTGAACAAGCACAGCGGACTCCAGGCGATCTCAGGGTTATCCAGCGATATGCGGGAGATCACGGAAGCGATGGAGGCTGGAGATAAAAACGCCAAGCTGGCTTTTGAGATGTATGAATATCGCCTGCGCAAGTACATCGGGGCTTACGCCGCGGCCATGAATGGTGTGGATGCCATTGTATTTACAGCAGGTGTCGGCGAAAATTCGGAAGTGCTCCGCAAACGGGTTTGCGAGCATCTGACTTATCTCGGCGTGGAATTCGATGATGCCGCTAACCGCACAGGAAGAGGGTTGGAACGACGTATTTCAACCGTAAATTCCAAAGTGCAGGTGCTGGTTATACCAACGAATGAAGAATGGGTTATCGCCAGAGACACCTATCATTTGGTTCAATCAACGACACACTGAATCTTTGCTTGAAATAGTGTACAATAGAAAAGCGCCGAATTTAGCGACAGGGGCAACCCGGCTGAAGAAGGTTTGCACGAAAACTCAAGGAGGTACTTAATCAGTATGAAATGTACGATAGGTGAAGTAAAACATCACGTCGGCGAGTCAGTTACAATTGGCTGTTGGCTAAACAAGAAACGGTCTAGCGGTAAAATTCAATTTTTACAACTTAGAGACGGTTCAGGATATATACAAGGTGTTGTAGTGAAAAGTGAAGTCGGAGAAGACGTATGGGAAGCGGCGTCCAAGCTGACACAAGAAAGCTCGCTGTACATAACAGGCAAAGTGAAAGAGGATACGCGCAGCAAAGGCGGCTTTGAGCTTGATGTTACTGGCGTTGAGATCATTCAAGTAACGGAAGAATATCCAATCACACCGAAGGAGCATGGCGTCGATTTCTTGATGGATAACCGCCATCTGTGGATTCGTAGCCCGCGTCAACGTGCGGTTCTCGTCATTCGCGCGCAGATTATTCAAGCCGTTCAGCAATTTTTCAATGATCGCGGCTTCCATCTGGTAGATCCGCCGATTCTGACGCCTTCCTCCTGTGAAGGTACGACTAATTTGTTCCACACCAAATACTTTGATGAAGATGCCTTCCTGACGCAAAGCGGACAGCTGTATATGGAAGCAGCTGCGATGGCGCTTGGTCGCGTGTATTCATTCGGTCCTACGTTCCGGGCAGAAAAATCGAAAACAAGAAGACATCTAATTGAGTTCTGGATGATTGAGCCGGAAATGGCTTTCGTTGACCATGCAGAAAACCTTGAAGTTCAAGAGCAATTCGTATCTCACATCGTACAAACGGTACTCAAAAATTGTGCGCAAGAGCTGGAAACCTTAGAGCGCGACACGTCCAAATTGGAGAAAATCAAAGGCTCCTTCCCGCGTATTACGTACGATCAAGCCGTTGAATTCCTGCAAAAGAACGGCCATGAATTCGAGTGGGGCGAAGATTTCGGAGCGCCGCATGAGACAGCTATTGCCGCAGAGTATGAAACACCTGTGTTCATTACACATTGGCCAACGGAAATTAAAGCTTTTTACATGAAACCAGATCCTAGCCGTCCGGAAGTCGTGTTATGTGCGGATATGATTGCTCCTGAAGGGTACGGAGAAATTATCGGAGGCAGCCAGCGGATTGATGATCCGGAATTAATGGAACAACGCTTCCAAGAGCATGATCTGCCGAAAGAAGCTTACCAATGGTATCTCGACCTGCGGAAATACGGAACTGTGCCGCATTCCGGTTTCGGCCTAGGTCTTGAACGTACCGTTGCTTGGATTTGCGGTCTGGATCACGTTCGTGAAACGATTCCATTCCCACGTTTGTTATACCGTCTATATCCGTAATCCGTTATCAACCAAAGGTAGAAAGGAGACCGGATGAGTAAATCGTTCCATACACAGCAGCAGATCGAGGCCGTCCTATTGGCCAGCTTCCAGGAGGGCAGCGTCGCGGTACCGCTTCTTCTGCTGAAGAACTATCGTGCCCTCCAGTTAAGCGAAGTTGAGGTCATGACGCTAATCCATCTCATTTCCTTTTTGGATAAGGAAAAGTACGATTTTCCAACCCCGGATGAGATTCAATCCCGCATGTCGGCTTCTCCTGATCTGGTCATTGCCAGCTTGCAGAAGTTGATTCATGAGCAATTCATTGCTATTGATGAAGACATGGAAGTATCGACGGGAATTCGGAGTGAGAGATACAATCTTACTCCGCTTTACCGAAAGTTAGCCAAACAGGTAGCTGAGCAAGAACTGGCTAAGCTATCGGCGGTGCGCACATCGTTGCCGACCGATGAGGGAGCCAGGAACATTTTCACTACGTTCGAAAAAGAATTTGCACGTCCATTAACACCGATGGAGCTGGAAACGATCAGCGGATGGTTAGACAAGGATCAATACAAGGAAGAGCTCATAATGACGGCATTGAAGGAAGCTGTTTTTGCCGGCAAGGTCCATTTCCGATATATTGACCGCATTCTGCTGGAATGGAGCCGTAATCGCGTGGGCACCGTGGATCAAGCGAAGGAATATTCACAACGTTTCAGGCAATCAAGATAAAAGAAGAGGCTGTCTCTTGGGTCATTTCAGACCTTGGAGACAGCCTCTTTGCTTAACTTTAGATCAGCCAATTATTTATTCAGCAAATGAGAGCGATATACGTACTCAAAAAGGAATTCGAATGCTTCCAAGTGACGTTTAGCCTCGAACGCATTCGCGCCCCATGCATAAATCCCGTGCTTGCGCAGAACAATTCCAGGGATACGCGGGACGATGGCATCTTCAACGAGCGCGGCAATGCGTGGAATTTCTGCATAATTCGGTAAAATCGGAATCTCAATTTGAGCTTCTTCATCCCAGATGTTGAAGGCTTTGATCAGCTCAACGCCGTCGACAGGAATGCTTTTACGCTCCCAATAAAGCTCTGAAACCAAGTTGTTGAAAATGGTATGCACATGAAAAATAGCGCCAGCGCCTGTTAAGCGATAAATCTCGCTATGGATCAGCGTTTCCGCCGAAGGCTTCAGGCTTGTAGCCTCCGTAGCGATACCTTTCTCATTAACAAGCAGGAAATCTTCCGGCGTCTGCACGGATTTATCTTTGCCGCTTGACGTAATGGCGAAAGTGAATTGCTCAGGCTCGAAGCCGCCTACACGAACGGATAAATTGCCGCTTGTCGCAGGAAACCAGCCTCTGGCAGCTAAATTGGCTTTAATCTCGCGCAGTTCAGCGAAAGCGCGTTGTTTCTCTTCCAGTAAAATACTCATACTACAGGTTCAGCCTCCAATTGCTTCATAATATCGAAGAAGTTCTCGAATGGGTAATACGCGTATCCGAGCTTCTCACACATCTCGACAAGATGGGAGCGTGCAAAAATCGTATCGACCAGCTTAGCTCCTTCGAAATCCGTAACGCTATCTCCGATGATGATTCGCTCATACCGATTGGCATCATAGGAACGAATGATACTTGTTTTACACATGCCACAGTCCGTTTGGCAATGCTCATCACATTTGTTAGGCCACAGTATTTCAATGACGCTGCCCTCGAAGGAGGAGGCATTGCTATAAATGTTCTCATGTGGAATCGGAAAAGGCTTTAGCAGCGGGTAAATAAAGAAATCGATGCCTCCGCTTGTAATTAATAGCTTGATATTTTGTTCTTTGCAATAGTCGACGAATTCCTTGAAGCCGTCCCGAATGACTGCATTGCTGATGGCATAGTCAACAATTTCATCCTTGCGCGAAGTGGGCAGCAGGGCGAACATGTCGCCGACGCCTTGACGAATAGATATGCTTTTATTCAAAATGCGTTCTACAATTATGTCCCAACCTGGCGGGTTAAAATGTTTCATGATCGCCACAATGTTATCATTTACGGTAATGGTTCCGTCAAAATCGCAAAAAATGATGCGTTCCTTACTCATTCTCTAATCCCCCAAGTGTCAATAGCTGTTTGTAATTCTGGATGTGTTTGGGCGTAATCGCGAAGGTGTATCCCTTGCAGCGTTGCATCTATGGCTTGACGGAATGCTCGCCCTCCGGCAATTGTACCAAGCGGATGGCCATGGATGCCTCCGCCTGCATTCACAATCACGTCGTGACCGAAGTCTCTCAGAATGAGAGGGACCAAGCCAGGGTGTATGCCCGCAGACGGTACAGGGAACGAAGCAGCCAGTTTCAAATGAGCGTCCGCCGTAGCCTTGTAGCTGTAATCGGTATGTAGATCATTTGTTAACAGGACATGTTTAATGGCCAGGTTTTCTTCTCTCGGCATAACCACAGAACCGTAAGGAGATGGGAATAACACCAGATCTGCTCCAGCTAGACGCATCAATTTACCAAGCAGCACAGAAGGGGAGATTCCGTAGTGCGGTGAAGGATACGTTGCACCAGCCATGGCCGGATGCGCCATAATTGGAATCGTAATCTCCGGGTCAGCGCTTAACTCATGCAAGACGTCGAAGCCGTAGGCCAATACATTAAATAAAAGGGCGTTAGCTCCTGCACGGATCGCTTTTTTGGCTTGCGCAGCCAGTTTCGAAGTAGGGCCCGTTAAATTCACGGCGTACAGCAGCTTCTGGCCGGTTTCTTTGGAGGCTTGCGCTGCTGCTTCCATGCAAATTTCAATTCGCTTCTCCAGCGGAGTTAACGGATTTTCAAACAAAATCTCATCGTCCTTGATTAAATCCACGCCGCCTGCCGCTTGCAAATAAAATTGTTCGCGCAGAGCCGGTAGCTCATAGCCGACAACGGATTTAAAGATGCTCATCAGCAATGGACGGTCATGCACGCCAAGAAGGTCGCGCACGCCTTGCATCCCGAACTTCGGTCCGGAGAAGCCAGCAAGGAAGTCAGTGGAGAATTTCAAGTCAATCAGTTTAATTTTGCCGTCCATGGATAGTTTGCCGAAAACGGTAACTAACAGCGCAGGGATATCGCGGCTGAAATTGACGTCAGGATAAGCGATCGTAATGTCCGCATAGCGCGCACTGAGTGGCTCTCCAGGAGCGGGCTCGTGAACCTCTACGGCAATCACTTTGCCCAAATGTTTTTCCATTTGCGCTTTCTGAGCCTCAGGCAGTTCCGTCCATGAGCCGACGGTCAAGCCGACAGCGATGCCCGTTGCTTTTTTATGAAAATCGGCTTTCTCATCGAAACTCCGATATGTGGCTAAACAATATGCACTCATCGTAAATGTTCACCTGCTTTGCTAGAATAAAACCTCGTTCATTCAGGACGTTTTGCTCACTGGGCTTGGGGCTGCGATTTGCTCGCCCATTTCTTTGGCCCGTTCAGCCGAGCGGAATACGGCCTTGGTAATAGCTTCCGTAAATTTGTAATGATCCAATGCTTCAATGGAAGCCTGCGTAGCACCATTCGGGGATGTTACTTTACGGCGAAGCTCAGCCGGATCTTCTTGGGTATGCTGGACCATATGAGCGGCGCCAAGCACGGTTTGCAGGGTTAACTGGCGGGAATCTTCTTCGGTTAGACCGCCTTCGATACCAGCTTTGATCATGGCTTCCATGAAATAGTAGACGTAGGCAGGGCCGCTGCCGGATACGCCGGTAAGAATTTCTAGCTTCTCTTCTTCAACAATGGATACAATGCCCACCGCTTCGAACATTTGGGTTGCGAGCTGCTTGAATGTATCATTCACGTTTGCGGAGAAGCTCATTCCTGTAGCGCCCAATCCAATCGTTGAGGAAGTGTTCGGCATTGTGCGAGTGATCGCCATTTTCGATTCCAGCAAAACTTCCATTTTGGCGATGGATAGGCCGGCGATGACGGATACCAGCAGCTGATTTTCATTCAAAAGCGGCTTCAAATCTTCAAAAGCGGTCACAACATCTTTGGGCTTCATACAAAGCACGACGACATCTGCTTGGCGAAGGTAAGCTTCTTTCGTAGCAGGATCGGATGTGGCTTGCAGGCCATACTCAGAACGAAGAAAAGCTAATCGGTCTTGATCAGAACGGTTCATCACATAAATATGCTGTGGATTGGCTACTTGGGTTTGAATCAGACCTCGGATAATGGCTTCCGACATGGAGCCTGCACCGACAAAAGCAATTTTGGCTTGGGATAAAGTTGTGGACATCGTACATTCCTCCTCAAATTGTATGAACTATTGACGTATTTGACCGTTTCCGTAGATACGGTATTTGGTTGAAGTTAAGGCTGGCAGACCCATCGGTCCGCGAGCGTGCAGTTTTTGAGTCGAAATGCCGATTTCCGCACCGAATCCGAATTCAAAGCCATCTGTGAAACGCGTCGAGGCATTGTGGTAAACCGCTGCCGCATCGACTTCCTGCAGGAATCTCTCCGCATTGGCGGCATCTTCCGTCACGATACACTCGGAATGCATCGTGCCGAATTGGCGAATGTGGTCAAGCGCTTCATCCAGATCTTTGACTACTTTGACATTAAGAATGTAATCTCCGTATTCCGTTCCCCAATCTGCCGACGCAGCTGTTTGCATGCTAGAGACCAGGTCCCTGGCACGATCGTCTCCTCTAAGCTCGACATTGGCGCCTGTGAAAGCTTCTGCAATGGCGTTCAAATGTTTGGCAGCCACAGCTTCATGTACGAGCAGAGTTTCCATCGAATTGCAAACGGAAGGACGTTGAGCTTTGGCGTTAAGCCCAATAGAGATAGCCATTTCAAGCTGTGCGCTTTCGTCTATAAAAGTATGACATACACCTGCTCCTGTTTCAATGACAGGGACGGAGGCGTTATTGACAACATTTTGAATAAGTGAGTGTCCGCCTCTTGGGATGAGAACGTCGATGAGACCGTTCAGTTTCAGCATTTCATCTACAGAACTGCGATCTGCACTTAAGATCAATTGAAGGGCGTCAGCCGGGATGGCGGACCGGTTTAGCGCGCCATGCAGAACCTCGACGATTTTCTCATTGGAAAATAGAGCGGAAGAGCCGCCACGCAGCACAACGGCGTTGCCTGTTTTGAGGCATAATCCTGCGGCATCCACGGTAACATTAGGTCTAGCTTCATAGATGATGCCGATCACGCCAAGCGGAACACGAATTTTGCGAATGCGAAGACCATTCGGACGTTCAAAATCTTCGAGCGTATCCCCGATTGGATCGGGTAATTCAGCGATTTGACGCAATCCTTCAGCGATGGCGGCAATCCGGGACTCGTTAAGAGCAAGACGGTCAAGCAGGGAAGCGCTGGTGCCCAGCTGCTTGCCACGCTCCAAATCCTTGGCATTTGCTTCAATAATAGCTTGTTGCTCAGTAACAAGGGCATCTGCCATAAGCAGCAACGCTGCGTTTTTCTGTTCCGTTGTGAGATTGCCCATGGTTTGGGCAGCTTGTTTGGCTAATTTGGACTTTTGAACGACTTCACTCATGGGAAGATCGACCTCCTGTTTGAAAAAAAGTTTGGCAATGCGCAATGATTTGTTCAGCCGTAAGTTCATATTGATCTCCGCTGAGGCGTTCTTTACATTCCACGATATGTTCGGCAGCTTTCTTTCCTACCGTAATGCGAAGCGGAAAGCCTAGCAAGTCGGCATCGTTGAACTTCACGCCAGGACGATCTTCACGATCATCCCATAGGACGGAATAGCCGGCATCGGTCAATGATTTGTAAATCTCTGTGGATAACTTCATCTGAATCTCGTCCTGCACATGGACCGTGAGGAGATGAACGGCGAAGGGAGCAACAGATGCCGGCCAAATGATGCCGCGCTCATCATAATTTTGTTCAATAATGGCAGCTAGCACACGGGAAACGCCAATCCCGTAGCAGCCCATAATGATGGGCTCGGAAGCACCGTTCTCGTCGCTGAACGACGCGCCTAGCGAACGGCTGTATTTAGTTCCCAGTTTGAACACATGACCGACTTCAATCCCTTTGGCAAAAGAGAGTTCATGTCCGCAAGTTAGACAGTGCTCGCCCTCGGTGACATTTCGCAAATCATGATATGCAAGGCCGGCAAGATCCCTCTCAACTTGAACATGCGTGAGGTGATAATCGGCTTCGTTGGCACCAATGACAGCGTCTTGCATGCCAATTACGGAGTAGTCAGCAATGATCTTAACGTTCTGAAGTCCAAGGGGTCCGATAAATCCTGCGATAGAACCTAATTGTTGAATGGCGGATTCCGATAACATAGTGAATTCTGTACCATCTAAGGCATTTTTTAATTTAATTTCATTGACTTCACAATCACCGCGAAGAAGAACAATCACCGGTTTGCCATTCGCTTCAATTGCGATAGATTTAATGATTTGCTTAGGCGAGATTTGAAGGAACTCGCTTAGCTGTTTAATGCTGGTCACCTGTGGGGTATGCACTTTTTGAGGTTCGGCATGCAGACCTGATTGATTGCTTACTGGATCAACTGGCGCCGGTAATTGACCAACCGCTTTCTCCAAATTGGCTGCATACTGACAGGAAGGACAATGAACGATGGTATCTTCCCCAATGTCCGCTAGCGCCATGAACTCATGGGTATCCGTACCGCCAATCGCTCCGGAATCCGCTTCAACCGCCCGGAAATTTAACCCGCAACGCGTGAAAATACGATGATAAGCCTTGTACATGCTCTCATAACTCTCATCGAGACCACTCTGCGATCGATCGAAGGAATATGCGTCCTTCATAAGGAACTCACGTCCGCGCAGCAGCCCGAATCTAGGTCTTCGTTCATCCCGGTACTTCGTTTGAATTTGATAAAGCGTGACAGGAAGTTTCTTGTAGGATTGAATTTCGTCCTTAACAATCGTTGTAATCACTTCCTCATGGGTCGCCCCTAGAGCAAACTCACGTCCATGTCGGTCTTCCAGACGCATTAGTTCGGGTCCATAGACGTCCCAACGGCCGGAAGCTTTCCATAATTCGGAGGGATGAAGCGCTGGCATGAGCATCTCTTGCGCCCCGGCGGCGTCCATCTCTTCCCGAACGATGGTTTGAATATGTTGAAGGGCTTTAAGCCCCAATGGCAGATAGGAGTAAATACCGCTGGATAACTGGCGGATCAGTCCCGCACGCAGCATCAGCTTGTGGCTAGCGACTTCGGCATCACCCGGGACATCTCGTAAAGTCGGGATCAGCATGCGTTGTTGTCTCATTAATGGTGTGCCTCACTTTCATTAATCAATTTAAGCAAGCGGAACCCATTCATCTCGGTGAATGACTTCAATTCTTGCCACTTCGACGCGCTTCTGGACTTCTTCGGTTGATAATCCTGCTGCTGCTTGTATTTGCCAAGCAGCGTAGTTGACAACACCGCGTCCGAGCAGCGTACCTTCGTTGCTGAGCACTTCGACCACGTCGCCGGGATGGAAGTCTCCGGTAGCTCCAATGATTCCGGCGGGGAGCAGGCTCTTGCCGCCGCTCATTAGGGCCGATCTCGCACCTGGATCGACGAGGATTTGGCCTTGGGGCAGCGAGTGGAAGCCGACCCATTGTTTCTTCACCGGCAGATTGTTCAGCGCCGTGTCAAAGTATGTGCCCTTGCCGCTGCCGCCAACGGCCATCGGCAGATCGCCGGGCTCCAGCACGCGCCCGATAAAGACCGGCACGCCCCCGCGCATCGCGATGCGGGCGGCTTCAACCTTCGAGCGCATGCCGCCGGTGCCGACCGCGCTTCCTGAACCTCCAGCGAAGCTGAACAACTCGTCGCTGATGGCGGCTACGCGATCGATACGCTGAGCGTTCGCGTTCTTGCGGGGATCGTCCGTGTACAGGCCGTCCATATCTGTAATGATGATCAATTTGCTGGCCTTCACCAAATTGCCCACCAAGGCTGACAAAGTATCATTGTCGCCGAATTTAAGCTCATCCACCGAGACGGTGTCATTTTCGTTGATAATCGGGACGACGCCGCGCTGCAGCAGCTCGTCGATCGTCATCAGCGCGTTCTGGACGCGCTTGCGGTTGGAGAAGTCGTACCGGGTCAACAAAATTTGCGCCACGCTGACGCCGTGGGACGCAAATGCTTCATGGTACGCCTGCATGAGCAGCGCTTGCCCCACGGCAGCGGCAGCTTGCTTCTCGTGCAGCACCTTGGGCCGTGTGCGGTACCCAAGGGAGGTGAAGCCTGCGGCTACTGCGCCGGATGTCACGAGCAGGACCTGGTTGCCGTCCTTCTGCAATTGCGCTAGTTCCGATGCGAAAAAGCGGATTTTATCGGGATTTAAACCACCCGTATCTGAAGTTAAAGAAGAACTGCCGATTTTCACGACGATGCGCTGTGTCATTACGATCCCATCCTTTGTTTGAGCAATATGTAAATAATGGATATAAAAAAAGACTCCCGTCCTCATAACATAAGGACGAAAGTCTGTAGCTTCCGCGGTACCACCTTAGATTGGCGCACGCCAAAAAGGCTGCACCCAACTCTGGATTCCCTGGATAACAGCAGGGGACTGTTCAACTCATCGTTGACGGTTCAGGGGCGGGTTCGGAATCGGTTCACGGCAAGCTCTCTCAGTCGGTGGAGCTTACTCTCTGTTTACGTGCTGATCGTTCCTACTATTCCCATCATAACATTGCGATATAGAAGTTTTGGAAGACTTCCTTTTTTGGTTCTATATAGAATAGCACGGGGTACAAGTGTTTGTAAAGAAGCAGATGCCTCTAGTTTTACTAGCCGAACAGGTTCAGCTTTCCAATACGCTGTACAGCTTCTGCTAATCTTTCTTCCGAAGATAAGAGCCCAAGACGTACATAACCCTCGCCATGTGTACCAAAGCCAATGCCTGGGGCGACGACCACTTTTGCTTCCTGAAGAAGCAGATCAGCAAGGCTTTGTGAAGTGTGTCCCTTCGGAACCGGCAGCCAGGAGAAGAAGGAGCCCTGGGAAGGACGGGCATTCCAGCCAATGTCAGCTAAAGCGGTGTACAAAGCATTACGGCGGCTTTCATAGACATCCCGAAGCTCGCTGACGCAATCTTGCGAAGCGGTAAGCGCCGTTGCCGCAGCAGCTTGAATGCCGCCGAACAAGGAGCAGTAGTAATGATCCTGCATTAAGTTGATGAGGCGGATGACTTCCTTGTTACCCAGCGCAAAACCTACGCGCCAGCCAGCCATGTTATACGTTTTGGAAAGTGTATAAAACTCGATGCCAACTTCTTTGGCTCCAGGCGTCTGTAAGAAGCTGATCGGTTTCTCACCGTCAAATCCAATAGCACCGTAAGCAAAGTCACTGGCTACGACCACGCCGTTGCGCTGCGCGAATTGAACCGTTTCTTCATAGAAGGAAGCGGGTGCTGTAGCTCCAGTCGGATTGTTCGGATAGTTGATGAACATAAGTTTCGCGCGGTCCAAATCCGATTGCTTCAATGCCGAGTAATCTGGAAGAAAGTTATTTTCTTCTCGCAAAGGCATGAAAGCCATCTCCGCTCCGGCTAATGCGACACCTGACCAATAATCGGGATAACCCGGGTCAGGCACCAGGCAAACATCGCCAGGATTCAATAAGCACTGAGCGATCTCGATGAGTCCTGTTTTGCCGCCGAAAAGAATGGCGACCTCTGTATCCGGATCCAGATCAACCTGATGATCTTCTTTATAACGTTGTGCAATCGCTTGTTTCAGAAATGGAAAACCACTGAAAGGCGGGTATTTATGATACAAAGGATTAGCGGCTGCTTCCTGCATCGAAGCTACGATATGAGGCGGGGTTGGGCGATCCGGGTTGCCTTGTCCCAGATTGATGACATCATGTCCTAAGGCAATTTGTTCGTTCGCTTTGCCTACGAGCGTAGCAAAAAATTGGGTAGGCAAACCTTTCATACGTTCAGCAGGCTGTATGGGGAAAGCACTTGTTTGTGTAGATAGCGTAGTCACGGTTTTAATTCACACTCCGGAGGTCGGGATTTTAATTAATAACCTAAATGTAACATGATTAGTCTATTTTTCATAGTGATGAAAAAAATCGATTTTACAATGGACTAGTCTTATCATACAGTTAATTCAAAAGCTGTGGAAAGGTGTTGAGAGCTATGTCAGACCAATCACAAGTTGCTCAAGTTTTTTTGCAGGAGTCGATTCGTGCTTTTGAGAGTATGAAAAAACTGGCGGATCAAGCATTTGCGCAGGCGGCGGATGAGCATTTTTATCAAACCTTGGATGAAGAGTCGAACTCTTTGGAAGTGTTGATCAAACACATGCATGGGAATATGTTATCCCGTTGGGTCGATTTTCTAACATCGGACGGGGAAAAGGAGACGCGGGAGCGCGACATGGAATTCGAGAGCAGTCGTTACTCGCGGGAGGAGCTTCTTTCTTTATGGGAGGAAGGATGGAAAGTGCTTTTTGATGCCCTGCATCCCCTAACTCCTGAGGATGTTTTGCGCATCATTCGCATTCGCGGACAAGAGCATACGGTCATTCAAGCCATTCAGCGCCAGGTTTCTCATTATGGTTACCATGTGGGACAAATTGTTTTCTTGAGCAAACACTTGGCCAGCCAACAAGGCTGGAAAACGCTTAGCATAGCAAGAGGTCAATCGAAAGCTTTCAGGCCGTCTTAAGCCAGCACTTGGGTTCAAACCGATTTTCGATTATGATGGATAAAAGAAATGGCTATTTTCGCCCACTGGAAGGAGTATTTATAGTATGTCAGAATCCAAACAGCTTCACTTGGCACTCATTCAAATGGATATCACGATCGGTGAACCAGATAGGAACTTTGCCCGATTGGAGATGCTGCTCCAAGAGGCTGTGCAAAACAATCCGAAACCGGACGTCATCGTTTTTCCTGAGATGTGGAACACCGGCTATGCCTTAACGGAGATTCAGCAGCTTGCTGATGTGAACGGGGAGCGGACAAAAGCGCTATTGAGTAATTTTGCCAAAGCGAACCATGTGAATATTATTGGCGGTTCGATTGCCGATAAAAAAGAAGACCGTGTGTTGAACACGATTTATGCGTTTGATCGCGAAGGGGCGGAAATTGCGGAGTATTCCAAAATTCATTTGTTCCGTTTGATGGATGAAGAGAAATTTCTGCACAGCGGTGACCAGCTTGGTCGGTTTGAGCTCGAAGGCGTACCGGCTGGCGCCATGATTTGCTACGATATCCGTTTCCCGGAGCTGGCACGCAAATTAGCGCTGGATGGTGCTAGAATTTTATTCGTTCCTGCCGAGTGGCCTCATCCGCGACTGCATCACTGGCGCACGCTGCTCATGGCTCGGGCGATAGAGAATCAAATGTACGTCGTTTCTTGCAATCGTGTCGGAACGAGCGGGACAACGAGCTTCTTCGGACACTCCATGGTTATTGACCCTTGGGGCGAAGTACTTGTGGAAGGCGACGAGAACGAAGCGATTTTGCATGCAACAATTGATTTGGAGGAAGTAGTGCGTGTAAGGGCTAAAATCCCAGTCTTCGAGGACCGCCGTCCACATTTATATTAATTTTATTTAAATAGGCGGTAAGCATTTGATTTTTTGTCGGTTTTTCTGTAAACTAAAACCAATTGAATGATCAATTGCGGCAGTGAAGGATGAATAGTACTTGAACAACTTCTTGTTCAGCGAGCTGGGGATGGTGAGAGCCCAGACAGGAGCTCAAGGAAAAGGCTATCCGGAGCCGATACGATAAAGGGGATACAGGCTTTTACAGGTGTATCAACTAGGGTGGAACCGCGGGTGCGTAAGGCTCTCGTCCCTAGGCATGATTTGATGCCTTTGGATGTGGAGCTTTTTTTGCGTGCTCATATCCAAACGGACGTCTAAGGGCTTAGCCCCATTTTGATAAGCTGAAGGAGCGAATGAACAATGAGTGTTACTATGGATCAAGTTGTCGCATTAGCAAAGCACAGAGGTTTTGTATTCCCGGGTTCTGAAATTTATGGCGGTTTGGCCAACACATGGGATTACGGTCCGTTAGGTGTTGAGTTGAAAAATAATATCAAACGCGCTTGGTGGAAAAAATTCGTTCAGGAATCCCCGTACAACGTAGGTCTTGACGCTGCCATTCTGATGAATCCACAGGCTTGGGTAGCTTCCGGTCACGTTGGAAACTTCAACGATCCGATGATTGATTGTAAAAACTGTAAAGCGCGCCACCGTGCGGATAAGCTGATTGAGAACAAACTAGCTGAAAAAGACATCGAAATCATCGTAGACGGTATGACATTCGATGATATGATGAAGCTGATTGTCGAGCATAACATTGTTTGCCCGGATTGCGGCAGCAAAGATTTCACAGATATCCGTCAGTTCAATCTGATGTTCAAAACGTTCCAAGGCGTAACAGAAGCAAGCTCCAACGTTGTTTACCTACGTCCTGAAACTGCTCAAGGTATTTTTGTTAACTTTAAAAATGTACAGCGTACGATGCGTAAAAAGCTGCCATTCGGTATCGGCCAAATCGGTAAAAGCTTCCGTAATGAGATCACGCCAGGTAACTTTACGTTCCGTACACGTGAATTTGAACAAATGGAGCTTGAGTTCTTCTGCAAACCGGGCGAGGATATGAAGTGGTTTGAGTACTGGAGAAGCTTCTGCCACAACTGGTTGCTGTCACTTGGCGCTAAAGGTGAAAACCTTCGTTTGCGTGACCATAATGAAGATGAGTTGTCTCACTACAGTAATGCTACGACTGATATTGAGTACAAATTCCCGTTTGGTTGGGGCGAGCTTTGGGGTATTGCGGATCGTACGGATTTCGATTTGAAACAGCACATGGAGCATTCCGGTGAAGATTTCAACTATATCGATCAAGAAACGAATGAGCGTTATGTTCCTTACTGCATCGAGCCGTCCCTTGGTGCGGACCGTGTAACGTTGGCGCTGTTGATTGACGCGTTCGAAGAGCAAAAGCTGGAAGGCGACGACAGCCGTACAGTGCTTCACTTCCACCCAGCGCTTGCTCCGATCAAGGCGGCTATTTTCCCGCTTTCCAAAAAGTTGAATGATGGCGCGCAAGCCGTTTTTGCTGATCTGGCGAAACATTTCATGGTTGACTACGATGATACAGGTTCAATCGGTAAAAGATATCGTCGTCACGATGAAATCGGTACGCCATTCTGTATCACGTACGATTTCGAGTCCGAGACAGATGGTCAAGTAACGGTACGTGATCGTGACACGATGGAACAAACGCGGATGCCTATTTCGGAGTTAAAAGCATTCATCGAGAATTCCCTACAGTTTTAATATAAAAAGGCTGGCCATTAAGGTAGTTAAACCTTGTGGTCAGCCTTTTTTTATCAAATGACGTAATCGAGAACTTCACTGTATGGCAAATAACGATGAACGTCAGTAAGCGGTGGACTATAGACATGAATGGATACGGCGGACTCATGGAACGGATTGCTAAGCTGATGGATTTGATCCTTTGGAGCTGTAAAATAATCGCCTGTTCGAATCAAATCATCGCTGTGAACAACCGGGTAACCTTCCGTGTCCAGATGGAATTTGGAATTGACAATATGGCCTTGAACCAAGCAGGCAGCTCCTATCGAAGCTCCATGATTATGAATGGCTGTTGCGGCCGAAGCGGGAATATGGATGATAATGACTTCAAGCTCTTTCGTGCTATAAATGACATTGCGGCCATAAGCGAGATTCAGGGGTTCAGTTTTATGATCAGCCACTTCGTGAAATATGCTGTTTACGGACTGAAGTGCAGATTTTAGTTGTTCCAATGAGGGTTCTTGCAATTTACAGAATGACTGCTCAATTGCTTCTACTAACATCATGGTTTCCGCCTCCTAGGCACTTGGTATCTCTTTATCAAAATTAATTAGAGAAACGATAAGATTTAATTATATAGTATGCTTTAGGAGGAGGAAGGGTTAGGGGAATTGGCATAATTTTGAAAAGAAATGGGTCATGAATTAACTAAAGAATTAGACGCGAAACGGCGGCATTCGTCTGCCATCGATATCCGTGAAATCATATTCGGCAGCTAAGGAACCAACCTCGTGAAGCAGTCCTGCTTTCAGTTGAACCTGTGTATCAGAGGCCAACGCAACAACGGCGCGCCCAATATATTCAACGGACTCCGTAGCGTGTAACTCTTCAATTCGCATGAAGTCGGGATCGCCAGGTTCGAGGCCATAATGTTTATACACAGCTTCTGTTCGCATCCAACCGGGAGCTAATGCCAATGCGGTTACATCCAACTGGTTTGCTTTGAGATTTAGAGCCATAGCACGGGTCATATTTACAACTGCACGTTTCACTGTGTCATAAAATACATTCACCGGGTAATCGCCTCCGATGTCGGAGTAGACACCCGTGTTAATAATTAAGCCGCGCTTCTGCTCAAGGAAGAAGGTGGACATGGCATACCGGCTGGACACCATTTGTGCCCGTAAGCCGGCATCAAACATGCTGTCCCAACGTTTCAAAGGCTGCTTCCAGAAAGGCGCTAAAAAATCATCTTTTTCAATGTCCTCGTAACCGCCCCAAGCGTTATTGACTACAAGATCAAGTTTGCCTTGTTCCTGTTTGATTTGCTCGTACAGCTTTTGAACATCGGCTTCAACCGTATGATCACATCGAACCGCAATCCCAACGCCTCCGCGTGCAGTCACTTCTTCCGCTGTATCCTCGATCGTACCTGTAAGATCTGTCTGAGTCGATTGTGCCTTTGTACTGCGGCCAGTCACATAAACGGTGGCACCTGCTTCACCAAGCACTAAGGCAATTCCACGGCCGGCACCCCGACTAGACCCTGTCACAAGTGCTACCTGACCTTGAAGCTGTTTACTTTTCGTCATCCTTTTAAACCTCCATTTGTCATTCACCAAGTTACTTTGCACTTATAGTTTAACTCTATACAATGACAATTCTTGTCATGGATTGAAAAGGCGCAAAAAATGTTCATGTTTGTGAATTTTCCATGGTGCTGTATGCGTGAAGCATACGCTGAAGTTGTTCACGAATCCATTGCACCATTTCGGATGGTTCTTCAACGATGGCATCTGCGCCCATGCCCAGGAAATATTTTGAGAAATAGTGCAGATTACTCTGGTGCATCTCACTGACTAATTCTCCGCTCCCGTCGGCATGAATCGTGACATCTTCATCTCTGCCATTGCTCCGCTCGTAGGCACGGACACCAGCAGGTGTAAGTTTGACGCGAAGTCTCATGTGTTCGGACAAATCGTTTTTCTGACTTACTCCACCTGATAACCAATCAAGAATGGTGTAGTTCATGAGGTTTTTGCTAGGGTGATCCGGCTCGGCAGGAGTCAAGCTTTGCAAGCGATCTGTGCGAAATAGGAGGATGCGATCTTTTTGAAAACAATAAGATGGAAAATACCAATAGCCATTCGATGCGTAAATGCCGATGGGCTGTATGGTACGTTCCGTTGCACCATCTTTGGAAGCATAGGTAATATGAAGGGGAAGACCATCGATCGAAGCCTCCAGAAGTTGCTCCAAATAAGGAGAACTTTGTGTGCGGGTAGGTGTCCAAAATGACACGCGATTCTTGAGTGCATCAATTCGCTTCTTCGTATCGTCGGAAGATAGTGATAAAACTTGCCTAGCGCTGACGTCGATTCTGCAGCAAAAGGCAGCGCTCCATAATACTGGAGCGACTGAAAGGCGAAGAACATCGCGACCGCCTCTTGTTCCGTGAACAAAATAGGAGGCAGCATCCGCTTTTTCAGCAAGCGATAGCCGCCGTGCGGGCCGAACTCCGTATAAAGCGGCATTCCGAGCTCGCTTAGCTCCTGTAAATCGCGATGCATGGTGCGTTCCGAGACGCCGAATTCTTGCGCTAGCTCTTTGGTCGTGAAAGCCATGCGTTCATTAACGGCCATCATAAGCTGGATCAAACGCTGTGTTTTGTTCATGACAGTTCGTTTCCCCCTGTACGTCTAAAGCTATCCAATTGTTCGCATAACCTCTTTCATCGTGCTGACGAAAGCTTCGGCTGCTTTGGAGAGGTATCTGCCCTTACGGTAGGCGATGACAAGTGTTCGGGTCGGTCGGCCTTCCAAAGTAAGGTGAACGGGAGATAACTCGCTGAAGCTGCGTTTTGAGATCAAATAGGGCACGAATGCGATGCCCATACCGGCTGCCACAAGGGACTGGACCGTTTCCATGTTGCTGGATTCGAACACGATATTAGGGACAATCCCGGCGTTTTGGCAGAGATCAAGCGTAAGCTTTCGAAAACCTTGCCCTTTTTTCAAGGCGATGAAGGCTTCTTTTTCCAATTGTGAGATGCTGATCGGTTCCTGGGCCTGCGTTAACGGATGGCTCGGGGGCACGGCAAGGACAATTTCTTCTTCCAGCAGCGTTTCATATATAAGCGATTCTTCCCTCAGCGGCAAGGATAGGAGAGAAATATCGGTTTGCCCGTTCATGGTCAAAGTCTCCAAGTTCGCTGAAGTTTCTTCAACAAGTGAAATTTCTATATCCGGATAAGCGGTTTGGAAAGCAGGGACTACAAATGGAAGGATGGTCGATCCCGTGATTGGCATACTGCCGACGACGAGGCGTCCTTTTTTCATCTGTGAAATGTCTTCCATTTCTTTTTTGAGCTGCTCTACCATATCAAGAATTTTTTGTGATTTCTCGACGAATAAAGAGCCGGCATGCGTAAGTTCAACGGAGTTTGTACTGCGCTGGAACAGGAGAACGCCAATTTCTTTCTCTAGCTTGGACAACTGCTGACTGAGTGAGGGCTGGGCGATATGAAGTTTTTCTGCGGCTCGCGAGAAGTTTCGTTCAATGGCAATCTGAATGGCATATTGTAGTTGGCGTAGTTCCAATGATTTTACAACTCCTAAAATAAATGATGAGGTTAAACGTGTTTATTTATCATAGCTCATGATCGTATTTTAGCATAATCCATAAATAAAAAGAGACTGTCACACAAGCAGATTAAATCTACTTGCGGACAGCCTCTTCATACCTTGAATGTTACCTCTTCACCGTACTCCGGTACATCAGGAACAGTAAATATGGTGCGCCAATGACAGCAACAACGATGCCGGAAGGGATTTCTTTGGGAATGGCGATCACTTTCCCGATAATATCCGCGATGACTAGCAAAATGGCGCCGATCAAAGCGGAAAGGACAACCGATTTCTGGTGACGTTGGCCCATGAAAATCCGAACGGCATGCGGAGCGAGCAGCCCGATGAAAGATATGGTGCCAACGCAAGCTACTGCGATTGCCGCTATCATAACCCCGATGCTTGCCGCAATCAGGCGGGTTTTCTGCAGCTTGAGGCCAAGTCCGAGCGAGACAAGATCTCCAAAGGCAAGCAAATCCACACGGCGGCCGAGCAGCCAAGCGATCGGCAAGAGGATAACCATGGCCACGCTCAATTGCCAGAATTCCAACCAACCTCTGGCATAGGTGCTCCCAGCCAACCAAGTTAGAGCTGGAGCAGCGCCGAGTTTGGATTTAATGATCAGGAACTGGATGACAGCTGAACCAAGCGCAGATATCGCAATCCCGACAAGAATTAATACGACAGGATTCAGCCCTTTTTTCCATGCCAACAGATACACACTGCCGGCTGAGAGGAGAGCTCCGGCCATCGCGCCGATCGGTACCCACATGCCCGAAGCCGTTGGCCAGATAGTGAGGACAAGAAGTGCTCCCATGCCAGCACCTGTCGTAACACCGACAACGGAAGGGTCGGCAAGCGGATTGCGAACGGCGCCTTGCATCATGGAGCCGGCAATCGCAAGCGAGGCACCGGCAAGTGCGGCTACGAGCACGCGAGGCAAGCGTAAGTTAAAGATGACGTTGCTCGACATCTCGGGTCCACCGCCGGATAGAACTGCAAGGACATCTGCAAACGGAATCTTTAAAGCACCCGCGGATAATCCGGTCAGAATAAGCGCAAGCAGAGAGGCGGATGACAGCAAAATAAGCAAGGGATATGGAATTTTGCTGCCGATGAAGCCGACGCCCATCGAAGATCCGTTATCCGACGAAGCTTGCATCTTGGAGCCGCGAACAGCAAGCCAAATGAGCCAAGGAGCTCCAAGAACGGCGGTGACGGAGCCGGCAGGCAGTTCGCCAAGCGTGCTGCGAAACATTTTGGCAATCGTATCCGCCGAAATGAGCACGACCGCTCCCCATATTGCGCTGCCCGGAATCAGGAACCTATGACGTCTGAGGCCGATCAATCGGATCAAATGGGGGGCGATGAGCCCGACAAAGCCAATTGGACCTACGACACTTACCGTCACTCCGGCCAGCAAAATGGCAGCAGCAAGCGCCATGAAACGGATTAAATTTACATTCTCACCCAGTGAAGCAGCCGTTTCCTCATTCAGCTCCAGCATATCCAACTTTTGACTGAACAAAAGGGCAGCAACTAGCCCAATCAATACCCAAGGAAGAGCGTAGCGTACACCAAGCCAATCATTTTGCCCCAATGCGCCTGAGCCCCACATGAACAGACCGTTGGTCTCATTCTCATACATAATTTGCAGACCGCTTGTAAAGGCAGACAATACGAGGGAAACGATCATGCCTGCCAAAGCCATGCGCAGCGGAGTACTTTTGCGTCCCCCTGACATGAAGTAAGCCATGACGGCTGCGCCGCATGCGCCAATGAGTGCCAATAGCAGTGAATGATCCGACTTTAAGCCAGGGAAGTAAACGGCTGCAAGCACGATGATAAAATAAGCACCTGCATTCAAGCCCAGTGTTGAAGCGGATGCCAGCGGATTGCGGGTAACGGTTTGGAGCAGCGCTCCTGCAACCGCAAGCGAAGCTCCGGCCAGGAGGCCGATGACCGCCCGCGGCAAGCGAAGCCCCCGAACCATATGATGGTCGGGGGTATCTTGTGGATGCAGCAAAGCGTTCACGATGGTATGAACAGTAAGGTTGGCTTCTCCTTGCGTAATGTTCAGGAACAAAACCAGAAGCAGGGCCAGAAGGCCTCCTCCAATAACGAAAAAGGCTTTCCATGTCGTTTGCCAATGTATAAAAGGGTCCGTTTTTAAATTAATCTGGCTCATTTGGTTAACGCTTTAGCTGTCAACTCGGCAAATAGTTTTGCGGACAATGGACCGCCGAACGGCCAAGTGTTGCCAGGCAGCTTGTAGGTTTTGTTCTCTTTTACAAAGGAAAGACCTTTCCAAACGGCATTATCTTTGAGTTGTTTCTCAAACACATTATCGTTGTCTTGCACAATGTAAATAAAGTTGGCGTTTTGTACAGCAGGCAGTGCTTCCACGGAAGCGGTCGAGTAGCCGTACATTTCAAATTTATTGGCTTTAAATACGTTTTTCAATCCGATGCGCTGTAGAACTTGTACAGCCATGGAGTTGTCCAGGAACATGCGAAGATCTGCGTTGTTTTGATTGCTGAAAGCTTGTGTAAGTGCGACTTCAGCGCCATCTTTTTTAGCCGCGGCAAGTTTTGCTTTCGTATCTGCGTATGCTTTTTGAAGGTCGGCAAGCACTTTGTCGCCTTCCTCTTTTTTACCTACAATATCAGCAATCGTTTTGAAAGTATTTTCCATCTCTGCATACTGGTCGCCTTTTCCTTCAGCAGGGTAGGAGTTAAAAACGATAGTAGGTGCGATTTTTTTGAGTGCCTCATAGTTTTTGCTTGAACGCAGTGTGCTGGTAATAATGAGATCAGGCTTGAGACCTGTAATTGTTTCCAGGTTAGGTTCTTGACGAGTTCCTACATCAACAACTGAAGCATCCAAAGCAGGCGTTACGTTAACCCAGTTTGCATAACCTTTTTTATCAGCAGATCCTACAGGTTGAATACCAACGGCGAGCAGGTCTTCCGCATAGGTCCACTCTAAAGTGACGATCCGTTTAGGAGTACCTTTAATTTCTGTCGTCCCTAGGTCATGAGTGATTGTTTTGACTGTGTCAGCAGCAGCCGTAGCGGCAGCAGACGCAGCAGGTTTAACTGAAGCAGCAGCTGGAGAAGATGTTGAACTGGTGGTACTAGTCGCATTACCGCATGCAGCAGTAAGGAAAAGCATGACGATTGAAGCTGTAACCGTTAATGGTTTTACAATTTTAAGCACAAATAAACCCTCCTATAATATGTATCTATAAATGGATAAAAATGATGGGTGTTTCAATCCCACTCAGAGAATGATAATCATTATCACTAATAAAGTCAACGTTTTATTAAATTATAGGATTAATCTATCAAGCTTATAGTTATTATATCTTGGAGCAATGATGGTAATCGTGATAAACTACGTTATGAGGGTAAGACATTAACAAATTGAGCGGATAATGACAAGAGGTGACTGGATATGAGTAAAAAGACGATGTTCGAAAAAATCTGGGATAATCACGTAATTAACCAGGAAGAAGGCAAACCAAGCGTTATCTACATCGATTTGCAGTTGGTACACGAAGTAACATCACCGCAAGCGTTCGAAGGACTTCGGTTATCGGGTCGTAAAGTTCGTAGACCTGATTTGACTTACGCAACGATGGATCACAACGTTCCAACGAAGGATCGTTTCAATATTACAGATCCTATTTCCAAGCAACAAATTGATACACTTTCACAAAACTGCCGTGACTTCGGCGTTACACTATTCGATCTTGACAGTATCGACCAAGGTGTCGTGCACGTTATGGGACCTGAGCTTGGTCTAACGCACCCAGGTAAAACGATCGTTTGCGGCGATAGCCACACATCGACACACGGAGCTTTCGGAGCACTAGCATTCGGTATTGGTACAAGTGAAGTTGAGCACGTTCTTGCTACGCAAACGCTGCAACAATCCAAAGCCAAAACACTTGAAGTTCGCATTACGGGAAGCCTGAAACCAGGCGTAACAGCGAAGGACTTGATCCTTGGCGTTATTGCGAAATACGGCACGGATTTTGCTACTGGTTACGTTATCGAGTATACAGGCGAAGCCATTCGCGGTCTTTCCATGGAAGAGCGTATGACGGTATGTAACATGTCCATCGAAGGCGGAGCTAGAGCAGGATTGATCGCTCCAGACGAAACGACTTTCAACTACCTGCGTGGTCGTGAGTACGTGCCTCAAGGCGCTGATTTCGATGCAGCTGTTGGAGAATGGTCCAAGTATGTAACGGACGAAGGCGCGACGTATGACTGGGTCGTTGAGTTTGACGCTGATTCCTTGATTCCGCAAGTAACTTGGGGAACTAGCCCGGGCATGGGTACAAGCGTAACAGCACTTGTTCCGGATCCACAAAGCTTCGAAACCGAAAATGAACGTAAAGCAGCTGAAAAAGCGCTTGAATATATGGATTTAACACCAGGCACACCAATGACAGATCTGAAAGTGGACTATGTTTTCATCGGTTCCTGTACGAACGGACGTATCGAAGATCTTCGCGCAGCTGCAAAAATCGCACAAGGATATTCAGTTGATCCTACAGTTACAGCAATCGTAGTACCTGGCTCCGGCCGCGTCAAAATTCAAGCTGAAAAAGAAGGCTTGGACAAAATTTTTACAGCCGCGGGCTTCGAATGGCGTGATGCTGGCTGCAGTATGTGTTTGGCGATGAACCCAGACGTTCTGCAACCTGGCCAACGTTGTGCATCGACTTCCAACCGTAACTTCGAAGGCCGTCAAGGCCGCGGTGGACGTACGCATCTCGTGTCCCCAGCGATGGCTGTTGCTGCAGCGATCAAAGGTCATTTCTATGATGTTCGTGATTGGGAAATTAAAGAATACCAACAAGCTTAATTTTGGCTGATTAAGGAGAATGAAAACATGGAAGCTTTTAAACAACATACAGGCCTCGTCGGTCCTGTGGATCGTGTCAATGTAGATACAGATGCAATTATTCCTAAGCAATTTCTTAAAAGAATTGAGCGTTCCGGCTTCGGCCAATTCCTGTTCTTCGAATGGAGATGGGATGAAGCGGGTAACGTGATCGAGAGCTTTCCTCTGAATCAGGATCGCTATCAAGGCGCTTCCGTTTTGCTCTCCAGAGCGAACTTCGGCTGCGGATCTTCCCGTGAGCACGCGCCATGGGCGATTCAAGATTTTGGCTTCCGCGTCATCATCGCACCTTCTTATGCGGATATTTTCTATAACAACTGCTTCAAAAACAGCATTCTGCCAATTAAGCTTTCGGAAGAACAAGTGGATGATTTGTTTAACCGCACAGCGCAACATGAAGGTTACAAGCTAAATGTTGATCTGGAGAACAACAAGCTTACAGACGACTATGGATTGGAAATTAGCTTTAACATCGACGAGCACCGTCGTCAGTTTTTGCTGCAAGGTTTGGACGATATCGGTTTAACACTCCAGCATGAAGACAAAATTACGGCTTACGAGCAAGCTCACGCAAAGCGTTTGGCTTATAAATAAGTTCGGGTCGAAGACGCATCTCTATGGGGACCCCATGGGATGTGTCTTTTTTTTGTTAATTTTTTATGCAACTTTTGGTAGTTTGATACGTCTAATAGATTACTAGATTGTCGAACGGACGGGGGTTTTGCTGTCGGGCTAAGTGACTAATTTGAGATAAAGGACAATTGCTGCTAGGTTTTGAGAGACAGAGTTCTCATTTTTGTGATTACGACTATAATTCCGACAATATATAGAGGTGAATGATGAAAATTCCTGCATTTTGTTTCATGTTGCTGATTTCTGTGCTGCTGCCTACTACGGCATTGGGAGCGGAAGCGTCTAATGCGATTAAGCTTTTTATGAATGAGAAAAGATTGGTTTCGAGTGAAGTTCAACCTCGTATTGTTAGTGGAAATACAATTGTACCCGTGCGCATTATTGTTGAAGAAATTGGCGCTAAGGTAACTTGGGATGAAGCCACGAGCAAAGTAACCATCGTCAAAGACGATGTGAACATTCAATTGACGATCAACAGCAAAACAGCGTTGATTAAAGGCAAAAAGGAAGTCATGGAGGTTGCTCCGATCATTGATAAAGGCAATACGATGCTGCCGCTCCGTTTCATTGGACAGCAAATGGGTATTGAATTTACATGGGACGCATCCACTTCTTCCGTACATATGTTCAAAAAAGACGATAGCGATTCCAAGCCAGTAACAGGTCCGGTTGATGTCGTAGATGGCAACACACCAACAACGCCGCCAACAACAACACCTACCAATCCAACAACACCAACAAATCCAGTCAAACCAGGAGACGGTACAGAGACTGGGAGTGGAACTGGTACAGGTACAGGTACAGGCGCTGGCACTGGCACTGGAACGGGGTCCAACATACCGGATCCGAATGTCCATCTGGTGCAATCTATCGTGTTGACCGATAAGGAGCTAACGGTAACGGCCAAAGACGGCACGCTTGTGCCGACATCAATGAAATTAGCCAATCCCAATCGGATTGTATTGGATTTCCCTAACACAGTGTTAGATGAGCCTCTCAAGAAAATGCTGGTCAAAAATGCGGGAGAGCTGAGTTCGAAGCATCCGCTGGTCGAGAAAGTTCGCTTTTCCAATTTTAACGATAATCCGGCTACTGTAAGAGTTATTCTGGATTTGAAAAGTACTGCTGATTATAAGGTTCAGCCTACCAAGCTGCCTAATCAGTGGAAAGCGACAATTGCCGAACATCAGTTAACTGTCGTAATTGATGCGGGTCACGGCGACAATGATCCTGGCGCATTATCCATAACTGGCAGACATGAGAAGGATTTTACACTGTCTATGGCGAAGAAAGTAGAGCAGCTTCTCCTTCAGGACAAGCGTCTTAATGTTTTGATGACTCGTTCTGATGATACGTTCATACCGCTGGATGACCGGGTATCCTTTGCCAATAACATTCAGTCGGACCTTTTCTTATCTATTCACGGTAACAGTGCCAAGGCTACGGTATCCGGTACAGAAACGTATTATAACCGACCGGAAAGCGCAGCTTTTGCGAATGTCATTCACAAATATGCGATTCCGGCAACAGGGTTTCCTGATCGCAAAGTACGCGAAGCTGATTTTAGAGTCATCACGAAAACGACCATGCCGGCTGTTCTGCTGGAAGTAGGGTATTTGTCTAATAAGAACGATGAAAGTGCGATGTACAAGGATGCGTTCCAAGACAAATTAGCCTCTGCTCTCGTTGCTGCTATCAAAGAATACTTGAACCTCAAATAGGAGGTAAAAACTCTAAATTTAGGCTACGATGCTAGTTTTGCTATGCAAAACGCGAAGGAGTGTGTGAAATGACCCAAACAAGACGCTTTATTCAAGGGGCACTTCTTGTGAGTGCCATTACATTGTCTATAACTGCCTGCGGTCAAAAAAATCAGTTGGTAAGCGGTTCTGCACCTCAGACATCAACAAACCCAATCTCAACGTCAACGGTTCAAAGTCCTGCGCCAACAGTTGCGGCGACTCCGACACCGGAGCCTGAGCTGCACAAAAAGATCAAGGCTTACTATAGCGATCAAGATGAAATGAAGCTTGTAGAGAAAGAAGTTACGATCACTTACAAAAAGGATGCAGATGTGTATGGCGCAGCCTTGAACGCACTTAAGAAGAGTGATGATCCTAAAGCCATTCCTTTATTTGACGACTTAAAGTTTACAAGTTCAGCCTTTGATAAAACCAAAGGGGAATTGAAAGTGGACCTCACGTTTGGTCCCAAAACGCAATTGGGCGCCCCTGGGGAAGAAATGTTTTTGCAAGCCCTGAAGAAAACGGTTTTTCAATTTCCGGAAGTGAAAGCTTTATACGTCCTGAAGGATGGCAAACAAGTAGACAGCTTAATGGGGCATCTGGAGCTTCCCTACCCAATCAAACGACCTAATTAAATGGAAGAGCAGAGGAGTTAATTTAGAGATGAGAAATAAGAAGTTGGCAAGCACAATCTTAAGTTCTTTAATTGTAACAAGTTTAGCTGGAACACCAGTTCTGGCCGCTGATTCCACGAGTGGAACGTCCAAAAATAGCGTAAAGCTTTCGTTCCCGGATGTAAAATCAGATTATTGGGGAATTCGCCATATTTCCAAATTGGCTCTCGAAGGAATCATTGAAGGTTATGAAGACGGTGCCTACCGCGCTGAAAACTCGGTTTCCCAACAGGACGTACTGATTATGGCAGTCCGCATGATGGGGTTGCAGGATGAAGTCAATAACATGACATCTACAACTGTATTCCCTGATTTTATGCTTGTTGATAGTTACGCTAGGAATTATGTAGCTGTCGCGCTTCAAAAAGGATTAATTACGAACGAAGAAGAGAAAGAGCGAAGCTCGAGCGATAAGTCCAAAGAGAATTGGGGACAACGCAAGGCAACTAGAGAATGGGTAGCAGAAATCGTTATTCGTGCGATCGGCAAAGGCGCTTTTGCCCAAAGCTTATCCGAGACGCAAACGACATTTAACGATAACAGCTCCATCAGCGCTACATCACTTGGATATGTAAATGCTGCGGTAGCGTTGAAAGTTGTTGATGGTTTTGAAGACGGGACCTTCCAGCCGAAAGGCGCTGTAACCCGTGCTCAGATGGCTGCATTCCTTAGCCGCTCGCAGAAAGAATTGACATCTTTGCCTGCACATGCGAAAAAAGGATACTTGACCACCCTCACAAGCGGCACCATTGGACTAATGGACAAAGAGGGTAATACAAGTACATATAAGATCTCACCAAATACTGTTTTTTACGGAAACAAAAACGATACGGCAATTGACCCGAAAGAACTTCAAGAAACCTATGAAGTTTCAATCGTTGAAGTAAATGGCGTTGCTTACTATGTTGAAATCATTAAAGACGAATTGCAGATGGACATTAAAGAGGGCAAATTGCTCAAATTAAACATGAGCACGATGAAAGCTACATTGGATGATTTTGAGAGCTATGATTTGGCTTCGGATATAGCCGTAACGGATACGGAAGGTCGCGGACTCAGTCTTGGGGACATTGTAACCGGCAGCACCATTCAATTGCGTAAAAGCAAAATTGTCAACACAGACAAATACACATCTATCATCGTCAAACAAGTGCCGGTTAATAAAACGGCAAATGGAGCGATCCAAAACCTGAACAAGGACGCGGCACAAATTACGCTGCTGGACACGGAGTCAGGTCAACCGGAATCATACAGCTTCTCTTCTGCTTTAATTATTACTTCTACGGATAACAGCTTGGCGGATCTGAATTCCCTGCACATTGGCGATGTCGTCGAATATACGATTAAGAACAGTGAAGTAGTGAAGATTTCTGTTAAAAAGCAAGCGGATGTTGGTGTAAGTATTGAGGGGACTTTTAAGGAGTTCTCTGAAGATAAATCGACTTTATTGATTAATAAAACGACGGGTAAACCTGTTGATGCGTATGAATTGTCTGAGAATGTGAAAGTCGTGATCAATGGATTAACAAACGCAAGTATTTACGATCTTGCTGCTGGCGATCAGTTGAAACTGGAAGTTCTCAATAATAAAGTAACGTTGATTACAGTTGCAAATCGCTCTATTGAAAATTTATATTTTGCTAAAATAGTTGGCTATGATCAAAATTTGAAGCTGCTTTCGGTGATCGATAACAAAGGCGAGCCTCATGCGTATATTTTGACGGATAGCGTGTCGATTTCATATGCAGGTATGAAGCTTCCTTTATCTAACTTTAGCGGTACATTTACAGTAGGCAAATATGTAGATTTGCTGGTTGCACAGAAAAAGGTTACACAAGTTCAGATGTCCACGCAGCTAAACGGGCAAATCACGCAATTAAACCTGCAAACGAACGATATTACGCTAAAAACTGACAGCGGTCAAAGCTTGTCATTTAAGCTGCAGTATGCACCTGTTGTTGAATTGGCGAATAAGCCAGATAGTACACTTTCGGATCTAAAAGTTGGGGACACGATCTCCCTTCAAATTAGCTTCGACCAAAGTATCGTGACTAAAATTACAACTAGTAAAACAGCTATGTACAAAACGGTTATTACAAATGTAAATTCCAAGCAAATTACTGTGACAGATGAATCGAATTCGCAGTATGTCATCTCGCTCGACGGTGTACCGATTGTGAAGCCGGATCAAACCGCAGGTTCGATCAATGATTTTGTAGTGGATGATTATGTGAAGCTTTCATTCAATGGTGCAACAGTTGTCAGAGCTGAAATTGCAACGCCTGTAATCGGGAAAGTAACAGCTGTGAATGCGGCTAGCTCCTCGTTGACGGTTCAAGACTTTACTGGGAAAAGCCAAGTCATCAATGCAGGAACCAATTTCGGCGTGAAGCTGAACGGTGGATCGGATTATAATTTCGCCTCCATTAAAGTTGGCGATCGTGTACAAGTCATGAAAGATGCAAGCGATAAGCTTATCATTCAAGTGGCCGCTACTGCGAAACGAGAAGTTGATAACTACAGCTCAGTTGTTAATCAAATGTATTTGAAATCAACTACTGCTGGAGATAAGACTTCCTATAGCCTTTACCCAAGAGCTTATTACCATAAAGGAACAGATATTGTGGGTCCATCCTCGTTCGTGTCTGGCGATATCATCACGATCTATGTGCTGGATAATAAAATCGTTGAGATTGAGAAGTAAGAATTGAACAAAATATTCGTCCCATCCGTCTGTATCGTAGGAGCTTGTCTCCTGCTGCAGGCGGTTTTTTTATTATTTTTAAAATAAATATGGCAATTTTTTAGAAAATGTTCGCATTTTGACGCTCACAAGCATTGATTCTAACGTCACAATTCGCTAAACTGAAGAATATTACGACCCTAAGGAAGCAAAGACATGACGCAGAAGTTAGTAAGGCATATTTTGGATACGATTGGTGAACTATTTCCGGATGCACATTGCGAGCTGCGTCACAGTAATCCTTTTGAATTAACGATTGCTGTTTTGCTATCCGCGCAATGCACTGATGAAACCGTAAATAAGGTGACATTGGATTTATTTCAGAAATATAAGCGCCCCGAAGATTACTTGGCGGTTCCATTAGAGGAGCTGGAGCAAGACATCAGACGGATTGGACTATTTCGAAATAAAGCGAGCAATATTCAAAAACTGTGCCGGTTATTACTGGACAAGTTTGATGGTGAGATCCCAGAGAAGCACGAACACTTAGTCGAGCTGCCTGGTGTAGGCCGAAAGACGGCAAACGTCGTTGTCTCCAATGCTTTTGGAGTACCTGCCATTGCCGTTGACACTCATGTAGAGCGCGTATCCAAGCGACTGGGATTGGCGGGCATCGATGATTCGGTGCTTGAGGTAGAAAAGAAGCTGATGAAGAAGGTTCCACGAGAAGAGTGGACACAAACCCATCATCGCCTGATCTTTTTTGGCCGTTATCATTGTAAAGCGCAGAACCCGAAATGCGAGGTATGTCCTCTCTTGGATAACTGTCGCGAGGGTAAGAAACGTATGAAACCAAGCTCAACTAGGAAAACTATTACAAACAAATGATATGCAGACAAAGGATGGGATTTAAATGAAATGCATCGCCGTATATACCAATAGCTTTGAACAATTCTCTGATATTTTCGAACAAGTGATTAATACTCCATTAGCCGATAATGAGGAAAAAGTCATTGAAGGCATTACAGTCAGTGAATCAGGTGAAGTTCCTCAGAATTACATAGACAAGATGAAAACAAAAACTGAGGTTGTTGTGATGAAAGTTAAAGAATCGGATATTACGATTTTGCAGCATCGCGATGTTTTTGAAATTTTCTTGCCAGAAAAAGAAAAAGTGGTTATGTCCTAAAAAATTAAATCTCCCTCTGGGAGATTTTTTTCTGTATCCTCATAGATATAGGATTGGATAGAAGACCGGTAAATAAGGAGCGGAACGGACGAATGACGCAAGCAATCGATACAAACATCTCGGTCATGCCGGATGCAATCAAGAAGATGCAGGTAAATCTGCAAACAACAGGGGATTTGGATAATGCTAGCAAGCTGGGGCAACTGCTGGCGAAGATTGATTCAGGCAGAATGAACATCGCTTTCTGTGGCCATTTTTCAGCGGGGAAATCAACCTTAATTAACCAGCTATGCGGGCATCCGCTGCTGCCGTCCTCCCCGATACCAACGAGTGCTAATATCGTGAGTATCCGCAATGGGGCACCTGGCGCTCATGTTACACATCGACATGCAAGTCTTCAAGGGAAGACGAATACGATCCCTCTTGATGAGCTTGAAGCTTATTGTGTGAACGGCACAGATATTGAAACAGTAGAAATATCTTATCCCATTGCTTTTCTGGGTGAACATACAGCGCTGTTAGACACGCCAGGGATTGATTCGACGGACGATGCCCACCATAAATCTACGGAGTCTGCCCTGCACTTGGCGGATGTCGTGTTTTATGTGATGGATTACAATCACGTACAGTCCGAAGTGAATCTCGCGTTTACGAAGAAAATGAAGGAGTGGGGCAAACCGCTCTATCTCATTGTCAATATGATCGATAAGCACAAAGAATGGGAACTGCCATTTTCACAGTATCAAGAGGGGACGAAACAAGCCTTTTTGAACTGGGGTATCGTGCCGGATGATCTACTTTTTGTCACCATGAAAGAGCCGAACCATCCTCATAATGAGTATGGGAAGCTGCAATGGCTTTTAAGCCGCTTGATTGAGCGTGGCGACGAGCTGCGCAGCTTCAGCATTGACGCCTCTGCACGCTATCTTGCCGACGAGCATGGCAAATGGCTGGCTGAGCAGCATGAGCCGCAGAAGGCTGAGCTTATGGAGCAAATCAGCCAGGAAGGCGATGTGCAGGAGGTTGAAGCGCTAGCGACTGCCAAGCAGCAGGAGCTGACGATCTTGAAGGGACTGCCGGAAGCACTGACGGCACAGCTGCGTAAAGAAGTTGGCACGATCATTGAAAATGCCAACATTACACCGGCCTTGACCCGCGATCAGGCTCATGCGTATTTAGAGAGCCGGAAACCCGGGTTCAAGGTAGGGTTTTTCTCCAGAGCTGCACAGACGGCTCTGGAAACGGAGAAACGGCTCAACGCGTTTCAAGCGGATTTATCGGAGCAGGTGGAAGCACAGCTGGATTGGCATCTGCGGGACGCTTTGAAGAAAGCTGCGCAAAATCAAGGGCAGCATGATGCTGGTCTCTTGGCTCAGATTGAAGCTTTGCGCGTGGAAGTCACGCCAGAGTGGCTTGCAGCACAAGTGAATGCTGGCGCCACATTCGGCGGCGAATACACGCTCAACTTCATGAAGCAAGTTGCGTCGGATATTAAACAGCAGTACCGCAAACAGGCTTTTGCGGTGATCGACCTGATCGCGGCTGCTGTCAGCGAGCACGGTGCTGTGGCCGCCGCTGCGCTTGCGGCCGAGCTGGAAGCGCTGAGCAGCCGCCTCGGCGCTGCCCGCGAACTGCGCCGCCTCGAGGAAGCCGAGGCGGCCGCAACGGCCCAGCTGCTGCGCATGGCGAGCTGGGCAAGACCAGCTGCGCCGGCGCTGCCGGACGCGCAGCTGTACACCCCCATGGAGGAGCAAGCAGCCGCCCCGCTGAGCGGGGGGCTGCATGTCACCTCCATGGATAAGATCCTGCAGGCCGCTGCGACAGCATCGGCGGCCGCAGGGCCTTCAGCCGCTGCCCCTGCGGAGGCAGCGGCCTCCGCGCCGACCGCGTTCACCTCAGGTGAACACGGCAGGCGCATGGAGCGCAAAGCCGCCGACTTGCTGGCGGCTTCGGACATCATCGACGGACTGCCGTCGATGCGGTCGATCGCGCGCGCCATGCGCGAGAAATCGGAACGTCTGCGTCAGCGGACGTTCACGATTGCGCTGTTCGGCGCATTCAGCGCCGGCAAGTCGTCTTTCGCCAATGCGCTGATTGGTGAAAGAGTGCTGCCGGTCTCGCCGAACCCGACGACGGCGGCCATTAATAAAATTATGCCGCCGCAAGAGGGCTGGCCGCATGGTACGGCCAAGGTGAAGATGAAGAAAGCGGACGCGATTCTGCAGGACGTCCTATATTCACTTGAAATTTTAGGCGTGCAAGCTAGTGATATGGCGTCCTCATTGAAACGTATAGGCGCTCTTTCGCCAGCTGACGTAACCGCCAAAGGAAAACCGCATTATTCCTTCCTTAAAGCCGTCGAGAAAGGCTGGCAGCTGGCGCAGAATCATTTGGGCACGGAGCTGAAAATTACCAAAGAGGAGTTTCCAAGTTACGTCGCCGACGAGTCAAAGTCTTGTTTTGTTGAATTTATAGAATTATATTATTCGAATCCCTTGACGGAACAAGGCATTATTTTCGTTGATACACCTGGTGCAGATTCCATTAATGCCCGCCATACCGGCGTTGCTTTTAATTATATTAAAAATGCCGATGCCATTCTTTTCGTGACTTATTATAATCACGCGTTCTCGCAGGCGGATCGCGAGTTCCTTTTACAGCTTGGACGTGTCAAAGACAGCTTTGAAATGGATAAAATGTTCTTCATCGTAAATGCCGCCGATCTTGCAGCAAGCCCGGAAGAATTGCAAGGTGTGATGACCCATGTGGAAACAAATCTTCTGCAGCACGGTATCCGTAATCCGCGGATTTATCCGATATCCAGTTATTTAGCGGCAGAAGGAAAAATTACCGGCAACGAAGCGCTTGTCGCGCAGTCGGGCATTCGTCCGTTTGAAGGTGAGTTTGTGCAGTTTACTTTCAATGAACTGAGCGATGTTGCGATACATTCAGCGAATCTGGAGCTGCACCGCGCGATTGCCACAATGCAGCAATGGCTCGAGAGTGCGCAAACAGGGGAAGAACAGCGGAAGCAGCAGCTTAGGAAGCTGGAGCAGTCTGAGCGGGAGTGTGCTGAGCTGCTTGAGCGTACGCTTTTCGAGGCGGAACTCAAAGAATTGAAGAAAGAGATTCAGGAGCTTCTGTATTATGTGAAGCAGCGTACGATGTACCGGTTTGGTGAATTGTACAATTACGCCTTTAATCCTTCCACGTTCCGTGAGGAAGCCAGAGATCCGAAGCAAGCGCTCCAGTCGGCCTGGGGTGAGCTGCTGCGCATGATTGGTTATGATCTTTCGCAAGAAGTGCTTGCTACGACGCTGCGTGTTGAGAACCGGATGAATCTGATATCCGGAAATCGTGTTAAACGTTGGGAAGAGCAGCTTCGCCAAGTTATGGATGGCTTCGAGAGCGGTTCATACGAATCCAACACATTTGTCACGCCTGAAATCAGCTCCAAAATGGAAGCGCCTGAGATCTCACTTAAAATGCTGCAAAGTCATTTCAAGAACCCGAAGCAATTTTTTGAAGGGGATGGCAAAAGCAAACTGAGAGCAGATTTGGAAAATCGGATGACGGCGCCGGTCGCTCAGTTTGTTGAGTTTCAAACTGCAGAGCTTGAAGAGGCATATGCCAATCAGCTCGAAAATTGGTTGCTGAAACAGAAAAATCAGCTGCTTGGGCAGCTGAATGAGCACGCTGAAGGGATGCGCGATGCCCTTGAAATGAAGATTGATTTGAACGAACTAATATCCAAACAGCATCAATTAAAGTCGTTTGTTTAACATTTAAACAATAGGGTTGGTCATGTTCAATTGAACGTGATCAGCCCTTTTTCACGTACCGCTATGTAAAGGCTTACATTGATGGTTATTGGGATGATTTTAAAGAATAGGGTGGATTCCTGCACGTTTTTGTGAAGTTATGGGCTTTTAAGCGAATATATCACGCATTCTTCTGATTGCCCGCATATAGGGATGGTGTTAAGATTCATTAAGTATTAAAACGCTTACCTAGCTTTTCCAAATTCACCTTCTTGAGGAGGGGTCACCAAAGTGGATGTATTCAGGCAACTGAAGCCCTATTTTTGGCCAGAGAAAAAACTGTTTTTTGGAGCCATTCTATGTTTAGCCCTAGCAACTGCATTAGGTCTCGTTTATCCGAATTTACTCCGGTATCTCATCGATAACGTGATCGCAAAAAAGCAATTTGAACTCGTTCCGAAATTAGCCATTATTGTTGTTATTGTCGTTTCTATGAAAGGGATGTTTCAATTCCTGCATGGCTTGCTAGGGGGCCGATTGGGCAACCGGGTTGCGTATCATTTGCGGAATGCGCTTTATAACAAGCTGCAGTACTTATCCTTTCAGTACTACGATCAAGCAAGAACAGGGGACTTAATGTCCAGATTGACGGCTGATTTGGAAGCAATTCGGCAATTCATCGGATTTGGTTTCGCTCAACTATTAAATGTTCTACTAATGTTGATTTTCGGTATGAGCATGATGTTCTCCATCAATTGGAAGTTAGCTTTACTGACCATGATTTCGATGCCATTTCTGGCGTTTACGGCCATTCGTTTTGAAGGCAAAATTCATCCCGCATTCCGGATGGTGCGCCAATCACTTAGTTCTATGACAACCGCGGTACAAGAGAACATCACAGGGGTTCGGACCGTCAAATCGTTCGCGCGTGAAGCTCATGAGGTGACTAAGTTTTCAGCGCGTAATGAGGACTACAAGGCGATGAATATTGAAAGTTCCGGGATTTGGGCTAAGTACTTTCCGATCATGGAAATTCTGGCGAATCTGAGCGTCGTTATGCTGCTTGGCGTTGGGGGCTACATGGTCATCCAGGATACGATTTCCCTAGGTGAGCTGGTTGCTTGCTTCAGCTTAATCTGGTACATCATCGGACCGATGTGGGGACTTGGTTTCCATATCAACAACTTCACGAATACGAAAGCTTCAGGTGAGAAAATTCTCGATATTTTGCATCAATATTTACATGTGAAAGATCAAGGGGATGCAGCCGTTGTAACAAGCAGCCAAGTGAAAGGGCATGTGCGTTTCGACAATGTGACATTTGCTTATCCCGAAAAGCAGCCAGCTTTATATGACTTCAATTTGGATGCTCCAGCAGGCTCAGTTATCGGGCTTCTAGGCAGCACGGGTTCAGGTAAAACGACGGTGATTTCACTGCTGATGAGAGCGTACAATGTGAAAGACGGCCGAGTCATGCTGGACGACAGAGACGTTCGTTCGCTTGAGATTGAAAGCTATCGCAGCCAGATTGCAACCGTTTTCCAAGAAACGTTCTTATTCTCTTCCACTATTCTTAACAATATTGCTTATGGACGCAAAGATGTTACGATGGATGAAATTATTCGAGCAGCGAAATTGGCTAAAGCGCATGATTTCATTTCTGAGCTGCCGGAAGGCTATGATACCGTTGTCGGCGAGCGCGGATTAGGCTTATCAGGCGGTCAAAAACAGCGTATTGCTATTGCTCGAGCACTGATCAAAGATCCCAAAATCCTGGTGCTTGATGATGCAACGAGCGCTGTTGATATGGAAACAGAACACGAGATCCAAGCAGGCTTTAGTGAAGTCATGAAGGGAAGAACAACATTTATTATTGCGCATCGGATTTCTTCCTTGAAGCATGCTGATGAAATTATCGTCTTGGATAAAGGACGAATCGTTCAAAGAGGCAAACATCACGAGCTTCTGCAGCAGGAAGGCCTTTATCGTCAAACTTACGATATTCAATACGCGGATCAACCTAAGCAAGCGACTGAAGATGATCAAGTTGCTGCAGCAAAAGATAGTGAATTAGATGCGACCGCGCGAAACCATTCCTCTTTGCAAGAAAGAAGGTTAGCACATTGAGTACGAAATCGAATCAAGCCGAGGCGGCTGCCAAGAACGAAGATTCTCAAGTCGGGCAACGATTTGTCTACCAGGATGATGAGTTGATTGATAAGCCCTTCGATTGGGGTCAATTGAAACGTTTATTTAGTTATATGAAGCCCTATAAGAAACAAATGCTCCCGATTATCATTATTATGATGTTGGTTGGAGCTATCACCAAACTGACAGTACCCTTACTGATCAGAGAAGCGATTGATAATGCTATTGTACCTAAAAATACGAACTTGCTGCTAATCATCGTCGGTGTCATGCTTGGCGTATATATCATCCAATGGTTGGCAAACACGTTCCGAATTAAGTATACGAATATGATTGGACAACGCGTCATTTACGATTTGCGGCACGATTTGTTCAGCCACATTCAAAAGCTGTCGTTCCGATTCTTCGATACACGTCCAGCAGGATCTGTTCTTGTTCGTGTAACGAATTATGTGAACTCACTGCAAGATTTGTTTACAAACGGGGTCGTCAACCTGTTGATTGACGTCGTGCAGCTTGTTGGGATCATTATTATTTTGCTGACTTTTAATTTTAAATTAGGGGCTGCCATTATTGTAACGGTTCCGATCATGTTCATGATTTCTACCAAGCTGCGCAAGAAAATTCGCCATGCCTGGCAAGATGTAACGATGAAACAATCGCGGCTGAATGCCCATTTGAATGAGTGTATTCAAGGGATACGGGTCACCCAAGCTTATTCGCAGGAAAAAGAAAATATTCAGTTTTTCACCAAAATGAATATGGTTAACCGTTTGTCCTGGAATCGCGCTTCGATGCTTAATCAGACGTTCGGTCCTCTCATCGAGATTACAGGAGCAATTGGATACTGCATTCTCTTCTGGATGGGTGCTTATTTGATCCAAACGGAGGAAATTTCAGTCGGTTTATTGGTTGCTTTCGCTACTTACATAGGTTATTTCTGGGAGCCGATTACGCGCCTGGGTCAAATGTATTCGCAACTGCTAATTGCAATGGCTTCTGCCGAGCGGATCTTCGAATTTATCGACGAAAAGCCTTCTGTCGCTGAGCTTGAAGACGCGAAAGACCTGCCTAACATCAAAGGGAATGTGAAGTTTGAAAATCTCGTATTCGAGTACGAGGCTGGTCGTCCGGCATTAAAAGGTTTTAATCTGGATGTACATGCAGGGCAATCTATTGCGTTAGTTGGGCACACAGGATCAGGTAAAAGTACCATTATGAATCTGCTTTGTCGATTCTATGATCCTACAGAGGGACGTATTCTGATTGACGGCACTAACATTCGCGATGTTACGATTCAAAGCGTGCGTTCCCAAATTGGCGTCGTTCTGCAGGATACGTTTATTTTCTCGGGCACGATTCGAGATAACATCCGTTTTGGTCGGTTGGATGCAACGAACGAAGAGATTGAACTGGCTGCTAAAGCCGTTCATGCGCATGACTTTATCGTCAGCTTGCCGAATGGCTATGACACGGAGGTACAGGAACGCGGAAATGTGTTATCGATGGGGCAACGTCAGTTGATTTCCTTTGCGAGGGCACTGCTTGCGAATCCACGAGTACTCATTTTGGACGAAGCGACGGCCAGTATTGATACAGATACGGAGCTGAAAATTCAAGAAGCCCTTAAAACGCTTCTTGCCGGGCGGACTTCCTTCATCGTGGCGCACAGGCTTTCTACGATTCGCAACGCGGACAAAATCGTTGTGCTGGATCATGGCCGCATGATGGAGATCGGCAATCATGATGAATTGATGAAGGAACAGAAAATTTATTACGGTTTGATTCAAGCGCAGTATAAGTTTTTGCAGGATGCAGTTTAAGTCATAAACCTGGCGGTGATGTTCAAGCCGCTAGGTTTATTTTTTTGCTAAAAGTGGGGGGAGGAGTATACCTGCAACCCTCTACCATTGCACTACATCTTCTGCTAACGGACTCACATGCCGTTATTCGGCCCAATTAGCCATTTTTGAGAATCTAACGGACCGAGGCGCAGTTATTCAACGAATTTACAGTGGTTTCAGCTAGTTTCAAGACGATTAAGGTCACCTGTGTCCGTTAAATTCCAGATTAGCTCAAAAAGTAACCAATAGGGCAACTGAGTCCGTTAGAGTATTGTAAACGTAACAACTTGAACTGCGCCACCTGTAAGCTGATAACCACGACTCCCACAATAGTAACACCACCATCAGTAACACTGCACACTTACCAACAGTAGAACCACCATCAAGTAACACCGCGCACCTACCAACAGTAGAACCACCATCAATAACACTGCACACCTACCAACAGTAGAACCACCATCAAGTAACACCGCACACCTACCAACAGTAGAACCACCATCAATAACACTGCACACCTACCAACAGTAGAACCACCATCAAGTAACACCGCACACCTACCAACAGTAACACCACCATCAAGTAACACCACCATCAAGTAACACTGCACACCTAACAACAGTAGAACCAACAGCAGCACCACCTTCAGTAATACCGTAACACTACCAACAGTTGAACCGTGATCGAAGCAGCAACACCATCACCAATATCTATACGACCTCAAGAGACAAGCTAATAACCACCCTCCGCGATACGAACCACTATTAAAATTACTTTTGTTGCACGACACCTTCAATTATCTTCATCCCGCACCATACATCTGCTGCTGTAACGCACCCAAATGTCGCTATTCCGCAATATCAGCCCGTTTTGTGATTCTAACGATCACTATTCCCCTCTAACCTGTACATAGGCGCTTGCACAATACAAAGCCCGAGAAAATCAATCTACTTTACCTACCTTCCACAATCCAACCGATGCACTCACTAATTCGCAGCCTTCCATCCCACTAAATACACAAAGTCTAGCGGAAAATTCCGCTAAGCTAAATCATAGCGGAACTGGAGTCCTCTATTTCCAGGATATCATTCAGATTCCTCGATGAGCGGAACCACAGGGTCTTATCTTCGCACCGTGACAGCAATTTCGGCCGAAATTGGTGGAATAGAGGACCACAGGTCCCTTCTTACTCGGAAAACGTGTATTTTCCGAGAAATAGCGCCCTGTAGTGCCCCTTAACCTGTGCCGAGGCACTTACACAATACAAAGCCCGAGAAAATCAAGCTACTTTACCTACCTTCCACAATCCAATCGAGGCACTCACTAATTCGCAGCCTTCCACCCCACTAAACACACAAAGTCTAGCGGAAAATTCCGCTAAGCCAGATCATAGCGGACCTGGAGTCTCTATAACGGGGAAATCATCAATCACACAAACCAAAAAAAATTGAGGCTGTTTGATTTATGGCGAAATATGTTATACTATCCAAACGAACATATGATCGTTTTTTGGGCAGCGACTTTTTGCAGCGTTTGCAAATTTATTCTAGAAGCTATACTCTTAGTATGAATTATGCCATTTATTCGCAGGAGGGGACATTTTTGAGATCATCTCGCTTCATATGGGGAACAATTGGCTTAACCGCATCTATTACGACGATTGTTTTCGCTGTAGGATTTGCTTACGCGGCGAATCAGATATGGTTTCCGAAGGCTTCCGGATCGCTTCAATTGGCGACAGAGGCTCCGAAGAAGGAATCGATGATTGAAAGCAAAGCAAAGCTGCAAATTGTAGCGCTCGGCGATTCATTAACGGCAGGAACGGGTGACAATACAGGCAAAGGTTATGTGGGCCGCGTCCGTGAAAAGCTGGAGAAGGAAACGGGCAAACCGGTATTTGTGCTTAATAATTTAGCCATTCCAGGCTATAAGAGCGACCAACTGCTAGCTGATCTGGCACTAAAGAAGACACAGGATGCGCTTGCGCAGGCAGATATTATCTTGCTTACTATCGGCGGAAATGATATTTTTGCAGGTGGAGACGGACTTTTCCAAGGGGATAATCAGACAGAGTTTAACCCTGAGGCAGCAGAAAGTCGAGTGGCTCCGGCGCTCGAAAAAGTGCAGAAAATTCTTGAAGCAATTAATAAAGCTAACCCTAAGGCAACTGTGATGTACGTAGGCTTATATCATCCATTTCTAGATTTGGATCCGAAACAGGAAGGATCGCTCGTTGTACAGCGCTGGAATAATGGCGTTTTCGAAATGATCAATCGTTATCCACAAATGGTGATTGTCCCGACTTATGATTTGTTTGAACAAAATTTGATTAAATATTTGTCTTCGGCTGATCATTTTCATCCTAATGCGGATGGTTATGAGCGGATTGCAGATCGAATTTTACAAATTCTGAAGTAATGGGGGCAGGCAAAGTGACAGAAGCAGTAATCGTTCCTGATACCGTATTATCCGTGAAAAATTTGAGAAAACAAATTAAAAATAAAGAGATTATCAAGGGAATTTCCTTTGATGTTTATGCCGGTGAAATTTTCGGTTTTTTAGGGCCTAACGGATCCGGGAAAACAACAACTATTCGAATGCTTGTTGATCTAATTCGGCCAACGGAAGGGACGATTCACATTTGTGGATTTGACGTTCGCAAGGAGCACAATCAAGCCATGCGTCATGTTGGCTGCATTGTAGAGAATCCGGAGTTGTATTCGTACTTAACGGGATGGGAAAATCTCGAGCATTTTGCAAGAATGCTGCCGGATGTTGACGAGCAGAGAATTCATGAGGTTGTTGAAATTGTTTCGATGGATGGGCGAATTCATGATAAAGTTCGTACCTATTCCCTTGGCATGAGGCAGCGGCTTGGTATCGCGCAAGCGCTTCTTGGGCGGCCTAGCTTGTTAATTTTGGACGAGCCTACCAATGGACTTGATCCGCAAGGAATCAAGGAAATGAGGGAATTTATTCAGCGTTTGGCGGCTGATGGATTGAGCTTGTTTGTTTCCAGCCATCTATTAAGCGAGATTCAGCAAATGTGTGACCGTGTAGCGATTATTAGCCATGGCCAAGTCATTCAAGTAGGAGCGGTGAATGAGTTGATTGCACAAGGCGGCAAAGTGGTTTGGTCCGTGTCTCCGGCCGATAAGGCTGAGGGGCTTCTCGATGCGTCTCCACTTGTGAACGCGATTGAGGAAATTGGCCAAGATGATCCCACGCATACACATGATTCAGTGAGACAAATTGTTACCCAGATGGATAAAGAGCATGTCCCGCAAATAAGTAGGCAATTGATGGAAGCAGGAATTAGCCTCTACGCTGTAGAAATCAAGAACCCAACGCTGGAAGATTTGTTCTTGAGCCTAACCGAGGGTGAAACCATACAATAGGGGACGGTGAAAGAAATGCGTATTCTGTATGAACTCGTCAAAAATGAATGCATCAAAATGATCAAGAAAAAACGATTTTATGTGATCATCCTGATCCTGCTTGCCCTTATTCCTATGTTTACTTATGCACAAATGCGAGTGGCTCAAAATACACAAAAGCAATTTGGTACGACAGACTGGAAGGCGGATCAGCGCCAGAAAATTATTGACTGGGAAAAGCGTTTAAGCTCTGCACGTACGCCAGACGAATGGAAGCAGCAGCTTAAAGTGCAGATTCAGATTGCTAATTATTATCTGGATCAAGATGTCGATCCGAGCTCTCCTAATGCCGTTACTTTCACGCGTGAATTTGTCAAAAATGCCGTCTCTTTATTCATTCCGTTGATCATCATGGTCATTTCCGCAGATATCGTATCATCCGAGCATTCTACGGGGACTATTAAATTATTGTTGACAAGACCGGTCCGGCGATGGAAAATCCTATTGAGCAAATTAATAACTGTTATTTTCTTTACTTCGCTTACAGTTCTTTCGACCGGTGTGCTGTGTTACTTGATTTCCGGCCTAGTTTTCGGCTATAACGGATGGACGATGCCCATTTTTACTGGCATTCAGATCAATGGCACGGATGTGGACTTCAGCCTGGTAAGAGCGGTTGATCAATGGTTCTTCCTCTTGATGGAGTTTGGATTAGTTTGGTTTTCGGCATTAGTCGTCGCACTGATGTCGTTAATGATCTCTGTTCTCATTCGATCAACAGCTGCCGGTATGGGGGTCATGCTCGCAGTCTTAATTTCGGGGACGATTCTTTCGAACATGGTGTCATCTTGGGAAACAGCGAAGTATTTGTTTATGGTCAACTTGGACTTAACCAAATATCTTACAGGAGGTCTGCCGCCGATAAAAGGTATGGATTTGGCCTTCTCGCTAAGTGTATTAAGTGTTTGGGCCGCGATTTCGCTGATTGTTTCCTTTACTGTTTTCTCCCGCAAGGATATATTGAATTAACAAGATATTTGGAGTCGCGAAACTCCTATCAAAGAACCCTATATTAGAAAAAGGAGGGCTTCAATGACTGAGCAACTAGAATTTGCTAATGGAAAAGCCCCAACATCGGATTACGATGTCGATGATATTCAAGTACTGGAAGGGCTTGTCGCTGTTCGTAAACGACCAGGTATGTATATCGGCAGCACGAGTTCTTCCGGTTTGCACCATTTGATTTGGGAAATTGTCGATAATGCGGTAGATGAACATCTTGCCAAATACTGTTCCAAAATCAGTGTAACCATACATAAAGATCAGTCCATCACGGTGCAAGATAACGGTCGGGGGATTCCGACAGGTATGCATAAGACAGGAGTTCCTACGCCGCAGGTCGTGTTTACGATTCTTCATGCCGGAGGCAAGTTCGGAGGTTCTGGATACAAGAAATCCGGAGGTCTGCACGGCGTTGGTGCTTCGGTTACGAATGCTCTCTCAGAGTGGCTGGAAGTTGAAATTTATCGCGAGGGCAAAGTGCACAAGATGCGCTTTGAATATTGGGTCGATGATGCTGGTGTTGAGCATGTGGGTGAACAGGTTACGAAGCTTGAAGTTATAGGCAATACGAACCGAACAGGGACTAAAGTTACGTTCAAGCCAGACAAACGCGTATTCCAAGGCGGCACCACCATTTCCTACGATACCTTATCCGAGCGATTGCAAGAGATTGCCTTCTTGAATTCGGGGTTACAGGTTAATTTAAAAGATGAGCGCACGGATAAACAGGATTCGTTCCAATATGAAGGCGGCGCCAGCCAATTCGTTGAATTCCTGAACGAAGAGAAGACGGTGCTTCATCCCGTTATTCATTTTGCCTCTGAGAAGGACGAAATTGAAGTGGAAGTGGCTCTTCAGTACAATGATGGCTACACCGAAACGATCGCCTCATTCGTGAATGCAATCCCGACCCGCGGCGGCGGTACGCATGAAACGGGTTTTAAAACTGCCTATACAAGGGTCATGAATGAATATGCACGTAAAGCGGGCATTCTCAAAGAGAAAGAAAAAAACCTTGACGGTACCGACCTGAGAGAAGGTATGATGGTCGTAATCAATATTAAGATGGGCGATGTCGAATTCGTCGGTCAAACCAAGGACCAGCTTGGAAGCGCTATTGCAAGAAGTGCGGTGGATGCGGTTGTTTCGGACAAGATGACGGTGTTCCTGGAAGAAAATCCGCAAATCGCGCAGATGATGCTGAAGAAGGCTGTTCAAGCTTCTAAAGCCCGTGAAGCAGCTCGTAAAGCTAGAGAAGAAATTCGCAGCGGGAAAAAAGGGAAAAGCGAGAGCTCTAACCTTGGCGGCAAGCTAACCCCTGCGCAATCCAAGGATTTGCAGCGCAATGAATTGTTCGTCGTTGAGGGAGATTCTGCAGGAGGTTCCGCGAAACAAGGGCGCGACTCCAAGCATCAAGCGATTTTGCCGCTAAAAGGGAAGCCAATGAACCCTGAGAAGGCAAAGCTGCTCGATATTATGAAAAACGACGAGTATAAAGCGATCATTGCGGCGATCGGAGCAGGAGTCGGCTCTGAGTTCGAAGTTGAAGAAATGAACTACGGTAAAATTATTATTATGACGGATGCGGATACTGACGGCGCACATATTCAAGTGCTGCTTCTGACGTTCTTCTACCGCTACATGAAGCCTATGATTGATGCAGGCAAGGTGTACATTGCGCAGCCGCCGCTTTACAAAGTGACGAGAAAAGGCAAAAATGGCGGCTATAAATATGCATGGACCGACGACCAATTGCAGCAAGTTGTGAAAGAGCTTGGCAAGAATACCGAGTTACAGCGGTACAAAGGACTTGGCGAGATGAATCCGGAGCAGTTATGGGAAACAACCATGAATCCGGAGAGCAGGCAGCTGCTGCAGGTTCAGATTGAAGACGCTGCGAAAGCGGAGCGCCGAGTAACAACCTTAATGGGCGATAAAGTGGATCCGCGTAAACGTTGGATTATCGAGAACGTCGATTTTACCGAATATGTAGAGTAGACCAAAAAGAGTGGTGACTGAAAGTTGGGTATTTTAGAAGAATTTTTACCGGCCTATCTGGAAGAGATCGTTGGCGATCGATTCGGGCGTTATTCCAAATATATTATCCAGGATCGCGCGATCCCGGATGTCAGGGACGGCTTAAAGCCTGTACAACGACGCGTATTGTATGCGATGTACGATTCAGGGAATACCCCTGATAAACCATACCGCAAGTCCGCAAAAACGGTCGGCGATGTGATGGGGAACTATCATCCCCATGGAGATGCGTCTATTTACGATGGTATGGTTCGTATGGCACAGCCTTGGAAGATGGGTCATACACTTGTAGATGGCCATGGAAACTGGGGATCACTGGATGATGATCCGCCGGCAGCGATGCGGTACACAGAAGCAAGGCTCTCAGAAATTGCGATGGAACTGCTTCGTGATATTGAGAAACGTACCGTCATGTTCAAAGATAATTTTGATAACTCCACGAAAGAGCCAGTTGTGCTCCCAGCGCGTTATCCGAATCTGCTAGTGAACGGCGTAAGCGGTATTTCGGCAGGTTTTGCGACTGAAATTCCGCCGCATAACTTGCGTGAAATAATTGATGCTTGTACAGCGATGATAGATAAGCCTGAGATGACAGTTGAAGAGTTAATGACCATCGTTAAAGGTCCTGACTTCCCTACTTCCGGGATTATTATGGGCGAAGAGGGGATTCGTGAAGCTTATCGTACTGGCAAAGGCCGTATCTACATAAGGTCCAAAACAGCGATCGAAGACATGCGCGGCGGAAGACAACAAATTGTGATCACGGAAATTCCGTATCAGGTCGTGAAAGCGCGTCTTGTAACGGCAATGGAAAACATCCGTCTTGAGAAGAAAGTTGAGGGTATCGCGGAGGTTCGGGACGAAAGCGGACGTAACGGATTACGAATTGTCATTGAACTGAAAAAGGAAGCGGATGCGCAAGGGATTTTAGCTTATTTGCTGAAGAAGACGGACTTGCAAGTCACGTACAATTTCAATATGGTGGCGATTGTTAATAAAGCGCCGCGACAATTGGGCATTCGCGAAATTCTGGAAGCTTACATTGAACATCAAAAGGAAGTTGTCACGTTCCGTTCGCAATATGAGCTTGAGAAAGCGGAAGACCGCGCTCACGTGCTGGAAGGGCTAGTCAAAGCGCTTAACATACTGGACGAAGTGATCGCAACAATCAAAGCGTCCAAAAATCGGCAGGATGCTCAAAACAATCTGATGGAGAAATTTGGCTTTTCCGAGCGTCAAGCGGACGCCATTCTCGTCTTGCAATTATACCGGTTAACGAATTTAGAAATTACAACTCTTGAAAAAGAGTTGAAAGATGTTGAAAAAACAATTGCTTATTTGCGTGGCATTTTGGGCAGCTTGAAAAAGCTCTTAGGTGTCATTAAAGATGAAATGGGCGAAATCCGGAAGAAATACGGCATTGAGCGCCGTTCAGCGATTCAAGGCGAGGTTGAGGAGCTGAAAGTTAATCTGGAAGTACTCGTCAATCCGGAAGACGTGTTCGTCACGCTTTCTAACGAAGGCTACTTGAAACGCACTAGCAAGCTGTCGTTTACACGATCTGGCGGAGAATTGGAAAATACAGGTCTCAAGGAAGGCGACTACTTGCGCTTCTTGCTGGACGTGAATACGATTGAGAGCCTGCTGATCTTCACGAAAAAAGGCCAGTACTACTTATTGCCCGTCCATCAAGTGCCAGAGTACAAATGGAAAGAAAATGGTACCGCGATTGTCAATGTCATTCCAATCGCCAAAGAAGACCGTATCGTTAATGTGATTCCGGTCAAAGGCTTTGAAGATCCAACGAAATCACTTGTGTTCGTCACTCGCAAGGGCCAAGTGAAGCGTACGGAGCTCAAAGAGTACATGACGAATCGCTCCAATGGACTTGTTGCTTGTAAGCTTGCTGAGCAAGATGAAGTACTTCATGTGCATCTCAGCGATAACACGAAGGAAATCCTGCTTGTCACGAAACTGGGCATGAGCATCCGCTTCCGCGAGGAAGAAGTAAACCCAATGGGCCGTGCAGCCGCGGGTGTGCGCGGCATCCAACTCAAAGAAGACGATGATGTCGTCTCGGCTGAGTGGATTTATGGGGATGAGGGGGAAGTGCTCGTCATCTCGGACCTCGGATATGCCAAGCGGTCCCTTGTCGTCGATTATCCAATTCAAGGGCGTGGAGGAAAAGGTATTCTCACCTTTGAGTTTAAAGAAGGCAAGCGCGTGAGACCGAATGGAACAGGTTTAATCCGAACGTTCATTGTGAAAATGGATTATCAGATTACAGCCGTGATGAGTAATGGAGAGAAGCTTCGCTTCTCGACGGAGACAGCGCCGCTGGAAGATCGTAAAGCGCAAGGCAAACAGCTTATCCCTGTTACCAAAACAGAATCCATTATAGATGTCCTGCGTTTCCCTCAGTCATAACTGACCGTAGGTGGATCCAGCTTCTCCATCAGCATAAAAGCTAACTCTAATAAGACCCACAGGGGCATCGGTTCGTCTAATCGATCCAGCCACTGTGGGTCTTTCAGGATGCCGGCCTCGAGTGCCTTTTTACCAAGCTCCATTTTCCAATCATCCACGTTGAACCACTCCTTAGCGTGTTCTGCAAATCTAACTGCTTCACAGTATATGTAAGATGTGGGCGGAATGTTAAAAAGAAGTCGAGGTATTCTTCAAGTTCGGACAAAGTTGTGGATGGCTCGACAACATGCCACAGCATGTCCTGGAAATGTGCAGCTTTTGTAGGAAAGTATTAACGGCATTAACCTTTTAACCAGTGAAAATGCGTGCTATACTTGCGTTATAGTAGATGTTGGAAGCGAGTTGATGTGAGGTTGTATTCCGATGAGTTTGGAAAGCTGTGGCTGAAATTGTCTAAGGAATTGAAGAGCCAGATGGAAGTAGGATTAGCACCTACGATTACAGAAGGGCAACTTAACGTATTAGAATTGCTTATGACGAACGAGCGTATGAAGCCTTCAGATCTAATCGAATATCTATCTACAACACCTGCAGCGGTTACAACGCTATTAGATCGTATGGAGAAAAGTGAATTAATCGTACGGGTGCGGGATGAGAAAGACCGCCGTATCGTGTGGGTGCACGTAACAGACAAAGGAAAAGCGGAATGCGAGCGAGGTACGTTAGTCCGTGAACAACTGCTGGACACTTACCTGAGCCGCGTTTCCGCCCATAATCAGAAACTGCTTATTTATTTGTTGGGGAAAGTCGCTAATTAATTGCAGTAGCGACACCTCGGTACGAGGTGAATTTACAATTCTGGGATTGTAAATTCACTCCATGGCCGCTGCACAGGTGGCAGCGACCGAAAGCGCATCGTCTCTTTGAGTGTTGGATGCTCAAAGGACAGAGCCGTCGCCCAGAGCGCTAGCTGCTGGCCGGGCTTGTTGACCGCGCTGCCGTAGCGCTGGTCGCCGTACAGTGTGCAGCCGATTGCGGCCATCTGCACGCGGATTTGATGCGGCCGCCCGGTATGCAGCTTGATTTGGATCAAGCTGAGACCGTCTTGGCTGCCGAGAAGCTTATAATCCAGCACAGCCTCCTTGGCTTCGTGCTGGCCTGGTTTGACAACGCTGACGGTATTCGTCCGCGTGTCCTTCCAGAGCCAGTGACGCAGCGTTGCCGTCGGCTGTGGCGGTTTGCCATGCACAATAGCGACATACGTTTTGTCGAGATGCCTAGTTCTTACCGCGTCCGACAGCCGTGATGCGGCTTTTGATGTTTTGGCGAAGACCATCACGCCGCCTACAGGCCTGTCAAGCCGGTGGACAAGCCCGAGGTAGACATTGCCAGGCTTGTTGTGCCGGAGCTTGATATCCGCCTTCAGGACGTTCAGCAGATCAGGATCACGCGAGTCGTCCTCTTGTGTTGGCATGTTCACGGGCTTCTCTACCACGAGAATGTGGTTGTCTTCGAAAAGGATCGGAATTTGCGATGCTCCCGAAACATCTTTAGTTCCAGTCATATTAGGACTCCCAGCGTCCCAGAATACCGCAAGGGAGCATTAAGCCGGAGTGAGTGATCGGCAGGCCGATTTCTCCACTTGAGATCGTACCTCCATGCTTGCTTTTCATCGCCATCGTTAAGATGTTTTGCAGGACCGTAGCCGAAATACCTGTTGTATAAGAGTTAATTAACAGGAACAAAGGATTATCGGTCAAGATCGTCTGGCAAGTTTGTATGAAAGGGAAGAGATCATCTTCCAGCTTCCAAGTCTCGCCATTAGGTCCGCGCCCGTAAGAGGGAGGATCCATGATGATCGCATCATATTTGCTGCCGCGGCGCTGTTCTCTTTGCACGAATTTGAATACGTCATCCGTAATGAAACGTACAGGACGGCTGCCCATGCCGCTGAGATGCAGATTCTCCTTCGCCCATTGTACAACACCTTTGGAGGCATCAACGTGGCAAACTTCTGCTCCTGCATAAGCGCAGGCCAGCGAAGCTCCACCTGTATAAGCGAATAGGTTCAATACCTTGATCGGTCTTCCGGCATTTTGGATTTTATCAATCATCCATTTCCAGTTGACGGCTTGCTCAGGGAAGAGGCCCGTATGCTTGAAGCTGGTTGGTTTAATATAAAAGCTCAGCTTCTGGTCGTAGGTGATGGTCCAGCGTTCCGGCAGTTCAGCATGCTGCTGCCATTGTCCGCCGCCGCTGGAGCTGCGGTGATAATGAGCATCGGCTTGACGCCATGCGGGTGTTTCTTTTTCCAAAGGCCAAATGATTTGCGGGTCAGGTCTTCTCAATACGATCGTACCCCAGCGTTCCAGCTTTTCGCCACCGCCAGTGTCGAGAAGTTCATAATCTACCCAGTCTTTTGCATAAAACATGTTGCATTCCATCCTTCAACTTGTATACTTTAACAAACATTCATTGTACACCATTTATTCACTTAAATCGATCTTTTCAATCAAACCGGGCAATTCTTTTTCTACAAATTGTTGGTAGTGAGCTTGCTCCAGTGATTGTCTTATTGAATCTTTGACGGAATCGAAAGATTTCACGGATCTGGATTCGACTTTGATCACATGGTAACCAAATTGTGTTTCAACGGGGTCGCCTACAGCGCCGACAGGTTGCTCAATCGCCGCTTTTTTGAATTCAGGTACCCAACCGCTAACTTCTGCATCTTCATAAAGACCGCCGGTTTCTTTGGAGCCAGGATCGTCTGTGAGTTCTTTAGCCAGCTTCGCGAAGTCTTCACCATTCTTAAGTTTTTGCTCGACATCCTTAGCAAGCTTAAGTGCTTCTTCTTTCGTACGGGTCACACTCTTGTCCGCATTTGTTAAACCAATCAAAATATGGCGGACGGATGCAATCGTATAAAAATCTTTATCTTGTTTGAGGTTGTCGTCATATTTGGCTTTAACTTGTGCATCAGTAACGCTGGATTTGATATAGTTTTCTGCTGTTAATCGTCCGACCAGGTAATATTGAAGCTCCGTTTCAGTTACTTTGAAGTTCTTCAATTCTTCCAGAAACTTGGCTTCGCCATTTTGGGATTTCCAAGTTGCCATTTGTGCAGACGCTGTATCTTTCGCCGCTTTTTGATCAGCCTCGGAAGATTTACCGTACAGAATTCTATATTGAATTAATTGGTTCAAAACGCTTTTTTGATACTCAGGGTTATCTTTTGAAGCTGCATGGCCGTTATTGAAAATGCCCTGCATCGCAAAGAAAGTATCGAACTCGCCTCTTGTCACCGTACCGCCTTGATAGGTAGCAACGATTTTATTCGGGTTGATTCCGATCCAAATGGTTTCATTGGCTTCATCCCATTCGACTTTTTTTCCCAGAGCTTCACTCACGAAGCGAAGAGGGACGTAAGTAGAACCTTCGTAAACAAAACCTTTTCCATCTGCAGGCACTTTTTCGACACCATCAAACATATATTTGATGCTGCGGAACGCCACTTCAATTTGACTGCTAGCCGCAAAAGCAGCTGTACCGCTAATTAACGAACCGATCGTTAAACCTACGATAAGTCCTTTCACCTTGTCTTTCATAATCAGTTTTCCACCTTTCAAATGACTGTCACTTTAGTAATTCACCCAGGATTAAGGATTTTCCTTTTTTTAATATGAGGGTTTGAAGGAATTCTCCACCTGCTTGTTGTATTTGTACTGTATGTGATTAATTATTACATCCATATTTTGAAGAAAAAGGTCGATTATGGGAGGGATAACATGGGGGCAAATGTTGGTACACCCAGCTCAGAAGATTTGTTTCTACTTCATGAAGGATCCCTGTATCACAGCTATCGCATCCTAGGGGCGCATGTTAGCAAAAGGAAGGGTTATGAGGGAGTTCGTTTCGCTGTATGGGCGCCTAATGCCAAACAAGTAGCCGTGCTCGGCGATTTCAACCAATGGCAATCAGGAAAACACCGTATGGAGAAGTTCAGTTCACTCGGCGTATGGATGCTGTTTGTTCCTGAGGCCAGTGAAGGTGATCATTACAAGTACGAAATCCTTAGCGAGACAGGTCAAATATTGTTGAAAGCTGACCCATACGCCTTTTATTCGGAAGTGCGTCCAGGCACAGCCTCTCGTGTTGTCGATTTGGAAGGCTACGAATGGCAGGATGAGGCTTGGTTAGAGCAGAAGAAGTTGACTCCCGCCTATAATAAGCCTTTGTCGATTTATGAAGTGCACCTAGGGACGTGGCGCAAAAAAGACAGACATAGTGAAGAATTATATACCTATGACCAGCTTGCGGACGAGTTAGTCGATTATGCCGTGGAGATGGGTTATACACATATTGAAGTTATGCCGCTTGCCGAGCATCCGTTTGACCGTTCATGGGGTTATCAGGCGACAGGTTATTTCTCTGTGACAAGCAGGCATGGTTCGCCGAAAGAGTTCATGCATTTCGTCGATCGTTGTCATCAAAAAGGGATTGGCGTCATTATGGACTGGGTCCCTGGGCATTTCTGCAAGGATGCTCATGGCTTAAGGCAGTTTGACGGAAAGCCGCTGTATGAATACCAAGACCCTCGCAAAGCCGAGAAGTTGGAATGGGGGACACTTACATTTGATTTTGGCAGGCCGGAAGTGCAAAGCTTTCTCATTTCAAACGCAATTTTCTGGATGGATATGTACCATATCGATGGTATCCGGGTTGATGCTGTAGCTTCTATGCTGCACTTGAATTTCGGCAGATGGAATGAGAAGCCCCTTAAGAATCAATGGGGCGGGGATGACAATCCCGAAGCTGTCGCTTTCTTGCGAAAGTTGAATCAGGTTGTCTTCTCATATTATCCGGATGCGCTTATGATGGCAGAGGATTCCACGGATTGGCCACTGGTGACAGCACCCGTGCATGATGGAGGGCTTGGATTTAACTATAAATGGAACATGGGCTGGATGAACGATATGCTGCGTTATATGAAGCTGGATCCCGTTCATCGCAAATATCACCATAAATTGATCACGTTCTCCTTTATGTACGCCTTTAGTGAAAATTATGTTTTACCTTTTTCTCACGATGAGGTTGTCCATGGGAAACGTTCACTCCTGCATAAAATGCCAGGCGATTATTGGCAGAAATTCGCCAATCTGCGCGTTTTATACGGATATATGTCAGGTCACCCTGGCAAAAAGCTCCTGTTCATGGGCAGCGAATTCGGTCAATTCGACGAATGGAAGGACCAGGAGGAAGTGGATTGGTTCCTGCTGGACGGATATGAGAAGCACGAGCAAATGCACGTTTACGTGAAGGCGCTCAATCAATTTTATTTGGACCAACCGGCTTTGTGGCAAAAGGATCATAGCCCGGAAGGCTTCAAATGGATTAATCCACATGATGAAAGCCAAAGTGTCGTCACTTTCATGCGCAAAGGAAATAAGGCTGAGGATGATCTGATTCTCATCTGTAATTTCACACCGGTGGTGCATCCCGATTATCGAATCGGCGTTCCGCGCAATGGCATGTACGAGGTTGTTTTCAACAGCGATGCTCCAGAGTTCGGAGGTTCCGGCCAAGGGAACAAGCTGCCGATCACAAGTGAAAAAAGAAAATATCACGAACTGCCTTATAGCTTGTCTCTGTGTATTCCGCCGCTTGCGGCTGTTTATATAAAATGTGTAAAAGAATTCCAACTAGAGAAAACGAAGTTGAAGGGGGAAATCAGAGATGCGCAGTAAAGAATGTGTTGCCATGCTCCTCGCTGGTGGAGAAGGACGAAGACTAGGCGTACTAACGAATAATTTGGCCAAACCAGCCGTTCATTTTGGCGGGAAGTACCGTATCATTGATTTCACCCTAAGCAATTGCACGAATTCAGGCATCGACACGGTTGGTGTCTTAACGCAATATCAGCCTCTCGTGCTCAACACGTATATTGGAATCGGCAGTTCGTGGGATTTGGACCGCAAAAATGGCGGTGTTACTGTGTTGCCTCCGTTCATGGAACAAAAAGGTGGAGATTGGTATAAAGGTACAGCTAATGCCATCTTCCGCAACATTGGATTTATTGAGCAGTATGATCCGGAGTATGTCTTGATCATCTCGGGTGATCACATTTACAAAATGGATTACGATAAGATGCTTTCCTACCACAAAGAGAAGAAAGCTGATGCAAGTATCGCCGTTATCGAAGTGAAATGGGAAGAAACCAGCCGTTTCGGAATTATGAGCGTGAATGAGAATCAGGAAATAACTGAATTTGCCGAAAAACCAAAAGAAGCGAACAGCAACTTGGCTTCCATGGGTATTTATATTTTTAACTGGAGCGTTCTGAAATCGTATTTGATTGCGGATGAGGAGAATCCGGATTCCAGTAAGGATTTCGGGAAAGATATTATCCCGATGATGCTCCGAAATGAAGCAAGAATGTATGCTTATCCGTTCGAGGGGTATTGGAAAGACGTCGGTACCATTGATAGCTTATGGGAAGCAAATATGGATTTGCTCGATGATCATAACGAGCTGAATCTGAATGATAAAGATTGGCGTGTGTACTCCCAAAATCCATATCAACCAGCTCAATATGTAGCGCCTACTGCGAACATTAAGCGTTCACTGGTGAATGAGGGTTGTGCGATTTTCGGAGATGTCGATCATTCTGTCTTGTTCTTTGGTGTACAGGTGGGGGAAGGCAGCCAAATTAAAGACTCCGTGATTATGCCGAATGCGAAAATCGGTAATAATGTAACGATTAACAAAGCGATTATTGGGGAAAACACGATCGTGGAAGATGGCGCTGTTGTAGATGGTCACGGTGAAATTACACTCATAGGCGGCAATGAACGAGTATTAGCGACTGCCAAACAGAAGGGATGATCTCAGATGAAACATGTAATGGGTGTCATTAATTTAGTGAATGAACCGGACGATTTGGAAGAACTGACTTATTTCCGCTGCCCTGCATCGGTACCATTCGGCGGACGCTATCGGTTAATTGATTTTACATTGTCGAACATGGTGAATTCTGGAATTGATAATGTGGCTGTATTCACACAGCACAAGTACCGTTCCTTGATGGATCATCTGGGGTCAGGGAAAGAGTGGGATTTGGACAGAAAACGGGGCGGATTGTTCGTTCTTCCATCCGTCTTGGACGAGCCGACGGGCATTTCACGTGGGGACCTATACCAATTCTACAGCCATCGGGATTATTTCTATCGCGGCAAAGAAGAGCTGGTTATTATTTCTCGCAGCCATATGGTGTGCAATCTTGATTTGCGCGATGTTATCCGTCATCACGAGGATACGCAAGCGGACATTACGGTCATCTATAAGCAAACCGATGAGGATATTCAAGGGAAATTCCGCCGCTTGGCCGTCAAAGATAACGGACAAGTAACGCTTATGGAGGATCACACGGGTAGACTGCGGACAAATAACATTTCCATGGAAATGTATATTATGAGCAAAGCGCTTCTGCTGGACATGGTAGAATCTTGCCTGGCTCAAGGGTATGATCACCTGGTTCGCGACGGTATCATGAAAAATATTGATAAGCTTAGTGTGTATGGCTATAAATTTGAGGGGCATGTAGGCATCGTGAATTCGATTCAAGGTTACTACAAGCACAGCATGCAGCTGTTAAATCCAGTGATCTGGAGAGAATTGTTCTTCCAGAAGAACCTGATCTATACAAAGGTCAAGGATGAACCGCCTGCGAAATACCTGGAATCCGCCGCAGCCAAAAACGCGTTGATCGCAAATGGCTGCACCATCGAGGGTAAAGTAGAAAACAGCATTTTGTTCCGCGGAGTGAAAATCCGTAAGGGAGCTTACGTGAAAAACAGCATTATCCTCCAAAACTGCGAAATCGAGGAAAATGTCATTATTGAGAATGCGATCCTCGATAAGGATGTCTTCATCTCCCGCGGTCGCGTCCTGACAGGTGATAACAAAGCGCCGTTCATCGCGGCAAAAACGAAAGTGATCTAATCGGTATCGTTCTTAAGCGCATAACTAGATATAATCCGAAAAGCCTGCCTTCCCATAGGCGGGTTTTCGACTATCAGGAGGAGTGGAAAGATGAAAGTACTCTTTGCAGCTTCAGAGGCAGTTCCTTTTATCAAAACGGGAGGTCTTGCCGATGTGATCGGTTCATTGCCGAAAGAACTTATCCAGCAAGGGCTGGATGTACGGGTTATCTTGCCTAAATATGGCGGGATTCCTGCCAAGTACCGGGATGCGATGACTACGGCTGTGACGCATGATATCTATGTCGGTTGGAGAAAGCAATATATCGGCATTCAAGCTCTCCAGCAGGATGGGGTTACTTTTTATTTCGTGGATAATGAATTTTATTTCAATCGCTCCGGCGTTTATGGTTATGGCGATGAGGCAGAACGTTTTGCTTTCTTCTGCAAAGGCGTTATCGAAACGCTGCCGCTGCTGGACTTCCAGCCGGATGTTATTCACTGTCACGATTGGCAAGCCAGCATGATTCCCGTGCTGTTGAAGGCTCATTATCAACATCTGCCATTCTATAGCGAGATCAAAACGTTAACGACCGTTCATAACTTGAAATATCAAGGTGTGTTTAGCCAATCGTTGTTTAAGGAGTTGTTTGGCTTATCCGACGATCATTTTACCGGAACAGCGCTTGAACTGCATGGTGGTGCGAGCTTTCTAAAAGGAGGGCTTCTGTACGCGGACCGTATTACAACGGTGAGTCAGACCTATGCCGAAGAGATTCAAACTCCGTACTTTGGCGAACATTTGGATAGCCTGCTGCGCCACCGCAGAGACCAGCTGACGGGGATCGTGAACGGGATTGATTATGAGGTGTTTGATCCGATGAATGATCCGCATCTGGTTTCTACATACCGGGATTCGCTGCCTAAAAAGCAGTTGAACAAGACAGCACTTCAGGAGCGGCTAGGATTGGAAGTGAGAGAAGATGTCCCGATGATTGCCCTGGTAACGCGTTTGGTGCAGCAAAAAGGGCTAGATCTCATCCAGCATGTCCTGCCAGAAATTTTGTCGCTAGACATCCAACTCGTCGTGCTCGGGACAGGCGAATACGACTATGAGGAGATGTTCAAGCAAGCGGCATTGAAGCATCCTGGCAAAGTATCCGCTCAGATCTGCTTTGACGAGGCATTGGCGCATCAAATCTATGCGTCTTCGGACTTGTTCCTAATGCCATCTCAATTTGAGCCATGCGGGATTGGTCAGTTGATTGCACTTCGGTATCGCTCTGTGCCGATCGTCCGTGAAACCGGTGGACTGAAGGATACGGTTCTGCCATATAATGAATTTACAGGCGAGGGGACAGGCTTCTCCTTTAGAGATTACAATGCGCATGATATGCTGCATACGATCCGCCGTGCGGTCTTTTTCTACAAAAATGACCGTGACGCCTGGTTGAAAATTCAGATGAACATGAAAAAAGGCGACTTCAGCTGGAAGAAGTCCGCGCAGCAGTATATCGGACTTTATAAGGAAATGGTCAAATAAAGGGAAAAATCAGGACTGGAGGCTCATAGCTTCCAGTCTTTTTTACCTACTTCCTCTTCATTTATCATTTACAAATGACGATAAGTATGTTGTCACGTGAAAAATGGTGAGGGAGGCAGTTGTTCAGATGAGCAGGACGACAGATTGTTTAACCGATGCGGATATGTATCTTTGCATGCTATTTCAAACACCTGTAGAGGTGTGGTTTGACGGCGAATTAGAAGACTCAGGAACACTCATAGAAGCGTATTCGGATGATGTCATTAAAGTAGGCGGCGTTTACTATTTACGGAAGTTATGCCTAATTAAAAAAATAGCCTAATGCAAGATCAGCCTCGTGTTCTTATGCCAGAATACGAGGTTTTTTTCGAAATTGCCGAAAATAAGGTATAATATTCCTGATCCACTGACAACAACGGTTAGGAGTGGCAACATGGATTGGATATCGCACGCACTTACTGTACTTTTTATTGTTAATATTTTACTTGCTCTTACGGTCGTATTCTTGGAACGCCGGAACGTGGCGGCTACCTGGTCATGGTTGATGGTGCTTCTATTTATTCCAATTCTCGGTTTTCTGCTCTATGTGATGTTAGGGCAAAATTTAAGCCGCAGAAAGCTGTACAAATGGAATCAGCGCATGCAGGAAAGAATGCAGACGGTCATCTCGGAACAGCGGGAGCAGCTGATGAACGGGACGATGACCTATCTGAATCCGATGGTCAGCGACTACCGTGATTTGATTTATTTGAACGTGTCCTCGAATGACGCATTTCTAACCCAGGATAACAGCGTCGATATTTTTACGGATGGGATAAGCAAATTCAGTGATTTGATGCTGAAAATCGAAGCCGCGAAATCGCATATCCATATGCAATATTACATCGTCAAGAATGACGCATTGGGGAAGCGGATTATTCAGGCCTTAACGAAAAAGGCGGAGCAAGGGGTCATCGTTCGATTTTTGTATGATGATATTGGTTCACGTTCGTTAAAGGATTCTTTCTTCCGTGATTTTCTGAAAGCAGGCGGGCAGAAAGCAGCTTTTTTCCCTTCGCGAATCCCTTATTTGAACTATCGAGTGAACTATCGCAATCACCGGAAGTTAGTCATTATTGATGGCAAAATTGGCTATATGGGCGGATTCAATGTGGGGAATGAATATCTTGGCATGGATCCTCGATTCGGGTTTTGGCGGGATACACACCTTCGCTTAACAGGAAGTGTGGTTCGTGCGCTTCAGTCCCGTTTCATCTTGGACTGGAATTTAGCTTCTTCGACAGCAGTCGAAGTGGATCAGTGTTATTTTCCAGAACGTGAAGAAGGAGGGACTTCACAGCAGGTACCGATGCAGATCGTGGCGAGTGGGCCTAATGAAGAATGGCCGCATTTTGTGTACACCTTCCTCAAAATGATTCATATGGCCAAAAAACGGATCCTGCTGCAGACACCATATTTTATTCCAGAAGAGAGCATGCTGAATGCACTTCGCATAGCAGCCTTGTCCGGCATTGACGTACGTATCATGATTCCGGAAAAAGCGGATCACTTGTTTGTGCATTGGGCTTCCCTTTATTATGTGGGGGAACTGCTTCGCGCCGGCGTGAAATGCTACCTCTACGATTATGGTTTTTTGCACGCGAAGACAATTGTTGTTGATGGGAAAGTGGCATCAGTTGGGACGGCTAACTTCGATATTCGAAGTCTGCGGCTTAATTTTGAGACGAATGCGCTGATGTATCACGAGGAAACGGCGAAAAAGCTGGAAGCTACATTTTGGAAGGACATGGAAGGCTGTATGGAACTAACATTGGAGGAATATGAGAAGCGCTCACTTCGCATACGATTCCTGGAGTCCATCTCGAAGCTGATTTCACCAATTTTATAAACAAAAAACACGTCATCTCCTGAATAGAGAGGACGTGTTTTTTGTTCACCCGTGGAATTAATAGACGACTTCGCCGTTATCGTAGTTAAATTGCCATTGGATGCCGAACTTGTCTTCCAAGCTGCCGTAGCATTTGCTCCAGAAGGTTTCTTGGAGTTCCATGCCTACTTTGCCGCCTTCTTTCAGTTTATGGAAAGCGGATTTGATTTCTTCGATATCCTTGCTGACCATGGATAAGGAAATATTATTTCCGGCTACAAAAGGCATACCTGGGAAAACATCGGAGAACATCACCGTGCTGCCGCTAATGGTAAGTCTTGCGTGCATAACCATGGATTTCGCTTCTTCTGGGAGTGGGTAGGCCGGATCTGACGGCGTATCGCCAAAGGTCATGATTTTCGGTTGTTCAGTCCCGAATACTTCTGCATAATACTCCACCGCTTCACGACAATTTCCATTGAAATTCAAGTAAAAATCTAATGCCATTTGTATCACTCCTCAGATTTGTTTTTTTTCATATTATTCCCATATTGTATCATTTAACTTGTCCATATTCCAATATAAAGAAGGCTAAGGGGACTGCATCTAGCTCTTTTGAAATTGCGTTGGCGTCATGCCCTCGATTTTCTTGAAAATACGTGTGAAGTAGCCGGCATCATCGAAACCAATGGATTCGGCAATCCATTTGATGGCTAAATCGCCATTGCGCAGCAATGGTTTTGCTTCCTCAATCCGCTGTTTCTGCTGGAAGTCGGTCAGGGTCATTCCTGTTTCTTTCTTGAATTGTCTCGAAATATGGGCTGGATGTGCGTGGCACTCCTGAGAAAGCTCCTCTAAGCTTAATGGTTTATTATAATGCAAGGAAATAAATTGAACGACCTTTTGAACGAGCGGGGAATAGCCCTTTACAGCATGCTGGCGCACGAGCCGGCAATATTCGTCGAACATGAGCGTCATTAATTTATTAAGAAAATCGATCGTTTCGGTCCTTTCGATTTGCTTTGCAAATTTCTCTGAAATTTGGTGCAAGAAAAAGGGCTGAACATTTGCATTTTTGGCAGCGATACGCAGCAAAGTATTTAAAATAATAAGCGCATTTCTTAAAGCTCTTACCGGTTGGTTCGGAAACCTTTCGGAGAAGTCATACAGATTTTTCATTTTGGAGCGCACTTTCTGCAAAGTTTCATGATCCCCATGCTGGACGGCTTGCATCATTTCCTGCTCAATTTGATAACGCAATTCAATCAGGTCGATAAAAGCCTCATCGGGCTGCTGCAGCATGAGCTCGATTTTGCTCTGACGGGGGGACCGGGCAGGCTGCGTTTGGAGTTCCAACTCCCGAATATCCGTTTGCGAAATGCCTTCGATTTGCTCGAACACATTGGCCATGCTTTGGACCCTCGCGGCGCTGATTAATTTCATTCCTCGGTAAAATCCTTCTAATTCGATTCGCTTTCCTTGATCCAGTTTGAACTTCGTGTACAGTTTATTGACGTCTGGAACCTGCAGTAAGAAAGGCCCTGTGACTATGATTTTAGTACGTTCCTCTTGTAATCGAAAAGCTTTGGCTAAGTAGGTAAATCCCCATATATTGGTGTATTTGCAGCATTGGTCAGGAGAGATTTGAGCTTCCGCGGCAAAGAACGCGATATCTTCCTTCTGCCAGCTGTTTAGAAATTCAGGGATATTATCATGTTCATGATTCAACAAAACAGTTCCGCTGCTCGTCAGAACGACGGTGTTGATGTCCGTTAAGTGAAACAATGTCGTGCTAATTGCGGATAGATGAAGCTGCTGTTCACTCATAAGAATCTCCATTTTCCAAATCAGAATGTTAAAATAATCCCTTAAATGCATTCCACGTCCTACTTAGTAGTTGGTTAACTTAGTATAATCTTAATTGTTGAGTTTGCAAATGAGAATAAAAAGGAGCGGCTGTTATGTTATATCCAATCGTATCAGAGTCACGGGGAATCATAGATCTTAGTGGGATTTGGAATTTTAAATTGGATTTTGGAAAGGGCTTTCAAGAGAAATGGTTCGCTTCAGCGCTTACTGAGACCATCCCGATGTCAGTGCCGTCCTCTTTCAACGATGTAGGCGTTACGGCGGATATTCGAAACCACGTTGGTTGGGTCTGGTATGAGCGAGATTTCACGGTATTAAATTTGCTAATGTCGGAGCGTATTGTCTTGCGATTTGGTTCGGCTACTCATCGAGCTGTCGTTTATGTGAATGGGGAAGCGGTTATGGAGCATAAGGGAGGATTTACACCGTTTGAAGCGGAAATCAATTCCTTTTTAACTACAGGCCATAATCGATTGACAGTTGCCGTGAACAATATCGTGGACGAGACGACGCTGCCTGTAGGAATCTACAGTGAGCAGGAAGTTCCGGGGCGTGGCCTTGTTGCGAAAAACAGCCCGAATTTTGACTTTTTCAATTATGCCGGCATCCATCGACCGGTGAAAATTTATACGACACCACACGTGTATGTGAAAGATGTGACTATTTTAACCAATTTGAACCAGCAAAAAGGGCTTGTTCAGTATGAGGTCGAGATAGCGGGGAAAGGACAAGTTAAGGCAACGGTTGTTGATAAGTCGGGCTTTGTGGTGGGAGAAAGCAGCGGACTTCAGGGGTTGATCGAGATCGAAGGGGTGAAGCTGTGGGAACCTTTGAAAGCTTATTTGTATACGCTTAAAGTTGAGATTAGCGATAATGGACAGCTTGTAGACGTTTACGAACAGCCATTTGGTGTACGAACCGTTGAAGTTAATGACGGGAAATTCCTGATTAATGATAAACCTTTTTATTTTAAAGGGTTCGGGAAACATGAGGATTCGGCGATTCATGGTAGAGGATTTAATGAAGCGGCGAATGTTCTCGATTTCCGCTTGATGAAATGGATCGGTGCCAATTCGTTCCGCACAGCTCACTATCCTTATTCGGAGGAGTTAATGAGGCTGGCTGATCTTGAAGGTCTTGTTGTCATTGACGAGACGCCTGCCGTCGGGCTGCACTTGAATTTCATGGCGATGTTCGGAGGCGGGGCGAAGCGGAAAACTTGGGAGGAGCTTCGAACGCAAGAGCATCATCAGGATGTCATTCGGGAACTCATTGCGCGTGACAAAAATCACGCTTGTGTCGTGATGTGGTCTATAGCCAACGAGCCGGCTTCAGAAGAAGAAGGAGCGGATGCTTACTTCAAGCCGCTTGTCGAGCTTGCCAAGGAACTTGATCCGCAAAAAAGACCTGTGACCATTGTCACACACCTGATGTCAACGCCTGAAACGTGCAAAGTGGCGGAGCTTGTTGATGTGCTTGCACTGAATAGGTATTACGGCTGGTATGTGCAAAGCGGCGATATGGAAGCAGCCAAAATCAAGCTGCGCGAGGAACTGGATGGCTGGGGCAAACGCTGCCCGGGCAAACCAATCATCATGACCGAGTATGGGGCGGACACGATTGCCGGCTTGCATGATGTAGACCCTGTGATGTTTACCGAAGAGTTCCAGGTCGAGTACCTGCGGGCGAATCACGAAGTGTTTGATGAATTCAGCACCTTTGTTGGTGAACAGGTTTGGAATTTTGCGGATTTTAACACATCCCAAGGTGTTATTCGGGTTCAAGGAAACAAAAAGGGCATCTTCACACGGGATCGGAAGCCGAAATATGCGGCACATGAGCTGCGCAAAAGATGGCTGGCTATTCCAGATTTCGGATATAAGAAACCTTAGAAATAGGATCTGAGCAATCTGAGTTGCACATGTAGTGGGGGGATACGATGAGTAATTTGGTTATTCACAATGTGTCTGAAACAACGGGTAACATCAAGGCAAGCCGTCCTTTTGGGATGCGAGATAAGCTGGGGTACTTGTTCGGCGACTTCGGGAATGATTTCTTTTTTATCCTCGTGAGCTCGTTCCTGATGGTCTATTATACGGATATTTTTAAAATTCATGCGGCGACGATCGGGCTTGTATTTATCATTGCAAGACTTTGGGATGCAGTTGCAGATGTCGTGTGGGGGCGTTTCATCGACACTAGAAAAGCGGGGATTCAAGGCAAATTTCGGCCTTGGATCTTCCGAATGTCTTTTCCGCTCGTCATATCCGGTATTCTGATGTTTGTGAAAATTCCGGGGATGTCCGACGGGTTCTACATGGCTTATGCCTTTGTCACTTATCTGATTTGGGGAACGTTGTACAGCACGGTTAATATTCCATACGGGTCCATGGCGTCTGTGATTACAAGTGATTCGGTGGAGCGCACGACATTATCGACGTTCAGAACGATGGGGGCTATGCTCGCGAGCCTAATTATCAATGTGATCGGGCCGTTGATCCTGTTTGTTAACAATAAAGCAGATTCCAACAGGTTCATGCTGGCCGCTATTGTTTTTGGCATATTGTCGATTGCCTGCTACATGGCTTGTTATAAACTATCAACGGAACGCATTACAATACCGGAAGCGCAAAAGAATAAGGTCCATCTAGGTATAACTTTAAAAGGCATGTTAAAAAATAGACCGCTGATCTCTATTTTGATCGCATCTCTCACGTTTATGATGCTTTCGATGCTGGTAGGCGCAGTGAATGTGTATTTGTTTAAAAATTATTTTGGAAGCGCTTCGATGTTGAGTATGGCTGGATTAATTCAGACAGCTGCGGTATTTATCGCGATTCCTTTCGTGAAATCATTGGTACACAAGTTTGGCAAAAAGGAAATAGCCGCAGCTGGTATGCTGCTTTCCTCCGTTGTCTACCTTATGCTCTACTTCCTGCCACATTTGACAGCTTGGCAATTTGTTCTTATTTCCGCTGTTGGTATGTTTGGCTTTGCATTCTTCAACTTAGTCGTATGGGCATTTGTCACTGATGTAATTGACTATCAGGAGTATGTGACCGGCGTGCGGGAGGACGGTACGGTGTATTCCGTTTATTCCTTTGCCCGCAAGGTGGGGCAAGCGCTTGCAGGCGGGATCGGCGGCGTGGCTATCGGCTCAGTTGGCTATGATGCGGCTCGATCCGTTCAGACCAAAGAAGCGTTAGATGGCATATACACGTTAGCCACTTTAGTCCCCGGCATCGTCTATCTGGTTATTTTTCTTATCATTGTATTCTTATACCCGCTGAATAAACGGCGGACGAGTCAGTTGGCGAGTCATTTGAACGAAAAGCGACTAGGGGGCGCCTGAGAATAAGGATTTTGGAAGTGATGAACCTGATCTGTTTGCAGATCAGGTTTTATGTAGTTCTCCGTGGCGGAGTCACGGCCTTGCCGCCGACTTGCCGAGCTGCGTGCGGCGGCGCATAGAGGACCCTGAGGGTGTTATTTGTGTCCTCAGGGTTGTTGCAGAGCATTTCGGGGAACTACAGGACCTTATTTCTAAGAAGTTGGCGGAATATCCACCAAATCCATAGAAATAAGGTCCCCCAGTTCCCCTTCGGCGCAAAAAGGGCCTATTTCTCCGAAATAGCGCCCTGTGGTTCCCCAAAGCCGAGTCACCACCTCGGCTCGGCCTTGTCGCCGACTTGCCAGCCTGCTCGCAGCGGCACATCTGCTAGGAGCTGCCGACATGGAGGATGGCTAAGCATGAATAATATTGACTTTTGCAAAACATCAAGATAGAATCGGGTTAGTGATTTACTAAATTACTAATTTACTAAATTACTAAATCGCGAAACCAAATCAAAGGAGCTAACCAAAATGAAAATACCAACATCTTTAAAACATAAGCCCGTCATTGTTTCCGAAAATTATGAGCAAGTTGATGGCAGATACGCTGAAACGTCCGATGCGAAAGGACTTTCGCTAGGACTGGCTCAATGGAATGACAGAGGGAAGGTCGACATTTCGGCCAAAGTCTGGAGATACACAGGGGAGAAGTGGTCGAGGCAATCGGAAGAGCTGCCGCTGCACCGCGTTCTTGATCTTGCCATTCTCGTAACAAGAAGCATGCTGTATTTCCGCGAAGAGGCGTATCGAAATAAGAACTTATACGATCCCGAGAATCCGGTGATTGACCGTGTAGGCTTGCAAGGAGATGCCATGACCGTGGCCGTCTGTACGGATAACGATCGAATTAACGAAGACATTAAACTATTCAGCCAAGCGCTTAGCGAAGATGATGAGCTCAATGGCGAACGTCTGCGTATGCTGTCTAGAATTTTAAAAGATATGGGGTATTAACGTGTTTACGAATCGATATGTGCGAACGATTATCCTGTCGCGGGTGTTCCTGCAGTTAGGCGTATGGATAAGAAATTTTGCCGTGCTTTTATATGTCACCGATATAACAAATAATGATCCTAAGTTTGTTTCACTTATTTCCGTCGTTGAATTTGCTCCGATATTTTTATTCGCCATCATCGGAGGGACGTTCGCAGACCGCTGGAAACCAAAGCGCACCATGATTTGGAGTGACTTTTTATCAGCTATTTCCGTGTTAGTCGTGTTGCTCGCTCTAGTGATGGGTGAATGGTATGCGTTATTAATTGGAACACTGGTCTCAGCAAGTTTATCTCAATTTTCTCAACCATCCGCGATGAAGCTCTATAAGAAACACGTTGCCGCTGACAAACTGCAAAGTGTCATGGCTTTATCGCAATCGTTAATCGGCATCTTTACCATTGTCGGTCCGATCATTGGTGTTTTTATTTTCATGCAGTTTGGGATTCAGGTTTCCCTTTTGTTGACGTTTTTATTTTTCCTGACCTCTGCCATCATCTTGTCGTTTTTGCCTCGTGACACAGAGGAAGCGAACGCGCATAATACAGATAGTTTTATGTCCGAGATGAAAGATGGAATCAGTTATGTATGGTCTAACCGTTCATTACGAACCCTAGGTGCAACTTTTGCCGCTTCAGGGCTTGCCGCGGGGATGATTCAGCCCCTAATGATTTTTATCACGATTGAAAATTTAGGACAGGATAAATCATTTATGCAGTGGTTTCTAATGACGAATGGCGCGGCCATGCTGATTGGCGGAGCCTTCATTATGACGGTTGCCAAGAAAGTAAAACCTCAAGTTTTGCTTGCTGTGGGTTTGCTGGTCAGTGCCATATGTACCATTGCAGTTGGAGCATCGAAGATATTGCTGCTGTCCTTCACGCTCCAAGCGCTCAGCGGGTTATTTTACCCTTGCATTCAAGTCGGCATTCAAACTCTTCTCATGAAAAATACTGAAGCCGCTTATATGGGGAGGGTGGGAGGCGCGATAACTCCCATTTTTATGGGCATGATGGTGGTAGGCATGTCGATTTCCGGATATTTAAAAGATATGTCCTCACTGCTTTCGGTCTATGTGCTCAGCGGCTGTTTGCTCCTGGTTGGAGCATGGCTGTTGATGCCGATCATGAAGGAAAAGCAAGCGCGGGTGCAAAGTTTTTGATTTTCATGACAACAAGAGGCTGTCCCACAGGTTAATAAACCTCAAGACAGTCTCTTTTTCTTCTTCTTTGTCTTCTTCTTCTTCTTTTTTAACCAAGGACCCTGCGAGATTGTGCACGAAAAGTCGGATGCTGTCTTTGTACAATTGCTATTGTATAAATAAGCGAGGGAGGTGAGCTTGAAGATGCTTGAGAACATGAATGGGGCTTTATCTTATATCGAAGAAAATTTGACGGAAGAGATTGATTTCAAAGAAGCAGCCAGAATAGCGATGTGTTCGGAGTTTCATTTTAAAAGAATGTTCTCGTTCCTGGCCGGTGTCTCGCTGTCAGAATATATCCGTCGCAGAAGGCTTACGCTTGCTGCATTTGAGCTGAACCATAGCGCAATCAAGATTATTGATTTGGCGGTCAAATACGGCTACAATTCGCCGGATTCTTTTACCAGAGCTTTTCAAAGCATGCATGGGATAACGCCAACGGAGGCAAGAGAGACAGGGCAAACGTTAAAAGCTTACCCAAGACTGACCTTCCAGCTCACCATTAAAGGAGGAGATGTCATGAACTACCGGATTGAAGAGAAAGAAGCATTTCGCATCGTGGGACTGAAGAAAAGGGTACCGATTATTTTTGAGGGAGTAAATCCGGAAATCGCCGCTATGTGGGGAAGCTTAAACGCAGAGCTCATTCAAGAGCTTAAATCGCTTTCGAATGTGACGCCAAGCGGGCTCATTAGCGGGTCAGCCAACTTTTCAGAAGGGAGGATGGAAGAGAAAGGGGAGCTCGATCATTATATAGGAGCGGCTACCACGAAAGAGTGCCCAGATCAGTTGGCTGCACTTGAAGTTCCCGCCTCTTCGTGGGCCGTATTTGAGGCTGTGGGTCCTTTCCCGGATACGCTGCAACAAGTATGGGGCCGCATCTATGCCGAGTGGTTTCCATCGTCGAGCTATGAACAAGTGGATGGTCCAGAGATCCTATGGAATGAAAGCAAAGAGGTAACATCCCCAAACTTTCGAAGTGAAATCTGGATTCCTGTTTCGAAAAAATAAGTGAAACTTCATAAACAATCATGTTGAGATGGTGCTTCCGAAGCATCCTCTCTTTTTTTTGCAACAATTTATTATTTTTTATGTGATCTTTCACTTATTTCGACAAACATTTCAAATTGAACGTGATAGATTATTCGTGTATTTAATCGGTGGAAAGGGTGAGCGCTTTCAATAATGTCAGCAAACTAATCTCTATTCGCACGATCTTGCTGTCCGTTTTTCTACTGCTCATGATTCTTCCACTAGTCGTCATCACATATATTACTTACAAAAAGGAAAATGAATTGTTTCAAAAGCAGGTTAGTCAGTATCTTCTGCAGACCGTTGGGCAAACTCAGCGTGCATTGGATGCCAATCTTTCCGAAATTGATCGGCTCACTTGGACTTTGTTGTATGAACAGTCGCTTGATTTTTTAAACGGCCCCTTAGACTCCTCCTATCCACTGTTCGAAGCCAATCAGAAATTTAAAAATATGGTCTATTCCAACCTGTTTCGTGGCAGGCTTGAGCATATTAGAGCCATCTATTTTATAACAGCTGGACATGAGGTTCTTTCGACAGAAAATTTATTTTACACGTATGAGCAAGTTGATCGCGTCAATATTCAGTTTGTTATGGATCAGATTGAGCGGCAGCCCTTAAAGATGAATTGGTTCAGCGATAAAAGGTCGATCTACCGTCTAAAAGACGGTTTCGAAACACCGGTTCGCGCGTCCGTAACGGCTGCTCGGCGTCTCATTGACAGTAACACAGCTAAGCTTAGGGGTTATTTATTTGTGCAATTCAACGATCGTTTTATAAGCGAGCATTTGCGAAACGTTCAAATTGGTTCAACAGGCTCATTATTAGTCACGGATGCTTCCGGCGATGTGATTTATCAGCAGGACCCTCAGTTGTCTCAAAATAATAAAATAAGCCAAGCCATACAAGATTTGCCTTCTCAAGGCCAAGGGCTGCAGATTGTGGATGGCAAATGGCTGCTCGCCTTCGATACTTCCCAAATTAGCGGATGGAAGATGACGGCGGTCGTCCCCATCAATGAATTAATCGGCCCCAATCAAAAAATATTGCGGTATTTGTTAATGATGTCGGCCATTGGCGCGCTTGTCGCCGTAATTGTCTCGTTTCTGTTGGCTACCGCTATTTCGAAGCCGGTTATTAATCTTGCCAGGTTAATGGCATTTGCTGCGAAAGATAATCTTCATGTAAGGGATACGCAAGGACCCATTCAAGAGATCAGCATCTTGCAATTTAGCTTTAATCGATTGATGGACCGTATTCAAAGGCTGATCCAAGAAAATGAAAAGCAGCAGAAGGAAAAACGCGAGGCGCTTCTTCAAGCGCTGCAAATGCAGATCCATCCTCATTTTTTATATAATACGCTGGATATGATTTATTGGATGGCCAAGAAGCATAAAGCGGAATCCATCAGCAAGCTGGTAACCGCTTTAGGAAGGTTCTTCCGGTTCACCCTTAATGCCGGTCAGGAATGGACAACACTAGGGAAAGAACTTGAGCATGTGGAGAACTATTTGCAAATTCAATCCTTCCGGTATAGAGACAAGCTGTATTATGAAATTGAACTGGAACCCGAAGTTGCTTATGTCAATGTGATGCCGCTTATTTTGCAACCGCTAATTGAAAACGCTTTAGAACATGGGATATCCAAGAGTCAGGATGGCGGAAAAGTCTTGATCAAAGCGTTTCGAAGCGAAGATAACGTGCTGATTGTCATTTCGAATACGGGGAGGCAGGTCGATCTGGAACATGTCCGGCTTTTGCTGCAGAATGCAACTTCAAATAACCATGTGGGACTGCGAAATGTGCAGCAGAGAATTCAGACGGCTTTCGGGACGGAGTATGGCATTGAGGTAGCGGCAGGTGAAGATCAAGGCGCGTTGGTAACGGTTACAATCCCTTATCGATTGGCTGCGTTGCAAGAGGATCAAGAGGGGGCATAGCATTTGAAAATGCTGCATTTCAATCGATTAATGTTGGTTTCGTTCGTTTTACTTCTCGTCTGGGCGTTAAGCAGCTTGCTCTTATTGGATCGGGTGACCGTGGATTCTCCTAAAGCATTAGCGAGCCCCAAAAAGATAAAAGTGTTGATTCGCACCGGTACGGAATCGACGGCGATGCGTCAAATATCGAAGACGTTTGAAGCGGATACGGGGATTCAGGTGGAGTATATCGAATTGGGAAGAGATGTCTATTTCACTTCTGTCGGCACGCAGCTGCTGGCTGGGACAGAGTCATTCGATATTGTCTCGATTCCGAATACATCCATTGCCCAATTTGCGGCCGTGCATGCCATTCTTCCATTAGATTCCTTCATGAATGATAAAAATTTGACGGATATCCAGTCGTTTGATGTCAGCGATTTTTTGGCTACTTACAAATATCAAGACACGACTTATGCATTGCCGACGGATATTAGCACGCACTTTTTGTATTATCGAAGCGACTTAATTCCCCATCCACCGGAAACCTGGGACGAATTATTCGAGTTAGCCCAAACATATACCAGAAGTAAAAACCCCACTTCTCCTACGAGATGGGGGCTTGCGATGCCTGCTGTTGTGCCGGAAGAAAGATCCAAGATCTTCGCATCCCTGTTGTGGTCGTATGGAGGCGACGTGCTGAATGAGGAAGACGGGAACGTCTTGTTGGATCGCGAGGAATCGGTTCAAGCCGGCAAATATATGGAGAAATTGGTTCAGGAGAAAGTGGTCCCGCAGGATTTGCTAAGTTGGGATTTCGCCAGAACACGTGATGCTTTAATCGCAGGTGAGATCGCCATGGCCGCACCATACTGGAATGCAGCTTATCCAATGATCAAGCAAAATAGCGACCCCAATAAAGAGGCTATCAAAATCGCGCTAATTCCAGGCACCAAAGATCAATTTGGCCATATTAAGCGTGTCCCATTTCAGCATGGTTGGACGCTTGCCATTAATGCAAGTTCCAGAAACGCTGTGGATGCCTGGAAATTTCTCGAATATGCAACCGGGAAACGCGGGGGAATGATTTATGCGCAGCAGGGGGGAATCCCGGCAAGACGCTCCATTCTAGGTGACCCGTCTTTTGAAGAGACGAGACCGGATTTTGCCTTGATTTTGAAGAGTATGGATATGGCCAAAATTGAACCTTCAATTAGTTATTACCCGGCGATGGTGGAAATTGAAGAAAGGGCATTGGCCAAAATCATTACATCTTTTGCCAAGCCGGAAATATCTTTTAAAGATGCAGCGAATGAATTACGCCAACTCTCAATGAAAATGAACGGAAATTTGAAATAGGACGGAGGATGACTCGATGACTACGACGACCGTTTGCCGTGCCGTCATTATTGATGACGAAACCTGGATTCGGGAAGGCTTAAGCGAACATATCAATTGGGAAGCGCTCGGAATCGAACTGGTTCAAGTCTTTCAAGACGGACTTGAAGCTATCCGCTATATGGAGGAGCATCCCGTCGACATTCTGTTGTCGGATATTCGCATGCCCAATATGACGGGGCTTGAATTAGTTGCCAGATTGCGCGAATTGGAAAAAGAAAGTCGTTTGTTGTCGAGTACCAAGGTTATTTTCCTCAGCGGGTATGGTGATTTTAAATACGCCCAAGAAGCGCTTCGTTTAGGAGCTGTAGATTATCTGCTTAAACCTTCGGATGTGGAAGAGATCGAGGTGGCTTTGCAGAAAGCAAAGACGCTGTGCGCCAACGAGGCAGCAGCGCCTGATAAACAGGAGCAGAAGGTCGCTGAGGAGCCCAGCTCCTACTTGATTAAGAAAGCGCTTCAAATGATGAGCGCCAGGTTCACAGAGGACCTGCATCTGAATCAGATTGCGGATGAGCTGTTTGTGACTTCGAACTATTTAAGCAGGTTGTTCCGCCAAGAAACGGGCAAATCGTTCAGCGATTATTTATCACAGCTGCGCATTGAGAAAGCCTGCGAGCTTCTTGGCAGCAGCAACCTCAAGATTTATCAGATTGGAGAGTCTGTTGGCTACCCCAATCCCCGTTATTTCAGCGAATGGTTTCAAAAGCAAAAGGGCATGTCGCCTGGGGATTATAGGTCAAAGCATGCTTAACTAACAGGGATTGCGTTTTGTGCAAAAAAACGGAATAAAAGATAGATTTACCTCATTAAAAGAATTTCCCCAATTGAGTAAGATAATTTTGTAAAGCGGTTTCATACAAAAGCGATCTGAAAGGGGAAGTACTGTGAAACGTAAATTATCTTTGATTCTTTCGACTGTAACATTAACGGGTTCGCTTCTTACGGCATGCGGCACCACTACCAACGAGGCGACGAACAGTCCGGCTCCAACTCCGGCTGCGGCCGCAAACACACCTGCCGCATCGGCAGCGCCAGCTACGCCGGCTCCGGCTGCTGGCAAGAAACAAGTGGAAATCTTCAGCTGGTGGACGGGTGCCGGTGAAGAAGCGGGCCTTCAAGGACTTATTAAACTGTTCAAAAATAAATATCCGGACATTGAAGTGATTAATGCGGCTGTTGCCGGCGGTGCCGGAACCAATGCCAAAGCAGTTCTCGCCAGCCGCATGCAAGGCGGAGACCCGCCTTCAGCCTTCCAGGTTCATGGCGGGGCAGAGCTGAATACAGGTTGGGTGGCAGCTGCTAAAGTCAGCCCATTGAACGACCTCTACGACAAGGAAGGTTGGAAGGATAAGTTTCCGAAGGACCTGATTGAGATGGTTAGCAAGGACGGCAACATCTACTCGGTACCGGTTAATATTCACAGGGGGAACGTCATTTTCTATAATAAGAAAATTTTTGACCAGAATGGTTTGAAAGCGCCTACGACATTTGATGAGTTCGTTAAGGTAGCAGATGCATTGAAAGCGAAAGGTATTACGCCTCTGGCACTCGGTGATAAAGAACCGTGGACAGCGACCATGTTGTTCGAAAATGTCTTGCTCGGCGAATTTGGCGCTGACGATTACAAAAAATTGTGGACCGGCGAAATTCCGTTCGACGATGCAAAAGTGAAAAAATCACTCGAAACTTTTAAAAAGATGCTTTCTTATACAAATAAAGATCATGCTGCACGTAACTGGCAGGATGCCGCCCAGTTGGTGGCCAATGGTGAAGCGGCAATGAACAACATGGGAGATTGGGCAAAAGGATATTTCACAACGGATTTGAAACTGAAAGTAAATGAGGATTTTGGATGGGTGGCTTCCCCAAATACGGATGGCAGCTTCATGGTCGTAACGGATACGTTTGCTTTGCCGAAGGATTCCAAAGACCAAGCGACAGCTAAAGAGTTCCTGAAGGTTCTTGGCTCTGTAGAAGGTCAAGATGTGTTTAACCCGTTGAAGGGGTCCATTCCGGCAAGGGTGGATGCGGACGTTTCCAAATACGACATCTATGGCAAAACGACAATCGAAGATTTTAAAAAGAGCAAGCTGACGCCAAGTATGGCTCACGGCTCGGCAGCGCCTGAAGGCTTTACGACACAAGCGAACCAAGCGATTAATATTTTTGTAACGCAAGGTGATGTAGAGCAAGCGGCAAAAGCGCTTAAACAAGCACAAACTGCCAATGGCATGAAGAAATAGGTTTGAAAAATCGTCAGGGCCAGATGTTGGATTTAGGCATCTGGCCCTGTTTTTCTGGAGTGTGAATCGATGAACGCTTTTCGTTGGAAGTCGGAGAAGCTTGTGCCTATCGCCATGCTGATGCCGTCTTTAGTAGCAATCGCCATATTCGTGTATGGTTTTATAGCCTGGACCGGCTACGTATCGCTATCAGAGTGGAATACACTCGTTAAAAACCTGACCTTTGCAGGATTCAGCAATTATGCTTTTTTATTTAATGATTTCCGGTTTCAAGCGGATTTAAGAAATACGGTGATGTTTACGGCTTTATTCATCGCCGGCGGGATGTTTGTTGGCTTATTTCTGGCGGTGATGGTCGATCGGAAGATCCGAGGGGAAGCATTTTTTCGAAATATATTCGTATTTCCGATGGCGCTTTCTTTTGTTGTAACCGGGGTTGTGTGGCAATGGATTTTGAATCCAACGACTGGGGTTAACTTATTGCTGAAGTCGCTTGGGGTTACGAATGTGCCCAGCTGGTTTGTAAGCACGCAAATTATTCCCAAAATTCCAGTAGGCCAGATTGATGTCGGCCTTCCAGTCGCCATTATTGCTGTTGCGATTGCGGCCATCTGGCAAATGTCGGGATTCGCCATGGCGATGTATTTGGCCGGATTAAGGAACATTTCCGAAGAACTCCGGGAAGCGGCACGTGTGGATGGTGCAACGGAATGGCAGGTGCTTCGGAAGGTGATTTTGCCGCAGCTGAAGCCTATTACGATGAGCTTGATCATTATTTTGGCGCATATCTCCCTAAAGATTTTTGACTTGGTCTATGCCATGACAGGACCTGGTGCGATGTTTGTCACGGATGTGCCAGGCGTGTACATGTTTGAAACGACATTCCGCGGAAATCACTATGCCCAAGGAGCAGGAATCGCGATGATTATGCTGCTGCTGGTTTCCTTACTCATCATTCCTTACTTAATTTCCAACTTGCGCAAAGGAGAGGAATAATATGTCGCTGGAGCGCGTGAATCGTACGCTGTTGTATGTGGCGCTGATCGTTTTGGCGATTGTTTATCTGGTTCCGGTGTATGTCATGCTCATCACGAGCGTCAAGGGACTGAACGAAATCACACTCGATAAAATGTGGGCGCTGCCTCAGTATTTTAACTTGAAAGGCTATCAAGAAGCGTTTAAGAAGCTGATTCCCAATTTGACGAACAGCTTTTTGCTTGCCATTCCGGCTACGTTGTTGTCTTCACTGCTTGGATCTTTAAACGGCTACATTTTATCAAAATGGAAGTTTAGAGGATCGAATTTTTTGTTCTCTCTGATGTTATTTGGGATGTTCATTCCCTACCAAAGTATTCTCATCCCTTTAATTCAATTTCTGCAAACTATTAAGCTTTACAATTCGATTCCTGGATTAATTCTCGTTCATGTCGTGTACGGTTTGCCCATTTGCACCCTGATGTTTCGCAACTTTTATGTGGGAATCCCAACGGAAGTGTTGGAGTCGGCCAAAATTGACGGAACCGGATTTTTCGGCATTTATCGGTATATCATGATTCCACTTTCATTAACGGGATTTGTTGTAGTAGGAATTTGGCAATTCACGAGTGTATGGAACGAGTTTCTGTTTGCCGTTACGCTGACCACCCAGAAGCAGCAACCGATCATGGTGGCTCTGCAAAACCTGTCAGGCAGTCAAATCGTACAGTGGAACGTACAGATGGCCGGAGCGATTTTGGCCGCTTTACCTACGCTGCTCGTTTATATTTTCTTGAGCAAGTATTTTATTCGGGGTCTCCTGGCAGGTTCGATTAAAGGATAGAAGGACGCTCAGAAAGGAACGATCTGCATGAAACGTAAAATTTTCGGTATGTACCTGACACTCATGATGTGTATGCTGCTGGTTCCAATCTCCACTTGGGCTTCAGACTCCTTCACTTACACGCTAACAATCAGTAACGATAAACCTGAAGTAGGGAAAGACAAGGAAATTAACGTGACTGTGACAGGAGATAACCTTCAGGATGTATACGCTTATGAAGTGAATTTTGTTTATGACCCCAACCAATTACGATTTAAGGAGGCGAAAAGCGCGCTAGACGGCTTCTCCATTCCTGCTATCGTGAAAAATAATCAAATTCAATTTGCGAGTACCAAAATTGGCAATAAGGCCGGGGAAAGCGGGAAGGTTCCCTTATGCACGCTTACTTTTGAACCGATTGGCAAAGGCCAAGCAGAGGTAGAGCTTACGGACGTGAAGCTGGTCACCAGCAAAATGGTTTCTAGTAAACAAAATGCGGGCACGCAGATTGCTATGGATATAACGAACGATAATACAGCTATGTTTCGTGATATTGCAGGGCACTGGGCGAAAGAGGCGATTGAAAGAGCGGCGAAACTGGGCTTTGTCAACGGTTATGAGGATGGCACTTTTAGGCCGCAAGGACTTATCACACGCGCAGAGTTTGCGACCATGCTAGCTCGTGCCATTCATTTGCCGTTGAACGGCCAAGATCCGCTTACCTTTGCAGACGAGTCTACGATACCGGAATGGGCGAAATCGAGCATCGCTTCAGCCGTAAACGCCGGCATCGTATCAGGGTATGAAGACAACACATTCCGTCCAGACCAAATGATATCCCGAGCCGAAATTACCACGATGATTGTGCGGGCTTCAGGTATCCAGACAGCTGAGCAACCAATATCGACTTTTGCCGATAAAGACCAAATTCCTGCCTGGGCGTACTCTTTCGTAGCAGCTGCAGCAGAAGCCGGGCTGGTTCAAGGCAAGGGAGATCATCTGTTCATGCCGAATGATAATGCGACAAGGGCTGAGGCGGTCACACTCCTTTTATCTTTGCTTGATTATAAGAAATGATAGGCCGCCATTGGTTCCTACATAAAGCCAGAGAGGATATTAGACGATGAGAAAAAGAAAAAGGTATAGGACATACCTTATATATGCGCTTCTCATGCTTTTATCGGCGAACTGGTTTGCTGATCTCTCACTTGCCAAAGCCGACGAAGCCATCCATGCCACCTTGTCCGGTCAGGACAAGGTGCTGGTTGGCGATGCATTTGATTTGACCTATGGATTGAAGGGGGTTACGCAAGCGGTCTACGCTCAGGATCTCACAGTTACTTATGATGCTGAGCAGTTGCGTTTTAATGGTGCGGAAACAGTAAAGGAATTAAAGGATCAGTTCTCGATTGTCGGACTGTCTGACACACCTGGACAAGTTCGAATCATTGCGGTGAGCCATGGGGCGCAGTATGCGATTCGCGAAGATAGCGAATTGTTAACGCTTCATTGGAGTTCTAAGAAGCTTACTCATTCTGCCTCATCCGATGTAACAATTAGCAATCTCGTTGTTTCAAACGGAGACGGCGTGGAAACAAGCGTAAGTGGAGCGACACATACGGTCCAACTTTCTGTAGATAACTCGCTGCCTGGGGATTTGAATGGAGACAACAAATACACGATCGGGGATTTAGCGATTGCGGCAGCTTCCTATGGGAAAACATCGGCTGACTCCGATTGGGCCAAACATGTGAAGGCGGATGTCCATCCCGATGGCAGGATTGATATTGCCGATTTGGCGATCATAGCCAAAGCGATTATGAGTGGTTTGCCGGATGCGCCGAAACCTCCCGAATGGACGGCAGCAAAGCGGCTTGACGTATCCGGCGTGTCTAGTTCAGGCGTGAAGTTATCATGGTCCGGTGCGACCGATCCAGACGGGATAACCGGCTATAGGATTTACCAGGATGGGCAGGCTTTAGCCACTGTGACGGGCAATGTCTATCAATACGCCATTACGTCATTGATGCCGAATACGGCGTATACCTTTAAAGTGGAAGCGGGTAACGCATCCGGGCTTTGGAGTACGAATGGTCCCAGCGTAACTGTCACCACACAGGCAAACCAGCCGCCATCGGCCCAATTAACCGGTCAGGAATCCGTTTATTCCGAAGGTCTATTTACGCTAACTTATGGACTTAAAAGTGTAACTGAGAGCATCTATGCTCAGGATTTCACACTGACTTATGAGGCAGAACACTGGGAATTCCTCGGAGTGAATACGCTTCGTGAAGACATGTCTGCTGTCATCGATTCCGAAACGAACGGACAAATTCATGTCATGCTCCATGCAGGGGAACATCCAATAAAAGAGGACGCTGATTTATTAGTGCTGCGCTGGAAGGCTAAATCCATTTCTCAGCCAGTAACAACAACAATGACGATTCAAGACATCGTTCTGAGCCATACAGATGGTTTAGAAACAACAATTAGCGGTGTATCACACAGCGTTCGCATTACTTTGGTTGATCTAAATAGTGATAACAAAATTTCAGTGGGAGATCTGGCTGTGGTTGCGGCGGCTTACGGACGTACGTCAGAAGATCAGGATTGGGCGAAGTATGAACGAGCTGATCTCAATCAGAACGGTAAGGTGGATATCGACGATCTGGCGATGGTAGCCAAATGGATTTTTCGTTAAAGGCACAAAGTGAGGGGATAGGCGGTAAGCGACCTCACTTTTTGTATTCCTAAATGCCGATGGAATGGAAATGTGATTATTTTATCGGAAGAAAAGATAGATTTACCGCATAGTTAAAGCCAGGCTCTTTCAGTAAGATATGTATGGGGAAGCGCTTACAGGTGTGCTTCGAAAGGAGGCTGCTTGACTCTTAACGATCACGATCGCTTTGAAAACAATAATGGGAGGTTTTCTGGAATGGGTAACCGGAAAGCTAGGAAATTTCTGGCTATGGCAACGAGCTTTACACTTCTGGCAGGATCATTTTATCTGCCTACGAATCAGCGGGCATCCGCTGCTGCTGCAGAAGGTGCTGACTTCTACTCGTCATTCGAGGCAAGTGACCCGATAGTGACTTGGGAAAATAAAGTCGAGTCAGACATCGACGGGAATCCCCTAACTTCGGGGATCGACGGCAATACGCCGTTTGCGGGTATTCCAGGCAGCATTACGAATAAAGTCGTTGAAGTAACCGCAAGAGGAGAGTACACATCTTCAGGTGAAGTCGCCGTCAATTTGATCGATTCAAACACGAATTCAAAATGGCTGGATACGAGCTCGACGAGTTGGGTTAGATTCAAGCTTAGTGAAGCATCCGCAGTCATGAGATATGCCTTGACCTCTGCGAACGATTCAGCCGGAAGAGACCCTAAAAACTGGCAGTTTGAAGGCTCCAATGACGGCAGCACCTGGACGACGCTGGATACGAGAACCAACCAGACCTTTAGCGAACGTTTTCAGACAAAAGTCTATGACTTCGCCAATGAAACACCGTATGTCTATTACCGGTTAAACATTACGGCGAACAGCGGAGATTCTTACATTCAGTTATCCGAGTTCCAACTTTCCAATGGCATTGTTCTCCCTCCTCCTCCGCCAGCAGATATGAAGTCTTATGTCTCGAACGGTCCTTCAGGCCTTTATAATGCCAAATCCAATGCAGGGTGGACCGGTTTAAAAGGGTTTACCTACTCCGGAACTCACCTGGTTGACGGCAGAGCTTATTCCTATAACAAAGTGTATGATACCGATATCGCCGTGACGCCAAGTACCGAACTTTCCTATTACATTGCTCCTGAATTCACGGATAAAGCGCAAATGGATTACTCAAGCACTTACGCAGCGGTAGATCTCGCATTCTCAGACGGCACTTATCTGCATAATCTTGGTGCGCTGGATCAACATGGCGTTAAACTAAATCCTCAAGATCAAGGCAACTCCAAAACACTTTACAACAATCAATGGAACTTCAAAAAATCCAACATCGGGGCCGTTGCAGCCGGAAAAACAATTAAACGCATTCTGGTTGCGTACGATAATCCAGCTGCGAAAACCGGTACAGGATTTAAAGGTACGATCGATGATATCAAAATTGTAGGGAGTCCTGCTCCTGTAAATTACAGCCGGCTCTCCGATTATGCCAACATCCTCAGAGGCACGCAGTCCAATGGAACTTTCTCCAGAGGAAATAATATTCCAGCCGTTGCTGTTCCGCACGGATTTAACTTCTGGATACCGAAAACAAACGCAAGCTCCGACTGGGCTTATTATTACAATCAAAGCAATAACGCGAACAACTTACCAACGATACAAGCGTTCGCATTAAGCCATGAGCCAAGCCCTTGGATGGGGGATCGGCAAACCTTCCATGTGATGCCTTCCGACACGGTGGGAACGCCAAATATTAGCCGTACGACAAGGGCGTTACCTTTCAAGCACGAGAACGAAATCGCGAAGCCGTATTATTATGGCGTAACTTTTGAGAACGGTCTCAAAACGGAGTATACGCCAACCGATCATGCAGCGATGTTCCGATTCACATTTGCCGGAGATTCGTCCAATCTGCTTTTTGACAACCAAAGCAATAGTGGCGGTATTACGCTGGATGCAGCTAACAATGCTATCTCAGGCTACTCTGACCAAAAAAGCGGCCTTTCCACAGGCGCAACGCGCATTTTCATCTATGCGACCTTCGATAAGCCGGTTACGGCAAGCGGCAAGTTGACGGGCAGTGGCGGCGGCGGAACCAATGTGCAGGCCTACTACAAATTCGACACCACGACGAATAAAGTGGTCACGATGAAGATCGCAACTTCCTTGATCAGTTTAGATCAGGCCAAGAAAAACCTGGAGTTGGAAATCAGCCCTGCGGACACTTTTGAAACGATTAAAGAGAAAGCTCAAACACAGTGGGATCAACAAATGGGCATCATTCAGGTAGAAGGTGCCTCAGAAGATCAACTGATTACTTTATACTCCAACATGTACCGTTTATTCTTGTATCCGAACTCCGCTTTTGAGAATGTGGGCACGAATGAAGCGCCGGTCTACAAGCATGCGGATCAAACGCCGATTACGTCATGTTCCACAAGTACGGCAACGACATCATGCGCCAAAATTAACGACGGCAAAATTTATGTTAACAACGGTTTCTGGGATACGTACCGTACGGCATGGCCGGCCTATTCCTTGTTAACGCCGTCTAAGGCTGGCGAATTTATTGATGGTTTCGTTCAGCACTATCGGGATGGCGGTTGGATTTCCAGATGGTCCTCTCCTGGTTACGCCAACTTGATGGTAGGAACAAGTGCGAATGTTGCTTTTGCGGATGCGTATTTGAAAGGTGTTACGAACTTTGATGTTCAAAGCTTCTATCAATCCGCGTTGAAAGACGCTGCCGTCACTCCGCCAAATGCTAATGTAGGCAGAAAAGGGATGGCGACCTCCGTTTTCGACGGCTATACGAATACGGATACAGGTGAAGGCTTGGCATGGGCTGTAGATGGCTACATCAATGATTTCGGTATTGCCAACCTGGCCGATGCGCTCGCTAAGAAAAATGATACCAACGATGCGTATAACGCTCACTACAAAGATGACCAACAATACTACATCAACCGGGCACAAAATTATGTCAACATGTTTAATCCTGATTTAGGATTCTTCAATGGCCGTACAGCCAGCGGTGCTTGGAGATCCTCGACGGCGAATTTCGATCCTAGAAATTGGGGCAACGATTACACGGAAACGAATGCGTGGAACATGGCTTTCCATGCTCCGCAGGATGGCCAAGGATTAGCTAATCTGTATGGCGGCAGAGCGAAGTTGGCTGAGAAACTGGATTCATTCTTCAGCATACCGGAACCTGCTTCCAGCTCCAATGCGGGTTCATACGGCGGGGTCATCCATGAGATGACAGAAGCCAGAGACGTAAGAATGGGACAATACGGACACAGCAATCAACCGTCACACCATATTATCTACATGTATGATTATGCAGGGCAGCCTTGGAAGACACAGGAGAAAGTTCGTGAAGCTTTAGACCGTTTGTACCTTGGAAGCCAAATTGGCCAAGGTTATGCAGGTGACGAGGATAACGGTGAAATGTCAGCTTGGTATATTTTCGGAGCATTAGGCTTCTATCCGCTCAAAATGGGCAGCCCTGAATATGCGGTAGGCGCACCATTGTTCAAAAAAGCGACGATCCAACTTGAAAATGGCAAAAAACTCGTCGTTAATGCACCGAATAACAGCAAAGAGAACAAATACGTGCAAAGCTTGAAAGTGAATGGCGAAGCTTACACGCAAACATCGCTGCCACATGCGGTACTTGCAGCCGGAGCTACGCTGGACTTTGATATGGGGCCTACGCCTTCTACATGGGGAAGCGGCGACAATGACGTGCCGTCATCCATTACTCAAGGTTCTGCCGTTCCTGCTCCATTAAAAGACATGACAGATAAATTGGTTGCTCAAGGGTTTGCCAAAGTAACTGACAGTACGAACAGCTCCACAATCGGCAACCTGTTCGATAACAGCTCGAATACCCGAGTTACGTTAAACAGCGCGAAGCCATGGATACAGTATCAATTCCTCGGCTCGAAAAAGCAGGCGGCCATGTATACACTGACTTCGGGCAATACTGACGGCGATGCGAAAAGCTGGATGCTGAAGGGCTCCAATGACGGTCAGAATTGGACGGTATTGGATCAAAGAACGAATGAAACTTTTGCATGGCGTTCGTATACCCGACCATTTACGATTCAGACTCCGGGTAAATATGAATTCTACCGATTAGAGGTTACAGAAAATTCGGGAACCGCCACTACTTCATTTGCCGAAATTGAGCTCCTCGGCTACCCGACACCTCCTGTAAACGATGAAACAGCGGTAGCTGAAACCGTTAAAGGTCTGGATTTAGGCAATACCAGCGCTGTGACAAAGAAGCTGACTCTACCTACCGGCAACTTTGAATTTGGTACAACGATTACATGGGTAAGCTCTAATCCAGCGATTGTTTCCAACGAAGGTAAAATTATAAAACGTCCTGATTTTGGGCAGCCGGATGAGATCTTAACATTGACTGCAACGGTGAATAAAGGCAGCGTAAGCGCTACGAAGGTTATTACGATCACGGTGCTTGCTCTCAATGAAACGGATCTAAGCTATGAAGCCGGCGTTGATTTCAAAACAGGACTTGAAGCTGGCGATGTCTTGCCGACTTGGGAAAACCGTACCATCGAATCAAAGAACATCGGCGAATTCTGCTGCGGAATCGGCGGTGTTGAAACAAAGGTTGGCACACCAGGACGAAATAACAGTACAAGTGCGATCCTGTATTCCGGTAATGCGACCAATGCTGTAGAGAACTATGCTTATAATCAAATGTTTGATGCTGATTTCGACATTAAACCATCTACAGTGCTTTCTTACTGGATAAATCCGGAAGGCAGCGCAGGAACCGTACTGCCTGGTAATGCTAGAACAACAAGCCAGAATTATGCCGTTGACTTGCTGTTCACCGATGGCACGTATCTGCATAATCTGAGTGCCGTCGATCAAAACGGTGTCGGGCTTAATCCGCTGGCACAAGGAAATGGCGGTAAACTTGTTTCTGATCAATGGAATTTTGTGACATCGAATATCGGAGCGGTGGCTGCCGGGAAAAGGGTAGATAAAATTCTCATTTCCTTTAATGCTACAGGGAAAACCGGATATTCACGTGGATATTTCGATGATATTTCCATTGAACACGGCAAGAGCGAAGCAACGGCGTTCTTAAGCGGCAGCTCCGTCGTTTCGGCCGGTCAAACGTTTAATTTGACGTATGGATTAGGCGGAGTGACGCAAAGCGTGTATGGTCAAGATTTTACGATTACGTATAATTCGGATATTTTTGAATTGCTTTCTGCTAAATCGGCGAAGGAAAAAGATTTCGTGATCGTGGACGAGAAAAAAGCTCCTGGTCAAAGCCGATACCTTGCCGTTCATGTTGGGCCGAGTGCTTCCCAGCCAAACGGTGCCCTGCTGTCGCTTCAGTTCAAAGCGAAGACATCGGAGCTTGGCGCAGCCGGCACAATCGCAGTCTCCCAACTTGTGATTGCTGATGGAGAAGGGAAAGAGACGGAAATGTCAGGCGTTTCGAAAACGATCAGCATTAAAGCGGTGGACAAAACAGCGCTGAACAGCCTGATTACAGAGGCGCAAGCGGTACACGACGCAGCTGTGGAAGGAACCAAATTCGGTCAATATCCGGTAGGTTCCAAAGCAATTCTGCAAGCGGCTATCGATACGGCTAAAGCAGTAACAGCGAACCTGCAAGCTGTACAGGATGAAGTAGACCTGGCAAGAACGCAGCTGAATGCAGCTTTGCAAACGTTCAAAAATGCAATCAACAGTACAGTGGATAAAGCAGCACTTAATGCCTTGATTGCAGAAGCACAATCCACGCATGATGCAGCCGTAGAAGGCACCAAAACCGGCGAATATCCTGCAGGCGCTAAAGCACTTCTGCAAGCGGCCATTAACGCAGCCAGCCAGATCGCTAGTGACGCAGCGGCTACGCAATCTCAAGTAGATCAAGCTGTGACCGAACTGAACTCGGCTCTGCAAGGCTTCCTTGCATCGGTGAATACACGCGTACCAGAGGATATGAATGGTGACGATAAGTTTACCATCGGTGACTTGGCTATTGTGGCTGCTTATTATGGAAAAAATGATCGGGATGCTAATTGGAACCTGTACAAAAAAGCGGATTTGAGTGGCGATGGCCAGATCGATGTCGCTGACCTTGCGATGATTGCAAGTAAAATTTTGAATCAATAACAAGATATCGGGAGGATGGCAGGCGGTAACGTCTTCCTCCCGATTTTTCTCATGGAAAAAAAGTGGAGGTGAACGCGATGAATAGAAAGACCTTCAGGAAATCGTGCAGTCTTTTACTTAGTTTTGTGCTGTTGTGGAGTATGTTGTTCATCTCGCCGGCATTCGAACATTCGGTAGAAGCTGCGGCACCAAGCTTCAATGCAGGGTTTGAAAGCACTGAGGCTGTACAGCCAAACTGGGAAGATGAAACCGAAGCGAGCCTTCATGTGAGCCAAGCGGAATCCAAAATTTCCAGCGAAATGCGCCAATCCGGTAAAAAAGCATTGCTTTATGCGGGGAAAATTTCCGATACAAGTGCAGCCTATGCTTACAATAAAGTGTTCGAAGTGAACATTCCTGTTAAACCCAATACCACTTTATCTTATTGGATTTATCCGCAAAGCCATACAACACTAGGCGGGACTGACTTGAATCATGGGAAAAACAGCACGTATGTCGCTGTAGATCTTGCTTTTGAAGATGGAACTTATCTGCACAGTTACCAAGCTGTTGACCAGCACGGTATTGTCATGAGTCCCGAAGAACAAGGAAAAGGCAATCAATTGGCTGTAGACACATGGAATTTTATTACTTCGACTGTTGGTTCGGCTGCAGCGGGAAAAACGATTAAGCGAATTCTCATTTCTTACGAACAAAGCGGCGGGAACGCTGGGACATACCGAGGATTTATCGATGACATTCAAATTAGAAACTCTGAATTTGATCCGTCGGCCTACGCCAACCCGTTGTTAGGCTCACAGAACAATAAGCTTGATATCGTTGGTTTCGGCGGCAATAGGGGAAATACGTTCCCGGGTGCCGTTGTGCCTTTCGGTATGATTCAATGGAGTCCGGATACCGGTTACAACGACCTTGGTTCTGGTAAATCACCTTTGGGCTCGGGATATGATTACGATCGTAAATCCATTGCTGGATTCAGTTTGACGCATATTGACGGTCCCGGCTGCGATATTGCGCAGAACATTCCCTTTTTACCTGTCGTAGGCAAGATGGGAAAATCCCCGGCAACGCATTTCGAAGACTATGCTTCACCTTTTCAACGCGAAAATGAAATTGCAATCCCGGGCTATTATAGCGTCTTGTTGGATAAATACAACATTAAAACGGAATTTACAGCAACGGAGAGAACAAGTATCGGCAGATTCACCTACCCTGCTTCCACACAGGCGATGATGCTGATTAATACAGGTATTAACGCCACAGGTGTCAGAGATGCCAACATCCAGATTGACAAGGATAGCAGCATGGTGACCGGGTATGTGAATGCCGGCGGATTCTGCGGAACCAAAGGGAGCGGTACATTAGCTGAAAATACGAACAACTACACCGTTTATTTCGCAGCAGAGTTCAGTCAGCCGTTTACAGAGGTCGGTACGTATAAAGGCTCTCAAATTACGAAAGACAGCCAATCTGCACAATCGGAAATCCCGAACAATCGGAAGGTTGGCGGTTATGTCAGGTTTGATACATCTACCCAAAAAGAGGTTTATGTCAAGGTAGCAATCTCCTATACCGATATGGAGCATGCGAAGCTGAATTTGAAAACGGAGAACCCTGGCTGGAACTTCGACTCCGTCAAACAAACGGCGCAGGCCAAATGGAAAACGGCGCTCAGTAAAATTCAAGTCACTGGCGGGACCGAGAAGCATATGCGGATGCTTTACTCCTTTTTGTATCACTCCTTAATCCATCCGAATGTGTTCAGCGATGTGAACGGCGATTATAGAGGCTTTGATCAAAAGATCTATAATACCGGGGGCAAATATACCCATTATTCGACTTTTTCCGGATGGGACGTATATCGCACACAGATGCAGCTCATAGGGCTTCTATTCCCGGAAATAGGCTCAGATATCGCGCAATCCTTCGTTGATGATGCCAAAAGCAGAAGCGGGTTTTTACCGAAATGGAGTATTGCCAATTCCGAAACGAACGTGATGAATGGCGATCCCGCTTCCATTACGATCTCCAACATGTACGCTTTTGGAGCCAGAAACTTTGACTTGCAAGAAGCTTTGAAAGTCATGGACTTTCATGCATCGACACCATCCAGCTTGAATGGGCGCTTTAATTTGGCCGATTATCTGCAGCTGGGTTACATTCCGATTGAGAGAGGCGGCTGGGTAACCGGTTATATCCCGGAATATAACAATGCGGACTTTGCGATTGCTCAATTTGCCAAAGCGCTTGGGGACGAGGGGAAATATAATACGTATTTGACCCGCTCCCAGAGCTGGAGGCTTTCGTTCAAAGATGGCTATATTCAACCGCGACTGGCGAACGGAAATTTCGAGAGCACCTTTGATCCAGCTAGCGAGCATGGTTTCCAGGAAGCAAACTCCGCTCAGTACACATGGGTGCTCCCTTTTGACTACAAGGGATTATTCGAGAAAATGGGCGGTTTGGAGGCAGCAAGAACAAGGCTCGATTTCTTCTTTCAAAAATTGAATGCAGGATCGACGGAGCCGTATTCCTTCTTGGGTAATCAACCGAGTTACGGTATTCCGTGGGCTTACAACTTTGCCGGACAGCCTTGGAAAACCCAAGAAATCGTGCGCAAAGGCATGACCGAGCTGTTCCATGATGGACCTGCCGGTTTGATCGGCAACAATGATTTGGGAGCAGGCTCTGCGTGGTTCGTTTTGGCAGCACTTGGGCTGTACCCGTCGATTCCGGGTATCGGTGGCTTTTCGATGCATGCGCCACTTTTCGAGGAAACGATTATTCAATTAAACGATTGCAAACAAATCAGGATAATCGCCAATCATGCTTCGGAAGAAGCGAAGTATATTCAGGACTTAAAGCTGAATGGCCACAGTTATGACAGTACCTGGCTGCCATACGAGTACTTCAAGGACGGGGCGGTTCTTGATTTTACGCTGGGCACAACGCCTAATACAAGCTGGGCAACGACTCCTCCGGATCCGTTGGCGGCGCCTTCCAAGGGGCAGTTTGCTTCTCAAGTCGCCATTGCCTGCAGCAACTACACGCCAATGCAGGATAGCGCTCAAAAGGCGCCGGACACGAACAATTCGGATGCTGCACAGTCATTAGTTGCCGTCTTGAATACAAAAGAGGCAGCAGCTACCGAAGCTCCGGCTGGATTCAGCAGCGAGGCGAAGCCGTGGAGGCTTGTCCAGTTGCCTAATGTGAACGCCAGGTACAAGGAGGTTACTGGAAGATGATGAGACAGCTCTTAAGTCGTTGGCATGTTCTGATTTGCAGCCTGCTGATGTTCTGCCTGCTTCCGAACCTGACCGTTCAAGCGGCTCCTGGGGATTTGGTCAATGTCGCTCTCGCAAGCAATATGACCGTTAAGTTCAGCAAAGAAAACCAGCCTAATGAAACCGCTGTGAAATTGTTCGATAATAATGCCAACACGAAGTGGCTGGGGGCTCAAACAACGAATGTTTGGGTGCAGGTCCAATTCAATTATGGGGATACCCAAGCCGTTAGTAAATATGCCATGGTGTCGGCCAACGATGCAGCGACAAGGGACCCGAAAAACTGGCGAATCGAAGGTTCGAATGATGGGTTGAGCTGGAACGTGCTGGATGAGCAAAGCAATCAGTCTTTCAGCGCACGTTTTCAAACGAAAGAATATACGATTGCTGCCAACAAAGTGAAGGAGTACGGCTATTACCGGTTGTTCATTATGAATAACAACGGGGAGTCGACGAATACGCAATTAGCGGACTGGAAATTGTATGCAACGGAACTTGATGACAATACTTCTGTAGCGTCAGCAGTCGCAGCACTTGATCTAGGAGATACGACGGCTTTAACGAAAGGAGTCATCCTTCCATCAACGTTCAGGAAAGGCACAACCATCACGTGGGAAAGTTCGAATCCTGGCGTACTCAGCAACACGGGAAAAATCGTAAAACGTCCGGATCTTGGCCAGCCGAATGCACAGCTCACCTTGACAGCAACAGTGAAGAAAGGCTCTGCATCTCAGATCAAACAGTTTGCTGTAACTGTATTGGCGATGCGGGAGGCTGATTACCAATATGAGGCGGGAATTGATTTCGACTCAGGTTTTGAAGCGGAGGATCTCGCTCCTACGGATACGACGGGTCCGGCTAACACGTACAGGATCTTGTCGTTGACGAAAAATATCGGGGAATTTTGCTGCGGGATCGGCGGGATGGAGTCCAAAAAAGGCACCGGAGCGCACAATGGCGCGGGCGCACTCCAATTTTCTGGGAATGCTCTAGATGCTAATCAATCCTACGCTTACAACCAAATCTTTGATACGGAGATTCCGGTTAAGGCTTCGACAACCTTGTCTTACTGGCTGTTTCCTGAGAAAGAGTCGGATGTTCTGTCGACTTTGACAAGAACGACAAGCAAGTACGTGGCGCTTGATATTTTGTTTACGGACGGTACTTACCTGCATGACTTGGGTGCCAAAGATCAGAATGGTGTTGTCCTCCATCCGAATGCGCAAGGAAAAGGGGGATTTGTTCTTGAAGATCAATGGAACTTGATTACGACGAACCTCGGAGAAGTGGCGAATGGAAAAGTCGTCGATAAAATTTTGTTCGCATTCGATTCCAGCGGTACGGTATCAGGCTTCTTTCGCGGCTCCGTCGATGATATCACGATTGATCACAATTCGACGGTTGGAGAAAAGGATACCCTCGCCGTTAATGCCGCGAAAGCAGCACTTAGCTTAGGCGATACATCCGGAGTCTCCCATGATTTGAGTTTGCCTGTAGCAGGCGAACAGCAAACAAGAATCACATGGGAGAGCTCAAATCCGCTGGTCATGAGCGATTCAGGGCATATTGTGACTAGACCCATTCAAGGGGAGCCAAGCGCGGAGTTGAAACTGACAGCTACGATAATCAAGGGTGATTCGATCGCGACGAAGGCTTTTCAACTCAAAGTACTTCCCATGGACGACGCTGAAGCGGTTGATTTGGATAAAGCCGCACTGCAATTGGGAAATACGAGCGCGGTTGCTGACCATTTAACGCTGGTGACAAAAGGTAATTATCGATCGACGATTGCATGGCATTCATCGAATCCTGCTGTGATTGACGATGCCGGGCATGTGTCTCGGCCAGAGGAAGGTCAACCGAATGCGGTAGTGACCTTAACAGCAACAATCACAAGCGGAGGGGTATCGGCAGATAAACCTTTTATCTTGACGGTAGTTGCCCAAGGAGATATGGGAGATCTGGCCGCAGATAAAGCCGAGCTTGAGCTTAACAGCAGCAATACGGTGACCGGTAATGTGTATTTACCGAGTAATGGCCGATTTGGTTCCACGATAAACTGGAATAGCTCTAATCCAGATGCCATTAGTGAAACTGGGCAAGTTCATCGTCCAGGTGTCGGGCAGCCGGATGCGAGTGTTATGCTAACAGCTACGTTGACCAAAGGTGCCGATACCGAAATGAAAACATTTTCCTTAACCGTTAAAGCAATGAGTGCAGACGAGCAAAGTGTGATATCGGCTGCAGCGTCGCTTGATTTGGGAAATACGAGATCCGTCGTGAACAATTTGCTCTTGCCGATCAGCATAAACGGTTCGCCTGAAGTGGTGATTACGTGGTCAAGTTCAGATCCGGGAGTGATCGATTTCCATGGCAACATCGTGCGGCCTTGTTACGGTGATCCGAATGTAACGGCTGTGCTGACGGCCAGGATTAGCAGAGGTACTACAAGCATCACGAAAACCTTTAACATCACGGTTGCTGCGCTTGGTGACGTCGAAGAGCCTTTGAATGACGATGCAACCTTAAGCAGCATCACAATAAATGGGGAGCGGATGTCCGGTTTTGATCCAAACACAGCAGCCTACACCGTGGAACTGCCGGAAGGCGAAGTCCAAGTTCCGACAGTTGCAGCAACAACGGCAGATTCGAATGCAACGTTGGTAGTTACTCAGGCTGACAAACTGCCGGGCCAAGCGACAATTGTAGTTACGGCAGAAGACCGTTCCACACAGAAAACGTATACGATTGATTTTAAAGTAAAAGAAAGTCCTGCCGGAAACATCGCCTATTTATTCGGTGTTGATCAAGTTAGCTCCGGTGCCACTTTCGATCTTACTTATGATTTGCACAGCGTGAGTCAAAATGTCTATGCGCATGACTTGATCTTCGCCTATGACGCGGCAGCTGTGGAGTTTATCTCTGCAAAATCGCGACAAGAGGATGTCTTCTTCGTAAGTACGAAGGAAACACCAGGTCAAGTCCGTGTCCTTGCTGCAAGGATAGCTGCGGACAAAGATCTTCTGGCGACCGGTTTGATTAACCTGCAATGGAAAGCCAGATCTTCTGCGTTGCCTGTATCCACAGCTATCTCACTGTCTAGTATCATTATCTCAGACGGAGATGGAGTCGAGACCAATGTGGCTGGCGTTGTACATCCTATTCTTATCAACAGCGTAAACAAAGCCGGTCTCCATGAACTTATTGCGCAAGCTCAGGCAGCGCATGATGCGGCGGCAGAAGGCACAAGTGTCGGACAATATCCGGTTGGTTCGAAAGCTGTGTTACAAGCCGCTATCGCCCAAGCCAAAGTTGTGGCCGATAACGCGGCAGCAAGCCAAAGCCAAGTGGATCAAGCTTCCGCCGAGTTGAATGCGGCGCTCCAAGCATTCCTGGCATCTATCAACACGCAATCGCCAGGCGACCTGAACGGAGATAACCACTTCAGTATCGGTGATTTGGCTATGATGGCAGCTTACTATGGTAAAAATTCCGATGATCCGAATTGGCTATTGTATAAGAAAGCGGATCTGAACAATGACGGAGTCATTGATATTCGTGACATTGCGATTGTAGCTAAAATGATTCTAGGCTAGAAGGTAGGCCAGAGGTGGTGTCCATTGTGACATCATCTCTTTTTTACATGTCTAAAAATGGAATAGAAGCTGCCCGGTGATCACATCCTAAGCTTAGCTTTATCATGAAAAGGGGGAGCCTAGGTGAAATTAACGTCCGAGCAGCGCATTACCTTGCATGGTTTTAATAATTTGACCAAATCACTAAGTTTTAATATGTATGATATTTGCTTTACAAAAACCAAGGAAGAGCGCGAAGCCTATATTGCTTATATAGACCAGCAGTACAATGCAGACCGATTGACTGCGATCTTGAAGTCCGTTGCCGACATTATCGGCGCTCATGTGCTGAACATTTCCAAGCAGGATTATGATCCGCAGGGATCCAGTGTCACCATGTTGGTGTCCGAGGGTCCGATTGAGAAAGAACCGAATGAATCGTTTGAAGAATCGCCGGGGCCGCTACCGGAAGCCGTTGTTGCACATTTGAACACCAGTCATATCACTGTACATACGTATCCGGAGTATCACCCGGACGAAGGGATCAGCACATTCCGGGCTGACATTGACGTATCCACTTGCGGAGAAATATCGCCGCTGAAGGCGCTGAACTACTTGATCCGCTCTTTCGATACGGACATTATGACAATGGATTACCGGGTAAGAGGTTTCACGCGCGATATCACGGGGCACAAGTTGTTCATTGACCATGAAATCAGCTCCATTCAGAACTATATTCCAAGTGAAATCAAAGACATGTACCAAATGATCGATGTGAACGTATATCAGGAAAATATATTTCATACGAAATGTAAGCTGCGAGAATTTGATTTGAATAATTATTTGTTCGGTTACACCAAGGATTCCCTGAGTAAGGAAGAGCAGCTGGAGATTGAGAAGAGCGTGAAATGGGAGATGGATGAGATTTTTTACGGGAAAAATATGGTCTTTACTTGATCGGAAGAACAAAAACCGCTCACTGGGAGAATATCCCGATATGAGCGGTTCTTTTTTTGACTAGTCCGACTGAACAAGTTTCGACTTTTTATTGCCGATTTTAAACTGGATGAGGATCATGATGGCTACGAGTATCGACATGCCAATAAGTGCAGGAGGAAAACTGCCTGCATAATCATGGATAAAGCCTACAAAAAAAGGACCTAAGGCAGCAAAAATGTAACCGCCGGATTGCGTCATTGCCGATAACGCGCTGGCTTCCTCCGTATTCGATGTTTCATCGATAGGTAGCATTAAAGCCATGGGGAACAGTCCTCCTGCACCGATTCCCAAGAAGATGCAGGTGAGCCAAGGCGTTACGGGGAGCTGGAGCAGAATGAGTCCGATTAACTCCATAGCTGAACAGCCAATCAGCCAGAGCATTCTGCTTTGAAAACGGCTGACGAGAATAGGAATGACCAAGCTGACAGGCATTTGTACGGCAGTAAATAAGGTCAAAATCATGCCTGCCGTTTGTTTCCCATAACCCATTGCCTGCACCATGGGGGCCAGCCAGGCGGTAAGTGAGTAAAAGATGAAAGCCATCAACCCGAAAAAGCATGTCAGCAACCAAGAACGTTTATTAGATAAGGGAAGCTTTAAGCTGTTGCTGTTTGATTTGGGCAAGGTGCCGGGCACGGCAGATTCGAGTGATTTCGGACTTTTCCGTTGCGGTCTCCACCAAAAGCAAAGCGCAAGGAAAGCCAGGACGGACCAAGAAGCGACGGACGCTTGCCAGGAGTGGTTAAAGACATTTTGCAGAGGTACGGAAAAAGCGGACCCAAGGGCGGCGCCAAGAACCATCGCCATGGAATAGACGCCGACGATCGCTGAAGGGTTAGCAAAATTCCCTTTGATAAATCCGGACAACAAAGGCCCAATGATGGCAATTCCGATTCCGGCAAGGAAAGCGGTAATTAGCATCAACCATTCAGAGGTAACAAAGTACCTCGCCGCAGTAGCAAGTCCGATGAGCAATAGACAATAGGCAATCGCTCTTTCAATCCCCCACCGAATGCCTAGTTTCACTGCAGCAGGAGCGAAAAAGCCCATGCAGAGCACAGGCAGGGAGGTCAATAGACTGGCGCTGGAACCGCTCATGCCAAGCGCTTCCTGAATCGTTCCGAGCAAAGGAGAGACTGACGTTATGACAGGACGCAAATTAAGTGAAGCGAGAAAAAGGGCAGTGATCAGAAAAGCAAAGCGCATGATCGGTCATCTCCATGATTCATTCAAGATTTATCAGCTTAGTCTATAATACGAGAGTACCGTCAAAGACTGCCTCCTTATTATGTATTTATGCCACGTGCAATATGTGTTAAAGGCATTCATGCATGCTCACATGGGTATTGTTTTTATGCCTCGTTATCGAGATAATATAGCGTAATACCCTGCTGAGGAAGTACAAACGTCCCTCATTGTAACAAAGTTATGGAGGCTTCAATGGTGAATAACGCGAATTCGGAGTGGGCGGAGTCTCACTTTCCTTTCTATACCGCTGACAGCATTCAATCGCTGTACAGCACTTCGAACATACCGCAGTATAAGCTGAATGAGAATTTAACTGCACTGATTGCGATTGCAGGCGGCAAAGGTGTCTTAAGGGCAAAGGATAATCAAACATACGAACTCATGGAAGGAAGCGTCATCCTTCTACCCGCATTTTTCGAGGCTTCATTAATTGCGAATGCTTCTTTTCCGCTTCATGCTTTTAAGCTTTTAATCAATACCCAAGATCAAGCAAGGTTCCTACAGGAAGGCGCTTTGTTGCGAAAAAGTGAAGTAACCGCAAGCGCGAATATTCAATTTTTTCCCTATGAACCTGGGATTGTTGCCAATATGGAGGAGCTATATATCCACCGGTTACCCATCAGTGAAACCCGCCATGTGCAAAATCAAATTAAATTTCACCAAATTCTTCTTCAGTTGCTGGAGCATCAGGCAGCCAAGCATGCTGCGAGTGAACAGCCGACTATGGAACGAAGCATTGCCTATTTGGAGAACCATTATATCGAGAAAATAACGCGAGAGCATTTGGCGGCTATTGCAGGCGTAAGCGTGTCCCACTATTCGACCTTGTTTAAGCAGCATACGGGTTTTTCTCCGAACGAATATTTATCGCGATTGCGTGTTCACCGGGCCAAAGAGCTGCTAATGAACGGCTCAAGCACGCTTAGGGAAATTGCACTCAAAGTTGGGTATAAGGATGAGTTTTATCTCAGCCGCCGTTTCAAGCAGCAGACGGGAGCATCGCCTTCGGGGTTCGTCCAGGGAACTTTCCAACGTGTGGCTGTATGGCTTACCCCATATGCGAGTCATCTGCTGCTGCTTGAATTGGAGCCTGCCGTTACTATCTCGGATAGCAGCGAATTTGTGAATACGACAGAGCTCCAGCCGCAAACGATGATATTTATCGATACAAACAGCACATCGGAACAGGTGAAGACTGACTTGCTCAATGCCAATATCGAGTTGATTATTGCGGCAAAAGAGCATTTGCATCACTTTGGACTAAATCCCGAATATTTGCGTGTAGTAGCCCCAATTGCAGAAATTTCGTGGATGGAAATGGGATGGAAAGAACATCTGCGTCTCATCGCGCGATCCATTCAAAGGAGCGACCGGGCAGAGACGTGGTTAGCTGACTTTGAAAAGGAAGAGCAGGCTGCCCGTTCTCTTATCCAGCAAACGGCAGTCGCGAAAGAAATTCTAACCATTCTCGTGATTAAACCGGGAAAATTGCTCATTTACGGAGGGAGAAATGTCGGCTATGTCATGTATCAATCACTCGGGCTGCAGCCTCCGGTAAGGATTGAGCATGAGATGAGAAGGCATGGAGATCAATTTCACTCCATTCCCATAGAATTGTCTGAGCTGGATGAGTATGTTGGGTCCAGGATATTAGTGATTGTGTTTCCAGATGACAATGGTTCCATCGCCCACTCGGAATTGGTTTTCAATTCCCCGTACTGGAACAAGCTTCCTGCCGTTGAGCGGAATCATGTCCATCATCTTGATCGAGATGAATGGATCCCATACAATCCGGTTTCTATTCGTTTACAGCTTCAGCGGGCAATCGCTTTATTTACGGGCAATCAATAGTCCAAGTCGATTTCCGAACAAAAAGGCATGGTTTGACTCTCCAGGGATCATTATAATTAGGGATGCAACTGAGAATGATTTTCATGATCAGTGAAAAATGAGCAAAACTTTTTATATAAGTTTCTAAAGGGAGAGAGTCATCTAATGAAAAAGCTTTTCGCATTGTCCGTCGTTATCTTAATTCTTTTACTTAGTGCTTGCGGTAGTAAGCCGACGTCAACCGTCTCGAGTTCTGGTACATTTACCTACCAATCTGAGGATGGCCCTGTTCAGGTACCTACGAATCCGCAGCGGGTCGTGGTGTTAACCCGGTTTCTGACAGGTAATGTTATGCTGCTCGGCGTGCCTTTGGTCGGTGTAGACGAAATGTCCAAAACCAATCCGAATTTTCAAGACAAACTGAAAAACGTTGAAGTGGTTACCGACGAAAGCATTGAAAAAATCATTGAACTTAACCCGGATCTCATCATCGGACTGTCGGACATTAAAAATATCGATAAGTTCAAAAGCATTGCGCCTACGGTTACCTATACGTATGGGAAAGTGGATTATTTAACGCAGCAGCTGGAAATCGGCAAATTGTTGAATAAAGAAAAGGAAGCACAAGCTTGGGTGGACGATTTCAAAGCACGTACGAAGAAAGCGGGAGAAGAAATTAAAGCGAAGATCGGCGCCAATGCGACAATTTCGGTCATCGAAACTTTTAATAAGCAGCTCTATGTCTATGGCGATAACTTTGGCCGTGGCACGGAAATTCTCTATCAGGCATTCGGGCTTCCAATGCCAGCTAAAGTCAAGGAAATGACTCAGAAGGAAGGGTTCTTTGCTTTATCCACGGAGGTTATGAAGGATTACATGGGGGACTACGTCATTTTTAGCAAAAATGCAGATGAAGATAACTCGTTCCAGAACACAGAAACGTACAAGAATATTCCCGCAGTTAAAAATGGGCATGTATTCGAAGCAGACGCGAAGGCGTTCTACTTTAATGACCCTCTAAGCATGGAATATCAACTTACTTTTTTTATTAAGAACTTTCTAGGCAAGTAATAGAGCTGTTCAAGTCTGTTCATTCATGAAGGCTGCCCTTAAGTCAAGGCTTTCTCTGGGACATTGGATGACTTTGGGGAAGCCTTTTTTGATTATGCGATAGAGTATGCTAAGCTTTAGACATTAAAATTCCAGAGGAGGGTGGTCTTTGAACGAGAAGGATTGCATCATGCTGCAGTATCTTGCAGAGGAACAGAGTCTGACAAAAGCGGCGGAACGCCTATACATCACGCAGCCCGCGCTATCTTACAGGATTCAGCAGTTAGAAAAAGACTTCGGGGTGCCTATCATCGTTAAATCCTCTAAGGGGACCAGACTTACCCCGGAAGGAAAATATCTGGTTGCCTATGCGAAGAAAACACTGATCGAATTGAATAAAATGAAGGATCACATTATGAGTTTGCGTAATGAGGTCAAAGGGACACTAAGACTGGGCGTTGCCAGTTACTATGGTCTATACAAACTTCCGCCGATCCTCAAAAGGTTCAAAGAGTTTTGCCCAGACGTGCAGTTCAATGTTACCTCCGCATTAAGCCCGGAGATTCTTGAATTGCTCCAAGAGGAAGAGATCCATGTGGGTATAATTAGAGGAGACTACCCGTGGTTTGATGCCCGATGTCTTTTACACGACGAGCATATTTATTTGATTTCCAAAGATGATATTGATTTAGATAACCTCCCGGACTTGCCTCATATCTACTATAAAGAACCAAGAATTAAAACCATGAGCTCCATGCAGTCTCCCTTCAGCGAAACGATTCAAGCCTGGTGGCATGAGCGGTATAACACGCCGCCTACGATTACAATGTGGGTAGACGCCTATGAAACTTGCAAAGAGATGGTGAAGCAGGGGCTTGGCTATTCGATTGTTCCTGGGGTTTTTGTTTCGCCGCAAGATGGATTGAAAACCACAGAGCTGATCCGAAAGAACGGGGAACCAATCAAACGAAACACATGGATGATTTATCGGGAATCAACATTAGAGCTTGCGTTTGTGGATAGATTCGTGCAATTTATGAAGTCCCAATATGTTTAAGAAAATGTACAGTGCCATTTGGCAGTGTATTTTTTTTTGCGTGGCTATAAAAATTTTTTAGGGGTTGGCCAAAAAACAATCAATTGTACTTATAGATTTGAAGTCGATAAAATAATATTCATTATGTTACATAATTATTCATTTCATCATTGGCTTTATCCATGCAAATAGTAAATCATCACGAGGTTTTGACAGGGGGGCTTATACAATGATCCAAGAAAATTTAGATGCCAGTAAGAGCAAACAACAGATTGAGCAAGCTGTAGATTCGTTTGACGAGCAACTGAGACGTATTTCTAAGCAAATTCATGCGAATCCGGAACTCAGCTTCCATGAACATAAAGCGAAGATGTGGTTGGTTGAACCCTTACTTGAAGCGGGATTTGAAGTAGAGCAAGGGATTGCGGGTTTAGAGACCTCGTTTCGCGCTACTTGGGAAGGTCAGCCCGGAGGACCAACGATTGCGCTGCTGGCCGAGTACGATGCGCTACCTGTGATTGGCCATGCTTGCGGCCATAACTTGATTGGGACTGCATCCGTTGGCGCCGCGCTGGCGTTGAAGGAAGCACATCCTGATCTGCCAGGCAAAATCGTTGTCTTAGGTACGCCTGCCGAAGAAGAAGGCGGCGGTAAAATCATCATGTGCAACGAAGGAATCTTCGATGACATCGATGCTGTGATGATGGTCCATCCGCAAAATAAAACGATGGTTCTGCGCGGTGCACTTGCTTGTGTCGACGCAACGTTTACCTTTCATGGGAAGCAGGCGCACGCTTCTTCCTCTCCAGAGAAAGGAATCTCTGCGTTGGATGCCTTAATTAATGCATTCGTAGCTATCAACGCCATCCGTCAGTTTGTGAAAGAGGATGTGAGGATTCACGGCATTATTACCAAGGGCGGAGATGCGCCGAATGTCGTACCGGAGCTGTGCGAGGCTGTATTTATTTTGCGAGCGTCGACGGTGGAAGAACTGGAAATTGTCAGAGAAAAAGTATATCGGGCCGTTCGCAGCTCGGCAGAAGGTGTTGGAGCTACCGTTGATATCGCGGAAGGGTTAATTTATGCGGAGCGGAACAACAATAAGGCTTTGGCTCAATTGTTTCAAAAAAATCTGGAACAGATGGGCATCGAGGTATCCGCACCGCCGCAAAAGGGAGGTGTCGGCTCCTCTGACATCGGGAATGTCAGCCAGATGACGGCGACGATCCACCCATATATCCGATTAGGGGATGCTACGACGCATACGCCGGAATTTGCTCAGATGGCGGGTTCGGAAGAGGGCATGATTGAATTGAATCGAGCGGCCAAAGCGTTAGCCCTTACTGCGTATGATTTATGTACCGACAAGGCGGCGATGCAGAACGTTCGCAGTGAGTTTACAGCGTGGAAGCAGAAGAGAGAGGGGGGAACGGGCATTGAATAGTATAACAAAAGATAGTCCTCGCAAATGGTTTAAAATGCCTCATACCTTTGTTATCTTATTTATCCTTGTTTTCGTTGCAGCGGCATTAACGTATACAATCCCTGCAGGAAAATTCGAGCGTGTCAAAGATAAAGTGACTGGAAAATCCTTACTCGTGACAGGATCGTATCATCAGGTAGATGCGAGTCCGGTTAATTTAGTTGAAATTCCGAAAGCGATCGTCCATGGGCTAGTTTCTTCGGCGGATGTAGTTTTCTTTATTTTCATTATTGGCGGGGCTTTCCAAATCATTTCGTCGACAGGTACGATTGAGGCGGTAACCTCCAGGGTGGCAAAAACATTTGCCAATAAGGGCAGGTGGGTGATCCCCATCTTCATTACCCTGTTCTCGGTCGGCGGTTTTACAATGGGGATGTCCACTGAAGTCATGGTCTTCGTCCCCATCGGGATCGCGATTGCCCGTGCGCTCGGTTTTGATGCTTTGACGGGTACAGCGATGATATCCTTGGGGGCATCCTGCGGCTTTACGGCGGGGATATTGAACCCGTTCAATGTCGGTCTGGCTCAAGCTATTGCGCAAGTGCCGATGTTCTCAGGGGCTTGGCTGCGCGTTATTTTATTGATTTGCCTCATCACCGTGACAAGTCTTTATTTGGTTCGATATGCAGGTAAAGTAAGAAAAGATCCGAAGCAAGGGCTTGTTTATGATTTAGAGCAATCTGTTACAAGCGAGAAAGTCGACTTCTCCAAGCTGCCGACCGTTCAGCTTAAGCACTACCTTACAATTGCTGCGGTGATCATTGGTTTCGGTCTAGTTATTTGGGGTGTTTCGAAAAAAGGCTGGTGGATGGAGGAACTCGGTGCGTTATTCTTGACCATGGGGATCGTGTCCGGCTTCAGCGCAGGTTATGGTCCAAGCCGTATCGCCAGCGAATTCGTCAAAGGTGCAAGCAGCATTACTTATGGCGCGTTCATCATTGGTATTGCAAGAGGCATCATGGTCGTGCTAGAGCAAGGAAATGTCATCGACAGCATCGTGAATGGCCTGTCCATTCTTGTAGGCGACTTGCCAAGTTCAATTCAAGTGCTAGGTATGTACGCTTTTCAAAATATTATGAACGTATTCATCACCTCTGGTACAGGTATGGCGGTTACAACGATGCCGATCATGACACCATTGTCCGATTTGCTTGGCGTTACAAGACAAACCTCCGTATTGGCCTTTCAACTGGGTGATGGCATTACGAACATGATTCTTCCTACCTCGTCCGCTTTGATGGGCAGTCTGGCTGTATCGGGGATTGCTTATCAGAAGTGGGTAAAGTTTTTCTGGCCGTTGATGTGCATGTGGCTGATTATCGGTGCCATTTTTATCATCGTGGCGAATGTAATTAAGTATGCGTAAGTGACGTTGATGCAAAGTATGCTCTTCCTATTTAAATGGGGAGGAGCATGCTTTTTTTCTATGCCCGGTTGCTATCCTTATGTCTTATTTTTCCTGCGTTGGCTTATTTTCAATCGACCATTCAGCTTGTATAATGAGAATTATTATCAATGAACGAGCGAGGTATAGGTATGAATATTCAAGAACATATCAAATTATGGAATCATGCGGCTATTAAAATTATGGATATTCGACATACGAAGATGAAGGTCGGCGAAGAGTTGCGTTCCTATCAATTGCCAGCAAGCGGTTTTCTGCAATCTGTTTGTGGAACCGCGATGATCTCTTTGGATGGAACAACCTATGAGTTGAAGCCGCTGCATGTCTTGCATGGAGGCAAAGGGATGCGCATGCATATTGAACGGACGCAGGAAAATTTCGAATACTATCTGGTCCTCTATAAAGCTGTTATCTCATTGCCGTACAGACAAGATATTCAGGAGTTGATGGAACGCAACAATCCCTTTCATACCCAGTATGGGCTTGAGCCATACTCTCCTGTCTCGCTGCTGCTGAAAATCCAGAAGATGCATCAGGAATGGAAACTGACAAACACACTGGAACAATTTCATGTGAAGACATTATTTTATCAATTTGTACATGATTTGTTGTGGCAGCAGTATACGCAAAGACTTCCGCTCAAGAAACCCGAAATTGTCTCCCAGGCTGTTTATTATATGAACGAGCATTACTCCGATACGATTACCTTAGAGTCGTTAGCCGAATTGCTAAATTGCAGCCCTCGGCATCTATCGCGGTTGTTTCAAGATCGTTTCGGACAAAGTCCCCTTGATTACTTAATCCGAATCCGTATGGATATCGCCAAACAATTAATTTGCACGACAGATGCCACGATTGAGGAAATTGCCTTTGGTCTCGGTTACCAGGATCGTTATTATTTCAGTCGGTTGTTTAAAAAATATGTCGGCATGTCTCCCAATCACTTCAAGGATCAAAACGCAAATGCGGGATCTCGTCCGAAACGTGTATTAACCATGTCCGAATCGTCCATTGTCGCACGAAGGGGTCAGAGCTATATTAATAGTGATCATGATAATCATTATCAATATAAGCGAAGAGGAGTATTACTTATGACCAGTATGTGGAAGAACCCTTCCGTGGCAGTTAGTCTTTTACTTATGTTTACGTTGTTGCTTAGCGCATGCTCCAGCGTGCCTAGTACGACTGGAACGAATGCAAGCACGCAGAAACCTTTGAACACCGCGTCTGTAGACGCTGCAGCAAGCAATAACAAGGGAGTAGCCAATGATGCCAGCAGAACGATCGTCGATGATCGCGGAGAGAGCATTGTTTTAAATAAGCCGGCCAAAACGATTTTAACATTTCCAAAACCGCTTGCTGAAACAGCCATTGCCATTGCAGGAGATGTAAAAAGTGTCGTCGGGATCCACCCTGCATCCAAAAGTATGATTTCACAGCGCGTGCTGAACAAATATTATCCGACAATCAAAGATATTAACTCGTCCTTCACAACGGACGGCGGTTTTGTGCCGAACATTGAAGAAGTGCTGAACATCAAGCCTGATGTCGTATTCCAATGGAATCTAGGAAAGCCCGAGTATTACGAATCCATGGTGAAAGCTGGCGTAAAAGTGATTACCATCGGCTGGGGTCCGTGGGATAAAGAAGTGGCGACAATGAAAATGCTAGGCGCAGCGCTCGGGAAAGAAGACCGCGTCGAGCAATTATTAGCCAATCAGGAAGCGGCCAAAACCGATGTACAACAACTGGTGAAGGACATTCCAGCCGATAAGAAAGCCCGCTCACTGCTCATTAGCGCTATTGACGGCAATAAGATCTCGGTGTGGGGCGATAGCAACTTTTATCATGAAATTCCTGGTGTGAAAAATGTGGCTTATCAAGAAGGTGTTTCCAAAAATACGATGCAGGTCAATGTTGAGCAAATTTTGGCATGGAATCCTGACTTTATCGTCATTCACGAAACCGCAGTCGGCGTGAATCCAAGCCAAATTTATGACAATCCTCAATTGAAGGAATTGGCGGCAGTCAAGAATAAGAGAGTGTACAAGCTGCCTGAATTTGCTCTAATGTCGCATATGGCTTCCTTAACCTGGTACTGGTACGGGGCGATGGCTTACCCTGAACAATTTGCAAAATTGAACATTAGAGACATTGTTAAGGAAGGTTATAAGTTCTCTTATAACATCTCGCTGACAGATGATGAAGTTAACCAAGTGCTTAAGATGGACGCAAATAAAGACAGTAAAAATTATGTGGAAAAGTTTTCGAAAAAATAGCATGTCATCTTGAAAAAATCACGTGTTGCGGGGGATTAGGATGCAGTATAGATCGCTAGCAGGAACAGATATACAAATCTCTAGAATTGGCTTTGGCGCGCAGCGCTTCGAGAATCCGCAGAACAGGGATGAATGCGTTGAAACGGTTTTACATGCCTACAATAATGGAATTAATTTCTATGACACGGCGATGCAGTATTGTGCCGATCAATCCGAATTTATTTTAGGAGATGCCATCACTGAAATGAAGAAAGGGCCGATCCCTTTTCATATTTCGTCGAAATGCTACTATGGTGACTCAGGAAAGTTCAGAGAAATACTGGAGCGGAGTCTTCAAAGAATGAATCTGGAGCAGATTGATTTCTTCACCAATTTATGGGGGGTCAAGAGCTACGAGGATTGGCTGGAATGCGTGAGATTCGGAGCCGTTGATCAGATCGTGAAAGCCAGAGAAGAAGGCTTGATCAAGCATGTTTCCATCACAACTCACATGCCTAGCGATGACTTGCGGAAAGTGCTCAGCGAGTACAAATTTGACATCAATATTGTTGGCTACAATGTCCTGAATGCGCCATGGCGAACTGAGGGGATGAAATCCTCCCAAGAGCTGGGAGTCGGCAATATTGCCATGAATCCGCTTGGAACAGGGATCATCCCGCAGTATGAGGATGTATTCAAAGCCATCTGCATCAGAGAGAATCAAAACATTGTGGATGGTGCAATTCACTATATGCTCTCAAGCCCTTATGTGGATAGTGTACTTGTTGGTTTGCGTAACAAAAGCGATGTTCAAGATGCATTGAATTCCTTTGAAAGTTTCAAACCCTATACAGAAGAAGAATCTAAGCTAGTGCACACCAGGTTGAAAGAAAGCATAGCTAAGCTGGATTATGATACCCGGCATAAAATTGCCATGGATATTTGTCAGAAGATGTATATCAATAGAGAAGAGGTTGCAGCCTTGATGGATGTGTATGTCTTGTCCATTTGGCGAAATTAGGATGCGATACAAGAGTGCTTATTTTTTTATTGCCACATCGCTGCTGTTTCTCGTAGCTATCGTAGCAGCTTTGTGCATGGGCAGATATGCCATGTCTCCCGGCGAGTTATTTCAATCCATCTTCTCTCCGAGCAGCTTGAATAGCGGCAGCTCGGGCGCGACGGTTGTTTGGAACATTCGTTTTCCGCGAGTGATTGTGGCAGCTATCATTGGCGCAGGCCTGGCCGTTTCCGGAGCCAGCCTGCAGGCGATGTTTTCCAATCCGTTGGTAAGTGAACACATTTTGGGTGTTTCTTCTGGAGCTGGTTTTGGTGCGGCCTTAGGTATTTTCTTATTTCATCAAACCTTCCTGATTCAGGGGCTGGCTGTCGTATTCGGCTTGTTCTCCATGGCCATTGCCTATACGATCAGCAAGAAAAACGGGCAGGTCAATATATTGAAGCTGGTGCTGGCAGGGACGGTCACGAGTTCCGTTTTTGCCGCTTTGACCTCCATGCTGCAATATATAGCTGATCCCGAGAAGCATTTGCCAAGCATTTTGTTCTGGCTCATGGGGAGTTTAGCGGGTGCAAGCATGAAGGATGTTATCACAACCGTGCCTGTAATCGTGATAGGCATCTTGGTGATTTGGAAACTGCGCTGGCAGTTAAATATCATCTCCCTTCGAGAAGAAGAAGCGGTATCGCTTGGGATTAATCTTAAAAGAATCCGAATCATTGTCATCCTGGCGACAACAGTTATAACGGCGCTTGCTGTAGCTACGGCAGGGCTTATCAGTTTTGTCGGCCTCATTGTCCCCCACTTGGCTCGCATGATGGTGGGAGCGAATAATAAAATATTGATCCCAGCGAGCATTCTATTCGGGGCCTTGTTTATGGTCGTAGTAGATACGATAGCTCGTACGTTAACTTCAGCTGAAATCCCTCTATCCGTGCTTACGGCACTGATCGGCGCTCCGATCTTTGGGTATTTGCTTTACAAGACGGGGGGCGCTTGGAATGATTGAGGTCGTCGAAACGTCATTTTTTTATGAGCCAACGAAAGTTCTGTTCGAGGGTCTGAGTCTTAAAGTCCCAGAAGGAGAAACATTAGCTGTACTCGGCGTGAATGGTGCTGGTAAGACTACTTTCATCAAATGTTTGATGGGTTTCGAAAAGTTCAAACGTGGACATATCAGCATTGATGGGACCGAGGCGCATACCTTATCTTCTTCCGCTTTCTGGAGAAAAGTCAGCTATGTGCCTCAGGCTAAGCACACTAGCTTTGGATACAGCGTAACGGAAATGGTCGTCATGGGACTTTCGCCTTACATAGCAATGGGGCGTGCCCCTAAGAAGGAAGATTACAGTAAAGCCATTGATTTACTACATCGTATGGGACTAGGTAGTATTGCAGAGAGACCCTGTAATCAGATTAGCGGAGGGCAGCTGCAGATGGTGCTGATTGCCAGGGCGCTGATCAAGAATCCGAAAGTCTTGATCATGGATGAGCCTGAATCCAATCTGGATATGAAAAATCAGCTGATGGTTCTGGAAATGATACAGTGGTTGAACAAACAAAAGTTGTCCATTATCATCAATACCCACTTCCCAGCGCATGCGTTAAGAGTTGCAGAACAGACGCTAATTATCGGGACAGGTGAGCATATTCTCGGTCCCACGAAGCAAATCGTAACGGAGTCCAACCTGGAGAAGTATTTCGGTGTGCACACGGAACTTGTTCGGGGCAGGAGTGGGAACGGAGTTGATGGTATTTTGCCGATTGATTTGGTTGATCGGATGAGTCATGGAGTGGAATAAGGTAAAAATAATACATCGATTAAAGTTCCTAATATGTATTTAGGAGCTTTTTTATATTGGTAAATGTAGGGTACCAAAGCCCCAAAGTATAATTCATTCTTTTATGGAGAACCTATCTCATTATTGAAATTATTTTCCTTTATTTGGGGAGGATGCTATGGAATATGTGATACTGTGGGCCGTCACAATACTATGCTTTGCTTCAATGTTCGTCTGGATGCTTAGGAAACCTATAAAAGACTGGCTTATTATTTTTTTCTTGAAGTCAGTTATTACAACAATTACCGACTGTTTTATCATTGCAGCTGATTTATTGGATTATCCGATTCGCTTTTTCCCTAACGTTTTCGATACAAACATTGTATTTGATTTTCTGGTTTTTCCTACACTCTGCGTCTTTTATAATATAACTTCACAGCACTCGAATTTAAAAAGCATCTTTGTACAGGCACTTTTGTATAGTATTCCGGTGACATTGCTGGAATTTTGGGCCGAAAAAAATACGGAATTGATTACGTACAATCACTGGAACGCATTTGTAAGCCTAGTTACTTTAATAGTAACTTTTTTGATTGTTCGTGGAGCGATAGCTTTAGTTCGTAAAGCTGATTCTTATGTTTGATTGATGTTGTAAATAGTATGCCGGCAATAAAAATCCAGCCAAAAGCTGGATTTTTTGTTGTATAATTATTTTGTTTAAATGGAAAAAACAGGAGTGTTTTGTGATGGAAGAATGATTGTGTTGGAGGAGGGGGGGCAAGTGAACAAGCAAATCCATTTATTTGAAAATGAATTTAAGAATCATAGGATTAGGATATGGCTTAATAATCCACCACCAATTTCAATGGACATTATTGATTCATTTGAACATCAGATTAGACCGAAAATACCAATATTACTTAAATCAAATATCTCTATTGTTGTTGAAATGAATAAAAATCAGAATGCTAGCAACTACGCCTTGCTAGGGGCAATGTTTATTCCTTCAGACAATGAAGTTTTACAAGTTAAAGGACTTATTAGTCAAGACACAGGAAGAGTTTTATTAGATAACATGGCTAAACCAAACGATATGATTCAAATAGGAATACCTTTTGAGTATGCTCAAGCCATTTCGAATATAACACTTAGTTTTAAATATTATGCTAACTTGCTACCAACCGGGCACTTATTGTTTAATCTTGGTGCGCACGCTGCTGTGGGTTCAAGTAAAGCAATTTTTGCCAATGTGACTAGGCTAATCTATAGGTTGCTTATAGCTGATGTAAATAATCTAAATCTCGAAGAGAAGAAAATAATTATTCATAACCATTTGTACGAATGAAAGCGTGAATTGATTGAAAAAGAGGATCAATATGATGCATGACGACTTCATCTTCAATATGGATTATGATATGTGGATTAAGCCAAAGAACAGATAATAGAGCAAATTTCATATGAAGTTTGGTGGGAAGTACATGAAACTTAGAGGTACGAAAACGGAAGAAGATATTACAATAGCGTTGATCAAACAGCATTAGTCTTTGTTCCACGATAAAGGTAGACAAAGAATGTTGATCGTGCTGCGAAAACATTTTCCCAATATTAAAACTGTATATATAATCGATTGGATCCCTGAGCAAGGTGAGGATATTATTACTTTCCTTATAGATACAAGTGTAATTGCCCAGATTGAATTTGACCTTATGGATTTGGATTCTGAACCCACAGTTGAAATTTGCTCAATTGATGTTTATTCTAATGGGTTTCGAAAATTGGCTCAAATCAAACTTGCGGTTGCATTGGATTTAGCACATAGAGATATTGAAAGATAAAACGTGGACCTCATATTAGCTTGCTCCGAAAGTGGTGTGAATTATTGAAACTAAAATTAATACATTTTCCGTTGCTGTTGGTAGTTGCATTCGTAGCATATCTTGCTTTTCCTTGGCTGCTCATTTTTATTGGCATTCAAAGTAAACCAAATCCTCCACGACCTGAAATTACATACGGAGAATTTCCATTTCGTTTGAAGTATGAAATTAATGGAAATCAAAAAGTGATTGAAGATACACTAATATGTGAGTTCGATGGTTTTGGTGCTGATGAGGGACGGGGGAAATATCGTAAATGGAAACGAAAATTAGCGAGTGGTAATGAAAGAATAACATTGCTAAAGGTTGATAGCGCAACAGAAATATACTTTACGGCTGGTAGGACAGAATACTATATGGGTGATCCATACTATGCGAATAGTAATAGTAGTTTTCCAAATGCATCAGTAGTAAAAAAGGAAGGTGCGATGTCAAAGGATAGTTTTCTCAAGGCAGACGAATTACTTAAACAGTACAATATAAGATTGATCAGTTGGGACGTTAGTCCACCAATTAAGAATAATTTTAACCAATTGGTTTTTCAATAAAAGAGGAGTTACTTATACAACTTGGTTGAGTTACGTGCTGGCTTTTTGTTATTTTATTATGTCAGAGGGTGCTAACTTGGAGGATATTTTTAAACTTATTAAAGATTTGAGTTGGAACAACCCAGAACACGTTCAACGTGATGCAATAAAAGAATTATCCAACTTGAAAGGTGAAGACGTGATTCTTCTAGCTAAACAATCAAATGATTTGTGCAGTAAACCATGCTGGGACAATGCCGCGATTGTATTGAAAAATATTGGTTATCCAGCGAATGCAGTGGCGTTGCCTTATTTAATGGAGTGGTTTCAAGACATAACGTGGCCAGGTGTAGGACCAATTATTACGACCCTAAAAGATATAGACACAAAAATACTAATTCCACATATTAAAAATGCATCGGTTTCAGCAATTAATGAAAATGATGATTGTTGGGCAAATGGATTAATTTATTTAATAAAAGAACTCAATCTAGATCAAGCAGACTTTAATAATGACAAATTACTTTTGGAATTAGGAAAAATAGCTGATAGATGAGAACATGGGTGGTGGTGGACATTTGGATAACACTCTATTTTGGTTAGGATTTATTATTTTTTTTGTAATACTATTAATTATATTTATATTCAAATATGGTGTACAGCCAGGGATATCAGTTAGCGCAAGCCTAACAAGTAAGGAAATAAAGGATTACTTTCTAAAGAAATATTATTGTAAAGAATGTAAAACAAGACTCAAAAGAGAATCACAAAAAGCATTCAAAGGAAAAGGTTGGTCCGAATCAATGGAGTCTATTTACGGCGAAAAGTATGAAATAACATACAGACTAAAGTGTCCAACGTGCAATCGAGTTTATACTTCGGATGATGTTTAACGGAATTTTATGAAGCAACCATTCTTATTTTCAGGTAGAGAACAGTGATGTACTCGTCTTAATAGTGATTAGTGATATTAAATTTATAAGCTATTTTGAATAACTAGAACATGGATTTCACTTGATACTCAACAGTTTGATTATAAAAACGGATGGTGAAGTAGTTGTCATTATTAAAAAGAAGATTCTCCTTCTTGATTTCTATAATAAGTATCATTATTTGTTTAAGTGATTTTATGGGTAGTGGTTTAGCAAATATTTCTATTAGATTAATTCCACCAATAAATATTCTTGCAGATGTTGAACCAATAAGACATTGGATGTTTGATTTTGAAAATAATAAATGGGGAGCGTCGAGCAGTATACTGTTAGAAGTTAATTATTTAACATATTTTATACTTTTTATCACTTGGTTTTTGGTGGGTTTATTTATTGACATACTTGTTAAACGCTTAAGAAGAACAAAACAACTTGTATAGATGAACTTCTAACTTCAAGAGAGGTTTTATTTAAATATAGAAAAGGAGTATATAATGTCTGAACGAAAATCAAACGCACTTATAAACGAAAAATCCCCTTATTTGCTCCAACACGCATACAACCCGGTCGACTGGTTCTCTTGGTCCGAAGAAGCGTTTGAGAAAGCGAAGCAAGAGAATAAGCCAATTTTCCTATCTATTGGGTATTCAACTTGCCATTGGTGCCACGTGATGTCACACGAATCTTTCGAAGACCAAACCATAGCTGATATGCTAAATAAAGATTTCATCTCAATCAAAGTAGACCGTGAAGAACGCCCAGACATCGATCACATCTACATGGCGGTATGCCAAGCGATGACGGGACAAGGAGGCTGGCCGCTCACGGTGTTCCTGACGCCGGAGAAGAAGCCTTTCTTCGCAGGAACGTACTTCCCACGCAGCCGGAAATACAATCGTGCCGGGATGGTGGAAGTGCTTGCGCAACTTACAGGGAAGTGGCGGGAAGACGCCAATCGCGTTCGCGAAGTCGGGGAACAGATCATCCAAGAGACAACAGCTCGGTTGCTGGAGCATCAATCTGTCGGTGAATTATCGGAAGAGACGCTTCACGAAGCGTTCCGTTTATATGAGAGCTCGTTCGATCCGGAGTTCGGGGGATTTGGAAGTGCGCCGAAATTTCCAACCTCGCACAATTTGTCATTCCTACTCAGGTACTATAAGAAAACGGGAAACGAACGCTCCCTTGAAATGGTCGAAAAGACGCTGGATGCCATGCATCGCGGAGGCATGTACGATCACATTGGATTTGGTTTTTCCAGGTATTCGGTTGATTCTCAATGGCTGGTTCCGCACTTTGAGAAGATGCTGTATGATAATGCGCTTTTGCTTATGACTTATGTAGAAGCTTATCAAGTTACTGACAAAGCCAAGTACGCTGAAGTAGCGGAGCAGATCATTACCTATGTATTCAGGGATATGACCGATGTTGGTGGCGCTTTCTATTCGGCGGAGGATGCAGATTCCGAAGGCGAAGAGGGCAAGTTCTACGTATGGACACCCGACGAGGTAGAACTTGTGCTTGGCATAGAGGAGGGAGACCTCATCTCCGAGTTGTTTGATATTACGGAGGCGGGAAATTTCGAAGGGCACAACATCCCGAATCTGATCCAGACGACGCCAGCGTCTTTTGCCAAGCGGAAGCAGATCCCTTTGGATCAGCTGAAGCATCGGATGGAGGAAGCCCGCGTCAAGCTGTTCGAGCACCGCGAGAAGCGCATCCATCCGGGCAAAGACGACAAGATTCTGACCGCGTGGAACGGTCTGATGATCGCTGCGCTGTCCAAGGCGGCCCGCGCCTTGGACAAGCCGGCTTACGCGGAGGCGGCCGCGAAAGCCGCGGACTTCCTGCTTCGCGAGCTGCGCCGCGAAGATGGGCGCTTGCTCGCCCGCTATCGCGACGGCGAGGCCGCTTTTCCAGGATACGTGGACGACTATGCGTTCCTCGTTTGGGGACTGATCGAGCTGTACGAGACCACGTTCGAGCTGCGTTATCTCCGTGATGCGGTCCAGCTGAACGCAGAGATGCTTCGTCTCTTCGGAGACGAAGAGAAGGGCGGGCTCTTCTTCTACGGCAGCGATGCCGAGCAGCTGCTCACCCGCCCCAAAGAGATCTACGATGGCTCAATGCCGTCGGGCAACGCCGCAGCCGCGCTGAACATGCAGCGGCTGGCCAAGCTGACCTACGACGCGAAGCTGTCGCAGGCCGCGGATGAGCAGCTCCAGGCTTTTGCCGGAGCTGTGGCGTCTTACCCGCCGGGGCATGCGCTCATGCTGGCGGCGCTCGATTTCGTTTACAGCGAAGCCAGCGAAATCGTCATCGCCGGCGACCCGGCGAAGCCGGAGACGCAGCACATGCTGCGCGCCGTACAGCGGCAGTTCCTGCCGAATGCGCTGCTCATTCTTCACCCGCCAGGGGCAGCGGGAGAAGAAGTGCGCAAGCTGATTCCGCTTGTGCAGGACAAACTGCCTCTGGGAGGGCGCGCGACAGCCTATGTATGTCAGAACTTTGCCTGCCAAGCGCCGACACAGGATCTCGAAGACCTCGAAAATCTTTCCTATATTCGATGATAATAATTATCATTATTGGTTACAATAACAATAGAAAGAAAAAAAGAGGCCCGAAAGGGCCTCCACACTCTTTAAGTTAAATAGCTCTTAAACTAAACTTTAGGTTCAAACGTTTTGCAGTCTGTCTCTTCGGAATTGCGCGCTTGATTGCTGCCGTGGTGGCTCACGACATAAATCGAGGACGCGTTGCATTTATTGCCATTTGCCCAGTTTTTGCAGGAATTGACTTCGCAAAGCACATCTTTTGCCATTGGTTATTCACCTCCTTTACCTCATAGGTTGGGGTAAAAAGGCATGTTTTTATACATGGTCAGACACGAAAATGGAAAAAAGTATAAAGATTCGTATTCACCATTCGTCCGAATGACTTCATATACTTGGAGTAGAGAACCTACTTCAAGAAGGTGAAGTTATGGCTGAAAAAGAATTTCAGCAATGTGTCAGATGCAAATATGTTGCGGACAAAGAGGAAAGATATTGTATCAAATGCGGAGCCCCACTCAAAAACCGCTGTACTCGGGAAAAAACGTTGCTCCACAAGGGCTGTTCGAAGGTGAATAAACCGGACGCTAAGTACTGTGCAGACTGTGGGACGGCAACGATATTTAACGAATGGAATCTACTGTAAAAGTCGGTTTTCCTCCAAATAGCGGACTTCAATTCCCTCAAAGTAAGTCAAGTTAGTATTTTGAGAAATTGTTTCTGTCTTACCCAAAAATGGTGTTTACCGTGGATGTATAGTGGAACTATATTTCCAACGTAAACGTAAAAGCACTGCCAGGAGCATCCTGACAGTGCTTTTTTGCTTCAAATAAATTACTTGTTCTGCAAAATCATCGTCCACAAATCCGAAGAATCATAACCAAGCCGCCAAGCTGCGACACCGGCGATGTCATACTTTTTCGCAACATCCAATCGAGCCTTGACAGTTGCGGCATCTTCTAACCAGAATACATAAGTAAAGCCGTCTTCCTGGTACTCCACGCGATACTGACCGTATGTCGCATCCCATGTCTGTTTGACCGTTTTGGAAGCGAGCAAAGCTGGAATATCCTTCAACAGCACAGTCCGGTTACTTTGCAAGGCGCCGACTGCGTCCAATTTCCATTCCCGCACATAGTAAGGGATGCCTAGAATGATTTTGTCTCGCGGGATACCATAGGATAAAAATTCCTGAATCCCACCGTCTGTCCAAGGGAGACCTGCAACGGAACCGGCGGAGGTACTCCCTTTATAAAATTGGTCATAGGCCATGATAACGACGTAATCCACAATGCCGCCGAGCTTCTCATGATCAAAAGCGGAAAGATGATTCCATTTGACACTGCCGCGCGGTAGATCGATGGAAATTGCCAAGCCGTTGGAGTGCGCGTAAGTTGTCAATTTGGTAATAAAAGCAGTGAATGCATTGCGGTCTGACCCTGCAAGGCTTTCGAAGTCGACGTTGATGCCAGGAACACCAAGCTGCACGGAACGATCAACCAAAGCTTTAATGAATTTATCCTGGGCCTTGCTATCGGCAAGGAATTGCGTCGTCAAGCTGGCATTGAATTGATTGCTGACGAGAGGGTACACGGTATAGCCGCTGTTTTGCAGCCATTTGACAGTATCGGGATTCGAGCTGTCTTTGAGATTACCTGCAGCGTCCGCAAGCTCGAAATAGCTTGGTGAATCGACATCCAGTCCAACTGTGTTGGAGACTTGAGCTTTTATCGCATCGCCACCGGATTGGCCGTTCCATCCCCATACTTGCAATTTCTTGAAATTATCCCATAGTATTCGGTGTTCAAGCGTTTGAATGGAGCTGTTGTTGTACTGTACGCCATAGTTCAGCGCATCAGGAAGGTTTGTATACTCGCCGATTAGAGAGGCGTTCTGGAACACTTGATAAGCGGCAAAATTGTTCCAAATTTTGTGGCCATCCTTGAATATGGTGGCATGTCCCCATAATTTTGCATAGTCAATGGCAACATCTAATGAAGTGAAGTCCTGAAGAAAGGTATCATTTTGGTATACTTTATAGGATTTAAGATTGCTGTATACGGTTTTATTCGTGTTTTTATTAACGACGGTCGAGTTGCCCCAGTTCAAGGCTTCTTTTACCGCATCCTCCAAGGAAGCAAATTCCCAGTTATCGGCTGAAAAAGTACCTTGATAGACCTTATAGATAGGATCTCCAGCACGAAGCAATGTTTTATCCTCATTAGAAATGTTGTCCCAGACCCAAGCTCGGCTGTTTAAATCGATGATATGGGCACTGCCCCATTTTTTCGCTTCAGCGATGGCCTCATTTAACGTTTGAAATCTCCAAGAGTCTAGAGTAACTTCATTTTGATATACTTGATAATGAGGATAGTTGTCCCACACCCAGCCGGTGGATGTTAGATCACGTACGCTGGCATTGGACCATTTTTTCGCTTCAGCAATAGCAGCATCTAATGTGGAGAATTGCCATTCTGGGAGTGTAGCGTCCATTTGATAAACCTGATAGCGAGGAAAATTGTTCCACAACCACTTGCGTGTGCCAATCTCTTCCACATAACTATTGGAAAAACCTTTGGCAAAAGTTTCCGCTTGTTTATATGTAGCAAATTCCATGAGTACTTGATTATACTGATAAACGCGGTATTTCGTTGTTTTATCGGTAGTGCCGCCTGCGGTTCCTGCTGCTTGTACAACCTGCGGTATCGTTATTGATAACAAAAGGGTACTCGTCAGCAGCCATTTTCCAACTTTCATAGATCACGCCTCTTTCTCTTAATCTACTTAATAAGACGTACGGAATGATAGATTGGTTGCGATGGAAATAGCTAGAAATGTAAGCGAAATACAAGGTGATGTTGGACGATGGAACAACTTTCGAGTAACATGAGGTATACATAGTCATTATCGTGATCAGAACAAGGTGGAGGAACGATTTATGAAGCAGTATCCGGAAGCTTATATTGAATATTTACTGCATTTTCATGCGGAGCGGGATTATTTTGAATGCCATGAGGTTATGGAAGAATTTTGGAAAGAGCATCCAGGGGACGAACGCAGCAGAACGTATGTCGCGTTGATTCAAATAGCGGTTGGCATGTATCATATCAGACGCGGGAATCGCGCAGGTGCCGTAAAAATGCTGCAAAGCGCAGAGCGTAATGCGCAGGCGGAGCATGTGGCTTCTTTGGGGCTTGATCCTGAGAAACTTGGCGAGTTAATTGGACACACTTGGGCTCAAATCGAGCTGGATGGTTATTTGTATCAAGATATTAATTTGCCGATCGCAGATTTGGACTTAATGGCGTTATGCCAGGCCGAATGCGAGCGAAGAGGGTTGATATGGCATGCACCAAGCCGATTGGCCGATATCGAACTCATTCAAAAACATACGCGAAGAGACCGGACAGAGGTCATTGAAGAAAGAGCAAGACAACAGCAAATTCGTAAGGAAAAGGGTGGCGCCAAGTGAACTCGGAAGGTAAAGTACTTGTCGTAGATGATGAGCCGAATATTGCGGAAGTGGTCAGATTGTATCTGGAGCATTCCAATTATGAACCGATTCTGCTGCCGCGAGGGCAGGAGGTTCTTCGTACAATTGTAGAAGAGAGACCGAGCTTAGTTTTACTCGACATTATGCTTCCGGATATTTCAGGCTATGAGCTATGTGAGATGATTCGTAAAATGGATGCTCCTTATCATCAGACACCGATCATTTTTCTAACGGCGAAAGGCGAATCCATTGATAAATTAAGAGGATTTAACTTAGGAGTCGACGATTACTTAGTTAAGCCATTTGATCCTAATGAGCTTATTGCCCGCATTAAGGCTGTACTGCGACGAACGGTTCAAGTGCCGACAGATGTGTCAGCTTCGCAAAATTCGTCTCGTAAATTATTGGAGATCGGAAATATTGTGATTGATTTGGATCAGTATCGGGTGACCGTAGGTGGGAAACGAATTGATCTCACGCCGAAGGAGATTGAACTTCTGCATTTCCTGACCAGCCACCCAAGCCGTGTATTCACTCGTGAGGATTTGCTTGGTTATGTGTGGAATTTTGATTTTACCGGTGGTACGCGTACGGTTGACGCTCATGTAAAGAATTTGCGTAAAAAGCTGGGCCAACATGATACGTGGAACATTCAAACGCTATGGGGAATTGGCTATTCGTTTGAGGTGGTCCAGCATGTTTAAGCTTTGGCTAAAGGGCAAATATAACAGCCTGTATCTGAAAATCTTCTTGTCGTTCTTGGCGACATGTGTGCTTTTCTTTGCGGGATTGTTTTTGTTCTGGAACTATTATTTTACGGATTTGTTTTATAAAGACAAAGTTGAACTGCTGGAGAAACGCGTTGTCGAAGTGACCCGGCTTATGAACTCTGTTCAAGACGGCACCATTTCCACGAGAGAACTGAAGTACACCGTACGCATTTTAGCGAGAAGCATTAATGGGCAGGTATGGCTCGTTGACGATAAAGGGAATATTCTGAACGGCTCCTCAGACAGTGAAGGTCGAACGATCCCTAAGCAGATGGATACTCAGTTTATCGACGGATTGCACGGCCACAGCGGTTACGGGATGGTCACTTTAACGTCGCCGCAGGGAAGAACGATTAATGTATTTACCTATCACGCCCCTTATCAATTAAATGATCAGCCAATGGTTTTCATTTTGCATTTCCCGGCTGAGGACATTGGTGAAGCTATTTCCGCTGTAAGGGTTAATATTCTGGTTCCGCTCTTGTTTTCTCTCTTGGCTGTAGGGTTCATCCTCTACATTATTTCACGAAAACTCGCCGGCCCCCTCCAGCAGATGAACCGTGCGGCACTCGAACTGGCGCATGGCGATTTTACGACACGTGTTCCGGTCACTTCACACGATGAGGTCGGGCAGCTTGCTGCAAGCTTCAACTTCATGGTGGAGCAATTGGAAGAATGGGAAGGGACTCGGCAGGAGTTTCTGACGAACGTATCCCATGAGCTGCGTTCACCGCTTACGACACTGCGTGGTTTCATCGTGGCGATGAACGATAAGATCATCCCTGAAGAGAAATATTCACATTACCTGCGCATCTGTGATCAAGAGGTTCAAAGGCTGCAGCGTCTCGTGACGGATTTATTAGATCTTGCTCAGATTCAAAATGGGGTCGATGTGTTTCGACTTAGACCGGTTGTCATGACAGAAGCACTCGAAGAATCATTGGAATTATTGAAAGCGCCGATCGCTGTTAATGAAATATCACTGCATCTTATTTTGCCTAGCCCGGATAAAGAGCCTGCTCAGGTTCCACTAGATCCTGATCGATTTGCTCAGATCGTCCATAATTTAATCTATAACTCCTTAAAATTCACGCCAAAAGGCGGGACGTTAACCGTTGCTTTGGAAGAAGCGGAGCATGAAGTCCATCTGTTCATTCGTGATACGGGAACCGGAATGACGGATGCCGAGTTGGCGCGCATTTGGGATCGTTTCTATAAAGCGGATGAAGCAAGAACATCAAGATCTGATGTACCAACGGGGACGGGGCTTGGACTTACGATAGTGAAGCATTTAGTCACAGGTATGCATGGCACGATCCAAGTACGCAGCCGAGTAGGCGAAGGAACCGAATTTTGTGTAACATTTCCGCGAATTTCGTAGAGTTTCACAATTTTTTTACAACTTAAACAAACTTATTTCATGTTTGAAATGTATCCTGATCCTATTGGACAGGATTTTTTTGTCTTGGAGGTGTATGTTTGATGAAGTACACTTGGAAAGCAGCTATGGGTTTGACGCTTTTTTCCTTCCTATTGGGTGGTTGTCAGACTCATTTGCCGGATCTTTCCTCAACGCAGGCCGTGATCGCATCGCCACCAATAACCGAGAAAGCTCTCCCCGAAGAAAACCCCACAGAAGACGTCCAGAATGTGAAGGAAATGCAGCTGGTCATGTTCTCTCAGGAATTGCTTCTTATGGACCGGCATACCAATTTGTCCATTACTGCTAAGCAAGCAGAGACGATTCTTCCATTGGTCCGTAAAAGCATAGATGAAGGAAGCATGAACGAATCCGAACGCAAGCTTGTTCTTGGCGGCTTGACCGCAGATCAAATTGCTTTTCTAGAGGAACAATCCAAGCAAGAAAAGGCGCGATTTGCTGAGCGTGCGGGCAACCAAGGGGATGAGCTCTCTTCGGAGGAACGAGAGAAGCGGGTGAAAGCTTTTATGCAAAAAAGAAAGACCGATCGACAGGCAGAGTCAGACTTCATTGACCGTGAGCATGGAGAAAACCAGTTCGATCCTCGAAGCATGGGGATTAGCGTAGAGCAGCAGTTAATGGATTTACTCATGTCCAAACTCTAAGGAGGAAGTTACTTCATGAAATGGTATCGCAGTAAGTGGTTTATAATTTTGATCGCGGTAATCGTCTGCGGAAGCGGCACTTATGTTTATTTGACGAAAGGTAAGAAAAGCAAAGCAGCGGACGTGAAGGAGGCTATTTACGAGGTTAAAAAAGGCAATATCCGTTCTTCCGTTTCCGGTACAGCCCAATTCGAACCCAAAGATACACAAACGATCTCTGTCCCGGTTGATTCGGACATTAAATCCATTAATCTAAAACGGAATCTGGCGGTGAAGGCCGGAGATGTACTTTTAGAATTGACGAGTACAAGCTTGGAAAGTGATTTGCAGGATGCCCAGTTGACTTACGAGCAAACGCAGAAGGACTTGGATTCTTTAATGGCTCAACAAGGATTAATGGCTGTTAAGGCTCCCGTTAGCGGGAAACTTACCTATGCCACGAACCTGGAGGAAGGAGCTACGATTAACAAGTCGACTAAAATTGCAACCATTTCCGATGTAAACAACTTGACGGTGACGCTGCCATTTTTTGTAGAGGATGCTGCACAGCTGCACAACGGCGATCCTGTTGATATTACGATAGATGGTTATATGATAACGAAAACAGGCAAGATTCAAAGCATTTCGAAAGACCCGAAATCGGATGGAAAAGGCGGTAAAGTAGTCGATATTGATGTTGCTATTCCCAATGACAACTCTATGGATGCAGGTACGAGCGTGCTGGGCAGCGTGACAATTGGCGGGCGTGCGGTTGATTCGCAAGCGAAAGCTGCGCTTCAATATGTGAAAGTCACAACTGTCTTGGCAGGCACAACCGGTAATGTGGCTACGATGCCTTTAAAAACAGGCAATATGGTTCGTCAAGGTGATTTACTTGCAACGTTCGCGAATGATACGATCGGCGATGATATTCTCACGAAACAGTCTGCTCTTGAGCGTGCGAAGCTGAAAGTGGACTCGGCGCAAGATAAGGTTGATGGACTTAAAATTTTAGCGCCATTTGATGGTGTATTCTCAACGGACTTTGTTAACAAACGCAATGATATTCTTAGTCTTTTACAAGTAGGAACCAAGGTAACCAGCGGTATGCAGTTAGGAGCCGTTGCGAGCATTGCCAAAATGCAGCTTCCGGTACAGGTAGATGAGTTAGACTTGCCTAACGTTAAGCTTGGGATGAAGGCTGAAATCAAGGTCGATGCTTACCCTGGCCGCATTTTCCCGGCGGAAGTAACGCAAATTTCTTCTGTGGGTACAACAACGAACGGTGTAACGGCTTATGATGTCGTACTCGCTGCTGACAACAAAGATAATGTATTGAAATACGGCATGACGGCTACAGGTGAGATTCTGATTCAAGACAAGAAAGATGCGATTTACATACCTCCTGAAGCGTTGCAATTGCAAAAAGGCAAGCGCATTGTCACCTTAAAAAAGGCGGATGGAACGGTAGAACCTGATCATGAGGTAAAAATCGGGATTCGCTCGAAAACGCAAATTGAAATCACGGAAGGTCTGAGTGAAGGAGATAAAGTTGTTCTTCCTACTTCAGTAAAAAGACAACAAAACCTCAGCCAGGACGAAATTAACCGCTTAAGACAGCAGTTCCAACAAAACGGCGGAGCAGGTGGAGCCGGCGGATTTGGCGGCGGTGCTGGTGGTGGATTCCAAGGCGGCGGCGGCGCAGGCGGAGCTACCCGGACTAACGGCGGTGGTGGAGGCGGCGGTGGCGGTAACAGATAACACTGCCGGGAAAGGAGTTAGTGCGGTATGAATATCATTGAGCTAAAAGATATTGTCAAAACCTATAAACGCGGTTCAGAAGATTTACCTATCCTGCGCAGTATTTCGCTTACTGTTGAAGAAGGCGACTTCGTTGCCATTATCGGGCCCAGCGGATCCGGTAAATCAACGCTGATGAATACCATTGGGCTCCTGGACGTTCCGACGTCGGGGAGCTACATCCTGGATGGTGTCGTAACTGAACGTATGAGTGATAATGAGCTCGCTGCGCTTCGTAATCAAAAGATCGGCTTTATTTTTCAACAATTTAACCTATTGCCCCGTTTATCCGCGATGGAAAATGTGGAGCTTCCGATGATTTATGCAGGAATTCCAAGAAAAGAACGGCGGGAGCGGGCGCACGAAATGCTCAAAATGCTCGGGATGGGCGAGCGGGGCCATCATAAGCCTAGCGAGTTATCCGGTGGTCAACAACAACGTGTGGCGATCGCCCGAGCCCTTGCGATTTCGCCATCGCTTATCTTGGCGGATGAGCCGACAGGAGCATTGGATTCCCGGACGGGGGAAGAGGTTCTGGAGTTAATTTTGCAGCTGAACGCGCAGGGAAATACCATCGTTCTGATTACCCATGATCATCATATTGCCGATAATGCCAAGCGCGTTGTTGCCCTTCGTGACGGCGTCATCATTGATGATTACCGGAATAACGCTGACAAAAGCGATGTTAAGCAAGAGGTGAGCGTATGAAGGTAAGTGAACTGCTCAGGATGTCGCTGCAGACGATTGTCTCCAGTCCGCTGCGGACCTTTCTGACGATGCTGGGGGTTATTATCGGAGTTAGCTCTGTCGTGACGCTAGTTTCCATCGGGCAAGGAACATCGGAACAAATCGCGAAGCAGTATGAAAATATGGGGACCAATCTTCTCGTTGTTACAGCGACAGGAAACGGTCGTGCGACGCAGTTGGATTATAATGAATTGATGAATTTCGAGAATTTTGAGGAATTCAAATCCATTGCGCCTACAATGACGAAGAATGGCTCCAATGTCAAATATGATCGAACGCAAGAGAAGTACAACGTACTTGGAACTAATGATCGATACTTGGACATTATTAAAGCGAAAGTCGATAAGGGCCGTAACCTGTCGCCGACGGATCTTGAGTTTCGTTCCAATGTGGCGATTCTTGGGAGCGAAGTAGCGAAGACATTTTTTGGCACTTTGGATCCAGTGGGAGAGGAAATCAATATCGATGGCGCTGTGTTCAGTGTTATCGGCACCCTTGAAGCCAAAGGCTCTAATATTGGAGGAGCCTCGGTAGACAGCTCTATCATTGTGCCACTGGAATCGGCCAGACGTGTGTTTAAGCTGGGGCAAATTCGTACGACCTACGTCGAAGCCCCAACCAAAGAAGATATTTACACAGCTCAAGAAACGATGAAGCAATATTTGACTTATAAATTCAAAAGCGATACGGGCTTCGTGCTAACGAATCAGGATGAGCTGCTCAAGGCACGGACTGAAGCGACGAACACACTTACGAATCAATTAGTAGCTGTCGCACTTATTTCCTTGCTCGTCGGCGGTATCGGAATTATGAACATTATGTTGGTGACGGTCAGTGAACGGACGCGAGAAATCGGGATTCGTAAATCCATCGGTGCCAAAAGGCGCAATATTTTGCTCCAATTTCTTGTCGAAGCTGTCGTCATCAGTGGGCTTGGCGGACTTATCGGGCTTGGATTAGGGATCGGTTTATCCTACGCACTGCCTTATTTCAGCCCGAAACAAACGACTAGCCTCTCCCTGGATATTAGTTTATACGCCTTTTTATTTTCCGTATTGGTCGGTGTTATCTTCGGTTTATATCCGGCCAACAAAGCATCCAAACTGCGTCCGATCGACGCCTTACGATCTGATTGATGAACATAAGAGGAGGACTACCTGTGAAGCAACATCTTAAAATGAAACGCTTGCTTAGCCGCTCAGCACTGATGCTAACGGCTGCAAGCTTCCTAACACTACCTCTGGCCACATCGGCTTTCGCTGGCAAGGAAGGCGTCTTCCTGAGCGATTCCGTCTACTTTACATTAGACAAGGTTTCCTTGTCCTCAGGAGCGGACGACGGTTCCCTTCGTTTCTCTCTTGGGCTGAACAATAACAGCGCTTCGCCCGTGGATTTTAACAATTATGGTGTCAAAGTTATGGATACGAATGGGGTTTCCTATACAGCTAAACTGAATGAGAAAGTCAACGGCCGTGTGCAAGCAGGGGAAACCGGCACTTTCAAATTCAGCTCCGAAATACCGGCGAATCTGACACCTGGTCAACTGAAAGTGGATATCTTCGAATGGAATTACAATACGATGCACGACATCGGTGCTTTATCCGTAGAAGCCGCCATGGATGAAGCGGGACAGTCCGTGGTGCAGCAAACCGTCATCAACCTTCAAGAGGTAGATACTACCTTTGCGGATGATGCGCTGGTGACAGCTCAGCTGGGTAATAGTTACAAAGTTTACAAAGACGGTGCCTGGTTGGTTTATACAGACTTAACGTTGGAAAATTTAAGCAATACGACCCTTAAGCTGCCGGATGCGCTTGAGCTTAATTTGCAAGATAACAAGGGATTGACTTACGTCTCTCAGTTTATTTCGGGATCAGGTCAAACCTTGCTGCCGCAGCAGCCTGTTAAAACAACCATTCAAACAGCGGTTCCGGCATCCCTGGATGCGAGTGGGCTATCCCTGCTTTTCTCGCCAAAAGGTAAAGTGAAAACGACGGTGCTTGGGTCATTGAATGTAGCCAAATCATTCGTGGTTGGCAAGATCGGCGACGACACCCAATACCCGGATGCAGATTTAGAGGGGCTACATATCACTACAACGTGGGCCGCGGCCAGCAAACAATCGGATGGGCTGCATCTTCAAGCCAATGTTACATTGACGAACAAAAGTGACGGCATCATAACGATTCCTAACTTGTCTGCTTCGTTTCAAGCACTTCGCGGCAGTGTGGCGGTTACGTCTTCGGATAATGCCGCTCGGACGTCCTACTTATCGCCAAATGAATCGACGACCTTCCGTTTCTCTGGTATTTTGCCAGCCGGTCTGAGCACAGATGCTTTGCAGCTGGTCGTTTCAGAGAAACAAGGTACGGCGAATAACAGTACGCAAACGAACACAGGAACGGGTACGGATACAGGTGCTGGTTCAGGTTCTTCCGATACAGGGAATACAACAAATACAGGCAATTCCGGTAATTCTGGCAATAGCAAAACAGCGTCGCTGCCGGTTTCAATCACGACTCTGGCGGGAGCTGGACAAGGCGGGGAGAACTCCTCTTATACTTCGGCGGAAGATTACACGCTCGGTACGCCATTCAAACTGTCGTCCAATACGCTCATTGACTCGAATATTGATGTATCGCTTGTAGAGCTTGGAATGAGTGAGAACACGGACTTCGGCTTCAAAACCGTCGTTGCCAAATATAAACTGACGAATAAAGGGACGACATCGTTGAATTTACCGGATTTCCAAACCGATTTGACCAACGATGAAGGCTTTACTTATTCGGGTGATCGACAATCTACTGTCGCGAAGACGATCGCACCGAACACCAGCTACGTGTTGAATTACTCCTACCTGGTGCCTGATACAGAAACGGCAGATAAGTTGGCGCTTAACTTATATGATGCCAATCGTTTAGCGATCGGCTCCTACAAAACAGCTGTTCAACCAGTACCAACAACAGGTGCCGTATCCTTGTATCCGTTTAGTATTGCAATTAACGATTACAGGGTCAGCGCAACGTATAGTAAAGATCAATCTTACGCATACCGTCTGCGCTTGGATTTGGATGTGAAACGTCAAGAGCAGGTCATTACGGATGCTAACTTCTCATCTCTCGTCTTTGAGGTTGTCGATTCCGAAGACCGCCTGCTTAGCACGAAGACCATGAGCTTCGTAGGACAGGACAAAATTATGTCCGGCATTCAGTTTATCGATTTTGGTTCAATTAAATCCGAACAACTGAACACGAATGTTAAAATTAATCTGTACGAAGTTGTTACTACACCGAGCGGTGACGCGAAACGTTTGGTGAAGACGTTGATTATGTAAAGAAGGTGCTCATCCCTTGGGGATGGGCATTTTTTATTGGGGGTAAGCTTCGGCTTATCCCTATATTTGTGTTGGGCGCTTCACCCGATGAAATTTATAGTGATAGGTTGAGCGGTTTCTCCCTGGCCCTGGGGAAATATTGGGAGCTATTTCAGGGAAATAGGCACTTTTTCGCGCGGAGGGGAACTGTGGGGCGCTATTTGTCCGTTTTCATAAGGAAAACGGGATTTAGCGGTCAAATAAAGCCCTACAGTTCTGCTTGAACGCGGAATCGGGCTGAATTTGCTAGAATAGCGGCCTGTAGTTCTTCAAGGGTATATCGTTGACCAATTTATCACTAGTTATGAGGTTACCTCCTCCACCAAATGTCTCAGTAACGCTGGATTATTCGTTGTACTGGGTGTTCTCCACCTCAAAAATTCGCTCCAACCGAGCCCTTAACAAGCTAAACTTCATTGAAGGAGTTAACCCTACAACGGTTCCTTGACTCAACGACTACAGGGTGCCAATTCATGGTTACTTTTACTTCGCATGACCTGACCGCGAACGCGGACTCAAGTTGTGTGCTGTGGTAAACCAAAGAGGAACTAGGAATCCGGGCTTCTCGCCATTGGATGAAATCCAATAAAAGGCTGAATTTGGCGACCGTTTAGCTTATCTCATTGGACAAAATCCAGGGGGAGGAGTAAATGTAGTCGCATTTTGAGAGCTTTTATAAGAACGTATTGGATTTCGTCCAATGTAAAGCAAAGTTTGGTTAACAAAAGGGTACTCTCATTGGATTTGATCCAACATGAGTCAACCCTTCGAAGCAACGTTAGCTCAAAGTCAATCAAATGGAAGAGAATGGCATGAAAAAGATTGACAGTTAGATATCCTTTTGCGAAAATGAGAATGATTATCATGATCGTTTACGTGAATTGCGTAGCCGAATAGATCTTATATTTGTATGTTGAGGCAATTTGTATGTTGAAGGAATAGTCTAACCAAATTGGAGGCACAAGCACGATGAATACTATGCAAAATGAGAAATTAGGCGCAATCAGCGAACTGATTAAAGACAGACGTTCTGTCCGCGCATTTAAAAGCGATCCCATCGACACGGACCTTATAACTGAGCTGCTTAATGTAGCGGTATGGGCGCCAACACATGGCCTAAGGGAGCCTTGGAGGTTCATTTTATACAAAGGCGAGGCGCGTAAGCCGCTTGCTGAAGCTATGATCCGCACTTACACGGCGGAGGAGAAAGAAAGGCTCGCTGCGCAGAAACTGGACTATTTCATGCAAATCCCTGCCCATCTCGTTGTTGTTATGAACGAAGATCCAAGGCAGAAACAGTGGGAAGAAGATTTCGCCTGCGTTTGCTGCTTGATACAGAATTTTCAACTGGCTGCATGGGAAGCGGGGATTGGCGTTGTTTGGAAAACGAACCCGTTTATTCACAGTCCGAACTTCCGTGAGGCGGTAGGTGTTAAGCCAGGGGAGAAAATTGTAGGCTTGCTGCATATCGGGTACCCGGAGCAAGTACCGGCTGTGAGGCCGCGGACCGATGCAAGAGAGAAGCTGATTATTAAAGAGTCGGTATAGAAAAGCAAAAAACCTCACGGTTTCCCGTGAGGTTTTTTTATGGTGCTTATTCAGCATCCTGATAGCCATCTTTGATTAAATCCAGTCTTCCCGTTTGCGGGTCAATAATCAACCCGTGAACCGGTAAGTTTTTGGGAAGCAGCGGATGATTGCGAATAATATTTACGCTTTTCTCGATCCCTTCACGAGCATGGTCAAAGCCTATCAACCAGCTGGACAAATCGATACCGGAATGGCCGAGCGTTGTGATAACATCGTCGGAAATACCGCGTTTTTTGGCGCTTGCGATCACCTTGTCCGAATTCAGCCCCGTCATCCCGCAATCGTAATGGCCGATTACGAATACTTCATCTGCATCTAGCTCATAAACAGCTACAATGATACTGCGCATAATACTGCCAAATGGGTGGGAGACAATGGCTCCGGCATTTTTGATGATTTTGGCATCACCGTTGTGCAAATTCATCGCCTTAGGCAATAGTTCGACTAAACGCGTATCCATACATGTTAGAACAACCATTTTTTTGTCTGGAAACTTCGTAGTTAGAAATTCTTTGTATTCCTCTTTTGCAACAAATTGTTCATTGTAATTCAAAATTTCACTAATCAAAGACATGGTTTCTCCTCCAGGTAAGTTATTGTGCTGCTTATATGTTCCATGCAGCTTTATCTTTTGTCGACCAAGCTCATACCCGCATTGTAAATCTGATTATTACTCTTCAGTATATAGGATTTATTTCCTTCAGAAAAGTCAATTTTCATATTAGCTTCATAAAAAATTTCATCCTTGCTGTTATAAATCAGCTTAAAAGAATTGGTTTCGGCAGTTAAATCCTGTTGACTTTCTTCAGAAACCAGCCAGAGCGTCGGCACTCCGTTAACGGAACAACCGCATCCTTCTGTATCAAAAACAAGCTTCAACTGGGCGTCACCTTGGCCCATATATGGGGTTAATCGCTCAATTGCTGAATCAGTAAATGTAATTTTCATGGATGTCATCTCCTCACAATGTTGTTTGACAATGAATTTAACTCGCATTAAAAATAATGGCTAGTCATTATTTTAACACAAGTTCAATAAATTTGATTCTGTGGAAGGGACGAAGTATGATGAAAATAGAAATTGATGGGAGGAGTTTTGAAGCATGAGTGTGCAAACTGCCACAGCCAAGCTAGAATCGTTCAAAGCCTATGTTCGTAAAATGAAGCAGTACGAGGAGGCCATCGCCCTAATTTATTGGGATATGCGGACTGGCGCCCCGAAAAAGGGGATTGGAACACGCTCTGAAGTAGTCGGAGAGCTCTCCACCGAAGTATTCCGGATGTCCACTTCTGATGAAATGGGCGAATATGTTGCTTTTTTCACGCAGTCTGCTGAGCTTGAACAGCTGGATGCCATTTCGAGAAAGATGGTTGAAGAGTGCAAAAAAGAATATGACCGCTCCAAAAAGATACCTGCCGAGAAATATCAAGCCTATGTCGTGCTGACATCGCAAGCTGAATCCGCTTGGGAAGATGCCAAGCACAATTCCGATTGGGATTCGTTCCAGCCGTATTTGGAGAAAATTGTGGCGACAACCCAAGAGTTTATTGAACTATGGGGATATGAAGGACATAAATATAACACGCTCCTCGATATGTATGAACCTGGCATGACGGTTGAGAAGCTGGATGAGGTCTTCGGGGCATTGCGCGAAAAAGCCGTTCCCTTGCTGCAGCGTATCCAGGCGTCACCGAATCAACCGGATCGCTCTTTCCTGGATCAACAATTTGAGATCAGCAAACAGAAACAGTTTTCACTATCCATTTTGAAGCAAATGCAGTACGATTTCGAAGCTGGCCGGTTGGACGAAACGGTGCATCCGTTCGCGACGGCGCTGAATCCAGGAGATGTGCGGATTACAACGCGCTATTTGCCTAACGATATCACTTCCGCATTATTCGGAACGATTCATGAAGGCGGACATGCGCTATATGAGCAGAACATTTCCGACGATTTGGTAGGCACTAACCTGTGCACCGGAACCTCCATGGGGATTCACGAATCACAGTCCCGTTTCTGGGAAAATGTGATTGGCCGCAGCAAAGCGTTCTGGGACAGATACTATGGTGAACTGCAAACGACGTTCTCTCCGCAGATCGATCAAGTGGATGTCGATACGTTTTATAAGGCGATTAACCATATTGAACCATCGCTAATCCGTATTGAAGCGGATGAACTGACGTACAACTTACATATTATGATCCGTTATGAGCTGGAAAAAGGGCTGTTTAACGGAACCATCGCGGTAGCGGATCTGCCTGCGGCTTGGAATGCCAAATATGAAGAATATTTGGGCGTAACGCCGGCAAATAATGGCAAGGGCGTGCTGCAAGACGTGCACTGGTCAGGGGGAGCATTCGGGTACTTCCCATCCTACGCGCTCGGCAACATGTATGCCGCACAATTTACGCAAACTTTACGTAAAGAGCTGCCGGCTTTCGAAAACCTGATCGCCGAAGGCAATCTGTCGCCGATTAAGGAATGGCTCACAGAGAAAGTATATAAGCATGGAAAACTGCTGACGCCAAACGAAATTATTCGCCAAGTAACGGGCGAAGAGTTGAACCCCGAATATTTGGTTCAGTATTTGGAAGAAAAGTATAAGTCGGTATACGGCATATAAAACCATAAGAGCAGCATCCTTCGGCAGTGACAACTGTCTTGGGGTGCTGTTTTTTGTGCTGCAACAAACAATTTAACCAAAAGTTTCCATTAACCGTCTTCTGGGCTCCTGCATAGGATAGATTACTACTTTAGCGGAGGGACGTCGTATGAAGATTCGGAAAAAATGGGGAGTGGCTTTATCCGTGGTCTTGCTGCTCAGCAGCATCGTGTCGGCTTGCGGAACGAAAAGCACGGAAACAACCAAGGTTCGCATTGGCGAAGTAACGCGATCATTATTTTATGCACCACAGTATGTGGCGCTGTCACAGGGCTTTTTCAAGGATGAAGGCCTTGATGTAGAGCTTACAACAACACCTGGCGGCGACAAAACCATGACGGCTTTGCTCTCTAATGCCATCGATGTGGCGCTGGTTGGCTCGGAAACGTCCATTTATGTGTCGCAGCAAGGTTCAGATGATCCTGTTATTAATTTTGCACAATTAACGCAAACGGACGGGACTTTCCTCGTGGCTCGCAAGAAAGTGGATCAGTTTGATTGGAATTCACTCAAAGGATCTGTATTCCTCGGCCAAAGAAAAGGCGGAATGCCACAGATGGCAGGGGAGTTCACGCTCAAAAAGCACAACATCGACCCTCAGAAAGATCTGCAGCTGATTCAAAACATCGATTTTGCGAACATTGCTTCGGCTTATTCGTCGGGAACCGGGGAATATGTGCAGTTGTTTGAACCACAGGCATCAATTGTTGAGAAAGAAGGAAAAGGATTCGTCCTGGCTTCCTTTGGCGTCGAGAGCGGTCACCTGCCGTACACGGTATTTATGACCAAACAAAGCTTCATCAAGCAAAATCCGGGTACGGTTCAAAAGTTCACGAATGCGATCCAACGTGCACAGCTATGGGTTGCGGCGAAAAGTGTAGATGAAATCACGAATGCCGTTTTGCCTTATTTTAAAGATATCGATGTTGAAATCGTAAAAAGTGTTGTTAAACGTTACAAAGATCAAGGTTCGTTTGCCACAGACGGCATCGTCGATGAACAGGAATGGAACAATTTGCTCGATGTCATGACTTCTGCAGGCGAGTTGAAGGAAAAAGTGGCTTGGAAAACGCTGGTGAACAACACATTTGCTGAGAAAGCCAAATCAACTGTAAAACCTTAAGAAGAACGTGGGAAGGCAATGAAGGGCGAGAGGGGGGTACGAACATGGATTCAGCTGTGACGGTTCAAAATGTAACTCAAGTTTACGTGACCGAAGAGAGGGCGACACTTGCTGTGCAGGGGATCGATTTTGCGGTAGCGCGCGGCGAATTTGTAAGTCTCATCGGTCCAAGCGGCTGTGGGAAGACGACTCTCTTGTCGATCATTGCCGGCCTGATTCGGCCGACCGTAGGCACCGTGACGGTTGCTGGGAACGCAGTGAACGGTCCATCGACAAGGGTCGGTTACATGCTGCAGCAGGATTATCTGTTCCCTTGGCGGACGATTGAAGATAATGCCTGCATGGGATTAGAGATTGCAGGTGTTTTGACCAAAGAGAAGAAGCAAAACGTGCTTCACTTGCTGGAAGAGATGGGGCTGTACAGCTTCAAGGATTATTATCCTTCTCAGCTTTCCGGGGGGATGCGCCAGCGGGTCGCTTTGGTCCGCACACTTGCTACCGAGCCCGAGCTGCTGCTGTTGGATGAACCGTTCTCTGCACTTGATTACCAGACGAAGCTTCAGCTGGAAGATTTGGTGGTGGAAACACTGCAAGCCAAGAAGAAAACAGCGCTCCTTGTAACGCATGACATTTCTGAGGCCATTGCGATGAGTGACCGCATTATTGTCCTGGATCCTAACCCGGGGCGGATACGGCAGGAATTCCGTATTCCAGATGAAATTCGCACATCAGTCCCATTTGAAGCAAGAGAATTGCCAGGGTTCCATGCACTCTTTCGATTGATTTGGCAGGAGTTTGGAGGGCATGAGGCATGATAGAAAATCAACGCCAATCGGCTAAACATATAGCAACAGAAGATTCACTTACTAAAAAGGTTCATGAGCGGTTCGCTCAAGCAAAAAAGAAGGAAACGAAGCAAGTAAGGCTTGTTCAACTCATTATTCTACTTGTGTTTTTTGCTCTGTGGGAAGTCGCGGCCCGGTTAAAATGGATTGATGTGCTCCTGTTCAGCTACCCAACAAAGGTATTTAAGCTGCTCTGGGATAAATTGCTGGACGGAAGCCTGCTTCCTCATGTGGGTGTCACGGTTGTCGAGACAATCATAGGTTTTGTGCTGGGCACATTATTCGGCACTGCCTTGGCTGTCATCATTTGGTGGTCACCGTTTCTTTCCAGGGTACTTGACCCCTATATCGTCGTTTTAAATAGTATGCCGAAGGTTGCATTAGGGCCTCTTTTTATCGTTGGATTGGGTCCAGGATTGCTTTCGATCATTGCGACGACCCTTTCAATTACTGTCATTATCACTACGCTTGTTGTTTATGGCAGCTTCAAAGAGGTTGATCAGAATTACGTGAAAGTAGTGTCCTTATTCGGGGGTACGAAGAGAACAGTATTTCAAAAAGTTATTCTACCCGCATCGTTTCCTGCGATTGTCTCGACTTTGAAAGTAAATGTAGGCTTAGCGTGGATCGGTGTCATTGTAGGGGAATTTCTAGTCTCTCAAATGGGTCTCGGATATTTAATCATATACGGCTTTCAAGTTTTTAATTTTACATTGGTTATCTCAACGTTGTTCGTTATTGCGATTGTAGCGACTTTCATGTACCAGATCGTATCCAATTTAGAAAAAAGATTGACAAAACATCGGTAATACTTGCCACTTTGTAATCAAAATGAAATAATGGAGCCCATAGTACAACCAGTAAAGAGGTGAAACGCTATGGGCTTTCGCGTGCTCAAAACGGCCATTGCGGTGGGGATAGCGATGTATCTTGCTCATCTATTCGGGATCAAAACGCCGGCCGCCGCAGGGCTGTTAGCTATTCTCGGAATAGAAGTAACGAAGAAAAAAGGAATAGAAAGTTCATTGCACCGCATAGCTTCCTCTATGCTCGCACTGCTGATGGGCTGCCTGTTATTCAGGTTCTTGGGTTTTCATATTTGGGTCGTCGTTTTATTCATTCTGTTCGTATTTCCGGTCCTGCATCGCATGCGGATTTCAGAGGGAGCCGTGACCGGAGCCGTTGTTTTGCTTCATCTTTATGCGTATGAGGATGATAGCTGGGCAGCCATATGGAACGAAATCATTTTACTTCTTATCGGATTAGGCGTTGCTACACTTATCAATATTGCTTACATGCCAAAGGCGGATAAAGCAATGGCGGACCAGAAAAGAAGAGTAGAGGACTTATTTTCAATCATTTTTATGAATATGGCCAAGCATCTGCGGGATAATTCCATCGTTTGGGATGGAAAGGAGCTTCTGGAGGTCAGTGAACAAATTGATCTGGGTGCCGCGCTCGCCAAACGCTCGTTAGATAATACGCTTCTTTTCGGAGGAGAACCCTACTGGCGGGTTTATTTCTATATGAGGGGTGAGCAGCTGGAGTCGGTGAATCGGATGCTCGTTTTGGTCGCGCAGGTGTATCAGGCTTTACCGCAAGGAGAACTGCTCGCAAAGATTCTTGAAGATATTAGCCAATCTGTGAAGGAAGACTATTATACAGGCGAAGCGGAGAAAGAATTGCAAGAGCTGGATGCCCGTTATAAACAGATGAGCCTGCCGGAAAGCCGCGAGGAATTCGAGGTTCGATCCGCGATTTTACAGCTAAACAGAGAGCTGAAGATCTATTTGTCGATTGCCAAAAAGCAAAAAAAACACCGCGTGGGGGCGGGTTGACTCTAACAGATATTCCTATTTTTAAACAGCAAAAATAATATAAAATAATTGTCACTCTAGACTACTGTCCTGCATACACTTGTAATGAATGATTGTATGGAGGAGGTTGAAAGGATGTCATTAGATAAAGATTTGCAAAGCAGAGAGATCATTACTAAAGCTGTCTGCGGTAAAGGTCGCAAATTTTCACATGTAAGTCATACCGTGACTCCGCCCTTTTCTCCGACCAGTATATTGGGCGCTTGGATTATTAATAACCAATTCGAGGCGATCCAATCTGGAGAGGGCGTAGAGGTAGTTGGTACTTATGATATCAACATCTGGTATTCTTACGATCGCAACACGAAAACAGACGTAGCAAAAGAAACCGTTTCTTATGTAGAAGTCGTCGGTCTAAGCTATCTGGACAAAAAACATAAGCCAACGACAGCTGAAGTATCCGCTGTCGCAACGCAAGAGCCAAACTGTGTGGAAGCCAGTATCGCTACAAGCGGCGACAGCGTAGTGATTCGGGTTGAGCGCGAGTTCCAAGTCGAGCTCACTGCCGAAACGAAAGTGTTTGTCATTGTGAGCCCGTATGGTCCGGGAGATTTCGATGACAAACATGTGGACTTCGATGATAGCGGCGATGGAGATTTCGAGGATCTCGATGCCGAACTTCTTGAAGATGATCTGGATTAATGAACCCTATACGCCAGTGTATGCTGGCGTAGCAGGTTCGGCAGAGGGCATTTGCCCTCTTTTTTGTTTTATAGACATATTTGGGCTTAACGAGAAGGGGCAATCTCGATGGAATCATTTTTACTGCATGCACAGGAGAAAGAAGCGCTGGAGCTGGCTGATCTTATTCAAATTCCGAGCGGTACGAAACTTCCGGATGATTGGCAAGGACGGACCATTATACACTGGGGAGCCGCTCATGATGAATGGCCACAGAAGCAGGCGCTGCAGCCAATTCGCGCAATTCTGAGAGCAAAGGCAAGCGCCAAGCGCGACGAGCAGCTGGCCATGCATGGGTTGAAGACCTTAGCGTCACTGAAGAAACGCGGTTTGATGAAGGATGCCCCGCTGACGTTCACCCACAAATATAAAGTGGCTGTCTTTCACTTACAAACGCTTATTGTTTACGAGAAAAAAGAAACGCTGCTCCTGTCTGAGAAAACGCTGTTTAACCAGCGGCAAGCAAACGCAAGCTCCGCCTACATAGAAGTCCTGCCGGACCGAGCCAGCTTTCATGTGCGCCGAGCAAGCCGTGAGGCGGTAAAAGCCATTTATGCCCTAGGTTTGGATTATGGATTGGTTACAATTGGGGTATTGACCTCTGGGCATACCGTTGTTCTGGATGTAGATCCGGTACCTAAGCTCAATAGTAAGCTGGCGCAGTTGTTCGCACAGGCCATTGACCGGTATGAGCTCTCACTTTCGAAGGAGACGCTGCGCAAGGAGCGGGTTATGCTCGGGACCGATCCCGAGTTCCTGCTCCTGAGCCCGCAAGGCGAAGTCGTCTTCGCGGACCGCTTCCTGACACGGAAAGGCGATGTCGGCTGCGATGCCATCGTGCTCAGCGGGCACCGCCTGATCCTGCCGCTGGCGGAGCTGCGACCGCAGCCCAGCGCAGACCCGCGCGAGCTGGCGAGGAACCTGCTGTCTACGATGCAGCTCGCCGCGCGGTCCATCCCTGACGAGAGCCTGGCGTGGCTCTCGGGCGGCATGCCGGTGGGGGGTTACCCCCTCGGCGGACATATCCACTTCAGCCGCTGCTGGCTGAATGCCCATCTTCTGCGCGCGCTCGATAACTACCTCGCGCTGCCTTTGATCTTGATCGAGGGCGACACAACGGTCCAGCGTCGCCCCAGGTACGGTTTTCTCGGCGACTTCCGCAAAAAGTCGCACGGAGGCTTCGAGTACCGCACGCTGCCGAGCTGGATGCATTCGCCTTTGATTACGCGCGGTGTTTTCGCGCTTGCGGCGCTTATAGCGGATAATTACTGGCTGCTTGCAAGGCAGCCGCTGCAGGAGCTGGACATTCAAGCGGCTTATTATAGCGGAGATAAGCAGCGGCTTTACAGTGTGGTTGCCAAGCTTTGGCAGGATCTAGAGCAGTTGAAGGGTTATGAGGTGCACGCAGCCGTTCTTGACCGCTTCCGCAAGCGAATTTTATCCATGAAACCTTGGGATGAGAGAGAAGACATTCGCAAAGCTTGGAAAATTGCTCCGTACAACCGTAAAGAAGCAATTGAAGAAGGAATCATGTTATAATAGATTATCTATACAAAGATGGAAGATTGGCTAACGCTAGAGGCTCGTAGATCCGAATGTGCCCTGTCCAACAGGCAGGCTGTATTCGGGCGAGCGGGCCTTTAGCGGTTACTGCTTTTTAATATTTTGCCTGTCTATGAAAAGGGAATTAGTAGTTTCATAGTGTTTGATTAATGAATAACGTGATTGGTTGGAGGAACGCAAGGTGGCCCAATATACGCCGATGATTCAGCAGTACTTGGCCGTGAAGGCGCAGGTCCCGGATGCATTTTTGTTTTTTCGTCTGGGGGATTTTTATGAAATGTTTTTTGAAGATGCCATCAACGCTTCCCGTGAGCTGGAAATCACCTTAACTGGAAGAGAAGGCGGCGCAGACGAGAAAATTCCGATGTGCGGCGTGCCTCATCACTCGGCTGAGAATTATATGTCTCGTTTGATCGAGAAGGGCTACAAAGTAGCGATTTGCGAACAGGTCGAAGATCCTGCTGAGGCCAAAGGCGTTGTCCGTCGCGAAATTGTGAGGATTGTGACGCCGGGTACGGTCATGGACAGCAAGCTTTTAGGGGAATCCAGCAACAATTACATTGTTTCTCTGGTAAGCCGCGAAGCAGGGTATGCCTTTACGGCATGCGATATTTCAACCGGCGAGTTATATACGACGAAATTGGCTCCTTCCTGGGAGCTCGTAGTAGATGAGCTTAATGTGTACAACCCGTCCGAGATTATTACGGATGCGGCTTTATTAACGACAATTCGCGAGTCCGGCGTTACTTGGGGACGGAGCACGGTATTAACCGAGTGGACGCAGTCGGACGAGAAGCTGCTCGACGAGCATTTTGCTGAAGACTCCGCGCTTTTCGGTTTATCGGCACTTAATCGTAACGGCGTGGCTTTACTGCTTGCTTATTTGAAAGAAACGCAGAAACGCGCCCTTACTCACGTGAAACATATAAGGGTCTATGAACCTGATCAATTTATGACGATGGACCCTTTCACACGGAGAAATCTTGAACTCGTAGAAACAGTCCGAGAACGCGCAAAAAAGGGCTCCTTGCTTTGGCTGCTCGACAAAACCGTAACGGCAATGGGTGCACGGATGCTGCGCCGCTGGATCGAGAAGCCGCTCATGAGCGTTTCGCGCATTGAAGAGCGTCTGGAAGCTGTCGACTTGCTTTACAATCAGCTCATCGTACGTGATGACGTGAAGCAAGCGTTGAAGGAAGTCTACGATTTGGAGCGTCTTGTAGCGCGTATTTCGTATGGCAATGCGAATGCCCGCGACATGGTCGCTTTGAAGCATTCCTTGCAGCAGGTGCCTTTGCTGCAGGAAGTTTGCGCACAATCCGGTTCTGCAACGCTGCGAAAGCTTGTTGAGAATATGGATGTTTGCGACGATGTGATGTCCTGGATTTCGAACGCGATTGTTGACGAGCCACCGGTATCCATTCGGGATGGCGGAATGATCCGTGAAGGCTATCAGCCTTACCTGGATCAACTACGTGAGGCAAGCACCAACGGGAAGCAGTGGATTGCGGAGCTGGAGCGCCAGGAGCGGGAAGCGACGGGCATTAAATCGCTCAAGATCGGCTACAACAAAGTGTTCGGTTACTTCATTGAGGTGACCAAAGCGAACATGTCGGCGCTGCAAGAAGGGCGCTATGAACGCAAACAAACACTGGCGAACGCGGAGCGTTACGTCACGCCGGAGTTGAAAGAGAAAGAAGCGCTCATTCTGGAAGCGCAGGATAAAATGATTGATCTGGAACATGAGCTGTTCACGGAGCTTCGCGACCGGATTTCCCAGCATATTTCCAGATTGCAAAAGCTGGCGGAGGTGATTGCGACCGCCGACGTCTACCAATCGCTGGCCGCTGTCAGCGCGGCGCAGCATTTCCGCAAGCCGGAAATCGGCGATGGCTTCGATCTCCAGATTGAAGAAGGCCGCCACCCTGTCGTAGAGGCGGTCATCCAAGACGGCTCGTTCATCGCGAACGATACGCGCCTTGAAGATGAGCAAGGCCGCATCCTGCTCATTACAGGCCCGAACATGGCCGGTAAGAGTACATACATGCGGCAAGTCGCCGTCATCTGCCTGATGGCGCAGATCGGCTGTTTCGTTCCTGCAAGGTCCGCGCGCATTCCGGTTACGGACCGGATCTTCACGAGAATCGGAGCGGCGGATGACTTGATCGGCGGGCAGAGTACGTTCATGGTCGAGATGATGGACATCCAAGTGATGACGGAGAAAGCGACAAGCAAGAGCCTTGTCATCATTGATGAACTCGGACGCGGCACTTCAACAGGAGAAGGCATGGCGATTGCGCAGGCCGTTATCGAGTTCTTGCATGACCGTATCGGCTGCAAGACGCTTGTATCGACCCACTTCCATGAGCTTGCGCATCTGGAAGAAAGCCTCCGCCATCTGCGCAATCATTGCATGGCGGTCAAGGAAAGCGGCAGGCAGGTAACCTTCCTGCGCAAGCTCATTCCTGGGGCAGCAAGTACGAGTTACGGCATCTATTGTGCCGAAATCGCCGGGCTGCCGGATACGATCATTCAGCGCTCCTACGAGCTGCTGAATGGCTTTGAAGAGCGGGCGGCAGGCTCTGCCCAGGTCGCCGCCGCTGTGGCGGACGTTGTTCCTGTGTCCGCTCCGATTCAGCAGCTGTCCCTCTTCGAGGAGGACAGCGCAGCGGCTGTGTCCGGCAAGAAGAAGCCGGACACCAAGTCTCAGCTGGTGATTGATCAGCTGAAAGGGATAGATTTAATCAATATGACGCCACTGCAGGCGCTGAATTTGGTCTATGAATGGAAACAAAAGCTGCAATAATACGGATGGCATTCATCTATTCATTTTATAAAACTCAAGGAGAGACGCACATGAAAAATCAACCTAGATTGAAAAAAATGAAGGTAACCTTTGCTCTCGTCTCTGCTTTAATGGCCGTATTGCCTGCTAGCGCCGCATTAGCCCAAGAAGATTTGCAAACCATGCAAGTCAGAGAAATTATCGGGAAAATGCATGTGAGCGGGGTAACGGAGGAAGCCTTAGCCGGTCAAAGTATTAAACAAATGATCGATGGATTAAAAGATCCTTACACCGTTTTCTTTAGTAAAGAAGAGTTTGGCCAGTTCTCCAGTTTTTTGGAAAATAATTATGTTGGTATGGGTGCACGCATTGGAATTGACGAAAAAGGCGTATACTTAACGGAAATTTTTGCGGGTTCAGCTGCCGAAATCGCTGGTTTGCAGCGGGATGACTACATCCGTGCGGTAGACGGTGTACCTGCCTCGACAACGTCCATCGATGAAGTGCGCAACAAAATCATCGGTGTGGAAGGCTCGAAAGTAAAGATAACGGTGGCTCGCGGAGAGAAGGAATTGACCGTTGAGCTTACACGCAAAGGGGTTAACGTCCCTGAAGTGTACAGCCACAGCTTTACGAATGGGGTAGGATACATCCAAATTACAGATTTCTCCAGCGATGCGGATGAGGATTTTGATACACAGCTTGCCGCACTTCAAGCCAAAGGTTTGAAATCTTTGATTCTGGATGTACGCAATAACCCCGGAGGCCTTGTAGACACGGCGCAGAACATTGCCAAGCATTTCGTGAAAGACGGCGTGCTCATTCATACGAGAGACCGCAATGGCGTGGATGATCCCGTATTGATTCAAGGCGGGAGCGAGCTGTCGATTCCTGTTTATATTTTAGCCAATGAGAACAGTGCCAGCGCATCGGAAGTGCTTTCAGGCGCTTTACAGGATTATAATGTTGCGAAAGTAATCGGTATGCAAACTTATGGCAAAGGAAGCGTACAGCAGCTGTATCAGCTAGATAACGACAGCGCATTGAAAGTGACGATTGAAGAGTACTTGACACCGAACAAACGGAAAGTGAACAAAGTCGGCATTACGCCCGATGTGAAGGTAGATGGACCAGCCGCGCAATTCATTACAGCCTTGCACACAGCAGGCATCCCTGATGTTCAAGTTGACATCTCCAATCATTTGGTGACGTTCAATGGGGTTGAAGTTAGCAGCGGTTTCGGAAACTTCCATGAAAATGGCAAATTGTTTGCGACTTCTCGCGGATTGGCAGCCTTAGTCGGGGCGAACATTACTTGGAATGAAGCGAACCATACCGTCGATATTTCCGACAGCAAAGGGACTCATGCCATTCCGGTTGAGGATGACAAGTTAATCATCGAAAATGGTACAAGCTATGTGAATGTTGACCTGTTCGCGCAATATTTCCCGCAACTGCAAGTGAAAGAGCAAGGAGATCATGTTTCCATCCGAGCTGTAAAGGGGAACTAAGGTATTATGGGTAAAATCCAGCTTTTAAGCGAACATATCGCGAACCAGATTGCCGCAGGGGAAGTGGTGGAACGCCCTTCCTCCGTCGTCAAAGAGCTTGTTGAGAACTCGGTCGATGCAGAGAGCACACGGATTGATGTAACCATCGAAGAAGGTGGGCTGCAGTTGATTCGCGTGTCCGATAACGGGACCGGTATGGCGCTCGAAGACTGTGAATTAGCCTTTCAGCGGCACGCGACGAGTAAAATTGCGACAAGCAAAGATTTATTTTCGATTCGCACATTGGGTTTCCGCGGCGAGGCATTGCCAAGTATCGCGTCGGTCTCCCGACTGGAGTGTGTGACGAGCTCTACCAATGATGGTTTAGGGCGGAAAATCTCCATCGAAGGCGGGACCATTCGGACGGTTGAAGAAACAGCCGCTTCGCGCGGGACCGAAGTGACGGTAAGAGATTTATTTTATAACACGCCTGCACGCCTCAAATATATGAAAACGATCCAAACTGAGCTAGGCCATATTTCGGACTATATGTACCGGTTAGCGCTAGCTCACCCCGGCATTGCCTTTTCGCTTAAGCACAATGGCAATATGCTCCTGCAAACGCTGGGCAACGGCGATTTGCTTCAAGTGATCGCCGGCATATACGGCACAGCCATCGGCAAGCAAATGCTTCCACTCCAAGTGGATAGCTTGGATTACACCATCACGGGCTTCGTTGCGAAGCCCGAAATGACGCGCGCGAATCGCGGCGGCATATCGACCATTGTGAATGGCCGATACGTCCGCAATTTCGCGCTGAATCAAGCGCTGCTGCAGGGGTATCATACCCTGCTGCCGATCAACCGCTTCCCGGTTGCCGTGCTGCAAATCGGGATGGACCCAGCCCTGGTGGATGTGAACGTACATCCATCCAAGCTTGAGGTCCGCTTCAGCAAAGAAGCGGAGTTGACCGCTCTAATCGAGGCGGAGGTCAAACGCTTATTCGGCCGTCAGGTACTGATTCCTACGGGAAGCAAGCCGTCAGCCCCGAAGGGCGCGTATATTCAGGAGCAGCTCGATCTCACGCGAACGATTGAACCGTTAGCAGCACCGAATCCTAGCGTAGCAAAAGTAATGGACATTCCGGTGGAAACGGATGCTCCGCGGGCTCAAATCAAAGAGAGCGTGACGTCTTACAAACCTGAGCAGCAGAAGCCTGTATTTGATCCGCCGGCAAGAACGGCAGAACCCCAATCATGGTCTCCTCCTTCGGATATTCAGAGGCATACAGCCAGCCCGAGTCCGTCCTATTCCAATAGGACCTCATCAACGCAGGCGGCCAGCTCATATTCGCCGGCAGCCGCAAATCCAAGACAAGTTTCGATTCAGCAGCAGCGCCGCACGAATGAAGCCTTCATGGATTTGCTGCCTTCGAATGAAGAGAGCGAACAGCCGAAGCTGCCTGCTTTTCCAAATCTAGAGCCCATCGGCCAAATGCATGGCACCTATTTGATTGCACAAAATGGCGATGGCCTATACTTAATTGATCAGCATGCTGCACATGAGCGGATTAATTATGAATATTATTATGAGCATTTTGGCAATCCTGCTGAGGCAAGCCAAGAACTGCTTGTTCCGATAACACTGGAGTTTACGCCTTCAGAGGCTGGGATTCTCGCGGATCGATTGTCGCTTTTTGAACAAGCCGGCGTGTTTATGGAAGCATTTGGCGGCAATACGTTCCTGGTTCGCGCTCATCCTCACTGGTTCCCGTCAGGGGAAGAAAAAGGCATCGTAGAAGAAATGTGCGAATGGGTGCTTAGCGAGAAGAAGGCCGTTGATATCGCCAAACTGAGAGAGAAAGCAGCGATTATGTGTTCCTGCAAAGCCTCCATTAAAGCGAATCAAGGGCTGAGTGTCTTAGAGATGGAGACCCTTATTGACCGTCTTGCGGGCTGCCGAAATCCGTATACATGTCCGCACGGACGACCTATTGTTGTTAGTTTTACGACCTATGAACTGGAAAAAATGTTTAAGCGAGTGATGTAACCCCGTGATTGTAACGACATCTTTTGATCCTTCGGTTGAGATAGTTAGCAAAGCAGGACGATTGGCTGATACTTATGGCGGCCGATTCGTCCCCCGAAGGAAGTATTCTTTGGAACATCTTAGGAAAAATAATAAGGATTCTGCCCTTCTGCTTGTGACCAGGGAAGAGATCAGGTACTATGAAGATGACCATCCTGCAGCTTTTTTCCATCCCAGTATGGCACTCGTTCGCGTGAAGCGTATGCTTAGAGGTGAAACAGATCTATTGGTTGAAGCCTCAGGTGCGGCAAGCGGTGATGTTATTGTGGATTGTACAGCAGGTTTAGCGTCAGATTCGATCGTGTTCTCCTTCGCCGTCGGCGCGCAAGGACGCGTTACTGCCGTAGAAAGCGAAGCCATTCCGGCCATGTTGATTCAAGAGGGCTTAGCGCTCTACGAATCAGAGGTTGCGGAGCTTAACGAGGCCATGAGGCGCATATCGGTCATCAAGCAACATCATCTTGCCTATTTGCAACAATTAGGTTCAAAAAGCGTGGATGTTGTATACTTTGATCCGATGTTTCGCAATCCCATCGAAGAATCCCAAGCGATTTCTCATCTTAGAAGGAATGCGAACGATGAGGCCGTCACGCTGGATTCTATCGAAGAGGCCAAGCGTGTTGCACGCAAAAGCATTGTGCTCAAAGAAAACAGAGACAGCAAGGAATTTGCGCGTCTTGGTTTTGAGCATGTATTACGATCGACGACCAAAACAACGTATGGAGTGATTCGACTGTGTTAGCCCCATCAGCCAAGCCGAAATTACTCGTGCTTCTTGGTCCCACGGCAGTTGGCAAGACCAAGCTTAGTTTAGAAATTGCCCAGAAGTTCGGGTGCGAAATTATTTCCGGAGATTCCATGCAGGTCTACCGGGGGATGGATATTGGAACAGCCAAAGCAAGCGAAGCTGAACAGCTCCTTGTTCCGCATCATTTGATTGATATTCATGATCCTTCCTACCCCTTTTCGGCAGCGGAATTTCAAGAACGTGTGAAAGCATTAATCCTTGATATCCACTCGCGTGGAAAGCTTCCATTTATCGTTGGCGGTACAGGCTTATATATTGAATCCGTCTGTTATAACTATCAATTTACAGATGTCAGTATGGATGAGGCGTTCCGTCTCGAGCAGGAGGCCTACGCGATTGAGCATGGCGACGAAGCCTTGCACTTAAAGCTGCGTGAAATTGATCCAGAAAGCGCAGACCGCCTGCACGCAAATGACCGTAGACGGGTGATTCGGGCTATGGAAATCTATCATGTCTCCGGTGAGACCATGACTTCCCATTTGGCCGCCCAGAAAAAAGAGTCCCCGTACGAACTATGTATCATTGGACTGACGATGGATCGTGCGCTTCTCTATAAGCGCATTGAAGAGCGCATCGACGAGATGATGCAAGAGGGACTCGTGGAAGAGGTTAAGTCGATTTTGTCCGCAGGTTGTCCGAAGCAGGCTATTTCTATGCAAGCACTTGGCTACAAAGAAATCGTCAGCTATTTGGAGGGCGAGCTCACTCTTGATGCGGCTGTGACGCTGCTGAAGCGAGATACACGCCGTTTTGCCAAGAGGCAGCTGTCCTGGTTCCGGCATATGAAAGATATCAACTGGGTGGATGTAACGGAGCCGGCAAATTTTTCTGCCCATTTCGAAAAGATTAGTGATATACTAGCAGGAAAGTTTGTACATAAAATTGAATATAATTAACAAATATGACCACTAGAAAATAGCGCCGTCAGGCGATAGTTTCATTCCATTAAGGGGGACCTACTGATGAACCGATCCATTAACATTCAGGACAACTTTTTAAATCAACTTCGCAAAGAAAGCATTCCCGTAACCGTCTATCTTACGAATGGGTTCCAAATCAGAGGGCTTATCCGCGCTTTTGACAATTTCACGATTATCATTGACAGCGAAGGCCGTCAGCAAATGGTGTACAAGCATGCCATTTCTACGTTCACGCCGCAACGCGCTGTTTCTTTAATGGCTGCAACGGAAACAACGGAATAATATTCCTTTACTCGTTTGGTTTTGCAACTTTTTAATGGACTGAACCGTCTAACCGAATAGACACTTGTGGGAGCAACCTTGTTTAAGGTTGTTCTTTTCTTGGTTAATAGATAAAGAATTGTACAACGAGGGAGTCGGTGGATTTGGAGAGACCTACGAATAAACAGTCAACAACGAATACCAAAACGAAACCACAAGGCAAGAAGAAAGGTCCTAAAAAGAAGAAGTTTAATTTTCGCAAATTAATCTTAGGTACCATTATAGCAACGATATTGGCAATCATTTGTGCAATGGCTATTTATATTGTCGTTATTATGAACGGCTTTAAGATTCTGGAAACGAATATCGATAAAATCGAGACGACGACGGAATCAACCCTTATTTATGCGCAGGAAGAAGGCAAGGATGCACAGCCTAAGGAAATAGCCAAGATTTATAAAGGCGAGAACCGGGAGAGCGTGAACATCAAAGATGTTCCGGAACGATTGAAGCAGGCGTTTATTGCGACGGAAGATCGCCGCTTTGAGCAGCACTCCGGTGTAGACTTCTGGGCGATTGGCCGAGCGCTGGTTAAGGACGTTATTCATATGAGCGCGGTTGAAGGCGGGAGTACCATTACCCAGCAGTTAGCCAAAAACGTGTTCCTCAGCTCAGAGAAAACAGCGTTCCGTAAAGGAACAGAGATGTCCATTGCGTTTGCTTTGGATGAAAAGTACACCAAGGATGAAATTCTTGAGCGTTATTTAAATCGCATTTTCTTTGGCAGCAATGCTTATGGCATTAAAGCGGCAGCCAAGGTTTACTTTGGCAAGTCCAATTTAAATGACTTAGAGATATGGGAAATGGCTACATTAGCCGCTTTACCGAAGGCACCATCGAAATACTCGCCGTTAGCGAATCCGGATCTGTCTAAGGAGCGAAGAGGAGTCGTGCTCAAATTGATGGCAGATCAAGGTTATATAACAGAAGCTGAACGTGCGAAAGCAGCTGCTGTGGATTATACACCTCCTGCGGCGGCCGCTACGAGCACCAAGGATTACGCCAGCTACGTGGATTACGTGATGAATGAAGCGGAAGATATGTACGATATTGATGAAGATGAATTGTTGACGAAGGGTTACCGCATCTACACAACGATGAATACGAAGGCGCAACAAATCATGGAGACAACCTACGCGAATCCGAGCTTTTTCCAGAAGGATGCTACGGATGGACAGAAAATTCAAAGCGCGATGGTTATTGTAGACAACAAAACAGGCGGTTTGATGGCGATGATTGGCGGCCGTGATTACAAATCGCGTGGATTCAGCCGTATTTATTCCAAAAGGCAGCCGGGTTCTTCTTTTAAACCAATCGCTGCATACGGACCTGCCCTAGAGAGCGGGGATTATACGCCATATTCCATATTGGATGATTCTCAAACTTCATTCGGGAATGGGACTTATTCGCCACGCAACTATGACCGTGTAACACATGGTCAAGTCACGATGCTTGAAGCCGTGAAAAAGTCGTATAACTTGGCTCCAGTCTGGCTGCTAGATAAAATGGGCGTAAATGCAGGAATCAATTTTGCTAAAAACCTGGGTATCCAGCTAAATCCTACGAAAGACAGAAACTTGGCTATCGCCCTTGGAGGTCTTACGGATGGGGTTTCACCATTGCAAATGGCAACTGCCTATTCAGCCTTCGCAAACCAAGGATCACTCAACAAAACCCATGCGATTCTTCGCATAACGGATGCTCAAGGGAAAGAAATCGCTGCTTATAAAGCAGAGAAGAAACAAGTGATTCAGCCGAAAACCGCTTATTATATGACCCTGCTTCTTCAAGGAGTTGTCGAAACAGGCGGCACAGGTACGAAGGCGAAATTCAATCGTCCTGTTGCAGGTAAAACAGGGTCAACCGGTTTGGATATTAAAGGTATCGAGCAGTATGACCGTGACGTTTGGTTCGTTGGTTATACGCCGGAGTGGACGGCAGCTGTGTGGGAAGGCTTTGATAAGGTAGATTCGAAGCATTACGTGACCGTCGGAAGCGGAGGCACGGCGGGAATTTTCAAAGAGATCATGTCCAAGTCGCTGGACGGCGTTCCTATCACCAATTTCGTAAAGCCTGCGAATGTGCCGACACCAACGGAGACGCCTACAGGAGTTACCGATCTAACGGCTGTTTATGAGATTGATAAGAAATCTGTTAAACTAACATGGACACCGGTTGGCGAGAAGACGAGTTATAATGTGTACCGTAAGGGTTCAAAGGAGACGGATGCTAAACTTCTGATCCAATCACCTACGCCAATCGTGAATGATTCGTCGGTATTCAGCGGGGAAACGTATCAGTATTATGTTGTTCCGTTCAGTGCAGACACGAATGTCGAAGGCGCTAGATCGAACGTGGCTTCTGTGGATGTTCCTAAGGATGACACGCTTCCGGACGGAACGAAGCCGTCTACATCACCGGGAGTGTCACCTACGCCTTCACCAGGTAATGGGATGGACCCGACAAATCCAACGCAATCACCGGGAACGAAGCCTACACCTACACCAACGCCGGGTAACACGGTCAAGCCAGGTGGAAGCCCGAGTCCTAGTCCAAGTCCAACTCCGAGTTCAAGTCCGAATTCAAGCAATGGACCAAGTCCGACACCTACGCCACCAACCAAACCGGGAAATGGAACTCCGGATAAACCGAAGGATGGCAAGCCGGATGGGGAACAAGTCATTGTTCCCAAGACGCCGTAATGCAGCTATTTGAAACCCACCACTAGACGGAGGAATTTACAATGAACTTGCTTAAACCAGCGAAACTATTACCACTCACATTGATCGCACTTACGATGCTTGCTTCGGCCTGCGGTAACAAACCAACGGAAACTGCTGGCGGTACAGCTACGCCAAAAAGCGGCGCCACAGCGCCGGCTGCTTCTGCTGCTGCCTCACCAGCGGCTACTGCAGCGGCAAAGCAATGGAGCAAAGCTCCGGATATGACGATTGATACAAATAAAAACTATCAAGCGGAAGTGACGACGTCGAAAGGCTCATTCACGATTGATCTTTATGCGAAGGAAGCTCCCAAAACGGTTAACAATTTCGTGTTTTTATCCAAAGAGGGCTTCTACAATAATGTGACGTTTCACCGTATTATCAAATCATTCATGATTCAAACAGGGGATCCGCTAGGAACGGGTACGGGCGGACCTGGCTACAAGTTTGCGGATGAGCTCAAAACCACGCACAAATACGAGCTCGGTACAGTCGCAATGGCGAATTCTGGTCCCAATACGAACGGTAGCCAGTTTTTCATCTGCTCAGGTGATGATTGCGCGAACTTGAACCAAATGCCGAACTATACCATTTTCGGGAAAGTGACGCAGGAGAGTATGGCAACAATAGCCAAAATTGCTGACACCCCTGTAGAAAAAGGCGGAGAACCTACGCCAAGCAAACCGAAAGAAAAGGTAACGATCAATTCCATCACGATAAAGGAAAAATAGAATAAATTACAATGTATTGACATTACAATGGAAAGTTTGACGGGAGGGATGCCGGGTGAAACAACCCTGTTTATTGTTCCACGGATTTACAGGTGGGCCTTATGAAGTTGAGCCGTTAGCTCGGCATTTGCGTGAACGCGGTCAACTTTGTAAGGTGCCGGAGCTCCCATGGAATGGGGATGCCAATAACCAACTGAAAACTTCCCGCTGGGAAGATTGGGTGAGGGCTGCCGAAGAGCAAGCGGAGAAAATGACGCAAGAATACGGCGAATTTGACATGGTAGGCTTCTCGATGGGTGGTTTGCTGGCAGCGTATTTATCCGTGAGATATCCGATTCGCAGACTCATTTTATTAAATACGGCAGTGATTTATGTAAGTCCAGGCCGGATGCTGGAAGTGATGCGTGATGAATGGAAATATGAGCGGAAAATTTCGCTCGACAAGGCCAAATCAACACCACTGAGAGCCACTTGGCAGTTTGCGCGGCTAGTTAACAAATTAAAGCCCGAACTGAGTCAAGTGAACATTCCTACGCTAATTGCACAATCCGAAAAGGATCAAGTGATTCATCCACAAAGTGCGCGTTATATTTATAGCAAAGTGAAGGGTCAACGTGAGCTCCATTGGCATCCGAGATCCAACCACCTCATTTGCCATAGCGATGATGCGGCTGCATTGTTCCGGCAAGTAAGCGCATTTTTGGATAAGGAGCACCTGGATGACAGCCAAATCAAATATGAACCATAAGCAACGAACGGTTTCCCCAAAACCGCGCAAAGCTGCGAAACCATCTTCAAAAGCGGGTCAAAAGTCAAAATTTCGCAGAAGGCTAGCTTATTTTTTCCGAACATTTATCGTTTTGTTCCTACTCGGTGTAGCTTGGATCATTTACGTACAGTGGAAGGTGCAAGTCGCTCCAGACCAAGTTTTGCCTAAGCAGGTTGACGTCGGCATTGTATTAGGAGCATCGCTGCGTCAAGATATTCCAAGCCCTGGGCTTCAGGAACGGTTAGATTTAGCTGTTAACTTATATAAACAAGGAAAGTTCAAACAACTAATCGTAAGCGGCGGTTTGGATCATAATGGCTCTAAACTGACTGAAGCAGAGGGCATGCGCAATTATTTAGTCCAAAAGGGGCTGCCCGCCAAAAGCATTCTGATCGAACCACGGGCGACAAGTACGTACGAGAATTTGTTGTTCTCCAAGCAAATTATGGACGAGCAGGGCCTTGTGAGCTCTATCATTGTGACGCACTCTTATCATGGCTCGCGATCGCTTGATATTGCGGAAACGGTAGGATTGAAAGAGCCGCTCGTTTCATCCATCGATTCCAAAGTCCTGTTCATGCCGTATCATGAAGCTAGAGAAACGCTTGCTTATACGAAATGGATATGGGACAAGCTGCTGCTCAAGGTAGGCGTCTAAGTGGATCGGACTCCAGTTCCGCTGAGATGCACGTTAAACCGAAAAGAACCGTCAGGATGTGGATTTCCCTGACGGTTCTTCTTATTCTTTAGCCGTTAACAATTGTTCCACCATTAACGTGCAGCACCTGACCCGCCATATAGGAGGAATCCTCGCTGGCCAGGAAGACGTAGCTTGCAGCAAGTTCACTTGGCTGCCCCGCACGCTTCATTGGCGTCGTTGAGCCGAAGGTCGCGACTTCCTGCTCCGTGAAAGTAGACGGAATCAACGGTGTCCAGATTGGACCCGGCGCGACGGCGTTCACACGAATGCCCTTAGCGTTCAGCTGCAAGGAGAGGGAACGTGTGAAAGTAACAATCGCGCCTTTCGTGGCGGAATAGTCGATTAACTGCTCATGACCATGATAAGCTGTGATGGAAGCCGTATTGATAATGGCGCTTCCCGATTTCAGATGGGGGAGTGCCGCCTTGGTTAAATAAAATTGTGAAAAAATGTTCGTTCTAAAGGTTCGTTCGAGTTGCTCGGAGGTCACATTCTCGATGCTTGGCTGCGGATGCTGCTCGGCGGCGTTATTAACAAGAATATCAAGTTTCCCGAATTGTTGAACGGCTTGCTCGATAATCTTCTTGCAAAAGTTCTCATCGCCAACGTCACCTGCGACATGGAGACATTTACGGCCTGCCTTCTCCACATGCCGCTGCGTTTCTTCCGCATCTCCGTGTTCATTGAGGTAGACGAGCACGACGTCGGCGCCTTCTTTGGCAAAGGCTACCGCAACTGCCCGGCCTATCCCGCTGTCGCCTCCGGTAATTAATGCGACTTTATCCTTCAGCTTGCTGGCTGCTTTGTAAGCAGCGTTGTCAAACTCAGGACGCGGGTTCATTTGTGACTCAATGCCAGGTTGTGTATTTTGATGCTGTGGTGGAAAAACAGGTTTTGGCGTAGTAGCTGTTGCCATGCACTTAGACTCCTTTCATATCCTTAACAAATTCTTAGTTAGGATGATGCAAAGGGGGCCAAATCATACTTCATTCGGTAATGATAGCGGTACTTGGTTTGGTAACCAAGTTTTTCATATAACGAAACAGCGGTCGTATTGGAAGCGACAACTTGCAAATATTGCTGGGTTGCGCCATGCTCCAGACTCCAAGACGAGAGGGCGTGCAGAAGATAGTAACTCAGACCTTGGCCTCGCTCTTTCTCGCTTACAACCACATTCAGAAAGCCGGCATATTCACCTTCGACGATAGCTGTGGCGACGGCAATAATTTGATGATCTTTTTTTAATTTTACAAAACCTTTAGTTTGGGAGATTCGATCACATATTCCTTTGTAGCAGTCTTTGAGCGTTTTGTCGTAACGTTCAAGTTCAAGAAAAGCATCCAACCATTCCTCATCCACTTGGCTGATCCATTCGGTCGTAATCGACAAAGGGGGTTTCAGCAAAAGTTTCTCCTGTGCGAATGTGGCCGTTTCTTGTGCGTTAGCAAACATCATGAGACATGGAAGCTCAAAGGCATACCCTTGTGCATCCAACATCTCGTCCAACCCAGGAGGCGATGCATCGCTAATATGAAAAATGGCAGGAAGGCCTTTATCGGCATAAAATTGTTCGATAAGCGGCAGCCAATTGGCGGTTTTCGGATAATCACCGATGGCAAGCACACTATTGGCACGTTTCGTGACACCTTGGGTGGCTCGCAATTGCCAATTATCAATATAAGCGGTAATTTCGGCAGGCCATGTGTTGGACGCAATCGTATCGATTTCATTGTAAAAAGTGATGGAATCGTTCATCAAACGTAGACTCCTTTCGATTCTTTCGAGGTATTTTAAATAAATATACATATTAATGCATAAAAATACAATATCAAAAGTGGAAAAAAACAGTCCATTGATGTAAGCTATGAAACAACGGAAAGTTTAAGGCAAACTGGCAACAGGAGTGGATGATTTGGAATTTATCATACGAGTGGCGCGTTCCGAAGACTATGAGGCAGTCAACGCCATCATCCGTTTCGGCCAAGAGGAGCACGCGGCTGCTCTGCCTAAGTATTTTGCAAGATTGGATCGCGTCGTTGCCATGGGCTGGTACCGCAGCTTTTCCGATCAGGTGAACAAGGTCATATGGGTCGCTGAGACAAGCGGGCAAGTGGTCGGTGTAGCGATGCTGGAGATGAAAAAAAGCCCATCCTATGAGGCGCTGGTGCCACGCTCTTACGCCTATTTAAACGAACTAGCAGTATCTCCTGACTTCCAGCGGCAAGGCGTTGGAACATTGCTCTATCAAGCATCGGCAGAGTGGGCGCGGGACCATGGGGCTTCCTCCCTTGAGCTTAATGTGTGGGAATTTAATGAGAGCGCCATCGCTTTCTATCGTTCTTTGGGCATGTCCACACTCAATCGAACGATGACGTCCGATTTATCTAACTAGCTAAAGGAGCATATGCATGCGATTTATAGATAACGAAGGAATTACAGATCCACGGATCAACTTGGCAATAGAGGAATACGCGTTAAGGCATCTTCCTGATCAGGATAGTTACCTGCTTTTTTATATGAACGAACCATCCATTATTATTGGCAAAAATCAAAACACGCTGGAAGAAATCAATCCGGAATATGTAAAAGATCATAACCTGCATGTCGTTCGCAGACTATCCGGCGGCGGAGCTGTGTACCATGATTTAGGCAATTTGAATTTTAGCTTCATTACCAAAGATGACGGGAATTCTTTTCACAATTTTCAAAAGTTTACGGAGCCTGTCGTAGAAGCCCTTCGCAAACTCGGGGTAGAAGCGGCATTAACAGGACGAAATGATATCCAGGTCGGTGAACGTAAAATTTCAGGCAATGCGCAATTTGCAACCAAGGGCCGGATGTTCAGCCATGGCACGCTTTTATTCAACTCTGAGATCGAAAATGTCGTGTCTGCGCTCAAGGTTAGCCCGGATAAAATTCAATCCAAGGGGATTAAATCGATTCGCAGCCGAGTCGCAAACATCGTTGAGTTTCTGGATGCTCCGTTAACAATTGAAGAATTCCGTTTGAAACTGTTAGCTTCTATATTCGGGATGGAGGCATCGCAAGTGCCGACGTACAAGCTTTCAGATGAAGACTGGCGCCAAATTCGCAGTATATCCGAAGAACGTTACGGGAACTGGGACTGGAACTATGGCAAATCGCCGAAGAGCACGGTTCAGAACTCCAAACGCTTTGAAGGTGTTGGGAAATTGGATGTACGGTTAGCAATAGAAGAAGGCCAAATTCAAGATATCAAAATTTACGGCGATTTCTTCGGCGCTAGTGATGTAGCTGAGCTGGAAGAAGTGCTGCGCGGCTCCCGTTACGAAGAAAAGGCTGTACGAGAGCGGCTGGAAGGCGTCGAAATGCGGCGTTACTTTGGCGCTTTGGAGCTTGACTCTTTCGTTGCTCTGCTCATGTTAACTTAAGTAATTGTGATTCATCCTGGGGGAGGAAGATCCGGTAATGACGAAACTATATTTGATCCGGCACGGGGAGACGCTCTGGAACGAGGAGCGACGCATGCAGGGGCATATGGATTCACCGCTGTCTGCTTTAGGCGAGCAGCAAGCTTTATGGTTGTCCTACGCTTTAAAAGATGTTCCCTTTGAAGCTATGTACGCAAGCACCAGCGGTCGAACGCTGCAAACTGCACGTATTATCAAGGGGGATCGCGATCTGGCGATTCAACCTTCAGATGAATGGCGGGAAATGAATTTAGGCGACTGGGAGGGGCGCATCTCGGATGAAATTGAGCGATTAGACCCCGATAATTTCCATGCCTTTTGGCGTAATCCTGAAGCGTATCGTCCAGCGCGAGGTGAAACCTATTCGGATCTGCAGAAAAGGGTGACCCCGGCACTTGAACAATTGCTTGCAGCACACGAGGGGCAGACGATTGCGCTGGTCTCACATACCGTCACGCTGAAAGTCATTATGGCTTATTTTGAGCGGAGAGGACTTGCTGAGCTTTGGAATCCGCCCTATTTTCATCCAACGTGTTTAAGTCTAGTTGAAATCGTAAATAACGAGCTGCATATCCGTCTTCATGCAGACACTTCGCATTTTCAAGATGAAGCCTTCGGGTACTAACATTCAACAATTAGGAGGAATCGACAATGATCCTGGAAGTAGCCATTTTACCTGTGATTGCCGGGAAAAATACAGAATTCGAAGCGGCATTTCGCGAAGCATCATCCCTTATTTCGTCCATGAAAGGTTATGTTTCGCATGAGCTGCAGTCATGTATCGAAGATGGGAACAAATATCTGCTCTTGGTGCAATGGGAGACGCTTGAGGACCATACCGTAGGCTTCCGAGGCTCAGCAGAGTACCAGGAATGGCGCAAGCTTCTGCATCATTTCTATGATCCTTTCCCGGTTGTAGAGCATTACACGCTGACGCAAACTTATGGCAAATAAAGCAGATAAGCTTCCGACTTGGTTCGGAGGCTTTTTCTCTTGGTATAAGCTCTAACGATCGGTCTAAAAAACGAGGAATGAGCGTAGGATGGATAGATACCATCCATCGAAACCAACTTGTAAACGAGGTGATCCTCATGAGTGGTCGGAGCTTGCCATCCAGACAGATCAACATCGTCTTGCGGCAGCCAGAGCAGCGGCGAGCGGTTGATAGCGCCGGCGACCAGCTTCATGCTTCGCCGCAGGCCGAAACAGAACCGCAGCAAACCGGAAAAAGGACGCCGCTTGAGGGTCCGTTATCGGATATTTTTAAAGAGCTGAATCAATTGATAGGGCTTGATAATGTCAAAGAATTGGTGCATGAAATCTATGCGCTGCTCCAAATTTCTCAATTCCGCGCAGAGGCAGGATTAATCAGCAATGCGCATGTGTACCATATGATTTTCAAAGGGAGTCCCGGAACGGGGAAAACGACGGTAGCCCGGCTGATGGGACGCATGTTTCACGCAATGGGTGTGTTAAGCAAGGGGCACTTTATTGAAGTGGAACGGGCAGATCTCGTAGGTGAATACATTGGACATACAGCTCTGAAGACGAGGGAATTGATGAAAAAAGCGATGGGCGGGATCCTGTTCATCGATGAAGCCTACAGCTTGGCGCGCGGAGGGGATAAAGACTTCGGGAAGGAATCGATCGACGCGTTGGTCAAAGGTATGGAGGATAAAAAAAATGATTTTATTCTGATTCTCGCCGGCTATAGCGACGAGATGGAGCAATTCCTTGCTACGAATCCCGGGCTGCCTTCCAGGTTCCCGATTCAAATTGATTTTGAAGATTATCCCATTGAACAATTAATTCAGATTACGGAACTTATGGCCAAAGACCGTGAATATGTGCTTATGCCACAAACGGTAATGAAACTTAAACAGCATTTGATGGAGGAGAAGGCAGCGACTTGGCGGGCTTTTAGCAATGCAAGATATGTTCGCAATATTCTGGAGAAGGCGATGAGGCATCAAGCGGTGAGGCTGCTCAGTCAATATGTGAATGCTCCTTCCAAATCGGAATTAATGTCGATACGACCCGAAGATATGAAATTTAAATGAACATTTGGAAAGCTGTTTAACTTTTTTAAAGTTAAATGGCTTTTTTTCTTGTTGAAATGAATTGACAGGTTGAAAGAATGGAGTAAAATAGACAGAGCAATTAGATATTGATAATGATTATCAGTCTTAATCGGATTGGTGATTGATTGGCCAAGGAGGCTTTTGCTATCATGCCTAAAATGTTTATTGCTAGCTGGATCGCATTGGTCTTATTTTTAACGGTCCCCTTTTCTGTTTTCGCTAAAGCAGAGGATGACCTCGCGAAAGAAGACGAGAGTATTGTGCGTGCTATCCAAGCTGCAGAGAGCGGGAAGATGGAAGAGGCTTCCAAACTGTTCGATACGTTTCAAATGAACTGGTTGTCTTATGAAGGAGGCGTGAAGGAACGCTCGTTTGCGGCTTATCAGAAGATTGAGCAGGCGATGGGTGAGGTATCCTTTCAAACGGTAAAGCAGCCCATCGATGAGCAAAAGCTTCTAACGGGCTTGAAAGAGCTTCACACGCTAAATAAGAACTTTATCGAAGGGAATTTGGATGCTTTCGGTCAAGCTTCTAAGGGCGATGGCCAAGTATCGGTTGCTGATTTGGTTGCACTTTTGGACAAAGCAGCCGGACAGTTAAAAGAGAACGATGTGGAAGGGGCTTCGGCCAGTATTCAAACGCTTCGAGATTCTTGGCTGCAGATAGAGGGGATTGTTCTTACACAGTCTTCCGCTGTTTATACATCCATGGAAAGAGACATGGTCACAGCCTATGCACAGCTGTCTGCGTCGCCTGCTCAAGTCAATGAAGCTTCAGCAACGATTGCACGTATGCATGCAGATCTGAATCCGTTAGCTGCCAAAACCAGATACACCATGCTGGATGCAACGACGATATTGCTGCGAGAAGGGCTTGAAGCTTTATTAGTCGTCATTGCCTTGCTCGGGTTTCTAAATAAATCGGGTCATAGTGATAAAAAACAATGGATTTGGTACGGGGTGCTCGGCGGACTACTGGTAAGTATCGCTCTAGGCATCGTCGTTCAGCAGCTGTTCTCAGCTAGCGCTTTTGGCAATAACAACTTTTTAATTGCTGGCTGTACCGGCATTTTCTCTGCGGTTATGCTGTTATATATGAGTTATTGGTTGCACAGCAAGTCAAGCATTTCGAACTGGCAAAAATACATAAGAGATCAGAGCGTCAAAGCGCTTGCGACAGGGAGCTTGGTTTCATTAAGCTTGTTGGCTTTCCTGGCAGTTTTCCGCGAAGGTACAGAGACGGTTCTCTTCATGATCGGAATGGCATCCTCGATTTCATTGACCTCTTTGGTCAGTGGCATCGCCATTGGTGTAGTCATTCTGATTATCGTGGCATTCCTTATTTTAAAAGTCGGCTTGCATATTCCGATGCGGCCTTTCTTCCTGGTTTCCAGCTTTTTCGTATTTTATCTGTGCTTCAAGTTTGCCGGTATGGGCGTCCACGGTCTGCAGCTAGCCGGTTATCTGCCTGCTACGACGGCATCTTGGCTGCCTAGTTGGGATTTCGTTGCTCTTTATCCGACATTAGAGAGTGCGATTCCTCAATTTATTCTTCTCATAGCGGCATTGTTCACCGTCATCTGGGAACGCCTAAAACTGATTCAAAACAAAAATCGTACGGTCTATAAATAATTTTTTAATCGAAAAGGGGCACTCATTCATGAAAAAGAAACTTATTATTTTAGCGGCAGCAACAACGCTAGTACTCGCAGGCTGCGGAAAAACGGAAACAGCGGAGGTTACGAAAGTGCCTTTTAAAGAAGGTTCCGCTGCGCTCCTTACAAGCATTGATCAACTAAAAGGCCAATTAGATGCCAATAAAATTAAAGATGCGAAGAAGCTGTCAACACAATTGGAAGATCAATGGGCCAGCTTCGAGGACGAAGTGAAACCGAAATTCCCGGAACTCTATTTTAAAGTGGAGAAATTTTTGATTACTTTGGAAGCCGGTTTGAAACAAGACAAGTTGGATTATCCGACATTATCAGCGCTCAACACGAACGCGAAAGCAGCGATGGCGGAGTTAACGACAGCTTTTACGGAGAATAAAGGAGCCGTCAATAAAGAGGTCATCGAGGCTTCCAAAGAGCTTCAAGAAGCAGCGAAAGCTTATAATAAATATGTACAAGATCAAGGGAAACAACTTGTTACCCTATTGGAACAGCTTGATGCAGCAGTGAAAAGCGGGGATCTGAAAAAAGCGCAGGAAGCTTATGGACAGTCCCGTATGCCGTATGAAAGAATTGAACCGATCATTGAGACATTCAGCGAGTTGGACGGCGTGATGGATGCTCGTGTAGACGATTTCAAGAACGAAAAAGATCCGGCATTTACAGGCTATCACCGAATTGAGCACTTGCTTTTTGTGAAAAAGAATGTAAAAGATGCTGAACCATTCTCTGCCCGCTTACTGGAAGACGGCAAGAAAATGCAGCAGGCAATCGCAGCTACAACAATCGAACCTTCAGACTTTATCGCTGGTGTCGGGGAACTGATGGAGGAAGCGCAGTCCAGTAAAATTACAGGTGAAGAAGAACGCTGGAGCGGAGCTACCGTGCCTGTTATCCGGGCGAATGTTGAAGGCACCCAAGCGATTTATGATCTTGTCAAAGGTGAACTGAAGAAGAAAGATGCAGCCTTAGATGAGAAAATTTCAAAGAGCTTGGCAGCTGTCATAGATACAATGAACACATTGTCGCCAGTTGGACCAACGTGGAACGATTTTGGAAAACTTGATCAAGCCAAACAAGTTGATTTGAAAAATAAATTGGAAGCTTTGGCAGAGCCTCTGGTAAAAATGCCGGGAACGTTAAGTAAATAAACGAGCGGAGAGGAGAAGCGGCAATGGCGGATAAAATGAATCGCAGAGCTTTTTTGGGGATGACTGCGGCAGGAGCAGCGGGAATCGTGCTCGGTGATTTGCTGGGGAAAGCGCAAGGAGCGGTTCCTAATGCGGCAGAGACGAATGTTAACAAAGCCAATGTTGAGAGTGAAACGATCTCTTTTTATGGCACTCATCAAACGGGTGTCGTAACGCCTGCTCAGAACTTTGCCAATGTGGTGGCTTTCGATGGATTCCCACATTCGCCTTTCGAATCCGCGCACAGGCGAGAATTCCGAACGTGAACGTATTTTGCGAAGAGGCTATAATTTCATGGAGAACCTGGACAGCGTTGGACGGTTAAGCGCCGGTTTGTTGTTCGTATGTTTCAATCGGAACATTCAGACGCAGTTTGAATCGATTCAGAAAAGGCTGACGAATCCGAAGCTTCCCGATCAAATGCTAGCTTATACGGATACGACAGGCGGCGGTTATTTCGCTGTGCTTCCTGGTGTTCCTTCGAAAGGTTCCTACTTAGGCCAAAGTTTATTTGCGTAACATTTGTGGAAAGATACCGGAAGGCCACGTGCCTTTCGGTTTTTTTGATTATCATGGCTATAATTGAATTTTCCTTCACAGTAAATTGACTTTCCCAAGCATTTCCTACACAATAATGAAGGAATCTGCCGATTTTAGTGGATTTCAATCGTGATAGTGCAAGGTAAAGGAGAACAATTACTTATGAAAACAACTTCACATATGGTTGAAAAAGAAATCGATGACCGTGCTGTGCTTGTAAGTCTGGTCACACAAAAGCAGAAGCGCAATGAAGCGATTGCTGAGTATTCGCTGCAGGAGCTCGTGAAACTGGCTGAAACCGCCGGTGTGCAGGTTCTGGAAACCATGACTCAGAACAAAGAGACGAAGGATAGCAAATGGTTCATTGGTAAAGGGAAAGTGGATGAACTCAAGGCAATGCTGGAAGAGTTGGGAGGCAACACGGCGATATTTGATCAAGAGTTATCGGGTGCTCAAGTCCGTAATTTGGAAGCGGCTCTCGACGTCAAAATCATTGATCGCACACAGCTTATTCTTGATATATTCGCGCAGCGTGCGAAGACGCGTGAAGGCATTATCCAGGTTGAGCTGGCACAGCTCAGCTATTTGCTTCCTAGGCTTTCCGGCCAAGGGAAGAACCTTTCCAGGCTGGGCGGCGGTATCGGTACGAGAGGGCCTGGGGAGTCCAAGCTGGAGACAGATCGCCGGCATATCCGGGGGCGTATAGACGAGTTGAAGGCGCAGCTTGAAGAGGTCGTTCGACATCGTACGCTGCATCGGGAGCGCAGGAAGAAGACCGGTGTGTTTCAGGTTGCCCTGGTCGGCTATACGAATGCCGGCAAATCAACCTTATTGAAACAATTGACGCAAGCAGACGTCTATATTGAGAATCAGCTTTTTGCTACATTAGACCCGACATCACGGACAATGGAATTGCCAAGCGGCAAAGAGATCGTTCTTACAGATACCGTAGGTTTTATTCAAAACCTGCCGCATGATCTGGTTGCTTCATTCCGTGCTACATTGGAAGAGGCTAATGAAGCCGATCTCATTCTTCATGTCGTTGACAGCTCCACAGATATGCGCAACGAGCAGATGCGCGTCGTAGGCGAGGTGCTTCAGGAGCTTGGCGCTCATCAGAAGGAACAGCTTACGATTTTCAACAAAATCGATGCATGTTCTCAGGAAGAGCGAGAAATGCTGACGACTGAAGGAGAGTTTCTGAAGATCAGCGCTTTCGATCAAGCGGATTTGGAACGTTTGCGGATCGCTATTCAAGAGAAGCTGATGGGGGAGAGCAAAGAGTTCCGTATTCCAGCTAATAAAGGAGACGTTATCTCTTTGATGTACCGAATCGGCGATGTTCTTGAGACGGATGTGGACGGCGAGGATATGATATTCAAAGTCCGTGTGAACAAAGATGATTATGTAAAAGTAGCGTATCAGCTGGTTGCATATGACCAGCAAGCGAAACAAGGGCAGCAAGTGGACAGCGAGGGAGAGATTTATTAATCATGCAATTTGGGGATAAAGTCATGTCGTTGATGGAAAGTGCTGAACGCCAAGTCGAAAGCGCTTTTCGTCACATTGAAAAAACAATCGATCTGAATCAATGGAAAGTGATCAGCGCTTTTCAGAAACATAAAGTAAGTGATTACCATTTCGCCTCCTCCACTGGTTATGGGTACAATGATCGCGGCAGAGAGGTGCTCGATCTTGTGTATGCGGATAGCTTCGGGGCAGAGGCAGCGCTTGTTCGACCGCATTTTGTGTCAGGAACGCACACGATTGGGACTGCATTGTTCGGTGTGCTTCGACCAGGCGAACATCTACTTTACATCACAGGGAAGCCTTATGACACCTTGCATAAGGTGATTGGCAAGCCTGGCGACGGTACAGGCTCACTGCAGGACTTCGGCATAGGCTATGATGAGGTAGCCTTGCTGGAGGATGGATCGCCCGACTGGGCGGCTATCGCTGCAGCTATTCAGCCGAACACGAAGGTGATCGGCATCCAACGCTCGCGCGGCTACTCGTGGCGGCCGTCGTTCACAATCGAACAAATCGGAGAGATGGTCCGATTCGTCAAAGAAATAAACCCTAATCTTATCGTTTTCGTCGATAATTGCTATGGGGAGTTCACCGAGCTGCAGGAGCCGACACAGGTTGGTGTCGATCTGATGGCTGGCTCACTGATCAAAAACCCCGGCGGCGGCATAGCCCCATCCGGCGGCTACATAGCCGGGCGGCAGGATCTCGTGGACCTCGCCGCCTATCGATTGACCGCCCCTGGCATCGGGGGCGAGGTCGGGGCCATGCTCGGTGCAACGCGAGCCATGTTTCAAGGGCTATTCCTTGCCCCGCATCTCGTCGGGCAAGCGGTTAAGGGCTCGGTGTTCGCAAGTGCCGTATTCGAACAGCTGGGCTTCGAGAGCCATCCGCGTTGGGACGCGCAGCGGACGGATTTAATTCAAGCGATCCGCTTCACGTCGGCGGATCATTTGATCACGTTCGTGCAGGGCATCCAGAAAGCGGCTGCCGTGGACTCGCACGTGGTGCCTGAGCCGTGGGATATGCCCGGCTATGAGCATCCCGTCATTATGGCGGCCGGGACCTTCATCCAAGGCGGCAGCCTGGAGCTGTCCGCCGATGCTCCGATTCGCGAACCGTTCATCGCTTATATGCAGGGAGGACTTACCTATTCACATTGTAAGTTAGGGGTGCTTACGGCAATCCAACATATGGTAGACAAGGGATTGCTTTGAAAAATAAGACTGTGAACAAACCTTACACTCCTTGACACGTTTTTGTTACTTAGGTACAATATAGGAGAGTTACTTAACTTTGCAGGAGTGATTAGCATGAGTGATGAAATACGTAGAAATATGGCGTTATTCCCAATCGGGATCGTCATGAAGCTGACGGATCTAACCGCAAGACAAATTCGATATTACGAGCAGCATGAGCTTATTATTCCAGCCAGAACTGGCGGCAATCAACGACTCTACTCCTTTAATGATGTTGAACGACTACTTGAAATTAAAGATTTGATTGAAAAAGGCGTGAACATCGCAGGGATCAAGCAGGTGCTCATCCCAGTCGATAAAGATTCGGAAGATGCTACGATTTTGAACGAGCATACGGAAGTTAAGCGTAAGGAACTAACCGACTCCCAACTGCACAAAATGCTTAAACAGCAGTTGATAGGCGGGGGCAAGCGTCCGGATCAGGTTTCCCTTATCCAAGGTCAGCTTTCCCGGTTTTATAAATAACACTCCGTAAGCGCTTGTAAAATGAGAGGAGAATGAACGTGACTTACAACAACAACTATACCAAAGAAGATATTTTGCGCATTGCTAAAGAACAAAATGTTCGCTTCATTCGCTTGCAGTTTACGGACTTGATGGGAAGTATCAAAAACGTTGAGATTCCTTTCAGCCAGCTTGAAAAAGCGTTAGATAACAAAATGATGTTTGACGGCTCTTCCATCGAAGGTTATGTGCGGATTGAAGAATCAGATATGTACCTGTACCCGGATTTGGATACTTGGGTAATCTTCCCTTGGGTAACGGAAAGCAAAGTGGCTCGCTTGATCTGCGATATCTACTTGCCGGATGGCCGTCCATTCCCTGGCGATCCTCGCGCTATCTTGAAAACAGCACTGAAGCAAGCCGAAGAACTTGGCTACACAGCGATGAATGTTGGTCCTGAACCGGAGTTTTTCTTGTTCAAAACCGATGAAAAAGGCAATCCGACGACTGAACTTAATGATCAAGGTGGATACTTTGATTTGGCTCCGATGGATCTTGGTGAAAACTGCCGTCGCGATATCGTGCTAACGCTGGAAGAAATGGGCTTTGAGATTGAAGCATCTCACCATGAAGTAGCTCCTGGTCAGCACGAAATCGACTTTAAATATGCGGATGCAATTAAAGCGGCTGATCAAATTCAAACGTTTAAACTCGTTGTTAAAACGGTTGCCAGACAGCATGGTCTGCATGCTTCCTTTATGCCTAAGCCATTATTCGGCATGAACGGTTCTGGTATGCACTGTCACCAATCTTTATTCAAAGGTGAAACCAACGCATTTTACGATGAGTCCGACAAGTTAGGTTTAAGTAATGTTGCAAGACATTATATGGCAGGTGTACTTCGCCATGCCCGTTCCTTTGCAGCCATTACGAATCCGACTGTTAACTCCTATAAACGTCTCGTGCCTGGCTACGAAGCACCTTGTTACGTTGCATGGTCTGCGAGCAACCGCAGTCCGATGATTCGTATCCCGGCTTCCCGCGGCTTAAGCACGCGCGTTGAAGTTCGTAATCCGGATCCAGCGGCGAACCCATACTTGGCGCTTGCTGTTATGCTTGCAGCTGGTCTGGACGGCATCAAAAACAAAATGCAGCTGCCTCCTCCAACGGATCGCAACATTTATGTGATGACGGAAGAAGAGAGAGAAAGCCAAGGCATCCCAAGCTTGCCACTCAACTTGAAACAAGCTTTGGACGAGCTGCTGCGCGATGATGTGATCTGTGATACGCTTGGCGAACATGCTTTAGCACATTTCTATGAGCTCAAAGAAATTGAATGGGATATGTACCGCACCCAGGTTCACCAATGGGAAAGAGATCAATATCTGTCCCTATACTAGGATCATCAGCAATGTTTGAAAATTAGATAAGATAGCCCGTCATGATTCAGGTAAATCCTGAACTGATGGGCTTTTTCATGCGAAGGAGCAGGTACTCATGGATAATTTTTTAGTCAACTTAGAGAAATATGCGGAACTAGTGGTAAAAATTGGCGTTAATTTGACCAAAGGTCAAGACCTAATGATCGAGTCACCGATGGAATGCGTGGACTTGACGCGCCTAATTGTTAAGAAAGCTTATGAGGCTGGTGCGAACTATGTGCAGGTGAATTGGCAGGATGATTTCCTGACGCGTGCGCGCTTAGAGACGGCTCATGATGATGCACTCGACTACTACCCAGTGTGGTACACGGATATGTTGGAGCGTTTTGTTGAAAATGGCGGCGCACTTCTGAATATTAAGGTGCCAGATCCAGATTTGTACGCCGGTATTGACCCTGGCATGATTTCCAGAGCTTCAAAGGCGATGGCAACAGCACGTTCTAAGTATCAAAAATATGTAAGAACGAGCACGTTCAGCTGGTGCTTGATTAAAGCTCCAACTGCTGCTTGGGCATCCAAAGTGTATGCGGATCTTCCTGAAGAAGAGCGGTTGGATGCGATGTGGGATGCTATTTTCCGTTTTAATCGAGTGTATGAAATTGATCCGGTTAGCGCATGGCGTGCACATATTGAGCAGTTGAAACGCGTTCGCAAGGTACTAAACGATAAGCAATATGCAGCGCTGCAATATCGGGCTGCAGGGACTGATTTGCGCGTAGAGCTGCCAGATGGCCACATTTGGCTTGGCGGGGATAAAGCGAACGCAAGAGGGATTCGCTTTGTTGCGAATATGCCGACGGAAGAAGTATTTACGATGCCCAAACGGACAGGCGTTAATGGGACGGTAACAAGTACCATGCCGCTGAATGTGAATGGCGCATTGGTTGACAAGTTTTCGTTCAGGTTCGAAGACGGGAAGGTCGTAGATTATAAGGCAGAGGTCGGCCATGAGCATTTGACCAGGTTATTGGAGATGGACGAAGGCGCTCGTTATTTAGGCGAAGTCGCGCTTGTTCCCTATGATTCGCCGATATCCAATCTAAAACGGATTTTTTACAATACAGGCATTGATGAAAATGCCTCTTGCCATCTTGCTTTGGGTAGCTGCTATCCAATCAATATGAAGGATGGGGCTTCTTTATCCAACGAGGAGCTGAAAGTAAGAGGCGGGAACACAAGTCTGATCCACGTGGATTTCATGATCGGGACGGCTGATCTTGAGATTGGCGGTGTGCTTCAGGATGGCAGTTTGGAACCTATTTTCCGTCAGGGGAATTGGGCGTTAGCATTTTGATTAGTAAGAAAACCGAGGGACGAATTGTCCTTCGGTTTTCTGTCTTTATAGGAGGAACTATAGTCCCTTATTTGCGAGAAAAAGCACATTATCCACTAGTGAGGGGAACTGAAGTTCGCTATTTTGTTGATTTCACTGGTAGAATGATTGTTGGACGTCAAATAAAGACCTGTAGTTCCTCTACGAGATTAAAATGGCTATATTTCTCCAAATAGAGTATTACAGTTCCCTTATCCTGTTTCGTAGACCCTTAGCTGGATTCGCTCGCACCTAAAAAGGACCGTCAGGCTGATTCACCTGACGGTCCTTCTTAGTCTTACATATCGCGGAATAATCCGATGACTCGGCCTAGAATCGTAACATTCTTCAGTAGAATGGGTTTCAAAGCAGAGTTTTCCGGTTGAAGGCGGATATGATCCTTCTCTTTGTAAAAACGCTTGACCGTCGCTTCATCGTCTTCCGTCATCGCGACAACGATGTCACCGTTGTTCGCTGTTTGCTGCTGCTTGACGATGACATAATCACCGTTATGTATGCCGGCTTCGATCATACTGTCTCCCATGACGCTAAGCATAAACACATTGTTATCTCCGACCATGCTGACTGGAAGAGGGAAGTAGTCTTCGATGTTCTCTGTCGCCGTAATCGGTACCCCGGCGGTAACTTTACCTACGAGCGGAACACGTGCAACGGAAACAGCGAAATGAGTTTCGGCACCGTCTAAGCCAAGAATCTCGATAGCGCGAGGTTTGGTTGGATCACGACGAATCAAACCTTTCTTCTCAAGACGCTCCAAATGACCGTGTACGGTTGAACTGGAGGCTAGTCCGACAGCCTCGCCGATTTCGCGTACGGAAGGCGGGTAACCCTTATCTTTCACTTCGTTCTTAATGTATTCTAAAATAGCTTGTTGACGCTGCGAAATCTTACTCAATAGTTATCACTCCAATACTGGGAATCATTACCCAAAGTATAACATAGAACCCGAGTTCGTACAAACATAAGTTCGAATAAATCGTTGACTCAAACATGTGTTCGTGTTATTCTAAAAACAGAACAAATGTTTGGGGGATGATTATTCATGTATATGGCCTACTCACACACGACCAATTCACGCACACCTCATAGATCAACTGCCGCGTCCAAAGGGATTGCAACCAAATCACGTAATACGAAAACAATCATTCGATTTCTTTTTATTGCATTAATTCTGGGGACTGTGTTCTCATTCGGTGCCATGGTACAAGCATATGCGGCGGCGTCTTCACCGACGAGCAGTGTATTAAATAACGCTGAAACTAAGAAAGTTGTCCAGGAGCAAGTTGTCATTCAAGAGGGGGACACGCTCTGGGGCATTGCGACTGCTCATAAGAAAGATAGAGAGAACATTCGTTCCTATATAGATGAGATTAAGACGAAAAATCATTTAACTACGAGCTCCTTGAAAGAAGGACAGGTTTTATTGCTCCCTTAATCAGTACTTTCCTATGGAATGGAAATAGACGAATAGAGGCTAGGAATTATTCCTATGTCTCTTTTTGTTGTTTTCTTGACATTCCACTAGAGGGATGGCAAAGTAATAGTCATATTGAATTTTTGAACTGGAGGATCACTATGAGTGACAGTATGGAAAAAACCATCGAACGCATTAATGAGCTTGCTCGTAAAGCGAAAACCGTTGGCTTATCGGATGCGGAAATCGATGAACGAAATGAATTGAGAAAAAAATATATTGAGGCTTTCCGAGGCAATCTTAAAGTTCAACTTGATTCCATCAAGTTTACGGACGAAGAGTAGTTGCTTTTTCACATAGAAACAACATTCAAAGGGGAAATGAATGATGACGTTGAAGGCTGTACTTTTTGATTTAGATGATACGCTCTTGTGGGATGACCGCAGTGTACAGGAAGCTTTTGAAGCAACTTGCGTGGAAGCAGCGAAACACGCGGCAGTGAATCCGGAAGAATTGGAAGCCGCTGTTCGTAAAGAAGCCCGTGCTTTATACGAATCCTATGAACCTTTTCCATTCACCAAAATGATTGGAATTAATCCATTTGAAGGGCTTTGGGCTAATTTCACACAAGGTGAAAATGAGAATTTTCGCAAGTTGGAAGCATTAGCACCAGGTTATCGCACTGAAGCGTGGACTCGCGGGCTTCGCGCGTTAGGCGTAGAAGATGCAGAGCTGGGGTACAAGCTGGGCGAGCTTTTTCCTGCTGAACGCCGCAATCGTCCCTATGTTTATGAAGAAACTTTCCGTGTGCTGGACGCATTGAAGGGTAAGTACAAGTTGCTCCTCCTAACAAACGGATCACCTGATCTTCAAAAAGAAAAATTAGCTGGCGTGCCAGCCATTACGTCCTATTTCGATCATATTGTCATTTCCGGGGAATTTGGAGTGGGTAAACCGGATGTTTCTATTTTCCACCATGCGCTGGAACTTCTAGGGATTCATGCGGATGAAGGTATCATGATCGGTGATAAACTGACGACGGATATTCTCGGTTCCGGACGTGTAGGTATGCGCAATATTTGGATTAATCATCATGGGCTACAAAGTGGAGATGAGATTGTTCCTGCGAATGAGGTATCGCGCTTAGAGGAAGTTTTACCGATTATCGCTAATGCTTAATACAGCATAACGAAAAGCCCAACAGTGGTTTGGACAAGGTGTCCTGCGCTGTTGGGCTTTCTTCTAAGAAAAAGTATTAGGCTTTGATGAAAGCTGGATCTTCCACGTTATAAGCGACCCATCCATCTTTTTCAATGAATAGACGTACGGCAACGATTTGACGATTATCCATCAGTGTGAAGAAGTGGTTTGTGTTCTCAGGAACCGAGATGACATCCCCTGGCTCAAGTTCAACATCGAAATAACCGAGTTCTTCGGATTTAATGATGAAGATCCCTTTACCGGAAACGATAGCGCGAATCTCATCTTCTGTGTGTGTATGAACTTGCTCAAATTTCTTAAGCAGTTCTTCGATATTCGGTGTAGCATCGGAAAGGGAGATAACATCCCAGATTTCGTAACCGCGTCTAGCCGCTAAATCACGGATTTCCGGCTCATACGCTCTGATGATTTGAGCTTTCTCTTCATCATTCAGTACGAATTTCTCGCGCAGTGCTTCAGGAAGCTTGTTCGCATCCCAATGTTCATATACAACTTCTTGGCTATCCAAGAAGGCTTTGACTTGCTCTTCGCCTTCGATTCGTTCATTCGTATTGCGAATTCTAATTTGTGCCATGCAGCATCCCTCTTTCTTAGTAAATATACTTGTATTATAGTGGAAATGGTGTGCCCTGTCGATGCATGATCATAAGTTTACCCGATAAATCCTATAGGTTTTTATGATAATTCAAAATCTTTTCATAGAAGCCGTATTCTGTTACACTAAATCTTAACATAATTTGTCGATTATTTATTATTTATCGCTTCAGGATAAGTTGAAAGGGAGTCATTTCATGTCTAAACCACCGATTCAAGAACAGCTAAAGAAAAAGATCATGATCCTCGATGGCGCCATGGGTACCATGATTCAGCAAGAGAATTTAACAGCTGAAGATTTCGGCGGCGATGATTTAGACGGCTGTAATGAAATTCTATGCGTAACTCGCCCGGATGTGATTCGTAAGATTCATGAAGCTTATTTCGCCGCAGGCGCGGATATGATAGAAACGAACACGTTCGGAACGACAAGTGTAGTACTTGCCGAGTATGATCTGCAAGACCGTCACCGCGAATTGAATCTCGCTGCAGCCAAGTTGGCAATCGAGGCAGCGAACAAATATTCAACGCCGGAATGGCCGCGATATGTCGTAGGGGCTATGGGGCCAACAACCAAAACCTTATCAGTAACAGGTGGCGTTACGTTCGACCAATTGGAAGATAGTTACTACGAACAAGCTTTAGCTTTATGTGAAGCAGGGGTCGATGCGATTCTTCTGGAAACGTCACAAGATACACTGAACGTGAAAGCAGGGAGTATTGGGATTCGCAGAGCTTTTGAAAAGCTGGGCTTCGAGCTTCCGATTATGATTTCGGGAACGATTGAACCGATGGGAACAACGCTGGCCGGGCAGAATATCGAATCCTTTTACATCTCACTTGAACATTTGAAACCTATTTCTATGGGATTGAACTGTGCTACGGGCCCTGAGTTCATGCGGGATCACATCCGAACGCTTGCGGGGATTGCGGAGACCGCCATCAGCTGTTATCCGAACGCTGGATTGCCGGATGAGAATGGTCACTATCATGAATCGCCGGAATCCTTGGCCAAGAAAATGGCCGGTTTTGCTGAGCAGGGCTGGCTGAATATTGCCGGTGGATGCTGTGGAACAACTCCTGAGCACATTCGTGCTATGGCAGAAACGCTTAGCGAGTACAAACCTAGAACGGAATATGGAACCCATTTACCCGCTGTTTCGGGAATTGAAACCTTATTTATCGAACCTGAGAACCGCCCCATCATGGTCGGTGAACGTACGAATATTTCGGGATCCCGTAAATTCAAACGCTTGATTAAGGAAGGCAAATTTGAAGAAGGCTCAGAAATTGCACGTAATCAAGTGAAAAACGGTGCACATGTCATCGATATTAACTTACAGGATACGGATATAGATGAAGCTTACGCGGTAGAAGAGTTCATGCAGCAGGTGGTCAAAAAGGTGAAAGTGCCTTTGATGATTGACTCCACGTATGATCACATTATCGAGCTGGGACTTAAATATTCGCAAGGTAAAGCGATTATTAACTCCATTAATCTAGAGGATGGCGAATCGAAATTTGCTGGGATTTTACCTCTCATCCATAGATATGGGGCCGCCGTTGTTTGTATTCTCATTGATGAACGGGGTCAGGCCGTTTCGCGCGAAGCGAAGATTGAAGTAGCAACACGTTCTTATGAGCTGCTAACCGAGAAATACGGGATGAATCCGGAGGATATCATTTTTGATCCGAATATGTTCCCTGTCGGTTCTGGAGATCCGCAGTATATCGGTTCTGCTGTGGAAACGATCGAAGGAATCAAGCTGATTAAAGAGAAATATCCAAGAGCCAAAACCATTCTTGGTTTAAGTAATATTTCATTCGGTTTACCGGATGCTGGACGCGAAGTGTTGAACTCGGTTTATTTGTACCACTGTACCAAAGCAGGCCTTGATTATGCGATTGTGAACACAGAGAAGTTGGAGCGTTATGCCTCTATTTCAGAGGAAGAACGTCAACTGGCTGAGGAACTGATTTACAATACGAACGATGAGACTTTGGCGAAATTTGTCGCTCATTTCCGTGAGAAGAAGGTCGAGAAGAAGGAGAAAATCTCCAATCTGACCTTGGAAGAGCGCCTTGGTTCTTATGTGGTGGAAGGCACGAAGGAAGGATTAATTCCGGATTTGGAAATTGCGCTGCAAACTTATTCGCCTCTTGAAGTCATTAATGGACCGCTTATGAGAGGGATGGAAGAAGTAGGCCGCCTTTTCAATGGCAATGAATTGATTGTTGCGGAAGTACTTCAAAGTGCTGAGGTCATGAAAGCGTCTGTTAATTATCTGGAACCTTTTATGGAGAAATCCGAAACGGCTGTTAAAGGTAAAATTATTTTGGCAACCGTTAAAGGTGATGTGCATGATATCGGTAAAAACCTGGTCGAAATTATCCTGTCGAACAATGGCTACAAGATTGTAAACCTTGGGATCAAAGTACCGCCTGAGCAAATTATTGATGCACAGCGCAAAGAAAACGCAGATGCAATCGGTTTATCGGGTCTATTAGTAAAATCCGCTCAACAGATGGTTATTACCGCACAGGATTTGCGTACTGCAGGTGTAGATGTGCCAATTCTGGTTGGTGGCGCCGCGCTGACACGGAAATTTACCAAAACGCGTATTCAACCGGAGTACGAAGGTGTTGTTCTCTATGCGAAGGATGCCATGGACGGTCTGGATATTGCTAACCGGTTAAGCGATCCTGAGCAGCGCAAACGTCTCATTCAGGAACTAAGAGAAAATCTGGAATCCGATGTCATGGATACAGGCAAGAAGGAAGAGAAACTGCCGCAGCTAACGCGCGTGAGTTCGTCTGCAGTGTCGAAGGATTTGCCTGTACAAGTGCCGCAAGATACAGAACGCCATATCATGAGAGATTACCCGATAAGCCATCTCATGCCTTATGTGAACATGCAAATGCTGCTCGGCCATCATCTCGGTCTCAAAGGGAAGGTTGAAGCCCTGCTTAGCGATCGGGATGCGAAGGCCATGCAGCTTAAAGATACGGTCGATTCCATTCTGTACGCGGCTCAAAATAACGGGATTATTAAAGCGCATGGTATGTACCGCTTCTTCCCGGCGCAATCCAGCGGAAATGATGTTATTGTCTACGATCCGCAAGATCATAGCAAGGTTCTTGAGACCTTCACATTCCCACGTCAAGACAAAGAGCCGTATCTGTGCTTAGCTGACTATTTGAAATCCGTAGAGAGCGGTCAGATGGATTATGTAGGCTTCTTGCTTGTGACAGCTGGGCATGATATTAATGAGCTGGCTAAGGAATGGCGCGACAAAGGAGATTACTTGAAATCTCACGCGCTGCAAGCGACTGCACTGGAAGTAGCGGAAGGTTTTGCAGAGCGTATCCACCATATTATGAGGGATGTGTGGGGAATCGCAGATCGCGTCGATATGACGATGCAAGAGAGATTTGGAGCCAAATACGTCGGCCAACGATTCTCATTCGGTTATCCGGCATGTCCGAATCTCGAAGACCAAGCCAAGCTGTTCAATCTTCTGAAGCCGGAAGATATTGGCGTTGAGCTGACAGAGTCATTCATGATGGAGCCGGAAGCATCGGTATCGGCTATCGTGTTCGCCCACAAAGAAGCGCGTTATTTCAATGTAGGCTAAGAAAAGTTATGGCATAAAGCGAGGCAGCTTACTCGAACACCTTGTTCGGCAGCGACCTCGCTTTCCGTGTTACCAACAGTGATTTTCAGAGAGATTGGGGTTTTAGAACGTGGAACTATATTTTTTGGGAACAGGGGCAGGCATGCCTTCCAAGCAGCGCAATGTCACATCGATTGCTCTTAACTTGCTGGATGAACGGGGAACCTATTGGTTATTTGACTGTGGTGAAGGCACCCAACAGCAGATTATGAATTCTCCTGTGAAACTCGGGCGGACAGAGATGCTGTTCATCACGCATTTGCATGGAGACCATTTATACGGATTGCCAGGCTTGTTAACCAGCCGCTCGTATTTGGGCGGCGATACACCGCTTACGATGTTTGGCCCTCCGGGGCTCAAACGATTTGTTGACACGGCTCTAGAAGTTAGCGGCGCGCATCTGACCTATGCATTGAAGATTGTGGAAATCGAGGAGGAAGGACTCCTCTTTGAAGATGACACATTCTTGGTGGAGACTGCGCGTTTGGAGCATCGCATTGAGTGTTTCGGTTATCGGATCATCGAGAAGGACCAACCCGGGAAGCTGATGTTGGATAAGCTGACGGCGCTAGGTATCCCCGCCGGGCCGATCTACGGGAAGCTTAAGCAAGGGCAGACGGTTCAGCTTGAGGATGGGCGTACGCTGCATGGCGCCGATTTCCTGGGTGCGCCGATTCCCGGACGCATCGTCGTCATTCTCGGGGATACCCGCTACTGCAGCGGGGCTCAGCTTTTGGCTCGAGGCGCCGACGTGCTTGTACATGAGGCGACATTCGCCATGGATAAGCAGGAACTAGCCTATTCTTTCGATCATGCGACATCTACGGATGCGGCACGGATTGCGCAAGAAGCAGGAGCGAATGCCTTGATTATGACGCACATTAGTTCGCGCTACCAAGGGGACGCAGTGTTGGAACTGCTGCAAGAAGCACAGCATCATCACAGCAACAGCCACATTGCCAAAGATTTTTGGAGCTTTGATGTGCCACGAAAAGGTTAGAGAGCATGGAATGGGACTATTTCGGAAGGTCAGTGATGGCCGAACGGATAGTCTCTTTTTTTATCCGGTTAGTCGTGTCCATCCGTCGAAAAAAGTCATTTTCGTAATTCTTGCTCATACACTATCCAAAAGGTGTGTAGACTGAGGTGACGAAATGGGGATTCCAGCAGCAGAAATACTGCTTTCTATCTTTATGTCCTCGATTTTTTATGTTATGTTAAGGGAAATAAGAAATGCTTATAAAGATTCTGGATGAACCGGTTTTTGAGCGGAAAGGAAGACAACATGCTTGGTTTTGCAATTTTATTGGCTTTTAATTTCATAGGGTATGTGATCCAAATGGGCCTGCACCTGCCGCTACCTGGCAACGTGATCGGGCTCATGCTATTTACAGCGGCTTTATTCGCTAAGCTCGTTAAACTTGAATGGGTGGAAGACGCCGCGTCGCTGCTGACCAGGCATATGATGCTTTTTTTTATCCCCTACACGGTTGGTATTCTCTTGTTTCTGCCTATTATTGGTGCCAATCTGGTTGCGATTTGCGGTGGTATCGTCGGTGCGACGGCTGTCGTTCTGATCGTTACGGGATGGGTATCCTCCAAGCTAGGTAAGGAAGGGGAAAAATATGGCGGGTAATATGCTGCAGAACCCCTTATTCGGTTTATCATTAAGTGTTTTGATTTATGCGTTCGCTAATGTGATGTATCAGCGATGGCGGTTTATGCATCCGCTTTTTGTATGTACAGGACTTATAATTCTTATTTTAGTTGGTTTTCGAATTCCTTTTGAAGATTTTAAACGAGGGGCGGACGTTCTCACGCTTCTTCTTGGACCGGCAACCGTTGCCTTAGGTGTCCCACTGTATAAATACAGATCCTTAATCCGGTCCAATTTAAAGCGCGTCATGCTTAGCGTATTGGCAGGATCCATCACTGGCATAGCATCGAGCGCGGCTATCGTTGGACTCCTTGGCGGCAGCCAGTCAATTATTCTTAGTATGCTGCCTAAGTCGGTTAGCTCGCCAATCTCCATTGAAATCGCTACGCGGTTAGGGGCGATACCGGAGCTTACGGCCGTTCTGACGACGATGACGGGTTTGTTTGGCAGCATGTTTGGCACGCGCTTGTTGAATTGGCTAAAGATAAGAGACGACATCTCCATCGGGATTGCTTTAGGGACGGCCGCACATGGCATTGGAACAGCGAAGGTCGTCAAGGATTCAGAGCAGCAGGGCGGTTTTGCCGGACTGTCCATGGCGATCTGTGGCATCATGACATCTATTTTATTCATACCGATCTATTACTGGCTCCAATGACTTTGTAAATGAACAGGATAAACCGTATTTCGTCTTCGCGGCGAATGCGGTTTATTTTCATTTTCCAAACATTACAATTTTTTTACAATACGAAAACGAAACCATAATAAACCTCTGCTACGATGGAACAGTGAGAATCCAGTAGAAAGGCGTGAAGAAGATGAGTGGACCCCTTCTGAATACGGCGCCTCAGCAGGCCAAACTAGCGGTTAGGCTTGCAAGCAGCGCAGATGAAATTGAGCAGGCCATGAGACTAAGGTATCAGGTTTTCGTTGAAGAAGAGAAAAACATGCGAATGCTCAATGAGGAAGGTCTGGAAAAAGACGCTTATGATGCGTACTGCGATCATCTCATTGTGAAAGATTTGGACACAGATCAGGTTGTAGGGACTTACCGTCTGCTACCAGGAGATCGTGCCCTTCAAGGCATAGGCTTTTATTCGGAGACTGAATTTAATTTAGCGGCTTATACCGCGTATAAAGAACAGACGCTGGAACTGGGGCGCAGCTGCATTGCACCGGAGTATCGCGGCGGGAAAGCGATTCAGCTTTTATGGGAAGGCATTGCCGGTTATATTACGGAGCGAAATTACACTCATTTAATTGGCTGCGCTAGTGTACATATGAGCAATTTAGAAGATTTAAATCTCATTTATACGATGCTGCTTCAAAAACAGGTTATTACAAACCGATACGGTATCGAACCGCTTTCCACCCACCGGATACCAGGGCTTGCACGTTTGGAAGTTGAATGTAACGAGAAAGATGTGTTTCGTAAGCTTCCCCCACTCATGAAGGGTTATCAATGGCTCGGTGCTGAAATTGGCGGCGATCCGGCGTATGATGAGCTATTTGAGACCGTTGATTTTTTTATCATTTTGGAAAAAGATCGGGTCACAAGACGGTACAAACGTCATTTTCTAACAACGTAGGCAAGGAGGATTTGCTTTGTATGATTGGATCGCCAAACTAACTTCTGATGAACATAAACTGGCGCGTATCGAACACAAGCTGCGAATCATTCCGCTTTGGGTTTTGCATGCGGTGTGTGCGTTTATCTCTTTTGCCGGTCATGCTGCTTTGCGTAATAGCTTAGTTAGACGAGTGGAGCATAATATTGCTGATTTGCTTGATGACATGCCGAAACGAGCCATTCGTGCGACTTCCAAGAATTATATGGAAAATGTTGTGTTTACGCTTGTTGAGATTCTTTTCTTATCTCAGCGGCTGTTAAAATTGCAAACGCATCATTTCAATGTGCAGGGCGAGGAAAACCTCCGAGAAGCTCAAAACCGATCGAACGGAAAGGGTTTTATCGTCTATACGCCGCATATAGGCAATTTTTTTTACTACTACTGGTATTTGACCCGGAAATATGATTGTCTGACCGTCGCTTCAGCAGGCAGTCAGGAGCTTAGACCTCTTTATCTGAAATTTGCTGCCATGGGCTGCAAAGGACTGGATTATGACAGTGTTCCTCCTCTGGAGCTGTATCGGACCTTAAAAAAGCATTTGCAGAACGGTGGCATCGTTTTTCTGCTAGGGGACTTCTGGCGCGCTTCCTTTCCGTTATCCCGTTTCTTCGGGAGATTGACTCGAACGCCTGAAGGTGCGGCAATGCTTGCTCATGATTTGCGAATCCCCATTGTACCGTTCTACGGGCATCGTACCCACGGTTTCAATCATAAGCTGATCTTTGGTTCGCCTCTTGAACTTCAAGATGAGTTATCCGGGCGTATCGCACGCGCTGAGGTAAACCTGCAGTTGAATGGGTTCATGGAGCGGGTCATCCGAGAGCAGCCGGGTTCTTGGTTCTATTGGTTCAATGTGCATGAACGTTGGGAAGAAACATCTGTCACAAATGCTGATCAAACGACATCATCTGAAGTAGGATAGCACACATATGACAAAGGATGGGTGATTGACACATGGACACAGGAAGCCATTTATTGTTCGGCGTCACCTTAGCAGGTCTTGCTTGTTTGGAGCCTGTCGTATCGCAAGATCCGAATTTGACCCACGCAATTCTGGCAGGAACGCTCATTGGTTCGCATGCCCCTGACTTTGATACGATCGCAAGAATCAAAGGGTATACGAACTATTTGCGTGTTCATCGAGGAATTACCCATTCCTTGCCGGCACTTTTTATTTGGCCGATTGTGCTCAGTTTGCCTCTTGCAGCTATCTTTGGCGTATGGGATCATTTCTTTAGCCTGTATCTGTGGACTTTGTTGGCCGTTGTTTTTCATGTGTTTTTGGACTTATTTAACGTATACGGCGTGCAGTGTCTCCGCCCGTTCTCTTCCAAATGGCATCATCTCGATACCCTCTGTCTCTACGAGCCTTTCCTGTTCGTCCTGCATACCGTTGGCGTCCTTATTTGGATTTTTGTTTGGCGCGGCAGCGGTGGGCTTCATATCGGAGAGATGTTCGCGCTGATTTACGTGGCGACCTTCTTTTACATTGCCATTCGGAGCGAACAGCGGAAACGATTTGTTAAATTGGTGAAAAAGGAACTGAACCTGGAAGACGGGATCTGCCATCTCATCCCCAGTCTCAGTTGGTTCCGTTGGCAATTCGTCATTGAAAGCGATACGCGGTTTTACTTGGGCGAAATTCGGGATGGTTCTGTCGTGACGGAAGTGGAATATAGCAAAATTGACTATAACCAGGAACAGTCACACCCGATCGTGCAAGCTACCCTGGCAACGGATGGCGTCCGTGCCTTCTTGCACTTCGCGCAGCGCATTCATGTGTGCTGGACCGAGAAAACGGACGGCTATGAAGTGCAGTGGCGAGATGTCCGATTCTGGCATCAACGGAAGCTGCCATTTGGCGTAAATGTTCATCTGGATCGCGATATGAATGTGGTTAGCGACACGCTGGGTTGGGATAAAAAGGCGTGGGACCCGCCCTATGTCTAAGGTCGAGAACAGCTTAAGAAGCCTTGCTCCTATATGGGAGTGAGGCTTTTTTAACATTTCGGGAAAGGGACACAAATTGAGCCCTGATTGTCATTTTTTATTCAGGAAATCAGTGATAAGAGCCGAAAATATGGTACAATAGTCCTATATTAAAAGTCCTATATTTGCAGATGCGTGACAGGTTGAAATTATTAATCTTAGGAGCACATGAGATGAGTAGAAGAGAGCCCCGTGAAGAGGGATTTACGCTGATAGAGGTTTTGGCTGCGACGGTCATATTGTCTGTGGCTTCCATGGCGATGCTGGCGTTTTTCATTAACGCGATGTCGTATAACAAAGGAAATCAGAATAAAACGGTGATGGTGAATTTGGCGAGGAACGCTTTGTTTTATATGGAGAAGCAGAACTATGCAACGATTCATAATTATTTTATTGATCCTAGTACGGGTGACCTAAAGGATAATCTAGATATTTCACCCAAGAACTGCAGTACTAGAAATATTTGTGATAAACCTGATTTACAAAATTTATTTCTAAACCCGAATATGAAGCTCCTCTGGGATGTGCTTAACCCCAAGGTAAATGATATTGAATATCAAATATCCGTGTCTTATCAGGTAGATATTACAAATGAGTTGAAGGATGATCCTGTAAAAAAAGGGATGGCGAATTATTTGCTGCCTATTCATGTTGAAGTGACTGTCAAAGATAACAACGTGAATAACGGAAGAAATAAACCTGTCATTGTGGAGGGCTATATTGCAAATGAGTCGATTCGTTAACAGCATCAAAGAGCAAAAGGGTTACTCGCTGGTCGAGCTCATTGCTGCTTTAAGCATTTTCTCTTTGATAGCTGGATCCATTTATGGGGTGATTAATTTTGGTTTCAAAGCTTATGATCGAGTGAATGTCGAGAATTCTCTGCGGGATGAAGGCGATATCATTATGTCGGCGATTATGAGTGAGTTTTATACACAAGGCCCCGAAACCGTTGAGAATTTCAGCACGAACAGTGAAACGGAAAATGGCATTTTGATGCATATAAAAACAAGAGATAAAAATAATGTTGTGCATGATTCAGTTAGTCATGTGGTTATCGATAAAACGGACCATAAAGTTTACATCTATAACGATCAGAAAACGGCCAGCAGTGCTATAGAATTAAAATCTCAAGTTATGAGCGATTCTATGATTCACATTAACAGCTGTACAAATGGATGTACGAACGGGCTTATCAATGTCACATTGGAACTGAGTCAGACTTCTAAAGGAAGAGATCACAAGCTCAAGCTGCAAAGCCAGTTCGGTTTCTAAGGAGGAGTAGCATGTTTCGCGAGGAGCGCGGTTCAGCATTGCTGTTAGTTTTATTTATGGTTCTTATTTTTTCGATATTAGGTTTGGCTGTGTTGAGTGCAAGCATAGGCGGTGCAACAAGAACGGAGACGAAGCAAAAGGATGTTCAAAGTTTGCATTTGGCTGAGAAGGCGTTGAATGAGGCTGCTGCTTATATCATGTCCGATTTTGAAAGTCAGGATGGCGTTAACATTGATGAAGTTCAAAATAGGTTGGATGACATTACAGTGAAGTTAAATGGGAGAGCGACCAGTACTTTATTGGATCATGATGTAGGTGCAGCCAGAGGGAAAATACATAGTATCGAATTCAAAGAAAATAAAAAAGAGGACAGCTCGCTGAATTATAAAATTACGATTGATGCTGAAGCTACTGTGAATAATGTCACGCGTCTACTTACCCAGGATATTGTTTTGGACACGTTTCCAGATTCACTGAAATATGCGATGGGTTCGGAAGGAACTGTGCTGATTAATGGATCGCCTTATATCATCGGGGATATTTATGCGGGAGAAGCTTTAAAGGTTAAAAATGAAGCTGAATATTTGTACCTTGGTACGCCGTTATATCAGTCGACGAAATTCCCGAAGTTGGAGGGAAGCGCCTACGTTCAAAAGAATGCATCCGGGGACGGGTTAAATGCTTATTATTGTGAGACGGTAAGCGCAACAGTTTCTCAAACCAGTCCGCAATGTGACACACTTGAAAATGTCGGCAACAGCAATAGTGGTTATAAAAGTATTAGTGAAGAAGAGGGAGAGGGCGTAAAAACAATCAAAGAGGTGCTGACTAGCACGGATCCAGCGAATATACATGTCAAAGACCAGAGTAAATTTGCAGGGATAGAAGTCAACGAAGCCTTCGTGGATAAAATGGTTCAGGCCATCGGGAAAAACAAGTTAGATCCAGATTTCCAAAGAACGAACGTGAAGACGGCGTTGTCGTCACGAGAGAGTCTGACGAACTACTTGCGTCCATTGATTGAGGTTATTGATCCGCTGGATGAAGTAGAGCCTGATCCTGCTAATGCTCCTGAGTATGCCGCATACGAGGAAAAGAAAAGAAATCTTACGGCTTTGTTTTCATCCGAGCTTGAGAATACGATGATGTATAATGGCAATTTAACGATAGATGGCGGCGAGGTATTCAGTAAATTGCTTTACAAAGAAAGTGTGAAAAACCCCGTTCCTGTTAATTTAAATAAAAGCAGCTGGTTCATTGTAAATGGTGATTTAACGATTAATAATACGAATATAGATAAAGGCAACCTTGACATTAAAGCTAATATTCTGGTTACAGGGAATTTATCTATTCATAACACCGTTAATATGGATTCCACCATCTACACGTTAGGTAAAACGGAGATTGTGGATGCTTCTATTTTAGGTTTGAAGGGTATAGATAGTGGCGGTAAACTTGTTGACAAAGAGTTAGTTCTTATTTCTAAAGGAGCTATTGATATTTATCGCGTGAATTCGTTTCGTGATATTAAAGAACCCTTTACGTATAATTCAAATGAACCTGGAAACCCGCCAGTGGAGACGCATGGTGCTAATCCTCCAATCTTAAAAGCTTTTTTCTACACGGATAGTGATGCAACGATTTATGGGGTAGGTTCCGTATTTTGGGTATATGGCGGCTTTTTTGCCAAAGGTAACTTGACAGTCAATGCCATTCGTGGGAATGCTACAGGCGGAGTAGAAAGTATTAAAATGGATGATCAAACACAAGTCACTTCGGAGAATCTGTCGCGTCTCATTATCGATTATAACAGTAAGATTTTTGAGAATCAGAAGGTTGGTTTGCCTCGCGTTTCTAAGGTAGGTTTGACTGTAGGGAAGAAAAAGCAAGTGACGGAGTTTAAATGATACTGGTAAAAAAAGAGGCTGTCCCAATGTGATTGGGGCAGCCTCTTAGCGTTTTAATATCTGTCGTCAAACTCGATGACGTTCACCGTAATTTCGTCTTTCACCGTTTCATCGTCTTTATTCGTGACGGTAATCGTTGTTGACCCTTGCTTGAAGCCGGTTACCAGGCCATTGGAGTCAACATCAGCGATAGTCGAACTACTACTTTTCCATTGTAATTGACCATTTAGGTCATTCATCCATTCTTTTTTCCACTTGTTTGGCGTAACGGTTAGATATTTAAGTAAGTCAAACGATCTTTGAGCAGCTGTACCTTTTGCGTATAAAGTGATCGTCGAATCAGGAAGTTCCAACTTCGTCAGGTCTTGCCTCACGTCAACAACCTTGGCTGCTGTTTTGGAAGGGAAGCCAGGGCCTCCAGCCACGTCTACTTTGATATGGATAGTGCCTTTCTTAACCCCTATGAGTGTTACAGTTTGCTTGTTGTCATCGCCAACAATGGCAGCCTCACCATTTTCTCCAGGTTCACTGATTAATCTCCACTTAAACCCATTGTTTAATGCTGTTGAAGGATTCAAAGCAGCCTTCAGCACGATGGACTCACCTTTGTCCATTGTAATAACAGAGATGCCGCTCTCAACACCGTCGATCATCCTGACAATGGCTAAGGATTCGACGGAGATGCTAAAGCTTTGTTTATACGTGATGTCTTTATCCGTCACAATGCTGACCGTTCCTGTTACTAAGCCAACATTTTTACCTGTAAAGTCTCTGGAATCTTCTGCAGATTTCGTTACATTTGCAAAAGATTGATTTGGGTTATCTAAAACCCATGTGAAAGTCTTAGCTTTCTGATGTGAAGATCGCAACCATGCCCGAAGCGTTGTTGTTCCGGAGATATTTACGACTTTATCTCCATCAAATTCGACAGTAGGTTGAGCAACAGTTATCGTAGCAGAAGCAATGACACTTTGATCAATTTTCGAAATAATCGTTACTTGTGTCGATCCTTCGGATATAGCTTGATAATTCCCCGAGTTATCTACTTTCAGCACATTCTCATTCGCTGACTTCCAGACAACTTCCGAATTCAATTCTAACGGAGGTGTAATGGATGGTGACAGGCTGCCGCTTTGGCCGACGTCAACGGTTTGATCATTTAGTTGCAGTGAAATGACAGTTACTTTAAAGCTGGCATCGTAGGAACTCCTTTGATCAGTGACCATATGTACGGTTCCGATAATAATCCCAGGCTGCTTTCCGGTAAGAGTTCTCGTTGGACTCCCATCTAAACCGGTGAATTCTGCTTTCAATTTATCCTCATCTGAAACATTCCAAGTCGTATAAGTAGGTGTTTCATTGACTGAACTTAGAAGAGCTTGAAGCGTAATGGGTTGACCGCCAATAAAGAGTTTATCAGGCCCGTTAACAGAAATTGATGGCTGAATGACTGTAATCGTCGCTGTGCCGGATAGATTCGTGCCATCCGTCGTGGTTGCTTTAATTGTAGTTGTACCAACAGCTACCCCTCGAGTATTTCCGTTAGAGTCGACTGTGACCACGTTTGGATTGTTTGATTCCCATGTAAGCACTTTAATACTTGCATTTGTAGGCTCGAAATTTGGTGTTAGAACATAAGATTGATTAACACGAATCGTAGAATTGTCTATTCTTACAGAAGTCACTGGAACCGCTGTAACGTTAACGCTGAAATTTTTGGAATAAGTACTTTCTTTATCTGTTGTAATCGTAACAGAGCCATTCACAGCTCCCGCTTTAACACCAGTTAATACACGCTTGTAATCACCATCTGTTACAAAGCTCGCTTTATCCTGATCGGGTGAGCTCCAAGAAATGGATGCTACAGTTTCATTAATTGTTGAGAAAATAGCTTCTAACGTGATCTTCTCTCCAATATTTACCGATGTTGGTCCATTAACCGTCAAAGAAGGTTTAACTACGGTAACGGTCGCGTTGGCTGTCAGATTGGATCCGTCTGTGGAATTAATGATAACTTTCGCTGTTCCTTCAGCTACGCCTGTAATGTTCCCTGAACTGTCTACGGTAACCAGATCGGACCGGTCTGTGCTCCAGGTCAAGTTGGGATTATCAGCATCGGACGGTGTATAGTTTGAATTTAATTTGATGGTTTCGCCAACGCGAATACTAGCGCTCCCTACATTAATTGATGTTAAAGGTATGAATATTTTTACTGTGTAATCTTTGGAATAAGTATTTCCTTTATCTGTTACAACGGTAGCTGTTACAGTCACGGTGCCTTTTTGTACACCATGTAAGATGCCAGTAAATTTATCGCTTACCGTGAAGTTCGCTTTGCTGGAATTTGAAGAACTCCATCTGACTGAAGTTACGTTCTCATTCACGGTTACCAGTGCTGCTTGCAATGATATATCTGCACCAACAGCCACTTCCGTCGGACCTGTAATATTCAAGCCAGGTTGGATAACAGAAACGACAGAAGTTGCGGTAAGTCCGCTGCCATCTTTCGCGAAAGCCATGATTTTGGCAGTTCCGGCATTGACACCTCGAATTTCACCACTTGCATTAACCGTAACGATGGTTGCCGCATCCGTTGTCCAAGTGAAGTCTTCGTTCTTTTGGTAGGTAGCATCACTAGGCATTATCTTTGGAATCAGTTTGGAAGTATCACCTTTTGCAATCGTAAGGTTATCCAACGTCAAGGATGTTAGTTTCGTGAATGCGGTTATGACTTTGTTCGAAAAGAGCACATTTTGATCTGCTGAAGCAAAATCCTTGTATTTTAGATTGGCATTTGATAAAGAATAGTCTCCGGCTTTCGTTGGTTTAACAACGACGGTGAACGTGGAACTGCTAGCTACAAATTGATTGCCTTCTCTGCGGTATGGAATTTCGCCGATATCACCTTCAAGGGTAAAGCCGCTTGTTAAAGAGCCTGTTTTCGTGAAACCTGTTGGAATGGTTACAAGTTCTAAGTTCACAGGGAATGTTTCTTTATAATGCAAGCCTGTAATTTTTAAATCTTCAAGGTTCGTAGCCGCACTGTAAGGTTTTGCTGTTGGATTAATGATGTAATTTACAGTCACAGGACTGTTCACTTCAATTTTTTCAGCTGATACCGTACGATCTGGCGTTAAACCAGTAGAGGTAATGACTTTGACGGCAACTTCTTTTGTTTCAAGAGCGCCTGCGGCATCTTTGGTTGAGACTGAGATCGTCAAATCTCCGCCGCTTGCAGCTAGTGGATTAGGGAAAGTTTTGGTGATTGTCTCACCTTTATTTGTCTCCGTATCCGCTAGAACTTTGACTGATTGATTATTACCTGAAGCGTCTTTGTAAGTAAAAGTAATGGATGAGGTCACTTTTTTATCATTTAAGTCCAAATCGTCGGGTTTGAAACTGACAGAAATTGAACTATTCGCTGAGATATAATTCTTTAAAGATTCGTTGAACGGTGCTGGAGATATGAGATCTAGAGTAGGCTTATGATTTGAACCGATGAAAGCCCTGTACATCGTGTTTACGAACAGCTTTTGTTCCCAATCTGGAAAAGAGCTGTTTTTGGTTGTGTTTACGAAATTGTGCCCTGTACCTGAATAGGTGACATTCCCTTTGGAGTAGGTGTAATAATGATTCCAGCTATCTTCCACGTCACGAGGACTTCCATTGATGTTGTACCAAGGAATAACCTTGGGATCGTTTAGATCCAGCCTAAAATATTGATCGTGCGTTGTTGCCACGGATGGTGTCATTTCGCTTATAAAGTAAGGGAATTCGGTCAGCAAACCTTCATTTATTTTTACAGTTGACGTTGATGTGTTAGGGGCATTGAGACCCATATTCGTCATTGGACCGACTTGCCCTGTATCCGCTTGGAAATTAGTGATCCATGTTTGATTCCCTTGATAGACGGTATCGTGGGTGAACATAACGCCTTGACCTGTAGCGATAAATGATTTAACTGCAGCAGCAGCTGTTGAAGAAATGTCTGCAGTTCCGTTGTATGAATCGTTAAAACCGAAGATCAACATATCGTATTTGCTATTTAAAGTTTTGTATTCCGTTGAGTTAAACGTATTGAAGTCAATGACTGAGATGCTGATATCATAATCGTCAGAATGTAAATAATTTTGTTTTAAGTTTGACTCTAAAAGTAGGCTGCTGGTCTTACTAGTCGACTGCGAGTTAGGAATAACTTGCAATACCTTAATGGTTGGCGACTGGTCTTTATAACGGAAAACGCCTGCAGCCGAATCTTTCAGCTTGCCAGTGCTGGTTTGATCAACGAGCTCTAGACGCCAGTAGTAAAGCCCTGAGTAACCTTTTGGAAGCGTAAAGCTAATTGTATTATTGGTAAGGGAAGTTACAGGGACCGTCTGTACTAAATTGGAAGCATCGAATTTTAAGACACTGTCGACACCTAAATATAAATTAGCTACCAAATTGCGCTGACTGATGTTTCTAACATTAGAGACATTAAATGTATAAGTCAAAGTGTCGCCAGCTTTATACTTAATGTCACGATTAGAGCTTACTGTGTAGTCAGTCGGTTTGCTTGTCAGATTGAGTTGAGGGCGAACATTGGCATTTACAAGCAAGTTTGTTTTCTCAATAAAGGCAGATGAACTACCAATATCCGTGTCATTTACAAAAATCACATTACTTTTGGGTGTTGTTGTATTGTAGGAATTAAACAAATTGTATAAATTACCATTGGACTTAGTATGGATACCATTGCTGTTTAAGTATCCTTGGTACAAAGCACCACGTTTCTTGGACGAGTCGCTATAGACAATAACGGGTAATCCTTTATTTATGTATTTGTCTGTAATTTCTGTTGCTTTGAGAGATGTAATGTCATTCTCAAGGAAACGAGTATCGTGGTTGCTTCCAGTCTCTGAGGTGGGATTAAATAAACTTTTTCCGAAGTAAATGGCATCGTATTTACCATCTAATTCATCGCGGAGCGCAACGAATTTTTTCATGCTCATTGTTTCTAGCTGAAAATCAGTATTCGTACCTAGTTTATCTTTTAAATCTGAAGTGAGTGTTTTCTCGTTAGAAGACTTCTCCAAATCTTTAATCTCAAGAATTTTCAATGGTTTGGTGAGATCGAAATAGGAAATTTGAAATTTTGTAAGCGTAGACGTGGAATTGCTTTGCTCTGCATTTATTTCGTTACTGCTATCATCTTCTAAACTGACAAAGTAATCTTTAAGGTTACCTACAGGTTTGAATGATACCGTGGAGTCAGAATTTGTTATCATCCTGAACTTCTGATTGTCGGTAATTGTTTGTGATGAAGCTTTTAGCGTATCCGTTCTATTAGACCCAATCGTCACATATTTGGAATTTGCTCTTGATTTTAAAGCGTAAATGCCTTCCCCTTGGTCAACTAAATCAAACAAATCGGATACCCATGGATTCGTCTTATTCGCATAAAGCGAAGAACTGTTACTCGTATCCGTCGTGATGTATTTGCTGTTATTGACAGATTTCAGTGCTACGGTTACCGTGTCTCCGGCAGCTGCTAGAACTGTTTGGCTCGGAAGACCTGTGAACCCGAACCATGATATGACCATGGATGTGATCAGTAAAAAACTGATCTTTTTTTGTATGGCTGAAAACATACATTTCTCTCCTCCCGTAGACTTTCATATAGTAATATTTATATGAGACTATTTTACTACTTTTTGGTCCTAAAAATATACAGTTTGTGTATATGATATCGAAAATATTTTAGGAAAACATAAGAAAATTGATGAAAATTACAAAATTTTAATATTTTTTTTAAAGAGGATTATCCGAGATAGGGAACGAATTGTAATGTTATAGGTAGTTTAGAACTATGAAATTGGGTAATTCGACGCAACTCGATAAGAAAAATATTCTAAAATGTACCCTGATGTTGTATAATGATTTTTAACTTGTTCAAATTAGGTATTTAGTCCTATTATATTCTTGGGCGAAATCAGTAATGGAGTTGATAAGGAAATGGCTCTTGTTAGGAAAAGATTGGGTGATTTGCTAGTAGAGAGCGGGATTATTTCAGAAACTCAGCTCCAAGAGGCACTTAAGGAACAAAGTAAAACAAAACAGAAGCTTGGGGACCTGCTGATTACGCAAGGATATATTACAGAACAGCAATTGATTGAGGTTCTGGAGTTTCAACTCGGCATTCCTCATGTTAGCTTGTTTAAATATCAGATTGATCCTGAAATAACGAAAATCATCCCTGAAAGCATGGCAAGACGCTACCAGGCCATTCCTCTTCATAAAGAGGGCGGGAAGCTTATGGTGGCTATGGCGGATCCGCTGGATTACTTTGCAATAGAAGAGATGAGAATGAGCACAGGGTATCGCATAGAACCGGCAATTACGAGCAGAGATGAGCTGCAGCGTGCCATTGCCCGTCATTATGGACTTCAGGATTCAATGAGTCAAATGATGACAGATATGCCGACAACCGAAGATATCAAGGAAACCGAAATTACGGATGAAGATTCGCCAATCGTCAGGTTGGTCAATCAAATGATACAGCAAGCGGTTCAGTTAAAAGTTTCGGATATTCACGTTGACCCAGGTGAGACGAATCTGGTTATTCGCTACCGGGTTGACGGTCATTTAAGAACTGAACGTGTGATTCCAAAGCAAATGCAAGGTTTTATTACAGCGCGTCTGAAAATTATGGCTAAATTGAACATCGCCGAACGAAGATTACCTCAAGACGGTAGAATCAAAATGCAAGTAGATTATAAGCATGTAGATATTCGTGTTTCCTCTCTTCCTACCATTCATGGTGAGAAAATCGTTTTACGGATTCTAGACTTATCAACCGGCGTTAAGCCTATTGAGCAGTTAGGATTCGGGGAGCGTAACATGGGTGTTTTTCGTGAAATGATTGAGCAGCCTTATGGGATTTTGCTTATCACAGGTCCTACTGGAAGCGGGAAAACAACGACGCTTTATTCCGCATTAAGTCATTTGAATCAAGAGAATGCCAACATTATTACGATTGAAGACCCTGTAGAGTACCAATTGGAAGGTATCAATCAAGTGCATGTGAACCCGACGATTGGCCTCAATTTTGCGGCAGGACTTCGCTCTATTTTACGGCAGGATCCGAATATCGTCATGGTTGGTGAGATCAGGGACTCCGAGACAGCAGAAATTGCAATACGTGCATCATTAACGGGTCACCTTGTCCTGTCAACCCTGCATACCAATGATTCCGTGAGTACGATAACTCGTTTTCGGGATATGGGAATCGAGCCGTATTTGATTGCTTCGTCCCTTATTGGTGTTGTTGCACAAAGGCTTGTTCGTAGAATATGTCATGAATGCAAGGTGGTTTATACACCTACGGAGCAAGAGCGGATCTTCATGAACAACAGAGGGATTCATGCCGAAAAGCTTCACAAAGGCAATGGCTGCGGCAACTGTAATCGCACCGGATATCGCGGGAGGTTAGCCATCCACGAGATTCTCGTCGTGAACGATACAATGCGCCAGTTGATTAGCAACAAAGCATCTGTTCAGGAAATGCGAGATGCTGCACTAGAGCATGGTCTGATTCAACTGATGGATGACGGGATTCAGAAAGTACGACAAGGAATTACGACATTGCAAGAAGTTATTAGAGAGACAGTTGCTTATTAACGAGAAAGGAGGTGTGGGAAATGTCAAATTCGTTAGAGCGGATCGTAAATTTATTGAGGACTGCCCATGAGTCTAAGGCATCTGACTTGCATCTCTCTGTAGGTTCGCCGCCAATCATACGCGTTCACGGCACATTACAGCAAGTTGGGAATGAAACGCTGCATGCTGATGATACTCGTTCCATGGCAGAGGCTCTTTTGAATGCTGACCAGATAGATCGATTTGATCAAGCTGGAGAGCTGGATTTTTCGTATGAGCTTGAAGGATGTTCACGGTACAGGATTAATGCCTATCGTCAAAGAGGTCGCGTCAGCGTCGCAATTCGAACGATTCCAACAAAGATTCCGTCTCTGGAACAGCTCCAGCTGCCTAGTGTGATTAGTTCATTAGCGTTGAAACCACAAGGACTTGTCTTAGTGACAGGACCAACGGGAAGTGGCAAATCTTCCACATTGGCAGCTATGATCGATTACATTAATCGAACCGAGAAGAAGCATATTGTAACGTTGGAAGACCCGATCGAGTTTCTTCATACGCATTCTTCATCGATTATTGACCAAAGAGAAGTAGGCAGTGATACGAAGTCTTTTTCAAATGGCTTAAGAGCGGCTTTGCGCCAGGACCCCGATGTTATTCTTGTTGGCGAGATGCGTGATCTTGAAACGATCTCGGCAGCCGTTACGGCAGCTGAAACGGGACATTTGGTCTTTGCAACCTTACATACAACAGACGCACCACAAACGATTGATCGCATCATCGATGCTTTCCCGGCGCATCAGCAAGGGCAGATTCGTGTGCAGCTGGCAGCAGTTTTGGTCGGAGTCATCTCACAGCGGTTGTTTCCCAAGTCTGGTGGCCAAGGACGAACATGCGCTACGGAAATCATGATCAATACACCGGCAGTAGGCAATCTTATTCGTTCGGAGAAAATTCATCAGATCAAGAGTGTCATGCAAACTGGGCGCAGCTTAGGCATGCATACGCTAGACATGTCGATAAAGGAACAAATGCAGCAAGGACTTATTGATCCCATCGCAGCGAGAGCTTATCTTGCTGAGGGTGGTGTGATGTAATGTCAGAGTTCCTGTATGAAGTAAGAGGCAGCAGCGGTAAACAGGTAAAAGGCAAAATTTCCGCCACTGATAAATCAACTGCGGTCGAGGAGCTTCGCAAAAAGGGATATATCGTTCTCTCCGTAAAAGAAGAACAGTTCAAAGCCCTCAAAACGGAAATCTACATCGGTAATCCGGTAAAAACGATTCACTTTATCGTGTATTGCCGGCAATTTGCGACATTAATCAGGGCAGGGGTCAATATCGTGGAAGCAACGTCGATTTTGGCTTCACAAACTGAGAGCAAGCCGCTTCGCAAGGCACTCTTGCAGGTTGCTTCGAATATTTCGAAGGGGGTTTCATTCTCAAGCTCGATCTCGGAGCATAAAAAGATTTTTCCGCCAATGTTTGTCAACATGGTTCGCGCTGGGGAAGAGACAGGTGACTTGGAAGGCACGTTGGAGCGACTTGCCAAATTTTTTGAGAAGGAGCATGTGACTCGGGAGAAGATAAAGTCGGCGATGACTTATCCGGCAACCGTGGGTGGATTGTCAGTTGTTGCGGTAATTTACCTTTTAAAATCAGTTGTTCCCCAGTTTGTAACCACATTCGAGTCCCTGCATGCTGAACTTCCTTTGATTACTAGAGTTGTACTGAAGCTAAGTAACAGTATTCAGCATCAGTGGTTGTTTTGGTTAGTTGGGGTGCTTGCCTTAATTACTGCTTACCAAGTGGCAAAGAGGTTTGAAGCAGGTGCTTATGGGATTGATTATATAAAGCTCAGAATACCTATTTTTGGTAAGTTGAAGCAAAAAGGTTCTATCGCCTTAATGACTCGAACGTTATCCTCATTGTATTCAAGTGCGGTTCCAGTTCTTCAGTCGCTTGCAATCGTAGAAGAAGTAGTTGGTAACAAGGTTATTGGTAGCTTTATTAAAAAATCGGCGGATTCATTACGACAGGGGAACCCGTTATCTGAACCGCTTAAGCAGTCCTGGGTATTTCCTCCTCTTGTTACACAGATGATTTCTATCGGAGAAGAAACGGGTGCTCTTGATCAGATGCTTGAAAAAGTGGCGGACTTCTATGAGATGGACGTAGAAAACACAGTGGATCGATTGAAGTCATTGTTAGAGCCGCTATTGCTAGTTTTATTATCTGGTTTAGTAGGATCAATTGTTGCTGCAATTATGCTGCCGATGTTTAGTATGTATTCAAATTTAGGTTAAAAAAATTATTGGAGGTAGACATTATGTTATTTAAAATGATGAATCGTCTTAAAAAAGAAGAAAAAGGGTTTACGTTGATTGAGTTGCTAGCTGTAATTGTTATTTTGGCTGTTATTGCGGCTATTGCTGTTCCTTATATTTTGGGTGTGATTAATAAGTCAAAAGCCGATTCAGATATTGCTACTGCCCGCCAAGTTTATGATGCTGCAAGATTATATGTTACATCCGAATTATCTGGGGATCCAAAAAATCAAACTATTGCTGTGAATGAAGATTCAAATACAAAAGGTTTAATTAAACAAGGTTATTTAGATAAGGGATTAGTTCTACCAAGTACAAAGGCTCCAATAAACGGAGGGGAAGTTAAATTCACTTCCACTGGAGAGCTATGGTATGTTTCATTAACTACAACAGCAGGGGGCACCAAGTATCTAAAAGGTACAGATGTTATTGCAAGTACAGGTGCTTTTGTTACGAGTACTCCTGATGCACCATAAGTATGCTCAATCAAAAGGAATCGGTCCATTCCGATTCCTTTTTTAAAATCAAAGAAAGCGACCCAAACATATGACACTCCTCATCGCAATCTACATTTTCATAATCGGTCTTGTACTCGGATCTTTCTTCAACGTAGTTGCGCTGCGAGTGCCGGCCAAACAGTCGGTCATCAACCCGCCATCGGCCTGCCCGAAATGCGGGACAAAGCTGAAATCCAGGGATCTCATTCCGGTGATTAGTTATCTTTTTTCCAGAGGCAAATGCAGACATTGTCAGACGAAAGTTTCCATTCTTTATCCCTTAGGGGAGCTTGCAACTGGGTTGTTATTTTTATGGGTATACATGCACGTCGGTATCACAGGAGAAACGTTGGTCGCTTTAACACTGGTAAGTCTTTTAGTTATCATCACGGTTTCAGATCTATCTTATATGCTTATTCCTAATAAAATATTGATAGTTTTCTTTCCAATTTTCATAGTTTTACGATTCATTTTTCCTGGAGATCAGGCTTGGTGGAGTTACGTACTAGGCGCTGTGATCGGGGGCGGTATTATCGTGTTAATAGCAGTTCTTTCACGCGGCGGTATGGGAATGGGGGATGCCAAACTCCTTATAGTCTGTGGTGCAGTCTTAGGCTTATCTCATATAATGGTTGCATTTGTTTTGGCATGTATGATTGGCAGTCTGATAGGTGGGTTGCTGCTTCTGCTAAAAATCACCAAGAGAAAACAACCGATACCATTTGGCCCGTCATTGGCGTTGGGCATTATGATTTCATACGGTTATGGATCGGATATGATAAAAGCTTACCTAACATTACTCGGATAGCAGGGTGTGATTAATATGTTCGGCTTTGGAACTAAGCGAATCGGGATTACGGCAGATCAAACGGGAGTCCGGTATGTAACTGTCAAAAAGAAAAAGTCGTGGGAAGTTGGATCGAGCGGATTTCTTCCCATCCCGTCAGGGATTATAGTTGAAGATCAAATTGTCAATTCGGAATCTCTAAGTCTTCAGGTTAAACAATGGGTAAAAGCAGAAAAGCTGAGGGGGGCTTCAGCGACCATTGCCATTCCGACATCGCAAATTATCATTCGTAAAATGCGAATTCCAAGCATTAAGCCGCAAGAGCTGCGTCAACTTGTAGAGCTTGAAGTGGAAACTGCGTTACGTCTGCCTTTTGAGGATCCTGTCTACGATTACATTAAGGTAAGCCAAGACGATGAGAGCACGCTGGTTCTCGTGTTTGCAGCTCCAAAAAAGCTGATTATGAGCTATGTAAAAGTGTTCGAGGATGCCGGAGTGCACGTGAAAGCGGCGGAGATTTCTGCCACTGCTTTAGTCAGGGCGATATCGTCGCAGCAGGAGGAGTTTTTTGAGGAATCCATGTTGGTTTCCTTAGATCGTGGCACGCTGGAAGTGTACATGCTGCAAAATGGCAATCCCATTTTTATGCGAACGATTAGTCTTTTTGAACACGATACAGCTGTTGATGATGAATTAACGCCCGATCAGATTGGGGAAATTATTGCTGAAATATCCAGGATGCTGAGTTTTTATCAATACAGTATTCAAGAGGGAAAAAGCCGGATTTCTCATATTATTGTGACGGGTGCGAATCAAAGCAGAGTTCAGCTGCATTTGGAGCTTGAGCAGGCTCTTTCTGAGCTGAAGGTGGAGATGGTCGATTTTGATTTATATGCGAGCCGACTGTCAAAAGATTTTAGTGCTAATGCGTATCGTGTTGCAATCGGGGTCGCTTTATTTTCCAAGCAAAAAACGCAAATCAACTTGCTGCCGCATCGGAAAACGGAGACGAAAATCAAGCTTCTATTAGCCGTTTTGGGCATGATAGTGTGGGTTGCCTGTGCCGTATTGATAGGTACAAATTATTTGGAAAATCAGAAAATATCAGCTCAAAACGCGTCAAGACTAACTGCTCTCAATGCTCAAAAATCAGCTGCGGAGGCAAAATTAACCTCAAAGCCAGCATCTCAGGGGGACCCAGGGGCGTTTATTACAATGACGAGGGCGAACCGAAAAGATGTTGTCGCAATGATCGGAGATATTAAGAAACCGTTGCCGGTAGATGCTCAAATTAGCACCATTTCCTATTCATCGGAATCGCAAATCTCTTTAACTGTTGTTTTCGCGAAGATGGAGGATTCGGCCCGCTATTTATTTGACCTGCGCAAGTTGTCTTTTGGTGAAAATGCCAATCTTCAGTCAATTACCGAGACGACGATTGGTACTACAAATGCAGCGGTGAGTGCTGATACACCAACTCCTACTGACCCAACGAACCCTGTTGCGAATAACCCAATTACCACTACGGCTAAGCAATATACAGTTAATTACTCAATAGCGTTCAAAAAAGCCACAGCTGCAAAAGAAGCGGGAACTAAGGGAGCTGGAGAAGCGAAAGGAGAGGTGGCTACGAATGTCCAACAAAAATAATGCGAAGTCTCTTTTTCTATTTCTCTCGGTCCTGTTGTTTTTAGGTCTTTTTGCTTTCTATTATTTCATACAACTGCCTTCTACCAATAAAATTAAAGCGCAAGAAAACGAAATGGCACTCGTGGAAAAGCAAATACAGATTCTAACGAAGAAGTTAAGTGAGAAGAAAGAGGATGTAGGTCCGTCTTTAAAAGACATTCAAGCCGCTCTTCCATTGTGGGACAATACGGAGCAGCTAACGCTGGATTTAAATCAGATTAAAACGAGCTCAAAAGTTACTTTCAACTCTATTTCCTATGCGGTGAGTGACAAGAGCACGCAAACGCAACAGACAGATGCGAACAGTAAAAATCCGTATCCGAATGTCAGGGAAGTCAGAGTGACGACTTCAGTTAGCGGGAAATTTAATGAAATTACGGATGCCATCACACAACTGCAAGCTTTACCTCGATTAATTCGTGTGGATACGATAAACTTCGGAAATTTGCCTAAGGATACATCGCGAAAACTGACTGTAAATCTAACGTTCACAGCTTATTTTGACCCATCCTACAAATCAAGAGTCGATAAAGTCGAACTTCCTTATTAGTTTGCTCAATATTTTCCAATTAGCAGACCTAGTTCCCTTGAGTGGACCGCCAGGGCACTTCCCTGGCGGTTATTTTTTTTCAAACTTACAGTGTTTGTCCAAAAGTCCCTTCAAATAGCAATTCGTTTACGGGACGACGATTAGAAGGAGCTTCACGCTCTTGAAAGCGTTCAGGCAAAGCTTCAACAGGTCCGCGATAGCCAATCGCAATCACGGCATGCGTTTGATAATCCTCAGGAATTTGAAGCGTTTCACGCGCTTGATTATGATCAAAGCCACCCATAGCATGTGTGATTAATCCTTGATTGTTAGCTTCTAGCGCAAGGTAACCCCATGCTGCACCTGCATCGAAAGCGTGACTCGGGGATGTATTCCCGTTGGATGCCTTGGTATAGGAAATGACTAGAGCAAGAACAGGTGCTTTCTCACACCATTCGCGGTTAGCAGGGGCAATAAAGCTGTGAAACTTGGCTAGCTGCTCTTCCGTACGCGCAACGATGAACCGCCATGGTTGTATATTACTGCCGGACGGTGCCCAGCGTGCCGCTTCAAACAAGCTAAGGAGTACATCTTCGGTAACCTCTTGCTTTGTGAATGAGCGAGGTGACCAACGGGTCAGGAATTGCGGATTGATTTCGTGATCCGGTTGGCGATTGGATTCGACTTCGGCGGGTAAAGATGTTGTCATGATGAATTCCTCCTTATTTATATACTCTTCCTGATTTTACCTGATTTCTTCGTACAATACGAATTTTTGAAAATAACCGTGCTCGGTATGTGTTTACCCTATTATGGAAAAGCTAGAGGTTGTGAAATAAAAGTACCGAGAGAGGTGCGAGGAACCGTGAATTTTACTAGTCATGATGTTGTGATCATTGAAAGAGCTTTGAGAACTGCGATGAAACATGATTTGGAAGAGCACCGTTCTAGAGATTATCAGGAAGTTTTGTTGAAAATGCAAGAAAGTGCTAGCCAAGCCTTTCAAGTTAATGCCCCAGTTGCGAGAGCTGATCACGAAGGGATTCGGTATGATTACGATGATTCATCGGATCTCATGTAGACATACGAGCATAGTCATTGGATTAAAATCAGAGATCGCCTTACGATTCATTAGCCCCAATTCCTGGGGCTTTTTTATTTTGCTGTAGACGTTTATAATAAGGGGAACAGTCGTTCTATAAGGGAGGGGTTAACCTTGCTTCGAAAGAAAAATCTTTCACAACTAATACAAAATTTAAGAGCAAATGAAAATATAATTAATTGGCACGAAGTCGAACCCATAGAAGCGAAGACCCGGCCTATGCCTGAAAGCGTGGACGAACGCATCAAGGGTGCCCTGACGAAAAGGGGAATCGAACAACTATACAGTCACCAAGCAACAGCGTACGAGACTATCAGACAGGGTGAAAATGTAGTAGCTGTAACCCCTACGGCTTCAGGTAAAACGCTTTGTTATAACCTCCCAGTTCTACAGGCTATCGCTGAAGACGACGCCAGCAGGGCGCTTTACCTTTTTCCTACGAAGGCTTTAGCACAAGATCAAAAAAGCGAACTAAACGAAATAATTAACGAAATGGGAATTGATATAAAAAGCTTTACCTACGACGGCGACACGTCCCCGGCTATTCGGCAGATTGTAAAGAACGTAGGCCATATCGTTATTACGAATCCCGACATGCTGCATTCGGCCATCCTGCCTCATCATACGAAATGGGTAAGTCTATTTAGTAATTTAAAATATATCGTTATTGACGAACTACATACATACCGGGGCGTCTTCGGCAGCCATGTAGCCAACGTAATACGCAGGCTACTGCGTATCTGCAAATTTTACGGCAGCAATCCGCTGTTTATCTGTACGTCGGCGACGATAGCAAATCCCAAGGAATTGGCTGAACAGCTTACAGGTAAACCTATGAGGCTAATAAACGACAATGGCGCACCCAGGGGCCGTAAGCATTTCGTATTTTATAACCCGCCTATTGTTAACAAGCCACTGAACCTACGGAAAAGCGCGACGGTAGAAGTAAACCAGCTGGCGAAAGAATTTTTATCGAATAAAGTACAAACGATCGTTTTTGCCCGCAGCCGCGTAAGGGTAGAACTCATATTAAGTCATTTACAAGAACTGGTTAAAAACGAACTAGGGACGAAAACCATAAGGGGATACCGGGGCGGCTATTTGCCAAGCCAGCGTAGGGAAATTGAACGAGGGTTACGTAACGGGGAAATCCTGGGCGTAGTAAGTACCAATGCACTGGAATTAGGCGTAGACATAGGCCAGCTGCAAGTTTGTATTATGTCCGGATATCCCGGAAGCGTCGCCAGCACCTGGCAGCAAGCAGGTCGGGCTGGAAGGCGACACGGTGAAGCCTTGGTTATTATGGTAGCCAGCAATACACCGATTGACCAGTACGTAGTCCAGAACCCAGAATACTTTTTCGAACGTTCCCCAGAGTCTGCCAGAATTAACCCTGAAAATTTGCTGATCCTGGTAGACCATTTACGATGCGCTGCGTATGAACTTCCAGTAAAAATAGGGGAGGAATTCGGGCCGTTAGAGATTACCGATATACTGGAATATTTGGTAGAAGAGAGAGTACTTACCCAGGCTGCCGATTCATTTTATTGGGCTAGTCAATCGTTTCCGGCACACGAAGTAAGCTTACGGTCTGCCGCTCAGGAAAACGTAGTCATTGTTGACCAATCGGACGTAGCGAACGTAAAAATTATCGGTGAGATGGACAGATTTAGCGCTATGACTCTTTTACATGACGAAGCGATTTATTTGCATGAAGGTACACAGTTTCAAGTCGAAAAGCTGGACTGGGAACATAAAAAGGCATATGTACGCGAAGTAGACGTGGAGTATTACACAGATGCGAACTTGGCCGTAAAGCTGAAAGTTTTATCTATTGACCGTATAGCCAAAAGGCAAACAACTTCCATAAATTTCGGAGACACTGCGATAAATGTTATGGCAACCATGTTTAAAAAAATACGGTTAACCAGTTTTGAAAATATTGGATACGGGCCTATCAAACTTCCAGAAGAAGAACTTCATACCAGCGCGACATGGATTGAAATAAAAGAAGTAGACCCCACTGTAGAAACAAAAACGTTGGAACAGATACTAATGGGAATTTCCAACGTGATTAGGCATATCGTACCCATTCACGTAATGTGTGACCGCAGCGACATACACGTAATTTCTCAAATCCGGGCCGAACACTCCCAGCTACCAACAATTTTTATTTACGACCATTACCCAGGCGGGATTGGATTAGCGGAAGACGTATTTCAACGCTTTGATGAGATAAAAGAAGCAGCCAGGAGTCTGATTCGAAAATGTCCATGTGACGATGGCTGCCCGTCATGTATTGGAACTGAAATAGAGGGGATGGATGCAAAGAAAAAATCCCTTCGAATACTGGAGGGATTATAGATGTATGGTTTTGTACCCATGTTCAGTAAAACCCATCTGAAAACGCTGGATGGCGGTGCCCGATGAGCGGGCTCCGCGAAAAGCTCGGCCGCCTGCGGGGATCCGGGGCGGCGCAGGCCGCTCCGCCGTCCGTGCCTGCGGCCGACGACGAATGGGCGCAGATCGGCGCCCATATCGAGACGAGCCAGGCCGGCTCGTTCGTCATGCGGCGCCGGGTGTACGGCACAGACAGCGTGCACGGCAAATATCGGCTGCGGGAGCTGGCCGATTGCGCGCAGCAGCTTGTCTGCTTTCACGACCGCGGCGCTGCCGTCCGGCATGACGCGCTGCTTTTCTTTGACACCGAGACGACGGGGCTCGGTGTCGGGGCGGGCAACGTGCCGTTCATGGTCGGCATCGGCTATTACACCGGTGAGCTGTTCACGGTGGAACAGCTTCTGATCCGCAATCCAGCGGAAGAGCAAGCCATGCTTGTGTATTTGCAAGAGCTGCTCGACCGCTTTACTCATATTGTGTCCTACAATGGCCGGACTTTCGATTGGCCAATCTTGAAGAATCGCTATGTGCTCAATCGGCTTACGCTCGATGATTCGAATCTTCTGCAGCTCGATTTGCTATATCCTTCCAGGAGTTTGTGGCGGAATACGCTGCCCTCCTGCCGTCTGAGCAAGGTTGAAGAGAGCCGTCTAGGGTTTGAGCGTGTGGACGATGTGCCCGGCTCAATAGCGCCTACCCTTTATTTTCAGTATTTGGCAGAGAAGAATCCATCTGTCCTGCAAGGTGTGTTCGTTCATAATGAGCATGATATTGTTACATTGGCAGCGCTGGCCATCCATTTTTCCAAGCTGCTAAGCGGAGAAATAGAACCGGCAGTTCCTTTTACGAACGCTGAGGCTGAGGCTGGGGAGAATACCGCACACTACGCTGATATCGAATTAGAAGAGCTGTTTCGTACGGGTCTTTGGCTGGATAAAATGGATCGTTCAGAACGTGCAGAGACGTTCTTTCAAGATTTATATTCGCGACTAATGAATGACCCGAAACCTGCAAATTCAATCGAACATGAATCGGCGATTCTCCAGCTAGCTGGCTTTTATAAGAAAAAAGGTGAATATTCCCGGGCTGTTGATCTCTGGAAACGTTGGATTCATATCAAGAATGCAAGCCTTGCGCTGCAACTTGAGCCGTATTTGGAGTTAGCCATGTATTATGAGCATCGGGAGCGTAATTTTGCGCAGGCCATTTTTTACGCAGAGGAAGCATGGGCCAAACTATGGCGCAGGCGCTCCCTGCACCGTGGCGATCGGAAGCAAAATGAGATAGAGGAAGCTTTAGAGAAGCGTATCAGCCGTTTGAAAAATAAAGTGAGGAAAACCGAGAACATGGTGCCTCACGAAGGTTCTCACTCGAAACCCAAAACTCGCAAGATGAAGCCGATGTACGCAAGTGAGGGATTAATCTAAGTCTTGCCCGCTGCCGTTTACTTTCCCTATCAATTGGTTATACAAGGTAGAAAAAGGCAAGGAGAATATGTTATGCCTGAGCTACCGGAGATGGAGACATATCGTCAGCAGTTAACGAGACTAATCCAGAACTCGCCAATTACAGGGGCGGAAGTCACACGTCCCAAATCCTTGAATGTGGATCCGGATCGCTTTATCCAGAAGCTAACCGGCAATCGCATTGTTCGAATCGAGCGCAGAGCGAAGCATTTGCTGTTTCTTTTAGGCTCGGGTGAAGTATTACTTCTTCATTTAATGCTCGGAGGCTGGATGTTCTATGGGACGGAAGAGGAGAAACCGGATCGAACATCGCAGGTCGTGATCCATTTTGGCTCGCAGCACTTATACTTCATCGGATTGCGGTTAGGCTATCTACACATGCATACGATACCTGAGGTTGAGAAGGTATTAAGTAAATTAGGTCCTGAACCTTTGGATCCTGGTTTTATATTGACCCGATTTCAAAGTCTGCTCAAAGGGAAAAATGGCAATCTGAAAGTGTCGCTAGTTGATCAATCCTTTTTATCAGGAATCGGGAACTGTTACTCGGATGAGATTTGCTTTATTGCAAGTATTTTGCCTATGCGTAAGCTTTCATCCTTAACGAATGAGGAGCAAAATCGGTTATTTCAAGCGATGCGTACCGTTCTTCTTGAAGCTATTCAGTATGGTGGCTATATTGATGAACCTTTATTTGTTGGAGATCGTTTGACGGGACAATTTGACGCGAAATGCCGTGTATATGACCGTGAAGGCGAGCCCTGCTTACGTTGTGGTCATCCACTATTGAAGACAGAAATTTCTAGTCGCAAATGCTTTTATTGTGCGAACTGTCAATCGTGAAAGGGCTGAAGGGTCATGTACGTTGGTGCCCATGTGAGTACAAGGGGCGGATATAGCGGAGCAGCCAAAACGGCGCTAGCGATGGGGGCAAATGCTTTTCAATATTTCCCGATGAATCCGAGAAGTCTATCAACGAAAATAGTAAATGTGCGGGAAGCTGCATTGTGTGCGGAATTTTGCCGAGAGCATGATATGTTGTCTATTGGGCATGCACCGTACCCGTTGAATCCAGCGGCAGATGCTGCTGAGCGCGATGTAATGGTGAGTTTGATAAAGAACGGGCTTGAGATTACAGAAGCATGCGGATCTGTCGGTCTCGTGGTGCATTTTGGCAAATATGTTGGAAAAGACCCGTTACAAGGTTATAAAAATATAATACAATGTTTGAATAGCGCCACTCAAGGCTATGAGGGGGCGTCTTTCATTTTGCTCGAGAATCAAGCCGGTGAAGGCTCACAGCTTGGTCTTACATTGGAAGAGATGGCTCAGGTACGGAAACTGTGTCAGCGCCCGGAGAAAATTGGCTTTTGTTTGGATACGTGCCATGCTTTTGCCAGCGGTTTATGGACGAGCCATGGATGGGGTGAGCTGGAAGCTAGAGGAGAAATGCTGGATTATTTCCCCCATTTGAAGGCTGTTCATCTGAATGATTCCCTTCATCCTTATGGTTCGCGCAGAGATCGTCATGCGAATATTGGAACGGGATATATCGGTCTTGATAATTTTAGACAGATGCTGTCTTCAGCGTTTTTAAGACATATTCCGGTTGTTCTCGAAACGGGAAAAGGGAGCAATGGCACTCATTCTGAGGAAATTGCTCTCGTGAAAACTTTATTCAGTAACGCTGACTGACGATCCGTAGGAACAGGAAGGGAAGGAAATCCAGCGATGATTCATGTATACTTAGATGATCTGCGTCCTTGTCCTCAAGGGTTTACGCTAGCTAGAAATATACAGGAGTGTTTGCTGCTGCTCGAAGAATGTGACATCGATATTTTATCGCTGGATCATGATATGGGCTGGTCTACCGAGCAGACAGGCATGGATGTTGTGATTTGGCTCGTCCAGAAGCGAAAATTCCCGCGACAAATTTATATTCATACCTCCAGTCAGGCAGCCTGTACGGCCATGTATCAGAAGCTGTATACGGCCAAACCTGATGGAACGAGCATCTATCCTCACCGTGTTCCGGACGATTTGCTGTTGCAAATTGCACAGGGAAAATACAAAAGTGAAGTGTAATAAGAAAGGGATGTAGCCTGATATGATTCATTTATCGCATATTCATTTTATTCGAGGCGAACGACATATTTTAAATGATGTGAATGTACATATTCAACCAGGTGAACACTGGGTATTGTTAGGTCGTAACGGGTCAGGCAAAACAACATTGCTCGAGATGATGAACGGTTACGAATTCCCGAGTCGGGGAACCGTAGACGTGTTAGGAAACCGATATGGCCAATGCGATGTGAGAGAAGTTCGTAAGAGAATTGGTTATATTTCACAGTCGCTTATGGAAAAACTAAATCTAAGCGATCCTGTTATTGAAGTTGTTGCTACCGGAGAGTATGCCTATCTCAGATTTTATCAAGAGATCCCGCAGGAAGTTTTGGATCGTGCCATGGTTATGCTGGAGCGGGTACGAATTCGTCATTTGGCTCATCAAACATTAGGCAGTTTGTCGCAAGGTGAACGGAAGAAAGTGATGCTTGCTAGGTCCTTGATGATGAAGCCTTCCCTTTTGGTTTTGGATGAACCTGCTGCTGGCCTGGATTTATACGAGAGAGAACGCTTTTTAAGAGATGTTAATGAACTTAGCAAGCAGGACATTACGGTCGTCTATGTGACGCATCATATTGAAGAAATTATTCCGTTAATTACGCATGTTGCCATCATCGAACAAGGGGAATTAATTGCTGCTGGGCCTAAGAAAGAGGTGCTGACGCCGGAAAATATCCGCAAAGCTTTCGACGTGGATATTGAATTGGAATGGTTTCAGGATCGACCGTGGATTAAGGTTTTGGATTAAAGAAATTAAAGAAGTTAAAGAAGATAAAGGATGCGGCTATGACACAAATTACGACATACATTGGTTCTTCGAATCACGGGTTTGCACAGTACGCGCAGGATGAAATCCGTAAATTATTTCCGCTGACCAAGTTCACCTTACTTGTGCCAACTGAAGTTTTTTTATTCGAAGTGCCATCAGGTACGGAAGATGCAGTAACACTAATAAAAGAACAAGAACCCATTTTTCTTAGACATATTCAGCCTGTTTTTCAGCAATGGGAGATTACAGGAACTGAAGCGGATCTTGAACATCTCAAAGGATGGTTAAAAAATGCACATGCAGAAGGGCTTGTTCACTCCGGTGAAAAAATAGCCATCCAAGTGCGTAAAGAAGACCGCGCTGATGTTCCCTACGCCCCCTTTGCAGTCAAGGCTGCATTAGATGAAATCCTTGTTTCGGAAGTTCATGCTGAACCGGTAGTTCGCTATGCTGACCAAATTATATCTATCTACATCAATGCGAAGAAACTATTTGTAGGGATATCTAAACCAGCCGATAATTTGTCGGATTGGTCAGGCGGCGCCATTCGTTTTATGAAGGAAGAGGATCAAATTTCACGCGCCAAATTCAAGCTTTTGGAAGCGGAGCAGCGATTTGGCATTGATTTTAGTGTCGCAAGAACGGCACTTGATATCGGGGCTGCTCCAGGTGGTTGGACTTCGTTGTTATTAGAGCGCGGCTTGAAGGTTACGGCCATAGACCCTGCAGCAATGAGTCCAAGACTGCTTGGCAACCCTAATCTCAAGATTTACAAGAAAAATGCAAGCGATGTGAAGCTTCGGGATCAAGAGTTTGACTTGCTTGTTTGTGACATGAGTTGGGATCCCCGCCAAATGGGACGTTTGGTCGCAGATTTGCTATATTCCCTGCAAAGTGGAGGCACGGCGATTATTACAGTCAAGCTGATGCATAAGAAACCGTTCCAAACGGTTCGCGATATTTTACGAATACTAGAGCCATCTCTTTTCCTTCTTAAAGCGAAACAGCTGTTTCACAATCGGGAGGAATTGACGCTTTATTTGCAAAAGATGTAGTTCTTCTGGAAAATAATGTAGATTTTTGTCTAAGCCCCTTTTATAATCAATGTAATTATTACTTGATGAAGGGGGCTTTTTTATCGTAAGCCATAAGAAGAATTGGATTGGAACTTGTATCGGTGGAAGATACCGCATGGAATCTTTGCTAGGGCAAGGAGGGATGAGTCAGGTTTACTTAGCAGAAGATCAAAAGCTCAAAGGAAAGATGTGGGCTGTTAAGGAAGTCCTGCCAATTGAACAAGACGGGGCATCCTTCCTGGAAGAAGCAGAGATGCTCGCAAGGCTTCATCATCCCCAACTGCCGCAGTTGGTTGATTATTTAATAACGGAAGATGGAACAGGTTTTTTGGTTATGGATTATATTCAAGGACCAACGCTTCAAGATTTATTTGATGAAAAAGGGCGACAACTATCTACGGCTAAAGTCGTCCAGATCGCTTTTCAATTATGTGATATCCTGCATTATTTGCATACATTCCAGCCTCGACCGATTATTTACCGGGATCTCAAGCCCTCCAATATTATGTTGAATGAGCAATCGCAAGTCCGGCTAATTGATTTTGGCGTTGCGAGACATTTTACACAAGGCAAACAGACCGATACCATGCAAATGGGGACGATTGGCTTTGCTGCTCCTGAGCAATTTATGGGTTTACAAACCGATGCGCGTTCCGATTTATATTCGCTTGGTGCCATGCTTTACTACTTATTAACGGGTGGTCAGTATGCCTATCTCATCAACAAGTCTTTGGATCAATTAAACCCTGAACTTCCCGAAACACTTACTTCAACAATACGGCTACTCCTGCAAGAGAATCCTCAGCACCGCTGCCAATCCGCCATGGAAGTGAAGATGAGACTTCGTTCCATATCCCCCGATCCCGCACACACGACAGATTATCAAAAACATTCCAATCCAATGCCGCAACAGGATAAATTAATTGTAATCGGAGGTCTTTTTGCAGGTGTAGGATCGACATTTCTGGCAGTTACACTAGCTAGAATTTTAAATGCCCTCCACATTCCTAACGCGCTTGTAGAACAACCGACCATTGAACCTGATTTGTACATGCTTTTATACGGAGATCTGAAAGCCCCTAAGAACTACAATTTTGCCGCTCATTCAATGAGAGTGCAAGATCAGAGTTTAGCTTCTTCTCCGTGGGATAAAGGGTATTCAACATGGTTCCCAGCTCATCCTGACGGATATCATGAAGAATGGCAGCCAGCAGACTCATTTAAGCTTCTACATATGATCAAAAAGCCAATCGTTCTATGGGACATATCGACTCAATGGGAGCATCCTTCCGTTCAGGAACTCTGCCATAGTGCAGATGATATTATCGTAGTTCTCGATGCTTCGCCGGGCAAATGCAATCGGCCTAGCTCACGTGCTAATTTCGAGCGCTTTAATTCCTATCAACTGCGTGGGAAAAAAGTACACTATATTGCTAATGGAAATATGCAAAATCACTTTCAAAAGGAATGGATGGCATCGCTCCCAGCGTCTCCATTGTGCACAATGCCGGAGCTTTCTAGAGGGGAAGTCATGCGTTCGGTATGGAAAGGGGAGTGCATCCAGGATCGCCCTGAAGTGTTAGAACAGTTAATGACGGCGTTGTCACCACTTTTGAAAGAGCTCCTGCCAGAGAGTCGTTTACTTGTTAATGAAGGCAAGAGGGCGAAGAATTCATTATTTTCAAAATTAAAAAAGATTAGCAATCGTTAAGTTATAGCCAATTTTGACCAAACGGATGAGAAATATGCTATGATATTGCATGATTAAACAAGCTTGAATGCAAAGGGGCAGTTAGTTATGGAAAAACGATTTGCCAGAGAATCCAGGTGCTTCAAAACATCACGCATTTTTCCCACAGATGTGAATAATCACAACACGCTGTTTGGCGGAAAGCTGATGTCCTACATTGATGATATTGCTTCGATTGCTGCACATAAACATTGCCGGAGATCCGTTGTAACGGCGTCAACCGATTCGGTTGACTTTTTGTATCCGATTCATACTTCGGATTCTGTCTGCTTGGAGTCATTTGTGACTTGGACAGGGAAAAGCTCAATGGAGGTTTTTGTGAAAGTCGTTACAGAGGATTTGAAAACCGGAGAAAGAAAAATTGCCGCGACTTCCTTCCTAACCTTTGTTGCTTTAGATGACAATAAGGTACCGGTTGAGGTGCCTCATGTCATTCCGGAAACAGAGGAAGAGACGAAGCTACATGAATCGGCGCCGCAGCGGGCAGAGATGAGACGTATTCGCAGAGGTGAAAGTAAAAGGCTTGCTGGATTTTTCACGATGAAATATCCTTGGGAATAAAAGGGATTGATTTTTCGGTAAAATGTGGTACAATTTGGATAAATTGTTGGACGAGCGGAAGCACCGCTGGTTTTGGAGATCATCTCTGAAATCGGCGTGTGCTTTTTTTGTTTTTCCTTCAAGGAGAAGGAGGATGATGCTTTGAAAGCTGCTACTGCGATTCGCCTGGCGATCGTACTTGGGGTGGTTGGTCTTGTATTAATCGGCAGTGGCATATACAGCCAATTCTCTTGATTTTAGAGCATATAGGAGGGCGACTGAGTGAAAAAGTTTCAACTTTATGTATTAGATGATGACGAGGAATATGCGCAGCGACTGGCGTCCTATATACGTGCCTCCGAATTCGGAGAACGCATGCAGGTGAAGCTTTTTTCGAAAGCAGAATTGGTCTTGGAAGTTCTTGAGGCCAAGCAAGCTGTAGGCGTGTTGTTGGTGTCGGAGACATATTATCGTCTTCTTTTAGATCGGAGAACCAACCTCCACAAGATGATTTTAAGCGAAACGATAACGAACTCATTGGATGCAGAAACGAAGGTTCCATTTTTGTACCGGTTTCAATCTTTGCACCATTTGCTTACACGACTTCAGGCTTTCTATGCCGAAAAGCTGAATGAGGAGAGAAGCAGTTACGGGACTAATAAAACCAGTGTCATCTCCGTCTATAGCTCAAGTGGAAATAGTGGTAAGACGTTGACGGCTATTCATCTGGCCAAACAGCTTTCTTTTCGTGGCGAGCGAGTTTTTTATTTAAGCCTGGAGTCCGTTAGTTCAACTTCACTTTGGCTGAAGGGTGAAACAGGGCGTTTTTCACAATTAATATACTACTTGAAAAGTTCGCCTGAATTACTCGGGCCTAAGCTGCAATTACTGAAATCAGTTGACCCGCAATTGCGAATTGACTATTTATCGCCTAATGATCAGATCAGGGAGATGCAAGAAATAAGCGGAGAACAGATTCGAATTCTCATCGACGCTCTTATTTTATTGAATGAATATGAGTACATCATTATTGATCTAGAAGCTTCTGTGCATCCTCGAATCGTAAAAGGACTGGAAGTCAGCGATCATATCATTTGGCTGGTTCGAGATGATCTGAATGATGTTTATAAAACGAAGGTGTTGTATAAGCAAATGGGTGCGATGCACAACGTTCATTTTGTAATGAATAAGTATACTGGCATGCAGACGAACGATTTCTCGGAGCTTGGCCGTGATATTGCTTTTAACCTTCCTTATATCCCGGAGTGGAAAAGTATTAGATCTCCAGAGCAGATGTGGGCATCCAGTTTATTCTCGGAACAGGCCTATGAGATGGCTGCGACTCTTTATATCATCAAAGGAAATCCTGCTTCAAGCGCTGAAGGGGCTGTAGCTTCTTGAAACAAAGTCAATTCGTAACGTTGAAGCAGCAGATTAAAGAAAAGCTTGATCTTTCAAGCACGGTCAGTGATGCCAAGTTGATGGAGCTTATTGAAGAAGCAATTTTTCTTGCATCATCGGAGGGAAAATGGACGTCGAACGAAATACATGCGTCAGTTAAGCGTATGTTTGACTCATTTCGAGGTTTGGACATCTTGCAGCCGCTTATCGATGATCCCTCTGTTACTGAGATTATGGTGAATGGGCATGAACATATATTTTTCGAGCGGAGAGGAGCCGTTGAGCGATATGCATACTCTTTAGAAAGTGCGGAGAAGCTTGAAGATCTCATTCAGATGATTGTGTCTAAAGTGAATAGAATCGTTAATCAATCAACACCAATTGTCGATGCCCGGCTGCAGGATGGATCAAGGGTTAATATTGTGCTTCCGCCAGCCTCATTGAGTGGACCGACGCTGACAATTCGTAAATTTCCTGAGAAACCGCTGCTGATGGAAGATCTGATTCAGATGGGGAGCATTTCTGCGGAGGCTGCAGAAGTACTTCAGGTGCTGGTTGAGTCCGGATATAACATTTTTATCGGAGGTGGTACAGGTTCTGGAAAAACAACTTTTCTTAATGCGTTAAGCAGCTGGATACCTGCTCATGAACGGATTATTACGATTGAAGATTCGGCAGAACTTCAGATACAAACCGTCCCCAACCTGGTCAGAATGGAAACCAGAAACGCCAATACGGAAGGCAAGGGTGAAATTACCATTCGGGAGTTAATTCGCGCCTCGCTCCGGATGCGGCCTAATCGAATTATTGTTGGGGAAGTTCGTGGTGCTGAAGCGTTAGATATGTTAGCTGCGATGAACACTGGGCATGATGGAAGCTTAAGTACAGGGCATAGTAACACCTCAGTAGATATGCTGAGCAGACTTGAAACTATGGTGCTAAGTGGCGCCTCCCTGCCGATTGAGGTTATCCGTAAGCAGATTGCTTCGGCACTCGACGTGATGATTCATATCAGCCGAATTCGTGATCGAACCCGAAAGGTGACAGAAATTCATGAAGTCATTGGAATGAAAGATGGTGAGGTTCATCTCCACCCGTTGTTTTTATTCGAGGAAAGAGGCGAAGTGACAGATTCTAAGGTAACTGGGGAGCTTATGTATACAGGTAACCAACTCCAAAGCATACACAAAATACGTATGGCTGGAAAAAGACTGCCAACTTGGTTTTCACACAGAAAGGAAGAGTGTGGAACTGAATGAAAATTATAATGCTTATAATCCTGACGGGAACAATCAGTTGGATAATTTTGTTATTTTTGGAGAGACGTCGGCAAAGCAGTGATCCTGCTGAGAAGAAGGTTAAAACTCGAAATGTGCACCATCCCCAACGCCATTCTGTCTTCACATTAGTTGATTACAATTGCTATCAAATGACTCCTCGTGAAAAATTAAGCGCCATCCTAATGCTCGCCTTGCCTGCTTTTGTTGTAGGTTATATTTTCTATAAAAGCTTCGTTCTTGCTGCCGCATTTTCAGCAGTCGGACTGATGTTTCCCCGCATTCGCAAACAGCAATTAATCCAGTTACGCAAAAATAAACTGTTTGTTCAATTCAAACAAGCGCTCAGCTGTTTATCCTCTTCCATGGCCGTAGGCAAATCCATTGAAAGTGCTTTTCAAGAGGCACTAGAAGACTTAAAGCTGCTTTATCCTGACCCTGATTGTTTAATTGTTACTGAATTCAGCGTTATATGCCGAAAGGTTGAGAACGGCGAGCCCATAGAGGCAGCGCTGAAGCATTTGGCGGATCGCAGTCATTTAGAAGATGTCATCAGTTTCACGGACGTCTTCCATACCTGTAAGCGTACAGGCGGAAATTTGGTGGAGGTCATGAAGCGTACAGCAACAGTCATTGGAGAAAAACTTGAAATCACTCAGGATATCAACGTCATGATTGCACAGAAGCGGTTTGAGTCGAGGGTGCTACTGTTTGCTCCCATTGTCATTGTTGCCGTACTTGCCTTTTCATCACCGGAGTATATGCAGCCTCTTTATTCAGGGAGCGGGACTCTCATCATGAGTGCGAGCCTGCTTTTGCTGGGCGGATGTTATGTGCTCACTCAAAAAATTATGAATATTAAGGTGTAGCATGTGGATCAATTATTTGCTCATATTCGAAATGCTGGTAATTCTCATTTTGCTGCTGTGGGGGCGCAAACGATATGCAGATATCATTACTGCTCATCCCTATCCCTTTCGGATCAAATTACTATTTCCTTGCAGTTATATAATCGTTGATCAGCTGCGTTTGATGGAAAAGTTGCCGGATTTCACGTCCAAAATCCACCATAATTTAATTAAATTATATGGCAGAAGTTTATCAGCTTATGGGAGTAAATGGTTTTTTGCGGAGATTATTTCGATGAGTTTGCTATGTATTGTGATTGTCACTCTTTTCTCGACGCTTGCAGGGGGCGATGCATCACTCTTGGGTTTTGGTTTCATCGTTGCGATAGTTCTTCCAATGCTCATGGTGCGCGATTTGGATGTGAAAATTAGAAAAAAACAACTTTTAATGATCATGGAATTACCTGAAGTATTAAGCACAATCGTGCTGTTGGTTAATGCAGGTGAAACCGTCAATCGCGCATGGATTCGCTGCGTCGAGGTTAGACCTCATAAAGCGCACTCACCGCTATACATAGAACTTGCGCAAGCTGTTCACGAACTGGAGATGAACGTTTCATTTTCAAAAGTGATGGAAGACTTTAGCAAACGTTGCGCGCTGCATGAGGTATCTTTGTTTACTTCAGCTATGATGCTCAACTATAAACGTGGAGGCAGTGATTTCGTAGCGGCGCTTCATTCGCTATCCCTGGAGCTTTGGCAGCGCAGAAAATCGGTTGCGCGAACGTTAGGAGAGGAAGCCTCCTCTAAGCTTGTTTTTCCCATGGTGCTTATTTTTGTAGTGGTGATGGTAATTGTGGCCATGCCGGCATTACTGATTATGAAATAATGGAGGTAAGAAACGATGAGAAGCATGATGGAAGGGTTGAAATCATTTTGGAAAGAGGAAGATGGACTCGGTACTTTAGAGATTTTATTGATTGTTGCTGTGCTTGTTGCCATAGCAATTATCTTCAGAAAGTGGATAGTCTCGTGGTTTCAAAAGCTGATTGGGGATGCCAATTCTGACCTCAAAGACAATAGTAAGGTGGCTCCTTGTGCGCCAAGTCCAACAACTAGCTGTGCGCCATAGCCGCCATAACCGCAGACAACACTTTAGAGATGGTGAACAGGGAAGCTTTACATTAGAAGCGTCCCTAGTTTTACCACTCATCTTATTTTGTACAATTACTGTCCTTTTCGTTAGCTTATACGCTTATCAAAAAGTGTACCTTCAACAAATCGCTAGAACAGCAGCTGAACGGTTAGCTTTTACTTGGGATAACAGCCACAAAGATTTGGTGACAGGCAACTTTAACCCCTCGGAGACGGATGGTCTTTACTTTCGACTTACACAAAACCACGTATCCGATTTATTTGGAAGACTAGTGTCGAACGAATCATCTGAGATTGCACTTCCATCGGGAGCTGCTGGCGATCTCGTCGAGAGAAAGCTGGCTAAATCGTCTGAATTGCTGCCCAAAGGTGTTACGGGATCAGCTAAGTTTTCTAATTTTATTCTAGACCAACAAGTCGAAGTGAAACTCCAAAAACCATTTCATATCTCGCCTGTTATGAGCAAATGGTTTAGGGCTAATCAAACAGGCGGAACTGCTGTCTCGCACGTGGTAGAGCCGGTTGAGCTTATCCGATTAACGGATATTACACGGACGTATTTTAAAACGATCAAGGACCGGATTTCTCCTCAAAAAGCACGAGAGGCGCTTGCAGAACCTACACAAGGTAATTTGTCAGGTCCGAGTATAACGATTAAGTCGGAACGGCAGGCTGCGGCGTATTTGCGATCTTTGGTTAATGGCACGGAGGTGGTTTTGATGACAGAGTCCGGTAAAAGCAGAACAGTCGACGCGTTGGATGCTCGCGGGATTGGCCATCAAGCCTTTTATAGTTTGACAGAGGCTCAGCTTCGAATGGAGCAGCTTCCTAAGGATCTCGAGCTTATCCAACAAGGCACACAAGTGAAGGGTGTTGTATGGCATTTCTTTAAAAAAGATGCCGGCGGTAAAGGTATGCCCTCCAATGCTTTTCGAAAAGAGCTTGAGCGGAAAGGGATCGTCGTTGTTATTCATAATTAGAATGGGGGGAGTTTTTGAAGAGATTCGTTCGATCAGAAAGAGGGGCCGTTTCCGTCTATCTGATTCTAATCATTGTGCCGGTCTTTTTATTTCAAGCGGTACTCATTGATTTTGCCAGAATTAAATTGGCGGAAAAAGAGACCGAATCAGCGGTCAAGGCCGCTGCGCGCTCAGTGATGTCATCTTTTGATACAAAACTTCAAGCGATGGGCTTATATGGGCTGGGGATCTCACAAGAGCTATCAGAGGAAGTATTTCGAACCGTTTTTGCTAATAATTTATCAAGTCAAGTTTCGACAGGCGCTTTTCATTATGTGGATACTAAACCTATCGATCATGGAGAACGTGTGACACCTGTTTATGCATTAGCCAGCCATGAAATTTTTGAGCGTCAATTGTTGGAGGATATGAAAATCAAGGCCCCAATCGAGTTCATGCTGGAGATTACGGATAAATTTCGCAAAACAGGGACGAAAGCTCCCTTTCAGTTTGGAAGCCAATTCTCTAAGGAGGCTGCTGAGTTAGAGAAGCTTATAGATCAAAGAGAAAAACAGTTGGATGAAGCTTGGCAGAGCAGTGAAGAGCTTTATCGCAAAACGAGCCTAATTCATAGTAACTATCAAACCCGTATCACGGAATTGGACAGTCTAGCCTCCCAAATTGGCATCCATACTGCAGATGAGGTGCGAAATGAAATCGTTCAAGTAGAAAATCAGCTGCAATCTGTCCAGGCATCGATAAGAGACTTGGATATGTCCATTGCCGCGATCAGCCGAGCAGGTTCTGGCGGTTTGGCAGGCATGCAGGCTATTTTGGAATCCCGTCATGCATTAAGTACTCAAGCTCAGCAACTATCTCAAAAGCTGAATGATCTTCAAAATTTGCTGCAATTAATTATTAAATATGTGGCTCTCCTTGCCGCTACAAAGCTCGAGGCTCTGGCAAATACCAAAGAAATTGGGTTGTTGCAGCAGGCGATTGAGCCAGCATTACGTACGGCTAAGCAGCAAAATGATGAAATTCGCACGAAGCTTAATGGGATTACTTCACGACCTAATACAGAGGGGACTAGTGCAAACGAAGTTTTTCAAAGTGTTTCTGTGCTGGGCGATGAATACTTCTATAAGTACCAGACAGCTGTTGCAAGCATTACAGCCTTATTTACAGCTTTTCAAGAGGTAGTTGACTCCGTACAACTTTATACTGCTGAAAATACAAACAAAGCCAATCAGGCTAATGATGCTCACTGGACGGAATCGCAAGAATTTTATAACAAGCAAAGCGTATTAGAGAGAACGAGAATGGAACAAAACAGTGCGGTCTCAGCGAATAAACAGCAGCAAAAAAGTAAGATTCAAACGATTTTGAATCAAGCGAAGCAATCGATCGGCGGATGCAGCTTAGTGAATGCTCAGAGTAGTGACGATGAACTTTATGATCGTCTTCAAGGTACCGGTTCACAATCATCTTCATCAACCAAAGGTTTCTACCAGAAGTATCGGGAGGCTAATGCGCAGGAAGCCACTATCGGCAGTGAAGTTGCTTACGATCTAGAGAAATCTGAGCCGGTTAGCCTTAAAGCAATGGATATGCTTGCAGCCTTCAACAATGCGGCGGAGGTTATGCGTAACGAGCTATATGTGAATGAATATGCGCTTACTAAATTTAATTACCGGACGATTGGTTTGGAAAAAGATCAAACAGGCAGTCCCAAAGTCTTAAGTAATCGAGCAGACCCGAGAAAACACTCGTTAGCAAACCAAGAGGTAGAATACTTACTATATGGATTCTCCTCCTGTTCAGCGAATATCTCATCGGCGTATGCGGAAATGTTTTCTTTTCGCCTGGCAATTCGTACCGTTGAGGCGCTGCTCGATCCGAAAAAAGAGCTGCTTAATATTGGCTCTCCGCTGTTGGTACTTCTGGCAGCAGCAGCAGAAGGGGCCGTTTTGGCTTTCCAAGACATGACAAAGCTGGTGAATGGAGAAGCTGTAGAGCTATCCGCAAAAATAGCAGCCCCAGCCTTAAGTTTGACTTATAAGGATTATTTACGGGTCTTTATGCTCATACATAGCAATAACACGAAGCAAATGGCTAGAATGCAGGCGCTCATAGAGCTTGAAACCGGAAGGGATCTAATGCAAGCTACGACATATTTGCAGGGTAACGCCTCAAGTGATATTAAGCTGTGGTTTATTTCTCAAATCATGAAACTGCTGGATGGGAGCGGGTTATTAGGCTGCAAAGTGATAGGGAATCGATGCCAATTTTCTAGCTCAGCTGCAGTAGCGTATTGAAGGTTGGGAGGGGCTTTATGCTGCACAAGTTTTACAGTGAACAAAAGGGAGGTATCGTATTAGAGGCTGCTTTAATACTGCCTTTTTTCCTTGCCTTTGTTGTTGGCCTTGTCATTTGTATTCAAATCGCATGCCTGGAAATGGCGCTGCAAGCCGGTGTGTCTGAAGCAACGAAATCGATTGCTGGCCAGTTATATCCCGTAAGACTTCTCGTGCAAGAAGCTAAAGTGAAATTTGAGCAGAGTAGACCGGCCGACATCATAAATTCAGTCATCAGCCATGTTCAATCAGCACGAGAACAAGTGTCAAACACGGAAAGTTTAGCAGATGAGTATGCCGCATATATCCCTCAACCGCTGCTCGAATTAGTTAAATGGGAGAAAGAGAAACGGATGCAAGGCGAAGAGTTACTGACAGAGGGGAAAGATGAACTGCTCGAGCAGCAAGTTAACCCCCGCTTACATGCCGCGATTACTCCGATTGTTTACGCATTTTGCGATGATTCAATCGTTCAGAGAAATAACTTTAAAGTTGTTTCTGTGACCCTTCCAAGTTTGTATAACGATGGAGAGGCTTATTTTGGAATTGAGGCGGAGATTTCGTATCGCTTACCGATCCCGTTTTTAAGTCAAACGATTATTTTGAAAAAGAGGGCATTTGAACGAGCATGGGTAGGTGCTTAATCGCCGTCTCTGATAGAGGAGGACTTTGCATTCAATATTTACTATTGGTTTTCATTACGATTGCTTTTGTTACTGATGTACGAAAAGCGGTGATCCCCAACAAATTAACCATTAGCGGAGCGGTTGCTGGAATCATGTTGAACGTGTCTATAAGCGGACTGAACGGACTAACTTTCTCGCTTATAGGGGCAGGGAGTGCACTTTTCGCGATGTTCCTACTCTATCTTATAGGTGCTCTTGGAGCAGGGGATGTGAAGCTCTTTACGGCTATTGGAGCTATGATGGGCTTCAGTTTTGTGTTTCAATTGATGCTGTATTCCATAATCTGCGCAGCATTGATAGGTCTTTTCTTACTACTGATGCACAAGCAAGTGGCGGCCACGGGGCAGAAGATGATGAAATGGTTTTTTTCAATTATCGTGCTGCATGATCTGAACATCGTAAAGGGGATGAAACGTGATGCCAATATCAAGTTTCCGTTTATGTATGCCGTTATGCCAGCCGTGGCAATGACCTGGTATTACTCTATTTAAAATGAGGTGGGCCTGTGACAGAGGAGTTATTTGGACTGCGATATGAATTTGTATATCAACATGGCCATTGTATGCGTCTTTTTAAAGACGGTGGGGAGGGTTTGACCGTTGAAGCTCTTTCAACTTTGCAAATTAAGATGCTTGAGGCTAACACGATACCAAACATGCTTCCGCTTGAAATCCAGGAGATTGATCATCGAGTAAGCCTGCTTTATAGTTTAACAGCTAAAAGAATGCTTGCTCAGGTTCTTAAGGTTGAGGGGCTTTCCAAGTTTCAATTCGCCAAGCTTATGTACGCCATTGTTTGTGCTATAGATGAAAGTAAAAACTATATGCTGCATGAGACCGGATTTGTGTTAAAAGATAATTTCATCTTTATTGGCAGTGACTGGTCCGATGTATTTTTGACATATGTGCCAATGGAACAAGGTATGAAGGAATGCAGTGTCTACAATGCAATTAAGGATTTAATGAGGCAGATTAGTTCGAAGTTGAACGACAAAATAAGGGGAGATATAGACAATTGGTTAGACACTGATGCATTGACATGTACGCCGCAAAGTCTTCAGAATTTGAAAATGAACCTGTTAAAACTTATGGATCCGCAACCTCCGGTTCACGAGGGGCTGCCGAAGCCGGTTTGGCAACAAAACATCAAGCAGATCAACACAACGAATTCGATGGATGAGTCGCCGATGATTACGCCAATAGCGGATGTGCAACAAGATATAAAAAATGGTCAAACAGTCGCTTTTTATCCAATCACACAGAGAACACAATTTCTTGTCCTAATTGGTATCATACTCGTAATGGCTTTTCTCTGGCAGCATTATGTATCTTCTCCCTCAACTAGTTCGCTGCACCTGTCAGCAGGAATAACTATTTTATTAGTAGATGTATGGTTTGTATTTAGATTTCTTGGGCTACCGCGGTACAGAAGTGCTGGTGAAAAGCAGGTGCCGCTTTTTTTTGATAAACCAGAGAAGCATTTTGAAAATAAGAAAGAAGCAGTTACGGTATCTAACGTTGAATCTCAAGATATTCAGAGTCATTATCAAAACTTACATATGCATACGACATTAATTCAAAACAACGCTAGGAATGCAACCGTTTTTCTTGGAAACCTTAAGCCAGAAGGGCCGAGGCTCGAAGTTCAGATGCAAGGTATGCCGAAATCAGTGCCAATTCTCAGCGATCACTTCACGATTGGCCGGGGAGATGCGAATTTAAAAGCGGATTATGTCTTGGAAGAAGCAGGTGTTTCCAGAATCCATGCTGAGATAACAAAATGTGAAAAGGGTTATGCACTGAAGGATTCAGGTTCAACGAATGGAACTTCTCTCAATGGAGAAACGATAGTTACCTACCAATCTTACTTGCTAAAAGATGGCGACGAGATTCAAATTGTGTGCCAAACCTTGATATTTCGATATTGAAAATTTAACTATTTCCTGTCTAGCTCTAGCAGTGGTATAATAAGAAGTCACGAGTATGTGCGATTTTTTAACAGACAGGAGTTTAGATTTTTAAAATGAGTCTTTTGACGATAGAAGATTTGAGCCACAGTTTTGGGGATCGAACGTTATTTAAAAATGTTTCCTTCCGTCTACTGGCAGGCGAGCGCGTCGGCATAGTTGGAGCAAATGGTGTGGGGAAATCCACATTAATGAATATATTGACCGGAAAATTATTGAAAGATACAGGAAAAGTAGAATGGACGCCTCGAATTAAGTATGGGTATTTGGATCAGCATTCGGTATTAGCGGCGGGCAGGACGATTCGCGACATTTTACGCGACGCCTTCTTACCTCTTTTTGAAGAAGAGAAAGCGATGATGGCCATTACAGAAAAGATGGCGGATGCTTCGCCCGAAGAGCTGGAAGTTCTCCTAGAGCAGATGGGCGAAATTCAGGAACGCTTGGAAATCGGCGACTTCTACTTGCTGGACGTCAAAATCGATGAAATGGCGAACGGACTCGGCCTTAACGCAATTGGGTTAGACCGTGATGTGACGTCACTTAGTGGTGGACAACGGACCAAAGTTCTTTTGGCCAAGCTGCTTTTGGAGAAGCCAACCGTACTGCTTTTGGATGAGCCTACGAACTATTTGGACGTGGAACATATTGAGTGGTTAAAAATGTATCTCAGAGATTATCCATATGCGTTTATGCTGATTTCACATGATACGGAATTCATGAATGAAGTCGTTAACGTGATCTATCATTTGGAATTTACGAAGCTGACTCGTTATACAGCGAACTATGAGAAATTCCTGGACATGGCGGAAATGAACAAATCGCAACATATCGATGCGTATGAGAAGCAGCAGGAGTACATTAAAAAGCAGGAAGACTTTATTGCTCGCAATAAAGCCAGGGCTTCGACCTCTACGCGTGCCAAAAGCCGTCAAAAGCAGTTGGAGAAAGTGGATCGAATCGAAAAACCGGAAACTGCGATGAAACCAACGTTCATATTTAAGGAATCTCGTACAAGTGGTAGAATCGTATTTGAGGCGGAAAATTTGGAAATCGGGTATGACCGACCGCTTTTACCGAAAATGAATGTGACGATTGAACGCGGCGAGAAAATTGCGATCGTTGGCTGCAACGGTGTGGGGAAATCTACACTGCTCAAAACGATTCTAGGGAAAATTGAACCTTTCAGCGGCAAAACGTATCAAGGAGATTACTTAAGCCCGGCTTACTTTGAGCAAGAGGTTAAAGCGCCCAATATGACGCCGATTGACGATGTTTGGAATGAGTTTTCTTCCATGAATCAGAATGAAGTCAGAGGCGCTCTGGCAAGATGCGGTTTGAAAAATGAGCACATCACGCGTGCCATGAGCATGCTCAGCGGGGGAGAGCAAGCCAAAGTCAGGCTTTGTAAACTGCTGATGAGGGAAAGCAACTGGCTGTTGTTCGATGAGCCTACCAACCATTTGGACGTTGTGGCCAAAGAAGAACTTCAAAGAGCTTTGATCGCTTATAAAGGAACCGTTTTGCTTGTTTGCCACGAACCGGAATTTTATGAAGGTTGGGTAACCAGAGTTTGGAATGTGGAAGAATGGTCGGCCAAAGCAAAAGTCACGAATTAACCAATTAGGAGGAAATGTCCATGTTAACTCATGTTGTGTTTTTTAAGCTCAAAGATCGTAGCCCTGAAGCGGTGGAAGTAACGAAAGCGGTTCTTACGAACATGGAAGGGAAAATTCCGGTGCTGCGCCATATTGAAGTAGGGACGGATATTCTTCATTTGGAGCGTTCGTATGATATTGCATTGATTACAAAATTCGATTCCGTAGAAGATCTAAAAACATATGACACTCACCCTATTCATGAAGGTGTGAAGGCCCATATGAAGACAGTACTTGATGGGACTTCCATTTGTGTTGATTTTGTAAGCTAATTGGGTTTGAAAAACATAAGGGAACAGTGTAGTATCCTTAGAAGGGGTTAGCATTGCGGCTTATGCCGCTAGCGCAGCTAAAATTCCTAGGCTGCACTGTTTTTTGTGTGTTTACAGGTATCTTCATAATTTATAGAAAAGGGAGGAATCCCGAGTGAAATCCAAATTAAATAAAGCTTATATGACGGAAGTGCTCGAGATGCTGCTGCGTACGCCAAGTCCGACGGGTTACACGCACCACATTATGAAAAAGGTCGAACAAGAAGTGAATAAGCTTGGTTATGAGCTTACATATACGAATAAGGGCTGCGGCATTGTGACGGTTCCGGGTGTCCGCAATGACCGGGTTATTGGTATTTCTGCACATGTGGATACCCTTGGTGCTATGGTACGTTCTATTAAAGAGAACGGCACGCTTAAGATCACTTCATTGGGCGGATTCATGATGGGCGCTATTGAGAATGAATATGTTCAAATTCATACACGTGACGAACGCGTTTATGACGGGACAATTCTCACTTCAAGACCATCAGTACACGTGTATGAAGATGCCAGAGAGTTCAAACGCGATGAAGCTCATATGGAAGTGCGCATTGATGAGCTTGTAAAGTCCAAAAAAGAAGTTCAGGATCTTGGGATCCGGGTTGGAGATTACATTTCTTTCGATCCGCGTGTACAAGTGAAGGAAAATGGCCTCGTGAAATCCCGTCATTTGGATGATAAAGCAAGTGTAGCTTCGTTATTCGGTTTGCTAAGACTTATCAAAGAAGAAGGTCTGCAGCCGCTCTTCACGATAAAACTGTTTTTCTCCAATTATGAAGAGGTTGGGCATGGGTCATCTTTTATTCCGGAAGATATTACGGATTTGATTGCCGTAGATATGGGTGCGCTTGGCGATGACTTGAGCGGTAGCGAACGCGATGTCTCCATTTGCGCAAAGGATTCGTCAGGTCCTTATGACTATCAAATGACTTCCAAAATGATTGAGCTTTCCGAGAAGCTGGAAATCGGCTACGCTGTTGATATTTATCCAAGGTATGGCTCAGACGCTTCGGCCGCGCTCAGAGGCGGACGCGATATTCGCGCCGCGCTGATTGGTCCTGGTGTTCATGCGTCACACAGCATGGAGCGGACGCATATGGATGCTGTAGTTAACACAGCAGCGCTTCTTGCAGCCTATGTCATGGAGCCAGTGGAAGCATGAATATTTTGAGTGCAGTTAATATTACCAAAACCTATGGCGACAAGGTTTTGTTCGATGACATCACGTTTACGGTGAACGAGAAGCAGCGCATCGGACTCATCGGCGTGAACGGCACGGGCAAGTCCACGCTGCTGAAGCTGCTGGCGGGACTGGAAACAGCGGATCGCGGCAAACTCGTGCACGCGAACCATTTCCGAGTGGAATACTTGCCGCAGAACCCGGAGTTCGATCCGAACTCCACCGTGCTTGAGCAAGTATTCCACGGCGACACGCCGCTCATGAAGACGCTGCGCGACTATGAGCTGGCCCTGGCTGAGCTGGAGCTTGATCCCTCCAGCGAGAAAAAGCAGGCGCGGCTGTTCACAGCCCAATCGCGCATGGATGAACAAGGTGCCTGGGAAGCAAGCACCTTAGCCAAAACCGTGCTGATGAAGCTGGGCATCAGCGAGTTCGACAAGCCCGTCGGCCTGCTGTCCGGCGGGCAGCGCAAACGCGTCGCCATGGCGCGCGTTCTGATCCAACCCGCCGATCTGCTCATCCTGGATGAGCCGACGAACCATATCGACAACGAGACCGCAATCTGGCTCGAGGAATTCCTCGGCAAGTGGCGCGGCGCATTGCTGCTCGTTACCCATGACCGGTACTTCCTGGAGCGGGTGACGAACCGCATCCTGGAACTGGACCGGGGCAAGATCTACAGCTACGAGGGCAACTATGAGGCGTTCCTCGAGAAAAAGGCGGAGCGGATGGAGTCCGAAGCCGCCAGCGAAGATAAGCGGCAGAATCTCATGCGCCGCGAGCTGGCTTGGCTCCGTCGCGGCGCGAAAGCGCGCACGACGAAGCAGAAGGCGCGCGTGCAGCGCGCCGAAGAGCTGCGGGACACCAAGGTGGATGGTCCCGCAGACAAGCTGGACATGGCGCTGGCTGGCAGCCGCCTTGGCAAAAAGGTGATGGAGCTGGAAGCCGTCACCAAAGCTTTCTCAGGCGGGAAGACGCTGCTGAGCGGCTTCAGCTACATCGTGATGCCGAAGGATCGCCTCGGCATCATTGGCCCTAACGGCAGCGGCAAATCGACGCTGCTGAATATGCTCGCCGGGCGTATTCAGCCCGACAGCGGGACGATCGAGACTGGCCAAACCGTGAAACTCGCGTATTACACGCAAGAAACGGTCGAGATGGATGAAAAGATGCGCGTCATCGACTACATCAAGGAAGCGGCTGAACTGGTTCGCACGTCGGATGGCGAAACAATTCCCGCATCCCAAATGCTTGAGCGCTTCATGTTCTCTCCCACACTGCAGTGGTCACCTATCGGAAAGCTGTCAGGTGGCGAACGACGCAGACTATATTTGCTGCGTACTCTCATGGGAGAACCGAATGTGCTGCTCCTCGATGAGCCGACGAACGATTTGGACATCCAAACATTGACCATACTGGAAGATTATCTGGATAATTTCCCAGGGGCGGTTATTACTGTCTCCCATGATCGGTATTTTTTGGATCGCACCGTTACGCATCTGTTTGCTTTTGATGGCCAAGGAGGAATCGAGCCTTACATTGGCAACTACTCGGATTATTTGGAGGAGAAGCAAGAGCAAGAAGAAGCGGAGCAGGCACGCAAAGAATTGTTGCGTCAAGCAAGCAGCAATACCGGCTCTAGCAAAACAGCGGCCAATCAATCAGCAGCTTCCAGCGGCTCAGCGAATACAAACCGTCCTAAGAAACTAACTTTCAAAGAACAGAAGGAATGGGATGAAATCGAGGGGACGATTGCGGCTTTGGAAGACAAGGCGGCAAGCTTGAAACAGCAAATTGAAGCGGCTGGCAGCGACTTTGACCGTGTTCGCGATTTGTATGAGCAGGAGCAGCAAACAACGGCCGATTTGGAAGCAGCAATGGAAAGATGGACTTATTTATCCGAGTTGGTAGAAGAAATAGAGCGAAATAAGTTATGATAGAAGAAACTATAATAAAGGCAGGTAAGTATTCCACATGATTAATGTTAATAACGTGACGCTTCGTTACGGCAAAAGAGCCCTTTTCGAAGACGCTAATATTAAATTTACTCCAGGTAACTGTTATGGTCTGATCGGCGCGAACGGTGCAGGGAAATCCACATTTCTAAAAATTCTCTCTGGTGAAATTGAGCCGAACACAGGCGAAGTATCGATCACTCCAGGGGAAAGAATGGCCGTTCTGAAACAAAACCATTACGAGTTTGACGAAATCGAAGTTTTGAAAACCGTTGTGATGGGGCATGCTCGTTTGTTCAAAATCATGGAAGAGAAAGATGCGCTGTACGCGAAAGCCGATTTCTCTGAAGAAGATGGTATGAGAGCTGCTGAGCTCGAAGGCGAGTTCCAGGATCTAGACGGTTGGCAGGCGGAATCTGATGCAGCAGAACTACTAATTGGTCTAGGCATCCCAACTTCCCTGCATGATACGAAGATGAAAGACCTCGACGGCAATGAGAAGGTTCGTGTTCTCTTGGCGCAAGCGTTGTTCGGCAATCCGAACATTTTGCTGCTCGATGAGCCTACCAACCATTTGAACTTAGAGTCGATTAAATGGCTGGAGAACTTCCTAGCACGTTTTGAAGGCACCGTTATCGTTGTATCCCATGATCGTCACTTCCTGAACCAAGTATGTACACACATTGCGGATATTGATTTTGGTAAAATCCAAATGTACGTGGGTAACTATGATTGGTGGTATGAATCCAGCCAATTGGCTCTTAGACTTACAAGAGATGCTAATAAGAAAACAGAAGAAAAACGTAAAGAATTGGAAGCTTTTATCGCTCGATTTAGTGCTAATGCATCCAAATCCAAGCAAGCAACTTCCCGTAAAAAACAACTTGAGAAGCTTACTCTTGAAGATATTCGTCCTTCCAGCCGTAAATATCCGTTCATTCACTTCAAAGGTGAACGTGAAGCTGGGAAGCAGCTGCTAGCTGTTGAAAGTATTTCCAAAACGATTGATGGCGTTAAAGTTTTGGATAATATCACGTTCACGCTTAACAAAGGGGATAAAGTTGCGTTTGTTGGTCCGGATGGTATCGCCAAAACGACGCTTTTCAAAATCCTCATGGGTGAGATGGAAGCAGACTCGGGCACGTACACATGGGGAGTTACAACTTCACAAGCGTATTTCCCAAAAGATAGTCAAGAATATTTCAATTCCGAATTAAACTTGGTGGATTGGCTTCGCCAGTATTCCAAAGACCCAGACGAATCATTCCTTCGTGGTTTCTTAGGACGTATGTTGTTCTCTGGTGAAGAAGCTTTGAAAAAAGCTAACGTTCTTTCCGGGGGAGAAAAAGTACGCTGCATGTTCTCCAAAATGATGCTAAGCGGTGCCAATGTTCTCATTCTTGATGAGCCTACGAACCACTTGGATCTTGAATCCATCACAGCACTTAATAACGGCCTTGTTGATTTCGACGGTACGATGTTGTTCGTTTCCCATGACCATCAGTTCATTCAAACGATTGCAAATCGCGTCATGGAAATTACACCAAAAGGATTCATCGATAAAATGCTTACGTATGATGAATACCTGGAAAGTGATGATGTGAAAAAATTGCGCGAAGCTCAATACGCGTAAGACCAAATGAAAAGCGCCCTGATGTGTGACTCTCAGGGCGCTTTTACCTACATAGCTCTAGCTTCCGCCAGTACGACGGCGTTGATTATTTACTTTTTTCGTCATTTGACTTTTGGCACTTTGGTTCGTATTGCCCGCTTGTTTAGGGTTTGCACGTGCTGCGGCTTGATCCGCTTTCTTCTGAGCTAACTTTTGTTTAATGGCATCGGCTAGGCTTACTTTTTTGGGACCCTGTTGTTCTTCCAGCTGATCTTGTGGCTTGTCTGACATAGAAACACCTTCTTTACCGTGATATGTTAATAGTATAATCGAATCAAACAAAAGATGAAAGAAGGTGTGAACGATGTTTGACCCAACGATCTATGACAACATTAAGGTGGTTCTGGAAGGAGCCGTCTACGACCTGGATTTGGATGGCAAAATTATTATCACACGCCGGGAAGATCTTGTGGATCTGTCTTCCATGTCCCGAACGTATGCGATTGAGTTTGCAAGAAAGATCGATAAGCCGAGCAAAGCGGAAATCAATTTGCATGTTCATTTAAGCGATTTGGCTGCTGAAATTTTAGAGAACCCTACAGCTAAACCGGGATGTACGCTTACGATTAAGCTTTTCACGAAAGTTAAGAATCCCGATATGGAATGTAAGCATATTGAAGAACAGTTAGGCCTAATATGGGAGCATCGTCCACAAATCACACAACTTCTTTCATACAAATATGGTATTTTTCCAGTGGTTTATCATAATCAAATCACACTTTCATTCGGCAGAAAAATTGATGAGAGCCATTTGGATGATTTCCCTCATCTTATTGGGTATGCGGCTGACAGTTTGGCTTGGTTAGATGAACGAGGAGGTTAGCATGAGGGAACTGTCTCAACAGGAATTGTTGGAGATCGTTAACAGGCAGGAGGAGTCCTTTGCTGTATTTTTGTACACGCCGTTTTGTGGAACATGCAAAGTGACTGAACGTATGTTGGAGATCATTATGACCATGCAGCCTTCTTTGCCGCTTTATAAAAGCAATATTAATTTTCTGCCGCAAATTAGCCGTGAATGGCAAGTGACCAGCGTGCCGTGCATCGCTATTTTTGAGCAGGGACATGACAAACAACTGATTTACCGCATGCAGTCGGTGGATGAGCTATATCGCAAACTGCTGCCATTGAGCAGCAAGTAATTATAGGAGATGATAAGAATGAGCAGTTTTCAAATTGGAGATCACGTCATTGCTGAGTATAAGACTGGGGTTTATTATGGGGAAATAGTGGAAATGTCGAGTACGATGAAAGCGGCAGTACGCATCTTGGCTGTAAAAGAACATCCAACACAAGGGGACTTGCATAATCCGATGGACCCAAACGTTGCTTTTTTTCATCAAAGACGGGCGTTATCGTTTCAGGAGATTGCTTTAATGCCAATTTCAACTATACGTTCATATGCGGGTGCAATTCCCGATTATCAAGTATCACTGGAGAGAGCGCTAATGGCTCAAATCTCTAAGCTGTCGGAAATGGAAGCATGGGCTAGGCGCTCTCTTCAGGAGCTTAGTCAACTGCAGAAAGAATATTTCCCAAAGTCGAATTAAGAAACTTCTAAATACAATTTTGTGCCGTCGTTATACTTGAAAATAGCGACATCACCAATGATCTCGATGAGCGAGATCATTTTTAATTTGCGGCGAAATTCGAAATGAAGTTCAAACTCCTTAAGCTTACTGGACAACAATTCCATATGTGAACTGCGATGTGTGAAATTAAGCACGGGAATGGATTTGTTTTTGAATTTAATGGTAACTGCTTGCATGTTAAGCCCTCCTTCACGTCTTCCATCTGGCAAAAGTACCAGCTGGTCTACATATTTAGGATACATTTCAAATGTTAAGTATGTTTGAGACAAACTATTAAAAAAGTTTTAGCATCTTATTATATGTAAAGAATAGCGAGAGAGGGCTAGTTCCCAAAGAATCTTTTGAAATTAATCGGGATACCCGTCTGCATTTGATTCAACGGAGCGATAGATTGGCGGTTGCGGGGAAAGATAAGCACAATTATAATAAGAAAGATTGTAATCAAACATGTTTTTGGGGGGATTTAGATGACAGCAGGAAAACCAATCAGAATCGGGATTATCGGTTCCGGAAACATCGGAAATGTACATATGGAAGTGATGAAAAAAGTGCCGGAGGCAGAAATTGCCGCGGTAACGGATGTGTACTTACCACTGGCAGAGGCTAGAGCCAAGCAATATAACATTGAGCGGGTCTATGAGAGTTCGGACAAGCTGCTCGCTGATCCAAGCATTGATGCCGTTGTTATTGCTGTCTCCAATGAGTGGCATGCGCCTTTAGCCATTCAAGCGTTAGAAGCAGGTAAACATGTCATGCTGGAGAAGCCTATGGCGCTTAATCTCGAATCGGCTAGACAAATTGTAGAAGCAGAGCGCAAGGCAGGCAAAGTGTTGATGATTCCACACCAGCTGCGGTGGGAAGTTCTTTCACAGGCTGTCAAGCAACAGGTTGATAAAGGCGCGCTAGGCCATATTTATCATGCCAAAGCAGGCTGGATGAGACGTAAAGGGATTCCGGGCTGGGGAACCTGGTTTACACAGATGGGAAAATCCGGCGGCGGTCCGTTAATTGATCTAGGTGTACATATGTTAGATCTATCCCTCTATTTAATGGGGAATCCAAAACCGATTTCGGTTTACGGGGCAACCTATGCAGAATTTGGTCCACGCAAAAAAGGGATCGGCTCTTGGGGGACACCGAACTGGGAAGGGCAATATGATGTAGAAGATTTGGCTACAGCGTTGATTAAACTCGATAACGGTGCAACCCTATCGCTTGATGTCAGCTGGGCCGCACTCATCGAAACGGATAGCCAGCCTTATGTGCAGCTGCTTGGTTCCGAAGGAGGTGCTTCGATTCGCGGCAATAAAGGGAAGCTTCTTGCAGAAATGTTTGATCGCGAAGCAGATGTGGATCTGACTGTGCCTGAGCTGGACGAAGGACCTCGTGTGCGTATGCTGAGACACTTCCTATCGTGTATCGAAAGCGGTCAACAACCAATTACCTCTGTGATGACAGGTTATACGAATAATTTAATTCTAGATGCGATTTACCAATCCTCACAAACCGGCAATGAAGTTAAATTGAATTGGGACATCGAGTAGACAGGGGCTGCAGCAAGTGAATTGGGAGTTATTTAGCATCATCGGGACAATCGCTTTCGCAGTCAGTGGAGCGATTGTTGCGATGGAAGAGGAATATGATATTCTAGGGGTCTATGTTCTTGGGCTCGTAACGGCATTCGGCGGCGGTGTCATCCGAAATTTGCTAATTGGCAAACCCGTCGTTTTGCTATGGGAGCAAGGGTTATATTTTCAAATCGCCTTATTTGCTATGACTTTAGTTTTCTTGATGCCTGTCAAATACATTCGGGTGTGGAAGACCTGGGAAGCTTTCTTTGATGCTATCGGATTGGCAGCCTTCTCTATTCAAGGTGCGTTCTATGCAACGAATATGGGGCATCCTTTAAGTGCTGTCATCGTAGCAGCTGTATTAACGGGGATTGGCGGCGGAATGGTTCGAGACGTACTGGCTGGCCGAAAGCCGCTTGTACTGAAGGACGAAATCTATGCCGTATGGGGCATGTTGGCCGGTGCGTTGGTTGGTTTGGGCTGGTCGCAAGGAGCTTGGCAGATATCCGTGCTTTTTGCACTTATCGTCATTTTGAGAATGTTATCCGTATTTTATAAATGGAAGCTGCCTAAACGTTCCTTGCGCAATGCGATCGTGGGATCATCACGTAGATCAGACTCATAGCCTACCGCTAAAGACTTGGATGATTTTTTGAAAATCGAGATGAGGAAAGAGGTGATTTACAATGGAACAGGAAGCATCATTCCTTCACCATCAAAAGATTTCCGCTGAAACGATGGCAGCACGCATTGTTCCTGTAAAAGAATTGCTCCAAACGGAATTGGATCTGTACGAAGTATCCAAAGATTCAGAAACGGGTGAGCATTATCTTCATTATGCTTACATGCACCGCGATTTCACGAATACCGGAGAGCCCGAGTCGTTTCATTATTTGCTGCCGATTGACAGCGATGATGTGCTCGGAATGATTTTTGGAGAGCAGGGTTATGCGTATCCGGAGTTTTGGCGGAAAGCTTTTCTGCGCAACGGCCCGGAAGGTTTCTACATCTGGTTCGACCCCACGCATGAAGCGGAGCAGTCAGAGGATGAAGCTATCGCTGCGGATTTGCTAAACAAGCTGAGAGCTTTTAAAGAAAACGGTTCGGCCGATCCGGATGCGGTTCGTAAACTGCTCGAAGAATTGGATGAAACACGTAAAAAAGAAGACTAGAAAGTTGTAAAGCCTGCTTGCCAATGAATCAATTGGCGGCGGGCTCTTTTTATTATTTAGTAAAAATGGGGATAAATGACCATATTAAAGTTAAACATTATTTTTTAGGAAGGAGGATGAAATGATGAGTATAGAGGCTTATCAGTTCGCTAATTTGGGGGCGCATGAGGATCTGCTGGAAGATCTTCGCAGGCTTGAATCCAGGATGAGGGAACAATTGGGATATGAAATCTCCTTAATTGCTTACACACCGGAAACGAAGGACATCAGCAAGAAATAAAGAAAGAAGGGGGAGCTTTTAGATGAAAAAAACGTTGATCCAACTTACACTTTCGATCGTGTTAGTAAGCACAGCCGCTGGCTGCACCGCCGCAAGTCCGAACAATCATGCAGGAGCAAGTTCCTCAAATCCGAATGCTGGCTCATGGGATACGAGTCTCAGGAACAATGAGAATTCTTCACTAGGCGCTAAAAGTGTTAATCAATCCCCGCTGCCTTCGATGCAGCGATCTACGCTTGATAACGTTAAAGCGCACACAAATACACATTTGACAATGAACCGAGATTTGGCAGATAGCATTATTCAAGCGGCTCACCTCGGGAACACAGCTGTTGCATTTACGGATAACAACATTTATATTGCGGTAGATATGGGCGGGATGCAAGCCATGGGTGCCGATAATGACGGCATGAAAATGCTTAGTAAAACAAACGACCCGGAAACCGGGGCTGGGTTGTTCGGTTCAGGAGCAGGAGCTCAGATGGATTGGCTCTCGGCCAAGCCTTTGCCGGCAGAAAGCGCTAGCGCCATCAGGAGTTTGCTCACACGTATTTATCCGGAAGCGAATATTTTCATTTCTACGAACCCGCATTTCGTGAACCGCATGATGTATTATGATGCTCAGCAGCAAAACAACAAACATATGGATACGTATCTCAACGAATTTAACACTATGATCCAGTATGCTTTCCCAAGCTACTCTACGGGCCAAAGAAACACGCTGCCTTAAAATAAGACCATGTGATGCGAAAGTTTCACTCATCTCCCTCAGCTTCCTGCTGAGGGTTTTGTCATAGTTTCCGGATGGATGGTCCACGAATTAGAGAAAAAGGAGTATGACGATGATTGGGCAGAAGACTGTGATTGATCGGCATGACACGTCAAAATTTAAAAATGAGCAATAAATTTAAAGTTCGAGCTTACTGCAGCTCACGCCAATGTGACTATGTCCATCCCGATGATGTCGTCCAAGCCATTAATGGGGAAACCTCTTATGCATTGGCGCAGCTGTATAATGAGTTGCCATCCAAGCCAATCTGTCCCAAATGTGGAGAAGCGATGGCATTCTACTCATATTCGGTTATCGAACAACCGTGGCTGCCTTGAAAGGCTTGACAACGTTAGCTTTCCTGATAAATAGTAAGAGAACAAAGGAATCAGGAGAGGAACATTAGAGAATATGTTAACAGAAGCTATACCGCAAGAAATCCGTGAGCAGTTGGAACAAAAGAGAGCACAGACGAACGCGACCGCAGAGGATGCGAAATTAATCGGGGCAGCTGCCTTTGAGGCGCCTCGGGAAGACATTTTGATCGATAGTGTTATTGCGCTTTTTTTGGGTAAAAATGTCCTGCTCAAAGGCCCAACAGGTTCGGGGAAAACGAAGCTTGCCGAGCATGTTTCGGCGATTTTTAATCGACCGATGCATGCCGTGAATTGTTCAACGGATTTGGATGCCGAAGCTTTACTCGGGTTCAAAACGTTGTCCCATGACGAGCAAGGCCGTTCAGAGATTGTTTTCATTCCTGGACCGATCATGAAAGCGATGACGAAGGGACATTTTCTATACATAGACGAAATTAATATGGCGAAACCGGAGACCTTGTCACTTATTAACGGTGTTCTGGATTATCGGAGATCGATTACGAATCCATTTACCGGGGAAGTTATCACCGCTCACCCTGATTTCAGAGTGGTTGCTGCGATTAATGAAGGCTATATGGGAACCGTGCCATTGAACGAAGCATTGAAAAACAGGTTTGTGACCGTGGATATTCCCTATTTGCAAGGGGAAGCGTTGTACAAACTTTTGAAAAGTAAGTCTGTTTTGCGTGATGACAAGCAATTGAGAACTTATGTGCAGCTGTCGGCTGATTTGTTAACCTTAATCGAAATGGGACAGCTGCCTGATGAAGCAGGGTCGATTCGAGCATTGCTTGATGCTTGTGATCTTACGGCTTATATTCCTCCGATGCGTGCAGTGGCGAGAGCGATTGCTGATAAATTGGAGGATGAAAGGGAACGTGCGGCTGTGATCAATGCGGCTGAAACGTTATTTTAAGCCATGTTTGTAGGGAAAATAAGTATGCTTGAGGATAAAATCGACGCTAATCTGCAAATGCAGTTGGTCGATTTAGCCCGCATGTTCACAAAACGTAAAGAGCTTGAGGTGGAAGCCGCCTTTCACGCTGATTATGAAGAAAGCTCGGCCCGTATGACCGTTAGCCAGTTCTGGTGGGATTATCCGCCATTGGATAAAGCTGCGGGGATGAAAAGCGATGTGTACCTCCGAGGCATTGGAACAGCATGGTTTACCAGCGCAGAGGCTGTAAAGTCCTACCTTAAGGGTAGTCAACAAGCATCCTTCCCCAAGCTGGCAAACTCGCTTTTTGCCTTGTGTGAGGATATGCGTTTGGAGCGTATTTGCCGTGCGCGCAGACCGGGAACGACGCGAATATTCGCGGTGCGGCATCGAATTTATGGAGCTTATTTCGGTCATAAATTGCGTACGCATTTGAGTAAAGGCGAAATGGCCGATGCCGTCCTTTTATTAATTTACGGCTGGTTTACCGGAGCGGAGTGGAGCGCTGCGGAAAGCGTGGGATTGAAGGCGCGGCTCACACCGTTATATCCGATTCTGGAAGGCATCGAGGAATCTGAACATACGGATCAAGTAGCTGCTGGGTGTGAGGAAATGATGGACGCGCTATCTTATTGGCTGGATAGAGATGCGAGTTCCGCATATTTCTGGATGCAGCCCGGGGGCGGCGTGGCGGAGCCGCTGCCCGCGGGGTATCAAGGCGAGCTGAAGCGCGCTAAGCGGCTCGCCAACGATGATGTGCTCCCCGAGCAGGACGGGGAGCGTCAATTGCCGGGCCAGGAGCGCCTGCCGACCTGGCACCGCGAAAGCAGCGACCGCAGCCCGGGGCTGCTGCGGTTCGAGCTGGAGCGCGGCTCACGCACCGCCGCGCTCGGTTCTGCGCCGCGCGAAGGCGACGCCGCCGATCAGGCGCTCGCCATCGCCCAGGGGCGCTCGCTGCGCGCCCAGCGCACCGGCGCCGCCTCCGGCGAGCGGCGCGGGCAGGCTGCCGTGCCCGCTGCCGCGGGGCACGGAAAGGGCGAAGTCGCCGCGTTCGCGACGGCGACTTGGCTGGCGCCTGAGCGGCCAACTGCTGCGCAGGAGGCCGCCTTCAGGCGCCTGAGCGAGCGCGCAGCGCCGCTCGCGAAGCCCTTGCAGCGTGCGATTCGGCGCACGCTGGAGCAGAAGCGGATCGCCCCGCGCGGCGACCGGCTGTTCGGGCGGCTCGATAAGCGGCTGACGCGAGCCTTCACACAAGAGATGCCGCGCCTCTTCTATAAGAAGCGCGCGCCGGTCCCGCAGCTCGACGCCGCATTCGCGCTGCTTGTTGACTGCTCCGCGTCCATGTATGACAAAATGGACGAAACCAAACTGGGACTCGTGTTATTTCACGAGACCCTCCAGTCCTTGCGAATCCCCCACGAAATCGTGGGATTCTGGGAAGACGCGGACCGCGTAACAGAGCATGAAGCACCCAACCTGTTCCAGGTTGCCGTGGACTTCGGCTCCTCGCTCGCTCCTGGCAGCGGCGCGGCTCTCATGCAGCTCGAGCCGCAGCAGGACAATCGCGACGGCTTCGCGATCCGCTGCATGACAGAGCGCTTGCTGCGGCGTGCTGAGCGGCAGCGCATCCTCTTGGTATTCTCGGATGGGGAGCCGTCCGCAGCGAATTATAACGACATAGGCATTCTGGATACCTACGAGGCTGTAATGAGAGCACGCAGACTGGGGATCGAGGTCATCTCCATCTTTTTAGCGAGCGGTGGAACCGTCCATGAAACCGAACGTGCCGCCATGCGCAACATGTATGGGCGGAGCAGCATAGTTGTGCCTCGGGTGGAGGAGTTGACCGAGCAGCTCGTGCCGATTTTACGCAAACTTTTGCTGAAATCTATCTTTTAATGTCGAAATCCTTTACAATAGATCAGGGTATTTGCTTGGGATAGCTGGCGAATTACCCTGTTTATGCCATTCTTGTTATGTTTACTTACATACATAGCCATTTGTTATAAGTTTACTTCCGTTGGGGAAAACATTAAGGGGGAAATCATTTCATGTACGGTGCACCATTATCAAACAAAGCAAAGAAAATCATGCTGCTGGGATCAGGAGAGCTCGGGAAGGAAGTTGTCATCGAAGCACAGCGCCTGGGAATTGAGACCATTGCCGTGGATCGTTACGCGCATGCTCCGGCTATGCAAGTCGCGCATCGCAGCCATGTGATCAATATGTTAGACGGGGAACAGCTAAGAGCGTTGATCGAGCAAGAACGGCCGGATCTCATCGTACCTGAAATTGAAGCCATTGCCACGCCTGTTCTTGTTGAACTTGAGAAAGAAGGTTACCGAGTAATCCCAACAGCAACAGCCTCTCGATTAACGATGGACCGGGAAGGCATTCGCCGTCTTGCTTCCGAAACGTTGGAATTGAGAACTGCCAAGTATGCTTTTGCCAACAGCCTTGAAGAGCTGCATGCTGCAGTAGCGGAAATCGGTACGCCTTGCGTCATTAAGCCGATCATGAGCTCCTCGGGTAAAGGTCAAAGTGTGTGCCGCACGCCTGAAAATGTGGAACAATCGTGGAACATTGCCATGGAGGGTGGACGTGCAAAAAACGCTCGCGTCATTGTTGAAGAATTCATTCATTTTGAGTCTGAAATCACGCTGCTAACGGTTCGCTCTGTTTCCGGAACGACCTATTGTGAGCCAATCGGCCACATCCAAAAAGACGGGGACTACATCGAATCCTGGCAGCCGCACGCCATGACGGAGCAGCAAATTCTTGATGCGCAGCATATGGCCAAAACGATTACAGACGCACTTGGCGGCTACGGCCTCTATGGCGTTGAGCTATTTTTGACCAAAGATGGCGTGTACTTCAGTGAGGTATCGCCTCGTCCGCATGACACGGGCATGGTTACCATGGCGACACAGGATTTGAGCGAATTTGCTCTGCATGCTAGAGCGATTCTTGGATTGCCGATTACAGGCATTCGCCTATTAACGCCAGGGGCAAGCTACACGCTCAAGGCGGATCGCGAGCAAGTAGAATATACAATCAGCGGGCTAGAAGAAGCGTTGTCCGTTCCGAATACGCAAGTTCGCGTCTTTGGCAAGCCGGAGACGAAAGTCGGCCGCCGTATGGCAGTTGCGCTCAGCAGCGGGGAATCTGTTGAGGAAGCGCGCAGCCTGGCAAAGCAAGCCGCAGGCAAGCTTAAACTAAACTACGAATAAGAAATCATACATGATCAGCCATCAGGAGGAAACGACATGGAAGCTAAACCAGCAAGACTCTCCCGAACCGTGTTGACCGAAATTATTTTGCCTGCTGACACCAATTATCACAATACCGTGTTTGGCGGGCGTGTGATGCAGTACATCGACAAAGTTGCAACAATCGCCTCCATGCGTCATTCGCGCAGGGGGGTTGTCACCGCTTCAAGCGACAGCTTGGACTTTTATGCGCCTGTTAAACTTGGTGAGGCTATTCAACTAGAGGCATTCGTCACCTGGACGCACCGAAGCTCCATGGAAGTATTCGTGAAAATTGAATCGGAAAACCTGTTGACCGGCGAAAAAAAACGCACAGCCAATTCTTATTTAACTTTCGTCGCCTTAGATGAGTATGGCCAGCCTGTTGCGGTTCCGGGCATTATCCCCGAGACGGAAGAGGAGAAACGACTTTTCGAAACGGCTGAGATGCGGTATGCCGCACGCAAGCTGCGGAAAGAGGAGCGAAATTTACAATTGTAGTCGACATTGACATCCAAATCGAGCAGATCCCTTATGGGATCTGCTTTTTTTATTGTAAATAACGGACCATAGTTCCGTTCAACATCCCGCTTCTTCTTGTAAAGTGGTGAATTCATGAAAAAAGGATTATTATGGAAAATATAAGCAATTCTAGACGCGAAAGGAGCTCATAATGAAAAGAAAGATATTTCGATCTTTGATCTTCGCCATTATTTTAGTTATTGTGTACTATGCTTTTCAAATGCTGATGGGTGTCTATCTCACTTGGAAATACGTGCCGGACATTCTTGATTCGTATTCTGCGATTGATACCTTCGGAAGTAATCAAGTTGCTTTTGGGGTTAAAGAAACACCTGTTGAAATGGTGGCTGAAATTATCATCATCATGGTGATTGGTGTCGTTACCTATTTCTCGGGAGGCTACGTAACGAAGAAAATAAGAAACCATTGAAACCTGCCATCTCCAACAGCGTATTAGAAATAAATCGGTTTTATTTTCAACTTATACTATTCGGAGGTAATCTCACAATGAATGCACATGAAATTGATTATCGTATTTTAGGCAATGAAATGCAGTACGTAGAAATTGAGCTCGACCCGGGTGAAAGCGTTGTGGCAGAAGCTGGCAGCATGATGATGATGGATCAGAACATCCAGATGGAGACGATTTTTGGGGACGGCAGCAGCGATAATAAAGGGTTCATGGGCAAGCTTCTGGGAGCAGGCAAACGGTTATTAACCGGCGAAAGCTTATTTATGACCGTTTTCACGAACCAAAGCCGTGGCGGGAAAGAGCAAGTTAGTTTTGCAGCGCCATATCCCGGTAAAATTATTCCGATGGACCTGTCGATGCTGGGGGGACGACTCATCTGTCAAAAAGATTCTTTTCTTTGCGCAGCAAAAGGCGTTTCTGTTGGCATTGCGTTTCAGCGTAAGCTAGGGGCTGGTTTCTTCGGCGGTGAAGGCTTTATTATGCAAAAAATTGAGGGCGATGGCTTGGCCTTCGTACATGCCGGCGGTTCGATTTGCGAGCGTGTGCTTCGTCCAGGTGAAGTCATTCGCGTAGATACGGGCTGCTTGGTTGCCATGACGCAAGATGTGGATTATGACATCGAGATGGTGAAAGGTGTGAAAACAGCGCTATTTGGCGGTGAAGGTTTATTCTTCGCAACGCTTCGCGGTCCTGGGCGTGTATGGATTCAATCCTTGCCATTCAGCAGGCTGGCAGATCGGATGGCAGCGGCATCAAGACCAGGCGGCAGGAAAGAAGAGGGAAGTATTTTAGGCGGTTTAGGTAATTTATTGGATGGGGACGGAAGATAAGTTCATTCGTCCGCACAAAGAAAGCCCGGCAGCGAATCTAACATTCGCTCCGGGATTTTTTGTGTGACCGTCTTACTTGGCTCCGCCTTCTGCGAGGATTGTTTCCCAGATTGCGCCTTTACCATACAATTCTTTATTGACTTTATCCCAACCGCCAAGATATTCGATGTTAAATACGCCGGCAGGCGTTGTGTAGTTTTTCTCATACTGCTTAGCAACTTCAGGAAGTACGGAGCGGAAACCTTTATCTGCAAATACTTTTTGAGCATCAGGGCTCCATAGGTATTCGAGGAATGCCTGAACCGCTTCACGGTTTCCGTGTTTATCTACGTTTTTATCAATGAGTGCAACCGGGTTTTCAATCGTCGTTGTGTATTGCGGGATTACTTCTACATATTTTTTACCGGATTGAATCCGGGAAATGAGCTCATTTTCATAAGTGACGATAGCATCGCCTACGCCTTTGTCGAAGGTCGCAAGGGAATCGGCGCCGCTTTTATCAAGTACTTTGATGTTTTTGTAGACTTTGGCCAAATAATCTTTGGCGAACGCAGGATCTTTTTTGCCAGCCGCTTCGGAAGTTTTCAATCCAGCCCCATAAATGGCGTTAATGTCCCATTTGGCTCCGCCGGACGTGCTTGGATTCGGGATCAACACTTCCACGCCTGGTTTTGTTAAGTCAGTCCAGTCTTTGATGCCTTTTGGATTGCCTTCACGAACTCCGATTGCTGCGATTGAAGCTGTAATGTTGCCTTTATAAGGATTGTTTTTCCAGTCATGCGTGATCAAGCCTTTTTCTACGATTTTTTGGATGTCACCTTCAAGGGAAAGAGGGGCGATATCCGCTTCAAAACCTTGGATAATCGCGGTAGCTTGCGAACCGGATGCCACATAGGATTCTTGGAATTCTACGGTTTGGCCGGTTTTCTTTTTCCACTCTTCTTTGAACTTAGGCAAAATGACGTCAAAAGAATCTTTAAGAATGGAATAAGCGCCAATTGTGATCGTTACTTTTTCAGCTTTAGGTGCAGAGCTTGCCGCTGTTGTAGCTGCAGCTGTTGCCGCGGCAGATGGAGCGGGTGTGCTGGCCGATTTTGTACCTGTGCCGCATGCCGTAAGCGCGATACTTGCTGTGAATAACGCAGCAGTGACAAGACCTAGTGATTTGAATTTTTTCATGGTTTACAACTCCCCTTCATGTGTAAGCTTATTTTTTTATATAAAAACAGGCAGCGGATCTTGTTTAGCCTGATTTTCAATGACGATATTCTCGGTTTTGGTAAAGACGGAAATTTGATGGATCAAAATATTCACGTCATCGCCTGGTTGATAAATTTTTTCTTTTACGGATTGATAAGCGAATAGCTTAATGGCGCCTGTATCGATTTCTAGATACCAGGAATCCCCGCGGAAGTGGACATGCGTCACTTTCCCTTTCTCTCCAGCGGTTGCCAGATGACTCACGTCATGAGGGCGAACCTCAATAGCTTCCGGTCGAATCAACACGTTCACACCCGGCAGCCATTTGCCGTCCTGCTGGATCTCATCTAAGTAAGGGAATCCGACTAGAGGCGTATATTGTGAGATCACATTAGATTCACCGATGAAAGACGCCACGAATGAGGATGCCGGTTTCGTATAAATTTCCCAAGGACTGCCTTGCTGCTCGATTTTCCCGCCTTGGACGAGAATGATTTCATCAGCAACTTCGATGGCTTCATCTTGGTCATGAGTAACGAAGAGGGTCGTGACTTTAAATTCATCGATCAGGTTACGCAGCCAGAGGCGCAGTTCTTTACGAATTTTGGCGTCGATGGCGGCAAAAGGTTCATCCAGCAGTAGCAGTTGAGGTTCTGGAGCCAAGGCTCTGGCGAAAGCCACCCGTTGGCGCTGTCCACCGGAAAGCTGGTGTGGATACTTGCGCTCATTGCCGGCAAGCCCCATTAAATTCAGCAGATAGGTCACTCGGTCATGAATGAATTCCTTCGGCTTTTTGAGAACTTTGAGGCCGTAAGCGACATTGTCAAACACGGTCATATGTTTAAAAAGGGCATAGCTTTGAAAAACGAAGCCAATTCCTCTTTCTTGAACAGGTAGATGTGTAGCAAGCTTCCCGTCGAAATAAATGTCGCCTGTCGTCGGGCTCTCGAGTCCGGACAACATGCGCAGAATGGACGTTTTACCGCCGCCGCTGGGGCCGATCAAACCGACGAGATGCCCTTTCGTGATGCTGAAATTAACATCTTTAATGGCATGAAAGGATCCGAAATTTTTATTTAAATTTTTAACTTCGATATGCATACAGGGTTCCTCCTTAATGACTGCTTACTTTTTCGCTTCTTCTTTTTAACCATTCAAGTGTTAACAAAATAGTAATCGAGATGAGTCCTAGCACAAATGCGACACTGTTCGCTGCAACAAGCTGGAACTGCTCGGCATCCTGATACACGAGTGTGGTAGCTGTCTGCGTTTGGTTGATGATATTGCCTGAGACAACTAAGATAGAGCCGAATTCTCCAAGCGATCTTGCAATGGTTAAAATGAGACCGTAAACGACGCCCCAACGAATACCTGGCCATGTGATTTGAAAGAAGGTACGCCATGCACCAGCACCAAGCGTAGCGGAAGCTTCTTCGGATTGGGTACCGATTTCTTCAAGCAAGGGAACAACTTCACGAACCATAAGAGGAAATGTAATGAACATCGTAGCAAGAATCATACCGGGAATGGCATAAACAATTTTCATATTATGATCTTCAAAGAATGCGCCAAGTGCCGTATTTGGACCAAAGATCAAGATGACCATTAAACCGACGATAACCGGCGATACAGCAAAAGGTAAATCAATCAGAGCATTGATGACTGGTTTCAACCAGCGGGATATCCAGGAACCTCTAACGATTTCAAGAGAAACATAAACACCAACAATTGTATTAAGAAGAGTAACGATAAGGACGATAATGAAAGAGATTTTCAAGGCGTGTAGAGCTTCAGGTCTTACGAGTGCATGGATAAAAGCTTGTGGACCTTCTTCAAAAGCGCCAAAGGTAATGCCCAGGAACGGCAGCATAATTAATAGAAAAATGACAAGAAATGATATGCTGATTAAAATTTTTCTCATGCCAGGCGCCCCTTTCCGCGTGTCAATACATTGATGATCCATAGAATGAGGAGCGACAATGTAAGGAGTACAAGAGAAATAGCGGCTGCGCCTTCGGGATTATAGTTCTGCGTCTCACCATATATATAGACCGAAGCCACCATCGTTTTTCCCGGTAAATTTCCGGAAATCAGTGAAATGGCGCCAAACTCGGCTAGTGATCGAGAAAAGGCAAGCATGCTGCCGGCAAGAATACCCGGTACAATAGCTGGAAAAACAATTCGGCAGAAGGTATAGAACCTGCTGGCGCCGAGTGTGAAGCTGGCTTGTTCTTCAGCGGGATCAATTTGTTCTAGCAAAGGTTGGACGGTTCGAATGACGAATGGGAAGGTAACGAAGACCAAGCCGATCACAATAGCTGTCTGATTGTAGAGCAGCTTAATGCCGGCGTGATCGAGCCAGACGCCCAGCGGACTAGTGGGTCCAAGCAAGGTTAGGAACATGAGACCAGCCACTGAAGTTGGCAAAGAGAAGGGAAGGTCGACCATACTGTTCAGAATGCTCTTGCCTCGGAATGTATATCTTACAAGAACATAAGCAATGATGGTGCCTACTATGGCTTGAATAACTGTTGATACAATACTGAGTTTGACTGTTAGTAGAATGGACTTCCAGGCTAGTGGTCCTGTTACTTCTTGCCAAAAGGGCTCCCAACCTAAGGAAAAGCCTTTGAAATAGATGGAGCCAATCGGGATGAGCAGTAGCACAATCAGATAGCCAATAAGCACAGATCGAACCGTAGCTTTAAACACCTTGTTAATCACATTACACCACCCATTAATATTAATCATAGTGCTTTACTCGGAATATTTAAATTGACTATAACAGCGTGTGGTCGAATTTGTCAATATACCTATTTCCGATATTTATGGATTTATTCAAAAAAATTATAAATGACACAAAGGTACAAAGATCTAAGTTTGACATTAGATGAAAGGATACGGAAATGGATTCATCAGCTGGACTAGCATCTGAAAAAAGCATTGACGAAGCAAATAGGCGATGGTAACATAGGCATCAATCAATATCCGAGTAAAACAATATGAATTATTAGTTATCGGAAAAAGTCGACCAGATGACTGGAGACTCCCGTCCTTGCTTCGTATTTTACAAGCAGGAACAGGGAGTCTTTTTGTTTTCAAACGCCTTTTCACTTTATGAAAAGAAAGAGGGATTCACATGCTAGCGAATCGAACAGCACCACTTGCCCAATCCAAGGTTTGGCAGCCCTGGGTCATACCGATACTCATCTTGCTGCTGTGGCAGGTGCTCGGCTTAACGGGTTGGTTATCGGAACGTATTCTACCGACACCTTGGGAAGTCGTGAAAGCCTTGTACGGTGTAATTAAGGATGGCACTATTTTTGAATATGTAGCAGTCAGCACGAAGCGGGCGTTTCTGGGCTTTCTAATTGGCGGCAGCATTGCTTTTGTCATTGGATTGCTTAACGGGATATTTCCTATCGCGGAAAGATATATTGATTCTTCGGTACAAATGGTTCGAACGATCCCGCATCTTGCGATGATCCCGCTAGTCATTATGTGGTTTGGCATTGGCGAGACTTCCAAATTATTTCTGGTTTCTCTCGGTGTTGCTTTTCCCATCTACTTGAATACCTTCCATGGCATTCGTTCCGTTGATCCGGGTTTAATCGAAATGGGCAAAGTATACGGGCTCCGAGGGTTCTCGCTATTTACGAAGGTCATTTTACCCGGAGCGCTGGCGAACATCCTTCTCGGTATCCGCTTCTCCTTGGGGATCATGTGGTTGAGCTTGATCGTTGCTGAAACAATAGCGGCTGATTCCGGTATCGGTTATATGGCAACACACGCCAGGGAATTTATGCAGATGGATGTCGTGGTGTTATGTGTGATTTTATACGCCGTATTAGGGAAGCTTTCGGATCTGATTGCTAAGTTTTTCGAAAATCGTTGGTTGAAATGGCATCACAATTATATTCACAAAGCGTAGAAGGAGGGGATTCTTATGAGTAAGGTTGGCGGTACTCAGCTTCATATTCGTAACGTGAACAAATCTTTTGGCGCAACACGAGTGCTCTCAGGTATCGATTTAAACATTAAACAAGGAGAGTTTGTTGCGATTGTGGGCCGTAGTGGATGCGGAAAAAGCACGCTGCTTCGCCTTATTGCAGGCTTGGATGAAGCGACGAGCGGAGCCATTATGCTGGATGCTCAAGGCATTCAAGGCGTGCACCAAGATACGCGTGTACTTTTTCAAGAACATCGGCTTCTTCCTTGGAAAAAGAATATCGATAATGTTCGGATTGGCATTAAATCCGGCGACAAGGAAATTGCTTTTAAAGCGCTGCAGCAAGTTGGCCTTGAACATAAGAAGGATGACTGGCCGGCTGTGCTGTCTGGGGGTCAACGGCAGAGAGTGGCGCTTGCGAGGGCGCTTGCCGGTAATCCTAGACTGCTGCTTTTAGATGAGCCGCTAGGCGCTTTGGATGCGTTAACCCGCATCGAGATGCAGCAGCTCATTGAGCAGCTATGGCTGGAGAAGCAATTCACCGTCTTGCTTGTCACACATGATGTAAGTGAAGCCGTAGCGTTGGCGGATAGAGTCATTGTGATTGAAGACGGGAAGATTGGGCTGGATTTGAAAATATCGCTTGCCAGACCTAGAGAGCATGATAGCGGTTTTGCTTATTTTGAGAAGGTTATTTTGGATCGATTGCTTGTGAAACAACCGTATGAGACAGCGAAAACAGCTGCAGAAGCTTTTTCCATATAGGAAATTTGAAAATGAGGAAATAGGGAGGGCATATAAGATGGCTCAATATGATTTGCAATTACAGGCGGATGTACTCATTATCGGTGGCGGGCCTTCTGGAGCATGGGCGGCAATTACAGCTGCCAAAGAAGGAGCAAAGGTCATCCTTGTCGATAAAGGATATTGCGGAACGAGCGGTGCAACAGCTCCGTCGGGAACAGGGTTGTGGTATGTCAATCCAACAGCCGAAGAACGGGAAGCTGCGATGAAGAGCAGAGAGGCGCTGGGCGGATATCTTGCGGATCGCGGCTGGATGAAGAGGGTATTGGATCAAACCTATAGCAATACGAATCAAATTGCAGCTTGGGGATACCCCTTCCCACTGGACGAAGCAGGTACTTCACATCGGAAAAGTCTGCAAGGACCAGAGTATATGCGTTTAATGCGCAGACAGGTGCAGAAAGCGGGTGTCCGCATTCTCGACCATAGTCCTGCGCTGGAGCTGCTCGCAGATGAGCATGGTGTGGCAGGAGCGACAGGAGTAAACAATCAAACCAAAGATACATGGCGCGTTGATGCTGCATCGGTCGTTATTGCAACCGGAGGCTGCGCGTTCCTGAGTAAAGCGCTGGGCACGAATGTATTAACCGGCGACGGGTACTTGCTTGCCGCAGAAGCAGGAGCAAGCCTTTCAGGCATGGAGTTCTCCACGGCGTACTCGCTAGCTCCGGCATTTTCTCCGGTAACCAAATCAGCTTTCTACACTTGGGCAACGTTTTACTATGAAGATGGCACCGTAATTGAAGGGGCTGGTTCGCAGAGAGGGCGTTCGGTCATTGCCAAAACGCTGCTGACTCAACCTGTATTTGCCCGCATCGATAAAGCGGATGACATTGTCAAGAAGGCGATGCGGCAAGCTCAGCCTAACTTCTTTTTGTCCTTCGATCGCTTGGGCATCGACCCGTTCACACAGAAGTTTCCCGTGACGCTGAGATTTGAAGGGACTGTGCGGGGAACCGGCGGCATTCATATTATCGATGAAACGTGCGCGACGGAGGTACCTGGCCTTTATGCGGCGGGAGATGCCGCGACGAGAGAGCTGATTTGCGGCGGATTTACCGGCGGTGGCAGTCACAATGCGGCATGGGCGATGTCATCGGGATATTTCTCAGGGGAAGCTGCAGCGAAATATGCGCTTAAATTAGGCGTAGGTGCTGCGAATCGCAAGGCCAAAGGTTTGTCAGAAGCAAGCGGTGTTCCGAAAGTCGCAACGACGAGAGCCGATGTAATTGACACACAAGAAATTATCAAAGCGGTTCAAGATGAGGTATTCCCATATGACCGTAACTGGTTCCGCACAGGGGAAGGTTTGCAGAACTCTTTAGGGCGCTTGGATAATCTGTGGCATGAATTAAAACAAGGAATTCAAGCAAGTGATGGCAATATTGTTCGGGTTCGCGAAGCAGCAGCCATGACGGCTACGGCAAGATGGATGTATACCAGCGGACTGGAACGCAAAGAAACCCGAGGCATGCATCGCCGGGAAGATTTCCCGCGTATCGACGAAAATCAAAAATACCGCATTAAGAGCGGCGGTTTGGATAAAACATGGGCGAAGCCATTGGTAGATGGTGCCCAGCCAAGGGTCATTAAGGAGGCTGTTGTCTAATGATAGAACTATTAAGTAAAGATCGCTGCATAAGCTGCAACCAGTGCGTTTCCGTATGCCCAACGAATGTGTTTGAGGCGGTTAAGGGAGATATTCCTGTCATTGCCAGACAATCGGATTGCCAAAGCTGCTTTATGTGCGAATTATATTGCCCGACTGATGCCTTATATGTATCTCCGGTGGCAGAAGAGAAGACAAAGGTGGACGAGAGCGAATTAGTTCAAGATGGCTTAATGGGCAGCTACAAACAGAACGTGGGCTGGGGCAAAGGCAGAGCTTCTACGGCCTCTTCCGACGGTTCGTATATCATTTTCCAACGTATGCATGCATCGCATTAATTGATTTATCATTCATTTCATTTACGAATCAGGGGGTCAAGACATATGAAACAGAGCACTGTGAAGGTGATCAACCTTGCGCTCATTTTAACTTTATTTACCTTTTTATTAGCGGCTTGCGGGGCTAAAACAGAGAAAACCGCGGCTCCGGCAGCCTCCAATGCGGCATCAGACGCAAAAATTTCGCTTCCTGAAACACTGCGAATCGGATTTATTTCAGCAAACAATAACAAGACGATTACCGGACCTGAAGGTTGGGCGCAATCCAAAGGATACTTAGAAAGTGAATTAAAGAAATATGGGGTTAAAGAGTTCAAATACTTCACATTTCCTAACGGACCCAACTTAAACGAGGCTATCTCGGCAGGGACGCTTGACGTTGGTATCTATGGCGACACGCCGGCCATCAATGGGAAAGCGGCAGGTTTGAAGACACGGTTAATCAACGTTACGCAAGTAAATATGAATGCCTGGCTGGTTGCGAAAGCGGACGGTTCCAAGTCGTTGGATGATCTCAAAGGTAAAAAAGTAGCTACTTCACAAGGTTCTTATATGAGCCGTTATTTAACTAGCCTATTGAAAGAGAAGGGGCTTGATAAGGATGTGAAAATCCTGCACTTATTGCCTGCTGATGCAGAAGCCGCCTTATCTCGTGGAGATATTGCCGCTTATGCGTACCCGACTGGTTTCGGACCCTTATTGCTGAAGAAAGGGTATGTGGCGATTGACGAAGCTGCCAGTCATCCGCTTTTGCAAGGCTCCAGCTTGACCGTGGTGACGGAGGATTATCTGGCCAAAAACCCGCAATTTCCTAAGCTGTGGAATGATCTGCGCACCAGAGCGGTCAAAGAAATTCGTGAAAACAACGAAGAATATTTCAAATTTTATGCCGAAGCATCGGGTTATCCGCTGGATGTTGTGAAAGCATCTTTTAAAATTGAGCAATGGCCAGTAGAGGCAGCGCAACCTGACGGACTGAAACTGATTGAAGAAACGAAGAAATTTTTGGTCGATCAAGGCTTAGCGAAGAAAGATTACGCGATCAAGGACTGGTTAGCGAATTAGGAGTGACGCAAATGAGAGAAGTCCCGATATCCCTTGTGAAGGCGAATCAAACAGGAATTGTTGTCTTTGTTCTACTGGCAATAGCGTTTCAGTGGCCTTGGTTAGTTGCTATTCTGTGGGCAATACAGGTACTTGGATTAGCTGGAGGAGCGAAGTGGAATCTATTCATCTCGGTCTTAAAGAGGTTTTTTCCGGAAAATCGAACAGAAACGCAAGCACTTGAGTTGACTAAGTTTAACAATGCTTTGGCTGTCCTATTTCTTTCCATATCCTCCTTAGCTTTCGCAGTGGGTTGGTCTTTGGTGGGTTATCTCTTTGCGGTAGGCTTGCTTTTGGCAGCCGGTGCGGCATTGCTCGGTTATTGTGTAGGCTGCACGATTTACTTCCAGTATAAGCAATTTGTGAGCAGACAACGAATGAAACGTGGTTAATGCATGCCAAATATGGAAAGACTCTCACTTGGAGATAACTTTAGTGAGGGTCTTTTCAAATCAACCTATGTTTACCGAAATTTTGTTAAAAACAGGATTGACACCCTCGTACGCGGATGCTAATATTGGTATATAACTAATTCATACTAATCTTATCGGAATTATACGAAAGGGAGTAAACATCATGGAGCATGCCATCACTATACAAAGCGACGACATTGAATTGTCGGCTACACTGCATTACCCAACGAATCAAACAGGAGCTGCAAAAGCTGATTGTCAGCGCTGGCCGTTGATTATCATCTGTCATGGATTCATCGGCAGCCGGATCGGGGTGGATCGGTTATTTGTGAAGGCAGCACGTGAGTTTAGTTCAAAAGGCTATTTGGTCTTGCGGTTTGATTATGGCGGCTGCGGTGACAGCACAGGGGATTATGGTGCAGGCGGTCTGGACGTTCTCATTGATCAAACGCGCAGAGTGATTGATTATGCATTAACAATTGATTGCGTCGATTTGAGCCGCGTGATATTGGTTGGACATAGCTTGGGCGGAGCTACAGCGGTTCTGACAGCGGCGAAAGATTCCCGTGTTAAAACTCTCGTACTATGGTCGGCAGTAGCCCATCCGCATAATGATATCGTTCGAATTGTTGGCAGAAATGAATATGAGAAATTACCACTTGGCGGCGCCATCGATCATCATGGATATTCACTTACCAGCCGATTCTTTGATACACTTGCGCAGCACCAGCCGTTTGAACAACTGCGCAAATTTAATGGCGATGTACTCGTCATACACGGAACAGCGGATGAAGTTATCCCAGTTGATTATGCCCCTTTATATCAAAAGATGTTCTGGCTGCGCAATGAAGGGCAGTGCGATCTGGATCTGGTCTATCAGGCTGATCACACGTATTCGACTTCCGGAGCGACCAAGGAACTATTGGAGAAAACAAGCAATTGGCTATCCTTCATTCAGAAACAGAAAAACGATTGGAATGATTGGACGATCTGATTAAGAAGCGGAGGAAATTGAGATGGCGAAGCCACTAGAGTTAGATGACATTTGGGTGGATAGAATTAAACAAATGTTGAATGGGTTAGAATACGGATCGGTACAAATTGTGGTACACGACGGTAAAATTGCGCAAATCGATAAAACAGAGAGAAAACGGTTTGACACACCTTCGCAAGCACAATCGCAGCTGCAAGCTGTGAAATCAGTCAAACAAACGAGTAAAGTTTAGCTATTATACGTATTTTACCGATCAGCCCGCTTTCTTCGGAAAGGGGCTGTTTTCATGTGCAAAGAGCAGTATACTGAAGAGAATATATGCAATTGCAGGGTAAGGGGGACGCAGGTGATATGCGCAAACAGCACTTTTTTTGGCGTGATGATCAAAATGTGAATCATTATGTTTATGAATGGCTTCCTGAGGAAGCGGTTACAATGAAAGGGCTTGTGCAGATTGCACACGGAATGGCCGAAACGGCTGAACGATACGAGAGACTGGCCGAGAGGTTGACGAAAAGCGGGTATGCCGTGTATGCGAACGATCATTTGGGGCATGGGCGAACAGCCCGATCGCCGGATGCCGTTGGCAAGTTTGGAAAGGATAGCTTTCGGCGGATGGCGGGAAATATGGGCCAACTGACAGGGCAAATTCGGAAACGGCATCAGGAGGAGCTCCCCTTATTCGTGATGGGGCACAGCATGGGCTCCTTTTTGACCCAATATTACATGGGGACGTACCTCATGCAACATCCCAACCAAGTACAAGGGATCATATTATCAGGCTCTAATGGCAGTGAGGGCGTCGCTCTTAACGCCGGAATTGCGCTAGCGGCTTGCGAATCAGCCATTCGGGGAGATCATCACCGGAGTTCGCTGCTGACGGGGTTGTCTTTTGGTGCGTATAATAAAAAATTCACACCTAATCGTACGTCTTTCGACTGGTTAAGCACTGATCCGGTGGAAGTGGATAAATACGTGGCTGATCCTTACTGTGGTGTCGTGTTTACTTCAGGATTTTTTAGAGATTTCTTCAAAGGACTGAAGGAGATACATCGTCCCGCACATGTGCAGCGGATACCGAAGGAGATACCGCTCTATATTTTTTCCGGTGAAGAAGATCCTGTTGGTGGACATGGGAAAGGGGTGCGAAAGCTCATACGGATGTATGAGAATTACGGACTCCAGAACGTCAGCAGCAAGCTTTATCCAGGCGGGCGGCATGAGATGCTGAATGAAACGAACCGTGAGGAAGTGATGGGGGATTTGGCAGCTTGGCTGGATGAACAGGTTGGTAGAGGTCGTGGGTGACCTTAAAATATAGTTTAAATTAATGATTTGACATATTGCAAATTTGTAATATATAATGGGTGACATGAACAATTCAATTGAGATTTTTAAGGCACTATCCAATGAAGCGCGTATTCAAATTTTAGAATGGCTGAAGGATCCAACAACCCATTTTTCACCCCAGGAAGGGGCTGATCTTCTTACAGTTGGGGTATGTGTGAGTCAAATAACTGAAAAATTAAAGATGAATCAATCTACAGCTTCGCAATATCTCTCAATGCTCCAAAGAGCAGGACTGGTGCATGCGACACGTTTAGGGAAATGGACTTACTACAGAAGAAATGAAGATGCGATTAATGATATTGGTCGTTTTCTTCATAAATAATCTCATCAATATAGAGAAAATTGAATTCATTCTAAGAATTCAATTTTTCTTAGAGCTAACATATCGACAATTTGCAAAATATAAATTTTTTTATCAAATCATATTGATAATTTGTAATATATGAATGTTTGTTTAAAGGAGGTGATGTGCATTTCAACACATTTGGCACAATTTATGAATGACTTGGTCAACAAATATAATCTCAATGGAGAGAGGAATAACGAATATGCAAAACTTTGAATTTCAAAACCCGACTAAACTTTTGTTTGGAAAGGGTCAAATAAGCAGCCTGAAAAAAGAAATTCTTGCTTACGGCAAACGCATCTTGCTAGTGTACGGTGGAGGAAGCATAAAAAAAATTGGACTGTACGATAAAGTTATCAATGAACTGAAGGAAATCGGTGCATTTGTCATTGAATTAGGAGGGGTTGAACCGAATCCACGACTAACAACCGTGCAAAGAGGGATTAACCTCATAAGAGAAAATCAGCTTGATTTTATTCTTGCAGTGGGCGGCGGCAGCGTCATTGATGGTGCTAAAGCCATTGCCGCGGGTGTGCCATACGATGGCGACGTATGGGATATCGTGACTAGTAAGGTGAGTGCCCCTTCTAATTCCGTACCGATTGGCACAGTTATAACGATAGCGGGAACGGGATCAGAAATGAACGGAAATTCCGTCATTACGAATTGGGAAACGAATACGAAAGCATTCTTTAACTCTAATTATGTGCTTCCAAAATTCAGTGTTCTAGATCCAGAGCTTACAATCTCTGTACCTCGTGATCAAACGGTATACGGCAGTGTTGATATTATGTCACATGTCTTTGAACAATATTTTCATGGTTCGAGCAATGCCCCTCTTCAAGAAAGAATCGGAGAAGCGATTCTTCGCACCGTTATCGAGACCGCGCCTAAGCTGGTGAACGATCTGAACAATTACGAATATCGCGAGATCATGTTATTAAACGGAACACTTGCTTTAAATGGGCTAACTGCAATGGGTGTCAGTCCGGATTGGTCGACTCATCTAATTGAACATGCCGTATCAGCTGTCCATGACATCCCTCATGGCGGTGGGATTGCGATCATTGCCCCGCACTGGATGGAACATGTCGCGGCGGTACGTCCAGAGAAAGTCGCACAGTTGGGTGTTCGTGTATTCGATCTGGATCCAACAGGAAAAACGGATGCCCAATTAGCAGCGGAAGCGATTCAGTCTCTCAAGAATTTTTGGGAATCCATTGGAGCGCCTACGAAGCTGTCGGATTATGGCATCGATGACAAGGAAATTGAATTGATGACAGAAAGGTCTATGCTTGCCGATCAAATAGGGAGCTATGTCCCTCTTTCAAAAGAAGATGTCAGAAAGATTTTGAGAAATTCTTTATAATGTACGCAAAACGGGCTGTCTCAAGATGAGACAGCCCGTTTTTACATTAGCTAGTGCCTAAACTAATGGTTCATATAGAATCAGTTTAGCCTTCAATTTTCACGCCGGTCATTTCCTCGCTCATGATCCACAAGCGTTCTGCCATGTCAGGGTCGACGGCCCAAGGAAGAACGCCATGATACTGTTGGCTCATATCTCCCATCTTAAAGTCAGCGATTAACTCAGCAATGTTGCAGTCCAAGCAGTATACGCCGCCTTTTCCTTCCAACTGCTGGCTTGTTGCACACCAAACGCTTGTTGCTGCTCCTTGCTCTGTTGTTTTGAATATGCCACCAACACCACGCTCTTGATCAGATAAAAAACGAGCAAGTTCAGTGTCAATTCGGCCTGGATGCACGGAGAACGCACGGATTCCATCCGCATACCCGCGCTTGTCCAGGCCGACCGCAAACAAAGCATTGGCCGATTTTGACTGGCCGTAAGCTTTCCATTTATCGTATTCGTGCTTTTCAAAGTTAGGATCTTCGAAGTCAACACCGCCGAAACGAACTCCAGCTGAGGAAAGCGATATGACTCGAGCGTTCCTTGCTTGCTTCAATGCCGACCATAGACGCAATGTCAATTGGAAGTGGCCCAAGTGATTCGTAGCAAATTGAGATTCATAGCCGCGTGCATCGCGAACTAGTGGAGGTGCCATAATACCCGCGTTTGCGAACAAATAGTGAAGCGGTCTGCCGGAATCAAGAAAATGTTGAGCGAATTTGTCGATGGACGCAGGATCAGACAGATCGAGTTTTTCTATTTCTACGCCAGTAATACCGGCAAGAGCGGTACCGGCTTGCTCGGGAGTACGAGCTGCTACTATGACTGTAGCGCCAGCCGCTGCCAGCGCCCGAGTCGTTTCAAGACCAATACCGGAATGTCCACCGGTTACGATTGCGATTTTACCGTTTAGATTTATGCCGTTAACAATTTCCAAAGCGGTCGTTTCCGCGCCAAAGCCCGATGAGATCGGTGTTTGTGGAGTAATTCTGTATTCGTTGTGAGTCGTCATGATTTAATTCCTCCTCTGAATAATATTGCGCTTTAATAATGAATTACATACTAATCAATCGTTCTCCTAACTCGCCAAATCGATCCACCATTTCGGGGTCAATCGCTAAAGAAGAGACTTGAAGAATGATCACATCATAGCACGATATAGATACTAAGTAAACAAAAAGTGTATTAAACGTCTCAAATGTATCAAATGTTTCATTTGATTAAACTGTATTGTAGAATAGAAAGATTGAAGGAGGAATTTAAAATGAATGCCCCAGTAAAACAGGATGCTAAAACGAAACTACTAAAGAAACTAATTGTATCCGTCAGTAGAGACGGTTTTCAACATTTAAGGATGGACGATATCGCGAAAAATATGGACGTAAGTCGAGCAACTATGTATAGGCATTTTCCATCTAAAGAGGATGTTATGGATGGTGTAGTTCGCATGATCGTTGATTACATCGAAAGGCTTGAGGAGAGTAAAGAAAACGAAGATGAATCGTATTTTTGCGTCTGGTTTCAGCAGCTGTTTGAACAATCAGTATCACTCGTAGAGTATATTACTGACGTTTTAATGAAAGATTTGCAAATAGCGTATCCTGACCTCTACAACATGCTTAAGGGCGTATTGCAGAAGCGCGAAGAAAATTCTCTCCGCTTTTATCGACAAGGAAAAGACAAGGGCATTTTTAACACAATCAACGAAAAGTTTATTTTGCTGCAAGATGATCTTCTGCTACACGAAATCACTAGTGTTAGATATTTGCTCAACAATCAAACAACAATAAAGGAAGTGCTGAACGACTATTATCAGTTTAAAAAAATACAGCTATTTAAAGCTGATAAAATTTCGCTTGTTGATGATGCCAATATTAATTCCGTTATAGATCGGCTATCAGAAAAATTCAATCGGACGCTTATGTAAACTAATCCATTCAGCTTCAGTTGCGTAAAGACTTCTAGATATCGTAGAAGCTGCTAACATGTTCCTAAAATATTTGCTAAGCATACAAGGTCACTTACTATCAAATCTGGATTAGTATTCCCCGGTGATTCAACGTAGCCGCTATGTTTACCAAATTCGTTTGGGCGAGGAATATATACCGTTGAGATGCCAGCATTAGCAGCACCGTCCAAGTCTGTAGGATGAGCTGCAACCATCAATATTTCTTGAGGATTTCCACCAAGGAGATTCACTGCATCCACATAAATAGTTGGATCAGGCTTAAATTTTTTAAACATTTGACCTGATATAATAAAGTCCCATGGTAGGTTCCAATATTTCTCCATATCTAGTAAAAGTCTAAAATCACCGTTAGAGAAGGGACCTAACCTATATTTTTTGCTCAGTTGTAATAAACCAGGTAAAGAATCGCACCATGGCCTTAACCGATGCCAAATTAAATTAAGTTTTTCGACATCCTCTGTACTCATAAACGAGATTCTATAACGCTCAATTAACTCAAGTAATTTTCTTTTATTAATCACATCATTTGTTTCCCAGGGCCTTAAACCTTTGACTATTTCATCCACTGCATTAATATAACTTTCCACTCTCCATGAATTTGCAAAGGAATTCCAATCTATCGAGAAACCATACTTATTTCCTAAACAAATACCGGTATCTACAATAGCACCGTGCCAATCCATCACAGTACCAAACGTATCAAACATAATAATTTTTATTTTTGAAATATCCATGAGAACCCCCTTGCAGTGTGTAGAATGTGCAATTTCATTATTATATTCATTAATAAGAATCCATATGGCTAATTTAAAAGTGAAAGCTGAACGGAGAGAATGTTCTAAAGATCTAATTCTTGCGCCTAACGTCTTGTATATGGGTTAATGTGCTAGGGAAACTTAACTTCTGATGGAGAAATGATGAAGACATTGGAGGAATTGTGATGCCAAGAACTCAATTTAAGGCTCTAAGGATGGCGAGACTGCTGATCATAACGCTAATGCTTCTCCCCGTAAGCTTGGCAACCTACAAGCAAAATGTCGCAACGGCAGCAGAACCGACATTTATTACTGCGACTTCGGAATCGGGTAGTAACGATAATCAGGACGAAGAACTAGTTAAAACGCTTCCGGGCTTTCAGAATGGAACTAAAACGGTCAATGGAATCAAACTTCACTATGTAGAAGGCGGCAAAGGCGAACCGCTATTTTTGCTGCCAGGATGGCCCGAAACGTGGTATGAATATCGCAAAATAATGCCTGAGTTAGCTAAGCATTATCATGTTTATTCCATCGATATTCGAGGAATGGGCAGTTCCGATAAGCCTACAACCGGCTATGACAAGAAAACGATGGCATCCGATATTTATGCATTGATGAACGAGCTGGGCTATAAGAATATTTATATTGCAGGCCATGATATCGGGTCCACGGTTGCTTATGCTTTCGCAGCCAATTACCCGCAAGCCACAAAAAAACTAGCCATGCTTGACATTTCACATCCAGACAACAACATGCTGAAGTTACCTCTCGTGGCACCATCTGGCTCGTACGATGAGAATAATCCAGCCCGTGTAAAGTTTCCGTGGTGGTGGGCGTTTAACGCTGTACCCAATTTGCCGGAACAATTACTGCATGGTAAAAATCTAGACATAGCCTACAATTGGGCTTACGATTATTTATCCTATGACAAACCTGCTCTTACCCCACAAGAAAAAGCGATCTATCTCGCGGCCTATGCAAAACCTGATGCACTTCGCGCAGCTAATGATTGGTTTCGTACATTTCGCCAGGATATCGACGATTTCAACACCTATAAAAAACTATCTATGCCGGTCTTGGGTATCTATGGTTCAACGGGCATTAGCGATCTGGGTCCTTTCCTAAAGGAAAATACAAGGAATCCGAAAGTGGTTGAACTTAAAAAAACCGGACATTGGATTGCAGAAGAGCAGCCTGAAGAAGTCATTAAACAGTTTAAGGAGTTTTTTCGATAACAGGTTAGTAAATACATGGATTAATATGCAAAAACACATCGCATCCCAATAAATGGGCGACGATGTGTTTTTTTGATTTTGTAAGCGTGGAAATGAGAGGGGTTTAAGCATTTCGCTGAAGCTGCAAACGGATGCCTTCGCGGTCAATTTGAATCCAGTATTCGACGATTCGTTCGTTTTCGATGCGATAAACAGCGCTTGCAATCTCGATAATCGCTTTGCCTGTAGGCGCATATCCGTCTACTTCGCCGATATGTGTGCCGGTTTGCTTCCAGCGTACGTAGACACGATCATTCTGCGCGATCATTTCTTGGATTTCGAGCTGGAAATCACCGTAAGCGGCAATCATCTCCCTGACATGATCCGCATAATTGGCCGGTGTGCGGTGAACGGTGGTTTCGTTTTCTCCCGTCATTTGATGGGCCAGCACGTGCTCAGCCATATAATCATGAGCGGCATCAGGTTGTATACCGGAGCGAGCTTTCGCAAAAAAATGTTGAACAACTTCGGTTGGGGTCATGGACATGATGAGAACTCCTAACATCTGGAATGTATGATGAGTTTACTGGAATAGCAGAAGAATTTCAAGAGAAGAGTTCGTTCGGCGAACCGGAAAAAGGAACTAGAGAGAGCTATTCAGGCTAAAACAGCCAAACGTGAGATCTAGGGGAACTGCAGGGCTCTATTTGCCCAGGAGACCTGCTAATCCACCCCGAAAGGGGGAATTAGCGGATCACAGTTCCCTAAGATCGCCAGTTTGGCTGTTTATGCAGCTAGTAGCTGAGCAGCTATTTCAGCAGCTGCCGGAACTCCTCGGTCAGCAGCGGCACGACCTCGAACAGATCGCCGACAATGCCGTAGTCGGCTACTTTAAAGATCGGCGCCTCGGCATCCTTGTTAATCGCGATGATGACGCGCGAGGAGCTCATCCCCGCAAGGTGCTGGATGGCGCCGCTAATGCCGCACGCGATGTAGATCTCCGGCGTCACCACCTTGCCGGTCTGGCCGATTTGCATCGCGTATTCGCAGTAGCCCGCGTCGCAAGCTCCGCGGGATGCCCCGACAGCGCCGCCCAAGACGGCAGCCAGCTCTTCGAGCGGCTGGAAGCCTTCGGCGCTGCGCACGCCCCGTCCGCCGGAGACAACGATCTTGGCTTCTGCCAAGTCGATGGCGCCGGACGTTTTTTTAACCACCTCCCGAATGATGCTGCGCAGGGAGGGGGCTGGGTAGGCAACATCGATGACCGAAGCCTGACGCGTGGCGTCTGGCGCTTGCGGCGCGATGTTGTTCGGTCGGATCGTGACGACCCATGGGCCATCCGGATCGGTAAACGCTTTCTTCTCCACAGCTTTGCCAGCGTAAAGCGGCCGGGTGAATTCGACGCGATCGCCGCTGCGCGAGACCGCCGTCACGTCCGACAGCTGGCCGGCGCCAAGCTTCGCTGCGGCCAGCGGTGCCAGATCTCGGCCAGCAGCCGTATGGCCGAAATATAAGGCATCAGGCTTCGCAACGCCAGTTATGGCTAGCAATGCGCTGAGATAGGCTTCCGAGTTGTAGTTATCAAGAGCGGCATCTTCAACAACATAGATGGATTCCGCGCCATATGCAGCAAGTTCGCCTGCTAGAGCTTTGGTGCCGCTCCCGCCAATGAGTGCAGCGTGAATCGCATCGCCTTCCGCAGCAGACAACTGCGCAGCACGTAAGGCTTCAAAGGATACTTGGCGCAGCTTGCCTCCGCGAGCTTCGGCGACAACGAGAAATGTTTTAGCCATGATCGTAGCCTCCCCTTCGTTAAATCACTTTGGATTCGTTGCGTAACGCTTGGACAAGCTCCGTCACCTGCTGCGCGATTTCGCCTTTGAGAATGCGGCCAGCTTGGCGTTCAGGAGGCAGTGTTAATTCAAGTCTTGTCGTCTTGGCGGTGGCTGAGACGGCGCCTTCAATGTCATCAAGGGTTAAGTGTTGAAACGGCTTCTTCTTAGCTTTCATGATGCCTGGCAGGGAAGGGTAACGAGGCTCATTCAAACCTTGCTGTGCAGTGAAAAGAGCTGGGAGCGGAACCTCGACAACTTCAATATCCCCTTCCGCATCACGGTGGGCAACCGCTCCGCCACCCGAGATTTCAAGTTTTGTAATGGATCCAACATGCGGTAAATCAAGAAGAGAGGCTAACCGAATGGCCACTTGCCCAGCACCATTGTCTACAGAGAAGTTACCGCCTAGCAAGAGGTCGAAAGACTGACTGCGCAGGTATTGTGCTAAAATTTCAGCAGCCTCGTATTCATCGCCTTGAATGCGCTCATCGGTGATAAGAACAGCCTCATCTGCCCCCATAGCCAGTGCGGTACGAAGGGCTTCAGCCGTCCTGTCGGGACCTACGGAGAGGAGGGTGACTTTGCCTCCGAATTCATCTCGCAGCTGAATGGCTTGCTCCACAGCGTATTCATCATAAGGATTAATGACGAATTTGGCGCCATCCTCTTGAACGCTTCCTGCTTGCAGAACAATTTTCTCCTCTGTATCAAAGGTTTGCTTCAATAATACAAAAATGTCCATAGCCAAGCTCCTTCCTGAATATACATGTTATACAGACCCTTAAGCCTCGATGCCTTTCATGAAAAAGTTAACCGTAGGGCCGACTTGAGCGGTTAAGGAATACTTTTGCCCGGAGATGAGCCAGGAGGTCACAACTTCATCCATGCCTCCAAAGATGAGAAGCCTTACGAGTTTCGCATCAAAATCGGCGCGGAAGCTCCCGTCTTGTTTGCCTCTTTCTAATATATTTTCAATGAGGATAATATATCTCTTGAGTGCAAGGCCAATCTCTTTGCGCAGCTCCAAATCGCTTTGTCGCAATTCGATTTGCGTGAGAAAGGCAAGATTGACATTCCCTTCAAGCTCGCTGAAATGAATTTCACAAACTTTATAAAGGGCTTCTTTCGCTGTCATCTGTTCGTTGACGCCACTGTTAAACTTCTCTACAAGCTCGCCTAATTTCTCTTGGAACAGGCTGGTCAAGATATCCTCCTTCTTTTTGAAATATAAGTAGATGGTTCCGTCAGCCACACCGGCTTCCTTGGCAATTCGGGATACTTGTGATTTGTGAAAGCCGTTCTCTGCAAATACTTTCAGAGCGCCTTCGAGAATGGCGTAATACTTGTCTGGTTTTTTGCTACTTGTCAAGGAGATCACCTCGGTGTTAAGATACAATTATCGGTGAATGAATACTCATTCATTTTTGTAATTTCATCATAAAATACGTAGTACGCCTTGTCAACGACTTATTCAGCTTAAGAAGCAAGTAAGAAAGTTAGCCGGCTTACACGAATGATTAAGCATTTTTCAACTCTGGAAATAGGGGCATATGGAACTTGCTTTTTTACGATGCTTCCATGTAAGCGCTATCTTTTCAGGTGAGGAGGTCCTCTATGATTGGTTCGCTCATTCAGTTTGTATTGTTTCTAGCGGTTACCGGTTATGCGTTGTTCTTATTTGGCCGAATTGTGTACCACCGATATTTGTACATCCAGTTAGGTAAATCAGTGAATTTGAAGAAAGAAGCAAAAGCCCGGTTGAAGGAGTTTGCCATTCAAGTGTTTGGCCAGACGAAACTATTGAAGGATAAGAAAAGCGGGATCATGCACATCGTTATCTTTTATGGTTTTCTTATTTTACAGCTAGGAGCGCTTGATCTGATTCTAAAAGGATTAATCGGCCGTGGGCTGCCAATACCCGGGTACGAATATTTTACTTTTATCCAGGAAGTGACGGTTGCGCTGATTCTGCTGGCTATGGGGTATGCGACTTATCGCCGTTATATTGAAAAGCTTAAGCGTCTAAAACGGGGCTGGAAGCCCAGCATTGTCGTGTTTTTTATCTTTTTCCTCATGCTGTCCGTTGTAGTAAGCGGGGGTTTTGAACGGGTGCGAGAGGGGCTGGGAGCTTCCGGTTATGCGCCCATTTCATCCGTTTTTGCCGGGATGTTTAGCGGTCTTTCGCACATTGGGGCGACCATAGGATTTTATGTCAGCTGGTGGATGCATTTGCTGATTTTGCTGTCTTTTCTGATCTATGTTCCGCAATCCAAACATTTTCATATCATTACGGCCCCTCTAAACATATTGCTACGGCGCACAGAGCCTACCGGCAAACTGGCTTCGCTTGACTTGGAGGATGAAGAGGCAGAATCATTTGGTGTCGGCAAAGTGGAGGATTTTACGCAAAAGCAGATGCTTGATTTCTACTCTTGTGTAGAGTGCGGGCGCTGCACGAATGTTTGCCCGGCCAATACGACCGGCAAGCTGCTTTCCCCCATGCATCTGATTACGAAGCTTCGTGATCATTTGACGGAAAAGGGCGCTGCTATCACATCCAAATCGCCGTGGGTTCCGGCGGCAGCATTTGCAACACATAGCGGGCATAACCCGCTGGAGGTGGAACTGATCGGCGGTGTCATCACCGAGGAGGAGCTATGGGCTTGCACAACCTGCCGCAATTGTGAAGACCAATGTCCAGTTGGCAATGAGCATGTAGATAAAATTGTCGATCTGCGCAGACACCTGGTGTTGACGCAAGGCAGTATGCCGCATGACGGGCAGCGTGCCCTGCAAAACATTGAGCGTCAAGGGAATCCATGGGGAATCTCCCGAAATGATCGCGTGAAATGGGTGAAGGAAGTAGATCCAGGAAATGAACTGAATGTTCGTACGGTGAAGGATAATCCCGATTTTGAGTATCTCTTTTTCCTGGGCTCAATGGGGTCGTATGATAACCGCAGCCGTAAAATTACGCATGCTTTTGTAAAGCTGATGAACGAAGCCGGCATCTCCTTTGCGATATTGGGGAATGAGGAGAAAAATTCCGGGGATACCCCCCGTCGTATGGGGAATGAATTTCTTTTTCAACAGTTGTGTGCTGACAATATTGCGACTTTTCAAAAGTATAAAGTTCAGAAAATCGTAACGACCTGTCCACACACGTATCATATTTTCAAAAATGAATATCCCGAATTTGGCCTGGAGGCCGACGTTTTTCATCACACGGAACTGCTTGATTTATGGGTGAAAGAAGGCCGTTTGAAGCCGCAATACGAGGTGCATGAACGCATCACGTATCACGATTCTTGTTACTTGGGCCGTTACAACGAGGTGTATGAGGAACCACGCAGCATTTTGCGTGCGATTCCAGGGGCCGTACTCGTGGAGCAACCGCGTTCCCGTGAAAACAGTATGTGCTGTGGTGCCGGTGGCGGCATGATGTGGATGGAAGAAACGGCCGGCACACGCGTTAATGTAGCGCGCACGGAACAACTATTGAGTGTGAAGCCGACGGTGATCACTTCAGCCTGTCCCTATTGTTTAACGATGGTCGAGGATGGCACGAAGCTGAAGGAGGTTGAGGAGCAGGTTAAAGCGCGAGATATCGCTGAAATTCTAGCCTTATCTGTATTTGGAACTGCGTAAGACAGTCTGAAAATTTCATGTAGGAGGAAATTTCCATATGACAAAGATTCGTACTGCTGCCGTTATCGGCTCCGGTGTGATGGGCTCCGGCATAGCTGCCCATTTGGCAAATGCAGGCATTCCCGTCTTATTGCTCGATATGGTGCCGGCCCAATTACTGCCACAAGAAGAAGCCGCAGGATTAACGTTGGAGCATCCAAAAGTACGGAACCGTCTTGCGGTTAGCGCGATGGATAAGCTCAAAAAAACGAACCCGGCCCCCTTATACAGTGAGGCTTTCATCGACCGACTTACACCAGGCAACTTGGAAGATGATTTGGCAAAGCTCGGCCAGGTAGATTGGATCATTGAAGTCATCGTGGAAAATTTACAGGCGAAGCAGCAGTTATTAAGCCGAATTGAAAAGGTATGGAAGCCCGGGACGATCGTCTCGTCTAACACCTCCGGTATTTCGATTCATGCAATGACCCAGAACGTAGGCGATGAATTTAAAAAACATTTCTTAGGCACTCATTTCTTTAATCCGCCTCGTTATATGAAGCTTCTGGAAGTCATTCCAAGTCAATACACAGATCCGGCGATTATTTCTTTCATGACGGAGTTTTGCGAGAAAAAATTAGGAAAGGGCGTCGTGCAAGCCAAGGATACACCGAATTTTATTGCAAATCGGATTGGCACTTACGGACTTTTAGTTACACTGCGTGAAATGATCGCCAACGGATATTCCGTCGAAGAAGTCGATGCCGTGACAGGTCCTGCCATGGGCCGGCCGAAAAGTGCGACATTCCGAACGCTAGATCTCGTTGGTCTGGATACTTTTGTACATGTCGCGAATAACGTGTTTGGGCTTGTAACGGATCCAAGCGAGAAGGCTGTTTTCGACACACCGGCTATTTTACAGACCATGGTGGAAAAGGGTTGGATCGGCGAAAAAACAGGTCAAGGCTTTTATAAAAAAGTGAAAAGTGAAACTGGTAAAGAAATCCAGTCGCTAGATGTAAACAGCATGACGTATGCAGCAGGCCGGAAAATCAGTTCAGTCTCCCTTGAAGGAGCTAAGCAGGCCAAAGGCGCAAGCGGAAAGCTTAAGGCGCTGCTAGGTGGCAAAGACCGATACTCGGAGCTGGCGTGGAACATTTTGAAACCGGTGCTGCTGTACTCGGCTGCAAAGTTGGATGAGATCGCAGACTCCATCGTCGAAATCGATAATGCGCTCAAATGGGGATTTAACTGGGATTTGGGGCCTTTTGAAACATGGGATGCTATTGGACTTAAGCGTTCTGTGGAGCGTATGGAGGCGGAGGGCAGCGAGGTGCCTGACTGGGTTAAAGCTTGGATTGCTGCGGGCAACGACAGCTTTTATACAAGTAAAGAAGGGCAAGGCTTCTACTATTTAAAAAATGAGTGTAAAGGTATTGAATCAAGACCCGAGTTGATTTCTTTGGCAGCTTTAAAACAGCAAAAGAAAGTTATTCGTTCGAATAGCGGCGCAAATTTAATTGATATTGGCGATGGAGTTGCCTGCTTGGAGTTTCAATCTCCCAACAACGCCGTAGGCGGAGATATTCTCACGATGATTCAGATGAGCGTTGATGAAGTTCGCAGCAATTACCGTGGGCTTGTCGTCGCAAACGAAGGGAAAAATTTCTGTGTCGGCGCCAACTTAATGCTGCTGCTTATGGAAGCGCAAGATGGCGAATGGGATGAAGTGGACGGCATTATTCGCTTATTTCAAAACTCCATGATGAAGCTTAAAGGATTGGATAAACCGGTAGTGGCAGCGCCTCATAAAATGACGCTCGGCGGCGGTGTTGAAGCTTGTATGCCGGCCGATCAAATCATTTTCTCATCGGAGACGTATTATGGGCTCGTTGAAGTTGGCGTGGGCTTAATTCCTGCCGGTGGCGGCTGTAAGGAACTGGCGCTAAGGGCAAGCTCTTTGGTGCGCGATCCAGAAGTGGATCTGCAACCATGGATCAACGCAAGCTTTGAGACCGTGGCGATGGCCAAGGTGTCGACAAGCGGGCATGATACGAAACGGCTCGGGTATATGCGGCCTCAAGATACGGTTGTTATCAATCCGGATCATCGGATTTATGAAGCCAAACAAGCCGTTCTGCGCATGGATGCGGCGGGTTATACCCCACCTGTGCGAGAAAAGATCCGCGTTGTCGGCGAAAATGGCAAAGCGGTCATGCAAGTTGGCGCGTACTCCATGAAGCAAGGCGGCTATATCAGTGACCATGATGTACTTATCGCAAATAAGTTAGCGCATGTGCTTGCAGGTGGCAATGTACCGGCTGGCACGCTGGTCACCGAGCAATATTTGCTTGATCTGGAAAGAGAAGCTTTCCTCAGCCTGTGCGGGGAGTTGAAAACACAACAACGCATGCAATATATGCTTTCTAAGGGAAAACCGCTGCGCAACTAAGTGGTGTAAGCGTAGGGAGAGATGAATGGAAATGTAAATAGGAACAAAAATTCAAACGGAAATTCATAAAGAGCACGCCTTACTACTCTAATTGAGGTGAGAAACGATGAAGGAAGCAGTCATTGTATCGATTACGCGCACCGCCGTCGGACGCGCAAAGAAAGGCAGCTTCGCTCAAACGAGAGCGGAGGATCTGGGCAAAGCCGTCTTGGAGGAGGCTGTGCGGAGGGCTCCTGGCCTCGATAAAGGCGATGTTGACGATATCATCATCGGTTGTGCGATGCCGGAGGGCGAGCAAGGGCTTAACTTCGCCCGCACGATGTCGCTTTATGCGGGCTTTCCGGTGACCGTGCCGGCAATCACGGTCAATCGCTTCTGCTCCTCCGGGCTGCAGGCCATCGCTTATGCGGCGGAGCGCATCATGCTGGGCCACGCGGAGGTGATCATTGCCGGAGGCGTAGAGAGCATGAGCCACGTCCCGATGACGGGCTTCAAGTTCTCGCCGCATCCGCAGCTTGTTGAGACCATGCCCGAAGTGTTCATGGGCATGGGGCATACGGCCGAAGCTGTAGCGCAGCGCTTCGGTATCTCGCGCGAAGCGCAGGATGGCTTCGCGGCGCGAAGCCATCGTCTGGCGGCTGCGGCGATTGCAGCCGGCAAGTTCGTGGATGAGATCGTGCCGGTGGCCACGAGCGTGAAGGGCCTTGACGAACGCGGCAAAGCGTTTGAGCGTTCGTTTGTTTTTGCCGTGGATGAGGGCGTTCGCCCCGATACATCCGTGGAAGTGCTTGCCAAGCTGAAGCCTGCGTTCAGCTTGAACGGCACGGTTACGGCGGGCAACGCGTCACAGACGTCGGACGGCGCAGCGGCGGCCGTGCTGATGAGCCGCGAGCGCGCGGAGGCGCTCGGGTTGAAGCCGCTGGCGACGTTCAAGTCTTTTGCACTTTCCGGTGTGGAGCCGGAAATCATGGGGGTTGGCCCGGTGAAGGCGATTCCGAAGGCGCTGCAGATGGCGGGGATCACCCAAGATCAGGTGAATCTGTTTGAAATCAACGAAGCATTCGCTTCGCAATGCTTGCATATTATTCGCGAGCTCGGATTGAACGAGGAGCTGGTGAATGTGAACGGCGGCGCCATTGCCCTCGGGCATCCGCTTGGATGTACCGGCGCGAAGCTGACGACCTCATTGATTCATGAGCTGCAGCGGCGCGGTGGCGGTTATGGCGTAGTATCGATGTGTATCGGCGGTGGGATGGGCGCTGCTGGAGTATTTCAGGTCCACGCTTGACCCTCGAATTTAGCTGTATTTCCAGTTAAGCATCGTGGGCAGACACTTTCAGCTCTTGCACCTGTTCCAACTCTTTCATCATTTATTAACCCTTGTCCAATTCAATCTGAGGAGAGATGAACCATGTCAGATAAAGTTGTAGGCGGCAGTTTTGTCATTTCAGATCTCGATTTCCACAATATCGTGACACCGGAGGATTTTACGGAGGAGCATCGCATGATCGCAGAGACGACGCGCGATTTTGTGGCGGGCGAAGTGCTGCCGAATGATGAGCATATCGAGAAGCTTAATTACGATTTGACGGTTAAATTGATGCGAAGCGCCGGTGAGCTTGGTTTACTCGGGGCTGACGTGCCGGAGATTTATGGCGGTCTTGGACTGGATAAGGTTAGCTCCACGATTATTAGTGAAAATCTGGCACAAGCGTCTGCTTTTGCTTTATCGATTGGAGCGCATGTTGGAATCGGAACGCTTCCCATTGTATTTTTTGGAACTCCTGAGCAGAAGAAAAAATATTTGCCGGATCTTGCAACAGGCGCCAAGATTGCGGCTTACTGCTTAACCGAGCCAACATCCGGCTCGGATGCATTGGGTGCAAGAACGACTGCGCGTCTATCTAGTGATGGCAAACATTACCTGTTAAATGGCTCCAAACTGTATATTACGAACGCGGGTTTTGCTGACATTTTTATCGTATATGCCAAAATTAATGGAACGGATTTTACGGCGTTTATTGTGGAAAAAGGCGACCCGGGTTTTACGATGGGACCGGAAGAGAAAAAGATGGGGATTAAAGGCTCATCAACCAGACCGCTTTATTTTGAAGATGTCAAAGTTCCTGTGGAGAATTTGCTTGGTGAAATAGGGAAGGGTCACCTGATTGCTTTTAACATTTTGAACATCGGCCGTTACAAATTGGCTACAGGCTGTTTGGGCGCATCCAAGGAAACGATCGAATTGTCGGCCAAATATGCGAATACGCGCCAGCAGTTCAATACGCCGATAGCCACATTCCCGTTAATCGGGAAGAAGCTGGCTGAAATGAATATTCAAACCTTTATGCTGGAGAGCATGGTTTATAGAACGACGGGACTGATGGATCAAATCCTGAAAGACATTGACCATACAAGTCTCGATGCCGGCAAGCACTCGGCGAAGGGCATTTCTGAATACGCGTTGGAGTGCTCGATTAATAAGGTATTTGCATCGGAAGTTTTGGACTTTGTTGCCGATGAAGGCGTACAAATTCATGGCGGATACGGCTACATTCAGGAGTATAAAGTAGAGCGCATTTATCGCGATTCACGGATTAATCGGATTTTCGAGGGAACAAATGAAATTAACCGTCTGCTTATACCGGGTACATTAGTGAAGAAAGCGATGAAAGGCGAGCTGCCTTTGATGCAAAAAGCGCAAGCGCTGCAAGGAGAATTGCTGTCAATCGTCCCAGGCCAGACGTTTGAAGGCACACTGGCTGAAGAGGCGCATCTGATCTCGATGGCGAAGAAAATTTTCTTGATGGTTGGCGGCCTTGCCGTTCAGAAGTATGGCATGGCCTTGGAGAAAAATCAGGAGGTCTTAAGCAACTTGGCTGATATCATGATTCAGATTTTTGCTGGAGAGAGCGGACTTCTGCGTACGCAAAAGCTGATTGCCAAGAGCGGAGAAGAGAAAGCGAAAAATGCGATTCAAGTGACAACCGTTTTCGTGCATGAGGCTTTTGACAAAATTGAGGCATACGCGAAGGAAGCGCTCAGTACGATGGAAGAAGGAGATGTTCTTCGGACGCAATTATCGATTTTGAAAAAACTGTCAAGACGCAGTGCTGTCAATACAACCCAGCTGAAGCGCGACATCGCCGCACGTGTTATTCAGGGTGAGAAATTCATCGTCTAGTCATCCGTGGGAAGAACCTGAAGGGGATGGTTTGTATGAGTGAGGCAAAGCCTTGGCTGCGTCATTATCCAGAAGAAGTGGCGCCGACGTACGAGTACCCTAAGATTAACCTTGCACGTTTGTTGGTAGATTCCGCGCATAAGTATCCCGACCGACCAGCCTTGCACTTCCTTGGTAAAACAATGCGTTATCATGAGGTGCTTGATGCGTCTTATCGCTTTGCAAATGTTTTGAAGGAACTCGGTGTGTGCCAAGGAGATCGTGTATCGATCATGCTGCCCAATTGTCCGTCCGCCATTATCGCCTACTTCGGAACGCTTATGATGGGCGGGATCGTCGTTATGACGAATCCACTGTATATGGAGAGAGAGCTGGTCCATCAGCTCTCCGACTCTGGGGCAGAGGTCATTGTTACACTGGATTTATTATTTCATCGTGTGCAGAAGGCTAAAGCGCAGACGTTAATTCGACATGTCATTGTGACATCGATTAAGGATTACCTGCCTTTTCCGAAAAATGTCTTATACCCGATTAAAATGAAAAAAGAAGGCGCAAAGCTGGACGTTGCTTATGGCGAAGGCGTGTACGCTTTCAAAAAATTGCTGCGTGCCGCTTCAGCGCGACCGATTTGCGTTGAGACGGATGCGGATACGGATATTGCCCTGCTTCAATACACTGGAGGTACAACAGGGGTTTCGAAGGGTGTCATGTTGACTCACACGAATTTGATCGCCAACACGTATCAGACGACAAAATGGTGCTATAAAATTCAAGTGGGTGGAGAACGATTCCTGGGAGCGATTCCCTGCTTCCATGTGTTTGGTTTAACCGTTTTGCTGAATCAATCCATGCTGCAGGCAGGCATGTTAATTCTGATCCCCAAATTTGATATCGACCTCATTTTAGAAACGATAAATAAGATGAAACCCACGATTTTTCCTGGCGCGCCTACCATGTACATTGCCATTATTAATCATAAACGGGTCAAAGAGGTTGATATTTCGTCCATTAATGTCTGTGTAAGCGGTTCGGCACCACTTCCTTTAGAAGTTCAGGAACGTTTTGAGGCTTTGACTGGAGGTAAGCTCATTGAAGGCTACGGGTTAACGGAGACCTCACCGGTTACGCATGCCAATCCCATTTGGGGTTATCGCAAAATCGGTTCGATCGGTGTACCTTTACCCGACACGGCGGCGAAAGTGGTTGATGTGAATACCGGAGAAGAATTGCCGACTGGGGAAATCGGTGAATTGCTGATCAAGGGCCCGCAGGTGATGAAAGGGTACTGGCAGCGAGAGCTTGAAACAGCGATGACTATTCGTGATGGTTGGCTTTACACGGGAGATATGGGACGCATGGATGAGGATGGCTTTTTCTCCATTGTCGACCGTAAAAAGGATCTCATTATTGCCGGAGGCTTCAATATTTATCCCCGTGAAATTGAGGAAGTGCTCTTTGAGCATCCGGCTATTTTGGAGGCGACGATTGTTGGGGTGCCGGATGAATACCGGGGGGAAACGGTGAAAGCCTTTGTAGTGTTGAAACCCGGTATGACGTTGACGGAGAAAGAACTTGAACTGTGGTGCCGTGAGCGCTTAGCGGCTTTTAAAGTTCCACGGAAAGTGGAATTTCGGGATTCATTGCCCAAGACGATGATTGGAAAAGTATTGCGAAGGCAATTACTAGAAGAAGAGAAAAAGGGGTAGCCCTTTACAAGGAAAGTGGAGGGGAATCCTATGGATAACACTCACGAGCGATTGAATAGACGACTGCAGCAGCTGGCCGCAGCGGCGGAACCTACGTTTTGGGGGTTTCTTGGTTGTGAATTTGTTGATCTGAAAGACGGTATCATTACGATCGCTTTGGAGGCAAAACCTCATCATTTGAATCCGATTGGCATTGTCCATGGCGGTGTTCTGTCCTCTTTGCTGGATAATGCGATGGGGATTGTCGTTATGACGGCAAGGCCGGAGGATAAGGTTGTTACAACGAATTTGAACGTTCATTTTGTCGCTCCGCTGTATGAGGGGCGGCTGACTGTTACAGCTGAGCTGGTTCATCAATCCCGCAAAATGATTACAACACAAGGGCGAGTGATGGATCGCGAAGGGAATTTAGGGACTATGGGCACTGGAACATTTCGTGTGATTTAGTAGGATGAGTCTTTAGGAACGAGGGGCATGTGCAAGCATGTCTCTCGTTTTTTGTGTGTATATGTTACATTAAATAACATCGTTGTGCGATATAGACATAAATTGTTCAAAAAAATTTAACCAATGTTATATAATCTAACATAAATCCATTGACTGTTTGGTCATGTCATCCTATAATCTGTAAAAAGGCATAAGGGGGGAAGCACGATGCATCTTACCATTCGTGAAGCATTATCCATTTATCCATTAACGGAAGCGAAGCTTGTAGCTGGCAAGCAAGGGGAATCCCGCATCGTTAAATCTGTCAATGTTATGGACGCGCCAGATATTGCGGATTGGACGAAATCCGGCGAGATGCTCTTCACCACCGCTTTCGCCATGAAAGATAGTCCGCAGGAGACCGTTAATTTACTTCGTAAATTAAATGATCGCGGCGCTGCCGGGCTAGGGATCAAGCTTGGCCGATTTTGGACGGAGCTGCCGCAAGTTGTTGTCGAGGAAGCGGACCGGCTGCATTTTCCGATTATTGAGATGCCCTTCCAGTTTACTTTTTCCGATCAAATGAATGCCTTGTTCAACGCGGAATACCGCCGTAACACGAAGCTGCTGCAATCCGTGCTGGAGAAACAGACGAGGTTGATGCAGTTCGGTTTGAAACAGGACAATATGGCGTCAATGTTCCAATTACTCAGTAATATTCTTGGATATCCCATGGCTGTTGTTGGGGCCAGAGGGCAAATCTTATATAATACAAGCGCGTGGAAGCAAGATCAATTAGCTCAGAACTGGCCGAAGAGAAAGTGTGGCTGGGTTTACTCGAACAAAGACCGCGCGTACCGGGTAGGGCTCTACCATCAGGATGATGAGCTCCTGGGCCATTTGTTGATCATGCCGGATGCGGTCCTTCTTGCCAATGTCGAGGAAGGTTTATTCCAGCAAGCCGCAGACATCTTAACTTTTCATATGAACTATACGTTTCGGTCACATGTGGAGGCATCAGCAGAGCGTGATTTGCAAAACTCCTTGTATCGCTATTTGGAGAAAGGGACGTCACTGGAAGAGTTCCTGGAACAGGCAGAGGGTAGAGGGTTAACGCTCTTTACAGGTGCTTACCAATGTGTGATAAGCAAAAGCAAGCCGGATGGGCAGTTAGATGAACAACGCCAAGGGAGAATGAAGCGGCTGAAAGAGTACATGGAGCTGCATCCCAAATCGAATCACTTGCGCGCAAATCATTTTATACTCAAAGACCTCATGTTTTCCATTTATTCCTCGACTCAAGCAGAGGGTTTTCCGGAAGATGAGTTGGCACAACTTCTGATTAAATATGCAGGCGATTCAGGCTGCCGAGAGGAAGCCGGCGAGATGGTGTTCTATACAAGTGCCATGAAAAGCAAGCCGACAGCGTTAAGAGAAGCTTACATGGAATGTATGGAGACACAACGAATGGCCAATAAGCTCGAGTTATCGGATCGCGTGGTTCACTACGAAACGATAGAGTTCGCTCATTTGTTCCAACATGTGTCGGTCAATATGATGGAAGACTACTGTGCCAAAGTATTGCGACCGCTCTTGGAGAAGGATGCCGAGTATTCGCAAGAAATGATTCGAACTTTGGAGGTCTTCATTCGTAACGACGGCCAAGTTAGCGAAGCGGCTAAGCAATTATTCATTCATAGAAATACCGTTACCTATCGGTTAGAGAAGATCAGTGATCTTTTGCAAGTGGATTTCAAGAAAGTTAATGATCTTTTGAAGCTGAAAGCTGTCTTCTTATTCCGTCAATTTTTGCATGTCAGACAATAAATCCTGAACCCTGAGACGCTGTGTAGGCGCTCAGGGTTTTCGTTTTTCTAAGGTGATCACGGTAATTTCAGGTCTGCAAAGGAAGCGGAAGGGGAGAAACGTTGTCCCGATCCCCCGATTCGTATAGACTAGCATCTTGGAATCAGGTAGTTCGTAAAGTCCCATCACGTACTGTTTACCTTGTAGCGGTGTAAAGAGCGCACCTACGATAGGCAAGCGGACTTGTCCTCCATGAGAGTGGCCGGATAGCTGCAAATCGACGGGTTGTCCGATGACTTGATTAGCGAAATCGGGACAATGCGAGAGCAGGAGCGTGAACATTTGAGCATTGGTGCCTTGGAGGGTTTTGACGATATCGGGAGAACCGGTAAGTCGATCTTCTACACCTGCAATCTGAATGGATTGTCCTTTGTAGGTAATCTTCTTACAGGCATTGAGTAGCGTTTGAAACCCGCCGTTCTGGAGGATTGGCAGCGTATAGTTTTTATCGATCCATTTATCATGGTTGCCAAGTACGGCCCATTTGCCGAGTGGTGCTTCTAGGCTGGCTAGCAGATTGCTCGTTAACGTTTCGTCTTCTGTAATTCGGGCATCAAATAAATCTCCTGTGAAAGTTAGAAGATCTGCTTTTTCTTTATTAATAAGGGTAACGATACGTTCTAAATCTTTTAAATTAAAATGATGACCTATATGTAAATCGCTGAACTGTAAAAGCTTAAGTCCATGGAAGGCATTGGGGAGCCGTTCAAATGATAAGGTGATTCTCGTAATATCGTACCATTTGGTTTCGATAAAGCTGGAATAACTGCCAACAAGACCTCCGGAAGCCAGTAAAGAACCTGCAAGCAGAACGCCTTTTTTTAGAAATGTTCGTCTTGACACTGGGGGTGTTGATTCCATTATGTTCCTCCTAGTTCCAAAGCTCATTTTATATCTTGATTATAGCAATAAGCTTGCTGTGTTTGCGAATCTTGCGAGGTTTGGCTAGGTCTGTCTAGGCCTCTCTCGGTCTGGCAAGTTGCATAAGCAGCTTGGTTAATTTATAATAATTTCAATGTAAAACGAAGGGAGAGATTGGAATGTCAGCATGGAAAGAGCTCACAACGGTTGATCAGTGGCAGGAAGTATGGGATCGTTCCTCCGATAAACCGGCGGTCGTTCTGAAACACAGCACAACTTGTCCGGTAAGCGCAAGCGCGCTAGATGAATATGAACAATATTTGTCCGGGAAGCCGAACGAAGGTGTAGATTATTACTTGGTTAAGGTCATTGAATCTCGCCCGGTTTCTAACCAAATCGCGGAGGATCTGGGCATCAAGCACGCATCACCACAAATTCTTTATTTCAAGAATAAAGAATCCATCTGGAATACATCGCACTGGTCTGTTACAACCAAGCATATTACGGCTGTTTTAGACTAACAATGCGCAGGACTTAATCATAAAGCCCGTGGAAGCTGCCTATTCTTATTTAGGTGGACGCCGCGGGCTTTTTTTCTTATGGAACAATAATTGAACAACGTCTAAAAAAGATTGGCAACAGTGACATCCTCCTATATAATAATTTGGTGTTTGGCAACAACAAGGTAACTATGCAGCAAGGAGTTTTGCAAGATGAATGCAATGAATAAAACGAAAGTTCCAATTCCTGTTTTTTTGTTAATCGGTATTATCGCAATCTCATTTTCGGCTATTTTTGTGAGATGGTCCGATGCGCCTGCCGCAGTCACGGCTATGTATCGTTTATTGATGACGAATGTCCTTATGCTGCCTTTTCTATGGAGTTATCGGTCAGAGATTACTAGAATTCGTTTGAGAGATTGGCTCCGAACGGCAGCCTCCGGTATCGCGCTTGGATTACATTTTCTATTCTGGATGGATTCCCTTCGATTTACGACGGTTGCCAGCTCGACAGCGATTCTCACGTTAGAGCCGATCTTTGTGCTTGTCGGTGCGTTTTTGCTTTATGGGCAAAGAACCAATCGTGCAGCCATATTGGCGATGTGTGTGGCGATTGTAGGCGCCATTTGTATTGGCTGGGGAGATTTCCAATTTTCAGGTGCAGCATTGAAAGGCGACTTTTTATCCCTCATCGGAACTGTCGCGGTTGCCTTGCACATGCTCTGGGGCAAAGGCTTGAGAGAGCGGATCTCCGCTTTCGTGTATAGTTTCTTTGTTTTCCTGTTCGCTGGCCTCGTACTTGCCGTTACGAATGTGATGACAGGAACCTCATTCACCGCTTATCCAGCGAAAGAGTGGGGCGTTTTCTTGCTGCTTGCCATCATTCCAACGGTCTTCGGCCACTATGTATTCAACTGGCTGCTCAAGTATATGAAGGCATCCTCCGTATCGATGACCGTTCTGGGCGAACCGCTTGGCGCGACGATATTGGCTTATTTTTTGCTCGGGGAAAAGATTACTGCCATCCAGCTTTTGGCGGGTTGCCTATTGTTAGTTGGCGTAGGCTTGTTTTTGCGCAGTAACGAGAAAAAGTAATTTTCAACGTATTAATTGAACGAAGGTGAAATAAGAGGCTCGGCAGATTTGTTTTTCCACTTGGAGGGATCACGTGAGATTTCGCGATTTTCATCGTAATGTTAAATTAAGAATCGGCCTTTCTTTTATTTCCGGTACCGCGAACAATATGGTGCTTCCCTTCATGTCCATTTATTTTTCTGGAAAATTAGGTGATACGAGCGCTGGGCTTGTTGTCATTCTCGGCATTCTGGCGGGTGTCATCGCAGGAATTGTAGGGGGCTATTACGCAGATCGCATAGGCCGTAAAAAGCTGATGCTTACCGCAGAAATCGGTTGGATGATCTGTTTTATGGGGATGGCTTTGTCTAATTCGCCGTGGTTATCGTCACCGTGGATGACGTTTGTGCTGATGATTTTCGTGAGCATGTTCTGGGGTGTTCATGGACCCGCCAACGATGCGATGCTGCTCGATGTTACAGCTCCCGATATTCGCAAATACATGTACGCCATTATGTACTGGATGAACAATTTATCTTTTGCAATTGCGGGTATTGCAGGCGCGTTTTTATTCAAATCCTACTTGTTTGAGTTGTTTATTGGTTTATCGGTTATTGGATTGATATCGCTAATTATCACCTACTTCTTTATTCATGAGGCCTACCAGCCAAAACCTTTATCCGATCGTGGAGAAGTGGGAGGCAGCTTTCAAGGGAAGACGTCCTTGTGGTCCAATTACAAGCTGGTGCTGTACGATAAAACATTCATGATCTTCACAATAGCTTCTTTATTGTTGGTCTCTGTAGAGTTTCATCTAGGTAATTATGTCGGTGTGCGATTGGAAAAAGAGATGGTATCCGCTCCGTTTATCCCTTGGATGGAGTCATCCTGGACCGTTGACGGTCTCAAAATGTTAGGATTTATCCGCACCGAGAATACCGTGCTCGTCGTTGTGCTTTCCGTTCTTATGGGAGTTTTGATGCGGCGTTTCTCAGATAGCAAAGTGTTGTTTATCGGCTACACCTGTTATATTCTGGGCTATAGTTATTTAGCTTATAGCAATCAGCCTTGGCTATTGATGCTTTCGATGTTCATTGCAACGGTTGGTGAATTGATGTATGTGCCGATCAAGCAAGCGTATTTGGGTAATATTGCTCCCGACCATGCAAGAAGCTCGTATATGGCTCTATATGGGATGGTATACAAAGGAGCAACACTGCTTGGCGGTGTTGGCGTGATCCTTGGCGGCTGGATGCCGTCTTGGTTGATGGCAACGCTCATTGGGATTAGCGGAGTCATTGGCATGGGGATGTTTTACGCGATCTTGGCTCAGCTTGAAGAGCGAAAAGATAAGGCGGAAAAGAATCACAGGGAGGCAATGGCGACTGCTGCAGCAACGACTTCTGGCGTTACGGCTTGAGCTATCTATTTCAGTTGAGTCAGGCAAAAATAGAGCATCTCGGTGGTAATGGCTGGGTGTAAAGTGGATGGTTTATTTGTAATTAGCGCCGATTCCTCCTGTTATTGTGCTTCGGAAACCTATTTTATTTGAAATAACTGGAATTTCTACCGCTAAAACTGCCAATTCTAGCAGATTTCGAGCAGCTACCAGTGATTTAACCGTACTTTCTACCGTTATTTCACTATCTGCCACCGAGCAGCTCGAATTAGCGGCCGTTTTTCCATCTATTTCAGCTGAGGCGAGCAAAGCTAATCGCTTAGAAAAAAAAGGGGCTGTCCCTCAGGACTTTCATGTCCTGTAGTGACAACCCCATTTTTATCTTATTTCGTTGCTGTCGCAAACTCATCTTTAATTCTTTGCAGCAGGTCCGGGCTGCTGAGAACTTCGTAAGCTGTGTTAGCCAGCGCTTTGGCTGTAAAAATCATCGCGTCAAGGGCAGGCTCTTGCAGCGCAAGATCGCGGAACTCCTTGGTATGCAGCATGTGCTTCTCGCCAACGACTTTGACGAAAGGATGAATCGTCGGACATTGGATCGATACATTGCCCAGATCAAGTGAGCCGTGATCCTTGCCGACTTCCACGTCTTTCGGGTCAATTCCCATCTCGCTTAGTTGATCCGAGAATACTTGGGACAACGTTTCGTTGGTACGCAGCTCGTCATACGAATATTCGTAGAAGGATGTTTTGAGCGTACATCCGGTTTGCAATGCAGCGCCCTCCGCGCAGCGGAGCACCTTCTGGACGAGCTCATCCGTATAGGTACGAGTCGCTGATCGAACATAGAACTGAGCGACGGCGTAGTCAGGGATAATGTTAGGAGCTTTACCGCCTTCGCTAATAATGCCGTGAACACGTGCGTCGGATTTCATCTGTTGGCGCAGTGCGTTAATGGAATTGAAAAGCTGGAGAACGGCATCCAGCGCGTTAACCCCCTCATATGGCTGCGCAGCGGCATGTGCAGGGCGGCCGAAAAATTCATACTGAATCGCATCCATGGCCAGGGATTCACCCGATTTCTCGTAGGTGTAATAAGGATGCGCCATCAAGGCGATATCCACATCGCGGAAAAGCCCTGCTTCGGCCATAGGTACTTTCGCACCTTTGGTTTCTTCGGCGGGAGTCCCATACACACAAATGCTGCCGCCTGTTTCGGCAAGAACAGACTTAAGGCCGATGGCTGCTCCTATGCTCATCATACAGATCAAGTGATGGCCGCAGGCATGACCCAGATCCGGCAAGGCGTCGTACTCCGCCAAGAAGCCGACGACAGGTCCTGTTTTTCCGGAATCATAGGTGGCTATAAAAGCAGTTGGAATATCCAGTACGCCACGTTCAACTTGGAAACCGTGATATTCCAGCTCTTCCGTCAGGCGAGCGGTAGCCTGAAATTCTTCATGTCCGAGCTCGGGATTTGCACCGATAAAGCTGGAAATCGCTTTGAATCTATTGGCGTTGTTGTCAATGGTTTGCGTAATGGTGGATTTCGATGTCATATGTGAGAAGGCTCCTTTATCTAATTACTTGCTTTTATTGTAGTATAAAGGAGCGCAAACTACCACTTTCAGGAGCTCTGAGTTACAATAAATAAACGAGGTTCAAATAGAAAAATATCAGCTTTTTAGAAAATAATGTTGCGGGGGAACTGTCAGATGATGAAATATGGCGCAGAGCACGTTGAACACAAATTTACTTTATCTTTTGTTGAATCTGAGGTGCGCGGACAATGGCGTGATCTGTATTTAAGCATGCAGCTAGAGGATGGCGAGACGTTTCCGGAAGATCTCATCGATCCTTCTATTCTTGTGATTTGCAATTTGGAGGGGGACATTGTGCAAATTGTGCTTCATGACGAGGGCTGCGACTGCGAGTTTCAATTTACCTACGCGGAAAAAGCGCAAATCGAAAATTTTGTTCAAGAGCATGTAAACGTATAAAAAAACTTGCCGCACAACTGGTGAGAGTGTCCCTTCCCAAACTGGGCGCTGACGCATATACTATCCTACGTCAGCTTTAGGGAGAGGATAGCATGGATAAGACGATTAATTATTTGGCATTTGGTGATTCACTTACCGTTGGTTTTGGTGCGCCGGATGGTCGTGGATTCGTGTACAGCTTTAAGCAGAAAGTAGAGCAGTGGCTTAACGTTCCAGTTCAATTGATCCAAGCGGGCACGAACGGTGCTACGACTAACGAATTGCTCCAAACGCTGCAGTCCGATCCGCAAATTCAGAAGGATATCCAAACGGCGGATATCATCACGATTACAGCTGGCGGCAATGATTTAATCCAAGGTGCGATTCCTTTCTTTTATCAAAATGACCCCGCTTTTTTAAAGACAGCTCTTCAAACCTACGAATCGAATTACAAAGAAATTATGGTGCAAATAGAAACGCTGCGGCAAGGTATCGATACACCCTATTTAATTGCATTGATTGGACTATATAATCCTTTACCGCAGGTGCCTGAATCGGCTTATTGGGTGCAGCGTTTTAACATATTTTTGCGTAAATTAGAGCAGCCGCATATCCACATCGTTCAGGTGTATGATGCTTTTGTGGGGCAGGACACTCGCTACCTATCTGACGATGCCATTCATCCGAATGAGGATGGTTATGATGAGCTGGCGCGCCAAGTTGAGAGCGTCGTCTCCCTTCAGCAGCTGCAGCGGCTGATTCCTTGACTAGGACATGATGACATATCCGAAGATGGAAATGAAATGACAGGCGCTACCGGCGAGCACGAAAATATGCCAAATGGCATGGTGATAAGGGATGCGCCTCCATACATAAAAGATGGAACCGAACGTGTACAGCAGTCCGCCAACTACAAGCCATACGATGCCTCCGAAGGGCAGGTTGATGTAAAGCGGCTTAAAAGCAATAACAATAAGCCAGCCCATGAGTATGTAACAGAGCGTGGAGATAAGGACAAATCGCTTCACATAAAATATTTTGAGCACAATACCTGTTAGGGCAAGCCCCCATATCACACCAAAGAAAGTCCACCCCAAAGGCCCGCGTAGGGTCACCAGCAAATAGGGGGTATAGGTTCCGGCAATTAAAACGTAAATAGCGGCATGATCGAGCACCTCAAAAATGTCTTTCAGCCGGGGATGCCTGACGCTATGCAGCAGGGTGGAGCAGGTGTACAACGTAACGAGCGCCACACCGAACACGCTAAAACTTACAATATGCCACGCATCGCCATGTAGACAAGCCTGAACAACGAGCAGGATAAGCGCTGCACAGCTTAAAAGGACGCCAACCCCATGGCTAATGGCGTTTGCTTTCTCTTCTTGAACGGAATATTCCATGTGAATAACCTACTTTCTTTTTTTAGCTGCAAAAAAAACTACCTAATAGATTGGACGATGAGAATATGTTATTACCTTCATTTCGACTGGAAAATAAAATTGCCTTGGTGACAGGAGCAGGAAGAGGGATCGGTAGAGCACTGGCGATCGGGCTTGCGGAGGCCGGCGCTGATGTCGCCCTTTTTGCGCGTACGTCAAGTGATATCGAAGAAGTCGCAGCCGAAATTCGTGCTTTGGGCAGACAAGCTTATCCGTTTCAAGTAGATGTCACGAGTAGAGAACAAATTGAAGCGGCTGTGGAACAAATCATCGAAAAGGCAGGTAGATTGGATATTCTGATCAACAATGCCGGGATGAACATACGCAGCCAAGCGCTGGCCGTAACCGATGAAGAGTGGGATGCCATCATGCAGACGAATCTCAAATCCGCCTTTCTGTGCGCCCAAATTGTCGGCCATCATATGAAAGAGCAGAAGTATGGCCGGATCATCAATATCGCCTCTGTTGCCGGACATATTGCCCTACGCACCGGAGTTGTATACGCGGCTACTAAAGCAGCCATGATTCAAATGACAAAGGTGCTAGCGCTGGAGTGGGGGAAATTCGGAATTAACGTGAACAGCATCGGGCCTTGGTACTTTAAAACATCGCTTACGGAGAAAATATTGGCTAACCCTGATTTTCTGGCTGATGTTATTGCGCGTACACCCCTGCAACGTGTTGGGGAGCTTGAAGAGCTGGTAGGACCTGCTGTTTTCTTTGCTTCGGATGCTGCAAACTATGTGACGGGTCAGACGTTATTCGTTGACGGCGGTATGACGATCTATGGTTTCTAATTTATAGTTACTTCTTTTGTATGATTGAGCTTTCATCTCATATTCGATATACTGAACACACAACAATCCATAGAATTCATGTGGATTTCAGTTTATAGACGGATAGATAGAAGGATAAGGTGGTTGACCGTAATGTCCCGGGTGCGTATTTTTACTGACAGTACGTGTGATTTAAGTGAGGAGCTCATTCATCGATACCAGATTGAAGTTGTCCCTCTTTATGTTATTTTTGACGAATTATCGTTAAAAGATGGTGTTTCCATTAAGCCAGTCCGGCTTTTTGAGCTTGTAGATGAAACCGGCAAACTGCCCAAAACAGCGGCGCCTTCTCCGATCGATTTTGAGAGGGCGTTTGAAGCGGCTGTGCAAGCTGGTGATGATGTCGTTTATATCGGACTTTCGTCAGAACTGTCTTCCACGATTCAAAATGCCTCCATAGCGGCTGCAAATTTTTCTGAAGGTAAAGTTACCGTAATCGATTCTAGAACTCTATCAACAGGGATTGGTTTGCTAGTGTTGAAGGCTGCTCATTCGGCTCAGGAGGGTAAAAACAGTTCGGAAATTAAATCCATGATTGAGTCGTTTCGATCCCACATTGAAGTAGAGTTTATTATTGATACGTTGGAGTACTTGCATAAAGGCGGAAGATGTTCGAGCGTCCAGCATTTCCTCGGAAGTTTATTGAAGATTAGACCTGTTGTGAAAGTGATTGACGGGGCTATGACATTAACGGACAAAGTAAGAGGCAAAAGGGAGAAAGCGCTTCAACAATTACTGGATAATGCACTTGCTTTAAAAGATGAAATGGATACGGAGTTCCTGTTCGTCACTCATGCGATGGCAGCCGATGAAGCTGCGTATGTCAAAGAGCAGATTGAGCAACGAACCAATATAAAGCAAGTCTATATGACCGAAACCGGGTGTGTGGTATCCAGTCACTGCGGACCTCGCACGCTTGGCATCGTTTTCGCCAAAAAATAGGAAATGAGTGTACACAACATGACGACAATCAAGATTATCACTGACAGCAGCTGCGACCTCCCCAAATTGATTGTGGACGAGCTAGGGATTACCATTGTTCCTTTGTCCGTACATTTTGGAGAGGAGTGCATGCCTCCTCATATGGAGCTTTGTGAATTTTATGCGAGAATGAAAACGGAGAGTGTACTGCCTAAAACGTCTAGTCCCTCGCCGCTGCATTTTCTCACGGATTATCAAAAAAAAGCTGAGGTCAATCAGGATATTCTTGTGATTTGTCTTTCTTCTGCGCTAAGCAGTACGTACAATCATGCCCTTATGGCCAAAGAGATGCTCATAGAGGAAGGTTATCAAGGACGTATTGAAGTCATTGATTCCAAAACGGCTTCACTTGGGCTTGGTGTACTGGCCTTCAAAGCAGCCAAAATGGCCGAGAATGATGTTCCTTTTGAGCAAATTGTTGAGACAATACGATGTTCGGTTGCTACTTCGGGGACGCTGTTTTTCTTGGATACATTAGAAAATGTCATTAAAGGCGGACGGCTTGATCGGGTCAGAGGGGCTGTCGCTTCTGTTCTGAATATTAAACTCGTCATGAAAGCCAGTGAAGAAGGCTCGATTGAAGTCATGGATAAAATCCGCGGCACGCAGCAAGCGTTGAAGCGAATGATCGCCAAAGTGGGCGAGGCTGTTCACGACTACGATAAAGATGTGATTGCCGTCGCCCACAGCAACTGTGAGGAGAGAGCGCGCGAGGTGTTGAACCAACTCCTCCAAAAGCATCCGTTCCGCAATGTGCTATTCGCAAACATGGGCACCGTCATTGGCACGTATGCTGGAGAAGGCGGCGTGCTGATCGCATATTAAAAAAAGACACCTGATCGATTTCTATGGCACTTGGCCTAAGAAAAATCAGGTGTCTTTTATTTTATGGTGAATCCGTTGTGACAATGTCCGCATCGTCTGTCGAGACAAGAGGCGATAAGTCGCCAGGAGCCATCAGCCACAATTCATGAAGCGCGCGTGTGCAGCCTACATAAAGCAATTTGGCATCCATAAGCGTTGCTTCGTAATGTGCGGCCGTTACGTCCATTAGCAAAACGGCGTCAAACTCCAATCCTTTGGTTAAATAGACTGGTACAACCGAAATTCCTCCGCGATACACACGTTGTTTGGATGTGATGAGATTTGTTTCTATGCCGGCTTTGGTCAGGACGTCGTGCAAGTCCTCAGCCTGCTTCTCCGTACGAGCAACAACGGCAATCGTGCTGGACGTTCCTTGTTGTAACGTCGCGATAGCCTGCAGCAGCAGGGGGATTCTTTGTTTGAGGTCAGTCTGCAAGACCCGGACTTTGTTCCCGCTGCGGAACACGGGCACGGCAAGGAGCGGGTTCTCGACACCCCGCTGAAGCACCAGATTGGCGAACTGGATGATTTCCATCGTTGACCGGTAACTGCGCTCGAGTTCGAAGTAGCCGCCTTGCTCTTCCTGAAATAAACTGGAAAATTCCTTCCAGTCTTTGATGCCTTGATAAGCATGGATTCCTTGCGACAAATCACCCAGAATCGTAAAAGAACTGTTGCGTGTATAGCTATCAAGAACAGCTACCTGGAAAGGTGAAAAGTCTTGGGCTTCGTCTATGACGACATGGTCGAACAATCGGTCCGATGATATGCCATATAGACGTGTATGGATATAAAGGAGTGGAGCAAGATCTTCAAGCTGCACTTCTTTTTTCTTGAAAAGCTTAAGTGACGCGCTAACAATGGGCTCAGGAAGCTTATGCAGAAGCTCTGCAGGCAGGCTGTCCGGGCGATTGTTTTCAGCGAACAGCATTTTGTAAAAGCTGAATGCCGAATGCTCCGGCCAACTGGTCAAATACGTCCGCAAGCGCTGCGATGATTTCTTTTTCAGCTCTTTTTTCCGGGTTTGCTCCCAGATTTTGTCGAGCTGCATTTCCATCCAGCGTTTGATACGCGCTACGACGCGTTCGCGGCGTTTGACGAGTGGATAATGCTTATTCTCGACGAAAAACCATTCACGGATGTTCGCAAGCGGCAGCTTAACGCCCTCCCAAGGAATGAAATCCGCCGATGGGACGTAGGAGGACTCGAATTTGGTCAAACAATCATCCAAATATTGTTTGAATGCAATCGAACCCTTAAACCTGCCTGGGGCGTTATCATCCAGCGGTGGTCTTTTACTGCCAAGTGAAAACCAGGTTTGCAGGGTGAGCGCTTGATCCGCTAACTTCACTTCTTGATCGAGCACATCGAGTGCCCAATCGGTAAAAGTGCTCTGCTGAATATTGCCGACACCCAGCTCAGGCAGAACGCCGGATATGTAGTCGAGGAACATCGAGTTCGGTGCAAAAATAATCATTCGCTCAGCACGAACCTGTTCACGGTATTGATAAAGTAAAAAGGCGAGACGATGCAGGGCAACCGTCGTTTTACCACTTCCTGCGACCCCTTGGATAATGAGCGCGGTATTTTTGGCGGCACGGATGATGCGGTCTTGCTCCGCTTGAATGGTGGAGACGATATCGCGAAGCTTGTTATCTTTATTTTCCCCTAATCGATAAAGCAAAAATTCGTCGCCAACGGCTAAAGAGTCTTCGGTGCGATCATAAGTGTCCACGACGCGCTGAAGGATTTGCTTGCGCACCACGAGATTTCGCTTCAAATAGACGAGGCCTTCGATGAGACCGTCCGGTGAATCGTAGGAAGCAGCATCAAGTCCGCCTGTGAACGAGTAGAACAAGCTGGCCACCGGTGCGCGCCAGTCAATAACGAGCAATTGGCCGGTACGTTCGTCTTCTACGCCTGATTTGCCGATGTATAGCGGCTGTGATGAAGCAGTGCCTGACTCTTGAAAATCCAAACGTCCAAAATAGGGTTCATCAACCGCTTTGGCTAAGTTGTTCCGCCCATTTTCACGTGCGACTTCTAACGCTTGTTCCGTTAAATCGGGGCCGTAATAGACAGGCGTGGCTCTAAGCCTAGCCAGTTGTTTGTCAATTTCGATATTCGTTTCTTCGAGTCGCTGCAGTTCTTCTTGATAGGCACTTTGAGTCTTTGTGTCCAAGATCAGTTACCTCCTAAGATCAGATGATATGTCTATTTTGCGAATAAACAGGTAAACAATATAACACACCTGTCAGGATATGGGAAGCTAAAACGTTTAAACATGAAGATATTTGGGGGTGTTGGCAAACAATGCTATAATGGACAAGTAGTTATTTTATCATTGAAGGAGTAGATTACTGTGTCCATTTATGATATTGAAGTTCAGACCATCTCGGGAGAAACGAAGTCACTTTCCGATTACAAAGGCAAAACATTACTTATTGTCAATACAGCAAGCGCTTGTGGACTTACGCCTCATTACAAAGGTTTGCAGAGTTTATACGAGCAATATCAAGAAAAGGGCCTTGTTGTTCTAGGATTCCCTTGTAATCAATTTGCCGGTCAAGAGCCGGGGACCAATGAAGAAATTCAAAGTTTCTGTGAGCTTAATTACAATGTCACTTTCCCGATGTTTGCAAAGATCGATGTGAAAGGTGAACACGCTCACCCTTTATACACTTATTTGCTAAGCCACACTCCAGAACCTTACCGCACTGGCGATATTGAATGGAATTTCGTGAAATTCCTTGTTGATGCTAACGGTAGCGTAATCAAGCAGTACGGCGCGAGAACGGAACCTTCCGATATTGCAGCAGATATTGAAGCGGTTCTAGCCTAAAGGCATTCAGAAAAAAGTTGTTGCATTGCTGACAACCCACCGCTATAATCAGTAATAATTATGACAGTGAAGGAGTCGAATCAATATGAAGAACACAGTTTGGTTCGTACAATTTCATTATTTTTATAGGCGTTAGCACATACCTGAACTTATCAGGGTGGGCTAACGCATTTCGCGTTGGCCTCCCTGCGAGATAGTAATTCGCGCAGGACCATAGGTCCGGCGCGTTTTTTTATCTCGGGAGAAGGGACTAGGTGAAAGGTATGGGAAACAGCAATCAAAGGTATGAGAGTCCGGAAGAAGAGAGTCGGTTCATGAATCACCTCGAACAAGCCAAAGTTATCCTGTTAGCGCCTAAAGCTTCCTTGCAAGTGAATGCACGGATACGTGAACTAACGAGTGAATTGCAACTCGTTGGCATTGGGGTAAGAATGGAATGTCTTACTTCGGATTCAGGGAAACATATAGCTGAAGGGTTTGGCATGCGCTTCGTCATCTCAATAAGTGATAATTCGAAGGCGGAGAACGAAGTCAGCTTGATGGATTTGCAAGAAAACACGGAGATGACGATGCCTTGGGATCAAGCGATTTTCGTGATTGAGAACGTGTATCCGCCCGCCAATTTTACATAAAAGAAAACGGAGTGAAGATGAAGATGGGAATTCAAAATGGTTTTGTTTATGCGCATCCGGATGATGAGACCTTTCTCAGTGGATGTTTAATTCGCAAATATGCGGATGAAGGCAACGCGCCTGCGCTGCTACTAGCGACGAGGGGGGACGCAGGCCGGCATGGGTTGGAGAGAGCGACTGATAAGTCGGAGCTTGCCAGGGTGAGAGAAGAAGAAATGAATGTTGCTGCTGAAGTGTTGGGGATTTCCATTGTGGAACATTTGGGCTTCCCGGACGGTCAGTTGGCGAATATTGATTTCGACGATCTGGTTGCAGGCGTTATTTCATTTCTACAGCGTTATGAGGTAGAGAATGTATTCAGCTTTGCAGAAGATGGTGGGAATGGGCATCCGGACCATGTGACTATTTCCAAAGCTGCGACAGCTGCTGTTTTAAGCGGGAAATGCCCAAGCGTTCGCAAGCTATACTATGCGGCGTCAGGAATTTTACGGGAACGGGGGCTGCAGCCTTCAATTGTTGTGGATACGGAGCTGGGATGGTCAGTCAAAGCAGCTGCCCTGAAAGCTCATGCGACCCAGCATGTGGCTATCGCGAAATATTTTGGCGATTTGGAGGTTTTTCCGGAGGCGCGCAGATGGGAAGCTTTTGTACTGGGATGGGAAGATGGTGTGATGTGGCCGGAGACGGCGGGAAGACAGTAGGCTGATAAAAGTCGAAACATCATTAACAACAAATGCCATTCGTGCATATGGATAAGTAGGTTGCGAATTTTTGGACAAGGCGGGTAGGCTATAGATGACGATGATCATAAAAGTTGAAGCTGTGCTTATTGCAGATAACCCAGATACATTTATTACAAGAGAAATTGACGTTGCCGAGTTGAAATTTGGCGGTATAGAAGGTGATAGGCATTTTGGTCTATTTGCCAAAGCTGACTCCAGACAGCCTATGTATAAGAGAGGGACGGAAATCTTTAATCGTCGCCAACTTAGCCTTGTGTCTGTTGAGGAACTTCAAGGAATCGCAGACCGGTTAGGTGTCGAAACGATTCGGCCCGAGTGGTTGGGAGCGAACATTCTGGTGAGCGGCGCGCCGGACTTAACCAAGCTTTCCATGGGCATTCGCATGATGCTTTCAAGTGGCGGCGGGTTAGTATCTGAGGGGGAAAATGAGCCGTGTGCCGGGCCAGGCAGAGTGATCGCGGAACAATATGACGATAAAAGTTTAACGAAACATTTTATCATTCAAGCGCAGAAAAGCAGGGGAATTGTCGCCTATGTGGAACGCCCAGGTGAGATTAAACCAGGGGATCTTATCGAAATTCACCTGCCTACCCCCTGAAAACAGCACGCCGTTGCGAAAGCTATTTTTGATTGGAAATAGCCTGGTAAAAGTTGGCTCTGGAAGGTGTAGAGAAATGACATTAAGCAACTGTGAGGCATGCGGAAAAGTTTTCATAACACAATTTGAAAAACGTTGTAAACCCTGTGCGCAACTGCTGCTGGTCGAGTCGCATAAGGTCAAAGATTTTGTTCGCAGCCATCCGGGTGCCACACTGATTGATGTGTATCATGAGACGGGCGTATCGCTTAAGACGATCAAAGAGTTGATACAGGAATGAGTGAAAACGAAATCGTGACTTATTTTTTTACATATATACATAAAACGAAAATAAGCGGACATACTATCTTTGACGGTGAAAGCAGAGAGGTGTCGTGTCAAAGACAATTTACACCAAGGGAAGTTGTTGTTGAATCCGTATAGAAGCGAGGAGATGTGCCGCAGAAATCATTAATGTGGTCAAGTACTGCAATAGTGTGATGAGGTAGAGACCAAGCTGAGTTAAGGTTCATAGCATAGTACCATAAATCTATTCACCGTCAATGAGGACTCCGAGAGGGGTCCTTATTTCGTATGTTTTGGGGTACACTCTTCCTAAAAGTATGAAAAACCCGACAAAGTCAACACAGCCAACACAGCCGTTTATCCTTGTGTTCACTGGAAGAGTAACTGGAATTTCTACTGTTAAAAACGGCGCGGAGTGGGATTTCAATAAAATAACTGGAGTTGGTGGAGGTAATTCAGTCGATTCGAATCATTTTTGAGGAAACTTGAGGAAATAGAAGGATAAATTCCATATAATGGATCGCAAGTGGTGGAAATGATCAGACTAAGCTGCACTTTTTCCCGTTAAAATTCAAGGGAATGGTGATGGGGGAAGGGACAAGGCTGATGAGTATAAGGCTTACGTTGCATTATATACAACGAAATGGCCTCGTTTGACGGCGAATGCGGTCTTTGATTGCACAATATACAACCATTTGTTGTGAAAAGGTGAGATGTAAGCGTTTTAGTGTAAGATTCGTTGCATAAAGTACAGTATAGAGGTGTACTGAGGCCTAGTTACAGCCAAATGGTTGCACAATGTACAGGCCTGTTGATTATCCACAAAATGGCAGGTAAAAAGGCCGCCCATTCGGTAAACTGTTTGTACCCCTACAAACATCCGAAAGAAGGCGACCTCATGAAAAAGTCTACTATGTTCTCGAATATTCTGCAAACAATTATACCGAAAGAAGAAGTGCTTCCTCTTATCAAAGAAGAGTCCTACGTTGATTCTGCGCGGAAATTTACTGTTTATGATCTCTTTCTTTTTTTATCGCAAGCCGCACTCCAGCAATGGGACGGCTACCGAGATGGTGAAAAACGCATGTCTTCTTGTGGACTTGTAAAAGCTGATCACTCCACGATTTCAAAAAAAGCCAAAGATGTCCCATTTGAGGTGTTCAAGCAGCTGTTGCGTCTGATGATTCAGAAATGTAATCGCCCAACGCGTCGTCGTTTAGGTATCCCTAAGGAATTGCTTGTAGTGGATTCCACTAAGATTACGGTTGGTAAAGAACGATGGCCATGGGCGCCGCTAAAAGGTGAAAAAGCAGGAATTAAACTCCACGTTTCAATCATTGCAGATGCAGGTCAGCTACATAAAGTTACAGAAACAACGGGGAATCGCCCAGATCTATTAAGCTGTAATGACGTACGCGACGACCGTTTCATACTAGTAGCTGACCGCGCTTATGGTAAGCATAAACAATTTGATGATTATCAGGAACAAAACCAATATTTCGTGATTCGCCTCAGGGATAACACACATTTTCATGAACCTAAACGGAGGACACGAAAACGTCCATTTGCTGGCACAATTGAACAAGATTTAACCTGTCAGTTAGGAGCGAAGTCGACGCTTTCAAAAAATAGGTTTCGTGTCGTTATTCTAAAGGATCCGCATGGCAATCCTGTTATTCTGGCAACCAATCTACATAGGCCCTCTGTCGAAAAAATTGCTGAGATGTATAAGAAGCGGTGGCAAATCGAGGTTTTTTTTCGTTGGATTAAGCAGCATTTGAATGTACCGATGATATTTGGAACAACGCCAAATGCCGTTTATGGCCAGTTGTACACAGCTTTATTGGTATATGTCTTGCTTAAATTTGTATTCGAACAAGGAAATTCCAAAGTACATCCAAGTGCCCAGTTATCTTTTGCCGAATTCGATCGGTTATTTGGTATGAACGATTTGCAAGCAGAATGGTTGGTCTATTTGACAAGTAATTTTACTTTCTCATGAACCCATTTTTTGGTAGATCAACAGGCCTGCACAATGTACAACATAGAATGCTGCTCCAGTCGTAACTTGGTTATGAGTGATAAAAGGTGTGACGGAGTGAGGTAACGAAGGTACGGCTTAGCAGCAAAATCTAAGGCTTACGTTGCACTTAATACAGCGTAATGGTGTCGTCTGACGGCAAATGCGGTTACACGAAAACAATCCCCCGGTGCCAGCGAATCGAGTCGAGACGAGTCGAGGCAATCGGGGGATTGTTTGCTGTGGTCATCGCTTTGCAAACACATCTAGCAGCAGCTCATCCTTAACGGGATCCTGCATATCCCAAGCTGTTGCAAATCGTACCTGATGCGAAACGCCCATAATCTCGTATTTTTGCACGAGATGCTGACGGGCGGAGCCGATGATCAGGGAATGCAGCCGCAGCTGCTTTTTTTGGCCCAGCAGCGCTAGCTGCTGCTGCGTTGCTTTGGAGATCTGGCCAACGCCATCGGTGACCATCACGAAATCGGCATCGCGAAACTGCGGCTGATGCTGAACGATGTCCATGCCTCTGCCTAGCGGGGCATCGAAGTTGGTACCGCCGCCGAAGGCAAGCTGCGCAAGGCCATAGAAGCGTTCCCAGTCGGGACGCTTGTAAGACAAGATGTGCTCGACCAGCTCGCCTTTGGCGCCGAACAGCAGCAGGACGAAGTCCCGCCGCTCGAGAAGCGCAAAGGAGGCGAAGGTCGCCGTGAACAGCTGGGCAAGCCGGAGCTTGCTGCCGCGCATCGAATGCGACGTGTCGAGCATACAGATCACGGGACCTTTTTGTGGTTCTGGAGAGGAACCGCTGTAATTATAAGTCATGAGCTTATTTTCCATCCATTTGACAAGAAAATAAGGCTCAAAATCTTCATCCGCGAGCAAACTGGCTTCGCTTGGCAGCAAATGCGCGATGTCTCCGGATTGCCGCAGATCATCGTAGGATTCAGGGACATACGGCGAGCGCTGCTTTTTCCGCTGAACCCGCAAATGATGGATGTTGCGGCCCACCTCCTGCAAGAAAGCGACCAAATCCTTGCTGCGCTTCAGCTTTTCAATCCACTGCACGTAGTGCTCGAACGTCTGCCTCCGCAGCTTCCCCAGCTCGCTGCCCCAGCGCCGGTTCGCAAGCCGCTGACTCGCCTGCACGAGCTCGTGCACATTAAAGCTGTCCGCCTCTTCGAGGGACAGCGTCTCCTTCAAAGATCGCCCGAGCCAGTCGCCAAGCTCGGACTCAAGCTCCTGCATCGCGGCGAGGTCGCGGGCGCTCATGCGGTCCAGCTGCCGCTTCCGGCGCTCGAGTTCCTCTTCCGCCTTGCGAAGCTTGGCTTTCAGCTTGTCGCGTTTCATGAACTCCGTACGCAGCTCGCCTTGCAGTTCCAAGATGCGCTGTTTCAATGCGCGGATCTCGTCTACAACCAGCGGCCGTGAGTCGGAGGCCTCTTGCTTGTCCTCTACAGCTCTTTTTCCCTGCTGCAGGGTATATCCAACAAGCCTCAGCTTCTCAATTTGTTTATCGGTGAGCCGCTCGCTGACGCTTTTGTCCTCTTGACCGCTCATTTGCTGTTTTTTCTCCAAACCGATGCCGATCTGCTGCTGCTCTTTTTGCCGTTTTTTTACTTCTTTCTCGTATGACTCCGTTAGCCACATTAGCGCTTTGAGCGCCGTCTTAAAGGAAGCGTTCACTTGTCCAATTGTGCGCGGGTGAATGGAGACATAGAAGTATTGTTTGGTCAAGGTCAACACCATCCAACGATGGAAAGGTGTTTCCTCGGAAGCTGCATCGATCTCAGGCTTTGTTAAGTAAAAGCACATGAAGAAATCGGCAAACAGTTCAAGCGAAAACCAGGGAGCTTGCCGCACCGCTTCGCGCATCCACTCCTGGGCGACGCGGGAAGAATGAACATAACCTTCAAACACATACCGATCGACCCGTGTGCAGCGAATGATCATAGCGTAACCTCTTATAGGGTATAGTCGTACACGATTCCCGGAATTTCACGGTCAAACAATGTGCGATATAAGCCTTGAATGGATTGTAGAATGCGTTCACCCTGGATGCGAAGGTGCGTAAATTTGACGGCATACTGTTCGGGATGCTGCAGGAAAATGGATTGTGAAGCAATCCATTCGGGCAATTTCTTCTCTTTTTCCTGCCAAGAGACAAGTCTGCCTCGTAAACTGCGTGCCGTATCCTCAAGCTCCGTGCGGCATTCTTCCAAGCTGCCCTTCAGGCGTTCAGCGGCGTCTTTGGATAAGGAACCGCCGATTTCTTTTTTGAATTGGAAGGCATGGAGCTCATCTTCCTTGTCCAGCCATTTTTTAACCGTCATATTGTACTGCTGCAGAGGAAGCTCCTGTTCCATCTCGCGTTTGAGCATATCCTGAAATAACGTATCAAAAACCGCTTTAACTTCAGGCAAATCCTCTGGAAAATCCCAAAGCATGTGCGGAGTGAGGACGGTGTCCCAAACGCCAACAGCACTTCGTCCGTGGATAGCGGCTGAAATTTTCCAAGTATGTCCTATTTTATTCCAACGCCGATCGGAGAGCACGTATTCTTTCTCTTGAAGGGCTGTTTTTAACTGGAAGAGCATGTAAATCAAAGCATCCGGCAACTGCACGTCCATCGCTTGTGATCTCAATTGGTTGATCAACTCTGTTGAAAGCAGTGTGGGAAGAGGCGATTTCGGCGCTTGAAACATCAGTTCAAAGCTGGAAATTTGCTTGACATACTCGACTTCAAAGCGGAACAAAAAGCGATCGTAAAGTGCAGCCAGCTGCTCGTTATCTTCAGGCAATTCGTTGGAGGCCGCCATTAAAAATAACAGAGGCGACGGCTGTTTCAGACGTCCGTTGAAGAAAACGCGCTCATTTAATATCGATAAGAGCGAGTTAAGAATCGCACTGTTTGCTTTGAATATTTCATCCAGGAAGGCGAAACGTGCGCTAGGCAGATATCCTTCCGTGAGGCGACTGTACTCATCTTGTTTTAATTTTTGCAAAGAGACTGGGCCGAATAACTCGTCTGGCGTCGTAAAGCGAGTCAATAAATAGTCGTAATAGGGCTCATTGCCGAATAATTCTGCTGCAGCTCGGGCCAGCTGCGATTTCGCCGAACCGGGAGGTCCGACCAATAGGACGTGTTCACCGCTCATGATCGCAAGGAGCAAGGCTCGGATGAGTTCTTCACGCTCCATGAACCTTTTCTCGAGATGCCCCATAGCTTCTCTTAATTTGTTCTGTATGACGATGGGATCTTTCATCATCGGTGTCCCCCTTGGCGTAGACTTCAGCAATATTGTATCAAACTGATCTGCAAACATCGAATTTTCGGGAGATCTGTCTCATCATGAGTCAGATACCTTAGTCTGCTCTTTATTCTGCCTTGTATTTGCAGTTCCTTCCGGCGAATGAGAAAATAGGAGCATATGTGGAAAAAGGAGTGATTATATGCGAATTGGTGTCATTTCCGATACGCATCTATCCGCGAGAGTACAAAAGCTGCCGGATACGCTAGTAGCAGGATTAAAAGGTGTTGACCTGATTCTGCACGCAGGAGATTGGGTGAGTGAGCATGTCGTCGATCTCGTTGAGCAAATTGCTCCATGCGAGGCTGTGGCCGGGAATAACGACGGTCATGACATAATAGAGCGGTTTGGTTTGAAAAAAATCGTGACCGCCGGTAAGTATCGAATCGGTCTTATTCACGGTGACGGCTTCCGTAAGACGACAGAGGAAAGAGCCCGGGAAGCATTCCGGGAAGAGCAGCCGGACATCATCATTTTCGGGCATTCTCATGTTCCTTATCATCAAACTGTTGACGGGATCCTGATGTTCAATCCGGGCTCGCCAACGGATAAAAGAAGACAGCCTCAATATTCCTATGGCATTATCGAATTGAGCGATCGTATTCTGGCGCAGCATTATTTCTATGAGAGCAAAGCTTAGTCCCGGGTTAGCGTGCTCACGTCTTGCTTCCACTTCGTCTACATTCGACGAATGTTAAATAATTCCTTCATACTTTTCGTTCGCGCTTAGGTATTTACCGTGTTACTCGCTAACAGAGAGACATACACTGACAATATTCTTATTTGCGAATGGCGGTGGTGTTTAGGTGCGAACGACGGTAGGTGTCTTACTTGATTTAAAAACGTACAAGGGGATAGTAAAGCGAAGAACTGGGAATGAACGTATAGCGTTGTATGATCGAGCAGGCAACAAGTGGGGAATCAAGCCTTTCTATATGTGTTTGAGGTATGTGAACAGGAAATCAGCTTTGGGTTATTTTTACACCAATCATAAATACAAGCTTGTCCGGAGGAATATTCCTCGTGTCACACATAACCGCGCCATAACCTTAACGCCATATTTGAAAAAAAAATTAAACGAGCTATCACGCTACAGCTATGTATTTAATAGGCAAAATCGCTATGACAAACATCTCATTCATCATCTTATTCATAAGAATGCACATCTCCGCAAGTATTTGCCGGAGTCTACGAAATACACGCGCAAACAGTTGGAGTCGGCCATGTCCAAGTATACCTCACTTTTTATTAAACCAACGAACAGCAGTGTAGGGAACGGCATCATGAAAGCTTCAAAGCAAGCAGGCGGAGCTTGGAAACTGCATGGTGTTTTCAGCAAACCTAAGCTTGTATCCCGGGAGCGGGCCATACTTTTAATTCATAAAAAAGTTCGCAAACAAAGGTATATGATTCAAGAAGCCATACCTTTAGCGACATACAAAGGCAGGCCTTATGACATCAGGGTATCTGTGCAGCGAAGTGAGAACGGACAATGGCAGATCACAGGCATCGTGGGCAAAGTCGCAGCTAGAGGTCGTCACGTGACCAATGTTGCCAAAGGGGGCCAAGTGAAGCGCTGCGAGGAGCTTTTTAAGTCGAGCGGGTTTAATGCCGCACACATTACGGAGGAAATACATCAAGCATCGTTAGCGATAGCGAGGCATCTAGGCAGTAGTCTGCCTCACATGGCTGATCTTGGGCTGGATGTAGGTGTTGATCAAAGCGGAGGCATCAAGTTAATTGAAGTGAACGGAAGAGATCAGCGTTATTCCTTCAGAAAAGCGAAAATGCATGCAACTTTTTATAAAACGTATGAAGCACCGATACAGTATGCGAAGTTTTTGCTGAAATGACGAGAGCACGAAATGACATTCCCGGGAGGCCGGGAGTGTTTTTCGTGCTGGCTGCATTCATTTTCTGAAAATACTAGGTTTCGATTTCATTCAGCCTGTTAAGTGCTTCGCCGGCGAGGGTATAGGTCGGGGACAGCCCATATGCCTTTTCATAGGCGTTTATGGCCTCTTGGTCATTTCCTAATTTTTCCCAGCATAAACCTAAATAATAATACGCATGAAAGCTGCCTGTACCTCGTAATGTTAGATGTTGCCCTGTCATTTCCCCCGACTCAATGCAATGCCGAAAAACGTCAATTGCCGCAGCGTACCACCCCTTCAAATAGCAAATCACACCTTTATAAAAATGTAGATCGACATAATCGGGATACAAGGCAATAGCTTTCTCGATACCGGGCCAGGCGCCATCGATGCTCCCTGTGTTAAAGAGGATGGCATATTTCAGTTTATACAGCATAGAAGGGGGCATTTTACCTGATTGAATGAAGCGGACGATGGATAGATTCACATACTCAAATGCTTTGTCATATTGATGCACGCGATAGTACTCGCTGGCTATGTGGTATTCAATCCAAGGATTCGAAGTTGCCGCTGGAGCGCTTGCTTCCTGCTGCAGGAGGGTCATATTGCGGGCAAACTTGTTTTTCTGAATCGTAATTGGTTCCATATATCCGCGGTGAAATAATTTGAGAGGGATCATTCCCAAAAGGTCCGTCGTGTCACGATCAAGGAAAATGTCATCGATATTCAGTGTTTCATGGATGGCATATTTAAACTTTAACCCGATGTGATTGCGAAAAAAACGTGGATGAGCAATATGAAATGCTTCGTCTTCATTTGGCGTTTCGCCAATATAATTGACTAAATGGAGGGATAAAACGGAAGCCTTGTGTCTCTTGAAGCACCCTGTGTAAATCGAAATCACCTAGAGGCGACAATTCCTCATCAGCATCCAAATATAGGATCCAATCCGACTTGGCATGCTCTAGCCCATAATTCCTGGCATCTGCAAAATGGTTATTCCATTCGTAAGTAAGGACAGAAGCCCCCATGGAACGGGCAATCTGCACAGTGTTGTCTAATGAACCCGTGTCCACAACGATCATTTCATCAATCCATCCTTGGACACTTCGTAAACAGGTTTCAATCAGGCGTTCTTCGTCTCTCACAATCATGCACAGCGAAACTGTTGGGCGGCTCATCCAAAGGCACCTCCGGTTTAATCACTTATGGCCATAGATATGCGCACACCTTCAATTACATGAAAGAAGGGATGATTACATGCAGCCATGTCAGCATATTTATCAGCTGCAAGATAAGACGAGGATCATGGTTGGACTTCAGTCCAACTGGCACGGGCATGAAATCTTTTGCGTTGCGGGGCAGCGCCATGAGTAAATTGACACTTTCCATGGTTGTAAAAAACGAAAGCCACCGCTACTTGCGCAAGGCACTACTCCAGCATCGCGACTGGATTGATGAAGCAGTCATCATTGATGACGGAAGTACAGATGATACTTCAGAGATTTGCGAAGAGCTTTTGTCCGGCATCCCTTTGCAGTTGATTCGCAATCCTGAATCGCGTTTTGCCAATGAAGTGCAGCTAAGGAAGCAGCAATGGGAAGCGACAGTGCAAACCAATCCGGAATGGATCCTGAATCTGGATGGCGATGAGCTCCTGGAGGATCAATTTGCTAATCAAGTGCGTGATTTGCTGAGCCACTGTGAACAGGATGCCATCTATTTTCGGCTGTACGATATGTGGAGCGAAACCAGTTATCGGGATGATGCTTACTGGAGTGCCCATCATTACTACCGTCCTTTCCTGATCCGATATAAACCGGATTTACCATATCTCTGGAAAGAGACGCCTCAGCACTGCGGCCGCTTCCCGGCCACGATCAACCATTTTTCCTATTTATGCCACCCTGCCAGAATCAAGCACTTTGGATGGGCGAAACCGGAAGACAGGATCGAGAAATATGAGCGGTATATGCGACTTGATCCAAACGCCCAATATGGCTGGAAAGAGCAGTATGATTCCATTCTGGATGAACATCCCAACCTTGTGACTTGGGAGGAATAGCCAATTGATAACGATTAGTTTATGTATGATAGTCAAAAATGAAGAGCAGTCGCTGCATCGCTGTCTTCACTCTGTAAGAGAAATAGCGGATGAAATCATTATTATAGATACAGGTTCTACGGATAAAACCAAGGAGATTGCTTCCTCTTTTACGGAATTTATCTATGATTTGACATGGAAGGATCATTTCGCTGAGGCCAGGAACTTTGCTTTTTCTAAAGCGACTAAGGACTATCTCTTATGGCTGGATGCGGATGACGAGTTTGAAGAGACAGACCGGCTGAAATTCAAAGCGCTTAAAGAGGACTTGGATCCTTCCGTTGACAGTGTGATGATGCCATATCACTTAGCTTTTGATGCTGATCATAACGTAACAACGAGTCTTAAACGCAACCGTTTAGTCAGGCGGGCAGCCGGGTTTCGTTGGGAAGGTCCCGTGCATGAAGTGCTGATCGTCAGCGGTAACGTGATTCAGTCGGATATTGCCGTTACCCATAAGAAGGATAAGGCGTATACCGACCGGAATTTGCGGATTTATCAAAAACGCGAGTCAGAGAATGAATCTTTTTCCCCACGAGATCTGTACTACTTTGCTAATGAGCTTAAAGATCATGGTCTTCATGAAAAAGCGGTTATGTATTACGAACGTTTTCTTGCTACCAAACAGGGATGGCGTGAGGATTGTTTTGCCGCTTGCCTGAAGATGGGAGATTGTTACGGCAATCTAACGAATCGGCAGATGCAGCTGAGGACTTGGTTCAGAACCTTGCTATATGGAAAGCCAAGAGCGGAGATGATCTGTCGGGTGGGAAACTTTTTCTACGAAGACAACAAGCTGGAACTTGCGATCTATTGGTTTCAGAAAGCAACCTCGTTAGGAGAGCCAACCGACTATGCCGGTGTGGTTGATCATGCGGCTTGGACTTGGATGCCACACTTGCACCTCTGCTTGTGTTACGACCGAATGGGGCAGAAGCAGAAAGCGGAGCTGCATAATGAGATTGCCTATGTCTACAACCCGACTCATCCGAGCATTTTGCATAATAAAGCTTATTTTGCTAATCTCCGCCGAGAGGAGAAGGCACTTTGAGTCCTAAAAAGCGTGTCCTGATTGGAAGCCCCATTCGCCAAGTACCTGAAATTCTTACACCATTTCTTACTTCACTTGCTGAACTTGAGCGCAAAAACTTTATGGTGAGCTATTTATTCGTCGACGATAATGAGGTAGAAGCTTCACAGCAATTACTGCTTGATTTTCAAACGAAATATGGCCGGACAGTCATTCACAATGAAGAGAAACATGCCCAAACCTATGAGAAAGATGAATTCACTCACTATTGGCCGGAGGATACGATTTGGAAAGTAGCCAGAATGAAGGACAATATCCTTTCTTATGCCTTAGAAAAGAAATTCGATTATGTATTTCTGATTGACTCCGATCTCGTTTTACACCCGCACACGCTTGAGCAGCTTGTGTCGGCGAACAAAGCGATTATCGCCAACATTTTCTGGACGAAATGGCAGCCGGATACGATGGAAATGCCCCAAGTTTGGCTGAGCGACCAGTATACGCTGTACCACAAAGGCAGGCAGGAATCTTTAGCCGACGAGGAGTCAGCTAAGCGGACTTGGCAGTTCTTCGCTCAACTGAGAATACCGGGTATTTATGAGGTTGGCGGGCTTGGGGCGTGCACCTTGATCAGCCGCAAAGCCATTCAAGCCGGTGTACGTTTTGCGGAAATCCCTAATTTATCATTCTGGGGGGAAGACCGGCACTTCTGCATTCGCGCACGCGCTTTGGGCTTCTCACTCTACGTGGACACTCATTTTCCCGCCTATCATATTTATCGCAAGTCAGAATTGGCCGGTGTTGACGCCTATAGGCAAGGCAGCATTGGGGTGAACGCCGATGAACGCAAGATCACAGTCAGTCTATGTCTCATTGTCAAAAATGAAGAAAACGCACTTCCAATATGTCTCCATTCCGTGCGGGGTATTGCCGATGAAATTATAATTGTCGATACGGGCTCTACGGATAGGACGAAGGAAATTGCCGCCAGATATACCGACCGAATTTATGATTTTGCTTGGGTGGATGATTTTGCTGCAGCCAGAAACTTTGCTTTTTCCAAAGCAACGAAGCAGTACATTCTATGGTTGGACGCTGATGATACACTGACGGAGAAAGATCGGCTGCTATTTCTCGAATTGATTCAGACGATGGAGCCGCTTGTGGATCGCGTGTCGATGAATTATAACCTCAGCTTTGATGAGAATCAGAATGTGACGTATAGTCTGCGCAGAAACCGGCTAGTTCGCCGAGATTGCCAGTTTCAATGGATTGGCGCTGTGCATGAATATTTAGCGGCAAGCGGATCCGTTCTCCATAGTGAAATTGCGGTCACACACCGGAAAGATAAGCTGCATACGGATCGCAATTTACAAATCTATCGGAAGAAACTTGCCGGAGGAGAGACGTTAAGTTTACGTGATCAATTTTATTATGCTAACGAATGCAGAGAACATGGTCATTATGAGGAAGCTGTGACGTATTATGAAGATTTCCTTCAATCGCCAGACGGCTGGTTGGAAGATAAAATTGCTGCTTCCCTTCATTTGGCAACCTGTTACAGCCATTTAGGTAAGAGAGATGAGCAACTGATGGCTTTGTTCAGATCATTCGAATTCGATACGCCTCGCGCAGATTGCTGCTGCCGAATCGGGTCTATTTTTCTGGGGGAGCAAGATTATTTGCAAGCGATCTATTGGTATGAGTCCGCAACACAGTTTACCAAGCCCAAGGAATCGATGGGTTTCATGGATCACTCGTCCTGGACGTGGCTGCCACATGTTCAGCTTTGTCTGTGTTACGACCGGATCGGCAAGGTGGATAAGGCGAAATTTCATCATGATATTTCTTATTCGTACAATCCCAAACATCCATCCGTCATTCATAATCAACGTTATTTTGAGCAAATTGGAGTTAAATAGAGCTGCATGAAGTTCGATAAAAAAGTTCGATAAAACAAGTTCACGAGCATATATATTAGCAAACGAAGCAACTTGAGCCGATAGGAGGGAAGGGAATGTCACAAGCGAATATACCTAACATTACCCCCATAATATCACTAACATTAGGGGGGACTGTGAATTTATTATTAGCTTCCATTGCTTTGGAGGAACTTGCCTTAGCACATATCGTCAATGCGGAAGCAGAGAAGATCCAATATGTGGTTGGTACATTATTTCCGGCGGTTACGCCACCAACGACTACTATCTCGAATTTGTTATTGATTAATGACAGTGTTAGAAAAACGTTACAAGACGTGATAAAGAAAGAAATGCTGCTGCAATTTAAGATGGAAAATATTTTGGATCATTTTCCAAATGAAGTGACGTAGATTGTTTTGCAAAAAGAGCCCGAAAGGGCTTTTTTGTTTTTATTTTCCAAATAGAGGCTGAAAAAATCATGAAAGGAGACAACCATCATATACTAAATTGAAGGTGCGGATAAATGCCGAAATGTTCCTATCTTACAAATACAGGAGTTGAAAGACATGTCCATGCCTAATATTCCTGACATTAAACCAGAGATTATTCTGAAACGAAAAGAAGTCATTAATTTATTATTAACCTCGATTGCTCTTGAGGAGATCGGACTTTCTCACATCATTAATGCCGAAGCTGAGAAACTTCAGCACGTTCTGAAAGACCGTTGTCTGACCATTAACGAAGCATTGCTCATTAATTCGAGCGTGGATCGCATGATGCGGAATATCATTAGCAATCAAATGCTCTTAACCTTTAAATTATCGGATATCATGAAACTCGAAGAAAAGGAAGAGCTCTCGGAGTATGTCATAGATGAATGTGAAGAATAGAAGTTGATTTCAGGCGAAAGGGGAGTGAATCGTTGAGTGTCCATGCAAAGTTTCCCTATGAGCAAGTGCCTCCTTCCTATTCGGCTGCGATCACTCAATTATTGCAGTCTCTTGCTTCTGAAGAGGAATCCCTGGCTAAACTAATGCGGACGGAAGCGGATAAAACATCATCCTTTGTTGGAAGAGATCTCGATTTTCCGACTGCGCCAACTACACAGGAAATTCTCGTTTATAATCATAGTGTCATTCAATTCCTGGATTCCATGGTAATGACCCAATGGTTAATGCTTAAGAAGCTGCATGCTATCTCACATATGCAGTTCCTTCAAACAAGATCGTCCGCATTGCTTAATGAAGGGGAGGCAGAAAATATTATGGAACTGGAAAATTTGGAGTATGAGCATATCGACTACTGATCAAACCATAAACCAATGTGCAGCAGCCATCTCGCAGTTAAGTTTATCTGTTTTCCAACTTATAGAAGCGATTTTGTATCGGATAGAAAGTCAAGTAGATGAAGACAAGAGTGTGCTCTCTTTTCAAATTTGTGTCTTGCTTACGTCCTTATTGGATGTTCATACAGCTCATCAGCGTAAAAATCAAAGTCTTTCCTGGATTGAAAAGAACAAACGTCAGCTATTTTCATCGCCTGAAGTGCGCGAGAAGATTGCTGACCTATATACGTTACTCCAGCAGACAGATCTTGTCACAAGTCCAGAATGCATGGAGCGATTAGATGAGTTTAAGATCTATTATCCGTGCAACCCAATTCAACCTGAAGCTGAACGGACGGAAATAGAAACTCAAGCAACTGTATCCGAACAATCTCCAATTGAAAACATTCAGCACATGGAGATAATTACGAGCAGCCAAACCCAAATGTCGGCGTCACCGCCGCCGCTTATGTTTACTCAACGAGAACGAAAAACCAGCTCTAAAAAGCGTTAGTAAGTAATTTCAAGGGTTGTCCCTCAGTCAAGGAAGTGACTGATGGGGCGACCCTTTTTGCTTAGGTAGATGAGCTTGATTTAATTTCCAAAATTAGGTATGTGAGCAATCACCATTCTAAGATCGGAGAATAATCTGTAACTATCGAATGGAGGTTGGGATACATGTCACAGGCTAATATACCTAATATATCACCAAATATTACTGTAACGCGCGATCAAGCGATAAATTTATTGCTTTCGTCGATTGCCATGGAAGAGCTTGGGTTAAGTCATATTCTCAATGCGGAAGGTGAGAAGCTCCAGTACGTACTGGGCACATTGCCGGGATTAACAGGACCACCGGCGACAATCAGTGATATTTTACTTATTAATGACAGTATGAAAAGTACGATTAATACGGTGGCTAGAAAAGAATTCCTTCTGCAGTCCAAGTTGGAAAGCATTCTTGAAACGCCTATCTCAGTAGGACCAACTGGTCCAGTTGGTCCTACTGGTCCAACTGGTGGGCCAGCTGTTGGTCCGACGGGAGAGACGGGTGCACAGGGTGTTGCAGGGGCAACGGGAGCGACCGGACTAACCGGTGCAACAGGAGCTGGTGCAACAGGCGCGACTGGAGACATAGGTCCAACTGGTGCAACAGGTTCAATTGGCGTGACAGGACCTACAGGAGCGGGGGCAACAGGTGCGACTGGGGTTGCTGGTCCGACAGGTGCAACGGGATCAATTGGGGTAACGGGTCCAACTGGAGCAGGGGCAACGGGAGCAACAGGTGTAGCTGGACCAACAGGGGCAACAGGACTTGATGGGTCTGGACCTATTATTCCTTACGCGTCGGGATTGCCGACGACCTTGACGACCATTGCCGGTGGTCTAGTGGGCACAGTGAGCTTGGTAGGTTTTGGAAACACAGCGACAGGCGTTTCCGTTTTGGGGGGAGTTATCGATTTAACCGGTGCGGGTGGAACACTGCTTAACTTCTCATTCTCAATGCCAAGGGCAGGAACAATCACGGCGATCTCCGCTTACTTTAGCACAACGGCTGCCTTGTTGCTAACGGGTTCGACCGTGACAATTACGGCTCAATTGTGGAGCTCGACGACGCCGAACAATTCATTTACGGCTATTCCAGGTGCTGTAGTAACCTTGACACCGGGACTTACAGGCATTCTGCCGATCGGCACGATTGCCAACGGAATCACGACTGGCTTGACGATACCTGTTACGGCACAAACAAGACTTTTACTCGTGTTTTCCTCTACAGCTACTGGTCTTTCTTTGGTGAATACAATTATTGGTTACGCTAGTGCCGGAGTTTCTATGGTTTAATTTGAACTTATAATTATAATGAAAAAGGGGTTGACTTCGACCAAAAGTCAACTCTTTTCGTATTTTAATGACTCCTTAGACGAGAGCGGGGGACTTCATCATGTCTTTAAGTGACTTTCCTAATCTTACACCGAACATTTCTATTACAAGAGAAGAGGCCATCAATCTGCTTCTCGCTTCAATCGCGTTGCAGGAACTTGGATTAAGTCATATTTTGAACGCTGAAGGTGAGAAGCTGCAGTATGTTTTAGGAACACTTCCCGGTGTAACTCCGATCCCGGCAACCATTAGCGACATCCTGCTTGTCAATGAAAGCATTAAGGATACGATTGCAGCGGTGAGTCTGGAGGAAGCCATTCTGCAAGCTAAATTAGCAGATGTGCTAGCTGCTCAAACGCTGCCGGGTCCTACGGGGCCAACTGGACCGACGGGTCCGCTTGGCGGTCCATCTGGACCAACAGGGGTGACGGGTGCGACGGGAGCAACGGGAGTGACGGGCGAAACGGGTGCGACAGGGCCGACTGGGGCAACGGGAGAGACAGGGGCGACGGGAGCAACGGGAGCAACGGGTGCGACAGGGGCGACAGGGGCGACAGGTGCAACGGGAGCGACGGGAGCAACAGGAGCGGCGGGTGCGACGGGAGCAACAGGAGCAACGGGAGTAGCGGGAGCGGCGGGTGCGACAGGGGCGACTGGAGCAACGGGAGCGACGGGAGTGACAGGTGCAACGGGTGCAACAGGTGCGACGGGAGCAACAGGTGCGACGGGAGCAACGGGAGCAACGGGAGCAACGGGAGCAACGGGAGTAGCGGGAGTGACAGGGGCGACGGGTGCGACGGGAGCAACGGGAGCAACGGGAGCAACGGGAGTAGCGGGGGCGACGGGAGCGGCGGGGGCAACGGGTGCAACGGGTGCAACGGGAGCGACGGGTGCAACGGGAGTAGCGGGAGCGACAGGGGCGACGGGAGCGACGGGAGCGACGGGGGCAACGGGAGCAATAGGAGCAACAGGGGCGACGGGAGCTGCGGGAGCGACGGGAGCAACGGGAGTGGCGGGTGCGACGGGAGCGACAGGGGCTACAGGAGCAACAGGAGCAACAGGCTCAGGAGCAACGGGTGCAACAGGCGCCACTGGAGCAACAGGTGATACAGGAACCAGTCTGACCGCGAATTCAGCGTTTGCATCAAACACGTCAGGCACGTTATTGGTTGTACTGGGCGGACTTAATATTCCTCTGCCGAATAACCAAGATATTGGCCCGGGGATTACGATTAATGGTGCTAATACGACTTTTACACTTGCGAATGCGGGTCGATATTACATTTCCTATAAATTAAGCGCCACAGCGGGCGTGCTCGCACAAACTCGCGTTATGCTAAACGGCGTAGCCATTCCAGCGTCCGTAACATCACCTGCAGTTGCCACGTCATCTTATTTAGCAGATTTTATCACTACGGTTACTGCAGGATCAACCATTATTCTCCAAATGTTCGGGTTGGTTGCGACGGTTGTATTATCGCCTCCGGGAGCAACCATTAATATCATTCGACTTAGCTGATCAAGGGATAAAAGGACATCTTACTGGACTGTAAAAATCATAAATTGAACCTTTGCCATATTGCAGACGCTTATAAAGTGGGATACACTGAGTCGATAGATGAGATCCATTTAGAAAGAATGAGTAAGGAGCGATACTCTTTTGAAGACACTTATTATTGCGGAAAAACCGGACATGGGGCGAAATATAGCCGCCGCAATAGAACCTAAAGCCAAAAATCTTAGGTCCTATCTGGAGGGTGAGCAGTACATTATCACCTGGGCGATCGGACACTTAATCGAGTTGGCTGAACCAGATCAATATGATGAGAAATATAAAAAATGGAACATAAGCCATCTGCCGATCATTCCTGATGAATTTAAGTTGATTCCCAATCCGCGGACGTATGATCAACTGAAGGTAATTGCTGAACTTGCGAAAAAGTGTAATCAACTCGTCAATGCCTGCGATGCGGGACGGGAGGGCCAACATATTTTCTCTTTGATCCAGCGGCATTTAGGGCTGAAACAGCCGGTGAAGCGCCTTTGGATTTCGGACTTAACGTCGGAAACGATCCGCAATGGCTTCGCTACGTTGAAAGACGGATCCGAATATGAGAATCTGACCCGGGCTGCACGTTCCCGAAGTGAAGCCGATTGGTTAATCGGCATGAATGGCTCGCGTGCTTTTACAACAAAGCATAATGTCCTGCTTTCAGTAGGTCGCGTTCAAACACCGGTCCTTGCGCTCATTTACGATCGTCAGAAACAAATAGAAGCCTTTTCCTCACTCAAATTTTACGAGTTGGAGGGTTACTTCACACAAGGCGATACCACGTATAGAGGCATGTGGCAGGGCGAACGCTTAACGGACCAACCGAAAGTGGAGGCATTAGCGGCCAAGGTGAAGGGGAAACCGGCACGCATTATTTCCTATGAAGTAAAGGAAACAAAGGAATACCCCTTTAAATTGTATGATTTGACGCTGCTGCAGCGTGAGGCGAATGGGAAATATGCTTTTTCGGCCAAAAAAACGCTCGATACCGCTCAGTCGCTTTATGAGAAACACAAGGTCATTTCGTATCCGAGAACGAATTCCAACTATGTCACCGAGCAAAATATTCCGGAAATGCACAAGTCGCTATCCGCTTTGCAAGGCACCGCGTATCATGACCTTGTTCAGGGAGCTAACCGCAATCTGGTGCATAAAAACAATAAAAATATTTGCAATCCGTCTAAAGTGGAAGATCATCATGCGATTCTGCCAACGAATCGTAAAGCATCTGGACTCACGCCGGATGAGCAGAAATTGTACGATTTGATCGTGAGACGTTTTTTATCACAATTTTATCCGCCTGCCGAATATAAGGTTCACACGGTGATGACCGAGGTCGAGCAAGAGATGTTCAAGACGACGGTGAAAGAACTTCTCCATTTGGGCTGGAAGGTCATTTATGCCGATCAGAAAAAAGAAAAGCCCAAAAGCACCAAAGGCAAAGAGAAGGAAGAGGAAGAAGACGAAGAGGTTGAAGTCAGCGAACCCTTCTCCATCGATGCGCAAGGTCAAGTTGTTTGCAGTGATGCCGTCGTCAAAGAGAAAGATACTCAACCGCCAAAGCATTTCAACGAAGGTACGCTGCTTAAAGCGATGGAAAGCGCAGGCAAGCAGATTGAGGACGAGGAGCTTCGCGATGCCATGAAGGATTCCGGTCTCGGGACACCAGCGACACGCGCAGCAACCATTGAACGTTTGAAGAAGGTAGGCTATATCGACATGCAGGGCAAAAAGATTGTCCTTACCCAAAAGGGCAGAATGGCCGTCGAACTCATTCGCGGAGCCGGCATCGAGCTGCTTACTTCTCCGGAAATGACGGGCCAATGGGAGCGCAGGCTGAACGAGATCTCCCGCGGCACAGCGTCGGACGAGCAGTTTATGCACAATGTCAAAAGGTTTGCGACATTAATCGTCGACAAAGTCCGCGTGCAGCCCAGAGCTGCCAAAACAGCCTTCGAAGGTGAAACGCCTGCTCCTGCCGGAACCAAGAGAGGATCCGCGGCACGTGCGAAGTCATCTGCTCCTTCGGGCAGCGCCAAGGCGAAAACAGCGTCCAAGAAATCGGCGGATGCCAGCAGCAGCCCTTCGGATGGTGCCAATTCATTCCTGGCAGCTTGTCCGCGGCCGGGCTGCGGCGGCTCCCTTTTTATGGGGCGTAAAGGGTATGGGTGCTCTCATTATAAGGAAGGCTGCAAGTTTGTCATTTGGAAGGAAAGTTTTGGCAGGAATTTGACCGATACACAAGTGCAAGCACTTGTTCAAAAAGGGAAAACAACGAAACTAAAGCTCGTGCTTCCAGACGGAACAGCCACAGACGGACGTATTGTATTGAAAAACATCGATACGGGAGAGCTCGGAACGGAAACAGAGTAATGGGGGATCAAAAAAGTGTTTGATTTAACGAACGATTGGGCTAAGGTAGTAGGCTCCGAATTTGAAGAGCCTTATTTTCAAGCATTATGTGAGTTTCTGAATGAAGAATACCGAGACAATACGATCTATCCCGAACAAAATGAAGTTCTGAATGCATTGCATTTAACCTCCTACGAAGCTACGAAGGTTGTCATATTGGGACAAGATCCTTACCACGGAAGAGGCCAAGCGCATGGCCTCAGTTTTTCCGTTAAACCGGGCATCACATCACCGCCGTCCTTACAAAATATGTACAAAGAATTGCAGTCCGATTTGAGCTGCTTTATTCCCAATAACGGTTATTTAGTGAAATGGGCCGAGCAAGGCGTACTTCTCCTAAATACGGTGTTAACCGTTCGTGAAGACACACCTAATTCCCATAAAGGGAAGGGATGGGAGCGTTTTACGGACAAAGTGATTGAGGCATTGAATTCACGGGAGCAGCCAGTTATTTTTGTCCTGTGGGGAAGTCATGCCCAAGCCAAGGAGCGACTCATTCATACAAATCGGCACTTTATTCTAAAATCTGTTCATCCAAGCCCGCTATCTTCTTATCGCGGTTTTTTTGGCAGCAAGCCATTTTCGCAGGTTAATAAGCTTCTTAAGGAGCTAGGGAGTCAGGAAATTAATTGGCAAATCCCCAATTTATAAGGGATAATGAAGACGTAGCCGTTACATTGAAAAAAATGCGAGGGAGAGAAGTCAATGAAATTTCAAGACTTTACTTATGTAAGACCCGAATTTAGTACATTTGAAGCGGCGTTTAAAGAGCTTTTAGAACAGTTTAAGCAAGCAGCTTCATTTGAGGAGCAGGACCATGCGATGGAAGCTATCGTCAAGCTTCGGAGTGAGCAAGAGTCTATGGAGTCTATTGCACGAATTCGGCACACCGTGGATACGACGGATGAATTTTATAAAGCGGAACAAGAATATTTAGATGAAATTGAACCTTTATATCAAGGTTCCATCACTGAATTCTACAAAGCGTTGATCGGTTCGGCCTATCGAGCTGAACTGGAAGCCAAATGGGGCAAGCAATTGTTCAGAATTGCTGCTTTATCGCTCAAAACCTTTTCACCGGAAATTGTTGAAGATCTCGTCCAAGAAAATAAACTGGCCAGCGAATATTCCAAGCTGCTTGCTTCGGCAAAGCTGGTTTATGCAGGAGAAGAACGAAATTTATCACAGCTGATCCCTTTTCAATTATCAACAGACCGAAATGTACGTAAAGAATCGAATGATGTAAAATATAACTTTTTTATCGAAAATGAAGCGAAATTGGACGACCTTTATGATCAGTTGGTAAAGGTTCGTACGGCTATTGCTAAGAAGCTTGGATACAGCAATTTTGTAGAACTTGCCTATGCGCGCATGAACCGCTCCGATTATAATGCCAAGGACGTGGAAGCGTTCCGCAATCAAGTATTGGCACATATTGTACCCGCGGCTACGAAATTGAAGGAACGGCAGAAAGCTAGAATCGGCGTAGACGCCCTTCATTACTACGATGATAAGTTCGGCTTCCCGTCTGGAAATGCAACACCCAAAGGGAATGCCGATTGGATTGTCGAGCAAGCACGGAAGATGTATGCGGAGTTGTCGCCGGAAACGGATGAATTTTTCACATTTATGATCGAAAATGGTTTGATGGATTTAGTGGCTAAGAAGGGGAAACGAGTTGGAGGCTACTGCTCTTATATTAGTACATACCAAGCACCATTTATTTTCTCGAATTTTAACGGTACATCAGGAGACATTGATGTCTTAACGCATGAAGTTGGCCATGCCTTCCAAGGTTATAGCTCCAGAGAGTTTCAAGTGCCTGAATATGTTTTTCCAACCTTGGAGGCTTGTGAAATCCATTCTATGAGCATGGAGTTCCTGGCTTGGCCTTGGATGTCACTGTTTTTCGAAGAAGAAACGGATAAATATAAATTTAAACATTTGAGCGAATCCCTGTTGTTTATTCCTTATGGCGTAGCGGTTGATGAATTCCAACACCGCATCTATGAGCAGCCGGAACTGACGCCGGTGGAGCGTAAACTTGTTTGGCGCGAGATTGAGCGGAAATATTTACCACATCGTGTTTATGAAGATAACGACTTTTTGGAAAGAGGAGGCTTCTGGCAGCAGCAGCCACACATTTACAAAAGCCCGTTCTACTACATCGACTACACGCTCGCGCAGGTTTGTGCGTTTCAGTTCTGGAAACGGGCAAATGAAAATCCGGAGCAAGCCTGGGAAGATTATTTAAGATTATGCCAGCAAGGAGGAAGCCAAAGCTTCACGGAACTTGTTCAAGTAGCGAACTTGATCTCGCCTTTCCATGATGGCTGCGTAGCTTCTGTGATCGGCCAAATCGAGAATTGGTTGGACCAAGTCGACGATTCGAATCTTTAAAGCATGGGCTTCACATGCGTGATTTCGAGGCCGCTATCACAGTCTTTCCCGGTTTCGTAAGAGCGATTGCCTAATACGGCATCAAAGGCTTGCAGGTCGGCAGACGACCCTCTAAGCAAAACTTGAATAGCCGCTTGGAGGACGATTTCACCATCTGCCATAGCCATATTCCACAAGTCCCAGATACTATGCGTATAGGTCTCTTCCAGCGATGTCGGACAGTTCCAAACCGTGTGGGCTTCGTTTAAATAATCAAGCGGAGCCACACGCTTTTTATAAACCAGCGGCGATATTTTACCGAAGGTTAATACCCTCTTGATTCCTTTAGGATCGTGAAAAAGGCGCTGCGCTTTAATCATATCGAAGTATGCATCGTTCCAATCTTTCTCCGTTATGCTCGTAGTAATGTCCGGGTAGTTGTTAGCCGTTGCTTGGAGTAGAGCAGGTACAACGCCAAGCGGCAGCTTTTCACCCACATAAATTTCTTTCCAAACTGGTGTTTTCCATGTCTGAATTCCACGTTTGTGTTTGACGATCAGTGTGTCCATAATGATTTCAAATCGTTGATGATCCCATTTTTTGAAACCTGATTTATAGAAAACATATGGATGCATGTTGCGGTCTAAAATATGATGCGTGATGAATCCAAGCACATAAACAACAGCCGGATTATACAAACCGCGGCCTTGCACCTGATGTAGGAAATCTTGCAGGAACGGACCGCAATTTTTCGCATGCATGAGACTTCCTAATTGATTTAGTGTTTTATCCTTTTTCCAAGGCAAGAAATTATGATAGAACAAGAAGTCCGGCCCTTGACAACCAAGGGAGAAAACTTGTCGCAGTTGTCTGTCATTCAACATTTGGTCATGACCCAGTTGCGCCAGCAATTCTTGGCCGAATATGAGATGAGTCCAGATGTTTGGCAAGTTGTGATTCCTCCTTCGTACAAACCGATAAATTATAGTGCGACCACTTACATTCTAACATAACAATTACGCTCAAGGTCACATATCGTGAACTATTTATGTTCCAACAGCTTCTAAAGAAGGAATAATATGCAAGTTGTCGAATTCAAAAAACGATCGGTACTGAAAGCCATCCAATGCATATCTATGATAGGAGATAACGTATGAATAGGGTCAATAATCCGCAGGATCGTTCAAACCGTGCAGATCCCGACAATATTCAGGGTTTGCTTTCGAGCACAGAACCGTCTTTTGCCGCAGTTTTCGAATTCACCACGATGGGTATCGCCATTATTTCGCTGAACGGGTTATGGTTAAGAGTGAATACGAGTTTATGCACTTTAACCGGCTATGCAGAGGAAGAGTTAGTCAATAGGGAGCTGCACGCGATATTTTCACAGGATGAAGCCGAGGAATTAGAAGCTTATTTCGAGCAAATGCTCTCTGGGGATACAAGCTTCTATCAACTTGAGAAAAAATTGATTCGCAAAGATGGGAGCATCGCCTGGGTGGAATTCAGGATCTCTTTAATGAGAGATTCACAAGATGAACCGTTTTATTATATGGCCCAAATCAATTATCTTTCACAGAAAACGGAAATGGAACGGAAGCTTGCAGAGAGTGAGCAGCGGTATAAATCGTTAATTGAGCATAATCCTGCCGGAATCCTCACCTGTGATCTTAAAGGGATGATTAAAAGTCTGAATCCTGCGATGGAAAGGATTTTGGGGTATACAGAGCGAGAAATGGTAGGCCAGTCCATTAACCGTCTATGGAAGCAGGAACATCAAGAAAATAATTGGATCGATAGCATCGTCTCCAAGTCCGATAATTACATGCTCCGAGTTAAGCATAAAAACGGTGAGCAGATTGAGCTAGGCTTGAAGAACGTGCCCATCATCGTTGATGGCATGAATGAAGGGATTTATGTGATTGCCAGAGACATCACCCAGCATAACAAAGATCGCGAATCCCTGCGGGTTGCTCAACAGGATCTACACGATACGGTACGCAGACAGCAAGGCATGACGATGAAGTTCAGGCAAATGCAAGGAAAGTTTATTCATACGCTATGCGACGGCGAGCTTCTCTATCGATTGGGATTTCAACCTTCGAATATTCTTGGCAATCATCTCTATGAAATTTGGCCTTATTCTATGGCTGTTAATATGGATTCGTTTTACCGCAGGGCGTGGAATGGTGAGGAAAATGTCATGTATGAAGCGACCTTTCGTGGAATTACATACTTAACTTCCTTGCGACCGATTTTTGAAAATGGCCGCGTTGTTGAAGTTATCGGATCCTGTGTGGATATTACGGAACGCAAACGTATGGAAACAGAGCTTAGAGAGACCAAAGATCTTCTTGAATCGTTCATCAGCAATACGACAGATGCCATTTGTGTACTTGATTTACGTGCAAGAGTTACTTTGGTCAATGGGGCGTACGAGCAAATATTTGGTTGGCACCAAGATGAATTATTGAATAAGCCGCTGCCGATTTATCCTGATTTCCTGGAGGAACAGCGCAAAGAAATCTATGACATGCTGAAGGCTGGTAAGCAGATTTCGGGACTTGAGACCGTCAGATTGCGGAAGGATGGACAGCTTGTACATGTGAGCGTAACGAAAACGCCGATCAAAAATGAAAAAGGCGAAATTATTGGCTTCGCCGGCATCTCAAGAGACATCACAGAACGGAATCGAACGGAGGAATTGTTACGTAAATCGGATAAGCTATCTGTCGCAGGACAATTAGCCGCAGGATTAGCGCACGAAATCAGAAACCCCCTTACTTCACTTCGCGGCTTCTTGCAGCTGCTGCAAAATGATGTAAAGGGGAAACAGCACTATTTTGACATCATGCTCTCTGAATTAGATCGAATCAATTTTATTGTCAGCGAATTCCTTGTGATTGCCAAGCCGGAGGCGATTCATTACAAAAAAAGCGATCTGAAGGATATTCTTCAATCGGTTACTGCACTGCTTGAGACGCAGGCCGTGTTATGCGATGTTGAGCTTGTCTTGGAATTTGAAACGGAAAGCACACAGCTTGTTTGTTCGGAAATGCATTTGAAGCAATTATTTATTAATTTGGTTAAAAATGCGATGGAAGCCATTGCGAAGGATGGGCAAATCAAACTGACGGTTTCCCTGCAAGGTGACGATTGGATAAGGGTTCGGACAGAAGACAACGGCTGTGGCATTCCGGATGATCGATTAAAGCAATTAGGGGAACCATTTTACACGACGAAGGAAAAGGGGACAGGTCTCGGGTTAATGATGTGTTTTAAAATTGTCGAGGCTCATAAAGGGACAATGACCATCCAGAGCCATTTAGGAGAAGGAACGGTCATTGATGTGTGTTTACCTACGTTGACAAGTGGACAAAACAACATGGAATGGAACTGAGCTCGCGTGAAAAAACCGTCTTTCCACTTGGGAGAAGGGCGGTTTTTTCGTTAGTTAGAAACTGATGCTGAATTCATTGGATTCACGGGAATACCATTTTGAAATCGATGCGTCTTGCTCATTGTGGATTCGTACTTCATCAGGCGTATATTTGACAATAATCCCTGAGCTGACTTGATAATAAACGCCTAAAGGATCTAACGACCAAACGTAGACAGGTGTTTTGGTCAAAGCTGCAATAAAAATCTCTATATCTGTATCCAGTAGTTTAGTTCCGTAAATCATCGACACACCTCTGTCTTATTTTTTTATGAACTTGCACTTATTATTAGTGACAGTACGAACAATTAAACAATCACGAAAACATTGGAACATTTTTTTGTGGCGTTTTCGGAATAGACGCAGGATAAACCAAAAAAATAATGTTTGCAGGACTTTGAATTCCTTGTATAATAGGAAAGCTTTGCGAAAATTGACAGTAGGTAAATTATGATTGGGTAGAAGGAGAAAGGGGTCAATGGCTGTGATTGTGGTTGGGGGAATGATCGGTCTCGGTAAAACATCAGTATCCACTTTACTTGGAAAAGAACTGAATTCAAGTGTTTTCTATGAAAGTGTAGATGATAATCCGATTCTGCCGCTGTTTTACACGTCATCTCCGGAAGAGATTGAGAAGAAGCGTTATCCGTTTCTGCTTCAGCTGCACTTCCTGAATACAAGATTTAAGGCGATTAAACAAGCATTGGTACATAATCGAAATGTACTTGATAGAAGCATTTACGAGGATTGGTACTTTGCAAAAGTGAATAGGGAGCTTGGGCGAATCTCTCAACTGGAATTCGATGTGTACGAAGGGCTTGCTGACAATATGATGTCTGAACTTGCAGAGCTTCCCAAGAAAGCGCCTGATTTGATGGTCTATCTCAAAGCCTCCTTTGATACCGTGATGCATCGTATCGGATTAAGAGGACGCAGCTTCGAGCAGGATCAATCCTTGGTTGACTACTATCGACAGCTTTGGTCGGGGTATGATGACTGGGTGATGAATCATTATCACGCTTCTGAAGTGTTGATCGTAGATATGGATCAAGTGGATGTTGTGAACCGTCCTGAAGATGCGCAAGAATTAGTGAATCGAGTACGAGCTAAACTTTCCGAATTAGCGATTGTTTAATAATGAAGACCCCCTCTAACCAGAGGGGGTCTTTCGAATTATATACAAGGTTAAATGATTTAAAAAAGATAGCATATTGCCCCGTGCAGTTGCATATACATATCGAATATTGACGGTGTCGCGCTTTATTTGTCGGAAAATACAAGAAGGCTGTGCAAAAAATTCATAAAGGAATGGTGATGAATTTGTTATTTATCGTATGTTATAACGGGAAACCGATGTGCCCTCCACTGCCGAAATTGGCTGCAACTGAAAAAATGCAAAAGCTAAGCCTTTTTTTCTCCAACTTAGAACTGATAGAAGTGCAGCAAGAAAAAGTTGCCAATTGATCGTTAAATGACAATTCATATGCATGATCGTAATACTCCTTAGTCTTTGGATTAAGGAGTATTTGTCTTTCCCGGAATATGATAAAGTAGATGGAAATGACTGGATTTGGGAGGATGGCATGGAGTCTGTTGCATCTGGCAAGAAAGCGATTATTATTGGGGCAGGCATTGGAGGCCTCACTACAGCCCTATTTTTACAAAAAATCGGATGGGAAGCCGTCATTTATGAGAAAAAGGAAGCGCGTGCTGAATTCGGAGCAGGGATTGTCATCGCCGCGAACGCATTGGAAGTCTTGAAGGATCTTGGAGTCGCCGACAAGGTGAAGCAAGTAGGGGCCAAAGTCGGCATGGCGGACATTCGCTCTTGGCAAGGACAAGCCATCACATCCGTTCCGGTAGCCAAACAAGCAGCCCGCTATGGGACGTACAACTATCTTATTCATCGTGCGAAGCTGCAGGCTATTTTGGCAGAGTCTCTGAGGGATGAGACGAAGTTGTATGATCGGAAAAAGATGATGTCAATTGAACAAAATGAGCATGGTGTTAGCGTTCGGTTTGAGGATGGAACGGAAGATCACGCGGATATTTTGATCGGTGCAGACGGACTGCATTCTGATACGGCTAGGCTCTTGTTTGGGGCAGGTCCGCTGACGTATTCAGGATTTACGGCTTTTCGTGGCGTAGCTGCTTATGTAGACCCAGCTTACACCTTAGAGGTTGGCGGAGGTTTTGAAGCTTGGGGCAGTGGACGGCGATTTGGATTTTCGCAGCTGGGCGAAGGTCAAATCTATTGGTTTGCTGCAATCAATGCTCCTGAAGGCCAAGAAGTGCGGGGAAAGAAAGAGCATGTTCTTCAGCAATTAAGCGGCTGGCATGCTCCAATTGAACAGGTAGTGTTGGCGACAGACGAACAAGTGATTCTGAAGCATGATATTTATGATCGAGAGCCGCTTGCTTCCTGGAGCAAGGGCAGAGTGGTGCTGCTTGGTGATGCGGCACACCCGATGCTGCCGAATTTGGGACAAGGCGGAGCGCAAGCGATGGAAGATGCTTATGTGCTTGCAAAGTGTCTGAAGGAAGCCGCCGATATAACGCTACCTAGTATTAGAAGAGCGTACGAGACATATGAAGCGATTCGAATACCACGAGCTAATCGCATTGTACGGCAGTCAAGACGCATGGCCCGAATGGTACAAATGAAAAACCCGATGACCATAAAATTACGTAATCTATTGCTGAGTTTATTTCCTGATTCATTCAAAATCAAGCAGCTGCACTGGTTGATTGGCTATCGCATGTCCGATTGGGATCGTAAAGAGTGGCTGAACTGATACAATTAGAAGATATAACAATGGAGGGTACTAATGAAAATACTCATTCTTGGTGGTACTAAGTTTCTTGGACGAGCCCTAACGGAAGCGGCAATAGCGCAGGGGCATGACGTTACCTTGTTTCATCGCGGCTTGCATGATGCCAATGCCTTTCCAAACATTCGGCATATTATTGGCGATCGGAATAACGACTTAGACCTCCTGCAAGGTCGTGAGTGGGATGCGGTGATTGATACCAGCGGTTATGAACCTGAGTCGGTCTTAGCCGCCGCTAAGCAGCTAAAGAATCAAGCGAAACACTACACGTTCATCTCTACGATTTCCGTTTACGAGGATCTGAAACAAGTGCATGTTAATGAATCAGCTCCTGCTGCTAAACTGTCAGATCAAATGGATCCTGGTCAGAAATACGGGGCAAAGAAAGCCCTTTGCGAACTAGTCGTTCAGCAAGAATTTCCGAACCATACGCTGGTTATTCGTCCTGGTCTCATTGTCGGACCGTACGATGTGTCTGATCGTTTTACGTATTGGCCAGCTCGTTTTCACCGTGGGGGTGAAGTGTTAGTGCCTTTGCCGAAAGAACGGAAACTGCAATTTATTGATGTGCGCGACTTGTCAGCTTGGATTATTCGTTTAGTGGAGCAAGAGATGGTAGGCACGCTGCATGCGAGCGGAAGTGATTATACAATGGAGGAGGTTGTTCAAGCTTGTACACAAACTACTCAGCATGAAGTTATCTGTACGTGGGTGCCGGAAGAGTTCCTAGTGGCCAATGAGGTCGGAGAATGGATGGAGCTGCCGCTTTGGATTCAAAGCGATAGTCTAGTCGGGATGTTCTCCTTGGATAATACGAAGGCTTTTGCAAACGGTTTGACAACAAGACCATTGATTGAAATTGTTCGAGATACGTTGGCATGGGATCAAAATCGTTCTATGACTGCGACGCGTGCAGCCGGAATGGACCCTGCCCGTGAGGAGGAACTCTTGCGGATCTGGTCGAAAAATATTTTTTGAATTGTGTGAAAATCAATAGAATAGATGGAAAAGTCCGAATATAATGGAATAGTATACTTTGAGAAAAGAGGTGCTGTCCATGTACGATTCCACGGATATTCAAAGTAATAAAGGAATGGCTATTATTGCTTATATCTTGTTTTTCGTCCCGCTGATTGCTGCTAAAGATTCGAAGTTTGCTATGTACCACGCGAATCAAGGGCTGACACTTTTCCTCTGCTGCGTGATCTTGAACGTAGTGCTGGGGATCATCCCGATTATCGGTTGGATTCTGCTGCCGCTCGCCAACCTGGCGCTTTTCATCTTCGCCATCCTGGGCATTGTTGCAGCCGCTCAAGGTCAAGTCAAACCGCTGCCGGTAATCGGCGCATACACGCTTTTAAAGTAGTTTGACGTACATAATGGAAAGCAGGTTGCCTTTGGGGGCAGCCTGCTTTTTAGTTTAAGGACGTTCAGAAGGACCCGTATTTCGCCACTCAAAGCTCTCTTGCTAGCTCAGCAATCCGTGCGCTCGATTTATCATGAAACAGCCCACCGTGATAACAAATGACCGTTTCGATGTCATAAGCGGTAAACTTCTTAACCGACTGCTTCGCCAACTCATAATCGTAGCAATACGCCGGTATTGGACCCATCAACTGTCCGTCGGCTACAACCAGTGCATCCGCGGCAATCAATGTTTTACTTGGTATGTGATAAAAGCTCAAATGCCCTGGTGTATGGCCTGGCGTCAAAATGACTTGAAGGCCACCAGCAATCGCAAGCACCTGGCCATCTTCCAAGATGCCATGAACCTTCCCTTTAGGAGGATTTTCTAAATTCGTTCGAAAAGCTTTCCGCCATTCGGGCGAAACATCCGCGGGCAAGCTTGCGATAGCACGCTCTATGGCCTCCGGCGTGACTTTGATCAACATTTTGTCGCCTTCTATATAAGGTTTCTCGAACTGGCTGGCAAGTACAGTTAGTTTGCCTGGCATTTCTGTTAAAAATGCAGGCAAGCTCCCGATGTGATCAATGTCCTGATGAGAGATCACAATCGTATTTAAATGTTCAAGAGGGACAGAGGCGTGTTCGAATGCTTTACAAATAAGAGGGTAGTTTCCAGGGTACCCGGTATCGATTAATACGGCACCGTCGCTATCGCTCAATAGGATAGGATAAATAACGTTTGTTTGTCCCATGATGAGAACTTCCAGCTCCAACATATGAATTCCGTTTGCGATTTGCATCTTAATCCCTCCAAAGTGATAGTAAAGAATGAAACTATCATACCTATAGAGGATTTTAAAAGTCAATTAAATATTTAATTTTAACACAAATTAAATTAAATGTCAATAGTTGATTCTGTGAAATTCCGATTTTTATTTTTGTCCAAAATTTGATCAACGTGTGAATAAAATATGAACATTTTTTTGTTTTTTGTGTTATAATAACTGTATTAGACTTTTACTTCTGAGTTTGGAGTGATGATGATGGCTGTTAAAACAGTAACCGTAAGTAATGAACGCAGTGAACGTGATGTGGTGCCATTAGTAAAGTTAATGACTATCGCGGCATGGGCTTTGCTTGGCATAGGGTTAGTATTAAGCTTGTTGAGTTTGGATCATTTCAGTGATCGCAATGCTACGTTAATGATTGGAATCGGATTCATGGTAGGTAGTGTTTTCGTTTATGTGATTCGCACAGCCATTCACTTAGTTCATTCCCGTGCCGTATCGAAGGACGAATGAGAACAAAAATCATGAATAAATTTAGCCTTTCAGGTGAATAACTTGAAGGGCTTTTTGATTTTCATGGATTTTCATACTTTTACATAATAGTCAACAAACGTTGTGTGACATTTGTTTTACAGTAAAACGTCGATCCTTTGACGTATTTGTTAAGTCCTGCTAGTGCCTGTGTACTTTTAAATGCAATTTGTTATCTTAGTATTAGATAAAAAAGCGCATGTTAATAAATACTTAGAAACAGCACTTTGTAGATTGTGGATTAGGAGGTTAGTTGGATGAAGAAGAGAAAACTCGTAAAAGCATTGCTGCCCTTGATGATGATTGCCATCGTCGTGTTATTGGCAGGCTGCAGCGGTCAAGCAATGGTATTGGATCCGAAAGGACCGATTGCTGAAACGCAAAAAGATTTGATGTACATCTCCACGGTTATGTGTTTGGTCATTCTTGTTCCGGTTTTGGCACTAACGGCATGGATTGTATGGCGGTATCGGGATCGAGAAGGAAGTAAAGCTTCTTATAAACCGAACTGGGCACACAACACAACACTAGAAGCTGTATGGTGGTCAATACCGATTATCATGATTGCGGCACTTGCTGTAATCACCGTTAAATATACGTATGCCTTGGAGCCATCCAAGCCGATTAAGTCGGAGAAAGCTCCGATTACGATCCAAGTGACATCGCTGGATTGGAAATGGCTGTTCACTTATCCGGAGTTAGGCATTGGCACACTTAACTATGTGCAAATTCCAGCGGATACACCAATTAAGTTTGAACTGACCTCCGACGCTCCGATGAACTCATTCTGGGTTCCGCAGTTAGGCGGACAGATTTATACGATGTCAGGAATGGCCATGACCTTGTATTTGCAGGCGGATGAGATTGGTCATTATTTCGGAACGGGAGCTAATTTCAGTGGATCCCATTTCGCCGATATGACATTCGACGTGAATGCGACATCCCAAGCGGATTTCGATGCCTTCGTTGCAAAAACTAAACAATCGCCAACCAAACTTACGATGGAAAGTTATGAACAGCTGGCGAAGCCTGGTCAATTAAAAGAGGTTCAGTATTTCTCCGCTATTCCAGACGGACTATTTCAGAAGGTGGTAACGAAATATACGAATGGCCAATCCGCTCATAGTGGCCATGGAGCTTCTTCTGAAACCAATCATGATGCGATGAAAACATCATCGGCGTCAGAAAAAAGTGAAGCGAAAGATTCTAAACAAATGGATCATAGCCAAATGAATATGTCAAAATGATAGAACGAAGTTTTTACGAAAGGAAGTCATGCTCATGTTGGATCGTATTAAAGAGTTCGCATCAGAGTTTTTCGTAACGGGCGACCCGCTTATTCTGGGCGCTCAGGTAAGTATCGGGCTCTCGATGGTTGCTATGGTTTTCGTACTGACTTATTTCAGGAAATGGGGCTGGCTCTGGCGGGAGTGGTTAACAAGCGTTGACCATAAACGGATCGGAATCATGTACATCATTTGTTCCATCCTGATGCTATTCCGCGGCGGTGTCGACGCACTTTTGATGCGTGTACAGCTCGCCGTGCCAAATATGCAGTTTCTACAAGCCGATCACTATAACGCAATTTTCACAACGCATGGCGTTATTATGATTTTGTTCATGGCTATGCCGCTCATGTTCGGTTTGTTTAATATCGTTGTTCCTCTACAAATTGGAGCGAGGGACGTCGCCTATCCGTTCTTGAACTCACTCAGTTTCTGGTTGTTCTTCTGGGGAGCGATGCTGTTCAACGTGTCGTTCGTCATCGGCGGATCGCCGGATGCAGGATGGCTGAGCTATCCGCCGCTTTCCGAGCTTTCCCACAGTCCGGGCGTCGGACAGAACTTCTATATTTGGGGGATTCAAATCTCAGGTATCGGTAGTTTGGCGACGGGGATTAACTTTATCGTAACGATTATCAAAATGCGTGCGCCAGGCATGACTCTGATGAAAATGCCGATGTTTACTTGGTCTGTATTTTCCAGCTGCGTCACGATTATCTTTGCATTCCCTATTCTAACGGTTACTCTAGCGTTGTTGTTCCTGGATCGTTTCTTCGGTGCTCATTTCTTCACCTTGGATGGCGGCGGAAATCCGATGATGTACATCAACTTGATCTGGATGTGGGGACATCCTGAGGTTTACATTGTTGTCCTTCCGGCATTCGGGATTTTCTCGGAAATCGTTGCAACGTTCTCCAAGAAGAAATTGTTTGGTTACAAATCCATGGTTTTCGCGATGTTCATCATCAGCTTGTTGTCCTTCTTCACATGGGCGCATCACTTCTTCACGATGGGTTCAGGCGCGGATGTCAATGCGTTCTTCGCACTTACGACGATGCTGATTGCGATTCCTACCGGGGTCAAAGTCTTTAACTGGTTATTCACCATGTTCAGAGGGAAAATTCGTTTCTCGACGCCGATGATGTGGACGATTGCGTTCATACCGTGTTTCGTCGTAGGGGGAATGACAGGGGTCTTGCTTTCTGTTGCACCTGCTGACTTCCAATTCCATAACAGTTACTTCCTGATCGCGCATTTCCATCAAGTTTTAATTGGCGGTGTAGCTTTCGGATACTTCGCAGGTTTGTACTACTGGTGGCCGAAAATGTTCGGCTTCAAGCTCAACGAGCACTTAGGCAAATGGGCTTTCTGGCTGTGGAACATCGGCTTCTATGTTTGTTTCATGCCGCAATATTTCTTAGGCTTAGACGGTATGACTCGCCGTACGTATACGTACGATTTCGATATGGGCTGGGGACCGCTCAACTTGGTATCCACTATCGGCGGTTTCTTGATGGGGATCGGGTTCCTTTTCCAAGTATGGCAAATTGCTCACTCCATTAAGTTCAGAGAGCCGGATGTGACAGGAGATCCGTGGGATGGCCGTACGCTGGAGTGGTCGATTCCTTCGCCGGCGCCAATTTACAACTTTGCTGTACTTCCACAAGTGTCTACGATCGATGCATGGTGGGAGACGAAGCAGAAGCAAGGTACCCAAGCTAAAGCAGCAGCAGCGGTGGCACCAGTCGTCTATGAACCGATTCATATGCCAAAAAATTCGGCTATTCCATTCCTTAAATCTGCATTTTGGTTCTTCGCAGGATTTGGTTTCGTATGGGATTGGATGTGGCTCACGATTCCAGCGCTGATCGGTGTCGGAATTTGTATGATAGCTCGTTCATTTACTTATGACACAGACTACTACATTCCGGTTGACGAAATTAAACGGACAGAAGCCGCATTGAAAGGAGCGAAAGTATAATGGCACATGCAGCCGCGAACGGTGGGCACGACGCTCATGCACACGACCATGAACATGATCACGAATCGCTCAAGACCTTCGGATTCTGGATTTTTCTAATCACGGATGTCATCTTATTCGGATCGTTATTCGCCACATATATGGTTCTCCATCAGAATACGAATGGGGGACCTACACCGGAAGAGCTTTTCAAAATGCCGGGTATCATCGCTGAGACATTTATTTTGCTTACCAGCTCCTTCACAAGTGGTTTAGCAGTGTTAGGCATGAACAAGGGGAACATGAAGCAGTTAATCGGCTGGTTGATTGTTACCGTCATTCTAGGGGCTTCTTTCGTCGGGCTTGAGGTATCGGAATTCGTTACCATGGTGAATCACGAGGGAGCATCCATTAGTACAAGTGCTTTCTTGTCCGGTTTCTTTGCACTGGTAGGGACGCACGGGCTTCACGTTTCAGTGGGATTAATCTGGATGATCGGGTTAATCCTGCAGCTTAGACGCAGAGGCATTACAGCTGTGACAAAGCGCAAAGTGGAAATTATTTCTTTGTACTGGCATTTCCTTGACGTCGTTTGGATCTTTGTCTTCACAATCGTTTATTTGATGGGGGTGATGTAAGATGAGCGGACACCAACACCATACAGGAACTCACGATAACCATGCGCACGGGTCGTTAAAATCTTATATCATCGGCTTCGCGCTTTCCATCATCTTAACCATCATTCCACTGGTTGTTGTTATGAACCACATGATGAGTAAGACTGGAACACTGGTTTTAATTCTCATCATGGCTATTCTGCAGTTTGCGGTGCAATTGTTCTTCTTCATGCATGTGAAGGAAGGCGAGAACGCGCGTTGGAATATTATGACGCTGATTTTTGGTCTCATTATTCTCGTGACCATCGTTGGCGGCTCCATTTGGATCATGACTTACAACCAAGTGGCGCATTAATACAAAGGTTAAAAGGAAAAGACGCTCTAAACCGCGATCACGCGGGAAGGGGCGTCTTTTTCCTATTAGGAGTTTAGCATGATGACTTGTTATTGCGTTCTTTCATTTCACGTTTATCTTGTTGGGCGGCTTTGTCTCCAAATTGATCCAGGCGAGAAGGGCTGCCGGATGGTCCGTTGTTTTTCGGTTTGCTGTTTCTCCCACTCATCTCTATCACCTCCGAGATTCAGCTTTTGCTAAATAGACAAGGTTCATGCTGGTGCTTTCAGGAAGCAAGAAAGGGGTTGTTTTCATGTTGGTAACATGATACATTATGTATCAGAGATACTAAACGTATCAGTCATCCGTTATGGACAAGCTAATCTATTGAACGGAGAGGAGCCGAATGATACGCCGTAACCAGCGATTTCGTAACCATCTCGATGACAATCTCATTCATTTGCGCAAGAACTTGTTCATTTCTCCATCCGACCCGATGTACTATGAGAAGGTGATCCGGTATCTGGATGCTACTTCACCGGAAGCTCATTATAAGATCGGGCAAAAGTTTCAAAAAAGAGGGAATTTCAAGCGAGCTATTTTTCATTACAAGGAAGTTCTTCGCACCTACCCGTCGCCCTTCTATTCCGCCGCAAATCGAGCGATTCGCGACATTGAAGGGGAGAAGGCCGCACATGCGATGAACATGCAGCAAGCTTTCCCGGAGGAAGCGAAGGGGATTTTGCCCCCTTTTATGAAAACGCTGCTCATCGTTCTACTCGTTCTTAATCTTTTGTTAATCGTTTTGTTTGCGGGGAGTAATCCGCTCTACAAAACCATCTCTACGATGAAGGTTTGGGGTGCTGGCAGCGACATTACCTACGAAACGGTTGACGCTCCTTTCGTGATGTACATCGCACCTGAGACCGAGAACAAAGCGATTGAAACCGCTTTACACAAACAAGCGCTGGACCTGGCGAAGGAAATGCCGAAGACGAACATCCTGATTTACGGCGTTATTTCCCAGGATAACACGGCTCAGGGGAAAACCATGCTGCTCCGAGATGAGGGGCTGACGAAGAGTGCTGTGGTCGTTGCTGAGTATCATCCTGCGACAGATGAAGCCGTAAAAATTCGTTTCTTGAATACCGAATTTGGAAAGCACCAACCGCTTAGTGCGATTGGTGCTAATTTAGTTCGCACGGCACTGGAGGCATACACCAAAGATCACGGCAGCCCGCCAGCCCGTCTGGATGCGCTGCTGCAGGATTATCCGAACAACTATCTAAGCTTTATCCCTATGGAAGCGACAACGGGCTCTAATGGCATTTCTGAGGCTTTCACGGGGGATGGGGGATGGGTTTATGCACCGGATGCGGCAAACCCGTCGAGGATGTTCTATGCGAATTCTGCTGATGTGCAGGACATTCCTTACGAACCTGTTCACATTGAAATTAATAAAAAGGAACATCAACTTAAACTTGTTAGTGGAGATTATATTTTATGGGATAAAGAAATCGGCCTTGGCGCAAATGACCGCACACCGCAAGGTCAATTCCTCGTGAAGGACCGCGTGCAAAACCCTCAGGGAAGCCGCACACAGAGTTACGGGGAAGCCGGTTTGGGGCTGGGGGCAATTGCGCTTCACGGTACTTACGATGAGAGCTCCATCGGTTCGGACAAATCGCTGGGGTGTGTGCGATTGACGAACGGGGACGTGCAGCAGCTCTTTCCATTTGTACCTAAGGGCGCAGAAGTGCAAATCCAGGCATCGACATGGGCTGGGGCAAGCCATGAGCAGCTGAAGGACATCAATCTGCTTATTCCTGCCACGCGGCCGACCTTAGATGAGTCGCCGGAAGACGTCATGTTTCATTGGCTAGGGTAAGTGATTATGCCAAATTTAATGCCATTACATAAAAAAGCAGCTGAAGCTATCCGATCGTTCCGGATGCCTCAACTGCTTATTTGATTACATTAAGTTTTCCGGATTCAGTTTCTCAAGCTCCGGTAGGACGAAACGTCCGTCTTTGCGAATAAGTACATCGTCAAAGTAAATTTCTCCGCCGCCGTATTCCGGACGTTGGATCAGGACCATGTCCCAATGAACGGAAGAGCGGTTCGTGTTATCCGCGGTTTCATAGGCTTGGCCTGGTGTGAAGTGGATGCTGCCATCAATTTTCTCATCGAAAAGAATGTCTTTCATCGGATGCTGAATATAAGGATTCACCCCGATAGCGAATTCACCGATATAACGCGCTCCGTCATCCGTATCCAGAATATCGTTTAATTTCTTGGTGTCATTGCTGGTCGCTTCCACAATGCGCCCGTTTTCGAAACGAAGCACGATGTTCTCGAAGGAGGTGCCGGAGTAGATCGTTGGTGTATTGTAGCTGATTACACCGTTCACAGAATCTTTCACCGGAGCCGTGTACACTTCGCCATCCGGAATATTTCTCAGCCCGGAGCAAGGAACTGCGCCAATATTTTTAATGGAGAAGGAGATGTCCGTGCCTTTGGCAACAAGACGAACTTTATCTGTTCGTTTCATCAAGTCTACCAGCGATTCCATAGCTGTCGCCATTTTACTGTAATCGAGGTTGCAAACATCAAAGTAGAAATTTTCGAATTCCTCGGTGCTTTTGCCGGCTAGCTGGGCCATTGAAGGATTCGGGTAGCGCATGACACACCATTTGGTATTGTTAATGCGCTCGTCAAAGAGCGGACGTTGGAAATATTTCAAGTACAGGCGCATTTGCTCATCTGGCACGTCGGACGATTCAGTAATGTTATCTCCGCTGCGAACGGCTACATAAGCATCCATCTTCTTCATGCGGGCAAGCTCAAAATCAGCCCATTCACTAAATTGTTCTTGAGTCCCTTTCATTTGTAAGCTTCTCATGACCATAGGATCACGCAGTTCAATGAATGGCTTGCCGCCTACGGCATATACTTCTTCGATGAAGCATTTGGCGAGTTCGGGATCTTTGACGCCAATCATCTCAATCAGAATGTTCTCGCCAGGTTGAAGGCTAACCGAGTAGCGGATAATGTTGCGGGCAAATGTTTGAAGTCGCGGATCTCTCATTCTATAGGTCTCCCTTAATTGAAAATTAGTACTTAGAAAGTATATCGCAATGGGAGCCTTAAAGCCAATTGAGCCCTCATTTCATAGAACTTTAAAGGGTATGCTACAATAGAGAATTGTGAAGAACTAGACTTGCTTGAGCACATCAAACATCAAGAGGAGGACATGCATGGCAAGAGAGCAGATTAAAGTGCCTTTCGGGTATGAACCCCCTGCCCAAACACACAAAGGCACGGTGTTTGTATTCGAAACATTCGAAGATTGGACGGAATCCGACATGCAGGCATTTACGGCATGGGCGGAGGAGAAGAAATTCGTCAGAGCCATCTTTTACCCGCAACATGAAGAAACGCTTCGTAGAATGGCTATTACGAGCAGCATGCCCTATTATGCCAGAGTGAAGCATTTGGAAAGCCTTGTGAAACAAGTGGACACTTCGGTTCAAGTGGATGTAGACACATGGGAGGGAAAACGTAAGAAATATACCCCTCTGGACACTTCCTTGCATTTTTTAACGGAGAAATCATCAGGTCCTTATTTTTTATGCCTAAGTGATCGCTATGCCAACTTGTTCGTTACTTATCCGTCCTTCAAGGAATGGATTAAGAATCTAAGATTATACATTCATGAGCAGTTCCATGTCCCGCTCCATGGCAAGCTGCACGATTACGCTCAAAGATGGGAAACTGTTCGTTTTGGAAATGGCTCTTAAAGAGGGGCTCGCCCCCAAAAAATTAACCATATTAATTATGGTGATTATCGTAGCGGGCATGAGCCAAGGCATGCTTCTGCCGCTGCTTACGATTTTGTTGGATCGATCGGGTGTATCTACCGATGCCAATGGCCTGAATGCCGCTGCCCTGTATATCGGTATCTTCTCGACGATGTTCTTCATCGAAAAGCCGGTCAGGCGGTTTGGTTATAAGCCGGTTATTATGGTTGGGATGGGATTGGTCATCGCGGCGAACTGCTTGTTTCCTGCCTGGCAGCATATTGGATTCTGGTTTGTGCTTCGCTTAATGGTAGGAGTAGGGGATAGCGCTCTCCATTATGCCACACAGTTATGGATTGTAACGTCCAGTCCCAAAGAGCATAGGGGACGCAATATCACGCTGTACGGAATGGCCTACGGCATCGGATTCAGTTTAGGGCCAGTTGGGATTACGCTTTTAAAAGTGGGGATTTGGGGGCCGTTTCTGACCACAAGCAGCTTTTTTATTGTCATTTTGCTGCTCATGACAAGGCTGAAAAATGAGCGCCCTGAAAGAGGCGAACGCGTGGAAGCTGTACACAAGCGTGCTTCAAAAGTGGCTGCCATGGCCTGGTTTCCACTAATTACTTCGCTTTTATATGGGTATATGGAAGCCTCGATGAACAGCAACTTTCCGCTCTACGGTTTACGCATAGGTCTGTCAGAGGCTAACATTGGAGTTCTATTGCCTGTCATGGGGGTAGGCGGCCTTATCATGCAGCTGCCGCTGGGCATATGGAGTGACCGCATTGGGCGGAAGAAAATCCTCATTTCATCCGGACTTATTGGCGCACTAGCTTTTCTATGTATCCCGTTTGCAGGCACGAAACTATGGCTGATTGGCTTGCTATTTGCCATTGCCGGAGGCATGGTAGGCTCGTTTTTTTCGCTTGGACTTGCCTACGCGGCAGACATTTTACCCAGACATCTGCTTCCCACGGCCAACGTATTGGCGTCGATTCAGTACAGTGTCGGGAGCATTGCCGGGCCTTTAATCGGAGGAATGGCAATTCGTTATTCCAGTGCGGCCAGCATTTTTTATGTACTCAGTCTTATTTACGTCCTATTTGCACTCTCTGGGCTTATGTTTCGCCGTGAAAGAGCGGCATAATGAAAGACACTCTTACCAAGAATGGCGAGAGTGTCTTTGCTTGTTTTAACCTATTTCATAATCGGCTGCCTGATCCGTCATATAACGTTCCGTCAGAATCGTCAGCATGGAGATCCCGATTTGGTTTTCTCCGCCTTCAGGAATAATAATGTCCGCATATTTCTTGGAAGGCTCGATGAAAGCATCATGCATCGGCTTCACCGTCGTCAAATATTGATCGAAGACCGATTGCAGCGTGCGCCCCCGTTCATTAATGTCCCGGGAAAGTCGGCGAAGGATACGCACATCCGGGTCCGTATCAACAAACACCTTGATATTCAAAGCGCTTCGAAGATCTTCATCGGTTAATACATGGATGCCTTCTAGCAACACAATAGGCTTAACTTCAACTCGGATCGTTTCTTGCGAGCGCGCATGCTTCGAGAAATCATACACGGGGATATTGACTGCGTTTCCGTTCTTCAATTCATTCAGATGCTGAAGCAGCAGCTCGTTCTCAAACGCGCGCGGGTGGTCGTAGTTGATGCGCTCCCGCTCTTCAAAAGTAAGACCACTATGATGAAGATAGTAATTATCTTGTGAAATTAATGTCACGTTCGTGGATCCCAGTTTATTAATGATCGATCTGGCTACTGTAGTTTTTCCTGAACCGGTACCTCCGGCAATTCCGATAACGAGCATGAAATGTAGTGCCTCCCCAAATAACTTGAAAACCTTCCCCAGTAGTTTAACATATTGTTCATATAAAAAGAAAAAAGCGATCGAATTTCGATCACCTTTTACATAGAACCGATGTTTACCGAATTTGTTTAGGGGTGTGAAATTTCACCTGATTGGCATCGACGTCTTGAGAAGCTTGATTCAACTGCTCCAACGTTTGCTGGATTTGCTGCCCATACTGCTCATTATTGTACGTTTCAAGCTGGGCCTGTGCATCTCTGACTTTGTGCTTGGCTTGCGTCAGAGCGGCTTGTGCGGATTGTATATCATGAGGGTGAGCCTGCATGACGGCTCTTTGCAGTTTATACTCAGCGTCTGAAGCCAATCGTATGGCTTGATCTGCTGCGTCAATGGCGTGTTGGACCTGCATCGAAAAATCACGGGTGTCGGACATAGGGGAGAGCCTCCTAAGAATCGAGTTATTTTAAAATGAACAGTGACTTTACTACATTGCTCCAAAGCTGGGGAAATCATTCTTCATTCGGGAAATGAAATTATTTCCTGGGTAAGCGCAAAATGTGAGCGTTCTCATGATGATTCGACAAGAAAAGTCTGAAAATTGAGAATACATTGAATAGTGTTCAAATAAAGGATTTTGTTTCCAAAATATAAGTGGACAAACCATATGAATATTCATAAGCTAAAGAGGATAGCTTTTTTTGAGTAGATAAGAAAGTATAAGTTTTATACTTTTACTTCGCATCTACCTTGACAAACGCGTTCGTCCTAACAGGACGACGAAGTCGTTTATCCTTGCATGAATAGACAATTAACGATTAAATAGGGGATGAAAAGATGAGAATTTGTAAAAGTATTTGCTTGACAGCTGCAATGGCCATCTTCATTTCCGGATGTGGGTCAGCGAAAACGAGTACAGCGCCGACAAATACGTATACGCCAACATTAGAAGTCAGTGCAGCTGTTAATGGCGATGCCGTAACACTGCAGATGACGACCGACCTGAAGATTTCCAAGGAGCATTATGATCATCAACGAGTTGCAGGGGAAGGGCACATCCATATTTCCCTGGATAAAGGCGAGAAAATTGTCGTGACGGACAAGCAGAAAGTGCTGGACCATTTGAGCAAGGGGCCGCATGAAGTCAAAGTATCCTTACATAACAACGATCATACGCCTTACGACGTTAGCAAAACGATAACGTTCGACGTGAAATAGGAGCCTCTTGCATATGCCCATACTGCGAAAGAAGCTCAGTTTACAGAAACGAGTCGTATTTCTGATTACATCAGTGACAGTCATTATGATTTCGACGATGATGGTGTTTGACACGAAGAGTTTAAATCAATCCATCAAAGAAGCTTATGTGAGCCAAATTAGCGGCATGACCATCGCCATCAACGGGCGTTACGAGGAATCCCGCTCGATTTCGGATGTGCAGCAAATTTTTGACTATATTCAATATAAAAACACGCGGGTTCTCGAAATGAAGCTCTACAGCAAAGACGGTGCCATTCTGGCTGCTTCTGATCGCGAACAGGTCGGCAAGCGTCTAGACCCATCTAGCGTGATTATTCCAAAGCAGGACAAAACGATCGTAGACCGGCTGCCGATGGCGAAAAGCGAGAAGCCGGTTGTAAGGCTCATTGCGCCGCTGCAGGAAGATGGCATGGTTGTTGGAGCCGTGGAAGTCATTTTCGATTCTTCCGAGGAGTCTGTGCTGCTTAAGAAGCGCACGAAGCTCATTTTAGCTGTAGGCATTAGCATTGCTATCATCTTATCCGTTTTGCTATGGCTTATCTTACGCACAATTGTCATTCGACCATTAAGCAAGCTTCGCGAAGCTGCTGTGATTGTCAAGCAGGGCGGGGAGCTTCCGCTGCTGCAATTCCAGACTTCTCCCGAAATTACGGAAGTATCCGAGGCTTTTAATGATATGGTAAAAAATCTGGACGAACGCTATAGGGAGCTCCAGCAGGCGCTCAACACGCTGCAAATTACGCAGGATCAATTGGTTCAATCCGAGAAGATGGGAGCCTTAGGTAACCTCGTTGCGGGTGTCTCTCATGAAATTAATACACCTATTGGTATCGGAGTTACCGCGATCACCTATTTGGATCAGAAGACGAAAGATTTCCGGAGCTTGTACGAAACAGGTAAAATGAAAAAGTCTGATTTGGAACAGTTTCTTTCCATCATCGGCGAAACGAACGCCATGGTCCAGACGAATTTGGAACGAGCCTCTTCACTAGTGCGGAGCTTTAAGCAAATTTCCGTCGATCAGAGCGTGGAAGTGAAACGTACGTTTCTTTTGAGGGAGTATCTAGAAGGAATCGTTGCCAGCTTGAAGCCATCACTGAAGAAAACGAGACTTCGTGTAGACATCTATTGTGATGATGGCCTTAATCTTTTTACATATCCCGGAGCGTTATCGCAAATTGTTACGAATTTAGTTATGAATTCAGTGAATCATGCCTATGGGCCAGAGGATGAAGGAAGTCTAAGCATTCGTGTCACTGAACACCAAGATCATATTCAGATCGCTTATTCCGATGATGGCAAGGGAATGACGCAGGAGGTACTGGATCATATCTTTGATCCCTTCTTTACGACTAGCCGCGGCAAAGGCGGTACCGGCTTAGGCATGAATATCGTTTATAACCTTGTCACGCAATCGCTGAATGGCAGCATCCAGTGCTTGAGTACGCTGGGACAAGGCAGTTTGTTTATGATCACGATTCCGTTAGAGGAGGAGTCAGAGCTATGACGAGACAGGATGGGTTAATGGACCTGGATGAGCTTCTTTTTGCTGATGAGGAAGAGAACGTTCCCACAAATGATGTTGTGATGGAACAGGATCCTTGGGTTGTCTTAATTGTCGATGATGAAAAACAGATTCATCAAGTGACGAAGTTGGTTTTGCAGGATTTTGAGTTTGATGGCAGGAAGTTGGAGTTTCATAGTGCTTTTTCCGCTGCAGAAGCTAAACAAGTCTTGCAACAGCAGCCTAATGCAGCATTGGTTTTGCTCGATGTAGTGATGGAACAGGAAGATGCAGGGCTTCAAACTGTAAGATATATACGTGAGGAATTAAAAAATACAGCGATACGCATTATTTTGCGTACAGGCCAGCCTGGCCAAGCCCCTGAGCGTACAGTCATTATGGATTATGACATTAATGATTACAAAGAGAAAACCGAGCTAACGACACAAAAGCTGTTCACGACCGTCGTTACCGCGCTGCGCTCCTATCGGGACTTGAAGACAATTGAGAAAAGCAGATCAGGCTTGGAAGAAATCATTAAATCTTCGGCAACGCTGTTTGAGCTGCAATCTATGAAGAAGTTTGCTTCGGGCGTATTAACGCAAATGACCTCAATTGTTAACTTGCATAAAAATGCTATTCATTGCAGCTTTGCCGTAACAAAGGGTGTCGAGGATATTTATATCTTGGCTGCGAGCGGCGACTATGCGTCCAATCAGGATGAAAGAGCGCGTGATGTCGTTCCCGAGCACGTACTCGGTGAAATTGAGCTCGCTTTTTTAACGAAAAAAAGCTCGTTCGCTTCCGACCGTTTTGTGATTTATTTTCAAAGCAAGATGGGGATGGAGAATGTCATTTATATGAATGGCTTCAAAGAGCTAAGCGAGTGGGAGCGGTATTTGATCGATATCTACTGCACGAACGTTTCCGTTGCTTTCGAGAATATATATTTGAATGAAGAGTTGGAAAGCACGCAGCAAGAAATCATCTATACGATGGGTGAAATCACGGAAACACGATCCCGGGAAACGGGGCATCATGTGAAGCGAGTAGCGGAATATTCGCGTTTGCTGGCGATAAAATACGGATTGTCAGAGCAAGAAGCAGAGGTTATTCGTCTAGCCTCGCCGATGCACGATGTGGGGAAAGTCGGGATTCCGGATGCGATCCTGAACAAGCCGGGCCCATTGACACAGGAAGAATTCGAAATTATGAAAACCCACTCGAATTTGGGTTATGAAATGCTGAAGCATTCGAACAAGCAAGTGTTGAACGCAGCGGCAATCATTGCGCAGCAGCATCATGAGCGGTTCGATGGTTCGGGGTATCCGCATGGACTTCGTGGCGAGGATATTCACGTCTATGGACGTATTACGGCGTTAGCCGATGTGTTTGACGCACTGTGCAGTGATCGTGTCTATAAGAAAGCATGGGAGCTGGATAGGGTGCTGGATTTATTAAAATCAGAACGCGGACGCCATTTTGACCCCGTGGTTGTGGATCTTTTTCTGGAGCACTTGGATGAATTTCTGGTGATCAAGGAGCTTTACAGAGAACAACGTTAACGGCATTAAGGATCGATAAAGCATAATAAGCCGACAGCCTTCTCATACTAGGTGGGAGATGATGGAGGTGAAGGCAATGACCAAAGTGAATCGTCCTGATAAGAAGAATAATCAGCAGAATGACGCTTCCTTGATGGAAGAAGCTCAGACGTTAAAGAAGCAAAATGCTGCTGAATTTCCACCTAGCTTAAACAACATTAACAAAACTAATTCATAGTTAAAGCGGTAAGGCTGTTCAAAAGGTCACGATAGACCTGCGAGCAGCCTTTTCTTATAGGCTTGCGGAATTTGGTCAAAAACGCGGATTATGTGGGGTAATCCCCGAATCCATATAAAAAAAGAGCTTGAACCTGCTTCTTTGTCACTCTTACGGAGACGGAGGAGCATTTATTTTAATTGACATTTCCTGTATGCTAATAAAGGGCTAGAGATAGACAGAAAGAAGGTGTCACGATGGAAGGAATTGGACTCGTACTGGAAGGCGGAGGTATGCGAGGCGTATACACCGCGGGAGTCTTGGAATACTTTATGGAACAAGATTGGTATTTCCCGTATGTAGTTGGTGTATCAGCGGGAGCCTGCAACGCGGTATCCTATATTTCGAAACAACCTGGTCGCAATAAGAAAGTGACCATTGACTATATTGGAGATCATCGGTATTTAAGTTATCGCAATTTATTGCGTCATAAGAGCATATTTGGCATGGATTTTATCTTCAATGAACTGCCTAATAAATTAGTACCGTTTGATTACGATGCATTTTATCGTTCACCCCAGCAATTCGCTATCGGAACGACTGATGCGCATACAGGAGAACCGGTCTATTATACGAAGCATCAACTTGACCAACAAACGATGCCGATCGTTCAAGCATCAAGCTCGCTGCCGTTTGTTGCGCAGCCCATTCTTTATGATGGCCGTACTTTATTTGATGGCGGCTTGGTAGATCCGATCCCTGTGAGGAAATCAGTTGCAGATGGGAACAGAAAGCATATCATCGTCTTAACCAAAGAGATGGGTTATCGCAAGACCCCTTTTAAGCAGCGCTGGTTAGCTAAAAGCTTTTATCCGAAATATGATGGCTTGGTGGATGTGTTAGTTAATCGCAGTGAAATTTATAATGGCACTTTAGAGCTTGTTAGGCAAATGGAAGCGGATGGCAGTGCAATCGTCATTCGTCCATCGTCCAAAGTGCTGGTAGGCCGAATGGAGAAAAATCCTAGGAAACTCGAAGTTTTACATGAGTTGGGTTATCAAGATGCGAAGCGGCTGGGCTCACAATTGAAAGACTGGCTTGTTAATTAATCGATGGATAAGAAGAAAAAGTAACCGAATGTTCATATAAACCGCGATTTCTGTGAAAAGGAATGGTGGTTTTTGTTTGCATTCATAGCGAACATGCGGTATGGTAATATCAAACCAATAAGAACCCACGGGAGCTTGAGTCGTCAGGCTGAGATTGTGACCGAAATGTCACTAACCGTTAATCTGATCTGGGTAATGCCAGCGTAGAGAATTCACACAAAATGTTTGTCTATTTCTTAATTTTGTATGGGTTTATCATTTTTCTACCAATGGCGCTCCCGGATAACGGGAGCTTTTTCTTGTGGTTATATAGATATAAGGGAGAGGGAAACAAGAAATGAACTGGAAAAAAATTGCACCACTTATGCTGGTGAGCTTGACTGTCCTTGCAGCAGGTTGCGGGAAACAAGAGGCGAAACCAGCCAATCCGGCAAGCCCGGCTGCTTCAGCAAGCCCAGCCGCTTCGGCTAAACCGCTGACGGATGTCAAGGTTGTCCTGGACTGGACGCCGAACACCAACCATACGGGTCTGTATGTGGCGAAAGACCAAGGATTTTTTGAACAAGAAGGACTGAATGTTCAAATCATTGCACCTGGCGAAGCCGGGGCGGATGCGATGATTGCTTCAGGAGCGGCTGAATTCGGGGTTTCCTATCAAGAAAGCATTACGCAGGGACGCATCCAAGGTGTACCCCTCGTTTCCATTGCAGCTGTTATTCAGCATAATACATCGGGATTTGCTTCACCGGTAGCGAAAAACATTAAAACACCTAAGGATTTCGAAGGGAAAACATACGGTGGTTGGGGAGCCCCGGCTGAAAGCGCAATGATCGACTCGCTGATGCAATCCGAGAAAGCTGATCCAAGCAAAGTGAAAAACGTAAATATCGGTGATGCCGATTATTTCACAGCAGTCAAAAGAGATATCGATTTCGCCTGGATTTATTATGCTTGGACAGGTGTGGACGCCGAGCTTCGCGGAGAGCCGCTGAACATGATTTATTTGAACAAATATTCGGATAAACTGGACTACTATACTCCTGTATTAGCAACAAACGAAAAACTGATTAAAGAGAAGCCGGAGCTAGTTAAAGCATTCACGGCAGCAGCAGCCAAGGGTTATCAATTCGCAATCAGCAAGCCTGAGGATGCCGCCAATATTTTGATCAAAGCTGTACCTGATTTGGATGCCAAACTCGTGATGGCCAGCCAAAAATGGCTTAGCCCTCGTTATCAGGATGATGCGCCGCGTTGGGGCGAACAAAAACGTCAAGTATGGGAAAATTACGCGAACTGGATGTTGGAGCATAAGCTTTTGGAGAAAAATCTCGATGTAGACGCAGCGTTTACGAACAATTTCTTACCTGCTGGCACGAAATAATTTTATGACTCGGAAGGGGCTTTTACGATGGCTAACGCGCTTGTAAGTATTCAAATTATTCCTAAAACAAAAAACGGTGAAGATGTGATTCCTTATGTGGATCGCGCGATTGAAGTCATCGCTAAGTCAGGTGTGAAATATTTCGTTTCCCCGCTTGAAACGACGATGGAAGGGGAACTGGATCAGCTTATGCTGATCATTCAAGATATGAACGAAGCGATGATTGAGATGGGTAGTCCTAACGTTATCTCGCAAGTGAAAATCTACTTTAACCCGTCTGGCGCATCGATGGACAAGCTGACGGAGAAATACAGATAATGAAACTGAAGAACGGATTGAAAGCAGGGTGGCCACCGATTGTTGTGGTCATCCTTCTCTTGCTTATTTGGCAGCTTGCGGTGACTTGGGGAGGAACGGCAAGCTGGTTGCTTCCAAGTCCACTCAAGATCTGGCAGGACGGTACAACGGACATGCCACGGGTATGGATGCATACATTTGCTACAGTACGTTTAATGTTAATAGGGTTTATTGTTGGCGTAACAGGAGGCGTTATCGTAGCAAGCTGCTTGCATCGAGTACCTTTTTTGAAGGCGGGATTTTATCCGCTCCTGATCCTGTCGCAAAATGTCCCGATTATCGCGCTGGGACCTCTGCTCATTATTTTATTTGGTTTTGGCATCATACCTAAAATTATTTTAATTGCACTAGTTTGTTTCTTTCCTGTCACTATGTCAACGCTGGACGGATTTATGCAGACGGACCGAAACATGTACAACTATATGCAAATGATTGGCGCCAGCAGACGGCAGATTTTTTATAAATTAGAGCTGCCGCACGCCCTTCCGTTTCTGTTTACCGGGCTGAAAATATCCGCTACCTACAGCGTGATGGGGGCTGTCATTGCAGAATGGCTTGGTGGCGGTGTCGGCCTGGGTTATTATATGATTTTGCAGAAATCAGGGTTTCGTGCAGATCGTGAATTTGTCGCCATATTAATCATTGTTGTGATTAGTTTGTTGTTCTTTTGGCTCATTGCCGGGCTCGAAAAGCTCGTTGTTCGATGGAACGTGAAACGGTCGTCTTAAGGAAGGGGAGAAAGGAACTTGAGCAAATTAGAACTGAAAGGGATCCATCATACGTTCACTGGCAAAAAACAGCAGGTCCCCGTGCTATCTAATATCTCACTGCATGTCAAAGAGGGAGAGTTCGTTTCCATCATTGGGCCATCCGGAAGCGGGAAAAGCACACTGTTTCACATCATTGGTGGGCTCATTGCTCCTTCCTCAGGAGAGGTTTGGCTGGATGGCTCCAACGTGACTGGAAGCAAGGGGCTTATCAGCTATATGCCGCAGCAGTCGGCGTTATTCCCTTGGCGCTCTATTGAAGCGAATGTTGCGCTCGCGCAGGAGGTTGCAGGGGTATCGCGGGCTGATGCCTTGGACAAAGCAAGAGAATGGCTGCCTAAGGTTGGATTAGGGGGCTATGAGCACGAGCTGCCGCATGTGTTGTCAGGTGGTATGCAGCAGCGCGTTTCATTCCTGCGGGCACTTTTGAGCCCCCAAGAGGTCATGTGCCTCGATGAGCCGTTCGGCTCCTTGGACGCACTAACACGGCAAGCGATGCAGTCTTGGCTGCTAAACATATGGGAGCAAAACAAACGGTCCATTCTGTTTGTGACACATAGCATTGAAGAGGCGATATTCCTCTCGGATCGCATTTATGTTCTCTCGAGCAAACCTGCACAAGTACTCGAACAATTTGTTGTGCCGTTTGAACGGCCACGACATGAAAAAGTGATGATGGACCCGAAATTTCACGAGCTCCGCCAACAGATTCAAGGCCTACTGCGTCAGGAGATCTTATCATGAATAATAACAATGCCATTGATGCACATATACATCTTGATATGTATTCAGAAACAGAAGCTCAGAAGATCGTGTCTGACCTGGATCATTCGCACGTCGAGGCGCTGATTGCCGTATCCAGACACTTGACATCCTGTTTGGCAACGGAGAGGCTGAGCCTACAAACACCAAAACAGGTTTATGCGGCATATGGCTTTCATCCCGAGCAAGAGATCCCTCATGAGGCTGACGTCCAGGAGCTGTTAAGATGGATAAGTGAGCGTGCGAGTACTATGGTCGCAGTGGGAGAGATCGGCTTGCCGTACTATCGGAGGCTCGAAGCGGAAGAGAGGGGGGAACAACTTGATTATTCCCCTTATGTTCAACTGCTGGAGCGATTCTTGGAGCTGGCAGCAAAGTTAGAAAAACCTGTCGTCCTGCATGCGGTCTATGAAGATGCCGATATCGTGTGCGATCTGCTTGAGAAGCATGGGATCTCAAAGGCGCATTTTCATTGGTTTAAAGGGTCGCCTCAAACCGTTCAACGTATGATTCAAGCCGGATATTATATTTCCATCACGCCAGATGTTCTCTATGAAGAAGAAATTCGAGAACTCGTTCGCAATTATCCGCTTGAGCTGCTTATGGTCGAAACTGACGGACCATGGCCGTTCGAAGGCAGCTTCGCGGGGCAGATGACACATCCTCGAATGATTCACAAAGTTATTGAGCAGATTTCGCTTCTGCATGCTGTGGAGTCAGACATCGTGGCAGAGACGATCCTGCACAATACGAAACAATTTTACGACCTGCTTACCCTTGGTTAATTGAAACTGGACATCTGTTCGCATTGGTTCTATAATAAAAGGGAACAAATGTTCGATATCTAGATGAGGTGAGTGTATAAAATGACGGTCAGATGCTCTTGGGTCAATGAGGATCCGTTATATGTCAATTACCATGATCATGAATGGGGAGTTCCAGTCCATGATGATCGCAAATTATTTGAGATGCTGAATCTGGAAGGGGCACAAGCTGGATTAAGCTGGTATACTATATTGAAAAAGCGGGAAGGTTATCGCGAAGCATTTGATGGATTTGATCCGGAAATCATCAGGCAGTATGATGACAAGAAACTGGCAGAGCTTCTGCTGCATCCCGGGATCGTACGCAATCGATTGAAAATCGCAGCTGTCGTCCAGAATGCCAAAGCTTATCTGAAAGTGCAGCAAGAATTCGGGTCTTTCGACCAATATATATGGGGGTTTGTTGGCGGTCAACCGATCATGAATCACTGGACGGATATGAGTCATGTGCCGGCGACATCGGAGATTTCAGATGCCATGAGCAAGGATTTGAAGAAACGTGGTTTCAAGTTCGTAGGTTCGACGATTTGCTACGCGTATATGCAAGCCGTTGGCATGGTGAACGATCATAATCAAAAGTGCTTCCGTTATCACGGTGTGAATTAAAAAGGAGAAGGCCATCGGTTAAGGATGAAAGTCCCTAGCAGATGGCCTTTTGTGTGCTTTCACTCAGGCATATTGGAGTTGCTTCTCCATCAAATTATATTTGATTAAATAGATCCGCTTGCGAATGTAAAAATCATAAACCGCGCCAGTTAATTCTCTTGGCTTGATTCGGTTATTCGTGTCGTTGTCTATGATAATCACGGAGCCGTCGTCATAGAACTTGAACGTATAATCGGCATAGTGAGTGTGTGCTTCATCCAGCATGACGTCAATCTGTCCAGGGAGCAGATGGTCAGTGTCACACAATGCCTTATGGTACCAATAATCTCTCTCAATAAACCGGAAATTGTGACTGGCGTTCATCATGTAACTACCTCCTCATCTAAATGGAACATTTGTTCTTGTTTTTATTATATCAAACAAATGTTCGTATTGGAAGAGGGATCTATGAAAAACAGGAAATATTTTCATAGAAAAAACCCTTCAATCAGCTAGATTGAAGGGTAATTGTGGACATGATATGTTTAGTAATCGCTAAACCATGCAACCGGCCAGATTCAATGAAAATTTCGTTCGCATCATATTTGGAGGAAGCCACGACACCCGCAACATACAAGCCCGGGATACTCGTCTCCATCGTTTCGGGATTCACAATCGGAGCATTCGTTTCTTCGTGAAAACCAACGCCGAGCGAAGTCAGCAGTTCGCGATCAGGTCGAAAGCCGGTTAGGGCCAACACGAAGTCATTATCCAAGGTGACTCGTTCGCTTTCTTTTCGCACCAAGATGGAGTGTTCATCAATGTGTTCAACCTGGGAGTCAAACCACATCTGGATTCGGCCTTTGTTCACCATGCTTTCAAAAAGAGGGCGGACCCATGGTTTAATACTGGCTGAGAAATGGCTCCCACGATAAATAACCGTGACCTCAGCGCCTACGCGGAGCAAATCCATAGCGGCATCGACAGCGGAGTTGTTTCCCCCAATGATGGCTACCTTGGCGCCGGAATAAGGATGAGCCTCCTTATAATAGTGCGTCGTTTTCGGCAGATCCTCTCCAGGGATTCCAAGCATATTCGGATGATCAAAATAACCGGTAGCTACAATAACTTTCTTGGCTGTATAGACTTTCTTTTTACCAAATTGATCTGCGGTATGGACGCTAAATCCTGTCTCTATTGGTTCAATAGAAACAACTTCCTCATAGGAATTAGTGCGAAGCTGCTCTCTTCTGGCGACCTCTCTATAGTAAACCAGTGCTTCTTGGCGATATGGCTTTTCATGAGGGGTGGAGAAAGGGTAGCCGCCAATTTCTAGCAGCTCCGGTGTGCTGAAAAACTGTAAATACGTAGGATACAAATAGATTGCGTTCACGATGCAGCTTTTTTCTATCACTAAGGGGGAAAGCCCTTCACGCTGCAAAGCTACGGCGGCGGACAATCCGCAAGGCCCTGCCCCTACGACGATAACTTGTTCCAAAGTATGACAACCTCCTCTTAGCATTTCCCTCATCCTATAGTAGCGCAAGCTGAAGGGGATGCCAAGTTCGGGCAAGCAAAAATAGAGCAGAGAGCTGACCGATTAAGTTTCGGAAAGCAATCTGCCCTACATTTACGCTGCCTAAATTACTTCTGATTCAATTGATGGCCCTCATCATTTTCGCTAATATCGTCTTTAGCTAAATTGACAGGGGTAATACTAGGAGCATTTTCTAACGTGTCATTCACGAACTCCATGTCCTGATTTTTTGCATTCATATTCGTTGTTCCTTTGTAGTTGCCGGTATGTTTTTTGTTTTCCATCGTTTTCAATCCTTTCTGCATCAGATTAACGTTCAGCCTTAACGTGTACACTTGGGGACTATTTTATTCTCCATATTAAGGAAGGGGTGCGAAAAATCTCTTTAGAGCTGTGCATGAAAGCTGATCTTGAGGTTGTGTAGTTCACACCGGCAAATTCCGCTATAATAAGTGAAGTTGGATAAAAAAGGAGACATGAGACGATGAATTCAAAGCGTATTAAACATATGGTTGTTTTTAATTTGCAAGTTGGCAAGGACACTCCTGAAGCTGAGCAGTTTCTCAGAGGAAGCGCGCAAGAACTTGCGGCCATACCTGGGGTCGAGCAATTTGAAGTATTTCGTCAGGTGAGTGCCAAGACGGATTATGATTTCGGATTTTCCATGGTTTTTGCGGATCAAGCGGCTTACGACGCGTATAATGTTCATCCCGTACATACGAAATATGTTGCAGAGCGTTGGGTAAATGAAGTCAGCCGTTTTCAAGAAATTGATTTAACTGTATACGAATAAGGAGCTTCAAGATGAAACCGTTAAAACTACCGAAGGAAGAGAAAGATACACTGATCAGTGACTTGCAAGAGCATATGGAAAATGACTATGGTGTTACGATGGGCAATTTAGCGACGGAACAACTGTTAGACTATATGATCCAACAATTGGCGGCACCTATTTATAATCAGGCAATTGAAGATGCCAGCAAAACGTTAATGGACAGAATGAGTGTCTTGGAAGACGATCTGTACGCGATGAAAATCTCCAAAAAAACACGCAGATAGCTAGTTGTCAGGTTGGTCTGAGGAGGAACAGAGCACGTTGAATAAGTCCGAAGAAATGTTTGATATTTATGATGAGAAAATGAATAGGCTTGGACAAGCACCACGCTCTGAGGTTCATGCGAAAGGTTTATGGCATGCTACTTTTCAATGCTGGATTGTAAGTCTGGAAAACGAAGAACCTGCTCTTTTGCTTCAGTTAAGACACCCGGACAAGGATTTATTTCCGAATCTGCTCGACATCTCCTGTGCTGGACATCTGGCAGCGGGGGAAACCGTTCAAGATGGCGCGCGCGAGATGAAGGAAGAGCTGGGATTGAGCGTGGACTTCAATGAGCTGGTACCATGTGGACTTTTTGCAGAAGAAGATCTGATGTCTGATCATCTTATCGATCGTGAGTTTTGCCATGTTTTTATTTACCGCTGCGATCAATCTCTGGACAAATATGTTTTACAACCAGATGAGGTAACGGGTTTATTTAAAGTGAGTGCAGTGGGGTTAGAGCGTTTGGTGCATGGAGAAATCGGAGAGTTGAAAGCAGAGGGCTATCGAACAGGAGGAAACGGACAACTGGAAGAAACGAGTTTGCTCGTGTCTCTGCATGATTTGGTCCCGCATCCAGCGGCTTATTATGATCTGGTTTTTCAAACGCTAAGGAAACATGACTTGTTTGTGTGAAAAAGAATGAAGTAGCACCGGTGGAGAACACCCATTGCCGCTAAAAATTCAGCGTTACTGCGACACTTGGCGGAGGGTAACCCTCATACTAGTGAACGATCCCCCCTTTGAGGAACTACAGGCCGTTATTCTAGCAAATTCACCCGTTTCCGCGTTTAAGCGGAACTACAGGGCTTTATTTGACCGCCAAATCCTGTTTTCTTGAAGAAAACGGACAAATAGAGGCCCACAGTTCCTCTCCGCGCGAAAATGAGCCTGTTTCGATGAAATAGCGCCCTGTAGTTCCCCTCCCTCTGCCAGGGTGGAACCGCTCAAGCGAAAGCAGCGAATTTGCAGGAGCGAGTGCTGAACACAGCTAAATTTAAGGGTAAGCTTGGCTTAAGTTGAAAAAGAACCGGTCGGCTAAGCCGACCGGTTCTCCAAAGCATGTTAGACGAAGTATTTAGTCGCTATGTAGGAGTAAACGATATAACCTGCGATGGAGAGTCCGAAGCACACGATTCCAAGCGCAATTTTACGTTTAAACAAAAGCAAGAAACCGGCGCTAAAGGCCGATCCTATCACTAGCATGGCTACAAATGTTAGAATTCCCATTGAATTTTATCTCCTACCCTTTGTTTACGTAATCGCGTACCATGTCCTCGGTTACATAAGAACGTAGAGGAGAAATACCTTCTTTGGCGTGGGCGATGATTTGAGCCGTAACCGCATTGATCGCATCAACGGTAAACGGCTGTCCGCTTTTGCATAGTTCAACTGCTGCATCAATCGCACTCTCGCGCTGCGCGTCCAGTTCTGCAAAACGCACGAGGTGCAGATGCTGTGCATTCGAATGTTTGGTTATCGCTTCGTGTACATTCATCTTCAAGTACTCCTTTTCGTGACCAGATATTCCTTCAGTATACACGATTGAGTGGGTCAGGAACAGTTTTTACAAGCGGAATTCCGAATAATAATCGACAAATATCCGGATATTTCGGAGTGGAGGACCTGAAAACCTATTAAAGCGTACAGATCAATCGATGATAAGACTTATTGACAGCTCGGAGTGAAAGAAATGAATACATTACCGATTGAGTCGGTTCTCCCGCAATTGAAAGAAGCATTGCGAACCCATGCGTGCGCTGTGCTGGTCGCTCAACCGGGTGCGGGGAAAACAACGCAAGTGCCGCTTGCTCTTCTGCAAGAAACATGGCTGCATAACCAGAAGATCTTAATGCTGGAGCCTAGGAGATTGGCAGCACGCGCTGCGGCGCGTTATATGTCGCGACTTCTGGGCGAGGCCGTTGGACAGACCGTGGGATATCGCGTAAAAAATGATACCTGTGTCGGACCCAACACACGGATTGAAGTCATCACGGAGGGAGTCCTTACCCGTATGCTTCAAACGGACCCTGCCCTGGAGGGGGTGGGGATTGTTATTTTTGATGAGTTCCATGAGCGAAGCCTTCATGCAGATTTGGGCTTGGCACTCAGCCGGCAATCGCAAACCCTTCTAAGGGAAGATCTGCGAATTCTCATCATGTCTGCGACAATTGAAGCTGAGCCTGTAGCTGTCATGCTGGATCAGGCTCCGATTATTCAAAGTGAAGGGCGCGCTTTTCCCGTGGCCACGCATTACTTGACTGCGAAACAAGAGGAAAAACTAGAAACCACGGTGGTCAAAAGCATTCGCCAAGCTTTACAAACAAACGAAGGCAGCTTGCTCGTTTTTCTTCCGGGCGCAGCGGAAATCCACCGAGTGGCGGGCAGCCTGACGGCGCTGCAGCTTGGAAAAGAGGTGGAAATCGCACCTCTCTACGGGAATCTGGCGCAGGAAGCGCAGGATCGCGCCTTGGCGCCCTGTCTGCTGCCAGGGCACCGCAAGGTCGTGCTCGCGACCTCGATCGCCGAGACCTCTTTGACCGTCGAAGGCGTCACGGTTGTAATCGACAGCGGCCTCATGCGGGTGCCGCGTTTCTCACCGCGCACCGGCATGACTCGCCTGACGACGGTGCCTGTGTCCGCAGCCTCTGCCGATCAGCGCAGAGGCCGGGCCGGCCGTCTCGGTCCAGGCGTGTGTTACCGCCTGTGGACCGAGACCGAGCAGCGGCAGCTGGCGCCAAGCTCCACGCCAGAGATCCGCGAAGCGGATCTAGCGCCGCTTGCGCTCGAGCTGGCCGCCTGGGGCGTGACAGACCCAGCGGAGCTGGTCTGGCTGGACATGCCGCCTGCTGCTGCTTATCAGCAGGCGCGGGAACTGCTCGTGCAGCTCGGCGCGCTGCACGAGGACGGCGGCCTAACACCGCACGGGAAGCGTGTGGCGGCGTTAGGCCTGCATCCGCGGCTTGCGCACATGGTGCTGCAAGCTATACCGCTTGAGCACGGCGCACTGGCGTGCGAGCTCGCGGTTATGCTGAGCGAGCGCGACATCCTGTCAAGCGCTCGGGGTCGTGATGCGGATGTACGCACCCGCATCGAAGTGCTTTGGCGCGCTGCGCAGGGCGAGCAGCGCGCAGACGTTGACTTTGGCCTATGCCGCCGAATTACGGCGGAGGCCAAAGGGTTGATGCAGTCGCTCGGCTTGCGGCCGAGCGAGCAGCGGGCATCGGCGAGCGGCTTGCTGCTCGCCTTCGCTTACCCCGATCGTGTCGCACAGCGGCGATCGGCAGGGCGGTTCTTGCTCAGCAGTGGGCGCGGAGCCGTACTGCCTGAGCTGCAGGAGCTCTCGAACGCACGTTATCTTGTCGCGGCCGAGCTGGATGACAACGGTACGGAAAGCCGAATTTTTCTGGCTGCCCCTGTACAGGAGGAAGATCTGCTGCAAGCTTTTGGCGATCGCCTCCTGGAGGAACAGGAAGTGCTTTGGGATGCTGCGGCTGGCGCAGTCAGAGCCAGACAGCGCCTACGGTTAGGCGCAATTATACTGAAAGAGAAGCCCTTGCAGGAGCCTGATCCAGAGCTGCTCGTGCAAGCTTTGATTGCCGGCATTCGGGCTGAGTCGCTGGAGCTGCTGCCCTGGAGTCGCAGTGCGCGCCAGCTGCAGGAGCGAGTTGTTTTTCTGCATCATCATCATGCAGGCGAATGGCCCGATATGCGTGAAGGCGCGCTGCTCGAAGGATTGGAAGATTGGTTAGCACCGAATCTCTTCGGGATGACAAGTAAAGGTGCCCTTGGGCGGCTTAACTTGACAAATATATTAGAGGAAATGCTAACATGGGAGCAGCGGCGTTGGTTGGATGAGTGGGCGCCAACGCACATTCAAGTGCCAAGCGGTTCGCGTATTCCAGTTGATTACAGCGTGACAGAATCGCCGACATTATCTGTGCGTCTGCAAGAGATGTTCGGGTTGTCGGACACCCCGCGAATTGCCAAAGGGCGGGTGCCGCTTACCCTGCATTTATTATCGCCGGCACAGCGTCCCGTTCAGGTGACGAAGGATTTGGCGAGCTTTTGGCGTGAGGCTTATTTCGAGGTCAAAAAAGATCTCAAAGGCCGCTATCCCAAGCATTATTGGCCGGACGATCCCATGGCCGCAATGCCGACGAATCGAGCGAAACCGCGCGTTTGACTTATTTGGCACGAAGGGTGCTGTGAAGGGAACTGAATGATCTATGACCGTTCACTCCGAATCGGAGGAAATCGTCATCTATATAACGGCCGGCTTTGCTACGGCGCCGGATTTTTTGGACCGCTTTGGCGCAGCGCTGGCCGCTCGCTTTGAAGAGGCGGGTAAACGTGCCCGCGTTGTGATTCATTTTCCGTATGGAGATTGGAGTCGGCAGCGGCAAAAGCAGCTTCGTGAAATAACAAGTGATATGTGGAATAATGCCCACCGGAAGCCTTCGAGATATGGTGGCAAAAGCCTGGCCAAGTTAGTCACCGACCAGTGGAACACTGGTCAAACTTTGCTTTTTATCGGGCACAGTGCGGGTGCCGTTGCTTCAATTCAAGCGGCAGGAGCTTTGATGAAGGCGGGCTTCCCCGTTCTTGGCGTGATCCAAATCGGATCGCCGAAATGTGCGATTTCTCCTGAATTGAAGAATCGAGTACTATGTATCCATGGGGTCAATCCCATGGATCAAAAAGTAGATCCGATTCCGCGGCTGGGCACTTGGGGAGGCTGGATCAAGTCTCGTTTTGGCGTATTTCGCTGGCATCGATTGAAGCATGCGCCCATTCACAGGGAAACTTTGCCAATGATTGGCGGGCATGCGGATTATTTTAGAGATCACAATCCCTACATATGGCAGGATGCAACGAATCTGCAAACGACGATTGCGTCCATCTGGTCGTGGTTGGCACAACAGCAGGAACATTTTAAAGAAAAGGAAGATGAAGATGTTTAACATTTTAAAAGCTAATATGGAATACAGCAAAGCGGAGGGGTACCTTGGTCATGTGCAGTTTAGCGTAGAAGGTCACGAGCATCCTTATGAAATTACGCTGCAAAGCTTGCGTGGCAAAGACGATTGGAGTTATGCGTTGAACTTTTTGAGTGAATCCGGTAAAGAAGAGGACATTGAAGCGGTTGAAGAGCTTTTGGAAGAAGACGAGTGGTTTGATTTGCTTGTGAACGCGGGACTTCAAGTTTTAGAGAAATAGTTGGATTGTGCACAGGCGTAAAGGGGGATGACAGCTTGGATTCATCGAATGATGCTGGGGTCAAACAGGTGCTGAAGGCGAGTTATGACCAACAGGCTAGACAGCGAAACGGCGAGACGATGCAGTCGTGGAAGATAGATGAGCTGAATGATTTTCTAGCCAGATTGGATAAGGCTGGCGGCAACAGCAAGCGTGTGCTGGATCTAGGGAGCGGACCGGGTCATCAAGCTAACTACTTGCGGGAACACGGGTGCGAAGTGGTATGCATCGACTTGTCTGAAGAGATGGTCGCCATTTGCCGTGAAAAAGGGCTCGAAGCTTATGCCATGGATTTCTTCGCTTTGGATTTGCAGCCAGCTTCGTTTGATGCGGTTTGGTCAATGAACACGCTGCTGCATGTACCGAAAGATAACCTTCTGCAAGTGCTCAGGAACGTTGAGCGCGTGCTGAAGCCTGACGGTTTCTTCTATTTGGGCCTCTATGGCGGGTACGAAAGCGAAGGGATTTGGGAGAACGATTCGTATCGACCGCAAAGGTTTTTTGCTTTTTATGAGGATGAGCACATTCAGAAGAAAGTGAGCGAGGTGTTCGATCTCGAGCGTTTCAATGTGCTGCAGATGCCGGATATGCAGCCCAATTACCAGTCGATCATCGCGAAGCGCAGACAAGTAAACCCGTGACCTCACGGGTTTTTGTTTTATATTCCCTAAGCTTTGCAGGGTTAATAGTAAGCCCCTCAATATGTACATACAAGTTAAGCGAGTGTTATAATACGTTCAGAATCAAACGCCTGAGGTGAAAGCGAAACATGAAAGAAAAGCAAATGCCGAAATACTTGCAGTTGAAACAGGAAATATTAACTTGGCTTCATACGGGGAGATTGAAACCGAACGATCAGATGCCGTCCGAGAACGAAATTGCCGAGCAATTTCAGATGAGCCGTCAAACGGTGCGCCAGACATTTGGCGAACTGGAGCAAGAGGGCTGGTTGTATCGGATGCAGGGAAAAGGTACTTTCGTCTCAACGCCCCAAACGCAAAAAAGCCGTGATGTACAGACGATCGGCATTCTAACCACGTATATATCCGATTATATTTTTCCTCATATCGTGAGAGGGGCGGAGTCAGCTTTACGTGCAAGAGGCTACAGACTTGTCTTGTCGTCAACAGACAACGATAAGGACAAGGAAAAGGAAAGTTTGGCAATGATGTTAAGCCAGCCCCTAAGCGGGCTGATTATAGAACCTACGAAAAGCGCGGAAGGCAACCCGAATCTCAATTACTATCTCTCGCTCGACTATCAACATATTCCGTATTTGATGATCAATGAACGTTATCCGGAGATGAACTGCCCGTCTCTGGTTGTCGACGATGAAGAGGGCGGCTTCAAGGCGGCGCAGCATCTGATCGAGCTCGGGCACCGCAAGATTGCCGGATTTTTTAAGACAGATGACTTGCAAGGGGTCAATCGCCTGAAAGGATTTATTCGCGCTCATCACCATTACCAGGTTCCTTTATTGCCGGAGCTTGTCATCCACTACACAACGGAGGAAAAAAGGCAGAAGCCTTATGAGCATGCGCTTTCGCTGCTAGGCCATGAGGACGAGCGTCCAACGGCTTTCGTCTGCTATAACGATGAGCTGGCTGTCCACTTGCTTGAAGCTGTACGTACCTTAGGGCTTCAAGTACCTCAAGATGTCTCGTTAGTCGGTTTTGACGACTCTTCTTTGGCGATGGCGACGGAAGTGAAATTAACGACACTTTCGCATCCCAAAACCGAGTTAGGCACAGATGCTGCTGAGCTTTTAATTGATATGATTGAGAATAAGCGAGTAACGGGAAGAGAGACAGGCAAAACCTATAAGCCTGAACTCGTGGTTAGGGAGTCTACGATCCGCCTTTTCTGAGGAAAAATTTCATCTAGCCAACTTGTACGTACAAGTGCTATACTGGACATAGGGATTGGAAAATCGAAGGAGGTTCTCTATGTCTAAGAAGTATGCAATTGGCGTCGACTATGGAACGGAATCCGGACGCGCCGTTCTGGTTGATTTGAGTGACGGCACAGAGGTTGCAGATCATGTAACCCCTTATCCGCACAATGTGATTGACGAGAAACTGCCGAATTCCGGCATTAAACTTGAATATGACTGGGCGCTTCAGCATCCGCAAGATTATCTGGATGTGCTTACGCGCTCAGTACCTGCTGTTGTGCAAGCTTCCGGCGTTGACCCAGCCGACATCATCGGTCTTGGTATCGACTTTACAGCCTGCACGATGCTTCCGGTCGATGCGCAAGGCCAGCCGCTTTGCTTCAATCCGGAGCTGGCGAATCAGCCGCACAGCTGGGTGAAACTGTGGAAACATCATGCCGCTCAAGACGAGGCGAACCTGATTAACGAAATCGCTGAGCGCAGAGGCGAAGATTTCCTGCCTCGGTACGGCGGTAAAATTTCATCCGAGTGGATGATCGCGAAGGTATGGCAAATATTGAATGAAGCTCCTGACATTTATGAGCAAACGGATCGCTTCCTGGAGGCGACGGACTGGGTTGTTTCACAAATGACAGGCGCTTCTGATATTGTGCGTAACAGCTGTACGGCTGGCTACAAAGCAATCTGGCATAAGAAGAAGGGCTTTCCGAGCAATGAGTTCTTCAAAGCGTTGGACCCGCGGCTGGAAAATGTCACTGAGACTAAGCTTCGAGGCGAGGTTGTGGCGCTTGGCACCAAAGCCGGCGAATTAACGGAATCGATGGCCAAATTAATGGGCTTACAGCCAGGCATCGCTATTGCTGTAGGGAATGTAGATGCCCACGCGGCTGTACCAGGTGTCGGTGTTGTAACACCGGGCAAATTGGTGATGGCGATGGGAACTTCGATTTGCCATATGCTGCTTGGGACAGAGGAGCGGGAAGTTGAGGGTATGTGCGGTGTTGTTGAAGACGGCATCATCCCGGGGTATTTAGGTTACGAAGCTGGGCAATCAGCTGTTGGGGATATTTTTGCTTGGTACGTGGAACAGGGAGTGCCTGCTTATGTGCAAGCTGCGGCAGAGCAAGAAGGAACGAATGTGCATGAATGGCTGGAGCGCTATGCATCCGCTTACAAACCAGGTGAAACAGGTTTGCTTGCGTTGGATTGGTGGAATGGCAATCGATCCGTGCTGGTTGATACGGAGCTTAATGGCCTTATTCTGGGCTATTCGCTTTTGTCAAAGCCGGAAGAGGTTTATCGATCGCTGCTGGAAGCAACCGCTTTTGGAACTCGTAAAATTGTTGATGCTTTTCACAATAATGGCGTTGAGGTACAGGAATTGTACGCATGTGGCGGACTTCCGCAAAAAAATCGCTTGCTGATGCAGATTTATGCGGATGTAACGAATCGCGAGATTAAAGTCGCGGATTCCAAACAAACGCCGGCACTAGGAGCCGCCATGTTCGGGGCTGTAGCCGCAGGTGCAGCTAACGGAGGTTACGATAGTATCGTAGATGCCGCGCAAAAAATGGCGCGTGTACGCAAAGATACGTTTAAACCGATCCCAGAAAATGTCGCTGTTTACGAGAAGCTTTACCAAGAGTACAGCAAGCTGCACGATTATTTCGGCCGCGGAGAGAACGATGTCATGAAACGTCTTCGTGCAATCCGTGAGGAAGCCCGGCACTAATTCACATTCATCCATTCCCATTATCCAAGGAGGCAAATTGCCATGAAAGCTTCGACAGAAAAAGTATTTTGGTTTGTAACCGGAAGTCAACACCTGTACGGACCTGAGACATTGCTTCAAGTAGAAGATCATTCGAAACAGATTACGGAAGGGATTGACCGTGATCCTTCAATTCCTAGCAAGCTTGTGTTCAAACAAGTATTGACGACGCCAGATGCGATTCGCAGATTATGTTTGGATGCCAATGCGGACGACAACTGTGCAGGTATCATTACCTGGATGCACACCTTTTCTCCGGCGAAAATGTGGATTGCCGGCCTTGCCGAGTACCGCAAGCCGCTCTTACACTTACATACCCAATTTAATCGTGATATCCCGTGGGAAACGATTGATATGGATTTCATGAACCTCAATCAAGCCGCGCATGGCGATCGCGAGTATGGTTTTATTGGTGCACGCATGGGGATTTCCCGTAAAGTGGTTGTTGGTTACTGGGAAGATCCGGCCGTCCTCTCCCGAATCGCGGGATGGATGCGTACAGCGACAGCTTTTGTCGAAGGACGCAGCTTGAAAGTAGCTCGTTTTGGCGATAACATGCGTGAAGTGGCTGTAACTGAAGGGGATAAAGTTGAAGCGCAGATTAAATTCGGCTGGTCGATTAATGGTTATGGCGTAGGCGACCTTGTTCAGCGCGTAAGGGACATTTCCGAATCGGAAGTGGATCAATTAATGGATGAATACAATGAAGTTTATGATATAACACCTGAGGGGCGCTCAGCAGGACCGATACGTGAGGCGATTCGTGAGCAAGCGCGTATTGAACTTGGGATGAAAAGCTTCTTGGAAGAAGGCGGATTCGGGGCGTTTACGACGTCGTTTGAGGATCTTCATGGTCTGAAGCAGCTGCCTGGCCTTGCTGTGCAACGTTTGATGGGGCAAGGTTATGGCTTCGGCGGCGAAGGCGACTGGAAAACTGCAGCGCTCACGCGTGTCATGAAGATTATCGCAGGTAATAAAGGGACTTCCTTTATGGAAGATTACACCTATCATATGGAGCCGGGAGCGGAGCTTGTGCTTGGCGCACATATGTTGGAAATTTGTCCGACGATCGCAGCGACACGTCCAACCATCGAAGTTCATCCGCTTGGTATCGGCGGGAAAGCGGATCCAGCGCGTCTTGTTTTCGACGGAGCTTCCGGTCCTGCGCTGAATGCATCAATCATCGATATGGGCAACCGTTTCCGGTTGTTAATTAACGAAGTGGATGCCGTGCAACCAATGAAAGCGATGCCTAAGCTGCCAGTGGCGCGCGTTCTATGGAAACCGCAGCCGTCTCTGCGTGATTCCGCAGAAGCTTGGATCTATGCGGGCGGAGCGCATCACACGGTTTTCTCTTACGAGGTAAGCACGGAGCAATTGGTAGATTGGGCGGAACTGGCTGGCATTGAAGTTGTCATTATTAATAAAAATACATCTACGCTGCAGTTCCGTAACGAACTACGTTGGGGCGAGGCGGCTTGGAAGCGCTAGGATCGCAAGCTGTCAAATGAACGTAAGACCGAGGACCGTTCTTCCCTAGTGGGAAGACGGTTTTCTTTTTCCATCGAAAAGAAGTCACTTTTGTCGATATCGGCGCAATTTTCATCCATTGACTTCCTTGTTTCTCATGCTTTAAAGTAAATTCATATGAGCCTGTCCAAATTATGGGCATCGCAATAGGAGGATAACACAGATGACAACGAAAGCCTACGAAGGTATATTCCAAGGAGAGAAAGCGGTTTGGCTGCAAGCGGGCCGTTATGAAGCAGCGGTATTGCCGGAAATCGGCGCGAACCTGATTGCTTTTAGAGACAATGAGAAGGAATACCGTTTTTTGCGTGAGCCGTCCCTGGATGAAATGGAAGCGTTTAAAGCACGTCCAATTATACACGGTATTCCTGTCTTATTTCCGCCAAACCGTTACGAAGACGGGAAGTTCCCATGGAAAGGCAAAGTTTTTCAATTTCCGGTTAATGAGCCGAAAACGGGCAATCATCTGCACGGTTTTGTCCATGATATCCCTTGGGAAGTAGAAAGATTTGGCGCAAATGAAAGCGAGAGCAGCGTTACTCTGGCGCTTAAAGTAAGAGAAGGGCATTCCGTATATACCTATTTACCGTTTGATTTCACGCTTCGCTTGACTTATGTGCTGAATCAATTCGGTTTGCAGCAGCATATTTCGGTCCATAATGAAGGTCAAGAAGCGATGCCTTGCCTGATTGCCTACCATACAACAATTAATGCGCCTTTTGCACCGAATTCGCAAGCAGCGGATTACACCTTCAAAATGACCATCGGCAACCGCTGGGAGATGAGCGAGAGAATGCTGCCAACTGGCGAGTATCAACCGTTTTCAAGCGAAGAAGCGAAGATGAAAGTCGGAGGCTTGTCGCCATTCTTCGAGTCGATGGACAATCATTACACGACGGCTCCGCAAAATGGACGAAATTACATGGAATTGACAGACGCACGCGAAGGCGTCAAACTGGTGTATGATGTGGGCACATCCTATAAACAATGGATGATCTGGAACAATGGCGCTACGGAAGGCTTTTTCTGTCCGGAGCCGCAAATGAATTTGGTTAATGCTCCTAATGTCGATATGCCGGCTGATCAAATCGGTCTGGTGAGTTTGGAGCCAGGCGAAGTGTGGAGCGAGTCTGCTCGCCTTTACACGATTGAGATCAAGAAATAAAGAAATAAGGCAATAAGTCAGCCCCCTTTTGACGCATGGAGAGAATCCACCGTGATGCTCTGCAGGCGGGGAGGGGGCATTTTTATCGAAAGCTCAGGTGAACCGCATGGACAAAGAACAATTACTCGCAGAAAACGAACGTTTGAAGCTGGAGAACGAGAAGCTGAAGCAGGAAATAGCCAAGCTTCGCGGTGTTAAGCGGCCAACAGCAGGTTCGATGGACAGCATGTCTACGAAACTGAAGGAAGCGCTCAGAGAGTAGGGAATCCGGTGTCGTTCGACAAATCGGATCTCATTCGTTATAATGAGTACTGGAAAAAGGAGGGAAACATGAATGAACGAAACATTACCGCCAAAAACTTGCACCATTGACCGCCTTGTGACCAAAGAAGCTGAAGTTGGCAAAGTGCTAGCCGGTCAAAAGACAGCTTGCAGACGCAATGGGCGTTATGCAGACATCGGTGAAACGATGGAGCTGCAGGGCAATTCTTTTACTGTAACGAAAGTCTACCAGCAAGCGCTTGGTGATCTGACAGTGGAAGATGCCATCGCCGAAGGACATGCAACGATTGACGAATACCGTGACAGTATCTTATCCATTCATCCCGGCATGCCATGGCTGCCGCAAATGAAAGTATGGGTACACGAATTTCAAAAAGCCGAATAAGTGATGAAAAAAACAGTGTGGATCGTAGGATCTACACTGTTTTATTGAATTTTTCTACAGAATGGATGATGAAGTTGTCCTGGTACATCTTGCTTTTATATATTCATATTTTCAGTGTTGTACTCAGCATTGGCCCTTATTTTGTGTTATTCCCGTTATTGGCTAAAATAAGAACCGCCTCGTTTGAACTCCTTCCTGAGTTTTTGGAGCCTTTCCGGATTACGGTTCGACTGACGAAACATGCTGGACATGTGTTGGTAGCGACCGGAATTTTGCTTACTTGGCTGACCGAATGGACGTGGAAAACATCATGGATCGTTTTCACGGTGCTTATTATGGTAGCTTCCTTATATTTCATTGCTCGTGCATTTTCACCGCTGCTGAGAAAGCTCCGTGCGCCGCACGAGGACCGGAACGTATTGGTGAACCAACTGCGCAGCGCGTTAATTTGGTATGTGATCATTACGTTGTCAATGATGTGGTTCATGGTGGCGAAACCTTCATTTTGGTAACCTTAAGCTTCCGGCTTCTGAGCAAACATGACGACAAAATTATAATATTTGTAGACACAATCAACATCTGCGAAACCACTGGCTTTCAGCCAGGCAAGCTGCTGGTCGAGAGGCGCCATTTTATCCAGTTTGGTTCTTTCATAGGCAGCTTGAAGCGCTTCGCGGGTTAAGTCAGTGGCCTCTATTTTCGCCTCCCAATCCGCGCGGTACAACTGATCAAGAAAAGGCGTGCTTCCTAGAATTTGATCTGCATTTACGAAAATGCCCCCTGGTTTTAACAGCTTAAAAATCCGCGCATATAAGTTCTGTTTGGCTTGATCCTCCAGATGATGAATAGACAAAGCCGATACCACACAATCAAAGGGTTCATCCGATTCGAAAGCGGTATAATCTCCTGCTAGAATCGTCAAATTTGCGTTCATCTCACCGAAGCGCAGCTTCGCAATGTCTAGCATCCCTTGGGAAAGATCAATTAACGTCAGCTTCGCAGCCGGATATTGGCCCAGGATATACGAGGAGAGCAGGCCCGTTCCAGCGCCAAGATCCAGAATGCGCGGCGCAGCTGTTTGCGGCTGAACCAGCGAAGTGGCCGTCCCATAAAAATCATCAAAACAAGGAATGAGCTTCCTTCGTTGACTATCATACTTCTCAGCGATTTCATCGAATTTCGTTATCAGTTGGTTATTGTTTTTGTCCGTCATAGGAAATCATCTCCATATCGTTGTTTGGCGAGACTTGCTTCTTGGGACTATTTTATAGGGAAAAGAAGGAAAAATCTAAGACATAAATCCGATCATGTTTATAGGTTGAACCTATGAAAGTGACACGACCTATTAAGATAGGTCAGGAAATGGCTATTTTACCCGGCGGCGAAAAAGCTGATTCAACACTTCGGAGAAGACTAGTCCGATCGCGATTGCACCTGAAAGCATAAAGGCTTTGGCGGCCAACTGCACGGCAAGATCGTAATGATTAAGCACGGCGTTTTTCATCGCGTCATAAGCTAAACCGCCTGGCACTAGGGGGATAATTCCCGCGACACTGAACACAATGACCGGAGTTTTATATATTCTTGCGAAAAATTGGCTGATGACGGTCACGAGAAAAGAGGCCATCAGCGTTGACAGAATTGGATCTAATGGAATCAATTGTGTCGAAACGTACATCATCCAACCAACCATTCCAATGAATCCACATTGTATGATCGTGCTTCGCGGCACATTGAACAAGATGGCAAACGCTGCTGTGGAGACAAAGCTGGTGACGAGCTGCCCAAGCATATTCACACCATCCCCTCCCCATTGTAAAAGGATAATACAAAGGCGATGCCTGCTCCGATGGCAAAAGCCGTGAGAAATGCTTCAGCCCCTTTGGAAACACCTGACACAAAATGTCCGGCCATTAAATCCCGCACGGCGTTCGTAATGAGAAGCCCTGGAACTAGCGGCATGACAGAACCGATAATGATCGTATCCAAATCATGGCCAAAGCCAATGTGCACGAATAAAAATGCTAACGCTCCTATGAATAATGAGGCCAGAAATTCAGCAAAAAACTTAATCCGAACGATGCGATTAAAATAACCGAGGAAGGTTAAACCTGCTCCTCCTGTAAGAAATGCCGGTAAGAAATCATGCCACATTCCTTTGAACATGATTAAGAAACAACCGCTCGCAACCGCGGCTGCCAGTATTTTAACCCATGTCGGGAAGCTGGTATTGGCCGCATCGATCTCTGAAAGCAGGCGGTAGGCTTCTTGGGGTGATAAATCTCCTTTGCTGATGCGTCTGGAGATGGCATTCACGACGGTCACTTTATGCAGGTCGGTGGATCGGGCCGAAATCCGAATCAGTCTTGTCGTCTGCTCAGGCCCATCGATGGAAAATATAATGCCGGTCGGTGTGACGAAGCTGTGTGAATTAGGGACGCCGAAGCCTTCAGCAACGTGCGTCATCGTATCTTCGACGCGATAGGTTTCGCCGCCGTTTTCGAGCATAATTTTACCGGCTAACAAACAAACTTGCGCAATTTCATAATTGGTTGGTGGGAGAGGTTCCGTCATTGCTTGTCTCCTGTTTTTGTATTTGACCAAAGTATAATACATTTTGGCAGTAATTCCTAAGACAAGCCTAACGTATGGGGAGCAGCCCGTAAATAGATCTGGACATTTATATACCCCATGGGGTATTATTTATACCCATAGGGGTATATAAAATATGAATCAACAGGAGTGAACATCATGAGTAGAACGATTGTTATTATCGGCGGTGTAGCAGGAGGAGCATCTGCGGCCGCGCGTTTACGGAGACTAAATGAGAATGATGAAATCATTATGTATGAACGGGGAGAGCATATTTCTTTTGCAAATTGTGGATTGCCTTATTATATCGGTGAAACGATCACGAACCGCGATAAGCTTCTCATTCAAACACCTCAGGCTATGAAAAACCGCTTTGGCATTGACGTAAGAACCCAAACCGAGGTGACGGCAATTGACCGGCATGCCAAAAGAGTGACTACCCGACATGTAGGGACAGGCGTAGTTCAAGATCAGGCTTATGATATTTTGATTATGTCACCTGGAGCAAAGCCAATCGTACCTGATATTTCAGGTTTGGCAGAGGCTAATCATGTGTTTACACTTCGCAATATCCCGGATACAGACCGAATCAAAACCTATGTAGACTCAAGTAATCCAAAGCATGCCACAATTCTTGGCGGAGGATTCATCGGCATTGAGATGGCGGAGAATCTCCGTCACCGCGGTTTGGAAGTGACCGTTATTGAACGCAACCCACAGGTGCTTGGCCCTCTGGATATCGAGATGGCTAAGCTCATCGAACGTCATTTGTTGTTAAAAGGAGTTAAGCTGATTTTCAATGATAATGTACAGGAATTGATGGATAACGGAAGAACGTTGAAACTTCAGTCAGGTAAAGTTTTAACCACGGATATGATGATCTTATCTGTCGGGGTGAGACCCGAAAGTCAATTGGCTGCGGAGGCAGGTCTCATGCTTGGTGTCAAAGGTTCGATACAAGTCAACGCACATATGCAGACGAATGATCCATCGATTTATGCGATCGGGGATGCGGCAGAGGTGAAAGACAGGGTTCAAGGCTTTGAGACGGTCGTTCCGCTGGCTTGGGGCGCTAACCGACAAGGCCGCCTCGTTGCGGATCACATTAACGGCCTTCAAGCTTCTTATCAAGGTGCCTTCGGTACCGCAATCGTAAAGGTGTTTGATCTGACGGCTGCCGTTACCGGAAACAACGAGAAGACGCTTCGCCGCTTAGGCGTGCCTTATGAAGTCATTCATATTCATCCGAATTCGCACGCCGGTTATTATCCGGGCGCGGCTTCGATGTCGATGAAGCTTCTGTTTGACAAAGATAGCGGGCGCATACTTGGCGCTCAAGCCGTTGGAGCGAGCGGAGTGGATAAACGTATCGATGTGATTGCAACAGCTATGAGAGGTGGTTTGAGGGCGGATGAACTGGCTGACATTGAACTGTCGTACGCACCGCCTTACTCATCGGCCAAAGATCCTGTCAACATGGCTGGATATGTAGCAGCAAATATGATGGATGGCTTGGTTGAAACGATGCAGTGGCATGAGGTAGATCGTTATGTGGAGCAAGGCGGGCTCCTCATCGATGTGAGAGATGAAATTGAACGGGAGCTCGGTTATATTCCTGGTTCCGTTTGTATACCTCTGAATGATATTCGAGAGCATTTGCACGATATTCCGGTTGGCTCAGAGGTTGCTGTCTCCTGTCAGGTCGGTTTACGGGGATATCTGGCAGCCAGAATCCTGAAGCAGCATGGTTACCGAGTTAGAAATGTAGATGGCGGTTATAAAACCTATAGTTCGATGAAGGAAGCATCGCTGCCTCCAATTCAGGCGCCAAAAGTTTCTATAACGAGTCAAGCGCCAATTCTGATTGATGCTTGCGGCTTGCAATGCCCGGGTCCGATCATGAGGGTGTATGAAACCATGAAAGGTTTGAACGACGGAGAGCAAATTGAGGTGCATGCGACAGATTTCGGATTTGCGGCGGATATCCAGAAATGGTCCGAGAAAACAGGGAATACGCTGCAATCTTTGGATACTTCCACGGGAATCGTGAAAGCTGTCCTCAGCAAAGGTCAATCTGAAGATGAGGATCATTTGTCAAAGGCTGCAGAGGTAAGTGCCAATGGGACAACCATGGTTGTTTTCAGTGGTGATTTGGATAAAACGATTGCTGCTTTCATTATTGCATCGGGAGCCGCGGCGATGGGCAAGAAAGTAACGATGTTTTTCACCTTCTGGGGGCTTAATGTATTGCGTAAGGATGATGCGCCTCCTGTCCGGAAGGACGGGTTAGAAACAATGTTTAGTATGATGATGCCGAAAGGGACGCGTAAACTGCCGATGTCCAAAATGAATATGGGCGGCATGGGAGCCAAGATGATTCGCCATGTTATGAAGCGGAAAAATGTTGAATCGTTGGAATCACTTATGCAAGGAGCTATTCAAGCCGGAGTAAAATTAATTGCATGTACGATGAGTATGGATATAATGGGAATTAAACGCGAAGAGCTAATGGATGGCATTGACTACGCTGGAGTTGCCAGTTATCTGGGGGATGCGGAGGATGCCGGACTAAATCTCTTTATTTAAGGAGAGAGTGTAGGATGGAGTATGATAAAGCACTGAAAAATAGATTAAAACGGATGGAAGGCCAAATCCGAGGGATTCTCGGGATGATGGAGGCGGGAGAAGATTGCCGGGAGGTTGTGACTCAGCTATCAGCGGTTCGAACTGCGGTAGACCGGACAATCGGTGTCGTGATCGGGTCCAATCTTCAGCATTGCATCCAGGAGGAACTTGCCAAAGGAAATTCACCGGACAAAGTGATTCAAGAAGCTGTGGAGCTTCTCGTAAAAAGCAGATAAAAAATGGGGGTGTCACATCAGGTTAGGAAAACTTGATGGACAACCCCTTTTTTATACGGTAAATTCAACTTATTATTGTGCTCGCTCGGTAGGATGCACAACGGATCTTTCCCAATCCAGCAGCAGCTTGACGGTTTCATCCAATTGTTGCTCGGCCGAAATCTCTGCAGGGTGATCCCCTTTCTGAAAGCCGTAACTGCCAAATTGCGAATGATTTCCGCCGCGGATCGTATGATATTCAGCCGTATTCGGTAAATCGCTTTTTGCTTTTGTCAGCGCCGCCATATTGATGGCTCCATCATCGGAACCAACGACGGAGAATACGGGTAAGTTAGACGAAACTAAGCTTCCTTTAGGATCTGGATAAGAGGCAAAGAAAAAGACACCATCCAATTCGCTGGCATGCGCTGCAGCATAACGAGCTGCCATCACGCCGCCAAGCGAATGGCCGCCAAGCAGAAAGGTTTCATCCGCCGCTTTCGCCGCAATGATCGGCTGAGCACGGTCTCCGCCGAATATGGCGAGATTCAGAGGCATTTTCACAATATAAACGCGATGACCTGCTTGCGCAAACGCTTTAGCATAAGTCGCATAGCTCTCCGGCTTCACGAGACCGCCAGGATAATAAATGATGCTGGGTTGTACAGGGGTTTTGGGTTCAAAACGGATGACCTGTTTCTCATCACTGACCGTAATCTCATCAGTAGACTGCATGGCTGACAACGCGTCTAGACTTGGCTGGTAAGGTCTCAAATACAAGTAGGTTGCTCCCATCAAAAGGACAATAAGAGCTAACCCCGCTTTCCACCAGTGGCGTTTGAAAGCTTTCACGATCCATCACCTCTCGCCGAGTAGGTTATCAATTCATAGAGGGAGTGTCAAGTGAATCCATATGAGGAGGTTTTCTAATGAACAAAGGTTATTATTTGACTGATTTAGATGGTACTTTGCTTCGCTCAAATGCCTCTTTATCCGATTATACGGTCCGTGTAATCACAGAAGCACTGGAAGCTGGAACGGTGATCAGCTATGCAACAGCAAGGAGTTATCAAAGCTCAACCGCTGTTGTTTCCCAAATTCCCTGGCGTTACCCGCTTGTCCTCTACAATGGAGCCTTGCTGTTTGACCCTGTGCATAAACATGTGTTGGACGGTTACTTTCTTGACCGGGAGCGTACGGAAGCAATTTTAGCCATCGGCAAATCAAGAGGTTTTGTTCCACTCTTATTCGCTTTAGATCATGAAGATCAGGAAAAGGTCCTGCATGAAAAGCTTGTTAGAACAGGGGATTTGCAGTTTGCTGCTAGCCGACCAAATGATCCTCGATTCAACGAAGTGAAGGAGCTAAGCTGTCCGCCACATTTACGTACACTGCTTATCACGTATATTGGTTTGCTAGAGGAGTTGGAGCCCCTCAAAGCGGCAGTTACTTCAGCGTTTGGCGCTGAGATCCATATTCATATGATGAAAGACAACTATATTGAAAACCATTATTTTTTGGAGTTCAGCCACCCCCAAGCAAACAAGCAGGAAGGACTCCTTTTATGGGCAAAACATGTTGGCTGTGCGGTAGATAAAATCACTGTTTTTGGCGATAATCTCAATGATGTCGGGATGTTTCGCGCTGCTGGCCGCAAAATTGCTGTGGAGAATGCGTATGCTGAGATTCTGCACATGGCGGATGAAGTCGTGTCAAGCAATGATCAGGATGGCGTTGCTGCCTATGTGGAAGCTCGTTTGAAAATGGGTGTATAATGGAAAAAATAGGGGAAAGGAGTGAGTTAATCAATGCCTTACAACGATGAACACATGAGTTATTCGAATACGTTCATTCAAGTCGCGACGGATTGTCCCGTTGAGATGGGAGTCGAGCCGCCGATGAAAAAGGAAGGCAAAACGGCTCACCGAATTCAATATGAGCTGTTGTCGCAGAACCCTTACAAATTCACGCAAGGTGAACTCATTTATGAAGTGCATTTGCAGCATAAACAGATTACAGATGAGGAAAGCGAGCAGCGCGGCGCCGAAATTCGTGAGGCGTTGTTTGCCAAAAATCACCCCTGTCTTCGAGCGTCCATGCTCCCGAAGAAACACGGTTGGGGTGTTCACTACAATGAAGAAGGCAAAATAGCGATCTACCCGATGGAATCGGAAGCATACCAGCAATTTGTTGAAGCAGGGACGCACCAGCCGGACGGGCCTAAGCTTTTGTTTGCCATGCGCAGTTCACGCGGATGAGTGGAAGAATATGTTTGGGGGTAACCGAACCAATGGTTACCCCTTATTTGTTTTTTGCGCAAAGGGCTGATAGAGTATCATCTCACGCATTGTTGACATATTTATAAACAAAATAATATAATGTCTATGAATTACTAAACAATTTGAGGAAGTGTTTGCTGTGGAAGTGTCTGATCAGTTTTGGCAGGCTTCAATCGATGACTGGAAGCGCGGCTACGTGAAAGAGAATGAATACTTTTGCTGTCTGCTATGCGGCAAGCGGACGGAAGTGGGAATTATTTATCCGGAAAGTGGAGTTTTATACGAAGCAGAACGATATATGAAATGGCATATCCAGCATGCGCATGTTTCAGTTTTTCACTATTTAATCGGTCTGGACAAGAAACTTACAGGGTTGACAGATCATCAGAATAGTTTGATGAAGCTGTTCTACGAAGGCAAGAACGATAGTGAAGTTCAGCAGGCAATGGGGATTGGCAGCGCCTCGACCATTCGCAATCATCGCTTTGGGCTGAAAGAGAAAGAGCGGCAGGCCAAAGTTTTTCTAACGATGATGGAGCTATTGAAAGAAAAGGATCAGCATGCGCCAACTTTTGTAGATATTCATAAAACGGCTACGATGGTGGATGAACGATACAATGTCACACAAGATGAGTATGAGCAGATTGTTAAAAAATATTTCCCAGAAGGCACGTCTGGAAAGCTCACTTCCTTCTCACAGCAAGAAAAACACAAGTTTGTTGTTCTTCGTGAGATCGCCAAACGATTCGAACAAGATCGCTTTTATGGAGAAAAGGAAGTTAACGAGTTGCTAAAACCGGCGTTTCACGATTACGTGAAAATCCGCAGGTATCTAATTGAATATGGCTTCCTGGACCGCGAAGAAGATGGTAGCCAATATTGGTTGAAAGGATGAAATGAGACCATGACAAAAAAGGAATCAAATCAACGGAGACAAGAATTGCAGCAAATCTATAAAGAAACGAAAAAAGAATCCGGAGTATTTCAAATCCGCAATACGGTGAATGATAAGCGCTGGATCTCGAGCACAAAAAATTTGCGCTCCTTAAACGGCAAACGTATGGAACTTGATATGGGTAAACACATGAATCATGCCCTGCAACTTGAATTGAACGAATTTGGAAGCAGCGCTTTTGAAATTGAGGTACTGGAAGTGCTTAAGGTAAAGGAAACAGGGTACTTCGATGAGGATGACGCCTTGAGGAAGCTGGAAGACAAATGGCTGGAAGAACTGCAGCCTTATGATGATCGCGGTTATCATAAGCGAAAGACTGAATAATTCGGATCATTTCTGCATGCATGTATAAGGTTTTGGTTTAGTAATGGATTTACTGAGATTTTTTAGTATAATCGTAGGTAGAGATTGAAAACTCTTACTACACTTTTACTAATAAGGAGTCTTATCATGTCAAAAACACTTATTTTCGGACATAAAAATCCGGACACTGATTCAATCACATCAGCAATTGCTTATGCAGCACTGAAAACGAAGCTTGGCCAAGAGGTTGAAGCTGTTCGTCTAGGCAGCGTGAATGGTGAAACACAATTTGCACTCGATACGTTTAAAGTTGCGGCGCCTCGTCAAGTCGATACGGTTGCGAACGAAGCGGCGAATGTAATTTTGGTTGACCACGTTGAGCGTCAGCAAAGCGCTGCGGACATTGATCAAGTGCGTGTAGTGGAAGTTATCGACCATCATCGAATTGCAAATTTCGAAACCAGCCACCCGCTGTACTACCGTGCAGAGCCAGTTGGTTGCACAGCAACGATTTTGAATAAATTGTACAAAGAAAACGGCGTTGCCATCGATAAGGACATCGCAGGTCTGATGCTTTCTGCTATCATTTCAGATTCCTTGTTGTTCAAATCCCCGACTTGCACAGAACAAGACGTTGCCGCAGCTCGTGAGCTTGCAGCTATTGCTGGCGTAGACGCTGAAGAATATGGTCTGCAAATGCTGAAAGCAGGCGCTGATCTGAGCGACAAAACCGTTGCTCAATTGATTTCCTTGGATGCAAAAGAGTTCCAAATGGGCAGCTACAAAGTGGAAATCGCGCAAGTTAACGCGGTGGATGTCAACGATGTGCTTGCGAAGCAAGCCGAGATCGAAGCTGCACTGAACACCATTATTGCTGACAAAAACCTGGATCTGTTCCTGTTTGTCGTGACAGATATTCTTAACAACGATTCCGTGGGTCTTGCCCTTGGTCGCAAAGTTGAAGCTGTTGAAAAAGCATACAAAGTAACGCTTGCCGACAACAAAGCACTTCTGAAAGGCGTAGTTTCCCGTAAATCCCAAATCGTTCCTGTACTTACGGATATTTTCAACAACCTGTAAGCTTGAAACGGCATACCGCAGGCATCGTTCGCACAAGTGGACGGTGTCTTTTTGGTTATCGCGCAAACTTTTGGTATGATAGAAGTGATTTCAATGAAAGAGGTGGAGAAGAGATGGAAACTAACGTTCAACAAAGTAAATATGACAAGGCAACATTTGCCGGGGGTTGCTTCTGGTGTATGGTTACGCCGTTCGACCAGCTGCCGGGGATTGTGTCTATCGTATCTGGTTATATAGGTGGTCATACAACTAATCCGACATACGAAGAGGTGTGCTCGGAAACAACAGGTCACGCTGAAGCCGTCCAAATTACATTTGATCCCGAACTTTTTTCGTATCATAAATTATTGGAAACCTATTGGCGCCAAATCGACCCTACAGATGCGGGCGGACAGTTCCATGACCGCGGCTCCTCCTATCGTACAGCGATTTTCGCACATACGGATCAGCAGAAGTTGGAAGCGGAAGCCTCCAAGCAAGCCTTGCAGGATAGCGGACGTTTCAACGCTCCGATCGTAACGGAAATCGTGCGTATCGATGCGGATGCTTTCTACCCAGGAGAAGAGTACCATCAGGATTATCATCATAAAAATCCGCTGCGCTACAAAGCATATCGCAAAGGCTCCGGGCGCGATGCGTTTATTTCCAAACATTGGAACACGGCCAAAGACAAAGAGGAGCGCAAGAAAAAGCTTACTCCTCTGCAATATGAAGTGACGCAAAACAGTGCGACAGAACGCCCTTTCAACAATGAATTCTGGGACTCCCATGAAAAGGGATTGTACGTAGACATTGTTTCAGGCGAACCGCTATTTACCTCCATCGATAAATTCGATTCAGGCTGTGGTTGGCCCAGCTTCACGAAACCGGTATTTGAAGGCAATGTGAAAGAGAAAACCGACACCAGCCATTTCATGGTCAGGACGGAAGTACGCAGCCAGGAAGCGGATTCGCATTTGGGTCACGTGTTTAATGATGGTCCTGGACCAACTAGACTCAGATACTGCATCAATTCAGCTGCACTTCGGTTCGTCCCGCTAGCTGATTTGGAAAAAGAAGGATATGGAGCTTATCTTCGTTTCTTTGAAGTTTAATTAAGCAAAAAGACGCTAGTCAGGTTCATGCCTGATTAGCGTCTTTCTGTTTATTTGCTCAGTTCATTAATCTTTGTACCAGGGATTTAAATGGATGAGAACTTCGTCGACGTCGGCGTGCTGGTCCATGATCGATTTTTTGATCACACGGGTAATATCGTGCCCTTCCTGAACGGTTAGTTCACCCGGGATGGATACTCTAGCATCTACCAGAATGTAGTGTCCATGTTCGCGAGCACGAATACGGTCTATTCGTTTTACTTCAGGCACCGCCTCAATCAGTAAGATGTATTGGTGAAGCTTCTCTTGATCAACCGTTTTCTCCATCAAAATATCGAAGGATTCTTTGCCCATTTCCACGGCTAATCTTAGAACGAGCAGGGATACGATAATTCCCGCAGCTGCATCACCAAAGGATAACCAGGCAATGTTATAGGCTCCTCCAACAAAAGCCAAACCAATACCAACGACTGCAGCGAGCGATGCGTAGACATCGGCTAAATGATCTTTTGCAGTCGCTATCAGACCCTTACTGCTGGTGTTAACGCCAATTCGCATGGTGTATTTATAAAGCACATACTTCCAAACGGTTGAAATAACAGCAGCCGTAAAAGCGACCCAGCTAGGGGATTGAGGTTCGTGAAATAAGGCAATAGTAGAATGATAGCCAATATAAAGTGCTGCAATCAGCAGGATAAAAGCGACAAATCCAGAGCCGAGCACCTCAGCTTTGCCATGCCCGTAAGGGTGGTCCTCATCAGCTGGTAGTTTGGATATGCGCATCGCGCTAAGGGCCGCGATTGTGGCGATAATATCGCCGGCATTATGGAGTCCGTCGGCCAGCAAAACTTCACTTTGGAACCATAACCCGATAATAATCTTCATGAGCGTAAGAAAAATGTTGCTGATCAGCGAAAGCCATATCGCCAATACGGATGATTTGTTGTCTACAGTCATTAATGATGACCTCCTACAGAAGTGTTTCCCGAAGGAAAAAAAATCCCTTGACCTAGGTACAGCTCAGGTCAAGGGATTTTTTGATTTATATAGTAATCTAGTAACTATCAATAGGCGCATAATCAACACTTCACTTTACACAAATATCTTTGTATAATACCACACATAGCAGAAATTAACAAACCACGAATCAGAGAATCTTGGAGAGGCACTAATTTGTGGGGGAAGGAAGTCTGGAGAAACAATGTTAAAGCCATGGTTGCTTGAGATCGAACATCAATTATTGCCACAGTTAGAGATATACAGCAAACAACCCTACGATCCGATTGTAGTCCATTATATTCCGAAGCCGTGGAAATTGCTTGGTTCAGGTAACTATGCGGCAGTACTTATGCACCCCAATTATTCTGATCTTGTTGTTAAGGTATACGCGCCAGGCAGGCCGGGAATCGAAGAAGAAACGGAAGTCTATCGACGACTAGGCAAGCATCCCGCTTATTCCGAATGTTTGCATGCAGGAGACAATTACTTAGTTCTGCGCCGGTTAACTGGCGTTACGCTTTATAAATGTTTGCAGCGTGGACTTCCGATTCCAAGGCAGGTCATTGAGGATATAGATGAAGCATTAGCCTATGCGGTTAAAAGAGGCCTGAATCCACATGATGTTCATGGAAAAAATGTGATGATGAAAGATGGCCGAGGATTAGTCGTAGACGTATCGGATTTCATGAAACAGGAATATTGTCCGATGTGGGACGATTTGAAAAACGCTTATGACCGATTTTATTATCCATGGGTTCGCAAAATGCCTATACCAAATTTTGCTTTAAATGTTGTGCGGAGAAGCTATCGGAAATGGAAGAAATTTCGCCGAACTCGTGGTACAATCTAAGTAGAAGAGATGAGATTTCCTAAATTTTAAACATAAGGAAGGCGCGTCTATGAGAGTACATGAATTCGAGCTTGGCGCTGACTTGCAGCGAAGTGATCTAACGGCGATTTCGGCCAAATCTTCACATTTTATGTCGGACATTACGATTGATTTTGAGTATGATCATTCCATGCATTGTGTCGATGTGAAAAGTTTACTGGGTATGCTGTTAATACCGATCAGAGCGGGGACTACGCTCCGCTTGCTGACCAAGGGCAAAGATGAGGAAGAAGCGATGCACTACATGTTCGATCTGTTTCAATCCTATCGGTAAAATAAAATAGATCCTGATAAAGACGTCCATTCTAACACTTGCGAATACTTGTTTATTCGATGGTGAGGAAGCGGCGTCTTTTTTCAGAGATGGATGTAAACGGTTTAACTTTAGGACAAGATGTGACGATTTTCCGTCAAGATTGGATAGAGCATGTACCAAACAAAAGGGATAAAATAGGTCTATATAGACGGAATAAAGGAGCGTGGCTGCTAAATGAGTAAGCATCAAATTGTCATCGTTGGTTGCGGAGGCATGGCAAATGTTTGGGTTGACTATGTGTTAAAACGTGAAGATTGCTTGATTGTGGCGCTGGTTGATATCAAAAAGGAATTCGCTCAGGCTATGGCGGATCGCCATCAGCTGACTTGCGGCATTTATACGGATCTGGAGCAAGCGATTGAGGAGTCCGGCGCGAATCTGGTACTGGACATCACCATCCCGGCCAGCCATTTTCAGGTGGCGACGACGGCGCTTCGCCATGGCTGCAACGTCTTCGGCGAGAAGCCGATGGCCGCCACCATGGCGGAAGCACGCGAGCTCGTGCAGCGGGTGGAACAGGCGGGAGCTTCGCTCTCCGTCATGCAAAACCGGCGCTATGACGCGAACATCCGCTCCCTACGCGAGCTGATTCACACGGGCACGATCGGACGCGTGGGTTATGTGGGGGCCGATTTCTTCCTCGGCCCACATTTCGGGGGCTTTCGGGATGCGATGGAAAGCCCGCTGATCCTGGACATGGCGATCCATACATTCGATCAGGCTCGCTTTATTACAGGGGCAGACCCGGTGTCAGTGTACTGCCAGGAATTTAACCCTCCCGGCTCGTGGTACGCCGGGAATGCTTCCGCCATCTGCATCTATGAGATGTCAGATGGCACGGTGTTCTGTTACCGCGGCTCGTGGTGCGCGGAAGGGGCGCCGACCTCATGGGAGGCGTCATGGCGCGTGACGGGCGAGACCGGCAGTGCCATCTGGGACGGGGCTGGCGCACCGTACGCCGAGGTTGTCGCCGGCGGCGAGCAAGCCGGCAAGTTCCTTCGCGAGCATACGCGCATAGACGTGGAAGTGAGCTGGCAGGGCCGCAGCGGGCATGCTGGCTGCCTGGATGAGATGTTCGCGGCGCTGGAGCAGGGACGCCGTGCGGAGACGGACTGCCGCGATAACATCAAAAGCATGGCCATGGTGCTTGGCGCCATCGACAGCGCGAAGAGCGGCCGTAAGGTCGATCTGAGCAGCTACTGGAGATGAGAAAAAGGGTTGAACAGATGAGCTTCTGTTCAACCCTTTTTGTGTGTTTAGTGAATGTCTTTCTTTTTGAAGCGGCCGCCTTTGACATCGTGAATGTTGCCAATCGCAAGAAAAGCCTTGGGATCGAGCTCATCGACGATGGATTTTAATTTGGCTTCTTCCAACCTGGTGATGACACTGAAGATGACTTTCTTGTCATCTCCCGTGAACGCGCCTTCGCCTTTGAGATAGGTAACGCCGCGGCCTAAACGGGAGGTGATGGAGTCACCGATTTTGCTGAACTCATCGCTGATAATCCAAACCGATTTGGATTGATCCAGCCCTTCGATGGTAATATCAATCATTTTGAAGGCGATGTAATACGCAATCAGCGAGTACATGGCATGATCCCATCCGAAAACAAAGCCTGCGCTGCCAAGGATGAAGAAGTTGAAAAACATCACGATTTCGCCAACGGAAAAAGGCGATTTTTTGCTGAATAAGATCGCGACGATTTCAGTCCCATCCAGAGAACCGCCGGAGCGGATAACGAGTCCGACACCGATTCCCAGTATGATGCCGCCGAAAACTGCGGCTAACAGAGGATCAATCGTGAACGCTTGAACCGGGTGGAGCAGGGTCGTTCCGATGGACATTAAGATAACGGAAAATAGCGTAGACAGGGCAAAGGTTTTACCAATCTGCTTATATCCGATTAATAAAAATGGCAGATTTAACAACACCAGAAAAATACCTAACGGGAAGTGGGATAAATGCGACAAAATGATGGAAATACCCACAATTCCGCCATCGATAATATTATTCGGAACTAGAAAGACTTCTAAAGCGACAGATACTAAGGCAGATCCGATGATCATAAACATGACTCTGCGTAAAAATTTGAGGCGGGTCAACTTTTGATGTTGGGAGCTTAATTGTACGGCTCCATTTGGCAGGTTAGACATAATAGGTTCCTCTTTTCCTCATTCATTTCCAACATAGCGCTCTTATGAAATAGGAAGTATGAGGCCCGTGTAACCCGAGGTGAATTTAAGGAATGACAGAAGAATTGTTTTTAATCTAAGCCAAATTTTCTTGACAAGATAAATAATGAAAATAACAAAAACGGTAATTTCATACTGTGTATAAACATCATACGGCCATTGGAGCTTATCAAAGCGCGTATAGATTGTTTTTTTGGCAGGAACGTGCTCCTGAATCGAAAGAACTTGCGAGGTATTAGCGAGAACAAGTATTTCTGTATCTGACGAAAAATGATGGGAAATCGGTGGAGTTAATGGAAAAATAAATAAACCGAGAATGATCCAGACCAATATTTTCCACTGATGTTGTCGTGTAAATCGATGCAAGAGTCATCCCCCTCCTTGTGCTAAATACAACTAAATTTGTTTGAATTGTAGCATTTCATCTTATCTGAGTCAAACCGCGCTAGGGTGGATTTATGATTTTCAATTCTTACAGGGAGTGATAAAATGGGGTGGAGGACAAAAACCGACATCGTTATGAAGTGAAGGTTCGATTTACATATTTTGTAAGCGTATACATATTGTTGGGGTTGAAATTGTTCATCCGAATTAACGCATGAATCGCCTTCATTCATCATTTTTTTTGGAGGAATTAAGCATGAGCATAACCAATTCATATCCAAAGAAGATCATATCCGCAGCCAACTTGCATCAGAGTTTCAGCTTCCATGGGGGGAATTTGTTTGATAAAAAGGTTACTACATAAGAATACTTGGTTGCGGTATGGGATTGCGGGCTTAGTGTCCTGTGGTTTATTTCTCGGCTTATATCACATGATGACTGTCGAAGGGGCCGATAACAATCCACGGTTCATGATGCTCCGATTGGAAGACATTGGCCCCGGTGGTTATTATAGCTCTCTTGAAGGTCTAGGTAAGTTAAGGGCGGTCCTCCACTATTTGGATGAGAAACACGTGCAGTTCGGCATGGCCGTCGTTCCGCGCTGGATCAATATTACAGATGACGGAACTCGCTACGATAAATCGATCGATCAGCTGGACGATACCTATATTCAAGCCTTTGATAAGGTTATCAAAGAGGCTTCGGAGCATCGAGGTACAATCGGCATGCACGGTTATACGCATCAGGCAGGGGAAGTGCGCCGCGGTGATGGCCAGCACGCTTCCGGCGTTGGCAACGAGTTTAATGTCAGCGATTTGCCGGAGACGACGACGGCGGCTTTCGCGGAGAGTCGGGTTAAAGAAGGGTGGGGGCGTTTCCGCAATGCCGGTATGACACCTCATTTCTGGGAAGCGCCGCATTATCACACAGCTCCCGAGCAGGATAAGGTATTTCGCTCCTATTTTGGACTCCTGTATCAACCGGATGTCAATATTGATCCCAACCCGCCATTCGCGAGATATGAAAATATGGTGAATAAAGGCTTTGGAACTGCATCGCTTGGCAGTGTATATGTACCGACGACGCTTTCCTACATTCCAATCGGTAAAGACGAGAAATTTATATTGAACCAATTAGGGGTTGCAGAACGCATTTATTCTTTCTTTTATCATCCCTTTTTGGAATTCAATTATTTGGAACCTGAGCTGGATGAGTTCGGCACTCCCGTTATCCGCGATGGCATTCCAGCTTACCAATATACCGGTGAGAATAAAAGTGTACTTCAAAAGTTGATCGCACAAATTCAGCAAAAGGGATATCCTTTCTATTCGATCCATGATTATGTTCCTTTTACACCGGGGGAGAGGCTGAAGGTCGGCAGTACGAAAACAGCTTTGACGGAGATCGGGAATGTCAGCGGCAGCGGTCAGATGGACATCGTGACGTGGGATAAGAAATCGGCAGCGATGTCCGTTATCCAAGGGCAATACAAAGAGCTGCGCAATGATCGTCAGCCGGCATCGCACACATGGGCGTCGATACCGTATGCGGATGGCGCGGCATTTACTTTGAACAGCAGAATTGATAGTAAGAAGCAAGGCCTTTGGATCGTGCGTCCGAACGGTAAGCTAGAAGCCTACGCGTCAACGGGAGATTCATTCAAGCGAAGCCAAGCGTGGTCCATCCCGGCAAATCGCTGGTACGATCTGTATGAACTGAAACAACCGAATGGAGATTGTATTCTTGCTGGGCAATCACAGGATCGAAGCAAACTTCTCGGCTTATATTTGCACGGGAACGAAATTAAAAGCATTAAACCGTATACGTTCAGATCGAGCGCGGCTCGAGATTTAATCGTGCGGAATTTAGCCGGCAAGGATCAGCAAAAGCTGATGTTATTTAAAGAAAATACCTCACAAGGTGTGGAATTTGAGCTGGATCAGGCTAGTATGCAGTGGAGACTGGACAAAGTTGAGCTGGACATTCCGGATGAGCTCGGCAGCATTCGTTTCGGTGATTTTAATGGGGATGGGAGAGAAGATATTCTTCGCTGGGATCCCAGAAATTTAACCAATCGTGTGTATCAGCAAACGGAGGATCATACGTATAAGCTGCTTTCCATTTTTGGACCTTGGGGCAAAACAAACGGTCGCCTATCTGTCGCTGATTTCGATGGAAACGGGAAAGATGATATCGCGATGTATGGAAATGAAGACGGATTCTTGGATGTAGCTTTATCGTTTCAGACCGATCATGTAAAATAAAATAGGTTCATTCGGAAAGAAAAACTTGGAGGATCACCATGCGAACACCTATTTTATATGGATCGGTACACATTTTATTTTATCGAAATGACGAGGTTTTACTGTTAAAACGGCAAAATACCGGGTTTCAAGACGGCAATTGGAGCGTAGTGGCCGGCAGGATGGATGGCAACGAGGAGGTCGTTGCTGCGGCGATCCGGGAAGCAAAGGAAGAAGCAGGCGTCGATATCGAGCCTGATCAGCTTGAAATTATCGGCATGATGCACCGCAAAAACACAACTTCCGAATGGGTCGATTTCTTCTTGAAAGCGCACGACTGGAAAGGCAAGATCACGAATATGGAGCCGGAGAAATGCGAGCAGTTGACATGGTTTCCATTGAGCGAGCTTCCGAGCCAAATGGTCAGCTATATTCGGGTGGCGATCGAGCATAAACAAGAGGGGCTTTGGTTTGAAAGTATAGGTTGGAAATGAAAAGAGCTGGCGCTGCCAGCTTTTTTTGTTTGTTCGGTTGAGTGATTGGCGAACGGTGATGGGGATCAGGCGACAGGGCCGTGAATAAGGTGACAAAGGGTCTCCGGGGAGGAACTTGAGGACCTACGTTGCATTTTATACAGCGTAGTAGCATGAATTGACTGTGAATACGATGCTTCGTTGCACAGAATACAACCATTTCTCTCGAAAGGGTGAGATCCAAGCAGTTTATTGGTTTAATCGTTGTATAAAATACAATATAGAGGTGATCTGAGGCACAATTACAGCTATATGATTGCACAAAATACAACAAAGAACGCTGTTGCAGCGTTGTCCTCGCCCTCTCAGCCCCAGAAGCCAAGTACTGGCAGATGTGAACATCCGGTTTAGCATGTGAAAAAAGGCTCATGAATGCCGTTCTTTTGGACCAGAAAGGAAGCAAGTGCATACAGTGTTATGGATGGCTTTTTGGTGGAGGTGTTCATATGCGCAATGTAGTGGGCATTCTTTTGGATCGAAAAACGTACTTAGGTATACAGAGTAAACAAACCGGATATGAACAAATTGATTTGTATAACCAAGCGGCGGAAAAACTGGGTATAACGCTTTTTTATATTTGCTTGCAGGAAACGAGCGCTGAGTCAGCCCTTGGTTTATGTTTTGAAAACAAAAGCTACCGCCTACTTCGTCTTCCAATCCCCAAAGTCATCCATAATCGAGCTATTTCGCTTTCCCCATATATGCTTAAGAAATTGAACCATCTTGCTGCATCAAGTCATGTCTTCAATCGTCAAAATCGGTATGATAAACTGCGTATTCACAACTTGCTGCATACGAAGGAGTCGCTGCGGGCGCACCTCCCGGCGACTTTGTCGTATTCTCGCACGCATCTGCTTGAGGCTATGGAGCAATTTCCTGATTTTTTCGTCAAACCGACAAACAGTTCCGTAGGCAAAGGGATTATTAAGCTTTCAAGGCAGGAAAATGAGACATGGGAATTGTTTTGGAGCAATAACCAGCCCAAGAAGTTGACCCGTGACCAAGCGCTGGCTTATATCAAAACCAAGGTGGGAAAGCAAACCTATCTCATACAACAAGCCATTTCTTTAGCAACGCATCAAGGCAGGCCCTACGATTTACGAGTTTCTGTGCAGCGCGGTGCAAAGGGCAAATGGCAGGTAAACGGGATTGCAGGAAAAGTTGCCGCCCATGGCAGACAGGTTACCAATTTGGGCAAAGGCGGAGAAGCTTGGCGATGCGAGCTTTTATTTCATAGGAGCGGGTTTCAGCCTGAACAGATGAAAGAAGCCGTTGAGCAGGTATCCCTGAGAATAGCTGAAGTATTGGGCAAACGATTACCGAATATGGCGGATATCGGGTTGGATATAGGTGTCGATAAAACAGGGCACATCTGGTTTATCGAGGCCAACGGGAGGGATCAAAGGTACGAATTCAAGCAGTTGAAAATGGAGGATTCGTTCTATCAGACTTATGAGACACCGCTTGTGTATGCCAAGTACCTACTAAATAAACGGGGATAATCGTCATCTAGAAATGGAGAATTCATCTAGTACACTAGCTGTGAAAAGTGAATAAATTACTATTATAGCGCTGTAAAGGTGGAGTTTGATAGTGAAAAATAGGGTGTTAGTCATTAAAATGAATTTATTACCCTGGTACAATGAGCTCAACGATGAATTGGAAATTAACCATCCGGCTTTTCCTATCCCAGTGAAAACGAAAATTTTATTGTTCGGTGAGTATTCAATTGTAGCTATTAATCGAGTTGAAACAAGATTACGACAGATACGCCAACAATCAGATGAAAAAACCTCCAAACCGTGACTTGGGTAATGGAGGTTTTCTTTTTTATAAGTGAAATCTTTCTATTTGTTCCCATTGGTGTTCAAGCTCTAAAATTTTCTTTTGGATGGGCCCAAATAAGTCGTAATGCGGATATGAGGGACTGTGGTGAATGTATTGCGGATTGAGACCATGGGACAAGCACCAGTTGGTTAATCGTTCCAAATCCGAACAGCCGACCTTGGTTACGGTACTTACGCCAGCAAAACGATCATCAAGCCAATAGTGGGTTAAAAAGGCGATTTCACCGCGGCTGACAGCGTCTTTCCATCGATAAAGCTCATCTCTTTTTATGCCAAATGCCATGTTAAACTCCATCCTACTGTTAATTTTCAATGTTAAGGCTTAGAATATATAAAAGTGTGTTATAATTATACAATACATCAATGGTTCATGGAAAAGGGGCACAAAAATTGAATGTTCATTTGAATTTTACGAACAAAGGTAAGCTGGTCATCGAGAATTTTAACAACGAGGAACTAATCGAAATTTTTAGTCGATATATGAATACATTGACGAAGAAATACGCCGTAGATGTTAATGTTCCGGAAGAGGCCAATCAAAACATTGTCCAGGATGGTTCATTTAAGGTTGTTCTAAGCAATGTACAATGCGATGTTGACACTTTTTTCAAAGAGCTTGGTCGTGATATCAAAATTCCTCTGAAAAAAAGATCTGAAGGCAAATTGGAGAATGTATTTAAAATTCAAGTGATGGAGTAATTGACGCATGCTCAGTTTAGAAGAAAAGTTAGCGATTGTGGAATCATTTCCCGAGTTACATCGTAAGGATGTTTCTCTGGGCCGCATTAATTTTCATTATGAAGAAAGCAGCTATGATAAGAAAATTGTTGTCTACCACTTGCACCCGAACGGCAACGGATTTGTTTATGCGGAATATGTGAAGGGGTATGCAACAGATAGTAAAGGGTTAATCAATATTCGTGATTTTAGTGCGGAAGAGCTTCGTGACATTATTCGAAAGTCCATCCAGTCATTAACAAGCACTGCGATTCAAGATCAACCGGAGTCAGACTCAACGCAGGAAGAGCTGTGGACGGATGAAGAAGGCCATGCTTTGGCCGTTACTTTTGAAGAAGATCTGTGGTATGTCTATGCCGGCAGTAATCTGGACTGCGCTTTTGAAACCTACGAAGAAGTTGAGGAATACATGGCGGAAGAAGGATTCATCAAGCAATAAGATCATATTACGAGCCAGGCCGTCCCGAACGTTATGGGAAGGTCTTTTCTATTTTGAGATCCCATCCAAGGTTCTTCGTTAATAGAATGTGCTATAATAAATGGAAAATCAAGCTAGCAACATTTGCGGATAGTGGGGGTAAAGTCATTGGAATTTCGGCCATGCATCGATCTACATAGCGGGAAAGTGAAACAAATTGTTGGTGAAACGTTAGGCACAGAAGGTAAAGCTATTATTGAAAATTTTGTATCTTCATTTGACTCCAAGTATTATGCGGCAATGTTCAAAAAGGATCAATTAGTTGGCGGGCATGTCATTATGCTCGGAGATGGGAATCAAGATGAAGCCGTAAGTGCGCTTCAGGAATATCCAGGCGGTTTACAAATCGGTGGCGGCATTCACGCTGAGAATGCCATGTATTATTTGGACCGCGGTGCATCCCACGTCATTGTGACGTCGTACATTTTCCGGGACGGACAGCTCAATCAGGAAAATCTGGATAGAATAGTAGATAAAGTTGGAAAGAAACGCTTAGTCATTGATTTAAGCTGCAAAGAGAAGGATGGCAAGTGGTTCGTTGCAACCAACCAGTGGAAACAATTAAGTGATTTTGAGCTGAATGAAGAGAATATTCGGTTTCTGGAGCAATACTGCGATGAGTTTCTTATCCATGCCGTCGATGTAGAAGGCAAACAAAGCGGTATTCAACAAAGTCTAGTCCGCACACTCGCGGAATGGGTTACGATTCCCACAACGTATGCCGGGGGAGCGAGATCCTTCGAGGATATCGAGCTGTTTAAGCAATTATCAGCCGGAAAGCTGGATATTACGATTGGCAGTGCTCTGGATATTTTCGGTGGAAACCTTTCGTATGATCAAGTTGTCGCCTACATGAAAGAGCAGTGAAGTTGAGTTGAAAAAGTAGCGAACTCTCCATACGAGAGCGTCAGCTACTTTTTTACATAGGAAAGGATGCATAGGATGGCTCTTTGGAAAAAGTTGTACTATTCGGCTATGGTTCTGACGCTGCTCTTAGTTGTTTTGGGGGAGTTGATTTGGCTCCCGGACCCGCTGCAGCTCAGCTCTAAGATCTACTGGATTGATATGATTGATGAACTTATCTATGTCCTCATCCTCATTCCATTGCTTTGGATCGCTGGTTCACTGATCCACTTAAGGTCGCACAGACAGCTATGGATGTCGGTGAGAGCTGTGTCCATCATCGTGGCAGGACTGGCCTGTATCATCATCTTATTGACGGTACCGAAGAAGTTAGAGTATTCGGCAGGAGCATTTATTTTGACCTGGCTGCTAGTTTTTGTGGATTTATTCGCTCATGAGCTCAAAGGGCGCAAGCTGCCTATAAAAAGTATAAGTCTTTTTGCTGCAACGGTAGGTTTGATGTTGGTGATGTTTTGGCCGACTAAGTATTTAGTGACGTATCCTGGCTTGACGCTAAATATGAACCGATATGCACATACCACTGAAAGTAAGGTTCATGGAGACATCTCAGGGGTGCTGGTGTTTGAACGTCCCGCATTTCCGATCGATTGGGTATATGCGAAGCTCTTTGCGAAGTATTCATTTGAAGTGGAAAATTTAGGGATGACACTAGGCGAATACAATCAAGAAGTAAGGCTCATGAAGGCCGATGCGAATGCCGCGGGAAGTGCGGTTGCTTTTCAAAAGGTCGGAAAAGGGAAGGGAATCACATCCGACGGTGTTCGTATCACAGCCATTCTCAAGGATAGCCCGGCGAGCGCCCAGATTCAGTTAGGGGATGTGATCCAACAAGTGAATGGGCAGGCTGTCACCACAGTCCAAGAACTCACTGAGCGTATGAAATTGGTCAAGCCCAATGATCAAGTGGCCCTCATGGTGCTGCGCGGCGGCAAACAAGTCAGCTTGCAGGCTAAGACACGGACGAATCCAGATGATCCGAGTCGTGCTGCCTTCGGCATCCAAGTGGAGAACGAGGTGCAATATGATCTGCCAATCCTTGTGAGTTATCATGATTATTTATTGCATGAGGGCGGACCTTCCCATGGAGCGATGCTGGCGCTAACGTTAATTGATCAACTCTCTCCTTGCGGTGTAACCTACGGCAATCATGTTGCAGGGACGGGAACCATGGAACCGGACGGTTCAATCGGCCCTGTCGGTGGATTGGAACAGAAGGCCTACACCATTAGCAGAACGAATGCTGACGTTTTCTTTGTCCCGGCCGCGAATGAGGCGGAAGCGAAGAAAGGGGCGCCAAGTCTGCAGATCGTGCCCGTACGCACGTTAGATGATATTCTGAAGTGGTTAAAAGATCACCCGAAACAAACGGCAGGCCAGCTTTCTTGTCCTTAATTTTTCACCAACATTTATGAAAAGTAGGTTTACTTATATGGCAACGAACGGTCAAAACATGTATCGGTTCAGTGAATCTCCCATTTGGGAGCTGCAGCGAGCCTATTATGAAGAGATGGGCATAAGCGCATGGCAAAATAACGAAGTCCCTGAGTACATCACAAGTAATCCGGTGATGGCTTCCTCCTACGCGGAAATTATTTTTGGTTTTTTGCAAGATCGGGCAAAGTTAGGTTCTCTGTCTGACCCTGTTACGATCGTTGAGCTTGGTGCAGGCTCAGGTCGGCTCGCCTTTCATGTACTGAAGGAATTGTGCGCCATGAGGGATTATGCGGGAATGGCTCTGCCTGCTTTTCGTTATGTTATGACGGATTTGGCGCTCAAAAATTTGGCTTACTGGCGGCAGCACCCAAGTTTGCGGCCTTTTGTGGCGCAGGGGATCCTGGATTTCGCTCAGTTCGATGCCGTGCAAGATGCCGAGCTAAGCTTGACGGAAAGTGGCATCAGTGTCCGAAAAGGAGACTTGCAGCAACCGCTGCTGGTGATTGCGAATTACTTTTTTGATAGCATCCCACAGGAGCTGCTCTATGTGGATGATAAGCGCGTCTATGATTGTATGGTATCGCTGCATTTCAACGATGAGGTCACTGGTGGCAGCGCTGCTGATAGGCTGGAAAGCGCAACGGTCGAGTATGAATATCGACTTGCTGAGGAATACGAGCAACAATCGTATGCGTACAGCAACGTTATTGCGCAATACACCCAGAAATTAGAAGATTCACATATCCTATTTCCGGTGATTGGTTTGCAATGCCTTGAACGGTTGAATCAACTTTCGAGGGAAGGATTCGTCCTACTGACGGCTGACAAAGGAGACCACCGGCTGGAAAGCTGGGAGTACTGTGAGCCGCCGCAGCTGATCCATCACGGCAGTTTTTCGTTAACGGCGAACTATCATGCCCTGAACGAGGTTTGGGAGCAAAAAGGGGCTCTGTGTCTGTTTACACAGCATCCGTATCATCACCTGAACATTGGCTGTATGTTGATGCTTACCCATCCAGCCGGGTATGGAAACACTCGTTTAGCCTATCGGCGATTTATAGAGCGTTATGGGCCGGACGATTTTATCACGGTGAAAGAATGGCTCGATGGTTACTTGGAGCAGCTGGAAGTGCCTCAATTTCTTGCCTTTTGGCGATTATGCGGGTATGATGCTCAGTTTTTCCTGCAATTTGTAGGAAGGCTATCGGAGCTGCTGCCGATGTGCGAGGAAGGCGTGTACTCTGACATACGTCTTGGCATTTACCAGATGTGGGAAGGGTACTATCCGATGAAGGAGCGGCATGAAATGGCTTTGGAGTGCGCAGCGCTTTTGTATCAGATGGAGATGTATCAGGATGCCAGTGTCTTTTTCGAGAAAACAGAAGAAGCTTTCCATCAGAATCCGGATGTCCTCTATGATATGGCGATCTGCTATTATGAGGTCGGGAATGTCGAAGCAGCGAGGCGTTACGCAGAGCTTACACGGAATTTTGCCCCGGAGCACGAAGGTGCTTCAGCACTATTGAAACTTAAAGACTAGCTGGCTGTAAATGAGTCGTCCAATCGAAGGGATGGCGGTCACATCGGGTAAGATCGGCTTCTCAAGAAATTATACCAACCCACCGCGCAAATCACGCACATCGTGATGATGCCGACCAAATCGAACCATTCCTCTTGAAGCAGCAGCAGGATACCTGGTTCTTTTTTTATTTGCAGAACAGCTAGTTGCGCCAGTAAGCCGGCTATGACGATTTCGAGCCAGGGCATCTTGAAAAAAAACATTTCCATTTTGGAGGAGAAAAAGAACAGAAGAAACAAAGCCGGGAGCACGCCTGTTGCGATAAAAGCGACATTATCTGAAAGTCTGGCCGATAGCAGAATACTGTCGATGCTCATGACTAGATCCAAAGAAGCTACGCTGCTGAAAATCCATAATAATGAGAAATGTTTTCTCATTTGATTCTTGGGCAGGACCATTCGAATCGCAAAAAATAACATGATAGCGGCTGTAGCCAAGTTGATATAAGGAATTCGATATGAGGATTGGACACAAGCGATGTAGATGATGCGCAGCAAACATAAGAGGCCAAGAAGGTACAATTTGAATTTACTTCTCAGGCTATATCGGTTAAGGGAATTTTGAATCATAATGGCGTTATCGACGTTGGTAAATAAATTGTATATGAAAATGATAAACCAATTCTGCATCCTTGGTCTTCCTCTCCAGGACATCGGCCTGTCCTCAGAAACTAAGATCATTATATGATTGAGATTCCAAAATAAACCAAATACTACGAATGGAAAAGAGAATATAAATGGACGTAAAAGGTCTTGTACGGATAACAGATAAACTTACTGAGCTTGGTATTCCTTATGCGCTAGGCGGAAGCGGTTTATTGCACGCTTTGGGGCTCGTTGAGCAGATGAATGATTGGGATCTACTAGTGGAGTGTCCGAAAGAAAAGCTTACTGAGGCCATTCAAGGGTATTCCTGGCAGGAACAAACAAGTGGAGAGGGTCTTTTTGCAAGCGAATATCGGATCCAAGTTGTACCTTTATCCATTGACTTTATTGGTTATTTCGCAATGCGGAGCATGAAAGGGATCGTGAAGTTGCCTCTTGGAAAAAGGGAAGGGAGTTCATGGCAAGGTATCCCATTAAGCGCGCCTGAAACTTGGTATGTGGCTTATAAAATGATGGGGCGGGAGCCTAAGGCAGAGTTACTGTACAATTATTTGAAAAATAAAGACAGGAACGAAGAAATCATTACAGAGCTTGCAAGAAACGAAATGATGGATGAGTCGATCAAAGCGGATTTGCTTCGGTTGCTAGGCTGAACTATGAGTTTCCATGGGAAATTTTGCAACATTTTTCGAACGGATCACGTTAAGAGGGTAACTACACATTGAGTCATCTCAAAAATAGTAAAGGAGAGAATGAGGATGAAAAAATTAGCCGCTATCACATTAACGACTTTGTTGATCAGCTCATTGACCGTTAGTTCGGCATTTGCCTTTTCTGATCTGGAAGAGGGTCAATCCGATGCTGTTATGGCGCTGAAAGACCGCGGGATTGTATCCGGAATTGACAGCGAGCACTATGTGCCAAAAGGGAAAATCAGCTATGCGCAAAGCGTGCAAATGATTGTAAAAGGCTTGAATTTGAATATGGATACGATACGTTTCATCAAGCAGCCATTGGCGTCGGATACGTACACGAATGTTCCAAATGATGCTTGGTATGCAGACGCCTTCATCATTGCTCATTATAACGGACTGGACATTCCCAAGGATGTGAATCCGAACGCAACCATTTCACGTGAGCAATTCGGGGATTTATTAGTCCGCGCTCTTGAAACGAAAGGCAATTTCCCACTTGTTAAAATGTTTATTGTGATCAAAGATGAGGATCAAATCAACATCAATTACCAGGGCACTCTGCAAAGATTGCTGTTGTACAAAATCACACAGTTGGATAATGACGGCAAGTTCAATCCGAAAGCTGAACTTACACGTGGCGAAGCAGCCAGCTGGGTTTATCAGGCGATTCAATTTGTAGAAGCTCATGCGCAGAACCAGGCTCCGGTTGAAGAGGTTTCGGTGAAAGTTGAGAAGGTGAATGACGAAGTCAACAAAGTGACATTGTCCAAAGAAATGCCGAGTCCCGGATACGGCCTTGTTATACAGGCTATTGAGTTCCAAACAGATGGGCAGGCTGTCATTCGGTACACGATTCAGCAGCCAAAGCCAGGCATGATGTATCCGCAAGTGATTACAGAGGCTAAGGTGGAAACGTTTGTATCTTCCAAATATACTGTGATCGCTAAACCAGCGGTCTCGCCATAAGTAGTGGCATGCTGTCGCCTTGAATGAGGTGACAGCATTTTTTGTGCGTCTGCATCACTGTCATTTGGACATGTCCGATGCCAGGTCTCTCTCATAGAATATAGCATCCTATTTTCATAGGAGGTGAGAGAGATGAAAGTAAACTACTACACGTTAACTTTGGGCTTGATCGGTGCTGCCAAATTGATTTTGGACGCGTACGGTATGGACCTTATTAAAGATGCGGATATGAACGCGATTGCCAATGGTGTTGCTGCGTTGCTATCTGTCGTTGGTATTTATACAAACCATCAGAAATCCTAATTAATTCTAAAAGGGATGGATGTGGGCGAGGAGGCTTCGAGCGATAGCTCGAGGCTTTTTTTATCTGAAAATATGTCCAAAGGTTCTTGAATATCGTCATGGTAACGTTTTCTTGAAATGATTATAGTTAAGTTGCGGGTAAGAAATGGAAGAGGGGGATCGACAAAGAAAAAGCGATAAAAGGGTCCATTGGTGTGGGCACGCCTTATTATCGCTCGTCGGTAGTGAGACTGAATTTTTGGCGAAATTCAATCATCACTACAATTTTGACACAAGAGGGTCCTGAGATGCAACTACTATAATCTGTGTTTAAATTGAAGGGAGCTTGAAAACAGGATGAAAATGAACAACTTTAAAGTGATCGGTTTAACTTGTATATCTTTTGCCATGGTTTTGTCGGGATGCTCGACCACGAAAACAGCTGAACCAGCTGCGGCGACAACAGCACCTGCTGCTTCAACAGCAGCAGCGACTAAAGCGCCAGAACCGGCAAAAAGCGGTGAGAAAATTACGATCAACTTCTGGAACCCTTTCTCTGGTAATGACGGTCCATTTATGAAGAAAATTGTGGACAATTATAATAAATCACAAGACAAATACAACGTGAAAATGACGATTCAACCTAATGGCGACTACTACAAGCTGTTGGATACGGCGATTGCGACGAAAAAAGGTGTTCCTGATGTGGCCATTATGCATCTTGACCAAACGCCTACGTATATTGCCAAAGATTTGCTGCAGCCGTTAGATGAAGTGGCTAAATCCGCAGGTGTGGATAAGGGCAATTTCCCGGCAGCAACGGTGGACTATTCGACCAAAGATGGCAAATGGTACAGCATTCCGCTGGATATTCACCCATTGGTGATGTACTACAATAAAGATTTGTTCGCAGCAGCGGGTATCACGGCTCCTCCAACGAATCGTCAAGAATTTGTTGATGCAGCGAAAAAGCTGACAGATCCGTCCAAAGGGATTTGGGGGGCGGCGATGCCAACGTTCTGGATTCAGAACTTCTTATTCCCAACGGTCTTATTCCAAAATGGCGGCAGCTTCCTGGATGAGAAAGGAAACATTGCGTACAATTCACCGGCAGGCGTTGAGGCCGTTACCTTCATGAGAAGCTTAACCACGATGAAAGTTTCCCCGCCAACGGTGGCGGCGGACGGCGATTTCAACTTGTTCCAACAAGGGAAAAGCGCCATGCATTTCAACGGCCCATGGGCAAAAGACGCTTTCGATAAAGCGAAAGTGAACTATGGCGTTGCGGAGGTGCCGCAATTAGGTACAGTGAAAAAAGCTGTTTTCGCTGGTTCGCACAACTTTGTCATTCCTAAATCAACGACGGATGCAGCAGTGCTGGCTGGTGTCGGCGATTTCTTGAAATATGTATCGAATAATTCCATCGATTGGGCCGAGTCCGGCCAGGCTGTTGCATCCAAAGTCGTTCGCGACAGCGCAGCGTTTAAAGCAATGACACAACAGCAAACAGAAGTTGCCAAAGAGTTTGATTATGTGCAATTTGCGCCTAAAGTTTTGAACTGGGGCCCAATCTCCGACAGTATTTGGAGTGAACTGGCGAATGCGCTGCAAGGGAAAAAGGATCCAAAAGCTGCCCTTGATGATGCAGCTGCGAAATCGACGATTGCGATGAACAAAAAATAATGCTGAGCGAAGGCAGGCGGGTACACGTTACCCGTCTGCCATTTTAAAAAAAGGAGGGGAAGCCCTTGCCTACAACATCCTCTTGGAAATCAAAGCTGACATCCAGCTTATTCATACTTCCGTATTTTGCGGCCTTTATGGCGTTCACGCTAATTCCGATTATTTATGGTTTTGTGATTAGTCTAAAACAATATAACCTGCTTGATCCCGTACATCCTTTTGTTGGACTGGACAACTATAAGAGCATTTTCACAAAAGGTACGCAAGAAAATGATCTCTTTTTTATCGGTATGAAAGCGACTTTGAAATTTGTTATCTTTTCTGTTCCATTCTTAGTCCTCGTGGGCTTAGGTTTTGCCTTATTGTTAAACGCGCTTCCCGCCAAACTGCGCTCCTTCTTCCGTTCGATTTACTTCATTCCGTATGCGGTTTCGGCTACCGTGATGGCGGTCATTTGGAAAAGGATGTTCGATGTTACGGGTGGATTCATCAATTTACTCTTGGCCAAGATGGGGATTCATGAATTTGACCCAATCCCTTGGTTGCTGGATAAACCGTTTGTGTGGATTGCGTTGGTCGTGGCGACACTCTGGTGGACGATTGGTTTTAATATGATTATCTTTGTCAATGCGCTTAATGGCGTTCCAGAGGATCTGTATGAAGCTGCCAGAATAGATGGGGCAAATGGTTGGGAAAGACTGATGAGCATCACGCTGCCATCGATCCGGCCAGTGATCATTTTTGTGCTGATTACGTCCACGATTGCATCTTATAATGTATTCGCTCAGCCCAATCTCATGAGTAACGCCGGGGATGAGACCAAGGTTCTGCTTATGGGCATTCTGCAAACGGCTTATACAGCTCGGGAAATTGGCTCAGCATCGGCGATGGCCATTCTGATGGGATTAACGATCATGATCGTATCGGTCATTCAATTTAAAGTCACGAGCAGAAAGGAGTAGAGGACGTTGAAACCTTTAAAGCTATTTTATGTGGTGTTGGCGAGTGTGTTAGGCATCATATTTATTTTGCCGATTCTGTGGATGTTTTCCAATTCGTTCAAAACCGACGTAGAAGTAATGTCTCCTGTGTTTCATTTATTGCCGCAGGAATTCACTTGGGATAATTTCCATACGATTTTTGTCGGCGGTGACGTCGAGGTACCGATTTTCCGTTGGATATTTAATTCGTTTTTTGTAGGTTTTGCTGCGACTTTCTTGGTTATTTTGCTGGACACGATGGCAGCGTACGCGTTAACGAAGCTTGATTTGCCTTTTAAAAAGACGTTAATTGCCTTGTTCGTCGGTTCCTTAATGGTGCCAGGCATTATTTCTTTTCTGCCGCAATACTTGAACTTCAGCAACTTAAATTTGATCAATACGTATTATGTGCTTATATTGCCTTATTCCGGCGGCGCGCTTGGTGTATTTCTGTTGATTCAATTTTTCCAATCGTTCCCGATTGAGATTATAGAAGCTGCGAAAATGGATGGGGCGAACAAATGGCATGTGTTCACGTCCGTTCTGCTGCCGTCCTCTGTTTCGATTGTGACAACCTTGGCGATTTTTACGTTTATGGGGGTTTTCAACGATTATGTGTGGCCGTTTTTTACGGTGACCGATTTGGAAATGCGCACGCTCACTGCGGGAATTGCTGTTATGGCTACTGGAAGTTTTGTGCAATCCTATGGTAAATTAATGGCACTTGCCACACTATCGACACTTCCAACCCTTCTGATTTTTCTAATTGGGCAGAGACAATTTATTCAATCTATTACAGCCACGGGAGTTAAGCAGTAAAAAGGCTGTATCTCGAGGGCGGTGTGGTCAATAATGCGCATGTTTTTTGTGGTGTTCATCTGCTTCCTGCTTGCAGCGGGTTGCACGAAAGGGGCTGGGAAAGAAGTCATGACGAAGACATTTACGAATCCAATTCTCGATAACGGTGCAGACCCATGGGTGACTTCGAAAGACGGCACTTATTATTATACGCATACGACAGGTAACTCTATTCGAGTGTGGAAATCGCAAAAGCTGACGGGGCTTGCTGACGCCGAATATAAGGATGTGTGGTTCCCGCCTGTATCAGGCCCTAATACTTCAAACATCTGGGCGCCTGAACTGCATTATCTGCAGGGAAAATGGTACATTTATTATGCGGCCGATGATGGCAAGAATGAGAACCATCGCATGTTCGTGCTGGAATCAGAAACGGATGATCCGCAAGGCCGATATATCGATAAAGGAATGATGGATACAGCTGGCAGGTGGGCAATTGACGGGACGACGTTGCAAAAAGAGGACGGTTCCTTATACTTCATATGGTCCGGTTGGGAAGGAACGGTCAATGTCAGTCAGCACTTGTACATAGCTCCAATGAGTAATCCTTACACGATTAGCGGCAAGCCTGTTGAAATTTCGAGACCTACCTATGATTGGGAATTGAACGGTACACCAGCCATTAATGAAGGTCCGCAGGTTTTGCTGCATAAGAATCAAATTTATGTCATTTACTCAGCAAGCGGCAGCTGGACGGATGATTATTGTTTAGGGATGCTGAGCGCTGCGATGCAAAGTGATTTATTGAACCCGGCGTCATGGAAAAAGTACGAGCAGGCTGTTTTTTCCAAAACAGACCAGGTATTCGGACCAGGCCACAGCTCCTTTACGAAATCACCGGACGGCAAAGAGGATTGGATTCTGTATCACGGTGCGAAGACGCAAGGCTCTGGCTGGAATCGCAATGTACGTATGCAGCCATTTAAGTGGCATCCGGATGGTTCTCCTGATTTCGGAGTACCGATTGCAGAGGGTGTCCCTATCCCTGTGCCGAGCGGTGAATAACAATCGAAACATCTCCAGGATTGGGGATGTTTTTTTGCAATTTATTGGGGATCCAAAAATATGTCCATGTCTGGTGGAAATAGGTCATTGGATTCAGCAAGGCCAATTTGTATAATGAAGACACACTATGTATGGAGCGAGGGATTTCTGTGAGAGGCAAGCTGCGAGCCAGAATTAGCACCATGATCCTTCTGATTCCATTCAGTTTACTAACCATAAGCTGCAGCTCTCAGCCGGATGTGCAAGTTGATGATGCGGCATCGAATAAGCTCAGAATTACGTTCTGGTCGCCATTTAGCGGTGGGGACGGGCAATTCATGGCTGAATTAATTCAGCAGTATAACAATGAGAACAAAGATCATGTAAAAATTGATCAGATTAATAATAACTCAGGTGATTATTATACCAAGCTGTCCACAGCGATTGTGACAGAAGAAGCGCCTGATATCGCGATTGTCCATTCGGCCAAATATTCGCAGTATGCGCCAGCTGGATTTTTAACGGACTTGAATACGCTTGTTTCAGAAGCGGGCGTGAACTGGCAAGATTTTAACCAGACGATATTGAAAAGTACGGTTTCCGATGAGAAACATTACGGTATTCCGCTCGATACCCATCTGGAAGTCATGTATTATAACAAGGCTTGGCTCAAACAAGCAGGCCTTCTAGATGAGAAAGAGAAGCCTGTTCTGATGAATGGCGAGGATGGGTTTCTGCAATTTTTACAAAAAATAAAACAACATGTACCCGCAACTGTTACGCCATTGGCTGAACCTAATGTACGTATCGACTCATTTTGGCTATGGTACTCCTTTTATAGTCAGATGAATGTAGACGGTGGCAGGTTTTATACAGACGACGAGAAGAAAGCAGCGATCGACAATGCTTCTGCCCTTCAATCTCTGAATTTTGTTAATTCCCTTTATTCGAAAGGGTTCATTATTCCGAATATTAACGATTCCGTACAAACCTTTTCGAAGGGCAATGCCGCTTTGTTAATTACGGGTGTTTGGGCGACAGGCACGTTTGAGAAAATTCCGGATCTTAACTTCGGTGTTACGAAAATACCGCAAATATACGATCATCCTGCTGCTTGGGGGGATTCGCATACCTTTTCCTTGCCTTATCATGAAAAACCGGATAAGAAAAAGCAAATCGCAGCGCTGAAATTTGCGAATTGGGTTGCGGCGCACGGCGCCAGCTGGGCGAAGGCCGGCCACATTCCAGCGGTGAAACAAGCGGTACAATCCCCGGAGTTTCAGAGCTTGAAGTACCGTCCGGACTATGCAAGTTCCGCTGACGATGTGAAATATTTTCCGAATCACCCTAGACAGGGGAAAATGAATGAAGAGATCGTACGCGAGTTCGAAAAGATGATGGTGGGGCAATCCACCCCGCAAGAGGTGCTGCGTAATGCGCAACGGATTATTAACACGAATATTCAAATACAGCAGAATACAGCTCCAGACTAAAAAGCAGTGGATCCAGAATCTTCCGATCGTCACCAAATTGATCGTTATCAGTTTTATCCTCATAGCCGTTCCGCTGGGGATAGCCAGCTATTTGACGTTTACAAGTTATTCGGCCTCGATTCAGAAAAACACAGGCAAATATCAAATGGACGTTGTGAAAGAGTTAATGGCTAACATTGATACGTACATGAATGAGCTTAATCTTTTAACCTTATTACCGTACCAATCCCAGGATATTGTGAAATATTTGGAGTCGAATAAGGGGACGGAAACAACGATCTCGTTTGATGATCGGGTAACCGTTGAAGATTTCGCTAAGCGTGTGTATGCCAATGGACGTGTAGATATATCGGGATTAACGCTGTATCGCCAATCGGGAGGCACTTATACGGCGATGTTAGAGGAGCAAGCGAATTATTCTCTGAAAAAGGCTGAAAATGAACCCTGGTACCCCAAGGTTTCCACGACAGGGAAGGTTGTCTATATCGGCACGTACAATAAGAACGCGTATGATACGACGAATCAGGTGTACTCTTTTGCGAGGAAAATACGCAGTGTAGATACCGGTAGGGTGCTTGGCTATCTCGTCTTGGATGTGGATAAAAATATCATTCGCAACAAAATTGAGACGATCTCGAATGACAAGAAAAACATTATGATTGTCGACAGCGAAGGGGCTCTCATTTATAAAAGCGCTGATTCTTGGATCGACATGGACAAAGTGCAGCAATATCAGGGGACCGGCACAGTTATCTATAAGCAAGGTGTAGATACAGAGCTGTTATCCTACTATACTTCGCCGAATACCGGATGGACGATGATCGAGATGGTGCCTCTCGCGTCATTGCTTCAGGATACCGTGAATGTGAGGAATTACATCATTCTGATTGGTGTTGTTTGCTTGCTGCTGGCTGTCATTCTGTTTACAGCCTTAGCTTTTCGTATCACAAATCCGATTGGCGAACTGCGAAATCTCATGAAAAAAGTGGTGCTTGGCGATCTGGACGTTTCGATTCCCATTCGAAGTCGGGATGAAATTGGTCAATTGAGCCAATCATTTAACCTCATGGTTTCGAAGCTCAGTGATCTGGGCTATCGGCTTTACGAATCGGAAATCAGAGAGAAGAATGCGCAAATATCTGCGCTGCAAAGCCAGATTAATCCCCATTTTTTGTACAATACCTTGGGCTCCATTAGCATGTATGCTGAAATTCAAGGCAATCGTGAAGTTGTCAAAATGACGAATAATTTAAGCAAGCTGCTGCGCTACAGCATCAATAGCCATAAAAGCCAAGTACCGCTGAACATGGAATTGGAACACGTGAAAGGTTATATGGCTATCCAGCAGATCCGCTTCGAGGATAAAATACAATTTCGGGTCGATATCGAGCCTGAATTGCTTGTCTATTCGGTGATTCGGTTTATTTTGCAGCCGATCGTCGAGAACAGTATTGTGCACGGTTTTGAAAAAGGAAGCGGGTACGGGACCATTACGCTCAGCGGTAAGAAGCAAGATGACACAATGGTTATTATCATTCAGGATGATGGTGCGGGGATGAGTGAAAACCGGTTGGAGCAAGTGCTTCAGAAACAATTTGATTTCACCCCAAATGAAGAGGGAACAGGCGGGCACGGATTAATGAACGTACACCGGAGGATTGTGCTTCGTTATGGCCATCCATACGGCATGAAGATTGAAAGCCTATTACACCGAGGAACGACGATTATTCTCACATTACCACTCATCACAGATGAACTTGAAGGAGGCAAACTGGATGCCTAAACTCCTTATCGTGGATGATGAAACCATCTTCCGCAGAGGCATTGGTTTAATGATTGCTGAAATGCAGTCGGAATGGTCGGTTATTGACGAAGCCAAAGATGGCGTGGAAGCTTTAGAGAAAATTGAAGCCTTGCAGCCGGACCTGATTATTACGGATATTAAAATGCCCCGCATGGACGGCATACAGCTGCAGTACATTGTGAAAGAGCGTTATCCGCATATTTCCTGTGTGGTGATGAGTGGCTATGACGATTTTCAGTACGCACGGGAATCGCTTAAATTAGGGGCGAAGGACTACTTGATGAAGCCTTTTGAACGGGCAGAGCTTTATACTTTGCTGGACAGGCTTCAGGTTGAAATCGCGCTTGAGAAGGAACAATTGACTACGAACAAGAAAGACAAGCAAGTTCAGAATCAAATGCGTCAGCATGTGCTTGCCGGACTGTTGACAGGAAGCTTTTCGCATGGAGAAACAGAACTGCTCGATAATGTCGGCGTACAGTTTCCGCTTCCCTGCATTAGCTGCTTGGTAGCCAAGCTGGACCGTGATTCTGTGACGGATGAAAGGTATTACCAGTTAAATCCATCTTTATTTTCTGTGTATATTCAGCAGTTCATTCAGGAGAGCATCGAAAAACCGCTGCTTGGTTATGTGTTTATTTTAAATGAGCATGAGGTTGTCGCGTTAATTAATCATGAGGATACGTCGGCTTCCTATGCTGACATCGAGAAATTAACGAATCGAATCCGTAAGGGAATTCGGGGGCAGTCCAATTTTACGATCTCATTCGGGCTCGGAAGTGCTGTGAAAGATTTGGAGTCGATTTCCAAGTCCTACAAGGAAGCGGGTTTGGCTCTGCTCTACCGTTTAGTTATTGGCGGGGACCGCCTTCTTTCCAGTGATACAATTGCTGAAATGACGATGGAGAAGCTTGAATGGCACACTGCCGATTGGAATTTGCTCAATCAGTATGTGCAGGAGGGCGATTTGGCGAATGTACATCTTCAAGCCGATCAATTCGTTACCAAGCTATGCCAGCAATGGAGGGATCCCGAGCTGATTCATGAGCAAATTTGTAAAATGCTGCTGCATTTTTACGAGTTGGCCGTGAATTTAACCGTGGTGAAGATGTGGCTGCAAGGCACGGATATGAAGCAGGTATTGATGGAGATATATTCGATTTCGTCCAGTAAAGAGTTAAGCGAGCACTGCCAGAAGCTGCTGGGGGATTTGAGCGTGTGCATGGTGAACCGTAAAAAGAAATTCGTGACTAGCCCTGTTGAATTGGTGGTGCGGTATGTGGAGGAGCATTATGCGGAATCCATTACCCTGAACATGATGGCGGAGATCGTCTATCTCAACCCCTCTTATTTGAGTTCTTTGTTTAAAAGCAAGCAAGGCCAGTCCTTTATCGATTTCTTAACGGAAAAACGGATTGAGAAAGCGAAAGCTATGCTGCTTCACTCCGATGAGAAGATTCAGGTGATCTCGGATTCTACAGGATTTACGAACATTCGCCATTTCAACCGCGTATTCAAAACGCTTACGAATCGAACGCCCACGGAGTATCGGGAGGGTAGACAAACGAGCTGACAAACGGCTAATCAAGTGGGAGGGAATTATTTTGCTAGGGCATACTAATGGAAAATGTCTGGCAGGAGGGGTTCCGCTTGCAAAGGAAACGCGTTGTTGTGATAGCTTTCTTGTTAACTCTAACCACTGGTTGTTTCTATCGCGCAAACCCTCTTGCTTATAAGGAAGCGCAGCCACAAGTTAAAGAAGAACTGCTAGGTGCCAAACAGGATGCCGCTCCGGAAGCTAAACCAGAAGCTAGGCGAGATCAGCCACCGACTATAACGGTACCGACGATTCCACCGGTTGTTTCAGAGCCTAGGGTAAGTAAAGTCACTTTGGGAGCCATCGGGGACGTTCTCATTCACAGCGAAATCTACCAAGATGCGAAGCAAAAGGACGGTACGTACAACTTTTTCAAAATGTTTGAAGATGTGCAGAACTATCTGCGTATGCCTGACATTTTGGTTGCGAATCAGGAGACGATGATTGGGGGGAAGGAGTTGCGACTTTCCGGTTATCCGTCATTCAATAGTCCGCAGGAAGTTGGGGATGCTCTTAAAGCGGCCGGGGTGGACCTGGTTACAGTAGCTAATAATCATACGCTGGATCGCGGGGAAAAAGTGATTCAAAGCGCTCTGTCGTACTGGGATCGTCTCGGCATTCCATATACCGGAGCATTTAAATCAAAGGAAGATCAGAAGCATATTCGTACGATGGTCAAAAATAACATCACGTTTTCGTTTCTGAGCTACGCCTATGGCACAAATGGCATCCCCCATCCGAAAGGGAAAGCGTATTTGGTTAATCGAATCGATACCGCTCAGATTGCTCAAGAAGTCGAACAAGCCAAGCGTATATCCGACGTTGTCGTGGTTGCTATGCATTGGGGGACAGAATACGAAACTTTACCTAATGAGAGTCAGATGGCGCTGGCTCAAAAGCTGGCAGACTACGGTGTTCATATCGTCATCGGAAATCACCCGCATGTTTTGCAGCCGCCTGCTTGGGTATCAGGCAGGAATGGCCACAAAACGCTGGTTCTGTACTCGTTAGGCAATTTCATATCCGCACAAGGCGGAGTTGCCAAGCGAGTAGGCGGAATGGCAACGATTGACGTCGTCAAAACGATGGGGAAAGAGAAGACCATTACGCTGAAACAACCGTCCTTTCTTCCGACATTTACCTCTTACCAAAACATGTCGCAGTTCAAGGTGCTCCCGTTGAAGCAAGCTGTTCCTGTGCAGATTAGGAATGGTACGATTCAGTTTGATCCGGTTAAGCAACATATGAGAAGATACATGCAGGAACTTCACTTTATCGGCACGGAATAAAATACCCCTCGAACAGGTGTCGAGGGGTATTCGCTACTGTGATTGCTTCGTGACATTAGGAGAGACTTTCGTCATCCTCATTGCTTGCAGATGATTGCGTAGTACGCGCTTCAGCTAATTGTGCATGCGCCGCGTCTAACTGCTCCTGCGCACCTTGAATCACCTGCCGGCGATTATTGTTGGCGGTCTGGGCTACGTTCAGATTGTGCAAAGCATCAGCCACGGCATTGTGAGCTTGGGTTTCAGCGTTTTGTTGTTGATCGGATTGTTGATCTGACATGGAGGAACCTCCTAATTGTTGGAATTTTTCTTCGTTAATATGCCCAAGAAGGCAGGAATCATTCATGTAGCGATAGAAAATGTCAGGTGGAAGGAGGCTGAATCGTTGAATATCAAAAGTGTGAACCATTTTCTTTTTTCGGTAACGGATTTAGATAAATCGATTTCATTTTATCAGGAAGTGTTTGGAGCCAAGCTGTTGGTCAAAGGGAGAAACTTAGCTTACTTTGACTTGTGCGGCATATGGCTGGCGTTGAATGTCGAGAAGGAAATTCCTCGGAATGAGATTCAATATTCATATACCCATATGGCTTTTACAGTAGAAGAGGCGGATTTCGCTGCTGTGGTTGAAAAGCTGGAGCATTTAGGGGTCAATATACTTCCAGGGCGGGAGAGAGATGAACAGGATAAACGTTCTGTTTATTTCACCGATCCGGACGGGCATAAATTCGAATTTCATACAGGCAGCCTGGAAGACCGATTGGCCTACTACAGGAAAGAGAAGCCGCATATGACATTTTATGAAGATGATTTCCCTAAATAGAAAGAGGCTGCCCCATCGGGCAGCCTCTTTGCTGTCTAATCCTTAATCCTGCGAATCGCTATTGGAAGATGAGGATGAATTGGATTGGAATACTTCTGCCGCTTCCTCTGCGGAGAATTCGGTATCCTCTTGACCAGGCACCGGTAATTTATTTAGTTCGGTAGTCTGTACTTGCGCTTTGGATGCTTGATCGGATTGATTTTGATTTGGCATAGTGACACCTCCTTTGCTCTATAAACAACAAAGAGTAGTATGCCAAAGTTTGGAACTTTCTATACGGATTGTGTGGACATAAAAGAATAAATCAAATCTTGAATGTTAACGAACCGACGTTCTTTCGAGAGCATGTGGTGCACCAGCCGTTTCAGTGGAGTTCGTTCCTCGTAATAAGGTGGGGCATATTTGCGAATGTGAATATACGGGAATTCCAGAAAGGGGTGGTAATAAAATGAAGCCAAATCATCCGCACCGTATTGATCTACTTGATCCATAATCCTCGTGATGTCCTGCTCTACGGCATCACCCCTGACAAACCCCAGTGGCGTTGGGACGTAATAGGTTCTTCCAACGATTGAAGCAGCTATTTGATAGGTCACCTGGCGATTGGTTGGGTCATGGGGATTATCTTCGTAGATTAACCATGAGCATGATTCAATAATCGTACGCTGCACATCCGATGCTGCGTAGTGTGGCGTTTCAAACCAATCGGGTCGCAGGCCGGCGGCTTGAAAGGCGGATAAGGCCATATGAAATCTGCCATAAGCATAGGACCTCTGAATATGCAGACTATCAGAAAGGGAAGACCTCGGGTCATCTGGCGGACAATCTTTGAGGCAGTCCGGATATGCGAATTCGTACCCCTCGCCGCTGATGGAGTGCCCATATTGATGAGTGTACCCGTGAATGCCTAGTGAAGCTCCGCGAGTTCGTAAGGCTTGTAACGTTTCAACAAATCTGACGGAAATGGCATCAAACGGATTGCTGATGGTGCAGTCATATTGCAGATTCGGATTGATGTATCGGGGAATGACGGCCACATGAAAAGGGATCTTTTGCATATATAAATAATCCGCAACGGCACGTAACTTCATTTGGTCTTCTGTTTTTTCGTAAAAACCGCCAGGTCCGATATCTTCAAGCCGCAGTAATGCTTTCACGGTGAATCCCTCCGCAACGAGTAAGTTGGATACTTCCAATACCATTGTATGTGTAAGACTTCCGTTTCATTTCGCTGAATATAAGGGGTGAAATTCATGCAGATTTATGTCGATGTTTGTCTGAAAAAGGAGAATTTCAATAAAGAGAAAGGAAGGTTAAGGTAAGCGGTTTCAAGTTTTATTAAAATAGTGTAAATCTCTTTTGTACCATCGGGTTAACCGCTTTCCCTCATTTTACGAATTATTAATAAAAAACGTGTTGTAATTTGTCAATTTTAAACTATAATAGGGAATATGAAGAGCGTTAAACCGGTTTAATTAAACCGCTTTAATGATTTGAAAGTGAAAGCTATTTTTAATTGCATAAAGGAGGTGGAAGGATGGCTACCATTGATGATGTTGCCAAGCTTGCGGGTGTTTCCAAAGGAACAGTTTCGAGCGTTTTCAGCAAAAAGAGACCGATTTCTCAACCGGTAACGGATCGAGTACTTTCGGTAGCCAAAGAACTGGGATATTTCCCGAATCATATTGCCAGAAGTTTGGCAATTAAGAAGACGATGATTGTTGGACTCAAGATGCCGATTTCTAAAGAGGGCTCGACGACGCAATTTGAAATTCAAATGCTGAATGGGGTCATTAAGGAATGTACGAAGCATGGCTATCGTATTCTGCTGGATACGCTTCCGGAGCATGAAGATCTTACACAATTTTCAAGCGATCCTGTTGATGGCGTTATTATGTTGAATCCACGCAAGCACGATCAACGCATTGAGCGATTCGAGCAGATGAGAATTCCGTTAGTGCTAGTAGGCAGACCTGATCCCTTGGAGAGCTCAATTAGCTATGTCGATAATGACAATGAGCAGCTTGCCTACGAGGTTGGCAGTTACTTATTAAAGCAAGGCCACCGTTCTATTTTATTTTTAAATGCATCAGCGAACATGACGGTTTCAGCCGATCGTGTAAATGGTCTTAAGAAGGCATATGAAGAACACGGAATTCCTTATGATAACGTCCATGTTATGAACTTTGTCCGTCAGCAGCATGCGACACCAATGGATTACGGCTACATGTCTATCATGCAAATGCATGAACAGATTCCTTTCACAGCGGTTGTGTCGGATACAGACAGAGTTGCACTAGGGATTCTGCGGGCTACCCGTGAACTCGGTATACACGTTCCAAGAGACCTTTCGATTGTGGCGTTAAGCAACGATGTGAGGCTGGCCGAAGAGATGTCACCGAAATTGACTTCTGTTGAGCTTTCAGCGGAAACGTTAGGAGCAGAGGCAGGACGCATTTTAATTCAAAAAATGAAAGATCCGTCAACGGTGGAACAACTTATCGTAGATGCACAGCTCATTGTACGTGAATCAACCCGAAGTTTATAAGGATGAGATCCCATGAAGAAAGGTTCATTGCCTATTGTGAAAGCGCTTTATTAACGTTTCGTAAAGGTTAATCCCATAACAACGCATATAACGGAGGGTAATATGAAGGCCAAAAAAGCGAAAGTCGTTACGTCGATGATGGCAGCTCTGCTTGTCGGAAGTTTAGCAGCGGGTTGTACATCTAACAGCAGCACAGGAACTGAAGCTCCGAAAGCATCCGATCAGGCGAAGACGGAAGGGAATAAGGAAGAGCGCTCTTTGCGAATGATGTCCGGTGTTGTTGGCGGTAAAACACCCGAAGAGAACGTCCTGTTTGAGAAAGAAATCGAACGTTTGAGTGGCATCAAAGTTAAGATGGAAAAGCCGGCTTCCGATTATAATCAGAAGCTGATGGCGGCTGTTTCCTCCGGCGAGAAATACGACTTGCTTCAAGTAAGCAAAGAGTTGATGAACACACTGACTGAGCAAGGTATTCTCATGCCTTTAACCGATCAAGTGAAAGGGTCAAAAACACTTCAAGATCCTGAAGTTTTGCCAACGTCGGAGTGGGATCAAGTGAAGACCAAGGACGGCAAGATCTATGGCGTCTTCAGTAAATTCCAAGGTGGAACGATGCCGATCGTTCGTGCGGACTGGCTCAAAAAACTCAATTTGCCTGAACCGAAAACGTTTGATGACTACTACAAGGTCTTGAAAGCATTCACGGAGCAAGATCCAGATGGTAACGGGAAAAAGGATACATACGGATTAAGCACCGCTGGAATGTACGAACTGCAAGGTTTCTTCAGTGGAGCCGGCTTGAAACAACGTTATGTGGAGAAGGACGGGAAGCTGGACGTTCCATACTCAACGGATGCGGCTATTCCGGTATACGAGTGGTTGAACAAATTGTACAAAGAAGGCATTCTGGACCCTAACTTTGCAACGAACGATACAGGTAAAATGCGGAATCTGTTCCTTGCTGACCGTGTAGGTATGATTACTTACTGGGATGCTTGGGTTGGTATGCTGAACAATACAAGAAAAATTGCTGATGCCAACACCGCTTTTGAAGCGAAGGGCCTTCCAGGCATCGCCGGTGCTGACGGTAAATATATGCTGCGCCGTGGAGATCCGGACGTTTGGGTCATTCCGGTGAATGCGCAACATCCAAAAACAGCTTTTGAATTCATTGAGTGGTGGCACTCCAAAGATGGTATTGTTTTGGGCAGCTTGGGAATCAAAGATACGGATTATACGGAAAATGGCGGAAAATACGAGCTTACACAAACAGGGAAAGATCATGCTATGGATCACGGCGTACCTTTCTGGTATAACAAAAAATTCCCGAATCCATTTGGTTTACTTCCAGGCGTGAAAGAAGCGCAGGATCTTATTTTGAAAAATGCAACGCTTGAGCTGACGCCACCGAAATGGGCCGATGCTGAGAAAATCATTAATGAATATTCCTTCAAAGCGATACTTGGCGAATTGCCGGCAGCGGATGCTGTGAAGAAAATGCGTGAACAATTAAAATCAGCGAAATTGATCGACTAGTTCATATGGACAGGGGAGTATGCACACATATGCACGACATACTCCCCTTACAATTAACGGCAAGGTGGTGACTTCGTTTGAAAGTTGTATGGAAATTCAAAGCCCTCTATTTGATGATGCTTCCAATCATGGCTTATTTTCTTGTGTTCTCCTATTATCCGCTCGTTCGCGGCTTTATCATTTCCTTCCAAGAGTTTCGATTGATTGGAAACCGGCCTTTTATCGGATTTGATAACTATATTACCGTCTTAAAGGATCATGCTTTCTGGGAAATGCTGCAAAACACATTGCTGCTAGGCGGAGGCATGCTGGTGATCGGTTTTATTATGCCAATCTTGCTTGCGCTGTCGCTTAATGAGATCCTCCAGGCATGGTTTAAAAAAGTGGTTCAGATGATTGTTTACATTCCCCATTTGTTCTCATGGGTTGTCGTTGGTGGCATGTGGATTCTTATGCTTTCTCCAGACACCGGTATTGTGAATGCGATTCTCAAGCTGGTAGGCGCGGAAAAACCGATTACTTTTATGGCCAGTGCGGACTCTGCCCGTTGGGTCATGGTGCTTACTTCGGTGTGGAAAGAGATGGGTTTTATCTGCATCCTTTATCTAGCAACGATTGTAGCCATCAATCCGGCGTTATATGAGGCTGCTCGAATGGATGGAGCAAACCGTTGGCAATTGGTTCGTTATGTTACACTGCCATCGCTGGTGTCAACGATGAAAGTTGTTATTATGCTGAATGTGCTTAGCATTTTGCGTATTTTTGATCAAATCATCGTGATGCGCAACGGTGCCATTGCCAAGAAAGTGGATGTCATCATGATGTACACGTACCAAAAAGGGATTCTGGAATTCAAAGTCGGTTTAGCAACATCAGCAGGATTTTTAGTGATTTTCGCGACATTGCTCATTACGTTTGTGACCAGAGCGATCATTCGCTATGACGAGGGGTGAAGGGATCTCCATGAAAACAAACAATTTGCCTACGAGCTGGGGAAGCCGGTTATTCGATGGGGTTAATTTATTATTTTTATTCATTTTACTGGCTACCATGCTTATTCCGTTATTGAATACGTTCGCACTGGCTTTCTCCTCCAATTTTGCTTCCATGCAGCCAGGCATCATTTTATTTCCAAAACAATTCAGTGTTGAGGGCTTCACAACGGTTTGGAATCGCATGCAATTGTATACGCCGTTCCTGAATAATGTGATTGTCACGCTTATAGGGACAGTATGTCATGTGCTGCTGTGCTCGATGGCTGGCTATGTATTGATCCAAAGAGGGTTGCCCGGGAAAAAGTTTATGGTTTCTGCAATTCTCCTTACTATGACGATTCCAGGCGAGGCGATCATGATCCCCGTTTATGTGGTGAACAAAGAGCTTGGCTTGTTAAATTCTTTAACGGCATTAATTATGTCGGGCTTAGTTTCTGGTTTCAGTATTTTACTTATGCGTAATTTCTTCCTGTCCGTACCCGTGGAAATGTCGGAGTCTGCGACAATGGACGGTGCAGGTGCATTTCGTATTTTCATTACCATGTACATTCCATTAGCTGCTGCAGGGCTTGCTACTGTGACCCTTTTCGAGTTCGTTAGCCGTTGGAACCAATTTACCCCTGCGTTATTATTTATTAGTGATCATGCGAAATATACGCTGCAAATCGCCTTGAAATCCTTAATTGTAGATACCGATTCTACATCCAGTAACTTTATTGTCACGACGAATGTTAGGATGGCAGGGATTGTGATTGCGCTTCTCCCTCTCGTTATTATTTATCCCTATGTGCAGAAGTATTTCGTTAAAGGCATTTTGGTTGGTGCTAACAAAGAGTAACATTTATGAAAAAGGAGCGTGGAGTTCGTCATGCCGCAGACAAGCCGAAGAAAACAAGTCACGACTTACCGCAGAGAGATTCATCACAGTGAGCAAAGTACATATGTAGAAGTTCCTTTCGAAATGCCTGAACAGGTGGAAGAGATTCATGTGGAATTTGCCGTTCAATCTCACGGCGAAGCAAAGCCTGTTATCGATCTTGGCGTCAGAGACAGCCATAAAGTACGAGGCTGGAGCGGAGGGGCTCGCTCCGAGTTTGTGATCGGGCTGGAGAAGGCGACTCCCGGTTATTTGCCTGGTGAACTGCAAGCCGGGGACTGGGCTGTTCTTCATAACGCCTATAAGGTTCCCGAAGAAGGCTGTGAAGTTACGATCACTATCACATTCTTTTTTCATACGGCACGCTGGCTCAAAGGGGACTTGCACACCCACAGTGTTAACAGTGACGGCTCTTATACGCTGGAGGAAAATGCGGCGATCATGGAGCAGCTGGGCTGCGATTTCATTGCGATGACGGATCATAATGCGGTTAGCCAAAATTATTCGTATCCTCGAAACACGCCGGTCGTCATGATCCCGGGCATGGAGTTTACGACCAATTTTGGCCATAGCAATTTCCTTGGCGTTCTGGAGCCAATTGATGATTTTCGAGTGAAGAATCAAGAGGATGTTAATCTTCGACTCGCAACGGCACGTGAGCGTGGGGCGAAAATCGTCCTTAACCATCCCCATTGCGATTATTGCCCGTGGGAGTGGGATTTCAATACAGATCACGACTGGTGGGAAGTCTGGAATGGCCCTTGGACAGCTCGCAATGAGCGGGCGCTGGCCTGGTGGCAGGAGCAGCTTGCCTCAGGCAGGAAACTTGTCGCAACTGGCGGCAGTGATGTTCACCGACCTGAACGTTATGTCAAACATGCCATGCCTTGTACATGGGTTTATGCCGAAACGAAAACGGTCAACGGCATTCTTCAAGGGATTGATAAAGGGCATGTGGTGATTAGTTATTCACCGGAAGGCCCTTTCGCGCAGCTAACTTGTGGTGATTACATGACAGGCGATACCGTATTAAATGACGTGAAAGAAAACGTGCTAGTCAGGATTGAACACATTCGTGAAGGTGACCAAATCAAACTGATTAGTGAACATGGCGTAGAGTCAACGGAAGTTTGCTCATCAACAGGATTATGGGAACTTACGGTTGAGCAAAAGGGTAGAGCATTTTACCGCGTTGAAGTATGGCGCCATTTTGAGGAATTCGATCAGACTTTAATGGCGATGTTAACGAATCCAATCTATTTTCAGAGGTGAAAGCAGATGGCATATACCGTAATGACATTTAATTTAAGATACAACAATCCGGGTGATGGACAGAACGCTTGGCCGAATCGGATTGACAAGGTAGCGGAAATGATTCAATCGCATGCACCACTTATTGTCGGAACGCAGGAAGGCTACTACGAGATGCTGAACGATCTGCAGCCGAAACTGGCCGAGTATGCTTGGATTGGCGAAGGCCGTTTTGGTGCCCGAGAGAATGAACATTGTGCTATTTTCTACAAGCAAGAGGAGCTGACGCTTCAGCAGCATGGGCAGTTTTGGCTGTCGGAAACGCCGGAAGTGACCGCTTCGATTTCGTGGAATAGCGGTTTTCCTCGCGTCTGTACGTGGGCTATTTTCGAACATAGGAAAACGGGGAAGCGTTTTATCGTATACAACACGCATCTTGATCATCAAAGCCAGCAAGCCAGAGATCTCGGCACGAAAGTCATCTGGGCATATATTGCCGCTCATCACAAAGAACATGCGCTTCCCGTGATTCTGATGGGAGATTTCAATAGCCGACCTACGGATTTACCGATCCGTTTCCTGCGCGGAGAAACCGATTTGGATGGCGAGCAATCCTGGCTAAAAGATGCCTATACCCAGCTGCCTGATCCGATTGGATGGACAGCACATGATTTTCAAGGCGGCGAAGCAGGGGAGCCTATCGATTATATTTTTGTATCACCGGATGTAGCAGTGGTTCGAACGCTTGTAGATCGAAGGGAAATTAACGGGGGTTATCCGTCCGATCATTACCCGGTCATTGCTCAGATTAACCTCTAAGAAGATCAACTAGATGACAGTCAGAAGGAGACAGAGGAATGACACTTGAGAAGATTTATGTCGTTTTTAAAACGCATTTTGATATTGGATTTACAGGCTTAGTTTCAGACGTTGTGGGGCGTTATCGCTCCGAGATGCTGAAGGATGTTATCGAGATTTGTGATCAAACCCATACGAATGAGGAACATGAAAAATACGTTTGGACCATGTCAGCTTGGCCGCTGCTTCAATCCTTGAAGGGCAGCCAAGAGGAAGAGAAGCAGAAGGCGCTTGCCTATCTGGAGAATCGACAGCTGATTTGGCATAAGCTTCCTTATACGACGCATACGGAATTTTGCGGTTTAGAGGAATGGATTCGCGGGATGTATGTATCGGAAGGACTTACCAACCTCTATGGCTACAATCCGAAGGATGCCAAAATGACGGATGTACCCGGGCATACCTGGGTTGTGCCGTCGCTCCTCAAAAAAGCGGGCGTGGAGTTTCTGCATCTCGGCTGCAATCCGGCTACAACACCGCCTGACGTTCCGCCGGTCTTTTACTGGGAAGGCCCAGATGGCGAGCGTTTGTTGACGTTTTATTCCAAAGGGTCCTATGGGACGGGCATTTTGCCGCCGGAAGAGTGGACGCATCCCGTGTGGCTTGCGATGATTCAGACCAGTGATAACCACGGGCCGCATAACGCTAGTATTATCGAAGATATGAAAGCCTCCATTCGTGAAAGCGGTTCAACGGCAGAGCTGCATATCGGCAGCTTGGGCGACTTCGCAGCGGATTTCTTAGCACGGAATCCGGAATTGCCGGTTATTCGCGGCGATATGGCCGATTCCTGGATCCATGGGGTTGGGACTGCACCGCGCGAGGTGGCAAGGGTTAGAGCGCTAAGAAGTGAGATTACCGCAGTGGAAAGCGCGGTAGCTGTGAATCATTTTGAGGGTGCAAAAATAGAGTCTGAGAAGACTGTAAAAGCCTTCATCGATGAAAGCTATGAGCACACGCTGCTGTTTGGCGAGCATACGTGGGGGATGGATTGCAAGACATTCCTTTTTCCGAGAGTCGCTTATGATAAGAAGTCATTCCTTCAGTTAAAACAGAGTGAACGCTATCAACGCATGGAACAATCTTGGGCGGAACAAGTTGACTATTTGAACAAAGCGGAGAATTCTTTGCAAGAGGCAAAAGCGGAATTGACAAGCGGGCAATGGACAGAGAATCAGGCTGCTAAGGCGCTGCGAGTCCATTCTAATTTGGGCTGGAGCCGCACGGCCAAAACATGGATTCAAGAAAGCGATCTGCCTGCTGACGATGAGGTACTAGTCGATGCGGAAACGGGCGAAGCGATTGCCTTAAAGCGGTCCGAGGGTGGTGCAGAAGCTGACATCTCTGGCATGCCTGCGCTTGGCTACAAGACGTTGAAATATGCGAAGAAAGATGGTCAGACTCTTGCTGCTGAAAATAAAGGGCTAGCGCGAGCTTATCTAACGGAGACGCAGGCTGTTATCGAAAATCCTTTTATCATCGTAAAAGTGGATCGAAATACGGGCTGGATTCAAAGCCTCTGGGATAAAAAGCTCCGGAAGGAATGGATTGACGATCGTGCAGAAACCGGTTTTGGTCAATATAAGTACGATATTTACTCCAATAAGGAGATCACGCGTTATTTGAAGAAATACGCCTATCGCTTTTATGATTGGGGTGTCCATGACTTTGGTAAAACCGATTATCCAGAACAGCAGAAAAGGCTTACGTTCACTACGCAAGCTGCGGATATTCAAATTTGGAAAAATGGCGGTTCTGTAGGCCTTACTTGCAAAGCAGCTACAGACATTGAAACTACGACGGAGTATGGTAATGCGAGTTCTATCGAATGGACATTCTCGTTGACTGAAGATTCTCCGTATCTGGATGTTGCCTACAAGCTGCATGCCAAACAGGAAACCCCGCTGGCAGAATCGGGACATATCGTTTTCCCGCTGAAGCTTGAACGCCCGCAATACAGCATCAATAAGCTGGGCTCTGTCGTCAATCCGCTCACGGATACGATTCGCTCCTCAAGCACACTGCTTCATTGTTGTGAGCATTTTGTCGATATTTCCAATGGATTCGCGGGAATGGCGATCATTCCGCTGGACTCGCCGCTCTTTTTTATCGGGAAAAATGGCATGTGGGATTTCGAGCACGAGTACAAGCCAGAGAAGCCGGAGCTGCATTTCAATGTATTCAACAATTGGTGGGGAACGAATTTCCCGCAGTGGAGCGGCGGCGACTTGCATTATCGTTTTCGTTTGGTTCCGCATGCCGGTGATTGGCGAGAAGGCGAAGTTTGGAAAGTGGCCCAGGAGACGATGACACAAACGGTTACGATTGCGGCGCCTGCAGATGAGCTCCAAACGATGCAAGACATCCTTCCGGCGGGACTGGACGGGATGGCGGTTAGCTGCTGGAAAGTTGCAGAAAATGGGGAAGGCTGTATCCTGCGTATTCGTGAATGTACAGGCGTTCTGAGAGAAGTTGAGATTGTTCTCCCGGAGCAGGTCAAAGAAGTCCGCATGACGAATCTTCTGGAACGCGATCAAGACAACATGCCAATAAGCAATCATCGTATTCGACTGATAACGAAACCATTTGAAGTGCATACATTTAGAATAATCAATTAATTGCTATTCTCACGTTTACAGCTCGGCGGTTCATATCGTATGATAAAGCCAATATGGATTGTCTGTGATAGGAACGTTTATTGAGAGGGGCAAGGAATGAAACCGACCATCTACGATGTTGCCCAAGCCGCCGGGGTGTCCATCGCTACCGTCTCCAAAGTTATTAACGCCACGGGCCGAATCAGCGATAAGACGCGGAAGCACGTACATAGCGTAATGGAGCAGCTGAAATACCAGCCAAGTATGGTAGCGGCAGCATTAACGGGGAAAAGCACTTACACAATCGGACTTACGCTACCCGATTTGGCGAATCCTTTCTTCGCCGAGATAGCCCGGTCTGTCGAAGATCGGGGTCATGAGCATGGTTTTAACGTGTTTATATGTAACACCGATAACGATCCGGACAAAGAAGTGAAATATTTATCGCTGCTCTCACAGAAGCGAGTAGACGGAATTATCTCGGCGACCCGAATTCAGAATGATCAGTTTTTAAAAAAGCTGATCCAACAAAACATACCGATTGCTTTAATTACGGGCGAAATGCCAACGCTTGCCGTGGATACGGTCATGGTTGACGACTATCTTGGAGGTTTCCAGGCGGGCAACCATCTATTAGAATTAGGTCATAAGCGAATTGCTATCCTCGTTGAGGATATGGATAATATGAGTAACCGGGAGCGACTCAGAGGCTGTAAGCAAGCTTTGAGCCACGCAGGTTTGCATGTTGAAGAACGGTTGGTCGCTATAGGCGGTTTTTCCGTAGAGACCGGCCAGCAGGCGATGGCCCAACTGCTACAGCTGGAAGACAAGCCTTCGGCGGTGTTTGCTTGTAACGATCTGTTAGCTATCGGCGCCATTCGCGCGGCTAGAGTTGCGGGCATGCAGCTGCCGAGCGAGCTATCGGTCGTCGGTTTCGATAATACGATTCTGGCAACTTTGATTGATCCTCCCCTTACCACGATTGCTCAACCAATCCAGGAAATTGGACGCAGGGCGGTTGATCTGCTCGTAGAGGAGATAAAAGGAGAGAAAGTACTGAAACAGCGGGTTGTTTTGCTGCCGGAGCTTGTTATACGGAACTCATGTACATCTTACAATAAGCAATAAACGAGGCCGTTCTACCTCTCATGTGATAGATTCGAGAAGATGGAACGGTCTGCATTATTAAGATTAGGTTAAGCGCTTACCCTATTGTACCCCGAGGTGCTATTATCTAGAAGGAGGTTTTAGAATGAAAACTTTGTTGATTGCAGAAGGAACCGTGACACCGAGCTGTTCCAAAAGTCATATTACTTACACGCTTCATCTGTCTAGAGATTGCCATGAACTTCATGTGAAATTCGCCTATGAGCCGAAAAAGCTGGAGGATGAGGAGCAAGCGGAGGCATTGATTCGTGAAGGGCTTAACCAATACATCTTGGAAGAACATAGAGCCTCCTACAATTGGCGGGAGTTTCTGCCTTTGCAGAATTTATTGACACTATCCTTCGATGATGAGCATGGTTTTCGCGGCGCCGGACACCGCCACGATCCTGTCCAACACCTCACAGTTACTGTCACGGAGGCTTCTCCCGGATTTACGCCGGGTGTCTTCCCGAGGGGGCAACTAAAGATCATGATTAATGTTCATTGTGTTGTAACTGAGGAATGCCGCTATCGCCTGCAGGTATGGGATGGAGGTGCAGACGCATGAAGCAATGGCTGCCATTTGAGCTTCACTGTCATACCTTTCACAGTGACGGCAAGCAATCCCTGTTAGAGCTAGCTGAAGCTGCCAGAGAATTAGGGCTGCGGGGTGTCGCGCTAACAGATCATAATACGATGACAGGTCTTTCGAATCGTGATGAGGTCGTGGCCGCAACTGGGGTCGAGGTGATCCCGGGATTGGAATGGACCACTTTCTTCGGTCACATGCTGACACTCGGATTGTCCGAGTATGTCGATTGGCGAAATCTAAGCCCGTTTCACATTCATAGAGGCATAGATGGAGTTCATCGCCAAGGCGGGCTTGTCGGGTTGGCGCATCCTTTTCGTGTCGGCAGTCCCATGTGCACAGGCTGCTACTGGGAGTTCGAGGTCTCGGACTGGAACGAGATCGATTATATGGAGGTATGGTCAGGGTTATTCCCATCGATTCGGAGAAATAACGCACGCGCATTTGCAATGTGGACGGATCTGCTTAATCAGGGTTATCAGATTGCCGCGACCAGCGGCAGAGATTGGCATGTGTCCGATCCGGTATCTGAGCCGATTTCAGCGACTTTTTTAGGATTAAGCGATTCGCTCGTGGCGAGCTCAGGCCTTGTCGTAGCTGCGCTTGATGCGTTGAAACGGGGAGCGGTCGCGGTTTCCATGGGGCCGCTGCCGCAGCTTCGCGTTGGTCAATCCGGCCGTGAAGGGGCAGAGATCGGCGACAGCATTCAAATCAATCAGGGTGAGCTGACGGAAGTCACGGTTGGCGTGGATTTTACGGCAAGAGAGGGTCACTGGGAGCTTCCGGATCATCCGTTAGAGATGAAACTGGTTAGCAACAAGGGGGACCTTGCCGTATTGAAACTGACGCGAGACCAATCCCAGCTGAAGACAGAGCTTGATTTAACAGGCGTTACGTGGATGCGAGCGGAGATGAACGGTGTTTTTTGCAACGTTCATACGTTAATCGGATTTACGAATGCGATTTATCTGACAGAAGATAGAGGAGGAGACGATAAATGAGTTCATTTCCACGCATGACAGCCCACACCGGCTGTATGGGTACACCGGATAATACGCTCAAATCCATCGAAGCCGGATTAAGTTGCGGAGCCGATATTCTGGAAGAGGATATTCTTGTTACGGCTGACGGGATGCTTGTTCTTTCCCATGATGATAACGTTCATTTGGCAGACGGCACGGAATGCTGGATCTCTCAAATGAGCTATGAACAATTGCTTCAATTAGATGTTAAAGCCCATAATGGGGCACCTGGCGAAACCATGCGCATTCTTCCCTTGGACGCTGTACTTCCTTACCTGAGCAAATCTGGTGTGCGGATGAATTTGGATCTTAAATCAGATGCTTGTGTAGAGCCTATAGCAGCGTGGATTGAAAAGAATCAACTGCTTGAACAGGTTTTCTTGTCCGGCTGCGAGAAAGACCGTGCCCAGCTTGTTCAGCAAGTAAATCCGCGTCTACGCAAGCTGTTAAACGTTGATCCTGCTGTATTTATGACGGGTGCTCCTTACTTGGAGGTTGCTCATCAAATTTGTAAAGACGCCGCAGCTTCAGCCTGTTTCGGGCTTAATTTGAATTATCGCGTGGTCGCACCTGAACTGCTGCCAATCGCAGCGGAGTATGGGCTGGATGTCTGCATTTGGACAGTCAATGAGGTAGATGAGATGGAGCATTTTAGTCAAATGGGCGTTCACTCGATTACTACACGTAACATTGCCGCCCTCGTCCAATTAAAGACTGAACGGCAAATATAGAAAAAGAAAACCTCCCAAACCACAGTTGTGGTAAAGGAGGTTTTTTACTTGTTCCTCATGACCGGAATCATGTTAAGGAGATGGGTTCTTCCAAAATGGACTTCAAGGGTTGTCCTTCTTTGTAATACAAATGAGGGGACAATAGAATAAAGAAGATATGAACATCGCCATAGCCATGCGCGGCTAGCAGGTTATTCATCTCTTGCGCAATGCGGTCGTGCATTTCCTGATCTCTTGGAAACATGAGAATTTCGAGCGATTGCGGTGAATTGCTAAGCTGTTCGACTAGCAGAAGCTCGATTTTCACCTTTTGCGGCAAGACGCCGGTTACCTTTGAAAACTCCTGCACTACGCTAGTTGAGATCGAAGAAACGAAGTCCTTCTGAAATCCTTTGAAACGGAGAAACGGCATGCTGATTCCTTCTTTGCATAGTTGTTAGCGAATTTAATCATTCTATTGAAAACTAAACATAAAAACAAAACCTATTTTAGATGAAATCATTCTCAGATCTCGATAGGTCGTGTGAACGATCTTGTACACTTAATCGTATTATAGTTGTTCAGATAAGTTTAGGAAAGTAATGCTGAATGGAAAAAATTTGAAGCTCGGAGGTACTCCTATGCCAAGAACCGTTGAATATACGAATGACCGCCTTATTCTACATCTATCAGGATTGACTAGTGCTGCCGCGTTAAAACGTCAAGTCGATATCCCTTTTAAAAACATAAAAAAAGTGTCGATTGAAGATTTTAAACTATCGATGTTTCAATTCCGGGTGGGTACTTCGGTCGCCGACATTCGAGAAGGTCGTTTTCTGATCGGGAACAAATGGTGCTTCATTTCTTATGAAAATCACAAGGATGTCGTTGTTCTTGAATTGGAGGAACATGAATTTGGCAAAGTTGTCTTTCAGATCGATCATCCGGAGGAAATTAAACAGCGTATTTTGGAGCAAACTGTGAGATCATAATCAGTGAAAAAGGGAGAGAGTTCAAAGGAATGGATATTCCTTGAACTCTCTTTTTAGTAAGTAAGCCTTATATAAAGGATTAATAATGTCTAGCTGTTATGTAGCGAGTACTCCAGTAACCCGTGTTTAAAGACGAAATGACAACGCCGGAGCTCTTCGTGTTACTTATGAAATTACCATTTCCAACATAAATCCCTACATGATCGATTTGACCAGGCTTGCTCACACTGAACATGACGAGGTCGCCGATGGCTAGTTGGCTCTTGCTTGGAACGCGGGAACCGAAACTCGTTTGAGCTTTGGAGCCCCATGGGATATTCACGCCATTTTTCTTAAATACAAATTGTGTAAATGCGGAGCAATCAAAGATGAGATGCGCCGGATCTTTGGTACCGAAACGGTAAGTTACTTTACCGATATAAGATTTTGCTGTATTTACAAATTTATGACCGTTCGTGGCATAAATCTCTTGTGCCGACGCAGAAGCAGGCATTGACACCCCAACCGTCGAAAATAGTACAGAAAGCGCTACCGTGGTAGATATAACTAGTTTTTTCATATGTGATGACACATCCTTATTCCAAATTTGGTAGTAAAAAGCCTTTATGGGATAACTGTACCATAGAAAATCATGGTGGGCTTTAGTGGATTAATGGGTACGAAGGGTTTATTAACCATGGTAATTGTTGTGTTTACATTTAAACGTATCATAAAATAATGAGCACGATTTGCGTAGAAAGAAGGATGAGAAACCCTATGATTCAATTGCAAAATGAAGCTGTGACCGTTTTCCAAAGCGCACTGTTTCAAACCACTTCGACCGTCATACAAACGAAAGAAATGATCATCATCGTGGATCCAAATTGGCTGCCGAATGAAATTGAATCCATCCAACGTTATGTCCAATCCATCCAGGGGGAGCGGGAGATTTATCTGCTTTTTACACATGGAGATTTCGATCATATCATTGGCTATCAGGCGTTCCCGGGCGCGAAAACCATTGGAAGTTTGGCGCTCCAAAACCACCCCAAGAAAGAACATAAGCTGAAGCTTATTAAGAACTTTGACAACGAGAATTATGTGATCAGGAATTATCCGATTCTATTTCCCGAGCTGGATATCGTGATCCAGGAGGATGGTCAACAGTTGCAGCTGGGAGAAACGACATTGACCTTCTATTTGGCGCCAGGACACACAGCAGACGGATTAATGACGGTAGTTGAACCCTTGGGCCTTCTGATTGCAGGGGACTATTTATCGGATTTTGAATTGCCTTTCATTTACGATAGCGCGAAGGCGTACACTCAGACACTTGAGAAAAGCAGCAGAATCCTCGAGCAGCATCATGTTCAGCTATTAGTCCCTGGTCATGGCTTAGCCACTTCCGATCAAGGTGAAATGAAGAGACGTGTGGAACTGGCAGCCGATTATCTGGAAAGGCTCCGCCAGTCTGTTATCGAGAACGATGAATCAGCACTAGAAGCGCTTCATCATAAGCATGCTTTTCCATCTTCCTTCACGGAAGAGTGCCATAAAGAAAACGTGAGGATTATGAAACGTGACTATTTGTAGTTTGTGGAGGAATCGAAATGAGGACTGAAAAAGAGATGCTTGCACTCCTTCTAGGGTTTGCACAAGAGAGCGAAAACATTCGAGCGGTCATCATGAACGGTTCACGCGTCAATCCGAACGTTCCGAGGGATATTTTTCAGGATTATGACATTGTGTACGTGGTGACCTCTTTGCAATCCTTTATTCAAGATCGCAGCTGGATTGACCGCTTCGGGAATCTTATTATCATGCAAACACCGGATGAGATGGGGGAGGAAGTTTCAGAACCTATACATAAATTTACATTCCTTATGCAATTTACGGACGGTAATCGAATTGATTTATCCTTCTACGAAGCAGACCATATCTCAGCTTGGTCTAGAGAAAGTTTGAGTGTTTTACTGCTGGACAAGGATGGAATTATCGCGCCATTTGATGAACCAAGCAACCGCGACTATTTGACGCATCCGCCAACTTCATCTCAATTTGCAGGTTGCTGTAATGAGTTCTGGTGGGTAAGTACCTATATAGCGAAAGGATTATGGCGCAGAGAGCTTGCCTATGCGAAATTCATGTATGAGCACCCCGTTCGCGATATGTTAATCAGGATGCTTCAATGGCATATCGGAATCAAAACGGAATTCGCTGTTGACTCCGGAAAATGCGGTAAGTATTTCGAGAAATATCTTGCACCCGCTCAGTGGACGGCATTTGTTCAAACCTATCCAGATGGGGATTATGATCGTATGTGGCAAGGACTTTTTATCATGTGTGAGCTTTTCAGGGAAACGGCAAAGGAAGTAGCTCGATATTGTGGTTATGCCTATAACCTAGATGAAGATGAGAAGGTTTCGGCTCATTTGGCACATGTAAGAGAACTTCCTGTGAACGCGGAAGGTATTTACTAGGATTAAAGTCGGATAGAGCGGAGGGCGTCTATGAAAAAAGTATGGTTAGACACCGATATCGGCGGAGATATTGATGATGCTTTATGTTTGGCGTACTTGCTTCGACAACCGGCATGTGAATTGGTTGGGATATCGACCGTCGGCGGTGAAGTTGAGCAAAGAGCCATGATTGCCGACAGCATCTGTAAAGCCGCTGGCCGTCATATTCCCATATTCGCAGGAGCGGACAGGCAGCTCTTACCTGGCGATCTGTATCCCACTCCTGGCGGGGCTGTCCATCTGCCTCTTTTTCCGCATGACACACACTTTCGTAAATATGAAGCCGTGGATCGTATGCGCATGGCGATAAGAGCGCATCCCCATGAAATTTCTCTCGTTGCCATCGGGCATTTAACGAATATTGCCCTGCTTTTTTCCTTGGATCCGGAAATCTCCACGCTGCTCAAGGAGCTATTTATCATGAGCGGCGTATTTTCGGAGGCGTTGGAACGAAGTTTGAATATGCCTCAAGATAACTGGAACGCATGGGTTGATCCTTATGCTGCGGCTATGGTTTACGATGCAAATGTTCAGCATTTGAAAACATTCGGACTTAACGTGACGACCAAGCTTGTCTTAGAAAAACAGGAGAAAGAGGACCTGTTTCGCACGGATGTGATGAGAGCTGTGGAAAGTTTCGGCTCCCCCTGGTTGGCGGATCATCCGATGAAGTTCCATGATCCGCTCGTGGCCGCCTGCTTATTTGAGCCAAATCTTTGTGACTATCAAAGAGGGAGTATCAAGGTTGATTTTAAGCATGAACAGAAGCTCGGGATGATGAGCTTTTGTGAGAGCGAGGAGGGGAGACATGTAATAGCTTCAGCGGTTGACCGAGCGCGCTTTTTTGAACATTATTTCTCGGTTGTGTGTGGCTAGTTTTATCGGGGGAGGGCGCAGTATGCATGAACTTGTTGGTACTTGTGCAAAGTGCAGTAAACCGATTTATTGCCGGGAAGGGTTTCTGGACGGTGTTGTTTTAGAGGACAAAAGCCTCGTTTGTTTTGAGTGTTTGGAACTTTCGAAGCCGCGGGAGCCGTCGGAGTAACGATGTATATTCGTAATATAAAATGTCATTAAATGAATTTCGTTATCTTGCTGTCATATTCGAGAATACGTACAAGAGCTTATTTTGGGGCTATACTGTTTGTGGACACCATTATCATAAGGGGGAGACTTACAATATGCCTGAAAGCCTCTTGTTAAGCGTAGAGAATCTGGATTGGAATAGTATTCAGCAAATGCTAGACGAAAATGGTTATGCTAAACTACCTAGTTTGTTAAAGAAAAACGAATGTCAAGAGCTCATCAATACTTACGAAGAAGAAGGTCTCTTCCGAACGACTATCGACATGTCTCGATATCGGTTTGGGGTTGGAGAATACAAATATTACAGTGCTCCACTCCCATCATTGTTATTGAAGCTGCGTGAAGGATTGTATCCGGATCTTGCTATAACTGCGAATCGCTGGCTCAAACAATTAGGTCACGATGCTTCATATCCGCCAACACTGGAAGAATTCCTTGAACAATGTCATCAAGAGGGACAGAACCGTCCAACCCCATTGATCCTGAAATATGAAGCAGGAGGGTATAATTGCTTGCATCAGGATTTGTATGGGAAAGTATTCTTCCCATTTCAGGTCGTATTCGCTCTCAATCAAAAAGAAGTGGATTTCACAGGTGGTGAATTCTTATTGGTGGAGCAGCGGCCGCGGGCACAAAGCCGTGGGCACGTCATAACCTTGAATCAAGGGGAAGGTCTTATTTTTCCGACCAACCATCGTCCCGTATTAGGAACCCGTGGTTATTATAGAACGACACTTAGACACGGTGTAAGTACTGTAACTACAGGTACAAGATACAGTTTGGGGATTATTTTTCACGATGCGAAATAGAAAAAACACCTAGGACCAGGGCCCTAGGTGTTTTTTCTATTTCGCATCAGTTTGGTACTAGTTTAATGTAATCAAGTGACAGATGGTTGGCTGAACTTGAGCCATTTTTACCTGCAACAGTAAACTTGAAAGCTTTATCGCCTGCCGAGCTGAAGGTGATGTTGGCGACATTCAGTTCCACATAGTTAAATGCAGTTGAGTATAAATCCTGAACCACACCATGATTTACACCGTTTACCGACAATTGGAACTGTCCTCTGTTAGGTCCCTTTTTCACACCGACCCTTACGCTATAGCTGCGTGCCTCGGGCACCTTCACCGTGTAGGTCACATAGTCATTGACGGCATTGGCCTCCAACGCAGTTCCAAATCCACCACTCAAACTGAGGTCACGACCAGTTCCATTTCCGAACATGGTGTGTTTATCTCCTGAGGTAGCGCTTACAATTAAATTTTCTGTTTCGTATCGGCTGCTTAGAACGGAAATATTATCAAATTTGGCCGCTGAATCATAAGTTCGAACGCCTACACTGCCTCCCTTATAAGTCGAATCCGTCACACTAACCTTTGGTGTCGTCATATCCCCAACATAAACCTTAAGGGAATCATCTTGTGCGACTATTTTAACATGATACTTTGTATTAGCGGTTAAGCCCATCGGAGCCGTGGCAAGCGAGGTCCAGTTATTGTTGGCCTTGCCAATCAACACTTGCTGATTGGGAACATCGAGTCCCGCATAGTAGCCTTGGTAAGCATCCGCACCCGTTCCAGGATTGGATACCCTAAATACCAGACCCGCATTGCCAGTTGACCCCGGTGTCACATCAGCTTCATAGATCAGATCTGAGAAACTGGTATCCAAAAGAGCCTTGGCACCCGGATTTGATGCTACATTATACTGACCGCCAGCTACGGTCCATGCGCCGCCATATGTTGTCCAACCTGTATCATTGCCGTCATCAAAGTTATCTTCTTCGGCCATTTCGACTGGCTTAATCGTATTATCAGGATTAAACTCAAATTTATCATACGCCAGTACGCGTTGGGAATTATTCAGATAACGTTTATGGTAAAAAATGTACCAATCATTAGTTGTAGGGGATTGAACAATACCATTATGACCAGGGCCATCTGCTGTCGTCGTATCCGTATGCAGCATAATACCTTGTGGTACAAATGGTCCTGTTACAGAGCTGGACGTTGCATACATGACCTTATAAGATGAATCAGCCCAAACACCGGCAGCATAATTCATATAGTAAATCCCGTTTCGCTTGAACACTTTAGGCGCTTCAAAGTAGTCATTATCGCCTGTTTTGGCGGGCGTAACTTTCTTATAGACGGTTCCGTCGGGCCATGTTCCCAGAGACTTCATGTCAGCGTTAAGTTTTACAACATTGCACTCGCCCCAGCTGCCATAATACATATACGCCTGACCGTCATCATCGATAAATACATCTTGATCCATTGGCCCTGCACCATTTCTTACAACATTGATAAGCGGTGCCCCAATCGCATCGGTATATGGACCTTCTGGATGATCAGCGACTGCAACGCCTATTCCCCCTAATTGTCCATCGCCATTGATTGCGTTAGCAGCAAAATAGATGTAATATTTCCCATCACGATAAGCCCCGCTTGGTGCCCACAATGAATGTTGCAACCATGAGATATTGGCCGAACTGATGACATTTGGGTATTTGGTCCAATTAACCATGTCCGTTGAAGAAAAAATGTCCACAGATTTTGCGCCAGTGTTGGATTCACCAACTTGAGTCGAACGAGTCGGATACACCCAATATGTGCCATTATATATCTGTACATCAGGGTCTGCATAATAGCCATCCACAAATTGTGGGCCAGCGTGAATCGGAGCAGCATAAGCTAGTCCCGGCATCGATACAATCAAGCCAAATACGATCGAGAAGCAAAACAATACCCATTTAGATTTATTTATTTTCCCCATAAAATAATCTCCTTTTTAGCTGACAATGTACTAATCTTGTTGGCATCTGTTACTTGGAATATGGAAGGGAAGCGCTTTCAAAAATAGATTAATTGCTACAAACGGGCCACCTCCTAGAGAATGTATCCGCCACTGCTGCCTAGCGCTCCGGATTTGCGGTTTACACTTAGCAGAAATGTGATCGGGAGAAGACGCTGTTGGAAATTTTATACAGAGACCTCTTGTGAAAAATTATACGCTCATGACTTTTTATTAAAAATGTAATTTGATAAATAATTTTTGTAAAAAATTTATTTGTGAGATTTAGCCGAAATCCTCACCTTGACGTAATTAAATAACTTTACTAAACTTAATTACAAATAGTAAGTATTTAAAGGGGGATTTCCATGTCAGCGACTCTGCCTAAGGATATGAAGCTTGGCATCATCAAATTGTTTGTCTCCAATTTAGAACGTTCCATACGCTTTTATCAAGAAACGGTAGGCTTTCGACTAGGCAAGACAACGTCCACATCCGCTGAATTGACGATTAACGGCATTGAACCCTTTGTATTACTGGAAGAAATGCCTGATGCACAGATTACAGCACGCAGATCTGCAGCCGGGCTTTATCATTTTGCAATTTTGCTACCGACACGGAAAGATCTTGGTTTGAGTTTAAAAAATTTGATTCAATCCGGCATCCATATTGGTCAAGCGGATCATTTGGTAAGCGAAGCCTTGTATATCACCGATCCGGATCATAACGGAATTGAGATTTATTGTGATCGGCCAAGAAGCACATGGCGCCGCGACGCCGAAGGAAACTATATCATGGCGGCAGATCCGATTGATTGGGATGGCTTGTTGCATGAGGCGGAAGGTGCGGTATGGCGCGGTTTACCCGTCGGTACGGTGATGGGACATATTCATTTCCATGTTAAAAATTTGCAGAAGTCCAAGGAATTCTACTGCGATATTCTGGGTTTCGATGTGGCGGCAGATGCCCGAATGGCGATGAAAGCCTTGTTTATCTCCGCAGGTGGCTATCATCATCACATCGGTTTGAATGTTTGGGCTGGTGAGGAGGCGCCATTACGGCCTGCCAACGGCACAGGGCTGGATTATTACACCTTGGTGTTTCCTGACAAACAGCCCCGTAATGAAGCCGTCGAGCGCTTGAAGCTGGCGAATGTGCAAGTTAGCGAGATCGATAATAGCTTAATGGTAAAAGATCCGTCCGGCATTCCGCTGAGATTGGGCTACGAACAATAAAGCCGAAAGAAGCAGCTGCGGGGGGGAACCCTGCCTGCTTCTTTTTTTTGGGAACTACAGTCTACTAATTTCACTGTAAAGCAAGGGATCGCAGTTCCCCTTCCTGTCGTAAAATGGGCCTATTTCGCAGAAATAGAGCCCGTAGTTCCCCACAGCCGAGTCACAGCCTCGGCCTGGCCTTGCCGTCGCCATGCCAGGCAGCATGCGGCGGCACATAGAGGAACCTGAGGGCACTATTTGTGCCCTCAAGGCTGTTCTAGAGCTTTCCGGGGAACTACAGGGCCTTATTTCTAAGGATTTGGCGGAGTATCAACCAAATACTTAGAAATAAGGGCCCCCAGTTCCCCTTCACTGCAAAATGGGCCTATTTCGCAGAAATAGCGCCCTGTAGTTCCCCACAGCCGAGTCACAGCCTCTGCCTGGCCTTGCCGCCGCCATGCCTGGCAGCATGCGGCGGCACATAGAGGAACCTGAGGCCACTATATGTGCCCTCAGGGCTGTTCCAGAGCTTTCCGGGAACCACAGGGCCTTATTTCTAAGCATTTGGCGGAGGATCAGCCTAATACTCAGAAATAAGGGCCCCCAGTTCCCTTCCAGCACAATATGGGCCTATTTCGCAGAAATAGTGCCCTGCAGTTCCCCACCGCCGAGTCACAGCCTCAGCCTGGCCTTGCCGCTACCATGCCAGGCAGCATACGGCTGCACATAGAGGAACCTGAGGGCACTATTTGTGCCCTCAGGGTTCTTCCAGAGCTTTCCGGGGAACCACAGACTCGTAACCGGCTGCCCGCTATAAGTTTGCAATAGGTACAAAAATTAGTTCCAGATTGTCCCTTGCGCTTCGGACGAACCACGCATACTTTAGCATAAAGGATGGCATGTACAGAGGAGGAGTCTTTCATGCGTCGAGTTGCTAGTAAATGGTCGAAGTTCGCTGTTCTGCTGCAGCATTCCGGTGTCGCCAAGCATATTCCAGCTATGCGTCGCTACAGCGCAGAGAACCTTGCAGCAATGCTTCGTCAATTTCAATTTGTCGTAGCCAAACCTATCGTCGGAACCGGTGGGAGCCGTGTGATGAAAATCCAACGGGCAGGCAGCGGCTTCATGCTTCACAACGCGGGTACGAAAAGAGTGTATAACTGGAATGAACTGCTGCAAGTCATTAATCGCATACGGCAGAACCGCCCGTTGATGCTCCAACAGGGCATACATTTGACTACCATCGATGGCAGGCCTGTGGATTATCGGGTTAAGCTGGCCAAAGTGGGACGTACTTGGGAGATTCGGGCGGTTGTGGGCCGGTTAGCGCGTCCAGGTCTGTTCGTCACGAACCTGTGTCAAGGCGGTACGCAGTTGAAAGGCAAGCATGCCGTGCGTAGAACGTTCCCTGCTGCGCTTGTCAAATCCAAAATCGACACCATGGTTGGTGTTTCCCGGACTTGTACCCTGTTATTAGAGGCCAAATATCCCGGAATTGGGATGTTAGGCTACGATTTTGGCATCGATAAAAGGGGAACTGTCTGGATTTTTGAAGTGAACACAAGACCTCACTAATATTGGCCTCATGCTTCAGCCCACACGCCTTATTCCTGAGCGCATACCAATATGGTAGGTGCATGACTACTTACAAGGTCACAGGAGGCTCATATCCATGTATAAAATAATATGTCATTGGAGCCGTTTGGATTGGCACTTTCCTCAGACTGTGATGAAGGAAGAATTTGAAACGAAGCAAATTTGGAAAAAGGCGATCCCCGCCAGTGTGAAAGTTGATCATCAAGGACAGTATTATGTTTCGGTTCCGCGGTGGTCTCCCGATATTCCTGCAACGATGAATCGCATCGTGGTCAAGGAAGATAAGCCGCTGCTTGAAGCTTTTCCAAGTTGGGCATGGAATGAGGTTGGCGACATCACTACCCTGCAATCTGTCCTCGGCTTTGAAATTGATGAATATAATCGCATGTGGCTGCTGGATCAAGGAAAAATTGCCTTCGAGCCTTCACCGGACGGGTCTCAGAAGCTTGTGATTTGGGATTTAAACAGCAATTCATTGGTTGACGCCATCGTCATTCCGGATGAGATCGCACCGTATCGGACTTCCTTTCTAAATGACCTCGTGGTGGATAATAAAAATGGTTTTGTTTATATTACTGATTCCGGCTGCGGCTACCCGGACCATCCGTTACGCGGCGGCATTATTGTGTATAACATGAAAACCAAATCGTTCCGGCGTGTGCTCGACGGGCAGTTCAGTACGCAGGATTTCCCTGATTTTCATTTTCAAATTGATTATAAGCCCGTATTTAAGAATAAACCTCTGCGCATCGGAGTCGGTGGCATTGCTTTGTCAGGGGATCGTTCTACACTCTACTATTGTCAATTAACGGGCCGCAATTTGTACGCGGTTCATACGAAACTATTACGAAACGAGCAAATACCGCTCGAACAAATAAATAGCTCCGTGCAGGTCCTTGGGAGCAAAGGCACAACGACAGACGGGATGCATGCGGATAATCGGGGTAATTTGTTTTACACGATGTTGGAGGGAAAAGGGATCGGTTTTTTCGACGCAAGGGATCGCAGCTTCCATAAATTCGTTTCCGACGACCGGATGCTGTGGGTAGATGGGGTTGCTTTTGATCAGAAGGGCTCCATCATCTTTAACAACAATCGGCTTCATGAAATGTTTGAGGATCATGAAATCGATTGGAACAATCCGTACAATTTAATTATCTGGAAAGCTTATGTTGGAAAAGATGTGAAATCCTATTTATACGGGTAGCTTTAAAATATATTAAAAAACGGTCAAGAAGGTAGAAGCTACCTAACTGACCGTTTTTTTTGTTTTCAGTCGTTTTAGTTCAGCAACGATAACAAAGGATACAATCACAAGTAAAAACCAAGCAACAATTTTGGACGGATGCACGATATGCCACAAGTGATCTTGGTTGGGATACCGCCATGCACCGAAATAAGTAGCAATATTTTCTGCGATCCAAATGAAAAAACCGATGCACAAAAAAGATAATGGCAGTGGCATTGCAAACTCAAACCGGGATAGCTGAAATGTGATTTTTACGCGATAGAAGAGTAGGCAAAGCAATAAAATGAGCAGGTATCTCACATCGTAAATGAAATGATGCGTAAAGAAATTGAGATAAATGCAAGCACCGAAAGGAATCGTGATCCATTTTGGCGGATAAGCGTTCAAAGAAAGCGATAATCGACGCCAAGATTGACAGATGAAACTTGCTACACTTGCATACATAAAGCCGCTGTAGAGGGGAACGCCCCAAAATTTGCTAAACCCATGCTCTGGGTAGCTCCATGATCCCATATGTACTTTAAACAATTCTAGAGCAATACCAATGACATGAAAGACACAAATAACTTTTAATTCATCCTTCGTTTCCAACTTGCTGAGATACATAAAAACTTGCAGGAGGAGACAACCTGCCAAAATAAAATCATACCGGGGTACCCCAGGAATTGATATGAATTTGCTTAAAGCAAGCGTTATGAAAATGCCCACAGGGAATAAACACGACATCGCTTCGTGGTAAATAAAAAGGCTTAAAAGCTTAATAAACAGTCTCACGCCATGCCTTCCTTTCGAGTACGATTCATAGCTAGTATATCGGCACCATCCTAACAAATTGACTTAAATTTTTAGCGATTTGTTCAAAGCAATCTTTTCCATTTTCAGCAAACGTTAAGTTGGCTTTCAACTCTCTTTCAGCCTGTGCTCAGTAGGGTTTCAGCCAAACCCCTTAGACTCCTAAATGTGAGATCTATATGACGAAGACAATCGTGGTCTTGGTACATGGGAGAGGGGAAATCAACAATGAACTTGAATCGGAAGAAAAAATGGATCATTGTCGTTGTGGCTGCGATGTTATGTGGTGCTGGAACTTACTACTACATACACAACAAATCGAAGCCTGTAGCAGCTGCTACGGGGCAGCAATCGGCAATGAAGGTAACCAAAGGAGCCATATCTTCATCTATATCGGGAACCTCTCAGCTGGATGCTAAAGATAAGCAAAATATCGTAATACCCGTGGACGCAATTATTAAAACAATGAATTTGACTCAAAATCAGGCTGTAAAGAAGGGCGACGTGCTTGTAGAGTTGTCTGTTCCTTCCACAGAAACAAATCTGAAAGAAGCGCAGGTCACTCAGCAGCAGCTGGAAAAGGAACTCGCTGAGCTGCAGGGCGAGCAGAGCCATATGACGATATCCGCCTCAATGAGCGGAAAGCTGACTTTGGCTTCCAATTTGGATGTGGGAAGTCAAGTGAATAAAACGACGAAGATCGGAACGATTTCGGATACTTCACAGTTTAAGGTCAAACTTGCCTTCCCTCTGCAAGAAGCTGTTCAACTGCAGAATGGGGAAAACGTCGAGTTGACGGTAGACGGATATTTACTGTCCAAGATAGGGACGGTATCCAACGTATCTCATGAAATGAAAGCTGATACGAACGGCAATAAGATCGTTGACGTAGAGGTACTGGTCACGAATGACGGGACACTTTCCGCAGGCATGAAAGTGAAAGGCACTATCGGAAGCGGCGATAGCAAGATTGAATCAACAGAGCTTGTCGCATTGGATTATGTGCGCACGACGCCTATTTTTTCCGAAGCTAGCGGCACGGTCAAAAGCTTGAAATTTAAAGACGGAGACACTGTGAAACAAGGGGATCTTATCGCAACGTTGTTTAACGATGATCTTCAGCAAAACATCATCAGCAAGCAAGCGGCCATCGACAGCCAGAAAATTAAAGTCGACGATGCGCAGCAGAAGGTTAATCAATTGACCATTACAGCGCCGTTCGACGGTGTGTTCTCGGCGGACTTTGCGAATAGCAAAAGCAATGTGCTTCGCAACTATCCAGTAGGCGCACAAATCACGGCCAATACTACGCTTGGTGCGGTAGCGAGTTTAAGCACGATGCAGCTGGCCATTGCTGTGGATGAGCTGGATTTAACGAGTGTGAAGGTCGGTCAGAAAGCTGTCGTGAAAGTGGACGCGATTTCGGGGAAATCTTTTGAAGGCGAAGTGACATCCGTGTCAAATGTCGGTACGACAACCAACGGAGTAACCACCTACGATGCCGTTGTTTCCATCCCGAATCCGGATAGTGTACTCAAATACGCGATGACGGCAACAGCTGAAATTTACATTCAAGATAAAAAGGACATTCTCGTAGTGCCAATTCAGGCAATCACGACAACGAAGGGCAAATCCACCGTTTCTTTGAAGAAAGCGGATGGAACCGTTGAAGAACAGCATGAAATTAAAACGGGCATACGCAGTAAAACGCAGGTTGAAATCTTGAGCGGTTTGGCAGAGGGCGATGAAGTTGTGATGCCGACGCGCAAAGCTACGACGACGAATCCACAGATGAACATGCAAGGCGGTTTCCCTGGTGGAGAAGGCGGTCCTCCTGCTGGTTTCCAAAGAGGCGAAGGTGGAGGCGGAGGCGGATTCCAAGGAGGAGGAGGAGCGCGCCAGTAATGGGCAGCTTCGAGGAAAGGAGCCAGTCGTATGAATATCATTGAGTTAACGGGAGTCACCAAAAGCTACGCTCGCGGGGAAGAAGAATTGCAAATTCTCAAGGGAATTACCCTGCACATTGCCAAAAGTGATTTCGTTGCTATTATCGGTCCCAGCGGATCTGGGAAATCCACGCTTATGAATACGATCGGATTGCTGGATATACCGACTTCAGGCACATACTCGCTGGATGGCGTTTCAACGGTGAAAATGTCCGACAACGGCTTAGCCGAGCTCAGAAATCGGAAAATCGGTTTTATTTTTCAACAGTTCAATCTGCTGCCCCGGCTATCCGCTATCGAAAATGTGGAATTGCCAATGATTTATGCAGGTATTCCTGCCAAACAACGCCGAGAGCAAGCCCAACGTATGCTGGAAAAGCTGGGAATGGGCCAGCGCGGACATCACAAGCCAAGTGAGCTTTCAGGGGGACAGCAGCAAAGGGTGGCGATTGCCAGAGCGCTGGCCATTTCACCATCGTTAATATTGGCTGACGAACCGACCGGAGCCTTGGACTCCAAAACAGGGATTGAAGTGTTGGAGTTAATTCAGGAGCTTAATCAGCAGGGCAACACGATTGTACTGATTACCCATGACAATCATATTGCCGATCATGCCAAACGTGTTGTCACGCTTCGAGACGGCGAAATCATCAAGGATGTTCGCAATCAGCCGATGCCGATTCCAAAATTGGAAGAGGCGGTGTCGAGATGAGACCTTGGGAGCTTTTTCAAATGGCGATGGCCACAGTTCGTTCCAATCCGCTCAGGACGGTTCTGACCATGCTTGGGGTTATTATTGGGGTTAGCTCCGTAATTACGCTGGTATCAATCGGACAGGGAACCTCCAAATCGATTGAGAAGCAATATGAGGGACTAGGAACGAACCTGCTTACGGTGAATCTGCTTGGCAATGGCCGCGCAACCCAACTGAAGTATGAAGAGATCATGGAGCTCGAAGGAACGGCGGGAATTAGCGGGATTGCCCCAACGATGACCAGAAACAGCACGAGTATCAAGTATGACCGCACGACGGAAACGTACAACGTGATAGGGACGAACGACCGTTATCTGAGCATGCAAAAAGGAGAAATGGGCAGCGGGCGTTTCCTGGCCGAAGCGGATTTGGATTATCGCAATCACGTGGCGGTCATTGGAAGCGAAGTGGCGACGAAATTTTTTGGCAAGGATGATCCTTTGAATGAGGAAATCAATGTCAACGGCTACATGTATACGATTATCGGTGTTTTGAAAAGCAAAGGTTCTAATACGAGCGGAACGTCGCTAGACAGTGCGGTTATTGTGCCGCTGCCAACAATGAGCAGAGATTTTAAATTAGGATCCATTCGCTCTGCGTATGTAGAAGCAGCAAGCGGGGACGAGGTCAGCAAGGTGCAGGCTGTTCTGGAGAGATATTTAGCAAGCAAATTCAAGAGTACGTCAGGTTATAACATTTTCAACTCATCCGAATTGATCAGCGCCAAACAAACGGCGTCAAGCACGCTAACGAATCAATTAGTTGCTGTAGCTGCGATATCCTTGCTGGTTGGCGGTATCGGAATTATGAATATTATGCTTGTAACCGTTAGTGAACGAACGCGGGAGATTGGGATTCGTAAATCCATCGGGGCCAAACGTCGAAATATTCTCTTGCAGTTCCTGGTGGAGGCTACGTTAATCAGCGGAATGGGCGGATTCATTGGCCTTGTTGTTGGGGTAGCGCTATCGCTAGCTTGGCCCTATATCAATCCAAGTCAGGAAACAAGTCTTTCCATTAATGTAGGCCTATACGCATTCTTATTCTCAGCATTAGTCGGTGTCATTTTCGGATTGTACCCGGCCAATAAAGCGTCCAAATTAAAGCCAATCGATGCTCTTCGTTACGATTAATTCATGATTGCTGAGTGATTTCTTGACTATTCTAAGCTATGGGAGGTAAACATCATGATTCGCAAATTAACAACACTTTCTTTGAAACATACGACCTTAGCCTTGTTATTGACTGGCAGCCTAGCCGCTGCCTCTTTACCTACAGGTATGGCTCAAGCAGCAGGGGAAGCCGTTTATATTTCTTCTGCCTCTTATTTTATAATCAGCCAAGCTGCGCTTTCGTCCTCATCCCTACAGTTCGCGGTTTCCTTACATAATGGGGACCAAAATGCGATCGACTTCAATCAATATGGCGTGCGCGTCACCGATACATCTGGGCATAGTTTTACAGCTAAATTGAGTGAAAAGAAGAGCGCCAGCGTTCTTCCCGGGCAGGATACGAGCTTCCGTTTCTACGCCAATTTGGCGGAAGGCGAATCCGCAGATCAGCTGAAGATCGACGTCTTCCGTTGGGATGCAGGGCAGGCAGATTTCATGAAACATCTGGGGCAACTGCCTGTAAGTTCTGCGATTGGAGAAGGTCAGGTGACCGTGCCGGAAGAGATTATTAATCTTCGTACACTCGACAGCACGTTAGCCAATGATGCTTCACTTGCTTTCCAATTAGGGCAGAGCGTTCGTGTTTCGGAGAATGGAAAATGGTATCTGTATACGCAAGTATCTGCGAAAAATTTAGGTTCCAGCAGCGTTAAACTGCCTGCCGCTCTTCAGTTCAGATTAGTAGATGCCAATGGCTTGAAATACGCTTCGACCTATGCAAATGGATCAAGTACAACGTTCCTTCCGAGTGAATCGGATACCTTAACGTTAAAAACGCCTATCTCGAAACAGATGGCGATGTCTGGTACATCGTTGGAATTTTATTACTTGAATCAAAGCGAAGATGTGACGCTGGGGAACATGAGCCTGAATGCATCCCTCCAAACAACAGCGCTAAATACGAAACAGGTGTATAGCGGACAGCAAGACGGAGAGCAAATGACAGTCCAAGCGAGTACGTCCCAGTACTCGACGCAAGCTGACGGCGTTCATGTGCAAACGGTTGTTACGTTAAGTAATGACGGTGAAGCGTCTGCGGCTATTCCATCCTTCATTGCGACTTACCAGGTTGGAGATTCCGGCACGGCTTTGTCTGCAGCGGATAATACGGCTCGCTCCGCATTTTTGGCTCCGAAAGAAACAACAACCTTTTACTTTAATGCGATTTTGCCGTCCGGCACGGATCCGAACGCGGCTCAGCTAGTCCTCTGGGAGAAGACATCGGGCACGACGGGCGCAGGTAATGGAGGCGGTACGAGTAGTGCGGGTAATACGAACAGCACGACTAGCACAAACAGTGCGAGCGGAGACACAACGTCAACTACGGCTGGAACGAACGAGACGTCCGATTCGACAACAGTTTCTACGGGTAGCGGAACTACAGGGCAGATGCCTGTAGCGGTGTTCCTGCTGAAAGGCGCGAGCGAAGCCAAAAACGGCTTTACAACAGCTGCAAGCTACTCGATCGGCAATAAGCTGACTTTAACGGATAATTCCATTGTGAATAAAAATGTGGATGTTTCGCTCGTCGAGCTGCATGCTCACGAGAATGATGATCTTGGCTACAAAACCGCCATCGCAAAATACAAAATCACAAATAACGGCTCAAACACGATTGCTTTGCCTGAGCTTCAAAATGAGCTGTTGGATAGCAATGGCAATTCGTACACGGGCACACGCCAAAGCTCTGTCACCACGCAGCTTACGCCGGGCAGCTCTTATGTGGTTAGCTATTCCTATCTGCTTCCGAATCGCAAAACAGCGGACGATGAAGCCTTTGCGCTGAACATCTATGATGATAAATCAGTGTCCGAAGGCAAAGTATCACTCGGAACGTATCAGGTTGCTCTACAGAAAGAGGATGAGGGCGACACGATTGATCTCTATCCGTTCTCATTGAAAGTGAATGATGAGTCAATTAGTTGGCTGTATAGCGGTGGTTCTTACTCTTATCAACTAAACCTTGATCTTGATATCACCCATGAGGATCAAGTCATTATAGACTCCAACTTCTCGACCATTGAGTTCGACATGGTGGATTCGCTTGGCCGCATCGTAGGCACTCAAACGTCCTCACTGGTCGGTACGGGTAAACTGACGAGTGGCAAGCAAAAAATTGTTGTCACTGGACTTAAAAACGAGCAAGTAGATTCGGGTGTCGTCGTCAATATGTACGAAGTTATTAATACCCCTAATGGGACAGCTAAACGTCTGATTAAGCAATTCCATTAAGATTTGCAGTATGCAGCCTGACGGGTCATAGACCTGTCAGGCTTTTACTTTTGATTGAATCTATCGTAGCTTTCGCTTACCATTACATGTACATTAGTCTTCAACAAAGTGAGGTGTTTCCTTCTGCTCAATCTCAATGCATTAGCCGGTCAGTTTACCGGGAGATTGATAACCGTCGTCGGCGTCTTCAAAGCGACTTTACCGATGCACAGTACCTTTCACCCTTACACAGCCGGACATCTCACACCTAGCTCGGGATTTGTGTTCATAAGTAGAGGAAACGGCTCGTTTATATGCAACGGTACAACGTATGATCTGCACCCGGGGAGGGTCATGCACGGCGGCAAACACATGACCATTAGCATGTCTACCCAGGATTCGGAGTTGGAGTACATTCTTGTCCGCTATCGCTTAGACGAAGTAGAGACGAGTTCTGACTCATCCAACACCTTTGTGACCGATGAACATTTTACGCTAGAACCAGGCGTTAATCCCAAAATAGCTGAATTATTGAACCAACTCTACGATTCGTTTTATACCCCGGGGAATATGGCTATGATTCGGACGGGCTTTCTGTTCCAAATGACGATTCATGAACTTTTCGCCACTTGTCTGAACAGATTAAACAGCAACAGCAAAGAGATGATTGAAGAGGCGAAAGCTTTCATTCATCATCACTACATGGAATCGCTGAGCCTGCAGAAGCTTGCCGAGCGTCACGGAACGAGCGCGAAGTCATTTTCTTATTATTTTAAAAAGTATACCGGCGTGTTTCCGATCGATTACGTGATTCAGCATCGCATGAAACGGGCACAGGAGCAGTTGAGCATCGGTTCTTGCACGATCAAACAGGTTGCTGAAAGCGTGGGCTATGAAGATCCGCTATATTTCAGCCGGTTGTACAAAAAGCACTATGGCTATGCGCCAAGCCAATCCCAGCGCAGCGATTTTAGTTAATAATCCATGCCTATTCTTCTTTTGTCCATTTTCATCTCAACCGCTCCTTTGATATAGTTAATTGGTAATGAAAATCATTATCAAGGAGATTGAGCGTATGTTTCAAATCAAAAAAGGTTGGATGCTCTCATTCAACATGCTGGTTATGTTTGTTCTACTTCTCGCGGGGTGCGGCAGTGTAGAGAAAACAACGAATAAGGAAGCTGCCCTAGCATCCAGTCCAGCAGCGATGGCAACAGCGACAGCTCCGTCTGTCAAGAAGGGGCCAGCCAAAATCGTAGTCACCTATTTTCCCTATGCGGATCACTTGTTTGCGCTTGGAAAAGCCGATGCGGTGGCAGGCGTTGTCAATCTGAAATCATTAGCAGATTTTCCTGTTTATGATTCCTTTTTGAAAGGCGGCAAAATAGAAGATCTGGGGGACAAAATCAACTTTGAGAAAATTATGGCGTTGAATCCTGATCTAATCATCGCTTCAGACGCCGACCAGAAAGATGTGGAACAACTGTCGAAGATAGCAAAAACCGTCACAGTAAAAGCTACACTGAACTGGCAGGAAACGATTCGTGGCGTGGCTGCAGCGGTTGGCGATGATGCGACAGCCGACACCTATATCACTCATTTTCTTGCCAAGCAAGATGAAGCAGCGAAAACGTTGGACCAAGCAGGCGTAAAAGGAAAAACGGCCTTGTTTATAATGCCATGGAAGAAATCATTTACCTATTGGAGCGGCTCAAGAATGTCGATTTATTATGAGAAGCTGGGTTTCAAACCATTTGAGGGTCTGAAAAATGTGGGTGATATTTCACTCGAAGGCATTAGCGAATTAAATCCGGAGTATATTTTTATCGGCAAAGATTACACGCATGGCAGTGAGATAACGCTGGAGGAACTGAATAACAATGCCGTGTGGGACTCTCTTTCTGCCGTTAAAAACAAGAAAATGTTCGTCGTTGACACGGAGATTCTCGGGCCACTCGCAATGGGGCAGTTCAAAGGGTTAGGGTACATGTCGAGTTTATTTCAATCTAAATAAAGCGTAGGCCGAAAACCAATCATACTTGATATGATTGGTTTTTATATATTAGGCTAGTAGTGTGAAAGAAAAATATGAAACCGACAGGAGCTAGTAGAAAATTATGAAACAAAACAAATATGATGATCGCAGCTTTTTTGAAAAATACAGCCAAATGGCACGCTCGACAGGTGGACTGGATGCGGCAGGAGAGTGGCCTGCACTTCGCGCGCTGCTGCCGGATCTTTCTGGCAAAGCCGTGCTTGATCTTGGCTGCGGATACGGCTGGCATTGCCGATATGCACGCGAGGAAGGGGCTCGCTTCGTTGTAGGCGTGGATCTTTCCGAGAAAATGCTGGAGCGTGCGCAAGAACTAACGGAGGATAAAGCCATCACGTATCGCAGACTTGCGATTGAAGACATCGACTTTTCAGCAGGTCAATTTGATGTGGTGATCTCATCACTGGCCATTCATTATGTGGAACATTTCGATGACCTCTGTCAGAAGGTTCATCATTGCCTTACCGAAGGGGGAAGCTTCATCCTGTCCGTCGAGCATCCGATGTTCACTTCACGTGCTGAACAAGATTGGTTTTATGGTCTACAAGGCGAACGCCTGCATTGGCCAGTCGACAATTATCAGGATGAGGGACTAAGACAAGCCAGATTTCTGGAAACAGACGTCGTGAAGTATCATCGAACGGTTGCCACTTATATGAATGCGTTGATCGATGTTGGATTCAGCATAACTAAGCTCTCTGAACCTCAACCAACGCAAGAAGCATTGGACAAGTATCCGGAGATGAAAGATGAAACTCGGCGTCCTATTTTCCTTTTGATTGCAGCAGAAAAACGCAACCATTAAGCTCATTTTCAATCCTTTCAAGCCCAACCGCATAATTTTCTTGATTGTTAGGCGAACTTGGTTATAATAAAGATGTAAGTTTATACATTAAACAAACTAAGTTTAACGAGGAGAAAATGGACATGAACAAGCCTGCACAGCCTAAGGAACCTTTAGTTACGCATATTTACACGGCTGATCCATCTGCCCACGTATTTGACGGCAAAATTTATATTTATCCTTCCCATGACCTAGACCACGATGGACCTTCTAATGATAATGGCGATCAATATGCGATGGAAGATTATCATATTCTCTCCATGGACGATTTTCATTCACCTTGTGTCGACCATGGCGAAGCATTGCACTTGAGAGATATTCCTTGGGCGAAGCAGCAATTATGGGCGCCAGACGCAGCGTATAAGAACAATACGTATTATCTCTTTTTCCCGGCTCGGGACAAAGAGGATATTTTCAGACTTGGTGTCGCTACAAGCTCAACGCCTGCAGGTCCTTTTACGGCTCAGGAAAATTATATCCCAGGCAGCTACAGTATTGATCCTGCCGTGTTCATCGACGAGGATAACAAAGCTTATATTTATTTTGGCGGGCTATGGGGTGGTCAGCTAGAGAAATGGCAGACAGGAACATTCCTTCCTGATGCTAAGGGACCGGCAGAGAATGAACCAGCCTTGGGGCCAAGAGTGGCTGTTTTAAGTGAGGATATGCTCACGTTCACGGACGAGCCGCAAGAAATCAAGATTGTGGACGAAGAAGGCAATCCAATCCTAGCAGGCGATGAGGACAGACGATATTTCGAAGGTCCATGGGTTCATAAATACAATGGATATTACTATCTTTCCTATTCAACGGGGACTACACATTGTCTTGTTTATGCAATGAGCGAACATCCTCAAGGGCCGTATGTGTTTAAAGGTACGATCCTTACGCCGGTAATCGGGTGGACAACCCATCATTCCATTGTTCAATTCCAAGATAAATGGTACTTATTTTATCATGACTGCTCCCTATCAGATGGTGTTAACCATAAACGCTGCGTCAAATATACGGAATTAACGTATAACGCGGATGGAACTATCCAAACGATTGACCCTTATAAATAAACAATTATTCCTATAGAACTGCTTCCTATGGTCTTATAAGACTTGAGGAGGCAGTTTTTTTCATGCATAGAATCCCGATTTTGGATAAAAATACATGGAAGGAAATCAATGGGGCGAAGAAAGCTGCAATCATCTAATGAGATGTACAGGGGGCGTATTCGGATGACGATTTGGCAATGGTATAGGCGTCGAACAAGACCGGGATCCCAAAGTCAACAGCCTTCAAAGATTTCAAATGTCGAAACACCCGCACATCAAACTTTGGAGAAATATGCTGAAGCTACCATAAGCCATAAACTCGATGACAGCTTGGACTTCGTTCAGGGTATACTTGGCGACAATGACGATTTTATCATGCGCCGTTTTTGCATATGTGACGAACATCCGGCAGCTGCTTTATATTTCGCTGATTTAATTGATAAACAACATTTAAATGATCATATATTAAAGCCTTTGATGCATACGACCGCGAAGGGATATCCGAAGGATGATAACCGTTCAATGAGAGATTATCTGTTGAACGATACCTTGTATTCATGTGAAGGCAGAACGGAAACTGAGCTGGATGAGATCATCCAAGCCATTGTAGAAGGGAAAACTGTCATCCTGGTCGATGGGCTGGCGGATGGTTTTGTTTTCAGCACCCGCCAAGTTGACAAGCGTTCGATCTCGCAGCCGGAGACAGAGCAGGTGATCAGGGGAGCCCGGGAAGGTTTTATCGAAATATTGGGGACCAACTTGGCGCTTCTACGCTATCGGCTCCCGACACCAGATTTGCGGATAAAAACCATACGGATTGGGCGAGTTACGAAATCCAAAGTAGCTCTTTGTTATATTAATGGCATTGTGAACCCTGAACTCGTTAAAGAGGTATTCAGACGTCTATCATTGATTGATATAGATGGCGTTCTTGATGCAGGTTATTTGGAGCAATTTATCGAGGATAATCACGTCTCGCCGTTTCCTCAAATTCAAAACACAGAAAGGCCAGATAAGGCTGTCGCCAATCTGCTGGAAGGCAGGGTGATTCTACTGGTGGACGGATCACCGTTTGCTCTTATTTTGCCAACAGTTTTCAGTCAATTTTACCAAACGGTGGAGGATTACTCGGAACGGTATCTCTTGGTCAGTTTCATACGTCTATCTCGCCTCGTTGCTCTGGTATTCTCACTGATTTTTCCATCGTTGTATGTAGCTCTAATCTCGTTTAATCCGGAGCTTATTCCAACGGAGTTCGCCGTCGCGGTGGCAGGGGGAAGAGCAGGGGTGCCATTCCCGTCGGTCATAGAAGTGTTAATCATGGAAATCTCCATGGAAGTTCTGAGGGAAGCGACGCTGCGGCTCCCCCAGCAGGTTGGCGGAGCACTATCCATCGTTGGCGTGCTTGTCGTTGGACAAGCGGCGGTAGCGGCAGGATTTATCTCACCGATTACAGTTGTTATCATTGCGTTAACGACGATCGGTTCATTTGCAACACCGGCCTATAATGCAGCGTTAGCTCTTAGATTGTTGCGATTCCCGCTTGTCATCTTGTCAGGAATTTTCGGTCTGTATGGCGTAATGATCGGATTAATTTTGATCGCGAACCATATGCTCTCTTTGCGTTCATTCGGCGTACCGTATTTGAGCCCGATAGTGCCTGGAAATTTCCAGGGGATGAAAGATACGCTGGCACGATTGCCCCTATGGTCGATGCCCAAAAGACCTGGGCTTTTACATACACCTAATGACACTCGTTTAAGCAAATTAACGAAAGAAATGAGTGACAAAGCACCAAATAATACGTTAGATCCATTGAAGGTTGGAGATAGGAGGAACGTAACCTATGGAGCATCCTCGCCAGATAACAGTGATTCAAGCAGCGATCATTCTGATTAGCACGATTATTGGGGTGGGGGTGCTCGCTCTCTCACTTTTTGCTGTCCGCGCAGCTGATTCCGGGGCACCGCTAGTTACTTTTCTCGGTTTAATGCTTGGAGTAGCGGGTCTTTGGCTTCTAACAAAGCTCGGAATGCGATTTCCTGATCAATCAATTATAGATTACAGCAAGGTTTTAATCGGCAAATGGACGGCAGGCGTATTCAGTGTATTAATTATTGTTTTTTTTGCTCTGATTACAGCGCTGGCAGCAAGGGAGTTCGGTGAAGTCGTTGTTACGTCCGTATTGATGAAAACACCGCTTGAAGTGACGGTGATCGTCATGCTGCTGCTCGCTGCTGTTTCCTCACGAGCGGATATTACCACGTTTACCTATTTCCACCATTTTTATTTCCCAGTTATTGTATTTCCTGGATTGTTAATTGTTGTACTGTCGCTGAAGAACGCGCATTTAGTCAATTTGCTCCCAATATGGGGGAATGAACCAAGCGGGATGTCTGCTGGCATCCTCACGATGGCAGCCTTATTTCAAGGCTCTTTCGTCATGACCATCGTCATACCTGCGATGCGCAGACCGGAGAAGGCCATGATTGCAGGCTATGTCGGGATGGGTATTTCAGGAGCTTTATATGTCCTTATCGTCATTGCGACGGTTGGCGTCTTCGGATCGGAGGAAATTAAAAAATTAGTGTGGCCAACCTTGGAATTAGCCAAAACAACTTCACTGCCTGCGAACATATTGGAGCGTTTGGATGGGGCTTTTCTTGCTGTATGGGTTACGGCGGTGTTTACGACATTACTATCGTCTTATTACTTAGCCATTTATTTTATCAGTCAGCTCTTGCGACTTAAGGATCACAAGATGTTCACTTTCTTTCTAGTTCCTTTTATATATGTGATGGCTATGTTTCCTCAAAATTTGCTGCAGATGTATGAAATCATTCAAGTTGTAGGACGTTGGGGATTAATCATCACAGTGGTGTATCCACTTGTCTTATATATAGTGGCATTGATTCGTAAGAAAAAAAGTCGGGGTGATCAACTTGTGGCAAAATCTGATTAAACAGATTCTTGTTGTCGTGTTGATGACCCCTTTGCTTACAGGCTGCTGGGATCGCCTTGAAATTGAAGATCGCGCGGTTGTATTAGCCATTGGTATCGATGAAGCAAAGCCGGGAGATGAGAAAGAAACCAGCAATGCGACACATCTTCTTAATCAGGAATCCTCAAACAAGGGACTTATTCGTGTCACCGTTCAAATTGCTGTACCAGGTCGCATTCCGCTCGGGACTGGAGGCGACACAGGGGGGCCAGCTGATCAAAAGCCTGTTTGGGTTTTGACCAGCGTAGGAAACACGATTGAAGATGGTTTAATGAACTTACAGCAGCAGCTCGCGGATCGGTTGTTCTATGGACATTTAAGAGTCATTGTGCTGTCGGAAACGGTTGCCAAAAAAGGGATTCAGAACGAAAATGACTTCTTTCGCCGTCAGCCTCAAGTCCGCAGAACGGTCTGGATGGTTGTTTCCAAAGGAGCCGCGGCAGACATTATGAATGCAACTCCGCAATTAGAGCGCGTTCCATCCTTATATTTGCTCGCCACCTTGGAGCATGCCAGAGAAATGGGTAAGCTGCCCAACATTTTCTTAGGTGTTTTTTTCAGTGCCAGTTCGGCTAAAGGTCAAGAAGGGACGGTTCCTTACTTGGAGTTAAAAAAGGAATCGAATATTGAACTTGCCGGAATGGCTTATTTTAAAAATGATAAAATGGTGGGCACTTCGACAGCTTTGCAAATTGGCCACTATATGGCCATAAAACAATTAAACCCCGGCGGTTACAGTATCCTTCAGGAAATGCCGAACTCTCATACAAACGTTATTTTCAAAACCACACATCGGAAATCGAAAATAACAACAACAATCAAAAATGGGAAAGTGTTTGCAACCATTAGATGCCAGGTCGAAGGGGACTTAACGGAAAAATCGGATGAGAAGGTACTCGTGACGAAAAATAATTTGATTCAGCTGGAAGAGAAAATAAAGAAAGACGCTGAAAAGGGATTTGAGACATTCATCCAGCAGACACAGGAAGATGGCAGTGACATTTTCGGCTTTGGAGAATTTGTACGCGCGACGCAGCCATCCTATTGGAACAAGGAAATAAAAACCAAGGAAAAGTGGGAGAGCAAATATAGAGAGATGAACGTTGATGTCTCGATGCACGTTAAGATTAGACGAATTGGAACGAAAACGAAGTAAGGAAGGATTCGGCTCATGATTACCTTTAATAATTACACGGTTTTGCTGCTGCTGATCTCCGGACTGCTCGTCTTGGTTTTCGATGTGAGAGTTTATAAGAAAGCAAACTTGCAGAGGGAGAAAAAAGGGGCTCTTTTTACCGGATGGTTCAATATATCGCTAGGGATTCTTTCCTATTTAGGCTACCTTGTTTATGAAAAATGGTTCTGGAAATAAGCGCGCACAGCTGTCTCGGTGTTATTCTTCAAAAGAGGGAAACAGGAGATATATGGAGAATATAGACATGCTGCACTTTGTACCAAAGCCGCAATTACGAGGAGGGGGAATTAGCAATGAAATACCGTCAACTAGGTGATACGGAACTTAGCATTAGTGAGGTTAGCTTTGGCACATGGGCCATCGGTGGGAGCTGGGGACTATCTAACGATGATGAAGCCATTAAAGGCTTGCACTTGGCTATGGAAGCAGGGGTTAACTTTTTTGATACAGCCGATGTTTATGGATCGGGGCATGCGGAAGAACTGCTAGCCAAAGCAACTAGAGGAAAAGAAGATGACATTTACATAGCAACAAAGTTTTGCCGTGCTGGAGATATTTATGATGCAAAAACGTATTCAGAGGAAACGGTTCGAGAGTATTGTGAAGCTAGCTTGAGAAGATTGAATCGGGAAAGAATCGATCTCTATCAAATTCACTGTCCACCGCTAGCCATTTTGAAGGATGGTCACGTTTTCGAAGTGCTGGACAAGCTCAAAGCGGAAGGCAAAATTCGTCATTATGGCGTTAGCGTTGAGACAGTGGAAGAAGGTTTGTTCGCGCTGAGTAAGCCAGGAGTCAAGGCGCTGCAAGTGATTTATAACCTGTTCCGGCAAAAACCGGCTGAAACTTTATTTCCGCAAGCGCAAGCTGCGGGGGTAGGGATTCTGGTCAGACTGCCGTTAGCCAGTGGCCTGCTGACCGGGAAATTCACAGAAACGAGCACATTTGCTGCGGATGATCACCGGAATTTCAATGCGGATGGTGCACAGTTCAACGTTGGCGAGACGTTTGCCGGGCTTCCATTTACTAAGGGAGTGGAGCTGGCAAGGGAACTGGCATGGATCGCAGAAGGCCGCGGCAACATGGCGCAAGCTTCTATGCGCTGGATTTTGGACAATCCGAATATTACCTGTGTAATACCAGGATTCAAAAACGAACGACAAGTCGCTGATAACCTTGGCACGGCGCAGGCGCCATCTTTTTCCGAGGAAGAAATGGCGCGACTTCAAACTTTTTATGAGGACAGGGTGAGAGACTACATTCGGGGGCCTTATTAGAAGATGATGTTTCTATGATTGATTTTTTTAAAGACTTTATATTAAATATCTTCTTGATTTTCTCTCCGCTTGTTGTTTATCCCTATTTGTACAAATTTCAAAGTCATAGCATGAAGTATCGGCTGTGGCTTTGCTTTTTTTTCACAGTAGCCATTGGGTTCGCGATGTCCATTCCGGTTAATTTGAATGGTTTGGTCTATGATTTTCGATCCATTCCACTGATTGTCGGATCCTTGTATGGCGGAATTTATGTGTCGATGTTTCTGTATGCGGCAATTATCGTAGTCCGTTATCTTCTCGGAAATCCAAATAATTTGATTTATTGCGTTTCGTTTATTCCAACCATTATTTTTATCATCTTGCTGCTAAAAAGATATAGCCAAATGCGTTTAGCACATAAAATGATTTCTGCCGTTATTGTGTGCGTAGCGGTTAAAATTGTTAGTTTTCTCATTTATTTAACGAGTATTGGTAAGCTGGAGCTTTTTACTGCCAATCTCATCTCCTCCTCCCAAACCTACATTCTACAGAGTGTGGTAATCGCCGTTTATATTTATCTAATCGAGTTTCAACAGAAGTACATTCATATGCAGGAAGACGCAGTCCATGGTGAGAAAATGAGGATTGTCAGCGAGATGGCGGCTTCGGTTGCCCATGAAATCAGAAATCCGCTTACGGCCGTAAGAGGGTTTATTCAACTCATGGGGGTACCTCATTTGGCCCCATCGAAGCTCCAATTTTATCAGCAAATCTCACTGGAAGAATTAGAGCGGGCACAAGTCATCATTAGCGACTACTTGGCCATCGCAAAGCCTGAACCTGAGAAAGACGAGCTGATCCTGATGAAGGATGAAGTGCAATATATTTCTCAGGTGTTATTAACGATTGCCAATTATAACGATGTCAAAATTGAAGTGATCTTGCAGGACGAACAAATGTTTATTCAAGGGGATCGGAATAAGCTTAGGCAGTCGCTGATCAATATTGGGAAAAATGCTATTGAGGCGATGTCGAAAAGCGGTGGTGTTTTGGAAATTGGGCTAAAAGAGCAGACCGATAAGATTATGATTACAATACGTGATAACGGAATTGGCATGACGAAGGAACAAATTAGCCGATTGGGTACGCCGTATTTTTCCACCAAAGAGAAAGGCACTGGCTTGGGTACAATGGTCTCATTCAGTCTTATTCGAGCAATGAAGGGGAAAATACATATTACCAGCGAAGTAGGCAAGGGGACGGAATTTGAAATATCATTCCCAGCAGTTCCGCGAGGATTGTGACAAAAGTTGAATAACAGTTACTTAAGGGGCTCGCCATTGGCAGCTCTTTTTTTGTTTATATTCACTTAAAAATTGTCCCGTATAGTTGATCGCAAGACAACATAGGAGGCGGACACGATGGCAAAAGAAAGCATACAAAGCCGGTTCATTAAAGCTGGATTACGATTCATACAAGTCAATGCCATATGGAAAAAGACAGGGGAAGCCCTTCGAAGCGAAGTAGAAAATAGGCAGCATAAAGAAAGTTATGAACCGCCTAAGAATATGCTTAAAAAGTATGATTGCCACAAATATGAGGCAAATGGTCATGCTTATTATGTCGTGAAGCCTTTGGAATCAGTGGCAGGAAACAAGCATATCTTCTATCTGCACGGCGGTGGCCATGTGCTTAAAATCACCTCGCTGCATTGGGAGTTTATTGCGTATTTAATTGATTCGTTACATTGTACGGTCACGGTTCCGATGTATCCTCTTGCGCCAGAGCATAGCCACAAGGAAGTTTTTGAGATGCTCGTCCCTCTGTATCGCCAAGTGTACGCGGATGTGGAGGAACGAGATATCGTCATGATGGGAGATTCGGCCGGTGGCGGGATGAGCTTGGCTTTGGCACAATTCCTGCGAGAGAAGGGGCTTAAACAACCAGGGAATATCATTATGATCTCCCCTTTGCTGGATATGACCTTCAGCCATCCCATGATAAAAATGATCGAGAAACAAGATCCGATCTCAGCTACGCCAGCGCTGCACGATATTGCCAAGTGGTATGCGGGCGAAGAAAATGTGAAACATTATTTGGTTAGTCCCATTTACGGGAATTTCCATGACTTGGGAAGGATCAGCGTGTATATCGGAACGCATGATATCTTATATCCTGATGCGAATAAATTCAGTAAACTCGCTGGCATGCAGGGTATTCCCATAAATTATTATGAATACCCTTCTATGCTTCATGTCTGGCCGTTATTTCCTTGTCCGGAAGCGAGGCAAGCACGGGAGCAGATGATGCATACGATTCGATCATCTTCATAATTTTTTAACAAATGTGCTTGACAGTTAAAACGATTTGGAATGATAATAAAAACGACTGAGTAGTCATTTTAAAGTGAGAATAGATGAGGAGGATATCAATGACTAAACACCATGATCAATTAGTTAAATATGCGTCTTTGGCCATACAACTGGGAGTTAATGTGCAGCCGGGACAAACACTAGTCATTTTTGCACCTCTTGTATCGGTGGATTTTGTACGTTTATTAGTCAAACGCGCCTACGAAATAGGGGCAAAGCTTGTCTATGTAGAATGGGCTGACAGTGAAATTACTCGCTTGAAATATGAATTGGCGCCATTTGAAGCGCTGCTTGAACACCCGATGTGGCAAGCCAAAGGTTATGAAGAACTAGCAAGCCAAAATGCCGCTTTCCTATATGTTTCTGCCAATAACCCGGATCTGATGAACGGCATTGATCCCAAACGGCTTCAAACCGCCAGCAAAACATCAAGCACGGCAACCCAAGGGTTAACGATGGCAAGATTGACAAACAAAGTCAGCTGGACGATCGTTGCTGTGCCAACACCAGCTTGGGCGGATAAAGTTTTTCCACTACTCCCGGAAGAGGAGCGGGTGGATGCATTATGGAGCGCCATTTTCCAAGCAACGCGGGTCCAGAAAGATGATCCGATCGAGGAATGGAGGAATCATGCCCTTACATTGCTAACCAAATCCGATTTGCTGAATGAGAAGCAATATAAGGCGCTTCATTACCGCGCGGAAGGTACGGACGTTACGGTTGAATTGCCTCAGGACCACTTATGGGTATCGGCCGGCAGTAATAATCAGCAGGGAGACCGCTTTATCGCAAATATGCCGACAGAAGAAGTGTTTACATCTCCCTTACGCACTGGTGTAAATGGTACCGTAAGAAGCACGAAGCCGCTAAGCTACAACGGTGTTCTTATCGAAAATTTCTCTCTGACTTTTGAAGGGGGAAGGATCGTTGATTTTGCAGCGGAAAAAGGCGAAGAGATGCTGCGCACTCTCGTTGAGATGGATGAAGGATCTCATTATTTGGGGGAGATTGCGCTTGTTCCGCATCGCTCGCCGATCTCGGATATGAATATCATTTTCTACAATACCTTGTATGATGAGAACGCCTCTTGTCATTTTGCCATCGGTCGGGGATTCCCGTTTTGCTTGAAAGACGGTGTGACGATGAGTGGAGAGGAGCTGCTGAAACGCGGCTTGAACGAAAGCTTGACGCATGTAGATTTTATGATGGGTTCAGCCGATATGGACATTGACGGGATTAAGATGAATGGCGAAGTTGAGCCGGTATTCCGCAAAGGGGACTGGGTCATTTAAAAGAAACGGAGGAGCAGCATGTCACCGAAAGTCACGCAAGCCTACAAGGAAGAGAAGAAGGCCGTCATTCTTGAGGGAGCGCTCCACTGTTTTACGGAAAAAGGCTTCCAGGCTACGACGATGGATGATATCGTTCGGCATTTGGGCATTAGCAAAGGCGCTATTTACAGCTATTTTGCCAGTAAAGAAGAAATGTATATTCAGATGGCAGATGATAAAATGAATGCTATGCTGGAGAACTCTACAGAAACCTTCAAGAGTATGCCTAGCGCAGCGGATCAAATCCGTTACATGTACAACCGGTTTCGCAGCCAATCGCTGGCAGAACTTCGCAAATGGATAGCCTTTCATTTGGAATTTATGCTGTATGCAGCACGCCAACCCCAGTTAACACAGCGATGGAATGAGTACGCGGACAAAGCCTTAGTGTTCATTAAGGAAATCATGGATGGCGGCAAGCTTACAGGTGAATTTCGCTCGGATTTGGATAGCGCGGCAGCTTCCCGGTTATTCTGGTCTATTCGGGATGGCCTCGCACTGCATTACATGTTAAGTGGCGAGGAAGCCGACTACAAGCGCACAATTGATGATATGGAGAGTATGATGTTCCGCTATATCTTGGGGTAATCCTTTGAAGGGGAGAGGTAGGCCATGTTTTTCAGAAGAATGAGCGAAATGTCCGCCGAAGATATGGTAGCGCTATGGAATAAAGGCTTCGAAGGGTATTATCTCAACAGTTCGCTGGACATGAGCAAATTCATGGCAAGAACCGTTCATGAAGGTCTCTCCTTGGAGCATTCGTTGGTATTGTTTGAAAATGAAGAGCCGATTGGTTTCGTCATGAACGGATTTCGCACCATTGAAGGGAAAAAGGTGGCGTGGAACGGTGGTACCGGAATTGTCCCTGATTATAGAGGTAAGGGATTCGGTAAACACTTAATGCTTAGAAATTTGCAATTATATCAAGAGCAGGATGTGGACATCGCCTTACTTGAAGCGCTTGTTCAAAATGAAGCTGCGATTAAACTTTACCAGAAAGTCGGCTACGAGATTACTGAACAACTTGTCTGTTTGCAGCATACGGGCGAGCTTAATGTTAACCTGCTGGAATCAAATTTCCCAGAAAGATATACGTTACGTAGGGGACATCCTGTTGAAGTTAATGCGGTGCCATTCAATAGGCCGATGTCTGCCTGGCAGACACAATGGCCTAGTATGAAAGGCGGCGAAAGCGTAATTGTAACGGCCTCTGAGGAAGTGGTAGGTTATGCGCTTTTCAAGCGAGTTTATGCAGAGAATGGCAGTTTGGCATCATTCGTCCTTTATCAATGTGAAGCACGTCCAGGACGCGAGGATGAAACGGAGATTCTGAAAGCGGCTTTAAGGGAAGTATACGCACCACTTACCTCTTCATGTACGCGATTAACGATGAATATCAGACATTCCAATGAAGGGTTAAATGAGTTGTTAGCTGGATTAGGCTTTACCTCTTTTGTCGATCAAGTACATATGCTGCACCATTTTTGAAATCTGCCGGCTTGGAACATGTGAACGTGACGTATGAGTTGGGCATGGGGCGCATATGAATCGTTATGAGCAGAAAACGATGAATGGAGGGGGTACCCCATGTCTTTTTTTGACAAAGTCAAACAAGGTGCAACGGATGCCGCGAAGAAAGCTCAGCAAACCGTTGAGCTGACGAAGCTTAAAGCGCAAGTCTCTTCCAAGGAGAAGGAGATAGAGAAATTTTATAATCTCATTGGAGAGTCCGTGTATGCCGCTTATATGTCGGGAGATATTGCCCGTGCCGGCGAGATTGTTGAGAGATTCAGCCTTGGCATCGACGCGGTTAAGCAAGAAATTGCCGTATTGGACCAAAAAATCATTGAACTGCGCAATGAGAAAGAATGCGTTTGTGGAAAAGTCGTTGTGGCCGACACGAAGTTTTGTTCATCTTGCGGCCATCAGTTTTGAGGAAAGCGGAGACAGTCTGTAGAGACTGTCTTTTTTGTTGCGGCTGTGGCAAAAAAACTGACGGAATAGCCCCTTCAGGCTTTTTAAGCTAGCTACTTCACCGGCCTTCCACCTTCCAGTCACATAAATGCACGATACAGCCAACTTCCTCCTCAGTAGCACACGACAAATTTCACGAAACCTAGCGAGAATTCCGCTATGGTGCTTTTAGAGGGAACTGTGGTCCACTATTTGAAGGTTATCAGGCTTTTTCCTTGGTGAGTGGGAACTACAGGCTCTTATTTGGTCTCCGCGATACGATTTTCGGGTGAAATCGGCGAAATAGAGGATCGTAGTTCCTCTAGCAGATGGAAGAGGTATTTTTTCGGTCAGACCCCCTAATTCCGGAGAGTTGTTAGCGAAAGTAACGTTGCTCTTAGAAATCCTTTGTTTCTTTCTTCTTTCCGTTCGTTTTCTTCTTTTAGACGGCTCGAATGTAGTCGGCTAACTGATCCGGGTGGGCACTTGCCCACTGCATGAATGCAGCTGGGGATCGTTTACCAAGGTTTTGGTGCATGCGTCGATTGTTATAGAAATTAACGTACGTTTCAATGGCGTCGTATGCTTCCTGGAATGTACCAAAAACCTCTTTCGTGAGTAAATCTCGCTCCAGTGTTGCGTGAAAAGATTCAATGTAGGCATTCATATTTGGCGTCTTTGGCGGTATTCGCTCATGCGTAATCTTCTCGTCCTCACAGAGCTCGCCGAATGCTTTGCTAACGAATTGCGGACCGTTGTCCGTGCGTATGATGGGCATTTCCTCAACATCTGTTAAACGTAAACGTAGGGCAGTTCTTACTGCTTGACAGACCTGCTTTGCGTCGCAGCTAGAGCCTAGATGGTAACCTACGATACTGCGGTCAAACACATCAATGATGCCCGCCATGTAAAAGAACTGGTCATAACCTGCCACATAGCCGTACTTAATGTCGAGCTGCCAGAGTTGGTTTGAACGTTTGATCGTGTGGTTACGAGCCAGTTTCCGTGGATAATGAATCTTCTTTCGCCGCTGCGGATGAAGGATGCCAAGCTTCTTGCATAGGCGGTACGTTTTCTTCTTGTTGATGACCAGATTGTGTTGGATACGCAAGCATTCATTCAGCATCAAGTAGCCATAGCTATGCTCTTCACCGGAAACGAGTTCCATCAGCCATTCTTCGATCTGCTCATCACTGACGGCTTCACCTGAGCGCGTAAAAGAGTAATTTGTCACGGGTCTACCACGAAGTACTGCGATTGTTTTCTTCGTCGTGGTTCGTTGCTCGGACTTTCTCCTGTCGTAGTACGTCGAAGAAGCGACTCCAGTAAGTTCTAGTATTGTAACTACCGCGTTTCCCTGCCCAATAAACGTTTGTGCAACGTGGAGTCGATCACTGAGGCAGGGCTCGTCTTTTTTACGAGCTCACGCAGAACTTCATTCTCAAGTTCCTTTTCCCCCAATGCCTTTAAAGCTCGATTGTATTTTTCTTCAAGCTCAGCCAATCTTTTGGAGTCGTTAATGCGTTCGTCGATCGTAGGTAAGGCGTCTGCACCAAATTCATCTTGAAACTCTTTTACCCAGTTTCGAATGGTCTTCGGTGAGACCTCATACTTCCTTGCAAGAACACCAACTTTAATCCCGGCTAAAGCTTCTTGCGCCACTTTGTTACGAACATCTTTGAATGCGTTGTTTCGTTGTCTCATTCCGTTCAGCCCCCTTTATTTAATAGTACCTCATTTCCCTAGGTACTCTCCAATACAATTAGGGGGCTAAACAGTTTTCAGGGGAATAGCGGACTGTAGTTCCCATAACATGCAGGGATATGCTGGGGCATAGGGAATTAATGTAAGCGGAATGCCATGCAAGCGACAAATAAAAGCAAAGGAGTCCTAAATGTCCGATTATGAATGGGATAGCAAAATTGAATATTTAAGAAATACAAGAGATTTGTACTACAACGATGACTATTTGGAGTTTTTAGTGAAGTCAGTTTGGAAGATCACTCAGCCAGTGAACGTCGTTGACTATGGTTGCGGGTACGGATATTTGGGGCTGAAGCTGTTACCGCTTTTGCCCGAGGGGTCCACATATACGGGGATTGACAAAGGAACAGAGCTAATTAACACAGCAAAGGAAATCTTTGCAAGGATGCCTTTTACAACAAATTTTATCGTAGCAGATGTTGAAACGTTAGCGATCGACAGAAAATATAATCTGGCCGTCTGCCACGCGTTATTATTGCATCTGTCAGACGCGAAGAAGTTACTCGACAAGATGATCAATTGCGTGAAGGATGAAGGGATGGTCATCTGCTTCGAGCCGCATTGGATTGCCAACATGTCTAACTACAGTGTGCAAAGTTACGATCAAAGCCAAGTGATCCCCTTGGGAATTTTACAAAAACTATTTGAGCAGGATACCAAAAATAACGGAAAAGACGGAAATATCGGGATAAAAATACCCGAATATCTAAGCGAATTAGGTTTAACAAACGTGCAGTGCAGACTAAGCGATAAAGTTAATTTTCTAGATCCGAATGCGGAGCCACAAAAGAGACAACGGCTGTACAACTCCTTGAGAGAGGAAGGGATTGGCGGTTTTCCAGGGGAAGAAAGCAAGTTTATACGCAATTTGATGAACCGAGGTCTAACTGAGAGCGAAGCGCAGAGCCAATACGAGGCGGAGTTATTATTTTCAAAAATGTTCAACGTGGATTCGGTACTAACATACGCTCCTAACATGAAAATTTCATTCGGTACGGTGAAACGATGAGCACAGAAAGCAAAATGCTTTTTAAAAAACCTGTAATCGTTGGGGCAATCGGCTGGTCTATCTTACTTCTGTCAATTTCTACTTGCTATCTTATTTGGTTATTTAGCCAATATGCGATCCTCTACTTCTGCGCATTTTTATTTGCAATTTTTCTCGTGGTTTGGACGGTAGTTTCTATTTTTGGTGTATTACAGAGTTTATTGGATTTCAAAGAATTAAATTTCTTGAAACCTTATCTCCATCCGGCCGAAATAAACAAGCAGAAAACACGGTTTGTGTTGGGACTGCTTGCAAATTTATTATTCATTCTATGCAACAGCATGTTGATTTTTTGTCTATACAAACTATGGCAAAAGGTTTTTCCGTAAAAGAGAATCCCAACCAAGCATGTCAGAATTGTGCCGAAAAACAAAAATAAGAATTCTCATCGTAACTATATTGACACAATGTAAGGGGATACATTAATATGTAAGCATGCTCAGGAAAACGTTTGGGCAAGAATTTGGATCACGGTTTTGGATAAAAAGGAGCTGTCACTATGCCTACACTTAAGGATATCGCTGATTTAGTGGGCGTTTCCATTTCAACAGCCTCGCGAGTGGTTAGAAATGATACAAGCAGGCATATAAATCCGGAGACGAGGGCCAAAGTTTGGGAGGCCGTTCGCCAGCTCGATTACACACCGAACGAGTCAGCACGCCATCTTGTGAATAAGCAGAAGACCGAGAAGAGACAGACTAAACAAATCGGCTGCATTATTCAAGCGGCACGACTCAATGACGATCATCCTTACTATTCGCCGATTATTACGGCTTTTACGAAAAAGATTTTGGAGTCAGGCTATTCATTAGCCTTCATTCATACTTCGGACGAGCTCGCGGATGATGCTTTGCTTCACCGTTGTATCCATGATATTCAAGTGGACGGCATCATCATCGTTGGCGAAGTCGGGCCGGCCATTCTGGATTATTTGCAAAAGGTAGAGGACCTAGCCTTAATTGGCATTTGTACGATTGGGACTGAGATTACGATGGTGGACTATGATCGTATCCACGCTGCCAAATCCGCTGTCGATCACCTCATTGCGCAGGGCCACCGTTCTATCGGATTTATCGGCGGGCCAGGACATACGGGAGAGCTCAACAGTGAAGAGAGGTTCCAAGGCTACAAATTCGCGATGTATGACGCCGGCATTCCCTTACATAAAGACTGGGTGATAGACACCCGTTGGGAAATTGACCGCAGTTACGAATACGTGAAAGAGCAATTGAAACGGACCGACGTGGAGCGCCCAACGGCAATCTTCTCAGCAAGCGATCAGTTGGCGATTCCGGCTATGCGCGCTGTGATCGAAAGTCAGCTGCGAATTCCGGAGGATATCGCCTTCATCTCGATGGATAATATTGATTTCGCGCAATACACGACGCCACCGCTATCTTCGGTGCATGTGCCGAAAGTGGAGATCGGTTTGACAGCGGCTGCAACCTTGTTGGATATGTTAAAAGGAGAGCAGCTGGCGCTATCCAAAGTACTGCTGCCACATAAAATTATTGTGAGAGAATCGTCCACATTTGCTAGAAGCTAATTTTTTTTATTACTCAGGATAACGTTATCCTGAATTTGGCGCCAAATTATTTTACTACGTCAAGGAGGTGAAATCAGCTTTTACGGGTTCCATTTTTAGCAAGGTCATGTTTCTTTCACAAAAATTAAAAAAGGGTGATTGCGAAATGGTAAAGAATACAAAAAAAATCGTCTGCTTAACTATGTTGATGTCTACAATGGTTGTTGCAAGTGCTTGCGGTAGTTCCTCTTCCTCTAATCCCGTCTCATCCGGTGCGCCTGCAAATGATGCAAAAGCAACAGCCGCCGCCAGCGGTGAGAAAGTAACCATTACCTATGGCGGTTGGGGCCTGGATACGATGACGGAGGTTATCAAAGCCTTCCAAGCCAGTCATCCAAACATTGAAGTTAAAGCAGAGAATACACCGTATAAGCAATATTTCACCAAATTGGAAACAGCGGCACAAGGCGGAACGATGCCTGACGTGTTATGGATGAACGGACCGAATTTCATTAAATACGCGGAAAATAAAATGTTGTTGGACTTGTCCGAAAACATCAAAAAGGATCAATTGGATCTCAAAAATTATCCGACATCTCTCGTTTCCCTATACAGCCTAGGCGGTAAAAACTACGGGATTCCCAAGGATTATGACACGATTGGTCTTTGGTACAACAAGAAGCTGTTCGATGAAAAAGGAGTCGCTTATCCAGACGCAACTTGGGATTGGAATAAGTTAACGGAAGCTGCGAAAAAGCTTACCGATCCTGGTAAAGGCATCTACGGCTTCGCAGCTCCAATGATGAATCAAGAGGATTACTACAACACGATTCTTCAAGCCGGAGGCAACATTATTTCCGATGATCACAAGAAATCGGGTTATGATCAACCGGAAGCGATTGAAGGTTTGAAATTCTTGACGGATCTCATTCAAGTTCATAAAGTATCGCCTACATTGGCGCAAATGACAGAAACGGCACCTTCGGATTTGTTTACTTCCGGCAAGCTGGCGATGTATTTTGACGGTTCATGGGCAGCTTTCTCGATTAGTCAAAATGCGGATATGAAAAACAATGCCGATGTGGCGCCACTTCCAAAAGGGAAAAAACAAGGCGTTGTTATTCACGGCTTAGGTCATGTCATCTCCGTGAATTCCAAGCATCCGAAAGAAGCATGGGAATTTGTGAAATTCCTTGGCTCGAAAGAGGCGGCAGAAGTTGCCGCTAAGCAAGGCGGAGCGATTCCGGCTTTCAAAGGCTCTGAAACAGCTTGGTTAGCAGCATTCCCGCAATACCACGCCAAAGCGTTCATCGATATGACGGAGTATGCTTCCCCTTATCCGGTTTCCAAGAATACATCCGTATGGACAACTTATGAAACTGAGATTTTGAAAAATGCATGGACAGGAGATAAACCGGTAGCTGACGCAGCCAAAGAGCTCGGCGCCAAAATGAATCAAGCGCTAGCTGCAGAAAAATAAGCTTTCGGTGCGGAGGTTCACTTGCAAGTAGCGAATCTCCCTCCTTACTACACTCATGGGAGCGTGAGTACTCATGCGAATCAGCTCGAAACGCCGGTCCGATTGGATGTGGGCGTACATCATGATCACACCTTTAATGCTCGGTTTGCTCGTTTTCTACATTTGGCCTGTGTTTCAAACGTTTTATTTTTCATTCACGGATTGGGGTTCATTCGGCAAATATACATGGTCAGGTTTGGCGAATTATAAGCAGCTTTTTACAGATAAAGATTTGCTGTATGCCTTTCGGAATACGGGGATCTACATTATAACAGCTGTCCCGGTCGGCATTATTTTATCCATTATCTTAGCTGTTCTGCTGAATCAAAAGGTAAAGGGGTTGTCGGTATATAGAACCCTGTATTTTCTCCCTGTTGTTACGATGCCTGCAGCGGTTGCGATGGTGTGGAAGTGGTTGTACAATTCCGACTTTGGACTCATTAACTATGTACTCAGCAAATTGTCCATTACAGGGCCGCACTGGCTGACGGACAATCGCACGGCATTATTATCTATCATTATCGTAGCCATCTGGAGTTCCATCGGCTCGCACATGATTATCTTTTTATCCGGCCTACAAGGCATCTCGGAGTCTTATTATGAAGCCGCATCGATCGATGGGGCAGGTTCTTTTACGAAATTCACGCGTATTACGATGCCTCTGTTAACGCCGACGATTTTTTTCGTCATGGTAACGTCTCTCATTGGTGCGTTCCAGGTATTTGATTACATTTATATGATGGTTGGCGAAATTGTTATGGAATCTACGCAGTCGATTGTATTTTTATACTACAAATACGGGTTTCTCAAAAATGCCAAGGGGTACGCTTCTTCCATTGCCGTCATGCTGTTCGTCATTATCATGATCATTACGTATATTCAGATGAAAATTCAAAAGAAATGGGTTCACTACGAATGAGAGGGGCGAGTGTATGAATACGAAACCAGTCAATCAGAAATCGCTTCGAATCGGCGGAATCCATCTTATCCTCATATTGGGTGCAATTATCATGGTTACGCCATTTATCTGGATGTTTCTTACATCGGTAAAAACATTAGCAGAGTCAACGGCCATTCCTCCCGTTTTGCTGCCAAAAGCTTTTCAATGGAGCAATTATGCGAAGGTCTTTGTAAACTTGCCGTTCTTTACTTTCTATTGGAATACATTCATAACAACTTTGGTTAAAGTGATCGGCCAGCTGATTATTTGTTCGTTAGCGGCATATGCTTTTGCAAGGATAGCTTTTCCGGGGCGCCACTTCTTTTTCATCCTGATGTTGTCGGTGCTTATGGTTCCTGGGCAAGTATTTCTCATTCCGCAATATATGATTATGAAGGATCTCGGCTGGTTGAACTCTTTGACAGCACTAATTGTACCTGGTCTATTCAGTGCTTTCGGGACCTTTTTGCTGCGCCAATTTTTCATGACGCTGCCTAATGAATTGGAAGAAGCCGCGAAGCTGGATGGCTGCAATCAATTCCGAATTTATTGGCAAATCATGATGCCGCTTGCAAAATCCGGGATGATTGCGTTGGCTATTTTCACCATGTTGTGGTCATGGAACGATCTGATGTGGCCGCTCATTGTCAACTCTTCACCGGATAAAATGGTGCTGTCCGCAGGGATCGCCTTCCTGGAAGGGGAGCACAAAACGAATTACACGATCATTATGGCAGGCTCCATGATGGCGATTTTGCCAATGATCATCATTTTCTTCGTTTTCCAACGTTCTTTTATTCAAGGGATCGCATTCACAGGAAGCAAGTCTTAATCAATGGCATATATTAGCCTATCGTTATCATTATCGTTATAGACGAAGTCACAGGAGATGAGTATTTGATGCAAAAAGTAACGGCAATCCTGCTCGGCGCAGGTGATCGAGGGGCGCAAGCTTACGCGCCATATGCACTGAATTACCCGCATGAATTACAAATTGTAGCAGTCGCTGAACCGAATGAGGAGCGTCGAGCAGTCTTTGCTTCCGCACATGGGATTGCACCGGAACACGCTGTCGAGAATTGGGAGCAGCTGCTTGCACAGCCCAAGCTGGCGGATATCGCCATCATTTGTACGCAGGATCAAATGCACTATCATCCCACATTGAAAGCGTTGGAGCTTGGCTATCATGTTTTGCTGGAGAAACCGATGTCTCCTAGTCCGGAAGAGTGCGTGGAGATGGAACTTATGGCGAAGAAGCATAACAGGCTGCTAACCATTTGCCATGTTTTGCGGTATACAGCTTTCTGGACGGCAATGAAACGAGTGATTACAGAAGGTAAAATCGGACAAATCGTCAACATTCAGTTGAATGAAAATGTCGGTAACATGCACATGGCACACAGTTTTGTACGCGGGAATTGGAATAATTCCGATAAGTCTTCCCCTATGATTTTAGCCAAATCATGCCATGACATGGACATTCTCTCTTATATCATGGGAGAGCCATGCGAGCGTGTCAGCTCCTTTGGTTCGTTGATGCATTTCAACGAAGAGAATGCGCCTGCAGGTGCGCCTGCGCGATGCTTGGACGGCTGCCCGGCAGAAATGAGCTGTCAATACTATGCACCTAAATATTATTTGGGCGCAGGACGCCGTTGGGCGCGTAAATTCACAACGGATACGAGCAATGAAGGTATCATTGAAGCACTGAGCACGACGCCTTACGGGAAGTGTGTATATCGCAGCGATAATAATGTCGTTGATCATCAAGTCGTCAATATGGAGTTCGCGAGCGGTGCGACAGCGATGTTCAGCATGTGCGGATTTACCCGTGATAACACGCGTATTCTGCAAATCATGGGCACGAAAGGCGATCTTCGCGGCAATATGGAAGAGAATGAATTTACCATTCATGATTTTGTGACGAATGAGAAAACGACCGTGCGTGTGCACGCCTCGGAAGAGGGGCATAACGGCGGAGATGCGGGCATTGTGCGCAGCTTTTTGAGCGAAGTCAGAACGTATAACGGGGGAGAAAGCAGTTCTTCCGCATCCGTTTCCGTGCGCAGCCATCTGATGTCGTTCGCAGCGGAGGAATCCCGCTTGAATGGCGGCAAGCCCATTGTGATTGAAGAGTTTTATAAGCGACTCGTTACGGTATAAACAAAACGCAAGCGACCAGAGAGGCTGGCTGCTTGCGTTTTTTTAAGAAGACGGGTAGTAAATAAGCGTCTTGTATACAGCTTTGCGATCAGACAAATTCGTATACGTGTGCGGACGATCTGCTGTGAAATGGATCGCGTCACCAGGTTGAAGAATGTAGCTTTCCTGAGCGATTGAAATTTGCAGCTTGCCTTCGACCATTAGAATGTACTCTTCGACACCCTCGTTATGCGGCTCAGAAGCATGGGTACAGCCTTGCTCCATTTCGACGGTGTAGATTTCAAAGCTTTTTTGCGGGTGAAAAGGGAAAAGGGGATAGGCGCGATATTGGCCGTCCTCCTCATCAAAGGAAGAAAGATCTTCGGAACGAACAACCGTAATCTTCGGTTCGTCATCCTCAATCAAGCTCGTGAAAGAGATTTGTAGTCCGCTCACAATTTTCCATAAAACGGAAATCGTTGGATTAGAATCTCCTCGCTCAATCTGCCCCAGCATAGCTTTGCTGACACCGGTCAATTCGGCAACTTGATCTAAGCTTAAACCTCTTGTTTTCCTTATGTTCAGCAGCTTTCTGCCTACCATTTTGTGTATCGGTTCCTGCATCAACGTGACTCCTTTTATTTAATTTGTGTCCGTAAAAATCGCCTATTTACAATATAACATACATTCGTGTACTATGGTATATATAGACAGTAAAACGCACGTATGTGTATTATATTGCATATTTGTCCTAGGAGGAAAAATGATGGGCGCAACAATGATAGGGTTGGTTAAAGAACACCGAGGTCCCGGTGCTACACTGAAGGAAGTTCCTGTTCCCACGATTGGTGACGATGAAGTGCTCGTTCACATTAAGGCAACTTCCATCTGCGGAACGGATTTGCACATTTACAATTGGGATGCTTGGGCTGATAAAACGGTGTTGACACCTAATGTCTTCGGGCATGAGTTTGCGGGCATCGTCGTTGACATCGGGGACCGCGTACGAGGCGTTAAGATCGGAGATCATGTTTCAGCGGAAGGGCATATGATTTGCGGTACCTGCAAGGCTTGTCGAACCGGAAACGGGCATGTTTGTCCGAATACGAAAAGCTTTGGGATTACCGCGCCGGGATGTTTTGCCGAATATGCGGTTGTGAAAGCAAGTAATATTATTCATAATGCGCCTGAGCTGCCATTTGAAATCGCTTGTTTGCAAGATCCGCTAGGGAATGCGGTGCAAACCGTTTTGTCCGGAGACATCGTGGGTAAAACAGTGGCGATTATCGGTGTAGGACCGATTGGCTTGCTTGCCATCAAAGTTGCCAAAGCTTGCGGAGCAGGAGCGATTTATGCGGTAGATATTAATCCAAATCGATTAAAGATGGCTTTGCAAATGGGGGCCGATGTAACGATAAACGCGATGGAAGCGCGTACATCTGAAGAACTGCGCAGATTGACGGATGGTGAGGGCGTAGAGGTTGTGCTTGAAATGTCCGGAAACCCAGTGGCGATTGCGGATGCGTTTGAAGCTGCGGCCAATGCAGGCAGGGTGTCCTTGCTCGGAATTCCGACGAAAGAAGTAAGTTTGGACGTAACGAATCAAATTATTTTCAAAGGCCTCAAGGTAGAAGGCATCACGGGCCGTAAAATGTACCAAACCTGGTATCAAATGAAAGGGTTATTGAATCAACACCGGGTTGATCTCGCATCCGTTATTACCCACAGATTCACGCTGGATCAATACGAGGAAGCGTTCCGTTTGATGCATGAAGGGCAATGCGGAAAAATCGTGTTTACTCACTAAAACAAGACTTGGGAGGGCAAAGATGAATTACTTAAACGATTTGGCGGCAGATATTGAAGGCTGGAAGCGTGATGGACGTTACCGCACGATAAAAGTATGGGAAAGCGGTTCGGATACTTGGATGAATCTGAACGGACGCAAAATTCTCCAAATGTCCTCCAACAATTATTTGGGATTGACCCATCATCCCAAATTGAAGCAAGCAGCGATTGCCGCCATTGAGAAATACGGTGTCGGCAGCGGCTCCGTGCGCACCATTACAGGGACACTGGATATTCACGAACAGCTTGAGCTTGAGCTGGCTGCATTTAAAGGCACGGAAGCGGCGCTCGTGTTTCAATCGGGTTTTACAACGAATCAAGGCGCATTGTCTTCGATTCTTGGCGCAGACGACGTGGTCATCAGCGATGAGTTGAACCATGCGAGTATCATTGATGGCATTCGTTTGACGAAGGCGAGCCGTAAAATTTTCGCCCATAAAGATATGAATCAGCTTGAAGCCGTACTGAAAGAAACGCAAAAGCATCGCAAGCGTGTTGTGGTAACGGATGGCGTATTTAGTATGGACGGCGATATCGCGCCGCTGCCTGAAATTGTTCAATTGGCTGAAGCCTATGATGCCATTGTGTATGTCGATGATGCCCATGCTAGCGGCGTATTAGGGAAAAACGGCAAAGGCTCAACCGATCATTTTGGACTTCATGGACGTGTGCACATTCAGATCGGGACACTGTCCAAAGCGATTGGAGCTGTTGGCGGGTATGTAGCCGGTGCGCAATTGTTGAAGGAACACTTGATTCATACGGCAAGACCGTTCCTGTTCAGCACTTCGCAGACGCCAGCGGTAGCAGCGACTTGTTTGGCGGCGATTCAGGTGCTGCGCGAGAGCGAAGATTTGGTAACCAAACTATGGGAGAATGCCAATGGTTTCCGCAGTGAATTGCAGCGTTTAGGATTCGACACAGGAGCAAGCGAAACGCCGATTATCCCCATCATTATCGGAGATCCTGCACAAACGATGCGCTTCTCGGATCGCTTGCTGGAAGAAGGCGTATTCGCACAAGGGATCGTTTACCCGACCGTTGCCATGGACAAAGGGCGTGTACGCTTGATTGTGACGGCACAGCATACGAAAGAGGATTTAGCGTTTGCTTTGAACACCTTGCAAAAGGTAGGCAGGGAATTTGGATTGGTGTAAAGCAGGGTAGGCGGCACCGCGGCATTTTTCTTATGTGGACAAAGATTTGCGGAATAGAAAGTCACTTGCTCCTATATAATTAGGTCGATGGTTACATTTTGTAACATAACCGATGAGGAGTGATGGGGTTGAGTAAGTTCCGTAAACAGGTTTTTATCTTCTTTATTCTAAGCGTGTTGGTACTCGCGTTCAGCGTAGTTCCGGCAGCGGCTGCAAGTGATGATTATGACATTTTTTTGAAACTGGATGGCATTAACGGGGATTCGATCACAAGAGGGTATGAGAAGTGGATTCAGATTAATGATTTCTCGTTCGAAGTGACAAATAAGGCGACGGTGTCTGTCGGAAGCGGATCTGCCGCAGGCAAAGCTGCCGCTCAGCCGATATCGATCAACAAAAACTTTGATTCCGCCTCGATTCCCTTATTTTTAAATACAACGACAGGGAAAGCGATTGAGAAGGGCCAAATTGTTTTCGTCAAAAACACGGGCAATGAACGGCAAGTTAGCCTCGTTATTGATTTGGAAAAAGTCCTCGTCAGCAATTTTAGCCTATACGATACGCATGAGAGCATTGAGCTCACGTATGGAGCCATTACATTTAAATACAATGTTGTAGGTCCTGATGGTAAGACGACAAGTACGGTGACAGGCGGTTGGGACTTCACAAAAAATCAGAAAAAATAATACAGCTGGATAAGATCTATTAGAAGCGATAGGGCTTACTCGAGAGGACTGAAAAGGCCTTTTGGGTAGCCCTATTTTCATAACAGCAGGGGGATTATGTAAACTGTACATCTCTTCTCGATGTCGATATAATTGGAATTATTTCTCAGAGATTGAGGAGGGAAGAGCGTTATGTTTATGGAAGAGGAAGTCATCGTGTACCTGAGAGCGGGTTTCCTGATCGTTATGCTGCCGGTGATGGCTGTCGTCCTTTTCTTAATGCTGAAATTCAAGCGAATGGGGTATGGGTGGTTTTTGATCCATCTGGTCTTGTTCTCTATTGGTGCTCTTTGGTGGATACGGTTGCTTGAAACTAGAGCTTTTACCAGTTCTATTTATAATTCTCTCATGATCGCGATGATTGGGATGCTTTGGCTGATAAGTATGATCTTTTTCGTCAAAGGTTTATTTTCACTAGGTAATAAGGGGGCGCGCGTGTGATTAGATCGGTGGGAATAGGGATTGTAGGGATGGCGGTAATCTTGCTAAGCTCAGCTTGCTCGGACAAACTCAGTTCAACGACGAAGTCGAAAATGGTAGAGAGCCAGACAAAGGCAGGCAATGCCTACACGATCCTCGCTGAAAAGCTGCGAACACCGTGGTCGATTCAGTTCGATGAGGAAACCGTCTATGTGAGCGAGCGTGAAGGAAGTATTGTCAAAATAAGTAATGGCTCTGTATCACGTCAAAAGGTGAAGCTCAACAAACCCCTGAAGGTACAAGGAGAAGGTGGGTTTCTCGGGATTCAACTGGCTCCTGATTTTCAAAAATCGCGCCAAGCCTATGCTTATCATACCTATGAGGAAGGCGGCAAGATTTTCAATCGAGTCATCGTTCTGCAGGAGATAAATGGCGAATGGAAGGAAATCAAATCACTCCTCGAAGGCCTTCCTGGCGGTCAAATTCATAATGGGGGCAGACTTGCGATCGGCCCTGATAATATGTTGTATATGACAACTGGTGACTCGGGAGTAGACAAGCTTGCACAAGACTTGAATAGCTCAGCGGGCAAAATATTGCGCATGACATTGGATGGCAAAGTCCCATCTGATAATCCATTTGCCAAGTCTTATGTTTATTCATATGGGCACCGAAATTCACAAGGGATTGCGTGGGACAAGCAGGGGCGCATGTTTAGCTCTGAACATGGTCCTTCAGGAAATCCTGGCGGGCATGATGAAATCAATCTCATTGAAAAAGGCAACAATTACGGGTGGCCGGTTATAATCGGAAATGAGAAAAAGGAAGGGATGGTAACTCCGCTGTACCAAACGGGAGATATCGCCATTGCACCATCGGGGATTGACATAGATGCAGACGGACAAATTCTGATCGCAACTTTAGTCGGGAAGAAGTTATACAGGTTCAACCCTGACACCAAGCAAATGGCTGCCGTATTGGAGGGTGAAGGGAGACTGCGTGACGTAAGGCTGCATAATGGGGATATTTATGTGCTGACTAACAACACGGATGGTAGAGGAAGTCCTTCGGCGAGCGATGACCGTCTTCTGATGCTTAAAAAGTAAAAGCAAAAAACCTAACCCACGCAGCTGCGGCTGAACGGATTAGGTTTTTTTATTGGATCAGTTAGGCAGTCGTTTTCTTGAAAACCAGCACGGCATTATGGCCGCCGAACCCGAAGGAACTGGATAACCCGTAATTGAGCTCCGCCTTTCTGGCTACGAGTGGTACATAATCGAGATCGCACTCTGGATCTGGATTCTCCAAGTTAATGGTAGGAGGAATGATCCCGTCCTGCAAGGTTTTGATCAACGCGACAGCTTCTACACCACCGGCTGCGCCAAGCATGTGCCCAATCATGGACTTGTTCGCGCTGATAGGAACGTCGTACGCGCGGCTGCCAAGAAGCCGCTTGATGGCGCGCGTCTCCGACAAATCACCAGCAGGCGTGCTTGTCGCGTGCGCGTTGATGGTGTCGAGCTCCTCGGGCGCCAGGCCGGCATCGGCCAGCGCATCGCGCATGGCCCGGTAGGCACCCGCGCCTTCAGGATCGGTCGCCACGATGTGGTAGGCGTCCGAGGTTGAGCCATAGCCGACGATCTCGGCATGGATGCGGGCACCGCGGCGCTCGGCATGCTCGAGCGACTCTAGCACGAGCACGCCGGCGCCTTCGGCGGCGACGAAGCCGTCGCGCTGCGCATCGAACGGGCGGCTCGCCTGCGTCGGCGCATCGTTTCGCGTCGACAAGGCTGTCGCGTTGCCGAAGCCCGCCAGCGCGAGATCTATGATCGTCGCTTCGGCGCCTCCGGCAATGACGGCGTCTGCGCCTCCGCGCTGAATCAGCTTAAAGGCTTCGCCAATGGCATTGTTGCCCGTGGCGCAGGCTGTTACCGGCGCAAGGGTAGGGCCTTTGGCGCCGAACAAAATGCTGACCTGCGCCGCTGCCATATTGGCGATCATCATCGGCACGACGGTCGGGCTGACGCGGCCTGGTCCGCGGGACAGCAGAGTCCGGTAATTGTCCAGAATGGTATGAATCCCTCCAATACCAGAACCAATATAGACGCCGACACGTTCCTCATTCGTTGCATCAATAGTAAGGTTAGCATCCTCCATGGCTTGCTTGGCTGCGGCAATAGCAAATTGTGTATAGCGATCCATACGGCGGACTTCCCGTCGACCGACGGCTGCTTCCGCATCGAAATCTCGCACGACCCCTGCGATAGTGGTTTTATATTCGGATACATCCATGTGATCGATTGTAGAAATACCTGATGTTCCATTGACGAGATTTTGCCAAAAACGTTCGACTTGATTGCCAATTGGCGTAATTACGCCCATCCCTGTCACAACTACACGCTTCATAGATAACGCCTCCTTGGTATTTTCATAACTTGCTCTTAGTACCTGATATCAATAGCATGTCACATTTGTTATCCTATTACAAGTTATCGTTTATACTGGTATAATGACTTCTATGATGAGATGTGAAGGGGGAAAATGATGTGAATACGAAGGAACGGCTGCAAGCTCTTTCTGCGTTCTTAACCACTCACCGGGCAAGGCTTAAACCCAGTGATGCGGGGCTTCTTGGCGGCAGCCGGAGACGCACGCCCGGCCTCCGCAGGGAAGAAGTAGCGACAATCGCTGGCGTGAGCACAACCTGGTATACCTGGTTAGAGCAGGGGAGAGAAATCAAAATGTCGGTGCAAGTGCTGGACCGAATCGCCTTTGCTTTACAGCTCAACCAAGATGAGCGCCAATATTTGTTCATGCTGGCTCTTGAGCAGCCAGCGCCAACAACCATTGTTGATCAGGCACCGACAATATCGCCTGCTTTGAATCGAATTTTGGAGGAGCTTCATGATTGTCCCACCATTATTTCGGATCGCAGATGTAATATCGTCGGTTGGAATCAAGCGGCGGCGGCAGTATTCCTGGATTTTGCACTGGTTCCGTTGGAAGAGCGGAATCTGATTTGGCTGCTTTTTACGAGGAAAGAATTAAGAGCTTTGGCTGTGAACTGGCGTGAGTTTGCGATGGGCTTTTTGGCGATGTTCCGCTCCTATTATGGGCAATATCTGGGTGATAATTGGTATAGCGAGTTTATTGAGCGCATTAGCGGAGAGAATCAGGATTTTCGGACATTTTGGAATCAGAGCGATGTGAGCAGCGCTCCGGAAGTGTTCATCGAGTTTCGTCATGCGAAGGCAGGGAAGCTTTTATTTGATTTGACGACATTGCAGGTGCAGGGCCGAGCGGATTTAAGATGCAGCGTGTATACGGCGTCACCTGGTTCGGATTCGGATTCTAAAGTAAAGCAGTTGATGAGTAGAATTTAGGGTATGAGGATGTGGGGATAGGATGCTGTCTTTTAGAAAAATGGACGAGAACGACTACGAATTTTTGATGGATATGCAGTATGAATCGATTCACATTTTGGAGAACAAGCCGCCTAAACTGGTATTGATGAATGCTCCTCATTTAAAGAAATATCACGAGGGCTGGGGAAGACAAGGGGATATGGCTTTACTAGCTTTAATGGACAATGTGCCGGTAGGCGCAGGTTGGTACAGGTTATTTGATGAATCCAATCGAGGATATGGATTTGTTGATCATGAGACTCCGGAGTTAGGGATTGCTGTTTTACCTGCGTATCGAGGTCAGGGAGTAGGCGTTAAGCTGATGCAAGAGTTGATCAAACAAGCACAGAAAGATGGCTTCCCATCTTTATCTTTAAGTGTTGATCCGAGTAATCATGCCGCTGTGCGCATGTATGAGAAGCTCGGGTTTGTATTTTGCGGCGTAGTGGGGACCTCTTGGACGATGAAGTTAGTCTGAATTTCTGGGAAAGCAAGTGCCGCGGATAGCTTATAGGGCGATCATTACTGGAGCCGCAGCAGCAGGAAAAACTACCGTTAATCTGCTCAGTGCCGTCCCGGGCAACGCAATAACTGGAGAAGCTCTTGTTAAATCGTCACACACTTTCGGAATTAGCCTAAATCTCTTCTGATTAAATGGAAATAATCCATGTAAATAGCCCAAACATGGCTCAGAGGAGGGAAATAGCTGGAGTAATCGGCGTTATTCACAAAACATCAAGGTGCTCGCCTCACCTAGTCAGAGCTTTTCGTTTATAGCACACAAAAAAAGGAACGCTATCCAGCGTTCCTTTTAAACGGCTCTATTTACGTATGAGATAGTTTTTTGTCCTCACGTTCCAGTGCTTTCTGCTGCTCTTTGGTGAAGGTACAACGAAGTTTGGCTAATCCGGTATGTTCGTTGACATAGATGATTCTAACAATGCCATGGATCGATTTCAGTTGTTTAGTCCATTCTCGCGGATCGAACATGAACATCAACTCCTTTTGAAAACGCTTTATTCTTTACTTCATCTTATGTGCCTGGGACAAGTTTCATGCCTGAGGTATGGAAATGCTAAAAAAGTGGCATTCTGGTTAGTAATGACATGATTGTACGGTGGGTGAAAAGGTTGAAAGTAGAAAAGAGTCAATCAGCAATATGTTCGTATTGTGAGGAATCAGCAACATTTCGGATCGGCAACGACGAGTACGCGCTGCATGCTTGTGATCGTCACGAAGATTCTGCGTATAACGAATTCGATTTCGTGAGCGGTGAGGACTCGTGGCGCATGATTTCCATCGCGTCGCACGGCTTTCCTGAACAAGCCATCATTTAAACAGGAGGGATTCCCATTCGTTTATTTCATTTGAGCTACATTCTTTTTTTCAGTGCCGTGCTGCTTGCTGGCATCATTGGAATCGCTTGGTTTGTTTTTCATCGCAGAAAAAGAAAAGCGCGTTAATGTTCATGATCATGGTTAGAAACCATAAATTAGTTTATGCAAAAAAGCCTCCACATTCCACTAAATACGTGGGAGTGGAGGTTCTTTTGTTTTCAGCGGACGCCTTTCATAAAGCCTTGAATTTTTGGAGTCATCAGAAAGAGGATGACACTCAGGATCAAAGCTATCACGCCGATAACACCGAAATAAAGCATTTCCGATTCGGGTGAGTAAAATTTCACGATCTGCGCGTTGATGGCTTGGGCTGCAGCATTTGACAAGAACCACAAACTCATGGTCTGTGCTAAAAAGGCCGCAGGCGCTAACTTGGTCGTTGCCGAGAGCCCAACTGGAGACAAGCATAATTCTCCGAGCACGACAATGAAATAGCTGAGTACAAGCCATAACGGATTAACAAGCGATTCATTGCCGCCGAAATAAGCGGGCAGGAGGATGACAAGAAAGGATACGCCGGCCAGCAGCAAACCTAATGAAAATTTGGTGGGGATGGACGGCTGCCGGTCTCCGAGCTTAACCCAAATCCACGCAAAAATCGGCGCAAATACGATAATAAATAACGGATTCAAGGATTGGAACCATGCTGGAGAAATATGTATGCCTGCAAAATCAAGCTGTGTCCGCCGGTCCGCGTAATTGGCGAGAATCGTTGATCCTTGCTCCTCAATGGCCCAGAACATGACAGACGCAATAAAAAGCGGGATATAGGCGAGAACTCTGGAGCGCTCGATGCTTGTGGTCTTAGGGCTTCTATACATGACGGTGAAGTAAATGGTTGGAATCAGGATACCCAGCAGGCCAACGATGGCGCTAAAAGTCTGAAAAGTGAGGTACCCCGCAGGGATCGTTATGACAAGTAAGAGGATGATGATTACGGCACCTAACCCAATCCATGTCATGACCTTTGTTTTTTCTGATGGCGAAAGCGGGTTTACGACAAATGTACCTGCGAGTCCCAAGCTTTTTTTCTTCGTAAACAGGAACACAGCTAACCCAAGAAACATGCCGATTGCCGCTAATCCGAACCCCAAGTGGAAATTAACATTCATCCCTATCGTACCGACGATTAACGGGGCAATGAAGCCTCCGAGATTGATACCCATGTAGAAAATGCTGAATCCTGCATCGCGGCGGGCGTCCTCTTCACTATAGATTTCGCCTACAATGCTGGATACGTTAGGTTTTAGCATGCCTGTCCCTAACACAATCAGCACCATAGAAACAAAAAATAACGCGACGCTTCCTGGTATGGCTAATACAATATGGCCTAGCATAATGAATATGCCGCCATATAGCACAGCTTTTGAATTTCCAAAAATCCGATCAGACAGCCACCCGCCAATAATGCCGGACATATAGACAAGTGAGCCGTAAATCGACATAATGGCAAGAGCGGTATTTTCAGCAATGCCCAATCCGCCTTTGGAAACTTCATAATACATATAAAAAACAAGAATTGCCCGCATGCCGTAATAAGAAAAACGTTCCCAAAATTCTGTGAAAAAGAGTGTGAATAACCCTTTCGGGTGACCGAGGAAACCGTGTTGTGGAACACTTGAGACAATCTTTTGTTTTTCATTTATGTCGGTCATGAAGTAATCTCCTTTAGTTAACCTAGTTGTGAGCTTTATGCTGTATCCCCACAAGGTAGATTTCCCATGTAGATAAAGTTCTACACTTTAATTAAGTTCATATTCGAAGGAAAGGGGAAATCATGCTAAAATATGCTGCAGCCATCGTAGTGACGATCGTCTTAGGGTTAAGCTCAAGAAGGTTCTCAAATGTACTTCCTGATATAATCGCTGTAAACGCTGGAGACATCCTTTGGGCAAGCATGATTTACTTCGGGTTTCGGTTTATTTGTACAAAAAGATCGTTAGCTTGGGCAGCAGGATGGAGCGTCATCTTCTGCTTTGGCATTGAATTCAGTCAGCTATACCAAGCGGAATGGATTGTAGCGGTTAGAAACACAGTCGTTGGCTCGCTGATCCTTGGCAGAGGATTTTTAGCAATTGATTTAGCTCGATATGTGATAGGCATTGCTGCTGCATGGATCGTTGACAAGTTTGCCTTCCAGCGTAGTAAGCGTTAATTCGGCTTTGGAGATGATGTAATGGAAATTAGACGCATTCAAAAAGAGCAGGCCTGGCAGCTGCGGCATGAAGTCATGTGGCCGGAGCGTGAGCTGGCTTATGTTCAACTTTCGGATGACGATGAAGGTGTACACTACGGACTTTTTGAAGCGGAGGCGCTTCTTTCTGTCGTATCGCTATTTATCCAGGGAGAGGAAGCTCAATTTCGAAAATTTGCCACCAAGGTATCTGATCAAGGCAAAGGCTACGGCAGTCATCTGCTTCGCCACATGCTTACAGAAGCTAAGCAGGCAGGTGTGAAGCGCATTTATTGCAATGCCAGGAGCAACAAGGTCTCTTTTTATGAAAAATTCGGGTTGGCCGTAACAGATAAGCAATTTACAAAAGGCGGAAAAGATTATGTTGTCATGGAACACCATGTCTTCCCGGAACCTGATCTAGCCGAAACAAGAAAGGAAGATTCACATGTCTAATAAGCTGTACTACGATTCTGCCTATATCCGAGAATGGCAAACAACGATCAGCCGCGTTATAGAGAGAGAAGACGGGGTTTATATCCTCTTGGAGGAGACAGCCTTTTATCCACATGGGGGCGGACAGCCTTGCGATGAAGGGCATATCAACGGCGTGCCTGTATTGGATGTTATCAGTGAAGAGGAGAACGTGCTGCATAAAGTGGCGAGTCTCCCTGGAGAGGGCACTGTGTCCTGCGAGGTGAATTGGCAGCGAAGGTTTGATCATATGCAGCAGCATAGCGGCCAACATTTGTTATCAGCGGTATGCCGTGATCTCTACCAGGCAATGACCGTCTCTTTTCACTTGGGCGCGGATTATGCCACCATTGATGTGGAACAGCCGGAACTCTCACCTGAACAGTTGGCGGCTATTGAGAAAGAAGTGAATGAGCAGATCTATAAGAACCGAACAGTCACCAGTTATTTCGTTACGGAAGAGGAATTGGCCAAGCTGCCGCTGGTGAAACAACCCAAGGTGACGGAAAACATCCGAATTGTTGAAATTCAAGGTGTGGAATATAACGCATGCGGAGGCACACATGTTTCGTCAACAGGCGAAATCGGAATGATCAAGCTGCTGAAAGCGGAGAAGCAGAAGGGGAATACGCGGATTTATTTTAAATGCGGATATCGTGCGCTCCAGGAGTTTACTGATAGCCTGAAGATTTTGGGGGCATTATCCATCAAATTCAACACGGGGAAAGATGAAATTATCGATCGTTTGGAGAAGTGGGAATTCGAGACGAAACAGCTGCAAGCGGAACTAGTCCAGTTAAAAGAAGAGAACGACACCTATGTAGCAGGTGAGCTTCTCTCCCAACGAGAAGGGAACTTGATTGCCCGCGTGTTCGAAAACAAGTCCTTGAAAGATTTGCAAAACCTCGCTGGTAAGCTTGCGGTCCAGAGCCATTGCCCTGTGCTGCTTGCCACCATTGGGGAGAACAAAGTTGTATTAGCGAATAATAGTGCATCGTTATCCTGCGGCGCATTCTTCAAAGCGAATTTGGCTGCCTACCAAGGCAAAGGCGGCGGGAGCGACAAAATCGCCCAAGCGGGATTTCCGTCATGGGATGACGCCGCAGCATTCTTGGAGCACGCGAAGAAACAGCTTAATGCTCTATAAGTAGGAAGATCAGGCAGCTCACCTTCATTGGGACAGCTGCCTGTTTTACGGTTAATCGGCGGGTGTGCGCTGCTTCTGCCATATCGTTTCAAGCTCAGGGAGTAAACGAACGCTTTCCTGTTCATTTGGATCCGTTCTTGCCAGCAGGGCGGTGCAGGGCTCGCTTTCGCTAGGGTTATAGGGCATATGAGGCATACCGGCAGGGATGTACAGAAAATCACCTTCTTCTACCTCCATATGCTGGTCAAGTTTCTCGCCGTACCACATGGCCGATTTCCCTTTCAGCATATAGATGGCTGTTTCATGTTGTTCATGCAAGTGGGCTTTTGCTCGCTTGCCGGGGGGAATTGTCAGCAGATGCATGCATATGCCTTGCGAGTCAACGCTTTCCTTGGATATGGCCTCCGCATAATCGAAGCCTTGTTTGCCATGGTATGTGCGAGATGAACGAATGAGTCGACAAGATCGTGTTGGCTCCATGTTCAAACACACCTCCTTTGATTCAAACTATTAAGTAGGATGAAATTTCATGCAGAAAAACCCTCATCTAAGGAGATGAGGGTTTTCGATTGATCATTAGCAAGGACGGAAAGGGAAAAAAGGTCTAGTATCCAGTAAGGCAATAGCCAAAAGATCAAACAGAACGAGCGGTAAAATAAACGGCAGAAATGAGATTTGCGCCTTGTTCCCGTTTCGGGACGGCTTCAGATAGACTTTATTATTGTCCACTTTGACAATGGTACCTTTGTAAGTGCCGTGTGTTGTTTTGATCATCACTTCGCGATTGAGGTACTTCTTACAAATTCGATAGGAATCCGCTTTTTTCATCGTGAATACCTCCTCTCTAGCTGTCTTATTCTAGTATATGTTCGTCCAATAGAACTAGTGCGTGGAAATAGGAAGGAATGGGAGAAAGATCCAATAAGCATTTTGAAGAATAAATGATATAATCAATAAGCAAATTACACCGCTATCCCATAAAATTGCAGGGTTAAGGAAGAGTAGATCGATATGCACAAGAAGTCAGTAGTAAGGGTAAAAAGCTCTTTGAAAGTGACCTTGCTTTATGTCTTGTTTGGAAGTTTGTGGGTTATTCTATCAGATCGATTCATTGATCGTGTGAACTTGACCGATGCTATTTCCGTAAATTCATCAAAAGGTCTTTTTTATGTCGTCATTACCGCATTTATTTTGTATTTTTGTTTAAAACGGTTGAAGAAGGCATTGTTGGAGAGCGAGGAGCGGTACCGAGTCCTGGTAGAGCATTCGCCGGAGCCAATCGTTGTTCATAGCGATGGGATCATCATTTTCATTAACCCTGCCGGTGCCAGAGTGTTGGGTGCCAATTCGCCTGAAGAGCTCATCGGACAATCCGTCATGACATTTGTGCACCCCGATTTTGTAGATATAACAATGAAACGGATCCGCCAAATTATCGAAGACAAGCAGCCAACGGAACCGATGGATCAAAAGTTTTTGCGAGTCGATCAGCAAGTTATTGATGTTGATGTAAGAGAGGTGCCGATCGTCTTTCTTGGCGAGCCTGCGGTGCAGTTGTTATGCCGAGACATCACGGAGCATAAACGGGCGCAATGTATGCTGGAAATGCGGGAACAGAGCTATAAATCGCTTGTTGAGCACAATCCGGATGCGATTTTCACGATGGATTTAAAGGGGAATGTGCTGTCAGTTAATGCGGCTACTGAGAAAATTACCGGCTATACGGAAGAAGAGTGCACACAGCAAACGTTTCAGCCCTTTCATGTTCCCAGTGACCAAGAGAAAGCATGTCAGCTGTTTGTAAAAGCGATGCAGGGCGAATCCAATAATACGGAAATAACACTTATGCATAAAGAAGGAAATCAAATCGAATTAAATTTGAAAATGGTTCCCATCTATATTAATGATAAAGTTGACGGCGTTTATGGCATAGCCAAAGATATTACAGAGCGTAAACGGACGGAAGAGCTGCTGCTCAAATCAGAAAAGCTGTCTATCGTTGGGCAGCTCGCGGCAGGGGTTGCCCATGAGATTCGAAATCCATTGACTTCGCTGAGAGGTTTTGTACAACTTCTACAGTCAAAAGTAGAAAATTATCAGTATTATTTTCAAATCATGTTATCGGAGTTGGACCGAATTAACGATATCGTGAGCGAGTTTATGGTGATTGCGAAACCGCAGGTGATTAATTTTGAAATGAGAGATGTCCGGAAGATCTTGCAGGATGTCATCTCCCTGCTGCAAACCCAAGCCATTCTTAATAATGTGCAAATTCATACTGAGATCTTGACTGAAATTCCTTTCATCAAATGCGAGGAAAATCAACTGAAACAGGTCTTCATTAATATTCTTAAAAATGCGATTGAGGCCATGCCAGATGGAGGAAATGTCACCATCGAGTTGAAGACGGATGACGACAAGGTTCAGATTCGTTTCATTGACGATGGCTGCGGCATCTCGGAGGAGAGATTGGCGTTACTAGGCGAACCTTTCTACACAACCAAGGAAAAAGGGACGGGCTTAGGTTTAATGGTTTGTCATAAAATCATCGAAGCTCACCATGGATGCCTCAAAATTGAAAGTGAAATTGATCAAGGAACGACCGTACAAGTATTTCTGCCGGTTGATGATGAAAGTACGGTTAGATGAGCTTTAAAACAAAAAAAGGACTGCTCCATAAGTAGATTATCTACTAGGAGCAGTCCTTTTTATTATGGATGAACGATTATTTTTTCACACGTTCCCGTATGACTTTTTCAATAATTAATTTGTGTCCGAGCATGCCCATGAGACGAATTAGTCCGGTTGTTCTTCCGGAAATGATATGGCGATGGCCGTCAGCAACGTTCGTTTGGATCGAAAACCGGTGAAAATGGTTGGGACCATTGCCAATGTTGAGTCCTGTTTGACCGGAGTAGGAATGTCTGTGTCCGTCCGCAGTTGTTGTAGTGCCGCGGAAATTGTGACGGTGCCTGCCATTATCAGGAATGAACAAATCAGTCAAATTCCCAAAAGCATGTTGATGCCCTTGCACGCGAGTCGTCAAACCCTCCATTCGATGTTTGAACTGAACAGGTCCTTCGTCTCCTTGCTTGACTTTCGCCATGATCCCATCATCCTTTCGAAACAAGATGCTATTAAAGTATGTACCGCTTTCAAACTTGGCTTGGACAGACGACCATAAAAGGACCTATTTATGAGAGCGGAATAGGACGAGTTTATTCTTGATAAGATGATAGAAAACACCAGCTTTCTCATACATCATGTATGTCGTAATAGAGTAGGAGTGGTTGAAGTTGAGCGTAATAGGAAAGGGCATCCCAAGACTTGAATCCCGAGATAAGGTAACCGGTTTCGCTACATATACGAACGATACACAATCTCCAGGTATGCTGCATGGTTGGATCGTGACCAGCCCTTATTCACATGCGTTAATTTTATCGATTGATATTACGGATGCGCTGGCAGTGAGCGGTGTTCACGCTATTGTTCGGGGAGAGGATTCCCCCGTCCTAACAGGTACTCTTCTAGCAGACCGCCCGCCGCTTGCCTGGAAGAAAGTGAGGTATTACGGCGAGCCGATTGCCGTCGTTGTGGCGGAAACGGAGCAGATTGCCAAACGCGCTGCAGCCTGTATACAAGTGAAATACGAACAGCTACCTGTTGTTCATTCACCCAGTGTTGCCTTACAACAGAATGCTTCATTAATACATGAGAATTTGGGCAGCTATCAAAAGTTCGGTGATGTGTATCCCGTTCCAGGAACAAACATCGGCAATTTAGTCAAAATCAGAAAAGGTGACATGACCTCAGGCTGGGCAGCAAGTGAAACGACAGTGGAAGGGACATATGCGTTCAATTCGTCCGATCACTGCGCGATGGAACCGCGTTGTGCCATCGTTGAAGCAAAGCCAAGCGGTTTAATCAACATTCAAACGTCGACGCAGGATCCGTTTATGATTAAACGTACGTTTGAACGTTTTTTTCAAGTGGAGCAGTCCAAGGTTATCGTGCATGTGCCTTTTGTAGGCGGCGGATTTGGCGGCAAGGGCTCTATTCAATTAGAATACATGGCCTATCTGGCATCCAAAGCTTGCGGCGGCCGTTCCGTCAAAATCAATAATTCCCGTGAAACGGACATGGTCAGTTCCCCTTGTCATATTGGCCTGGAAGCGAAAGTGAAGCTTGGCGCTACCCGAGACGGCAGATTAACCGCAGCCGAAATTACGTTTTTATTTGATACAGGTGGCTATACAGATGAGGGAGCAACGGTGACCGTAGCGGGAGCAATCGACTGCACGGGGCCTTATCGCGTAGAAAACGTGTGGTGCGACTCTCTGTGTGTCTACACGAATCATCCTTATGCTACGGCATTTCGAGGATTTGGGCATACGGAAGCCCTTTATTGTATGGAACGTACGATGGATATGCTTGCGAAGAAGCTCGGGATGGATCCTTTGGATTTGCGGTTTCGCAATGCGATCCAGCCAGGCGATACGACACCAACGCAAGCACCGCTTACACGAAGCTCGGTGGGGGATCTACCGTTATGCATTAGCAAGCTGAAGACGCTGATCGAGTGGGATCAGGGTCAATGGACGAAGGTTGACCGAGATAAAGTCAGGGTCAAAGGGATGGCCTGTGTGTGGAAAGCCTCGGGCTCTGGCATCGATACCGGAAGCGGGGCTACGATCACATTCAATCACGACGGCAGCGCGAATCTCAGCGTAGGTTCGATCGAGATAGGCCAAGGAAACCGTACCGTCATGGCGCAGATCCTGGCCGAGCAGCTGGATATGGATGTGAAGGATGTTCATGTCAAAATGGACGTGGATACCCAAATTACTCCTGAGCATTGGAAAACAGTGTCGAGCAGCAGTACGATGATGGTCGGTCGTGCTGTTCAGGATGCAGCTGAAGATGTGATTTCCCAACTGAAAGCTAATGCTTCCATCGTTCTGCAGGTACTGCCCCAAGATCTCGCAGTCGGCCGAGGCATGATTTATGTCAAAGACGACCCGATCGTTAGTCTTAAAGTCAGTGAAGTGGTTAGCGGCTACGAATATCCGAATGGCAGTGCTTCGGGTAAACCGGTTATCGGCCGTGGCAGATACCGTGTCCATGATATTACAAGGCTTGATCCCGAAACGGGGAAAGGCATCCCAAGCCAGCAGTGGACCGTTGGTGCACAAGCCGTTGAAGTTGAATTTGATACTCGCGAATGTACATACCGCGTTCTTCGGGCGGCATCTGTTTTTGACGCGGGAAAAGTGATTAATGAAGCCACCGCACGCGGGCAGGTGGTAGGCGGAATGAATATGGGGCTGAGCTTTGCCACGCGTGAGGGATTTCTGTTTAATCAGGCGGGGCAAGTGCTTAATCCGCAGCTGCGGTCTTATAAATTGACCCGGTTCGGGGATCATCCGGAGTACTTGGTTGAATTTGTCGAGACGCCGTTCACAGAAGGTCCCTTTGGTGCCCGCGGCGTTGGGGAACATGGAACAATCGGGATGGCTCCGGCTCTGGCAAACGCCTTATCGCTTGCAGCCGGTATTGAATTGAACGTACTGCCTTTGACACCAGAGGTAATCTGGCAATCGATGGGGAGGAGCCAATGATTTCATTTGACTTTGAATATTATAAGCCGGCTACCTTTGATGAAGCAGTATCGATCTATCAGAACATGGAAGCAAACGGTAAAGCGCCCTTGTATTATGCCGGTGGGACTGAAATCATCTCCATGGCGCGCATGGATCAGCTCCACACAGGTGCGGTGATTGACATGAAGGGGATTCCCGAATGCCGCGTATTTCAATTTCATCATAATCAGCTCGTCATTGGCGCAGCACTTACACTCAATGCGCTTGTGGAAACCCCTTTGTTTCCATTGCTTGCGGACACTGTTCAAGACATCGCCGATCATACCATTCGCAATAAAATTACAATCGGCGGCCTCCTATGTGGAAAGTTCATTTATCGGGAGGGGCTGCTGCCTTTTCTCCTAGCGGACAGCGAGGTTATTTTGGTAGGCCCTAGCGGCGTGCGTCAAATCCCCATTCGCCAAATTTTGAATGGAGAGCCGCGATTGGAGCCGGGTGAACTTCTCGTCCAAATCATAACCGATGCCAACTATTTGGATATGCCTTATGTGACGATAAAGAAGACCAAATTGGAACGAATCGATTATCCAATCGTCCGCATAGCTGGACTCCATACAGGAGAAAGGATTCGTATTGCTTTCAGTGGAGTCAGCTCGATACCTTTTCGATCAAAGAAAATCGAAGAAATTTTAAACGATTCCTCACTTTCTTTGGAAACTCGCGTAGATAACGCCATTCAATGGTGGCCTGTGCCGATTTTGAATGACATTCTCAGCACATCTGCTTATCGGACATTTGTGCTTCGCAACACACTATTGGATGCTATGGCAGCTCTGGAACAGGGGAGGCGATGAGGATGAGCGGGACGTTCAAAAGTGAAGTTGAATTCGTTGTCAACGATAAGCGACATCACGCTGTCATTCGATCCGCGGATACGCTATTGCGAGTGCTGCGGGAGCAATTGGGGCTAACTGGAGCAAAAGAGGGCTGTGAAAATGGCGATTGCGGTGCATGTACGGTGAATGTGGATGGGGTCCCTATCAAATCGTGCCTGATGCTGGCCATTGAAGCTCCGGGATGCAGCATCACGACGATTGAAGGGTTAGGCGGAGATGCGCCCATGCAAAGGGCTTTCGTCGAGCATTTTGCTTTTCAGTGCGGATTCTGCACACCGGGTTACATTATGGTCGCACATGCTTTGAGCCAGCAATGCCCCAATGCGAGTGAAGACGTGATGCGTAGATGGCTGCAATCCAATATTTGCCGCTGCACAAGTTATGAGGAGATTGGAAAGGCTGTCAGGTCTGTGATCTCGAACTCGCAGAAATAGGTGAATTAGAAATTGGAGGGAACTACGATCCTCTATTTTTCTGAAAACCTACATCATCCACAGAGAGGGGGAACTACAGTTCGTTATTTTGTCATTTTCAGCCGATAATCGCGCTGTGGAGGACAAATAAGTGCCTGTAGTTCCGCTCAACTTTCAAATAGCTCGTTATTCTCCAGATAGAGGATCACAGTTCCCTTAATGCTCCCAAGAGTCGGAGTCCTGCTAAGTTTCTCGAAGTGTATACAATTCTTGTGAAAATTGGGTGCAGGAGCTCGATTTGTTTTTATGAAAGGAAATGAAAGGGTGCAGTTAGAATTCATTAGTATGCCAAACAATAAGGAGGATCCTGGGAAGAAAGACGGATCAGGGTAAGTACAAACATGTCAACCATTATCTTATTTCGCGGGAAAGCTGGGACAGGCAAAACAACGTTATCCAATGAACTTGGCAAAAGGCTTAAGACAGCTGTGCTTCATAAAGATGATATTTATGATGCTGTCGCAAAGGATGTCTTCGCACATGAGGCGAGAAATCAGATCTGTTTTGATTTTCTGTATCGATTTCTTGAAACGGTTATTGCGACGCAAGCTGATGTCATTCTTGATTATGGGTTTAATCACTCGGATGATGTGATGAAGTTTAAGCATTGGATCGAGGAAAGAGGAGGGAAGTTGAAGACCTTGCACTGCATATGCAGTGATGAGTCTACTTGGGCGCAGCGACTTGCTGAGAGGAGCATAGCGCCAAAGGCCAATCAATTAATAACCGATTTAGATAAATTGAAGGAACATTATAAGCATGTTAGATTGGAATTTTTGGAAGGTGAACTTGTTATGGACACGGTTCAACCGGTCGATTCATTAATGGATCAGGTTTTCAAGTCTCTTTGAAAGAGCTACTATATTTATGTAGATATAACAAATTTAGGAGGCAATGGAATGAATAAAATCGAGCTTTTGCTTCATGGATGGGATAGCTGCTATGAGAATGAGGATTGGTATCCGCCGCTTACGGATGCTCTCCAAGGTTTGACTGCCGAGCAAGCCAACTGGCGTCCGGAAGGCGAATATGTGAATACGATTGCAGAGAATTTAAATCATTTAATTTTTTATAAAGAACGATTGTTGTATAGAATGACTGGACAAGAGTCCGAGTATCCGGATATGACGAATGATGATACGTTTGTTGTGGCAGCAACTTCAAACGAGACATGGCAGACAACTTTAACTCGTTTGCAAGCTGTTCACCAAGGTATTCGAGATCGGATCGCACAGTGGGAGGAGCATGATTTTGAGCATGTGTATCCGAATCGTTCGCAGTCCGTAGGACGTTGGGTGAACAGTCTGATTATGCACGATGCTTATCACACAGGACAAATTATGTTTATCCGGAAGCTGCAGGGATCCTGGCCTTCTCGTCGTTCATTTGAATAAAAATTAAGAAGTGTAAGGCTTGGCGGATATTGACTCGTCAGGCTTTTTGCATTGTTTATAGAGGGATTTGCCGTTTTAGTTCGAATAAAGAAAATAACTGAATGTAAGGAGGTCTCGTTGAGACATGAATATGGACATGGCATTGCCCCAAGCGGCACCAGAGCAACTGGGGATAAATGGTGATAAATTACAGCTTGCTTTCCAACTGTTGGATCGTGAAGAGGAAATTGGTGAAATACCAGGTGGTGTGGCCATCGTGGGTCGAAAAGGGACTATCGCAGGAACGTATGCCGTGGGTCACTCGGTTATTTCGGACGATACGAAGCTGAAAGTAACGGAAGATACGATTTATGACTGTGCTTCTTTGACCAAAGTGATGGCGACACTTCCCTTGATTATGCAGCTGATCGATCGTGGCGAGCTGCGCCTCAGAGACACCATCACCCGGTTCTTCCCTGAATTCTCTGGGAATGGGAAGGATGAGGTGACGGTGAAACATTTATTGTCACACACGTCCGGGCTGCAGGCTTTCAAGGATTTGCATTCACATGGCTGGACGCCAGAGCAAATTAAGGCTGCTGTGCTTGGAGAGAGTCTGAGTCATGCTTGCGGGAGCAGTTATGCGTACAGTGATTTTAACTATATCATTCTTGGTGAATTGGCTGCGAAGCTGTTTAGCATGCCGCTGGATGAGGCCGCTAACCGATATGTGTTTGAACCGCTGGGAATGCACGATACGGGATATTGTCCGGCGAAAGAATTGCAGCCCCGCATAGCGGCAACGGAATTCATGGACGGCGCCTATCGATGGGGCGAAGTGCATGACGAGAACGCATGGGCAATGGGAGGCGTCAGCGGGCATGCCGGTGTTTTCTCAACGGCGATGGATGTTGCGAAATATGCCGCCATGTGGCTGAACCATGGAAAGCCTGCCGCTAACGGCCATGGCCATGTGCTGTCAAGTGCATCCGTTGCAGCAGCTACGCGAAGCTACACGGAAGACAAGGTAAATGCTAATCGTGGCCTTGGTTGGGTGCTGAAGGGAGATGTCTGGGACGCTTCGGGGGATTTGTTTTCCTCGCAATGTTACGGGCACACGGGGTTCACAGGGACCAGCATTTGGATGGATCCCCAAAGCAGCGTTTTCGCAGTCTTATTAACCAACCGTGTGCACTTTGGACGTGAGAAGTCTGTCGTACGGCTGAGGGATTGCTTTCATAATGCGATTGCCGCATCGATTGAATCCTAAAGGTGGAAAAAGTACCAGATGAGGTGGAATCGCTTCATTGATAAGGGATTGGCGCTGCTTGATAATGAGGATAGGAAGTAAATCTCATTGTTGGGGGAGCGAATCGCTATGAGTATCGTCCACACAGGTCACCAAGTCCACATCACATCCGAGCAGATGAAGCATTATCAGGAGCAAGGCTATATCATTTTTGAAAACCTTTTTTCAGGGGAAGAGATGGATCGTATTTGCGGTATCATTGACGGCTTCGACGAGGCTTCCGAGAAAGCCTTGCGCGCAAAAGGCAAGGAATCCATCAGCAGATCAGGTCAAATTAATTTTACTGCAAATTTGAATTTCCTAAGTGCAGAGCTGCAGCAATTTATTGCAGATCAGCGTTTTGTTGATATTACGACAACGATATTGGGACCGGACATCAAGCTGTACTGGGATCAGTCCGTGTACAAACGTCCGGAAGCAGACAAAGACTTTCCATGGCATCAAGATAACGGATATGTACCGACGGAGCCGATCCACTATGTCACATGCTGGCTAGCACTTGAAGACGCTACGGTGGATAACGGCTGTATCTGGGTTCAGCCACGTACGCACTTGGATGGTTTTGTGGAGCATGTGAAAACAGATCTCGGCTGGGTTTGTTATTTTGGAGAAGAAAAAGGCATACCGGTTGAACTGAAAAAAGGCAGCATGGTTGTCTTCCATTCCTTGCTCTTCCATCGCAGTACGCCAAACTTAAGCAAAACGCAGACACGCAAAGGTTATGTGGTGCAATACTCGGTGGACGGATCTTTTAATCCGAATACCGGTCAATTATTCAAGAACGGACCGCTGATTGCAAAAGACGGGAAGTCTGCGTATGAAGCTTTTGTAACTAGAGAGAATTGTTCTTAGTGATTCTAGGCAATACACGGGAAATCGGTTAAGTTGAACATATGAGGTGATTGTCAATGTCGACGAAACCGCCCGAATGGGTAGAAGGGCCATGGTCCGTTCAGCTGCACAGTGTGAATCGATCGCCGTATGTCAAGCTTCACATGGAAAATCGCAGTTTTCCGAATTGGATCATTAGTTATGTGAAAACCGGCCATGTCACGACAGGCACAGGAGGCGAAACCCATACAGCGAAAGCGGGTGATGTGATGCTTCATCCGCCTGGGCTGCCTTTCTCGGAGCATGCGGATGTTGGCGGTGTTCATTTATGGATGCAGGTTAGCATTCTGTGTTCCCATCAATTCGACCTCCTGATGCTCTATCGCGTTTCACCGGTTATTACGCTGCCTGAGCCTGGCCGTTATGAGGCTGTATTCACCAAATTGCTTGCCGATTGGGGAAATCGGGAGCTGTCTTTTCGTGATTTGAAACTCACAGCTGCGATGCTGCAGCTAACGGAAATGATTCTAACCGGTTGGGAAAAAGCAGGAAATCCGGAGCGTTCAAGCGCATACAGCTCATCTGGTGACCGCTTCGCCCGGTTAATTGGACAGATGTCCATGCGACTGGAAGAGAAGCTGACCAGAGAGGAACTCGCGTCGCTCGTTTGTCTGAGTGCGAACTATATGGACAGAGCTTTTCAGCAGCAGTTTGGACTAACGCCCATGCAAATGCTGCGAGATATGCGTCTGAAGCGTTGCAAACAGCTGCTCGAAATGAGCGAAGAGACACTCGAAACTATTGCCGCACGATGCGGATTCACGGATGCGTCCTATTTATGCAAACAATTTAAGAAAGAGTATGGCGTTCTTCCTGGGGAATATCGCGAGTCTGTCCGATACAAACAATTCGAAAATGTGTATGGTTAGGGTGAAGTCATGCAGGAGCAGCTAGATGAATTGGTTCGTCATTATTTTGAGGAAGCGGATTATGAGACGGAGGCCGTTCCGTTTGGACTTACCAATTTAACAAAAATAGTTACGCTAAACGACCAAAGGTATGTTCTCCGTGTTTATAACCGGCATACGAAGCATGCAGAGGGTATCGAGTTTGAATCAAAAGTGACGTCATTTTTAGCGAACAGAGAGCTGTCTTTTCAAGTGCCGGAATTTCTTCCAACTTTAAGCGGGGACGATTATGTTCGATTGTCTGGCGGAAGCTTAGGCGCGCTTGTCGTCTTTCTTGAAGGCACGAATCACGTGCTTGCAAATGTCCATGATGCCGCTGAATTCGGGCGTGTTGTTGGTGAAATGAGCCAGGTACTCCAGCGATTTGATAGAAGTGGGCTCGATTATCAAGGCATATCATTTGGGGATTATTACAATCTTCATCCGCTTGCAGATCAAAACGCTGTTGCCGCTTTTATTGAAAATCCATCGTTTCAAATTCCAGAAGCGAGTTTGAATTTTTATAGAACCAAGGTCGAATCCGTTGGAAACAGCCTTAGTGAGATACAAAAACTTCCTGTTCAGCTTGTTCATCATGATTTGTTAATCTTTAATTTGTTAGCTCAAAACAACCGCATCTGCGGCGTACTGGATTTTGATTTTATATCGGTGGATACAAGCTTTATGGAGTTTGCGATTTGTTTCAATCATATTTTACAGATGTCGAATGGTTCCTTAGAGATGGCAGAAGGTTTTGTTAAAAGTTATTCCGTTTACAGAACGCACAGCTTGCAAGAGATTGAGCAACTGCGGAATTTAACTCAGGTGTATCATCTCGCAGTGCTGCACATCTACATCGGCCAGCATTATGCGGGCATCGACATCCAACATAACTTCACCTACATTATGAATCAATTCATACATAGAGATATGTGGTTAAAGGAGCATGGCAAAACAATTGAGCAGATGCTGATAGCTTATTTGGTTGGGTGAATCTCATAGATTCAAAAAAAAGGCTATCCCTCAGTCACTGGTGACGTTGGGACAGCTCTTCTTTTTTACCAGGCGTACGCTCGTGGAGCATCTCCGCCGGGACCCGGGAAGATTTCATCTAACTTGCTTAATGTGGAAGCATCGAGTTGGATGTCAACCACACGTAACGTATTTTGGAATTGCTCCAACGTACGAGGTCCAATAATCGGTGCCGTCATAGCCGGATGGACGAGGGTCCAAGCCAAGGCTACATTCGCTTCGCTCTCGCCGAGTTCCTTGCATAATGCGGAGAAGGCTTCCAGCTTGGCGCGATGTTTTTCGACACGCTCAGGGTTGCTCGCGCGCTTCGAGCCATTGACTGGATTTAATGCGTTACCGCCAAGCAGACCTCCATCGAGCGGGCTCCAAGCGATAACGCCAATGCCCAGTTCTTCAGCAGCAGGAAGGACTTCCAACTCAGGCAATCTGCAGAGTAAGCTGTATTTGTGCTGCTCTGACACAAGGCCAAGGAGATGACGGGACTTGGCTTCATATTGCGCTTTCACTAGATCGCGCCCGGCGAAGTTGCTGGAGCCGACGTAACCAATTTTGCCTTGGTACACAGGAACTTGAAAAGCCTCCCAGAGCTCATCCCAAGATACATTACGATCTACGTGATGCATCTGGTATAGCTCGATATGATCGGTCTGAAGGCGGCGTAAGGAAGCATCTAAGTGACGGCGCAACTTATAAGCGGATAACCCACCATCACGGTTCGGTCCATCATTAGTGTCGTGCATATCACCATAGAACTTGGTGGCGAGAACGGTCTTCTCACGACGATTGCCGCCTTGAGCGAACCATCGGCCGATAATTTCCTCGGTGCGGCCTGAATTTTCGCCCCATCCATATATATTGGCTGTATCAAAAAAGTTGATTCCGGCATCTAGCGCAGCATCCATGATGCGAAACGCTTCTTGTTCATCGGTATCCACACCGAAGTTCATCGTTCCCAAGCACAATTGGCTCACTTTCAAGCCTGAACGTCCCAAATAACTGTATTTCATCGTAATCTCCTCCACAAAAGTTAAGGTTGGGCAAAGCTTGTGCTTATCCACCACTCCCATCATACTAGATTCTCAGAGGGGGCAGAAGTACGCACTTTTCTTTCATTTAGTAGACATTGTGATACCTACTCACTTAAAGGTAAGTGCTTATTTGTAGCCGTAATTTAGCAATAATGCTATGATGGGAAAGTTACCTATTACGGAATGAAGGTGTAGAAATGAGTACATTAACAAAAGCAATTCTACTAGCAGCCAAAGCGCACGACGGTCAAACCGACAAGGGCGGAAATCCGTACATCCTGCATCCGATTCGATTAGCAAGCAAAGCCAAAACGACGGAAGAATCCATTGTAGCCGTCTTACACGATGTCGTTGAGGATTCAAATATGACCTTATTTGATCTGAAAAATGAAGGATTTAGTTCAAACGTCATTGCAGCTCTAGATTGCCTGACGAGGAGAGCGGATGAAAGCTATGAAGGGTTTATTAAACGAATTAAACTAAACCCGCTTGCCTCGAAGGTGAAGCTTCTGGATCTGGAAGATAACTGCGATATGAGCCGAATTCCGCAGCCCACAGAAGCTGACTATGCAAGAATTGATAGATACAAAAAAGCGATCGCTGAGCTCAAGTTTTAGACGCGCAGAACACTCCGTTCCACTTAGGAATGAGAGTGTTTTTTTGTCTCTTTTTGTCGTAAAAAGAAATAAAAATTCACTCTGTTATTTGTGCAATAAAATAAAGTTTCAAAATCTATTGACCCTCCAATTCTTTTTCAATAGTATAAAAACAATAGTCATTCTACAGATTGGAAAGGATGACAACTTAACAGGGAGGGGGGCGATCGAAATGGCCATTTCTAAGGTGCATAAGTTCCGATTAGCCCTTTTTTGGCGGCTTTTTACCAACTATTTTATTGTGATTTTGATTCCCGTTATTGTCGCCAGTATCCTTGCACATGTGCTTGCCGTCCGCACGATTGAGAAAGATGCCGAAAAGCTGAATGATGTCGTGATTAGCCATTTTTCCAAGCAAACCGATACAGCCCTAGATTCACTCAAAACCAATATGATCAACATGCTCAGTTCATCTAATGTAACAGGTCTGCTCAGGGTTGTTGACGATTCAAGGGAAAATCAGCAGCGCTCGGATCAGTTTCATGCCCTCAGAGAGCAATTGATGAAGCTTCAGTCGGATAAATTGGTCTCGAAGGTATTTTTATATTTTGCCAATCATGACCTGATTGCGGATGTCGATATTTATACGGATAAAGTGTACTACTTTAACATGACTTATCCGCTGGATGAGGAGCAGAAGGCGGAATATCTCGCCCATTTTACAGGTAAAAAAATGATGGATATCATAGACTCGCCTACGCTCGGTATGTCAGCGGTTATGAGTTATCCGTTCAATACGGAAACTCCGGAAGTTTATCTGGTCGTGCATTTTGATCAGGACAAATTGAAAGAACAAATTTCAATCCCTGAGAAGTGGGTCACAGGTACGGCGATTGCTACTAGCCAAGGTGAAATTTTGAATCAGCATAGTTTGACGGATAAAGAAGTTAAAGCGGTGCTGGAGCATACGCGTTCGAAGGTTATTGAATCTCAATTTCTGGTCACGGATGAAATTGCCATGTCACTGGTGAAATCCCGGTTCAACGATGCTTGGTATTATGTGACCATCGCAGACCTTCGTACCTTGATGAAGCCCGCTTATATGACAAGATTGATTAGTTGGGGATTTCTGGTCTTTTTTCTCGTGGTGGGCAGCGTGGTGTCGTATTATTTAAGCCGTCGTTTGTATCGGCCGATTCAAGAAATCTCAAATGAAAATAAAGAGCTGTCACAGCGCATGAACGGCATGTTCCCCTTGATGCAGGAGCTTTTTATCACCAAAATTTTGCAGGGGGAATATCAAGACGAGCTGTCCATCGCTTATTATGCGAAGGAAATTGATTTTACCTATGACAAGCAGGCCATGCGCACAGTGCTGTGTATTGCTTTTCACTATAACTCGGAGGTGTATGACCGGCTGTCGGAGACGACGAAGTCTTTCATGTTCGTGGAAATCAAAGAATTGATTCGCAAATCCACCCCATCCATGGTCTGGCTATGTCAAACGAAACCGGATGTGTTAGCCTGCGTGGTTACCCACGATACGTTCCTGCATCTAGGCGCGGAAGAGGCTGCGGACATTACGAAATTGGTGCTGGAGTCGTACAGCCAATATTTCAAAGCAACGATTGGCATCGGGAAAACCGTAAACGCCGCAGAAGAGCTGCATGAATCATATGAGCAAGCCTTAGCTGTCCTGCAGAATCGCGGATTGGATGCCGATGTGGAAATATGCCGCGGACCGCTTGTAGGTGAACGCACGCAGTGGGAAAGTTTTCTATCTGTCCAGGAAGTGAACCGTATCTTCAATCAGCACAAAACCAAGGAATATGAGCGGTTGCTGGAGTCTGTGCGTGAGAAGCTGGAGGACGGTAAACTCAAACAAGCAACCGCCATGCAGGTCAAATATTTAAGCACAGACGTGCTGAATACATGGATTCGTGCGGTTGAAACCGAGCACAACGATTTTAATGTGCCATTTTTTTCCGGCTTGTACGATCGGCTGCATAGTTGTATGACGTGGGATGAATTGGATCAATGTTTCTTTGACATCCATCGTGTTTTATTCCGAACGGAGGAACCCGATCAGCGCACGCAGCAGTTTTCGGAGATTCTGGATTATATTCATAAGCATTATAACGAGGAGCTTTCGATTGAATATTTTGCAGGACTGCTCAACATGTCGAACGGGCATTTCAGCCGAACGTTTAAAGAGGCGGTGGGCGAGAAGTATGTGGAGTACATTGCCAAATACAGGCTTATGAAAGCGAAGCAATTTTTGCTGGAGACTGACATGAAAATCGATGACATCGCGGAGAAAGTCGGCTATTGGGGCCGTAATTCGTTTATTCGAACTTTTCGTAAATACGAAGGTATCACGCCCGCGAAATACCGAACGATGCATCATTAAAGGATAGAGACTTCATTTTTTCCGAAGTCTCTATTTTTTCTTCCAGCACCGAAAAACCGCTAATAAACCGCCGAGAAACCGCATAAAATCGGGCTTGCAAAAAAAGAGACACGAGGTAATTATGCGATCTTTACGTGAATGCTCCGCTCTCGGTATAGTAAGGCCATCAACTTCCGAAAGGAGGAGGGGGGAGGCAGTATGCAGCAGCGTAATGGGATAGGGTACGTATTGAAGAAACATAAAGCGTTATATTTGTTAATGCTGCCGGGGATTTTATACTACATCATTTTCAAGTATGTGCCTATGTACGGGGTCGTCATTGCTTTTCAGGATTATTCGATCGGCAGAGGAATTTTGGGCAGTAAGTTTGTAGGATTTAAGCACTTTATCGAATTTTTTTATGTCAATCCGGATTCTTGGAAACTGATTCGCAATACCATCATGTTAAATGTGTATGACCTGTTGTTCCATTTTCCGGCGCCAATCATTCTAGCCATCTTGTTTCACGAGCTGAAGAACAAAATGTTTAAACGCATCGCACAAAGCATCAGCTACATGCCGCACTTTTTATCAACGGTCGTTATAGCGGGAATTCTTGTTACGTTTCTGTCGCCGCAAACCGGTATCATTAATTTCTTGCTGGTGAAAGTATTTGGCATGGAGCCGATTCTATTCCTTGGTCTGCCTGAATGGTTCAGAGCAATCTATGTCTCCTCGGAAATATGGCAAAAAATCGGGTGGGGGACGATTCTTTATTTGGCAGCGATTGCCGGGATCGATCCGACCTTGTATGAGGCGGCGAAAATGGACGGAGCGAACCGTTATCACCAGATGCGCCATATCACCTTCATCGGTATGGTTCCCGTGATGATTATTTTGTTCGTTCTGACATTAGGCCATTTTATGGAAACAGGGTTTCAGAAAATCTTGCTTTTATACAACTCCATGAACTACGAAACCTCTGATGTGATAAACACGTTCGTCTATCGGCGAGGGATCTTGGATGCAGACTTCAGCTTCGCAACAGCAGTCGGATTATTTCAGTCCGTCATCGGTCTCATTCTCGTCATCGGCGCAAACCGCATAGCCCGAAAACATTCAGAAACAAGCTTGTGGTAAAGGAGGAACTCTATTGAAAATCAAACAGTCAGCAGCCTCCATCATTTTTGACACAATGAATTATGCGGTTATGATCCTTCTTATGCTTGTAATGATTTATCCGCTTGTCTATGTGTTTAGTGCTTCGATAAGCGATAACGCTCTGGTTTCAAGTGGTGATGTTCTGCTTTTACCCAAGAAAGTAACGCTGGTCGCTTATAAGCAGTTGGCAGCAAATTCAGATCTATGGATCAGCTACTGGAATACGATCCGTTACACGGTCGTTCATGTCATTCTGACGTTGATTACAACGGCAGCTATGGCCTACCCGTTAGCGAAAAAATGGCTGCCCGGTCGCAAATTGATCTTGATGATGGCGGCATTCACGCTGCTGTTCAGCGGAGGGATGATCCCAACGTTTCTCGTTGTGCAAAAGCTGGGCATGTTGAACTCCATCTGGGCCATCGTTCTGCCTTCGATGATCAGCACATGGTATTTATTCATCATGCGGACGTTTTTTGAAGCTTTGCCGGAAGAGCTGGAAGATGCAGCAACGATTGACGGTTGTTCTTCGCTGCAGGTGCTTTTGCGAGTCGTTATGCCGCTCTCGATGCCTGTTATGGCAACAATCGGACTTTTCACGGCTGTGAACCAGTGGAACGCTTTCTTCGATGCCCTCATTTACTTGAACGACCGCTCTATGTATCCACTGCAAATTATGCTGCGGAACATCCTCGTAGCCGGTACGACGATTCAGGGAGAAGGCGATATGAGCCTGCTGCAAACTATGAAGTACGCGATCATTATGATGGCTACGCTCCCGATCCTGTGTGTGTACCCGTTCATCCAGAAATATTTCGTTCAGGGTACGATGATCGGCGGTATTAAAGGGTAAGATTGGATTGCCATTGCGACTTTAGCTAGTAACGACGTTTTTAAAACAGCCTTTTAAACACATTGGGGAGGTTTTTCCATGAAAAAAAGAACAGTAGCAGCAGCAGTATCCGCCGTTATGCTTTCCAGCTTGGTCGCAGGTTGTACGAGTGGGTCAAAAGATACGCCTGTATCCGGGGATGGCAAAAAAGCAGAAGAGTCCAAGAAGCCGATCACCTTTTCCTGGCTGGCTTATGACCGTCCGGAAGGGAAAGTACGTCAAGACTGGGAAATTTTCAAGGAAATCGAAGCAAAAACCGGCGTGAAAGTGGAGTTTCAAGTGGTCAGTCAGGAAGGTCTGAAAGAAAAGAAACAGATCATGATTGCGACCAATGCGGTTACTGACTTCATTCAGGTAGATACACTGGAAGGCAGACAGCATGGGCCGGATAAAGTGTTTCTGAATCTGAAGGATTACATGGATAAAGCCCCGAATATGAAGGCGTTTTTCGATAAATATCCGGAAGCCAAGGCTGTTGCAACGGGAGCCGACGGAGGGATTTACACGGTGCCGGTTATCGAGGGCGACGCCGAAGGCAAAGGGTTCAACTTTATCTGGTATACCCGGAAGGACATTATGGATAAATACGGCTTGAAAGCGCCGACGTCCGTGGAAGAATTTTACCAGTACCTGAAAACGTTGAAAGAAAAACAGCCGGATACATACCCATTGATCAATAACGCAATTACAGGCGATACAGGGCTATTCACGACGTTCGGCAGAGCCTTCACTGGCATTCACGGCTTCTATAACGTTGATCCGGCTACGGATAAATATGCTTTTGCACCTTACCACAAAGGGTATAAGGACTCTCTGATCTTCCTCAACAAACTGTATAACGAGAAATTGCTGGATCCTGAATTCTCGATGATCACGCAAGCGCAGTGGGAGGAACGGATTCTAAAGGGCAAATCGCTGGTTACCTTCTTCTGGAAGGCCGATCTGGAGACGCTTATGGATAAAGGACGTAAAGCAGGAATTGCCGATTACACACTGGATGCGATTCCGCAGTTCGCTGCTGACGGCATCAAGAACTATCAGTTCTCGCGTTCGGTTGTAGGCGCTACAGGTCGCGCGATTTCCGCCAAGGTCAAAGATAAAGACAGAGCCGTCCAATTCCTTGACTACCTGCTCAGTGAAGAAGGTTCGAATTATCTATCCCTGGGAATCGAGGGCAAAACGTATACGAAGTCAAACGGTGTGCCTGTGTACAACAAGGATTTCGGGGCGTCGCCATTTACAACACTGCGGAAAGATTGGGGCGTCTGGTATGACATGATTACGCTGGACAATGCCAAATCCCGCGCAGTATGGGAAAGCGGCTTAAGCGATAAGAGCAAAGCGATTAACAAGCTTTATGAATCGGTTATTATCCCGGCACCAAAGCAGATCGTTAAAACCAGTGAAGAGTTGGAGTTGGAGAAATCGAAGCTGAACAACTTGAACAAATATTTGGAACAAAAGCTGACGGAATTCGTGTCTGGTAAAACACCGATTAACGATAAAACATGGCAAGAATTTATTGATCAAACGAAAAAGCTCGGCGCAGATGACCTGCTGAATATGTACAATGCCGCTTACACTCGCACATACGGTAAAAAATAATCGCACTGGTACTGTAAGGAGGCCCATTTTCTCAGAACGGGCCTCCGAAATGGAGGGATGAAGATGGCCGAAAAGATGAAGGTCATTGATGTAGATGTCCACAATGAGCAGAACGATTCCGATTTGCTGCCGTACCTGGCTGAGCCTTGGCGTTCTCGCGTTGCAGCAACAGGAATCGGATATTCCGGTTCAGGTTACTACTCGCCGGTTGGCGTCATGAAGAAAGATGCCATTCCGCCGGGCGGGGGCAAAGCAGGTTCTGACCCGGATCTGATGATTAAACAGCTGCTGGAAGGTTATAACGTTGAATACTGCATACTAACGGGCGTTGTGTATAACATTTCAACGACGCATGATGCGGACTTTGCAGCTGTGATTTGCTCAGCGTATAACGACTTTTTGGCCGCTGAGTGGCTTGGCAAGCATAAGGCGTTTAAGGGCGCTTTGGCTGTCGCCACGCAGGATCCCTATCTCGCTGCAAGAGAGATCGACCGGATGGGAGGGCATCCCGACTTCGTCGAGGTGATGATTTCCAGTGCGGCGCGCGCGCCTCTCGGCCAACGCCAATTCCATCCGATTTATGAGGCGGCGGAACGCAATGGTCTTCCTATCGCACTCCATCCTGGAGCGGAGGGCGGTGGCGGCTCAACAGCACCTACAGCGGCTGGATACCCGTCTCGTTACATTGAGTGGCATACCTGTCTGTCTCAAATGTTCATGGCTCATCTCGTATCGATGGTATGCGAAGGGGTTTTCGAGAAATTCCCTCGACTGAAAGTCGTGCTGACCGAGGGTGGAATTGCTTGGCTGCCGCATCTGATGTGGAGGCTGGATAAGAACTATAAAGCGCTGCGCTCCACAGTCCCATGGCTCAAGAAGATGCCGAGTCAATACATTCGCGAGCATTGCTATTTGACGACGCAGCCCATCGAAGAGCCGGACAATCCGCAGCACTTGATTGATTTATTCAATATGATCGATGCAGAGAATATGATTCTCTATTCAAGCGATTATCCGCATTGGGATTTCGATTCTCCGGATATGATACTGCGAAGATTAAAGCCCGAAGCCAAGAGGAAAATCTTTTATGAAAACGCCAAAAGCTTATATAACCTTTAATTGATGGAGGAGCATATGACGGTACATTATGTGCTTGGTGTAGACGAAGTACCCGAAGGCGGGCACGCCGTCGTCACAATCGAGGGAAAAAGTATCGGCGTCTACCGAATTAACGGTGCCTATTACGCAATCAACAACTATTGTCCGCATCAAGGTGCGCCCATGTGTGCCGGACTCGTCTCTGGAACGACGCTCCCTTCAGACGTCTACGAATATGAGTATGGTAAAAAAGGGGAGATCTTGCGCTGCCCCTGGCATGGCTGGGAATTCGATATTCGAACCGGCAAGTCGCTGTTCAGCGAGAAGATTTGGTTGAAGACGTTTGAAGTCAGCGTACTTGACGGCAGAATCGGCGTTCAATTGCAAAGAAAGTAAAGACGGAGAAGATGAGGGATCGGAGAGGGCTGAAGCAGCCTTTTCGATCCTTTTTTTATCCAAAGCTTTTCGCAGGAAAAGCGAGTACCTGAAGCGAATGAAGTTCCATACAAAACGTATCCATGAAGGAGTTCATCTCATGAATTTATTAATTGTGGAAGACGAAGTTCGCCTCAGAAATGCGCTGGCTAACAACATTCCATGGGACAAACACGGGATTGAAGTCGTCGGACAAGCAGGGAACGGAATGGAAGCGCTGCGGTTCATCGACCGCAAAAAGCCGGAAATCATTTTGCTCGACCTACAGATGCCGGAGATGGATGGGTTAACTTTGGCGAAACAGCTTCGTCAGAGCGATCCTTTGTTGAAGATCATCGTGCTAAGCGGGCATGATGATTTCGCTTATGCGCAGGAGGCGCTATCAATAGGAGTCATGAAATACTTGCTGAAGCCGGCTGGTGACGAGGAAATTCTGGAGACGGTACTCGAAGCGGCCGAGAAGCTGAGATCAGAACTGGAACAGCGCCATAACGAGGATGAGCTGAAACAGAAATGGGAGCAGCATCTCCCTTATTTGGTGAACGACTTTTTGCAAGGATGGCTGAAAGGTAAATTCGAGTTGTGGGAGATTGAACAGCGAAGCAAGTATCTTCAAATGAACATGCCGAAGGGCGCGCAATTTGCAGTGGCTGTTGTCGATATGGACCCGCTGCCGGATACGGAAACCCGATTCAGCAGGAAAGATATGTCCTTGCTCCAATTTTCACTCGGAAGCATCGTGCAGGAATATTTGCAATCCACACCTTGTTGGGTCGTTTCGGACTATGCAGGTTATACGGTTGTCGTGTATAAGCTTTCAGGGGATGAGGCTCCAAAGGAAGCTCTGCAAAGGATAAATATGCTGACGGAGAAGCTGCTGTTTACCGTTCTAAGCTGCCTCAGACTTACGGCGAGCGCGGGAATTAGCGGGACGATAGGCGGTTGCGAGGATCTTAACAAGCTGTACGTGCAGGCTGTCAGGGCGTTGCAGAACCGGATTATGCTGGGTCACGATCTCGCTATACCCTATCAAGAAATACAAGGGAGAGAGCCGGAGTTCGTGCTGCAGCCGAATTTGGAGAAAGCGCTGGAGATCGCTCTTGAAACGGGAGAAGACGATAAGGCGGCTGATATTCTTTCCGCATTATGGGAGGGAGGCATGGCCAAAGCGGAAACCATTGAGGAAATTCATGAGCATATATTATATTTCGAAAGTCTTTTTGTACGTATGATTCAAAAACAGGGATGGTCCGTGCGGGAGGTCGCAGGAGAAGACTATGTTTATTTCCACAATCACCGGGAGTTGATGGTCAAAGAGCAAATTTTCATTTGGCTGCAAAGGATGATCAAAGCTTATTTAAGCTATGCCAGAGAACGTCGAAAATCAACAAGCCACGATATGATCAAAACGATTCTAAGCCTCGTTGAAAATGAAATCGACCAGGAGATGACGCTGCATGCCGTAGCTGATCGGCTGTATGTCAATTCCTCTTACTTAAGCCGTTTGTTCAAGCAGGAAACCGGGAAAGCGTTCTCGACCTATGTGATGGAAAGAAAAATGGAGCGGGCAAAGACTACGCTGCAAGAAGGCGTTCGCGTTTATGATGCTGCTGCGGCCGTCGGGTACCGGGATGTGAGTTATTTTACAAGAGTATTCCGTAAATATTGGGGGGTAACCCCGGGGGAAGTTCGGTCTTGATTTCCTCTTCATTACTCGAATAAAACCTTCTTCCTAATCGGAGGAGGTTTTTTTCATCTTGTGAAGCCGTGACTCGATCGAGAAGTACTGAAAGTACCAAAACAAGTAATATTACTCTAATTCGCATTAAATCGGCGGATGATACACTAAATCTATAACTGACAGACAAGAAGGAGCGGGCAGCTTGAGAGAATCTACCGCAACGGAGGAAACTGTTATGCTTACGCCAAATAACGAAAAAAAGAGCTATACACGGCGATTGTGGATCGATATCCGGAAGGATTGGGATCTGTATCTGGCTCTCATTCCCGGTATCGCATTTCTGCTGATTTTTAAATACACGCCGATGTACGGGATTATTATTGCTTTCAAGGATTTCAATATTTTTGAAGGCATGTCCGCAAGTCCTTGGGTAGGATGGAAGCATTTCGAGAAATTGTTGTCCTCCGATAGCTTTTTGCAGGTGTTTCAGAATACGTTAGCCATCTCGATTTATAAAATCGTCTTTCTTTTTCCGCTTCCAATCGTAATCGCCATCCTGCTGAATGAATTGAAAAATATGGCATTCAAACGAAGTGTCCAAACGGTTATTTATTTGCCGCATTTCCTCTCCTGGGTCATTGTCAGCGGCTTGTTCATCGATTTGCTGTCCACCAACGGCGGAATCGTCAATAAAATGATCGTCGCTATGGGCGGTGAACCCGTTCGCTTTTTTCTGGACAGCCATATCTTCCGATCGGTTCTGGTATCATCCGCAGGCTGGAAGGAGACGGGTTGGAATACGATTATCTACTTGGCTGCTCTGGCCAGCATCGACCCGGGGCTCTATGAATCAGCGAAAATCGATGGCGCCAACAGGTGGAAACAAATCCTCCATATTACGCTTCCCGGCTTACTCCCTATCATCTTGCTGATGTTTATTCTCCGGCTTGGTTACGTTTTGGAAGCGGGGACGGAACAAGTTCTCGTAATGTACAACCCGAGCGTATATAACGTAGCTGATGTGATAGGCACCTATGTCTACCGGGTCGGGTTGGGTGAGCAGGATTACAGTTTTTCAACCGCTGTCGGCGTGTTTGAATCGGTGGTTGCCTTTATTTTAATACTTACGGGAAACCAATTGGCGCGAAAGTTTTTTGGACGCGGTATTTGGTAAACGGGAGAAAGGAGGCATGTCATGCAAGTTAATCAAACTGTGAAATCTCCAGTCGCTAAAGCTACAAGCGTTATTCGCACTTCTCTCAGCGAAAAAGTGTTTACCGTGCTCAACTATGTGTTCTTCCTCTTATTAGGACTTTCGACGATATTTCCATTTGTTAATCTGATTGCCAAATCGCTCAGCAGTGAGGCGGCCGTTGTTTCGGGCATGGTATCCCTATATCCCATCGATTTTCAAATAGGGACTTACCAATATGTGGCTAGAAACGCGATGTTTATGAACGCATTCACGATTTCGATCACGGTGACGTTGATTGGATCACTGCTTTCTTTATTTATGACAACGCTAGCCGCATATCCGCTCTCGAAGCCGAGGCTGCGGGGACGTAAGTTTTTTATCCTCCTCTATTTATTCACGATGTTGTTCAGTGGCGGTTTGATCCCAACCTATTTGCTCATGCACACCCTACATTTGATCGATAAACTACCGGTGCTCTTTCTGCCATATATGATAAACGTGTATAACATGCTGATTATTAAAAATTATTTCGAGGGCCTGCCCGACAGCCTTGAGGAATCCGCGAAAATTGACGGTGCCAGCAATATGACGATTCTTTGGCGCATTATTTTGCCGCTATCGCTGCCCGTGCTTGCGACCATTGGTTTGTTCTATGCCGTTACTTACTGGAATGATTATTTTACTTCCTTGATTTATATCAATTCAGCCGATATGAAGCCACTCCAGCTGTATTTAAAAGAACTTTTCGTCTCTTCCACGGATGCGTTTCTGCGCACAAATGTGGATGCCTCGCTGAATGTATCACCGCAATCGATTCAAGCAGCATCGATCATTCTGGCTACGCTTCCCATCGTGATCGTTTATCCTTTTTTACAGAAATATTTTGTCAAAGGCGTGCTGGTTGGTTCAGTTAAAGGTTAATTGTTGCAAGGCCGGCTGGAACTACTCGAAGGGTGGTGGTGGTGGGCAAGTCGAGGGCACTGTTTGAGATACGAATAAAAGGGAGGCATATGCATGTTAAAAAAATGTTTAGCTGTATTGTCGATCACAACTTTGGCGGCGTCTTTGGCCGCATGTGGAAGTGGAGGAGGGGCTTCGTCCGGTACGGCGGCACCATCTTCATCCGGGGCTCCTGCCACAACCGCAAGTGCGAATGCACCCAAGCCGGAATTCAAGGCGCTTCTGCAATACGCGCGATTTGATCCAAACGCGGAAGTTGTGGCGAAGTTTCTGAATGAGAAAACAGGCTACAAAGTCACGTATGACATGCTGCCGGTTGAAAATCCAGACGATAAACTGAATCTGCTTATGGCGAATAAGGAGCAATATGCCTTCATGCTGCTCACGGGTCCTCAATATTCGAAACTGGCTTCTTCAGGCGCCTTGGAGCCAATCGACGAACTGGTTAACAAATACGGAACCAATATGAAAAACGTGATCTCGCAAAATTCCTGGAACGGGGCAAAGCTAAACGGTAAAATTTACGGCATCCCGCAAACGGGTTCAGGAACGGTCGTTAACTCTGCGCTAATCATCCGTCAAGACTGGATGGATGAGCTGGGACTGAAGCCACCAACCACGCGTGATGAACTGTACAATGTGATGAAAACGATTAAAGAAAAGAAGAATGTCATGGCCATGTCAGGTGGTAAAAGCCCGCTGCTTCCTGAAATACTACCGACTTTCGGACTAACCATGATACAATCAACCTTAACGACGGGTTGGCAGGATATAAATGGAAAACTCGTGAATACCGTTGAAAATCCGAATATGAAAAAATATTTGGAGTTCATGAAAAAACTTTACTCCGAGAAATTGATCGACCAAGAATGGTCGCTTAACCAAGCGAATAAAGTCATCGAAAACTTTACAAGCGGTAAAACAGCCATTATTTCAAACGGTTATTTTAATGCCCCAACGGTTCAAAACGCTTTGCTTAAAAATTCGCCGAACGCCAAAATTGCCAGCCTGCCTTACCTCAAGGGGGACGATGGCAAAGTTCAAGTCATGGCGAGTGCTGGAATCAGCTTTTACGTAGGAATTCCGAAGTGGGCGGAGAAGAAAGAAGAGATCATCAAGTATCTGGATTTGAAGCTGGACAAAGATATTCATAAAGAAGCATCGATTGGTAAAGAAGGCGTTCATTATAAAGTGGAAAACGGAAATTATTTCCCGATTCTTCCGATTTTTAATGATCAATACAATAACGCTTCTTCGTTCCTGACAGGTGTGGATGAGAAAAACTATCCGATCTATTGGCAAGCACGCGTGCGCAAAGATCCTATTTTGACGGATGCGTTTAATAAAAATCAAGAAGCTGCCAAAGGGAACATGGTCGTTGACCCCCTTGCCTTCGCACCACCGCTTGAGGCTATCGGCAAAAACAGCCAGAAGCTGCAAAAGCTAATGGAAGACACCTTCCTGAAGTACATCACGGGTGCTGAACCGCTTGAAAATTATGATAAATTTTTGGCTCAGTGGAAAGCCGATGGCGGCGACGATATGACGAAAGCGGCCAATGAATGGTACGCAGTGAACAAGAAGTAAGAAGCGGCATCCCCTGTGGTTTTTCCACGGGGGTTTTATGACTGGAGGGAGTGATCAGAAGATGAAAAAAATCGGATTTATTGATTATTATTTGGATGAATGGCATGCGGAGAAATATCCGGAGTGGATAGAAACCGCATCCGAAGGCAGAATGAAAGTCACTTATGCCTACGGGAAGACAAATCTCGAAGGTAAACTGAGCAACTCAGCTTGGTGTGAGAAAAAAGGCATTCAGCTGCTCGATTCCATTGAATCCGTTGTCGAGCAAAGTGATTATTTGATCGTTTTGTCGCCGGATCACGCGGAGTTCCATGAAGAGCTGTCGCAGCTTCCTCTTCGATCAGGCAAGCCGACCTACGTCGACAAAACCTTTGCGCCGGACCGGGCTGCCGCCATCCGGATGTTTGAGCTCGCAGAGCAGCATAGGACGCCGATGTATTCGACTTCGGCGTTGCGGTTTGCTGCGGAGTATACCGAGCTCAAGATGGAGGGAATCGAGTCCATTTGCGCTTTGGGTCCTGGGAGCTTTGAAACGTATGCGATTCACCAGGTCGAGCCAATCGTTGCGCTCATGGGAACGGATGTGAAACGCGTGATGTGGACGGGGACGCCGAACGCACCGTCTCTTGTTATTGGGTTCGCAGATGGACGCCAGGCCACAATCAACCATTATGGCCCTAACTGTCCATTCAGCATGGCCTTGCGTTCCGCGCAGGGGGAGTCGCAATTTCTGAAAATTGATTCTAATTTTTTCGAGGCTTTTATTGCGAATCTTGTTCGTTTTTTTGACACGGGGGTTCCTGCCGTTCCCCGGGAGGAAACGATTGCGATTGCTGCTATTTTGGAAGTTGGTAAAAAGGCTGCGGTCTCACCGTTTCAGTGGGTGGATTTGCCTTCGTGAGCGAAAAGACTTGTCCAGTGGGAACTACAGGCCGTTATTTCTGTGAAAATGCACATTTTCAACGTGTAGGAGGAACTACGATCCACTATTTCCGCGGTTTCACTGAAAAAGCATGCCAGGGAGCTGAGATGAGACCCTGTAGTTCCGCTCCGAGAGGAAAAAGTTCGTTTCCCTCGAAATAGAGGCCTCCAGTTCCCTTAATGAAGCCTTAGCTGGGTTCCAGCTAGGTTTTATATAATTTGTTTTTGGCTATTGAGGTGGAAGTTGGCAGTATGGTGAACTGTTAGATAGGATGAGTGGTGCAGGAATGGTAAAGTAGCTTAAAAAGAACCTGATGGGGTTTGATCCGACAGGTTCTTTTGTTTGTTTAGTACATTGGAGGGAGTGGGAACTACAGGCCGTTATTTCGGTGAAAATGCACATTTTCAACGTGTAGGAGGAACTACGATCCGCTCTTTTCACGGTTTCACTGAAAAAGCATGCCAGGGAGCCGAGATAAGACCCTGTAGTTCCGCTCCAAGAGGAAAAAGCTCGTTTTCCTCGAAATAGAGGATTCGAGTTCCCTTATTAGTGCCATAGCTGAGTTCAAGCTTGGTTTATTTAATTTGTTATTGCTGATGAGGTGGAAGTAGGCTGTATGGTGATCTGTTAGATGGGATGGACGGTGCAGGATAAGAAAAGTAGCTAAGACTGAATCTGTCGGAGTTCGATCCGCCAGGTTCTTTTGTTTGTTTAGTACATTGGAGGTCGACTAGTGGGAACTACAGGCCGCTATTTCGGTGAAAATGCACATTTTCCACGTGTTGGTGGAACTACGGGCCACTATTTCCGCGGTTTCACTGAAAAAGCATGCCAGGGAGCCGAGATAAGACCCTGTAGTTCCGCTCCGAGAGGAAAAAGCTCGTTTTCCTCGAAATAGAGGCCCCCAGTTCCCTTAATGAACGTCTAGTGGGTTGTCACGTCAAAAAAAGCATCCATCTCCCTCCCGGACAGGAGGATACGGATGCTTTTTCACGTTTATTCAACCTTTATTCAGGCTCTCCGGATGGGATTTCATCCAATTCTCTCTCTAATTCCAGGTTGACCTTCTCATCACTTTTATCCTTAGTTTAGAAGCTTATCTCTTTTCCTAATTTGCTGGATTCATAGATGCCACAAAGAATTTTCATCATCTCAACGCCGTCCTGAACAGGGGAAAGAGTCTCCTTTTTCCCTTGGCACACTTCGACGAAGTAATTGATTTCTTGCTGAAAACCGGCCACAAAATCAAAGGAAAGATTATTGATCTGCGGTGTCAGGTTTAAAATCGTATCGTATTTCTCAGTCACGATGGACAGCTCAGGCTCCAATTCTGCGCCGCCTTTATCGCCGTAAAGCTTAACCGTAAGCTCATCTTCCTTGGCGTGAAGCGTGAAGCTGACATCAACAAGAATGGAAGCTCCATTTTCAAAACGAATCAACGCATTTGCCATATCCTCCACGGTATTGTGGGTGGCGTCGTAATCGGCTGCTTTATAAAAAGCGAGGTTCTTCACGTTGGCCCGATTACCAAGCTTGTTATACGTGTTGCCGGAAACGGATTTGACCTTCGGTCGTCCCATAAGATACCAACAAAGATCAATGACATGAACGCCGACATCAATCAGCGGCCCGCCGCCTGAACGTTCCACGTCGGAGAACCAACCGCCCGGGTTGCCCAGACGGCGGATACAGGAAGCTTTGGCATAATAAATCTCACCTAATTCGCCATGATCCAGAAAAGATTTGACGATGCCGGTATTCGAAGCATATCTGCGTACAAAACCCACCTGCAGCGTTTTGCCGGAGCGATGAACGGCTTTTTCAACATCTAACGCTTCTTCCACTGTTTTACAGAGCGGTTTTTCCGTAAGCACATGTTTGCCTGCCTCAAGAGCAGCGATAGAAATAGGAGCATGGCTGTTGTTCCACGTGCAGATGCTTACCGCATCAATCGCCGAGTCTGCAAGCAGCTCTTTATAATCCGTGAACACACGGTTAATGCCATATTTCTCAGCCTTCGTTTTTGCGCGTTCCTCATTCAAATCGCAGATGGCGTATAGCTCAACATCCGGATTGCCCTGATAGGATCTTAAATGCATTTCAGAAATGGAGCCAGCTCCGATTACGGCTACTTGTAATTTGCTCATCGTAAAAAGCACCTCATCATTAGATGTATTTGGTAAGGCTAAACAGCATGCATAGTCGGCCATTCCAGCTCAATTCCGAAGCTGACCAACATGCGTTGAAATTCGCGAAGCTCGGATTCTTGGTTTCGAATGTCCCGTGGCTTCAGCTTGCGATCGATACAACGGCTAGCCAAGAACCCGGCGGCTTCCCCGATATTCCATTCGACGGGATGGAGGCGGTAGCAACCGTTCGTGATATGGGTAACGCCAAGATTTTTGCAGGCGGGCAACAGATTAATCATCCGAATAGGAATGAGGCTGCCCAGCGGAATCTGGAACGGAAGGGATGAAATATCGATGTAATGCCGATTGCCCGTGCTTGGATGCAGGTCGATGCGATAGCAGCCGATTCCGACCGAGTCATGAAACTGCTCTGCTTTGCCATCTGCGCGGCAATCCGTACTCACGTGCTGTTCCAGCACGGTAAACTCGGCTTTAATTCGGCGGGATTCCCGCATATAGGGATACATGGCTAGCCCGTCGTCCGTGCCGACCACGTCTTTGCGCAGCCGCAGCCCCGGATAGCCTGTTCCGCCGTCTGGCCGCGGAGCCTCCGTTTGCAGCCAGTAGAGAAGGGAGAGACTGAGCTGCTTGGCATCCCACAGGTGCCGCTGCCGTTCGTTTTCGCTCACATCAATGACAGAGCCGAGCCAGTAATCGTTTTGCGGCCAGTTTACCAGCGAGATGCTCCCGGGATAAGTCCCTTCCTCAAACTGAGCAGCGTCGATGATTCGGCGATAGTAGAAAAGGGAGTAACGCTCCGTACCCTCGAATAGTTCGTAGTCGACAGCTTCAAGCGTATGTGGACGGACACCGGTCCAACTGAGCAAGCGGTCTGGCCAGAAATCAGCTTTGTACGCACGCCAAAAGTCATAGCGTTCGGGGCGCTCAATCGTATGATCTTCGCCTTCGATATAGTCCATGGCAAAACAGTAGGTAAAGCCCTGCATATCCTGGGGAAGCGCATCGCCCTTAACGGCATGGGGCTCGCCCGTTTGGCTGAATGATTCCGCTCCTGTCACATACTCCGCTCCGGCAAGCGGCAGAACATCCCCACATTCTGTAGCATCTAGATAGTAAGCAGCAGTTAGTTCAACAAGTTCATTTGTCTCCAATTGCCTCATCGTTACAGATTGAATGTCATCCCCATCAACAGAAACCGCCTGTACTTGATAACGGTAAAGGATCTGCAATCTGCCGCTGTGAACATAAGGAGCTAACATCGCTTGCAGGACGGCTAACGCAGCTCGTGGCTCGTGGCACAGCCGAGAAACACCGCCGTTACCTGGGTTCAGATGGACGCGGGACCGTGCCTCTTCGGTAAGCGGGAAATGGCGTCTATAATAGTCCCGCACTTCATTGCGAAACTCGCGGTATGTACGCGTACAGCCAAATTGCTCAATCCATCGATGCTCATCGGGGGGGACGGCTTGGCTTGTCAATTGCCCCCCGATCCAATCGGTCTCTTCGGTTAAAATTACCGATTTCCCGGATTTGGCTGCGGCAAGCGCAGCGGCGCACCCGCCGGTACCGCCGCCGATAATGACAATATCGGCGGTGTATGATTTATTGATCTTGTTTGTCAACAATGATCCCTCCTTATCTCCTGTTTGCGCAGTGATTGCCAGGCTATTCTCATTGTATTACAGCAGGAAAATAGCCACAGCAGAGGACGATGACTTCTTTTGGTACTTTAATAACCTTTGAAGTAAAGAAAAAAAGGATTCAACGTCCGTGTGACGAAAATTTTTACAGAAGTACTTATTAGTGAACGAAAAGGGGTCGTTATCCGGATGAGCGATAAAAAAACCGTTAACGCTGTACAACTTGATGCGAATATGCAGATTGAGACTAGTGACAATAGTCTTCAATGGCACTCTCCGATGGAGAAACCTTTTCAAGTAGCCGGCTTCGGCTGGTTGGACGAAGAGAGGCGGTATCGCCGGCTTCCAGCAGAACCAGCGTGGGAGCTGCCGCTAGCGGTTGATTTGCTGGCCAACTGCACGACCGGCGGCCAAATTCGCTTTACAACAGACGCAGTTTCACTTTCTGTCAAGGTACGCCTGACCGGGGCTGCGGATATGTATCATATGCCGGCTACCGGGCAATGCGGATTTGATTGCTACATCGGCGGTCCCGGCGAACAAATCTATTACGGAACAACAAAATACAATCATCAACTGACGGAATATGAAAGCGTATTATTTACAGATATGAGCAGGGAACAACGGGTTATTACACTGAATTTTCCATTGTACCAAGGGGTAGATCAGGTGCTAATCGGTTTGGACCCGGAAGCACAAATCACGGAGCCTCCGGCGTATGACCATAATCATAAAATCATTGTGTATGGAACCTCAATTACACAAGGCGGCTGTGCCTCCCGCCCGGGGATGTCTTATACGAACATTTTATCGCGCCGTTTCAATATGGAATTCCTCAATCTAGGGTTTTCTGGAAACGGGAAAGGTGAGCCCGAGTTAGCCCATCTATTGGCGGAAATCCAAGATCCGGCTTGTCTGATTTTGGACTACGAGGCGAACTGTGTATCCACGGAGCTGCTGCAGCAAACGCTGCCGAATTTTATATCGATTTATCGTGAGAAGCACCCTTTAACACCTATCTTGGTGATATCCCGGATTACGCATGCGAAAGAGTATTTTGATGTTCAGATGGCGAAGGATCGAGCGGACCGCAAACAGATTTCCATACAGGCCGTACAGGAGCGGCGAGAGAGAAATGACACGAACATTTATTTCTGCGATGGTTCACTGCTTTTAGGAGAACACGCACATGAATGTACAGTAGATGGTTCTCATCCGACTGATCTTGGCTTTCTTCGGATGGCCGACGGACTGACGCCGATTCTGAGGCAGATTCTAGGATAACGTTTGCTTGAAGGGGTGGTTGAATGAAACTAAGATCGAAATCGTTCAGTCTCGTAGCTCTCGCGTTCGTTACTTGTTTCACCGCCTCTGGCTGCAGCGTTCGAGCAGATAACAAGAACGAGACGGAAGCTGGACAACAGGATACAACTTCCGCCATCCGAATTGTGGTAAACAGTCTGGGTGTGGTTTTCCCGGAAGGCATGGATGAAAACAATAATCCGTACCTAGCCTACATCGAGAAAAATACGGGTGTTCAAGTGGGGGTCACATTGCCTCCGCTGAATGGGTATGATGAGAAGCTGAACGTCATGATGACGTCCGGGGAGCCGCCGGATTTGCTTAATACAAGCAGTCCCTCTTGGTTTATAAATTTTGTTAATCAAAAAGCGCTCACACCCTTGAACGACTATATCGATAAGTACGGCGCGAATCTGAAAGCGAAAATCCCTAAAGAAGCGTGGGATAACGTAACCGTTGACGGCAAAATTTATGCGATTCCCAGCCTGAATGAGGTGAAAGGGACGGAGCTGATTTACGCCAGGAAAGATTGGCTGGACAAGCTCGGCCTTCGTCCACCGCGGACTCTGCAGGAGTACACGACTGTGATGAAAGCTTTTGCAGAAAGGGATCCGGACGGCAACGGTCAGAAGGACACATATGGACTTTCGATCTTGGAGCGATTAGGGAGAACCTCACCTTTTCTGGGGGCCTTCGGGGTTCAAATGAACGCTTGGTACGAAAGAGACGGCAAGATAGTTTACTCAGGGGTATTGCCTGAAATGAAAGAAGCGCTAGCCTACCTGCACAGTTTGTATGAACAAGATATTCTCGACCCGGAATTTCCTTTGAACAAAATTGATGTGCTTGGTGAAAAGATTGCATCTGGCAGAGTCGGTCTCTACTCAGCGGCATGGTCCGATACGCGTTCACTTATTGCAGCAAACCGTAAAAATGATCCGAAAGCGGAATGGATTCCACTTGATTTTCCAATTGGACGCAGTGGTAAACACGGGGTATACAGCACGTCCAACGTCCGATCTTATAATGTTGTGCCTCTTAAGAGCCAGAAGGCAGAATCCGTGGTCAAATTTCTTGATTTCATCGCAGGACCAGGTCAGCAAAATTTGAAGCTTGGGTTTGAAAATGAGGTTTGGACGAAAGCAGGCGGCAAGCTGTCCATTCGATTTGATGAGCATATCAAGCAAGGCTATAGAGGTATTTATGGGGCTTTGGCGGACACGGTCGAACCGGACATGACACGGGATCGTTTGAAAGCGCTGGGCGAGCCGTTCAAGCTGTATGAAAATTTGCAGCAGATTGAGGGCAATCTCATGGAGAATCGTTTTAACGGACCCCCTACGCCTGCAATGGGCAAGCATCAAGTGAAGCTTTCCAAGCTGCAGGAAGAAACCTTCACGCGCATAATCGCCGGCATGAGTCCGATCGAGGATTTCGATGATTTTGTGAAAAAGTGGAAGGAAGCCGGCGGAGATGAGATTACCGGGGAAGTGAACGAATGGTGGCGGGATAACGGAAAGCAGCCGGGACAATGATCCGGTACCCATGGAGGGAACCAACATGGCCAGAGACATCGCGCCAAAATTGCGAAAAGTGTTAACTGGGTTCATTCAGGTTAGATTAACGTGGTATTTTTTACTGATACTGCTGCCGCTTTCCGGATTCAGTCTTTTTGCTATTGCCAAATCACAGATGATCGTGGAGGTGCAGACGGGAGAGAGAACCCAAGGGGCCTTGCACACGATGGCGGATTACATTGACCTCTCGCTTCAAAATATCGAGCAGCTTTCCTCATTGATTGCTTTTGATATGAATATGAATGCAACCCTGCAGTCTGTCGGCCAAGAGCCGAGGAAGCAATCGTTTGTTCAATTCGCTCAGGTGATGGACCAAATCACGAGTATGACGAATGTTAATCTCATGGTTGATCAAATTACGATAATCCATATGCCATCGCGTACCGTGATTTCTACGAAATTGGGGGGCAGCAAGCTGCCTGAGGGCGCTGAGAAGCAGGAGTGGTATATGCGATTAATGGAAGCGGGAGGCGGGACGTATTTCTATACCCCTCAAGATGGGGAGTCATATTTCGATGCGGACAGTGTACATTTGATCCGGACTATGGATCCTTATAATCGAACGTTGATTAATCCTAATTTACTTATCATATCTATTAAAAAGAGCGCATTGATTGAGCAGGCCAAACCGCTCTTGCCTTCCAAGAATGCGAACATTTACTTATTTGGCAGCAATGGCCATCTGATTACCGGAACGGGTGCAAGCGTCAATGCGCAAGTTTGGGATAAAAAAGATGAGGTCAGATCGATCCGCAAATCTCCTCAGACCGGGGAAGAAATGGTCACGATTAGCGTCAAGTCGAAGCTGTCCGGTTGGTCCATTATGATGGAACAGCCGCTGTGGGAGATTCGAAGCCATACTGATTCGCTAAAAGTGTTTACTTATGGCATTGTAGTCGTCAGTTTGATGCTTGCGATTATTATTTCCTGGATCGTTTACCGCGGCATTTCAGCTCCTCTGCGGAAACTGGCCTATGGGATGAAGCAGCTGCGTACCGGCAATTTTACCATTCAATTGGAAGATAAACGGATTGACGAACTGGGATACGTGATTGAGTCTTTCAACCGAATGGCGGAAAATCAGAAGACGTTGATTCGCGACCATTATGAAAAGCAATTATTACTGTCCAAAATGGAACTGAAATTTTTGCAGTCGCAGATTAATCCGCATTTCCTATATAATACGCTGGACTCGATCTATTGGACGGCCAAAAATTATGAGGCAGATGAAATCAGCGAAATGGTGTTGAATCTGTCAAAGTTCTTCCGGTTAAGCTTGAATAAAGGAAACGAGACTTTTTCAGTTGCAGAGACAATCATTCATTTGACATATTATATTAAAGTCCAGCAGCTGCGGTTTTTGGATCACTTTAGCGTCAGGTACGAAATTGCGGAGGAAAGCAAGCCTTATCATGTTTTGAAGCTCCTTTTGCAGCCGTTAGTGGAAAACGCCGTTATACACGGACTTGAGAAACAGAGTGAAGGCGGAGAACTCGTCATTTCTTCCTATTTACAGGGACCTAATCTCGTGTTGGAGGTTAGTGATAATGGGGTAGGTGTAAATCGGGAAAGACTTGCTTACATTTGTGGTAAACTGGAGGAAGCATCCAAACAAGCAATCGAAGGCATTTCTACCGATCGAAAAAAAGAGAAAGATCTGTTCGGCTTGCGCAATGTAGTCGCCCGTATGAAAATGTACTATGGCGATGAAGCTTATTTTCGCTTCGAGAGCAGCGCCGGTCGTGGTACCCGAATGACGTTGTACCTTCCACTTGATAAGTGTTTAACGACATTGGAGGATCAAGTGGGCTGAAAGGTTTGTATATGAAACAGGGAGGGTGAGCTATGCTCTATGTTATTGTTCTAATTCCCGTGCTCGCACTGATAATTTATGGTGTGGTTAAAATGACGCGAAAAGCAAAGGGCAAGGTCGAGACTTCGAAAGTCATTCAAATGTCGTCGTATCAATCCAAAAAGAAAACTTCTACGAGTACGAATACGCAGGCTTGTTCCTTCTGCCGGAAGAAGCAAAAAAAGCTGGCTTTCTACTCAGATGAGGAGGGACGGGTCGTTGGGGTTTGCTCCGATTGCAGGCCGCAAGCAGAACGCCGGGCGTTGATGCGGCTGTGATTGGGGAAGTTACATAGAGCCTTAGCGGGACTGCCGCTAAGGCTCTTTTATTTGGCATATCAGATAATCTGATAGAACTTATAAATTCATTATAATTGACCTGCAACTAAACCTGTGATAGGTTCAAGAGAGTGAAATTTTATGCGACAAATTATTTGGGGAAATTCTTATTACTGCAGCATATGAGAGGTGGATTTTGTTGGAACTTCAAGTAACAAACAGTCCTTTTAACCAGGAACAAGTAGAACTGCTTAATCGTCTACTGCCTACTTTAACAGAATCACAACGAGTTTGGTTAAGCGGTTATTTCACAGCCATGAATGGTGTGGCGGGTTCAGCTGGCAATGTCGCAGTACCTGCAGCAGTACCAGCAGTTAATGCAGCGCCAAGCGTAGCGGCTATTTCGAAAGAAGTAACAGTCCTCTTCGGATCACAGTCCGGGAAAGCGCAAGGTTTGGCCAAAAAGTTTACCAAAAAGCTCGAAGAACAAGGATTTCAGGTAACGCTTTCTTCGATGTCCGATTTCAAGCCGAATGCTTTGAAAAAGGTGCAAACTTTGTTGGTTGTTGTCAGCACGCATGGCGAAGGGGTTCCACCGGATAATGCGATTTCGTTCCACGACTTCCTTCATAGTAAAAGAGCTCCTCAATTAGACGGACTACAGTATTCCGTGCTTTCGCTCGGCGATACGTCCTATGAGTTCTTCTGTCAGACGGGGAAAGATTTCGACAAGCGTTTGGGTGAACTTGGCGGGAAACAGCTTGCTTCGCGTGTAGATTGCGATGTTGATTTCGACGAACCGGCAGCAGAATGGATGAGCAGCGTATTAAGCTCACTGAGCGCATCTTCAGGTGCATCATCCGCGGCAGCAGCAGGTGCAGCAGTTAGCTCTACGAGCGCAGCTGAATCTGAGTTTTCCAGAACGAATCCATTCCAGGCTGAAGTCCTTGAGAACTTGAACCTGAATGGACGCGGGTCGGACCGCGAAACGCGACATGTGGAGATTTCCCTGGAGGGATCGAACCTTCAATATGAGCCAGGCGATTGCTTAGGCATTTATCCGGAAAATCATCCTCAACTTGTCGAGGAATTAATTGAAGCTATGGGCTGGAATGCGGAAGAGCTTGTTGCGATTAATAAAAACGGCGACAAACGCTCCGTACGTGAAGCTTTAACAAATAATTTTGAAATTACAGTTCTGACAAAACCTTTAGTAGAGCAAGTTGCGAAATTGACTGTAAATACAGACCTGAACGGGCTTGTAGCAGCAGGAAATGAGCAAGAGCTTAAATCCTACATCCACGGCAAAGATCTGCTTGATCTGGTTCAGGATTATTCGCTAAAAGGGCTTGCAGCAGCTGAATTCATCGCGGTTCTGCGCAAAATGCCTGCTCGCTTATATTCCATCGCCAGCAGCTCAAAAGCATTCCCGGATGAAGTTCATGTAACGGTTCGTTCGGTACGCTATGAAGCGCGCGGTCGCGAACGTTACGGTGTGTGTTCCGTTCAATTGGCGGAAAGAGTGAAAGCAGGCGATTCGCTGCCGGTTTACATTCAGAACAATCCGAATTTCAAATTGCCGGAAAGTTCAGATACACCTATCATTATGATTGGACCTGGAACTGGGGTTGCTCCTTTCCGTGCATTCCTTGGCGAACGCGAAGAAACAGGTGCGGAAGGCAAATCATGGTTGTTCTACGGCGATCAGCACTTCTCAACAGACTTCTTGTATCAAATCGAATGGCAGCGTTGGTTGAAAGATGGCGTTCTAACGCGCATGGATGTCGCTTTCTCGCGTGATACGGATCAAAAAGTATATGTTCAGCATCGCATGCTTGAGAAAAGCAAAGAATTGTATCAATGGCTGCAAGAAGGGGCTAGCGTGTATGTCTGCGGGGACGAAAAACGCATGGCTCATGATGTTCATGAAACATTGGCAAAAATTATTGAACAAGAGGGCGGTTTCAGCTCCGAAGAAGCGGCTGAATACTTGTCCCGGATGCAACAGCAGAAACGCTATCAGCGGGACGTCTACTAAGACGAAGCCGTTGATTGCTAGAGGAGAGAGCCGATATGTCAGAAAACAATTTATTGTCGAAGAACAGCGCACCGCATAGCGACGTTGAACACATTAAACTTAGAACCAATTATTTGCGGGGGAGCCTCGCTGATACGCTTTTAGACACGATCACAGGATCGATTCCTGAAGATGATAACCGTTTGATGAAGTTTCACGGCAGCTATATGCAGGATGACAGAGATCTGCGTAATGAGCGCCAAAAGCAAAAACTGGAGCCGGCCTATCAGTTCATGCTGCGCGTACGTGCAGCCGGTGGTGTCGTAACAGCGGACCAATGGCTTATGATGGACCGTGTAGCACAGAAATACGCGAATGGAACCATTCGCTTAACGACTCGCCAATCTTTCCAACTTCATGGCGTTCTGAAATGGAACATGAAGAAAACGATTCAAGAAGTCAATGCTTCGCTGCTCAGCACGCTCGCAGCTTGCGGTGACGTTAACCGTAACGTGATGTGCAATCCTAATCCTTACCTTTCGGATGTGCATGGTGAAGTTTACGAATGGGCTTGCCGCATTAGTAACCACCTGGATCCACAAACTCGCGCCTACCACGAAATTTGGTTGGACGGAGAGAAAGTGATCGACAGCCAAGACGCGGAGCAAGAACCGATTTATGGAAAAGTGTACTTGCCGCGTAAGTTCAAAATCGGTATTGCCGTTCCACCATCTAACGATGTAGACGTATTCTCACAAGATCTTGGTTTCATTGCCATTGTGGAAGACGGGAAGCTGAAAGGCTTTAACGTATCCGTTGGCGGCGGCATGGGGATGACGCATGGCGATACGCTGACGTACCCGCAGGTCGCTCAAGTGATTGGATTCGTTACACCGGATCAAGTTGTGGATTTGGCAGAAAAAACCGTCACGATTCAACGTGATTATGGTGATCGTTCCGTGCGTAAACATGCACGTTTTAAATATACAATTGATGACCGCGGCATCGAATGGTTCGTGGAAGAACTGACTGCTCGTCTGGGCTGGAAACTGGAAGCTCCGCGTCCGTATCAGTTTGACGATAACGGAGATCGTTATGGCTGGGTAAAAGGAAGCAATGGCAAATGGCATTTCACCCTGTTTATCCAAAATGGACGCGTTAAAGATGAAGGCAGCTATCAGCTGTTAACTGGACTTCGTGAAATTGCCAAAGTACATTCTGGCGATTTCCGTCTTACGGCGAACCAGAACCTGATTATCGGGAATGTTAGCGCTCAGAAAAAGAAAAAAATCGAAGAATTAATCAAAGAATACGGCTTGACAGATGGTCTTCATTACTCCGCACTTCGCAGAAGCTCCATGGCTTGTGTCGCACTTCCGACATGCGGCATGGCAATGGCGGAAGCTGAGCGTTATTTACCGGAGTTGATGGATAAAATCGATCCGCTGCTAGAAGAAGCAGGTCTTAGCGAGAAAGAAATTACGATTCGTATGACAGGCTGCCCGAACGGCTGCGCACGTCCGATGCTGGCTGAGCTTGCGTTTATCGGGAAAGCACCTGGCAAATACAACATGTATTTGGGTGGTGGCCACTCGGGTAACCGACTCAATAAGCTGTACAAAGAAAATATCGGCGAAACAGAGATTTTACAATCGCTAGGTCCGATTTTCAATCAATATGCCAAAGAGCGTTGGGATGGCGAGCACTTCGGTGACTTCGTTATTCGTGCGGGTTATGTCAAAGAAGTTCGTTCCGGCCAAGATTTTCACGCATAACATTTAAACTTGTGGGGCTGTCCTGAAGATCTGTCATAGATCTGTAAGGATGGTCCCTTTTTGAATGTTCATGCGGATCTTGTGGTAAAATATGGCGAGGGTTGACGTATAAGGAGCAAAACGATGAATGACACGAACATCTCAGCGATCACTAAAACACCAAACAGAAAAAGGCTATACCATTTTACACGGGCTAAAAATTTACCGGCAATTGCGCATTTTGATACGCTGTTTTCAAGTTATCAAATCGATCCTTCTCAAGATGGCCCGCGTCGGTTAGCTCCAAGGCATTTGAGCTATCAAAATCAACAGGTTACGATCAATTCTCATTTGAGAATTGCAGATAGCATGATCGACGCCTCTACGACACAAGAGGAATTTCGGGCGTTTTTGGATCGGCATGTTTTTTTATGGCCAACCCTGAAAGATTGTCAAAAAATGATGGCAACGTATGCCAGAAGAGAGCCGGAGGAAGCTTTTGCCGTTCTCGAATTTGATGCGTCATCTTTGTTGATGAACCATGGCCTTGAAATTACGCTTTCGAAATATGATTCTGGTAGTTCGCCGCGCTTTCCCAATCATTGTTCCTATAAGAAAAGTTTGGCTATGTTCTTGCCATTAGACCAGTTTGGCCTTGTCAAAAATGACTTAGTGCCAAGTACCCCTTCGCAGATTAAAGAGATATTAATCGATGGCCAGATGACTGGTGTGACTGAGCTTCTCTCAGCGGTTTATGTCAGCAATGGGGGAGAAATTCCTGCTGGTTGGAGCGATATGGCGTGTCCCTGGGCGATGTTAACCGACTAATTTCGAGCAAACAAGCATCTACCTGACACTATCCCACATACACTGTTACATCAAGGAATTCATGACATGAAACAGTGGTTTGACGAGGAGGGGTACAGGTGAGATATACCGTGCAATATATATCGCTGAGTAAAATTAAACCGGAAAGTACCACAACCAAAACCTCACAGCGGAAAAAAGAACTAAAAAAAGTAGCGCAAGATCTGATGCATTTATTGGTTGTGCAAAAAAGCAAGAAAGACAAAGGATACGTCGTTATAGACGGACATCAGCATTTGAATTTCCTCAAAAAACATACGCATAAACAATCAGCGGTGTGCCTTGTCGATGAAAGCAAACTATCTGCGAGTGTTGGGAAATTTGTTGATCGTTTTCGCAAGCGGCCGCTGCCTTACGATCTTCCAGCCATTAAATCGGATCGGGTAACCGTCAGCAGCTGGTCGATCATCCGTACATTTCTGAAACGTGAACCGCGGTTTCGTAAACTTTCGCGCAGGCAGCAGCTGAAGGTGCTTCGGCTAGGTATGCAATATAAGAAAACAACGGTTCGCAGTATGCAGGAGAAGGTCGATGAATTGTTTAAAAAAATGGTCACGCATTAACATACAATGCTTTTTCAGGGGCTGCTGCGGCAGCTCTTTCGTTTAACTTTAAAACAATTTCATCTTTTGTGCAGGTGGAATGAGGTATAATTAGGGCTGTAGATGAAAGAAGGAGTGATTATGCCCATGATAGAGAACGTACGCACGAGTAATGTACAGCGTTTTGCCGGATTCGGCGCGTTGTACGATCAGAATCGTCCCACGGCTCCGCAGGAGGTCGTTAAGCTGATAACAACGTACTTGCAGCATAAACCGCAAACCGTTGTTGACGTAGGCTGCGGCACAGGTCTTTCAACGTTTATTTGGCTTGATGAAGCCGATCAAATCATTGGCGTTGAGCCGAGTGACGATATGCGCGCTGTTGCCGTTAGCAAGTGGGAAGCGATACATAAACCTGAGAATATGCAGTTTGTCAAAAGGCTTTCGCATGAGCTGGAACTGCCTTCTGCGTCCGCTGACGTTATCACTTGCTCGCAGTCTTTCCATTGGATGGAGCCGCAAAGCACACTGCGTGAGTTCGCTCGCGTACTACGTCCCGGGGGGATTTTCGCTGCTTACGACTGTGATTGGCCGCCGGCGGTTGACTGGAGGATTGAGGAACAGTACAAGCGGCTTCTCGCTTTAGGCGATGCTAGAGCGTTAGAACTGGCTCCGAGCGAACAACAAGCCCACAAATGGGACAAAGAGGGACATTTGCAGCAGATTCGCGATTCCGGCTTATTCCGATATGCGAGGGAGATCGTTTTCCATAACTGGGAAACGTGCGATGCTGAGCGTTATGCGAATCTGGCATTCAGCCAGGGAGGCTTGCAAACGGCGCTGAAGCTGGGCGCAGAGGAACTGCGCGCGGAGTTCTCAGCTTTCCGCGAGCTGGTAGCTGAGGTTTTTGGTGGCGTGGAACGGGAGATTATGTTCGGTTACCGGTTGCGGATGGGTGTGGTTTAGGTTTCAAAAGATCGGCTATGATGAAGAAGTTCATCATAGCCTTTTTGTTTTGTTATTGGAGCGTGATAGAGTAAACACTATTTTCAATTTCAAGAAAATAATAATATTAATTTTGACTCTACTTGGAACCTTTTTTATGTTGAACGGTCTTATCTATTGAGGTGAACACATTGTCGGACCAAATGGAATATTTACAATTTCTAGCTCATGGCTACGACCGCGATCGTATATTGTGTGATTTAATGGATAAGTTTGGGGAGGATGTGTGGAACTTTGCCTTCTTCATAACACGTAGAGCTGATGTAGCAGATGACTTATCACAAGAAGTTTTTTTGGCTGCTTACAACAGCATGTATACATTTCGTGGAGAATGCTCCGTCAAAAGTTGGTTGCTTACGATAACCAGAAATAAGTCTATCCATTATTTAAAAGGTGCATTTTTTCGTAAAGTAACGCTAACAAATCACTTTGTTTCAAAGGACTCATCTCCTCCGGCTGAGCAAGTCTTATTCACTCGTCTTGAAAATCAAAAATTATGGGACACCGTTATTCAGCTCCCGCGAAAATATAGAGAAGTCCTTATTTTGGATTACCACTATGGACTAAAACATAAGGAAATCGCAAAGTTGATAAGTGTTTCGGTCGGAACCGTCAAATCAAGGGTGCATCGTGCGAAGAAGAAAATGAATGAATTGTTAGCACTACAAAATGAGGAGGTATAACATATGAAAGAAGAAAACCCCTACTGGGCAAAAAGATTGACTCAATCCCCTTTTTCTGACAGTCATTTTACACCTCAGTTGAAAAATAAAGTACTTATGCGAACTAGTACCAAAAGTAATAACCGAAAGTTCACTTCAATAACAGTTGCAACTCTACTGCCTGTAGCCATTGTTTTGTTTGGCTTCTTCATTTTTGCGAGAAAAGATACTCTCCAGACTATAGTTCCTTCTTATTTCGGAATGGCAACCGCTTCAATGAGTGAACAGAAACAATATTATAAGAATGGGCGATTACTCATTTCTCTTTCACCTCAACACGAGGCAAGAGCTGGAGAAATGAACGGTTACATTTTCCATTTTGAAGAACCATTCGAGAATTTTTTGGGGAAATTAATGACAATTCAAGCAGTAAACTTGAGATCAGGTTTAGTGGAAACCGTCTCATCTGAGGTGATTAAAGAACCAAACATTGGTTATCCTAGGCTCGAAAGGTACGCGCTCAGATTTGCACTTCCACTAGATGGATTGTGGCGTATCGAAGTCAAATTAGATAACAACCTATACGGAACATTAATGATAAATATGCAATCTCCTTCCTGGGAAATAACCCCCATGTTCCAATCAGATGTATATTTGCTGCGTGGATTTGAAAAACAAGTTGGCTTTATCGACGCAGGGTTCAAAGCAGGAAAGGATCAGAAATATATTTGGCATTTTTGGGGAACGGAAGAAAAATTAAATGGACCGTTCGAGGTAAAAGCCATAAAAGAAGGATCTGATAACCTTATCGATGTTTATGCTTCAAACCCATTGAGCTCAGCCAATGCTTTAGGTGGACCTCTTAATGGTGCTGATAGAGCGCTCCCAACATCAATGATGCTGCCAGAAGTCGGGCGCTGGCGACTGCTCCCTTATGTGCATGGGAAACTACTTGATCCGATCGTGGTTGAGGTCAAGTAGGCTTATTTCTCCCCTTGTAGCGAGGTGCAAGGTGCAAGCATGTACAGCCAGCACGATACATATATTTTTTAGAATGAGATATCATAATCGCCACGGAAGAAGGAGGGTATCATGGATTCTCTCAAACGGAATCAAGGCATGAACGGCATTGTACCACAGCCCATCCGTTATGACGGTGCCGGTGGAATCGATACGGGTCCAAGGGATATCATGCGGGATAAGGAAAACCCCAATATGCTGGTTCCACCTAGAACCGATGCCGGATTGGTGCCTAACTTGAAGTTTTCATTCTCTGACACTCCCATGACGTTAAACCATGGCGGGTGGTCGCGGAAAATTACAGCGAGAGAATTACCGATCGCGACGACGTTGGCCGGTGTGAATATGAGTCTAACACCTGGCGGTGTTCGAGAGCTTCATTGGCACCAACAAGCGGAGTGGTCCTACATGCTGCTCGGACGTGCGCGTATTACGGCAATAGATCAAGATGGGCGGAATTTTATTGCCGATGTCGGTCCAGGTGATCTTTGGTATTTTCCGCCAGGGCTTCCACATTCGATTCAAGGTTTGGAGCATTGCGAATTCCTGCTTGTTTTCGATGATGGCAATTTCTCTGACCTTCATACGTTATCGATTTCCGATTGGTTTGCTCATACGCCCATAGAGGTGTTGTCTGCGAATTTCGGTGTTCCTATAAGTGCATTTGACAATATTCCGACAGAGCAAGTCTACATTTATCAAGATAACGTTCCCGGTCCGCTCGAAAGTGAGAAAGTGCAATCTCCTTACGGTACAATCCCCTTAAGTTTCAAATATCAACTGTTAGCTCAAACACCGATCAAAACTCCCGGTGGTAGTGTACGAATCGTAGATTCAAGAAATTTTCCCATCTCACAAAAAATCGCGGCAGCCCTCGTCGAAGTGGAACCAGGTGCTATGCGTGAACTGCATTGGCATCCAAATAACGATGAGTGGCAATACTACCTCGCAGGTCAGGGACGCATGACGGTGGTTCTTGGCAATGGCAATGCCAGGACGTTTGACTACCGGGCAGGTGACGTCGGTTATGTGCCATTTGCTACGGGGCATTATATTCAAAATACAGGAACAGAATCCCTATGGTTTCTTGAAATGTTTAAAAGCAATCTGTTTGAAGATGTCTCACTAAACCAGATGATGGCACTTACGCCGCAGGAGCTTGTGAAAGGCAATTTGCATGTTGGACCTGAGCTTATCAACGCGCTGCGCAAAGAAAAATGGCCGGTCGTCAACTATCCGGGATTTTCTTACTATCCACGATAAGAATATTTTTTGAAATTGTGATAGAAATTCATGAGAGGTTGTGTCCTATAGTTTGAATCCACTAAAATGAAGTGAGACTATCAAACTAAAGGAGAATGACAATGAGAAAAGTTGTATTATTTGTACACGTATCGCTGGATGGTTTTGTAGCTGGACCGAATGGGGAATTGAATTGGATCTCCTATGACCAAGATTTGATGAACGCTGCGGATGAGATCGTAAAGACAGTGGGGTCTCCCATCTATGGCCGCGTAACGTATCAGATGATGGAGAGCTATTGGCCTACTGTTCTGAACGATCTTGAAAGCACGCAACATGATATCGATCATGCGAATTGGATCGAGGACGTTGAGAAAATTGTGATTTCCAAAAGCCTAAAGGAAGTTCAGTGGAACCGCACAACGCTCATTAACGAGAATATTGCAGAGGAAATCGGAAAGCTCAAGCAGCAGCCGGGAAAAGACCTTGTTATCTTCGGCAGCCCGAGCATCGCACACACGTTTATGGATTTGGATTTAATCGATGAGTATCGATTAACGGTTAGTCCCATTGTGCTAGGGACCGGAACGCGCTTATTTCAAGAGGATAAGGCGACCAAACGGTTGAATCTCCTATCATCCAAAGTACTTCCTTCGGGTGTGCTGGTGCTTCATTACGAAGCTAAGAAAGAGTAATACATTCGATTATAAAAAGTTAAAAGGAGCTAAGCGAGAATAAATCGCTTAACTCTTTTTTGTTAGCTGCCTAGATTGGAAATCCGATTGATTAACCCCGTAATGTCCGTAATTGTAGTAAGGATTTGAGAGTTTTGAAGTTTGTCGAGCGCCAGGTGTCCATTTACTACCACTTGATTAATTTCATCTAACAAAACTTTATTTTTCTCAACTAATTGCTCGTGAATATCTTTTGCGAAAGCAGGTACACTTTTCAAGTTGAATTGTTCAATTTCCGTTTTTAAGGCGAGTAACTGTTCTTCAAGCTTCATCTTTGTTTCAGGATTCGTAGCGGCGTCTTTGATTAGCTGTGGGGCTTGTTCGGCAAATGTACTAAGTTTTGAAATGTGCGCCGTGGCTTGATTCACGTAATCCAATGATTGATTCGCCCCATCGAGGAACGAACATGCTCCTATCATCATGGATGAAAGAACGACGAAAAGCAGCATGGATTTTCTCATTAATCATCACTTCCTTTTTCGAGTAATTTGAGAAATTTGGTTTGGTTTGGTATTGTTTTAATACGCTTCAATAGAAAATAGAGTTTCAAGATAAGGAGAAAAAGACATGACGACTTTTATTGATAAGATTGCGCTGATACGTATCGTTGATGGACAAATATTAGGGACACGTTCGAAGGGGAAAGAGCTCTATTACTTGCCTGGAGGTAAAAGAGACCCTGGGGAGACGGATACCGAGACGCTGATTCGGGAAATTGAGGAGGAGCTTTCGGTACACATTAAGCCGGAGACGGTGGCGCATTTCGGGAATTTCGAAGCGCAAGCAGACGGTAAAGCTGAGGGAATTGTGGTGAAAATGGCTTGTTATACGGCAGATTTCGACGGCGAACTCAGTCCCGCATCCGAAATCGATGAATTGGAATGGCTGTCATATAAGGACAGGGATCGAGTCTCACGCGTGGTTCAAATTATTTTTGATCACTTACATGAAAAGAAGCTGCTGCCGTAAGGCTTTCGTCATTTTGTGCAACTAATTCTCTCTCATGACGTCAAATTAGGACAGAGGGGAGAGAATGCTATTGTCTATGTTAAAAAAAGCGGTTGTTCAAACTGCTGCGCTGTTCGTATTGGCCTCGGCAGGAACCGCCTACGCGTATGACGTTTCCTTAAAACCGTTTACGGATGTTACCAATGAGGATTGGTTTCAAAATGAGGTCTATTCGTTATCGGCGATCGGTATTATTGACGGTTATTCGGATTTAACGTACAAACCGGAAGGAACGCTAACGCGAGAGGCGTTCATTAAATTACTGATGAATGCCAACCGGGAGGAGGCTGCTTCTGGCTCCGGTGTGGCGGGTGCTCCAGTAGATGTTGAACAAAGCCGATGGTCATACCCATTCGTATCTGCGGCATATGAGCGGAAATGGCTAGATTTTATGCTGGATTCGCAGGGGAAGTTTCACCCGGATCAATCGATAACCCGAGAAGAGGTGGCCAGCATTGTCGGGAAAGCGCTGCTCGATGCTCAGACTGCCGAGGCTCGCAACAGTTGGACACTTCAAGGCTGGCAAAACGAGAAGAACAAGAGAAACTTTGCCGATAGCGATGCCTTGAATCAAAATCTGCTGCCATATGCCTACTATGCGGTCAAACAAGGAATCATGGAAGGCGATCAACTTGGTTTTCACCCCAAGCAATCCCTGACACGCAAAGAGGCGGCTGCCATCATTTATCGTGTGATTCAGACAGAAGTAGACACTCGCGAATTAGATACGGTAGGTTTTTATGCGATTAATTCATACCCTGCCATCAACCACATGCCGCTGCTCGATCAAGTTACGTTCGGATGGTCGCATTTGAAATACGAAACACCAGGTAACGCCCAATTGGAGACAACAACGACCGAATATCACATTCCTTCCGGGTGGGAGGAAGTTGTTCAAACAGCGAATACAGCCAACATTCAGAAAAATTTGATGGTTTATTACGGAGAGAAGACTCTGAAGGATTTCTTGAAGGACGAGCCGGCGCAAAAAGCGTTTATCCAATCTTTAAAAGGGGTCCTTACGGATGCCAGATATGGATTTACCGGAGTAACCATGGATTTTGAGGGGCTAATGGATGCAACTAGCGCACCTGACTATAGCCAATTTCTGAAAGCGTTGAAAGCGGCAATCCCCACCTACCCACTAACGGTGACGATTCAACCTGATTATTACTATAAAGGTTATGATCTAAAAGAAATTAATGCCTTGGCAGATATTGTTGTTCTCATGGCTTATGATTTTACGCATAACGACAGTAAACTTCCTTCTGCTCCATTGCCGCTGGTGAACGATGCGGTGAAACGCACATTAGCGTTTGTTCCAAAAGAAAAGCTGGTTCTGGGGATATCTAAGCAGGCTAATCAATGGATCACAGCAAACGGAGTTGCTGAACTGTATAATCCGGAGATTGAAGCTGTGGAGAAAAGGCTTGCATCACCAGGAGTTAATCAATCGATGAGCCTGCCTTATTTCCTGAGGGAGATTTCTTTCCAAGATGATCGCGGCAGCCACGATATTTACTATGAAGATACGGCTAGTGTGGATAAAAAAGTATGGCTTGCGAAGTATTATGGGTTAAAAGGTATTTCTTTATGGTACATGGGCAATTATACCGAGTCGGATTGGGCATTATTTGATTCGAAATAAAAATAAAGGCTGTCTGGAGAGGTCAGGAATGATCTTCTCAGTCAGTCTTTTTAATTTTCGCAAGGGAGCCAAGGAAAACCTAAAAAAAACCCGACTTCCCCTAAAGGAACCCTATATGAGGTTCGCGCGGATTCGTATACGATGAAAGCAGAAACCGTTGGAAGCGGTTACAACAGGATGCATGCCAACATTTATGAGCCGGATGATCTACGATTCTGGGTTGAACAGAAAGCGCTTGGCGCTTTCGTTTTATCATAACATGTAAAGGAATGAGGGGTACGATGAGAAGGTCAAAATGGATGGCATGTACGATGGCTTTTGCACTAACGACTGGACTAGTTGGCTGCAGCTCAAATGTAGATAAGCCGACTCCTGCGGCATCTGCAGGTTCACCTGCAACGGCGAGCGCAGCACCTGTGGTGCCGCAAGGACCTACGAAATTCAGCATTTCCTTGCGTACATTGAATTTTGATTATGTAGAAAAAGCAGCGAATTTGAACGAGGACAAATGGGTGAAAGAGCTGGAGAAGAAAACGAATACAGACCTGGATATCCGTTTAGTGCCGCATGCAGATTTTGAGAAAAAGATGGTTCAGATGTTTGCAACAGGCGACATTCCAGACGTCGTTCAGGCGGGAGCCAGTACGAGTGGTAAAGAGCTTGCAGGATCTGTTCAAGCCGGCGTTTTCCTTGAATTGAATGACCTTATCAAGCAGTACGCGCCGAATTTGTTGAAGACGATTCCACAAGCGGCATGGGACGAAGTGACGCTGAATGGTAAAATATATGCGATTCCGGAATATATTTCCCAGCCTTCCCGCAGAGCGACTTGGGTACGCGAAGATTTGATGCAGAAAGCCGGGATCACGAAGGATCCGAAAACGGTTGATGAGTACCTTGACATGCTGCGCGCTTTTAAGAAAATAGGTGTAGAGCACCCGTTCATGGGACGCCAAGATTTTAAATATGCGGATATTTTCTTTGGCGCTTATGATGTTTACCCGTACCTCAGCCAATTTGAAGTCATTGACGGGAAGGTACAGCCGAAATTTTTTGACTCAGAAAATATGCAAAAGGCTTTGCAAATGTACAAAACAATGTTTGATGAAGGGTTGATTCATAAAGAATTTGCAACGATTAATCCGACCAATTTCAAAAACATCATTTTATCAGGGAAAGCCGGCATGTGGGAAATGAACGCGCAGGAGCTGCTGCAGTGGCAAACGCAATTAAAGCAAGCCGTGCCTGATGCGAAAATTAAAATTATTCCTTCTCCGGTCGGGCCTGACGGTAAAGGTGGGGGATATTTATACTCATCCGGTGCACGTTCCTATTTAATCAATGCGAAGACAGCAAAGGATAAAATTCCAGGCATTCTTAAGTTCTTTGAATGGCAAACATCGGAAGAGGCTGACAAGTGGTTCGATTTGACGCTGCCGACAGAACCGAAGACGGATGCAGAGGTATCCGAACAGCGTTATCTGAGCGGTTTCCTTCATATGGTCAAGGACGATGCGTTCCGCAAACAAATTTTGAGCACTACGCAGGAGGGGAAGGATCTGCTCAAAACGTTTGAAACCGTTTTGCCGAATGAAGGACGTGGCGGCTTGGAATTTGATCCGATTTTGGAAGCTATGCAGAAAAATCCGGACATAGCGCCTTTATCCGATACAGCGCCTGCTGTACTGCTCACACATATGGTTAAAATGGTGTATGGCAAGGAGCCGATCAGCGATTGGCCGAAGGTTATCGAAGAGTGGAAGTCCAAAGGCGGGAACGATGCATTGAAGGCTGCAAATGAGCTCTATCAGAAGAGAAGCGGCATTAAACTCAGAGGTCCGGAAGCTCAGAAGTGGAAGTAAGTAACTGAATAAAGGCTGGGCTAGAAGTCTGCGAAGACATTCTAGTCCAGCCTTTTGTTTCGTCTAGGCGGAGGCGGTCCAGTGTGGCGGGCGGCTAAGCGATTTCGGAAGCTTGGTATACGTATCCCCCTTGGCGGCATTGATCTGGAACTGCGTGAGGAAGAGGCTTCCCGTCAAGTCAGCGCCACTTAAGTCGGCGTCCCGGAAATCAGCCCCAATGAGATCCGCTGATCGCAAATCTGCCTCTCTCAGGTCGGCAGCGATCAGATAAGCGCCACGTAAGTGCGCTCCTCTAAGATCAGCGCCCCGGAGATTGGCGCCAATGAGATCCGCACTACGTCCGTAGCTCTTTTGACGCCCACGGGAATTTTTCTGCTGACGCTGAACGCTTGCTCTTACGAGCTCGCTCGTCTGCAGGAGCAAGACATTCACATTGGCACGATGTGCCGCAATGTCAAGCTTCAAGAGCGCTTCAGCACTAAGGGAGGTGAGTCGGTCCGTCTCTTCCCGTACTGAGCGAAGCGCTTCATGGATCGATTGCGTCTGCTCAAGCTCAAGCGCTTCGGTCAAATACCAGAGCAGCTCATGCAGCTGCCTCATGATAGGAAACACCTCAAACATTTGTTTCGCCGTTTCCGGGGCTTTCACCCAGTCCTTACCGCTGTAAGTCACTTGAGCGACTTGTTGGCCAGCGCCAAAGCAATCATATACGGTGCATCCGCGATAACCGATTTTCCTTAGATCCTGGTGTACGCCACAGCGAAAGTGTTCTCCCAGGTTATGGCAGCGTTGTCCGGCCTGTTTGTCAACCGCGAAGTCGACGGAAGCGGAGAAGGGCAGCGCTACACAGCATAGTCCAAAGCAGTTTTCGCAATCCGCCCTAAGATGGAGATAATCATCGTTGGAAACAGCTGTAGATTCGTGAGGTTCTGGCAAAGGTTGTCCTCCTTTTGCAAGCTTTCTATGACAATCAGATATTTCCAATATAAATTTAAGGTTTTAGTTCGTCAACGGTATAAGATGGTTATAACTAAACTTACTCCGATTCCGTATCACTACCTGCAATCTGGGAATAATATACTTCTTAAAAGGATAGATAGTAATTATTACCATAGTGAAATGGGAGATGGCGATGCATAAGCTTATGCGAAAAGACAGAGGTAACGATCTTTTTGAACTGGCGCTGTATGTGCTTGCGGCCGTGTGTTTTGTATATTTTCTGATAAAAGGGATTCCGCCGAAAATGTGGCAGGCCGTCTTGATCGCAGCGGTACTGCTGTTGATCAGAGGGGTTGTCAAGCTAACCAAGAGCACGATGTTTCCGGCGCTTAGGTTCTGTGTGCTGCTGTTCATTTTCATAACGATGTTTTTGGCAAATGAATTCGGATTTTATAGTGTCATTCCTTACTTGGATAAAGTTGAGCATCTCTTTTCAGGTGTCATCCTTTGTTTCGTGGGTTTACTTATTTATGGGAAAGCAAGCGATGTAGAGAACAAATCCGTCACGCCAAGCGCAAAAGTCGCGATATGGCTAAGTCTCTTTTTTTCCGTAGCGATGGCAGGGGTTTGGGAAATTTATGAGTTCACGACGGATCATTGGTTTGGATTAAATTCACAAAACGGCAGCTTGGTGGATACGATGACAGATATTATTTGCGGAGCGATTGGCGCGGTGCTGACCAGCCTTTATTTAGTCATTCAGGCAAAACGGAGGAAAATGCCCTTAATTGACGAAGTTACTGTACAACGACAAAGGTGACAGGTCAGGAATAGGGAGGCACGCATGAGAAAAGTAATTATGTTTAACAGAGTATCTATAGACGGTTTTTATAAGGGGCTAAATGGTGAAATCGATTGGTTTATCCATGATCCTGAAGTTGACAAAGCCGCGCATGAGATGATGAATCCGGATACGATTTTTTTCGGAAGAGCGACCTACCGGATGTTTGAAGGTTATTGGCCCCAAGTGGCTAATAATCCGAATGCACCAGCAGGGGCTCGGGCGATGGCGAATGAATTAAACGAGATGACCAAAATCGTATTTTCTTCAACGATGGAACGTGCAAGCTGGGAGAATTCCAGGTTAGTGAATGGGGATATCGGCAAATTCGTTCAAGAGATCAAGCACGAAGATGGAGCGGACATCGTTATTTTCGGAAGTGGATCGATTGTACAGCAGTTATCTCATGAGGAACTCATCGATGAATATTTATTTGTGGTCACTCCGGTCGTTCTAGGTTCTGGGAAACCATTATTTCATGATGCGAGTGGAAGACAAACCTTGAAATTGAAGGAAACGAGGAGCTTTGGCTCAGGAAACGTTTTACTTCATTACGAGAAGTAGAAGAAGACAACTAGATATTACCCATGCAAAAAGAGAAAGATGTAGCCTGACAAAGTCCCCTTTTTCTTTTAAAAATAAAATGCACTCCCTCCTACGGTTTCTGTACTTTTCACTAGAAGAGTCAGATATGTATTATCAGTAGGTAAAAAGGAGGGGGATCCATGCTAGAGGAATACGAGTTTATTTTAAGTTTGAAATTGCTGGAGTTTGAAATTAGGCAAATAACAGCGTATACCAGCGCTTTTCCGAAGTGTTACACGATGTTGAAAAATAAATTAGATGACTTGTGTGATTTTATACATAAAGAGGAGAATGTTCAAAACTGGCCATTATGGCAGTCGAATACTGAAGTGCAGGAACTATCGCGAAATGTGAGGGAAACGTCCATTCGTGCTTTGCGTGTTTTGGAGAAATATCAAGCAGGACATGGGGAAAAGGATGAAATCCAGCAAAGCAAGTATATGGATTTAATATCAGATTCCGTTCGTTCCGAGTTAGCCTGTTTACAGATTGATCAAGACTGCAAAGTGTTGTTTATTGGCTCAGGAGCTTTCCCTGTCTCTCTGCTAACCATCGCCCAAGTGTCCGGAGCAGAAGTGGTTGGACAAGATTTAGACGAGGAAGCGGTAGAGCTTGCTAAGCAAGCAGCGGCAATGAGCGACTGGGTAAACCGAGTAACTTTCACCCACCAACCATTGAAAGAGTTGGCCTTTGCTCAAGAGGCTACGCATATTATTGTGGCCTCACATGTGGCCGATAAGCAGGAGGTTCTTAAGGATTTGAGACAATTAGCAAGCAGTCGTGTGAAAATTTTGATGCGATACGGCAATGGGTTAAAATCGCTGTTTAATTATTCGTGGCCCGAGGGGAATCACTTGCCGAGTTGGACACAATGTCGTGTAAGTACGGCATCACAGCTGTATGACACGGTCATTTTGGAGAAAGTGATGCAAATGAAAAGAGTTTGAAACGAGACCTTCCTATTGAATAGGGAGGTTTTTTATTTGCCATTTGGAGAACTCGATTTTCCTTCCACATCAACCTGAATATTCCAACAATATTAAGCGCATAACAATAAGTAAAAAGTGTGTGATTAAGGAGAGTTTGGCATGAAGAAGGAGATTCCGAGGGAGTTAAGTGTCGAGAAAGAAGCCTATCAGACCGCTGTCTCGGCCGAACTTTCCGGGAACTTGCAAATATTACGAACCTACTTTACAGATTGTGCGGATGTTTTGTTCACTCAGTTTCACACTCACAACGGGTTGAACGCCTGTATGCTGTATCTCCGAGGCGCTGTGGATGTGGAGCTACTGGATGGAAACGTGCTTACCCCGCTAAAGAACTCGAAGGTAGACTCTGTAAGCTCGATCGAAACTTACAAAGATTATGTCAATGTGTCTGATGTCTATGAGATCCAAACTATTGGTGAAGTTCTCCACGATGTTCTGGGAGGCAGATCCGTTGTCTTCATTGATACCGTACAAGGCGCTCTAACCATTGGACTTATGAAGTACGATACACGTGCTGTTGAAGAGCCGCTAGCCGAATCTGTTGTCCGTGGTTCAAGAGAAGGTTTTATTGAATCGACAACGATCAATACCTCATTAATTCGCAAAAGATTAAAGACGCCGGCTTTAAAGTTCATCACCTTCACGGTGGGGACTTATTCTAAAACGGAAGTCACCATGGCTTATATCCATGGGATCGCAAAGCCTGATATTATCATCAAGGTTTCAGAGCGAATAGAGCAGATCGACATTGACGGTGTGCTTGAGAGCGGATACATCGAGGAATTGATTGAGGGCAATACGTATTCGCCTTTTCCGCAAATACAAGCAACAGAACGCCCCGATGTGGCTGCAGCAAGCTTACTGGAGGGACGTATTCTTATTCTGACCGAAAATACGCCTATCGTGCTGATTGTCCCAGCAACATTCTGGTCCATGATGCAATCACCTGAGGATTATTATCAGCGATATTTAATCGGGACGTTAATTCGCTGGCTCCGCTACACGTTTTTCCTCATCGCGATGCTCGCTCCTGCAGTTTATGTGGCGGTTTTAACCTTCCATCAGGAGATGGTGCCGACTACCCTGCTTCTGCGCGTGGCCAAATCGAGGGAAGAGATCCCGTTCCCGGCCTTGGTGGAAGCGCTCATCATGGAAATTACGTTTGAAGCGCTGCGTGAAGCGGGTATTCGACTTCCAAGGCAAGTCGGCTCAGCCGTCAGTATCGTTGGCGCGCTTGTCATTGGCCAGGCGGCGATACAAGCCGGCCTTGTTTCGGCGCCAATGGTCATGGTCGTTGCCATTACCGGGATATCCTCTTTTATGATGCCTCAGTACTCAGCAAGCATTGCGCTTCGAATCCTGCGATTTCCCATTATGATTTTGTCAGGAATTATGGGGTTGTTTGGCCTAATTCTGGGGCTGTTGTTAGTCATAAGCCATCTTTGTATACTTCGTTCATTTGGAGTTCCCTACATGGCTCCTTTAGCTCCAATTTCCCTAAGCGGTATTAAAGATGTGCTTTTCAGGGCCCCTATCAATAAATTTAAGACGCGACCGTTGTTCTATAGTGAAGGCAATATCAAAAGACAAGGCGATAAGCCGGATAGGAAGTAATGATGCAGGATTGATGGAGGGGAAGAGAATTGAGGCATCGGATTGGCTTCCCAGTACTTATACTAGTGCTGCTTATGACTACAGGCTGCTGGGATCGTGTGGAGGTCAACGACATGGCCTTGATTATCTCCGCAGGAGTAGACTCGAAAGATGAAGATGAAATCGAAATGACCGTTCAGGTCTTTATTCCGAATCCAGCCTCAGGAGGCAGTGAGGGCAATGGCGGGGGGCAGGGAAATGTATACACCATGTCATCGGTGGGCAAATCTATGGCGGATGCTTTAAGTGAGTTGCAAAAGAAACTGCCTCGTTTTTTTTCTTGGGGACATGCGAAAGCCTTCTTTTTTGGGGAAGAATTGGCAAGACAGGGCTTGAGTGACGAGTTTGATTTCTTATTCAGAGATATCCAGACGCGGGAGCAATCCAACTTCTTTATCTGCAAAGGAACCGCCAGGCAGCTGTTGGAGTCGCAAGTGGATCCTAATACCTATGAAACCTTAATTAAACTTTCCCAGAAGCCGGTAAACCATTCTTCTACCATGCACGAAGTAGAGGAACTGTTAAGCGCTGAATCGCAATCTTTTCTTTTACCAGTAGTCGCACCTGCCCCCCTAATCACGAATAAGGCTAAAAAGCAGATTCTAACTGTCGAAGGAATGTCCGTCATCCAAAAGCAGAAATTAAAAGGTTTTCTAAGTCCTGAAGACATCATGGGAGTTCGATTACTAAGACCAAAAGATCTTGGACGAAATATAACGATGACTCAAAAATTAGACGGCGGTAACATTGTCATCAAGATCATGCATACCAAAATTCGGCTGTACCCTTCGATTGAAAACGGCGTTTGGAAAATGAAAGTGAAATTATCGTTGGATGGAAATGTCATTCAAAACTCAAGCTCAATTAATATAACAAAAGGTACCGATGCCATGAGACGCATTGAGGAGCCTTTTAATCAAGCAATGAAGGAAATTATGGTACATACCCTGCATCGTTTGCAAACGGAGCAAAAAGCTGATGTTGTAGGATTTGCGAGGGCATTTCACAAAAAATATCCGCTTAAATGGAAAGAGAAGAAGGGCGAGTGGACTTCTTTATTCCAAAACTTGGATGTAGAAGTCGAAGTTGATAGTTCTATACAAGGGCCTGGAGTTGCCAATATTCCTGTGCATCAGAGAAGAGATGAGGTTAGCGATGAGTGACATGGTTTTAACGACCCGCCAAATATTCTGGATGATGGTAAGCACGCAAGTCATTATGACCATTCTGCTGACAACTGGGCCAGCTATTCAATTGGCCAATCAGGATGCCTGGATGTCCTTGATTGCTTCTACCGCGGTGGCGGTAGGAATCGCTTATATTTGCGGGAAGCTTGCTTCCATTTTTCCTGATAAAACACTCATTGAATTTAACCGGATTTTGCTTGGAAAATGGTTTGGCGGTGTGATTTCGGTGTTGTATTTGCTGGTTTGGATCGTCATTCTTACCGTCATATTAAAACAATTCAGTTTGTTTATTACTGGGACAATCATGCCCAGAACGCCGGTTTTTTTAATCCAAATCCCCATGTTTCTCGTTGTGATCTATCCGACTGTGCATGGTGTTGGCGTGATTGCCCGAATTTGTGAACTAACGGGCCCGATCATCTTAATTGGCGTTATAGGACCTATGTTTTTGGCCATTAATCAACTAGACAGAGATCGGCTGCTGCCGATTTATATCGATAACGGTTTGCTGGCATTGATGAAAGGTTCACTGCCAGCGGCCGCCTTCTTAGGCGATTGCATCATGCTGCTTATGCTGATTGCCTTTGTCGTGCAGAAGAAGCAGATTGTCCGCCATGCGGTAGGAGGCGTTATGCTTTCCGGCATCGTAACATTAATATCCGTTATTTTCAGCATCTTAATGTTTGGACACAACGTGGCCGCTAACTACACATATCCTATGCTCATGATCGTTCGATCGATTTCCGTTGGTGGTATCATCGAAAACCTGGATGCGATCGTTATAACAATTTGGATTATGAGTGTTTTTACTAAATTATCGCTCTATTTATTTGTTTCAAGTTATGGCACATCACAGCTTTTTGGTTTGAAAGACTGGAGAAAAATGACATGGGTGATATCGGCGATCGTCTTGTTAGCCACATTAATCCCCTTTAACTATGAGGAGATATCCGTCATTTTTCCTGTAAAAGTGGCTGCTCCTTACATTTTCCCGATTTTCATGGTGGCAGGTCCGCTTCTGCTACTTTTACTGGCACTTGTAAAACGAAAGAAGCTCCGTATGCAGCCGAACACTTAACTGAACATAAAAGGACCGTCAGAAGGATTGTACCTTTCTGGCGGTTTTTTTTTATCGCTAACTATATTGACACTCGATATATCATGGTTTATTATATCGATATACGATGCATTGTGATTCGATATAACAGAAGGCGATATAAATATGGATTGAATGGAGGTGAGAATCACATGGAGCTTTCCAAAGATCTGCTGCCATTGACGGAAGCATTTTACTATATTTTAGTGGCTTTATATCCCCGTGCGGCACATGGTTACGCGATGATGCAGGATGTGGAAAAGATGAGCGCCGGCAGGGTACGCATAGGTGCAGGCACCTTATATACAGCATTAAATACGCTGCAGAAAAAAGGGTTAATTGAGAATGCGCCTGAGGCAGATGTTGGTGCTGATTCACGTCGCAAGCTGTACGCGATAACCGAGTTGGGCAGGACTGTATTAAAAGCTGAGATGGAACGTATGGAAGAACTGTTGTCGAATGCTAGATCAGCCATCGCAAATGTAGAGTAGGAGAGAGGGCGTGCTAATGATGACCAATACGCTAAGTAACCAATTCGAATATCGGACTAGATTTTCATTTGTATGGAATTATGAGAAGGATGAGTCGTGGTTCACTTCTTTGTCTGCACAAGGCCTACACCTGATCAAACCGGGGGTATTCCGCAATCGTTTTGAGAAAAATAGCGCGGTTCGCTATGTCTATCGCATGGATTACCAAAAAATCAGCGGCAAAGATAATCTCGATGAATATAAGGCTCTTTTTGAAGATTCAGGCTGGGAGCACGTAGATTCTCTTTTCGGCTGGCATTATTTCAGAAAGCCGTTTCGTGAAGGCGAATCGTATGAGATTTACACCGAGCGCTTGTCGTTAAAGCTGTTATTCAAAAGAGTACAACTCACTTTAAGCGTTGTAGCACTAGCCAACTTGGTGCTGTTACTCATAAATGTGCCTAAACTGTTCTTCGAACCACACTCACAACTCATTGGAAACACATTTACCTACTTGGTTCCCATTGAATTCTTATGTGTATGTTTGCTAGCCTACGGCTGTTTGCGATTTCAACAAAAAATCAAGAAACTTGATGAAAACTAATGGACAATAAGGAGCGATTATGGCATTGCTTGCCTATGTGAAAAAAGTGTATGCTTCTTGGATCGATTATCCGTTGCAAGAAGGGAAATTGCTTCAAGCTCAGTATCGGATCCTGCGATTTCTCGGCATGGGAAGTTATGGGTTAACCTACTTGTGCCAGGACATCAGGACTGGTGGAGAACTCGTCATTAAGCAAGCGAAGCCAAGTAAAGGGAAGTTGGGGCGGGACCTGTTGCAAAAGGAGATCGAAATCATGCAGCAGCTGCAACATCCGTCCATACCAAGATGTCTGGCATTCTTCGAGAAAAGTAAACAGATGTTCATGCTCATGGATTATGTGAAAGGGCAAACGGTTGAAGATTTAATTTTTGAAAGAAGCGCAAAATTTTCAGAAAAAGAAGCGTTAAGCCTGATTCACAAGCTAATGCCAGTGGTGTCCTACCTGCACATGCAAGGTTTTGTCCATCGCGATATCCGGATTCCTAATGTCATTCTGCAGGCGGATCGCATCTATTTAATTGATTTTGGTTTAGCTTCGCGAATCGGGGAGCCAGCAGAGTATACAGAGGAGGAAACGCTGCAGAGGCGGCGGGCTACTGAAGTGACATCCGATCTGTATGCAATTGGTCACTTTTTGCTTTTCATGTTGTATTCAACCTTTGAGACATCGGAAGTGCATGAGGAAAGTGCGAAAGGATGGGAGGAGGAGCTTGATCTCACACCGGCGACGAAACGTATGATTCGCAAGCTGCTTCAAATAGAGCCTTCTTATACGAGTACGCAAGCATTCATTGATGAACTGAATACAATCCTGCAGCAGCTATAATTCGTTCATCCTTAAAAGCAAACAAAAAAGCCACTTTCGCGGCTTATGGTTAACTTGAACTATGTTGTCTGTTTCGGTAATAACCATGACCTTGCTGGCCGTGACCATTACCGTAATATCGATCGGATGAAGAATGACGACGACCATAATGGACTCGATGACTGCTATTGTGACGATAACCTTGGTGTTTGGAGTGGAAGATGGAGCCTAATAGCTTTTTTAGCAAATATTTTATCATTTGTCAGGAAGCCTCCAATCGTTTTAATTTTTAATACGAATGGAGACTTCATTAGTTTCAATCGGCTCGGGAACTACTCAATGTTTTGTTTGTCTAAATGACTTAATCGCTCAAGAATTCTACGCTTACGGTACAGCATTTTTGCGGATTCGCCTACATCTTTAAGCGTCCCGCGGTTGATCCATGCACCGAAGAGGATGCCGGCAACAGGAATCAACTGGAACAGTTTCTTCCACCCCCAATTGTCGCGATAGGTTGCAAAAACTTCCCGCCACCCTTGCAGCTGTGAAATCATCTGCGCGTCTGCTTGATCATTTGCTGCATAGTCGCTGAGTTCATCAAGAATCGCTTTCTTGCCGACGATATCCGCAGAAGAGAATTGCATGCATTTAATCGTGAAGATGCGTTCCTGCTTGATTTTGGGATCATAGCCGTAACAGATGGCCAGCTCTTGAATGGTTTTCAAAGACAGGCCGAGAACGGCCGGAACATCGATGGCCAGTGTCAGAATGCCGCCAATTCCTGTCGTTGCTCCTTGGAGCGTTGCTAACTTCGTCCGATTGTGAATGATCTCATCTGCTGCTTGATCCAGGATGCGGAGGGGAAGTGTCTCCACGTCTTCTATAGCAGTAATCTGTGTATGGACCCGATGATGACCTTCACTTCGGTGACGCACTTCTTCGATATGGCGCAATGTCCCGGCTTCAGAGATGAGATATCGGCCACCCGCTTGCAAATAATTCCCTAATTCATTTAAAGCCTCACTAATCTTCTTGTTCAATATTTTAGGTGTCAGCCGGTCCAACAATTGAAAAGGCAGACGCCCGATTTTCTCCCAAAACCATAAATCCTTCTGTTCAGACTCCCAAGTTTTAACGATGCTCAACTCTTGCAGCAATTGTTCCCTTGATTCCATCATGATTACAACTCCTTTGCATCTTGTATACGTTTGAGCACTGCATTTGGATGCAAAGGCAGATTTTTTTGATAACGGGTTGCTACTTGTTCTAAATATTTGTGAATCCAGGCATCGACAGTTTCGGTGTTAAGACTATTTTTGCGAAAGGAGCTTGGTGGAGTCCCCATTTCCTTGGTGAACACTTGCGTGAAATAGTGGATGCTTTCAAAGCCGGTATCTTCGGCAATTTGTTTAAGCGGAATGTCTGTGTAACCTAGGAGATAGGCGGCCCTTTTGACCCTTTCGGTTTTGACGACGGAAGGGAAGGATTGCCCTAATTCTTCCGCCATGAGGCGGGAGAGCTGCCGCTCAGACAGATGCAGGCTTTGGGCTACTTCTGAAAGCGCTATCTTATTCGTGAGATGAGTCTGGATATATTCTTTTGCCCGCTTGAGAGTGCCCTGAAGTTCTGTTCGCGTTGTGGATAAAGCCGTATCGCCAGAAAGGCAGTGCTGCAGAAATAAGCTGATACAACTCATGACCAGCGTATAGGCTAGATGTTCAATAGATTCTTTATAGCGAATTTCGGACTCAGCCGCATGCAGGAGCAGTGCTTGCCAAATAAGTGCAGGCGAAGTTTGCTCGGCATTCGGGATGAATAAATGCGGATAAGCGCTTAATTGCTGAAAATCGCGAATAAAAGCTTCGCTGGATTCGGACGCTACGGGCTCAATGGCAAAAAACAGCAGCAGCATGCCCTCATCGCTTTGTATATAGTGTCTGCTTTCAGGCTTGGAACAATAAAGCGTTCCAGCACGCAGCGGATAGGTTACACCATCTGAAAAGTAAACGCCTTCCCCTTGGACGACATAACAAATTTCAAAAAAGGAATGCGCATGGGGGTTATTTCCCATATGCTGCGGCTTTGCACCCCAATAGTGAACAAAGATGGATGCGGAGGCGCCATGCAGCTGATTCACATGTTGGTTGAGGTATAAGTTACTTCGAGAATAAACAGTATGGCTCAGCACGAAAGCGTTACTCCCCTCTAGTAAGGTGACATCTATTATATCACGGAATTTTTTAAAAAAGCGGCGTGTTTTTACAAAGACTGACTTCGTGTTCCTTTCCTATAATGAAATGGAAGATCACACGAAGGGGTTGTTCGATATGGGAAGCGAAAAACATCTATCACTGGCTGGGATTATGGGTTTTCCGGTAACACCGTTTGATCATAACGAGAATGTGAATGAAAAAGCGTTTGAAGCGAATGTGCAATTTTTATTGGCGGGTGGCTTGGATTCCGTATTTGTTTGTGCGGGTTCCGGAGAGTTTCAATCGTTGGATATCAAAGAATATGAGCAGCTAGTTACGATCGGAGTCGCAGTATCGGCTGGAAAAGTGCCTGTCTTTGCAGGCGCAGGGGGCAACTTGAAGGAAGCGGTCGAACGCGTCCAATTGGCGGAAAGAATTGGAGCAGACGGATTATTGCTGCTGCCGCCCTACCTGATCATCCCTGAACAGGAAGGGCTGTATAACTATTACCGGACGATTGCTGAGAGCACGGCATTGCCAGTTATTATTTATCAGCGTGATAATGCGGTGTTTACATTAAAGACGCTTGAAAGATTGGCTAATCTGCCAAACGTCATCGGGTTCAAGGACGGGTTAGGCAACTTCGAGCTTAATATTGAATTTGTGCAATCCCTTGGAAATAAGCTGCAATGGATGAACGGAATGCCGCTGGCGGAACTGACGATGCCTGCCTATCATGCACTTGGCTTTCATTCCTATTCATCGGCTATATCCAATTATATCCCTCAAGTTTCAAGGAAATTTCATGAGAGCCTGATCGGAGGCCATCAGGAGTTGCTGCAAGTGATCTATCGCGAAGTGATTTTACCGATTCACCGCATCCGTCAGCAACGCAAAGGTTATGCGGTTTCTCTTATCAAAGCAGGGATGGATATCGTCGGTCTGCCCGTTGGTTTACAAGTTCGGTCACCGCTCGTTCAAGTTGAGCGTGAGCATTATGTACAGTTGGAATCGATTATCAAAAAGAGCGTGGACTTGATCGCTGCTGCCAATAACCTATAGGAGGTAATGAACAATGATGAAGGTATCGATTCAAGTTCCAACTTGCGATCTGTCTGATAGCGATTTAAAACAAATGTGCCAACTAGGCGTTGATTGTATTGATTTTACGAGGGGATCTTCCTTTCCCGGCGTGAAGGAGCTCGGTTATCCGGACCTCGATCAACTGATCAAGTTAAGACGAAGAATTCGATCACATGGGATGGACATTAACCGTGTGACGCTGCCAGATATATCAAGCAGTTTCATGTTGGAGGAACCTGGATCTGAGATCCAATTGGATCATGTCAGCAATGCCATCAAAGCTTTTGGCGAAGCGGGGATCACGCTTGTTCGTCAGCGGTTTGCGGGCGATGTCTTTCCTTATTTGTCAGAGGAATACACGGCTGTGCACCGAGGAGGGGCGCTGGTACGCGGGGAATCTATTCACCGGAATCCAGACAAGCAGCCTCCTACCGTGGAACAATTGAACGCTTGGTGGAAGCGTTTTGATCTCGTCTTTGACAAGCTGGTTCCGTTGGCAGAAGAGTACAATGTCAATCTCGCTGTTCATCCCTCCGATACGCCGCATCATAATACGCCATTCGGCGGGCTTGGTTTTCATCGCGTTATTGATGCTTATCCGAGCAGAAATGTTGGCTTGGTTTATTGCGTCGGTACTCGCGGAGAAGCAGGCGGCACACCGCTGGTTCTTGATGAAATTTATCAATACGGGCGTAAAGATCGGATTTTTCTCGTTCACTTCCGTAATATTCGGGGCAGCCTGGCGACGGCCGGGGCATTTGAAGAGGCGCTTTTGGACGATGGACATATGAATATGGCAAAAATTTTGTTAGCCTTGCATCAGGTTGGCTATAACGGCTGTATTAACCCGGATCACATTACTTCACTTGAAATGGACCGTGCACCGCATAATCCTTCGAAATCCGGCATGGGTTGGGTCGGTTGGGCGTATTCCATCGGCTATGTGAAAGCGCTGCTCGCGGCATTAACCGAATTTAGAGGCGGGAGGGATTAAACGATGTTTCAACCTCAAACATTTCTCAATTATATCGGCGGGGAGTGGAAAACAGCTTCCAGCAACCTGGTTGAAGCAAGCATAAACCCGGCTAACCGAGGTGAAACAGTGGGCTACATCCAGAAGTCAACGTTGGATGATCTGGAGGAAGCTGTTGGCGCGGCAAAAGATGCCAAGCAAGGATGGCGCAAATTATCGGGATCGGCACGCGGCGAGTTCTTGTTCAAAGCTGCCAATCAAGTGGAGCAGCGCTTGGATGAAATTGCGGAAATGATGACCCGCGAAATGGGGAAAACGCTCCCGGAGGCAAAAGGGGAAACCGCGCGCGGGGTTGCAATTTTGCGGTATTACGCCGGTGAAGGCATGCGAAGTATCGGTGACGTAATCCCTTCAACGGATAGCACAGCGTTGATGTTCACGTCCCGTGCGCCGCTTGGTGTCGTCGGCGTCATCACGCCTTGGAATTTTCCGGTTGCGATTCCAATCTGGAAAATGGCTCCTGCTCTGATCTACGGGAACACCGTTGTGTTCAAGCCAGCGCAAGAAACAGCGGTAACCGCGGCTTTGGTCATGGAATGTTTCCATGCAGCAGGACTTCCTGCCGGTGTCATCAATATGGTGACAGGCGACGGTGGCCTCATCGGACAAGCAATGGCTGATCACCCGGACATCCAGGGCATCACATTTACAGGCTCGAACGCAGTGGGGAAAAAAGTCGGGCAAAGCGCTCTGGCAAGAGGAGCCAAGTACCAGCTTGAGATGGGCGGGAAGAACCCCGTTATCGTGGCACGGGATGCGGATCTAGACCTGGCCGTTGATGCCACCATTAGCGGAGGCTTAAAATCCACGGGGCAGAAATGCACAGCGACGAGCCGAGTAATCGTCCATACCGACATTTACGAAGCTTTTAAGACGAAGCTGCTGGACAAAGTTCAGAACATCCGTTTAGGCTCCGGCCTTGAAGCTGCAACGTGGATGGGCCCTCTTGCAAGTGAAAACCAGTACCGCACCGTCCTTTCCTATATCACAAAAGGTGTAGAAGAAGGCGGCACTTTACTGTGTGGAGGCGGAAAAGGGCAAGGGCAGGATTTGGAGGCCGGTTACTTCGTTGAACCAACCGTTTTTGAAAACATCTCCAGCTCAATGACCATCGCGCAGGAAGAGATTTTCGGCCCTGTGCTTGCTCTTATGAAGGTGGATTCGCTGGAAGAGGCGATTGAAATCGCGAATGACGTGAAATTTGGACTCAGCGCTTCCATTTTTACGCGGGATATTTCGACTATGCTGACATTCCTGCAGGATATTGATGCCGGTATGGTTCGGATCAATGCGGAGAGCGCTGGTGTGGAATTGCAAGCACCGTTCGGCGGCGTTAAGCAGTCCAGTTCCGGCTCTAGGGAGCAGGGGCAAGCAGCGATAGATTTTTATACGGATATTAAAACGGTCTTTGTTAAAGCTTGATAAGCGATTTAAAGTGAATAGTTGGGCGGGGATCAGCATCCTGCTCAACTATTTTTTTCTGCTAAATAAGTGTTTTATATCGAAAAAGGAGAGAAAGCGACAAGAAATGTCAGCAATCTTTGTGTGAATTTGGTGTTTGAATGTATAATAGATCTATAGATGAATTAACAACTGGGTGAATAAAGGGGGATGTACGGTGCAATCAAAGTTTAAAGTTGCTATAGGCATATCCGTTTTGGGGTATGTTGTAAGTCTCATAACTGCCCGCTTTCTGCCTGGCGCAGTTAACTTATTAGTGCCAACTACTTTCTCATTAGGCAGTCTTATGCTGATTAGTCGCAATTATTCAATGGAAATGAAAAGGCTGCAAGGTTCAAATACTGCCAGTGATTCTTTAACGAATACGGGGAGTACAAGCCGCACGAATCCGGGCAGTGAAATGGAGCCGCAGGGTAAAAGTGAAAGTGAAAACGATCCATTTTGGGGTCCGATAGCAGAGTACATTCATGTCATCGAAGAGACGATGATATCCGAAGGCCAGAAGAACACGCTGGATAATGAAATCGTAGAGAAGACGCTTAGTTTACTATCAAGAGTCGGCAGGTTAATTCCGCAGCTGAAAGAACTAAATGATGCAAACATGAATCATAACATACAACGGTTGATCTTCAAGGATCTGAATGGCGCGATTAACCCCTTTCTGAAGCTGGGCGGAGAAGCGAAACGGCTGAATCGTCGACTTCTGCTTACGGGGATTAAGGATATTAACTCCAAACTCTCCGCTTATGTCGAGACAATTGAACAAAAAGATCTCATGGAATTGCAAACGCGAATGGAACTCATCCAACAACGCTATCGTTCTGAAGACTAAAGGAGGAACTAACGATGACAACCCAATTAGTACAATTAAAATCGGCAGATTTGCAGAGAGTAGAGCAGGAAGCGAAACAAATGCTCCAAAAAGTATCGACCACGGATGACATGGAATTAGAAGTCCTGATGGACTCCATCGGTCGTATGGGTTCCAAAACCATGGAGCAAGCGGGTCAATCCTTAGCCATGTTAGAGCGCCCTGTGAATGAATTGATGTCCGGCAAACGATCAGAAGTTCAAAACAACATTTTGAAACTTCGTCATGAAATTGATTCTTTGAGCAAAAGCAAGCAGTTGGGTTTTTTCGAAAAAATCATGAAAAAAACACCGCTGAAAAACTATATTTATAAATATCAGTCCGTAAAAACGAACGTGAATGCGATCGTCCAATCGCTTCGCAATGGCAAGGAAACACTGGAAGAAAATATGGCTTACATGAAAACATTGAAGAAAAACTCTTTAGAATCGGTTTACAACCTTCAAATGCGTATTGCCATGGGCGAGAACTTAAAGCAGTTGTTTGAAACGGAGATTAGCAAGCCGGAAAATGAAGGACGTAAGGTTCATCTCGAAAGAGGCCTTCGTAAAGTAGTGACGCGTATCCAGTCATTTCAGGAAATGGTCATCCTCTATCAGCAAGCGATTGCGGGTACGGATATCATCAATGACAATAATGATAAACTCATTGATGCGGTTGATGCGACAATTGACAAAACGCAGAATCTACTAACTGTATCCGCGATGATTTCAATGGCGATCGAGGATCAAGTACAAACCATTGATGCAGTCAATTCGGCGAACGCGACACTTAATAAAATGTTTGAGGACAACTCACGGTTATTGAAAGAAACGACGCAGAAAACGAACGAGCTGCTTGGGAACTCGGGCTTACAGATGGATTCCATAGAGCGTGGCATGAATGATCTCTTTAGTGCACTGGATCTATTCGAACAGTCCAATCGGACAATCATTCAATCGGCTACGGAGCACACGAAACGGCTCGGGAACATTAGCCAGCAGATGACCCAGCGACTCGGCTTAATGCCTGGCAATAAAACAATTGCAGAAAAAGACGCTGAGCTTAGCGGACTTTTAGAATAAAAGAGAGCGAGGCTGCCCTTCGTATGGGGCAGCCTCGCTTTTTTGTGAATAAGATTTTTCCATAATTGGGAAATTAGACCGAGTGTCAAACCAATCGAAATGGGAGGTAAATACAATGCCTGATACGTCGAAAGGCCAAAAGAATGTCGTTGAAAACAAAACGAGCATGTTTAATAACATGGGGCAGTCAGCCACAAATTATGTCCAAAACGCTATTGAGAATGTGTTTGATTCCACACAAGACGCAACCCAAAACTTGGTGAATAACGTCATGAAGCGGCGGAAATCGGGCAACAAAAATGAGGTTTAAGGTACAAACGTCGAAATAGCTGGAGTTTCTCCAGTTATTTCCTTTCTATGGACATGGACATCTTTTTAGCACCCACTTTTCAGATCTATCAAATTCATGTAAAGTATGGAAAAGACATCTAAGTAATAAGCGTTTTTGAAGGGTAACGGACCTTTTTATACGAGAGGAGAATGAATGATGTACTCTTTATTAATCGTGGATGATGAAAGGTGGGTTCGTCAAGGATTAGTTACAACGATTGATTGGGAAGCAGAAGGCATTGAAGTCATAGGAGATGTTGAGGATGGAGAAGATGCATTAACCTTCATTCAAAACCAGATGCCGGATATCATCATCACAGATATCAAAATGCCGCGTATGGATGGTCTTGCTTTCATTGAAGCCGTAAAAAACGCTAATATACCCTCGAAAATCATTATTATTAGCGGATACAGCGAGTTTAGCTATGCGCAAAAAGCGATGCGTCTCGGAGCCGTTGATTATGTGCTGAAGCCAATCGAGGAAACCCTCATGCTGGAGGTTGTGCGAAAGTGCATTGAGCAAATCAAACGTGAGAGAGAAGATCATAACGAATTCGTGCAGATGTCAGAACGCGTTCGAGAAAGTTTGCCGCTGGCGCGGCAGCGGTATGTTGAAACACTTCTCACAAATGGAAGCGCTTCACAACAATTCTCGCGAACGGTGTGGGATCGTCTGAACATTCCACTCGACCCCGACCAGATCAAAGTCATCATGATCAAGATTTATGACTGGGGTGTACATGAGCACAACCCGAAGGAGCATTACTTGCTGCGCCATGCCATTGGCAATCTCGCCAAAGAAACCGGGAAACATGCCATGAAGATGATCGCTTGTCCTTTGCATGACGACCCCGATACAGATTTAGCCATTCTAGTTTCGTCTAACAAGGAAGCTGATCTTGCCCATGAGCAGGGGATTTGGGAGACGCTCATCTCCGCTTGCTGGCGGTACTTGGGGATCGGCATTAACATTGGAATCAGTAAAAATAGTCAGATCACAGACATTCATGCCTCCTTCCAAGAAGCCGTACAGATTTCCGCCTATGCGTTCTACGAAGGATATGGAAAGGTTTATGATGCGGATCAGATGGACGTGCCTCAGTCCCATTCACTCCCTAAATATACGCCGCCTAATGGCTGGGTAACCAGGTTTGTACATGCTGTGAAACTTAGCGATGATGCTGCGCTTCGTGCTTTGATTGATGAATTGTTCGGACATTTGCAAATGCATAAGCAGAAATGTTCGCCGTATGTGTTGAGAAAGGGCTTAACCTCACTCTTCACAGAAGTGGAGATGAAATTGGAAATCAATTATGCTTCAGATTTGAAAGAGGCAACTAAGAGCTTTGTCCTTCCCTACTTTGCTTTGTCAGATCTCAAGGATGTGCTCCTTACGATTCTGCTCCAGTTCCAGCCAGGCGATAACGCCTCGGGAAATCGAAAAAGATTTATCGAGCTTGCTGTCGACTATATGGAGAAGCACTATACAGAACCGCTTACGATGAACCGGGTTGCCGAGCATTTGTTTTTGAACCCCTCTTATTTTAGCAAAATATTTCATGAAAAAACGGGGGAGACGTTCAGTAAATACTTAATTCGTCTTCGGGTCAACAGAGCTAAGGAACTGCTCAAGGTTTCGACGCTTAAAATTTATGAGGTGGCGGAGCAGGTGGGTTACCAGGATTTCAGGCATTTTGTGAAACTGTTTAAAGAGCAGGAGGGCATGACACCAGCTCAGTATCGCGATATTGGCGTCTAATGCCTAATTTGGAGGGGACAATAGCTTGAAGCTTCTTGCGCATCTCAAATGGCGTTCCGTAGGCTATAAATTATTCATTTTATTTTTTGCAAGCATCACGATCTCCATCATGCTCATGGGGTATTTATCCTATCATAAAGCAAATGAAATTATCAGCTCCAAAGTCTCGCAAGTAGCTTGGCAAACGATTCAGCAAGCGAATAGACGGCTTGAGCTTATTATGAACGAATATGATAACAGGTCTTTATTGATATTTGGCAATAAGGAAATTCAGAAAGGCATTCTGGGTGAATACCGGGACAGCTACGATCAAAGCTATAACAACCAACAGATCGGCAAATTTTTATCCAATTTGGTAAATGTCAAAAATGATACGTTGAACATTTATATTTTGGGTGAGCGCAGTGCTTCCTACCGGTTCACGAACACGGGTTTCACAGAACTACCGATGGTAAGCAAGGTAGAGAAAGAGCAGGATTGGTACAAGCAGATTAAAGCGGCTAACGGTCAGGTGGTTTGGTATGGCATCCGATCCCCCCTTGTTAAATCAACGATTGATCAAGACAATAAACCGGTTTTTGTGATGGGGCGCTCGCTCAAGAACTTCGATAATCTGGATCAAACGCTTGGCGTGCTCATCATGGAATTTAATCCGGAGTTGATCCAGCAATTTTTGTCAGAGGTTGATTTCCAAGCGCAAGGTACGACGTATATTGTGAATCAGGACGATACGGTTGTTGCCGATTCGGACGGCTCATTAAGCATGCGTCCAGCAGGCTTGAACCTTCCCCCGAATCCAAGCGGGTATTTAACCGACAGGGTCGATGGCAAAGATCTCATGGTCGTTTATGATCAATTGAAAATTAATGATTGGAAGCTTGTCGGCATGGCTCCGATTCAAAATTTGGTCAGCGATTCAAGAAAAATCGCCTACTACACAGTCTATCTCGTCATTGGTTTTAGCGTCGTGGCAATCGCTTTAGCGTTTTTATTTGCCAAGCAAATGCATAAGCCGGTCAGAATGCTGCTGTGGTCCATGCGCAGGGCAAGAGAAGGCGATTTCGATGTGCAAATTATGGATGAACGCAAGGATGAATTCGGCATGCTGTATCACGGTTTTAACACGATGGTGACGCGCATTAAGGATTTAATAGATGAAGTGTACATTCAAAAACTGCTTAAAAAAGAAACGCAATTGAAAATGATGGCCTCGCAGATTAACGCCCACTTTTTATACAACACATTGGATTCCATTCATTGGATTTCCCGCATTTATAAGGTCGATGAGATCAGTACAATGATTTTCGGTTTATCGAAATATCTCCGGATCAGCTTAAGTGAAGGAAATGATTTTGTAACCGTCAAAGAAAGCGTTGAGCTGCTAGAGAGTTATTTATCGATTCAAAAAGTAAGATATCAGGACAAATTTACGGTGAATATGAACATAGATTCCGCCATGCTGAACCATAAAGTGCTGAAATTCGTTTTTCAGCCTCTTGTTGAGAATGCGATTTATCATGGTCTTGAGAATAAGCGTGGCAAAGGCCGGCTGGATATCCGTTGGAAAATGGACGGTCAGATTTTACACTTCGAGGTAGAGGACGACGGAATTGGAATTCAACCGAATAAAATGGCGGAGCTTACGGCTATGATGGCCAGTGATGAGTGGGAGGGAGAGCATAATTTTGCTTTAAGAAACATTCATTCACAAATTCAGCTAACTTATGGCAAAGAATATGGTCTATCGATTGAAAGTACGCCGGGGTCAGGAACAACAGTGAAGCTCGTACTACCACTTCGATTATGACGAAATCCGTGAATGAACAAAAATAATACACTAAAAACAAAAATACCCACGTTTAAAGGAGACCTTGAAAGCGCCTACAATAAAGGTGAGCTCATCAGCGAGTGAGAAACTTAAAGGAGGATCAATATGAATAATAGAAAAAAACGTATCGATTGGCAAAGTAAAAAGTTGATTGCACTCCCCCTCTCAGCAGCACTGGCAATTACTCTGACAGCGGCCGGCTGCAGTTCCACGAACACCGCATCGAGCAGTCCAAGTACCAAAGGAACAGACACAAAGAGCACAGACGCTAGCACACCTAAAGCAGCTACAAGTTCAGGAGATCCAGTTACCATTGATTTTTGGTTTCCGTGGGGCGGAGACTATCAGAAGGATTTTAAAGCTACGGTAGTAGACGTATTTGAGAAGCAGCATCCTAACATAAAAGTGAAAATGACCTTCGTGGAGACAACAGGCCAAACACAAGCCTCCGATAAATTGCTGACGGCTATTGCCGGCGGAAATCCGCCAGATGTCGCTTTGTTCGACCGATTCTTGATCGGTTCTTGGGCGGCGAAAGGTTCACTGACAGATTTATCGGGTTATGTGAAGAGCAGTGGAATATCTCCAGATGACTATTATAAAGGGCTATGGGCCGAAACGGTGTATAAAGACAAAGTTTATGCGTTACCATGGGGTACTGATAATCGCGGGATGTTCTACAACAAAACGCTGATGAAAGAAGCGGGACTTGATCCGAATAAGCCACCTACAACGATCGCAGAGTTAGATCAAATGGCGGAGAAAATTTTCAAAAAGGGCAGTAACGGCAAATATTCGCAAATCGGATTTATCCCCTGGATGAATCAAGGCTACTTATTCACGCATGCATGGAACTTTGGCGGGAAGTGGGAAGATAGCAGCCATAATTTGACGCCAAACGATCCGCAGAACGTTAAAGCGCTTGCATGGATGGCTGACTATGCGAAAAAGTATGACATCGGGAACTTGACCAGTTTTTCCGATGCCATGGGGCAAACCGGTATGAATCCATTCTGGACAGGTAAGGTTGGTTTCGAATTTGATGGCAACTGGATTTTGAATGATTTGGCGAAATACAAATTAAACTTCGATTGGGGCGTTGCTCCAATGCCTGTAGCAGATGGCGCCAAACCGACGACTTGGGCAGGTGGTTGGTCCTACGTTATTCCGAAGGGCTCCAAGCATGAGAAGGAAGCATGGGAATTCGTCAAGTTCGTCGCGCACAAGGAAGGTACGCTGCTCTACGCCAAACGTCCGAAAGCCGGAAATGATATTACGGCAATGCCGCAAGTGAATGAAGAGTTGAAGCTGTCTGATAACCCGAACTTAAAGGTATTTCTGGACTTAATGCCAAATGCATACACAAGACCGGTATCCCCTGTAGGCGCCTTCTTGTGGAATGAATCCATCAGGGTGCAAGATTTGGCGATTCATGGCAAAGGCGATGCCAAAACGCTGCTTGATGAAGTGAAAAAGAATGTGGACACGGAATTAGCTAAAGTTGGTAATTAGATTCTAGAAAATAGGAGGCAGGGCATTCTGCATGGCCCTGCCTCTGATACTTGAAAAGGAGGGGAACGGATTGAAATTGGCTGAGACTGAAACTTCCATCAATAAACTGTCAGCTTCCGCAAGTGTTGTAAAGACGAAGAAAACGCGCTTCGAAAGAAAGATTTCCTTATTCGGATTGATCTTCGCAATGCCTTGGATTATCGGTTTGCTTCTCTTTCACGCCTATCCGCTTATTATGTCAGCTTACTACAGCCTAACCACCTACAGCATTCTTGAACCCGGAGAATTCGTAGGTTTCGATAATTATGCAAATCTTTTCAAAGACCAGGTATTCTGGATCAGTATTTATAATACCTTGTACTATACGGTGATTTTCGTTCCGCTCAGTATTGCGTTTGGGGTATGTCTGGCGCTGCTGCTGAATTTGAAAATACGCGGTCAAGGTTTTTACCGAACGTTGTTTTTCATTCCTAGCTTAGTCCCTCCAGTCGCGACTACAATCATCTGGTTGTGGCTGCTCAACCCGCAATTCGGTCTCGTGAATTTTTGGTTGGAAAAAATCGGGATTTCCGGCCCGCCGTGGATCGGAAGTGAGGCCTGGTCGAAGCCGTCCTTAATTCTTATGAGCTTGTGGGGCACGGGGCAAGCGGTTGTAATTTACTTGGCAGGCTTGCAGGATATTCCCCAAGATTATTACGATGCCGCCAGCGTGGATGGAGCCAGTGCTTGGCAGCGAACGAAAACGATTACGTTACCGCTTTTGACACCTGTTATCTTTTTCAATCTAATTATGGGCACCATCGGCGCTTTACAGAATTTTGTTCTCCCCTATACCCTCACAAATGGTCAGGGAACGCCGGCTAATTCCATGATGTTCTATGTCATGTATTTGTACACGAACGGTTTCGGTTACTTGAAAATGGGTTATGCTTCCGCGATGGCCTGGATTCTGTTCTTGATTGTGGTCGGTTTAACGGCGTTGATCTTCGCGTCACAGAAGCGCTGGGTCCATTATCAAGGAAAAGAATAGGGAGGAGAGATTATTATGGGAAGCACAGAACTTGGAACTGTTCGAAAAATCTTTTCACATCTCTTGTTAATTCTCGTTGGCGCCTTTTTCCTTTCGCCATTTCTATGGATGGTGTCTACTTCACTCAAAGCAAATGACGAATTGTTCATATGGCCTCCAGTATGGATTCCACATGTCATGGAGTGGAGCAACTATCCTGCAGCGTTAGATTATATTCCATTTTTCAAATATTTGAAGAACACGCTTACAATTGCTGGCCTGGCAACATTCGCGGTGCTGTTATCCTGCCCGCTTGTTGCGTATAGCTTGGCTAGAATTCCTTGGAGGGGGGCGAAGCCGCTTTTTGCCGTGACGCTCATCGTGATGATGCTGCCTTATCAGGTCACGATGATTCCCATTTTTATCGCCTTCAAAAATTTCGGCTGGGTCGGGACCAGCATCCCGCTTTGGCTTCCTGCTTTTTTCGGAGCACCGTTCTTCATTTTCTTGCTGCGCCAATTCTTTATGGGTTTGCCCAAAGAACTGGAAGATGCTGCGCGCATTGACGGCGCTTCAGAGCTTCGCATTTATTGGCAAATCATTCTTCCATTGTGCCGTCCTGCTTTGCTGACAATTGCATTGTTCCAGTTCATGGGCAGCTGGACGGATTATCAGGGGCCGCTCATTTATTTGTCCGACGATAGCCAATACACGTTGATGCTTGGCATGCAGTCGTTCAAATCGCAGCACGGCGCCGAGTGGCAGATGATGATGGCTACGCTGGTTATGATTACGCTGCCTATTATTTTGCTTTACTTTTTTGTACAAAGAGCATTTATTCGAGGAATTACTTTCTCAGGTATTAAATAGGAGGCTGCAACCCAATGAGCAAAATTCGTATTGGTATGATTGGAACGGGAGGAATCTCCCAAGTACATGGCCGTCAACTGCTGGAATTAGAGGAAGCGGACATTATAGCGCTTTGTGATACGAGCACGGAGAACCGAGAAAAGTTTGCAGCCAAGTTTGCGCTTGAAGGTGTAAAGCATTATACAGACTATAAAGTGATGCTGGATGAGATCGAATTGGATGCTGTCGTGATCTGCTCACCGCATACGCTGCACTTCCAGCAAGCGACCGATGCGCTGAGCAGAGGGCTGCATGTCCTCATTGAGAAGCCTATGACTTGTTCATCAGAGGAAGCGGAGCTTTTGATTGCAACAGCAGAGAAGGCTGGGAAAGTCATGCAGGTCTCCTACCAACGGCATTTCCAGCCGGAATTCCTGTTCATTCGCGATGCGATTGCAAACGGTGAGATTGGGAAGCTGACGTCGATTACGGCATCTTTGTATCAGGAATGGAAACAGTTCACGACCGGCTTGTGGAGACAAGTTCCTGAGCTGTCTGGCGGCGGTATGCTGATGGATTCCGGCAGTCACATCGTCGATGTGCTCCTATGGACGACGGGGCTTACACCGGCTGAAGTGAAGACGAACCTGCACACCCAAGGAGCACCAGTGGAGATCGATTCTTTTACCTCCATCCGGTTCGAGGAAGGCGCTGTGGCTGGGCTAAACATTATCGGATTTGCGCCATGCTGGCATGAAACTTATGTGTTTTGCGGGGAAGATGGAGGTATTTTTTACGATAATGGTAAAATTACGATCCAGCGCTTTGGAGAAAAGCCGGTTGTTCCTGAACTGCCTAAACAAACGACGAATCAGGATAAAAGCTTTATCGACGCCATTCTAGGACGGCATGAGGTTAAGGTGCCAGGCACATTTGCGCTGAAAGTCGTTAAGTTTACCGAGATGATCTATCAAGCTGGGGGCTATAAACCTTATTAAGGCTAAGTTGGCATAAGGAGAGTAATGCTATGAAATTACAAATAGGAATGCGCATCCCGCCTAAAATCGGTGCTGAAGGTTTGGAGTTAACGGCAGCATGGGCCGTTCAAGCAGGTTTGGATGTCCTCGATGTCCCTCATTTGAATCCTGAAGTCAAACAAATATGTGACGTAGCGGGAATCGGAATTGGTTCCGTCGATGCGGTGCAAATGGGTGGCACACTTCTAAGCGAAGAGGATGCTCGCAGAGAAAATGCGGCCGAAGCCGTCAAGAAGCAGATAACGGAAGTGGCTGCGCTAGGTGCGAAGGTCATGTTCATGTGTCTCGTGCCGGAAGATCATACGCAATCGCGTCAGGAGAGCTTCGCGATATGGAAGGATACATTCCCGGAGATTGTCGGCCATGCGGAACGCGAAGGCGTCTACATCGCCATTGAGGGTTGGCCAGGGCCTGCTCCTCATTATCCGACGATTGGCTGTACTCCGGAAATGTGGCGCGCCATGTTTGAAGCCCTCCCGTCCAAGCATTTTGGCTTGAATTATGATCCGTCTCATATGGTGCGGCTGGGTATCGATTATTTGCGCACATTGACAGAGTTCGGCGAAAGAATCAATCATTGCCATGGCAAAGATACCGAAATTCTGCATGATGAGTTGTATGAATGCGGCATCTTGCCGGCAACTTTTGGTGCGAAATATGGCTTCTCGGAAGGCTCTTGGCGTTACACGATACCAGGTCAAGGGGATGTTGAGTGGAGTAAGGTCGCTGTGCGATTAGACCGCCTTGGCTACAAGGGCGCGATTTCCATTGAGCTGGAGGATCACCGGTTCTGGGGCACACTGGAGAAGGAACGGGAAGGTATCGTGAAAGCGGCGGCGCATTTAAGGAATTATTTTTAATGTAGGCTTCAAAAACCTTATCTATTCAGCATGCTGCTGTTTAGGTGAGGTTTTTTTGACTCAGGAAAATATATCCAAGGTGTGGCGAATATGATAAGATAATGTCGAATTCATATCCTGCGAAATTAGATGTATTTTTGCAAGGGGGAGCCCAATGCACGCACGTAGCTCGAGTCAAGCAGTCAAACAACCAGCACAAGGAGGGAATTCAAGAAGGGCAAGTACACAGCAGAATCTGTCGAATCATCCTTATTCATATCTCTTACAATTACAACGAACTATTGGAAATAAAGCTGTCCAGCAGATGATGGTCGGGACGCCTCTGATACAAGCCATGAGATGGCCTGCTGCCAAGCAGCAAACCAAACTAATTAGCCAAATCGATGAATATTGGAGCGACTTGGATAATTCGGATGTTAAGGAATTCTATGAGTGGTGCACTTCGGATAAACAATTTGAGATTATTCCCAAGGAACTTAGCCACTCGGAATGGAAAACGTTAAGGAGTAAATGCACAGGGGCTCAAATGGATGAACAAGGTTTTTCGGGCGATCCTAGTGAGGGGAATGTAAGGGCTATTTTTACCTTCCTTACAGCGAAGAAAGTGGTTCCCTTCAAAAGTTTCGATATGGGAACTTATGTGGAATCCAATGATCTGTTAGCTGCTGATATCGCAAGCAAGCAAACCCAAGGGACGTTCAACCTCGATCGAATTATTGAATTGGATAAATCATTCGCTTTTGATCTCGTAGAGGCGGACAAAGAACGGCACGCAGCGCTATGGGAAAAGGAGAACAATGCGGATCTCGAAAGAGAAAAAATATTGACGCTTAATCAAAGAATTAAAGCGGCAAAAGAAAAAATACAGCTTGCCCTAACATCATTGGTTCATGTCCATGAGATCAGGATCGCTGAGGAGAAAGAAGCGGCCAAAAAGAAAGCGAAGATCGACGGTGCTATCTTAGCGGCAGAGCAGTCGTATGCAATTACTGGCAGTAGTCAATTGACACAAGCGATATGGGCCAGCACGAAAGCAAATGCCGGGGCAACAGGTTATTTGGAGATTGGCGGATCATATTCGGCCCAGGAATTGCAGACCGCACATGATGAATGGCGTGCTTTTGGTATCGCCTATGACAGTTCGGTCGGCAAAGTCGATTTTCTGGATAATATACACAGCCCAGGGAATGGAACTGCGCAGGATAAAACAGGCCATGCTAACTTTGAGAGCCGCTCCTGCTCGAGACAAGTCGATTTCATTTCCACGTGGGGTGGAAGCCGTACGGTTATGCATGTGGGTTTACAGGGAACGGAGAAGTAAGATTGATGCTGAAAAAAAGCAATTGCGAACCGCGCTTAGCGCGGTTTTTTCGATAAAAGGTTACTTCCCTATTACTTGTATGATACAATGAGTTTAGAATTTGACAGAAGATGGCATGCTACATACAACAAACATGTGTTGAGGTGAAAGGATTTGAATGACAAAGTTGTGCTGCCGGTTTGGACGGTCGGCTTATTTATCGTTATCATGAATACAACGATGTTTAATGTTTCTATCCCCAGTATTATTGGTGATCTCCAAATATCTGCGGATCTCGGGGCGTGGGTCATCTCCAGCTATTCCATCGGATATGCGTTATCCACGGTTATTTACAGCAGGTTAACGGATATTGTGCCGTTAAGAAAGTTGCTGACAATAGGGCTGCTTGTGCTTGGCCTTTCTTCCGTTTACGGGATCTTTGCACACAGTTTTGGTGCTTTACTAACCGCTCGCATCCTTCAATCCGCAGGTGCCGGCGTCATGGCTGGACTAGGTTTGGTGCTGGCGAGCCGATACGTGCCCATAGAAAGACGCGGTTCTGCCATTGCCATGATCTCAGCTGGAAGTGCGATGGCATTTGGATTAGGCCCGATTGTAGGAGGGCTTATCAGTGAATATTTTGGCTGGAACGGGCTGTTTGCGATCACTTGCCTCGTCTTGGTCATCCTGCCAGTACTGTTTCGTTTGCTTCCGAAGGAGGACCCTCAGCCTTTCCGCTTCGATCTCATCGGAGCCATCTTAACGGTTATCAATGCTGCTACCATCCTATTAGCAGTAACGCAATTATCTATGATTTGGATTTTGGTCAGCGTTGTATCCTTCTTGCTGCATGCGTGGCATTTGAGGCGGGGGAAAGAAACGTTCATCAACCCGGATTTATTGAGGAATCATGATTTTCGCAAATTGGTCGTCATAGGGTTTTGTGTGTTGGTTTTAAATCTCGGAAATCTGTTTCTGATGCCGCTAGTCCTGGCAAACCTGTTTCATCGCTCGGCGATGGAAATCGGCTTGACGATTGCGCCAGGCGCCATTTTATCGGCATTCTTGACTCGCTTCGTCGGTCGTTGGATTGACACCTATGGGAATCTGCGTTTTCTGCTGATCGGGCACATCGTGCTTTCTATGGTTATGCTGCTTTTTTACGCTGTCGTAGGGACTTCTTCCATCGTTGTGCTTGTCGGGTATATTTGCTTTTCGCCCGCATTCTCAGCAACGCTGTCCTCTTTAAACAACGAGACTTCGCGCATTCTACCGAAAACGCTCATCGGTTCAGGCATGGGACTGATGCAGTTGATTCAGTTCTGCGGCGGATCGATCTCCGTTGCTGTGTGCGGCATTTTGCTTGAGGTTCAAACTCATACGAGTCTTGCTCTGTCCTATCAGCATGTGTATGGTTTATTGCTGCTAATTGGTTTGGTCTCAATCGGGATGTTATTGTGGTACCAGTCTTCGGGAAAAAGAGTACGACAGGCTGAAACTTGATGTTTGCAAAAATCAATGACTTGTAAAAAAAGTGAAGGTCAGCTATTATGGATATTGCAGGTCCATAAAGATGCTGACCAAATTTTATTCGCTGGAAGGTGTTACTCATGCAATTCTCCAAAAGCACTGGCCACGCTCTGCACGCCATCCTTCATTTAGCTCGCGCTGAAAGAGGCCAGCATGTAGGCATTAAGGAATTAGCTGCGCTTCTGGGAGTCTCCGAGAGCTATCTGTCCAAGATCATGTCGAAGCTGCGGCAAGATGGCATCGTGCGTGCAATGACAGGTGCAAGTGGGGGCTACGAGCTGGCTAAATCAGCCGAACTGATTACATTTCTTGATGTCATTCAGGTTGTGGAAGGGCGCCAGAAGATGTATGAATGCTTCAATCTGGATTCACAGCAGCATCAATTATTTTTTGAATCAGAAGCTCAGGATTCACAGCAACATTCCGGTCATCATGAAGGCAACGGTTGTTTGGTTAAAAAAGTGATGGACGGCGCTGAACAGCAAATGGTTCATTATTTACAGCAGCACACGATTCAAGGTGTACTTGATTCAGCGGCAACTACAAGTACAAAGTAAGCAGTAAACAAGGAGCTATTAGCTTCTTCTAGTTATATTATGGACATTAGAGATCCAGGAGGATGGTAAAGATGCAACAGTTTATGGATGTAGGGATTATTGGCGGCGGACCGGCTGGATTGAACGCAGCGCTTGTGCTTGGGAGGGCCAGAAAACATGTCGTGATCATCGACGAAGGAAGGCCTCGAAATCGAGTAACACGGCACACGCATGGTTTTCTCACGAGGGATGGCATTACCCCGGCGGAATTTCGGCGGATTGCGAGAGAAGAGATTCAAGCGTATCCAACCGTTCAGTTTGCTGATGAGACTGTGGCAACGATAACAGGCGCGGATGGTGACTTTCAGATCACGACCGCACAAGGCAGCACGTATCGGGTGAAAAAACTGCTGTTCGCCGTAGGGATGAAAGACCTGCCGGTCAATATTGAGGGTTTGGCTGAAGTGTATGGCAAAAGCGCATTCGTTTGTCCCTACTGCGACGGATGGGAGCTGCGAGACCAACCGCTTGTCGTTATTACAAAAGGCGCGAAAGCGATGCATATGGCCAAATTGCTGGCAGGCTGGACCTCGGACTATGTTATTTGCACAAATGGGCCCGATGAGTTAACGGATGAACAACGTGCAGAACTCAAGCAGCATCAAGTATCTGTGTACGAATCAGCGATCCTGCGTATTGAATCAGACAATGGCATGGTGCAGCAGGTGCTACTGGAAGAAGGCAGGATTCTTCCCTGCACGGGTATATTCTTCGCACCGAAGCTGGCTGCCGGATCTGATCTCCCGCCAACCCTGGGTTGCCAGATGACGGAAGCTGGGGCTATTGTCGTAGATGCTTTCGGGAAAACGAACGTTCCGGGTATTTATGGTGCTGGTGACGCCTCTTCAGAAATGTATCAAGCGATTGCAGCCGCCTCATCAGGTGCTTTAACGGGCGCTGGAATTAATAATGAGCTGCTTATAGAAGCATGGGATCGCCAGGGCTAGATGAAAGCTGAGAGCTTAATGTTAAAGTAACATGTGGCAAATTCGTCTTCTTATTATCATGCAACAAATTATAATCCAGTATCGGTTGTAAAAAAAACCAGCTTCCCGTCAATTTCACGAGGAGCTGGTTTTGATTTTTGCAAGACATAAATCAGAAAGTTAATGCAAGTGTGCGAGCTTCTTGAACGGCCTTTTCTTTAATTGTTTGAGCTTGATCCGCAGCAGCGGCCATGCCTTCTACAAAAATTGCGTCAAAGCTTGGCACGCCTAAGAATTTCATGATGGTGTCCAAGTGGCGATGACTCATTTCGAAATCAGCGTAAGCCGATCCAGGAGAGAGGACGCTGCCGCTAGCTTGAATATGAAGGGCTTTTTTATCAGTTAATTGCCCAACAGGACCTACACCAGCTACGTACTTGAAGGTTTTGCCTGCGACACAGATCGCGTCGATATAATCTTTGAGCACTGGTGGATAGGAGAAATTCCACACCGGATTGACGAATACGAACTTGTCAGCTGCAACGAATTGATCAACAAGCTCGGATAGACGGCTAACTTTCTTTTGCTCGGAAGCAGTTAATTGATCAAATGCAGTGCCAGTACCTAATTTTCCCCAAGCAGTGAGTACTTCGGCGTCGATACGAGGGATGTCCAATTGAAAGAGGTCAAGATAAATAACCTCATCATGCGGGTTAGCCTCGCGGTAAGCTTGAATAAATTGGTTCCCGACAGTTGTGCTATAGGATGCTTCACCTTGCACAGGGTGAGCAGAGATATAAAGTACAGTTGACATTATAAATTCCTTCTTTCTATGACTATTAAAATAGTAACTTATTCTCAATGACTAACATTTAGTATGTTACTACGAAAATGTAGTCTATGTCCATTGACATATAGTGGTAGAACATGCAAACACAAAAAAGGCTGCCCAGCAGGGCTAGCCTTTTTGTGTTAAGCAAAGATCCTGTTAAATTTACTCAGGAGCTCACCGAACTTTTGCTGATCATCCGCAGGCCAATCTCGCAGCAGTTCCGCAACGCGTTCATAGCGAGCTTGCTTATTGGAGGCCAGCTCCGCGGCGCCGCTTTCCGTGATTTGCAGCGAGTAGGCGCGTCCATCTTGAGGATCGGGAATTCGGTAGACGTAGCCTTTTTGCTCCAGTGAAGCGGTCTGTCGGCTGATTGTCGAGATATCCAGCTGGAACTCCTCCGCCAAAGCTTTCACGCCGGACGAGCCGTTCGAAGAGATCTGATGGAGCAATAGATAAGCGGAACGGTCTAACGTGCCGATTTTTTTATTAGTCGTTGCAGCAAGGAATCGACGCATGAGGATGGCGAGTTCGAGCTCAATCGTTTCAGCGGGATGATCGATCTTTTCGGACATGGAGTACCTCGTTTATAATTTAGTAGATATGACTATGAATTCATCGTAACATACAAGGTTCATTTTGAATATGTTTCAGAATAGGGTACGAATTACAATTGAAGTTCCATGTATATAGTTGTATAATACAAATATATAGTTGCATTATACATCTAGATACATCAGAAGGCAAATGATATGGGGGGGATCGTCATGAAAGCAAAAGAGATCATGGTTCGCCAAGTTTACAAAGTCAAAGAAAACGACCCTGTTAGCGATGTGATTGAGAAGTTTATCAAATACAGAATCAGCGGGCTTCCTGTTGTCAACGAACGGAATGAAGTGGTTGCGTATATTAGTGATGGAGATATTATGCGCTACATCGGCAAGCATGATGATCATGTATTCGGATCTTATATGTACACAGCTGTGGTCAAAGGGGATGACGAAGAGTTTGATGAAAGAGTTCGCAGCTTGCTTCCAATGTGTGTCATGAGAATTGCTCAAAAGAAAGTGATTGCCGTAGATGCGGAAGAAGATATCGAGCAAATCGCAGCCATTTTGGGTAAAAAACGAATTAAAAAACTGCCGGTGGTTCATCGCGGCGTATTAGTAGGCATCATTAGCAGGGGAGACGTTATCCGGCATTCATTTCAAACCTTATTGTAAGCGTATACGTAAATTGGAAAAAAGAAAAAAGGATGTCCTGGCAGCCTCGAGAGGTTGGGGGCATCCTTTTTTTACGATATTAATAAGCTAGAGCGGACAGACCATTGATATGGGACAAGTAACGGATATTACTTGCTTCTTTCATCAAGGAAGCCGGTAAGCCTTTCAGCTGTGTGTTGTTTCCGCCGATTGTTCCGATCCCGTCTTTGCGGCCTAAGCTGCCAAGTGTTCCGGAGAATACTGGAACGAATTTGTCCATTGCTCCACCTTTGACTTGAACGGAAAGGTTGTAACCAACCGTTTCGCCCATCTGCCATGCAAGCTGTGCAGTAGGAGGGTATGGTCTTTCGCCACCTTCAGGGAATACAACCGCGCAGTCGCCTGCAAGGAAGACATCCGAGTGGGAAGTGGATTGAAGTGTGGAAGTGACAGTCGCACGACCGCGGTCTTCTGCGATTCCGCAGCTGCCGACAACCGGGTTACCTTTCACACCACCGGTCCAAATAATCGTGTTCGACTCAATGGTTTGTCCACTTTTCAGTGATACCGTGTTTTTGGTAGCTTCAGTAATTGCAACGCCAGTCAAGAATGTGACGCCACGTTTCTCAAGGCTTGCCACCGCGCGCTCGATCAGCACTTTAGGGAATACTGGCAGAATAGCAGGACCTGCTTCTACGCAATAGATGGAGACATCGCTGAAATCGATGCCTTTGCTGCGGCAAACTTCAGGCAGTTTATCCGCGAATTCGCCAACAAGCTCAACGCCTGTCAAACCGCCGCCGCCAACAACGATGGTTGCGTCAGCTTTGTTGCCGGATGCTTTGTAAGCATCCAGACGCGCTTCAACGTGCTCGCGAATACGGTTAGCATCGGAAGCTGATTTGAGAACCATGCTGTTCTCTTCCAGTCCAGGAATGCCGAAGTAGTTCGTTTCGCTTCCAAGAGCAACGACCAGCGCATCGTAAGTATGTACTGCGCCACTAGTTGTAATGACTTTTTTATCATCTGGTTTAATTTCTTTAATCGTATCAACCACGATGTTTACTTGTTTGTTGCCGAGTAGTCTTTGCAAAGGAAGGGCAACGGCTTGCTCTTTAATCGTTCCGCCAGCAAGACGGTGTAATTCCGTAATAATTTGATGCGTAGGAAAACGGTTGATGATTGTTATGTTTGCTTCTGAAGCTGTCAGATGTTTGCGCGCTGTTAATGCGGTCAAAAGGCCGCCATAACCGCCGCCAAGAATAAGTATTTGTTTAGCCATCGTTATCATCCCTAGTCCGTATTAGTTTTTACGTTCAGCAAGTACGTTCAAGAATGCTTGTGCAAAACGAAGTGTTTTTTGCACTTCTGGGTCTTTCAGCATTTTTAGTATTCCAAATAGACCGATTGTTGCTCCTGCATCAGCTTGTGAGCGTTCGCCAGCTTCAATAGCCGCAGATGCAATGTCTTTTGCCTTTTCTTGTACCGGTTTAACAAACTCGCCAATACCATGGGCAAAATCGTTGATTAATACTTTGTCTGTAGCTACACTTTGCGCAAAATCATAAGCTTTGGTTAACACAGTCACCATTTCTGCCAATTTAGGCAGATTATCGACCAGAACAGTCAGAGATTGTTGCACCTCAGGCTTAAGCAATTGGTCGAGTACGTCTAACGATTTTGGTTCCGCAGCAGCCGTTGCTGCTACTTCTTGAACAGCAGATGTCTGTGACATATGAAAATCCTCCTTTGCGATGAAAAAAAATCGGGTACTGTCACAATGTGTACGGGTGAAACAATCGTTTCCCACATGGTTGTAACATTTTTCACATAAGAAAATGTCAAGCAACATCGCACAATTGGATATAAACCGTATTTAGGTATTGTACACCTAATGGACACAAAATTATAATTGAAAATATTTCAAATTTGTGAACATTGGATGAAAATGAGGCACAAAACTACTGGACGTAATTGATGAGAATGATTATCATTGAGATTAGAATGAGAAGGACGAAAGGGAAGTTCAAATCACGATGATTAATGAGAATTTATGGAACCAAATGGGAGATGTCAGCTTCAATTTGCACCAACTACTGCGTAAGCGATATCCAGCGGGTAAACGTGTTAGACGCAGGTTCACTACACACTATAACCTCTTGCAGATTGAGGAGGGCCGCGGCACTTTATGGATAAATGGCACGGAATATGAGTTGGTTCCCGGCTCGTTATTTTTGCTGCATCCCAAGAGTCTGGTGGAAGCCGTTGTAGGTGAGAAGCAGTCCCTTCGATTTATGATGCAATCTTTTACATACAAATGGAAAAACGCTGCGGGTACCGAGATTTTCACGGAGGAAGGTTTAATCGCCTTCAACGACTCAGCTATGGTATCGCGCGGTTTTGAACAGCTCCACGAGCTAAGTGAAGGGCCAAATCCATTGCTGCCTTGGAAGCGGCAAATCGTTTTTCAAGAGCTGTTATACACGATCGTTGCCGATCAACAAAGGGACAAGCAGCAGGGTGGTACCCGGTTTGCCATTGAGAAGGCGAAAGACTTCCTGGATGCCTACTATCACGAGGACATTTCACTTAGCCTATTGGCCCAGCGTCATGCCATCAGTCCGAGCAATTTTGCCGGCATTTTCAAAAAGCATATCGGTGTACGCCCGATCGAATATTTGACACGTCTGCGCATGGAACACGCCAAAGTCTGGTTGAGATCACAGCAAAGCGTCAAAACGGTAGCCTCTAAAGTAGGATTTCATGATGAGCTCTATTTTAGCCGGACATTTAAAAAAGTTATAGGCGTTTCACCGACCATCTATATGAAGAATCATGTCAATGCAAGAATTATGACGGTGTTTCCGCTGTTAAATGATTACTTGCTAGCGATCGAGCTTAAGCCCTTCGCAACGCTCTCGTATGCAGGCAACGATCAAATCCGCGGGCTGCTGCCGCATATCGCAGATGAGCTGGTGGAGACCAAGATTGTCGGCCGCTGGGATCGCCCCGATCGGGAGTCTGTGCTTCGTGCAGATCCAGAGCTGATTCTTGGCGTCAATTGGGCAAGCTTGACCATAGACAGCTACCGGAATGTCGCTCCGACGATCACGCTCTTTAATAAGGATAATTGGCGTGATACCTTGCTTGAATTGGCCAACCTATTCGGGAAAAAAGAGCAATATGCGGCATGGTTGAAACAATATGACCTTAAAGCGGCGCAAGCCAGGTCACATTTAAGAGCCTCTTTTGGCCAAGAACAAACGGTCATGGTGCTAGTTGATGCAGGCAAGGAATGGCGCGTGTATGGGGGGAAACGGCAGCTTGGAGATATTTTGTACAAAGATTTGAAGCTGAATCCGCCTACAGGCATCAAGCCGCTCAGTCACTACACGGTGATCTCAGAGGCCGACTTGGAACGAATGAATCCCGATCATATTTTCCTTACCACTTGTAACTCGAATTCCGATGCTCGATTAACGGAGCAGTTAAAGAGCAGCTCAACATGGAAAGCCCTGCATGCTGTCCAAAATGGCCGATTGCTTGAGCTGCCAAGCTGGTTCAACAGTCATGCTCCGATCCAGCATAGTTTAGCAATTGATATGGCGGTTAATTCTTTGCTGTCGTCCTAGCGAAGTGGTGGAGAATGAAATTTGTCCATACGTTTAAAAGATTTTGTCCATTGAACGGGATAGTGGTTTCGCTTACGATTACCTTAATGATAATGATTATCAATTACATGATTTAGAGGTGGTCAGTAATGAAACAGCCGTATATAAGAGAAGAGGCAGGTCCAGGCACTGTTGCATGGACGGTTCGTTCGCGAAGGACGATACGGGCTTTTACGGATGAACCCGTCACTGAAGAGTTGGTTATGGCTCTTTTGAACGATGCCGTTTGGGCTCCAAATCACGGTCTCCGGGAACCGTGGCGATTTCTTTTTGTCCCATCGGAGCAGAAGGAAGCCTTCATCGAGCATTTGATGCCTGGGTTTGCCGTAGACCAGCATGAGAAAATGCGGAAGTATCTCCATGCGCAAGGGTCAGCTTTCTTAATCGTCATCATGCCGGAAGATCCGCGTCCGAAACAATGGGAAGAAGATCTGATGGCGTCAGCGGCACTCATTCAAAATTTCCAGCTGCTTGCTTGGGAACGCAATCTTGGTGTCGTTTGGAAAACGAATGACCATAACTGGAATCCAGCCGTTAGGAACCTGTTAGGCGTGCAGCCGGGTGAGAAAATAACGGGCATGCTGCACCTTGGATTTTTTGAGGAAGATCAAATCCCTGAACCGAAGAAACCGCGTACGCTTGCCGAACAGAAAACGCAAATATTTGGAAAGACAACTAGAGAGGGAAGCGTGAAATGATGAAACAACTGGTGCGCAAATCCACGCCTATATTAGCTTTGATGCTTACTGCTACTTTACTTATGACCGCTTGCGGCAAGCCGCAATCACCAACAACCGGCAGTCCTGCTGCCACACCGGCACAAGAATCTGTAAAATCACGTACGATCAAACATTTTGCTGGCGAGACCGTGATTACTGGAAAGCCTCAAAAAATAGCTGCACTTAACCCATGGTTGATCGATCTCATGTTGGCTCTTGGTGTGAAGCCGAGTTCCGCCGTTCCTGCTGGGCCGGATACGAAAGATTTCTCGTGGTATTTGAAAGATAAGATGGCGGGCGTAACGAATATCGGCTGGCAATCGGAAACGAATTTTGAGTCGATTTTATCAGCTGCTCCTGATCTTATTCTTGCGAATGACGGGATGGGAAAAGGATTCGATCAATTAAGCAAAATTGCGCCTACCGTTGTTTTGAAACCGGAGGAAACAGACGGAGCCAAGGATTGGCGTAAAACGTTTACCGTCTTAGCCGGGGTGCTCGAAAAAGACGAAGAAGCGAAAAAGGCCATAGCCGCTTATGATGAAAAAGCGAAGCAAGCCAAAGAGAAGATTGCCTCCGTTATAGGAAACGAGTCCGTTATGTTTCTCCGTGTAACTTCAAAGGAACTTCGTTATTATGGGGCAAAAAATTATGATATCCTTTACAAGGATCTCGGTCTGAAAGCGCCGCCGTTGTTCCCGGATAACAAGGCGACTTTCGCCCCTCTTTCCATGGAAAAGCTGCCTGAAATTAATCCAGACCACATTCTGATCCTCAACGAGAGCAATGAAAAACTCGATGAACTGAAGAAAACAGCGATATGGAGCCAGTTAAAAGCCGTAAAGAAAAACCAAGTGCATCCCGTCGATTACGACTTATGGTTCCAGGGCTTTGGACCGACGGCCTATTCCCTTATGATTGATGAAACTGTGAAAATGCTGACAACGAAACAATAAAGGCATACCTGTATAAAAACGGCATTCGGTCCTTTGGATCGGATGTCGTTTTTTGCTCATCTTGGGAAGGATTCTTTAAGAAAAATATTGAAATACTACACAAGTACACCACAAAAGTAGCAGCAGTGGTATTCGTATATACATAGCACTTAGCGGGGAAGGAGACATAAACTTGCATGTTTTTATTATCATTCTGAGCTTATTGGTTCTAATTGGCGTATCCAATGTCGTGAACCGCTTTGTTCCATTTATTCCGGTGCCCTTGATTCAAATTGCTTTGGGAGCCGTTCTGGTGATCTTACCGATAGGTATTCACCTGGAGCTGGAACCGGAATTGTTTTTTCTGTTGTTCATTGCTCCGTTGTTGTATCACGATGGCAAGCATACGCCAAGAGACGAGCTGTGGAAATTGCGCGCGCCGATCCTGCTTCTCGCGGTGGGCCTTGTTTTCATAACGGTATGTGTCGTAGGCTATGTTGTACATTGGCTAATTCCTTCCATTCCTCTGGCAGCGGCATTCGGATTAGCGGCGATTCTCTCGCCTACGGATGCTGTAGCCGTCAGTGCTTTAGCCGGCCGCATTCATTTGCCAAGAAGCTTAATGCGGCTCCTTGAAGGAGAAGCCTTGATGAACGATGCATCCGGCCTCGTCGCCTTCAAGTTCGCTATCGCCGCGGCGGTTACCGGTGTGTTTTCGTTCCCCAAAGCAAGTCTTAGTTTTATCGTTATCTCCATTGGAGGCCTGGTGGTTGGAGCGCTAGTCGCCTTTTTAATTATCGGACTTCGCAAGCTGCTGCGCCGTGCAGGTCTTGAAGATGAGACGATGCATATGCTGCTGCAAATATTGACGCCTTTTATGCTCTATTTAATTGCCGAGGAGTTAGGTGTATCGGGCATTCTGGCAGCAGTAGCAGGCGGTTTGGTGCATGCAATCGAGAATGAGCGATTGGCATTTACGATGCCGAATCTTCGAACGGTTTCTAACTCAACATGGTCTGTTATTTTGTTTGTACTGAACGGCTTGGTGTTTGTTCTTCTGGGCTTGCAAATCCCAGGTGTATCCAGGACGATTCTCAAAGATCCTCATTTCGATAATTTCAAAGTGATTGGTTATGCCTTACTCATCTTTGTTTTACTGTTGGTCCTGCGTTTTGTTTGGACGTTTATTTTTGCAAGAGGAGGGCGCTGGTTCGGGAATAAGAATCAAGAGGTGCCAAGCTTGCGGATGCTGACGTTAACGGCGATTTCGGGTGTACGTGGGGCGATCACATTGGCAGGTGCTTTCTCCATACCGCTTATTCTGCAAAATGGCGATCCGTTTCCGGAAAGGGACCTTATCATCTTCCTTGCCTCTTCGATCATTTTGTTCTCTCTCCTGACCGCAAGCATTGTGTTGCCGCTGATCGCGAAGAAGAAAAATACGGACGGCAATGCGGAACAGGAAAGATTGGAGCGTGAGTGGCAGCTGGAGGTTATGGCTGCGGCCATTCGAGCACTGCAGAATACTAGCAACGAGAAAAATGAGGTTGCTGTAGGTACCGTGATTGGCGATTATAAATTAATGATGCAGCAGATTGGTCAAAAAGACGGAAATTTGAAACGTCTGCCGCGTTTCCAACAGGAAGAAGCCGAGATGCGGCTGCTTGCGCTGGATATTGAACGCAAGGTTGTGAATGAGCGTCTCGAAAGCGGACAAGTGAGCCGTGAACAGGCTAATTATTATTTGAACATGCTGGAACAAATAGAAATGATTTTAGCCAATAAACTCGATTTAGGCAAAGTGCTGGTTAAGAACATCTGGCGCCGCTTCAAACTTCTATTTACGTTCATCGCGCGGCCGCGCCTTGCTTCTAATATCGTAGAGCCTGATATGGCAGAGATTCGGACATTGAAAATGCAATGCAGCCAAGCTGTCGTCGAGGAATTCTCCAAACGCTGCGCCTATCAAAGCGATGATGCAACAGAGGGCGTGCTGGATTATTATCAGCAGATGGTGGACAGACTCCGCAGGTTTGCATTCGGCTCAAGGCGCAAAGATTCTTCTTTCATCGATAGCCGTCGTGAGCTGCATTGGATCGCTATACAGGCGGAGCGCGATGCCGTGCAATGGTACTATGAGCGGGGAGATATCACACGCGATATGGCCTCCTTGCTGCGACGAATCATTCGGAACAGAGAAGCATCGCTGTATGAGCTTGAAGGAATTGGCTAAATTCAGCGATTTTATTTTTACTTTTTGAATGAAAATAGGTTATTATGTTAAATGAGATAAAAACAGAAAGTGGGAACAAACGTGGGCCGTAAGTGGAATAACATTAAAGAAAAGAAAGCCTCAAAAGACGCTAACACAAGTAGAATTTATGCGAAATTCGGACTTGAAATTTATGTAGCTGCACGCAAGGGAGAACCCGATCCTGAAGCGAATCGCGCATTGAAAGTTGTCCTCGAGCGGGCCAAAACGTACAATGTACCGAAAGCGATTATCGATCGTGCTATTGATAAAGCAAAAGGCAGCTCGGATGAAATTTATGAAGAGCTTCGCTATGAAGGTTTTGGGCCAAATGGGTCGATGATCATTGTGGACGCGCTCACGAATAACGTGAACCGCACGGCGCCAGCGGTTCGTTCGGCTTTTAATAAAAATGGCGGGAATATGGGCGTAAGCGGTTCTGTCGCTTACATGTTTGACGCAACAGCGGTTATCGGTCTGGAAGGCAAAAGCATGGATGAAGTCATGGAAGTTTTGCTTGAGGCGGATGTTGATGTTCGCGACATCGTGGAAGAAGATGAAATGGTCATGGTCTATGCAGACCCTGAGCAGTTCCACGCTGTTCAAGAAGCGTTCAAACAAGCTGGCATCAGCGAGTTTGCTATTGCTGAGTTGACGATGCTGGCTCAAAACAATGTCACGTTGTCGGATGAAGGACAAGTCCAATTCGATAAATTGATCGAAGCTTTAGAAGATCTAGAAGATGTTCAGCAAGTTTATCATAACGTGGAATAATTCATATAGGATTAGACTTAAGGATCCGCGCGATTAGCGCGGGTCTTTTTTTGCACGCCATTTTCATAATATTAAGGATTTGGGAAATTATAGTGGTAGAACGTTGGAAAGGATTGCATCCAGATGAGCACCCAGTCGAACTTGGCCACTCCGAAGTCCGAGCAGCAGCCCGGCATGAGTACAAATCTTCAAATGAACTTATCCCGATTGACCGAGGAGCTGGGGCATACAGACGATCTGAACATTCGGATGATTGAAATGGATGATCCCGTTCTATTGAGCGCTGCTATTGTCTATTTCACGGGGATGACGGAAATTCAGCATGTGAACAACATTATTCTGCGAGCGCTGGATTACAAATCCATGCTGCCAGGGAAACCGGATGTGTTGAGCTTCCTTGAGGAGATTGTCACAACTACATGTAGTTCCAGCATTCAAGACCAATGGGATCCAATGATGAGTGCCTTATTGATGGGCAGTGCCATCCTGTTCATAGATGATTGCCATAAAGCCATTATTTGTTCCATTCAATCGTTGGAAGGGCGTCCGGTATCGGAGCCGACGACACAGGCCGTCATTCGGGGGCCAAAGGATTCGTTTGTCGAAGTGATGGAGACTAACATTTCACTTGTGCGGCGTCGTATTACGCATACAGGGTTACGTGTTCATAATTTGCATGTTGGTAAAATATCCGGGACAAAAATAGCGCTTATCTATATGGACCGCGTAGCAAAACCTGAACATGTAGCTGACATACAGAGCAAACTTGCTTCGATTGCGATTGATTCCGTACTGGATTCCGGTTATATAGAAGAGTTTTTTCAAAAAAACAAGTATTCCTTATTCCCAACTGTGTTTAATACAGAGCGGCCCGACACGGTGACAGCGGGCATTCTGGAAGGGAAAATAGCCGTTTTTGTGGATGGAAGCCCCTTTGCCTTACTATTACCAACGACCTTTTCCCAATTTATGATTTCCCCAGAGGACTATTATCAAAGATTTCAATTCGGCTCGTTCACACGGGTGCTGCGTTACATTGCCTTTCTTATTTCAATCTTCAGTTCCTCTTTATATATTGCTTTCACTACGTTTCATAAGGAGATGATCCCGACACCGCTCTTAATCAGCTTGGCAGCACAGCGCGAAGGAATCCCTTTTCCCGCTTTTTTTGAAGCGTTAGTCATGGAAATTATTTTTGAATTCTTACGGGAAGCTGGAGTACGCATGCCACGCGTGATGGGGCAAGCCGTATCCATTGTGGGTGCGCTTGTTTTGGGTGAGGCGGCAGTAGCAGCAGGTTTGGTTTCATCCGCTATGGTCATTATTGTTTCAATTACGGCTATTTGTAATTTCACAACTCCTTCCAATACGCTTTCAGTATCGACCCGACTTATTCGATTTATATTTATGATCATTGCTGCTACGTTTGGTTTATACGGCATTGTTTTAGGTTTTATCATCATGATTGCTCATCTAGTCAGTCTGGAATCCCTGGGAATGCCCTATATGTCGCCATTCGCCCCTGCTAACTTACAAAAATTGAAGGATGCTATTATCCGCTTCCCGCTAAGCATGTTTCAAAGAAATCAACAAGTGAAGAATGGACCAGGTGAGAGGAATTGACACGGATTATAGCGATCTGTTTGCAAATGTGTCTTGTTGTGCTTCTGGTCGGTTGTTGGAATCGGGAAGAGCTGAACGAGGTAGCGATCGTGACGGGCATCGGGGTTGACAAAAGCAAGCCGGAAGAAGGGTTTGTTCTAACCTATCAGGTGGTCGAGCCGAAAAGAGCAGCGACTACGAAAGAAGGTTCCAGCGGCAAAGATCCTGTTGTCTTATATAGAGGGACTGGGAAAACGTTATTTGAAGCAACTCGCCGAACCGCCCCCAAACTGCCGAGGAGACTCTTTTTCTCACATTCTCGGCTATTCGTCGTCTCGGAGAAGGTGGCGAAAGAAGGGATCGGAGAACTATTGGATTTCATCGAACGAAACGATGAGTTCCGACCTACGATGCAATTGTTTATTGCAAGAAATACAGAAGCTTATAAGCTCATGCAGGGTTCAACCCCTCTTGATAAAATCTCATCCAATTCCATTGTAGATGAAACGAGAATAAGTGAAAAAATTTGGGGTAATAATTTGAAAGTTACTTTAGGCGAATATTTAAGAGATCCGAAATCTCCAGCTGTCATTCCCGGGTTGCAGTTAGTTGATTCGGATGTTCAAGTTTCCGGCATGGCGGTGTTCAATGAACAAAAACTGGCTGACTGGATCGAAGAACCGGAGGCGAGAGGCTTACTGTGGATCAAAAATAAGATTCAGAGCTCCGTCATTTCATTGAGCTGTAAACCGAAACAGAATGGCGTCGGATTGGTCATCTCAGGGGCGGACACGAAGGTGAAAGCCAAAGTTGTAAACAAGCAGCCGACCATCCTGATCCAGGTAACGGCAGAGGCTTCCATCGGAGAAGACGATTGCTCCATTGACTTAACGAAGCCCGGAGAATTTACGAAGCTTGAGAAGAAGTTATCGGATCAAATTAAAAGCGAGATCGATGGCGTCATTCAGCAGGAGCAGCGTAAAAACCTTGACGTATTCGGCTTTGGAGGATATGTCATGCGAACGGATAAGCGATATTGGCATGAGATCAAGAACGAATGGAAGGACATGTTTTCACAGGTTGAGGTTCATGTAGAAGTGGCTTCGGCGATTCGTCGAACAGGCATGAGGAGCAAATCGTTCAGCAGCTCATAAGGGGAGGAAGAATGATCAGGATGGAAAATTTAAAGTTAAAAACATCACAATTGTTCTTGATTATGCTGCTCTTCGAACTTGGAACTCCCGTTGTATTTAATCCCGGTTTGTCTGCGAAGAAGGACGCCTGGATGGTTCCATTATTGTCGTTGCTCATTGCCTCGGTCTTGTATTACATCTATATCCGCATGTTCAAACAAAAAATGGATGCTACACTAATCGGGTACATGAAACTCGTACTTGGCAAGCAGGCTGGCTCGTTCCTTGGATTTGTTTATGTCGTGTACTTTCTATACTTGGCGTCAAGAAATATTAGGGATTACTCCGAGCTTCTGGAAGATACGATCCTGGACAATACACCGCTTTTTATCATCAGTTCGTTAATGTTAATGACGATCAGCTATGTGATGTGGCTCGGCGGATTAACACTGGCTAGAATGGCACAAATATTTATCGTGCTTAATTTATTTATGCTTGCATTAATGGCGCTTTTTATCGTTTTTTCGGGTATTATTCAAATGGAAAATATATTTCCCGTTCTTGAAGATGGTTGGGGGCCGGTGCTTTCCGCCATCCCTTCCGCATACAACTTTCCATTCGCTGAAATGATCGTATTTACGATGTTTTTTCCTTATTTGACGAATCCTCAAAGCGCTCTGAAGATTGGCCTGATTGCGATTTGGACCACGGGCATCATTCTCAGCATTATTTTATTATTCGATATATGGGTGCTTGGGGCAAATATGGCCGGAAGAACCAACTTTCCACTATTAACGGTTGTGAGGATGATCAACATTGCCAATTTTATTCAACGATTGGATCCTTTGCTGATCTTGACCTTAATCATTGGAGTTTTCTTCAAAGTTTCCATCTATTTCTACGCTGGAATGAGAGGAGCTGCTGAATTGTTTCAAGTCAGTAATCACCGGCAACTAGTCGTACCGATTGCTGTAGTCATTTTATATTCCTCATTAATTGTTTCGGAGAACATGGCGGATCATTTGAAAGAAGGCCTAAAAATACTGCCCGTTGATGTTCATCCTGTCCTGCGTATCGTCATTCCGCTCTTGCTTTTGGCTGTTGGTTTTTTCCGTCATCTATCGCTTCAACGTAAAGGCGAGCGTAATAATGAGCAGTAAGTAGGTGGCAGCTAGCATCGTTTCTACTGGCTTAAAGAGGACATACGTTTGTTTCATAGAGGTAAAAAAGGATGCGACACCGATCCCTGCCAGAAGATCAATACCTATGGCACTTAAAGTAATTGAAATGACTAGAAGTATAAAAATGAAAATGATTTTCATAAATGAGTAGACCCCTTCTTGATAATTCATTTACATTGTTTGCCAAACATGAATGACGTATGCATGACTCGCAAACTAGACATATGCTTAGCCAAATAGAATACGTTTAGATTATGGATTTCTATATCAACGGTTCTACTAGGAGGGGAAAAAGTGTCTCAACATCCGGAAAGATGGCGTTTGCTAGATGATGGTATCCAATGGAACATTCCGCAAGACCATGCAGATGCTCACGAAGATCATCTTGAAATGAGCGGCAAGAAAGTGTCCGTTATTGTCAGCTACGGTGTGAACCAAGAAGGAAAACTGATGCTGTCCCGCAAAGTAGTCTGGCCTAACCTTAGGACAATTCCAAATGATACGCACGGCAGCTTGATCCATGATTTTGAGCTGGAATCGATGCCGGCTATATGGATAAATGGGAATCCGAACGTGAATGAACGGCCTATTTGCTTTCAATTCAATGGATTGCTGTATATCCGAAGTAAAGCGGATGGGGGGATATGGATAGAGAGAACCCTTTTTCCTTCAACGAGTTCGAAAAGTGTTTATGAGAAATTCGTGATGACGAATACATCTGATCAAGCTGTTTCTATTAAAATAAGTTCCTCTTTGTCGCGGAAATCCGTAAAAGGCGTATCCGGCATTTATTTGATTGAAGTTTCGCACGATGCTGCCAGTGAGTACCGGCTCGGTCCGCAGGAATCTTGTCAATTCAGTTTTCGTATAAGCGCAAGGCATTTGCAAGAAAAGGAGATAAGGAAGGATGTTCGTCAGGAACAGGAACTGAGATCCAATTTGATCAGGCAAATGAATCAAAATTTACGCTTAGAAACGCCGGATCCGGTTCTCAATCAAATGTTTGCATTTGCGAAATTAAGAGCCGCGGAAAGCATTTTTGAGACGAAAAATGGACCCATGCATGGACCTGGCGGCGGACGTTATTATGCGGCGATCTGGACCAATGACCAAGTGGAATATGCCGGGCCCTTTTTCCCTTATTTGGGATATGTGCTTGGAAATGAAGCAACACGTAATGCGCTGCGGTTATATACGGCTTTCATGGGACCGGACTATCAACCGATTCCAAGCTCCATCATTGCGGAAGGCAGTGATATTTGGGAAGGAGCGGGAGACCGGGGCGATGCGGCGATGTATGCTTACGGAGCGGCGCTTTTTGCGCTTAGCTCAGGAGATCGGGCTGTCGCAGCTGAACTATGGCCAGCTATTATTTGGTGTTTAACCTATTGTGAAAAGCAAAGAAATAAGGATGGCGTTATTGCATCGGACTCCGACGAGTTGGAGGGGCGCTTTCCAAGTGGTTCTGCGAATCTATCGACCTCTTGTTTGGTGTATGCCGCGTATGTTTACGCTTCGCGTTTAGCTCTAGAACTTGGCAATGGGATAATTGCCAAACAATATGTTTCCTCCGCTCAAGCACTGTATGAGGCTATTGAACGATATTTCGGTGCTGTAGTGGAAGGTTATGACACGTACCGATATTACGACGGGAATGATCTCTTACGTTCATGGATTTGTTCGCCGTTAGTTATGGGCATAGAGGAGCGGAAATCCGGAACGATTCAGGCTTTGTTATCCCCACGGCTATGGTCAGAAGACGGTTTAGTCACGCAAGCGGGAGACACCACATTTTGGGACCGATCCACGCTATATGCCTTACGGGGGTTATTTGTCGTAGGGGCAACGGAAGAGGTGATCTCCTATTTGCTTTCCTATTCGCGGCGGAGACTATTAGGAAATCATGTCCCTTATGCGGTTGAGGCTTATCCGGAAGGCAATCAGAGGCATCTATCCGCGGAAAGCGCGTTATATGGCCGCATTATTACCGAGGGCATGTTTGGGCTTCAGCCTACAGGGTTAAGCAGCTTTATTTGTAAGCCCAGATTGCCCGATGTTTGGGACCATATGGCGCTTCGGTCTGTTCATCTATGTGGGCGAGAGATGGATTTGATTGTGACTCGACAGGGTGGAGGAATAGAGCTGATTGTCTCGGATCAGGATGGTTTCGTTAAATTTGAAGGGGCGGTAGGGACAGCATTTGAAGTTAAAAAATAGGATGTATGTGAAGGATGATCACAGTTTCGCTCCTTTCGTTCAAGGATTAAAAAGCCGTCTCCAAAGTCGCACGGACGACTTTGGAGACGGCTTTTTAGTGTCTTAAAGGATGGAATCGGCGGCGCCGAACGAACAATTTTGTTAAAGCTTTTAAGAATAAAAGGGATATTGACTTTTTCTTTGGTGAGGGGTGCCGCATGGAACGCGGCGTTAAATCCGTGGAGGAGAGCACCAAGCTAAGCTCATGCTTGACTTCCGTTGTTCGTACGGGTTCGATGAGAACGGTCATCTCCGTGCTGCTTGCGATTTGGGCTTTGCTTTCCATTAGGATATCCAATCTGCGCTCATATTCAGCAATCCGATTCGTGAGGATCACATTTTCTTGTTTTAACTTTTTAATAAGTTCATAGAGTAGTTTCATGGATAGTTTCGGCTTCTCAGACACGTTCGTTTCTTGATTATCGCAAATAGGAGACAGCAGCAACAATAGTTCTTCATCACTGATCACTTTATGTGCCACGAGTGGTCCTCCTTATTATTCATAGTATTAATTATAGATTAATAGAGTGCATATAAAATGTCGCTCGAAACTCGTTGTCGGATTGTAGGCATTAATGATGAACAATGTTTCCAAAAGAATGAGTCTAAAATACTGGAAATTTATCTAAATAAACGGAATTTCATCTAAATACAAATCCGCTGTCGGACGGCATAATGTAGGAAAACTACTTGGAGGACCTACATCAAGATGACAAAATTTAGTGGAACGATCCTTGATCCAGAAGAGCGAGATCGATTGGCGGTTGAACAGGCGGTTGCGAGTTGGTGGCCTGCTTCGTTAATTAACAAGGAAGAGCGGATTTCCTGGTGGCGCGAAGCTCGGTACGGCTGTTTCATCCATTGGGGGGCATATTCGGTAACCGGGGGAAGATGGAAAGGCCAGCCGTCGCGAGGTTATGCGGAACACCTCATGAGAGCTCAGAAGATCAGTCTTGAAGAATACAAGAAGGAGTGTATCGAGAAGTTTATTCCGCAACAATTTGATGCGGAAGCTTGGGTACAGCTGTTTAAAGCGGCAGGCATGCGGTATGTCGTCATAACGGCTAAGCATCATGACGGCTTTGCGATCTATCCGTCGGATGCCTATCCGTTCGATATACGGCTGACCCCATTCCAGCGAGATCCGCTGCAAGAGCTGAAGGATGCTTGCAAACGGCATGGCCTGCGGTTTGGATTTTATTATTCGCATGCCTTCGATTGGGAGCACCCGGACGCTCCGGGCAACGACTGGGAATATGCGAATCCGGGAGGCGACCTCCGCCTATACGAAGGAGAGGGCAAGCTGTGGTTCAACGAACATCCGGAGCTTGTGCCCAGAGTAGCGGACCATTATGTGACCCAGAAATCGATCCCGCAAATTGTTGAGTTAATTAACAACTATGAGCCGGATATTTTGTGGTTTGATACACCTCATAAATTGCCTCTTTCGGAAAATTTAAGAATTCTCAAGGCGATTCGTGAGGCCGACGACCGCATTGTCGTTAATGGGCGTCTTGCTCATGGATACGGTTTTGACACTTTCTCTGATTATGTGAATACAGCAGATCGCGCATTGGAGATTTTTCCGTGTGAAGGTGACTGGGAAACGATTCCAACGACCAATGAATCTTATGGCTATTCAGCTGATGATCATTCGCACAAGACGGCAGATGTCTTCCTTCAATTGTTGGCGAAGTCAGCTGCGCGAGGGGGCAATGTTCTCATGAATCTGGGGCCAATGGGCGACGGTCTCATCGATGAGAAGGATCGTTCGATTCTGCAAGGAATCGGAGCTTGGTTGGCAGTGAACGGGGCGAGCATCTACGGTACCCAAAAAACGCCGCTTGCTGTCCAGAGTTGGGGAGAGTCTACGAGGAGAGGCAATCAGCTATATCTTCACGTTTTTGATTGGCCACAAGACGGGAAATTGGTGCTAGGCGGCCTGAAAAACCATATCAAGAAAGCTTGGTTGCTGGATGATGAAACGGCTAATCTGGCTGCCCGCAGGCTGAATTACTACGATTGGGAAATCCATGTGCCAGAGCAGGCGGACAGCAAGTATCAACGAGTTGTGGTCATTGAAGTGGATGGGGAACCTGCTGTCCATCCCGGACGGTTGATAAGCAGCAGTCAGACAACGACGCTAAGAGCTTTTGATGCGGAAGTAAGCAAAGGTATTGGTTACGGGGATGGCAAGAAGGGCAACGATTATGTCTGCAAATGGACAAGTACCCACCAATTCGTCAAGTGGCGTGTGAGATTCAATCATCCAGGTGTTTATAAACTGGTGATCCGTATGAGCGCACCTGGACCTGCGTACGGGGGGAGCTATGTGTTATGCCTTGGTGAGCAGCGGATTCCCGGTCAGATTGCACCTTCTGAAACAACGGCTCCACTACAGATTGAGCATGAAGTGACGCTTACTGCAGGAGAGCATGACATCTTGATGATGCCAGTCTCCATCGAAGGGAATGAGCTCATGAGGCTTCATGCCATTACATTCATTCCGTTGTCGACGAAGCAAGAACAGAAAGAATCCTATGTTGAGGTTGATACAACGGATGTTGGGAATTAGCGCTGCCCCTACTAAAAGTCAGGATTCTTTCTTCGAATAGGACACCGTTGCAACCTTCGTCTGCTTCCTTAATTCGGACGGAGGAAGGCCGAAGTATTTGGAAAACTGCAGCGAAAAATAATGAACCGAGGAGAATCCCAGATCTTCCGCAATCGAAGTGATCGAGCGTTTACTTTCATGGATCGTCGCATAGGCTCGCTGCATTTTAATTCGAAAGAAGCACTCTTTTGGCGTTAATCCGGTCATTTTCTTAAACATGCTGTAGAATTGGGATTTCTTTAATTGGCACAGCTCAAGCCACTGCTCATAGGGCGGATTCATCCCGGGATATTGTTCCATGAGATCAATGATCTTTTGAATGCGGTAATCAGGGATGTTGTCCGACAGATTTAAATTGACGAGCTGCAAAATCCAACTGTAAAGCAGGCTGTTTACGATCTCAGCTTTAAATTGAATGTCCAAGCGATTCATGCGAACGATCTGAATAAAGGTTTGAACAAGTTCTGGATACCGGGTTAGCTGTGTAATCCCTGTTAATTGCTCCAACTCTTGGCATGGTCTGCTTTCTGTCATAAGACCGGGTTCGAAATCGAGCTGAGGATCGAAATACAGATGCTGAATCGTCTTTTTTATCGTGAAAAAATCGCAATACATATCGTAGGAAGAAATCGGCTGAGATTCATTCATGTGGAAAGTATGCTTAAGGCCGGGAGGAATGAACACGAGCGTGCCTTTCTTTAAAGGATAACTTTTGCCGTTCATCTGCACGGAGCCAGATCCTTTATAGATCAAATGAAAAGCAAAGCAGTAGCCAAATCTGTTTTTCTCTTTCACTCTGCCGGAATAGGCATGATAATGAGCTGCTCGAATGGATGGCTCGATGGAGACAATAGAAGTTAATTCCGTCATTGGTTAACACCTCTAGTCTGCGAAAACGCAAGAATGCTGTTATTTTACGCATTTTTCTTAGGATAAACCGCTTACTATCGGCTGTCAATTGAGACTATCACTTTTAAATATAAAGGAGGATTTATATGTCTATTCAAACTAAAAGCTTGTACGACAGATTGCAACCAGCACCGAAGAACGGAGGATTTCGGATGGAAGGATATTGGGTGTGGTGCGGTTCGGTGATAAAAGGCGAGGATGGACGCTTTCATATGTTTGCATCCCGATGGCCCAAACATCTGCCGATGCATCCAGGCTGGCTTGTTCACTCGGAGGTTGTTCGAGCGGTCTCCGACACGCCGGAAGGGCCTTATGCGTTCGAGGAGATTGTGCTTCCCGCACGCGGAGCCGAATATTGGGACGGCCGAAGCACGCATAACCCGCATATAACGAAACACGGGGATACCTACGTGCTGTATTATATGGGCTCAACAAACCCACTGCCTGATGTACTGCCGGGTGAAGAATTCGGGCTTACAGACCCACGATGTATTGTTGCTCGTGCAAATAAGCGTATAGGCATAGCCACTTCTAAGAGTGTGTTCGGTCCTTGGGAGCGGAGGGACACGCCGATTTTACCGACAAGACCGGGGCATTTTGACTCCTTCCTGACTTCCAATCCTGCTCCTTGTATTCATGAGGACGGTTCCGTCATGCTTATTTATAAAGCACGTCAATACGAAGGAAATGTACATGGGAACATGATGATCGGTGCGGCGCGCGCTGACCATTTCGAGGGTCCCTATCGCGTAGTCAGTGAAGATCCCGTATTTCCGCCCGCTAAATTTCATCTGGAAGATCCATTTATTTGGCATACGGGTGAGCGATATGAGCTTATCGCCAAAGATATGGACGGTCGCATATGTGGGGAGGTGCATGCCGGTATTCAGGCTCACTCCATAGATGGACTAACCTGGCATTTGGCTGACAATCCTAAAGCCTACTCCAGGAAGGTTCGATGGGATGACGGTACGGAGGCGGTCATGGGCAGTTTTGAGCGACCTTTCATTCTTTTCCAAGATGGAAAACCAACGCATTTGTTTGCAGCAACAGCCGATGGAACAGGCGGATTCACCAAAGCTTCTCATACATGGAACATGGTGGTGCCGATTGCTTCGGAATAACGATCAAGCTATCATGAATGAACTAGCCGGTCTCTGATAATCAGAGGCTGGCTTCTTTATTTTCATAAACGGCTAAGACATATCTATTGAATTAAGACAATATAGTTGAATATAACAAATTTGGGGAGGCCGTGAGATATGGGGGCAGCTGCAATAAAAGGATGGACAACTATGCTAGCCGGAGTCATGTTATTGGGGGGCTTAGCGGGGTGCAGCGGAAGCGGAAATACGAGCACTACGCCTGCGCCTGGCGGCAATACGCCGGCTTCTTCTGACGCTCCGAAAAGTACGGAGCCTGCTGCAAAACAAGTGACGCTCCAGATGATCGAAAGTCTAACAAGCCCGGAGCGCACGAAGCTGCTTCAAGATGCGATTGGACGGTTTCAGAAGGACAATCCGAACATCAAGGTTGAGCTTATTTCGCCGCCTTTCGACCAAGCAGACAATAAGATCAGGACGATGCTGGCCGCTAAGCAAGATCTCGATATTCTAGAGGTCAGGGACTTGAACATAGCCGAATATGTCAATAATGGCTACCTTGAGCCCTTGGATTCCTATGCATCAAGCTGGGCGGATAGTAAAACACTTTCCGGTACGTCCAAGGTCGTAGGCTCCACAAGCGGCAAACTTTACCTTATCGCCAATGCGCTGTATCAGAGACAAATGTTTTATCGCAAAGACTGGTTTGAAGCCAAAGGTTTAGCGGTGCCGAAAACGTGGGATGAGCTGGTGGATGCAGCCAAAAAATTGACTGATCCGAAGCAAAATCGGTACGGCTTCTCCTTCCGGGGTGGACCGGGAGCGAATGGTAATTTTGACCATATGATTTATGATTACAATGACAAAGTCATGAATCTTGACGATGCGCCATTTACGAAGGATGGCAAGTCGATCTATGGGACTCCCGAAGCCAAACAAGCGCTAGAATTGTATAAAAAGCTTTACAAAGAGGCATCGCCGCCGGACTCCATCAACTGGGGCTTCCAAGACCAGGTTCAAGCCTTTACGTCAGGCGTAACCGGTATTTTGCTGCAGGATCCTGACGTTATTAAAGTTCTTCAGGACAAAATGGACCCCAAAACCTTAGAGACGGCAGCTATGCCTCTGGGACCTAACGGCAAATCATTGGTTAGCACAGGAGCAGCAGGATGGGGGATAACCGCAAATTCCAAAAATAAGAATGAAGCATGGAAACTGATCTCCTACCTCTCAAGTCCGAAAGAAAATACGGAATTCTCCAAACAAATTGGAACAATTCCGATTCATACGTCGGCTACGGCGGATACGTTCTTCCAAACAGGGCCGTATAAAACGCTCCTGGATATGACTGCAAAAGCGGATACTTTTATTAGCTATACTCCGCCTTTCAAATATCCGGGCAATGGCAGCTGGGGAGAGCTGAGTATGAAAGGGCAGCAATCCTATTTGCTGGATAAAAAATCCGCTGACGATCTTTTGAAGGAATGGGATAAATTTTGGCTGGATCAGCAGGCAGGTATGAAAAAATAAGAAATGAAGCAGCAAGCGGCGGGCGCTCATCGCCTGCCGCTGCTGTCTTACCGGGGAGGTGTTCGACGTGAGTGCTCGGCAAAAATTCATACTCTCCAGCTTGGTGCCCGCACTGCTGCTAGTCGCTATTTTTACCTATTACCCCTTTCTCAAGGGGGTTGTTATGGCCTTTCAGGATTACAAACTATTCAATCTGAAGCAGGTGCATTTCGTCGGCATGCAAAACTTTGTTGATGCGTTCCGCGATCATCAATTTCTTGCAGCGCTGAAAAATAGCTTGTACTGGGTGTTCTTTTCGTTAATTTTTCAATTTCTTCTGGGGTTCATCCTGGCGCTGTTTTTAAATAAGAAATTTTGGGGACGAGGCGTATATCAGGGGTTTATTTTTTATCCATGGGCATTATCCGGCTTTCTCATTGGTCTTATTTGGAAATGGTTATTTAACTCACAAATCGGCGTCGTTAATGACCTCTTGCTGCGGCTAGGCCTCATTGAAGACCGAATTGGTTTCTTGTCGGATCCTAAGTGGGCGATGTCCTCTGTGATTATTGCCAATGTATGGTACGGCATCGCCTTCTTTACGATCATGCTGCTAGCTGCGCTGCAATCTATTCCTTCGGAGCTCTACGAGGCGGCGAGTATTGACGGTGCCAACAGCTACCGCAAGCTGCTTGATGTGACGATTCCGTATATTATGCCAACCATAATCGCTACGACGTTGCTGCGGGTTATCTGGATATTCAACGATCCAACGCTTATATATGGCATGACGAATGGGGGGCCGGGAGGCGCCACACACATTCTGTCTTCCTTAATGCTTAACAAAATCATCTATGACGGAGATTATGGCGCAGCTTCGGCTGTTGGCGTCATCATGATTGTGATGCTGTTTTTGTACACCGTATTTTACCTGATGGTCACGAAGTCTGAGAAGGTAGGTGACTTTTGATGAAACGTAAATTCTGGTATCGGCTCATGAAGGTTGTCTTTCTCTCTTTTTACTTCGTCCTGATGGTGTTTCCCTTATATTGGATCGTCATTACTTCCTTGAAACCACAGAAGGAAATCTTCAGTTATCCGATCCATTATTGGCCTGAGCAATTCACCTTCCAAAATTACATTAACATTTTCAAAGTGTCCAAGTTCAACGTGTATATCGCCAATAGCTTGCTTGTCTCCATTACTTCTGCACTTATTGTTATCGTGATTGCGATATGCAGCGCTTATGTGTTGGCCCGATTCCGGTTTCGGGGGCATAGGCAAATTATGCTCGGTTTCTTCATTACGCAGATGCTGCCAGGTTTCATTTCATTGGCTCCACTTTATATGATGATGTCAAATATGCATTTGCTGAATCAACGCATCTCATTAGTTTTAATGTACACGGTCATTCTCATTCCTTTTTCCACGATTATGCTGCGGGGGTTCTTTCAACGGATTCCTTCCAATTTGGAGGAAGCGGCGATGATTGACGGTTGTTCCCAGCTGTCTGCGTTAATGCGAGTCATTATTCCGATTATGATGCCGGGAATCTCCTCCATGTTCATCTTCGCTTTCGTGCAGAACTGGAATGAGCTTTTCTTGGCCGTTATGTTTATTGATAATGAATCGCTGAAAACCCTGCCGGTAGCGATGAATTCGTTTATTCTCAAATTTAATGTCGATTGGGGTTCCATGTCCGCTGGAACCGTGTTATCTGTACTTCCGACTATTCTGTTGTTCGCTCTCGCACAGCGATTTATCGTAGAGGGACTAACCCAAGGGGCGGTGAAAGGCTGATGACGATTAATGAAAAAAAATTCTCGATCGTGGCGCATGATGAACATGATGACCACCATCACGGCTCCATCAATGTTCCGATTTACCAGACAAGTTTATTTTCGTTCGATACGTATGAACAATTTAATTTAGCAAGAGTGAATGAGCAAGAAAATTTCGTGTATTCAAGAGGGAATAATCCAACTGTGCGATTCCTGGAAGACAAGCTTGCCCAGTTGGAGCAAGGGGAAAGGGCAAAATGCTTTGCATCCGGAATGGCGGCCATTTCGGCAGCGATTATGTCGATCGTAAGGTCGGGCGATCATGTGATTTGTTCCAATCAAGCCTATGGTCCGACAAGAGAATTTCTAGGGAATTATCTGCAAAAATTTGGCGTTGAAACTACTTTTGTCGATGGCAGCGACCTGGATCATTGGAAAAAAGCCGTACGGTCAAATACAAAGTTGCTGTATTTGGAGAGTCCGACGAGTATGTTTTTTCAGCTGCAGGACATCCGTGGTTGTACGGATTTGGCGGCCTCCATTGGAGCGGAAACGATTCTCGACAATTCCTGGGCGACGCCTTGTTTCCAAAATCCACTTACACTTGGGGTAGGTCTCGTCGTCCATTCCATAACGAAGTATATTTCCGGCCATAGCGATTGCTTAGGGGGCGTCGTCGTTGGTTCCAAGCGGTTGATGGACCCGCTAATGTCTACCGAATACATGTTATTCGGCGGCGTCATGACCCCACAAACAGCGGGATTGGTAATACGTGGACTCCGAACGCTGCCATTACGGATGCAGCGTCATGAATCAAGCGGGCTTAAAGTTGCGGAATACGTAAGCAGACAACGTTATGTCGCGAAAATCAATCATCCTGGATTGCCGAATCATCCTCAGTACGAACTGGCAAAAACACAGATGACTGGCACCGGCAGTTTATTTTCTTTTGAATCTCGGGAATCCGTCGACAAGCTCAGAGCCTGGGCGGATCGCATGCACTTTTTCCGGATTGGAGCCAGCTGGGGTGGATTTGAAAGTTTAATCAATGTGAATGCCTTTCATGCATTGAATGCTAAGGATCCGCAAATAGGTACACTCGTTCGACTGTACATCGGTGCAGAAGACCCTGAAGATTTAATTCAAGATTTGGATCAAGCCTGGCGATGTGTCGAGCAGAGCCCTTCTGAGGAGGAGCTATATGAGCAGAATCCGGGAATCAACCAAAAGGGATGAGCGACAGCCGCTTTATTTGCAAATTCAAGCGCATTTTAAACAGGTAATCCTCTCTGGAGAACTGGAAGTAAATAGCAAATTCCCGACGGAAAAGGAGCTGATGGAGCAATTCAAGGTTAGCCGAATGACGGTGTCCAATGCGCTAACGCAGCTCGCGAAAGATGGATGGATCTACCGCATACCGGGGAGAGGCAGCTTTGTCAGCTCGGAGTATGAAGGGAATTCGTTGGGTAAAAATTTGGACGACAACTCCAAGGACCATCCATCAGCTAATGGCAAGCATTCAGAGTTAGGCCGACATGCTTCTACGCGCAAAATGATCGGGTTAGTTCTTCCCTTTTTGGAAGATTTCTTCGCTATTCGACTTATTAGGGGAATTCAGACCGCTCTGGAAGACACCGGTTACTACTTATCCATCGTCCTTTCGCACAATCGTCAGGAGCGGGAGAAGGAAGCGATTCAGGAGTTGATTCAAAACGGGGCGGCGGGGCTTATCATTTTTCCAATTGATGCAGAAACGTACAATGAAGAAATTTTGATTTTGAAAATGAACAAATTCCCGTTCGTGCTCGTGGATCGTTTCCTGCCAGGCTTTGAAACGCATTGTGTCTGCTCGGATAATATGGTGAGCGCACAGTTGGCCGTCAATCATCTATGGGAGCTGGGGCATCGAGATATTGCCATATGCTCTGATATTTCGCTTGGCACTATGACAGTTGACGAACGGATACGGGGGTATATGGAAGCGTTGAAACAAAAAGGCTCGATGATTAATCCAGCGCTGATTGTTACTGATTTTCAGGTAAATGATACAAATTCGATTGAAAAGCATCCGCTATATCTGTTCATGAAAAATCGCACGGCAACCGCATACATTACATTGAACATGAAGTTGGGCTTATTTATGGCTGGACTTGTCAAACATTTCGGAATGAAAGTCCCGAATGATTTATCTCTTATTACCTATGACAATCCATATTCTGAGCTAACGGATGACCGTATGTTCACTCATATTGACCAGCACGAGCAGGAAATCGGTTTGAAATCGGTTGAATTACTGCTTCAACAGCTAGGTAACAAAGAAAAGATGAATGAGCCTATGAAATGGATCGTAAAATCAGCTTTAGTAAAAGGGGAATCCACAGGCCGGTTAACAGCGAAAGTCTAAGTGCGGAGAATGATAAGGAGGAGTTATCTCATGAATCCCATTTCTAGTCCAGGAGAGTTTACGGAGTTAGATCGGTTCACATTTGAATCTTGGGGCTATCTCTTGATTCCAAATGTCCTCTCACAAGAAGAAGTTAATGAATGTCTGGAGGCTTCCATTCGCTTACACCAATCAGCCGGTACCACCGGCTGGGCACAAGTGGGCAGAGGATATGAAACGGAGATATCCTTAGAGCGACTGATCGATCATCCGGCTATCCTGCCCAAAGTCAGGGCGCTTTATGGTGATCGGTTTATTATGCAGTCCGGCTGGTGTACGAAACAGCCGGCTTTCGGTGGGGTAGGCGGATGGCATCAAGACGGATCGGGTGCTTACGACTTCCGTAAGCTTGGCTATCCGATTCCCCTGCTTCAGCTGCGCGCTTCTTTTTTACTGACGGATCAGACGATCCCGCGAACCGGAAATATGGAGCTTATCCCAGGAAGCCATCGAAGCCAGGTTCAGCTGCCGGATTCGATTCGAGCGAACAGGGAAGACGTGCCAATCGGCCATGTCATCTGTGCGCCGGCAGGGTCAGTCTTATTTTTTCACAATGCAGTTTGGCACCGCACATATGCGCATGACGGTGATTATGACCGTTACACGATGCATTATATTTATAGTCCGCCGTGGGTACGTTGCTCCGACCGCTTCGCGAACAATCCAGAGTTTCTAGCGCGCACAACACCGACACGGCGTTATCTCATGGGAGAATTCGAAAGGCCGGACGCGCCTTTTGGCGCCGGCTATCCCGTGCAATTTGAGAATGAATGATGTCTGCATGATACATAATGAGAAGAGCCCAAGATGAAGTTCATCTTGGGCTTTTTACGATGAAGAAACGCATTTCATTCGTCTCGATTTACTTTCCCAATATTGCGAGAGCGCAAGCGGTAAGCTAATCTGTAGATGGTTCGAACATTCAAACCAATGTGTAAGGAGAATGGAGAATTACCCCATGGATGATTTTGAGCAATTAAATGTTATTAAAGCTGATTTCAAAGCAAGTGGCAAAGTTTTGGCTGCGATCGGTGATGAGACACGACAGCACATAATTATGGTACTGATTGCGGCGGGCTGCGAGGGTGTGCGTGTTGGTGAAATTACGGCGCAAACACATTTATCAAGACCTGCTGTGTCACATCATCTCAAAATATTGAAGGATGCAGGCATTGTCCTCGTCTACAAGGTGGCAGCCATGAACTACTACTATCTTGACTTATCCAGTTGGATTAAAAATCTTAAAATGCTTACCGTTAACATAGAAAATATGCTTCTGAAACAAAGCAGCAAAGGAGGACAATAAACGATGAGTATTGGACAAATACAAACTGTGCAAGCTGCGATTTCAGCGGAGCTTTCACCCCAATCAACGGCAAAGCAAGTACTAGGCAAGCGAGACTTAACAAATAAGGTAGCCATTGTGACCGGTGGCTATTCGGGGATTGGACTCGAAACCGTTCGAGCATTAGCTAACGCAGGTGCAACCGTCATTGTGCCTGCTCGTAAATTGGATAAGGCGCGTTCCGCGGTGAGAGGCATTCCTAATGTGGAGTTAGAGGTTCTGGACCTTATGGATCCACTCTCTATCAATGCCTTTGCAGAACGTTTTTTATCAACCGGAAGGCCGCTCCACATGTTAATCAATAGTGCTGGAATCATGGCAGCACCGCTCATGCGAGATGCAAGAGGTTATGAATCACAATTTGCCACCAATCATTTGGGCCATTTTCAATTGACTGCAAAGCTTTGGCCAGCCTTGAAAAAAGCGAACGGAGCACGGGTTGTTTCGGTTTCTTCCCGAGCACAGCGTTTAGGAGGCGTGAATTTCGAAGATCCTAACTTTGAGAAATCTGAGTATGACAAATGGAAGGCGTATGCCCAGTCCAAATCAGCGAATGTTCTTTTTGCTGTTGAGTTGGATCGCTTGGCTAAGAATTCAGGAGTCCGCGCCTTTTCGGTGCACCCTGGTTTAATTCCGACCACTGGGATAAGTAGATTTAGCGTTGATGATAAAGCACCTAAACATATGAGAGCATTGAATTCCATGGTGATAAAATTTGTTAATAAGTTTCAACTGATTAAGCTTGTCAATCTAACGAGAAAAGTAGATAAATATAAAACGATTGAACAAGGCGCGGCAACCTCCGTTTGGTGTGCCACTAGCGATACGTTAGCTGGTATGGGAGGCGTGTATTGTGAAGATTTGAATATCGCTGTTACCGTTCCAGGCGACAGTACGAAAGGTTATGGCGTACGACCATGGGCCATTGACCCTGAATATGCAACTAAGCTTTGGCAGCTCAGCGAGAAGTTAACGGGTACCAAATTTGAATGCCTCTGATTGTAGAATGAAGTAGGGAGATCGCTCACAGTTAGTTTTCCCTACTTTTGATATGAAATGTAAGAGGCAGGTTCCTCATAAAATACAAAACCATAAAGTTTTTTGTTCGGCAAATCATTCGTTTTGGTCTTGACGATCGGTTCTGTCACGTTAGTATTTTCAATTAAACCCAATCCAACAATAGCTCCTGCAAAGAAAAGACATGTGATTGCGATGACAAAATGATTCTTTTTCATGAGAGCTCTCCCTGGTACATTCTACATCGGCTGCAGGATTTGCTTGATGGTGGTTGTTTTATTGTAAACCATTTTGTATGTGAAAGTTGTAGAAACGTGTCCCGATTAAGAGAAACTACCTCGTTTATTTTCAGTTTAAAAAGCAGTCGTATACTTTGGTCAGTTGATAAACAAAATCTAACGACGAGGGGTCGATTCGTATGAACACAACAAAACAACAGCAACGTATTGCTATCGTAGGTGCAGGTCCTGGAGGACTGACGTTTGCCCGGATTTTACAACAGCATGGAATCAAAACTACCGTTTATGAACGGGAAGCATCACCTTCAAGCCGCAAACAAGGCGGTTCGTTAGATATCCATTCCGATTCTGGTCAGAAAGCACTCAGAGAAGCTGGCTTAATTGAACAATTTGAGGCACTTGCCCGATATGAAGGAGAAGATTTCAAGCTACTCGATAAATTCGGTAACCTGTATATGGATGAAGAGGCGGAGGGCGGTGAAGGGGATAGACCTGAAATCGATCGCGGGACGCTGCGGGATCTGTTGTTAGATGCTATCGACCCAGGCACCATTCAGTGGGGGCATGATTTAGTTAAGGCCATTCCTACGGATGATGGGATGCACGAACTTCATTTTCAGAATGGGCATGTGGACACCGTTCACCTTGTCGTAGCCGCAGACGGCGCATTTTCGCGTATTCGTCCGCTGCTTACAGAATCAGTTCCTGCCTACAGCGGACTAAGTATGGTTGAGCTCTATGTTGACAATGCCGCTGTCGCACATCCAGAACTGGCTGCTTTTAATCGACGCGGCAAAATGTTTGCCCTTGCGGATCATAAAGGCATATTGGGCCAGTTGAATGGAGATGGCCGAATCTGTGTATATGCGGCATTTGAAGCTGAACGCGAATGGCTGGATACATGCGGTATCCCGTTCGATCAGCCTGAAGAAGCGAAAAAGCAGCTGCTGGAGTATTTTAGCGATTGGGATGCTTCACTGACCGATTATATCCGCTCAGCAGATGGGCCAATTGTACCGAGACGTATCTATAGTCTGCCGGTTGGACTCCAATGGACGCACAAACCAGGTGTCACCCTGATTGGAGATGCCGCGCATCTGATGTCCCCTTTTGCTGGTGAAGGCGTAAATTTAGCGATGTTAGATGCCGCTGAGCTGGCGTTGTCCATCGTTCAACATGATGACTTGAACACGGCTGTTCAAGCTTACGAGGAGAAGATGTATGCTTACTCGTCCGTTTCAGCAGAGATATCCGATGCGAATCTCAAGCTTTGCTTTTCCGATGATGCTGCGCGCAAGCTGGCGGACCTGATGAACCAATACCATGAGAGGGAGAATGGGCAAATGCGCTGAATTCGGATAGAATAAGAATGAAGCATTTTAAATAGAAGAGGGATATCGATGAAACGTATTACGATTTTGGTCGCGGATGACGAGGCGGAGATTGCCGATCTGATTGCGCTGCATTTAGAAAGAGAAGGGTACCAAATCATCAAAGCGGAGGATGGCAAAGAAGCTGTCCAGGCAATTCAAACGCATTCAATAGATTTGGCTATTCTGGATATCATGATGCCGAAGTTGGATGGGCATGAGGTGACGCGGCAAATTCGTGAAAAGCATCAAATGCCGATTATTTTTCTTAGCGCCAAATCATCGGACTTGGATAAGATAACGGGATTGGTAATTGGAGCCGACGATTACATGACCAAGCCTTTCAATCCAATGGAGCTGGTCGCTCGCGTGAACGCTCATCTGCGTCGGTCCATGCAGTTAAGTCAACCCAAAGTCGATCACAACCTGCTGGAAGCAGGCGGACTGACGATTGATCCTGACAAACGGACAGTGAATCTATATGGTGAAATGATTGAATTAACACCGAAAGAATTTGACATCCTCTACCTTTTGGCGGCTCATTCCAAAAAAGTGTTTAGTGTGGAAAATATTTTCCAACACGTATGGGGCGAAGCCTTTTATGAAAGTGGCAACACCGTCATGGTGCACATCCGTACCCTGCGCAAAAAACTGGGTGAAGAAGAGAACAATAAAAACAAATGGATCAAAACCGTTTGGGGTGTGGGATATACTTTCAATGGGTAAAATGATACGAAGTTTCCGCTTCCAAATGATCGTTCTATTAGGAATGAGCATGCTTTTGTCGGGTGCTTTCACCTTCATCCTTTATAAAGTCCTTCAACTGTACTACAGCGGTGTTCGGGCTGAAGATCCTTTGGCGAAACTACGCCATTTTATCTCGAATATTGGGGATTTTAATTTCTTTCTCATCTTTTTCATCCCGCTTGCGATTGTTTGTTTCTTTTTCCTTACCAAACCTTATGCCACCTATTTTCATGAGATTTCCACAGGAATTCATCGCCTCGCTAACGGGGATTTCCAAAGTCGAGTGCATATTTCATCGAACGATGAGTTCAGAGATATTGCAGAAGATATCAATATGGCAAGTGAGAAGCTGCAAAAAGCCGTGGAGCGGGGCGATTTCGCGGAAAGCAGCAAAGATCAGCTGGTTTTGAATTTAGCGCATGATTTGCGGACACCACTAACCTCGGTCTTAGGCTATTTAGATTTTCTGCTTCAGGACAATCAATTGACGGCGGAACAAATCAGGCATTATACAACGATTGCTTTTACGAAGTCCAAACGGCTGGAGAAGCTTATTGACGAACTGTTTGAACTCACAAGAATGAATTACGGCATGCTTTCCATTGAGAAAAAGCAGATCGATCTGAGTGATCTTCTCATTCAGCTTAATGAGGAATTGTATCCTGTTTTCGAGAAAAGTCACCTGTTGGTTAGACTAAATATTGAACCGCATTTGCAAATTCGGGGTGATGGCGAGCTGTTGGCACGCGTTTTTGAAAATTTATTAACGAATGCCAATCGGTACGGAAAAGACGGCCAGTTTGTGGATATCAACTGCCATCTTGATGAAGGCGAAGCTGTCGTCCAAGTTGTGAATTATGGAGATAGTATTCCACCAGAAGAGCTGCCTCATATTTTTGACATGTTTTACACCGGTGACCGGGCTCGCACGCATCAAGGTGGAAGTACCGGACTCGGGCTTTTCATTGCCAAAAATATTGTGGAGCAGCATCAAGGAACGATATCTGCCCAAAGCAGCTTGGTTCGCACGCTCTTTGAGGTGCGTTTACCGTTTTAATGAAAGAAATTTAAGAAAAACTTTAATTTTAACCCACTTCTTTCTTAAAAAGTTTGCCCTATTCTTATGTCTAGTAAGAAGAAGGAGGAAACGAAGAATGAAGAAGTGGGTTTTTTGGCTTGTCATACTTGGACTGCTTGGATATGAAGCCATTCACCAGAAAACGGAACGTGTAATTGAAGAACAAGGGGGAGCAAAAGTTGACATGCAAGAGTCGATTCCCCAAAAGGGCGAACAAACGATTAAGATTATGAAAGATCAAATATACCAAGGGAATTTAGTCTTAATCAATAAGGATTACCCGATCCACCAAGTAGGGATTCTCACGGATGTCGTTAATCTTTTTCAACATAAAGAATTGGTCAATGGCTATGGTTTACTGGATAACACGATTCGCTTGTCACAAAGCATCGTGAAAAATTTTACCACCATGATCCAAGCGGCTGATAAAGAGGGAATTCATCATTTTATCATTAACAGCGGCTATCGGGATAACAAAGAACAAAGTAAGCTCTATAAAGATATGGGTCCGGATTATGCTTTGCCGGCGGGGAATAGCGAACACAACTTAGGTATAGCTCTTGATATTGGTTCGACGCAATCGGAGATGAGTCAAGCTCCTGAAGGGAATTGGCTGAAGAAGAATGCTGCGACCTACGGGTTTATATTGCGTTATCCCAAAGATAAAACGGCGATAACCGGCATCCAATACGAACCTTGGCATTTCCGATATGTTGGAGTGCCCCATAGCTTGATTATGCAGCAAAAGAATTTAACGTTGGAGCAGTATTTAGATTTCCTGAAACAACAACAAACAGTAACAACGACTGTTCTCGGTGTCAAATATGAAATTTCTTATCATCCGATTACAAAAAATACAACCATCCAAGTGCCAAACAAGCTTAAATACGAGCTGTCAGGGAACAACATGGATGGCGTGATTGTCACTGTATTTCTATAAATAACATTAAAACTCAGGAAAGGTGAGGATGTAAGTGAAACAGATGAAATTCTTGTATGACACTGTGCTGTCCGGGCTATTTGCCCTTTATATCTACGTGGTGTTTAAAGTGATCTTATTTAAGTTCTCTGCGGTTGACATCCCTTTCCTCTGGCATCAACTTCAGAGAAATCTCGGGAATCCGATCTATATCCGGCATCGCTTGCAAACAGCTAACTTCCGTCCATTCGAGTCCATCTCACACAATATTCAAAGTTTATCCAGCCATGACGTGATCAATTTGTACGGAAATATTTTGATATTTGTCCCTTTTGGCATTTTTCTAATGCTTCTGTTCAAAAAATCAAAGATGTCAGTGATCGGAGTAGTTTTTCGATCCTTTGCCTTAAGTTTGAGCTTGGAAAGCTCACAAGTTTTATTTGCTATCGGCAGCTTCGATGTGGACGATCTCATTTTAAATACGTTCGGCGGGTTATTGGGCTTCTGCGTATTCAAATTCATGTCAGCTGCTAGCGGCTTGATCCGGATCGGTTCCTTTCGTTTCTTTGCCGAAGAACAGAAGAACCAGTGCTCCGAATACGATGGCAATGAAGAAAATAGTAAATATCGAGGTAATGCTGTGATGTCGAGACACCAATAACCCTACAAGATAAGGACCTATGATGCCTCCGACACGTCCAAAGGATGCGGCAAAACCAACGCCTGTCGAGCGCACGCGAGTAGGGTACAGCTCAGGGGTATACGCATACATGGCTCCCCAAGCGCCAAGATTGAAAAAGGATAAGCTAATCCCTGCAGCAATCAGCATGGCTTCTGTACTGGCCGTACTGAACCAAATCGCGCTAAAAGCCGTTAACAGCAAGTAAGTGACGAGAACGAACTTACGACCGAATTTCTCAATAAAATAAGCCGCTGTGAAATAGCCGGGAAGCTGCGCTAGCGTCATGATCAGCACATATTGAAAACTTTTTACAAGACTAAAGCCCTTCAGCACCATGACAGATGGAAGCCACAGAAATATGCCGTAATAGGAGAAAACGACGACAAACCAGAGAATCCAGAGTGTAATCGTTGATTTCCGGAAATTTGCCGACCAGACGGAGGAGGCACGTTCTTTGAGCGTTAAACGGCGATTTCGTTGCTCATTAAAGCGCGGCGAATCTTGAATCGCTCTTCTTAGGTATAAGGCATATAAGGCTGGCAGTGCGCCAATGAGAAATGCCGCTCTCCAACCATATGCAGGAATAACAAAATAGGAAATTAAAGCCGCGATAATCCATCCGCATGCCCAAAAGCTTTCGAGCAGCACCACAGCCCGTCCTCTTTCTCTAGCGGAAAACGATTCAGAAACAAGTGTAGAAGCTACGGGCAGCTCACCGCCAAGACCGAATCCAGTGATGAAACGCAAGATACATAACATGATGAAACCAGTTGCGATTGCAGAAAGTCCGCTTGCGATAGAAAAAATCAGCAGTGTTACCAAAAGCACGGATCTACGGCCATAACGATCTGCACTTGCTCCGGCAACGGCTGCACCAACAGCCATTCCTATTGAATTGATGGCTGCCAACAGGCCGATTTGCTGTGCTCCCAATTTCCAATCAACAGCCAAAGCGGCGACGATAAAGGAAATAATCCCTACATCCATGGCATCGAATAACCAGCTTATCCCCGCGCTGAAAAGTAATTTGCGTTTTGCCGGGTCCTGCAGCATTGTTGATTTATTCATGTGCGTATATGGCTCCCATCCTCAGACTGTTACCTCTATCTTCCACCTATATTCCGTTTTCATACATGTGAAAGGCTAAAGGAACAATATGAATTGTTATGGGTAATTCTACCTATTACTTTTCTACTCTACAAGTCTATCAATTTCTCATTTGTTGGGATATAATGGGACACGTTCCGTATTATTGATGTCGCATGTATTTTACAGGAGGATGGTCAGGATGGTCTCATTTCGTAAAGGGGTAGCTTCCCTGTTAGCGGCAGTATGGATAGCGGCGATTTCGCTGCCAGTCGGGGCACAGGCAAGCAGCGATGCAGTCGCGTTTCCGGATGTGCCGGCAGATTATTATGCAAGTCAAGAGATTGCTCAGCTCAAAGACAAAGGTATCGTGGATGCCGAAGAAGACGGAGGCTTTCATCCGGACGATGCCGTTACACGCGGAGATGCCGCTAAATGGTTGAGCAAAGCGCTTAAGCTCAAAAAGCCGACATCGTTGAATGGCTTTACGGACGTTGCAGTAAACAGCCCCTACGCTGAAGCAGTCAATGCATTGAAAGAACAAAACATTGTGCAAGGCAGCGATGGCATGTACCAACCGGATGCGCTCCTGACACGCGAACAGATGGCAAGCTTGCTGGTGCGTGCTTTCCTATTGAAGGATAACGGCATCCAAGCATGGCTTAAGGATGAAGCAACGATCGGCAAAGCACATCATGACGATGTCTTGAAGTTAAAGCAAAATTTTATTACTGAGCAATTAACGTTTATGCCTCAGGATCAGGTAACTCGCGCTCAGCTAGTCTTATTTTTATTCCGAACGATTTCTCAAAAAGAAGAAACAGGGCAAGGTCCTGTTTCACTGGATGACTTTTTGCAACTTCCGAATAAAGCCCAGATGCGGTTATCGCCGGATAGTAAATCCCTGGCTTACTTGCAGCCATGGGAAAACCGCATGAACCTATATATCCAAAAGGTTGGTGACTCGGAAGGTACGAGAATCACTACTTCCAAAGATGAGAATATTAATGGCATATATTGGATAACCGATAAAGTACTGATTTACAAGATGGATAAAGGAGGTACGGAAAACACACATATTCATGTTGTGAACGTTGACGGTTCGGGTGATAAAGACTTAACGCCATATGCGAATGTAAAAGCTGAACTCCTGGATGTGCTGCCTTCCAAAAGCGAAAGTGACATTGAGTTGTTGCTAACCATGAATAAGCGAGATCCCAAAGTGATGGACGTTTATCGGGTTAATCTCCGTTCAGGTGATACGAATATGCAAGTTCAGAATCCTGGAAACGTCAAATTTTGGGTAACGGATAACTGGGGGAAGGTTCGTGCCGCAATTGCTGTAGACGGTGAAGCCACAAGCCTTCTATACCGTGATAATGAAAACAAAGATTTTGATAAAATTGATACGTTTGACCGCAAAGATACCTTTATTCCAGCTATGTTTACGTTCAATGACACGCAAATCTACGCTGTTTCCAATGTAGGGCGTGATAAGCAGGCTCTCGTGAAATATGATCCGCTTACCAAGAAAGAGACGGAAGTCATTTATGTCAATGATGAGGTAGATCTCTCTAATTTTATCGTTTCCTATAAGAACAAATCGATTGCAGCTGTTATGTATGAGACGGAAGACATGAAATTGCATGCCTTGGATCATGAATTTGAAGATTTGTTCCAAAAAATCGGGGATAGACTGCAAACTCCCCATTGGGGCTTAATCGGATCGCCGGACAGGGATATATTACTGTTATATACATATAGCGATAAATCTTATGGCAGCTATTATCTCTATGACCGAAAAGCGCTTAAGATGGAGAAGATTGCAGACATCCAACCAACGTTTGATGAGAAAAAGATGGCGGATATGCAGCCAATTTCTTTTAAAAGTAGAGATGGACTTACGATCCATGGGTATTTAACGCTTCCCAAAGGTGGAGCATCGACCCAATTGCCCGTTGTCGTCAATCCGCATGGTGGACCTTGGGCCCGCGATTCCTGGGATTTCAATATGGAAGCTCAACTACTGGCGAGTCAAGGGTATGCGGTGCTGCAGCTAAATTTCCGCGGGTCTTCAGGCTACGGGAAAGCGTTCATGAACGCGGGAGATAAGCAGTGGGGCAAAAATATGCAAAACGACATCACGGACGGTGTGAATTGGCTGATTAAAAGGGGAACTGCTGATCCTGAGCGCATTGCCATTTATGGAGCATCCTATGGGGGATACGCGACATTGGCAGGGGTGACGTTAACGCCCGATTTGTATGCCGCGGGTGTGGATTTTGTAGGACCTTCCAATCTAATTACTTTCTTGAACACGATTCCGCCATACTGGTCCTTGGACCGTTCCATAATGTATCAGCAGGTTGGTGACCCTGTCAAGGATAAGAAGCTGCTTGAAGCGGCATCGCCAGTCCTGCATGTCGACCAAATAAAAGCGCCGTTAATGATCGCACAAGGTGTCAATGATCCTAGAGTGAATAAAGCAGAATCGGATCAAATGGTCGCCGCGCTGCGTAAATTGGATGTAGATGTCCCTTACATGCTCAAGAAAAATGAGGGTCATGGGTATCAAAAACAGGAAAACGTACACGACTTTTATGAAGCACTTATTCATTTCTTAAATAAAAACGTGAAAAACAAGAAAAAATCTGCGTAATCATATATACATTTCTAAGTGCCAAGCACCTTGACTTTATGGGTTGCTTGGCACTTTTTTTCTTTACTAAGACCTGATTTGCTGGAGAAGTAGGCGGATGATATGATTAGTGGATCAGAATAATTTGTTTTTTTGATATAGGAGGCTACCGTGGACAAAATATCAATCCCTGAATTATTTAAAAAACTAGAAACAGAAGAAGTCCTGTTGCTCGATGTCCGTAGCAAGGAAACCGCTTCTGAATATACACCAGAGCATAATAACCTTCATCGCATTCACATTGAAAAAGGTGAAATTAACAACTGGTCGGAAAGTACCGCTGCTGAACTTCAAAAAATCGCCGACGGTAAGACGCTGTACGTCACTTGTTCAGGAGGCAACTCAGGGACGAATTGTGCCATTTTGCTGCGCGAGAAGGGATTTGACGCGGTCACCGTCGATGGCGGAATGCGTGCTTGGCAGGCTGAATTGTCAAAACACGAGGGCGAAAATGAGCGCGGCTGGAATTTTGACAACAGTTATGCTCGTCTGCCGAAACTATTTTATAGCCGGATCAACCCGACGCCTGTTCCTTCACCAGAAATCGTTATTTTCAACGATAAGTTGGCTGCATCGCTAGGTCTAGATATCCAGGAGCTTCAAGGAGCTGATGGCGCGGAGATTTTCGGGGGCAACCAACTCCCTGAAGGTGCTTCGCCACTTGCTCAAGCTTATGCGGGGCATCAATTTGGATATTTTAATATGTTAGGAGACGGCCGGACTAATCTGCTCGGTGAACATATTACTCCTCAAGGCGTCCGAGTTGATATTCAGCTAAAAGGAGCAGGACCTACCATTTACTCCCGCGGTGGAGATGGTCGAGCGGCACTTGGTCCTATGCTGCGTGAATATATCATAAGTGAAGCCATGAGCGCATTAGGTATCCCAACAACCCGCAGTTTAGCGGTGGTTACGACGGGGGAAACCGTGTATCGTGAAACCGAGCAGCAAGGAGCAATTGTTACTCGTATAGCTGCTAGTCATATACGTGTTGGTACTTTTCAATTTGCCGCAAAATTCGGCACTCCTCAGGATCTTCGTGCTATGGCTGACTACACGTTGCAGAGGCATTTTGCAGAAGTTGCAGCAGATGAGAACCGCTACCTATCGCTGCTTAATGAAGTGATAAAACGCCAGGCTGATCTTATCGCCAAATGGCAGCTTGTTGGGTTTATTCATGGCGTGATGAACACAGATAACATGGCGCTTAGCGGTGAAACGATCGATTATGGTCCTTGCGCTTTTATGGATGTGTATGACCCAGCTACTGTGTTCAGTTCCATTGACTCGCAAGGGCGCTATGCATATGGCAACCAGCCGCGCATTGCGGCTTGGAATCTTGCAAGATTTGCTGAAACTTTATTGCCATTATTAAGTGAGAATGAGGAAGAAGCCATAAAAATTGCTGAAAATGCGCTTGCTAATTTTTCAGAACGGTATCATCGGAATTGGCTGTCTGGAATGAGAGCGAAATTGGGGATTTTTAACGAAGAGGTTCAAGACGTTACCTTAATCGAAGAACTGCTCAGTATGATGCACAAATACGGGGAAGATTTCACGAACACGTTCCGTGCGTTAACCTTGGATAAACCTGAGGAGACATTCCTGTTCGGGACCGCGGAATTCGCTCAGTGGTATGAGCAATGGCAGGCAAGATTAGGCAGGCAGCAGGAAACGAAAGACTTGTCACAGAAGTTAATGCTCACCAGCAATCCTGCCATTATTCCACGCAATCATCGCGTAGAAGAAGCACTGGAAGCAGCTGTGAAACAAGGAGATTATAGTGTCATGGAACGGCTTCTTCATGTGCTCTCCAATCCATTCGCGCATACAACCGAGCATTCGGAATATTCCGCACTGCCGGCTCAAACTGCTCGTCCTTACCGGACTTATTGCGGAACCTAGAATCGAATTGGATAACGTGAGGATAACAGCATGGATAATCAAATAACAATTCAAGCCTTGAAATACGGAAATGTTCCTCATTACCAATGGAACACAACGTTATTGGAAAAGACGGATTCTCATATTTTTGTCTTGGGCCAAAAGGGAAGACAGTTACATCATTATACGAAGCAAAAAGTGTTTACGATGGAGACATGGACGATTGAATTTTTTTCATTTGATTCGTGGTTTACGGTAAGTGCTGACATCGTCGGCGGCAAGGTCCGCCAGTATTATTGCAATATTAACCAACCTGCCAAATTGGATGGGAATAAAGTTTCCTTTGTAGATTTAGATCTGGACTATATTCAGATAGGCGGCGAATGGATGGTTGTTGATGAAGACGAATTTGCGAGCAATGCCGTCAAGTTTGCTTATCCAACCGATTTGATTCAGCAAGCTCGTCAGGAATTAGAGGGGTTAAAGGAGCGGGTTCGTCGTAACCTGTTCCCTTTTGATGGCTCGCTAGCCAAGCATATAGCGCTTGTTCCGAGCGAATAGCGAAGAGGCTCTCCCGGAGGTCATGTCATGACCTCCGGGAGAGCCTCTTTTTGCATAATGTCAAGCTTAATGCACGCTGACTTCACTAATTTCGACTTGAGGAGACTGTATTTCTTTACGCGCGTGTTTCTTCTGAATGAGCACAATAATGGCTATAAGCGACAGCGCCATAAAGACGACAGAACCTGTGATGGAAGCTGCGGAGGCGTGAGCGAGTACATACCGAGCTTGGTCTTGTTGCGCTGCTTCTGCAAGCGGATGAGTAACGGCTTCGCGGCTCGCTGAACCAAACACGGTAATCAAGATAGCAAGCCCCAAGGAAGCGCCTGTTTGATGAGCGACATTCACAAGACCGGAAGCTGCACCTGCGTCGCTGCGTTCAACACCGGCGATTCCGGATGATGTAAGAGGGATAAAGACGACCCCAGCCCCAATACCCAAAATCACTAACGGAATCGCGATATTTGGAAAATAGGAAGTATCTACGGTGATGCGGCTTAACCAGAACATCCCGATAAGAGCAAGGAATACGCCGCCGATCATCAATCTTGTGCCTCCAAAGCGTGATAGCAACCGAGGAACGGCATAGACCATGCTAAACATGACGCCAGTCATTGGTAGAAAAGCAATCCCAGCAACGAGTGCATTAAAGTTCGTTACACCTTGCAGGAATTGCGTTAGAAAAAAGAACATGGCAGACATGCCGCCTACAAACAGAAGTCGCGCTAAGTAAGCGCCAGTGCGTTCACGGCTTGCGAACAAGCGGAGCGGTGTAATCGGCTGTTCGGCTTTCTTTTCGATACGGATAAAGAGGGCTAACAGTACGATCCCGATAAGGAAGGATGCGATCGTCCCAACATTGCTCCAGCCGTTAGAGGCTGCGCGGACAAAGCCGTATACAATGGAAGTCATTCCGACTGTTGAAGTGGCGGCGCCTGAGAAATCGAAGCGGCCGTTTAACCGCGGCGTTTCTTTGAGATAACGTGGAGCTAAAAGAATAAGTGCGATACCAATAGGTACATTGATGAACATGCCTAAGCGCCAAGATATCAAATCTGTCAGAACGCCTCCGAGCACAAGTCCGACGCTCCCGCCGGCACCGGACACGGCGCTATAGAGGGAGATTGCGCGCGTCCGCTCTTTGCCTTCCGGAAAGCTAACCATAAGCAGCGCAAGCGTTGATGGTGCGGCAAAAGCGGCAGCTAAGCCTTGAATCGATCGAGCGATTAGCAAGCTCTCAGCGGAGTTGGCGAAGCCAGCGATTAACGATGCCAGCGTGAATACGGCGATGCCGGCCATAAAGACGCGTCTGCGTCCTAAGAGATCGCCCGCTCTTGCTCCGAGCAGCAGAAGTCCGCCGAAGGTTAATGAGTAAGCATTTTGCACCCAGGATAAATCTGTTGCAGACAGGTGCAAGTTGCGTCCGATCTCCGGCAGCGAAGTAATAACAATCGAGCCGTCTAAAATAATCATAAGTTGGCATGCAAGTATAATGGCCAGAACGATCGGTGACGTGCTTGATCGTCCATTTAAAGCAGAAGCGGATGAAGACATGTGTGTGATCTCCCTTTCGTATTTGGAGTGTTTGTTCCAACACATCATAAGGCCTGAGAAAGAAGAAGTCAACACATTTTTGGAGTGAACATTCCAAATGTATGAAGGATTCATCAGAAATAGCGTCACTTCGCCGCATTTTTATTGAAAAAACCATGAAATTACAGAATATACATTCCGAATACTTGACGTTCCAAGTTGTACATACTAAAGTTGAGGTTAACGAGGTGTGTATAATGAGTAAACGAGAAGATATCTTGAATGCTACGTTGGATTTAATAGATGAAGAAGGGCTGCAGGCCGTTACTTTCGCCAAAATTATGAAAAGAGCGAATGTAGGCTCGGGTACAGTTTTTAACTATTTCAGCAATAAGGAAGAGCTTATCAATGAGCTGTATCGGGAATGTCGAATTCTTCTCGGTGATCACCTGATGATGGGCTACGATGCGGAGTTAAGCTTGTATGAGCGCTTTAAATGTCTTCATACGAACAGGATTCGTTTCGCAGTGGAATTTCCCAAGCATTTCCGATTCATCGATGCTTATTCGTATTCGCCTTGCATCAAACCTGAATTACGCAAACTGGAAGATGATAGTGTTTCTCGCGAAGCGATCCTGGCTCTGATTAGAGAAGGGCAGAGAAACGGCGTCATTCGGGAATTGGATGTGAATTTTTGCAATTCCATCACATATGGGATTGTTTCGTCCATTGTCAAAGGCTACTATGTGAAGAAATTTGAGCTATCGGATATCAAAATCCAACAGACGATAGAGGCTTCTTGGAAAGCTATTTTAGTTTAAATTGGATCGTATATTCCAATAAAGCAAGGAAAAAGAAAGCTTTCATCACCCGCGCATTGCGCGGTTTTCTTTTTTTGAGTTGATTTTGATGAAGAGGCGGTAGAGGCAATTGGGAGGTTCGAATCTTTGGGATGCGGAGTGGGAGGTTTCAGAGGATTTAGCTCAGAAGTTAATCACAAGCCAGTTTCCCCAGCTAGCGCATTTAACGATACATAAACTTGGATATGGCTGGGATAATACCGTATACCGCGTAGGTGATGATTTCGTTTTCCGCTTTCCAAGAAGAAAAGTGGCGATTGCTCCATTACAAATGGAGGGCAAAATTTTACCGATGCTTGAGGCGTATATACCCATTCCCTATGCTAAACCGCTATATTTTGGTGAAGGCGACTATGAATATCCGGCACCTTTTCTTGGATATGCTTATTTAACAGGCAATTTCCCTATTGGATTGACGGATGAGCAACGAACGTTATCAGCACCTATTCTTGCCCAATTTTTAAAAAGGCTTCATTCATTTCCTGTTCAATTTGCTGTAGAGAGCGGAATCCAGTTTGACCATAGGAATCTAACCGATATTGCATTACGAAAAGAGAAAATGCTAGGTTTTCTAGCTGATCTCAGAGCTCATATCAGTGATGAAGATTATCAGGCAATGGCCGATTATTTGCATGAACTAAACACAGAACCAGTAGAACCAAGACATATCTTTCTGCATGGTGATTTGCATTTTAAAAATATGCTGGTAGACGAGCACGGAGCCATTTCCGGTATCATAGACTGGGGGGATATGAATATCGGCCACCCTGCCTGTGACTTGAATGTTGTTTATAGCTTTTTACCACCAGGTGCTCGTGCGAGTTTTTTGCCGAGTATGGAGAAGTGGATGAAGAGACGAATCGTTTAGCTCGTTTAATCGCCGTGTACATACCTATGTTGATCTGGATGCAGGCCATTGATGACCAAGAGGCTGCAGTTGCCGAAGAGGCAAAAACAATTATTGCGCGTGCGCTCGCTGATGCTTAGCGCGTTTCAAAGGAGACATAAGAACATGAGCCTTCAACTTACAACGGATATTTGCCGCATTTTTAAAATCAAATACCCCCTATTTTTGGCCGGAATGGCAGGGGTTCCAGGCACTGTGAATCTAGCGGCAGCCGTTTCCAATGCCGGTGGATTCGGCACGATAGGTGCCGCTTATATGACACCGGACGCGATTCGAGTGGCTATCCGGGAGTTAAGGGAGTTGACGGATGCTCCCTTCGGAGTCAATCTATTTGCGATTCGGGTGCCTGACAACAACACGAGAACACAAATCGTGCAACAGGAACTTAACAAGGTGCGCGGCCAACTGGGGATAGCGGAAGCTACTGGGGAAAACGTCGGCACTCCTGATTATTTCGATGAGCAAATCGCTGTTTTACTGGAAGAGAAGGTGCCAGTCATTAGCACGGCTTTCGGTGTTGTTTCGGAATCTGATAGGCAGAAGGCAAAAGCAGCTGGCTTACGAATTGTTACGATGGTCACGACTGTGCAAGAAGCTATCTTGGCTGAACAGGCCGGTTGCGATGCGATAGTGGCACAAGGCAGCGAAGCAGGAGGGCATCGTGGAACCTTTGACATTTCGAGCCATCCGATGGGAGCCAATATTGGCACCATGGCCTTGGTACCGCAAATCGTGGATCAAGTTCGCATTCCTGTTATTGCCGCTGGAGGGATCATGGACGGACGTGGTCTCGTTGCAGCGCTTGCCCTTGGCGCCCAAGGCGTACAAATGGGAACCCGGTTCTTGACCGCTTTTGAATCAGGTGCGAATGTGGCGTACAAAGAAGCGCTTTTGAGAAGTACGGAGGAAAGCACCGTTATCACGAAGGCATTCTCAGGCCGCCCGGCGAGAGGCATTGTGAACTCGTTTATTCGGCAATGGGACGAGCGAGGCGTTGAACCGCTGCCGTTCCCGACCCAGAATACGATTACAAGAGATATTCGAAATGCTTCGGCTGAGCAGCGTAATGCGGAATATATGTCTTTATGGGCCGGGCAAGGGACCAGAATGCTAACGGACGGAGAGAAAGCCGGGAATCTGATCGAGGAGATCATGCAGCAGGCGAGTTCGATTCTCAAGTAAAAGAAAAGAAGCAATTGGCGGGGAAGCTGCCAATTGCTTCTTTTTACTTTTAAATCGATGAACTTCCGAGCCGGTATTGTCCGGGCGTTGTGTTTTCAAATTTTTTAAACACTTTGAAAAAATGCCGCGGATTTTCATAACCGACGAGTTCAGCAATGGTATTGATCGGCCAGTCAGGATGATCCTGCATGAACTGCTTGGCTTTGGCGAGCCGAAACGTATGCAAGTAATGAAGGAAGGTGAGGTCCATCTCTTTGCGAAACAGCATGCTGATGTAATTCGGATGCATTTGCACATGGTCGGCAACCACATCGAGAGATAAATCCAACTTATAGTTTTGTTCGACAAAGGAAACGATTTTATCGATAGCTTGCGTGTGTGGCTGACTGTGCTCAGGACGCCGCTCAAAGGGGAGGAGCTGTCCTGTGGTTTTAGAATGAGTAGCGAAATCAGGCATTGTGCCAACTATTTGGTTGTGATCACTAACAAGACTGAGAAACAACTCACGAAGTCTGATCTTGTGATCACAGTCAGGGAAATGAAGGTGCAGAGAATGCATCTCTTTTTCGATTTGCTCGAAAGCAATCAAGTAATTGTTCGCTTGGACTGGAGCCAATTCATGGCCGCTAGGTTCAGCATCTTTTCGATATACGCTGAAGCTGCAGTTTTCGAAGTGCCGGTTAAATAGCATGGCAGCCACCGCTTCCATGTAAAGCTCCCGCAAGCTATCTATATCCATGATTCTGCCGCTGCCGCCAATGGCAAGCCCGCTGTTTTGCGTGTTTCCGCTCTCTACTAAATCACCACAAGCATGCTGCAGCTCTGCCTCTGATGGCACATGCATCCCGTTCAGGATAAGCACAGTTTGCCTTAAAAACCGGGATTGAAAAGTGTAAGCCCTAAACTGCATCTCAGATAGCACGTTACACATCTGTTTCATGCGTTCAACCGTTAACATCGGCGTATCTTCATTAGGTTGAAAAACGAGGATTGTCATAAACGGATCAGGTAGAAGCGTGTGCAGCTGCTCCGGCTTGAGCGGCATGTCCTCATAGGGCATATCATAAAGGAGATGCTCCTTCAGCATCAGCAGGTCATGTTCTCTCATTTGGCGCTGTTCGATCCGAATCGTCTGTTCAACTTTTTCGAGCACGCCTACCAGTTCCACCTTATTAATTGGTTTTAATAAATAGTCAACGACTTGGTAACGCAGCGCTTGTCTAGCATACGCAAAGTCGTCGTAACCGGTAATAATTACGAAGCGGTTGCCAAAATGCTGCGCTTGTACTTCTTTAATAAGCGCGAGCCCGTCCATTTCAGGCATATGAATATCCGTTAGGATCAAATCGGGCTGAAAGGTTGCCAGCTTGTGCAGCGCGTCAATACCATCACTTGCTCCGACAATTTCGGTAAAAGAAGTGTTCGCTTTCTCTATCATACGAATAATGCCATTCAATATGATCGGTTCGTCATCGACAACCATAAGCTTCATTGAGCTGCCCCCTTGCCTAATTTGAGTAAACAAGTCGTTCCCTCGTTAAGTTTACTCGTGATCTGGGTACCTGAACCTTCGCCAAAAAACATTTTGATGCGTTCACTGACATTCACGATGCCGAGTCCGCCACCGCCGCTCTGCAGGTGAGAAGCATCCATTTTACCATTTAAAACACCTTGAACCCGTGCCAACCGATCTTCTCTAATACCCGCTCCCGTATCGCTAACAGAAATAAACATGAACGTGGCATCTTCCCAAATACGAATGGAGAGGGTAACTTGTTTTCTTACGGTTGCAATCCCATGGACGATACTATTTTCAATGATTGGCTGCAAAATATAGTGGGGACAAATAAAATGATCGATCGCTGCGTCAATCATGAAACTTACTTGCAGCCGGTCACCGAGCCTGATTTGCTGAATTTTGATATAGTCTTTGACATTTTCAACTTCTTCTTTCAAGGTCGTTTCATTTTTCGATCCCGATAAACTGTAGCGGAACAGCTTGCCTAATGTATAGGACATTTCGGCCGCTTCCGGATCATCATTTGCTTCTGCGATCATGCGTATGGATTCAAGCGTATTGTAGAGAAAATGAGGTTTGATTTGTGCTTGCATCATCTGATAAGCGGATTCTTTCCGCAGCATTTCAGAGCGGTGCACGGTATTGACCAGCTCGTCCATTCGCCGGATCATGGCATTATAAGAGGAGGTCAGATGCCCAACTTCATCTTTATTAATTTCTCCTACATACAGGGGGAAGTGGTTTTCATCGACACGCCGCATATGCTTGGAAAGCTTCAAAATCCGTTTCGTAATGGAACTTGCGATTAAGTAGTACATACCGGATAACGTTAATAATAGGATGGTTACGATCATCACAAGAACATATTTGTTTTTCTTAATTCCGCTAAAGACATCATCTACTTGCTCCATCATAACAAAATGCAGCTTCAAACTGTCAGCATAAAAGGATTCAATCAACATTTTATCTCCGCCTACAGTTTGATAGTAGTACTTCATGTTGGTTTGGAAGGCATCGTCCAATAGGGACTTTTCTGAAACTTTATTTAGTGAAATTTTCTCAATACGCGAGATGACTTGGTGATCCTGATCAAGCACATACAGATTGCTTTTGCTATTCAAATTTAACGATTCAAACAGCGGTTTAATCAGCTTGGAGGTAACTTTAATATCGAGTAGGCCGATGTCCTGCTCAAAATTCCGATTCCCTATTTTGTGAACATAATGGAGGTCGATGTTTGGATCGGATACATTGCTGAACGTTATCCATTTGCCTACACCCAACGGGAGCTTCCTGATGCCTTCTCCTAACTTGAACTCGTCCATTCTGGCCATTTCCGGTCGGAAAATCATCCCATTTTGCTGTTCCATGTAAATCGTCATACCATCAATCATTCGATTGGATGACAGGATATAGGAAAATAAAGGGCGAATATAGGTCAAGAAGTTGGAAACTTGTTCAAAATCGGTCCGATAATTCCCGCTTAGATAAGCGATCGTATTGGAATTATTTTGGAATAGCTGATAGGCGGACTCAATCTGCACCGTGCTGATGCTTATATTATTTAACACTTGATTCACGATTTTTTGTCTGCCTTGCGCGTATTCTTCCAGAAAGCTGTTATAGTTCTGATTATAAAGGAATAGTCCGAAAGAGATGATCGGAATAAAGATGATCACGATGTAGCCTATCGCCATTTTTTTGACAATAGACAAGTTCTGATAGTTGAAAGCAAGCTTCTTTGGAATGAGGCACACCACCTTATGAATGGACAGTTCATCTTAAAAATGATCCCTATAAATTTGTTCGACAGTCCATTATGATAGTCCTTGTAAGCGCTTAAACAAATAGGTTATTAAATGCATCTTGGAGGGAGAGTTACCATGAGTATAGCATTGAGAATGGTAAGGAAAAACTGGCAGCTCTATCTGATTATCCTGCCGTCACTTCTATATTTGCTTATTTTTAAATATGTACCGATGGCTGGCGTGCAAATTGCGTTTAAGAATTATGTCGTAACCAAAGGGATCTGGGGGAGCGATTGGATTGGCTTCAAACATTTCATTGAATTTTTCCGGCTGCCGATTTTCTGGCGAATTATTAAAAATACGGCTCTCTTAAGCCTATATTCACTAATTGTAGGTTTTCCTGCGCCTATCATTCTTGCATTAGCTTTAAACGAGTTGAGAAATGGCGTGTTTAAGCGAGCCGTACAGCTAGTCACCTTCGCGCCTTATTTCATTTCCACCGTTATCATGGTGTCGATCATTATGTTATTCCTTTCTCCACAACTTGGATTTGTCCATCTACTGGCCGATAAATTCGGTTTTCCAGCAGAAAATATTATGTCAAAGCCGGAGTATTTCAAAACTGTCTATGTGCTCTCCGATGTCTGGCAGTTTACCGGATATGCTTCGGTCATCTATATTGCGGCTTTGGCCGGGGTAGATCCGCACTTATATGAGGCGGCGAAAGTGGACGGCGCATCACGTTTCCAGCGGATGATCCATATCGATTTGCCGAGTCTTATGCCGACGGCTGTGATCTTGCTTATTTTGAATGCAGGACAGATCATGAACGTAGGGTTTGAGAAAGTGTATCTGATGCAAAATGCCATCAACGTTGGGGCTTCCGAAGTCATTTCGACCTATGTATACAAAATGGGATTAGTCGGAGCGAACTTTAGTTTCTCCGCAGCGGTCGGACTATTTAATGCCGTCGTGAACTTGCTGCTGCTCATCGTTGTAAATTATGTGGCAAGGAAAAATTCCGAGACAAGTCTGTGGTAGGAGGCAGTGTAGATGATGAATTCCGAACAAGCCTTAGCGTTAAAATCACGAAAATCAACGACCCGCATCGTTGAAAGCAGTATAGATCGTGTTTATCTGTTTTTCGTCTATCTGTTTTTGATCATTTGCTTAGTCATCGTAGCGTATCCACTAATTTATATCGTCAGCTCTTCATTCAGTTCATCATCTGCTGTAATTTCAGGCAAAGTGTGGCTTCTCCCTGTTGAGCCGACACTGCGAGGTTATCAAGCCGTATTTCAGAACCCGCAAATTTTAAAAGGGTACGGCAACTCTCTGTTCTATCTGGTCGTAGGGACCCTAATTAGCGTATCGTTGACAATTACGGCTGCTTATCCGCTTTCTCGTAAAAACTTTTATGGACGCAATGTGATCACGGCTTTGTTTGTTTTCACGATGCTTTTCAGCGGAGGTTTAATTCCCTATTATTTGACGGTAAAAGGATTGGGGATGCTCGATACGAGATGGGCCATGATTATCCCAGGTGCGATTTCCGTCTGGCAGGTCATTCTGGCGAGGACGTTTTTCCAAACGTCGATTCCTTCCGAGCTAACGGAGGCCGCACATTTGGATGGATGCAGCGACTTCAAATTTTTAACACGAATCGTCATCCCGTTATCTAAACCGATCATTGCCGTTCTAGTGCTCATGTATGCAATTGGCTACTGGAATTCTTATTTCGAAGCTCTAATCTTCTTGAAGAGCGCTAACTTATATCCGCTGCAGCTTATTTTACGTAACATTCTAATCCTGAACTCGATTGATCCTACAATGATTAAAGACGTCAGGGAACTAGCGGAGAGACAGGGCTTGAAAGAGCTGCTTAAATATTCACTCATTGTCGTTGCAAGTGCGCCTGTTCTTATTCTTTATCCTTTTGTGCAAAAGCATTTTGTGAAGGGGTTACTGATTGGTTCATTAAAAGGCTGATTCCTGGTGAAGGATGAAAGGCGGGATGCGAGGCAGCGGATAACTCCGGTTTGCCCCCACGAAGATGGATTGGCGAAGACAAACAAGGAGGGTTTGAGTATGGGGATGAAAAGAAACAATAGAACATGGAAATCGATAGCCCTAATCGTATTCATTACTACGTTTGTGGTCGGCTGCACATCAGGAGGCGGTGAGCCGAACAGCGCTACTCCCAATGGAGGCGGAAGTTCAGATGGAGGAAGCAACGTGAATGTTACGGGCTTTCCGATCGCCAAAAGCAAAATCAACATGAGTGCTTTCGCGCCGCAATCGGCGAATATTGCGGATTTGAATACAAACTGGTTTACCAAATATTTGGAAGATAAGACGAATATTCATTTGAACTGGCAGCTTGTACCTGGCGAAGCGGCAGCTTTGAAAGAGAAAAAGCAATTACTGCTGGCAAGTGGCGACTATCCTGATATTTTCATGTCAGGGGATCTCACGAAAGAAGAGCAGTTGTTATACGGTCAACAAGGCGTTTTGCTGCCGCTTAATAAGCTGATCGATCAATATGCGCCAAATATTAAAAAGGCGTTCAAAGATATTTCTTATCTGGAAAAAGCAATTACTGCGCCGGATGGCAATATCTATGCGATTCCTTCGGTCAATGAGTGCTATCACTGCCAATTCTCCGCCAAAATGTGGGTGAACTCGAAATGGCTGCAGAAGTTGGGTCTGAGTGCGCCGAAGACGACGGACGATTTCTACAACATGTTGAAAGCTTTCAAGGAGAAAGATCCGAATGGCAATGGCAAAGCCGATGAAATTGCGTTCACCGGTTCGCCAACGGGCTGGCATACGGATATTGAAACCTTCGTCATGAACGCGTTCGTATATTTTAATGCCGATAATAACTATTTCGTGTTAAATGGCGGTAAGCTCGGAACAGCTGTAGACCAGCCAGGCTTTAAAAAAGGATTGCAATATTTGAATAAATTGTATGCAGAAGGCTTGATTGATAAGGAAGCATTTACGCAGAAATCAGATGCGCTTTCACAAAAAGGGAACAGCCCTGACACGGCCATTGCAGGTGCAATTCCGGCAGGTTGGTTCGGTGAGTTCACCGATGCATCGCCGGCGGCGACTCGCCACAAGGACTATGATCCGATTGCTCCGCTGACGGGTCCGGATGGAGCCTCGTTCACTGCGCACTATATCGGGATTGGGAATTCCGTATTTGCCATTACGAACAAAAACAAAAATCCGGAAGCAGCCATTCGTTTGGCGGACTATCTCTATTCGGATGAAGGCACGACGTTGTCCAACTTTGGAGAGGAAAATCGCAACTGGGTGAAAGCGGATGCGAATGATAAAAACACGCGTGGAACTGCCGCTAAGTTCAAGGTGAAAGAAACTTCTTACGGCGTAGGCCAGGTACAGAACGACCACTGGAACCAAATGGGACCGAACCTTCGTTCAGCTGAATATCGTGAAACATCGTATGCTGCGAGCCAAGATATCTATACGATGGATGGATTGGAAACACGTTTGTACAAGGCAACGAAGGAATTGTACGAAGGGCATCAACCGAAGGAAGAGTTCCCGACGGATATTTTCTTGACAAATGAACAAGCGAATCAGGTTAAGCAATTAAAGCCAATTATTACGGATTACGTGAAACAATCCATGCTGCAGTTCATTATGGGCGCCAAAAGCATTGATAAGGATTGGGACGCTTACTTGAAAGGTCTTAAAGATTCCGGTATGGATCAATTCATCTCCATCTATCAAGACGCGTACGATAAGGTGTATAAAAAATAATGCCGAATAGCAGGTGGATTGGCTGAATAACGCCGATCACTCCTGCTTTTCTCTTTTCCTAGTTGATCTTAACCCCTTGGAAGACATAATCCCATGTTGCATTCCGATTAGGGTCAGCAGGAACCTCCACCGCACATACTCTTTCAATGCCCCAATCCAATAATGTCACCGCATTGGTGCCCTCAGCTGGACAGAGGATCAGGACGCTAAACTGACCATCTACCAATTCGGATAAAACCGATTGTAACTCAACGGCCTGGTCATAATTGGCGGCCCATCTCACAAATAACATGCTTCTGCTGGTTTGCATCTTATCCATCAATCTGTCTATTCGACGGCTCATTTTCTCCCGATAGGAAGGGTATGTCATCGTCCAGTGTTGGTTTGGGTCAATGGGAAAATCATGTACGGAAAGAATATTATAAAAAGTATCTTTTACAAAATGCGACTTTACAGATTGAATAGGGACGCCGTCATCTAATAAATGAGCAACTCCGTCTATTAATCTCATATTGTTCAAATCCATAAAGTTATGGAATTTATTCTTCAACAAACGGTTTACGTCAGAAAGTGAAAGAGATACATGCCAATCCAGCGGACCTGAAAACGTTCTCAACTGGTGACGTTTTAATTGAAGCGAAGGATTGCAAGCACTGCCTAAACTAACGATTGCGTCATAGGAACCTTTTATTTCAACCAATTTCAATGCCATTCCCTCCTCTGGGATGCTCCTACTATACTAGATGATCTATGGATTAAATTTGATTGGACACCTTAGTAGATAGGGCAAAATAGAGGCGCGCAGATAGCAGTGGCGATATAAATATATTTTTTCTTAACAAAAAAATGGTTTACAAAAACCAGGTTACAGCATATATTTAAGTCAAAGTGTTTCCTTGGGCAAACTTTTTGTCCCATTGGAAACAAAATTTTTACGCAAAATGTTTCCTTAGTGCAAAATAATTGTAAACAAGCAATATTAATGGGGGAGGGTACAACAATGCTGCGTGGCTCGAGTGATAAGATCTCAAGACGTAAACTTTTAAAAATGGGAGGTGCCGGGGCTTTTGCTGTAATTGGAGCTGCTTTATTACATCCATCCACTTTATTTGGAAAGTCGACCTTGGTAGCGGATAAACATGACATTCATAAGGCGATGAAAGGGCAGCTGCATGAAGGCATGAAGCATGGCTATGTGCCAAGTAATGATGCTACCGAAGGATTTAAAGCCGCCCAGAAGGCATTGACAGCATTTGATTATGGCAAGGTAAGTAAACTTCCGGACGGAAGAACATTGCGTGAGTATGAAATTACCGCCTATGAGAATGAAGTTCAGATCGCCAAGGGCATTAAGTTCCCAGGTTGGACATTTAACGGCACAATTCCTGGTCCGACCATTCGTTGTACCGAAGGCGATGTGCTTCGTATTCATTTCGGAAATGCAACGAGCCATCCGCATTCCATTCACTTTCATGGGATGCATCCGACGAATATGGATGGGTTGGAAGCTGTCAATGCCGGAGATACGTTTACTTACGAATTTGAAGCCAAACCAGCCGGTATGCATGTGTATCATTGCCATGTTGCTCCATTAGCCAGACATATTCATAAGGGATTATATGGAAATTTCATCATTGATCCCAAGAAACCAAGAGCTGCAGCGCGAGAGTTCAGTATGGTCATGAACGGGTTTGATTTGGATCTCGATGGAGAAAACGAAATTTACACGGTGAACGGGTATGCTTTTGCCTATCAACAAGAACCGATTAAAGTGCAGGTCGGAGAACTTGTACGCATTTATCTCAGTAATTTGACGGAATTCGATCTGATTAATTCTTTTCACCTTCATGCGAACTTTTTCAACTATTACGCAACCGGCGCGGACCCTGAGGCTCGTCCTCAATTTACGGATACGATCATGCAATGCCAAGGGGAACGCGGTATTCTGGAAATCGTGTTTCCATCCGCCGGGAAATATATGTTTCATGCTCATCAAAGTGAATTTGCCGAGCTTGGTTGGATGGGCTTCTTCATAGCTGAATAAGAAAGGAGGTAATGGCTCAATGAGTTACGCAGATCAAAGGGAAACCAAAACGTCATCCATTTCATTAAAAGCTATCTTATGGGGAATTCTCCCGCTCATTTTGTTAATTGCAATCATTGGTACGATTGCCAAAGTGGGTACTGGTATAGAAAGTGAGCCCGCTGCACCTATTGAAGTTGTGAACGTTGAGAAAATCACGCTGAATGATGATGGTATTCAAGTGAAGGTTCTGAACTCAGGCCCTGAGGCAATAACAATTGCTCAAGTCGTTGTGGACGGAGCGTTTTGGAACGCAGAGTTTTCACCAAGTGACACCTTGCAACGATTCGAGAGAGGAACGATTCATATTCCCTACCCGTGGGTGCAAGGGGACCCGCATGAAATCAAATTAATCACGTCCAATGGATTAATTTTCACAGGTGAGGTTGCAGCAGCAGCAGCTACGCCAACTCCGACAGGAAAGCTTTTTGCTCAATATGCCTTAATTGGATTTTATGTCGGTGTCATTCCTGTGGGGTTAGGACTGCTATGGTATCCGTTCTTACGTCGGTTTTCAGTGAAAGGCATGCACGTGATTCTTTCCTTGACGATAGGGCTCTTATTTTTTCTTGTCATTGATACGTTCGAGGAAGGGTTTGAAATGGCAGCCGCAGCTCCTGGTGTGTTCCAGGGTACTGGCTTAGTATGGTTTGGCGCACTTCTCAGCTGTTTATTCTTGATCGCCGTTGACCAGTCGAATGACCGCAAATTAAGCAGCAGAACGCTTGAGGGGAGCAGAGTGTCCCGGAAAATCGCTACAGGCATCGGTTTGCATAATTTCGGTGAAGGCCTTGCCATTGGGTCCGCATTTGCTGTCGGAGAGGCAGCGCTGGGAACTTTTTTGATCATTGGTTTTACCCTGCACAATATTACAGAAGGCGTGGGGATCGCTGCTCCATTGCTTAAAGAGCGTCCTAGCTGGAAGACTTTTGTTACATTAGCTTTAATCGCAGGAGGGCCAGCCATCATCGGAACTTGGGCCGGTGGATTCATTTTCAACGATACATTGGCGGCTTTATTCTTCGGAATCGGCGCTGGCGCTATTCTTCAAGTCATTTATGTAATTTCCAAAATGATGCTCAAAGAATCCGAAAAACGCAGTTTGTCGCCTGTTTCCTGGTTGAATTTTGGCGGCTTATCGGCAGGGATTCTCATTATGTACATCACAGCGCTTATGGTGAAATTTTAATGAATTCAGGTCAGAAGGTAGGTGCTTTTCATGCTTTCAGGTATTGGTGTTTCAGGTGTTATCATCATTGCAGTAGTGGCGTTATTGTTGTTCGGACCTACGAAACTGCCTCAATTGGGCCGTGCGTTCGGTACGACGATCAAGGAGTTTAGACAAGGAACGAAGGGATTATTGGAAGAAGACACCGTTGAGAAACAAAAAAGCGAGTAAGCAGGAAGGCCAGTCCCCAACATTGGGATTGGTCTTTTTTTCTTGAGAAAGGTAAAATGAGAAGGAACCGTAGTGAAAGAAAAGGAACGATGACTAGGATGAAAATGGAGTTAGAAAATAGGACGATTGAATTTCATGTTTCATATGGCGTTAGAAAGAAAATATCCATTCAAATCGATAACACAGGCTACATGACCGTTAAAGCTCCTAACGATACAAGCCAGGAGACTATAATAAGCCTTGTAAAACAGCATGGGAAACAAATCGTAGAGAAATTACAGCTTATAGAGAAATCGAAAGAAACCGTTGGAATAAAAGAGTATCAAGAGGAAGGAAAGTTCCTTCATCTTGGAAAATATTATTTTCTCCATGAATTAATCGAGACCACCGGGCTTACTGAGGAAGAGTTGAAAATAAATCTTAAGAAGTTCTATTTCTCAAGCTGCAAGAAAATCATTGCCGAACGCATCAAGATCTATCAGGCACAATTAAAGGTTAAACCGAAGGAGATTGAAATCGAAGAGTCCATAACCAAATGGGGAAGCTGCAGCTCTGCCAAAAAATTAACCTTCAATTATCGTTTAGCCATGGCGCCAATCGACGTGATTGATTATGTCATCATCCATGAGTTATGTCACCTCACCCATATGAATCATGATCGCTCCTTCTGGAGACGAGTGGGAAGCGTGATGCCTGATTACAAGGAGAAGGAAGAGTTCTTGGCCAGATATGGACAAGCTATGACGCTTTAGAAAGTTATACTGAATTGAACTGTCGTCCGGACAAAATCGGCGTCAGTTTTTTTGTTTTTGTGCACGATTTTAGTTCCGTATCATCTACTTACATAAAAAGGGAAGATAATTGTAAAAAAGCTCGGGATATTACAAATCTATATTTTTGAAAATATGTTAAGTTAAAAACACGCAGCAAGATAGGGGAAGGAGGTTACGCGGTGTGTCACTAGGCGACGAGGCTGCTGGCTTTGTTTCTTGCATGAACTCGGAACGTTAGCAGAATATCCACGGAGTAGAAACGAATATGAGAATAGGAGATTACCGATGAAAAAAGTAATAGGGATACTTATGGCTTTTATCTTATTTGCATGTACGATCAATATGCCTATGAATGCTCGTGCTGCAGATCCAATTTCGGATGGACATGGATTGATGGGGGATTTCTTTAAATGTGTGCCGAATCCTGATAATCGAACAGATATTACCGTATTCAAATTCGATGATCTGCGTGGATCAAGAGCTATTGGCAATCTGAATGGAGACTCATTTAGCAGTATTTTTAATCAATTTTCGGGAACACCTGATTATAATACGGCACGTTTTACTGGTACAATAGTTCCTGCCTACACAGAAGACTATACCTTCCATATGGTTGGTGACGATGGGTTTCGCCTATGGGTTAATGGGCAGCTGATCATTGACTTCTGGCAGCAAACTTGGGAAAAACCGCAAGATAGTGTTCCTATCTCTTTGGAAGCTGGCAAACACTATGACATCAAAGTTGAATATTTACAAGGTTGGGGCGGTACTTGGCTCAAGATGGAATGGGAAAGTGCAAGTCAGCAGCGACAAATCGTTCCTGAATCTGCCCTTTATTTGCCGGCAGATCGTACGCTGGTAACGAAAAAAAGCGAGTTAACCGCAGAAATTCAAAAGTTGGATTATTTATCCGACAATTTTGGAGATAAAGTAACGGCAAGTGATCGAACCAATCTCCAAACGGCTAAACAAACGGCTGAAGAGCTGCTGAATACGATTGATGCTGCACAAATGAATGACCGAGATAAGGTTGAAGCGCTAATTCAAGGAATTGAAAACGTATCCATCGCTCGTTCCGCTTTTATGAAAGAGATGGGTGTCACAAGTTCTTCTATACATAACAAATTTAGCAATCCACTCTATCAAGGGCAGGACCCATTTGTAACTTACAAAGACGGCTATTATTACTTCGTTTCTTCCAGTAACCTGGACTCTGAGAATAAAGTGTATGTATCCAAATCCCGTACCCTGACAGACCAAGGGGAAAAGAAGCTGGTTTTTGATTCACAAGGAACCCAAACCCGGATTTTTGCTCCGGAAATCTTCTTCTTTGACGGGAAATGGTATATCTACTACTGTGCCGACTTGAAAGCTTATGATTACAAGCATATGGCGACAGTTCTGCAATCCGTTACGGATGATCCGCAAGGGGCTTATGTTGACAAAGGTGCTCTATATGCGGGTGAAAATGGTGTCTATAAGCAAGCGAACGATTTTACGGTTTTTGAAAATAAAGGGAAGCTGTACGCCGTATGGGGCACTTTGGGCTCCGGAGAACCAATCGGTCCGGCCATTGCTCCAATGGATAATCCTTATACCATTACGGTTGACCGTTCATTCTTGCCGGGCGGAGGCGGGGAAGGTCCTCGTGTCTTGCAGCGTGACGGCAAAGTATTCATCACGATGTCCGAGGGTGACTATCAATCCGACGGTTACCGGTTATCTTATTTTATGAATACGGATGGGAACTTCTTAAACCCGAGCTCTTGGACGCGCAAAAATGATGTTTTCGTATCGACAAGTGATGTTTCAGGGCCAGCTCGAGCAAGTTTTGTGAAATCCGTAGATGGTACCGAAGATTGGATGATGTATCATTCACGGGTGTATCAAGATACAGGGCGGAACTGGTGGCGACAGGTCAATATTAAAAAATTCGGTTGGAATGCCGATGGTACGCCAAACTTTGGTACGCCAGTTGCTCCAAATGAGTGGCAGGACCTGCCTTCAGGTGATCTGGGACAAGGAGATATGTATCAAGCCGAAGATGCTGTTCTATTAGGGGATATCACGAAAGAAAACAGCCACTTGAACTTCCAGGGAACAGGTTACATTCATTTGCCCAAGAAATCAGGCGCTGAAGCGAATTTTGTTGTCAATGCAGCTGAAGCTGGGGATTATATCGTTGGTTTAAGATACGCTTATGGGGAACAAGTAAACGGGGAATCGACTTCGAATCCTACCGTCCAATTACCTGCAAGAGCAAAAATCAATGTCTATGTCAACGGAGAACATGTGAAGACGATTGCTCCGGACAAAACAGCGATTAGCTGGGATGAATGGTTTACAGGTTCTGAACGTTTGGCCTTACAAGCGGGTAAAAATGTCATTAGTTACCGAATTGATGAAAGCAGTATCGGGAATGTCAATTTGGATTATTTAACGATGTATAAGGCTGATGTGCCTAATGTGACCGTGCCAACTGAACCGACTGAATTAACAGGAACGCTGACAGGTGTGTCTCAAGTTGCAGTTGGCCATAACCTTGATGTGAACTATGGACTGGCGCATGTTTCGACGAACGCGTCGGATGCTATCTTCGCACAGGATTTAACGTTCAGCTATGATGCGGATACCTTCCTTTTTGATTCAGCATTATCACTGAAAACTGGTCTTGAAGTCGTTTCTGTGAATAAGGATGTGCCTGGCAAAGTACGTATTCTGCTGGCAAGCCTAGGCGCTGATCATGCCGTTTCCACGGATGGAGGACTGCTTAAATTAACATGGAAAGCTCTTAAACAGTCGGCTAATGCAAGTATTCGGCTTTCTTCCGTGCAAATTGCTAACTCAGCGGGTGTAGAGAGTACACTTAATGCTGTTACGTATAACGTAAAGGTTACTGGCACTGATGATCTGAACAAAGAAGGTTTGAATACATTAATTGCTCAAGCGCAAGCAACTCTACAAGCGGCTGTTGAAGGTAGTGCACCAGGTCAATACCCAACAGGTTCCAAAGCTACTTTGCAAGCAGCAATCAATACAGCCATTGCGGTTGCCGCAAACGCGGTTACGCAGGCAGAAATCGATCAAGCAACAAGCAGCTTGAATCAAGCTTTGCAAGCATTTACGAGCTCTGTAAATACCAGCCCTTCAGGAGACGTCAATGGAGACGGCAAAGTAACGGTCGGTGATATCGCAATTGCCGCTGCGAACTATGGCAAAACAGAGTCAAGCCCAGATTGGAACTTGGTCAAGAAATTTGATCTAGTCAAAGACGGTATTATTGATATTAACGATCTTGCGGTAATCGCGAGGGCTATGTTCGAATAAAGGTGGAGCGAGACCGTCAGGGAGACCTGACGGTCTTTTTTGGGTTTGACGAACTTTTTTATATCGATTCAAGCGTTGATCCTATGTTAAAATAAGGAAACAAGTCAAAAAGAGAGGAACACTGGATGAAGCGAATAGCTGAGGGAAGAACAGCCGAGATTTTCCAAGAAAATAATGAAAGCGTAATCAAGTTATACCGCAGCGGATTTCCAAAAGAGGCAATTATCTATGAATATGAGATGACCAAACAAGTTGCATCGCTTGGTATTTCTGTCCCGAGAGTTAATGAGCTAGTAGAGATGGAGGGAAGAATCGGCATTAACTTTGAATACATAGAAGGCAAGCCACTCCTTCAGAAAATGGCAGAGCATCCGCAAGAACTGGATGATCTTTCACAAGTGCTAGCTGACATGCATGTTACACTTCATCGTTGTGAAGTCCCTGCCGATGAGAGGGGCAAGCCTTTTCGTAAACAAAAGGAAGTGCTAGCGCATAACATTCATCAAGCTCCTCAGCTTTCAACGGATGAAAAACATGCAATTCTTCAAATCCTTGAATCCCTGCCAAACGGCAACCGTGTCTGTCATGGCGATTTTCATCCGGATAACGCGATGGTTGGGGAGAAGAGGTGGATCATTGATTGGATGACAGGCATGGTTGGCCATCCTGCCGGGGACATTGCTCGCACATTGATTTTGTTCCGTTACGGTACGCTTCCTGAAGCTGCTCCGAGCCATGTGAAGGATCAACTTCAAGCCATGAGAGAGAGGATGGGGCATGTGTACTTCAATTATTATCTTGCCCACTCCAATCTACAATTGGACGAGATTGATCCATGGATGTTACCAGTTGCTGCAGCCAGATTAACAGAGTGGATTCCCGAAGAGGAGAAAGAACAGTTGAGATTTGTGATAAGAGAACGTTTGAAGCTGAAATAAAAAGCAGTCCATCGGTGTTAATTTTAAATCGAAAACGAGGTGCTGACTGTCATGTGGAACCCGGATCACTATTTTAAACATCTGTACGATCGTGTAACGCCGTCCGGAAAATTTCAAGCAAGTTCAGAAGAGGAATGGTTTAACTGGAGTGAGCGGTTACGTTCGCGTTTTGTTGAGTTGTTAGGTGGGTTTCCAGCGAAGATTCCTGAACTTGGTCCTGATCTTCTGGAATCTGTGGATTGCGGCACGTATACGAGAGAAAGAATTCAAATTCAAACATACCCAGACCTCTACATGCCCGTTTACATACTTATTCCGAAGGAACGCGAAGAGCGAGTGGGGGCCATTATCGCCTGCCATGGCCACGGATATGGCAGTAAGGATATTGTAGGCCTAACGATAGAGGGTGAGGAAAAAACAGGAGACAAGGGCTATCAGAAAGATTTCGCTGTAGAGCTTGTCAATAAAGGCTATATCGTTGTTGCACCAGAACTTTTAGGCTTTGGTGATCGTAAGTTGAGCAGTGAAAAACAAGATGCAAACTCTTGTCACAGTCTATCTACGTTTCTCTTGGCCATGGGCCAAACGATGGCTGGCTATCGTGTGTTTGAAACTTTGCGCTGTGTAGATTATCTACTCACACGTGATGATGTAGATGCCGCGAGGATTGGATGTATGGGGATTTCCGGAGGCGGACTTGTCTGCTCATTCGCTGCGGCTATTGATCATCGCATAACGGCAGCTGTCGTAAGTGGGTATACGAACACTTTTCAAGCTAGCATTTTATCCATCCATCACTGTATAGACAATTATGTGCCAGGTCTGTCACTTGTAGCTGAGATGCCGGATCTGATTGGCTTGATTGCCCCTAGACCACTTCTCATTGAAGCAGGGAAAGGTGATCCTATTTTTCCTGAACACGCAACCATGCAGGCTTATGAGCAGATTCGATGCATTTATCAGATTTTAGAAGCAGAAGAGAAATTGGCATTAGATCTTTTTGAGGGCACTCATGAGATTTCAGGTAAAATGGCTTACGATTGGTTTCAACGAGTTTGGGCTTGAGTTTCCCGAGAATCTGAAAGAGAAGACAAGCAACTTTTTCCACTCCATAGCGTCTTAATTAACATGGGCTTGTATGCGCTATCATTAGTTCTTTTTCATAAAAATTGAACATAAGAAGGATGGATGACTATGTATACCTTTGGTTGGTGCAGTGAGATTCAGCAGGCTGAGAAATTGAAGGATTTGGGTTTTGATTACATAGAATGTGCGCTAGTTTCTTTAAATTTGGAAAATGAAACGGAATATGCGGCAAGATTGCCGTTATTTATGAACAGCCCGCTCCCAGTCAGCGCATTTAATATTTTTTTTCCTGGCGATTTAAAAGTTGTTGGGCCTGAGGTTGATGAGGAGCGTCTCCAGCGTTATATACATAAAGCGGCTAAGGCGCTAAATCAAGTCGGAGCCAAAAATGTCGTTCTGGGGAGCGGGAGATCGCGTAATATTCCCGACGGATGGGAACAGAACCGCTCAGAGGAGCAGTTCACGCAGCTGTTGTCCCGTATCGGTGAAGAGTTTGCTGGGACTGGCGTAACGTTGGTGATTGAACCGTTAAATAAAAAAGAGACTAACCTCATTAACAGTGTCTCCGAAGCTGTTCGTTTCGCGAAACAAGTTAATCACCCGTCTATTCGGGTATTGGCGGATTTTTATCATATGGATGAAGAGAAAGAATCGCTTCAAACGCTAATCGACAACAAAGCTTGGCTGCAGCATATCCATTTAGCGGATACAGGGCGATTCTCACCGGGAACAGGTCAGTATCCTTATGCACAATTCGTTGCAGCGCTGAAGGCTTCGGGATATGAGGGGATGATTTCTGCGGAATGTACAGTCCGAGATCCCGAAACAGATCAACGTGACAGTTTAGCTTTTATGAAACGAGTATTTGCTTAGTACTAAATCAAAAGCGTTCACTCACTTATGGGGTGAACGCTATTGTTCCTTGTTAATTAGCGAAGCAGCTACCCATCTCTTGCCTACTAGCCAGATCTGTAACCCTGTGCTCCAAAGAATCAGTGAGGATCCAAAACCGACGACGAGCCACCAGGTAATGACGGGATGACCGCCAATCATTGCATGTTCAGGAACAAACAGAAGGGTAACAATCGCAAGCAAGGTAAGAAGTGTTCCTGTTACATAGTGAGCTTTAATCCGAAACAACGGTGCGAGCGGAATGAAATGAACACCTACGATAATGGCCATTACGGGAAAAAGCAGATTAAAATGGTTTGCAGCGGTGCATATGGCGCTTGCGGCTCCAATTGCCGCACCCTCTATGGTGAAAATGATACCAAACCACATCCACACACGTCTCCAGCGGCGTGTAATGGAATCGGCTGGTTGTGATAATTGTTTGGAGGCAACAAGCAGTGAAATGCCGCCAGAGAGTAGCAGTAGACCAACGATTACTGCCGTGATGATTAGCCAAGTGGAACCCCATCCCTGAAGCCCGCCGATTCCGATCCCTGCCCAAAGCGTGCCGAATAACGCCATGAAAATAACACCCAACGATGAACCCCGAACAGCTGCTCTTGGAATTGTTGAAGTCGTGTGTCTCATACCCGCAAACTTCCTTTCCGCATCATGTTTAGATGATTTTAACTGAAGGAGGAGAGAAAATGAATTTATTTTTTCGTGATAATTTTTTTAATGCAGGTTTTACGGAGATATTGGACAGCGAGGAAAAAAACATGGGGCATCTGGATTTAAAGAGTTCCTTTGGTTCGGCCATCGATGTGTATGGTATAAATGATCGGCTGCTCTACAAAGGAGGATTTCCGTTCTTGTCAGGAAAATGGGAGGTTTCGCATCCGGGTGGGAGTTTGGCCGGTGTTCTGCGAAGCCGATTTGCGATGTTTTCCAAAAAGTTCACGTATGAAACGCAAGGGAGAGGAAGTTATGACATCACCTCTCCGGCATTTTCAAAAGAATATGAAATATCCGATTCCTCAGGCGTGCTTGTCGCTCATTTCGAGAAAATAAACGGATGGTTTTCTTCAGGAGCATTTACACTGCGAAACCAATCTGCGGAATTAGATAGTTACGAACTTGTGGCTGTCATTATGGGCATGCATGCGATTCAAAAAAGGCAGGACGCCAGCCATGCTTCCCATTAAGGAGCGGCCAATCTTTCTATTTTAATAAAGTGTATCTGTAAAGATCCGAAAAATACCCTTCCTTGATTGTATTGAAGTTCACATATGTACCCATAAGTTCGTGAGATCGATTGCAGTTCTTTGAAACCTGGGAGCCTTTTAACTAAAGTTGTAATTTGTTGAATGACATGATTCGGCAGATGCGTGAACATCCTTGTATGGATGCCGTCGACGACGGATATGAAACTGGGAAATGTGGTTTTGTTGAAGTGCGAAAGCTTCGCGCTATCTTGGGCAATTTCCAATATTTCCTTGTTCAAGCGATTTAAATTAATGGTGATGTTCTTGTAAAAATAAATGCCAAATCCGATTCTGTTCGTTATAGGGTTGATGCGTTTTTTCCACTTTAACATCGTTGCTTCGAGATAAGTCTCCAGCTGATCAGCAAATGACCGCTTATGAAATAGGGATTTGATAAATTTCCTCATGATTATTCTCCTTCGTATAGCAAAGTTGCCTTGGATTTGACGTAAGCGTGGCGTGTATTGTTCATTTTACAAATGCTCATATTTCTTCTTGTAGTTGCTTAGTGTGAATAGGGGCCAAATATATCGATAACTGTGATAGTCGGAATAAAAGCTGCCGGGCAGTCCGGCTCCGGTTGGATACCGGGTCGTCCAGTCATCCTTGTGCAGCAGCAGGAGCAATTGCCGCATGCCCTTGCGAATGGCAGGCAGAGGTTCATCGCATACCGCGATAAGCGCATCAAGCGCCCAAGCGGTTTGGGAGGGCGTGCTGGCGCCGAGCGGTATGTAGTGTTTGGAGCTATCGCTGCTGCAGGATTCGCCCCAGCCGCCGTCTTCGTTTTGGATGCTTAGCAGCCAATCGACGGCTTTCCGAACTGCAGGGTGATCGGGTTTCGTTCGAACAGCCATTAGCCCTGTCAAAGCAGCCCATGTGCCATAGATGTAGCAAACTCCCCAACGGCCGTACCACGAACCATCTGCCTCTTGATTCGAGAACAACCAATCCGCACCTCTAAGCACGAAAGTTTGACGGATGTCCAGACCAGCTGTTGCGCCAAGGAATTCCAATGTCCTTCCGGTTAGATCCGCGGTGGACGGATCAATCGCCGCTGCGGAGGCGCCGTCAATCGGGACCAGCGTCAGCAGCTTGTTGGTAACTCCTCTTTCGAAAGCAGGCCAACCGCCATCTTTATTCTGCATGGACAGAACCCAGTTCAACCCGCGATTCCATACGTCTTGGTATTCAGGATTCCGCTGCGCGGTTGCATGGATGGCCCGCAAAGCTGCAGTCGTATCATCCACGTCGGGGTTAATCGTATTCGATTCGGAGAAACCCCAACCGCCGGGTACTGGATGAGCGACATGAAATCTCCAATCTCCTAATTTGGATTGCTGCAAACCGTGCAAATAATGGACTGCTTTTGCGATCGAAGGATGATCGGGTGAAGTTCCCGCTTGCTGCAGCGCCGCGGCAAGCAGGGCTGTATCCCAGACTGTCGACGGTGAGTTTTGGAGATGAACCTTTCCGTTTATGTTCCACAGCATGGAGTAGAGCCCGTTCAGCGCCGCGGTAATCGTAGGATGATTCTTGTCATAACCCAGCGCTAACAAGGACAAGATCATCAGCAGCGTACACGTTGCATAGCTGTATAACGTTCCATCTGCTTCAATACGTTCAAGCATATAGGTTTCTGCATATCGAATAGCTCGTTTATGCAGTTGTTGGGGAAGACTGGTTAGCTGCTTAATACCGATATGCACCTCATTCAGCAGCTCCTGGAATCCGCGGGGGGACTCAGAATCCTTACGGACGGGGAGAGTCAGATCCGATAAGTCCGGAGTGGCCGTGTTTTTTCTGACAAATTTGAGGTCGGCCATGATTAAGACCGGTGCAAAGTGAACGCGGGCAAAGCCGGAGAAGTCAAAAAAGTTGACGGGAGAAGTCATCGGCAGTAACAGAAATTCTAGCGGAATCATGATCGAGGATGGCCATGGATATTGTCCTGCGGTGGCCAGAAATACCTTCGTAAGGAAGGTTTTCACTTGCTTGATCCCGCCCTTAGAAGTGATAAAGCGCGCAGCTTTCATCATCGGTTCGTCTGTTTTTTGGCTGTAGCCCGAATACAAAAGCGCAAAGTAGGCATTTACGGTCGTATCCAAATGTCCGTCCGCTTCATCTTGATGAACTTTCCATGCGCCATTGGGTGCTTGTTCGGCAGCGATGCGATCATGCAATTGTTTGATTAGCGCCTCCTGAGGAACTTCCAGTGTCCGAAGGACGATAATCATGTAAGCGTCGGTTAACAGACTATTTTCAAAGCAAAATCGCCATGAACCGTCTTGCTGCTGCCATTGTTCGAGGCTGGCGCGCATGCGGCGAATTTCCTCATCCACTTCATTCCATACAGGCATATGCAGTCCTCCTGCCGCTTCAAGTCAAGATTAGATGGATCTTTACATGATATGAACAACGCAACAGTTTAATCTAAAAAATCAATATTCATCTATGGGAAAGCGTTACCTCTGATGCTCGTGAAACAAGAAAAAACGCCAGTTTTCACTGACGTTTTACTTGTCTAGCCCATTAGCTGTGATATGGAGGTGTAAAATCGTAATGATTTTGCGGCGCTTTAGGGACAAGCAGGCAGCCGATCATATAAATAAGGACTACGGTACCGAAGCTGCACAAAGCGGCGATGACGACCAACAAGCGAATCATCGTTGCATTTATACCTAGCCATTCTGCTAGTCCTCCGCAAAGGCCTGTTAATTTACTGTCTGTTCTAGAACGGAATAATTTGTTCATGGTGTATATGCTCCTCTCCATTTTGCGATCTATGGCATGTCATTGTTTCGTTTTCATGTCTTTATTGTAGCTCTTGCAAGGTACTGCGAAAACGGACCTATGACGGTTATTGAAGCCGGACTTAAGGCGGGGAAGAGCCACTACGAAAGCCAAGAACCCCGCAATTAAGTTCGTAATCGCGGGGTTCTTTTTTGATGGGCTGTGCAGATTAAGATAGGAGATAGTTAAGCTGCCGAAGATGGGGCCGTAGTTCCGGAACAACATCAAGATAAGCGGTAAACACTTTGATGAGTGTTCGATTGGAAGTTTGGCGAAGGCATTCCTCTTGTAGCATGACCGTAACCTTGCGAAGCTCCTCGCGCACATCATCCGGCTTTGACAGCTCACTGATCTTGACGGTCATTAGCGAAATCAACTGCTCAATTGTCGTCTGACGGGCGGGAGAATCACTCGGATTCAAATAGTTGAAATGTGTATTGCTTTCATTAATGATGGGCTTCGGTGCTGTCCGAATGAAGTCGTCGATTAAGGCATCCAAGCGATCCACGATGAACGCAGCTAACTCGGACATTGGTAAGGCAATCACTTTCTGCTGAACATAAGCTAAGTATTCAATATGAATGCCGCGGAAAATGGCAACAATATCCCATATGTAGGGCTCAATCTGTCTGCCGTAAGTTTCGATTAACAGTTCGCGGCGCCAGGTATGCAGCGCGTTTTTCTTCCGCTTCCATGCCGCGATGAATTGTTCATTGGTTGTAATGGGCAGTTCTCTGAAGTCAATCATGAACAGGTGATTCTCAACTGTATATTGCAGCTGGAATTCGATCTTTCGCCGCAGCTTCAATTTGGGAGTCAGGCTCAATTGAGCAGCTCCACGATCAAGTGCTGCTGCTTGATCTAGCAATGTCTGATGACATGCGACGAATGCGGCTGTAAACAGTTCTTCTTTGGTCGCAAAAAATTTATAGATGCTGGCTTTGGCCATACCGCAAGCCTCGGCGATATCCTGCATGGATGCGGCGCTGTAACCTTTCGATCGGAACAGCTCGATGGCTGTATTCAGAATTTTATCTTTTTTCGAGTCTACCATCGCGATCCCTCCACCCCTATCTTGACATGAGTCAAGGGGAACGTCAATGTTTCTCATTGACGATAAAACTATCGAGTTCTATAATGAACTCATTGGTTTTAGACTTGAATAAAAGGAGGTGGCCGAGATCTTGCCCTAAGAAGGATAGAGGTTAAGGTATCGGCAATCACATGAGAATAGCTGAAGGCATTGAAATGTTGTCATTAAATTTGGGACCTATGACGATTCATCCTACGATACTTTTTGACAAAGAGTCCTGGGTGTTAATCGATACGGGCATGCCGGGTTCTGCTCCTGCGATTCGGGAGCTAGCGAAGCAAGCAGGGGTCTTGAATGTCCCGCTGCGTTCTATTATTTTGACACATCAGGACATCGATCATGTTGGCGGACTGCCTGAGTTTCTCGCGGCTGAAGACGAATCTCCCATCGTCTATGCCCATGAAGACGATAAAGATGTTATTAACGGAGAGATGCCGATGATTAAGGTGAGCCCGGAGAGACTGACTGGGCTCCTGGCTCAGCTGCCGGAAGTAATCCGTAACCAATTCGAGCAGACTTTTCTATATCCGTCGCACCCCAACGTGGAGAGTACGATCGCAGATGGAGAGAAGCTGCCGATTGCAGGCGGCCTAACTGTCATTCATACGCCGGGACATACGCCCGGGCATGTCTGTTTGTATCATCATGCGAGCAAAGCGCTGATTGCCGGAGATGCCATGGTCGTCGACAATGACGAATTAATGGGGCCGCGGGCAGCTGTTACACCTGATATGGAAGAAGCACTAAGATCGCTTAAGAAGCTGCTAGCCTTCGATATCGAGACCGTTATCTGTTACCATGGCGGGTACTACCAAGGTGAAGTGAACAAACGTATTGCCGAATTGACTGAGCAGCCGTGATTCGTTTCATCGTCACACTTGCTTTGTCGCTTGTAGGAGGAACGTTATTCACGCTCATTCATTCTCCTTTACCTTGGCTCTTGGGACCGATGCTGTTTGCTTTCTTGGGAGCTCGTTTCTTGAAAAAGGTAAAGCCGCTGTGGCCTAGTTATTTACGTGATGCGGCACTGATTATTATTGGTTATTCCATTGGATTAACATTCACGGTGAACACGTTGCAAGAAATGGGAAAGCAACTGCCCAGCATGATTCTTATGACCGTTTTACTGCTGCTTTTCAGCGCACTAATCGCCTACTGCATTTCCAAGGTATCGGGCTTACCGCTGCCAACGGTGTTGATGGGGAGTATTCCCGGCGGGTTGTCGCAGATGATCATCCTTGCGGAAGATACGGAAGGCATAGATCTTACGGTGATGACGTTTCTCCAAGTGTCTCGGTTGATGATCATTATTTTCTGCGTACCGCTTCTTATCTTTAGTCCATTATTTGGCGGTGAACGGTCGGCCATAGAGCAGATAGCGGGAGTAAGTGCGCGTTGGAGTGATCTTTTCCCTAATATTTTCTTGTTCGCTATAGTTTGTGTGATTTGTGCTGTGATGGCGAAAAAGATTCGTTTTCCATCGGCTTTTTTGCTGGGGCCAATGATTGCCACAGCCGTGCTTCATCTGTCCGGTGTGTCAGGGCCTGCTCTGCCATCTGGTCTTCTAGATGTTTCGCAACTATTGATAGGTACGTACGTTGGTTTACTCCTTCGTCCAGAGAGTTTAACGCATAAAGTACGAATCATTGGGCTCTCGATCGTAAGCGGCTGCGTTCTCATCTTGGGCTCGTTAGGTTTAAGCCTTATGCTATCTAACATGCATAACGTTTCAGGAGCGACTGCCTTTTTGGCTATGGCGCCTGGAGGTATGGATCAAATGGGAATCATGGCCAAAGAGGTTCATGCGGATATTGCGATTGTCACCTGCTATCAAATATTTCGAACCTGGTTCATTTTCTTCGCGGTTCCGCCGCTTCTGAGGCTTGCCTTTAAATATTTGCTGCCTAGGGAAAAAGTAGGGAATGAGCCGGTCCCCAGAAGCTGAAAAGTGGAAATTACAGGTTCTGCAGAGGATTGAAGCCATCTTATTCTGTCAAGACTAGTTAGCATAACTTTTTTTAGCAGATGAGTGGTGAACATGAAAGATATTACTTTCAGAGCTCTGGCGGTCACGAATGAAATTGATTTAAACAAAATCGCAATTCAATGTCATATTCCAAAAAAATACACGTGGGAGCAACCGCTAATTCTGAGGGGGGATATTTTATCCTCAATCCTTCAAAAAGAAACGGATTCCTTGCAGCAAGTGCTGGTGTTTTCGTTTGGAAGTATTGTATTTGTGAATCACAAAAACAAGGATGAAATTACAGCTTTCTTGAAATTTATCCAAACCTTTGAACCTGATCTGGAGCTCCAGCATGTGGATAGATATATGGATGATTACAGTCTGCATATCGAGGAAATCGAGAGCATGGAGTTGACAGACAAGTATGTCATTGTTGCCGAGTATCAATTCTTTTACCCTGAACTCATCTCCACAGTGCTTGCCAAATCCGTAGCGTTAGAGAAGATTGAGGAACAACTTGGCGATATTCATGATGGCCTTGAAGGAATGATCGATCGATTAGAGAAAGGGAAGCTTCGCGTGGGCAACAAAGAATTGGCGAGAACCACAGCCAAAATCGTACGCCATGAATACAACACCCTTGCCTATATCATGATTTTGGATAAACCTGATCTAACTTGGACGAATAGCACGGCCAGTGAATTTTATGACGGGATGATGGATTTCTTTGAACTGAATGATCGCTATAAAATTTTGAAAAGCAAAACAGACATTTTGTATCACATTCTTGAGGGATTTTCCAATATCAGCCATTCTATTCGAGGGTTGTTCGTTGAGTGGATTGTCGTGATTCTAATTGTTATAGAAGTGGCGTTAACGGTATTACAAATTGTAGGCTGGCTTCCTTCCCATTAGGAGAATGGAATCTTAAAAGCTTGAGGGAAAATTCCTTCAGGCTTTTAATTTTTTAGATCCAAATTGGCATAAAGTGACCCGAAAAATGATAACATCAAGCATTATAGGGTTATCGTTGGAGGTATGATATGAAAGCAATGGTCTATACGAAATACGGAACCAAAGACGTTCTTAATCTTGTCGAGCTAGAAAAACCAACACCCAAAGACAATGAAGTCCTGGTTCGCGTTCATGCCGCATCCGTCAATTCATGGGATTGGGATCTCTTGCGAGGAAAACCCTATTTGGTACGCCTTGGGGGGATGCTAAAGCCAAAATATAGCATTCTCGGAGCTGACATTGCAGGGAACGTTGAAGCGGTGGGACGAGAAGTCAAACAGTTTCGCCCTGGCGATGAGGTGTTCGGGGACATATCAGGCAGTGGTTGGGGCGGATTCGCGGAGTATGTTTCTGTTCGTGAAGCTGTTTTGTCACACAAACCACCTCATCTGACATTCGAGCAAGCTGCTGCTCTCCCGCAAGCGGGAGTCCTTGCTTTACAAGGCCTCCGTGATAAAGGGAAGATCCAGAAGGGGCAGAAAATTCTTGTCAATGGGGCCGGTGGGGGAGTAGGGACGATCGCCGTACAGTTTGCCAAATCTGTTGGTGCGGAAGTGGTGGCTGTCGATCGCCACGAAAAGTTGGATATGCTTACATCGATTGGCGCAGACGAGGTTATCGATTACACAACGAATGATTTTACCAAGAATGGCCACAAATATGACTTGATTCTTGATGTTGTAGGAAATCGATCGATTTTCGATTACAAGCGCGCACTCAGTCCATCAGGATTTTATGTGATGGTTGGAGGTTCTATGGCTCGTATTTTCCAAGTTATGTGCTTAGGGCCTTGGATTTCAATGACGGAGAAGAAGAAAATGGGCATCTTGATCCACAAGCCAAATCAACATGATCAAAAGGAATTGGGTAGGCTTGTTGAGGCTGGAGTCGTTACACCCATTATAGATAAATACTATCCATTAAGTGAGGTTGCTGAAGCTATTCAGTATTTGGGAGCAGGCCACGCCAAAGGGAAAGTGATGATTCGCATCTTGGACTAAATGACTCTTCTGTTCCTGAAAAAGTGCATGATTAGATAGGCGGATTGAGGGAAATTCAAGCCAAGCTGCCACGCACCAATTCCGAGCAGCTGATAGTCAATGACCAATTGACATTTCGCTGCCCGTGCCCTCGCATCCTCAAACCAGACGATATGTCTGCGTCCTTGTTCATCCCAATAACCAAAATACGGCTGCTGATGCTGCTCGGAGTATTGAATATTCACTTCATATTTAATTGCGGTATCTGTTGCTGATTTTACGGAAACCGCTTTGGCAGTCAGCGGGACATTCCCCTCCATAGTCCAATCGAAACCATACCGCGGGACACCAAGAATGATTTTATGACGGGGCATGTGTTGAAGTGCATAATCAACCGTTTTTCTTATTTCATCGATCGGACCGACAGGTCCAGGACCTGAATGTGCTTCATGGAAATCATAGGCCATGATGAACACGAAGTTGACAGCGCTAGCAATTCCGCCGTAATCATATCCCGGATGGTCAAGTTCGGACCTTTTAACCGGTACCGCAACTGACGTATAATAACCGTCAGGTTGTAACTTTTCTTTCAATGCTCTCAAGAAACCGGAGTATAAGTCCCGTTCATTTGGCCGAATTCGCTCGAAATCCACATTGACACCGGCGTAATTTTTCGTTTGCAGTAAGGAATAGATGTTATTGATTAAACGGTTTCGAAGTTCCGGTGACTGTAGCAATTGTTTCGTCATGTCGGAACTGAACCCTCCTGGCGTTAAATTTGTTACTGTAGCAAGAGGAGCTACAAGGTGAGTACGTGCGGCTTTGACAGCGACATCATCGAGGGGGAGATCACTCAAACTGCCGTCAGGCGTAATATGATATTCAAAAACACCATAGTAGGTATTCAAGTTTGCAAAGTTTTGAACTGTTTTCTGAATCTGATCTGGCGTACTAGGCAAAATATAGCTTAGCCCTTCCTCCAAATATTTGGGTCGATCCGGCAACTTTAGCTTCATAACGACAGTCAAGTTATCGCTTTGGAGACCGTTAGCGGTTCTCAACAGCTGTATGGGAATATAGCTGATGCTTGCGATATAGGAAAGTGTGTCACCCGGTTGAACGATGTAGCTCGATGTTGAGATGATAAGCGCTTGACCTGGTACGAGGTCAGACTCAATTAACCCATTCACGGAGCGTATTGTTTCAGGTGAGACTTGAAATCTTCTGGAGATTGCATACAAAGAATCGCCTGATTTAACCGTATAAATAAACAAAGGGATCAGCCCCCTGACCGAGAAATGGGAATTTTATAATAGTTATTCCGTCTTCGGCATGTTTAAGAACAAAGGCTAGCTTTCAAAATGATCCTCTCCTTAGTTGATGATCTTTTCAAAACTGGGAATGCTAATAAGCAATACGGTATCCAGAGGTGTACGAGTTGAATCAGATCCGATGCGATGAATCCCCAATGAAAGAACAGCTCAAACTACACATCCAAGAAATTTCTGATGCGCTGCATCATAGCTTACAAATCATAGATAATGAGAATCACTGCATGTTAAGCGATTTAGAGGCGATTCAAGAAAGGTTCAGGAGAGTTGAATCGATTGCCGCTTCCTTTTACATGCAATGTTATTTGTCAGCTTTCTCCATCCAATATTCCGATCTGACCATTGCCGTTGATCACTTGTCGAAACGCCGCCATGGTGCATTGATAGTCATCCAACGCAACGATCCTATAGAGGAACATCTTCATAATGGCATTCCAGTAGGTGCCAAAGTATCGTATTCCTTGTTGGAATCGATCTTCTACCCTGGGAATCCCTTGCATGATGGCGCCGTGTTCATTAGCTACGATCAAATCGTTTCAGCAGCGAATGTCCTTCCCTTATCAGCCACGATTGTAGAAAATAAAAAGTTAGGTACGCGGCATCGGGCGGCAATTGGGATTACAGAACGAACAGATGCTTTGGCTCTGGTTGTATCGGAAGAAACCGGCCAAACTTCATTCGCCTACAAGGGCCAACTGCATCCCATCATCATGTCGGATATTATTATATAGATCCCATAGGATAATAGACCTAAAAAGGCTGCCGAGAATTGAATTCTCGGCAGCCTTTTTTCATAGCTCTGATATGCATTATAGCAACGATTTACATACAAATTTAAATTAGCTATAAAAAATTCGACGGGTTTCGCCGAAATTAAACATAGGATAATTTATCCTGTAAATTAAAGGGAAAACATGACCCCTTACAACAAAAAGAGAAACTTCGGAGGCTAGCAGAATGAAACTCACGCTGTACAAGAAACTTCTTTTTAGCTTTGTCATTGTTTTAGTGCTTCTCACCGCAATTAGTATCACATCTCAAATGCGGATGAAATCGATGGGCGACACCGCCAAACTAACGACGGATAAAGGACTTCCTTCCGTTATCTTACTGGGCAATTTGAACTATGATTTGAAAAGTCTTGACGATCAAATCCTGCGTATTCAATTTAATATGGAGGATAAGACGAAGCAAAACCTAAGTGGTACCGGCATGTTAGAGGAGGAGGCCACGACGTCTCCTGCGGAGAGAGCTCAGTCCTTATTTAATGATATCGAAAAGAAAATCAATCTTCTGGATGGGACTTTCCAGGATGAGAAAGATCTTCAGATGCTCAAAGTATTCAAAGAGCAGTGGACGCAGTACGCTACCGTTTTTCCTTCTACGCTGGAAGCTGCGCAAAAACACGGTGCTGAAGGTCTGGCGCTTATCCAGGTAGCGGATAGTAATTTGGGAAGCTGCTCGTTGCTGATTGAAATGTTCACCAAACGCATTCAGGAAAATGCGGAAGGATGGGCCGCAGAAGTGGAGCATTCTTACCAGGATGGCATTAAGTGGAATACGATTCTTAGTATCTTTGCTATCGTATTAGGCTTAGTTATCTCGTTCCTGATTGCTCGTCACGTCTCCAAACCGATTACGACGATGAGTGCAGCGGCAAGACGCATATCGGATGGGGATCTTTCTGTGAGCTATATAGCATTGAAGCAGAAGGATGAAATCGGAGATCTCAGCGCTTCGTTTGCACAAATGACGGAGCATATGAGAAGTATGATCGAAACGGTGAATGGGCATGCGCAAAGCGTTGCTTCTTCGGCGAAACAACTTCGCATCAGCTCTATTGATATGCAGGAAGTATCCAATCATATCACGCAGACGGTGAAAGACGTAGCTACAGGGGCGGATCAACAGACGCTTACGATGGAAGAAACTTCGCGCTCCATGGAAGAAGTGGGCAGCGGGATATACCGGATGGCTGAAAGTGCTTCAACGATTGCGGAGTCGATCGAGTGGACCAAACAGCAGGCAGAAGCGGGAGGCACCTATGTACAGAACACCGTACAGCAGATGGAATCCATTCATGACTCTGTGCATCAGACAGATCAAGTAATGTCTATGTTGGAGAAAAAATCGCAAGAGATCGGACATATTTTACAAGCAATTCAGGATATTGCTCAGCAAACGAATCTTCTGGCACTTAATGCAGCGATTGAAGCGGCTAGAGCAGGAGAGCAGGGACGCGGTTTTGCTGTCGTAGCTTCTGAAGTGCGTAAGCTTGCCGAGCAATCCGGGCAATTTTCAGGTGAAATTTCCGCTTTGTTGAGTGAAATTCAAGCAACTGTACATGACTCGGGGGATGCGCTCAGCCAAGTCAAAAACGAAGTTCAAACGGGCATTGAGCTCGTGCAAAAAACCGAGCAAAATTTTGGTGAAATTTTGCAGTCCACTACACTAGTGGCGTCACAAATCCAGGAAATGGCTGCAACTTCCGAACAAATGTCGGCTGGCGCGCAAGAGATTACAGCATCTGTGCAACAGGTTGCTTCCATCGCCAAGAAAACGGCGGACTCTTCCCAGGACGTGTCATCCTCCGCTGTGAATCAGCTTGAGACTACAGGTGAAGTAAGAGTCGCAGCACAATCCTTATCGGAGATGGCTGAAGAACTGCAGCAGATCCTGGCTCGATTCCGTATTGCATAGTCCAATACACATGGAAACCCCACAAACCCTTGCGGTTTGTGGGGTTTTATTCGGAAGGACGCCTTGTGCGTTTTTTTGCGTAGATAAGAAAGTATAAGTTTTTTACATTTGCTTCGCTCTAGCTTGACAAACGCGCTCGTCCTAAAGGACGACGAAGTCGTTTATCCTTGTATCTCTGTAATAAATTATTCAACCTTCGGTAAATATGACGTACTGTTGTCAGCTTTACTGTGCTATGCTAGATAAGTTCATGGTAGTTGAAACGGAGACGGAGGACCTTTCAGAGATGGCAGACGCATTAAAAGATATGTACAATCAAGCATTTCTCCAGGAATTCGCAAAAAAAGTTCATAGCGCTTACCAATCTTTCGACGAGGATTCGTTCGTGGAGAAGGTTATGAATGATGACTGGGCAGATTTAGCGTTGAAACAAAGGATGAGGAAAATTACGCTAACGCTCGGCGAGCATCTGCCGCCATCTTATAGCGAGGCGTTGGCCATTTTATATGCAATTGAAGATACTTGTATTGGTTTTCCTTATTTGTTCTTTCCTGATTTTGTGGAAGTATACGGTCACAACAGCGAGCATTGGGAGATGTCCATGCTAGCGCTGGAAAGATTCACATCAAGATCTTCCGCTGAGTTTGCTGTTCGGCCATTTATTTTGCATGATCCCGAACGAATGATGGGGCAGATGTCCGTTTGGGCCGATCATCCGAATGAGCATGTACGCAGGCTCTCTAGTGAAGGATGCCGTCCGCGTCTTCCTTGGGGGCAAGCGCTGGCGGTGTTTAAGCGGGATCCTGCGCCGGTACTGGCCATTTTGGAGAAGCTGAAGGCCGATCCGTCACTTTATGTCCGCAAAAGTGTCGCTAATAATTTGAACGATATTGCCAAGGATCATCCGGCGATCGTTCTGGAGACAGCCGCGCGTTGGAAGGGGAGCAATCCGGATACGGATTGGATCGTGAGGCACGGCTGCAGGACGCTGATTCGCCAAGCGACTCCGGAGGTGCTTGCCCTGTTTGGGTATGCGGTATCACGGGATGACGATCCAATTGCGGATCATGCGGTACTTATAGCCGAGCCGTACGAGCTGATGATTGGCGAGAACTGTGAACTTCGGTACGAGGTTCATGTTCGGCAGGGTGAACCTGTGCATCTGCGAATCGAATACGGGATTGATTTTGTGAAAGCAGGAGGAAAACATTCCCGGAAGTTGTTTCTGCTCTCTGATAAAACCGTACCAGGAGGCTCACGACTATCCGCTGCTAGAACCCATCGATGGGCGGACCTGACGACCCGCCGGCATTACCCTGGCGAGCATCGAATTGTTTTACTCGTGAACGGAAAGGAAGTCGCAGAGACCTCCTTAAATTTAACGACTGGAAACTAGGGGGCTGATTCCGTGAGTCCTATTAATGTCCAGAAAGTTGAGAATCTGGATACTAATTTATTGCTGCCTTTGGCAGAAGAGAGTGCGAGTGAAGGCTTTCGTCACCTAGGCCGATTGATCAAAGAGTATGCGGATGGGAGCAATCAGTTTAATCAAGTTGGAGAAGCTCTTTTCATTGCCACGCTTGGCAGTGAGATTGTAGGGGTCTGCGGACTGAACCGGGATCCCTACGCCGATGGCGTAGATGTCGGACGTGTTCGACGGCTTTATGTTCGGCCAAGCGCACGCAGATTTGGAATTGGGCGAATGTTAATGGCGTCTGTTATTGCGGAAGCGAGAAAAAGTTATCACCTACTTGTGCTTAAAACGGATAACCCTCAGGCTGATATTTTTTATCGCTCAATCGGTTTTTCCTTCAACACGGATTCGAATAATCATACGCACTTCCTTGTGTTGAATGTAACTAACGAATATTGAATGGACTGGAGATTAGGAATGAATTCTTCTTTGTTTCGAAATCGTGCGTTTATCATTTTGATGATTGGTGAAGCCATCCAAGGCGGAGGCATCTGGACCAGCATCATTGCCAATTTGCAATTCATGCAAAGCCATGTTCCGTCTGATTTAGGCAAAAGTCTAATCCTGATGTGCGGGTTATTTCTTGGTGTGCTTATTTCACCGCAAGCCGGTGTGTGGGCCGACCGTTATGATAAGAAAAAAATCCTGCTCATATCAGGGTTCTTTCGTTGTCTTGCTCCGATTTGTATGTTCGCTGCTTTGTATTACCAATCTGTTGCAATCATGTTATTGTCTGTGGTCATTATGCAGTTAGCCGCGACAGTCTATATGCCTACCGTGCAAGCAGCACTGCCGGCAGTCGTTTCAGCATCCGATCTGCTGAAGGCGAATACCGTAAATTTCAACGTGACTACAATTGCAAGGATTGGCGGTACAGCTGTCGCAGGCATTTTGGTTGCCGTCATGAATTTATATACGGTGTATGCATTGTCGCTTGTATTTTACGTGATTCTTGTCCTGCTCATTACGCAGTTGAAGATTACAAATATTACGGATTCTACAATGGTTAAAAAGAAGGAGAAAATCCGTTTCTCCGAGCTGTTTCCGTTCATCCGGCAAGAGCCGGCTGTCCTCATAGCGCTTATCAATAGCGGTATTATCACTTTGTTCTTGGGTGGTTTCAATTTGCTTGTGCTTAAATTTAGCCAAGTCCAACATAAACCGGAACTGATGGGATGGATCTATTCCATTGAAGGAATGAGCATCTTAATCGTAGGTTTATTTGCCAAACGGGTGATCGGCAAGCGAAATCTGGTAACCAGTTCTACGCTATTTATGTTACTATTCGCGATTTCATTTGCTGGCATGTCCTTTAGCGAGAACACCTCTGCCGTACTTGGTTCTTTTGTTTTATTCGGCTGTGCTGTCGCTTTTTTCTTTCCGATGGTTTCGACCCTTTTCCAAATCAAAGTCCCGCAAGACGTTCAAGGCCGTTTTTTCTCATTTCGAGGAATGCTTGACCGTGTCATGTTCCAGGTTGCGCTGCTTGCGACGGGGGCATGTCTGGATTGGTTTGGGATCTCAACCTATTTATTAACATTGGCCGTCCTTACCATTGCAAGTGGTATCTTGACCTTGATCTTGGCCAAACAAAAGTCTGTGGATGTGCGGCAGCCCGCCATTCGAGAAACGGTTAAAGGTTAAGTGAAATTGCGGCTGCACCCAATATTAGAGAGTTGTACGAAATGAAGCAATTATAGTATATTTTAGTCATCATTCAAAAGGTCATTGTACCTTTCGGGCTAGGGGGGGTACATCTTGAAGTCGGAAATATTCATACAGATACTTAGAAATGAGCTAGTTGTTGCGCTTGGGTGTACAGAGCCAGTTGCGATAGCGTTAGCAGCAGCCAAGGCTAGGACGTATGTTAACGGTAAAATAGACAAAATTACGGTGAACGCTAGCGCAGGCATTATTAAGAACGCCTTAGCCGTCGGCATACCCGGAACGGGTCAGACAGGGATTGACTTTGTAGCTGCGCTAGGGGCGATTGCCGGCAATGCGGAGAAACAATTGGAAGTACTTGCGGATATTGACCCAGCCGCTATTTCCGAGGCTCGGACAATGGTGGATGAGGGGATTTCTGTGGTCCATCTCGCTGATACACCAACCAAACTATACATTGAAGTCATGATTGAAGCTGAGCAAAGGTACGCAAAGGTTGTCATTACAGATAACCATACGAATATTACGTTGATAGAAGTCGATGGGAAGATCGTGGATACCGGAGGCTGTGCAAACGCGAGCTTTAAGAGCTCTAAGGAGGACCGGAACTCACTAACGATCGATTCAATTGTTGACTTCGTGAATGCCGTTGATCTTGTAGAGCTCAGTTTGGTCAAGCAAAGCATAGAACTGAATCGCAAGGCAGGGTTAGACGGCTTAACACATTCGTACGGACTTGAGGTCGGTAAGACGATAAAAGAAAACGTGCAGCGGGGAATTTTATCCGATGATCTCATTTCCCATGCGATGGCGCTCGCGGCAGCAGGTTCGGATGCCCGCATGGCCGGCTCCACGATGCCTGTTATGGCGAATTCAGGAAGCGGCAATCAAGGGATTGCCGCGACAAATCCTGTCATCGCGGCAGCAGAGAGGCTCGGCGCCTCCGAGGAGCAACTCATTCGCGCGGTTGCTCTAAGCCATTTGGTCACGATTCATATCAAATCGAAGTTTGGGCGATTATCCGCGTTATGTGGAGTGACCGTATCGGGTACGGGCGCCAGCTGCGGGATTACCTATTTGCTGGGCGGAGGGAAACCCGAGATTCGGGCTGCAATCCAGAACATGCTTGGCAATGTGACCGGGATGATGTGCGATGGGGCCAAAGGCGGCTGCGCCATGAAAGTTGCGACTTGTACAAGCGCAGCGGTACAATCTGCGCTTTTGGCGTCAAAAGGGAAGTCCATCTCCTCAACGAATGGATTCATTGAAAATGACGCCGAGAAAACCATCGAGAACTTCTGTCGGATCGGGAATGAGGCAACGTCCGAGATGGATAAACTTGTTCTCGAAATGATGTTAAATAAGGAATTATAAGCGATTAGCAGCGGTTATTTCATGCGTTTCGAACGGTAAGGACTTGGGGATTAAGCCTCAAGTCCTTTTTTTGCGACCTTTACCGGGATCATCTCCCGAAGTGTATAGGTACAGCTAGAAGCTGGTCTTTATCCGTAGAGCGTGTATGGCGACAACTTGAGTCGGATCAACACCCCTAAATTTGTAATGCTGTATGTTGTTTTCACATGCAGCGCGTAAAAGGAAGAGGAGGTTATCTTGAAACATGAAGAAAAAAGTACAGGCTCTAATTTGCATTTGTTCCTTAGGTATCATGGGGATGGCGGTTCCGGTTAGCGCACAATCATTATCCCAGGGCACACAAAGTGAGCAAGTATTGGATCTGCAAGAAAGATTAAGTGCACTTGGCTACTTTCATGCTGGAATTACGGGTTACTATGGCAGCCAAACGAAAAGTGCTGTTAAGAAATTTCAAGCCAGCTACGGCTTGGCGGTTGACGGTGAAGCCGACTCACTGACATTGTCGAAGTTAAAAAAATCTATTTCACCCAAACAGTCGGTGCTGGATGAGCTGGCACGAATCATTCATTCCGAAGCTCGCGGTGAATCCTTCTTGGGTCAAGTTGCCGTGGGAGCTGTCATTCTGAATCGTGTTCAATCCGAACAATTTCCAGATTCCATCACGGAAGTCATTCATCAACCTGGCCAATTTTCATCTGTTGATGATGGTCAATTTGCTCTCAAACCTAACGAAACAGCTTACCGTGCAGCAGCAGCCGCTTTGAATGGCGTGGATCCAACAACAGGAGCTCTTTATTTTTATAATCCGGTCACTGCCAAAGCATCTTGGAGTAAAAGCAGAATCAAGAAGATTGCGATTGGTCATCACACGTTTACCATTTAGACCTTGAAAGGCTGCCTTGTGCAGTCTTTTTTCAGTATGAATAAAACGCTTACTTATATTGTGTTATACAGTGAAAGTAGATAAATAACATTTTGCTTGCAACTTATTAAAAATAAGTTATAATAGAAATTGTAACAAATAAAATTACAGAATGTGAGAGTGAAACCATGGCAACTGTACTTTATATTACGGCAAACCCTAACGATCACCAAGCTTCCTATAGCATGGCGGTGGGTAAAGAATTTATCGAAACATACCGTGAAGCAAATCCTGGTGACGAAGTTATCCATATTGATTTGTTCAAAACTAACATTCCACAAATCGATGGCGATGTATTGAGCGGCTGGGGTAAACTTGGCTCTGGAACTGAATTCAGTGCACTAACGGCAGATGAGCAAGCTAAAATCGCGCGTCTTGGTGAAATCGTGGATCAATACATATCCGCTGATAAATACGTGTATGTATCACCAATGTGGAACTTCTCTTTCCCTCCAGTTATGAAAGCTTACATCGATGCGATCTGTGCTGCTGGTAAAACGTTCAAATACACAGCTGAAGGTCCTGTTGGTTTGCTGAACAACAAAAAAGCACTTCACATCCAAGCTTCTGGCGGCGTATACTCCGAAGGTCCAGCAGTTGGGTTCGAAACTGGTCACAGCTACTTGAAAAAAATCATGATGTTCACTGGCGTACCTAGCTTCGAAGGTATCTTCGTTGAAGGTATGGCTGCTGCACCTGATAAAGCTGCAGAAATCAAAGCTAATGCAATCGTTAAAGCGAAAGAAGTTGCAAAGCAATTCTAAGATTTATACCTTATATCGAAACAGCGCATCTTTTCAGATGCGCTGTTTTTCTATTTTCAGTTGAGGGTTCTCACGCCTTAAAGTTGCTGAAAATCATCGCGAAACTGATGATAATCGGAGACGCGGCATTCCAGCTTCAGACGGGTTCCGTCCGGTTCATAGTTCGTTGACTGAATGTGGGCATGTTCATTGAAATAGGCGACCAATCGACCCTGCTCATAGGGGATTAATATTTCGCATGCCATGTAATTTTGGAAGATGCGATCGCGAATCAGCTGTGTGAGCTCTTCCATGCCGCTTTGCTGTCTGGCAGAAAGGTAGACGAGATCCTTTTCTACTCGAGGATAGGCATGCTCGGTCAAATCAGATTTGTTATAGGCAAAAATCATGGGAATATGATCTGCGCCCAGCTCTTTCAACGTGTCATTGGTCACTTGAATATGTTTCTCGTAATCGGGATTAGAGATGTCTACGACTTGAATTAACAGATCAGCTTCTGAAACTTCCTCCAAAGTAGAGCGAAATGCTTTAATTAAATGGTGGGGAAGTTGGCTAACAAACCCTACCGTGTCTGTTAATAGAAATGTTTTACGGTCGGGCAAGGTGATACTGCGAACTGAGGTCTCCAACGTGGCGAACAACATGTCTTTGGTAAAAACTTGTTTATGCTGCTTATCTGCTCGCGGATTGTACTGTTCGATCATGGCATTCATCAGACTTGATTTCCCGGCATTCGTATAACCAACGACACATATAACCGGCACCTCATTTTTGCGCCGCTGCTTCCGTTGTGTTTGGCGCCGGCCAACGAGCTTCTCTAACTCGGATTGTAAAGCCGCGATTCGATCCTCGATTTTACGGCGGTCAAGTTCGAGCTTCGTTTCACCTGAACCCCGATTTTTCAAGCCGGCTCCGCCACCTTGGCGTCCTAAAGACTCACGCAATCCGACGAGTCTCGGAAGCATATAGTGGAGCTCCGCGACCTCAACTTGCAGCTGCGCTTCCCGTGTTTGAGCGCGCTCCCCGAAAATATCCAGAATCAAGATCGTTCTGTCAATGACTTTGCAGTCAAGGGAAGATTCCAGATTTCGAATCTGAGAAGGAGTCAATTCATCGTTACATATGACCACTGAGGCGTCCTTGTCGCTAATTAGAGCGGCTAACTCCTGAATTTTTCCCGTTCCGATGTAGTGGGAAGGATTCACACGCGTAACTTTCTGTGATAACTCGCCAACCACTTCAATATGACAGGCTTCAGCCAGGTTGCTTAATTCCTCCATCGAATAAGCAAAATCCGATCGGTTCCATAGATGGACACCGATTATAATCGCTTTCTCTTTCTGTTGTTCCATAGGTCATCATCCTTTCAAATTGGGAAATAAAAAGAAACAACACAAGCAGCAGGCTTGTGTTGTCAGTGGTTGAGAGGACGTTGACTATCATAGTGAATACAAGAAAACAAACAACAGTTGGCCGAGAAGGATACTTCACCTTCCTACAACTGAGCTTCTTGATTCACAGATAGGTGCAACAAATCAGGGTTATAAATGGACAAACATATCCTGAGTCCTCTGTACACAGACAGAATCTTGAGCGCTATTCAATTAGCCGCGCAAAGATCTAACTCGGATAAAATCTATCACACGTAACCCCTCCGTTCGTTTTCGTTATTATCAGATTACCACAAGATCAACCAACTTAGCATTATGAAGGAATCATTATAGTTATTTTTTATTGGCGGACAATAAAAAGGAGTCGTTTTGACAAGTTGCAACGACTCATGATACGTTACTTTTCAAGTCGGTATATCTTATGGAAACGGGTGATTGTATCCCATGTATGAACAAAAGACGAAGGAAAACGATACAAGCGTTTTAGCGTTTATTGAGGATGTCGATAGTCCCAAGAAACGTGAAGACGCCTATAAGCTTCTGGATATCTTTACGGAAACATCCGGCTATCCCGCGAAGATGTGGGGGCCGAGCATCATAGGGTTTGGATCGTATCATTACAAGTATGAGAGCGGACATGAAGGCGATGCGCCGCTTGTTGGATTTTCGCCAAGGAAAGCCAAAATTAGTTTGTATTTCGCAACAGGTGACTCGCAGCGGGAATCACTCCTGCAGGATTTAGGAAAACATACGACAGGGAAAGCCTGCGTTTACATTCATAAAGTGGATGACATCCAAGTAGATGTTTTAAGGTCGTTAATCAAGCAATCGATACAGTTCCTGAAAGAGACATATCCGGATTAAATAGGGGATGGAGCACGTTCTAGCGATGCTTCATCCCTTATTTTTTGGAAACTCCCGGCCGAAATAAGACTTTTCCCCTGCTTTTTTGTCCTTCGCTCGGGTTTTCCACCCTGGCAATTTCCGATAAGCTTAGTCTTGTAAACAATCTAACTCAGAAAGGTTAGCGATAGAGGTCGGACTGGAGGGGATAGTAATGGAACTGGTGACCGCCAGAATCACAGACGCAAAAGAAAAGCCACTACACAAGCAGATAAGGAGGATTTGGAAATATAAGCTGTTGTATGTTCTGTTAGTTCCAGCATTTTTATGGGTTCTTATTTTTGATTATCTTCCGCTTTACGGGGTTAGCATTGCTTTTATGGATTACAACGCCATACAGGGTTTTTCGGGCAGTCATTGGGCAGGTGTCAAATATTTTCACTTGTTATTTGAATCGGAGATGTTTCTGAACGCGTTCAAGAACACACTGCTCATTAGCTTGTACAAAATGATAAGCGGTTTTTTATGCCCTATTTTGCTAGCGCTTGCATTAAATGAAGTCCGAGTTGCCTGGTTCAAAAAATCGCTCCAAACTGCTGTCTATTTGCCAAGGTTCGTTTCCTGGGTCGTTTATGGAGGGATTATCACCCTGCTCCTATCGCCGGAAACTGGGGTTATTAATAAAATCATTGCGTTTTTCGGAGGTGATCCGACTTATCTGCTTGTTGAACCTGCGTATTTTCGAACAATCCTGGTTGTTACGGATGCCATGAAGGAAATGGGCTGGGCGGCTATCATCTATATTGCGGCAATTGCCGGACTCAACCCGGAGGTCTATGAAGCGGCCATTATGGACGGTGCGACACGGTTTCAGCGTATTGTTCATGTTACCTTGCCAGGAATTACAGGAACAATCATCGTCATTTTCATCCTTAGGGTTGGATACATCATGAGCGCAGGGCTTGATCAAGTCATTAACTTATACAATCCGATGGTTTTTGAAGTCGGAGATATACTGGATACGTACATTTACCGTGTTGGGATTGAGCAGTTTAATCTTAGCCTTGCCGCTGCAGCAGACGTTATCAAAGGAGTAATTGGTCTTGTATTGATGGTTGCCGCCAATCAGATGGCCAAACGGTTCAATGATTCCGGCATTTTCTGATAAAAGGGGAAAAGTACCGATGAAGCAAACGAAAGGCGAGAACGTTTTTGTCGCCACGAATTATTTGATACTTACGATCATTACCTTCGTCATTATCATCCCTTTCTGGTATGTAATTTCCGTATCTGTGACGCCTTATCACATTTTCAGTGAAAAGGATGGTTTGATTTTATTCCCAACATCGTTCAGTTTGGAGTACTATGCGTATTTGCTGAAGGAAGGATCGTTAATTTTTGCGGCTTATGGCAATACGATCCGGAATACGGCAGGAGGCGTTCTGCTTGCCTTGTTCCTTACGACCACAGCTGCTTACGCACTTGCGGAGAAGAAATTGCCCGGGCGCAGAATCCTTATGCTTTATTTCATCTTTACCATGTTGTTTAAAGGGGGAATGATTCCCACCTATATTACGATCAAACAGTTAGGGTTGTTGAACACAAATTATGTGCTAATTTTGGTCATGGCTTATAGCGCTTTCAATATGATCATCATGAAATCTTTCTTTGAAGGTATCCCCGAAAGTTTGCGTGAATCCGCTTCCATGGACGGGGCGTCCGAACTTCGAGTCCTATGGCAGATTGTTCTGCCGCTATCCAAGCCAGTTATCGCAACGATAGGGCTGCTCTATTTGGTGGTTTACTGGAACGATTTCTTCAATGCTATGTTGTATGTTACGGATTGGCACAAAGCGCCTGTACAGCTCGTATTACGTACCATTATTGCCAGTTCCAGCCTTCCGCCGGAGCTGCTTGAAGCCGCAGGGGCTACGCCGCCACCTACCATAGGCATCCAAATGGCCGCAATTGTGATTGTTGCACTGCCAATGATGCTGATTTACCCGTTTATTCAAAAGCACTTTGAACAGGGGATGCTGATTGGTTCTGTGAAGGGTTAGAAATATACGATGAAGACAAGTCTAGGAGGTCATATAACATGTCAAATCAAGGTAAAGTTTGGTCGTACAGCGCAATTGCCGCCATATTGGCAGGGAGCGTGACGCTTGCAGGATGCAGCAAAGCTGTCGATCCGGTTGCTGCGACGTCTTCGCCCACTGGAATCACAGGTTCAGCGGTGCCAATAAGTGATGCGCCTTATGAACTGAAATGGCTAAAAGGGCAGGACATATCCAAACCTTATGATCCTTCGAAAGATCTCATCATGCACACCATAGAGAAGAAACTGAACATTAAAATCGTCCCGGAAATGGTCGATGTTCAACAGTATAAAACGAAGTTGAATCTGAAGATGTCGAGCGGAGACATTCCCGATGTGGTGCGGATTGATTTTGCCGATGATTTCCAAAAGTATGCCCAGCAGGGCGCTTTTTACGATCTTACGAATCTCATTAATGAAAAGGATACCCCGAATATTCTCAAGGAGGTACCCAAAGAAGTTTTCGAGCAGGCCAAAGTAAACGGCAAAATTTACGGCATTCCTTATCAAGGGGGGCCGGGAGCAGGATACCGCTGGAATCTAGTCCTGCGTAAGGATTATTTGGAGAGTACGGGCACCCAGGTACCTAAGACACTAGATGAGTATAATGACCTGCTCAAAAAAATCAAAGCGGCTAAACCGGATGTTATCCCGTTAGGCGGCTATACGGCGCAAATCGGCCAGCAGAAATATGCGAATAACTCTTTTGACCATATTTTTGGTGCATTTGGCGTAACTCCGGGTTATTTCACTGAGAAGAATGGTACATTCAGCAATTATGATATTGATCCGAAAATGAAAGAAGCCCTGCTTTATTTGCAAAATATGTACGCGGAAGGTCTCATCGATAAAGAATTCGCGACCATTAAAGAAGAGCAGCTCCGGGCAAAGCTGTTCAGTGGAAAACTATTTTCGTGGATGGGCTGGTGGTCAACACCCAACGATTACGATACCCAAGTGGAAACCAATGAGCTCAAGAAAAGCGGGAAGCTCGCTTCCGACGGGAAGTTGCCGGATCAGTCCTTTCAACCACTTAAATATTTGACTTTGACGGACTCCATTGTTGGTGCGGATGGTAAAGCCGTAGCGCCAGCTGGAGCGCCATTCGGACAAATGCACGCCGTCAGCGCGAAAACGAAAGATCCTAAAAAGGTTCTGTCCATCATCGAAAATTCCTTGTCACTGGAGAACCAAATGCTAACCGTATGGGGCATAGAAGGGGAAGACTACAAAATCGATAACGCCAAGATGAAGCTGGTTACCGATTTGCTTGATCCCAAGACACAACAAGATAAGAACGGGAATTTCCGTGGTGTTCAAAGCTATCTGTTCGCGCCAGGCTTAAAGGGCTGGCCTCGATATTTGGAGTCGCTGCCGCTAAGACAATCGCAGGCTTTGGATATAGCCATCAACAACAAATTTCAAATTACGGATGCCTCCAACTATCTGGATTCACCTACGAAAATCGCGAAACTTGTGGAACTGAACACAATGCGGGATTCCGTCTTTACCCAAATTATTATGGGTGCGGACGGGAAGAAGTTCGACGAATTTGTGGAAAAATGGAAGTCACAAGGCGGCGCACAAATCCTTAGTGAATTAGAAGCTTCTTTTAAGAAAAAATCTGGTAAGTAGTACGACAACCAACCTGTGCAGGACTGTGCTAATCATTTGGTGTATGATTAAGCTATAGTCGGACCGCAGTTGAATGGCTGGAGCCCCTCTGGAGATATGAAAAGCTGGGGCTTCTGCAATAACACCGGTGAAAAAGGGTAGGTATGAATGGCTATTCGGATACGAAAACAAAGAGGCAGCTCAGGGTTATTGTCAAGGCTCAGTCTTCCTATATTTGCTTTGATTGTCACATTCATCGCCCTATTTGCGACGGCAGCCAGTTACATCCTTATCCGCGTGCAGAACGACCATTCCATCAAGATGGCGGAGCAATCCATGAAATTCGTTTATAGAAATATCGAATATCAATTTGATACGATGAATAACGTAGCGGCTTTTGTATTAAGCAATCAATCCATTGAAAATTTGCTCATGAATACCTATCAACAGCCTTACGAAGCGGCAGACGATTACTACACCTTGCAGACGAATTTGCAAAATCTGTCTTTATTGTCACTCCTGAACGATTTCGGCTCAGGTAATATCGCGCAGCAATCGTACGTCGTATCCGTTATATTGGAACCGGAGAGCGGGCTATATGCGATGGCTCCGGATCATTTTTATCCGACTACAGGAATTTATAAAAATAGCGATTTGCAAAATCAAGAATGGTTTCAAAATCTGAGCAGCGGGAAACAACAGAATGCTTGGTGGGGTCAAAAGACGGATTCAAACCTAGCCATGATTTATTCCGCAAGGAAAAAAGCAAGCCTCAAAGACGGCCGTAGCATCGGTACGGTGATTGTCGGTGCGGATACCCGCAGCATAAAAGGCGTGTTCGATAATGCTCCTCTAGATCAGGGCTTTCATCTGCTGCTTGACGAAAACAATCGTGTCATTTATGGCGAGCGCCACGACTTTCTCACGAATGCCGGAGAACTGCCCTATGTTTCTCAATTAAAAGGAGCCGAAGGTACCCTCGAAACGAAAATAGATGACGAAACTTACAGGGTCATGTTCGAGACGCTGAAGAATGGATGGAAGCTTCTCGCCGTAGCTCCCAACAGTCATTTCAGCAGGTACACTTTCGCCATTTCAGCAATTGGTGCAGCCACGGCAGCAGCTGCCTTACTCATTGCAGGGTTATGGCTCCGAAAAATTGTCGTGAGGGTCACGGTTCCTATCACGAAACTGGTAACAGCCATACAGCGCCCGGAAGTTGTGGAGTTCAAAGTGCCGCTTCCTTCACAAAAAACGGGGATTTATGAAGTTGATGAGCTGAACCAGAAGTTCGCATCTATGCTCGTAACGATTCATAAACTGATCGAAAAGTCGTTTACCGAAGAAATAGAACGCCGTCAGCTTCAATTGGAGCTGTTACATGCCCAAATCAATCCCCATTTCCTATACAACACTTTGGATTTAATTAACTGCAGGGCCATTATGATAGGAGATCGGGAGACAAGTCAGGTTGTACGTTCGCTTGCCAACGTATTTCGCTATGGCTTGAATCGGGGACAGACCTGGATTTCCTTGGAAGATGAGATCAAACAAGTTGAAGCTTATCTCCATATTCAGCAAATGATGATCGACGATTTGACCTTTGATATCCAATTGCCGAGTGAACTTCGGTCCGCATCTGTCGTTCATCTAATTTTGCAACCGCTAGCAGAAAACGCTATCATTCATGGATTTGTTGAACGCAAGACAGGCTGCCGAATTGTCATTTCTGCCAGAGTAGAGCAGGGAGAGCTTGCAATCAGGGTCGAAGATAACGGCCGTGGCTGTGATGCGGATAAAATGAATCGTATGCTTGGGCACCATTTTGTACGAGACGAACAATTTTCACCCGAACCAGGAAGCGGGTACGGCACCATGAATGTACACAGGAGAATTCAATTGTTTGTCGGAGACGAATTTGGTTTGCGGTATCTAAAAGTTGCGGAGGGTATGGGCACCTGTGTCGAAGTTGTTATGCCTTATCGTTCAGAACAAGCTGTAGCCAGAAAGGATGCTTCGAATGTTTAAGCTGCTGATCGCGGAAGATGTGAAAATCGTGCGAGAGACTTTGGTTCGTGCGATTCATTGGGAGGCACTAGATATAAAGCTACTAGGAGCTGTAGAGAATGGGCAAGAGGCGCTTGACTGGTTAGAACGCGAGAAGCCGGATCTTCTCTTGACAGATGTCGGCATGCCCAAGATGAACGGATTGGAATTGATTGAGATTATCAAATCCCGTAACCCGGATATTCGCTGTATCATTTTATCAGGACTAAACGAATTTGAGCATGCCAGACAGGCCATTAAGCTGCAAGTGCTGGATTATGTGCTGAAACCAATCGATCCTGATGCTATTGAGAAAGTACTTGCAAATGCGGTTGACGTGCTGCGCAAGGAGAGGGAAGAACGTCTCGCGCTAAAGATGGCAGAGAAAGCAGCCAAGGAATCGCTTCCCAATTTGACTGAAACCATGCTTCATAGGGAATGGAGCGGGAATTTAAAAAAGAAGAAGCTGGTTGAACAGGCGATACAGTATATGAAAAAAGGTTATATGCGCAAGGAGTTGTCACTATCGGATGTAGCGGATGCCGTAGGGTTAAGCGAAAAATATCTTAACCTGCTGGTTAAAGAAGTAACAGGGGTTACGATGAACCATGCCATTATTCGTCTTCGTATGGAAGAGGCGGCAAGGCTTCTGAAGGATCCAGCCATTAAAATCTATGAAGTCTGCGACAGAATCGGGTATACAGATCAGGATCATTTCAGAGAGAGTTTTAAGAAGCAGTATGGGGCCACGCCTTCTGAATATCGGAACAAATTTTTATAACGGTGCTCATCCTAGTTGTTTTCCCCACATGTTCAGTTCATTATTCAGCGGATAGAAGGGTATTGTGAAATACGAGAATGATCGTCGCAAAATAATTCTTTACTGATCGTTCTCAATATGCTAAGATACTTTCAGTAAGGACGACGTCATCCTGTTTCAAAAAAAAGAAACAGAGCGTGACTGTTTTTTTTGATAATTTAAGAATGATCATTCTTAAACAAATTATATGCTAAAGGAGAGATAAAAGATGGGAAAATTGAATGGGAAAGTTGCTTTAATTACAGGTGGAAGCAGCGGAATTGGTTTTGAAACGGCGAAATTATATGTGGCCGAAGGTGCGAAGGTGGTTATTACCGGTCGTAATCAGGAAGCGTTGGACGCGGCAGTGGAGAGGCTTGGTGCATCTAACGTACTTGCCGTGCAGGCAGATGCGACTGATCCAACAAGTGCAGAAGAAGCTGTATCCAAAGCGGTCGAGACATTCGGTCGTCTAGATGTTGTTTTCGCAAATGCGGGTATTTCCGGTTATACGCCTGTTGGAGGGACTGAACTTACTCTTTTTGAGAAAATTATGCAAGTAAACGTGACTGGCGTATTTTTCACCGTTCAAGCTGCTTTGCCTCATCTGAAATCAGGAGCTTCCGTGATCTTAAACGGCTCCGTACTGGCTAAAGGAGGAAGCCCGGGTTATGCAGCTTATGCCGCAAGTAAAGGTGCAGTGACCAGTATGGCCAGAGTGTTTGTTTCAGAATTATCACCACACGGTATTCGAGTAAACACGATTGTCCCTGGAGCTACGCGGACGCCAATTTGGGGTCAACCAGAGGGATTGTCAAAAGTTGAAGCCGCGTTAGCGCCTAAGATTCCAATGAATCGCTTGGGTGAACCTGTGGAGATCGCCAATGTGGCTTTGTTCCTGGCTTCTGATGATTCTTCCTTTGTGCAGGGGGCTGAAATTAGCGTAGATGGTGGCGCGGGATCATCCCCGATGGGCGCACCAGCTTATCGCCAGGCTTAATTGTATTGATTTTTAAAAATGAGTTTGTTATACTTTATTTAAATTTTCAGGAGTGGAGTTGAAGGCATAATGTAGGTTTTCTTGCTAACGGTAAAACATTAAAGCGATTTTTCGCATGTTTTATTTCGTATGCAAGAAAGTTACATTATCTTTCACTCAAACGATACAAGATATCCTTATTTAACTCCGTCCAGGGGTTAATTAACTGTATTTATTTGAGCTACAAGAATGTAACTTTCTTGTAGCTTTTATTTTTTTTATACAGGAGGATCTATCTATGTCATTAATAAACGTTACAAACTTAACGTTCGCTTACGAAGGAAGTTACGATAACATATTTGAAAACGTCAATTTCCAAATCGATACCGATTGGAAATTAGGCTTTACAGGAAGAAATGGAAGAGGGAAAACAACGTTTCTCAATCTGCTGCTTGGTAAACTTGAATACAGTGGATACATTTCCGCTAATGTAAGCTTCGAATATTTCCCGTTTCCCGTTGAGAAGAAAAGTAATAATACGATAGATGTCATCAATGACATTTATCCCGACTATATTCATTGGCAGTTAATGCGCGAGCTTTCACTTTTAAAGGTTTCCGAGGATGTGTTGTACCGGCCATTTGACTCCTTATCCAACGGAGAGCAAACGAAAGTGCTGCTGGCTACGTTGTTCATCAAAGAGAACAGTTTTCTTTTAATTGATGAGCCGACCAACCATCTCGATATGAAAGCAAGAAAACTCGTTAGCGATTATCTCAAATCGAAAAGTGGATTTATCTTGGTATCGCATGACAGATCCTTTCTCGATAACTGTGTAGATCACATTTTATCCATCAATAAGACCAACATTGAAATTCAAAAAGGTAATTTTTCAAGTTGGTGGGAAAATAAGTCGCGGCAAGATCACTTCGAGCTGGCAGAGAACGAAAAACTTCGAAAAGACATCAAACGATTGTCAGATTCCGCCAAAAGGACGGGGAACTGGTCGCACGAAGTGGAAAAAACAAAAAACGGAACAAGAAATTCCGGATCCAAGGTAGATAAAGGTTATATTGGCCATAAAGCTGCAAAAATGATGAAACGATCTAAAGCCATTGAGCAAAGACAGCATTCGGCTATCCAAGAGAAGTCGAAACTCCTCAAAAATATCGAGAGCTCAGAAAGCTTAGAAATTTCGCAGCTTGCTTTTCACAAAAACCAGCTGGTTGAGCTTGATCATGTTTCCATTTATTACGGCGAGAAGACCGTATGCTCAGATCTAAGTTTCACGATTGATCAAGGTGAGCGTATTGCGCTTTCAGGTCAAAATGGCTCTGGAAAATCAAGTATCATCAAGCTAATTTGCGGCGAGGATATGAACTACACAGGCAATATTCGAAAGGACAGCCAGTTAAAAATATCCTACGTGTCGCAAGACACATCGCACCTTCATGGAAATCTATCTGACTATGCTGCCGAATGTGGGATTGATGAAAGTCTTTTTAAATCCATTCTAAGAAAGCTGGATTTTTCCAGAATTCAGTTTGACAAGGATATTTCATCGTATAGCGGCGGACAAAAGAAAAAAGTATTAATTGCAAAAAGTCTGAGTGAGCAGGTACATTTGCATATTTGGGATGAACCGCTTAATTTTATAGATGTCATTTCTCGGATGCAAATTGAAGACTTGCTGCTCGAATATTCACCGACGATTCTGTTTGTAGAGCATGACCGGGAATTTTGCCATAACGTTGCAACTAAAATTGTAGAGCTTTAGATCTTAAGCTGCCGTGCCTAGAAACGGCAGCTTTATTAGTTCAAATGCAATTCTCATTTGAAAAATGGGATGTCATCGAATTTTTGTGTGGCTCAAACCCATCATTCTATGTTATATATGAAATGACTCAAATTTGACGAATGGAGTGATAGGAATGAGAATCGCCGCGCAACTGTATACGCTTCGCAACTTTCTGAAAACACCCGCTGATATTAGCGAAAGCTTGAAAAAAGTTAAGCAATTGGGTTATAACGCTGTACAAGCTTCCGGTATTGGACCAATCGACATCCAAGAATTTAAAGCGCTTGCAGACCAAGAAGGGTTGACGATCTGTGCCACTCATATCGGATATAACGACTTGTTGAATGATATGGACGGCGTCATTAAGAAGCATCAAGCATGGGATTGTAAATATGTCGGGTTAGGCGGACTCCCGCCAGAGTTTCGGGAGAACAGTCAAGGTTATGCCACATTCGCCAAACAAGCTTCGGAATTTGGCAAACAGCTGAAAGATGCCGGGCTGCAGTTTATCTATCACAATCATGATTTTGAGTTCGCCAAATATGATGGGAAGACAGGCATGGACATTTTGTTTGAAATGTCAGACCCTGATAGCGTCGATTTCGAATTGGATGTTTACTGGGTACAAGCAGGTGGGGCAGATCCCGTGGAGTGGATCCGTAAAATGGATGGACGTATGAAGGTCGTACATTTTAAAGATATGATTGTGACTCCGGATCGGAAACAGCGTTTCTCCGAGGTCGGTGAAGGCAATATGAATTTCAAAGGAATCATTCAAGCCTGTGAAGACATTGGTGTGGAATGGGCAGCGGTTGAGCAGGATGATTGCTATGACCGGAATCCATTTGAAAGCTTAGAGATTAGTTTTGCTAATTTAGCTAAACTAGGGACAAAAGCTTAGTTGTAAACTACAAAAAGAACGGCTGCTTTGCACAGCCGTTCTTTTTTATTTAAACGCTTAAACGGTACGTCCTTCTAGATGCTTTACTTGATTCGTTTGACTCAGCATGCCAGCTTTTTGCCTTTTGTGATAATACACATAGGAACCCGCGATAATAATATAGCCTGGAAGAAAGCCTAAACCAGCCATAAAGCCATCCACAGCGATGGTTGAATACACAGCTCCGGTCAAATCGAAGATCAAACCGGCATATGCCCATTCTTTGATTCGAGGAAAACCGGGAATAAGGATAGCTATGACACCTAATATCTTGGCAATTCCAAGAAAGGGAAGAAGATAATCAGGGTATCCCAAATGCTTGAAAAGTTCTACCGCAGACGCTGCTTTTACCGTATCACCGATTGCGCCCATCCCCATAAATAACACCACTAAAACAGTAAAAATCCAGTAAGGAATCGTAATTTTTTTCATTGCTTTCAGCCTCCTAGGATCGCATCCATTTGATTTATGCTATGAATATACCTTATTAGGAATATTCCTGTCAAGGAATATATTGTGCTTAGGCAGGCATAGTGAAAAAGAATTATCTCTAAGATAGAAAAGGGCATCTCAACGAAGTTGAAATGCCCTTTTTCTTAGCGTGTGATAGGGGTGTCAGAATCACTCCACAATCTGTTCTCCACCGGCAGCCAACGGCTCAAACGAGTGGCGGACCGAAGCTTCTTCAATGTCATGAACAGCCCAATGACTGTTCGGAACATCAGTCCATGGCGAGTGGACGATTCCATGAAGTGGTCCACGGCCGAGTACCCGATTGATCACGGTAACGGCTTCTGCGCGAGTGAGCGGATTAGCTGGGCCGAAGGAGCCATCTGCATAACCGTTCAAGTAGCCCGCAGCTTGAGCAGCTTTGATTGCGTCTTCGGCCCATAGGCCGGTCGTATCCGAAAAGCCTGCTCCGGATCCTGCGGTACCCACCGCAAACCGGGCGGCAAGAGCTGCCATTTCCGCCCTAGTGATTGGCTGGTCCGGTCTGAAGGTGCCGTCTGCGTAACCTTGCATCAGACCCATGCGTGACACTTGGGCAATCGCATCATAAGACCAAAGATCCGGCTTCACGTCAATGTATTCACTGCCGCTGGCTAGTGCCGGTTTGGCCGCAATACGCGAGAGAATCATTGCCATTTCGGCGCGGGTAATGCGATTGTCGGGACGGAACAAGTTGTTCTCGTAGCCTTGGATGTACGGCTCATGCGAGAAGGACAATGTCCGGCCATCGACTTTCAAAAGGGCAAATGTACTAAATTTGTTCGTCGTAAATTGAATCCCGCGGCCCCCTTGGAGCGTGGTCACAGTGCCTTTTTTAAACTCCTTAGTTCCGTCACTATGTTCGATATAGACACCGATTTGTTGCAACTCCATATCGCTCAAATCATCTGGAAACGGGAGAACGATGGTAACCTCTTGATCAAGCAGGTTCGTCGTAATGTCTACTGGACGGCCAATCAACGAGGTTTTTGCGCCTCCGGTAACGCCTAGTACAACTGTCGCCGCGTTCGCGCGACGTTCCAAGTCCTGGCCTGAAGCCGAAGCTTTCACCGGAACAAGGTTGAAATAACTATCATCTTTCATACTTTTGAGTGATTGGTTAGCAATAAGGACTTTAACATTAGCCGTATCGAGCATAAGGTCAAGACCGCTGTCGACAAGCAAGCTGAGCGACTCTTTAGTCAATTGCACAGTTGTCATGGATACTTCATCTTTGGAATCTGGTAAGGAGATAATAGCCGAATTGGCGTCAGCAGTCTTGGACTTCTGAATCAACGTTTTCGCATTATCACCTGAGATCTTGACTTCCTCTTTGCTTGTTCCGTCAGTTTGAGTAGTACGCACGACATTCCATGCGTTGGTGTTCACAATCGGGCCTCCATAACCTCCTCCATAGCCGCCGCCACCCGTCTGAGGAGTGGAAGGCGTGCCGCTATTCGCCGCAATTTCATATTTGAACGCGTCTACAAGCATGTAGCTGCCTGATTTTTTGACCGCTTTCAATGTATGAGTGCCTTTCGGAAGTGATGAGATGCGGTAAAGACTTCGCCCGGCATTTCGAATGGCTGAATAGGCATTGATCGTTTGCTCCAACTCCCCGTCGATATAGATGTCGATGTCACCCAGCTCCGGACCGGTTGGTGCGAGGAGTTCGATCCCGGTTCCTGTGAAAGAGTAGAGGTAGGAGTCGCCATTCATGGAAGTTGCATGGATATCGTCTGCATAGTCACCTGCGAAAGAAAAAGTAAGCTTCAAGCTGCCGACAGGTTGAGCAGAGAGATATTCTTTTTTAATGGTCACTTGCTGGCCATTAATGACATAATCAGCAGGATTCGCGAGCTTGCTCGCGCCGTTCGAAATACTTTGCAGGCTGTCCGGATTGCCCAGAAGGTTAACGCTCACATCTGCAGCCGTCGTTTTATTAAAATCAGCGGCAGAGATATCCATCAGGTCGGGCTGCTGGACTTTAAGCGCATCAAGCAGCATGAACTGTCCTGACTTTTTGACTGCTTTCAATGTATGAATTCCAGGTGTCAAATGACTGACTGTATAGACTTCTTGCTGAGCTAAGTTATGCGAATTCGCTCCGAACGTATGAGCCGTTCCATGTAGTTGACCATCGATATAGATGTCTACATCGCCTTGGCCTTGATCGACTTCAGTTATATAAGTAATGCCTGTGCCATTAAAGGTGTAGGTGAAAAAATCGTTGTTCTGCTCGACATAATGAACGTCCTTGCCATAATCGTTAAAAGGTCGATTTGTGCTGCGGTTCCAAGCCCCGGTGTAGTGGATTTCCGAGTTGTCGTCATTGATGTAGGTGAACCTTCCGGGAGAGGCGGAGTTGCTAATGGTTATGGCGAACGTTCTTGGACTGCCTGATTGGAAAGTGAAGGTCAAATTCGTAAGACCAATAGGCTGTTGATTCAAGTAGGATTTTGAGATTTTCACAACATCGTTCGTAACGGTGTAGTCCTGTCCAGGGGTTAAGCTGTCTGTGCCATTCATAATGCCTGTCAGGCTGTTAGTGCTTCCGAGTGTAAGCGTTGTAAGGACGTCCGCTTGTGCGGATGTTTTTTTGTCAAAAGCAGCAGTTACTGGATTGAGGGACGTTCCAGTGATCGCGATAGACAGGGATTGCGAGTCACCACCAGCAAAAGTGAACGCCAGTTGGACCGGTTGCCCCGATGGCTGCTGGAGGAGGAATTCTTTCTTGATTGTTACAAGATTGCCTCCGCTTATCGTGTAGTCCGTATTTGGCTGCAGGGAAACTGCGCCATTATTGATGCCTGTCAGCGAGTTTGAGCCAAGGAGGAGATTCGTCGTGATGTCTGATGGTTGATCTTTGTCAAAACTGTTAGCAGAAGGTTGGCCAAGCAGCGTTTCAGCCGTTACCTTTAAAGCATCCAGAATAAAATAGTATTGGCCGGTGCCGTTTCTTAGCACTCTAAGCGTGTGCTGACCTTGCGGAAGATCAGCGATACGATAGACCGAGTATAAGCCGGATTGCTGAGGACCTTCGGCATCGACAGTGCCTTTCAGCTGTCCATCGATATAAACGTCCATCCGTCCATTGGATGTGCCCTGCTCAGAGAACAGTTCAATGCCAGTGCCCGTGAACGTGTAGCTGAATTCCGGCTGCGTCCCGTTGTCCGGCTCACCGTAATGAACATCATCCAGATAGTCCCCGAAAGGTCTTCCGCCGCTGTGACCCCACTTATTCGAATACTGAATGAGTGGATCCGTATCGTTAATATAGACCGAATGAGAGACTGTAGAGCCCAATGAATTCACTGGCTGCAATGCATGAGTTTCGATTTGACTAGCAGGAGAGGGGGAGGTGTCCGTAATCGCAATGGACAAATCCTGTGCATCGCGAACCAATTCTTTGCCGCCGTTACGTGTCCAAGTGCCGGTGTATCGCACGCCTGTGTCGTCGTCATTGACGAAAGAGGTACCGTTTTGCGCCGTTACTTTAAATAGACGGGAAGCGTGCGGTTCCAAGGAAACTGGGCCATAGCTTGAAGTGTAAGCGCCAAGTTCGGTATGGCTCCACAGGTCGCGAACGGAAGCAGGGCCATTCAGGCCGATGTCGTTCCAGTTAACAGTGACAGGCGCTGCTTTGTTGCCCAGATTGAAAAGCGCAACCGTGTACGTACCGTCACCGTTATTCGCATACCAGACTTGCTGATTGGTCGATGTTGAAACCGGGTGAACGGGCCGTCCAGCCTGATTAACCGCGATAACTTCGTCATTTGTCAGCAAATCAAGACCATAAGCGTCGAGGTTGGACAGGTCGTCACCTGTATAAAACTGCGCGGCCGAAGCGGCCCACAGCGTAGCTGCAGTTTGCCTTTCGTCTTTGGTCAAACCGGAGGTTGCGCCATTGCCGACATTCAAGGAGTCGAAATCATTCCAACCTCCCGGTCCGGCATCGCGCCACCAAAGGGCGGCGTCAGGGAACAAACGCGCAATGTTCGCCCATTGTGTCATGCCGACCTCGCGGTCATAGGACTCCACGTCCCAATCGACCCGCCAACCGTTCGCGTATTTTTTCCAATAGTCCACGTAGTTGTGGTCGAGAGCCCAAGATAACTCAAACCAAATATTGTGTCTGCTAAGCGCCGTTGACCAGGCTTTAACATCGTCACGTGCATCGATGCTGACATCATTATGCCCGGAGCCTGGCGTGACGCTGTCGAATTTGACGAAATCCACGCCCCAGGAAGCGATGGCATCCGCGACGGAATCGATATATTTTTGCGCGCAAGGGTTGCTGAAATCAATTTTGTATCCGATGTTCCAATAATCCGCGAATTTGTAGGGTTTTACGACGATATCACCGATGTTACAGCCAGGGGCATTATAAATAGGTAAGTTCTGAGTGACCGCATCAGGCGAAACGCCGGGAATGAAATAGAGGCCGACTTTTTGGCCGTTACCGTGGATGTAATCAACGAGATTCTGAAAACCTCCCGGATAAAGCACAGCACTTGGCACCGGTCTTCCGTATTCGTCCATGCTGCCGTTCCAGCCCGCATCGATATTGATATATTTGTATCCATGAGCTTGCAATTTCTCATGCATAGCGTCCGACATCTTCTTGATCTTGGCTTCGGAAATCCAGTTGCCGGACGGACCATCGTAGACCTGCATGCTGTAGCTGCTCCAGCCCATATATGGCTTCTGTGCCAAGCCATTGTCTGCGGCTTTGACCGTGCCTTCTCCGGAAGGGATGTAGCCGATCTGCGCAATGACAACGATAGCGAGCAGCAATCCCAGCCATACCTTCCTTCGGCGTTGCAATCTGCTTTTCATCTTCACTTGTCTCCTTTGTCGTTGAAATAACTACATATATGTAAGCGCTACCGCACTTGCACATGTCCGATTATATAAGATCATTTCTGAATGTGGATAGGTACACTTCTGCCCGAAACCGTACCAATTGCCCGTTTTATAAGAAAAGGGGAAATAAAAAAGAAGCTGTCCCCTTAGTAGCTTTAACTACAGAGGCAGCTTCGCGGATGTATTTCGGTTAACTTTAATGTTCGGTCAAACTGTGAAGAGGGACTTCTTGTTCCTGATCAGGTTGATCTAAGGCATAAATTCTTGCGGTTTCATTCGCTTCATCGACATTTTGAATATAGATAGGAACGCCGTTGCAAGAAACGTTAGCCATAACCGGAGAAGCAGCGATTTGTGAGGCACGTAGTTTGTTCACGTCAATTAATCTCCTTCAGGTAGGATAAACACGAACATATTGTTTCCTCTCTATTGCCTAATTATTTGAGAGCATAAAAAAAGAAGCTAAGCACATGTAAGCTGCTTAGCTCCTCATTCAAAAGACTATTTAATCACACGTCGCGCTGTCATATAGTGAGAATTCCAATAGGAGTTAATCGTACTGATTTTCACACCGCCAGCACCGTAAGTATTAAGCATCTTGTTATTCCCAAGGTAAACGCCTACATGACCGACTCCTGATCTGCCAGGAACGGAGAAGAATAGCAGGTCGCCTTTCTTCCAATTGCTTTTTGAAACGAAACTACCAACTTTGGATTGCTGAGCAGCCGTTCGAGGCAATGTGATGCCGTATTTACCAAAAATGTATTTCGTCAATGTCGAGCAGTCAAAGTTTTTCGTTTGCCCAACTGCTGCACCGAACTTATAAGGTGTGCCCAGATATCTTTTACCTAATGCAATAATGCTATCCGCTTTGGACGTACTTGTGATTGTAGCGTCAATAGTAGCAGTATCATTATTCGTAGCAGCTTGAGTAGGCTGTGGACTACTAATTACCCCTCCTGAGATAGCAACGGTCGCTCCAATTGTCAAAATAGCCAATCGCTTGCTCCATTTATGATGTAATTTCATAGTTATTGTCCTCCTCCTTGTTGTGAGCGCTAATTTCTTAGCTGAGCCTAGTATAGCAGACTGGAAGTCTCCTATAATTTGCTAGGAGAGGAGAAAACCGTGGGCTGGCAAGGGTCAAGCCTACTTTATTAGAAAACCATGAGAATCTTCTAAAAAAATTATTCTTGACGAGCTAAATCATCATGAAACCCTGTTAAATCAACAGTTTTGCCATGTGAAACAATGAATTTTCTATTCAGAATTGGATTATTTGTTCATAAAAAAACAAAGAGCAACTTAAACTAAGTGCTAGTTTAAATTGCTCTTTGTGATTGAATTGATCATTGCGTAGGCAAGCCATTCGGAACATAGTACGGAGGAATTTTCATCCAGCCGCGCTTCCGCATTAAGGTTTTTAATGAAGCTCCATACTTCAACTTTTCTGCCTGAAAACCGGCAAACATGAACCCTACATCATTGCGCACGGATTGAACGGCACCGGTTGCACACATCATGTAATTGGCGACAACTTTAATGGAAAGCGCATTGGCAATCTCATCATCCGTTAATTTGACACCCATTGGGATGGTCTGTGGGTCGGACTGGGGCTTTTTTTCGGATACCGGAGGGAGACTTACGCCTTCTCGCAGCATAAAATCCCTTATTATATTTGATTGCGCGGTTGCTATCTCCATAGCTCCATGAAGAGCATCTAACAATTCGATATCAGTTGTCGTATTGAGTCCAATTTGTACGCTTGCTATTTCTTCTTCTAGCATGGTTAAGTACGTCCAACAAGTCATGGCTTCGCCTATATGTAAAGGTGGTTTAGGTTCGTTATCAACGAGTGTTTTCATCACATCAAGAACCGTTTCAAGTATGTTTGTCAATCTAATATCATCCTTTGTTTTATTCGTTAGTTTGTTTAATTGTATAAAAATTATTCGGATTTGCTTTTTTCTATTCCATATAACTCGTTCATATACGCTGCATGAGACATTCCCCAATCGTTTATGGCTTGTAAAAGAGGTATCATTTTTTTGCCATATTCGGTTAAGGAGTATTCAACTTTTGGAGGGATGTGAAGAATGATTTCACGGTGCACGATATCATGAAAGGCTAACTCTCTTAATTGCGCGGTCAGCATTTTTTTCGTTATATCCGGGATTGCTTTATGAAGTTCAGCAAATCTCATCGTTTCATGCTTGAAAAGGTGTAAGAGAATAACGGGTTTCCACTTGCCGACCAGAATTTCAAAAGCAGCTTCGACACTAGAACCATCAGGCAATTGATGTCCTCCTTTTATAACGCCAATTTCATTTGCCGTATATGTTAATAGATGATTCTAAATTAAAAACCAGAACAAGGCGGCCGAATAAGGTGGCTTTTTTTGTGCTGCAGCGTTGTGAGTTGCCATAAGTGTAACAACGTGATACAATGTCCTGACGAACGTTCGGAAGGGAGCGGTACGATGACTGCTGATCGAATTAAAGAGATTGCCCTCAAGCATTTTGCCAGTAACGGATACGAAGGTGCCTCACTCGCGGATATTGCAAAGGATGTAGGGATCAAGAAACAATCGATATATACACACTTTAAAGGAAAGGATGAACTTTTCCTTGCGCTGCTTGACGATGTGCTGGCCCGGGAATTGGCGTTTGTTCTTGATTATTTAGAAAGCCATAAAGATCTTGCCGTTGACCAGCTGCTTTACGGTTTCCTTATTCAATATCAGGATTGTTATGAAAAGGATGATAATACGAAGTTTTTTTTGCGTGTAGCCTTTTTCCCGCCGACTCATCTCTATGAGGTCATTGTCAAAAAGGGTTATCACTATTTAGATACCTTGGACACGATGTTAATCCCGCTATTTGAGCAAGCAATTGCAAATGGAACCATAAGCAAAGAAGTCAGCAGTAGCGCGGCGACCGTTGCTTTTTTAGCTGTGCTGGATGGCATGTTCGTAGAATTGCTGTTTGGCGGAGTCGAAAGATCCATGAAAAGAATAGAAGCTTCTTGGTTTGTCTATTGGCGCGGCATCAAGAAGTAAATCAACAAGAGGAGGTTCACACACCATGAATCGCAATTGGATTTATATTTTTATAGGGGCCTTTTTTGAAGTTTTATGGGTCACAGGTTTAAAACATTCGCATACAACGATGATGTGGATAGGCACAATAGTTGCGATGTATATCTCGTTTCATCTGGTTATTAGCGCATCTACGAAACTGCCGGTGGGTACCGTCTATGCGGTCTTTACGGGAATGGGGACTGCAGGAACAGTTTTGGTAGAAATGCTGGTGTTTGGAGAACCGTTCAGGTTTCTCAAAGTATTTCTCATTCTCCTGCTTTTATCCGGCGTATTCGGACTGAAATTTGTCACGAAGGAGAATGATAAGAAAGGAGCTGCCGTCTAATGGGTTGGATTTTTTTGATGTTTGCCGGTATTTTCGAGGTCGTAGGCGTTGTGGGCATGAACCAAATTAATAAGGCGAAAAATATTCGCTCGTTTAGTCTTTTCATCGTGGGTATTGTTATGAGTTTCTCGCTTTTAAGCCTGGCGATGAAAAGTTTGCCGATGGGCACTTCTTATGCCGTCTGGACAGGGATCGGTACAGTTGGCGGCGCCATCGTCGGTATGCTTTTTTATGGTGAGTCCAGGGATTGGAAACGTTTGATGTTCATTGCGATGGTATTGGCTGCGGCCGTAGGGTTGAAATTAATTGCATAACCACATAGATATCAATTTACAAAAAAAATGCATGAATAAGACGCTATCGTTCGTGAAGAACCGTTTCCTAAAAATTAATCCTATGTAATAATAGACATAAAAAATGTAAGAGGTAAAGGAGTACATCTTCAATGAAAATCAATTATCATGGTCATGCCTGTATTCAAATTCAAACGGGGGATAAATCTCTCATTATCGATCCTTTCTTAAGCGGTAATCCTGCGGCCAAAATTAAGCCAGAGGACATTAAGGTGGATGCCGTCCTGCTAACGCATGCTCATATGGACCATATTCTCGACGCAGCGCCTATTGCGAGCGCTAATAACGACGCACCGGTTGTTTCTATTGTCGAGCTTGCGTCCTATATGTCTTGGCAGGGTGTAAAAAATACCGTCGGCATGAACATGGGAGGCACATGCGATTTGGGCTTCGCTAAGGCGAAAATGGTTCAAGCGTTCCATAGCTCAGGTATCGTTATTGAAGAAACGAAACAAATTCTGTACGCGGGCATGCCTGCCGGGTTCCTTGTATTCGCAGAAGGCTTGACGATCTTGCACGCGGGAGACACCTCCTTATTCAGCGATATGAAAATGATTGGCGAGCGCCATCCGATCGACGTTGTTTTCTTGCCGATTGGAGACTTCTACACGATGGGACCGGAAGATGCCCTTCAAGCCGCGGAATGGTACAACGCGAAACTGACCGTGCCGATTCACCACAGTACATTCCCAGGGATCAAGCAAGACGCGGAGCTTTTCGTGAAGCAGCTTGAAGCGCGGGGATTAAAAGGCAAGGTCATGGCCCCTGGCGATGAGATTGAGATAGCGAGTCACTAAGATAGGTCTAAGGTAGGATGTGTCGATGATTTTGTCGAAAGCATAAGTGAGACTTCTAACATTTTGAAAAACCGCGAGGGTTATATACTCCGCGGTTTTTCGTTTTTTTAATGATAAAATATTTCACAATTTCTAGTGGTGGTCATGGTATAATCGAACTATTATTCGACAACATGAGCGTTTTTTTTCAAAAATCGAGAATGGCGTGGATTTATTGTAGCTAAAGGGGGGGCTTAGTTGTGAGTGAACATACATCCGCAAGTCGGACAACTAGCAGCCAAACAACGGCTCAAGCTCAGCCGGTCAGGTCCGAGACGGAAGTTCCAAGCACATTGGATACTCGTCAAATGACACCTGCAAGTATTATGCAAATGCAGAGAACGCTGGGGAACAGGGCGGTTCAGGGTATGGTTCAAAGGATGGGAAATACGCATCCCGTTATTCAAAGAGCGGGAGGAGCGAGTGCAACCCCAGCTCCTGCCATATCTCAAGAGCAGCAGCAGCGAAATGCTGATCTAGTAACGGCGCGTGACGCGAAAGTTAAGACGCTTGTTGATAGTTCTTATACGGAAATAAGCGAGAAACTGAAGCGAACGATCGATACATACTTGACTTCGGATTCCCAAGCGGATCCGATTCGTAAAAATGTGAAAGAAAAAGTGAAAGCAGAAATCAGAGCGAGTATGGGGTCAACGGGTACAGCAGAACAGAGAGAAGATGCCTATAAGTTCGCGCAAGCAAAAGCAGATGGCATTATGATAACCAAACTTAAAGAATATGCCATTGAAGTAGCGGATAGCGAGTTTGCCGTCAGCAAAAAAACAGCCATGAAGGATGAAGCGAACAAAGCCTATCTGATTACGCCAAATCTAAACAATGCCACATATGAAAAACAGAAAACAAAAGCAGCAGCTGATGCAAAGAAAAAGCTGGATACATATTCCAAAACCTTATTCACGAATTCGGTTACGGCTTCCAAAAGAGCTATTGCCTTGAAGTTCGCTCCCCCAACTGCAGCCGGTGGTACCTCTGGCTTTGATTCCATCAGTGTTGGAAGGGCAGGAACGGATGAGTTAACCAAGCGAATTGGTCTTGAAAGTCAGCTGGTCGACTTAGACGTTGTGAGGCAAGAAACTGTTGACGGGACGACTAGAGACATTAAAGATATGGAAGAAATCTATCTAAACATCCTGTTAGCTCCTATGAAATCAGCGGTTTTATCCAAATTAGGTGTAGGCCGAAGGGCGTTCAGAAGATCGGCGGAGTTGAATGCGTATCGTGAAGATCTTAAAAAAGCAGCGCGAACCAAAGTTAACGCGCAGATCAATAACGAGATAGATAATCCATCAAGTACTTCAACCCCAACAAACTCTGCTCCTACAGGAACGACTCCGACAAGTGGGACACCGACTGGCGCAACCCAGTCTTCAACAAGTACTTCGACTCCGGGGCCAATGCAAAAAGAATATCTGAAAACGGCTACGAAGGCCGTTGCCTATAAGGAATCTAAAGTCCTTGTAGACGATGTGATGAGGGATGAGGCTAATCTCATTCTGGAAAGAGTCATTCCTAAAGCACTTACCATTGAAGATATGACAAAAGTAGCAAAAAGCTCAGCTTATGAAGTGGCTAGATTACCTGAAGCCAAGCCGGAAAAGATTCGTGCCGCAAGCGTCAAGGCAGCTGAAGAACACGCAGCTAAATTGCTGAAATTGAACAAAGATAAAGCTGTACTTGAAGCCAGAAAGCTCACGAAGGGAACAAAAGCGGAAGGGACTACGGCTGCGACATTGCCGGATGCAGCTAAAACCACGCAAATTAAAGAAGCGGTTCAAAATGATGAAAAAACGAAGAAGCTTGCCAAAACCATTGTCAAGTCCGTAGAAGCAAGCGATTTATCTTCCGGATTAACGAAAGTCGGTCATTTAATCGACATTTCAACACCGAACCCAGGAGATTCAAGTTCATTAGAATTAGAGTTGAAAATTCCAGTTGCCTCTGCAGCAGGCGGCGGTAATGCCTACTTCCTTTTCGGATTCGCAGGAGAAGCAGAGCGGGAAGCGGATGAATTAAGCGTAAATACCCAATTAACCTTTGGCGCAGGGTTTACGACCTTTGGTTTTGATGCAAACGCACGTTTCGGGCTATTCCTTGAAGGAAAAGGTAAAGATACAGATACTGTCATGAATTTACTTTCCTATGGGTTATACAGACAGATGCCGGAAAGCGCACAAGCCTACTTCTGGGGCAAAGGCGGTAAATCCGGCGAATCAAGCTTGATTGAGGCTGAGAAGTGGGCCATGATGATCGAGGAAATGCATATGGGTGATGACGAAGCCGAGGTTAATGTTGGTTTCCTTACGAAATTGGCAATGGAAGCAAACGTAGGTGTCGCATCATTTTCTGCTGAGCTGGCATTCAAACGCCTCAGTAAATATAACAAAGAAATTATTGAGGCGAAGGGCAAGGATGCAGCTGGTAATGTGATGTCTGCGGCAGAGCGCTTAACGGCTGAGAAGGCCGGTAAAGGGATTGGCAAAGGCGAAGTCAATACAACCGTAGAAGCGGGAACTGAAATAGAAATCGAATTCGGTAAAGACAAAGTTGCTTTTGGTCTTGAAGGCTCTGCGACCTTCTTAAATGGGGACGAAACCAAGCTCAAAGAATTGAATCTGCAGCTATCGGCAAGTATCCCTTCGCAATTCGGAGAAGAGGGTGGAGATTTCACCAAGTATGCATCCAAAATTGTCACTGCTGCGATTGGCGGAGGTAAAAACCTTACTGCACTGTTCAGGAAAGGGATGGCTTCCAAGGCAGATAAAGCCAAACAAGTGACTGGTTCTTTAGTTGATGCTGGAACCGATGCGTTATACACGGGGAATTACTTCGATGATATTGGTGCAAGCTTTGCAAGTAAGATCCAAGGCGATGAAACGGTCAACGATACTATGCGATCCTGGCTGCCTGGCCAAGATTCAGAGGCATCCGATATTGAAACAGTTGATAAAATTGGATTATCCAATGCGCTTAAGCTGGAAATTGGTTTCCAAAGGGAATATGATGGAAGAAGCGTACCAACCTCACCTTGGGTAATCGCAATTTCAGCTTCTCAAGTAAAATCGCTGGAAGTTGACGCAGAAATTGTTAAGGTTGCTGTAGAGAAGTCCAAGCGACTAGGGCAATTAGAGTTCCGGAATGATAAAACCATGAAGTATGAGTTTATCGGTTTTGAGGGCGGCGGCCAAGACCGACCGGCGCCGACGCCATCTGCAAGCACCGCCACGGCAGGAACGACAGGAGCGACAAGTACGGGAAGTACAACGAGTACAGGAAGTACGTCGAGTACTCAAACAGCACCGGTTCAAACTCCAGCGCCGACTACAACGACTACAGCTAGTCAAGTACCGGTGGTCACGCCATAACATAGATGTGTAGAAATAATAAGAAGTAAAGGAGGTTTGTAGATGGTTGATCTGAGAGCTAATGGCGACGAAGAGAAGTCAATTTTGGATTTTGACATCGACATCGTATTTCAGACCCTCGTGGGTGATGCATTGAAAGCTAATGCGAAGCGATTAACCCTTACTGAATCTGAGGAGGAGAAGTCGCATTGTACGCTTAATCTTGAAGTGGAATGGAGCGTATACCAGCAATTGTTAGCTGGCGAATGGATGGGGCTGTACGCACAAGGAAGCAATCGAGATTTAGAAGTGAAATTCGATGAGAATCGGCCTGTTGAACTTCAAGTCATGTTAAAACAAAGCCTTATGAAAACGGTATTTCACAAAGGTTCAGAGATCGAAAATGTTCTGCAATCCTTCGTCGAGGACTCCGAAGAATCGCGACCTCTGCGCCAAAGCGAAAGCTGGCTGATCACAGAAGTGAAGCAGCAAATGAGTTTGCCGGATGGACTAGATGGGGGGACTTTGAGAGTTGGCTACCGTACTCAATGGGGCGAGCCTGCGGTCTCAAAGGCAGCATCCACCATCGTTAAATCTACTTTAAATGAGGTCGTGGACGACTATCTGAAACGGATGGAATTGCCATTTGAATGGGTGGATGACACCATTGCCCGTTTATCATTCTCAGGAGAGAATGGCGAATGGATCGTGTTGGTTCGTACAGATGAAGAGAAGCAAATTTGTATTGTATTTTCCATTTACCCGGCGTTAGTCCCCGAAGAGCAGCGGACGGAAGTGGCGAAATTCCTTTTCGAAGAAAATTATGATTTGGTGATCGGCAACTTCGAGATGGATGCAACCGATGGGGAGCTGCGGTATCGAACAAGCATCGATGTAGAGAACGACCGATTGACGATGGAGCTTTTCAACCAGCTTTTTACTACCAATGTCGTGATTATGGATCATTACTACCATGTGATTGATGACAGCATTCAGAACGTATAGTTTCAACAAAGTCCGCTAAATAGCGGGCTTTTTTTTCTGAGTAAATTGAAAGAAATTGGAGTTTACTATTATAGTAATGCCTATCGTTTGTTTCTATAATAAACTAAAAACACAACGAGGTGAGCTAGATGGAAACAACAATTGTAACCTCAACAACCAAACGTCGGTCTACAAAAGTAAAACGATGGGATTCCTTTATTACCGGGCATTTGTTTATCTCGCCTTGGTTAATCGGATTCTTATTGTTAACGCTTTATCCGATGATTCAATCCCTTTATTATTCATTTACCGATTTTTCGTTACTTGAAGAGGCGAATTGGGTAGGGGTCAGGAATTACGAGAAAATATTCACGGTAGACACTAGATTCTATCAATCTGTCAAAGTAACTTTCCTCTATGTGCTTGGTTCGGTTCCTTTAAGACTGATTGCCGCCTTATTTATTGCTATGCTCCTTGCCAAGAGCCTTAGAGGGATATCGGCCTATCGAACGATGATTTACTTCCCTTCATTAATTGGAGGAAGCATTGCCGTATCGTTATTATGGAAAAATATTTTTGGCAGAGACGGGTATATCAACGAAGTTCTTGGTTTATTCGGTATCCAAGGGATAGGCTGGATCAACAATCCAGACACCGCTTTGAGCACACTGGTTCTGCTCGTCGTTTGGCAATTCGGTTCTGCGATGGTTATCTTTCTGGCAGGATTGAAACAAATCCCACAAGACCTGTATGAAGCTTCCTCTGCGGATGGAGCGGGGAAGGTTAGACAGTTTTTTAACATCACCTTACCGATGCTTTCCCCAACGATCTATTTCAATATCATTATGGGTATCATCGGCGCCTTCCAAATGTTCACGCCTGCCATGATCATCACACAGGGTGGACCTATGAATTCTACGTATGTATACGCTCTATACTTATATGAGCGCGCTTTCAGTCAACTGCAAATGGGATATGCCTCCAGCCTTGCTTGGATTATGTTGATCATTATTGCACTTTCGACTTCCGTCATCTTTCTTTCATCCAAGTATTGGGTTTTCTATGAATCTGAAAAGGAGGAACAGAAATGAGTACCTCTTTACAACGTAGACATATATTCACTCACGTCATTCTAATATGCTTGAGCGTAGCCATGATTTATCCAGTCCTATGGTGGGTCGGAGCTTCCTTAAAGTCCAATCAAGAGCTGAGTATGCCCGGTCTGTTCCCGGCACATCCGCTATGGAGCAATTTCTCGAAAGGTTGGAACGCCATTCCCGGCCATTCGTTTACTGATTTTTACATCAATAACTTTGAACTCATTATTGGACTTCTGTTTACAACGGTCATTTCTTGCAGCTTGGTTGCTTTTGGGTTTGCTAGATTGCAGTTTCGGCTGCGAAATTTCTGGTTTGCAATCTTAATGCTTACCTTGATGCTGCCAGGTCAAGTAACGATCATTCCACAATATTCGTTGTTCCATCATCTCGGCTGGGTCAATACCTATTTACCGTTCATTGTACCTCACTCTTTGGCTGGGGGAGCAGGAGGAACCTTCTTCGTATTCTTGCTTGTCCAATTCATTCGGGGGATTCCTAGAGAACTGGATGAATCGGCGAAAATGGATGGATGCAGCTGGTTTGGAATCTATTGGCGCATCGTGATGCCACTCACGAAACCCGCGCTTCTAACCGTTATTATCTATTGTTTCTTATGGAACTGGGACGACTTCTTTGGTCATCTGCTCTACATCAATTCAGTCGATAAGTATACCGTAGGACTGGCCTTAAGAATGCTCAATGATTCGCAGTCCGCTCAGCAATGGGGACAACTTTTGGCGATGGGGCTTGTTTCCATCATCCCGTCGGTGATCATTTTTACATTTGCGCAGAAATATTTCGTCGAAGGAATCGCCACAACAGGGATTAAAGGTTGAGCGAATCTTAGGAGAATTTTGAAACAAATCGTTGGGTACTATCATAGGCATGATGATTTGATAGAGCTATAGTTAATAAAGATAGAAAATTCAAACTACTATATTACGAAGGGGTTATGACGAATGGCTACAATGAGAAAAAGACTGACAATCGCCATGTTAACAACAGCAATCGGATTATCGTTAGTAGGATGCGGTGCGGCAGAATCGTCGCCTAAAGCAGCTGAAAGCAAGAGCCCAGGAAGTACAACGAATGCTACAACAAGCAATAAACCAGTTAAGCTGCGCATTATGTGGTGGGGATCTCAGCCACGTCATGATGCGACCTTAAAAATGTTGGAGCTTTATACGAAAAATAATCCAAATGTCACGTTCGAACCGGAGTACTCAGGGTTTGACGGGTATATCGATAAACTGACTACACAAGCTGCAGCGAAGAATGCTCCGGATATTATTCAGATGGACGCAGCGTGGTTGGCAGATTGGAACGCTAGAGGTCAGTTGGCGGATATCAGCAGTATCAATGAAAAGGATGTAGATCCTAAACTGGTTGAAGCCGGGAAATACAAAGATAAGCAAACGGCAGTTCCACTTGGCGGGAATGCTTGGGGTCTCATTTATGACAAAGGCTCACTGGATAAACTCGGAATCAAACTTCCGGCAGAAGGGATTACCTGGGATGGATTCTTCAGCCTAGCGAAAGACATTAAGTCCAAGTTGGACAAGGATCATTACGTCATTGGGGATTTTGCGAGAAATCGTGATATGTATACGTCCTATCAATTAAGTAAAGGAAAAGGATATCCCGTCACACCGGATGGAAAGTTTAATTTTGATAAGGACACATGGTTGGAATGGATGAAGATGGCCGAAGATTTCCGCAATGCGGGTATTATTCCACCAGCTGATGTATCGGTCAGTGACGTTGATTTGGATCCGAAGCAAGACTTGATGCTTACTGGCAAAATTATCTTCAAAGCTGCGCATGCGGCACAAGCTTCTTCCTGGGACAGCTTGAAACCTGGCAGTATCGGTGTTTATGCGATGCCGAAGGACAAGCAGGGCGGAAGTTGGTTGAAGGCAACGTTCTTCTTCAGCGTCAGCCAAGATTCTCAGCATAAAGAAGAAGCCAAAAAGTTCATTGACTGGTTTATTAACAATCCGGAAGCAGGAGAAATTTCGGGAACAACACGTGGTGTGCCTGTTTCAAGTAAAATTCTAGCTCAATTACAACCGAAATTCAGCAGCGCTGATAAATTGACAATTGATATGATCAACATGGCAACACAAGGAGCTCAACAATTTAATCCGGGTGCCAAAGGTTGGAACAATTTCGATACGAAGGATTACAAAACGATCACTGAATCGATTATGTTTGGAAAAATGAAGATTGAGCAAGGATTTGACGAGCTGAAGAAAAAATCGGCTGAATATGAAAAATAAGTAGTTGAAAGCACCCCTTAGTTAACATAGAAACCCTAATTAGGTTATTCTGATGTTATAATTAAGGGGTGCTTTGACATGATACCCGTTTTTATAGGAGGCAACGAGATGTGGAAGGTTGCAATCATTGATGATGATCGGCAAGTACTCAAAGGAATGAAACAAGTGATTCCCTGGGAAGAAATCGGAGCCGAGTTAGTAGGAGAGGGTCTGAATGGAGAGCGCGGATTAGAACTGATTCGGGAGAAAAAACCCGATATCGTCATCACAGACATTTATATGCCTGTTATGGGTGGAATGAAAATGATAGAAACATTACGCAATGAGAGTTTTGAAGGAAAAATTCTTATTCATAGCGGTTACGCCGATTTTGAAGTGGCTCGTCAAGCGTTAAGACTTCAAGTTGAGGATTACTTATCAAAGCCAGTCTCTAGAAACACCATCACGGAAGTGCTGCTGCGAACGATTTCGTCCATCGAACTTGAGAATCAATCCAAGATTGAGCAGGAGAAACTGCGAGACCAAATTGATGAATATGAACCTTTCGTACGGAAAGAACAGCTAAAGACAGTCGTGACGGGGACAGCTAGCAATTGGAATGAAATGACACTTTTATGCAACATGAGAGAGGATCAAAGTCATATCGTCCTTGGATTAGAAATTCTAAGAACGTCGAGAATTTCCGATGTCCGTACGCAAGATCGATTGTTATTTCGGTTTGCCATCAAAAATATTATGAAAGAAATTCTCCAAGCCGAAAAGAGATCTTATGACTATGTTGAATTGCATGGTTATCATGCCGCTTTAATTCTTCATTTTGATAAGAATGCGGTGTATTCGGAGCATATCGATCATATAAGAACTATTGCCAAGAAAATCATAGAATGTGTACAAGCCTATCTCGATATTACAATCCGGATTGGCATCGGCAGATTCACAGAGAATTGGTCCAATCTATCGGATTCGTTGGAAGAGGCCTTTCAACCACTAGTCCCGGATGGCCGAGTGCTTCAATCAACCGGCGTGTTTGAATATGTGAATACGGAGCGTTTCCCCGCCAGTCACATGCAGACGACGGCCAAACCGATTAAGTTTTATCAGCAAATTATTGAGGATATCAAAACAACGCAAGGCAAGAATGCAGAAAAGATGATTGAAAGTTATATGGCTACCTTAAGGGTAAGCGCAACCCCTCCTCCATTCAGCTTACTTGGGGCGCAATTTTGGGCTATTTTCAGCTTCGCGCTAGCGGATGAGGATATCCGGCTGACGGAGATCTTTCAGGATCATAGTATGGAAAACGAATTGAATAAAGTGTATACGTTTGACCAGTATGCAGCATGGCTGCACAGCATTATTCAGCGAATTTGTTCGAATCAGCCTTGGCAAGAAAGCTTCAAGCATAAGATTGCCATTGATTTTATTAAACAATATATCCGTGAGAATTATGCCAACGATATCACGATTGCTGAACTTGCCGATAAAGTGTATATCTCTCGTAATTATTTAAGTCAAATCTTCAAGAACGCAACAGGAGAGACAATCAACAACTATATTATCAGTGTGAAGATGGAAGAGGCCAAACGGCTTATTTTAGAAAGAAAATATAGAATCTATGAGGTCGCAAATAAAGTTGGCTACAATAATATCCCTTATTTTAGTACCACTTTCAGAAAACACTTTGGAATTACACCAGCGGAATTACTCACATAAGGGCGGAATGGCGAATGAAGAAGATGTTTAAAAGATACCGGATCGATTATCTGCTTTTTGGAGGCTTAACAAGTTTTGTCCTCATCTTGCTCTCGATTGTCATTTTGTTAACTTACACACTTTCAACAAAAGAACTGGTGCGGGTAACAACCTATTATCAAAAAGAGAATTTGAATGAATTATATAACAAAATTGAAATTCAAATGCGCGCAATTGAGCAAATTTCTCTAGCTGCGACCAGGAATATTGTGACAACGGAATATCCAGACATGACCAATGATTCCTACGTCAATTATCAGAAACGTGAAGAACTAGAAACATTTTTGAGTAATATCGCATATTCTACGCCAATTATTCAGTCTATTGAATTATACACGGGGAATGCGTTTCCATCGAAATCACAAAGTCTTGTTTCATTTATTGACATGAATCAAGCCAAAGATCAAGTCTGGTATGAAGCTGTTGAGAATGCAGACTTCGCATGGATTGGCGAACATACCATTACTTCCAATCAAGGCCGAATAGAAGTCATCAGCTTCGCCCGCAAAATTTATTCGAATAGCGGGAAATACCAAGGGTTCATGATGCTTAACTTGAAAGCGTCATCAATTAAAAATCAGATCAGCGGTGAAATCCCGACCTCTAACCGGATACTGCTGGATTCAGGGGGCAGAGTGATAACTTACATCGGTGATCCCTCCTTACCGACGAAGATAAAGTCCTATTTGTTGGACATGAATAATGAAAGCGGTTATATGAAAGTGGGGCTTCCCGAAAGTAACGACTCGGTTAGCTCTCAAAAGAATACCTTAATGGTATGGGCCATGCATTATAATTCCAGTTGTATGCTCGTTCAGCTTACACCCCTGAATCAAATTACAAAAGGCAGTGTTCACATCTCCGCTGTTTTATCTCTTGTGGGTGTTTCGGCGATTCTGATTGCCTTATTGTTTACTTTATATTTTTCGAATCTATTCATTACACCTATACGTCAGCTGCTCCACGAAATGGGGAGATATACGGCTAACACGAATAAAGTGAATCTGCCGGAAGACTATCAGAATGAATTCGGTGTGTTATTCTCCGGTTATCGCAAATTAATGGATCGCATCAAGTCGCTATATGATTCATTGGAAAATCAATATAAGGAGCAAAAGAAAGCAGAAATTAAAGCGCTGCAAGCGATGATAAACCCACATTTTCTGTACAACACGTTAGATCAATTAAATTGGATGGCCCTGACTGCCGGGCATGATAAATTAAGTCAGATTCTTGAGCTGATGGGGAAAATGTTTAGAATCGGACTGTCCAACGGCGAAAGCCTTATCACGATTCGCGAAGAGTTTACACACGCGCTGTGTTATGTGCAAATCCAGCAGCTGCGCTGGGAGGAGGGGTTGACCGTATCCATCGATCTGTCAGAGCATTTACAGGATTGGTACATCCCCAAAATGACGTTACAACCGTTCATTGAAAATGCGATTATGCATGGATTTAACGAGCGATTAACCGGAAATATTACCATTAGCGCCAAAGAAGACCAAGGAGACGTTATTATTCAAATCACAGATGACGGCGTCGGGCTGAAAAAAAATTGGAATGCCCAACGGGAAGGAAATACTGGCGGTTATGGGATACGGAATGTCAGAGAGCGTTTCGAAGCTTTTTTCGGGACCCGTTATCGAGTCGACATTGAAAATAATTCGCAAGCCAGCGGTACGAGGGTAACGGTTCAATTTCCAATGCTAAAATACAAGCAAGAAGAGATGAATCTCAGCCTCGGAGCAAGTATCCCATAATCATCTTGGGATTGGCGTAACCTACAGAGGAGAGGTGAAAGAAGATGCGTGAGCCTAAGCCTTATTGGCGTGATGTACCCCTTAACTTGAGGAAGCAAGTGGAAGAGCAGATGGCAAGCCCGATTCGAACGGCAGCTCGTGTGTTCGGAGGATATGGACCGACGGCAACGTTTCGTATTTTTTTAGAAGATGGAAGAACGTTGTTTGCCAAGGGAGCAGGGCAGGGATCACTACCAGAGAATTGGCGGGTGCTTCCGTTAGAAGAAGCCGTGTATCGTGAGGTTCGTGCGATTTCGCCGATTTCACCACGTTATTATGGCTCAGTCAGCACCCAAGGATGGCATCTATTATTACTGGAGGATTTAAAGGGCAGTAAGAAAGTGCCGTCTTGGACCGAAGCATTAGCGGTTCAGGCGATGCGCGATCTAGCCCAATTTCACGTGCAAGGAATCGCCGAGGCTGATAAGGTGGAAGCGATGTCTGCCCGAGGTGTAACGGAGAACTGGCTTTCCATGAAACAGAGCAGCGAAGAGCGAAATTATTTTCTTGACTTGTTTCACGAGAATAGGGAAGAAGCGGAGGCTTGGCTGGATGCGGTGCTTGATGTTTTGATTCCTCTTGAAACGGATCTTATGCGTCAAGACCAACCCTGGGGTTTGATTCATAAAGACATACGCTCGGATAATCTTCGTTTCAAAGACGGCAGATTAGTGTTATTTGATTGGGCATTGGCTTGTAAAGGCCCCTTGCTATTTGATATTGGTTTTTTCTTTCCTAGCCTGGAAGGGGAAGGAGGGCCGACCGCAGAGCGATTATTGCCTATCTACAAAAAGGAAATGGCTGAACACGGGATTGAATTCCCCGAATATGCCGAACGAGCTGTTGCCGTTTGTGCGGCAGGATTCTTTGCTACAAGAGCGGGGAAACCGCCAATTCCTCAGCTCCCGCGGCTTCGATATATTCAGTGGTTACAGCTGGGACCTGCGCTGCGTTGGACATGCAATCTGCTAGGTCTGCCTCAACCGCCTAGATTATCGCCACTTAAAGATGAGTAATGTTAACTTATTCCATACATTGGAGGAATGGTATGAATCCTATTCAGAATAAAATCGGTGGCGTCTTTATTCCAGTCAGCAATATCGAACAGGCTCGGGACTGGTATTGTGATATTTTAGGCTTACCGACGGATGGAGAAGTTTTGTTTGGGCATATTTATGTTTTGCCGATGGAAGGACCTAGTCTTGTGTTGGACAGCAAGATATATGCACCTGATCACGTTTATAAAGTGCCAGCCTTTCAATTTCGCACCGATGATATCGTTCAAGCCTTTGAATTTATGAAAGCAAAAAATGTTCAATTATTAACTGAAATCGAGAATGATCACTGGTTTAATTTTAAGGACCCTGATGGTAATGTTCTAATGATTTGCAAGTAGTGTTTAAGCTAAGCTCCCTAATCTTAGGATTAGGGAGTTTTTTTATGTCAAATCTACAAAAAGACATGATCATTTCATAGAAAGTCATCATCAGTGTGTATGCCAATTTGGGTGAGAAAGTCGTAAGCTATTCCTAAGAAAGGAGGCAGTTGATATGTTGACAAGTCAGGTTTTTGCAGGAAGTGTGTTCCTAGCAGGATTGCTTTCGTTTTTCTCGCCTTGTATTTTGCCGCTGCTGCCTGTCTTTATTGCTCAACTCAGTGGCGTTACGCCAGGCAATGAAACGCAAGCTGTCAGAATAGGCAGTGTGCAGATTCGTCCTTATCTAATTGGGAATACGTTGTTCTTTATTCTAGGCATTTCATTCGTCTTCGTATTACTTGGTTTTGGAGCAGGTGCGATCGGTAATATCATTAACACCTCTTGGTTTATTCTCATTTGCGGAGCCATCGTCATCCTTTTCGGAATCTTTCAAACAGGTGTATTTCATGTGCTATTTATGCAGCATGAGAAAAAATTGTCCATCGATTTGAATGGGAAAAAGGGTTTCACAGCAGCCTTTTTACTCGGCTTTACCTTCAGCTTCGGTTGGTCTCCATGCATTGGCCCGATATTAGCGGCGGTGCTCAGCTTGTCTGCAAGTGAAGGATCATCCCTGCAAGGCGGCGGTTATATGCTCATTTATGCACTAGGCTTGGCTATTCCTTTTCTTATTCTTTCCTTTTTTTCAGATATGCTTGCAGGACGTTTAAGAGCACTTAACAAACATTTGCCTAAAGTAAAAGTGATTTCGGGCATTCTGCTCATCGTGATGGGCGTGCTGCTTATGACGAATAATCTAAATGTGATTGCGTCTATATTTTAATGGTGGACAGGAGGAGTTTTATGATGAAGAAAGTAAAATGGTTACTCGTCAGTGTGATTGTGCTTTCACTATTCGTTCTTGCGGCTTGTGGGGATAAAAACGCCACGAAGGCTGCTCAATCTTCATTAAATTCAGGGCAGCCCGCCCCCATGTTTGAGCTGAAGGATCTGAACGGGAATCAAGTTAATTTGGCTAGTTATGCCGGAGAAAAAGTGTACGTCAAGTACTGGGCTTCTTGGTGTTCGATTTGCTTGGCTGGGCTTGATGAAGTAAATGAATTGGCCGGTCAAGATAACGGCTTTAAAGTGATTACAATTGTCAGCCCAAATTATAAAGGAGAACAATCGACCAAAGCATTTACAGAGTGGTTTAACGGACTGCAAAAGGAGCAAAAAAGCAACTTAACGGTGCTGCTCGATGAAGATGGCAAATGGGCGCAAAAATTTGGGGTAAGAGGGTATCCGTCTTCTTATTACATTGGTTCTGACGGTATTCTGGCAAAGTCAGCGCCAGGCCATAACTTTAATGACGCCATTATTGATAATTTCAAGAAAATCTCTTGATTTTTCATTTGTTGAATAGGAGGAAAAGATATGAAAAGAATTCTGTATGTGAGTTCTCTGCTGCTGCTATTATTTGTTACGGCTTGTGCCAATTCGATTGGGGTTAACGGTAGTTCGAAAGCCGCGGGGTCATCATCAGCGATGTTAGCGAAAAATGAACCTACAACTACCAGATCCGCAAATCCTAATGATAAGATTGATTATTCCAATAGTAAGCTGCAAACCATTTATCTGGCAGGCGGCTGTTTCTGGGGAGTGGAGGCTTTCATTTCCCGAATTCCAGGCGTACAGGATGTAATTTCTGGTTATGCTAATGGAATAGGGGAAAATCCGACGTATAAGGACGTTGTTCGAGAAGACCGCAAATTTGCGGAGACGGTAGAGGTTAAATATGATCCGGCACGAATCGAATTGTCCGATCTGTTGACTCGTTTCTTTAAAATCATCAATCCAACAAGCGTGAATAAGCAGGGAAATGATGTAGGCATCAGCTATCGATCAGGCATTTATTATGTCAATGAGAGTGATGCTGCTGTGATCAACGAAGTAGTTGCAAAAGAGCAAACGAAATATGATAAAAAGATCGTGACGGAAGTACTGCCTCTGACGAACTTTTATGTAGCTGAGGAAGAGCATCAGGATTACTTGGAGAAACACCCGGATGGTTACTGTCATGTTGATTTAACGATTTTGGATGAGCCCGTTAAAGTTGACCCTACGAAGTACACTAGACCCAGCAATGAAGAGCTGAAGGCGAAGTTAACCGATCTTCAATATAACGTAACGGTACTCGGAGGCGAGGAGAGAGCTTATTCCAATGAATACTGGGATACGTATGATCCAGGTATTTATGTTGATATCACCACAGGCGAACCCCTTTTCTCCAGTCGTGACAAATATGATTCCGGCTGTGGCTGGCCAAGTTTTACGAGACCGATTGACCCTGATGTGGTAACTTATGAGAAGGACACTAGGTACAATATGGTTCGTACGGCGGTCAAAAGCCGCGTAGGCGGCATTCATCTTGGTCATGTATTTGATGATGGACCTGCCGAATCGACAGGGAAAAGATTCTGTATCGATAGCGCCTCCATCCGGTTTATTCCACTGGACGACATGCAAAAGGAAGGCTACGAATATTTGCGTACAAGTGTTGAATAAATCAGGAGGTAAAACACGATGTACAAATTATTGCTCGTGGAGGATGAAGAGCTGATCCGAAATGGAATCAGGCGGCTGGTTCCTTTTGAGAAATTTCACATCACAGAAATTATAGAGGCGGGGAACGGTGAGGAGGCGTATCAGCTATTCCTTGCTCATCGTCCCGATATCGTCCTGTTGGATATTAATATTCCAAAAATGAACGGGCTTGATTTTGCCAGAAAAGCCAAAGAACTGAAGCAAAATGTCAAGATTGCGGTGATAACCGGGTATGATTATTACGATTACGCGGTTACTTCTTTGAAAATTGGCATTGATGATTACGTGCTTAAGCCGGTTTCTAAGGAAGACGTGTATGAGGTCCTGCAAAAGTTAGTGAGTAAGCTTCAAAGTGAACAGCAGCAATCCGAGCTGCAAAGCCTTGTAAGTGATTATAAAACGACGCTGCAAGCAAAAGATGAATCCGATAACAAGGCATCTATTGCCAAAATTATCGATGAGAATATTGCTAATCCTGATTTCTCCTTAGCCATTTTGGCGGATCAGAAAGGGTTCAGCAGCGGGTACATGAGCGTTCTTTTCAAAAGATTGTTTAATGTCTCCTTTCAGGATTACTTAATTGCTGTCCGGTTAGAACGTTCAAAGCTTCAGCTCTTGGTGTCGGATTTGAAAATATATGAAATCTCAACGGCGGTCGGATTTGATAATCCGAATTATTTCAGCGCTGCTTTCAAAAAGAAATTTGGGGTCTCCCCCCTGCAATACAGGGAAAGGATTAAATATTCGTGATGAGATTTCCCCGGTCGCTGCAATCCCGTATTTCGTTCGTTTATATGCTAATCAGTCTCGTAACCATAGGAATTATCGGCACTGCCTTATATGTGGGCATTTCTAGAGTAGTCATGAATGATTCCATTCAGTCTTCGCAAATGGCCATTTCAAAAAGCGGGGCTTTCGTTGGAGCCTATATAGATCGGTTGTTGGTCTTGTCCAATGTGCTTGCTAACAATCCCCAGACCATCAAGACCTTAGCCTCTCCAACTAAAGAAGGGGAGAAGGATGAGATGCAGCTCATCCGTACTGTGCTGATGTCCGATTCCTATATTAAGTCTGTTGTGGTTATCGGAAAAGACGGCTATATGTTGTCAAATGAAACGAAGCTGAACATGCAGCGATCGTCCAATATGATGACAGAACCATGGTACGTAGAAGCAATTAAAGGGAAAGCACCGGCCCTTTCTTCTGCCCGCATGCAGGAATTTGCGATGGACAAGGACAAATGGGTCATTTCGATGAGCCAAGAAGTGAGAGATGAGAACAATCGGAACCTTGGCGTTATCCTATTGGATATCGAATACAATGGCATCGATGATTATTTGAAGGATCTGGATCTGGGGAGTAAAGGTTTTGCATTTATCATTAATAGCCAAGGCGGGATTGTTTATCACAAAGACCCGACATTTTTTGTTGATCCAGCGAAGAAAGAGCAATTAAGGAACATTAGCATGTCAGCTAGCGGTTACGATCGAACGCAAAATGTCCTTATTCAAAAAACACAAATAGCAAACTCCGATTGGACATTGGTCGGCGTTAGTTCGCTGGATGGTTTACTGCAAATTCGCAGTCAAATGATTCGATCTTTTGTTATTGTCGGTTTAGGACTGTTAATCATTCTTGTTACGGTGTCATTAATCATTGCCAGAAGCATCACGCGGCCGGTTCATCGATTAGAGCAGGCTATGCAAAAAGTAAGAGAGGGTACGTTGGAAGTAAGTGTGCCTGAATCTGGCGTGACGGAAGTACAGGGGCTTGCCCAACATTTTAACCTGATGGTTTCCGAAGTTCGCAGATTGCTCGAGGAAATTGAATTGAAGGAAAAAGCGCTGCACACCTATGAATTAAAAGTGCTGCACAGCCAGATCAATCCGCATTTTCTATATAATACGTTGGATACGATCGTCTGGATGGCCGAATTTAATGAAAGCGAACGGGTTATATCTACAACCAAAGCGTTGGCCAAATTTTTTCAATTGTCACTCAGCGGAGGAAGCGAGATGACGACGATTGAAAATGAAATGAACCATGTCGCTCAATATTTATTTATTCAGAAGGAGCGATATGGAGATAAACTTCATTATCAGCTGGACTACGACCCAGCGTTAGCGGTCAAAGTCATTCCTAAAATCATTTTGCAGCCTATTGTGGAAAATGCCATTTATCACGGCATCCGGGAAAAAGAAGGATCCGGATTCGTGGAAATTACCTGCGACTATACGGATGATGGACATGTGCAGTTCATTGTGAGGGATGATGGCGTGGGCTTCGACTCGGCTTCTCATCGCTTTAATAAAGACGTTGAGCCACCAACTTCTCAGCCTAAATTAGGCGGAGTTGGCATCAACAACGTAGATGAACGCTTAAAACTTTATTATGGCAAAGAATACGGGGTTCAGATCCAATCTCGTTCGGGAGAAGGAACAACAGTAACCATCAACATACCGTGAGAACTCCGAAGATGACTCATCAGGAAGGGAATCGATTCATGTGAACAAATCTAAGTTAATGGTAAACTTTATAATAGTTGTGCTGCTAGTCGCCCTATTAGGCACCGTATACACGGAAATAGATGCTTGTTTTTTGAATAATTAACTGAACTTGATCCACTGGCTCGAACACATTGGTGTGCCTTATGGAACTAGACCCCCAATATCATCGAATTTGATGCTGTATATGATTTATAACATGAATTAATTAAGAAGAGGCCCTCCCTTAAGTCATTTAATGACCGTGGGAGAGCCTCTTTTTTTGAATAACCGTTAGCGAAGGTGCAGCAAGGATTAGTTAGCCATTAAATAGCGACAAATCTAAGAATTTGAAGAAGGAAAAGTCTTCTAAGAACGACGATACCACGATTATTCATAAATCGAAGAACAATGGAGTTACGATTTCTGGAGACCACACGACCGTTAAAAACAGTAATGAACCCATTGGCGCTGCGGTAAACAATACCATAAAAGTGGTTGATTAATAAAGTCATTTCTATCATTCCTTTCTAGCGAGGATACTTTAGGATATGCTGGAATGACTTGTCTGTGAGGGCTCATTTAATAGATTAGTATGGAATTATGAATTGTTTCTGAATATTTACATCACGGCAGATCACCTACTTCATATCCCCATTGGCATATGTTATGGTTAAAGAAAATTGAAATAGATCCATGCAACTCGCAATACATTGAAACTGTAGGAACAGTTATTTATATCCGTTTATAAAAGTTTGTGATGAAAGGTGGTATTTCAACGATGCCTTTTAATCCTCGTATCTTAATTCTTACGGCTAGTTATGGTAATGGACATATTCAAGCTTCTAAAGCGCTGCAGCAGCAGTTCTTCAAACAGGGTATAGAGCAAGTGAAAATTGTTAATCTCATGAAGGAAGGCCATCCGTGGATCTACTCAATAACTTCTTCGTTAATCAGTAAAAGTACGAAAAGCTCTAAATTAGGCCTCGACTACTATGGTTGGAGCTATTATTTAACACGTGAAACGAAAGAGACCGCGCTATTTCAGAAATCAATGACTTATTTGGGTCAAAAGAAACTGAGAGAACTCATTCAAAAAGAACGTCCTGATGTTGTGGTCAACACGTTTCCTTTTGGCGCGGCTCCAATCGTTTGTAGTGCAATGGGAGTCAAAAATTTTACAGTACTCACGGATTACGCGTTACATGCAACTTGGCTGCATCCAAAAGTCGATCGGTATTATGTGGCAACGGAAGATTTGAAGCAACAAATTATTTTTAAAGGATATAACAAGGACTGTATAGAAGTCAGCGGCATTCCGCTGAAACAAGAGTTCGCAGCAGCGAGCATTCGTGCGCAATCGCAATCTCTGCGAAAGAAAATTATCCTTATCATGGCTACGGAAAGCGGTGTAACCAGTTATCTAGATGAAATGTTGGATTCGCTGCTTCTTCTTGAAGACTGTCAATTAGTTGTCATCTGTGGCCATAACGAGAAGTTGAAAGATCGACTTGAGGCAGATTTTGCTGCGTACCCTGGGATCACCATTCTTGGTTTTGTTGATAATGTTCACGAGTGGATGTCAAGAGCCATGTGTATTGTAACGAAAGCAGGCGGCTTAACGTTGACAGAGGCTATAGCTTTGCGACTGCCGGTTTTTGTATATAAGCCAAACGGCGGTCAGGAGAAAGAAAATGCCTTATATTTATCCAGGCTCGGTGTAGCTTCAATCGCCTATAAGATGGAGGACTTTTACATAAATATTGAGCAATTCATACGGCATCCCACTAAAAGCGAAGAAATGAGAGCTCGCATGGCCTCGTTGCAGCGCCATCATGCAGCGGCTCACATCGTTAATGATATGATGATGGTTTTGGATAATCCAATTATGTCCGCTTTAATTTGAGTTAGGGATGGATCAAGGAGTCTGCTGCGAAGCAGCTCCTTTTTTTGTTGAGGAATTTGAACGAGTTAGGTTGGAAAAGAGAGAAAAATGAGAAGCGTTTGCTGATAAACTGCTCCTAATATACATTGAATGACAAGATGCGTCTAATAACGAGCGAGTTGTTCGGAAAATAGAAGAAAATATTATTTCTAAGGAAATAAGGAAATATCAAACATCACACTGACTGGTGCCTAGCATTAAGTTTTGATAAAGTCACAGGAGATCAGAAGTTATTATCGAAATGAAAAACACAATAAATGTGGAGGTAGGAAACAGGTGACTTGTTAGAGTGAAAATTTAATTAAATGCCTCGATCTTGAAAATGATTTTGATTAGTAGCCCTTAGGTAATCAATCGAGCTTGCAATAGATGTAGGAGGTGAAAATTAATTGTTAAAACTAGAAGAGATAAATGAGTACCTATTCTATGAGTTTGCTTATGATGTCACATTTAGTAAATCTGATGTGTCTGAAACATGGCCATTTAAATTTAGATATCTGGAAACATTTCAACTAGATCATGAAATAATTAGAATCTATGAGTTTTCAGATGAGGGTGACGAGTATTTCTTTCTGGATGGTCCAATACTTACCTACTATAAAAAAGAGCAGATGACCATTAAGGAATTATATAATCAATTAGTAGGTTCAAGATGGATATCAAGTCAAGATCCTGTAGAGTTGAATAGATCAATTATTGGAGACGATTCGGTACCATCTGTAAAAGAACGTAGAAATACCTTGAATTTAATTGCAAAAGATGATTCTATCTTAGTTCAACAAAATTATAGCAGTTGGAAGGCTTTGTCCATATATATTGGCTGAATAATCAGTAACTAGACAAAAATCAATACTGGAACCAAATAGAGTGGCAAATAACAGATATAGGTAAGTGATGAAAAATGAAACCAAAACATTATGTACTTTCTTCATTAGTTACGTTAATCATCTGTCCGACAATACTTCAGCTAGTAATCCTTGTTTTTATTGCTAAAGCTGCTATTACTTTTGAAAGCTTATTAGGAATAGTTGTTTTCATGATATTTACGTTATTTCCGTTAGTAGTAATTGGAATTCCCTCTTCAATTTGTATTAATCTGCTACTAAAAAGAGTTATAATAGCAAGAATAATAATCGAACCCCTATTCTACATTGTGTTTTCGTTAATTGGAGTTGTAGTAACGATCTATGCATTTAGTAAAAACAGGACTGATGGCTTGTTCATATTCGATAAAGATAATTTATTAATTTATTCATATGGGATATTGTGTGCAATAACATTTCAAATTTCGCTACGTTTAATATCTCGAAAGAAAACATGATGACATAGATTAATAAAAATATCCGTATTAAATTCAAGGAGCCTGCAACACTGCAGCTCCCTTTTTTTATTCGACAAAACGAATCGGAATATGGCGATATTCGGCAGGGGACTAGTTCATTAGACATATTTTGAGCGGCGTATAGAGGGGAAAGGTCTCATAGGTAGAAAAAGGTAATTGACAACCTTTTTTACACCTAATGATGGAGGTGAAGCACGGTGCTGCGACGCCCTGTACCCATTTTTGTCCAGTTGCTCGCGGGGATGTTCTTGATTGCCGCACTGGCGATCGCGCTTACAAATTTGCTGAATTACCGCATGACGTCACAGATTGTGCTCAACCGTACCGCAAGCTATACCCAAGAATCCGTGGAACAGCTGTCAGCCAAAATCGATGTGTTGCTTCGCCAATACGATCAGGCTACGCAAATGGTTGCCTTCGATGAGAAAGTGCTGGCGGCTTTAAAAGCGGATGTTCCCCCGCAAGCAGCTGAACCTCAAGTTTCCATGGACCTAAATCGGTATTTGGCGGAAAAAATACGCTACATTGCCGGGGACATGCTGCTTCATTTATTTGACCGCAATGGACACGCGTACGCTTCCAATGAATCTCTGCAATTATTCTGGCGGATGGCGGACGATGTAGCTGCTGTAAGCTGGTACAGCAAAATGCAAACGCTTGACGGACACATGCTGTGGGTATACGGGCCTGCCTGGCGGGACGGCGAAATCCCGGCGATCATCGGAGCCCGCAAGCTGAAGGACCCATCAAGCCTGACACCGCTCGGGGATGAATTTATTGTCTTTCCGGTAGATAAAATCAACCGCATCATTGGCGAAACAGGCCAACGCATCGAGCGAAAGGTGCAGGTGATGGATTCCATCGGCAACATCGTGTATTCTACGGTTCCGCGAGAAATCGGTACGGCTGCGGATGTAGGCTTGTTCAGTAAATTTGGAAGAAATGCGCAACCCTTCTTCGAATGGAAGACAAGAGAGGATCAGCGACAAGTGCTGGTGTCTTATGCGAAATCTTCATACAGCGGTTGGACGACGATCGCCTATTTCAAACCTGAGGCAGTCAACAGCGAGGCTTCTCAAATTTGGGCGCATGCCTTGCTCACCATGGGTGCAGGCATCCTCATTGCACTAGTGTTTGTGACTTATTTTACATGGACACTCACCAAACCGATCCGGCTGCTGGCCGATGGCATGAATCGACTCCGTAAGGAAGGGGTCAAGCCGATTGACAAACCATTTGCGAGCCGAGAAATCACTAGACTTTATGCCAATTACAATGCCTTAGTGGAAGAGTTGGAGGACGTTGTAGAGCGGCTCTCGGAGCAGCAAATTACGGTGCAGTGGGCGCAGTTGGTTGCACTTAAGGCACAATTCAGGCCTCACTTTTTGTACAATTCGCTTAATCTGATTTACTGGACCATTGAGGATGAACGGCCGGATCAGGCGCAAGCTATGACACTCGCGCTAAGTGAACTCCTCCGTTATAGTGTCCACCCATCGACGGATCTCGTAACATTAGGTGAAGATATGGAACAGCTGAATCGTTATTTGCTTTTGCAACGAGCAAGATACGGGGAGAAGTTTCAGGTAAGTATAGAGGTGGAGGATGGGCTGGAACAACAACGCGTTATACGACTCGTACTCCAGCCTCTAGTCGAGAATGCTTTCCATCATGGTTTGGAGCAGCAAGAGGAGGGGGATTGGCAAATCCGAGTGCGGATCTACCGGCAAGACGGCATGGTGAAGTGCTCTGTAGAGGACAACGGCGTAGGGATGACGCAAGAGGCATTGCAGATGTTGGAGGTATCCATCCATCAAGAACAAAGCTTTGAGAAGCAGGGACGAGGAATCGGACTAAGCAACCTTCACAAGCAGCTGCAAGCGTTTTTCGGGCCTAGCAGCGGGATTAGCCTCTCCAAGAGTCCGCTAGGCGGGCTGCAGGTTATGCTGTCTTTGCCGCTTCATACTTCGGAGCTGGTTACGGTGCCACCCTTACTGTCCAAGAAAGGGGGGACTGGCGCTGCTTAATGATCGAAAAGGAAATCAATCTACCTTATGGCTCATTGTTTGCCTGGTGAGTTTCCTATTCTTAACTTCCTGTGAACCTCAAGCAGCTTTACCTAGCGTGAACGAAAACACGTCGCAAGTCGTGAAACTTCGTATTTGGCTATGGCCGGGAAGTGGACTTGAACGGCTCGTTAAGAAGTACATGGCCCAACATCCCGGAGTGGATGTGGAGATTGTCAGCTTTCAGCTTGACGATGTTTTGCCGGGGCTGATGACGTCACTTGCTACCAAAGCGGATACGCCCGATCTCGTTCTTCTTGAGGCTTCTCAACTAAATCAAGTAAAGCGTTTTCAAAATGAATTTTTTAATCTCTACGATTACGGCGATGAAAGGGAGCACTACTTGGATTGGAAGTGGCGCCAAGCAGAAAGCAAAGATGGCGGCTTTCTATTTGCGATGCCAGTGGACATCGGCCCTGTCGCATTAGCGTACCGCCGGGACTTGTTTCAGATGGCAGGGCTACCGGTCGATCGGGAGGAAGTGGCCGAATTTCTAACCAGTTGGGAACAAATGGAGCAAGTTGGCTTGGAAATCAAGAAGAAAACAGGCGCTTATCTTATCGATAATTTGACCAACGTATTTATGAGCTATTTGAACCAGTTCGACGGTTATTACTTGACGCCGATGGATCACGAACTTGATCCGCATGTGAAAGAAGCTTGGGATCAAGCTATACGCTTCCATAAGCTCGGGTTAAATGCGGGCCTTCCGTCGCAATCTTCCGCCTGGGCTGCAGCTGCCGTTAACGGGAAGTTTGCCGTTGTTGTTGCACCCTCCTGGCTTCATGGAGCTTTCAAGAAAGTTGCCCCCTCTACCGCAGGTGTCTGGGATCTAGCCCGAGCCCCTGGACTTCCCTCGAACTGGTCAGGGACATGTCTGGCTGTTCCACGGACGAGCCGAAATCCTCATGCGGCCTATGAACTCGCTCAGTGGCTGACAGCTCCGGCACAGCAACTGGACAATTTTATTGGCAGCGGTAATTTCCCTTCCACACCGGAATCTTATTCGACCCGGGAGTTTCTAGAGGTGCGTGATGCTTTTTTTCATGACGCACCTGTCGGTCAGATCTACTCCTACACGGCACTTCGTTACAAAGGGGCTTACAATGATTTTGAATATGAAGGGATTGAACGAATGATAAAAGAGGGTCTGCGCCGAGTGGAATCAGAGGGAGCGGATCCAGAACATACATGGGAGGATATCGTCCGCCGATTCTAGCAGATAAATACGGGAGGTTGATCGTGATGTTTACAATTCTTGTCGTCGATGATGAAGCAAATGTGCGCCACCCGGTGTGCAGAACCCTTTCACGTTTAGATGGTGTTGGAGAAGTGCTGGATGCAGCGAATGGACTTGAGGCAATGGCTTTGTTAAAAAAGCAGAAAGTCCACCTCCTTATTACGGATATCCGTATGCCTGCAGCGGATGGTCTGCAATTAGCGGAATTTGCGCGAGAGCATTCGCCTGGAACCGATGTATATGTACTTACGGGGCATGCGGAGTTCGATTATGCGCAGAAGGCCATGGAACACGGGGTTCATGCCTATTTGCTCAAGCCATTGTCCAAGGAAAAGCTCAGGGAGGTATATCTTGCATCGTATGAGAAACATCGTCGCAGACAGGAATCTCAGCAAGTTAATGTCATTAGAGAACGTGCGCTGCTGGAAAAGCGCCTTCATGATTTACTCCAAGGGGTACCGGTTCCAACCTTCGATGAAGGCTTGATTCCGTTACACAAGAAAATCATGCTCGTTTCCTTTTCAACCAAAGATTTGAGGTCATTAGGGGAAGCTTCGGTACGTTATTTTATACGGGAGTGCGCTTATGAAGCATTTAGCCGTCTGGGTACAGCAGCCGTGTGTCTGGAGGACCGGCTCGTCACGGTCGTGCTTTTTGCCAATCAATGCGATCAGGAGGCTTGGGAAAGGGAAGTGCAAGAGACGTCAAAGTGGATGGCGGCTAAGTTGCGAATTGAGGTGAAGACAGGGTATGGGGGAGCGACGAAGGAGATCGGCGATCTTAGCTTGATGTACATACGCAGCATGATCAGTCTTGGATTCACCGAAATTACGCGTAAAGAAAGTGGCGGTGAATCGTTCCCGCCGATCATCCGAGCGCTCCTAGGCTATATTCACAAAGAGTATGCGAGTGCAGCGAACTTATCCGACTTTGCCCAGCAATACCAAATCAACCCCAATTATTTGAGTAACCTATTTCACCAGGAAACAGGGATGACTTATACGCACTATTTAACGCAACACCGCTTGACTGAGGCAAAAAAGTGGTTAAGGGATACGAATTTGAAAATATATGAGGTGTGTGAAAAAGTAGGTTATAAGGATCCCGCTTACTTCAGCCGAATCTTCAAAACATTCGAGGGGATAGCTCCGGGGGCTTATCGGACGGTGGACGGAACTTTCCTAACTTAAGTCCAAGAAATCGAAGATGCGTTACCTATACGGGTTGTCCACCCCTGTTTATACTAAATGTAAGGGCTTTCTTGATAGGCTCGAAATTTGAAGGGAGCGTTAATCGATGAAAAACGTGTCGAAGGGTAAGGCCTTAGGTTTGCTAATGGCTTCCGTCCTCCTTCTTAGTGCTTGCAGCAGTGGTGGAGGAGCGCCGGAAGCAGTAAAAACGGATGCGAAAGCAAGCGATGGCAAGAAAGTTCAATTGCAAATGTGGTTTTGGCAGGGGGCTTCATTCGAGAAAATCATCCCAGAGTTTAACCGCACCCATCCTAACATCGAGATCATTCCGCAAATTTACAAATGGGAAGATGCGCACAAAAAGCTTTTAACGGCGATGTCAGCCGGATCTGGAGCTCCGGATATCGCAATGATCGATATTTCCCAGTTGGATCAGTTTCTGAAATACCCAGATAAATTTAATGATCTTAATACGTTTGGCGCCAAGGATATGGCAAAAGACTTTCTAGAATGGAAGTGGAAACAGTCCACGGTTGGCGAGAAACAGCTTGGTCTTCCGACGGATATCGGTCCGATGGTGCTCTATTATCGGCAGGATTTGTTCCAACAAGCTGGATTGCCATCTGAGCCAAACGACGTTGCAGCCAAGATCAAAACGTGGGACGATTTCCTAGCTGCGGGTAAAACGCTTAAAGAGAAAACAGGTGCCGATATTTTATCCAATCCTAACGAACTTTTTGGCGCTATTCGCGACCAAGGGGATGAATTGTACTTCGATAAGGACGATCAGCTCATCATTGAAAAAAATCCTCAAGTGAAGAAGGCTTTGGACTATTTTAAAAAGGCTCGTGATATGGGAATTGCGGGTAGTTACGATCAGAAGAATGCGCTTCAAGAGTATTCAGCAGCTCTCAACTCTGGCAAAATTGCCACGTACATTTCAGCCGCATGGGGCCGAGGACATGTCGAAACCCGTGCTCCGGATACGAAAGGGAAATGGCGTGCAGCGAAAATTCCGGAAGGCACTGGCAACATGGGCGGATCTTTCCTGACCATCCCTAAAGAGTCCAAATACGCTAAGGAAGCTTACACCGCTATTAGTTGGTTAATTTCTCCGCAGCAGCAGCTGGAAGTCTTTAAACTATCCGGCAACTTCCCTTCAACTCCATCCGTATATGGGGACAAGGCCTTCACGGAAACGGGCTATGAGTTTTGGGGCAATCAGAAGCTAGGTGTGTTGTACTCTGAAGTTGCTAAGGACGTAAAAGTGCAGCGTAAGGGGCCGAACTATCAAACGGTTGCGGATATTATTGGCGACGGCATGCAAGCTGTAGCGGTAGATAAAACGAAAGACCCTGATAAAGAGTTCTGGTCACTCGTCGAGAAAGCCAAAACGAAATTGAAGAATAAATAAAGGCCAATAGGGGGCAAGCTCGATTCACTAGCCCATTGCGGTGATGGAAGCGAATTGCTCCCTGTAGGTATATCTTATGAGGATAGGATGTGGAGCCGATGAAAGGGTTCAAAGCCCATCTGGCGCCCTACGTAATGATTTCTCCATTTTACATTCTCTTTATCGCTTTCAGCCTGTTTCCCATCCTGTTCTCGCTGTATCTGGCGTTTCATTCCTGGGATGGGCTTGGCCCCATGGAGTTTGTAGGGCTTCGCAATTTTCGTAATTTGTTGACGGACGATCCGGAATTCTGGACTTCGGTTGGCAACACTTTTGTCATTTGGTTTCTGTCCACCGTACCTCAACTCTTCGCTGCGCTCGTGATTGCCTTTTTACTTAATGCAGCTTTTATGCGGTTTAAGGACTTTTACCGGGCGGTTTATTTTCTGCCTAACATTACCTCCATTGTAGCGGTTGCCATCATCTTCGGATCGTTTTTTGGCAGCCAATTCGGACTCATTAACGGCCTGCTGCAGGCCATAGGGCTTCCTCGCATTGAATGGATCAATGATCCATTTTGGGTGAAAGTTGCCATCTCACTCATGGTCATTTGGCGATGGTCCGGTTATAACGCAATCATCTATTTGGCGGGACTTCAGAGTATACCACATGATTTGTACGAAGCTGCGACAATCGACGGAGCCAGCCGCAAGCAGCAGTTCTTCAGCATTACGCTGCCGCTTCTGAAGCCAATTATTCTCTTTACCGTTATTCTTTCGACGATTGGCGGCATGCAGCTGTTTACGGAACCGCTCATTCTGGTTGGCAATACCGGAGGAGCGACGAAAGGCGGCCTGACGCTGGTGTTATATCTGTATAATCAGGCGTTTGGTAACCAAATGTTCGGTTATGCTTCTGCCGTTGCATGGATGCTGTTTCTGATTATCGGCATATTTTCGTTTGTGAATTGGAAATTCGTCTCGAGAGGGGAGGGGGTTTGATGGTGCCATCATCTTCCAAGGTATCCTTCGGACGCGTCATCACTGCCGTTGCTGTGAAAAAGACAAGAGCGCCAGGCACCCTCTGGCTCCATGTTGTCATGATCACCGGGGCGATTCTATCCCTGTTTCCTTTCTATTGGCTGCTTGTCATGTCAACAGCGACGACGGCGGATATGTTCAGGTTCCCGCCTCGGCTTCTGCCTGGGGACCAACTGCTTGTCAATATTGGAAAAGTGCTTGATCATGTCGGCTTTTTCCGCTCATTTGGCAATAGCCTTCTTGTTGCAGGTACACATACGGCGTTGGTATTGTTTTTCTGCTCTTTAGCAGGATTTGCCTTTGCTAAATTCCAGTTTCCAGCGAAGGCGCCGTTATTCTTCTTTTTATTAGCGACCATGATGGTCCCCCAACAGCTAGGGCTAATTCCACAATTTATCATTATGCAAAAACTTGGCTGGATTAATGATCTCAAGGCGCTTATTGTACCAGGTGCGGCTAGCGCTTTCGGTATCTTCTGGATGCGGCAGTATACGACTTCTGTCGTGCATGACGAGCTTATTAATGCAGGTCGAATAGATGGCTGTAACTCGTTCGACCTTTATTGGAGAGTCGCGCTTCCAGTACTGCGTCCAGCACTTGCAACACTTGGGATCATTACATTCCTAGGGTCGTGGAACGATTACTTGTGGCCGCTTGTCGTCATTTCGGTGCAGGAAAAGTTTACAATTCAGATGTTGATTGCCTCTATGAACGGGGTATATAGCACCGATTACTCCATGGTGATGGCGGCTACATTAATGGCTACCGTGCCGCTCATCATTGTATTTTCACTATTTAGCCGCCAATTTATTGCCGGTCTTATGCAAGGGTCTGTGAAAGATTAATAGTTAACAGAGTTAAACGTTCACTCTAGGAGTGGACGTTTTTTTGTGCAGATGGAATGCCTTCAATCGTGTACAATGAGAAAAAGATAGGCATGACGATAAGCATCCTTTTCAAAAAAATAATGAGGTGAGCCTAATGAATGAGTCTGCTTTACACTTTTATGATGAACTTGCAGAAAACTACCATTTAATTTTCGAAGAATGGACACGAGCCGTTATTTCGCAAGGGGACACATTAAGCAGAATCATCCGTTCAAAATTCACGACTTCGGTTACAGAAGAAATCACACTGTTGGACTGTTCTTGCGGGATTGGCACACAGGCAATAGGCTTGGCATTAAACGGATTTAAAGTGACTGCGACAGATTTAAGTCCAGTGTCCGTAGAAAGAGCGAAAAAAGAGGCTATGTCTTTTGGGGTTGAATTAAATGGAGGAGTAGCTGATTTTCGATCGTTGGACAAAGACGTTTCCGGAATGTTTCATATCGTTCTTTCGGCCGATAACGCGATCCCTCACCTTCTTGCGGATGAAGATTTGCTTAAAGCTGCTAGTAATATGTATGATAAAATGGAAAATAATGGATTACTCCTGATTACAATAAGAGATTATGATGAATTGGTAAAACTGAAGCCAAAAGCGACGGAACCCCGTATTTTTGATCAGGGAAAGCGCATTGTTTTTCAAGTGTGGGACTGGGAAGAGGAGTCGGCTACTTATCTGACTAATCACTTTATTATGCAAGAAATTGACGGCGTGTGGAAAACTAAGCATAATAAAACGAGATACAGAGCGTTGCTGCGTGAGGAATTTAGTCGTATTTTGACGCAAGCGGGATTCTCTTCCATCGAATGGCTGATGCCATCCGAAACAGGGTATTACCAACCGATTGTCACTGCGCGAAAAAAATAAAAGAATAAAAGGATGGTGCAGATGTCTCAACCACTAGTTTATGTTCGGTTCCCTGAAGAAGCGGACATTGCACAGATCATTGCAATGAACAAGCGCAACAGGGAGTTTTTTGAGCAATTTTCTCCAAGCAATTCAGATGACTATTACACGGAGGAGCACATGCTCCAATGGATGAATAAAAGCAGGATCGATCGCATGGAAGATCGGAAATATTCCTTCGTGATATGCCAAACGGAAGATGAACAGATCGTCGGTACCATCGGGCTGACGTATGTCGTACGAGGACCGCTGCAGAGCTGCATGATTGGCTACAATTTGGACCAGGCGGCTAACGGCAAGGGTTATATGACGGAAGCAGTGAAACAAGTGGTACGTTATGCTTTCGAGGAATTGAGGATTCACCGGATAATTGGCGAAGCTTCTCCTAAGAATCCTGGTTCAATTCGCGTGCTAGAGAAGGCCGGGTTCCACAAGGAAGGGATCTCCCGCAGCAATGTGAAGATCAATGGCGTGTGGGAGGACCATCAAGTTTTGGCTATTATTAATCCCAATCCGGATATTTAGACGATTTAAAACGATGATCAGACCCATGTTGTGGGTCTTTTTTTGCTCTTCATCTTATGGCCAGATGTGCGGGAAAATAAGGGGTTGACTTGGAGTTAACTCCAAGGGGTAGACTAGGTTTGTGGATGACGATATGAATTTGAAAGTGAGGAATAATGAAATGGACTATGTGAAACTTGGAAATACGGGTTTGGATGTATCACGAATTTGTCTAGGGTGTATGAGCTTCGGTGTTGCAGAGCGATGGGTTCATCCATGGGTGCTTGATGAAGAGCGCAGCCGTCCTATTATCAAAAAAGCGTTGGAGCATGGTATCAACTTTTTTGATACGGCGAATGTGTATTCAGACGGTACCAGCGAGGAAATCGTTGGACGCGCCTTGAAGGATTATGCCAATCGTGATGAAATTGTTCTTGCGACGAAGGTTCATTTCCGTATGCATCAAGGTCCGAATGGTGCCGGTCTTTCCCGCAAGGCGATCATGAGTGAGATCGATAAGAGTCTTAAGCGATTAGGCACAGATTATGTAGATCTGTATCAAATTCATCGCTGGGACTACAACACGCCAATTGAAGAAACCATGGAAGCCATGCATGATATAGTTAAGGCAGGGAAGGCAAGATACATTGGTGCTTCCGCGATGTACGCTTGGCAGTTCCTGAAGGCATTACACACGGCTGAGAAAAATGGATGGACCCGATTTGTGTCGATGCAAAATCATTTGAACCTCATATACCGTGAAGAGGAGAGGGAGATGCTCCCGCTTTGCAGGGAAGAGAAAATCGGCGTCATTCCATATAGTCCCCTTGCTTCAGGACGATTGACACGTGATTGGTCGGAAGCGACACATCGTTCCGAAACCGATCAAGTTCAGAAATCAAAATATGATGCTACGGCAAATACGGATAAAGAAATTGTTGAGCGTGTTGCGGCAATCGCAGAGCAGCATGGTGTCCCGCGGGCGCAAATCGCGCTTGCCTGGTTGTTGCAGAAGGAGCCAGTAACAGCGCCTATTATTGGTGCAACGAAAATGTCAAATCTCGAAGACGCTGTAGCTGCTCTTTCCATTTCGCTAACTCGTGAAGAAGTTGCTTCACTCGAAGAGCCATATGTACCTCATCGGGTCATTGGTGCTGTTTGATTTATATAACGACTGAGAAAGGGGGGCGAGCAACATGTTAATAGCCGAAGCAAGTGAAAAATTTGACTTGTCACAAGATACTCTTCGTTATTATGAACGAGTTGGACTTATTCCAAGGGTGAATCGAAATAAAAGCGGAATCAGGGATTATACGGAAGAAGATTGCAGATGGGTTGAATTTATTAAATGTATGCGGGGTGTAGGTCTTCCAGTTGAAGTTTTGATTGAGTACGTAGCGTTGTTTCAACAGGGAGATGAGACGAAAGAAGCTAGAAAAGAGCTCCTCGTTGAGCAGCGTAAGCAGCTCAGAACAAGGATGGAAGATATGAAAAATGTGTTGGAACGCCTGGATGATAAAATTACGAGATATGAACATACCATTGCTGCAAGAGAAAAAACACTAAACAGAGCGTTAGACTAGTCTTGCATCTATGAGAAACCACATGCGACAACTTACTATTCTTACGATATAATAGTAGTTGAAAACGTTTCCGAGAGGGGCTGTAGCTGTGGGTAGAAACGATCGATTAGGCGAGCGGTTGACTCCGCTGTTGAAGAGCTTTATGGAGAAAGGGCCAGTTGGGTGTGCCTGTACGGTCGTACACCGGGGAGAAGTGATCTACCAGGAAACCCTGGGGTATGCAGATTTGGACAAAAAGCAAGAGATCAATCTTAACACCGTTTACCGGATTTATTCCATGACCAAAGTAGTGACCTGTGTTGCAGCACTCATGCTTTATGAGAAAGGCCTTTACTTGCTAAACGATCCGCTAGGCGATTATTTGCCGGAGTTTCAAAACCCACAGGTGTACAAGTACAATGATTTCGGTGTAAAGACATTGGTTCCGGCGGGAGCTCCGATCCGGATCAAGGATCTGTTTATGATGACTTCCGGGATTACATATGGTGGAGACGGCAACGAAACAGAGCGCCAAACGCGTGCGAAATTGGAAAAAGCGGCTGAGACCATGGATACTCGAACGGCGGTCAAAGCGATAGCCTCTGTGCCGCTCGCATTTGAGCCCGGTACTCGTTGGAAATACGGTATGAGCCACGATGTTCTTGCCGCATTGATTGAAGTGCTGTCAGGCCAAAAGCTCGGGGATTTTGTGGAGAAGGAAATTTTCGAGCCTCTTGGCATGAAGGATACCACCTTCCGAATTCGAGAAGATCAGCGTGACCGATTGTGCACAATGTATGATAGTAGTGGTGATGGTACAATGACGCCAAACACTAGATTGGATGCCTGCTATCAGCCGGATTGTCAGTTGGAGAGCGGAGGAGCAGGGCTGCTTTCGACAATTGGCGATTACAGCAAATTTGCGCAAGTACTGGCGAATGGCGGCGAACTGAACGGAACCCGCATCTTAAGCCCGAAAACCGTTCAATTGATGGCAACGAATCATTTGAATGCTCAACAGCTGCGAGATTTCGACTGGACGCAAATGAGCGGTTATGGCTATGGCCTCGGCGTCCGCGTCTTGCTGGATCCTGCGGCTGGCGGAAACAACGGTTCAATCGGTGAATTCGGGTGGGCAGGTATGGCAGGGTCCTATTTGCTAATCGATCCCAAAGAAGAAATCTCTATTGTCTACATGCAGCAGCTGCTTCCGAGCCGCGAGCCTTTTATTCATCCGCGGATACGGGCTGTTGTTTATGGGGCGATGGAGTGAGGTTTCTCAGCGTGTAAAAAAGAGGCGACCCCAAGGTCATTACAATGACCGAAGGATGGCCTCTTTTCATTAGGCAAACTTACTCAACAATATTGATTGTCACTTCGATGTTGCCTCTCGTTGCTTTGGAGTAAGGGCATATTTGATGAGCCGCTTCGGCAAGCTCTCTAGCCACTTGTTGGTCAACTCCGTCAACGGTCACATCGAGTTCTGCGGATAACTGAAATCCGCCGTCGTCCGTTTTGTTAATTGTAATATGGGCCGTTACTTGTGTGCCCTCTACTTTGATGCCTTTTTGGCGAATCGCCAGATTCAGCGCTCCATCGAAACAAGCTGAATAGCCTGCCGCAAAAAGCTGCTCCGGGTTCGTGCCATGGCCGCCTGGCCCCCCGAGCCCTGTTGGCGTTTTGAGTTCAAGGGAGATGACTTGGTCGGAAGAGACCACTTTACCGCTTCTTCCACCGACTGCTGTTACGGTTGCTGTGTATAGGCTTTGCATGATGATCTGCTCCTTATGGTACATGATTAATGTGAGTCCCCTATACATTACCCGAAAAAAGTGGATATTATGAGAAAATTTTCTTCATTTTCAACCTATGTTTGAGTGCCTTGTAGATATGGTAATTACGGCCAATTGTGACTTAAAAGATGGCTGGTTGGCGAATAGACTATACGTATAAGGAGGAAAGCGTCTATGAGTAACCTTACAAACCTTGCAAATCGATATAGGATCGTTCAACCGCTTAAGCAAATGACGAATGGACAGATCGTGAGAGGGAAGGATGTAGCCTCTAAGCGGGATGTTCTTTTATATATATTTCAAGAAAGTGATGCATTAGCGCACGAGGAAGTTTTACAGTGGATGAAAAAAGCGTCGCAGATCTCCAACGAGTTTTTCATGCAGATGCTGGACTTCGGTTCGGAAGAGGGATCGTTGTATGCCGTACTTCGGGCGGAGTCGGGAAGTCTATTATCCGATCGGCTGAACGATGTGGAGATAACTGGGAACAAAGCACTTACGTATGTACACGAGTTGGCTATCGCTATTCGAGAAGCACAACTGAAACAGCAGATGGCGTATTCGGTAGAAGTGAATAATCTTTGGATCACAGATAACGGTCAGCTGCAGATCATGAATCGTTGGACGGAGGGGAGCAACGGGAGGCGCGGTGCTCCGGGTCTGGGTTTGCTGCTTTATCAGCTGGCTGCGAAAAGCGATATTCCAACGTCCTCAATGAGTGCTTACTCATATGAGATGGGTTTGTTATTTGCCGACATGGCAGAAGCAACTCGGGAACGTGCCGTTGCATTAGCCTGCAAGGCGTATGAAGGCTTGTGCACGCTTGAAGATTTTCAACTGGAGTTGGAGGGAATCCTTGGTATTTCTGGCGAGAAGCGAGAACCTCGTACGCAATTCGATGCCAAACCTTCTACTATAAGCGAGAAAAAGATTGTCCTCAAATGGCCATTGATCGCGTCCGCCGGAGTCTGTGTACTTGTTTTGGTCTTCTTCTTATCGATGCGTCCGCACGCGGACTATGCGAATGATGCGAAGAAGCCGACGACGGCTAAGCCCGATTCCGCAGCGGTATCGACAAGTGGGGCAGATTCTTCGAAACCCTCTGCATCGCCAACACCCGATCGTACTCCTACACCCTTGGTTGAGCCTGGAGATGCCCAAACTCATCCGACTCCTGCTGGCGATAGCACAGGACAAGATGATCACGGCGTGGTTCCGGATCTGGTCAATCATACGAGAGAGGAGGCAGAGAAGATGGCTTTGGACGCAGGTCTTCGTTACGAGTTTTTCTTGGAGTCGAGCAGCGCCGCCCAGGGAACCGTATTCAAGCAAGACATCACACCAGGAACTGCGATTCATAATGGTGACCGTATTACGTTTTGGGTGAGCAAAGGGTCTTAAAGTGATAAATGCAACAAATGTAGACGCATTTACAATCATTCGTATGGTCCAAAAGAACTGTTCCTTTACGCAGGAGGCAATTGTGATCTAAAGTTGACCCTGTACGGAGTCGTCTCAGATAAAAGAGGGATGATGGAAGAGAGGAGTGCTGTTCAATAAATGAGCGAAGCGGGACATTTGGTTGAGGAAGTTGCACTGCCCAAGACAAGCCGATCTTACAAGTTAGGTGTAATTGGTTTAGGCGAAGGCCGCAGTATCCTTTCGGCTGCCTTGCAAAGTAATCGTTGGGAACTAACAAATGTATGCGACATTAATGAAGAAATGTGCAAGCTGCGTTGTGAAGAATTCGGACTTACCCGGTATACACGCCAATACGAGGACTTGCTAAACGATCCTGACATAGAAGTCATAGCGATCTATACGCCTGATCAGCTTCATGGCCAACATATCAAGATGGCGTTGGAAGCTGGGAAACATGTCATTGTAACTAAGCCGCTGCTTCCTTCACTCGAAGAAGCTAACGAGTTGCTTCGTGTTTGGAAATTATCGGGTAAGCATGTGTTTGTCGGGCAAAGCTCCCGCTTTTTTGAACCGATGATTCACCAGCGGAACGATTTTCTGGCTGGCCGTCATGGTGAATTGGATACGGTTGAGGCTTATTACATCTCAGATTCTCGTTGGTTTCTGCAAAAGGATTGGAGCCGTCAGAAGGGTTTTAGCTGGATGTACAACTTTATGATTCACGCTGTTGATTTGGCTAAATGGTATTTGCCTGACATTGAGGAAGTGTTCGGTTATGGGCATTCGAGCAGCAATAACAAGGCTTATGGCCTGACCGTTCCTGACACGATGAGATTCGTAATGAAAGACACGGAAGGCCGAATCGCACAAGTATCCGGTTCCTATACCAAGCCAACGATCAAGCATGTGGATCCTGGGATCAGTTGCACGCTCAGAGGGACTAAAGGCACAAGTAGAGCGGTATATTCCAAGCTGCTCTATCATACCCATTTCCCGCCAGAGCAACCGATTACACATTCGTATGAAGAAAAATTCCCCTATTATTTCCGGTTCGAGGGAGCAAGCCATCATGCCGGCGAGTATCAAAATTATATCGAATATTTTGCCGAGTGTTTGGACCATGGCACAACGCCAAAGCCGGACTTGAAAGAAGGCATACACACGATAGCCTTGATGACGGCGATGGAACGAAGCATGGAAAAGGGGCAGCCCGTGAAAGTAAAACAAATTATGCATGATTTTTCTTTGGATTTGTAATCAGCCTTGTAGGAGGAAACAACCGTGCTAACTTCCTTAGAGCTTGATCTTGTCGAAAATCTAATCTTAAGCGGGCAGAGCCTCGAACAAAAACGCGATTCGGCGCGCGAGATTTTGAATGCGCTTTCTGTAGAAGAGTTAGAGGCATATGGGACGAAAATTAATCAATACCAGAACCAGTTGGGGAATCCTGATGACACTTATTGGTTTTCTTTACAAGAAGTAAAAAAGCTTATGCAAAATGAAATAAATCGCAGGAGAATTGCCACATTAGGATTAACTTATTCGAATGGTGAGCCTGCAGCAATGAGTGGCGCAGAACTTGCTTCGATGCTCAAAAGTAATGTTAGATTTAAAAGCACAGACGGCATTAAAGACGCTACTTTAAAGCTGTCAGAAGAAGACCGCGCTTGGTGGCACGATGCCAAGCTCGGCATGTTCATCCATTGGGGAGCTTATTCCATCCTAGGAAGAGGGGAATGGGTCATGCATCATGAACAGATCCCCGCGGAAGCTTACCGAAACATCGCGATGTCCTTTCATCCGGAAGCCTTTGATGCGGATCAATGGGTGACGCTGGCGAAGGATGCCGGCATGAATTACATGGTGATGGTAGCCCGCCATCATGACGGTTTTGCCCTTTGGGACAGTCCGGGCAGCTACGGAAACTATACAACCATGCAGGCGGCGGCTAGACGCGACTTCATCCAAGAATATACAGAGGCCGCACATCGTCATGATATTCATGCCGGTCTCTATTATTCACCGATGGATTGGCGCTTCCCGGGGTATTTTGATCCGGTGGAGCAGTACGAGAATGCACTGCAGATGAAGCAGCAGCTGTATGATCAAATATCGGAGCTCATGACCCGTTACGGTCAAATCGATATTTTGTGGTATGACGGCTCATGGCTGTCCCACAAGGGATCGGATGCAGGCGGCGCCTGGTTATGGGAACCTGTTAAATTGAACCGGATGGTTCGCACGTATAATCCGAAGGTTGTGATTAACGAACGATCCGGCTGGGAAGGCGATTTCAGCTGTGACGAAGGACCGCATGACATTCGCGGCGGCATCATTCCATTCCCGTGGGAGAAAAATTTCAGCGTTGGCGGTTCATGGGCTTGGCAGCCGGGGAATAAAGCGATGGCTCTGGAGAAGGTGATGGATTTAATTCTCAACGTCTTTGTTCGAGGAGGTAATGCGCTGCTGAACGTCACACCGGATAAAGACGGGAAGATTCCGGACGATCAAGTGCTGTTATTTCGACAAATCGGCGAATGGATGAAGGTTCATGGGGAGAGCATTTATGGAACCAGAGGGGGTCCTTTTCAACCGCTGGATGATGTCTACGGTGCTACTTACAAGGACAATGTTATCTACCTGCATATCTTTAATCCTGAAGCATTCAGTCATGTGCTACTTCCGGCAATTCAGCAGCAAGTACTCGCCTGTCAAACGATTTCGGGCAGAGCCATCCCTTACCGGCAGCATGCAGATGGAATTTCCATCCAACTGCCTGAGGATTGTGTGGAAGCGATTGATACGAATGTGAAAATCACCGTAGATAGAGCTGTCGAGGGCATCTTGACTAACTAGTTTCTACTGTGTAACCGGTCAACTTAGGTTGATCGGTTTTTTATATACCAAGGAATAATGATGGAAACAAGTAGGAACTTTAAACTCCCCACCCTTTTAGAAATAAAGTATAATAAAGAAAATAATGGATTCTGATGCAGGGGGCGCTTATGTTAATCAGCCATTCTCGCAGTAGGTTCATCCCGTTCATCCTTATCGTGGTAACGATTCTTGCCGGATGCAGCCGATTAACCTTATCGCAGCAAGAGGCGGAAAACTCTACTAAAGATCAAACGGGCAATGCTAACCTGCAAATAAGTGTCGTCAATCAAAGCAAATATGCGCCAATCGGTAAGAATAATTTTTTTGTTGCCGAAATAGAAAAGCGCTTTCATATGAAGTGGGACTACATGTCAATTCCGGTAACATCGGGGATGGACAAGTTTAATGTGATGTTCGCATCCGGACAAATCCCCGATATGGTGCTAACGATGAACAATTTCTCTGCGGTGAAAAACTGGGCCGAAGCCGGTTATCTCCTGCAAATTGGCGATTATATCGACCGTCTGCCCAACTATCGGAAATTATTCAATGAAGAAGAGTGGAAGGACATCCAAGATTATGCCACGATTAACGGCAAGCTGTATATGCTTCCATCCAAAATAGATGTTAGAGATCCTATGGCCTGGATCTATAGGCGAGATGCATTTGAGCGGGCAGGTATTGCCGAGTTTCCCAAAACAACGGACGCTTTCTATGAAGATTTGAAGAAATTGAAAGCAGCTAATCCGTCGTTTGACGGCATCGGTGTGCGTGGCGGACCAAATACTACGGGAATTAAATCGCTGCTGGCAGGATTTCAGCATATTTTTCGGTTACCTCCGGATTTCGGCGGTGTGGATGGTTGGCTTGGCTTTTGGAACGATCCGGATGCACAGAATCGAGTGGTCTATGCGCCAGCTACGCCAAAACACCGGGATATGCTGATCTACCTAGCAAAGCTTTACAGAGAAGGGCTCATCGAGAAGGAATTTGCGACGATATCCGAAGAACAGTGGGCCGATAAGCGGAAGAAAGGCAAGGATTTGATCGATTTCCAATGGGTGAGTCAAGTGGCAGATCTGCAGAAAGATACGGTGAATCATCCAGGTATCGTATGGGACTATTCACGTTATCATCCACAAGCCTATGAGAAGCCGGGACTTGAGTTCCGTCCTGTTTCAGTAAGCCTTTATGGCCCTCTGCTCAGCAGCAAGTTATTACAAGATGAAGCCAAACGAAATCGGATTCTCAGCTATATCGACTGGGCGGCTTCCGATGAAGGCAGGCTTTTCCACATGATGGGCATGGAAAATGTGACCTACCAACATGACGGTGAATCGGTGCGTTATACGGCGGGGAACGATCGCAAAAGGGTAGCTTCGGAGTACGGCTTCGATTGGTTTTTAAGTAAAAGCCCCATAGCTCTCTCTTCGGATGAACCGTCCAAGAAAGCGAATGAGGCTTGGCAGGTGTATCAAAAGCTACCGTACGTCGAGCCCAGGAGCACTCCCTTTACGGACCAGGATTGGGAAACGCTTTCCATTTATATGGGGACTGTCCAAGATGTCGTGTATCGCTTTGCGACCAAATCGGTGATGGGACTTGAAGATGCATCCAAGGATAGCGTTTGGCAGGACTATTTGAATCAGCTCAATAAAGCAGGGCTGCAAGACATGCTGAACATTTTTCAAAAGTATTGGAAATAAGCTTGATCGCGTTTCGTCTCTGAAAGGAGAATGCTTCACATGTGGAATTGGAAAAACACGCATTTGCATAAACAATCATTTTTTGTGAAGTTTGTCTTATCCTATCTGCTTATATTGCTAATTCCAATTCTGATTGGAGTTCAGCAATATTATAAGACGCAGCAGGTTCTGGCTGAGGATGCAGCGGAAATGAATCTGCAAATTCTAAGGATGAGCCAGGATATCGTCGATCGACTTTTTCTTGAGGTAGACGATGTCGTCTCGACGCTTTCCGTGAATAACGATGTATTGAATTTAATGCAAAATGTAAGCGCTACTCCGACACCTGAGCAGCTCTATAATTTCTCATTACTGCGTAACACGTTGAATCAATATACCATCACGAATAAATTTTTCTTCGATATCTATTTATCCTTCAAGAATAGCCAGTCGGTGATCACGTCCAAAACTTCATTTGACTTGAGGGACAATAACGTCCGAATCGGCAATCAATCGCTAGCTGAATGGATGGATTCCGTATCGACGCGCGGCGATCAGAAGCAATACTATAATTTGGATGCGGTACAAATCGGTGCGATGAACTACAAGCTGATTGCGTATGTAAGTCCGCTGCCAAATGGATTTCAGGGCAAAGTTCAGGGCTCGATCGTCGTTTTCATCAATCAAAATGATATCAACGGGTTATTTCAGCGTTTGGTTATCAAAAACAAAGGGTTTGCTTATATTTTAGACACCAAAGGGCAAATGATAGCTCCAACTTCCGTCGATGATGTGAGAATCGGCAAGCCAAGCGCGGAAGCCACTGCATCAAGCTCCGGATCTTCCTTTGAAACCATGAACGGGATTAACATGCTTGTTTCACACTCGCGGTCTGATCAAAATGGCTGGAATTATATCGCCGCTCTCCCTACAAGTGTCGTACTTGCCAAAGCGGATTATATCAAACGAATGATCGTCATGATAACCGTTACCACCTTAATTCTTGGAATCGTTGTTGCCATTGTAATGGCTTACCGTAACAGCAAACCGATGTCCGAGCTGTTGGAAAGCAACCGGATGTTGAACACCCGAATGGAGCAGCAGCTACCATTGATTCAGCTTTCGATGATCGAGCGAATAATGAGAGGGTATTATAAAAACGAAGCGGATAGCAGGGAAGCTCTGTCTCAGGCCAAAGTTTCCCTTCAGGGGGACCGATTCTACGCGATTGCCGTTTCCATTTCAATGGGAGAGGGCTATACGATTGCGCCGAATGGTGGGAAAGCGATTCAGGACTATATCCTGATGTATCTCTATGAGCTTGTTCATGGATACGATTACTTGATCAGCTTAAACCCAGACAGGGCTGACATCATTGTTTCCCTTGAAGCCTATAAAGCGGAAACCCATGTAGAACGGATTCGATACGATTGGAAAAGTGGTAGAAACGACGTGCTCGCGGATAATGAAATCCGCCTCTCCATCGGAATCGGTCGCCTGTACAGCCAATTGCACGAGGTTTGGCGATCACATAATGAAGCCAGGCAAGCCGTAGATTATGCCGTTTCTGGGGGTCAAAATGTCGTCATCTGGTATGAGGACATCGCGCAAGGCTCCAACTATTATTACTATCCATTGGATCTGGAAATGAAATTAGTCCATACGATTAAAAACGGCGATGTGGATTCGTTAGAGCAGATCCTCTATCAATTGGAGGAACAAAATCACTCAGAACGACAGCTAAGCGCAACGACCAGGAAACAATTGGTCAGTGAAATTCAAAGTACCTTATATAAATTGATGGAACAGCTGCAATTCGGATATGCCACCTACAACGAGCTGAATGCTAAGCTTGAATTTATGCAAAATCATGCTGAACCGCAGTGGTCAACGGTGAAGTCCGCTCTACAGATCGTTTGTCACCATATCAACGATAATAAGAAACAGAAACATCATAAAATGGCAGATGATATGATGGAAATAGTGCATGCGCAATATTTGGATGCCAATTTCGGGTTGGCCAATCTGGCCGATCATTTTAAATGTTCGGAGAGTTTAATCTCCGTGCAGTTTAAGGAGTATGCAGGAGCGAGTTTCTCCGAATATGTGGAGAGAATGCGTTTGGACAAAGCCTGCCATCTGCTGCGCGACACGGAGAAAAGCATTAACGATATTGCGCTTGAGGTCGGATACAATAGTGACAAAAGCTTTAGGCGTGCATTCAAACGAACGCTCGGGACACAGCCGACTTCTTATCGGGACTCAACGACATAGCAGTAACACGAGCAAAGCGCAGAGCATGCGCTTTTTTTCATGTGCGCGATTAATTAAACTAGGCGCACACAACGAATGGATGAAAGTTCGATCATGATGTAAGCGTTACCATGATTAATGTATGGCCAAAAATTATTGTTCCGTGGGAAAAGTGGTGAATGGCACTTTATGTAAGCGCTTAATAAGCTTACCGTCACAGAGTTCTTACTGTATTTGGATTTATCACCATCGCAATTAGGAAATGTGTGTGCCACATGAACTGTTCCTTTACGATGCTGCCTATCGCAGCTACAGTTGAGTCTATAAAGCGCTGCCATAACAAACGGCGATATCCGATATTTGAGAAAGTTGGTGAGGCGAAACCTATGAATACCAGTGATAATGCCACCGTCGTGATGCATGCACCTACTAAGCCGGCGCCAGCAAGTAACTTCTTCTGGCACAGAGTAAAGCAGCAGAAAATCTTGCTGTTGTTATTAGTACCGGGCCTCTTGTACTTTTTCATTTTTTCTTATATTCCCATGTACGGTGTTTTAATTGCTTTTAAAAACTTTAAAATGCAGGCCGGGGAATCTTTTTTTTACAGTGTTCTGAAAGCTCCGTGGGCTGGCTCGCTTGGATTAAACCATTTTAAAACCTTTATACACGGTCCTTATTTTTGGATGCTGCTTCGCAACACGTTTTTGCTGGGATTATATTCGATTGTTTTTGGTTTTCCGGTGCCAATCCTTTTTGCGTTATTACTGAACGAGCTTCGCAACCGGTATTACAAAAGTTTTGTGCAGACAGTCAGTTATCTGCCGTATTTTTTATCCATTGTAGCTATTGTCGGCATGATGAAGCTAATGCTTGCTCCCGAAACTGGGGTTGTGAATCTGATCCTTGTAAAACTGGGCATGGAACCAATCTATTTCTTCGGAATGCCAAGCTGGTTCAGAACGTTGTTCATTTCATCGCATATTTGGAAAGATCTTGGCATGGGGGCTGTCATTTATTTAGCGGCCTTATCCAAAGTCGATGCGGAACAATATGAATCGGCCGTTCTCGATGGGGCAACGCGGATTCAACAAATTTGGCACATCACACTGCCGGCGATTAAACCTGTTATTGTCATAACGCTCATTTTAAGTCTCTCTGGTGTACTAAGCGTAGGTGCTGAGAAAGTTATCTTAATGTATTCCCCGTTAACTTACGACACAGCGGATGTTTTCTCCACTTATGTTTACAGGCAAGGGTTAATTGACATGAATTTCAGCTTCGGCGCAGCTGTCGATTTGTTCAATTCTGTCATTAACGTCATCTTCTTGGTAAGCGCTAATTACTTGGCGAAGAAAGTTTCGGGTGAAAGCCTGTGGTAGGAAATTAGGAAGGAGGGAATGGCGTGGTTAAAGACAGGACATTAAGTTCTAAGTTGCTGGATAGTATCGTTCATCTTGTTATGCTCATTGTCATCATCGTGACGTTGTTTCCAGTATTAAATATTATCGCCGTTTCGTTCAGCTCTCCGGAGAATATTTCGAACGGTTCGGTCGTTCTGTTCCCAAAAGGTTTTAATTTGAGCGCTTACCGAACGATTATGTTCGAAGATGTTCATATTCCCAAGTCATTCGTAAACTCCATCTTTATTACCCTCGTGGGAACTATCGCGAATGTCATGATTACAACGATTACTGCTTATTCGCTTTCCAAGAAATATTTGGTCATGCGTGGCTATTTCATTACCTTCGTAGTCATTCCCATGTTTTTCGGTGGTGGCATTATTCCGCTGTTTCTGGTTGTTAAATCGCTAGGCATGGTGAATTCCTATACCTCTTTAATTATTCCATCCCTGATGAGCCCATGGTGGTTAATTATTATGATTTCTTTCTTTCGGACATTTCCCGTTGAGATTGAAGAGGCTGCCAAAATTGACGGCTGCAGCGATTTCGGAGCGCTTATTAGGATCGTGCTGCCCTTATCAACGGCTGCGGTGGCTACAATCTCCTTATTTTATGCCGTAGCGCATTGGAACTCCTTTTTCCCGGCCATGATGTATTTGAATAATTACAATATGTATCCGCTCCAACTCATTTTAAGGGATATTGTGCTGCAAAATTCGCTGGCCGAGCAGCTTGCCGCATCCGGGAACGTTGCGTTAGCGAACGATGTGCAATCCAGTCTTACTCCGCAAAGCGTCCAATATGCTACTCTCGTTATTTCCATCATACCGATGTTGATTGTGTATCCGTTCATCCAGAAATATTTTGTTAAGGGCATCATGATTGGTTCTTTAAAAGGTTAGCACATCGATTTATGCGAGAGGGGGTTCTGGATGGTCAAATCGTAAGCGGTTTCAAGGTCATCTCATTTGTATCTAACTTTGTGAGGAAAAGGGGTTTTGAGTATGTTGAAAAAGAAATGGATCGTTTCCGCTGTTGTCGTTGGCATGTCTTCCACTACACTTTTATCAGGATGTTCAACCAATGCAAATAAATCTGACGTCACCACAACAAGCTCGACCGAAACCGCAAAAGCCGCTTCAGATCCGAATAGCATGGACAAAACCATTAATCTGAAAGTCGTTAGTCAGACGAAGTATGCGCCAAATGCGGTGCCGAACGAATATACGAAGCAAACCGAGCAGAAATTCAACATGAAATGGGATTACCAGGCGATCCCACTTTCCGCAGGCATGGATAAATACAATGTAATGTTTGCATCGGGTGACTACCCGGATTTTATACCGAATATGAACAATTGGAATGCAGTGAAGAAGTGGGCCTCTGCCGGCTATTTACTCCCAATCGGGGACTATTTTGACAAAATGCCTAACTACAGAAAGCTTTACACGGATGAACAATGGAAAATGCTGCAAGACTTTACGTCTGTAAATGGGAAAATCTATATGCTGCCATCGATTACGACGACTTACGATCCAATGGCCTGGATTTATCGAAAAGATGTTTTTGATAAAGCAGGGATCACTTCTTTCCCGAAAACAACCGACGAATTAATGGCTGCTTTACAAAAAATTAAAGAGTCGAACCCAAGTTTCATCGGCATTGGCATACGTGGCGGCTCAGGCAATACAGGCGTTAAAGCATTGCTCAACAGCTTTGCCAACACGTTCCGTGTACCAGCAGACTTTGCCGGGTCGACAGGCTGGACCAGTTTCTGGAAAGATCCGGATATGAATAATCAAGTTGTTTTCTCTCCGGCAACGACGAAACAACGCGACATGCTGAAATATCTTGCGAGGCTGTATAAGGCCGGTTTGATTCAAAAAGATTTTGCCACAGGTACGGAAGATCAATTCAATCAAAATCGTTTGAACGGGAAAGATGTGATCGACTTTCAATGGGTGAGCCAAATTGTGAGCTTGGAAAAACAGAACAAAAATGCCGATTGGGAATACGCCCGCACGTATATCGCAGATACAGCCAGCGGCAAAGAACCCGTCATGTTTAAGGGACCGGATTTCTCCCTGTTCGGCTCCATTCTAAGCAACAAACTGGCGAATGAACCAGACAAATTAAACCGCTTGCTGAAATATTTGGATTGGTCGTCAACGCCAGAGGGTCAGCTTTTTAACCAATTAGGTGTAGAAAATTTGACATACGTCATGAAAGACGGTGTTCCTGTTTATAAAGATGATTTGGATCGTAAAAAAGTGCTGGAGCAGTTTGGCTTTGACTACTTTATTGCAAAAAGCGATGCGGCTCAAAAATCCGACCCGACTTATGCCATTACGACGGAAGCAGCGCCTGCCTTCAAACAGATGACGACGTTCTTGGCGCCATATGCCACGCTTTCCGAAGATGACAGCAATACGGTGAATGCTACTATGACAGGGGTTTGGAACGAGGTTTACCAATTCGCTACGAAAGCGGTTATGGGTCTGGTTAATATCGAAGATGATAAGGTGTGGAACGATCACTTGGCCAATTTGAATAAGGTCGGATTAGATAAAGCGTTAGCTATTTACCAGAAATCCATCAAATAAAGGATTCGAGATTAGGCGTGCATCCAGTAAGAACAGGGAGGAATGGATATGAGAACGATTTATCTGTCAGTACAAGATCATGCAGCGCCAAGAATTTTGTTCGGTGCGGCACTTCTTACAAAGGCTCTGGAAGACCAAGGTTATCATGTTGAAACGTCTGAACCATGGATGACAACCCATTATCGGGAGCAGGTTGGGACGAAAATCTACATCGGCAACCGTAAGGAATCCGACTTGATCCGATCTCTGGAGGAGCAGGAAATCCTCTGTTATCATACGCAGGCTCCTGAGGAAGAAGGTTTTTATTTAGCTACGCTTCCTGGTCAATTGACCGTCATCTCCGGCGGCAGCGATACCGGTACACTATATGGGTGTCAAGAACTGGCAGCTATCCTTCGTGAAGAGAAGGGGCTTCCCGATCGATTGGCTTTTGGCGATGCGCCGTCATTCGTGCTGCGGGGACCCGCACTCGGGCTGCAGAAAACAAAGGTAGAGCCGCCACGCCGCACCTATGAATATCCCGTGACACCGGCGAGATTTCCTTGGTTTTACGATAAGGCCCTTTGGCTTGATTTCCTTGATATGCTCTTAGCGCAGCGCTGCAATGTCGTCTACATCTGGACGGGGCATCCATTCTCCTCCTTCGTGAAGCTTGACGATTACCCGGAAGCGCTCGAAGTGACGGAAGACGAGTTTCAGCTGAACGTAGAAACGTTTCATTGGCTGGCAGAGGAAGGAAATAAACGCGGCATTTGGATCGTTCTTAAATTTTACAATATCCATATTCCGCTGCCGTTTGCACAGAAGCATGGCCTGGAGCTGCACCAGCCGAAACCGACGCCACTGATTAGCGACTACTATAAAAAGAGCATTTCGGCATTTGTCCGAACATTCCCCAATGTAGGTTTGATGGTATGCCTAGGGGAGGCGCTGCAGGGACAGCTCTATGGGGCAGAATGGTTAACGGAAACGATTCTTGAAGGGGTTAATGAGGGTTTAAAGGATTTGCAGCTGAAAGAAAAGCCGCCGATCATCGTCCGTTCGCACGCTATCAACGCGGAAAACGTAATGGCTGCCGCACTCCCGCATTATCCAAACCTTTATACAGAAGCCAAGTTTAATGGAGAGTCTCTGACCACATTCACACCTAGAGGGCGCTGGCAGAACATTCATAATCACCTTAGTTCGCTGGAGACGATTCACATGATCAACGTGCATATTTTGGCCAATTTGGAGCCATTCCGTTGGGGCAGTCCTTCTTTTATTCAAAAAAGTATGCAAGCGGCCAAATACCGGCTTGGCGCGAACGGGCTTCACTTGTACCCGTTGTTTTACTGGGATTGGCCGTATTCACCGGATCAGGCTGCACCTCGGTTGCGTCAGTTTGATCGCGATTGGATCTGGTTTGCCTCCTGGTTTCGTTATGCTTGGAATCCGGACAGAGATCCCAAACAGGAGAGACGCTATTGGATAGATCTTCTCGCCGAGCGTTTCGGTAGCAGAGAAGCTGGTGAGTTGATCCTGACAGCCTACGAGGAATCAGGTGAATGTGCACCCAAAATTCTGCGCCGTTTCGGGATTACCGAGGGGAATCGGCAGACGATGAGTCTGGGCATGACACTCAGTCAATTGACCAACCCTGATCGCTATATGCCTTGGAAGGAGTTATGGGAATGTCAAGCTCCTCAAGGTGAGCGTCTGGAGGAATATGTTGTTAAGGAAATTGGAGGCAAGCCACATAGCGGAGAGACGCCTGAGGATATTATCCTGGAAGTTGAACGTGACACGGAAAAAGCAGTATATGCGATTCGAAAAGCAGGCGGTTCGGTAAGCCGGAATAAGGAGGAGTTCGACCGAATTGTCAATGACGTTGAAGCGATTCGGCTTATGACTTACTCCTACACGTATAAAGTTAGAGCTGCAATCAACATTCTAACTTACAAGCATACGGTCGGAGGACGTTATTTCGAACGGACTGACTTGCTGGAAAGCGCGCAGACACATGTAGAAGAGAGTCTTAGGAATTATCGAGAGCTTACTGCTTTGACGAATCAAACTTACCTGTACGCCAACAGCATGCAAACACCTCAGCGAAAGGTACCATTCCCGAATGGAGAAACCTATGGTCATTGGAGAGACTGTCTGCCGCTTTATGAGCAGGAATTTGAAAATTTAACGAAACAGGTGCAGCGTTTAAAAGAAGGTCGTTTACCAACAGCTCTGAAGGATACAGGTGGTAAAATTGAGCCGTATCAAGCCGTTCCTTTCGTACTGCATTCCAAAAATGCCGAGACGTATACGATTGAGAAGCAGCAGTATATTTTCAATGATGGAGATGTCTTTATTCAAAATTGCGCGGAAGAACTGACAGGTTTGACCGGTATTCGCTTCAGCCAGCGGGAAGCCTCGAAAGAAGGCGTAAATCTGGACATTGAGTTATCGGAGAAGTCTATGATCTTGGTTGGGTATTTCAATTCACCGGACTCCCAGTGGCTGAAGGCGCCAAATTTGGAGGAAAATACGCATGCAGATGACCGAGGCGGATTAGTGCCGGTTCTGACGAACGGCATGAAGGTCTATTTTTATCCAAGTTTAAATATTCATGCTTATTCGTATGAAGCCGGCAGGCATACACTGGTGTTCGGCAAAGGAGCTTATTTGCTTGTAGGCATCATTTCCGGTGAACAAAGATTGATGACACGTGATGTGTCCCATGAAGGCGTGAGCGCAGATACAATGGATTGGCTCTATAGCGCTGAAGAAGATACGCAGCCAGAGAGAATTGTCCAACCTACAAGGGGTGTATAAAAGTGAAAAATGATAGGGGCCACCGCCCTAAATTAGGACTCCAAGGTCCTGTGCTCGCCTGGCAGGATCCATGGGCCAAGGAAGCATCCGACCGGCTAATGCGAACAGGAACGGGGATGGTCACTCCATCCCAAGACCCTCTGCCGGACTCGGCTTCATATATGGCTGTTTTGCAGGAGTTGGGCACTCAGTTTTACGTGCATCATATGTTTCCAGACTTGTCCGGGCAAACGGAAATGTTAAATGATATGGTCAACTCCGGGATGGAGGTTACCCTGGGGAATGAATATGGCAACATTAACGGTCCGTTCGTTCAGGGGACGAATCGTTATGATGTCCCGGATGAAGCCATCCTTGCAGCAGCAGCCAGCGGGAAATTAATCGGGCTTTTGTATGACGAGCCTGAGCATCTGCAAATCAATGCCGGACAGTATCGCAAGGATGGATGGTTCCCGCATTGGGCGGAGACCGAAGGTCTCAACTTGGCTCAATCAGAGGAACATGTCATTGCTGCGGTTTCCGAACGGGTGAAGCAGGTGCATGATTTGCTGAACAAAAACGGTTTTGACGGGGACTCCGTTCCCTTAGTTTCGGAGCAGGTTTTCCCCGTCATGTTTCATACGATGGCAAGGGCGGGCATGACGCTTTGTCCTAAAATCATGAAAGAATCGTTCCAATCCTTGCAGCTGTCGACGGCGCTTGGAGCTGCGAAGCAATATGGACGTTCCATGTGGATTTGTGCCGACTTGTGGGGACCGGATATTGGAGCCTGGTTTACCCGAACATCCGGATTTCCCGGACATTCTCCTGCCGAATACGAATCTGCCCTGAAGTTAGGGTACTATATGTCCCCGACACACCTGTTTACGGAAAATGTGGACGCATTGCTTGCCTATGATGGCACCCGGTTCCGTAAAACTGAGTTTGGTGAGATCTGGGAACAATTCGTGAGGGATTTCGTCCCCGAACATCCACTTACTTGGCGGCATTCCGATGCTGCTCCGGACATTGTCATCATCCATTCGGATGATAGCAATTACGGACAGAACGCCCGTTTATTTGGAAACCGCAGCAGCAGGAGTCCTGAGGAGACTAATAGTATATTTGAAGTGTGGCATCTGCTTAGCCATGGCACTATACCATCGCATGGCAGCTGTATGCACATTCCTGGCTTTCATTTCCCGCGCCATGAGTTAAAGCAAAGGGTGCCGTTTGAGCAGTTTCCGCTGAAGCATGGTGCAGGCTTTCTATCTGCGGAAGCTATTCATCCGTTGTTTTACCCGGTTAATAATGTTCTCGTCTTTGATAGTGCTGTGCGAGCTGAGCAGATTGGCCACCCGAAACTGATTCTCGTAGCAGGTTCCCGAATCACCGATGAAACGCTCCACGCTGTCCGAAGAAAAGCGGAAGAAGGGGCAATCGTGATCATTGGGAAATGGCTGCTCTCCGGGAAATGGCGCGATTCCCGTACATTTGGGAATGGGGTATGGCTGCCAGTCGATAGTTTCTTGCATGAAAACACACTTGAGGCTGTAGGGCCATTCCTCGGGAGCCAGGATTGCTGGATACAAAAATTCGGGAGTACCGAACTTAGAATATATAAGAAAGACTCCGCAGGATTTACTTTGGAATTTGAAACCCTTCTTTCCTGATTTCGGAAGGGTTTTTTCCTTTTACTTTTTTAAACTGCCTGCTGAAGAAAGACAAGTCCTTGTATCCCAACGCTTCGGCGACTTCAGAGGCATTCATCCCGTTATAGCGCAGCAAATGTTCAGCCCGCTCAATGCGCGTTTGGATGATATATTGTTCCAGGGATATTCCCATAACTTCTTTGAATTTGAGAGAAAAATAGCGCGGGGATAGGTTGGCATTCTCCGCCAATGATTCCATCGAATGTGGCATGCCAGGTGTCTGACGGATACGGTGAGCAAGCATTCGAATGAGCGAGGTTGTATGATCGGTTGGGTGCAAGGCCGGCTGTTCTTCCTCGCGTTTTAACTGCATCAGCATCAAAGTTAACAACAATTTTCCTTCAATAGCGGAATCTGACGAATTCTCCAACATCGCTTCAACATAACGATTGAGATAAGTTTCAAAAAGGTATCGATCCTTCACAGTATGAGTACCAGATGGCATTGAAGGTAGCAATTTCTGATAATCAGCCAAAGAAAAGTGAATATAAGTGACGGTTAAGGGCTGCTGAGGATCATGGCTTGCTGCTGTGCGGTCTCCCGGTCTGAATACGAAACATGTTCCACCTCCGATGGGGGATGTCAAACTGTTTCGCAGCATCGTGCCCGAACCGCTCCAAGCGTACCAGAGATCGAAATCTTCCAATGGCTGCTGCCGAGTATCCCATTTCCAAGTCCGTTCGCATGTGACTTTGCCGAAGTTGCTGCTTAAACCGAATTGTGAGATGAATTCCACGTTCAAGTTTCTCCTTTATGTAGAAAAGTACAAAGATTTCGACCTGTAGTGAATTCATTTTACACTGATTTATCCGTAATATGAAGTTATTCAAGATATCTTTAGTACAAACATTTGAAGGAGATGTTTTACGATGCTGCATCCGTTTATGGGAATCGAACAATGGGATCGAATTGGTTTGTCCGTTGAGGAATCGGCTAAGCGTCTTCAGCGCATTGCGTACGTTGATCGGCGTTGTATGAATCTAGAAGCGGGACACATGACGGCACGGCCTGAATATGAGGTAAAAGGAGCATTAGCTCGGTTCACCTGGCAGGATGCCGAATTTTATAACCAGTTCCGCAACCGCTGCAAGCAGCTTCGGATGGGCGTGAGAGCATTTGAGAAGTGCCCGGATGATGCATTAGATCTGTTGATGACGACAATTTTGGAATCGTCCAATACGCTAAACTTGCTGGTCGCTTTATTTGAGGTGCTGAAGCCAGCATCAATCAATGCGGTGAACAGGTATCTATCTGAAGCTCAACCACTCGTGGATGAACCGACGATCCATCTTTTGCAGCATCAGCTCAGCGACCGCAAAGGGCAAATGGTTTGGGGCGAGCAGGCGATTGCTCACTTTATGGCATCCGCCAGCGGGGAAGAGGTAGAGAGCGCAGAGCGCTGGAAGCAGTATATTCAAGCGCTGCTGCAAGCAGCTGGGGGCATTGATGGATGCGAGGATCAGATACCAGCCAATCCGAGTTTGATTGTGGAGACGGAACCCTTTCAGCTCCCTGTTGCGAGCACCAGAGATGATCGGTTTCAAACGTCCGTCGTTAAAATGAAGGGCATGACATTCGAAGACAATGACGAAGGACGTTTTCTTCAAATGATGCTTTCCCGTTACTTCGAGATGTCGCCTGCCGAAGGTGTCGCTTATGTGCACTTTTCTACGGAAGGGAAGCCGTGGTCCTTTTACTACGATACCGCCAGACATTGTTGGGATGAGGTCAGGCACTGCTGGTTCGGAGAAGCGGCGCTGCGGAGTAAGGGCTACGATGTTCATGCCATCCCGAATTGGACGGGCTGGTATGATATGACCAGTCAATTGTTCAATAAGGATGAAGCATATACGCATCTAACCATTGCTATAGAAAAAGCTGCGATGAAATATCCACCGGGAAAAAGAGAAGAGTGGGAATTCTGCCGGGATGTCGTCAAGGACCCGTTAATGACGACATTCCAGGATTTCGATTGGGCCGATGAGGTGGTTCATGCCGGGTTCGGGCAGAAATGGATTATTGATGAACTGTTTCAGGGCGACAACGTGAAAGCCTTGGATGCAGCAGAGGATACTGTGGCGAAACGAGCCGTGTACATGGACAACTTCGATAAAGAAGGGAATGTGCCGCCGCCGAGCCGTTTTGCCGGCAATTATTAAAGAGCAAACGAGGCTGTCGATCGACGTCGAGAAGGGTGCCCTTCTGATAAAATCGGCAGCCTTTATCTTTGATATTCCTTGGGAGTGAAGCCGGTCATCTGCTTAAAAATTCGGCTGAAGTAAAACTGATCGAGGTAACCGACACGTTCGCCAACTTCTTTAATCGTTAAATTGCGATAATGCGTCAACAGATATTTGGCCTCATTAATGCGCAGTGTCATCAGGTAGCGGGAGGGAGGTTCGGAGGTGTATTTGATAAAAATTTTGCTTAAATATGAGGCTGTGAAATTGAAATGCCGTGCAATTTGTTCAAGGTTTAACTCTTTGGTGAAGTTTTCTCGCATAAACTCACGGACAAGTTGAACGATATCCTCTGGATTTTGAGTCGTTTGCATGTTCAAACCTTTTAAATGGTCCTGAAACTGAGCTCTCTCATTCTCAATAAGCGAAATGTTCCGAGACAGCACGCGCTGCAGCTCTTCTGTTGAAACCGGTTTGAGCAGATAATCTTTGACGTTATACTGCATAGCTTCCTTGGCATAGGCGAAATCGGCATAGCCGCTGGCGATAATTTTGCGAATGCGAGGAAAGTAGCTGTCAAGCGACTTGATAAGCTCCAGCCCATCCATAACGGGCATGCGAATATCCGTCACGATAAGATCAGGCTGATCTTGGCGCACCAGCTCAAGCGCTTCTTTACCGTCTTGCGCAGCGCCGATGACTTTTACCGTACCGCAAAGGTTCTCAATTCGCTTAACAAGATTATTACGAATCAAATCCTCATCTTCGACGACGATGACCTTAACTAACAGCCGTTCCTCCATGACCATGATGTTCGTTGATACCTCCTTGCGTAAGTGTTCCGCCAATCATGACGGTCGCGCCTTGCCCATCGTTTACAATCCTGAAAATAGTATCGTTACCGTACATCAGTTTCATGCGGATATAAATATTTAACAGTCCCATTCCGTTTAATTGGAGTAAAGGAAGTACGTTCGTTTTATCAATTTCCTTGATTTTCCCATGAAGAACTTGCAAGCTTTCCTCACTAAAACCTTCTCCCGTATCGGCAACTTCAACTTGCCAATGGTTACCTGAGATTGTTCCTCTCACACGGATCGTCCATGGCGGCTGATGTTTGGTTGCAAATTTGAGCGCATTTTCCACTAATGGTTGGATAATAAGCTTTGGTATTCGCAGTTCTGTGAGCTGCTCATCGATGTCAAATTCAAACTGAAGCTTACGCCCGAAACGGATTTGATTGATTTCCAAAAATTTTCGGGTATGCAGAACTTCCTCCTTGAGAGCGACCAGGGAACCGTCTGCCGAGAAATAACGAAGAAAGTCGGACATATTTTCGGTCATGGCAACGATTTCCGCGTTCATATTTTCCTGCGCCATAACCTGGATTGTCGTTAGTGTATTATACAGAAAATGCGGATTCATTTGCGTCTGCAGAGCAATCAGTTTCGCTTGCAGTTCTTGGTGCTGCGACATTAGCAAATCATCCATGGATTGCTTTAGCCGCGTGCTCATCTTCATGAACGACCAATACAACTGGTCCAGTTCGTTTAATCCGCTATTTAACTGGGGTACGGCAACACGTTCAGTGCCGAGGTCTTCCAATCGCATGGTTCGCATGGAACGATGAATTTTTTGAATCGGCATTGTAATCCGTTTTGCCGCAAGAAAGGATAGTAAAATAGCCAACAGCAGAATAACCAGAGCTACTAGCACCGTGCGCTTCGCAAAGGTGAAAAGAGGCGACAGCAACTTGTTTTCAGACACGATAATGACCGTACTGAGCCCGGTAAAGTCGGAGTAATGCAGCGATAACAGCGCTTTTTCCCCCGTATCCTGATTGTAAAAGATTTGGTCTCCCGCTGTACCATCCGTTCCCTTATATTGCATATAGGGCAAGTATCGTTCTTTATCTGCATTCGTGGGATAGATGATTTCGTTTGCATCATTGTAAACGAGGACTTTAGCTTGGTAGGGATTACGTTCAGTAAAATCGATAGCGCTTTTGAAAATGCGATTAAAGTACTGCTTAACTTCGATAATCCCCATTGGCGTATTGTAGTTATCGTAGAAAAGACGGAATAAAGAAATCGAAAACTGCTTCTCTTGCGAGGAGATGAAACGTGACATTTCCTCGTCGGGCACAGGAAGAGCAATATATTTTCCAGCTGCGTTATTCATCACTGTGTTAAACCAAGGCTTATCTTGGGGGACATAGCTTCGTTCTCCATTATCAAAGCCGTTGCCATATACTTTGCTTTTGAAATCATACAAATACAGCTGTTCAACAGGCCGAGATGGACCGATTGCAGCCGTGAGGATGTCTGTCAATTCTTTGGCATTTTGCACTGATTTCTCAGCGCTGGTGACATTAACGTTCTCTGGTTGCTGCTTCGGTTCCGAGTTGGTTGTGAGGGAAAGATAGCTTTGAAAATGATTTTTCACGAGGTTGGAGTACATCACATTCAGCGAAACATCGTTTAATTTATGGAACTCGGAATCAATGTTGTCCTGCATGGACTGTCCCATGCTTTCCAAGGTATCCGTCGCATTCTTTCGCAGCAGATCGGAGGCCCATAGATAGAACCAGGCAACCAGAACGGTGAACACGATAACGATAATGAACGAATAGGTGGAGAAAAGAATCGAGCGTATGTTGCGGTGTTTAGTCCACATAAGCTGCCTCCAAACGGTCGGTGTGCCTTTGTTGTTTTCATTTTCCATCGGGTCGACCGTTTTGTCAAAGCTTTTCTTGAAAGCGTATGCAAGTCAAATTTGTGCATAAAAGGAGTCGGATTTCTCCATGTTAGATAACGGGCACGGCATCTATAATGAGGGCATATCCGAAATGTAAGCGGATTTATGAGGGTCATAAACCAAGGGGAGTGGTGTTGTGAAAAAGCCGTTATGGATGTTGGCCGTATCTGTAGTTACCGTGGCATTGGTTGGAGGATGCAGCAGTGGATCTGCGCCAAGTGCGACTAGTAGTGCTGCAACGCCCGCAGGAAAAAGCGAAACATCTGCAACTGAGAGCAAACCTCCCGCTAAGAAAGACGTGACGCTAACGTATATTGCAAGCCAAGGTTGGATTAAGGATACGGAGATGCAGCTGGCCAAAAAGTTTGAGAGCGAAACCGGCATCCGTATTGATTATCAAATTATTCCAGCCGACCAATACTTTAATGTGCTGAAGACGAAGCTGAATGCCAAGGAAGGTCCGGATTTATTCGGCGGCCAAAGCGGCAAAAGTGAGATAAGTTTAAATTACAACGTAGAGAAAAATGCCGTTGATCTGAGCGATCAAGAGTGGACCAAGCGGGAGGATAAGCTTTCACTGGAGCAGCTTTCACTAAACGGAAAAGTGTATGCGCTTACGATTTGGGATACCGGCAACAGCTTTGTCGTTGTATACAACAAAAAGATTTATGAGAAGCTCGGGATCAGCGTGCCAAAAACGTATGAAGAGTTCAAGCAAGCTTCCTTGAAAATTAAGCAATCCGGCATAACGCCGATCTATGAACCTATTGCAGACGGTTGGCACCATGTGCTTTGGTTCGCAGAACCGGGACCTCGGTATGACGAAGTTACGCCTAATCTGTACAACGATCTGAACGCAAACAAAAAGAAATTTGTTGATGATGCAAGCATGAAAACCTCCTTGACTCAGCTGAAGGAAATGTATGATCTCGGATTTTTTGGTGATAACACGTTCTCTGACACCGGTTCGGATACAGCGAACAAACTGGCTAGCGGTAAATTTGCCATGTCCCTGTCGACACAAAGCACACCAGGTGATGTCACCAAAATTAATCCCGAGCTGAAAACCGAAGACTTCGGATTCTTCCCGATTCCACTTGCCGATAATCAATTTTATTACATCAATCCTGGTGGTCCGAGTAAGTTCGTTTATTCCGGATCGAAACATATCGAAGAGGCGAAGCAGTATCTAGCCTTTTTAGCCAAACCGGAAAATCTGCAATATATGGTCGACAACGACAAGACGGTCTCGAATCTAAACTTCACAGGACTTAAGGATAAATATACCGACGAGCAGAAAAAGCTGTTTGCGGCTTATCCAAAGCGAGGCACTGACCTCCAGGATTATGTCAACTATGTCAATCCGCAATGGATGGATATGGGGAAAGATATGGTTGCGATGTTCAGTAAGGCAATGGAGCCAATCGATGTACTGAAAAGCATTGATAAGCGAAGAGCAGACATGGCAGGGGTGGCCAAAGACCCGGCCTGGGCCAAATAAAAGAGATTAGCATTCTATTCGGAGTGGGGAGTTTACCGCTATGAACAATAAGATTTATCCTTCTTATTTCAGTTGGGCGACACTCGGGTTATATCTGATTTTTTTTATCATACCGGGATTGATGGGCTTCTACTATTCATTCACCGATTGGAACATGTATTCCAATGACATTCAGTTCATCGGTTTTGATAATTTCAGATCGCTGTTCTCAGCCGATGAGAAATACATGAAGTTTATTATGAATACGCTCAATTTTACGGTATCGACGGTGATTCTGAAGACGTTGCTCGGACTTGCATTTGCCATCGCTCTTAACGAGGGCATTCGAATGAAAGGGTTTCACCGAGTGATGATTTTCATGCCTTCGATCGTTCCGATGCTCGTGGTCGGCCTTATTTTCAAATCCGTGCTTAATCCTGCTACAGGCCTTCTGAATGAATCACTGCGAGCAATCGGCTTAGATGTCCTGACGCAAAAGTGGCTCGTTGACGTGAATTGGGCGTTCAAATCAATAATCGCCGTCGATACATGGAAGGGTGTAGGGTACATCATGATCATCCTGCTCGCCGGCTTGCAATCGATCTCGAAAACCTACTATGAAGCCGCACAGATCGATGGTGCAAATAGTTGGCAAAAGTTCAAATATGTTACGGTCCCACTTCTGATGCCTGCTCTCGTCGTTACCACCGTGCTCAATTTATTGCATGGCCTTAAGGTCTTTGAGGTTGTGTACGTTCTGACGAATGGGGGTCCGGGCTATGCGACGGATGTGCTGTATACGACGATTTTCAAGGAATTTTCGCAAGGAAGGTACGGCGTAGGGACAGCCTTGTCAACCGTACTGTTCTTGTTCATGACCATTGTCGGCTACTTCGTGATTCGGTTGATGGCCAAAGAAGAGGAGATTAGCGCATGAGAATGAACCCCGTTGTCTCCTTGCTTCGAAACGTATTTGCTTGGGCACTTAGCTTGCTCATGTTCATTCCTCTGCTGCTGATCGTCATCAATTCTCTGAAAACACAGCTGGAAGCAAACACAATGAGTATGAACCTGCCGAAAAGTTTGGCATGGAGCAATTATGCCGTTGTTATTGAACAAGGTAAACTAATCCAATCGTTTTTTAACAGCTTGCTATACGCCAGTGTGTCAACCGTGCTAGGAATTGCGCTTGCTTCCATTGCGGCTTATGTATTTTCCAGAAACCGAACGTTCATGAATCGGATTCTTTATTTATTCGTCATCATGGGCATCGCGATGCCAGTCAACTTTGTTACCTTAACCAAAGTCATGCAAATGACGCATCTCATTAATACACAGCTTGGCATCATTATTTTACTGGCCGTCGGCTCGATCCCGTTCAGTGTATTTCTTATCTATGGATTCGTAGCCTCTGTACCAAAAGAGTTAGACGAGGCAGGGATTGTGGACGGATGCCCGCCATTCAAGCTATTTTACGCGATTGTTCTTCCTCTTTTAGTACCTGTCATTGTGACAGTCGCAATTTTGAATTTTATGGGCGCTTGGAACGATTTCGTGCTTCCTTTATATTATTTGAACTCTTCGACGAAGTGGCCGATGACGTTAGCCGTTTACAACTTTTATGGACGTTTTCAGGTCAATTGGAACTTAGTTTCGGCGGATATTGTACTTACAACACTGCCGGTCATCGTCATCTATCTTATTGGCCAAAAATACATCATTTCCGGGATGACATCCGGATCCGTCAAAGGATAGCTAATTTTTAATAAAAGGAGTTGGACACACTATGAATAAGCCCAAATACAAACTAGGCGTTATCGGGCTTGGGGAAGGACGCAGCATTATCTCTGCAGCGCTGCAAAGCGAACGTTGGGAGTTGGTCAATGTTTGCGATATTAATGAAGATTTGTGCAAGCTGCGCAAGGATGAATTCGGGTTTGGGCGATATACGCTTAACTACGCGGATCTGCTCAATGATCCTGAAATAGATGTCATTGCCATCTATACACCGGATCAACTGCACGGCCGTCATATCCAAATGGCGTTGGAAGCAGGCAAACATGTTATTGTAACCAAACCGATGCTTCATTCTCTGGAAGAAGCCAGCGGACTGCTTAGTGTATGGAAAAGCTCGGGCAAACATGTTTTTGTGGGACAGAGCTCCAGATTTTTTGAGCCGATGATTCATCAACGCAATGATTTCTTAGCCGGCCGCCATGGTGAAATGGATACCGTAGAAACCTTTTACATATCGGACTCTCGCTGGTTTTTGCAGAAAGATTGGAGCAGGCAGCGGGGGTTCAGTTGGTTGTATAATTTTATGATTCACGCCGTTGATCTGGCCAAATGGTATTTGCCTGAGATCGAAGAAGTGTTCGGTTACGGGCACTCGAGCAGTGCGAACAAGGAGTACGGGTTAACGGCGCCGGATTCGATGAGATTTGTGATGAAAGATAAGGAGGGGCGAATCGCCCAAGTGGCCGGTTCCTACACCAAACCTTCGCTGCAGCATATTGATCCAGGTATAAGCTGTACACTCAGGGGGACGAAAGGGACGAGTAGAGCTGTCTACTCCAATCTGTTGTATCATACGCATTTTCCGCCGGAGCAGCCTGTGACCCATTCGTTCGAAGAGAAATTCCCGTACTATTTCCGTTTCGAGGGAACAAGCCATCATGCGGGTGAGTACCAAAATTACATTGAATATTTTGCGGATTGTCTGGAACAAGGTGAAACGCCGAAGCCGGATTTGGCGGAGGGGATTCACACTCTTTCGATTCTGACAGCGATGGAAAGAAGTATGGAAAGCGGTAAGCCCGTGAAAGTAAACGATGTTTTAAAGGAGTATTACTTGGAACTGTAAAAGTTAATTCGATATTTGACAGGTAGATCCTCAGCGTACTGCTGTGGGTCTATTTTTGTTTTTGGAGCGTTTCGTAGAATAGTCGATTTTTCGGAAGATTCACTAATATTCGAATGAATCGTAATTATGTGCATAATTCGTAGTACTGCAGATTTATTTTTCTCAATATTACAACTATTATTAGAATTAAGGTGGACAGTAACAATAGACAGCACAAGAGGGAGGGATAGCAGATATGAAGCTGGCCGTAATGGGCGCAGGGGCTATAGGTGTCAAGCATTTAGAGGCAGCAAGTGAGATTGACGGATTGGAGCCTGTCGCCATTGTTGAGATTAATGAATCTCTGGCCTTGGAGACAGCTAAGAAGTATGGAATTAAGGCTTATACAGATTATCAAGAAATGCTGCAGAAAGAAAAACCGGATATAGCTGTGATTGCGCTGCCACATTTTTTACATAAAGAAGTGTCTATCCGCTGTGCCGAGCATGGATCTCATATTTTACTTGAGAAGCCGATGGCTTTAAATACAGTGGAATGCGATGAGATTATTGCTGCAGCTGAGCGTAATGAAGTTAAGCTAATGGTTGGTCACACGCAACACTATTTTCCAGAGAATATTGAAGTTAGACGAATTATTGAGAGTGGCGAGCTTGGAAAGCTTGTCATGATTAATGATACGCGGAACGTAAACTACTATAGAGCAGATCGACCCGGGTGGTTCTTTGAGAAGAGTAAAGCAGGTGGAGGCATCATGATGAATCTGGGGGCGCATTCTATTGATAAAATTCAATGGATGACACAAAGCAGGGTCACCAAGGTGAAGGCATCCGTAAGCTTCCATGAAGAACGGGGTGACGTTGAAGGCAGCGGAATTGTTTTTATGGAAACCTCCTCCGGTGTTCCCGCTGTGATTACGCAATCCGGATATTCAGGAGTTTCACGTAATGAAACGGAGTTTATGTTTACAAAGGGTATGCTCAAGCTGGAGACGGGGAAGGGCCTGTCCATAAGCCGTGACGGTTTGTACGAGCCAGTCCTGCTGAAGCCGGCTGAGCAGCCTTTAGTCCAACAATTATTAGATTTTATGGATGCGATTACAAATGATACTTGGCTGGATTGTTCCGGTGCATATTCCAAGACAGTCGTTTCTGTCATCGAGAGTGTATATGCTTCAAGTGAGACAGGAACGGAGCAGATCGTGAAATAACCATATAAGAGGAGTGATGAGATGAGTGAAAAAATGAGATTTGCTGTTATAGGAGCTGGAGTGATTGCTCCCTCTCATGCGAAGGCCATTCAGGGTAACTCGCAAGCAGAATTGGTTGGCATCGCCGATGTTGAGGTTGAAAAGGCTGAAAAATTAGCGGCAGATTTTTCAATTCCGCAAGTGTATCAGGACTACCAGCAGCTGCTGAAGCGTGATGATATTGATGCTGTTACAGTAGCGGTACCAAGCGGCTATCATGCGGAAGTCGTCATTGCGGCAGCACAGGCAGGCAAACATGTGTTGTGTGAAAAGCCGCTTGATATCACTTCGGAAAACATGACGCTTATGATCGATGCTTGTCGCAAAGCAAATGTGAAGCTTGGCTGCGTATTTCAACGTCGCGTAACTGAGGCGTCTATTGTCGCGAAAAAGGCCATAGAGGCTGGCAAGCTGGGTAAGCTGGTGCTTGGTGATGCTTACCAGAAAAGCTATCGCAGCCCTCAGTATTACAAAAGCGCCGGCTGGCGCGGCACTTGGGCTATCGATGGCGGCGGAGCCCTAATGAATCAGGGTGTGCATGGCATCGACTTGATTCAGTGGCTGATGGGCGATGTTCATTCTGTCTTTGCCTATTCATCCGCGCTGGTTCGCGAGATTGAAGTGGAAGACACGGCAGTAGCCGTTGTGAAATATAAGAACGGAGCATTCGGGGTGATACAAGGAACTACCTCTGTGTATCCGGGGCAGGAGACGCGCTTCGAACTTCACGGGGAGAAAGGCACGATCATTTTTGACGATACGGGGTTCAAGCAGTGGAAAATTGCTGATAGTGAAGAAGAAGCGCCTAAGGTGGAGCCAAGAGTTAGCGCCAAAAATGATCCTTCCCATATCGCCAATGACGGGCATTTTATATTCGTTGATGATTTAATCCAAGCTATTCGTGAAAACAGGGATCCCCTGGTATCAGGAGAAGAAGGCAGGAAAGCTGTGGATTTAATTCTCGCTATCTATGAATCGGCACGGAGCGGGAAAGAGATTATGTTGAAATAGTCCTCTGCAGATGACATGACGCAGGAAAACGTAGGGGGGATAGGTTTGCCGGAAGAGTCAAAACGTGAGGGTAAGACCGTTGTTACAGGGAGACATTACCGTACAGGATTGCCAATAGAAGTAACTATCGCTAATGGACATATTGAGAATATTTGCTTGTTAGAAGCTGGGGTTCAGGACCAGCTGCCGTGGATTGGACCCGGTCTGGTTGATTTGCAAATCAACGGCTACGCAGGTAGAGATTTCAATCAAGCACCGTTAGCGAAGGAGACAGTCATGGAGCTGACGCGTGATCTTTGGAACAAGGGTGTCACCACCTATTATCCAACGGTAATCACGAACAGTGCTGACAAGATTAGTCAGATATTACGCGCCATTTCCGAAGCCTGTCGAACGGATCCCTTATCCGATAGCTGCATTCGCGGTATACATCTGGAGGGCCCGTTTATCTCACCCGAAGATGGACCGCGGGGAGCGCATGGTAAACCGTATGTTACAGCTCCGAATTGGGAGTTGTTCCGGCAGTGGCAGGAAGCTGCGGAAGGTCGTATTACCTTTGTGACGATGTCACCGGAATGGCCGGAATCCGACGAGTTTATCAGGTGCTGTACCGAAAGCGGAGTTACGGTTTCAATTGGGCATACCAACGCTTCGCCTGAACAAATTCGTTCAGCAGTAGCCGCCGGGGCAAAGGTGTCCACGCATCTCGGCAACGCAGCTCACCTGATGCTGCCAAGACATCCAAATTATATTTGGGAGCAGTTGGCGGCAGATGAGCTCTGGGCATGTATGATTGCTGATGGTTTCCATTTACCCGAGTCGGTGCTGAAAGTATTCATGAGGGTAAAAGGCAACAAAGCGATTATCGTCAGTGACGCTGTCTATTTAAGCGGACTCGAACCAGGACGTTACACAACGCATATTGGCGGCGAGGTCGTGCTGGCGCCAGATGGCAAGCTGCATTTGGCTGAAAATGCCAAGGTGCTGGCAGGCTCCGCCCAAATGCTGGTGTGGGGCATTCAGCATTTGGTGAAAAAAGGCTTATGCAGCTTGGCCGATGCCTGGGATATGGCTTCAATCCGGCCATCGGAGTTAATGGGCCTGCAGACAGCTAAAGGACTTCAACAGCATGCTCCGGCGGATCTCGTGTTGTTTGCGTTTAAGGACGACGGTTCGTTACATATTTTGAGCACATATAAAGAGGGAAATCTCGTATCACGCGCATAAAAATAGCTGAAAAGCACAGAAAGGGCTGATTGTTATGACTACCCCAAAATCGATAATCATCGGGATGATCGGGCTTGACACCTCCCATTGCACGGCTTTCACTAAACTGCTAAACGAGCAAGATCATGAGTTTCACGTTCCCGGGGGAAAAGTCACTTATGCTTTTCCCGGCGGATCACCTGATTTTGAAATGAGCTATTCGAGGCTAGAGCGGTTCACCAGTTCGATTCGCGACGAGTACGGTGTGCAGCTGCTTGATTCTCCTGAGGCAGTAGCGGAACGTTCTGATGCGATCTTACTAACTTCTGTGGACGGTCGCGTTCATTTGGAACAGTTTCGGAAAATTGCTCCCTACAGGAAGCCTGTGTTCATCGATAAACCGTTTGCCGTTTCGACTTCTGATGCCAAGGAAATCGTGCGGTTGGCGGCCGAGTATAACGTACCTTTGATGAGTGCTTCATCGCTGCGTTATGAACAAGGGCTGGTTGATGCTCTTTCAGAGAATACAGCTGATATTATTGGCGCTGATTGCTACGGACCGGCGGAACTACAGCCAACACAGCCCGGCCTGTTCTGGTACGGCATTCACTCTGCAGAAATGTTGTATCGCATTATGGGAAAAGGGTGTGTTCAGGTGACCGCAAGCACGAGCGAATTCCATGAACTGGCCGTCGGTGTTTGGGAGGATGGCCGAATTGGGACAATTCGCGGCAACCGGCAGGGAAATAAAACGTTTGGGGCTGTCATCCACCGCTTGAACAAAACGGAATTCGTAGATGGCGACAAGCATCCGAAACCGAAATATGCCGGTCTAGTCGAGGCGGCGGTAGCCATGTTCCAATCAGGAACGCCATCTATTGATGCTCAAGAAACGGTTGAGATCATCCGCTTCCTTGAAGCGGCGAACGAGAGCCGGTCTACTGGGAAAACGGTGAAGCTCTAGCATATCTCTTACCAAACATACAATCTGCATAATTTGAAGGAGTGTAAAAACTTATGATATGGGACCGTCTTGGCGTCATTAGCGATGAAGTAAGCCATGATTTCATAGAAGCACTGGATTGGATACAAGCCGAAGGCTTAAAATACGTGGAAATTCGCATGGTGGACGGTATAAATATAGCCAATCTGACGGATGAGCAGGTAGAGCGGGTTCGTCAAGAAGTCGATAATCGAAGCCTGCACATCTCTGCATTGGCTTCACCTTTATTTAAATGCGCACTTGATCCATCTCGTCCTGTTGAAGCTGGAGACAGGTTCGGGCAGGAGGAAGAGAGCGTTGAAACACATTTTGATAAGCTTGCTCGTACAATTGAAATAGCAAATAAACTTGGCACGAGCCTTATTCGGATATTCTCCTTTTGGAGAGAGAAAGAACCTGATCAGTTCGTAGATGAAGTCGCAGGCCATTTGAAAAAAGCAGCTGAAATTGCTGCACGTCACAACATCACTTTATTGCTAGAGAACGAAGGCTCCTGCAACGGAGGTTATGCGTTCGAAGTAGCTAAACTTATTCGGAAGGTCAACGCTCCAAGCTTGAAAGCCTTATGGGATCCCGGTAATGAAGCTTTAGGAAAGCATTGGTCTTATCCCGAAGTTTATAACGAAGTGAAGGAACTGTTAGCCCACGTGCATCTGAAGGATGCCTTGATTGAAAGCGGAGGCAAGCCATCCTGCGTGCCGATCGGTTCGGGTAGAGTTCCGTACGTGCAACAAATTCAAGATTTGGAGAATGAGGGATACACGGGGCTATATGTCATAGAGACTCATTACATTCCTCCTGGCGGCAGCAAAATGGAGGGCACCAAGCAATCCTTAGAGGGATTGAGAAAGCTGTTTAGCCATCCGCCGCTGAAAGAAGAAACAGCAGAACATCTTAAGGTGAAAGTTTTTGAAAATCGCCAGATCATGGGAGCTGCAGCAGCTGTAGCGGCAGCAACGAAGATCAAAGAGCTGTTGTCTCGAAAAGACAAAGTAAGAATGATTTTTGCTGCAGCTCCTTCTCAAAATGAATTTTTGGCGGAACTCGTGAATCAGCAAGGTATCGACTGGTCGCGTATCACCGCATTTCATATGGATGAATATATCGGTCTTCCTGATGATGCACCGCAAAAATTCAGTCAGTTTTTAACCGATAGACTGTTCAAATTGGTTAAGCCAGGGGAGCTTCATTTGATTCAGAGCTCTACGACAATTGAGCAGGAATGTCAGCGCTATAGCGACCTGATTGCGGCTGCACCAATTGATATCATTTGCCTCGGTATCGGGGAAAACGGGCATATTGCTTTTAATGATCCTCCTGTGGCCGATTTTGAAGACAGCTTCATCATTAAGCCGGTTGAACTGGATGCTCCTTGTCGCCAACAGCAGGTCAATGATGGCTGCTTCCCGGACTTTGATGCCGTGCCTACCCATGCATTAACTTTGACCATACCGACGATGATGGCTGGCGCGCACTTATTCTGCATCGTTCCAGGATCAACCAAACGTGCTGCTGTTGAACAAACACTTCGCGGACCGATAAGTACCTCCTGCCCGGCATCCATCCTGCGCACACATCCGGATTGCACCTTGTATGTGGATCGAGATTCGTATGGAATGCTGCAAGTACCTCAAGTATCAACTCAAGGAGGTCAGGCATGATTCGATCAATTGAGGAATTGGAAGCCAAGCTTGCGGAGCCGTCAGAAGCTTTAATTCAGGATCTCGCTGCGGTGGAGGGGGATATCATGCTGCTAGGTATTGGCGGGAAAATGGGGCCAAGCTTAGCGAGACTTGCTAGGAATGCGTTGAAGAAAGCGGGTGTTGAAAAAACAATTTGGGGTGTTTCCCGTTTTTCGGAGCCTGGCTTGAAAGAGCAGCTGGAACAGGAGGGGATCCACACGATCGCGTGCGATCTGCTGGATGATGAGCAGTTGCAGAAACTTCCTGATGTGAAAAATATCATCTACATGGCTGGCAATAAGTTCGGGACAACGGGACGCGAGCATTTCACATGGGCAATGAATGCGTACTTGCCGGGACGTGTAGCGGAAAAGTTTAAAAATTCCCGCATCGTGGTCTTTTCATCCGGAAATATTTATCCGTTTACCCCTGTGTTCCAGGGTGGTGCAACAGAATCACAAGCTCCCTCTCCGCTTGGAGAATATGGCCAATCAACGCTTGGTCGTGAACGTATATTTGAGTATTTTTCTCGGAAATATGAGATTCCAATGGTCATCTATCGGCTGAATTATGCGATTGATCTTCGGTATGGTGTACTGCTGGAGGTTGCCAAAGCCGTAAAAGCAGGTAAGCCCATCGATGTGACCATGGGGCATGCGAATTGCATTTGGCAGGGAGACGCCAACGAAATGGCTCTGAGAAGTTTGAACATTTGTTCAAGTCCTCCGAATGTTGTAAATATAACAGGTCCGGAAACGATGTCCATGCGCTGGATCGCTCAGGAGTTTGGTAAGCGGCTGGGCACTCAACCAGTCATTGTTGGGCAGGAAGCGGAGGATGCATTGTTAAATAATGCCTCTAAAGCTTTTCAACGATTCGGGTATCCGCGGGTGACACTTCTCCAAATGTTGGATTGGACTGCCGAGTGGGTGGCAAATGACGGCGCAACCTGGAATAAGGATACTCACTTCCAAGAAAGGGAGGGGAAATTCTAATGCCTTCCAATCTAAGCGGAAGCTTGTCTAAGACCAAGCTGCAAGCGCTGCATGAAGGGCTTGTGATTCCTGCTCATCCTCTGGCATTGGATGAAAGCCGGCAGCTGGACGAACAGCATCAGCGTGCGTTAACCCGTTATTATATAGCGGCAGGCGCAGGAGGGATTGCAGTTGGCGTACATTCAACCCAATTTGAAATTCGAAATAAAGACGTCAACCTGCTGGAGCCGGTGCTCCGAATGGCTTCAGAGGAGGTAGACAGAGCGGGTTTAGAGCGTCCTTTTATTAAAGTAGCAGGGATTTGCGGTCCTACGAAGCAGGCGCTGGCAGAATCGGAGTTGGCGCTTAAGCTAGGGTATGATGCAGGGCTCCTTAGCATGGGAGGTCTGCAGGATTGGACGGAAGCGGATATTCTGGAGCGAACGAGAGCGGTGGCCGGTCAAATGCCGGTCATCGGCTTTTATCTGCAGCCGTCGGTAGGCGGGCGTACATTCAGCTTTGATTTTTGGCGGCAGTTTGCTGAAATTCCAGGTATTGTCGCGATCAAAATGGCGCCGTTTAATCGTTACCAAACGATTGATGTTGCTCGGGCCGTCTGTTATTCAAGCCGTCGTGATGAGATTGCTCTGTATACGGGCAATGATGATAATATTGTTAACGATTTGTTGACAACCTACCGTTTTCAAGTCGATGGTGCTCCTGTGGAAAAAAGCATTGTCGGTGGGCTTCTGGGACATTGGGCGGTTTGGACGCAAAAAGCAGTTGAGCTGCTGGAGGAAATCAAGCAAGCGAGAAATGCCGGGCAGATTGACAAAGCGTGGTTAACTCGCAATATCGAGGTAACGGAGACGAATGCGGCGTTTTTTGACCCGGCGCACCATTTTGAAGGCTGCATTCCGGGCATTCATGAAGTTCTGCGCCGTCAAGGATTGCTAAAAGGGACATGGTGCCTGAACCCTAATGAGGTGTTGTCTCCAGGCCAAGATGAAGAGATTGACCGGATGTATGCGGATTATCCACATTTAAACGATGATGAGTTTGTTACAAAGCATTTGAAGGAATGGCTTATAAACAAATAGCCAAAGAAAAAGAGTTAAGCACTTACAGCGTGCTTAACTCTTTTTTGAATATTTCATTTTTTCTGAATGTCGAACCGTATAGAAGTCTTGTATTTCGTATAGTGTATGTATTCTCCACTCATCCAGAAGAGGAGGGCTTGGCTATCCTGGCTGCCACGAGTCAGGAATGGCCGCACCTGGTGGGTGGAAGAATTTGCTGTAATAGGTGCAGATGACCACGTGACTCCAAGATCGGAAGATGACCACCGTTCGATCTCAAACGTTCCCTGAACTTCCCGGGATACATACACGATGGATGGATCGGAGTGATCCAGAATAATTCCGCCTGAATAATAGGGCTCGGTCTCATGAACTCCTTCAGGGGTTTGAGGGAACCAGCGGCCAGCCGGCGTGATCTCATTCGTCACCCATTGTGCGCCATTCCAGCGGCTGTAGTAGTAACGATGATCCTCCAAGGATTCAAATACGGCATAGACGATGACTGGATATCCTTGCTCATCTTCGGCTATATCCCAAATCCAGGCATTGCGTTGTGCACTTATGCCGTCGAACACTTTGTCTATTTCGGATAGTTCAAGCGGTAAATCTGTCGTTTGTTTGATTAACGAGCCGTCTGCGCGGTAAATAGCTCCTTCTCGATAACGGGCATAATAAATACTGTTATAAGGTTCAATGTTCGGATGCCCATCGGTACAAGAGAAATGTATCGTGTCTTTTCCATTGGAGGCATACCGGATATATGGTCGTTGACCGCTATCCATGATCAGCGTGCGCGCAGGGGACCATTCACTGTGTACCAAATCAGTGGAAACGCTAAAATTAGGCTTGAAATTGCCTCCACGCCAGAACAAATAGAGCCTTTTTTCCGCCGATAGATAGATTGGAGTAGGGTAGGTGTAGCCGAAATGCCCATCGGTATTCGCAGGAAGCTGCATCTCAGCTCCGAAGGAGGAGAGATCTTCCGGCATCCGTGTTGTCCGATAGTACATCTTGGACCCATTATGAGCGGAATAAAAGATCGTGATATGTCCCGAATCGTCTATGTACAGGGATGGGTTGGCGTGGTCATCCTGCTGAAGAGCAGAACGGATCAAGAAAGTCTCGTAAGCACCCAGCAGGTGATCGTAATAGCCAATCCATACATCTCCGATGCTATTCAACCAGCCGATATACGTTCTATGGTGCTGCCCCTGATAGTAAAGTGCGCGAGGATCTGCGAAAAAGCACCATGCCCCGTTGGATGTGAATTCTTGCGTCAAACTTAAGGGTGAATTCATCTGTCATTCTCCTTATCTCTGATTAAACAGAACGCCATACTGGGAAGCGGCTGCTCCCGGTAAGGCGTTCTTTGTTTCCCGATTTTAAAAACAGATTATTTGAGTCGGTCGTAAGCGGTTTGCGTGATTTTCATCAGTTCGTCTACACCAAGCTTTTTAGCTTCGGCAACATATTGATCCCACTCATCCATGCTGCGTTGACCTAGTATGAACTTGGTAATTTGCTCGTTGCGGTGCTTGTCTACGGCTGCTTGCAGCAAGGAAACATTGGACAGCTCGCTTTCAATGTACTGTGGTCTCACATGGTAGACACTGTCATGCTTGCGTGCCAAATCATAGGCATTACGCTGCTCTTGCGTAGCAGGAATTAGATGAGCGTCATAATTAAACCAAGTGTAGGTTCCGTTCGTCGCGAGTCCCGTCTTTTTACGAACATCGGTTATATCCAGATATTCAGGGCGCAATTTCTTTTGCCCATTCTCAGTGATGTACACTTCGTCGCCTTTGCCCCAGCTAAGCAGTTCTTTCCCTTCCTCGCTATAAAACCAATCAAAGGCTTGGAGCGCTTCCTTGACTTTCTTGGATTTGGAAGAGAAGGTCATGCCTGTTTCCAGAATGTGGGTATACGGGTTTACACTAAATCCGGGAACACCCTCAGGAGGGGGCATGAATGCAAGATTGAAGCTAGGATTCGTCTTTTTCATAGGGATGTTGAACAGATCCAGACGACCGATATAATCGAGTATCATGAACGTTTGGTCATTCGAAACGGCATTTTGCCATTGTTGCACGTTGAAAGTCAGCCAGTCCGGCGGAATAAGCCCTTCTTTTTGCATACGTTGGAAGAACTCAATCATTTTCTTGTATTCGTTCTCAATAGGCCCGTAGCGCACCTTGCCGGTTTTCTCATCCTGGAACAAACCATTCATTGTACCGAATTGTGCGGTGGCAAAGTTAAGGATTCCAAGATTAGCTCCGCTTCGGAAGGAGAACGGATAGCTGTTAGGGTATAGTTCCTTCAGCTTCTTGCCTACAGTAATCAGTTCCTCATAATTGGCAGGAGGTTTAAGCCCGTTTTTCTTGAAAATATCTTCCCGATACATCCAGATGACACGATTCGTTTCACCAAAGCCTTCATTGGGAAGCATGTACATTTTACCGTCAGCGGCCAAAGCAGCTTTCGCGATGTCTGGATATTTCTTCAGCCAAGCGGTTAAATTCGGCATAACATCTTTATAATCCAGAATGTTGGCGAGAACCCCTTGCTGCCCAAATTTATCAGCGTCTGCGCGAGGGTTGAAAAAGGTGATGTCAGGCATGTTACCAGAGGCAACATTCAGATTAATGGTATCCTTCAGTTCACCGGACGGAAGCTGAACATTGAAAGTGGCGCCGGTTTTCTCCTCAATCCACTTCCAGACAACCCAGTCCTTGTTATACGGCCAATTCGGGTGAACCTCTAGTAACATGGTAAACGTATTTTTGGGTTTTTCCGTCTTGACAGCAGGATTCGTTGTACCGCCTGCGTCCGTCGCTGTTGGGGTAGATGTGGTTCCTGAGCAGCCAACCAACATCGAGGCACTGATTAATAGTGATCCAAGTGTCGTAGTCCATTTCTTCATGCGTGAACCTCTCCTTTTCATTTTTCTAATTTCTCACTAAACATTATTGGGTTATTGCTCTTTACACCTAAGACTTGACCGCCCCGATCATAACGCCTTTGACAAAATACTTCTGCAGGAAAGGGTAGGCGAGAAGGATGGGAACTGTGGAAACCATGATTGTTGCGAACTTCAACGGTTCTTCCAGCACAACATTGGCATCGCCAACTGCGGCAATATCCGCTTGGTTCGACTGGCCGGCAAGAACGATGTTGCGCAAAATGACCTGCAAGGGGAAAAGCTCTTGATCTCGTAAATATAGCAACGGCAGCAAGAAATTGTTCCATAATCCTACCGCGTAGAACAAACCGATAGTGGCGAATACCGCTTGAGACAAAGGGACAACGATTCGGAAGAAAACACCGAAATCGCTCAGTCCGTCCATTTGTCCCGATTCCTCCAGTTCTGCCGGGATATTGGAGAAGAAGGTACGCATGATGAGCAAATTCCATGTGCTTACAGCGCCAGGAAGTACCATGCCCCAGACTGTGTCGATAACGCCGAGTTCTTTTACAACTAGAAAAGTAGGGATCATCCCACCGCTGAAGAATAGGGTGAATATAATGATCATTGTAAATCCACGCCCGAATAACATATTTTTTTTGGAAAGAGCGTAAGCCCCTAGCGATGTGATAACAAGTGAAAGGGTAGTGCCCAACACGACGTAAACAATCGTATTCCAGTAGGCGGTGCCAATGCGCGGATCTTTTAAAACGACTTTATACATGTCTATATTGAAGCCTTTTGGGTACCAGCTGATTTCTCCTTTGAGCACATGAATGTTGCTGCTTAGTGAAACAGCGGCCATGTAGATAAAAGGATACAGCGTAAGCAGCACAACTCCTAGAAGGATGACGATGTTTACGACTGAAAATAAAGTGATTTTGGAGCGTGTCATATGGAAGAATCCTCCTCAAGGGTTACCACAGACTTGTTTGTGATAGGCGCCGGCTTAGTGCATTCGTGCTATAGATAAAGAAAAAACACACAATCCCAGTGAACATATCTATAGCGGCGGCGTAACTGAAATTACCGCTTACGAGCCCTGTACGATACACATAGGTGCTTAGAATATCGGCGGTAGCATAGGTGGCAGGGTTATATAGCAGGAACACTTTTTCAAATCCTATTTCCAGTACTCGACCGACATTTAGGATGAACAATATGATGATGGTCGTGGAAATTCCCGGCAGTGTGACGTTCCAAAGCTTCCTCCAGCGGCTGGCGCCGTCTATATCAGCAGCTTCATAGAGGGAAGGATCAATGGAAGAAAGCGCAGCTAAATAAATGATGGCCTCCCATCCAATATGCTGCCAAACCTCTGAACCGACATAAATGAATCGGAACAACTCAGGTTTAATCATAAAATGAATCGGTTCGAAGCCAAAGGATTGAATCATGTGGTTAACAAAACCTTGAGAAGGGGATAAGAACAAAACGACCATTCCTGCAACTACGACATTAGAGATGAAGTGCGGTAAATAACTGACGGTTTGAACAAAACGTTTGAATACCATGTTCTTGACCTCATTAAGAAGCAAGGCCAAGATAATAGGGGCAGGAAATCCGAAAATAAGTTTATTAATGCCAAGCAGAAATGTATTTCGCAGAATGATCCAAAAATCCGGACTATTAAAGAACATCTTATAGTACTTAAGCCCAACCCACTGACTGGCCCATATCCCTTTGTACAGGTTATAGTCCTTGAACGAAATGACAATTCCGAACATCGGCAAATACTTAAAAATTAAATAATACAGCAAGCAAGGTAAGAACATGAGAAGCAAACTCTTGCTTTTTGCGATCTTCCTCCACATTAGAACAGTTCGACCGGGAACGCCCGGTAAGGAAGTCTCCGGATTTGCTCCAGCTGCGTCTAACTTATTCATTTGAGTATCCCCCCCGATCATGAGTACTTGAAGGTGCTAGTGTTCTTGTTATTTCGAAACTAGCATAGCACCGTTCGTATAGAATGTAATCCATAATAATTCCGAATTGTCCCCTCATCTATGAAATTCGTAAATATGTTAAGTTTTCGTGAAAAAGTGAATAGGCAAAATTGGCTTTTTTCCGTATTATTTAAATAAGACTTCTCGTAGATGATAAATACATTGAGATAGGAAAGACCATAAAAACAGATATGGAGGGGAGTAGGATACGTTTACTTTCGCGAGTCCAATCTAGAACGTCTTCCTTGCTCATTCGTTTGCTGCTAGGTTTTCTCACTGTCATTGTGCTGTTGATGTCTTTTAATTATTTGTCATTTACATTTTTCCAGAACAATATTAGAAACGAAATCATTAGTTATAACGCTCAGAACATCCGATTTACCTCAGAGAGGTATGAGGAACATTTTCAACTCGTTCAGAAGCAAATGTATGCTCTTTATTTTAACGATGACGTGGATCGTCTTCAGAAGGCCAGCGGGAATGCTCGTTATGCGCTGCTGGATAGGGTCAAGCAGGAGATTATCAAGGTTGTTGGTAATCCTTTGATCTATGTAGACAATGCCATTATTGTTTTCAAGGAAGGTTCATTAACGTTAAGCAGAATAGGGACCAATGACAGAGCGTCGTTGTTCGAAAAGTTCTATGCGAGCACCGATTACCCGGATTCTTTCTGGCAAAAGCAATTCAACGAAACGTATAGTGCCAAGATGTTTCCCATGTCCAAATTTTATGAGCATTCTTTTCATAAAGCCGGTGATGTGACAACCAAAGGATTGTTCATCCCTTATGTCCTTAAGCACTGGCAAAATGAGGACTTCTACATCGTTGCGATGATGGATGCGAATCAGCTATTCGAAGCTTTTCATCGTTCTGTGAATGCCAATTTCATTATCTTGGACAAGCAGGGTTTACCTTTGTTTTCAACGGGAGGGTTGGCTAAACGAGAGGAGCTTCCAGAACTGCCTGTAGACAAAACGTATTTGCTGCGTGACAATACCTATTACTTTTATCAGACCGGACAGAACAGCGGGTACACGTATATAAATATCATACCTAGTGCTAGCATTTCGAAGCAGATTTCCAAGCTTAATCTGACACTATTTGTTCTACTCATACTTTCTTTAATCGTGAGTGTTGTTATATCCGTGCTGTTCAGTGTTCGCTTTAACCGCCCGGTTAAGCAGTTGGTTTCCTCGCTGCAGACGACAGGGGGAGAGGATGTTCGATTTAAAAGCAATATTCGCGAGTTTAAACTAATTGGTCAGAAGCTGGACGATATGCTGCAGACGAATGCAAGGATTCAGTCGGATCTGGCACAAAAAAATATCCAGCTTTTGTCGTACAGTTACTTGAATAAACTGAAGAAAATCTATAGCGGCTCTCCAGGAGCTATAGATATGATTTCCACACAGGCATATCGTTTCGTCGTGTACGAGATTACGTACAAAGATAGGTTCTGGGAGGAAATGAAAGAAGAGCCGGGCCCTTTAACTTACAGCATTTATACGTTTATCAATCATAGCTTGCTCAAGGTATTCCCCGCTTCATTAACGATTCAAATCGAGAGTCGGCAAATGCTATCGGTTATTAATGAAATTGACGATTCTCGTCTGGATGCCTATATGACAGAATTATTGAAAGTCGTGGCTCATGACGCTGATTTCTATTTCCTGACCATCGCGATCTCACCGGCATTTCCACAGTCGTTTGATTTCACGGAGGCTTATGAGCAGACGGTTAAACTGCTGCAAGAACGAAAGCTGAACGAAGATACGCAAATTGTTCGTCAGCATGCCGGTCGTCAATCTGTACATTTGCTAACGTCTGCTCAAGAACAACAATTCGACTGCAATCTGGCAGCAGGAAATACACAGGAGTTGCTGCATCTGCTGGATCGCCAACTTGCTCTTATGGAACGCAAGTGTGAAACGGTACTGCAATATCAAGAATTTTTAATTGATATTGTACAAAAGGTGCGCAAAGCGTTCCATGTGCTGCGGTTAGACGAACGGGCCATACAGCCTGTTATCGCCGGATTGAGCACGAGTCAAAGTTTTTATTCGGGTCGGCATTATCGCAAATTTTTCAGCCAACTGCTTGTTGCAGCCTGTGAGGAGATTCGAAGTAATCAGAAAAATGAAGATCCCGTCATTGATTTTGTTGTGGACTATGTGAACAAGCATTTTGCTCAAGATATTACGCTGGATATTGTAGCCGAGCACCTACATATTACTGGAGGCTATTTGTCCACGTACTTCAAGGAGAAGACGGGGGAAAACTTCATTGATTATATTAATGGTGTAAGAATCCGGGTGGCGCAGCAAATGCTGCTGGAAACGGACCTGAGAATACAGGACGTCGCCAGCAGTTCAGGATACCAGAACATTAATTCCTTCAACAGGATGTTCAAGAAATTTACGGGGATGCCGCCACGCGAATTTCGCAGGGAGAAACGCACGGAAGACGAAGTCGGTTAAACGAAGGCCCTTAGCTCGCAGCTAGGGGTCTATTTTTAGTATTTTAAAAATTTGTAAAAGGGGAGGTTAATGAAAAAGAAGAGCGAATAATACATGGAGATGTTCCTTATTTGGCGAAAAGGTGACACGACATGTAAAGAATGGGGGTGTTCCAAGTTGAGAGATACGAATGTCAGAGAAGTCAGGATTTCTGATTATCCGAATATTTATTTGTTGAACCAACACTTTAATCCGAATCTATCTGTCTTTACGGAAGAGAAAGTAAAAGAGAAGCTAGTCACCCTTACAACCAAAACAAAAGATGTCATCTTTGTGTATGAACAACATAACGAAGTGATTGGATATATTCATGGCAGTCCCTATGAATTACTGTTTGCTGACTCGCTAGTAAACATCCTGGGGTTCGTTGTCAATGTGGAGTACCGGGGTCAAGGGATTGGCAGCCTGTTGATTGAAAGCCTTGAACAGTGGGCCAAGGATGCCGGGTATTCGGGGATCAAACTGTTATCGCATCCAACGCGTGTACAGGCTCACCATTTCTACGAGCGACGAGGGTATCAGTTTACGAAGGACCAGAAAAATTTCATAAAGACGTTCCGTGAGAACTAAAAACAGGCTGCCAGCTTATGTGGCAACCTGATCTTCTAGAGCCTAGACAACACCTTGTGCAATCATCGCGTCTGCGACTTTTGTAAAGCCTGCAATATTAGCACCTACAACCAGATTGCCCGGGTGGCCGTATTCCTCTGCGGCTTGAACAGCGCTTTTGTAAATATTTTTCATAATGGCATGAAGCTTATCGTCTACCTCATGGAATTGCCAGGAGTAGCGCATGCTGTTCTGAGACATTTCAAGCGCGGATACGGCAACACCACCGGCATTCGCTGCCTTAGCAGGTCCGAAGAGCACGCCTGCCTTCAGGAATACCTCAATGGCTTCTAAAGTGGATGGCATGTTTGCGCCTTCGCCAACCGCTTGTACGCCATTTCTTACCAGGATTTTAGCCGATTCCTCGTTGATTTCGTTCTGCGTCGCGCTCGGTAGAGCAATGTCGCATGGAATCGTCCAAATGCCGTCACAACCCTCATGGTAAGTAGCAGTAGGGTGCTCGTTGACATAATCGCTGATTCGCTTTCTATCCACTTCTTTCAAGCGGCGTACGGTGTCTAGGTCGATTCCATTTTTATCATAAATATAACCATTGGAATCGCTGCAAGCAACGACTGTAGCGCCTAGCTGCATCGCTTTTTGCATGGAATAGATCGCCACGTTGCCTGAACCGGAAACAACGACAGTGCTGTCTTTAAAGCTAAGGCCTTTGGACTGTAGCATTTCATTTACAAAGTAAACGCAACCATACCCCGTTGCCTCTGTACGTGCCAGACTACCGCCATAGATAATCCCCTTGCCAGTCAAAACACCAGCCTCGTAAGCACCGCGAATTCTTTTGTACTGACCGAACATGAAGCCGATTTCCCGCGCGCCAACGCCAATATCGCCGGCAGGTACGTCTGTATCTTGCCCCATATATTTATAAAGCTCCGTCATGAAACTTTGCGTAAATCGCATGATTTCATTATCGGACTTGCCTTTAGGATCGAAATCGGAGCCGCCTTTACCGCCGCCAATTGGCTGTCCAGTGAGGGAGTTTTTGAAGGTTTGTTCAAACCCAAGGAATTTGATGATGCTGGCATTAACGGAAGGGTGAAAACGCAAACCGCCTTTGTAAGGTCCAATCGCGCTGTTAAATTGCACACGGAAACCGCGGTTCACATGTGTAACTCCTTGGTCGTCCACCCATGGCACGCGGAAAGTAACCAAGCGTTCCGGCTCGACGATTCGTTCAAGGATACCATGTTTCATGTACTTCGGATGTTTGGAGAGAACAGGAATCAGGGATTCAAGGATCTCTTTCACTGCTTGGTGGAACTCTTTTTCATGAGGATTACGTTTAACCACTGTTTCGTATACGCCGTGTACGTATTCACTTGCAATTGTTTCGTTATCGACCTGTACTATCACAATCTCATCCGCCTTCATAATCAAGTATAGTTAAAAAAGTTTATTATAATAGTTTTACCTTATCCGAAGCATTTGATCAATTAAAATTTACATGTCATGTAAGCTTACTCCACTGAGTGAATGAAGTGCCCATTCAAAGTCAAAAAAAGGCCGCGAAGAAAAAGTCCTCGCGGGTGTTTTTATTGCATTTCACGAAATGTCTTGCGAAAGTCACTAGGTCTCACATTTGTTTTGCTGTGGAACAGGTTCGAAAAGTAATGGGGATCGACGTAACCAAGCTTGTATCCAATTTCACTTATGGTCAATTGAGTGTCGACCAACATTCTTTTAGCGGATTCTATCTTTTTAGCAATGACATAGTTATAAAGGGTAGTTCCCACCTCTTTTTTAAATAAGCGATTCATGTGTCTGGTAGAAACACCAATTTGAGAAGAGAGCTCAGATGTGTCGTAAGGAGAGAAGACACTGTTATCCAGAAATTGTTTGATAGATTGAACTGTTGACGTTAAAGTATCGCCTTGTTTTCGCAATACCTCAGAGAGGCAAACGATGATTCGCATAAGGATGATCTGAAGCTCAGTTTGCAGCTCCTGCGCGGATTTATGTTTAGCGTTGTCGATCGCCTCGTGAAAAAGAGAGTCTAACCCGCTATTCTGCACGACGATATGGGGAAGCAATTGATACGCTTCGAGCATCTTAAGAATCCAGTTGCCGCTAATGTTTAACCATATGTAGCTCCATTGCTCCTCATGCTGAGGGTCTGAGACAACTTCATGGTAGCAGCCGGCAGGGAGGATGAAGACATCCCCCTGACGCGCAGTCAAGGTTCGTGTACCAACCGTAACGTTTCCTTGTCCTGAACGTACCAAGCCGATAACAGTTACCTGCGCAAGCTCCCGAATATTACAGTAATCCGATTCGCAGTAATTTACCCCCAAGAACTGTACGCTAAGGGGAGGAGGGTCTCCTACCTGCGGCAGATGATAGATAGGACCATGCTTCCCGAGCTTATTCACGTTCTTCATCCTCTTTAAGCATGCCAAACCCGAGGCATCGCCATAGACTCTTTACCTAGTTCCGCCCACGCATATTTCAACAAAAGCTCCGATTTCAGGGTCTGGTATTCAGGAAGATTCCATAAATTGCGGATTTCGCCCGGATCTTCTTGCAAATCAAAAACTTCCCCATACGTTTGGTTATAATACACGGTTATTTTATATCTTTCATCCACATAGGTTTTTTGGTGAATCGTCGTTGGGGTATGACGAAACTCGCAAATCGCATGATCCCTGGCTTGGCTTTGCTGACCGCGCCAGACTTGTGACTGATCAACACCTGTCATATGGTGAGGAATCTTAATGCCACATAGTGAGAGGAAGGTAGGGGCTAGATCTACCAATGACTGAATGGCAGGCGAAGTAACGCCAGCCGGAACTTGACCGGGATATCGAACCATGAACGGAATCTTGATGAGATCCTCGTAATGGAAGCCGCCTTTAGCCTGAAGGCCGTGTTGACCATAGAAATGCCCATGGTCCGTTGTAAATACTACGATTGTATGATCCGCGAGGCCTAGCTCATCAAGCTTATCTAAAATATTTCCAATGTATTTGTCCATTAGACTGATCATGCCATAGTAGGTCGCGACCAGCTGTTTACGGTCTTGCTCGGAGTACAAGGCTGAATGGGAATGATAGCCATGGACCGCATAGTCACCTTCCTGCCAGGGTTGAAAATCAGGATTTTCCAATTGGGTTAATTGAAAATGCGGTGGATTGTGGTCATGCTCGCCAGGCGTGACTTCTGGAATCGTCAGCTGATCGGGATCATACATCGTATCCCACGGTTCAGGTACCAAATAATCCGGATGTGGGTCAAAGAAGCTGGACCAAAGGAAAAAGCTTTGATCTTCTTCTTTATATTGCTCCAGAAGCGCGTTGGTTCTCTCGGCAATCCAGGTATTGTAGTGATATTGCTCTGGAATAGGCCATTTGTGAAGAATGGAGCGATCCATCGTCCCGGTTGGCGGCAGGAAATAATCACGCCAGTTCATGCAGCCCTTTTCTTCCATCCACAGGGCGTAATGTTGGCCGACATGCGCTTCATTCGTATGATTACGGGCTAGTTCTACATGATCGAAGCCGTAGAAGGGTCCATGATTCTTTTTCCAGAAATCAAGATCTTGTAAGATCGGATAAGCTTCGAGAGAAGGATATTGTTCAGTAGCAGCTAAGGGTTGAAAATGAGCTTTACCGACAAGTGCAGAATTGTAACCGGCTTCACGAAAATCTTCACCGACCGTATGCATATTCTCTAACAGCTTTGTGCCAAGTGTCCATGCTCCGTGTTGGCTTGGATACATGCCTGTAATGATGGAAGCTCTGGTCGGCGTGCAAGTCGGGTTCGGACAGTAGGAACGCGTAAAAGTCGTTCCTTCCTTCACCAAACGATCCAAATTCGGCGTTTTGATTTCCGAGTTAAAAGCACCTAACGTATTCCAATGCTGCTGGTCACTTGTAATTAACAAAATATTAGGTTTCTTCATCCAATAACTCCTCCATGTTTCGAAATTCTATATTAATCATAAGGTCGAGTTGTTGAATTTAAAATATCATAGAAACGTATACGTTTAACATTTTGTTAGGTATGATAATCATAAAGTTATCTATCAAGTCTTGAGGTGAATATGCAATGCAGGAATTTCCCCACGAATATGCACAACACCATTATTTAAATCCTAATGAGTTTATAAAAATGAGCGGCTTGTGGTGTATTCGTGTTGGGCATAACGTTGCCAAACCGAACTATCAGGTCGGTCCTAAAAGAATTGAATGCTACAGCCTGCACTTCGTAGTGGAAGGTCAATTACTTCTTCAATCTGAAAGCGGGGAAGCGATTCTTCAACCGAATGATCTTTGCTGCTTTTTCCCGGATGAATCCTATTCCTACCGTATCTACGATCAAAAAGAGACTTTAAAGCTTGTTTGGATAGCTTTTCAAGGTCCGCAAGCTTTACAGCTGCTGCATTCGCTTGGATTAACACAGAATAGTCCCGTATTACGTGCAAGATGCAGCAGGGAAGTCTGGACAAAACTATATGCTTTCCTGCAGTTCATCTCAGATCAACCGGATGAAGCGGAGGACATTGGCTTTTCAATGGGACTTCAGGAACAATTGTATGGAATTTTTGCTGCCCTTATGAAAGGGGGCAAAACAATAATAGATGAGAAAACGAACAACGTAGATGACCTTCCTTGGTTAAAACGGTCCCTTGATTTTATGCAGCTGCATGCGTTGGAAGGAATCAGCATCAAAGAGGTTGCTGAAGAGGCGGGGGTCCATCGATCATACTTTTCTGATATTTTCAAGAAGCGGATCGGTGTATCGCCAAATCGTTATTTATACCGTCTCAAAATGGAAAAGGCTGCGGCATTGATCTCTTTAAAGGATCGGACGATCACGGAAGTCGCTTATAGTGTCGGCTATCCAAGTTTATATTCGTTCTCAAGGGCTTTTCGCAACTATTATGGCTACTCTCCTGAAAACATGCCGTGATTTGTTCGATGTCCGTTTTCCTCACCTTATGCGCAGCTTTCTATATTAAGAGTTTGGACAAAGCACGGTATACTTATCTTAGTCATACGGCGATTAGGAAAGGAAGAATCCAATGAACAACGATTTTATCATACAGCCTCCACATCCTGAAACGGAATGGGCTGCCTGCACCAGCTATTCAGAAAATGCGGTTAGCATTGAACGATTGATCGATGTTCCTTTGAAGGACGCGAGTATTTGTACCGGACCGGAGCATTCGTATTATTTGACGGGAACGGTTGATGGCGCTAATGTGCTGGTGTGGACTTCGACGGACTTAAAGACATGGACAGAGCCAGTAAGCGTATGGAGCTTAGAGCTGGAGGGGACATGGCAAAAAGAAGGGACAGGCACAGCTGGCATTTGCGCGCCGAAAATACGTTTCATTAAAGGAACGTTTTGGGTTACATACGGGTTAAGCCAAGGCGGTACGGGATTGCTTAGATCCACGTCGAATTCCGCGTTGGGGCCATACGAAGATATGGGAAAGATGACAACGGATGGGCAGGATGCCTCGTTATTTGAGGATGAAGACGGAGCTGTCTATTGGGTTTACAGTCATGGTCAAATCGCTCGTATGAAAGAGGATATGACCGGCTTTGCGGAAAAACCGAGGATGATTGAGGTACAGCCGTGGAAAATAGCGGGACGCGAGGATGATGCATCGTATACCGGCAAGTTGCAAGTCGGTACGTATGGTGCTTTTTTATACAAAAAAGATGGAACCTATGCCATGTTTTGTGCCGATCGTTTTACTCGGATGGGTAGCGAAGCAGTGGATACGTTTGTTGCTGTCAGCCATTCCATCTATGGCCTTTACAGTCGGAGATATTTGGCGCTTCCCCATGGCGGGCAAATAAGTCTGTTCGATGGACCCGAACATCAGATTTATGCCTCATTTACAGGTAGTGGCGAATATTCATTGGTTGAGCATTATCCGGCTGTCGTTCCAATGACTTTTGCCAGTCCTGGATTCATAAGGCCGACGGAGGCCGTGGTGCTGGAGAAGGGTGCAGTGGGCAGTCTCAAACCTGTCGCTGATTTTCCAATTCGAGATCCTCATATAAGCACCGGACCAGATGGCACTTATTATCTGACAGGGACATCCGATAAGCCGCATCGCAATTTTTGGGACCGGAATAATCAGCTGCTCTTGTGGAGGTCATCTGACTTGCAGGAGTGGCATCATGTTGCGAAAGTGTGGGATCTATCCGAGAACGGTTCATGGGAGAACCATATTTATGAGAAACCGTGTCTCTGGGCACCTGAGATGATCTATTTGTATGAAACATTCTGGATCACTTATTCCCTACAAGGCGGGGGTACCGGGTTAATCAAAAGTTTGTCCGGAGACGCTGAAGGTCCTTATATCGATATGGGCCGCATGACGAATACAGATATTGATTCAAGCTTTTTCCAGGATAGCGATGGCGAGGTGTATTTTGTCTGGCAGGATGGGAAAATAGCTCGAATGAAAAAGAATATGACGGGATTCGCGGAAGAGCCCCGTAAGCTGCTGTGTTTAGACGGCCAGCGTGTCGGTTATGAAGGTGCTTTCATCGTAAAATATCAAGGGAAGTATATCCTTGGTGCGGCGGAATGGAATGGCGATAAACGGGTAGACGGCACTTACGATTTAATGTATGCCGTAGCGGATCACATTTATGGACCATATACGCCTAGACGTGTGGGGGTGCCTCATGGAGGCCACGGGACGATGTTTATCGATCGAGACGGCAGACTTTGGTCCACCTTTTTTGGGAACGATCGCACGGCACCTTTCCGGACGCGCCCGGGAATCGTTCTTCTTGAAACGGAGGAAGATGGACAAGGGCTATGCATAACGCCTAGTTGTGAGTAATATAAAAGCATGAATCAAGCTCGGGCTGCCGGGCAGGGTTCATGTTTTTTTCTAATCTAAGCGCAGTAGAAGGGAGCACCTACCTATGAAGTTTTCCTCCTTGAAGAAGTTAATTTCACCTACGGTAAGCATTCAGGGGAAAATCTTCGTCGCCTTCAGCTTGGTAACACTGCTGGGCATCGTTGCCGTGACGAGCATCGTTTATTTGTATATGAGAGAAACAGTCAAGAACAATGCGATCACGTCGGTGACGGAAAGTATCCGTCAGGCAGACGAGTCCTTGAATCTCCGATTAGAAGAGGTAAGTCGATTAAACACGGTTGTTGCTACAAATAAAACCGTATTGGACACACTGCTTAGCAAGACGGAGGAACCGAGTTTCGAGTGGTTTCAGGAACAAAAACGAATCGAGGAGTTTTTATCCGCTCTAATTGCCTATAAGCCGTACATATCGAGGGTAGCCGTTATCGGCTTGAATGAAAAGGTGTTTTTTGTTGGTTCCCCGTGGCTCGACAAGAACATTTTATTCACCCCGATGATGGACGATTTGCTGCAAAATGGATCAGGCCACGCCTATTTTCATCAAACCGGCTTTAATAATTCGATTGTGACCGGGCGTGAACTCCGCTATAACCGGAATTTAATCGGTATGGTCATGTTTGATTTGAATGACGAAATTGTTAGAAAGATTTATGATGTTAAACCTACATCGGATAGCATGTTATATGTCGTAGACAGGAAAAACGAGTTTATCTATCAACCGAGCACAAGCGCTCTTGATAAAGAAACGATCATTAAGCTTAATCAGGAACTTAACGGTACAGACGGTTCGGTTGAAAGGATCATTAACCAAACCTCTTATCTCGTCGTTTTGCGTAAATCTGAGTATACAGGGTGGTCTACGCTTGCGCTCGTACCCATGAAGTCACTATTAACCGAAACGGCGCGAATCCGTCATATGTTAGCCACTGTAGCTATTATCGTTTTTATCATCATTGTCATTGGCACTTTACAGGTTTCTTCCCGCATGACGAGAAATATTCGCAGGTTAAGATCGATGATGATGCATGTCATGGAAGGCAATATGTCGCTGCCGACTGTCGAAATCCATTCCAAGGATGAAATCGGTCAGCTGTATCAAGTTTTCAAAAGCATGGTGGAGCAATTAAAGCGTTTACTTGAGGGGATCATGACAACGGAGAAAGAGAAGCGTGAAGCCGAATTGGCTGTTCTGCAGGCTCAAATACGTCCTCATTTTCTATATAACACACTGAATACGGTGAAATATTTAGCTAAGCTTAACGGCGTACCGAACATTGTTGAAGTATCTGAATCCTTGATTGAGCTCATGCGCGGTGTGCTTGGAAATACGAATGAATTTCTTACACTACAAGAAGAACTTCAGTATGTCCGTAGTTACGTCACCATTGAAAAATACAAATATGTAGAACCTGTCCATCTGATGATTGAAGTTGAAAATGATGAGCTTTTACAGCTTAGCGTGTTGAAACTGATGCTCCAGCCTCTTGTGGAGAACGCCATTATTCATGGGCTCTCCGGCTCGGAGTGCGAGGGCGAAGTGTTGATTCGCATCTATGAGGAGAGCAAGGAATTGAGAATCGATGTCCGAGATAACGGCAAAGGGATGTCGAAAGATCAGATCAAGGCGCTCTTCGAAGCGAATACAAATACACGCTTTAGCGGCATGGGAGTGCGCAATGTGCATGAGCGTATCGTTCGTCTTTTCGGAGAGCCATACGGAGTTTTTCTAGATAGTGAACCTGATGCCTATACGACAGTGCAGATCAGATTTCCAATGATAACGTGAAGTGAACAGGAGGGGTGAAAGATGTTTGAGGTCTTATTGGTTGACGATGAGGCGTTAGCCCGTAACGATGTGAAGGGAATGCTGGACTGGGAAAAACATGGATTCACCATTTGCGGAGAAGCGCAGAACGGCGCTATAGCCCTTTCTATGATGGAGCAGCATACGCCGCACATTGCCATTGTGGATGTGAGCATGCCGGCGATGAATGGGGTAGAACTCAGCCGCCGAATCAAAGAGCAATTTCCGATGGTTAAAATGATTATGCTGAGCAGCTTCGACGATTTCGATTATGTTCGCACTTGTTTGATGAATGGAGCCATGGATTATTTGCTCAAACATCGTTTGAACGCAAACGCACTCTTGGCGCTTCTGGATCGAGCCGTTATGGAGCTGCAGAGTGAAGCTCGGGAACATAAAGCACGCAGCGTGCAAACTCAAATCATCGAAAGTCTAAGCCCGGTAATACTGCGCGAACATGTGGCGAATTTGGCTAGAGATGTGGAAGGTGCTGAAGAATCATTGCTGGCTTATGCCAAAGACAATGACCTCTACACGCATGCCGTCAATTATGGAACTGCCGCCGTTCAAATCGTACCGTTTCTGCTAGTCACGGAGTTGTTGAATGACGTTCAGAAAAATAGGTTTGTACAGCAAGCGACAGATGTGATGCAAATGGCAGTTGGTGACGTTCAGAAACGAACGGTAGGTTATGTGGGGGAGGGACGATTTATTATTCTGTTTTCATCCGAGGAGCGAAGTGAACTTGCGGTAACGAGCCAAATTAATCAAGCTGCTAGCGCGCTTTCGCATTCCCTGGAGAAATTTCTTAATTTGAAATGTGTCTGTATCATTGGCCCGCGAAGCGGGAGTTTAAAGCAGCTTGTCGCCAGTTATCGCAAGGCCGATCAAGAGATGAATGATATTTTATATCAAGGTATGCACCCTGCGACACTAAGAGATGCTCTGATTGTAGAAGAGAAGAAACAACTGCTCCTTTACCTGGAGCAGCTCGACGGGGATAGGATTCACCATACGATTACAACCATTTTTGCCACTGTCAGACATCAGCCTGTGTACGCTATGACGGTACAAACCATAGTCAGCGAATTGCTTCGACTCGTGGAGATGTCGCTGAAACGGCAATTTTCTCATATCGCCACGGAAGATGTGCAGCTTATCCCTACACGGAATGAATTTGGACGGATGAGCCGTGTTTCCGAAATCGAAATGTGGGTATTGTCTTACTACGCACGGATTGTTGATTTCATTAAGGAACAGCAAGCTGGGAGATCCTACTCACGTCATATTGGCAAAGCGGTCCAATACATTTCGGATAACTATGCCGCCAATATTTCCTTGGAAAGCACAGCCGGTGCCCTCAATCTAAATCCGTCCTACTTAAGCAGATTGTTCAAAGAGGAAACGCAAATGACATTTACAGAATATATCAATCGCGTCCGTATAAAAAAAAGCTGTATGCTCATGGAGTCCGATGCTTACGCGCTCAAGCAAATAAGCAGTGAGGTTGGCTTTTTGAGCTATACTTACTTTTTCAAAGTGTTTAAAAGCATAACAGGAATGACGCCGCAAGCTTTCATCGATCATTTAAAAACATCAAAAAAGTAGAATGAAATGTCATATATGTTGAATCAGAAGGATGAAATCATTCTTTATAATGAGATCAACCCTTAGAAAACGCTTTCCTACAAGGGGAAAACAACATGAACGGAGGAAAGAAAGAATGAAAAGAAAATGGGGGACAGTACTGCTTTCTACTTTAGTTGTTTCCAGTTTGACGTTATCGGCTTGCGGCACGGATAAGCCAAGTACAGAGAAAGATGGCAAATCCAAAGGGGAAACATCAAGTAATGCATCTGCAGAAGGATTTCCGATTGTCAAAGAACCGTTGAAGCTGAAAATGTTCACACGAATTGCGCCTGTCAACGGACCGTTTAAAGACATGCCGGTGTTTCAGGATTACGAGAAAATGAGCAACATTCAAGTTGAGTTCATTGAAGCGCCAACGGATGGTTTTAATGAGAAAAAGAACCTGCTTTTCGCATCGAATGAACTTCCTGATGCTTTGTACCGCTCAGGCTTGACACCATTAGAGGCAATTCGATACGGCTCCGGAGGACAATTGATTCCTCTAGAGAGTTTAATTGATAAGTACGCGCCGAATATTAAAAAGTTGATGGATACATATCCGGAAATTCGTTCTGCGATCACGACACCTGAGGGTCACATTTATGCCTTGCCTGGTATCGTAACTGTAAACGCTGCCAGAACGGATAAACGTTGGATGAATCAAGTGTGGCTGAAGAAGCTGAATCTGAAAGAACCTGAGACAACAGATGAACTGTATGAAGTACTGAAAGCTTTCCGGGATAAAGATCCGAATGGCAACGGCAAACAGGATGAAATCCCGATGACAGCGCGAAATGGCCTTAGCATTGTTCCTATCATGGCAGGATCCTTTGGCTTGGATTTCCAATTAGGATATAACATTAACTTGGACAATGACAAAGTGAATATTTGGATGGGCAGCGATCGGAATAAAGAATTATTAATGTACCTAAATAAGCTGTATTCCGAGAAATTGCTTGATTCAGAGTTATTTACGCAGAAGGAAGCCCAGTATTTGGCTAAGCAAGGGACAGGAAATACCGGTTTCTTCTTTGATCAGACGAATAATCCCATGCTGGATACGAAAGTAGCGGATCAATACATCGGTATAGCTCCAGTGAAAGGGCCTCATGGTGATAGATTGCAGTTGGCGCAACCGGTTCCTAGAGACTTTGGTGCTTTTGCCATCACATCTGTAAACAAAAATCCCGAAGCTACGCTGCGTTGGGTTGATTATTTCTTTGGCGATGAAGGCTCTACTTTATTGCGTTTCGGTCGCAAGGGCGAGAATTATGAATTGCGAGATGGCATTCCATTTTATACAGAAGCCTTCCTGAATTCCGGTAATCAAGGTAAAATCACCCCTTACGCTGGAGGAGGAGCGCCGCACTTGATCAGCGAGAAGGTGGCTTCATACATCAATCCGCCTCAGGTTCAGGAAGCTCAAAAGAAGCTGGATCCGTACATGCCGAAGATTCGTTATGCATCACCGATGTTTGATGAGCAAACGGCTCAACAAATTAATATTTTGCGTAACGATATTGATAAATATTACGAGGAGCAGAGCACGAAGTTTATCGCAGGTGCCCTAAGTTTTGATAAGTGGGGCGAGTTTCAGAGCACTTTGAAGAAAATGAAAATTGACGAGCTTCAGAAACTGTATCAAGAAGCTTACGATAAACTCAAACAGCAAAAATAAGTGTTGACGGCTGGAGGACGACAGATGAACAGTACGGCAAATACAGCGGGCACTGCGTCTCGACCCAAATCGAGGCGCTCCAGCCTCTTGAAATCTGTGAGCAGTCGATATGATCTTTACCTAATGCTGCTCATTCCAATTGTGTGGTATCTTGTGTTCCATTATGGGCCTTTATACGGTCTGCAGATCGCTTTCAAAAACTTCAGCCCGGCAAAGGGGATCAATGGCAGCCCATGGGTAGGGCTTGATCACTTCAAGCGTTTTGTAGAATCTTATTATTTCTGGAGACTCCTGTGGAACACGATTTCTATTAATTTATTTTCCTTATTATTTGCATTTCCGATTCCGATTCTGCTCGCTTTACTGGTTACAGAAATTCGTAATAAAGCATTCAGTAAAGTGGTGCAAAACATTACGTACATTCCGCATTTTATTTCCATCGTTGTAATGGTGGGAATGCTGATGCTCTTTTTATCTCCACAAGGCGGTCCGTTGAATACAATCATTGCGGCGTTTGGCGGAGAACCTGTACGATTTCTCGATTCTGCGGCATGGTTCAAGTCGATTTTTATCAGCTCCAATATCTGGCAAAATATGGGGTGGCAATCGATCATCTATATTGCAGCATTAAGTGGAGTCAATCCACAGCTGTACGAAGCCGCAAAAATGGATGGTGCAAGCCGGCTGCGTCGCATCTGGCACGTCTCTATACCGGGTATTCTACCGGTTATCGTCATTTTATTGATCCTCGATGTGGGACACTTCATGAATGTTGGGTTTGAGAAAATTTTGCTCATGCAAAATAATTTGAATTTGGAGTCAAGCGATGTCATTTCCACTTTCGTCTACTCGGCGGGTATTTTGAAAGGCGAGTACAGCTATACAGCTGCTATAGGTTTGTTCAACTCCTTGATCAACCTTGCGCTGTTGATTCTTGTGAATCGCTTTGCCCGTAAGAAGGCGGAGACAAGTTTATGGTAGGAGGAGCCGAGTGATGCAGATGCAAACGCTCACAAAAAGGAGCTCGGATGAAAAAGTATTTGATGCTGTTGTAAACGTACTGGCCGCTTTAATTGTAGTTATCGTGTTGTATCCGCTCATCTTTATCGTAAGCGCCTCTTTCAGCGATCCCGCACTAGTGCTGAATGGCGATGTCATCTTGCTGCCCAAGCAGATCACGTTAGAAGCATACCGGAACGTTTTTCATAACGATCAGATTTGGAATGGTTATGGAAATACGATTCTGTATACGCTAATCGGTACAGTAATCAACCTGGTGATGACGACACTTGCCGCCTATCCACTGTCAAGACCGGATTTGCCTGGACGTGGTGGCATTATGTTTTTCGTCACGCTTACGATGTTTTTCAGCGGGGGCCTCATTCCTTCCTATCTCCTCGTGAAAAATTTAGGCATGGTGGATACGATGTGGTCATTAGTTATCCCTGGCGCAATTGCTACGTATAACTTAATTGTTATGAGAACGTATTTTCAAACCAGCATTCCTTGGGAGATTCAGGAAGCCGCAAATATCGATGGATGTTCGAATTGGAAGCTGTTGACCCATGTGATTTTACCGTTATCGAAACCGATTATGGCCGTCATGATCCTTTTCTATGCTGTCGGTCATTGGAACTCTTATTTTAATGCCTTAATCTATATTCGCAGTAAAGATTTGTATCCGCTGCAGCTTGTGTTGCGTGAAGTGCTCATGGTTAGTCAGTCGGATGCAGCCGATAGCAACGTTGGGCTTGAATCTAAAGTGCTTTTAGCTGAAAGCATTAAATATGTGGTTATTATCATTTCCAGCTTGCCGGTATTGTTGATGTATCCATTCGTACAGCGGCATTTTGTGAAGGGCGTTATGATTGGCTCATTAAAAGGATAGAACGTGAAAGGAAGCGTTGCGTTTATGGTGCAAACTAGAGCTAGCATTCAAGTGAATACAAATCAAGTCGGTACTAGTCCAATTAATCCTTATATATTCGGTCATTTTGTAGAGGATATCCGTGATCATATGGATGCGATGTTGGCTTATCCGCTGAGAGATATGGATTTTGAAAGTACGGATGTCGCGTACAGGGGGCTATCAGGGAACTGGCGTCCTTTTACAAATGGGAAAAGCACGCTGTATGGGCTTGAACCTGCGGCAGCTCATCACTCCGGTCATAGTCAGCGGATCAGAATGTATAGCGATGACGAGGGATATGCCGGGATTAAACAAACGATTGCCGTCCAACAAGATCAAACTGGCTATACACTTGCGCTGTATGCAAGAGCTTCTATAGAAATCAAATTCGTTATTGCGGAAATCGTGGATAAAACGAGTGGCGAAGTGCTCGGACATACACGTATCAAAATTGAAAGCCATAATTGGAAGCATTATGAAGCACGTCTCCAGGTACAACGGGATTGTGAAAATGCTGAGTTCAGATTATATGTGCCATCGGAGCATGAACGCTGGTTGGATCATGTTTCCACGGGGATGCTTTGGTTGGATCATATTTCGCTGCTCCCTTCTAATAGCGTAGGCAATGTTCGCAAAGAAGTGATGGAGATGACGAGAGACTTGAATGCCGGCATGATGCGGCTTGCCGGGAATTATATCAGTGCCTATCATTGGCAGCAGGCTATCGGTCCTGTGTATGAGCGCCCTGCAGTCATAAATGAAGCTTGGGGTGGCTGGACGAATAAATATTTCGGAACAGACGAGTTTATCGCATTTTGTCGGGAATTGAAGGTAGAACCGCTTATCTGTGTTAATGATGGATCTGGAACACCGGAAGAAGCAGCGGAGTGGATTGAATATTGCAATGGCAGTGTGGACACACCGATGGGGAAACTTCGGGCGGCTAATGGGCATCCCGAGCCATATGGCGTGAAATATTGGGAGATCGGGAACGAAGTATGGGGAGCATGGCAGGTAGGCCATTGCACAGCAGAACAGTTCGCAGAACGCTATATGCGATTTGCCGAATCCATGAAAGCGGCCGATCCCGAGATTAAGCTGCTGGCCTGCGGTCATGACAAAATGGATTGGAATCAAACCTTACTGGAAAAAGCTGCTGAGCACGTTGATTTCTTAACTTTACATTTGTATCACGGGTGTAACCGTTTTGGAATGAATCACGGCACGTTAAGAGAAGATCGCTACAAAGCTATCGTTTCTTTTCCCGAATGGACAAGAGAAACCGTACGTCAAACGAGGGAACTGTTCGCCTCATCTGATCGGTATGCTCATATTAAATTAGCTGTAACGGAATACAACACCATGTATTATCCGAACACGATTCGCAAAGGTCTGCCTAACGAACATACACTTGAAGCAGCCGTGGCGAATGCAGCGAATTTGAATGAATTTATCCGAAATAGCGATTTGATAGAAATCGGCAGCTTCTCGGACCTAGTGAATGGTTGGCTTGGCGGATGCATTCGCGTAGGTGATTTCTATGCGGACCAGTTCCGAGGGAAATCCTCCGGAAGAAGTGAAAATTCCTTAACCATTTACGGCACACCAACCTATTATGTCATGAAAATGTATGCGAACCGTGATCTCGGCTATGTCGTTGAAACCCATACCGATTGCGAAAGCTTTCAAGTAAACAGCCCAATTCAAGTTCCTCATTTGGACGCTTTGCCGAATTTGGATGTTGTGGCTTGTACGAATGCTCAGAGGGATAAGCTGACCATTTTTATCGTGAATCGAGGTCTCGACGATACGTTTGCAGATATTCAGCTTAACGGTTTTGCTGAAACTGGCACTGCTCGCTTGCTGGAAGTCACTGCGGATCACTATGAAAGCATTAACGATGCGTTAAATCCTGAAACCGTAGTCTGCAAATCCCATGATCTGTCGATTATGAAATCGCAAGTGAGCTGTCCATTAAGAGCATCGTCTATTTACGTATTAGAAATCAATCGCTAATGGGAAAGAAAGACAACCGATTGCGATTGAAAAAAGCATGGATCATAGCGCTAGCAATGTGTGCCGCAATCCTGGTCATTGTGGCGGTTGTTATGCAATCCCAACTTCAGGGGCGGGAGGAGGCGAACAGGATGGAGGTAGCCTTGGGTCAAACCTACCAGAATCCTTTTGTTTTGGATCAAGAATGGGAGGATTACGGCATTGGTGACCCTTACATTCTGCGTTTTAACGGTAAATACTATTTATATTGCAGCACGAAGGACAGAAGAGTCGGCGTTAAGGCCTGGAGTTCGGATGATTTAGTGAAGTGGCGATACGAAGGTTTGGTTACGGAGGAACCTGTCAGTGAGGGTGCTTATGCGCCGGAAGTTGTCTATTGGAACGGTGCGTTCTATATGTACACTTCGCCGGCGGGCAAAGGACATTATGTCTTACAAAGTGACAAGCCTACCGGGCCATTCGTAAAAAAGACGGATAATCTGGGCTTCACGATTGATGGTTCTGTTTTTATCGATGATGATGAGAAATGGTATTTTACTCACGCCAAATTCGGCGGTATTATGATAAGTTCGATGCCCAATCCATTTACAATTGACGCAGGAAAACAATTGAACGCTTCCTTAGGGCACTGGACGGAAGGTTCCATGATCATCAAGCGAAATGGACGGTATTTCATAACGTACACGGGTAATCACGTTTTCAGCAAGGGCTATCGCGTTAATTACGGCGTTAATCATGAATCTCCCGTTGCCGCCTATACCATTCCTGAGAATAATCCGATCCTGATTTCCACAGCGAACGATTTCAATGGCCTCGGTCACAGTGCAACAGTTATGGGACCTAATCTGGATGCTTACTACATCGTCTATCACAATCTGATAGGACGCTCTGCGGAAGGACCACCCGTCCGCAAAATGAATCTGGATCGGCTTGTATTCAACGGTGATAAGATGTCCGTGTTAGGACCGACGCACGGAACACCGCAGGAAGCGACCGAAATGCCTGAATTCCGAGATGAGCCAGGTGCAGCGCCTTCCGCAGACAAGTGGGAGAAGATCAGTTCAACAGAAGGTGGAGAGACCTTGCTGTCACGAATAGGCACTGGCAGCGACTATACGGTTGAGTACAATTTCCGAGTGGGGGAGCAGGATGATGCGCCAAACTTGCTGGAAACATTATTCGCCTACACCGATTCGGAAAACTACTGGGCCACACGTATTAATGGAGCTTCAATGGAACTTGCGCTCATCAAGCGTGTGAATGGCAGTGAAGCGGTTGTTTCCACGAAGAAGCTGCCGCAGGGCACGGATCTTACGAAACTCCATACAATCCGCGTTGAGACAGGAATGTCTGGTACGATGATTTATTGGGACGGGCTGCTTAAGATTGAGTATTCCAGCGAGGTGGCGAAGGCCGGAAGTATTGGCTATCTGTGGCCTCAGGAAACAAAGCCAGGCTTGCATTACACGGCTTTTTCCAACGAATTCAATGGCAGCAGCGATCGGAAAGTTGTAAAACCGCTGCCAGGTACGATGGAAGCTGTTCATGGTATTCAAGAGGGGCATCCGGGGATTGTTTCAGGAATTACTCCTGACGGGAGTGATGCCGTGAGTTTGTCTGGTAATGGCGAGGGGCTCAGATACCCAGTCCATATTCGGCAGGACGGCAGCTATTTGCTGGCTGTGAATGTGTCCAAAGCGTCGGCAGGGTCGACTGTACTGGTCGAAACGAATGGAGCGTCGAAGAAAATAAAGCTCGATTCCTCCTTCTTTACAGCTGATTCGGAATGGACGAAAATACCTCTGGGGGTATTCGAGATGAGGCAAGGGACACAATGGTTGTCTCTACGCCACCTGAAAGGCGAGATTACGCTTAGGTATGTCGAAGTGAATTTAACCGTACCGGTGCCTGAACAGTCGGTTGTTAAACCGAACCAAGTAGGGCTTGTCAATCGTTTCGGCGGCGAATGGGGCTGGGCAGACTATACCGTCAGCTTTGAGATGACAATGAAAAAAGCTACATCGGACGAGGCGGGGATTCTGCTGAGGACGACAAATGAATCGGAGTTCAAAGATCAGGTCAAAGATGCGTTCATGGGTTATGAGCTTGCGTTTCATAACGGTAAAGTTAATCTAAGCCGCGTCAGCTATGAAAATGCCGTGGAAAAAGCATCCGGTTCGCTGGCATTTGAGCCTGGCCAAACCCGGAAGGTTACCGTGAAGCTGGAAGGACCAACGATTGCCGTTTTTTCCGATGCAAGCAAAGAGCCTTTGCTCCGTTGGACCGATCCGAATGCGTTTCTTAACGGGCGTATCGGTTTGCGTGGCGTTTCGTCCGATTGGGAGATATCTCCGCTGACGGTTACTAGATAAGTTAGGAATAGACACTGACACTTCCTTGTGGTCAGTGTCTATTTTTTCGTGAAAATGAACGTCAAAATTGCGCACGGTTTGCATGGCACTCGCGACAGGAATATACTTAAAATTGGTATACTTACATGTACGAAGAAGGAGGCACTTACATAATGAAGCTTCGCTGTGCAATATTAGACGACTATCAGCAAGTGGCTTTAAAGGCTGCGGATTGGTCAACGATTACGGACCAAGTGGAGGTCAAAAGCATCCATCAGCATATCAATCAGCCGGACGAGCTTATCGAGCAAATCGCTGATTGCGAAATCGTCGTGATTATGCGCGAACGGACTCCTTTTCGCGCAGCTCTCCTCAAGCGGCTTCCCCATTTAAAGCTGCTTGTTACGACAGGCATGCGGAATGCGTCAATTGACTTGGATGCTGCCGCAGCGCAAGGCATCACTGTTTGCGGTACGGGTGGGGCAGGCAATGCAACCGCTGAGCTCACTTGGGCTTTGGTTCTAGGGCTTGCACGCAACATCGTGCAAGAGCATAACGCTATTCGCAGCGGTCAGTGGCAGAGCACAATTGGAACAGATTTGTACGGCAAGACACTTGGCGTACTGGGCCTTGGCAAACTTGGCACCAAGATCGCCAAGTTTGGCCAAGCTTTTGGCATGGACGTCGTGGCATGGAGCCAAAATTTGACGCAAGAGCGAGCGGATGAAGTTGGCGTGAGATTTGCTAAGTCGAAGGAGGAGCTTCTTGAGAGCAGCGACTTTGTGTCGATTCATCTTGTCCTCAGCGACAGGACAAGAGGGCTGATCAGCGCGGCGGATCTCAAGCGTATGCGTTCTTCAGCATACTTGATTAATACGTCCCGTGCTCCTATTGTAGATCAGGAAGCACTTGCCGAGGCTTTGCAAAACCAATGGATCGCAGGCGCCGCAGTAGACGTGTTCGATGTGGAACCGCTGCCGAAAGACGATAAGTTCAGAACGTTACCGAATCTGCTTACTACTCCGCATATCGGCTATGTCTCGGAAGCGAATTATCAGGCTTTTTATAGAGATGTAGTTGAGGATATTAGAGCTTATCTAGCTGGTTCGCCGGTTCGAACCCTCTCCTAACGTAAGCGAATTAATTGGACGATTTCTATGACGTGATTCATAAATTTATGAGCAGCTCCTAGGCTAAAAGGGGCTGCTCTTTTTATAATCGTTAGATTTTGGAAGTCGTTGCAACTTGACGTGTAGGTGCACAAACTATATTATTAAATGGCAAACAGTTAATTGATTAACTATTTAGACGGAGGTTATGTCCTATAACGAAGTGGAACCCTTTTGAACAATCTCCTTTACCAGTCAATGTTTTTCTGACGTTATACAAAACGAATCATCATTTGGTTCAACAATTAGAAGAACAACTGGTTAAGTTTGATTTAACCTTAGGCCGTTGGTGCGTTTTAGTTGCCATTAAGTCTAGTGATAGAGCTATGGTCCCATCGGAGATAAGCGATGATCTCGCTGTCACAAGAGCGAATATCAGCAACTTATTAAATACTTTGGAGAAAGCTGGACGTATCCGAAGAGATTTTGATCCCTCGAATAGGAGGAGAATTCTAGTCAGTTTGACAGCAGAAGGCCATGAACTCATAGAACAAGTATGGCCTGTTTATGAACAAACCATTACTGAAAATGTTGGGAATAAACTTACCCTTGACGAGCAGAATCAGCTTGAAAAATTGTTGAAAAAGTTGGTTTAACCGCTCCTTCTGTCCTTATAGGGACAGTCCCTCAAATAGTTAATTGATTAATTGTTAGCCAATAAATAAAGAGGAGCTTTGCACATGTTAAAAGATAAAGTTGTGATTATTACAGGAGGCGGTGGAGGTATCGGGCTTGCCGCGACTCGTTTGTTTTCTGCGAAGGGAGCAAAAGTACTCATTACTGGGCGCCAGATAGGTCCATTGGAAGAAATAACAGTAAGTGATGGGAACATTAAAGCGTTTGTAGCTGACGTTAGTGATCCGGACTCGGCAAACAAAACAGTTGCAGCAGCTCTAGAACATTGGGGACGTCTTGATATTGTCGTGAATAATGCAGGTGGAGGCGTGATCCAGCCGCTAGCTGATGTGAGCGCGAAATCGATTAACGATATATTCGCAGTTAATGTAACAGGTCCAACATTGTTAGCGTCTGCTGCCATCCCTCACCTCGAGCAAACAAAGGGGTCAATCATTAACATGTCGAGTACCTATGGAAGTAAAGCAGCTGCAGGCTTATCTCTCTATGCTTCAAGCAAGGCTGCTGTGGAACATCTAACACGATGCTGGGCTCTCGAACTTGCTCCGATGGGAATTCGTGTGAATGCCATCGCTAGCGGACCGGTAGAAACGGCATTTCTTCGAGAACGTATGGGACTTAACGAGGACCAGATCAATGAGGTGAAGGAACAAGAACGTAAGATGATTCCCCTTGGGCGTCGCGGTGTGACAGATGATGTAGCAAGTTGGGTGGTTAATTTGGCCGACAAAGATTCAGGTTGGATCACAGGACAGATTATTGGCGTTGATGGCGGACTTGTAATATCTTGATTCTTGAATGAAAAAAGCAGCCATGATCTCATGGCTGCTTTTGGCTCTTAAGATGAGCCATATCATTCGCACTTTGTGAATGCGATTACAAATTATTTTTTAAAGCTTCCCAAATATTTGAGTGCGACTCCGAGTGCGCCAAGATAATAACCGATTAACAGTAAGAAACCTGTCGGGTCAAGGGCCATCATGTTGGAGAGCATGAATAATGGGAACACATAGAACAGTAAGTCTTTCAAATAAGAGAGAAATAAGTCGCTGGAGAACGAACCGGCTTTGAGAGCAGTATATAAGTTGTATAAGAAGCTTAGGCCCATCAAACCAAGAACTACAAACATTGCGTAGAGCATCCATCCTGTAAGTGCTAGTGTCATTTGGATTCACCTCCCAAGTGGGAAGATTTACTACTGAGATATCATATGTAGCTCGATGACAAGTCGTACTAGGACGAAGCACTGATTTTTAAAAAAAGATACTCAAATAGTTACATAACTAATATTATGTAAACAAATTTAAAGCTGCATATTGTTTCGGTAAATAAGAGGGGCCACGCCGACGTATTTTTTAAATAATCGCGAAAAGTAAAAGACGTCTTTAAACCCTAACGAATCGGCCACTTCTTTGACCGTATCCTCCGTATTGAGGAGAATGTTTTTCGCTTCAGCGATCTTCAAACGGTTGATATAAGCGTTGAGCGGATAGCCTGTATACTCACTCACAACTCTGCGCAGCGTAGAAAGCGAGATGTGATGCCGTTTGGCGATGCTTTTCGCATCGAAAGGCTGAAAGAGGGAGTCCCCGAGGTCATCCATAATGTCGATGACTTGTTGTGTTTTTGTCGTTTGGGCCGTAGCTTGCGCTTTTAGCATAAATTCAAAAAGCAACGTTTCCACAAGCAGCGCGGCGCGATCCATGTTATCAGGCAATCCACTTTCCATCAGCATAAAAATGCGTTCGATTCGGTTGTGTTGGGTAGCATCCTCATGTCCGACTTGTTTCGCTTCATCGACATTGGTCAACCAACTGCCAAGCCATTCCTCGATACGGGTTCCCTCAAAAGTAAAATAAAACTCATCCCAGAAGCCGTCTTGATCGGGACCGTAATTATAAATGACACCGGGTCGCAAGAAGAGCAAACTGCCGCTTTCCACACGTTGTACCGGCCCGTTATTTGCTTGATAGGAGCCGTTACCACCAGCTAAGTAAATAAATGCCCATTTAGAGAAAGTAGCTTGATGTCGAAAAGAGATGCGTCCTGGCAAGTGGCCAACGTTTGTAATTATCAAAGATTGCAGCTTTAGCTTGCTGGAATCGATAGGCGAAGTAATGATCCTTAATGGATAAGGACTGATCATATAGTCCATGATCTTTGGCATGTTGTATGTTACCTCCGTAATATTTCAAGGGATATACTGATACATATTGAGTTTAATGACATTAATTATATTCGTTATATCTGAACATTTTATCCATGGAAATAGTATTGACGATTTTAGCGATTTCGATTTTATGCGGATGAGTTATACAGGTTTCTCAATCCAAACATTAATTAATGATGCAAATAATTAATGTCATTAATTAATTTCAAGCTACAATATTGAATACTATCCGTCCCTAAAATGCTCATTTAGTTTCTTAAGAGCCCATATTTTCACTTTTAATTGTTTGGCAAAATGTAAGACGGGTAATTGCTCCGGTAGTTTAATTCCAAACGAAGCTGGCAGTGTATTCATGGAGATTTCAGCTTCGGCTGATTGCAAAGGCCATGGATCGTGATCGATCTCTCCTCGATAAATCCTCCCGCGGCGATCCTGGCAATATAGACAGTAACGTTCCGTTAGCCAGTACTCCAATGTTCCAGCTACTGCATGCCGAATGGGTGAGGTGGGACGGTACTCCGCTAGAAACTCACCTTGCCGCGCGCGCGGATCTTGACGAACACTATGGTAGAACGTAGTGTTATTTGATGTTTGCTTCACTTCAATGTGTGTATAAAAATAGGGGAGATGGAACAAAGTGCGCGCCGCTTCCACAGCAAATTTGTTATAGGCATCTAAGCTGAAGAAGTATACGCCGGGTTTCCCGTGAATCGTGACGTAGGTGCGGACATTGATTTCCGGGAAGGATGAGAAATAAGGCAATGCCGGAATGCCCCTGGGAGTAACGCCTGTCATATGGAAAGGAACGACGCCTACCCAAGCTTTTCCTTCGAAAGTATCGATTGGAATTGAAGAAGGAAGAAGATTTCTAATGATTTCGAGAGGAACGGGCCAATGAGCGAATAGCAAGTCATTCCATATTTGATGCATGATCCACGGTTTTGCAGGCAAGGGCCATGATCGACTCATAGGAAAAGCTCCTTCAGTTGATGTAGGATATATCCATCATCGTATAAGTTAACTTGTGTGCTGTAAAGGGTTTTACATATGTTCGCACTTCCGGTAGGGAATGCGTGAAATATGTGGTATAATGAAGCACAATCTGGAAAGAAAGCAGGCGACTCTCACAACATGAATGGGCAAAATCGGAAAGATGTCCTGCCGGGAATCGAAGTCAATATTGTCTTGAAACAAGATCAGCGGAGCGGAAAGCTTACACGAGGAATTGTGAAAGACTTATTAACGAATTCACCGACACATCCGCATGGGATTAAAGTAAGACTAACCGATGGACAAGTAGGAAGAGTGAAAGAAATACTATCACCGGCAAGGTGATGAGGACGCAGGGGGAACGAGAATGGCAAAAGCGAAAGTTGCAAAAAGACCAACACGCGACGAGTTTGTTTTAGAAGAAATTGGGAATCAACTGTCGGAAGCGAAGATGGAAAACTCAGAGATTGTCCTTACGGTATGGGGACGCGAAGAACAGGTGCGTGGACTGATCAAGACGATGGATTCACGAACAGGTCGCGTACATATGGAAACCAACAATGGGGAATTGGATAAAGTTCCTTTTATGGACATTATGAAAGTGGAATACCCTAGAGATTAGCTCTCTTTTCGGCCTAATTTGGCCGCTTTTTTCTGTCAAAAAAATTGCACTAAATCTATATTTAACGCAACTTAGATTCTAACGGACGGAGTGAATGAGATTGGGACAAGGATTCGAGTATGATGACGACTATTTGGAGCTGTTTGATACCTGGATGAAGGATCAGGGGTTTACCAAAAGAACACAGCAAGCTTACCTGGGGGATGTTCGTTTATTTCTATCGTCAACGGAAAAATCTTTAGCCAGCATAGAGGCGATTGATATCATGCGTTTTCTAACTAAAATGCGTCAGGGAGGGGCAGGCGATGCTGCACGTAATCGATATTTGTCATCGATCCGGACTTTTTTCACAGCATTGATCGATCTTCAATTGGCGTCCAGCAATCCATCTCTCCACATAAAGAAATCGAAGGTAGAGAAAAATCAGATTCCAACATTTCTAAGCGAGCAGCTGTTGTCCGTTTTCCTGCAATCGATCGAGGGGAAATATCAGATTCGCAATGTGGCGATGTTTCTGTTAATGAGTTACGCAGGGCTGCGGGTTAGCGAACTGCACCGATTAAATACCGCGGATTTTAATCTGACGACCAAGTCGCTGCTTGTTTACGGGAAAGGTCGGAAATGGCGCTTGATCCCGCTGCCGGATGAATTGGTCAAGGTGTTGAATAAAGCGCTGGCAGAGCGGCTGGATTCACGGAGTAAAGGCGAGCAGCCTTTTTTCGTATCACAATTTGGGCGCCGAATCAGCATACGGATGATTCAAACGATCGCGGAGAAACATTTCGAGGAGCTGAAAAAGCACTATGCGGAACTGCAAGGAAAGTCTATTTCCAGCCATAAGCTGCGGCATACTTTTGCTACGATGCAGGTACTCGCAGGAACGGATATTCGAACTCTGCAGGAATTGTTAGGTCATGCAAGCATACAAACAACACAGATTTATACGCACGTTGCTGATAAACAAAAGCAAGAGGCAATGAATCGCGTTACAGCGTTCATCCCAGCTGGAATGGGGATATAAGGACATGGAAAAAAGACATCACAGTCATATATTTCTCTTTTGGCGCATATAAGGCAACAGAGAGATTAAACCTTTGCAATACAAGGGCATTGGTAGGAGGCATGCAAATGACCATTCAGCCCCCCATGTTACGCGGTGGTGACACCATAGGAATTGTTACTTTGGGAAGTCCGCTTGACGCTAGTATCATTGATGCAAGAATTGCGACGCTTGAAGGTATGGGTTTTGAGGTGCTTGTTGGGAAATATGCGTATTCTTACGATGGAATTGTTGCTTCAACGGCTCAGCAGCGAGCAGAAGATTTCATGGCCATGATTTCGAATCATCAGGTCAAAATGATCCTGCCGACCAGGGGAGGCACAGGGGTAAGAGATATTTTGCCGTATTTAGATTATCAGTTGATTAACAAAAATCCAAAAATTATAACAGGCTACAGCGATATTACGATCTTATTAAATATCCTCAATCAATTTTCGAACTTAATTACGTTCCAAAGTCTTCTTTTAATTGATTTTGACCCTAACACACCTAAGTATAACTTTGATCAGTTTTTCGCGGCGACATCGACATTATCACCAACAAGGGTGATTCAAAATCCACCTGGGATTCCGCTGAAAAGCTTAATTCAAGGCAATGTGCGAGGGCAAATTGTCGGTGGAAATCTAACCTCGTTCGTAGGATCCTTGGGAACACCGTATGAAATCAACACAACAGGAAAAATCGTGATGATCGAAGAGACACATGAACCAACGAACACGATTTATCGTTACTTGACGCAATTGATTATGGCCGGTAAGTTCCAACATTGCCAAGGGATTATCATGGGCCAATGCACGAATTGTTCCGTTTCGTATTCAACGACTTACGATGATCTAATCAACGGTGTCATGTATCCGCTAGGCAAACCTCTGATGACGAATTTGAGTACAGCACATGGGTACTATAAGGCAGCAATTCCAATCGGAGCTATGGTGGACCTCAATACATTTGATAACACACTTACAGTGCTGGAACCAACGGTTAAAATGTAGCATGAAAATTTGTTTACATAATATTAATTATGTAATGTATAAGGTAACCCTGACTCTTGAATGAGACAGGGTTATTTGAATTCGAGAGGAGGGATTTTACATTCTGTCACTTTAATTCTGGTATTTCGGAACACTTTGTATAATGAAATAAATCTATGGTGTTATATAATATAACATATACAGTTATTGTAAATTACACATTTATAACGCGAGGATAGGGCAAGTTGAGGAGGAGCAAAATGAATTCAGAGCTTTCTCGGCAAAAGGTGGAAATATCATTGGATGGCGTATGCAAGGTGTTCGGTAAAAGAGGGAGGCAGGTGACGGTCCTCCAGGACATTACATTCGATGTGCACCAGAATGAATTCATATCCTTACTTGGCCCTCGGGGCTGTGGGAAATCAACGCTGCTGCGAATCATGGCAGACCTTTTGCAACCGTCCAGCGGCCAAATTCTGATTGAGAAAGAACATCCGCGGGAAGTTCGTTTGCGTAGAAAGTTTGGCATTGTGCTGCAGCAACCAAGTTTATTTGAGTGGCGCACTGTTCAGGAAAATGTTGAACTTCCCCTAGAGGTACTAGGCCAAAACCGCTCGGAGTATAGACATACGATCGATCAGCTGCTTGAAACGGTAGGTTTAACGAAATTCAAAGATTATTATCCCTGGCAGTTAAGCGGTGGTATGCAGCAAAGAGTTGCGATTGCCCGTGCTTTAACCTTGGATCCGCCTATTTTATTTATGGATGAACCTTTCTCAGCGTTGGATGCGTTCACGAAGGATAAGCTGCAAGTCGAGCTCCTTGCGATTAAGAAGAAAACAAACAAAACCATCGTTTTTGTTTCACACAGCGTGTCCGAAGCCGTCTTCTTATCTGATCGAATCATTGTTTTAACGGCTCATCCTGGGCGTATACATTCGATTCACTGCGTTGGTCTAGGAGAGGAACGCACCGCACAAATACGGGAATCGGAGCCGTTTCAAACGCTTTCCGCCGACATTCGAACCAGCATATACCAAGTGCAGTCTCCCAAAAAGGAATGAAAATAAAGATTTAACAGTGACTCCAAGGGATGTCTCTCTCTTTTTGCACATAGAAATAAGATAGGGATTTTTTTGCAAGGATTACGAGGGGAGGAGGCTGTCTATGCAGAGTAATGAAATGAGTAATTTGCCCACCAAGGAAGAGCTGCTTGAGAAAGATCGCAAATATGTGTGGCACCATATGTCTGCACATAACGAAAATCCCATGATCCTTGCTTCCGGTGAAGGGAGCTGGGTGACGGATGTGGACGGCAATCGTTATTTGGACGGCATGTCCGGGTTATGGTGCGTGAATGTAGGCCATGGACGGAAGGAAATTGCCGAAGCTGCCGCTGCACAAATGATGAAGCTTGCCTATGCCACCATGGTGCAATCTCACATCCCGTCAATCGAGCTTGCAGCAAAAATCAATGAGTGGCTGGATGGTGACTACCGCATTTTTTTCTCAAACTCAGGTTCGGATGCCAATGAAGTGGCTTTCAAAATCGCGAGGCAATACTTTCATCAGAATGGGAAGCCAACGAAACACAAGTTCATTTCCAGGCATCGCGCCTATCATGGGAATTCGATGGGGGCTTTAGGAGCAACGGGGCAAGCGCAGCGAAAGCTGAAATATGAACCGCTTGGCGTAGGATTCCAGCATGTTCCACCACCTTACTGCTACCGCTGTCCTTTCGGCCAAAAGCAGGGGAGCTGCAGCTTGCAATGCGCTAAAGCCATCGAGGATGTCATCGTTTGGGAAGGCGCAGATTCCGTTGCTGGCGTCATTATGGAGCCGGTCATTACGGGAGGTGGCGTGATTGTGCCGCCGGACGAGTATTTGAAAACAGTTCGCAGCATCTGCGATAAATATGACGTTTTACTCATCGTAGATGAAGTGATTTGCGGTTTTGGGCGTTCCGGTGAGAAATTCGGTCATCTCAATTACGGTGTCAGACCTGACATTGTGACGATGGCCAAAGGCATGACAAGCGCTTACTCACCTTTATCCGCTACGGCTGTTTCCACCGAATTATATGATTCGTTCAAAAACAACCAGGACCCCACAAGCCATTTACGCCATATTAACACGTTCGGTGGCAATCCGGTTTCTTGTGTTGTTGCCTTGAAAAATATTGAAATTTTAGAAAATGAAAATTTAGTGGCACGTTCCGCTCAGATCGGAGACGCTTTTAAAGACGGCTTGAAACCTTTACTGGAACATCCGCACATAGGTGAAATCCGAATTTTTGGATCGGCGATGGGGATTGAACTGGTTGAAGATGTGAAGACCAAAGAGCCTGCAACGGCAGAGCGCGTGATGAGCATCATAGCTGCTTGCAAGCAAAAAGGGCTGCTGATCGGAAAAAATGGCGATACTGTGCCTGGCTATGCCAACATTCTTACTTTAAGCCCGCCATTCTCTTCAACAGACGACGATATTGCTTTTATCGTAGACACTTTACTTGCTGTGTTCGATGCCAATTAGGAGAAAGGATGAAGGACATTGTCTACAAGCTCTCGGCTTCAAATTGACACTTCACGCTTGCATCAGCATATTCATGAACTTTCACAAATTGGAAAAATTGGAGATACTGGCGTCTGTCGATTGGCGCTCTCCAAGGAAGATCGGGAAGGCGTGGAACTCGTGAAACAATGGATGGAAGAGGCAGGAATGGAAGCGCACATCGATCCATTCGCTAATCTCATCGGGAAGTTGAGAGGCCGTAATCCGGATGCTCCAGTGCTTATGCTCGGATCTCATATCGACTCACAGCCCTATGGCGGCAGATTTGACGGCGCGATTGGCGTGCTTGGGGCGATTGAGGTGGTTCAAACGCTGGTGGAATCGGGTCAAACACCTGAATGCGATATTGAAGTTGTAGCGTTCTGTGACGAGGAAGGATGTCGTTTCAATAAAGGTTTGTTCGGTGTCCGTGGCATGACCGGCAAGTTGGAAGAGAATGAGCTTGAGCGGACGGATAAAAGCGGCGTTACACGCCGGGAAGCATTAATCGAGTTCGGTTGTGACCCTGCGAATTTCGAAAATTATGAGTTTCAACAAGGACGTATCGGCACTTTTCTGGAGCTTCACATCGAACAAGGACCAGTCCTTGAAGCGTTAAATGAACCCATCGGTATCGTTACAGGCATATCGGGTCCGTTATGGCTTACCGTTGAGATGACCGGGTTTGCGGGTCATGCAGGATCGGTCCCGATGTCAATGCGTCATGACGCCCTGCTGGGAAGCGCCAAGATTATCGTTGCTCTCAACGAGCTTGTGCAGCAAGTGCCGAATGCTCCTACGGTTGGAACGGTAGGTTCACTTACGGTTTTTCCGGATTCTCGCAACATCATTCCCGAAAAAGTGTCCTTCACGATTGATTTGCGCGATATCGATTTATTGCGTCGCAATGCGCTCGAAACCGAATTGTTGAGTGTGATCGAGAACGTTTCCAGCGAACATGGGCTTATGTATACGATTCGGGAGGATACGAACAGTGAACCGCGTTATTGCGCCGGTTGGATCATGCAGAGCTTGCGCGAGGAGGCGGGAGGGCTGGGAATTTCTCCGCCAGAGCTCATGAGCGGTCCGTTTCATGATTCTTTGGCGATGTCGCATGTGTGTGATTACGGGATGATATTCGTTCGATGTTTGGAGGGAATCAGCCATAATCCGAAGGAATATGCAAGTCCTGACGACATCGCATTAGGTACTGAGCTGCTGTATCGCACAGCTCGCCGAATCGCTCTAGGAAATCAGGGATTGCAGACTTGATGGACAGTCATCAATTAGTTAGCCTATACGCGCGGAGGTGTGGCAAATGGGGACATCATTTATTTCACTAAATGATTTGAAACGTAATTTCGCCGAAGTCAAAGCGGGCATGAAGCCGAAAGAGGCGATCGAAGAATCGAATCGATGTTTGTATTGTTATGATGCTCCTTGTGTACGCGCCTGTCCGACAGGGATTGAAATTCCCTCTTTTATTAAAAAGATTGCCTCAGGCAATCTCAAAGGTTCTGCTCGCACTATTATGGAGGCAAACCCGGTTGGAGCTACATGCTCTAGGGTATGCCCGACGGAGGAGCTCTGCGAAGGGGCTTGCGTGCTTAATCAATCGTCCAAGCCTATTCTAATCGGACAATTGCAGCGCTATGCGACAGATTGGGCGATGAAAAACGAGGTCGTTTTATTCAAAGCTGGAGCAAGCATCGGGAAATCCGTTGCTATCATTGGTAGCGGGCCTGCCGGCCTTTCGGCTGCCCGAGAGCTCGCTCGATTCGGCTTTCAGGTGACGATATATGAAGCGAAAGAACAGGCAGGAGGATTAGATACATACGGCATCGTCTCCTTCCGATTACCTCAGGAGATTTCGCTTTGGGAAGTAGAGCAGATTCGCCAACTTGGTGTTGATTTTAAAATGAATACACGTGTTGGCGTAGATATTACAGCGGAATCCCTGTTAGAAAATTATGACGCTATTGTGCTGGCGGTCGGGATGTCGAAGGTGCCGATGCTTGGCATTGAAGGCGAAGCCTTAACGGGCGTTTACGATGCCATAGACTTCGTTGAAGCAACGAAATCAGCCGCAGACCTGGAAACGAACCTGATCGGGAAGCGTGTAGCCGTCATTGGCGCGGGAAATACGGCGATTGACGCAGCCACCTGTTCGATAAGGCTTGGCGCAGAGCAGGTGCAGATCGTGTATCGGCGAACGCAAGCGGAGATGACGGCGTATGATTTTGAATATGATTTTGCCAAAATGGATGGCGTAGCATTCAGATGGCTGACAGCTCCGAGTCGGATAATTGGCGATGCTAACGGAAACGTAACAGCCTTAGAATGCATCCTGATGGAGCTGATCGATGTTGAAGCGGGGCGCAGGAGACCTGTCCCTGTAGCCGGGTCAGAGTTCATTATTCCGGTTGACGCGGTCATTAAAGCGATCGGACAAACGCGCCATGCATCCCTAATTGAACAGTTCAAGCTATCACATATTCGCGGGACAGTGACGGTGAATCCTGAAACAGGCCAAACTTCAAATCCCAAAGTATTTGCAGCAGGTGATGTTATTTTCGGAGAGGGGCAAGGGGAGGCAATGGTTGTTTCAGCCGCTCAGCAAGGGAAGCAAGCCGCTTACGCGATCTACAAACAAGTGACAACAGCTCAGAACGAGTCTGCCTGATAGCTGGTCATTAATCGTACATCATACTGGAGGGATACGGCATGGCAGATCTTCGCATCAATCTAGCAGGCATAACTTCACCAAACCCTTTCTGGTTGGCATCGGCGCCTCCGACTAATACAGGTTACCAAGTCCAGCGGGCATTCGAAGCCGGCTGGGGCGGGGCGGTATGGAAAACGCTCGGAGACCCCATTATCAATACCTCCTCACGATTTGCTGCGGTACATTTCAATGGACAACGTGTCGCTGGATTTAACAATATTGAATTGATTACGGACCGCCCGCTTGAAGTCAATTTGCAAGAAATATACGAGACGAAGAAACGTTTTCCCCATCATGCGCTTGTTGTTTCACTAATGGTTGAACCCAAACGTGAAAAGTGGCATGAAATTGTAAAAAAAGTTGAAGCCGTTGGGGTGGACGGACTTGAACTGAACTTTGGCTGTCCGCACGGGATGGCGGAGCGCGGCATGGGATCAGCCTCCGGGCAGCAGCCCGACCTTGTGGAAGCGCAAACGATGTGGGCGAAAGAAGCGGCGAGGACACCGGTCATCGTGAAGCTGACGCCGAATATTACGGACATTACAAGTACGGCGAAGGCCGCAGTTCGAGGCGGGGCAGATGCGATCTCTCTGATCAATACGATCAATTCGTTAGCTGGGGTCGACATAGATACGTGGAATACGATCCCTCATGTCGGAGGGAAGGGCTCTCATGGTGGCTATTGCGGTCCTGCTGTAAAGCCGATCGCGTTGCACATGGTCGCAGATTGCGCACGCAATGCGGAGGTTGGCATTCCAATCTCGGGAATTGGCGGTATCTCCAATTGGCGGGATGCCGTTGAATTTATGCTGATGGGTGCCACAGGTGTGCAGGTATGTACGGCGGCTATGCATCATGGCTTCCGAATCGTAGAGGATATGATCGATGGCTTGAACAACTATCTAGACGAAAAAGGGCTCGCTAGCGTGATGGACTTGGTTGGTAAATCCGTTCCCCGTTATTCGGATTGGGGAAATTTGGATTTAAACTATGCCGTTGTCGCCAAAATTGATAACGACACTTGTATCAACTGCAATAAGTGCCATATTGCTTGTGAGGATACCTCTCATCAATGCATCGATATGCTGACCTCCGATACAGGAGAGTCATATTTGCAAGTTCGAGAAGAAGACTGTGTCGGATGCAACTTATGCGCTATAGTTTGTCCAGTAGAAGGTGCCATAACGATGGTTGAGGTGGCTGGCACGGAACCTCCCTTGACATGGAACGAAAGACAAGAAGCGATTGCCAAACTAGGCGAAGGGAATTCCAACAAAAAGGAGGCTGTATAACCATGGCCAAACTGATTAGGAATGGCACAGTTGTGACGGCTGCTGATCAATATCAGGCCGACGTTCTGATCGAGAACGGCATCATTTCGCAGATTGGGCTAAATCTTGAGCTGGAAGGCGCTGAAATCATTGATGCGCAGGGATTTTATGTGTTCCCAGGCGGCGTCGATCCGCACACGCACTTGGATATGCCTTTTGGCGGGACGGTTACAGCCGACAATTTCGAGACAGGAACGAAAGCGGCAGCTTTTGGAGGAACGACAACGATCATTGATTTTTGCCTGACAAGTAAAGGCGTGCCGTTGAGTGAATCTGTTCAAACCTGGCATAACAAAGCGGAGGGAAAAGCTGTGATTGACTACAGCTTCCATCTGATGATTGCTGAAATTAACGACGAAGTGCTGACTGAGCTGCCCAAAATGATCCATGACGAAGGGATCACTTCGCTCAAAGTTTTCATGGCGTATAAAAATGTGTTTCAAGCCGACGACGGAACGCTTTATCGAACATTGCTCGAAGCGAAACGGCATGGCGCACTGGTCATGGTGCACGCTGAGAATGGTGACGTGATTGATTATTTGATCAAAGAAGCGTTGGATGCAGGAAATACAGAGCCGATTTACCATGCGCTGACACGTCCATCCTTGATTGAAGGAGAAGCAACAGGGCGGGCAGCCAAATTAACTGCTTTGGCAAACTCTCAATTGTACGTAGTGCACGTAACATGCGAGGAAGCTGTTCAGCAAATTGCCGAAGCGAGGAATCAAGGAGTTGATGTATGGGGCGAAACTTGTCCGCAGTATTTAATGCTGGATCAAACATTCTTGGAGAAGCCGGATTTCGAAGGCGCAAAATATGTGTGGTCGCCACCGCTTCGCCCTAAAGAGCATCAAGATGCACTATGGACTGCACTTAAAAACGGACAGCTTCAAACGCTGGGATCAGATCACTGTTCCTTTAACTTCAAAGGTCAGAAGGAGCTTGGGTTAGGTGATTTTAGCAAAATCCCGAATGGCGGTCCTTGTATTGAAGACCGATTCTCGATTCTGTTTTCGGAAGGGGTCCTGAAAGGGCGGATAACATTGAACCAATTTGTCGATATCGTGTCAACGCGAAGTGCCAAATTGTTTGGTTTATTCCCTAAGAAGGGAACAATCGCCGTGGGCTGTGATGCCGATATTGTTATTTTTGATCCGAATACAGCTCGTGTTATTTCTTCCGACACTCACCATATGAATGTGGATTATAATCCGTTTGAGGGTCTTGAAATCACCGGAGAACCTGTAACTGTGCTATCTAGAGGGGAGTACGTAATTCAGAATAAACAGTTTGTGGGCACACCGGGCATTGGTCAATTTGTGAAACGGAAGACCTATCCATCTGAGCCACTTCAGGTTAAGCCTGAGCAAGATACCGTGGGGCAAAGGGGTGCTACGCATGTCTGAACATGCACAATTTATGCTGGAGAAGCAAAAACTCGATGGTTTTGTTGCGCAGAAGTTTAAAATTGTCGGGGTGAAGGAAGATCTGAGCGGCGCATGGCTGCAATTCGAACACCCCGGCGGCGAAACAGCCACCCTGCATCTGAAGACAGCGAATGCGAGGAAATATTATGCCACGCTGCTCATTCGGCAGGGCCAGGAACAGATCTAAGCAATGATGCCATGTATGTATTCGTAGCCATGGAGCGCAAGCTCTATGGCCATTCTTTTGTCGGGGCGCATATAATCTTCACCTAACAGAAGGGCGATTTTGTCCAAGCGGTGGTATAGGGTTTGTCTCACGATGAAAAGTTCTTTGGCTGTCTCCTGCTTGGAGCCGCTTAAAGCTAAATACATTTTCAGGGTTTTCAAAAGTTGGCCGTTTTTCTCCCGATCATAGTGGAGGATACGACCAAGATATTCTTCAATAAAGGACGCTAATGAACCACTTTGTTTCATCATCAGGATGACTTTGCCCACGTGAAGCTCATCGTAGAATGGTTGTTCCAGTATTCCGATGTCTTTCTGAATATCAATCGTATCTTGGGCTGTTTGATAGCTTAACTTGAGGAGCGAAGGATCACTGATTCTTTTGCCTATCCCCAAAAAAGGTGAGAAAAGCGCTGTCTCCTGCAGGTAATCTGTCTTTTGCAAGCGTTGGATAGCCCTCATCATTCGATCTTGAAAAGGGGATGCCCCTAGCTGATCAAGCAGGATGAAAACGAACTGAGCGTTGGTAAAGTGTGGGACCAGATAGAAGCCTTCACCTTCGAAGATGGAGCGCGCTACCATTTGTTTTTGGAGAAGCTGCGCTTCATGATCGATCACGTCTTCCCGTACAGCTCTGCTTTCGAACACGCACACAACAGCTTGCTCAAGCTTCAAATTGGGTTTCAGTGCCAACATGTAGTCCCGAATGATTTGCTGCGTATGCTTTCCGTTCAGCCAATCCGTGACCCAAAGATCCTGCTTATACCGCTTTTTCTCCTCCATGTAGGTTGTGCGCATCATTTCTTGTGCAATGGCCGTTGCAAACCGGTCTAACGCAAGAATTTGGAATTCGCTTAGCTCCTGTTCACCATACAAAAGAAGATCAGCAAACATGCGTTCAAGGGCAAGAATAGGGCGATGGGCGAGCTTGCATTTGATATCAGGGAGTCGGAAGATTTCGCCAAAGATCCATTGTTCATAAAAGAGATCTGCATCGGTTCTCGGTAATTCAGGAATAAACCGTGCTTCTTCTCCATAAGGAAAAAAGGCGACTTGAGCGTGTGTCGTTTCGTGTAATAGCTGTAAAAGCGGCTGTAACCCCTTCCCTGAGAGGAGCAGTTGATTCAACTGCGTAGATAGGGCTTCAAGCTCGGACACCATGGAATAATGCTGATGGATGAAATAAGCATGCAAATCTTGTGTAATATCAATATAACGGACTTCTTCATGGAAAAAGATGAGAGGAAAATGTTCGCGCATGGCGAGCTCTTTCAGACGTTCGAGGGGTTGCTTCGTATAAGTCCCCAGTTCAATACATAACCCGGATGCTCCGCTGTCGATGAGTTGTTGGAGGAAGGAAAGGCTTAATTCTTCGTTATCATGCCAGCCAATTCCCGTGTTAAGGATGAGTTCATGGCCATTCAATAGTTGTCCGACGTGCGGCACTTCCATAATGTGAACCCAGCGAACAATGCGGTTCAAAGCTTCTTCACTTGCGATGGTTTCGGCTTTCTGAAACAGAGGGCGCTGCAAAATATCTTTCACGGTTAGTTGCAAAAGTGTCTGAACCATTCTCATCCACCGCCTGTTTGTTAGTGAAGTTTACTTGAGAGCCGACATGGTATTTTTTCTATTATACAATGCGCCCACTGAGTTTTGGGGGATTATTCTTGCATTTGAAAAAAATCGCGAGTAATTGCGGTTTTTTTTGTTTGAAGGGGCAACCGTAGGTTACCCTTGTTTAACGAATGCGAAGCTTACATCTTATTTGTTTGGCGTTGAGTACTTCACCCCAAGAGATTTGCGCTATCGCTTGCGCGGTTACTCCTTGGCAAGTGAGGGGAACTGTGGTCCTCTAATTGTCCGTTTTCCTACAGAAAACGGGGTTAGCGATCAAATTAGGTCCTGTAGTTCCGCTTGAACGCGGAAAAGGTCTAAATTTGCTAGAATAGCAGCCTGTAGTTCCTCAAAGGTGTATGTTTGACCAACTTAACTCTAGTATGAGTTAATTCCTCCGCCAAGTGTCTCAGAAACGTTGAATGATTAGTAACGCTGGGTGTTTTCAACCAAATAAGTTCGCTTCTACTGGTATCCTTGTTGGACACAATCCAATGAAAGCACCCATAATACACTCAATTCGCTCCTTTCATTGGACGAAATCCAATAGAACGGCCATATTCAGCGCTATAGCATCACGTTTAAATGATCTCATTGGATTTCATCCAAGAAGATTGCGTAGTTAGCCTTCAAATCAATAGGTTGGTTGGATTTCATCCAATGTCCCAACTCGACAGCATATTCTGCCGACCCAACACCAAGGAGTTCTGTCGCAGTTGAAAACGTGCGTTGTCGGCTGCAGTTCAATTTAGTATGATTGAATGTACGATTGGAAGAGGAGGACAATACTTAACGACATGAATGATTAATGTCATTAATAATCACTGGAGGACCTTACATAATGAAGGTAAACCCAAAAAAGACTAATTCTATGGGGCAATACGCTGAGCTTCTAAGCCGATATTTGTTCCCGCAGAAAGGTACACTCGTTTTATTGACGCTGCTTTTATTTGCTTCTATAGGACTGCAGTTAGTCAACCCCCAAATCATCCGCTATTTTATCGATCAGGCGCAAGCTGGTAGTGCCATGCAGCCATTAATCACTGCAGCTGTTTTCTTTATTGGTTTTTCGCTTGTGCAGCAGCTCGTTTCGGTCATCGCAACGTATTACAGCGAAAATGTAGGGTGGAAAACAACGAATAAACTACGTGTTGATTTGGCAGCACATTGCTTGTCTCTGGATATGTCCTTTCATAAATCGCATACGTCCGGCTCGCTTATCGAACGTGTAGACGGCGATGTGAATGCGCTTGCGAACTTTTTCTCCTCCATGATTATTCATCTATTCGGAAACCTGCTTCTGATGGCAGGCATTATTGTGCTATTATTCCGGGAGAATTGGATCATTGGCGCAGGAATGGCTTTTTTCGTCGTCTTTGCCGTTTTTATGATTCAATGGATTCGTAAATTCGCAGTGCCTGTATGGGCGGGTTGGCGGCAGGCGAATGCCGAGTTTTACGGTTTTATTGGCGAGCATTTGGAAGGAACGGAGGATATCCGCGCCAATGGGGCAGTAGGATTCGTGATGAATCGTTTTTATACGATGCTAAGAAAAATGCTGCCACTGCGAGTGAAAGCGTTTCTAGGTTTCTGTGCGATGTGGAATATGTCGATTTTTGTTTTCGCATTGGGCAATGCCATGGCTTTTGGAATTAGCGCTTATCTGTGGTATAGCCAGAACATCTCCCTCGGTACGGTGTACTTAATTTTCTTTTATACAGAGCTGCTAGCGAAGCCAATTGAGAAAATCCGTACGCAAATGGAAGATTTGCAGAAGGCGGATGCAAGTATTTCCCGAATTCGTGAACTGTTTGCTACGCAATCCGAGATTAACGATGGGCCAGGAGCGCTGCTGCCGAAGGGACCGCTTAGTGTTGAATTCCGCGATGTAACGTTCAGTTACGACGGGGATCAGCCTACGCTCAAAGGCGTAGAATTGAATTTGAAGCCAGGAGAAGTGTTAGGCTTACTTGGGCGAACAGGCAGTGGCAAGTCAACGATGGCTAGACTTTTACTGCGGTTTTACGATCCGCAAAGCGGAGTGATTGCGCTAGGCGGAACGGATATACGCGATTGCACGTTAGCGGAGCTTCGCAAACATGTCGCGCTGGTAACGCAAAATATTGAAATTATGCAGGGAGCCATTCGTGATAATTTAACCTTTTATGATAGCTCCATTACGGATAAAGAAATTATCGATGTGCTCACGGAGCTTGGACTCGGCTCATGGTATGAGTCAATGCCTGAAGGACTGGATACAATGCTGGCCTCCGGAGGAGGCAGTTTATCAGCGGGAGAAGCGCAATTGCTGGCCTTCGCACGGGTGTTTTTAACGAAACCGGGGCTTGTCATTATGGATGAAGCCTCCTCGAGGCTAGATCCTCTCACCGAGCAGCGCATTGAAAAAGCCGTATCCAAACTGTTGACCGAACGATCCTGTATCATGATCGCGCACCGATTAGCTACCGTACAGCGCGCCGATCACATCCTTATTTTGGATAATGGTCATGTGATGGAAACAGGAAGAAGAGAGCAGTTAGCTGCAGACCCGAATTCCCGATTCAGCCAATTGCTTGCGACAGGGCTTGAGGAGGTGCTGGTATGACTACGTTCCAGTATTTATGGCGGCTTATTATGTACCGTCCTGGGCGTTATTTTATTAATGCAATTGCTTGGACGATAATTTACTTGGCGCCGATCGTGCCAGGTTTGATTACGAAACAATTTTTCGACTCTTTGACAGGGAATTCCATGCTGGGCTATGGCGTCTGGGGCTTGATCGCTTTGCTCATTGCAGCCGCTCTAGGACGTATATGCCTCATTATTATTGGGTTTATAACGGATGTTCATTTCCGGTTTCGGATGGGGATGCTGTTGAGACGAAATTTGCTTGAGCATGTTTTGAAGCAGCCTGGGGCACAGGCGATTCCGGTTTCCCCAGGGGAAGCGATTAGTCATTTCAGAGACGATGTGGATCAATCGGAAGAGGCGGTAAGCTGGTCTGTTGATGTCTTTGGTTTGACTTGTTTTGCCATTGTGTCCGGTTATATTCTGATACGTATTGATGCTCAAATGACGATGCTTGTGTTTCTGCCGATTGTGCTTGTCATTACAGCTGCGCAGCTGGCGACGGTTCGCCTGCAGAAATACCGCGCGGCCAGCAGAGAAGCGACTTCCAAAGTGACTGGGGAAATCAGCGAAATGTTCGGTAACGTACAAGCTATTCAAGTGGCGGGAGCCGAGGATCGCGTCATTGAGCGTTTCCGCAGCTTTGGAGACAATCGCCGAAAAGCGATGCTCAAAGACCGTCTCATGACGGAGCTTCTGGATTCGGTTTTTTCCAATTCCGTAAACTTGGGTACTGGGCTTATTCTTCTGCTAGCTGGTACAAAAATGAGAGCTGGCACCTTTACCGTCGGGGACTTTGCGCTGTTCGTCTACTATTTGACCTTTGTGACGCAGTTTATTACGAATGTTGGGAAATTCATTACGTATTTTAAGCAGATGAGCGTGTCGCTGGAACGGTTAACGTTTCTATTGCAAGGAGCTTCGGCGAAGGTTCTGACGATGGTTAATTCGCTGCATTTGAAGCCGGGCAGAGCGGAGAAAAGCGCGAGCGGAGTGAAGCAGAGCGAGGGTGTGGCGCTTGGGGACAAGCGCGTAGAGAGGCAGAGCGAGCGTAAAACGCCCGGGGGCACGAGTGGAGAGAAGCAGAGCGAGAGTGCATTGCTCGGCAGCAAGAGCGATGAGAAGCAGAGCGAGAATGCAGTGCTAGAGAGCGGAGCTGCGCTGCAGCGGCTTGATGTGAATGGATTGAGCTATGCCTATGCCGATACCGGCAGGGGCATCTCGGACATTCACTTCAGCTTGCGAAGAGGATCGTTCACCGTCGTAACGGGAGCGATCGGCTCTGGCAAAACCACGCTGGTGCGTTCCCTCCTTGGGCTTCTGCCCAAAGGGAAAGGGACGATTGCGTGGAACGGAGTGCCCGTCGAAGACCCGGGCACCTACTTCACCCCGCCGCGGAGCGCCTACACCGCGCAAGTGCCGCGGTTGTACAGCGATACGCTGCGCAACAATATTTTGCTCGGGCAAGCGGAGCAAAGTGACAGCTTGCAGCAGGCGCTGCACGCGGCGGTGCTCGAGTACGACGTCGCGCAGCTGCCTGGCGGGCTGGACACCGTCATCGGCCCGCGCGGGGTGAAGCTCTCCGGCGGCCAGGCGCAGCGAACGGCTGCAGCGCGCATGCTCGTGCGCGACGCCGAGCTGTACGTCTTCGACGACCTGTCGAGCGCGCTCGACGTGGAGACGGAACAGAAGCTCTGGGAGCGGATGTTCCAGCGTCGCAGCGATGCGACCTGTCTGGTCGTCTCGCACCGCAAAACGGCGTTGACGCGTGCCGATCACATCATTGTGATGAAGGAGGGACGCATCGAAGCCGAAGGTACGTCGGAGGAGCTGCTGCAGCGCAGTACGACGTTCCGAGAACTTTGGTATGGGGATGAGCGGCAATCAGAGTGATGAATTGAAAAGGGAGCCTTTGTGGCTCTCTTTTTTTTGATGCTTGTTAGCGGAGTAACTGGAGTTCGTGGCATCATATTTTCCAGTTGGGTAGGAGGATGAGTGAAGGAAGGGGCAGCTGACAGCAAATTTGAAAGCTTACGTTGCATTTTATACAACCTGCTGACCTAGTTTGACCGCGAATGCGGCCCTTCGTTGCAAAATATACAACCATTTGTTGCGAAAAGGAGGTATGTAAACGCTTTATCGCATATATCGTTGCACTAAGTACAATATGGAGACTCGCTGAGGTCCAATACAGGCAAATGGTTGCAAATTGTACAACATAGGATGCTTTTACAATCGCGAGCAACCTCGTTTAGCTATTTTTTTACATACATTTAAAGGGAAATCCTAGTAGATAAACGAATATTTGATTTTGAGGGGAGGTTCGATCATGAGAATCAGATCAGAAGAAATGAAAGATCATCAAGCGGTCTATCAGCTGAATGTGGAGGCTTTTGGACATAGAGAAGATGAAGCTCAACTGGTTGAGCGTATCCGGGCTTCAGAGGGTTTTATACCGGAATTGTCGATTGTGGCGGAGATGAATCATCAGATTGTTGGGCATATTTTGCTAAGTAAAGCCCATGTAGTGGATGAGGACAAAGAACACGAGGTCATCGCATTAGCCCCAATTGCTGTGAAGCCGGACTTTCAAAAACAAGGCGTAGGCGCACAACTTATCCTGGAAGGCATCCGGAAAACGAAAGATTTAGGATACGGCGCTATATTCCTGATTGGTCACCCCAGCTATTATCCGAAATTCGGATTTGTACCCGCTAGGACATTTGGATTTGAGTTAAAGCAGTTTCAGGTGCCAGATGAAGTGTTTATGGTATGTGAGATCATAGAGGGTTATCTAAAGGATTGGAGCGGAGAGCTCCGATATCCAGATTCTTTTTTTAACTAGAAAGGTGTGAGGGCTCCCGTGTTAAAAGCCATTATTTTTGATCTGGACGGAACGCTGCTGGATCGAGATACATCTTTGAAAGCTTTTGTTGAACATCAGCACCAACGGATGGTTGAGCTTCAGCACATAGATAAATCCGTTTATGTAAAAAGGTTCGTGGCCCTAGATCAGAGAGGTTACGTATGGAAAGATAAAGTGTATCAGCAGCTCATACATGAATTCGAACTTGATTTACAGTGGGAGGACCTGCTAGAGGATTACATGCATCACTTCAGTTTGCACTGTGTTGGGTTTCCGAATCTTCATGAACTTTTGACCTACTTGAAAGAAAGCGGTTTTAAGCTTGGCCTGATTACCAATGGTTACGGAACTTTCCAGATGAAAAATATAGAAGCGCTAAGGATTTTGACTTATTTTGATACGATATTGGTATCCGAAATAGAAGGGCTGCGCAAGCCGGATCCTGAGATTTTTCATAGAGCGTTAGATAGATTGGGAGCACAGCCTGGTGAAGCAGCTTATGTCGGTGATCATCCCGAAAATGATGTTTGGGCTAGCCGAAGGGTGGGCATGAGAGGAATATGGAAAGAAGACGACCATTTCGCAGGTGATTTTGAGCGAGAATATACGATTAGGGATTTGATAGAGCTGAAGGAATATTTGGAGCAGTAGCAAACTGGATTGACATAGCGAAGGGGGAAAGCTAATGAATTCAGAGAATATGGTAGGACTTACGGCGGCTGCTGGCTTTCAGATTGGTGTCAGAAGGACGATTACTTTAAGCCAAGAGAAAGTATGGGAACTATTGACTTCGCCGCAAGGCCGCAAGCTTTGGTTAGGGGAGACTCCGACGATCCTTTTCGAAAAAGGGTACACATTTTGCACAAAAGAAGGAATTAACGGGGTTCTTCGTGTGGTCAAACCTAATGAACAGCTTAGGCTCTCTTGGCAGCCTGCGAGCTGGGCGGAAGCATCAACACTGCAAATTCGGCTGCTGCCCGCCGCTTCTCCCGGTAGAACGACGATTAGTTTTCATCAAGAAAAACTCGAGAGCATGCAGCGCAGAGAGGAAATGAAGGTGCGTTGGGAGGCCGTCCTGAACCGGCTGATGGAGTTAAAGATCAAATGACGATGACGAATACACTCATTTTGGTATTCATTTTAACGATGATCATTCATACCGCTGAAACGTTATCCTATTCCATACGATTTGCCGGGGTGAAGGTGAACAAGCTGGCTGTAGCGCTTTCGCTAGTTGGTATCGTCGTGCTCGTTTCCCGTACAGCCAATTTAATTCAAGCGCCCATGACGGCAAATTTCGTCGACTATGCCAAGGCTGTACCCACGTTTGATTTAGAAAGATACTTGCGAATTTCTTTGTTCGCATCGTCCATCGGCACGCTGATCGCGATCGCCTTATTTCCTTCTTTTATCAACCTTAGTGTACGGGTTATTGCCCGTTTGGAAGTGGCGGGATCTATCCCGAAACTCATTTCAAGCGTGAAGATAGAACAGTTGAAGAACACCAAAAATTACTTGAAAAAACCAAAGTTCAAGCTTAGTCAGTTCCGCTATTTAGGCGTGTCCAAAAGATTTTTAGTCATTAATATCCTGGTAACTGCTTTCTATTCTGTGGGGGTGCTGTCCTCATTGTATGCGGCGCATTTGTTACCTCAGTATGCAACGACGGCCTCCCAGGCATCAGGTCTCATCAACGGGATCGCCACGATCCTGCTTACCATTTTCATCGATCCACAGTTAGGGCTCATTACCGATAAAGCGCTGCAGGACGAGTCACAACGCAGTCAGCTAGGCAAAATTTATGCCCTGCTCATGACATCCCGATTTCTAGGTACTTTGTTGGCACAAGTATTTCTTATCCCTTCGGCCTATTTTATCGGATGGATCGTGAAATGGATTTTCTAATTCTTTCAATTCCTTTCTTTCAGGAGAGCAGCTTGTTATAATAGCTATTATCATAGTAGCGCAGCTAGAAACGGAGCCATGGCATGAAGAAGTTTAAAAAGTTTTATATTGAGATTACAAGTGTATGCAACCTGGCTTGTACGTTTTGTCCGCAAACGAAGCGGCAGGCTAATTTCATTAAGATAGATACGTTTACGAACATTCTTGATCAAATCAAGCCGCATACGGATCACATTTATTTGCATGTCAAAGGAGAGCCTTTACTGCATCCCAAGATTGACGAACTGCTTGATTTGAGCCATGAGAAAGGCTTTAAAGTCAATATTACGACCAACGGAACGTTGATTAATAAAAACAGGCATAAACTGCTGGACAAACCGGCCCTTCGCCAAATGAATTTTTCTTTGCACAGTTTTGACGGCCACGAAGGCTCGGAGGATAAAGAAGGCTATGTGATGAGCATCTTACGATTCGCCAAGGAAATTGTAGCAAAGTCTAATGTCATTATCTCTTTCCGATTGTGGAACTTAACAATGGACAATCAAACGAATCAGGAGCGGAAGCGGAATCGTGAAGTCTTGGAAATGCTGGAGAAAGAGTTCGAGCTGGATTACAAAATCGATGAGGAATTTGTGCGTGGAAGCGGTGTAAAACTCGCAGAACGCGTATATCTGAACCAGGATCATGAGTTTCAATGGCCGGATCTGAAAGCGCAAGAGATTGAAGGTCCAGGCTTCTGCCACGCTCTGCGGAATCAAGCAGGTATCTTGGTTGACGGAACGGTAATTCCTTGCTGTCTCGATGGGGAAGGTGTTATCAATTTGGGAAATATCAACCATACGCCGTTTTCTGAGATTGTTGAAGGGGAGCGGGCGAACCGTTTGTTCGAAGGCTTTTCCAGACGTGAAGTCGTAGAAGAATTATGCCGCAAGTGCGGATATCGGGAACGGTTCAGCATGTAAAATGAAGGTGATCACAGATGGGAAGCTTCTTCATCTCCACGGTTAAAGCGGAGTGAATGAAGCTTTTTTCTATCTTTCTTTGCTTTTGTAGCTAGTTAGTGAGATAATACAAGTTTGATTAGATTTCTATTTTTGGGGGCTTGTAACGTGGGACGGTATCCATTCGATTATGATCATTCACAGCCATTCATGCAGCAGGTGTCTGACTGGATTGCTGATTTATTTTATGAGGTTTTACCCGAAGCTGGGTTTGAAGTGCGCGATGAGCAGATCTACATGGCGTTCCAACTGGAGCGGGCTTTTGCGGAGAAACAGACTATTTTTGCAGAAGCTGGTGTAGGAACAGGGAAAACGCTTGTTTACTTGTTATATGCGATTTGTTATTCAAGACTCGCGAACAAACCGGCCATCATCGCGTGCGCAGACGAATCATTAATTGAGCAATTAGTTAAGCCAGGCGGCGATATTGATAAATTAATGCGGCACCTGGATCTCGTGATTGATGCGCGGCTTGCCAAATCACCTGATCAGTATCTGTGTCTTCAGAAGCTGGATGAAGCCCGATTTGGACACGAAAATATAAGCTTATACCGTGATCTTCATGCCGGATTGCCTGACTTTGTCCACACACGCGAGGCTCTGCAATCCTTTTATGCATACGGAGATCGGAAAGACTACCCGAATTTGAACGATGAGCAGTGGGAACGCGTTAGTTGGGATGCTTATCAGGATTGTTTCGTCTGCGATAAACGGCACCGCTGCGGTCAAACCTTATCCCGAGAGTCGTACCGGAAATCCGCTGATCTCATTATTTGCTCCCATGATTTTTACATGGAACATGTTTGGACGTATGAGGGTCGGAAGCGGGAAGGTCAGTTGCCACTATTGCCGGAGCATTGTGCGGTTGTTTTCGATGAAGGACATTTGATGGAGTCGGCTGCACAGAAAGCTTTGACGTACAAATTAAAGCATACCGTTTTTGAAGAGTTGGTAGTCCGGTTGTTAAAAGGGGAAGTGCGCGAGACGTTAGCCGTCTGTATTGACCAGGCGATTGAGCAAAGCGAATACATGTTCGAAGTGCTGGAAAGCTGCTGCCGACCAATCCCGGGATCGGACCGTAAACAGATTGTGATGAATGAGCAATTGCTGCGTGAGATTCACCGATTGTGTGATATTTTATCACAGATTGAAGAAGAGCTTGTCTTCGAGAGCGAAATGTTCACTTTGAATGATTATCAGCTCAAAATTGTCGAAGAGCATTTGGAAATGATGCAGAAGGCGCTGGCGTTATTCCGTCATGATCAAGCTTTCATCTGTTGGGCAACGGAAAGTATTACAGGATTAAGCTTAGTGGTCATGCCAAGAACAGTGAAAGAAGTGCTTAGAGAGCAAGTGTTTTCAGCTAAAATGCCAATCGTTTTCTCCTCGGCTACGTTATCCGTAGAGGGAACGTTTGATTATGTGGCGGATAGCTTGGGATTGGACAAGTATTTATCGTTCTCCGTGGACTCGCCGTATGATTATGCAGAACGTATGGAAGTGCTCGCACCCAAATGGGCTTCTGGCGGCACTTTCCAGGAAAAAATGGAAGCAGCCGTCGAGCTGTTGCAAAGGACGGAAGGCCGGGCGCTGATTCTATTCCCGACCCACGAAGAGCTTCGACGGTTTAAGCAAGAGATTTTGAAGCGGAGCGAATGTGAGAAGCTGCGTTTTCTATTTGAAGGCGATCAAGAAATCAGCCATCTGATCGCGTCTTTCCAAGGCGACGAGCATAGCGTGCTTGCTGCGGTAAGTTTATGGGAAGGACTTGATGTGCCAGGTCCTTCACTGTCGAATGTGATGATTTGGGCGCTTCCGTTCCCACCGCAAGACCCTGTGTTTATGGCCAAACGGGAAGCAGCCGCGAATGCTTATGAAGAAGTGGACATTCCCTATATGCTGTTAAGACTGAGACAGGGGATCGGCCGCTTGATCCGTACGCGGGAAGATAGCGGAATTATCGCGATCTTTAGCGAGGAAATGCACACGAACGAAACGCTTCGTGAACATATTGAACGTGTGCTGCCTGCTGGAGTAGCATTGAAATATAGTCTGTAGGTTTACGTGAACCAAATGTCGCGAAATCGCACCCACCCGAGGGAATCGAACGAAATGCCGCGAATCGACGGGTGGTAAGCGGTTTTGAGATGTTTCCGATATAGAAAAAGCAAGCTGTAACGCTGCTTGAGCTGTGATTCTAACTGCTCGAGCAGCGTTTTTCTGCGTATTGGGTCGATTTCATTACGCAGCAGCTGCAAGCTGTCATCAAGCAAGCGCTGCACCTCAAGCGCCGCATGCTGCTGCATGCTTTTGTACATATCGTAAAGCCGCAGTTCGCGGTGCTCGTCTATCATAATGGCGAAAAGAACAAGATCAGCCGACATACGCAGTTCGCCATTGAATTGCTCGGCAGGAATGAGCATGATTTGGAGCTTGATGCCGGATAAAGCGTACATGTTCTGCAAAAGAAGCGCATCCTGCTCGTATTGCGGAATCGTAGCAAGCGTTAGCGTCTCCCCTTGATAACCGGCAGAGTGAAGCAGCTGCTCAAAGGTTGTTGATGGCGATGGATAGGGCAAGGGTGCAGGGGGTTCTTCTTGTACCTCTGTCGCTAGATTCGGGAAGAAAGAGTTTGCTTCTTCGATGACATCCCCGGATAGCTGCTCTAATAAATAAGCTCGATCTAATGCCAGACTGAGCGCTTGGCGAATCCGTGGATTTCGTAAGGGACCTTCTTTTTTCTCATTCACGGTCATGAATTTGGTTGTCATGCCCGATTGCCGCACCTGCTGCCAGCGCTGAGCGTCCATGTCCGAAATTCGTACATTATGCATGACTTGAAAGGGCTGCTTCTGTGTAGAGTCAGACAAATGTTCATTCTCTGGCAGCGTCCACACCTCGACACGATCCAAGAAGCCCCGGCCTTGAAAATAGGCAGGAAATGCCTCCAAAATCCAAATGCCGTGCTCATGGCCCGCCAAGCGAAAAGGACCTGTCCCGACAGGGTTCGTGCCCATCCAACCGCCGGCTGCTTCACACACATCTTCTGGTACAATCGCAGCACGATTCGTGCTCAAGAAACCCAGAAACAATTCGTTACGTTCTAGTAATCGGATAACAACGGTCGTCTCATTCGGGCAGACAATCTCCTTGATTCCCGCATAGGCCCAACTGTACAACCCGCGTGGCGCTAGGCGTTGAAGCCTCTCGAGCGCATACTTGACATCACTTGCGGACATTTCACGTCCATGGTGAAAGCGGACTCCTTTTCGGAGGTAAAACGTCCAAACGGTTCTTGTTTCATCAACCTCCCATGCATGCGCCAGATGAGGCACGATGTGCTCACCCTTTGAATCCATCCGGACGAGACCATCGAAGAGCTGATTCACAAGATGGGATTCCCCGGCGTAATGGATCGCAGCAGGATCTAACGAATGAATGGTTTGAGTCAGAGGAAAGCGCAGAACGTCCGACCGGCGATCACCCTGAAGCTCGGAACGAAACCCGAATTGACCAGATAACCAATCTTGGAACTGCTCTCGTAAGTGAGAAGAATGTTCGGTCGATTGCAGCAGCTCAAGTGCAGATTGCAAATCTTGCTTTGCCACGAGCTGTTTCGCTTCTTCCAAAAGTAATTGTTCTTTGCGCATATGAAAAATGAGGGTCGAGCGATTGCCGCGGCCCTTTTTGGGCTGCCAGGTGAGCCACTGTTCTTGCTGCATTCGCTTAAGAAGAAGCACCATATTGCGATGCGTGCAATCTAACTGTGCAGCAAGCTCTTCGAGCGTTGTCTCAAGAGGAGACTCTTCCTGAAGCTGTGGAAAGGCATGTCGAAGTGTCAAATAATGCTTGCGAATTTTCATTAAGTGCCTCCGTCATAAAATATGAAATAACTGAAAATAAACTTACACTTTTTGTTCTTGTTTTAAAGGTTACAATAAAAGGCAGGAATTATCAATTCCTTGCAATTCTATTTCGCTGTGACTAAAGGAGAGAAAGTTCAATGAGAGATCCAGCTCCATGGCAAAGAAAATATAGCTACATGTTAGCGTACGCTTGTTTATTCGGACTGCTGGTACAATATTTATTTATTGGCCGCCCAGCGGGCATTTCAGTTTTTCTAAGCGTTGCCGGCTTCTATGGACTTTATTTTTATTCGATAAAAGGCCGATTAGGCGGATTCGAGCCATGGAAAGGGCAGAGTACAGCAGGGTGGCTGCTTATGGTGCCGGTTGGCTTGTTGGCGTTGACCTATGGCTTGTTCGCAAACAACTTTTTTCATCTGCTAAATATGATCGCCCTGCCGCTTTGTATCGTGATGCAAACGGTCGTGTTGTCAAGGAACAGCAAACATGCGTGGTACCATGCCACATTTCTGCAAGACATGGTTAGGCATGTTATCAGCAGCCCGATTACGTATCTTCCTGTCCCTTTCGGGATGTTGAAAGCATGGCTGCCAAGCGGAAGTAACCATAAAGATTCGTCTTGGGGTAAAGTCGTAAAAGTCTTGGCCGGTTTGTTACTGGCAGCGCCAATCCTTTTTATCGTCATCGGGTTGTTAGCATCAGCTGACCAGATATTCTTTTCCTGGATCGCGGAGATTCCAACATGGTTCAGCGGCTTGTCCATTGGGGAAAGTGTAGGACGAATCGTTCTTGCGGTCGTGATTACCCTTTACACTTTTTGTTACATGTGGGGACTGCTTTTCCCAAAAGTTATCGAAGCATCGCACCCATTCGACAGTCAGAAAAATGAAACAGCTGCCGCTACAGAAGTCATAGTCCGGAACAAAGCGCAGCTTGACCCAATCACAGCAGGAACGCTGTTAGTATGTGTGAATGTTGTTTATGTGCTATTTGCGATTATCCAGTTTTCCTATTTATTCGGGGCTGCAGATGGCCTACTGCCATCCGGTGTGGCGTATGCGGAATATGCGCGCAGAGGTTTCGCCGAACTGGTTGTTGTCGCACTGATTAATGTATCGCTGCTATTCCCTGGTTTACATTGGATACGTTCAAGCAGTCCATTAGGAGAAAAAATCCGAAAAGTGCTGCTTACTCTGCTGGTAACCTGCACGATTGTCATGCTAATCTCCGCCTATGGAAGGCTTTCGCTCTATGAAGAAGCTTATGGATTTACACAAACGAGACTGCTTGTCCATGGGTTTATGATCTTCCTTGGTATTTTGTTTATCCTTGCATTTTTCCGGATTTGGATAGAAAAGATGTCGATGTCAAGAGCCTACATAACGACGGCCATACTTGCCTATTTGGTGATGAACTACATGAATCTCGACCACCGGATTGCCATTAACAATATGGAGCGTTACGAAAAAACGGGTGTCATCGATCTTGAATATTTGGGAAGACTTTCTACCGACGTGGTTCCCGCTTTGAAGGAGCTGAAGGTTAAGCATCCCGAGCTAAGTTCTGTTCAACAAACCATAGATCGTGTGATGAGTGATCAAAAGAACAAAACTTGGCCATCCTGGAATCTATCCAGCTATCGTGCGAATAGGTAGGAAAATCGGTCTTTATTAGCGAATATAGACGGGAAATAAACATGGCAGGAGGTTGCCAGTGGGGGACCATAATGAATTGCCCGATCTTATACGCCGCGTCAAAGAGGGAGATTCGATTGCTTTTGAGCTGCTGCTCAGCGCCTATCGTTCAGCTGCCTTATCTTGGGCGCAAGCTGTCGTTCGCGATGCTTTTCTCGCTGAAGACGTGGTCCAGGAAGCTTTTCTGAAAGTAAAAGACAACATACACGATCTGAAAGACGAAGAGAAATTCGGTGCGTGGTTTCGGGTTATGGTTCGCCGAATCGCGATGAATTCGATTCGGAGAGCTGCTAACCGGAGCGAATATGTAACGGAGGATATACCGGAAACAGGTTGGGAAGCGTCTAGCGGGGGCGAAGCGTTCAGTCCAGAAGCCTGGCAGGAGCGAGAAGAAGGCGAAGACCTGATTCGCAGTTCCATGCGCCCGCTTTCTGAGCAGGCACGCGAGGTTTTAAGCGCAAATGCATTTGAGGATGCGACGACGGAAGAACTGGCTGCCCGCTTCGGGATGAAACCAAGCAATATTTACAATTTGCTGTCTCGCGCGCGAGTGAAAGCGAATGAAGAGCGATTCCGCAAGGAAATCGAGCGTTATCTGGAGGTACGGAAGAAGAGTGGTCACAGAGCCGCCAGAACGCTGCCGCTTCCGGTGTTTTCACGGCCTTATGCTTTTCTATCGGTTATGATTGGTGAAGCGCTTCGCACGGTAGGAGAGGAACACATTTCCCACACGGAACTGATGGGGATCTCAGGTGACGCGTTCCGTTTGAATGTGGCGAAAAGCTGTCATTCACATGGGATCTCAACGTTTGACTGGAGTTACACCGCCTATCGCATTCTGGAGAGGCTCGGCATTCGCGGAACCTGTTTTGGACGTCCTCAACGAAAGACGTTAACACCGGAACAGCAAGTTCATATCTTATCCATTCTTCATGGCTCTATCGACCAAGGTGTTCCTGCGATTATTTGGAACATGCAAAGCAATGAGTTTGGGTTTATCTATGGCTACGATGACAGCGAGCAGAAAATCCTGTATCTGGGTCATAATGGAGTGGAACGTATTGTCCGTTATGACCAGTTGGGACGAAAGGCTGATCAACCGCCATTGTTCGTACTTGGTATTCGCGGGAAAGTGGCGCCTTCTCAGACAGTGGACGCCACATTGCGAGCGATTATTGATCATGCAAGAGGGAAAGAGCCTCCTTTGGCTGGCTACGCCTTCGGTCTTGACGGTTACCGCCTCTGGCTGGAGGCAGTAGAGGATGGTTCACTTGATTTGCAGGGACATGCCTATCAAGTGGCGATTCTAGCCGAAGCTCGGCAGCATGCGGCTAAATATTTGCTGGAGCTGTCGAATAACAGCAACAATGTCTGGCGCAAGCAGCGGCTTGCTGAAGCGGCAGCGTGCTATACGCAAGTCAGTGAATCGTTTACTCGCTTGTATCCGAGTTTTCCATTCGGATATGGGGGCAGTCATGCAGGTCGAATGAGCAAGATTAGGGAGGAACTACGGTTCGCTTGGGAGGCCGAAAAGGAAGGCATTCATATAATTTCAGCAATTGTGGAATGAGCGTGATAGAAATTACGTAGTCGCTGTGTCTTTAAGTTGAACGACTAACTAAGGAGGAAAACGAAGATGTCACATCCGATTAATGCTTTTATGCCAGCCGTATTTGTTCCCGTGCAAGATCTTAAACGCGCTATTGAATGGTATGCGAAATTGTTTCAGCGCCCGATCGTGCCGCAGCCTGATCAGGACACCCATGGTATTTATATTTTTGCTTTGGAGGAAACAGAAATCATTCTGGACAAGAATACCTGGGGGTCTCCACCGACAGTGATGTTCGATGCTCATGATATCCATGCTGCCCATCAATTCTGTGAGCATAGACCGCATACGGTATTAACAGAAGCTTTTACTGACGAGTATATATCTGTTTTTAATGTGAACTCTCATATGGTTTGTAAAGCGAATCGTGATTTAGGTCCAAAACCGGAAAGGCCCGCAAATGCCTGTTTACGAAAAATTAGCCGTATCTTGGCGCATACCGATGATATCGAGGATACGACGGCTTGGTATGAAGCTTTTGTGGGGAAAAGCGCTGGTTCAGACCCTCTTTTCGGCGACTTGCCAGCGATTCTAATGGATCGAGGCCCTCATTTACTTATTGACGATAATCGGCTGAGTCATTCCCAAAGCAAATACTTTGAGCAGCTCCAGGTGGAAACTCGCACGAATCCGATTATGATCATTGAAACGCCGAATTTGGGCGCTGCCCTTGATCATGTTCGTTCTGTAGGTGGTCTTGTTAGAGAGGGGATTGAAAAGCGGGTGGGGGTTACCTGTTTCGAATTTCAAGATCCTGATGGCAACGGATATCTGGTTGTGGAAGAAGTGGACAAAACAGCACAATAAGAGATGAGACGGCGAGATGGCATATGGTGTTCAGCGAGGCGAATTTGGTAAAATATAACCAAATAATGCTAGGGAAGGGTTGACCATATGCCATTTTTATCATTGACGAGTTGGAGCTTGCACAGACTATTGGGGCCATTACGCTGGACGCGTTGGGATGAATCAACACGCTCACAGATTACGGCTGCGCAAGAGCAACCGGAACATCTTACACTGCTTGAGCTTCCCGCTGTGCTGGCCGACAAAGGGTTTGCCTCTTTGGAGGTTTGTCATTTTCATTTTCCGGAAACAAGCGCATCGTATCTTACTGCATTGAAACAATCATTCCAAGCAGCGAATGTTCGCTTTTACACGCTGCTGCTCGAGTATGGCGATATCTCTAGCGCTGATGAGACTCGCAGAGCCTCGGACATCGCTTGGATCAAGGGATGGATCGATATTGCTGCCATTGCAGGAGCTGAAAGAGTTCGTGTGATTGCTGGCGATGCGGAGCCTTCAGACGTACTAGCTTTAGAGCGTTCCGCTAAAGCAATACAAGAATTAGGCGAATACGCCAGCTCACGCGGGGTTAGGGTGGTTACAGAAAACTTCCACTCACTGACTTCTGTGGCTGATAATTGCCTTGCTTTGCTGGAGAAATGCGAAGATGTCCTTGGGTTCACATCCGATTATGGCAATTTCAAAGGAAGCGACAAGTTCGAAGCGCTCGCCAAAACGATCCCATTCAGTGAATCCATCCATGCCAAAGCGCAAACGGATAGCGAAGGATATCCGGATGAAGAAGAGTTCGTTCGCTGCATGGAAATTGCGAAGCAAGCAGGGTACGAAGGGCCGTTTACACTCGTCTATGATGGACCTGGCGACATGTGGGATGGAATTGAGCGTGTTCGGAAGCTTGTTGCTCCGTATGTCACATCCATGTAAAGTTGTGCAATTTCCGATAAAGTTCATCGGAATATAAGAAATATTATTGACGATACTTCCTATACAGTGATACTGTGTATATACAAGGACTACCGTTCAAACGGAGACACTTTCTCTATCGAGAGAAGTTGTCTCTTTTTTTTATTTACCAGCCAATCAGGCATTAGTAGAAAGTAGAAAGGAATGATTGCATATGACAACCCATGCACAGCAAACTGTCTTACTCCCAGAGGTAGAGGAGAACCGGCAAGGAGATTATCCGGTTCATTCGCTATTTCTGAATCGTTGGTCCTCACGTGCTTTTGAACCGAAAGAGGTTGCCGACGAAACGTTGTATACAATCCTGGAAGCCGCGCGCTGGGCACCATCCTCAAGTAATATGCAGCCATGGCGATTTATCGTAGCCAAAACGGAAGCTCAGAAGCAGAAATTTCAATCGTTCATTAAGCCAAATAACCGCTTGTGGACGGATCATGCCCCAGTACTTGTCCTCGTTTTATCGCACAAGCTCCGTCAAGACGGAGCTCTGAATGGCGCCCACGCGTTCGATGCCGGTGCGGCTTGGGCTTCGATTGCTTTTCAAGCCCATTTACTGGGTCTTGCAACACGAGCTGTCGGTGGCTATGACAGAGACATCGCCCGTGAAGTCCTCGGCGTACCCGAGGACTATGACCTGCATGCGGTGATCACTCTAGGCTATCGCGGTGCCAGTGAGCGTTTGCCAAGTGAACTGCAAGAGCGCGAACTGCCGAATGGCCGCCGTCCGCTTAGCGAAAGCATTATCGAAGGCTCCTTCTAGTTGGATGGAGTCATGGAGAAAACAGTTTGCTGCTTTGTTAACCGTTCAACTGCTGGTTTCAACAGCGCATGGCATGTTTATCCCATTGCTGCCTGGGTTTCTTCATGTCATCGGTCATGTTAGTGGAGAATCACTGTACATCTGGTCAGGTGTGATATTCTCGGCCAACTTTGTTGCGATGATGGTTGCGATTCCTTTTCTGGGTCGTATCGGGGATCGGTATGGCCGTAAGCCAGTCATGCTGTGGTCCGGTTTAGGCATGGCGATCATTACAGCGTTAATGCCGCTTGCCGCGGAGCCATGGCAGTTAGCTTTGCTGCGATTATTACAAGGCTGCTTTACTGGCATACTGCCATTTACGATGGTGCTAGTCCTGATCGGCGCTCCAGATAAGCAAGTCGGTGTTTCCGCAGGTAAATTGCAAGTGATGGGCGAGACAGGATCACTAATCGGACCGCTGATCGCCTCATCTTTGCTTTCTTTTCTATCCGTAAGAAGTGCTTATCCAGCCATGAGTGTTTTTATTTTACTTGCGACTGTATGCGTTTTGTTGTTTGTCAAAGACAAAACCCAAGTGAGAGATGAAGTTTCGAGGCCGAAAGGGACGCTTCTAGCCGATTGGCAGCAGATTTGGCATACGAAGCCATTGCCGTCTTTACTGATAAGCGCTTTATGTGTGAATTTTGCTTTTGTAGGGACGAATCCCATTCTTCCGTACTATGTGCAGCAGTCCACACACGTTTTTTCATTTTTTAATAGCCAATGGCTTCTAGGAATTACTTTATCGGCGACCTCTTTTGCTGTTATCATCTTTTCGCCGATACTTGGCAGGCTTTCCGACCAAATTGGTCCCTTATTGCTGCTGAAAATAGCTACGTCGACTGCGTTTTTCCTATGTTTGGTGCAAGTTTTCACACATTTGTACCCGCTTATACTTGGCTGTCGTTTTCTACTGGGGCTGTGCGTAGCAGGTATGATGCCGAATATCCAGGCACAGGTGAGAAAATTGGCTCGCCAAGGGATGGAAGGTCAGACATTTGCCATGGTGAATGCTTGGATGTTTCTCGGGTGCTTATTAGGCCCGTTATTAGGAGGTGTCATCATGGCACGTTTCGGCGTGGAGGGTTGGTTCATTACGGCTATGATTGTCTATGCCGTATCGTTCTGGCAATCATTCCGGATCAGTCGAATCCAGTTGATGACGGTTCAGCCAGAAAGAGGGCACGTAACTATCGCGGAGATAGGGGCCAAATAATTGTTGATCAGGGCGCTTTCAAAAATAAAAGGAACTGGGCGCACAGCGTCCAGTTCCTTTTTATTTTAGTCCGTAATGTTATTCATATAGTAGGCGATGATATCTTTGCGGCGAATAATACCCAAGAAAATTTGTTTGTCATCGACGACAGGAACAAAGTTTTGATCGGCTGCTTTGGCCAGCATATCCTCCATAAAAGCGTCAATGGAGACACATTCGTTGCGAATATGTTTTTTTATGCTGCTTACCGGGATCTCATCCATGTTCTCAAACGTAACGCCAGGCTTATTTTTGAGCGTCCACAACAGGTCGCCTTCGGAAAGTGTGCCAACGTACTTTCCACCTTCATCGACGATGGGAAGTGCTGTATAATAGTGCTGCTCTAATTGTTCCATTGCTTCCTTCATGGAAGAGGTTGACTTAATAAAGGCTACTTTGTCCTTCGGAAATAAAAATGAGGCAGTTTTCATGGTTAGTAATTACCTTTCAGGGAATTTTCAAAACATGATACATCCATTAAACCATACTTTCGGCAAGATGACCTTGAAAGATCTTGCCAAATTCGACAGAGACTTCATTATCATATACCCAAATCATGATAATTACTAACATTACGATTAAAATTTTATCAGAAAAAATAAGTAGAGAAAAGATTGGCATCTGCGTATATACTTGTCTTATGGGAATCTATGCTAATTTGAGCCACTAGGAGGCGTATATCAACATGTTGAAAATTGCAATTGCCGGAACAGGATGGTTTGCTGAGAAGCACGCAAGTTTGTTAGCTGCCAGGGAGGATGCGCAAGTCGTTGCTTTTCTTGGTTCTTCGCTGCCAAAGGCGGAGAAGATGGCGCAGAAATTCGCAGGCGCACAAGCTTTTGACGAGATAGAGATGATGCTTGATACAGTTAAACCAGACGCTGTATACATAAGTGTGCCGCCTATGGCGCATGGTAGTATTGAAGATGCCATCGTTCAGCGAAATATCCCGTTCCTGATTGAAAAGCCGATCGCGTTGGACATGGAAACGGTGAATCGCATCCAAGATCAGGTGAGTAGCAGGAATATCATCACCTCGGTGGGGTACCATATCCGATATACGGACACCGTGCAGAAGGCGAAAGAGCTGCTGGAAACCCGCAAAGTGGGAATGGCGGTTGGCAGTTGGTTAGGAGACATGCCAGGCGTTCATTGGTGGCGTAAGCAAAACGGATCCGGCGGTCAATTTGTCGAACAAACAACGCATATTGTGGATTTGGTTCGCTATTTGGTTGGCGAAGTGGAGGAAGTGTATGCGGTTTATGCACAGCAGCATATGCATACGAAGCACGACGGTGTTGAAGTGGCGGATGTCGGGGCTGTGACATTGAAGCTCGCAGGTGGAGCCGTTGCGTCTATCACGAATACGTGTATGCTGCCTTTCGGCCATCGATCGGGTTTGGAACTGTTTACGGATAAAGGTGTTCTGGAAATTCATCAAAATCGGTTCTTAAAGAATCATGAAAGTACGCAAACAACGGAGTATAAGAACCTCCTCAATCCTTATGAAATTGAAACGGATGCTTTCTTGCATGCCATCAAAACCGGAGACCGGTCGCGGATTTTGACAGATTACGCCGACGCCGCGGTCACGCTTCGCATTACTTTAGCAGCATTGGAGTCCTCTGTAAGCGGAATGCCTATTAAATTAAGATAGTCATGAGAACAAACATCGCGAAATTGCGGTGTTTTTTTCATGGGCGGGTAAATTCATAGCCTGTCAGGTATAAGCCTTCAGAAAGGCGTGTATATATAAAACATGTTATTGGAAGCGGTTACAACTTGTCCCATGAAGAAGCAAATCACCGATCTTATCCTCGGCTAAACATGCAGGAATAGCGATCATGTCGAAGGAGGCGGTCATATGGAACTGTCCTTGACGGAAGAACAGAATATGATTCGTGCTATGGTGCGGGATTTTGCCAAAAACGAAATTGAACCTACGGCTGCTCAAAGGGATGAAGAAGAGCGATTCGATCGGACTCTATTCGATAAAATGGGCGAGCTTGGCCTGACGGGAATCCCGTGGCCTGAAGAGTACGGGGGGATCGGATCTGATTTCTTGACGTATGCCATCGTCGTCGAGGAGCTCTCGAAAGCCTGCGCTTCTACAGGTGTCATGTTATCCGTCCATACGTCATTGGTTTCATGGGCGCTCTCGAAATACGGGACGGAAACGCAGAAAAAGGCGTTTTTGACGCCGCTGGCTCAAGGCAAAAAGCTTGGCGCTTACAGCTTGACAGAAAGCGGTTCGGGCTCTGATGCAGGAGCAATGAAAACAACGGCTGTCAAGGACGGGGACCATTATGTGCTAAATGGTTCAAAGCTATTTGTCACCAATGGCGGAGAAGCGGACGTCTATATCGTATTTGCGATGACGGATCCAGTAAACAAGAAGCGCGGGTGCAGCGCATTTCTTGTGGAGAAAGGGACCGAGGGCTTTATTTTCGGCCACAAGGAGAAAAAATTGGGCATTCGCTCTTCGCCAACGCTCGAGCTGCGATTTGAGAACTGCCGAGTGCCCGCAGGACATTTGCTCGGAGTAGAGGGAGAGGGCTTCCGAATCGCGATGCGAAGCCTGGACGGCGGGCGTATCGGCATTGCCGCGCAAGCGCTCGGGATTGCCCAAGCGGCGATGGAGGCATCGATTAGCTACGCGAAGCAGCGCAGGCAGTTCGGAAAGCCAATCGGTGAGCAGCAGGCTATTGCTTTTAAACTTGCGGATATGGCTACCAAGATTGAAGCAGCCAGACTGCTGACCTATCAAGCGGCGTGGAAGGAAAGCAAAGGATTGCCGTACGGGAAGGAGGCCGCCATAGCGAAGCTTTTTGCCAGTGATACGGCTGTCGCCGTCAGTCTTGAAGCTGTCCAAATTTTCGGAGGATATGGGTACACGAAAGATTATCCGGTTGAACGTTATATGCGCGACGCGAAGGTCACACAAATCTATGAAGGGACGAACGAAATTCAGCGTATTGTGATTTCCCGCATGCTGCTTGCCGACTAGACGCGGCAGGAAGAGAGAAAGGGGAGCGATGAGATGAGTAACAGCTATCACCCTGGACTGGAGAACGTTATTGCTAGTGAAACGGGAATTTCGTATCTGGATGTCGAGAAAGAAGAAATTGTTGTTCGCGGATATGACCTCATCGAGCTTGCGCAGCATGTTACCTATCTGGATGTAGCAGGGCTATTGCTTGAAGGACTTCTGCCTGATGAAAATGAACGATCCTCGTTCGAAGAAAGAATTAAAGATGAATATGGATTGCCATCGAACATTTGTTCTATCCTTCGTTTACTGCCAGAGCAAGCGAACCTTATGGATGTACTGCGAACGGGGATTTCAGCTTTGGCCAGCTACGATGACGAGCTTGAAGATCGTTCTAAAGAGGCAAATACGCGAAAAGCGATTAGGTTGCTGGCAAAGGTACCGCAAATTGTAGCAAATGGCTATCAAGCCAAGACCAAACAAATGTTCGTAGAACCTCGAAAAGACTTATCCTATTCAGCTAATTTCTTGTACATGATAACGGGTCAAGTGCCTACAAAGATGGAAGAGGATATTTTTGACCAATCACTCATCGTCTACAGTGAGCATGAAATGCCGAATTCGACATTTGCGGCAAGAGTGATTGCTTCGACGCAGTCCGACCTGTATGGCGCGCTTACCGGGGCGGTTGCCTCGTTGAAAGGAACGCTGCACGGCGGCGCTAATGAAGCTGTCATGGAGATGCTGCTTGAGGCAGGTTCGGAAGGCAACTTGGAAACACTCATGTTAAGTAAATTAGCTCGGAAGGAACGCATTATGGGTTTCGGTCATCGGGTTTATATGAAAAAAGCCGATCCGCGCGCGTTATTGATGAAAGATGCGTTAGCTGCGCTTTCGTTAGAGAAAAACCAACCTGAGCTGTACACGATGTGTGTGGTTGGTGAAGAAATCATGAAACGTGAGAAGAATCTGCATCCGAACTTAGACTATTATGCAGCTCCTGTCTATTATTTGCTCGGCATTCCGATTGAATTGTTCACTCCGGTATTTCTCGCTGCCCGTACGATAGGCGTTAGCAGCCATGTGATGGAGCAGCACGCGAATAATCGGCTATTCCGGCCACGCGTCCTGTACACAGGACCACGCAACTTACATCCTTGAGCGCTGGAAATTCATTTGCCAGAAAGGACGACATTGTAAATGAGCGGATTTGAGAACTCGGCCGATAAGGAGATGACTTTTGACCCGTTAATTGAAGTAATAGCTGACTATGCACTGAACGCGCATATTGAAAGTGAAGAAGCGTATCGCATTGCGCAGCATGTGTTGTTGGATTCCTTGGGGACCGGCTTGCTGGCGCTGCGTTTTCCGGAATGTGTGAAACATCTGGGACCGATTGTGCCGGGAGCGAGCTTGCCTGGAGGCGCCCGAGTGCCGGGTACACGATACGAATTGGACCCGGTGCATGCGGCATTCAATATCGGGTGCATGATCCGATGGCTCGACTATAATGACACGTGGTTGGCGGCTGAATGGGGGCATCCATCCGATAATTTAGGCTGTATCGTGGCGCTTGCCGACTATATTAGCCGCAGTAGGGTGGCAGAGGGCAAAATGCCGCTCTACGTGAAGGATATTCTTACGATGTCCATTAAAGCGCATGAGATTCAAGGCGTACTGGCCTTAGAAAATAGTTTAAATCGTGTGGGATTAGACCATGTTCATCTTGTGAAAATAGCGTCAACGGCCGTAGCGACTGCCATGCTTGGCGGAACGAAGGCGGAGGTGTGCAGCGCGCTCTCGAATGCCTGGATAGATGGAGCCAGTTTAAGAACTTACAGGCATGCGCCAAATACAGGGTCACGCAAGTCCTGGGCTGCGGGGGATGCGACTAGTCGCGCGGTGCGTCTGGCCTTAATGGCTGTAGGCGGTGAGATGGGGTATGCAACCGCGCTTTCGGCCAAAACATGGGGTTTCCAGGATGTGTTATTCCGAGGCAAGGAGCTGATCTTAGGGCGAGAGCTGGGTTCCTATGTGATGGAAAATATTTTATTCAAAATTTCATTCCCAGCCGAATTTCATGCGCAGACAGCTGTGGAATGTGCGCTAGAGCTGCATCCATTGGTAAATGAGCGTATAGAGGAAATTAAGTCTATCACGCTTACGACACATCAATCTGCCATTCGGATCATTGATAAGAAAGGACCTTTGTTTAATCCGGCAGATCGGGATCATTGCTTGCAGTACATGGTGGCCATCGGGCTGCTGTACGGGACATTGACGGCTGAGCATTATGAAGAAAACATCGCGAAAGACCCGCGAATAGATGCGCTTAGGGCGAAGATGATCGTCACGGAAGAGGAGCAGTACAGTAAGGACTATCTGGACCCAGACAAACGCTCGATCGCAAATGCGGTGCAAATTCATTTTCAGGATGGCACCTCAACCGAGAAAGTCGACTGTGAATACCCGATCGGTCATCGCAGGCGGCGTGCTGAAGGCCTACCCAAGGTGATAGAGAAATTCGAGACGAACCTTCTGACCCGCTTCCCTAAGAAAAAATCGGCCGACATTTTGAACCTATCGCTTGACTATGAGCGTTTCATTCAGACGCCATGTCAGGAGTTTCTATCTCTTTTTGTTATTTGACCGATGGTATGCACCAAAAAACATGAAACATGATCATGCAGGAGGTTCCTATGGCATGGCTCATTGAAGAAGAACCGGAGCAAAGGGAGTTAGCTGCTCGTTTTCGTCAACTCGTCGAAGCGGGTCCCATTGTCAAAATCCCCGGCGCTCACGATGGAATGGCAGCTCTTATTGCCAAACAAGCTCGGTTCGAAGCCATTTATCTCTCCGGTGCCGCGTATACAGCCAGCAGAGGGCTGCCGGATTTGGGCCTCATCTACTCTAACGAGGTGGCGGATCGAGCTCGTGAACTGGTTCGTGCGGCACGTCTTCCGCTGTTGGTTGACATCGACACCGGCTTTGGAAGTGTTCTGAATGCCGCACGAACAGCGAAGGAGATGGTGGAAGCCAAAGTCGCGGCCGTTCAACTGGAAGATCAAGAAATGCCGAAGAAATGCGGCCATTTAAATGGTAAAAAGCTGGTCTCCGCCGAGGAGATGATGCAAAAAATTCAAACGATCAAGACCGTTTCCCCCTCTTTATATCTGATTGCCCGTACGGACGCCAAAAGTGTAGAGGGAATGGACGCGGCGATCGCTCGAGCGAAACAATATGTAGCTGCAGGCGCAGATGCTATTTTTCCGGAAGCGTTGGAGAAAGAAGAGGAGTTTCTCAAATTCAGTCAAGAATTAACCTGTCCCTTGCTGGCGAATATGACGGAGTTCGGAAGAACGCCGTATTTTACGGCACAGCAGTTTGAAAGCTGGGGATTTCGCATGGTGATTTATCCCGTGACTTCGCTGCGTGTTGCGGCCAAGGCGATGGAGAAGGTGTTTGAGGAAATCCAGATGACAGGTTCGCAGAAGGAATCGTTAGACCACATGCAAACACGCAGCGAGCTGTACGATACGATTCGTTACTTTGAGTATGAAGCGCTGGATGGGAAAATTGCCAAAACCGTTTTGCCCGAGAGGGGCTAGGCCTCACTGATATCTTAATGTCGGTGGGGTTTTTGTGCACATCCGTCATCCGAGGAGAGGAGGTCCAGCGGTGTCATCAGGGAATCATAAAGTGCGATTCATCACTGCTTCCGCTTTGTTCGACGGCCATGATGTGTCCATAACGATTATGCGGCGGATTCTGCAAGCTAGCGGAGCGGAAGTGATTCATCTTGGTCATAACCGGTCGGTACAGGAGATTGTGCAGGCAGCGATTCAGGAGGATGTTCAAGGCATTGCCGTTTCCTCATATCAAGGCGGACATGTCGAATTTTTCACCTATATGATCGATTTGCTTCGTGAAAAAGGTGCTTCCAGCATAAAAGTTTTTGGTGGAGGGGGCGGTGTCATCCTGCCTTCGGAGATCAAACGGCTGCATGCGTATGGCGTTACACGCCTTTTCTCACCGGACGATGGCAGGGAGCTAGGGCTTCAAGGGATGATTTCTTACATGATGAAGGAGTGCGATTTCAGTACGGTTGCTACCGATAGGAAGGGAGCTAGCAGAACTGAAACAGCGAAAGATCACAGATCTCTTGCGCAGCGTATTACTGAAGCAGAACTCTCATGTGATAACGCAGCGGACAATCCGCCTGAACATAACTCGCCGTCACAGGTGCCGGCTTGCCCGATTGTCGGCATCACTGGCACAGGAGGAGCGGGGAAAAGCTCCTTAACGGACGAAATTGTCCAGCGTTTCCTGCGGCAATATCCGGATAAGACGATAGCGATTCTATCGGTTGACCCAACCAAACAACGAAGCGGGGGAGCTTTGCTTGGCGATCGGATCCGCATGAATGCTGTCCATTCCGAGCGCGTGTATATGCGCAGTATGGCTACACGCGGATCAGGTAATGAATTATCCACTGCGCTTAGCCCAGCAATCGCTGTTTTGCAGGAAGCGGGCTTTGATCTGATCCTTGTCGAAACAAGCGGAATTGGTCAAGGCGATCACCAGATCACCAAACTCGCGAATGTCTCCCTCTATGTCATGACTAGCGAGTTCGGCGCGCCTTCGCAGCTAGAGAAGATCGATATGCTTGATTACGCAGATTTGGTGGCGATTAACAAATTTGACCGGCGAGGGTCCGAAGATGCTCTTCGGGATGTGAAGAAGCAAGTGCAGCGAAATCACGGCAGATTCACTGAGCCTTATGAATCAATGCCTGTTTATGGCACCATGGCTAGTCAATTTAACGACGTTGGTGTGGATACGTTATTTCAAGCCATCATTGAGACGTTGAACCGCAAATGTTCACTGCAATGGCCGATTGATGGATTCGGCTCGGCTTCACACGCGAAAACGCATGTCATTATACCGGTGGATCGTACTCGTTATCTAGGTGAAATCGCTCAGTGCATCCGATCCTATCATGCTTTTTCGGAAAAGGAAGCGGAGCTGGCGAGCGCCTGCTACCGGCTCGATGGAGCGATTGCTGCCACAAGGCAAACTCTAGCTCCAGTACCAGATCCGGAGGAAAGTTTAGCTTCACTTCATGCAATGAAGCTGAATTATGAGAATCAAATGCATAAAGATACGCTCCGCATGCTTGCACAGTGGCCCGAACGTCAGAAACAATATAGCGGTAAAACGTTCATTACGCGTGTTCGGGAGAAGGAAATCGTGACGGAACTTACCACGACAAGCTTATCAGGAATGGATATTCCCAAAATCAGCTTGCCGAAATATAGAGATTCTGGCGATATTATTCGGTGGCTGTACCGTGAAAATGTGCCGGGAGAATTCCCTTATACCGCAGGTGTGTTTCCATTTAAGCGTACCGCTGAGGACCCCAAACGTCAGTTCGCAGGTGAGGGCACACCGGAACGAACGAATCTGAGATTCCATTATTTGTCCAAAAATGACCAAGCAAAACGTCTCAGCACAGCGTTTGACTCTGTCACCTTGTACGGGGAAGATCCCGACGAACGTCAGGATATTTATGGCAAAATCGGCGAAAGCGGCGTCAGTATCTGTACGTTGGATGATATGAAAAAGCTGTATGCCGGCTTTGATCTGTGTGATCCAATGACGTCTGTTTCCATGACGATTAATGGGCCTGCACCGATCATTTTGGCGATGTATATGAATACAGCGATGGACGATCAGATTGAGCGTTTTGCCCAGAAAAGCGGAAGAGAGCCAACCATGGATGAGGCGTCCGAAATTCGCAGGACAACGCTGAAATCGGTTAGAGGAACGGTGCAAGCGGATATTTTGAAGGAGGATCAGGGACAGAACACCTGTATTTTTTCTACGGAATTCGCACTGCGAATGATGGGCGATATTCAGCAGTATTTTATCGATCAGGAGGTACGCAATTATTATTCGGTTTCCATCTCGGGTTATCATATCGCGGAAGCTGGGGCGAACCCGATTTCTCAGCTCGCTTTCACGCTGGCCAATGGTTTTACCTATGTCGAATACTATCTGTCCCGGGGCATGTCGATTGATGACTTTGCGCCGAATCTTTCTTTCTTTTTCAGCAATGGGTTAGATCCGGAATATACCGTTATCGGGCGGGTCGCGCGCCGCATCTGGGCTACAGCAATGAAAATGAAGTATGGAGGGAACGATCGCAGCCAGAAGCTGAAATATCATATTCAAACTTCCGGACGTTCGTTGCATGCACAGGAAATGGATTTTAATGACATTCGAACGACCCTTCAAGCCTTGATGGCGCTGCTGGATAACTGTAATTCGCTGCATACGAATTCTTATGATGAGGCCGTAACGACGCCTACGGAAGAGTCGGTTCGCCGAGCGATGGCCATTCAGTTAATCATTACGAAAGAGCTTGGTTTCATTAAAAACGAAAACATGCTTCAGGGCTCTTTTATCATCGAGGAATTGACGGATCTGGTCGAGGAGGCTGTCCTGCAAGAGTTGGATCGCCTTAGTGATCGTGGCGGTGTGCTCGGTGCCATGGAGACTCAGTATCAAAGGGGTAAAATTCAGAATGAATCGATGCTCTATGAGATGAAAAAACATCAAGGAGACTTGCCGATTATTGGCGTCAATACATTTTTGAATCCTAATCCACCTGAAGGGGACATGGATATTCCGCTTGCCAGGGCATCGACAGCAGAGAAAGATCAACAAATTACCCACCTTCGGGAATTTCTTGATCGACATCAACAAGCAGCTCCAGCGGCTTTGCAGAAACTTCAGGGGGTGGCGCTCTCGGGCGGAAATATTTTCGCGGAATTAATGGAAACTGTCAAAGTGGCGAGTCTCGGGCAAATTACACGCGCGCTTTATCAAGTCGGCGGGCAATATCGCAGAAACATGTAAAAAACAGAGGAGGAATGGCGATGTCTTCTCAGCACATGCTCAAGCATCAACAGCTGGGTTTAACGGACGATGACGTGCTGAAGATGTATGCTTACATGCTGAAAGCGAGAAAATTCGATGAACGTGCTACGCTGCTGCAAAGATCAGGTAAAACGGCATTTCACATCTCCAGTATCGGCCAAGAAGCAGCACAGGTGGCGGCTGCATTCGCTTTGGATAAACAGCAGGATTATTTCCTTCCCTATTACAGAGATTATGCTTTTGTGCTCACAATTGGCATGACGGTCCAGGAACTGCTGCTGGCGGCGCTGTTCAAAGCGGAGGATATTAACGGGGGCCGGCAGATGCCAGGGCATTTTGGTTATAAAAAGCTCCATATCGTATCCGGCTCAAGCCCCGTGGCGACGCAGGTTCTTCATGCGGTTGGGATTGCGCTCACGGCTCTGATGAGGAAGGAAGAACATGTGGCCTTCGTGACTTTTGGAGAAGGCTCGAGTAATCAGGGCGATGTGCATGAGGCTTTTAATTTCGCCGGCGTATTCAAGCTGCCCGTGATTTTCCTATGCGAAAACAATCAATATGCGATTTCGATTCCAGCCCATCGGCAGGTTGCCGGTCGTGTCGTTGATCGTGCAGCAGGTTATGGTTTTCCAGGTCAACGCGTTGATGGCAATGATGCTCTGGAAGTTTATCGTGCCGTAAAAGAAGCCAGAGAGCGTGCCGTTCGCGGCTATGGCCCCACATTAATTGAAGCGATGATGTATCGAATTCCTCCTCATTCTACCGCAGACGACGATATGCTTTATCGAACGAAAGAAGAAGTGGATTACCACAAAGATCAGGAAGGCGTTCAGCGATTCCGGCGCTATTTGTTGGAGAGTGACGTACTTACTGAAGATTTGGATCGCGCCTTGCATGACAATATTGCCAAAGAAGTGAATGAAGCCACAAAATACGCTGAAAAATCGCCATTTCCGGCACCAGAGGATGTGCTTCGGCATGTGTACGCGGAAGATGGGGGTGAGGTTTGAGATGCCGATCATCACTTACTTGGAGGCTATTCGTTCAGCGATGTTAGAGGAAATGCAGCGGGATGAAAACGTGTTTGTACTAGGCGAAGATATTGGAAAAGGGGGTGTCTTGAACGCCACGAAGGGCATGCGCGATAAGTTCGGCGAGCTGCGGGTGCTCGATACGCCGCTTTCTGAATCAGCCATCGTAGGCGTCGCAATTGGGGCGGCGATGGTCGGTATGAGGCCGATTGCAGAAATTCAATTTGCCGATTTCATATTTCCAGCAGCCAACCAAATCATTAGCGAAGCCGCCAAGATTCGATATCGCTCCAATAATGACTGGCATTGTCCGATTGTCATTCGCGCACCTTATGGCGCCACAGGCGGCGGGGGCTTGTATCATTCACAATGTCCCGAATCGGTATTTTTTGGGACGCCGGGCCTCAAAATTGTCGCTCCATCCACCGCTTATGACGCCAAAGGATTATTGAAAGCAGCGATTCGAGACGACGATCCGGTTCTCTTTTTCGAACATAAAAAATGCTATCTCTCCGTGTCAGATGAAGTTCCTGCGGATGATTATACGGTACCTATCGGGAAAGCAATTACCCGACGCGAAGGTAAGGACATCACGGTCATCGCTTACGGTTTATCCGTCCAATATGCCATGAAAGCAGCGGCTGAACTGGAATTAGAGGGCGTCGGTACAGAGCTTCTTGATCTGCGAACGCTGCATCCGCTTGATAAAACGGCTATTTTTGAGGCTGCAGCGAAAACTGGAAAAGTTCTAATTGTCCACGAGGATAACAAAACGGGCGGTATTGGTGCAGAGATATCGGCTATGTTGGCTGAACACCTGTTGTATGAGCTGGATGCTCCCATCATGCGCTGCGCACCGCCGGACGTTCCCCCAGTCGGGATGGCGCCGACACTGGAGAAATTTTACCTGCCGAGTATAGATACTGTGAAGGATGCGATGCGCCAACTAGCGGAATTGTAGAGGAGGGTGGCTATGTCGCAACACGAGGAATCAGGTGCAACGCTCCCAGGCGATCAAATATTTCCTATCAGCCCGATGCGACAAGCAATTGCTTCCCGCATGCAGCAAAGTGTCACCGAAATTCCCCGTGCCTGGCTGATGATCGAAGTTGACGTTACGAATCTCGTCGCCTTGCGGCAAAAGCTGAAGGAAACCTTCTTGTTGACAGAAGGCTTTCCGCTTACAATCTCACCTTTTGTCATAAAAGGGATTGTGAATGCTTTAAAGGAGTTCCCGCTAATGAATTCATCATGGACCCCGGAAGGTATTGCTGTCCAAAGAAATATTCATATTTCCGTTGCAGCTGGCTCTGAGGATGAGGATGCTGTGATTGCGCCTGTCCTCCATCATGCAGACCGCAAATCCATCGCTGGCTTGGCGTTTGAGCTGTTCGATTTGCTCAAACGAGCAAAGGGGGGCACTATACGACCAGCGGATATGCAAGGCGGCACGTTTACTTTTCATAATACCGGAGCCTTCGGGTCGATGCTTTCATATCCCATTATTCAACACCAGCAAGCGGCTAGTCTTACCTTTGAAAACATTGTTCGGAAGCCCGTTGTGATTCAAGAAATGATCGCCATCCGATCCATGGTCTCGATCTGCCTTTCATTTGACCACCGGATTCTGGATGGGATGATTTGCGGTCGATTTTTGCAGCGAGTCAAGCATTATTTGGAAAAATATGATCTGGAAACTGTGATCTACTGAGGCTTTTCACCTTAGGAGGATTAACGTATGAAGGAAAGTGTCATTGTTGGAGGGGCTCGCACACCTTTTGGGAAATTTGGCGGCGGCTTAAAGGATGTCTCGGCAGTCGAACTTGGTGGCACTGCAATTCGGGAGGCGATACAGCGTTCTTCACTTGAGCCGTCTGTGATTGAGGCTGTCATTATGGGGATGGTCCTGCAAGGGGGAGCAGGGCAAAATCCTGCGCGTCAGGCTGCACGTTTGGCGGGCCTCGACTGGAGCGTAACGGCAGAAACGATCAATAAAGTATGCGCATCGGGTCTGCGAAGTGTCACACTTGCTGATCAAATGATCCGTTCCGGCGATGCCGATTGCATGATTGCGGGTGGAATGGAGAGCATGAGCAGTGCCCCTTTCTTGCTGCCAAGCACCCGTTGGGGGGCACGGATGGGGAATCAGACGACCATTGACTTGATGGTGCACGATGGTTTGCTTTGTCCATTTGAACTTGTTCAGATGTTCGTTCATGGCAGCAACGTAGCCGCAGAGTTCGGCTTAAGTCGTGATCGGCAGGATGAATGGGCGCTTCGCAGTCATGTTTTGGCGATTGAGGCAAGAAGGAAGGGCTACTTTGCAGAGGAAATAGTGCCTATTGTTGTGCAATCGAAGCATGGAACGAAGCGGGTCGACGAAGACGAAGGTCCGCGAACGGATACAAGTATGGAGAAGCTTGCTGCATTGCCGGCCCTGGTGAAAGGCGGAACGATTACGGCGGGAAATGCCCCTGGCGTTAACGACGGGGCGGCGGCGATGGTCGTGATGTCGAAGGATAAAGCATTAGCCTGCGGCGTTAGTCCGCTTGCAACGATTGTTGGTTCTGCGACTGTTGGTGAGAGAGCGCCGTACATTGCGACAACGCCTGCGTTAGCGATTCAGAAGCTTTTGCGGCAAACAGGCATCAAGCTGGATCAAATCAGCCGGTTTGAAGTGAATGAAGCCTTCGCTGCGGTCCTGCTGACCAGTGAACAAATGCTTGGATGGAATCCGGAACTCGTTAACGTGGGCGGCGGAGCCATCGCGCTTGGTCATCCCATCGGAGCAAGCGGAGCGCGGATTCTGCTCACCTTAATCCATGAGCTGCGAAGAAGCGGTGGCGGCTACGGCATTGCCGCAATTTGCAGCGGGGCTGCGCAAGGTGATGCCATTCTCATTCGGGTGGATGGATGAAAAGGTTGGAGGGAGCGGAGCTATGAACATACAGACCATCATGGTCATTGGCGCTGGACAAATGGGAAGCGGGATCGCACAGGTGGCTGCTGCTTCAGGTTTCCAGGTGCTGCTGCACGACACATCCCCGGAATTTCTGAACAGGGGCATGCAGGCGATCAGTAAACAGTTAAGCCGAAATGTGGAGAAAGGCAAACGGACACCTGAAAGCATGGCGGAGATTATAAGCCGCATACGACCAACTGAGTTTGTAGAGCATGCGGAGCAAGCAGATTTTGTTATTGAAGCCATTTCAGAAAATATGGCGTTGAAGGCCTTGCTGTTCCATAGGCTGGATAGTCTTTGCTCGCCTCATACGATCTTGGCAACGAATACGTCATCACTTCCTATTTCGGAAATTGCAGCTGTTACGGGACGTCCGGAGAAAATTATCGGGATGCATTTTATGAATCCAGTGCCGGTTATGCCTCTCGTAGAAGTGATTCGAGGGTTGGAGACGTCGCAGGAAGTATTCGAGGTTGTTTACGGGCTGAGTCAGCGTATGGGAAAAACACCGGTTGAAGTGAATGATTTCCCTGGTTTTGTTTCTAATCGGATCTTGATGCCGATGATTAATGAAGCGATTTTCACCGTATATGAAGGTGTAGCCTCTATTGAATCCGTGGATAAAGTGATGAAACTCGGCATGAATCATCCGATGGGACCGCTGGAGCTCGCGGATTTCATTGGACTGGATACGTGTCTTTCGATCATGGAAATACTCTATGATGGTTTTAAAGATTCCAAGTACCGGCCTTGTCCGCTGCTTCGTAAATATGTGAAAGCGGGGCGATTAGGGCGTAAATCGGGGCAGGGATTTTACTCTTATCAAGAATGAGTGTGGCGGCTAGAGGTGTGCGGCAAACAAAGTTGGGAGGGAACTACTGGTTTTTTGCGCTAAAATGGAGCGTTTCGACCATGTAGTTCCTTTAACGTTATTTTGTGTTTACACGAGAACAAATGTTTGGTATTATGTGGATATTAATTCCAAATTAAGGGGATGAGTGAAATGGGACGAGTTGTCTTATTTGAAATGAATAGTCAAGATCCTGAACGTGCGGCGAGTTTTTATTCTACTGTTTTTGGTTGGGAAATCGGCGCATCCAGTTGGGGTTACCTTCCAGTGACAACAGGAAATGAGGACAAGCCTGGCATTCACGGCGGAATTTCTAAGGGACCAAGCGATTATCCTCATGGTATTAGAATTCAAATTCAAGTTGATGACATAGATGAAGCTATACATAACTCTGTAGAAATGGGAGCTCAAGTTGTTAGAGAGAAGATGGAATTTGATAACTTCTATCTTGCTTATTTAGTTGATCCCGTAGGTAATGGAATCGGATTGATTCAGAATAAGTAGGATGGATTTGCCGTTTTGTTGGTCTTGGGAATGATTGGGGTTTATTGGTATACCCCCGTAGAATGGCTTGGCAATGCGAACAAGTATACAGATGCAGTTAGTCATAATCATTTTAAATACACACGCTACTAGGGGCATCGTCTAATAAACAGCGAGAAGGAGCGAGTCATGTTAAAGAGATTGGAAGAACTGTTTGGTGTAGATTTGGGCACCTGTAATACGCTAATTTACCAGCAAAAAAAAGGTATTGTTCTGCAAGAGCCGTCCGTAGTCGCCATTCAAACAGATACAGGGGAAATCAAAGCTATTGGCCAAGAAGCCTATGATATGATTGGGAGAACTCCCGCTAATGTGGAGGTCATTTATCCACTAAAAGATGGCGTCATTGCTAATTTTGATATGACCTTAGCGATGCTTAAATATTTTATTGGCAAAATTAGAAAAGGCTACAATTGGTTCCGCAGTTTTCACGTTTTGATTTCCGTTCCATGCGGCATTACGAATGTGCAAAAGCGGGCCGTTGAAGAGATGATCGTTCATAAAGGAGCGAGGCGGTCAACAACGGTAGAAGAGCCGCTGGCCGCAGCGATGGGAGCAGGGCTTCCTGTCGAAGAACCGATAGGCAGCATGGTCCTTGACATTGGTGGAGGAACAAGCCAAGTTGCGATTATCTCACTTGGCGGCATTGTCGTAAGTGAAGCAATTCGCCGTGGAGGCATGTCGATTGACCAAGATATTATTGAATATGTGAAACGTGCCTACAATATGGTTATTGGTGAGCGAACAGCAGAGGAAATCAAGAAGAACGTCGCCACTGTCGTGAAACCTGTGAAGGAAATTACAATGGACATCCGGGGGCGTGACTTGATGGAAGGATTGCCTCGCAGCATTACGATCTCTTCAACGGAGATTTATGAAATTTTCGATGACTTTATGATTTCAATTGTGGAGTGCATACGGCTTGCCATGGAGAAATGCCCTCCTGAGCTTGCTGGCGACGTTATGGAGCAGGGCATCCTGCTATGTGGTGGCGGCGCTTTACTGGAAGGACTGGACAAGCGCCTTCAACAAGAATTAGGTGTACCCGTGTATCTTGCGGAACATCCGATGGCTTGTATTGCTCAAGGGACAGGGAAAATGCTAAACTTCAATGGGGCGATAATTGAACGATCTGCCAAACTGATGACAGCGTCTGACAAGTTGATGACAGAGAAGCAAGAGAGCGTCCAATAAAGGAGGCTTATCCATTGAAGTTTAGAGCAGTATCCGAGCAAACAAAAATGAATTATATGATGTGGAGTATTCGAAGAGAAATTGTCAAAGAAAATGCGTATTTGAACTCTCTGCCCTATGATCCATCACCTATTATGGAGATCGTCAAACAACACTTGGATGCATGGGACCCAATCGGGCTGCTGGACATGCATGGTCTTGAAGACGAATATGAAGGTGAAGCGCGTACGCTAACGATTTATATAACGAAACACGTTTCAGATTTAGATGCGCACAGCTTTAGCCAAGCCATCAATCAGTTGTTTCGCGCTTCATTCGGCGAAGAGTATCAAGACCAGGAAACTTCGGTTGAAATTGCAGCGGCAATCCTTCATTCTCTCCGATCCAATTCAATTTTAGCGTAAACGTTGAAGCAAGTTGGGCACCGTGGTTGGTGCCTTATTTGTGTTAAGAGGGACTTGCCATGGTTGCATTAACGCGCATTTTATAAGAGAATAGAGCGAGGAATAGAGAAATGGGGAGTCATCGTGAGCGAAATGCTGAACAAATACTGTGCCAAATTATTTGGCAAAACGGGTTTTATCATTGAAATTGGCGTCATTAAAAAAGTAACGAACCGGACCATTCACGTGGATTGGGGAACAAAGACGTGGATCTATCAGAATAAAGATTTTAAATGGATCCCGCTAGACAAAGAAGAATTTGAACAAAGATATAAGAAACCTAAATTCTCTGAAGGGGCACTTAACCGTGCGGCTGAATTGGGTTTGAAAATAACGTATAACTAACATGATGGCGATATCATTGAAATGACTTGAATTCCTACGGGGAATTTCAAGTCATTTTTTTAGATCTGCTAGTTTTCAAGCTTGGTTCGCTCGAACGGCTTGCAGCCACTCGCCTACAATTGATAGTGCTTCTTCCGATTTCACGATTCTGTCATGGTTATGGCCAGCTAGAACGCGGACTTTAGCAGGTGTATATTTGCTGTACAGAGGTTCATAGGCATGGGCATCAAAGACTTCATCTTCTTCACCAACGAGGACGAAGGTAAACGGGTTTAATTGGCGCAAATAGTTCTCAAATTGATTATCTATCATGCGGGATACAGCCAATCGATAGCTTAGCTGGCAAGTTTCAGTGCCATGCAGTTTATCTTGAGGTGTGAGTCGCCGATAGACAACGGTATGGTTAAACCTGGTAATGCCAATTGCATTGAGTCCCATCAACAACGCATATTTCGGAATACTTACTGTGGATTCATTGTTGTTGCCATCCTTGCGAGCAAGTGGAGAGTTGGGACTAAGTGCGGAAGAAATAAGCAAATAGGCATGAATACTCGCGTGAATCGGGCGGATTGTTTGTCTCAGAGCCGTTGCTCCTCCTGCAGAATGACCGCCAAAGATGATGGTTGCATCCGGATAGCGACTCTGGATGTGGTGGAATAAATCTTCGATGTCATCGTCCAGCTGTCCGATATAATCGATGTCGCCTCGGCGAAGCGGATTTTCGCCATAACCGCGTAAATCGGGTAAGATGACAGTCGCCAGATGTTGTTTGGACATGTAGGTACCAAATTCACGTAAATAAAGGCTGGGTTCTGTAATGCCATGCAAAAAAATGAGCACAATATCGGAAGGTCCTTCGAAATGCCGGTAAGGCAGTTTCGCGCCATCTCGGGCCGTAAACGTTTTATAATCGGTCGTATAGCTTGTCATATTTGAGCAGCACTCCAGATGAAGGATTTAATTGGTCAAGGAAGTAATTCCATGTGACATGCACAACTTCCTTCTCTTGCAATTCCATTGCTCAGGCGATTACACATGTATGATCAAATCCGTTATAGTAGAATAATGAAAAAACTTAGATGAGGTGATGAGTATGCAAAAAGTAGCAGCAGTCACAGGTGGTGGGCATGGCATCGGACGTGCAATCGCACTTGCCTTTGCTCAAGCAGGATTCGGTGTTTCCATAGCGGATATTCATGAAGATGCCGGTTTGGAGACGGTGCAACTTTTGAATGCTTATACAGAACATGTCATTTTCACGAAGGTTGATGTTTCGAAGGAAGACGAAGTTAGGCAGTGGATGGAGCGCACGGTCTCTGACTTAGGCGGGATTGATGTTCTTATTAATAATGCAGGGATTATGCATAATGCGGATGTACTTGATCTCACGAGTGAACAGTTCCTACGGGTTATCTCCGTGAATTTAGGCGGAGCTTTTCTATGTTCGCAAGCCGCGGCGCGTGTCATGAAGGAGAAGGGGCAAGGCGGAGCCATTATTAATATTTCGTCTACGCGGGCATTTATGTCAGAGCCAAACACGGAGGCGTATTCAGCTTCAAAAGGCGGCATCTCAGCACTGACGCATGCGATGGCTATAAGCTTGGGGGAATACGGCATTCGTGTTAACGCCATTTCTCCCGGATGGATTGAGGTTCGGGATTGGCACTATCCGGCTGCACAAGGCAGCATTGTTCATTCCGAAGTGGATAAAAAACAACATCCGGTAGGCAGAGTAGGCAAACCAGAGGATATTGCAGCTGCTTGTCTCTACCTGGCCGACGAGAAAGCCGGTTTCATTACGGGTCAGAATCTAACCATCGACGGCGGAATGACGGTTAAAATGATATATGCAGAAGAGTAAACTACATAGTGAATTTAAACTGAAACAGCCCTAGACACATAGTCTGGGCTGTTTTTATTTGCAAAATGGGTTCTTCAGGACGCGAAGAGAACTACAGTCCTCTATTCCAAGCGAAAAGCACAATTTGTACGTGTGAGGGGAACTACGTTCCTCTATTTTGCCGATTCACTTAAAAAAAGCGCCACATCGGAAGACAAATAAGACCCGCCAGTTCCGTTCAGAGTGGATATGGCTCGTTTCCCTCAAAATAGAGGACACCAGTTCCCTTTGCAAAAGGGTACCCAGACTTTCGCGGAGCTTTTAGAAATGGGTACTTAGGATCTTCATCTTCCGTGAAAGTGTTTGTCACTTTTTATCAATAATAGCGACTGTACAACGTGAAATACAAATAAGTTGATTCTTCTCATCGGAGATGCGAATATCCCAAACCATCGTTTTGCGGCCTTTGTGTATAGGCGTGGCAACTGCTGTTACAATGCCATCACGTTTGCTTTTAAGATGATTCGCATTGATTTCTAACCCGACAGCCGCATACTTTTCTTTATCGACGATATTAATCTCTGAGGCAATGGAAGCGGCTGTTTCCGCGAGTAGAACCGAAGCTCCGCCATGCAGGATGCCGGCAGGCTGATGGGTGCTAGGTCCGACCGGCATGGACATGACCACCCGATCAGGCGCCAGTTCCACGAAGTCGATGCCAAGCGAGTGTATAGCTGTATGCAAACTTCGTTCTTTCATAAAGATGATAAATGTGTCTTTATCCATCCCATACGATTGATAAATTTGTTCTGCTACAATCATTAGCCATATCTCCCTTCAGAGTTCTTCCTTTTCTAGTATACGTGTCGTCTTGCAGCTAGTAGAAGGAAAACTTTTATTGTGGAAAGGATAACAATTTCCTGATAGGAAATTCTAATGGCAATAACATAAAGGGGTTGGCAGCATGCAGATTGATAATGAGAAGTGGGAGCATTTTCAAGCGGATGAGCAGGTGGAAGTCGCCGAAACCAATCAAGAGTATGATTTGATACGAGCGTATGCAGACCAATTGAATGGAGAAGTTGAAGTGGGTGAAGTGAAGTAGAGTCAGCATATGAAGGAATGAAGTGCCGCAGTCGATGCGGCATTTTTTAATTTGCAACGATTTTAGCAGTTGACAAAAAGATACTCGAAGGCGTTATATGGAATGTAATTAAAGATGCCATAACTAGCTAGAGGGGGCTTTACATGTTCTACTCGCTAAAAAACCGATTGATCGTGTTTTTCGTCGTCTTATTGTTCGTCTCGTTCGGGACGATGTCGTACTTGTTTTTTACAGAGTCACGATCCATTATACGCTCCTATATCGAATCGTCCGCTTTCGAAAAAATGGATGAATACGGGTCATTCGTCAACATGGCGTTGGTTCAAATCTACGATGTTTCATCCATTGTTTTTAACAGCTCGACGGTGAAAAACTGGGACAATACCCTGTCAGATACTGCATTGCCGGCAGGTGAAAAGATGCTGGCAAACATTAATCTCAGTCAGTTTCTAACCCAAACCACGAATAATTATTCGATTGTTTCGTCGGTGACGGTGTATCGGCAGGAGGGATTATGGATCACGGCGGACAATCAAATGATGAATGATTCTTCGTTCAAGAACGAAGCGTGGTACGATCGTTTTAAAACAAGAGGCATTCAATGGGTATCTGCTCATAAAGATCCAATTGAACTGAATCGTTCGAAAACGTTTGACGTACTCAGTTTATTGCTGCCAATCGGCACATTCGAGCCCTTGCAATCCAAAAATATGATGAAAATTAATGTTAGCTCTCAATTTTTCTTAGAGCCGCTAAGTCGGATTCATTTAGGCGAAAAAGGTACGATTTTCCTGCTGGATGGTCAAGGAGAATCCGTTCTAGGACAGCATGAATACGACTCTCACCCCGAGGCAGCGAAGCAAATGGAGGCAATCCGCAACAGCACGCAGCAGAACGGTGTCATTTATCTGGAAAATGAAGCTGGCGCTAAAGATATTATGGTCTATAAAAAGCTAAAGCTTAACAATTGGCTGTTGGTTGGCATTGTGCCTGAAGTTGATTTGTACGGTAATTTGTACAAGCTGCGCACAAGTCTCTTGATTTTTGGTTCCTTGCTGTTGGTAGGGGCAATTGCTGCGGCAATTTGGCTTTCGCACGGCATTTCGAAACCGCTCTCACGGTTGGCATCCGGGATGCGTTATGTCCAGATGGGCGATTTTGACGGCGCCGAGAATCGGATTCCTGCTGACGAAAAGGTGCGCAATGAAGTCAGTTACGTGACGGCAACGTTTAGAAACATGGTCAGCCGGCTCCGGTATCATATCAAAACAGAATTTGAGCTGAAACTGTTAAAGCAGCAGGCGGAATATAAAGCTTTGCTGATGCAGATTAATCCGCATTTTTTGTTTAATACACTTGAATTATTAAGCAGTTTGGCTATGCAGCACCGTACACAGGATACCGTAAAGGTCATCGAGGCTTTGGGGAAAATGATGCGTTTTTCCTTGAAAATCAGCAACGATTTAACACCGCTTGAAGAAGAACTGAAATATGTCCGCCATTATGCGTCCATTTTACAAATTCGATTTGCCGATAGGCTGAATCTCTCGTTAGAAGAAGATGAGTCGCTTCGTTCATGTGTCATTCCCAAGTTCATTTTGCAACCGCTGATTGAAAACGCTGTAAAATACAGCTTTAAAGAGCAGGCTGAAGCAAAGGTTATTGTTAGAGTTCGGCGTGAAGATCAGCGTTTAATACTCACCGTTGCTGATAACGGCACAGGAATCACGTTGGACCTGTATCAGCAGCTGCGCGCAGAGTCGTTGACTTCTCATTTTGACCATATTTTAAAAACAAGGTCGGAACAAATCGGTTTGCGCAATGTTTTAGCCAGATGCCAGCTCTACTACGGCAATTTGTTCGAGTTTGAAATTACGCCGGGTGAGCTCGCAGGCACAAGTATTTCACTAATTTTGCCTATTCAAGGAGGAAGCCTGGATGTATAGTGTGCTTATTGTCGATGATGAACCGGAAATTCGCCTTGGTTTGAAGCTCAAGGTCGACTGGGAACGCTTAGGCTTGAACGTTGCAGGTGAAGCAGGCAATGGAGCTGAAGCCATGGAGTGGCTGGCACAGCATCCGGCTGATGTGATCATCACAGATATGAATATGCCCGTCATGAACGGCGTGTCCTTTTTGGAAGCTTGCTACGAACAGTATCCCGCTTTGCGGTTAATTGTTATTACAGGCTATGAGGATTTTCAATATGCCAAAGCGGCGATTCGCAATCAGGCAAGGAATTATTTGCTCAAGCCTGTGACCCAAGATGAACTGACCGAAACGCTGGGCAAAATCGTTCAGGAGCTGGATGGGCTAAGGAATGAACGTGACCAGCAAGCCATGATGCAGTGGCGGCTCTCGCAATATTACAAGGAAATGAAAGAACATTTTCTTGTTCATCTTGTCAAAGAAGAGGTGGAACGGGAGTCCGTATTGCGGGAAAGAGCCAAGTGGTTTCAACTGGATGCATGGGAAAGCCGGCAAGTGCGATTTGTTACAGCGGGTTTGATCGAGCGTCATACGATGCAGCAGGAACGTTCACCTGACAAATTGCGGCTGCCTTTCGAGATGCTCTGCAGAGAAGCGGCAGAGAATTCAAAAGGGCTGTTTCATGTGTTTCGGGATGCGAATTATGCAGGATTGATGCATTTCGTAACCGCCACTGAAGAGGGGGAACTGGAATCTTTCGTACAGAACCTTCGTCATGCAGTAACCGAACATTTGGGATACGAGCCTGCGATTGGTACAGGTCAGAAGGTAACTGGCCTGAGACAATGGAAGGATGGCTATTTATCTGCGTTATTGGCTTGGAATTTGATAGGTAATCCTGGTTCGAATGTCATTCAGCAGCATGGCGCCATGGAGGCCGTTCTTTCGGAGGAAACGACGAAGGTGCTGCAGCGTTATGTGACACGAGGCGATTTGGCCGCGTTTGAGCAGGCGGTTTACAAAGAATTGAGTGCTTCTTTTGCCGCTTCGCAAGCTCGCTTTGTGAAACTTATTTTTCAGCTATATCTAATGCTGGATTCGATGGCCTTTACGGCCGGCATAGCCTTAGAGAGCAGTGAACAACTGTGGCTTCGTCCCGAGCAGGTGTGGGGCTTTGATACGGCAGCCAAGGCTCAGCAATTTCTGAATAAACTGGCTGTGAAAATTATGGCTGGGCCGGAAAAGGACTCTCTGGATGCCGATCATTCCATGATTCAAGCTGCCGAGCAATTTATTCAAGACAATTACATGTATGATCTGAATTTAACGATGTTAGCCGAACGTTTTAATTATAATTCCTCCTATTTTTCTGAAATGTTCAAAGCCAAAGCCGGTAAAACATTCATTCAATACATTACGGATGTGCGGATGGCGAAAGCTGTACAGCTGCTGGAGGAAACGATGCTCAGTTTGTGGGACATTGCGGAGCTGACGGGTTTCTCGAATGCGAGTTATTTTAGTTCAAAATTTAAACGGATGTACGGGATATCGCCATCCGATTATCGAGTGCGCCTTAAATCACCTGAAAAATTTGATAATCAAGTACCGAAGAAATAGCATTCAAAGGAGCGCCGTAAATCCTTATGATGATCCTACTGGGGGCACATCGTCCCCCGAAACGATCATGAAGGAGGAGGGCGCTCATGTCATCTCTACGAAAATCCGCCCTTTCGAGGCAAAATCGTACGGCTTATTTATTTTTATTGCCATGGCTGATCGGATTTTTCTGTCTGACCTTAGGGCCAATGCTGGGCTCGCTGTATCTCTCGTTCACGAAATTCAATTTACTGAACAGCCCCCGGTGGCTAGGACTGGACAATTATGTGCAAATCTTCAAGGAAGACGACTCCTTTCTGCATTCGATGGGACTAACGTTCCAATATGCCTTGCTGTCTGTGCCTCTTCGATTGATATTTGCCTTAATGGTGGCAATGGCGCTGAATAAAGGAATTCGGGCGCTAGGCGTATACCGAACCGTCTACTACATCCCGTCGCTGCTCGGGGGAAGCGTTGCGATTGCCATCGTATGGCGTAAAATATTCGACGGAGACGGATTGTTCAACCAATTTTTGAGCTTGTTTGGCATTGAGGGACCGGCTTGGGTCGCACATCCGGACTATATTTTATCCACGATCATTACATTGTCCGTGTGGCAGTTTGGATCTGCGATGGTTATCTTTTTGGCAGGACTGAAGCAAGTGCCCGCTGATCTGTATGAAGCTTCGCAAGTGGATGGTGCAGGGAAGATCAGGCAGTTTTTTCAAATTACATTGCCTCTATTGTCGCCGGTTATCTTTTTTAACCTGGTTATGAGCATTATTAATTCGTTCCAGGTGTTTACGCCTGGTTACGTGATTGGTGACGGGCGCGGGGGCCCGGTTAACTCAACCCTATTTTATACGCTGTATCTGTATTTAAAAGGATTTGCATTTTTCGATATGGGGTATGCGTCAGCGCTTGCATGGATCATGGTAGTTGTTATTGGCGTATTAACGGCGGTTGTGTTCCTGACCTCAAAGTATTGGGTATTTTACGGCGATGGCAAGGATGAAAGGGGATGATGCAATGACTGTGAACAGGAACTATACAAAACTACTTAAACATTTGTTGATTATCGCTTTTGGCTTGCTGATGCTGTATCCCGTCTTGTGGCTGCTCAGCGCATCGTTTAAACCGAATCAGCTCATATTCTCAAATACAAGCCTTTGGCCAACAACATTTACATTGGATAATTATATCAACGGCTGGAAAGGGCTGCAGGGTACGACGTTTGGCCGGTTTTTCCTGAATTCCGCGCAAATTTCGGTGCTTTCAGTTCTTGGAAACATCATTACGTGCTCTTTTGCTGCTTATGCTTTTGCCCGTTTGGAATTCAGATTCAAAAAGCTTTGGTTCAGTCTAATGCTGGTGACGATCATGCTTCCTTATCATGTTACATTGGTCCCGCAGTACATTATTTATAACAAATTTGAATGGATTAACACGTACCTGCCGCTGATCGTACCCAAATGGCTGGCTCACGATTCTTTCTTCATCCTGCTTATGGTGCAGTTCATTCGTGGTATCCCGAAAGAGCTGGATGAGAGTGCAACGATTGACGGGTGCGGACAAGGTCAAATCTATTTTCGGATTATGATGCCGCTGTTGGTGCCTGCCTTAATTACAACTGCTATTTTTACTTTTATCTGGACGTGGGACGACTTCTTTTCACAAATGATTTATTTGAACAACATCAAATTGTTTACCGTTCAACTTGGTATCCGCTCCTTGTTTGATCCTTCCGGAGAATCGGATTGGGGTGCGCTGCTTGCGATGTCTGTGCTTTCACTGGTGCCGATCATGACGATTTTTCTATCTTTCCAGAAATATTTCTTGGAAGGCATTGCGACTACGGGTTTGAAATAACCCGAAAAATTGAGTAGTCAACACCCGAAGAAATGACATTCTATGTACGTTGAAAATGCTTTACGATCAGGGTATCAACGATCATAACACGAAAAGCAGGGGGAATTTTCTATGAAAAAACAGTTGATCATGACAACGTTGACCATGTTGATGGCCGTGACAACGGCTTGTTCCTCAGGAACAGGCACAGGAACAAGCAACGGCACAACAAGTGCGCCGGCGACAAGCACGGCAAGTGGAGCTGCAAAAGCTGAACCAGTTGAACTCCGACTTATGTGGTGGGGCGATCAAAAACGGGCAGATCGTACGAATGAAGCGCTGCGCAAGTTCGAAGAGAAAAATCCGAACATCAAAATTGTCGGTGAGTTCGCACCAAGCTCCGGTTACTTTGATAAGCTCAACACGCAGCTTGCTTCCGGCACAGCACCTGATGCGTTTTTCCTTGGCGGGAACGTCGTTGATTACGCCAATAAAAACGTTTTGCTGGAGATGGATCCTTATGTAGGCAAAGAACTTGACCTTAGCGATATGGATAAATCCATGATTCAGTACGGGACATTCAAAGGTAAACTTCTACATGTCTCTGCCGGTGCGAATGCAAGGGGGATTGTTGTCAATACGGAGTTGTTCAAAAAAGCTGGAATCCCTGTTCCAAAAGACGGTTGGACATGGGAAGAATTTGGAAAAACGAGCAAAGAAATTTCGGATAAGTTGGGTAAAGACGTATTCGGTACGTACAATTTCACTGTCGATGGCATGGATATCTACTTGAAGCAAAGAGGCAAGATGCTTTACGACATGGATAATGCGAAGCTTGGCTTTGAGCAGCAGGACGCGGAAGAGTGGTTCGGCTTATGGGATTCGATGACGAAAGCTGGCGGCGTAGTTACACCGGCGCTGCAAGTGTCTAATCCTCCGTCGGATACGAGCAAATCACTTGTGGTTACCGGCAAAGTGGCGATGAGCCTGCTTGCTTCCAATCAGCTTGGCGCTCACCAGAACTTGATTCCGGATAAGCTGGAGTTAGTCCAACTGCCTCGTGGACCAAAAGGTACCGGTGTTGTATTCGAATCGAGCCAAGGCTTGTCCGGTTATGCCAAAACAAAGCATCCGAAAGAAGTGGCAATGCTGATGAACTATTGGATTAACGATCCGGATGCGGCGAAAATTTTGGGCAATGACCGTGGAGTTCCTGTTACATCCAAAATGCGTGAGCTGTTGAAGAAGGATGCGAATCCGGTTGATCAAGTTATCTATGATTATACGAGCCGAGTCTCTGCAGCAACGAACAAAGAACCGTTCGCGGTGAGTTACAATCCTCCTGGCAACACGGAGTACACGAAATTAATTGAAACAACCGTACAGGAAATTGGGTTTGGCAAAAAAGATGTGAAAAAAGGCGTGGCTGATTTCTATACCGGTACGGTCAAAATTTTCAACAATAACAAATAAGAAATCCGCTTGCGGGAGAAAAGGCTGCCACTGGCAGTCTTTTTCTTATCTTCTAATAAGCTTGCTGACATATTTCATTGAGACAAGAAAAGAGGCTGAAATATATGAAAGAAGACGTGCTTACGAAACTTCGCGGGATTCAGACGGAGGAAAAGGTCGGTGAGCTGAAAAAAGCTTCCGATGTTCAGGTAGTAAAAGAGTGGGTGCAGCATGGCGTGAAATTTGCGGCCTCTTCCGATAAATTTGAGAGTGTCTACTACGAGGCACTGCGTAAGTTGTTGGATTGTGTGGTGCCAACCCTCGGAGACAAGCCTATTTTACATGAAGGCGGCATCTATTTAGGTTGTTGGCTGGAAAGCACGGGGACCATTAATGCCGAGCTGCTTTCACGCTTCCTACCGTCCGTGTCGCAGACGACGTATGAAATGTTCGCCGACCACCAGCGCGAAGATGGCTTAATTCCGTATAAATTGACCGAGACGGGTCCATCGTATAGGCAAATCCAACTGGTGACACCACTTGCGCGAAGTGTGTGGAATCATTATCAACTGAACGGGAAGGATCAGACCTTTCTGCGTAAAATGTACACGGCCATGCAGCGCTATGACGAGTGGCTGGCTACTTATCGCGATACGCGTGGTACAGGTACTGTCGAAGCGTTCTGTACGTTCGATACGGGTCATGACTTGTCGCCGCGTTTCTGGCATGTAGCGGATACACCGCATAGGAATGATCCGCGGGAGTATAACCCGGATTCTCCGATTCTGCCTTTCCTTGCACCGGATTTAACGGCAAATGTGTATTGTCAGCGACTCTATTTGGCGAAAATGGCGGAAGAGTTAGGCGAAAGCGGCGAGCCGTGGCGGGAGAAAGCAGCCACCAGCTTAAATCGCTTATTCGAATACTGCTTCGATGAAACGGATCAGTTCTTCTATGATCGGGATAAAAATGACGAGCTGGTTCGCGTTCAATCGGATATCCTTCTGCGCGTGTTAGCTTGTGAAGTTGGCGATCAGGCATTTTTCGATCAATCGCTGCGGAGATATCTGCTGAACACGCGTAAGTTCTTTGCGAAGTATCCTTTTACCTCGATCGCGATGGATGATCCTCGATTTGATCCTTTTTCATCGTATAACAGCTGGGCAGGGCCATCCAACTTTCTCAGCCTGATCCGTGCACCGCATGCCTTTGAGCATCACGGCCGATTCGTAGAGTTAACGTATGTGCTGTATCCCATCATGGCGGCCTTTAATAAAATGACGCGTTTCTCTCAAGCGCTTAGTCCGTGGACAGGCGAGGAGGGGTTTACGCAAACCTACTCACCGGCCATTTTATGCGTGTTGGATTATGTTGAACGGCTATGCGGGATTATGCCTAGACCGGATAATGATCTTTGGTTTACAGGACTGCTTCCATACGCCGTCGATCACGGGGAAGAAATTGCTGAGGCTACGGCCTATAGTCGCCAAGTAGACAGTGTAACTTTTGAACTGGTGAATACGGTGGATCAATCGATTGTTTACCGGGATGGGAAGGTGCTGCTTCAGTTTCCGAATGGGTTAAGAGCTGTGACGGATCGAGAAGGAAAACTGAAATCGCTCATCGGGATGAGCGTTCGAACTGTAGAGGGGATCGTTTCTTATGATGGGCATGAGTGGCATGTAGCTGTAAAAGGAAATGAGCGAATTGATTTGATGAATGGCATAGAGCTGAAAAAGGTTGAGGTTGATAGGGGAGTTATCGCACCGACTTATCGTTAGTTCTATGTAAATAACCAAGTATAACCTCTCATCGATTAACAAATAATACCGTTGTTATGAGAAGGAGGGTATCCAAGCTATGGTTGGAAATCGAAGCAAGCGGGGCATCGCTCTGTTAGCCGTCCTGTTGGTTATGCTTGCTGCCTCAGGGTGCGGGAAACAGGAAGCGGTCAAAGTCGGCATTGAGCAAAACTTCCGTCCGTTCACGTATACGGAAAACGGGGATAAGAAGGGCTTCGAGGTCGATTTGTGGCAAGCGATTGCGAAAAAAGCGGACATTAAGTATGAACTCGTTCCCATGGAGCATGGAGAACTCATCAAGAGCGTCAAATCCGGCGCGGTTGATCTGGCGATTGCCGGTATGACGGTCAGCAATGCCCGCAAGAACAATTTTGAATACTCCAGTCCTTATTTTCAAACAGGACTGGTCGTCTTGACATCTACCGACAATGGTGTCATTAAAAGCAAGGAGGATTTAGCTCAAAAAGTGGTGGCCACCAAGAACGGATCAACTGCTTTTAACTACGCAGGTGAAATTCAAGGGGCAAAAATACGGAGCTATTCCAATGTCGCTGATGTCTACAACGAGTTAAAAAACAATACGGTGGATGCCGCCATTTTCGATGAGCGTAACGCCCATGATTTTCTGCAGGACAAAGCGCAAGGACAAGTGAAAATGGTTGGAGAAATGTTTAACAAAGAGCGGTACGCCGTCGTTGGGAAGAAACGCAATAAATATATCGGCAAAGTGAACAAGGGCATCGAGGCTGTCAGCAAAGACGGAACTTACGAAACGATGTATACGAAGTGGTTTGGCGCGAAGCCGGACCAAATGCCGGATAAAATAAAAAAAGATATGGAGTACGAAATGCAGCACGAAACCGTGAAAGGTCGCTAAATGGCGGCCTTTATTGCTTTATAGGCGGCCATTCCGGTTGACCTGGAGTATACTCCAGGCTATAAAATCGTTACAAAGGAGGCTTGGTATGGAACTTACCGAACATACACTTTCAATTTCAGAGCTGTCTGAGAAGACGGGCCTGAGCATAGATACAATACGTTATTATGAGAAAATCGGGATCTTGCCCTCACCTCATCGTAAAAGCAATGGACGGCGGGAGTATACGAGCGGCGATCTGGAACGATTCATTTTCATTACACATTTGAAACGAACACAGATGCCGTTAAAAGAAATCGACCGCTATATTCAGTTCTATATCGATCAAGACTACGAGGGTTGCTATCAAGTTCTTCATAAGCACAAAGAAGACATAGAGATGCAAATGGCTGAAATGAGCATTGCACTTGAGAAAATGAACTATAAATTGGACAATTTCAAGAGTCTCGTAGCTGGTCAAAATGGGGAGCGAAGTTAGCGATCCAGCACTCCAGCACTCGCTAATATTTTAGGAGAGTCAACGTTTGTCCCTTTCTATTTTCGAGTAATCTCATAGTATAAACTGTAAGATTACTATAGTGGAATAGGAAGTGACGAACTATGGGTTTCAGTTTCCGAAACGCTACAAATGCTCCGCTGTTTATTTCCTTCGGATACTTTAATTTACTCTGTCGACCAACGACTTTTGTCAAAACGGGTTGGTACAGAGTGGACCCTGGGCAAACGCGACAAGTTTGGAGTGGGTTCGTTGGCGGACAAACGTTTTATTATTACGCAGAAGATGCATTCGGACGCCGCTGGGCAGGGCAATTCTTCACACAAGTCCCTTCGACACCGTATCGCTGGTGCTGGGACACGGGTTGTTCCACTTGCCGAACAGTGGGTTTTAGAGGAATTAGGCTCGGCTTGCTTGTTGCCAATTTCACACTAACATTAACCGCAATTCGGAGTGCGAGAAATGCTTCTGGTCCTGTGGCATTGCCATCTAAAGGCATTTCATCACTGCGTAAAATTCCTACAGGCAAGCCTGGAAAAGTAGGCAGACCCCTTCTCGGAGGCCGCACGTCAAATCGCTTTTGGTTGCCCCCTAAATAGTCAACTTTCTCATCCGCCTTTTCGGCGGATTTTATTCTTTTCATGGGTATCAAGAGGATCGTCAACTTTTTTCGCGAATAATGCTATTGGAGATACATAGAGAGTACTCACGCCTCAGATTGACGTAAAGGAAGTGCATGTAATGAAAGTGACTGTATTAGGCTGCGGAAGATGGGGTTCTTTTTTATCCTGGTATGCCAATAAACAAGGACATGATGTGAAATTATGGGGAAGAGAAGCTTCCCGCAATTATCAGAAGTTGTTGCAGACGAGAACAAATGATTATTTGCTTTTACCACAACAGATTCAGTTAACGAATAGCTTGGAAGAAGCTGTTGCATTTGCTGAACTTATCTTTATTGCGATTAGTGCTCAAGAACTTAGAGGGTTTGCTAAGCAGCTTAATTCGTTGAACCTTGCAGGCAAGTCATTTGTTCTGTGTATGAAAGGTCTTGAAGTCAATACCGGGGAAAGGCTTACACGTGTCATGAAAGAAGAAATTCAGCAGCCTGTCCATGTTGCCATCTGGGTCGGTCCCGGACATGTGCAAGACTTCGTGCAGGACATTCCGAACTGTATGGTGATTGATTCGGACGACAGTCAGGTTACGAAGTTAATCGTTGATAGCTTGGGAAGCGAAACAATCCGCTTTTATTATGGGGAAGATGTATTAGGAAATGAAATTGGTGCGGCTGCGAAAAATGTGATCGGTATTGCGGCAGGCATCCTGGACGGATTAGGCTATTCAAGCTTGAAAGGGGCGTTAATGGCTAGGGGTACGAAAGAAATAGCCCGGTTAGTCAAAGCTATGGGCGGGAATGAGTTGACTGTGTATGGATTGGGTCATCTCGGTGATTATGAGGCGACCGTGTTTTCGAAACATAGTCATAATCGGCGATTTGGGGAAGCTTTTGTCAAACAGGAACCCTTTGAGAAATTAGCCGAAGGAGCAGCTACGGTGAAAGCCTTGCTTCATTTGTCAGCCAAGTATGATGTGGAATTGCCCATTTGTCAGGCTGTGAATGCCGTCCTTTGGGAAGAGCAAGATGCGCGAGATCAGATCATGAAGTTATTTATGCGACCTGTCAAATTTGAAACCATTTAACTAATACATATTTGTTGCAAGCATAGGTAGTCAATGTCATTACATTGATCACCTGTGCTTTTTTTGAGTCTGGGATAAAAAGGCAATTGGATGAAAATACTAAAAATTAAATGAAGATATGACTTTTCTTTTTAAGGTGTCAACGCTAAGGAGGGAAGTTGTTTGGTAGTACCTACAACGGGTTCGATAAACCCAATCGTTGAGCATAACCTAGAACGCATTCAGAATGATTTAGGTGGAAGCGATGACCTGGTCATTCGTGAGATCCGTTATGACGAACATACAGAAATTGCGGCGGCCGTCGTGTATATCGATGGGTTGTCGGACACAACAGCTATTAATAATTACATTTATGACGTGTTAAATCACAAGCTAAGTGTTGTCACAGAGTCGGAAAATGTGAATATAGACTTACTTGCCAAAGAACTTCTAGTCGGTGTCGGATCGATTCACACGGTTACAGACATGACATCTTTATTCACCAATTTACTTTCTGGTGAAGCCATCATTTTTCTCAAAGACACGGACATTGCCTATCGCGCTGACGTTCGTGAATGGAAGGGACGCGAGGTGACGGAGTCAACGAACCAGACGTCCGTGCGTGGTCCACGCGAAAGTTTCACGGAAACACTTCGCACGAATACGGCGCTGATTCGCCGAAAAATTAAAGATCCCAGGTTATGGCTTGAAACCATTTCAATAGGCAAGATAACGAAAACCGGTGTGAGTATTATGTATATCAACGGTCTAGCCAAGCCATCTGTCGTTGACATGGTTCGTACAAGACTTAACGCCATCGAAATCGATAGTATCCTTGACAGCGGTTATATCGAGGAATTAATTGAAGATACTAAGTTTTCTTTGTTTCCAACGATCTACAATTCAGAACTGCCTGACAACGTAGCATCACAGCTATTGGAAGGGAAAGTAGCGATTTTAGTTGACGGAACACCTAATTTGTTGTTGGTGCCATGCCAATTCGTTACTTTTTTTCAATCGGCGGAGGACTATTACCAGCGTGCAGCTTATGCGAGTTTACTGAGACTATTGCGATTTGGAAGTGTGTTTATTTCATTATTGCTGCCATCTTTATATATTGCCATAACAACCTTCCATCGGGACATGTTACCTGCTTCGTTGTTGATTGGGTTGGCCGCTCAGAGAGAAGGGGTGCCATTCCCCGCATTTGTCGAGGCGCTCGTGATGGAAATTACCTTCGAAATATTACGAGAAGCCGGCTTGCGGATGCCGCGAGCGATTGGCCAAGCTGTATCCGTCGTGGGTACTCTGGTTATCGGACAAGCTGCTGTGGAGGCGGGTATTGTATCTGCGGCGATGGTAATTGTTGTATCCGTTACCGCTATTTCCACTTTCACCTTGCCGGCGTACAGTATGTCCATTCCAATACGCATTCTTCGCTTTGTGTTTATGGCGATAGCTGCTAGCTTCGGATTGTTCGGGATTATCATGGGCGTGTTCGTGCTCCTGCTGCATTTATGTTCGCTGCGCTCTTTCGGCGAGCCGTACATGTCTCCATTTTCTCCGTACAACCAAACGGATTTAGAGGATACTCTCGTACGCTTGCCGAGATGGCTGATGTTCAAAAGACCTGAAACATCGTTACATAGCGGCAGCATCAGGGTACGCAAGCGTTAGGAAGGAGGCGCTGTCGTCATGAGGTGCAAATGGGCTGTCATTATACTCTGTTTGCTGATGTTAACCGGCTGTTGGAGCAGACGGGAATTGAACGAGCTGCTTATCGTGCTTGGAGTCGGTATTGACTGGGAAGACGGCGAATATTTGATCTCGTTCCAGGTCGTTAACCCCAGTGAAATTTCAGCTCAAAAAAAAGGCGGAGATCGTCCTCCCAGCACGCTTTTTCAGGGACGAGGCAAGACGATGTTCGAAGCTGCAAGATCCTTGACGGCCGAGGCTCCGCGTAAAGTTTATATGGGTCATCTGCAGCTTTATGTAATAAGTGAAAAATTAGCGAGGAAGGGAATAAAAGAATTTATCGATAATTCGTTTCGAGACAATGAGCTGCGGATGGATTTCAATATTGTTGTGGCCAGAGGCACGAAGGCGGAGAACATTTTGAAACTGTATACACCACTCGAGAAACTATCCAGCCATAGCATGAAGCAATCGCTAGAAACCTCACAAAAAAATTGGGCGCCAACCGCAGCTATTACATTAGATGAAACGTTAAATAAACTTTCCAACCCCGGTTATGAGCTCGCGCTTACAGGCATTCAAATAATCGGGGATCCCCAAATAGGTGAATCGAAACATAATGTAGAATCCTTTCTACCGCCAAGTCGTTTCCGATATTCGGGCATCGCTGCCTTCAAGGAAGATAAATTGATAGGATGGTTGGATCAACAGGAAAGCAAAGGGTACACGGATATTACGGATAATCTGGATAGTACCTCAATCGAAGTTGCGTGTGGAGAGCACAAATATATGGGCATTGAAGTCACGTCTTCCGATACCAAGTTGAAAACGAAAATACAGAATGGTTTGCCCGAAGTGAATGTTCAAGTGCGGGTGGAAGCGAATATCGTCGACAGGCCTTGCATCGATGTTGATTTGATGGATCCGGCAACAATGAAACATTTGGAGGAAGAAACCAAAAAAATTGTTCAATCCAATATGGAAGCGACCGTCGCTCATGCCAAACAGATAAAGTCTGATATCATAGGGTTCGGTAACCAAGTAGGGAAGGAGCATCCCGCATATTGGGAACAAGTGAAAGATGAATGGAATGATGAAACATTCCCCAAGACCAAAGTGCATTATGATATTCAAGTTTTTATCCGGAAAACGGGAACAACGGGCAATACAACAATGAAATAGCGTACGTGTAGAAAGGACGCGGTTCAAGCATGTCCTCTTTTTTTGCTGTACTAGCTATAGCGGCGGGAACCTTCTGGTTGGAAGCTCCAGGGCTGATTCGACGAAAGCATAAACGCGAGTTGGTTATTTTCATTATCTTCCTGCTCATGGGAACCGCGCTCTATGGAGCTTTGACGCTAAAAGTAAAACTCCCGAATCCATTTTACATATTAAAATTGTTGTTTCAATGGCTTGGTTAGCAGTTAATCTGTGTTGGTAGGAGAAAGGGAGGGCACATGAACGATTATGACAATGCGAAGATATCCCAGCGCCAGTTTACAATCTTGATCATTCTGGGGATTATTGGTGATTCCATCTTAATCTTGCCAACGATCATTGCCGCCTCAGCCAAGCAGGATTCTTGGCTATCCATGATTGTAGCCACGTTCATAGGATTACTTTCGGGCTGGTTATTCGCTTCGATTGCAAATAAGCTTCAACGAAACAGCCTGTTCGTGTTCACGCGCCAGAAGCTTGGCCACTTGTTGGGAGGTTGCTTCTGTTTGCTCTTCATATTTGAATTTTTCATATGCATCTTATCTCTTTTGAGTGAGATGAGCCAATTTATGACGACTCAAATGATGCCGGAAACACCTGTTAACGCAATCATTATTGTATTTCTCGTGGTTATTATCATCGCTTACAGGTATGGGATTGAAGCATTTGCCCGTATGAGCGAGCTGTTATTTCCCATGTTCATGGTGTTGTTTCTATTTCTCATTATCTTCTTAATGCCTCAAGTCGATTTCTCCAACTTATGGCCAATTGCAGCAAAAGGGATAAGCCAGATCTGGCAGGGAACGATGCCGGCATTCACTTACGGGTTTACAGAGATGGTTATCTTACTTATGTTGGTTTCGCATGTTACAGGAAATGCGAAGTTGACCAAACCGATTATAACAGGTTTTGCTTTCGGCGGAGTCATTATGATTTTCATTGTACTGCTCTGTGTTCTCGTGCTTGGTACGAATTTAATGGAAACGAAATATTATCCAACCTACGTATTAGCACAAAAAATATCAATAGGCCACTTTTTGGAGCGGCTCGAAGCGATTCTTGCTTTTTTATGGATCATAACTGTTTTTTATAAAACACTATTGCTCTTTTTCTCACTTACTACCGGTATATCGCAGCTGCTTAATCTGAAGGAAAGTAAAATGCTGACAATCCCAATTGGCATGATTCTTCTCGTCGGCACCGTTGTCGGCACGCCTAGTATCGTCATTTACATTGATCTTTTGAAGCAATATTACGTTTGGTTTGATCTAAGTTTTTGTGTCGTCGTTCCTTTGCTACTATATGCACTGCTTCTTATAGCTGATAGAAGAAAACAAAGTCTCTCGTCATCTAAATGAAATGGTATGGAATAGAGTTGGACACATAAAGTTTACAAGTTCGTAACATGTACGTTACCTTGCAGAGGTATAATTTCACCGAGCATCACCAACTTTGCTATAGGGAATGTAAATGGCTGGCACGGGTGCCCATGGCGTAATGAACACGGAGGGCGGATGGAGAAGACCAAAATTTTGTTGATTGAGGATGAAGCAGCAATTGCCGATCTTCTGGAATATGGACTGCAAAAGGAAGGATATAGCATTCAAAAAGCAGCTACAAGTGCCGAAGGTTTAAGAAGACTGGAGCTGTTCCAACCAGATTTATTATTGCTGGACTGGATGCTGCCGGACGGGAATGGTCTGGATATTTGTAAAAAAGTTACCGCATTATATAACATTCCAATTGTCATGCTTACAGCTAAATCTGACATTACAGATAAAATTCTCGGTTTGGAATTTGGGGCTGACGATTATATCACGAAGCCTTTTGATCTTCGAGAAGTGGTTGCTAGAATAAGAACAATTTTGCGGCGGTTTGCTCAGGCGAATCGGACCATGAACGAATCACAAGAAACCATCATCCAAATTAGAGAAATTACGATTAATACAAGCGAGCGTTTGGTTCATAGAAACAATGAGCTTATTGACCTGACCCCGAAAGAATATGATCTTCTAATGACGCTCTATCAATCCAAGGGTAAAATTTTTACACGAACAGAACTGCTCGATCAGGTATGGGGTTACGATTTCGTTGGAGATACAAGAACTGTAGATACGCACATTCAACGCTTGCGTAAAAAGCTGCAACTGGGTGATCTGATTACTACCGTGTTTAGCATAGGCTACAAATTTGAGAAACAAGTGGACGGGTAACATGCTGCACACCATAAGAGGGAAGCTGCTTATCGGATTTTTTCTCATTTTTCTTATTTTCTTTGTGATTTTAAACCAGATGGTTGCAAGAAATATTGAATCCGGTAATCAAAAGATGATGACGGATTCATTAATTGGTCTGAAAAATAACAGCAATGCCTATGTGCGGCAGTCGTTTATGATCCATCATTTTGGCAATGATGAACTGTATTTCGGACAAATCGCCGAGGAGATGGCGAAAGATTTGCAGCATGATACGTCCACCAGCATCGCTATGTATTCCGTAACAGGGGAAAAGCTGTACGCAACGGACCCTGCGCTGTTTGAGGCGGCTGGAGATGATTTGAAACAAGCCTTGCTCGGCAAAACCGCCTATCGGATTACTTCTGAGAATCAGACAACATCGGTTCTGTTCGCATTCCCGGTCATCGTTGATGGAACGAAAGTAGGGATTATTCGGTTTGCCAAGGATTTCACTTTGCTCTATGAGCAGAGCACGCAAATTAGGCGAACAATTTTTGTTACCGCTATGGCTGTTTTTGCAGCAGCTTTCCTGTTCACTTATTTGCTATCTCGGCACATAACTATACCTTTAGTGAAATTGTCTACGGCTTCCACCGAAGTTATGAAAGGAAAGCTAAACACTCGACTTACGTTTAGGCGCAAGGATGAGATTGGAAAACTGGCTGCCAATTTCAATAACATGATTGAACGCATCCAGAATCAAATTGCCACCATTGAGCAAGATCGGGATCAATTGGATGAGTTGAACCAAGCGCGCAAGCGATTTTTCGATAATGTGACCCATGAACTGAAGACGCCACTTACAACTATTATGGGGTATGCCACCATTATTCGTGAGAACGGAAATCAAGATCAAGAAATGTTTGAAAAGGGGATTACCCACATTCTTGATGAGAGCAAGCGGCTGCATGAGCTGGTTTTGAAGCTGCTCGAGCAGTCGAAGGAAACCCATGTGGCGGATCGAATGACCATCGTGGATGTGGGTTTCCTCCTGAAAGATGTTAGCGAAACAATGACGATTAAGGCCAAACGATATAAGAAAACGATTCGATGCCATGCGGACAATGGTTTATTCGTAAGTGGACAGCCGGATAAACTGAGGCAGTTATTCATCAATCTTCTGGATAACGCCATCAAATATGGCTATGCCCATTCGGACATTGTGGCGAAAGCGGAACTTGCCTCCGAAACTGTGCGTTTGACGTTCATAAACCAAGGTCCCACGGTTCGTCCGGAGCATCTCAGCCGGATCTTTGAGCCGTTCTATCGGGCCGATGCGACTACGCATGAGGCAGAAAGTGCAGGCTTGGGCCTTAGTATTAGCCAAGGAATTGTAGACGAACATCAGGGCAGCATCCGCATGACAAGCCATTTGGATCAAACCAGTGTCTATATCGAGTTGCCATACCGTAGATTGGAGAGTGATCGGGAATGAGTAAACGTTGGGTCCGCATGTTTACGATGTGCTTCCTGATTACGATCTTATTGGCAGGCTGTTCGAGCAGATCACGCTCAGAAACGATTATCATCCCGGATGCAGAGGAAACATCGCAGGTCAAAGAGGAGCAAGGTGCATATGATGTCAAGACGATCTACCGTATCCTAAGTAAATCTAGTGAGCTGGGGACACCAATAGGTTGGATCCATTCCACTTCACTTCTAAGCCTCTTTGACGAAAATGAAAATACAGTTAGCATGGAACGTGTGGATGCCCCTTATGAAGAGCATCTGAAATTATTCGGCATTGGGGCCAAGTTATCTTTCATGACTTTTTCCCCTGCCAGCCAGTCAATTGCTTATGTCAAACAAGAAAATGGATCTTTTGGATTAAACATCATGACTCTGGCGGATCAGAAAGAAACTGTGATCGCTCCAATTGCGATGGAACAGTTGCGGACATTGCGATTTGGATGGTCGAATAATGGCCGTTATCTCGTTTATCTCTCGAATAAGTCCAAGAACAAGGGAACTTCTATTAACGTATACGATTTGATGGATCATAACCTGAAAACCTATTCGTTTGGTGGATGGGACGAAGCGGATATCATCGGTTCCATTCAGCTAGCGGACGATGCCCAAAGTGTAGCCATCGTCCGCTCAAGAGGAAAACAATTTTATGTGGAAATCGGCACGTGGAACGGCAGCGAAATGGTCCGGCAATATGAACATCTCGCTGCGAACGACAGCCAAGTTGAGTGGATCCACAACGACCAGATTGCGTTTATCGGACAAGAGGGGACATTGTATGCGTATGACCGACGCAATGCTGCCTTTTCCGTTCTTGTAGAAGGGGTCAATGCGTTTCGTTTATCTCCGGATCGCAAATCGATTGCCTACGCACAGGACAAGGACACCGTCTACGCAGCTTCGTTATATGGCAACAATGTACTCAACAAGACGCAACTCTTCAAAGGAGTCATACCCTCGCTTATGGCGTGGAGCCAGGATAATAGAAGGCTTCTTCTATGCGGGTGGAAACCTTACGAATGGGATAAGCCTCGAGCGGCTCCAGCCCCTGCTCCAGCTCCCGAGTCCGCTTCGCACTCCTCAGCGGCTCAAGTTGTTGAAGGCGCATCGAGATTGAATCAAAACTTAGTGATTGAATTCAAATAAAGAATCGAAGGATTTCCTTCGGTTCTTTTTTATTGCAACTCGTTGACATTTCGTTGACAAGTTGGATAAGTGACAGCAACATCCTTGGGTTACATTGATTTTATAGGCGTTATATCAAAAATCATTGAACAAGGATGGGGTAAAATTGAAAAAATCCAGATATTGGTTAGGACTTAGTTTAAGTGTTTTCATGCTGGGGTTATCAGCTTGCAGCTCGAACTCGAGCTTGAGCCCGAGCAGTCCTGGCACGGACACGGGGAAAACGGGAGAGACTTCCACTCCACAGCAAACAGGCACGAATGCAGCAAATGAGTCTAAAGGCGGTAAAGCTACGATTGTTTTTTCTACATTTTGGCCGGATGAGGAACTCAAGAAAGCTAAGAAAAGTTATGAGGCTGCGCATCCGAATATTACCATTGAGCTGCAGGATGTCGTGACAGACGATGCGCATTTGGAAGCTGAGCTGCAAAAATATGTAACCGCGACGAATACAGCCATGTTATCTGGCAAAGGACCTGATATGCTCGCCTTAGACATGCTGCCAAGTGAGAAATATGTCGGTCAACATTTGCTTGCTGATCTAAGCGGGATGTTGAAGAAAGACCTTGGATTCCAAAAGGGTGACTATTATAACAATATTCTGGAAAGCTCCCAGACTAATGGAGGACTTTTCGGAATGCCGCTATCTTTCTTCCTCAATGTATTCATCGGTGATGAAACAGTCATCAAACAAACCGGTGTTCCGATTGACGATAAAAATTGGACGTGGGAAAAGTACGCCGACACCCTCAAGCAGCTAAGTCAAAAGGGACCTAATAAAGTGCCGGCGGGCAGTGCTCCTGGAGCTGCGGCGTCAGAAGGGAAGGAAATGATGCAAATGCTGCTGGGTGAAATGGTGAAGGAAAACTATTCTCATCTGGTAAACGAGTCTTCCCGAACGGCAAGCTTCGACTCGGCAGCTTTTACGGATATGATGGAGCAGATCAAACAGATGTATGATGACGGCATTTTCGCCAGTTCTCGCGGCGGATCCTATTTCAACCCCAAAAATATCAATTCCGCCTGGGATTATCTGGTTACGATGAAGGAATCCGGTAAAGATGCGAGACTGTATGCCAAACCAAGAGCGGAAGGAACGACAGCTGGCGGATACTTTTACCCCTACAAGGTTATCGGAATCAATGAGAAATCCCCCGTCAAACAAGAGGCATGGGAATTCCTTCAGTATTTGATGTCGGGTGACATTCAACCAGCGCCAGAACGAGCCGGTTTCCCCATCAATAAAAAGGTGTATGAGAAACAAGTCCAACAGCTCTTGGCCAGCAAGACGGTCAAAACCTATGAAGAAGGTCCATTACATGGTCAATCGATTCCCGTCGATCCCGCTCAGATCCAACTGTTGAATGGCTATTTGTCGGAAGCCGTTCATCCCGTTGCGTTCCAGCCCACCAAAATTGAAGAGATCGTTCAAAAAGAAAGCGAGGCCTTCTTCAGCGGTCAGAAACCCGCTAAAGATGTAGCCAAACTTATACAAAACAAGGTGATGACCTACTTGAATGAGTAAAATCCAACTTCCGACTTGGCTTGGGAAAGAAAGTATCGCCCCTTGGATCTTCCTGGCGCCTAGCGCAGTAGGCTTCATATTGTTCTATATCATCCCGTTCGGTATGGGGATTGTGTATTCATTTACAGATGCTACGATTGGCGGATCATTTGTCGGCTTTGATAACTATAGCGCACTGCTCACCAGCAGATCGTTTCATAAAGCAGCAATGAATACCTCACTATTTACGAGTATTAGTGTGCCGCTTCTGATCTTATTTTCCTTGGTGCTCGCTATCCTCTTAAACCGGCAGCTCACCATACGTAGTTGGCTGCAGACTTCCTTTGTTTTGCCCTTGGTCGTGCCGGTAGCTTCCATCATCATGATATGGCAAATTTTCGTTGACTGGAATGGAGCCTTAAATGCATGGTTGCATAGCCACAACTGGGCTAGGATCGATTGGATGCAGTCCGACGGCTCGATAGGGGTATTGGTGATTTTATACATTTGGAAAAACGTGGGGTACGACATGATCTTATTTCTGGCCGGACTTCAAGCGATTCCTGTTTCTTATTATGAATCCGCCAGGATGGATGGGGCCAGCAGGCTGCGTCAGTTCGTTCATATCACACTGGTCTATTTGACTCCGACGATGATTTTTGTTGTGCTGATCTCGATTATCAACTCGTTTAAAGTGTTCAGAGAGACGTATTTGCTCGCCGGCGACTATCCGTATGACCGTATTTATATGCTTCAGCACTATATGAACAATATGTTCTTTTCACTGGACATTCAGAAGCTGACCGCAGGAGCTACGCTGATGGTTGGTTGTATCCTGATTCTAGTGTTCGTACTGTTAGCCGTCGAGCGACGGTTTCAATCTTTTATGGAATAGAAGGAAGTGAAAGACATGGTAAGACGGTTGACCAAGGTTATCGTCACTTTCTTGTTAGCGATGGCAGCAGGCATCTCCTTGGTTCCCATTGTACTAACCTTTACGAATTCTCTCATGACCGAAAGTGAGATTGGACTTAACTATGATTGGATCGGGAAAATGCCTGATGCGGCAGCAGGAGATAAGGATGCATTCGTTAATCTGAAATGGATTCCGGATTGGCTTAGTTTCAATCAGTATCTCGAAGTATTAGTGCGAAATCCGAAGTTTCTCCATATGTTCTGGAACTCAGTAGGGCTGGTCGTCCCCATCATCCTGGGTCAAGTCGTTGTAGCTTCTTTAGCGGCTTATGCATTTGCCAAACTTCGTTTCCTTGGAAGAGACCAATGGTTTCTCTGTTATCTGCTGACGATGTTAATGCCTTTTCAAGTAACGTTAGTACCTAATTATATTATTTTGGAAAAGCTCGGGCTGCTAAATACACAATTGGCGATTGTGCTGCCAGGCATCTTCGCGGCTTTCGGAGTCTTCATGCTGCGCCAATTTATGTTTCATATTCCAGCTGTATTGACAGAAGCGGCCAAAATGGACGGAGCCAGCCATTTCACGATCTTTGGTCGTATCATTCTTCCACTTGTAAAACCGGGGTTTGCCGCACTTATCGTTCTGTTATTCGTTGATTATTGGAATATGGTCGAGCAGCCGCTTATCTTTCTGCAGGATGTGGTCCAGCAGCCCTTATCGCTTTATTTGGCACAGATTAGCAAAGAGGCTAGAGGTGTCGTTTTCGCAGCTTCCGTGCTCTATATGAGTCCTATGGTGGTTTTATTTCTTTACGCTCAAAACCATTTCGTTGAAGGGATTCAACTTTCAGGGATTAAAGGATAAAGCGGCATCGGGTCGATTTGAGCAAAGGCAGGATCAGGAGGAAACGTTTTGGATTTTGAAATGAAAAATGGTAATAGCAAGCCCGGAAAACGCTGGCTTCATCTTGTCACTGTACTGATGATAGCCGTGTTCGTGATTTCAACGTTGCTGAGCAACACCCTCTACGGCATGACGCTTCCGAAGGTGACGACACAAAACGTTGGTCCTGGACAATTGGATCAAACTTTTAAAGGCAGTGCATTTCTAAAACCCATGGAAATAAGAGAGCTCTCAGGACAACCAGGCTGGAAGGTGAGTAAGGTACAGGTGCAAAAAGGGGAAGTTGTCCAAAAGGGACAGCTTCTTGTACAGTACAACAATGAGGAAGCTCAAAATCAGCTGCAAACCGAGCAAACGTCATTAAACAAGCTGATGTTATCCATGGAGAAGCTGGAGTATGACTATGTACAAGCGGTGCATAGCGAGGATCAAGGCAGCATTCTGGCTGCTAAAGCCGCAGTGGAAAGCGCCAAACTTGACATCACCGCCCAACAGAAGCAGATTAGTGAAATGAACGCTAAGTTGGAGGCATCTCAATCGCTGCTCGCTCCATTCGACGGGAAGGTTGCGGAAATTAACGCAAAAGTAGGGCTGGCGGCACTCACAGGCGCCGCAGATATCCTGCTTTTGAATTCACAAATGGGCTACAAAATCAGCTTGTTGGTTCCTGCTTCTATTACCGATAGTCTCACTCTAGGAGAAGCAATTGAAGTTCAACTTCATGGGCAGAATGATCAGTCTATTTCAGGTAAAGTAGCGAATATAGAGGGAGCGGAGATTGGAAATGCCTTATTAACTGAAATCAATGGCGGACAATCTGAAAAGTCTGTAGACAGCAATCAGTTGACGATAATTTTTCAAGATGCATCGCTCGCAGGGAATGAAAGGGCTCAAGTTACGCTTACTAAGAAAGGAAAGCCCGGTATGATGCTTGTTTCGAAGGCTTCCGTGCGGAGCGATGCGGCAGGCGCGTTCGTTTATACGGTCGAAGAAAGAAAAGGTCCGCTCGGCAATGCGTTCCATGCCATTCGAAGAAGCGTGAAAGTCGTAGAATCGAACGATCAAGCTGCCGCTGTTGAAGGATTGTTTCCTCAGGAACCGGTCATTGTGGAAAGCAGTGAACCGCTTTTGGATGGGAGCCGAGTTCGAGTTGTCGAGTAATTGGATGTAGATAAATGATGACATAATTAAAATTATGTAAACAAATAACCGATTTCACATGATTATGACACATGTGGAGTTGGTTATTTGTATTGTTTGAGCTATATATTGTTGCATAATCAAGTATTCAGTTAAAGAATTGGCTATAATAAAATAAAAAAGCTTATAATATTACATAAATGTTGTAATGTGCAACACTTTATTCATACTTTTCACAAAGGGGACTCATTTCGTATGCAAATCAAAGTACTGGCGATCGCTCCATACCCCGGACTAAAGGGTTTAATTGAAAATATCGCAAAAGAGGAGCCACGAATAAAGATCGATATCGAAGTTGCGGATCTTCATAATGCTCTTCCTATTGTCCACGCTGCCAAAGGAAAATATGATGTCATCTTGAGCCGTGGGGGAACCTCAACGCTTATAAAAAGTCAAGTAACAACGCCTGTGGTCGATATTCCAGTCTCCGGCTACGATATTTTGAGAGTGCTCACGTTGGTGAAAAATTCAAATAGCAAGGTAGCCATCATTGGCTTTCCTAATATTTGCCGCGGTGTCGCAGAGGTATCCAGCCTGCTCGATTATGAAATTCCCATCTATTCGGTAGATCGGGCTGATGATGTTCCTGAAGCGCTGCAAAAAGCTTTTGAAAAGGATGCCCAAATTGTGCTTGGAGACGTTGTCACTGTGAATACAGCTGAGCAAATGGGCTATAACGGCATTCTGATTACCAGCGGACGGGAGTCGGTGCTTGAAGCGCTTGAAGAGGTGAAAAGGATCTATGAATTCGTCTGGAAAGCCCAGGAGAGCGAACATTTATTTGAGCATATTCTGGAGCACCACCGGACGGGCGTCATGGCAGTCAACGAAAGCGGCGGCATTCTTTATGCCAATGAGGCAGCTGCTTCATTATTAGGTTATAACAGCGCTGTGATACGCGGGATGAATCTGGCCGGCATAGATCCGATATGGAGCCGTTATTTGGAGGAAGCTGATAAAGGTACAACGAGCGACGTAAATAAGCAAACAAAATGGTTTCAAAAAAGGCAGGTAAGCATTGAAATCATCGTGCCTTCCAAGCAAAATCGTCTAAGCTACCACTATTTCATTTATTTATATCCTTCAGAGAATCAACTGAACAGTACCGCTACTTACAATTTCCAAATAACCGACCGGATTGCTACGTTTGCCCAGGTAATGGGCTCCAGCAGTGTCATTATGCAAGCAATCAAACGTGCCAAAGCGATGGCGCAGACACGCAATCCCATTTGGATATCGGGAGAAGAGGGCAGCGGAAAGCAGTTATTCTGTCAAGCCATTCATTCCGCTAGCGAGAGCGCAGGGGACGCGCTATATATCATTCCTTGCGAGCAATTATCGGAGGAGGAGCAGGAGGCGGTTCTACTCGGAACAAACGACTATCCGGGACTGCTTTTCAAAGAATCTGTCGGAACGATTTGTCTGGAAAATATCCAGCACATTAGTCAGCGGCTGCAGCGCAAATTACTGTCTACAATGACAACAGGTACGAACGTCCGTCTCATTGTAACTACATCCCACCCGATTAAGCTGATGCTAAAAAAAGAAGAAATGGAGCCGTCTTTTGTCCTAGCCTTTATGGATATGTACATCAGCCTGCCGCCTTTGCGCGAAAGATTGGAAGATATTGATGAGATCGCCCGTGTTTTAATTGCGAATTATAACTCGCGGCATGGCAAACAAATCGTTGGTATCCGGCAGGAGGTACTGGAAGACGATCTTATGCACAAGCTCTGGCCCGGAAATATTCACCAGCTGAGGATCGTCCTTGAGAGCATGCTTGCCTGTACGAACGGTCATTATATTGGCCTGAGTGAAGCGAAAGAAGGTTGGCAAAAAGTCAAGGAATCGTTGCAAAATGAAGCAACCAGCCAACTGGCGACGATCAATTTATCTGGGAGTTGGGATGAAATTGAGCAGCGCATTCTTTTGGAAATATTAGAAAAAGAAGGTATGAACCAATCAAAAGCCGCAAAACGACTAGGAATTAATCGTTCAACCCTCTGGAGAAAGTTAAAGGACGTGTTGCAAATTTAAACGATTGACCCCGTTGTTATCGTGGAACACCTGTCTTATAATCATCACATGGGCGATAACGATTATAGGTGTTGCATATTGCAACTATATGCTCAACAAAACTTCTTAGGAGGAAGCACACCATGAGAATTAAGGCAGCCATTGATCGGATTCCCGGGGGTATGATGATTGTTCCACTCATTCTGGGGGCTATTATTACAACATTATTCCCCTCAATGGGAAAAACATTTGGATCTTTTACAGGCGCATTGATGACGGGATCTCTGCCAATTTTAGCTGTTTTCTATGTCTGTATGGGTTCAACAATCAACTTTAAAGCAACCCCTTACATTTTGAAAAAGGGTGGCACATTGCTTGGAACGAAGATTTTAACAGCAATCGTTGTAGGATTTATAGCCGCTAAGTTCTTAGGCAATGGAATGATTAGCGAAGGTTTCTTTGCAGGCATTTCGGTATTGGCTATCGTAGCGGCTATGAACGATACAAACGGCGGTTTGTACATGGCTTTAATGGGGCAATTCGGCAAGAAAGAAGATGTTGGCGCTTACTCTGTCATGAGCTTGGAATCGGGGCCATTCTTTACGATGATTTCATTAGGTATCGCAGGTTTAGCCGCATTTCCATGGCAGACTTTCGTTGGTGCGATTTTGCCATTAATCGTCGGTATGATCTTGGGGAATTTAGACAAAGAAATGCGCGAGTTTTTATCCAAAGCTGTACCTGTTTTAGTTCCCTTCTTTGCTTTTGCTTTGGGAGCAGGGTTGAATCTTCAGACGGTTTGGAAAGCCGGTTTCCTTGGCGTATTGCTTGGTATTGGTGTCGTTGCTGTGACGGGTCTTACTTTGACACTTATTGACCGCTTGATTGGCGGCAACGGCATTGCCGGTATATCAGCCGCTTCGACTGCAGGAAACGCAGCAGGTGTACCGGCGGCTGTAGCCGCGGCGAATGCTGCCTATGCTCCGCTTGTACCCTCTGCAACCGCATTGGTAGCTTCTTGCGTGATCGTGACAGCTATCCTTGTGCCAATCGTAACCGCTTGGTATGCCAAAAAAATTGGAGCTAAGAGCCAAATCAACTAAATCGTTCGAGATTTGCATGGGAGGAACTGCACCATGAAACAAATTGCCATCATTGCAGATGACTTGACCGGAGCTTCCGACTCAGGCGTTCAATTTGCAAGAAAAGGGCTGCAAACGCAAGTGTTTTTTGATATCGAGCAAGTTTCTAAATCACAACAGACGATGGAGGCAATCGTCATTGATACCGACAGCCGTTCCACTCTGCAAGAGATCGCTTATGCCAGGGTGAAAGAAGCGGCTTGTCAGATCGATCAAGCGGCTTTCCCGCATATTTATAAGAAAATGGACTCTACCCTTAGAGGAAATCTGGGCGTTGAAATCGACGCTGTAATGGACGTCATTCCTTATGACTTTGCTGTCGTTGCCCCGGCATTCCCTAAGATTGGCCGTACCACTCTACAGGGCGTACATTATCTTAACGGTGTTCCGGTTAGTGAAACCGAAATCGCCAATGACCCGAAATGTCCAGTCAAAGAATCCGATTTAGTCAAATTATTTGCTTCGCAATCCAAGCGTAAAGTCGGCCTTATTCCTTTAGAAATTCTACATGCAGGAAAAGATCAGGTGCACCTGAACATTCATTCACTCCTTGAGGCGAAAACGGAACTTATCGTTTTTGATGCTGCAACCGAAGAAGATGTCCAGCATATCGCGGAATGGGTTGCCCAAACCAGCTATAAAATACTATGGGCAGGTTCTGCTGGATTGGCTGATTTCCTGCCTGATGCTTTATCGCTTCCTGTTCGTATAAGTGATTCTGCGCCGCAATTATCAGGCGGGACGAAACCTGTGATGTTAGTCGCAGGAAGCATCTCACAGGTGACTCGCGGGCAAGTGGCTGCTTATAACAGTGATCCGCAAGTCATTGCCGTAGAATTAGATACGGTACAAGCGATTGCTTCCGAAGAAGGCTTAAAGGCTGAGATTGAACGATGTGGTAGAGAGCTTCAGGCTGCATTAAGAAACGGGTTGGATGTCTCCCTATGCGCAAGTTCATCTCCTGATCAAGTTCGATTGACGAAGTCAGCAGGTTTGCAAAGAGGATTAGACTCGACGGAAGTATCCAACCAGATCTCGCATATATTGGGTGCAATCGCCTCCGAGATTATGGAGAGTATCGAGTTGCAAGGGGTTATTTTAACAGGAGGAGATACAGCAAAGGGTGTATGTAAGCATTTGGGCGTATCTTCTATACAATTGATAAAAGAAATTGAACCAGGGATCCCGTTAGGCCTCCTTGTTCGTAATCAACCCGTATGGGCGGTTACAAAAGCGGGAGCTTTCGGGCAAGAGCATAGCTTATCCAAGGCTAAAAAAGCATTAAAGGGGGAAACATTTCAATGAATAGACCAATCATCGGTATCACGATGGGTGATGGAGCAGGTGTAGGCCCGGAAATCATCATGAAATCACTGAAAGATGCTCAAATTTATCAAACTTGCCGTCCTTTTGTCATTGGTGATGCTAAATTATTGGAGAGAGCGGATCAATTCGTTCAAACTGGACTTCGTGTACGCCGAATTGCTTCTGTGGAAGAAGCGCAGTTTGAGCACGGAATTGTGGACTGTTATGACCTAAACTTATTGCCGGCCGATCTTCCCATTGGCCAAGTATCCAAAGAAGCCGGACATGCCGCATTTATGTATTTGAAACAGGCGATTGAACTGGCTAACGCGGGAGCAATTGATGCAATTTGTACCGCTCCACTGAATAAAGAAGCGCTTCATAAGGGTGGACACATTTACCCGGGTCATACCGAAATTTTGGCGGATTTAACAGGTACTGAGGATTTCTCCATGATGCTTTCCGCTCCAAAACTGAAAGTCATCCACGTCACGACACACGTTGGTATTCTGGATGCTGTACGTATGATCAATCCGGATCGTGTCTATAAAGTCATTCGAATGGCTCACGAAACTTTGCAAAAAGCTGGCTATACGCAGCCAAAAATTGCCGTCTGCGGGATCAATCCGCATGCGGGAGAGAACGGACTTTTTGGATACGGCGAAGAAGATGAAAAAGTTGTTCCTGCTGTGAAGAAGGCGCAAGAAGAAGGCATTCAAGTCGTAGGACCTCTGCCTGCCGATACGCTATTCTTCCGCGCGACGCGGGGAGACTTCGATATCGTCGTTGCCATGTATCATGATCAAGGACATGGTCCGATCAAAGTATTAGGCCTAGAAGCCGGTGTAAATATTACAGTGGGTCTTCCAATCATTAGAACCAGCGTTGATCACGGTACGGCGTTCGATATTGCCGGCAAAGGAATTGCGGACGAGCAAAGTCTGAAAGAAGCGATTAAGCAAGCGATTGAGTTAGCTCCTAGACGCGAGCAATAAGAGTTCGGTTAATAAACCTCTGGATAAGGCCATTGTGCCGTGTTCAGAGGTTTTTTGCCGTCGGATCTTAAAAGGGTTTAATAATGAAATGAAGAATAGTAAAAGACAGGAAATTAGAAGCCAGGAGGAGTTAAGTGATGAATATAAGAGTTTTGGAGGAGTTCGATGCCAAGTTATATCAAGAATTACGATTAAAAGCTTTGAAACTCAGCCCTGAGGCTTTTGGCTCGACTTATGAAAGAGAAGTGCAATTAACGTTGGATACCTTCGTAGAGCGAATTAAACCCACGGATGGGAAATTTGTACTTGGCGCTTTTGATGAAAACGGATCGCTGGTTGGCAGTGTAAGATTTGTTCGAGATAGCGGCATGAAAAGCAGCCATAAAGGAAATGTCTATGGGATGTACGTCGCACCTGAGGCAAGTGGGCAAGGTTTAGGCAAAAAAACTAATGCTGGAACTGGTTAGAAGAGCAAGCAGTTATGACGGAATGGAGCAAATAAATTTAATCGTTCTGTCTGAGAATGTCATTGCCAAAAAATTGTACAAGTCCTTAGGTTTTGAAATCTATGGTGTTGAACATAAAGCATTGAAGTATAACGGGCAATACTTTGATGAGGATTTAATGGTTCTGTACATCTAAACGTAGAAGATGAAGCCGATGTTAGCAGATCGATTGGATGATTATATTAGAAAGTAAAATATTTTTATAACGTGTCGATTCTTCCGTTTTTAATTCGTTGTCCTTATAGAGCGTAAAATTCTTCCCAGAAATCATGCAGCTGGCAAAAATAATACAAAAATATGGAGGGATGCATTTATGAGATTCATGATGATCGTTAAAGCTACAACAGATTCAGAGGCAGGGAACAAGCCAAGTCAAGAGCTACTTGACGCTATGCAAAAGTATAATGAGGAATTAGTGCGAGCAGGCGTTTTGCTCGCTGCCGATGGCCTGCAGCCAAGCTCTAGCGGCATACGGATTTCTTACCCGGAAGCTGGGGGCAAACCGAAAGTGGTTGATGGCCCGTTCACTGAAGCCAAAGAAATGATCGCCGGGTATACGTTAATTGAAGTTAAGTCCAGGGAAGAAGCGATCGAATGGGCGATGCGTATGCCGGATCCTCACGGTTTTGGCCAAGGGGAAATTGAACTCAGACAGGTGTTCGAGATGGAGGAACTAGCGGAAAATCCCGAAATACTTGCGAAAGACGCAGCCCTTCGTGAGCAAATACGGGAGCAGCATAAAGCGTGAACTTGTCCCAAACTCACCGAACCCTCGATACCATATGGCGAATCGAATCGCCTAAAATTATCGCGGGATTAACACGAATGGTGCGCGATGTTAGTCTCGCAGAGGATCTTGCCCAGGATGCTCTGGTCATTGCTCTCGATCGATGGTCCGATCACAATATTCCAGATAATCCGGGCGCATGGCTGATGACAACGGCCAAACGGCGAGCCATTGATCATATGCGCAGAAATAAACGACGTGATCAGAAGTATATGGAGATTGGACACCAGATGGAATTATTTAAAGAAAATGAACATTGGGACGGGGAGATCGGTGATGACATCCTTCGATTGATTTTTATGACTTGCCATCCCAGCCTATCGCAGGAAGCAAGAGTTGCACTGACCCTTCGCCTGTTATGCGGGCTTACGACGGAAGAGATTGCACGATCCTTCCTCGTTGCGGAGTCAACGATTGCCCAGCGAATCGTGCGGGCCAAGAAAACCCTGAGTACGGGAAAGGTTCCCTTTGAAGTGCCGACTGAGGAACTCAAGGACCGTCTGACTGCAGTGCTTGAAGTCATTTACCTCATGTTCAATGAAGGGTACTCGGCAACATCGGGGCAGCATTGGATCCGCCCCTTATTGTGTCAGGAGGCATTGCGGCTCGGACGTGTTCTGGCTGAGATTGCAACGGAGGAACCTGAGGTGCATGGACTTGTCGCCTTGATGGAGATTCAATCTTCCCGGTTTAAAGCACGGGTTAACACCGAGGGAGAACCCGTGCTTCTCATGGAGCAAAATCGAGCACGTTGGGACTATTTGCTGATTCGCCGAGGTTTGATCGCTCTAGAACGAAGCAAGAAGCTAGGTAAAGCTCTTGGTCCATATACTCTTCAGGCCGCGATTTCGGCCTGTCATGCACAGGCGCGAACAGCAGAAGAGACGGATTGGGTCCGAATTGCTGCGCTCTACGAAGCGCTTTCGAGAGTATCGCCGTCGCCGATTGTTGAGTTGAACCGGGCTGTTGCAATTTCAATGGCGTTTGGTCCAGCATTCGGATTGCAGATCGTTGATGAGCTGCAGTCGGAGCCATCCTTAAAGGGATACCATTTGTTACCGAGTGTTCGCGGTGATCTCTTGGTGAAGTTAGGACGGGACGATGAAGCCTGTAAGGAATTTGAAAGCGCAGCATCTATGACGAGGAATGAACGTGAGAAAGAACTTTTAATGAAACGGGTAGAAGAAATCAAAGCTGCAAAGATAGCAAAGGAGAGGTTGTAATATGAATCCGGAAGTAACTGATTTTATTGAGGCGTTGAAAGAAGCGTGGCAGAGGGACATGTCTGTCAAACTGCGACAAATTGTCCAGGAAGTCGTCCCGGACGTGCATGAACGCATGCAATATAAGAAACCGCATTTTTTGAAAAATGGCAAATATGCCGCCGTCATATCCACGTCCAAAGACGCAGTGAGCTTCACCATTTTTAATGCTAATGGGTTAACTTTCCCGAACGGATTATTCGACGGCCCACCAGAAAGAAAGACGATGAAGCTGAAGCAAGGGCAAGCCTTTGATCCCGAGCTGTTGTCCTCCTTAGTTAGCCAAGCTGTTGCAGGACTTTAAGATAATAATATCAAGAAAACAGCCCCAGGTATGCTAAGCATCCTGGGGCTGTAGTGTGTCTATTCTGCTGCACTTTCGAGATTTTTAAACTGATTGGAAAACATCCGGGAATACGTGCCATCTTGGCCCATCAAAACGTTGTGACTGCCTTGCTCGGCGATTTCGCCACGATCAATAACCATAATCGTATCCGCATCCCGAATCGTATTCAGCCGATGCGCAATAATGAAACTCGTACGCCCTTTCATGATTGAGAGGAGGGCTTCCTGAATATGCAATTCCGTTCGCGTATCAATGCTGCTCGTCGCCTCGTCCAAAATGAGAATGGAGGGATCCGCCAGGATGACGCGCGCAATCGCAAGCAATTGGCGCTGCCCTTGACTTAAATTACCGCCGTTCTCGGAGAGCGGGGTGTCGTAACGCTTCGGCAGCCGGCTAATGAAGGCATCAGCATTCGCGAGCTTCGCAGCGGCAACCACTTCAGCATCGCTGGCATCGGGCTTACTGTATTTGATGTTCTCCTTAATGGTGCCGGAGAATAGATACGTATCCTGCAGCACGATGCCGAAGCTGCGGCGTAGACTGTCACGCGTGTATGATTTAATATCGCGTCCGTCAATCAAGATCGTACCGCTCGTAGCGTCATAGAAACGGGTCACCAAATTGACAATCGTCGTCTTGCCTGCGCCTGTTGGTCCGACGAGTGCGAGGCTGCTGCCAGCCGGCGCATCAAAGCTGACTTGATTGATAATCGGCATATCCGGCCGATAGCCGAAGGTGACGTCCTGGAAAGTGACATGTCCGACGGGTTTTACCAGTTCGATAGCGCCGGGCTCATCTTCAACTTCTTCCGCTTCGTCCAACACTTCAAAAGCACGTTCTGCCCCTGCAACACCCGATTGCAGCACGTTGTACGTGTTCGCGATCTCATTAAGCGGCCTCACGAATTGGCGCGAGTAGCTCAGGAAGCTGGCAATAACGCCGACAGTGATGTGGCCTTTCACGGCTAGAATGCCGCCGACAATCGCAACGGCGGAGAAGCCGATATTATTGATAACGCTGAGGAGAGGCATCAAAAAACCGGACCAGATTTGCGCTTTTAGCCCAACCTCATAAAGCTTTTCGTTCACGTTATTAAATTCATCGATAGCTTTCTTCTCACGGTTAAAGGCTTTGACAACGAGAAGTCCGGAAATCGTTTCCTCAATGTGGCCATTCAGCTTACCGAGCTGTGCCTGTTGGCCTTTGAATAACACGCTCGTTCGCTTGGTAATGGTTTTGGCGAGGAAGAACACGAGCGGCACGGTAATAAGGCTCGCCAGTGTCAAGGTGGGGCTTAGAATCAACATCATCACTAACGATCCAACGATGGCTATGGATCCTGACATGAGCTGTGTAGTGGACTGCGAGATCGAGTTGCTCACGTTGTCAATATCATTCGATAGCCGGCTCATGATATCCCCGTGAGAGCGTCCGTCGAAGAAAGCAAGAGGCAGCTTTTGCAGCTTCGCAAACATCGTTTGCCGAAGTCGCTTCACGACGCGCTGTGCAAGCCCGGCCATGACCCAGCTCTGCAGGAAAGTAAGCCCGCCATCTGCGATGTACGTAGAGATGAGAACAATCAGCGTCACATCAAGTACGCTATAGTCAACTTGGCCTACAGCCATTGCGTCAACGGCTACACCAATAAGATAAGGGCCGGCCAAGGTTAAGGCGGAGTCGGCAATAATGAACAGAAAGACGATCGTCAGCCATTTTCGTTCGGTGCCTAAATAGGACCATAGACGGCGTAGGGTGCCTTTAAAATTTTTGGGCTTCACGGCAGGAGCGCGGCCTCCCCGACCAATCGGCCCCGTGATCATCGGGACGTCAGGTGCTGGTTGACGCGATCCTTCATTCGGCTTTGACATGATGAGGCAGCTCCTTTCCGAATTGAGATTGGAAAATTTCTACGTAGACGCGGCAGCTCTTCATCAACGTCTCATGTGTGCCGACGCCAACAATTTCGCCGTCGTCCATCACTATGATTTTATCTGCGTCCATCACCGAGGTAATCCGCTGCGCAATGAGTAGACAGGTGACACCAGATGCAAAAGATTTCAGAGATTCTTTAATGTTTGTCTCCGTCGTCGTATCCAGGGCGCTTGTACAATCGTCAAGAATCAATACATCCGGCTTGCGAACGAGCGCACGGGCAATCGACAATCGCTGCTTCTGGCCGCCAGACAAGTTCACGCCGCGTTGGCCAAGCATCGTTTCATACCCCTCGGGAAACGAAGTAATAAAGCCATGGGCTTCTGCCATTTTGGCAGCTTGCATAATCTCGTCAAGTGTTGCATGCTCATTGCCCCAACGCAGATTTTCTTCAATCGTTCCGCTAAATAGAATTGATTTCTGCGGTACGATGGCAATCTGATCACGCAGCTTAGCTGGATCAAGCTTTCCAATGTCCACTCCGTCTACGCGGATCGTACCAGTGCTCGTATCATAGAATCGGGGGATAAGGCTCACGAGACTACTTTTCCCAGACCCGGTAGATCCGATGATACCAATTGTTTCACCGGGCAGGCAGGTGAAGTTAATATTTTTCAGCACAGGATCTCCAGAGGCACCCTCATAGGCAAACGAAACGTTTTCAAAATCAATCTGACATCCTTGACGACCATTAGGCAGTGCAGCAGCGACATCCCATGTCATCGTATTGACCTGATCGAAAACTTCGCCGATTCGATTGGCGGAGGCTTTAGCTCGCACGAATAAGTTGAAAACCATGGAAATCGTCATCAGCGCAAACAAAATTTGTGTCATGTAATTGACGAATGCGACGATATGTCCAACTTGCATTTGACTGTTATTCACTCGCCAGGCTCCCAGCCATAACACGGCAGCGATCCCGAAATTGACGCTGAGCAGGATAGAGGGGTTAAAAATAGCTAGCAGCCTCGTCACCCTTATGGATTTGTTCTGATACTCGATATTGGCCTGTTGAAACTTACCCGTCTCGTGATCGAACCGGTTAAAAGCTTTGACGACGCGTACGCCGGATAGATACTCCCGCATAACCCGATTGACGCTGTCCAGCGCCTTTTGCACGCCTACAAACCGGGAAAAACCCACTTTCAAGTTCAACGCAACGAGCACGCCGACGACCGGGACAACGATGAGCAGTACGACGGACAAATTAGGGTTAAGTCGCACGGCCATAATGAGACTCCCGATGCACAGAAGGGGGGCTTTGACAAAAATGCGCATAAGTCCATTTACAAAATTTTGCACCTGCGTCACATCATTCGTTAATCGCGTAATTAATGACGCGCGTTCGAATTGCTCGATATTCGCGAACGAGAGCGATTGGATTTTTTCGAATAAATCCCTTCTTAGCTCCGTGCCGAATTTCTGTGAAACATGGCTTGCCACAATATTGCGCATCGAGGCTGCGACAGCCCCGAACGCGGTGATGATCAGCATCAATCCGCCCATACGGAGCACGTAATCGAGCCGTTTCTCCGCAACACCCACGTCCAAGATGTGGGACATAATCGTTGGTTGCAGCAAATCCGCGAGCGCTTCCAACGTCACGAAAAAGACAGCAACCAGAAATAGCTTCCAGTGCTTGCTGACATAAATCTTCATAAAACCCATCGTGTACACTCCTTTTTCCGTGGTCAGCCCCTCACTTGAACATTACTCCGATTTTGGCAAATTGTCATCCTAGGTATTTGTTAAAACTGGAAAAAAGGCATTTTTATTTTTCTCTTTATTCCAGAGTTTTCAACCTATATCATAAATTGTGAATGAGAGGTGGGATTGGAGGAGGCCACGATGGTACCTGCGCTAGTAGAACAAACCATGAATCAGTTAGTTCACTCATTAAACACTCGAACGTCGAACATTACAGCTATTTATGTGTATGGTTCAGTTGCGTTAAACGATTATATCGAGGGTTCCAGTGATATTGACTTTATCGCTATTGTACGAGAACCATTTTCGCAGACGGATGTTCAAGCCATTATCGAAGCTCATAAAGAAGTAGAAGCTGCGATTCCAAATACGGATATTATGGGGGCTTACATCCTTTTCAAGGATCTCAATAGAAAACAGGGTGATATTAAACCTTTATTGACTTACTTTGATAAGCAAATCCATATAGATGGCAGGGGAGCGGATTTAAATCCGATAACTTGGTGGATAGTAAAAAAACACGGTATCCGAGTGTATGGCTCTGAAGTAACGTTCAATTACGATTTGGATAAGGATACACTGCGCACTTACGTCATAAATAACTTAAATAGTTACTGGGTTGGTTGGATCACTAGGTTAGAGCAAAAATTGCAGACTGTTCTAGAGGCGCAGCAAGAACTTGAAGTTCAGCAGCTCGATCAAGCAATCGAGTGGTGCACGCTGGGCATGTTGCGGCAGCTGTTTACATTAAAAGAGCAGGATATCACGAGTAAAGTTGGTGCGGGACGTTATGGGCTTCAACATGTACCAGGCAAGTGGCACGGGATCATTGAGGAGGCTATAGCGATAAAGCGACTTCAACCCAATCGTTTGTATTCATCACAAATGGAGCGTTTGACTGATTTAATAGCCTTGCTTAAATTTATTCAATTGGAAGCTAATCGTGTATATGAAATAAGACTCTAAGCCCTTGATCTGTATAGGGGCATAGAGTCTTTTTTACTAGGCATTCCTAGGATTTTTTTGAAAATAAAGAAACAAATCCGTTATCAGCTTGGCAAGGATCGTAACCAGGAAGTAAAGCAGAAATAAATAAAAGTAATTCATTTTGCCGTACAGATGAAATAAATCAACGGTTGATAACAATGGTTTTAAGACAAAAGCGAAGGCGGCACACATCAGAGCACCAAATAAATAGTAATTTTTTTTATGATTCAGTGTCCACTGATATAGCAGCATCAGCACAACCGGATTAAAAGCAGCATCCATCGTGATACTTGTTGGCAAGTAAGGCATAATTTTATAGGGAAATCCCCAAATATAATTTCTTTCACCATACAGATGAATATAGGTAGCCATGACATGTACGCTGAAGCCATAGAATCCGATCTGCAACGCTTTCTTACGATCGAGAACGAACCAGAGAATGACTAAGGGAATGACGAACATAGCCATATTGACCCAGAATTCCCATGTCTGGGCGTTGGAATATTGTACCCAATAATCAATCCAGGAGTGGGACAGCGACTTCTCTTTATTTAATAATTCCTCGTACACATGCTGTTGCTCTGGTGTCATAGAAAATCTCCCTGCATGTCTTTTTGTTATTATGCGCGCTTCGCACGATTTTACACGGGATGATGGAAAATTTATCTTTTTAGTTTCGACACTACCCCCTGAAATCGACAAAATACGACGAATTGTTTAAAAGCTATGCATAATTAAGGAGTGAATCAAGATGGCGAATACTTACAAACGCTTCATTCAAAATCAACTCGAAAAAGCGAAATCTACCGCTTCCGAATTCATTACTTCAAGAAGTGACGAGCAAGATGAAGACACATTAGAATTGAGTCCTGACACATATGATCAGCTGAGAGTAATCGCTAATATGCAGCATACGACCGTACAGGAAATCGTCAATAACATCATTGCCCAATACCTGGAAAGCTCCCCTTATGAAATAACCCATATCTCGGTGGATCAAAAGGAAGATAACCCGCTATTGTATTTGGATGGCATTTGCAAATTAGAGGATTAGGAGTGCTGACGACATATGGATAACCACATGAATATACAGGATGCCATTTTCCTGGATGGTACAGCTTTAGCCGCGTTCATGAACCCTGAAGATCCCAGTTATGCGAAAGCTCGTTCTTTGTTTCTGGATTTTCATGATCTGGAACGTAATTACGTGACGACCAACTCGATTATATTTGATCTTCACGAATGGCTGCGCAATGCGTACAGCTACCAGCGGGCCGAATATTTTCTGAGTGCAATCGATAAAGCCGTGAGTAAAGGCAAGTTGACACTGATCTCCAGCAGTCCTGAATTCGAAATGGAATCGCGCAGATTACTGCTAGACAGGCCCGAACTGCGGTTCTCGCTAAGTGAAGCATTTACTGCAGTGACCATGTCCTATTATCAAGTGAAACGTATATTTACGTTCAATCGCAATTTTATGATGCTTGTTAATTTGGATAAAAGCTTTCGCATCATCCCATCTAATTAATAAATCACAGCGAAAAAAGAGGCAGTCCCAGAGTCATTTCATGACGGAGGGAGAGCCTCTTTTTTGTTTGAACTCTATTGAACCAACTCTATGAACCTTCTTGCTGATATAGAAAGAGGCATGTTGCGCATCGTCATAATCCCTACGTGAGTAGGCGGCAGCTTCACATCCAATTGAATTTCAAAGAGGGAGCCTTCTTCCAGCTCTTTCGAAATAAATTCCTTCGTCACGTAGGAGATCCCTAGTCCTTTCCGTGCAAACTCGATGAGAAGCTCCACACTGCCGACCTCAATTTCAGGCTTGAGTTTATAGCCGTAGCTTTGGAATAATTCCGTAATGGCCATTCGTGCCCGGCTGTTGCGCGAGAATAGAATGACGGGATATTGCAGCAGCATTTCCAGGGATAAAGTCTCGCCCTTCAACTGTTCGTAACGCGGCCCCGCCACAAAACAATCCTTAAGCTGAATGCTTTCCCGTACTTCAAGCTGGGCATCAACAATAGGCATACGAACAACGCCCAAATCAATCCTGCCTTCTTTAAGAAAAGAGATAATTTCCGGTGTAGTACCATGATTCAAGTGCAGCTTGATACCTGGGTGATTTTGATGGAATTCTTCCAAATACGGGAGTAAATAATGTTTGAAAAGAGAGTCGCTTCCGCCGATCCGCAGCTCGCCGCTGTCCAGATTTTTGAGCGCCGCCATCTTCTCCTCAGCTCTCGATATGAAGTTCTGAGACTGCTCGATGTAGGAATAAAGAATCGCACCTTCTTGCGTTAAAGCAACACCTTTGGAATTCCTGTAAAACAAAGCGAGACCAAAGCTGTCCTCCAGCTGCTTGATGGCGTGGCTAACGCTTGGTTGGGTAATATACAGGGCTTTGGCAGCCTGTGTTAAACTGCCTGTTTTCGCTGCCCAATAAAAAACTTTGTACAATTCGTAGTTATTTATCATAGATGAGGTCTATATCTCCTCTGAAATATAATGATTTCTTTTATAGGTGGTAATTATATTATAGTGGAGTTACGAAAAAGAAACCAGAGCTGCTAACTGATTGAGGGAGTTCTGTTGGAAGGAGAAGAGAAGAAAATGGAACCTACTACATTTGTCTTATTTGGAGCGACAGGGGATTTAGCCAAAAGAAAGATTTACCCCGCACTATTTAATTTGTTTGTTGATAATAAACTACCGGAATCCTTCTCTTTAATTGGTCTGGGAAGAAGAGAGCTTTCAGATGAAGCCTTCCAGGCGAATGTCGAACAATCTATCCATACTTTCTCCAGGCGTAAAGCAAACAATCCTGACTTATTGAAAAACTTCTTACGCACATTCCGTTACAGTGTACTTGACATAGATCGTAAAGAAGATTATCAGAAGCTGCTGCAGCTCATTGAACAACGGGAAGAAGAACTCCGCATCTTACCGAATCGCATGTTTTACTTATCTGTAGGACCTGAATATTTTGAAAAGATTGCTGCGAATATCAAAGAAAGTGGTCTAGGTTCCGCAGATGGTTGGAAACGCCTGGTGATCGAGAAACCGTTTGGCCATGATTTGCAATCCGCTCGGGATTTAAATCAGCAGTTAAGCAAAGCTTTTGCCGAAAATGAAATTTATCGTATTGATCATTATCTTGGAAAACCAATGGTTCAAAAACTTGAGGTTATTCAGCAGTCCAATCCCGTCCTTCACGCGATATGGGCGAATAATTACATTGCGAACGTTCAGATTACGGCAAACGAAACCGTTGGTGTTGAAGAAAGAGCAGGCTATTACGATCATGTTGGCGCGGTAAGAGACATGTTCCAAAACCATATGCTGCAATTGCTAATGATGCTTACCATGCACCTTCCTAATGTCAGCAACTCCGAGTTGGTTCGGTTTAAGAAGAAAAAAGTGATGGAAAACCTCGAGCCGCTGCTTAAACAGGATGTTGGTTCCAGTGTGATCCGCGGGCAATACAAAGAAGGTTCGATTGGAGGAAAGCAAGTCGTTGGTTATACTTCGGAGCCAGGGATTGCCAGCACATCCATGAACGATACATTTATTGCCGCTAAATTGCAGATCGACGATTTCTTCTGGCGGGGCGTTCCGATTTATATCCGGACAGGAAAAAGAATGCATGAGAAATCAACACGGATCGTCATTGAATTTAAAGAACCGAATACGAATCTGACCCAACATCATGACGAAAGCCAAGTGCCAAATCTTTTGGTATTTGAAATTAGTCCAAATGAAAGTATCACGCTGCAATTAAATTCGAAAGATCCTTCCAAGAACGGGAAATACAAACCTATCCAAATCGACTTTCACGAAAGTCAGGAGGATGTTCCCGAAGCTTATGAAAACTTGATCTATGATGCTTTGCAAGGAGATCCTACGTTCTTTGCGCATTGGGACGAAGTCGAATTGGCTTGGGCTTGGGTTCAACCGATCCTGGATGCTTTCCAAGAAAATCTAGTCCCGCTTCATCACTATGCCGCGGGCACGAATGGTCCTGCTGAATCCGATGCCTTATTGGCGGCGAATGGCCATCATTGGTGGTTTGACTCCAAGAATGAGCAAGAAAATAAACCAAGTGAAGAAAAATATTTTGCCCATCATACAAACTAATTGACGATTTATTCCCTGCATGCAGGTCTAAAAGGAGAGGTTCCAGATGGCTATTTCATTTAATTATTCCAGCGCATTACCGTTTGTTCAGCAGCATGAAGTTGATTACTTCAGTGAATTTGTGAAAGTGGCGCATGACATGCTTCATGAGAAGAAAGGTCCAGGCTCCGATTATCTCGGCTGGGTGAATCTGCCGCTTCAATATGATAAAGAAGAGTTTGCAAGAATCAAAGAGGCTGCACAGCGCATACGTTCCAATTCCGATGCCTTAATCGTCATTGGTATTGGCGGCTCCTACTTAGGCGCTAGATCCGCGATCGAAGCGTTGTCTCACACTTTTCATAATCAAATGGATGGAAATACACAAGTTTATTTTGCCGGTCAAAATATTAGCTCCACGTATATCACGCACTTATTGGAGCTGCTGAAAGATAAAGATGTTTCCTTGAACGTCATCTCCAAATCGGGAACAACGACGGAACCGGCTATTGCATTCCGCATCCTGCGAGATTATATGGAGAAAAAGTATGGGAAGGAAGAAGCGAAAAAACGCATCTACGCCACAACAGACGCTTCGAAAGGGGCATTGAAAAAGCTGGCTGATGAAGAAGGCTATGAAACCTTTGTCATCCCTGACGATGTAGGCGGCCGCTATTCTGTACTTACTGCGGTAGGACTTTTGCCGATTGCTGCAGCGGGGCTCGACATTGATCAAATGATGGCTGGAGCCGCGGCGGCTGCACAGAAATACAATAATGCTGACCTGGCTACCAATGAAAGCTATCAGTATGCAGCGGTTCGAAATGCCCTTTATCGTAAAGGGAAAAGCATTGAGCTGTTGGCGAACTTTGAACCATCTTTACATTATGTTTCCGAATGGTGGAAGCAGTTGTTCGGCGAGAGCGAAGGCAAGGACCAGAAGGGTCTATATCCGGCGTCTGTGGATTTCACGACTGATTTGCACTCCATGGGTCAATATGTCCAAGAAGGTCGTCGCGATCTGATCGAAACGGTGCTTTCTGTGAAGAAGCCGAGAGTCGAGTTGACGATTGAGCAGGACTCCGCCAATCTGGATGGTTTGAACTTTATTGCAGGCATGACGATGGACGAAGTGAACAAGAAGGCGGCGGAAGGCACGCGACTTGCCCATGTTGACGGAGGCGTTCCGAATCTGATCGTTGAATTGGATGCACTGAATGAGTATACGTATGGCGAAATGGTGTACTTCTTTGAGAAAGCATGCGGCATCAGCGGCTTGCTGCTTGGTGTGAACCCGTTTGATCAGCCCGGCGTTGAGGCATACAAAATCAATATGTTTGCTCTGCTAGGCAAACCTGGTTTTGAAGCGCAAAAAGCCGAACTACAAAAACGTATCGCTGCAACAGAGCAGAACTAAGAGGAGGTAATTACGATGAGCAAACAGCAAATTGGTGTGGTTGGATTGGCCGTGATGGGGAAAAACCTGGCATTGAATATCGAAAGCAAAGGCTTCTCTGTAGCTTTATATAATCGTTCACCTGAAAAAACGAATGAACTTTTGGAGGAAGCGCCAGGAAAGAACTTTGTAGGTACTTACAGCGCTGAAGAATTCGTGCAATCTCTTGAGTCGCCGCGTAAAATCTTAATTATGGTTAAAGCAGGCCAACCTACGGACGATACTATCAATTCACTAATCCCTTACTTAAGCCCAGGAGATATCCTCATCGATGGCGGTAACGCTTATTTCCCTGATACGCAGCGGAGAAATAAAGAACTTCAAGCCAAAGGATTCCGCTTTATCGGTGCGGGTGTTTCGGGTGGTGAAGAAGGGGCTCTGAATGGACCTGCGATCATGCCAGGGGGACAAAGAGACGCGTACGAATTGGTTGAGCCAATCTTGACGGCTATTTCGGCCAAAGTGAACGGTGATCCATGTTCCACCTATATTGGAGCAGACGGCGCAGGGCATTATGTAAAAATGGTTCACAACGGCATTGAATACGGCGATATGCAGCTTATTGGCGAAGCGTATCACTTATTAAAGGATGTACTCAACTTAAGTACAAGTGAATTACATGACATCTTCACGGAATGGAACAATGGCGAGCTTGATAGCTATCTGATTGAAATCACAGCCGATATTTTTGCGAAAAAAGATCCGGAAACGGGCAAACCGATGGTGGATGTGATTCTTGATTCAGCTGGACAAAAAGGAACAGGAAAATGGACAAGCCAAAGCTCATTGGATTTGGGAGTGCCATTGTCCATTATTACGGAATCCGTGTTCGCCCGTTTTATCTCAGCCATGAAAGAAGAGCGTGTTGCTGCAAGTAAACGTCTGAATGGTCCCGCGGCTTCAAGCTATGACGGTGATCCGAAAGAATTCATTGAAGCTGTTCGCAAAGCACTCTACACAAGCAAAATCGCTTCCTATGCGCAAGGTTTTGCCCAAATGAGAGCCGCTTCTGACGCGTACGGTTGGGACTTAAACTACGGAAACATTGCGATGATCTTCCGCGGCGGTTGTATTATCCGCGCAAGATTTTTACAAAATATCAAGGATGCTTATGATCGTGACCCTGCATTGAAAAACTTGTTCCTCGACGAGTACTTCGGCAAAATCGTAGACAACTATCAAGATGCATGGAGAAAAGTTGTTTCGGTAGCTGTAACAAGAGGGATTCCGGTTCCTGCTTTTGCTTCCGCGTTAGCCTACTACGATAGCTACCGCACAGAGAGACTGCCGGCTAACTTACTGCAAGCTCAAAGGGATTATTTTGGAGCCCATACATTTGAGCGTGTAGATAAATTAGGCAGCTTCCATTTTCAATGGATGGAAAACAACGAATAAATCGCATAGACTTGTGTACAAGGAAGCCGCATAATTGCGGCTTCTTTTATTTGCGCAACAATCGGCTAGGTACTTACGTCTAATAAGCTGTTAGACATACACAAAGATGAGGAGCTTTGGATTGAGAAACCGTACTTTATGGAGGTTGTTTACTGTCGTGCCGTTTCTGGCGGCCATGCTCTTGATCGGAATGATACATATGGTGATGCTGGCCAGAGAACAGGTGATGCCGTTCGCAGAACCTTATGGACGAGCGACATTGTTACCTGAGCTCGCTTCCCAAGCAGGTCCTGTTCAAATAACCGGGTACCAATCTTTTGCCTATCGTTCAGGAAATGAACTGATCTATGTGAAGATTGACAATGAGGGGCGGAGCAGCTCAGTTGTACGACCTGTGCCGGACGCGGAGCTTTTTCAGTCCTATCGCCTTATTGGTGAGGCAAAAGCCGTTTGGATCGGTGCGAGCAACAAGTTGTATGCGAGTGAATGGGATAATGAGAACTGGTCCCCGAGAAAATTACTGACTGAAACCGAAATAAATGGCGTTCAGGCCCTACAGGCGGGAACGGACAAAACTATACTTCTCACGTATAACGATGAAGCACTCATTGTGGGTATTTCGTCTGGAGAGGATGCACCAAATTGGATAAAGCTGAACGCTAGTGGAATTAAACAGGTACAAGGTTATATGGATAAAAATGGCATGCTTTCCGCTGTTTATGCGACTAGTAGGGAAGGGAATACTGCCCTGCACGTTGCCAAACTGGATACCAAATCCGGGAAAACGGTCGTCATGGAGAAGCTCAAAGATCTGGAGTTGGTCAATAGGTATTTAGAGGATTATACGTTGTATGCAGACAACTCTTTACTCAAGGTCGCCTATACGATCAGCTCTGCTAAGTCAGGGAAGAGTAGTTTACAGATGCTCACATTTCCTTGGAATCAACCGGCTGATATACAAGATGAGCGGATAGATCTTCCAAGCTCGGAGACCAGTGATTCAGATACAATCTTACAACCTATCTTCTCTGAAACAGATACTGGCGAAGCCACACTTGTCGTCTCATCCGTTTATGAAAAAAATCGGCGCTTGAGCAGCCAAGAAGTGTATGAATTAAGCTTTCATGAAACGCAGCTGGAATCATCATCAAAAATCAGTCAAAATGACGGATTCGCTCAATATCCTAAGCTTGTGCAAAGTTCGGATACTCGCCTAGCTGTTTGGCTTGATTCAGTGAACGAAGCGTCTTACCGTGTCTACTATGCGACAGATCAACAGCCTTACCGGGAGAGGATGAACCGGCTAACAGCAAATGACCTGCGAACAGCTGCCGAGAATGTTCCGCTGCTATGGGGAATCAGCCTCGTCACGTGGTTTCTAAGCCTGAAGTGGATCTTCTTGCCAGGTATCTATCTGCTGGTGCTCAGCGCTTTTTGGCAGCATCAATACGATTCCCGCCCGCGGTTGCATTTTTTCATATCGCTTGGCATGTATGTTGGAGTTAAGGCACTATTTATTCGAGATTACCGAAAAGCTGAGGCGCTCCAAGTGATGCCTGAAGCCTTCCAACCAATCTTGAGTTACTTATTTATGCTGATGATTATGGCTTTACTTGCTTATGTAAGTACGCGGCTATGGAGAAAAGGGCTGGATGATCGTAATATTGGTTTGGAATTGTTTTATTTTGTACTTCTCGATGTCTTTATGACGAATTTATGGTATTCCTATTTTATGTCCCCTGCAATTTTCTAGCGATAAATAAGGCTGCCACGTAACTGAGTGGCAGCCTTGCTGTATTATCTTTTAAGTCCTGCGCATATAGGCAATTACTGTGATAGGTGCAAAGATGGCCACAATGACAATCGCTCCGAAAAGCGAGATGGTGAGATCCCAGCCGACAGTACCCGTGTTGGCAAGTTCTCTTACGGCGGAGACGAGGTGAGAGATCGGATTGATTTTAACAAACCATTGAAGCCAGCCTGGCATGGTATCCACAGGCACGAAGGCATTGGATAGAAACGTAAGAGGGAAGAGTACAAGCATCGATATCCCTTGAACGCTTGAGGCTGTTCGGGCAATCACACCGAAGAAGGCAAAGATCCAGCTGATAGCCCAAGAGCAGAAGATGACAAGAAGCGCAGCGATCGCCACATGTCCCAAACCACCCTCAGGACGATAACCCATGATAAAACCCATGGAAAAGGTGAGAACAGTAGCAATGGTATACCGGATCGTGTCAGCCAAAAGCGCTCCTGCCAAAGGCGCAATCCTCGCGATAGGCAGTGACTTGAATCGGTCGAATACGCCTTTATCCATATCTTCCCGCAGTTGGACACCTGTAACGATGGAGGTCGTGATAACGGTCTGTACGAGGATGCCAGGAATAATGACGGGCAAATAGCTCACAACGTCGCCCGAGATGGCGCCGCCGAAGATGTAAGTGAACATGAGTGTGAAAATAATGGGCTGCAGTGTGACATCGAACAATTGTTCAGGCGTGCGCCGAATTTTCAGAAGTCCTCGATAAGCCATCGTTAACGAGTTGCGCACCGATTGGCTGAAGCTTGTATGGTTCCTCAATTTACGCTCAGCAGGCGGTAGAATGGAAGTGCTTTTCATACTCATACTCTAACCTCCTGTCTGCTGTTCGACTCATCGGATTGCTGGGAAGTCTCCCTAACACCTTGACCTGTAATGGTTAAAAATACTTCATCAAGGGTCGGCTTCTGCACACTCATCTCCGCCAAATGAATGCCGGCTTCTCGCAAGGCAATAAGCAGGTCCGTGACAAGATCCGCATTGGTCATGGGTGCTGTAATTTTTCCAGACGTGACAGTCGGGCGTACCTTGAGCACTTGCTCGATGATCCGGCAGGCAGCCTCAATATCTTGTGGATGACTGACGATTAATTGCAGAGAGGAGGTGCCTACGGAGGCTTTCAATTCATCCACAGTTCCTTCAGCGACTACACGCCCGCGATCGATAACCGCTACTCGGTCCGCGAGTTGATCGGCTTCTTCGAGGTACTGTGTGGTTAAAAGGATGGTAGAACCTGTGTTCACCAACCGGCGGATCGTGTCCCACATTTGTGAACGCGTGCGGGGATCCAGACCTGTCGTAGGTTCATCCAGGAAAATAAGAGGGGGCTGTGCGATAAGGCTCGCCGCCAGATCCAGTCGGCGGCGCATACCGCCGGAGAAGTTTTTCAATGGCCGTTTCGCGGCTTCGGTCAAGCCAAATTCCTCAAGCAACTCCCCTGTTTTGTTCCTAGCCTCTGCACGGCTTAGACCAAGAAGCCGGGAGAAGATCATCAGGTTTTCTGTCGCGCTAAGCGACTCATCAACCGATGCGTATTGGCCGGTCACTCCAATTAGTTGGCGCACAATCTGCGACTCTTTCACAACATCATGGCCGAAAATTTTCGCCGACCCGCCGTCGGGCCGAAGTAACGTTGCCAGCATGTTAATGGTGGTCGTCTTGCCGGCGCCATTAGGACCAAGTACGCCATAGATGGTACCCGCTGGAACGCTTAAATTCACGCCGTCGACCGCACGATTTTGGCCAAAAGCTTTGAAGAGCCCGCGTGCCTCGACTGCCAGAACTTCAGAATTACGCTCACTGAATGTCAGTTCCAATGCAATTCCTCCTACATAATGAATTACTGTGGATTATAACTTGCATTTATAAACTGTATATAAACGGAAATTCATGGGAAGTCACTATTAGACATGGTCTAGCGTCAACGGCAAAAAGGCATATTCGCCGTGCGTGACAATCTCCCCTTTGTGAACGCTTATGCGATGTTTGAAAAGGGGACCATCAATAACCGTGGTATGGAATTCTCCACCCTCGCCACAAGGATCAATTCCACGGGCTACAAGCTCCTCCACAAAAGCTAGGGTTAACGTTCGACCAAGATCATCTTCCCGCATTCCTAGTGCTAAATTAACGGTAACTACGATTGAAACAAAACCTAAGCGAATGAATTCCTCAACGGTTTCACGGTGATCCATTTCCCATAGCGGCATACCCAATTTTAATCCGGCAATGCTCGAGACTTTATCCTGCCAACAACCATGAGCCGTCAACTCGAGATCTCCCGTGACTAACACCTCCGCACCTTGCTTTTTAGCATCTTCTAAAAGGTGGATAAACACTTCTTCGTAATCATCCCAACTTGCCGGTGCCGTATAGACAGGCAAACCAATGGATTCGGCTTGGGCACGTATAAGATCGGGTGGTGTCCCGTGTGATCGGGAACGTTTTCCTTCCTCCTCCAGCATAACGATCAGGCCAAGAGCTTTTCCTACTTTCATTGCTTTATAAAGCGCAAGGACACTATCTTTTCCTCCGCTAAAAGAGGCGATAAATGATTGTCCGTTAGCGCCATTTTTCCAGTCTGCGACTGCTGTCATTCCTTACATCCCCTTTTGTACACCTAAGTTATTATTGCCTAATTCTATCACGAGTTGCTCAAAAAGAATGCCAGTAATAGAACTAACAATTATTATATTTTGATATCGGGAAATGAGATATTCAGTATCAGCAATATGTATTATGCAAGATAGGAGAGGGTGTTGTATATTTCTTGAGAATGATTATTCTAACTTAGGAGAGTTGAGCAAATGAGAAACGATTTTATTTTCCATATTTTAGATAAACATCTCGAACAATTTATTGAATTGGTTGAAAGTTGCCCAGAAGACAAACGTAAGGTTGTTCCAGAAGGTTTTGTCAACAGTATACATTGGCACCTAGGACATGTACTCACGGTTACTGAATTTCATGTTTTCGGTCTTTCCGAGCAGCGACTCGTCCTTCCAGCCAAATATCAAGAATTATTCGCCTACGGCTCAAGACAATCCCATTGGCAAGAAGAACCGCCAGCATGGGACATATTAATCGCTCAGTTGAAAGAACAGCGTAATCAGATTCATGAGTTGTTGAAGGATAAGTTGGAAGAACCTGTGAAAGAAAATTTTTTGAAAGGTGAAAATTATGGAGAGTTGATTGTTTCAACGGTGCTGCATTTAGTTAATCATCTTGGCATTGTATGGGCTATGCTAAAAGTACTGAAATAATCGTTGAATTCCATAAAACAACGCTAGAAGGCAGCCTTTCCATGTGGATTGGTTGTCTTTTTCCATTGGAAGGCAGGATAGCACGGAAGCAGTGAAGAATTTTATATGAAAAATTTGGCCTAAGGCAGTTTCAGGAGGGAATGAAAATCAATGAATCATGATTTAGAGTGTTTAGGCTGTAGATTAGCACTGGGTCTTGAGCCAACTCATGTCGTATACGAGGATGAACACGTGACGTGCATCTTAGTGATTGACCCATGCAGTGAGGGACATAGCATAATTTTGCCTAAAAAACATTATGCGGACGTTGACGATTTGGATGTAGAAACAGCCCTGTCTGTGATGAAGGCCTCAGCTAAACTATCGAAAGGATTAAAAACGTTATTCCACCCGGATGGAATCAGCATGATGCAAAATGGGGGGAAGTTTAGCGATTTAGGGCACTTTCACATGCACATCTGGGCTAGATATGAGAATGATGGGTTCTCATGGATTGACCCGTTGGATGTTGGCGCAAGGGAACGATTTACGGAGACAAGGGAGATACTCGCAAGCGCGATTGCCGACTTAGAAAAGTGATAGCAAAGAGCTCTAAGGAATTTCAACTCCCTAGAGCTCTTTCATTTCTTCAGCGATGTTGAACGGAAAATCAAATGGTTGACAACGTCCCGCCGTCAATCACATATTCGCTTCCTGTAATGGAAGCAGCGCGGTCAGACACCAGGAAGGCGGCAAGTTCAGCCACTTCCTCCGGCAAGCCCGGTCGCCCGATCGGAATGCCTCCGAGGGAATTCATCAGTTCTTCCAGAGCGGCTTCGCGGCTTCCAGCTGCAGTAGCGATACGGTCAATCATACGATCCGCCGCTTCTGTTTGGATGAAGCCTGGCGCTATCGTATTTACGCGAATCCCTTTCGGGGAAAATTCCTTGGACAGGCCCTTGCTGTAAGTGGTAAGGGCCGCTTTGGATGCAGCGTAAGCCAAAGTTGTTTCGTACAGCGGCATTTTTCGCTGAATGGAGCTTACGTGAATAATGGCACCTTTGCCTTGCTCGACCATTAGCGGCAGCAAGCCTCTGTCCAAGCGTACGGAACCCAGAAGGTTCATATTCAGAGTTTCCATCCAGTCTTCCTCCGTCAATGCCAAAGCACCGCCAGGAGGAGTGGAAGCACCGCCTACCGTATTAATCAAAATGTCGATACCGCCGAGTTTCTCATAGACGGCCTGAATGATGACCGCGGTACCTTCCGGCTTCGTAATGTCAGCTTGAACAAAGTGGACGTTTGGAATCTCGTTATCCGTTGGAATCTGGCGGGCGGTTGTGAGCACGGTAGCACCGGCTGCCGCAAGCCTATTCACGATCGCTAGGCCCATTCCTTTTGTTCCACCTGTTACTAATGCGCGTTTTCCTTGAAATTCATGCTCATATGAAGACAGTTTCATTATAATTATCCTCCTGTGTGTTAAGATCTGATGGTGTGAGTCTTGGTCACAGGTATAAGCTTACGTCCAAATAAATCATAAGTCTAATTCATATTAATTATAAATTACATTATTATTTTTCATACAAATTCTTCAACCTTGCTTCAATCATTAGCAGTATGTATGATAACAACAGGAATGATAACTATTATGCATTTAGGAGAGGCGATATGGAGCTTACTCAATTAGAATATTTCCTGGAAGTTGCCAGGATCGAACATCTGACGAAAGCCGCGGAAGCTTTATCCGTCACACAACCTGCACTTAGTCATTCGATCTCAAAGCTTGAAGCTGAGCTAGGCGTACCTTTGTTTGAGCGGAAGGGCAGAAACCTGCAAATTAACCGTTACGGAACCATGTTCGCGAAGCGAGTTGAGAAGATTTTGCAAGAGGTAGAGCGAGGAAAACAGGAGATCGAAGAATGTTCCAATCCTGAGTCGGGGATCATCTATCTTTCTTATTTAAATATATTAGGTGTAGGTTTAATTCCTCAATTGATACGTGAATACCAGAAAGCTAACCCGAAAATCACCTTCGAGTTGACACAGGGAGATAAGGGAGCGATTCTGGAGCAGGTCGAGAAGGGCTTCTCCGATGTAATGATCACCTCGGAAAGACCCGTCAACGAAGCCTATGAATGGGTGCCAATCCTTTCGCTGCCGTTGTATTTGGTGGTCTCTTACGATCATCGTTTTGCGGGCAGGGAATCCATCAGCTTAAAAGAAATTACAGGGGAGCCGTTCGTGGGCTTGAAGCATAACTGCTCTTTAAGAGATTCGCTTCTCACCCGTGTCCATCATATGAATTTCACCCTCGCGTCCACCTACGATGCGGAGGATCTTCCAACGGTGGCCGGTTTCGTAGCGGCAGGTCTTGGCGTTTCTGTGCTGCCCAAAACATCTGGTTTGCACCTGGAAGGTCTACAATGGATACACATCCAAGAGGAAGGTTGGCTATGGGAAGTTGGACTGCATATTAAAAAAGACCGGTTTCTGTCCCCGGCCACGCAGAAATTCGTTAGCTTTCTGAAAGAAAAAGCAGACCACCCAGAAAGGAATCGATAACTTGGAGTTACTTTTCAAAACCTCTAGCCCTAATCATGAGATTTCCGTTTACGACACTACTGAGCTGTATGGTGAAAAGGGAAGGTTTCGTGTCTTGGAGTTTTCTAATAGCGCCATCCAAGGTGCGATGGATTTGAATGATCCGGCACATATCTTATTTGAATATCCACGAGCTATGATTCATCTAATTGAATACAACATCCCGTCTATCGAGAAAATGTTTATTATCGGACATGGGATTGGGACGATAGCCGGCTATTTTTCTGAAGAGCAATGCAAGGTAGTAGAAATAGATCAGACCGTGGTGGAGTTGAGTAGAAAGTTTTTTGGATACAGGAAGGATAATGTCAGAATAGGTGATGGCCGTCAAATCCTTACGAATGAAAAGCAGCATGTTTATGATACAATTGTCTTGGATGCTTTTACTGAAAAAGGAACGCCTACGCATTTGATTTCGAAGCCATTTTTTGAAATTTGCAAAGAAAAGCTTGATCCTTCTGGACTGATCGTCATGAATCTGTTTGGTAAAGGCGACAATGACCAACTCGTGAACGCTATTCATTCTACGCTAAGTGAGGAATTTGCTTATATACAAGCATTTCTTCTACCTTCAGAAGGCACAGCAGATATTCAAAATTTCTTGCTTGCAGGAAGTCAAGAGCCAATTGGGTTCCAAGCTCGCCATATGGCAGGCTTTGCGCAGATAGAACTGGGTCAAGGGTATATCATTCGGGACAAAGTCGATAGAAGCGAGCTGAATTGATTACTCGATTTGCGATCGGAGATGTCCGGCCAAGTAATCGCCATCCAGCCGCGGCGATAGCTTCCTCGTTAATTGCTTCATACATGAGCTGACGGATGCCTTCCGCTGTCCGTATAACGACCAATGCATTTGGATTCGTCCGGCGGATTTGCTCAAGTGTTTTATCTTTCTGCGTAACAAGGCTTGCAATAAAAACATGCTGGTAAGAAGCATAATCGAACTCCGCACCATCGCCTTGCACGACTTGCACGTTATCGCTTAAATGAATGCGTTCCATCAGGGAACGTGCAGCCTCGCAAGCATCCGGATCCATATCTACACAAGTGACGCTCACATTCCATCTAAGATGAAGCAGTATCGCACTCAACGGCAAAGGCCCGCTTCCGACAAAAACAATAGGCGCAGAAAGCTCCTCGGACCGAATGATCCTGCGGAGCTGTTTCAGTTCCTCGCCAACAAGACTGTCATAATTTCCCCAGTTTTTATATTGGAATAAGCTCGCTAATCCGAATTCGGGCTGATCGTAGAGGTGGCGGGAGTCGAACAACTCCATGCCGTACTCGGCTTCGGACAGCTTGGCAAGCAGCCCTTTTTGGCGTGTGGCGACTTCAACATTCTCCATCACATACTTGACTTCTTCTGGAGTGTATACTTGCCTAAGTGCCTCTGTGAAAATAGAAATCGGTTTCGTGATCGAGGAATTTGAAGGGGTCAGATCCGACTCCCGTTGAAGGACATCATAGGTTTCTTTTACAAGAGCTATCAAATCTGATATCCGCTTAGACGGCTCTGTCGTAGAACAATATTCCATAAGCGTTTACCTCCTGTCCATTTCCGTACAATTGCTTGAACCCAATATATTCGATAAACTCATTATTTAGAAATGAATTTCTGCTTTTAGACCGACCATTCCTATAGGAGGTAATTGCGATGAGTATTCAAGCATCCAGCCCAATTTTATTCACGATACCAGAGAGCTTTGAGAGTGAACGTTTGCTAATAAGAGCTCCCTTATGGGGAGATGGCGCGATGGTTAACGAAGCGATTAGAGAAAGTATGGATGAATTGCGTCCCTGGATGCCGTGGGCTAGACAAATTCCCACCGTTGAAGAGTCCGAGATAAACATCCGACGTGCCAGGCTGGAATTTTTAGATCGGACTGATCTGAGATTACTTCTATTTCTGAAGGAAACGGGGCAGCTCATTGGCAGTAGCGGCTTACACCGCATTGATTGGGAAGCGCGCAAATTTGAAATTGGTTATTGGTTGCGTACACCTTTTAGTCATAAAGGTTATATGACGGAAGCCGTAGCCGCCATCACGAATTATGCCATACATGAGTTGCACGCTAATCGTATTGAAATTCGATGTGACGGACGTAATACTGGAAGTTCACGTGTTGCTGAACGTCAGGGATATACGTTGGAAGGAATTCTTCGACAAGAGAAGTGTGCGCAAGATGGTACTTTGAGAGATACAATGGTTTTTGCAAAAGTTCGCGGTGTTGAGTTTTAGTTCATCTCAGAAAAAGAAAAAGGAATCTGAGGTCATCCACAGGTTCCTTTTTTGTCATTTCGTTAAATTTGAACGCATTTTAATTAAACCTTCATTTTGGATATCTGTATGAAATTGAAGATCCATTTTCAGCTGAGGGTAGTATTCGGTTCGCCAATTCTGCAAATCTTTTCTTGGAATGATAGTACGGAAACGCTGCCCAATTCCTAGAATGTCAGCTTCACTTTTTTGGATTTTTGAAAATAGCATTTGAAATCTTTCTGTAATTAGCTTTTCTAATTCTTGTATAATGAGCATTTGGCTTGGATTTCCTTTTGTCTCCAGGACGACAACTTTCAATTTGATTTGTGTATGCATATAAGGTTTATTGTCAACAAGCTCGCTATTATATTTCATAGAATTACTAACAATTAAGACACTCGCATGATCCATGACCTCGATTTTTCCTTGTGTGCTTTCCTTGTTGAAGGCATTATACAGAAGAGTTTCGTCGGATGTGATCTGTTCAACCATCTTCCCATTTTTAATAACAGATGAGCCTATATAGTCACATGGGGAGGATTGACCTGATTTAATAATAGGGATCGCAATATCATTGGTGTACGAATATATACTACGATAAATTTGCCAGATTTGTGCTCGAGCAATCTGTGGGTTCCAACCCGCATTTTTTTCGAAAAAGTCGTAAACAAACGCTTGTTTGGGGACTGTTGTTTTCTTTTCATTGGCTAAATACTTTTCAATCTCTTCATCGCAGATAACAACGTACGCTTTAAGCGAAATTTCCCCGTTTCTCATGAAACCAGCGATAATATCTTTCAACCCTTGCTGTGCAAGTTTTTTTTCAATTAGAATGACTTTAATATGGAATAAATCGATTTGTTTTTCTTTATTCATACTGATTTTATCTACCGCTTGGCTGATTGTTTTACCAGTTTCACTGATTAAATTCAGTTTTATCATATTCTGATCCAACTCAGGGTCTTGCAGGATGACTTTGTACTCATCATTTTGCTTGCTTATAGCCATAACCAGTGGTAAAGTACGATGATTTATGTCCTTATTATCCCAACAGCCGCTCAACGTAATTACCATACCTAGAAGTACAATAACTTGCAACGAAGACTTAATTGAGTTCATGCCCCACCTTCCTTTTAAAACGAAGCCCCAGAAAATAAATAGACAACGGAATGGAAACTAAAACAAAAAATCTTAAAGGAGTGTTCCATAGAAATAGATTGCCGACGCTATTCCAATCCGGAATCAATAAACAGGAAACAAAGATAACAACCGAGATCGCGAGCAGTAGATAAAACGGCTTAATGATTGGTAAACACTTGCTTATAATGCGATTGGCCTGCCATAACGTTATGGAAATGAATAGCATGCTGAAAGTAATCAATGTAAGCAAGAAAAACATGGTCACTCTGTCAAACATGAACCAAGAAATATTAATGGTCTCCACAACAACGACAAAAGGAAAATGAAGAGTTACTGCTGTTGCCTCCCCGAAGGTGAGAATAGGAATATAGACGGAGAAGATAAAGAAGGGAATAAGAAAAAGGGATGCGAGAAGAATTTTTTTTCTTTGATATGTAATAACAGGCTGAATGAAGCCCAGAAACAAGAAGCCACCTGCGAAGGCAAAAAAGCTTTTAAAATAAGAGGGTTTCGTCAGGAACGAGAAGTCTTGTTCGAAAAGGGGAAAGGAGTAGTACCAATTAATGTTCTGAAACGAAGTGAAACTAATCATAGAAATTAGAGGCAGAAAAATAATAGCCAATAGTACCCCAGTGCGAAAAATGGCTTCAATCCCTTTAGCTGCAAGATACGTTGACACAAAAAGTAATAACATCATGATTGACCATAATGGGGTATTGGATAAAAAAACGATACAAATGATTTCAGAGTAAGCGCGAACGGCCAGAATGGCGATGATGAAAAAATAAAGTGTAACCGGCAGAAGAAAAATGATAGCAGCTGCTTTTCCCGCATGGAGGTAAATCCGAATAATGTCCCACTTCGGGTAGAAGCTTAGACCCTTCATATAGATGGAAATAACAACAAAATGAACAATAATTCCTATTACAATAGGGATCCAATGTGCGGAGTCTGTACTTCCAATAATATCTTCCGGATATAGGAAAAAAATAAGCCCCAAATGAGTAAGAAGGTACATAAGCATGACGGAAATGCTTTTATCCATGATTGCTCCGATCCTTTGCCACATTGATTTGAATATAGGGAACTCCAAAAGTATTTAGACTTGCCAAGTAGGCGCATACCAGGACTAAACCCGCCAAAATACCCAGCACTCCGTACATGGCAGCTAAAACCACAATTAAATATTTAAATAAACGGATGGAGAGCGAATTTTGAAATCCAACCACCGTTGAATTCGCAATTGTCGTGGCGGCCAGGATAATCAGGATGAGGTTACTCACTAATTTGGCAGCAACGATAGCTTGACCCAATATAATCCCGCCTACCATGGTAATTGTGGGCCCGATACTTTTGGGTAATCTGACACTGGCTTCCACAATTAATTCTAGAATAACTAGGATCAGCAGGATTTCTACAAGGGCAGGGTAGGGCACACTATCACGGCTTTGAGAGACCGCTAACGCAAGTTCTATTCTCAACACCTCGGGATTAACGGCTACGAGGGCTACATATAAAGCAGGAACAATTAACGTCATCAAAACGCCAATGATTCGTAAAAATCGGACTGACAGCATTAAAGGAAGCGGATAATTGCGATCGTTTTCCATTGCAAACATATCCCATAACAAACTAGGCAGAATAAGTGCTAAAGGTAATCTATCTACAAATAGTATGACTTTCCCCATACGCAAGCATTGAGCGGCCTCCAGAGGAAGTTCTGTCGTTTTAAATTTAGAGAAGGATTCCCAGGCGGAAAATCCCATCGTTTTTGATAAGTTTTGTAAATTGTGAACTTCCTTATCCAGGTTCATTTCGAGTTGACGAACAATATTATTCACCAACTCCATTTGCACATAGTTCTCACAATACAGAAGCGAAATCTTTTTTTTCTCATCCTTGCCAACATAAACCGATTTGACAAAAAGTTGATCTGTGCTTACTTGTTTCCTGACAATACCAATGTTTTGTTCAATGTCTTCGACAAAGGAACTAAGCGGCCCCTGAAGGACGTTTTCATTCGTAGGAGGTTCAGTAAACCGATTGAGCAATTTGGGTATCGGCTGCGACACAACAAATTTGTTGTATTTAGCGAAAAATAGGATTAATTTTCCCTGCAAAATAGATGAGGTGAGAACATTAATATCACTCTCTTTGACTTCCCCGAACAAGCTTAATAATTCTTCCTCTGTTATATTTGCAGAAATTGCCTTTTCTATGTACATATGCATAGCTTCTCGAGACTCAGTCAAGTCGACCAATGTGTTGAAGCCCATTAAGATAACAGAGATATTCATAAAATAATCCTGTTGAAGAAAGAAATCATCGTTATTCAGAAACTTAGCTGTAATTTCTTTTATTAATGGATTCATTTCCTGAGTCCCCTTTATCTTTCAAAACTTTTTGTTATAATTTCCCACCGGCAAGTAATATATGCAAAGTTAATCAGCAAATGAAATGACAAAAAACCTCCCGGAAGTAAGGGAGGTTTTCATTCATATCAAATCATATGGCCAAATCTTATTTGGCAGTTTCGCTATATTTTTTAAAGTTGTCTAGAAACGCTTGCCAGCCAGCTCTTTGCATTTCAACAGGATTTGCGCTTTCAGCATCAAATGATTCAATTACCTTTGTATCGTTATCTTGACGAATAAATGAGATCTCAACTTTTCTTCCATCGCCCATGGTGTAAGAAATGAATTCATGCGTTCTCACTTCATCATAAACGCCGCCTAAGTCAAATCCAAAGCTTCCATCCTTGGCTTCGAGTCTTGTAACGAATGTTCCGCCAACCCTTAAATCATTTTCGGCTCTTGGCGCGTGCCAGTCATCAGAGGCGAAAGACCATTGTGTAATATGTTCTGGTTGTGTCCAAAATGCCCACACTTGTTCAACTGGTGCATGTACTGTAGTTTCAACCGTTACTGTCTGTTTAGCTGTTTCCATAACGATTACCGCCTCACTCTAAGTATTTTGATGAACAATGGTAATTATACCATTAAATAACGGTTAGCCATAATGTTAAAGTTGTCCCGTAGGTGTCAAGGTTATTCCTGTAAAAATGGAGAAGTCTATTACTAGTTGTCTATGTTATAATTTTACTATTAAACGCTTTCACAACTCTTGTAAACAATATTACGACTCAAATTCATGTTCACAATGGAGGGAAAGATATGCAGACGACCCTGTTGTACGGTAAAGGAACTTTAACTGTTGATGTGCCAGACCATTCCAAGATTATCGAGCCTTATCATATGGATGGATTGCAAGATGAGAAACTAGCCGTTCGGGAAGCTCTTAGACATCCGATTGGATTGCCGCCTTTGGCTGAGTTGGTCAAATCTACAGACAAGGTTGCCATTGTCATTAGTGATATTACACGTCCAACACCTAACGAGAAGTTGGTCCCGTGGATTCTTGAAGAACTGGCTCACGTGCCTAAAGAAAATGTTGTCATCATTAACGGTACGGGAACGCATCGCGATCAAACCGAGGAAGAACTGATTCAAATGTTGGGCAAGTCGGTTGTCGACAGTGTCCGTGTGATTAATCACCATTGCCACAACAACGATGAACTTGTGAAGGTGGGGCATAGCCAGTTCGGGTGCGATGTCTATCTCAATAAAGAGTATGTAGAGGCCGATTTCAGAATTGTTACAGGTTTTATTGAGCCTCACTTTTTTGCAGGTTTTTCCGGAGGACCGAAAGGGATCATGCCTGGTATTGCTGGAATTGAGACCATTTTGACCTTTCATAACGCCCGAATGATCGGAGACCCTTTGGCAACGTGGGGGAATATGGTAAATAATCCGTTGCAGGATATGACCCGTGAAGTCAATCGGATGTGCAAGCCCCATTTTATGCTCAATGTGACTCTGAATAAATCGAAGGAAATCACGCAAGTTTTTGCTGGTGAGTTGTTTGAAGCCCATGACCAAGGGTGTGCTTTCACCAAACAGCATGCCATGATCCCGGTTGAGGGACGGTTTGATGTTGTCATTACTTCCAATTCAGGCTACCCGTTAGACCAGAATCTGTATCAGGCAGTCAAAGGGATGAGCGCGGCCCATAAGATTGTTAAAGAGGGTGGAACCATCATCTGTGCCTCAGAATGCTCGGATGGGATTCCGAACCACGGCAATTATGCAGAAATTTTACAGATGCGTAAAACGCCACATGAAATTCTCGACATGATTAACGACGGAAGCTTTCAAAAGTTCGATCAATGGCAAGTACAAAAACAAGCCGTTATTCAGGTCTGGGCCGACGTTTATTTGTACTCTTCATTAGCCGACGAAGACGTTGAAAAAGCGATGTTAAAAACTTCTCATGATATTCAAGTTACATTGGAGCAATTGAAAGAGAAGTATGGTGAGAAGATGACGGTAGCCGTTTTGCCTTTGGGACCTTTAACCATTCCATATGTGAATGAGGAGTAAGATTCAATAAAAGCTTGATGTTCGTTGCGTTTTGACCTGTAAAATGGTTGATCTACACGGGCGTCAAGCCTATATGTTTAAAATTAGTTGCAATAACATCCTATATGCCATATAATGAAATTAGTTGCAATAACATCCTATTTAAGGAGGGGTAAATTGAACGATCATTGGAAGCCTGCTAACGAGGACAGCACGGAATCACACGGGCAATATATCTCTGCCATCTATCGACACATGCAAATCCTGATCTCATCTGAGCTGCAACCTTATCGCATTGGAAGCGGTCAGTATATCTTCCTCATGTCAATAGCTTTTCATCAACCCATTACACAGAAAGCGCTAAGCGAGAGGCTGCTCATTGACAAGACGACTACAGCTAAAGCGATTGCGAAGCTGGAAGCAGAAGGATATGTTCGGAGGGAAGCCGATCCCACGGACAATCGCTATCAACTACTCTATCTGACAGAGTCAGGTCGTGAGGTGGTGCCTAAAGTACAAGAAGCATTGAGCCGCGTCAAGAGTAAAACCCGAAAAGGTATTTCGGATGATGAGTATGACTTGTTGAACGACCTATTGAAGACTGTCCTTCATAATCTGAGTGAACAAGAAGACGTGTAGAGGCAAGTGCTTTATATGAAGTATAAATTTAAGGAGGATGTACATGATGATTGCGATCCCTTTTATCGTAGTGGAGAACTGTAAAGACGAAATTAATTACTACCAAAGTATTTTTGGTGGTGAGATTGTTATTCTGCGCAAGCAAGGTGAAGTGGTGTTAAACGCGGACCTTCAAGTTGGGACGGCAACACTTAAATTTGCCGATGTTCAAGCGGCGAAACCGGCGTTGAAAGGTGACTATGTGAGAGTTTTCCTGAAAATCGATTCGGAAGAATCGTTCCGTGCGATTTACGGAGCATTGTCAACCGGCGGGACAATCCTTACCGAAGTATACGAGGCTCCATTTAACGGTCTGCTGGCGATAGTGACTGACCGGAACGGCGTGTGCTGGGTGCTGTCCTTTTATCGAGAGTAGAAGGGAGATCCTAATGGAACCAGTCATTTTCAATCAAAGAAAAATGGTTACATTGTTCGGCTTTTCTAAAACGCATGATCAACAAAAAAGGTACAGTGATACGATTTTCGAATTGCTGGATAAAGTTTGGAAGGAAGTACGGGAGAAGGGGCTTTCTCATAAGGGAACGAACCACGTAGTTTATGAAAATGGCCACCATATATTTGCCGGTATTGAATTGGTTCTTCCTCCGAATGAAGATTCATTACTGGAGATGAAGGATGTTATTTTAGAAAAATATGCCTATTGCAAACACATCGGACCCTATAGCGAGCTAGATAAAACTTATGAAAGCATTCGTGCAAAAGTGAAAGCTTCAGATGAATATCATGAGCTTCCGTTAATGGAAGTGTATGGACATTGGAATGAGGATGAAACCAAACTGGAAACGGAGATTTTCTATAATCTCAAATCTTAGTAGAAGAGGAAGGATGCTTACGTGACGGAATCGTTTAATGATTTTCTTTCTAAGGATGATCTGGACCCGAAGGTTATTCAACAATTCAAACAGGCGGTTGATCGCAATGAGCCGGAAGCTGTAAGACAAATCCTGCAAAGCCATCCATCGCTTGTTTCACGGATAGACGAACCAAGCTTTGCCTTTGATACACCAGCAATTGTGATCGCTTCATACAGAGGTAATCGTCAGATGGTTGATGTGCTGCTTCAATTCGGAGCGGATATCAATACCAAAAGTAGTTGGTGGGCTGGCGGATTCGGTGTTCTGCATCACGATCATCATAACTTGTCCCGTTACCTGATTGAACGAGGAGCTCGTGTCGATCCGCACGCTGCTGCAGCATTGGGGATGATAGACGTTTTGCAAAAGATGGTGGAAGAGGATGCAGAGGTTGTCAATCAGCGTGGTCCAGATGGGCAGGTTCCTCTGCATTATGCCGTCTCATCTGACGTCATCGATTTCCTGCTGGATCACGGCGCTGACATCGATATGCGGGATATTGACCACAATAGTACGCCAGCTCAATATGCGGTTAATAAACCTGACAAATGCAAACATTTGATTAAACGTGGTGCTCAGACGGATATCTTTATGGCCGTTCAGTTGGGAGACCTTGAACTTGTTCGCAGGATTCTTAACGAGAATCCCAATGCCCTTGAAGCTCAGGTGGGAAAAAGGGAGTTTACCTCCGGTGAATCGAACGGTGGGCACATTTACGAGTACATGATCGGCACTGGAGCGAGACCGTTTTTCCTTGCGGCGCACCTGGGACATGAAGCCATTACGGAGTTGATGCTGCCGTACAGTTCAGTTGAGCAGAGATTGCTGCTCGCTTGTATGCGGGCGGATACCGAAACCGTCCATGCCATGTTAAGGGAGCATCGGAATATCATCCAATCCTTGGATTGGGAATACCAGAGTATGATTACGAATGCAGCATGGGATCATCGGATAGCGGCTGTGCAACTCATGTTGGATGTTGGTTTTCAGCCAGATGCGCGGCGAAATGAGCATTCGATGACGGCCCTTCATCATGCGGCGATCCGGGGTGACAACGAAATTGTCCAATTGCTGCTCGGACGTGGAGCATCCATCGATATTCGTAATGAATATGGGGGGACCCCGCTCAATAGCTGTATGTGGGGCTCTATGCACAATCAGGACCCTCAAGGAGACTATGCCGCGGTAGCCGAGAGCCTCATTGCAGCAGGCGTAACGCTTCCGGAGAAGGCCACGGGCAGTGAGCTTGTGAAGTCTGTTCTAATGCGGCACGGAGTACCGGCATGAAAATCAGAGGTTATTCCATTTTGTTGGAATAGCCTTTTTTATATCGCGCAATATGAGAACGTTCGGTAAAAATAATTCTTTACCGAACGTTCTCAATGTGTTATAACTATATTCAGAAGGGAGGTGATGTGAAATGCCTCGAGTCAAGGAATTTGATGTCGATGTGGCGTTGCTGAAGGCTGTGAGGTTATTTTGGGAACAAGGCTATGAGAAAACATCGATTAATGATCTGGTTGATCATTTAGGTATTCATCGCAGAAGCTTATACGATACATTCGGTGACAAGCATCAACTGTTTCTAAAAGCCATAGAACGCTACAATGAGTACTTGAACGGGCAATTTCAATCAGGCATCACCCGCGCCGACAGTGCTAAGCAAGCTATTCGTTTTTTGTTTGACTTCATGATTGAAGGGACCGGCGACAAGCCCCCAGGTTGCCTGCTTGTCAATATGGCTGTAGAGCTTGCCCCTTGGGATCTAGAAGTGGATGCCAAGACTGTACAAAGCTTCGATAAAGTGGAGAATCTTCTAGCTGAATTGATTCAGCGGGGACTGGAAAGTGGTGAGTTCGCTTCGACTCGTAACGCAAGTGAGCTTGCTGAAGAAATGCATAACACAATGCTAGGTTTGCGTGTACTCGCCCGAACCTCTACCAACAAAGAGAAGCTTCACCGCATAGCTGGCTCTGCTATGTCGATGTTAGATAATTAATTGGAGCCTTATTTTTTTGCAAATACTAGAATGTTCATTCTTGATTACTAAAATTGATAGACAAAAAGGAGAAATAAATGATGAGTAAAGTATGGTTTATTACAGGAACTTCAACAGGATTTGGCCGTCATTTTGTGGAGCAGCTGCTTCAAGCTGGGGATAGAGTAGTTGCGACAGCGCGCAAACTTGAAGCTATTCAGGATTTTAAAGCAATAGCACCGGATCGTGTTCATCTTGTCGCTCTGGATGTCACCAAACCGGACCAAATTCAAGCTGCTGTTCAAGAAGCTGTTACTGTATTTGGAAAAATCGATATTGTCGTGAATAATGCAGGATACGGACTGTTCGGTATGCTAGAGGAGTACACGGAAGAACAAATTCGGAAACAGTTCGACGTTAATGTATTTGGTGTATTGGATGTCATTCGTGCGACACTTCCTGTATTTAAACGTCAGGGATCCGGACATTATCTTAATTTCTCGTCTTTCTTCGGAGTTGTTTCGTTCCCGCCGTTCAGCCTATATGCCGCCTCCAAGTTTGCAGTAGAAGGTTTCTCTGAAGCATTCGCGAAAGAATTTGCAAGCTTTGGCATCAAAACGACGATTGTCGAGCCGGCTGTTTTTGCCACCGAGTTTCTCGGACACTCCCTGGAGCAGACGGAGAAAAAGCCGGAGTACATCCCGTACTACGAAGCGTATGAAAAAAACTTATCAAACATCAAAATTGGCGATCCGGCCAAAGCGGTCCAATATATTATTTCCGTCATCAATGAAGGAAATGCGCCGCTGCGGCTTCCGGTTGGATCCCAATCTGCTTATTCCATTCGTGATGCTTACAACCAACGGTTGGAAGAACTCAACGCGTGGTACGATCGGTCAGCAGAAGCAGACTCGAATTGATTTATATAGAAGAAGGCAGTTCGCTGGTTATAGCGGACTGCCTTTTTTGATTTCATGGTCTTGACCTTAACACCTATGGCAGGGTTTAAAATGAAAGTATCTTTTACATGAAGGAAGAGGTGCAATAATGGATATTACGCCGCAAGAAGAAGAGATGATAAAAGCTCTGCGCGAAGCTTCACTGCCTCCTTTGTATGTGCTTATACGAATAAGAAATGATATTTTAAATGACACTGTAAGCATTGAAGGGAGCCGAAGAAGTGACGTCAAAAAAGCCTTGGAAAAATACATCAGCCCGTTATGGGCAGACTACAATCAAGCTAGGAATGAGTAATAGGAGTAAGTTTCTCTTACCTAATTGATGAACGTAGGCGGAGTAACTGGAGTTTCTACTGTTAATAATGGCGCGGAATAAGACTTGGATGAAATAACGGGAGTTTGTACAGGTAATTCAGTCGATTCGCCTCGAGAGGCGATGTCGGGACAGATAAGAACCGAATTCGAAGGCATACGTTGTATTTTATACAACATAACAGCGAGATTTGACCGCGAAGGTGATCTTTCGTTGCACAAAATACAACTATTTGTTGCGAAAAAGCGTGATGGAAGCGTTTTAACGCGAGATTCGTTGTAAAAAGTACAATAAAAAACCGATGTGAAGCCAAATTGCAGCTAAATGATTGCACGAAGTACAACGTAGAATACGGTTACAGTTGCAAGTTGATGATGAGCGTTTGGGGTAGGTGATGAGTAATAAATGGTTTGACGGTATGAGGTTTAGAAGATGCTTCTTAGTAGCAGAGTCGAGGTCGAAGGCTAATACACTTTTTCCTTGTTCCCCTTGAACCAATTGGGCAATTATGGTGTAATAGATACAAACATATGTTCTTGAGTTTAAAGGGTGATGAGATGAAGTTAGAACGATTAATTTCGATTACGTATGCGCTTTTGAATAATGAAGTGATTTCCGCTTCAGAGCTTGCGAACAAATATCAGGTCTCTCAACGAACCATCTATCGAGATATAGAGGCAATTTGTGCGGCTGGAATCCCTGTCGTATCTTATCAGGGCGTCAATGGCGGATATGGAATTATTAAAGAGTATAAAATGGAGAAAACTTTATTGCATGACAACGACATTGAGTCATTAATCACGCTTCTTCACAGCACGGCGACGGTGTTCAAAGATGAGGGAGCGACGGAGACGATGCATAGGCTTCAAACAATTCAAAAAGATAAAATGCCTAGCTTGACCATGGATTTAGGAAGCTGGCGAGCCAACAATGAAACACTGCATACGCTTCGTGCAGCGATAACAACACGCCAAGTCATTCGATTTGAATATATGAATTCTAAGAATGAGAGAGCTCGTCGGATCGTTGAACCAGTCAGCCTGCTATTTAAATATTATTCTTGGTATTTACATGGGTATTGTAGAGTTCGCAAGGATTATCGTGTATTTAAACTTACAAGAATGATAGATTTGGTTACCTTGCCCGAAATTTATCCGTGTATCCATTCAGCCTTTCTACAAGATCTCTCTTTGGATTATCGGAAAAATGAAATCGTAGGAGCTGTTCTTCATTTCTCAGGGAAATCATTGGCAAATGCCTTGGATTGTTTCTATGCGGAAGATAAATATTTCAATGAAGATGGCACGCTTACAATTACCATTATCAATCCTTCAGAAGCAGAACGGTTAGTTGAAATGATATTAAGTTTTGGTGAAGATGTGGAGGTTCTCGAACCTCTGTCGTTAAGGCATTTACTCAAAATTAAAATTGAAAAAATGTTAAATCGATACCCACAAGTATGACAGACTGTTGTCATAGTTGATTTCGTATAATGAGCTTAAAGCGAAGGGAAGTCATCCTATTGAGGAAATGGAGGTGTGCGCCTTGCATCATGATCCTTATTTTTTAGAGGAAACGATGAATGAGCATAGACAAGAGCTTAAAGCAATTGAAAGCAATGCCTGGAAATGGAGGCCGCGAACTATGTCGAAACAAGTCAAACAATCAAATAAACTGACCATGTTGTCCGGTCTTCTAACACTAATTGGACTAAAATGATGAACGGCACCTCCCTGCGTCATTTGGAGGTGTTTTCTTTTTCTGGAAAGGAGAATATCATTTAATTTATTTTTGCACTTGTATAATTCGACAGACTGTTGTATTTTTAAGCGGACTATAAAGATAGAGAACTATTCAATTAGTTTTCAGGAGAGGGAAGTGAAGAAACAAATGAAGCAATATAATACTAAGGCTATTATGGCGTCGCTGCTGATCTGCGGTTTCGTTGGCATGTTCAGTGAGACGGCCCTCAACATAGCTATTAGTAACTTGATGGATGTGTTCCAGATTTCAGCAGCCACTGCCCAGTGGTTAACGACAGGGTTTTTGCTGACTCTGGGAATTCTGATGCCGATGACTGGTTTACTGCTGCAATGGTTTACAACAAGGCAGCTTTTCATTATGTCGCTCTCAAGCTCGATCGTTGGGACATTGATTGCTGCTCTAGCAGTCAATTTTGAAATGTTGATGGTCGCTCGTGTTCTTCAGGCAGCTGGCATGGGGTTATTGATTCCACTCATGTTTAATACAATTTTGGTCGTTTATCCCCCGGAGAAGCGCGGTGCAGCAATGGGTTTCGTTGGCCTGGTTATCATGTTCGCACCGGCAACAGGCCCAACTGTGGCGGGACTTTTAATCGAGTATTTAACTTGGCACTACATCTTCTGGTTATCCCTACCGTTTTTAATTTTTGGGCTCTTGATCGGTTTGAGAAACCTGGAAAACGTCACCGAGGTCACAAAACCGCGTATCGATCTAATTTCAATTATTTTATCATCCATAGGTTTCGGTGGCGTAGTGTTTGGTTTCAGTAAAGCAGGCGAAGGAGAAGGCGGCTGGACTAGCGCAATCGTATTAACATCGATCATAATCGGCTTAATCTCTCTTGTGTTGTTTGCGCTTCGCCAAACATCCATGCGCGAGCCAATGATGAACTTGCGCGTCTTCAAATACCCGATGTTTATTATCGGACTGCTTCTTGTGTTGTCCTGTATGATGATTATTTTATCAACTATGATTATTTTACCGATGTATTTGCAAAATGGCATGAAGTTATCCGCGTTTACGACAGGGCTCATGCTGCTTCCAGGTAGTGCTTTGAATGGTATCTTGTCTCCACGCATGGGGCGCTTATTCGATAAGTATGGACCTAAATGGCTTGTAGTTCCTGGCCTAGCTATTGTTGCTGTGATGCTATGGTTTTTCTCCAGTATCACGGTTGCTTCTTCCGTGGCGTTTATCGTCGTCTTGCATATTGGACTCATGGTTGGTATCTCTATGGTATGGATGCCGGCTCAGACGAATGGACTTAACCAACTTCCGCCGGAACTTTATCCGCACGGTACAGCGGTTATGAACACGCTGCAACAGGTTGCAGGGGCGATCGGTACAGCAATTGCAATCAGTATCCTGACTAGCGGTATGGAGAAGTATCTAGACAGCTCTTCCAAGCCGAGTGAACCCCTCGAGGCTGCAAAAGCCATGATGCTTGGTTCCCAGAACGTGTTCATTTTCGCTATGATAGTGACACTTATCGGGTTAGCCGTAGCCTTCTTCATCCGCCGTGTCATTGTAAAGCACGCGACGATGAATGCTATGCATTAAGATTAGTAAGAAGCTCGCTCAGGCGGGCTTCTTTTTTTGTTTCACAAATGATCTACCATAGACGTATGTTGAATTATTGGTAGGAAAGGGGAGGAAACGAATGGGGAAAATCACAACGGCTGCCGGTGTTTCTATCATTACGTGTACCAATCGTCCACAATATTTCAATCACATTTTGCATAATTTTCAAAGACAACACGACTTGTTAAAAGAACTTATCATTATTATAAATAATGACCAAATGAATCTTGCCGCTTATCGCCTCAGAGCGCGTAAAGTTGCCAACGTCCGCGTGTATCAAGTCAACGAGAAGACTTCGTTAGGACAGTGCCTCAATTGCGGAATCGCGAAAACCAAATTCCCGTATATCGCCAAATTTGATGATGATGACTATTACTCACCCTTTTACTTAAAAGAGCAAATGAAGGCACTGCGTTTGACGAAAAGTGATGTTGTTGGCAAGCACGCCTGCCTGGTTTATCTCGCGGCTGCTCACAAGCTGCTTATTAGATCACCTCATGAGCGAAACAAAGAGGTTAAGTTTGTGCAAGGAGGCACGATTTTGTTCCACAGACGTGTTCTTAAGAGGGTGCAGTTTCCTGACCGCTCGCTGGGAGAAGACGTAGCTTTTCTCAGAGCATGTAATCAACATGGTTTTAAAACTTTTGCAACGACACCTTTTAACTACGTGTACATCCGTCGTAAAAATAAACAAAGCCATACTTGGCGAGTGAAAGATGATTTTTATCTAAAGGGCAGCCAGCTTCTCTCGTTGACGAGAGATTTCCGCGCGATCGCCAAAACTGAAAGTATAAAAAAACCGCCTCGCCGATAGGGGATCGGCGGTGCGGTAAGGGGGAGAGTCTACGTTTACCAATATATTCTTGGATCCATCATATGTCGTAGGTGTTCTGCCTAATTTGGCTCCGACAAATAAAGTAAGTTTATAAGAAGGAGTAAAGACCGTTCTTCTGAAAATTGTCCGCCAGAAAGCGGGCTTTTTGTACGTTATAAGGCGTAATCGTACCTTATGGTGAACTCATTTTTCCCCTACAATCAGTCATGTAAGCGCTACAATTATCTCGAATTTATTACTGGGGGTATTCGAAATGAGGGACTGGACGAAACTCAGCAGCATCGGACTCGCATCAATCATGGCAGTTTCACTTACAGCGTGTGGAACGGAAACGAAAAGTGACGCGGGCTCAAAAGCAACACCGGTAACATCTACAACTCCTGCCGCGGCAACAACAGCTGCGCCTGCTGCAACAACGGCTGCAGCACCAGCCAATGCTCCTATCAAGCTTAGCATTTATACCAATCATTTCGACGATGACACATCAAAGCCTTATGATTACGCAGTTGCGGAGCTAAAAAAAGAAATGCCCAACATTGAAGTTACGCTAGTCCCTGGCCTGCAAGATAATGGACAGAAAATCAAAACGCAAATGGCAACCGGAGATTTGCCTGATATTATTGACACGAATTGGGATATCATGCAGATCGGAAGCAAGTCGAATAATATTCTGACCTTAGATGATGCTCCGGAAACGGCACAATTCAAGAAAGATTTGAACAAAGGCAACGAAGCGAAACTAATTGCACCAGATGGCCATGTGTATGGCTATCCGTATGCCGGCACTGAATTTATTATTTTGTACTATAATAAAAAGCTTTTTGCTGAAGCAGGCATAGAGGCGCCGATCAAAACGATCGATCAATTGAAGGATGCCGCTAAAAAGTTCAATGCGAAGGGAATCATTCCACTCGCGATCTTCTCCAAAGAGAAATGGATTGGCAACGCCTTGTTGCAAGGCTTCATGACTCGAGAGGAGCCGAAAGGTTACGGAGCCCTCAATGGCGCGGCAGAAACGCCGGAAGCTCTGAAGCTGGCCGCCAAGCAAGTAGAAGAGCTGCAAAAGGCCGGCCTATTTGCTAAAAATGCGACGCAGACGAACTATGATCAAGCTTCTTCACTTTTTTATCAAGGCAAAGCGGCCATGTTCGTGAATGGTCAATGGGAAATACCAAGCTCACAAAAAAATCTCGGAGACAATGTAGAGTTCATGAATTTCCCAGCGAAAGATGAAGCCACTTACGAAAAGGCGAAGTTTGCCATGAATGGGGCCGGGGGACCAGGAGGCTTCGCCGTTTCCGCCAAAACAAAAAACAAAGAAGCTGCCATTAAAGTAGCGGCATTCATGGCACGTAAATATGCAGAGTACAAGTATACGCAAGTGGGCACACCGATTGTTTCCATCAAGGTCGATAAGCCTATCACAGCGCAAGTACCTGCTATGCTGTCTCGTCTTGGTAAAGAAGTGATCCCCAATATCACGAGCTTCGCAACCGTGCAGAATGATACAAATGTGAATCTCAGTATTGACGTCAACTCACAGAACTTGATTGTGGCAGGATTTACGGCGAATCAGTTCGTAACGAATCTCAATAAAACACTGAAGAAATAAATCCTTTCAGTACCTGATGACTCACATCGACCTGTAAGTCGGTGTGAGTTTTTTTCAAGAAAGGGAGCATAGAGATGAAACAATACTTAGGAAACAAATGGGCTATTCTCATTTTTTTAACTCCGGCAATTGTACTTTATAGTGTCATTGTGTTTTATCCCATTCTTCAGACTGTTTATCGCAGTTTTTTTGAATGGGATGGGCTTGGCGAAGCGACTTTTATAGGCGTGCGAAATTATATCGACCTTAGTCAAGATTATTTATTGACGACATCGCTGCGAAACGGGCTTTTGTTCGCCCTGGTGTTAGTCATTTTCCAAATCGGTCTAGGTACGTTGTTGGCGCTAATATGCTCGGATCCGACGGTGAAAGGGCGAAAAGTCCTGAAAACCGCCTATTTCATTCCCGTTGTACTGTCGGTCACGGTCGTGTGTCAACTTTGGCTTTCCATGTATGACCCGGTTAACGGAATCATTAATAAGTTGTTTCAAGCACTTGGAATCGCTTATCAGCAAGACTGGTTGAACTCGCCGAGCGTCTCCATTATAGCAATTGCTTTCGTTAATGCTTGGCAGTATATGGGGTTTCAGTTTGCCTTGCTTTATGCCGGCGCGAAATCCGTTCCAGAACATTATACAGAAGCTGCTCGAATCGATGGCGCAGGTAAATGGCGGGCGCATTGGCATATCACGCTCCCATTAATGAAGGAGACGTTCAAGTTTTGCTTTATTATTGCCATTACGGCTGGGATAGGGGCTTATGTGCAAATGGCTATTATGACAAATGGCGGACCAGGAACGACAAACTATACGATAACGTTCATGATCATTCGAAATGCATTTTCGGGCAATCAATATGGGTATGCTTGTGCCATTTCGGTTTTGTTGATTGTGATTAGCCTAATCGCCACCATCATCATCAATAAAGTGTTCGATAGCAGAGAAACCGGATTGGAACAAGGGTAAAGGAGAGTCATCATATGAACAAAATCGTTGGAATCGTCCTGCAGTCCTTTTTATGGGCCTATTTCGTTATTTCCGTCTATCCGTTGATATGGATGGTTTCCTATTCGTTGAAAAACAATGATGAAATTTTCGTAACCAATCCTTTCGGATTGCCAACACACTTCCGATACGAAAATTATGTGAATGCCTGGAATAAATTCAGTGTCCCGACTTATATCACCAATAGCATGATTGTTTCAACGATAACAACGATAGGTGTTGTCTTGTTCGCCGTCATGTTTGCCTATGCGATTGCCAGGCTTCGGTGGAAATTTCGCGAAACTGTGCGGATTTACATGATTATCGGAATGTTTATTCCGATTCAAGTCATTATCATTCCCTTGGCGATTATCGTGAAAGATTTTCACTTGACGAATACTTACGGTGCTTTATTGATCCCTTATGTGGCATTTGGTCTGCCCTTTGCCTCGATGGTCTTTTATGGATTCCTGCGTGGGATCCCGCAAGAGTTGGAAGAATCGGCTTGTATGGATGGCGCTTCCATTTACCTCACGTTCTTTCGTATCATGCTGCCGATTCTCACTCCAGCCGTCGCCACCATCATTATTCTGCAGTTTATGGGAACGTGGAATGAATTCTTTTTGGCATCGATTTTAATAACAAAAGAGGAACTAATGACTTTGCCGATAGGGCTCATCTATTTTCAAGGCCTTCACGCGACCGACTGGGGTGGCATGGGGGCTGTCATGACGATCGCCAGCTTGCCGATGGTCGTGTTATATTTGATTTTCACCGAACAAGTGGAAAGCGCATTGACGGTCAGTTCCGCTGTGAAGGGATGAATGGACGAATTTTTTAGGCTGCTGAGCGATAGCTTGGCGGCTTTTTGCATTAACTGGTAGAAATTAGGGAGGAATATTGAAACTTTATTAGTTTTAAAGTGTCTAAACAGAGAGACTTGAGGAAGGGAGCGAAAGAAGCGAATGGATACGTATTGGAACCACAATACAGCATTTCATGAAGAGTTGGTGGACAACGCTAAAGTTCATGGCGGTCGAGTACTCGACATCGGATGTGGGGACGGGTTATTACTTCAACGGCTCGCGCCCTTCGCTCAGCAGGTTGTCGGCATAGACCCCGATTCGAATTCATTCGAACGCGCACGGACACGGCTTGCTGCAGTATCAAATGTAACACTCATAAACGGTGACTTCCTTACCATGCCAATCCCTTCTCATGAGGAACGCTTTTCTACTGTCATTTGTGTAGCAACTTTGCACCATATGGACTTAAGAAGCGCACTGGTGAAAATGAACCAAGTACTAGCGCCTGGCGGCCGGCTCCTCATCATTGGGTTAGCAGCGGATAAGTCGATGATTGATTTTATCATCGCAGGGCTGCTGCTTCTCCCAATCCGGATTATGGACCGAGCCCATGGCGGAATGCAGGGTCCAAATGTGCGAATTGCAGAACCCAAAGAATCAATTAAGGAGATTCGTCAAGCTGTAAACGAGATCCTTCCAGGGGCAATTGTCCGGCGCCGTTTCTATTACCGTTATCTACTTTCTTGGGTAAAACCAACGGACACCCATTAAGAATATTGTTAGGAGGTTATGGTTAGTTATGACTACATACATTTATTTTGTACGACATGGTATCGCACCATTTTCACATGAACTGGAACGGGCAGGAGGAGCAAGCCTATCAGAACAAGGAAAAGCAGATGCCATAAGAGTGGCCGAATTGTTAGGCAATGAAAATATAGATGTTTTAGTTTCGAGCTCCTATCATCGAGCAAAAGAAACAGTTACTCCATTGGCAGAGCTGCTAAAACAAGAAATTATCCAATACGATGAACTCATTGAAAGACCCATTGCGAGCTTGAATTATCCAATACCCGAAGAACAATTTCTACTTGGGATTGAAAAATCATTCACAGATATTGATTTTTGCATGCCTGAGGGCGAGACAACAAGACAAGCTCAAGAGCGAGCGATACCCGTTATATTGAAATTGCTATCTGACTATGCAGGTAAAAAAATTGTTATTGGGACACATGGGAATATTATGACCATCATATTGAAGTATTTTGACTCAAGTTATGGATTTGAATTTTGGAAGCAAACAAGCAAACCTGATATTTACAAACTTGAATTCGAAGACAAGAAATTAAGAAGTGTTGAGAGGTTATGGAGGTGAAGAGATGCGAAACTCAATTAGGCTGGTACAGCCTTCGGCTGAGTATAAGGATGAATATATTTCGTTTTATGAGGATTGGATAGCGAGTGGTGAAGATATAGTTCCTTGGACTGTAGAGAAGGAGCCTTATGATTTCACCGTCATGCTGAATTTCTTATACTCACAAGATTCCGAAGAGAAGATAACGGACGGAAGATTTGTGCCGCACTCTACCTATTGGTTACTAGATGATGATTCGGGAATGATTATTGGCGCTGCAAATCTGAGGCATAGACTGAATGAAAAACTGCTCAATAGCGGCGGACATATTGGATATGGCATACGGCCGTCAGCAAGAAGAAAAGGGTATGCGACACAGCTTTTGGCCTTAACATTAGAACGGATGAAAGAGATGGGCCTGAACAATGTACTTCTTGTTTGTGATAAGGGAAACGTGGCCTCTGAAAGAACCATCCTAAAAAACGGTGGCAAGTTTGAATCGGAATATGTAGAGGATCATGGAAATGTGGTTAGACGTTTCTGGATCCAGATATGAAAAAGAGGCTGCCGGAACCAACGGCAGTCTCTTTCGTTAACTAGTTACGCTTTTTTTATCGTATAAAAACCATACTGTTCGATTTCATCTAAAGCTTTACGTCCAAAAGACTCAATGAGTTCATCAGCTCGGATTTTCGTTCCGCCAAGTGTAAGTCCGTCCCAACGTACAACTCTACCGTCTTTAACCAAGAAATAATCATCCATATTGTTGCCTCCCAAATGACATTTTGGAAATCTGTGTGTTAGCATGCGCAGAGTTCATCTGCCTATACGTATTTTACCATTATTTTGTTTTCCACGCATCTTGAAAAGCAGGGTCAGCAGGTCTGTGGAGATATCAGAACAGCAGCTTAATTCCGAAGAAACCAAACTTTAATAATCATATCATCCTTTATTTCATACATGGCCACAGCTTCCAAAATAGCGCCTTCTAATCTGCCGATGATTTGCTCATGGTCGATGACATATTTGCCATGAATGATTCTTTTATCCACCGTTGCAAACATGTTCGGGAAGGTTTCAAACAATTTTTCATAACGCGCTCTCATAGCAGCCTGGCCTTCCATAGTAAGGGTGTCAGGAAAATCATAGATTTTCACATCTTCACTATAACAGCTCATGAATAAATCAATATTTTTATCGTTGTATGCTTGTAATTGTCTTTCTACAACCGAGTTTTCCATGTGTCTTTCCTCCAAAAAAATAGTGTCGTGGCAGAAGTATAGTATAAACAAATTTGCCGCATTGTAGAAGAGTAACAGCAATACATATTCAATGGATGTCTTCACTGGTATTTGTTATGATTGAACTACCTAGTGAGTTAGAATTCATCAAGCTGAATATTTGGGAGGATTGAGACATGAGCCACAACAATGAAACAAACATCGCCGCGGCGCAAGTAGGAGATTGCGAGATTGTGATCACCCGAGTATTCGATGCTCCGCGTGAACTGGTGTTTGAAGCTTGGACGAACGAAGAGCAGTTGTCGAAATGGTGGGGGCCGAGAGGTTTTTCATCTACATTTCAGAAGTTTGAAATGAGACCAGGAGGTACATGCGAGTTTATCATGCATGGTCCTGATGGCGTTAATTTTCCTAATACCAATGAGATTCTTGTGGTCGATAAACCAGAACGCATTGTGCTTAAACACGCTGTGTTTCCTCATTTTACCGCAACAGCCGTTTTTGAAGACTTGGATGGGAAAACGAAACTTACCTATAGCTCGGTTTATGAAGAAACAGAAGCTACCTTTGATAAGGTGAAGGTTTACGCTGCTCCAGGAGCTGAACAAACCATGGACCGCCTTGGGGAGCATTTGGCAAGTTTAATTTAACGTTTAGACAATATTAACCAGCGGCAGTAGGCTAATATTTAATTATGCCGCTGGATTCATCATAATATTCTCAGCTTAACGGCCTCATTTGACAAACAAACGTTTTTAAGTTATTTTATATGCTATAGCATATATTAATTTGATAAAGAAGGGAGCGCATAGGATGGAGCTGAGTAATCTCACTGGGTTTCTTGTTCATCGAACTGATGTTAAGATGACTAATTTTTTCACAAAAATACTTAAACAATATGAAGTAACTCCGGAACAATGGGGAATCCTTCTTGTACTTGATACAGAAAGAGCGACGAGCCAGAAAGAGCTTGCTGAAGCCATCGATCGAGATCAAACTACCGTTGTGAGGATGATTTACTCACTGGAGAAGAAAGAAATCGTAAGAAGAATACAGAATGAAGCGGATAAACGCTCCCACAACTTGTTCCTTAGCGATAAAGGAATGAGTCTCAAAACCAAGCTAATGCCGATTGTAAAGGCAGCTCACGATCATGTAACCAAATATCTGAGTAACGATGAGATTCAACAGTTGCATGTAATACTTAGCAAACTATATTCAACCGTAAAAGATGAATGAGTGCCTTGGCATCAAATATATGCTATAGCATATAAATGTAATCATTTTAAAATGAAAGAGCGTGAAAACAATGATAATAGCTATTATTTTACAAGTTATTTTGGGTATTTTCTTCATAATAACAGGAACGAGAATCATTTCAGGTAAAATGGCTAAGGAATTTAGCCGAATTGGACTCCCGTCCTTTTTTAATTTCGTAACTGGTTTTTTTGAAATCATAGGCTCAGTTGGCATGATCGTGGGGATGTGGTATCCCATCGTAGCCCTGTTATCCGGTTTACTTCTAGGAGCAACAATGCTGGCCGCAGCCTTTAGTCTGCTTGTGATGGCACGTGATCCATTTACCAAAGCGATCCCAGCCATCATCCTGTGTCTGCTCTCATTTGCAATTGCTCTTTATCATTTCAACCTCTAAATGTGAAAATAAGAAAGAGGCTGCCAGCAGCAACGGCAGCCTTCTTTTTACGATTTGGAGGAAACCTCACTATACCATCGCTGTAGTTCTTGGCCGATAGCATGCGGGTTTTCCTCCACTAAATGATGATAACCCTTGCCAATATCGAAGGTTGTGAAGTTTTGCAGATTTGCTTGGCACCAGCTTATTTGCGGTTCGCGAATGGTGCATCCTGGTGTGGCGTAAAACAGGATTTTCGGCATAGAGGCCTCAGTGAACCATTTGTTACGCAAAAGCACGGCTTGTACGACTTCATCGGGGCTGCCCTCGATAGGTATTTGGTTCGGAAACACCCACATAGGTTTTCTGTTGTCCTGATTCTTGAAGGGTTCGCGATACTGTTCATGCTCTTCCAGGGATAAAGACCGGTTGATGATGATCGTAGGCATGCCTTCAACAAACACGCTCTTATCCCGCATCAGCGGCCATCCGAGCTCGGGATCGCGCAGAGTCTGGAAAAGCTCTTTCGCTTCAGCAGGCGTAAACACGGACCAATCCGGACATGGATACAAGGCTTGCGGTTCAATCATCGCAACTGCCTTCACTTTGTCCGAGTGATTCATAGCATACTGCAAGCCTATCGCCATTCCCCAATCGTGCCCGACGATCGTGAGATCAGCAAGACCTAGTTTTTCAATAAACTGGCTCATGTAGTCGACATGCTCCAAGAAGGTATACCCGACATCTGATTTGTCGGATCTGCCCATCCCGATTAGATCGACCGCGATGCAGCGTGCGGAGTCCGCTAGGTAGGGGATGATATTTCTCCACATGTATGACCATGTCGGGTTGCCATGCAAGAATAGGATAGGATTTCCTGATCCTTGATCGATATAATGCAATTGCTGACCATTTATCTCAAGAAAACGGGATTCGAAGGGATATTCTTTTCCAATTGGTGCAGTCTCATGGTTAGACATACGGTTACAACTCCCTTAATATTTATTGTTGAAATACTGGTCAAATGTTCCTTTCTAAGCAGCATCGTTTTGAATTTACTATAGAACAGATAGTTAATTCTTATCGATTGAGGTGATAGAATGGCGATCATTGAGGTATTTCCCAACAGTCAGACGGCCATTCAAGATGCGGTTACGATGGCGAATGAAGGCGACGTCATATTGGTACATAGAGGCGTGTACCATGAAAGTGTACAGGTATCCAGTATTAAAAACAACATTCGCATCATTTCCAAGCATAAGCAAGCTGCGATTTTAGATGGAAGGTGCATGCTGCTTGATGCATTTGAGTTAAATGGTGTCGCTGGCGTCGAAATTTACGGTTTTAAAATGATAAACTATCTTTCACGCGGTATTCAGCTTCTTAATGCAAAATCGAATCATATTCTTAGTAATAAAATCAGCGATATCGGCGGGGGCGTTAATCCCGTTGGTATCTTTATAAATAATTCAATAGGCAATTTAGTCATGCAGAATGTAGTTGAGCGAATTGGAAGCGCAGGATCAGGAACGGGGATTCATCTTCAATCTGTTACTGGCAGCTGGGTGATTAAGAATAAGCTGAAGCACAATTCAGCCCAAGGTATTGAGGTCATTGATGGCAGCCACAATGCGATTGTCGGTAATCAGATCTCCCATAATAAAGGCGACGGGATTCTGGTGAGTCGGGTAGACAACAATCTCATATATGATAATAAGATAACTAACAATGGAAATAACGGAGTAAATGCACAGAGCACGAATACAATTGTATTGGATAGCAAAATAAAAGGGAACCGCGAAAATGGCCTATTCATCGCATTTAATTATAACTTTGCCGGTTTCAATGAAATCAAAGATAATAAACTGAGCGGGATTCAAGTTATCTCTGACTTTAATGATATTCAGAATAATAAGATTGAAAACAATGAAAACAACGGCGTATATATCCATCAACCACATACTGCAAATTTGGTGTTCGCAAATCAATTTAAGCGCAATAACCCAAATAACATCAAAGATGAAGGAGAAAACAATAATATTATTCAGAATACGATGAAGGATTAAGTATCGTCATACAGCAAAACAGGTTGGCGCAGTGCTACGCGCGGCAGCCTGTTTCGTATGCAACAAATCATAAAAAAACACAGACCTATAAAAGTTATCACATGGCATGTAGGTTGCAATCCATGTATCATCTAAGTAACCGTTCATGGGTAAATCTGGATGCGGAGGGTGGTTGGGTGTACAAAGCATTGGTTGTTGACGACGAAAGAATTGAACGCGAAGGCATTAAATTTTTAATAGAAACGCTAGGGCTGTCTTTAATAACTGCCGAAGCGGAAAACGGAGTCAAAGCATGGGAGTACTTGCAAGCCAACGAAGTGGACATCCTGTTCACGGATATCCGCATGCCTTTTATGGATGGTTTGGCGCTTGCGACTAAGGCCAAGAAACTTAATCCCAAACTTAAAGTTATTATTGTAAGCGCATTCGGGGATTTCGAGTATGCCAAACAAGCTATTCAAATTCATGTTGTTCACTATTTGCTCAAGCCCGTTGAGGTATCTGAGTTTTTGGAGGTTGTGACGCAGGTTGTCCACTTATGCGATGAAGATCGGGAGCAAAGGGAAATAACGCTTAAGCTTCAGCAGGTGTACGAAATAGGAAACCGTTACGTACAGGAACAAACGCTGCTTAATTTATTGCAAGGAACCGCGTCTACGCGCAATGCCTTAGCGGGTGAGACTGTTTTCGAATGGCTAGATGAAAATGCAAGATATCGAGTTGTTCTAATGGATATGCGGAGAAAGTTTTTTGATTCCGTTGATCATGGATTCGAAGCCGAATTGAAATCAATGCTTCCATGGGAATGTTTGTATGTAAACTTGAATGAATATCAAAGTGTGCTCTTCTTACATATTGAAAAAAGTTGCGATGATATCACGAGCTTAGAGCCGTATGGGTTACAGCTGCAAGAGTACCTGCTTGTAACGTATCATGCTAATCATGTGCTTGTTTTCAGCAAATTACTTAACGGCTTTCAGATGCTTTCAGCTGAATTTCAGGAGATGGAAAAAAGATTGGAACACAAATTTTTCCTGCCTGAATCAGCCATAATGTTTATGGAACAAGCCTGCCCTTCACGGCAGGATGAACCTACGGATATTGAGCGATTACTCGAGGAAATCTCAACTCATATGACCTATGGCGAAACTCTTTTGATTCGAACCGGTATCGAACAAATGTTCTATACACTTCAAAACAGCAATAGCCTTTCCAACATTTATGTAAAATACATATGCACGGAAATTGCAAAGAAATATATCCAGACGTATAAACGTGAATACCATGCTTGCTTTCATAGGTTTGTCGAGCAAATCTATACAACACAAAATCTGGTCCAACTGAAAGATTTGATGATCGACCTGATCGTTGAGCGAGAGAAGCCTTCTACAGAGTCACCCAGAAAGGTGATCGGCGAAGTTCTTAGGCTGATTCACCGCAATTATGGACAGGATATCGGCTTGGATTCTTTGGCGGAGAAGGCTTATTTGTCCCCAAGCTATTTGAGCCACCTGTTCAAGAAAGAGACCGGAGCAAGCCTTGTCAAATATATAACCTGCTACAGATTGGAAAAGGCGGGTGAACTGCTTCGGAGTACCACGAAGAAAATTTCAGATATTTCGCAAGAGGTGGGCTATACCAACTTCGCTTATTTCTGTTCCATATTCAAAAATTATTACGGGAAAACGCCCGCCAAGTATCGGGAAGGGGACTCCGCATGAGTCGCTGGCTGGACGTGCTCAAGAATATGCGCTTCAAGCAAAAGCTGATCCTGTCGTACCTGGTTGTTAGCTTAATTCCACTGGCATTGCTAGGCGCCTATTCGTACAATAAATCCAAGCTTTTTCTCCAAAAACAAGCGATCCAAGGCTTGCAGAATACGGTTGGGACATTAGCAAGAGGGATGAACGATAAGTCGGAACAGGTTGAGCGGACAGTGGATTCCGTCGTTATGAATACAGGACTGCAGCGTATTTTTGCTACTGACTATGCAAGCCTTACCCTTCTTTCCGAAGATCTAAGAAACTATGTGAGTCCCTATTTTAGCATGATCAAAAATTTGAATACAGACATTCTGCAGCTCACCGTCTATACATCAGGCAAAATGCCCGAGTATGGTGAGTTTATTCTCTCATTGGACCGGATTAAGGAAGGGAGTCCGTGGTATAAGGACATAGCCGAACAAAAGAAAACGGGTTGGTATCTTGAAAGCTCTGAGCTGGCCGTATTCAGACCGTTTCCAACGATTCTGTACAATCAGATGTCCGGTATTCTGTACTTGAAGCTGAACAAGGATCGCTTTTTTGATTCGCTTACAACGGTGAGTACGGCACAGTCCGCACACGATGGACTATTTATCTCCGACCACAATAATCAAATTGTTTACTCCAACAACATTGAAGCTGCGGAACTTCAACGACAAATGCTGCAGGCTCCGTTAAAGAACAAGGATATGGTCGAAATCGATGGCCTTCGTTATATCCTGATTCAGGAGCCACTTCGCCAAGCCAATTGGACGCTTCATTATTATATACCGGAACAGGACATATCCATGGATGCGACAAGTATTGTCAAAGCGACGATTGCACTCATTATTACGTGTATGGTCATATTGGTTGTCCTTATCTCGGTATTTTCGCATACCATGATCAAACGTATTTATCACCTGAATAAATGGATGAAGCAGGTACAGCTCGGAAATTTGCAGATGGATATTCGAAGCGATAGCAGGGATGAAATAGGGGAATTAACGAATCGTTTCGGTATTATGCTCCGCCGGATTAATGAGCTGGTAACAGAAGTATACCAGAACAAACTTTTTCAGAAAGAAGCGGAGTTTAAAGCCCTCCAGGCTCAAATTAATCCGCATTTTTTATATAACACGTTGTCCGTCATTAACTGGAAATCATTGAAGATCGGGGCTACGGATATAAGCCATGTGGTCACGATGTTATCCCGCTTCTATCGGACTGCTTTAAACCGTGGTGAAAGTATGACTTCGGTGAAGGATGAGCTGCAGAACACTCAGTCTTTTGTGGAGATTCAGCTGGTTATGCACGATTACAGCTTCGACGTCAGTTACCAAATAGATGATGATGTCTATCAGTACGATACGGTGAATCTATCCATTCAGCCGCTTGTCGAGAATGCAATCGTACATGGAATCGACCAAAAGGAAGAAGGCGGAGGCAAGCTGACGATTAAGGCTATTGCTAACCAGGATACGATTGACATTCATGTAACGGACAACGGGCCTGGTATCGATAAGCATCGACTTGGTGAGATTCTGATTAAACAGTCCAAGGGATACGGATTAAAAAATGTGAATGAGCGCATTAAACTCGTGTTCGGGAAAGAGTATGGCATTGAAGTGATCAGTGAAATGGGGCAAGGAACGACGATGATCATGACAATTCCGAAATATAGAAACACAAAATCGCAATAAATCAATATTTTTCAAAAAAATGAGATAAATCAATGAAATCAACGCTGTGCTATAGTAAATAACAAGTGAATGCGCATTCATTTCAGATTTGTGGGAAAGGAGAGGGTTATTTGCAGGAATCCGTTGTCGTAACCCCAAGAGTTGAAACCGTTTCCAGAACAAAAAGTGAATTCAGACGGAAATTGAAAAACTATCGCGTTCTTTACTTTATGCTGCTTCCAGGCTTGCTTTATTTTCTTGTTTTCCACTATATCCCGATCTACGGTGTTGTGCTAGCTTTTAAAAACTTCAAAATTATGCAAGGCATTATAGCGAGTCCCTGGGTGGGATTTGATCATTTTGAAAAAGTTTTTGCAGATCCGAATTTTTATCGCGTCTTAAATAATACGCTGATTATCAGTTTGTATAAAATCGTCTTTGCTTTCCCGATTCCGATTATTTTCGCCCTCTTATTAAGTGAAATCACGAGAGAACGGTTTAAGAAACTCGTTCAGACGATTTCCTATTTGCCTCATTTCATGTCTTGGGTCATTTTGGCCGGGATATTCATTAGCATCTTCTCGCTGAAAGGTCCTATGAATGCAATTGTCAAACTATTCGGTGGCGATCCGGTTTTATTCATGGCTGATGATCGATACTTCCGTACGATTCTGGTCCTAACAGACATTTACCAAGGCTTTGGTTGGGGATCTATTGTTTATTTTGCAGCGATCGCCGGGATCGATCCGCAGCTTCAGGAAGCAGCCATTATGGATGGTGCCAGCCGTTTTAAAAGAATCATTTACATAACGCTTCCGATGCTGTTACCCGTTATCTCCATTATGCTTATCCTTCGTATGGCTCATGTGCTGGATGCTGGCTTCGATCAAATTTTCAATATGTATAACCCCAAAGTGTACGGAGTATCAGACATTCTTGATACTTTCGTGTATAGAAAGGGTTTGCTGGAAACGAACTATAGCTATGCGACAGCGGTGGGGCTCTTTAAATCCGTCGTGGCCCTTGTGCTAATCGTGCTTGTCAATAAAGCCGTTCACATGATGGGAGGAAAGGACCATACCCTTTGGTAGTCAGGCTTGAGGGAAGAGGGATGGAGGAAATCTGCTATGAATAAGACGAAAAAAACAACTGTAGAGACAATCGGTGAATTTTCGCTTTACCTGGTTATGATTGTGATTACGATAATCACCTTGTACCCTTTTTGGAATCAAGTGGTGACGTCGATTAGTTCTGAAAGCACCTTATATACGACAGGGATGCTGCTTTTTCCGAGCAAGCTTTCCTTTGAAAGCTACTATGTTATTTTTCAATACAAAGCGATCTGGTCCGGTTATGGCAACACGATTCTGCGTACAATTCTGGCCGTAAGTTTAAGTCTAACTTTTACCGCGTTGTTCGCTTATCCGTTGTCCAAGAAGGATTTGCCTTTTAACCGAACCGTCACATCGCTCGTGCTGTTCACCATGCTGTTCAGCGGAGGTTTAATTCCCAATTATTTGCTGATTAAAAAGCTGGGCATTTATAACTCCATTTGGGCTCTTGTGTTGCCAAGTATGATCAGTGCATTCAATGCGTTAATTATGAGGAACTTCTTCCGATCGATTCCGGACAGCCTTGAAGAGTCAGCGCGCGTGGATGGAGCGGGTTACTTCTTTATTTTTCGTAAAATCATTGTGCCTTTATCCAAACCGGTTCTGGCTACAGTTGCATTGTGGATCGCGGTCCAGCACTGGAACGCTTGGTTTGACGCCTTAATTTATATAACCGACCCGAAGAAGCAGGTGCTGCAGGTCATTCTCAGAAAAATCATCGTGGATAATAATATGGATCAATTAAACGCTATGCTTTATCAATTTGATCAAAAGGACATGTTCTCTACTCGTCAGCTGCAAGCTACCGTTATTATGTTTTCTGTCATTCCTATGTTAGTGATTTACCCTTTCGTGCAAAAGTATTTTGTTAAAGGGATCATGATCGGTGCCGTTAAAGGATAAACAATAGGGATTGAAAGGGTGATCAAATTGAAAAAGGTTATTCCAGTGACGATAAGCGTCGCTTTATTTGGAGCCGTTCTGGCTGGTTGTTCAACGGGAAGTGGTGTAAAAGGGGAACAAACCGCTGCACCAACGGTCGAGAAAAAAATGAAATTAAGCTATCTGAATCAGAATTTCGATAAAACCGTCAAAGATTCTTATGCGATTAAGTATGTCGAAAACAAGTTCAATGTCGATATTGAACAACTCCCACGTTCGAAAGACAATTATAAGGACGAGCTTCTGCTAAAAGTGGCTTCTGGAGAAATCCCGGATGTATGGGTGGATCTAGGTTTTCCCGAATATGAGAAACTGGTGAATCAGGGAGCTGTTGCCGAAATTCCGCAGGAGATGATTGAGAAGAATGCCCCGCATTACTGGGCTTGGCTGAAGAAGCATTTGGGTGATGACCCCTTGAAGTTATATAAGAGAGACGGTAAAAATTATTCCATGCCGATCATCCAGACGTTGGGGCCGGACCGTACGGTTGTTGGTTTGCGTAAGGACTGGCTGGAGCAAGTGGGCATCACGAAAAACCCTGAAACATTGGAAGAGTTTGAAGATGCACTGCGCAAGTTCCGCAATAACGATCCCGATAAAAATGGAAAAAAAGATACCTACGGTTGGACGGGTCAAGCTGTAGGCGTGAAAGATATTTTCAGCCCGGTATTCGGTGCGTTCGGTGTATTTCCAGGTACATTTACGGATAAGGACGGTAAAATCGTTCGGGGAGAGATTGAGCCGGGAGCGAAACAAGCGCTTACGCTGCTTAATAAATGGTACAAGGAGGAGCTGCTCGATCCGGAATTTGTGTTAAACAAAGGACAGAACGTGGATGATAAAATCATCTCCAGCAAAGCCGGAATTGTAACCGCTTCCTGGTACCAATTTATTACGAAAGCCGCTTTTTTTGATGGAAAATATTACGATAAACTTCGTGTCAATGTACCGAACGCCAATTGGGTGTTAACCGCTGGACCCAAAGGACCTGATGGACAACAGGGCACTGTACAGTTAAACCCTATCGCAAGTTCAGGCGGCCAATTCGGCAAACATATGGAAAGAGACAAGGAGAAGATGGCCAAATACTTGCAGGTTGCGGATGCCACAGCTTTTGATGCAGAGACTTTTGAGAATATTGTGTATGGGGAAAAAGGAAAAACCTATAAGAAGGGAGAGAAAGGAGATTACATATATCTCCCTCCTTACGATAAAGAAGAAGAGCAGATCAAGTTCGGTATCGGTCAGCAGTACACGTTCCTGGGCAAATCATTTAACGATTATGACTTTCAGACTCCGTATATGACTCTTAACGAGCTGATGTCATTACGTAAGTCTTCTGAGCACATTGGCAAAGGAAAATACGATATCATGCAACCAATTGCGATTCCAGCATATAACGAAAACATCGACGCGCTTGACCAATTGACGCTGAAAACTTATATCGATATCATCACCGGACAGCGTCCTGTAAGCGATTTCGATAAGTATGTGGAAGAGTGGAAAAAGGCCGGCGGTACCAAAGTCATGGCCGAAGCACAGAAGAAATATGAAGAAAACTTCAAAAAGTAATTGGGCATGATGATCAAATACACCTAAGTTTGTGTGGCGGCTTCGTGACACAAACTTAGGTGTGTTGATTTTTCATGGTATAATTTAGAAGAAATCTATTCTATCGTTTTATCACAAGGGAGTGTGCATATGAACCTAACTGATCTTAAGAAACACATTCCGTCTATGTCGAATATCTCTGATATTTCGCTGGTTACTAAGGGATTTTCTTACGATGTTAAGTACTTTTTATATGAGGAAAGCGACTCACCTAAATTTGTCTTACGCACTTCACCAAAGCAACAATTTCAGCAAAAAAAGCAAGAGTTTGATGCCGTCACACGTATCTATGAAAGGGGAGTCAAGACATCCAGGCCGTTAGAATTCGGTTCGATCGAAGCTTTAGACATTTGTTACATGATACTGAATTATGTTGAAGGGGAGGATGCTTCTGAAATTCTTCCTTCGTTATCGACAGACGAACAATATCAGATCGGTGTTGAAGCGGGCAAAGAACTAAAAGTCATGCATGAAATAGCTGCACCTGGCATGGAAAGTTGGCATGAACGAAGATTATTGAAACATAATCGCCAGTATGAAAGTTACCGGAACAGCGGGGTTCAGCTGCCAGAGGAGGATGCCATTTTATCTTTTATCAATAACAATCTAATACATATGACCGATCGCCCTAATCGATTCCAACATGATGATTTCCATCCGAGCAATCTGATTGTTCATCATCGCCGTTATTCAGGGGTCATCGATTTTAACCGCTATGATTGGGGAGATCCTTACCATGATTTTTTGAAAATCGCCTATTTCAGTAGGGAAGTAAGCATTCCATTTTGCGTTGGGCAAATCAATGGGTATTTTAATAACGAAGTTCCCCAAGAGTTCTGGAAGTTGTACGCATTGTATACAGCTATGATTATCTTTCCAACGATTACGTGGACTCTTAAAGTTGTGCCGGAGCAGCTTGAATCCATGTTGGCTAGAATTCGCGTTGTGCTGGAAGATCATCAGAATTTTGAGGAAATTGTTCCTCTCTGGTATAAAGAAAACTAGCAGGGAAACAAAAAGGAAAGCAGGACGCGTTATGACATGCGCCGCGTGCTTTCCTTTTTCTTATAGCCTGCTAATGAACTAACGCTGCCCGTAATGTCGTGATGCCGTGTTCCAGATAAGCCTTAAGGCATGTCAACGTATATACCCAGCCTTCTTTGTTGCCTACAAGTAACGGAATAGACTCCATGTCATCTGCAAAACCGTCTTCGTTCACTTCGATTATCGTGTTCATTTCGTCCTTTAACGTGAATGTTATGGTGACGAGGTGTACATGCCCGTAATCCCATTCGAATGTAATTTTCTCATCTTTCACGATCTCTTTAACTCTAATCTCGCCATCCGCATTGTATTCATCATAGCGCAGCTTGATTGTTTTGCCAGGTGCCCATCTCTCAGAACTGGAAGAGAACCAGAAGTTTCCGATCTTCTCGGGATCGACGAATGCTTCGAATACTTCATTTGCCGGTTTGGCAATGGCCATTTTGGTTACATTGTTCATCGGTTACCCTCGCTTTCGAACATTTTTTTGAACTCGTCATGCAGCTCTTGCCATCCATAAAGAACAGCGTTGCTTCCAGCCATAGAAGGCATCTGTTTGCCGTCGAGGATGCCAGTTAAGCCTTTTAAACATAAAGTCCAACCCGCTGCAAGAGAAGGTGCCATTTGATAATCTGTGAAGCGATGGCGGAGAATAAGAATGGTGTTGTTATCACTCACACTTAATTCCCAACGTAAAATGTCGTTGCCCCACTTGAAAACAAGCAGGTGAGGGGCTTCCACCGTAAGCACTTCGCCTTGTCGTTTGACGTTTTCCTCTGAATGGTTCACGTGGGATAGTGTGACCTCTCCAGTCGATACAAGGTCCCGATCCGTGGCAAAAGGGCCCCAAGCCGGTAGTTGATCCGATTCAGTTAGAGCAGCCCATACATCTTCTATCGGATGCTTCAGCGTGCGTTCAAGAATTAACACCCATTCTTCATCCGAACGGTTAAGGAGGGGCATTAGTTCTTCGCCTTGTGGTTTCATTGCAGGTTCTCCTTTTTGTTTCGTTTTTGCCGATCGAGATGTTCTTCCAGCCTATCGACGTGTTGATTCCATTTTGCGCGATATGTACTTAACCAATCATCCACACCGGCTAAAGGACTTGCATCCAAAGAATAGATACGGCGCTGTGCATCTGCTTGGACACGAACGAGGCCGCTCTCGCGCAATAATCGCAAGTGACTGGAAATCAGCGGCTGGGATAAACCCAACTCTTCGGTTAAATCTTTGACCGTTGAATCTGAACGCAGCAAACAGTCCAGGATTCTACGCCGAGAAGGCTCGGCAATTATGGTATAAATGTCGTGCAAAATCATCACCTCTTGTCTGTCTGATAATTAGTATAAGTGATCGTTTATATAAATACAAATGCATATAAAAAGACAAAAAGACACCTCGAAGGTGTCTTTTTATAGTTCACGGACTGGTTAACTAGAATCTAACGGGAATCACTAGTGCGCGAGGACTTAGAGGAGCCTACACGTCTGCCTGGCCATGTTTTTACATTCGTACCAAGCACACCCACAATAATAATAATTGCACCGATGATGTGATAATAGGCAAGCTGTTCATTTAAAAAGACGAAGCCCCCAACAATTGAAACCAAAGTAGCAAGATGATTGAACACACTTACCTTCGATGCCTCCAATTTGGATAAGGCGAAGTTGCTGAGCAAGCTGGAAACGAGCGAAGAGAGGACGCCCAAATAGAGAATAGACATTAAGAACACCGGACTGGCAAATGGCTCAAAATAAAGGGATAGCGTTCCTAATGCCAAATGCTCACTAGCCGCCATGAGGTTGAAAACAAGGAAACCAATGATGGTCATCACATAGGTCATGGCAAACACATTCAATCGCAAAGTTAGCTTTCTTGCAAGCACACTGTATCCCGCTAAAGAAAGGGCTGACAAAAGAATGAGCAGTGTACCTTTCATATTCGTTACATCAATTGTCGTGCCTTTCATGACAAAGATGAATATAACCCCTGCAACGGAGAGTAGCGTAGAAAACTGTTGCAACCTAGTTGCACGTTCCTTCAGGAAAAGTGCTGCTGCAATCATCGTGAAGATCGGCACGGTCGCATGGATAATGCCTGCTTCAGCAGAAGTGGTGAACTGTAAGCCAAACGCTTGAAAAGCAAAGAACAGCGACGGATATAAGACCGCAACTGGAAGAATAACCAGAACATCCCGCGGTTGTATCTGCAGCTTCACCCATCCTAATAGAACAGGACTGGTGGCGGCGATAAGGGAGATCGTAAATCGGTGAGCAAGGCTATCCAGTGGGGAAGCAACTGTTAAAGCTAATTTTCCAAACAGAAATGAGAGTCCTACAATGGTGGAATAAATTACGATGGCTGAGTAGGCATAGCGCTTTGTTTTGGTATCGATTTGTGCGGTTGTCATGACGTTCCTCCTATTATCTGTACTTGATATGACTATCGTATCTCACCCTCACTACATGCTACAATATAGAAAATAGCAATCTGTACCGTTACAGATTACAACTAAGGAGCTTGTCCGATGTACATGTATTTGAAGCTAATGAATGAGCTAGAGGAACTGATACAGAAGGAACCTTATAAGGATGGACAGAAACTTCCTTCTATTCGCACGCTTTCGGAGAAGTATACTTGCAGCAAAAGTACGATCATTAAGGCGTTGAATGAGTTGGAGATGCGTCATCTCATCTATGCGATGCCTAAGAGCGGCTATTACGTGGTCAAAGGGATGAACGCCGCTCAGGATGAAACGTCTCCAATTTTGAACTTTTCAGCTGCTGCTCCTGATCCAAACGTATTTCCTTATTTGGATTTTCAGCATTGCATCAATAAAGCGATTGACACCTACCAGAAGGATTTATTTGTATATGGCACTGCCAAAGGGATGTCATCCCTAATCGAAATCGTGCGTAAGCAATTAATGCGCTACCAGGTGTTTACAGATGAACGGAACATCTTTGTGGTATCCGGGGTTCAGCAGGCGTTATCACTCCTTGCCGCAATGCCATTCCCTAACGGAAAGCAGAAGGTGCTGATTGAACAGCCTAGCTATCATCTGTTTATCGAGTATTTGGAGACGCGTCGCATGCCAGTTATCGGGATAGAGCGCAGCTTTTCTGGAATAGATTTTGACAGACTGGAAAAGATTTTCCAAACCGAAGACATCAAGTTTTTTTATACCATGCCGCGGTTTCACAACCCTTTGGGCTGTTCCTATACGAGCAAAGAAAAGAAGCGGCTTGCTAAGCTTGCTGCCAAATATGATGTCTACATCGTTGAGGATGATTACCTTGCCGACTTCGAACAGGACAGCAAGGCCGATCCCATTTTTACGCAGGACGATTCATCACATGTCATTTATTTGAAAAGTTATTCCAAAATCATTTTCCCCGGTTTGCGAATAGGCATTGCGGTTATTCCTGTTCAGCTCGCTGAAACGTTCAGGCTGTACAAGAAACAAGATGATATCGACAGCTCCATGTTGTCGCAAGCCGCTCTTGAAATCTATTTACGCAGCGGAATGTTCGATCGCCATCTTGCCAAAATCCGGAGTAGATATACAGCAAGGGCGAAGCTGCTCGATGCAGCACTTACGAAGGAAGCTGCCCGCAGTGGAGGTGCCTTCACTTACGAACATTCTAAATATCCGTTTATACATACACATATCTTGTTGCATCAAACAATTCCTACTGAGAAGCTTATCGCTAAATTAAAGAGAAACTCAATTCTGCTGGAATCTATGGACAGGAATTATTTGCAGAATTTCGAGAGGAAAAATATAGTGAAGCTAAATGCTACGAACGTGAACGAGGATGAGATTGAAAGAGGGATAAAACGGATTAGCGCTGTCATAGCGGAGTCGATTCGCTTGCATTGATTTTGTATAATTTTCCACTTGGTGAGACACAATGAAGTGAGAAATTATATGGTGAAATGAGTGATTACAGTTGAAGTCAGTCCCTCCATTATGGAAGGAGCTAAGTCAATCAGCGGATTTCGTATGCTACGAACATCAAATGAACACAGTTCCTTTGTACATCGGTTATTTCAAATCACTCATTGAACCACAAGTCTTACAGCAGCATATCCTCGGATGCTTAAGCAACAGTCCAGATAAATCCTCCTTGGAGGATTTATATCCTAAATTCCACGTAGCGGAAAAAGAGATTTCTTCCGATTGGGATTTCATCCAAAACAAGATTTATCAAGGATATGTGGCTATTCAATATGGCCATCAAAGCATACCATGCATTTTGGTCAACGCAGCTTCATCCAATGGTCGTAATGTAACCAGTCCTGAAATTGAATTCACCGTGGAAGGGCCGAAAGAAGCTTTTGTTGAATCATTGGACATCAATTTGAACTTGATTCGCAAGCGAGTTCCTAGTCCTGATTTACGTATTAAAGAGTACACGGTAGGGAGTTTAGGTAAGTCAAGAGTTGCGATTTGTTATTTGGAAGGATTAACGAACAAACAATATTTACAAACTTTTATTAAGCGCATTGAGGATGTGCAATTTGATCAAATTACGGATAGCTCTTTGCTTCAACAAATGATCGAAGATAATTCCAACTCCATCTTTCCCCAGTCGATCGGGACAGAAAGACCTGATTACGTTGCGTGGGCGTTATCTTCTGGGCAAATATGCGCAATGAAGGATGGATCCCCGAGTGCGTTTTTTGCGCCGGTCAATCTGTGGCAATTTTTCATTACTTATGAAGATTATTATTTGCCATGGATTGTTGCTTCCTTATTAAGGCTGATTCGTATGTGCTCAGTTCTGTTTTCCGTCTTTGCGTCCTCATTTTATGTAGCTGTAATGACATATCACGGACAAAGTATTTCCAATGTCTTTTTGCCCACGATCGTTTCTTCGAGGATCAATGTACCTTTTCCACCAATCGTGGAAGTCATCATAATGGAACTTGTTATTGAATTATTGCGGGAGGCTGGCGCTAGATTACCTACGAAAATCGGACAGACCATTGGCATTGTTGGAGGTATTGTCCTCGGTACGGCGGCAGTCGAAGCTGCGCTTACAAGCAATTTCTTATTGATAATCGTAGCGCTATCGGCCTTAGCCTCGTTCACAACACCTATTTTTCGCATGAGCGCTACCATACGAATTCTTCGGTTTCCGTTTATCATCGCCGCACAAATATGGGGGTTATTAGGTATTTTTATTTGCACGATTACCTTGGTTGCACATCTGTTGAGGTTAACATCTCTCGGGATGCCGTACTTGGTTCCATTTTATCCTTTCCGCACTTCCGATTTATATGATACCGTCATTCGTCCGCCATATTCCAAATTTCACCATCGATTAAGCTTTCTCCGAACACTCAAGCCCACAAGATTTAATAAGAAAAATGCCAACGCAAAACGAGACATCGATGATTGAAGCAGCTCTGGGAGTGACAAACGATGAAATCAAATGAACATCCGCGATTTACAATATCACCTTATCTGGTTTTCGTTTTGATACATAGCATGCAGTTCGGACCCGAGTATCTGTCCATGTCGAACATTCCGATTCAATTGGCCGGTCAAGATACCTGGATTTCTATTATCCTCTGTGGACTCAGTTTCCACGTCATTATTTGGATGATGTATCGAATTCTTAATCGAAATGAGACGGATCTAATTCAAATCCATCAACGATTTTTCGGGAAATTGGCGGGTGGGGGTCTTAACTTTATCTTTATCATTTACTTCTTGCTCATTGCCAGTTTTCAATTGCGTTTTTTTATAGAAATTATACAAGTATGGCTATTTAAAGATCTGGAAACATGGTCATTAGCATTCGTTTTGCTCCTGCTTGTCTATTACATTGTCGCAGGGGGTTTTCGAGTTATTGTAGGTATATGTATGTTTAGCTTATTGCGAATTGTAACTATCTTAGCCATGTTTTTTCCTGCGGATTATTTTCATTTCAACAATTTAACTCCTCTATTCGATCATTCGTTAAGCGAAATCGTCAAAGCAGGCAAGGAGATGACATTTCCCTTTTTAGGCGTGGAAATGCTCTTTTTTTGCTACACATTCATCAAAACTCCTCAAAAATCTCAAAAATGGGCGCATTTCGCAAATTTCATCACCACAGTATCTTACCTACTCATTATTTTCTTCTCCTTGTTATTGTTTAAACCAGAACAATTAGCTATAGAAATATGGCCGCAATTAACCAAATATAAATTTATTCAATTCCCTTTTATTGAACGATTTGACTATATTGGCGCTGCTGCACAGCTATTGTGGGTAGTTCCTATTTTGTGCTTTTGTTTCTGGGCTGCAAGCCGAGTGTGTAAACTCATGTTTACTGTGAAACAAAGAAGTGCCTTGCCGATCTTATTAATTCTCGTTTTTGCGGCGGTATGCTTCATTCCAGATCATTCTCATATTGAAGTCGTTCAAAACATGCTATACGATATTGGATTTTACCTCATCTATGCGTATATTCCATTTGTATTTTTAGTTGACGTTATCAGAATGAAAGTGAGAAGAACCGTATGATTCGTTTCTTTTACATCCTAGTGCTCATCGCGAGTGTGCTGTTGACTGGATGCGTAAAGCAAGATGTTATTGACAAAATCACGATTTCATTCACCGGCGCTTTCGATGAAGCACCCGATGATCAAATTGAATTTACGATTGCGGCAACAAAGTTTCAAGCCGATAAATCCCGGACTGTTTCTAATGCTTTGTACTCAAAGGTCGGACATACAAGCAAAAACATTTTGGAAATAATGGATTTGCAATTAAACCGTCCTATTAAACCCGGAAAAATATCAGTCCTCTTAATCGGAAAAGAATTGGCGGAAAGAGGGTTGGCGGATGAATTAGACGTGATCTTGCGGGACGCTATAGCTTCACGAAGGATGTATGTGGCCATTGTTGATGGCAAAGGAAAGGAAATATTGCAAGCAAATTTCAGCTCGAATGAAGAAAAAGGGATGTATTTGTATAATTTACTCGACACGAATGTACGCACTGGACTTGTTCCGAGGCAGAACCTTCACGATTTTGAGTACGCTTATTTGGGCAAAGGAATGGACCCCTTTTTTCCGCTTCTTACCTTACAGCCGAACGGTCAAGTTCAGATTTCCGGATTGGCATTATTTAAGGATGACAAATACGTACTGTCACTGAGCCAAAAGCAAATGCGCGTTATGAAGCTTCTACTCGGAAATGTGAGGTACGGCACACTTGAAACGAAGCTGGAGAATGGACCATACATGGCAATCAAGAATATCGGTTCAAAAGTGAACTATCGCGTGGGTAAAGAATCGAAAAGTCCGAAAGTGACCATAAATCTGAGATTAAACGCGGAAGTTATCGACTCAAAAGGGATGGCGTTAACGAAACAAGAGCAGCAAAGCATAAAAGAGAGTTTCGAAAAGGATTTAACTACAACCGGTTTGGATCTTCTACAATTATTTAAAAAAGAAGAGATCGATCCCCTCGGTTTAGGTGATTTCTTGAGAAGCAAAACGCGAAAGTGGAACGTTGAGGCGTGGAAAGAGGAATATCCAACGATGAACGTTAAATTGAATGTGAGAGTAGATCTAACGGAGATTGGAATTAGGAAGTGAAAGAGAAATCTAAGTGCATAATATATGTAACAATGGGATAAATTACAAAAGATTCTTTTCGTCATAACTGACCATTCATAGCTGCATGTGAGGAAAATAATATGGACGGAACACAAGGAAAAATTGGGATTATATCCATCATTATGGTCATGATGCTGTTCAATGGTTTGACTAGTCATGTAATTGTTAATCCGTTGGTTTTGGATACATCGGGTAGAGATGCTTGGATTTCTGTTCTACTGACGGCTGTTCTCTACCTGCCGTGGTGCGCACTTCTTGTTTATATTATGAGAAAATCAGGTCAACAGGAGCTGCGGACATGGTTGGCAAAACAAACAAGTCCGCTTATAGCTTGGTTCATTATAGCTCCGATTTGCGTGGAACTATTTTTGATTGGAGGCATGACGGTTATCCAGACGGAGGTATGGACCGTCACCAACTATTTGCCTGCAACTCCTCAATATATTTTAATAATTACGTTAGTTTTGGTTTGTTATTACTCGGCCTATAATGGCATTCGCACGATAACAATAGTTGCGGGTATCTTACTTCCTACGGTCGTCTGCCTCGGATACTTCGTTTCCATTGCCAATATGCCGGAGAAAGATTACGCGCTTCTCAAGCCTTTTCTTGAACATGGTTGGCAGCCGGCTTTGAACGGTATGGTTTATACAGGAGGAGCATTAGTGGAGATTATGCTGCTGCTATTGTTCCAACACCGTTTTAAAACGAAGATGCGGGTCTGGGAAATGCTGCTGCTCGGTGTGATTCTCGTATACATTACATTAGGTCCTTTGGTAGGGGCAATCACGGAATTCGGACCTCAAGAAGCTGCCAAGCAGATGGTATCTCCGTATGAGCAATGGCGTCTTGTCAAAATCGGTTCGTATATCGAGCACGTCGATTTCTTGTCTGTGTACCAATGGTTGGCCGGAGCAACTATTCGAATTAGTCTTTCCCTTTTTTTAATATCGGAATTAATCCCAGTTAAAACGAGAGTAATGCGACGTTGGTTCATTCTGTCAATAACGCTTTGCACCATTATATTTTCAATAATTGTAACACACCAAAATTCGTTCTATTTATGGATGTATAAAATTTATTTTCCTGCAACTTTGATTTTCACTCTAATCATAACAATTGTTTTAGCCGTTATTGCATGGATGGCCAAACCCACCAAGGAGTGAGCAGCATGAGCGTTAGTGTTACGCAATCTGGCGATGTAACGAAAGAGCAGATGGTTCGACAATTGTTCGCAAACTGTTCTGACGTTCAAATTCAGACTTACTTATTTGGTGAGGATGACCCGTCATCCACAATTATGATGATCTATGCCGAAGGTTTATGTGATGCCGTTCAAATAGGGAAAGTTGTCCTGCCTGAGTTGAATCATGTTTATAAAGAAAATGGTTTCGAATATTTGCAAAACGGATATGTGCTTGGCTCTTTACCGCTCATTTCATTGGATGGTGAAGCAACTGAGCAAGAAATGACAGATTGCGTCTTTCAAGGGGATCTTCTCCTTGTTTTTGTAAGTTCGGATGCGATGTATAAGCTTAATATTTGCAACCGTCCTCAGCGTGCTCCTGATGAATCGAGCGTCGAGATTTCAATAAAAGGGCCGAAAGATGGATTTGTGGAAGAGTTTTCGACGAATATTGCTCTGATTCGCAAACGGATTAGAAGCAATTCCTTATGCTGTGAAACGTTCATTCTCGGAAGAAGAACAAGAACGAAGATCGGACTTATGTATATTAATGACATACTAGCACCTAATATCTTAGAGGAAGTTCGTTCTCGCTTAAATAAAGTCGATGTCGATGGCATTTATAGTATCAGTCAAGTGGAAGAAGCACTTACGGATAAGAAATTTGCGTTATTTCCAATAACGGACTTCACGGGCAGACCGGATTATGCAGTCAACTGCTTGTTGGCCGGCCGATTTATTCTTATTATCGACGGCACACCTTTGATCTTAATTGCACCAGGGACGTTTTCGTTGATTATGAAATCCCCGGAGGATATTCATTTCAGTTTTCAATACGTGACTTTTGCTCGCCTGATCCGTTTTTTAAGTTTCTGGATTTCGATTCTCTTGCCTGGTTTCTGGGTGGCCCTTACTGCATTTCACCAAGATCAAATTCCATTTCGGCTCATGGCGACCATATCGGTAGTGAGAAGCGGTTTACCTTTATCTGCACAGATGGAAATGTTTACTTTGTTGTTCCTCCTAGAGGTTTTTCGAGAGGCCGGAGTGCGATTGCCTAGCTCCATTGGACAAACATTAACGGTTATCGGTGGGTTAGTCATTGGTGATGCCTCCATACGCGCAGGTTTGGTTTCGCCTTCGGTGGTGGTGGTTGGGGCGATTACCGCAATCATGGGAGCTACGCTTGTTAATCAGACCTTGGGCACAGTTGTAAGTGTGATCCGGTTGATTATTTTCCTAGCTTCAGCCGTCATTGGTATGTATGGGCTCATATTGGGTATGGTTTTGTTGATCATTCACATGTCCAGGATCAAATCGTTCGGGATCCCTTTTTTATCCCCGTTGTCCCCGCCTAATTACAAAGACCTATTTAAGAGCTTTTTAAGGTTTCCATGGGCTAAAATGCGTTTTCGTCCGCAAGAGCTGCACACGATCGATTCAGACCATAAAGGGAAAGATGCGGAATGAGGAAAATCGGTCTTTTTCTAATCATCTTAACCTTTCTAATTCTCCAAACGGGTTGTTGGAATTCCAAAGATATTCAAACCATGGCTTATGTAACAGCGATTGGATTGGATTACGAAGATGGAAAATATATCACCTATGTACAGGTGCTCAATTTTGCCAATGTGTCCAAAACAGACTCATCACATCTAGGGAAAAATATCCCCATATGGATTGGGAAGGGGAAAGGGGAAACGGTCACTGAGACGTTTAACGCAATTTATGCGACTTCCCAACTAAGAGTTTATTGGGGACATGTGAAGTCAATAGTGTGCACGGAAAGATTTTTAAAGAATGGTAAAAGAGTCAAAGAGGCTTACGATATGATAAACCGTTATCGAGAAATCCGTTATAACGTTCTGTTGTATGGAACAAAAGAGTCGTTAAACGATTTATTTCAGCAGAAGTCAATTCTGAATCTATCTCCGACAGATTCCTTACTGGACAATCCGTCACAAATCTATTCTCAGCGCTCGTATATTTCGCCGCATTACGGTTTCAAGATTATTTCAGAGATAAATGAACCAGGGCAATACGCCATGCTTCCTTCGATCGCTCTTGACAAGGAAGAATGGACCGAAGATAAACAGCCCAGATCGATGTTTAGAATCGATGGGGCGTATTATCTAAAGGGCAGCCAAACCCTAGGGTGGATGTCCGAAAAAGAGCTGGAAGGTTTTCGATGGCTACAAGAAAAACTATCGCGTTCCCCGATCAACATTCCAGATACGAAGAAGCCTGTCGCAGCAATTGTAATCATTGAGCCGAAATCGCGTATTCTGCCTTCAATTCGAAATGATAAGGTGTACTATACGATTAAATTAAAAGTGAATGCCTATGTAGATGAAATGGTTGAGGATATTTCTCCAGAAGATATGCGGAAACTCGCTGAGAAAGTGATTGAAGATCAGCTCAGAAAAACGTATGAGATAGGGCTTAGCAAAAAAATTGACGTGCTGCAATTGGGCGAGCGGCTTTACAGGAACTACCCGGAAAAATGGCATGAACTCAACCAGCGCAACGACTTCAATTTGGATGCCGACTCTCTTGATAAAGTGGAGGTCAAAGTTAAACTGCAGCACACTGGCAAGTATAAAGCTAGAGCGCATTAACCCCATCTCACTGCCGTTTCAATTCCTTGAATTTCTGAATGACATGCTTTCCCTTTAGATGATACCAAACGATAACAGGGGCGAAGAAGTTGATGCCCAGCACACTGCCTACAACAATCCACATAAACCACTCCGTGTTTAGGATAGACAGATAGATGGGGGAATGATAAAAGTCCATTCAAGCTGCTCCTCTCTATGATTGGGGATTTTGTATTAGTGTAGCCAGCGACGGGAGGTGACATCCGTGCAGGAAATGAAGCAAGAACGCGTAAAGTTAACTTGGTCTGACAAAACCGCGGCCATTGAGGAATTGTTAGGCCATAGTGTCGATCTGCAGCGACGTGATTTTATGTTTTGCGGTAATCCGGAATTTCCTGGGTGCTGCTTCTATTTGGAGGGACTGGCGGATGCGACTGTCATTGACACGGCGCTCAAAGCGCTCGTCGTCTCGGGTAACGAACTGGTGGAGGAACCGGAACTGCTGGCCACGGCGGAGGAAATCATCAGCAGCTTAATGTTCAATGCATCAATCCGAGCCTGTGGTACGTTGGCTGTAGGTGTGGAAGGGATTCTGACAGGCGACACACTCTTCCTGATAGAAGGCGTGGAACAAACGCTGCTCGTCAGTTCGAAAGGATGGAAGGATCGCAGCGTAGAAGAGCCTTCCTCGGAAAATAACGTCCGTGGTCCGCGCGACGGCTTTACGGAAAGCATCCGCACAAATACCGCGCTTGTCCGCAGAAGGATTAAAGATCCGATGCTGCGGATGGACGGGATGGTCATCGGGACAAGATCGAAGACGGATATCAACATCGCTTATATCCAGGACTTGGTCAAAGAGGGGCTTGTTGATGAGGTGAAGCGGAGGCTTTCTCACATAAAGATCGACGCGATTCTCGAAAGCGGCTATATCGAGGAAATGATTGAGGACGCACCGTTCTCTCCGTTTAATACAATCCAGAGTTCGGAACGGCCGGATAAAGTAGCTTCTGCCTTGTTGGAGGGGAGAGTCGCCATCTTTACAGACAATACGCCGGTGGTTTTAATTGTGCCCACATTTTTTTGGCAGTTCATTCAAGCGCCGGATGATTACTATAACAGGTACTGGGTAGGTACTTTTTTTCGCATTGTGCGTTACCTGGCCTTCTTAATATCTTTGATGCTGCCTTCCATCTATGTGATGCTTGTTTCCTTCCATCATGAGATGATTCCGACTGCGCTTGCGCTAACAATTGCTTCCGGGCGTGAGGTGGTGCCATTCCCCGTACTGTTGGAAGCCGTCATGATGGAGCTTGCTTTCGAGCTCATGCGCGAAGCCGGGCTACGCATGCCGAAGCCGATCGGGCAAGCCGTGAGCATCGTCGGCTCGCTTATTATTGGCCAAGCGGCGGTGCAAGCAGGATTGGTTTCGCCCTTCATGGTCATCGTCATCGCCATTACCGGGATTTCCTCCTTTGCGATTCCCAGTTATTCTTCATCGCTTGCGCTGCGCATTTTCCGTTTTCCTTTGCTCATCGCTTCGGGAACTCTGGGACTGCTAGGATTCTCCGGCATGTTCTTCATCCTTCTGCTTCACGCACTCTCAATCCGTTCCTTCGGGGAATCGTATTTGTCACCAGCCAGTCCTTTCCGCGAAGTGGATCAGCGGGATATGATGCTCCGATTTCCGCTTTGGATGCTTGATCAGCGGCCGGCATTCGCCCAAGATACACAGCGGATGAGCGATCAACAGAAGCCGCATGTGCCGGAGGAACAAGAGACATGAGAAGACTAGTTTGCTTATTCCTAGCGATCTTGCCTATGCTGCTTACAACATCTTGCTACGGTTTGCGGCAGATCAACGAATTGGCGATCGTCACAGCAGTCGGTCTGGACGTTGGCAAAGAACCCGGCAGCGTCAAATTGTCCGTGCAGATTATTCGTCCAGCGGATGCTAGAGGGCAGACGGGCGCGCCTTCTGGCGGTACGGGAGAGCCGATTTATTCCGTCAGCGCCGAAGGCAAAAGTATTTTCGAGGCCATTCGCAATCTGGGGCACTTTACTTCACGTCGTGTCTATTGGGCGCACAATTTCTTGATTGTGATGCACGAAAGCTATGCCCGCAGAGGTATCGCAGATATGATTGATTTTTTCACCCGCAACCATGAACTTCGCATGAATACATGGGTTACAGTAACGCCGGATTCACCGAGTGAGGTTATCTCGACGATTACAGGCTTGGAGGTTGTGCCCGGCGAGGCGGTTGACCGCCTGTTCCGCAACGTGCAAATCGTAGGACTTGCTCCCGCCAGTAATATGATGAATTTGGAAGAAGCTTATTTGAGCCGCTCCGTGGAACCAGTCGTTGCCCAAGTACGGCTCGTACCTAGGGGGATTTCCAATAAGAGGCCAGAGCAGCACGGTTCGATTAAGCAAGTTGATTTGGAAGGAGCAGCGGCTTTTGTAAATGACAAGATGGTCGGATGGCTTTCACCGAAGGAAACCAAGGGGTTAATGTTTTTCTTGCAAAAACTGAAAAGCGGTATTGAAGTAATTCCTTGCCCAAATAATCAAAATAAGATTGTGACAATGGAATTCAAAGATATTGCCTTCAAAGTAAAGCCATCTTATTCGGATAATCTTCCTAACTTCCATATTCGACTAATGATCAAGGCAGATGTAGTGGAGAACAACTGCGGTGCTCCCATGACGGATATACGCGAAGAGACCGAAGAAGCGCTTGAGGCTAAGCTGAACTCCGAAATTAAAAGCGTCTTGACCAAAGCACAGCAGCAATACCATTCCGACTTTCTGAAACTCGGAGACGTATTTCGCAACAAGTTTCCGATGGAGTGGAAGCAACTCGGCTCCAACTGGGGGGCTGCGTTCTCCGAAGCGCAAACAACCGTTGAGATCAAGACAACGATTAAGTCAACCGTGCTGAAAGCAGCAGAGCAGGGGGTTAAATGAGAAAACTACAGATTACCAACGGCATGTTCATTGCAATGGTTGTCAACGTGATCTTCGCCAAGGCAATCGGTGTAACGCAAGGCGTTCTGGCACGTGCCATCGGCCAAGACATGTGGGTGGCAACGCTGCTGGGAACACTCCAAGGCGCGGCCATGATGTTTGTGACTTACATCGTTCTTCGCAGAACTCCGCATCTGAATTATATTGAACTCAGCGCACTGCTGCTCGGCAAATGGTTCGGCAAAATCATAGCGTTATTGATTTTCGTCTTCTTCTTGGGGGAATTCGGACCGATCATGATTACTTTCGTGTATCATTTGAAGGATTACTTTCTCCCTGAGGCGCCGGTCTGGCTTTTTACGGTATCTTCGTTGATCGTTGGCGCGATTGGCTGCTACTACGGCCTCGAAGTGATGGGGCGTATTGCACTGATCGGTCTACTTTTTATTTTTCTGTTAAACACACTGATTATTCTCGGCTCGACCAATGAATTCGATATTCGAAATTTGCTGCCGTTTCTCGAGCATGGCTTTCTCCGGACAGCAGCCGCGAGCCTGCACTTTGATGTGGATTGGGCGCTTGCCGTCATGCTCGGCGCGCTAATCATCCCGTACGTAAACGGTACGGCAGCACGTGGCGGCCAGCTAAGTGTCATCAGCATTCTTGCGAGCGGCATGCTGGTCATCATCTGGGCAATTCTTGAGGGTGCGGTCTTATCAGCGGAGGTAACGAGCCAATACACGATCTCCTGCATGAAATTGGCGAGGAATGCGCATATCGGTAATTTTTTGCAGAGATATGAAATGATTATGATTGCGCTATATTCCGTTTCGGTTCTGTTCGAAGTCATGTTTTGTATCTATGGTTCGTCAGTTAGCCTCGCCAGCATCCTGGGCTTGAAGAGTAATAAAACGATGATTCTGCCTGTTTGCCTCATTCTTGGTGTGTTCGGGACATGGATAGTAGAGGATCATTTTCGCGCAATTGATTATTTGGAACACATTTGGCCAAAAATTGCGCTGCCTGTGGCATTCGGGCTGCCGCTGATTCTGCTGGGGCTAAGGCTGCTTTTTCGGAAGAAGCTTGATGGTGTTGCTTCGTCATAAATGAGGCATTTGGCTAAGATACCCTTGGCGGGGGCAAATGGGGCGTTGGTTGATGTTGAAACCTGAAGGTAGGTTTCTCTGCGACGCAAAGGGAGCAAGAGTCGATCTTCAAGGATGCGCCGCTGCAGGAATGGTAAGAATCTCTAGGAATCATATGAACGTCGACCGACCAATGAAAATTCCAATCCAGAGATATCGATCGCCGTACGACGTTTTGATTTTGATTGACCTGGCGCATCCAAAACAAATCGCTGTTGGGAACAGGCGCTCGCAGACGGAACGGAGTCAATCCATGTTGTAAATGTAGGCAAAAACCCAGTTTTTGAATTTGATTATACATGTTCACAAAACCCGTATTTTATACATATGTCTATAATGGCTTTTAAAGTCTTGGTATGTCTATGTTTGTTTTATTGTCGGATGACAAGAATTTGTTCCGATAAATGACAAGAATCTATTCCGATTCACGCCACCCCGCCCCCTATGTATATCTAATGCCATAAAACGGAAATAAATATACTAAATAAACTAACTTATTTGGGGATGAAATTATGCAAGAAAGAATTATTTGGAGAAAAGAATGGCTGTCTATTTATGAATCTCCATTTAGTATCTATGATAAAATTTGTTATGCAAACGTTATAACCCAAAGTGAATTTTTTAAACACTTTGGTTCACCACTGAATAATGACGTCTCCTTTTTACTAATTCGAGGATTAGATTATTCTAAAATTGAAAACATGATTTCATATCCCTTGCTGTCACAATTTCATAATTCAATTAATAATTTATCTGAGAATTTTTTAAGTAGATTCACTCGCACAGATCATTTTTACAATAAAGATTTTTACTATTGCCAAATATGCTCATTGACTGGTTACCATAGTTTATTTTTTCAGTTCAAGTTTATTAAAGAATGTCCCTTTCATATGGAGCCACTGAAAAACATTTGTAGAGTATGTAATCAACCTTTAAATTACACTTATTATAAGAGCTCTTCTATATCACAGTGCTGTACAAATTGTAACGAACCTGTTTTGTTGCACCAGCATACATTCCCAAGCTTTAAATCCTATACAATGAGAGATATTAAATCTCAGGATATACTGGATTTTCTCAATTTGAACCTTGCTAAAAAAGAAATTCTGAAAAATACTGTATTTCCACAAATTGAAAATCAGACTACGAAAGGTGATTTAAACTTCGTTCTCTATTGCCTTAGTGAGAGATATAATTATTTACAAAATAATTTAAATGGTCAGAACACTTGATTTTTTGTCCAACTTAACTCCGATAATTTGGAAGGTGCCAAAACCCGTCCTTAAAACTGTGTGTAATTATTTTTGGATCTCGTCGGCAATCGGACGATATATTCTTGAGATGGATTTCTTTTCACTCGACAAGGAAATAAATATGTTGCCAACTCCTCCTTGCTGAAAGATCTCCAAACCATATGGAAAATAAGCGCTCCCCCTACTCGTCGATCACTCTAAAAAGTAAGTAAAAGCTAGCTGATATCCTGAATTCAAAATATTTATTCACCAGTCGCAGCGTCAATGATTCGAGTTGAGACACATTTTTCAAGCCTTTCTCCAGCAGTATGGCACTTCCTTACGGATATTGAAGAATATCGTAAGCGCGCATTATTTGATTTGGGTTTTAACTCATTCTGAAAATATCTAAATTTTTAACGTAACTTTCAGTAATACTTTTATGCGATGATAAATTTTTATTCATGGCCAATGTCATTGGATGATGTGATATTTCAGTTGGTTTGATTATTCTTTTCTTATTTGAATTAAATGGGCAAATTAAATCAATTGTTGACATTGTATCTTTATGGTCTTTTACAATAAAACTCGTATTTTTACTATCTTTGAATGAGTTACTACTTGGATAAGGCAGCTTAAATATCATCATAGGAATATCCAAATGCCTATTTCTAACTAATTCATTATAATTAGGTACCATTTTTTTAGCAGCCCCTTCCGACGCCAATTTTTTCCATGAATAAAAATTGTGCAAATAATTTACTGCGACAAATTTCATTATAATCCATTTAAATAAACCCATTTGCATTTTTTTTTTGTGATTATTCTTCCCTATTAATAATTTAATAAATTCAAACAAATCCGGTTGAAAGAAACCAGACAGTAGCTCAAATCCGTGTATTGTTTTTGAAACATCTACTATTAAATCATCACTGAAAAAATATTTGTCAGCTATTATTGAGTGTTTCCAAAAAACATATGCGTAAGCAAATGGGCAAATCTCTGGATACTCTCCTCTTTCCTCTTTTCTTAATTCACGTAACCTTTTAATACATGATTTATGTTTGCTTAATTCACCATTTAATAAGTGACTCTCTATCGATTTAAATACATTAACACTTTGTCTATACATATACTTGAAGAAAGACATATTTTCTCTTTTATAAGTAGTTATAGTGAAATCGTGATCGATATAGTAATCATGAAAGCACTTCTGATTATCGATACTAAACTGTGATATTGTTAATGGAGACTTTAGGTGGCTTGATAACGATTTACCATTACCACCGTACGTTATATGTGATTCAGCATCTTCTAATAATTCAACAATTGTTTTAATAGGATTCTTTTGAACAATTGCGTGCTCAGGCAAAAATATTACACTTTGATTTTCATAGTTATAGTTTGTATCTAGCCAACGTTTCGTATATTCACATGCTATTTCTACTCTTTTGCTCCAATTAACCCATCGATTTTGTAAATCAGCTAATTGAAAACCACATTTACATGTGTAAGCATCGGATAATGCTGTATCAGAAATTTGATAAGGTATTATCGAATTACAGTTTGTACAAGTTTGTTTTAATTCTCTCATATGAAATGGACAGTGTTTTAATAACTTGAATTGATGTAAAATGCTGTGATAACCATCTTTCATACATTTCTCACACCAATTTAAGTCTTTGTTAAACCAATCAATTGGATTTGATGAAATCCTTTGTAAATTGTTAATTATTTTATTTAAATTCTCATTATTTTGTAATATTAAATTTTCACCAATAGAATTGATTAAAGATACTCCATCAAAACCTTGCATTGTTAGTAAATTAATATGTTTTTGTGCATTAATCTGTCCTTTTATTTTTTTAACTTTTTCATTTCCCAAATGTTTTAATAGTTGTCCTCTTCTCTTTATAACATTGGAGAAGCAAAATTTTTCTAGAATGGACCAAGGCGATTCAAAGGGACGTATCCAATCTGTTCTCCAGATATTTTTTTCCATTGAATCCTTCCCCCTTTTCTCATGTATTAAGCGAGTGCCATAAAAATTTCCGATTCTACATAGCCAGAATTTTGAATGGCTTCTTTCCAATTATTTATAGTTAACCATTCTGCTCCGTTCCCCGTTGTTCCATTTACTTTCAAAGCATTTTCCACCGTAAATGTAAAATACTCCATTGGAATCTCCATTTTTTTTGATAGTCCATGTTCTTTTCTTAAGTCTTTAAATAAGTTAAACAAATCTTTAGCAAAACTTTTCAAACGTTTACCTTTATCGAAAGCATCTGGGAAAAAGTAACGCGTATAGCTATACCCACTGTTTTCAGGATAATCTGTAACTTCGTCATAGCACATTAAACAATGTTCAACCTCTTCAAGTGAACGTATTCCAAAAAACTCATGTTCGTTAGTCATAAATCTTCCGATTATCTGTGCTTTTTTTTGCTCCAGGAAAAATGTTCTTCTTGCAAGCAATTCAGTTTGACCAACTGAAATAACAGTCATACTAATCTTTTCATGATCAAGATCATTGTATATATCCATTAGCCAATTATAATGATATTCAGTCAATCGCTGTGCCTCATCAATCACCAACATGATTCTACGCATTTGGGATCTCTCCCCTTGCTCAAGCATTAGATTGACTATTTGTCTCCTCATAATTGAAGGATTTCGTTTTGATGGAAAAGCAAACTTAAAATCGGCCAACAAATCCCCGAAAAACTTTTCCTCTGTAGGTACACGATAACTTTTGCATTGTGTCCTTAAAATGGGAAAAAAAGTTCCTAGTTGAGTTGGCAAATAATTTAATGCAAATTCAACTGATCTACTTTTTCCAATCCGTGGTCTTCCATAGACAATCATTCCTGGTAAACGATTAATTACGATTTTAGTTAGACTTTCCATAAGTCTTTTCACTTCAATTGTCGGAAGTATATATCCACCTTGTTCAATTGGATGCGTGCCTGCAGGAACAATAGGTCTGCTCATTCTTGATACCCCTTCATCTTAAACTTTCACCTTCAAATTAGAATGTAATTGTTTTGTATTTTGAAAGAAATTCATCCATGCTTCCAGACTGCTTCTCCTTCTCTTCCTTTACTAATTGACGTGCTTTATCAAGAGCTTCATTTGTCTTTAAGGCTTGATCTAATATGTCCTTATGCTCCTGAGGTGTATTTTTTTTAGCAGCTGCTTTACTATCTCTAATAACTTCTTGTACTTGTGTAATTTTATTGGCAGCTTTCTTTTTTTTGCCTTCAATCGCTTCGTTCATCAAGTAGTTGGTATAGACAAATATCGGATCATCCCATTGAGTGTACTGTATTAGTCGTCGTAGTACTAACTGGTTAATAGCTTTTCTTGTTTGCAATGTATGCGCAGTGAGTGACCATTTACCTGCTGCTATCAAATATCCAAATTCGCTGCCATCGGGAAGAAAAGCTTTTACAGTTCTTATATCATCTACGTTCACATGTAAAGAAATATCTGTTCCAATTAGATGAGCACTATCAGCAAGAAGATCGCTCCGATATTCAACTCCTTCATATTGAACATAAGGCCTCTTACCATTCTTAAGTGATCCCCTTATAGTTCTAGTTATTGTGGTTTGCAAAAATAACAACTCCGATCGTTTTAATTCTACAAGCAACCGTGGAAATATACCGTTATCAAGTCGTTTGCCTATTAACTCTAGTGGTGACTGATGGTAAATTCCGCCGTGTGGAGTTCCGTTGTAATTTGATATTAGTACATCGACGAGCTGCTTTAGATGTTCAAATGTAATGTTATATTGAATAGCCTTAGCCTCTGGATCTTTTCTTCGTGGGTCAGTTGCGTTCCCACCAGTTGTATTTATTAATCTATGGAATCCATTCTCTTCAAGTGTTTGAAAAAATCGTTCAATAATGCCTCTTCTCATTGGAAGATCTACCGGTCCTAAATTTGTAGTGCAACCAAGTAAATTTCTTAAGCGATCTTTAACTAAGTTGGCTAGATGAGATTTAGCATTATCAAAGCAAATTACATCAAATACTGCCCATTCTAAATCAGGGAAAACCTCCGAATGATAACCCCCGTTCTCATTATAAGAAAGACCGTCAATTGTAAGTACCATCGTTTCGTGAGGTATTACTGCATTACGTATACAAGTCATTACATCGCTTGCACTATATTCTTTGCTTAAACTTATCGACTTACCAAGTACACAGCGGGTTGATACATCAATTAGAGTAAGAATCCAAAAACGTTCCAAGACCTTAACAATAGAATCTCCTTCGGGTGTAATAAGCTCAACAGCAAATACACCATCGATTCGATGGGCATCAAATTGAACCCTTTGAAATGGTGTCCTAGTTATTGGCTGATTTTGTTCCCCTATACCACTGTTTCTTGATTTTTGCTCAGCATCATGCCCATATCTTGATGACACTTTCCCAAAATTAGCTTGGCCAAGCATTCGTAGATATCGATAGAGCGATCTAATACCTAATCGATCAGTATTAAATGGATAGTGAGTTAAAGGAATTTTCTTCTCTTTACAAGCATCTACAAATTTTTTGTGAATATTCAGGGGTTTCATTGCTGGCTCAAGCGTTTTCCGATTCCTACCTAGATATAAGTCGTCAATTAGATCTTTTATATCAGGATATTTATCAAGTAACAATTTAAATTCACCTGTGTGACGTGATGAATTTAATTTCTGATTAATCACGTTTAAAGAATAGTTTTTTAGTGTCTTATTAGGAATCAAAGCTCTAAATCCCCATGGAACACCATTATCGTCAACTTCTATGCAACGAGAAATTAACCGATATAAATTTCGTGGACTAACGCCAGTCTCATTGTGTATTTCCTTTTGTGTTGCTTCTCTTTTAACATACATCATGATAGCTCTTTTTCGATTCTGGTAAATCGCTTGGTCATTATTATTAAGAATAGCTTCATTTACTGTTGGCCAAAGATCAGGATTTATTTGATCAGGTAGAAGTTGCTCACTTTCTATCAGTTTCATACGACTCATTAAGCCAGACCTCCGTATTAGCGCTCCATATTTGATCATTAATGTTAGCAGTGATTTCACCGTAATATGTAAGCGAGTAGCAAGTTTCTAAAATTTCTCTGATTGAATATTTTCCATTTAATTCTTTGAATATCTGTGAAATTGTAGTAGGCTGCTCCTTAACCGCGACTAATATACTATCTTTCGCAGAAATCTTAGGGGAATTTTTAATACAAGAAAGCATTTTCACCCTATTTTCAAGCCCTATAGGAAATGCCCGAATCTCTTTTTCTGTCATTACTTGATGATTAAAACCATTGTTCTTACACCATTCTTGCTGTGCAACTATTTGTCTCATGTTCCGGTTGTAATTATGGTGCTGAGGCTGTAATTCAATATCGTATTTGACTTCAATAAACTTTTCCATACCGTTTGTCTTTTTAATCCACATGTCAAAAATGCTCGAATGCAATTTACCATCGACTACAAAACTAATTTCAATTGGTTGTTCGCAATATGTTTTTATTGTTGGATCAGTTTCAGCTAACACCCAGTTTTCAAATTCTAAGTCACTATACAAGATAACTTCTCTCATATTCACTTTTGGTCCATCTGAATTCCAGTAATTGTTCCCGTACTTTTTATTTCTCGGTACAATAATTGGAGTGTACATCTGCCTCTCTCTTCCTTCTTATAAGTCTGTTATCTTTTTATTTCCAATTGTTTGTATTTCAAACATATAGGTTGTAAAAATATTTTTCATACCAATTATATTAATAATTGAATAAGGAAATACTATAGTTATAGACTATGTGAGGGGGTTGTTATATAGTGAACGAAAGCGAATATTATAAATTCGTAGGCGATCAAATTAGGAAAAAACGTTTGCTACGCAATAAGACACAAATGCAAATTAGTCATTCATTAAAGATATCCCGCCCTTCACTTGCAAACATTGAGGCTGGTAGACAGCGTATTCATTTATTTTTGTTGCATCAAATTAGTAACGAATTAGAAGTAACCATCTATGAACTCCTACTAGCAAAATAAGTTAGTTACTTTATAATAAAATTAATTAGTGTTTCTTATTTTTTTCGAAAAATTGTTCTTTTAATGCTCGTAATTTTTCCTGATAAATATTTATTATTTCTGGTGGACTTTGATTAATTTCTACTGGGGTAGCTATTACATAAGTACCGGAATCAAATATTAATAAAAAGTCTAGGTTTGGGCGCAAAAATAAGATCGGGATTTGCCAAGTTCCCTCTCTTAGTGCATGCTCAAACCATTTCTTTTTAATCATATTTGAATTCGTGTAAGTCTTGCCTTCAAAGAATAAACCCTTAGGTGTAACCTGAGCTATATCTAAATGAAGCAACTCATTATCATCAATTATCATTTTTCTTCACCTCATATTTAGTTATAGGCAAAACAAACCAAAATAATACTTATTAGTATCACAAATTTTAAATTAATGATTATACTCTAATGTATCAGCTTGATCTCATTGTTTACACTTACACTAGAGGTGTAAATATGAATGGCAACTCGATCTTAACAATGGTTGGAAAGCGTATTCGACAAATTCGTAAATTGAAAGGATATACGCAAGAAGAGTTAGGAGAAAAATGCGGTTTTCATTTTTCTTATATTGGCGGGGTTGAAAGAGCTGAGAAGAACATATCTCTGATTAATATTCAAAAGTTGGCGAATGCTTTGGAGGTTCCAGTTCAAGAGTTTTTTTCTTACGAAAAAACCTCTTTTCGTAAAAATACGGAACGTGAAGATGTATTGACTGATGTTAATGAACTATTGCTAGAAATGAAAACTCAGGATCTAAAAAAAGTAAGATTGTTCTTAACCGAAATAATGAATAACAAATAGGACACCCTTAAATCAGGGTGTCCTATTTGTTATGTAATCTCTTATAACAATAGTACTATTTATATATTTTGGTCTTGTCCGCAATCGGACTATGTTCTTGTCACTTGACACTTGTCGGGTGACAAGAACGCTGAGACTGCTGATTGGACTGATGATCAACGTGACTCTTCCATTATATCGGCTTGATCTCTGCCAAGAAAGCCAAAGGCGAACCCGTACGTATTCTGATTTAACTCGTTCTTATTACAGCTTTTGGATCGGCTTTTTTAGATAACTACAATCTTTGAGGAAACTAGTCTTTTTCTTTTCACGGGTTCATGTAATTCTCGCAGTACCTACTCTGACTTCGACTATCTTGCCTGTCGTATCAACGGTCGCTACGGCAGCGTTATCACTGCTCCACGACATTATCTGCAGTCGCTGGAGTAACGGTCGCAAAAAGCGTCTCAATCTGCCCCGACTGCAATTGAAGTGTTGTTTTGTTAAGCGTTAATTTATTTGTAAACACCTACGTATGCTTCTGGGAATTTAAACTTCCACCGACTTTCGAACTGTCTTATCCTTTCAATTGGAACAATCTGATCAACATCCCATCTAGTTTCCTGGGATTGCAAGAAGGACGGTCGTTCCGGAAATGTGTTTTTTCTTCCTCTTCCAGGTGGGGTATATGGAGAAAAAAATTGGCATATGCCTAGTACATAGAGAGATAGTAGAGAGGAGCTGTGGCATGGGAAAACGATGGTTGATGTTATCGGCGGTGGTGTTGTTGGCGATGGGTGCTTCTGGGTGCGGGTCGAGTGCGAAAGAAAACGAGACGATCAAAGCGTCGGAGGGGAACGCGACAGTGACGAAGGACGGCAACGGCGGGACGGTTAAGGTGCCATCAGGCAAGAAGTCGCTTCCGTCGGGCTTCCCGACCGATGTCCCGATGCCCGACGACGCGGTCATTCTTTCATCCGCCGATATATCCACCGAGGATGAGAAAGGCTATATGATTACCCTCACGACCGGACTGGACGTTGAGAAGTGCGCCGACTTCTACCGGGAAAAGCTGAAGCTCGATGCCTCCAAGCTAGCCGGAGCCGATGCGATTTCGCCCGTCGGCGTCACCTTGGTCGGTGAGATCGCTAAGTACAACTTGCTCGTTATTATCGCTCCGGACGGTGCCAACGGTGCCACGACGGTTACGATTACTTTGTCTGCCAAGGAATAGAGCGACCGCAAAAAACGCCTCCAGCCGGAGGCGTTTCCAAATTCAAGTGGGGGTTGTTTATTTAAAAGCTAGTATTAATTTCTTGTTAATCTCTTCCTCTGTTCTCGCTTTGTTCACTATCGTTCCTCGATAGTTCAACAAATGGGTTCGAGACGTTGTTATTCAACGATAATTGTCGTATGAACTTCACCATTATAATGACTGTCTCTCCTCGGTTCAATTTCTTACTTGTCGGTTCTGGAATTCACGCCCTCCATTTTTATTTGTTTGCTATCTGTCAAGGTAAACAGAATATAAGTATGACTGCCCTAAATTGTAAAAGACTCGTTGTTTCCAATGTAAGTGAGCGATATTGAGTAATCATCGGATACCCCCTTTTAAAGTTCTTGACACCAATCGGGATTGTTATCAAGTTCTTGTCGGTTCGGAATGACAAGAGCTTAATAACATAAAATAAAATAGCCGCTAATTAAGCAGCTTTAATATTACTATGTTCTTGTCTCCCTACACATCTCTAATATTTGAGAATCAACTTATAATGCCTATCTCTACCTTCCCCTTCTAGAACTAATAAAACTACGATATGTTTTTTTGCAAATTAGGTAGATAAGAATCAATATATTGGGCTTTGCCCGATGCAAAAAGATAGGATCCCCATGTAAAAAACTTCGCCCCTTCATTCTCACCTACCATGTGACACTAAGACTGTAGTCTGTTGTATTCATATTACCAGTTTAACCAGAGTATGCTACAATATGTATACAAACAAGCGCAGCCACTCCTTCTGTTCAGTCAAAAGCTTGATAGAGTATTTACCGACTAGGAGGAATAGCATGGAGTTGATTCCTAAACCGAATGAGCCTATGTACAGCATCAATGAAGTCATAGATGCTATGGCACAGCGGCTGCATGTATTTCAGCAGTGCAGCGATCATAGAGCTGTTTTTCAACGTGTCTACCTCCTAATGACAAAAGAGATGCAGAGACGCCTGGAATCCGCTTTTTTCAATGATCCCGTGTGGATGGAGAGAGTTCTGATCGGTTTCGCTCAATATTATTTTGATGCCATGGATGCCTTTGAAGCAGGAAAACCGTGTTCCCCTGCCTGGGAACTTGCTTTTCAACAAGCAACTAGTAAGCGTGGATTCGTTCTGCAAGATGCACTGCTGGGCATCAACGCTCATATTAATAACGACCTGCCATTGGTACTGTATCGGATTCTAGAAGAAGATCAGAGCTGGCCTGATGCTCGAATTATGCTAAAGCGTCGTTTAGACCATGAACGCATTAATGACGTGCTGGAATATCTGTTAGATCAGGTTCAAGATGAGCTTACACTGCATTATGCCCGTTTTATAGGTATTATTGATCGCGTAATGGGCAGAAAAGATGAATCCCTCTCCAGTGTCATTCTCACTCATTTCAGAACTCGGGTATGGAACAATACCGAATTTTTGCTTAACGCTCTAGATGATCATCAGCGGAAAAATGTTCAGAATCGGATTGAGCGTGAAGCGCTTGATATTGGGCAGAAGGTCGCCTATTTCCGCACCTTTAGGCGGATGAGCTATCTAGCCCCAATAACTAGGCGTAATCGATGGTTCTAGGATCACTGCTACTCAAAAAAAAGACTACAGGCCAACTCGTAATTTTCGAGTTGGCCTGTAGTCTTAAGCGAAGGACATTTACCGTTCATTTTAGACAAATGTGTTTAATAACTGTTAGAACAATTTCAGTTGTCATGTATTCCCTCCAAAAATATTACAAAAAGGGCGATTCTCCTTGAGAGGAAGAGAATCGCCCGTGACACCCCTGTAATTAGTCCAAATAAATCTGGACTATTCTAACAAATCGAAACATGAAATATGAAAATTAAAATTCTTAAATAGATTAAATTGTTAAATTATTACATGAATATTGCACTATAACCAGCTTTTTATATTGAATAGTCATATAACATAAGTATACATGCCGTTACCAGAGTTGTGATAGTTCAGTATTATATTTTACCTAGGACAAATTAGGAGTGGCAGACAAAGACAATCTGATAAATCCGGATTATCTTCTATGTCCGCTACAGAAGGAGGATACTGTGAGCATTAAAAAAAATCCCACGAGTAAAGTAGCAAAACTATGTGAGAAGAGGAGGAAAAAATTTGCTCCATGTCAAAGAAAACCCATTACTAAAAAGAGGAGCACCACTCAACTTACAAAGTCTGACCATTTCTCGCCAGACAATGAAACTTCACTTACTACTGGTAACTCAACAAACTCCTCGCAAACTGAAGGCGCATCTATAACCGATACTTCTAACAGCTTAAGCGGTGCTCACAATAATTCCGATACAGATAGCAATGCAAACGCAACGGATACTTCAAACAGCCTCAGTAGTGCAACCAATACTTCTGATGCAACCAGCTCGGCATCTGTAACGGATACATTAACTAGCACGAGCGGATCCAACAATACCTCTGATACCGATAGTACTTCGGAACTAACTGAAAATGTGTCCAACCCGAGCAGCGTAAACAATACGTCGGAAACTACTAGCTCAGCATCTGTTACGGACACTTTGACCAGCAACAGTGGATCTAACAATACTTCTGATACTGACAGCACTTCAAACTTAACGGAGAATATTACAAATCCGAGCAGCGCTACTAATACATCTGATGTCAATAGTTCCGCTTCGGTTACAGATACTTTGACTAGTACAAGTGGATCTAACAATACTTCCGATACCGACAGTACATCAAACCTTACTGAAACATCAATTAGCACTAGTAACTCAACAAACACATCAGATACGGACAGTACATCAAGCCTAACTGAGACATCAAATAGCACTAGTAACTCAACAAACACTTCAGATACTGACGCTACGTCAAACGCTGGGCCAAGCTCTTCAACAACAGGCGACAACTCTTCTAGCACAGGCAGCACTGCTACAAACACTTCAGATACTGACGCTACATCAAACGCAGGACCAAGCTCTTCAACAACCGGAGATAACTCTTCGTCTTCCAGCAGTACATCTTCCAATCCTTCTGATACCGATGCAACTTCAACAACAGGAGATAATACAACTACGAACACAAGTGATGCTGACAACTCATCAACAAATGATAATCAAAGCAATGCTAACAGTACACTCAATTCAACAAGTTGTGCAGAAAACGAATCCACCAATACAAGTGAGTCAAATAACGAGTTCGATTATAACAGTGCTCTAATGAGCACAGCTAATGGTCTAGCTAGCTCTGCGAACAATTCTGCTAATACAGTCTCCAATGGTAACAGCTTCACTGTTGGCAACAGTACGTTAATTAATTTTAGTGATAATACTGTACTCCTACTAGCTTTACTCCTTTTCAGTAAAATCTGTTGCTGTACTCCTGGGAACAGTACTACTACTTCAGGATGCTCATGCGGAGGTAAGAGTAATGCAGGAATGGAATCCTTAATTCTGAAATTAATGGAAGATGAGAAAAAGAAACATCAAATGCTAGTAGACGTATTGAAACAAAACAATTCTATTGGTTAGGAGCATGCTGCAATGACAACAGAAAATATTAATTATTCAAAAACACTTTTCACCTTTTCTAAGAAGGAAGGGCAAAATGAACTAGCAATTAATTTGATCAATAATTCGGAAAATAATCGTAATTTGAACGTAGTAATCTTAGAATCTGAGACAAGAAATATACTTTCCGCTACAATTGAGGGGAATGTTTTAGAGGATATAGTTACCATTCCTGCTAAGACTATCAGTCAATTGGTGATCAATACTACAAAAGTAAACGGGCCTATTGTTATGGAACTTTCACAAACCGGTGGAGGTATTTCAATGCGACAAAGAAGCTCTTCTTCAGGCGGAATGGTCTCCAACCTGATAGATTTGATGCTTAAATAATTTGACTAATACTCATCCAGTAAATGTAACCATCTAAGGCTCTCTGCTTGCCACTTATTCACACAATCAGTGAGCCTTAGACAGTAAGATTCGATTGAGTGCCCCATCTCCACCCTCTACTCTAATTCCCCCTCGAAGTAATTCCGAGATCAACAATTGCTTCAACTCACCTCTCGAGAATATCTCTTTCCAACTCTGAGTGCTCAACTTATTTGTGCTTTTCGACGTATAATTTATTCCTAATCAAAACGCGTAGCAATTTGACTTTTGTAGATCTATGTTCGTTTTAATTTTATAGGTTCTCTTATACAGAAATATTAGATTTTGATTCGTAATAATTTCAATTTTCCAAGTTTAGAACTCGCTTATGTCGTATAAAATTCTTACTGACTCAACTTCACTCAATTGAACCAGTTTAAAAAGCCAAGCTGCTTTAATTTAGCCGCCGTAAGAGCAAGACAAGTGAACGCATCATTTCTATAAGGTTCCTCCTGCCCTATGAAAAAAAATTTAGGACCACTTGCTGTGCAAGCATCCAAAATGCTATTTAAATGATAATTCTCATTAGTGGCTCCAACATCTATTCCTTTTGAGTAATCATAATCTAGCCCTTTAATCCGAGTAACTGCAACGCGTCCCTCGTACGCTTTGGAATATGTTGTAAGGTTTTCACAACCTTGTCGATAGCCTGGGATATCCAATCCAAAATGAAGATATTTCGTATTATTATATATTCGGTTTAACCAACTCAATTCTTCGAGCATGCTAGACTGTCGGTGAACATGTTGAGCATAAAGTGTGATACCCATAGGCAATAGTTTTTGAGCTAAATCATCTACATGATAAAAAAAGTTTTGAACAGCTTCATCGTCGATGAAAGCATGTGGTGACAAAATCGGGATTTGAAGCAAATTACAATTTAACTTTTGACAATCTACAACGATCTTTTCAATATTAATCAACAAAGTTCTGGATTCATTTAAAATGAGTGGTTCGACAACAGTACCTAAGGACGCTACTTCAATCCCCAAATAAACACAGACTCTTCTAAGTTCCATTAAATTATCAATATTTGGAAAATTGGCAACTTCAATAAATTTATATCCTAATTTTCGCACTTTTTTTAATGTGTTATAGATACCCTGCTCTTCAATTTCACCCTTTAGCATCACCATTTGAACACCAAAATTCCCTGTTACCATGTTAGTTCCCTCTCAAGGATGATTTTTGATATTAATCTACTAATCAAAATACAATCTATTGATTTAATTCCCTTAACATGATATAAAATTTAAGCAAATATCAATAGTACAAATAGCAAGATAATAGCACTCATTTTACTTATTCAACTAGACATTTACTAAAAAAGTAAGAAGGTTAACAAATCATGCAAGACATCATATTTGACCATTTAAATTTCCAAAAAACAATACAACTTTTAAATCATTTTACTAAAATGAACATCAGGTTTTTTGATCATACAAACTATGAAGCAATTGAATTCGTCGTACAACAAATCCCAACTTTATTATGTTCTGAACTAAGTGATTATAAGAATTTATCTGAAATATTTGAAAAAATTCAAACTGGTAGCTGTTTGTATGCCAAAGACAGTTTCGGATTAGAATTTATTACTGCTGAAATTCGCCGTAATGATCTGCGTCAAGGCTTCGTTCAAATCGGTCCATTTTTGTCAAGCATTCCAAATTCAGAGTGGATAAGTACAATAATCATTAATAACAATTTGCCAATAAATGAACGCAAACAGCTGCAGGAATTTTATCAATCGCTTACGGTTATAAATGCCAATGATTCTAATTGGATTGCTGATCTCTTAACTAATCTAACCATTCAACCACATGTGTTCACTCGCTTAGAATCGTCTGTTGTTATGCAGCCAATTTTGAATCATGAACAGGCAAAAAGTATCGCTGTAGAAAAGATATGCGTAATTGAGAAGAGGTTTGCGTTTGAGAAGAAAGTGATGAATGCGATTTCCCATGGAGATATAATGCAACTGAACAATCTGTATGCCGAATTTGGCGGACATCTTCTTCTTCCCGACAATGTTCCATCTAGACCAATACGTTCAGCGAAAAATGAACTCATTTCCGTAGACACACTTTGTAGAATGGCAGCGGAAAAAGGGGGACTTCCCCCTGAATACGTTTATTATATTTCAGAAAAATTCAATGTCTTAATTGAACGAACCGAATATTTGCCTGATTTGAAAGCTTTATGCAGCCATATGTTGGTAGAATACTGTGAAATTGTAAATGAGTATTCAACTAAATACCTTAATGACACAGTCAAAAATGCAGTGAATTACATTAATAGAAACCTTCTAATGGAGTTAACACTTCAAGAAATTGCTAAAAATGTTCATGCCAATTCGTCCTATCTTTCGCGCAAGTTCAGGCAGGAAGTAGGGTTAAATATTACAGATTTTATTAATAGACAGCGCGTTGAAGCTTCCAAGACCTATTTGCAAAAAGATCAATTATCGATAACCGAAGTTGCTTTCATGGTTGGTTTTAACGATTTAAATTACTTCACGCGTGTATTTAAAAAATACACCTCAAAAACCCCAACTCAATATATAAAAGAATCCCGTGTGAAACAGCATGAACTGTGACCCATAGTAGACATTTGTAATAAAGTGTCTACTATGGTTATTTTTATGTTTTATTAATTGGCGATTGCTACCTGCATTTCACGCGTTAAGATTTTCGAATTTGATTAAAGTATGTTATACACTCATCCAGTAAATCAGACTTCTTTTGTGTTCCGAGCAACCAACCGAAGGTTACCGGACTCTGCTGAAATTCAGACAGCTCCACTGGTACTATCTTTCCTTCACGTGCAAGAGGATGTTCGTAAAAAGTGTATTCATGTCCTATTGTTATGGTATTGAGTTCAAGTACGGCTGCCCCTACTGCTTCAACATTATTGGATTCAAACAGAACATTTACCTTGCCAAACTGATTTTCGAAATCCTCAATAAACCACTGAATGAAATCATCGTTATAAAGGACGAAGGTTTGTTTTTTCAACTCCTCAGGTGTAATGGTAGACCTACCCGCAAAGGGTGAATTATTTCCTACTCCAATAATGATCTTCCCGGTTGAGACAGGCTCAAAAGTATACGCTGCAAGGGATACAAGTAAACTTTTGTTTATGGTGATGAAAGCGGCATCCAAATTACCCTGTTCTATTTCTTTTATACTTTCCAAAGTCCCTCTCTCGGAGATGTCTATAGAAACATTGGGGTAATGTTTCTTTAAGTTGGATGCTAATTTTATGAAAGAACCCATTACTCCTGGTATTCCAGCCAATTTAATCTTATGACTTTGTATTTGAATATGTTGTTTCGCTTCTTTTTTTATCTCTTCAATTAATCCAAGCGCCTGGCTTGCCAACTGAATGATCCTACTCCCTTCAGATATTACTTCAGCTCCATAGCGGGTACGATTGAATATCGGATAACCGATTTCTTTTTCGAACGCGGTAATGGATTGACTTAAGCCTGATTGCGTTATATGCAGCGATTTCGCTGCATTTGCTAACGACTTGAGCTTTGCTGTTGCTACAATGTGATTTAGTTGCTCAAGATTCATTTTAAATCCACCTTTAGTTGTACTTAAGTAAATGATTTATAATTAATTATCCTAAGAATTAGATTCATGTTATTATTTTGACGAAATGCATGATGATAATAAGGAGATGGATTTATTGAAAGCCGCGGTATGGTATGGTAAACACGACATTCGAATTGAAAATAAAGAAGAGCCTAAAATTGAATCAGGGAAAATAAAAATAAAGGTTGCTTGGACAGGCATTTGTGGGAGCGATTTACACGCCTATCATGGAGCGCCGGGTATTGTTCAAGTTGGCGAGCCTCATCCTGTAACGGGTCAAATGGCTCCATTGACTCTTGGACACGAGTTCTCCGGAATCATTCAAGAAATCGGTAATGGAGTTACTGGTTTCTCAAATGGAGATCGTGTAACTATTGAACCGGCAATTAAGTGCGGCAAGTGTGACAATTGCGTAAAAGGAAATTATAATTTGTGTAACCATAACGGATTCGTTGGTTTACAGTCGAACGGTGGATTTGCAGAATTCGCGATGGTGGAACCTCATATGGTTCACAAGTTGCCAGACAATCTTTCTCTTGAAGAAGCGGCAGTTATTGAGCCAACAGCCGTTTCTTTCCACGCCTTAAAGATTAGCAATATGAAGATTGGAGACACGGTAGCTATATTTGGTGTAGGCCCAATCGGCTTGACTGCCATCCTATGTGCGAAAGCAGCCGGTGCATCTCGCATTTATGCGGTGGATGTATCTAAAGAACGACTTGATATGGCTCACAAGCTTGGTGCAACTGTAATTAACGCCATGGAAGAGAATGCTCCAGAAAAGATTCTTTTTGAAACAGGCAGTGGTGTGAATGTCGCTTTTGATTGTGCTGGTGCAGAAGCGACTGTAAACAGTGCGATCTCTTCTATCTCAAAAGGTGGACAAGTTGTTGTTGTATCCATTATCCCCCAACCGATTAAAATTGATGTTCTTGAATTAAACCTGAAAGAAGCAAGTATTCTTGGGACAATAGGTTATCGCCACGTTTATAAGGAAGTTATTTCTATGCTGGCATCTGGTCAGCTGGATCTAAAACCTATTATTACAAAAAAAATTGTTTTGGATGACATTATAGAAGAAGGCTTCAATGCCCTCGCTAACGACAAGAGTCAAGCAAAAATCCTTGTAAGTCCTAACTCTATTTAGACATAGAATATTAATATGTCGCTATAAACCTCCTTTTAGGATGTTTGTAGCGGCATTTATTTGTATTTATAGAATAAGTTTTCTATAACTTGGATACGATATCTTGGATACGATTACTGCATCCTGAAGATACAATCCGTGAGGTCTATATGTCATGAATACATCAAATTTCTTTTCCAATGTAACAGCGTTGCTCACATCCTCGCTTCATCATAGCTCGGATCTTCAATTTCGATATGTCGAATTCCATGGGATTAAGCTATGCATCGCATATTTAGAGACTTTATGCAATCCTACTAACTTAGATAAATTACTGCAGTTCCTTCAGGAATCTGAGCCATTCGAAATGAGTGACCGATTGGATACAATGAGTCAAAATTACACAGAAAATGTGTCGGATACGATTAAGGGGCTGCTGTCAGGTAATTTTGCGTTTTTTTTAGAAAGTAATCCCATAACTTATCTCTTCAATGGTAAAGTGTCTCATTCTCGTTCCATCGAAGAGCCCTCATCCGAAAAATTGCTGCAAGGGAATCATCTTGGATTTATTGAAGACTTGGACACAAACATATATCTGATTCGCAAATCGCTTCCTCTCCCAGAAATCACTGTTAAGTATTATCATGTTGGTGCCGCTAACACCAAAGTAGCCGTCATCTATAAAGCTGGTAACCAAACAGAATCAACATTATTAGAACTGGAGAAAAGACTCCAGCTAATTCCAGATAATGCCCCGATCACTGTTGGGCTACTGGAGGAATGGATAGAGGATAAAATATGGAACCTGTTCCCACAAATATTAAAGACCGAGAAACCTGATCGCGTAATTAGTCAACTTCATAATAATGGGCTAGCCATCATGTTTGAACAGTCTTCAACGGCATTGATTATCCCAGCAACCTTTATTGAAATGTTTCATACGACGGATGACTACACAATTCGGTGGATGCCCGCATCTATCTACAGACTGCTCAGATATTTTGCTTTTATTATAGCTTTGATTGCACCAGGATTTTATATTTCCGTTGTATCCTATCATTTTGAAATTATTCCAAGCGATTTAATTCTTAAGGTTAAAACTGCGGTTGAAGGTATCCCTTACCCACCGTTCATAGAAGTCATGATCATGTCAATAACGATTGAAATTATTGTGGAAGCCGGATTAAGAATGCCTACTGGAATCGGCCAAATTATAGGTATTGTTGGCGGTTTAGTTATTGGTGACGCTGTGGTTAAAGCGGGGTTCATTTCAAATATTATGATTATTACGATCGGCATTACCACACTGAGTTCATATATAATTCCTTATAATGAAATGAATATCGCGGTCCGTCTCCTAAGAATCGCATTTTCAATCGCCGCGTCTATACTTGGCTTCTATGGTATGATGCTTTTGTTTTTGTTTATGATTATTCATTTATGTCGGTCAACATCTTTCAATCGGCCATTCTTTAGTTTGGATGAGCTGCTTCAAGTTGACAAGATTTTAAACAGTATAATACGGGTACACGCCAAAATCGCTAACAAATTAGGAGATAAGCTATGACCAGTAGCCAAGGACTCAAAAGCCGTAGTATATTTTCATTGGTCGCGTTATCACAGCTCGGTGTAAGTATTTTTTCACTTCCTCTTGGACTTTTTATGGTGACAAAGCAAGGGGGCTGGGTATCTTGCTTAATAACAGGCGCTATAACGCAGCTGGCTATTTGTTGCATCTGGTATGCTTCGTATTCAGAATCAAAACAAACATCCATTGACAGATTGAGATCTATTTTTGGACGCTGGATTGGAAGCTTAATTATGTCCGGATACATTTTGTATTCTCTTTTCATAATTTCTGTAGTCTTGTACTACTGGGCCGACATAACGAGGGCATGGATATTTCGTTCTACGCCGTTGCTGTTTACAGGCGTTCTCTTGACAATGCTTGCTGTTTACTTATCGCTAGGAGGCATACAAGCAATTAGCCGATTTGCCCCAATCGGCTATCTTGGCTTATTTCTATTATTTTTTATTGTGATAACTGTAATACCAGAGTTGAAGCCAAGCAGATTATTCGTGGGAAGTAATTCGTATGGATTCATGCCCGTTACTAAGGGAGTTGGGATCGCCGTTCAGAGTATGCTAGGATTTGAAATTTTGTGGTTGTGGATCGGTCATTCAACAGATAGACCCAAAAAAATATTATTGGCCGCATCCATGGCAAATTGGTGCGTAACTTTGATTTATATGCTAATTGTGATAAGCTGCAATTCCTTTTTCAGCGACGGTCAGTTTCGATTTATCTCGTATCCGTTACTGTATTTAATTAAATCAAAAGCATTTATTTTTATTGAAAGAACTGATTTGTTTATTCTTAGTTTTTGGATCTCCAATGTACTTATCACGATGAGCGCTTACCTATCCTTAGCATCTAGTTATTTTCAAATATTATTTCCGCGTGTTGGCTTGCGTACGATAACATATTGCTTTGCGCTTATTACAGCTGTTCTAGCCTACCTAATAGGAGATAACGATATATCCGAAGCTTCTCTTACAAGATTAATATTGCCAATGGGGATCGGTTTTGCATTTCTTATTCCCTTAATCGCTACTGTAAAAGCCAAATTAACCCATCTTGCGGAGGGACGAATACGTGCTGATAAATAAAAAATGGCTCTCGCTATTCGCCTGCTTTTTACTTTCCGGCTGCTGGGATCAACGATTTCTGAAGGATGTCAAGCTAGTTCAAGGCATTAGCATTGACTATTCCATAGAGCATAAATATGAATTATCCGTGGCTTTACAGAAAACAGAAAAAGTAACATCAATGAAAAGCCTTCCTGTTCTTACCGAGAATGGATATACCTTAAGAGAAGCGAAATTAAAAATAAATAAACGTGTATCTGGTGATGTTGATACTTCAGGTAATAAAGTCATTCTAATCAATGAGAATGTAGCTCGTTACGATGTATACTCCCCTCTTGATGTCATTTTTCGAGATTCCCACAATTCTTTTACAACCAAATTGGCCATTACAGATGTGTCAGCGAGGAGTGTGCTCAATACCCAGATAGCGGACGAACCCTTTATAGGAAATCACATTTACAAATTAATTCGAACAGGTGAAAGCAAAGCCAACATTCCCAAGACGAACATTCAACAATTCTTCACAAATGAATTCGGATCAGCTACCGATGGGGTATTACCCGTACTAACCACTGAGAAGAAAGAAGGCACAAGTGTCATTTCACTTTCGGGTGCGGCATTGTTTAACGATCTGAAAATGAGCGGAAAGTTGGATACGATTCATTCCCAAGTACTTCAATTATTAAGCGGAAATAAGGGGAAAGATTTCAGCATGACAGTACAAGTCTTTGAGGGTGACAAAAATGATCCTAAAAATTATGTTACATTTATGATAAGACGAATTATCCGTCAACTGGAGGCAAATAAAACTTCTGAAACGACATGGTATGGAAATGTTATCCTAGATATTATCGCTGAAATCGTTGAAAAACCAAACACCAAAATTATTGTTAAAGAAAATGCCGAGCTTTTCAATCAGAGTCTCTCTGCAAAGCTTACAAAATATGCTTTAGAAACTATCGAGGAACTACAACAAGCACATTGCGATGCATTGGGATTTGGTATGAAAATAAGAAAGCAAAACCCTAATCAGTGGGATCGTGAGCAATGGAAAGAAATGTATCACGAGGGCGACATCGGAGCTACAATTCATCTAAGGGTCACTTCTGAAGGATTACTAGAGTAAGTGACGATGTTAGACTTTAACCAAATAAAAACGGCTGCCTAATATTGAACGTGGCAGCCGTTTTTTTTAACTCCCGACAACTCTCTTATGGAAGAACCGCGGTAGATTTTCTTATGTCCAATGATACTTAAGGAAACAACCTCTTCCATTCATGGGTTCAGCATATTCAAAATTACCGAAGCCGATTCGGCTCTCGTAGAAGCTTTGTATGGACCGAATATGTTGCCTGGTGTCATGTCGTTCGCGATTAAACCGAATTGCTTGCCCGTCGCAACGAAGTCTTTTGCCCATGAAGGAATTAAACCGTCATCGTTGTAGCCAGTCGCGCCCCCTACATTGATTTGATGCTTCGTAGCTCGAACGGCCATCGCAAGCATCTCGGAGTGTGTGATTCCCGCGCCAGGACGGAACGTTCCATCTGGATAGCCGCTAATGATGCCCAGTTGCACCGCTTGTTGGATCGCTGTAACAGCCCAAGAGCCAATTTGATCCGCATCTTCAAATGAGAGAGGCGCTGTAGGATCGGCAAGCCCTCCCGGCGTTAGAAAGCCGACCGCCTTCATCAACATCGTAGCGAATTCGGCGCGTGTGACACTTCCGTCCGGCTTAAATGACCCGTCCGGGTAGCCGTTAACGATGCCGTAGCTAGCGGCATTATTAATGATCATCTCCGCCCAATGTCCATTCGTATCTGTGAAATCTGGCTCCGTACCAGTGCTCGGCATGATCGGTTGAATTACCGTTACGTAAGCCGAAACTTGCGAACCACCATCCTCTGCGGACGCTGTAATTTTCACCGTTCCGGCTCCAACCCCGACTACCTTGCCTGTTGCGTCAACGGTCGCAACGGATGCGTTATCGCTGTTCCACGACACGTTCTTATTATTCGCAGTTGCTGGAGCAACGGTCGCAATAAGCGTCTCCACTTGCCCCGGCTGTAAATGAAGCGACGACTTGTTAAGCGTCAATTTGTTCGTAAGCACTTTGTTCAAGTTGACCACTAACTTCGAGATATCAAGATTAGGTAAATTCGTCAATGGTTTGATGAGGATGCTCGTATCAATATTCGATGCGGCGGTCGACTTGGTCTTTACCTGAGCCAGTCGTACGACCTTCCCGGGTTCATTTCCGGGATCGAGCGTATATTTATCGATAATTGGCGCTATTGTGTATGCATAGATATCCCCGTTCTTCTTACTCGTCTCTTTGTCCACGTACGATAATGTTCCTATATAGTCGGTCGTATTTTTAACTGTAAAATTTTTCGTTCCATCCGGTCCGTCGCGCTTAATCGAATAATATGTTTCCATATTCGAATTGTCCGTCCAATTCAAGGTGATTGAACCATCGTCATTAGACACGATCTCTACATCTGTAATGCTGCCTGGCTGCAGAACCGGATAGGGTCCAATCACTTCTTCATCGTAGCTGTTGCTGCCGATAACTGGATAGAAATAATCAGTCATTTTCACTTGAACCGAAACGTATCGCGGGTCCACCGGAATCGTGAATTCTCTGAAATCGCCGATCACGTCAGCCCACGCAGAGCCGTCCGGTGAGTATTTCACACCAACAAAGTCAATGGTCGAATCCGCTTTGTCTGTCCTGAATCTGATTTTGTATTTGTTGCCCGCAATCAGGTAAGCCTGAGTGTTTACCCCATTAAGCCCGACAACATTCATGTACATGATGTGAGCGGTCGCCGATGCACTGCGCATGGGACCAGCCGCGTGCAGGCCTAACATAAGCAACATCGCCGAAGTAAAAGCGACCGTCTTTCGAATCGTGATTTTCATGCGCAACCCCTTCCTTCCAATCGTTAATCATCTCTATCAAGTAATCAACTCCAGTGACAGCTACACTGAAGGTAATTGACTAACATTATAAAGTGGCAGGCATGCGAATCCTGTCGATTGGCGCAAGGATGACGTTTCCCTACTTCCGACTTAGTTGGATATGTCCAAAGCCCTGGGTATCTTTAAGTATTCGAGTACTAAGAGTAGAAATAGAATATTAATATTAATCGTCCATATATAGCCACGAAATGACTTGACATAAAACTTACTTCATTGTAAATTTATATCGCAAACGAATATTAGATGTAAGCCATTCATATCATAAAGTAATTAAATATTTGCTGTGTTTTGGAGGAGCCTGTCACCAAGGGCTCCTTTTGGTCTTTTTTAGCCATGCCGAGCCCTTGATGGGCTCTTTTTTGTGCAGAGAAAGGAGAAAATATGAATGAACTCATTAAATTTCTCGTCACCGCATCTCTTTTTCTCATATGGATGGGTGTGTTATTTGGATTCATAATTTATGCAGCATTCGATGAGAATAAACAAAGACAAAACAATTTGTTTATTGCCGCAGGAATAGTAACTATATCAAGTACAGTAGCTATTGGTTATTTAGTATCAAAACGCAAATAGCATTTAGGAGGAATTATGGAACAGCAAGCTATTTTAGCAATTGGCATCTTTCTAGTGACATACGGCATGATTATTGCCGAGAAAATTCATCGTACGATCATCGCTATGTTAGGCGGCGTTCTCATGGTCGTCTTAGGGATTGTAAATCAAGAATCAGCTTTACACCATATTGATTTTAATACGCTAGGTTTATTGATTGGCATGATGATCATTGTTAGTATTACTGCAGAAACTGGGCTCTTCAAATATATCGCTTTACTTTCTGCTAAAAAAGCGAAGGGCGACCCGGTTCGTATTTTGATATCACTCGTGATTATTACTGCGGTTGGATCGGCTTTTCTAGACAACGTTACGACTGTACTCTTAATGGTGCCCGTTACCTTTAGTATCACTCGACAGTTACGCGTAAATCCTGTACCGTTTCTTATCACTCAAATTTTGGCTTCTAATATCGGGGGTACAGCTACATTAATCGGGGATCCTCCGAATATCATGATCGGAAGCGCGGTTAAAGAATTAACATTCATGGCATTCATCTATAACCTTACTCCCATAGCATTCATTATCATGGCATGTATGCTTCCTATATTCGTCATCATGTTTCGGAAACAAATTCAGAGCACACCAGAATTAAAGATGAGCATCATGCAAATGGATGAAAAAGAGGTAATTACGAACCGTACTTTACTCATCAAGAGTGTTTCCGTGTTGGGTCTTACAATTGTTGGTTTCTTCCTGCATCAAATGCTTCATCTGGAATCAGCAACCGTCGCATTGACAGGGGCCTTTATCCTGCTTCTTCTAACTGGTGAACACGCCATGGAAAATGCTTTTACCAAAGTGGAATGGACGACAATTTTCTTCTTCGTTGGACTCTTTGTACTTGTCTCAGGTCTTGTAGAAACCGGAGTCATCTCAAAACTAGCCGCGCAAGCTATTGAGTTGACGGGAGGTAATTTAATCGCGACATCTATGTTAATTCTATGGCTTAGCGCAATCGCTTCCGCCTTTTTAGACAATATCCCATTTGTTGCGACTATGATTCCAATGATTCAAGAAATGGGTAATATGGGTGTAGACAACCTGGAGCCATTATGGTGGAGTCTAGCGCTGGGTGCATGCTTAGGTGGAAATGGAACTTTAATCGGAGCAAGCGCAAATTTAATCGTAGCAGGGCTATCAGCGAAGGAAGGCCACCCGATTAAATTTGTTACTTTTATGAAATTTGGCTTCCCCCTCATGCTGTTTTCCGTCGTATTGGCCAGCATTTACATTTATGTTCGATACTTAATATAGCGTAGGAGGTATACATGTGAAATTAACCTATGACTGGAATAAGGATATTGTAGAAATTAGCGAGACTCAAGTCTCTAATGAGCTTGAGTTTACGATACGTATTCTCTCAGACCATCACTTTAATTCGATGAAGCTCGTGCAAAAGAACTTTGAAGCCAATGACGTCATAACGGATGTCTTGGTCTACCCCTATACTAATCACGAATACCGAGTTGTTGTCAGAAACGACTTCTATGAAGACTTTATCCTTCAACTTTGCAAATATCAATTAGTAACCAAAGTTGAATGGAAAAAGGGATAAAATACTTCATCTCAGTCAGAAAAAACTGCTACTCAATAATTCGCCCAGACATCGAATGAACATTATAGGATACTGGGCTTTTTTCTTTCTCAAATGTAATTCTGTGTACAAGAGGAATACCTTCCCTAGTAGGCAGGTAACATGTGTCTGAACTGATTAAATCACTTTCCTTAAGAGTTTGATCAAACGACAGCGCCACCTGTTTAGCCTCTTCAATCGTTATCGCAGCATACATGGGTCTTCTTAGTCGTTTCTGTTCCAAATCTGGATGTAGCGTACCCTCGATCCGCTTGATGACACCTGAGCGATCTAACTCCACAAGTAACTGTTCCCCACAAACAGGCCTGTTGAATAGCATTCGCTGCATGTACACGCTGGTTGATGTGTTAGCTAATTCGACAGAAACAATACTCAAATCTTCTTCTACGCGTTTCAAACCGTACAACATCTTGATTTTATCTAAATATTCGTATGCGATCCACCCTGGGGAGTGTTGGGAGGGTATCGTTAGGTTACCTGAAAGTAATGCAGGAGTTTGAGTTTGCGGATTCCACTTTAGAGAAAGTGAATAATCACTTTGCATTCGGATCTTTTCGAGCAGTTCTGAGGATTTTTTAGAAATTGAAGGGCTTTCAAGATCTGGCACCAAAATAGATAGTGAAAGCATTGTTGACAGCATGATATTAGACGCAAGCAAGGAATGTCCTCCTCATGTATTAAATTTAGGCGATACTTATTTAAAAGTATCGCCTAATTTCACTCTACCCATGCGAAGCGTTATCCATTACTGGATCCCATCATTTATCTTAGTTGCGATATCGAAATCTGATCGCTTCGTGCGATTTTCACGTTCTTCTAAAAGAAGCCCGTTTTTCTTAGATTGTTCGAAGGTTGGAGTATTAAAACTGTCATTATCTAAACAAAAAAGAGCAACTTCAAGAAATCAAGAAGTTGCGATAAATGGCCTATATACCTATATTAAGTATATGCATGGATGTTGAACTGAGATAACCTAAATTTCTATTTGTTTATCACATTTTAATTATATACTGAAGTGAGTATTTGATAATCACATACACATCAGTTGTCGATTCGCGGATCAAAACATTTTCAATTGCTTCAGTTGAAATTTTAAATTGCCCATTTTTTTCTAAATTTTCAGTCATAACCAATAAGTCGGTTGCTTTAGATTGGACGATTTCATTGATTCAGATTGAATGAACTTGACTTCATCAATCCTTATATTCTTATTCTTCATATTGGTGAAGTATGGGAAATAGTTCTTTTTAACCACTATTTCAAGTTTCGGAGCACCGCTTGCAAACAGGCTCCATTCATTTTGAAATTGTTTCAAAGTAAGCTGAAGTGTCAAACCCCACTGATCGGTCTCGCTCACCTGAATTAACAGATACTCGGTAGTCTTCTCCTTTAGCTGATCCCCGCCTTGTCTGGCCGTATAGTGCATATGAATAACTACATCCGATATTGTATTATAGTCGAATTGGCGGAATTCGGAAGGCAGCTCAAGCTTCCATGTGCTTATTACACCAGCGCCTTCAAAAGGTAAAAACCGTTCATCATGCAAATTTGTTTCGAACATTCCACTATCATTGCTGCCGCTGCTAGTCACAATGGACTGAATTGATCCATAATAATCGATGAACCTTAAAAAATAAAAGCTTGAAATATCAAGCTTTTATTCATAGGTTTATGTAGGCACTTTTGTGTAATTGGACATCAATTGCCTAATGAGACACAAATCTGCCTACATAAATGATATTAATTTCTTACATTCCTACGATACCATTTAGATAACGATTACTGGCCACCCCGCCATCGCCGTTACATTTGTTTATAATTAATTAGGCTAATCCAGCAATCCATGGAGACAACATTAAACTTACATCACTAGTATTTATGAGATCACCGATCGTAAAACCAGTAATGTTTTGAACTCTAAAATTTATTGATGTGGCGTCATCTACAGTCCCCGTCCCAGTACTTCGACCACCTATTGAAGATCCATTAATTTGATTGTATACAGCTAAATAATATATCAAATCACCAGTTAGTGTAACTGGTGCAGTTAAAGGCAATATGAATAGTCCTGGTGTTAAGCTCGTTGCTACAGTTGTCACAGCAATAACCGTAGCAGTTGTTCCACTGACTGGTTCTAATACGGCCATCTGAAAACTTCCTGTATTAGTTCCAAGTTGTGTTACAAATGAAGCAAGTCTACTGATAGTTGAGTTTTGCCCGTCATAAGCAAGAGCCCCAGTAGCTTGATTATTTCCACTACCAGCATTGAATGCGATTAATACATTGATGTCACCCATTTTTAAAGTTTCAATAAATTGCGAATCATTACCCGCTGCTCCTGTTGCCCCCGGTGCGCCTGTTGCTCCCGGTGCGCCTGTTGCTCCTGCTGCACCTGTTGCTCCAACTGCACCTGTTGCCCCCGGTGCACCTGTTGCTCCGGCTGCTCCCGTTGCCCCCGGTGTCCCTGTTGCTCCGGCTGCACCTGTTGCTCCTGGTGCACCTGTTGCTCCAACTGCTCCTGCTGCCCCCGGTGCACCTGTTGCTCCAACTGCTCCTGCTGCTCCCGTTACACCTGTTGTTCCGGCTGCTCCCGTTGCCCCCGGTGCGCCTGTTGCTCCGGCTGCTCCCGTTGCTCCCGTTGCTCCGGCTGCACCTGTGGCTCCAATTGCACCTGTTGCCCCCGGTGCACCTGTTGCTCCGGCTGCTCCCGTTGCCCCCGGTGTCCCTGTTGCTCCGGCTGCACCTGTTGCTCCTGGTGCACCTGTTGCTCCAACTGCTCCTGCTGCCCCCGGTGCACCTGTTGCTCCAACTGCTCCTGCTGCTCCCGTTACACCTGTTGTTCCGGCTGCTCCCGTTGCCCCCGGTGCGCCTGTTGCTCCGGCTGCTCCTGCTGCTCCCGTTGCCCCCGGTGTCCCTGTTGCTCCGGCAGCTCCCGTTGCCCCCGGTGCGCCTGTTGCTCCAACTGCACCTGTTGCTCCCGGTGCGCCTGTTGCTCCAACTGCACCTGTTGCTCCCGGTGCGCCTGTTGCTCCCGGTGCACCTGTTGCTCCCGGCGCGCCTGTTGCTCCTGCTGCTCCCGTTGCTCCGGCTGCACCTGTTGCTCCAACTGCACCTGTTGCCCCAGGTGCGCCTGTTGCTCCTGCTGCTCCCGTTGCTCCTGCTGCACCTGTTGCTCCAATTGCACCTGTTGCCCCCGGTGCACCTGTTACTCCGGCTGCACCTGTTGCTCCTGGTGCACCTGTTGCTCCAACTGCTCCTGCTGCCCCCGGTGCGCCTGTTGCTCCGGCTGCGCCTGTTGCTCCGGCTGCGCCTGTTGCTCCGGCTGCACCTGTTGCGCCGGCTGTTCCCGTTGCTCCCGGTGCCCCTGTTGCTCCAGCTTCCCCTGTTGCTCCAACTGCACCTGTTGCCCCAGGTGCCCCTGTTGCTCCCGTTGCCCCCGGTGTCCCAGTTGCTCCGGCTGCACCTGTTGCTCCAACAGCTCCTGTTGCTCCCAATACCCCTGTTGCCCCGGTTGCTCCTGCTGCTCCCGTTGCCCCCGATGTCCCTGTTGCCCCTGTTGCCCCTGTTGCCCCTGTTGCCCCAGTTGCTCCAACTGCTCCAACTGCTCCTGTTGCTCCCGGAGCGCCTGTTGCACCCCTGAACCCGGGATTGCCTGTTGCTCCCCTTGACCCGGGAGCGCCTGTTGCTCCTACACTTCCTGCCAATCCAGTGGCACCGACAACTCCCCTTTCACCTTTTTCACCTTTATACCCACGTGGGCCTCGCTTTCCTCTTAATGTTCCTTTACAACATTCCTTTTGTTTCTTTTGATGGTTATTCTTAGAGTTACTATCCTTATTACTGCTACATTCGTTTCTTTTTTGAAAATAGGGTCTTCTTTTATTGCTCCTACATGTTTTATATTTCTTCAATTCCTTATTGTTTGATGAACAAGAACTGAGCTTTTCATATTGCCGACACGTAGTTCTTTCTTTTATGCAAATAATTTTATTTATGTTTAAAGAAACAATCAATTTGCTACACCTCCTTTTACCTAAGATATGCGGTACTAGCACACTGGGACTGGGTAGTAGCATCAATGTACACCTACTGGATTTTTGGAGTGACAAGAAGATCAAAACGCAATAATTATCAAAATAGCCAGTGGATCAGCAAATTTTACTGCATTAATACATGCCAAGTATTAAATTTAATAATTAGGTATCGCCTTGAAGTTGCTCTGCTGCTACAACTAGGGGTTGAATTCGATTCTGAAAATCAGGTGCCTAAGTTTAATTTAGATACGTTTGAAACCAATATTTCTAATGTATTTGTCGCTGGTGTGGTTACTGGAGGCATTACGAATAAAGTGCTTATTGATGATGGACGGCTTCATGGCATTAATACACCTAGAGAACTCGCTGCTCTATTCAAGTGAAGGATTAAGAATAGGAAAAAACGCTCTCCAAGCGCAGGTTCAATAAAACCGTCTGCCTTACTTAGGAGAGCATTTTTTATTAATTCCACTTCATAATTTAAATGCTTTTAATAATTCTTTCTCTTTACCAGTCAGAAAATATTCCTTCATTCCATTGTTCCATATTCTCACAATAAAAGCTGAATAGTGTTGTAAATATTCCTCTTCTGCTACACTTTTTAGATACTCATAAATAGATGGATCATTTGCTTGAGCTTTTTTATGATCGCTATATTTTAATATTAGACTCATCATGTTACCAGCAATCCATTCTTCATACGGCTCAGGCCTTATTGTGTGCTCTAAATATGATACCTTAAACAATTTATAACCGTATTTACTGACAATTACATCTTGAATCATACAAAGTTCTTTATTATCCAAGAGAACAATATCTTTAATTTGGTAAAAATCTCCGGTTATTTGTAAAATGAGGTTCTCTTCATTAGTAGGTAGAGATAATAAACTGTTAAATTCATCTTTAAACCCATCTGGGATAGCACCTATTAAATTCTGTACTCTATTAATAACACAGAGAATTGTTATCCAAATTTTCCCCATATTCTGTATAATGTCATTTTCATTCGGAAAACTTTTATCTCTATTCGTATCAAAATGAATTGATTCGCTTAAATGAGTGTAATTCCTATATGATAATCCAAAAATAAGTTTTTCTCTTGCAGTTGTTTGCGACATAGCTCTAATTAATTTTTGTCTTAATGTTTCTACATTTTTATTCACTTTCGGTGTTTTTGATATGCTCTTTTTATCTTTCAGATACCAACATTTTGATAACTCAATGAATGGTTCACAATCAGCAATGCTTTTAACCCAAATTTTTTTTTGAAATTCAAGATTGTTGGATGGTTTACCGAAAAACTCTGTCCAATCATCATTTTGATTCATCATTGTTTTTAATTCGTTTATTAGTAAGTAGTGTTTATAATATTGCTCGTTATTTGTTTCGCCAAATAGGATGAGGTCTACTAAAGCTTCAAGTAGTTTTCGTCCCCACAGTTGTTGTTCTTCAAATACTGCTTGAATAATGCTCCGCGTTGGAAACGAACTTGAATCGCTAATTTTTTCTCCTGAGACAAAATCTATCCATCGAAACATTGCTGTTCCTATTTTTGAAACTTCATCTAAAGCTCCAAACAAAAAGAAACCCTTTGGATTAGACATAATTAAAAGATGGTTTGATTTTGATGAAAATTGTTGTTGTGACAAATTAAAATAAGTAGAATATTCATCTAATACACTAATTGCACATTGAGCCCAGTATTTCCATTGATCAAAACTCTTTGAATCCTTCATTATTCGCCTCCACCTGCCTCATCACCTAATTTTTGTTTTAGAAAATGAGACATCTAAGTTTGAAATAATCTAATCTAACTCACTTGAACTCCAAGCGAACGAAGTGGTCGGTCGCCCTCTAACAAGCACTATAAATTATATTTTCTCATTTAAATTTGGTCACGAACATGGTGAAAGTATAGCAATTAAATAAATTTTTAATTTAATAAGAATGTGGTTAGTAAAAGGAATATAATCCAAAAATATACTACAAAGATCTATCCAGAATTTTGAGCGTAAATAAGACACCCTAGGACTCTAGGGTGCCCTATTTATTGCTTTGTAGTTTGTCTTTATTAGTAGGAAGGTTAAAGTCATAATTAATAAGTAGCTGTGTCGTCTTACCTATGTATTTGATCGATGCCAGTAGTATTCACTACATCTTACAGCCTGGCATGTTGCTCGGCACGTTTTAGAAAAAGCACTTACTTTTGACGTGTGATTTTATTAACAGATCTCGCCAAATCATTAAGTAATTTTATATAACACTTGATTAATTTTATCAGTTATTAGAGTTACCAAATTATTTGTAGATACAAAAGCCTTAATTGCTTCATCTTCTGATACGTTAGTACGACCATTATGAACAATTTCATTTCTTAATGTGTATGCTTTTAAATGCCAATGATTATATTCTTTAACGCTTAGAATAGAATTGGTGTCTACAAATGTTTTAAGATACTTTTTTAGTAAATCCTCAATTAATTTACCTTCTTGAATAGCCAGTTTAAAGTGCTTAGTATCTCTTCCAGTTTGTAATTTGTCGATATTTAATTTTTCACATGAAGAAACTAATAAGCCCTGCATAAAAATTTCAAAAGCGGTGCCTATTTTTACTACAGCTATTTCATATTTGTTTCTTATTACACCTTGTTCTATAGCATCTAGCATAAGTTCTTGATAAAGGGAAATAGCTGTACCTTCGTGGATAAATTCTTTAAATAATTTAAGGTTATCTTCAAATTGTCCAATCTTGTCTCGCTTTTTTTTCTTATGGTTAAAATTTATATGATACGGTATAAATTTGTAATCAATGTATCCATCCCCTTTTTCAGCACTCTCTGAAAACCAAACTTCAATTGCAGGGGAATCACTGGCTTGCGGTAATGGCATTTCATTCTCTTGGAAGATTAACCTATAAGCATTTATAGTATAGTTTATTATTTCAGAAGCATCTCTTTCTAACTGATCTAAATTTTTTTCCAAAAAATGTTTACTCGGAATTGTGAAGCTTACTTCAATGACGGAATAATTAGTAGGTTCAATTATGCCAGCACTAAAATGATGTTGGTCACTATAAAATTTGATATACTTCTGCACGATATCTTCAGTTGTCAGTTTTATTCTCGCAGTAACTAGGTTTTCCTGTATTTTTGTGATCCATGAGTAATCTTCACCTCTATATGACGAAATATTAGCACCCTTGATTGATTTTAATTTAATCAAGCTTTCATGGTCTTTATAATTCACCTTATATTCTGTATCCTCTGGAAGTGACAGAGCAATATTAAACAAAAACCTAAACATACACCTCGCCATCTTCAATCCTCCTTAAACAAATAATTACATAATTAGTGTCATCTACCTTTATCATTATATTATTTTTTGAGAATTATTTCCTTTATTAATATGCTTAAATTACTACATATTCAAAGTACAGTTAATCAATAAGTCTTATTTTTAGGCTTCGCCTACACCGCGGTCATATTCCTGCACTTCTGAAAGGAGTTACAACCATAAAATTCGCCTTTTAACTGTCTCTCAAAACCATCTTACTTCCGCACTTAGAACAAGTCTTATCTACCGTTGGAATGGCTTGTTTTACTTCCCTTGCTAAAGGAGTTTCACCAGTATCTAGCTTAAGAATTATCTCAATTAACTGCTCGCGGTTAATTAAGCGGATATTGTTCGATTTAACAAGCGAATAAGCTTCATCGGTATACTCTCGATTTGAAATGACAAGCCTTCTTCGGAAGTTCCGTAATGTCCAATCGAAACCTGTACCTCTTGAGCTGCTTTAAGACCGACATTTTTGCTATGTCGCTTCGCTTGGATGACAATCTTCTCTCCATTTTTGACGCTGACTAGGTCAGTACCATAAGCGCCAGCAGCCTTGTCACTTGAACCGAATAGCCATGAGCTTTAATTAAATGGCCAAAATAGTGCTCAAACTGCCTCCAATCCATTTCATCAATGTCATTAATACCCGTTTTTTTAATTTTTCTTCGTAGAGCATCTTCCGATATATAATAATCCCAACAAATAAACCTAACACACAGCCAGCTGCGACCCACCGGCAACAAGTGATTTCGTCAGATTGAAGCCCCCAATAAAGGTCCGGTAATCCCCATCATGAATGCTCAAAAGTATATAATTGGGTCTTGTCGGCAATCGGACTAAATTCTTGGCCTAGATCGGCAATCGGAACATATTCTTGACATCGAGAAATGACAAGAATATGTTCCGATAAAATAAAAAAGCCGCCATTTTGGCGGATATTAATCGGACTATATTCTTGTCACTCGACATTTATTATTGTCCAGCGACATTAAAATACTCCCCTTATTGACATTAAAATGGTTCCATCTCCAAGGCATGCTTTAGATATCTCACAGCATATGTCTTACCTAATCTGGGCCTTCCATAAACCATACCGCCAGTCGTACATTTTTGAGATCTCATCGGTACCTAAAGTGTATCTTCTTTCTTCAATTGGGTGACTTCCCAAAGGTATAAAAGGTCGTTCGAATTCATCAACAAGAGTTTCCATAATTTCACTCCCCTACAACTATTAATGAAATATGGTTCGTAAAACTTTTTTCGGTTTTACTTCTTCTAAATTTCTACGAGGATTAAGTTCTTTATTTGAAAAGTTAATTGGATCACTATTTTGTGTTACAGATTCATTCTCTTTTGTCTCATTTGCTAACTGATCTAATTTCCGATTTAATTGAGCCAATCTATTACGTGCAGATCTATTTGTTTTTGCTTTATTTTTAAGATGTTCGTGAAATATAAGCATGGGGTCATCATACTGGGTAAAGAAAATTTCTCTTTTACTTTTAAGATTAAGTATTGCTTTTCGATCTCTTAATGAATGTGGTGTTATTCCCCAGTGTCCTGCAGCAGTCAGATATCCCAAATTACTTCCATCTTTCAAGAAAACTCGAATTGCACGAAGATCTTCCACATTAACAACTAAGGTTAGCTCTGATCCAATCAATTCAGGGGATCTTGATAGGACTTCACTTCGATAATCAACACCATAAAAGTGAATCAATGGTCGTTTGCCTTGTTTTACACTACCTTGAACAGTACGAGTCGTTTGAAAAGTTAGAAATGATGCTTCTCTTCTTTTATCAGGGTCCATAACTCGCGGTTCCATGCCTCTAGCTATTCTTTGTTTCATCAAATCAATTGGAGCAAAATTATTTATTCCACCATGAGGTATTCCATTATAGTCTGAGATAATAACTTCCGTGATTTCTTCTAATTCTTCGATTGTAATATTGAATTTTTTCGCCTGCTTTTCAGGATCTTTTCTTATTGGGTCAGATGGATTACTCCCAGTCGTACTAACCATTTTGTGATAACCGCGATCTTCAAGGGTTCTAAAAAGTCTTTCAATAATTCCCCTCTTCTCGGGAAAACCAACAGGGCCTGGATTCACTCTACATTCAACAATATGGTGCATCCTGTCTTTTACCATTTTTGCAAGGTTTGCCTTTCCATTGTCAAAACTTAATTCTTCCCATAAGCCCCATTCTGCTTCTGGAATTTTGGAGGAAGGAAAGCCTCCGCTTTCTAAGTATTTAAGGCCTGAAATGGTTAAAATTTTCTTTTTATGAGGGATGATTGCATCCTTGACACATAACAGTACATCATCCGAATTGTATTCTTTGTTAATACTAATGTGTTTTCCTAAAATCGTACGAGTAGCTTCATCCACGATAATTAATAACCATAGACGATCTAATATTTCGGTAATAGTATCGCCCTCAGGTGTTGTATAAGAAATAGTAAAAATTGCATCAATTCGGTGACCGTCAAATTGTACTCTTTGATATGGTCTAATAATCATAGGTTGTTGATAATCTTCTTCGTCGGGCAACAATTTAGCACGTCTAGATGCTTCTTTTCCATATTTTTTAGCAGCTTCACCAAAATGCTCTTTTTGAAGTTTTTCTAAATATCTATATAGCGATCTTTTTGCATTGTCCTTGGTATTAAAAGGGTAATCGTGAATGCCAATTCCTTCCTTTGTGCATAAACCAATAAAATATCGATGAACTAAGTTTCCTTGAATAATGGGGATTTCATCAATCTTAATTCTGCGTTTTAGAAAAGCTTTATCTATATTTTCTTTGATACCAGGGTAGGTATCTAATAATTTTGAAAATGCACCGTTAAGACCTGTAGTTTTAGCATCTGACGATTGCTCAACTTTGCTTGACGCCTTTCGGTTGTAATCTGCGATGCGCTTTTTAGGTATCAACCCACGAAATCCCCAAATAAGTCCTGTTTTCTCGTCAGTTTCAAAACATCTTCGAATAAATCTTCTTAATTCTTTAGGACTAATCTGTGTTGCTTCTAATATTTCAGTATTCTTGATTCCTCGTAAATACATAATTACTGCTTTTTCTCTTCTTTCAAACAACTGAAAATCGTCTTCAGTAAGTAATGTTTTATTGACACTTGGCCAGAATTCTGGGTCCAAATTTTTTTCATCAACTTTTAATTTTTCAAGCAATCGTTTGCTATTCATTTTGGATATACCTCCGTAGCTCGACCTAGTGGGATTCTGTCAATATTGCTTTCAATAATACCGTCAACAATAAAGTTATAAGTTAATCTCCTTACTTTTGCTTTATGAAATTGGACTAGTTCATTTTCTATTTGATATAAATTCGTACATCCACTTTTGATTTTATGTGTAATTGCATTCATTATTTCTTCATCTGCTTTATTTGTTTGCGACATATATGATAGAAGCAACTTTTTATTCTCGAGTAATATCTGATTTTTTCTAATCTCGTTCTCTCGATTTACTGTGTATAAAATACTGTGGTCTTCACACCATAATCTTTGAGAATTGACTTTTTCAATAGCACTAATTCTATGGCGCTTGTGATCAATATCAATTTCATATGAGTAATTAACAGCAACAAACTCTTCTTTGCCATCTTTCCATTTAATCCACATATCAAAGACAGATTTTATTGGTTTTCCATTCAAAGAGTAAATGATTTCTTTAGGCTTCTCGCAGAATGTTAAAACCAAGGGATCCGTTTCGATCAAAACCCAATTGTCATACTCTAAGTCACCTTTTAAGCGAACTTCTCTTTGAATCTTTTTGCTAAATACATGCCATCTATTACTTCCAAGGTTTTCATTCATTACAGGAGTATACATTTTCCCTCTCCTTATCAATAAAATATACAACTTATTTACATGAATATTCCGATTATTCAAAATTTCGATTAATTTCTTAAATATCCTCTCTCGAATAAACACTAGTTTTGTCGTACTTTGCATTAAATCAAAAAAATTTAATAGGGCTATTTTTATGTCATCCTTTTTCTTCTTAGAAAAAAAGTTCCGCCGCGGTTAAAAGTACTATTTTAATGTCAAAAACGGAGAAAGGGAGTAGTTTAATGTCATTTAATCGTGACATTAAACTACTCCCTTAATGTTGAGAAACCCTTGATATATCTGGGAATTCAATGACCCCATTTTAGTGTCGCTATACAATTATGGTGGTCATTACACCTCTATTTGACACAGTTGCCAACCCTCAATAGTTCTACATGAGTTCTACATGCTAAGACGTGGATGACGTATTATCTCACTTCGAGAAATATTTACTGGACTTCCAAAGAAAATAATAAACGCTTTGATCAAACAGAACATTCTCCCCCTTCAATCGGTTCACCACGGTAGTTGTATTTAACAATTCTAACTTCAGCACCTAATTTATTACTTAACAATTTAGCCCTCACAGCATCAAATATTTTTTGAAATATAAATATCACTCCCACGATTGGTTCTCATACATATTTGCTGAACAAGCTTGCTTTACAAAAGAATGAAACCATCAACTGAATATTCAACTGAATATTCAACAGTTAACCCCGCAATCCTGCCCGTTAGTTTAATCATTTGGAAAATACCCCCTTGGCCTTCCGTCGGGAATGAGATAAAGTTCTTGTCAAAATCGGGAATGGGATAAAGTTCTTGTCATTTGGTTTTGACAAGAACTTTATCCCATAAAACAAAAAAGCCGCGATTTTCGCGGCACTTAATGAGATAATGTTCTTGTCACCCGACATCGGATGACAAGAACTTGATGTCATAAATGACAAACTAAATATGTTTCATTTGAGCGGGATTACGATATATCTCCAAATCCTCAAAAAATTCATTCGAATTTTGCATCTTTCATATGTCCTTTCTGGAAATTCTACATCTCGTTCAGGCAATCGGCAATCTTTCTCCTTTAGCGAAATTAACTCAATCTTTAGTACAACGAAAAAGCAGCCGATCTTTTGGGCCGGCTGCAGCACTGTTCGTATTACACTAACATTCTCGTTAGCGTAATGATCGATCTTCGAAAAATGATCATTTAAGGCATATTACCACTCTAAATGCCCCTTCCTCATTTTGGCGATGTAAGTAATTTGTGCTGTGTGACCCGGCAAATGTCTAAATTGATGCAGAAGTATTTGGAGGGCAGTAGCTTGGTTATCAACTCCGCTATTCGTCAGTGGAGATAAGCTCAAATAAGGTTGTTCAAGTAAAAGTTCAGGTTTCGCTCTTATTTTTTCCAGAACCATAATGATGCGGTCAAAAGATTTCGAAATCAGCTCCAAAGCTTGAGCTTTTGACAGCTGGAGACCACGATCAAATTCCTTTTCTCTGTCTCTTGTGTCTGGAACATTAAAGAATGCAGTTTCAATTCGTTGATGTACTGTTCCCCAAATGTGTGCCACTAAATTGGCAATGCTGTTACTATCAGGGGTGGGTGTCCATAAAATATCTTCGTCTGACAGTTGTTCAATTACTTTCAATGTCGATATCTTTTCGGATATGTATTTCTTTAAGAGAAACTCTATAAGAACCGATGTGCTATCCACTAAACTCATACCCTCCAATCGATCAGTAAACGAAGCTGGTTGTCATGACCGGCTGCCGCGATGTCTTATTGAACTATAGTTCTCCGTTAGCGCAACGAGGCTGCCGATCATCATTTTTGGCAACCTACTAGTGGATTTATGGAGCCTTCGTACCCGATAGCTCAGAATTTATGAAAATTTATACCTTTTGGGAGCCGGAATTTGCGGTGTGCCGGACGAACCAGTCTAGTGCGCCGTTCAACATGCTATCGGTAAATTGATGAGCGGCATCGAATTCGGTAATCTCGAAACGTTCTGGGCATGCCGCATAATGGTACAACACCGCCGCCCTAAATCTATGCGCTCCGTCGGGAGGCACATGACCATCTTTCGCCCCGTTCAGGAAGCGAATCGCGGGAGCATGTTCATATTTGCTCGTATTCGAGAGTGGATTGCAGCAGTGATAACAATTCCAGGCGTACGTATCCGGATGGCTCTCTTCTTCATCCGTACCCGGACGTAACCAATCCGGCGTTGAGATGCAGGCAGCGACCGCGGTGATCCGATTGTCCAGCCCTGCTGCTACCAAGGCGATGTCGCCGCCCATCGAGATGCCCCCGGCCATCACGCTGCCGGTCAGCCCAAATCGTTCTACCGCCCAGTCGATCACTCGCGGATATTCCTCCGCCGTCATTGCTATCATCGGCCAGAAATAACGGCGCTTGTTACTTCTTAGTTTACCGATAAACAGCTCACGGCTCTCCCTCATCCGCTCTCCGTGTTCGTAAGGATCGTACGATAAAGCTATGAAGCCAGCGTCAGCGAACATCCGCAGATGCGTGCGTAGTCCGTCCTTGCCGCCGGTCAGCCCCGGAAGCCAGATGACTAGGTGCCCGTTTCGCTCTCCATCCGGCTCCTCCCATATGATCGGGATATGATCCACTATTTCATGATTGAGCTTATTGGTTTCTGTTGCACCCATCGACTACCTTCCTCCCAATTACGATCATATAGTGCGCTTACGGCCTTCTCCTCATTATATAAAGGGAATCCATGGAAATCACTATTTTTGGTTCTTGTGCCCATAAACTGAACAAGCTTCCTTGATGTAGGCGCCTGGTATCGTTGTGCTAGCGTTCTTCGTTAGTTTAGCAACTTAAAGTTCTCTCTCATAACGTACTTCTTCTGAGACATCTTTAAAGCCAACAGAGTTATATAAGGACAGAGCAGATTTATTTGCTGTTTCTACTTGCAGTTCGACAAACGTACTACCATTTTCCTTGAGATATGAAAGCGCCTGAGACAGCAAATGTTTTGCTATACCTTGTTTTCGCCACGACTCTCTGACAAGTACATCTTCAATGATTCCATCTCCATCTTCATCCCTCCAAGCCATAACACTTCCTATTAAGGTGGCATCCTCCCTAACAACAAAAGCAGTCCACGCAGAATTCATCTGATTATCCATTAACCTTTTGTGCCCAATTGGGGCCTCAGGCCAAATCTCCATGTCGACTTTTAAGTATTCATTTACGCTGTCCTCCGAAGCCATTTCCCATTGCATGCATTGATAAGGAGCAGCAAGAACTGGGTGTTCAATCGTCTCGGATAAATTGCTACGCATCGTATACAAACTTTTCTTATACACGAAACCTTTTGTTATGAAATAGTTGTTGTTTTGCTCTTCAGTGGATTGGTTGCCTATGCCAATCATCGTTTGGTAGGCATTCGGTAAAGTTTTTTTCAACTCATATGCTCTATTTAACAAACGCTCATATAGGAGATCATAGAGGTGGTAGTCAGCTTCTCTTTCCGGAAGCGTTTTTAAATTGAAATAAATATAGTGCTTATGTTCTTTTGGGCTTCCTAGTGGTATAGTGCAAACAATACTAACTTGCCCCTTAGCTATAATTTGCTCTTCCTCAACCGCTATGAATACATTCGACCAATTATCTTCTTCTCCAACCCACCAAAAAACCACGTTGTCTCTAGACGTAACAGCCTGGTATAACCCGCCCGTTTTCTGTAAATCATTTTTTGTGAATTTACGGATTTCGATTTCGCTCATTTCACTAATCACCCTTTTTCATTACTTGCGAAAAGAATCAATATTAGTAATTTTATCATTTAATTTGATATAACGGTTAGTAGTAAACAGTTATATTGATTTAGGAGTTAACGCACGATTATGGCCCATAAAGTAAAACATAAAAATTCTGCTGCCACCACACTCTACTGCCCTTTAGTTGAATGGCAAAAAAGAGACCCACAGCAACGGGCTGAGGGTCTAAAGTTTATATTTAAAAGGGGGTCGAGCTTTATTATAGGCTTAATTCATTAATATCACATGAATGTAAGATTTCAATTATGTTACATTCTTTTAATTCTCGTTCTTTCGTTAGCTGAAGAGGATATTAATAAACTACCCATCAACTTTTGCAGACTTGAACAATTCTTTATTAGGATTATCACTACAACATCTAAACATTTCTAACTGAGGCGGGTTCCTATAAAAAAATACATTTCCACATTCATTACATTGATATACTGACTTAGATAAATTAACTGCTAATGATCTAATTCTCATTAGTGCTCTTTCTTTGTCTTCTGGAGTTGAGCCTGCTTTTTCAATGGCATCATCAATTTCATCTAGAAAATTAAACCAATCTTGATTTGAAATTACGTGTGCCTTATACGGCAAGTAATCGGTCTGGTCATATATTGGATGACCACACTCACACAAGAATTTCATCCTAAAACCATCCATTCTTTTTGTTGATTAAATTCATTCTATTTTCGATATTTTATTGCATTATCCTTCACATGGTTGAGAAAACGGCAGCCTTTCACAGCTGCCGTTTCTTTGTGATTGTTGAGCTATAGTCTCCGTTAGCTCAACGAGGTGAAAACAAATTTGCACCTTTTATTATCAAATACCGATAGTGTTCGGGAATATCCCCAAGAAAATTGTTATATTTACCTTTCCAACCATTCGGAATAAAAAACTCATATGATGCAGGCTCAGGAAAATACGAGGTTAATTTCTTGGCATCAAAATCCACGTAAAGAGAAGGCAACAAATCAGAAATATGGTTGAATGTTCCTTCCTCCAATAAATTCTGCAATTCATCTTTTGTAACTTCTAATTCACGAATATTATTGAGAAAGATTCCTGCATTATCCTCATTCACAATTGCAATATCAAATCTATCAGAGAAGTCTTCAGGATTATGGATTGTTAATCCTCTTTCAAGATAAGAAGCAATAAGCTTTCGTAAATCTAAAAACCATAGTTCCTTATCCGTAACAAACCATTTAAATGATGACTTGTATTTTACAAGTACTATGATGTTTTCAGCATATTTTGGCATTTGTTTCATTCATACGTCCCCCTAAACATCCATAAACACATCATTGAAATTATATCAGAAATGGCAGTAAGTTGTGTTAAACTGTCCGTTAGTTTAGTAAGTTACAGGCCAGTCTACTGCTTGTCGGCAATCGGATCAAGTTCTTGACAACCGACAATATTTTTATAAAAAGGTATCATACTCCATATATTCTTTCTTTTCCGTAATTTAAAAATAAGATTATTGTTTCAACAAAACAACAACCGCCTTTTTAAAGGGATATTTTCTATTCTATTAGCACAGAACTTAGTACATAACCTTAATCCATCTAATCAGTAATTTTTTTAAGCTCAAAAATAGTTGCCTCTGATAACATGATAAGCCTGTTGTTATTAACAACAAAAAAAGTTAGAGGTATGTTAACTTTTGTAGAAGGGTCACTTATATTTATTACTTTTACTACATCATTTATATTTAAGTCTGGGATAACTATTTTATATAATCTATAAAAAAAGTCGGAGTTATCGCATGCAGCTGTAATCTTATTCAATGGATTTTTTAGTTCATATTGATAAATATTATAGTTTTTAAGTCCTTTTGATGAAAAAAAGTCTTTTTTGATTATAATTTCATCTCCAATAAATTTTTGCCCTGTTGGATATTCAGAAGCATCATTATATGAATTTGCAAATCCTAAAAGCTTCTCAACTTTCCAAGTTCCATAGAAATATTTTTCAGTTTCACTATCCAAATTTATAATTTCTTGATTACAATATTCGGAAAGATTAGGCTTACTAGAAGTATTTTGATTTGATGTCATTTCAACATTTTCACAAGCCGATGCTAGCATCAACATTATCATAATACAAACCAATAATATTTTTTTCATATTTCACACCCTTTTTTACTTTTTTGATTGTGTCACAATCTCTTTAGACATCATATGGCTATTTACTGCGTATAATTTTTTGCGGTGATAGTAGGATTCAATATGCCAAAACACTGCCGTCCTGTTTTGTATCGTTCATGAAATGTTTAACTTGCTACGTGAATCAGAACGACTACACTTCTCTCCTATTTATGGATTTAAGACAAGATACCAGTAGGACCTCACTAGCGACCTTCGCTTCAAAAGAGTATTAATCATCAATGATAAAACAACAGCATTACAACACTTATGACAAAATGTGTATTTAGGCCATAAGCCACCATCCTTTGATAAGGAGACGCTTAGTAGCTTGTATTTGTTTCGAAGCAATTTGTGTTATACGCAATGCTGCCCGTTAGCCATACATTCAGCGCAAGCGCCGCACCACAGATGATGAAAATGGAGTACAGAATCCGTCAATACTGCTACTAAGGCTGGGAGAGGAAGGTCGATGAGCTATGGTGCCTTTGAGCCCAACCGTTAGTCTGACTCCAACGATCACGGTGCATCACAGATTGTCGCTCCCTTTCGGGAAGCACTCATGGGAGATTAATCCTACTCTGGTTGTTGCACCAGCCTCTTATCCGAATTAGCCGTAGAGAGGATGTTTTTTAAGTGGAAGTCGTCATTGAGCGTGCATGCGGTATGGATATTCACAAGGATAATATTACAGCATGTATTCTAACGTCTAAAGGAAAGGAGATTCAAACGTTTTCTACGAAAACGCTGCATCTATTACAACTTATCGACTGGATTAAACAGCATGAATGTTCTCACGTTGCAATGGAAAGTACAGGCGTATTTTGGAAGCCCATCGTCAACCTGCTTGAAGCTGAAGGAATTGAATTTTTAGTGGTTAATGCCCAACATATGAAGGCATTACCTGGACGTAAAACAGACGTTAAGGATTCGGAATGGATAGCCAAGCTTCTCCGCCATGGACTTCTCAAAGCAAGCTTCATTCCAAATCGAAATCAACGCGAACTTCGAGAACTTGTTCGGTATCGCCGCAGCATCATTGAAGAGAGATCCAGACAACACAATCGCATTCAGAAGGTACTAGAAGGAGCAAACATTAAGCTTGGCTCCGTTGTTTCTGATATTATGGGTGTCTCCTCTCGCGATATGTTGCGTGCTATTGCAGAGGGCGAAGATGATCCCGAAAAACTAGCGAATTTTGCTAGGCGCACCTTGAAACAAAAAAAGAACGAACTCGAACTTGCTCTTCAAGGATATGTAAACCCTCACCAGCGTCTGATGATCAAAACCATTTTAACTCACATTGATTTCTTAAATGAACAAGTTGAAGTGCTCGATCAGGAAGTTGCAACGCGTATAGCATCTTTTCATGAAGATGTTGAACGCTTAGATTCAATTCCTGGTATAGCTACTCGAATGGCAGAACAAATCTTGGCTGAGATCGGAACGGATATAGACAAACAGTTTCCCAGTGCAGCGCATTTATGCTCTTGGGCCGGATTGGTACCAGGACATAGTGAAAGTGCAGGAAAAAAGAAATCTGCCAAAACTACAAACGGTAACAAGTATTTAAAATCTGCTTTGGTAGAAGCGGCCCATTGCGTTGCTGCATCAAAGAATTTTCTCGGAGCAATGTATAGACGCACAGCTGCACGAAAAGGTAAAAAACGAGCTGCAATAAATGTGGCCCATGCAATGTTACGGATTGCATTTTATCTCCTAACACGTAAAGAAATGTATGTAGATCTAGGTGAAGACTACTTTGATAAACATAAGCAACAATCTATTGTGAAGTATGCCGTTCGTAGACTAGAGAACTTAGGTTACTCCGTAACAATTGCTGTTAATTCCTAGTTCTATTTTTATTCCCCCGCCTTCAGACGCTTTCAAAAAAACGGATGAACTGCGTCTTATTTAGTGCGCCCTTTTTCAGGTACTCCGGATTTAATTTTCATGGGAGCTTAGCGACGACATCGCAACAAAAGCCTTTATTTAAGCACGAAACAATATATCCATATCCCCATCTACGAACCCAATCCCGATTGCAGATGCACTTTTGAGGATGTTTGCATACTCTCCTTCTTTAAGATAACGTTCCACTAACAACGTAATGTAGTTTAGACCTTGATCCCAATGTTGAATACTTTCTGTTCTTTTTATATAGCAAATATCTTCTTCCGAAGTAAAATAGTCAGTACAAGCCCAATTTGAATCATCCTCATCGAATTCATCTGAACCAATTAATTGTATATCGTATGTATCATCTGAACCTTCATAAAGGTTAAAATTGAATGCTTTTATATCTTTGGGGATATCTTGCTCTAAAATCTGATTTAACCAATTTGAAAACAACTAATAATTCTCCATAATACCTACCCCCACTTTAATAATAGTTTTGTTATTTATGATGCTATACTGTGGAGCTATACAATTCAACTAAACTCCCGTTACTTTAATGAAACAGGGAGCAGCTGCTGTGGCATTCTGCTCCCTGTTTATTGTGCTATTGTTTTCGTTAAGAGTTTAATCAGAAGTACTTTTTAAACCCTTTACTAACTGATCCGTCATATCCTTCTCGTTCAAAGAACTTATGAGCTCTTTCACGGGTTGAATTGCTTAGAAGCATAATCCGATGACAATTTATTGACCTACAATACTCCTCAACATGTTCTAAGAGTTGCTGTCCAATGTTCGTACATCGGTGATTTTCATGTACAATAATGTTTTCGACAACTCCATACGGTCTTGTCCCATGCATTGCTTGGATACATATATTTAGCGTTACTGTCCCTAATATTTCACCATTGTTATCGAAAACAAAAAGAAAGTTATTAGAGTCATTTCTAATTATATCAATTTGTTCTTCGATTACATTCATTTTCTTACTATTTGGTACTAACATACGATAGAGCTCGTATAGTTTGTCTTTATCAGATCGTTCAGCTTGACGGATCAAACAGAATCATCCCCCTGAATAGTTTAATATCACAATTTATTCTATATTTTAATTGAGCATTCCTGCCCAATATCTTAAGGGCAAAAAGGTGCAGCTACCGTGGCATCTTCTCCTTGGTTTGTTTCAACTATCGTGTCCCGTTAACAAATTTATGTTCCATTCTAATACAAGTGTTTCTACACAATTAAATATATCTGGGATATCTTTACAGAATAACTTAAAAACATCTTTTTCATTATCCATTTTTATTATCTTAATCACTGCTTCAAATCCCTGCTGCTTTGGAATATACTCGATTAAACTAAAAGGCTTTATCCTCTTACTATTATTATGGTATGTCCAAGTTGTTATAAAGTCGGGGAGATTTCTTTCATCGTATCTAGTTAAATTCTTATCTAACTTTATAAAAAGTTTAACTGTTGAAGAAACTTTAACTTCAAATTCTGGAGGATAATATATTTCATTAACATCCTGAAACTGCATTAACTATCTATCCTCTCTTTAATAACTATAAAGTAGAGTTACATTGCTCCATACAGGCATTTAATCACTTTAACTGTTTAGACTTAGCTTCAAGTATTTTCCTCAGTTATTTATTCTTCGATTTAACCAAGTTATCCTCCTGTAAACATGGAAAAGGCAGGCGTTCATGGTCGTCTGCCTCATTTGTCTTTATTGAACTATAGTTTATCGTTAGCGTAACGTAGTTATTATAAACAATGTCTTACTTTATTCATTATTGTTTCAAGTGCAATTAAAATTTCTGCTTGCTGTTTCTCGGAATATCGACTCAAGGTTGCATTCATAACTGGATCTATATGAATAAAGTATTCTACTGCCTCTTTCGATATCTTATCATCATTTTCCCACTCGATGGCTAACTGGGTTAATACTGCACAAATCTCATCAACTTTACTTTTATCTAAACCGTTACCCATCCTTAATTTAATTAGCAATCCGTCATCTCGATGTAAAAGTAGATCTCCGAGATATTTTACTAAGTCATTTTCCATAGTATCCTCCCTAAAACAAAACTTAGTTCCTATTCGTAAATGATCCAGATGTTCAATACAAGCTCGAACAATTATTCGAGAAATACGATTAATTTCCTCCTTATTTCCAAGAGGATTTCCACGCTAATCTGCCCGTTACTTCAACGGACAACGGCAGCCGTGCGGGCCGGCTGCCGTCATGTCGTGATTGAACTATAGTTCACCGTTAGTTCAGTGGTTAGAATTTGTTTATACACTTATTGTCCCATTTAGCCACCCTTTAATAAAACTAGATAGGGAAGTACTTATCCATGTTCGGCTATCATCTTCATGATTCCAAACATAAATATCATTTTTTTCAACCTTGCCGTTTAGGATTGGAAAGGCAATTTGATCCCCATTTCCAGCATCGGAGAAAAATAAAAGATGATCGAATGGCATATAGAGATCTTTAAAGCTATCATTACTTCTAAATTCAAGATTATCTGTAACTATTCTTTCAAGTGCCCAAACAATATCACAACCATATTCATCTAATACTCCATTACTCTCCATTAATAATTCTTTCAAAGATTCTGGTAGTTCGACATGAAGTGAATCTTCCACTTCTAACAGTTGTGCTTCTGTAACGGGTGCGTGAAACTTATAATCACTATTTAGACCCTTTATTAAATCTAACCACATATCTTTTCAACCACCTTATATAAGATACATTCACAATTAAAAACTCCAGAGAGTTGCTAGGTTTACTTGTTTCATCACTCATTCCCATCTTTATATGGAATATTTTAACACAGGTGAGTTACTCATGAAACCCGCCATCACCACGCTAATCTGCCCGTTACTTGAATGGGCAAAAAAAGATGAGCTGCCGTGAAGCAAGCCCCTCAACTATAGTTCCCAAATAGCTTAATTATGCTCAGTTCATCGGAAGCTTAGGTATAGTGCGCCGTCTAGGCACAAGGGTATACGATTAAAGCCAAAAGCAGTACGTATACTGATGTTCATTGAATTTTAGTATGCGGCTTACGAGGATTAACATTGTTTGTATAGATAAATGGATTCATTCGGCACTGGGTGGGGGGTTCTATTCATTCAGCCACCGCCGCTCATACTCTTCGAGCGATTATTTGTGTTTTAACGATACAGCGGCGTATAAAAAGAAAACCACCCTACGATAGTTAGTAGTAAGGTGGCAGAATGAAAAACAATTGATAATGATCTCTTTAACGCCATTTCAAATTTTTTAAGGCATTTAAATTTTAAAGAAAAAGATTAAACTTTATTAAATTCTATTCTTTCACAAATTACTGTAATGTCAATTGGCCCGCCTTCAATCTTCAGTAAATGATAAACTTCACTTTTAGGTATGATAGGCTTGTCACTTTCACCATATTCATAAATATATTTTTTAAACTTTAAAACAATATCATCATTTTCCAACTCATGAATATTAACATCTAAAACAAAACATGGAAAACTATCTTCGTTGGGCTCAAATGCAGTGTGACAATTAAATAAGAAGATATTTTTGCAAATAACTTTTCCTAAATCATTACCATTTTCACTGTCATAAAACTCAAATTGAATGTCTTGTCGGTTATCAATAAATTTTATCTTTTCAAGCATTACATTTGAAAATATTTGCTCCATAGCCATCATCCTTATTATTTATTCGGTTTAGGAGATAGATACGTATCCTCACCAATTGGTTCTACAAACTGCCCTGTGCTATGTCCTCCATTCGGTACGGGAGTTCCATCATAATAGTACCTATTGGTAATTTTCCTAGAACCATCTGATAGAATTGGTCTTTGACGATTCATGATTTTATTTGAGGTTATGACTGCTACATTTTCCGGATCATCAAATGGCTATGGCTGTAAGATCCCTCTTTAACTCGCGACTTTCATTAATTTATCGGTCAATCCGTTTAATGATCGGATGTGGTAGGTTGTGCAAGTTGTCTGCATTAATCTCTTCATCGATAATTCCTGGTGGATCAATAAGTCTAATAATTGCATTAAAATTGGTTTATAGTTTTGTATAACTTTCTTCATTAAAAGATATTCCTCCTCTTGCAGTTAATCCAAGTGATTGCTCACCAGTTAGAATAGGATTTCTCCTAATAAATAGTGTATATCCAACTGATTTAAAAGTGATATCTCCTTGATTAGACGAAATATGCCAAGACCATTCAATATTTCTATTAATGTAATCTTTATTTCGAGGTTCTTTAGGTTCACTCCTAAACACTTTATCTATCTCAAAACCATCATATATAGATAAATTAATATCTAGTTCATAAACATTCTCAAATACCAGTGTGGAAGGTGCCACCCAAAACTTGAAGTAAATGTTGTCCTTCTCTGGCTTAACCCATTCTAAAATATAATCTATATCAAATATTAGTTTATAATTTTCATTGTCAAAAACAATTCCATACACCTTACAATCATGCCAACTCATGTTATCAAAATCTTCATCATTCCATAGATACTTATTAGTTTGCATGTTTTATCTTCCTTAATTTAGATTTCAGGTTTTCTTACATAACGTTATTAATAAACTTTGCACATTTTCTATACCTGAGGTAATCGTGCATTTACTCAACTATCCTACACCCCGTTACTTGAATGAAAAGCTGACGTTCGTGCCAGCAGCCTCCCACTTTGTTGTATATTTAACAAACGTTCCCGTTTAAAGAATCATTGGTAAATTGTTGGATCCTATCAAAGCATTTTGCTTTTAGAATATGACAATTAACAGTTGTAATTTTACTTAGTAGTTCCTTTGTTTTTATTTTTAGTTCTGTCTCAAAATCATTCCATAGTAACATCTCATTGATAATTCCCTCTTTCTTGGCATTACCGAATAATTCGATATTGGTTTGAAGAGGGCTGTCGATGTTCACTGAGATATCATTGTTCAGCTTACTAACGAGTAGTTCATTTTCTTTTCTAATGAACTCAAGCCATGTCCAAGGATTTTCAATGTACTTCAGTGCAACATAGTTGTTCATTTGAAGCTCTGAATAGGCGTCGATAAGAAACTCAAAATGTGTGAGTATTAATTCAGAATAGATACGTTTCGTCTCCAGCCTCATTTCAGTAGACGGGTATGGCAAGTACTCAATTCCATTAATGATCAAAGTAAAACAACCATAAATTTGATTGTACTCATTTATAAAAGTATGAATATCCATTCCTTGAATTTCAGCAATATCATCTTCGAAGATTTCATATTTAATCTCAAACACTCAGAATTCCTCCGAACATTAATGATTACCACCAGAGCTGGCTTAAGGATACTTATATGTTAACACATATTGGAAGTATACTGCCCGTTAGCGTGGAAAAGGCAGCCTATCAATCATGGACGGCTGCCGCGGTGTCTTTATTCAGCTATCGTCTCCCGTTAGTTGAACAATAAAAAACTTAGTTACCTCTTACTGGGACTACTTCAAGCATATTAAAGGGTGCATCATGAACTGAAAAAAATAATCGTAAATCACCATAAATCAATAATTCCCTATTACTTCCATCACCTTTTAATAACATTTTTTGAATCGTATTATCGTAAATCTTTCCTGCTATTATCTTAATTTTCAGTCCCTTATATGTTTGAAAATCAAAGCCTACTGTCATATATGGTACATCTTGCCCTTGAAAACCTGTATATGCTTGACTTCGATACCAGCTATATCCCTTTGGACTCTCTGCAATACTTGCCACCCCAAGTGCATTATGACCTTCATAAAAAATAATTGTTTCATCATTAACATTCTCAGAGGACAAAATCGAAGAACTATTAACCCCTTCTTTGATTAGTCCATTTTCAATTGCTTTATCTTTTGTATTAAACCACTGAAGTTCGGTAGTTGTGGATTCATTATTTTTACAACCAGCCAATAAAATTAGTATAGTACCAATTAAAGTTAATGTTATCCTCGTCAAAGCCAACCTCCCAAATGCTATTAAATATTTCTTTAGTATTTTTTACGCTAAAATTTACAAATAGCTCCATTGTTTTTTATTACATTATCGTATCCGTTTGTTAAATATCCTATACTATTAATTCTTGAAGTCACAAGTAAGGAACGATCCATTTAATCCAATAAGCTGCGGGAATGAATATTATTTGTGCTAATACCGTGCCACAAAATCTAGAGAACATTAGAGATCCAAAAACTTTATTAATAGATGATAACTTTGCCTCTTTTCTCAAAGCTTTATCTGTCAATAACGCCACTTGTGGATCAATTAGCAATGTTAAAAGTATAGTTGCCACTCCGTTTATTAATCCTGAAGATTGCGATGCCCCGATACTGTATTGTCCCGGTAAGAATGTTGCGTATAGAGCTGCCAAAACCCCTACTGTATAAATTGCTGTTACTAAACAATTCATAAGCATTAAGCGTCTCGGGAAACCACCTACTCTAAGACGTTGAATCATTTCCCATTTTGGGATTCGAATATGATAGAAGGCATTTCTTATGACATCGACTCGGAATGCATCTTTAACCATCTTAGGGATAGATCCGGCCTTTTCCAAATGTGATATCAAGCGCCCGGATAATGCTACAAATGTAGGAAACAATGCTATTGCTATTAGTGTACCAAGGGAAGCCGCAGCTAGAATAATTCGAAAGTTTCTAGCAAGGTCAAATTCCAAATGGCTTTTAGCAAAATCAATAACTTTCCCGGTCATAGTTCCCTGAGCAATATTTGACGTTCTTGAAACAAGAACAATCATACCAGTTAAAGAAAGTGCTATTGCTAACTTTCCTGATCGAATTCCCGCCATTCTCACCGCGTATGAGAGTGTTTCAGCAGAATGGATAATCAGCGTAAGCAACGATATTAAAACGATACGTTCAATCATGGAAATTGCCACCCCCGTCTGTTGCTTTTTTTATAAAGATCTCTCTCAACTTAACTCCTTACATATAATAACCTAGTTATTTTTTCCAAAAAAGAGAAATTCCCTTAGTATTTATTTCTTATTTTGATCTTAGTGTCAACTACGTTATCCCAAACTTCGTATTATGAAGTCTCCACCTCCTTTAATTAGATCTTAAAGTTCAATAAAATGAGCAGGCTGCCGTGGCATCTGCTCATTAATAATCTTATTTAAACTAACGTTATTCGTTAGTTGAATACAATGTGATTTAAAATATAAATCTTGAATATGGTTTTATACTACGGGTTATGTAATAATCAATTAAAAAATCTCGAAGAGTCTGAGGAAACTTAAGATCATTCCTTGCTTCGTCTTGCTGTAAAGACTCAATTACTTTTGATAAATCAATCCATTCATATCCAATCTGTGCAACATCATTCTGCAAATGTTTGATCTTGTCCTCTGTTCCAAAAGAACAGAGAAAGATGAATTCAATTGCATGTACTTGTTTAACTAAGAATGAATACTCGTTGTTAGTAGAAATATATTCTCTTACACACACCATTTCTCTTATATCCGCTTTAATATTTAATTCTTCAGTGCATTCGCGTAAAATTGTATCTTCAATTGTCTCGCCAGATTCTTGCCCACCGCCGGGTAATGTATAATAAACACCTACATTATCAAGCTTTTTCTTAATAAACAGTAGCTTATTATCGTATTCTATAATTGCTTTAGCTGTATTCCTTACCAAAAGCTTCCCTCCTATTGACTTATGCCACTCAACTAGCACCCACTTAGTTCAATGACAGTACTACTCTAATATTATTTTTCCATCGAACTTCTTATAATCTTTAAATACTCTTTCGTGATGCTTGGCAAAAAGCTCAGTTGAAGCTTCCGGTAGATTATCTAATGGGTAAAACTTAGCATCTACGCTTTCATTTGTCTCTTTTTCAAGCGTCCCTGTCCATTCATCCACTCGAAACAGATACTCTATAATGTGATGCTCATTACCCCAACGGTCTATGAATGTTTGTGTTGTTGGAGAAGAATAAATAGCAATTAATGTTGCTTTAAGAACCTCAAGACTTGTTTCTTCTTTTACTTCACGCTTCATTGCATCAAACACTGATTCATCTAGTTCCATAGCTCCTGCAGGCATACCCCACGTTTTATCCCCACTACGCTTTATAAACAATGCACGACCTTTTTCATCAAGTAAGATTGCACGTACTGAGTTTACGATAATCTTTTGTGTGCCAATAACTTTTCAAAGTTTGCCTATATAAGAGTCGTGCCAACCACTCATTTTTCTCACCCTTTGAATTATTCTGGATGTGAATATAATAATGTTTTAGTTCTATCAATAAAACAACTAATTATTGATGGATTCGTTCTAATACAGATATTGAAGACCAAACATTTTTGTTGAATTTGTATCAACCATCCTGCCTGTTAGCGGGGTGAAGGGCTGCTACTCGGCAGCCCTTCACTGTTTTACTATAGTTCTTCGTTAACGTAACAGTTTTTGTTGTATCTCTTGTTCTTCAACATAATTGCGATATTTATTACCGCTGTAATAATCAACAATGTCTTGGTTAATTTCAGGGTAGAGTTGAATCGAATTCAACTCCGAAATCGGAATCCATTTAACATCTGTTTGTTTAGGATCTGGCTTTTGTGGAAGCTTGGGATATGACTCTGAATTCAATTCACATTCAAATGTAATCCCCACAGAGTGGGTATCGCCATAAATATAATTGTTTTTAGTTGGTTGATATTCATAAACAAAGGCAACTGGACCGACTTCTACGTCGACACATGCCTCTTCTTTTGCTTCCCTTTTCACAGCTTCAACAAAGGTTTCACCTGGCTCAACACCACCTGCAGGAAGATTGTAATGGACACCGTCACCATTATCATTCTCGTACTCGATAAGTAAAATGGCATCATCCTTAATAATTAATGCACACGCACGAAGTCGTATTTTTTCCATCCATGTTCACATCCGTAATCGTATTTTGTCATATTGGGATATTATACCATATTAGATTTTTGTATAGGAGATTAATTGCATTAAACTGCCCGTTAGCTTAATCCCCACTGCTGTTAATCATATGCTCTAACCAGTAAAAAAACGTTCACCACCCAGTGATGAGTGAAGTGAACGTTTTTATTTCACATCTTTGTTTGTCATTTCAAAACTTTATTGTCTAGAAATCAAAATGACAAATAAAGTTTTGAAATTGGTTACGAGGTAAATTGTCTGAATTACAAATTAGTTTTGAAATTCATATGACAGTTCACACATACTTTTTCAATTGTTTAAGTGAAAGTGAGCTGCACATAATCCAAAAATCGTTTCACCGCTGGAGACAGATAGTGGTCGCGTTTTTTTAGAAGGCCTACTTCGCAGTAACTACCCTCATCTTTGATGGGTAGCCACGCCAAGCCCTCAAGCATCAAACCGTTTGTCTTGGGGAGCATCGATATACCGAGCCCGGCCGCGACAAAGCCTGCTACTGTCATCAAGTCTTCCGCTTCATAAGCGGTGGTAGGTGTGATTCCGATCCGATTGAAACAAGTATCAAGTGTTGCCTTCAGTCCACAATTATGTTTGACTTCTACGTACGGTTCACCAGTCAACTCCATTAAGCATATCTCCTCTCGCTGAGCGAAGCGATGAGTAGTGGGAACAACCACATATAAGGGAACGGTTTTCATCGCTATCCAATCGTATGTGTCCGACTCCAGCTTGATTGATGAAATCATTATGTCGCATTTACCGTTTTCCATCTGATTGGTGATGAACGAGTGGTTGCCTTGTACCAACTCGAATCGGATCTTTGGATATTGCTGATGGAAACCACGAATTAGTTTTGGTACCAACTCCGCACCAAGTATATTAAGATAGGCGATACAGACGCAGCCCGACTCAGGATTAGACCATTCTTCGAGTGCTTGTTTGCCCTTGTCAAGCTCGTGTAGTGCCCGCTTTACGGATTCGGCAAACATTTCCCCATATCGACTTACTATAATGTTCCGTCCGCTTCGTTCGAATAGCGGCACCCCCAATTCATCTTCTAGTTTGGAGATTGAATGGCTCAATGCCGGTTGCGTAATCGCTAATGCTTCCGCTGCTTTCGTTACATGCTGAAGTCGAGCGACAGTAAGAAAATAGTCCAGTTGAGTTAGCTCCATCTTATCTAAACTCCATTCATTATAATTTTTCATTATTATTATCAATATAATAAATTAGACGTTATAAATCATCAACGGTAAACTAATAAAAAAAGGAGATGATGAAGGTGAACGTAACTGCTGGAGTTGAAACGATAGAAATCGCAACTAATTTTAGAGGTAGGCCGGAAGTGTATCATCTTACACTCATTTGGGACAACGATGGAGCCGTCTTGGTGGACACCGGAATTCCCAACCAATTGTCAGTTATCAAAGAGGCTATGATGAAGGTGGGCATTCCATTTGATAATCTCAGTAAAATTATTATTACTCATCAAGATTTAGACCACATAGGAGGATTACCGGAAATTCTGAACTTTTTCCCTCAAAAAATCGATGTGCTGGCTACCTCGGAAGAGAAACCTTACATTCAGGGTGATCAAAGATTGCTTAAAGTAACTCCGGAATTCGTCAATCAAATTAGTTCCCTGATCCCTGCAGAAATATCGGAGGAAAGACGCAAGGCGATCCTTAATGTGTTTAATAATCCTCCAAAAGCGAAAGTTGACCAAATCATAGCTGACGGAGATGAAATCCCCATGTTTGGTGGAATCATAGTCATCCACACCCCGGGTCATACACCTGGACATATCAGCCTTTATCACAAACAATCCAAGACCCTCATTGCTGGAGATGCTTTGATTATTGAAGAGGGTCGTTTAGTTGAAACTGACAATTGCGTGGATGCGAATTTGGCTAAGAAGTCACTGAAAAAGTTCTTACCTTACGATATACAAACATTGATTTGTTATCATGGTGGCATATTTAAGGATAACGTTAATCAAAGCATATTTGACTTAGCAAACAGTTAATAGTTGTTAGCACCCTTGCACAAGCAAGGGTTTTTCTATGCTATGAAATAATGATGAAATTGATGGTTTCTTTCTTCCAAATGACATGAATATGGTAACTTATTCTGGCCCTGTATTTAAGCTTTTTCGCGAGAATTGTTGAACTATCCTTTAGTTGAATGGAAGAAAAATGATCCACGAATCTCGTGGATCATTTTTCTTTTTACCAAGGTTCCTTAAACCTTAGTATTTCGCGAATAGATGCTGAAGCTCTTCCCTTCCATTTGCAGCATATTGTTTGAAATCACCTTAATAAGGTAAGTATTTCCTTTACAGCATTATCAACAAATATTCGTTCTGGACGAGATTTCATAATCACTGTAAGTCCTATTAATGATACGACTAGTGTTTGTGCTAAACGCTTAGCGTTTATACCACTATCAAGCTCCCCTGAGCGCAAACCTCGCTCAATTGTTTCTTGAAATATTACTGAGAGATACATCTGATGTTCCCTTGTTAGAATTTCATATTTCTCATCATGTGGCGAAAGTTCCACCATCGAATTGATGCAGAAACATCCCCAGTTTGGACTTTTTTCATATTCCTTTGCCACTATATTTTCAAAAAAAGCACGGAATGCCTCTTTAACAGAGGAATTATTTTGAAGATTTGAGCGAACATAGGCAGCATGGGTACCCGTATATTTGCGTAAAGCAGCTTCAAATAGTCCTTTTTTGTCTCCAAAGGTAGAGTATATGCTTGGTCGCTGAATGCCCATTCTTAATGTCAAGTCGCTTAAAGAGGTAGCTTCAAACCCTTTTTCCCAAAATAGTTGCATAGCTGCTTCCAATGCCTTTTCCTCATCGAATTCGCGTTGTCTAGCCATAACATCCCCCTATTTACGTATCGATCGGTATAATATGATTTTATGAATAAAAAACGATCCTGTCAATAATATTAGGTCTAAATATGGCTATTCTATACAGGAATATGTTGACAGAAATCTTTTTTAGAGTTATATTTTCCAGGTATTATTTCATACCGATCAGTATATTATAAAAAGCCTTATAAACGTAAATCTAAGGAGGCGTTATGTTTGGAAAAGATTGTTGAAGAACCGGATATCATTACCATGGATTACAAAGGCAAACATGCTGAACCAGCTCAAGAAACGCTAATAGCAGAATCAATGCCCATATCTTTAATGTCTCATAAAATGGCACTCTTATTTGCAATCTCCTGCGGACTGACAGTAGCCAACATATATTACGCGCAACCGTTGCTGGACACTATTTCAAACGAGTTTGCTATTACTCATTCATCCGTCGGCATTGTTGTTACAATCACTCAAGTTTGTTACGCAGTTGGACTACTATTGCTAGTGCCCCTCGGCGATTTATTAAATCGTCGTTGGCTAATAGCTGGACAGATGCTAGTGTCAGTGCTGGCTTTAATTGTAGTTGGCACCGCTCCCATCAGTATGGTGTTATTCATAGGCATAGCTGCTATTGGATTGCTTGCCGTAGTGACACAGACGCTCGTTGCATTCGCGGCAACTTTAGCTGCCCCAGCCGAACGCGGGCGTACTGTGGGTGTTGTGACAAGTGGCATCGTAATTGGTATTCTACTGGCGCGAACTTTCGCAGGAACATTAACGGATTTAGCCGGCTGGCGTTCTGTCTACCTTGTCTCTGCACTATTAACGCTAATTATGGCAGGTGTACTGTTTCGGGTGCTGCCGCATGATGAGCGCAAAAGAGAATCATTATCCTACATGCAATTACTTCGTTCGCTGCTCATGTTGTTCGCACAACAACGAATCCTGAGAATCCGTGCTGTACTATGTCTTCTGATTTTTACCGTTTTCAGTATATTATGGACTTCCCTGGTGCTGCCTCTCAGCACTCCTCCTTTCTCTCTTTCGCATACTGCTATTGGAGCGTTTGGTCTCGCTGGAGTTGCTGGGGCATTAGCAGCAGCACGAGCAGGTCACCTTGCCGATCGAGGTTTAGGGCAAAAGACAACAGGTGTGGCATTGATTCTGTTGCTTATTTCATGGTTGCCAATAAGTTATACTCAACATTCGCTGCTCGCATTAATTATTGGTATTGTTCTTCTTGACCTGTCTGTACAGGCCGTACATGTCACCAATCAGAGCATGATTCTTCCTTTAGTTCCCGAGGCACGCAGCAGACTTACTGCTGGTTACATGATTTTCTATTCCATTGGCAGCGCCATCGGGTCAATCGCATCTACCAGTATCTATGCTTACGCAGGCTGGAACGGAGTGTGCTTGTTAGGCGCAATTGTCAGTGCTTCGGCTCTCCTTTTTTGGGCATTAACCCGCCGCCTTAAATGACTAAGATCGAAATTAACCTCGGACGGCAAACTTCGTTTTGGCATGCTAAAGAGCATCTATCGCCCCTTAAAAGGAGATAGATGCTTTTTAGCTTGTAATTAAAGTGTTCTGTATGTTAAAAATAGCATTCAGATCAATCGAATCTGCTATCTTTTGTTTCCCGCATCGCCTACTTCAGTGAATCATAAAAAGAGTTGCTTCAATGCAGCGTAATCCACACCTAAACTAGCGTTTCAACACTAATTCTCTCTTTTTCATTGAAACCATTCACATCATTTTAGAAGATAGAAATTGTTCCGTAGTCTCAAATATCCTAAAATGTTATACTTCAATAATCTATTAGTGTATTTTTAGCAACAAAAGGGGTGATCAGCATGCTGATAGCTGAACGCTATCTGACTTTATACGACCGTTTTGGCGGTGCAAACTCAAATGGCGAAGCAGTAGAGGCAACTCTGGAAGAGTTGGCAAATGCGCTATTCTGCACGTCAAGGAACGTGAAACTTGTGCTTAAGAAATTAGAGGAAGAGTGTCTCATAAATTGGCTGCCCGGTCGCGGTCGTGGTAATCGATCACGCATAATTTTCAAGGTGCATAAAGAAAACTTCTTGCTCGACCTGGCCACGTCCAAAGCAGATCAAGGCGATTATCGCACATCGTTCGAAGTGCTAAGCATGTACGGTGAAGGAACAGAAGCCAAGATCAAGTTCATTGAATGGCTACAGGGGAAATTCGGTTATCAGAAGGAAACGGTGAGAGGTCTTACCGAATGCGATACGCTTCGTTTTCCCGTCTACCGTAACGTCCAAACACTCGATCCTGCTAAAGTGAATTATGCCTTCGACTCACACATTATCCGGCAAATCTTCGATCGTCTTGTCACGTATGACGAGACGGTAGATCGGATAGTTCCCGGAATAGCTCATACGTGGAACACAGATTCGAAAGCAATGGAATGGACTTTTTACTTACGCAAAGGTGTCTTGTTCCATTCGGGTCGTGAACTGACCTCTCAGGATGTAGTCTTTACCTTCGAACGGCTTCGCTCTCAAAACATGCCTAACCGCTGGATGATGAGAAACCTTTCGGTTGTGGAAGCTCTAGGACCTCGTACTGTACGTTTTGTACTCTCGCAATCAAATCGGATTTTTGACCGTTTTTTATGCTCAGCCGCTTCTTCCATCTTGCCTCTGGATTTGAACGAACACTTTGAAGAAGACTATTGGCGACTGCCGACGGGCACAGGACCTTTCCAACTGGTCTCCTTTTCTCCACATCGCATCGAGCTGGCTGCCAATACCTCCTTCTATGCGGGAAGACCCTACTTGGATAACGTCGATATCATCATCATGCCGGAAGATTGCCAGCAGGAGTCTACAATTGGCTTGCCCTCCGTGATACAAACTCATGATGGGGATAAGTCGGTGCAGGAAGAGAATCCAGAAGAAAATTGGCAATCTCTCTTCCGGTTGTGCGACGGCTGCACAATGATGACATGGAACGGCAATAAAGAGGGGTGGACACAAAACGGGAACTTCCGCAAAGCCATAAGTCTTATGCTCGATCCTGTGGCTATGCAAACCGAACTAGGCGGAGAACGCGTTCTGCCTGCTTATTTTTTGCGCCCTGAAGACAGTTTGCAATATGAGCGCAAAACTGCAACCGATTCGGAAATCTATCATGCACTGACCCAATCGAGCTACGACGGGACCGAGCTTCGACTTGTCGTACACGATAAGTACGAACGAGACGGACGATGGATCGTAACGCGCATGACTAACTTTGGCATTGCTGTCGAGCTGTTTTTGGCGAATTGGAAGCAAGTTTTAGATCCTAAAATCATATCTAGCGCTGATTTCACTATTTCGGGGGTCATCCTAGCCGAGGATGATGTCTGCGAGATCGACATGTATGAGCATGAGGAAGGCATCTCCAGTACTTATCTAACTCCTTCACTCAAGTGCTGGATTCTTTCCAAGATTGACTTGGCTCTTGCCTCTGAAAGCCTTCAAGCCCGTAGAAGCCACATGCGCGATATCGAGGCACGTCTCAGGGAAGAGTGTCATATCATTTTCCTGCATCATCGACAGCTGAATACTTATATGCATCCTTCAGTTAGAGGCGCTTCATTCAACTCTAATGGCTGGATTGACTTTAAACAAATTTGGCTGGAAAAATGATCAAAATATGCCGTTTCAAGTATAGTGTTAAACTCCCTACCGTTATTTCATTAATGCAAAAAAACCTTTACATCCGACCGTTCATCATTGCTACCGAATCGGAGCTGGGCGTAGCTCCTTCGACGCATTACCAGTCCATCATCATCATGTCCCCGGTTGGCGCTTACTACGCGGAAGGCCTCAAGCCGGTTAACATCTATGTAGAGTCAGACTATGTTCGTGCTGTGAAAGGCGGCGTGGGAAGCGCCAAGACCAGTGTTAACTATGCAACGGGACTTCGTGCGCAGAAAGAAGCAAGTGTGCAAGGCTCTCCCAAGTGCTGTGGCTGGACCCCACTCATCGTCTCCAGCTTCTACCAACCGTTTGAGCTCGCTCAGACGTACGTGTAACTTGCGTCGGATGACTCCTCGTTCGTCACCGGCCAGGTGCTGCAGGATTAAGGCGGCATTATGACGGAACGTGAGTCTTATGCTGCACGTCCTCGGTGGTAGCCTGATGAAGAAATGCGTATTGTGTTAGAACAGCGACAGCGTTGGTGAGCTTGATAACGCTGTTTTTTGTTCGGGGTATGTTAACGGTATCCGTTAGAGTTTAATCACTTCTATTCCATTTGTTCTTAAAAACTTTTTAACTCTGACCCCTCAACTACATAACTTCTGGTTGGTTCAAATCAACATACTTCTGCTTCCATGTTGCACCATCGAGAGCCCCTAAAATCCTACTTAGTGCCAGCCGAACATCAACTGTTTCGGTATTTCACAATGAATCAATGGAAGAAGTCAAAAAGTTCAGATCAGTCCAACCCCTCGCTCGACTCCATACCCACTTGTAAGAGGACATTGACCAATTGTTTGGCTGCCGGTGATAGCTCCCCGAGGGAGTGCGCCACAATGCCGATGTCACGAGAGATACCCGGTCGAATCGTCTTGACGACCAAATCGTGAGGAACAGAAGATAGAGTAAAATTAGAGATTAGTCCAATACCCAGCCCGTTTCGAACCATACGAATCAAGGTTTCTGCCGATTGAACCGTCAAACCTTCCCCCAACTCGATTCGGTGTTCTCTCAGGATGGTGGTCATAGCGATCTCATGACCGCCTTTGCAGAAAATAACTTCGTCCCGGTAGCATTCCAGATCAATAATCGATTCCTTCGCCAATGGATGATCCGCGGGAACGAGCGCAACCATGTAGTCAGACTGTAGTCTCTTAAATTCGAATGAATAGAATGGAGACGCCACAATCCCCAACTCCACGGTCCGGTCATCCACCCAATGCTTGATTTGATCGGAGACGCCTTCCAGTAATTCAATTTTCACCAAAGGATAATTTGCGCGATAAATGGCGATAGCCTTGGGCAGCAAGTTCGTAGTTGCTGCCGGGAAGGAACCGACAGTGACCTTGCCACCTAGCAGGCGGTTTTCCCGGTCGACAATTTGATATATGCTGTTCTCGACCGCCTTCATCTGTCTGCCCAGCACGAGGACCTCCCGTCCCACTTCCGTCAGCAGCAACCCTTTATGTTTGTCCCGAATAAACAGCTGAACGTGAAGTGACGACTCCAAATTTCTGATCGCTTTGCTGACTGCCGGTTGTGAGATGAACAATGCTTTGGAAGCCTCCGTAATGTTCAATGTCTCCGCAACCTGCACGAAAATTCGGAGAAGGTTCAAATTCATTGGTGCACGCTCCTATCATAACCTAATGGTTATATCATATATTCCATTTATGTATTTCAGTTATATGAAATTATACCCTATGATGAACTTCGAGAGCGAATTTTGCTTTTCCCATTCTTTATCTAGGAGGTTTTGTAGATGGTAATGTCTCCCGATCAAGCTGAATATATCGGTTCTGCTCCGCGAGATTGGCGGATATGGACGACCGCTTGGCTTGTGACAGCAGTCTTTGTCCTGTCCAATTCAGTCACCCCGCTCTATGTTCACTGGCAGCGTGAAATGGGGTTCTCCAACGGTACGTTAACGTTAATATTCGCCGCATACATCGCTGGTTTGCTCGCGACCTTGCTTGTCGCCGGCCAGATATCTGACCGGTACGGGCGGAAACCGGTGTTGTTCCCAGGTCTTGTGGCTGCGGTCCTCGCCTGTGTCCTATTCGGTACTGCCTCCACGGTCGCCTCATTATTGCTAGCACGATTGCTGTCGGGCATTGCTGTTGGGGTCATCGTATCGGCCGGCATGGCTTCGGTCGTGGATGTCGGTGGCACCTCCCGAAGACATACAGCTTCGCTTGCCGCTTCAGTCGCCATGGTGCTGGGGGCAGGACTCGGCCCCTTGCTATCGGGCATCTTAGCCGTTTCGCTCACCCGGCCGGTCGTCCCCCTGTTCGGTATCCAACTCTTGATCTTAGCCAGCGCTTTCGCCGTTGCAGGATCGCTTCCACGAAGTCGCACAACTGCACGCAACAGCGAATGGCGGCTTAGGATGCCCAGCGTACCCCAAGCCAACCGGTTGCACCTTATTCTTGGCATCGTTATCTTCGCTCCAGGCATCACATCGACGTCGTTCATTCTCTCACTTGGCCCCTCATTGCTGAAAAAGTTGATGGGCGTTTCGAGCCCGTTCGTCGCCGGCGCAATGGCGTGTCTTATGTTTCTGTCGGCGACAAGTGTTCAATTTCTCCTTAAGAAGCTCTCCATCCGAAGCCAGTTTCTGATAGGCACGCTGTCTGTCTTCCTAGCCATGGTCTGTGTGGCAATAGCGGTCTATACATCAGTTTCCACCCCGCTAGTATTAGCCGCCGTGCTGGCCGGTATTGGCCAAGGCCTCGGCCAACTAGGTGGCTTGACGCTGATCGGCTTGCATGTCCCCGAGCATCGCAGAGCCGAAGCCAACGCTGTTCTTAACATAGGTGGGTATATCCCTGCCGCCATCCTCCCCGTGAGTACAGGCTACCTGATCGACTATTTGGGATTGGCTACGGGTGCCAGCATCTTTGCTGTAATGCTGGCTACGGCATCTGTGGCAGCAGCAGGATTTGTTTGTGTCAAACTACGATAAAAATATGGACTAACTTTCGCCTTTGTAAAGCCATAAGTAAGAAACTTAATTGGGAGCTAAGTAAAAGTTACAGTTTGATGCATGATAATTAATTTCATCCCAAATTATCGTATGCAAATAAAACCCCCTAAGGAGATTGGATCAATGAACAATAAACCATTACTCGTTATCGTTGGAGCTGGACCAGGAATAAGTGCTGGTGTTGCAAAAAAATTTGGTAATAATGGATTTCGTGTGGTTCTCGTATCAAGGACCAAAGAATCGTTAAAGCGTAGCATACAAGAACTTCATGAACAAAATATTGATTCTTATGGGATTTCCGCCGATGCTTCTGACCCAAAGTCGTTGAAAATAGCTTTTGGGCAAATCAAGTCGGAGTATGGAGTACCTGATGTTTTGGTCTACAATGTAGCAAATATTACTCAGGGAGATTCCCTTTCGTTAACAGAGCAACAACTAATTGAAGACTTTAAAGTGAATACAGTAGGTGCACTAACAAGTGCCCAACAAGTAATCCCAGAAATGATTGAACGTAAACATGGAACTCTGTTCTTCACAGGAGGTACAATTGCTCTTGAGCCGAATCCGGAATATGCCTCATTATCAATAGGAAAAGCTGGAATTCGCTCACTCGCTCTCTCATTAAGTGAAACATTGTCGCCGTATGGAATTTTTGTAGGACAGGTTTTAGTACATGGTTATGTTAAACGAGGAACCTATTACGATCCAGATCGTATTGCAGATGTTTTTTGGGATGCATATGATATTAAGGATCAAAAAGAAATAATTTTTAAAGAAGTATAACCAAGCCCTTACTTTGATGCACATTCCGTATTTAGAGGTCACCAGAACTTTCTGGTCGACCTCATTTTTTTGAGACCGTAAGATAGCGGTAGCCGGGGGATGAACTGAATAGCTTTCGGTATCCAAGTCCCACGGGCAAATAATTTATTTAAGAGGGAATTCGGTCGATTACTAAGATAAGTTTCTATCCGTATAGACTTCTTTTGCCAAAAGGAAAAATCCTTTGTGCCTTCATTGCTAGTTAGCCCTAACGTTATCATTTTTACAATCCATTCAACTAACCCGTTTAATCAACTCCCCGCATCAACTAATTTGTTAAACATATAAATATGCTCATAATAAGTAAAAAAACGTTCACCCAGAATTGTTGAGTGAACGCTTTTTTATTTCAAAACTTTATTTGAAATGAATAAAGCCTGAAAACATATGGGTTTGCAGGCTTTTTCGTGAAAATTAATCTGACAAATAAAGTTTTGAAATGGATTATGGGTCAAATTGTTTAGAATTACAAATTAGTTTTGAAATACATATGACAAATTAATAAAAACAGTGACACGTTGAACGTTCTCCGTTAGTTGAACGAATCTGGTGCCCATGTAGAGATTCCATCTCCAGGTGTAGCTTGTCATCACCAATGTTTTTCCATTGCTTCTTCACATCGAGCAAATCCATTTCTTTCATAGAACTCAACACTAGTGTTACTTGGCCAAAGAATAAGGAACTCTACATCATTTTCCTTGGACCACTTTTCCATTTTCATTTGTATTTCTGTTCCAATGCCTTGGCTTCTGAAAGCTGGACGAGTATAGACATTAGTAACATATCCGTAGTAAGGATCTTGAGTTTTCCCCGGTCTCGGTACTTTATGTATCAACTGTAAGTACATATGTGATACTATCTTTCTTTCAACTTCTGCTAACCAAATATACCAATCTCCGCTTTCAAAGGCTTTAACTAGAAACTCGCTACAAGTATGGTGAAACTCACTGAAACTAACCGTACTAACTCCGTAATCCTCTATAGAAAAATCCCAACGCATTTGAACAAGTTCATCTACATCGTCTAAAGTTGCTAATCGTACAATTGCCATCTCTCATCCTCCTCGTCCTGGTCTATGAATATTTAAGAAGCTACTAGTACGGTCTCGCGGCAGCTTCTTCTGTATAGCATTAAGCTATCGTTCACCGTCCCTCGGTTTTAAGGGTTTATCTCACATATACTCACTTATTCGCAGGATTTCAACACCTTAGATCAGATCAATCTTAGGATAGTGAACAGATGAACCGGATTGAGATGGCGGGCTGGGCATGTGGAAATAGAGGACTATTAGGAAATATTCCCCAATCAGTTTCTACTGCACACATACTCCACTGATCCCTTGGCGTTCACCTCCCATGACTCAACGGGTCATTGCCCTTACAATCCTTCGTCATACTTGTCCAAGGTGTGGAGACCGATAGCGTTTAGCGGATGGGTCATAGCCCTTATGGAGAACGAACTCGGTCCTCGTGCTTTCTTTGTGAAATCCCGCGAATGAGTCAATATACGTGATACTTCTAGCTTAAGCTTCTTCTGTCCAATTCAAAACCGTTTTCTCTGGCGTAAACTCTTCTCCTCGTTGAACAATACCAACCAAGATCCGTGCTAGTTTCCCAATCAACTTAAAGATGGACTGCTGCTTTTTCATCATTTTCTCATGCACATTATGTTCATGCAGATGGCGGAAAACGGGATTATTCCAAACAAGTTGAACCGTCGCCAGGTAGAGATATTTTCGCAAGGTGGAGTCTCCTCGTTTCGAAAGTACAATTTGTCCTTTTCGTTTTCCAGACTTACTTTGAGCTAAATTAAGGCCAGCCTTCAGTAAAACCTGACGTCCGTGCGCGTATTGCCTTAAATCCCCTGTACCAGCCAATATGGCCGCGGTGAAAATCTTCCCAAGCCCTTTTATGGTACGAAGCTGCTGCACCATTGGAATCTCCGAAAGCAGTGCTTCGATGTCCTTTTCAATCTGTTCTAGCATGGAGGTCACACGCTCAAACTCTTCAATGAGCCGTTTTAAATCTGCTTTCGCTTCGTCAACAGCAACTCGTTCTCCAACACTTCGTTTAGCTTGTGCGATCAGTAGCGCTGCCTTCTCGGTTCCCGTAGTGCCCCCGGCGCGCTGCATATGGACTCTCCAAGCACTAAAGACATCGGCTACCGTATGCTTCTCAAGGTCCTGCGGACAAGGGAAAGTCTTGAGAGTCGCCAATGAACGCTTACAGGTCCAGTCTTTGAACATCGAAGGATATTCTGGGAAACGAATGTCCAGCCAGCGTACGATTCGATTCTGCAGACGTACACTATTCGTCACCCAAAATTCTCGGTCACTCATCAAGGTCTTCAAGCGCTGGAACTCATGTGACTGGCGCGTGTACTCGTAATAGAAACCCCGGCTGACGGAATCTGCAATGGTCAGTGCATCTTTTGGGTCATTCTTTGACGGGCTATTATCCCGGTTTTCTTTATTTCTCTTCGTCGTTGCTGGATTAACCATGACTACATGCAAGTTTTTATCTGTTAACCAGTTGGCCAGGTTGAACCAGTAATGCCCTGTGGGTTCCATTCCGATAATGAGCCTATTTAATCGATGTTTCTGCAGTAATTCACTCATCCAGCGACTCAGTTTTTCAAACCCTTCAACGCTATTGGAGAATGAGAGATGACGTTTCGAAACCACTATTCCGCGGAAATTTGTTGCTTGTGCGACATGTATTTCTTTAGCCATGTCGATCCCTATTACAAGATGCGAGGTAGTAGTTTGTTCAACCCGTTAATTTTGTGCGTCTATTTCCTTAAACTTCATAGTAAGAGCTCCTCCCTGATGTGTGTTCTCGACAAACCCATCATACCGAGGAGCTCCTTTTTTTACAAAGCTCATTTCTTAAGCTCTACAGGATTGTTTAGCTTAACAATGCATTTTACTGCGTCTTGACTTCCTCCTTCATCGTTATAGACCAATCTACGTTGGTATAAAGTCGATCCACTACCTTTCGAATCAACTGAATTCGATCCGGTATTGTGGTTAGTCCTTTGGCACGGAAATCGAATGCCCCTCCTAAATTTGCTCCACCCAGTATAATATAACCATCTTTCCAATCTGATGCTTCCGTGGTCGAGGCACCGCGTCTAGTAATCATATAATCTTTGTTGCTACTAGGAACTCTTAGTATCCATTGGCTGTAGCTATCTTCATTCCGTAATCTTCCGGTCAGATGTAAGGAACCTTCGGCTTCTTTTCCATTTGTATTCGGTGGGGATTCTACTGTGAAATCTTGTAACATGAGTTCATCACCGTCAAATCGGAAAGGAACTGGTTGATCTTTCAATTTGGTAGATTCAAACTCGACCGATACACCATCACGTTCTGAGACAAAATAACCATCCAACACGAAAGTGTAGGGGGTTTCTTGAGGTAAATATTTGAACGTATAGCTCCAATGCATCAATCCATCTTTGTCGCCGGGGATATGAGACTCCGCCATTAAACTCTCTTTATGCTGCCCCTTTCTTGCGTTAACACTATGAATCTCATCCCCCTGCATATCCTCGAAATGAAACTTCAAGCCTTGTTGCTTCCACAATTCACCTGGAGAGCGGGCTAACGCTTTCTCATTGAGCTCTGTATCGATTTCTAATCGAATACCCTGCACCATTCGGGTCAACCTCTTCAAGCGAATCGTCATTCCGTCCGGAGCTGAATAACTTCCCTTTAATGGGGTAACAGTCGTTTTTTTCTTAGCTTCTTTCATATCGATAGAAAAATCGAAGTTCCATTTTCCTTCAATAGAGGGGACATTTGCGCTTGTGTTGCCCAACTGAGTAATTCGACCTTCTATCGTAATTCGGTCCGTTTGAAGAGGCTCTCTAAAGTTCGCAACCAGATAGTAAAAATCATTCGTCTTTCCCATATCATACATATCTCCGACGATTTGCCCCTTATCGTCCCTAATCTTAATGCTATTTTCTAAAGCAAAAGCAATCATTTCTCTTTCATGCTTTCCATCTGGTCCGAACAACTGTAGTGCCAGGATAACTCTGGTAGGGTCTGCTACCGCTTCATCAATTTTGACAGTATAGCCTTTATCTTTTACCTTTATGTTCGGATGCTCCACCAGACCAAACTCTTGCGCCCGGAGCAGTCCGATATCGACGTTATCACGCGTAAAAAGGGAACGGAGAGTCTCAGCCAGCGTTGGCCCGGAATACATAATCACGGTACTTAAAAGAATCAGTAACGAAGCCGCTCCGATTATTAGCTTCCAATAGTATGCGCCTCTTAGCTTGAAAATGCTTTTTCCAGCATCTGTTGGTAGAATTTCTTTGATGGTCACGGACTCATCGGAGCCTACGATCGTCGTCATTGTGCCAGGCAATGATTCTTTCATCGTATCTAGATCTACTTTCTCCAGCGCTGCCATTACTTTGGAGGTGAACGAATCAGATAAAGCTTCCGAGAACAACTGTTGAGACCATCTTGCTTGCTGTTCAAGTTCCTCAAGGTAAAGGGAACGGCACCTCGGGCAGTTGTCGATATGCTCGGCCATTTGTTGATTATGGGAAGAAGGAGCTTCCAGGAGGTATTCCTCCATCTCAACGGGGCTTAAGCATGCCATCGGTCCTCACCTCCTTGACAGTCATCATTTTTTTTAATCTCTTTTTAGCCCGATAAAGATCATTTTGAATTTTGTTAAGAGGTACATCCAATACTTCACTCATTTCCTCGTAACTCAAGTCGTTTGTGTAGCGCAGCAGTAACACGATTCGATAATTAAGTGGCAACTGCTGAATTAAAAGTTGAACCTCCGTGCGCTGTTCCTCCTGAAGCAGAACCATTTCCGGATTTTTACCAGGCAAATGGTCGGGAGGGGGATCCGCTAGCCACTCTGTGGGACGTGATCTTCTCAGAGTGTCCTTCAGCAGGTTAGCCGCTATGGTATATAACCATGCAGCAAGGCTTTTATTTGTGTCATGCGAAGCCAGTTTACGGTATGCTTTAATAAAGGTCTCCTGAGTCAAGTCTTGGGCATCCTGGTGATCCGCCCCCATTCCCCGCAGTAGGCCGTATATTTTATTTTTGTATCGGTTCACAACAAAGGCGTAATCCTCTTTACGGCCATCAAGTACATTACTAATCCATTGCATTTCACGATCTTTCTCATTTCCATCTACACATTCCTCCACTGCTAAGCCTCCTTGGAGTTCTATACAATATAGACGAGTAATATTAGCGAAAACTCTCACTCCGGAGACGAAACAATTTTTTTATAGTAAAAGCCGGCTCTCCAATGGCCGGCTTTTGATCATGTTATTTAACTATCTCCAAAAGAACAACAACAATTCGTTTCATTTTACATTAATTGGGAGGCTTTCGGCAATTTTTTATTACGCTTAACTGCCCGTTAGCTTAATCGTTTAAGGTCCTCCACACTCCTACAATCCATCGGGAATGAGATAAGGTTCTTGTCATTGGGTTTTGACAATAACCTTTTCCCATTTCACCATTTTTCAAGGGCAATTAAATTTTAAACAAATAGTCTATACTGTATTAATTTCAATTCTTTCACAAATTACTGTAATATCAATAGGTCCGCCTTCAATCTTCAGTAAATGATAAGCCGCACTTTTAGGAATGATAGGCTTATCTCCTCCAGAATATCCATAGTTATATTTTTTAAACTTTAAAACAATATCATCATTTTCCAACTCATGAATATTAACATCTAAAACAAAACATGGAAAACTCTCTTCGTTGGGCTCAAATGCAGTATGACAATTAAATAAAAAGATTTTTTCACAAATAACTTTTCCTAAATCATTACCATTTTCACTGTCATAAAACTCAAACTGGATGTCTTGCCGGTTATCAATAAATTTTATCTTATCAAGCATTACATCAGAAAATATATTCTCCATAGCCATCATCCTTTGCTACGTATTTGGGTGTAATCTTATTTGTCTTAGGCATGATCCCAACTTTACTAAGTAATATTTTAATTATGCAGCATCAGTGCCCAATAGCGTAAAGAAGCTGCCGGCAATGTCTTGCGGCAACTCCATGTTGCATTCTATTCAGCTATCTGTATTAATTACGCTATCATTCCTGCGTTAACACCTTACAAAAAGATCATATGGATGCGGTAATTGCATTTGAGTTATCAATTTCTTTCTTACCGTAGATAAGAGCTAATATAACCAATAAAATTAGAAATCCAAGGGCAATATTTAGGTATAAATTCATAATGTTCCTTTTAATGTTCTGACCTTTAAGCTTTAAAATTCAACATCTGGTTAAATTATCCTGCCCTTATTCTAAATAACAAAAAGTAACCCTCAGCAACGGACTGTGGATCATAACTATTTATATTTTAAAGGGGATCTGTTTTATTATAGGATTGATTCATTATGACCATATGAAAATAAGATTTCATCCTTGTTACATTTACTCAACTAACGTTATCCGTTAGTTGAACGAGTGCTCACCCATAATACTCTTTAGGGATTCAGCCCTGGTTTAATTGCAATAATTGATCGCGTACTTCGGTCAATGCAAATCCAAGCAGGTTTCTCCCTTTCCATTTCAACGGATTTTCTATGTCTGGGTTGTCCTTTGCTAGCCCAATACCCCAGATAGGGTCAACAGGACTCGCTTCGACCAATATTCGATTTTTTGTAGTTTTCATGTAATTCCAAAGATCTGAGTTTTGCTCAAATTTCGCATAGTTTCCACGTTTCACAATGTCATAACAGTGCTTTTCCCAAATAGCCCCATCGAAGGACTTCACTAATCGACCAAAATCTTTCATCTCTTTAGGATGCCGCGCATTCATAATTGCTTTTAACATAGCTCTATCGCCAAATAACCTTGCTTTTTCTGCCATCATGAACTGTTCTGCACAACTATAGGATTCGCCGTCAACAATGAACTGACAATTCCACCACTGACTGAAGCAACTCTGGTTGATACTTCCATCAGAAAGAGGTGTATGACCCCAGAAGAAAATAAATTTTCTTCTTTCTCCTTTTTCATAGAGATTAATCAAATCTTCGATCGAGTAAATCATTCAATTCTCCTCGCATTTTTATGAATTCATTGATAAAGCATACCAATATATAGTAACAGATAATTACCATTTACTGAAGAATTCTGCCCGTTACTTCAACGGAAAACGACAGCCGATCGTATGCCGGCTGCCGTCATGTCGTAGTTGAAATATCGTTCCTCGTTAGTTCAATGAGTGTTATGAAACCATTAGTCGTAATACCCTTTTCTAAAAACAATTACTGCTTCTACGAGTGCTCCAGGTCCCTCGTCTTCATCATAATCAGGTGCGTATAGTCCAATACCAAGTTTATTTGATGTAACTCCCACATTCTCTTCATCTTCTAATGCATTATCAAATTGTTCCAACCACTGCTTTGCTTCTATAAAAGGAACCCCATTTAATGGTCTTCCATTGAATACTGCTTTTGTTGGCTGACAAAATTCAATAGCTTCACAAATTCCATGTTCTTGCGTGTAGTAAACAAAAACTACCGAATTACCAAAAAAGTCAGTATATGCTCCCCGAATATCATGCTTTTCATCTGGCTTCTCAGGCATTACGCTCCTGACTTGTTCTTTTGTCATACCCAACGAAATTGGACCAGCACTTTCATATGGTTTTATAAGAAAATCCATTTAACTACCCCCTACAGGCTACTCTTATTAATATACAATTTGTTACGTTATGCTGCCCGTTAGCATGGAAACGACAGCCGATCGTCATGACCGGCTGCCGCAATGTATTTATTAAGCTATAGTGCCCGTTAACGCAGCGCCTACCAACCTTACGCGGTTTAACTATTCAATAACTAGAATTTCCATTTCTTCTAATTGATCATCGCTATATCCGCTTAAATTATCTGATGACACCCACTCATAATTAGTTAATCCAATTCTTTGTGCTATTAGATAAGAAGGTGGGTTTTCATAGTTTATTTTGCTATCTTTAAAATCGAAGATTTGTTCAAGATCGCTAATAGAGTTTCCCTGCTCTAAAATCAAATTTTCCAAATGTTCGAGATTAAATAGATCTTTTTCTATTACCAGACCTTCTCCTGCCCAGTCTGCTTTATAATCAAATACGAGTTCATCTTTGTTATAGACCCTTAATGACCACATATGGTCCTCGAGGTAAACGTAATGAACTAATATGCTTGGATTACTATCACTTAAAACATCATTTGTGTTTTTCCCTCTATGATCAACTACAAAGGAAATCCACCCATTTTTTTCACTGAAAATATACCCTGTCATTTCAGAGTCTCGTAAAAGAGTTACTGCTTTCGTTTGATCCAAAGTCTTAAGATGATAACTTTCACTAAATTCACTCATCTAACGTTAACCCCCTAATTGTTTCTTTATTAACTTACTTACTCACTTGACTGTATATATTCTACTATATATTCACAATTTTCACCTTTTATTTCAATGGTATTCTGCCCGTTAACGTAATAAGAGCTGCCGATCGTACCGGCAGCCTCGTCCTTAGTATTCATCAAATTTATCTATTATTTATCAGTAAAGATTTTAGTCTGGCTTCCAAATTCTCTACAATTTCCATCCATTCACTCGAGTCGCCTGTCTCCTCCCATAGCTCCAACAGTTCTGATTTACTTTTTACTCTTGCGATTGCATGACAAGCAGGCTCAAGCATTTCAACTCCTTGTCCTTTATGAGCGTTTAGCCAATCTTCCAATCCCAAAGTGTAACTGGAACCAGACTTTATTTCCTCGCCCGGTATTCCAAGTAAAGCTGCTATTACTTCTGCTGCTCCAACAACACTAGAAGCAAGATCTGCTTCAATATAATCAGATTCTAATGCTGCATCAAAAGTATTTTTAATAATAGAAATATGATTCGCCTCAATCAAATCCCATTTCCAATCAAGAACTTCATCATTTTCAAATATTCCAAATCCCCAGGCTCCCATAAATTCCCCCAATATAAAAAGAAATAACACTCAAAGCAATTCATAAAGTCTTCTAACTCTTAAACCTTTCGTCGCAACACTGATAATACCTTTTTCCCCTAATTTACATATCATTTTGCTACCCTTTGGCTTATAGCTTAAAGGTATGGAGCAGCTGCCGCCAGGTAAATTGCTCAATAATGTGTTGAACTAACGTTCCCAGTTCGTTCAGCGAATATCCAGCTAACTTAAGTCAAATGTTGACCATCCGTTATCCCGGATTCGATATAGTAAGTCTAAATAAATGCGAGTACACTTACGAGAGTTTCGCTTTGTAATTCTCTCCCAAAGCGTTTTTTTGTAAGGAATTATTATCTTTATTCTTGGTTCACTAAAAAATTCAATTTGCAACATACAGCGCCAAGCAACACATTTCGATTCAATTTCTTTTAAGTCTGTTATAGTAAAGTCGTTAGATGAATTTACATAATTCACAAAATTTTTTCTGCACTCAAGAAAATCGATATAGTGTGTATCCCCTTCATCAATGTAGTATAAACCCTGAGGAGTAATTTCTTTTATATTTTTATAATGAACCGCTTTACCACTAAGGCGGCAATATCCCACAGAATTCACCTCATTCTATAATATCCCTTGCGAATAACTGCTCGTTTAGTGAGTGATAAGCTACTACGTGGTAGCACTATCGTATCCCGTTAACGCAATGATTGTAGCCGAATGGGCTTATAGCTTAGTGCTTGTTCAACCACTTGCTCTGCTGTGAGTTCATTTTCATTCCAGTAAATTAAATCACTAACTTCAGGATGCGGGACGTTAGATTTGAGGAGTTCGATCATGTTATCGATTTCTTCCTCACTACCTTCAACGTTCATAATTTTCCTTACTAACTCGATCAATTCCTCTTTAATTAGCACCTTCATTACGGTCACCCATCCTATAAATGATGAATAATAATTCTGCGTAGTCACCACGCAATCCTGCCCGTTAGGTGAGCGAAAGGCTGCCGATCGTGCCGGCAGCCTCCCATTATTGTGTATTAAACAAACGTCTCCCGTTAGTTTAATCTGCGATGATACCAACTATTGCGGATTTTTGGATATCTGAGACAAACCATATTCGGTTAACCAACTGTCAATCTCTTTACTAGTTTCATTTTGGTACAGATCTTTTAAGCCGTGACCACCATCCGGATATAAGATCAACTTTACGGTCTTATTCATTTCTTTCATACGGTTGGCGAATTCTTGAACTGTTTGCCATACTACACTTTCATCTGCGGTACCCTGCAATAAAAGGACAGGAGACTGAATATCTGGGATTCGGTCAAGTAATGAATTTTCTTTTTCCTTGCCGGGATTTTTGCTGAAAATGTCTTTATATTCATTGGCTAGTTTTCTTTCCTTTTGAACATTATCAGGCCAGACTCCATTGGTATTATTATCCATCCATTGGATGATCGTATCCCACCCGACAAAAGGACTAACCGCAACTACAGCTTTGATGTCCTTACGTTCCGATGCAGTTCGCAATGCCACGCCACCTCCCATGGAAGCACCTGTCAAATATATTGAATCGGTCAATATATTTTCCCATGACATGGCGGCTTTGATCGCATTCCGTGTATCTAAAGTGTTCCCCGCGAGCCCTTGAACAGAACCCTCGCTCCCCATATAACCCCGATATTGCGGTGCAATTCTGACCACATTTTCAGGAGCGTTTTTCAAACTCTCAGCCTGAAACCCAAAAGAGTCATGCGTTTTGTTAGGTCGCTCATAAGCCCATCCACCATGCAGTGTTACATGAAGTGGGTACTTACCTGACTCTTTTGGTTCACTTAAAAATGCTTCTACCTTTGTTCCATCACTTATATAAAATATTTTATAAATATTAATCTTCGGGTTTTGGCCAGCTACATCTACCAATTCTTTAAACACAATAGTTCCATCTTCCTCAGATAATGATGGCGATCCCGACTGTTTATTTGGAGTTTGTCCTGACTTTTCTGGCTGGTCATTATCAACCACAGCCTCTTGTGATGTGCACCCAATGATGATGGTTAGTACAAGCACCATTATCATGATACTTTTTAGAGCATTTGATAATTTATCATTGACCCCTTTGTTCACAGGATTCTCCCCTTTTCACAAACCATATAAGTTTTAGAAAAGCCAGCATATCCCTAATATTACCATATTCAAATTGCACTATGATTAACTTTTTATGCATAACTGGCAGTTACCTAAAATAAAAAAGGAACAGCTGCCGGCCTATGGTGATCTGCTCCCTGATTATTATGCTAACGTTCCCAGTTAGGTTAACAAAGTTCTGTACTTATGAATTATTGCTTTGTGACTTTTCGCTATGTTGTCAGGCAGATCATCAACATTAATAAACTCTAAACTCATGGATTCTGTATCATTAATTCTTAAATTACCACAAAACTCCTTAGTCCAATAAGCTGTAACAACTACATAAAATTCATCACCGTTGGGAGCTTTAATAAAATTCTCTTTACCAGAGAAAACATCAATTAAATTAAGATTTCTAACTTTCAGTCCCGTTTCTTCATACACTTCTCTTTGAGCTGTTTCTGTTGTAGACTCCCCTAATTCCATTAACCCGCCAGGTAATCCATAACGTCCTACTGGATGATGCATTCGTTTTTGCAATAAAATTCTATTTTCTTCATCGATGATAATAACCACCGAGCCAACAAGAATTAATGGAGTAGTACCTACAATTTTTCTTAAGTCTTCTACATAGCCCATTATACTTCCCCATTCGTTTAATTTATTGTTAAAGTATTTCTAACTATCCACTCAAATTCCTTTATATCCTTTTATCTTTCCTTGTATATGAAAAAAGGCAGCACGCCACGTAGCCGCTACCTTCATGTTTATGTGATAGAACTAACGTTCCTCGTTAACTTAATCGATTTTCACTTAAAGTACTTTAGATATCCCCAAAGAATTAAAATCGGGATAGCTGCAAGAAAACATGCTATAGAGATACTGTCCCTTTGCTTTTTATCATTGGTGGTTTCAGTGCTATCATTAGCTCTTTGGCGGTCACCTGATATCAGTGAGCCACTTGTAAGGATTGTAGTGATAATTAGGATTAAACCAATGCCGCCCGATATTCGTTGACTAAAACCATTGTTTAGAAATAATGATAAAATAAAAATAATTAAGGTAACAATGAGTCCACTTATAAGAGATAGTTTAGCTAATTTCAAGTTTAAACGCCTCCTCTAAGCTTTTAATTTCATTTTACCACATATTGGAACTATCCTGCCCGTTAGTTTAATCATTTGGAAAATACTCCCCTTGGCCTTCCGTCGGGAATGAGATAAAGTTCTTGTCAAAATCGGGAATGGGATCAAGTTCTTGTCATTGAGTTTTGACAAGAACTTGATCCCATAAAATAAAAAAACCGCGATTCACGCGGCAATTAATGAGATAATGTTCTTGTCACCCGACATTTATTACTTGCTCCGCTCTTTCTCCAGAAACAACAGAAATTTTCCGTTTTCCCGCTAGCCGTCTTTCAACGTCCAATAAAGGTAATTCATGACTTTGATATCGAGCTATATCTTGATCTGTCCTGCTCACATTGAGGATATAAAGAATAAAATAAGGCTCTTGCATTGCTCTTACTAAATTCTTCAAAGTACCAATCGCATCAGTTGACCAGACAATGATTCTAGAATAGTGCTCTGTATTCTGTATTTGATATACATTTGAATTTGCATAACTTTCAAAACGTTTGAAGTCATCACAATTCCCTTGCTCGAAAAAACCAAATTTACTTGTCATAGTTGTTTTCCTTTCCTTAACTAACACGTGTTTCTGAGCTATCATGCCAATCGTATTAGTTCAATGAAAAAGGGAACAACTGTCGGCCGCGGCGTTTTGCTCCCCGAATGTTTAATTTTCGTTCCTACGTTAGTGCAATGCTCTTTGTTCGATGTACTGTAACAAGAACTCTTTATCTTCAGGAAAGGAAAAATGCAGGTCATGTAGCTGCTCATAGGTCTTCCAAGCAATTTCATATATAAGTCCATCAGGGTCATGGATTGTTGGTCCGCCACCTAAAATTTCAACCTCAAAATATGTAACATGGAATTCAACTGGACCAAATGCCCCTGCCTTATCCTTTATTTTTCTGTTAATTTTACAGCGGTAACCTGTCTCCTCATAAACTTCCCTAATACAGCAATCTTCTAGGGTTTCATCTCCTTCTTTCCCACCAGACGGCACCGACCATCGTTTCTCTTCTTCTGGTTTACCTTGAAGTACCATAAGTAATTGTCTATTAGCATTGACACATATAGCTGCTGCACCCACCCACCGATTCATTGTAATCCCTCCTGCTACAAGACTTACCTACACACTATATTTTAACACATATTGGAAGTAATCTTCCCATTAGTTTAATCATTTGGAAAATACCCCCCTTGGCCTTTCGTCGGGAATGGGATCAAGTTCTTGTCATTGGGTTTTGACAAGAACTTGATCCCATAAAATAAAAAAACCGCGATTCACGCGGCAATTAATGAGATAATGTTCTTGTCACCCGACAGTTATTTAGTTCTCCTAACTCAATCTGATTCCCATCAGGGACACATTAAAAACAGCAGCCCCAATTAAAACTTAATTTTCTTTCAATAAACTTAACCCCTCGTTCCTCACAGCCTAGGAAGTCATTCTCCAGTTCTATTCTTACGATCTTTGAGCCTTCAATCTTGATTAAACTATAGTGTCCTGAGAGAGCGCAATGGACTCACTCTTTTGTCACTATAATTCAAGCTATTGTGCAATTTTGCAATTCCTTTTGACAGGTCTTCACGATTCTTTCCGCTCTGAATCCAATCAGGAAGCCTGCTTGCCAAACTCTGATTTTTATTGGGTATTCTTTCACGTAAGGAAGAATTAATATAGCTATCCAAAAAATCTAAATGTTCTTTGTTATAAGCCCAAAGTACATTCCCACAACAATTTGTTCTTAACCAAAGATTCAAACCCATAAAAGTCCCGTTCCCCCACGTACCAACTACTGGATCACTTAATGCGCCACAACGTTTGCATTGGAGAATGTATCCGAACTTACCATCACTTTTCCTTAACCCTTTAGCACATTTCTTACAATGGGGACACTCAATGAGAATGGTATAATTGAATAAAAAATTATAAATTTTTTCACCATCATCTTTGAATCTTAAATTAGTCATAGATTTTAAATTCCCTTATTTAATTGTTTGCTTAAGTTTTTTCATCATTAATATAGATTAAACGTTCCTCGTTAGCGTAACGAATGATTGAAAATAATAAATTCACCCAATCCACAAAATGGTGTTTTCCGTTATAAAGCTAATGGGTAACTTTTTTATAAGCAAATCAATCCTTGTCACCATATATTCCAAATCATTATTTTCCAGATTAGCATGTGCCCATATTCTCAAATGTTTTAGTTCCAGAAGTGTAGATTCCAACTGTTCTTTTCTTAATTCTACTCCATTCTGAATACTATTTATTTTTAGCTCCTCAATTGCTGTTTGCCAAAACTTTGTAAAGAATTCTTCGTTAGAGATTGGTATTTCATAACCTAGTTCAAATGAATTATCCTCTTGATTCATTCTATACACACTAACAGACATATTTAACCCCCAAACTCCGCGGTGTATTCAAGAAAAGATTAGGCTAACGTTCTTTCGTTAGAGTAATCGACCGATTTCATAAGCTCTTTCTATTGCTGATTTGTAGTTATCCCATTTAAAGTGGAAAGGTCCAATATCGAGTGGTTGATTATTATGTTCTAAGTAAAAATTACTCCACTCAACAATATTTGACTTTTTATCAATAGCTACAGAAATATATCCGCATTCTAAATCACCACACTGCGGACAAAACAATATTGGATACCTATGATATTTTAATTCAAAAGGATATTTAAATAAAAAGTAATCAGTTATAAGCTGTTGATGCTCATCATTACCCCAACCAAAGGCAGGTATTAGGTCGTACTTTTTCAGCCTTTGAAATAAAGATACCGAATCAATGATTAAGTCAGAAAATACTGTGTTGGTTGCTTCTTTGAAACACCTTCTCCATATCTGCTGGCTAATCTTGTCTCCAGAAAGTTTACATTACTCATGGCTTAAATCCCCCAGTATAAACTCATAACACTACAATCCATATTAACACATATTGGAAGTAAACTGCCCGTTGACGTAATAAAGGCTGCTTCGCGGCAGCCGTTCAACTATCGTCTCCCGATAGCTTAGCCCATTTCTGGTGGATGACGGAATAATGTTGCCTGCTCAAAACTATAGGCGATGCTGATTAGCGTGGGCTCACTGAAAGCCCTCCCGGAAAAGACAACACCAAATGGACCCTGCGTCGAATCGCCATCAGCATCAATTGTTCCTTTTGCTGAATAACCGGCGGGCACCGTAATAAGGGGATACCCTAACCGGGCAGCAATGTACATGCCATCAACGTCACCGGGTAACATTAAAGCATCTAAGCCGTGTTGATCGAGTACATAGTCAATCCCTCGCATTACAGCCGGATGGTTATATTCTTGTCGTTTAAGTTGATATGTTGTCTCGTTTAGCGCATTTTGTTCCGAGCGAATCAGATTATCTTGGCCAAACTTCAATGCGGATGCAGCGTGTTTCTGATTATAAGCTATCAGATCTTGAAGAGAATGCACGGGCATATCCGAGTTCAACTTTGATAAATAGCGATTCAGGCCTGTTTTGAATTCGTAGCAGATAACATCATTGTTCCATGGATGCTGTTCCAAATGGAGGTTCACAGTATCGATAACTGTAGCACCTTGCTCACGCAGAACATTAATGGCGGATTCCATGATGGAGAGTCTTTCTTCATCCAACGACCGATAGTAATGTCTGGGAATCCCAATGCGAGTTTTACGCAGAAAGTCTGGGTCGAGATACGATGTGTAGTCATGAAAAGTACGATGCGGACTAGTCCAAGTTGCCTTATCGTTTTCGTCAATCCCGACGAGTGCCCCAAGTAGAATCGCTGCATCAGTGACTGTCTTTGAAATCGGTCCTGGCGTATCCTGACTTATAGAAATCGGGATAATGCCGCTGCGGCTCGCAAGCCCTACAGTAGGTTTTATTCCGACGAGAAAGTGTTGGCTGGCCGGCCCAATAATCGAACCTGCGGTTTCTGTTCCGATCGCTGCTGCTGTCAGGTTCGCCGCTACGGCTGCAGCCGATCCTGAACTTGATCCGCTGACGAAGAGCTTGCCCGGTCCATATGGATTCAACACATATCCTCCTCTGGAACTGTATCCAGCTGGCATACGATTGGACATAAAATTCGACCACTCGGTCATATTGGCCTTACCTAGAAGAACAGCGCCAGCAGCCCGGAGCTTTGCGGCTACGAACGCATCTTCAGGAGCAAACGACTCAGCCAATACGATTGAACCAGCGCTCGTATGCATCCGGTCGTACGTATCGATGTTATCCTTGAGCAGGATTGGAATTCCGTGCAGCGGCCCCCTACTACCTGTTGTATTTCGCTCAAGGTCAAGATTCCTTGCTATTTCAAGCGCATCTGGATTGATCTCTAATAAGGCATTGATCAGAGGATTATACCTATGAATGCGTTCGATATATGCAAGCACGAGAGCTTCGGATGTACATTCACCCGAAGACATTGCCTTCTGCATGCTCAGCAAATCGGCTTCATGAATCCAATCTTCTAAGTTGATGCTCATATATTAAAATACCCCCGGTACTGGTAAATTTTCGGACAACAGTAATATGGTAACATGCTGCCTTGCCAAGGGTATAGGTAAAGTTTTGATTAGAATGTATCGGTTGGGCATCGCAGTAGAGCTTGTATTTTCCCGAAGGTCAATGTTGTAACTAAAGTAATCTGCCCGTTAGTTTAATCATTTGGAAAATACCCCCTTGGCCTTCCGTCGGGAATGAGATAAAGTTCTTGTCAAAATTGGGAATGGGATAAAGTTCTTGTCATTTGGTTTTGACAAGAACTTTATCCCATAAAACAAAAAAGCCGCGATTTTCGCGGCACTTAATGAGATAATGTTCTTGTCACCCGACAGCACGTGTCGGATGACAAGACATGAAAAAGCAATCGGATAATTAGATTTAGGATATTTTTTTCTATTCAGCCCAAACCTTTTCATTATCACTTATGTTCCGTACTGGAATCCAATCAAGTCTCTTCATTTTACACCTCTTACGATTAAACTATAGTTCTGCGTTAGCGTAGCAAAGGGCTGCCCCGGGGCAGCCCTTTCTTTACTAACCGATCCATCATATCCTTCTCGTTCGAAGAACTGATGAGCTCTTTCACGGGATGAATTGCTTAGAAGCATAATTCGATGACAATTTATTTCCTTACAATAATCCTCAACATATTGTAAAAGTTGTTGTCCAATATTCTTACTTCGATCGAATGGGATCTTTCGAGTGTAATGCCCCCTCTTGTTTGTTACTTCAAGACTTTAATAGTCACCTCAAAAATTATTTCTCAACTAACACAGGATGGAAAAAGACGATGAGCATGGTCATGAGTAACCAGGAATTTAAAGTCTTGCACGTGTATCTCCATAATCGAATTTACAATTATTATATAAATGAATAGTCACAGATGAAAAATAAAGAACCTACTGATATATTATCAATAGGTTTAGGTTCAGAGTCTTCATTAACCACTTTATAAACTATCAGTTGTAACGAGTCAATAGAATGTTGCCAATAAACCTTCGGAGATAAATCGATTTTGTCTACACTGTTTGACAGTATTACGAAGTGAAGCTAACTTTATTTGTAAGGTTACGGTAATTTTATTGGTTCTTAACATTATTGAATTTTTCAATTTAATGTTTAACTACTTCAATATAAAAATAAGTAAGTTTTTTTTCGTTCTGTGATAAAACTCCATTATAAGAAGTTTGTGAGTAAATAGAAACTCGATAGATGCCTACACCATTGGATAGTGAAATAGCATACTCAAATGAACCTTTATCAATACTAATCTGTGATGTATCTGTTTTTACAAAACCTTTGACAGTTTTCTTCTCAACAATAACATCTAAATTGGAACCGACTACTTTGTTCACACTTCCAGTAAGACTAAAGGTATCGGTATTTATTTTTTCAAATCCTGATTTAGGGTTTTCAAAGACGACCGAGCTGAATGTATTTGGTGACAGTTCTGAAGGTTCTTCTATTTCAAGCAACATATTTTCCTCAGGTCGTGTGTTAACTGTCTTAGGATCATAAGTAGTTTCTTGCTCAGGACAGGGATATAAAATATCCAAATGTTGTTTAATATTATTTAATAACACTAGAGATTCTGCTCTTGTCAGAAGATCATTTCCAAGAAAACCTTCTAGTGTATTGTCTACTTTTCCTTGAACTATTTTACTATCTAATAAAAACTTTATCGAATTTACTTGATTATAGTTCCTCCCAGTGGCGTTTGTAATTAGTTTGGCTGCTTGCCCACGTGTCATATTTATATTAGATGACAAAGCACCAGATGTCGGAAAAGGAATAACGATGCTGCTTCCCCATCCGTATGAGAATGCATAGTCCATATAAGGTTTAGACCAACTGTTTTCTATTCCAGTATTTTTTTGAAAATCCGAAGGATAGTAAGAACGGATTAACATGCTAATAAATTCTTTTTGTTCGACCGGGTTATCAGGTTTAAATGTTCCATCCGGGTAGCCGTCAACAATACCTTCATTTACAGCTTTTGTTATTTCTCTGGCAGCCCAATGATTAGTATTTACATCGTTAAACGTTACACCATCAGCTCTAGAAATCTGGCCGAAAAAAAACAATGTGCAAAAAGCTAATAAAAACAACGTAGCCTTATTAAACATTATTATTTACCTCCTCCAATTTGTATATTATTAAGACGAAATTCATCCGGATATGTTGCAAAAACATATAGGATCCCCGAAGGGGATCCTATACTTATCCATGAAGCTAAGAAAAGATAGTATCTATATGTTATCTAGGAAGATTAAAAAAGATCGATACTTCATCACTGAATGGAGTACCATATACACCTGTAATGGTTCTTTGCTCATCGGCAGTTCCGTCTTTGCGTTGATAAGACGTTTTTGAGGAATCCCAATTTACAACATTTGTATCATTTGTACCTAAAAGAACATTAAAATGCTAGCCGTATAAACTGTAAGATCCATCAGTGAGGTTTAATCATTTGGAAAATACTCCCCCTGGCCTTCCGTCGGGAATGAGATAAAGTTCTTGTCAAAATCGGAAATGGGATCAAGTTCTTGTCATTGGGTTTTGACAAGAACTTGATCCCATAAAATAAAAAAACCGCGATTCACGCGGCAATTAATGAGATAGCTGACAAATAACAAATGGCTCTCGGTACTCCTTTGTTTAATACTTTCAGGTTGCTGGGATCAGCGATTTCTGAAGGATGTCAAGCTTGTTTAAGGAATTTGTATTGACTATTCCAAAGAGCAAAACTATGAACTATCTTCCTCTACTGTGAGCCTCCCGCTCGATGTGGCAGGAGGCAACGACTACCTTGCTATTCTTTCTTAGTTAAAACTTATACTTCACGATTAACATCAGTTCTTCTAAGTTTTTCAACTGATCCACACCCACGGATAAAACAAAAGATTGATCAAGTGATAAATCCTCTTGATTCCCAAAGCAAACATTCCAATCGTCGATCCGGTTAAGCAATAGGTTTGCTTCATCGATTTTTATCGTAAAGCCGACCGGATCATCCTTGACTTTGGCCACGAACATGACGTTTTCGATAGCGGCTTTAAGAGTTTGCGCCATAAAAGGCAATCTGGTTTTATCGATCTTCAGATAGATGCTGCCGTTTTTGCGGAGCACGTTCCATTCGCCGGGCAAATCGTGTTTCAAGTTCAAAGCGATGTGCAGGCCCGTTTCGTTCAGTTCCTGCTCCATATTCTCGAGCTGCTTCGACAAAGACTTAATCGCTCCGGATTTCAACCGCTCTCCGCCTTCGCAGGATGTGTATTTGACATGCAAAATCGCGTCCGAGATTTTACTGTAGTCGAATTGCCGGAAGTTCGGCATTTCGAGACGCCACCTGCTGATGACCCCTGCTCCTTCGAACGGCAAGTACCTTTCGTCCTTGAAGCTAAGCTCGAACACCCCGCTGTCGTTCTGAGCGCTGCTGGCCGCGATCGCGCTGATCGGAATATTGAATGTGCTGAATCGTCCGTCCGTCTGTTCGGTATCTTCCACGTAGTCTTTGCCCCCAATTGAAGTGTTTCGAAACTTGTTCTCGAGCAGACTTAGCGTCGCGTTAACACCGGTGTAAGGTCCGACGATGCAAGGAATCGAAAGGGATACCGACTTGATGCGGCGTTTGTAATGACCTGGATAATCCATATCGAACAACACTTCCGGCAGCGTGAATTCGCATTTGCCGGCTTCTCTGAGTTGGACGACGGCAAGCGGATTGATTTGGTAAAGAGAGATTGGCTTGACGATTTCGTAATCGTAGCCTCGCTCTTGCTGATAAGCCGCTTCCAGTTGCTTCAGCCCGACGTATAGCTGCTCACCGGCGAGCAGTCCATTCCGACCAGCATCGTAATAACCAGATTGGATGAAATTGGTGCTGGTGACGCCTCTATCAAAGCGATAGACGAGCTCAGCTTTTTTGGCAAGCTCGTAAGCCAAGGTGTATACCTGGTGATGCAGCGTATTTAAGTTATCAGCCATCCAGACGTATAGCTCTTCGTTCGAGTATTTGTTTCGGATGAAATCTTCCACTTCGTTGGCGTTATCAATCGCCTTTTGCTGGTTGGCGATTTCTTGGTTCGCAATTTCGATTCGGATGAGATTGGCGATAATTTGCTTGTCGATCTGTTTGAGCTCGAATCCGGCCGAACTGGCTTGGTGAATTCGATCTTGAAGGGCGCGGGTTAACCCGCCCTTCTTGCCCGCTTGATTAGCCCCGAACGACAAGTCGCTGGCCCTGACATGCAAGCCTTTGGCCACGGCCTGCGCAGCCGATCCAAAAAAACTACCGCCCCAAGCAACGCCTGCTCCTACGCCAAACGGTTTCCCGTCCATGGTGAAATTCGGAATCAGATGTAATGCACCGGCCAGTGTCTCCGAAATGCCCGACCAACGAGTAAAGTCCTGCGCTTCGCTCGCTTTTTCCATGTCTTCCTTTTCAAATGGAATGAGCTTCAACCCGCTATCCCCGTCTACCGTCACGATCTCGTTGGGAATTCCGTTGAATTCGACCGTATCCGAAGGAACCAAGCTTTCGTCGAGACCGCTTAATTTCAAGTAATATTTCATTCTGAATTCGGGCGATACGCGATTTTGCCTCAGGCTCTCGAGGTTTTTCTGTGCTTCGTCCAGCTGCTTCTTCTTGATTTCCATGAGGAGATTTTGCATGACTCCCTCGTGTTTGGCCCGGAGGAGCGTAATCGTCTCGTTGTTTAGTTTTTCTTTGGCGGAAAGCATAGCGCCGCCCAACGCCTTCAGCTCGTTGCACAATTCCAGTGCCTTCTGAAGCAAATAATAGAAGCGGTAGTTCGGCATCGGCGTATGAAGATCGTTCAATACCGAAGCTAGACTTAGCCCGTGAGCCGCGGCTTGTACGAGCAGAGCCGGGTCGATCGGCGGTTCGAACAACGGTAGCTTCCGGAAAACCCCTTCGATATTTTGGCTATTTCGAATCTTAAACAATCTGTCGGCTAGCGTATCCCAATAGCCCATCAGCTTGGGGTTGTTGGGGATACAGAAATACAGCGACGAAGCCGTGCCGTAAATATTGGCGGAAGCAAGCTCTCGATTCGCCAAGCCGATCGGCAAATCCGTTTGATTGCTGAACGGCGCCACCAGTTCCAGTTCGACCATCGCGTTGCCGAACGCATCCCACTTGTCCAGCAAACTCATATAGGTTTGGGGTTGAATCTTCCCTCGCTTCGGAATCATCATAGGCTGCGGACCGAATATATGGCCTGCCAACACGTAACATTGTATGGCTTGGTTGATCGATTCGATCGTATCCTGACGGAAAAGGTAGTCACCCCATGCGATCAAATTGTCAACGTAGCTCATCACGACCCATTTCATGTAAGCAACAGGCCTGCCGCGCGCCACCACGTGAGGCATAAACGGCTTGTCCCGCCATTCGTTGATGGCTTGATCCTCCGTATTCGGTTTGAGATTGTCGAATATATTATCGAGTACCCGTTGGCTATTGATGTTCCGAAACGGCATGAACTGCCAAAAGCGCGTGGCGCCCGATCCTTCCGCAAAAGGATTAAAGACGTAATGGTACCACTTCATCGCTTCCTCGTAATGCTGGGCTTTGCTGAGCGTATTGGCTATCATAACAGGCGTGTGGAAAAACAACTCCCAAGTATAAAGCGAATAAGGTCTTTTAAGCTCGTGGTAGATACAATTAGTCCCTTTCGGCAAGTTGGCCGGCTGATAAGGACCGAAATTGACGTCCGGTATCGTCAAATTCCGATTGAAGAAGGCCTCCAGTTTGCCAGAGTTCATCAGTTGCAATAAATCCTTGGAATTGGAATAGTAAAAGTCGGTGTCTTCCGGATATAGACCTTGAACCATTTCTTTGGCGTTGTCTTCATGAAAATAAATAGTCGTATTCTGTCTTTGAAGACTGACGGGATCGATTTGCCAGGAATACATGTTGTCGAAGTTGTCTTGATTAAAATAATTGATATTAAAAGATTCATTCAACAACTTTGCACTTGTCGATACCAGAGCGGAACCGTTAAACTCGAATGCTCCTTGGTACGACGGATCCAATCCCCATTGATCACCAATATTGATGATTACGCTACTATCACTTACGATGGGAATGAACCTGCAATACTGAAGATCGTGATACGTGCCAATAGGCTGAGTAAAGACGGCGCCGGTGCTCACTTGCTTCTGCGTCCATTTGCCGTTTCTGTACTCGCTCCACGCCATTTTGATTTCATAGTATTCCGTTGGCTGCGCTAAGCTGCCGGGATCATCAGCATACGATTTAACGTTGATGCCGTTCAGATCCTCGGATTGTGTTTTCTTCATAATTTGCGGGAAAAAGACGAGCAATCTATCATTCCATACGACTGGCGTAAGGAAGCTTCCGGTGTCCTTGAGGAGTGACTTTTCCACTTCGTAGCTTGGAATGTCGACCTGCATCTTCTCCCACGGATACCAGTTCATTCCCTTTAATTCCACGTACCTGTAATAAAAAATATGCGGTGCGCTGCGAGTACGGGCGAAAATATGTAGCTTGGCATTTTCGTCGGTTGCCGTTCCTTCGACGTATAACCCAACGACCTCCATGTTGGACACTTCATCCAATTTGTAAAGATAGTTCTTTAGCGCATCGGTGACGTTTTGTTTCGTAATATCCTTTTGGAGTAGCTCGCTTTCCAGTTCTTTGAAGAAGGGGCTTTTGTCGTCCCGAAGATTCGATAAGATCCAATTCTCGGGGTACAGGAACACTTTGCGGTTCGCTTCCCAAACCCTGTAATTCTGCATCCAGTCCCAACGCGGTCTGTCCAACAGTTCGGGAAGGATACCTTTTTCGAGACCCAGGAAGCAACGTTGCACGAACAATTGCACGGACGAGATCGCCTGCTTAATTCGCGAGGTTTCCACGACCGGCTCCATCTGCACATCGATGAGGAAATATTCGAATAGTCCGTTCGCATCGATCACGTTCCGCTCGATCAGTTCTTTTTGTTGTAACAAATAGGCGATCAATGCTTGCTTCTGATTGCTCCGAAGCTCGTCGCTCAGCGGCTTAACGACTTGTTCCCAGTCCGTCTGGTTGTAACGGGCTCGAATCGCATGCTTGATGCTGTCGGCGATCTTGCGGCGAACGTTAAATTTAGTGCCCGGTACCGCCCAATCGAAGAGCAGGTCGATGTCAACTCCGATTTTGTCGGCCACGGCCAACGCTTTTTGCAGCTTCAGAAGGCTTTGTTCATTGCGATAATCTTCAAGGTTGGCAAGATCAAAGTGGGAAGCCGCGATCAATTTCTTAATGCGTTCCGGCTTCCAAGTCGTCAGCTCTGCGATTTTAACCGGAAGCTCGTTCTTGTCCGAATCTTGATCGCGTATCCATTTCCAAAAGCCGAGCATGTTCAATTTCGCCGGCGGCAACGAATTTCGCAACCGGACGTAAGCCTCCAAGCGTCGCCACTGTTCAGGGGAAGGGGCTTTAAACTCAAAGCCGCCGAAGTCTCCTTTGTTCCCGTCTATAAATCGGATTTCGTCCTCGCTTAATTCAAACGTGGAAATCAGCATGGCCGCTTTTTTCAGTGCGATTAGGGCGGGCTCGCAGCGTTTAGTCGCGAACCCCGGAATTAATGCCGTGGAAGGGATCGCACTGACTTCCGTTGACGGCGTCTTCCAGTAGATTTGAGTAATATGAATACCCGAGGCAACCAAATTCACCAACGTGCCGGCGTGCAAGGTTTGGGTGTCGCTCCACCATTCTTTCCCGTTTACCAGGTCCTCCTGTTCGGTAAAAACAAGAGCTTTCCCATCCATGCTGACGGCAGGTTCGGTGTCGCTGTCTCTAACAACGAAAGTATAGAGGGCATCGGAAGCAGGATTCACGTACACCTCCCACTTCGCTTCATTAGGGTTCGCGCTTTCTTTGATATTTTCAAAGATGCCGTAAATCGGCTCATCGGACGCGTCCTGTTTCAAAACCTCCGAAACCAAGGCCTCGACGATTTTGGCATCGAGCCCGACAAACCCGGCAAGCGTATTGATCACGAAACGATGGGAGAGCTGCTGGCGCAAATAGGGAAGATAGATTTCCAGGAAAGCTGCCCGTTTGGGGCCAGCGGTATTCGGATCGGCTTCTCCATCCGGTATTTTGTCGAGCGGCTTGCTGATGTCGCCGGAATGAAAAAGGGTAATGATTCGCGGTTTATCGGTGTCCGTTTGCGCTTGTTCGATCACGCTGGCCAAAAGTTCGTTGAACATTTTGTCCTGCTGCTTTTGAATGCGAACAAAAGCATTGGCCCACTCGAGGCTATTATCGATAGCTTTATAGTCGTTCTTTTCGGCCTCGGTCAATATACCCGTAATCTGCAGGATTCCTGTCGATGGGTCGTATTGGAGCTTGTTTTTGAGTGACTGGGTGTCTTTCAACGCGATGTTCAATTTGGAGGGCGCTTTGGTCTTGAATACGTTTGTGCCTTCCAAAATACCGACGATTTTATCCACCATGCCGCTTTCAAATAGCAGACTTGCCTTGGAACGGACGAGTTCTCCAGTCGCTTGCTCCTGGATATTCAGCATTTGTGCAGCCGGATCTTGAATGGCGGGGTCGGCTTTTAAATTTTGGTGCACTTCGTCAATGGCATTGAGGCCGTCATACAGTGTTTTGCTTAACTGCAATACGTTGAGCTCGGAGGGGGCAAAAGGTTTATTCTCATCGTCCACGCCCCGAATGATGTAATTCAGCTGCTGCGGAGTAAATCCGGCTGCTTGCATACGATCCCAACGTTTGAGGAACAGAAGCGTGGAATGGGCGTCCGCAAAGAGAGGTTCGAATAACGGCAGTATTCGAATAAATGTTGGTATTCTAAGGCCTAGCGCTTTGGATAATAGACGATAGCGGTAGAGAGTGGACAGGCTGCTAAGCGTGAGCTTATTATCCAGCTTGGCATCTTGTATGATGGCTTGAATGTCATCCGCGGAGAGATTAAGGGCTGCCATCACGACCGGAACATGATCGAGCAAGGAAGTGTCTGCCAACAAATAATGACCTTTGTCGTCCGCCTTAAAAATCTTGTCGATGCCCCGCACGTTATGAGTCAGGAAAAATCGCTCATAGAGCGATTTTTCTCCCACGGTGCCGATTGGGCTCCAAAAAGTCAGCAGCTTGTCCAGCTCGAGACTGGTTTGATCCAGTAGTTTCTTAACGGCGACAAGCTGATGAATGAGATTCGGGTTAATGGCTAGCGGATGCTTGATCATATTGCCGCCGCTACCTTCGCAATCCTTGCAATCTTCGCAACAGTCGCAGTCATCCTCCCCGCAATTTTCGCATAGCGTTTCTTCTTCAGGCGCGTTATTTTGCTGCGCAACGGAGTTCGCATGGCTCAAGCCCGCAATCGCTTGATCGGTCTCGGAGATCGTCCACCCGAGCTTGCGCCACAGGCGCAAGAAACGATGAATGCTGTCGTATTCTTCGACCGTTAAGGGCGTGCCGTCCAAATGCTGAAGCATTGCCGTATCGAGATCGCAGCTGTCTTTTTGTTCCGTGTAGATCAAATGCTGTTTTCCGTCCATGGCCATAAAGACGCCTTTCTCGCCTTTATCGCTGACGAAAGAAGCGCCTTGCAAAATATTGGCATCTAGCCAAGCATGTTCGTTAAGGGATACCTTACCGGTTTTTCTATCGATTGCGCCTTGTTCGACGCCGTCATCATTATAGATCTTGCAATCTATGACTGTTGCAAACTCTCGAGTTGCAATCTCTCGAACCGATTTATAAACCTTGCCGTTCGCGCAGCCTCTTCCGCTTTCAATGACGATCATTTTGCCCGCTTTCGCGAATTCGCACTTCACCCAGCGCCGGATGTCTTTATCGGAGATATCCGGCTTGTTTGGGTCGGAATCCGCACACCCCGTAACTTTGCGGCCGATAAGTACTGCTACCTTTTCTTTCAGCGTGGGTACCAGAGCTGCCAACTCTTCGTAATTGACGAGAAGGTCCGCCATTATGTCTATACCGTTTGCTTTGGCGTAGTTTTGCAGAAACCGGTAGTTCAAATACAGGCTCTCCATGATCGCTTTGGATTTGCCTTTGGGCATATTCGGGTTAATATATTCCGTCTTTAGCAGCTCTACTAAATTCACGTAGTCGATGCCAGTGCGGCGCAGAAACTGTTTCTTGATGAGGGTAAGCCCCTCGTCTCCCATCATCGTTTGATCGTCGTCAAAGCCGTAGTATTTGCTGACTGGTTTGACGCCAATCGTTTGCCGATATTCGTCATCGGTGAAGTTTTTCTTTTTGAGCTTGTCCATCAGGTCTTTGGTTTCGAAGCACTCTTGGGTCAGAATCACGTATTCTTCCAACGTGAGTCCTAGAAATTCCGCGTCGGCGGCTCGGTTCAATGCTTCGTTCTTCAGCCGAACGACTTCGTCATCTCCATTCTTTACCTTTTTCTGGAACGTCTTGATCAGTTCGTAACGGCTCGTGTCCAGATGCTTCAAATAGATTCTTTCGGCGTCGATTGGTTGATGATAAGGCAGAGTGAACGGATACACTTCATTTTTTAGAATGCAATACGCCTGATATTCGGTATTCTGGGGCTCGGCAAGCAGCTCCCCGCTCGTTTCGTCTTCCACGTTAAACGCTTTAAGACGCTTGAAGGCCACGAAATTTTCCATCACCTCGTTAGCCAAATCGATATACGGCAAGACGGTGTTCGTATTTTCGCAAGTGAGCTTCAGACAACCCAAATCGGGCCTGCGATCGAACAGCTTCTCGAGAGGCGTGCCTGATATATCTTTCGGGTCCGCCTTCTTCTTAAGCGGGTCCAGGGTATCGAGATCGGGATCCAGATTGTTATTGCGAATATATTGAAGCAGTTCCACGTAGTAGGCAGCCGCGCTATAGACGGACGTGCACTCTCCGCATTCGCAGAAGTCGGCATCGCCAAACAGCAAGTCCCAGGATAAATTACGGTCCTTTGGCGATTGCTCGGGCTTGCCCATACTATTGTCGATCATGGCGATGCCCGTGCCTCTGTACGCTTCGCTTATCGACTGAATGGCGTGCTCGTTGCGCAACCGCACCATTTGCGCGTTCGTATGAATTTGGACAAGGGTGTTCCCTTCCAAGCCGCTCTTGCTCATCATCATTTGGAATTGCGTTTGCGGCATGGCGGAGATTTGCATGGCCGACAGCATCTTCGTATTATATAGTACCGGCACCGCATCCACGTCCGGACTTACAGCGGCTATACGCTGCAGCGTTTTGAGCTGGGTCGATACCGCTTCGCGATTTTCAGAAGGGATATCTTCCATTGCCTTGTCGTTGTTCAGGATTTCGTAGATTGAAGTCGTTTTGATATTGAAATCGGGATGCTTGTCTAGGACCTGTGCGACATTGCCGCCAATGGCGTCGTTTAGAATAGGTACTTTCGGGTCTCTGATCAAGCTTGTTAGCATCGCCGTCGACTCCATGCGGAACAGTTCGCGATGCAGGCTCTGGGCATACGCAAGCCTGTCTTCGTAGGACTCTAATGGTGCTAAAGCCACCGTTTTGTCGACGAACTGTTGCTTGGTGAGCTTGACTGCAATATCGCGCATGGAAGAGACTTCGGGGTCTTGTTGAAAGGTAGAGACGAGATTCGTGTTTCCTTTGCTCCAATCGATCAACCGGTTCGTGAATTCAAGCTTATTTATTTCCGGCTCAAAACTTTCGTCGTTGGCGAGAACCGCTTTAATGACCTCCCAATTTCCGTTGTTGGCTTGGAATAAATTCTCCAAAGTCTTTACTTGACTATCGGATTTGAGATTGGCTTTGAATAAGTCGAGTTTTTCCATAAGACGGCTCTCCTTCGTTTTGGATACTTATTAACTTGAATCTTGAAGATTTAACCTCATTTGAACTAAAATGTACAGACTTGTAGCGTATGAAGGTATTCCCATTTTAGGTGGACAGCTTGAGATGCTGCAGAATGTCGAAAAGGGATTTCTTCTCCAAGGCCTGCTGGTCGTTCTATAGATGGACGTGCACTCTTCGCATTCGCAGAAATCGGCGGCGTCGAACAGCATGTCCCAACACAAATTATGGTTATCCAGATTGGAGGAGTCGGCTTTGTCCAAACTATTGTCGATCATGGCTACGCCCGTGCCTCTATAGGTTTCGCTTAACGCCAGGATCGCTTGTTCGTTGCGGACGCGAGCCATCTGGGCATTGGCGTGAATGCCCATGATGGTGTTGTCGTCCACCCCGCTCTTGCTCAACATAGTCTTGAATTGCGCTTGCGGAATCGTAGAAATCTGCATGGCAGAATGTAAATTCTCGTTATATAGCACCGGCAACGCATCCGTTTCCGGGCTGATCGCCGCGATGCGCTGCAACGTTTTGAGCTGGGTAATCACCGTTTGATAGTTATCCAGCGGGATGTCCTTTAATGCCTCTTCATCGTTAATAACTTCATAAATTGAGGTCATTCATATATTGAATTCGGGCTGCTTTTCTAGAACAGTCGCGACATTTGCACCAATCGCACTGTTCAGGATCGAAACGTTCCGATCTTTGATCAGGTTGACCAGCAAAGCTGTCGGCTCCATATTAAACAGCTCGCGATGCAGGTTTACAGCGAAAGCCGTCTTTTCCTCGTCCGATCCCGAAGTCACGTGATCCTTCACCTTTGCAATAAACGCCGTTTTATCAAGCTTCAACGCGATTTCGCGCATGGATTGGAATGCAGCATCTTGTTGGAAATTCGCATTAAGCGCTTGGTTGCCGTTGCCCCATTCGGCCAGGCGATTGGTAAATTCGGATTGGTTTGGCATGTAAAGCCTCCCTTAAACATTCTATATTTTTTTGTGGTTAATACGTGAGAATCAGACCCTTCTCTAAATATCCGCGCGCAAGGTGGGCGGCTCGTCCGGCGTTAGTCGTAATATCGATAGCCATGCCGGACAATAACCCGCCATTGGTACCAAAGAAGTCCGCAAAGGCTCGTCTTGGACCTAAACCGACGACATGTCTCATGCCTAAGTAACCACCAGGACCTACATGCGGTGCAATAGCTGAGTCAAGTGCAAACATTGCCCGTGATCGCGATTCGACGAAAATGCCGCGTATGGCCATAGTAAATTTACCCCTTAGCAAGTTGTTTACATGGCCTGGTTTTAGAAACCGGCTTAACAATGACCTGTCTACCCTAGCAATCGCTTCATCTGCTACTCGTGCACTTTCCGTTACAATTTGCTGCATCCTTTCGATTAGCTGAATACGTTGCAGCGCTTCCGGTACCGCGTGCGATGCCGCAGCCGGCACCGCATGCGCTGCAGCTGCCGGTGCCGCATGCGCTGCAGCTATCGGTGCCGCATGCGCTGCAGCCGCCGGTGCCGCATGTGCTGCAGCTGCCGGTGCCGCATGTGCTGCAGCTGCCGGTGCCGCATGTGCTGCAGCTGCCGGTGCCGCATGTGCTGCAGCTGCCGGTGCCGCATGCGCAGCCGCTTCCGGCGCTGCATGCGATGCCGCTTCCGGTGCCGCATGAGTCAACACTTCCGATGCACCACTCACTGCCGCCTTAGTTGCTCCAATAGCAACACTAGGGCCTACCCCTGCTACAAAATCGACTCCCGCTCCGATTCGACCGGCGGTCTTCTCGCTTGCTCCTAAAGCGCGCGCAGTTCCGGACGCTGCTTGCTCAGTCAATGTATGTTGTACTTCTCCGGACACGATGGTACGAATTCCTGTTGCAGCAGTATCAATGCCATGAATGATTGCAACTACACCTAATACTTGCGTAACTCCTGTTGGAGCAGCTACTCCTGCTGATCCTGCTGAAATTTCCATTACGCCGCCGACAACCTGTAACAAACCGATTCCTCGATTTAACCATGCCCCTCTTCCATCCGGATCAGAAAACTTTATTGGATTCCCTTTTACGTAGGCATAAATGTTAAGCCCATCTTTTAATCCTGCTGGATCACAGTTTATCCACCTGACTACCCATGGCATATAGTACCTGGCACCGTGATAATATAAACCGCTTTCCTCATCTCTTTCTTTCCCTGTGTAACGGTAGCGTTTGGCAGCGGCTTTTATTGCTGCATCTTTGGATTGATAGGCACTGGTACCGTAAGGGTGGTATTCCTCGTAACTAATGACTCGAGCAGTATCATCCAACTCCAACGACGCCGAACCCAGATAATTGTGCAGTTGATAACGCACCGTTAGTTCAGGACTACTGCGTCCCATCGGTACGCCTAATACCACCCGCGGCTTGGTTTCGGTGTCTATCACCACAAATCGATGCTTCTTATCAATCAGGCTCAAGCTTGTGCGTTCCAACCCCGCATCCGCACCGCTGTGTTGTTTGTAAAGTTCATAGCCGGCTACATAAATCCGCTCGTCTTTTTTGCTTGGAACTGCCCCCGCGCCGGCTTGATTCTCGGTTATTTTCCTAATTCGCTGACCTTGACCATCATATTGGTAAAAGGTTGTTTCCGGCGTGCCGCCGTCCGTTCGTTTCTGGCGAATGGTTGTTACTAGTTCTTCTTTAAAGTTCCATCCCATTTGTTCCAAATGAGGCATAGCGGTCATAAAGCCATGTCGTGAATGATGCGGATAGCTGTAAGTATTTACTCCTATTTGCGTGCTGATCAGGCGATTATTCGCAGACTGATAGTTATAATCCCTTACCCAATTGTTGCCGACGGCTTGATGCCGCATTTGCAGGATATTGCCGACGGAGTCATATTGATAACTTTGGTTATAATTCCGCATAGCCAACGGATCGCCTTGGTTTAGTCGCTGCAAGAAAGCGGTGTCGCTCCAATTGTCTTTGCTGTCGAAGGTGAGCGACGCAAGGTTTTCCCTTCCGGTAGCCTCAGCGAGACGATAAAGGGCATCGTAGGTATAAGTAGAAACCCCGCTAATGAACTGGTTATCAAAAAATACGACCGGAATGTTCTTGTCTTCAATATGGGTGATATTGCCCATAGGATCATAAGTATAATTCCAATCTTGAAGCAGCTCGCCGTTCTCCCGTTTTGTTTCCATACGCCTAAGCCGGAATGTTTCTTTGTCATAATAAAATCGGGTGATTACATCATTCCCATAGATGATTTCATTGCGCTGGCCTTTTTCATTGTAGTCAATGTCTTTAATATAGTCAGAGGCAGCGGCTATACCTGCGTGAGTGACGCTTTCGCTGTTCAGCAATCCCGCTTCGTTATATGACGGTGTGATGACGCTTCCGTCAGGCGCGGTTTGTTTCGTGATTCTTCCGATGGCGTCCGTTTCCGTGATAAAGGTATAGCTTTCGGATTCAAGTTCCGAGTCTAAGTTGGCATCTATCCAGTTGACGACGTCTTTATAATTTTTAAATAGCTTACGGATAGTGGATTTTGGCTGTCCTTTGAAATTGTATTCAGGCGATATCAAAATTCCGCCAGTGTCATAATGCCTGATAACCTGCCCCCTGAGGTTTTTTAGCTCAGGGTTTACCTCCGTTTCACCATAAAAAATCCGATCGAATATATGGTTTAGAGGTTTTTCTCCATCCCCGCCAATCACCTTACTGTAGGTGGGACGATGCAAAAAATCGTAAAAATATTGGAATTCATGCTCTCGCTCATCCCAAGTACGCAGCGGATTGCCTAGTATATTCGTCAGCAGCCATCGAGCCCCGGCATCCATACTGCGCTGATAGACCTTGTTGCCCAGCATGTCGTACTTGTAATCCATTACCGTATTGCCGCGGGCATCGGTTACTTTGCGCACGTTTCCTACAATATCAAGATCGACTCTAGTTAAATAAAATTCATCCTCATCGGCTTTCAAATGTTTATTATGGTCTACCGATAATACTGGTCTGCCCAATGTATCAAAGTGCTGGACTTTAGGGGTGTCGGCATGCTTGGCTACTCTATCGGCAGCCGATTTTTCCCTTTCCGGGCTTTTGCCCGCCGCAATGAGATTGGCATCGATCCGTCGGTTGGCGCGATTGTCATACCAGGAAGATTCCAAAACCGTGTCGTTCTGGTCGAAAGCAACTTGTTTCCAGGAATCGAATTCCGTTCGCGACAAAGTACCGTCTGGCATTTCGGTTTTAATGAGACGTCCCGGCGCATCGTAAAATAAGATTGACGTAACCCCGGACTCCACCAATTCCTTGAGCTCTTCATACTGGTGCGCTACCGAAAAGTAGGGCTCATATTGTTTGACGGCATTGCCTTTGTTGTTAAGCACGGTCCTGCCGTTTCCGATCCATCGCAGCTGCTTGGGGTTCATCAAGGCGGTATCGATGTCCGTCACCAGGTAAGAATTATCGGGATTAACAATCACTTGCTTAGCCGGTCCCGGTTCGGATTGAGCCTTTTTCATCACTACCTGCCCAAGTCCGTTGGAGTATTCCAAACCGATCTGAACAGGTGAATTATTGTTTATTTTATAATGCTCTTCCCGTGAGATGGAGGCGACAACCACTGGTTTGCCCGAATTTTGATAAGCATCAAAGTCATAGACGAATCTTGCCGTGGCATGCTGCAATAAATCTTTTCCATGCGCAGCCGGAGCAAGGAAGAAATCATTGACGAGCGTAGCTTCCGACGGCGATGAAAACTCGTTTAAGCCTATCAGATCATCGGCTTCATCGCCTTTGCCGAATACCGCCATCGCCTTTACCAAGCCCAATTCATCCTTTATAGCTTCGGTAATATTTTGATTCGGATCTTTCATTCGCTGCACAGAAAGCGTCCTGAAATTATAAAGCTCGGCCCTGGTTCGATTGCCTGCTGCGTCCTCGATTTCCTCAATGTAGAGGCGGTAGCTGCTATCATACTGCACCTTTGTTTTGGCACCGTACGGATCGGTATAGGAAACCGGAAGATAAAAGCGGTTCCTCGCATCGGCAATGGCTTCTCCCGTATCGACAACCTGGGTCGTTCCCGAGCGAATCCACCAGCTGTCATCACCCTCTCTGTGTGTAAACTTCCCTTCCAGCATCAGATCTTCATTGACCTTCGCGCCAAAAATATTGTCTACCAGTGTAGGTGTATAGGCTAATTGATAGTTTTCGTAGGGTAGCGCCAAAGATGCCAGCTGATATAACGGCAATGCATCCTTGAGATTATCGCTGCGATAAATCGTGCGCACATGTTCAATTAATCTTTTCTGTGAAGTCCCGTGTGGAGGATTTTTATCAATCTGATGATATTCCGCTTCGACGGCAGCCGTAACCATGTTCTCAAAATCTTTCACTGCATACAGCCCGCCGTTCTTCGGAAACCCCCTCAATTCGTATGTCTTCGTTTCAGCCGGGAGCCGCAGCCTATAAGAAGCGTCGGCATCGATATCATTAGTAAAGCTGTTTTGCGTATAGGTAATCAGTGTTTTGCTCTGCTCTCTTTGTATTTCTATTGGCAAGGTTGCGTCAGCTTTGGCTCGCGGATAAACGACCAAGGCTGATTCAAGCACGTTTCCATATTCGTCAAGTTTGATGTTAAGCGTATGGGCAATGCGCGGGTCCTCCGTGTTCCGCTCGTAGCTGTAGGTGATGGCCTCGCTCTCTTTGACGATGAATACTGCGTGTTGATTTTGACCTTTCGGCTGCAAAAGCTCAATGACGCAATTGTGGGTCGCAACGGTATATGGAGTTAATTGTTTTTGGATTTGATCCGGCGTCGCCCCTGCCGGCGGGGCATCTAAAGCGAATGTTTCCGAGCGCAGTCCCATGCCTTTGCAAGCGCGCAACGCTTCTCCCCATTCCAAAGCGCCTAGATGGTCGATTAGGGAAGGGGCAAGTCCGGGCCCTGCGATGATCCTTGCATCCGGCAAAGGGACTTCAGGGTGGACGACAGCATAACCTTGCCTTGCCATGTCTTCATGCCAATATTGCCGAGCATTCTGATTGAGTAAAATGTCCGTGTCCTTGAAGGCACCGATATGGAACCAGGTTTTGATCACCACGGGATCCTGATGCAAGGTCTTGTCCACGACATGGCTTGCATCAACTTTGGCCCAATGCTCGAAATGTTCGGCATCCGTCTGTTCAACCATGCCGAAGCCCCTGAATTCTTTTTCGGCATGGTCATAATAGCCGTGATGGTAGCGGTAAGAGCTGACGAAACGATGCCCTGTAATCGTATCTCTTGTTTCCGTACTGGAAATGCAATGGACTGGGAAATGCAGTTTAGTTATCCATGGATTGCCCGTGAGCTTGTCTTCCATATAAAAGGTCGTCGAGGGAGTATATGTCAGTTTCACTTCTTTGCCGAGGTTGTTTTTGTAAGCGGTCATGATGTGGGGTTTTTTGCTGTTCATTAGGTCTATGTACTTGAATGGCGCTTGGTTATCCTTGGACAAAGAGCTTGACCAAACGATGCAGGCGACACCATTGCCAAGCAAGTCGGCAACCGTGACTTGGGCCTGTGGGTGGATGTCGGGAAACGATTCGATTTCAAAAGGCGAGTTGTGGAATGCATTTCCGCATACATTTTTCCAGCAGGAAAACTTGTTTTGGCCTAAATAAATAACATCGGCGGTACCGGAACCGTCAATATCGGCTAATCGCAAATAGGACGGATTGAATGAACCGTCATGATCGACTACCGGGGCGTTGTCCATGCCCACCTTAGCGCCAAATCGGCCGTAACCGAGGTTTGGCCAATAGCAAATTTCACCGTTCCTGATCCTGACGATATCCGTCAGCCCGTCGCCTGACATATCCGCCAAGTAAATCGTTTGCTCGGAATCGGAGAAGACGAGACAGGGGCCTTCTTCTTCATCAAACGGCTTGCTTGTTCTATGGTATTGTTCAAATCCTTGGCGGCCTGCCGATTCATACCAGGAAAATACGTGATCTTCAGTAATCAAAACCTCCGGTTTCCCATCCCCATTAAGGTCAACCATCCTGACATTCGCTTCGCCGAAATGGATATTGGGCCAGTTGTCAAACGTCCGGAACGGCAGCCAATCTTCCTGATCGCCTAATTCAAAATACCCTCTTGGTTCGTTGTTCATGCTTACCAACTGCTTGCTTCCGTCCGCATCCAGATCCATCAATTGTAACCTTGAACCGACACCAGCAAAAGAGGGCTTCGGCGAAACGAGCTTTGCCTGTGCAAACCGACCGCCGCCTAAATTTCGTTTATAATACAAGCCTTCCGCTTGTTCGGTCAGAATGCCCGATAGGCCTTCGCTGAATAAATCCGTGAATTGATAAGCCGGTTCGTCCAGTCCGGCCGGCGCATGAGTGAAATGATCCTCAGCTATCGATTTGACCTCACTGTTCCAGTCGAGCTGTTCATATTCAAACTCGTTGGGCGGCAGCTTTTTCACCGAATAGGTTCCGTCCGCTTTCTTGATATATCCGCAGGAAGTGATGGAAGTAAGGTACGTAAAACCGGCTTCGCTTGCGGTGTCGTAGCCGAAGTCCAACGATTTTACCAGAGCAGAACCGCCGGTAAGTTCGGAAAAACGGTGGAACAGCATGACTCTCCTGCATAGTCTCGTCGTTCTGATTTCGAAGCCGGCTCTGTAATCGGAAAAGGCGTCCGTCCTAAAATCCCAATCTTTTGTTTTTGAATAGGGAGCGTTAGTGTCATATTCCCCGTAATCGAATACGGTTTGAAACAGGTAATCCGCTTCATCCGGATAGGCGTCGTTTAATTGTCGGTATGGCGTTTTGTTGCCGTACAGCACCTTCTCCACATATAAATTGGCATAGGTAATCGTTCCGTCTGCCGTGCGGTTTCGATTGTGCAACAGTGCTTCGTCAAATCCTTTATCGTCTTCCTTCTTGTAAATGTAATGAACACAGTTGCCTTTATCGTCGAAGACTAACTCAGGCAGCCAAGCAAATGCTTTAGTGGCATCCTTCGGGTCGGAAATCGTTGACGCCGCACTCCATCCGAACAACGTCGTGACGTTTTGCTTCGAAATGACCCGCCATTTGACTTCTTGGGCCGATTTTCGCGACCACCGCTCAATTCTGGCAAATAGGCCTTCTATACGAGGCCTGTAATACCTAATCGTGTACAAGCCGTCCGGTGAGTCTTTTTCTTTGATCTTGTAATTTCCGTACGCATCCGTGACGTAACGGCCATGCTCATCTTTAGCAAATTGCGGAACAAGGTCTTCCGCTTCGGAAAACAGAAAGATATCCGAATCGAGCTCATCCTTATATTGCGGGAGCCCTTTGTCGGTTTTGCGTTTAATAGACGGCAGACTTAATGACCACCCTAGTCCGAAAACACCGTTCCCGGCGCCCGAGCTGTATGACAACTGCAAGGCGGGTGCAGCGCCGTCCCTGGTTTGCGAGAAGGGCAGCGGGATCGATAAGGAAGCCGTCCCATTCACGGCGTTGACCGAAAACTTTTCATCGATGCTCTTCATGGCTCCGCCGCCCTTGGGCAAAGAAATGGAAGGAATCTCAATGGCGTTGGACTTCGTTTTTCCTCCGTCTGTTTTGAGAAGGGGAAAAGTGGAGGTTGGGCTTCCTTTGTCTTCTTTCATTAATACACCTCATCTTACCGATTAATAGATTCTACTTCCTGTCAAAACCATTATATATTACTTGATATTATTTCCAATATGCTGATTATACTAATATTTTTCTGGGGTTTCGCATATTTCGGAGTATTTCACCAATTATCGACCCTGACGGAGGCTTTTGACGCTCGCATGCCTTTTCGAAAGCCTCAAAATCTGCGCCAAATAGAAGATATCCTATATGGTATCATTCACGATTTTTTGTCAACATTATATCTTTCAACTAATGTGTCCCGTTAGCCAGCGAGGCCACCGATAGAAAAATACGGCAGCTTCGCTTGTAGCTTATTGAACTCTGGTATTATGGAACCGGAATTTCTTTTTCCATAATAAAATCATCCATTACGAATCCATTCCCGATATCCACAATTTGTTCTCGCACAGTCCTGAAGCCCTTTTTCTCGTATACCGCAATACTGGATTCGTTATTTCGATTGACTGTAAGCCAAATTGAGTTTAGGTTACGGCCTTTGCATAGCATTTCTAGAAATACCATCGCTTGGCTGTCCCCAATGCTCCTTGCCTATATAAAACTTGCTCAGGAAGAGCATCTCCTCTTCTAGTCTAACTGACATATATCCGACCGCGGAAAAGCCATTGTGTTGGATTAAATTATATTCAATAGTTCTTTCTTTTTATTTTATATAGTCTACCTGCTTACATATTGAATCAACGTATTTACTAAGTTCTTTATTATACTTTGTTGGATTATCAAAAACTCTCATATACCAACGCCTTCGACAGTTCAAGGGCAACTTCTACTGTATACTTTGCAGACATGCTACAATCTCTTCTTTAAAATGTATCTATATAGATACGAAAAACTGCTGCAAAAAATTTTTCGATTTGGTGAGGAAATGTCCAAAATATCTATTAGACGTAGCACATTAATTTACAGCACTAATCTATTCGGACGATAAGAACTTAATCTAATCCCGCGGCCCGCATCATTTCAAAAATTCAAAAAGACACACCGTCTTTTAATTGGACGATGTGTCTTTTTCAACTTGATTAATAGTTGGTCAACGTATTTATTAAGTGCTTTATTGTAATCGGTGGGTTTTCAAGAATTCACACCGATACATCTTAGTTCTACACCCACATGAAGAAGTTTTTCTTCGGCATTTAGCATACATTCTTGGCCTCATTCGGCAATCGGAACAGATTCTTGTCATTGAGTCTTTCGACATTTGTCTAACAACATAAATATACAGACCATATATAACCAAATGCTGAGAAACCATTTTTCTGCTTTTAATGCAGTATGCTCTCCGAGATTGCCGATAGTATAAAAAACAACTTTAGACGGAGCAATATTCCTCCCTATGTCCCGATGAAATTCTTGCTCTCAACTACCTTATGTATACCACTCTTCAGGAATTAACTTTTTCCCATTTCTCCATTCAACTACTTCATTAACATTTTCAATATCACCGTATATATCAGCATCTGCATGGTCTAGAATAATACATTGCCAATCACCATTGGTAGACTTAACTGACTCGACTAATGTTTTAAATATACTTTTTACTGCAGTTATATCTTAAATCCCGGATCAACTATTTCGTTATCCGCTTCTTGTTTCTTTACTTTAGGGAAATATACCTGGCTTGGTTGATCAAAAACGACAAAACTAGGAACACACGACTGTTTAAGCTTCAAAAAAAATAAAGCCCCAATTAAGGGCTTTGTAGAAAATTATGGGCAACGGTGAAACACGCAATTTAAACAAAACATCGCAAAACCCTCCGTAGCTACCGAAGGCTCTTGCCAACTTCCTTAGAAAGGATTCAAAACATGGAAGAAGACATTTGGCGATGCCATCCGGTAATAATAGCTGCACCAGCCCACCCCTTTATTGGTGAACCTGTTGGTGGTGCTGTATAACAAACGCTCCTCTTCCAGCTCTTCGACTCGTCCTATCCGGCCCTCAACATATTCAAGAAGCCTAAAGGAAGCTGTCTCCAATCGATTGATGACACCGCCGTAGCGAATATCGATGACTTCCCATCCGAACGGCTTAAACATACTCAGCCACTGCGTTCGATGAGCACCTCGCAGCTCCCGCACAGCTTCCCCGATCGCAGGCAGCACATTTGTTGCAATGTGTTTCAGCGTCTCCCAATCCTTAGCATCGTATGCCCGCTTCAACTCGATGCCAATTTCGCTTTTTTGCCTAAGCACCCCACATAGCTTCTCCGGTACTTCAAACAAATAATCGAGCGCGGCATTGTCATCGCGGCGGCTGCGAATGTTCTGCTCCACTTCCGCATAATGCGCCGACATGTCGAGTCCCTCAATTTGCTTGTCAAACATCCCTAGTAGCACATCCTGATACAATAGAAACTTCGAAGGATTGCTCTGCTTCCGATTGTCCGGTTCGGATCCAGGCGTCTCGTCTAAATATTTGAGCTGCAGGTATACATCAGCTTCAATACCTGTACAGAATTTTACCCGCTCTGAGATTCGCGCCCAATCCGGTTTTTCCTCCGAGTATGCGTGTTCAGCATAAAGCTGTAAGCCTAACAAAGCGATGAACGGATTGCTCTCCATCCCATCGTCACCCCACATTGTTGCGTACACCTCGCGAATACCCTCTTTTTTGCAAACTTGAAGTGCGGTATCCGAAGCATTCAGGGACAAGCCGTAGTTTACACCGAACGTATTAAATACCCACACAGCGCCAGCGAATACCAAATTACAACCGAGCGGACGGTGTTTGGCGATCAAGCTCTCATATTCATCTCGTTCCGTATGGACGTAATCCCAATACACCAAATCCACATCTTTGGGGATGCGGCGAGCCATTTCCTCCGAAATTTGAGTATCTTCATTGTAATAGTCACCGCCGCCCTCGGAAGCAAGCTTCAAGAACATATCGCTCCACATCATAGGCTTCAAGCCGCGCCCTTTTGCAACCTTCAGCACTTTCTCCAAATGCGTCGTCATAATATCAAATCGGCTCGCGAATCCATTCAAATCCAAATATTTTCCGCGCCCGAGCTCCTCCGCCTCATCCATACCAATATGGATTTTGCGGCTGCGAAATGGCGCACTGGCAGCCTCAATCATCTGCTCCACCAATAGATCCGTCTTTTCTTCCCCTACCAACAGCGCACCTTTCGTATCCTTATAATGCTTCACGGGCTCCCATTTGAGGAACTCCTCTAGATGCGCGAGTGTCTGAATACTCGGAAATGCCTCGATACCAAATTGATCCGCGTAGTCATCGATCTCTTTTAATTCCGCCTGCGTATACCGGCCCCGCATATATCCGAAATAAGGCTCACCGCTAATTTCATACGTATCCTCCATATATAACATGACGGTGTTCAACCCCATCAAGGCCATCTTATTCAGCATGAATTTAAAGCTGTCCAAAGTCAAAATCGCATTGCGGGACAAATCGAACATCGGTCCGATCGTATCGAACTGTTGTTTTTCCTGGAGTTGAAATGCTTCTCCACAGCGGCCGTGCTGTACGAGAAGACCAAGTCCACGGAAAAACTGGTGCTTTTGCCCATAACGTATATAAGCCTTCCCTTGCTCAAGGCCTACCTCCAAATCGCCCGCGGATGGTTCCACTTGTACAATGACCCCATCTTCCTCTACGGTAATATGTAGCTCTTGTAACAATAGCTGAATTCCCTCTTGCAAATCGGTAGTATCCCCTTCAAAGCGCAACTTCATCTGCATGTCCTCCTTCACCCTTTGACTGCTCTAGCGGTCATTCCTTTCATGTTCTGCTCCTGAAACAGTAGGAAAACGATGATGGCTGGCAGTACTGCAATCGCAAGCGCCGCCATCGTAAGCCTCGTAATCGGTCACATATATCCTATCGCAACAGTTGAGAATCATAAGCTTTTTACTGTCTCGCTCGCTATGTTCTTAGTATAAGGGCGATGATTAGAAGGCGATACGGGAGAAACTTCGGTACAATGGGGGGGCATTAATCAGTTTTTCCTACTCGTTGGAATTCGGAATGCGTGAGCGGGGCAATAAATGACAATGTCAACCTCAGACCACTACGACTTTTTCTCATATTAGGTTTATTATGCCCCACCTCAAAGGTTGTTTTTAATAAATTACACGATTACCAACATTGTAATTTTCGTTATTCCGACCGTTAGTTTTACAAAGGCTGCAAACGACAAAATACCACGAAGAATTCGATTGCTTGACGTACTTAAAATATATAGTAATCCGAATTAAGAGACACTAATGTGTATTGTATTATGAAAAATAACCCTCGAGAATGCATCCTTCAATTACCTCGGGGAACATATCATCATTATGTCTATCAATGGAAAGTAAAACAACTTCTTGTCTTTTGGAAAAGACAAGAAGTTGTATCCATAAAATAAAAAAAACGTGTCATACGCGGCTGATAATATTGATATATGTTTTTGTCCTCTAAGCCGGCAGCTTATTCATGTTGTTGTGCTATCGTAATCCGCAATAAAACTGTTGGTTTGTTGTACCCAATCTATTAACTTTTTAATATAGCAAGATTCATTCTATCAACTTTATATAAATCAAATCCGGGAGTAAACCAAAATTGCTTTATTCCTATTTCCTGAATTAATTGAACTTCTTCGATATAGATCGGATACATTCCAGTTAAAAATATTGACTTACCATTTGTTTGAATTTCTATTCTATCTTTATCGAGTATTGATGGGGAAAAAACTAAGAATCCTGTCATTTTAGATTCCACACTTATAGGTTCTTCAAAGGTGAAAAAATCCCCATATGAAAATCTTTTTATGCCTCTTCTTTCCGAGGCAAGATATGCTATAGCCTCCCCCCAAGTGGGATCACTTGCCTCAAGACTTAATATTAATTCCGGTTTGCCCCCTGACCATTCGGGATGCTCACCTTCTGAAAGCCCGTACGTAATAAAAGTAAGCATTCCTTTCTCAGGAATATCCTTATATGTGAATAAGTATATAGGTTTTCCATTATCCTTGGCATCAAACTTACTGATTTTGTAATCGGTACCAAAGATCTCTTCAATGTGCTCTAAGAATATTTCAACATTTGCTTTGATCATTTTTCCTCCTAAGATGAACTCAACTACGATTCTCACTATAGTTCCCAGTTAGCTCAATGAACCAATGCCCAATGAGTGTACAGAAAGCGTGATGGTGTTAGGCGAGGTTCTCTTTCTCACAAATATTATTTCAATTCACTGAGAACTTTAAATAATACCAATTTAAATGACTCTCTATATATCGAAATTTCATATGCATCTGCTATGCATTCAAATGATTCATCATGAAACAGTAATAGAAAATGAATTCGATCTTTCCATCTTTCTTGCTTGTAATAATTGTGTATACTATTTATTTTTTCTTCTGCTTTAATCCAATTAGAATTGATGACCTTATGAGCGCTATAAAACTTAAGCCCCTTATTGTATAAAGGATGGCCATACATTACCTCATCATTTGCGCCACCAAATTTATAAGCATAGCAGCCATTAAATGTAACGTTCTTACGTTAGCTCCATGATTTTTTGTTTAAGCTGGCTAATTTCTCTATAGCCTTTTGACGAATTTCTTCATCTTTATCTTCCGAAAGAATTATTAAAACTGAATGGGTTGCTTTTTTGTTCATCACTATTCTCATCCTAACAGATGAATCGCTGTCTAGTGCCATTTTGAGTTGAACCCGTTCAGAAAGCTTATTCTTTGAAGCGACCATGAACCTTACGCGATCTGACGGATCCTCAGCAAGAATCTCTAAGACTTCAGCAGGTACCATTTTGTTCTGCGCAACCCAAAACCTCATATCTGGATAATTATCTATTATTTCTAACCAAACTTCTATGGGAGCTTCATCCCAAGCTGCACGTAGATATTCATCTGGAATGTCACTCAGTCTTAGTCGAACAAACTCCTCTGCCGAACTTATCAAATAACCAACTCCGTTATTTCAAATAATTTTTAACTATCTTCTTTCGTCAAATTAATCATTTAGAATCAACAATTTCGTCAAACCGAGCAGCTAGCTTGAGGAATTTTTCACACCAGCCATGTTCAGCCCGATTTTTGAGCGAATCCAAAATGTATTTAGTACATCCTCAACTTAATCGAATTGCGACCATATGACATAAGATGTTGGAGAATCAATTAAAGTCCTCATTTCACTATAGATGACTGAACTATCCTGCCAACTAACGTAATGGAAGCCACCGATCATGCCGGCAACCTCCCATTGGTGTGTCTATTGAACAAACGTTCTTCATTTAGCGGAATGCTCTACCTTAATTTAACTGCCTTGTGATATATCGCTCTTAGCTAGATCCAATGCTACTGCAATTTTAATCTGATACATTTTACTGAGTCCCTTCATCCACTTTTCAATTGGATACACATCAACTATCGGAGCAATAGTATCATCAAAACGGTCCAGTTCAATCTTAATCACTGTCTGGGTATCCACAAGAAAGCTAATTATATCCTCACCTTGTTCGGGTGTCCAAGATAAAACGTGTGCTGTCTTCATTGCGGGAAATGTCTTTTTAATAATGTTTAAAAACCTTCGCATGGATATATCATTGAACAAATGAAATTTCGAGGCTATTAATGTTTTCCTATATGCCTGTTCGGTCATTGTCCCTTTGATCTTCATTCCCGGCCTACTTTCTGAAGTTGCCGAACCAAAAGCGGATACGGCAAATTTATTAATTAACTTTACCTTTCTTTATTCAAGGAAGTCACTAAACTATCCTGCTCGTTACTTCAATAACAAAATAGGATCTGCTGCGAAACAGATCCTAAACTAAAGTTCTTAAGTTAGCGTAGCGTTCATCTTTTTTTAGCAATAAAGAGTTGACAAATAATAGTTAAACAATATATTCTACTTTTTCTGCTACGATTTCGAATGAGGCATTATCATCTTCATACGAGATGATTTTATGAATTCATCATCTGAAGTTGCAATACTTTCCTTACCGTTGCCTCAAGAGCTATCGGGGATTTAGGATTCTAAACTTTGAGTGTTACTTTTCCGGTAAATCATTAGCATCCAGTAAATCAGTTTATGATATACATAAGAAAGAAACCATGCTCCGACAAAAACAATTATAAAGCTAAATAATGTGTATAAATTATACTCCCAGATTGCACCGGGAGGTTTATTGAAATTTTTATATGAACTTAGTAAAAATGGATGTATTAAATATATACCAAATGAGTAATTACTAATTGAATTAAGCCAACGAATTGGCGCATACGATTTATTTAATAATAAGCCCCCTAGCCAAAGGAAGGATATCCCAATTCCTACTGAATAAAAAAGAACAGATATATCATACCATGGTGTATTTTCAAAAAGTATATTTGAATAACGACTTTCTATTAACATTCCGACATATATAAAACCTGAAAGAAAGGTAACCGGCAATATCCATATAATATTTATCTTCAACCATGATTTGAAGATCATGTAGTAAATGCCCAGATAACCCCCAATTAAAAAATAAGCAAAATATGTAGGTGATAATGATGAAACATGGGGTAATTCTTTAACCCAATTTTTATATACATAGAAAGACCCTTGTATTAGGAACCCTAAGGGGATTAAGCAATGCCTAAACCAGGTCCATCTTTTTGCTAATGTCATAAGAGCGGGAAACAGCAGATAAAACTGTAGAATAAGAATCATAAAATATAAATGGTAGCCGATTTCACCCCATTTAAAAGAAACGAAAAAATCATGTAGATTTATATTTATTCCTCTTTTAGAAATATATTGATTAAACGTGTAGTAAAATGAAGACCATACTACATAAGGAATGGCAACCCTCCATATTCTTTTTCGGAAATACTTACAAGCCAATTTTTCATTCCAGTTATCGTAATATTGATAAAATAAGACAAAACCACTGATTAGGATAAATAAAGGAACAGCAAATTGACATGCCCTGTTGATTGCATAAAAGATAATTTGTGATAAGCTTCCATCAGTCGGTTCAAGGGTTGCATCTGAAGTGGAATGAATAAGAACGACCGCAAGAATAGCCAATGCTCTTACAATATCCATTTCATAAATCTTTGATCTAACGGATATTTTCAATTAAACACCTACCACCTCAACGATATTATGTGAATTTTAAACTTTTTGTCCTTTCAAGTTTGGCTTGGATTTCGACTAACACCCTTATTTCCGCGCAATTCGCAAATCACTTCCAATTTGAAGTATCCGCAAAATCATTACGCAATCCTGCCCGCTAGCGGGGAGAAGGGCTGCCACGCGGCAGCCCTTCAATGTTTAATTATCGTCTCCCGTTAGTCCAATGATGGTTCTTATCTAAGATAAGTGTTTTTCTTTTTTTATGATTCTCGAAATTCCACGAGAAAAGGGTGGGTTTGATTATTCAACGCCATATCTATTCTCTCGATGAAATTACTCCAGGTTATCATTTCCCTTGCCTTTTCCAATGAATATTAACCTACCTCATCACTCTTCCCGAATAGTCTCCCCTTCTTCTACACATCCTTGTGGCATCTCCCATCCGCGACGACCTTTCATTAATAGAATTTCGTTATTTTCATTAAGCACAATAACACTTGCAGAAACAATGAATTTCACTACATTCGCCTCCAAAACAATTTATTATGCTTTATTGATTAAACACTTTTATGTGTTGAAGTATACATCTTAAGGAAATTTATGTAAATATCTTCTTCCTACTACCTGTTACTTTAATGGGCAAAAAAGCGCCCCACAGCAACGGGCTGTGGGGCATAACTATTGATATTTTAAAGGGGGTTAGTTTTACTCATTATGGGTTTATTTATTTTCGCAGCCATTTATTTCGGCTTTGGGGTCGTGAATCATGTGATATGGATTTGGGTTCTTTTTGCTCTATACGGTTTATATTATGCTTTTACAGAAGGCGTTCAAAAGGCTTATATATCAGATATTGTCCCTGAAGGCCAAAGAGGTGTAGCAATGGGAACGTTCAATGCTTTGACCGGGATAGCAGCTTTACCGGCTAGTTTAATTGCTGGATTTCTTTGGGAGTCTTTTGGTCCAACTGTTGCATTTGGTACAAGTAGCGTTATTGCTCTTTTGGCGGTATTATTAATCATCTTGTTAAAAGTTTAAGCAGCCGTTCTATAGAATGATCGCAGAAATCGGAAATTGGATCGTATAAAACTGTAAATCTAAAAAAGTAAAAAGACGAGTTTTTACAACAACTCGCCTACATGGTTTGATTCAAGTATTCATTCAGTTGGCACTGCACTTCACCAAATGTCCTTTCCATCAACTAATTTTACTTCATCATGGGCATGGAAAACGGAAAATATCAACTATGATCCCAATTGGAATTCGAATCGTTATAAATAATCTGTCTATCCCGCTAAAAATCCGTAATCGGATAGTGTTTCCCACAACACTTAATAAACATCCTGTAAATGTGTTAAATAGTGTTCGAACAACAACAACCCTACCAATCAAGCCTGGGGAAATACTTTTTATCCTTTTTTGTGTCTTCAAGGACACTCTTCGAGCTGTAGTTAAATGGAATTCTTTAGACATTTTTCTCTCTCCTTTTTTACTTGTTGAATTCCCATTTTCATCTCTTTTAAACTCCAAAATTGCAATCACATTTCACCATCATATTTTTAATTAGCGACTCTCAACAGCAGTTTATGGGGAGACATCTTAGTTGCACACGGCATTTGCCTAGTTTCAGGTACTTTAACGTAACTTTTCATTAATGACTGCCTTTAGAGTTGATTTTCGAATAACAAAATCCCTTAACCAATTGGCCAAGGGATTTAATAAATTTATTCGTTCCTCAAATAAAAAAGCGTTGGGAAGAGTTCATCGATACGTGCTTAAATCAAAACGTCGTTCTTCATAATTCTCCATGTCCATTCTTAGTATATCATTGTTATTGTTTGATTGAGGTAAACTGCCCGTTACTTCAACAGTCAACAGCAGCCGATCGTATTAGCCGGCTGCAGCGGTGTCTATTAATCAACTTACGTTCCTAAGTTAGCTTAGAATTTCCTGGTAAAAAATCAATGAAGGTATATCCAGCACGTTGCTCAGAATCTGACACAGAGAGGACTGAGGCGAATACTTCGAAGTTAAATATGATGTTAGGCGCTGTTGCTGACATTTGACATCTTGTATTAACCATTAATAACTCTAATTGGACCACCAAGATTAGAGGTCAAGAGTTTGGTTAAATATATTAATACACCTAAATGTACAATAAATAAAATCCAAAATATTAACTTGTTTTTCTTTCTAATCCATCTCAATCCAAAACAAATAGCAAGCGAGGCTATTAACCCTAAGAAAATCGTGAGATAAAAAAAATAAAAAGGATTATGTTTTAATAAAGATATATTATAAAAAATAGAGATTGTCTTATTACTTATGATTAAATAACTTTCTATCCAGTAGAATAAAAAAAGTACTATATACATTATTGTATTTAATAACCATCTTAGTGTCTTCAGGTGGCTTCACTTCCTTATCATTTTTTACTGTATTTAATACCATTCTTGCGGCTCCTGTTTAGTTCTCCGATTTCATATAACTCTACTCTGCAAACTTCGCATATTTTAACTTATTTGAAGTATTCTCTAAGCGATTCAACTATCGTTCACCGTTAGCGTAATTCGAAATCACTCTATACGAAAGACGATTTCATTTCCTGTCAATGTATCTTTTAATGGAGAATTGAACTCTTTGAAGATAAAATCCATACCAGAAATAACATCAGGTAATGCGGGCGATACGACATAGTTAAATGATAAATGCCCTGAACTACCTCCACCACTATCCATTCGACAATGGTAAGTTTCACCTAAATATAACTCATAGTGTTTTGTTTTATTCGACTTGACCGACTGCTCACTAATTACATCCCAATCAATATTAAAAGTTATTACGCTTGCGTTACTATACTGCCTCATAAAGGTCATGGTATAGAAAAACCCGTCTTGTTCCTTGAATTTCAGAATAGGGACATTTTTTCTGAATTCACAAGGTTCGACTATCGGTTTATAATGCTCCTCATTTCTCAGAACATGGAAAACTGATTTCAAATAATCCTCATAGAGGTTGAAGGAAATTGCCCATTTCTCAATATACTCAAATTTCGGATAACCTGGATTATTGCTTGAAATTTCTTTACGTTGTTTTAACAATTCGCAAATTTGCTTATCAATAGGAAAGATTCGCTCATCATAATGCTCGGTTGGACGTTCAAATGGCATCCGCTTCATCATTGTCCTCCTAATTGGTTTTGTCCATCAATTATCTCAACTAAATATTAACACATATTGGAAGCCCCTTTAGTTGAGCGGATCGCACAGAAACGTAAACAGGCGATGGATCGGTTCCATCGCCACGCTATCGTTCTTTCGTTAGTTTAATGTTTTCCAACCTAATCACTGTTACTCCAAGTCAATATTCCTTTATCTTCATCAAATCCATTAAGAAATGCTTTATCCATCTTTTTATTATCAATAATCACATTGAGCCACGCTTCCATGGAGTCGTCCAGTCTTTCTCTATCTATTGACATAAACTTGCCCGCTCTGTTTGTTCGAAGTAAGTCGTCTATAAAATTTGCATCTTCTATCGTTAACTTTGTTTTATTAAAACAATAATCAGACAGGTTTTTCAAAAGTAGTTTAGTGTCATCATCAAGAATTGCAAGTATTCCTTCTATTGAAGGTTGCAAACAAGAATAACCACCGACTTGGTTATAGTAAAAAACTCCCGACTTTGATTTTATAATAAGTGCAAGATGTTCCAATCCATATAGACAGACTTTACGTTCATTTTGCATGGGAGTAACCTCGTTTCATATCATCATCCATTTACCATCATATTACCATAATTAGTTTACACTTTTACGGTGCCCTTTAGCTTAATAAGGCTGCCCGAAATTATTCGCGGCAGCCTAACACTTTTGCTTTCTGAGCTAACCTTCTTCGTTAGTGTAGCGAACCAAAGTTCCACTTTATCTTGAAGCGCGATCAGCGTTAAAGCGATATAACTCAGTATTCATTACATAATCTCTTGCAGATACCATATTGTTGCTTTCAAACTCAAAAGATACTTTACCACCATCACTGAAAAGATGAAGATTGCAAAATCCATATGGCCATGAAATAACGCACTCCCACAAATATTCATCAACATTATCTGTTCTAATACATTGCCAGTCCCATATAAATACTAGGTCTGAACCATCACAATTTTTGGCTACTTTCGTTAAATTGAACTCTTTTACATTATCATAAGCATATACCTCTATATTGCCTCCAATTAGCTTGTCGATTTTTACGATACCCAATCCAGATACATACATATCTTCTGTCTCAGGTAGAGAACTATCAAACTTTTCGGAATGCTTCCATCTTGGTTCTAATAATTTAGCTCCCCAAACTTTGAACTCTAAACTAGAAGGAAGGTCATGCTGGCAATAAAAATCTATAATCTTAGCTTTTGTAAAATCAATTCTGTCAAAATTACCTTTAGTTAAATCAACAACATGGTTCATTCGTTAACCTCCAAGTTGCAATCTGATCTCTGTTTCTGAACTATCGTTACCCGTTAGAGCGTAACAACTTGAAGCACCTCGCCCAAACACACCTCATTTCCTAAGGGAAGCCTCTAAATCTCAGCGTCTCGTAACTGGGATAGGTTTAACTTCTACTTGTACAGGTGATAACTGTAGAGCTCCATCCCATCCAAACAGCCCTTGCCGATCAATTCCCCACATCCATAAGGAACCATCTTTTTTAATGACAGCATCCGTATCATTACCCGCAAATACAGCGGTAACGTCCGTTAATCCCTCGATTTGGTAAGGAGATCGATAATTTTCTTTTTCCAGCGTATCATGTGCAAATTCTCGTGGGAAATACCCCATAGACCAAACAGTTCCATCTTTCTTCAGCGCCAAAATGTGTTCATTGTATATTGAAATATCAATAATGTCAGTCAAACCATCTATTGGGGCTGGTGGCTCATCTATCCCCGATCCATCATATTTTGGATTAGACAAATAACCACCTCCCCAGACCCAAACGGTACCATCCTTTTTCAGAGCAACCTGATCGTAGGAAGAACCGTGACCTAGCTTTACGATGTCTGTTAGTCCTTGAAGCTGTACCGGATTGTTAGAACGCATCAAATTAAAAATATCACAACCCCAGGGGCTGCATTCCCAAGTCCAAACCGTTCCATCGTCTTTGAGAATTGATGAGCCCGATAGGTCTTTAATATGGTCGACTCCGTTGACTAGTATTGGTTCTGTCTGCAAGGATGGAAAATACTTTTCCCAGTCGTCTGTTTTCCAAAAACTAGGTATGTCTTTCCATATCCATAGTTTTCCGTCCTTATCGACAGCCTTGTACGGTTCAATTATCACAATGTTCTCTAGTTTGGGAACTTGAGTCAACAATTTTGGGGTTTCCATCCCCCATATGTCTTTTTCCGCATTCGTAGACGACTTTATGTATTCAACATTCCACACAGTTCCATCTTCTTTTAAAGCAAAAGCAGAGTGCACATTAGTACTGATGTTTGTGATATTGTTCAAGCCATCTACTTTTTCCATATGGCCCGGGTAACGAATAAGATCCATCCTATACGCACGTGATGAAATGGAGGTACCCCAAACATCACCTTTATCGTCCAGTACATATGGTTTATAACCTACACCTGCTATATGTACTGCTTTAGTTTCGACTATCTCAGGCGTTGTGACTTCAGCTTGCACAGATTGCGATGCTCCGATGAACAACGGAAAAACCAATACAATACTCAAGGATAAAGCAGATATTGCCACCTTACTTGTCAACATAAATAATTTCATTCTTCCAAACCTCCACGATGTTTAGTTATCAATTTTCAAACGAATATATATATATCTGACGCCACTTTAGAAAGAAAGTTTCTCCTTTTTATCCAAAAAACGGAATTATATTTTATATTAGCGACTTCTGCATCTTTATATGACTTTTGCTTGAACGGTTATATTCATGAGTTGATCGCTTGTATTCACAACAATCACTCATGTCCTACGCATGGGTCCGATTAAAGGAAGAATCGTCTGCTTTAGAAAATAAGTTTTAGACTGATCCATTAAAAAGAAACAGCGGCGGACCAAGACTCGAAAAAAGTCTTAGACTGCCGCTGTTGTTATTTAACTAGCGTTCGCCGTTAGCTCAACAAAAACAGCAGCCGGCAAGTAACCGGTTGCTGTCGAGTTATTTTAAAGTAATCATATCCTTTGCTCAGATAATACTGCTTCATTAATAAATTCTAGCTGTTTAGATAATGTTTTTTTAACTGGACAGTTCATTACCTTTCTCAATACTACTTCCTTGGTTTCTTTATCGATTGATCCTGAAATGTCAATTTGGTACTTAAATATAGTCTTTACTTCGTTACTTCTATCCAATTCAACTTTAACAATAATCCCGTCGTAAGATACATTCATAGATTCCAAAATCATTCTCGTAGTAATATTTAAACACGAAGCATAAGCTGATTCTATCAGATCATGTGGTCTAAAATATTTCCCACTCCCCCCTTTCTCTTCAGTAACATCAGAATGAATTTTGGAAGTACCATTAAAAATTTCCGTAATATAAGTTTCGCTTCCACTTGTTGAGATAACCACTGTATTCCCTCCAATTATATTCTTCATAATAAGGATAACTGTATTATTGCTCTTGCGATGATAGTAGTGAAATATATTAAAACAATTTATTTAATAGATATAACCTATAAATAATTCTTGATCGAATCTACTGCCCTTTAGTTTAACAGACTGCCGATTGCTCAAAGTTCTCTACCTCATTAATTGGACATAGGCACCAAATCGAATAAATACCGATACATACTAGAGATATTTGCGATGTAACTGGCTGGAATTCTATTTGTATTAACGTAAGCGTAATAGCCCTCATCTGGCAATCAGATGGGGGCTATTTTAAACTTGCGACTAAGGCAGCAGTTGCAGGAGTGCAAGTACTCCTATTTATTACCGAAGGAGATTGGTTTTCGCCAGTTCGATGACTTCGTTGCCTTGCCCGTTCAAAACGGCTTTCAGCATCCACATCGTAAATCCGCGAGCCTGCTCGAGGTTGATTTTCGGCGGCATTGCCAGCTCCTGACGATTGACGACGACGTCTAACACTACCGGACCGCTGTGTTTGAGCGTTCGGCGAACGGCGCTTTCCAAGTCATTCGGATCCTCGACGCGAATTCCTTCGATTCCCATGGCTTGAGCAAGTGCCGCAAAGTTTGGATTGTCGAGTTCCGTTCCGAATTCTAAAAAGCCAGCTGCTTTCATTTCCAATTCCACGAATGCAAGCGCGCCATTATTAAAGACAACGATCTTGATCGGGAGCTTTTGCTGACGAAGGGTCAATAGATCTCCGAGCAGCATCGTGAGTCCCCCGTCCCCAGACAGCGATATGACCTGGCGTCCCGGTTGCACAACCTGCGCCCCAATCGCTTGGGGCATGGCGTTCGCCATTGTACCGTGGTTAAACGAGCCAAGTAGCCTTCTTTTTCCATTCATGCTCATGTATCGGGCAGCCCACACAGTCGGCGTCCCAACATCGCAAGTAAAAATGGCATCCTCATCTGCGAGATCGCTGATTACCTTCATAAGGAATTGTGGATGAATAGGAGCTCGACCAGGAGCTGCAAGGTTGTCCAGTTCCTCGCGGACTTTGGCATAATGTTCTGCAAAGTGCTGCAGGTGATCAGGGGAGTGCGGTTCCATTAAAAGGGGTAACAGCATTTCGACCGTCGTTTTTATGTCTCCGCAGACCCCGTATGCGAGCGGCGTTCGCCGGCCTAGTCGGGAGGGATCCAAATCAACCTGAAGGATGGTCGCTTCTTGCGGATAAAATTGCCGGTATGGAAAATCGGTACCCAGCATGAGTAAGACATCGCATTCCATCATGGCGTGGTATCCTGATGAATATCCGATGAGGCCGGTTAATCCGACGGAATACGGGTTGTCATATTCCAGATATTCTTTTCCACGCAGCGCTATGACCATCGGGGATTGCAGTTTCTCGCACAGCTTCATGAGCGAAGCATGAGCTCCCGAGCAGCCAGCACCGCACAGCAAGGTGATCCTATTGCCTTTATCTAAGTAGTCGGCAAGCGTCTTCAATTCGTCTGTAGAAGGGCAGACAATTGGCCGGGTGGAATGGATGACGCTTTCTGGAACCGGGCTTTCGTCGTATTCGAAAGCGGCTACATCACCAGGAAGAACTAAGACAGACACTCCCGACCTTGCCGTCGCGGTTTGCATCGCCATCGTAACCGCTCGAGGTATTTGCCTCGGTCCGGTTACGACTTCACAAAAGAAGCTGCATTCCTGAAACAACATGTCCGGACGTGTCTCTTGAAAAAAGCCGCTGCCAATTTCACTGCTCGGAATATGAGCGGCAATCGCAAGTACTGGCACCCGGTTTCGATGGCAATCGTACAAACCGTTAATGAGATGTAAATTACCAGGTCCGCTGCTACCCGCACAAACGGCGATTCCTCCGCTGAGGGTGGCATCCGCGCCAGCCGCGAACGCTGCAACCTCTTCGTGGCGGACATGGATCCATTCTATTTTTCCGGAACGACGGATTGCATCGAGCAAGGCATTAAGCGAATCGCCGATAATGCCGTAAATTCGCTTTACGCCGGCGTTCAGAAGGGATTCCACGATGGAATCAGCTATCGTTCTTTTCAAGGGAATCTCTCCTTATTGTTTTTATTATTTTGCCATAATATGAGTAGTATATTCTTGATTTCACTACGATCGGGTTTGTTGGGCTTTAATCTTAAATTAAGTAGTCACATTTCGGTAATTTCATTCCTAATTTGTGTCGTATACATACAATGTGCCCATATTTGTGTCGTTTGCTCGCAGCACAAATGCCTTACTTTTGAGACCTAAGATAACTATATTGATTGATGAGCACACCTTCTGAACGTTCGTTCGTAGCCAGGAAACGGCAACAAGAATCTTAATTATAATAGTTCTAATAAAATCTTCCATATCCACTCGTACTAACTCTCGGAAGTAGACGCTATTACTATATACTGACCATTTTTATGGTCATTTGCTTTCGCCTAAGCTGACAACTATGATTGAGTTGGGCAACATATCCTTATACAAGGAGAATTCCGCATGATCAAAGTAGTAATGATCCGCCACGGACAGAGCGAATGGAATCTCGAGAACCGATTTACGGGCTGGACAGATGTGGATTTGTCTCCGAACGGTCTCGAAGAAGCAAGACAAGCCGGAATCATCCTGAGAAAGCAGGGTTACGTCTTCGACGCAGCGCATACATCGGTTCTGAAGCGTGCGATTCGAACGATGTGGATCATTCTTCAAGAAATGGATTTGACGTGGATTCCGGAATTCAAAAGCTGGATGCTGAACGAGCGGCATTACGGCGCCCTGCAAGGATTGAACAAAGCCGAGACGGCCGAGAAATACGGAGAAGAGCAAGTTCACTTGTGGCGCAGGTCCGTCGACGTTCGCCCACCTGCATTGAATCAAAACGATGCCCGATATGAAGCGTCCGCGCCACGCTACCGGGTTTTAAAAGAAGGGGAATTTCCGTTAACGGAAAATCTCGATGATACGGAGCGCAGAGTGTTAAAGTACTGGGAGGAGATAATCGCCCCCGCTCTCACGTCCGGCAAGCACATTCTCATTGTGGCTCACGGCAATACGTTGCGGGCGTTGGTGAAGCATCTGGATCGAGTTCCTGCCGACGGGATCGCCGATCTGAACATACCGACCGGCATCCCGCTCGTGTACGAATTGAATGAGCAATTGTTCCCGATCCGGCATTATTTCTTGGGCATTGACGGCGAGATGCAGGAAGGAACGATTCCTTCCCATATGCCCCCCACTATTAATGTCGGGCAATCACCGCTTCCGTCGGAGTGAGAGGCGCGTTAGGAGAAGTGGCCTTGATCGCGTCCATTCAGCACGTCGCGATCGACAGCGGCTATAATCAAGGCGCGGAAAATATATAACTTGCCCTTGTTTATAGTACGTTTCCCTGCGTATGATTTTAATCTATCCCGCCCGTTAGTTGAGAAAACGGCAGTCCTTATGCGGCTGCCGTTTCTTCGTGTTAATTGAGCTCTTGTTCTGAATTAGTTTAAAGATGAGGCAAAATGTCAATATGTGCTTCGACTTCAAAGATAAATCCTTCAAGGTGTTCGCAGTCAAACCACTCGCTCTTTTCATTTATCTCATATAAAACCTGATAACCATGATAATTAATCAAAAAGTCCCAACCTTCTCTTGAAATCATTGCTTCTAATATCTGACAATAATCAAACAACTTTTCAACAATAGCTTTATTCATTAAATCAGTATACTGATACTTGGTTCCAAATGGCTCAGGATAGATTCGATATGCTAACCATTTCATTTCCATATTTGCACCTCTAAGAGTTTCATCAAATAAGTTATTCGGCGATTTACAAATATTCTCGTCCACTATCCTGCCCTCTAGTTCAACGAAAAAGCAGCCGATCATTCTGGCCGGCTGCCGCGGAGTTCGTATCGAACTAACGTTCTCCGTTAGCGGAATGATGTAGATTGTTGAGAAGGCCATCTTTAGCGGGATGGCATTAACATCATGGAATACGCACTATCGTCTCGTATTTGAACACGATTTCATATGAATTGCTATCGATTGAAACAATTTTTTGATTCAGATCTTTCTGGGATCAGGGCTGCACATCATCTCCGTTAAATTGTTTGGTATAACACTTACAAGTACCTCCTGATTTCATGTCGAAAAACGGACAATGTTTGTGTCGTCCGACATCGGTTGTTGACAAGGTACGTGTCTTGCATGGCAACCCTGATATTTCTACCTCCATTGGGCAATATAAGGAAGCGACGGACACCGTGAATAGAATGCGTGCCCGCAGTCTCACTCAACACCTTGGAGGTTATCCTTTTGGCTATTCTGCATTCGGGCTACTTATTCGGCGTGCTTTGCAGCACGCTGCTTTTTGCGTCCACGTTATCAGGACAAGTATCCGCTCATACGGTCACTCAGACTTTGCGGGAAAATGGCGTATCCATGCCAAGCGCGTCTAGGGATAGACAAGCTGTCAGTGACGCCGTACAAGCGGATGCTTGTTTTAAAAATTATAAGTTTCGCAGTGGTGAAACACTTGAACGCCTGCGAATCCATTACGCGACTCTGGGAACGCCGCAACGCAATGCAAAAGGCGACATCGATAATGCTGTTCTCGTACTTCATTGGACCGACGCTGACAGCCGAGCCCTTCTCGCACCGAGTTTCATGAAGGCGCTGTACAATCCAGGAAGGCCACTCGATGCCCAGCGTTACTATCTGATCTTCGTCGACAACGTCGGGCACGGGCAATCAAGTAAGCCGAGCGATGGTCTTAAAGCTGGCTTCCCCAACTATAGTTACGGCGACCTTGTCGATCTGCAGCATAAGCTCGTCACCGAAACCCTGGGCATCGAGCGACTCCACGCCATCCTCGGCATGTCGATGGGCGGCATGAACGCTTGGCAGTGGGCTGAAGCCTATCCTGACGCTATGGATGGGGTAATGCCTGTAGTGTCTCTCCCGATCAAAGTGTCGGGCCGCAATCTATTATGGCGGCATATTGTGACCGACGCAATTCGCTCCGATCCGGAGTGGAAAGGAGGTAACTATATAGATCCGCCACGCGGTTGGCTGCAGAGTTATGCGGTGCTGCGGATGATGATCGACAGTGTCGTCCATCTGCAAGAGACCTTGCCAGACGGCGCTGCGACGGACGAATTTATCGAAAAGACCCACAAACAAGCAGCGCAGATCGATGCCAACGATATATTGTATTCGCTGAAATCGTCCGCCGACTACAATCCGGAGCCGGGCCTCTCTAAGATCAAAACGAAGCTGTTTGCGCTCAATTTCTCGGACGACGAGTTCAACCCCGAAGAACTCCATGTTCTTGAACGCCTCGTCCCCAAGGTCAAGAACGGCCGGTACGTCGTGCAGCCCGGAACTTCGATATCGCGGGGACACTTGACGATGGCGCAGCCAGAACTGTGGGCACAGCATGTCGCCGCATTCATGCGATGGATTGGCGATGCACCTCCAAGCGGAGCCGGGGTGAACTGAAACCCGGAAAAAGAACCACCCGGGCCTGTAATGCAGCCAGGCGGATGGTCGGAAATGCCTAACAGGAACTGATCGTTAAAAAAGCGCTGGAGCCAAAAGCTCAAGCGACTTTTTTGTTTCCGCGCTTGCTATAGAGTTATCCTTTTACCTGTTATATGACCGTGGTTATCCAGGTTATCTAAGATATCTAGAAAATTCTCTGAAGGGTAAACATTGTTTGTCCGGAGTTGCAGCGGCCACGCCGGGCGAAGCCGTTCCCGAGTAACATCTGCATCTTAAACACGACCCGCAGAGACCACATGCGGTTACTGTCCGATGTTCCAACTGTCAATATAATTTTAATTTGGTCAAATTATTATTTAACGTAATTAAAATATGAAGCCGACACCTCATTTAGTTCACAAGTAAGTTGTCGGATGACAAGAACTTTAAACTAACGTTTCCCGTTAGTTTAATGATAAGTGTCTATCTTTTTTCTCTGATCCAAAGGCAATCTCTTTTATCTCTCCATGCAACCCAACCTAGTGGGAGATCGGATAGTTGGATCAAGCTCGGGTCAATGTTAATTATTTGCTTTAATAATATTATGCGTGCCTCTTCCTCTTTTACTTCTCCATCATCGAGAAACTGCCACATTCCATCGTCCTCGTCATGTGTTACGTATAGAATAGGTCTTTCACGATTCATGATTTTATTTGTGGTTATGACTGCTACATTTTCAGGATCATCAAATGGCCATGGCTGTAACATCTCTTTTTAACTCACCACTTTCATTAATCTATCGTTCTCCGTAAGCGCTGTGGTCGTATCCAGGTGCTGTCCGTGAGTGACCATAAGTTATGTCATTGGCGTTCATTTGCTTCGATTTGATGGAGGATTTCGTCAACGACGTGCGCGATCGGTGCGGTGGCGTCGATTATAATCCCGTTTTTGGGAACGCCTTCTTTCGTTTGATAAATTCGTGCACTGATTTCCCGTTCCTCTGGTCTGCCACCCCAATCAGTTGGGTCCAATGCTACTCGCTCATCAATCCGCCGGAGACTGGTTTCCAAGTCGACTTCAAGGACAAACACGTCGTCGAAGAGATCGATGAATTTGGGGAAATTCCGCGAACCACCACAGAAGAATGTTACCTCCTCATCCTGATTGGCGACCAAAGCTTTTACTTTATTTACATGCCAAATGTGGTGTTCGGGTTTAAAGCCATCCGTTGGGGTACCAGTTTCCGGATCGCCTTGATAAGCCAATTCACGATCACCATGAATGGCATGGTAGCCGCGCCGCTGCAATTCGTTGCAGACCGTAGTTTTGCCAGCGCCGGAAACGCCTCCAATCAGATAATTCCTAATGCCCAAGGTTAGACCCTCCATTCAAGTGGATAAGCACATTATATTGACGCTAAACTCTCGTTAGGTGAACGAAAGGCTGCCGCACATTGCCGGCAGCCTTGTTCTTGTTGAATGTTCAACTATCGTTCGCCGTTAGCTTAACGATTCTTCTTATTACTTGATTAATTCCCAATTTTCCATTCCATTAGCATTGCCAGTTCTAGTCATCCCCAATTTCTCCAGCACGCGAGATGACGGCATATTATCTACCAGACACTCTGCAGCAATCTTTTTTACTTTCCCTGAAGAAAATGCCCATTCTATAATAGCGCCGACTGACTCGGTAGCAATGCCCTTATTATGCATCTCTGGAATGATGCCGTAACCGACTTCAACCATTCCTTGATCATCAGGCTTCCCTTTAAATCCAATATCGCCAATCACTTGGTTATTCTCAGCCAACGATACAAACCACACGCCCCAACCCAACATTTCAGAGTCTTCCTTAAGGTTGTTCAAATATTTAAAAATGTGATTTCCTAAAGTATACGATTCAGAAACTTGATTGACATTTTCCTGGCTGAAGGGAGTAATGATCAGTCGTTCAGTTCTTAATTGCAAAACAAAGCCCTCCTGTTATTGAAATAGCAGAGATGTGAATGAAAATATTGTCTCAAAAACACCATGGACTCCACAAGAGAAACTTTGTTTTTAATGAATTAAACTGCCCTTTAGTCTAATCATTAGGGAAAATACCCCCTTGGCCTTCCGTCGGGAATGAGATAAAGTTCTTGTCAAAATCGGGAATGGGATAAAGTTCTTGTCATTTGGTTTTGACAAGAACTTTATCCCATAAAACAAAAAAGCCGCGATTTTCGCGGCACTTAATGAGATAATGTTCTTGTCACCCGACAACAACACTGTCCAGCGACATTAAAATACTCCCACGTTCTAATTCTAGATACCGCTTAATAAGATCCGGCGTTGGCGACACCGATTCAACTAAACGATTGTGCAAATCATATATTTTATTTGTTTCAACACTAAGAAAGGTTACTGCTGTTCCGAATGTTGCTGGCTCTGACAATGTTAACTTGAAGCTTTGAAACAATGAACATGTTAATCTTACATTTTCAAGCCATCTCATATCTTCAGTAAGTCCACCTTGGGCTTTAACTGTGATGTGAGGCTCTACAACATCTCGAAGGCGATTGCTAGCCCATTGATTACGAAATGAGGAGATTTGTTCTTTGTAATCGTCAGGTGGAACGATACCAATAAAATATTGCAACTTGACACCCTCCATCCTACCCTTTAGTTGAGCAAAGGCTGCCGATCATGCGTTCATTGTGCTTTCGTGTCCCGTTAATTGAACAAGAAATAGAGTTTATAATTCTTTTGCCATTACGATACTCGTTTCTTCATAGCCTAACTTTTCATATAAACCACGAGCAATTTGGTTATGGGCAAAGACATGAAGTCCTATACTCTTGATGCCAATTTCTCTTCCCAACTTTTCTATATCTTCCATCGCTTGCTTGCCAAAACCTTGACCTCGGTAATCCTCCCTAATTTTTATATCGTAAATAAACCCTTTATTGTTTGATTTGACTGCAAACCAAATCATTCCAACCTCTTGGCCGTTAGAACGAATTGTAAACAATTTGTTATCAGTGGTTTTCTCGCCATCAGGCAAAAGGTGTGCATATTGTTCTGTTGCCTTACTAATAGATTCCTGTTCGTTCCAATTACCAGATTGCACGTTGCTTTTTGCATAGCTCTTAATAGCAGAATTAAGGTAGTCCTGAAATTCAGTCGAATTCATTAAATCTAATGTAATCATTATTCTCCCTCTCTGAAAATAAAATGAATAAGTTATATCATATTTCCTTTTGAAAATATTCAATATGGGCTCTTAACTCCACAATCTATATTAGCATATATTGGAAGTATTCTGCCCGTTAGCATGGAAAAGGCAGCCGATCATGGCCGGCTGCCGCGGTGCCTCTATTAAGCTATCGTTATCCGTTAGTTTAAAGATTTTATCTTACCTGTCGTCTATCGCACCACTCATGAGTGGGAATGTTTCAGCTTGTGCTGGCTCTCTTTGTATCTACGAAATGTCGAGCAATATTCTCTTGTGCAGAAAGGATAAATTCCACAGCAGCTCTTATTTTAGTTCAATCCTCTTTGTACTAGTATAAAGTTCCTGGGCAGAGATGGGTTTATAATAAATTCTGGATGAGTAAGGCATTGATGATCTTTTACTAACTGAAGCATCAACAATGAAATAGCTCCATTCTTTGATATTTTTAGGTATGATTTTCATCGGAACTCGTACAATTTTTTTAGTGTTTAATCCTTCACCAACTCTACCATCAAAATCGGGATCAAGCTTCAGATTTATGTTCTGGAGTGCCTCTAAAGATCCGTGTGTTACAATACGTTCGTATTGTTCATGATCAGTATTACAACAATTACCAATTTCATTAACAACCTGATTGAGTTCTCCAATCCCGCTTAAAGATAGTTGAATAGAGCCGTTACTGGAGTAATATGGTGTCCCTAAGTTTTCAGGATCTTTGTTATAATCCAACGTTTGTGTATAGTAAACCAAATACGAATCATTAAATTCTCGAACCGGAAACTGCACTCTGTCTGCCCCTGCAGTCCAGTATAAATCATCAATTGAATATGGAATGATTGGCAAGAAAGGATCATTCGGATCGGCCATATCAATAATATAGATACCAGTAATTTCTCCCTTATAGACCCCATCACTGGTCTCGACAGTCAATTTACTTACATCGAAGTTTTCTGGGTCAAACCCGCCTTTACCTGCCGAAATGAAATTCTGCCACATTGTAAACATATTCGTTTTGTGCCAATATACTTCAGACTGTGCTACTGCATGCTTATCCACCTGCAGTTCTTCGTGATTTCTTACCTTAAGCACACGCTCAATTATTGTAACAGCTTGGGCTCGGCTTGTTGAGTCATCCTGTCCCAAATCTCCTCGATAATCTAATCCGGTAATTAGGCCTGTCTTAGTAGCTATATACATCCACTTTCTTGGATCGGTGTTGTTCTCTTTCTCTGTTGCTCTGACAGCAAGACGGGCCATTTCTTCTCGGGTAATAGGAGAATTCCAGTCTCCACTTGTAAAGTCGCTCCACTGATGAATACTAGCTCGCACAGCTGCATTGGAGAAGGGAGAGTACCATGCATGAGCCGTCCCTTGTTGTATATCTAGCTTCAAGGCTAATACCAACATCTTTATAAATTCCGCTCGGGTTACAACTTTATCCGGATGAAAGTTACCGTCTTCGTAACCATCAATATAACCCTTTGTTGCAGCCTCTCTCACGGTATCTTTTGACCAATGTTGTTCTATATCCGAAAAGTTCTTTTGTATGTTTTCCGACCTATCAGTTGATCCAATTACAACAAATGTTGGAAAAAGTAATACGGTAATAAGAAAAATAATTATAGTTACTGCAGTTCTATACATATGATCCAACCTCTACATTAAAATATTCTACATATTGCTTCCTTAGATAGTATTTTGCAATCTATCATATTTTACATTTATTGGATCACCTTTTCAACACAACTGCCCAATAACTTAAGTTCCTGTTGTTACTGGGAGCCATACGCAGAATGGACATTCAAAAATTTGATATCTCAAACGTGCGCTCGTTCATGAAGTAAAAGTGGTCGAGTAAACCGGGGATTCCCCATTCTTCACAAAAAAAGGTTGCTCTTGCAACGTGAGTTAAATGGATCCGCTGCGGCAGATCCTTCTGCTTATATTGATCTAAAGTATCCGCTCAGATCACTGAGCATAACTGCCCGTTAGTTTAATCATTTTGAAAATACTCCCCTTGGCCTTCCGTCGGGAATGAGATCAAGTTCTTGTCATTGGGTTTTGACAAGAACTTGATCCCATAAAATAAAAAAACCGCGATTCACGTGGCAATTAATGAGATAATGTTCTTGTCACCCGACATTACATGGTTTGTGTCACAATCGTGTGTTTTATTTTTATTGTTTATTTTTTCACTCAACCCTTTCCCCGTAACGTTAAGAAAATTGAATTGAACTAGCGTTCTGCGTTAGCGTAATGACCTTGTGTAATTGTTTAATCATCTCATGCTCCTCGTTAGCCATAGTGATAGTATATTATTTAGTCATTCCTACTTCCACCACGCTAAACTGCCCGTGAACGTAATAAAGGCTGCTTCTCGGCAGCCTGTTAAGTATCGTTTACCTTTAGCTTAATTCAGCATTTGAGGTTTCTGACCAAACTTCTTCAAATAAGAACCCTAAGAGGTTCGCATCTTCAACTCGATTGCGAAAAGTGTCTGTAACGAAAATCCGTGTAGACATTATTCTTTTGTTTGTGTGCAAACGCAAATGAAAAATATCTGATTCCTTAAGTAACTCAGGTTTAAAAGCAAGTTTTGTATACCCTATTAATAGTCCTGTTGTAAGTTTTTTCTCGATTGAATGTGAAATATCAACAGCGTCTAATGCATTTAGAATATTAATTAGGAAAAACTCTCCATCGTTTTCTTGATTAAAAATGGGAAGAATCTCAACTTGACTTGTAATCAAATCTTCTAGTGTTTCAACACTCCTTTTTGAAAAAGCAAGTGTTCCTGTACTCCCCCAAAAATGTGGATTATCTCCTTTAGGTCCTTTATCTATAGAGTACAGTTGAGGTGTATTCCAATTTCTCTTTTTAACGCAGTTCTCCTTAAAGTAATGTTTATCTTGGTCAAAATTTGCTAGCTGAAAATCACCGAAATTGTTGTCACTTTTTAATTCCCAAATCTTCATTAATATTTCTCCTCTACATCGTTAGCACTACTCTTATGCCAAGTATTGTACATTATTCTTTTCAGTTAATTCTCCTGTAAACGTAATAAAGGCTGCTTCGCGGCAGCCTTTCAACTAACGTCTTACCGTTAGTTTAACGATTCGAGCTTTCTTCCAGACAGTTTGAAGCTTAATAAAGTGCCTTTTTCCCTTGGTTTCCATCCCTGATTAATTGCTTCAGGAATTATTAAGGTTACTTCAGCAGGCATTACAACTTTGTTATTGAGCTTCTCAACATGCGGAAACTCCACCCAGTACTCATTAATGTCTGATTCTATATTGACCCTGAGTAATTGGCCGTTAACTTCATTATGCTGAACGGTTAAAGTGAGATTACCCTTTGTTGAGGAGTGATAACCCATCTGTACGATTCTTGCCCGACAGTAATCTTTCTTGTCCCCTTCTTACTGATAGCCATAAAGTCAACTCCAGTGCTTTTTTATAGAAGCTATCGTTCTGCTATAGCGTAATGAATTTATGAATAGTAACCACCATCGACCATGTATTCGTTGGTTTCTCTATAATGTCTATAAATCGCTGTAAAAGCCTGTATTGCTGATCTTAGTTGCTTTCCTTCCCCTGTACATGGATTTATTATATTTATGACTTCCTCCATAGTGGTATCACCCGGCAGTTCTCCCGACAGCACCTTAGTCACATCAGTTTCGAATACCCCATCGAACGGCTTATCACAAAGACCATATTTATATTTAGCAAGATTCCCGTGTAAATCCAACAGTCTCAACTTAACACAAAAACCCAACACACATCACTCCTTTATTTCTATAATCTAATGGTCCTCGTTAGAAACAAAGCTGCCGCTGTCTTTATTTCAACTATCGTTCCTCGTCAGCGGAACATTAAAGCTATCTCTATTCAGCTCTAGGGTTTGTAAATAGACCGATAATTTCTATAATCTCGGCTTCAGCAACACGGTTTGGTCCTTCCATGAAGTACCCTTTAAGTCCTACTTTAATATCATGAATATGTCTTTCCTCTCGTGCTTTGGGAAACATGATCCACATTCTAGCGGTCCCTGATTCTAAAACTGAACATGCCTCATTAATAATTATTTCTCCGTTCTTATCTTCGAACTCAGGGTGGATGACTCTCAACTCAATCCCTGTCTCTAAAAAATCCTCTTCTAAAGCAAAATCACTTCTATATCCTTGTCTAGGAAGTATTTTCCTACCTCCTTCTTCTTTCGTAAAAAATCTATACTTTACTTTAAAATCAGGTGGAAACCCACGCTTTACTTCATTTGATATCCACATGCGAGTACCCCCAAAGATGTTATTATAAAGTTATTCTCTGCAATAGAAATTTTCCCTTTATTTGTAACTATCCTGCCCGATAGCGGGGAAAAGGCGGTCTCTAGCTCTCGGCTTCCTGAGTTGATAGCGATACTGCGGCGGAGAAAAAGAACACCACCTCACTATAGTTCGTCGCAAGGTGGTCAATGATAAACATGCACCAAATATTATTTCGATGGTAGCAGTCCTTTAATAAACTCAGAAAAACTTTCAGAAAGAAGATAAAGATATTTGTAAGATGGTCCTATTTCGTTTTCATTCAAGTTCCAATAGTAAACCGACCCATTATCACTACTTCCTACAGAGATACAAATTAAATTTCTTAAAGGATCTTCTCCAATAGGAACTATATTCTCAGGAAGTCTACCGCTTTTTGTGAACATCAAGTAATGCTCCACTACACTCTTTCCCTCTTTCTCCATAAGAGGGAATAATAGCATTAATGAACTTATTATTTTTCCATCCTTTGAAGTAAATCTTCTTTTACTTGGCTTCCCTCCATTGAATTGCAACAGAAATTCTCTGTAGTCCTCTGGAAAGTTCACCTCATATCTTCGCTCAACATATTCGATTTTTTCAACAAGAATTACTGGGAAGCTAATCTCCATCTCAATTTGCATAAAATGCTCCTCTTTCGTAGGCCACTATTCACCGGTCAAACTGCTCCATGATGGGTTGAACTAAAGTATCCGATAGTTAAATGCGCACAATGAATTAGTTAAACTTCGCAATTAGTTTTTTTACTAATTCGGTGACATCTTTTACTTCACATGATTTTTCCTGTGTAATAAATTTAATACCTTTCGTTGTACTTTGACCCATTCTCGGGATGAAATGTGCGTGGAAATGTGGGACTCCATCGATCGTTACAAGAGAATATACCCGTTCCGCACCAGTGATCTCTTTCAGGGTTGAATAGAGTTTCTTAACCAGATATCCATACGTTCTAGCTTCTTCATCAGTCATTTCAGAGAAATCCAGGAAATGTCTTTTTGATTCTATCAATAATTGCCCTAGAACTGATTGTTCAGTAGGAAAATGGCAAACCATCCAGTGCTCATCTTCATAAATATACCCACCTGGTGGTTGGTTAGAAACTCCGTTATGTTTGTCACAAATGAAGCAAGACATGCACATCGCCTCTTTCAAATTATTAAACATTCTCTAAATGAAAAATAGTTCGTTTCCTAGCTTGAATAAACTTGTGTGCTTGTCAGCTGCCTTAATTTATCTATCGTTCTTTGTGGTTCAAAATTAGCTTATACTTTTTACTTCTTCTTTCTACCTATGTAAAGCAAATGAGATGATACTCCTAATACTGATGGATCCCCAGCTATTCTTATAAGTAGTTCAATTAACTTTTCCTTTTCACCTTGGTCGGTCCAATATTGTTTCTGTTCGTTATTTATTAATGCACCGAGATTTGAAGAACCAATTAAGTCAATCGTTTCGAACCCATGGTTCTCCATAAATGGTTTGATATCTTCAATATTGTAATAATATGCACCTGTAAAACGACCTTCATCAGTGTGATTAAAAATTCCTTCTTCTATGAATTTATTAATGGTACCTATATTATCATTTGGTTTCCAAAATGTTGGGAAGAGCAAGGAAGTAAGCAACATCCTCATTCGACTTTGGAAAGCTACAAAAACGATACCGTTATTCTTTGTCACACGATGTAATTCCCTAACAGCAGCTATTCGATCATTTCCGTTCTGCAAATGATATATGGGGCCTAACATAAGAGAAGCATCGAAATTTTCATTTGATATTCCCTTTAAATTAGTAGCATTCAACGAATGGAAACCGCTAAATTTCTCAGTTAATCCCAGTTCGTTTGCCTTTTCTTTTGCAATCTCGACTAATTTAGGTGTGATATCAGAGAGGGTCACGTTATATCCTTGTCTTGCTAATTCAAACGAGTACTTTCCTGGTCCAGCGCCATTATCTAAGATAGATCCACAATTTGGCAAGTATTTCTTTATATAATGCCAATTAATAGTGAATTCTAGTGGTTCTCTATCTAACCTTCCCCACTCATCGAAACTTGAATAATACTCAATAACATTCTTCATACTTATTCCCTCCCTTTTTTAAACACAAAAAACCCATCGCCTCAAAGAGGCGATAGGTATTACCTTCGCGGTACCACTCTTTTTGATTTGCAACAAGATTTATCACAAATCCTTAGGACCAGATTACGGAGGTTACCCGTTAAGACTTACTAACTTCAGTCTAACCGCTTATGGGTGAGTTGGGGAACCTATACACTGTCTCGCACCGGGCGACAGTTCTCTGGGCAATAGATATTCCTTAATAATGCCAATCATTGCGTTTGTTATATGTAATTTTGAATTATTATGCCAGTATATAATCCCAAATAATTCCTGTCAATCTAATATTTAACCATCGATCAAATATCAAAAACAGGGAACGTTTTCCGGCTGCTGTTGTATTGCGATTAAACTTTCGTTCTGCGTTAGATTAGCAATATCATGAGATAAATTCTAACGATGGATTTCCTGCGTGTAAGCCTTCTGAACAATTACCGTTAGAATATTCCATGATAACCTTTGTCCAAAATGTCTTTGCAGGCAGATTTTTTTCCAACCAAGAAACGCTCCAATTGCCTTTAAACATCTCAAAAACTTTATGCGCTACTTTTTTACCAATTCCTTGTCCTCGGTACTTTCTTAGTATGAAAAACTCAGCAATTGAAACTTTAGGCAATTCGCCTTCTGCGATTTCCCTAACTAAAACAAATCCAGCTAGCTTATCAGACTCCATAATAAAGAAGGGAAACCGCCCTTCTTCAGTCCAGTAATGATCGAGGTACTTGTAATCAAAAAGACCATATTCGTTCACATCGTTTTCACTATCATCTTCAAATTGACTCATATCGTACTGATATAACTCCATAAGGTTACGTAGTATCATTTTCTTTTCAAAGGAAACCTTGATTAGTTCCATACAATACCCACCTCGTATCTATAATTGCAGATAATACAACCAAGTTTATTGTACCATATACTGGAACTAATCTCCCATTAACGTAATGAAGGCTGCCGATCATGCTGGCAGCCTCCCACTGGTGTGTTTATTGAACAAACGTATCCATTAACTCAATCTGAAAATGCTTCGCTCGGATCGTGGATAAACCTTCAAGGACTTAATCATGTAAATCATGTAATGATCTAAAATACTTTGCTTGTTCATCAATCTTTTTGTCTTCAATACTTCTTTCGATGATATCACTAAGAACATTCAAATATTGTTGTTTTTGTTCGTTTTCAGAAACATTTATTATTCTGTTTAACATCCAAAGAGTATGATTAGTGGGGTTTCTGTATAGTGAAACAATAAGTTTTTCTTCATACCCTTTCTTGTAATACTTTTCAACGAAATGAACAATCGGTCCTGGTGAACCGAAATCTACATCTGGATTATCTTCAAGTAGTTTAAGTAATGGTTCTATTGCATCAAATCCATCTTCTCTCATTTGAAGTTCTTCTGTCACATCATATGATGTTCCAATGAGGTCCTCGTATAGTGCATTTTTCAATCTATTAATAAGAGAAATAACTTCACTGTTCGTAAACATCAGCTCCTTATTAAGCTCTAGCGTATACGCCAGTTCTATAGAATTCGTGAATTGACTACGTTATCCTCCGTTACTCGTGAAAGAGGCAATCAATCAAACTGGACCGGATTTTCATGTTGGTATTAAGTTATAGTTCACCGTAAGTTGAGCAATTTCTAGTATATGAGTGACATATCCATATGTTATTGTTTTTTTTGAATTCGAACCCATTCATTTCCACCCGTCCAATTACGAAAATGATACCAGACTTCCCCGGTTCCGCTTATCCACTTTTCATATGCCGTTACTGTCTGTGGAGAGAAAAAGCCACGTAGATGGTATAATTCACCCGTTTGCGGATAGGCATATGTCTCGGTATCTTTCGTCAGCTCAACCGTTTCATTCGTCTGAACAATACCTATTGGTCGCTCCTGCAACCCCCGGAGTGGGTTTACCCACTTCAGTCCTATTCCTGTCTCGATATGATACCAGTCTCCCGATGCCTCTGTAGCTTTATAGGCTCCCGCATTAAGCCATTCTTTGCCGTCAATGTTTATCTGCGGATTGTCAAAATAGCGGGTTTCAGTCGGAAGTTCTACCAGCTCGTTTGTCACTCGTAAACTTGGAAGCACATCATGTTCTAAAGCTACCCATCTTATCCCTTGCTGAAGACGAATTTTGTACCAAAGCGATCCCCAAGGTCCTCTCCGATCATCCCACTTAGCTAACACTAATACCACTTGTGGTGTAATCCTTTCTCCCGACTTTACCACTATAAATGGCACGGGATACACAGTCTCCTCCCCAGTCAATTTCATGTCATAGGATAAAGGCTCCTCCTTGACGTTTTCCAATATATCCGGATTAAGAATCCATTTTTCTCCAAGCCAGGTATCGATCATGTACCATTGGCCATTACCTTGGGCGATAAAGGAGGTTGCATTGACACCTCCTGTAGGGGAAAATGCAATATTGCCAGTTGTATGAAGCTTTTGCGGAGTAATCTTTGAACCGTTAAAATAACCCGGTCGGTCATATAGTGGAATCTCGAAAATAGTTGTGATTTCCCGCTGTTCCTCGGAATATTTACCGTTTACAACACTATCGCCAGCTTTAATCCATTTGTTCCCCATCCATGTCTCCACTAAATACCATTTAGCAGCCACCTGTTCATCCTGCTTCCAATCCTGATCAACCTCGACAACCGTTACTCCTTGTGGGCCGCTCAAAACCCCTACAGCTATGTCTGGATGAGTGTAATCATCGTACATGACCGTATCTTTCAATATAGTAATATTTGAGGGCTTCACATTTATATAAGCTTCCACAGGCTTCGCATCCAGTAATAGTACCGAAAATAGACTTATTAGCACTGTAGCTACAACAGCACCATTATTCATTTTCAATATCCACAACTCCCTTCACTGTTTAACACCTTATACGATTTAAAATGGATTGTGATGCACTGGATTTTATTAAGATATTGTTAGATGTATGTAAGTAGTATGTGCCCAATTTCAGTAATTGGGCAGACATAGACTCCACACTGGCTATGCATCTCTACTGCCCGTTAGCGTGGAAAAGGCAGCCTATCAATCATGGACGGCTGCCGCGGTGTCTTTATTCAGCTATCGTTCCTCGTTAGTTCAACGCTTTACCCAATCGTAATACAATCAAATGGATATGACATTCAAGTTCCTCCCCATTTCTAAAGTTCCTCGTTAGGGTAACGCCGATTAGATGGATTGACTTAATTTAACTTCAAAACTCGGTTTAGTTACATATTCCATATATTGTGTCTTTCCATTGAAACCTAAAAAAGCTTGATATCGTTTACGAACAGCTGGCGCTGTTATCATACTAAGTGCATATCCCTTTTCAACCCAACGACAATCCGATGTCTCTGCTGATGTGCATAACTGCCCACCAATAGGCTTACAGACAAAGTCCAACATCACTTTCGTTGGGACATCTGTCACACCGTCATGCCATTTATGAACACCTGTATTCGAGAATACTCCAAATAAATGCGAAACCAGCACGTCTATTCCGCTTTCCTCTTTTATCTCTCTAATCAATGCATCCATTAAGTTTTCACCGACCTCTACTTGTCCTCCCGGACACACCCAACCCCCATGTTGAGTCTTCACCAAAAGTACTTGCCCTTGTTCATTTTCTACTACTCCACTAACTGCAACAATATGAGTTGGCCATGCCACGAACATTCCTCCATATCTAATAATTTATTTATTTTCACGCACAGTATATTAATATTACTTTTAGATTATTTCATGAAAACAGTAACAAGACTACTAATAATTTGCTTATAAATCACTTATATTTACCTGATTTGTTTGTTACCTCTACTGCCCGTAAGCGGAGAAAAGGCAGCCACTTGATGTCGACTGCCCTCCTGTTGTCTTATTTAGCTTAAGATTTTGCCCGATTTACTTCCTTATCAAATAATTCTTTATAATGGATTAAACCAAAATCCCTTTCAAGTCCTTCTACATTATTCCAGAAACTATCCTCATTAAATCCTACAAAATCCTCAGTTATAGAGAAAGCAAGATTGTGAAAAGCATGTGCAATTCTAAATACACGATCATAGTTATCTGCATTGAACTCGCCACTGTTTTTAATATCTAATAATGCTTGATAATTAAGGACTAAGTAAGCTTTCCTTATACTTTCCTGCATGCTTCTTAACACCCCTCAAACTGTCGAAATTCGTAAACTACTTATAAAAAATGCCGCAGCAACCTGCTTTTTTGTGATTCAACGTTAGTTCAATCAAATCTAAATTTTATTTTCGGAAGTTAAATCCATATTTCCGTAAAATTCATCAAGATGCTGATAGAATTTATCGAAGGCTTCATCATCAGTTGTACAATTAAACTGAATTATACTTGCCCAATTATGAACTCCATGGAAATCATAAATATCTTCTATATATTCCTGAAATCCAGTTAAGGTGTAATATGTACCTTCAATATGAAATAAACATTGTTGATATCCATGAAGAAAGTGTAGAAGAAATAGGAGTGATTTTCTTCCGAGATATAGACCTGGTCTTTTCTTGATATTTTCAAGTAGTTCAATTAACCTACTATCCATACTGCTCACTCCAATATAAAGATTTTCTTTAATATAATTCGTTTTGTTAATATTTCTTCCAAGTGTTTGTGATTTATGGCCTTCCCTTTAATGAAATAATGGCTGCTGACGATCGCGGCGAACAGCTCCTTTAATTCTCAACTATCGTTCGCCATTAGTTTAATCGTAAATTTTGCTTAGTTGAGCAATGTATTGCGATTCCTCGAAAATCATTGGAGGAATTTTATCAAGCCAATCAACTTTCGTTCCCAAACTTTCATATCCCTGAAGTAACTCTTCTCTTGTGCTCTGCAATATTCGCTCTTCATCGAGGCGACTTCAATTTTATTCACCAGTTTCACGACCAACACCTCATTTGAGCATTTTACTTCAATGATATTTTATCACGAATCACTCCGCTAAACTGCCCGTTAACGTAATAAAGCTGCCGATCGTGTCGGAAGCTTCGTCATTCAACTATAGTTCTGCGTAACGCACTACCATTGAATTGATTTCATCAGCCAGTTCAAGAATTTCCTTCCATTGAGATGATTGCCTCACCGCATTAATATTCCATTCATCACCTTGCTGTAATGCTAGAAATTCACGTCTTAAAGTTGAACTTTTAAACATTATTTCATAACTAATTAGCCCATCATAGACTAATTTTTTTAAGTTGTCGGTGTGTAAAAATGTTATAGCACCAATATCGAACTCTTCAAAGATGTTATATCCAATTACCAAATCGTCAGATTCTAATAGATAAGTTCCGCATCGCTTAATCGTATCAACATACAGTTCATAAAGTTCTTCTATTGATATTTTCTTCATCAAATCAATCCCCTTACTTAAAGGAAAATTGTCCATTAACTCCCCTCCTACTGGAATTCGTTTGGAATGAGAATATGCGGGTATAATGACACCCTTTTGTTAGTAATTACTACCATTATTATACTTCACTTTTTGAGACAATCACCACGCTAAACTGCCCGTTAGTTTAATCATTTGGAAAATACTCCCCTTGGCCTTCCGTCGAGAATGGGATCAAGTTCTTGTCATTGGGTTTTGACAAGAACTTGATCCCATAAAATAAAAAAACCGCGATTCACGCGGCAATTAATGAGATAATGTTCTTGTCACCCGACAGTTTTCATTACACTCACTGACGTGATTTCGACCATCTTACTTTTCGGTCCAGAGTTAACAGAAAACCTGAGTTCACCTACCCTCGAAGTGATTCGCTATACACGACTAGGCTCTTTTTTAGAGAATCTAGATCCTTTGTTACTCGTATTTTGGATTAATAGTATGTTTCTAAAAGTGAGTCTCTTTTTGTACGTAGCAGTTAGCAGTGTCACACATACATTCGGTCTAAAAGATCACAAACCGTTTACTTATGCAACCGCCACTTTCATGGTTCATTATTTAATAAAAAGGATACCCCTGCACATTCTTTACCTGACCAATAATTCGATTATTTAATTGAATTAAACCCTATGGACATTTATCGATAAGTTAACCTGACGATAATTCAGCAAAATAGGAGTAGCAAACGGTCACGGCGCTGCTCCCTAAACTTTCAGCAATCGTATCCCGTTGTAACTTTCTAACCACTCGGGATAATTTGCGTTTCTGATTGGACTAATGCAAAAAAAATCTTCTAGTAATTGGATACTTTCGTTTTAAATTATCAGTATCCAAAAATACCGAACGTGTACGGGCTGCCGTCATCGTTATTCACTCCACAGTTGATAATGCATCGATCAATCCTTTTAAATGCTAGATTTATCAACTAAATCGATAACTATTAATTTGTTTGTGAACTTATCTGCCGTCAGGTCGACCTGATTACCGTTGGCACGTATTAAGGTATAATATTCATAAGGCCCAATAACCGAAAAATCGTTCTGCATCACACCCGGGTAAGCCCGGTTCACCGAGAAGACTTGGCTCTTATAAGATTGCAGTGCCTGTCCCTTCAATATTCTATAATCACTGATATCCACTTTTCCTGTAATGATGCATGTACTCAAGGGGCCAACGTCCTTACAATGATCATAATAGTGAGGAACGGATATATAATAAAATTTAGGCAGCTGATCTGGGGGATAATACGCCTCCGATAAGATGACGGCCTTTTCTGAAGCAAGTGAAACGGCAATATGATCTGGATGTCCTGTGACCCCATCGAGCGGAAACGATAAGATTACATCTGGCTTTAAAGCAATAATCGTTTGACTAATACGCTCGGCCAGTTTATCCGGATCTTGATCCTTAAGGGTCCCGTCCGGGTATCTAAATAAAATTAAATCGGTAACGCCAAGTATAGAGCATGCCTTCCGTAATTCTTCTTCGCGGTGCAATGCCAACTGTTCTCGCGAGCTAAATTGAAATTCACCGGATTTCCCTTTGCAGCCCGAAGTAACGCATATTAAAAACACCTCGTGTCCCTGTTGATGGGCTTTAGCTATGGTCCCTCCGGCTGCAAAGGATTCGTCATCAGGATGAGCAAACACGAATAATAATTTCTTACTCATATCATTCAACTCCTTCCTTCAATTCAATTCGCTGCTCGAAGACTTTAGATAAACTAGCCCCATCGAAATAATGCTATTTATCGGTTCCCCCTGCATGTCAACAATTTGAGCTTGGGGTGCATATTCCTCGATTTGCGAAATCAACTGTTTCCGAACGAGGCTAATATTACGCAGTACGCCGCCCTGCAGGATTAGCTTAAACGGTTTATCCGTTAGCATTAATTGCTGAATAATAGCCCTCACACTCACAAACAATTCCCCGCTGGCTGCGAATAAAATACGATTAGCTTCACGATCCCCAGCAATTGCCGCTAAACTAACCAACTGTGATAATTCCCCTAATTTATCCACGGAGTAATCCGAACTATAGACCCAATTGAACAGATCCTCCACATGGCTGAAGCCCATATGCGGAAGCACCCATTCATGTAGTCTGGTTGCATCGCCCCGACCATCATTCGTCCTAAGAATGGCTGTCACGGCTTGTTTGCCGATCCAATAGCCGCTTCCTTCGTCCCCTACCCGATGCCCCCATCCGCCAGTCCTACCCGTTTGACCAAACTCGTTGATACCAAATACGATCGAGCCTGTACCTGCAATGACAAGCACTCCGGGCTGGCCTTCGGTTGAGCCTAATAATGCGGCTAATCCGTCATTATGAACCACTAAGTGCCCTACTTGGATAGTGAGAAGGCAGAGAGAATCCTTTACCATTTCCATTATTATTTCCCTGTCATATTCTGTATCCAAGCCTGCGATTCCAAAAACAGCGCAGTCGATCTCAATTGAAGGGAGTAATGCGAGATCCTCGGTAATACCAAGATTCAGTATCGCCTCGCGAATAGCATGAGCGATTTCCCGCATCGCCTTTTTCTTGCCAACCCCTTGATAATTACATGGACCTGCTTTTCCTTGTCCTAAAACGTTTCCTTCCCTATCCGTGAGAACGACAATGCTTTTGGTACCTCCTCCATCAAAAGCAAGTAGTGGAATTCTTCTTTTCTTCATTAGGCTTCACTCCATTGAAGAATGACTTCATCCAGATGTTGAGTGGCACTTCGTCTCTTTTCCCGGGCCTCTTGCAGCCATTGTAAATGGGACGCGTACTGGAGCCTCCGGTCATCGATGATTCTTTTCATTTCTTTAGGATTCGGCCCTCCCGGCAACGTACGGATGTCCACAAAATGAACGGGATCCATCGCTCTGCGCAAGGCTTCCTCATCCAAGGACACATCCCGGCCAATGACTTGTCTTGCAGCGTCATTCACCGATTGAAGTGTGATTTGATTCGCGTATAAACCATTAGCAAGCGCATTTTTTACCACTTCGCTGACAATATGATGGGCTTTTCTGAATGACAGCGCATCCGATCTTACTAACATATCCGCCAGCTCGGTGACTGTTGCGAAGCTTCTTTCCGTCCTCTGGCGAAGTACTTCCTTGTTGACCTCCATCGTACCCATAACAGCAGCTAACAACCTATATAACTTATCCATCATATCCAAACTTTTCCATGCGTACGGCTGCATATCATCCTCAGTATCTACAATATCTCCGAAAGGAGTGTTATGAATCATGGAAAGAATCGTATTGGTATTACCGACACAGCTCGACAATAACGCTCGCATATGTTCCAGTGAGACGGGGTTGCGTTTCTGTGGCATGATGGAACTGATCTGTACGTAAGGAGCTCCTACCTTAAGCACCGCAAACTCTTGCGTACACCACAAGAGAAGATCTTGCACAACCCGCCCTAAATTAATTGCTGCCAGTTGAATCGCTGTTGCAATTTCTCCTATGTAATCAGCACCGCTTATCGCATCATATGAATTTTCAATAAGTTCATCAAAAGCAAGTAGGTTCATCATACGTTCCCGACTGATAGCAAATCCTGAGGTCGTCAATGCCGCTGCCCCCATACTGCTTCGATTACAGTTGGCATAAGCCGCCTTCATACGTCGAATATCACGATTCAAGGAATCGAGCACAGCCGTCATGTAGTGAGCGAGAGTCGTTGGCTGCGCCTGCTGCGTATGTGTATAGCCAATCATCACCGTACCCAAATGTTCTTCTGCAAAATCCAGTAAATGGTCCTTTAAGAGAAGGGCAGAAGACAGTGTCACCGCTAATTTCTCTCTGAGCACCATTCGATAAATCGCAATACCCATATCATTACGGCTTCTCGCAATATGTAAATTACCTGCGATATCTCCGGCATGTTCCAGTAACTGATTCTCGACCTGAAAGAATAAATCTTCAAACTCTCCGGTATATGTGCTATAACGAAGGGCCTCCAAATCAAGACTCTGAATAGCTTTAGCTATTTGTTTGGATTCTTCTTTTGTGATTAGTTTTTGCTCACGCAGCATGATCAAATGTGCTTTGTTAATTGCCATCATTGGTTCTAATAGATTTTCTTTTGCTTCATTAAAAGCTGGCTCCAAAACAACCTCCGTATACGTTTTCCCCGGAAAAGAAGATCCTTCTGATTGCAGCAGTTCTTCGCGATATCCCATTTTGCGGTTCATCCTTTCCTATCACTTTTTGCTCTCATCTCAAGCCAATTCGCAATTAATTGATTCATATTCCGGATAGCCTCTTCCACAATCGACTCGCCGGCTTCCTGCGAAGTTTGCTTAATTTTACCTGTGTATCCATCCCATCCTCGTGGCGTACCTTCCACTAAAACATAAGGCATAGAAGTTAAAGGCGGACATGAATCTAATTCCAAGTCTAATTCCTTTACGGAAACCAAGTCCGGTCGAAAAGCCTTAACGGCAGACATTTCGTATGGACCCCCATGGCCTCTGCCCGCCGTCCCGTGAAAAAGTCCCTTTTGCTCAGAAAAATCTACCGCAACCATTTGCCACCAGTTGATTAACAAGATGCTCGCGTCTTTATATGTACCGGTGATGGATTCGGCTACAGTCCGGGAAGGACCCATATTGCCATCGTGAGCATTAAGTAAGATAATATTTCGAATACCCAACTGACAAATTCCGTCTAAGATGTCTGATAAGTAATCTATAAAGACAGATGGGCGGACCGTAACTGTACCAGGATAATCTTGGGTTTTGCCTGGACAAGGCGTATAGGATATTACAGGATAGATTAAGGGCTTAAGAGCAAGATCTATCTTTTGTGCAAAACCCTCAGCCAAAATAATATCCGTACCCAACGGTGAATGCGGTCCATGATATTCTAAAGAACCCAGTGGAACCACAGCAAATTGCGCTGTATGCTTAACTTCATCTACCTCTCGCCCATGAACATTCATTACATTCATATCTCCTGAACAACCTCCGAATTCATGATACATCTGGAGGCACTGATCGTGACCTCCAAATGTAATGGCTAAGCTAATTGTTATCTGACTGTTTTTGGCTAATCATATTAACGAACATACGAATTGATCCAGGTACTAGATTTGGAATTTCACGATACCAAACAATCGAGCTGTATGTGTAAACACCTTTTCCGTAAGAAGCTGTTAAGAAAGTACCTGTGAATTCTTTTTCACCCGGATCTCCGTTAGAAATCAGCTCGGTGTACTCATTACCCCATTGAGCAGGATTATAAGCGGAACGGTCCTGAATCCACGAATCCCAATCCGCATCTGTAATTTTATTAGGATAATTGAAGATCGGATGATCAGGGGCCAGCATCGTAACCTTGGAATTTTCATCGGTTACCCGCCATTGAATAAGCGGCTCGCCAATTTTGATCGGATATGGCGCAAGCTCAGGCTTCCATTTATCTTCAGGCTTGTGATATTGAACCACGAGATTCCCGCCATTCTTCACATAATCCAACAAACGTTGATTACTTGGAATCAGCTCCGGACGGAAAGCGTATGCGCGAATGCCAAGAACAATCGTATCGTATTGAGAAAGATCGCCGAATTGAATAGCCTTGTCATCCAACTTCACAACATTAACGCCTACTTGACGCAAATACTCATCAATGTTATCAAAACCGCTTGACACGTATCCAACTTTTAAGTTTTGCGGAACGGCCAAATCAAACGCTTGAATTTTCAGTTCGGCAGGCTGAATCAAATACGTTGTACCGATATGTGGATATGAAATCACTTGAACGCCTTCATTGCTTTGAACATTTTCATTCTTAGCTACCGCCGTAATCGAGTATTTACCTGTGGCCACATTGGAAGAGCCTTTGACCGTGAAGGATACGGATTTGGTTTCGCCTTTAGAAGCAAAACTTACCTCTTCTACAGACGGCTCAGCCGTCCAGCCCTCCGGCAAGTTCAAAGAAATGGATGCCTTGGAAGCGCCTGGCGTATAGTTACGTACTGTAACTTTAACCGGAATCGCCTCATTCGATTTCAATGTATTAAATACCGTTGCACTAGGGCTAAGAGACATCGCATACGCTGGAAGAACAGCAACTGCATTTTGTGGAACTGCTCTAACCGTACTTGATGTATCAAACGCCTTGTATGTAACATCAGCCGTTAGATTCGGTGCGGCATAAGGCTTGAACTCAGCAGCATCCTTAGGTACGGTCACATTGTACGTAACGGAAACCGTTTGGTTTCTGCCAATCGAATCGAAGGTAACCGGTCCTGCAGCCTTCGTTTCCCACCCTTGCGGAGCATTCAAATTAAGTTGAATGCTTTTCAGGTCTACATCGCCACCGTTGAAGGCAGAAACCACGACCTTGGCCGTTTGACCGGCTACTAGCTCACCCGTTTCTGGTTTGACTTTAACAACCAACGAAGTGGCTTCCATGCTAGCTTTGTTCAATTGCGCGTCCTTCACATTCAAACGATAGAACAAATCATCCTTTACAGCTTGATCAAGACTGGAGGACTTCACATCTGCTAAGGCGTTTTGGACATCCTTTTTCATTTCGTGAACTTCCCGAGCCACTTCCGTGAAGTTTGGATACGCCTTAATTACCTCTTCACTGTCTTTTTGAAGCTGCTGTAAGTCCTTCGTTACTTTATTATCTTTGCCTTTGGTTTCGACCTCTTTAGCCAAGTCGGCAAAAGTGAAGGCAATGCCATCGAAGAAGCTTGCTTCCTTATCATTCGCTTTTACTGTACTTGATTCGAGCGTATAGTAATTACCGTAGGGTCCTTCGTCTACGACTCTGCCCATCCCTTGACTCTTATGCATAAAGCGCGATTCCTCACCCAGCTGTACATAAGAAGCGCCGTAGATGTTATCATAATCACCTACTGGAACCATGACGTTATATTTCTTGGCGTCTGCTGGCAAATATAACTTCTTAACTTGCCAAGGCTGCAGACCTTTCTTCAGCTGCTCAGGGAAAACATTCGGGTCAGCGGCATCCTTGTAAGCCCGAACGGTAAGAACGTTAATCGTTCTATGATGGCCATGCGTCGAATCTTCATTAAGGAATGATGGGATGATGACATCTGGACGATCCTCACGAATCTTACGTATCAACCGTTCGTACGCAACAGACTCTCCCCAATGTTGAAGCGTTTCTTCTACACTTTTAGAAAATCCAAAGTCAAAAATCGGATCATTGATTTGTTCACTAAGCATACCTAGTGTTACGTTAGTGATTTTAGAGGCTTCCTGCAGTTCGCGTGTCCTGATGATTCCCAAGGGATTCCCCAGCTCGCTGCCGATTTCATTTTGCCCGCCCTCGCCACGGTTTGCAATAACGCTGAACGTATTGACACCTTTGCCAAGAGAAAGATAAGCAAGTACTGCACTATGCTCGTCATCTGGATGGGCACCTGTATTCATAGCACTTGCAATGCTCGTTAATGGCTTAATCGATTTCCATAGATCTACTACGCCTCGTTCAGCATAAGCAGGACTTGCCATTGCAGGTAGTAGCATACTTCCTGCGATCGCAACACTTGTCATCATCGATACTAATTTGGGGCTTGATTTCGACTTACCACTCAATTGAACTCCTCCTTTGATCATTCCTATCTCACACGGCAAGAAATGGCCAATTTCCCACTGTATATCATGACGTGGTTATGAACTCCTAGGTGTTCCCACGATATGACCGAATCTCCTTGAAGATCATCAATAATCGTCAGAATGCGCTACCTGCTTTATCCCCTGTAATTTTACGCGAAATAAAGAGAACAACGATGATCAGGACGATCTGCAAAACCCCATATGCACAAGCTGTGCCGAATTCGAAAGAGTACATTCTCTGAAATATTTCTACCGAGATGGGAACGGTACTTGTTTTAAAAAGCAAAATTGAAGCTACGAATTCGCCAATACCATCCACGAACGCAAGCAGTGTCCCGGCCAGTATGCCGCTAAGCGCCATCGGGAAAACCACACGCCGAAAGCTGTACCACCAGGTAGCACCCAAATTGCGTGCTGCCTCTTCTGTGGAGGCGTCCATTTGTATCAAGGTAGCGGACGTCGAACGGAAAACCAGGGGTAAATGGCGAACAAAATAGGCGATAGGCAAAATCCAGAAAGTTCCTACCAATACTTGGTTAAAGCTGAATAATGACGGCGTACTGAATGCAGCTATCAAATTAATACCTACAACAGTACCTGGCAGCGCCCATGGAAGCATAATAAAAATGTCCATGAACGATTTTCCTTTGAATTTCAAACGAACCATCGCGTAAGCAGCCGCTACGCCAAAGATGACGTTGCCTAATGTGGCAATGGAGCTCATTTTGAAACTGTTAACCACCGGCCGCCACGTTTTACTATCAGTAAAAAGCTCCACATAGTGCTTAAAGGTGTACTCTGGGGGCAAAATCTGCGTAGTCCATTTTCCATCTGCGGAAAAAGAGATAAGAATGATCACGAAAATCGGCAGAAGCAGGACTATGACACCGAGGAAGGAAAGCAGCATCGCCAAATATCGGCCCCATACCGTTTTCACCTCGGTCCTGTGCACAGAGACACCTTTACTCATATTTTGATAATTACGGAGACTTTGGTACCAACGCATTAGAATCAAAAATAAAATGGAGACAAACGATAAAATTGTTGATTGCGTCGCAGCCATATCCAGATTGCCATTTGTACGCGACAAGTAAATCTGCATCGTCATAGTCCGTTCAATTCCAAAAATGAGAGGTGCCGTATAAGAGGCCATCGAAACCATAAAAACCAATAGAGATGAAGCAATTATGGCCGGTGTCAGCATCGGAATAATAACTCGTCGCCAAATATATAATCTTCCGGCTCCAAGACTGGATGCCGCTTCCTCCAAGGAAGGATCCAAACCTCTGATAGCAGACGAAGCGGTCATGTAGAAATACGTATACATGGTAAACGTATGGACAACGAGCACTCCCCACACCCCTTTAAGCGAAAAAGGGACATGATCCATGTGAAGCAGAAGTTTCAGGGCTCGGGGAATGATTCCGCTCTCACTATATAAAAATGTAAAGGACAGCACACCAATTAATGGAGGCAAAGCCATTGGAACCATAACGAGTACGGCTAAAATTTTCCGTCCCGGGAATTCATAACGCTCAAGCAAAAAAGCCATGGCGATGCCAACGAGTGCGCACGTTATCACACTAAGGACCGATAAATAAATGCTGGTCCATAGGGCTTCCAGGTTTGCAGTATGCTCCAAGCTAAAGAACTTGGCGTAGCTTTTCATCGAAAACTGCCCATCCACTACGGCACTTTGTAGAAAGGTCTGACATAAGGGAAATAGCACGTATGCCAGTAATACAAGAAATAGCGGTGCTACTAGTACATAAACGAAATTAGGTGAATGTACGATCGAACGTCTACGAGTGACAGGCTGCGTATAGGATTGCATTTCAGATTTCATCATCGGATCCCTCGACTACCCCAGTAGGTATACGCTTTCTTTGGGAATATAGATAGACAATTCGTCCCCACGCTGCTGGACATGTGTTTTGTGATTTACAAACATGGCTTTCAGCGAGAGCGCCTGTACCTGAAGCAAATAATTGACGCTAATGCCCGTAAATTCTGAAATCAACACCTTACCGACCACCGCATTCGCTTGAAGCTGCTCCTCCGGCAGTGCTTCACGAACTGATTCAGGACGTATGGATACCGTCATTTTTGTGCCAACTGTCAATGTTGTGTTCGGTGAACAATTGCGGGCTAAAGCCGTTAGCACGAGGCTAGGGGCAACCCGGATTTTGATTTCCTCCCCACGGATCTCTTCAATTACGCCTTCCCACAAATTCGACTCACCTATGAACGAAGCTACGAACCGATTAACAGGACGGTGATATACTTCCTCGGGTGTCCCTATTTGCTGTACGACACCGCCGTGCATAACCATAATACGATCTGACATCGACATCGCTTCCGCTTGATCATGGGTAACGTAGATCGTAGTTATTCCAAGCTCCATCTGCAGACGCTTTATCTCTAAACGTGTTTCTTCTCTAAGCTTAGCGTCTAGATTGGACAAGGGTTCATCTAAAAGTAATATTTTGGGTTCAATCACGAGGGCTCTTGCTAAAGCAACACGCTGTTGTTGACCGCCTGACAATTGGTCAATTCGTCTGTGTCCGAAATCACCCAGATGTACCTGATTTAAGGCTCGCTCTACCTTCTCGGTGATTTCCGCTTTAGACTTTTTTCTAACCTCCAGGCCGAATGCTACGTTTTCAAAGACAGTTAAATGCGGGAAAAGCGCATAGTTTTGAAATACCATCCCCGTATTACGTTTATTCGGCGGCAGAACCGTAACATCTTCATGCCCGAATACAATGCGTCCTGCGCTCGGATAATAGAATCCGGCGATCATCCGAAGGGTCGTAGTTTTCCCGCATCCGCTCGGACCAAGAAAAGTGAAAAACTCTCCTGGCTTAATTCTAATATCTACATTTTGGACACCTTTCACTTTGCCGAATTCTTTGCTTACATGTTCTAGAGCCACATCAATCAAGCAGGCTACCTCCCTTGTTGTAATTGTGGCGGAGGGGATCCTCCGCCATCACATTCGACTTATTTGCCTCCTTTACCTCTGATGTTTTCGTCCCAGTACTGCATCCAGTCTTTTTCTTTATTCGCCATAACTGTCCAATCCAATTGCATAGGCTTCAATTCAACGCCCTTCAACCAAGCAGGAAGCGTATCTTTGTTAATGTCCGTTCTGGTAGGAATTTGGAATAGTTTCTCGGCTAATTCCACTCGCAATTTGGAGTCAAATAGGAATTCGTAAAACTTTTTAGCTGCGTCCATGTTTTTTGCACCTTTAACAATCCCTACACCATCTACCAGAATCGGCGCACCGCTCTTCGGATAAATAAAGTCAAATGGCTGCTTCTGCAATTCCTTCTGAATCATGATATCTTGCATGTTCCACAGAGACAGGGTTCCTTCTTCACGCGCGAGCTTCAAATATAAGTTTGTAGGATCTTGCGCATATTCTTTTGTATTCGCATCCAGCTTTTTCAGCCAGTCGTAGCCTTTCTTCGGATCTGTTGCTCCACCTTCCTTAAACACCATGGCTGAGTAAATTGTTCTCATCGTACCGGAAGCGAGAACACCGCGAATGATGACTTTTCCCTTATATTTAGCATCAAGCAGATCATCCCAATCCTGAGGAGCATCTTCCTTTTTCAGCGCTTTAGAGTTATACATAATAACCTCAGGTAGCAGCATTTCGCCGTACCAACGGTCCTTCGCATCCTTATAGAGCGCCGGTATGCTTTCGCCGAAGCTAGGTTTGAAGCTTTCGAGGAGTCCTTCATCTGCCGCTGTCATGAGCGCGGACTGGGTTCCACCCCACCAGAAATCCGCTTGAGGATTAGCTTTCTCTCCACGGACACGTTCCATGATTTGCTGAGCGCCCATCGTAAGCACTTCAACATCAACATTTGGATTCTTCTCTTTAAACTTTGGGATAATCTCATCCACAACATTTTTGTCTCTAGCTGTGTAAATGACGAGTTTTTGCTTCTCTGAGGCCTTTGGAGTTTCGGCAGTTTTAGCCGATTCCGCCGGTTTATCCGGCTGCTTGGTTGCTTCACCACTGCTAGGAGACGCGCTCCCACACGCCGTAACCGCTGTCATAACGGTGCAAAGAAGCATGCTGGTAACCCATTTCGATACATTCCCCTTTATCATTCTCATCGTTTAAATTCCTCCAGTAAATTATTTTTGGTGATTCGTTATGTAGGTTTATGTAAGGGCTTCCAAAATAATTTGAATCGCTCCAATAATTCCTGCTTTAATGCCTAATGCGGCAACTTTGACAGGTGGTACAAAGGGAACCCATTCAGCAAGAAGCCTGTTTAACTTCTTTATCCCCTGTTCGCCGATGTTGACCATTTCTCCGTTAATGATTAACAACTCTGGATCCAACACACTAATCATATTGACCATGCCATGAGCCCAGTGAACGTAAATGTCTTCCAAAAGCTGCTCTGCTTCCCGATTCCCGCCCTCCGATTGCCTCATAAGTTCGATGATCACACTCGTATCTTCATTCCACCCTGTAAGAATCAGCCTTGCTTTTTCGATGATGCCAGAAACCGAATAATTTCTTTCGAAAACGCCATATTCACCGCGTCGAGTTCGTCCTACAGGCCCAATCATCATATAGCCAATCTCACCAGCAGCTTCACGAAAGCCTCGATAAAATTGACCGTCAATAATAATTCCTGCACCGATTCCTGTACCTACATACATATGAACTTGATTTCGAATACCAAACCCAATCCCCTGATGAAATTCACCAATGGTCATTAAATTAACGTCGTTATCAATGAATACTGGAATGCGCAATCTTTCTTCCATTTCTTGCTGAACAGGCAGCCCCATCCAACCTGTGCTTGGCGCATAACTAATCGTTCCGTCCCTACGTTGCGTGATACCGGGAAGCCCGACCCCAATCCCTAGAAGACGGTCTTTATCAAATCCACTTTGCTTCAGAAGGGTATTCACTCCAACTTCCAGCGCTTGAATCGCTGTCTCCCCATTGGTCGGCTGTGATAAACGGGTCTCGTAATTATAGAGCAATTCACCGCTAAGATCTGCTATGGACATATGGAGGGTGCTACCCTCAAATACAGCGCCAATCACACCTTTAGCTTTAAAATTGTACTCAAGTAAAATCGGTTTTCTTCCTCCCTTGGATTCACCAATGCCGACCTCGTTGATGAGGCCTTCTCGTATCATTTCATCCACTAAAGAGGACACACATGGTCGACTTAATTCAGTAAGCTTAGCCAAATCCGCCCGGGATACTCGCTTATTTTCCCTAAGTTGACTTATAAGTACATGTCGATTCATTTGTTTAACTAACTTGGTATTTCCAGTTCGACCGCGTCCAAGCACTTTACTCACCCCCTTTGATAGTTAAGATGACTAACAAAGTGCCTTGATTCAAATCTTAAAACCGGAGGGAATATTTGTCAATCCTATTTATGGATATATTTTCCTTCTAATTTCGACCCTTTTCTCCTTCATAGCAAGTTCTGAAATCATAGGCTCTATTAAAAGCAAGCATTGAAATCTCTCGGTTGACCTTGTGCCATGCATATAGTTTACACATTTATCGAATAGATTCTTCTTGTTCTAATCGATCGGTTTTTGTCAATTCATATTCAGAATAATAGAGAATTAAGTCCGGTTCTATTTCCAGTATAATTTCATCAGTGACTCACATTTTCATGCTAGCTACCGGTCGAATGTACTCTTCGCAATTCCTCTACCGGATAACAGAGGAACAAAATTTTAGCCGGGTCCTCGAGCAGCTGAATCATAATTTCCCCCTTCTTATGAAAGGGTTCATCTAGTGGATATTGTAAGATGATTTGTCGTAAATTGATCGTTTCTGACACAAAAAAACACGATGCCAGTTTGGCTCGTGTTTTTTGAATATTTTTTCTAAAATCAGGTGACGGGTGCAGGGTTAAATAAAGCGAGGTCATTGTGCAGCCCCCAATGGTCTGCCCAAGTTCGCTTGTTCCCGCTCGCAACATCCAAAATGAGATGGAACAGCTCCCAGCCCACTTCTTCAATCGTCGCTTCCCCTGTCGCAATGGTTCCCGCGTTTAGATCTATCAGATCATGCCATTGCTCTGCTAACGCATTTCTCGTCGATACTTTGATGACCGGAGCGGCAGCCAATCCGTAAGGTGTGCCTCTTCCAGTTGTAAACACCTGTACATTGATGCCGGAAGCTAGTTGCAACGTACCGCATACAAAATCGCTGGCAGGCGTCGCTGCGAACAGCAACCCCTTCTGGGTTGCTCTTTCACCAGGAGATAGGACACCGACAATCGGACTCGTACCCGATTTGACGATAGATCCGAGCGACTTCTCGACGATGTTGACTAAGCCTCCTATTTTATTCCCAGGTGTCGTATTCGCGCTGCGATCCACGCTGCCACGTTGCAGGTAATCATCATACCAATCCATCTCACGGATTAAAGCTCGCCCAACATCCTCATTCACTGCACGAGGTGTTAATAAGTGAATGGCATCCCTGACCTCCGTAACTTCGGAGAACAACACCGTAGCTCCAGCACGTACCAGCAAATCAGCAGCGTATCCGACAGCCGGATTCGCTGTAACTCCCGAGAATGCATCGCTTCCCCCACATTGCAAACCAACTACTAGCGCCGATGCAGGACAAGTCATGCGTTTCCGGCTGTTTAATCTGTCAAGGCGCTTCTCCGCCATCGCCATAATCGATCTGACCATTGGCATAAACCCGTGGCTCTCCTGCAGGGTTACGATCTGATCGGTGGCGCCTCCAGGGACGATCCGTTCGGGAAGCAGCTTTTCACACCCCAGTCCGACGACCATGAGCTCCCCGCCGAAGTTCGGATTTTGCGCGAGATTCTGAATTGTGCGTATCGGAATAATGGCGTCAGGCGCGTTAATCGCCACCCCGCAGCCGTAGGTATGAGTTAGTGCGATCACGCCTTCGACGTTTGGAAATCGAGGTAGGAGTTCTTCTTTAATTTTCTTCACTGCGAAATTCAACACGCCGGCTACACATTGCACACTGGTCGTAATGCCTAAAATATTTTTACTTCCAACACTTCCGTCCTCATTCAAGTACCCCTCGAACGTATAGCCTTCCAACGGAGGAATGGTTTGTTGTAAGTTGCTAGCTATTGTGAGCTCTAACAATTGAGGCGGTGTCGGCATTCTCACCAATGATTCATCGATCCGGCTTCCCCTCGCTATCCCTCTCATCGCATACCCGATTATCTCTCCATAACGGATAATCGCCTCATCTGGATTTAAATCAGCAAGTGCCACCTTATGACCCTGTGGAACATTTTGCAGGAGCTTAAGGCCGTAGGGAAATACCGTTCCTTCCGACAGTCCGCCAGCATTGACAACAATCGCCATATTATCCTTCGGATTAACCTGAATATACAGCGGCTTTTCACTTTCAACACGTTGAACAGTCACATGGATAGTCCCCTCTCATAATCACTTGTACCTGAATTGCACTTATAGTAATCTAAAATTATCGTAAAGTAAAAGTGATTAAAATACGTTTTCTCTAAATTAATTTAAGAGTTGAGGAGCGACTGTATATGGAGTTGAAGCAGTTGGAATACATTATTCAAATTGCCGAAGACAACAACATTACCAGGGCTGCGGAAAAACTATTCATTACGCAATCTGCACTCAATCAGCAGCTCCTGAAGCTTGAGAATGAGCTGGGTACGCAGCTATTCGTTCGCTCCAGAAATAATTGGCATCTGACTCAGGCAGGGGCCATCTATGTTGAAAACGCCAAAAGTATCCTGCTTATCAAGAAAGAGACCTATAACAAAATCAATGACCTGCTTGAGATCAAAGAAGGAACACTAAAGATCGGTTTAACTCCTGAAAGAGGTACCGACATGTTTGCAGCCATTTATCCGGGCTTTTATAATAAATATCCCAAAGTCAAGATCGAGCCCCTTGAAATGACCGTCAAAGAGCAGCAACATGCCATATCTCAAGGTAATCTGGATATCGGCTTTGTCACGCTTCAGCAGACTCAGAAAACGAAAGACACCTATATTCCGATCTGCTCTGAGGAGATAATCTTGTGTATTCCGAGCTCCCACCCACTCGCACATTTAGGAGGCCGTCTCAGGGAACCACTTCCTGAAATCAGCCTTAACCACTTTGTAGAGGATTCATTCGCCGTCATGCGGAATGGCTCCACTTTACGGGAAATTTATGACGATATCTTGGCTGAAGATGATATTTCACCTCCAATATTATTGGAAACGCGAAGCTGTCAAACTTTGTTCGAATTGGTCTCCGAGGGCATTTGTTGTTCAGTCCTTCCAATCAGTTATGCCAGCTCCTCGTCGAATGTCTCCTATTTCTCTCTACGTCAGCATCCGGTGTGGGAAATTGCCGCCAGCTTTAAAAAAGACAGCTATCTGAATCAAGCAGCGAAAGAATTGATCTCCCTCTGTAAAGAATATTGGGAAAGAAAGATGAGCGGGCTTAGATAAATACCTGCCTACACACTATATTGTGTAGACTGTTTTCATGTACCTTGTCGGTAACTATTTCCAGCAATAGCATTCCACATACCTAAAATAGTGACTTCCTATTGCAGGAGCATGGTCCACATAGGAACTTTAAAGCGCGATTTCTGCAGTACGTAGGCTCCCGCAAAATCCGGACAAGGCATCCAGTTGCTCTCTGATCTGGTAAGTAAAGACGCGGCAAATGCTCTGCTTAGTTCAACAGTAAAAAAAACAGGTTTGACTCACGCATACCGCGGGTATAATGGTTGAGGATCTCACGAAGCTCTAAGTTAATTTGAAAACCATTGCTTTTCCAATGTGGTTATGGGATATTCTAGACATGGATGTTCGAGAGAACACCGATATGCAGCTTGGGTCTAGTCCTCCTTTGGGTGTTCAAGTTTCACGAAGCCGATCGTTTCCGTAAACATCAACGAGCTGCGGGGCACCTCCCATGGGATGATAAGGACAGAGGTTAGATCCAATCACGGCGACAGCCATCTCGGTCCGTCTTCCCGGATGGTTGAGCTAATCGGGGTGGCCTACGCTACTGCATTTATCGCGACGACATGGAGAGCGAAGGCTAAGCCAAATATCTCAATTAGATCGAGGAGGTTTAAACATGCATCAGCGCGCTATACTCGCTGGGGGATGCTTCTGGGGAATGCAAGACTTGATCCGCAAGCTTCCCGGCGTCGTCTCGACTCGTGTCGGCTATACTGGCGGTGATACTCCGAACGCGACTTATCGCAACCATGGCACTCATGCGGAGGGGATCGAAATCGTCTTCGAAACAGCGGAGACGAGCTACCGGCGCATCCTGGAGTATTTCTTTCAAATCCACGATCCTACGACGCAGAACCGTCAGGGCAACGATATCGGCACAAGCTACCGTTCGGCGATCTACTATGTGAGCGACGAGCAGAGAAAGGTGGCGGAGGAGACGATCGCCGACGTAAACGCGTCGGAACTCTGGCCGGGCAAGGTCGTCACCGAAGTGACGCCTGTCGGCGACTTCTGGGAAGCAGAGCCGGAGCACCAGGACTATCTGGATCGCTATCCGAACGGCTACACCTGCCACTTCCCGCGCCCCAACTGGGTCCTTCCCAAGCGGGAGGACAGTGGCGCCCCGTCAAGTTGACAACAAAAAATAAGAGCATTAAGCTGCCTTAGTTCGGTACTCCACCGCACTAAGGTTGTTTAATTTCATCTAAAACTGCTTGTTGTTGGTATTGGCAGCAGGGCAGAACCTTGCTTCTCCTTAACAACGAAAAGGCCGCATTGTTCATGCGACCCTTTCGCCAATTCAATGACTGTTCCAGCGGTTGCTTCGTCAAGTGCCTGCTGCAGTGCTGCAGCTGTACAGACCTGTATGTGTTTTACCTTTGGCGACTCTACATCTTTCATCTCATAAGCGCCTCCATCTACCTGCTCCCTATCGTTCTAAGCTTAGGAACCTGCAAGCGTTCCATTCCCTTAGAACACCCGATGCTTCCAGCCTTGCAACTTGGCAAGAGCCTCCACATAGTAATAGTCGCCGTAAATCAAAGATACGTTGACATTGGCCTCTGCCGGCTTATGCCCCGTGCCTCCATGGAGAATACCTTCATGCTGCGGTTCATCGAAAGAGGCATATTTCTCAGATAGGGACAGAAGGATACGCTCAGCAGCTAAACGGTACTTGCTGGCATCTTCTGCCCGAACGAGTTCAGCGAGTTCAAGTAACCCTGATGCTGCAATGCTCGCAGCGGACGTATCCCGTGGCGCTTCGTCCGCATTCGGAACTCGAAAATCCCAAGGAGGAACCATCTCTGCCGGCAGCGAGCTAATGAAATGATGAGCGACTTGCTGCGCTGCATGCAGATACTTTTCCTGCTTCGTGAAGCGATACGTGTTCGTCATGCCGTATAACGCCCAAGCATTCCCCCTGGACCAGCACGAGTCCGGAGCATAGCCTTGCCAGCCTTTATACTCCAACAATTCACCTGAACTTGGATTAAATACAGCGACATGGCAAGTTGATCCATCTCCTCGAATCATATGCTTAAGTACCATGTCGGCATGCGCACGGGCAATTTGAGCAAATCGCGGGTCTTCAAGCTCCTCCGAAGCCCAGAATAAGATAGATAAATTCATCATGCAGTCGATGATTGCCCATCCGTGCAAATCACGATTCCAAGCCCGAAGGAATTGCCCGGCCAGATTGAAGCGGCCCGCTAGGAAGTTGGCTGCCGCCAGCCCCCGACGTCTTCCGTCCAAATCGCCGGTCAATTTATATTTGAGGACAGATGTCGGCAAATATTGAAACCCGACATCATGATGAAAATGGTTCTCTTCCAACAGATGACGTTCCATCCGAACATCCCAATTCCAAGCTGCATCCTTATAGCGTTCCTCACCTGTCAGATCGTAGAGAATCCATAACATTCCCGGCCAGAATCCAGAGATCCACTGATCTAGCTTCAATCCGTCGTAAGCGCCTGACTTAGCCACGTGGGGCGCAAGTTCTCTATCTTGGTTCAGCATCAGATCCACTTTACTCTGTACGCCTTTCCACCATCGTTCAATATCAGCGGATTCAATCAAAGTAGGTTTTTCCATAGTTTTGTGCTTCTCCTTTATTATCCTTTAATTGCACCGATTAAAGCGCCTTTGACGAAATATTTTTGCAGGAATGGATAGATCATTAGAACCGGTACTGTTGCGATAATAATCGTAGCATGCTTCAACGTCTCACCAATGACAGATACTTCGCCTGAACCGGCGCCGCTCGCCATCGAACTCGCATCATTCTGCAGCAGAAGCTCTCTGAGCACAAGCTGAAGCGGGTAAAGCGACCGATCTTGTAAAAAAATCAGCGCGTTAAACCAAGCATTCCAGTGGCTCACTCCGTAGTACAGCAGCATGACCGCGACAACTGGCATACACAGCGGAAGCATAATTCGGAACAAAATCACAAATTCGTTCGCCCCATCCATCTTCGCGGATTCTTCAAGGCTATCCGGTATCGCTTCAAAAGCTGTTTTCATCAGAATAAGATTAAAGGCGGAAATCGCTTGCGGAATAATTAATGCCCACAGTGTATTCGCCAAGCCAAGTCCTTTAACCGTAAAATAAAACGGGATCATGCCACCACTGAAGAACATCGTAAAAACAATATAGAGCATCAGTGGCTTCCGATAACCGAGACATTTTCGGGACAGTGCATAAGCACCGAGGGAAGTAAGCAGGATGTTCAGACATAGGCCCACCACAACAATGATCATCGTATTGACATAGCCATGCATGATTGCGCCGTTATCGAACACTAATTTGTAGGCCCTAAGGTTGAAATCAAGCGGTTTCCATAGGATTCCGCTATGCTGCATATATAAGGTTGGGTCGCTTAAAGAGGCGAACAAGACATATACGAGAGGGTATATTGTTGCGATAGCCAGCAGCGATAAAAATACATAGTTTACGAGATCAAACGTCCATTCTCCGAATGATTTGCGATACATGGTCATCCCCCCGTCACCATAAACTGGTATTATTCAACTTGCGGCTTAACCAATTGGACCCGATAACCAGGGTAAAATTAATTGCCGAATTGAATAATCCGACGGCCGAGCTGAAGCTGTAATTGAATTCCTGAAGGCCCATCCGATACACATAGGAGCTAATGACATCAGCCGTGTCGTAAACTGTAGGATTATATAACAAAATAATTTTCTCCGTCCCTACGTTCATCATGCGTCCCATCTCAAGAATCAATAAAATCACGATTGTAGGCATGATACCGGGCAGCGTGATATGGAACATTTGCTTCCAACGCCCTGCGCCGTCGATTTTCGCAGCCTCATACTGCTCCGTATCAATGCCGGCTAAGGCAGCCAGATAGATAATTGTCCCCCAGCCAATATGCTGCCATACCCCTGAGGAAACGTAGATCGTACGGAAAAACTGGGCTTCAAGCAGCAGAGAGAGTCGCTCGCCGCCCAGAAAAGCAATCACATCATTGACTAATCCACTGCTGGCAGTGAATTCCTTGATCATGCCGCACACGACAACAAGCGAGACGAAATGCGGCATATAGGTAATGGTTTGGATCGATCGTTTGAAAAATGTCTTTTTAATTTCATTAAGCAGCAGCGCCAAAATAATTGGAGCTGGGAAACCAAAGATAAGATCATACAAACTGATCAGGATCGTATTTTTGAGTGTCCGCCAGAAATAAATCCCTTCGAAAAATGTTCTAAAATGTTCGAGCCCCGCCCAAGGACTTCCTAGAATGCCGAGCCTTGGAGAGAAATCTTTAAAGGCGATGATCGCGCCATACATGGGGATATAATGAAACACCCCGAAAAACAAAATGATAGGAAGTAGCATGACATAAAGCAGTTTATTTTTCTGAATATCTTTGAGAATGCCCAAACCCGGGAACACATTTGTTTTTGCTTTCACAGTTATGGCCGTCCTCGAATCTAATAGTGGTTTGATTGACATATCGTTCCACTCCTTCCGTATCCAAACCTTAGCGCTCTTCTATCTCTTGTTATATCGATCAAGCGATTTCTGATAAATCTCAACCGCACGATCAATGCCTAACTTTTTAATTTGTTCAACATATTTGTCGTAGTTTTCAAGAGGCTCCTTGCCCATAATGAACTTCGAGAACATTTCTTCTTTATAGTTGCTGACATCGTTAACGATTTTGCCTAACTCTTTACTTTCTTCGGCAGTAGGCGTCAGAAAAGCTGGAATGGTGTGCTTCGCTGCGTCTGTATTCATCCATAGTTTCACAGCTGCGTCCTGCTGCGGGTACGTATTCCAGTTGCGTCTTTCGTCCGCTTCATAAGGACCGTTTGGCTTCGTATACTGTGAGACCATTTGCTGCAAGCTGTATTTCTCATTTTTGACAATTTGATCGGTATATACAGGATTCCCGTCTTTCATAGTAAAACTTTCACCTTCGACCCCGAAGTTGAACAAGAGACTGCCTTGCGTGCTGTAGGCATAATCAAGCCAACGAACCGCCAGTTCTGGATTTTTCGTCGTTGCCGAAACCGCCTTACTTGGACCTGGATTATATTTGAAGTCCAATTGTCCTGTAAAAGGCTTCTCCCCTTTTTTGAGGGTTGGATACGGCGAGCCCACCAGATTAAACTTCGGATCTTTCGTTTTCATCGCATCCAGCCATTTCCCCAAACCGCCACTCAGCAAGCCGACCGTTGCTCCGGTTTGACCGCCAAGTATTTTCGTATCCAACGCTTTTCCGTCAGTCAATGCAAAATCTTTATCAAACAGTCCCTCTGCATACCACTTGCGGAACAGCGTTAAGAAATCCTTATATTGCGGGTCAACCGGACCATATTTGACTTTCCCTGCATCATCGAGGTAAAACGTATTCGAAGTATGATAAGCGCCGATAAAAGCATCGCGAATTTCGAAATTCCCATTGACGTAAGTGACACTAAAGGGTGCTTTTGCTCCCTTTTTATCACGGAATGCCTTTAACGTCGTCTCCCATTCATCAATCGTCTCAGGCATCGGCAATTGCAGCTCATCTAACCAGTCTTTACGAATGATAGGTCCCCGAAATACAAGTCCGGAAGGGTTACGTATCATTGGAAATACATAATATTTGCCGCTATCCGTTTTAATCATTTTGTCGAGTTCTTTATCTTCTGCCAGCTTTTTCTTCAAATTCGGCGCATACTTATCAATCAAATCATTGAGTTCCAGAATGACTTTATCATTAATCGCCTTTTCCGGACCGCCTGGGTAAGACCCCGCGCTTCTTCCTGTCCAATCATATTCAATGACATCCGGCAGTTTATCCGCAACAATCATCAGATTGAACTGCTCTTTCGTTTGCTGATCGTTCGGGTGAATATATTTCACCTCAACGCCGGTAGCTTTGGCCAGCTGTTTACCAAATGGCGTTTCAGCCAAGTTTTGATAAAACGTAGTCGCATTGTTGTTCAAACTTTCCCATGATGTTAACGTTTCCTTCGTATTCAGCGGATAAACTGCCTTCGGTGCATCCGTTGCGGATGGACTTGCACTATTCTTAGTTGTGCTGCCAGTCTCCGAGCAAGCGGAAAGTACGATACCTGTTAACATGAGAACACTTAGCCCAGCAGCGCTGTATGACCGATACTTTCTTTTTGATTTGTTACTTTCCATGTTCGTCCCCCATTCCATAGTTAAACTGTTTCTCCAATTTGAAAGCGCCTACATTGCCTATTTTGCCGAATCCATTCGCAAAAAACTATCTTCAATATCGAAACAGGTATGCAAAACCTCAAATTTCAGGTTTTGCATACCTGTTTCGTTTTGCATGTTACGGGCTGTCAGGTCCTACATCCGAGGCACTGAGCGGCACGCGGACGATGGACGTAGAGGAGCTGAAGTACTCATCGGCGCCAACATCGTTCGTCGAACGCGTTTGACCATCCATATCCTCAGTGACATAAGAATAGCTGCCAACAGCGGCATTAACGGCTGCACTGCCCGAGGTTAACTTTTGCAAGCCGCCAATCGTTGTGAATGACGGTGTGATATTCCGAATTTCCGCAGAAGTTCTCGAACGATTCGTAACCGTGCTGCCATAGCCGATATTTCCTTCAAACACGGTGTTCGATGTTTTCACTTCTTCATATAGCGTACCTGTACTGTTGTTAACGATGTTATTCGCTACTCGGCTATCAACGGGCGCTGATGTATAGCTTCTACCGATAATGATGCCGAAATCGCTGTTCACAATCGTATTGTTCGTAACTTGTGCTCGATACACGCGCCAATGCTTGCTTAAATCCCCACTGCTGTAGTTGGTGGAATTGGTCCCACCATCCCAATCTCCACCATCGAGATTAATGGCATCCGTGGTAAGACCCTCAAAATAATTGTTATAAATGCGATGATCCGTCCCATAGATTCGGAACCCGCCTACACCGGCTTTACTGCCATCGCCCAAAAAGAAGTTCCCATAGTATTGATTGTTATTGCCGTGTCTTGCCGTAACCTGACCTTGCGAATTCCGAATCGTATTGTAGCGAACCGTATTGCCGCTGCTTTTCACGGAAATAATTTCCGGATCGCCATCGCTGTTCTCGAACAGATTATTTTCTACGGTCGCGTTCCCGTTTAATAAAGAGACGCCGGATAAGCCAAGCCGAATGCTCTCTTTGCCATTTGTAATCCTAGGTGTGCTGTCATAAAAGTAATTGCGGTCGATAATCGTATAGCGCGACATATACGTACTTCCATCGCCATCTACAGCAATGATTGGCCCCGGATCCGCTTTGGATACGAATTTATTCCGATCAATCCGATTGTTGTCGCTGTTGATGCCTCTGATTTTCACCCAATTGTTCGTGGCCCCGGTTTCATTCAGATTGAATTCATTGCGTGTCACGCGAATATGGCTGGACTCATCCATTTTTACCGCATTGTTGCTTGCACTCGTCGTAGTTGTAAATTTCATTCCCGAAATGGTCACATAAGACGACTGATACAAGCTGAAATAAGCTCCCCCGGAAATAATCGCTTGCCCGCGGTTCAAGGCTTTGATGACGATTTCCTGGCCATCTTGACCGTGAATCCCATTGACTGTAAATGGACCGGATTGTGAGTAGGTACCATTTTGCAAATAAATGATCCTGCCGGGAATAGCCTGGTCGATCGCAGTCTGCAGCTGAGCCGACGTCGAAACCGTCACTGAATCTTCAACGGGAGTGCTGCCTCCATTTCCATAAACCTCGACTTCCAAATAGCTGTTCCAAGCGCTCGCCGAATTCCCATGACCAACGATACGCACATACCGGACCGATGCGACATCCGGAAAATCGAAGGTTTGTAGCCCATCTACCAAATTACTTGTTACATTGGAAAGCTGCGTCGTGAACGTCACATTGTCCGCAGAGGTCTGAATATCAAAAGATGAAGTACGCGTAGAGCCATTTAAAAAGGCAATTTTAACAAAAGCTACCGTTACGCTGGAGCCAAGATCGAATTTGATCCATTGGCCATCCCCACTGGCTGACCAACGAGTACCCATATCGCCGTCAACCGTATTCGTTGGAACATTGCCATCGTTGGAGCTTGCGGTCACGCTTGAACCCGATATGGAGAACTTCGTATCTGCAGCAGCAACGAAACGAGGAATCAAACTCATGAACAAGAGTACGCATAACAGGAAGACCGCAGCCTTCTTCGGTGACATTCTCATGTAACTAACACCGTCCTTTTTGCTGAATGTGATGAATCACTTTGAAACGAAAGCGCTTACTAAATTAATCCTTCAGGACGCTTTCCTCACCTCCCTTCCACATCAAGTCGTTTTTTTGTCCAATTTCATGATTATTGAACCTCATTTGGCTTCGTTTGTGAAATATGCAAAAGTTAAAATGACATGCAAAAGATAAACTCACTCCCTATCAATTTCGTGAATGAACTGTGAAATGGCGAGTTGAAGCATCAATTTCTACAACGGCAGCTAAATACCCATTTTGGCGGAGTCTCTTATACCAACCAAGACCCGCAGAACCTAAACCCACCCAAATGGCCATCACACTGAAAGTCTCCTCTCGACGACAGTCGCTGAAAAATGCGCTCAAATCGCTGCCTCTTCTTGCTGATTCTTATGCCGGTTGGGACCAGCATGACACCATACCGTTACAATCGGATCTTCCTCGCTTGAATTCAGATGGTGATCTTCTCCAGGCTCGATAATCACAACGTCACCGACCTTAACCTGATGAAACTCCCCATTCACTTCCATGGTTCCCGCTCCTTGCAGGATAAGAAAGGCTTCGCAATCTCCATGGACATGATAGTCACGACCATCCGGCCCGTCATTTGTATGACTGCGTTCCCCCTGCTTAGCAAAGGAAAGTCCCCCTGAAGACAAATATTTACCAGGTAATATCTCTTGTAAAAGATGACCACTTTGAACATCGTGCAGCTCGCTTAATCGCATTTTTTTCATCTGCTATTCCTCCATTCCTTGTCTAATGAACCTCACATCGCTTTGTTTGTTGATAAGCAAAAGCTAAATCTTCTGATACTTCCCAGGCGTCATCCCTTCAAATTTCTTGAAAATGCGCAAGAATGTGCTCACATCTGCATAACCCACACGCCATGCGACTTCGTTGATCGTCAGGTTGTGCTCAGACAGCAGCACTTTTGCCGCTGACAATCGCGTATGGTTAATGAGATCCAGCAGGGATTCTCCCGTATGTTCTTTAAATATTTTGGACACGTAGGAAGGTGTCAGCGAAAAAGATTCCCCAATCATCGAGATATTCAAATTGACATCTCGAAAATGCGTCTGAATATAATCGCGTATATCATCGATAAGATAAGTATGTTGATTCTTCTTGTCGGTTTGAATCCATTCGCAGACCTGTTCAAGCACTCGATTCATATGAGCCATCATGTCCTGAACCGTGTCACAGTTCAACAGCCGTTCTACATCTTCAGCATGAGCTTCAAAATTTCGTTTGCTGATCGAGCTTACCTCGTCGAGCGTTTTCAGCATGGTGCTTGCCAAATTAAACAACAGACATTTTGCAAGCGGCACTGAAACAGGATGATCTTTGAAATTCGCTTCGTAAATTTCTCCTAGCAGCGCCTGCGATTTGGACAAATTCCCCGTCTTCACGTAGTAAACGAGCTGTTGTTCAACGCTCAACGGATAATAGTAATTCCGTCCGGAGCACGCTGCCTCCATGCTAATTTCCTTGTACAAAATCAACTGCCCATTGCCGCGCACGATGCGATGCTCAAGAGTTTCCAGTGCCTCTTGGTACGATTGTGAGATCCCATACACGTCATTATGAACACCGCTCACAGCAATCGTCATTTCCGCATGGATGTGTTCCTTAATGAACACTTGCGTTTGGGTGGCCATTCGGATCAATACCAAGTCTTCTTCCTCATTTGAAGGAAGTGGTTTCAAATTAACAATACAGGCTGTCAGCTCATTCACTTCTGTGGAATAAACTGTTGCATCATCACCAGCAAGCTCCTCGATCACATTGCTAAGCACAAAATGAAGCATCTGTGTCTCCTGCCCGAATGATGCATCCGCTTCATCCGTTTGCAGCTTGCCGTAAGCATCAATGCTGAACAGCAGCACCGCAAACCGATCCGAAACAAAGTGGACATTGTGGGCGGCAAAAGAATCCGTAAGCGAAAGCTTTTTCTCCAGCTGCCCCTTCAATAAACGTGTCAGAAAATGCGCTCTGATCGTATTATTATGCAGCTTTAACAGCTTGCTAATTTCATCTTTCTCGATAAAGGTATGGTGAAGCGCATTTTGCAAAAAGGAATACTCATTCGATTTTCCGTCAAAGCGGAATCCGGACCGCTGCGTCATATTCTGCAGCAGGACTTGAATGGGCATATAATTTTTTCTCAAGAAAATAATCGTAACGATAATGCCTATCAACAAACCTAGGGCAATACCCAATCTTGTTATCGCTTTCAAATATTCCATCTTCTCATTGAAGATTTCTGCCGGGAGAACGGACACATATTTCCAGCCCGTCAGTTCGGATGTAACATAAGACAAAGCCGCTTTGTCCTGATTCATCTCAGCGTACACCAAACCTTTTTTCCCTAACAAACGCTCTGATGGCAAGTGCTCTTGCAGCTCCTGTTTATCTTTGGACGCAGCAATGAATTGATTATCTTTATCCAAAATCAGTAGCGATGAATCATTGTATTTCGGAATGCTTTCCAGCAGCTTATTCTCATTAATCAAAATGATTAGAATGGGATAAGGCTGAAGCGGATTATTCAAAACGAGCGACCGGGCAAACATCACCCCAGACATCGACGTGCCTTCGTTCCAATATTTCATTGGTGAATACTTATAGACATATTTTTGGTCAAATAGCCGTCTCCACTCCTCAAAAGAAGTCTCCTTCTCCGGCCTCATGAGGGTGAACAGCCCATGGGAATCGGTGTGATTGAACGTGGATACAACAGTATCGCTGTTCGCATACATCACGTAAATTTGCTCAATATAGTCATTAGCTCGTTGGTAAGTTCTCAGACTTTCGGCAATATTAAACAGTTGATAATAATGATCGTCGAATAACGGCTTTTCAACATTCGCGAAAGAAGAGACATTTTTGTTTAAAGCAACTTCCAAGCTTAATTGTTCCAAGCCTTTTAACTTACTATCGATAGACATTTCGATCTGCGTGAGAAGCAACTCGTTCGCCCGATTTATTTCTTTCTCCACCAGACTGTGCGTTGCCGAATAAAGAATCATACTAATTACAATAGGTACCAACAGCACAGACAAATACGAGACTAGCCATGTGGCTATAACACTCCTATTATATTTTCGAATCTTCTGCAGCATAAGAATGACCCCCCAGCACGATGAGAACGGTTACAATTAATACTTCATGAGGCTTTTGAAGGATACCCTTCATTATTAGGGAAAAGGCGATCTTAGTAAATCATCAAAATATAAACTCATACGCAATTTATAAAATACAGAAAAAACGGCTGCATTTATACTTCCCATCACGGTTCTAGGGCTTCAGTTCCAATTAGTGCCGCTAAGTAATAGATGAGCCAGTGTCCCAAATGCTACAACATCAATTCCCAATTCCCTTGAATTCGGCAAAATAACCTTCTCGATACTTTGATTGAATAGAGAATATTGGTATTCAACCAAATGAGTTGGATTATTCCGATATGTTTCACGTATCCTGCCTTAATAACTAGAAATAACCCGCCCCCTATAGATAGGAGCGGGTTTACTAATACCGTTGTAAACCAGAAGTAGCGACAAATATTTTTCAGGGGTTACAACAGATTTTTTCCAAATGATGGAGCAGATCAGCGTTCATATTATCTAGCCGGAAAGGCTGCCTGCCAAAAATGAAGAAGTTCTTGATACTCAAGGCCTTCTTTTCTCCAGCCCAGCCGCGTTAGACACGGTCAGCTTATTTTTCTGCTTTCATAAGTTATATAAACATCCCGCCGTCTACTTTGAGGATCTCTCCTGTCACAAAATGCGAATGCGCAATTAATGAATAAGCGACTTCAGCCACATCTTCCGGAGTTGCAATTCTACCAAGCGGTGTTCCCTCTGCCAGTCGCTTGATATGATCCTCCTGCCCCTCAACCCATCGGGTTTGTACAATCCCAGGCGCAATACTATTGACGCGAACTTCAGGGGCCATGATGCGGGCAAGCGATTTCGTCACACTAATAGCAGCGGCTTTCGAGGCGGCATAAGCGATCGAACTGCCTAGCCCCGTCAACCCTGCGACCGACGTAATGTTTATGATACAGCCTTTCTGCTTTTTTAATTCGACCGCTGCGGCCCGGCTGCAAAAGAAAAGCCCCTTTACATTGACATCCATGACCCTGTCCCAATACTCCTCTTTCAACCCCTCAAGATCATCATGGCTGACAAAATCGGTCACTCCTGCATTATTGACTAAAATATCTAATCGTCCGAATGAACCTACGGTTTCTTTAATCATTTGGCGTACCTGAAGATCATCGGATACCGTAGCTTTAAACAACAGACATTTTACTCCTAAAGCTTCAATTTCCTTTTGGGTCTCCAATGCTTCATTTTCCGATTTGGAATAATTGATTGTAATATGGACGCCTTCCCTTGCTAAACGAAGAGCGATGGCTTTTCCGATACCGGTTGCAGAGCCGGTAATAACAGCTACATTTCCTCTCATAATTCACCTTATCATTTTTTTATTTTGCTATTAACTTAATCACATCTGTTCCCAAGGGCAGCAGCATCGGGTCTTCCAGACCGACTACCGTGGTCAACGGTTTGAGAAACAGGATCGGCATGTCTGGAATTGCTGGCTTGGATATTCCTTCGCCGGAAATCGTAAATCGAGCTAGTTTCATCTGTAGGATCATCCACTTTGTTCGTTATTATGAACATCGTTCTAAATGTTGCCGCAAGAAAATATTCCCACAGTTTTCTGCTTGTGTCAATCGAATTTCAGGAAAATATATGAAAAAATCCCTATTCACCAGAAGTGAACAGGGATTTCTATTCTATTAGTACTCGAACGTGACGATTGAAACGAAGTTTTGTCCTATTCGAGAGGCTGTGTAAATCATTAAGCTAGCCCTACGTAACTAAAGTGTCAGTCGAAGTAGTACCTCTGACAGTGCTTGGTGTTTCTAGCCTCTCAGCTGAATCTCATAATCTGTAACAATCTTTCCATCGTACTGAATAATTTGGCCATTTTGATTCTTATCAGACAGGATAATGTCGGTACTTATCTGCCCAGCGGCTTCGGGAGACTTGACGAATCCGCCATGCGCACCAACTTCCATGCCGTTCAAGTCGGTTGCGACTGCGCCAGGCATGATACCGAAAATCTGGCGATGGCTGCCCATTTTTTCAAACTCATAAGCGTAAGTCAGTGTCATCACGTTGAGTGCTGCTTTGCTACTAATGTAAGCGAGTGGGTGCCAAAAGTCGGTTGGCGAAATCGGAACGGTGATATTGACGATTTTCGCGTTGTCTGTCAGAGATGACAGCAGACTTTTGATGAGCTCATGTGTGCCGAGAAAATTCGTTTCCATCGTCGTACGTAAATCCTCTGTAGTATAGTCAAATGTGCGTTTTGCGAGGTCGAGCGCCGCGCGCCCAGGCTTGACACTATCAGGAATTCCAGCATTATTGACCAAAATATCGAGCGAATCAACCATTTTAGCCGCTGTGTGCAAACTTTCAAGATTATTCAAATCAATCTTGATGAACGTTGCTGATATGTCTTCTGCAGCAAGTTTTTCGACTGCTGCCTGCCCACGGGCTTCATCACGCGCTCCAACGAGAATGTCATAACCACGCTTACCAAGACTTCGAGCGATTTCAAAACCGATTCCTTTATTTGCGCCAGTGACGAGTGCTTTCATAGTGAGCTCCTTTTCGTTTTTTATTTGATACAAACATATTATAACTTTTTAATTAATTTCTTTAAGTAAATTATTATAACTGATTTACAAAATTAGTCCCATAAGCACTTGTATACTCCCATCCATATTCGTGTTTCGTGTCCGTTTCTAATTGGAATTGAACCCACGCGAGACCTGTAAATGTTGGCTTGTTTTGAAAGCCTTCAAAAGAAAGCAGAATCTCAAATGGATTCTCAGGATCATTAGTTATTGAAGGACTATAGACGGTCCAGGCAGTACCAAGCAAATTAATTATCTGAAGTGTTTCGAAAACAGCTGCCTCCATTGTCATATCGTCTTTTAATTTACTTACAAACGTTGCTCCTAAAAGTGATGGCTCCCTCATAGATCTTACAAATTGTTTCGACACAATTGAGTGACCTGTTCTATTTTCAATCTGATTAATAAGGCGAACAGCTTTTTCCTCATTCTTAACCTTAAAAAAGGCATTCCAGATTATTAGAAATTTCATGCATACTCCTATACTTTCTTAAATTTTTACCAACTATATTCGTAATAATACGCCGTTAGTTAAAACTATCCTCCCGTTAACGTAATGAAGGCCGCCGAACATTCCGGCAGCTTAATGTTCGTTGTGTATGTAACTAACGTTCTGCGTTAGTTTAATCTTCAATTGCATCAAATTTGAAGTCGCCGCTTTTAAAAACATATTCTGCATCGTTTGATTCAAATGTTTGGACAAGATGACCGAACCATTGCTTAAAACCCTCTGCTAATACTTTTCTTTCATCCGAGTCATGCCACATACTTATTATTTGACCATTTCTGCCTCTGTTCACTGGTGCTAAATCAAGACAATGATGATCACCACAACCGTTATATGTTAATGGTATCCATGCAGGTTGCCACCAAACATTAGCTATATCTCCTTGTGGATCTACATCATAGTCTATGAATGATTCACTGTCATAAAGATCTTTCCAAACTTCCCATTCCTCCAGGATCCGTTTTGTGGATAGCAACTCCCAGCCCGCAACAAGCCATTTTGACTTACCCGATTGTCCGTTGTGAATACTCAACGATTCTTTCACGTCATCTGGTAATTTAAATCCCAGATTAGTCTCTAGAGCTAAAATCTCCGACTCACTTGCTCCAGGATTTAAGTCATCTAATATTTCAGGCGCATGATCTTTAAGCCACTGCTCTAGTCTTTCCCATAATAATTTCATTGTTCCTTCATCTCCTATTGATTTTCTCCGATTTTTCAATTCCCTCATAGTTGAGTCTTTAAAAATGGTTAAGTGGACCTTTTATTTAATTGAATATCGTTCTTACGTTAGCTTAATCTTCTTTTGAATTCGCTTAATGATTTGACTGCAAGTCAGAGTCGCAATACAGTTATTGATTCGTTGTTAAAAACTTCACCGTTGTCACGGAAGCCGAAACTTTCATAAAGCCTTTTGGCAACGACGTTATCGGATCTATAAGGGATCCAACAGTATTGTGCTTTCCCTGCTGGGAAGGTGCGGATAAATTCCAAGATTTTTTCTATAGATTCTCTACCATAACCCCGATTTTGGTATTGCTTGTCAATCATTAGTCGCATTATGCAATAGTTATCTTCTGCGAGTGAAGGCTCTTCGTATCCAGTAATTCCATAAGCCAACATAACGAACCCGACGGGCTGCTCATCCGCGAAAATGACAAATGGGAATGGATGTCCCCCATTGGTTAAAAGAACATAACAAGAAGCAACGCTGGACAGATTAGACGCTACAAAATGCCTTTGGTCGTCTGAAACTTCCAAGTTAAACATGGCACGCCTATTTTCCAAAGTGATTTTTCTGAGCGTAATCATGCAGGATTCCCCTCTGTACCTTTATTGAAATTCAAGCATTTATACCAACAACTCGCATACGAAAATTTAGACAAATATCTACTTCTGAAGCAAAAAAAAACACTGAAGCGATGCAAGCTCCTCAACTATCGTTCCTCGTTAGCTCAATTACGTCTGTTCAGGGTAATCTTCAGGTGGTGTGAATGAGAGGTTTTCTAATGCCTCTATTATAGCTTTTTCGATTTCCTCCGAAGTATAACTCAGCTGTAAACATTGTTCACGAACGTGATTAATACTGCATTTAATATCTACAAACAAAAACATAATCCGATTTAATAGCGGTTTAGAGGAATCTGGTTTCCATCCCATTTGATTATCTCCCCTTATAATCAGTAGCCTTGATTGAACTAAAGTTTCCCGTTTAGATTAATGAACTCATGCTTTTTCGTTTAACTTTTCGGTGAAAACAAGAAAATAGAATTCATATCTCTCTGGAAGTCGCTGTTTTAAGTAATCCCAAAACCATTTTTCATCAAATTCATTTGGGCGGTTAACAAGCAAGTCAGGTAAGTTATGAAATACATCAGCAATATTGTTTATTTCTTGCAAATCAATTTTAGCCTGTATCCATGATGAAGGTTTCCACCATCTAATACGATGAGTATAAGAAGCACTCCGAATATCTAAAAGAACACAATAAAACAGATATACGTATGCTTTTTCTTTCAAAACTTCCATCTTTAATAACTCCCTATGTATCTATAAAATCAAATCCGTTTTAAAACGGGGTTTTGCGTTCTTCCATTGTTGGAACGATCACCGAACCAAAGACCGCGTATGGTAGGTAGTCATCGAGCCACATATCCGTAATCTCAGCGTAGATTGGCTTTAGTTAAGGTATAGTATTTAAGAGTTCGTCTATAACAGTGATGTACACCATTTCATTTGCCACGTTCACAATCTCCTTTCTCGCAAAAGATCTGCCGTTTATCGGATCGGGCATGGGGTAAGCCCTATGCCGTTTATTTTTATGTGCAAACAAGGAAAATGTGTACAGCAAACAAAGCGGATGGAGTTCATGCGAGCTGAATTATGCTACTCTGTAGACGAAGCTAACAGCTGATTTAGGTTTTGTTTTGGAATGATTTATACGTTGTACTGCACTCCTTTTGAATACTTAATCTTTTTTCCCTTAGGTACGAAGGTTACTACAATTAGTTTACCATCTATCGCTAGTCTCTAGGTTGTAAAAAACACTTATAATTAAGCTATGACTGCCCTTTAGTTCAAAAAGGCTGCCGATAAATGCCGGCAGCCTCTTCTTCGTATCTTATTGAACTACCTGTCCCGTTTGTTCAACTAAAAAACCACCGTGCGACAGCACATGGTTGAGCTTAATTTTATTTCTCTATCTCTGAATGCAACTCTACGATTTTCACTTCCGGATCATAAGTTGCCAGGACCTCTATTAGTTCCATATTTGTCACAAAAACGAAATGATATATGTCCTCTTCCCGGTAGATCCCACAATTTTCTTCATGAAGCCACCGGATGTACGGAGAATTTTTAATTTTAAAGAAGCGCCAGTCCTTGTAAAAATCCTCGCCATACTTAATATTTAGATCTACAAGTAATTTTAAACGGTTCCCCTCATCAGTTGACCGATAAGAAAAGACAAATTTATTAAACGTCACATTAACCAATTTACCTTCTTCTTCTGTTTCAAAAGAAATTAAAAGTAAATCGTCATCTCGAGTAAGGCGTTTTAAATAGGTTGCTGCCGGGAGTACATCCATTTTCTCAGGTTTCCATTTTGACCATTCTTCAACCAAGTAACTCCCTCCATAATTTTGAGGACATTTCTTTACCCTCATTAAAATCATACTTCGCCAAATCAGCTCACAACCGTATTTCAACATAATCTTATTAATGATAACTCCCATTACTTGAGAAATGGCATCCAATCCACTGGGCTGGCTTCCTTTTTAATATCATTGATTGAACTATCGTCTCCCGATAGTTTAATAACGGGTTACCAACGAAATAGTAGCTCTGGTGATTAAACTATTCATTATAATTTGATATAGCCTGACTCTAACAAAGCCTGAATGTAATAAAGAAACTCTTGATTTTCTAGATTGCATTTATCTGAATCTATTCCCTTAAATACAACAAGCTCATTTAATAATTTATTACTTCTTCCTTGAAGTGTAAAACCGCTTATGTACTGATTTTCGCTTTCTAGAATTACGTTTATTCTTTTTCCTTGGTTAACTTCCAGCGACATTTCTTGACGTTTACTATCAGAGTCATCATTATTAAAATTCTGCTTTCTTAAAAACTCAATCATAATAAAGTGGTCTACCTTTTCTTTAGCGCTATATAAGCTATTAAGTACTTCTTCATTTTGAATTGCATAACACTTAGTTATTTTATTGTATTGAACATGTACGTCACCTTTTAAATCCTCAAATTCCATTTTATCAAGTTCAATTGCCATATACTTTTTCTTTAATAAATTATCAACTTCCTGTAAAGAAAATTTGTTTGGTATTTTCAACTCTTCATATTTCTCCAATAACCCCTGCATATAGGAATACAATATTGCTTCCATTAAAAATTTTCTCCTTTGTAGTATCTCATTATAGTATCTTTTTTTGTTTAATCCAAGCGTTTTGACCTAAATAATACCATAAGTTAATATAAATAAACCGAGGTACAGTTAAACAAATCTCCCGTTAACATAATGAAGGCCGCCGATCATGCTGGCTGCCTCCCACTGGTGCGTTTATTGAACAAACGTATCCCGTTAGTTCAATCCTCAATCTTCTTATAGTAAGATAATGGAAATACCCATGGAACACCGAAATCATCCTCATAATCATCATATAGACCCATAACCACACTGGGTTCTAAAAATTTATGATTATTTTCTTTTGTTAGTTTTATTTCAAGGGTTGGTCCTAATCCCTCCTCACCTAACTCAATTTGTAGTCCGTGTTCTTGTAAAACTCCTTTCATATTAATAGATAATGACGTTCTCCCTAATAGATCTCGATTAAGAGGTTTACTTCCTAAAATAGGATAAAAGTCAACTCTAACCTCGATATCATCTATCTTTTTTATTATTAATATATGTCCGACATAGTCCATCCAACTTCCGATATAATTATCAATCACATCCATAAATCAACCCCGTTCTTATATATTAATATTTGAAATATTCGTTTAGATGATGAGACTCTCCTGCCAGTTACTTTAACGAGGCTGCCGATTCATGCCGCCAGCATCGTCTTGATTTCTTATTGAACAAACGTTCACCGTTAGTTGAATTAAAAAGCCCACCTATGGTCGGGAGGCAAGCATTCGTCACGTCTATTTAAATGTAATTCCATTATTTTATTTTTATTGTTAGTGTCCCATCACTACCCATAATATGTAAATAATCTACTAGGTTAATATCTATATGATCAACTACTGTTGAACCGTCACGGTAATACTCTAGTAAAAAACATAATAAGTACTCCAACTCATTCAGAGATAGAAATACACGATTAATAGAGTCTTTAGCATAAACACATGAGTATTTTTCATCATCATTTTTATTCAAGTTCAGTTCTAATTTAATATCAGAAAGTTCTTGATGTGAGGTTAAAGATAAAGTATTACAACGTGCATATACAAGTAACTGGAGTTCTAGTATCAGGGAGGTCACTTCTTCTGGATTTAGATTAATGATAATTGACCACCATTTCTCTGGTTCATACTCCTCAGAAGACATGTTGTCACTATTTCTCAGGTATGCTTCAAAGAAATCTTTATCTATTTCACCTTTATCCAGTTTGATATAGTTTTTAAGCTTAAAAATTCTCTCCATTTTCACACCTACTCATTTTCATTCATATTGATAGTTTTCTAAGACTTGTTCTATATCTGGGGCTTTTGTACGAACAAACAGTATTCATTCCGAAGAACGATACTTTGATCTTTATCTTTTACTGGGTAGTAGAGTGGGCAATACATGTTTAGTCCTCGATACTTATTAATTTTCCTCATTCTCTATCCGTCCATTTCTGATTTCCTGCCCGTTAGCGTGGAAACGGTAGCCGATCATGGCCAGCTGCCGCGGGTGTCTTTTTATCAACTAACGTTTCCGTTTGCTTAACGATTAATTCTGCTTAAGATCACTGAAATAATCTATATAGTATCCATCGGATTCCCAGTAATTTTCATATTGTTTATAAATATCAATAATCTTTTCTTTTGGTGTTCCACAACTTTCATGAAGCCAATTCTTTATATAATCGATATCTTTATTTTCATCTTCCCAAATAAAATCTAGATTTCCAGACTCTTTTGAGCCATTGTCTGGTACATAAATAGCATAATTTGTTGTAAAATAATTGGTTAAATCTAACGTAAGTTTCCGAATATAGAGCTGAATCTCCTTGTCTCGGAGAAAACTTCTCCACCTAATATAATGATGAAAATAACAAACCTTCTCTGAGAAGGTAAGGTCGATTCCGCAAGGTCCATCTATTCCCAAAGTGCCACCAATCCCATCGTGGACCCTCCAAGGTTTTCCCACATCCTCAGGATTATATGGGAGAAAGTGAGTAATGAATTCATCGACGTGATTTAATGATCTTGAATTTAGAGCGTTACATAATAAATGAATATCATCTGAAGATAAGCTATGGCCTAAGTAAGCCGTTACATCCATCCCCATTTTTTCCCCTCCCCCGCAGCTCAATTTATTTTAACACATATTGGAACTAACCTCCCGTTAGATTAATGACGAAGAGTTATTGCTGCCTTGTTCTTCATTGTTTCATTGATTTTTCTACTTACTGGACTAACGACTAGGGCTTTTCGATTTTCAGTCTTCGTAACATAAGCAACAAATTGGTTGTACTGGATTAACTAGTTTCGACCTCTTAATTATCTCACTGGTGGCATAATCATTAAGGAAGTACGGTTATTATGAAGAAAAATATTCTTAGTAATAGGTAATTTGGAACTGTGGTTATGCTCGAATCCAAGCTACAATTAGATTATCCAAAAAAAGTAAAGAAATGGATGATCCCGATGATCACAAAAATAGCTAAAGTTTTTAGTACGATTATACTGCTATATGTTTTATTCTTAAGTTTCTTAGTATTCGCTAATCCTTTTGTTTTGTTGAAGGAGTTTTCGACTTCAATTGGCTTAACAGAAAAGGTTAAGATAAAGGCGATCACCACAGCTGATAGTGAAAAGTGGGACAGCTTGATTCGTGAAGAAACGAGTAAAGGGACGGTTTCAGCAGAAAAATTGAAAGAACTTCATAGTAAGGTTGAGAATGAGGCTCAAAACTATACTTATCGTTATAAAATTAATTACTATGCATACTTCAGATATTTGGTCGTAGGCGCTCTATTCCTAAAATGGGCACAAAGCTTAACGCTCAAACTCGCTCATACCAGAAGTGAATAAACTAACGATTAAATGCCTTGGCCTAAAGCTTGGAACTAGAAAAGCGTAACGTGGTTCCGCTAATGTGTAATACAAATAATTTCACATTAAGCTACCCGGTAATACAAAACGGCTGCCCTGCGGCAGCCGTTTTGGTGTTGCACTATCGTTATCCGTTAATTCAATGAATCCATCTATTCATCACTTTACTTAATAAATTTCTCATCGTACAGTCCCTTTTTGATGAGGTTCTCAATTTTCTCTTTTGGAACGCTTACTGACAAGTCGCCCTCCCATGCTTCCCAATCTACAAAGACAATAAAATCATCCGATATGTGCAAGATTTCATTCCATTCATATTCGTTTAGTCTCATGGATACTTCAAACATAATCTGTTCTGTTTGCTTCCACCACTCACCGTAATAATCATCTGGGTTCAACATGGAAATTAATAGTTTTTCTTTTTCTTTCAATTTTTCGTCTATTAGGTCATTCTGATACTTAGCAGGCTGTTCTCCTGAATTAAAAGAAAACCCTGAACTTTCAAAGCATTCTTGGCGATACTTTACCAATCCTAATTGTATTAGGCTAACTAATGGGTCGTAATCATCTCTATAAAGGGCGATAAAGCATACCTTATCATTATGAGGTTTATCAATCTCTGATACAGCCTTCGGAATCAAACGGATTAATTCATTAATAATTTCTTTTTTTAGTTCTTCGACCACCGTACACCTCTTGTCTGTGGAATCTCTTACAAAATATAGCATAACAATGTACTAAATATTACCACAGTGCTGTTATTCCGCCAGTCACTAACAGACTATTTTAAGGAGTGAGAAGTACCTACCATTTTTAAACAAATCTGCCCGTTAGCTGAATGCCCAAAAGTATATATTTGGGTCTTATCGGCAATCGGACTATATTCTCGGCCTAGATCGGCAATCGGAACATATTCTTGATATCGAGAAATGACAAGAATATGTTCCGATAAAATAAAAAAGCTGCCATTTTGGCGGATATTAATCGGACTATATTCACTGCCATTTTTCTCATAAAAAAACCAGCAGCTCCAAGTTGAAGCGTGCTGATTTTCATTCCATTCAATCTCAATAAGTATCAAGGTAGGATAATGTTTGTTCCACCGAATTGATCATAAAAATGAGTTCTTTAGTATTTCTCATAACTATACTCTCTAGAGAAACATGATATTTTACAAAGCCAACTGAAGGTCATTTCCATTTCCTCGCATAAGGACTGTATTATTTCTTTATTTATAGATAGAGAACACTACCGGTATTCGGCGGTAAATTGGCCTCTGTCTTCTCCGTGAAGCCATACATCCAGTCCTTCCACTCGCCGATTACAGCAGCACCATATTTTAATACTTGAATTGACTCTTCATACACTCATACTCCAATGGTACCTCAGTGAGAGCTCCATGTGGAAGGTAAAAACTGTTCATCCTCCATAATTTCCAACGAGGAATGACTGGATACCTTCTATCTCCTCTTATTTTAACCTTCCATTGAAAACTAGCTTTGATGGTCCGAAGCCAAATCCTCTTTCCTCTTCGATGTCTGGCTCCTCTTTACCAATACATTTTGTAATACTCCTATAATTTGAAGATGATAAACTAAATTATCAGATGTATGAATTAATTGTTTAAATAAACTTCTCCCCTCAATAATAAAATCGCTAGAGATAAAATGAAACGATTGAAATCGTTCTCTCCAAAAATCGTTCCCATATATTCAAATCATCAAAATAAGTATCAGAAATACGCTTTGACATCCGAAATTCATCCTGTAACTTTTTCTGGATCTCAGCTATTATCGGTCCATCATAAATCGAGCATACCGATTCCTTATTAAGATAAAAGGTGCGAGTATCAAAATTCGGGGTGCCCGTCATCACATACTTTCCATCAATGCTCAACACCTTTCCATGAAAAAATCCGTTCTGATATAAATAAATTTCCGCCCCATGTTTCAAGAGTTCTCTTAAGTACGGGTATGCAGCTTGTTTTATCATAGGGAAATTACTATTAAGCGGAACTAAAATTTTGATAGCAACACCTCGTTTTCTTGCCTCAAGCAGCTCATCCACCATTTTCTTTCCAGGTATAAAATAAGGTGATGCAATCACGATCGAATGACTTGCCTTCATTATCCAGTCTTGATATCGCTCAGCCAATCCTTTCCCGTCCGTAAATAAATAATCATAACACGTATTTCCATTTATTGAGGAGCTGGTATGAACAGGAAAACTGTCACCCGTGTTATTTTTCCAATCAAGCAAAAATTGTCTTTCCATTTCTTGAGCGCCGTCACCACTGATACGAAAGTGATAATCCTCCCAATGGCCCACTCGCTTATCTTGATCTAAATGTTCCTTTCCCATATTAAAACCGCCAATATATGCGGTCGTCCCGTCAATCACAGTAATCCGGCGATGATTCCGATTTTGTAAAGTATAGAAGAAATGTGGAAACGTAGGCTTTCCGCTAAACGTAAATTGCACCCCAGCTTTTCGTAATCCTTCTCGCGTCGATTTCTTAAACAGAAAGCTTCCCATTCGATCTGTCGATAACTTAACATCGACCCCTAGTTTTGCCTTATCCTCCAATAAAGCAAGAAATTTATTACTAATTTCATCATTCCGAATGATAAAAAAATGAATATAAATGTACTCTTTCGCTTTTTGAATATCGGAAAAAAGCGAATCATACAAATCCTGTCCCGCGTTATACATCTGAAAATCGGCATAGTGGAAAGAACTTTGTTTTGCCGCATCAGCTTCTTTTACGCCTTTTTCAATGTCTAGATAAACCCATCCTATGAGTAAAAATAATAATAAAGGTGCAAATAATACATTTCTCACACAAAATTCTCCTTTTTTGTGATTACTATTATCCGGGATGGGCATTTTTATACAGTCTAAAATATCGCGGTCTCAGATAATCACAAACGAAGGTGGCATTTGAAAAAACATTTTGGGTCAAAGAGCTCATTTTAGCCTATCATCATCTCACCAGGGAGTGGTAATTTAAGTTGAAGAAAAAACATTGTATCCTTTCCATAATAGTACAAGATGCGATTCGCATAATGTTTTATAACAGATAAATTAATTATGGTGACGCCATTTTATTGCTTGGCTTTTTATTCTTACTGTATAAGTAATCTTCTATAAAAGGGGCTGGTTGTTTTGCGTAGAAATAAGAACATGCCTCTAATCATTTTATTGTGTATCTCCTTATTAATAGTTCTTATTGTGAACGCTATCCTTAATATAAAAATATACATTGTGTATGTCACAGGTCTCGGTCCTATATTAATTATAGGACTACTAATTTTAACTATTATGATTCTTTACCTCAAAGGTAATAAATAACGAAGATTTTATCTATCCTCCCCGTTAGTTGAGAAAAGGCAGTTTCTCCACTGGCCAATTAATAAATCTCCGACCTGAGCCGTCGAGAATGGGATCAAGTTCTTGTCATTGGGTTTTGACAAGAACTTGATCCCATAAAATAAAAAAGCCGCGATTTACGCGGCAATTAATGAGATATTGTTCTTGTCACCAGACATCTTTTCTTATTTGAATTTAAATGGACAAATTAAATCAATTTATTGAAGCATTAAGCCCTTTAACAAATTTTGTAGCTTACGCGATCATGTTTGCAGTGTCAATTACTTTTTAGACGGAATCACGTTTTTCAAAACATCCTGCAAATAATCTCTTCCGATTCTTGGCGTTGTTAAATTCCCGCTGTAAGGCTTAATATGCGCCCCAGAGCCATATGGATGCTCCACACTTTGTACAGCACCTGGGTGATAATGAACCACAAACCGCCCTCGTTCCATACCTCCATTATCAAAGATTTTGCATTCACGTTCGAAGGTGTTGATGCCAGAGAGCTGGTCGGAATCACCCACATCTACCGTATAACCCTGATCCGTCATCAGTACGCAAAGCGTATTCACCCAATTATCGAATTTCGTATCGCGATTGAAGATAGAGAGCCTTTTCCCATAGATAAAGTTTGTTAGCTGCAGGGCTGTTCTGCCATTTCCCAGTGAGCCTATTTCTTGAATCAATATGTCCTGATTCCAGCGCATGCGATCCGTCAAGGTTAAACAGGTAATCAGGTCAGCTGCCGCAGCAGCTTTAGGACGCAGCGTACGAAGAACGTTAACTTTCGTGTTCGCGCCACTGGGTGTTAAATCTATCAATTGACTAATCTGAGCTGGTGTATAGTGAACCATCAGTAGCGAGTAATCCGCAGCATATTGCGGATCACAATAGACAAGTCGATCTGGCCTGGAGGCAAGCTGCTTCATATGAAGCGCAGGTACATTATCGGTGTGCAGCGTCTCCAACAGCTGCAAGCAAAGATCGTTGGCTGCGAAGCTAATCAATTCATCACATGTTAGTTGCGTTAATAAGATGTTCAATGTGGCAAGCGGAAGTTCACTCGTACAGAGATTAAAATGCTGCAATTTCACGCCATCATGAGCAATAAAATTCAGCAAATTCGGAGCTTGCTGTACCATTAGAACGATTTGCTCAGCCGTCTTGAAGTTATGACCGCATAAATCTAGGGCAGCAAGGGAAGCAGGGTCATAATTCACCAATTGGAAAAAAGCTAAGTATTCATCTCGCCTCTTCGCATAGGCTTCAGGGCCGATAACCTTAATAACGTGCTCTTCTGCTTCTTGAGCCCTATAATCAATCAGCTCGAATATCCCTTGCGTGAAGTTCCTCTCTTCTTTTTCTAGAAGAGCTTCTATCTCGGATTTTTTGGAAGGTTTCTCTAAATCCTTCTTCTGGTTTCTAGTTAAATTGTTCATCGCCTTCTCGCGACCGATTGCTGAAACTTTTTCCTTCTGCCGTTTAGAACTATCCTGAACCTTTTGAAATTCTTTCTCTCTAACGCTCTCAGCATAGGACTCGGAACCTACAACTGCTTCCAATGCAAATTCAATTTTATAATCAAAATCCTTCGCTAATTCGATAATCCCTTGCGCTTCACTTAACGTAGGTGATTCATCTACTACTTTGATTACCCATCTTAATGCTTCGTTATTTCCCTCCAAATCCTTTTGATAGTGTGTAATGAGATCGAATTGAGAGATGGTTAAAGGTGGAATCGGCAGCGCAAGCAGTTGCGTCAACCAAGCCAGTTCTTTTTCCGACTCGCCGGCATGAAGCATAAGTTTTTTCAAAATATCCATAGGAATTGGTGATTTATTTGCCCACCGTTTGAGGAAATCGCGCTGTATTTGCAACAAACCGTCCGATGGTGTGAGGGGCTCATCGCGCTCATCCTCAACTTTACGCACGTATTCGATGACCAGATCCTCCAGCTGTTCCCAGCCTTTATCCTGCGCCTTCTCTAGCAGCTTCATAGCAGCGCCGAATAATGAGCTATTCGATAAGTCCCAAGATTTAAATTGTTCAATGGCAGCTATTTCACTTTCGCTTTGTGCATACTCGATCCGTTCCTGCAGATCCTCCCAGCCATTTTGGATAGCTAACTGCAATAATTGCTTCACTTCACGACCATGTTCACTAAAAACAGTGCCTTCTTCCCAATCCTCGAAATAGATGATTGCTTCTTCCTCGCTTTTGAACTTGGGCATCAGCTGAACATGCATGCTTCCTGTTCCAGCGTTCAGCTGAACATTCTGCGCAGGATGGGGACGTACTTGATTGCGAACGAGCTGGGCGACCGCACGATTGCCAATCGTAGATTGCAAGCCCATTATACCCCGTATATCTCCCATCATCGGAGCAAAAGATTCAGATTGCTGCTGTTGTGTCTGAGTCTCTGTTGGTCTCGTTGATTCCTTACGCGATCCACGAGATTCATTAGCGTGTACCAATGGACGTGTCATACGGACTCCCTTCTTCAGGCTGTTGAGATTGATTTGGGAATTTTCCAAAAATAGGTACCTATATACTTCTATTCTGGTTGTTGGAAATCCTCTTAGCGAACCTCGACGCCTTACCCCAATACCACCATCTTCAAATGCAAAGCGAAAAAGGGAGCGTACAAATTGAGGCTGAAAATGCGTTTATGTTTTTGTCCTTTTATTTCCGATAAAATAAAAAAACCGCCACATTTGGCGGATATTAACCGGACATATTTTATTTAATTCTTTCATTCAATCTCACCTTTGTTCGGATCGTACTCCGTTAATCCAAGCGCTTGATTGTTCCATAATATTTTCTTTATCTGATCATCATTTGTCGAACCACATCTTATCATCATAACTATTTCTGTTGTTTTCCTTCTTCCAAATAGATCTAGGGAAGGCATTTTTTTTATTACGATGAACTTGATAAGGAAACCGAGTACTCCACCTAACACCAATCCGTATAGAGCCCATAAAATAGGTCCCTGTTTAAGTACAAAACCGTATATACCCCCAAGGAGCATACAGATGGCCCCTAAGATGGTAGCAAGATCGACAAAGCTAACTCCGTCTGAGTAATGTGCGTTATCAAATAACTTTTTCTTTTCATTACGGACTCGAAGCGGCAATGCAAACATGTCCGATTTCTCAACACCAATCTGTTCAAGTTCGGTCAATGCTAGTTCGATTGCAGTCGAGTGCTCGAAAGAGGCAATGATATACATTGTATTTCCCCCTGGTAGGACTGGAAGTGGCATGTCGAAAGCTGCATGTTGATATTCGGAACGCAAAAACTGCGATTGAGAGAGCTTAAATTGGAAGTTCGTAATAACGGCCTGTGAGTAAGCAAAATACACATATCCTCCGTAAATGGACGGAATAAACAAGTACCATTGTGGGTCTAATATAGTTTTCACTTTTTCAAAATTGCCAATGCATGTGTAGTAGACACCGACATAAAACCTAGAGAAACCGATCGTGATTACCCACGTGATTATGCTGAAAAAAAAGGAAATTAGATGGTTTAAATACAAGGAACCGAGACCAGGCATAATCATTTCCCAATAAGTGGATGTAATCGGGCTAACCTTGTTCAAGGTATTTACGGAAAAAGAGGATGCCTTCGTTGTTTTCGTCAAAGTTGTAGTCCGATAAGATAACACGTAATTGTTGTTCATATCTACACATCTGCGGTATGAATCAAACATGGTAAATACGTACACACCAATGTAGAGATAAAAAAAACGTAGATCTATAACGTCAATGGCAGATTGAAAGTCACCTAACATTGAGAAAAATATAGCTTTATTTACTTTTGCGAGGTTATTAACGGTGAATTCGAAGATAATGAGCGAATATCCGATCAGAGGATAGTTGACCATACAATGCCCATAACCCGGAAAGGCTGCCGACCACCAAAGAGGAATCCACGGATTAAGCGGGTATTCAATACTCGAATTAGATGGAATACTATGCATCAAATGGGAATAGCGTTTGGTTTGTTCTTGTGCCAAGTGTATATACCCCGATAAAGATCTATTTGTACTTTATTAGTATGAATGGTAAAACTTATTTTTATTCCCAAGGTATGAGTAAGTACATTGACTTCATACGAACGCTTTGCAAGAATATGTTATTTCTTGATGCCCATTTCTTTTAGAGTAACCTCAACATCCAAGCGAACGTTCAAGGTTCGATAGGCTTCTTCCCATGCTTCTTCATTCCAATTTCGCGTTCTACTCCTAACAAAATCACCTAATCCGAGTGGATCGATTCCATCCTTTTGAAATGAATGAATGAGATGCATGCCGGTTGTAGTAATTTCATTTTCTAGCCCCTTCTTTATAGCCTGCAAATCTTGACTTGGCGAATACTCACTTCTCGATTCATTAATTTCCCCTTTCATCTTAAGATTAATAATCACATTCTTATTGTTTTTATCATTGCTGACTTTATAGTGCACTTTAGAACTAGAGCTTCTAACGGTAACATAAGATCCATCATCCAGCTTTACTTCACAACTTACTTGATTTGCATTTTTTTTAAGTAGTTTCATGAGTCCCATTTCTTTTTCATTAATGGAACGTACATATTTATCGTCCTTAAATAGAGCTAAACCAGCGATTACTACTTGATCCTTTTCCAATTTAAGGAGCGGTAAGAAAGGGTCCATTCCTTTGGCCGAAAGAGCATATTCGAACTCATGGAGATTTTGTTTGAGAAGCAATCCACTTCTCGTGTTCGAATTAAGCAAATTGAATAAGAACATCCCTTTTTCCTCATCTGGACTAAAATTCGCTTGGAGCATTTTTTTTGCTTCTCCATCAACCACAGCTAGAAACATTCGACGTGAGGCTTGAGCGTCCCGCAAAGCTACATCTATTTCCTTGACCAGCCCTTTTGCCGCCAAATCTTTTCCAAACAATATCACGGAAAGCTTTCCCGGATTAATAGGCTTTGTTAATTGGTAGTCCATTATTTCCTTAATATCCACACTAGTGTGAGCAACCTTCGAGAGCAATTGGTTTGAGATGGAGTCAGGTTTTTTGGATAGAACTTTAGGTGCAGCTATTGTAAATTCAAGTTGATCGTTGGTTGCATCATCGAAAGCACAAACAATAAATAATGTGATTCTGTCTATAATCTGTTGTTTCACACACGCAGTTAACAGGAGACATGTGACCAATAGCAAGAATAGATACCGATTCATGCCACTTTTCTCACTTTCATTCTGATCATATCGACAATATATAGAAATGGGATATAGATATAGATCAAGTAGAATCCTATTTTTGATAAAATGGTTTTAACTTCCTCAATGCTGTTGCGATCTGGAATCAGACATACCGCGATAAAGATAATAATTAAAAACATAGGCAGAACAGTCGAACGCTTAACATTGACCATGATATTCATTATTCGGCCTGAAGCCCAGAGATTTAAACATATGACAGGAAATAAAGCGAATATCAAAGAAGCGGCACCAATAAACTCAATATGTTCAATAAATGGAAAACGTACAAATTTGTAGCTAGATAACTCGGGCCAAATTTCTGTTGATATTTGATGTGGTTTGAACAATAACACTAATGAAAGAATGATGATGAGATAAAACATGGTTGTAAGCATGTTGCCTAAATGAGCCCACTTCTGCGATTTTTGCGGTGTTTTAATAAACATATAGATAAATAAAAGCATCTCCACGCCAAAGTACGGAAAAGTCATTTCCTTCGCTGCTTTAAAAATACTGTTAATTGAATGATCCAGCATAGGCAATAAATTGTTAAATTGAAAAAAGGGCATTGCAAATACCAGGGAAAAAATAAGAAGATGCTGCACTAAACTAACCATAGAAATACCGACGATTGTTCGAAATCCTCCTGCAACACAATAGTAAACAAGCAGAAGCAAAATCAAAGCGAGAGACCAAGTTTCGATATCAGGAAACACCCATACTTGGACAATTTCTATAAATAGTCGCAGTTGATATATGGAACCTAACAGGAAAAAAACGATAAAAATAAAGTTAAGTCCACTACCGCCCCATTTTCCAAAAATTTGAAGATGAGTGTTGATAAGATCTGTTTCATTCCGGTTTAGGATTCCGTACATCATCCAAATAACAACATGAATACTGAGACCACAAAGAAGGACAGATATCCAAGTATCTTGACCAGCCCATTGAATCGGATTGATAGCCATAGAGAGATAGCTGACACCGAGCTGCATCGAATGAATCAATATGGAAATCAGAAACGGCGAAACGGTGAACCGTTCATTTACTGATGGTTTCAACAGCCTACCACTCCCCGTACGTATTCTTTCATTCATTGATGTCTTTCTTCGTCTTTGCTTTTTTCTTATCAAACCTTACAGGATTTAATGTTCTGAAAAAACTAAATTTGTGATGAAATTTACTATAAGGGGAACGTATCACAGAATCGAACATGTCGGAAGTTCGAAGGGGATAAAAAGGAACCAAATAAGGCATTCCAAGGGACGTTAACCGCAATAAATGAATAATCACAAAGAGAATGATGATGAATATACCTAGAATCCCCCATATTTGAGCTGCAATAATAAACGGAAAACGAAGGACACGTATCGTGGCACTCATTCGAAAAACAGGCGTTGTGAATGAAGCTAAAGCTGATAATGCTACGATGATCAATAAAAAGTTGCTTGTAATTGAAGCTTCAACGGCAGCTGTTCCGAGCACTATACCTCCCACAATTCCAATCGTTTGTCCGATTTTGGAAGGCAACCTAGCGCCAGCTTCCCGTAACAGTTCAATCACAAGTTCCATAATGATCACCTCCACAACCGGAGGGAAAGGCACATTAATTCTGGAAGAAATGATCGTTGGCAAAAAAATATTGGATATGCCTTGTCCGTGGTATGTCATTACAGCAACATATAATGGCGTGGCAAAGATCGAGAACACCACAGAGGTCATACGGATTAATCGCAATATAGAGCCGATGATCCAAGGTAGAAAATAATCTTCATAGGAAATGAAAAATATCCCCAAATTGACCGGCGCAAATACGGCTGTCGGGGACCCGTCCATGAGTATGCAAACTTGGCCTGATGATAAAGCCCAGGAGACGTAATCCGGTCTCTCGGTGCCAACTGTTTGAGGAAAAATAGAGTTAGAATTGTCTTCGATCATTTGTTGAAGCAATGTAACATCAGAAAAAACATCAAATTCTACATCTTCAATTCGCTGTATACACGTATTTACATATTGTTCATTCGTTGTTCCTTCTATGTAGCAAACCGCTACTTTCGCCTTGGATGCGCTACCTAGCGTAATTTCTCTTACACGTAACTCGGGAATGGGAATACGTCTGCGGATCAAGTTCAGATTGATGTCCAACGACTCAACGAAAGCATCTTTCGATCCCTCTACGGTGAATTCAACCTGGGGTTCCGTAACTTTACGCCCTTTGGAAAGAGAGGCTTTAACCAAGATCGTATGTTGATTCTGAAGGCCAAGTTGAACAGCCACATATCCCTGAAGTATATTATTTTGAATGATTTTCGAAGTACATGAAATTTCTTTTTCTGCAACTGGAATGAGATTGTACAGTTCATCTATTGAAACATTCGAATCCTCGGTTAGGTATCCAAGAATATCACGGTGTAAAATTTGCTCGTCAATGAGTGAACTTAGATAACCAATATAAAAAGGTTCGGATCCTGTCTTATGTTCATAACAAACAAAATCCAGTGATTCACTAAGTTCTTTCCAGATCTCAGGAACTGAATTCATGCCACATCAACTCATTTTCCAGAATTTATTTTCATGAGTTCATTATTTCATATCAAGTGGTTAATTATTCAGAATTTGGATCTCCATGGATCAAATTCACATCACACAAAAAAGAAAAGTCCCAGCTTTCAGCCGAGACCTTCCATTTACACGTCATATTCTAACTGTTTTTTCGCTTGTACGATAAACTCCAGGGGATTATTGATTTCAGCCGCATTGTACTCAACTGCACCCATTTTCAAAACAAGTTCCACCCTGTATTTCTCCGCGTATTCGCCGCGATTACGTTCTTCAACACTCTTTCTCAAACGCTCGATAACGATAGATGCCCCTGGTCGATCCGTAAATAGCAGCATGCCCCACATCGGATTCTCTTTATTGAGTAAATAAAGCGAATCGTTCGTGCGAATATTCGTTTGGCTCATTCTGGATAGATCAAGGACGGCTTCCATCACCTGTTCTTCGCCAATCATCCGTTTAATTTCATCCCAATACTTCACGCTGATCACCATCAGGGTTAAGGGAATATGATACCGGACGGAAAGTGCCATAAATACGGTTGCATCGGCTTGAAAAGAAAGCGTATTTTTCAAGCTTGTCTTCAAGTCGACGGTTGCCAAGGATTGATTTTCTTTGATTAGCTGTTCGTTCTCCGACTGCAATTGCCGATTCCCCAGCGTCAAGAGCCAAGTTGCAAGTGTAAAGATCGGAGTCACAATGAGCCAAAAATAATTCTGCGTCCCGATTAAACCGCCAGCCACAACCGTTTGGTACAAGGTGTACGTCCCATAGCCGAAGATGAACAGAATGTTTAGAATCAAGCCTGTCGTAACATTCGTAAAGTACGTAATAACGGCAATGAGAAAAGCCACATTGAGAAAAATAATATTTTGCAGGTACAGATTTGGATTGCCCGCGGTGAAAATGATGCTAACAAAGCACACTAGCAAAAACAGCAGGAAGCCGCCGTCCGAGATCATACTACTTCGTAATCGACTCATCGCAGATCCCTCCGCTTCTTCTTCGCATATTTACGAATCATTAAAATCAGCGAGAGGATCACAAGCAAGGCGACAAGTCCTGCCGCAGCCATAAAGCCGAGAACATCTTTACGCGCCAGTACATCATCAAGCGCAGTGGATGGCGCTGAAGCAGCTTCTTTCTTAAAGCGATATGCCTGCACGTTGCCATCTGCATCCGTGATTGCGCCATCGCCGAACACTTGCCATAGCGAGCCTTCCGAGCCGATGAGCTTGGAGGCCAAGTAAGCATATTCCGGACGACTGCCCGTCACTGCCATAAGGCCAAAACCGCTTTGATAAGGAGAATCAATCAATTGTAAAGAACCGATTCGTTTGCCATATCCGGATTCAATGCTGAGTTTTTCGTTAGAGACAAAACCTTGTCCCCCGGCTCCATAGCGGAAATAAAGCTTATCATTGTTCGCCGCAATCACAGCGTTGTCTTCATAGCTGCCGATCGCAATAATTTGACGGCCTTTGAGCTGATCAGGTTGAAGGTTACCTGCTAAATATTGTACATTGCCCGTATTCGTCTGCGCATAGCGGCCCAACAGATTGAATACATTTGTTAACGTTTGATACATGTACACATCTCGTGTCGTCGGCAATACAACCGTCACTTGGTTATAGCTGCCGTCACGTAGAAACGGATACGGATAGTTGTTGAACAACAGCTCCGTTCTGTCTTTTGTATTCAATTGAAGCAGCGAATCCTTCTCGACAAAGGCCCATGGCATCTGATCTTCGTTGGCAAGACAGCTATTATTTTTAAGCTCAAGATCGAATGCTGCTTTTACAGTAAAATTCCCTGAAATATTCAGGGATTTCGGAATCGTAAGCTCCATATGATCGCCGTCGGCGAGCTCTGTGGAAAGCCTCTTACTCCCGATCGGCGTATCATTCACGAGAATCGTGACCAACGAACGGTCGAAATCGACATTCCGCGCATAACGAAAGTTGATGCGCAGCTTACTGCCGTCTGCAATGGAACGATTGCCCGGCAGGGAAATAAAATACGCTTTTTCCCGGTGACGGTCACCGACAAGCTTATCTCCGGACTCCGTCAACGGCAAGGTACGGCTAACATTGACAGCCGGCGTGTCCACTTCCGTGGAAGCCAGTACTTCTTTCTGCGGCACATTAATTTGCGTAAGCAGCGTTTGGTTGGCTGCCAGCCGACCGGCCTTTATGAGGAGCGTGGCATCCTTCGACGTGATAACCAGCGTTTTGACCCCATTCAGATTAAGGAGCTGAAGAACAGCTTTTTGTGCCACGTCCCCCTCTTTGATCACAGCCTTCACTTCCGCAGGCAAATGCTCATAGAGACTGACAAGAATGAGTGCTTGCTTGTTTTTCGTCAGATCGGTGCTATAAGTCGTAAGCGGAATCGGTTTATCCGTCACTTGATTTACTTTAGCTAAGCCAGATAACGCATAGGTCGCCGCCTCCAACTCAGGAGCCGTGTTTTCCGGTGCAACAGCTATCGCAATTTGACCATTGGTAACCGAATCTTGCCCAATAAAATGCCTTTGAAAATCCTGAATACTGTCTTGAATCGGCTCACTGGTATAATTCACGGCGATTCTTGAGGATTTTGCGATTTGCAGCCAATTATCGCGATTATCGGTAGGTAGACAAGCATTCTGTACGGTTGGCGCATTCGTCTCAAGGTGCCCCTGTACCATTAGCGTATTGACGCCTTTAATAATCATTGAAGCCGGCACGGTCAAATCCAGTTGCTGCTGTACCTTCTCTCCCAACTGCGGTCGAAAAGAATGAAACGGCGTTCCATTCATATAGAGCGTGACGGAGGAGCGTTCATTTTGCAGGAGCTGTGACAGCTGATAATCCAGATGAATGTCAACGCTGGTCACATTCCAATAGTTCTCTACACGAAAAAACTGCTGCGTATATGTAATGCCGCCGGTTAAAGACGTATCGGACAAATGCGTTTGCATTTGCCCGGCGGCAGGTGACACGTTCTCTGCATGAACTGTCGGTAGAAATAACCCCAGAAATAGAATAATACTTAATGCTACTCTCACAACACTACGATTCCACATCGTCGTCAACTCCGATCCTTACTGCCCTAGAAGCGTTCGGTTTTATACCATTTTGCTTCTCGCTTAAAAATGACGTCCTTCAAATAGGTATACATGCCGTAAGCCGCCACGACCATCCACATTTGGCAGTAAGACACGTACATTAAAACAATAATCCACAAGTTAGAGAGCCGCATTTCTCCTTTTTCCGTGACGAGCGTAATGAAAGTGCCCACGATAAAGAGAATAATCGCCAGTACCCATAAAAATGAGCTAAAGCTTGCAATGGTCGTGCTAACATAGCCCAATGCGTGTAGAATCAGCAGCAAATCCGACATGACAAGCGAGGTCAGCAACAAAAAATAAATAGATAGAAAATAGCAAATATCAAATCGTATACGGCGCGCATCCGGATGGAACAGCAGCGGGATATTTTTTACTATGACGTAAATGTTCCCTTTCGCCCACCTTGTCCGCTGCTTGAACCATACTTTGACCGTCTGAGGCTCCTGCTCCCAGGTAACGGATTTAGGCTGGAACTTAATTTTGTAACCCATCAAATAAATGCGGAATGAAATTTCCGTGTCCTCCGCAATCGCCTTCACGTCCCAACCGCCGATTCGTTCAACGATTTCGCGGCGCATCAGAAAGTTTGTACCCGGGATCGTACATAGCTTAAACAGCTTCCAACGCCCCGCCTGAGCCATCCATTGGAATGAAAGCGTCTCAATATTGATAAAACGTGTCAACAGATTCGCATTTCGATTCCGAGTGCGGAATTTGCCGATTACTGCGCCAAGTCCTGGATCCTGCGTGATTTCGGCAACGAGATAAAGCAGCGCTTTCTTTTCCGGGGTATTATCTGCATCGTAGATGGCGATTAGCTCGCCACGGCTTAGCTTGAAGCCCAGATTCAAGGCGTTGGATTTGCCTTTACCACCCGTGGCTGCATCCGTGTTCAACACGATCAATTGACGCTCGGGATACTTCGCTTGAAGCTTAGCAAGCAGTTCTCGGCTATTGTCTGAGGAATTGTCATTAATCACAATTATTTCGTAGCGATCATGCGGATAATCTAAAGCGAGCAGTGATTCAACGGTTTGCGTGATCACTTTGCCTTCATTATGAGCCGGCACCATGATGGAAACGAAAGGAGGTTCCCCTTTAATCGGAGGAACCGGTTGATTCTCAATCTGCATGTAATACAGATAGCCTGCCACAATCAGGATGATATTAATCAGCAGGAGTGACCAGATACATATCACAGCAATCAGCATTAGTATGTCGGCAAGTGTCATCATTGTCTCCACGATTGCATGTATTTTCGTTTGTACATTCGGTGTCCGATGATAAGGAAAAGACCGAATAAGAAAAGCGATGTTCCGATTAAAACAATTAGTATTTTATTTTGCACGGAGAAAAGTCCGCTTAAACTTTTTTCTTCTTGCTGCACATAGACATGAGCCGGATCAATATCCTGAATGCGATTATTAAGCAGAATCTCCTGACCATTGATTAGCAAATGCCCGTTCTGTGAGCTAAATTTACTCGTTGACGTTTGAACGGAGTGCCCCCCATTTTTATAATCATCATACGTTGTCCAGCTAGATGTTAACGTCGTAAGCAGAGTCTCCAGCTTCGAAGGATCGTTAGGAAAACTGTACGCTATGGCCGTATTCATCGGCAGCTGATTCAGGCTATTTCCCTCATCCGAATAGCGCGAAAGCACATTAGCATCAATCGTATATGCTGTTGAATGGAACGCCACGGCGGTATCGGAAGGATCCAGGTATTGAACGGCTTTGTTAGGAAGAATAAGACCTGAATCAAAAAAAGAAAGTCCATCTGACGCATAATGTTTATCATAAGTCCAATACATCTCAGCACTGACGCCAAGCGGTATGATCCCTGAGCTTGCTAAATGATCAAGAAAAGAGCCCAATTCATTCCGAAGTTTATTCACATCCGGTGAATTTATAGAGTCGACAATCGGCGTTTGAACAATAATGCTGCCATTGCGGGCTTGCAAATGCTTAAGCGTCTCCATATAACGCTGCATCGCCGGGTAATCCCAATTACTAAATACCGGCTGTATACTGGCTACAAAAGGAATGCCTGCTTCATACAGTTGATCCGCCATCGCATTCACGAGTTCCAGATTTGAAAATGGAAAAATATCAGTAATTACTACATAATGCTGCGGAGCCGTGGAAACTTTCAGCCAATCCTTCAACACATAGGAAGCTGCCAGTTCTGACACGTTGCCTTTAGACAAGTACGGGATATACCCATAGTTGCCGTTTGCAATACTGTACGGTGCTTCAGATGGATGTTTGGAGGATTTCACTGTCCCATACGATTTTCCTTCAAACGAGGTCACCCATGCCATGTTGCTAACAGGAATGGAAGTTTGGCTCAGATCACTAATCTTCAATTTGATCGTATCATCCACCGTATGCTGTTCTTGAAGGTGCAGTGCTTGCTGAATCGATCCTGGAAGGCCGCTTCCAATTTGCATATACTTACCGGAGTAAGCTTTCAAATCTTGTAAAAAAGCATCAGGAAGATTCAATTCATCTGATTTATTTCGTACGAGGATTACTTTATTAAAGTTGTGCAGCTTTCCCTCTTTATATTGCTCTAAGCTCAGCAGTGTAACTGGTGTTGAGTAGCCAGCTAAGAGCCGCTGCAGAGCTTCAACATTTCCTTCCAGCGGTGTTTTAAGCGCTTTGCTGTCATAGAGAAGCAGCACAGGATCCTTTGCGCTTTCTGCGGCTGAAGTTTGTCTTGGCACACTTAGCGTACATAATATAACGAGAAGTGTGACGAAGAGGTATACTTTTCGCATGTCGCTCCCTCCTTATGCCTTACATCGCAGCCCCAACCTGTTTACTCTCCGATTCTGTGCTCCATAACTGTTTGGCAATCAAATCCCTTACCGTAAGCAAAGAAACAAGATCAAAGGTTAATGTAAATAGAAATTCATGCTTCGCTAAATCCGCATCGCCCGCTCCAATAATGGAAACGAAAATCCCCGATAATCCCATTGAAATCAATAAAATCACAATAGGCAGCTTCGTTGCTTTACGCCACTGTTGCGAGCGAATCGCATGAATAAACGATGGGACATAAAGCCCGATAATGAGCAAAGTCCAAAGTAAAATAAAGCCAAACGTTTTCGGTGCCAGCGCCTGCTTAAGCAAGCTATAGCCAGAAAAGAATACCGTGTGCGCACCAAATGGCTTCCCAACGGACTTCTCATAGTTCCCCATCGCCATGGGACGGATACTAAAGCCGTCTCTTGCCGCGATATTAAGCATCTGCCCCGCTTGTCCGGGATGTGCAACATAGTAGCTAAGAATGGAAACAAAGCCGTATTTGCTAAAAAACTGTTCTTCAAACTGTGCAGAATTCACATCAAACGATTTATAAGGCTCGTAGTACTCACTGCGGTTCAAAATTGCATATTGCTTATCAATGCCAAAGCTTTCTAATGTTTTTTCCGGATCTGTTGAGCCCATCAATACGCCGCGAGTCATTGCATGAAACTTGTTAATATTGACAAATTCTTTTGGGATCAGCACATAGGTGCCAACTCCAACACCAATCAGAGCTGCGAGGAGTCCTGCGGTTATGGCACGATACGATCGGCTTTTCCGAATATAAATGAAAAATACCCCGAATATGGCTGTCAAAATCCCAACTGGGGCGTTTTGCTGCTTACTTGCCGTTAAAATCATGGCACTAACTACGAATAAGCCAAGCATCACGTAATCGTTATATCTTTTCCGGTATAACAGGAGTCCGCTTGCTACCATGAACATCGTCATGATCAGCATCACACTCTCACCGTATAAGGAATTAAAATAAGCCGTATAGCCAGTGTCGCCAAACACAAAAACAACGATTCCCGCAATCACATAGCCGCGAAGCTTGGAAAGCTTCCAAGTCAATGCTTCAACAAGCAAATATATCGCAGCTGTATAAAGTCCGAGATACAATGCCGCTTGATAGCGTATATCAAATGTGGTTGTGCCTGGGTGGAACAACTGATTTAGACCAATAGCCGCTTTTACAAAAGACGATTGCGTCGAGAAAATAGTTGCCTGATTTTCGTTATAATACTGAAAAATTCCGTATGTTTTGACGAAAAAACCAAGATATTGACTATCATACGTCGGATCGCTGATGTAAAGCCCATTGCTATACAAAACTCGAAAAAAGTCGCCATTATCCGCAATACCGAGATAAGGATAAACAAACAGGGCGAGCACTGTAATGACCAATACGCCGGCCGCCGCGGCAGCAGCTGGTGTCATCACGCGAAGCAGTCCTCTCAAATAGCGATTCGTCACGACAAGCACTCACTCCTTTATTAATAAACATAAGCGAGCAAAGCCATGGCATTGTCGAACGAATAGGCTTGCTGCGCGAGCTCATCTCCAAAGCCTCCGTTCAGCGGGCTTCCTTGGGTATGATTTTGAAACGCGTTCATTTTCGTAATACTTTCGTTATATAGCTGTTGATCCTGTGTCACAGAACCGATCATGGCCGTGATGGCATAAATCGCCGTCGATTGGACATCGTTTAACGGCTTTCCGTTTCGATCATAAGCGCCCACCAACGTGCCCGCGGTAACCTGAGCTTTTATCCAGTGCAAACTGGTTGGCTTGACTTCTCCAATTTCAGCTAGGTTCAGGATCGTTAGTAGCGACTCCACCGAATTAATCTGCTCGGATTGATAGGTTTTCAGCTTAAAATCGTACCGAGTTTGATAAAAAGGGAACGAATCCGACAAGTAGCCCCCTTGCATAATGCCCAGCATGTCCGTTTCAAGCGCACGCTTCTTCCGGTTCGATACGGGAAGCAGCTCCATAGAAGCAACATCTATGTAGCACAACGTAATAAATGAATTCGACATCGCGTAAGTCTCGTCATAGAAATCACGCAGACGGTTCTCAGAAACGTTATAGGTATATAATTTATCCCCGTAGTACGCTAAGTCCTTCTTATAAGCGTCTGTCTGAAAAGCTTTCCCCGCTTCGTCCAGCGCGCGTAGGATTCGAAAGTCGTCCACTGTAGCGTTAACGGTGAATTTTTTATTCAGCTTGGGGCTGTAGCGGTAGCTAAGACCGGATGGCGAATCGAACGTGCGTTTGGCAAGCTTCCACTGGGCTTCGAACTTATCCTTTTGCCCCGTTAAGGCATAATAACGCATGAGCAGTCCCGCTGACTCGCTAAGTACTTCATGCCCGGTTGCGACTTCGCTGTTCTGATCGGTCTCTTGCAAGTTGGTATACGTACCATAAGGTCCGGTTAATGTTTCTGTTAGAAAATGCTGAAGCGCATTACGCTGTTCGGTGACGGGCACAAGCTGGCCATAACCAGAGATGGGCTTGCGGGCAAGCTTTTCTTTTCCGAATACAGGCAATGCTTCACAAGCTGAAAGTGTCATGACGAAGGCGAGGGGAATCAACAAAAGGTTTCGCTTCATGCTCATTAGCTAAAGAACTCCTATCGCAATCTTTTCCTGACTGCATGGCGGGATGGTATAATGGTAGGATACCATAGTTAGCCCTAGTGTAACACACGCTGCATTTCACTCAAAAGGTAATTAAAGGACGGATGGCATGAGATTGGAACAGATGGCTGCCGCGCTTGCACCACTGCATTTGGCAAGCTGCCTCATCGAACAACGCGGTGAACGAATCTTTGAACATTATCGCGATGAACAAAAAGAAACTGAAATAACGCGCATTAATTCTTGCACAAAAAGTGTTCTCTCGGCGCTGATCTGCATCGCCATGGATCAAGGGTTGCTGCCCGAGCCCGAAACGCCGGTTTCAGTATTCTTCCCTCAGCTACTTCAAGACGCTGATCCAAGGAAGCTGGAAATGAGAATCCGGCACCTGCTCACGATGACCTCCGGCATGGATTGGACCGAATTTGGGGGTCAGAATTCGTTCCCGCAGATGACCAGAACGTCTAATTGGGTCGACTTCGTCCTGTCACAACCTCTGTCTGAAGCACCTGGCACCCGCATGGAATACAACTCCGGCAATTCCCAGCTGCTTGCTGCGATTTTAGCGCAAGTTACAGGCATGCCGGTTGCCCAGTATGCGGAACAAAAGCTTTTCGGTCCACTTGGCATCGTGGACTACGCCTGGGAGACCGACCCGCAAGGTATTCATACCGGCGGATTCGGTCTCCAGCTACGGCCTGCCGATATGCTGAAATTCGGCCGGCTTTTCTTGCAGGAGGGCTTGTGGGAGCACAAGCCCCTCATCTCAAAGGCGCTGGTCGCCAGCTCCAGCGCTCCCGCCATTCCGGCTGCGCCGGTACCGCCGCGGCGCGGCTTCTACGGCTGGCATTGGTGGGTCGATACGTATGAGGCTGATGCGAACGCAGCCTCTCCCTCTTCCCCACCAATGGACTACTACAACGCCTACGGCTTTGGCGGCCAGGCGATTTACATCATTCCACGACTGGACACCGTCGTCGTGTTAACGCATGATGAGCGGAAGAAGAGCAAGATCCCGCTCCATGTGTTTCGCAATCATATTGCGCCGATGCTCGCCGCGCAAGCGATCTTGAAATGAAAAAGCAGTCCACAGCTGATTATCTCAGCTTGGACTGCTTTTTTGTTTATCCTCATTCGCGCTGCCGCGGTTCCTTAATTCAACTAATGTTCGTTCGTAATTAGTTTAAACTTTTCAGGTTTGTGGTTCCTCGTATTTGGTCCAAGTTTTATATCCATCAATATTTTCTTCCGATGTGTTTGAGGCATCGAATGTTCTGAAATAACTTGCAGAATATTTTATAAGTGGTTTTTCTTCTGAATGACTATAAATAATCAGATTAATATCGTAAATCTCACTTTTCCATTTTACGGATTTTGCAATTTCGTTTATGTTCTCAATAGTTGAGAACTGCTTTACGTTAGCCAATATGGAATTTAACGATTCTTCAGAAGGAACATCTTTCATTTCAATGCTTATTGTTAAATTGGGTCTAGTGAATGTACATTTAAAGTTTTTAATAGCTGGTATTTCTTTTTTTAACACTTTTGATAAGGAAATCGTTGATGATGTGTTAACTGTATGTGTAACACTACAACCCGAATTGATGAGTATGATTAGAAAAATAACGATTCCAAATCGACAAAAATTCATTGAATTTTTCAATAAACACCACGTCTTCTCTCTAAATTCAAATAATAGCAGTGAGCGTTGATTGAAGTAATCGCAATTGATTCAACTAACCTATGTGTTAATGTATAGATTGCTGTTAGTTTAATCAACTTTGAGTTTTTCGACGGAATCCTTCTTCAAGGATTCGTTTAAGACCTTCAGTTCTTCTATGAATAAACGTGCTCCAAAATATCTTGCCTTTATCCGCTAATTCTTTTTGTGAATAGATGCCTTCATCATACTTTCCCCAACAACCATCCTTGGTCAGCTTTTCCCATCCTAGATAATCAGCATAAAGACGGTTTTCTGAAGGTATGTCTGAACCCATAGAGTTAGATTTAACTAGTTCAGGACAAAGCCACATAGCCGTACAAACGGACAAAAGTCCACCATGCATTTCATTTAAGCCTTTCAAATTTGCTGCTTCAACTGCCTCATTCCATGCAAGATGATTATTGTGATTTGCGGAAATCAAAATAATCTCCGGATATTTGTAATTGATATGCTTAACAAATGCACCTTCCCAGTAAGAACCGCCATGTCCGGTACAGACCAAGAACTTTCTAAACCCTTGTCTTACGAGGTTGCAAACAATATCCTCTAGCATAGCTGTTAAGATGTTGGGGCTTACGGTAACTGTTCCCTTAAAATTGGCATGCTCTTCAGAAGTATTAAAGGGGATTGTAGGCAACACATAAGCATTCAATTCATTTCCATATGCGGTCGCATATAACTCAGCTATAAGCGTATCTAAATGCATAGGCAAGTACGGTCCAAATTGTTCCGTAGCCCCAACGGATAGAACAGCTGTATCAATACCACTATTTGAAATTTCCAATGTCGTGTTTTTAAAATTTAGCATTATTGCACTCCTTAAGAAGATAACTGGTTATTTCTAAGTTCACTTGGACTTTTTTTATGTTTTCTATACTGGTAAATAGCAAATGGTGTATTAATAAGGCCAGTAACCAAAGTGCAAATCAGCGGAAATATTTGTAAGAAGGTTGGATTCTGATTACCATCCCCAACAGGACCCACCTTTGGTTGAGATGCATCCCAATATCCATAAATTAAAAATACTACGGGAAGAACAATACATACTGCAGAACAGAACAAGTAAAAACCATACCTATTCACAGCCAATCACCCCATCTTAATGTTCAGACTAAAACAATAATACCACATATTGGAACTATTCTCCCGTTAGTGTAACGCGGATTCGATCCAAGTGTGCGTGTTGTTTAACATCTAAAACAGTAACTGAAAATTAATGTAATCATGTTCTTGTCACCCGACATCTACACACAATTGCTCTTAAACAATAAGCTCAATAATACCCTTATCCCAAATACAAAAAGGCCGCGATTTTCGCAACCCCTAATGAGATTATCTTAAAGTCACATGGCATTATTTTTGCAGAATCAGATACATTTGTTAATTCCAAATATGTGGACTTCTTCATCTGTATTTTCATAACGGATCTTGCCTTCAAAATTCAATCCTAATTTTTCTAATAGTTTGGCCGAAGCATGGTTATCTTCGGAAGTAATTGCCACAATGCGTTCTAGCGCTAGAACGTTTTGTGCATAACAGATTACTGCTCTAGCAGCTTCAAAGGCGTATCCTTTTCCTCTGAACTTAGGAAGAAAGGCAAATCCAACATCTACATCTGCTAGGAAATCTCTTTTTGCCAATCCACAAATGCCGATCGGAATCCCTCCATCCTTCAGCTCTGTCAAATAAAACCCGAAGCCCAAGCGGGCATACATATCTATAGCTCCTTTTAAAATATAGTCCCTCGCATCCTCAACGGTTCTCACACCTCTATCGCCTATGTACTGAATCCAAGAAGGGTCGTTCAAAAGCTCAAGAATAAAAGCCGCATCCTCAATTGTTTGCTGACGAAGAATAAGCCGTTCTGTTTCTAATACTTTCAAGGTAAGATCCCCCCAAAAAAACTTAATTTCTCTGCTAAATTGAGAGCAGAATGGTCAAAATCGTGAATTATCATATAATTATATTTCAAATGCTCTGTAATCTCTTCAAAACCTCAAGCGCTGTTAGGTGTATCTCTTCAAGTACTTCCCCTTTTGTAGGCTCGAAAGCAATTCTTCTAGTCTCTTCTTCAAAGTTCTTTATTAAATCTAGTGGTAATTCTAATACAAAAAAACGTAAACACCATTCTTTCCATATGTCATCGTGACCTCTCAGCACTTCAAATACATAGGGTATTGTTTGATGTGGAACTGTTAAAAGCACTTTTGAAATGGCTTCAGCAATTGGCCAGTTCATATCCTGTAACCACAACAAAAGATCAGGTATGATTTTTTCTAGCTCTTCCTTATCCAAAACTTTTAGAGCATTTACTCTTTCAAAATCATGTTTATTTCGTGGTAGAGAATCATTTGATTTTTTATTTATCTTCGACCTTTTTATAGTTCTGTAATCATACCAGGTAATGATGAATGTTAGTAATTAATCCATCTCAAAATGTATTCTAGAAACAATTGAGCAATCCTGCCTATTTCCCTTTGCTTCAACGAGAGAGGCAGCCGTAATGTCTGATTGAAATTCTTATTTATTACTTGAATAAAGGACGGCAAAAAACTATAATGTTCGGTTTATGTGGAAAACATATCATTTGTATATCCTACTCTGAAAAACAATGCATCATCCTGTCTTTTGAAAAGCACAAGAAGTCATATCCTTAAAATAATAAAACCGCATTATATGCGGCTGATAAAGCATTTATTTTGTTGTCCTCTTACATATTATGTAGGATGGTTTACCATTTTAACCTGGACCCTGGATGGGCTCCTAGGTGTCAGAATTATCATCATACTTTCTGGCTACAATTCTATATTACTTCAACCGTATCAGGAGAGTTCAAGCGTTGTACGCTCCTTCAGCTCGATCACTTTTAATCTGGCACGGTGGAGTCTGGATTTCACTGTCCCCTCCGAAATGTTAAGAACGGCTGCGATTTCCTTGGTCGAGAGTTGATAATGTGCATGCAAAATCAAAATTTCTCGATACTTGGGAGGCAGAGAAATTACATTTTTCCACATATCACTGGCATTAAGTTTCTCCATCACTTCGTTCTCAGCAGATTCTGATGTTCCAGTAGACTGAATAAACCCGACGTGTGTGACTTTACGCCAGAATGCCTTGCGTAAATAATCATAAGCGGTATTACGCGTTATTGTGAGCAGCCAGGTCTTCATTGAAGCTTCTCCGCGGAATGTCTTTAAATTGCGATATACCTTTAGGAAAGAATCTTGTGTAATGTCATCAGATAAATCCGTATTACGACAAATAGTAAATGCATAATTCCAAACATCATTCCCGTAGGCTTCCATTAAATTGTGAAGGACCGCCTTCTGATCGGTTGTTTCAGACAAATAGTTCATATGTTTTAATACATGGACACCGGTCGTCTCCATACTCTCACCTCATTGAATCAGATAAGCCACCCGGAATTTACTTTTCGCTATAGACTCTATTTCTCAGGTTAGGGGCTTTTATGTATTTTACTCTCCATAAAATAGAGAGAACATATTTTCTCATTGGTATTTTTTACTCTCTTTAGTGTTTCCTTACTACCTATTCTAAACCATGCATATTGAATCCCTCTAAATCGTTTATTAACAAAGTATAAACTCCTGCCTCCTCTTTCTGCTTATAATATTTTGTTAAGAAATTATTTAGTGCTGACATCAATATCATTTAGTTTTTCTGATCATCTTGTTTAGAAATCGGTACTTTAATTCTTAAAATACCATTCTATTAGTTAAATCATTCGTCATCTAATTAGATATCATTGAATTTCCTAAGTCTTTTCATATTGCTCTTAATTTTATTTTTCTGTACCGTGGTTAGTTTCGATACCCTTATTCAGTTTATTCTGAAGTACTATATAAATCATATAAACAGCATATCCCATTACACTTCCAATTAAGTTTAGAAGCACATCATCAATATCCGCTGATCCTAAATAGGTAACAAATTGAATTATTTCAATACCAAGAATACTCGCGAACGAAATTAAAAGTGTTTTAATAAATGATGGCCTTCGTACAACGAACGTAATTAAATACCCCATTGGAACAAATACGACTATATTGGCGATTAAATTGATCGATGAAGGAACCATTCCTACTCGGATGTAAGAATCAATAGATGAAGATATCGTCCTAAAGGGAATCAGTTCTAAATTCCAATAACCCATTACTTTCTGCGCTTTATTACTAACAACCCTATCGATTACCCTTTGGATATCGCCGAAGAATTTCACAACCACAAAATTAACTAATCCAATTAAGTACACAATGAAAATATGCTTTGAATTAATTTTACCCATAATAGTTAATACTTCTCTCCCTCCTGACACCAAACTTGTTTTCAATTTACCATATATTGTAACTTATCTCCCATTAGTGTAACGCGGATACCGTCCAGGCGCGAGTGTTATTTGACTCCCAAAACAGCAGCTGACATTATAAAGATTACATTTCAATCGATATCTTAGCTCGTTCCGTCGGGAATGTCCCCAAGTTCTTGTCATCTTATTTAGACAAGAACTTGAGGACATAGAAAGAAAAAGCCGCACGCCAATCCATCACGGTCAATTTTATAGTTTCTCGTTAGCTTAGAGGTCTAATTATTATCCATACAAATACTCGTTTGTTATTTTGACTGCTCGATAGTCGTATCCGTATCCGGTAGCTTGAACCAAACTGGCCCGAGCCATGATTCTGTGCGATACCAATCGTGCCACACTGCATTCACATTTACTTTTTGGGGGCTTAATGCTGCCCCTGTTTCCAACCCAGAGGGGGAGCGAAGCAGCTTTATCTCACTTTGGAGTTGAACCTCACGCGCTACCTCCTCCACACCGTACAACGATTCGTAGCGTGGAGCGATCCATCTATCGCCCTTCTGTGTTTCAATCAGATAACGGTCTCCCCATATCGACTTGACTTTGACGGTTTGGGGAGCTAATTGAATCCAAGTCGGATTGGTAAGGCCAGGATCGAAGTATATCGGTTCAACACCGAATAATTCAAGATTTGCTTGCGACGGAACTTGCTCCCCAAGCGCCGCATTGTATGGCATAATCCACGCCTTGCCGACCCAAGTGGAGATCTGGTAGATAGGTACAAAATACCCTTCCCCATGCCCAACTCTTCGTTGGCTTGTTTTAAGAATTGTAACCGTTTGGGGAGCCAGTATCCCGAGTGTATTCCCGTTATCGCTGAGCAGTGGCGTGTTTTCAAACAAGGTAATCGTGTTTTCTTTCGGTGTATTCGTCTCGGCTGACATGGCACTGGCAGAGTACTTCTCCCAAACCAAAGTCCCTACGCAATAAGCCAAAGTTATTACAAGTACCAATTTCTTTTTCATGATCTGCCTACATCTCCCTTCTTTTTTATAACTGTTTATTTTGCTTTATAACGATAGATTGAAAGCATCAGCGAATTTTATCACTGACAATGTTTCGACTCCGGACATGTCGTGGGTGATCTATAGTTTTTTATGGTGCAGCATCTTTGTACTTTTCGACCAATTCCCTAAGTATTTTGTTACGTTCCTTCATACCTCTTACATAAGAAACAGCAAACCAAATGATGAAAATTGGTCCGCCAATAGCAAGTAAAAAATAATAAATTATACTTAACCACGATAAGGTTGCGAACGCATTCATACAAGCACCTCTTCCTATTCTTAAAATTTTCCTAGATATTAGTAGGAAGCATTCAAAGTTACTGTTTTTGGAAATATCCTTACTAACGACGCGGAAAAACCTACTCTTATTTGTAAATACTACTAATTAACCAGTTCACTGTATCTAATAGATCCTTCGCAATAAAATCAGGTGATGCTTGCTCTTACCATTTGTGACGGTATTTTTCCAAAGACTGTTTACCCCAGCCTGTCTCTACAAGAATTCTTTTAGCCCCTACTGCAGCAGCTGCTAGCATATCTGTTGAACCCACATCACCTATAACAGCGCAATGTGTCAGGTCTAGTTCATGCTCAGCAGCAGCTTTCCAAAGCATCCCAGGTTGTGGTTTATGACATTCACATCCTTCTTCTGGCTCATGAGGACATATATATGCGGCATCGAATCCATAACTATCAAATTCTTTTTGAAATTCTAATTCAGTTGCCAAACCCTTGGATATGTTATGTTGATTAGTAAGGGCAAATATTTTAATTCCATGTTCTTTTAACAATTGCAATGCTGCTAAAGATGATGGGAATAACTCAAAGTCTTGAGGATGAATAAAGTGACCATTTCCACCTAATGTTCCATCACGGTCAATAAAAACAGCTTGAATTTTCAAAGGAATCCCCCCCAATCTACACTTACATATATTGGGTAATTCTCCAAATCGTCCGAATTATCCTGCCAATCAACGTAATGGAGGCCGCCGATTATGCCAGCAGCCTCCATTGGTGTGTTTATTAAGCTATACGAAGGTAACAACACACAAAATCCCAGCAAGAACTGAGTGTCACCAATTATAGCAAACCCGCTTCTCAACTTTGTAAATACCAACGGATTCTCTCCGCGCATGGCGCAGCCAATTCTATCTTGTGTCCTATTTAAGTTGACAATTTTTAAGCTCCAATTATCGCAAATGTAGCTTTGAACTAACGTACCTCGTAAGTGTAACAATTTGACCTGTAACTCAGTCTTTCATTTCTACAAATTCTAGTGGATTTGACCGAATATACACACTGATTCGTTTCAAACTATACGGAGTAGCATTTTTTTTGGAAATTATATGAAATGGACGAAACTAATTGGAAATATTTTCATCTAACAGTTACGATACATAAATTCCAAAAAGTGGAGGTATTATGAAAAAAAGAAGAAACACTAGTCTTGTATTGGCCAGCCTTTTTACATTACTTCTGGCAAGCAATTGGCGGCGAATGCCGCACCAACCGAAGTCAGGATCGATCAGGTTCAGGTACAAGAGTACGCGACGCAGTATATCAAAAAGGAGTATCCTTTTGCGAAAGATCCACTCCTGTTTGTTGACTATCAAGAGAATACGTTTGTAAAACCGAATTTTTACAATATTCGTTATATGCGAGCCATTGATGGTATTCGGTATCCAGGTAACTACATCAATCTTGATATCGATAAAACCGGGAAGGTTGTAGACAAACAAATTTTGTGGGACAAAAACGTTCAACTTCCAGAAAGCGAGCCTGTGATTTCAGCAGAAGAAGCACGCGCGAAGTTCACCGAGCAGTTGGTTCCGACGTTCTCCCAAGTATTCCCGGAACAATTAAACAAAGGTGAAAAGAAAATAGGCATTTATGAAACTGTATTATCGGATGAGTGGCAAGTCGACGCAGTTACCGGAAAAGTCCAAGGCGACATGAATCAACCGGCTTTAGAACAAAATACGAAGATGTCATCTACCAACAAAGAGATCGTACAACCAGTCGACAGCGCAGAGAAAGCATTGAAGAGAGCTAGCGAGCTAGCTCTGATTCCAACAAATGCTCTAAATCCACTTATTTATCAGGTAGTCGATGGACTCAATAGCAATTTAAGCGGACACTTTTGGAAAGTAATCTGGAGAAAACCAATAGGAACTGAATACTGCTCGTCTTCCGTGGAAATACATCAAAGCACCGGCGAGTTAACTTCTCTTTCTAATAGTTGTCCACTTGATGGCAAGCACCTTATCGTCGAGGATGAGGCTAAGCAAATATCAGCTGATTATCTAAAAAAAGTGATACCGCAAGTGGCTTCAGCACTCACGCTGTATGCAATCCATGAATCATCTTTAACGCTGCCGACACGAATGGGTGATAAAGTTTACACGTTGACTTATACTGCAAATTTATCTGGAATTTATTACGGACACGTCTCCATTCTGATCGACATTCAATCCGGCGAAGTTATCTCTGTAAACAACTCTTTGAAAGGCACATTACCTGCAGACATCCCACAGTTCGATGAACCTAAACTAAAATCAATGCTTCTGAAAGCGTACGATGTAACCCCAACCTACTATACACCTCCACTGAACCTAATTAACAAAAAAGAGGATGAGATAATTCAGACTAATCCAGTTACGATTACGGAAGATCCGGTGAAGCCTGTTCTGGTTTATACCCTTGTACGCAAAGCCAACTACAGTAATTATTTTTTGGATGCGAAAGATGCTGTATGGAGGGACTTTTCAACGGCAAAATTAATTACGGTAGATCAAATCGAATCTAGGAAATAATGAACAATTGCCCGTGCTTCAAATCAAGATACCTTCAGTTGACCCCTTAAAAGCACTCTCCCCCCGATAGCTGAACAGCCTGCCGGGACACACCGGCAGGCTGATTAATTAAACTATAGTTCTCCGTTAGCGCAATGAAATGTGGCTCGGATGATCTTCACTGTTTATCGTATGCGTCTCCTAAAGCAATAAAATTGTCTTCTAACCAAAAAATTCGATTCCCTTTAAATTGAAAAAGCTGGTCTAACAATTCTGCGAATGACAACGCAATAATCGGTGTTTCTCCCACTAAACCATGCGTTTCATGAAAACTATCATAACACCTTCCAAGGCGTTCAGGGTTCAAATCGATCGTTATAAAATCACCATTCCCACAATCAACGATAGTGTACCAATCCTTGGTGATGTCATCCTCCACTTCTTCACCAAGGATCTCTAAATTAGCCAAATTAATCTCTATTGGTGGAATCACACGATAAGGAAATTCAGAATCATTGAAAAGCTGCATACCACCGCACTCTTTATAGAACTCTTCAAGATCGGATGGCAATATGTGAGAAGAACGAAGTTTTGGTAAAGTCAATGCAGCAGGATAAACTTCACAGTTTGAAAGCGTCTTGGCTTCGTTAATAAACCGAATAACGTTACTCATGTCATCGTCCTTTCTCCGTCTGCTCAATGTTTCTTTAAGCTCTAGTTCCCCGTTTGCTTAGCGACGACATCGCAATCATTGCAACAAAAGTCTTTATTTAAGCACGAAACAGTATATCAATATCCCCATCTACGAACCCAATCCCGATTGCAGATGCACTTTTGAGGATGTTTGCATACTCTCCTTCTTTAAGATAACGTTCCACTAGTAACGTAATGTAGTTTAATCCTTGATCCCAATATTGAATACTCTCTGTTCTTTTTATATAGCAAATATCTTCTTCCGAAGTAAAATAGTCAGTACAAGCCCAATCTGAATCATCCTCATTGAATTCATCTGAACCAATTAATTGTATATCGTATGTATCTTCTGAACCTTCATATAAGTTAAAATTGAATGCTTTTATACCTTTGGGATGTCTTGCTCTAAAATTTGATTTAACCAATTTGAAAACAACTTATAATTCTCCATAATACCTACCCCCACTTTAATAATAGTTTTGTTAATTATGATGCTATACTGTGGAGCTATACAATTCAACAATACCCGTTACTTCAATGGACAACGGCAACCGCTCGTGTGCCAGCTGCCGTTGAAAAGTTTTACGTATCTCTGCTTCTTCCTCATCATCAAAAAATGCGAATCCCGTGTCATGCTCCGCACTTTTTCTTTTTACATTGACTTACTCACGCACCAAGTACTCATACAGCGCTGATCGGCCACATTGACCGTTTTGATAGGCTCAAATAGTATACCTTTTAACTCTTCCGTAGTTTTCTGTAATCTCTCCTCATCCACAAGAAAACGAATGCTCCCATCTGGAAGTTTATAACGTTCATTCCCGAGCGGCTTTACCTTCGTTTCAATTCCAATTGATGAGGCAAGTCGTACAAACATCCGTCCGCCAGGCTTAAGTACACGCCATAATTCATGCACCATTTGCTGAAAATGGGCCTCATTCTCAGCAAAATGCAGAACAGCACTACTAATAATAAAATCAAAATAGTGATCATCAAAGCTCATCTTCTCAACAGCATCAACCCTAATGCGCTCGTTCGACCAGTCAGGTGCTATGTTCATGGCAAGCTTCTGAACAGCAGCAATCGCTTCCTCAGATCGATCCACTGCATACACTTCATAACCGTTACGCAGCAAATAGACAAGATTGCGCCCCGAGCCGCATCCGGCATCGAGAATTCGCATTCCCGGCGTAATACGACCTTTTAATAGCTGATCAAATAAATAAATATCAATATCGCCAAATTGCTCTTTTAGATTCATATGCTTCACCTGTTTACCTTCAAAATATCAACATAATAGACGTTATCCTAAATCGAAAATAATCCTAATAACGCACATTATATTAGATGTTTCTATCTGACGCTAAACTCCCGTTAGGTGAACGAAAGGCTGCCGCACATTGCCGACAGCCTTGTTCTTGTTGAATGTTCAACTATTGTGTCCCTTTAGCTCTATGATCTGCAGCATTACGAAACCATTGCCACATTTCTTCTCCCTCTAGTTTCTGAGGTACACCTTCGGGACCTACATCAATCCAATCTGCTCGGATCGTATCAATCCCAATTGCCTCTCGCAAATCTGCCTTAAATAGCAAGGCACCTGTGAAATATGCTTCTTCAAGATTTGCACCCTTAAGATTAGCACATCTAAGATTTGAATCATCAAAATACGCCATTACTAAGTATGCGCTAGATAAATCTGCGTTAACTAAGCTAGCATGATTAAATTCCGCCCTGAGTGCAGATACATTGGTTAAAATAGCATTATCTAACGAGGCACCATTCAGTTTTGCTTTGTTTAATTTTGCTCCCGATAGATCCGCTTCGTTAAATGAAGACGAAAACAATAAACAACCGTACAATTCAGCGTTTGTAAAGTCGGATTTATTGAAATTTACCTCAACTAAATCGGCTCCACTTAAATGACGGTTTGATAAATCTATACCCGATAAATTAACTCCGACTATTTCAAGGTTATTCCCAATTGTACATTTACTATTTAGATAATCTTCATGCAATTTTACTTTGTCTAAAAAATCCTCTCTAACATCCATATTCCGAACTATACCTCCTCCAAATATAGTTTCAGCTATACCAACGTTCTTCGTTTAAGCCATATCAATGTCAACTGGTCCCACCTAACCACATCAAACAACTTAAACTTCAACATGAATCACCTCAATCCTTCATTGAGTTCTTCTGCCCGTTAGTTCAATCCTCTCTGCGTTTTCAAGCCTGCTATTCGCCCAATCCCGCAGTGGAAGCCGATTTTACTTCCGTAGAACAATGATAAAAGAACGGCTCCGTTCGCATCAAGAGCGAGCGTAAGAGCCGTTCTCTGTTTCTCACAAGATTTCCGAGACTAAAACCCCAACCTAACTAAAACAGGGCTATAGGAGAATTGAAATTTTCGATAGTTTCTCTTCTTAAAAAAGTCTTTTTATTTCCCCTGTAAAAGCTTTTTAATCTCCGCCAAATCTTCTTTCACTTCATTCCTAAACTCAGCAAAATCTGCCTCAAGTCTATGCAGATGACCCTGCATATCATCAATTTCTTGCTCCGCTTTATAATTGATTGCAAAATCAATTATAGCTTCTTGTTTGTCTCTTGCTGACTGTCTATTCTGACTCATCATGATAATTGGAGCTTGAAATCCAGCAAGAAAGGATAATAAAAGATTTAATAAAATAAAAGGTGGTTCATCAAAATGAATGACCTTAGTGATCGCCAATGTGTTTAAGATAACCCAAGCTGCCAAAAATACAATGAAGATATTAATAAATTTCCAACTTCCAACAAACTCCGCTACATTATCAGCAAGTTTATCTGACCATTTTGTTGATTTTGCATAATCTTCATTTAAATGGTCATGTATATTGCTTTGAAAATTTTCAACCAATTGTTGAATTCGTCCTGCGTATTCTTTTAAATCCTTTGTGTTTTCCTTCTCCATGTTATCACCATTCCCATTGTATTTGTTTAATTCATCCTTTACTAATTAATATTAGGCTCATAGCCCTTATCATTGTCCTTTCAAATTCAGGCTTAATCGAGTTCGCAATATCTTTATCTTTAAAAATAATAAATACCAATGGATTTCATACAAAGATCGATTCTCCTAGAAAGCAAGTAAATAGCTGCAGCATACTTAATATAGGGATGCTGATGATTAAGCATTCCATATAATCTCTAAATTTCCCCCTACCCAATCCAAAAGATATTATCAACAATATTTTAACACAATCTATTCCACTAACGGTTACTAAAAAACGTAAAAAGGAGCTGCCGCGTTGCACGCTCCTCAACTATCGTTTCTCATTAGACGTATTGAAAAATAGTGCAGTTGACGCGGCAAACTACTCCAATATCCGTTCAACTAACGTATCTGTTAGCTCAATAGTCTTATGTTTTTATTAAAGTAGCTGCCTATAGTTGTGAGGCTTGCCGAACACTTAGCCCAGTGACGTCCCGACGGGTTTAGGAGGCTGGATATGGTCACTCGCTTCTCAGAGTGACCCAGAGCGTCAATATGGTGTTAGTCGAAGGAAGTTCTGGAAGCAGCCATTGCATTTAAGGCGTTCTCAAAATAGCTATATACTTCATCTGCAATTTCCAGAAACTCTTCAACAAGTACATTACTATCCAAGTAACAAGCATACAAATAATCAACGAAAGCAGAGTCAATCTCACAATAGTTTAATATAGCATTCTTCATTTTAATAATATCATCTTGCCATACACCTGTATCTTCTAAAACCAAAGAGTATAATGCACGAATTAATCTCTTAGAGTAACCTTTAATATATCTAGTTTTCATTGTGTTATCACTGGTATTAGAAAGTAAACTATGTATACGATCTACTTCCTCCTTGGTCTCTGTATTTAAGTCTAAAATGAACTCTGGAGAAATAATTATCGGTGGTACTTTTTCACCAACGTCATGACCATATATGCAAACACAAATTATCTTTACCCAAAAACCCCACTCATTTGGTTTACTTAATACATCGTCAATCGAGCAAATTATCGTATCAATTTTAGTTACTACTGGATACTCTTCCAAAAGCCTGTCTTTAATATTTGACAATCTTTCGTAATCAATATCTTTGGGATTTACACATACAATAGTAAAGTCTGCATCTGACTTAAAAGGTTTAGCAGTTCCTTTTGGAATCGAGCCACACATATAAATGCTATGAATCTTACCTTTAAATTCGGTAAGTATATTATTTATATACTTATCAACAAAATCCTTGTATTCACTTTGTATTACAATTCTATTTATAACTTTTTCTAAAATCATATAGAATCCTCCTAAACTAAAAAATTCGTTATGACTTAAGTTATTCGCGAAATCATTCAACTATCCGTTACTTTAGTGAAAAAGCAGCCGATCTTGTTAGTCAGCTGCTGCGTGTGTCTACTCAGCTATCGTCCTTCGTTCATTAAATTACTACAAAATCTAATTCACAACACTAAATTGTACCTGTAGCATTCATTTCCATCGTCATCGATAAAACATTCGATCATGTTGAAGCCAAGGCTTTCAAAAAGACGACGAGATCGTTTCTTCCAAGCTCCCTAGCATGACTAATAATCAATTGGATAACTCGTTACCTATCCCACTTGAACGATACGCTGAATTTCCAATAACAATTAGAACACCAGATTCTTGAAAAAGGGATACGTCACCAATTGGAAGCCAACCATCAATTGTATTAATTTCAATAATATATATTTCGGCCTTATTCGATAAAAAACTATACATTACTTCAACTCTTTCGAAATCATATGGAGTGGATGCTTCTCCACCTTCAGAATAATAAAGAACTTCAGGGTTTTGGTACCACGAAACAGCAGTTTCAATATCATTAGGTATGATTATAGGACGTAACCACAAGTCATTATCCATTAAGATCATAATCATCCATCCTTTACCAAATGAGTTTATGCCCATTTTAACACATTACTGGAGATAATCTTTACTGATTTCCTGAGTGTTACTTCAACGAACAACGGCAGCGGATTGCGTGCCGACTGCCGTCATGTAGTGAGTGATTGAACTATCGTACATAACTCAACTTCTAGAGAATGAAAATAAAATCCACGTAAAGCACCTCCTTCGTCAGCAAGAATTACTGTCTTTTTCAGATCACGTTTTGGGCGCATGTCGCGTATTTTATCGGGAAAGGATTATGACTCGTGGAGGCAAAGACAGTGGGATATTACGTAACGGTAGAGCCAGATGTAAATCTCTACGTAGAGGACATCAACCCGGAAGGAAGCAAGACGATCGTGTTTCTACATGGATGGCCGTTCAGCCATGACCAGTTCGAGTATCAGTTCGATGTACTGCCTAGCTTAGGATTTCGCTGCATCGGTATTGACTGGCGTGGCTTCGGTAAGTCAGATCGTCCCTATAGCGGTTATACTTTAGAGCGACTTGCGGACGATATCCGCATAGTCGTTGACACGTTACAGTTGCAAAATTTCGTGCTCGCCGGACATTCGACCGGAGGCGCGATAGCTATCAAATACGTGGTGCGTTACAATGGTGGAGGCGTATCCAAGCTCGTGCTAATAGACGCAGCAGCGCCAAGGGGCTTCACTAAGGAGACTGCAGCGCAGTTGCTAAAACAAACGTTGAACGACCGGGCAAATATGATGCAAGGCGTAACTGACATTTTCTTCTTCCAGTACATCACCAAGCCACTCTCGGACTGGTTTAATAAGATGGGCATGCAAGCTGCCGGTTGGTCAACGGCCGCGATCATCATTATGCTGCGCGACTTCGATCTGAATGCCGACCTGCCTAGCATCCAAGTGCCGACACTGATCGTGCATGGGATTCACGACAAGGTTATTCCATTCAGCCAAGCTGAGGAGATGCATCGAAAAATACCCTATTCACAGCTCGTTCCGTTCATGTACAGCGGCCATGGTTCGTTCTACGAAGAGCGCGACAAGTTGAATGAGTTACTTCAAGAATTCACTGTAATGAACTAAATGAAGAGAACGGCAACTTTTTTGTGATATTCATAATCGTCTAATCCCATTCAAAATCGCCTCAGATAATAAGAAAGACGAGTTCGTCAACAGTTATGTTACATTAACTAGCCTGCCCTTTACTTCAATGAAGCAAGGGACAACTGCCTGTCGCGGCAATCTGTCCCTTGTTTTTGCACTATCGTCTCCCGTTAGACCATTGTTCGTTTTGAACTAACGTTTGTCTTTAGATTAACTACAACTGCCGTATTTGTAATCTTTTCCATTCTTGAGGAACATGGAGCCATATAGCGGGCACAAAACATGGACTATAACGTTCATCTTCTTTAAACTGATTTTTATATTTGCCCATTATTTCAATGGATAATGGCAGCCGGTCGTAATGCGTTTTCGGTAATTCAGAAGCAACAAACTAACTAGTTTTATTTTTGGGATTGGTGCCAGTTTTCTTCACCTTGTACAGTATAGTGAGAAGAAACTATCCTCTCATTACTTAAATGATGAAATGAAAAAGAGCTGCTTCAATGCAGCTCTAGTTTGTTTATGTTTAAAGGTTACTTGCCTCCAAATCGTATACACAGGCTGAATTTGTCTTATTTTCCATATGGTGCAGTATGTTTTTGTGTGTCAGATTACAAGAACTTCAACCCCGCGGCGCGTTCGTTGAAGTCCTTGATCTACTAGCCTATAAATTCCTGAACCCACTCGCCATTATAGTAAGCTATCCCGATTTGGGTGTAGCTGCTATTCAGGATGTTGGCACGATGACCAGGACTATTCATCCATTGGTTCATGACTTCCGTCGGGCTACTCTGGCCTTTGGCGATGTTTTCCCCTGCAGAGTTATATGTGACCCCGAATGCAGACATCATATCAAACGGGGATCCATAAGTCGGAGATTGATGATCGAAATAATTATTGTTGTACATATCCTGAGCCTTAGCCATGGCAACTTTCGTGAGACTGCTATTCATGCTAAGAGAATTCAGGCCTGCTTTCGTTCTTTCTTGATTCACCAGATCCAAAACTTGCTGCGCAGATTGGGATGGATTTACGGACTCTTGTGGATTGACAGACACTTGCGGATTTATGGGCTGTTGTGGATTGACAGACACTTGCGGATTAATGGGCTGTTGTGGATTTACGGTTTGATTCGCTGGGCTTTCTGCCGGTCCATAGTTACTTTGGAACCAATCCAGCCAATTTGAAGCTTCATTGGGTACTTGTTTAATCGTAATAGATGATTTTCCTGCACCCTCAGTAGAAATGGATGATGCTTGAGTTAAGGTTGACGTTGAAGCAGCATTAGGAGCATGAGTTTCAATCTTCGTTTGTTTAGCATTCAATTGATTGTTTGTCGAATTATTACTCGAACAACCCGTAACTAATAGCAACGCTGCTATTATGACCAATGGTTTAATAACAATCCCTCCTGAACCGTTAATGTGTAACGATATCAAATAAAGGTTTTGTAAAGTCCCATTGTTTTATTCAGACCTTAATTAAATTAGACTCAAATAAAATATAACTTAGCCGCCGGCTTCTTTTTCTTCCGGGTATGTGTTTGATACTCCATTACAGAAAGAGCAGCTGCACAATGGGCAAGTGCTCTATCTTTTGTGTTGCTTTTTGGTGTCTAATGTCAGACATATGTATGAAACCGGATAAAAACGTTCAGCTCGACAGCATGAATCAATCGGATTTAGAACAAAATACGAAGACATCATCTACTAACAAAAAGATCGTATAACCAGTCGACATTGCTGAGAATGCACTGAGTAGAGCGAGCGAACTCGCTGTGATTCCAACAATTGCTCTAAATCCACTTATTTATCAGGTAGTCGATGGACTTAATAGCAATTTAAGCGAGCCCACTAGAGTGTAACAACTACCGTATCATCGAGGATGACGCTTAGCAAATATCCAGTTAAGGCAGTTCTTTTTACCGATTTCCGTCTACTATTTTCATTAAACTATCCTTCACTCGCTTAATCTCTTGCCTGAGCTACAAATGTAATCCAATTGCTTCTAAAAATAATTTCTCTACCATCTATTTGTTCCTTAATTTCTTGTGGCACACTTTTCTCTATTGTTATGTTCCAGTCATCGTACACCTCTCTAAGATAAGCGAATACTTTTTCAGTTGAAAGGTTTAATTCAATCATACCCTCCCGTTCCTCTCCAGTAAGTAGGTCAATTTCTTTTACTTCTGTGCTCATTAATATGCAATTAATCCCGCCGACTGTGGTTCCTGCTTTCATTTCTTTAAGTTTATCTTGAAAAGCTGCTTCTGAACTAACATGCTCTAAACAAGAACAGGCGACAATATAGTCGAATGTATTTTTATTAATCAGGAAATTCTCCACATCAATTACTTGTGAAATGATTGTATCTGTAACTACATACTGTTCCGCATTTTGCTTTAATAATTGAATAGCCGAAGGCAACAGATCAATACAATATATCTTTCCTCTATACGCCTGAATACTTTGTGCAATGGGGATACTATTTCTTCCGACTCCACAACCAAGGTCTAGGACCTGTATATTGTCTTTTTCGATTTGCGTCAAATTATCGAGAACAACTTTCACAGGGCGCGAAAGCCAGCTGCCGGGTTGAAATAGTTCTGTTTCTGCATAAAACTTATCATGATATTCGATTTCTTTATGTCGTGCTCGATTGAATAATTCATTCACTGCATCATCTTCTCCTCAAAATACCTTTTTATGTCTAACCTTATATTCAGAATCCATTAGATGAATCATTTTCTGCAATTGATTACACCACAAATTTCTCCAGAGCAACAGCAACACCATCGTTATCATTTGATTGGGTAATGTGTTTTGCACAATTTTTCAACTCAATTATCGCGTTTTCCATAGCGATCGGAAATCCGCACTTATGGAATAGTCCTAAATCGTTAAAGTCATCCCCGAATACCATTACATTTTCTGACTTTACCCCGATATCATTAAGCACGCATTGCACGGCTTCTTCCTTTGAGGCTGATTTATGCATGATTTGAACCAATGCTTCTCCATCGGTTGCGATTACGTTCACATGGTCACCGAACTGATCGATAACATCCCTCCATCTGCTGTAACCATGAACCAATATTTTGGTTGGGGATATTGAACTAATGAAATCCTTATCAACAACAGAAGGTTTAGGATCATTTGAACGGATACCGAAATGGCCAAGTTTCGAATCGGGAATTGGTGTACACGTATACCATGAGTCATTAACCTCGTATGAAATTATCGATTGAGATGCTGCATGTAACTCGATGAAACTGCTAATTTGTTGACTAATCTCCATTGGGACACTAATGTGCCGCTGAGTTTGCTTAGACTTGCATGTTATAAGAGCACCATTGTAATAAACCATGTGGTCTACAAAAGGAAAATTCTTTACGTATTGATTTGCCGCTCTAGGTGGTCGCGCTGTAGCAACAATAATATGAATTCCAGAATCATAACATCTTTTAACAGTCTGATAATTTCTAGGTGATATGGATTTGTCACTTCCTAGCAATGTTCCGTCCAAGTCAAATACAATTGCGTGTATGTCCGACATCTAGATCTCTCCTTATAAATAATTCTTCCAAAAATAACCCAGTTTCAGGAGACACCGTAAAAAACTACGATCAATAATAGTCGAATATCACTGAGAAAAATAATTGTTTATCTATGTCCTCCTTTAAGGACTCACAAGAACGGCCATACCCAAATATAATTCGCAATAAATTTGATAAGAACAGGCAAACAATTGAGAATATCGTTATAACTATAGCTGAGTGTTCTATTGCATAATGAGGAGGCACAAGCCAAAATATTATGTCATCACGAAAAAACGGAGGAGGTGAAGCAATGTTTTACGAGCTGCGAGTGTGCCATGTGAATCCTAGCAAGATGCAGGCAATTCAAGATAGGTTCAGAGATTATGGTATTGAGTTCTTTATGAAGCATGGTATGAAAGTGACGCAATTTTGGGTAGATATTGATGAGGCGAGCAATCGTCTTTATTTCATTGTCGAGCATGCCAATTTGGAAAAACGCAACTTCAACTATGATCGTTTCCACAACGATCTTGAATGGATTGAAATAAAACGTATTACTGAATTTGACGGACCTCTAGTAAGCAAAATAGAGTGTTTTTTAATGAAAGATGTATCATTTTTCCAGAATAAGTAATTTGGACTGCTGTTTATATAAAAATGAATTATATGCAGCTGATGATCAAGGTAAAAGCGATGGGCTATGACACATGCCCAATGGGTAGCTTCGATAAAACACAATTTGTTGAAGCATTCAATGTTCCAGCACGTTATGCACCAGTGATGTTAATAACCATTGGACTTGCCACTAAGCCTGGATATCCATCCAATCGACTTGCTTTGGATCAATTTACAGTATCTAATTCATTTTAAATAGACATAAGGCTGTTACCTCATAGAGATTATGTAATCATTGGAGATGATCGTTATAACCATCAATACATCATCTATTACATAATGAAGAGGCGCTTCTTTTTCAGACCGATCGCCATACACCATAAAGCGGATGAAATGAAGTAAGCGTCGTAAGACCGCCTATTGTTTATAACAAGTAAACTATTTCAAATAGCAAAGAACTCCAGCGTCTGTGTCAAGACGTTGGGTTTCTTTGTTCTGTATTTATCAAGTGATTAAGGTATCGTTCTCGGTTAGCTCAAGATTGTGTAGTTATAAAAAATCCATCAGGGTAGTTTGTATCATCTTCAGCCTCTACGTCAGGGTAACGATTGAATACCGTTTGAAATTTATCTTGTCTCATCAAATGGTCGACAAGTTCTTCGATTCTTTCCCTGCTTAATAGATCAATTAGAACCATGTCACTAGTCCAGAAAAACGAACCATTCATACATTCACCGGATTGTATATTCTTTTGCCTCAACGTCTCGATATTTTTGTAAGTGAAAAAACTTGCGATCCATTTTGAGCGATCCGGAAATACAACAATAACATCGGTATTTACATCGTTACAATCCCATGAACCTAAAGGCCATAGTTCAGCTTCTATCCATATATGATGCCTTGAATCGTTCATCCTTGTCTCCTCTATATATGAAGAATTTAAGCTAAAGTTTTCCGTTAGCTTCTTAGTAATTCAACGAAAGAGCAACCGATCAACCTAGCCGGTTGCAGTGGTTATCGAATTGAACTAACGTTTGCCGCTTAACATTACTTACCAGATAAACGATTTATTATTTTCGGTATTTCCATTAGGCTGTCGCAAATTGCGTCAGGTTCTTTATAAGAAACATCTTTGCTTTTAAGAATCGCATACATCCCAAGTTCTTTAGCAGGTATGACATCAGACTTGAGACTATCTCCAATGAATACTGAACGTTCACTCAAAGATTCTAAATTCTTTAAAGCGATTTGAAATATTGTGTGGTCCGGTTTTTTTATACTAATTGCACCTGAAGTAACGATTTCACTGAAATAATCAGATATTCCTAAAGCGGAAATTTTATTCCGTTGATAGAAATCCCTACCATTAGTGATTATGCCTAATTTATACCCTTCACACTTTAATGAATTAAGCATCTCATGTAATCCAGGAAATCCAACACTGTGCAAATGAAAATTGTTATTCAAATCATCAAGTAACTCAGTGTAAAGGTTCTTCTCTATATTGAAGATATCTAACAGCTTCTCATAAACTTCCTCTTTCGGCATTACGATATTGTTTAATTTCGAGAATTTTTCTATAAACTGTTGTTTATCTGGAATAAATCTACCTAAAGAAAACTTTTCATATTGGTAATTTGCAAAGCTTAAAAGTGACTGATTTTTATCAAGCAAAGTTTGGTCAAGGTCAAAAATGACAGTATCGATTTTCTTCAAAATAGTCCTCTTCCCCTACTTAAGATATATCCATCATTTTACCATGGCTTTTTCAATGAACAAACTCTGATAGTTTAAAGTCGGATCTCTGCCGTAAGGCGAGATTATCATCGCGTAGCTATCATATCGGTATAACTCCTATTTTACCGGATCCGCACAACCGTGCAGCTATAAAAGCTTTCATGCTAGCCGAGTTTCTTCAATTCGCAATTCTTCACCTGGGAGCAGTGTCCACGTATTAAACGGAGGAGTATCGTCCCGTAATAGCTCTTGGAACAGCTCCGCCTCTGCCAAGAAGCTTCGACTTTGCTGATACTCCCAGAAAGTGAAGATAATATGTGATATCCCTTCGCCTGCTTGAATAGCTCAAGCAGGCATGCCCGTCCAGCTAATTTTCCTCCCTACTACTCCCCTATCCCTTAACCGCCCCAGCGGTCAACCCTTTAATAAAAGTACGGCTTCCAAGAAGGAAGATCAGTAATACCGGAAGCGTCGCAATGCAAAGTGCGGCCATCCTGGCACCATAGTCCGTCCGATGCACGATGCCAAGCGTCGAGATGAAAACTGGCAGCGTAAACCATTTTGAATTATTGATGGTGACTAGCGGAAGCAGGTAATTGTTCCATGACCAGAGAAACACGAGTGTTGATAAGGTGGAAATGCCCGGCTTAATCAACTGAAGCACAATTCGAAATAAGATGCCAGGCTCTGATGCCCCATCAATTCTCGCGCACTCGATAATCTCACTTGGAACCGTATCCCGGATGAACTGTATCATGAAGAATGCCCCGAAGGACCAGGCACTCCAGGTCAGAATGACAGGCATTAGCGTATTACCAAAACCCATATGTCTCATTTCAATAATGTAGCCAATCAGCCCTACCTGAGCAGGCACCATCATGGTAATGATAATGAAATAGGTCAATATACGGCGCAGCTTGAAGTGGAATTTGGCGATAGCATAGCCGATCAGGGTACTGGTAAATACGCCGAGCAGCACCGAAGCGAGCGAAACGATGAGACTGTTGGCATATACCTTTAGGAAATTCGTCTTGAAGACGGTCTCCAGATTGTTAAATACATAACTCGAAGGTAGAAGCGGAAGCTGCTTGAAAATATCCTCTGAGTAATAAGTGGACATCATAACCATCACATAAAAGGGAAACAACGAGACGACAGTTAACAAACCGATAAACAGCCATTTGAAAGCCTTCATGCCTTCTCCTCCTTCCCGGCGGTAAGTCTGTAGCTGAGCACAGAAAAGATAGCGATGACGACAAACAACGTGTACGCTATCGCTGAACCATACCCAAACCGAGTACCAGTAACGAAGGAATCATTCACAAATTTCCAGATCACCGTTAATGCAGCATTATCAGGTCCGCCTACCTGAGACGCAGACCACCCGCCGTACAGTAACTTAGGTTCGTCAAATAGTTGAAGACCGCCGATCACCGAGGTCACGATGAGAAACACCGTGATATTACGCAGGAGGGGCAAAGTAATCCTTGTAAACGTATGAAAGGAGGAGGATCCGTCTACACGAGCCGCTTCGTATATATCCTGTGGAATTGCCGTCATCCCCGCCAAATAAATGGCCATGAAATAGCCCAAATTGCGCCAGATGATCATGATTGCAATAATCACTCGAGACATCCAGGGGTCCTGCAGCCAGTAAACTCCTTCCTTCAGCCAACCAAGCTTGATGAGCAGCATATTTATAATCCCTGTCTGCCAGTCAAACATGAACGAAAAGATGAATCCAATTGCGACAGGGGTGGTAATGTACGGAAGAAAGTTAACCGTTTGAAAAAACATTCTACCGCGTGTCAAATGAAAGATCAGATGTGCGACGACCATTCCTAACAGGATCATGAACGGTGTAGACATGAGCATAATGACAATAGTATTGAACAGCGACTTAAAAAACAACGGATCTTTGGTCAGCAGTGTGACATAGTTTCTCAAGCCGACAAACGTTTTGTCGCCAATCCCATTCCAATCGTGCAGACTTAAATAAAAGGAATATAAGATTGGATAGAAATGAAAAATCAGATAGCACATGACAAACGGAAGCGAAAACAAATATGGCCATACACGCACGCCAGATTTTATTTTACTTTTGGTTGCTTGTGTGACAGCAGCAGCATTCAAAATCTCCATGCTTCATTCCTCCTCTAGGCAAGGAAGCAACCGCTGCAATTAATGATGCGAGCTACAGCGATTGCTTCCAAAGCTGGATCACGGATTACTTGATTGAAACCTCAGGCGCCAGGTTTTTGACCTCTCCCTTCAACTTTTCGAGAGCAGCCGCCGCACTGATGCTATTGTCTTTCATCCAAAGAGGATAAAGTGAGCTATAAGCGGTTTGAACAATCGCATTGTATTTCGTTTGCGGATCTGCTTTCACGGTTGGAACGATTTTCTCGAAGAACGTCTTGCTAAGGTTCTGATTTTTGAAGTATTTATCAAATTCGATTCCCGCATCCAGCCAATCCTTATGTTTCTCGAAGAATGATTTGATTCCCGGCATATTGCCGAACTCCTTATAGCTGATGGCAAGCCCTTCATCGGACAAATAGCAGAAATAAATGTATGCCCACGCTGCTTCCTTGTTCTTGCTGTCCTTAAAGACTCCGATAGAGGTCCCGCCATAGGTATAGCTTCCGCCTGGCGCCGCAATTAGTCCCCATCGTCCAATGCCGTCCTTGTCGTTAGCCGAAATGTTCCACTTTGCACCCCAAGGAGCCATCGGATAAAAGATATTATCTCCCTTGGCAAAGGACGCATTCCAACCAGGCGTATAGGATTCATATTTACCAAGAATACCTGCATCTCGCATACTGAATACTGTCTCAATTGGCTGCTTAAAGCGTTCTGTTATGTTGATATTCGTGCCTGTCACATATGGCTTGGAGGCTTGTTCGCGAATGACTCGGTACGCATCATCAAAGCTTGCGAACATCGTAACCGTGCCACCGCTTTTCTCCTTTACTTCTTTCCCTTTCTCGATAAATGCTTTCCAATCGGGTAATAAGGCAGCTACAGCAGTTGGGTCCTCCGTACCCAAATATTTCAGCGCTAAATCCCTACGAAACGCTAATCCTGCCGGTGTAATCGATTGATCGACACCGACCAGCTCGCCCTTGGCATTGGAGAGAATCGCAGGCAGGTAGTCCAGTAATTCGCTCTTTGCAAAGTTATATGGTGCTTTTTCCAGATTATCGAGGATTCCCAGATCGAACAGCTGACCGCGATAGTTCATCTCTCCAAGAATGACATCCGGCACATCCGAGCCGGAAGCGATACCGCTCTGCAACTTCTGCATGAAATCGCCATTGTTGACAACGGTATATTCCACTTTCACGTTCGGGAACACTTTATTAAACTCTGGCACCATTCGCTTCAGGAATGCCTCATCCCAGTCCCACACCTTGATTGTGCCCTTCAAATCAGTGGAAACTCCACCAAACTTGGCTGCAGTTGATGCGCTGTTTCCTGTTGCAGGCGTAGTGTTCGTTGTTGGTGTGTCCGAGCTGCTGCATCCCGACAAAACAACCATTGTGATTGACGCTACAGCCGTAAGGACGATCCACGTTTTATTCAACTGTTTCATGACAACCCCTCCAATCATTTTTTTGTAATCGTTTACACCAATAAGAATATCGTCTTTATAGGGGCTTTCCTATGCAACAATCCGGCTATTTATGGACCGATCCGGTTTCACTCGTTTCATCGCTCTTTCCTTACATTTGAACAGGTAATCGAAGTACAACCGTTGTTCCTTGACCCTGTGTACTTGCCAGTTCCACACCATAAGGGGAACCATAGTGAAACTCGATTCGTTCCATAATATTGGCAAGACCGATGCCTTTCGTCTGATTAGACAAATCTGAGCTCCTGCTTTTTGTGAACAGCGTACTCATCTTCTCTCCACTCATGCCGCATCCATTGTCTTGAATCACGATTTGAAGTTCTTCACCGACTAGAGATATTTCGATTTGAATGATGCCAATATCCTCATTTGCAAACACGCCGTGGAATAGAGCATTCTCAACGATGGGCTGTATGATCATTCTTGGGATGATGCATTCCATCGTTCCCTCTCCGAACGACCACTGCAGCCGAAACCGATTTGGGTAGCGATATTGCTGAATCGCCGCATATTTAGTTATGATATCCGCCTCTGCACGAACCGTCGTAAAATAGGCATCTTCCCCTGTCTTGATCGTATCCTGAAGAATATCAATAAGCGCTTTCGTTATGGTGATGACATCCTTGTTTTTCTCCGATTGCGATAAATAGATAACGGTATTCAGGGTGTTATACAGAAAGTGCGGGTTGATTTCCGAAAGCAGCAGGTTGATTTGGATACTCCTCTTCAGCTCCTGTTCTCGCATGGCGGATTCCATCCAGATCTGCAAATCCTTCGCCATCCGGTTAAAACCATTCCCTAGAAGCTCCATCTCGTCGCCACTGCGAATGGTTACGGCCGTGTTCAACTCGCCCGCCGACAATCGCCGCATCGCTCTAGTCATTACAATAATCGGCTTGGTAATACGGATCATACTGGGTAACATTACAAGCAGAATGAAAGCCAGACTCGCCATGCCGATCAGCAGATAAAACAACAGAATAGGCCGAATTTTCTCATACAGCTGTTCCTCAGAGATGTACGCTTCTTGCCGCCATCCAGCCAACATGGATACGTCTTCCATGGGAATCATTCGCGCAGTCGACGGTACCTCTTTCATTGCACTTCCCATCGCTCGACTATCATAAATAGTCTGATCCTGACCGTTCAACAGCCTCAACCAGGCGAAATCTTTGCTGCTATTTTCAAATATGCGTTCAAATTCATCCAGCCTGCTTTCTAGAATTAAGAAGTAAGGCTTAGTTTCTCCCGTATCTTGCATATTCAGATATGGACTTACATAACTGATGACCGAGTAAGTCCCGTTAGAGTATTGAAGCTTGTGAGGCACTGAATAGACAGCCGGTTCGGCATGCTGAAAGAAGGGTCTGATCCAATCCTCCGTCAAATATTCCCGAAAATAGCTTTCATAGCCGATGTTATTGGAGAATATCTCGCCATCCGGCCGGACAATCATAATGTTAAGAAGGGAAGAATTGAGCGCACGGAAGCGCTGCAGCATCTGCTGCACATCATATTTGCGGAAATATTGCTGTTCGTTCGTTAAGCTCTCATTGGGAACCATCTTTCCATTGATCCCTGGGTCGACAATAATGATCTCAGCGGTTTTAGCCAATCGCTCCTGTACTCTGGTTATGGAAGAAGAGATTTGAGCGAGCTTGGTTTGATTATCCCTGACAGATTGTTCTCGTATGATGCGGGCTACGTAGGTGTAAGTAATAAAGCTGCTAACGAGTAAAGAAATGGTGACAATGGCCGCAGTGCTTACGATGATTTTGGTTCTTATCTTCATCTGAATCTTCCTTCTTTCGATTGTTCAACGAAGGCATGGGGATGGAAGCCGGTCTGCTTGCGGAACGTTTTTGTAAAATAATAGCTACTTCGATACCCGACTAGTTCTGCAACCTCATAGAGCTTGTAATGTCCGCTTCGCAGCAGCTTCTTGGCATTGTTCATCCGAATGTTCGTTATCGCATCCAGCACTGTATGTCCCGTCTCCTCTTTAAATATATGCCGGAAATGCTCACCGCTTAAGCCGATCTGCATGGCAATCTCTTCTGTGCTTATTTCTTTGCTAAAGTGACAATTCATGAACTCAAGGGCCTCACGTACTTTCCGCGAAAAGGGCTGTTGCTCAAGTTGAAACGTCATCTTTACCATCTCCTTTAACCATAGCTGGATTCCGTGTAAAGTGCGCCATTGCTCTGTCCAGATCTCTCCTTGCTGACAAAGCTGCTTAAGTACCGGTAGCTTACGCTCAGCACGATGCCTGTCAATCCAGCCTATTAACACCGAACACAGCTCAGATAGTCGCTCAGTCGAATAGGCCTCTTGAATGTCCTGGAATGTCTTATCCAGCGCTTCGAGCAGCGGGTCCAATCCATGGAGGGAATAAAGCTGCTCCCATTCGCCCGCGTTGATGTCTGGCAAGTTTGGCCGCCGATTTGAATTCACCCGCTTTAGTTGATCCTCGATAGATGAAATTAAACCGCTTCCTATCATAAATCGGACGGATTGAGCTTCCTGCGCTTGCCGGTGGATATCCGGCAAATCTTCCAGTTTGCGAAATAAGCCCGAATATACTATGGAAACGGTTTCAAAGGGGTGCAGTCGCAAAAATGCGTTTTGAATAGCACGGGCAGTGAAGAACTGCAGCTCTGCCGCAGCTTTCATGCTTCTACCCGACTCAAGAATGACCACAAACCCCAATCGGCTGCTTTCTTTGTAAGCAATCCCTAAAACATCCTCCCGCTCACGAAGCAGATCTTCTTCCAATTCGACTAGGGATTTGCTGTCAGTCAGATATCCAGGTATTACTGGAAAGGGAGTATCTTTCTCAATCAGAATGTACATGAAGACTTGACCTGCATCCAATTTATGGCTCGGAACTAACGATAGAAGCTCAAACGAAGACACATTCCCTGCTGTCAACTCTCTTAATGCCTGCTTGATCATGATGACTTGTTTATTGTGATCATCCTGAATCGCCTTTCGCACGGCTTCCAGCTCTTTGGTCAAGCTTACATGGTCCAGCTCGTGCTTCACCAAATAGTTGAAAACTCCCAGTCGAATCGCCTCTTTGGCATATTCAAATTCCTTATAGGATGATAATAAAATGAGCTTCACTGTCGGATTTAGCGCCAAGGCTTCCTTGCAGAATGTCAGACCATCCATTTGTGGCATGCGGATATCGACAAAAATAAGATCCGGCTTGAGTTGTTCTATCATCGACAATGCTTGCTTAGGACGTGCCGATTCTCCTGCCAGGGTGAAGCCATGCTCCTCCCAATCGACCAACTGCTTAAGATGTTGAATGGCAAGTACCTCGTCATCAACGATCATTACATGAAACCGTGCCATTTCTCATCAGCCCCCGTTTGGAAGTTAAAAACCCGGTCCGTCTTGGCCGGTTTCCTGTTCATTCATCTGCGTTAGTTGATATTTTGTTGAAGTTTATCCAAATAGTATCACTGAACTGGAAGATTTTAAATGGGTGTTCGAAACTTTACTGTCCGTTAGCTGAATGCCCTCATTTTGGCGGAAATTAATCGGATTATATTGTTGTCACTCGACAGGCAGCTTCTGGTCCGAGAGGGGTAGAGTTACATTTCGGATCATTCAATAACAAAGGCAACCATTTTTTAAATGGCTGCCCTTGTTTAGTTGGTATAATACTTTTTCACTTATTGTAAACCTAGAAAAATATACCTATTCCTCGATGATCGCCACAGGTCTTGAGCAACCGGCACTTTCTTTTTCCACCTTGATCGGGAAACAATTTGCTTTGTAACCGAACGACTTCGGAATTTGATCCAAATTGGCGAGCTTCTCGATCTGGCAATATTCACGATTCGCATACAAATTACGCCTAAACCTCTCCTGCATTCGAAGTGGATACTCACTTGGCAGGCTGCTGACGTTATCCAAATACTTCCACTGATCTGCAGTAAGCGACCAGCCGACCGCTCCCATGTTATCTTCGAACTGAGTGTAGCTGCTGGCACCAATGATTGGTGCTGTGATTCCCTTTTTACCCAGAAGCCAGTTCAGTGCAACTTGAGAATGCTTCTTCCCGGTTTGCTCTGAGATTTCTTTAACCGCATTGACAATCTCGAAGTTTTTCGATGTGAACTTGTTGTCATAATCAAACTCTCCCTTTAATCCCAAGGAGAACCGGCCGAAATCTGGCTTTTCCATTGAGTTGTACTTGCCCGATAATAAACCTCCCCCAAGCGGTCCCCAAGGGATAATGCCAATCGTCTCCTCCTGGCATAACGACATATGCTCGCGATCCATATCGCGGCTGACCAAGCTATATTGCTGTTGAATCGCGACAATACGGGCATAGTCCTTAGCGTCGCTATAAGCTAAGGATTTCATTAATTGCCAGGCGAGAAAATTGCAGACTCCGATATATCTAACTTTTCCGGATGAGACGAGGTCTTCCATCGCTTTCAAAGTTTCCTCGATTGGCGTCAAATGATCCCATATATGCAGATAGTACAAATCGATATAGTCGGTCTTCAATCGGCGAAGGCTCGCGTTGACACTGTCCATAATATGTTTGCGAGAACCTCCCCTATCATTCGGATGAGGACCGACGCTTATCCCTGTCTTTGTAGCCACAATGACCTCAGATCTGCGCGCTCCAATGGCTTTGCCGACAATCTCCTCGGATACCCCTTCTGTGTAAATATCCGCCGTATCAATGAAATTCCCGCCAGCATCCAAGAACTGTTGCACCATCCGCATCGACTCTGCTTCATCAGTCGAACTCCCAAACAACATCGTTCCAAGACACAACTCAGATACGAGTAGCCCACTGTTTCCTAATTTCCTGTATTCCATGTTCATTCCCCCCTTGGTATAGTTCTATTTTATCTTGTAAAAGTAGAAGAAAAAGAGTAATATCAAAACCAAAACTTCACCTTTTATGAAAAGGAGGCCAGATAGAGCGATGAAATCCACCCAGCACTATCTAAATATTCTGCTGTCGCTCCCACCTCATTTGGACAAAGGAGAAACCGTTTCTATTACAACGAGGGAGTTAACGAAAGTTCTAAACTGTACCCCCCGTAACGTCAAGCTAATTTTGCATAAGCTCTTGGAAGAGGGATTTATCAAATGGCAGGCCGGGATTGGCCGAGGTAACTCGTCCCAAATGACTCTCCTGAGGGATCTAGGGGATGTGGCGGAAGAATACTTTCATGACCAACTGGCAAAAGACAAGATCAAAGAAGTTATGGATCTGCTCTATCATAAAAACTTACCCCTTCCCCTATGCAATAAGCTTCGAGATCAGCTCAGCGCCCGGTTCGGTTTTCAGGTGGAACAGACACAATCCGCCATCGTGGATGTTCTGCGGGTAACCATGGACCGGAGGCCCATATCTCTTGATCCTGCTTTCGTGTCGACTTCGACCGAGGCTTTTTTTCTACAGCAATTTTGCGATACGTTGGTATCTTTCGATCCCAATACTAAGACCTACCTTCCAGCTCTTGCCCACAACTGGGAAAGTAATGAGGACGGGAGCAGCTGGACTTTTTATCTGAGAAAAGGAGTCCGCTTTCACCACGGAAGGCCGTTTACGGCAAAGGATGTGCTATTTACATTGCAGCGGCTAAAGACTGTCCATTCTCCTTCACGTTGGCAGTATGAAGAGATTGAGCATGCCGACATCGTGTCTGACCATATCATCACCTTTTATCTGAAACAGCCTAATCGGTTATTCCTGCACTTTTTCGGCTCTTTCTATATGTCCATCCTTCCCCATGACACGCCATTTTCGGAAAAAAAGATGATTGGAACGGGACCGTTTCGCATGGCCGAGTTCACAGACCAGGTGTTGGTTTTGGAGGCTTTCGAAGACTTTTACCGGGAGAGAGCGCTATTGGATCGGGTTGAATTGTGGTTCATTCCGGATGACATCCAGAACGGTCAGTACCAGCTCCCTAATTGGAACGATGCAATACAAGAAGAGGAAAGCCCTTCAACGGAAATAGAATCGTTGGACGGCTGCCAGTATGTGGCTTTCAATTTTAGAAAAAAAGGCGTTCATCATCATCCTTCCTTCCGCCTGGCGATGAGGATTATGTACGATCGCACAGCGATTATTGGGGACTTGAAGGGGAATCGCATGGCTCCGGCCAGCAGCTTTTTGCCTGATAAGAGCAAGTATGTCAACGATGGCGACCTGACCCTTAAAGAAGCTCAGGCTTATCTTCGGGAAAGCGGATACTCGGGGGAAACGTTAACACTTTATTACTGGGACAAAAAAGAATTTTTGAAGGACGCCAAGTGGCTGCAGCTGCGCTGCCATTCTATCGGATTGCATATCGAGCTTCATTCGATCTCCGTTACTGACTACTATTCGACGGATGCTGACCAACAGGCGGATCTGCTGCTCATCTGCGAAATGCTCGAGGACGATACGGAGTGGGGATACCTTCGATTATTTCAGGATGAATCGAGCTTTTTGCACCGTTTTTTTAATCGCGAGCAACACGCATGGTTGGGTAAGTATTTCCGGAGATTCAAGCAACTTACTGCTCCGAAAGCGCGGGGTGAGATCATTGATAAGATCGAGCAGAGAATGAGGGACGAAAACTGGATCATGTTTGGTTATCACCTGAATAAGGTATCCAAGTTTCATTCAGCGCTCAAAGGTGCCTCGATGGAATCCTTCGGTTGGGTCGATTTCTCGAAATTATGGATTAAACCCTATCTCTACACAAAAAAATAAAAGCTTGATTTCTCAAGCTTTTTCGCGCTGATTTTCTTCTCCCCATTCATTACAGCACCTGGGCAATCTCCCACAGATGACCATCTGGATCAGCAAAACAAGCCGTCCTCCGCCCCCAAGGGCGCGTTATCGGTCCGTTCAATAACTGAACACCATGCACTTTCAGTTCATCGCATACCCGGTCAACGTCCGGCACTTGAATCGTGAACTGAAAACGCGCGCCATCTCCGCTGCGACCAACCTGAGCCGGTTTTATCAACTCTCCGGCATTTGATTGTTTTAACAGATTGATACTTGTGTTGCCATAATCGAAAACCGCACAGCTTTCATCCTCATAGAGGATTGCAAGTTTGAATGTCTCTTGGTAGAATGCCTTCGACCGATACAAATCCTCCACAAATAATGTGATTTCGGTAATTTTGTTCGCCCAATCAGCTGTTGCCATCAGCATTCGACCCCATTTGCATTTTTTTACAATCCTATTTGGATCATACGAATTGCCCGTTCAATTGTCAATGCGAATACAGAGACTATTCGTCCCTCCTGCCATTCACTATTGCGGAAAAATCAACGTAATAGCCGTACCCTTCCCCTCCTTGCTGAGAATACGCATCCATTTCCCTACGCCGTAATGAAGCACAAGCCTTTTGCTTGTATTAAAAAGTCCAAGATGTTTGCCTTGCATCGTATCGGAGTCGAATGATGCGCGGATTTGCTCAAGCCGATCGCGCGATATGCCCGGTCCGTTATCAATAATGGTAACATGCAGGCTTGAACCATTCATACGGCACTTGACTTTAACGGTCAGCTGATCATGAGCAGCGAGACCGATATGAATACTGTTCTCGATTAGCGGCTGCATGCTGATTTTCACGACACGGCAGTTCTCCAACTCTACCTTCGCATCCCAAATCACCTTCAAGCGATCTGAAAACCGCGTTTTTTGCAGTTGTATATAGCCTCGTACATTGGCAAGCTCATCCTGCAGCGTTACCGCATCATCCGTCCCACGCAGAGCGTATTCCAATAAATCACTCAACTGTCCGATCATGACACAGGCATCATTCGGTGAACGAGTCAGCTGGAAGGTCTTCCAATAAATCGAATGCAGCGTGTTGGACATAAAATGAGGATTCATCTGGGACTGAAGCGCTTTAAGCTCCAGTAACTCCATCTTCGCCTGCCGTTCGGAAAGCTGGATACGCAAATACTTTTGCTTTAGAAACGTATCGAGAATGTTCTTAACGATCAGCTCGTACACGTCCTGAATCCTTTCCGGCATGGCAGGAATGGCATCCTCATGACGGTCGGCATGCTCCAGCACATGTACGATTTGCGAGACCTGACGGTAATTTTTCCTTGTGATCCATAAAGCATATAACATGCTCAGCAGCAAGGAGAACACGGATAGAGCCAGGGTGATATAAACGATCATCCGAGGAAGACTGTACAGCGCTTTCGTTGGAATAACGGATACGGCAATCCAAGCCAAGCGCCGAGATTGTTTCATCGTGACCAAAGCGCCGTCAAGAGAAGAGCGAAGTGATTGGCCGTTTGATAACTGCTCAGACGCCGGAAGCGGGATGCTGCCTCCGAAGCTCTCAGAGGTGATTATCGGATCTCCTTTTGGATCTGCGATATACGAATAACTGCCCTGCCAATCGTTAAATAAATTCAGCGATTTGGCGAAGTAGGAAGGCAGGATATTCATGACAATGAGACCACGGGGATGCCCCTTCACATCCAGATCGCCGAACGGCTGATACACTGTAAGCACCTGTGTGGTGCCGTTAGGATCAGAACTGGCTACTAGCTCGCGAGGCTGAGTTATCAAACCATCATCCCCCCTGAATGCTTCCGATTGATAAAAAGAGTACCAGCTTGTATCCAGTGTCGAATCCACCTGCGCAATACCGTCACGCGAGCTAAGAAATCGTCCTTGCGAATTTTCATAATAAATATAAATGGAATGAATATAGGACTTGGAATTTGCCGGAACATCAATGACATTGCGTAAATAGAACAACGCTTCCACATCCTCAAAGGAAAAGGAGGTCGCATTCAAGATGTTCATCAGCCGGATTTTAATCTTCGGGTCCTTATCGAAGGAGAGGCTTAAGGAATCAAGCTCTGCCGGAATGACCTCTGTGAGCTGATTGATCTGATTTAGCCGATTTTCGCTATTCTGCTCAATAGAGCCCCGGATGTACCGAACTGTAATGAAGATGGACAGGGAACCTAATATGGTTAGAGGGATGAGTGACAGCACGATAACTCTTCGCAAATTTTCGGAGAAAAATTTTCGCGCCAACGCCGCATCACTCTGTTTGACATATTTAATGCTCGTGTTTGAACTGCCCGGGCGTTTTCCCGTAATACTGCTTAAAAGCGCGTATAAAATTTTTCGCATTTGCATATCCCACCATTTCACTGACCTCAAGCGCTTTCCAACGATGCTCCCGCAAAAGCTCGGCCGCTTTTTTCATTCGCACTGCGAGCACATAATCCGAAAATTTATGACCGGTAAGCTTACGAAAATATGAGCTCACATAGCTGGGATTCATATGCACAATCCGCGCGACATCCTCCAGCGTTACATTGCGGTATTCGGCTTCGACATAGTGATGAATGCGTTGAATCACAGGATGATCCGAGAACGTTGCGTTCGCTTCTACCTGGATCGACTCGTTGGAGTCTGATCCCCCTACGCTTCCCTTTTTTTCATCTAATTCCTGCTTAAGGTGCATGAGAACATCATGCAAATTCTGGAATTTAGCCGGCTTCATCATGTAATGCCTCACTCCGTAGCTGATAGCCTGCCGTGCCAACTCAAAATCCCTCAATCCGCTCAGCAGGATGACCTGTATAGGCAATTTACGTTCATGAATTTCCCTTGATAATTCGATCCCGTTCATGACAGGCATCTTAATGTCGCAAAGTATGGCGTCCAGATCATGCTGGAGCATATATTTAAGCGCTTCCATGCCATTTCCAAACTGTGCCACAATCTCAAATCCTGCCTTCTCCCATGGAAAACAGCTGCAAAGCGTGTCCCGAGTCGTCGTTTCATCGTCAACAAATGCTAATTTGTACATGATCGATCCCCCCTTATTGATTATATCCTTTCATGAATAGTAAAAGGAATGCGCATAGAAATTGGCACAATATAAGCGAACAATCTAAAGATATGATACCTAATCCAAAACAAACGGGCAATCATTCAAACATATTCAAAAATGAAACCCCTTTCTGTGAAAACGGATTCATGTTAACTTGAAGTTGGGCCCGAAATTTATTTTAAGACAGGGGGAAGTACTTTGTTTTATCGAAACCTTTATCAACTATCCAAAATGTTTGTCCTAATGCTTAGCATCCTTTGCATTTTATCCGCATGCAGCTTTGGCTCCAACCAAGCCTCTACGGCTTCCAACAATTCCGCAGGAACCGGGACAGGTACGGCAGCAAGTGATAATAAACCCGTTACGCTGCGCTTTGCATGGTGGGGCAACGACGCCAGACATAAAGCAACGCTTGCTGCCATCGACGCTTATACGAAGCAGCACCCAAATGTAAAAATCGAAGCGGAATATATGGGCTTTGACGGTTTTAACAAAAAGCTCGCAACTCAATTCGCCGGCAAAACGGCCCCGGACATATTCCAATTTACTTATGAATGGTCCGTGGAGATGAGCGACTTCATGTTGGACCTGAACCCCCTAAGCAACCTGATTGATATGAAACAAATTCCGGATGCCGCTCTCAAGGATTACGGTGCCTACAAGGGCAAGCAAATTATGATTCCGTCTGGCATGTTCGCAGCGACCACCGTTATAAACGAAGATTTTATGCAGAAGCATGGAATTCCTGCCGACACCGCGTGGACCTGGGATAAATTGGTCGATGAAGGTAAAAAGGTTCATGAACAAGATAAAAACGCCTATCTGTTAACTGCTGATATCGACGTGGTCAACAAGCTAATCTTGCAACCGTATATCATGCAAAAAACAGGCAAGGGTTGGGTGAATGATGACTTCACCCCTGGCTTCGATAAGGCTCAGTTGAAAGATGGTCTTACCTACTTGTCCAATTTATATCAAAGCGGAGCGATTGAACCATTCGGTGACAGCACCGCGTTTGTCGGTAAGATGGAGCAAAATCCGAAATGGGTAAAAGGCGAAATCGGTCTGCTGCTTGACTACGTTCAAGCCATCGATAAGTATAAGCAAGCTGTTCCTACTGCGAAAATCGGTGTAAGTGCATTCCCAGAGAATGCAGGTGCCGTTCAATCGGGCAACCCTACAGTTGCAGGCACAGGTTTTGCCATCTCGCAGGACTCAGCTAACAAAGAGGAAGCAGCCAAATTTATTAATTACTTGACCAATGACAAAGAAGCTGCTCTGCTTCTGACCACACAGCGCGGAATTCCTGCTTCTACAGTGGCACGCAAAGCGCTGGAGGAATCAGGTAAACTGGACGCTAGCATTTCCAAAGGCTTGGAACTCGCTTCTGCCAAGAAGACGATTTCACCAAACGTAATTAGCACCAATGCAGAGCTTGCGCAAGTCGTAAAAGATTCGATCCAGAAGTTGATCTACAATAAGCTCACACCGGAACAAGCAGCTGACGAAATTTACAGTGGCTTTACCTCCAAACTTCAAGAGATGAAAGCAAAATAAGGGAAGCTCGATGGCGTGCTGTCCACTCGGACAGCACCCTTCTTAACACTAAGCCCGTATATGGAAAGGAACAACTGACTTGAAAAGCATGCGCATGCGCAACGTCCTCTGGGGCCTGTTATTCGTATCGCCTTGGGTTATCGGATTTTTCTGGTTTCAGCTTTATCCGCTGCTCTTATCATTTTATTACTCATTCACAGATTCCACGCTTGTAAAGCCGGGCAAGTTCATTGGATTGGATAATTACGTGAAAATGTTGACGGTCGATAAAGATTTCTTCCCCTCCATTAAGGTCACGATCATATATGCGCTGATTGCGGTACCTGCGAAGCTGGCTTTTGCCCTGCTCATTGCTTTGATTCTGAATATCAAAGGAAAAGCGGTCAATTGGTACCGCACGGTCTACTATCTGCCTTCCATCCTGGGCGGTAGCGTCGCGATCTCCATTCTATGGAGATTCCTGTTTATGAAGGAAGGTGTTGTGAATCAAGCCTTGTCCTTTTTGCATATTCCGCCGGTTAACTGGTTGGGAAGCCCGCATGTGGCTTTAGGGACAATCAGTATGCTCGTGGTGTGGCAATTCGGCTCATCCATGGTGCTTTTCCTTGCAGGGCTCAAGCAAATTCCATCTGAGCTGTACGAAGCTGCCATGGTTGATGGTGCCGGCCGTCTGCGAATGCTCAGAACAATTACCATCCCGCTGCTTACACCAATCATTTTCTTTAATCTGGTCATGCAGACTATCAATGCTCTACAGGAGTTTACAGCTGCGTTTGTCGTCACCAACGGCGGACCGGTGAAATCGACGTACTTATTTGGTTTGAAAATCTATGATGAAGCCTTTCAGAATATGAAAATGGGATACGCCTCTTCCCTTTCCTGGTTTTTGTTCGCCATGATTCTCATCTTGACCCTCTTCATCTTCCGATCGGCTAGATCATGGGTCCACTATGAAGACGGAGGTAAATAATATGCCGCATCCAACAACATCCGTGGCTCAACCGCGAAGCGCAGCCTCCAGAGCGCAAAGCGCCATGCTGCGCAAAGCCATCAAACATATCGCTTTGCTGCTTCTTGGCTGGCTGATGATCTATCCTCTCATTTGGCTGTTTATGAGCTCTTTTAAGACGAACGCCGACTTATTCGGTACGCTCAACCTTTGGCCCAGTAAATTTGTATGGGATTCTTACGTTAAGGGGTGGGCAGGCACAGGCCAGTATACCTATACAACGTTTTTCTACAATACCTTCTTGTTAGTGATTCCTACGGTAGTTCTCACCGTGCTATCCAGTGTATTGGTCGCCTACGGCTTTGCACGATTCAAATTTCCACTTCGTAACCTGATGTTTGTTTTGATGATCTCCACCTTGATGCTGCCGCATACCGTCATTATCATTCCGCGCTATCTCATTTTTCGCAATATGGGATGGTTGGATAGCTTTTTCCCGTTCATCGTTCCGGCTGCCTTCGGCTGCTTTCCATTCTTCATTTTTATGATGGTCCAATTTATCCGGGGACTTCCCAAAGAGCTGGATGAATCTGCGGTTATGGACGGTTGCAATCCACCGACAATTCTATTCCGCATCCTCCTGCCGTTATGTATGCCTGCTATGATTTCAGCTGCTATCTTTCAATTTATCTGGACCTGGAACGATTTCTTCAATCCGCTTATTTTCATTAATAGTGTTAAAAAGTTTCCAATCTCCCTCGCGCTGCGCATGACCATTGATTCGACAGGCGGTACGATCGAGTGGAACCAGATTATGGCGATGGCTGTGTTGGCTATTTTGCCACCTGTCTTGGTGTTCTTCTTCTCGCAAAAGTATTTTGTAGAAGGCATTGCTACGACAGGTATCAAAGGATAATTGAGGAGGCCAGAACCCATGAAACAGTCCGCAGAAAAGCGGCCGAATATCATCGTATTTTTCACCGATCAGCAGCGATGGGATACAACCGGAGCTCATGGCAACCCGCTGGAGTTGACCCTGAATTTTGATCGGATGGCTGCTTACGGCACGCATGCCGTCAATACTTTTACCTGTCAGCCCGTTTGCGGCCCATCCCGCTCCACCTTGCAAACCGGACTTTATCCGACCGTGTCCGGCTGTTTCAAGAACAGCATCCCGCTGCCGGAAGGGACTCGGACGGTTGCGCACTATTTCAAAGAAGCCGGATACGATACGGGTTATATCGGCAAATGGCACCTGGCCGGGACCCGCACCAACCCGGTGCCTGTCGATAAAAGAGGCGGCTACGACTACTGGCTTGCCGCAGATTCCCTTGAGCATACGTCCGATGCCTACCGGACCATGCTCTATAATGGCGATAACGAGCCTGTCGAGCTGCCCGGCTATCGCGTCGACGCTTTGACAGATGCCGCCATCCGTTATATTGCAGACCGCCGGACCGCTGAGAAGCCGTTTTATCTGTTCCTCTCGTATCTGGAGCCGCACCATCAAAATCATCGGGACGATTATCCTTCACCAGATGTATACCGTGGAAGGTACTCATCCCGTTATGTACCGGCAGATCTCGCTGCGCTGAACGGAACCGCGAATCAACATTTGGACGGATACTACGGCATGGTCAAAAGGCTCGACGAGGCGCTAGGGAGGTTAAACGACGCACTCAAAAGTCTTAATCTGACGGACAATACGGTTATTGCGTTTACATCCGACCATGGCTGCCATTTCAAAACTCGCAACGAAGAATATAAACGTTCCTGCCACGAAAGCTCCATCCGGGTACCACTTGCATTCAGCGGCCCCGGCTTTAACGGTGGCGGTGCCGTGCGCGAGTTGATCAGCCTGATCGATCTGCCGCCAACATTGCTTGATGCTGCCGGAATCGAAGTTCCGGATCACATGCAGGGACGCTCCTTAATGCCGTTGATTGGTGGCAACCGTATGGGGGTCACATGGCAACAGGAGATATTCGTGCAGATCAGCGAATCTGAGGTTGGGCGGGCTATTCGTACCCGTCGCTGGAAATATGCCGTGACAGCACCGTCAGGGGATCCGATTCGCGACAGCGGAGCTTCCGAATATGTCGAGTCCAGCCTATATGACCTGGAGGCGGATCCTTATGAGTTGAACAACCTTGTCGATAAACAATCGCACGAGGAAGTTCGGGCGCATTTGCGCGAGTTGCTCATCAAGCGAATGGTCTCATCTGGAGAATCGGCACCCACGATTCATTCACTCCCTGCTAAAGCCTCGGGACAGTTGAATGTATCGAAGTCTGAGATTTATCAATAAAAAAAAGCGTTCACCCAAAATTGATGAGTGAACGCTTTTTCTTTATCATTTAAGCCAGTTTAATGTTCGAATCCAATCTAAAATTGCATGTTTATAATGCTTAATATGAAATCCTATCACCACTCCAACCACCAATACAATAATTGCTGCTAGGGAGTATTGAGAAATGAGGTGAAGCATTTGCTCTATTTTTATACCAAAAGTTTTCCCGATCATAACATAAACCAATACCCAAATGAGTCCACCCGTGAAGTTGTAGAAGATAAAGGTGCTTAAACGAACCCTCAGAATACCTGACATGTAGCCAGTGAAGTGCCGTAAACCTGGGATAAAGTAGCTGACAAGGATGAGTTTGTTACCATATTTATGAAACCATTTCGTGATCGTAATGATTCGTTCCTGGTTCAGAAAAAAGAACCTTCCATATTTTTCAAAGAATGGTGTACCAAGTTTATAACCCAAATAATAAGTTACCGTTGTACCAGCTATAGCTCCAAAATAAGAAAAAAAGATCACTATTAAAATATTTAAACTTCCAACAGTAGACATGTGTCCAGCGATTGCCATTGCCAATTCTCCAGGGAAAGGCAGTGCCAATGATTCGGCAAACAATCCAAAAATTAATACAAAATACCCATACTGCTCAAAGAGATATCTAATCCACTCCATATTTACGCTCCTCGAGTGTTTATAATTTACTTATCCTGTTATATTCGTCAAATAAACCACCAGCAAAGCAGAACCCATTCCGATCGTACCTCCTGCCGCGCAATCCGATGGGTAGTGATATCCCCAATAAACACGTGAAAAGGCAACCAAGCCTGCAAAGATAATCAATAACAGAGCAACTCCTTGTGAAGATAGGAAAAGAAAAGGAGTCACAAATGCAAAAATGGCGGTGGTATGTCCAGATGGAAACGAGTAATCCTTAAGAGGAAATCTTCCTACTCTCACTTGCTGCAGAACGCGAAATGGACGAATTCTGCGCATCTTTTTCTTAATAATAACGGCAATCACATGACTGAAAGTCAATGCGGCTAAAATTTGTAGACCTACCGATCCCCAATCATTAGGTGCAAGCCATATAATTAATATGGTACATAGAATCGTAAACGACGCGCCGCCCATGTGGGTAATCAGTCCGAACAACCAATCTAGAACAAAGTGATTTACCCTTTGATTGCACCAGACAAATATATTGTGATCGACCTTCCTTAACCATTGCATGTTTCTCTTCCTCGTAAATTCATTAGTCCTATATTGTCTGTTCATTGTTCCTCCATCTGGACTGCCGCCCGTCCTTACATCTTTCATTTTTGAATCCAGGCAAAAACAAAAAAACTGATTCTCGAGTTGTTGTCTACGACATTAAGATTAGCAAATAAGTAAGGTGGCGATAACTGTCTGAGGTTTAGTTTAGTACTGGACTTTGGTCTTGGTACATTATTCCTGCAGAAGGCGCTATTTCTGATACGGTTGATCGCGTTAAATCTTCAACCATGCTCGTGAAAGATTAATGAGGCTACCACTCGTTTTCACAGCGGTAGCCTCAATGTGTAGTTTGTCTATGTCATGTAATGTATCATTTTTGCTGAATAAAATGGGTTCGTTACGCTTTTCTTGCTTAGTATTGTCCTTTAATTACAAAAAACGAGCCCCGAATTGTGCCAGCTAGTTTAGACTTCTGTCTGGCAAACTTAAACTTCTTCTCTTCTAGCTCCTTTGGTACCTCCATCCCCTCAGAGAGCTTAAACCCAACAGCCCGCTTCTTAGGGTCATCAACCGTATACATGACATTGATCCCAAGACCATCCTCATAAAAGACGTAGGTAAACTGGATATTTTCTACCTGAAAACGCGACGTTTCTAAAGGTTTGGCCGCAAATGAAATATCGCGTTCTTTCAAAATGCGGTTCACATAATCAATGTTCTCCTGACTTTCACTAGCGGGTACGACCGTAAATTCATGTTTGTATTTGTTCATAAAGTAACGTGCTTCATTAGCACGTAAACCAGTGAGCGCTTCTGCTACAGGTGAAGACTCTAAACCGACTGAAGATAGATTTTTGAAATCAACGATATAAGACATTTTCAACACTCCTTTTTATGAATAGATCAAATAATTTATTTTCAATTGTGTCTAATAAATACCATTAGAGCTTACGGTTTTTTGGACGAAGCGCCCAGGAGGCGATGCCAAGCACAGCATAGAAAAGTGGGAGAATGATATGGAAGCCGTAATCACCGTAATCGTTAACGAACGCATGAGAAAGGGCCGCCCCTGTCATTAGAAAAAAGATACCACTATAAGCCCACTCCTTAAGCCGAGGAAAACCTGGAATTACGATTGCCATAACTCCAAGCAATTTCCATCCTCCAAGAATGTACGTGATATACAGCGGGAAACCAATAGAAGTCACTAGATCGACATTCCCCCCATATCGCATCAGTTGTCCAATCCCACTTAATGCAATTGAGAATGTGAGTATAATTGTCACAGCCCAATAAGCAACCATCCTTCCAATAGGACGAGGTACTACATTCGCGATATTTTCATCTCCGATAACTGTACTCATTTTCAATCCTCCAATCAATTGTTTTCTCTTGATATATTTATACTAACTATAAAATGTATCAAAAAGTGATACTGTTTAGATGATCACCGTGGCACGAAAAACGGCAGCCAATGCTGGCTGCCGTCATGACTTAATTAAACTATCGTTTTCCGTTAACGTATGATGTTTCACATGAGTTTACGTATTATGAATCGAACCATTCCAATCGATCTGCGCGAACCCAACTCATCTCTTCGATACCAAGAATTGATTTGAAGTCTTCCACCATAGCGTGCCGGCGCTCGAGTTGTCCGATGGTCTCCGCCTCGAACAGGTGCCGAAGTTGCTCCATCTCTACGGCACCGAGCTCAAAAAGTTCAAAAGCTTCCACATCCAAGTGCCTCAGCATTGCCTGCACCTGGTCGATCCCGCTCCGCTGCAGCACCATCTCCGTCATCATGGACGCCCTAACGCAGAAACGGCTTCGCCTTGATGAAGAAGAGTGAAGCCCCAGCCATGATCCTCAAAATTGTAGAAATACAGCACCGGCAGATGCTTCGAGATCTCCATAACATCTGTAGGAGCCATCTCGCTGATGCCTGTCCCTGAGGTGATAAACACGCTCCACTGTTCATTCAGTTCTTTGACAATCAGAGGATTATGTTGTTGTACTGTATCGAGATATGAATTTCGAATCAAGCTTCCTGCGGTGAATTCACTCATATTTGTTCCTCACTGAATTCTGAACTACTTGCGTTCGGATTTCTTTTTCTAGCAGCAATTAAATTTTTTATCCATTTCCAGCTTCCCACTAAAGCAATAGCAATAACTACCCCAAACTTTTTCAGTAACAATAAAACACCTGCAAGGAGACCAACCTTTTTAGCTACAGCAAGGCCGGCTCCTCCCAATATCAGGGCGGATAAACCGAATTTAGATACTTTGTCTGTGCTGCTGTTAAAATCTTCATATTTTTGACCATTAACCATCGAAATTTTAGGAAGGATTTGAGAAGCCAAGACTTGTTTATCATGTTCACGGCTCACAGGATCCGATATGAGGATAGCTGAGATATAACCTGTGCGTGTTAAAAGCCTTACATCATAGTTGATGAGTGCTTGCTTTTTAGCGTCTTCCGCGCCCATCGACCATGTTAAATCATGTGTTTTCTCATCGTAAAATGGTTTTACATCCCATCCTGTTACATGAAGTTGACGGTCTATCGGAAGCTTTTCATTCGCCTTTTCCGTACTATCACTATAACTTTTCAATATGCCAGCATCATCGATCGATTTCTTTTCGTCATCATTTATATGCCCCGACTCATCATACTCAAAAATTACCGACCATTGCTCCTTGGGATCATTCGGAAATACACTGCCAATCTCTCTTCCTGAAGGGATGTCCTTGTAGTCCGTCATCATTTTTTTTGTATCATCACCATTTAGAAAAACAAAATCCTGACCAAGATCCAAGTTAGCTATTTTTCCAAGCTCTACATTCTTTCCACCTGAAACCCAATTGTAGTTATGTTTGGATTGTTCTTCTTCTGCAAAAACACTCGTTTGGGTGCTAAGCAAGAGTACGACAAGGATGCTGAATACACGTATTTTCAAAAAGTACGCCTCCAATATACATAAATGTGTTGTCTTTATCATACAAAATAAACCAAAATATGAAAAATTAAATTTTCATAAAGGTCCTTCATTTTAAGAGACTACAAATTAAAGAGAGGCTGTTCAATTAGAACAGCCCCCAAACACCAATACTTACTTATTTTTTGGCTCGAATTTCTTCATTGATCTGACCAATAACTTCAAGGATGGTTTTTGTTCCAAGGTCTCCTTCCCCCCGTTTTCGTACAGAAACACTATCGGAATTCTTCTCGTTCTCACCAATAATGAGCATATACGGTACTTTTTCGAGTTGGGCTTGACGAATCTTATACCCGAGTTTTTCATTCCTCACATCTACTTCAATCCGAATGCCTGTCTCTTCTAGTGCTTTCTTCACTTTCAAGGCATAATCGATATAGTTCTCCGAAACCGGCAATAACTTCACCTGGATGGGTGCAAGCCATAGCGGGAATGCTCCAGCGAAATGTTCGGTTAACATGCCGATGAATCGCTCTATAGATCCATAGATAGCACGATGTATAACGACAGGCCGGTGTTTCTGGTTATCCTCTCCGATGTAAGAAAGATCGAATTTCTCGGGCATCTGGAAATCCAGTTGGATGGTCCCGCACTGCCAGCTCCTTTTAAGCGCATCTAAAATGTGAAAGTCGATCTTTGGTCCATAGAATGCCCCATCGCCTTCATTGACATGATAGTCGATGCCAAGTTTATCTAGGACATTTTGTAAAGATTGTTCAGCCTGCTGCCATAGCTCTTCTGAACCCATTGAATCTTCAGGCCGGGTAGATAGCTCGACCTTATACTTAAAGCCGAGTACTTGATATACGTGATCAATCAAGGCAATGACACGGCTGATTTCATCCTCAATTTGTTCAGGCAAAACGAATAGGTGTGCGTCATCCTGACAGAATGTACGGACCCGCATCATCCCGTTAAGCGCCCCGGAAAGTTCATGGCGGTGAACTTGGCCAAATTCGGAAAGACGTATAGGCAATTCCCGGTAAGAATGTAAGCTGTTTTTAAAAATAAGCATGTGTCCCGGGCAGTTCATCGGTTTAAGCGCAAATATTGTTTCATCTACATTCGTGAAGTACATGTTATCTTTGTAATGATCCCAGTGTCCCGATTGCTCCCAAACTCGATTGTTCATCATAAGCGGTGTACGTACTTCAGCGTAGTCGCGCTGCCGCTGTAATTCACGCGCAAAGTTCTCAAGCTCATTACGAATGCTCATCCCTTTCGGAAGAAAGAATGGCATGCCAGGTGCTTCTTCAGAGAACATAAACAATTCCAGCTCTTTACCAAGCTTGCGGTGGTCACGTTTTTTGGCTTCTTCAAGAACATGCAAATGCTCTTCAAGCTGGGTCTTCTTTGGAAATGAAGTCCCATAAATACGCTGCAGCATCTTATTATTGGAATCTCCACGCCAATAGGCTCCCGCCACGTTCATCAGTTTAAAAGCTTTTATCCGGCCAGTAGATGGAAGGTGCGGTCCCCGACATAGATCAAAAAACTCACCCTGATCATAAATGGTAATGAGGGCATCTTCCGGCAGGTCGCGAATGAGTTCTAATTTTAACGGTTCTTCGAGCTCCTCGAATGTCATAACCGCTTCTCTGCGGCTGACAACCCGGCGGACAATGGGCAGGTTTTCTTGGATAACTTTCTCCATCTCTTTTTCAATAGCTGCAAGATCATCAATAGAAAGAGGTTTTTCTATATCAATATCATAATAAAATCCATCTTCAATGACCGGTCCAATTCCGAGCTTGACTGCCTTATCTCCATATAGGCGTTTAATGGATTGAGCCATTACATGGGCCGTAGTGTGCCTGTATATCTCTAGGCCCTCTTTACTGTCAAGAGTAACGATTTCGACAAGGCTATCAGGCTCGATCAGTTGATCAAGGTCAACGAGTTTGCCATTGATTTTTCCAGCTACAGCACTTTTCTTCAAACCTGTACTTATAGATTCTGCCACTTCTCCAATTATCGTTCCTTGGGGATACCTCCTAATTGTTCCATCTGGCAATGTTACATTGATCTCCATGATTTAGCCTCCATTTCTAGTTTTTTCATTATTTTTGAACGCAAAAAAACGCATCTCTCCCACAAAGGGACGAGTGCGTTCAGCTCGTGGTTCCACCCTAATTTGACCTGCAACGTATCCTTCTTTGGCTGTTCTCCAAAGTAGCAGATGCAAGGTCCTTATTGGTATCCAGTAACGGGGATAAGACGGTGACGCTTACTGCCGCGACGAACAGATCGACGGGTTCAACGACACGGCTACAAAGGGGTAATTTCACATCCGGTAACAGGAGAAGCTTTCAGCCTAAACTTCTCTCTCTGGACAGTTCGTGAAGGAAATCATGTCTTTGATCAATGCCTTATTATTGTTGTGTTTACCTTTATCATATTACTTAGTCGCGCTCCTGAAGGTCAAGGGAAAGAATGATTATATAAAAGTTTCAAACTCTGAAGAAGTTCTTAATCTAGAATCTGCCCGATTTAAAAATCGAAAATAGCAGCCAGAGACTCATTAAGGATGCCAGTACAAATCCAACTTCAATCGTTGGCACGTTCAGCAAAAAATAATGCTTCCGACCAACAATGGATGAACCGATGATGAGTCCCATCATAATGAGACTGAAAGACAAGAGAACGATGCCGAATGTGATCCTATTGCCAATGCGATCCAGCTTGCGCAGGAAATCGTAGGCATCAGTGACACTAATATTCACATGCAGTTTCCCTTTTTTTATCTGTGAAAAGAACTCTCGGGACTGTCTTGGAAAATCAATCAGCAAGGACCCATAATCCGTGACATCTCTAAGTAAACTTGATGTCAGATTTTTCGGGCGTAGTCGTTCCAACAGCAGCTGGAGGCCGAATGGTTCCGCTATCTTTACGATACTGATTGTAGGATCTAGCTTTGTGACAACCCCTTCAATCGTTAACAGCGTTTTCCCTAATAAGATAAAATCCGCCGGAACACGAATATGGTACTTGTACGCCACCTCAAACAGATCGTTGACAATTCCCCCCAGGCTTACACGACTAAGAGGAACTCCGAAATATCGTTCTCTAAGCTCTTCAATATCAAACCGAAGTTCCTCCATATCGAGTTCCTCGTCAATAAGTCCAATCCGGTAGATCGCCTTAATCACCCCATCGGTGTTCTGGCGCATGAGAGCAATAATCAGGGAGGAAAAATGGAATTTTGACTCCGAAGTGAGCCTGCCCACCATGCCAAAGTCAAGTAAAGCGATCACTTCGCCCGGCTGTATGACGATGTTCCCAGGATGAGGATCGGCATGAAACAAACCTTCAATGAATATCTGATGAAACAATGTTTGAATGAGCCGATTAGCAATTCGCGCTCGGTTATACCCATGTGCGTCGAGTTGATCCTCTTGGTACAGCCGAACACCTTCGATATACTGCATCGTCATGACCTTTTTCGAGCAGTAGTCGCTATAAATCAGCGGCACATTGATATGAGCAACATCTTTGAATTGATCAGCTATTTTCTCCGCATTCCTAGCCTCTTTGGTATAATCCAGCTCATTTAAGAGCGATTTGCCGAATTCCGCAATGAGGACCTCCATTTGAATCCGGCGAGCCCACGCAAAGCGTCGCTCAGCCATCGCAGCCAAATCCGCTAGAATTTCGAGATCAATCCGAATGGATTCTCCGGCTTGAGGCCGTTGGATTTTGATAGCCACACGTTCTCCGGTGTGGAGCACGCCAAGGTGCACTTGCCCAATAGAAGCCGCTGCCAGTGACTGCTCTTCGAAGCGGTCATAAATCGCGTCGATGCTTTGACCTAGTTCAGCCTCAATGATTTCCTGCACCTGTTTGTAAGGGATGGGTTTCACATCGTCCTGAAGTTTCTCCAACTCCTTTACAATGTCTTCCGGAAGGAGATCCATACGGGTGCTGGCGATCTGCCCCAGTTTGATAAAGGTGGGTCCGAGCTCTTCAACGACATCCCTGATTCGTAATCCCAGCGATTTACGGTCTGCATCGTCATGCACTTGAAATCTTCTAATCGGAATACGAAGACGCTGCAGCAGATCTGACTCTTCTACCAAGAAGCCGAAACCATGGCGAACCAAAGCTATAACAATATCCCGGTATCGTTGTAACTGCCGTATCCTTTTCCGCATAATGGGCTATGCCTGTAGCTTGTGTTCCATTTGGTCGATGCGTTGTTCTAGCCGCTTGATATCTTCCTCAGTTGCCAGGTGCAAATCAACCAGCAGCTTTTGAAGCTGTACGCGTACGATTTCTTTAAGAGCGTCCTGCTGCTCCTCACCTTTCTTGATTAACTTTGCCACTAGCGCCTTCGACTCTTCAGGGGCAACTTCTCCTTTTACCACAAGCTCTTTAACGTAGGTTTCCAGCTTTTCTTTGGTTACAATCGTGATTCCCAGACCAAGCGAAACTGCATTCTTGATTAAATCATTCATCTAAAGCACTCCTCTACAAACAATAATTAAGCATTATGATTTCCATTAGATGCCAATGATATGTATGCGGAGCAGAAATCGAATTTTGATGAATAAATTTCCATCTTTTAGTCACAATAAAGACCAACCAAGACTAAAGCGGGTACTTCACTATGATGATGAATGACTTTTTAATAACCGAACAATCGTTTTCAACAGCCGTCGCAGAGAATCAATCGTTACTTGGCTCATCTTTCAAGCATACAGAAGACTTTACGAGCATGGATTTATCTCTAGCGGGTAATCGATGCCTTGTTTGCTTCTTGGCAACCGCCGTCGACATGGAGTTAGTGAACAGCCAACTTGTTAGAATGATGCTGGTATCTGAAGATCTGGAAGAATTCTGCGAAGCCTTGATGCTCGGTGGTGCAGAGTCAAAAGCAACGATTGGCGAGGGCAAGCAAGCGCTTTTAGAGGGTAACGTGTTGCTTCTGTTCGAAGGGCAAACAACCGGAATCGCTGCATCCGTTCGTTTTAACAAGGATCTACCGCCAGAAGACCCCAAGAGTGAGAAAGGCTTATTTGGGAATCACCTTGGCTTCGTTAGCTCTCTGGACACAAATTTAAGTTTAATTCGACGGCAGAATGCAAGTGATGATCTTACAATTAAGTATGCAAAGACAGGCGTCATTCAACCTTCGCAAGTCGGCCTCATTTATCTGGACAACCTGGCAGACAAGCAGATGATTGCAAGCGTACAGTCCATCGTCGCACAGCTCGCCAATTATGAGATCAATACGGTACAGCAAATTCGTCCACTTATTATGAAATCTGCCTTCTCGCCCTTCCCTCAAATCCTAATTACGGAACGGCTGGATAAAGCGATTCATTATTTAAACCAAGGGAAATTAATCCTAATCATGGATGGCAGTTCATCCGTTGCTATTCTTCCCGTTACTTTTTTTAATTTTTTTGAAACGGCGGATGACTTACTGAATAACGCTTTTGTCGGCAGTTTTTTTTACCATTTACGGATTCTGGGATTTCTCATTGCGCTTCTTCTTCCCTCTGTATACATATCGCTGGTCTCGTTTCACTCCGATATTTTACCCACAAGTATCCTGTATACATTTAAATTAGGGACCGAATATGTACCTTTGAATCCTCTTGTTGAAGCCATACTTATGCAATTGATTCTGGAACTGTTGAGGGAAGCCTCGGCAAGATTACCCTCGAGTATAGCAAATACAATTGGTGTTGTAGGGGGGCTAGTCATCGGGAATGCGATTGTGGAAGTGAATTTTGTCTCTAAACCTATGATCATTGTCATCGCCTTAACCGCTATAGCTGCGTTTACGAATCCTATAGCTGAAATGAGCAGCGTCGCCCGCATCATGGGACTTTCATTCGTATGCGCTTCAGCCTTATTTGGATTTCTAGGATTATCCATTGTATTTCTAATCATGTTAATGCATTTGTGCGATATCGAGATTGCGGGTCTGCCTTACTTTTCATTAAGGAGTATGATAAACGCACCCGTTTGGAGTCATCAAAAAAAACTAGATACTATTAAACGTTCTCTCCATAAAAAAAATTAGTACAAAGGGGCCGCCATGAGTAATTCAAAGCTGATTACGCAACGTCAATTGCTTCTGCTCATCATGGGTTGCCAATTAAGACTGGGAATATATACGCTTCCTAACCGTCTAATTGCAATAGCTAAAGGCTCGGCTTGGCTCACGCTTCTAGCTGCAGGAGTGTTAATTTGGCTTAGCACTGGAATTATGTATGTGTTGCAGAAACGGTTCCCCAACCTTATATTGTACGATACGATTTACAAAGTATTGGGAAAATGGCTCGGCCCATTAGTCACCTTTGGGTATATTTGCTTCTTTTTAATCTATGGCACTTCTATTTTGATGGCCTTTCGAGATATCTTGCACGTATGGATGCTCATAGAAACACCAGAATGGGTGCTTTCCCTTATTCTTGTCATCGCCAGCTATTTTCTCGGCACCAAGCCTCTGCCATCCATTGCGAGATTCACGACAATTGTAATGAGCTTTTCACTCTTACTCTTTGTCATATTCGTCGTTTTGGTTTTGCTGAATTACTCGGACCATATTGTAGATCCTCTGCGGTTTCTGCCTTTTATTCAAACGGATGTAAAGGGGTTCCTTGCTGCCACACACAACGGTTATATTTATATGTTGGGCTTCCATATCATTATGTTTGCACTTCCATTCGTTGAAAAAGGCAAAAGAAGTCATTTCACCATTGTAACTTTAGGCATTGTGGGCACCCTAGTCTTTTATATTCTTTTTATCGGTATCATTACGCTTTACCTCGGTACTATGGAAGTAACGTTAATTGAGTATCCCTGGCTTTACCTCCTCAAGGGGACTTATTGGAACATGGTAGACCGGATGGATTTACTGTTTATTCCATTATGGCTTGGCGTTATCATTATTTCGCTTGGAATTACGCTGAATATGGCTTCCAAAGGCGTTCAGAAATTATGGCAAGCTGCACCACCGAAATTCGTTTCACTCTTCTTAGCGGTTACGTTTTTTTTGTTAACCTTGCTGCCCCTTAGCCGATATAATCAACAACAATTCAACCTTATTTTTTCGTTTGTATCTTATGCATTTGTCTTTGCGCTTCCTTTATTCCTGCTTTTGACAGCCATCATTAGAAAAAAACAATTGTCTTAAAGAGGAAGTTATAACATGCGAACTATAAAAACAATTCTTCTGCCTTTGCTTCTAATCGCTCTATTAACCGGGTGTTGGGATCAAAACTTATTGGTTGAAAATAAAATTATTAACAATATCTCGTTTGATTTAGAAAAGGAAAACACCATACAATCGGCTGTAACTGCACTGAACCTATCCGCTAAAGGTGGAGGTCAGTTTGCTATTAAGCCATCGGTCTATACTGCGCAGGCTTCCAATTTAGCTGATATTGTTGACAGATTGAGTAAACAAGGAACCGGTAAGATGGATATTAGTAAAACCTCCATGATTTTTTTAGGTGAGAGTCTAGCGGCTGAGGATATTTATCCTTTTTTAGAACGTATTTTTCGTACACCCACTAGTAATTTAGGAGCTAAGGTCACCGTAATCAAAGGAAAAGCTATTGATGCTTTACAAGCACACAAACAACAGCAACTCGATATTTACTCCGATTCCATTTTGCGTCTTATTAATGAATCGGAGCGAAGAGACGGCCTTCCTAGAGAAACAGTGTCTACACTTCTGACTCACATGACCGAACCTGGTGATGATTTCATTCTCCCCTATTCCGCATTGGAGGAAGACAAGCTCATTCACATTCATGGTGGCGCTTTATTTCATCATCGCATCATGACTGGTAAAATTTCATTACGCCAAATCAAGGTACTGTCCTATTTACTCCCTCATCGGTATGCGATTAACTACAGCGTTCAAATGACTGAACTCGATCCAAATAAAATTAAGCAATTCGTTAACGTTAAATTGGACAGCATTAGGCGTAATATGAATCTCCGAGTGGTGGACAAAACCGCTCAAGCTTCGATTCAAGTATCAATAAAAGCGGAGATTCTGCAATACCCATTTTTTTCACCTCCAACCGAACAACGAATCCACGATATCGAAGAAGCAATGGAAGATCAGCTTGTGAATGAGATGAAAGAAGTCATAGCTGTCGTACAGAAAGCCAACAACGACTGTCTCAACATAGCCGAACGATTAGCAGCCTTTTATCCTGACTTCTGGAAAAGCGTAAACTGGGATGAGCTTTACCCCAAAATTGAGATTGAACCAACGGTGACTGTCAAAATTATGAGCAACGGGATTATGAAATAATGCTGCATAATCTGCGCTGTTACTGCTACTTCAATAAATAAAAAGTGACCCACAGCATGAACTGTGGGTCACAAGCAACGCGGCTGTAATCGTTCTTTCATTTCATATAGCGATATTCCAGGAGATTTTTCAAATTCGAGATCCTCTGCAGCAGCTTCTCCCCCACGTTGGTTTCCCTCACCAGCTTCCGCTCCAGTTCTTTGTCCACCAGCCTTTTTACAGACAATACGTCCGCTCCGTTACATAATACATCTTCTTTTGATTTAAATTTCTGATGGGCAACGAGCTGCATGCCAAAGGAATTGTACAACAAGGTGTATCCGGCGATGCCCGTTGTGGATTGATAGGCTTTGGAAAAACCGCCGTCAATGACTACCATTTTTCCGTTTGCTTTAACGGGGCTCTCTCCACGAATTTCTTTAACTGGCGTATGGCCGTTGATGATATGTCCATGATCCGGATTCAATTCAAACTCCAGCAGAATTTTCCGGCAGATCTCCTCATTTTCACGCAAATGATAATAAGGATTTTTTCTCTCTTTATAGCTTTCTTTATCTTGGATAAAGTATCGTTCAAAGGTGGTCATTTCTCTCTTTCCAAAGAGCGAGGAACTTTCCCCTGTCCAGATGTACCATACCATATCCGTTGCTAAATCATCCGTTTCTTCCGGATGCGCGAAGGCGTAACGTAAATAATATTCAAAAACATCGAGCAGCTTACGGCCCGAATACGTCTTGTTTTCAATCTGCATTTCTTCCATGTTTCCTTCTTCATCCAAAGGAATACAGCCGTGAAATAACAAATTCCCGTTATATTTCAGATAAAGGCTGCCCTGTTTCATAAAAAAATTCATATGCCGGGCCAGTTTTTCGGAATGCTGAACGGAGAAGAGCAGCTTTTCCAGCACCTGCTGTTCTTCCTCCAGCAATTTTTCAGGCTGCTGCGGATTTACAGTTGCGAAACAGGTATTTTCCAGTTGGTACGTTTTACCACCGATTTTGATTTCATTTTTGTCGTAATCGATTTGTTCGAGCAAAAGCCTTTCAGACATATTAAAGAAAGGACGTCGCTTGATAATAGGGATCTCAAGTTTGAACTGAATCATGGCAATGGCTTGATGAATTTTCGTAATCTGCAGGATTTCCTGCTCCGAACCGTTATGGTCAGTCTGCAGCTTCGGTCGAAAGGCCGGATTGTCATCATAGTATTTCTCCGCCAAGTTCAGCAGTGGGCGAAGATTGATGCCATAGACATCTTCGATGATGTCCAGATTGTCATATCGGGCACAGATCCGGATAATGTTCGCAAGGCAGACCAGGGAGCCCGCATAGGCGCCAATCCATAGGACATCATGGTTCCCCCACTGAATATCGACAGAATGGTAGTTGATCAGCGTGTCCATAATTTTATCGGGGTCCGGCCCGCGGTCATATATATCTCCGACCACATGAAGATGGTCAACCACCAAGCGCTGGGTCGTATAAGCAAGGCCGATAATGAGCTTATCCGCCTGGCCCAAAGATATAATTTGCCGGTATATTTCCTCATAATAAGGGTCCTTATTGTTGGTGGAATCCGTCTTGTATAAAAGTTCTTCTACGATATATACAAACTGCTCCGGCAAAGCTCTGCGCAATTTTGATCGAGTATACTTGGAAGAGGAATTAGAAATGAGCATCAGCATTTGTTCAATCGTTTGCCTGTACCATCGGTTCAAGGCTTGATGATTGCACAGATCACCTTTGACCAACTGTATTTTTTCTTCCGGATAATAAACTAACACCGTAAAATCATTGATTTCTTGCTCCGTCCAAACCTCACGAAATAAGGCTTTTATTTTTTCTTTTACGGTACCCGAACCATTTCTTAATACATGCTGAAAAGCCTGGTACTCCCCATGCAAATCACTGACAAAGTGCTCAGTTCCCTTGGGAAGATTGGAAATTGCTTCAAGGTTAATGATTTCTGTTACAACTTTTTCTTCCGTATCATATTCCAGGGCTAATAAATCTAGAAACTGCGCATCCAAAACAGTAATCCCCTTTCAAGAAAATATGGTTATGTATTATGTTTACTGTAAACAGTAATGGGAAAATATTTGGTATTAGATTTCCCTGAAATGAGTTGAACAATAAGTTTCTATTTGATTAAATCCAAATTTACTTCATAATGGAGCTTCTCAGCCTCATTTTTAGCTATGTACAGGACCTTAAATGTCTTTTTTCAAATAATAATGCGTATGTCCACCAACATTTTCTAAGGTTCCAAAGACTTCAAAGCCTTGTTTTTTATAAAAATCTAACGCTTGAAAGCTTAAGGTATCTAACTTAATAAATTCACAAGAATTTTCTTTAGCTAATTTTTCAGCTTCTGCTAGCAGTTTTAATCCATATCCTAATTTTCGAAATTCTTCTTCCACTAAAAGATACTTCACCTCTAAGTAATTCAAAAATATTTCACCAATAAGCCCACCGTATGTTTTATTGTCAGCACTTTTTAAGAATAGATTTACCGCCTGATATCTACCCTTCAAGTCATCGGGGAAGTGCCTCGAATTAAATTCAATCAACTTGTTAACTACATAGGACTTGTCGTCATTATTTGTCTCATTAGAAATATGCATTTCCACTTGATTCACTCCAGTTCAAAATATTAAGGTTTAATAAAGTACTTTAATAGATCCATACTTTTGTCGTGAACCTGACCATATTCCTCTCTACTGTTTCTACTTAGTTCAACTATCGTTCTTCGTGGATTGGTGATGGCATTTTTCTTCCATTAATTGAATAATTCTTTCGTTTTGGTCAATTTGAGTAATGATATTTGAGTTGAGCTTTTGAATAGCAACAAATATGCCAAATAATGCCCCTAAAATTAAGAATCCCACAAGAACATCCATAATCTAATCCTTTCAGTTATCAAAAATGGTTTCACAGAATGAACACTAGCAATTCACTCTATAAAATTTGTAATTCAATCAGATAAATAAACTTTCTGACCAATACGAATTTGCCCTGGGTTAATAACAGAGGCATATAAGCCGAAGCATAAATTCATTTGCTCATTTACTTTCTTTAGCAGAGTAACATCCCTTTCTAAGGTATCGGGATCAAGCGTAATGATTGAGCATCGCTCACAATTTGATTCTACTTTTAATTTTACATCGCCAAATGATAATTGTTTTCCTATCCAAGCAGTTTCATCCATCGTGTCTTCATCTAATGACAAGATAATGTTAGCTCTAAACCGACGTTTATCTAATGGCTTTCCCCATATCGATTCAAGTCTACGCAACGAAGCATCTGTAACGATAAGAATGTTAGCAGTATCAACAGACATAAGTTTGGGGTCTTCAGGATTTGGTGCTCTATAGTCCCCCTTAGATATTTCTCTATTGGTGTATCTTTGAATTTCTTTTAAAAGATCTTCATTCCAGCTAAAAATTTCTCCGTTTGGAGATGTCACACTTATTTCGTTATTAATTAATCTAGCCGAATAACCGAGCATTTTAGGGATATCCCTAGCCGTAATAAAACGATTCCACCCCTCTTTTGATTCATCCAAAAAAGCGCAAAAACGATCACCAAACAACCCATATGGATCTACTCTACAAGTGTCCAAGCTTTCTCCCGCAAATGATTTTACAGGATATCGTGTTATTTCACTGATTTCACCGACAAGCAAAAGATATTCGCCTCCATAACTTAATAATTCTGATTTTATAGTACATTTTTATCTTGAATCTCCCTCTGTTGGAAGATCATACTGGCAAAAATCAACAACCAGAGGATCATTTAAATTCATAAATAATCGTTTCCGGTTGCGATTCCAAAGTTGAATTGGATCGGTCAACTGTGAACATCATTAGTCTACTGTTTGGACTCCAGTACATTTCGCTGCTCGCCATTCGGTTAGTACTTTTGTAGATCATCTTATTTTCGCCACTCTTCGTATCGACCACATGGACCTCATATTGATTTGGGTATTGTTTCGTCACTACATAAGTCAATTTCGATTGATCTAATGACCAAGATACACTGTTGAAATATTCCCCCGATTCCAAATGATTGCCTAAAGAATTGCCATCGGGATCAAGTAGTAGAAGCTCTCTTTTCGTCCTGCTGAATTGGCTACCCTCTGTCGTTACAACAGCAATTTGATGTTCGTCTGGTGCGGGATAAAATCGATTTACACTCTTTTCATATATCCTATGAATTACGGGATTATCCAGTTGTGACATCTCGATATAACTAAATCCACTACCTTCTATAAAATACAAGCGTTCACCTATTCTCGCTACTTGCTCTATGTTTCTGGTATCCGTATCGTTATGTTCCATCAATTGATTTAATGCAGGCATAGGCGTAATCTTCCCCTGCAAATCAATCTGCACGACGCCCCCATCACCAATTCCCCCCCTATATAATACATGCTCATTATCCAGCCATATGGCGCTGCCAGCAATCGCCTGATTGGCTATTTCTTTCGTCTCTCCACCATCTCGGCTGAGCATCCGGTGCTCAGCAACCAGCTTCTCGCCTTCCATATGATTTAGCTTCACGTAGACATGCCTGTCGTCGGGAGATACCGAATATATATCGTAGGAAATGTCAGGTTTTTCTCCTCTTACTTCTCCAGAAATGATATCCTTAAATCCCATCGTATTATTGTATATGGGCTCATGATGTTCGTCTGTCCCGATTTTCACCGATTGGACAAACTCAATCTCATGATCAGAGATCCAACCGACACCATGGATTCCCTTAAATCGACTGGTTGTCCAGCTATTCGATGAATCCAAGACAATACTTGCGTTTTCTTCCAATTCGTACTTAGTCGAAACCAGCGATTTTTCAGTCATACAAGAACTCAGCAGTACTGCCATAACCTCCACACATATAAGCTGCTTCATCATCTATTATTTTACTCCTTCTATACCTCTTCCCCATTTACATTCCATTGAACGCTATTCCCCAATGTTACTTGAGAAAAAAGCAACCAACTCAACCTGGGCTTGCAGCCTTTTGTGAACTACATCGTAATTCTTTTCGCTCTATGCGCCTGTCACCGTAATGGAGCATTGTTTCCCTTATTCAAGCGTTTTTGAAGCATACAGAGGATTTGCAACTCTCACTAAATCTCCATATTCTACTTTTAACTCTTCAAATGCTTTCAATACATCGTTAGGAATATCGACGTGTGCAATATAATTTTTCCCATTAGGTCCATATCCATTACTATCATCTAACAATCTCGGAATTTCTCCCATCAATAATGAAATATATCTTTCTAGTTCCCACATACCCCAAATATCTGACGGCTCAATTACCAATTTTTCATTTTTGATGACAACCCTAACCTTATACGAAGCAAAATTTATTACTTCAACTTCTGAATCGTGGAGATATTTACGAAAACCAGCATCCATTCTACACTGCATTGTCGCGTCTTGAACAATAATAATATTGTTTAGGCTAAGATTATTTTGTTTTATAATATCTAATGCGTAAGTGATGTTATTTCCACAATTCGTTGAATTACGCTCAATCAGTATGTTGTCAATATCATACTTTCGTTTCATATACTCGCTCATAATATCTGCTTCCATTTTTCCCGTAGTTACTATTTCGGGTAAAATACTATGAATAGCTCTACGTAAACTTTCTGTGGTGTGTCCTTCTCCACCAACAATCATAAAATTTTTGGCAATATTGTTAGATATGGCTTTACCTACTACGTCACAACCATAGGCTATACTAGCACCGAATAATATGAGTAAATCCGCTTGTGAAAATTTATATTTTTCTTCTAGAGCATCACTGGTTAATGTGTCTATATCTCTTATTCCAAGAAAGTCACTTATTAAATTTATGTTATCTGCTATTTTATATAGTTCCATTTATTGACCTCCATAAGTAAACGACAATCTTTTGTTTCTATTGTAACATTTTCATCAAACTGCCCAATAACAATTAAAAATCATACCTACTGTCTTAATCTTTTTTATCAAGTATCTTTTGCAAAGTTGAGTTAATGTTCAATAAAGCCATGAATACGAATCCGAGCATAATAAAAGTTACGATTTCCCCTGTGAAAATAGATACTACGGCTAATAATACAGCATATAATCCATTTAAATATCCGTTATTCAAAAATCTCAATTTCACACTCTCCTCAAAAGATAGATAAACATTTCGTTTGTTTTGAACCAACATTCTTCATAGTCGAACAATCCGTTATTCAATCCACTGTCTTGGTCCCACAGTATGGAAAAGATGCTGTCTTTCATGATTTAACGCATCTTCAATGCGCTTACAAGTGAAATCACTAATCGGTTTAGGAAGTTCATCTCTAAAAAAGAATTTGCATTCTAAAATTTCAGGCGAGCTTGGCTGAGGTATTTGAATAGCATCGTTATTCGCAATAAAAACAAAATGATGCATGTCATAGTTTGGGTCGTAGTATATGCCAGTTAATTGCCCAATCCCGACTTCTAACCCTACTTCTTCGTGAACTTCTCTTTTGGCAGTTTCCTGCGCTGATTCATTTTCCTCAGCTTTTCCTCCAGGCAAATCCCAATTATTTTTGCCATAGCTATGTTTTACCAATAATACATTCCCCTCAGAATTTAAAATAACTGCTGCTGCGCCAATTAATTTAGGCAATGTGATGCCCCCTTATGAATAGTGACTACTCAATTATAGACTGAAAAAAGTGGAAATAGTTTTAAATTGACTACGCTAATCTCCCTTTCATCAACGAAACAAAGGAGCAGCTGCCATGTGGCGCTCTGCTCCCTCGTTAATTAAATTAACATTCCTCATTAATCTAACATTGAATTGTTTTCGTCAGCCAGACTAGTGCTAAAGCCAGTCCGCCAAGTCGGGTATAGCGGTTTCCAACCGTATTCCTGCCGGGCCTTCCTATTCGATGCCCCTCGCTCCCAAGCGTTGCTATTTGAAATAGTTTCAGGGGTAGGTGCTCCTAAAGCTTGTGCCAAAACCGGAAGCCAGTCAGATCCTCTTGCTGGTTCGTCGTCCACAATGTTTACTGGTCCTGAAGGCCATTGCAAGGCCAAAAGTGCTGCCTCAGCGGCATCTTCCACATGAAGAAATGAAGTGACCCCTTCAGTAGCAGGAACCTGTCTTTGATGTATTTGCTTTGCCATAAATCCATTACGCTCGTACCAAGTGCCCGGGCCGTAGAACATTCCATAGCGTAAGATTACATTTTGCGGTATTTTTGATACAGCATTTTCCAAAGCTAATATGCCATCAATCGTTGATTTACGGGGTTCCTCGGCCACTACATGTAAGGATTCTTCTTCAGTTGCCGGTTTCTCTCCTGGTTCATATGCCCAAGAGATGCTTTGAGCGATGATGCGTTTGATACCAACTGAAATAGCAGCATCTACCAAATTTTGTGTACCATCTTTACGTATCCTTGTATTATCAGAAAAATTACGATTACTCAAAGAAGTCAATTGATGAATGACAACCTCGGGTTGAGATTCTTCTAATGCGGACCGTATTGACTCACGATCAAAGACATCAGCAATTAATGCTTTTGCTCCCGTATTCTCGATGATAGCTTTCTTACTCTCACTTTGCGTGATTCCAATGACTTCATGACCTGCATGAATCAATTTCGGAAGCAAGATACGTCCGACAGCTCCAGTAGCTCCGGCAACTAAAATTTTCATGAATGTCCCCTCCCAATAAACGTGCTTTGTCTTCTACCTGTATTCGAGAAAATATTGAACAAACCTGCTCATTCGGTCAACAAAAAAAGCAGCCGGCTGCCACTTCAAATGAAATAGAGCCCAGTAGTTCCTCGTAGAGGAGAAGGGAATCGTTGGAGGAGTTAATTTCCCTCCGTAGTTTAGCTTGTTAAGAGCCCCGAGGGAGCGAATTTTGGCGGTGGAGAACACCTAACGCCGCTAAAAATTTAGCGTTACTGAGACATTTGGCGAGAGGGCATCCTCATTGGGAGGTAAGCTGGCTGGCCAACTTGGAGGAACTGCAGGGCGTTATTCTAACAAATTAAGCCCGTTTCCGCGTTCAAGCGGAACTACAGGGCCTTATTTGACCGGCTAACCCGATTTTTTTAAGAAAACGGACAAATAGAGGACGTCAGTCCCCCTCAACGTGAAGAGGGCCCTATTTCGATGAAATAGGGCCCTCTAGTTCCCCTCAGGTAGGAACCGCTGGAGCGATAACAGCGACTGTAACAGCTACGTTGTATTTTGCGCAACCATTTGTCCGTAAATGGGCCTCACTTTGTCTCTATATTGCACTTCATACAACGATTGTTGCATTTAAACCGCTTACAATTCACCATTTGCAGTAATTGGTTGTATGATGTGCAACGAAAGACCGCAATCGCGGTCTAACCAAAAAAATTCAAGAAAAGGCCCCTCGCGGAGCCTTTCTTTATACCAGTTGAGTCTTTTTCAAATACGCCCGCCAAGTAATGCACCATTGTTTCGGATCGTCAAGCGACGACTCATCATTCCGATGGACCGTACTGTTATGCGGAGCTGTCCGAACAATATCCGGTTGTGTGTAAGCCTCATTTGAAATATGCTCCAGCGCATGAATGTATTCGTCGAGATCCTCTTTGGAATACGATTCTGTCGGTTCCAAGGTAAACGGCTGCTTCACGATATACGGGTGATGGGACGTCCAGTAGTGCAGGCCGAAATCACACATGCGGCGAGTGATATCTTCTGTCGTGACACCTGTCTCATCAGTAAGCTGCTTCCAGCTGTAGCGAACCTGCTCGAGGCGGCGTCCTTTGATATAAGGTGCGCTTGCTCCGCGGATTTGCAGGATTTTGTGATACAGATAATTGTTGTTCAGAACCGCGATTTCGGCAACTTCCTTCAGTCCATCTGGACCGAGGCTCAGAATCCAAGCGTAGGAACGCAGAACAGTCTGTGCCACCCCGTGGAAGCTGCGGACTTTGCCGATGCTGTCTGCCGTCTGATTCTTCAAAACATAACGACCATCGACACAATCGACAAGCGGTCCAGGTAAAAAGCGTTTCAATTCTTCACTAACGCCTAGTGCACCAGTCGCTGGCCCACCGCACATATGAGGAGCTGCGAAAGTCTTATGCAGATTGAAAAAGCACATGTCGAAGCCCGCTTCCTTCGCTCTCGTGATGCCAAGCAAGCCATTGGCGTTGGCTTGATCGTAGAAGCAGATTCCGCCCGCTTCGTGGACTATGTCGGTAAACTCGCGGATTCGGTGGTTATAGATGCCCGTATCCTCCGGGTTCGCAACGACAAAACCAGCTGTTCGCTCGGATATAACACTCTTCAGCTTCTCGATGTCTGGGAAGCCATCTTCATCAGGATGCAATGTGATGATTTTGTAGCCTTTAACTGCTGCTGTCGCTGCTTGAGAAGGGTGAGAGAAAATCGTTGTAATAATCTCATCCCGCTGATCCCCTTCTCCCCGTGAGTCATGATAAGCACGAACGATGGAAGCCATCGCTAGCAAGGCTTGCGTTCCGCTGCTCGGTTGGAACGAGAAGGCATCCATCCCGCTGATCTCCCGCATGGCAAGGTCCAGCTTATAGAAAATCTCCAGCATGCCTTGAACGGAATCGGCCTCCTGCAAGGGATGCAGCTCCATGAGATGTGGCGTACGGATAAGCATTTCGTTGATGCGAGGAATATACTTCATCGTACAAGTGCCTTGTCCGATCTCAACATTCAAATCGGAACCAAGTGTCTCTTGCGATAGGCGTAAATAATGCCGAAGGACCTTCGCTTGGCCGATTTCGGGTAAAGCCGGCGCAGTTCTACGCTTCATGGAAGAAGGAATACGTCCTATTCCATTCCCCACCTCAGCTGTAATACCAGCCTCCGTTCCCGGCGGAATGACCCCACGCTCACCTTGTCGGTGAAGTTCAAATATAACTGGCTCATCCCATTTGGCTTGATGAAAATTACGGACTTTATGGTCTCTGCGAATTCGTTTCATGGCGTTCCATCCTTTCTATTTATGTGGATCACGAATGGCGAACAATGGTTTGAATGGTGTCAGCAAGACGATCAAGATCAGCTTGCGAATGAATTTCAGTAACGCAATAGAGGGCACATTGTCCCCAAGCCGGGAAAGAACCGGACAAATCTTTACCTCCGAATATTCCCGCTTCAGATAGGCGCGCATTAATTTCAGCAACGGTTAGGCCCGTATCGTTGAAATCAACAACAAACTCCTTGAAAAAGGTTGTTTCTGCGAACCGCAGGGAAACACCTGGAATGCCGGAGAGTTTCTTGGCCGCATATTGCGACTTCTGCATGATGGTTTCGCCGACTTCTTGCATACCGGTTGGCCCTAGCAAGGATAGATAAACACCTGCTGTTATGCCCCATAATGCGGTCTGGGTACCGACGGATTCCTTCCCTTTCTCACGAAGCGCGAAGGATGTACGCTCATAGGCTACATCGCCGAAGCCATATTCGCCTTCAACCTCTGTTGGCACGATGCCGAACAGACGAGAAGGATATTCCATCACATACGTCTCTTCGTCGCGCGTCGCGATAAATCCGGCTTGCCCACCGCCGTAATTCATATGCATCCCGAGCGGTTGCAAATCGCCACAGACGATATCTGCACCATACTGGCTTGGAGGTTGAAGAACGCCGAGCGAGATGGGGTCCACGCCAACAATAGAGATGGCCTTCACGGCATGAGCAAGACTCGAAATCTCTTGTCCTTGGTCTTCGATGATCCCAAGGTAACCGGGATTCTCGAAGTATACTGCAGCAACCTCGCTGGATAGCTTGCTGCGTAAATCATTTAAGTCCATTTTGCCGGTTGCTTCATCAATTTCAATAAAGCGCAGCTCCATCACAGGCGTGCAGTAGTTGTTAATGATCATAACCTTGTCGGGGTCGACCGATTTGGGAAGTAGTGCAACACTGCGGCCGGTAATGCGGCCCGCCATTCGAATCGCGGTTGATGCCGCTTGTGCCCAATCAAAAGTAGGAACATTCACGACGTCCATATCAACCAATTCAGCCATTAAACTTTGGTATTCGAACAGAGTTTGAAAACGTCCGTGATCTTCATAAGGTTCACCGGCATACGCAGTAACGAACTCAGAACGTTGGTTGATTTCATCACAGACAGCCGGAATGAAATGCTGCCAGCAGCCTGCTCCGAGGAAGTTCAAATAAGCAGCGCCATGCTTGTTTTTGGCGAGCAGGCCATCGATATGGCGGCGCAGCTCATATTCCGTCATGGCTGGCGGGAGGTTCATCTCCCGATTCAGCTTCAAGCTGTCCGGAATGGCGTCATGAAGTTGTTCGATCCGGGTCAGGCCTATTTCCTTCAGCATCGCATCACGAACCTCAGGTACGGTATTCGGTATATAAGGATGGGCATAAGTTCTGTTATTAGGCATAGATAACGCCTCCATTCGTCATACTTTTAAAAGTAGATTAAAAAACTCGATTTCATAGATTTTTAACAGCCATTCTTGCCGGATGCGAATCGCCCTTAGGCAATGCCCCCGCCATCCACAACAAGCACGCTTCCCGTTACCCAGGCAGACATGTCACTCGCCAGAAATAGGACCGCATTCGCGATATCTCGCGGTGTGCCAAGTCTCTCCAGCGGGCGGCCGCCGGCCGAGGCGATTAGGAATTCGGCCTCATTTCGCTGCAGCTGCTTCGCCTCATCACGCAGCAGCGGTGTGTCCGTATCGCCTGGCGATACACAGTTCACACGAATGTTGGCGACGCCATGATCGATAGCCATAGCCCGCGTTAAATTCACAACGCCAGCTTTGGCAGCACAGTAGGCAGCAGCTCGGTCGCCGCCTTTCAGTCCCCAACCGGAACCGGAGTTAATGATGCTGCCTCCGCCATTACGTTCCATAATCGGAATGATAGATTTGGACAGCAGATAAACGCCTTTTAAAGAGACATCTATGACTAAATCCCAGTCGCGTTCTTCCAGTTCAACGACCGTTTTACGGCGAATAATCCCAGCATTATTGAATAAAATATCAATTCGTCCGTGTGCGGCATCAATCTCTGCTGCAACACGCTGGCAATCTGCGGAGGAAGACACATCACAGCGGTAGAAACTCGCTTGTCCTCCTTGCTGTCTGATGCCATTAACAGCCTGTTCGCCTTGCGCATCGTTAATATCCAGAATAACGGAATACGCGCCAAAGCTGGCCAGCAGTTCAGCAGTCGCAAGGCCGATCCCTGAGGCACCGCCGGTCACAACCGCTATTTTTCCCGATAAGTTTAAAATGTCATGTGTATGAAGCATGGTTTGTATCCTCCTCTTATAGCTAATTCACTTCAGATTTCATTAGATGGCTCAACCGCTCTGGTGAGGTATCTTCGGATAAATAGGGTTTAAGCAAAATCCTGAAACGGAATTCTTCTGATGTGACTGTGTTTTCCGGGGACTGAGCGGGTCCACAGCTGTTGCTGCCTAGACCATTCTGCCTGTAATCCAAGTTGAGTGTAATGTAATCCCGTGGAACAAGTTCACTAGCATGCTTGGCTGCTTCTATGTCAGCGTCGGTATAACGCCGTGCACTGAATTCAAGTGTTGGTGCTCCTACCGCGAGTAGACCGATTCCGGCACCGTCAGTGATGGATACCCACCTTACATCGGTCCGATTGCCATTTTCCTGCGGATAAATATAGGGGGTGAAAAGTTCATCTACGGACCCCGTATACACACCAAACCGCCCTGCTTCTTTGCTGTCGGAGTAGCTCTCGCCTGGACCACGTCCATACCATTTCACAGCATCCATGTCACCCGGTATCTCCATTTGGAGTCCAATCTTCGGGAGCATGGCCGGCGGCTTGCCTTCTGGAACACCGTGCACGTCGATTACAATAAGACCTGAGCCGGTTATTGTGTAGGTCGTTTCACATTGGAAGCCCCAATCGAAAACAGGCGGTGCAATGCGGGATTTCCAAGTGATACGAATCGTCCCTTCGTCCAACCGCTCCCAGCGGCAATCATCGAATCGTTCGGTGAGTCTATTGAGATGCGCCTTGTACCAGTCAGGGAGGACATACATATCGTTATCAATCGGCGCACGCCAAAAATGAAGACGCGGCCCCGAGTTCAATAACTCATGCCCGTTCATTCGCAGCGAACCTATTCCTGCACGCCGGGTATCGAATGCGATTCGGAATGAATCGTTTGCAAGTATGAGCTTGAACCCTTGCTCTGCGCAGGATAAGCTCCGTTTAGTCGGACTAGCTGCCTCATAAGCAGACAAACTAGTGTTAGCTCCGATATTTCTCGCTTGTTCACTGTCACCAACTGCTGCTAAAGCAAACTGCGCCCAAGCTACCTCATGTCCTCGCTCACCCCAGAGACAATCTGCCGCAAGCGTGAAGCCGATATTCAACCAGCGCTCCGCATATTGCTCCAATAAAACGAGTTGCAGATCTGCCTTGACAGGAACATGGATCTCTGCACTTTCACCTGGGCCAATTCTTGGCAGAACAAGCATGCCGCTTTGGACTGTCCGCCCCTCTACCGTCACACTCCAATCAGCACAGAGGTGATCTAATGTAATAAAATCATAGCGATTTATAATGCGTATGCGATTATCTTTTATATACTCAACCCTAACAGGCTCAATAATTTTCTTATATTCTATTAAACCTGGAGAAGGTGTTCGATCAGGACGAACAAGACCATCGATGACGAAATTGCTGTTGTTCGGCACATCGCCGTAGTCCCCGCCGTAAGCGTAGTCGACTTTGCCATCCGCCGTTTTTCTGCGGATCCCGTGGTCGATCCATTCCCAAACGAAACCTCCTTGCAGTCTTCGATAAGCATCGAAGATATCGAAATACGGCTTGAGTCCGCCTGGACCATTCCCCATGGCATGGGCGAATTCGCATAAGATATGCGGTTTAGGATGATCCACCAGCTGACCGAAGCCAATCATTTTTTCAACCGAAGAATACATGGTGCTCACAATATCGCACACTTCCGCTTCGCGGTCTTCTTCATAATGGATGAGCCGGGTAGGATCCGCTTGTTTGCACCAGGCCGACATCGCACGGAAGTTGCAGCCGAAGCCGGACTCATTGCCTAGTGACCAGAACAGGACAGAAGGATGATTCTTATCCCGTTCCACCATACGGCGCATGCGATCGACATAAGCTTCCTGCCAGGCGAGATCATCGCTTAACCGTGATATATTGCCCAAAGGCTCGAAGCCATGCGTTTCCAAGTCGGTTTCTTCCATGACATATAAGCCATATTCGTCACAAATATCGTAGAACCGCGGATCATTCGGATAATGAGCGGTTCTGACCGCATTGATATTATGCTGTTTCATCATCTTCACATCTTGAATCATGGTCGACACCGTCACTGTGCGCCCCGTATCTGGATGGTGGTCGTGCCGGTTTACGCCTTTTAACATGATGGCCTTGCCGTTCACCAAAAACTGGCCGTCCTTCACTTCGATCTTGCGGAATCCAACCCGCTGGGCCACTGCCTCCACGACTTTATCGTTCTGATCTATGAGACAAATCGTCAAATGATAGAGTGTTGGAGCTTCAGCGTTCCAAAGCACAGGCTTCGTAACTGGGATCGAAAACGATATAATCGAATGATCCACACCGCCGACTTTGATATGCTCTACAGCCGAAACAACAAATGCGCCTACATGATCTAGCAGTTGGAGCTGGAGTGCCGCCCCCTGCAGACCATCGCCATGCAGTTCAACTTGAACAGATAAAGTTGCAACGCTATAGCTCGCGTCCAATTCGGTTACGATACGATAGTCCACGATCCGCATCGAAGATGGCTCCGAAATCAAATACACATCCCGGAAAATACCACTCATATACCACATATCTTGGTCTTCCAAATAGCTGCCGTCTGACCACTGATAGACGCGAACTGCCATACGATTAATTCCCTGCTTAACATATGGCGTCAAATCAAACTCTGACGTCAATCGGCTTCCTTGGCTATAACCAACGAATGTCCCATTGACCCATACGTGAAAGGCACTATCCACGCCGTCGAACTTCACGGCCAGTTTTCTACCGTCCCAATGCGGTGGGAGTTCAAACTCTCGCACATAGCTGCCTGTCGGATTATCGTTAGGCACATGCGGAGGATCAACCGGGAACGGATAATATAAGTCCGTATAATGCGGATTTCCATATCCTTTCAGCTGCCAATGGCTTGGTACTTGAATCTCATCCCAGCCCGACATGTCATAATTTTCTAGGTAAAAATCTTCCGGCGCCCATTCAGGCCCCTTCGCATAATGAAACTTCCAGCGGCCATTCAATGAAATGAACCAAGGGGAACTCCCTCGGTCATAGCTCAAAGCTCCTGCCGGGTTGGAATGTGGGATGAAATACGCACGGCTCTTCGCGCGATTGCGCTCCAGTACCGCAAGATTATCCCAATCACGTGCTGCTTTCTCGTTGCGCATCGTTGTCTCTCCTCTCAAATCTACCCCTTAATCCCCGTACCCGCGATGCCGCCAACAATGTAGCGCTGCGCGAAGAAGAATACAGCGAGCGGCGGAATGGATATCAGGCAAGTTATTGCCATAATAGACTGCATATCAACGCCAAACATTCCTTTGAACTGCGACAGTCCAAGTGTCAGCGTATATTTTGATTGATCATTAAGGAAAATGAGCGGTCCCAGATAATCGTTCCAACAGCTCATAACTTGGAAGACACCGACTAAAATGAGCGATGGTCCCATAAGCGGAACAATGATTCTCATAAGAATGGCAAACTTATTTGCCCCGTCAATCGTTGCTGCCTCATCCAGTTCGCGAGGAAGCGTTAGAATGAACTGTCTCAGCAAGAAGATAAAGTAAGCCGAACCGAACCAGGACGGAACAATAAGCGGTTTAAGCGTATTGATCCAGCCCAGGTAGTTAAACTCCATATACTGCGGGATCATGGTTACTTCCCAAGGGATCATCATCGTAGCAAGCACTATTAGAAACAACAGATCGCGCCCTTTAAATTGGAATCTTGCAAACCCATAGGCTACGAGCGTACAGGAGATCAGTTGGCCTAGCGTTGACATCAACGTCACGATAACGGTATTTTTCAGAAATAGATTAAAAGGCTGTATCGTCCATGCATCGGCGAAATTGCTGAACTTCCATACGGAAGGAATCCATTTGGGTGGGAAAAGGTACAGCTCAGCAGGTGATTTCACTGCCGTTGTCACCGCCCAGAACAGCGGAGCGACGAATAACAGCGAGCAGATAATCAACATCGTGTAGACGATGATCCGTTTCATGCTGACCGCCTCCTTCCGCCGGATTTCACTTTCTTCTGTGATTTTTGCTTCATTTCGCCTTCATAGAACACCCAAGCCTCGGATGACTTAAATACAAGGAATGTCAGACTTAGGACAATAAGGAACATGAACCATGCGTTAGCCGCGGAATAACCCATTTTAAAAAACTTAAAAGCATTCTCGTACATATACATCGCATAGAAATACGTTGATTTCAGCGGACCGCCTCCGGTGAGCAGGAGCGCAAGGGTCAACTGTTGAAACGCCGCGATAATGGACGTAATCAGATTAAATATAATGGTCGGGCTGAGCATCGGAATCGTCACGCTGAAGAATTGTCTGAGCTTACCCGCCCCATCGATGGAAACAGATTCGTATAGATCCTTCGGTATCCCCTTGAGTCCTGCTAGAAAAATGAGCATCATCGAGCCTTGCCCCCATAGACTGGCAACAACCATCGCTACAAGTGACCATTGTTTGCTATTCAACCAGTCTGGGCCATTGACACCGATGATCGACAGAAAATAATTCAGAATGCCATAATCGCCGCTGTATACCCAAGACCAGATCATAGCTAGAGCCACGCCTGAGATCACGGAGGGCAGGTAGAAGGCAGTTCGAAATATTGCACTGCCGCGAATTTTCTGATTGAGTAGAATCGCTAATCCAAGAGCAACTGCTATATTTAGCGGAACAAACAACGCTGCGAACTTAATCGTCACCCAGAACGATTTCCAGAAGAGCGGGTCTTTTGTAAACATATCCACATAATTGCCTAAACCGATAAAGCGAACTTTACCTACAATCGGCCAATCGAAAAACGAAATAATTAGCGAGAATAACAATGGCCCTAAAGTGAACACCAGGAACCCGAAGATCCATGGGAAAATGAAGAGGTAGGGAGCTACCCCACCCCAACGTGGTTTTCTTCTAGGCTTGAGGCTGGCCATTGGTTTCCCTGCGTTTACTTGCTGTGGGTAGGTTTGAGCCATCTCCCTAACCTTCTTTCTGTAGAAATCTTATTTCAAATAACGCTCGCTGTCTTTGACAGCTTGATCCAGCGCATCCTGTGCATTGCTGCCAAGCACGATAGCTTCTACGGCTGAAGATAGCTGACGGTTTACTTCATTCCACTTTGGATTAAGCAGGAAAGCCGGCGAATTATCCGAACGCTGCAGCATCGTGTAGAATGGCTTGTACAGAGGATCCTGATCCTTCTTAAGCTCATTGACAACACTTACTCTGACCGGTAAATCCGCTACGCGCATTTTGATCGCTTCATTGGAAACATAATACTTAATAAATTCCCAAGCGAGATCCTTCTGTTTCGAATCCTTCGCGATGGATAGGGCAGATTCAGCAATCACGCCTTTGACTGGTTGACCTGGAAATGCCGGCATCTCTACTGTGCCTACATCAATCCCTGCTTCCTTGAACGACTCCAACGGCCAAATTCCGCTTTCCCACATGGCAATTTTGCCGCCTTTGAAAATGTCCTCGCCACTTTGCTGTCCTTTACCTCCGGTCAAAACGGCCGAACCGTTCTTGATCATATCGCCGAACATTTGAATGGCTCCGGCTGTTGCTTTACTGTTCATAAACCCATTTATCGTCTTGCCGTCATTAGATATATAAGAGCCACCGTTACTCCATACAAACCCTTGTAGATCGTACGTATCGTTATCCGCTCGAATACCGAAACCATACTGTTTCTTGGCTTTATCCGTCAGTTTCTTGGAGATTTCCTGGAAATCGTCCCATGTCCATCCGTCCTTCGGATAAGGAATTTTGGCCTCATCAAACATCTTCTTGTTGTAATACACAACCCGAGTCGTGAAACCAGCCGGGATTCCATAGAGCTTGTTATCAATCGTTGCGTAATTGAACAACCCTTTGTAGAAATCATCCTTCTTCAAGTCCTTGTCCCCGTCCGCGTAGCTGCCCAGCGGTTCAAGCGATTGATGATAAGTTGGGAAATCCCACATGTACATCACATCCGGAGGATTCGTAGCGCCGAAGCCCGCAGCCAGCTTCTGGTCGAAACCGTCGGCGTATGCTTCTACCTGAACCTTCGTCCCGGGATGGTTGACTTCGAACTTCTTCGCTATATCCTGCTCGATCTTCAAAGCATCCCCGGTATCCCATGTAGCGAATCGCAGCGTCTTCTCTGTGGCAGCATCGTTACTTTTCGCCGGTTGTGTCGCTTGGCTAGTCGTACCCTCATTAGTACTGCTGCATGCTGAAAGCGTCGTTACGGCCATTGCCGTTGTAAGAACAATAAGTGAAAGTTTCTTGTTCATTTTGTCAGCTCCCCTCTCTGTGAATGAGTAGATAATAATTGAACCGCTTTCATCATAACTAAAATGAAAGCGGTTCAAAACCGATAACTATTCGAATGTTTGAGCGTTTTTGTTCGATTCACCGAGATGGGTGTCCAGATGTTCGGAGTGTGCCGTCCTTATGTTCGGCGCGGTACTGGCTTGGCGTTTGGCCTGTGCAGCGTTTGAACCATTTGCTGAAATATTTGCTGTCTCCAAGCCCCGTACGCTCTGCAATCTCCTGCATCGTAAGGGGCGTATCCTTTAATAATCCGTAAGCAAGCTTAAGCTTGCGTTTGTACTGAAATGCCACGAAACTATCTCCCAGCGTCTTCTTAAAAATAATAGAGAAGTGACTTCGGCTGAGCCCAACCTGACTCGCCACATCGCTGACTGACCACTCAGCCGCTGGGTTGTCATGCAAAAGCTTAACAGCTTTCCAAATCGGCTCCGGCCAATCTTCAGCCGTTACGCCATAGATTTTCTCTATTTCCGCTGCTTTATGCAGCGACAAGAACGCATCAAGACGTTCCTCAGCGTTTATAAGCGGTCCTTTTTTAGCCCACTGCAGCTTCGCGTTCTCGCTTTTTTTCTCCACAAGCAAGCTCTTCGTTGCATTCAGATGAGATTCGGGCACCAAATAGTAGCAGCGCTCATCCCCATAAGGAATGACTGCTCCTTTGCAAAGCTGGCGATCTTCTTCCAGCGATTCCTTTAACAGTTGAAGCCACGACGCTTCACATCCGGAAATCTTGATTAAATAGACATAAACCGGTTCACCCTGGAAAAACCACGCATCATGCGTTCGTTTCTCCATCTCCTGAGCAAATTTGTCATTGTGTCCATTCAGCCAGGCATAGAGCAGGGTACCCAGACGCTCATCATCAACGTCACTGCCAACTGACTGGGCAGACGCCGTTGCCGAAGGAGTCATCGCAAGATCATGTTGAAACTTCGCCAGCATGCCTTCCAGCTCTTCATCCTCGAAGGCGGTTTTGAGCAGATAACCAGCTGCTCCAAGCTTTATTCCCTGCTGCGCATACTCGAAATCCCTGTGACAGCTGAGCAGAATGATCTTCGTGTCGGGAGCTGTTTCCTTGACGCGTCGTGATAGTTCTATTCCGTCCATTTCGGGCATCACAATGTCGGTAATAACAACTTGAGGCCGATGCTCCAGGAAAGCCTCCCAAGCTTTGCGGCCATTCGAGGCGTCCGCCACCACTTCCATGCCGTATTTCCCCCAAGGAACCGTGGAACGAAGTCCTTTACGGACGATGCTCTCGTCATCTACGATCATTACCTTAATGGTCTTGATTGTTTCCATGCGGACTCTCCTCCTTCTTAGGCCATTCTATGATTATCGTTGTCCCTTCACCTTGGATAGATTGCACGGTCAGCCCATGCTGCAGGCCAAAATGCAGCTTGAACTTCTGGTCTGCATTTTGCAGACCAAGTCCTCCCCTGCCCTTGCGTTTCGTCTCGTTTGGCCGAAGCAGCTGCTTGAGCTTTTCCGCAGGAATACCTGCTCCATTATCGGTTAATGAAAGGTGTAAATAAGTGCCTTCATCCCAAACGGTTAAACGGATCACGCCTTTGCCGTCTTCAAAGCCATGGAAGAAAATATTCTCGAACAACGGCTGCAAAGTCATGCGGGGAATTAGATAGCTCTCAAGCTTCTCATCACAAGATAGTTCATATTCGAATTCGGGGCCATAACGGACCTCTTGGATTTTCAGAAAATGCTCAATCATCCGCAGCTCGCGGCCAAGCGGTATCAGCTCCTGCGAGATATCCAGATTGCCTTCGAGCACCATCGTTAGATGGTACAGCATTTGGCGGATATCCTCCGCTCCCTGAAGCCTGGCTTTCCATTGGATGGAATTGAGTGTATTGAAAAGCAGATGCGGGTTAATTTGATAATGAAAAGCCTTCAACTCCGCTTCCTTCTTGAGCCGCTCGCTCCTTTCAACCTCGCCGATCAAAGTCTGGATGCCGCCGACCATATTGTTAAAGCTTGTATCCAAAATGCCCAGCTCATCCTTCGCTTCAACCGGAGTCCTCGTATGCAGCTTCCCGAAGCTGACCTTCTGCATCGCGTCCTTCAGACGACGTATCCTCGCGGTTAATCGGGTAGAGAATAGATACGCAAGCCCGAAGGCCAGCAAACATGAAGCAACAGCCACCATAATCGTATTCGATCTTATAATGCTGGAGGAACGATAAAACGACTGGGCAGGCAATCTCGCCTCGATCGTCCATTGATTTGCCGCAAGTGTTTTGTTCCATACAATATCACTGGTTTGCGACGTGAAGGCAGCTGTCGTCTCATAGATAATGCGACCCTGCGGATCTGCTATGCGGAGATGAGCCTTCGTATCATTTTCGAACAGTCTGAACATATGAAGCAAATCTTCCGCATTTTCCTCGATAAGAATTTTGCTGCCCCGGAGCGCGCCGTATGGATTGTTAATCGGCACAGCTAGGCCTAGAACCGTCATCCCGGAATCTTCGGATTCCTTCATTCCATGATTCTGAGCATAGAATCCCAGCCAGTACTTGCCTTTATTGGCGTCCGACATGGATTGCCAAGCTGGAATGCGGCTCAGCTTCGTCACATCAAGATTATTTTCTCCATAATAGTAGCCGGAGCTGGTGATAATGTAGATGCCTGTCGTCCGATCGGTTTTAAGCGCTTTCAGAAGGACTTCGAAATCATTCTTATCCATAATTTCTTTATAGGTTGTCGGAACCTGATCCCCTAGATCAACCCTCGCAGGATCAAGTAAATAGGAATAAACGGTCTCTGTCGTCTGATTCATCCGGTTCAAATAAGAGCTCATCTGCTGATCCAACTGCGCCACAGCATTCTCTCCGTATTTGCCAAATTGAGAATTAATAACCTTCGCAGATTGATAATAAGACAATGCCCCAAGCGAGAGCAGCGGAATAATCGTCACAATAAGAAAGCAGAAAAGCAGCTTGGTTAGCATGCTTCGATAATAGCTAGACAAAAGGCGGAAGTTGAATCGCTTATGCAAATAACCTTTGATGATTGCACCCTCCTTCCAGCTTCTCTGAAAAAACTTACTCTTAAGTGTAGCATGGAACAGTTTCAGCGAACAATGTATCTTCCATCCATGAAATTCGGATCCCCCGAAACTGGAAAAGCACCTCCCCTCTGTTCATTTTGTAACAGGAAGAAGTGCAGGTTGTATTTAATTTGTGTACTCATTACCCAGAATTAAGAATACGCTGGATGTCCATGTAAAAGCCCGATCACGCAAGCCTTGTCCCGTAATCGCGTCAAAATTCTCGGCCATTCCGCTGCGATCCAACATGCGGCAGAATCGTTGCGCCACTTCTTCTGCCAGTTCACGATCACCCGCTGCAGCTGCTCCTTCTACGAGCAGCATCGTGGACGGCGCCCAGATCGGACCACGCCAATAGCCGTCCGGATGATAGAAAGGGCTTTTCACGCTTTCTGTCGCCCAGCCATTGCGGGTTAAGAAACGGTCTTCCTCCCGTAACCCCTTCAGCAAAGCTGTGCGAATTGGCTCAGGCAGACGTTTGCCCAGAAGAATGGGAACAAACAAGAGAAGGCTGTCCCCTTCTGATAATTCGTGCGTGCCGGAACGGCAGGCGGTGAAGCGGTCATCCTTCCAGAAATGACGAATCATCTTATCAAGTGTGCCCTCTGCAAGTTGTCGCCATTCTTTTGCGTCCTCTGCATGTCCGAGCAGACTCGCAATCTCCGCGAGCAGTTCTGCTTGAAGAACAAGAAAGGCTGCTAAATCCGGGCTTTCTACTGGAATGCCATTATTGAAAGCTGTGCTGTTGTCCCAGCCAGAGTCATTCCCGTGATTGTACTGCGGAATGCCGTCTCCATCGCCGTCGCGATAGCGGAACCACCATTTCGTCCATTTGGAAAGTGGTTCATAGACCTCACGAAGCTGCGCTTCCTTAATATAATCCGTTCTGGCCATCATCCAAGATAGCGTCCAACCGTGTATCGGCGGCTTGTTGCAGTTCCACAGTTCATATTTATTATTGATAAAATCCGGGAGCAAACCGCTCTCATCCTGGCGGTCAAAGAAAATCATGAATTGATCCCATGCCAGCTTCGGATCATGGCGAACAAGCGCCATTGCGTTGAAACAGTGGTCCCAGCTCCAAATATTCGTCATCCAGTTCTTCGACATATACATCGCCGGCCTGGTTAGACACCCCTCTGCCGGAACGATGCAAGACCAAGTAATGTAAGCCGCAAGTTCCCGGCTTTCATTCCAGCGCTCAGGCAGAGGTAGAGAGCGATCCAACCATTGGCTAAACTCTTCTTTTACTTGCTTTACGGCGTCATCGAAGGGCTTCCAAACCATGCGCGGCTCCCACACAGTGCGGAATTCCTCAACAGCAAACTCGGCAATGCCCGATTTTCTGTCAGGCATGAAGTCTGCGATGACGTAGGAGCTTTTGATTTTGTCCCATGGCACTTCCATCTTCAAATCGCCTACTAACGCTGTCAGCATGAACCTGCATTCATGCGTGAAACTGTTTACTTCCCAGCTGCCGGAAGCTGCTTGATACGCGTAATCGTAGGCAGCCGTGCGGAAAGTTAAGCGAATTCCACAGCCATTCGAGCGAATCCGAAATGTTTGGCGATCGGAGATACAGATCTCAGCGGTTAAGCCGGTTGTCGATTTAAGCCGAATAAGTTCGGGGCAAGCTACAGCCTCGAATGATACGGGTTGGCCGCTTTCATCCAGCATATCGATATGAAATGCCTCGCCGAATTTATCGTCGCCTCCACGAACGGTGCGCAGATACAGGCCTTGTTGTCTATCTTGGGCTTCAGGCAGAATCGAAATCGCTAGAAAGGATTCTCTCCGGCTGAAAGGTACAACGTTCAGGTCAAAGTTCATGTTCAATTCTCCTTTGCGGAAAGCAGTATGCGCTTTCATTGTACCGAATGGAGAACTGACGGGAAAACCGACAGTTGTTTGTAATGGATAGGTCATTTGTTGCCTGCTGAGACTTGCAAGAGTTCAAGGTGGCATTTTGTTCGGTCTGATTAGTCCTATTGTTCGAATTAACTATGCCAGCTGTTCAAATTGGCTGTTATAGAGTTCGGCGTAGACTCCACCTTTCGACAACAAATCCTCATGATTGCCGCTTTCGATGATGTCGCCGCCTTTCATGACCAGAATCAGATCGGAGTTTTTGATGGTCGAAAGCCTATGAGCGATCACGAATGAGGTTCTACCTTCCGTTAATTTTTCCATTGCTGTTTGCACGATGCGTTCGGTTCGGGTATCTACTGAGCTGGTTGCTTCGTCCAAAATGAGCAGCGGAGCATTTTGAATCATAGCGCGCGCAATGGTAATAAGCTGCTTTTGCCCTTCAGACAGACTTGCTTTGTCATTAAAAACGGTATTGTATGTATCTGGTAAAGCTTTAATGAAATGGTGTAAGCCTACGGTCTTACAGGCATTGACGACTTGCTCATCCGTAACGCCTTCCTTGCTGTAAACGATATTTTCTTTGATTGTGCCTTCAAACAGCCAAGAATCCTGCAATACAATACCAAATTGCTGATGGACATTTTCCCTCGTCACCTGATCAGTCGGCGTGCCATCCAGCAGGATTTCACCGCCGTCCAACTCATAAAACCGCATGAGCAAATTGATGATCGTGGTCTTCCCTGCGCCAGTCGGGCCGACAATAGCTACCTTTTGCCCTGCCTTTATCTGAATCGAGAAATCATGGATAATTATTTTTTCAGGCTCATACCCAAATTTAACGTTCTTAAACTCAACATTGCCTTTCACGTTTTGCAAGGTTTTTACCTTTTGGCTCTCGTCAGTAAGCTCTTGCTCGTCCAAAAATTCAAAGACACGCTCTCCTGCCGCTGCTGTCCGTTGCAGGTTGTTCATTGCCTGTGCCATCTGTGAAAGCGGCTGTGTAAAGAGGCGGATATACAACATGAATGCGACAATGACGCCAAAAGAAATGCTTCCATTCATCGCTAAAACTGCGCCTACTACGCAAACGGCTACATACCCGATATTTCCGATGAAGCCCATCAGCGGCATCATCAAGCCCGATAAAAACTGCGACTTCCATGCGCTTTGGTACAGATCTCCATTAAATTTTTCAAAGGTTTTCTTTGCCTCTATGCCGCCGTTATAAACCTTCACAACATGGTGTCCAGAGTAAATTTCCTCAATGTGTCCGTTGATGCTTCCGAGCCCCGCTTGCTGAGCGATAAAGAATTTTTGTGATATTTTTGCGATGATCATCATCAAAGCAAAACCTATTAGACTGGAACCTACAGCGGTCAAGGCCAGAATCCAACTGTTATAAAACATCATAATAAGCGAGCCAACAAACATCGCAATTGCGGTCACCAACTGTCCGATGCTCTGGTTCATGGTTTGCCCAATGGCATCAACATCGTTTGTGACGCGGCTGAGGATATCGCCATTGCTCGTCCTATCGAAATATTTGAGGGGCAAGCGGTTGATTTTTTGAGAAATGTCAGTCCGCATTGATTTTGATATTCTTTGTGTTACGGTCGCCATGATATAACTCTGCGCAAAACTCAGGATCGTTGAGCCTGCATAGAAAAACACAAGAAGCCAGGCAATGTTTACAACCGCGGGTATGTCAATACTGCCCTGCACCGTCTCACCTTTGATCATGGCCGGAAGCCCTTTGGCAATCTCGTTCGTCATGTCCTTGATTTTGTTGGGTCCAATAATCTGCAGCACAGTACCGGCGGCAGCCATTACAAGTGCAATCAGGATAGCTGGAAGATAAGACTTGCAATATCGAATCAATTTTATCCAAGTCGCTTTGAAATTTTTCGATTTCTCAACCGGAGCCCCCATCCTGCCTTGGCCTCCCATACCGCCGGGGCCCCCCATTGCTGCGGGTCTTTTGTGTGTGTTTTCACTCATGATACAAGCTCCTCCTCACTAAGTTGAGACATGGCAATTTCCTTGTAAACCTCGCAAGTCGTGAGTAGCTCTTTATGCGTCCCTTTCCCGACCACTTTACCATCGTCGAGTACAATAATCTGGTCAGCGTCCATAATGGTACCGATACGCTGCGCGACAATCATGCTTGTAACTCCTGCCGTTTCTTTCTTTAGTGCGCTACGCAGCACGCGGTCTGTTTTGTAATCCAGTGCGGAGAAACTATCGTCAAAGATATATATTTCCGGGTTTCTACTGACGGCGCGGGCAATAGATAACCTTTGTTTCTGCCCTCCTGACAAGTTCGTACCGCCTTGTGAAATGGCCGCATCATATTGCCCCTCCATCGCTTCAATAAAATCCGTACCCTGAGCAATGGAAATAGCTTTTTTTATTTGATCCGCCGTAGTGGTATCTTTTCCATTTTCACCGTAACCCACATTTGAACTGACCGTGCCTCTGAACAGCACCGCCTTTTGCGGAACATAACCTATTTTATTGTATAACGCTTCTTCGACATACTCCTTTACATTCACACCGTCAATGAGCACCTCGCCCTCCGTGGCGTCAAAAAAGCGTGGAACCAGATTGACGAGCGTGGATTTGCCGCTGCCAGTTGAACCGATAAAGGCCACGGTTTCACCTTGCTTTACGGAGAAACTGACATTATGTAAAACATAATCCGCTGCTCCAGGATATTTAAAACTAACATTTCTGAACTCGACCTCACCGATCACCCCTGGCTTTCCTTCGGTTTGCGAACCTTCGGCAATGATCGGCCGTGTATCTAGCACTTCATTAATACGCTTAGCTGACACGGCTGCTCTCGGCAGCAGGACAAACATCATGGCCAACATCATAAATGACATCACGACCTGCATGGCGTAGGATGAAAATACAACCATATTGGAAAATATGGTCAACTTATCAGCCACTTGTGCGGAATCAATTAGATACGCGCCAATCCAATAAATTGAAAGAGATAAGCCGCTCATAATCATGCTCATCACTGGCAGCATAAAAGCCAAACCACGAGTCGTGAAGAGTTGAGTCTCCGTCAATTCCACATTTGCTTTTTCAAACTTTGCCTCTTGGTAATCATCAGCATTATAGGCGCGAACAACACGAATTCCAGTGAGGTTTTCTCGGGTAACCTTGTTCATATTATCTGTAAAGGTCTGCATTTTTCGGAATTTCGGTAATACAAAAATCATAATAAACGCGATGACAATAACCAGAATCAACACCGCGCATCCGGTTGCCAGTGACCATTCATAACCCTTGCCAGCGATTTTTGTAACCGCCCATACCGCCATAATAGGTGCTTTAATAATTAGTTGTAATCCCATAGTTACAAGCAATTGAATTTGCGTGATATCGTTTGTAGAACGTGTGATTAAGCTGGAGGTAGAAAATCGATTGATTTCTTCCATAGAAAAAGAATCTACCTTGTTGAACAGCAAAGTACGTAGCTGCCGTGAGAACGACGCCGCGATAAGGGAGGCAAAGAATCCTACAATGACGGCAGACAGCAAACTACCAAGCGCGCAGAGCAGCATATACGCTCCATGAATCCAGATGTTGCTCATTTCGCTGCCTGGTGTCTGTACCAGCCGGGTAATCTCAGACATATAATCCGGCAACTTCAAGTCGAGATAAACCTGTGCGACGATAAACACGAGGCTGATCACGACTTGAATCCATTCTTTTAGTCTTAGTTTGCTAAAGATTCTTAACATGAGTAAAGCAATCCCCCCGCTGTATATAATGAAGTACTCAGCATTTGTCTTTGTTTCAATTGCGGTATGGTTCCGTTTTCTGGCAATAACCCATATTATGTTGCAGCCATCGTAGAATTATTCCAATCAGCTATGTGCATGCATGCTTCTCAAAAGTAGATATTTGGAGGTTTTATCTGCAATTGGAGCATAAAAAAAACCGCCATTACGGCGGATATAGTTCGGATTATCATGTACCTAGTCTAAGTTCAAAAAAATACTGTACAATTGGATGTTTTAACTTCATCTTCTCGGTCATGTTCATTATTCGCTTTTTTCCAACTCTTCGGTCAACTAAAGCTAAAATATTCAATAAGATATCGTTGCTTTCTAAGCTTTCCTCTATAGAACTGGATAAAAATTTATTCGCAATAACGTTAAAATTTGATTTACTTAAAGTTGACTGTGCTGACAACAAATCTTTTGCAAATTCCGATATTTTTCTACTTCTTGCTATAACTTTTAAACGATCCTCCGGAACATTCCCTTTGGTTTCTTTTCTGATCGCTTCGATTTCATCATGGCTGATAGGAATCTGGATATTTGAATCATTTTTAATCTCCAATTCCGTCTGATACCATTTGATTAACGTATCACTCATGTTGAGTACGTTTTTTTTATCAACTGCAATATAACAAAGCCCTGCTTTATCCGGTAAATAGCGGTAGCTGGTTGAAAGGTATTCGACCCTTCCGTGCAACGCAGGACTGAGAAAACTCTCCAGTTGTTGTTTCAATTTACTCCAGGCCATTTCATCCTCCTAAAAATACAAAACACTAGTTAAATCTCAAATAAATCTCAAAGCAGCTAAACGCTCTTCCAAAATCACACGCAGTTCATCAGGAATCCGCACATACTCGACCCCTTTACCCAAAAACAAAAGCCAATCCGCATAATACGCAAGCGACTCGCTATCAGCCACATCCAATTGAACATTGAAAATCCCGCTCGACTGGAACATCCCGGTTAAGGACAAAATGATCCCAGGCGGGTGCATACGCTTATAGCGCTGAATGCCAATGTTATCAAGTTTCACAACAAGATTGGCTTCGCGGGCACGAAGCCGTTTCTTGTCCAAAATCTCTTGTTCAGTCCACTTCATCTCCTGCTTAGAAATGGCCGAGTCCCGCAGCATCTCAACAGGCAAATAACGAAACTCATCCGTATCAAAATCATAAACCTCAACCAACCACGTAGCGTTCGAATTAAATATATGTAACAAAAAAACGTCCAGCAACTGCGGCCAGCCCAGATTCAGTTCATAAGTCACGCGTAAATGTTTATCTTGCACAGCAAGCGAAATCAATTGGTTTAGTTCCGGAGGCGCTGCATCATCAAGCTCCAAAAGATTCGGATTGGCAGGATTCGTATTTTCGAAAAGTAAGATATTATTGAGCTCGATCAGCTCATCTTGCTGAGTTTGCGACGCGATGCCGATCAGTTTTTCAGTGATTGAACGACGATTGTGGAGATAAGGCAGCTGCGAATTTTTTGAGGCGATAAAGCTGATAAAAATCGCTTTCAGCTCTTCCGGTGTGAAGCGGGCGGCGGGCAGATACTGATTTTGCAGCACAAAGTATCCGCCACCGCGACCAAGCTCGGAGGTCAACGGAAACCCCATCGCCTGTATCTCGTTGATGTCGCGGATCGCCGTCGCGCGGGAAATCTTGAACTCTTGCTGAATCTCAGCAATTGTAAAGTGCGCGCGGTTATTGATGTAACGCATGATCAGGTTCACTCGTTCTGTTTTCTTCATGATTGTATTATATCAAAAATGTAGCATTAAATGTCAGCACTAACGTATTAACATTTTCGGATCCAATTAAAAGTATCATTTTTTGATACATTTGACCAATAGAATCAGTCTTGTAAACAATAACCCCCTCAAAGGAGAGAATAAAAATGACTAACTACTCGATTAAAACGATCTCAGAAAACTACAAAATGACTGCTTTCGGTGTTACATTTGATGACTACAACGACTGGGCAGGAAATGCAGCAAAAACTGCAGCGAAAAAAGCTGAAATCACGGAAAACGGCAAGCTTGCTGAACTTCTCGCACTCGCTGATGGGCAAGAATATCAAATCAATTACAACCTCGATCGCAAGCCTTGGCGCGGATTTGGTGTCATGGGTGAGTTCAACGTGGAAGGTGCAGTTGTTCTCGATTTCCTCGCTGGCGATTACCTTGTCGTGCCAGGAACAGGTGCTGACAAAGACCGACTTGCTGACGAAATCACAGGCAAAGTTTTTGGCGGCTTGCTCCAGGAAATCACAGAATACAAATACGTTGGCCCTGGTAACTCAACATTCGTTAAAGCAAATGAGACAGGTGAATTCTACGGCGAAATGTGGCTTCGTGTAATGAAAGTTGAAAAATAATCCTTGTCAAATCTTTCAAAATCACTACAATGGAGCCTGACCTACCAAAAATTATACTGGATAAAAGGAGCATTCACATGGCAGAATACACACTTGAACACAAAAAATCATTCACATTGACCGCTTATGGTTTTTCAATCCAGTCGAATTTTCAAGATATGCCGGCTATGCAAAAGGAAAAAACCGAGTTTTGGGACAAACTCAAGGCTGATGGGCGTTTTACTAAGCTCAAAGACGCTGCAAAAGATGATCGCGAATGGTCTGTCAATGAGGTGTATCAAGGAAAACCGTGGAATTATTTCGCGGTAGAAGCTGGCAAATCCGTGACTGACGCAACGCGCATCATCGAGTTTCCAGAGAGTGAGTACATCGTGGTCGCAGGAAATGGCGAAAAGGAATCTTTATTTGATCAGCTGACTTACCGTGCATTTGGCGAAGTCTTGTCCCAAATCACGGATTATGCTTACATCGGTGGTCCAAATGCAACTTATCGCAAAGATAACCGTGACGGCACTTTTTACGGCGAATTTTGGGTACCTGTCGTTAAAAAATAATCAGCATGACAAAGGCAGCCATTTTGGCTGCCTTTTGCGCTGTATTCAACTAATCTGTAACGGCCCCTTTGGCAGCAGATGAAACTAATCTGGCGTATTTACTGAGAACACCTCGACTAAATTTAAATGCCGGCTGAACCCATTCGCGCTCGCGTTTTGCTAACTCTTCTTCTGAAACTTCAAAAGAAATTTCTTGCGTTTCACTATCGATAGTTATGATATCACCTTCTTGCAGAAGTGCAATGGGTCCGCCAACCTGCGCTTCTGGCGCAACATGACCTACTACAAATCCATGTGAGCCGCCTGAAAATCTGCCATCCGTAATGAGTGCAACTTCCCCACCAAACCCTTTCCCGACAATTAAAGCGGTAACGGAAAGCATCTCTGGCATACCGGGTCCACCCTTCGGCCCGCAATACCGTATAACCAACACATCACCCTTATGGATCTGGTTTTGCATAATAGCTTCAGTAGCCTCAGCCTCGCTATCATATACGCGTGCAGGACCAGTAAAACGAGATTTTTTCATTCCTGACATTTTCGCAATTGCGCCTTCCGGCGCCAAATTCCCCTTAAGAACGACCAACGGTCCACTAGTCTTTAAAGGATTATGTAACGGTCGAATAATATTTTGATTTTCATGCAAAGGTGCTGACGCTGCCAGATTCTCTGCTAACGTTTTACCGGTAATTGTCATACAATCACCATGTAGAAGGCCTTGTTCAAGAAGAAGTTTCATCACGCCAGGTACACCCCCAACATCACTTAAGTCCTGCATGACATACTTTCCACTCGGCTTAAGATCTGCGATGTGCGGCACTTTTACGCGAATACGTTCGAAATCATCATAGGTCAACTCCACTTGTACGGAGTGCGCAATCGCAATGAGGTGCAAGAACGCATTCGTAGAGCCACCGAGTGCCATTACAAGCGTTATCGCATTCTCAAAAGCTTTCTTTGTCATAATATCACGGGGATAAATCCCCTTCTCAAGTAGTTCGAGTACTTGCTCTCCGGCTTTTTCGCATTCCAACGCTTTATGAGATGATACCGCTGAGGTGGAAGATGAGCCTGGAAGACTCATCCCTAATGCTTCTGCCGCAGATGCCATTGTGTTAGCTGTATACATGCCTCCGCAAGCACCAGCCCCAGGACAAGCGTTGCACTCTACTTTGTGAAGCTCTTCATCCGTCATTTTTCCATCATGATATAATCCTACTGCTTCAAAAGCACTGACTATATCTACGTCTTTCCCATCTAACTTTCCAGGTTGAATGGTTCCCCCATACACATAAACCGCAGGCAAATTCAGTCGGCCAATGGCCATTAAACATGCTGGTGTATTTTTATCGCATCCGCCTATAGCAACAAGCGCATCGAAGCGCTCAGCGCTCGTAACAATCTCAATAGAGTCTGCTATAGCTTCACGGCTTGGTAAGGAATATAACATCCCGTCATGCCCCATCGAAATTCCGTCTGAAACCGTGATGGTGTTAAAAATCAGAGGAGCGCCGCCATGAAGCTGAACTCCCTTTTTCGCTGCAAGCGCTAATGAATCAATGTGCATATTACATGGGGTTACTTCACTCCACGTACTGGCTACCCCAATCATCGGCTTCTTGAAATCATCGTCTTTAAAACCTACAGCCCTAAGCATAGCGCGATTAGGAACACGATTGACTCCTTCACTGATAACTTTGCTTCGAATTCTTAAATCTTTTTGATCAGACATCCTCATCAATCCTTTCAATAGTCGATTAGGGCATACAGTTCATGCATAGGTCTTATTAAGTTTTGTTTCATATGTGCGGCAGCTGTTTCAGCATCTTTCTGCTCCAAAGCTAAAATGATAGACGCATGTTCTTCCACTGAGGCAAGTGTTCCCGTGATTGGTTGTTTAAGAAAAACATACTTAAATCTTCTAATATGGATTTGTAATGATGCACTGAATGACGCGATATATCCATTATCCCCTACATCAACAATTAAATTATGAAACTGCTCATCAAGTTCCATAGCTTGGTAAGTCTGTCCACTGTGAATGGCTTGGGCGAATTGCTGATTTATTTCTTTTAAAACCTCAATCTGTTCAAGAGTAATTAGCTTCGCTGCATATTCGGCAGCCAAAGAATAGAGCGCAGCGAGTGTTGGATAAAGCTTAAGAATATCATCTTTTTCTATATTCGTTACTCTTGTCTCTTTGCCAGGAAACAGCGAGACAAGACCTTGCATTTCCAAAAGCTGAAAAGCCTCCCTGATTGGAGTTCTGCTAACGGCTAAAGATTCTGCAAGTTCAGCATCAATTAATTTCTCGCCAGGCACGAGTGTCCCCTCAATGATCCATCTCTGGATTTGAGTTAAAGCACGTTCTTTCGCTGATATTCGGTTAGGGGAAGAAAAATTGTGGGGTATTGGCATGAGAATCTCCTTATAAATACTATATGTATATGCAATATATCGCATTTCGCGGTTGGATGCAATGAGATTATTATTTTCCAGAAGGAACGGGAGAAAACGATCCACCAGTTTCTTCAACCCGTCTCCTTGCTGGATAAACGTATATTTATGTCTTACTTAGCACTGCTCAGAAGGTTCATGCTGAACAAAGTTCAAATGTTTCATTCGGTTAATGACAGATAAAACTTCATGAAATCTTGGTAATTCAAGCCATCTTTCGAAACCAGGGAAAAAGGTAGAAAATACAATATCCACTCCTTCTCTTTCCATATCATGGAGGGCTTTATTAATCTTTTCATGAAGAAGGATGAGATGATCCTGATTACTTACAGCGAGTTTTCGAATTAAAAAAGCGATAGCTGCCAGCTGGGCTTGTGAGGTGATATTGTAAAGTCCTCTGATATCAATTTGTTCCTCACCTATCATGAGGTAACCCATGGGTGAAACCATCAGCTTTTCTGTTCCACTCCCCTGTGGATAGCTCGAAAAGTGATCGGTGGTTATTTTTCTCTCTATATCCCAATTTGTAGGGGTAATTCGTTCGCGAGGTTTTTCGTGTTTACATAAATTTTTTGCTTCCTGAGTGACGTTTTTTGGCACAAAATTGTCCATCAGAATAATTTGATCGGCAACGGATAGAAACTCACCGCTACCTCCAATCACAAGAACGGAAGATACGTGAGCAACCTCATAAAGCTCTCTGACTCGTTCTGTAAAAGGGGTAATGGGTTCAGACTTGATTAATAAACGCATCTTGTTGTCTTGAATCATAAAATTCGTCGCACTTCTGTCTTCATCTATTAGAAGAAGCTTGCAGCCGACATTAATTGCTTCCATAATATTTGCGGCTTGCGAGGTTGAACCTGAGGCGTAGTCCGTCGAAAACTGTTCAGCCGAACCATTGGGTACCCATTTTATAAAGGGGGTAATATTGATGTTTTTTATGGAACGGCCTTCTTCAGCAGATATTTCCATGGCACTTTGATCTGTAATTACCAATTCTCGCCCATCCCCTGAGATGTGATTGTAAATCGCCGAATTCAGCGCATCCAGCAAAGTACTTTTACCCGAATAACCGCCACCGGTGATGACCGTAACACCTTGCTTTATACCCATTCCTCGCACACCACAGATTTCAATTTCAAGATCTTTCGGGGATGTAAAAGGCAACGCACCTTCCAATGGGCCGCTGTTTTCTTTATTTCTTGGCAGCATGCTGCCATTCCCTATAAACGCACAATAAGGACTGGTTTTCAGCCATTCGCGAATCCTATTTTGTTTTTCGGCCAATGTATAGGCAGCCTTCAACTTAGTGAGATCCCAATTGCCAATAAACGACTCCACTTCTTTTGGGAGCATTTTGCAGAGCATACGCATAGCCTTATCATGATTCTGGAATGGAAGTTGAACGGTAATCATCAAGCATAGATACCATTTTTCCGAGATGACTTCGACAAAAGATGCATTACGCTGCAACACCACATTGGTTGGACGAAAACAATAAAAAGCGCCATTTTCTTTATCCGAACGTGACCGGTTATAGATCAATTTATTTAATGCCTCGATATGATTAATCCAACCTCTTAATGCAAAATCGGAGAGAACAACTTGATCTCTATTTTCATCTAGGCCGAGACGGTCAAAAGGTATTTTTATGGTGATACAAGGTTTATCGAGTGTGAGTTTATGTGTCCGTTCAATGCAGTAAGCAACATCATCATTCCAATAAGTTGGGTCAGAAATCATCCCCCCTTGATCATAGTAGGAACCTTCATAAATCAGATTGTAAGATGACTGTCCGGATTGTAAGGAGCGAAAATATTGAGCGAGTCTTTTAATAAAACATCTTCCTTTCGTATAACGACCACTTCTGCCTAAAAATAAAAGCCCTGAGAGTAAATCCTACCCTCAGAGCCAAATGATTTACTTTTACAATAACAAAATCATAGCATTATGATCATCTACATTATAGGGAAAGTTTTATTATAATGAACTGAAACCTAGGACCGCGCCTCGCCAGCAGCGTCTACACCAACTGCGCCAGCTCGTTATCGTCTAGCGCGCTGTTGAACACCGCTAGCCCGCCGAGGCAGCCGGCGAAGAAGTTGCCCATGGTGCCGGAGCGGTACACGGCGCCAACGGTAAAGTCGGCGCCGGCAGCGCCGCCATCGTACAATCCCTCCGGATACGCGTAGGGATTATAGGTCTCGCGTACGTCCAAGCGGCCGTCCAGGTATGTGCGCGCATAGGCGCCGTCGTAGGTGAAAGCCACGGTGTGCCATTCGTCCTTTGTAACCGGCGTAGCGCCGATGGCCGTGGTCATGCACCACGGATGGCCCGGCGTCGGCCCGCCGGTGGAAGAGACGTGGCCGCACACCTGTTCGGCGCTGTCCCAGATTCCGAGATCGAGGAACAAGCAATACTGCCGCTTCTTCTCGGTTTCATTCCACATGCCGGCGATAGCTTGGCACTCACGGTTGTCCCGCTGCTCTCGTTTGACCCAAGCAATGATTGTCAGAGCTGCGTCTTTTCCATGAAAATCGAGCGCAGGACACGCCTCTCTCGGCAGATTGAACCACTGCCCGAAGTTCAGCTTCGCGGAATAAGAACCGAATACGCCTTCCCCCACTCGCTCAATCGGCCCTTCTTGTTCTTCCAGCGCATAACCGAATGGCCCTTGAGCCTGCCGCAGCTCCCCCGCCGCCTCCTGGAAATCCCAGAAGGCGACAAGCGACGGATGCTGTGTAAGTACATTTTTCACTTGTTGTTTGTTCATGACAACCTCCATCACGTTTGAGGCGTTATTTCTTCTTCGTGTACCACTCATTCATCGCATCGATAGCCGCTTTGCCGCCTTTGGCATTAAACTCCTGAACGAATTTATCGAACTCGCCGAGATCACGTTTGCCCATAATAAATTTCAGGGCATTCTCTTCCGTAAAATTTCGCAGCTCTGTAAATTTCGTATCGTACGCATCAACAGCTGGCGCATAAGAAGTTTCCTCGCGGTTTTGCTTGAATTTCAGCAGCGGCTCGTAATACGGCAGGAACCCTTTCGCTTTCAAACGGGCGTTGAAGCTCGCGTCGGTATCACCAAAGAAATAGAGCGTCCGCCATGCGATATTGTTACTCTGCTCCAGCGTCTGCACAGGTTCGCCGTTTTCGACCTTGTAATCTTCGCCTTCAAGGCCGTAGGTCAAAAATTTGTCCGTATCGCCGCTCAAAATGTAGTTGATGTACGCTGCAGCGCCTTCCTTATTTTTCGCCTGCTTCGGAATGACAATATAGCTGCCAGGAATGCCTTCCTCTTGGAAGCCTGATTGCCCGTTTTTGCCGGTAACCGGAGGAATGTATTGAAGCGTACCGCCAGTTTTCTTATCGGCGATGGACTTGTCAATAGTATAGGCATCCGCCCAATACAGTGTTCCGAAAGCTGCGGTGCCGTTGATCATTTTATCTTTAATATCTTTATTAATGGCAAATTCCTGATCAATCAGCCCTTCCGTGTACCACTTTCTCATTTCGACGAGAAATTCCTTATACTCCGGCTGCACCCAAGAGAAGGCCAGCTTGCCGTCTCTCACCACAGTTGCGTTGCCTACACCGTACGCTGCCGCATATGGAAGGAATGAACCCATGAACGAACCGGGATTGCCGCCGGTAGCGGTGAGCGGAGCGATGTTTTTCTTCTCTTTAATCGTTTTCAGCGTCGAATACATGTCATCCATGGTTACAGGATCTTTCAGGCCGAGCTCCTTCAGAATGTCAGAGCGCTCAAGCATGCCATTGCCGACTTTTTGCGCTACACGGCTTGGAATGCCGTAGATTTTGCCATCGAAGCGGGCTGCATCTGTAAGCTCCTGGTTCAGGTAAGATGACATATTCGGGATATACTTTTTAATCAGATCGTCCAGGGGTTCGAAAGCACCTTGCTGGGCCAGCTTGAAATAATTCGACTTGCCGCTGACCCAAAGAATATCGGGCACATCGCCAGAGGCCAGGATGATCGACACCTTTTGATCAGAATTATCTTTCGGCAGCGATTCATACTTGACGTTGAAACCGGATTTCTCTTTCAAAACGTTAACAAGCTTATTGTTGTTGATGTTGTCGTTGCCTTTGAACTGCTCCATCGACGCGTGGTATGATCGCATGACCGTTACGTCTTTGTTCTTCACGCTGCCGGTACCGGTCGACGTGTTCGAAGCTGGTGACGCGCTTGCGCCGCCGCTATCATTACCGCCGCATCCAGCCGCAACCCCGGCCAACAGGATCGTTGATAATCCAAGGAATGCCATTTTCTTCATACTCATGAATATATACCCTCCCTTTTTCATCTCGTGCTTATGTTAATCCTCGCTAAGCTCCAGGGCAGCGCTACCCTTTCACCGCGCCAATCATAACCCCTTTGACAAAATAACGCTGAATAAATGGATACACGAACAAAATCGGCAGCACCGCACATAAAATCGCCGCAGCACGAACAGTCTCGGGCGTCACTTCGCGAAAAACATCGCTAACAACCATATCCGCCGACCTCTCGTCCGTGACCAGTTGGAGCAGAAACATTTGAAGGGGCATCCAACTGCGATCGGTAATATACATCATGGCCTGGAAAAATTGATTCCAGTACCCAACGGCATAGAACATCCCCACAGTTGCAAGGGACGGAACCGAAAGCGGCAGGTAAATCGAAAACAGGATGCGAAAGTTCGAAGCGCCGTCCATCCGGGCCGATTCCTCCAACGCGTCTGGTACGCCAAGGAAAAAATTGCGAATAAGAATTAAATTAAACGGCGCCAGCGCACCGGGTAAAATCAATGCCCACAGCGAGTTGAGCAGCCCGACTCCTTTTACAACCAAATACGTCGGAATGAGTCCTCCACTGAAAAACATCGTAATGACGAACAATAGCATCATGAAGCGCGTGTAGGGCAGTCCTTTACGTGAAAGCGGATATGCCGCCAGCACCGTCAGCGCCATGGAGATGGCCGTGCCGACCACAGTGATAAAGATCGAATTGCCAAATGACGTGTAGAACTGCTTGTTGGACAGAACATAATCATATGAAATCGTTGTAAAACCTCGCGGCCACAGTAAAATATCTTTTGCCAGCACATGCGCCTCGCTGCTCAACGACTTGGCCGCAATATGGATAAATGGCAGAATCATCGTTAATGACAATAGTGTGAGCAGCCCCACGTTGATATAACTGAAGATGGTTTCTCCTTTTGAGCGGAGCATCTTTCCTCCCCCTTTCACTTTAATAGATCCCTTGCTCGCCCATGCGTCTGGCAATCGTATTCGCAAGTACAAGCAGGATACAGCCGATCACTGATTTGAACAAGCCTGCGGCCGTCGTCAAACCGAATTGCATCGTTCCAAGGCCTACACGGAATACATAGGTATCGATAATATCTCCGACATCATAGACGGTCGGATTGTACATAACCAGCACCTGCTCGAAGCCTGCATCCAGCACGTGCCCGATCCGCAGCAGGAGCAGAATGACGATGGTCGAGCGAATCCCCGGCAGCGAAATGTGCCAGATTTGCCGCAACCGGCCCGCGCCGTCCACCGCCGCTGCCTGAAATAATTCTTCATTGATGCCAAGAAGCGCCGCCAAGTAAATGATGGCTCCCCAGCCAATTTCCTTCCACGTATCGGAGAGGACCAGAATCCAGCGGAACATCTTCTCGTCCGACAAGAAGAAGATGGGCTCGAATCCCAAGGCTTGAATCAGTTTGTTCACGATGCCGCTGTTCGGCGACAGCAGATCGACGGCAATGCCTCCGATGACGACCCAGGAGATAAAATGCGGTAAATAGGTAACCGTCTGCACGGAGCGCTTGAATTTCTCCAGCCGGAGCTCGTTCAGCAGCAGCGCCAGCGCGATCGGTGCGGGGAACCCCACGATTAGCTTCATGAGACTGATTAGCAGCGTATTGCGGATAACACGCGGAAATTCATCGAACGTAAACAGCTCGCGAAAATATTGCAGGCCCACCCATTTGCTATGAAACACGCCCTGGATCAAGTTGTAGTCCTTGAAGGCGATAACAACGCCGTACATCGGTACATATTTGAAGACGATTAAGAAAATAAGTGCGGGAAGTACCATCAGATACAAATCCCAATACCTCAGCAGCGGATGTCTTTGAGCGCGTTTCTCCCGCTGCCGGGCTCGAATGGATGTCAGCGGTGCAGCCTTCATGTTGTCTCTCCTCTCTTGCAAGCGTTTTAATTAGGGATGAGACTATCATAGCCGCTTTTTCGATCTTTTCGTATTCACCTTCTTTTACTATCGTTGCAACTTTTTTTACTTATTCGTCCATGCCCAGCAAAAAGAAAGAAGCCGACGCCCGGCTCCTCTCCTCTGCTACTTATTCATCTCACTTGGCTTGACGCCCCAAAATTTCTGAAAGCTCTTGGAAAAATAATTCACGTGCTTGTACCCGACCTGCTGGGCCACATCGTAGACTTTCAGCCCTTTCGCCAACAGTTCCTTCGCCTGCTCCATACGCAAGCGCAGCACATAGTCGGAGAACGATTCGCCGGTTACTTCCTTGAACGTCCGGCTCAAATACGAGTAATTGACATAGAGCTGACCGGCAACTGCGTACAAGCTGAGTTCATCCTCATGCAGCCGTTCTCGCGTATACCGAATCACTTCTTCGATGGTCAGCTGTGCGCCGGATTTGCGCTGACCGGTGATCGCTTCACTGATGCGCGCCGACATGCGGAGCAGCCATTCCTCAATTTGCTCTCGCGCAATCAACGCGCCAAAACTTTCGAAATACGCGTAATCCTCCCGTAGTGTCTCGTTCAGCGTCCAACCTTGTCCGTGTACGATGCCCGCAAGCAGGCACATCAAGCGCAGCAGTTGTTCTTTCGCCTCCGAGAGCGGCTTGTCCACTGCGAAGCCTTCTTCCATCAGACGAGCGACGATCGCCTGTCTGCGCTCCGCTTGACCGGACAAAATCGCGAGCTCCAGCTCTTTTTCCCACTGGCCGAGCTCGGCTTGCCGCTTCGCGCCGATGCTTGCGCCACGGTAAGGAATAGCCACATCGTGCCCAAGTACCATCCGCTCGAGCAACGCGGCGCGGCTATGCTTATACGCTAACGGCAACAGCTGAGACGTTGTCGCGATGGAACCGATGCCTGCGCTGGCCGTTAATTTCAAGCAATCCTTGACAGTGCCAATGAGCTGGGCTATGAGCTGATTAACCAGGCTATTCAGCTCATCTTCGCCGTAAGCCGGCGGTTTCATGAACAGGGCGACCACCATGCCGTCATCATCCTGAATGACCGCGCAATCTTCCCCTTCAAGTAAATCCCTCGCTATGGTATAAAGTGAGAACTGCACAAGCCCTCGGTCGTCCGCCTTAAACCGTTCATTGTGTCCAAGAATGGGGTCCATATCCACCGTCACCGGCAGCATGAAACTGCTCTGCCCCTCCAGCTTCAGATCGCGGCGGTGTCTATCGACTTCCCATTCCGCATAACGGCCATTGAGCCAGCCCTTGTAGAACATCATTTTCAGATGCGGCATATGCTCCTGCCACCGGCTTTCCAATTGTGCAAGATGGTAGGCTTCTCCCAGCTCCTTCTCGCGCTGTGCCTTCGCTTCCAACACCGCACCCGCAATCTCCTCATTGTCCGCCGGCTTGACTAAATATTTCAGCACACCGTGCTCGATCCCTTGCCGTGCGTATTCGAAATCATCGTAGCCGGTCAGGATGATTAACTTAATGGATGGCATTTGCCGCCTCACTTCACCGGCAAGTTCAAGGCCGCTCATTTCCGGCATTTGAATGTCCGTCAAGATAATGTCGACATGGTCGCTGCGCACAACAGCCAGCGCTTCTCCGCCCGTCGATACGGCATCGACCAGCTCCACCCCCAGTTCCTGCCAGTCTATTCCCTCAGCTAAACGCTCTCGAACATGCGGTTCATCTTCCACAATTAGCAGCCTCATAGCTTCTCCTCCTGTTTCACCGGAATGGTCAGAGAGACGGTCGTCCCTTGACCGAATACACTTTCAACCGTGACTTCAGCCTGCTCGCCATAATACAGCTTTAGACGGGATTTAACGTTTTTCAGTCCAAAATACGTCTTCGTCGGGCTTGCCTCTGCTTGCCGGTAGGACTGGCTCGTGATTAGACTCAGGGCTGCCTGGAGATCTGCTAGCTTCTCCGGTGGTATACCCTGCCCCGTATCCTTGACCTTTATGATCAGTCTGTCTGCCTCAAGTGAAGATTGAATGGACAATTCGCCGCCCTGACGATTGCGTTCAAGTCCATGCACGATCGCATTTTCCACAACGGGCTGCAAAATCAACTTGAGCAAAACAAGCGGCTTCGTTCGTTCATCAAGCTGAATGTGTACCGAGAAATGATCCGATCGCAGCTGCTGAACCCGAATGTAATACATGAGATGCTGAATCGTCTCCTCCAGGGTAAACGTCTCTCTCCCCTTACCCAAGCTGACGCGGAAAAATCGAGCCAGATTAATGACCATATCGCTAATCACATGCACTTTATGCTTCAGGGCGACCGAGTAGATGGAATCCAGCGTGTTATATAGAAAATGCGGATTAATCTGCGATTGCAGCAGACTGAATTCCGTCTTGGCAAGCCGCAGCTCTTTGGCATAATCCTCCTCAATCATTTGCCGTTGTGCTTCCGCCATGCGATTAAAGCCGTTCATCACATAGCCGAACTCATCCTTGCGACGATGTTTCACGCGGGCCGACAAGTTCCCCCCGCTGAACTGCTTGAACGCGCCGGACAGCTCGCGCAAAGGCTTCGCAATCGCGGCATAGACGAGCCACGCCGTCCAAACGGCCAGCACAATGCTAACGGCGATAATCCAGTAGGTGATTTGCTGGAGCTGATGCGAAAGCTTGAACAATTCCGCACGCGGCTGCTGCAGTTGAATCGACCAGAAGCCATCGCCTTCTTGAATGGACAGATCTTTTTTCTCCACACCGGAAGCAGCCGTCGACTGCTGCATATTTGTGTCCAGCACGAACTCCTCATTGTAATACAGCGTGATGTTCATATTTTCGGATGTTTGCAAGTGCTGAATAATTTGCCGAAAAGAGGACTTGTCCACGGCAAGAACGAGTACGTTGGGCTCCTTGTTGCGACTGAGCACATCGAGCAGCCTGGCAAAATAAATCGTATCCCGCGTCAAATAGTTGGATGCGCCCGAATTAGAGGCAGTAGGCACATATACGACCAGACCACCATTGGCGTCCAACGTCCTTTTGAACCACGTCTCCTGATTCACCCCTGGCCATTTAATGCCACCGGTAGCTGTGGAGAGACCATTTTCGCTGCTGCCATGCAAAATGAAGGCCTCCTTGATTGCGCCGTTCACATTGGTCAAGGCGGACAACTGCTGCTGCACCGTGTGAAGCTCATACAAGTGTGCGGGACTTAACGGATCGTCGATGTTGTTCCATACGTCCACAATCGTCGGATTCGAGCCGATCAGCAGCGTCTGTTGATCCATATTTTGCGTCAACTGCCCGATATATTCGAGCGTCGTCAGCAGCGCCCCCCGCGTTCGGTCGTTAATCTGTCCGTTCAAAATCCGCTGTGAGTAATCATTCGCAAAGAGGCTGACAAAAACAAGCGGCAGCAAAATGAGCAAAAACGTGCCGGTCAACTTAAATTGAATCGAATGCAATCGATTGAATATCATCATGGCCGTCGCTGCACCTCCCGTATGAGAGACGAGGGCGGGTAACCCATCATTTTTTTGAAAACACGGTTAAAATGCGCCTGGTCGCTGTAGCCAAGAAAGTCGGAAACCTCACGAATGGTCATTCGGGTATTGAGAATGAGGTCCCGAGCCGCATGAACACGCACCTGGTGCATGTAGCTGATTGGCGTCAAGCCGGTCACTTCTTTGAACGACTGTGTCACATAATTTGGCGCTCGGTCCACGAGCTGCGCCAACTCCTCTATGCGAATCGGCTCCCGGTAATGCGCAGCGATATAGTTCTGTACCTCACTCATGAGCCGCAGCTTGACCGAAGTGAACCGGCTCTCGACCGTTTCTTGCAAGAAACCGCCCAGCAATTCATGCGCAATGCCGGTGCAGATCACATCCGCGTACATGCGCTGTCCGAACCACTGTTGCGTCAAAATAGCAAACCGCTGCTTCATATAGTCATAGCTGCGGGCTTTCAGCTTTAAATGCGTGCCTGCGTCCGCAAAAAGCTTGTGACCCTGCTCATTCAAATGGAAGTGGGCGGAATATTTCTGATGCGCGCCTTCCAGCGCGTTCTCTCCGGCGCGCATCACACCTTTGCGGATCAGGAGCAGATCACCTTTTTCCACCGTCAGCGTCTCGCCGTTCAACGTATAGTGCACGCGACCGTGCGTCATCAAGATCAAAATATCGGTTAATGTGCCCTCCTCCTCTTTATGCCATTTGGGGTCCATATCGTCCAAATACACGGATACCAGCTCCAGCATACCTTCTCTTCCTCCTGCCCTGAAAATGGAAGAAAGCCCTTCCATATTTTCTTAGAATCATTCAAATAGAAGTGGTTTCCTCAATGGTTTTCGCACGCAATTGCCTCTACAATGAAATCATAAACCAAGAAGGGATCTGAAGCAAATGACTTTATTCCCCGTCTCAGCAGTAGAAGCGCTGCCTGAGGGAAGCTTTAAAATTGTACAAGTCGGCAAGCGATCCGTCGGCGTGTATAACGTGAAAGGTGATTATTATGCGGTGCTCAACTACTGCCCTCATCAAGGTGCGGAATTGTGCAAAGGGCCTGTGTGCGGGACGACGCTGGAGTCGAATGTTTTTGAATTTATTTACGGGCGGGATCAGGAAATTGTCCGATGTCCGTGGCATGGCTGGGAGTTCGATCTCAAAACAGGAACCTCGCTGTTTAGCGAAAAAGTCCGGACCCGCAGCTATCCGGTGGTCGTGGAGAATGGAACGGTGCACCTTGTCATCGGTACAGAAACGAATATGGAGGAAACACGCGTATGAAGACGATAAATAGAATGCCAGTTATTGATTGCGATGTTCATAACCAGTTCCGCAGCGGCAAAGATCTCGTTCCTTATCTGGATGAACCGTGGCGCAGCCATGCCGCCAAATTTGGCATTCCTGGCGCAGGACTACCATACTCATCACCGATCGGCAATAAACGGAAAGATGCCGATCCGCCGAATGGCGGCCCCGTCGGTTCCGATCCTCTATATATGTTGGAGCATTATGTCGAACCGTTTAACGTTGAGTATGCGCTGCTGTGCTCGGATTCCGTCATTGGCGCATCAGGCTTTGCCGACGCTGACTATACCGCTGCCATCTGCCGCGCTTATAACGATTACTTAATTGCGGAATGGCTCCCGCAAAGTCCGAAATACAAGGGCTACATGTGCATCGGCACGCAAGACCCGCAGCAAGCGGCACGGGAAATTGACCGCATAGGCCCACATCCGGGCATTGTTGCGGTCAGCGTCACCGGCGGCTCGCAGATGCCATATGGACAGCGCTTCTTTCATCCGATCTATGAAGCTTGCGAGCGGCATGTCCTGCCGCTGGTTATCCATCCCGGTTCGGAAGGCGCCGGAATATTCAACGCTCCGACCTCCGTCGGTTACGTCTCCAACTATTTGCAGTGGCACACTTGCCTCTCCCAGACGTTCATGGCGCATCTCGTCAGCTTCGTCTGCGAAGGCGTGTTCGAGAAGTATCCGAACTTCAAAGTCGTGCTGTGCGAAGGCGGGGTTACATGGCTGCCGCCGCTGTTATGGCGACTAGACAAAAACTACAAGGCGCTTCGCTCTTCCGTTCCTTGGCTGAAGCGGCTGCCTAGCGAATATGTCCGCGACCATTGCTTCATCACTACGCAGCCAATCGAAGAACCGGACAATCCGAAACATCTGGCAGCGATGTTCGAGATGTTCGACGCCGAGAACATGCTGCTTTTCTCGAGCGACTATCCGCATTGGGATTTCGATGATCCGACGAAAATTCTGCGTTGGTTACCCGAGGATAAGCAGCGCAAAATTTTCAGCGAGAATGCGCGGAAGTTGTTCCGACTGTAGTGCCTGCATCTATGAAGCACTTATGACAAAAAAACGGGCAATCCGTCATCGCGGATTGCCCGTCACTTCTATTTTAACTTAGTTTGCACTAAGGTATTTTACAGCCCAAACGCCATAATCCGCTTTGAGCTTTGCTGCATCTTCCAGACTGATGGCACCAGCAGCGGCAAAACCGTTAATCTGTTGGTTAGCTTTTTTCAGCAGGTTATACAAGAGCGAATCCGGATCCTGATTGGCTGCTTGGGCTATACTTTGCCCTCCATCCAGATTCTTAAGCAAGTCATCGGTCTCGATGCCGGAGACTGAAGCCACATCATCGATAATCCGATCCGCGCGGTTCGCCAAATATTGCTTCGCATCCACTTGATCTTTGTAGCCCTTACGATTTATCGCATCCTGCACGAGGCTATCGGCATCCGACTCAGTTGCCGCTTGATCAGCAGCGTTGAGCCAGCCTTTCTGCACCGCCTGCTCGATATAAGCATGTGTATTCTGCTGCAAATAGCTGCTCAAGTCACTCTCATCCTTACCTGTTGCTTCTACTAGCGTATGATCATCTGCCAAGGACTGGCGCAGATCGGCTACAGCTGCTTCCGCATAATTCGCACTGTCTTCGACAAGAGCTTGAATGCTTTCCTCTGCAATCGCATGATTGCTGCTGCCATTAGCCGCTTGGCCGTATCCGTCTTGGTCAATGGCTTTGTCAATCGCCTCAGCCGCACTCTTCTTCAACTGATCTCGCAATTGAACGGAGAGATTGCCCGCATTCCATTCATTGTCCAAATCTCGGCTTACTGCATCCAAAAGCTGCGCGGATAAATCTGCGGATGCGAGGCCGGAAGCCGTCACCAAGCTTTGGCCTGCGGTTAATCCGTCCATGATATCCTGATAGTCTTTGCCTGCAAAAGCAGCTGCAGCTTGAATCATCATGTCAGGATCCAGCTTCTTGTTCAACAGCGCCTGGCCGTACTTCTCCATCCATGGCGTTGTTTGCTCGTCGTAGCCCTTCTTCTCAATGGTCTGCCAGATCTGATCCGCCCCGGAAATCGCAAGTTGGTCGCGTTGATCGGCTTTCAAGGTTCCCGCACTAACAGCCGCATCCAAATCTCCACCCAGCAAGGTGTTCAAAGTGCTGTCTAACGCTTGCGCATCCATCCCGGTTGCCGCAGCAATCGAATCTCCGGATTGAAGCGCCTGCCGAATATCAGTTTCCGCAACAGCCGACGCCGTAGCAGCATCTGAGATGATATGGTTCAAGCGATTTTGGATTATGCTTTTTCCATCTTTAGGCAGGTACGAAGCCGCATTAGCTCCAGGCCAAGATTGCTGGACCCAGCTCGCTATACCCTCTTTGAACTGCTGCTGAAGATTAGCAGCTTCTTCGTCCGTAAGAGTCCCTTGCTTAACCTCATTACTAATATCAATCCCAAACTGCTCAATAAGCGACGATGATAGCTCTGATAAGGCAAGACCTGAAGCGGTCGCCAAGCTTGATCCATTATGTAACAAATCGCTAAAATCACTCGTATTTATCTTGGCAGCTTCTGCTGTATGCACATCGAGCTTGCTTAACCAGTTGTTCAAGAACATGCTGCTAAAATCTATAGTTGCCGCCTGCGCATCAGGTTTCTCTGTAGTCGTCTGCGCCGTTGAATTTGCACCAGTCACTGCTTCATCCGCATATGCTCCCCGCGGAAGCACGATTCCACTTGCGGATGCGGCCAAAATGGCAGCACCCATTAATACCATCAGTTGTTTTCTCATCCTACTCTTCACCTCTCCGATCATTTCGGTATGTCACTTGCTTTCGACATAATGAAGTATAGGCGTGTTTCCTGAACTTTACATGAACCAATCCTTAAACTGGAATAATTTCCCGGTTAAAATCAGCTTAATTTCTGCAAGTCCATGCTAAAAATAAGCTGAAATTTCTTCCTTCACAGCGACTTGATGAGTTGAAGACGATTTTGCAGGATCGCTATGTTGTGAAATAATGTCCTTGCTCCAGATCTGCGAGAAGTCCCTGTTGGACAGGCTTCCAGCCGAGCAGTCCCTTCGTCTCTTCACTTGATCTTGCTAAGTCAAGCGACGCGACCATACCTAGAAAACCGAAGATCGCTTGTGCCTCTTCCCGCGGGATGCTGACTACCGGCACACCCAGGTAGCGGCCTATAACGCCGGCAATGTCACGGAACGGAATGCCTTCGTCGTCCACGCCATCCAGTCGTGAGCCAGCGGGCGCAGTTTCTACCGCGAGGCGGAACAAAACTGCCGCATCCAAACGATGAATCGCTGGCCAACGGTTTGTGCCGTCTCCAATGTAAGCAGAAGAGCCTCTTTCTTTGGCGATCCGAATTAATTGCGGCACGAAGCCTTTATCTCCTTCTCCATGAACGGACGGTGCAAGCGAAACGATCGATGCTCGCACGCCTTTTTCTATAAACGAAAGTGCTGCATCCTCCGATGCTTTACCATTCGCATGAGCTGTGATAATAAGTGGTTTATTAGAGCCTGCAAGAGCCTCTCCCATTGCTTCAATAGCGCGAAGATCCGTTGCCAGTGATGCGGTGAAATTAGTGAAATCGTGGTTAAAAGCCAGATGAATAACTCCGTCTGAAGTTGCTGCACGGCTGCGCAGTAAATCCAGATCCTCTAAAACACCGTGAGCTACTTCAGCTCCCATGTTTTCTAATACTTGAGCACCACTCTCTGAACGGGTCAGACCAACTACCTGATGTCCCGCACCGATGAGTTCGCGAACAACAGCTGTACCAATATAACCTGCTGCACCTGTAACAAATATACGCATAATCGTTTACGCCTCCTTAAGTAATTGACGAAGATATGTCTCTAGTCTAAACTATGAAGTGAACTCTAAGGCAAGCGTTTGGAGGTAGAATTATTTGTGAAAATTCAAGAATTAGCTGACTTGATGGGTTTAACCCCCCACACCATTCGTTTTTATGAGAAAGAAGGCTTGCTTGACAGTAGGCATATTCAGCGAGAAAAGAATAATTACCGCAACTACTCGGACGAAGCCATTGAACGATTAAGGTTGATTAAGAAATTTCAAGGTATCGGCTGTTCGTTGGCTGAGCTGAAGACGATTTTGCAGGATCACGATACGAACACACGCACGAACCAAGAAGTAATAGAATGGATTCTTCAGAAAATCAATGAAATCGAACGCAAGAAGGAAGAATATGATCATATGCTTGTAACGCTGAATTGGATGCTGACATACAGGAAGCTGCTGAATGATGATCCACAGCAAGCCGAAGCTATGATGGCGGAATTACGTCTTCGGATGAATATCTAACATGCATATTTCAAAAAGAAAAGGGCTGCCACTTGGCAGCCCTTCTGTTTTATTTCACAACGATCGAAGTGACGAGATTATTCGAGCCGATCAATTCAACGAGATGGCCTTCACTGAATAAGCCCAAATTCCCTGACAAGCTGACACTCGGCGATACATTATAGAGCGTGTTTTGATCAGTGCCGTTAAGGTTTTGGGAAATCGTAATCGTCGCAATCACGCCTTGCGCGTTAACCGTTGTGCTTTTCAGATATCCATAAATATCAAATGACTGGTCAACGCCTGCGTTGCGCGTAACCTCAATGTAAATCACTTGATTGTTCGAAGTGCGCAGGTTCACAACATCACCGGCACGAAGATCGGACAAAGTGGCGCGCACGCCGTTGCGGTAAACAACCACATCAGGATGAACCGTGTAGTATGCAGGACTGCTGCTGCTTGTCGAAGTCACTTGCAGCACATTGTTGGAAACCGCAGCGTTCAGTGTTGCACTAGTGCTTAGCGTTTGTGCCATCTGTGTCACCTGAACATAAGTGACCAAGTTATTGGAAGTGCTGATGTTCACCACGTCCCCGATTTGCAGCGCGGAGCGGCTAGATTGAACGCCGTTGCGGTAAATGACAGCATTGGTATCCAGCGTATACGTCGTGTTCACTCCTGCTTTCATCAGCTGCAGTACGTTATCGTTCACAATTGCGCTGACTGTACCGCTGCTTGTTACAGGTGTCGCGGAAGTCGTTACGGAGATGTAGGTCACTTGGTTGTTCGCAATGCTCAGGCTGACCACATCCCCCACCCTGAGGTCGTAAGTGGTGATTCTAGTACCATCTCTGTACACAACAACGTTCGGATCAAGCGTCAACGAAGAAGATTGCGTGCCATTTGTAATCGTCAATGTATTATTTGTAACCGGCACACTAACTGAACCGTTATATAGAACTGTGCTCGGGTTCGAGTTCACCGGAGTCGTTACTTCAATGAACACAACCTGATTGTTAAAAAGGCTGAGTTTCACTTGGTCGCCTACTTGAATCGCAGATACGTTGACTTTAGCCCCATTCCGGTAAACAAAAACTTCCGGATGCAGCGCATACGAATACGTGCTGCCCGAACGCGTCAGGTTCAGTGTGCTGCCAGTTACAGCTGCATTCACTGTGCCTGTTAACGAGTTATTGTCCTGATCCGGCAGCTGTCCACCAACACGATCCAACAGTGCGGCAAGTTGTGCACGTGTTACCGGTTGGTTCGGTTTAAAGGTATTGTCTTCGAAGCCATCGACAAGCCCCCGCTCCCGCGCGACAGCGACATAACCAACTGATCCTGCAGGGATTTGCTTAGCGTCTGTAAACGGCAGCACCGTATTCATCTTGGCTTTGGCATCGGCGTCCAGCTTCAATGCTTTCACAAGCAGTGTCGTTGCCCACAGCCGGTCGCTGACTTTTTGAGGGTTGACCATGTCATCGCTTTCAGAGAACAGGTCATTCTCCAGTGCGACGGCAACGTAGCCGACAGCCCATGCAGGAATTTGATTAGCATCCTTAAAATTCAGCTTCGTACTCATCTTAGCCGGCGATTCCGCCTGATCGCGCAGCCCCATTAAACGAACAGCTGCTGTGATGGCCTCGATGCGGGATACCGTGTTTTGCGGCTTAAATGTGCCGTCGTCATAGCCCTCAAACACCCGCTTGGAAGCAAGGCTAGCAATATAACGCATCGCCCACTCCGAATTTTTCAAATCGTTGAACGTCAAATGCAGTTCAATTTTGTTATTACCTTTCCGGTCATCATCGTGTTTGCCTTTGTTTTTGTTATTGTTATTGTTATTGTTATAGCCTTCTGCCATTGCTGCCGTGCCGCTGCCTAGCATCATGACGAGTACAAGTCCTGCTGCGACTACCTTTTTCGAATGCAACATCCCGTTCCCTCTCCCTTATCATTGATATGATTCATGATAACTAATGATCAATCAAATGAATTCGGCAGGGTGGATAATTATGAGAGGGTGCGATTGAGTTTCTCGCGAGATTTTTTCTAATTTTTGAGTTGTTCCGCCAAACCGATTAAAAGTCCATCATTTCCACGAATGTAGCAGAGCCGATACGAGTCCCCGTACTGAACCACTTCACCAACGAGCTGAGCACCATGTTTAGTGACAAGTCTGGATACCACTTCCTCAAGATCTTCAACGGCGAACATGACGCGTAGATAACCGAGGGCATTTACTGGAGCAGTTCGGTGATCTGAAATCGTAGGTGGGGTGAGAAATCGCGAAAGTTCGATTCGGCTGTGCCCATCTGGAGTAATCATCATAGCAATCTCTACACACTGTGAACCCAGTCCAGTCACGCGACCAGCCCATTCACCTTCGACTGTAGCTCGTCCTTCGAGCTTCAAGCCAATCTCCTCGAAGAAAGAAATTGCGTCATCAAGTGATTCTACAACGATGCCGACATTGTCCATTCTTAGTAATTTGCTTTTCGCCATGGTTATCTCCTTGTATGTATAAATTTATTTTCTTATCAACTGCATATTTATTCTATCAAAAATTAGATCCATTAGAGGTACTGTCCTCATATCCCCAAAATTCTAGAAGGCGCTTATTTTCTTTAATATCATCGTTGGTTAAACGGCCCAATTTCAGTTTTGCTAGTAATAGAACGTGATGACTATCTGTGTAATTAAAGTCTTTGTAGATCTCCTGATTTTTCTTATGGAATAAATGTATTTGTTCAGTTAATTCAAAGTATGGCAATGTGCCTGATTTCCAATCCAAAAAAGATTGGTACAAGGGCTCCAATGCTTGTTCACTTACCAATTTGTGATATTCGTCAATAATTTCACGCTCTTGCTGTCGTTTTTGTTGCTTAGGAGTTAGTTTGTTCTCCAAGTTACTTCCCCCTACTCTTTCTTGAAATAATGAGAAATTGTACATGTTCAATAGATAGTCACTCGATATTTACATTCACAGTATACCAAATAGGAGTAATAACTAAATACAACCAATGGCAATTCATCGCCGAAACATTTCATCCCCACATGCGTTAATGTATATATCCTGTAATTCGACTCTGAAGAGCATTGGAGGAAACCTTGTATGCGAAAACAAACGCTTACCTTGCTATCCGCAATCCTGCTTAGCGGATTGGTCTTCAACAAAGGCGTGCATGCCGCTGATTCGAACTCCACACTGCTTCCATTACCTATCGAACTCGTTTTAAACGAACAACTTACGCCTGTGTATGATTCAATCGAAGGTCAGCAGCTATATTTCGCCTCACCTCAAGTTGTGAAGGTCGGTGGAGCGGAACCGGGCTGGGATCGTAAACTGATTCAAAATCATGAGGCTGTCTGGTTCGAAATTCAGACATCTGACGGTGATCGCTGGGTCCACCTGCAAAACCCCGAGTTTCGGGAAGACTTCTATCAACATATCCTGCTGACCGAGAAGGAGAGCTTCTATAATGACCAAACTCTTGGCTCTCGTAGCGCGGGGTCCGTTTCTCCTCAACTGCTGCGCGTCCTATATGGTGTTGATGGCAATTATTTGATCCAAACCTGGCTCGGTTATCGGTGGATGCGTCCACAGCACCCTATCATTGACGACGTGCAAACGTATGGTGCGAACAGCTCAGGCATGTCGTTTGAATTAACGACGACTTCACCAATGTTCGATTCGCCGGACACCGGCAGTCATGTACTAGGCTGGCTTGCCCCTCAGTGGTTCACATCGAAAATCGTATGGAACGATTGGTACTATGTGGATACTTGGGATGGCCCTCACTGGGTTAACCCAAAAGTCGGGTATCCTGCGGATTTGCGCAGCGAAGAAACGACGCTTAGATTAGACGAACCGGCGATTGTTTACGAACATCCTAATAAAGCGGCCCGCGTTCTTGGCTCTCTTGCTCCTCAGACCATTAACACTTTCGAGCATGGTGGCGGCTGGCATCATATTCATAGCTCGTGGCTCGGCGATTCATGGGTATACGCTGTGAAGCAGGACCAGGATCCCGATGCTTACGTTCCCCCGACCAAGGTAGAGGTAAAACCGATTACAGTTGTCAATTCCTCTAAAATGATGACCGAACTCGGGTCCGGTGTGCGAAATTATCCGTTTGATTTGACGGTTCTTGTTAAGAACGAGGCCGGCAATATTTCTAGCGAGGCTTTTCAACCTTATGGAAAAAATGTCGGCATTCAATTCACAATTCGAAATGTCAGTGAGGAATCCCTTACGTTACAGTCCACGACCTCGTTCAAAATCGATATCTCCCGCCGGAACACGATAGATGGATCGTTGACGCTAGTTTGGTCCGGTCAAATCGATTCTCTGGATGGAAAATTGGCAAGTGGCGAAATACATTCGCTAGACTTTCTCTGGGACCAGAAAGATTCCGCCGGGAAGCAAGTTCCTTTTGGCGAATATTCCGTTGAAATCAAATTGCCGATGAGCATCAGCTATACAAAAGATGGAGAAAAGGGCACGCTTCAGCGCGAAGACGCCGAGAGTGCGATGCTTACAAGCTTTCCGCTACGAATTCGCGCTGAGTGAGGACAATAAACTTTTAATAGGATGCCTGTTTGGCAAGCTCAGCCGCGTTCACCTGAACCGTTGCCGATTCTCGAAGCTGATCCCAGCGTTCTTGAAATTTTTGCTCAACGAGCTTGCGGTATACCTCATCCCGCACCATTGTGAAGGCTTTGACTCCTTCCTCGACCCGACTTTCGCAATAAATCATGACATAGCTGCCCTGATCGATAAGAATTGGGCTGTACTCGCCAGGCTGCAATTGGTTCGCCTGCTCGAATACGGCCTCCCGATATTTCAAAAAGCTGCGCTTATTCTCCTCATTTATCATCTCGTCAATAACTTGTATCGGTGCAGTTTCCGCTTGATTGGCAATTGCCTCAAGTTTGGCGCCGGAGACTGCTTCCTTGTATAGCGCCTGCATGCGTTTCAAGTCGCTTCCTGCCTCTGAGCTGATCGGCAGTTTCCACACTTTCAACCGGATGGTTGGCTGGATCGTATATGCTGCCAAGTCCAGCTGATAGGCTTGTTGTAGAGCAGCATCCGACGAATCCAACGTTTGAGCTGCCATTCTTTTTAACCCATTTTCCAATCGGGCGAACTCATCGGCGTAGAACGTTTGGTCCGAATATCGTTTGGGGCCATAGATAACCGCCTTCTCTTCTACAGCTTGCGCTCTCCGCTTGTTTTCCTTATCAAGATGGGCTTGAAAATCTGCAAACGAAGCGGAGGGGAGCAGTCCCTGCTTCACCCCTTCCAACTGCAAGACCTTGACTTGAATCGCCGTCTCGAGTTCATTGGTCTTCCGTCCAATCTGCGCTCCGGATTGAGAAACGGATAACTGTCCCGCAAGGCGATATTCTTCCAAGGTCATGGGCTCGCCGTTGACGGTTGCTACAATTCGGGCTTCCGATTGCTCTAGGCCTGCCTGCGGCGGCGTTACAATATGCTCATCAGGTACACGGGTACTGCAAGACGTGAGAACAAGCAAACCGAGAATAATCCGGCTGATTTGCACCGATACATTTCGCTTTCTATCCTTCATGTCTGAACCACTTCCCCTTCTTTAGAGAAACAGGACCCCCCGCCATACTGATCGGAGGGTCCTTATGTGCTGGCTTGCGTTATGGCACAGGCACAAGCTCCCATTGCTGATTGTAGCTGCCGCTAAACGGCCACTGAATAATCGGCGTACCGTCGGCTGTCGAGCCTCCCGAAATATCGACGGCTTTACCGCTTAGCTTACTAATGAGTTTGTAATAGCCTTCAGGGGAAGCGGCGGAAAGTTTCCACAGCTGATTGTCTCCGCCACTAAACGGCCACTGAATTATAGAAGCACCGTCAGTGGTGGAATACCCTGATAGATCGATCGCTTTACTGTTTAACTTACTGACGATTTTATAATTACCGCCACCCACATACACAATTTGCCACTGCTGATTATCCCCTCCGGTATAAGCCAGCTGCTGTAATTGAACGCCATCGGTATTGGAACTTCCCGGAATGCTTAAAGCTTTGCCGCTGTTTCTGCTAATGATTTTGTAATAAGAAGACGTGAATCCGCTGGCAATGCCTACGCCATTGTAGGCACCTCGATTCGTCGAACCGCTGGACGCCACGTTGTTGCCCCAGAAATCTTTGCCACCGTTATTGTTGACGAACACACCGGAGCCGATCGCCGGAGAGTCCTGCAGCAGTTTATACCCGTTTAATGAAGCCCGCCCGAGGTTCCCTGATCCCACATTTACAAATGCAGGGTCGGAGGTAAGTTTGTGTGACTCATTGGGTTCGGAAGAAGGATGATTGCCATAATAAAGATTATAATCCGAATTAATGCCTCTTAAATTGTAGCCGCCTGAACCCAGGTTATAGATAATATTGTTATACATCCACCAGCTGTTGGTTCCCCAATCGGCCGTGACAACGTCCGTCCACATGCCGCTGCCAATATAGAAATCGTTATTATAGGCTTGGAAATTCGTTGGATTACCCTGGCTGAATACTAGCAGTCCCCGCTTGTCATTTTGGGAAATATTATAACGAGCCGTCGTCTGATCGTTTTTGCCCGTTCCTGTCCCCATAATGAGCAGGAATCCGCCATCATTGTCATGGCTGTAGTTGTATTGAATAATCGTGTTTGTACAGCCGTAGTCGGCGTCGAAACCCGTTCCATCCAGCTCGGAATGCCCATTGTAAGACTCGTTATATTGAATCACGGTATTGTCGGCATCCCATGGCCAGATTCCTGCATTATAGCTGTTCGATCGCAAGTTAAACCCATTTACGGTGTTATATTGGACTATCGCTCCATCCGTCTGCTGGGGAACAATACCGTCGCCGCCGATCCCTTGTACGTAATTGTTAGAAATGACGACATTCGTACTCGGATACCAATTTGGTGAAGCCGTGCAGTTGACGTCTGTGCGGCACCAGAACGTTGACACGATGACGATGCCGGTGCGATCGACATCCGGTCCCACCGTATTTCCATCTATAAGCACATCATTGAATTTGGAAGGCGTCGTACCTTTAGATACAACCATGATTCCTGCGCTCCCATCCGCATCCTTGGTGTTATCACCCCAAACATCATGCACGTTATTATTCTTGATATAGATATGATTAAGCGTTCCTGCGCCATCGTTAACAACAAAGATGCCCCTGCGTTTCGAGTTGATTCCGTTGTAATTTTTCACTTCCAAATTGGTAATCTCCCAATAGCTCTGATTGTAGAGATACACCGTGGAATCGCCGCCATTGCCGTCAATTAACGGGTTGGAAGCGCTGCCATATTTGTCGATTACAATAGGCGCTCCGCTTGTTCCTGATCCAAGAGGGTGCAGTTGCCCGCTCCAGCTCCCACCGGCCTTGAACAGGATCCGATCCCCTGCTCCGAACGTTGTCGCATTGACCTTCGTCAATGTTTTCCAAGGCGTACTCGCCGACGTTCCGTTATTGGCGTCGTTCCCCGCCGGATCGACATAGTAGGTCGTATTAGCTGCATGTGCACGCCCCGCGCTCGCTACGCTTATACCAAGAAGCACAGCAAAGAGAATGATAAAGTAAACAATGGGGATGAACCTAAACCGAATTCCAGTCATCATGGATAATTCCCCCTAAATAAGTTTTTTCAAAAAAAGAATGCTGTCTGTTCAAGGAACGGGTATAATTTGCCACTGCTGATTACTGCTGCCGGAATACGGCCATTGCAGAACAGGAGCACCATTTGCTGTGGAACTGCCTGATACATCAAGCGCTTCACCGCTGTTACGATTGACAATTTTAAAATACCCTCCGCCAACATCCTGAATGCTCCACTGCTGATTATTGCCGCCATTGTATGGCCATTGGATTATGGATGCTCCGTTCGCCGTCGAGCTTCCGGCAACGTCAACCGCTTTGCCATTTTCATCGCTCACGATCTGGAAGTATCCGTCACCGGCATTTAGAATTTTCCACAGTTGATTTGTCGCTCCCGCGTAGGTCCATTGATCAAGCTGCGTTCCGTCAACAGTGGAGTGACTCGGAATATCCAAGGCCTTGCCGCTGTTACGATTCACTATTTTATAATGGGAAGATGTATTCGCAACCGACAGATTATCGAATTGAGCAGGGTTCCATCCGCTGCCGAGCCCCGCCATGCCGCTTCTGGAATGACTATCCGTGACCGAGGCGATTTGAACATTGTCGACATAGGCCGTGATCGAAGTTCCGACAAAAGACAGCTTGAGATTATGCCAACTATTGGCCGAAAAGCCGGAAACCGTTCCCGAAGCAAGCACACTATCTGCGCCTGATTCATAGCTGTACGGATCTCCGTAGCAGAGATACCAACTGCCGTTATCATAGATGCTTAACCGATAACCTTTGTAATCATTGATGTTACCACCTGCCAAAGGCCGGCCTACTCGACCGTAAATATTGACAGATCCTGCATTCTCAATCAAAACGTCTGCACTATAGTCATAATTCTGCCAACTCATATCTCCGAATTCCGTGAATGTGCTTGGGTTGGCAAAGTCTCCCCAACTGTTCCAAGGCAGCTGCGGCTTGAGAATCACTTGACGCAGCGCTTTGCCTGTACCTCCGCCATATTTGCCGCTGACCTCAAAAGCACCTTCAATATCATACAAATACTTAGGCGTCTGTCCTGCCGAGTAGCTGTCGAAGTTCTCCGTGTAGCTGCTGCCAAAAGGTTGATTGGCAGGAATGGCATGCGGCGAAGCGCCTTTCTGCTGACCTGTTGTGGTCGTAAAGGAATAAATCGCATTTGCTTCCAGAGGGATTGTGAACGAGCCGCCACTCGTCTGAATATCGGTCTGCTGCACAAATTGATCTGTACTATTGGATTTCCAGACATGAACAGTTCCCGTAGAAAGCCCGCCCGTCAGGTTAAAGGTCATCGTTTCCGACGTACCACCCGTCACGATCACAATGCTGTAATCATTGCTGTTCGGCTTTTTGAGCGTGACATACGAGCTGCCACCTTGCGTAATTCCGCTACCACTGTCCAAATACTGCCAACCTGGCTGCGCAAACTGCGTCGTATGTGCGGCCGCCCAGATCGCTGGCTTCACCATATAGTAGCCAGACCATGGCGTATTCGCCTCCATGATGCCGGAGTGAGCCCAATTCGTGTTGTCGTATTGTGAAGCAATGGCATGCCATACGTCTGTTTTTGTGATTTTGGCATTGATATAATTAAGATTTAACTCCTTGGCTAGCGCATAAGCACCGTTCCAATCCCCGATTCCTGTCCAGCCTTCGCTCTCCCAAATCGGCAGCCCGCTGTTCTGCGCTGTGCTTGTGGACGAACTGTTCACATAATGATAGCCGATGGCGGCGACGGCGTTTTTGAGTGCTGTGTCGCTTCCAAGTTGGTTTGCAAACGCCCAATCCGTACTCAGGATATCCGGAGCGATGATTTTAACATTGGATAACCCGTTCGCATTGAGCGTCGGCCGTAAAATATTGACGATATAGTCCCTAGCCTGCTGTGAAGTGCCGTTAAAGCTCTCGTTCTGGCTCCCGCCGATGTAATCCATATCATAGCCCCAGACGCTCTTCAGCCCTTTCAAATAACTGACCAAATAGTCGGCATTGTCTTGCGACCACAAGCTGCCTACCCAGCCGGGCGCTCCCCACTCCAGGCCGTACAGCTTGATGTTCGGATTCCTCTTTTTGGCTTCGTTAATCAACCAAGTTTCATATCCCCTTGTCATATTCGGATTTGCGTTCTCGGCTCTGGTCCTCGCATGACTAGGTTCCGTTCCACTTGTGGAATTGATATCCCCGCCGATTTCGACCTTCAGTTCCTGATAAGAGGCTCCGAAGTTCGGCTTGAAGAGGTAATCCAAAATTTCACTGCGATAAGGCTCCGGGTAATCAATGAGCAGCTTGGTGTTGCCTCCACCACCGCTAAGTACACCTTCACCTTCAAAAATCCTCCCCGCCCCGGCTCCATTAATCGTGACGGTTGTGCTGCCTGCTGCGTTCGCCCCTGTGCTGAAACAGATCGAAGACAGCAATAACCCGCAAGCCAGCATACATTTAAGCGCTTTCATTTTCATTGTCTCCCCTTTCAGGAAATGAATTATGAGTATAGAGCGCATTCCGACATATTCGGAACGCGCTCTGAACTACCTACTTTATCCCTCTCTTCGTTACTTCATCATTTACTTCTTGAATCGCACTTTGTACGCCTTTGGCATTGTAGCCTTTGACCATTTCCTTCCATTGGGTAACCGGATCATCTTTGCCCAAAATCACCTTCACAATATCATCTGGCACGTTTAGCGAGCCGAGTTTATTTTTCGCCGGTGTAGAGAGCAGCATCACATCGAAATTAATCGGCGCAGGGGAATCCTCGTTTTTGAATTTATTGAAAGACGCAACTAGATCGTCTTGAATCGCATTCATTTCACTGTCGGAGCTCACGACAACTTTCCCCGTCAGACGCAAGCCATTGTTCCACGCGCCCAGAAAGGCCATATTTTTCGTAATCGGGTATTTATCCGCAATCTTTTCGTTCTCTTTCAACAAGGAAACGGACTTTCCGTTCTCTGTTTTATAATCGACATTCTCTACCCCATTGGTCGCTTTGAACAAATACGCGTCAGAAACCATATAATCCAGCAGTTTCAGCGCGCGGGCAAATTTCTCGTCACTCAGCGAGTTGGGGAAGTAGGCTTCCGACCAATATGGCGTCTCCACGAAGGAATAACGCTTACCGTCCGGGGATTTCCAGATATTCATAAAGCCTACGGATTTCGATGGGCTGACACCTGGGTTGGCCTTTTTAAACTGCTCCACTTTATCACTGGAGAAATCCTGCATACCGTATAACGCAAAGCTTTGTCCGGCTAAAAATTTGGAGACGCCATCCGCATCCTTTTGAATCGCAAAATCCTTGTCAAGCAAGCCGTCTGTGTAGAGCGTGCGAAGCTGCTGAATGCCTGTGTAAGCTTTCTCGGAAACGAATGAAGGAATCCATTTCCCTTCTTCCTTCACCCAAGATTTCACATTCGTCATTTCCGGAAAACTGCCAAGAAACTGTGTCAGCAAATAGGCCTTATTCTGAATGGTGATACCTGTAACACCAGGGTGCTTGGCCATCACCGCCTTCGTCATCGCCATGAACTCATCGAAACTGGCCGGATCTTTCGTATAACCGGCTTCTGTAGCCCAATCCTTCCTATAACGGATCGGGCGATCCAAGATCCAGTCTCCGGAATCCGCATATGTCATGCGTGGAATCATATAAAATTTCCCATTGATTTTGAGCGGCTGCACCGAAGGATGCGATAAGATTTTTTTCAGATTCGGATAGGCGCTCAAATCGTCAGGGATTGGCTTAATGACGCCTTGCTTAGCCCATGTCTCATATAGGCCTGGGTTGTCGGTGGCAAGTGCATTCACAAAAATATCCGGAAGCTGATTGGATGCCGCCCATACTTTGATTTTATCCTGCCAGTCGTTCCAAGTGATTTGCACCGGTTTGACAGTCATGTTGAATTGCTTGGCCAAATCGGTATACACCGTATCGTTCTTGGCATTCGCATCGTCGAATCCGGTTTGAATATCCCAGATGGCGACGCTTAAATCCAGCTGTTTGTCCCCTCCTGCATCCACATTTGCAGCTACGGTAGGCGAGGGATTTGTCTCGACTTTGTTCTCCCCACCTTTGCTGCAACCCGACAATGCCGCTACAACCGTTAGAACGGTCGCCCCCATAATTAGTTCCTTTCTCATTTTCACGTTGTAAGCCTCCTCCACTTCATTAACTAATACATCTATAATAAAGGAAAATCCTCTATTAACCTTTCACAGAGCCAATCATAATACCGGCATTGAAGTACTTCTGGATAAAAGGATAGATCATAAAGATCGGTACGGCAGAAATAATGATCATCGCCGCTTTCGCCGATTCCATGTACACGTTCTGAACGCCTGCTGCGAGCTGTGCCCCTGTCGTATTGGAGATCACTTGGCTGAGATTCGTAATCGCATCCCGCAGAACAAGCTGCAAGGGCTGTAAGCCTGTATCATTTATAAACAACATCGGCAGCCACCATTCATTCCAGCGGTCAACCGCGTAGAACAAAGTAATTGTCGCTATGATCGGCAAGGACACGGGGACGACGATTTGAACCAGGATGCGCAGGTCGTTCGCGCCATCGATTTTGGCTGACTCTTCAAGCGCCGGACTAATCGTACCGAAGAAATTTTTCATCAGAATTAAATTGAACGAATTAACGGCGGCAGGCAAAATCATAACCAGCAAGTTATTTTGCAAATGAAGGCCTTGAATCGTTAAGTAATAAGGAATGAGGCCACCTGAGAAAAACATAGTCAAAATTACTCCCGTAAAAATAAAATTGCGCCCCGGCATCGACGATTTAGAAAGCGCGTAGGCGCCGGCTGCCGTAACGATCATGCTTACGCACGTACCAAGCACGGTTACGACAATCGAAATCATTAAGGCGTGAGTGATTTTCCCCTGCATGAAAATAAATCGATAGGCTGAAATATCCAGCGTCTTGGGGAACAAGAGCACACTGCCGCTTTTGGCATCCAGAATGGTTGAAAAGGAAAGTACCAGCGTCTGATAAAAGGGAAACAAGGTCACGATTGCGCCCAAGCCTAATAATAATGTGATGAGAATATGTGAAGCCTTCGCCCGATTCAATATAACCCCTCCTCTTTCAGGACATGCTTGACAATGAAATTCGCCCCGAATAATAACAAAAAGTTGATGACAGATTTCAAGAGTCCTACCGTCGTTGAAAACCCGAAGCCTGTTGCATCCGTAAAAGCGCTCCGATACACAAAGGTATCGAGAATATCAGAACGTTCATATACGGCCGGATTATACATATTAAAGATTTGATCGAATCCGCCATTCATAATGCCGCCGACGGCGAGAATCAGCAGAATTGCTGCCGTAGAGCGAAGCACAGGCCAAGTAATCGCCTTTAACTGTTGAAACCGGTTGGCACCATCGATGGCTGAAGCTTCATAAAGCTCCGGATTAATACCCGAGATCGCTGCGAGATAAATAATGGAAGACCAACCTGCTTCCTTCCAAACGTTGGAGGCGAACACCAAACCCAGAAACGATCCATTTGATGTAAGTACGTTGTTTTTTTCCATCCCCAGCAATTGAAGAAGTTGATTCACTACGCCCTGATCGCTGAGCAGACTGGTGATAATGCCGCTGAGCACAACCCAGCTTATGAAATGGGGAAACGTAAAGACCGTTTGATACACTCTTTTCAGCCTGCCGTTTCTGATTTCGTTCAGCATAATGGCGAGCACAATTGGAATGGGAAATTCAATGATCAATCGTCCAAGGTTGATGAACAACGTGTTTCTAAATGCTTTCACAAAATCCGGGTTATGAAACACATCCTTGAAATTTTGAAAATTGTTCCAGGGACTCCCCAGAATGCCTAGTGAGTAATTGAAATCCTTGAACGCCAAGGTGACACCGTACATTGGAATGTAGGCAAAAATGACGTAAAAGAGGATAAGCGGGAATACCATCAAGTAAAAATACTTGTGCCTGATGATCTCTCGCATCTTGATCTTGCGGTATCCTGCTTGCTGAACGACGCGGCTTTTTCCGCTAACCTGATTGACCATGTTATGTTGCTGCAATCCTCTCGCCTCCCGTTTGGTTCATGTCTCTATCTATGGCTTAATCATAAAGTAAGCGCTTTCTATTAGACATGGAATACCGTTAGGCTTTTAGCGAATAATCGTCCAAGGGGTTAACCAATTGGGGGTCATTCTGCTGTACCTATTGAACTCCAGTACAAGTGGGGGCGCAAAAAAGACCCCTGAGGTTTAGGGGCCGGCGAGGCGCGGGGGCTGTGTATGTACATTACGGTAGCTTGTAGGAGATACGCCTGTCGTTTTTTTGAAAAGCTTGCTAAAGTAAAAATAGTCCGGATACCCGACTTGATCGGCAACTTCGTTAATTGGAACCATCGTCGCTCTTAGCAAAGCTGCGGCTCGTTCGATTCTAAGACCGGTCAAATATTCGGTAAACGTTTTGTCCAATTCTTTTCTAAACATCTGAGAAATATAGTTGGCGTTGACATTAAACATCGTGCTCATGCTTTGAATGGAAATATTTTGGCAGTAGTGCTCGTTCATATAATTCAGAAGCGCTTTGAACGTCGGATTGCGTCCCGCGTGTATCGAATAGGCTTGATCGCATTTCTCTTCTTTGTATAAACGTTTGAGATCAACAATCATTTCATGCACATCGTCAAACCGTTCGACCAATTGCTCGTAGGAGTATAAAAATAAATCCGACGCTTCCTTTCCCGTGCGGCTGAACTGCGATACGCTGTCGTTAAAAAGGAGCAACGCATGGCGAATATCTCGTTGCCCGCTTAGAAATAGCGGCAGCATCGCATCCAACCGTGTGAGAGCAACATTCCCTTCCTCTGCAGGGATCACTTTGGCGTTTCCCTCCAGAACGGCTGAAGTTATGGTGTCCCCCTTCCCCATTAGACGGCTGGAAAGCGTAAAATAGTGATAGGCATACACTTCGGCCTGTTGAATGGCATGGGATAACGCGGAAACGTCAGTAAACGAGGAGCTGAAGCCAATTCCTCTTGACAACTGCGGCTCCATCGTCGACGCTAATGCGTTCGCTTCCGTCTCCGGCAGGACATAGATGAATTTACGATACCCGATCTTTAGCGACAAGCATGGTGCTTTCAGCTGTATTCTCTCTTTGCGGACTGTCAGCATAAGCTTCAGTGTCGACCCATGCGGAATGCCCGCTTTCAATAGTTCCTCCTTCAAGCTGTGGTGCGCCTCTGCCGTTCCGCTTTCGATCAGATCCAATATATCGCCTTCACTCAACTGCTCGTGGCGATTTAACTCTTGTTTGATTTTATTCAAATAAGCACTTATTTCCTCTTCATCAAACGGCTTCAAGCAATATCCGAATACGCCTTGCTTCATGGCTTTCTGCGCCAGAGCAAATTCTGCAAGTCCGCTGACAATCATAAATTTCGCAGAGATGCCGGTATCGCTAAGATGCTTTATTAATTCGAGACCGCTCATGCCGGGCATTCGAATATCGGAGAACACCACATGGGGGCGAACTTGCGGAATGACCGCCAAAGCTTCCTCCCCGCTAAGGGCATAGCCGGCTACCTCAAAGCCGCAGGCGGCCCAGTTTACGCTGGCTTTCAAGCTTTTCACAACGAGCTCCTCGTCGTCAACAATGAACACCTTGTACATTAGCTTTCCCTCCTAAGCGGCATGTTCAACACGATCCGCGTTCCTTCCATGGGACGGCTTGTTAACTGAAGTCCATACGCCTCGCCGAACATGAGGCGAATACGGTCGTGGACATTGAGCAGACCAATGCTAGGTTCCGAAGCCGAGTCAGGCGCAAGCTGATCGGACTGATTTGCAATGGAGGCTCGTATCTGAGCCAGTCGGTCAACACCGATCCCTGCCCCATTGTCTTGGACAGAAAGGGACAAGTCCTTCCCGTCCATGCTTGCTGTAATCACCAGACGCCCATTGCGCTGAAGCGGTTCCAGCCCGTGATAGATCGCATTTTCCACGATGGGTTGGAGAATCATTTTGGGAATGTAGCATGGAAGACAGTTCTCCGCAACATCATATTCTACCTGTAAACGATCACCGAATCGAATTTGATGTATATAGATGTAGTTTCTAATAATGGTGAGTTCTCTGTCGAGCGTAACCATCTCAGGACCTTTAATGCTGAATCGCAAAAATAGCGCAAGCGCTTTCGTAAGCTCGAACACACGAGATGCTCCTTCGTCGACAGCCGTTCCTTTAATGGATTCCAACGTATTATAGAGGAAATGAGGATTGATTTGGCTTTGCAGGTAAGACAGCTCCGCTCTGCGTTTCACCAATTCAGACTCATACAGCAAACGTTTGCCCTCCACCAAATGTTCGGTTAACTCCTCAATCTCCGCCATCATTTCATTAAAACGCGTCGTCATCACCGTCATTTCCGCGTAGCCGTCCACTTGAATATGCTTGCTTAAATGACTTTTCTGCCCCATTCGCATCTCGTTTATCAAGCGCATCATTTTTTTTAGCGGCTGCAGGATGTTATTAATGACAAAAAGAAGCGGCACGATTAACAAAAGAAGCGCTACTGCGACCAGAATCAACTGCTGCTTGCGGATATCATTGATTCCCCTGAGCAAAATCTCGTTGGGTATTTCGACAACAATTTCCCCTCCCAGATCCGGAATGCTATCTTTCTGAACGAGATATTTCCGGTTCGAACCCGCCAATACCTGTTCGGGAATAGGACTGCCAAGCCGCGTCGATGCATCATTGGTAAAAAAAACATGCCCCTCACGATCCGACATATACACCTTCGCCCCGGTGAATAGTTTGTCTGGGAAATTCACATCAAACAACGACTTAATCGAAATTGTCATCAACACCGTACCTAGACGGTTGTTGCCTTCACTAAATTCAGTTGTTGAATACACGGGTGCTCCGACAACAAGTACTGGCATTGTTTTTGCCACCAAATTAATCTCATTGTAGCCCACATAATAAAATAATGTTTGGTCCGGGATTTCATCGACAATTGGCATCAGGTCATTCAGATTACCTTGAATGTTGACTTTCGTGTTATTTCTCCCCACAAGCATGATATCGAGCAAACCATCCTTCATGCCCATCATATCCGACAAGTAATTCCTCAATTGCGTATACGCTTCAAACTTCTCAACCGGATCTGACACGTAAAAATAGTTCTGAACCGTCTGTCCATTGTAAGCAACCGTATCCAAAATACGAATAATGTGTTCACTATTGGCCGCAATAGTCTGCTTCAACTGGGAGATGCCCCCCTGCACATAATTGCTGTTATCACGCTTGACCACCTCGACAGAGCGGAAATAATTCGTGACCATAATTAGAAGCATAGGGATGACAATGAGTGAAGTCAGCAAGGTCAATTGCCAAGCAATGGGAAGCTTCTTCAAACTGCCTTTCATCCAGCACTTCCCTTTCTACTAGGTGGTAAGAGCAAAAACCTTTCAGAGAATTTTATCGAAAAATTTCAGACCTGTCCATGGATTCCGATTAGATATGAAGCTAAGAAATTTATAAAGAGCGATTTCTTTCATAAATATCTATCTGAGAGCGCTGTCTTTCGGTACAATGGGTATGATAATTATTACTTAAACAGTTAGAACCAGGAGGAACATTCAAGATGAACAATCCATTCGAGCAGTTTTTTAATTCTCTTCAGACACAACAGCTCTTGGACCAAATGTATGGAAGCGAAGAACGAGAGAAACAAATTGACAGATACCGGAAGTGTATGAAAGGATACCAAGCGCAATATGGAGAAACGGAGTCGTTGAAATACTTCAGTGCTCCGGGTCGTACAGAGATAGGCGGTAATCATACAGATCATAACAATGGAAAGGTGCTGGCCGCTAGTATCCAGTTAGATACGATTGCGGCTGCATCAGCCGTAGACACCGGAATTATTTCGGTCATTTCCGAGGGATATCCTGGCATGTCCGTCATCCATCTGGATGATCTAGAACCTAAATCAGGCGAGGGTGGGACGGCTGCTTTGATCCGCGGTATTGCACACGGTTTCCAGCAGCACGGGTATCAAATTGGAGGATTTAATGCTAGCATCAGCAGCAACGTGCTTCCAGCGTCAGGACTCAGCTCCTCTGCCTCTTTCGAAATTCTGATCTGCCAAATTTTAAGTACGTTTTATAATAACGGAGATCTGGATGCGGTCATGATGTCGCGAATTGGCAAATATGCCGAAAATCTTTATTGGAACAAGCCCTCTGGCATGTTAGATCAGATGGCCTGTTCGCACGGCGGCATGATCACAATCGACTTCAAAAATCCGGCAGAACCTCAGATCGAGCGTGTTCCAGGTACCTTTGAAGCAGCAGGTTACAGCCTTGTCATCGTTAGTACCGGCGGTAATCATGCTGATCTAACGAAGGATTATGCATCAATTCCCAACGAGATGCGGGCGGTGGCACAAGCCTTTGGCGTAGAGGTATGCCGTGATTTGACGGCAGAGATGATCTATGGCCGGCTCGCGGAACTCCGCGAAACTGCCGGAGATCGAGCGGTGCTGCGCGTCCTCCATTATCTGGATGAAAATGACCGTGTCGGGCGGCAGGTAGAGGCTATTAAAGCGGGCGAATGGCAGAATGTGCTGAAGTATATTACTGCTTCAGGAAACTCTTCGTGGAAATGGCTGCAGAACATCTACCAAGAATCCGTATCACGTGAACAAGGGATTGCCCTTACACTCGCCATCACTGAGCGTTTCATCGACCGGTTGGGCGATGGTGCCTGCCGAGTACACGGAGGTGGTTTCGCCGGAGTCATTCTCGCCGTTCTGCCACATGCAGCGGTAGCGGAATATAAGGAGCTAATCGGGCGTACGACTGGGACGGAGCTGTTCAAAATCGGCGTACGTGAAATCGGAGCGGTCTGCTTGAATTCACTTGTGTAGGTTTGATGGCAAAATCGTCAATTGCATGCTTCCCTTATAAGTAAGGGGAGCATGCAATGACTATCGTTTGGCACTACACTTTTAGTACACTCTAAGGTAGACATCCTTACAATTAATAGTAAAGATACTGCTTTCGCTCAATGGCTTCACCCCTGTGTTAGGCACTGTTAAAGCCTCGCAAACGTGATGTAATCGACTTGGGCAGGCTCTGCTGATTCGATCCGAAGTGCCCGGTTGATTTGTCCTCGATGATATTGCCCATGTAAAAGGACTTGTAACAAGATGTCCCGGATGGACGTTCGGAACGGAACCCCGCTCTGGTTCGCATAGTCAATCATCTCATCCAACATGGACTCCTCTAGTTCTTCAATATAGACACGATATTGCTCGGCGTTTTCTTCGAACATCGTACGGATCGCATTCAGGTCTTCCGTTTCCTCCCATAGCGTATATTGCGCGGTACCCTTACCTTGCAATCGAGACAGCCAAACGCGTTCCGCGACCGCGACGTGCCGAACCAGCTTCAACAACTCCTTATTCTTCGTCTCACTCTCCTCGAGAGCGTTCAAAATACGTTCGTCCGCCCAATACAGATGATCCATCATGCACTTAATTGTCTTCATATTTGTTTTCTCCTCTTCGTTTTATTGATTATTTGAACCTTTTGGTCTCCGTTAGCGCAACGCCTTATACTTGTAATCCTCTGTGTCTTAATTCTTTAATGAATTGATCAACAATTAAATGAACAGGTAATAATCCGCTAATTTCAATGTCAGAATTAGGTTTTACGTTTTTTTGCATTTCTAAGTAAGCATCTCTTCCACGGACTAGGTAGTTGTTTAAGTCACTATTCAAATTATAAACCAAGTTCTCGCTTTGATCTCGTAAAATCCTTCTCGCCATCGCAATATCCAATGGTGTATCAATAAATACTGTTAAATCAATGTATCCACCAGTAGCATCATTCAAATATGCAAATGGATAATCCAAAAGGATATATTCAAGAGATTCATTCTTAAGATATTCTTCGATGTCTTTAATTAAAGGGGCCAGATTCCATTCGTTATAATTTGCACCTCTACTAACCCAATCACAAATATCGTCAGGGCAATCTTTAAAATCATATTCATCAAAATACAATGCTTTTGAATTATTCAATTTACCTAGCAAATGATTGGTTACGGTGGTTTTCCCACCTCCTGATACAGCAGCAATTGAAATTACATAAGGCTTCACGCTCAAAATGGACCTCCAAAAGGCATTCTACAATCATTACTAAATTATACCAAAATTTATGATGACAAGTGATAAAGTTCTAGGCTAAACTACTGCCCAATACATAGTAGGTTTGTATTAAAAGCATTCCACTCTTCACAAGGTATTTCAACGTGCCACAATTAAAAAAGGAGCTGCATCGCTGCAAACTCCACTTTTTTTAAATATTGCGATATCTCTGTCTTCTCATCCACTGGGTCGCTACCCATTTTTCCCCGATATCTACGGGTTTTCCTGCATGTAAGGTTAGTTCATTTAAGCGATTATCGTTATAAAAATACTCAAAATAGACAGCACTGCCTTTTTTCGGTGTTACTGAAAATCGAAGAGAGGGGAAATGCGTTTCACCGCCTTTTTCCACGTCATTTAAATACATCACCAATGTACTGATCCGGTTGTTAGCAACATTTTCGGATGTAAAATAGTCGAAATGAGGATGATACTGCTCCCCTACTTTATAATGTAAAATTTGCAGCGGTTCTGCATGTGAGATCGGTATACGCATGAGTTCAGAAATTCTGGTCTCGATTTTTTGAACCATTTCATTTTCGCTTTCCTCAAAAAACATGTTGCTGCTAGTTCTAAAATTGCTTACTACGTGAGACTTGCTGATTTTAGCTCGTTGCATTCGATTATTAGCTAAGTCTATCAAAGCATCACACTCTGAGTAGCTTAATACATTATCCAAGATTAAAATAAGCGGTTCATCCATTCTAGCGACAATAGGAATTTCTCTATCCTTTGTAATAATTTTGTTTCCAATTGAACTGAAAATCGTCTGCTCTATCATGCGCTGCAACCTCCATTATCAGAAGTTCCTCGTATTCTATAAAATTATTCTATTGCGCCTTTTTTTAGAACAAACGAAGTTTCCTATTACTCTTTTAAATTCCGTATTACTTCTAGTTTAAAAGCATCATTTGCGTGTATAATATCAAGCAGGAAATGCTAATTTATTTGAAATGGATGTGCTCACTCTGGATAAATACGACGATTTATTAATGACTCTGCAACAGGAAGAAAAAGATCTCCAGTTTTCCGTCTTTACGAATGAGACAGCTTACAGGGTTGGGAACAGAATTATAGAAAAAGCAATGAAAGAGAATAAAGCAATTGTCGTCAATATTCGTAAAAACAATGAGCTGTTATTTTATAGCAGAATGGTCGGTACTTCTTCTAATAACGACGAATGGGTGACATGGAAAAATAACGTCGTTAATCATTTTGGGCATAGTTCCTATTATATGCACGTATTACTGAAATCGACCGCTTCAACGGTGGAAGCCTCCGGCCTCAATCCGAATGATTACAAAGCTGAGGGCGGCGCTTTTCCATTAATTTTGAAGGATGAAGGCATTGTAGGCACAATTTCGGTATCAGGGCTACCTGGTGAAGAAGATCACAACATGATTACTTCTGTATTAAAGGAATTGCTTTTAGGGAAATAATCTTTGAAAAAGATTCAACTCACAAAAGCTTCAGCTGAAAAAGTAAAACTATAAAAGGTCAGTTTGCCATGGCAGATTGGCCTTTTCAAAATGAAAAATGGCTCTTCCGTTTTCCCAAAGGGAAGCGAAAGAGCCTAGAAAGTTACTTCAAGTCCTAAATGCTATTTGGTCGAAAAAGTGCTTCTAAGTGACTCGCAATTAAGAGACTTTAATGATGGTCAGAGCAGCGCCGGCAGCTCCACTAAGCAGCGTCGCGGCACCGAGTAATCCGAATAATTGGAGTGTAATCGTGCTACCTGCAGTTAGATTCAATATGACCAAGTTATTAAACTCTGATATAGAGATTACTGGTGAAATAATGGAAGGAGTAGATGGTGTTCCATTAATAAGCAATCGTGTGCTGACTAACAAAGCGGCAGTTACATTAACTTGATAAGAAATCATATAGTCTCCGGCTGACGGCACCGTAAACGTATCGTTTAAGCCGTTGACAGTAATGCCGCCATTAAGCAGTTGATTGTTAGGGAGTGGAACGTTAGTTCCGCCAAGGACAACGGCGATGACGGAGCCGGCCGTATTCGCGGCAAAGCTGTTTGTGTTCGTGAAAGCCGTACCTGTTGCGCCAGTAGCACCGGTGGCGCCGGTAACTCCTGTTACACCTGTGGCACCTGTTGCTCCGTTTGTTCCTGCTGCGCCAGTAGCACCCGTTGCACCGTCAACTCCTGTTGCACCAGTAGCCCCTGTTGCTCCGTTTGTTCCTGCTGCGCCCGTAGCTCCGGTTGCACCGTCAACTCCTGTTGCACCTGTAGCTCCTGTTACTCCGTTTGTTCCTGTTGCGCCCGTAGCTCCGGTTGCTCCGTTTGTTCCTGCTGCACCTGTAGCCCCTGTTGCACCGTTAGTTCCTGCTGCTCCCGTTGCTCCGGTTGCACCGTCAACTCCTGTTGCACCTGTAGCTCCTGTTACTCCGTTTGTTCCTGTTGCGCCCGTAGCTCCGGTTGCTCCGTTTGTTCCTGCTGCACCTGTAGCCCCTGTTGCACCGTTAGTTCCTGCTGCTCCCGTTGCTCCGGTTACACCGTCAACTCCTGTTGCACCTGTAGCCCCAGTTACTCCGTTTGTTCCTGCTGCGCCCGTAGCTCCGGTTGCACCGTCAACTCCTGTTGCACCCGTAGCCCCTGTCGCTCCGTTTGTTCCTGCTGCACCCGTTGCTCCGGTTGCTCCGTTTGTTCCTGCTGCACCCGTTGCTCCTGTCGCACCGTTTGTTCCTGCTGCACCCGTTGCTCCGGTTACACCGTCAACTCCTGTTGCACCCGTAGCCCCTGTCGCTCCGTTTGTTCCTGCTGCACCTGTTGCTCCTGTCGCACCGTTTGTCCCTGCTGCGCCCGTTGCTCCCGTTGCTCCGTTTGCTCCTGCTGCGCCCGTTGCTCCTGTCGCACCGTTTGTCCCTGCTGCGCCCGTTGCTCCTGTCGCACCGTTTGTCCCTGCTGCACCCGTTGCTCCTGTCGCACCGTTTGTCCCTGCTGCGCCCGTTGCTCCTGTCGCACCGTTTGTCCCTGCTGCGCCCGTTGCTCCTGTCGCACCGTTTGTCCCTGCTGCGCCCGTTGCTCCTGTCGCACCGTTTGTCCCTGCTGCGCCCGTTGCTCCCGTTGCTCCGTTTGTTCCTGCTGCACCCGTTGCTCCCGTTGCTCCGTTTGTTCCTGCTGCGCCAGTTGCTCCTGTCGCACCGTTTGTCCCTGCTGCGCCCGTTGCTCCTGTCGCACCGTTTGTCCCTGCTGCGCCCGTTGCTCCTGTCGCACCGTTTGTCCCTGCTGCGCCCGTTGCACCCGTCGCACCGTTTGCTCCTGCTGCGCCCGTTGCACCTGTCGCACCGTTTGTCCCTGCTGCGCCCGTTGCACCTGTCGCACCGTTTGTCCCTGCTGCGCCAGTTGCTCCTGTCGCACCGTTTGTCCCTGCTGCGCCCGTTGCACCCGTCGCACCGTTTGCTCCTGCTGCGCCCGTTGCACCTGTCGCACCGTTTGCTCCTGCTGCGCCCGTTGCTCCCGTTGCTCCGTTTGTTCCTGCTGCACCTGTAACACCTGTTGCACCTCTAGCCCCAGTTGCGCCGGCAACTCCTGCTGCACCCGTAGCCCCTGTTGCACCGTTAGTTCCTGCTGCGCCCGTAGCACCCGTTGCTCCGTTAGTCCCTGCTGCGCCCGTAGCACCCGTTGCTCCGTTAGTTCCTGCTGCACCCGTAGCACCGGTTGCACCTCTAGCCCCAGTTGCACCAATAGTCCCTGCTGATCCAGTAGCCCCAGTTGCGCCAGCAACTCCTGCTGCACCAGTAGCACCAGTTGCTCCGATAGTGCCTGTAGCGCCAGTAGTCCCTGTTGCCCCGGTTGCACCTGTAGTTCCAGCAGGTCCTGTAGCTCCAGTGTTATCTCCAAAGAGTTCAGAAGAAACAAGACGATGCGCTGTTACTAATTCTCCTGTGGCTGATTTTCCCCAAACGGAAATTTGGATCTGTTTTGCAGCAGTACCTCCAGTTGTAAATACGAATTCGAAACTATCAAAATTAGCAAAGTAACTTCTAGTTACCTCTTGATTTGGTAAAAGATCCAATACATCAAGAACATATAATGTTCTTGTGCCTTCTAAAACATAACCTTGAATGACTACAGAAGCAGAATTGACGGTATCCCGATTATCAATAATGAGCGTTACTTGCTGAGTTGGTCTAACTCCGCTGACAGCACTATTTTCAATAGGCCCAGTCGACAAAATAGCCATATAATATAAAACCTCCTATTATTAAAGTTCAGATGTTACAAGCCGATGAGCTGTAACTAACTGCCCGGATGCATTTTTTCCCCATAAGGAGACTTCAGTCTGATCTGCAGCGGTGCCTCCTGTTGTAAAAAGGAATTCAAATCTATCGAAATTAGCAAAGTAATTTTTGGTCAGAACTTGATTTGGAAAGACATCCAAAACATCAAGAACATATAATGTTCTTGTACCATTTAAGATATATCCTTGTATGATAAGAGATGCAGAATTAACAGTATCTCTATTATCTATTAGTATTGTTATCTGTTGAGTGGACCTCGTACCACTGATAGCATTGTTTTCTATCGGACCGCTTGATAAGACAGCCATTTATGTTTTTCCCTCCTATTCATATAGTTGATAATTGCTCTGGTTTGCAAAATATATTTACTAGTTAGTAAATACTACTTCTAAAGTATGTAAGTTTTTAAGAGATTGCTTGGACTTAAAAGATACAACCTAATTATTTCCACAAAGTGGTAAATTCCAAAACAGCGCAAAAAAGCTGCCCGTTCTCGCGGCAGCCCTCTTGTTTCTGACTTTGGTATTTTGGTATTTTGGTATTTTGGTACTTTGATACTTTGATATATGTTTAATTATTACTCTCTATTTCCCCTAAGACTAATCAAGCCACTTTATAACTGTATGCTGATATATCGAATCGGTAAGAAACTCTTCAAATGAATCGTAGAGCTTAACTATTCCTTTCATGCTTCCCTCATACCATTCCATGACCGGAGGATTCTCCCCTTCAGTTAAATCAAAAAATCTAATTTCATAGCCCTGATGAATGGAGAATACAAAAGTGCCAGCTGGCAGCACGACTGGGTTATTATTCTCTCGCAATAATTTATTTGCCTCATCCTGAAGTTCTTTTAGCTGTAAGAATTGCATATCGGTGCCTTGAAACAATCTTCCCGAATAATGGCCGACTGCAAGTAAATATTGACGATAAGACTCGGGGAACCTGATTCCCATTTCTTGCTCCAGCAGCTTTATCTCTGCTTCGCTACACCCATCGAATGGACGGTCCGTATGCAATTCCTTCTCTTGCAGGAGCTTTAATAAATGTTCACTTCTCACTAACAAACCTACTTCCTTAAGGAATGATCAAATATTTCTTACATCTTTATTCGAATTGGGAAAGAGATGCAAGTCATCGAACTTCACTACACATCCTTCACCAACTGGGCTCTGTGCAACCACACCAACTTTTAAACTTTGACTATTCTTCATTCCAAAATATCGCACTAATGCCCATTCTTTACCATCAAGAGAATAATGAAAAGCGAAGCAATTCTCATATCGAGATACTCTTAAGAAAGGATTCACATTCCCAACATAGTCACCGATACAATCATCCGAAATATCTTTCGTTACAACACTAATAATGGAAGGTCGGCCTCTAAAATCTTCATAACATAACTTGGCCCAGTTATTCTCGTCTGCCATGACCATAAGGCATGCGGAATCATTCCGCTCACATATGTCTACGCTGACCCGACTGGTTAAAATGAAATTCTCATTTGTTGTCGTGTAAAGGAATGGAGCAGAATTTTTTCTTGTTTCCTCTGTTGGGTTATGGAAAAAGTCTGCTCGAGGTGGCGCAGTAATCATAAGTTCACTTTGTTCAGAAAATTCCCATTCATGTGGTTCATTCATCCATTGAAGGGAAGTAGGTAGACTTCTCCCTACACAGTTTTTAAAAAGATCCATACCCAACCATCTCCATCCATCAAAAATTGAAATAACTTCTAACGTTGGCATTTATTTGTTTCGCTTAGACGGATGATCTCGTCAACGACTTGTGCAATCGATGCAGTGGCGTCGATTATTATCCCGTTTTGCGGAATGTCTTCTTTCGTACGGTGCAATCGCACAATGAGTTCCCGCTCTGCTTTCTTACCGCCCCTTACTTTATCTACATGCCATATGTGGTGCTCGTGCGTGACGCCATCCGTTCGTGCACCTGTTTCAGGATCGCCTTGATAAGCTAATTCTCGGTCACCATGAATGGGCTGGTAGCCTCGCCGCTGCAATTCATTGCAGACCGAAGTTTTACCGGTTCCGGAAACGCCTTCAATCAGATAATTCCTAATGCCCAAGGTTAGCTCCTTCGCAAGTATGGTCTATGTAATTGTAGCACAAATCGGGATTAGAAAGCGCTTTCCTATACATTCAATCCGATTTCCCACTCTATGGAACATGCGTGTTTTTTTCGTTAAAAAAGCCGCTTCGTATGAGCGGCTTAACATTCCGGACTTATTAAACCTACTTTCACTTCTGTAACGCCTTCTTTTTCCATAACGATTTCTTTTGCTTTTTGTATGATCTCCGACTCCACGTCACTTTCAATGTCAACTTCAATTGACCCTTTGTGTATTTGCATCCCCTGATCAGGCTTGGTAAATTGATAATCAACCATGTATTTCATTCCTATTGGACCTCCTAAAATTTGGTGTTTTTCCATTATCGCATTCTAAACAAAGAGAAGCAAACTGTATCATTAAACAATAGAAAAAGCGCCTACATTAGGCGCATTTTCAGCTATTTAATTGCTATAAAAATCTGTAATTGTGTTTGCTCAGGATCTAAATTTCCGGCGTCATACAGCTCGTAATCTCCTGTATATGCCCTTACTTCCTTTGATTCCTTAAAATAAGCCCATATGTTTCCCCACGCCTGTGCGACCACTTCATAAACAGGGCCCTTTTCCGTTGTAAATACCATGTATTTGCTTGCTGGCACTTCCACGGTATGGAACTTGTCCTCGTCTAGCAACTTATCGCCGGCTACTTGGTGCCCGATCAGTGTGGTGTACGCGCCTGAAGCATCACTTTCATAATTCGTATAGAGCGCATAGATCAGATGGGAATTGATTGTCGGGGTCTGTGAGGTGATTTGACTTTGAAAATACGTTTCCCACAGCTTCGGCAGCCGCCGATTCGGACCCGCTTCCTCTGCGTTTGTTGTTCGCACATGAACTCCTGTTAGTGTGATTGCTGGTTGCTCGGTTATATATGTACGCATAATTTCATCCTCATCTCCTTGTATTTAACATCAGTATACTAGGAGAACGTGGACACCTATCTGTCCAGTTTCTGATATCGCTCCATAATTTTTCGTGCCCGATTCACCATTTCTTCAACTACGTGACTCGGTGCTTCGACTCTGACATGTTCACCGTAACTCAGCAGCATGCTGTAAAGCCATTCATCTTCGGTGAAGCGTCCTTTTACCTGTAAAGAACCATCGTCCTTACTTCTAACTTGCTCCGGATCGAAGGAATCCCCAACACGATGCCGAACTTTCGAATCAAATAGAAATGTCATCTCTTGCAAATTCGCACTTGACCAATCCGACTCCCACGCATAACCCTCTAGCGAAGGGGCTTGTTTTCTAACAAAAGTTTGCTCCAACACCCGCAGCTCTTGTATACGAGATAATCGAAACACTCGAAATTCACTGCGAAGCGTGCAATAAGCCTGCACGTACCACAGGTATCCTTTTAAAATTAAAACGGTAGGCTCAACAATTCGCTCGCTCTCCGTACCGTTCATGTTCAAGTACTTGAAACTTACTTTTCTTGTATGCTCAATCGCTTGCCTCAAGCTATTCACTTTATCCCTCGCTGCAGGTCCTTGCCCCCACGGATTGAAATCGAAAACAAGTCCCGCTCCCTGCTGATCCAGTTGATGGCGATCTACACGACTGAGCAGGGCCTTTACCTTATCCAATAGAGTGCCAAACACGCGGTCATCCACGGCGGTATGTATTCCTTTTACCGCCGCGACGATGGCTTCAATTTCACTGAGCGTTAAGAATTGCCGAGCCATGGCGTAGGGTTCCATGATTTCAAATCCTCCGGATATGCCCTGATGAGCCACAATCGGAATACCCGATTGATTCAGGGTCTCCATATCCCGATAGATCGTCTTCGTCGAAACTTCAAAACGGTCAGCCAATTCTTTGGCACTGACACGCCCGCGATTCAACAGCAGCACCGTCATGGCCAGCAAGCGGTCAATTTTCATACGAAAAGCTGATCTTACAAAACAAAGTCACAGATTTCACACCTCACTAGACTATTATTTTTTTGCCTTTTTACCTACTGGAATACTCTGAGCAAAACGAAACACATTATAGGGGTCATACTTTCGTTTCACCTGCTTCAATCTGCCAAAGTTCACACCGTAATACGCCTTGGGCCAGTTTTTAATCTGCAAATCGGGAAAGTTCACATAATCCCCCTTAACAAAGGGACGTAACGCTCTGCGGAACCTTTCTACCCACTGGATATTCCGCTCTTGCTCACGGTTGTTCCTCCAACGTGCTGACAGTTCGTAAATGGTCTCAGCTTTCCGATGAGGATAGGCCATTGCAGTGGGAGATACTCGGCTTACTGCGCTTCCTGTACCACCTAAGCTTTGACTCCACACGGTAGAATGCCTGTTGGGTGCTTTGGATAAAAAGACACGAATGATTCGGATTCCTTCTCGTGGTAAAGGTTGAAACACGTAAGCGCCGCTTATTTTAAATTTCGGTTCCAAATGTAAGTCCGATTCGGCAAAAAATTTGGTTGCTACAATAAATGGTACCGTCTTCACCAGCACCTTCACCGGAGTGCCTGCCAGCAAGAGCGGTCTAATCAAACGACGCAGCTCCTCTGCACCGCCAAGCAATTGGCCGGTAGATACAATAGTCCCTACCTGTTTGGCAGAAACCTCGATTGTAGAAGTTAAGCGGTTCGTGACGGACGGAGCCCAGCGCTGCCAAACTGGCAACACCTTCTCCAAATCACTCCATTTCCATGTGACACTAAATATTGACACCGTTGAAATGGGTCTAACCCGAAACGTATAGGCTGTAGCAATGCCAAAGTTTCCTCCCCCGCCGCCTCTTGATGCCCACAACAAATCGGCATGCTGCCTCCTGTTTGCCACAATTGTTTTTGCTCCATACCGACCTGATGCTACGACCATCTTCACTTGTTTCAAGTTATCGCATGTAAGTCCATATTTCCGGGACAAGAGTCCAATCCCGCCTCCCAGTGTAAGCCCAGCTACACCTACGTCAGGGGCAGTCCCAGCCGGCAGTGCCATACGCTTATTCCACAGTTTTTTATAGACACGAGCAAGTGGATTACCCGTTTGAACAATGGCCACCCTGTTTTTCCGGTCAACCTTAACTTTATCCATCTCGCTTACATCGATAATAATTCCGCCATTTACAGCCGAAAAAGCTTCATAGCTATGCCGCCCGCTGCGCACTCTCAGTCGTACACCCCGCTCACGAGCCCATTTGACTGCGTTAATCACATCCTGAGTTCGCCTGCAAAAAACAATGACCTTTGGAAATTTGGAAAAGCGTCTATTGAACTCCATTCTGGCTGCATGGTAAGTCGGAATATCCGGAAATACGATTCTTCCGGTTAATCGTGTACCTGCTTTTGTCCGGTTTTGGGCCATCTATTTTACACCATCCCTGTTCATGGCATATGCCTTTCTCATCAGCATATGTCTATGTAGGGACACCTGTCCTAGTAACGGCAAACGCCTTGTTTAAATCTTAAAAAATAATCAGGATGATACGGTAATTTGTTCCGAAAAAATAAAAGATCCGCAATTTCTGCGGATGCTTATCTTTCTTTATAGATGGCTCTTGATTTGATCAATAAGTGCCCCGTATTGTTCCTCAGTTAAAAGAAGATTTGCCGCTGGGTTCATTTCAAACATTTTTCCCCAGGTGTAGCCATCTTTATATTTCGGTACGATGTGAAAATGTACATGCGGCATTGTATCGCCAAATGCACCGTAGTTAATTTTATCCGGTTGGAACGCTTTTTCAATGGCTGCTGCCACTTGTGCTACATCGCGCATATAAGCGTCTTGCTTCTCTTGCGACAGATGAAAAAACTCCGTTTCGTGCTCGTTTAGCGCGACAATACAGCGCCCCTTATACGTCTGTTCCTTAAACAAATACAAGGTTGATACGCGTAACTGGCCGATTTCGATCATAAGATTGTTCAGTGCTTCGTTTTTACTGCAATAATTGCAAATTGAACTCATGTCTGACACTCCTGTTCGATAGAAATGGAATAATAGGATCAACGATATTATACCAATCATATTTTCCCATGTATATAAAATCCATTTCTTCGATTGACTTGTCTACTGACATCATATTAGTTCATTAAAAAATTGTCGGTACCATTCCGCCATCCATACGGATAGGCGAGCCTTTGAACGCGGAGGCATATGGGCTGCAGATAAATGCGGCTAGCCGACCGATCTCCATAGGTCGTATGAAGCGTTGGATTTCAGATTGCGGCAAGTTCTTCGCCATAAAATCCTTTTCTTTCGCCTCGAAGGTCATCTCTTCATTCGAATACATGCTTTCAATAATCATTTGCACATTCTCGGAAAGTGTTGGCCCGGGCATGATTGTATTTACGGTGACTTCCGATCCTTTGGTCAGTTTAGACAAACTTTTGGATAACGAGAGGAGCATCGATTTAGTCACGGCGTATTGAGGCATCAGTCCCGAAGGCATAATGGCTTCCTCACTCGCGATAAAGAGTACGCGTCCAACATCTATGCTCAACATGGAAGGCAGATAGAACTTCGTCAAACTGTTCGCGACAAGCACGTTCGTGCGGAAGTACTTTTCCCATTCGGCATCATCAATATCATCATAGGACATGATTTCGTAGATACCCATATTATTGACCAGAATATCGACTTGAGGGAACTTCACGAATAAAGCTTCTCTTTGCTGCGCATCTACGAGATCGGCTGTCGCGCTTTTGGGCTGAGTATCAGGAAATTTCGCCTGAATCTCCCTCACGGTAAGTTCAACCTCTTCATTGCTCCTACCATTTATGAGAACATGAACGCCTTCTCTGGCAAGTTCCAAGGCAATCGCCTTACCGATTCCCTTAGTAGAACCCGTCACTAATGCCGTTTTATTTTTTAAACCCATATCCATCTGTCTACACTCCTTATGTTGAGGATACAGATAATGATAGCTGGATTCGACTATTCGGTAACTAGCGAAGAACGCCAATGTTCTTGCGCAAGGCGCCAATTAGCTGGAGTCTCCCCTTCCCACGAGCGGAATGCCCGGTAGAATGAGTTCTGATCCTCGTAGCCGACGAGAAAAGCGATTTCTTTGATCTCCAGTGACGGGTCTGCCAAATAGGAGAGCGCCTGCTCATGCCTGGTTTGCACCAACAACTGCTTAAAGCTTGCTCTTTCTTCCGTCAAGCGCCGCTGCAAGGTGCGATCACTCATTCCCAGCTCTTTGGCAACGGTTTGAATGTCGATACTCCCGCGCGAAAGGCAGCGTGACAGAATCCATTTCACTTTATTGCTGATCTTGCCTCTGCTCTGATGTTCATCCAAATGACGATCCAAGGTAGGCGTTAGAATATCCAGGAGTTCTTCATTATAAGAAATAAACGGACGCTCCAGATCACTAACGTACAGCGTAAGCCGGTTACCAGAAGCACCTACTCGAACCGAGCAGCCAAAAAAATCTTCGAGAACTTTCGAGTTTCCAATATCGTGGACGAGCTCAACAGAATGAGCTTTGAGAGGGCGACCTGTTCCTCGTCGTCCGAGTTCCAGGAGATAAGCTAGTGTAATGCCTACCAGTACAGGTGGTCCAGGCTCAACGGCATGCTGCCAACCCAGTTCAACGACAACATGCTCTCCTTCTTGACGCAAAAACAAGCTTTCTGGCGGGCACATTTGTTTATAACGAGACATTCGCATAAGAGCATCTCGGAAATCTCGGGCATGAAAGGTTGCTAAGGCGGCCGGCGGATATTGCGCTGTCTCGAATGCGATGGCCAATTTGACGATTGCCGTGGCAGTATCGCCAACAAGTTCGGCATAAGCCTGCCAGATCGCATAGTATTGGGCCGTCGTAACGACCGGGTCGTTGATAACAGTCAGGGATAGACGGGCATGACGCGCTACTTCTTGTGGGGATATCCCTAGTAAGCGCAAACTGGACCAGAACCCTGGCGCGAGCTTAACTCGATCGGTTGCTGAAATTTTCATAACGGTTGACCTCCAGGGTGGTATGCATTATGCGGCTTTTCCTCCTATAATAAAATAGGGTTAAAATAATTACCATGACTTCTAATCATCATTATGATGCTGCCAGTGAGTATCTACAAACCCTCGTTTTATAGACCATTCAGCAAGCATTTTCCTCTGACGAATCTCTAAATCCCTGTAAGGGGCTGCTTCAATAGAAATCTTACTAAAACGATCTTGAAAATGCGGTCCTTCGATAAACTTTCTCATCGCTCCCATGTCGCGATCGTTTGCAGCCCAAACAACCCGAGTAATACTGAAAGATAATAGAATTGTGCAACTGCACATCGGGCAAGGTTCGCATGTTGTGTATAAAGTATAACCTTTTTTAAGAAATTTCTTGGTCTCAGCATCAAGCATTTTTGCACCGGCGTTTCTAATGGCATCGACCTCAGCGTGTGCGGTTGTATCTATTTGCGTAAAGACCTTGTTATGTCCCCTGCTAATCATCTTACCGTCGGAATCCACGATAACTGCTCCAATCGGATAGGTACCTGCCTCTTGGGCTTTCTCAGCTTCAATAAATGCCTCCAATAAAAATTTACGATCATCCAGCATGAGCTAGTCTCCTTTTGAAAATATTAACTTGTTAAAAAGACCTTCCCACTGCCGTGTTTAGAAGTTTCAACTACACTGACAGCTTCTTTTACATTTGACAAATCGTAATGCGAACCCTCCACCATGAGTTTTAATTTTTTCTCATCTAATAACGTAAGCAAACAATTGAAGGTATCTTTCCAAGTTTCTATCGATACTTTCTGGTTCCAATGTCGCAAATGAAATAATTTCGTATTCACTTGTGCTTTAGCAATTTCCGCCCAATTTACTTGAATACCGGATAAAAGCCCAATGGTCAAAAACGTTCCCTTGTTATGAACGCACAATGCTAATTCTGTTCCTGAGGTCCCTCCCACAGAATCAATGGCGGCATCTGCACCCTGTCCGTTCGTTAGATCCATTAAGGTCATCTGTAAGGAGACTTCAGAGGTATTAATGACAAAATCGGCGCCAAGTCTAAGTAAATCTTCCGTATATTTATGATTTCTCGTAACCGCTATAAGCCGAAATCCCAGAACCTTTGATAATTGTGCAAAAATTTGCCCGATCGCTGAGCCGCACGCATTGACTACCAATACATCGTCTGGACCTAGTGCAAACACTTCCGTACAAATGACCCACGCTGTAATTGGATTTATATAGAGCTGGGCCGCAGTAAAATCATCTATAGAGTTAGGAATAGGAACGGCAAAGTCAGCGGTTGTTTTAACAAATTCTTGCCACGTCCCTTCTCCCCGTAAAGGTAATACACGCTTACCAATGAGGCTTTGAGAGACGGAGGATCCAACCTCTTCAACGATGCCAACCCCTTCATAACCCGGAATATGAGGTAAAGAAATTCGGTGTGAATAAGAACCTCTAATCGGTATCAAATCAGATGGATTGATCGGTCGTACCAACATTCGCACAAGGACTTCATTATCCTCTGGGGGCTGAATAGTTTTATAAGCGACTTTCAACACGTCTTTAGGGTCGCCAAATTCATTGCATATAATATATTTTGCTTTCAAAGCTATGCTTCTCCTCGGAATAAAAGATCAAATATAAACAAAAAGCCGGCCATTAAGGCCGGTTTCAAGTTCTATCACATTTTACCGAAAGTTTAGATCTTTTTTCAAGCCAAAATGGCTTCAATTTTATTAAGTACATCCGATGAAAGCTCGATACCAGACGCCTTCGCATTTTCCTCTACCTGCGCTGGACGGCTTGCGCCTACGAGCGCACTCGCAACATTAGGCTGTCTCAAAATCCATGCTAGGGCTAGTTGAGCTACAGTAATTCCCAGCTCCTTAGCGATAACATTGAGCTGTCCGACTTTAGCGATTTTCTCCTCTGTGATCCCGTTTCTCATACCTTCCAGTTTAGCTGCACGGCTATCTGCTGGAATTTCGGAGATTGATGTGTACTTCCCACTGAGAAGACCCTGAGCAAGTGGCGAGAAAACGACTTGGCCGATGCCTTTCTGTTCGCCGAGCGGAATCACCTCTTTTTCGATATAGCGGTTGAACATGTTATAGACCGGTTGACTGACGACGATGCGATCAAGCAAGTATTTATCAGCTACTGCCAGTGCTTCCGCCATTTGTGCAGCGGTCCACTCGCTGACTCCAGCATACAAAATTTTGCCTTGTCTCACCATATCATCAATCGTGCGAAGCGTTTCCTCTACAGGTGTTTCAGGATCGAAGCGGTGGCAATAATAAATATCAACATAGTCCGTATTCAGACGCTTAAGACTGGCATGTAACTGTTCGAAAACATGTTTACGGGATAATCCCCGGTCATTGGGCCCCGTCCCCATAGGCCAAAACACTTTCGTTGCAAGTACATAAGAATCGCGGGAGTATCCGCTAAGCGCCTCTCCAACCACTTTCTCAGCTTCTCCGCGTTCATATACGTTTGCTGTATCGAAAAAGTTAATTCCGAGTTCATAGGCATTGTGAATTGAATCTACTGCATTTTTCTTTTCAACGTAACCGCCATATGTAAGCCAACTGCCTAAGCTAATCTCACTAACCTTTAGTCCCGATTTTCCTAATTTCCGGTATTTCATGTGCTCCATTCCCTCCATTTTGATCTGCGAACTTGTCTATCTAATGATAAAACACTAAGGATTCTTTTAAAAGTACTGAAATTTTATTTACATACTTTACGAGAGTATAGTAAGTTAACTCTTTGAATAATGATTGTGTTACACTAAATATGACTAACAAGGCTAGATGAACGATTCAGACCAAGGAGACAATTTACCAAATGAAGAAATGGTTCACCATCTGCATATATCTCGTGCTCATAATTACTGTCTATGTATTCAAGGATGAAATTTTGAAATGGATGCAGCACGGGGACGCACCCCTTCTGCTTATTTTTTTGGCCGCGCTCGGATTTATTATTGTGCCAGTCATTCCCTATAAAATAGTTATCGGCATGCTCGGGTTTATGTACGGTCCCTTGATGGGTGCTTTGATTAGTTGGACTGCTGCTTCAATCGCGTCTGTCATTGTTTTTTGGCTTGCTCGCTACTTATTTCAAAAACAGGGCCGTGCTTACTTGTCCAAATATGAAAAGCTGGAAAAGCTCCAAGCTGCGATTGAAAAAAATCCGTTCCTGACTATTTTATTAGCTCGACTAATCCCCGTTATCCCTCAGGCTGTCGTTAATGTCATTCCTGCCATTACTTCTGTTCCTGTCGTTACATTCGCCGTTGCTTCTGCATTGGGTAAAATACCTGCTATGCTTCTGTTTGCGTTCATTGGCAGCAATCTGTTTGCTGGCACCAGCAAGCTAGTTTTGTCGGTCGGTGTGTATATCCTTTTTTTGGCCTCCGTCTATATCGTTTACCGCGTCTGGCTCAAGAAGCGATGGGTTTAATAAAACTTGGTCTCCATTAAAATCTCCTTTATTTTTCGTCGCTTCTGTACTCCAAAATATCACCTGGCTGACAATCCAAAGTCTTACATATCGCTTCTAACGTTGAAAAACGAACAGCTTTTGCTTTCCCATTTTTCAGAATGGAGAGATTCGCCATCGTAATTCCGACCCTCTCCGCAAGCTCCGTGACACTCATTTTCCGTTTTGCTAACATCACATCAATATTGATGATAATCGCCATGTACATCACCTCAGATCGTTAAATCATTTTCTGATTTTATTTGGATTGCTTCCTGTAAAAGTCTTTGGAGAACAGCGGCAAAAACGGCGATCACGATAGAAGCGAAAATAATGACCCATCCAGTGACGGTGATAAATGGAGGATCCACTCTCCTCGCCATGAGATAGTAAAGCGGCATACCTAGCAGGTACAAGCCACTGATTGTAATGGCGCAGTATTTTATCTTCTTTAGGCCCCTTACGGATAATTCCGAGAACGCTTGGTTCTTATCAATGTTGCTCAAAAGTTTAAAAGCTTGATACAAAGCAATGTAAAAAGGTACCGCTGCCGCGTACATATCGATTAATACGAGAGATTTCATATAAGTGATTTCTGGATATAACCCACCAGCAAAATCCCCGAACTTTGGCACTAAAAATATGCACAAAGCAAGAATTGGAATTCCAATAACAATAACGGCCATCTTCAAAAAAAGTGTTGTTCCCCGTTTCATATAGAGCACCTCGCTAATTTATTAATAAAATGACTTTAACATAATATTTATTGTTTATCAATAAATTAATATCGTTTATTGCTACATTATTATTGTTAATTTAATCAAAAAAACTGCACCCCACTTGTTAGTTGTATCTAACAAATGGGGTGCAGTTCGGTATTAGCTGCGTTTTCTTTGCTCTTTTATTAAGCTAAAGGAGCATCCTCTGCGACCAGATGTTCCTTCCTCATCTCTTCCCAAAACTCAGCAGGTATTTTTTCGTTAAGCGCAACTTTATCTTCAACAATTCTATCTGGTTTACTAGCACCAGGAATAGCAGCTGCAACAGCTGGATTGGCTAACGAAAACTGAAGGGCAGCTGCTTTAATGCTGATTCCATACCGAGTTGCAAGGCTTTTAATTTTTTCGACCTTAGCGATAATCTCAGGTGAAGCTTTTTGATACTCAAAGTGATTGCCACCAGCCAAAATACCTGAGCTATATGGCCCCCCAACGACCACTTCCATTCCCTCTTTCAAAGCATTAGGCATCAAGCGTTGAAGTGCTTTCTCGTGGTCAAGTAACGTATATCTGCCTGCCAATAAACTAATGTCCGGTTTGGCCTCACCTAATTCGAGGGTAATTTCGATCGGTTCAACTCGATTAACACCAAGCCCCCAACCTTTAATTACCCCTTCCTCTTTTAATTTTGTCAAAGCTTTAAAGGCACCTTTTCTAGCCGTCTCAAAATGGATAAGCCATTCATCGCCATAGAAATCCTGTGCAATATCATGAATGTAAACAATATCAAGCCGATCTGTATTTAATCTTTTTAAGCTTTGTTCAATGGAACGCAAAGTCCCATCCGCGGAATAGTCTACGATCATTTTATTTTTGTTCCCGAATTCAAACAGGCCACCTTTTTCACCAAGATCTCGAGTAGTGGGATCTTCAAGTTCGTCAGATATGATTCGGCCAATCTTTGTGCTTAGAACATAGTCATCTCTATTATGATTTGCCAGCATTTTACCTAAACGAGTTTCAGCCAATCCTGCACCATAGAACGGAGCAGTATCAAAATAGCGAATACCTTGTTCCCATGCAGCATCTAATGTTGCCATAACTTCTTCTTCAGGGATATTACGGAACATATTTCCTAATGGAGCCGTACCAAATCCTAATTTATCTTTAAACAACTTACCCATGCTAATAATTCCTCCCGATATATGTGAATGTGTGTATTCTACACTTTGTGCTTGGTGCCTGAGTGCTATTATAGGAGCATTCAATTCTTTTGATAAGTACGCACTTTGGAGTGCTATAGATACTTAAAAGTGCCCTATAGCCTCTCTTTTTTGATTTATTGCAGCAGATTCAATCCCCACTGTACACATCGATTACTTTTTTATTTTCCCTAGTTTTCAACCTATGTATTCAAAAACAAGCCACTTGCAAAGATAGCAAGATAAGTGCAGAAAAAAAAGACTTCAAAGAAGTCTCTGCATAGAAATCAACTGTTTTGCGGTGTTTATGACTCTGTATTTTCACCGCCATTTACATGCAACACTTGCCCTGTAACGTAGGAAGAATCGTCTGAAGCTAAGTATACGTAAGCTGGAGCTAATTCAAACGGTTGACCGGCACGTTTCATTGGCGTTTCAAGACCGAAAGATTTAACCCTCTCACTGGAAAAACCAGACACGATTAGCGGCGTCCATATTGGCCCTGGTGCAACAGCATTAACCCGAATTCCTTTACTAACTAACTGCAAGGCTAGCGAACGTGTAAAAGAAACAACGGCTCCTTTTGTAGAGGAATACTCAACCATTGTTGGTTCACCTTGATAGGCTGTTACTGACGCCGTGCTGACGATCGCACTTCCAGGTTTCAAATAAGGAAGTGCAGCTTTTGCCATATAAAAGTGGGGAAATATATTGGTACGAAAAATGTCATCCAATTTTTCATCTGAAATATCTGTAATTGAATTGGATTCAAACATCGAGCCCTGATTAAGAATCAAAATATCAAGCTTTCCATAGTGCTGAATCGTTTGATGCAGGACATGACTTGAAAAAGCCGGGTTCCGAAGGTCACCTTGTATACACAAACACCGGCGTCCATAGCGCTCCACCATCATGGATGTCGTGTTGGCATCCTGTTCTTCATTCAGATAGACGATTGCGACGTCTGCCCCTTCTTTTGCAAAAGCAATAGCAACAGCACGCCCTATTCCACTATCTCCACCTGTAATAATTGCGACTTTGCCTGCTAATTTACCACTGCCTAGATATGCCGGATTATCGGAAATAGGAATCGGGTTCATGATCGCCTCAATTCCTGGTTGAACATCTTGATGTTGAGGCGGAAATACCACGGGAACAATGTCACATTTCATTTCGTGGCCATAATAAGCGAAAACTGGAATCAACAAAAAAACCTCCCAAGTTATATAGGCTAACACATCCTATTCGATAAAACGTTCCTAGGTGAATAAACAACTATTGGCAAGGAAATTATATACAACTAGGAACTTACAGGGGGGATATCGTCGTGCATATCGAAGCGGATATTATCGCACAGCAAATTGCGCGAGATTTGGGGAATCCACCGGATCTTATTTGCTTGTAGTTGACGATGCAGGACAATTCGACTGTCCATTGCGTGTACATTGCCTCCATCACAATGGCTAATCAAGTCGATGAACTGATCCTCAAACCACTTATTTCTGCGAATCAACAAGGCAATCATGTAACAAACCTTGCATGGTTGATGAGTTCTATTCCAATTGGGCAAAGGCAAGCGCTGGACGATTTCAGTCAAGCGATCCATCAACTGCTTGATGGACATTGCTTGCTCATCCCTTCTACTGATAGCAAGTACCTGAGCTTTGACGTCTCGAAGTCCTCCTACAGAAGTATTGAAGAACCGAGCTCGGAGGTCGCCATTCGCGGGCCTAGGGAAGGATTCGTCGAGGATATTTCGCAGAATGTGCCCTTGATTCGCAAAAGGCTAAAAAGCAAAAATTTGATTTTCGAAAAAATTGTACTCGGCTCCCAGACACAAACTACGATTTACATATCCTATTTGCGTGATGTAGCTTCTCCACAGGTTGTCGATGAATTTCGTCGTCGCATCTCTTCCATACGAACCGACGGAATCATCGAGAGTGCTTATATAGAGGAATGGATTCAGGATAAAACACTCTCTCCCTTCCCACAGCTAATAACAACAGAGCGTCCGGATTCTGTCGTAGCGAAGCTGCTTGAAGGACAGGTTGCCGTACTGACGGATGGTACACCCATGGTGCTGCTAGGGCCGGTCACTTTTTTTCAGTTCTTCACTTCCCCCGAGGACCATTACCAACGAGCGGATATTGCAACACTAATTCGGTGGCTTCGTATGTTTACATTCCTGCTTGCCATCTTCATACCTGCCTTATACGTATCCATTGTCAGTTATCATCAAGAACTTTTGCCAACGTCCCTGCTTATTAATTTATCGGCTCAGCGCGAACAAGTTCCCTTCCCTGCTTTTGTCGAAGCGACAATTATGATGGTAACGTTTGAAATTTTACGTGAAGCAGGCTTACGGATGCCGCGCATCGCCGGCCAAGCGATTTCCATTGTTGGAGCGCTTGTTCTAGGGCAAGCAGCTGTTGAGGCTGGACTTATTTCAGCCGCAATGGTGATCGTCGTTTCTCTAACGGCTATATCCAACTTCATTTCACCGAGTTATAGCTTCGGTATTGCTCAACGTATTGTCCAATTTGCATTTCTTGGACTATCCAGTGTGTTAGGTTTATACGGGTTACTCATAGGCGTATATATCATGCTAGTTCACTTGGCTTCCTTACGTTCTTTCGGAGTCCATTATTTGTCGCCTGTAGCCCCACTGCACCTATCGGCTTGGAAAGATATGATCATTCGAGTCCCGAGATTCCTGATGAATCGACTCCCTCGTTGGTCTCATGACAAGTAGCAGGAAAGGAGTAAATAATGAGGGTCTTCATAGTTTTACTCCTTCTCTATATCTGTACAGGCTGCTGGGACAAAAGGGAAATTAATCAATTAGCCATTGTGAATATAGCTGGCGCGGATAAAGACCCCAAGACAGGTGAACTCACAGCTTACTATCAAGTTATAAACCCTACAGGTATTGCGTCTAAGCAAGGAGGCACTTCGAGTGCGCCAGTCTACACTTTTAAAATCAATGAAATGAATTTCGGCCGTCTTGCAGGACGTACGAGCATGATTATGCCCAGACAATTTTTCACACCGCATATCCAGTGCTACATTGTCTCCGAAAGCTTTGCCAAACAAGGCATATTGGAGTTTATCAATTTCATTGAGCGAGATCCTGATCGGCGAACAAACGTTGATTTTGTTGTCGCTGATTCCCCTCTCGCAGATATTATGTACAGTTATACGGCTCTGGAAAGAGTGCCCGGCAAATATATTCGCTCCGTGATGGACATGCATGCGCGGACATTTCATAAACATTTATTTCCTAGTCGGTTAAGAGACGTGGCTAGGGGTGTTTCCATGAACCAACCAATCATCATTCCGATTCTCCATTATTCCGGAGTACAGTCCTCTTCCAAAACAGAACGATTGGAAAGTATTCAAGCCAGTAAAAACTCTTTGACTTTCACAGACGGAGCTGTATTTCAGCACGCTAAAATGGTAGGTCGCGTAGATGAGAGTACGAAAAGACTGAATTATCTTTTAAACGGCCAACTCAAAGTTACTTCAAACACGCTTGAAGTAAATGGCTCCTCTGTTGTAGTTGAAGCGCAAGATATCCGAGTACATCGGAAATATGAACTGTCTGACTCGCCTCCGCGTCTCGTTATGAACATCAAAGCCGTGCTTAGAGTCGTAGAAAATAATCAAACTGTTCCCATGAGTTTGGAAAATCTCGGTGAAATAGAAGCTGCTTACAATAAAGAATTGAAGGAAAAAATAGACCGGTTTATTAAGTTAACACACGAAAAATCTTGGGATCTTTTAGGAATTCAAGATGAAGGCATCGGCGAGGAACATTGGAAAAACATCAAAATTGATGTGTTGATTCAATCTACCGTTGAAGGAATCGGCAATACAAGTACTACTTATCAATAGCATGGGAGGAAGTCAGTTGGAAAATGCGCGTTTAAGTGGCTGGCAGATGTTTACAGTGACCTACAGCTTAGTAATCGGAACGACTTACATCCTCCTTCCTGGTAAACTAATGGCGGATGCCAAGCAATATGCTTGGTTAATTGTCGTATGGTCAACCTTATATGGGTTGCTATTAGCAGGCGTATGGCTATACTTAGCCAAACATTATCCTGGAAAAGGAATTATCGAAATAGCAAATGAAGTTTTAGGTAAATGGGCAGGCGGAGCTGTTTCCATCTTGTATATCCTTTTCTTTATACAAATGGCTTCTTGGGTGACCCGCAATCTTGGCGATTTTATGCATAGCACCCTCATGCCCCGAACGCCAGTGCCCATGTTCGTTATTTTAACTCTGTTTGCTTGCGCATATGCAGTCGTCAAAGGGATAGAAACGATAGCCATCGTTTGCGAACTGATAACTCCCTACATGGTATTAGCATTTTGGCTGCCTTTCTCTTTCATGCTTCGGGAATGGGATTGGACATATTTCAAAGTGCCGTTTGATTTTCAAATTATGCCGATGATGATCAAAACGAACTATGTATTTGCCTTTCCTTACATGGAAACGGTGGCATTGATGATGCTGTTTCCTTTTGTAGGTCAAAGGCTTAAAACTTCCTACTTATTAGGCATCGGAATTGGCGGATGCATTCTTACTTTATGTATGTTTTTCACGATTGGTATCCTTGGCACTAGCCGCGGTTCTGCGCTCGTCTATCCGATCTTCACGATATTTCGCGAGATGCAATTTTCTCGATTCATTGAACATTTAGAGGCTGTCATTTCCATCAATATATTGCTTCTGGTCTGTCTCAAATTAAGCATTTTATTTTATTGCGCCGTGTTGGGAATCTGCCAACTCTTTAAGGTTGAAAAACGTGCTGCTGTCGCTTATCCGTTAGTCTGGTTTATGTCTGCCTATTCCCTGTTATTTGCCAATATCTTAGAAAATATCGTTTGGATACAAAAATATTTATTCCCCTATTACATGTTATTTGCCATCATCATACCGGTGCTCCTGATTTTCCTCACATGGATACGGAATAAACCCAAACTGCTAAGGAATCAATCTCCAGCGTGATCACACATTAGCATGATACCATAACAAAGGCTGCCAAACATGAATGTCGGCAGCCCTGGGCTAGATTTTATTAAATGCCTATTAGTTGTTCGCGTCTAGGCCCTACTGAAACATACTTTATTGGCACATTGATGGCAGATTCAATGAACGCGACGTATTGTTGAGCAGCGATAGGCAGCTCGTCGAAAGAGCGCGCTTTTGAAATATCGCATTTCCAACCCTTATGCTGCTGCAAGATGGGTTTGGCCTTATCGATCTTGGCGCTTACTGGAAAATCCGCAGTTATCGTCCCATCCTGTAGTTCATATCCAACGCAAACGGGAATCGTATCCAAGTATCCAAGCACATCTAGATTCGTCAACGCGACTTCCGTCGCACCTTGTATCATACAGCCATAACGTGTAGCCACAACATCGAACCAACCAACACGGCGAGGTCGACCCGTCGTTGCACCAAACTCTCCCGCATCGCCTCCTAAACGTCGCAGTTCGTCCGCTTCTATTCCATCCAACTCGGATACAAACGGCCCTGTTCCCACACAGCTTGAATAAGATTTGACAACTGCCATGACCTTCTCAATAGCATAAGGAGGTAAGCCGGCACCAACAGGAGCAAATCCCGCAAGCGTTGAAGATGACGTGGAATAAGGATAAATGCCATGATCTGGATCACGAAGTGCTCCGAGTTGGCCTTCTAATAATATTGACTCACCGTTCACATACGCGTTGTGGAGCATGGTAGTGGTATCGCAAACAAATGGACGGAGTTTCTCGCCTTGCTCTAATAATTCCGCTAGCAAACTCTCAGGTTGAATCGGTTCGCGCCCATACAAATTCTCAAGCAGGACATTTTTTGCCTCTAGTGATTGTTCTAATCGTAAAAGTAGCCTCTGTTTATCGTACAAATCCGAAACTTGAATGCCAAGCTTTGCATATTTATCCATGTAAAAGGGCGCAATTCCCCGTTTGGTCGATCCAAAGCTACGAGCACCTAACCGCTCCTCTTCCAACTCATCTAATAAACGGTGTATTGGAAGTACGATTTGCGCACGGTCCGACACGCATAACCGCGGCTCAGGAACCCCTCTTTCAAGCAACTCTTTCCGCTCTCTAGCGAAAGCATCCACATCTAACGCAACTCCAGGACCAATCACATTCATCACATTTGGATAAAAAACTCCTGAAGGGAGCATATGTAGCGCAAATTTTCCGTAATTGTTAATAATCGTATGCCCCGCGTTGCTTCCGCCTTGATAACGCACAACATAAGACGATTTTGCAGAAAGGACATCCGTCATTTTACCCTTTCCTTCATCTCCCCAATTTGCTCCTACGATAGCCGTAACCGTCAAATTCCTCGCCTCCGTCACTTGTATTGGTCTACTTCAATGATTATAATTGGCGGTAATAACATTAGTAAAATTGATATAAATAATACTCATCATAAACTGAGGTAATGACTATGGAATTCAATATGGAATGGTATCGAGTTTTTTATTGGACGGCTAAATTCGGCAGTTTGACGAAAGCCGCAGAAAGGCTTCACATCACTCAACCAGCGGTTAGTCACACACTAAAGCAACTAGAAGCGAGCCTTGGCGGATTGCTTTTTTTTCGAACTACCAAAGGCGTAACGTTAACAACCGAAGGTGAAGTACTCTTCAAATTCGTAGAGCAAGCGATCCATTTTTTAGAAATTGGCGAGAAAAAAATAGCTGAAATGCAAGAACTTATGTACGGTGAAATTAACATAGGGGCAAGCGACACACTCTGCAAGCATTATCTGCTAAGGCATTTGGAACAATTCCACAAAGAGTTCCCTGACATTAAGATTCGTGTGACCAATCGAACAACACCAGAAACAATCACACTTCTAAAGGAGGGGAAAATTGACTTTGGCATCGTGAACTTACCTACGAGTGACCCGAACATCAACTTCCGTATAAGCTCACCTCAACAGGACTGTCTTGTCGGAAATCACGATTATGCCGCGCTAGCGGAAAAGCCATTCCCTTTGGAGGAGCTTCATCAATACCCTTTGCTGCTCCTTGAACCGGGAGGCAGTACACGAAATTTTCTAGACGAGTTTGCCATATCTCACGGTGTACGTCTGAAGCCGGAATTTGAATTAGGCAGCCTTGATCTTCTTGTACAGTTTGCACAAAGCGGTTTTGGCCTTACTTTTATTGTGCGCAATTATGTAACGGTGGAATTATCATCAGGCAAACTGGTTGAAATACCTCTGACCCCTCCAGTTCCGGAGCGCCACGTTGGAATTGCTACACTTAAGGGCGTGCCGCTTTCAGCAGCTTCAAAACGTCTTCTTGAGTTTTTACCGTAAGTTATTTCGAAATCAATAAAAAAAGCAGGCCGCTATTACGCCTGCTTTTTTTATTATTTCCGCTGAAGTAACAGGCGCCAGCTGTCGGAACGACTCAAAGATCTGGTGTTATTGGCCATATTTACAGCGCTAATAAGCAAGAAGATCGTCACTTCCGATCCACTTGTATTGTTAACCAGTACTTTATTGGGGTTTAAGTCGCCAGCCCCGCCTCTCGCGATAAATACACCAGGAGAGGGTTCAGCCTCAATCTTGATAGCAAAGGCTTCGTTATTAAACAAAAAATTCAGGTTTTTCAAAATGAGCTTTTGGCGATTTTTCACTCGAATCACGATCTGCTGGAGGAGTACCGTTTTTCGGGCTCCCACTGCAATTGGAGCTTTTCCACCTACGATTCCGTTTAGTTGAATCAATATTTTCACCCCCAAGGAACTTGTACTTTAACATATTCAGTAATTTCTCTTAGGGGAGGGCTTTTGACGGAACAACCTAAAAAAACAGTACCCGAGTAGGCCTCCAGAAGTATTCAGGATGATATCATCGACATCAAAATTCCCCATGGAAAAAAAGATCTGTAAAAGTTCCAAGAGTAAGCTCATTCCCAGTGATCGGATAATTACTCCAGTATGCGTAATCGACTTGCTTTTAAACTTAAACAATAACAAAAGAAAGATCCCAAACGGCATGAATGCCAAGATATTTCCAACCAAATTGATGACTTCATGACTTGTCGGACTTAGTACGGTATCGGAAATCGTTTTGAGCGGAATAAAGTTACCAAACTGCATGCGGCTCATACTAAACTCAGGATTTTCTACATTTTTCTGCATTCGATACCAAAGAAAGTCTATATCAATCGATCCGTATTTAAATAAAATGACTCTAAATAAGGTAATCATGTATACAGCAAACAATACTGGCACTACAAGGCGTTTTATTCGTTTCGTGCGATTCATTGTTTTCGTCCCCGCTTCTCCATATCTCTTCTGATAAGGATAAGGGAAACACTTTAATAATTAATAGGTTATTTATAAAATATTCCTTAAATTTTGTACGATTCAATCAAGAAGCTTACCTTTATTCTCAATGAAAAAAAGATTCCGGCGCGGCAAGCTGATCTTTTATTTTTCAGTTCCGCTTCCCTGGTCTTGTCATCACCCTCACGAAGTGATATTCTATAAACGACCAATCATCCTACGTTTAAGAGGAGCGGACGTTATGTTGAATAAAACTAACCGCCTGTCACTTGCCGAGCAGGCATCCATGCAAATTGAACAATTAATTGAAAGTGGTGTGTGGCAGGTTGGGATGAAGATTCCTACTGAGCCTGAGCTCATGGAAGAGCTGCAGGTCAGTCGCAATACGTTGAGAGAAGCTATGCGCGCTTTAACTCATGCAGGATTATTAAAGACAAGGCAAGGTGATGGAACTTACGTATCCTCATCAAGCGCTCTTGGCCCTGTTTTAAAGAAACGGATTCAAAGGAGTGATATATTGCAGACGCTAGAGGTTCGCCATGCGCTAGAGCGTGAAGCGGCCATTTTAGCTGCAACGCGGCGAACAGAACAAGATCTGGAGGAAATTCAGCAGCACATAGAGTCTTGCAAGCTTGCTGTACATAGCCGCGACCACGCAGCTTATGCCATAGCAGACATTGCATTCCACCGCTCGATCATCGCAGCTTCTCATAACCCCTTACTTATGGAACTTTATAACCATATGACCGAAGGCGTTCGCGAAACCATTTCGGATGTTATGGAATTAAGCTCTCACAGTTATTATTTGCAAAATCATGAGATGCTTTTACTTGCTATCCAACAAAATGACAGTTCACAAGCTGCGGAAACCGTACGAATCTACATCGAACATTCCAAAGAACATTTTCAACAACAGAGAGGTTAAAACAAAATGAACCACTTACAAGCATCAACTCAAATAAAGAACTCTACAAACTTGACACTAGGATGGTTAGTTGTCCTTGGCATTATTCTGGTTGCTGCCAATCAGCGGGCGCCAATTACTTCGGTTGGTCCTCTAATCAGCTATATTCGGGAATCAACGGGAATTTCAAATACGGTTGCAGGTATGCTAACGACGGTCCCTTTACTCGCATTTGCTTTCATGTCGCCATTCGCTCCCAAACTCGCAAGGCGTTATGGCATGGAGCGTGTCGTTTTTAGTGCATTGGTCGTCCTGTTCCTCGGAACGGTATGCCGCTCACTTCACGGCGCCGGAACCTTATTTGCAGGAACAATCTTGATTGGACTTGCCATTTCCGTCTGCAATGTGCTTATACCCAGTCTCGTAAAAAGGGATTTCTCCCATCAAGTTGGGTTAATGACAGGCGTTTACTCCGTTTCTATGAATCTGTGCGGAGCACTGGCATCCGGAATCAGCATTCCCCTCGCGCGTGATGCGGGCTTTGGCTGGCAAGGTGCTTTAATTTGTTGGTGCATGTTGACGATCCTGGCCATGATTAGCTGGTTCCCCCGCCTGCGCAACACAAAACCAGCGACTGCTGAAGTTTCTACTGTTGTCAATGATAAAAAGTCGAGCTTGTGGCATTCTAAACTTGCATGGCAAGTAACAGCATTCATGGGTTTGCAATCAATCATTTTTTACATGTTAGCTGCTTGGCTTCCGGAAATATTAGTCAGCCGAGGAATGTCGGAAAGTGCAGGCGGTTGGATGCTCTCACTACTTCAATTTTCCATGCTACCGTTCACGCTCCTTGTACCAATCATCGCAGGCCGCATGCGCAACCAAAGACCACTGGTCCTATTAACGGCTGTACTTTATCTGCTTGGTATAGGTGGCTTATTTATGAATACCAATGCACTAGTACCTCTGTGTGCGGTCATTATTGGCATTGCCGGTGCATTTTCATTTACCTTAGCTATGATTTTCTTCAGTCTACGAACTCGCACTGTTCAAGAAGCAGCGGAATTGTCCGGTATGGCTCAAACCGTTGGTTATATCATGGCCGCCATTGGCCCAATGTTGTTCGGTTTGCTCCATGACATGTCCGGGACTTGGAATCTACCATTAACGTTACTAATAGTCGCCAGCTTTTTAATATTTGTATTTGGTATGGGGGCAGCCCGCAACCGCTTTGTGAATTCACAGGAGTCTGAACAGGTACAAGTTTAAACAAAACAAAATGGCAGCCGATTAAACGATCAGCTGCCATTTCCATATCCAAGAGCTTTTTCCTCAAGCCACTATCAAAAAACAAGAGATTTTTCAATATATGCCTTCCCTTCGTTCCGAAAACATGACCTAAACGAATGGTCCTTGCGAATTTCTTGTGCGAATGGCTTCTTCCGTTCGTGGGACAAGAAACTCTACCGACATCTCCGCGGCGGCTTGCACTTCCTCGATAAAAGGACGGAAACTCTTATTGTATTCCTCGAAGGCAAGTTCATAATTTCCATGACACTTTTGAAAAGCTTCGGCCAAAGCGCCCGCCCCATCTATTGCCAGTGATCCACCCATGCCAGCAGCCGGAGAAGCGCAGAAACCAGCATCACCAACTAGCGCTATCCTGCCTTTTGTCCATGATGGCATTTTCATTTGGCACAGCTTGTCAAAGTAAAAAGTTTTTGAGTTCTTCACTTCTTCCAGCAATTCAGGTGTTCGCCAGCCTAATCCAGAAAACTGATCCAAAATGATATTCCGCTGCTGTTCTTCATTTCTGTAGTCGTAAGGGATTTCTTTATCTGAAGAAAAACAGAGAACAATATCGGTTTTATTGTTGTAGGTGTTCAGCATGATCGCCTTGCCCGGCTCGTTGTAAATCTGAGTCGTATTCTCACGGATCAACAAGCTATTCACGATCGTAATTGAGAAATAAGTTTTAAGGAAATGCGAAAATTCAGCCTCTTCGCCGAAGCACAATTTTCTAACGATCGAATGAATACCATCGCAGCCGAATATCAGGTCAAACGAACGGTTTTGGCCGGATTTGAAAGCAACGTTGACCGCACCATTTTCTTCTTTCAACGACACAATACTATCGCTGAAAATAAACTCGACATCCTCTTTTACAGCCTCGAACATGATATTCAGCAAAACATCTCGCTCAATTTCATATTCATCTTCTGCATGCTCCTCACGTAACTCCTTTCTTTCAGTGACATCATCTGAATTTTTAAATTCCATCAATTCCATGTTTATATTATTCAACTTGATTTGTTCGAGCAGCCCCATACGTTTTACAATATCGACGGTATTTTTGCCGATATTTACTGGCGTACCGCCTTTTTTAAGACCTTTAGAAATCTCAACAACGGTGACCTTATAACCCATTTTATTCATCCAATAGGCTGTGGAGAGGCCTGCGAAACTAGCTCCACTAACTAAGATCGTTTTTTCCATCATAGTTCCTCCTGTAATCCTCAATATGATTAATGACTTTTGTATAGAATAAAATAGCTTTATAAACTGAATATATACAACTATTCCAGAGCCAGCGTTGATAGTCAGGAGGAAAAAAAGGCAACCAATCCACTTGAACTGGCTGCCTTTTCATGTATATTAAATAACTCATGTTACCTCTCTCTGATTTTACAATTATTGGATTGTGAAATTTTATATAATATTGCTAGTTATTAGCCTCCATTTCTGCCATCATAATTTGGTTTCCTGAATAAGCATCAAAGTCTACAATCATTTTATTTCCTAATGGATAAATCGCTTCAACCACCCATACTGTATGTTTTTCTTTTTGGTTATTGATATCATATTCTTTTTTTTCAACCAACGTCGCACTCCATTTAGCTTTATCAGCAAAATCTAAATCCAACTTTTTTCCTAAATCTAACGCCTGTTCTTTGCTCATCATTTTCGTATTCGACATAACATAAATTTGATTCGAATTAACAATCTCAATAATTGTATTAGCCAAATCAGTCATTAATTTATCATCCTCATTACTTGTGCAATCTGACCAGTTATATTCACGAACCGCATTATTAATTTTAACTTTTAAATAGAAGTCTGGCTTTTCCGTGCATGTTGCAAATTTCTTTTCACTTAAGAAATTGGATAATACCATTTTTTTATAGATTTTTTGCCGTTCTTCATTACTCAGCTGAAAATCATTCACTGATATAATCTGCCCGCTTTTTAGGTTTTTCACAAATTTCATATCTATTGTATTAATCTCATTTGCTTGATTATCTCCATATTTAAGTTGGAATTGGAAAAGATCTTGCTTTGATACGTCATATGAAATGTATAAAACATCGATGTTTTTCACATCACTCGAACAACCAATTAAAGTATATTTCATTTCTGTATTCGTTTCCGTTTTTTCAAAGTTTTCACAGGAATATGTTGTTACTTTGCCTGCTCCAAATTTATCTTGAGTAGTATCATATTGAAGCTCGAATTTACCATCGCTGTACTTGATGTTCTGATAAATAGGGTCGCCTTCAATCGTATAATGAGAAATACGAATAGAGACGTTTTCTTTTTCATTAACTTTTTTTACAAAGTCGTCCATTTTGAAAAGGTTAGAAACACTTCCGTGAATATCAATCACATCAGCATTATTTTTTAATGTTCCTTTTGACTGGTCAAAGCCATTAATATTTGAACAACCTGACAATATGCTCATAGCAAAGGCAAATATGATTAACTTTTTGATCAATTTAATACCTCCCATAAACGTATACATTATTGACGAGTCAAACTTACATTTTGTTCCAGATATATAGAAGGGAAAATGGCTTTTTCTGCTCACAAGCATAAAAAAGCAACCAATCGTCATGATCGGATGCCGCGGTGTCTTTCAACTATCGGTTTTTTACGAAATTGAGCCACTAGCAAGACAACTATTGCTTGGATAATGCACTGGGAAGCAGCTCACTTAAGTTTTTTAAACCGGCCATCCCAAGATTCAAATCAAAATCGGCTACTAAATTTTCAGTAAGTTGTCGTACTCCAGTTTCCCCAGCAATAGTCAGTCCATAGAGATATGGACGTCCGATAAATACCATTTTTGCCCCTAAGGCCAGAGCTTTGAAGATATCCGCCCCGCAGCGAATACCACTGTCGAACATAACAGGAACGCGTGCTCCAATAATGTCCACAATGGAAGGTAATGCATCTAATGCCGAGATGGCTCCGTCCAAATGTCGACCACCATGGTTGGATACGATAATTCCGTCTGCCCCGTAATTTATTAACATTTTTGCGTCTTCCGAATGGAGAACCCCTTTAACTATTATTGGAAGTTTCGTGATAGAGCGTAGATAACGGATATCCTCAGCAGATATATGGGGTTTGCTTGTCAAATAACGCATTGTTTGAGGTGTCAGTGAAAGGCCATACTTTTGCTTCACGACCGGGTCTGAGATAAAGTTGCCAACCCCGTATTGGAACATAAATGGAGAAACGCACAACGATAAATTCTGCGCTCTCCACCCTTCCTCCGGCCGGTCAAGAGTTGGAACAATGGCGGTAAAACCAGCTCTTTCCGCGCGTAGTACTAAACTTTTTAATACGTCACGATCTTGCCCGAAAAACAAGTGGAACCAACTGGCTGGATGAGCGACGGCAACTTGTTCCAAGGAATACGTAGAAACCATGCTTTGAATAAAAGGAATACCCAAAATCGCGGCCGCCCTTGCAGATGCCACTTCCCCCAGCTGGTGAAACATCGCTTGCCTTCCGATAGGAGCAAAACCAATAGGGAAAGGAAAAATCTTCCCAAAAAGCTTTACCGAAAGGTCTCGATTGGCTACGTCCCTTAATACCCTTGGAACAATTCGCCAACGTTGAAACGATTCCTGGTTTGCCCGAATTGTTGTCCCCTCACCGGCGCCACTTGCTGCATATGAAAAAGACCGCGGATCAAGAAGCCTGCGCGCTTCCTCTTCCCATTGCTCAAACGTAATAAGCATCCGCCGTGTTTGATTACATTCTTGAATGCGTGCCGATTGAATGTAGGTTCCAAAATTCATGCAATCCCCTCCTCCTTCCTACTATATGATGTAACGACAACGGGTATCCGATATTGGTGAGTTGAAGGGATACTACTTGTTTCAAAGTAGAAGTCGCACAAGGAACAATTTGGATGGAGATCAATGGAGTGGAACCATACGTGTTTGTTTAATTCAATTGCTGGATGTTATCATATATAACTCCCGTTACTACAACAAAAAAGGAACAGTTACCTGCCGAGGCAATCTGCTTCATATTTGAATCAATAATTAATGTATTAACTTTTATAGTTACTATCCTTCTTCATGCCTCTATAAAGACTTATTGGCAGCACGATTATTAAGAAAATTAATGTCGGGATCATTAACCATAATATTGCGCCTCCTTCAGTTAATAAGCTAAACCAAAATCCGAAGTAAACATTTACAATAAATAATGGATAATTTAAGCTCCTCAAAAAAGTGGTCTTTCGTATGATAATTGTAAAAAACAGAATATAAGTAATTAAGATAGGGACACACAAAAGGATATACTTAATAGCTTCTTCTTTATTCGGTATTTCGTTTTCATTAAAAAAACCATTTTTATCTGCATATGGCACAATAAAAAAGAACAAGTATAATGCCACCAAGAAAGATACACATAATACAAGAAAATTTAATTTATGGTTTAATACAATCGACTTAATTCTACTAGTTGAAAAGATAACGGAACCCCCCAGTGCTCCTAAGAGCAATCTCTAAAAAAATTTAAAACATTAGCTATTTATTAGAGTGTTCTGCTGGTGAAAAAAAGACAAAAGTAGTTAGGTCCTCTGTTATATCATAGAATCTATGCTCTTTGTTTGCTTCTACGAATAGGACGTCCCCTTTACTAATTTCACTATGTGTATCTCCATTCTGAAACGAAGATTTCCCTTCAATTACCAAATATATCTCATCTTCTGTATGAGGCTTTTGGTTATCTTTTTCGCCTTTATTCAGTTTATAAAGCCCTACACTCATCGAGGGTACATTCAGAAATTCATAATATGAAGTATTTTCTAAATTTTTTAGCTGGTTTAGATGATTATTCAATTCAACTAAGTTAAAATTCAAAGCATAAGCTCCTCTCGCTCCCAAATATTTCATGTTTGCCTTATTTCTAATCTAATCATTTTGTAATAAATTGAATGCTGCCTGTTCGTTGTGTCTCAGTAAACCTTATCAGGGCAAAAAGCTAATAATTCTAAAATAAATGATAAGAACAGCAGCTAACCAGACTAATAGCTCCCCCCACCAACTCTTTGTCCGATAAGATACCACAACTTCCGAATCCCGATCCCATGTTGTCATACCCAAATCATATTTCAATTGTTGGTAACCTCTCAAATGAAAAATTAGCGAGACAATCGGTAAGCCCGCCCCTTGCCCTCTCCACCATACGAGCACACTTCGTTGAAAGGCCTTTCTTAATTTCGGTTTCTGACCCTCCAAATCCCGAATGCTGATACCAAGGATCCATTTTCCGGGGGTGGTTCCCCACAATCTTAAAAGGCAAGCTTCAAATGGAATGGCTAGAATTAGAGTCGCAATTCCCAGAAAAAATCCATAAAAACGAGTATTGAAAGAAATCGTCGGTAAAATGCTCATAAGAATGCCCATTAGGAATCCTAGGATTAACATGTCTAGTCCTCGTGCCCAATAGCGGGACCAGGGACGTGCAATGCTATTTTCTAATTTTTCGAAATGCAGCTCTTTGAATGATTCCGCAGCATTCCATTCTTGTCCAATTCGCTTAACACTTGTAACGAGCTTCAATTCTCCTTTTTGAATCAAGTTATTCATTTCTTCCGTCGTGAAAGGGCCATTTTCTTGAACACCCTGCTTATAAAACCATTTCTCATCGTCCTGTACCATTCGTTCCCCCATTTATATAGATTAAACCCCATATATCTCACCTAAAAAATAACATACCATATGTTGGTTATTTATAGGAGGTATTTGTATAAAATTCAACCAATCTTTATGAAGCTATCCGCACTTAGTACTTAGTACTTAAAATCCATATCTTTCTTTTCCATTAACCCTTCCTATAGTTTAACAGGCAGCCAATGTTGTCGGCTGCCTGTTCGTCATGGTGCTATAGTTTTCTTGCTTTAAATACAAATGTTACAGGAAGCATCTTTGCTTTTTTTGCAAAATCTCCATCATTGTCTTGTGTATCAGATTCCTCGATCATTTGCTCAATGGCAAATCCCGCTTTTGCCAATGCATTCACATAGGTTGATAGTGTACGGTCTGATAATGATAGCGTACTCTCATTAATAGATGACGAGTACCATGATTCATCAAAATAACATTTTTTAAAGACAAGCATATTATTTTCTAAAACAACACATTTGTGTATTGGGTGAGACCAACTGAAAATAAAAACACCGTCTTTTTTTAAGTAAGAAGCAACCCTGCAAAAAGTCCCCTCAAGGTCAGTTGTCCAACCTATGGCATAAATCGAATAAACAAAATCAAAATAATCCTCTGGTAAACCGCACTGTTCTTCCATAGGAGAACAAATTAATTTCACTGAAAGACCACTCGCTGTCAAAAGTTCCCTTGTTTTTTCAATTTGGTTTTCTGATATATCCATACCCCATAGTTCAGATGCTTTGCGTTCCCCTAGATATTGCAAAGATTGACCACTTCCACAGCCTATCTCCAGCATCTTTTTTCCTGAGACATCGCCAAAAAGCTGGTATTTTTCTTCTGAGACAAATGCTCGATATTTAGGTAATGCAGTTGCTCCCAAAACATCATTTCCTTTTGTGTCCCAAAATAGGCTGTTTGTTTTATGAATAACACTCTTATCCATATCCACAGCGATGGCACCAACCTGACTACCACCTACAACATTTGTTCTAAAAACAGAATTCTTGTCCATCCCGATGACCTCCCAAAATAGGACTAAACTAACTACAAACCATTATTTCCTTGCCATTATCATAAAGCGTTTTGTATTAGTTTTGATTCCCTTCTCCGTTTGATTTGCTTCAATAAACTTTTGAAGTATTTCGAAATCATAATCAGTTTGCCCAAAGCTAGGGATAACAGGAGTAAACTTCAAGAAAAAGACCAAATCCTCATATGTTTGGAAATACTGCGATGCATCATATTCAAACGATTGAATATCGGTAAAACCAGCTTCAGCTAGCTCTGTAAGATATTTCTCTTTTAAAATCCCGTCATTAGTTCCAAAACCCTGTCCTCTGCCAAAAGCTTGTTTAATGTTTAGTTTATCTCCTTCACTTACTTGCTGCGTTAAGAATATGCCATCATTCGCTAACACTTTTGAAATTTCATTTGCATAAAATTCACTATGCCGACAGGAAACCACATTAAAAAAGGACATAGGAAAAGCAATATCTTCCGCTTCCATTTGTAAAAAACGAATATTACCCTTATTTGATTTTTTTAAGTTTTCAGTAGCTGACTCTATCATTCCTTCTGAACGATCAATGCCAACAAGAAGTAATGCAGCACCGGCAATAGATATTAAAGCTTCTCCACCACCTGTACCAATATCAAGCAATAAATTGGACGTATTGCATCTCAGAGTAACTTCCTGAAGAAAATCCCATTGTTCCCCTTCAGAAGTAGTTCTCAATTTACTAAAGTCCCAACCATTTAATTTTCCAACCTTATCGTAAAAATCCTTGTACTCAGACCTGTTCATACTAGATCCTCCATCTTAAAATGAGATAATAAAAAAACCAAAAGCTGGTTGTGATTGAATAGGAGCAAACGAAAATTCATTTGTTCCGTCATTCAATCATTTCAAGTGCCCTTGGCTTAAATATTTTGGATATCCGCCCGACACCGTTCAAGCATTAGCTTCATAAGACCAAAAGGACAGAAAATCCCCTTTGGTAGCTGGTACGCGTTTTACCCAGCCCGCAAACTAATTACTTCGAACGATACAGAATGTCATCCAATTCACCTCATTAGGAAGATAATTCAACTGTAAATGTTGTTCGCCCTTTTTTCAAGCATGCATTTAACAAATCAGACCGTTAGTTTAACTCCCTATGTCTTTATCAACTCTTTCACGTTAATCATCTGCTTTACTCTCTCGACGTAAAATATATATTAAGAATCCGAGACCAACCGTAGCAAAAACTGCGAATATACAACCAAATATTAGCATGAAATAGTCCATGTCCATGAATTTATACCTCTATTTGTTTAGACCTTAGATTTCCAATAATAAATTATCGCAACATATAAAACAACACATTCACATTGTGATGGCTTCAGCATTCACGTACAATGACTATAAACCAACCCAAAATCTTTATCGGAAGGCCCGATCGCTATGCAACTGAAGCTCATAATTATCATGCTCAGCCTGTAAAAGATCTATTTGTCTTATCCTTGGTGTCTTTTGCAGGCTGAGCCTCTAACCAAGGGGACGTGATAATTTGAAACCGACACGAAAAAATCGAAATCAAGCATTCGTTCGTCATCAACGAAGGGTAGCAATTGCGCGTAAAAATAAGATCGCTAAACAAACACACTGGTTTGTAAATGATGAGCAATACGTACGTTTGTCCAAAAACAAAGTGCATTGTTCTTGTCCACTTTGCAGCGAAAAAACATCTTTAATTGGGTTTCCAAAATCCCAAATTATCCGACTGCAAAACCAAGCCGAACAAATAAGGGATTGTCACAAGGGAGAGCATTAGTGTTCTCCCTTTTTGTGTAAAAAGCTCTGGACTACCGCTTCATATCAGTTAACGTTCCCCGTTATTCTACTATTGAGTTGATTTCGTCACCCACACTTTGAATATTACGAAACCGAGTATAGCAAGAATAATAATCCAACTAATCGGACGAGCAAAGTTTATTGTCCAACCTAACCCCAATCGTTTAGGAACAAAAATCGATTTATTATCTGGGTTGTAATAAAATATTCCAAGTTTATAATGTTTTCGGTCTTTATCATCCATTTTCTATATCTCCAGTTTCTCTAAATTCATTGGTCCCTTTTATTTCCCAAGCGGTCGAAGAAAGCTCTAAGCGGGTTTATCTCACCAGTCGCTGCTTGAAAACGTTCGGAGATAGCACGAAAATCGGTGTTATCACTGATCTGATCAATGCCGCCGAACCCAAAGGCAGCAAGCTTGCGGAGCGTTGAGTCCTCAATTTTACTCGACAGTGCTTCCGCAAAACGGCCTCCGCCAATGACAGAAAAAGGCCTATCATAAAATAGTTTCACAGTCGTATCAAGCGGTTCGGTCAACTGTAGTTCATTATGCATCTGCGCGACGATCTGATAGGCTTTTGCTAACGCTTGCTCGCGCTCTCTCCACTCGCCTGTGTTTTGTGCCTTTTGCAGATAAGGTTGCAATTCGGAGGAAGTAGTAAGCAGCCTGAAGGCAGTGCCGAACCATTTCGGATAAGGGGTATAGCGACGTTCGATAAGGAAACAAAGACTCATTACGTCCCTTACTAAACGGGATGCAATAAGAGAAGACCCTAGTTCATCCCCTACGAAGCCAGCTCTAGGCATCAAATGCTCCTCTTGTCCAATTCTGTTCCATACGGATGCCATTAAGAAAAGCCATACGTCCTTGGGATAATATCGTAAACTCTCATGAACAGTCGTTAACTCAATGATATCATCTCGGTAGATGGCTCCACCCGAAAGCTCCGCCAAAGTCTGGGAAGAAAATGTCAGCCAGTCGACCAGATCAAGTCCTTCAAACAATTTAGTAGGGCTGACACCGAGTCTACTACCGTAGTAACTCGATACTGTCGTCACAATTGTCTGATTGATTTCGACGGGATAGTTATAAAACGATGCCGGAACCTCATGCTGAAGCGCTGCGAGAATTGCTTCTTTTTGAGTAACATCGGACTCGCGGATGAAAATTAGTACACGAGGCCCCCAATCATGATCACATGACATTGATGTATCGAAGCCAAGTACTTCACTACCAGGACCAACAAGCGCTGAAGCGTATAAAAGAGTTGGCATAGCGGCCGATAGGCACGGAGCGACATAATGCTCATGAAACAATCGGCTTAACTGAATTCCGGGGATATGGTCACTCACTTCATGTTTCTCCTGTCTATATTTGTTTATTCTTTTTAATTGCTAGCGTAGTAGTTATCGAGAGATTACACTACACGTATCATTTTCTAATATTCAACTTGTTAAAATTCATCAAAATGGAAAGTTCGCTTGACATCAATTGCCGTGCACAATATACTTCAATTATGGAAAGTTAACTTTCCACAAGGGGGTACACGCTCTGAAGAACCGTTTAGAAGAAATCCGTAAGCAAAGCGGAATTAAGCAAGAAGAATTAGCATTAGCTCTTGAAGTTTCAAGACAAACCATAGGCTCGTTGGAAAACGGGCGTTATAACCCATCGATCCTTTTAGCGTTCAAAATTGCTCGTTATTTCGGTATGAGTATTGAAGAAATCTTTATTTATGAGGAGGATGAAAGTGTATGAAAAATCCGATTTCGTATTATTTTCTTTCCTTTGCAGGCGTAGCACTACTGTCAATTGGTATAATCTTCATCAAAACGATTGAAGATCCACATGGTATACTGAGAGTGTTGCCTTATATCTGTGTGGGGCTTGGCTGTGGGATTTTCGGTCACGGTATGGGAGAAATAATTAACCGACACCTTATGAAAAATAATCCTGCCGCTGCAAAGCAGATGGAGATTGAAAAGAATGATGAGCGTAATTTGGCAATCGCGAATCGGGCAAAAGCTAAAGCCTATGACATGATTGTTTTTCTTTTTGGAGCTTTGCTATTAGCTTTTGCCTTGATGGGCATAGATAAAATAACGGTATTTATATTGGCTTTTGCCTATATGTTTATCCTCGGATATAATGTTTATTACCGTGTTAAGTACTACAAAGAGATGTGAGAATATATATGAAAGATGGGGCCTCTGATGAGCCCCTATTCTTGATTCTACTCTCTCGATTCGAAATAATGGATTGGACGAATCTCAATCCCCCATCCGAATTGCTCACCCGAAGCAACCTGTACGGTAGGATGTAAGGAAGCAATTCGGATGGCTTCCTCCATGTCTTGTGCTTCAATGAGAAAAGCGCTACCAATCATCTCCTTCGTTTCGATAAAAGGACCATCGGTTACTCTCACTTTTCCATTCGCTCTCCGCAAGCATTTCGTTTCGGATGAGAGACCGGCGTCGATAACAACTTGGCCGCTACTATAGAAATTTTCCAGTTGATGCGAACATTCGCTCATAATGACATCAATCTCATGCTTTGGGCGGGCATCCATTTTCTCGGGTTCCAAGTATCCTAAACATAGGAATTTCATGATCAAAGTCTCCTCTACCATAAAATTGAAGCATTCTTTCTAGCCTCTAATTAGTCGACGAACGGTATACATATAAATCGACATATCCAAATCATATTTTAAGAAACGTTAAATGGGACTCGCTGTTTAGCTAACTCAAGCATGGGCAAGGTGATGAAATCAAATTTTTCAAGCTCGGTTAGAGGTATCCATGCAACTTCAATGATATCCAGGTTATCTTGATTGTCGGTATCGAGGAATAAATTTCCTCCAACTACCTCACCAATGAAACTATATTTATTGTTTCTTTCCTTCAACAACCCTTTCAGCTGAATATCAATTCCCGTCTCTTCTCTCACTTCTCTGATACATGCTTGCTCTGGACTTTCCCCTTCTTGAATGCCACCTCCTGGAAAATTCCAAACAATATCTCCCCGTTCAACATATTGCTTTACCATTAGTACACAGCCATTTTGTATAATAATTGCTTCGGCAATCAATCTTATAACCACCTTTTTTACCAGTGTCTATTTCAATTTGGCTATTGATGAATCAATCTTCATGAGCAAGTATGTTGATAAGCTTACCAAATGGGTCGCGAACATAGAATCGTCTTACACCCCAAGGTTCATCAACAGGCCCGTATTCAATCGGAAATCCAGCTTTCTTCATGCCTTCTAATGCAGCATTGACATCATCAACTTCAATCGATAGATCAGGCGTAGGCGTTTCTGAGCCACCCTGTGAGGCAAAGCTAATTTGAATGCTCATCTCCTCGTCTAAACCATAAGTTCTAATCCAACCATGATCCATCATGATCTCAAGGCCGAGCACATCCTGGTAAAAGCATTTAGCTGCCGAGATATCCTGAGCATTTATATTGGCGACGATACGTTTGACCTTCATTTCAGACCTCCCAGTCATAAAGAGCATGTCCATCCATATAGTATACTTCGACGTATAATAGTTAAATCTTTCCTCATGTAAACAAAATTCTCTCTTGTAACGGCAAACACAAAGACCATCCTTGCAGGATGGCCTTGTCTGTTCAACTTCAACTTCAACGATCGTTCCCCAACCATAAGATTAAAACGTATTATAAACATTTTCACATTCTTTGGCTGTTGGCTCATAAAAACAGTGCTTCTTCCATCGTCCTGCCAATGGTTGATTATACCAAGTTGCCGGACACGGACCTGGATTTTCGAACGAACCTGGGCGGAAGTACCATAACGAGAATTTGCCCGGCCAATTTCGCTCCCCATTCACGGAACGTTGTGCCAGACGGCGTTCTCTCTCTCTAGCGTTTTGATAGTACAAACCATGTTGCAACGCTTCGAACGCATGCGGCTGGTTAATCATTTGAGGAATTGTTCGGATTCCTTTAAAATCGGAGCAATTCGCTCTTATACGGTTAATACCAACATTTCCAACAAGAAGCATGCCCATTTCGCCTTCAGTCTCAGCTTCCGCACGCAGCAACCTTGCCAACATATCAATATCCTGTTTCCTGGCTTTTACGACTGCCATTAGATCACCTCTTTATCTTTCTAAACTCATCATATTGTAGGCAAAGCGGAAGTGTTACGCTCGCACAATATTTAGAAAGCCACGTCTCGATCTCAAAGCGAAAAACCCGCCGAAGCGGGTATTTATACCTTCATTCATTTGGTTTGCGATAAAAATTGAGTATGCACCAACAGTTTTACCGTATGAATGGTATCCTCCATGTTAGGTTCGGGAGCCTTCTGCTTCTGAATACTGTCGATGAATTCATACAGTTGTTGCTCAAAACCATAATAGGAATAATTGCTCAAGTTGCCGTGATTCAGATTCCACATCAATGTGTCTCCGCCATCAGCTAACTTGGCAAATTGAAAGCCTTCCCGCTTGGGAGCAGGCCGGTTATACGCAATATGCCGGATATTGTCCACAATAATGTTCGTGCCGACTCCGGTGATCTCCACCCGCTCCATCGGATATTCGATCTTTTGCAGGGAGCCTGATTGGATAACACCAATAGCACCGGACTCTGCGACGAATGAAATATTGTATCCGACTCTGTGCGCGTCGAGGTTGATTTGATCGACATGCAGCGATTTTATCTCGCCAAGCAGAAATCTAGCCAAATCGAGATGATGGCTCACATGATTGAACAGGAACAGCTCATTCGATGCGCTTTCCGAGCCTTGAAATTTGGACAGAAACATCGTAACCCTGCCAAATTCCTCCCTTTGGATGATTTCCTTCGCCATCATATAGGCTGTAGTAAACCGTTTGTTATAGCGTGACACCACATATTTCCCCGTACGCCGCTGCAGCACAAGGAGACGTTCAGCCTGCTCGAACGAAAAACAAACCGGCCTTTCCATAAACACATGAACGTTAGCTTGCAGGCATTCTTCAGCTATTCGAAAATGAGCGTATTCGTCGTCCGTGAAGCAAATAACAGCATCCAGTTGCTCCTGTTCCAGCATTTCCCGATAATCCGTATACGCCTTCGGAACCCGGTATCGGTTCGTAAATCGTGTCAGCTCCTCTTCATCTTCATGACTGGCAGCGATTAAGTTGAACGGAATCCGTTTCAGGCAATCGTATACAAAATGATACATCAAGCTTCCGCATCCGATTATAGCTATTTTTACTAATGAGTCCATCATGCAAGGTCCTCTCATTCGTTGATCATCGCTAGGCTCATACCTATTAACGCAGCTAAATCGAAATCATCTTGATGCATACCGGCATCGGCACCTTAATGCTGTGACCTACCGGACGCAGCTTACCGGTCTGACGATCCAGGCTAAATGCAACGACATTATCCGTATCTTGGTGCGCCGCATACAAGTATTGACCGGTCGGATCGATGATAAAACTTCGCGGTGCTCTCCCCAGAGTCGGCTCATGGCCAACAAGCTGGAGCCTTCCCGTTTCAGGCTCAACCGCATAAATGACAATGCTGTTATGCCCGCGATTCGAACCGTAGACATAACTGCCGTCCGGATGAACATGCACATCGGCGCAAAAACTCGGGTCGGCATACCCTTCCGGCAGCGTGGCATGCGTTTCCCTAAGATGAAGGATGCCTTGGGTCGGATCATAATCATAGCTCATCAGCGTATTGCCTAGCTCATTAATTACGTAAGCCCAACGTCCATTGGGATGAAAGGCAGCATGACGAGGCCCCGAACCCGCTGCAACGGAAATGGACGGGACGGCTGCAGGAAGCAGCTTCCCGCGTTCCGCATCCAGCCGATAAACCCGCAGCTCATCGGCCCCGTATTCAGCGGCAACCGCATATCGGCCGGCCGGGTCGAGCGTGACGGAATGAACGCGAGGTCCCTGCTGACGCGTCGGATGGACGCTGGAGCCGGAATGACGGATGAAATCCGTCATCGCACCAAGGCTGCCGTCCGCTTGGATCGGCAGAACAGACACGCTGCCGTCGCCGAAATTACCGGCAAGCACGAATTTGCCCTTCCCGTCAACAAGCACATGAACAGGCTTAGAGCCCCCGGAGGGCTGACTGTTCATGAACGTCAGCCTCCCCGTTAGGGGATCAATGGAGAAGGCGCTGATCAGGCCTTCGCCTTCAATTGTGTTGGCTGCATAAAGGTACCGTTTCGATGGGTGGATTGCCAAGTAAGTCGGATTGATTCCCGCCGCAGCCGTGCTCGAATACTCCAATTCACCGTTCAACGGATTCATCCGATAAACATAAATACCTTCACTAATGCTGCCGTCCGTTTGCGTGCCGATATATGCAAAAATTGCTGCCTGCTTATCCATAGATATTCTCCCTATATCTGCTCATTTATTTGGAGCCGGCAAGGCCGAGACCGAGACCTTCCTCAAGCGGCTCGGAAACACTATCCGCCAGCTGAGCGGTCAAGCCGCCGTCTACGACCAGAGCATGGCCCGTGACGAAAGAAGAATCGTCCGATGCCAGGAACAGTGCGGCCAAAGCAGCTTCGCGCATAGTTCCCGGCCGCCCTAGCAGGTAAACCGCTTGCTGCCGGCGCACCTCCTCTGGATATTTCTCCAGGAAATCAATCTTCCCTTCCGTCACAATGCGGCCCGGACAAATGGAATTTAACCGAATGCCGTGTTTCCCGTAATCAACCGCCATCTGGCGAGTTAGATTAATGATTGCTGCTTTGGCAGCATCATAGGAGGAATGTCTTCTTCCCCCGAGCAGCCCGTGGACCGAAGCGGTATTAATGATGGAGCCGCCTCCCGCATTGATCATACCGGGCAGCGCATATTTACTGCCCAGAAATACGGCTTTAACCGAAGAAGCGAATACCCGGTCCCAATCCGCTTCCTCTTGATCCAATACGGAATCGGTGTGCCCTCTGTAGGCATTGTTCATCAAAATATCCAATTTGCCGAATTTTTCATAAGCATAATCAATCAACCGCTTCAATTCTTCGCTTTTAAATACGTCCGCCTGAACATAAACGGCCGAACCTCCTTGCGCGATGATGCCATCGGCGACCTGCTGCCCCAAACCTTCGCGTCCGCCATCGTCATTGACAATGACATGCGCTCCTTCTTCAGCGAACACCTCGGCGCTCGCTCTTCCGATGCCAGATGACGAGCCTGTAATAACGGCTACCTTGCCCTGTAATCTTGTTCCCATATCGATAGGCCTCCTGAAATTTTGGAATAAATAGTCCCTAGATATTTTCCTTATTTTTTTGCTGTTTTTTCCTTGTACAAGTCATTCAGTTCCTTTAAATGCTTCTGATACGAAGGATCGTCTTTAAAGCTTTGGACAAATTTATCAAAATCTTCAAAGCTGTTTTTGCCTATAATGACATTCGTAATCATATCGTTGATTTTTTTATTCCAATCCGCACTCTTCTCTAAGGCCGTCGGAGTGACAAGCCCGAGGCCCGGGTTCGGGACGGACACCGTTGAAATTGTATCCACCAATTTGTGATTGTAGGCCTTCGTTTCCGGCGTCATTCCCGGTAAATCCGCTTTTACGTATTTATCGTAATAGCTTGATACCCATTGCGCCGAAGTATCGAAAGCATAGCCCTTCTTTTTACCCTCGTCTGTCTGGGTGATGTCCCCTGCTTCGTTCTCGTTGTAATCAACACCCTTTATACCGTAAGCAACCAGATTGTACGTTTCTCTCGTTGCCGTATAGTTGTAAACTTCGAGAATTTTTTTCATTTTTTGTTCGCTGACTTTTTTATTGATCATGAAAATACCAAACGAGCCCGGTGCCGCCTCCATATAAACTTTGCCGTCTGGCGCCGCCGGGAACAAGTACGGCTTGATAACCGCGTTCGGATTAACCTTCTTCAAATCATCCGTATACAAATGACCGTCATACACGTTGCTAAAACCCATACCGACTTTGCCTTGCGTCATGAAATCGCGGGTTTGGCTCGTTTGCAGCAAAGGAAGATCCGGCACCATAATGCCCGCTTTGTTTACTTTATTCCAAAAGGCCATCGCATCCTTGATTTTGGGATTGAAGAAGCTAGGCTGCACCTGGCCGTTTTCATCCACATAATGCTGCAGACCCGCACCAAACATCGATAAGAAATAATTGGATAACGTTGGTGTTCCTTGACCAACAAATCCATACGTATCGTTTTTGCCGTTACCGTCAGGATCATTCTTTGTAAAGGCTTCCATAACCTGATAAAATTCATCCATCGTCGTTGGCGCTTTCAATCCTAATTTATCCAGCCAATCCTGCCGGATGAGCAGCGACTGATGCCCGTCAATAGGACGAACACGTGGAATGCCCATGGTTTTCCCTTTAAAGGAGACGTTCTTATAAATTTGCTCCGGATATGCTGCCAAATTAGGATAATCCTTGATATACGGCGTTAAGTCCCAGAATGCTCCTTGGTTTGCCGCGTTGGCAAATGCCTGCGTATTGATGTCCCAAACCAAACTCACATCAGGTAGATCGCCCGAAGCCAGCATGACGTTCAATTTGTCCTGGTAGTTATTAGCCGGAACGTAGGTCACATTGATTTTCACATTAAATTTCTCGTTGTTTTGCTTCAAACTGTCCAGATCATTACCGGGAGCCGAGTTGTAGGTTGTGGTCAGTATATTGATCTCCGTCGGTTCCTGATTGCCCGCAGCACCGCCCGCCGAATTGGATGCTCCTTCCGGAGAGCCGCAGCCAGCAAGCAGCACAACCGTCGATGCGGCTCCAAGGTACATTCTTTTTAACCATCTGTTCATCTGTTTGACCTCCTTCAAATTTAACTTAACCCTTCACAGAGCCGACCATCATGCCTTTGGTAAAATATTTTTGCAGGAACGGGTACACGATGATAATCGGTAAGGAAGCCACAACGACCGCCGACATTTTGATCGTCTCCGGTGGGAGCATCTGATCGCTCTGCAGCATTTGCGCAACAGACGGATCGCCTACCTGTGTTGATGCTTGAATGAGCAGCACTTGCAGCACGACCTGCATAGGGCGAAGCGTATCTTTGTTAATGTACAGCACCGCATTAAAATACGTATTCCAATAAGCGACGGCGAAAAATAAGCCGAAAGCGACAAGCGCCGTTACAGAAACAGGCAGCATAATCCGGAAAAATACGCCGATGTCCGTACATCCGTCCATTTTGGCCGACTCTTCCAGCTCCTCAGGAATTTCCTGATAAAAACTTTTCATCAGAATGACATACCAGGCGCTGCTCAGTACCGGAAGAATAAGCGACCATATCGTATTGACCAGCCCCAACTCCTTGACCAGCAAATAGTTCGGAATCATCCCCGGATTGAACAACATGGTGAACAAAATACCAATCATGAACACCCGCTTCAGTCTGAACTTTTTGCGAGACAGGGTATACGCAAGTCCGCTTGTCAATATGAGACTGCACGCCGTACCCACAATTGCCAGAATTGCGCTTACGCTAAGCGAATTCAAAAAGGTCCGTGTTGACAGAATGAACTCATACGAAGCCAAGCTCCAATGTTTGGGAAAGATGACAATCGGACTGGTCTGATACTCGACAGGATCGGTAAACGAAACGAGAATAACATAAATAAACGGCAGCAAGGTCGATAACCCAATCAGTCCAAGAATCACATAATTAAAAATATCAAACACACGCGAGCCCCAGCGCAGTTTCATCAGTACACGCCCTCCTCTCCCAGCTTCTTAGCCGCTCGGTCTGCCAATAGAACAAGGATCAAGCCGACCACCGATTTGAAAATGCCGACAGCGGTGGCAAAGCTGAATCGCCCGTTTTGAATCCCTACCCGATATGCGTAAGTGTCGAAGACATCCGCAACCTCCGTCACGGCCGAGCTGGACATCAAGTAAATATGCTCGAAGCCGATATCCAATACTTGACCCAAACGAAGTATTAATAAGATAATTACCGTTCCTTTAATGCCCGGAATCGTCACATGCAGCATTTGCTTCCATCGGTTCGCCCCGTCAATCTTCGCCGCTTCGTATAGCTCGGGATTAATACTGGCTAAAGCGGCCAAAAATATAATCGTTCCCCAGCCGGTTTCTTTCCAAATCGTCTGCGCGGTCAGCATGCCCCAAAAGGTTTCGGGATTTGTTAAAAAATTAATGGCCTGCCCTCCCGATTCGACGATCAGCTTATTGATAATTCCACTGCCGCTCAAGGTCAGAAAGCAGATACCCACGATAACGACCCAAGATAAAAAATGAGGCAAATAAATCGAGGTTTGCACCCATTTTTTGAAGGTCGCGTTCTTCAGTTCGTTCAGAAGCAAAGCAATAATGATGGGCATCGGAAAAAATAAAAAGATATTTAGGAAGCTGATCGCTAAGGTATTGCGAAATAGCAGCCAAAAATCAGGATTGGCAAAAAAACTTTGGAAATGCTTAAATCCGACCCACTCGCTTTTGAGCAATCCCAGATAAGGAGAATACTCGGTAAAGGCAAGTGACAGCCCCCATAACGGGATGTACTTGAAAATAAGGAAATACAACAGTCCCGGCAGCGCGAGAACATACAGATACTTTTCTTGCTTCCATGTCGGCTTCCAACTTTTCAGCCAATTTAGAAAACGGTTACTTGCCTGTTTCGTTTGAAGTGGTCTCTTTAAATCATCGGCGGATACCGCGCTTCTAGATTGATCTGGCAATACGCTCATCCTTTCTCCATAAATTTGAATGTCACCCTACCATCGCTTCCTCCATGCTTGTTGAATTTCCATGCCGGCAATCTGTATTCTAGGGATGGCTCCGGTAATTCTCAATAAGCCATTTGTGCATGCTCATTCTGTGACAGCCCAGACCCGAGTCACACAACGAGCATTCGTTCAATGTAAGCAAAAACCCCCTATTCAGCGGAGTTTTTCTGGTCTCCAGCTGCATAGAGGGTCATTCGACACGGCAGCTTTGCTACCCGCGTTCCTCACGGAATTGTCCGGGAGTGATCCCTTCCATCTTTTTAAAAACACGGATAAAGTTCTGCGTATGGAGATAACCTACCTTCTCGGAAATGTCAGCGACGGGAATATCGGTTTCACAAAGCAGCTCTTTGGCCTTCTCAATCCGAACGTGCGTTAAATAATCGCTAAAGGCGATCTGTTTGAATTTTTTGAAAAGCTTGCTGAGATGGGTACGGCTAACTCCGAAATTGCGCGCGCACTGATCCTGAGAAATATCCTGATGATAGTTCTCATGGATATAAGCGGTCACTTTGACGATAATTTGCTCATGTTCTATATTCGTTTTATTTCGTACGAACTGTACGATTGGTGTTATCAAATGCTGAAGAAACCAACGGTTTAAATCATCCATGTTTTGAAACTTACGCAAGTAGTCGTAGGGCTCTTCTCCTTTGAAGACAGTATCGGGTTCAATGCCAAGCAAATACATGGTGCGTATCGTCGTGCCCAGGAGCTGCGTATACGACATTTGAATCACCTTGGCAACATGGGTCGCACCGATGACATATTTCGAAAACTCATGAAGCATCCGTTCCGCTTCCTGGAGATCTCCCTGCTTCAAAGACTCCTCATAGTGCCGTTCCAGCTCAATGGGATAGCGGTACTCCTCATTCGACTTGATGAAGTCGTTATCCGGAGCAATAACTTGCTCTCCTCCAACGACGAGACGCGAAGTAAGAGCTGAGAGCGCTTGCCGATAAACCAATGGGAGATGGCCGATCTCGCTCGTTCCTACTCCGAGCCCTGCCGTTACCGGCAGCCGTAAGTAATTGGCTAATACATTTCGGAGCTCCTCAACGAATGCCTTCACAGAATTCTCCCATGTCTCTAACGTTTCTTGAGCGATTTGATGATCTGCTTCCTCATGCTGCCAGAGAAGCACAGCCAGCTGATCGTTTAGACAATTAACAGTAACCCCAAGAATCGGGCGAACATTCGTTTGTACCATATCCATAATAATATTTTTCATAGCAAAAATAACAAGGTCCCGGTCCTGATCAAAAAACCTCCCATTAGCTGGACCGCTTCTGTCATAAGTCATAATAAAAACCGCGAATCGGGTTTGGTGAGGAAGCCCGTACCGCATGAACAACTGTTCCAGCTCGCTTTGCGAGTAATGCAAATAATGCCCGTGCAGCATCTGCATGACAAATGATTCCCGCAGCATAGGCAGTTGCATTGATAGCTGGTGCTGGAGTTGACTCGTCTCATGCTTTAAAGCCTGCCAGCTTTGTTTCATAAAACCCATTTCGTCTTCTCCTTCATTATTGCCTAAGGAAGCTTCACGATTGAGGTAATTCATAAGGTTGGCAATGGGCCGGTAAATCCATTGCGTTCCAAGAAGGGTGAGAACAAACGCCAACAGAAGCACGACAACCAGGACTATGGCTGTGATGACACCGATTCCCGCCGATTTGGCATTTAATTCTTGCGTCGGGATCAGATCAATATACTGCCAGCCGGTATAGCGTGACGTTAACGTTGTGACCAGATAATTACGGTTGTTCCAATTATAATTGAGCTTATGATCAGATATATTCCTATGACGAATCGTATTGAGCAGTTCGGAAGGAAGCGTAAAAGCGGAAGAGGCGGCAACGGTTTTTCCTTCTTGGTCGACAATCACTGTCATCTGGCCTGGATACACAGTCGAGCGCTGAAGCGAATCCTGAAACACCTTCTGATCCATACGGACCAGCATGAGACCGATTGGATTAGGTGCTTGAAGAGGCAGCTTGCAAATAAAGGTAACGCCACTAGCTTCATCGTTCTCCCGAATGCGAAAGACGGAATTGGTCCACTCCAGCTCTTTCGGGGAAACCATCGCATCATTTAGCCTGTTGTGGTCGTACACCGGGGCAATTTTAAATAAACCGTAAGAGGAAGAAAGCAGATAGTTGTCTTTAATGTACATGGATATATCAAGAATTTGCTTATGGTTGTACTGAAAAGTTGAAAAAAACTGCGAGACCTGCAAGTTAAACTCAAATTCATTTCCCTTGATACCCCGCTGCAAAGCTTCATTCGCGAAAAGAGGATGAAATAACATCTGCAATGTGCTATCTTGCATATTTTGTAAATCCCGATCAATGGTTGCCGAAGTATTCTCCAGCAGTTGAACATGGGCGCGGTTGACTTCATTTTGCAGCGTCGAAGTCGAGAAGAGATAACTGCTGATGCCTACAAGTAAAGTCGGCAGAATAGAAGCAGCCAAGGTCAGCATGATCATGCGATGAAGCAATGCTGCCCGGCTGCTGAATACTCGCCTCCCGGAGAGGTTAAATCCCATGTTCCTCCTCCTTTTTAGGCATATAGAACAACATGTTCCTCTTCTACAGAAACCGGAAAGGTTTCAAGACTATCCTCTAACGGCTCTACAGCCACATCGTATTTTTTGACCAAGCACTGATGGGGATTGAATAGCGATTTGCCCGTCGTGACATCAAACTCCCATCCGTGCCAAGGGCAGGCCAGTATTTCGCCTTCCCTACCGTATCGGTGGTTGCCAGGCATCGACGGCAGCGTCGTCCCCGTCAATCTGCCCACACACAAAGGTGCTCCCTGATGTGGACAACTGTTGCGCAAGGCGTAATACTCCCCGTTTGCGTTAAATACGCCAATCGACCTTCCGCCAACTTGAACGATTTTCCGCTCTCCCGGCTGCATTTCAGCCGTTTTACATACTACGAATCGCTCCATGTTCAGCAGCCTCCTCTTTAAAGGTTGTAAAACTCCTTCGCATTCTCATAAAAGATTCGCCGATGAAGCTCAGCCGGAAGCTTCGGAAACGCTCTTCTCGGCGAGTCGAAGTCCCAGTGCGGGTAGTCGCTGGCAAACATAAGAAGATGTTCGGCATCCATCGCTTCCAGCATCGTCAACAAATATTTGTCGTCATCTGGCCGCTCGATTGGCTGGCTCGTAATACGCACGTGGTCTCGTAAAAATTCACTCGGCCGCTTTTCAAGCCAAGGCACTTCATAGCGGAGTCCTTTATATTCCGCATCCAACCGCCACATTAAGGGTGCAAGCCAGGAAACGCCACCCTCGACAAGCGCAATTTTGAATTTAGGATACTTCACGAAAACTCCTTCGGTCAGAAAACTGACCAGATGTGCCTGGAAGGCAAGCGATAAGCACGTATGAAACTCAATGTAGCGGGTAGGATGACCTGGCGTGGGCTGATGGTTAATGCCCATTCCATCCGTACCGGGATGTATCGCCAGAGGAAAACCATATTTTTCACAGGCTTCATAGATCGGATGATATTGCCGCTGACCGAAGGGCGCTGTTGCCCCTGAATCGGTCATTACCTGAACGAAATGAGGATGTCCGGCCCATCGCTCAATCTCTTTGGCCGCTCCGATAGGGTCTTGGGTAGCGATATACAGTGAGCCTTTGAACACGCCGTCATGATTATATTTATCCAGCCATGTATCGGCAAGCCAATCGTTATAGGCAGCGGCTACTGCGGAAGCCATATCGGGATCCGGCAAATTGTTCAGCATCGCGCGGGGCAGTAGAATCGCGTAATCGATTCCGTACTCGTTGATCAATTGCTCCCGCAAAAAATCAGGATCGGTTCCCGCCCCACCACCGTTTGGCGGCTTGGCATCCACACGATTTCCCTGAATGTTGCCGTAAGCTCGGTTCAACGGACGATACCAGTCTCTCCAAGGTTGTGGCAAATACTTATTGAGCTCTTCCCTGGATTTAAGGTAGACGTGAACATCGCAATCAATAATGCCGTTTTTTCCAGTCGTTTGCTTTGAACTCACCTGAATCCCTCCCATTATGCGTTAATGTGGTGCATGGATTGTGATGAAAAGCTTCGCAGCACCGTCCTGCTGCGAAGCTCATAGACATGAATTAGCGGCTTTGGACGAAATAATAAGGCTGATTCGAAATGTCCTCGTTCAAGCCGGGATACAGCCGGGCTCCGCTATCGCTCTCAACGACCTCAAAGAAATAGAGGATGCCGAAAGGCGACTTGGTGTACGCTGCCGGAATCTCGGCAGCAAAGCTCGCACCGTCCCGACTCATCTCTGTGACGACATAATGCTCGCTTTGGTTGGCGTGCCGATAGTGCAGCACCACTTTCAGGCCATCGGAGGCGCCTGGCAGCTCTAGCAGCACACTAAGCTTTTCACCTTTAGTGAAATGCGACGGCGCCTGATGCTCGAACAGCTGCCTACGGTCAACAGGTGAAGCGGTCAGCACTTTCATAGCAGCTTGCAGCTTTCCGGAATCTACCGTTCGACTGTTGTCTGCCCGAGCTGTCTGCAGTTGGCGTTCCATTGCCTGAATATCCGCTTCAATTGCAGGAAGCCGGTCCGCCCAGTGTCCTCTAACCGCCCCTGAATTACCAAATGCGATATCCGCCTTATATGTATCCTGCGAAATCTCAATGACCTTGACCCAATGCTCTTTGGCCAACTTATAGAAATTCAACCCTCTTTCCAGCTCAACCGTATCCCCGGTTCGCTCGGACAAAGCATAGCTTAACGCCGCCCGGAACTTATTCGCGAAGAACTGGCCGATATGGACCAACATTCGGGTATCCTTTACAAACCGCTGAAAATTCGCAGCTTGTGTATCTACGGCCAGCTCTTCGGCTTTTGACAAATGTTGAGCGGCCGATGTCGCCATGGACTCCAGACGATCTGCTGTTTCAAGCGGAGAATACTTACCGTGACGGAAACCTTGAATAATATCGTCGGCAAAATCATCGATTCGATAAAATAAGGCAGTGTCCAGAGGGCTAGCTGCCCCGAACGTTCCCGGCTTTGGCGTATCGAAGCCAAACGGCGACGGCAATTCGGAATCGGCAATCGGCTGGTTGGTATGCATTTCTGGCCAATAAACAAAGTTTGCAGCGGAAGGGCAGTAGGCTGCAGTAACCAAAGGCAGGATGCGGCTTGCATGCGCAAGCGCCGATTCATAGCTGTCTGCCGCCTCTCCGAATTCGTGGCGCAAGTATCTGCGCCATACGTCAGGAGTCGCTTCCGGGTTATAGAGCAGTCGTCCCCACAGCCGGTACGTATATTTATACTTCTGCCAATCGCGGTTCGGCAGTTTCAGCTCTTCGGCGAGATATGGCTCCCTTCCGCCCTCCGTACCCGTACCTTTGCGTCCCTTGAAAGTCAACGGTTCGCACAGCTCGATACCTTGCGTTCCGCTGAAATGGGAATGCCGTCCATAGCCTGCTGCCAGCGCGGGGTCTCCCCACATGAGAAGCTTCTGAGTTCCGGGCCATAACCGGAATAAAATGCCTATTTTGCGATCATCTTGCAAGTAATCGGCATATCCATACCGCGTAAAACGGCGCGACCATGCAGTAATGGCCTGCATATCCATCGTCTGGTTTTTCGGCAAAGAGAATTCGTTATCTCGGATAGCCGCCTGATGATAACTTGGTCCCATATGCTCCGCCCAATATTTCGGCGAAATAAATATCGGCTGACGGGTGTCAAGCGCAATCTGAATCAACTCGTCATTAATGCCCTTCGCATGCATATCGATTTCTACCCTGCGACCTATGTCTTTCGTTCCTGCCAAAGCAACACGCCAAAATTCGTATGCAGGCTCTGGAATACCGCCTTCATAATGTACACGGAAAGTCAAACCGTCGATCTCTTTAAACTCGTTCAGCAGCTTGCTAATCGCATCACGGCAATAAGTTGCATGATTATTCGCGTCGATACCGTCAATCGTATAGTCCATGTTCGGACTTTCCGTAAACATGTAAGAGTGATTCCAGAGTCCAAGCTGAAAATGCATCCCCCGCCGTTTGGTTTCCTGACCGATGTAATGGAGCGTTTCGAAATTTAGCCTTCTCTCCGCTTCCGACAGTTCAAGCACTTTCACTTCGTAGCCCGGCACATCAAACAAAAACGGGTATGCAAAACAAAAGTAGTTGTCCCGTACATTCAGATCGTGGCCGTAATCGTACCCCATACCTAAAGATAGGGTGAACCGGTTAAACCGCTGTGTCGCCAGTTCCGTCAAATACTCATCCCAAAATGACTTATCATAAAACCAAGGCTTATCTTCCGGTTCGCAAGCGAATAAGCGAGTTACACTCCGAATCTCATTGGCCGGCTTGTCGATAAGCGTTCTAACGTCTAGCAATTCCCCGGTTATATCGCCGTAAGCATGCTGAATGCGATCTGTCAGTTCAAGGAGAGCGTACACGAGCCCACGTCCATCAGGTGCTGTAAGTACGATATTCCCTTGTGTGGCAAGGATTGCAAGCGATTCCGCTTCCTCCGGTAAAGCAACGCCGTGCTCACTACTTGCAGCGATGGCAGCCGGGGAATCATTACCGGAGATGATTATTTGCACCTTAGCAGATTGCTCGGCACTCAACTGTTCAAGTGCAACAACCATTCCGCGACTTTCCAGCGTGTCGATTAAGGTTTGCTTCGCCCACTGGACGGAAGGCTCTGAACTTAGCGCTGTTTGATGATCCTGTACAATAATGATGTCAGGCAACTTATTCGATTGATTTACTTGTGACACGGACAATCTCCTCCAATTCGGTATATACAGGTATAGGTGTTTATCATTATCCTTTTAAACCAGCTGTAGCAATTCCTTCAATAAAATATTTTTGCAGGCTCAAAAAAATAACAAAGATCGGCAGCAGCGACAAGACGGATGCCGCCATGATGGCGCCGTAATTCGTCTGCTCCTCAGTTTGAAACTGCAGCAGACCAAGCGGAATGGTGAATTTATCTTTGTTGCTTAAAAAGACCAGCGCATTTTCGTAATTGTTCCACGAACCGACGAACGAAAAAATAACAAGCGTTGAAACAACTGGCAAAGATAACGGGAGTATGATTCTTGTAAACGTTTTAAAGTGATTGCAGCCATCTAATTTAGCAGCTTCCATCAGTTCATCCGGTATCGTGGTGAAAAACTGCCGAAATAAGAAGGTACCGAAAGCACTGAAAATGCCGGGAAGCATCAACGCCCACAAGCTGTTGTACAAGCCCATCAAACGATACAAAACGAATCTTGGAACCAATAACATCTGGTGCGGAAACATCAGGGTGGCGATATACATGACGAAGGCAGGCTCTCTGCCTTTAAACTTGATTTTCGCGAAAGCATACCCCGCAAGTGCACTTGTAATTACCTCTCCGATGACACTGACCACGGAAACCTTAACCGAGTTTAAAAAATAGGTTTGAAAACGAGCGAACCATACGGTTACATAGTTATCCCAAATAAACGTTTTCGGGATCCATCGGATCGGAAATTCGAATACTTCCGCAGTTGGCTTGAAGGATGCGGATAACATCCAGAAAAAAGGCATGACGGATAGGAGCGAAAGTAGGAGCATAACTACGGTTAAAACCGTTTTTTGCGTTAATTTAAAAGATCTCGCACTCATCTGGATCCTCCTCTCCCTCTAGTTTACATGCGAGTCTTTATTGGAAAATTTCCATTGCAGCGTCGTAAAAATGAAGACCAAGATAAACAATACCCATCCGATCGCATTGGCGTATCCAATCTTGTTGTACGTAAAGGCAGCTTTATAAATATAGTAGACTAGCACTGACGTCGAAGTACCTGGCCCTCCCTGCGTCATGACATTTACCTGCGTGAATACCTGAAACGAGCCAATAATGGAGATCACCGTTACGAAAAACAAAGTTGGCGACAGCATGGGAATCGTAATCTGAAAAAATTTGCGCAGCGGGCCGGCTCCATCGATTTCCGCCGATTCGTACAAGGTTCCAGGGACACTCTGCAGCCCAGCCAGCAAAATTACGGCGTTGTACCCAACGGCCTGCCAAACGCTCATGATGATAATCGAGATCAGCGCCCACTGTGACGAAGACAGCCAGCCCGGCGGGTGTTCGATCCCAATTGAAATCAAGAACTGATTGATTGGACCGAAGGTGGGCATGTACAAAATACTCCACACCACGGAAATCGCAACCATGGAAGCAATATTGGGTAAATAAAATCCTAAACGGACTAAGCTTTTAAAGAAGATTTTATCGTTTAGTACCACTGCAAGAATCAAGGCAAGAAACACAGAGCACGGAACCGTAACAGCTGCATAAACAATGGTGTTTACCAAGGACTTAATGAATACGTCGTCCGTCAACAAATTGATATAATTTTTTAATCCGATAAATTTAATTCCTTTTAAACCGGATACCAAGTTCCAATCACACAAGCTGAAAATCAGCGAAAGGATAATCGGGATTAATTTGAAAATAATGTAACCGATTAAATTAAGGGAAAGAAACAGCCATCCCGCTATATTTTCATGCAGGATATCCTTACGTATCTTCTTTTTGCGTTTAGGTGCTATGAGTGAATTCTTCTTTGCCAGTTCCATCTAGCATTCCTCCGCACATCTCCTATTTCCCTGCTTTTTTGATTAAATCGTCGGACTGTTTTTTCAATTTGGCTATGGTCTCCGCTGGGGTTTGATTGCCCATTAAGCACGAAGTAATTTCCGCTTTCACCATATCCATCATTTCAGCTTTTGCCGTATTAATTGTCGTTAAGTAGGGGGTGAGCTTCATCTTATTCGTAATAAATGTTTTCATGCCTGTTGGCTGGTCAAAATGCGGGTAATCAAAAATGATTTTACCTACCTTCTCATTGACGGAAGCATCCATAGATGAAAGATTGGCAGGCGTCATCGCTTTGGATTGGGCGAAAATTTCCGGTGCTTCCAAGCAGTAAAACTTTAGGAACGTCCAGGCCGCTTCTTTATTAGGTGCACTCGCTGGAATGCTGAAATCGCTTATATAATATACATTGCTCAAGCTGTCTTCTTTTTTCACTTTGGGCAGATTGACAACGCCGTAATCAAAATTGGTAAAGCCATAGGACTCCTGCGAGCTGTACTTGACGATAAATGAAGGCTGAATATACATCGCAGCTTTCCCCTGCATAAAAATGGTATGCGGATTGGTATCAATTTTGAGCGCTTTGTATTCCGAAATCGGCCACGCTGATTTATCCTTCATTTCCATATCGTAAAAAAATTGCAAGGCGTTCAAGAAGGCAGGATTGTCCCAATTCGATTCCTGTCCGTTATTCTTATAGACATAGTTGAGACCAAGCTGTTGAATAGCGGGGAAAGCCCATTGGCCGGTATAGTCCGGTAAAAAGCCATAGATTTTATTAGCTCCACTGCCTGAAGTCAATTTGAGCGCTGCCGCCCTGAGATCATCCCATGTCCAGTCGTCGGTTGGATACGGTACACCTGCTTTATCAAACATGGCTTTATTGTAGTAAAGACCGTAGGTCGCCATACTGTATGGAAGTGCATAATGGTTGCCATTTACCGTTTCCAATTCATTAATGGAATCTCCGAAAATTTGCTTGTAGTCCATTTTGTCTTTTTTCAGGTACTCATCCAAAGGCTCGTACATCCCGCTTGTAGCCCTGACACGCATATCATCAACCGAGGCTTGCGGAATGACGTCAATCGCTTCACCTGAAGTCAGTAGCGAATTCGCCGTCGTCGGATTGGAATCCGCCATTTTTGTATACTTTACTTTGATATTCGGATATTTCTTCTCAAAAGCTTCGAAAAATGGCTTCATGCTATCCTCAACCGTCCAGCTGTAGACATTCAGCACCGTCTGTCCCGGCGCTGCATCGGCTGGCTTGGCGGCCGTGCCCGCACTTTGACTTTGGCAACCCATTGCTGCAATCGTGCTTCCGATAAGCATCAGAGGTACTAAATAACGCTTTACTCTTCTGAAAGCTGAATTTCTCAACATGCTCACTCCCCTATTCGCAAAGTTATGTGTTCATGTCTTCATTATAGAAAGCCGAAAAGGAAGTTGAAATGTGATATCTAAAGGCATCCATTGTTTTATTTTACTAAATTAGCCGTCCAGTTAAGCAAAATCCAAAGGTGCCTATCAAGTAAATTTCGGACATTGTCTTTATTCACGATCCATTGTTTTATTTAACGCATGACCTGCATTCATTATAAAAAAACAACCCGCAAGCGGGCTGTTTCACTTCTAACAATTTCTATATTCCTGAGGCGTTAAACCCGTCACTTTTTTGAAAATTTTACTGAAATAATAGGCGTCCGGATAGCCGACTTTTATACCGATTTCATAGATCTTGCTACTGCTGTTTTTAAGCAAATACTGAGCTTGCTCGATCCGAACATGAATGAGAAAATCAATAAAGTTTTCGTTCGTTGTTCTTTTGAACAGAGAGCTCAAGTAATTCGGGGAAATGTTATGATACTGGGAAACTGTCTTTAAGGAGATATCCTCATCGTAATGTTTCAACATATATTTTTTGGCGCGGGCTACGATACTTCTCCCATCATCAACTGGTTTAAACTCCTCTTCAAAACTAACCGTTTGCCCGGTATCTAAGTGCCGCTGATAATGATGAATGGTACGCTTCTGCTCCGAAAAGCCTTGATCAAGCGCTGTGCTGGCCTCGCGATAGGCTGACTTCAGTTTTCCAAGGCGGCTGCATGACTCGCTAATCCCGATTCGGCATTTGAAGTTAAAATATGTTTTTAAAGCGCTTTCCACATGAACGGCTAATTTCTCGGCAGCAGATTTCGGTTCAGTCTCTGAATCGGCCTTAAATGAATGAATAATGGCAAACTCCATGGAATTGGTTGAGGTGACGTAAGCCGGAGGATAATTTTGCAAAATTTCTTCAATCATATTCGTGACGCCATAGGTTAGCACATATCTGTCGTCTACACCGTATTTCTCATATAACTCCCTGTTCTCCACTCGAACTAACAAACATACCAGATTTTCGGGATGCAGTTTGATATCCAGATAATTGAATTGCTCTTGAATCTCATCTTCATTGATATAGTAGCTGAATAACAGATTCTGGAACAATTTTTCCCGTAATGCAGGTAAATTCCGCCTTTTGTTCCATTCGTCTGCGCGCTCCTCCTTATGCCTGCTTCGCTCGGCTTCAATCTTCCCTTTAACTTTGTTAAGCAGCTCGGCAAACGGCTCTGGTTCCATTTCTAGTTTCAATATGTAATCCTCGGCACCGATCTGCATCGCTTCTTTCACATAATCAAAGTCGCCGTAAGAGCTCAGAACGATAAATTTCGTATCCTTTAACTGCTCACGTAATGCAGAGATTAGCTCAACTCCATTTAATAACGGCATCTTGATATCGGTGATAATAATATCCGGCTTTAATTGCAGGGCTAAATCCAAGGCTACTTTGCCATTCTCGGCCTCCGCCACTAAATGAAACCCATATTTCTCCCAGGGAATCATCGTTTTCAATCCAACTCTGGCCAACGTTTCGTCATCTGCAATCATCACACTGATCATTGGAGTCCTCCTGCCTCGAAATCTGCATCCACAGGAAATCGAATCGTTACGGACGTAAATTGCTCTTTTACACTTTGTATGGTTACGCCGTATGTATCCCCATATGTCAACCGCAGCCGTTCGTCAACATTCTTAATCCCGATGCCATTGAAGCGTCTACCGTTACCTTTATCGTGTTCCTCAAACATGATTTGATCTACATCCATACCAACGCCATCGTCAAAAACGGTAATTTCCACTATATTGCCACTCAACTGTAACTGAATCCGAATACTCCCGATACCGTTTTTAGGCTCTATCCCATGGAAAATTGCGTTTTCTATAAACGGCTGTAAAATAAACTTCACGCATTTGACCTTAAGCAGTTTTGGATCGATGTCAAATGCAACGCGAAACTTATCCGAGTATTTGACCTCTTGGATTTTGATGTAGTCCTTGACGATCGCCAGTTCCTCTTCAATTGTAATCATGGCTTCGCTTTTGCTGGTGCTATTCGCGAGCAGCCGGCCCAGCGCCTCCACCATCTCTTTAATGTTGTCCGCCTTTTGAATCATCGCCATCCAGCGGATGGAATTAAGCGTGTTATATAGAAAATGGGGGTTAATTTGGGCTTGCAGCGATTGGTACTCCATATCCTTTTTCTTGGCTTGCTCCTCAACCATCCTGGAGATCAGCTCTTGAATTTTCTCAATCATATAATTAAAACTCGAACTTAACAGGCCAATTTCGTCCTTGCCCGTATATTCGGATTTAACGGCCAATCCGTCTTCTTTCACGCTTCGCATGACAAATGCCAGCTTCTTGATCGGGTGGACAATACCGGACGCCACAAAATACCAAATAATTCCTGATAATAGGAAGCAAATCAATACAACGGCGATCGTAATATTAAAAATATTTTTGTTGTCTTTCAGAAGCTCGCTGAGAGGGATGCTGTCTGTTAACCACCAACCGTAGCGTTCAATGTGGTAATACACCATTAACTGACCGTCCTGGGTAATAAATGAACCGTGGTCTCCCTGCTGCTCTCTCAATTTATCCACGCCTGGAAACGCCTTTAGCAGCATACTTTTGTCGGGATGGTACACGACTTGCCCGTTATCATCCAGGATTACAAATTTCCCGGCTTTCTTCATATTGCTGTCTTCAAACAAGTTGTCGAACAAATCTCTTCTGATTTTAATGTAAATTACACCAAGTTTCTCTAATGTGGCGCTATTGCGAAAGGTCTTGATCATGGAAGGACTGTACATGTTCCCTGATCCAGCCGATCCGTCAGACTCTTCGTTCAGCGTACCGAATCTAAACTGGGGCTGATCTGTCTGAACCGCTTGCTGGTACCAGATTTTCTCCTTGAACTTCTTATCGTCCGGATAAATATCACTTGAAGCTCCGGTAAAAAGAATGATGCCGTTATCGCCAAAAATCTGGATAGAGGCCACATTGGAAACAGCAAATGCCTGCATAGTAAAATTATTGAGCGATTGCTGCGCGCTTTGCAGATCATAATAGCCCTGTATGGAAGGCGATTTGAAACCGGGAGAAAGCACCTTCTGAATATCCGAATTATAGGGAATATAATCAGCGATTTGTTCGAATTGCTTAAATTCCATACCGATGATGTTCTTGTTGTAAGCAAGATTATCCAGAAAGGACTCGCTGACTTTGCGCTTCAGCAAATCGATGGAGAAATAATAGGTACTTACACTAATTAACGTCGTCGGCAATAACATAACTAACATAAAAGAGATAAAAATTTTACGATGAATGCTGCTTTTTATCCCTAGCCAATCTATTGATTTCATGTGAATCACCGAATTTCTGCGCAATAAGATCTGAGAGCGCATTCATAAAATGCTAATTTTACTGCTGATTTTTGGAAGCAATCCATGCGTCGGATCTCTGTTTCATATCCTTTAATGCCTCATCGACACTCCATTCTCCGAGAAATGCCTTGGTGATATCTTCACTGACCACCTGCAATATCTCTTTCTTGGCGACAGTAATGGTTGTCTCTGGAGTCACATAACGCGTATTTGGATCTTCAAATACTTGCTTGGCTTCTTGCTCATCAACCCCGGGCGCACTGTAAATCAACTGATTGACCGATTGGATGACTTGGGGGTCAGAGAGTGCAGCCGCAGGCATCATTCCTTTCGGAGCCACCGTTTCATCAGGGCGCGTCAAACAATAAAATTGAATGAACGCAAATGCTTCCTTCGGATGCTTGCTGCTTCTCGGAATACTCATGTCACTAAAGGTGATTGGGGAAACCGTAGGAGCATTAGCATCAATTCTTGGCATCTGCACGACCCCCATTTGGAAATCATGTTTATATTCCGGAAGACGACTTCTCCAAATATTATAAATAGGCTCAATAAACATCGCGAACTTCCCTTTGAAAAACAAACTGGTCCGATTCGTCCCTATGTCCAGCTTTTGCCCCGGAAATTCGGTGAGTGGCATAATGGATTGATCTCTATTTTGCATATCGATAAATAACTGAAGGCTTCGCTTGTAACTGGGATGATCGAAATTCGTTTCGTGATCGTTTTTATACATGCCGTTTAAGCCAAGTGTTTGAATAGCTAGCGTACTCCAGCCGATGTTATTGTCGAGCGGATAGATGACGGAACCATATATTTTATCCGCACCCTCTCCTTTCGTTAAAAGCTTGGCTGTTTTCATGAAATCCTGCCACGTCCAATCCGCTTTAGGGTAAGGAACGTGCGCTTCATCGAACAATTGTTTATTATAAAACACGGCAAATTTATTGACCCCGTAAGGAACACTATAATAATGCCCATTGATCTTGGTTAAATCGTTTATCGCTTTGCCGAAGGTTTGTTCATAATCGATATGGTTTTCTTCTAGAAATTCGTCGAGAGGTAAATACAAGTTATTTTTCACCCTCTCCCTCAGGTCATCCGGGCTGAACTGGGCAGTGACATCAATGGCTTCGCCGGAAATCAGAAAAGAATTAATTTGGGATGGAATGTTCGAGGTGCTGGGAAACTGATGGAAGATGGCTTCAATATTGGCCTGCGACTTATTAAACGCATCAAATGCCGGTTTCATTCCCGGCTCTGCTGTCCAATGCCAAATATCAATTTTAACCTTTTGGCGAGCAGCTGACGTATCCTGCTTGTCAGCCAGCTGCTCGTCCGAGGAGCATGCGGTTTCGAAAAGGAACATTGTCAGAACACTTGCTGCCAGAATCATGACTGGTTTAAGGTTCATGGTCATAAACTCCCTTCCATTTCTAAAAAATGGTACGTACAACTTTATCAGCCGCTGCTTTTATTCTTCATCCTTATAAATTCGAATGATATGATATTTAGAATCGTCAAGCGCCGGCCCTACTCCGGGATCTAACGGCACAGTCAAAATCCCGTTCACCGGTTCCGGTGCATAGGTAAAATAACGATTTCGATCGGGAATGACCTGATATAAATATTCCGTAAACGGAGATAAGGCCTCAGACTGTGCTGCTACAATTTGTGACGCTGCCAAAATCATATGGCCGTGCGGTACTACACGGACATTCGGGTAAGAGGTTTCAACCATCTTGCAGATCGCGATTGCTTCGGAGATGCCGCCACACCATTCCGGATCACATTGCACATAATCCAGTAGTCCTTTATCCAGATATGGCTTCAGGCTCCAACGCGTATAAAGATGCTCCCCGCCAGCCAGCACCGCCGAAGGATTGGCTTGTTTGATCGTCATGTATCCCTCAATGTCATCCGGGGAAACAGGCTCTTCGATCCAAACCGGGCGGTAATTCTGCATTTCTTTGACCATCTCGTTAACCCAAGACAGCCTTTGGCTCCTGGTGGATGGATCGTCCAGCTGATCGCTTAAACGGCTCAAGTCATACATCACCTGCGCATCCTGCGGCAACGTTTGATGGAGCGCTTCCATAATGTGAAGATTGTTCTTGACTCCTGCTGCTTCTACTGGTCTGTGGGGAAGGAAGCATTTATGACGTTTGAAACCTTTGTCATACCAATTGGTCGCCTTTTCGACCGCTTCTTGCGGTGTCTTGCTGCCCATGCAGCTGACGTAAGCCTCAAGTTCGGTGCGTCCGCCATGCAGTAGCTGATGTACAGGTTTGGCGCTCGCCTTACCTCGCAAATCCCAAATGGCAATATCGATTGCGCTGAAAGCCGTAATGATTTCCCCTGTTGCGGAATGTCTCGATGTACGGTGCGAACGCCAGATATTGTCACCGTTTATCGGATCTTTCCCATGTTCATAAGATGAAAGTGGATGTTCCGGATAGACAGCCTCCCATAGGGATGCAAACTCAATTTCGGGATCAAAAATATCGCGTTTCGCAAGAAATTTGTTAAAAACATGAAGCCTATTTTTGACGGCAAGAAACTGATATTGCCCGTCCAACGGTCCGGCATGCCCCGTTAATCCTCCATAGCAAACAATTTCCACGTACCTATGCTCATTTTGCAGGTTATGATCGGCTATTTCGATGATTCTGACTTCCTGAATGGTCGATTCAGCATCTAATCTCATATGAAAGCGCCTCCGTTTATCCTTAAAATTTGTTCATCATTTTGAACCAAGTTTATCAAACTGAACTGTATTGTCAATAGTTAATTGGAATCATCATTGGGAAATAAAAAAAGAAGCCTGCTTACAACACGTAGCAGATCTTCTTCAGGATATTACAACTTCTATTTCAAGTTGATTTTTTTGATTTTCTCCATCTCAATTTTCGGTTCACGCTGAATCGTTAATAACCCATTCACTTCTTGCTGCACATCGGTCAGCTGTGTGTAACAGAAGCCGCTAACATAATCCAAGTTTTTGATAGCCTGCGTAATACTCTCATAACGCGCCAAAAACTCTTCTTCATTCTTGACTTGGTTGCCGTAGCCCCAACCTTCCTCACTCTTGAATGCGATGCCGCCATATTCACTGATAATCACCGGCTGCCCCTTATAGCTGTATCCATTAGCAAAAGGATATCGATGTTTGTCATGCGGTACTTTATTGCTAAGCAGTACTTCTTGATCCTTATACCGATCTTCGAAGACTGAGCCTAGCTCCTCGTAGTCATGCAGCGTTATAATATCCGAAATCGTGTGCTCCCAACCGTCATTCACAATAACAGGACGCATTTGGTCATACGATTTGGTCAAATGATAGATCGATTCAGTAAACTGCTGCTGCTTCCGGTCCGTAGAAATGCTCGAAACTCCCCACGATTCATTGAACGGAACCCATGTGACAATGCTCGGATGATTGTAATGCTGGCGCACAACTTCGATCCATTCCTTCATGAACCGATGTACCGCATCATCTCCAAACTCATACGTGGATCCAAATTCCGACCATACCAAAAGCCCTTTGCGGTCCGCCCAGTACAAGAACCGAGGATCTTCCAGCTTCTGATGCTTACGAACACCGTTAAATCCGAGGGCTAATGTTTTCTCGATATCTTCAATAAGAGCTTCTTCAGACGGTGGCGTCAAATGAGTATCTTCCCAATACCCTTGATCGAGCAGCAGACGTTGATAATACGGATGATTATTAAGTAGTACCTTATTGCCCTTAATCTGAATGCGGCGCATGCCGAAATAAGTGTAGACCGTGTCGACCGGCTGTCCGTCCTTCTTCAGAACAACTTCCACATCGTACAAATTCGGATGATTCGGATGCCACGCGTAGACCTTCCATTCACCAACATCGTTCATGACGCTTAAATCCACCTTCACGAACTTCCTATCTACATTCGTTTCGGTCGAGCGAATCAGCTTGCCGTCGTAACGAACAATCGTCTGGAGTGACAATCCTTCGAAAGATCGAACGGTGCTTCCCAGCTCGTATTCGAACGAAACGGACGCTTCCTCCAGCTTCGGCGTAATTTTTGCATGGCTTACATAGCAAGCATCGACGTATTCCAACCATACAGACTGCCAGATGCCTGTCGTCTGCACATACCAGCAGCCATAGTTCTTGTCAGTCCAACGCTGCTTGCCGCGCGGCTGCATCGTACTGTTTCCATCCTCAATCCGGACGGAAATGCGGTTATTACTGCCTTGCTCCACAGCATCCGTAATATCAAATGAAAACGCGGAATATCCACCCTCATGCGAGCCGATATAACTGCCATTCACCCACAGCTTAGTTAAATAGTCCACGGCTTGAAAATGAAGTATTACTCGCTTATCTTTCGTTTCTTCCGGAATTGCTACGATCCGTTCGTACCAAACGCATGGATGGAACTTCTCCTCGCCGATTCCGCTTGCCTTAGTCTCATATGTAAAAGGAACTTGAATGGTGCGATCCGCATGAAGATCGCTGTACCAGTTGTTACGCTCTCCTTCGAATGAATCATCAAAGCGAAAGTTCCATTCTCCATTTAACAATTGCCATTCATCGCGAATCCATTGTGGGCGCGGGTAATTTTTAACATACTTATGCGTGCTGGTCATTTTCTGGCAACTCTCCTTTAGGTTAACTTATTAATTAACTAAATAATATTTAAAAGAACCATTGGTCACATTATGCTAAATTGCTAGCATATTGTCAACAATAAGTTTATTAATTAACTAATAAGTTACGCAATGAAGGTTTGCTGTATATTGAACTAGCGTTCTCCAGTTTCTATTCAAGTCCTTCAAAATTGCATCGCCAATCAGACACCCACGCGGGGAAATACCCTAATTGATAGGCTACTCTCTGGGAAGCGATATTACTGCTTATTACGTCATAACTTGGTATCTCTCCCTGTTCCAATATTTCAAAAGTCAATCTGTTTACAAGATAACTAGCCAATCCCAAATTACGATAATCGGGTAATACTTCTATCCCAATTTGCCATAGTTTTGAACAGGTTTTGCTTGCCCCTGCCACACCGACAATTTTCCCATCTTTTTTTGCAAGCATAGCTAGGTCAGTCTGCCAGGGAAGATTCGAATCATATATGATAGCTTCATTGAATCTTGTATCATCAAATAAACGGACCACTTCTTCTCGCTTCATCATTTCAAATGAAAAAAAATCCGGTGGCGATATAGGCTTTATTCTTTTTACATCAGGCAGAAAGTGCAAGTACAAACCTCGGATAAACGGTAAGGAAAATACGGCATCCCTGCTTTTGTCCTGCATCTGTTTTTTGGCAATGAGCAACCGCTCCGGTGTAGCTGAGACTACAATTGACTTGCCCATTGATAGAATTTCGAAATAACGTCCTTTCCTCGGAAACGGCCTGCGTCCAGGATTTTCTTTGGCTTCTACAAAAATTATTCTATCCTTCTCACCGTTCAAGTCATCGATTGAGCAATTTAAATCAAGGGCAAGCTGTGATTGCACGATGAACATCATTTCTTTTTGGGTCATAATCATCGTTACCCGTCCTTTCTCTTGTGTAAGAAAATGCTGAGCAGAAGACGATTTCCAATATGAGCAACTGTGTAGATTACGGCGGTAATAAAATAGCCTGACCAAATTAATCCATAAGCTGCTGCTCCCACAAGCAAAAATTCGATGAAGACAACTAAGGGTGTTGGTAGAGAGAACCTGGCTTTTGGAGAAATAAATAGTCCCCAGATGATTGCGGCTGCTACTGGAAGCCCACCCGAAAAGATGAATCTTGCAAAAGTTCCAGCTCCAAGGTGATATCCCCAGACACCTAAAGAACTGAGAAGGAACAGTTCCAGTAAGAATCGAGTTACTAGATTGAAAGATACAAACATGGTTGTACTCCTTTCTGTTATTTTCGTCTATCAAGTATTTTAAATTTATCATTTCAAGTTCTTTTAATCCATAAATTCCCACGCATAAGAAACAAGTAGAGTCCTCTTACAATCCGTCGAAAATAAAATAAGGTTCTTGTCATTTAGCTTTTGACAAGAACCTTACTTTTTAACTAATATTTAAATTTCGACTTATTTATAGTTCGACGCAATCGTCTCCAAATATTGCTCGATCGGAACGGAGTTACGAAGAGCCATCAGGCCTTTTCCTGCTTCACCAACGAGCGTACGGAATTGATTGCTTTCCCCGGTTGCTTGAGCAGCAATAGCATCAACAATCGTTTGCGGATCATCGAGTTGATCTTCAGGTGTACTTGCCATCATATTGCCTACTTTATTTTCTAAATCATTGTAGGCTTTGATGTTCTCATTTTTATTCCAGATGACGCTATGGACGAAATTATTACCCTTGGAACCGCCTTGCTCGATAAGACGAAGTTCGATGTTAAGCTGCTTAAGCTCGTAATAAAGACCTTCCGTCAAACCTTCCAAAGCAAACTTGGACATATTGTACAGGGAACCTAACGGTACTGCTGTAGTTACACCCATGAAAGAACTAATATTGATAAACATCCCGCCGCCAACCTCTCTGAAATGAGGCAGGAATTTACGAATAACGTTAATCGGGCCGCGGACATTCACGGCAAACTGCCAATCGATGGTGCTCTCTTCGGCTAATTCCAGAGCCCCGTACGATCCCATCCCCGCATTGTTAACTACAACGTCGATTTTCCCGAAGGTTGCTATCGCATCGTTAACAGCAGAATTGACTTGTTCCACATTCGTAACGTCCAGCTTAAAGATTTTAATATTATCGTATGCAGTAAGCTCAGTTTCCTTCTCTGGCGTACGCATCGTCGCGGCCACATTCCAACCAAGCTTTGCAAAATGAATCGCCGTCAGTTTTCCCAATCCTGAGCTTGTTCCTGTAATAAAAATAGTCTTCTTATTCATAATTGAATCTCCTCCAAATATTATTTGTACAAATGATTTTTTTCAGTCATTGATGACCAATTTTCTATCGAACGTTCAATCTATAAATGACAAGACAATGGGAGGCCTCATAACCACCTACGCTCTTTCTTAGATCGAATGTTCATTCTAATATTAACTTAAGACACAACTGCTGTCAATCCATTATGGGATTTGCACACAGCGTGAATTCTTGTTAATGCATTCCCTGATATTCAGCTGATTATGGGTAGAAATCTGAAAAACGTTAACTACAGACTACACAATCCAAAATAATTAGATTAAATTACTCATCGTTATGGACACAATACTTTCTAAGTAGGAGGCTTCAGGCTTGACACAGAAAAGACCCTGTCGTAATGACAAAGTCTTTCCTGATACGGTAGCCACAAACAACATTACCTTTCAAAATCCGCTGCATCATGAAAGTTCCTCAGCACCTTTTTAGCTTCGTGACGGTCTTGAACTTGAAGCTTGTTTAATATATTGGTGACATGGTTGGCGACCGTTTTCGCGCTCAATTGTAAGCGGCTTGCAATCTGTCCATTGGAGTATCCGTCCGCGATCAGCTCAAGCACCTCCGTCTCTCGGCCCGTCAGTTCGGAAAGCGCCGGATTTAACGGCTGTGACGGCTTCGGCATCGTAAAATAATGCATCATGCGTGAAGCGATGTCTGAGCTGAATACAGCACCACCGCCACCCACAATTCGAATGGACTGCAGCAGCTCCATCTCCCCCGCATCTTTAAGTACATAACCTCGTGCTCCCATTTGCATAGCCATAAAAACGGACTTGTCGTCTTTTAACATCGTTACGATAAGTATTTTTTGTTCAGCTTGCTTCTCCCTAATCATTCTCGTCGCTTCAATCCCATTAATACCCGGCATCCGAATGTCCATAACAATGACGTCAGGTGATAAGGTGAGAGCCAACTGCACCGCTTCTTCCCCGTTCGAAGCTTCCCCTATTACTTGTAGATCTTCTGTAGTACCAATTAAGTTGCGCACGCCTCCGCGAAATAGCGGATGATCGTCTGCGAGCAAAATTCTCACTTTATTTCCTCCCCACGCAATAGCGGCAGCAGCGCCATTACACGCGTACCACCTGTTTCCAATCTTTCAAATAGGCATTGACCGCCAATTTCTCCCGCTCTCTCGCGAATTGAGGTCAGCCCAATGCCTCCATTTACGGATGGCTTTATAGGAATTGGAATGCCCTTCCCGTTATCAATAACTTCGACTTGCAACTCTTGCGCCGCAATCAACCGTATATGTACATCGCAAATTGTTGCCTCCGCATGCCTTATGACGTTAACTAAAGACTCTGTTACGATGCGATACACCGCTACCTCCACCGCTGCCGGTAAAATTGGAAGCTCCTCCAGCACGTGTAGTTTCACACGAATTGCGTCATGATCCCGTGTAGCTGCCATTTGAGCGGACGTCTTCAAGATCTCTTCAATACGTGCCTCAATTGAACCAAGCAGCCCGAATTCATCCAACGTTGGTGGACGCAAATCGTGTACCATTGTACGGATATCGTTAACCGTAGTACGGATTTCCTGCCTTAGCTCTCCCAGTAGTCCAATCGCGGTATCCGGACTTTTGCGAATATACTGCTCCGCAGCCGCTACGTTAAACGCGAGCGACATCAAGCGCGGAGCAAGCTCATCGTGAAGATTTCTGCGGATTTGCCTTCTCTCCTCCTCACGAGCAAGCACCAGACGTTCGCGCGATTCCTGCAAATCTTTGGCCAGTAGCTTCATACCAGCGGTCATTTTTATGTTTTTAGCGATTGGCACAGCTTGACGAAGCAGTACATCCAACAACCTGCTATCTTCCGAGCTGAACGCCTCTCCTGGCGAACGACTCGACAACCAGAGCGTACCGAGCTCTTCACCGCTGTGAATAAGAGGAAAAGCATGCAACTCATATTTCTTTTCACCGACGGATATCACCATCGTTTCCTGACCGTTCATTCCAATCGAGATACTGACATGGGGAAGGCGAAGCGCATCTTGAATGGTTCGAGCGACGGCATCTAGCACCTTTTCTGGCGCCATCGGTTTTATCAGACTATCTCCCAATTCGACAAGCACAGCAAACGGATCATCGTGCCTGCCTTTCATCAAGCGATTCACGATACGCTGAAGCCATTGCTTAAGCGGTGCGAAAAGAATAGCGACGATGGAAGTTGCGATCAGTGAGATAATATAGCTTTTATCCGTTCGGAACACACTGCTTAAATATAGGACAGAGGCAGAATAAACGATCACAATGGCAAGGGACAACACACCATAGACAATGGTCCGATTAACGAGCGGATCGATATCCCATAAGCGATGGCGAAGGGTGGCAAATGCAAGCGTCAAGGGAATGATAGAAACAAAAACATGTAAAGCGATCGTTAAATAAATATAAGAGAGCGGGCTGAACGCCGCATCAGCAACAAAAAAGGCACCTATTCCAAAAAAACCAAGAAACGAAATGGTAACGCCATAGACAACCCATTTTGTCTGCTGCTTCTGCTCGGCATTAGAAACCTTTCGATATCGATAAATTTGCGAATAAATCATACTGCCGATGGCAGATAAATAATACAAAATCCTCGCAGTTGGGGACCATTGTTGCAAATCTATAACGGTTTCCGGAAATAAAAAGCTCAAAATTTGTACCAAACTAAACGGGATCCAAACAAAGAGTGTCCAATAGGGCGTTAGCTTTCCGCTCGGAAATAATAAAAAAAACAAAAATAGCGTTATCCAACCGATTGTACTGATGCCATCCGGCCATCTCTGAAATGTCTCGCTCCCTTCAGAAGCAATATAGACGAGCGAGGGAAACGTAGTCCCATATGCAACGAGCGCGAGCATGGCAAGCTTTCCAATCTTCTCTCGCCTGCTCTTCCAGAGGATGATACCGGCACCCGTATAGAAAAGAAATGCAAGCCCGCTGTCAATCGCGACTAAAGCCGCCGCATACGAATCAACCGTTAAGCTGATCTGATTCAGTGCCTCAAGCGTGGTCGGTGGAACTGGAGCCGATGAACCGCATGACTGCAAGAGGCATTGATCGCGCAGCGTTTCATAATAACCTGAGATACTGCTTATGAAGAAAATAACCATAATCGCGCTGATTGCAATCATAAGCACCTGCAATAGCCACTCCATTTGACTACTCAGTTTCATTCTTAAGAGCCTCATCTCTCCTCCTAATTAGCCAATGAAAGCTATATGGAAATTATAACTGCTGCCCCTGAATCTGTATATGACTTGTGGATTGCTTCCCGGATCTACCCATAAATCTTCCTGTCTTCACTAGGTAGGGGATACTCTCGTTGACAGGAACTATCCGTTGGTACAATTAGTAACATGGAAGTCAATAAATATAGGAGGTTATTCAAAATGACCGTAGACAAAGTTGTGAAATCACTTGGATTTATCTGTTTCTTAGCTGGAATCATTCGAATCGGAATGACACCATCTTCGCTCATCTGGGGAGATGATAGCACGCCAGAAGTGATTTGCGGGTTTATCGCTTGTATCCTGATGGCGATCAGTTCTATTGCGCTATATATGGCACAGTCAAAGGAGACCGGCGTGTTGGGCTTCATTTCTACACTGCTTATCATGGTTGGCAATTTGCTTGTTGCCTCTAACTTTTACGGTTTGTTTGCATACGGCGAATATGCGAAAAAAGGGCAGCTGTTCGTTGATCTCACCGGAGCTGTCTCCGGTATGGGGATGCTGCTTGGAACTATAATTTTAATGATTGTTACTTTTAGAGGTAAAGTATTTCCCCGCTGGACGATTATTCTTTTTATTCTCATGCTCATCTCGTTCGGTATGCCGGGGCTTGAGAAATGGTTTGCCTTCTTCTGGGGCTTGGTGTATGTGGGAATGGGCTATATGATATGGACGGGAAATTTTTTCACCAAGGTAAAAAATTCAAAAGAATTAACCGTATAAGTTGCAGCAAGGAACTCCGGCCGTGTGGTCGGTTTTTTTGCGTATAGGAAGGTTTAAATATACAGCATGCAAAAAAGACTGCCATTCGGCAGCCTAATCGCTTGTTGTTTGAATGTCGATTTAAGGTATTTTAACGTTAAGTTCTGCGAGATAATTAGTTGTAGATACGCCTACAGGAGGACCGAATTCAAATTCGACAGAAGCTGCGTATTTGCCGGTTGAGTCACTAATCTGTAAGGAAATTGGCGCATGCCCCTCTGGCACCCATCTGGCGGTAGCCTTGTAACGGCCAATCGGTATTTGATCAATGCCCGCTCCATTTGAAATCGGACCTCCGCGTTTCGTTATCGTACGACCGGCACTACCATCGAGCAGTGGGCCGGCAGGAGTCAGCGTGATTTCCAGATCGCTCATATCGAACTCCGGCAGTGAATCGTCCGATGATGTGAAATTCGGATATATATAAATCATTCCATCAAATTTGCTCCAAGTAAAATTGCGGACGGCTCCAGTGCTTCCCGAAAACGGAAGATCTTTATCAACGTTTAAATGGAAGGTATAATCCATTTCGTTAAATGATTTCGTTATATCAGCGCCCATATGCCATGATGTAGCTATCTGAGGCAGCTCGATCCGATAGTGTCCCGATTCATCGGTAACGCCAAGAATATTGCTGTCGTAAAGCATTGTGTCATCGGCGAATACAACAATATCAGAGAGAGGCTGGCCTTTTGCATCACGCACATAACCTTTAACGACATAAGGCTCAGCCACCTCTTTTACCGGATCCGGGATTGGAGCAGGAGAAGGGGTTGGTGATGGTGTTGGTGTGTTTGGAGCTTCATCAGTTTCATCAATCCGAACTGTCGCCTCGTTACCATTTCTAGAGTACGACACCTTGTATCCGCTGTTTTCCGCTACAAAGCGAAGCGGGACTAAGGTGCTCCCATTCAGGATTTGGGCAGGGACATCCAAGCTTACGTTTTTACCATTCACGAATGCGGTGGTACTGTTAATTGTCAATTCAATCTTGAGTCCATCTTTGATTCCGATTGCTTTCTGGGACCCGTCAGTCTCCTTCCACTGAACCTCGAAGCCCAGCGTTTCAAATAATTTACGGAACGGGACAAGTGTTGAACCATCTTTCAGCATAGGAGTGACTTGATCGAACTGAAGCTCTTGACCATTAAAAAGCACATGAATTAGCGGACTATCTGATGTTGGCGCTGGGGTTGGGGGCTGAGGTGTTGGTACAGGTTGCGGAGTCGGGCTTGTAGAGCCAGTACTCTCCCCTGTTGTCATCGGACTTTTGTACTTTATCGGTTTGGAAACTACGGTCCCTTGAGGAGTCAAAATTTCTAAAACATAATATTGCGTTTCCTTGATCGTGCCGTTATCGCTGGCGTAGAGGTCCAAGTTAAGCTCTCCCTCAAATTCACCGACGGGCTCTTTTACATCCTTTCGAAACCCTGGATTAATGACGATGCTTTCATGTGATGTACCACTTGACGATGTAACCGTTTTATCTTGCACAATGCCGAGTAGCCACCCCGTTGTTACATGGTTGGTTCTCCATACCCCTTGGTAATTATCCTTACCATAAGCATCCGTGGAACGTAATACGACGGAATTGATAACCGTATTCTGAGCTAGACTCAGCCGTAGCTTGAAGTGACCGTCCTTGTTGCCCTCAGGTGTAAAATCAGCTGCACCTACGATGTCAGATGACGTATCAAGCAGGCTAAACTCCTTGATCTGCACGCTTGCAGGAGGCGTTTCGCCAAAAGCACCGGCGATGCTGCCGAATCCCAAACACCCCGCCAGTAAAAATGTGATGACTGAGGTTTGTTTTCGTTTGCTGAACTTCAATGTCATAGATTCCATTCTCTCCCTTTGTCAAATGAATTGTATTTAAGTGCTGGAATTAGCATACAACACGTGCAATTCACTTTTCTTGAGACACCGCTGGGAAATGTTTGGGATAAATCCGGGAAACAACTGGGAAATAACCGGGGAAGTTTTCGGGAGTATAAATTCGGTTGCGTCATTACCTCGCCATCAGCCTGCTAAAAAAAAGCGTTCACCCGGTTGAGTGAACGCTTTGGAAAATTCATTTAGCTCACATTTTACCTGGCGTTACCTTGGAAAGAGTAACCTGGTTGCCTTGTAGGGTGAGCGACGCTTGGTAATACCCCCTCCCGCATGACGATCTGTTGCATCGACAGTTATAGGCGCCGGAACAGCCGCAAACATAGAACCTTGTTTCAGCAAATCCCGTGTAGATGGTTGAGGTATTTTCAAAGAACGTGTGCGCATGATGCGTAAAAATGCCGAGCACTTTATCCCGGACGCTTACCGGAATCGACCTGAAGAAATGCCCTGTCTCCTCTGTGCTCAGCACATGCGAGGAGTCCACCGTAATGCCGTTCACACGTAGCGGCCAGTGGCAATCGATAATATAGTAGTAGTTAGCGCTGAGCGATTTCAGCAGGGATATGCTGTCATAGCTGAACTTACCCGGTGCGTTATCAAGCCAGACATACTTCACCCTGCCACCTGTCCCCGGAAAATTCATCATACCAAGCACCGGATTCAAATATTTCCGGAATTGCTCCCGCGTATCGTCCTCCCAATTCCCGATGGATGCCTTGTATGGAATGCTGGTCCCGAGCTCGCTCGTAACAGCATCCTTGAACGCCTGGTAATCGCTATCCGCCTGCGCGCCTTTCGACCCATGTTTGTTATCACCGCCAAAAATAACAAACCTCGTACTCCCAGGACGAACGGCCTTGGGCAGTATGCTTTTAAAAATACTCAAGCTGTTCGAATAGCCGACATGACAATCGCCTATGATCGAAAAATTGACGGTCTGGGCAGCTGTTGTATTGTGGTTCTGCCAAAGGACCTGACCTGGAAACGGATACAAGCGGGGCTTAGACTTGCGGACTTCCCCTGCTCTCATAAGTGATCACCCTTTCGGAGACGCCGTTAACAAAACAATATGGCTATAGACTTCTTTTTTGAGTAAGGCATATAATACAATTTATGAGTTATTAGACGAAAGGATGTGTCATACAATTGGCCTCATCAAGCAGTTCAATTCAACAAATCCCCTATTATAAGAACTATTGGATATCACGAATGTTATCCTCAATTGCCTTCCAGATGCTTTCTGTAGCGATCGGTTGGCAAATGTATGAGTTAACCCATGATGCCTTCAGTCTCGGTCTTGTTGGACTAGCCCAATTTCTCCCCATGGTTCTGCTGACCTTGGTCGTTGGGCATTTCGCTGACCGCTATGATCGGCGATATATCGTCTTTCTCTGCCAAATCGTAGAGGGCGTTATCGCCTTATTGCTTTTATCAGGTAGTCTTACAAATTCGTTAGGTCAGAATCATATCCTAGTAATGGCGGCCATTTTAGGAGCATGCCGAGCATTCGAAGGTCCTTCCTCTTCAGCTTTGCTGCCTCAATTGGTACCAAAGGAATTCCTTCAACAGGCGATATCGTGGAACACCTCGGTCGGACAATTATCACAGATACTTGGACCCTCCATGGGGGGATTACTATATTGGGCAGGCTCATCTTTTGTTTATACAGCTGCCTCGCTCGCTCTTTTAACCGCGGGCATCCTAACCTTCTTCATCCGTTCAACGCCTATCGTGCGCAAATCTGAGCCGGTGTCTCTACGTTCCCTCTTCTTTGGCATCATGTTTGTTTACCGCCAACCGATCATCCTTGGGACGATATCACTTGACCTTTTTGCTGTGCTGTTGGGTGGTGCAACTGCTTTATTGCCAATTTTTTCACAGGATATTCTTCATACAGGACCATGGGGACTAGGCTTAATGAGGACTGCACCAGCCATCGGTGCCTTGTTAATGTCAATTGTCTTGGTCTATTATCCACTGAAAAAAGCTGTTGGCTACATTCTGTTTGCAGCCCTCGCCGTCTTCGGATTAGCAACTATGCTTTTCGCAGTTTCGAGCCATTTATTCGTTTCCCTTGTGGCATTATTCTTCATTGGTGCTTCAGATGTGATTAGTGTCATCATTCGGTCATCTCTCGTACAACTGCAAACTCCGGATGAAATGCGGGGGCGGGTCAATGCCGTTAACTCCCTCTTTATCGGTACCTCTAATCAGTTGGGAGAGTTTGAGTCGGGGACTTTAGCCGGATTTATTGGAGCAGTTCCTGCGGTATTCGTCGGTGGTCTTGGTACGCTTGCAATCGCGGGGCTTTGGATGTATCTATTCCCATCACTTCGAAAAATGCGAACCCTTTCTGAGCAGTCGTAAATGATGCAATTCGCTTCTGCGGCCTGAAATAGAGTATAGTTGAAGTAGTTGAAAATATATTCCAGGAGGCTATAGCCATGTCACAAGAGATTTGGATTAACTTGCCGGTCAAAGATGTTGAGAGGTCAACCGCCTTTTTTAATGAGATTGGGTTCCAAGCAGTGAGTATGGGTAACGAGAGAGCCAAGCTTGCCATAGGCCAAACAACGATTTTACTGTTCCCGGATACGGTGTTTGAGAAATTTACAGGTTCAAAAATCGCAGATACTTCCCATAGCGCAGAAGTCATATTTTCCATAGGCGCTAAGAGCAGAGAAGAAGTTGATACCTTTATTCAAAAAGTAGAGTTTGCCGGAGGAAGCATCTTTGGCAAGCCGAGTGAAACGGACGGTTGGATGTACGGTGCAGGTTTTGCCGACTTGGACGGTCACCGCTGGAACCTGTTGTACATGGATGAGAGCAAAATGCCTAAACGCTAATAGAAAACACCGGTCACCTGCTTAAGGTATCCGGTGTTTTTTTCATTTTAAACTTGTTATACAATTCTTTCCTCGGAAAGCTGATATCCTCCTATTACTAATAATGAGACTCTCCTCGCTATTTCCTCTTGATTCATTGTAACTTTGCCAGAAGCCCATTGAAGTGCACCTTCATTGATGATGTTTGCAAATATAGGCACATAAAAATTCCTTTCAGTTTCTGTTTGCATACTCTCTAAACTTTTCATCAAATAGATTTTCAACTCATTTATCATTTTTTCTTTCAGTTGTGGTACGACTAAACCTATATAGCTGCTGCGGCATTTCATTTTCGGTTGTTGATAAAAATAACATGCTCCTAAAACGAGCTGAAAGATGCTATCCTGATCGAATGTCACAGTTCCTGAAGTAAATTCCACAATTGCAGCAGAAGCGGAGTCTCCAATCATATAGTCCAATAACTCGTACTTATCATTGAAATGTGCATAAAAAGTAGCCCTATTCACGTGTGCTCTTTGGGAAATATCTGCTATTCTTATTTTTTCAAAATCCTTTTCAGAAACTAACTGCAAAAATGCGTTGATTAGTGACTGTTTTGTTTGTGTATTTCGTACGTTCAATACTTTTGTCCCCATTTTCATCATACCTTCCCCGACAATTTATCTACTTTATCGCTATAGCAACATTCCTGCTACGATTGTTGGTTGTTTCCATTCATTCGACGGTTGTATATTTCTCATTAAGGCAACATCTGTTACTTTAATATACCATACATAATGGAGGCTGAGAGATGCGGATTGCAGACGGTATTGAAATGTTAGAGCTAAATTGGGGGATGATGACGATCTGCCCGACTGTATTATTCGACAAACAGGAGTCGATACTGATTGACACAGGGATGCCTGGCTCTGCCCCAGCAATTTTGGAGCTAATTCAGCGAGCGGGCATTAAACAACGTCTTAGCACCATCCTTTTAACCCATCAAGATATTGATCATATCGGGGGCCTTCCAACCTTTATAGCAGATAATCCGGGGCTACTTGTTTATGCTCATGAAAAGGATCAGGCAGTTATTAATGGGAAACAGCCGATGCTTAAAATACCATTGGAAAGACTATTCGGTCTGTTGGCTACACTTCCGAAGAAGATACAAAGTGATTTTGAAGCAGCTTACGTTAAGCCCACGAGTGCAAATGTTAATCGTACATTGGTAGACGGCGAAACACTGCCATTTGCTGGCGGGATCAAAGTGATTCACACGCCTGGCCATACACCTGGACATGTCTGTTTCTATCATCAGCCCAGCAAGACGTTAATTGCGGGAGATGCTATGGTAATCGAAAATGGAGAACTCAAAGGCCCAATTGTAGCCTTAACACCGAATTTGAGAGCTGCGCTTCAATCATTGAAGAAGCTCAACATGTATGACATTGAAACTGTCATCTGCTATCATGGCGGGCGATTACGTGGCAATATGAATGAGAGGATTGCCGCGTTGACGGACAGGACTTCATAATTAAAATTTGGGGATTTCAAATTGCATGGTTAAATGCTACTGACACACTGTTGTCAGTAACGTTTTTATATAATCGGAGTAAGTAAATGAAAGGAGTGGGAATTAAATGCGAAGAATTTTGGCCCAAAAAGATATGATACTGAGTGGTATCATCTATTATAGGAAGGATGGTATCTCATGAATTTTGCATCTGTACGCATCATTACCGACGACGTGGATCGTCTCGTCGATTTCTATGAGAAAGTCTTGGGAGTCTCGGCGGAACGCCCCGCGCCCGTCTTTGCCGAACTTGTTGTGCCATCGTGCACCCTGGCGATCGGCCACTCCCAGACGGTACAATTGTTCGGCGCTGGTTCCGCTGTGGCGGCTAACAATCGGACAGTCATCATCGAGTTTCACGTCCAAGATGTCGATGCCGAATACGAGCGCTTGAAGCCGTTTGTCGACGAGTGGGTAAACGAACCAACCACGATGCCGTGGGGGAACCGTGCTGTGCTGTTTCGCGATCCGGACGGTAACCTGATTAACCTCTTCACACCGGTGACCGAGGAAGCGATCAAACGGTTCAGTGGTAGATCTTGAGAGTTTGACTGACCACTTCATAGGAAGAGACCATAACAATGAGCTATGGTCTCTACTTTTTTTCTAGATTCTTCATTACTTATTCTCGAGGAATATAACGTTTAGATTGAATCTATTGATACTACGCGGATTACTTATTTGTAAAGCGTCAGAATCCGGATATTAGAATTATCACATTGTTAGACGTATTTTGGTACTAGTAATAAACTTTCTTTATATGAATCTAACTGGTTCTGGTCTAAGCAGCTTTATTTTATGATTATGAAAAATTTCTTTTACTTCAGTGCTTATGATTAACAAACGATTCTGATAAGCGTTCAAGTACTCAAAAGTTAAATTAAAGTCCTGGAACTTCTCCACTTCTTCTTCTCTGTAAACAAATTCTGACCGAGGAAAGCCTCTCAAACTGCAAATATCGCAATCACTAGCAGGATAATGTTCATACGGGTCACAACGTACATGATTATCAAATGGTGGCAAAATACTCTTAATAACCAGATGATATACCTTTTGATCATACCGAGTCTTATAATCACTGGCGGGAAGGATTTCGTATCCGCTTAGCTGACTGCTCTCAATAACCTCTTTAGCATATTCGCTAATAATTAGTTCAGGTCTAATATGAATTAAATGATGCTTACCAATTTTCTTCACATCCAACTTTAATTCAGAAGTCTGAACCTTACCACAGTGTTCACAGTGATGGTCCTGGACGTACTTTGTCCCATAATATTCAGCATTCTTGAGGGCATCCTGCTCCCATGGATAGAAAACTCCTACATGAAAAAACTTTGCTTCCTTCAATTCTTTCTTTGTGTACTCTCTGGTTTCTGTAATAGAATATTTAATACCTTCTCTGTTGATCATTAACATTAATTCTTGATATTCTCGTTTCTCTTCATCTATTACTATTTGGAGACCGCTTGGTTCTAATTTTAACTGATCCAGCCTACCTTCAAATTGACTACAAATTTTATTATATAAACTGCTGTTTCCTCGAATCAGGATATCAGCTGTGCGTTTCATCAAATTTCCTCCAAATTAACTACTATTGATATCAAGAAAACGTTATTCCATAGTTTGTAAGAGCACTTACCGTAATTCATCTATTGCTCTACATTAATCGAATTCTTCATCATTGACTAATCCCATAATAAAAGTTTCAAAATCTTTCGCCAGAAACGTAATATGATAATCACATTCTTGATCGACGTGAACTACTTCCGGCTCTCCGTCTTTGCCGCACTTTCGATAATCAAGCATGATTACATCATGACCAGCAGAGGGACAGTCGCATATTACTATTCCAATCGCTGGATATTGCCAATCATCAATCATAAACTGACTCCCGAGATTTCCGCATAACGAGTAACTTTTAGTACGTCCAATACCCATAATACCTGTAATTGCGATGTGGTCTTCCGCCCATGATGTTGGACTGGTAGTGGGAAAACAAGTATTTTTCGGTATTCCGCCATTCTGTACTTTCATTAGACTTACATAAGAAGTCGGTAATTTGTAATTCAATTCTTTTTCGATTGATTTAATAAGTTCATCTGATGGATAATCTTCCACATATGCCTTTAATGCATATTCACTTTTCTTCCAAAAATCGGTGAGATTGAAATTTTCAAAAAATCTCATGATTTCGATACCCTCCCTTAGTTTTTAGCTAAAAATTCACTTATAAAATGGTATAATATCAATTTCGGAAACCGATGGTGATTTCCCCCTCATGATAACATTCAATTACGAATCTAGATGGTGATAGAATAAAGATATCCGAGCTAACAGACCTTAAATCATCTATTACCTCTAAAGCTTTTTGAAGTTGAGTCTTTAACACAGGGAAATCTCCATAGCTCCAGAGGATGAATACATTTTCATCACTCTCATCAAGTTCTTTGCTAAGATACTTCTCAAGTTCTTTCGCATTATCAACGACCATTTTGGAGCTTACATGCTCCCAATCAATCCTTGACCAAGGTGAAAATGGATAGGTTTTTTGGAGACAATCGTAAGCTTCTTCTCCATCTACTTTGGACAAGATGGAAACTTCATTTCCCAAAACATTCATACATTCCTCAAAGAGTACCCCATACTCTTTTTTATGTTTTAACTTTTGTTTGCTTATTAGCTGTTGCATTCTCCAATTCCTATCCAAGTTCTTTTCCATGTAAACTCCTACAAAGCATTATTTTGGATTCATTTCCTTATCTACCCCATCAATCGAGAAAAGGCAGCCAACCGGCTGCCTATGCTTCATTTTCAAACAAGTAATCATCTTCTAATTGGTGTCCTACTCAAATAAGAACCAAACCAAAAGCAACACAAAAACCAAGACCAAATGATAAAGTGGAATGGCCGAAATCAGTAAAAATCCTTGCTTCCGCTTGACGATCGCGAGAATCAAACATACCAAATACGTAATCAAATACAAGCTGGACACGATCACGAATGCGTATACGACAAATAATAACAGAGCGCTATCGCCTTCCGACCGAACCCCGGCAATCTGCATGATGTTTGCAATCATCAAGAAAGGATATGGCAGTAACGCAAGCCCGCCTATGATAAAGAATATAATGCTTAACGCTTTTTTATTGATGATGATACACCTCACTTTTATTCCAAAAATTATTATATCACAGTCCAACACGACGAAATGAAAAAATCTGTCAATCCTGAACGATGAACGTTTCCGGCATATGTCATTTAACGAAAAGTTGAGATATTTTCACTTAAATAATATATTCGTACAATGAAGCAGGACTTTTAACCTAAAGCTAGTAATTATATGAATATTATTATTACTTTAGAGGGTGTAACATGGATTTTTTGTCGTTTACTGACTTGACCTTGTTTTTACTTTTGTTTGCATTATTTGTCTATGTATTTGCTTCCGTAACCATCACGATTCTGCACAAAGTTTATTTAACGTTCCATTTTTGTATGATGTTCTGGCCTATCTGCCAATTTGCCATTAAAGCAGTGGACACTCCCCAAGTTCAATTATTTTATTTAAAACTATCTTTTATTGATATGTGCCTGATAGCCGTCGGTTGGCTTCTTTTCACCATATTTCTCACTGGACATGCACGATTTCTGAGAAAAAAAATGTCAGTATTTCTTTTTGTTCCGGCTATATTAGTAGCAATTTGCGTGATTGTGAATCCAAATGGGAAGTTCGTTCTACCTTTGCAGGGTAATTACATCCACAGGACTTATGGTCCCCTGTTTTGGGTTCTCATTACTGTTTTGATCGGCTATATGATAGTTTCGCTTTATCTGATGAGTCGGGCATTAATATCCGACAAGTCACTACGTATCAAAACGCAGGTCAAGCAAGTGTTTAAAGGAATTACGGTAATGACCGTATTTATATGTTTAGATATATTCTTAAATGTTGTCCTTCATTTACCTTTACCCGCCATTCCAGGGTTGACATCCTTAGGCATATTACTTTCTGCTATTTTCTTTGTCATAGCCATTCATCGCGATAAAGCATTTGATATTGTAAAAATAGCTCATCAAGATATTATAGACACTATCGATCATGGGATTCTGGTACTCAATGATAATGAAGTAGTTGTAGAAATAAATCGCACTCTACTTCCTCATATTAGTTTTCGTATAGGTTCCCGTTTTGATATGGCCAATCTACTCTCTAAAGGGCAATCTAAGAGCAATATTCATTTGTTCCTTCAAACGTATCAAATGCACCCTTTGAAGCGAACTCAAATCGAAATACAGTTCCCTAATGAACGGTATGTGAATATTCAAACAGCACCTATCCGTGTGGATAGTGAAATGGTGGGACGTGTTATCACTTTTCAAGATGTGAGTGAATTTTATCGCCTCATTCATGAAACGAATTCTCAGAACGAAATCCTGCATGAACGCAACCAATCGTTAATTATTAAACAAGATGAACTCTCACTAACAAACCGGAAACTCGAAAAGATGGCCATAACCGATGGGCTAACAGGTATTTATAACCGCCGTTACCTGACACAAAAGTTAGAGTATGAAGTAATGAATAATATCAAACACCAAATCCCATTCTCAGTCATTTTATTAGATATCGACTATTTTAAGTTAATTAACGACAGTTACGGCCATTTAGTCGGTGATCAAATGATACTTAGCACGGTGGCAGCAATTCGACAAACCCTCCGTCAAACAGACCTTTTGGCTCGTTATGGCGGGGAGGAGTTTATGATCTATTTACCGCGAACGAGTCAATTACAGGCAAATTTCTTAGCTGAGCGAGTCAAATCCACCGTTGAATCCAATAAGATGATCGTGAAAGATATACCACATTCTTTATCGATTACGATAAGTATTGGATTGCTAACGATTAATAATTTCACCATGGAAAGTCTAAAGAGTCCCCATTCCTATCTAAATGAATTGCTTGAATCTGTAGATAAAGCTTTGTATAAAGCAAAAGAAGAAGGCCGAAATCGGATCGTCAGTGTCGTAAGATAAAAAAAGATTGAACTAACGTTCACCCGTTAGTACAATCTTTTTTGCTTTCATATCGTTCCGCACCAAGCTCGCGCACGTTCTTTCATTTCCTCTATAAAATAGCGCTTATAGTTCTGATATCCCAGTAAGCTATTGGGTGATGTTTGCGCCGCTGCTTTTTTAATTGCAGCATAGCGACGAACTTCATCGGGATGAGCACGCAAATAATCACGCAATACGACATTATCTCTCCACAAGTCTCCATCAACTGGTACGAAACTTACATTAAAGTTATTCAACCCTCTTTTTCGGAAGAAAAATCGACCAGCTCTTCGCCCATCCTCGCCTAAAAATTCATAATCTAACTCTGCGAGAGCTTCAATATGAGCTTCCGTCAGACTAACATCAGATTGTATCCCAACCAGAATATCTACAATAGGCTTAGCATCCAGCCCTTCTACGGAAGTACTTCCGAAATGTTCAATTGAATGAACGATATCGTTTATTGCATTTCTTAAGCTGCGTGCTTCCTCGGTATATAAAACGAACCAATTTGGGTCAAAAGGAACTACGCTAACTTCGTTTTCTTCGACCTCGTACCGTTTGTTTGACATCTCGTATCAGCACCTTCCATAATAGCGCATACATCTTCCCCTACAGTTACTCCCCATCGTTGTCATTTAGAATCTTTTCCCTGTATTGCCCCGGTGTTAATCCAGTCGTTTTCTTGAAATAGCGAATAAAGTTTTGCGCATTATTATATTGAAGCTTTTGCGACATATCGGCTATTTTCATATCTGTTTCCAACAGCCATTTTTTGGCGATTTCCATCCGATATGAAAGCAAATAGTCGGTAAAATTAATATTCAAGCTTTTTTTCAATGCACGCCGGATATAGCTGGAGTGATAATTAAGTCGCGAAGCGCACTCCTCGAGCGTTAATTCCCGGTCATATTCACTTTGAATAATCCGGATGACCTCATTTGATATTTTCTGATGCGGCGCTTCCTTGTTCTGATCCTCCGTATGGATAATCGGCATGATAATTTGCACCATAAACCAATCCTCAATCTCCTGAATCGTGTTAAAACGCTTCAATTGTTCATACAACGGTGTCGCGTTCGTATCCAGCGAGAAAGAAGGCCGTTCCTGCCGCTCCGGGATGTACAACAAATCCAGCAGAAGCTTCATAAGCCAGTTATACATCTGGTTATGTTTGAGCTCGCGATTCGACAATATTTGCAGAAACTCCTTTAATAAGGCATGGGCTCGCTTCTCATCCGTGAACTTCACGGCTTCCACCAGCTGCTTCTCCAGATGATCGGGAAAAAACACCATTTGCTTTTCCGGTTCTTCATTTTCGATAAAAAGGATCGTCTCGGTAACTTTCGTTATTCGATACTTCAGCGCATCAAGCCCCTCTTCATAGGCTTTCGGAGTATCCTTATACATTTGGAAAGGTCGGCTGATGCCTGCACTGATAGGAAGATCAAGAAATGTTAGCACGTTAGCCTGGACTTGCTTGATCGTTTCATATAGAAACTCCTTAAATGCTTCCGGTGAATCGTGATTACCATGGATGACGGTAACCTGTGATTGCTTGATAACTACAGGATTCAGACGATACTCGGTTGGCACCAGCTCCTCTACAATGTTGCTGACCGCAAACAATAACAGGTCACGGTCGCTTTCTTGATAGCGAGTAGGTTCAAGTGTTTCCATCTGAATCACCACGACGGCGAGCCATCGGAATTCCGAGTTATAACCAAACAGCCTAATCTGCTCTTCAATCTCTTTGGCCGACAGTTCCCCCTGCACTAATTTATATATCATAAAAGGCTTTAATTGATTCCTTAAACTTTGTACATGGCTAGTCATATGTCTATAATTTTGCGACATTTTTTCTATACGGCTTTCGATTACCTTAAACTCATCCTTCGGATCCTGAGATTCAGAAGCTTCCCCCGGTTGTGCGGTTCTCTGATATAAGCCTCGGACAGGCAAATACAGCTTATTTGCTCCCTTCAGCGAGAGAACTGAAATCAACACAATGATGACGAAACAGGCCCATATTGTAGCCCAACCGATGGATTGTGATTCCCGTGTCAGGCTGTCCAACGACACGACAGACAGGTACGTCCATCCGTTATAGGAAGATTTGCGGTAGGTGAAGCCGTACTCTTCTTTCCCCATTTTTTGAATTCGGTAACCATTCGGAGCGGAAGCTTCGGTCATCTCCTTCAAAAGCGGCGTATTTCGAACAAGCGCATCCAATGAAGAAGCCATATCGGTCGCGATAATATTGGCTTTGTCATCTAGAATGATCAAGGATCCCAGCTCACTGCTTTTGGGAAGTACTTTGAACAGCTCCTGATTGGACATTTGGGTCACCAGGAAAGCACTGGGATTCGCCGAAAGATTCGGAAATTGTTTGAACAAAAAGACATTCGTTTGTGATGGCTTTCCTGCTTTTCCCTCCACCGTTTGTGTCATCCATTTGAACTGCCTGTTGAGTGGAGAAGATGAACGAAATAGCTGAAGATCCTCCGATTCTTTCAACTTCGTGTAACCCTTATCATTAATCTCCCACTGCTGATCAATATTAATCAGTCGAATATCGAGAATTCCTAGTTCGTAAATTTGAATGCGTTGCATCGTTTCTAACAATCTGTCCACCAACGGGAAATCGTTAGCCTTGATTTGTATAGGCAGAAGATCTGTAACCGCTTGCGAATTCCCAAGTTGAAAGATGGAGAAATCAATAATTTTCAGCGTGTTCTCAATTTGGATTTGCGTCTGCTGAAGAAGCTGCTCATTTCCTTTCAACACTTTGTTTTCAATGATGCTCGATGATTTCATATACGAAAAAATGCCTAGCACCATAACAGGTATGGCGCCAAGCAGTAGGCATAATGCGAACAGTTTCACTTGATAACGGGGCAAATTCAGCTTCATGACAATCTCACTTTCTTTATGCCATTTATAAGATTCGATTGCGTACATTATCGCATGAAGTGGGTGCCATCGCACCCATTATTTTTTCATTGTTTTCTCATACTCGCTTTTGTACTCGGACATGACTTGGTCTCCGCCTAGCTTTTGCCAGTTAGCAATGGCTTGTTGAAAGCCATTTTCGTCCAGTTCACCCAAGATAAATTTGGTTCTAGCATCCGTAATGACCTGATCCAGCTGTTTTCCTTTTTCCATATAAGTTTTGGAAAGAAGCGGCAAGGCCGGATTCGGAACTGCGTATTGTTCGTTGTTCTGAATAAGCTTGTTATACTTATCAACGCTAGGGTCCTGCTTACCGGGAAGCGCCTTGCTGCCATCAAACACCATTAATTGGAACAAATTATTATAGATTTCGTCGGTGAATACTTGCTCGTCAATCCGCACGGCTTGGCCATTCTCCACCTTATAGTGTTTGCCTTCAATCCCCCACGCCATTAGGTTCTGTACCTTTTCATCACCGAGCTTATCGATATAGGTAAGAACTTTTTTGAGATCATCCTCGGTTTTTACGCTAGTTTTCGGGATCATATATACGCTGTTGTAGCCGGTACCTCCCTGTACTTTCATTCCCCCAGGTCCGCTCAAAGTAGCAACGGTATCCAATTCAGCCTTTGGATTCGCTTTCAATAAGTCAGTGAACCGGGAGTTTAAATCATCATAAGCCCCAATGTATACGCCTGCTTTACCTTGATTCACCAATACAGTTCGGTCTTTGACCACTGGAAAGTCACTGTTAAACAATTTATCCTTGAACATTTGCTGCAGTAATTTCATCGTATCCATATAAGGCTTCGTCATGAAATCCGGCGACATTTTACCATCTTTGTATTCCCACGTATTCGGAGCGCCCATCATAGCAAGGAGGTGAAAAATTTGCGCGCTGCTTGAATCAAATGAGATGCCGTACGTGTCATTTTTACCATTTTTGTCAGGGTCGTTATAGGTAAAAGCTTTGAAAATATTCATCAGGTCGTCGAGGTTTTTTGGTTCCTGTAGACCCAAATTATTTAACCAGTCTTTGCGAATAATGACGCCGTTACGAGCCATCGGTCTCCAACGGAAAATGCTGTACACTTTACCGTCAATTGACGTATTGGTTAGACGTGTAGCATCCAATGTTTTCAGATTCGGATAATCCTTCAGATACGGCCCCAGTTCCCAGAACAAGCCTGCTCGTGCAGCTTCGATAATCGCAGGGTTACGGTCGTCTTTCACGAGAAGGATCTGTGGCAGATCCCCGGCAACAGCGATCGAGGCGGTAACCTTCTCGCTATAACTTGAGCTGGGAACCCAAGTAATGTTTAATTTCGTGTTGGTGTACTCCTGAAGCAGTTTCATCGCTTCGCTATCCATTTTTGGAGGCTCTGGCGTCAAATACAGATTCATCATGGTAAGTTCTGTTGGTTTCGTAGATTCCGATGCACTAGGTTTGGTTCCCTCGCCATTGGAACATGCCGAAGCGAGAATAATCGATAATGCTCCTGTAACGAGTAGTCCACGCTTAAAAATATGATTCGTTTTCATGGATACGTTAGCCCCCTAATTACGAACTTTTAATAGTCTAAATAATCTTATCGAATAACTTCAAGTGTAGCTTCCATTAGTTCCTCATCCAATTCGATCCCCAGCCCTGGTCCATGCGGTACAAGGACATGTCCATCTTTCACTTCGAAAGGCTGTTTCAAATAACGTTCTCTCGTACTGTTTGATTCGATGTTGTATTCGTAAAAGCTGCTGCATTCCGGCGAACTGGCCGCCAAATGAATGGCTGCGGCGAAGCCGATGCCCTTGGTGGTGTTGTGCGGCACATAGTGAATGCCGAACGCACGGCATAAAGCAGCAGCGCGCTTCGCGCTAGATATTCCCCCGCATTTGACAGGATCAGCTGCGTACAGATGACAAGCGCCCTTGCTAATAAAGTCACGGAAAGTGAATATATTCCAATCCTGTTCGCCCACATGGATGGGGACAGGTAGCGTGTTCGCCAGCTTCACGTAAGTGTCCACATCGTAATACGGGCAAGGCTCTTCAAAATGATGAATGTTGTATTCCTTAATACGATCGAAAAGTTGTACGGCTTGAATGTACGTATAAGAGCTGTTGCCGTCAATCATCAGCTTGCAATCGGGTCCAATCGCTTCTCGAGCCGCCTTGACCTTAAGCACATCATCGTTCAAATCAACCGGGAGCCCTGTCCCGAAACGAGGTCCTACCTTGATTTTGACGGCTTTGACCTTAAGACGTTCGATCGCATCACGAATTTTATCCGCTTCTTCCGCATGGGTTAGATCGCGACTCATACTGGATGCATACAGCGGAATGTGATCACGATAGAGACCTCCGATTAAATTATACACCGGCTGGTTCAAATAGCGACCCTTCAGATCCCATAACGCGATTTCGAGACCGCTGTACGCCGAGGCAAGCAATTGACCTGATATTTTGTAGTTTCTCCGCAGCACCACCTCTTCGATCAATTCCGTTTGAAAAGGATCCATCCCAATGACAGCCGGCTTGATCACCGTGTTCATGATTTGCATTAGCACATCCGGCCGCATCGGGCTTGATTCGCCGAAACCATAAACTCCTTCGTCGGTTTCTACTTTTACATAAAACAATCCCATCGTTTGCTTGTAACAAGTAATGCTCGTAATTTTCATGTTAGCCTCCTAGTGTCGTTACAAAAATAATCGGTTCGTAATCCGCAGCCTGCTGTATGACTAGCCTTTCACGGAACCGAGCAAAACCCCTTTGGCAAAATGCTTTTGCAAAAACGGATAAACAAGCAGAATCGGCACGGTCGATACAACAATAACCGCCATCTTGATCACTTCGCCGGGAGGCGCTACATAATCGCTTCCCATTTGTTGTGAATCCCCGACCCCTCCTTGTGACAAGATGACAATTTGGCGAAGCCATACTTGAATCGGCCATTTCGTCGTATCATTGATATATAGAATGGCATTAAAAAACGTGTTCCAGTGACCCACCGCATAAAATAAGGCAAAGGTTGCCATGGCCGGAAGAGAGAGTGGCAGCACAATGCGGATCAAAATTTGAAAATCGTTGCATCCGTCGATTTTCGCAGACTCCTCCAGCCCGTCGGGCAGCTGTTGGAAGAAATTTCTGATGATAATCAAGTTAAATGCACTGATGGCGCCTGGAATAAGCAATGATCCATAACTGTTGAGTAGTCCAAGCGATTTCACAACCAGAAATGTTGGAATCATCCCTCCACTGAACAACATGGTGAACAAAATGAGCAGCATAATCGGACGTCGTCCCATAAACTCGTTTCTCGCGAGCGGATAAGCTGTCAGCGTGGTAAAAAACAGGTTGATTAACGTGCCTGCAATGGTTATGAAAGCGGTTACACTTAAACTCCACAAAATCGTTTTTGTCGAAAAAATATATTTGTAACCATCCAGCGATAATTTCGTTGGAATCAGGACGACACCGCGGAGAATCAGCTCTTCAGAAGCCGTTAACGAGCCTGACAATACAAACACGAACGGAATCAAAGTAATTAAGGCAATGGCAATTAGCACGACGACATTTACAATATCAAAAATACGTGAACCGAGTGATTGACGAATCATGGCAGCAGCTCCTTTCTACTTTAATAAACACCTTGTTCCCCGAATTTCTTTGCAATCTTGTTAGCCGCTAATACCAGGCATAAGCCTACTAATGATTTGAACAAACCAACAGCCGTGCTGAAGCTGAACTGTCCCTGCTGAACGCCGTTAGAATAGACATAAGTGTCGAACACCTCTCCTACCTCACGGTTGGTCGAATTAAGCATGAGAAAAATTTGTTCAAAGCCAGTATCCAAAAAGTTACCTAGCCTCAATATGAACAAGATGACAATTGTACTCCGAATTGCTGGCAAAGTGATATGCCACATCTGTTTGAAGCGTCCTGCACCATCGATTTTAGCTGCCTCGTATAGCGTAGGATCAACACCTGACAACGCTGCCAGGAAGATGATCGTCCCCCATCCGGATTCCTTCCAAATGACTTCCAGAATGATCATCGGCCGGAACCATGTATTAGACATGAGAAAATTGGTTTTTTCCATGCCCGCTTGGACAAGCATGTTCGTAAAGATACCGTTCTCCAATGAGAAAAAGGTGTAAGCCATTCCAACAACGACAACCCAGGATACAAAGTGCGGAATATAGATGGCCGTCTGAATAGAGCGTTTAAACCATTCCAGACGCAGTTCGTTGAGCATCAACGCAATGAGTATCGGGATTGGGAAGAAAAAGACGATATTGTAGATAGCCAATATGAACGTGTTTTTAAACAGCAGCCAAAACACAGGATCGTGGAAAAAGCGATCAAAGTGCTTGAAACCGACCCAAGGACTGTTCCAAAAACCGCGAAATGGTAAGTAGTCCTTAAAGGCAATCAGTACTCCCCACATCGGCCAATATTTAAAAAGGCCAAAATAAAGCAGTCCCGGTGTAACCATGATATACAAATAACGGCTTTTAACGAGTCTTCTCCAGAAAAGACTCCCGCTACGCCCCCAGCCAACCGTTGACTTCCTCACGGACACATCCGTTTTCAAGGCTAACGCCTCCTTTCTGCTGCGTGTAATTAAGTCAAAGTAAGTACATCCTTGATACGGACAGGCCGGTTCTCTTTAACGGAGATCCAAACAGCTTCGCCAGTCCCTACGGAATTAGCGCCGTCCATCGAGCCGGACAATATATCATAGGGCCGAGTCGGATCCGGACCGAGAAAAATGTCTTCCAAAAGTGTAGGATCGCCGCCACCATGTCCACCTTGTCGATGAACAACATGAATTGTTTCCTTAGAGCCGAAGAGCGGGAAGTATTCGATCGTCTGCTCGGGAACCGGGAACGGAACCCTGCTGGGAGAATGATATTCCATCGTTTCGATGCGGCCTTTCGTACCGTTGATCGCAAGCCGATAACCCTCGTAAGGAAGGGAAAAGTTAACGGAATACGTTAGTAATGCACCGCCGTCATATTTAACGGTAGCGGAATACGTATCTTCGATATTGATATCAGAATCGAATATGCAAGCATCGGCCCGGTAAGCGCTGTACGGCGCCTGGACTTCAGCTGATCCCACGTCGACATGATCATCTTTCACATGGACTTCCTTGCTTCGCGATGACCAACGCATGAAATAATGGCAATCTCCTTTATCCGCGCAAGTTCCGCAGTAACGACCTTCCACCTTCTTCGGATTCAGCTCGCCATCCGGGCCGTAGTAGTTCAGCGCGCCATAGGCGAAGACTTCCAGCGGACTCTGACCGATCCACCAGTTGACCAAATCGAAGTGATGGGAGCTTTTATGAATGGAAAGTCCACCGGAATGCTCACGAATACGGTTCCAACGTTTAAAATAACTAGCTCCATGGTAGGTATCAATGTACCAATTCAGGTCAATGGAAGTCACTCTGCCAACCTTTCCTTCCAATACCATTTCTTTAATCCGGCTGTGAATGGGCGTGTATCGGTAATTAAAGGTAACCGTCACTTTGCCATTGCTTTTTTTCTCTGCTTCGATAATACGGCGGCAATCCGCCCCTGTCGTTGCCATGGGTTTCTCGGATAACACATCCAAGTCATGTTCCAGCGCTCTAATGATATACGTCACGTGCGTATCATCACGCCCTGTTACAATAATCACATCCGGCTTTGTTTGTTCGACCATTTTATCGAAATCATCAGCCCCATATTCCGGAACGTCGGAAAGCTCTGGATATTTGGACTTACATACGTCAAACCGCCTTGTGTCGACATCGAGTAATCCGACAATCTCAGCCTGCTTCGAAAAAGTTTGCAGCATCGGACCGATATACATTTTCACGCTTCGATTGCTGACACCGCATATCGCGTATCTTCGTCGTTTCATGATGCACCTCTTTTTGTGATTAAGTTTTCGTCATGCAGTAAAACTTATCTCATTATTTCTTAGAACCGAATAAATGGATACAATCTTTAAAGCGACTTTTTCTCAAATCGTTTATCATCGGGGCTTTCCGTGTGCTAGGAGTCCGTTTTTATTAACGAATAATCATTAGCATCCCGTTTAATAATCTTTATAGATACACGAACGGTTTGCGATAATGGGTTTTGAAACGCAAAAAACCAGCAAACTAGTGTTTGCTGGTTTCTTCACTATCCTGTCATGATCCGTTCGACGGGATAACGATATTTGGCGTCGTCTTGCTTGCCTCGAAGGAAGAAGAAGCAGGTGGTTAAGCCGATTCTTCCGAGAAACATGAGCACCATAAGAATGCATTGAGAGAACACGCCAAGATCCGGTGTTACACCGAGAGATAAGCCTACAGTACCGAAAGCAGAACATACCTCAAGTATGATCGAGATTAGCGGCAGATCATGATTCACATTGCAGATGGCAATAACCGATATCACGCATAGCACAGTGGCGAGTAGAAAAATGGCGAGCGCTTTCAGTATATCTTCCTGATGCACCTCTCTTCGGAATAACTTGATGGAGCGATAGCCTCTCGAAAACTGATAAATGAAAAGCATATTCAAAGCAAACGTTGTGGTACGAATTCCTCCACCTACGGAATTGGGAGATCCGCCGATAAACATATAAAAGCTCATTAAGAGAAGGCTTGGTACGGATAAATGATTAATGTCCATCGTTGTAAGCCCTGCGCTTCTCGTTGTTGCGGTTTGGAAAAAGGCATAGAAAAACCTTTCCATCAAGGGCATGTCTTTTAAAAAATGATCGCTCTCAAACAGCAGCATGAGGATCGTCCCGAGTACAAGAAGAAATCCATAAGTAACCGTCGTTATTTTTGTAAAAAGCGAAAAGCGAAAGATCTCTTTAGATCGTTTTCTTAGATGAGTTAGAAACGCCTTGACTTCAATTAACACGGGAAAACCAATAGCTCCGAAAATGATTAAAGCAACTGTAAGCAACTGTACAAAGTAATCGTTCGCATACGGAATCAGGGATTGTCCGGTAATATCCATTCCGGCATTCGTCGTTGCACTAACGGAGGCAAATAATCCTTGAAGAAAGGCATCCTGCCAACGATCATAATACGCTAAGAAGCGGATTCCGAAAATAAGTCCTCCAATAAGCTCTGTAAGAAGGGTAATCACTAATATTTCTCTCATCATAGTTACGAGACCTGACATTTCAAACTGATTATTATCTGCCATGATGAGGCGGCGTTGGGTTAAGCCTATTCGTCGGTCAAGAAGAAGCCAAAAAAACGTGCTCATCGCCATAATACCGATTCCCCCAAATTGCAAAACCAGCATGATGACGAAATAACCGAAGACACTGTAGGTTTCTGCAACATTAAGAACAGCAAGTCCCGTGTCGCTTGCAACACTTACAGCGGTAAAGATGGTTTGGAAGAAAGAAACATGGATGCCAGGCTTATGCACAGCAGGGATACTAAATAATGCCACGGAAATGATCATTGCCAAAAAGTAATAACCCGTAATCACTTGGGCGGGTGATCGTTTTTCTATCCAATTTCTTAATCTGGACCGTCCGGAGCGCATGTTCCTCCTCCTTAATCACATGTTGACGCAGAATATTACTACCATTTTTTGCCCAAATATCGGTTGTATTATTCTTATCATCAACAATTAACCGTGGAGTCTGCTCCCTTTTCGTCAAAAATGCACCAGCGCCCCCATATTCATGCTATAGTCTTCTATCCGCAAAATCCATAAAGCACATCCAGTCATAGCGGGTAATGTCGTGTTTTCCTTCTCTGAGATGATAGCCCACTCTATCGCTGCATACAGGAGAATTCACAGGAGGCATATGGTGTGCATCTAGAGCGTTGAATCCATAAAGCATATAGACCGATTGCGCCAGAAGTAAACCTAAAAACTCAGATTTAGGATCGGCCCAATTGTCCTCTGATGCACTGGCTACATAAAGAGGCCTGGGAGCAATGAGCGATAGCAATAGATGTTGATCGATCGGCAGCTCCTCCTCCCGTTCATTAAACTTCTTATAGTTATCGTTAAACCAGTGTGGATTTCCACGGTTAATGTTTATAAGCCTCTCCCCTGCCTTACCTCGCGAAATGGCTGCTCCCGAACAACCGGAATCATTACTGACAACTAAGGCAAAACGTTCGTCCAAAGCACCAGCCCACAAACAGGCTTTACCGCTTCTGGAAAAACCAACAATAGCTACCCGCTCTGAATCAATTCGGGAATCCGTCTCCAAATAGTCCATCACACGGCTTGCGCCCCATGCCCATGCGGACATAGCTCCCCAGGCATCCGGCGAACGTGATTCACTTGGCGAATCAAATACGCCGTGGACGCCATTCCGGTAACTTTCATCATAGAAATCCGGGTCCAAATCTTCCACATGATAAGAAACAGCCGCATAACCTCGGGAAACGATATCCTCCACTGGCCAATAAGCCGAACACTCCTCTAATTCCACTTCGGACACACGTTGACCTTTGATTGCCGCGTAGATAAAAGTAGGTACCTGAGACTCAGTTATTGGGATATAGAGCTGCAAACGAATACGCCCTTCGCCGCCTTGCCCTGTAAAATTGATGTCGATCTGTTTATGTATAACTGTTCCCTGCATAACCGGCGTTTCCAACACAACATGAAATCGTAAGGAATCAGGACGTCCCACGGGCTCTCTTCCATAGACATATTCACGATATAATTCTATAATTTCAGGTCGTCTGAAATTTCTCCAATCTTCTACGCTCTTAACACGGCGGCCATTGCTGCTTTCAAAAACCTCTGGAAGTGATCTCTTTCTTTCCTCCATCCTATCCCCTCTCCTTCGTACTTATTTCTTCGCTTCAGCAGCCGTATCGGTGTTCACTTTCGCAGCTTTGGCAGTTGCAATTGCTTTCGTCGATTGTTCCTCGATCATACGTAGTGCCGTAACGGTGTCTTTCGATTCTTTGAAAATGAGAGGCGCAAATACGTTCTGCATTGGAACGTCATACCACATTAAACCATTGGCACGTGCAGCAGGCGGCATGGCTGTTTTACCGTAAAAGATTGCGCTTGTATTCTTGCCCCTCATCTGTGACAAGTTTTGCCCGAATGCCTCTTGCACGGCTTTGGACTCCGTCGGTACGATAACGCCCTCTTTCGCAAGATCCACTTGATGCTCCTCGGAAAGCAGTGCCGCCATGGCCTGGAAAGCAAGATCCTTCTTCTGTGATTGTTTCGTAATATACATGGAATACACATTAGGCTGATACCTCGTATCCATAGCCTCTTTAAAAGAAGGAACGGATACAATATCAAAGTTCAAATTCTTATTTTGCTCATAGTACGTAACTAAATGATCAACTGTCGCTACGGCCATCGCAATGTTAGCTTTCGTCGCAAAAGTCTCAACCGTGTCAAACTGGTTAGCTGGAATATCATAGAACCGGCGTAAGTTATCTACGATATTTTTCCACTCGGGAGAGTTCATGCTCGCCTTGTCCTCCGTTAAGCTTAGAGGCGACAATGAAAGCTGATTATAATTCATATAATGACCTGGATTTTGAGAAAATCCTTTGTACGTGATTTCGCCATCTACGCGGGTTAGCTTCTTGGCGATTTCATAGATCTCATCATAAGTCATCCCGTTCTTCGGATAATCGACACCGAACTTGTCAAAGATGTCCTTGTTATAAAAAAGTACAAAATCGTTATTGTTATAAGGCAAACCATAGATACTGCCATCCGTTTTCAGATTGGTCATCTGAGCCATCAGGGACGGATTTAATTTGGTTGTATCAAAATTATACTTTTTGATAAGATCCCGGATATCATACTGCAGATCATTGTCAAAAATCCAACGTTGAACATTCATGCGCGTATTATCAATGATAAGGTCTGGAATTGTTCCGGCTGCAATAAGATCCTTGTACTGTCTACCAGGGTTATCCCAATGAACATGCTTAATCTTCACGTCTGGGAATTTCTTTTTGAGGAAATCGCCGATTTGTTTATCAAAATTTTCTTCCTTGGCGAAATAGGGCGGATTGACGGTATAGATAAACAACTCATTACTCGGTGTGGCAGATGTTGTTTTGCTTGTTCCGTCTCCTTCCCCTGCAACCGGAGCTGAGCTCCCTCCCTGTTCACAGCCTGCAATAAACGTAAGTACAGCAACTACGGCCAGAAACTTTTTCATGAATTATATCCCTCCACATTTGGAATTCATCCTATGTTGTAAACGCTTTAATAACCATATTACGAATCCACTTCGTATGAATTAGGGGGCTATTTCATTTTTATAGGTTATTAATTCCATCTTTTTTTAGCCGGGCTTTATTCTGTGCCAAATAGCAAAAAGACCCGCCGCGGCGGATCCTTCGTTCTAGCTAATTCATGGTTCGTTAAAGTATGCCTTTGCGATTGAAATCAATCAAATCAGGATCTAACTCCTCAAGCTTATCTTCAAACTTATCCCACCCATTTAACTTTATAAAATTTGCTTCACTGTACCCAGATGCCTTTCTAAAAATCGTATGAAATCGTTCATGTTCCCTCCAATTTCCTTATATCAGTGTCTAACATGATAAGTGGGCAATGTTTGCAAACTCATATAAACAAAATGCTTTACCATCACAACTAATTTTAGTTATAGAGCATTCTGCAATCAAGTTGCTTTGTTCATTTATGAAATTTGAGTGCGTATTATTAAGTTCATCTTGAGAAAATTCATTTAACATAAAGTCTGTTATCAATCCGCCGTGAGTAACAATAACAATACTTTCATTTGGATATTGAACTGATAATTCTATCAAGCATGAAGATAATCGCTCACCAGCCCTTCTTGCAGAATCTCCGATAGGCGGCAAAAAGTCTCTTTCCCTCGTACATTGGTTCCACATAGCTACAAATTCTTCAAAAGTTTGTCCTGGCAGGTCCCCCCAATTGGCACGCTCTCGCAAACGAATATCCTCAACAATTGGTATTTTGGCCGCTTTTCCGATGATCTGTGCTGTTAGTTTTGCTCTTTTCAGCGGACTGCTGAATATTCTTGATATGGGAAAATTTTCGAGATATTTTGCTGTTATATTTGCTTGCTCAAAGCCTTCAACTGAGATGGAGACATCACCAACCTCTTTTTCTTTAATCGCGTGTCTAACAAGGTAAAAATCAGTGCTCATTTTATCACTCCTTAAAACAACTTTGACAGATATCTAATTAGTCTAACGTCTAATTAGATGATACAACATTTCTAGATCATCATAAAGATACAAAAGACAGCCATTAGTTGGCTGCCCACTATGATTGAAATATTCGAGATGTAATTAAACTCTCTTTCTCGTTAACCATAAAAGCTCATTTATCCATATATTGCTCGTCTGGCTCATTTAGGGCTGCAATCAAAATTCTCTCTGCGACCATTTCAGGAGTATCTTTTGGAGAAGAAGATCCTTGGGGTTGTTGCTCATGAGTCCCTAGAGCGTTTTTGCCAAAATCCGTTGCGGTTGAGCGCGGATAAACGGTTATCACACGGATATGATCTGAGGCTAACTCATCTCGTGCCGTATTGGAAATCATGTTCAAAGCGGCTTTGGTTGCAGCATAAGCACCCAATCCAGCAATATGCATCTTAGATACCACAGAGCTTATATTGATGATCAGACCTCCCCCTTGCCTTCGCATGACAGGGATCGCAGATTGCATTGCCGCTATCGCTCCTAGTACATTGAGTTCGAAGATCTTGCGGAAGTCAATAAGATTTAGATCAGCGACCTTGCCAACTACAGCTTGTCCTACATTATTGATGATCACATCCAGACGGCCAAAGTGGAGCACTGTTTCCTCGATGGCTCGTTGTACTTGCCTGGGATCACTCACGTCAGCAGAAATAGCGACAGCATCAATACCCTGGTTCTGTAATTCTTTGGCGAGATGATTTAATACATCGGCAGATCGGGCTACCAGTGCTAATTTAGCACCAGCGGCAGCAAATTCACGTACTGTAGCTAACCCGATACCAGCGGATGCTCCAGTTATAAAAACAACCTTGTCACGAATTTCCATAATAAATGTTCCTTTCTTGGAGGAGATTAGCCAAAGTGCTTTGCTCTTTTCATCTCTAATGTTACAGTTGGAGAACTTGATACGGAAGTTCAAATAAGTTAGCATGGTATCAACTATTGGTTTATGCAACAGGGGGTCATAGAATGCTAGAACAATTGAATACTTTTATTCAGGTCGTAGAGTCCGGTAGCTTTTCAAAAGCAGCTGAAAAACTTTTCATTTCTCCTACCGCTGTGATGAAGCAAATGAATCTATTGGAAAAACATGTAGGTATGCCTCTTTTGATCCGCACTAACCATGGAATTGACCTGACCAACGCGGGAAAATCCTTTGTCAAGGATGCGGCATTTATGGTGCAATTTTTCGAAGAAGCTCTGCTGCGTATGCGTCAATTCGCACAGGCAAATCAGCTCGTAATTCGCGTGGGAACTTCTATGCTTAATCCCTGCAAGGTTTTGCTGGATATGTGGAATGAAGTCAGCAACCAATTTCCGCAATTCAAAATCAATATCGTGCATTTTGAGGATGATTCACATACACTCCCAACTACTTATCGTACTATTGGCAAAAACTATGATTTCATTGTAGGGCCTATCCTTACAGAAAATTTAAAGGAGTATTTCCAAGTGCTTGAGTTGGGAAGTAATCGTTTCTGCTTTGCTTTATCTCGCAACCATCGGCTGGCATCTAAAAAAACTATTTCTGTGAAAGATTTGTATGGAGAGGAGTTGGCTGTAGTAAATGGCGGAGGTAGCGCAGTAATTGATGAGATTCGTACTTTTATGATAAAGAACCACCCTAAAATCCGAATCAAAGATATTCCGCGTCTTTATGATATTGATATATTCAATCGATGTGAAGAAAGTGGTGTTGTCTTACTAACACTGGATGTATGGGCAGATATTCATCCGTCCCTAGTAACAATTCCTAGTGACTTGGACTTCGCAATCCCCTATGGTTTGCTATATCCCTTACATCCTTCTGAAGATGCCAATCAGTTTCTAGAAATCATTAAGAAAATACAATTTCAGCAGGGTTAACCGGTACATAGCTGTACCGGTTTTCAAAGCCTCAAGACCCCTTTATTAGCAATTTTAATAGCTTTATTGTACAGTTCTTTAAATTCTTCTTCATCTAGCTTATATTTGTTCCCTGTTAAAACACCAGAATAAGCTTTGAGTAGATCATACAATCCTAAATGAACCCATTCCCATAACATTGATGTAATACTTCACGAATTTCTTCAATATGTAGTGTTCCCTGATTTGAAATTAATGCAGCCGAAAAGGGATATTCTGAAAATTCAATATGGTTTTTATAGAACTTAATCATAAGATCTCCCATCTTCCTCAAAATATTTTTTGTTATATTCTACCACATTCTCTGTATGTCCAATAGATAAAAAAAGACTGCCAAATGGCAGCCTCAAATAAGAATTACCCTTGTGTAGGGCTTCTCTAATGACAATGAATTGGGGGATATTGGGGACCCCTATTCCTTTCAGATATCATTTAGACCCGTTTCTTCTTTGGTACAGTTGTAGTCAAATATTCTTCATCTTTCAATATCTTTGCTATATATAAAATCTGGCCCATATGTTCCGAGAAATGAGTTGCACTCTGAATAAAAATCTCTAAATTTGTTTGTTCACGATTGCCCGTTTTTTGAGTTTCCAATAATCCTTCGCTATTCATGGCCATTAATGTCACTTTAACTTCACGAAGTGATGTTTTAATAATCTCAATTAAATCATTCTTCGTTATAAAATGCTCTTCAAACTCCCCATCACGGTCTCTCGTGAACGGTTTCTTGTTCATTCCTTTGCCAATACGATCATTTATATTGCCGCTAATGTGAACGATTAAATTGGATATGCTATTACTGGACTCGTTAGGACGCCAGTTTACTTGTTGATCGTCTAACTGCTCCAAAACCAAAACGATCCTTCGCTCAATAGCCTCAAATCTTTCATTTAACATGTTTTTTATCTCGTTCATATATAAACACCTCATTTGAGATTATAATAAGATACATTTCTTAAATGTTCACATACGACATATTGGCCTTGGTATAACGCTCACCAGCGGTGATGCCTATTGGCGCAACTTCGTTAATTTTCGTTAACTCATCTTGTGTCAGTACAATATCTGCAGCTGCGACGTTTTCCTCCAGGTAAGAAATTCGACGAGTTCCAGGAATCGGGACACACCCTTGAGCGATCGTCCAAGCCAATGCCAACTGTGAAGGTTTGACTCCTCTAGCATCAGCAATCCGAGTTAAAGCTTCAACGATACGCATATTAGATGCCAGGTTATCGCCGCTAAGTCGAGGATCCGTTTTGCGAAAATCTGTTTGATGAAGTTGGTCCGTCTTAAACTGACCTGTCAAGAATCCACGTCCTAATGGGGAGTACGGTACAAATCCGATGCCTAATTCTCGGACAGTATCAAGCACACCGTTAGCTTCAACCCCACGCTCGAACAATGAATACTCCGTTTGAACAGCCGTTATTGGATGAACAGCGTGAGCGCGGCGGATTGTACCTGCTGCAGCTTCGGACAAACCGATATGGCCGATTTTACCTTCGGCTACTAGCTTACTCATCGCCATGATTGTCTCTTCAATGGGCACTGTTGGATCAATACGGTGAAGGTAAACAAGGTCGATATAATCCATTTGCAGACGACGTAGTGATCCTTCTATTGCTCTAACAACATTTTGGGAACTGCCATCTACGACACGTTTGCCATCGACAACTTTGATCTGGCCCTCGTCCGTGAAACCAAATCCAATCTTGGTTGCGACAACAACATTCTCACGTATCCCTGTGAGAGCTTTGCCGACCAATTCTTCGTTATGACCCATCCCATAGGTCTCCGCGGTGTCGAAGAACGTAATACCAAGTTCGACTGCTCGCCGAAGCGTCGCCATGCTTTCTTTATCGTCGCTTGGGCCATAAATATAAGTACTCATTCCCATACAACCCAAACCTTCTTGGCTGACCTTCAATCCCTGCGTTCCTAACTCAACAATTTTCATCGTATATCCCTTCCTCTCAAATTTTTTTACACTATATATCTATTAAAAGGTAGGACATCTATCTATACGCAAGCACAATTAATTTTCTTATGTTCTAAAGCATTCTTATACTATACATTGAAACTAGAAATCATTCATAATACAGATTTGAGATCTTGTACATCTAAAAAAATGATAGCTAGAATTTCATCATGCCGTATTTCGAGTTTTAGGTAAAAATAATGTGCCAACCATCGTAATTACAGCGAGTACTAAGATCCCCCAATAGACACTGTGAAGTGCAATTGTCAAACCTTGTTGAATGAGATGCAGTTCCCTTGCCGAGATTTGATGCGTTTTTGAAGAGTCTAATACTTGGTTAATGGAATCTATTGAAACGGTATTTCCCAACGGATTGTCAGCGCTTAATATAAATCTTTTAAATCTAAAATTCAATATTCCGCCTAGCAATGCCGCGCCAACTGAATTACCTAATAGTCGCATGAACATATTCGAAGCAGTGGCTACGCCTCGCATCTGCCGTTGTACACTATTTTGAATCGAAATCATAAACGCCGAGTTGGAGAATCCCATGCCGATTCCAACCATAAACGATCCAGCCCCCGCCCATAAGGCGCCTCTTGAAGGATCCAAAGTGATGAAAAATAGCGACCCGATGAAGATGAAAATACCACCAATGACGGCCGTAGGGCGGATGCCGATTTTCAAAATCAAATGCCCTGCCGCCCAGGCCGCGATAGGCCATCCTACTGTCATTACGGTTAGCGTAAAACCAGCTATGAACGCTGAGCCTCCCGTAACACCTTGGATATACGCGGGTATAAAACTCGTCAGGCCAATAACAATGGCACCAGATGTAAACGTTGCGGTGTTTCCAACTGCGATATAACGATTTTTCCAGAGTTGCAACGGCATCATCGGTTCTGAAGCACGTCGCTCCTGTTTTAAGAACATCCAGATTCCCAAAATAAACACCAACAACAAACAGAACATTTGGGGCGATATCCAGCTCCATGCTACGCCGCCTTGAATCAAGGCAATCATTAGCGAGGATATGGTGATGACAAATAGAATGGAGCCGGTGTAATCAATGGTGTGTTTTTGCTTATCGATACCTTCATGAAAAAAGAAAACGACGCCGATAATGGATAATATACCAAGAGGTACATTCATCCAAAATATCCAGGACCAATGGGAATATTGCACGATCAACCCACCAACAATTGGCCCGATAACCGATGATATCCCAAATACGCTTGAGAAGTATCCTTGAATTTTTGCGCGTTCTTCAACGGTGAACATATCGCCCACGATGGTCATTGCAATAGGTTGGACGGCGCCGGCGCCAAGTCCTTGAATTAATCTGAAAATAACGAGCATCATCATCGTTTTCAAAAGCCCGCACAATATGGAGCCTACCAGAAAAATAACAATACCGGTAATAAAAATAGGCTTGCGGCCGAACAAGTCGGATAGTTTCCCATATATCGGTGTTGTTACTGCCTGCATTAACGAAAAGGCAGAAAATACCCAGCTATAGAGAGTGAATCCGCCCATTTCTCCAACAATACTAGGCATGGCCGTTGAAATAATCGTCATCTCAATGGCGGCCATGAACATGGATATAACTAGAGTGGCTAATACTAAAGGGCGATGAGTTTTTTTCACATTAGATTTATTTTCAAAAACAACAGACTGGTTCATTTTTTCTATCTTCCTATCCATATCATCTGAAAGCTAGCTTATACAGGCATGATTTTTGTGCCAGTGAGCTGCTCACTAAGCTGCCATAGTCGGCCAGCGGCAACTGGATCGATCGCGCGAGGTCGTACGCCAAATCTTTCCATAGACTCATCGTTCGGTAACAATGGAGCAATCTCGCAATTTACACAATAAACGCCTCCCATGCCGTCCAATTGAGGACTAGTCGCACACCATACGCTTGTTGCCGCACCCTGCTGTGGAGTTTTCCTATCTGCACCTTCAGGATCGATAATTGGCTTACCGTTTTCATCAAAAAGCTTAACAGCATCTAATTCCGTCTGTGACAAATGTCTCTGCAGATCCGTTGCAATGCCACCAGGATGGACCGAGAAAGCTCGTACGCCTTGACTTTGCCCTATCGAGTCTAGTGCGACAGCGAACAAGGCGTTTGCACTTTTCGCCTGACCATAAGCAGTCCAAGGATGGTATTCCCGGTGTTCGAAATGAGGATCTTCAAAGTTGACTTCACCTCTTATATAGCCATATGAAGATAGGGCTACAACACGCGCACCTTCCGCACGAATCAGTGCCGGCCAGAGACGTACGGTCAGCTGAAAATGTCCAAGATGGTTAGCTGCGAACTGCGATTCATATCCCCGCTCGTCACGAACTAGCGGCGCAGCCATGACGCCGGCATTGTTGACAAGAATGTGCAGCTTGTCAAATTGTCTAAGAAAACGATCTGCAAAAGCATCGATGGACGCTGGTTGAAGCAAATCCATGAACTCTATAAGCACATCCGGCATTTCAGCGAGAGCAGCCTTAGCCTTATTTATATCACGAGCGGGCACGATGACTTTAGCCCCTGCGGAGTGGAATGCACGAACGGTTTCTAACCCGATGCCGGAATAGCCGCCAGTAACCACAATCGTTTTATCAGTTAAATCGATCTCTTGGATGACCTCGGCTGCTGTAGATGTAGCTCCAAAACCAGAGCCAATAGGAGTTTGTGTAGTTGTCATAAGGATATCTCCTCCGTTTGTTGTTTTAGCATGAAAGCCTTGGCTTCAGCTTCTACATTATGCAACGGATATTGGACCCATCGGTATAACATTTATATCAATTGATTGCCTATTCCTATCACATCCATTGCCGTTGCTAGTGACTGTATATTATGATTGGAACAACTATCGGGTATGTTAAGGAGGATAACATGATGGATCGACAACTCGAACTACGTGAACATATAGCTAATTTAATAGAACGTCATTCACGCCAAAGTAATGGCTCGCACCCCACTTCAATTCCATCTTTGTTTCTCTTTCGCCAGAATAAAATGACAGTTCCCACGCACGGGGTACATGATCGTTCAATCTGTTTTGTTTTTCAAGGCCAGAAGGAAGTCATGCTTGCGTCGGAGCTTTATCGCTACGAGTCAGCTGAATATATTGCCGCCTCTGTGGATTTGCCTGTTATCAGCCAAGTTGTCGAAGCTTCCCCCGAGGCTCCGTATCTCGCCCTCAAGCTGAAATTTACCCCAGAACAAATACTCGAGGTTATCCAGGAGTCCAAAATCCCGACACATTCACAAGAACATGCAAAGCGAGGCTTATTTGTCGGCAAAATGGAAGAACCATTAATGGATGCAGTTAAACGATTGATGCAATTGTTGGATCACCCAGAAGAAATCCCTCTACTTGCACCTCTTATTACAAAAGAAATTCTGTTTCGTATTATGCAAGGGAAACACGGGATGGCATTGGAGCAGATTGTCAAAGATGGAGGCGGTGCATACCGAATCATCGATGCCATCGAACATATTAAACAAAATTTCGAAAAACCATTGCGTATTGATGATCTTGCGGAAATAGCCAATATGAGCGTTCCGTCATTGTATCGGCATTTTAAAGATGTAACCGCTATGAGCCCTATTCAATTTCAAAAACACCTGCGTTTGCAAGCAGCTCGAAGTCTTTTATTAACCGAACCTACTGAGGCCGCTGAAGCCGCGTTCCGGGTAGGTTACGAGAGCCCTTCTCAATTCAGCCGAGAATATACGAGAATGTTCGGTCTTTCACCCATTCAAGATATCAAACGATTGCGAGCTCTGAATGCGTGACGACCTTGTCACCCGACGCTTATTGACATTATAATAAGTTCATTATGTATTAATTTACCCAGTGTCAGTAAACGCCGAAAGGACGGTTGATTTATCTCATGAATACTCGTATTGAACAACTAATTGCCTATATGGATCAGCGAGAGATTGATGCTATGCTGATTACGATGCCGAAACATGTGTACTATTTGACCGGGTTTGCGAGCGACCCACATGAACGTTTTCTCGGGTTGTTAATTCCGCGCGGAGCTGAACCGCTGCTAATCGTACCCGCTTTGGACCTTGAAGCAGCACAAGCCGCATCGACAGTAAAGGCAATCCATACTCATACGGATACCGATAATCCCTACGAAATTCTCCGTAAGCTTCTGCCATCAGGCATCCGGACGCTGGGGCTGGAGAAAGACTATATGACGGTTAGCCGATTTGAAGCAATAAGCCGAGCGGTAGGTGCAGCCGTTTATGCGGATATCGACGAGCCGCTGCGGGAGATGCGCGTCATTAAGACTCCGGATGAAGTTATTCGCATGAAGCATGCGGTTCGGATCATCGAAGATGTGCTCCAAGCCGGTATCGCTCAAGTGAAACCAGGCGTTACGGAGATTGAACTTGTGGCGGAGCTGGAGTACCAGATGAAGAAGCTCGGTGCTAGCGGACCTTCCTTCGCGACGATGGTACTTGCTGGCGAGAAATCAGCGATGCCGCACGGCGTTCCGGGCTCACGGGCCGTCCGCGAAGGAGAGCTGCTCTTGTTCGACCTCGGCGTTTATGCAGACGGATATGCATCCGATATTACGCGAACGTTCGCTGTAGGCGATATTTCGGAAGAACAAGCGAAAATTTATCAGACTGTGCTGCAGGCGAACTTGCTGGCCATTGAAGCAACTCGCCCTGGCGCTACGCTCGCCAGCCTGGACCACGCGGCGCGCGAGCACATCACAAACGCTGGTTACGGAGCGTATTTCATGCACCGGCTCGGGCATGGTCTTGGCATGGATGTGCATGAATATCCATCCGTGCACGGCCAAAACCAAGAGCTGCTGCGCAGCGGCATGGTCTTCACGATTGAGCCGGGCATTTACGTTCCCGGCGTCGGCGGTGTCCGGATCGAAGATGATGTGCTCGTCACGGACAGCGGCGTCGAGGTGTTGACCTCTTTTCAAAAGGGACTTACGGTCATTGGATAAGGTTTCAAGCATAGCCGGGTGATGCCGGCTTGTGATTTATGTACGCAAAAAAACTCTTGTCCGCCATGTATAGGCGTCAAGAGTTTTTTTGCTTTCGATAGCTGAGAGTTACCAGGCGTAAACGCCCTTCTCATCCAAGAATTCGGCGTTATGACGTTTGCCATCCGTCGCATAACCCACAATAATCGCTGCGGCGGCTTCTTTCGATTTACCACCTGCAGCATTGCCGTTAAGATCTGTTGATGTGAACCCAGGCGTTACCGCGAATACTTGCGCTTTGCTGTTTCTGACTTCATAGGCCATTGAAAGTGTCATGGCATTGTTGGCCGTTTTCGATGAGTTATAATCGAATGCATTTAAAGTAAACTCAGCATTTTGCATATGGTCCAGCGAAGCCATATCGGTCGAAACATTGACGATTGTACCTTCGTTATCTTTGATTAAAGGGAACAATCGTTGGTTCAAACGGAAGGTCCCGAAAAAGTTAACTTCGAACGCATTCCGCAAATCTTCCTCCTTGGTATCCATAAAGGAGCGTGAGAAAGCGCCAGGCATACCAGCGTTATTAATTAGAAGCTTCAAGTCCGGATAACGCTTGCTGATCGTTTCAGCTGCCTGTTCGATGGTTTTCAAATCACCCATGTCAATTTGTATAAATTCTATGTCTAACCCCTTGGCAGTTAACTCGGAAACGGCAGCTTCACCGCGTTCGACACTTCGTGCTCCAAGGATGACTTTCCAACCTGCTTCTCCTAACTGCTTAACGATTTCAATTCCGATTCCTTTATTTGCTCCGGTCACTAAAGCGATCTTTTTCATGCGAATCCTTCTTTCTTCATTTGAATTTTCATTAACAATTTAAAAGTTACTATGCTACACTTAGTGTAGGTCAACAATTAATTTTTCATAAAAAGAGGGTTCGTATGTTAACAATTGGAGAAGTGGCGAAGAAAGTCGGGATCAATATTGGAGCGATCCGATTTTACGAAAGAAAGGGACTGTTGGAGCCTGCTGCCCGCAACGAGCAGAATAACCGTCTCTATACGGATAATGATCTGAACTGGCTAATTTTTATCAAATGCCTTCGTGAAACCGGGATGAGTGTGGAGGACATCAAAACGTATTATGATAAAGTAAACGAAGGAACCTCAACCTTGCCGGAGCGAATCCAACTAATTGAAGGTCAAAAGGAAAAGTTGTTGCAAGATATTGCGGAGAAAGAAGCGCAGCTCGTTCATTTGGAAGAAAAGCTGAAGCGCTATTATCGCGGGGAAAATTATTAATTGCAAATTTAACTGTTCACCTGTAAAAAAATAAAGACAGCCGACTTGTGCCGGCTGCCTTCATCGCTTCATTCAACAATGTTTCATGAGAATCGATACGTCCAAAACCGTTCCGTCCCGAAACGCACCTGAATTTCCGGATCCGATAATTTCTTGCTGCCCAATAATTCAGCGGCTTGGAATTGAGACTTATGGGACTGAATAGATGCCATCTTCTGTTTCAAGAAACTTTTAACATCATTAACGATATCGGGTTTGCCGATTTCTTGTTCATGATTTTTGGCGAATGCCATGCAATGCACAGTCGGCCTTCGGTCGGCAGGCATTCTGCCAATGGTTCGGATTACCGCCGCTCCACATGCTTCGTGATCGGGATGAACACTTAGTGTGGGATGGAAAGTAAGGACTAACGAAGGATTAAGCTCTTTGATAAGTTCTTCGATGCTTCCATCCAATTTGGCTTTATCCTCGAATTCGATCATTTTATCGTGAAAGCCGAGCAACCTAAGATCTCGAATGCCGATAGCGCGGCACGAAGCTTCAAGTTCCTGTTTGCGAATGACAGGCAATGTGACCCGATTGGCGAATGGCGGTATGCCCATGTTACGGCCCATTTCACCTAAAGTTAAACAAGCGTAAGTGACTTCTGATCCTTGGCTGAGATGCATGGCAAGCGTTCCTGACGCGCTGAATGCCTCATCGTCCGGATGTGGAAGCACAACTAGAATGTGTCGTTCCATATATGTTGATCCTCCTTTACCTTAGAACGGTTCCCGGCTCAATTGCAGCGCCACGACAAGTTTACCCGCCGTATCATGCCCCGCAAGGATAAGCCTTTCGGAATCCGTCTCTTCATAATGAGTTAGCCCCTCGGAATATACCCAACCTTGCTCCGTTTTCAAGCCGACGCGATAAGGGCCATTACCCGAAATAGAGCCGTGAGAATAACGAATAACGGCATTCGAAATAAAGGTCGCAGCCGGATGTTTCGTAGAATCCAGATGCGCAGCATAAGCCCCCGTTGTCATCTCGAGATGGATATATAAATCCTGATCAATAAGGATATCGATAAACTGCTGGACTATTGCTTTGTCGATAAGCTGCATGTATTTTCCTCCAATTGCCTTAATAATATCGTTCTTCAAAGAGATTAAACCGATATGTCATTATTTTAGCATATCTTGCCTGCGAATCCATATCGACATGAAAATGAAAACATAAAAAAAATGCCGCATCCTATGCGGCATTCATTGAGATTAAAAACCTCGCTTACAGTTTAATCAACACTTCCGTGCCGTCCTGAGCTTTGACATCGACCAGAACCGTCCCTTTGTAACGCTGCAACTCCTTGATGAGTTGCCTGATCGCTTGCTTCGTGCTTCGGCTTTGGAGAATCGACAGTACCAGCTCGATCCCGAATTGACTGCTGTCCGAATCGAAATCATGCTTCCGGTTCAAATGCCCATCCGACTTTCCGTCGAATTTGTTCAACCAATCCTTCAATATGCGGTGAATGAAATTGGAAGTCAGAATACCGCTCCCCATGTGCAGTACGGTATAAGGGACAGGAATCGTAAAGGCGTGCTCCTTACTCTTAACCTTCACAATCATCATGACTGTCACTCAATCACGACGGTGACTGTGTCCGATACACCGGAGCGGATGTCAATGATTTGTCCGTCAAGCTCGTTCTCTATGGCATCGATGAGAAGGTCAATATCGATATCCTTCACATATTTCGCAGCCTGCGGAATATTGGATGCGATGCTGTGTCCAGCTGCGAGTACAGCTTTCACAAGTTTAATCGGCAAATTAATGTTCACATTATCATTTTCGTGGGAAGTGACCCGTATTTTTAATGTTTTATCTAAATAACCACCGGATGCTGAAGACGGTTTCTTCGAGAAGTTAGGTTTCCCCAGCATCTGTACGGCATGCGAAGCAGGAGCTGTTTGTTTCTCCTTAAGTGCGTCAATTAACTCAGAAGCCTTGACGGAATCAATTTTACCCTCCTGCATCATGGACAATACTTTGCTGATTTCTTCTTTCATCGTGATACCTCCTTATTCATCCTTCAGCATTTTGACCGCTTCATCTGCAGTGATTTCGCCGTTCTCCAGCATGGAAATGACCTTCTTCTCATCGACTTCTGGCTTCTTCCGCGTATCGTATCCGAGGGCCGAAATGATATCATTCAGCTTACCGCGCACCGTCGGGTATGATATTCCGAGCTCTTTCTCCACTTCCTTGATGTTGCCCCTGTTCACTAGAAAGGTGATCACAAAATGGAGTTGTTCGGGCGAGAGCAGAGCCAGATTGGATAATTCAAATGTGTTCTCAATCGTTGTTCGACAATGTCCGCATTCCAGCTTGACAGCGTGCAAATGATGGTCGCATACAGGACACTGTGTGATGATGGGATATTTCATACTCCGCCCCTTTCTTTTCCTACATTATAATCCTCTATTTTTAAAATGTAAATCAATAATTATTATTTTTTTCAGTTTAAAAATTAATTTATTTAATTATCTTATTAATTTATTGAATTCGCTGGAAATCGATTAAAAAACAAATAATCCGGATATTGCACATAAGCAATACCCGGATCCAAAGATTATTTACATATAAGATTTCTAGGATGCTTCCTCAGAAGCCGGCCGTCCAACCTGCGTCCGCAGCGATCACTGCGCCATTAACAAAACTTGATTCGTCGGATGCCAGGAATAGAGCTACTTGCGCAATTTCTTCCGGTTGACCGGCACGCGGAATCACACCTTGGGTAACCTTGGTTCGAGAAGCACCGAACTCGTTCACGTTAGTCATGGTTGATGCGATATTCGTAATCGTCGCCCCTGGCGCAATCGCGTTGCAACGAATCCCTTTTTGAGCATACATAAAACCGGTATTTTTCGTGATCCCGATAACAGCATGCTTAGATGCCGTATAAGCAACGCCTGCATGTGCACCACTAAATCCGCCTGTTGAAGCTGTATTTATGATGACACCTTTTCCTTTTTCGAGGAAAATGGGAAGAGCTTTTCTGATCGCGCGCATAACGCCCTTCGTATTAATTTCGAAAATTTGATCCCATTTTTCATCGGTTACGTCGCCGACAGGTGCCATGTTATCCATAATGCCGGCATTATTAACTAAAATATCTAGCGTTCCGTATTCATTCACAGCTGTATCTATCATCATATTGATATCATCCAAGTTGGCAACATTCGTTTTGACAGCGATGGCCTCGCCACCAGTGGCTTTAATGCTTTCGGCAACCGCATTCGAGCCTTCCAAATTCAAGTCTGATATGACGACCTTAGCGCCCTCTTGCGCAAATAACACAGCAATGGCTTTGCCCATGCCCGATGCAGCACCGGTAACGACCGCAACTTTACCTTCCAAACGCATGACAGATACCTCCAAATTGTTTTTGTACACTTGGGTTTCAGAAAAACATTCGAGCTTTTGCTAATTTCTCCGTATATACTTGCCATAACTTAATGTTTTATCCAAGTGTAGGAATAAATAAATCATCATAATTCAATGTGGTAGACGCCCTATCTGCTTTCAAAAAGTATTCATAGTTACCGAATCTGGCTTTTGCATCTTGGTCGGGCAGCCATACCCATTCGTCTATTTCAGTCTGGCACCGATGGTCACGAAACGCGGCAAGCTTGGCGTCCAAGTGAGCATGCACATCGATTTTGACGACATCTTTACGGGAATACCCATATCGCTCAGGACGCTCCATCGCATCGCCAAACGTAATAAAATACAGGGCTCCTCGTCGATCTAATTGTTGAAAAGCAGCTGTCGTCGCTTTCCCTATAGCACAATGATCGGGATGACCACCCAGTTTTTCGTGAAAAGTAAGCACGACATCAGGGTCAATTTCTTGGATAATAGCCGCAATGCGAGTTGTCAAGCTATTCTCATCGACAAACTCAACGGTTTTATCACGGATATCCAAAAATTGCAACTTCCGGATTCCCAAGCTATCGCAGGCATTCCTCAGTTCCATTTCACGAGCATCTGCCATCGTTTCACGATTGAGGTAAGGCGGATTGCCCATACGTCGTCCCATTTCTCCGCGCGTTGCGCTCACAAGAGTAATGTCGACCTGTTCACTGGCGTATTTGGCAAGCGTACCACCACAAATAAACGACTCATCGTCGGGATGTGCAAACACCGCTAACAGCTTTTTCGATGATGTATGTTGTGTCATATTCATTCTGGAAACGGCTCCTTTCCTACATGCAGCGCAACATTCATCCGACCTCTGTCATCATAACCGGCCAATAAAAGACGACCATTTGCATCCTTCTCATAATGCGTGAGCGCTTCCATTCGGAGCCAGCCATGCCCGTCAAATCGGAGAGCGGCACGAAATGGACCTTCCCCCGCTATAAACGCATGGGTAACCTTGACCTTGAAATTGCGTACAAATACAAAGGACGTTGCTTCACTGTGAATATAAACATCATGACCAATGAAGGCTTGAAGCTCATCTTCTACTTTTGATCGGTTTATTGTAATCATTGCTTAGACTCTCTTTTCTGAAAGAATTTATAATCTATACCATCTCATCGTATCACAGCTCATTATTTAAATAAAATGCCGGTACGCCAGTCTTGTATCTCAGGCAGACACTTCCATTTCCAGTTTCTCCCCATCATTTGGCCGATAATAATACCAAAATAAAGCCACTGCTGCGATACAAATGATAGAACTGACCATAAATCCTGAGCGGATACCGAACCAACCGGCGTACAGTCCGCCTAACAGCGAGCCTAATGTACGGCTTATGGCGTTCATCGTTAATGAATTCATCATTTGTCCGCTTGCTTTCAACTCTTTGGGCACATGTGTACTCACATACTCAGCCAGACATAAGTAAAAGAGCATGAACGTCCCGCCATGCAGCACCCACGTCGCCAAATAGACGGCAGGGCTTAGTGTACCGCTGAACAACAACCATCGTACGGCGAGAATAATTCCGGAGCAGAGCAATATTTTAAAAATCCCAAACCTCCGATAAAGCGGTTGAAAAAACAGCATGAATGGAAACTGGCTGATCGAACCGATACTGACCCCAATGCCAATCAGCGCTGTGCTCATTCCCTGTTCTTTACTATAAACGGCTTGAAATGTCGTAAAAAAGCCCAACGTACAATTGACCACAAGTGTGTATAAGTAAATCAGAACAAGCTTCCTGCTGGTGAACAGCTGTTTCAGTTGGACCTTCGCCTTGTGCTGATGGCCTTCCACCTTAGGGATGCCCCAAGCCAGCAGGAAGGCGACGAATACGAGCCCGGAGAACAACGGGAACATATAATGCAGATTACGGTCCAGCAGCCAGCCGGCAATAACCGCCATCAAAGCATAACCGACGGATCCCGCTGTGCGAATACGCGAAAAGTTAAATCCCGACTTGCGGGAAATCTCCAGTGTAATTGTGTCACCCAGCGGGTTAATCACGCATTGGACGGCCCCGAACACAACTGTGCACGCAAATAACACCCAGAATTGGCTGCCTGCCGCCGGTAACGTCCAGACGAGAATTGAGGTGAGCAGCAGCGATATAAGCAGCAGACGGTTTTTCGATGCCGCTCTGTCGGCGGCCAATCCCCATCGCGGTTGAGCGATCATTGCGGTAATCGCTCCCGCTGTCGAGAGCAAACCAATCTGAAAATGATCAAGATTGATGTCGTTGTAATAAATAGGAATATAATTACTGAAAGCGCCTAGCGCCATAAAGACAAGTGAGTAATACATAGACATATATACATAGGTTGTTTTTCTTGCCATCTGATTTTCGCCTTCCTCATATGTAGTCGAAATCGCCGTTACACGGTAGTTACCGTGCTTTTATAGTAACATCTCACAGATTCAAACGCGTGCCAGGCAGCTGCTTCATAAATCATTTTATTTGGCAATTCTTGTTCCTGGAATACTAGATTCATATGATTTTCCAGTGTGTCCCTAATGCCACAAATCGTTTTATGAATGGAATCTATGTAAGGCAAATAATCTTTTAACAACTCTTGCGCTTTTTCATTACCCTCATGAATGACTAACATCGCCTCGTATTCTGTCACTTGATAGCATTCCTTCAAAATATCTTTAATTCCATCCAGTAACTCGTTGTATTCGTCCTCCTTTAGAGTCGATAAAGGGAAAGTCATTCTATGTCCACCTCCGTAGGTTATTGAGTCATAATCTTTGCAAGCCTCATTGCCACCCATAATGGCTACAACGTATAATTAGATGGTCTCGACATTCCTATCATAGCTTATTTTTTGGCTAAAATAGTTATCTTCTTCCGTCACAAAATAGCACTCAAATGATAATTTTGAAAAGCGGGTTGGATGGTGATCATCATTGAAAAACACAAAACATGTGGATGAACGTGCACAAGTATTTCATGTACTTAACAACCGGGGGGTAAGACTTAAATATAGGGCCGTGTCCTATGAATATCCCCCTATTACTTACCATTATCATAAAGGGATTGAGGTTTTGTTTGTCCATCAAGGAAAGGGAACCTTGACCCTTAACCGAAAGATTTACAATTTAGAGTCCGGCTGTGTCGTGATATTACAACCCTTCCAGCTGCATCGCATTCAATTTGATGCCACTCCTCAAAATCCATATGTACGAACCGTCCTAACCTTTGAACCCTCAATCGTTGCCCCTCATCTCAAAAACTTTACTGTACTGTCTCGTTTTTTTGATCAGGTGTGGAAAGAACAAATGACCAATCAGGTATTTCGTGAGGATCGGGATTCGACTTATATGATAGGCATTCTGGAAAGATTCAACGACCTGGTTACGGGGTGGAACGAAAAAGATGAAGACCACGAGACAGCGTCGATGTTGATTCTCAACATTTTAGACTATCTTAGCTCCTTGCACATTGGAGGATTTGGGGGCGTCGCACGTCAGGAAAGCCATGCTGAAAAAATAATGAATTGGGTCGAAGAGCATTTTACAGAGCCTTTTGACTTAATTGAATTAGCAAAGGAACTCCATCTCTCCAAGAATCATGTATCGCGGTTATTTCGGACCGAAACAGGGGGAAGCATCACTGAATACGTCATAGCACGTAGAGTGCGACAGGCTTGTTGGTTGTTGAAAACGGAATCAAAATCTATTGAACAAATTGGTTCAATGGTTGGCATACCTAATTTTCCTTACTTTTGTCGGATTTTTAAAAAGATTACAGGCTTTACGCCCATTCAGTATCGTAAAAGCCAGTTAAATTAAAAACAACAGGGAGCAGCTGCCATTGCGGCAATCTACTCCCTGCTTTCATTTCCACCGTAAAATCAATTAACATTCATTGGATTGCTTCTCCAGAAATGCTCGAATGGATGGATCCATGCACAGCCCGATAGCACGGCCGTAAAAGGCACGGGCTTCCTCGTATCTCTTCATCCTTTTGAACAAATGAGCGCGCAGCGCCCAATAAGGCTGATAACTCTTAACCGCTTCTGCCGGTATAGCATCCAACAGCGCTTTTCCCGCTTCTGCGCCGAACGCTTCAGCAACCGCTGCTGCGCGACCTACGATTGCGCCAATCGTTGGAGCAATGCTAACCAGCCCCTCGTACAGCAGCGCAATCTCTCCCCATTCCGTGCGGTTCGTCCAAGCTCGCTGAGCATGCACGGATTGAATTGCCGCCTCAAGCTGGAATCGCCCGATGCGGCTACCATTGGCGGCAGTGCGGAGGCAATGTTCAGCCTCCTCGATCATTCCGAACGACCAGCGAGAATGATCCTGATCGGATATAGGCACATAACCGCCTGCCTCATCGCGGCGCGCATAACGGCGCGCTTCGCAGTGCAGCATGAAAGCCAGTAATCCCAGTGCTTCGGGTTCCCCTGGCATGAATCGTACAATCAGCCTTCCCAGAAATATCGCTTCTTCGGCAAGCCCCTTCCTACGAGGATCAACGCCGGCTATATCCTCCCAACCGCTTCCATAAGCTGCATAGACAGCTTCAAGTACGGCTCCAAGGCGCTCCGGCCATTCATCCTCACCCGGCAAATCGAATTTGATCTCATCGCTCTTTATTTTTGCTTTAGCACGAGTGAGCCGCTGACCCATCGTTGCCGGTTTAACGATGAAAGCAGATGCAATGCGGGCCGCGTCAAGGCCAAGCACAAACTGGAGCATAAGCGGCGTGCGCACAGCAGGATCGATTTCGGGATGCGCGCAAATAAACAGCATCTTCAGACGTTCGTCAGGGAAAGGCATCTCGTTTTCGACTCGCTGCCGAGCATCTTCTGCTAGGGATAGCAAAGCATGCTCGGCGCCGGCTTGCACGCGGGCATGTCGGCTGCCATCGATCAACCGACGTCTCGCAGCCGTAAGCAGCCATGCTTCAGGCTTGTCCGGCACTCCGCTCGCCGGCCATTTCACCAACGCGGACAGAAATGCGTCCGCAAGTGCATCCTCCGCTGCCGCCAGGTCACGCCAACGGACAGCAAGGAATGCAACCAGACGGCCGTAGGATTCTCTGGCCGTCTGTTCAATTATTTGATGAGCTTGCCTATCGCTCATTTTGTAATCGGTTTGAGGTTGGGACGAACCTCAACTGAGCTGCCGGGACAACGCGCCGCCCATTCCAATGCATGGTCCATATCCGGCACGTCTATGATGATCAGACCGCCGATTTGCTCCTTCGTTTCCGTGATCGGGCCATCCTGAACAAGCAATTCGCCGCCGTTACGGCTTAGTGTAGTCCCCGTCTCAGGGGATTGGAGACCTGCGCTGCTTACAACAATGCCGGATTCACGTAAAGCTGTGACATAATGAGCCCAGCTTGCTGTATAAGCCTCCTTGTGTATCGGGTCGGTACGTTTGGCGAAATCCTCTGTTGTTTCATACATGATCAGTGTGTAATTCATAGTTACTGCTCCTCTCAACGTTCATCTTGGAATAGCTTCTTACCGTCTTCACCATAATGACGAGCCAGATCACACAATTTCTACATCAAATGAAAAAAAATTATTATTTCGGGCTATCTTATCCCTGCCTCCGCCAGTTTCTCGTCCAGTATTTCTTTTTGGCGCAGATGATGCCTGCTGTGCATCCCAACCATCTCAAACCAATCACGTGCGTTCAGCCAGCCAAACCAGCCGTGGCGAACTTTGCATGCTGGATTCGCTTCCTCTACGCGGCTTGTCCAGTTGGCCAACATCACTAGCACTTGCTCTAGTCCGGCTACGATTTCATCTTTAGTGTCGGGATTTCTTGTCTCATTCGGCGGTTGGTCAAGTTTCACACGGATGTTTGGCCACTCTTTTTCCGCAAACGCTTTCAATCCATCCCCTGTCTTATCTTCAGGCTCTTCCCTTGTTGCCTTCGTGCACGTTTCAATATGTCCGATATATTCTTTTGCCACTTCAATTACATGGATATACATTTGCCCGATTGACCACACGTTTTCCTCACTTTTATATCGCAACTGCTCTATCGAATATTTGTCCAAATTCTCCATGTATTGTTGGATAATAGCCGCACAACTGTTCAACATCCGGATCCACTCCCCACTATTCACATTTTTTTACAATCTACTTGGATCATACGAACAGACCGTTCCGTTGTCAATGCAAATATGAAGCCCGGCTCCTCGGTAAATTAAAATAGAAAAAGACCCAACCAAGTTAGTAGAAAACTTGGTTGAGTCTTTTAACTCATTACTGAGTATTAGCTAGCTCATAACGATCTGCATTCATTACTTTTACCCAAGCTGCAATAAATTCACGTACGAACTTCTCTTTGTTATCATCTTGAGCGTAAACTTCAGCAATGGCACGTAGAATAGAGTTTGATCCGAATACAAGATCTACGATCGTCGCCGTACGCACGACTTTACCTGTCTGACGATCAGATCCTTCATAAATGCCTCCACTAACAGGCTTCCATTGTACTCTCATGTCAAGCAAATTAACGAAGAAGTCGTTCGTCAGTTTGCCTACCTGCTCGGTGAATACGCCATGTTTTGTCCCATCGAAGTTTGTACCAAGAACACGCATACCGCCTACAAGCGCAGTCATTTCTGGCGCAGTAAGGTTAAGCAGATGTGCCTTGTCTATTAGGAGTTCAGCAGCATTTACACTGTAATTCTTCTTCTGATAGTTGCGGAAACCATCGGCCGCCGGCTCTAGTACGGCGAAGCTTTCTACATCCGTTTGTTCTTGAGTGGCATCGCCGCGGCCAGGTGTGAAAGGAACCGTTACATCATAACCTGCATCACGTGCAGCTTTTTCAACGGCAGCGCTACCACCTAATACAATCAAGTCAGCCAAACTTACTTTCTTCTCAAGTTCAACCTGGATCGTTTCCAAAATAGCAAGCACTTTACTAAGTTGTGTAGGCTGATTTACTTCCCAATCCTTCTGAGGAGCAAGTCGAATACGGGAGCCATTCGCACCGCCGCGCATATCCGTACCCCGGAAAGTGCTTGCCGAAGCCCACGCCGTTGTTACCAGTTCGCTGATTGTAAGACCGGAGTTTAGGATCTTTGTTTTAAGATCTTGAACTTCCGCATCCGTTAATTCGATGTTGACTGCATCTACAGGATCCTGCCAAAGCAGTACTTCTTCAGGAACTTCCGGACCTAGGTATCTTACACGAGGACCCATGTCTCTGTGAGTGAGTTTGAACCACGCGCGAGCAAAAGCATCTGCAAATTCTTCCGGATTCTCATGGTAACGGCGAGAAATCTTCTCATATGCCGGATCTTCGCGCAATGCTAAATCCGCTGTCGTCATGATCGTCGGAACGCGAATCGATGAATCTTCCGCATCCGGTGCGAGGTGCTCTTGATCAGGATTTATCGGAGCCCACTGATAAGCGCCTGCCGGGCTTTTCGTAAGCTGCCATTCATATCCAAAGAGCATATCGAAGAAGCCATTATCCCACTGCGTCGGATTCGCAGTCCAAGCACCTTCAATACCGCTGGTAATGGTGTCACGACCTCTACCAGAGCCGTGCGTATTGATCCAACCTAAGCCCAGAGCTTCAACTGGAGCCCCTTCCGGTTCTGCCCCCACTTTGGCAGCATCTCCTGCACCGTGCGCCTTCCCGAATGTATGACCGCCCGCTACGAGTGCAACGGTTTCTTCATCATTCATTCCCATGCGTTTGAACGTTTCACGAATGTCGCGTGCACTTGCAACTGGATCCGGTTTGCCGTTCGGTCCCTCAGGATTCACATAGATCAGACCCATCTGAACAGCGGCAAGCGGATTCTCAAGCTCACGATCGCCCGTGTAACGTTTGTCCCCCAGCCATTCTGTCTCAACACCCCAGTAAATATCTTCTTCAGGATGCCAAACGTCTACTCGTCCGCCACCGAAACCAAAGGTTTTGCCCCCCATAGATTCAATTGCGACATTACCTGTTAAAACGAATAAATCCGCCCACGAGATCTTATTGCCATACTTTTGCTTAATCGGCCAAAGCAATCGACGGGCTTTATCGAGGTTTCCATTGTCTGGCCAGCTATTCAGAGGAGCAAAACGCTGGTTTCCGGTTCCGGCACCGCCGCGACCATCACCCGTACGGTAAGTACCTGCAGCATGCCAAGCCATACGTATGAAAAATGGACCATAATGTCCATAGTCAGCAGGCCACCAATCTTGACTGTCTGTCATTAGATTCTTAAGATCCTGCTTAACCGCTTGGAAATCTAACTTTGCAAACTCTTCTGCGTAATTAAAATCCGCACCCATCGGGTTTGATTTCTGATCATGTTGATGAAGTATGTACAAATTGAGCTGATTGGGCCACCAATTTCTATTCGTCGTACCGCTTGATTTGTGACTAGTTGCGCTGCCGTGCGGAAACGGGCATTTGCCTTCGCTGCCGGAAGTCAAATCCATGATATCACCCCTACAATAATTAATTTTAAATAATAATTGTTCTAAATACAGTTATAAAGCTAATTGGAATAAAAATCAACTTTTTTTTGCTAATCGATCCCTATTCTTGTCCTAATTCATACATATGAAGCACGTGTGAAAATTAGTATCTCATCACCTGTTCATCAGCTTTACTTTCCACACGAATCTCCTCGCCTAGGAAGTACAAAAAAGCTGCAGCACCTTGTCCACAGCTTAGGAATCTTTAGATCCGAATCTGAAAGGCAATACTTTACGTTTCATCCCAATTGAACTGGTTGAACCATTACTAATATTTGATTTGGTCCCGTGCGCTTCATAACTCGATATCCTGCGGATGAAGAGGTAGCAATCCCTTCATCATTAGGTTTGCAATACCCCTTGGGAAGGCATGTCCCGTCGTCTCGAACAAGAATTTGTCCTAATAGGCCTACGGCAACCCATTCCAGCCTCTGCGACCTTGCTTTGTAGCTTTGCGCAGCATTATATCGGGGATTAATCCGCGGCCGGCTTTCTATTCGTTCGGGAATGATAACTTTACCTTTGTTATCGACCACTGCAGGAACGAGAACATTTTGCAGTAGAATCCTGCCCCATTCATCCGTCATAAATTTGTCCTTCCATCTCAATTCACCGCTATTTGCCAAGAAAGAAGGATTTGCACTCGTTATGCCTAACAAATAATGATCATTTGATTTCGCTTTTCGTATTCGATCGCCTTCTCCATCCAAGGTCACCATGTATCCGACATCGATTGGCTGACCATCCATGGTTTCAAACATCTCAGCGAAGTCAGCACCGCCTCCAAACCAACCGACATCCGCAAAACCTTTCCCATTATTTAAGCCTGAACCAATAATTTTGGCCGCCAAATTGTTTCCGGTTCCATCATCATTAAATCCATTGGCTAAAAACCAGGAGAAATCACTGTCTGCTTTACCGGTTGTTCCCATAATATGGGCACCTATATGTCCATTAGTGCTTGTCTGTATTCCTTCCGAATGAGAGGCCGTACCACTGGACGTTGTTAGTATCCCCTCTGCATGAGAATTTAGTCCACTTGCTATCGTACCGGCACCTTCGGCATGGGAGACAGGTCCACTGGCTTGCGTCCCATTCCCTTCCGCATGTGACGCAACACCGCTTGCTATCGTAGAACTTCCTTCCGCATGCGATGCTTCTCCGCTTGCCGTAGCTCCTTCTCCTTCTGCATGAGAAGCCACTCCGCCAGCCGTTGTACCTTGACCTTCCGCATGTGAGGCAATTCCACTTGCTGTTGTTGTAAAACCTTCGGCATGCGATGACCGCCCACTTGACGTTGTTAACCGCCCTTCGGAATGTGAAGCTTGTCCGCTTGCCGTTGTATTAAAACCTTCTGCATGGGACGCATCACCAATGGCTCTAGCGATTTGTCCTTCGGCATGTCCAGCGAAACCACTTGCTGTTGACTCCGCACCTTCGGCATGGGCACCATCCCCGCTTGCTATGGCAACTATCCCTTCCACGTGTGCAGCCAAGCCACTTGCTATATTGCCAAGACCTTCTGCATGGGAAGAATTTCCGCTTGCCAGATTAGGGAAAGGTCTGCCGATCGAATCCACACCTCCACCTTCTACATGGGAAGCTCTTCCACTCGCTGTATTCCCTTCACCTTCCGCATGCGCATTTATCCCATCGACCGTTGTTTTGGTTTGCGTACCCTCCGTGTGTGAGGCTAAGCCATAGGCAACTGTTTTGGATCCCTCGGCATGGGAAGCGAACCCGATCGATTTCGTGGAAGAACCCTCGGCCAATGAACACGGACCTAAAGATTGCGCATTACAACCGGGAGCAAACGCCGGTCCAGGGGGGCCTTGTGGTCCACGAGGTCCCGGAATTCCACGAGGCCCTCGAGGTCCTGCTGGCCCTGGAGGACAGGGGCGGCATTTATTTTTTTCTTTATCTTTATGCGACATAAGCCACCTCCAAAAACTACTAAATAATACATTCTATTTTCTAGCAGCAAAGGACGCATCCATCACTTGCAGGTGGCGACTAGTGGAATTTCCTGAATTTCTTGCCTATCTTTCAAAAAATAATAGACCCACAGCAGTAGCTGAGGGCCTAACTAGAACGCACGGTGCTTTACACGCGGCATGGTATTTTATTCAAAAATTGCAACTGGCCTTGCCCATCCGGCACTTGCTCGCTCGATCTTCACTGGAAAGCAGGACACTTTGAAACCATAAGGCTTCGGCAGTTGATCCAGGTTTGCAAGTTTTTCGATCTGGCAATACTCCCGATCCTTACCTAAATAGTGGGCTGCCCACAGGACACCGTCTCTTGGTTGATTTCGGTAATCCTCGGCTTGCAGGTTCAATGGAATATCCCAGCCCCAGCCATCCGTCCCAACAACCTTAATTCCGCATTCGAGCAGCCAAAGTGTCGCTTCAGCTGAAACACCAGCATGCAGGAACGCATAATGCTCGTGGTACAATCGTTTATCTGCATCACTGCGAATGAGTACAATATCGAATGGTTTTAAAGTATAGTTAATCCGCTTCAACTCTGTGATGAGATCATCTTTCGTGATTTCATAACCCGGCGGCTTACTGCTGAAATCAAGCAGCACGCCATCTGAGTAAAACCACTCCAACGGAAGCTCGTCAATTGTTCTGGAGGGTTTACCTTCCGATGTAGGCCAGTAATGCCATGGCGCGTCCACATGCGTCCCCGAATGCGTATTTAATGTTACTGTCTCTGTAGCCCATGCCTTCTTTTCTGGAAAATTCTCAGGTGAGAGCCCGAGCGCCGCAGCTGCTTGGATTGCTCCCTCTTCATGGGTGGAGTATTCAATTTTAGCTGGAAGTGGTTCACGAATTTGGGGACTGATAGGAACACTTAAATCATAAAGTTTCATTATACTTCACACCTCATATTGTTCAATGAATTTAAACTATCAATCCTCAATGGCCTGATATACCGTGGTCCAGAAATCATGGATAACCCTCGCTGAATCCGGAGTTGACATGCCCACCTGAGTGAGCAGGATTCCGGTGAGTTGGTTGACTGGATCAGCGTAAGTCGAGGTACCGCTTCCGCCGTCCCAGCCAAATTGGCCGATGGGCGCGTAGTCGCCACGATAAGTGCGTACCGCCATCCCAAACCCCCAGCCGCCATGCTGCCCTTGCCCGAATGACAAATGGACATTGTTGGTCGCCATGGCGTTACGGACGGCTTGTTGCTCAGGTGTGAGCCGGTTGGTGGTCATCAACTGGACGGCAGGCCGGGATAGAATCCGTTCGGTCCCGTGTTTCCCTTGATTCAGCAGCATCCGGAAGTAGGCGTGAAAATCGTCGACGGTTGAGGTCAATCCGCCTCCGCCACCCTGGAACGCTGGATTCTGGCTGTAGCGTCCGCCTTTGGCTTCGTCCCACACATTGAACTTGCCAGTTTGCGGATTGGGCGCGTAGAGGGGCGGCATCCGATCGATTTTATCGGCAGGCACGTGGAAGCCGGTATCTTTCATGCCAAGCGGATCAAAAATGCGTTCGCGCAGGAATGACTCAAACGATTGCCCCGTGACCCTGGCGACGAGCACGCCGAGCAGATCGTTGCTGATGTGGTACTGCCAGCGCTCTCCTGGCTGATACATCAACGGAAGTGCGCCGAGACGGCGCATCCACTCATCCGGTTCGGGCATCGGCGTCGGCAGATCGGGCGTAAGCCCCTGCTCGAAGATCGCACTCAGAATCGGTGTGCCCAGCAGCGTAATATCCATGCCGAGCCCGAATGTGGAGGTCAACAGATCCCTTACCGTGATCGGCCGTCTCGCCGGCACCGTATCGTCCAGCGGGCCGTCGACTCGTTTCAGTACCTGTCGGTTGGCGAGTTCAGGCAGCCAGGCATCTACCGGATCATCCAGCCGCAGCCTGCACTCGTCAAGCAGGATCATCACCGGTGCGACTGCAACCGGCTTGGAAGTGGATGCCATCCGGAATATCGTGTCCCGGTTCATCGGTGCTCCACCGTCATGGCGCATCGTACCGAGTGCTTCGACGTGTGTCTCACCATTCCGGCTGACGAGAGCGACAATCCCTGGAATCTTCCCGGAGTCAACATGCCGTGCCAGTACATCGTGCAATCTAATTAGTCCTGCCTTGGAGAAGCCGCTGTTACTTTGTCCCGTTATGATCCTGTTCATTTGGTTCCCTCCTTATCGAATAGTAACCTTGGATACATCCGCTCCCATACCTTTAAGCGCCGCATACGTCAGTTTATCCATCGTTGCGCCGTCGAAAATAACGGTTTTGATCATCCGATAGTATTTATTCGTGAGACTAAACCCGGGCTGGAATGAAACATTGTTAAATGTAGCGCCCCTGAATGAAACTTCGGTTAAAGCTGCTTTGTCAAACTTAACCCCGATAAACGTCTGACCGTCAAAACGCTGCCGGGTGAGATCGGTATATTTGAAATCAACTCCCTCAAATCGACAGCCTTCAAAAATCGTCTTTCGAAGATCGGTCATCGATAACGTCACATCGATTAGTCTCACGCCTGTGAACTTGGCACCGTCAAGCCCTGACTTGCTAAAATTGGTTCGTTCAAGAATCGTCTTATCAAAGCTTGCATTTGACAGGTCCAGCGCGTCCAAACTGCAATCCGTTAAATTCGCGCCGTCAAAATTGGCTTCGCGCACATCACTGGCCTTAAACGAACTGCCCGTTAAATCGGCGCCGGAAAAGTCGGAACCGTGCAGTGAGCTGCCTTTAAACTGTCCTTTATGCGCCTTAACGCCTGCAAAATCGCTTTCCGCCAAGTTGCTTCCATTAAAGTTTGTCAGCACTTGCCGTTCCAGCGAACGGGAGAGGTTGGCGACCTCCAGAATCGTTTGCTCGATGTCGCCGATACTTTCAATGGTCATCGTAAACGCTGTTTCATCGTCCTTGCCATCCGCTTTGAGTTCACGGTATCGTTCTTGCAAATCGGTATGCAGGTCGTCTTTTAATTCGGAGACGCTTTTTACACCATCGTATGGCGTAAAAACGCTGTTCAGATAATCCGTCAATTTGGGATTCATCATATCAAATCTCTCCTCATACTAAGTTTTCTAACACGCGTTTGGCATACTCCCAGTTGCTTTTGTTGCGATCATAAGTGTTCTTGCCCTTTTCCGTTATCCTAAAATATTTACGCCGTCCGCCCTGTGACTCATCGCCCCAATACCACTCGATGTCACCATCTGCTTCTAGCCGCCGGAAGCTGGAATACATCGTAGCTTCCTTCAGTTCATACTCGCCGCTCGAACGCTCGGCGATCAGCTTGACAATCTCGTAACCGTAACGATCAGCTTCGGACAAGAGCCGTAAAATCATCGTATCCGTATGTCCGCGTAACAGGTCGGATGTGATCTTGTTCTCGCTCATACAATCACCTCCATGACTGTATAATAAATCATATTACTATGTCTGTCTAGGTACTATTTTGATTGCACTACAAATGTCCCTTCCTCTTACATGTCACATCACAAAAAAAGGCCACCCGATAAATCCCGGATGGCCTTTTTTTCACTTATAGACGCTGCCAGTATGGGTAACCAGCGACTCAATCAAATCTGTAAAGCTCTGCGCAGCAAGGCATTCACCGTCGCCACGTCCATACCGAGCCCGGGGCCTTTCGGCGCATAGATGACACCGTTTTTGGACTCCTTCGGCGGAGAGAACAGAAATCCGGTCGTCTTAACGCCTGATTTGTCTTCCTGGAACTTCCCAATGTTCGGGATGTATGACGCATAGTGCAGCACGTACACATAACCGAACCCTCCGGAAATATGCGGGGTAACCGGAATGCCTTTCAGCGCTGCCATTCGAGCGATACGCGTATTGCGGATAAAGCCGCCGTTGTACTGCAAATCCGGCTGGATAACCTGAGCGGCATCGTTGTCGATGATCCAGCGGAAGCGACGCATGCTCGTCTCCTGCTCGCCAAAAGCTAGCGGAATCGCCAGATTGTCGGCGACTTCCTTCGTGTCCTCCAGATGCTCGAACGGACACGGTTCTTCATAGAAGAAGGCATCGATCTCTTCGAGCATCTTGCCGTATTCAATCGCGACCGGAGGATCGTATGAGCCATTGCCGTCGGCATGGATGGCGATGTCATCGCCAAATTCACGGCGCGCCATATAGATTAGTCCCTCCGAGCGGCCTGCGAGGGAGTCGGCATTTTTGCTCATACGGCCGCCAACCTTAAATTTGACCGCCTTCGCCCCTGTTTCAGCCATCCGTCGCTGCAGCACCTCGATCTCTTCTTCCGGTGTTGTGCCTCGGTTACCGCTAGCCACATAAATCGGCACTTCTGAGCGAATAACGCCGCCCAGCAAATCTCCGATCGGCTTGTTGGCAATGCGTCCCAACATATCAAGCAGACTCGCCTCCACCCAGGAGATACAGCACCATAACGCAAGACCCGATAGCTTGTAATTGCTCTCATAAACGTAGACGCCGTCTAGCAACTTCTCTAAGTCGCGCGCATCCTTGCCGATAAAATACGGGATGATCAGCTGCTTCAGCAGCGGATACAAATATGCAGCCCGCTCACTGGCTACCGCTACCCCCTCGGAACCGTCCTTGGAACGTGTACGCAGAAAATACAGCCCATTGTTAAACAGCAGCTCCAAGGATTCGATGATCACAGGACTTGTAATCTCATCCACATTCAATACCTTGGAATTTGCCGCTTCTTCCAGTTCCGCAGTGGAAACACGGCTGCCAACCTGTCGCTCCGCACTGTCGAGATACAAATAAGATAAATTACGATAGGGTTTGCCCATAAGAGATTACCTCCTGAATTGATTTTGAAAATGCGTTTCAAAAATTACTATTAATCTTCGTCACTTTTTTAATCGGCGAATAATCTCCGATGTCACTTCTCGCGTAGTAGCCGTACCGCCGATATCCTTCGTTTTAATCCCGGCATCCGTTACGTTCTCGACAACATCCAGCAGATGCTGCCCAAGCTCCTGATAGCCGAAATGGTCCAGCATCATTTTGGCTGTCCAGATCTGACCGATCGGATTGGCAATGCCTAGTCCGTAAATGTCCGGTGCAGAACCATGAACCGGTTCGAACATCGACGGATATTTACCGTTCAGATTAATGTTGGCGGCCGGGGCAATGCCGATGCTCCCCATAATGGCAGCTCCAATATCGGTTAAAATGTCACCGAAAAGATTACTCGCCACGACAACGTCAAACACCTGCGGCTTTGTAACAAAAAAAGCTGCCAACGCATCAATATGCGTTGAAGTTGTCTGAATGTCGGGATAATCTTTGCGCACATCCTTAAACACTTCGTCCCAGAACGGCATCGAGTAGACGATACCGTTAGACTTGGTGGCGCTGGTTACATGTCCTCGACGTTTACGGGCAAGTTCGAACGCATACCTCATCGCCCGCTCCGTGCCCTTGCGTGTAAACACAGCGTTCTGGATGGCAATTTCATCATCGCCTTTGTGGATGCGACCACCGATTTCACTGTATTCTCCTTCACTGTTTTCCCTTACGACAAGAAGATCAAATTCTTTTGGATGAAGCAACGGTGAAGAAAGACCGAGGAAATATTTGGCTGGACGGATGTTAATCACCTGCTGAAATTCTCTGCGGATTTTAATGAGCAAGCCCCATAAAGAGATATGATCAGGCACTCGCGTTGGGTCCCCAACAGCTCCGAGAAACACAGCTTCGAAGTTTTGAAGCGTTTGCAATCCATCGTCAGGCATCATTTTGCCATGCTGTTCATAATAATCGCAGCTCCATGGGAAGGACTCAAACTGAAACGAGATTCCGCCATGAACCTCTGCAACCGCATTTAGTACCTCCAGAGCCGCGGGAACAACCTCCTTACCGATACCATCTCCCGGAATAACCGCAATTTCAAACCGTTTCATAGCTTAATCCCCTTCGCTGTTTATTGCTTGAATGTTCGATATTGCATGTTAGTAAGCCGTTCCTCCCGGTAAGCCCCCGGGGTGATCCCAACCAACTTGCGGAAGGATCGGATGAAGTTCTGAGAATTATTATATTGAAGCTTCAGGGCAATTTCCGATACTTTCATGTCAGTCTCTTCCAGCATTTCTTTTGCCTTCAACAGACGATATTGCAGCAGATAGTCGCTGAAGCTGATCCCAAGCTCCTGTCGCAGAACCTTGCTGATGTAGCTCGGATGATAGTTAAGCAGGGTGGAACACGACTCCAAGCTGATTTCACTGTCGAAGTTGCTATGAATCAGCTGAGTGACCTCTTCGGAGATCGATTTATGCTTCGTCCGTCTCTGCTCGTCATAGACGAGAATCATCGGCTCGATCAACTTGTTTCTGAACCAATGCCGCACTTCATCCACGGATGATAGCGCATTCAATTGCTCAAGAAGCGGAGGCTCCCCTTCGGGAAGATCGATCGTCGCACCTCCACTCTCCTGCTGCAACCAGATCAAGTTGACGAATAACCTCGTGACGGCAATTTGATAATCATTATAGTTATGATACTGACGGGAAATTTCCTCGAAAAACTCGTTTAACAGTTCCTGTGACTTGTCCCGATCCGCCATTTTGACCGAATCGCGAATTTGCCGCTCCAGATCCTTCGGATATATTGTCGTCACATGATGGGCCGGTTGGACGTCATCGATGTGCAGGATCGTCTTTTGTCCATACATCACCCGGTATTTCAACGCATCTATCGCTTCCTTATAGGCTTGGTTGGCATACCTCAACCCGTCATAAGACCTGCTGATTCCAATACTAATCCGCAGCTTTAAATATTGCTCGAGGGTATCCTGTACATGTTTAGCTAGCGAATAGATATAAGTTCGGAAATCCTCAGTCGAGCCCGGTTCCTCAAAAACAAGCGTTACTTGCGACGACTGCAGCACAATCGGCAGCAACCGCTGAGCAGACGGGATGAGATCGCTGACCATGTTGTTGATTGCAAATAACAGCAGCTCACTGTCCCGCTCCTCGTAACGTGTACCTTTCAGCGTATCCATCTGAATCGTTAGCACCGCCATGCGCCGACCGGCTACGTTCATGCCGCCAAGCTTTTCTTGAATTTCGGACGGTTTGAAATCTCCGCGAACGAGCTTTAACACATAATATTCCTCAAGCTGGCGCGTATGGCTTCTGAGTTGATCGGCCATTTGCACTTGATCACTGCGCATTTTCATGAACCTTTCATTGATGATACGAAATTCATCTACGCGTTTACGTTCCGGATCCTGCTGTGAAAACAACGATAGATAAAGCCTATGTATGGGCGCATACATCCGCTGTGAGCCAGCCAATGAGATCAACACGGCAAGCAGCAGCATCGTGAAGCAAGTAGCTAAGATAATCCATCCTGTCCTTCGCGACTCGAACTTGATCTGTTCAATTGGAATCAAGGAAATATAGATCCAACCGTTAAATGAAGATCGTTGAAACGCCACACCGACCTGGGCGCCTCCGACCAACGACTCAAACAGGCCGGACTTTTCCTGATTTCCACGCAGTTTCCCGACAATCGTCTGTAAAGTTGCCGTATCGACCTTACTATTTTCACTTTGAGTCGTCAGTACAGCGTAATCTTCATCCAGGATCATCACTTCACCGAGCGTATTATTGTTGGCCAGGAAATGGCGAAGCTGCCCGCCGTTGATTTCGACGATCAGCATCCCAAGCGGTTTTTCGATAAAAGCGGGAACCTTTTTGACCAGACTGAATGTCAGGGTATTATCCGCATTTCGACTGCGAAGCAAGCTTGTTTTTTCCACGTTCCAAAACTTGTTTCGGTCGATGTGCAAATAATGGTCGATAATAGATGCCTTCTCGGGAGACAGCGGATTATAGCCTTCCGAATTTAAAATCCATCCCCGGCTAACATCAACCAGATGAACGTCCCTGACACCAACATCGAAAGTTTGCACTTGGGACATCGATCTTAACAAATTTTGGACAAGGGTAAATTGGGACGGAGTAATGCCAGTTTCCAGTGCCTCAGTCACAAAGGAGCTCTCCGAAAGTCGTTCGATTTGCAAATCCAGCGCACCAAGCACCTGCTCGATTCGCAGACGCGTCTGCTCTAGCACCAGCACATTACCGTCGTTGACTTTCTGTTGAATCGTACTAGACGTTTTCACATAAAAGAATAGTCCGAGCAGGATGATAGGCAGTGTGCTCACGCCTATCGAGAACACAATCATCTTTGTAAGGTACCGGTTGATTCTGAACATAATCCGCCCCCTCAGCCTTCTTCTCTTGTTGCACGCCATCATTATACTACACCGGACCGCCTTATGGGCCGAGCCGGTGCAGCATAATTTCAGGGAGAAGTTAAACCGCCAGACCGTCTCTGCCTTTTTTGCCAACATCGAGTTGGTCCTTCAGCGTCTCTTCATCTATTGCTCCAGTAAAATAGCTGCTGGCGCTCATGAGATAACCAAACCCCATTCGAACGGCATGGCCATAGTGGCTCGTCGGCTCCGCCTCGAAGGCTTCATCGATCTCCTTCTGAGACGGTACCGCACCTTTGCGCAGCTCCTCGCACAACCGCAAGATGGCATCTTCATTGCTGTAAAAGTTCGTATCCGTAATAAAACGTTGAGTCTTGGTGGATACCGGCGTGACAACCGCTTCGGCATAGCGGTCCAGATGGATGACTTGCTCCTGATGTTTGGCGTGCAGCTTGCTTAACCACCCGTCCCGATCCTTCGTCTGCGAAATGAACGTCTGGAGTCCCAACAGGGACTGCTGCCAGATCGAGCGGTAGGCATCCGTAACTCCGCCTATATCGATCACACCCGCTGCGGACAAGCTCTCCAGCTGCTTTTCGAAATGAGCTGTCCGATAAGGGAATGGCGTATTCCCATTGCCGTCGTACAATTTGCGAAAAATAAATGCATCATGATAGATGCTGCAATCGGTCGGGAATTCGCGTGACTCTGGCTCCGCTTCGCGAAAAACGACCTTCATTTGCCGATCAGCTGCGCGATGGCACAGCCAACCCAGTACAAACGCGAGCTTATATCCGAGCCGGTCATTTTCATTGCGAGCAGGCCAGATCGTTCGGTATTTATCCAACAGGTTGACTGTAAATTTATCACCTGAACGCGTTACGCTGCCGAATTGGATAAATCGGATATGATCCTTGCCAGCCTCCTTAAAAGCGCTGCAAATACGTTCCGATGCGAGCATAAGGTTAAAGCAATCTTCCACGACTGCGGTATGGGTTACATTCTCCGACATCGCTCATCCTCCGTATATTGGTTTATTTCCCTTTGTTAGGGTCAGCTTGATAATCCTTGTTCAACTCTTCCAGCACTTTATCGCCTCCGGACTTACGCCAATTATCAAGCGCAGCCTTCCAGCCAGCTATGTCGATCTCCCCCATAATGTACTTAACACGGGCATCGTTAATAATTTTATCAAGCTGCGTACGCTTCGAATCGAATGTCGGCGAATTATAAGCTGCTGCCGGGTTTGTTACAAATATACCTGGTACGGCGCTTGCTTCTTTTTTGGCTGCTTTATATTTGCCTGTATATTTATCGTACGTTCCTTCCATCGCGAGCGAGCCGTCTGAGACCTGCATAGCTTGCTGCAGCTGAATGACCTCTGCTGCATACTTTGCCGATTGTTCCGGCGTCCGGTCTGCTTTACCGTCTTTCACGGTATAATGAATGCCTTCCGCGCCCCATTCGAAAATGTTCTGTCCTTCCGGAGTGGACAACTTATCAAAATATTGCAGAATCCGCTTCAAATCGGCTTCGCTTTTCACCGTCTGCTTCGGAATGACGAAGCTGCCCGAAAGTCCGCTGTCCATCAGCAGCTTGGTGCCATTTACTCCTTTCAGAATACTGGAGGTATCCATTTCTGCCTTTGGATTGATCTTGAATAGCTCCGAGTGACGGGAGATAAAGTCATTGTCCCCGAGGCGGAAGCCGAACAATCCTTTGTTGCCGTTATCAATGTTCTGCACTCGCTCGGCAATGGCGAAGTCTTGATTGATCAACTTCTCCTGGTAGAGACGTTTGTACCAGTTCATTGCATCTACAAAAGCTTGGCTTTCATGTGCGGGGACAACCTGGTCGTTTTTAATCTCCCACACGTTACCTCCACCAGTCGCTGCCAAGATGAGCTTGAATCCGCGTATGCTCTTCTCTTCAGCGAGGCCGATCGTATCATTTTTTCCATTGCCGTCCGGATCCTTTGTAGCAAACGCCTTGATGACTTCATACATCTCATCTAGGTTTGTCGGAGGTTTCATACCAAGCTTATCCAGCCAATCCGTGCGATAGATCATGCCGTCCCCGACCAGGGAACGAGCCCGGTTAATTTGATAGTATTTTCCGCCAACCGCTGTGCTCTTAAGCACTTCCGGATTTAACGCCTTTTGCAAGTTCGGGTAGTCTTTGAGGTAAGGTCCGATTTCCCAGAACTGGCCGGCTCTCATGGCATTTTTGATATTGGATTGCACCGGGGTTCCGATTAGCAGGACCATCGGCAGCTGCCCGGAAGCAATCGTGGCGTTAACCTTCTCTTCGTACGTACCGTTCGGCACCCACTGAATCTGCAGATCCGTATTGGTGAGCTTCTCGACCGCTGTAATAATGGGGTCATTCTCTTTCGGCGGCTCTGACAGGACGGACAGATTCATCATCGTAATGACAAAAGGCTTATCCTCTTTCGCTGGTGTCGTGCTCTCAGCAGTGCCCTGCTGGCTCGTTTCTGACGCCTTCGGAGGAGTGCTGCTGCAGCCGGTAAGAGCGGCAGTAACGAACAAACTCCCTACAATCCCCATTATGCTGGACTTCCTGATAAGATTAGCCATGAAAGATCCCCCTTAACTTATTGTGGTTTATTTTTAAACCGCCAGGAATTCGTCGAACGACCTTAAATCGCTGGAACCGGTAAAAAATGCATTTGCACGGTGCAGGCTGTTAATCGCCTGATTCAAACCTCGTGCATACTTGCTCCGTGGTTCGGCGGAAAGCGCCGCTTCAATTTCGCCCTGAGAAGGCCGCACACCGCTGCGAATAGATTCAGCCAACCGGATCAACGCATCCTCTTCGTCATAGATTCTCAATGTATCGACATTCCGCTGTACCTTCTCTGAATCGGAAGCGACTACCGCGCTAGCCAACTGCGCCATGTGCCCCTCCCATTCATGCATCATCTCATCCAGCCGATCAAACCATCCCTCGATGTCATCAACATCCGGGACGAATGTGTGCATCTCAATAAAAAAGCGCTGCTGCATGACGCTGAACAACTCGGTGAGCTCCTCACGACTGATGCCTGTGCCGCCTACATATCGCTTGCGGAACAGCTCAGCGTCCTGATACAACCCTGCCTCCGCTGATTCCGGAGTCAAATGCGCCCTCGCTGTACGATGAGCGATCCATCCAAGCGCTAAAGCAAGGGAAGACTCAGCCTCTGTCTTGGGGACAAGCGGCGCCGAGCGAAAGCCAACCTCCTCCTTCACGGTGCGATGGGACTCCCAATCGTCCCTAAAGCGAGCCAGAAGTTCGATTGCAATCCGATCATCCGAACGTGTCAGGCTGCCGAATTGGGCAAACGTTCGGTGCGTCGTACTCACTTCTTTAAAGGCTTCGCAAATATCCTCCGAAGCGTTCATAATATTCAAGCAATCATCCACAAAGGCAGTCCGGATTAAGCTCTCTAGCATGATTCATCCTCCATTAGTTCATATTGGAATTCCTGTTTATGGTAACAAGTCCCCATCAGGTGGTGAGCGTTCCAACACTCGTCCATTCAGCATGAGCCCCTCCTTGAATTTAGCCTTTGACCGATCCGATTAATGCCCCTTTGGCAAAATGCTTTTGCAAAAATGGATATACACAGAGAATCGGAACAGTGGAGATGACAATCACAGCCATTTTGATTATTTGTCCTGGCGGTACGATGTAGTTGGAGTCGAACGTCGCAGAATCACCGAGTCCTCCGGATGAAAGAATGACGATCTGCCGCAGCCATACCTGGATCGGCCATTTGTAGTTATCGTTAATATACAGAATGGCTGAGAAAAACGAATTCCAATGATTAACCGCATAGAACAGCGAGAACGTTGCGATAGCCGGCAATGACAGCGGCAGTACGATTTGCCATAGAATGCGTAGATCGTTGCAGCCATCTATTTTGGCGGCTTCCTCAAGACCGTCCGGCATCTGCTGGAAGAAATTTTTGATTACGATCAGATTGAACGCACTGATGGCTCCGGGAAGCAGCAGCGACCAGAAGGAATCGATCATACCCAGCGATTTCACAACAAGAAATGTCGGAATCATGCCCCCGCTGAACAGCATCGAGAAAACGACGCCGAGCAAAATGACTTTGCGTCCGTCCAAATCTTTGCGAGACAACGGGTACGCCATCAGGCATGTGAAAATCAAATTGATTAACGTGCCGGCAATCGTAATAAAGATCGTAACGCTCAAGCTCGTCAGCAGCACCGGTGTTGAGAAGATGTATTTGAATCCCTCCAGGGATAATGTATGGGGAAACAAGACCAGCTTACGGCTGATATATTCCTGTGGCGAGGTAAACGCACCACCGACCACATAAATGAATGGCAGGATGGTCACTAAGCCAAACAAGCCCAGAAAGGTGTAATTGAAGAAGTCAAACAATTTGCCGCCAAGCGATTCCTTCATATCGATTCCTCCTTCTTCCTAATAGATGCCTTCCTCGCCTGCTTTTTTGGCAAAGTGGTTGGCGCCAACCACCAATACAATGCCGATGACCGATTTGAACAAGTTCACCGCTGTTGAGTAGCTGAAGTCCCCTTGCTGTATACCTCGCTCGTACACATAAGTCTCGAAGACTTCGCCAACCTCGCGGTTCATCGGGTTTAACATGAGGAATATTTGCTCGAAGCCAACATCCAGAAATGAACCAAGCCTTAAAATTAGCAGTACAACAATCGTGCTGCGGATGGCCGGTAACGTTACGTGGATCATCTGTTTCCACCTTCCGGCACCATCGATCTTTGCAGCTTCATACAGCTGCGTGTCGACGCCCGCAAGTGCTGCAAGAAACAGAATCGTTCCCCAACCGGTTTCTTTCCATATCATTTCGCCAATGATAAACGGCCTAAACCAGTTTTTGTCCAACAGCATGTTCAACTTCTCTCCACCAAACGATGCGATCATTTCGTTAAGAATACCGCCTTCTGTTGTAAACAAAATATGGACCAATCCGACCACGACGACCCAAGAAATGAAATGTGGGATATAGATGAGACTTTGTACGGTTCGTTTGAACACTTCCTTACGAATCTCATTGAGCATAAGGGCAATAATGATAGGTAGCGGGAAGAAGAAAAAGATGTTGTAGATTGCGAGAATAAACGTATTCTTGAATAACAGCGCAAACTCGGGCTCGCTGAAAAATGTCCGAAAGTGCTCGAAACCGATCCAATCACTCCCCCAGAACCCGGTAAAAGGCGAATAATCCTGAAATGCGATCAGCACCCCCCACATCGGCGCGTATTTAAAGATAAGGAAATACAGGACACCCGGAGTAAGCATGTAATAGAGCCAGCGATTTTTGAGCAGTCTTTTTTTTAGCACGGTTGAGGTTAAAAGAGATTCTCGTTTGATGCCGGCGTCCACTGTCGTTGCCTTCATGAGAGACGACCTTCCTTTCTGCATGGTGCGTTTGAATAAAATGATCATAGCATCGTATGGAGTAACCGGATACAATCATCAGAAAGCCATTTGTATACGCTTACAATACAGGTGTTTTTAGCAGCCAATAATCATTAGATAACATCGGATAATCATTAGAAGACATTTTTTATTAGCAAAAAAAGACCCCCAGCACTTGGCTGCGGATCACATTTCTATTGGGTTTAACAATCCTTAAGTGGAATAGAGAATTCAACATAAAATGGATGATGTTCTTCATTCAAGCAATACTCAATTCGTTGTCTGAAATTCCCCCACGTTACCATCTCTAATGCTGTTTCAACTGGAAAAAATCCCACTTCTAAAGACTCGGCTGTAGTGGTTAATTCTCCTCCGGTTGGTCTTCCTAAAAATAACGTATTACAAATGCTAGCGTTCACATTTTGAAAAACGCCGCAAAATTTGGTTATCTCAATATCGATTCCGCTCTCTTCCTTTGTTTCCCTTATTGCCGCATCCTTCAGGGATTCACCCTCTTCAACTTGGCCTCCCGGCATTTCCCATCCTCGTCTCGGTCCTTTTATCAATAGAATTTCGTTGCGTTCATTTATGACAATGGTTGCTGCTGATACGATATGTTTTGGAACCATTTGATTAACCTCCTCAGTCAAGTTTCATGAAATCGTTTCGCTCCAACACAAGTACATAGCCGCGAGTTCCGTCCAACCGAATTCGGTCTCCGTCGCGAATGAGGGTCGTCGCTCCATCGATGCCAACAACCGCCGGCAGCCCATATTCCCTGGCTACTACGGCGCCATGTGTCATCAAACCGCCGACCTCCATAACCAGCCCGACGGCGGAATGGAACAGAGGCGTCCAGCCTGGGTCCGTAAATGGGGCGATCATAATCTCACCCTTGTTCAGCTTCGCCTCCTCAGGCCGCAGCACCACACGGGCGATGCCCTCGATGACACCGGCGGATACCGGTGTTCCGACGAAGGCTCCCTCGGGAGCATCCTGCAATTTACGCCGGCCTATAACGATTTCTCCTTCGCTCGTCATCAATCTTGGTGGCGTCATGCCGCGGAATCGCTTCAGTTCTTCCGTCCGCTGCTCGAGCAGCGCCGCAACTCCGGATGGACGTTCGCCTTCGGCCAATTTCAGCAGCTCGTCGAGAGACAAATAAAACACATCATCCGCCCGCTTTAGCACACCCTTCTTGACCAACGAGTTGCCTTCATCAAGCAGCCCTTTGCGCACGAGGTAGAAATGCTGCATCATTAAATATTTGGGATGCTCCCGCAGCCCCATCAATCCCCTGAACACGCGCACAAGCCGTGACATGAGCTTCGCCTTCAACCTGCCAAACGGTTGAGCACGCAGCCGCTTTAACAAGTCGGTTGCCGCGGCCTCCGCTTGTAGCCTGCCTTCGGCGAACTTGGCTCGATGCTCCCCAGGTGCCATGCTCCGCATATGGCTGCCAATCGATGGCAGCAGTGTGCTTGGATCCTCACGCCACCGGGGGCGTGTAATGTCGATTTCGCCTGGGCACCTCATGCCGTAGAGCTCCATGAACCGATCCCATTGCTGCCCGAATACACTGCCTCCCTCTACCTGCTGCAGATTATCCCTAAATTGAAGCGGATCGCCGTGCAGGATCAAGTCTATCACTTGCGGGTAGGGTCTGGCCGCATCGGCTAAATCGCCGATCATGAGTCCCATCTCACTCGTAATGTTACCTGACAGTCCTCGGTTCAGCACATGCACGATCTCTGTATCGCCCAACCATTTTATTGACAGTGCATTCAAGAGCCGCGACGAAATAATTCCAGCCAGCGGATAGGGGAGCAACTGTGGGAAAATGGTCAGTAGCAGCGAGCCAATATGCTCTTGAATTCGGACAATTCGTTCTGGACCATAGACTCCGGAAAGCTGACTTTCTCCCTTATGAATCGATCCCTCGATGTACGCGTTGACCTCAGGATGTGCATCGGAAACAGGAGCATAGAGCAGCTTGCGCATCACTTTCAGCAGCACGGGACGAATAAAGCCAATAACGCCTTTTCTCACGCCAGGTGCTGAAGGCAGGTGTCGAACGAACGATTCCTGCTTCACAATCTCCGCCACACCAAGGCCCATCATCTCGTCGATGTTGGTCAACACCTTCGGTAAAAGAACACGGGCCTGCTTCAGAGTCAGCACCTTTGTAATATCAATATAGACCCTTCCGCCAATCGACGCCGTATGCTCGTTCATCTCCCGAATGCCTGTTTTCCCGAAAGGAAACAACGTTCGAAGCACAGATATGCCCATTGGCTTCATTGCATCCGTCATCATCTGCTGATGGCCGAAGGATAGGAGCAAATGCGGACTTTCCCCTGGCGGAATGCTTAACTCCGGCAGCGGATACAACGAGGTGATCGGTCGACTCTGAACGATGTAAAAGTTTCCTTGCGCAAAACACCATTCGATGTCCTGCTCTGAGCCGTAGTACCTCTTAATCTTCTCTCCGATGTCAGCTAGTTCCAGGATCTGTGGATCCTCCAATGCTTGCATGACTTGCTCTGCCTCCGGCAGTTCCTTCGTAACTGTGCCACCCTCTGCCAACGCGAAGATAGCGAGCTTCTTGCGGGAGACCGTCTTCGTGAGCAGCTTGCCAGACCACACCTGATACAGGTCAGCGGAGACCAACCCAGACACAAGCGCCTCCCCTAAGCCGAAGCTGGCGTCAATTGACACCGTGTTTCGGTTGCCCGTTATCGGATCGGCGGTGAACATGATGCCGGACACCTCCGGGAAAACCATGCGTTGCACGACGACGGATAGATGCACAGCACGATGATCGAAGCCGTTGCGAGTCCTGTACGATATCGCCCGATCGGTGAATAATGACGCCCAGCACTTGCGAACGGCATGTAGCAGCGCTTCTTCCCCACGTACATTCAGATACGTATCCTGCTGACCGGCGAATGAAGCTGACGGCAAATCTTCCGCCGTGGCACTCGATCGCACTGCATAGGCTTGATCCGCTCCGGACTGCTTCCACGCCTGAACAATAGAGGTCCGAATGTCATCAGGAACCGCCATGCTTACCAGATGCTCACGAATGGACTGCCCCAACACCGTAATTTCCGCTAGCTGATCTGCCTCAACGCCATTTAATCGTTGGAAAAATTCGTCCATAACCTCACTCTGCTTCAGAAAAGACAAGAAAGCTTCCGTCGTGACACAAAAGCCTGCGGGGACGGGAAACCCCGCCTTCGTCATTTCGCCTAAATTAGCGCCCTTGCCTCCTACGAGTGGAAGGCTGTTTTTATCCAATTGGCTAAAATCAAGCACATAATCGTTCATGGGTACTCGCTCCTCCCTTAGCATGAGTCCGTGCGAAGACCGTGCATAAACAGGCCGAACAATGTTTCGCCCATCTCTACCATCGTAACTCCGTACTTGGCAGCCACGTCCGGGCGGGCCATGCGTTCAATGCTTTCCAGCATGATCGCGGTTAACAGTTTGGGATTAATGTTTCGAATATGCCCCTCCTGCATGGCTCGCTTGAGCAGCTGTTCGATGAATGTGAGCTGAGCACTGCGAAATGCCTCCAGTTTCGCCCATAAATCGGGGATATAGGTTTGGATATCGTTTAAAAATAACGGATGCAGCTTGGCGATCTCCCCCCTAATCCCCATAAAGACACGTTCAAAAATATCTAGCGGATGGTCTGAAGACTGCATTTGCTCCTTCACAAGAAGTGTAATCGCTTTCAAAACAGTTTCCAGCACAGCTTCGGCAATCTCTTCTTTTCCGCTAAAATACAAATACAGCGTCTTCTTGCTCATCCTAAGACGTGTCGCCAGCTCGCTTAGCGTTACGCCGCGATAACCATTGGCATTAAACAGATCCGCTGCCTCCTGAACGATGCGCAACCGGATCGAATCCTTCATACACACGATTCCTCCTGTCCACAATGGAAACCAATTTTGTTTTTATGGTTTCCATTGTACCTAACGGGATTACAAATCGCAAGCAGAAAAGCTCCACTCAGAAGCCGCCTGACCAATAGATCAGCACAGGCAGATACAGAAAGCTGGCTGCCGTCGTCATCGCTACATTGACGGAAACAAGTTCCTTATCGCCCCCGTATTTCTCCATAAGCACGACAGAATTAATAGCGGAAGGCATGGAGGATTGTACGAATAAAACGGAAGCTTCAAGACCATGAAGTCCAAGCAATTTAATGGTCAGCAAAGATAAAAGCGGCACACCCACAATTCGCATGAGGATAGAAATCCACAGTTCGCGTCGCATGCTCGCGCGCCAGTTTGTTTTTTTGAGCTGCATCCCTAGCATAAGCAAAACGATGGCAGCGTAAGCCCCGCCAATCAGCTCCAAACCGGCATGCAAGCTTTTGGGCAGCGGAATTTTGAATATATACAGGACTAGTCCTACAACAGCTGCATAAATGAGTGGGTTCTGCAGCATTTTGGCACCGGCTTGCCGCGGACTAAAGGAACTTCGTGAGGCAATGTACATACCAAGAGTATTCACAAGGACGATATGTAGGATGACATTCGTGACGCCAATGGCGAAGCCAGCATTTCCAAATGCAAGAAGCAGCAAGGGCAACCCGTAATTATTCGAATTGGCAAAGATCGTCGTCAGTTCCATGGCCCGTAAGGATGGCGCATTAAATCGAAATAATTTTCCAATAACAAGGGAAGCCGCCCAACAGAGAACAGTCTGAATAACGGTAAATATGGCGATATGAGCAAAAGAGGAGCTATTTAACTCGCTGCTCGATACGGCACTTACAATCAGACATGGTGAAAGCACAAACAGGCTTAAATCTGCCAGCACCTTCGTATCGGGCGACTTGAACTTCTGATACAGATAACCGAGTAAGCAAGCTAACAGAATCGGTACACTTACGGTTCCAAACAAAGTTACATAACTGCTAATGACAATGACCTCCTTTGGTCGACTATTTCTGAATGGCTTTGTTTCACTAATTCATACATCATATATCCAAACGTTTTATTGGTCTAATATATAATTGGAATTAACTTTATAGGTAAAAGTAATAAATAAATCATTTCCAAAAAATTCTTCTTCAGGTGTTTCAAATAGTTCCCAAATGGTTTACAGATGAATTATAGCGTTTAAATAAATCATACCGTTGGGAGAGTGCACAATATGAGTTCATTCAAAACAAAATTGATTCTGCTTCTTGCAAGTTCGAGTTTAATGGTTCCAAGTGTCATTAGTGCTGCTACTGAGACTACAGATACGCCACCTTATACTTACAGTAATGGCTTTATCCAAACGTATGTACATGGTACTTATGTTCCTGGCTATTATTTAAATATTGATGATAATACGGTAGCTGCCTATATCCCCGGAGGGGTAGGATTAGTCGCCGTTGATAAGGATGCTGTTTTACCCGAGGGTTCTAGATTCTTGGAATAGCATATTCCAAGCTGCATTTGAGGGTCGAGTCTCAGATAAAATAAAAACCAAAGGGGCAGCACGCCCCTTTGGTTTTTTGTTTAACCTGCCATGTTATTGACCGAATGTTTGGTATCAAACACGGAAATATGGTCTACTTTCCCGCTTGATTTAGGAATAATAAATTTTAATTGAAACATATCCGATGCTTTATAAATATAAATCGTGTCATCCCCGTTTACTTTCGTATCCGATGGCTTTCCTAGCGCTTGTTCAATTTGTTTCAACGTTAATGTTTGCAGCTTTGGATCACTGGAACGAATATCGATAATTTGATCGCCTTTATTGTAGCCAATAACTGCATTTTTCTTAGCGTAGGTTGCATATATATTGCTCGCCACAACATCGGTATGATCCGCTTTCCCCCAAGCTTTCTCCACATCGTCAATCAATTTCGTTTCTGCAGCAAACTCAATACCGGCCACCTTGCCTGACTTCGCCAATTCTAGCATATCTTTTATTTGCTTAGTAACGGATGTCGTTTCTGACGAAACCGGCGTTACATTCACGTTACCACTTGGCGTAGATGCCGGCTTGGAAGAAACCGCCGGTGTTGCGCTAGGTGCAGTTGAAGGTGTTGATGAAGGTTCTACAACTGGGCTTGGAGATGAGCTAGCTATTGGATCAGCGGCACTCGCTGCTGGTTTTTCATTTGATGTGCATGCCGTGAACATCAGCATACTCGCTATTAACATTGGATAAACAGCTGCTTTTTTGCGATAAATTTTCATAAGTTGCCTTCTCTCTTATATGTTTGAATCACTACAAATAATCAGACGATAAAAGGATTAAAATTGTTGCAAAAAAAAATGGCAGCCGGGATCCGGCTGCCGTTTTGTAATTCACTTTGTAAAGCACTCCTTATTCAATCATACCTCTTGTAGCATTCCAAAGGGCTTCAGTAGCCTTATCAATATCGTCTCGTGACATGCGCAAACGAGCGACAGCGCTACCGTATGAAATTTCCTGCTTGCCCTCTTTCAGCCCTTCGAAAATGCCATCAGCAAAAGCATCCAGCGGTTCCCCTGTTGTATGCAACCCCGCGCCGCCTAAATTTGTATTCACCGCGGGAGGTGCAACCTCGATGACTTCAATGGATGTATCCGACAACTGTTGTCTCAAGCTCATCGTAAATGAATGAAGCGCCGCTTTCGTAGCCGAATAAATCGGAGCAATCGCGAAAGGGGTAAAAGCAAGTCCTGAAGTAACATTAATAATTGCTGCCTTTTCTTTTGAGGCAAAAAACGGAGCAAATAGTAAGGCTAGATGGATCGGCGCATCCAAATTACTGGTGATTTCTTTGTTGAAATAGCCCCAATTGCTCCTTGCATCCACTTTTAAAACGTTAAAACGCTGCTGGACTCCTGCATTGTTCACAAGCACATTCACTTCAGGGTAGTTTGAGGTTACCCAATCAAATAAGGCCACACGATCGGATTCGCTATCCAAATCACATACGCGAGTAATAAGATCAGGGATCTGTTCTTTTGCTTGTTGAAGGGCCTCCTCACGTCTTCCGCAGACAATCACTTGATTGCCTAATTTGGCGAATCGCTCAGCGAAAGCTAATCCAATTCCACCGCTTCCGCCTGTAATAAGTATCACATTGCCTGAAAGCTTCATCCTATTCCCTCTTTCAATGTTTAATCTTCAATTCTTTCCAGACCACATTTTGTATTTTCACCCTAAGCGGGGAATATTACATATCATAATTTGAAATGTGGGGGGTTAGAAGTGGAGAACCGTGTAGCGATAACTGATAAAAGCATGCAAGTGGCTTTGCATCAATTTATCTTCCCTTTTTCCATCAAACTAAATTCTCAAAATCGTTTTAAGGAACAATTGCTCAAAGATGAATTTATTCCTTTTTTTATTGACGAGACAATGCAAGAAGATAAGTATTATGGACCCGAAAACCGTGTGTCTCACAGGGAAATGGAGCATTATTATCTGCCTTTCACAAGCAGCTTCCTATTTCCTCATGAGGAGGATAATGAACAGGGGTTTAGACGTTATTCCAAACAGCTGGATATTGTGAGTTCTCTTCACTCGCCGTATTACAATTTAGCTTTTACCATTCATTCTATTGACGTTATACTTTGCCCCTTTGATCTCGGATTCATTACGATTCGCACAGAACTGAAATGCGAGGAGATCAATTATTCGCTGGCACTGGAATTCGCAAAGCGATTCAGAGTACTTCAAAATATGAACAAACAGGATGACGAATCTTACATTCAATATAACGAGAAAACTTTTAAACAAAGTGAATCGTTTATTTTTCATATTCTAGGGCCAAATACTTCGGCATTTTTAGACCAAGGACGAGTGGACGAAGTCATCTTTGAGAAGCTGCCTTTTTTTCTGGATGAATGCATGTATGTGGCATGTTTTTACTCGCTGGATGAAGGCTCAGAAATTTCTTTAGTGGACATTTATCGAGCTGCACGAATTGACGGATTGGATAAAGAGGGCAAGCCTTTCATTGGTGCAACAAATTTGAACTATATAAAATCCTATAGCGAGCTGCACTCTTATGACAGGTGGGGTCCGGATACTTACTTTATCACGGATGACAATGCTTTTTCTTGTATCACAAAACAATCTCATGCTGTCGCGGTCAAAATAGCCAATAAAATGTACGGTGAGTATTATTATGGACTGCTGCTTAATTTGTTTCACAAAATCGTACTTCTCAAAATTTCCAACCAATACTCACAAGTCCGTTTGGAGCAGAACCAGGGAAAAATTGAAGAACTGATTCGTTCCATTACTGATTTTTCCGCCAAATATTATTTTATTGAAGTTGTTTCCCAATCCCAAGGAAAAGAAATCTTCCTTCAGCTGCGCAAGTTCTATGGGAACGATGAGCTGTTTGTTGAAGTTAAACGGACGCTAACCGATCTGTTTGAATATCAATCCAATTATACGAATAAACGTGCCAGTTATTTGCTGCGCATTTTGACAATCTATACGGTGATTAGTGGCATATACGGAATGAATCAGGTCATTGAAGATTTAAAAGGACCTTTGAATTGGAGAAAAATGCAAGATTATTCGGTCTTTCAGTATTTTGCTCTCTTAGTCGCTCTCTCAGGAATCCTTATCGGAATAAGTTTGGCCTTTGATTCTTTGCGGCAATTAATTAAAAAACGCAAATATTGAAACAGCGGCAGCCACTACGGTTAACGGTCTACGGTTTTGAAATAATCATAAACCTTCTCTAATTTCATCTGCTGTTTGCCTCGTGGACTCTCCATGCTGCCAAATTCAAAAAACTTTACTTTTTTAATCCCTACATAGTTAAAAAGTGCTTTTTTCATTAAAACTTTGTGCGCATTATTAAGCCAATATAATGGATATAAGACCGGTCCCTTCATACTTGAAATACACACCACCGACTTCCCTTTCAGAAGCCCTTCCGGCAACATGCCTCCCTTATCCTTATAGGCAAAACCGGAAGCAAACATCTGGTCGATATAGCCCATAAGCATGGCTGGAGGCCGCCCCCACCAGATCGGATAGACAAACACAATTTTGTCCGCCCAGCTGAGTTGCTCCCTGTAGATAGCAAGATCAGGGTCGGCGTGCATATCCCTCCTACGCTTCTGTTCATTAAAGACCAGGACCGGATTAAATCCCACCTCGTATAGATCCAGGACCCTCACTTCACTAATTTTCGGATTTTCACTGCTTCCTTGGACGACTTTCTGTAAAAAGGCATAACTTAAACTGCGATGATTGGGATGCGTGTAAATAATCAGCGTTTTCATTACAACACTCCTTTACTTGTCTTTTGATAAGTAAATCGTAGCACACTCCGTTTTTTGTTGTCAAATGATAATTGTTTATTGATAATTATTTTGTTATTATTTTTTATACGAGGTGATCATGTGGAGAACAATGTCCTATTTCAGAAATTCGTGTCCTTCACGGCCGCAGTCCACCAAGTAACGCATGAGATGACCAAAGATGTGAGATCAGAGTCGCTAACTCCCGTTCAATATAAGATTCTAGAATACATTTCCGTCAGCCAGCCCGTTACACTCAGTGAAATCAGTGACTGCATGCATATGTCCATGCCTAACACGAGCCGTGAGCTTAGAAAACTAAGTGAAAAACAATTGTGCGAGAAGGTTACCGATGCCGAAGACCGTCGCAAACAATCGATCCGGCTCTCGCAAGAAGGAAGTGCGATGATGGGCGACATTTTTCAGCGAGTTGAAGCTCAGTTCGTACAGAAAATCGGAAACATATCCAAAGAAGAATTGAAAGAGATCGAACATGCGCTGGATGTTTTGATGAGCAGGGTATTTTCTTAAATGAAATGCGCAAAAAGCCGCTTACGGGAAATTAGCTTCCGCAAGCGGCTTTTCGTTTTGAATTATTCAGTGCGTTTTCGTATCTTGGACGTCATTCGTTTTGTTTATAAAATCGATGTGGTGAAACCCCCACCCGCACATATCGGTCAGAATAGCGCTTAATGTTCTTCCATGGTCAGAAAGAGAATATTCGACTTTTGGAGGAATCGTCTGAAACACTTCCCGAACGATGAGCTTATCTTTCTCCAATTCACGGAGCTGGTTCGTAAGCATCCCTTGCGTGACTTCGGGGAGCAAACGTCTCAATTCACCGAACCGTTTGGTCCCTCCTTTCATCAAAATAAACAGGATCAAAGGCTTCCATTTCCCACCTATCATTTGTAAAGTGGTCACTATGCCCTGTGTTCGATAAGATTGATCTACATCCATGATTTTAACTCCTTTGACCGCAAAATCCTAAGCTATTACTCCGACTTTACCAAAGTATCCTGAATTTCGTAAGTACTATATTTTTTCGTACTTAGTATGGTTAAACGTACTATTCCCTAGTCCTCTAGATCCTAATTGTACGGTTTTCCAGACTTAGTATGAAAAAAGAGCGTACTTTTCAAATATTTCATTCGACTCAATAATGGAGGTGTAGTAAAACTAACTTGTTGGATCCAGGAGGATTAAGAAATGAAAACTATGGTGATCGTAGCCCACCCGAATTTAGAGACATCCCGTGCCAATCGAGCATTGATGCTTGAACTTCGTAAACATCCGAACATACATGTTCGAAACTTATATCAGGAGTATCCAAATTGGAAGTTTGACGTTGAGAAGGAGCATCAATTACTTTTAGCCTATGATCGAATTGTTTTACAATTTCCATTGTACTGGTACAGTTGTCCGCCCCTTTTAAAAAAATGGTTCGATGATGTATTCACGTATGGCTGGGCTTATGGACCGGACGGTGATAATTTGCTGGGTAAAGAATTTATTGTCGCAACAACAACAGGGGGTACGGAGAACTGTTATCGAGCAGGTGGGGACAATTGGTTCACAATCAGCGAGTTTTTAAAACCAATCCAACGAACGATTACAAAATGTAATGGAACTTATCTCCCGGCTTTTGTAACCTATCAAGCCACTGCTCAAGATAACGATAGCTACCTCTCTCAAGAAGCTAAAAGATATGTTGAACATATTCAAACTTATTCAAACTTGCTAATGCATTAAGGCTGCAACAACATGACATAGAAATACCCTTCGTTGCTGTAACCCGGCCCCCGCGGTGTGGCTACCGGACGGTATAACTGCACTTGATACAAACCGTTGCCATTGCTTAAAGTAAGCGGGATCTGGAACTTGCCGTCCTTCACTTCCACCTGTACCGGTGATGATGCTCTGGTAACAAAGCCTTGACCCTCTTCAAACTTGGAAATTCCAAACGCAAAGCTCGAGTCTGCCTTTCCAGTAAACGTATTCGTCGAGGCATCCGTTTTGATATACCCCACTTCGGTCTGATCCAGCTTGAAACCGGGGATACCCACCTTCAGGGGAATGGTTTCATAGCTGGTTTTTACCGGGTAGGAAGCCGAATATAAGATGCGATCACCTTGAGCTAACTCTGTAGTAATCCGATTATCTCCTAGATGTAGTCGAATCGGTGCCTCCATCCAGGAGACTCTTTCACCAGCAGTAACTGTCTTCAGCAATGCCGTATTGAGATTGCCGAAGATATTGTCGTTATCCAGCTTCAGAGCCATCCCTCCGTTTAACGGGAAGTCCCGCGGCGGATCCGTCACAACTGCCTTGACGGCCAACTGGTCGCTGGGCTCTTGTGTCGGGAGGCCGTAATCCTTCACATCGTAGCTCGTATAACGAATCACAAGATTCCGGGTATCTTGATTCCATTCACCGATATATCCGAACAAACGTTCCAAATCTATGCTATACAAATAAATGTCTCCATCCTTCATACGCGGAGGGAAAATCAACTCAGACGTACGCACAGTCTCCCCGCCCCAATACGTGATCGCCTGTTTGTTCCCCGGTTGAATGGAAAAAGAATAGAGTCCGTCGCTTAGCTCAATGCTCTTCCGGTCTTTATGCGTCGCGAACCCCAATTTATCAGCAAAAAAATTCAGCTTCATATACGGTAAGCCATTTTCTCCGAACCCTACCTGCTCATCCTCATAAAACTGTCCCTCTTCCCTGAAATCCAGGGAAAAGTCGACATCCTTCACAGAATGGAGTTCAAGATTTACTCCCGCTTCCCGCCAGGCTTCCAGCGTCCCCTCCTCCGCAATTGGCTTCGATTGGAACCGGATTGTGCGCTCCACCTCGTTCCACGTTACGGTACCGAAGGCATCGAGATCGTTCAGGACGATGGCAGTCCGCCCATCAATATTGAAAGAACGAAGCGGCGTATCGCCATAATAGGCTTGGATATCTGTGTACAGCACATCCTTCAGGTGCGTTCCGATTGGAATCGTGGCGGATTCTCTCCTCGGCGTCGTTTCCGCTGCAGCCTTCTCCCCTACCGCCTTAGGATCAATCCGCAGCGTCCTCGCGCGCGGCGACCACGAAACATCAAAGCCGCTCTCGCGCAAATCCTCTACGGCTATTGCCGTTTCACCTGCGATATTCATGGATTGTATCTGCTTCCCATTGACATAAGCGGCGATATCGGTGGATACCACCTCACCAACCCGATCGCCAACAGAACTGGCCTTCGCCAGCGACCCGCCATCCCAAATTACGAAGCAGCAAGCCAATAACATCACAGCAACCTTGCGATTTCTCATGATCTTTGCCTCCATCTTCTCCATCATTCTAAGACATTAGACTATGGAAATCGGAAAAGGTTGCTTATTTTTCCAATCTTAGCTAAGTACCTTGGTCATGATCAAATCGATTTGTTCATCATCACCCATATAAAAGGAGTGGGCTCCTGTTTTTACAAAATCCATTTTTTGATAAAAAGCTATTGCATTCTCATTGTGTTCCCAGACCCCTAACCAGATCTTCTTTTTATTCCGTTGCTTCGCAATTTCAATGGCTTTATTTAATAAATATTTGCCAAGCCCTTGTTTGTGAAAATTTTTGCGTATATAAATCCTTTCCACTTCCAGAGCATCATTTCCCATTAATTCCGTCTGTGCATCATGGATGTTAATCTTTAAATAGCCTGCCATTTCCTCATTTGAATAAATGATATAAAACTCCGAAGAGATATTTGACAATTCTTTTTCTAATTGGTTCAAATGAAATGCTTTCTCGAGGTACGCTCTCATATTTTCAGGTGAATTCTGATGCTTGAAAGTCTCAGTAAATGTTTCAATGCTAATCTCTTGCAGTAATCCTAGTTCCTCGAGAGTACACTGCTTTATATGTATAGTCATGATAGTAATCCTCCAATTTTCCATATCAATAAATTCGCTTGTTTCCTTTTTTTACAAACTCCCAGTCTTTTTCAACATTTTTTCTGACTCTTTGCAGGAGGTTAAAAATCGATTCTATTTCACCATCGGAAAATCCGGCAAGTGCGACGTTATTGGAATAATCGTTCTCGCTTTTTATATATGGATAAACCGTTCTCCCTTTCTCTGTAGGAAAAAGCTTTTTGATTTTTTGGTTATTTTGATCATCCGTCTTTTCAATAAATCCATTCATCTCCAGCTTTTGAATCGCACGGGCAGCAGTCGTTCGGTCAACTTTTATCATTTCAGCTAACTTTTCTTGAATAATTCCCGGATTTTCATAGATTCGGACAAGATACAAATATTGGCCTTTTGTAAGATCATATTTTTTAAACTCAATATTACTAATAGAATCTAACGCCCGAGCAATCATTCCAACTTCACGTAAAATTTCTTTCATATTCACAGCTCCACTAATCATGTATTTTTCACAGGCGGTGTAAAAATAGTACATTAATTTTGTTGTATTTGCAACATAATACAAACCATTAGTTCAAATAAAAAAACACCGCCAGTTTCGATGGCGATGTTTGTGAATTGCTGTTTGTATCTATTTCATTGAGATTCACGAATCTGGTCAAGGTGCTCTTGCACGCTCAGCTCGTGCATCGAAAGTTTGGCCCCTATGGATCTGAAGCTGCCAATAACATCTTCATAGCCGCGCTCGATATGCTCAACGCCGGTTATATACGTATAACCCTCTGCCGCTAGCCCCGCCATCAGCAAACAAGTGCCTGCACGCACATCAGTGGCATGCACCCATCCGCCTTGCAGGGGACGTCCACCTGTAATAAAGGCACTTTCCTGCCGCAACTCGATCTCGGCGCCGAGCCGTCGTAGCTGAGCAACATGAGCTAGCCGTTTAGGATAGATACGGTCTGTCACTATGCTCTTACCCTTGGCTTGCAGTAGAAGCGCGGTCATAGGTTGCTGTAAATCCGTAGCGAAACTCGGGTACATCCCCGTGCGAATACGTGTCGCTTTCAGCGAATTCGTTCCATATGCCGTAATATGATTATCGCCGCATTCCACGTGTATCCCTATTTCCTGCAATTTGGCTAAACACGAGCCCAGATGCTCCGGAATGACGTCCATGACCGTAACCTGTCCCCCCTGGAGTCCGGCTGCCATCAGAAAAGCCCCGGCAATCAGCCTGTCTGGAATAACCGTGTGTGTTCCCCCATCCAAATAGGAGACACCCTCTATTCGGATATGTTCCGTTCCCGCACCATAGATGCGCGCACCTAATCGATTCAGGAAATTTGCCGTATCGCAAACTTCAGGGTCCATAGCTGCGTTATGCAAATTTGTCCGTCCCTTGGCCCGTACAGCGGCTAACATGGCATTAATCGTAGCACCGGAAGTAATGGTATCGAAAAAAATGTCGGCCCCCTTCAGTTCGGCAGCTTCGACGACGTAATAATCTTTGAAAAGATGGACTTGCGCCCCAAGCGCTTTGAAGACCTTAATGTGTTGGTCAATGGGCCGTGAAACGAAATCATCCCCACCAGGCAACCCGATCGTGACTTTGCCGAATTTGGATAATAGAGATCCTGCAAAATAATAAGACGCCCGATAGCTCGAAGCTTTGCCTGGATCAATCACAGAACTGTGAATCCAACGCGGGTCAATAATAACTTGTCCGCCATCCTGCTGGAGCTTCAATCCGATATCACGGCCAATTTCCGCAATGATTCGGACATCATCGATGAATGGAATGCCCTCTAATGTGACGATGTTGTCTGCCAGACAAGCAGCAGCAAGTAAAGCAAGGGAGCTGTTCTTCGCTCCTGGGATATGTACGCTTCCGTTAAGTGGGCCAGAATACTCAGCCTGTATATATTTCAAGAAGTGTCCCTTCTTTCCTTATGACGATTTCAGTTCCGTTTCGAGCATGTAGCCGCTACCGCGTACTGCGCTAATCAAGAAGGTAGCTTTCCCGTATTTTTTTCGCACCCGATAGATCAGGGCATTCAGTTCGTCCAGTGTCACATCAGAGAAGCCTTCTGCACCCGTTGACCTTTCCGGCCATACCTTGGATTTAATTTCCTCGAGCGGAACGAGCCGGTTGGCATGATCATGCAGTACGCGAATCAGTAAATATTCTTTCTCGGACATAAGGATTCGCTTGCCCTCCACGACACATTCTCTTCTTTCCCAATGAATCGTAAGCGGCAGTTCAGGAACTTCCAGATGACTGGAGATGCTGAGCGGTTCGAATTCTAAGGTTTGATCGGCAAACATATAAGAAAAGTGGATGACGGTCATCCCCTTAGAGAGCTTTATAATATCGAAATTTTTCAGCGTGTATGGCGTGTGTGGCGTTAGCAGTACGCCGTTGATCTCCGTTCCGTGGCGACTCCCTAAATCATATAGCACAGCCTTGTCCTGCTCCTTACGGATGACGAAATGCTCACGGGAAATAAAAGCGTTCGTAAAGGCTAAATCCGGAGTTAACTGATTAGATACCCGGCCGACCAGTGTTTCGTCCTCACTTAGATTCACGCAGGTGCCCGGTCGATAAGGTTCGCCGCGTACGATGTATAAGCATGCAAAGTTTTCCAGTGTACTTCCCTCCATTTGCTGATGCAGCTTTACTTCTTCTAGTGAAAAATATCCCAACAATTATCGTAACTCAAAATGAGACGGATTAAAACCTCTTGACACTGACGCCTCGCTCACATTTCAGTAACATAAACTAACCTCCGAATAAAATATCCATAATGGTTCCTAACTTACCTGACTTATGTCCTTTTAATACATCCGGGTTATAAACTTCTACAAAGCCGCAGTTCAAGCAAGAAACAAATAAAAAGTGATTATATTCGATATCCAAAATCTTGCTAAGACCCGTGCCGTTCATCGCAATTTCTTTGACAGAACATTCCTGCGTTCCACACTTGACACATTTATATTTATTCGCAATCGCATCCTCAACACTAAGCTCTTCAAGATCAACGCTCTTACTCTCTTCTATAGAACGCGGTTCGTCTTCTAAATGCTCAGGAAGAACTTCTTGCATACAATTCGGGCAAACATTATCTCTCAAATGAACGAGCTGATTACACCAAGGGCATTCAATCATCATTCTCCATCCCTTCAAAAGTTTCACTTGCTACTTTACATGCAACATCATTTTAACACATATTGGAAAAAACTTGCTTTATCTTTGATTTTCAAATAGAAAAAGAACGCAATGGTTTCCCATGCGTCCTTTTTATTAAAGTATCATTACCAAGGTAAAATCGATTACTCCTGAAGAACCGCCTGCTGCGGCTTATTACGCTTCTCTTTCAGAACGAAAGTAAGCGGAATTGCCACGATACAAATAAATACGGCAATCAGGAACACGTCCTGAACCGCCAGTGTCATGCTCTGATCACGGATGAACGAGGTGCTTACCGACGAAGCTCCACTCAGCTCTTTCTGGTGAACGAGCGACCTCGCAGCAAGCAAGGAGCTGAACACGCCAATTGAAAGCGCCCCTGTTGCTTGCCTGACCCAGTTCGTCACAGACGAGGCATGCCCCGACCTCTCTTTTGAAATGGACGACATCCCCGCATTCATAACCGGCATGAAGGCCAGCGAAATCCCGACATAACGAAGGGTCATCCAGCCTGCGACATACACGTGCGAAGCTTGCAAACTGATATGGCTCAACTCCCAATTGGAAGCGATAAGCAGCAATACACCGCCCATGATGAGCGGAAAAGGCCCTGTTCGGCTGTAGAGCTTGCCAACTACAGGGGAACAAAGCGCCATGACGAGCGAACCGGGCAGCAGTACGAGAGCAGTAACCAGCGGGGTCGAATGCTGGACGTCCTGCACAAATACGGGAATCAATAGAGTACCCGAGTATAGCGAAGCCGTAATGATACAGTTAATGATCAAACTGTACGTAAAACGGCTCGTTCGAAACACGCTAAGATTAAGCAGTGGATTAGCCAATCCCAGCTCCCTGCGGATAAAATAAATTAGCGTTGCTATCCCGATAAGCAAACAGATGAGCGTTTTCCAATTGGTCCATCCCCAGCCGTTCCCTTCGGTAAACGAGAGAATAATAAAGGAGCTGCTGAGCAGCACGGTAATAAATCCAGGAAAATCAAACGTCTTCGACGTGTTGATACTCTGATAAGGCAGGCATTTAAACGCCACAACGACAGCTGCAATTCCGAGAGGCAAATTCAGCAGAAATAACGACTGCCAGCCGAAATATTCCGTTAGCAAGCCTCCCAAGGTCGGTCCGAATGCCGGCGCCAGCATGGAGGATAAGCTCCATAAGCTCATCGCGAACGGTTGTCTGTCTTTTTCGATAAATTGATAAATCATCGTTAGCGTCGTTGGAATAATTAAACCGCTGAATACACCTTGCAGGATTCGAAAAAGGATGAGTGTATCAATGCTCCAGGCTACCGTGCAAAGTGCGGAAAACAGCGTAAACCCCGACAAGGCGAAAATATACAACCGTTTATAGCTGAATCGGTCACCGAAATACCCCACAATCGGAGCGACAACCCCCGTTGCGAGTAAAAAACCGGTAATCATCCACTGAACCTTGCCCAGCTCAGCGCCAAAGTCTTTCATAAATATCGGGAATGCCACGTTGATTGTGGTCGAGCTGAGAATAGACATAAAGTTCCCGAAAAAGATAGCTAAAATAATGAACCAGAACGCCGATTTGCCGGATGAGCTGCTCGTCACTTCGTCTCCCCTTTTCACTGTTTACGAATGGTTATTTTGGATATGATTGTATCATGCAATCATTGTTAATATATGTATTATACAACTACATACCCATTAGTCAATATATGTATGAGGTCAGTATTTCCTTTTGCCAACCTCTTCCAAAGCCATCGTCTCCGTAAACACGCTCTCGGGGGTTACAATTCTTTTCGGCAAGCTCCGTCCTTGCATAAGTTCGTTGACAGCTTGCATCAAGTTAGGACCTAGCAAAGGGTTGCATTCCACGACACTGTTAATTTTGCCCTCAGCCATTTTCTCAAATGCTTTGTTCGTGCCGTCTACAGAAATAATGATAATATCCTTTCCGGGACGAAGTCCAAACTCCTCGATCGCCTCAATGGCACCTAAAGCCATATCGTCATTATGTGAATACAGAACATTTATTTCATGACTCATCGTATTAAGAATGGACTTCATGACTTGCTTCCCCTGCGCAAACGTAAAATCGGCCGATTCACTTTTTAAAATCTTAAAGTTCTCATGTTCCTTGATGACATCGCGAAATCCTTTCCCTCTGGCAATGGAGGGGGTCGACCCTTCCGTTCCCACAAGCTCAACGATGCCGACGGTATCTTTTCGGTTGTTCATTTTATCAATCACGTATTTCCCGGCTTTGCGGCCCTCTTCGTAAAAATCTGAGCCGATATATGTAACATATAAGGATGGATCACTGACATTCACTAATCGGTCCAGAATAATCAACGGGATGCCAGCTTGTTTGATCTCTTTCAAGATCGGTTCCCAGCCTGACTCGATCACCGGTGCGATCGCGATCACATCTACTTTTTGTTTGATAAAATTCCGAATCGCTTCAAATTGCTTGGATTGTGATTGATCCGCATCCTCAAAATGCAGCTCGATGCCTGCTTCCTCCGCCGCCTCTCGAATGGATATCGTGTTCGCATTCCGCCATGCACTTTCCGACCCCAACTGCGAGAATCCCAATACGATCGGACGAACGAGACCTTGATCTTGATCATTGTGATTTACCACGTTTTTAGCGGCGGCTTTCTCCTCGCTAGATGGTAATCCAGTGGAGGAATTATGCACAGAATCAAACATATATAGAATTGAAATCATGCCCAAAAACAGGATAATCAACAATTTACTTTTCATTAATGAGCGGAATGATCTTCCCAGCATCGGCGTCCCCTTTTAACAAAAATTTCCTTCCAATTCCTTAGTTTGTATTATAAAACGCTTTCAATAAAGGTACAATATGCAGGCAAAAAGACTTTGCTAGACAATTGTTTATTGCCCTTCAAAGCCTTCGGGTTAAACCGATTACATGCTTTTTCTGGTAAACCAGTTCCGTTCACTTAATGCCTTCTGAAGTAAAATGAATAAACAAAGGAGCATGCCGATCGCAATTTTCGTCCACCACGAGCTAAGTGTTCCCTCGAAACTTACGATGGTTTGAATCACGCCTTGGATCAGAACCCCAAAGAAAGTGCCAGCCATATAACCAACTCCGCCCGTCAGAAGCGTACCGCCGATCACAACAGCAGCGATGGTATCCAGCTCCATTCCCATGGCGTGCAAGCCATAGCCAGAAAGCATATAGAACGTGAATACAACACCCGCTAGCGCTGAACAGAAACCACTGAACGCATACACACCCATTTTCGTTCTAGCAACAGGCAATCCCATCAGAATCGTCGACTGCTCACTCCCTCCAATGGCATACGCATTGCGTCCGAAGCGCGTATAATGGGCCATATACATGCCTACTGCAACAACAACCAAAGCAATGATGACGCTAATCGAAATGAAGTTGCCGCCAGGCAGCGGAATTTTAGTCTGGGCTATGCTCGTGTATATCGGATTATCGATGGTAATCGTATTAATGCTGATTACATAACATAACCCTCGCGCTAGGAACATGCCGGCCAACGTGACGATGAAAGGTTGGATTTTGAAATAGTAGATGATAGCTCCCATTCCCCACCCGAATAGCGCGCCTAAGATGAGAACGAGCGGGATAACAAGGAAGGGCGACCAGCCTGCCTGCACCAGCGAAGCTGAAATCATGGTTGTTAAGGCAATCACCGAACCGACCGATAGATCGATTCCGCCAGAGACAATGACGAAGGTCATCCCCACAGCCGTTATCAACAAGAAGGCGTTATCGATGAGCAGATTTAGCAGTACCTGCAAGGAGAAAAAGCCTGCGTAACGGAAAGAACCTGCGATAAACATTAAAGCGAATAAACAGATCGTCACATAGATCGGAATATATTTACGATTAAGCAACATGGCGCTTGACCTCCCGTTCGGCCGGATAATGGCGGCTCTTCCAGCGGGCAACGATGGATTGGCGGAAGGCCTCGGATTGAATCAAGCAGACCGCCAGCACGACAAAAGCTTTTACGACCAGCGTAATTTCAGGCGGAACTCCGATCATGTATATCGTAGTAGTCAGTGTTTGAATAATGAGTGCGCCGATCAGCGTGCCGGTTAAGTAAAATCTTCCCCCATTCAGCGAGGTACCGCCGATGACGACGGCAAGAATCGCGTCCAGCTCGTACCACAAGCCGGCATTGTTGCCGTCAGCGCTGGATACGTTCGAGCTCAAGATCAAGCCGGCAATTCCCGCACATACGCCGCAGAACATATAGACAGCGAGCATAACTGTACGAGAGCGAATGCCCGCTAATCGGCTAGCTGTCGGTTTGCAGCCGACCGATTCAATGAACAGGCCAAGTGCAGTTTTACGCGTCAGCAAAGCTGCTGCAGCAAACACGATTGCGACCAGAAAGATGGAGAACGGCAGAGTGGCTAGCGAACCTGCGCCGATATATTTGTATGTCGAGCTCGTGATGGTAATAATTTGCCCTCCCGTGATTAGCTGGGCAATCCCTCGTCCAGCGACCATGAGAATCAAAGTCGCAATGATTGGTTGAATGCCCGCATTGGCAACCAGGAAGCCGTTCCACAAACCGAGTAACAGCGACAACACAAGTGAAATCGCAATCGATAGCAGAAGTACGCCTACGGCGTTCTGATCACTGCTTTTGCTAATCGTTAGACAAGATAGCGCGCCGGAAATGGCCACCACCGAGCCAACGGAAAGATCAATGCCTTTCGTCGCAATGACCAAGGTCATTCCAATCGCCACGAGAATGAGCGGAGATCCGAAATTCAAAATATCAATTAAACTGCCATATAAATGCCCATCCTTCATTTGAATGGAGAAGAAACTGGGCGAATAAATGAAATTGAACACCAGCAGCACAGCTAACATGCTTACCGGCCAAAACAAATGATGCTTAACCATGTTCCTCATCCCCCCGCTATCGCTTTCATGACATTACGCTGACTTATTTCTTCGCCGGACATCTCCATCACTTTCTTACGGTCCCGCAGTACGGCAATGCGCTCACTGACACGAAGTACTTCTTCAAGCTCGGACGAAATGAAGAGCACCGACATGCCCTTTTGAGACAGCGAAAGGACAAGCTTTTGAATTTCCGCCTTGGCCCCGATATCGATCCCCCGAGTTGGCTCATCTAAGATTAGCAGCTTAGGATCCATGAGCAGCCATCTCGCCAGGAGCACTTTCTGCTGATTGCCTCCACTTAAATTTTTGATAAGATGCTCCGGATTCGGCGGGTTAATATTCAAGGTGCGGATATATTCATCCGCAATTTCATTCTGCCGTTTACGGGGAATCGCATTGAACCAGCCACGTGTTGCCTGCAGAGCGAGGATGATATTCTCCCGAATGGTCAGATCATCAATGATGCCTTCCGTTTTGCGGTTCTCGGAGCAGAAGGCGATGCCCTGGTCAATCGCTTGTCTCGGTGAGTGGATTGGCTCATCCGAATCCGTGAACTTCAGCTTACCGGAATCTGCTCGATCCGCTGCAAAGAGCAACCTCGCAAACTCCGTTCTTCCGGATCCCAGAAGCCCTGCCAAACCAATAATTTCCCCCTTATGAATGGTCAAATCGGTGGCTTCAATGGAACCCTTTTTCCCCAGTGAATAGGCTTCTAGTAATGCATCCGCTTTCATTCTTTGAACGTTCGCGCTCTTCGGAAGTTCTTCCAGCAGATGCAGGTCTTTGCCAATCATCTTGGAAACCAAATCTATGCGAGAGAGCTTCTCAGCCATATACTCTCCAACAAATTCTCCATTACGAAGAATGGTTATTCGATCTGAAATTTCATACACTTGATCAATAAAATGTGTCACAAACAGAATCGCTAAGCCTTCCTGTTTCAGTCTCGTCATGACAGTAAACAGCTGCATGACTTCTCCTCGGTCCAGACTGGACGTAGGCTCATCCAAGATAAGCACTTTCGCGGAAATACTGACAGCTCTCGCAATCGCAATTAATTGCTGTACAGCAACCGAATAATGATGCAAAGGCAGTGTCACATCAATTTCCAAGTTCATTCTTTTCTTCAACAGCTCCGCAGCTTCCAGATTCATTTTTTTCCATAAAATACGACCGAAGCGCCTTGGCTCGCGGCCGATAAACATATTTTCCGCTACAGAAAGGTTCGGACACAAGTTGACTTCCTGGTACACCGTGCTGATTCCCGCTTGCTGGGCATCCAAAGGACTATTGATCTTGATTGGATTCTGATCCATTTCTACGTAACCTTGGTCAATGGCATAAACACCGGTGAGAACCTTAATCAAGGTTGATTTTCCAGCCCCGTTCTCACCCATCAGAGCGTGAACTTCACCAGGGAACAACTGGAAGTTAACACCTGACAGCGCTTTGACACCTGGAAATTGTTTGTGAATATTTTTCATTTGCAAGATCGGCTGACGTTCACTCATCGAATGACTCCTCTCCATATAGAGAAAAGCCACTCCACCTGCTACTTGTATGGAGTGGCTTTCTTCTTTTCTCTTTAGTTATTAATACTGGCGGTCTGCTAGAACCTTCTTCGCGTCTTCCGAAGTAAACACGCCTTCTTTCGTTACAATACGTTTCTCAATTTGCTTGCCGGCAATCACATCATTGACAGCTTGCATCAATTGAGGTCCAAGCAATGGATTACACTCTACGATAAAGTTGATTTTACCTTCGCTTGCAGCTGTCATACCATCTTTAACCGCATCTACGGAAATAATGGTGATGTCTTGACCTGGTTTGAGGCCAGCAGCTTCAATCGCTTGAATGGCTCCAAGCGCCATATCGTCATTATGGGCATATAGCACATCGATATCTTTATGAGCTTTCAGGAACGCCTGCATCACTTCTTTTCCTTTTGCCCGAGTGAAATCTCCTGTTTGAGAGGCAATGACCTTCAAGTGAGAGTTTCCTTTGATCTCTTCAGCAAAACCGGCTTTGCGATCGTTAGCCGGAGCAGAACCTGTTGTTCCTTGAAGCTCAACAATGTTCACATCTTCTTTCGCATCCTTGTACTTATCCGCGACCCATTTGCCTGCTTTCTTGCCTTCTTCTACGAAATCAGAACCAATAAAAGTTACATACAAAGAGGTATCCTTGGAATCAACTGCACGGTCTGTCAAAATGACCGGGATTTTCGCATCTTTCGCTTCTTTCAGTACCGTATCCCAACCGGATTCAACAACCGGCGAGAAAGCAATAACGTCCACTTTTTGTTGAATGTAAGTACGAATTGCTTTGATTTGATTCTCTTGTTTTTGCTGGGCATCGGAGAATTTCAAATCAAAACCGGCGTCTTTGGCTGAATCCTGAATCGACTTCGTATTCGCTGTTCGCCATCCGCTTTCCGCTCCAACCTGAGCAAAACCAAGCGAGATTTTCTTCCCTGCTGCCGGTGCTGCTGGAGCTGCCGTAGCTCCCGCGTTTGTTGCTGGAGCCGTTGTGCTTGATCCTGTGGTAGCGCTGTTCCCACAAGCTGCCGAGAGCAGCATGAGACAGGAAGCCACAACGAGAACCCCCATTTTTTTCGTAATAATCATGTTTTTTCCTCCCCATCGTTCACCTCTTGTTCGGTGTGACCTCATTATAAAACGCTTTCACGTGCCTTTTATACGGAGTTTCACGCTCATTTCTTGTAAATTTTTTAGTGATTTCCCATGACTTTTTCGAGAAAAGTTTGTTTTTATAAGAGTAAATTGTTATTTGTGGTTGTATGTATACGTTACCATTTCCGCATGCAGCACAATTTGATATAGTAAGATGGAGGCAACTATCTCCGCATTCGAAAGGTTACTTAACCATTTATGAGATTAATCCAATGGATTTCCTCGAGCTTGCAAACCAAATTGCTCACCATGTTTATTATTCTGACATGCATTCCTCTAATTGCGGTTGGACTCATCTCTTACCAGAAATCATTTAAAACGGTTTTCAATAACAGTAAAGCTGCCGCCATGCTTTCTGCAGATCAGCTTGCCCGTGATCTGGATACACAATTTATTGATACGAGAAAGCTGCTTGAGATTAGCAAGAACACACAAGTGCTTCGATTCTTATTCTCCCAAGAAGATACTTATGAGGATACCAAACAAATCCTAAGAACCATGGACTCTTACAGGCAAACGTACCAATATGATAGCGTTCTCAATATAACCATGGTTAACTTGTATGGCCGAGGCATTAGTGAAAGAAAGGGGTTGTTTCAGCTTGAGAAAAATCCACTGCGCAACCAACACTTGACGCATTTGACCAAAAATCCGGATGAGGTTTTAATTGTCCCTCCTTCCGAGGCCTCAACGCTGGACAGAATCGACGGTTTTCAGTATAACAACACGAATGTCATCTCCATTATGGCCGCCGTGAAACAACAAATTACACACGAAGTCATTGGATTTATCGTCATCGACGTCGATGATCAAGTGGTCACTCAATTTTGCGATAACGTTAAGATTGGTCAGACAGGGTTCTACTTTGTTGTCGATTCAACCGGCACCCCTATCTTTAAGCCATCAATGTTAAAAGCAACTGTCAAACTCCCGCTCCCCTCAGATTTAACACACATTCTTAACGGAACTGACACGAATTACATCGATTCAACCGAAGGCAAGCCGAAATTCGTCTACGTAGCTCCTTCGTTGATGACGGGCTGGAGTATCGTTGGTTACGTGCCCCTTCAAGAGATTGTTGAAGAAGCGAATTCCATTCGACAGCTCATCATCATTACAGTTGTGTTAAGTTTTATCTTTGCCGTATCCCTTCATTTTTTCATTTCAAACCGCTTGATTCACCCTCTTCACCTTTTAAAAAGTAAAATGCAGCTTGCCGCTTCCGGATACCTGGAAGCCAAAGTTATTCCAAAAGGCAATGATGAGGTTGCCTTATTGGGCAAAAGTTTTAACATCATGCTTAGTAAAATCCGCAAACTGCTCGAACAAAGCATTAAGGAGCAAGAGGAAATTAAAAAGGCGGAATTACGAGCTTTGCAAGCGCAAATTAATCCCCACTTCTTGTACAACACACTGGATTCCATCGTCTGGATGGCAGAAGCGGGCAAAAATAATCAAGTCATTCAGTTGGTTCAATCGCTATCCAAGCTGTTCCGAATCTCTTTAAGCAAAGGCCGTGACTGGATTATCATTACGAAAGAAGTTGAGCATGTGCATAGTTATTTAGTCATTCAACAAATGCGCTACCGCGATATTTTGGATTATGAGATTCAGATTGACTCCCGCTTAAACCCGTATCCGATCTTGAAAATGATTCTGCAGCCCATTGTAGAAAACGCTTTATATCACGGATTAAAAAACAAGCGAAGAAAAGGCATGATTCGAATCACTGGCCTGATCGAGAACGAAGAAGACATTGTACTGACGGTGGAAGATGACGGGATCGGAATGTCGCCGGAGAAGCTTGAGCAGATGCGTGAGTATTTAGCGAACGAGCAACTTCCTGAACAAACCGGCAATGAAGTATCCGGAGGGTTCGGCCTGCATAATGTACAACAAAGAATTAAACTTTATTACGGGGACAAATACGGTGTAAGCATCGACAGCATTCAAAACGAGGGAACGAAAGTTTCCATTCGAATCCCTATGACTGGAGGCAACATGCCATGAAAAAAGTGCTGCTAGTTGACGATGAAATTTTAATTCGCGAAACGATTCGTGATACGATCCAATGGGAAAAAGAAGGATTTATTTATTGTGGAGATGCTTCCGATGGTGAAGTTGCGCTGCCGATGATTGAACAGTATCAACCTGATATTCTCATTACCGACATTAAGATGCCCTTCATGGATGGCTTGGAGCTCAGTTCCTTTGTTAGGAAAAATTCACCGGATATCAAGATTGTCATCTTGAGCGGGCATGGGGATTTCGAATATGCGCGAACAGCCCTGCGTCTGGGTGTAGAGGAATATTGCACGAAGCCGATCAGCTCAGCGGATTTGCTCCAAACCCTACGTCAAGTTAGCGACAAGATCGATGCAGCGCGTCTGGAGAAATTGGAGATCGAGCAATTAAAACAGGAAGAAAAAAGGCAAGCCGGTTTCACGCAAAGTAAGCTGCTGAATGATTTATGCAGTGGATTTATAACAACGTCGGAAGCTCTTCATTTGAGTTCTAAATTGAACTTGAATTTACTCTCGCGTTATTATGTTGTTGTAACTGCTGACTTCCGCAAACTTGCTCCTTCCGACTCATCTTCGGAAGACATCACTGAGGAAATGAAGCATGGCGAGCATATGCTGAATCTTAAGCTTGATGGCAACAACCACTTGGTGTTCAAGCGAAGTAAGACGGAATGCGTATGGATACTGAAGTATGAAACGCAAGAACAAATCAAACAAGCACTAGAAACGGTTCAACAGGTGCAAAATCAGTCCATGGAACATCTCTCCTACTCGATTTCCGTTGGCATCGGAAGCGTTCAAGACCGGATGCAGGGCATTCATGTTTCTTTCCTGGAAGCGATGGAAGACATGCACTGGCGCCGTTTATCGCGTCAGAATCGCCATGCGATGCTGGAATCCAGAAACGGTTCTTTCGAACAATCTGTTTTCTTAGACCGGGCAAAGTTTGTGGAATTTCTGAAGATCGGCTCACCTGCCCATGCAGAAACCTTTATCCATTCTTTCGCTTCTATTCTTCAGCATACGGATTGGCAATCTTCGCTTATTGGATACTATATATTAAACGATTTGACGTTGGAAGTATTCCGATCAGCGAGGGATTCTTACCCCAATATAGCCAACTTCGACATGACCCTTCAGGAATTACAGAAAGCTATAGAATTAATAAGAACTTTGAATGAGTCGCGTGCCTATTTGATTAGACTGGCTGAACAATATTGGCAGTGGCGTTCGGAAGCTTCCGATAAGCATGGGGATATGCTGATTAAAGTGAAAAAATACATTCACGAGCATTATGATAAAGATTACTTTTCTCTGCAAGACGCTGCTGACCATGTTAATTTAAGCTCAGGTCATTTAAGTAAAGTGTTCAGCCAAGAAAATGGCCAAACCTTCATCGAATACTTAACGCAAACCAGAATTCGCAAAGCGATGGAACTGCTTCAGACGACGCAGGCCAAATCCTATGAGATTGCTTTCCTCGTTGGCTATAACGATGCTCATTACTTTTCAAACCTTTTTAAGCGAGTAACAGGTATGACAACAAGAGAATTTCGCAAAAGCGGCCAGTTGAACAAAGACCTGCTTACATCTGAGAGAGAGGAGCATAAGGGCTTTGTCAGTTACTCTTAAGAAATCGCTTCTCTTGTTCGTGTTTTTCTCACTATTTACAACTGTGGGCTGTTCGGATGCTAATTCTTCACCTGGTTCCTTATTCGCTACCGTAACCCCTTCTCCACAAAAAAGCGAGCGTCCTCCCGCCTATACATTCGGGATTATATATCCAATGGCGCATTCTTTTTATGAAGTTATTACGCAGCTTGCCGAGAAAACGGCAGCCTCCAATTCCGTTCAGTTAATTGTCAAGGCGCCGGAAGAGGTTAGTTTAGAACAACAGATACGTATGATGGAGACCATGATTAAACAAAAGGTAGACGGCATTGCAATTGCTCCTATCGATCCAGATGCACTTGTCCCTGCTATCAATAAAGCTGTGGAAGCCGGTATACCGGTTGTTTGCTTCGAAACCGACGCACCTTTAAGCCGCCGGCTCTCCTACATCGGTCCAGATCATTACAAAGGCGGTGCTTTAATGGGGGAAGTCGTCAGCAAGCTCATGAAAGGCAAAGGCATGGTGCTTGTTGAATCAGGTATGTCTAATACACCTATTCAAAAAAACCGGCTTTCCGGCATGCTCGACTACTTGTCTCGTAATACGGCTATTCAAGTGCTTGAAGTCGGATATAACGAGGGCTCCTCCGATAAGGCACTGTCTGATATGGAGCGTATGATTGATGACCACCCACACTTTGACACGCTCATCACGCTTGATATTTTATCCAGCTCGGCTTCGATCCTGTTATGGAAAGCCAAAGGTTTGAAGCGTAATGCCTTGTCCTTCGGGATGATGCCCAATGTGAAAGAAGCCCTTATCAACGGTCAAATTACCTCCGTTATCTCCCAGAATGAACAAGTATGGGGCGATTATATTATCGGACAATTGCTGCGCGCAGCACGTGGTGAAACGATTCCTGTCTATATGGATACCGGCAATAAAGAAATGACGAAAGATTCTCTTGCATTGAAATAAAAGAACCCTTCCCGTCATGAACGGCTGGAAGGGTTCTTTTCTGTACGAACGAGAAGGCTCGTTGGTTCTAAGAAGAACTACCCCAGCCTACATTACCGCTGGGGCAGTCTCTTATTATTGCTTATTCTTCCGTAAGCCACTCATCGATAATCATTCTAGCAACTGCTGCCAGATCTTGAATGTCAATCGAATTGGAATTGTTGATATCTGCTTTTTCAATTAGACTCCAGTTCGCGTCACTAGAAGTAGTTCCGTAGTACTTAGCGATCAGAGACAAGTCATTAATCGTAATTTTCGTTGCGCCAGGCACCAACGTAATGATGCTGTTCGAGAACACCTGCAGCGCTGAAGCCAATTCATCTTTCGCAGCATCCACTTGCGCTTGTGTTGCGGAAGCGTTATCGAATACAGCTTTTGCACGTGTAACCGCTGCCTGTAGCGTGGCTTTGGATTCGCTTGCATATTGGCCAACCTTCGTACCAATGACAACAGCATCCAGCTTGCTCTGAGCGCTGACCAGCAATGCGCCAAGGGCTTCTTTGTCTGCGTGACCTGGTTCAGGATCGGTTGTAGTGATTACAGAGTTAATGAATGTTCTTAATGCAGCGTCTAAGCTGCTAAGAGCTGATTGCACTTCCGCTTCTGTTGCTGCTGCATTGTCACGAACAACTTTCGCATCGTTGATAGCAAGCTGCAACGTTTGTTTGGAACCGCTTGGATATTGACCGATGTGAGTACCCTCAACAGCCGCATCATTTTGGCTTTGAGCCGATGCAATCAGGGTGCTCAACGCTTCTTTATCCAAAGTATGGATTTGAAGCGACAAGGAAGCTCCATCCAGTTCTACCTTTGCTCCGTTTGAAGAAACGGCGGCATCAGACACATAAACATTCGTAGTGACGGAAGTCGTTACTTGATTAGCCTTCGCATGCAAGCTAAGCAAATCACCGCCAGCTACCTCGTTCCCTGAACCAATACTGGACATCAGGATTAAAACTTGACCTTTTTCCGGCTTAACTCCAGTGACTAGTACCTTGAAGTTTTCTTTCAACGAGCCGATTGACGTCTCCGCCAAGGAGACAAGCCCATTATCCGTCACCGTATCAAAATGCAATAGATTGGGATCATAATTCAATACGACATTCAAAATAGAGAACGTAGAGGATTGATTACTTACTCCCAGCTTCAAGTCGACAGGCTGACCGCCTAGGACAGAAGAAGGTCCAGTCAATGTTGCCGACGGTGATCCCGTACTTGCAAGTTGGAAGCTTCCGGCATATGGAACCGCATCGCCTTCACCGCCGATTTTGAACGTATACGTTCCCCCTAACCAACCGTTTGGCGAGTACGTAAAAGAAAAATGTCCACCCTCTCCACTGCTGGTTTGGTTCAAATACTCGAGTTGTCCCTGAGGATTGTTGACCATCATCGTGACATCCTTGCCCATGCCAAGACTGATTTCTCCATGAAAAGTGACCTTTTGTGTTGTTTGATCTATCGCAGTTTCTACGTGATTGATCTCAGCTGTTGTTCCAGCTGCTGCTGCTTTGGGCGCAGGAACAATTGCCAGCATACAGATGAGCATAGCCAAAGTTGCGACAACAGAAATGATTCTTTTAGACACACGTTCCCCTCCTTCTCGATAACTCATTACTGATTAAGTTTGAAATAAGCATGATAGGCAAAATTATAAGCGGTGTACATTGGCACTAACGTAACTCCGTTCGTTGTAAAATTCAGTGGTGTGCCTGCGACTGGCGTTATAGATTGGGAAAGATCGGATTCGTTCAAACTCAAGTTGATAAATTTCGTGCTGCTGCTCTTGCCAACCATGAGAAGCGGACCATAGAATATGCTGCCCATCGCAGGATCGTCCGGTGTTTTTTCCACACGTAAGCTATACGGCATGGAAATCTCAATTTTATCGTTGTTTGCCCATACTTTACTTAGCGTGACATACGTGCTTGGTGTTGCCGTCACATTTTGCTCAACTCCATTTACCTTGACTGTAAAGCCCTTAACAGCCCAGTAAGGTACGCGAAGCTTAATATCAAGCTGACCGCTGCCTTTTACGGTAAGTGTGCTGCCTTCTTCACTCGGGAAGTTCGTTGTTTGCACAACGGATATTCCTTTTTCAGCCCAATTCAAAGTGGAAGGCATATACAAGTTGACGTATAAAGATTTCTTATCGCTGGAGCGGAAATAAATGGAGTCTTGGTATTTTGTTTGGCTTTCCAGACCCGTTCCTGCACAGCAGGTAAAGCTGGTACGGCCGTATCCCTTCGTGCTGCCAGGACCTAATGGCATGAAGTAAACAACACCACTGTTGGAAGCGCTTTGATCTTTGGAAGCAAGTATACCGTTATACAGACCTCTCTCATAATAGTCCATATATTTGGCATCCGGATTGTGGAAGAATAACTCTCTGGTTAGTTTCAGCATGTTATACGTTGCGCAATCTTCGGCTTGACTGTTTTTGCTGGTTCCACCCTCCAGAATATAGGAGGCAATTTTGTCCGATTCCTTGAACAACTCGCCTACACCACTGCCGCCGTTACTGAATTGGCGATGATTCGTCACCATGCCCCAGAAATTTTGAGCTACTTTATAATAGGAAGCGTCATTCGTTTGATCATATACTTTCAAAGCTCCAATAATTTGTGGAATATGCTGGTTGGCGTGAATACCGTTTAATGTGTCTTGATTATTCGCTGTTGGCGTAAATAACTTCGAATTATCAAACAGTTTGGCTGTTGCTAAATATTTGCTATTGCCTGTAATTGCACTAATCTCCGCTAAAGTTTCGTTCATACCGCCAAACTCGCCGGCAATGTATCTGCCCCACATGCTGTTTAATGTGGATTGCGGCAATTTGCTCAAACGGCCATCCACCCAATCCGACATTTTCACAAGAATGCTCAAAGCTTTTGCATTTCCAGTCGCTTTGTAGCTGTCCAGTAAGCCCGCCATGATTTTGTGTAGCGTATAGTAAGGAGCCCAGATCGTATTAAAATCAGTCTCGGTACCGTTGTACACAGCACCATTCTCTAATAAAATGAATTGCCATTCCCCATAGGCACTAAGAAAACCTGGAGAGTTATTCCCCACGAGCGCAGGATTATTTTTCCCGAGATTCGATTTCTCCATGCCATTAGGTTGAGTTGCCAATGCATCCTGAACTTTCGCTAATTCGTCGATCATGTAGTCAATCTTCGTTTTCCATTTCGCCTCGCCGCTGCTGGCATAAGCCTGAGCAAAAGCCGACAAGAAGTGTCCTGTCGAATGGCCTCTTAATTTCCCCGCTGCCGAATCCCAGCCGCCCATCGCTGTGGCTCCTTTGGTATCAAGCCTCGCAGCTGCCCGGAAGGCAAACAGCAATTTATCCAAATTGTAGCCATCCAAATACAAATATTCACTGTCTCTTAGTTTTGTAAAGATACTGTCTTGCAAAGTCACATCACTTAAGCCAAACGGCTGTACAACAAGGTTGGCCTCGCCTGGCGTTGATGTCACGTCTGCGCTGATGGATTTACTCCATGCACTGACGCCTGACGTGTTCTTAGCTCGCACAGCATAGGTATGTTTGGAACCATACAATAATCCCTGATGGATAAATGGACTTGTGATATTACGAATGGTTGTGCCGTCCACTTCCAGATCATAGCTTGCTGCCTCGGTTGAAGTCTGCCAAGCAATCTCAATTTGAGGAATGCTCGTCGACGGTGTGGCGGTAATGCCACCAGGAATTCCAGGTGCGCTTGTCAATTCCGCTACGCCGCTCAGGGGCTGCAAATGCGAAGTCTGCAAATCCGTGCCATCCCAGACAAGTACTTTGGCTGTATAACCTGTTACATCAGCAGGCAAAGTAAGGTTTGCGGATAGGGTGACAGGAGCTCCTTGCGTCACACTTTTGCTCAATTGTGATTTGTCGACCATTTTACCGGCAGCATCATAAAGCGCCAAAGTTACCAATGAAGAAACAGCTGCACTGCCCTTATTCGTTCCGGTTACAGTCGCCGTAAGCGTTTGATTACCCTGCAAGCTGCTCATATTAAACTCTGAATGAAAGCTCAGTGTTCTCACTTTAATGTGGGCAGCAGCTTTGATGCTCGTTCCTTCAACCGTTCCTTGCACAGTGAAAGAACCTTCAGCCGCATAATTCGACGGGTTCACATCATCCCATTTTACGCTGAGCTGCCTGGACGTTTCTTCGTCATTATAGACCGCAATGACACTACTCGGCAGGACCGGCACCGTTCCAATTACCGTATCAACATTTACGTCTTCAATGCTGCTTAATGTCAATACGAAGGGCTCTTCCAACACCGTCACTGCGAAGGTTTTCGTATCACTCGCGTTTCCGTTTTTGATCGTGGCTGTCAAATTCACGACAGCATTGCCAGACCGAGCCGCCGGTCGAGTGACCGTTCCATCATGACCAATCACGCTGGTATTGCTGGATTGCCAAGTGATCACGGAACCGTTGCGTCCTTCCGTCGGCAAATCCAAATTCTTGGTCACTGCGCTAATACTCCCCAGACTAATAGCATCCTTATCTAGTTGCAGTTTCTGTTGGTCTGATAATTGAGCGAGAACAACAGCTTCGAAAACTTTAGAATCATGCGCTGCTCCTTTTGTCACGGTCGCCGTTAACGTAACGGCTGCGTCAGACTGGCCTGGAGCAGGACGAGTGACTTTGCCATCTGTCGCAATCACATTCGTATTGCTGGATTGCCATGTAATATCGGAACCGTATGGCCCCTTGGTTATTAAGGAAAGGTCTGTGTCTACTGTTCTAAGATTCACACCTGCAAGTAGTGCGGCCAAATCAGCTGCCACGAGTTCGCTGTCCGGCTTATTGATTAACCCGGCAACCTCGGAAGCATCCAGCGCTCTATTATAAATACGAAAATCGGAGAACAAAGCATTGATTGTAGGATCAGCAAACTGACCTTTCCCGATATAGTTCGCCGTCGTTGCGCCCAGACTTGATGGATTCAAAGTCAACGAGGTGTTTTCCCCGACTTTCAACCCATTTTCATAAAGAGTAACCGTATGACCATTTAAAACAACTGTCACATGTTTCCAAACATTTGTCGTTAACGCTGTGCCTTTTTGCGCCTTCTCTTCATTGGACCAGCCGCTCGTCGTAATACCGAAAGCCAGGCCTTTGGCTCCGTCATTATTCCCGGTAGGCGTCAAATACATGTAGCTGGTCGTGTTTCCGGAACCAAAATCGAAAATACGCATGTAACTCGTTGTCGCACGCATATTCACCCAAGTCGATATTGTAAAATTAGTAACGCCATTTAATATCCCGTTTGGCAGCTTGACATTAGCACCCGCAGCACTCGTTCCACCGCTCAAGCTAATCGCTTTCCCCTGATCCCAATCCGTAAAGCTGTACGTTTCTCCTGCTGCTGTTGCATTGTTGCCTTTTCCTGAAGCATCTTTAATCACATTTCCGCTCACATCATCAAACTTATACCACGCAATTAATCCATCCGTAGTTCCAGCAGCATGGGCAGTAGGCGTAATATCCGTAAAACCCAGCAGCAAATTCACAGCAAAAATAACAAGAATATTAACAATAGAAACCGTTCGCTTCAATGAGTAGGTTATCATTGTTGTTTAGCTTCCTCCTTTTGGGGAAATCATTTGGATCCCCGGTAACGAAATCGCAATATTCGCTTTGGACCGGAGTTCTTCAAACCAGGGCTCCATGAGATCAAGAATTTCTTTATTCACCAATTCATCTCGAATTTCAGCAATAACTTGCGCCTCACTTTTGGTATTGGACGCCGGATCATGCGACATGTGCTCTGCATAATGCGCTTTTACTTCATTGTCATCGACCGTTACGCGAGGCTCAAGAATCTTACGAATATACAACTGAGTTCTGAGCTCCGTACGCAGCGATTGCTCCGTATAACCGTCCTTCTTCAGATTTTCCAGAAATTCTTCTTGTGTAGCATAAGAAGTTCTGACTTTATCGAAGGAGGCTTGAAATTCACTTTCGGTCACAACCACCCCCGCCGCTTTAGACTCCTTCATGATTAAATCCTCTAGAATGAGTTTCTCCAGTATTTTCGGACCTTCGTAATCGACAAGCGCTTTATATAGCTGGTCCTGGCTAATTTTTACACCATCTACAGTGGCAACAGGTATGTCGCGCCCTTTATAGAGAAAGACAATCAATAACGTCGTAATAAACAGAACAAACGATACGATCGATAAACCTTTCCACAGAGCCACATGCTGATTTTCTTTCCTGGTCGCAGCCAAAGTAATTTCCCCCTTCTCGAGAGCAGAACCTCCTCTCCTGTAGTAATCATTTAACCTTATTTTAGGAAATATCTTATAAATTACCTTTATTAATGTGATCGATAAGATTTGGGCATAGCTGAATTTTTACATAGCAAACCTCCCATCTCTTGCTACCCGTAGTATATAGAATGCGCTTACATTAAAACATTCAAAAGTTTTTGGTTTTGTGGACTTTTCTTGTCTTACCTTTAAATAGTCCACTCAACTAAAAAATGTCCACCTTACTTGTCCCCGCTAATCGTCTACAAGCAATCGTGCAAGCATTGGAATAACCACGCTCCCTTCTGCTTTTTCGCAACGTATGGCGTCTGTTTTAACCAATTCTAGGAAAAATGAGTTTAAAACTCAATGGAATATTTTATTTCGAAAATTGATTTTTTTTAGAACAAAAAAAGCCGCAACAGTGCGACTTTTAAGTTCATACGCTATAGAGAAAACCATTCGTTCCTGGTAATTATAAACTTTTACTTTTTCAGTTTGTTTTTATGTGGCTACTCTTCATACTGCATCGTTACGATGCCAGCGAATTGAGCGAGGTTTTCCTTTGACACCTGCAATGTCTTCACTTCTGTCCTGCGTGTTCCTGCAACCTCAATGAACTTATCCACCTTTGCAAAAACAAATCTTCCGAGAATGCCTAATGCCTTTGTCCGATAATGCATCGGAATTGCAACAGTCGCCTGCAGTTGGCGCATTACGTGAACAGCCTCGGCACCATCAAGCGTCATTTTTCCTCCAACTGGAACGATGAGAATGTCCACTTTGCCGATTTCTTGAACCTGTTCCTCGGTCAGTAGATGTCCCAGATCACCGCAATGACAGATCGTTAGCCCATCTAATTTAAATCGAAAAATAATATTGGGCCCACGTTTCTTACCATTCACCTTGTCGTGGAACGTCTTGAACCCGTCGATACTTACATCGCCACGGTCATATGATTTCGGCTCATTCACGAGCAAGTAATCGCCAGATGCGGCTTGCACCTTATTGTGATCAGCATGATTGTGCGTAACGACGACGATATCGGATTCAATCGGAACCGGCATGCGATAGCCAAGAAATTTATAGTACGGATCAATAAGAATTCTCGTTCCCGCTTCCGACGTTAGTAAGAATGAAGAATGACCATACCATTTTAGTTTCATAAGCGCGCCCCTCTTTTGTTTACTAAATGATCGTCAGCGTCCTTTTGGACTGGATTTTTTTATACACGTTAAAATAAACCCAACCCGCATTGATCAGCAGCAGCGCACCCGTGACGAGAAATACATATCTGCTGCCGAACCAAGCCGCTACCTGTCCGCCTAAAATAGCACCTGCAAAAACGCCTAAATAACCGGACGACATCGTAAAACCGAAAACTCTTCCGGTTATCGCTGACGGTGTAATTTTCTTGATCAATATATTGACCGTAGGGGTCAAACCAGCCGCCGTGAGCCCTAACAAAAAGCGAAGAATCATCAGCTCCCAAGGATTGGTTACGAAAGCTTGAGGAATGAATATGATGCCCGCCGCAAGAAGCGAAATCAACATCACTTTGTGCGCCCCAATACGATCGGACAGCTTTCCCAGCCTTGGTGCCGCAAAAATATTAGCCAAACCCGATGCTGAAAATGTAAGCCCTGCAATTAAAGCTACATGGTTAAGATGGTCGGTCAGCTGGGTAATATAGACGGTGAGAATCGGTTCAACGGAATAAAGCGCAACGGTTAAAATAAAAAAGGTGACGAACATCGTGATCGTCAGGCTCTTCTCAGGAATAAGCGTCCAAATTTCCTTAGCGCTTTGCACTTGCCTGTCTTCGCGCGTGAATGTTTCTTTCACGAACATGGCCGTCGTAATGAAAGCCAGCAGCATTAACCCGCCTGTGATAAAAAAGACATTTTGCATGCCGAAATTCTCTACCAGAAATCCGCCAATGAGCGGTCCTAGCAATGAACCTGCGATGCTTGCCGTTGACAAGGTAGCTAATGCGTAACCTGCATGGTCCTTCTCTGTTTGCGTAGCAATTAATGTGGTGCAGGCCGTCCCATACCCTGTGATTATGCCCTGCAATAATCGCAGCCCGATCAACACATACACATTGGGGGCAAAACCCATACTGCCAATCACGAGAGCCATCCCTAGACTTGCCCGCAATAACATGGGCTTCCGACCAAATCTGTCCGCCGCTGCCCCCCAAATAGGAGAAAAAATAGCAGATACAATAAAGGTAATCCCAAAGGCAATGCCCGAATATTGGGCGATTAAACTCGATTGACTCACACCTAGATGTTGGATAAAAAGCGGCAAAACTGGCGCGATCTGACTCATTCCCACGCCGGTTACAAACATGCCAAACCAGCAAACGATTAAATTTCTTTTCCAAATTGGCATCGTAACAAGCCTTCTTTCCATCTTCTTGCTGCAGTGTTTGTTCCTTGGTGTTAGTGTGCTCCTAAAGAATGGATCCAAGCCTCTGTCGTCAGAACCTCTGCTTGACGAGGGAAAACCTTCTCCACGAGAACCCGATGAACCTCGGGATCACCATCCAGGCAGGCATCTGCAAGAACCTTCAGCCTATAATCACGATCCGCCGCTTCCCGCAATGTCGACAGAACGACACCACTGGTAGCAATTCCAGTAAGAATCAAGGTGTCGATTTGAAGGGATCGAAGGATGATCTCCAAATCACTGCCGGAGAATGCGCTGACGCGCAGCTTCGTAACGATGGGCTCACCAGGCTCAGGCTTCACAGATTCATGAATTTGCGTCGCCTCATCCGTGGTCGACATGCCGCCGTATTGCGCAATTCTAGCTGCCATATTGTTGCGCGGGTTAAGCTCCGGATAACCTTCGCGAAATGCAATTCGCACATAGATAACCGGGATGTCGTTCTTGCGTGCAGCTTCGATCGCTTTTTGAAACGGGATCAGATCCTCTTCTGCGAAACGAGAGGCGATACCGTTCTGTAAATCCATAATCAACAATGAGCTTTTGTCGTTATTCGACATGTATTGAACACTCCTATTCCTTATGATACTATTAAGCGGAGACCTCTCCATTTATGATAAACGGAGACCTCTCCACTTGTCAATATGACGAATACAATCACAATAGGAAGTGATGATGATCATGTTTGATTCAGAGACACCCCCTCGTACGGAACGCCGCGACGCTGCGGAGAATCGCCAGCGCATCTTGGATGCGGCTTATCGCTTATTCGATCAGAATGGCGTTGAACAAGTTAGTATGAACCAAATTGCCGCAGAAGCACAGATCGGTCCAGGTACGCTTTATCGCCGCTATCGCAACAAGGGTGAGCTGTGTCTGGATTTAATGAAAGAGAACATCGTTCTCCTCTTCGAAAATATTGAAGCGTACATGCAGGAAAACCGCTCCGCTCCGCCAAGCCAAAGATTAAATGGTCTTCTCGAGTTGTTTATGGCTTTCAGGGAGAAGAAATCCCAATTACTTAAAGGCGTCGAGGACTCTGCTTCAACGAATCGAACTCGGGCTCGAACGCAGAGTCCTCTGTATCTTGAATTGCAGCAGCTGTTAGTCGAACTTTTCGACGAAATTGCATTATCCAGCGGGGAGCCCCAGCCTAACCATATTTTCAAGGCGGATATGCTTCTCATGGCTTTAAGCAGTGATTCTTACTCGTTTCAAAAAGAAGAGCGCGGCTATTCATCGGAGTCCTTCTTGGAACAGATCCGATTAACGTTCCATTTGCTTCCATGAGTTGGACCAAGCAAACGAAAAACCCTCACCAGTATTTGGCGAGGGTTTTTCTTACAATCAGGTCAGGAGCTTAATCAACCGATCTACTTCCCGCTGCCAAGATCCCATACTGCCGTGAGTATCTTGGATCATTAAACCTGTGACAACGGAAAAATAAAGGAAGAGCATTTGTCGTGGATCTCCTTCTCCGAATTCACCGAGTTGCTGCCCTTTTTCAAAAATAGGAACTAACAAATCCATCGTATCCTGGGGATGATACCGCGAGATTGCTAACTTTGCTTGCTCCGGCACGCCTTCGGCAGTTTGAGCTTGCTGAATAAGTAAGAAGTAGTGCTTGTTGGTGTCGTCTAGCATGTTCCATGTCAACGCTTTGAACTGTTCTAGTGGAGTTCCGGGAAGCAATGGGACATTACGTATTGCTGTTTGCGCCTCTTCTACAGCTTCCTGAACGAGGAGTGTGAATAGTTCTTCTTTCGACTGAAAATAACGGTAAGTAAGACCTTGGCTGATTCGGGCTTCCTCAGCAATCATGCTGATCTTCGTGCCAGCAATTCCTCTGCTTGCGAACACTTTGAGCGCAGCCTTTTTAATTTGCTCTCTTCTTTCATCGTTCTTGCGATTCGTTGTCTGATTCGTTTCCGACATCCTGGTGACTCTCCTTTATCCTAATTTCAAATTTTTGAGTTTGAAACTCGCTGACTTCCCATAACCTCCGTGCAATTTCCCCGCTAAGGGCAGCAGCCGAAGGAGTCGCTTCCTTCATATCGACATAGTACTTCCCGCTCTCTCTACTAATTTCACTCGAATCCGTAAGCCAGACGAGCGTCTCTGCTCCTTTTTCCACTGGTCGGGAGAATCGTTTCATGACCGCCATCGTCATCCGGGCCAGCAAGCCATTATCCTGATTGAAATTGGTAGCGACAAGCCCCGGATCAAAGCAGTTCGCGACAACTCCAGTTCCCTCAAGAAGACGGGCTAACTCTGTCGTGAACAAAATATTCGCTAACTTCGTTTCTCCGTACCGGAAATTAGCCCCTCCCATTAGGACTTGGGGGAAACTATAGCGCTTCTCAGCGGTTAAATCATCAAAAACTATGCCTGTTTTCGCCATCTTGTGCCCATGGGAAGACGTGGTGATGATCCGCGCTTGGCCGCTCATCTTCAGCCGATCAAGGAGTAACGTCGTTAGCAGGAAAGGTGCGAGATGGTTGACCGCCCAAGTTTGTTCCATACCATCACGAGTGAGGATTCGTTTCACGTACATCGCACCCGCGTTGTTTATTAGCACGTCAATACGGGGACACTGCGTCAAAATTTCGGATGCAACGCTGCGAATCGACCTCTGATCGGTCAGGTCTGCCAGAAAGACGTCTACTTTCGTTTTGCCTCCAGTCAACATCCGGATCTGTTCGACAGTTTCATTCGCCTTAACCTGGCTCCGCGCCACGATTCCCAAGTCTGCTCCTCGAACCGCCAGTTCCTTGGCTGCCGCAAGCCCGATACCGCTAGTTGCTCCTGTAATAAGCACATACTTCCCTGACACACTCCATGGCTTAGTTTTCATTTGCTCCATCACGATCTGACTCCTTTTATTGAATGAATGGTTCATTCATTTTTTATTTATTATATTCCCATAATCAGGAAATGTCAATCGGTGACAAGTAAGATTCTAAATAAAAAGAGCAATCCTGCCGCCGCAGAACTGCTCCCTATTGCGCTACTCTCACACTACCTACTAGATTGAAGTAAGCACGTTTCTATTCAATTTTTTATCCAACATAGCCCTAATGTCTCTAACGAGTTGAACAGAAGCCTCTATTTCCACTTTCCTTGTGGAGACACTTTCCACACTACATCCAATCGGAATCCCTTTTTCCCATGCAAAATCCAAAATCTCTTCAAAAATGCCCAGAGACAATTTTAATGATTTATCGAGCACATCTTGCGAATATTTTAAGTCATTCTCTAGCCATGTCGGAATACTGATTCCTAACCATTTCATGAATTCTAACGTTTTTTCCGAACCGCACGGCGCGAGATTGAACAAAATGGGCACCATTTCCAATCCATTATTTGTATAGTAATAATAGTAATCGGATAAGAAATTTTTCGAGGCCTCAACATTATAAGTGGCTTGCGAGACGAAAAAGGAACAGCCATTTTGCGTCTTATGATTCACTCGTAAGTGCTCATCATTCTTTTTCATGTGTCTTTCAGGGATAACAACTCCCCCAAAAGTTAAATTGTTATTTAATCTCTTGCTTAGATCATAAGCATCAGATAGTTCTAAATTAATCTCTTGTTTACTGGAAGAAGCACCTACATAAACGGAGTATCGATCCTGTTCCATATCGGCTTTTACCCAATTTACGAATTGCTCTTCACTATACCTTCCAACACAACGATAAATGATTTTGGGGACTCGCAATTGATTTAAATACTCATCGCTATAGGTTGCCGGATCCATCGTTGGCAAATACGGGAATGGTCTTTCTTGTTCAACTCGATCCGTTTCTTCCTGAACATCATACAAAATTAATGCATCTATATCGAGGTCATTTATTCTTTCAACCTGTTTGCGTGCAATCTCAGCTACCTTATCTGAGGTATTTGTTATCTTCGGAGGCGTCATGCCATAGGTCAAAATGCCCGCCTCTTTACTTTCTATTTTCTCTTTTAGCATATTCAACATTACCCTCCAGAACTATGATACCCCATGCCTCATTTTCATTATAACTGTAATGATAGCATTGACTATCCACGAAAAGGTAACTTTTTATTCCTATATCCTGTTATAGCTTTAAACTATAACAAGATGCACGCCAAGTCCTACCGACCTTTTATCCTCCGACTTTCAGCAAAAGTTTACCCACCGTGTTCTTCTCCTCCAGAAGCTCATGAGCATCAGATGCTTTCTCCAAAGGAAAGACGCCAAATATTTCCGCCCTGATCTGGCCTTTTGCCAACAGAGATAGCGCCTCTTTCGCCGATTTACCGACTTCAACAGGAGCAGATTGGCTATATGCTCCGATATTAAACCCTTTTATGGATTTGTTCGATAACCAAATATCGTTGGAAGATTGCGGGACATCCTCTGTGCCGCTAGCATTTCCCAGCATGATGATTTGTCCCATTGGACGCAGCAGCTCTTGGCTGAGAATTCGCATATCGCCGCCTACCGGGTCCAGAACGATATCGACTTTGCGTGGGCCTAGCATCTTATTGATTGGCTCAATGAAATCAGATCGAAGCAACAGCTCATCGTAACTTAAAGAAGCGGCTAGCTTTGTTTTTTCGATACTCCCGACTGTGCCGATGACCTTGCTTGCTCCGAAAACTTTGGCCATTTGTCCCAAAAAACTGCCCAGCCCCCCTGCTGCTGCGTGAACTAACACGTTTTCTCCAGCTCGCATCCTGGCTACGTTCTTGATTGTCATATAAGCCGTCGTCAGGTTGACGATAGCTGCGGCCGCCGATGCCAGATCAAGTTCCCCTCCCAATTGATCCAAAGGGACGGTCAACTCCGGCCTTACCTGGGCTACCGATGCATATCCGCCCATTTCCATTAGTGTCATTGCCGCTACCGGCTGCCCGATATAGAAATCTTTCACGCCATCTCCTATTGCTTTCACATACCCCGATACCTCGAGTCCCGGTACAACCGGCATTGGGATTAGAGACCCAAATTCCCCTCGGCGCAGCAGGACATCCACATATCCAACACCTACATAGGCAACATCTATGGTGAGCATGCCTGGTGCTGGCTGGAGGTCCGGCAGTTCCCTCACGACAAGGTCTGCAGCCTCACATGGCCGATCGATCACAATTGCTTTCATATAAAAAACCTCCTTCGGTTGACTATGAACTCAGTATAGTCAACGCAAAAGGAGGTAGCCACAGTATGTTTATACGGGTAACCAGATTACTAGGATACGTTGATCTTATAACACCGCATCAAGAAAATCCTTTAGTCTCTTCTCCGTTGGCGTACCCGTTATCGGTGTAAAAATGCAGAAATGTAGATCCGAGTCGGCATTCATGCTGACAAAGGAGTTGATTTCGAAGGCCAGCTCGCCCGCTCCAGGGTGGTTTAGATGGAATTGGCTCGTCTTTTTCAACTGGATATCATGCATGCGCCAAAGCGAGTCAAACTCAGCACTCTCAGTTGCCAAGCGATCAGCCGTTTCTTTAAACCAAACATCACCATCATTCCGTTCAAAATACGATCGAAAGACCGCTACGGAGTACCGCGCAAATTCGTCCCAATTCATCATCTGATTGCGAAAATAGGGGTCCATGAAAAAAATCCTCATAAGGACACGCTCTGGACTTGACATCGATGAAAAATCGGTAATGATCTCGCAAGCCGCTTGGTTCCAGGCGATGACTTCTGTTCTGTCATTCGCGACATAAGCGGGGAAAGCCATTTGGTCGATAATGCTTTGCCATTCAGGTTTTATACGTTCTTGTCTCTGAGGTGCAGGCGTGTTTTCTGGACTCCACAAACCAAGCAAATGCATCCTTTCATCCGAGGACAATTGCAGTGCTCTTCCAATGCTTTCTATAACTTCCCTGGAAGCCGTCACCTCTCGTCCTTGCTCCAGCCATGTGTAATAGGTTACGCTAACTCCTGCCAGAATTGCGACCTCTTCCCTCCGAAGTCCTGGTGTTCTCCTTCGTCCATATGAATGCTGAATCCCCGCTTGCTCGGGATGCAATCGCTCCCTTCTTGACTTCAGGTAGTCTCCCAAAACCTTCAGCCTGTTGTGATCAGCACCCATGCGATCCCTCCTCGATATTTAGAAGCACTCGGATCGGATGTCATTCTCTGTTCATCTCTCCTTTTTGCTCCAAGCATCTTTTAATGGTACAACACGGTTAAATACAAGTCTATCGCTGGTTTTGGCCTCCAGTGAAAAATAACCATGCCGTAGAAACTGGAATTTTTGTTCAGGCCGTGCTGTCTCAATGTAAGGTTCCATCCATGCATCCTGAATAGTAACCATCGAGTTAGGATTGATTAGTTTCATCCAATCTTCGCTGTCCTTCGGAACTTCCTGATCAAGCAGCAGCTTCTCATAGAGATGGATATCAGCCTTAACTGCGTGCTCGGTTGAAACCCAGTGGATCGTCCCTTTTACCTTACGCCCAGTAAACCCCGTACCGCTTTTGGTCTCCGGATCATAGGTGCAACGAAGTTCTGTAATTTCTCCCGAAGCTTGATCCTTTATAACTTCTTCGCAGCGAATGAAATAGGCTCCCTTCAACCTTACTTCAGTATGAAGACTTAGCCGGTGAAAACCCTTAGAGGGTACTTCCATGAAATCTTCGCGTTCGATATAAATGGTTTTACCGAAAGGAACCTCTCTTTTTCCAAGCTCCTCGTTTTCACTGTTGTTTTCAATCAACAACATTTCTTCGACATCTTCCGGATAGTTGGTAATGACCACCTTCAGGGGTTGCAGCACAGCCATAACCGTGACGGTCTTTTCTTTTAAATCCTGTCTCAGGCAATGATCCAGTAGAGATATGTCCACCGTGCTCTGAGTTCGAATGCTGCCAATTTCCTCAATAAAGGTGCGAATACTTTCTGGAGTAAAGCCTCTTCTGCGCAATCCTCGCAGGGTGGGAAGTCTGGGATCATCCCAACCATCCACATATCCCCCATCTACCAACTGCCTCAAAAACCGTTTACTAGTTACAACACCAGTTAAATTCAACCGGCCGAACTCCCTTTGCCGCGGAGGCTCAGAGATCTCCAACTCATTTAAGACCCACTCATATAAGGGCCTATGATCTTTGAATTCAATAGAACACAAAGAATAAGTAATACCTTCAATGGCATCTTGAATAGGATGAGCAAAATCGTACATGGGATAGATGCACCAGTCATCTCCCGTTCTATAATGCTTCGCATGAATAATACGATAAATAACAGGATCCCTTAAATTCAAATTGGATGAACGCATATCGATTTTGGCTCGAAGCACTTTTGATGAAGTCGGGAATTCGCCATTTTTCATTTTCACCAAAAGCTCTAAATTTTCCTCAATGGTCCGGTTTCTGTAAGGGCTATCTATGCCTGGTTCCGTCAATGTACCTCGATACGCGGTTACTTCCTCTGGCGTTAAATCACAGACATAGGCTTTCCCACGTTTGATCAAAGTAATAGCGGCGTTGTAGATCTCGTTCGAGTAGTCCGAACCATAATAGATATTTTCCCCAGGATCGTAACCAAGCCACTTGATGTCCTCTATAATTGCATTCACATACTTGATATCCTCCTTTAGAGGATTCGTGTCGTCAAAGCGTAAATGAAATGTCCCGTTAAACTTACGGGCTACTGTATAATTCGTGTGTATGGCATAGGCGCTTCCAATATGAAGATAGCCGTTGGGCTCAGGTGGAAATCTTGTGCACATCTCCCTGCCGAATGCTTTTTCACCAATTTCCTCATGAATTAACTTTAAGATAAAATTGTCCGTCAAATGCTCCTGCAAATTGTTCAATTGAGACTCCTCCTAATAAACGCAAAGTGGTTTAAAAATAAAAAAAACTTCACCTCCAAGACCTTCAGTCTTGAGGACGAAATTTTCGTGGTACCACCCCAGGTTCATTAATATGTCGCCATATTAACCTCTTCAAGTACGGCATTGCAGGCAATGCTTATACTCTAGCTCAATAACGGGAGCTCCCGTCATGCCACCCCCCTTGCAGGTTCCGACATGCTGCTCATAGACTTGTTTCGTGGAAAAGCTCTTTGCTCCTTCTCAGCTGCCGGAGCTCTCTGTGCAAGATCATTTTCCATTACTCTTCTAATCATCGCGTTCAATATTGACCTTATAATATCAAATGATTCCCTTTTTTGTAAACAGACATTCTACCCGTGAAATCCACTAAGCATACAATTTCTGTCACCATATAAACCCTATAGTTTCTTAGCTTGCATCCCCGCGGCAAAGTCCTCCAAAAAGTTATCGATAGCTCCCTCATTGCGTCGATAATAGGTCCATTGACCATAACGACGCGATTCCAACAATCCGATTTTCTGCATGGAGGACAAGTAGGTGGAGATAACGGACTGTGCAAGACCGGCTTTTTCCTGAATGTCCGCTACACAAACTCCCCCAGGAAATTCAACCTGAATCTCGCTGGGTAAATCTTTGTGCAGTTTGTCCGGTTCACTTAGCCAGCGGAGAATATTGAGCCGGGTTTCATTCGATAAAGCTTTGAGCACAGCGAGCATATCTTCATTTTTCATGACACGACACTCTCTTCTGGTTTGTTTATTCTTGTACGGCTTGCCTCTTTCTCAACTGTCGGTATGCCGCAGAAATACACATCAACACGCCTGTTGTGGCAAAAACACCTACTGGAAACCCCCAAGTCCCCCATGCCGGGAAGATGAGTGGCATCAGTGAGACACCAAAGGCAACTGGAACAGGTGCTTTAAACCATTTACAGAGAATGAGTGTAATTACAACATTGATAACACCAACCCAAATAATAGAGCCAGCCAATAAATGTAAGACCCCGACGGAAAGAATCGCCGTTGCCGTCAATACAGCTAAACGAGGCGGGATTAATTTCCAATTAAAACCATCTGTATGAAACACCTCAAATATGAGCGCAAATACCGGTGGAACCACAATCACTGTTAGATTCGTTACGAAAGCTAGTCCAATCCAGAGCGCTAAAATAATCGTGATGATGACCGTATCTGTTTTTTTACGAAACTTTTGTGGGCCATCAGGTAACTTTTCCGATTTTCTCATTCTAAAAGCGGCTAACATAATCATAAACGTAAATACAGCTGTTGTTGTTGCAAAAACATAGTCATGCAAGCCTAAAAAAATCGGCAGCAGTGTTGCAGGAATCGTCGGTCCAAAATTGACGCGAAATATGTGCATTAAAATGACAATAATCACAAGACCAAGCAATATTTTCGGCTGCGTATTTAGCGTCAAACCGTTCAATGCAGTGCCAATGAAAGCTCCTATGGTTGGAGCAAGCCACAGATGAACAGGCTTCTTAATCCAGTGAGCGACAGGAAAAACCATAACCCCCATCGCCATACCGGCAATTTCCGGAAACAGTATATCTCTCTGCTTCAGCACTACGGCAGCAGAAAGCATAAGAATAACTAACAGGTATGCTGACAAAAATCCTTTTGATCGTAGAGTATTCCAGATCATTTCTATCGTTCTCCTTTCGACAAATCCGATCAATGACATTTTTATTATTAGCCTTTTAGTAAATTCCCATTAAATAAAGCCTTCAGTGTGCGAATAAATAATACGAGCAGTACGATATTTAGCACGACCAGAATCACCGCGGAAACGGCAATTAACAGCCAGGAATTCACAAACATGGCATATTGCAAAGCGGCATTGCTAAGTGCTGCAAGCGGAAAGCTTACGCCCCACCAAGAAGCTCCAAACGGGATCGATTTTTTGAATACTTTGAAGAACAAAACGATAAACAAAAACAAACCAAAGTAATATAAAATGGACGCGAACTGATCAATTCGTTGCTCGAAGTTCACATACCCGAGAAAACCAACCTCGAACGGCGCAATCATAATAAGCATTGAGGGCGTTAAACCTGTATGCATAGGAGCATGGTGGATCAATCTGGATAAGATCATGGTAAGAAAAATCAGGGCAACAATTCCGCCAATCGCCAGCGAAATCAAATTAACTTCATGTGCCCATGGGAATGGCATTGATCCGCCGGCAACGGCAATATCAAGGGTCCCCACCCCAGGAATCAACCAAGCAGGCACCGCGTGACCATGCTCAATATTCCCGTTCAGCAAGCGTGTCACAATGATAAAACAAAGCACTAATGTCGTTACGGTCCCGATTACCCAAACCACTTGCCCTACGATATGACTGTAAGTACCTATTACGGAAGATAACAATAGAATAGCAATTGTGATCGTACCGAAAAAATTGCCCATAATGGGGTGCGTGAATTCGGCTTTGACTTTGTGCGGGTATAGAACCCATTTCGAAATATAAGCTATACTTAATAGGATAAATGCTAGAACTGCAATGATCCCAATTATATCAGCGATAAGAAGTGAAGCTCCAAATAGCTTACTTGCCTGTCTCCAAGCCAATGCCAGTCCTGATATTCCCATAACCGACGCAAATAGATTAACGGGTAAAAATTGAACGGAACCGATGCTTTTTTGTTTTTGTACGGCAGTTATGGTTTGCATGTAGAATAGTCACTACTTTCTAAAATTTAATTTCATCTCTTTTTTACCTATTAAAAGGTAGATGATTTGATGCCTGTTTCGTTGATCTTGCATTTTAAGGGTATCCGTTGTATAAATGATAAAATTACTCCTTCCTATAACTTAAGTAACATTATTGATGAATTGATGAAAAGGATCAATATGCAATCTTCTATTATTATCATTCGTTAAATGAATCATTTTCACATCGTACATACTAATAATGTCCAGATGAACATCAAAGTGAGGTAACCTAGATGGAGTTTCGACAACTCGAGTATTTCGCGGCCATTTGTGAAGAATTGCATTTCACAAGGGCTGCGGAGAAACTGGGTATGAGCCAGCCGACCCTTAGTCATCAAATTAAGATGCTGGAAGATGAGCTCGGAGTCCCCTTATTTGACCGGATCGGCAAAAAAATTGCCATAACCGAAGCAGGTCACATTCTTTTAAACGAATGCAAAGTCATATTTTCATCCTTGAAAAATGTCAAAGTGCAAATTATGGAGCTCCAAAAGGTCACAAGAGGAACTTTATCCATAGGTGCACTCCCCGGAGAGCTCACGCAGCTCGTTTCATCTTTGTTGATCAATTTTCACCAGATCTATCCTGAAGTACAGATCAAAATCGTTAATTTTGATGATGTTGTGGAAAGAGTCATACAAAATCAGATCGATCTGGCCATCACCATACTTCCTGTCGAAGATGATCGGGTTGTCAAATATCCTTTATACAAGGAAGATATTTATTTGACAGTTTCTAAGGATCATGCTCTGGCTGAGCAAGAAAGCATTAATTTTGACGAAATCAGCAAGCATCCGTTCATCATGTTTCCTCAAACGTACAAATGCCGGCAAATTATTGATCTAACGAGCAGCACTTCTGGCTTTCAAATTGAACCCATCATCGAGACGACCGCCATTGAAACCATTATAAGCCTTGTCAAAGCTGATGCCGGAGTCACTGCCTTGTCCAGAACGTACTTGAATTTGTATAACGATACGCAGTTAAAAGCCATAAAAATCGAAAATCCAACGTTGAGCAGAGAAATTGCCATCATCCACCATAAGGATAAATACCTAAGTCAAGCTGCCCGGTTATTCATGGACCTATTATCCAAGCATATTGTTGAATTAAAGCTCGCGGAAGAAATGATCGTATCAAATTAAGCGAAAAGGGGCCGCTAAGGGTGGTTCCTTATTCAAGTTTTCTTGGGTAAGTATCACTAAATAGAGGCTTGAGGAGCCGGCGCTTCAATAAAGCTCGCATTTTCACGTTCATATAATTTGTTTCCTATTTGTATTTCAATGTCATTATAGGCTTCAATAAGGCCTCCTCCGATCATTTTTCCCTCCTTCATAACCATGACATAGTGATTAAATAACCTAGCATTCTCAAACTCCGTATCATGTTGAAGTGTTTTCATGCTTGATCTACCTCCATTATCTCTGATGAACGGGCTGATGCTGTATCAGCTAATTCATCAATTTGTATAACGTCGATGAGTTTGTTTAACTGCTTTTGAATTTGCTCAAACGTGTGATCATCCCCCGACGTCACAATGATCATGCGTGACAATTCAGGATCTTCTGTTTGACCTACAGCGAGACTCTCAATGTTATAGCCGCGACGTCCGAATAATCCCGCAACTCTCTGTAGAACGCCCGGATGATTGTTTACAAGTACTGAAAGCGTGTGTCGTTTCATTTTTCGTCCCCCATGATCATTTCGTCTATCGTACCGCCTGGGACAACCATCGGATAAACATTCTCTTCTTGATTCACCACAAAATCAATGAGTACAGGGCCTTGAATAGCCATCGCTTTTTTCCACACTTCGCGAGCCTCTTCTTTATTGGTTGCCCTGAGTCCAGTAACTCCATATGCTTCCGCTAATTTTACGAAGTCCGGACTACCAGAGAGCTCCATATGACTAAACCGATTATCGTAAATGATTTCTTGCCATTGCCTGATCATGCCTAGAACTTGATTATTCAGAATGACGATCTTCACGGGTATGTTATGCGTTGCACAAATTGCAAGCTCTTGTGTGCACATCTGAATCCCTCCGTCACCGTTGACGGAAACCACGAGTCGCTCGGGGTTGCCCACTTGTGCCCCTATCGCGGACGGTAAGCCAAACCCCATTGTCCCTAAACCACCTGAGGTAATCAGGGAACGCGGGTGTTTAAATTTATAAAATTGAGCGGCCCACATTTGATGCTGGCCGACATCCGTCGTAACAATTGCTTCACCATCGCTGGTTTCACTGATCATTTCAATAACGAATTGTGGTTTTAAAGTTGTTTCAGAATCTGTGTAGCGAAGCGGAAACTCTCTTTTGTTTTCCTGGATTTCAGTCAACCAAGTCTCTGATTTGGCCGGTTTCGCCTGAATGTTTGCCTGGTGTAGTACCGATTTTACATCACCGATACAAGGGATCGCCGTTTGCATGATTTTCCCGATTTCTGCAGGATCGATATCGATATGTGCGATTACTTTCGCCTTTGGAGCAAATCCGCTAGTTTTCATCGTGACTCTGTCGTCAAAACGTGCGCCAATGCTAATAAGCAGATCGCAATTTTGCAAGGCTTTATTCGCAGTGTATGTTCCATGCATACCCGGCATACCCATCCATAATTCATGTGCACTTGGGAAGGCTCCCAGTCCAAGTAACGTTGTTGTAACTGGGATTCGGGTTTTCTCTACAAATTCGAGCAGCTCCTTGGAAGCATCCGAATAGATAACGCCTCCGCCGGCCAGAATAACAGGACGCTCCGCTTTTTCAATCGCCATGAGCAGTTTTTCGATTTGCGTTTGAGTTGGCTGAACATATGGCTGGTATCCGCGAATTTCAGGCATGTCTAATGGATATTGAAAATCCATTTGTTGACTCGTTACGTCTTTCGGAATATCGATCAAGACCGGACCTTTTCTTCCAGTAGAAGCAATATAAAAGGCTTCATGCAAAATTTTCGGCAGCTCATTCACGTCACGAACTAAAAAGTTATGTTTTGAAATCGGCATGGTGATTCCCGTAATATCCGCTTCCTGAAATGCATCCGTACCAAGTAAAGCTGTAGACACATTGCCTGTAATCACAACTAATGGAACAGAATCCATATTCGCGGTGGCAATTCCCGTAACCAGATTCGTCGCCCCAGGTCCCGATGTTGCAAAACAAACCCCAACTTTTCCTGTAGCACGTGCATAACCGTCCGCTGCATGAATAGCCCCTTGCTCATGGCGGGTTAAAATATGTTTTAATTCCGGGAGATCGTGAAAGACATCGTAAATGTTCAGGACGCTTCCTCCAGGAATCCCAAAGACACACTCCACACCTTCAATAAGCAAACTTCTGACAATCGCCTCTGAACCTGTCACCCTATCGTTCTTCAAAAGCTTGGCAAACCTTTCTTTCTCTGCATGCAGCCCTTCAATCGTCTTCATCCTATCTCCCTCCCATTTTCCCTCCAACAATAAAACTTGTAATCCGTTTGCGTTGCTTAGACGTTATGTTATCATAGGCTCATCTATTTCAGTTATGGAAAGATTCAATATCTGTTATTTCGAAACCTGATAACTAAGGAGAGGTCCACCTATGATTGACTTGCTTGAGGGGAGATTTTTCAAGACATTTATTGCTGTGATGGAGGAAAAAAGCTTTAATCGTGCCTCAGAGAAATTAGGATATGTGCAATCTACAGTTACCAACCATATTCAATTACTTGAGCGGGCATGTGGTCAGAAACTTTTTTACCGCTTATCTAGAGGAGTAAAGCCAACGGAAGCAGGCCTAAAACTGGCTAAGTTTGCTCATCAATTTGTACATTTAGGGCTGACATTAGAGGAAGCCATGAATGAATCAACTCAACCCAAAGGAACCATCCACCTAAGTATGCATGAGTCTTTTTTTGTGACCAGAATGGCTTCGCTCATCGAGAAATTTCGCCTTGATTATCCAATGGTTAAATTTAAGCTGGAAACAGGCTACCATCAAGATGTGATTGACGATGTTTCTCAGCATGTTGTTGATTTTGGCATTGTACCTCGTGATCCTGGGCGAGAAGACGTAATTTTTTACCCTATGCTGCAGGAAGAATTGATTTTTATTGCCTCACACGAATTGACGGGGAAAGTGGAAACGGATGGTTTAAACGTGTTAAACCATGAAGCCGTGATCAGCTTCGGTAACAGTTGCTTATATCATACACATGCCAACATGATCTTAGAGGAGACTGGGGTTGAGACAAGTGGGGCAATCCAATATCCTAGTATCGAAATGATAAAAAAAGCTGTGAAGTGTGGAATTGGTTTTGCCCTGATTCCAAAAATAGCAGCCGAAAAAGAGTTAGAGCAAGGGGACTTCCAATCGTTGCCCTTGCCCACCGGGATTTTTTCCACCCATGGCATTATTGTAAATAAAGATAGGGAATTAAATTTCCCAGCCCAAATGTTCAAGTCATTCGTGCTGGATAGTTATTCTAATGAGACCATTTCTGAAGATTGATCATCTTTGACTGTGTATAGGAAAAGGCTGCCGGTCCTGTGCCGACAGCCTTTCTTAGGAGGTATATAAAATATTTCGTATCATAGATACAAGCTTTGCAACTTGTTCTTCGGCCAATGCTCCCGATGAGATGGAACGAGCAGCAGCCGGTATGTACCAGGCTCGTATTTCTTGCTCAGTAAGCCCCGATAACTTACAGTACTCATCTATAAAAATGTTAAGGGCGACTTGTCGTGAAGTCTCAAAGAAATCTTTGACAGCAGTTGGGGTTGCTGGCGGCAATACAGCAAATTCAATCATTACACAAACCTCCGCAACATCCGCGGCGGGATTTCCGATGGATGCATGCATCCAGTCGACCATATACATTTTATTGTTTTTTATGATGACATTCCCTGGGTTCGTATCGCCATGACAGAATTGCTGTTTTACAGGTAACTGGTCCATGTAGGTATGGATCGCACATAATTCGTCGTTAGTAAACACGGCAGGATGACCAATTATTGATTGTAAGTGCTTAATTTGTTCGGTAACTATGCCTGTGACTGTGACCTGATGAATATCATTCAGAACCGCCGCTAGTTTTCGCAGATCATGATTGGGTTCGTGAAAATCAAGCGGTCGAAGAGCATACAGTTGCTCAAAAATACGATGCAAAAGCGTTTCTCCTTCGATCTTTTCGAAAACGATACCGTGCCTTCCTTCCCAGCTGACTTGTTCAAAGGGACGGGCTGTTGGAAGACCATTCTCCCAGGCAATGGAGCAATTCCGATATTCACGTTGAACGGCTCCTGCTTGCGTGTCCGAATGAAAAAGCTTGACCACTTTATTGCTGTCCATCCATTCGTAGACTTCACAACTCGAACCCAATCCGATCCTTTTACCAAGCAACATCAAGCATCTCCCTCATCCTTATATACATCTATTGCTAGTTCATGATATTGTTGGGACATATTATTGAGACAAACATAGAAGAATTCAATAAGGAGTACCTAGTGAACCTTTCGAGAATCTCTCAATTGTTATTAACAAAATTCAATCGTTTTCACATGATGCTTTTGGCCTTTGCAATTTTGCTTGTTTCATTCATTAGTTACTATCAAAAGGATTTCAACCTACCTCATCATTATCATTATGAAAAGCAAAAAGCTTCTAACGGTGTCGTCTTACATACAATGCGAACTACTCCGGATAATATTCGACTTCAAGCCATCGATACGAATGTAACGAAGACTCCGTTCTATGGTATTAACGGGGGATTTTTCTGGGAAGGGGCTTTGTTGAGCATCGCGGTTATTAACGATCAACCTCTGAAAGGATCACCAGGTGATTACGGCTCTGGCTGGTACAACACGGGTATTGACACGAATTTAAAACGTGGAACACTCGTTTGGGATGACATCACGAAACACTTCTCGATTCAAGTAGTCACACATGCCGGCGAATTGTCCGTCACAGATAAGCTTCATTATTGGGCCCAAGGTGGCGTTAGTATGAGACTTAACGATCCTTTAGGTTGGGAGAACGATATGATTCTAGAGGAGATGCCAGCTTATGACGAAAGTCGTATGCGTTCGGCCATTGTTTATGACAGCCAAGAAAACGTGTACATGATTGTTACCCCTACCAATTGTACAATTGCAGAGTTCCGCGCAGCCATTCTCGAAAAATTAGGCGACCGAAGATTAGTAGACGGCATCTATTTGGATGGTGACGGTTCTTCTCAAATGCAGTGCCGCTATGTCCGGTTGAAAGGTGATCAACGTCAAGTTTATCAGATGCTTACGCTGCTTCAATGAGATATCCTGTTCTATTCAGCAATCTTGAATCTACTATACTCATCTCTTACACTTTCCATTTGAGCAATATGACGTTTGGCATGCTGACATAGGAAATAAATATACTGGTAAACATCAATCTTTCCGAGATTGTTTACTGACATTGTCGTTTTATATAAAATGCCTTCTCCATTCGGGATTTCTTTAAGTATCTCTTTGCACTCATTCATCTGCTCTTCCATTATTCTTTTTATTTCGGATACTGATTTATCGCCAACGGGTTCCATATGTTCGGGTCGTATCCAAACAAATGATTTATGTTTATCAATCAGATCAAGTTCCCCTAAATTGTATTCGTAAATAGAAACTGCATGATCTAGATTTATCGGTATTGCAAGATCTAGAGCTTTTTTCTTTCCTTTACGAATCAAAATTAATAGGAAATAGTTAGTTAAAGTGACATGCTCTAAAATTTGTTCTATACTCCAACCAACCTTAGGTCGAAACCTAAGCAAATCTGAATGAACATCAAACCAAGAATAATAATCATTTAATGTTCTTGTAAGTTCAAGATCGATGTTATGAATGGCTTTCTTTACTGTCACTGTCTCTCCTCCAAAGTACTACGTTTTTTCTCATCCATATTGCACTAAATAAGTAGCAAATTGAAGTAACGATGAACAAATTAAAGAAGCTGGGTGTCATAGCTAAATATAGACTTATAGGAAGTGACCAGATGAATGCTATGAACATTATGATTCGATTTCTAATTATTGAACCTATCAACGCTAAACATGCAGGGGCTAAGAGAAAAAAACCTGATCTCAGTAAAACATTATTACTTACTTGCCCAGAATTGTACGGGTTATAAAAGACAAAAATCAGCCAAAGCGCTATCGATCCTAACGACGCGAGTATGCCCAAATGTGTCGCGTACTTCATCCTTGTCCTCCCTTCAAAATAGGAGCTAATTACTCAACATATTACCACATAATGGAACAGAATGGAGTACATGAATACACGCTTCTACCCCAATTTTCAAATGAAAGGGAACTGGTGTCCTCTATTTTACATAAAACAAGCTGTTCCCCCTTACGAGCGGAACTACAGGGACTTATTTGTCCTCCAAGGCACGATTCCCCAGAGAAATCGGAAAATAGCGAACTGTAGTTCCCCTACAAAAAGAAAACGTACATTTTCACGCAAATAAGGGATCCTAGTTCCCCTCAAGCCCTAAATTGGCATAGAATCAAAAAAAGGACGGTCAAAATGACCGCCCTTCTCTCCCCGACTATTCGCATACAGCTATCACAGTATTTCAATATACCCTTCTGTCCCATGCACACGGATGCGCTGCCCATCTTTTATCAGCTTGGTCGCATCTTCTACGCCGACAACGGCCGGCAAGCCATATTCCCGCGCGATAACAGCGCCATGAGTCATCAGTCCCCCAACTTCGGTGACTAGTCCTTTTATAGATACGAACAAGGGTGTCCAGCCAGGATCAGTAAAGGAAGTAACCAGAATATCCCCCTCTTCAAGATTAGCCTCTTCCATGTTTAAAATGACACGCGCTCTGCCTTCGATAACTCCGGAAGAAACAGGTAGACCTACAATGGCATTGGCTGGCAGATTTTCACGTTTATACTCACCTGCAATGATTTCACCATCAGACGTCATGACACGCGGAGGAGTGAGTTTTTCAAAAAATTTGTAATCGTCCTTCCGTTTGCTGATGATCGAATAATCCAGTTCATTCGTGCGGACGACCTCGTGAAGTTCTTGAAAAGTAAGATAATAGATATCTTCTTTTTCTCGGATAAAATTAGCTTGTACGAGCCGTTCAGCCTCTCGCAGTAAAGCCAGCTTATATACGAAGTAGCGACTAATCATCCCGTATTTGGGGTACTCACGATAACCGATGAAATTTCGGATTAGGCTGATCATTCGCTTAGTCTCTTCGACTTTTTCTTCCCCATCCGGTAATTGTTTCAGACGATCTATTAGCTCTTTCTCTTTTTCCAAAGCTTCCTGTCTCCCTTGCTCAAATTTACGAGAGGCAGCATTCGGTTCAAAATTTTTGATATTCCCGAGAATCAAAGGGACAAGCATACTTGGCTTTTCACTCCAACGCGTTCTCGTCACATCGATTTCTCCGGCGCATCGCATTCCGTATTTATGAAGATAAGATGAGATAGCGTCACGGACTTCCTGCCCACCATTAAATTTAACAAGCTCATCCAAAAAGTTATCCTCTTTTACCCGTTGTAAATAGTCAATGACTTCCGGATAAGGCCGAATGACATCCGCGACATCCATGAGCGCCAAACCCATTTCCGAAGTAATATTGTTTGCTACAGACTGTGAAAGCGTATCTGCAACATTCTTTTCGCCAAACCACTCGTTCATTTTTTCATTGATCCTTGATGAAGCATTCATAGCTGCCATAAAAACAGCCGAACTTTGTGGGTCAAATAAAACCTTCTTTAATTCCTGAAAATCTTCCAGAATAAAATCAAGTAAAGCCACGCCTGATTTCGATTGGATGTTTTCTTTTAACGCGCTTATCGACGTTTGATTTTTTGTAATCAATTCTGAAACGATTGATGGTTCGAAATCGACTTGTGACGGTGATGGTATAACTTTGTTGTTGTTAGCAGGAGTCTGATTTTTTTCTTCTTCAGGAGCCAATTTAATGAAATCACGGTTAATAATCGTCGTTAGCGCGTCTTTAATGAGCGGATCCGAGGGTCCGAGCACATTAATCAAGTGATCTCTTCGAGAAGGTGAAGCCAGATGATTGGTGACATCAACAAACAATCTCCCACCTGCTCTACGCATGGGTGCTGGCGTCGTTAGCAAGTAAAAAGACAATCCCAATGGTTTGATGGGATCGGTCATCATTTGTTGATGCCCGACGGATAAATAAACGTGATTCTCTTCATCATCCGCTTCAGGAATCGGGAATAAGGTTGTGATTGGTCGACTCTGGACAATATAAAATGTACCGTCAGCCAAACACCACTCGATATCTTGTGGAAAACCGAAATAGGCCTCAATTTGTCTTCCGATGCGCGCCAATTGCAATATTTGTGGTTCAGTAAGGGTTTGTGCCTTTTGCTGATCGGGATCGATTGTTCGTGTATCTGTCCCGCCTTCTTTTCGACCATAGATAGCCAATTTTTTGGTTGAGATCCGCTTATCGACGATTTCGTCCTCTTGTACTTTATAACTATCGGCAGATACCAAGCCCGAGACCAACGCTTCGCCAAGCCCAAAACTGGCATCGATGGATAGCTGCTTTCGGTTAGAAGTTATTGGATCAGCCGTAAATAAAATTCCAGAAGCCTGCGGAAAGACCATCCGCTGAATGATAACAGATAAATAAACTTGGCTGTGATCAAATCCATTTTGCATACGGTAGATGACCGCGCGGTCCGTAAATAAGGAGGCCCAACATTTACTGATATGCAGCAAGATGGCTTCCTTGCCGATAATATTTAAGTAGGTATCTTGTTGACCGGCAAAAGAGGCATGTGGTAAATCTTCAGCAGTCGCACTGGAACGCACCGCATAGGCATGCTCTTCGCCAAACTTGGCAAGATAATGAGCGACTTCTTTCTCTACATCACTTGATATCTCCACTTCTATAATAAGTTGTCGGATCTTTCTGCTGATCTCACTTATTTGATCTCGATCTCCAACTTTCAGCGTGTTTAGGCGATCAACCAAAGCATGATAAGACTCGGTTTTCTCAATCGCTTGTTGATATCCCACAGTTGTCACGCAAAATCCTTCTGGTACTTGTATGCCTTGAATTTTGGATAGTTCCCCTAAATTTAAACCTTTTCCGCCAACAAGCGTAAGCTGTGTTTTCTCCATTTCCTGAAAACCGAGAACGAAAGAACTCATTCTACATCTCTCCTAACCATTAAATTGAGAAAACATTTGACAAGGGATTGACGCCATGGTACACTTAGAGTGTAAGGTGAATTATCTATGACCTAAAATCAAATAAAAAACATTCGTGTTCCGATTATAACATCGTGAGCGTCTATATGCAATACAGAAGAACCTGATATTTTATCAGGTTCTTTTTTGATCTTCCTTAGCTGCTTAAAGGCCCTCCACCTACTTCGAAGGTATACATACTACCCGCTGCCCGGCATAAGCAGAATCGTTCCATACATCTTCAATTTTGGAAAGCGGCACTGATACCGAGTTCACTTTAAGTTTGCCTGCCGCAATAACGTCGATTAAAGCTGGCAGCTCGGCCACATAACCTGAGGTTGAGACTGATCCTTGGCCGCTGCCCAACAGAGAAAAGTTGGCTGATCGCAGCGCGACGGAAGGCACAGCAGCCGTAGGTCCTGCAATGGACCCAATCTGAATCCATGACAATGCCCGGCTTCGATCCGATCTATTTTTAAGCAAGGGGTACATCGCAAGCTCTGCCGGCTTTCCCCACAAATAGTCGATGACGACGTCGACTTCAGAGGCAATCTCCCCTAGTCGCTCAGCAGCTTCCTCCGGATCGTCCGCAAGGGAAACTGTCGCGTCTGCTCCCAGATCCTTTAGACCATTAAGGCGATTCTCATCTCGCCCAGCACCGATCACCTGGCTGGCGCCAAGAAGCTTAGCGATCTGCACAGCCATCTGTCCAGAATTCCCCGTTGCACCAAGAACCAGAACCTTTTGTCCCTGCTGAAAATCAATTCTACGACGCATAGCTACCCATGATGACATGGCTGGATTCATTGCTGCAGCAATCAGGATAGGATCGACACCTTCCGGCAAGGCTACACTTCGACGAGGGTCAATGACGGCCTTTTCTGCAAACGTCCCTACGGCTGAGTCAGGTGCAACAAAATAGATGGATTGACCATTAGCCATACGTCCAACGCCATCGATGCCAGGAACTAACGGCAGCTTATCGGAACTTGTATAGTGGGAACCATTAGCTTGTGATCGCACGCGGGGGTGTAAACCTGCAGCAATCACATCTATAAGAACCTCATTTTTTTCAGATGGTACGGGAGTATCGAAAATTTCATATTTCGGAGCAGTATCGAACGAACGCACAACAGCAGCATGCATAGTAAAACCTCCATTCACGTTCACATAAATTTAGTTTGTCACACAAACTAATATAGCTCGTCTGGCATGCAAAATCAACATCTTTTATGATAAAATACAAGATGAATTCACAGCCGCATCAGCTGATAGTCCTTTTAATCTTGTACATTTTTGGAGTGAAATAATAATGAATAATGACCCAACAACTCATACGATTGATCCATCGTTCCTTGATGGACTGGTACAACTCTCTTTCACCGTTCACTCTATTCTTGGCCAAGTCGGAGCAGAGCATGATCTTTCAATCATACAAATTCGCTTGCTTGGCATCCTGCGGGATCGAGAACCTAGCATGATGCAGCTAGCCCAGTACCTTAATCTTGATAAATCCAGCATTACTGGTCTAATCGATCGCGCTGAACGCCGAGGGCTTGTCCAACGGACAATTTCTCCGGTCGACCGACGTGGATTTCATGTAAGTGTAACTCCTGCCGGTAAGCAACTTATTCAAGTAGCGAGTCAGGAGATTAAGAATCAAATCCTTGCCATCACCGCAAATCTAACCCAAGCTGAACGTTCGCAGCTTACCGCTCTTGCCAACAAAATTCTAAATCATTAATTTGTCATAAAAAATAGCCGCGATTCGCGGCTATTTTTGACATTCTATTTTAAAGAGAAGTCCCCTTTGTATTCACAAATCATCCTTAGGAGAAACGGCATTCCAGCAGGAACAGATAGCATCGTTGATACTTTCATTCGTTAACTCGAATATCCCATACAATTGACCTTTTAACATATAGACGAACGACCCATAGTGCATTTGAACCATCATTTGCGCATCCATCGGCACAAACAACTTTTGTTTAATGGCTTCTTCATATAAGTGATTCATGGGATCACACCAACCACCTGTATAAACCTCTCGCTTCACCTCATCATGGATGTAGGGCGAGAACGAATACTGCTCGATAAATTGAAACCCCTGCGGATATTTTTTACCCAAATCAATGACCCTTTTCCAGCCCAGCTCAAACTTCTCACGGATCGTTGTACCCTGTTTTAAACCTTCGCGTACATAATGTCCATTAAAAGTGACAATTGCTTTATAGAGTTCGTTGACAATATCTTCCTTGCTTTTAAAGTAATGATAAATGTTCCCTGTTGATACACCGGATTCTTTGGCTATTAATGCCATGGAAGTCGCTTGTAGTTCCTTCTGAATGATGATATGAAGTGTTGTTTCCAGAACGGCCTGCTGCACCTTGTTGTATTCACCAAACATTCTGCTCCTCCTTTCCCATTATGAATTGAACGATCAATCTATTTTAAAATACACTTCATATTCCTATTAGTCAACTCAGCATCTATCCCCGTTAGCTATCAATAATTCTAAACAATCTCTTGCTATTCATGTGCGAGCGAGCGGCCTCTTAGGAAGCTAATGAACAATAAAAGGATCGGCAAGCCCACAATGAAAATTGGGAAAATGTAAATGATCCATACCAACTTCGCGTAATCCAATAGACCTATGATATTCGCAGGTGTTAAGGAAATAGCAAAAATGACAATCGCAGCAAATCCGATGAGAATACGCCAGTTCTTGACGCCTAGTAATTGCGCAGTTCCATAACTGTTAATAAACAAGTATATGGCTAACTTGACGAAAACGCTGAAAATCCAAATAAACATGATCCAGACATCCATATTTTGAATGAACTCCAGATAATTAATAAATCGAACCATACTAAAATACGGATAAATTAAGGTTGATCCAATATTCGTTCCAAATGTCATAACAACAAAAATTGCCGTAAGAACAGCAACCAAGGATGGAACACAAATTGCTAGCAGTGCGGGTTTCAGCATCTTTTGCGAGTTCACGATAAAAGGCGTTAACATCATGATCATCATAGACTCTCCAAGAAATGATGCGTTCACGAATGAACCCTTCAGAATTGGCACAGCCCCTGAGTCTGCAAATACAGGTAAAATTAGTTCTGGATGCAGATTCGTTACATTTAATCCGAATGTGATGAGAATGCCGATCAGCAGTAAGGGGCCTGCCAATTCACTGAAGCGAGCAATTGCTTCGATGTTTCCCGCATAATTGATGTAGACCATAGCGGAGACCATCAGAATTGCGATGACCCAAATCGGTGTGTCGTGAAAAAGAAATTGCTTAATAAATAAGGAGAATATTCGCAAAATATCCGCAGATACAGAAAACCATACCAGAATGTACAACGCAGCGATTAACTTTCCCACCCACTTTCCACACAGCTTCTGTGCAAACTCGACCAGGGTGTAAGCTGAATGTCGCTGGCTAACGAGGACTAAAATCAATGTCACAGCAATGCCAATTACCCCTGCCAAGAGCAGTGATATCCAAGCATCCTGTCTGGCCGTCTCAATTGTAGGAGATACCGTGAGCCAAATACTCATTGAAATTTCTAATGTTGTGAACATCCAAAACAATTGCCAACGCGTAATTTTCACGTTCTATCTCCTATTCCCGGGATGCGCTTGCCAATATCCCCCGTATTCTGAATTTTCAACTTAACCGACACAGATACTTCAACAGTCGGGAATAGTTGATCCCATTTATCCCGAATTTCCTTCCATTGGTAAGGATGGTCTCTATGAATTTCCTCACCGATCCCAAATACATCTTGACCATGCTGTTGTTGCATTTTCTTAATCGTTGCTTCAACTTTCTTAGCTTTCATTTCATTAAGCTTTCTTTCCAGCGGGATACGTTCTGACGAGACTGAAATATCAATATCCGTGTTATTCTCAAGAACTCTTCCTGTTCCCTCTAACTTGACGTAGGCTTTAATTGTATTGCCGTTTACTTCCGTACGAATGGATTTTTTTAAGTTGGATTCGTATAACGATATGCTGCCTTCCTCGGTTTCTTCTGTAAGGAATTGATCCTTTAACACGCCTTTCACCCAGAACAATTCCAGCGACTCTCTTCCGCTCACTTCTCCGACCATAGCCAAGTTTTTATTAAAAATAGCTACGGATTTCACTTCGATGATTTCATTTTTCTCTTGCTCATTCTTCGGCGTAATTTCAACCATCGGCATGGATGGCCGGATGCCATCTCGCCCTATATCAAGTAAGACGTCTCGTAATGCCGTGTCCCCTAACCGGCAAAACCGGTCTTGATCAACAGCCACAATCGCTGAGAACTGACTAAACGGGCTATTGATTTTCAAAACGTCTTTTCCTTCTCCATTATTTACAACGAAAATATCAGTGCGCATTCGTGTATCGGTATTTCGTGTAAATTGATCCATAATATCAACCAAACCTCTTTTTGCTAGCTTTTCGCCAATAAAAATAGACCTGCGGTGTCCAAGAAAAACTTTCCTGGGAAGCTTGTCTTGAATTTGTTGTGTCAAATCTCCGATGGTGGTTCCGGAAGCTGTGAGGACAATGTTAGCCCTTTGTTCAGATCCCCCTCCACCTTTGCTGCTTTTAAAGTCAGCAGGAACTGCAACCTGAGCGCTTTTGGTAAGTTTACCGTTTTCTGATAGATCTAGGGCCGTCCCTATCCAGAAAGCGTAATCATTAATTTCATTCCTATCCCAACAACCGGAGATGAATAGAGTTACTGTCAAAGACAGAATTAAACACAGTTTCTTCATTGTTTTCGCGATGCTGATACGTATTTTCTATTCATTCGTATAAGCGTGTCCTTCCAGAATTTTTTACCAAATGGCGTTACCGGGCTTAAATAAGGAACACCGAATGACTTCAGTGTCACAAGATGAATCATGACGAACATGATCCCGATGGCAACACCATACAAACCTAAGAATCCGCCCATTATGAGAAGTGGAAATCTTAGTATTCGATACGGCAATGCTAAACTATAGCTCGGAAAAGCAAACGATGCGATTCCTGTACCGGCAACGATCATGACAATCGGAGCTGAGATAAACCCCGCTTGCACGGCAGCCTCCCCGATAACTAGCGCCCCTACGATGCTCACAGCGGAACCTATGGCTTTCGGCAGCCGGAGACCGGCTTCCCGCAATCCCTCAAACATCAGTTCCATTAATAGTGTTTCAATCACGGTTGGAAACGGTATGCCTTCTCTAGATACCGATATACTAAGCATTAAGGCTAGTGGAATCATTTGCGGATGAAACGTCGTAAGCGCAACATACACAGAAGGTAGTAAGCAAGACACAAGGGTTAGCAAGAAACGTATAATTCTGACTGCCGAAACGTATAAGAAGCGTTCATAATGATCTTCTGCTGCTTGAAAGCCAGACCAAAATGTCATAGGCAGCAATAAAGCGTTCGGAGAACCGTCGACGATTATGGCTACTCTGCCTGCTAGCAGACTTGCGGATACGGTGTCTGGACGCTCTGTATTTTGGATTTGCGGAAAAAAAGATAAGGACTTATCCTCGATAAATTCTTCGATATAGCCGGAATCCAGCAGTTGATTCGTTTGAAAAGAATGAAGTCTTCGTCTGACTTCCTGAAGCAACTCCGGTTTCACTTGCTCTTCGATATAGGCCACGACAAAATCGGTATTGGTCAAGTCTCCTGCTTGATGCATTTCGAATTTTAAGGTCGAATGGCTTATTTTTCTTCGAATCATGCTTAAATTCGTTCTAAGATCTTCAGTAAAACCCTCACGCGGTCCACGAATCGAGGCTTCATTCGAGGGTTCATTAATTGCACGTTGTTTGAAGTCAGTTAGGTCCGCTATGTAAGCAAAAGGCTTGCCGTCCAGAAAAATAGCCGTACAGCCCTTCAAAACTTCTGCAACAATTTTAGATAATTGATAAACGGGTGTATACTGTGTCAGCCTTGTGAAATCGCGACTCAACATACACGCCGAAATAATTTGCTCCAATCGATCCGAGTCTGTCATTTCTTCAATATAAACGAGTAGAATATTCGAATGATCCATAAGTTTTAAAGGTCGGAATACGATATCGGAACAATTATGAAAAATATGCTGCAATGCATCATAATTCATCTGTACATTTTCGTATACATCCGCAGGAATGCTCATCTCCATGCTACTTCCCCCTTTCCTCAAGTCTCGGTTTATATCATGCGTGATTTCATGCTGTTTTATTCCATAAAATAGAAAAGAAGCCCTACTCAGCATGACTGTAGCAGCGCTTCTTTCGTTCCGTTCTTAACTATCCGTAATCATCAAATTTAATGCTAAATTCTGCAAGCCGGCCAGGTAGTCCTCTCTCCAATTGCTCCTCAAGAGTTGAGGCAAATGTTCCTGCGGGATGTAGGCCGAGCTTCTAGCTGCAATTTTATCCAAGAGCGCCTCGTCTACTTCATCATCACAGAAAACGACTGTCCGAGGGTTGATAATGGCAGTGAATGTGGCAATTAATCGTGCGATCGCATCAATCTGCCCCTCTTCAGCTAATAACATTCGATGGTTGCTGCCTCCATTTTTCAAGGCTTGCAGGAACGTCTTATTCTCATACTGGGGTACGAATGAAATTTCACCTGAGAAGAAGGTACTGCCCCGCACAACGTCGCCATTGATCATGATGCCGGACCCTGGTCCGTTCTGGCCGAAATACAGATAGATCAACGATTCATTCTCTATCTCATAGTTTGACGCATAACCAAGCACCGATGCATTCATATCATTTTCAACCACGACCGGTATCTGAAATTTGGATTCGAATTCCCCTTTCAGATCATAGTTAAAGTACTGCTGATAAGGAGGGATAAAAATGATTTTGCCATTGTCGACCGCGCCTGGCACTCCAATCGCTATGGAACGAAGCCTTGGATATTTCTCAATCAACGTTTCAATAAGATCTCCCAGCAATTGCGCATCTTGTTGTATGACACTTGGTTTGGTCCCCTGCTCTTTGACCTCCCCAAGACAGTTGAATATCGAATAATTCGTTTCATTTTTCTCGATAAAAATGGCCAGTCCCAGCATGAACTCAGGATCATAGGTATACCGCTTTGCCCTCCTGCCTCCGCTGGAATCATCATCGCCGGAATAACGGATTTCTCCGTCCTTCTCCATCTGAGCAATAAATTTGCTAATCGTCGGAAAGCTGATCCCCAATCTCTGACTGAGCTCCGCTTTTGTTGCGCTTCCTAATAAGATGAGTCCTGCGCGGATACGGTAGATTAACGGTTCGCTTAGCTCTTTCGGCGTCTTGAAGACATTTGTCATATCGATCAGAACCTTTCCTATTAAAAACAATATCACTTATTAAATTCATTTAATAAGTTTAGGTTCATCTTATCAGAAGTTGCAAAAAAGGGCAATACGCATCCTAACCTTTAAGCCAGTCTTTTCCAAGCATGTTTAACCAATGAAATAGTTCCGCTAGCGGCAATCCTTCCGCGATGTGAAAGCGTTCTGGCTCTTTGTCATTTCCCCCCAATGCGACTAAGAATTGTGCCTCTTGAATATAACGGTGACGATAAAAATCACGTCCTTTAATTGCCACTTTATCCTTGTAGACCTCAACATACAGACCTTCGCTTTCTTCCGGGCCTAACGCCACTTCGCCGCCGTTGCCGTTGTTTGTCCATGTCTGTTGGACAGACGATGAATTGACCATGGTGAATCTATCCTTTACAAGTGTATCTGGTGACTTTAATTCCCAATGCGTGTGGCCGGAGAAGAAGATCACTTGCGGGTAACCCGACAATATTTTTTTCAATTCCTCATGTTGAACGATCGCTCTGTTATTCGTACAGCAGAAATGCGTGCCCGCCACACTATTGGGTAAAGGTTGATGCAAAAAAACGAAAACCGGCTTATCGGCATCTACATCATCCCTCAACTTCGTGCTCAACCAGTCCAATTGCTTTTGAGATAAATAAGCATCTTCCAGATTCGCCTCATTGGATTGCCGATATTGCTCGGATCCAAGAAAAATAAAATGATACCCTTGAATGAACCTGTCATAGTAGACTTGTTTCTCACCTGTAAGCTGTAAGAATCGGGATATGGAAGCTTGCTCCGTCTCCTTATTGGGGAATAATTCTGCGCGCCATACTCGGTTTGGATCAAACCATGCTTGATAGAACTCATGATTCCCAATTGTCCAAGCCATGTTCTTCGGATGCGGATTTGACTTCACCAATTCATTTAATGCCTCATAGTCAGCTGACATACCGTTTGTTAAATCTCCATTGATAACAAGCAAATCGGAACTCGGATTCACATCGTTTAAGTCCTGCAGTGCGTCTGCAAACTTATCTTGAGACTGCTTATCCCATGACTGCACGTGGATATCGCTAATAACGGGGAAGGATAGTCTAGGCTTCTCCTCTTCTTTAACATTGAGGGGAGCAGTGAATAAAGCAAGCGATAACCCAACTTTCAATAGTCCTATTTTCACGCCTACCACACTCCATTTCCTTCCATGATGAATTCCGATATGAATTACCATAACGTTGGAATGTCAACAGGGAATTTGGTGCACCTTAAGGTTATATAAACAACCTGAGGTCTCTTTACAACATTTTCACACAACTCGACAAGATCCGACCTGAGCTACAGGGAAACATGACTCTGTAAAAAAACAAAAAAAGCTTGATTTCTCAAGCTTTTTCCCGATGTTTTTATTTTTCGTGCTTCGTGGCTTGCAGCGAGAATGTGAGGGGAATATGGTTAGCGGCGTTTTTCCATCGCCACCATCCGTCCTCGCCTTGTGCCATGAAAGGGAATCGTTGGTTGTTCCCATACGGAAACTCATGGAGATAATCCAATCGCAGGTCGGCAGCAATCAAGGCATTCACTATATTGCTGAAACTGTAGCTCCAGACATATTCAACCCCCTGCTGATTGGCCGCTGGATCAGAATGTGGAACAATTCCCTCGATTCGAAGGGGCTCTTCCGTGTGAAAGTAAGGATAGCGTGTGAGCAATTCGGTCACATCGGCAGCATCATCAAAGACATTGAGAAACGGATGCTCCTCCTGTAAGTACAATATCCCGCCAGGTTTGAGGAAATGCGCGATAATCTTCGCCCACCGATCAAGATCTGAGAGCCAAAACAAGACACCACCCGATGTAAAAACGATATCGAACTTATCCTCGAGCACTTCAGGCAGTTTGTAAATGTCCGAGCAGAGAAAACGCGCATCTAACCCCGTTTCCTTGGTCAAGCGTTCGGCGAGTGCAATCGCATCCTCGGAGAAATCTACCCCAGTAACTTGTGCTCCTAGACGAGCCCAGGAGAGCGTATCTAAACCAAAGTGACACTGAAGGTGTAGTAGCGTCTTAGAAGAAACATCGCCGAGTTCCGCTCGTTCGATTGGGGTCAAGGTAATCTTGCCTGCCTTAAACCCGGCGATATCGTATCTTGCGGCATTGACAGCTGTACGGGTGTTCCAGTGTTCGCGGTTCCGTTCCGTATAATCAGTCATAGCGTCTCGCTCCTCTGACGTCCTGTCTTGTGCTGGCAGCAGCCAGCTTGTATTAAAACAAAGATATACGGGTAGCTCGTTCAAATATGCCTGTTCTTACTTCCTAATAGTTGTTCATTTAGGAGGAAGCATTTACACCGCCTTGCGCCCAAGGCTGCGTTGTTGTCGTTAACTCTTCTCCCGACTCGATGGCCGCCTGCATCATTATAGATAAATAATGATCCTGCATGGCCTCTTCCAACCCATAGCATTCCGGCCCACCTTGTAGATAGTCCGCCATCTTATTTAAACTCGTAGCGATAGCAAGCTCATCGTCAGATAATCGGCTGGGAACAAATGGATTTTCATATACCCATTCATCATTAGCTGTAATGCCTCGGTGATAATAGCCTTCAAGGTTCCCGTTATGGCCAGTATCAATTCTTCGAAGATCACCGTATATCGGTGTTTTGAAATCCCGTAGATACCGGAACGTTTCGTCTGTTAATTCTCCGCGGTTTCCACGAACGAGTATACGATTTTTGCGAACCCAAGAAAAATACTGATCTCCCGTAAAATCAAAAAGTGCCAGCTTATTTCCGAAGGAAAGAGTAACGATATCCTGGACAGAATCAGCCATGATTTCACTTTCGGGAGGTCCATTACGCCCAGGTCCTTTCACTAGATTCGACGTAAATCTCTGTCCCCGGATGACGGCATTCTCGAAATCAATGCCAAGCAGCTTTCGTATCAAACTGATTCCATGATAACCGTGCGCAGCTGAGACTTGCGCTTGAGAAATATCGCCAAGTTTGCCGGATCTCACAAAAGCAATGCGCGCAGCATGCATCGGCTGATACAAGTATTGTTCAGCTACCTGTACGCGTCCTTTCAGCTTTTTCAGCGATTCGTACAAGTCGATCATGGTGGGAATGTCCTTAGCTGGAGGCGTCTCTGTCAATACGGGAATTCCCCGCTCGGCCAGTTCCAGTGTGCAGACGGGCGCTGCCTCCCATGGAACGCATACGACCGCGAACTGAAGTGAGCCGCTTGAAGCGAAAGAATCCATATCCCGATAGGTTTTCACACCCCACTCCTTTTCAATCTCCTTGCCGCGTTCCTCGTCACGGACTAGCATCGCCCGGACGGCGAAATGCTTAGGCAGCGCTTTGGCAATCCGCAAATAAAAATCGGCTCTCCACCCTCTGCCGACAATACCGAATTCGATTAATGACATGACCGTTCTCCTCGCTTTCGTTAAATGCCACTAAGATAATAGGAAAGTTACATGTTTTGCTAGATTTTATTTTACTAAAGGATCTGCCGTTCATACAAGTGCGCGGCCCATCCTTGCGCTTCATACCGTCCACAAAACGCAAATCCTTCACGAGTATAATATCTATTTAGTGCCGCGTTATCAGCCATACAATCAAGGCGTATCCAAGATTTCCCTTGTTCTTTGATATAGCTTTCCGCCCAATTAAGCAACCGCGTGCCAATGCCCATGCCTGGATAGTCCCGAGAGACCGCCAATCGGTGTACATAGCCAGCATTTTCATGGTGCTGATCTCTCCAGATCTCTTCGTCCCTCCATTGAATGGAAAAGCAGCCGACGGGCACTCCATCCATGTGCGCCACAAAAAACTCATCCTGTTGAATCAAATCCAACACATACGATTGTGAAAACCTCTCCTCGCGCCACTGTATAAAGCCCTGCGTCCGCTCAATCCACCTGGCGGCATGTACCAAAAGCTCTCGCACCGACTCTGCATCTGCCAGCTCTGCTCTGCGAATGTCCAGTTTGCTCTGCCAGCGGTACTCCAACCGTGCTGCCGTTTCCATCGCCAATGCTTCACCGGACAACCTGGCTACAACATGTAACGCCGCATCGAACCCTGTAGTTACACCGCCGGACATGACAATTCTTCCGTTATCAACATAGCGAACATTCTTCACAACCGTCGTACCAGGAGAAAGCATGCCTTGTAAAAGGTCGTACGCCATCCGATTCGTTGTCACGCGAAGCCCCTCCAATAAATCCGCTTTCGCCAGCAGCAGGGCTCCAGTACATATTGAAAGAACAATTTCAGCGTTGTTAGCCGCCTCACGCAACCAATTGATCAGTCGTACATTGTTTATTTCTGTGCGAGCTCCCCACCCTCCAGGCACGATGAGAATATCAATGGCAGGGCAAGTATCAAAACTAAATTGTGGCGTGATCGTGATGCCGCTAACGGTTGTCATCGGGGTTTCCTTTTCGGCTACTGTAAAGACCTGGAAATGACTGCCCAAGTATCCAGCTACCCCAAAAACATCATGTGGACCGGTAAAATCCAATGTATCTACCTTATCGTACAGCACAACTCCGACATGCCTTGTCCTCTTCATCGACATCATCTCCTCAGAAATAAAAAGAGCACTTGACCCAATGGATCAAACGCTCTGCCCAGGCGATCGGCTATATGCCATATGCGCTCCCCCGTAGTCCTCTACGTTTCGCCAGTTACGCATACCATAATTTCCCTTTATTATACAAAGGAAAAATAAAGCCGTCTAGATGAATAAAAAGATTATTTTCAGCCAAACCGATCATTGAATTGGAACTTTGAATATGACTAATAATCCAATAGCGAATAGTATGGAAATCGCATACGTAAGTATTGGGCGACTAAAATGTAAACGAAGCATTGGGAACGTGATGATATTGAACACGACGGAATACAGCATGGTCCAGCCATGAAAATGTTTGATCGCTCCTGTAAATATGTAGATGACCTCAATGAGGGAATATATGACGACCCATAATCCTATCCATAATGCTGCCTTTGCAATTCCTTTGGGGTATAAACCAAGAAATATCAGCGTTGTAGCTGCAAATGCAACCAAACAGCATATTTCAGTCCCTATCGTACTATCAATTGGCGGCTTGGGTTGGTGCTGCCATAGCGGGTAATCTTTAGTCAGCAGAACATAAAATACGTCTCCAAGCAAGAAATATAACATTGTTGCATGATATTTTTGCCAATTTCTCCAGTCTCCCCAACGCCATGCCGAAAGGACAGATATAACAGCCATAGCAATGAAAATCATCCGAATACCCCATAACATTGCATCGTTTAACTTTTATAGTCCCCTGATCCAATTATAGGTATTCAGATTTCCTGCACGCCCGATTATAATGCGGTTCTCTCCCTTTCGCGAATCCATGCATTTGCAAGCAGAATAGCCCCTCTAGCTGCAGCTGTATCCGCTAAGTCGTTGAGCATAACGAAATCATGGATAGTGCCTTGGAAGCGAACAGCTGTTACCCGAACCCCGGCTTCTCTCAGTTTATTCGCATAGGCTTCTCCTTCATCCCTTAGTACATCTGCTTCAGCCGTAATGACAAGTGCTTCGGGAAGGCCTTTCAGTTGTTCTATGCAAGCTCTTAATGGTGAGGCGGTTATTTCCGCTCTTTCTCCTGGATCAGTTGTATATTGGTCCCAGAACCATTTCATAGCATCCTGGCGAAGGAAATATCCTGTTGAAAAATCTTTATATGAGTCCGTCTCAAACGATGCATCAGTGACTGGATAAAAGAGCACCTGCTTGCGGATCTGAGGGCCACCGCGCTCCTTGGCCATTAAGGTAATGGCAGCACTCATGTTACCACCGACACTATCCCCTGCAACTGTAATATGGTCTGGATGCAATCCCTTTTCTTTGCCATGTTCGGCAACCCATTTGAGCGCGGTAAATACTTCCTCAATCGCAACAGGGTATCTGGCTTCCGGCGACAGGCTATAGTTTGTAAAAACAACCGCGGACTGAGACCCTACCGCTAATTCTCGAATTAATCGGTCATGCGTATGGACATTTCCGAAGACCCAGCCAGCGCCGTGGGTGTAGAGAATCACAGGTAGAGAACCTGAAATGTTTTGTGGACGAAAAATGGTTAGAGAGATGTCCCCTTTGGGCCCTCCCGGAATGGTTACATTCTCCACGTCAACAGGCGGCTTTGTTATGGGGCCGTCTTGAACTTCGTCAACAGCTTCCCTTCCTTTCTTTGGTCCTAAATCAAAGAGAAATGGTGGATTTGCTGTAGCTTCAACGAAATCTTGAGCAGCTTGTTCAAGTACGATCTTCTTCTTCATTTTGGAACCACCTTTCATTTGGCTTCATTTATGGTCCCAATTTATTAACCAATTTGAGGGGAAATTAATCTGTTTGTTTGTAAATCCTTAAGCGGTGAACTCATCTATTATTTCAATTACTTCAATTTTTCCATTAATCAAAAGCTCCGGAAGTTCGTTGCTCACATTCCCCTTCCAGTATTCTCTAGCTTGTTCAATTTTTAAGGAAAAAGGGATCGCATCCTCCTTAGGCAATAGATTTCCATCGCCCTCAAAGTAACTTCCATTAACCCGAAGCTTAACGATTTGCAAAACTTTCCGATGATAGGATTCAAAAATACTTTTCCATTTCAAAGCATCTCCATAACTTTTCGCAGCATATAAACAAGTTAATCTTGAAGGATATTCAGGGTATTCTTGAAGTCTAACCATCTCAACTAGCGCTTCTCTAATAGCTCTAATTGTTTGCCCTACATACTTAACAGCTACTTCGGCATTTTCTTTATCAAGTTTCAAGCCATCATTCGTGTAATGATCATTGAGAATTTGAATAAAATCTTCGCCTTTGGCATTTAATTGTTCTTTTTCAAAAAAGAAACGGTACAATGTGTTTTTCTGGTCATGATCAAAATAGATCACTTGCCCAAGAGACATCTTATTCCTAGTAACAATGTGATAAACATCCAAAACATTCATGCTCCTATCCTCCGATTGGTTCATTTCTTTTATGTTTCAGAAGCCAAGTATATAATTCTTGATTGTTATACGTTTCTTCCATGACTTTATGGCTGTGACCCAGCTCGGAGTAGTATGTCGCTCTGATGTTTCCACCTATCTTTGTTATCGATCTAACCATATCTTCTGTCCCGGATACTCGAACAACATCATCGTCCACACAATGAAATGCCCAAATGGGTATATCCTTTAGTAAATTAGCCTGCCCCGGCTCAAACCACCCTGAAATTGGCACTACAGCTGAAAAAAGTTCAGGAGCTCTTGAAGCAAAATCCCATGTTCCGTTTCCGCCCATACTAAATCCAGTTAAGTAAACTCTCTCAGCATCTACAGGGTAATTCATGATCATTTCGTCAACCAGAGCCTTCACGCAATGGAATTCTTCTACCCAATTAGAGTCTGTGGGGCACTGCGGCGTAACGATAATAAATGGAAAATCGCTTTTCCCTTCTGCTATCCAGGTAAGTCCATAGTTATCTAATAAACTAATATCTTCACCACGTTTCTTAACACCATGTAAAAACACGATTAAAGGGAATTTTGTGTCTCGGTTTATTCCATCATCATGCGGAAGGTATAATTGATAATTCATATTCGCTTTAAATGGATTCTCTTTGCTAAAAACATGATTGGATACAGACATTGTGAACCCTCCCTACTTTAAAAATCATTTTACAATTAATTCCTTCCTAGTTCATTTATTTCCTGCAACCGAATTTTTTGAAATAAAAAAGCCGCGATATACGCGGCAGTTTTTACAATTATAATTCCAACCCTTACGTTTCCGTCATAATGCCGCCATTCACATGAAGAACCTGCCCCGTCACAAAGGACGAATCGTCTGAAGCCAAATAAATGTAGGTCGGTGCAAGCTCAAAAGGCTGCCCAGCTCGTTTCATCGGTGTTTCCATACCGAAAGTTTTCACATACTCCGCAGAGTAGCTGGATACGATAAGCGGTGTCCAGATTGGGCCTGGAGCTACAGCATTCACACGGACTCCTTTACTCACTAGTTGGAGAGATAACGATCTTGTAAAAGATACGATAGCACCTTTGGTTGAGGAATAATCGACAAGCAGCGGAGCCCCGGCATAAGCAGTAACAGAAGCCGTAGAGATGATCGTACTTCCCGGCTGCAAGGAAGGAAGTGCGGCTTTCGCCATATAAAATAGCGGAAATATATTCGTACGGTACGTGTCTTCCAGCTGTTCATCCGTAATATCCATTATGCTTTCTTGCGGGAATTGAACCCCTTGATTCAATACAAGCGTATCCAACCGCCCATAATGCTCTAAGGTCTGTTTCACAACCGCTTTAGCGGCCAGTGGCTGTCTTAAATCGCATTCAATCAACAAACATCGACCACCGTAATACTCGACCATTTGCTTAGTTGCATGCGCATCTTCTTTTTCATACAAATACACAATGACTACATCTGATCCTTCTTTTGCAAATCCGATTGCCACCGCACGGCCAATACCACTGTCGCCCCCTGTAATGATCGCAACTTTGCCGGCCAACTTACCGCTTCCTTTGTAATGAGGGTTATCGGAAATTGGAATTGGGTTCATCACATACTCTAATCCGGGCTGTACGTTTTGATGTTGAGGTGGAAAGGTTAATGGCTGCAGTCGGCATCGTGTCTCATAACCGAAATAAGGATACATGGGTATCACGGCAAATCCTCCCTGCACTTCTTTGTACGATAGGGTATTCGCCTATTTAACCATTGGTTCCATTTCGAAAAATAGGACCGCTGTCTAGCGCCCCACGTTTCAAACCTATCCATGCCGCGCCAATCAAGACTAATCCTAGAAATGCTAATCCACTGGTCAGGAACAAGGGTTTTAGATCCGTATCCGAATAAAGTCTAGCGCCAATCACAGGGCCTACCGCCATCCCCAAATAGCGAACCAGATTGTATACGCCAATTGCAGTCGCGCGCTCCTCCGGAAATTGTTCGGCTAGAATGGTCACAGGAAGCGACACGGTCAACCCCATTGCGAACCCAAATAAACAGACATCACCAATTAACATTGGCAGAGACAAGTGTGCTGTTAAAGCAAACAAGATGACTGTACATGATTGTAACAAAAATGCGAATACTAAACTCGCTTTATTACCTAGCTGATTCCGCATCCAGCTTCCGATTTTAATACTAATAATGGTGGAAGCGGACATGGCCAACAGGATGGCTCCAATTTTACCTGCGGCCATATGATGAAGATTCCCTAAGATATGCGGCAGAAATACGATATAAACTAAATACACAACGCTTTGTGCAAAACCATATATCAAGACGACTGCGCTAAGATGATTTTGAAATATCACACCGAATGATTTCAAAGCAAAAGGCTTAGCTGTCGCTCCCTGAGGGTTTGTTTCAATCAATAGTTTCATGTTGGCTAACAATAACAATCCTATGATAGCTGTTAAAAAGAGAAACACGCCTTGGTATCCAAATTTCTCTCCGATCACACCACCGAGAAGCGGACCAACGGCAGGCGCAAGGAGCAACATTAGCTGATAAGTCGCCATACCTTTGGCTAATTCATTTCCACGGAACATATCGCCGATAACAGCAGCTCCAACAACGGGAATGGCTGCTGAACCAATACCCTGAAGGACGCGGAACACAAGAAATAAACCGATGGAATGGGAAAAAGCGCATCCTAGGGACGCTGCTGCATAAACAAATAAAGCCGGTATGAGAATTTTTTTTCTGCCTTTTGTATCGGCTAATGAACCAAATATGACCTGCATGACAGCAAGAGCAACCAGGAATAAAGAAACAGTCAAGCTCATCATGTAACTGGTTGTGTGTAAGTTTTTCTGCATTTCGGCCAGTAAGGGTGTATATAAATTTTGCCCAAGAGATCCGGCAAAGGCACTGAATCCGATCACGTACAAGATTAGTCTGAGTTTCATTATAACATCTCCCCCTTTATTTTTTGACTGACAATCAGTCAGTTATTTCATTGCTTTCTCATTATATTTGACTTGCAGTCAGTCAGTCAATACAATAATGATTAGCGATACAACGAGAGGGATGAAATCCGTGGCAAGAGTATCCAAAAAACCGGAAATTCGACGACAAGAAATGATAGATGCATCGCTAGAGCTTTTTAGCAGTAAGGGTTATGAACAAACGGCCGTTAGTGATATCGTCAAAAAATTAGGAGTGGCTCAAGGGACATTTTATTATCATTTCAAGACAAAAAGTGACATTATGGCGGCTATAATTGAAAGCTTGGTCACCGAGAAAGTGAATACGATCAGTGCCCTAACCGATAGCAATCTGACGACGGAAGATAAACTCCATAAGATCATTTGGGGAGAAGAACCTGGTGAGGAAGAAAGTAAGATGCTTGAGTTTCTGCACCACGAGAATAACGCATTTATTCATCAAAAGGTTCTTGTACAGACAGTCCAACAAAGCGTTCCCTACGTAATTCGCATATTGGAGCAAGGGGTGACGGAAGGTATTTTCCGCATACAGCACCTGCAGGAAACCGCGGAAATTTTGCTCATGGGCATTCATTTTATGTTTGATCCCGGCATTTTCACTTGGTCTGAGGATACGCTGAGACATAAGAAGTTGGCGTTTCAACAAGTCGTGGAACGAATGTTAGGAGACTCGTTTGCCTTTTCTCAACGATGAAAACAGCTCCGTCTATAGACGGAGCTGTAACTCATTCGCCGGATGGTTCAGGTATGCCGCGCTCTCCCCTATAATGAAATCAAAGATGCTGCAGGAATCGATTTCATTTAAAAGGAGCGGTTTGTATGATGAAAAACATGCGGAAAAACAAGGACGTCGGCATTTATGGCTTAACGGCAAAATGGTATGATAAAAATTCCCGCAAAAGCCGTTTAACGCAAATGCAAAATTATGCAAATGAAGTGGCCTCTTTCGTTAACACACCTGCAAATGTTTTGGAAATTGCGCCTGGACCGGGTTATTTGGCGATTGCGCTCGCGAAGAAAGGGTTCAACGTAACCGGCGTCGAGCTTAGCCCCGATTTTGTGAAGATTGAGAACAATAACGCAGATGAGGCAAATGTAACGGTCGATTTTAAAGAAGGTAACGCGGATCATTTGCCGTGCGAAGATCATTTTTTTGATTTTGTTATTTGCAGCGCTGCATTCAAGAATTTCAAAGATCCTGTAAAAGCGCTGTGCGAAATGCATCGTGTGCTCAAAAAAGGCGGAACATCCCTCATTATCGATATGAATAAGGATGCCACTTCTGAGGATATCAACAATGAGATTAGGGAGACCGGAATGAAAGGATTTGACAAGCATTTTGTCAAGTTCGCCTTTAAAACTTTCCTAAAACAAGGTGCTTACTCGGAAACAGATTTTGAATCGCTTTTATCAGAAACCCCATTTAAGAACTACACGATCAAAAAAGAGGGAATAAGTTTATTTGTCTATCTTCATAAATAGTGGGATCTGAAACCAAAAGGCGATAACGCCATCCCCTACTTCGAGCCCGAATGGTGCTTGATGCTTTTGTAGAATCGTTCGTGAAATGGATAAGCCTAGACCGGTGCCGCTGAATTTTTTACTCCTAGAACTTTCCATGACATAGAACGGTTCCCATACCAGCTCCCAAGGCCTGTCCTCGCCTAAATCCGTATTATTCGCTATCTCGAATCGGACGGTCCCCTCCTTGATTACCGATGTTACATTCACTCTTGCACCACTTGTGTACTTCATTGCGTTCGTCAGCCAATTATGCAGAACCGATTCCAGTTTTGAACGATCCGCCATCACCCATGTTTCCGCAGGCAAATGAATATTGGCTTCAAGTTCTAAGCCATATTGTTGATAAGGCGTGCGATAATCGCCTATTGTTTCATCAAGCAAGTGCTTAAAATTGATCACTTCAAAACGGTACGTCTCCTCTTGAAGGCGTGACAGTTCAAGCAATCGGTCGATCAGGACGGACATTGCATCGCTCTGCTGTTGAATGACATGGGCATACGTACCGTCATCCAATCCATCCTGCATCCCGCTGGCATAGACGCGGATGAGCGAGAGCGGTGTTTTCAATTCATGCGAAATATCCGCAATAAAGGTTTGCAGATTTGCGTTCTTGGCTTCGAGCGACTTATGTGCCTCTTCCAAATTGTCGCTCATTCGATTAATACTCCGAGCGAGTGATTCAATCTCATCCCCTGTTTGTATATCAACTTTGGTGAAGGATAAATGGGAGATCGCTTCAGCTGTCTCATTCAATTTACCTAGCGGTTTGACAATTCGAGCGGTATAAAGCGCAGAAAGTACGATTAGCAGCAAAAGCATGCCAACCCATATATATAGATTAAATACATTCACGATTTGGATGGTCTCATCTGAATTACTAATCGATTCACCCACTGCGAAAACAGATCCTCCTACCGACAGGAAGTTGACCAGGAAACTTGATTTCAGCTTCGACTGATCATAAATTTTGTTCACCTGTTCCCCTTCGCGCAGCTTCGCGATACTTTCCTCTGTCAGCCAAAATTTACCCAGTGCAATGCCTTTGCGATTAAGTTGAAGCAGCAGCTTATTATTCACATCATCGACGGAATCAGATAATGTCGTATAAGCGATAGTAACCTGGTACTGCTCCTCAATAACTCCAAGTTGCTGTACCAAAGAGCTGTAGGAAATAGAGACAAGTTCGGAAGACAATTCCGCCAATTTATTTTTCTTCTGATACAAGAAGAACTTCGGCAAAAAATACGTATTCACCGCAAAAGAGAGGACAAATACAAGACACAGTACTGCAGTTATCCTGATGATTAACTTGCGGCTTAGTTTACTCATTGTCCTCCACCAGAGAGTAGCCCATCCCGCGGTACGTCTTGATCCGCCTTTCGCCTATCTTTTCTCGAAGCCTACGAACGTGGGTGTCCACTGTCCTCTCCTCACCGTAATAGTCCATTCCCCACACTTGATCGAGCAGCATTTTACGGGTAATAATTTGCCCCTTGTTAAGTGCCAAATACTTCATTAATTCAAATTCCTTATGTGTTGCTTGAACGTCATTACCATTCCGATATACTTTCTGAGCATCCAGATCCACAATTAGATCACCTAACGTCATCTTCGCGCCAAGCTGCAGCAGCTTTTGAGCTCTTAACAACAAAATGCGCGGATCAAACGGTTTGCGAACAAAATCGTCCGCACCCGACTGCAAGGCAAGGAATTCATCATCCACATTCCCTTTCGCCGTCAACAGCAGCACTTTTGTCCGCCCCACTTTCTTAATTTCCCGGCACACTTCGATGCCGCTCCTTTTTGGCATCATCCAATCTAGAATGGCCAAATCAATTTTATGCTGATAAAACAAATTTATTGCTTCTTCGCCATCCTGCGCCAGAAACGTCTGAAAACCTTCTTTTATGAAATATGCCTTTATCACTTGCAGCATAAGCGGTTCATCGTCAGCTAACAACAAATTCACATACCTTCCCCCCTTTTCACGCGGCATTCCTATTATAAATGTCTTTTGTTACATCAGTATGGCAAAATGCTTCAAGACGTAGACCTATCCGAGATCTCCATTTGGCACATTCGTGTAACATTGCCTCCTTATACTGAACATCGAATCAAACAAATTAGGAGGTATTTTTATGAAAAAGCGAAAGCTTGCATTACTTTGTGCAGCTAGTCTCATTACTGTAGCCCTAACCGGGTGCCGCGATCAAGCTGCAAACCAGCTAACACCCACCAGTGGGCAGCAAACCATTTCAACATCCGTTCAACCGGAGGGTGAGCCCTTCGATTACGAAGTCGATCCCGAGACATTCACTCTGACGATTATTAAAAATGGGGTTCGTATGCCGGCTTCGATGGCCCTGCCCAAAACAGCTGTAACTGATCTCGTTAAGGAGAAAGATTCGATAAAATGGACTTATCCGGGACAAGTGAAAATTAGTATCGCCAAAAAAAACGACTATCTCGATATTCATTTCGATTCCATAGGCGCAGAGCAGTTTCAATGGCCTTCAGTAAAAGCACAGAGTTACGTGCTTCCCTTGGGCGAAGGAAAGATCATTCCGGCAGACGACACGAATTGGCGGACTTTCTTGGATGATCAGAGCTACACTTGGAGTGAGTCGTTCTCGATGGACTTTTTTGCTTTGAAAAATGACCCCTTCTCCCTGGTTTATGTCGTTACAAATAAATTCAATGATGAGGTTCATTTCGATACGTCTTCTTCGCTTCAATTTCAATTTACACACGCATTTCCAAGCATCAATAAGGATAAAAGCTATGGATTCCGCCTGTATGTTACGGGCAATGACCCGCAGCAAATGGTTCAACCTTACAAAAGTTATATCGAAGAAAGCGGAAAATACGTGACGCTTGCGGACAAATCGAAAGAGAATCCCAATATTCAAAAACTGTACGGGGCACCACAGATTTACTTATGGAGTGAGTCGATCCTTACCGATCGCGATGTCCAGTGGCCCAAAATCCGACCGTTACTCTCGGGTGCTCTAGGTCAGTGGCTGGTCAAGCTGCTCGCAGGTACAGCCGAAGGTAGCGATGAACTTGCGCAGGTGTTGAAGGACATCGCGAAACAGATCAGCTTCGACGCCTATCAGAAAAGAGTTGTCCTAAGTGCGCTTAATCAAGGAATGAAGCTGAAAGGTTTTTATTCAAAGGCCGTATTTCCGAATCCCGGAAGTGAGGCACAGAAGCTGATGGATCTAGGAATCGATAAATTAAGCGAGCAAAAACTGTACGACCTCAACAAGCTGCTGCTCAAAAGTGTGTTGAAAGACGCCGCGGGGGATATTTCTACTTGGGGACAGGCGGATTCAACAGATCTAATCAACGATATGCAGAAGTCCGGAATTCAAAAAGCATGGATCGGACTTCCCAACTGGGCTGATGGTCTGAGCAATCCCCGTATGGTTGAAGCAGCCAATCAGGCGGGATACTTAATCGCTCCTTATGACTCCTACCATTCCATTCAGGAGCAACCCGATCCTTCATGGAACACGGCGTTTTTCCCTGATCCTTCACTTTATGATCAGGCAACGATCGCCAAAAAGGATGGTACGAAAATTGCCGGCTTTCTTCAAAGAGGGCGAAAATTGAATCCAACTTTAGCTATGCCTAGTGTGAAACAGCGGGTCGAGGGAATCCTTCAAGACGGGATTGGTTACAACTCGTGGTTTGTTGACTCAGACGCGACTGGAGATGTCTACGACGATTACTCCCCCAATCATCCGACAACACAGCTTCAGGACATGATGGCCCGCTTAGATCGGTTTACCTATTTTGCCAAAGACAAACATATGGTAGTTGGCTCGGAGGGTGGAAATGATTACGCGAGTGGAGTTATTGCTTACGCGCAAGGCATTGAGAGTCCCGTCATCGCTTGGGGCGACCCGGACATGCGGGAGAATAAAAACAGCCCCTACTTTGTAGGCGGATATTACGCTGCTTCCGGCATCCCGGAACGTTACGGCAAATCAGTACCGCTTAAACCTCTGTATGAAAAGGTCTACAACGACCCGGTGTACGCCTTGCCTTTATACAAGCTTGTTTATAATAACTCCATTATTACGACTAATCATTGGGAGTGGGGTACTTATAAGATTAAAGGTGATGAAGCGGATAAAATGTTATATGGCCTTTTGTACAATGTACCTCCCTTATATCACTTGAACCGTGCAGCTTGGGAGCAAGAGAAAGCCAGCATCCTGGATTATTTGAAGGTATGGTCCCCTTTCCATCAGCAAGCCGTCACTCAACAAATGAGTAAATTTGCCGTGTTAACCGATGACAGACTTGTTCAAAGTGCACAGTATGGCAACGACCTCAAGGTTATTGCCAACTTTTCCGAACATGAAGTCAAGATAGATAACGATGCTATTCCGGCGATGTCGGCTGTCATTTATGAAGGAAAACAGCGTTCGATTTTCCATGCAGCAGATAATGTTAAGCTTTTTGCCCGTAAGTAGCATGTAAACAAATAGAGAACCAGCCGGCATATCGGTTGGTTCTCTATTTGTTATTACTTATTCATATGATAGATTAGCTGCACAACGCCAGAGGAGAATGTTTTGGTAGTAATCAATTTCAGGTTTAGTCTCTGATTAATATCCGTAAACAACGGCTTTCCTTCTCCAAGAATAACTGGGTGCACAGATAATCTAAACTCATCAACTAGTCCTAAATGGATAAACGTTGTAATAAGACTTGCTCCACCATACAGCCAAATATCTTGGCCTGGCTTATTCTTTATTTTATTTACTTCTTCCAAAATATGGTCATTAATGAAGATGGCTTTATGATCGGTCCCACTTTGTGTTCTTGAAAACACATATTTCTCTTTACTATGAACGAGATCCCAAATTTCATGATCCGTCTCTTCATTTTCAGAATCAGGCGTATATTGCCCCCATAAATCATAGCTTTTTCTACCATAAAGGATGGTATCAATTTGATTTAAGAACTGTGTGAACCCCATCTCGGCGTCCATCACGCACCAATCAACTTCCCCCTTACTTCCTTCAATAAACCCATCTAAAGTTACGGCTAAATCCAAAATGATTTTACGGCTCATGATCGGTTAACTCCTTTCGTTGATCTACAGCCTAGTATAGACATTAACTATGTCAACTTATGTCATAGTCATATCAGATCAGCTTTTTCGTAAAAATAATCTCCATAGCTTGATCATCCAGCAATAAGCATCCTGCATCTTTGTAACCCAATTTTCTATAGAAATGCTGAGCCTCTTCATCTGCTTGTGTGGATGTCATAACCCGTTCAAACCCTTGTTCTTTCATGCGATTTTCCCAAAAATCGACGACTTGCTTCCCCAACCCTTGTTTACGGTAAGGTTCGTCGAACCAAATCATATTCATAAACGGTGTATTATCCCAGAAGTAGCTAAAACGCATCCAACCGATGATTTCATCACGCTCATCTTGGAACAGGAAAATTCCGTTTTCTCTAATTTTAGGTGCAATTAAGTGCTCCTTCAGATGGTGATCTCTGCTTTTTATGAAATCAATGTCTCTTTCTGTCGCTGTTCTAATTCTCACACTTCTCCACCTCCGATATTCATACATACAAATTCCTTCTATCTGTTCAGATTCCTCTTACCCAAACAGCCGCCTTCGAGAAATCGAAGGCGGCTGCTTGTTTAGAAGAATTTAGTTCATAAAGCTCAGGAATTGCAGTGCACGCTTCAAAATCACTGCAGCTTGTGCACGATTTGCAGATTCCTTCGAAGCGAAAACGGTGTCGGACATGCCTTGGATGAGTCCGGCTTTCAAAGCCTGCGAAACGGCTTCTTTCGACCATTCCCCGATATCCGATCGGTCGGCGAATTTGTTCAATACCGAAATATCGCCTTGCATTTCCTTGCCGCCGACTTTCATAGCCCGGATCACCATCGCAACCATTTGTTCGCGAGTAATATTAGCGTTAGGTTGGAAGTTGCCGTCCTCATAGCCATCGATCAATCCAGCTTTTGAGGCCGAGCCTACGGCCCCGGCAAACCAATCCGTGGATTGAACATCGTGAAACACGCTAACTTTTGTTTCTACTAAACCAAGGGAACGAACCAGCATGGCCGCAAACTCAGCTCGCGTCACGTTCGCTTCAGGTGCAAATTGCTCATCGGTCATACCGTTTAAAATGAATTTACTTGCAAGTAGTTCAATATCTGTTTTAGCCCAATGCCCTTGCAAATCACGGAACGTTTTCTCCGATTGAATGACGGTATAAACGCTGTTGTGAGGCGAATGGATCGTTATTTCCGTAGATCCGTCATTAGTCGTTAGGACAGCCGGAACAAAGTGAACCTGCTTGTTCGAATCAACCCATACAGCGGTCAACGTGGCTGGGTCTACGGTCAGTTTACCCAAGTTAAGAGTACGGTTGACATATACGCCACCAAAGTCCGTTAATTCCGAACCGTTAACGGTGATCGTAAATTCGATCGGGTTCGTTATCACTTGCTTCGCATTCAGGTTATTCACGGCAGCATTCACATCGTCTCCAGCTTTTCCCGTTACTTTGGCTATCGAGACGACCACTGTAGAGTCCTTCTGAATATTCGCAAACAGCGTCACAGGCAATTCGTAACGAATCCCGTTTGATTGAATAACCAATTTACTTTGTTTATCCGTCGCACTGAGAAGAGAATTGCCTGGAAGTTCCACTTTCGTAGCCGAGTCGCTGCCTTTCACATCTATTATGACGAGCGGGTTAGCTAAGGCTTTCTCCAACGCTTTCGCATCTACAGTGACTTTTGTTACCGTACTTCCATCAGGCGCCGTTTCTTTCGTAACTTTGGCATCCTTATCAAGATTAAGGATACCCGTATTCGTATTGGAACCACCAGACGTTACTGGAGCAGATCCCGAACCCGTAGAGATTGGAGTATCTGAAGTATCTCTCGATCTAGAATTGGTCCAGAAACTAGCTGCCGGTCCGTACACGCTTTTAACGCCATCCTTATCTACGGCTTGAATCGTGAAAGTGTACTTGCTGCCACTCGTCAGACCCGTCAGCTTATAAGTCAGGACATCACCGACCGAAACGATTTCGGAATACGTGCTGCCGGTAACGGTATAAAGCGTATATCCTGCTATCCCTCTCACGGCTTGCGCCGCTGTCCATCGCAAGGTTGCCGTTGTTTCGCCAATTTCCGAAACAGTTAGAACGGATTGAGCCGGCCATGTGACTGAACCTGAGGTAACGGCAATGTTAGCCAATGCCTTATATACGCTACCAGTAACGGTGCCTTCAACGGTAAAGTTTCCTGGAGCCGCGTATTGGGTAGGAGCAATGGGGTTCCAAGCTACAGGCAGCTTTTGGGTCGAGCTGTCGCTGTATACTGCGCTCACAACAGTCGGCATAACCGGTGCTGTCCCTACTATGGTCACGATATTCTCCGGTGCAATGCTAACAATGACAGGATTGACATCCGTAGGTACCGTAGGCACTGGAAAAGCTGGTGCCGAGATCATAAATTTGCGGGAATATGGATCTGTTCCCTTCGACCTTACCGAGATCGCTGTAGTGTCAAAAGAATTGTTTGGCCATACATAGCTTGTCGCATTTGCCGGCAATTCGGCAACACTTTCTATCCCGTTATAAACCGTGAAGCCTTCGCTCCGCTCATTGGAATCCCATTTTAGAACCGCAGACGAACCATTGGTTGCTATTTTCAGATTCTGAGGAGGCGTCGGTGCGTTGAAAACTTGAACCTGTGTAAGCCTAGGAGGTCCAGTTAAATCAGTGCCTGCGTTGCCGCCCGATGCGTTTTCTACCATTACTTTGATATATCTGGCATGGTAGGTCTTGCCAAGATTTAACGCATAAGATGCATCTGTTAAGTCATCTCCGCCGTTTAGGTTGCCTGTTTCATAGGTGTAACCTTCTTCGGTTTTGAGATCAACTTGTTTGAAAGTCAAGTTGTCCAATTCAGCAGCCGATGAGTGATCACCGAAATCATCGGATACATAAACGGTAGCACCTTTCAATCTGGTGGACTTGGCAAGCAGCCTGATTTGGCTGAAATCCATAGCTTGACCAAGGTCAATTACAAAACTACCTTTTTTAGCTCCATCCGTACCCAACCAAGAATAATTTCCAATTTGGTCCAAGTTGGTCACATTATTGACGTTCCAAATCATAGGATCTTCAAGGACACCGCTTGTCAGTTTGTTGGCATTCCCATAAACATTAGCATTAGCGGATGCAAGCTGCAGCGAGTTGGCACCTGCCGACGAACCAACGTTGTATGCTTTTTTATTCAGCGCCAGGTTCGTAGAAGATACTCCGGTTGCAACTTTGGTAATCGTGATATCAGAAAGCTGCAGCTCGGCGTCGTAAGCTGAATTGGTGCCGCCGTTAGAGCTGCGGTAAATGCCCCACTTCGGACGCAAATATTGGTCAAAAGTCGCCGGATATTCGGTCTCGAAGTTGACATTGGTGCTTCCGACCTTGACGCTTCTTTCCGGTCTTCTCCACAAGTCCTTCACACCGTCGCCTGCCCCTTGTTTTGGAAACGTCTGATACACATCCGGGCTGTCAAACGTATAAACTTTACCGGTAACGGTATCCGTGATTTTAATCGTCAGCCAACCAGAATCGGAGATTAATGCCTGAAGCTCAACTTTAATCCAATGGCTGCCAATATCTTTCAACGGGATTCTCAGAAGGGTCTTATCGCCGTCGTATCGGTTATGGTTGACGATCAGCTCCCTCGTATCCTTGCCGGTAATCGACATAGCCAGAATATACGCCCCATTCTCACCGGCACTGTTGCCTCCTGGAAGGGTATCGGCTGCCTGGGCATTCGTAGCTTTTAATTGGAAAATATGTCTGAAGTTAGACTGGTTCCACTGATTGCCATCCGGAATGTTCCACAGCCATTGATAGGAAACAATATCGCCATTATATGCCGTAAAATCCTTGGTCGAATCTTCGTCCGGACGAATCTCGATCCTTTGTCTGTCATTGATAGCCGCACCGCCGACGACATAACCTTTTTCCCAGTCAAAAACACCTTTGTGTGCATATTCGCCGTCCCGAACTTTGTCTTCGAATTCATTGTTCAAGCCTCTGCCTTGGGCAACAACCTTGAACACGTTTTTCTGAAGGGTGCTGTCCCAGACGCTTTGGACATGGTTGTCAGCTAAGTTCGCTTCAGGACGATCCCCATAATAAGCATGGTAAGCATCTCGAATTCGTTTGGTTACACCTTCAACAGGCTCGTCGGTGCCCATCGCGCCTCCCAGAACATTATATGGAGACACGCCATCAATGGCATTCATTTTGATGGTTTTGCTATTTTCTCCAAACCCGCGTGCTGTCACATCCAAGGCAAAAATAGACGGAGTGCCGTTACTTAGGCGGATAGTGAATTCATTCGTGCCCAGCGGAAGCTTCGCCAGGAATGGAGCTTCGAAGGTGACCTTATTCCCAGTTACTTTGTAATCTGTATTTAAAGCAAGCTCCTTGCCTTCAGCATTCGTGATTCCCATAATCGTCTGACCGCTGGCAAGGCTAACTATGGTGCTGATCGGCTCGCTTTGATCCCAAGTGCTGTAAACAGCTTTGGATGGTGCAAGAGCCGTAGCGTTGGATACCGGATCTTTTCCATAAATCACCAAGCCGGATAACCCCATAGCCGATGTATTCTCATCCGTACGACGATCGCGTGGACCAACCAATACGGTGTTGATCATCACATAACGCGCTGTAAACGGATACAAGAACTTTTTAGTATCAAAGCCCCACTGCTGTCCGTTGTAGGTTACAAAGGACCACATGCCTTCGGTTTCCGTACCTCCGGCCAGCTTCCAGCCGTTGCTTTCCCAATCATAGTTGTTGGCCACATCCGAAGTTGTAGGGCTGCTCGCCCAAGATTGAGGATCATTGGAGTAATAAACTTCGAAACGAGTAGCATTCTTCTGAATATTGGCGATAGCGTTCGGAATTTCAAGATACAGTTTATCCACTGTCTTCGGAGATCCCAAGTCAAGGCTCAACGCCAAGGAAGATGGCGCATAATTCTCCTTATACACATTGGAACTAGAGTTTCTCCAAAAACCAGTCCCGTCCGTCTTCAAGGCGTCTACTCCAGGATGATCAGGTTGCTCGGAGCTAACCTTGAGGTTCACGCCATCTTGCGGCGTAAAACGGGATGGCGCCAACAAATTTACGGAACCGGTCTCTATCGATCGAGAAGGTTGACCGATAATGTTAAATACATTGCTTTTGATGGAGCCAGCACTGTTATCGAGTGTGAGATCGGAAACTAACAGCACATATTGCGCATTTACCGTTTGGCTCAGTGTCAAATCGGCCTTCTCGTTGTTGCTCAGATCCGTCGTTTTTCCCGCTCCGGGGATGAGGATCCAAGAGGAACCATGCTCGGTTAGAAGCGGCTTCCTCGTTGCCGTTGAGGTTGACGAGACAGAGGTGCCTTCCTTCAGCTCGTTATATGCCGCAGCATCGTTCGTATAGTACAGCTGATAATTTTTCAAGAACTTGCTGTTGCTGGTCCATTCAAGCTGAATCCGGCTAACTTCAATCTGTTTTTCCAGTTTAACGGCAGCCCAGTATTGGTACCCATCTGTCTTGGTTAGTGAACTGTTCGCTTGCCAAGCCGTATCCGACTGGTCGTCGATAAAGTTATTTTTGGTGCCTCCACTTTGAGAAACAACTTTAATTTCGGCGGATGGCGTTACTGCCCAGTTTTTAATACCGGAAATATTGACTTCAACATAAGGCTTAATATTCTGGGTATTCGTAATGCCAGTTCCGGAAAATTGACCATAGATTTTGTAATTTCCCGTACTATTCGGATTGTAGCCCTCCGAGCTCCACGTGACATTTACCTTTTCGATCTTGCCTGTGCTCAAGCTTACATCTAGTTGCGCCGGTAAGCCCAAGTTCTCGAATACAGTGCCTGGTGCCGCCGAAACGACTGGCTTCCTATCCCATGCCACGATATCCTTGGGCTGGCTGTTTGGATCCCAACCATCAGGGAAAACATAGGTGCTTGCATCCCTTTTAATTAAGTAAATATCGGATAAATACATCGTTGCAGCCTGATATTCATCGGCATAAACGGATTCATTCACGGTATTGTACATTCCTCGATATAGTCCCCATTTGGAGCGGTTTTGTTGTCCAGGCACTGCGGGCAGATCGACACGTTCCTTTTTCCCCGTATCCGGGTTCAAGACTTCAGGGCGTCTCAAGGTTTCCGCCGTCATGCCGCCTTTCCAGAGTTCTGTATTGCTTGCCACATCAACAAGTTTGCCGTAGACATAGCCTTTATCAGCGCTAAGGATCGTCACTTCCATATCCAGCCAACGGTCAACGACCTGATCTAATGGAATCGTGAACAGCGGCTTAATTCGGTACGCTTCTTGCCCATCCGGATTGTTTCTGAATTCCAAATAGCCTTTGCCATTGACGGAAACAAGCGTAAGCGTCGTTATCGGCTGCCCGGCTTCATCCCCTTCAATCGCCTTTAATTGAAAAATGTGGAAGAAACGTCGCGGAGCAATGAAGTCGCCGGCTTCCTTCTCGGCGGCATCCATCTGATACTTGATCGTTTCCGAAGGAAGCATCAGCTTCCAGTGATGGGTCATAATATCGCCACCCACACTATTGCCATCGCTTTTCGATGCACTGGTATTGCTCTTGATTTCGAGACGCTGACGGTCACTGTTGACCGCTCCCCGGTCACCATCGTCCCTGCTCACCCCTTCAGGGGTTTTGAAAGGTAAAAATTCATGATACCGCAAAATGTCCGTGTTCAGCTTGTCCAGTCCGGCACTAGCTTCAATCCCGTACTTCGTAAGCGCATTCACATCTGTTTTACCGATGGTTTGCAGATACATGTTATCTCCCAGCCAAGCGTCAGGAACGCTTTGAGCCGCCGGGTAGTCTCCGGAACGGTCATAAACCGATTCAAACCAATCCTTTCCGCTGTAAGACGAGGCTTTCCCTGGCCCTTCAATAGACCCTGTTGTGCTGCCAAATCCGATTTTGGAAGCACCAAGTACATCCCATGCATGCTCGCCTGATTTAATATTTAGCGGTAAATATTTGTCATTAGGACCCATAGAGTTGGCTATGGACGCCGGCAGTTCCTTCTCTACAGTTACGGTAATGGTGTATTTCTTCCTGTTGCTGCTGTCATTCTTATCCGTTAACACCAGATAATACGTCGTTATTCCACCCGGTGAAAATTGATCCAACTTGGCATCGCCCATATTGATGCCGCTGGTAGCGAATGGAATTGCTGTTGTTTCATCGCTTCTGAAAACCGTTGGAGTAACGCCCGGATTCGTCATTACGTTCAGCATTTGGTAAGATTCGCCGTAGGGCAACGAAATCCCAATGGTTGATTGAGTAACGTCAACTACTGCGTTTACTGGCTTGCTTACTTCGACTTCAAAAAGGCTTAACATCTCTCCCTGTGCGGCATGCGCCGTCGATGCAGAGAACCCAAAAGGGTTCAAAAGCGTAAGCATCATAGCAATTGTTAGAATAGCGCTTACAACTTTCTTCATAGCTTGTTGCGTGAGCATCCTAGTGCCTCCTTATGATAGCTTCTAAAACATCATCCCAGCAGAACAATCAGTGAAAGTTATCCCCCCCTACTTGTAATCAAAGCAGCCTGTGAGTGAAAACAACAACCTGCTCTAGCCGAAGAACGGAAGCTTGACGACCGAATTAATAACCGTTGTTTGGAAGCACTTACATTCATTCGGATAGCTTCACTCTATTGCTGATAGGGGAAACAGACAATGGAGATTATTATGGTGGTATGTGTTTTTTTGGGTTGGCGGTTGTGCTCCGATCGTCTATGGCGGTAAGTTTCGTTATAATTGTCTTTCACATTGACCAAATTTTTCCAAGTTACTTATAATTGATTTAACTTCTATTTTCATTTCAATCAGGGAGGGAAAAACGTATGTCATTTAGTTATTACGGAGAACTTTGTACCGAAGTCTATAACCACACGAAAAAAATTGGTCAGTCTATTAATGGGGATTTAGAGTATTACCAGGGAAAACTTAAGACTTGTAAAGGTCGTATACTTGAAGCCATGGTAGGCTCTGGTCGTGTAATCATTCCTCTTCTTGAATCAGGTCTTCTTGTAGACGGGGTTGACTATTCTCCCGATATGTTAGCTTCTTGTCGGGGGCGTTGTAAGGAACGGGGTTTAGTTACAAATCTGTATGAGTCAAGCCTGCAAGATCTTTCTTTGCCCGATAAATATGAGGCTATTATTATTCCAGCCGGTTCATTTTTGCTAATTGAAAAAAGAGAAGAATCACTTAAAGCCTTAAAGCGCCTCTACGAACATCTTCAACCTGGTGGCCGCTTAATGCTTGATCTGTTCTTGCCTGACACGAACTTTGAGTGTGGTAAATGGCGTGGCACGTCGACCTTCAACTTGCCTGGTGGGGACATCATCACCATGGAAGGCAAACAAATCGAGGCCGATTTATTCAATCAATATAAAGTTTCCTATATCAAATATGAAAAATGGCGCAATGGCGCGCTAATCCAAACTGAACTGCAGCGGTATGCCTTACGTTGGTATGGTGTCGAGGAATTTAAGCTTGTTCTAGAAAGTTTAGGTTTTACCGATGTGGTTGTGTCAGCGGATTTTGATCCTAACAAAGCCCCGACTCATGCGGAGCAGTCGTATGTATTTGAAGCTGTACGATAGTAAGCATCGTTGCCCTTTGTGACATAAAAAAGCCTGACGGAGCACACTCCGTCAGGCTTAAAGGTTTTCTACTTAACTACCCCCGCCACTCCATCTTCTATTCACTATACAGCCGACTTCACCCTACCCTGCCACCAACAATTTCAATCAACTAGCAGGAACCTGGCTAAAGTATTATTTAAGGGAACAGGTGCGGCTAGAATTAGAAGTGGACACATCGTTAAGTGACCCCAATAATAGACTTAACGAATAGGAGGGTGTCCGCCCATGGGAGAGCAACGCCAACGATATAATGAAGAATTTAAAAAACAGGCAGTAAAATATGTTCAGGAACAAACAAAGACATTGCCGGAGATTGCAGAGGAAATGAACATTCCAGCCGGAACATTAAAGAATTGGATGACAAAATATCGCTCCTTTGAAAACGAGCCTGTAGGTAACCCAGAGAAACTACGGGACATCGAGAAACGCCTGCAGGCCTCTGAGCGGGAGAAAGAGGATCTCCGGGAGGAACTGGCCATTCTAAAAAAGGCACTGCACATCTTCAGCAAAGAAAGGAACTAAGGTTCCAGTTCATCGAAGATCATCGCTCTGAGTTTCGGGTGGCGAAGATGTGCAGGGTCATGCAGGTATCGAGGAGCGGTTTCTACAAGTGGCAACAGGCGCTACCCAGCGAGCAAGAACTGCATAAAGCAGCGGTACTGAAGCGAATTGGTTATCACTTTCATGATTCCGGGGAGCGTTATGGCAGCCCCAAAATTACTCGTATGCTGTGGAAAGAGGGTTTAACCATCTCAGAGCGTACCGTCAGTGTTTACATGAAAGAGCTAGGACTACGTTCCTGTGTATCTCGCAAGTTTAGAGTACAAACGACGGATTCCAATCACAACCTACCAACTGCGCCAAATGTACTTGATCAGAAGTTTGCAACCGATACACCGGAGAAGGTCTGGGTAGCAGACATTACCTATATCCCTTGTCGAGAAGGTCGATTGTATCTAGCAAGTGTTTTGGACTTGTGCACCAAAGAAATCGTAGGCTGGCGGCTTCATGATCGAATGACAACAGAGCTCACTCTGAGCGCTCTAGAAGCCGCTTATCAGGCTAAAAGGCCAGGCAAAGGGCTTATTCATCATTCCGATCGCGGATCACAATACGCCTCCAAAGAATACAGAGAAAAGCTAGCCTCATACTATATGCAAGCAAGCATGAGCCGCAAAGGAAACTGCTACGACAACGCCTGCATAGAGTCGTTCCACAGCATTTTAAAGAAAGAACTCATCTATTGCACGAAATTCAAAACCAAGCAGCAGGCATACGAAGCCATTTTTCGGTATATTGAGTTCTTCTATAACCGCAAAAGAGTTCATAGTGCCCTTGGCTATGTTTCGCCTGTTCAGTTTGCAGCGACCTTTGCAGAAACCGCGTGATCGGCACTTAATGGTGTGTTTACTTTCTTGACAGAAGTCCAAGGAAGCCTCTATTTGGAGTAAATCTAACCGATGCGTCTCTTTGGGGAACTACAGGGTCCTATTCAGACTCCAATACGTGGTTTTCGAGTGAAAACGATGAAATAGGGGATCGTAGTTCCCTCTGCAAGTTGAAGATGTGCTTTTCTAATGAAATAGCGGACCGCAGTTCCCTGAAAAACCTTTAAACAGGCTTCGGAACCAACAATTCAGGCAATTCCTTAATCAATTAGCACTTTTCACCCGAATCTCCGTCGTACGATCCTTAGCATCCGATTCCAGTTTTACAACATAGATGCCCGCTTTGGTCGCCTTGAAAGGAATAGGTCCTGTCAGTTTCTCGTCGACGAGTACTTCTTTACCGTCTAGTCCGAATAACGTCAATTTTCTTTTTACAACTACGGTATTGTCGAGCTCAGGAGTTTCATAAGTTGGAGGAATTAATGAACCCTCGATATAATTCTTGTCAATCATTACTGGCTTCATTTGTTCGCTGACTTCAATTGTATAATCTTTCCCATCCTCCAAGGCAAGTTGATAGAAAACCCCCTCAATCGAATTTCCCTTATATCCCGTCTTCCATTCATTTCTACCCCATCCGATTGCATATGCATTATCTTTGGAATTTCCATCCATTACCTGAAACGATACGGCCGTACTTACCGGTGTTGTCAGCTTTACCACACACTCACAGTTAATTGTATAAGGATCCCCATTCCGAGTAGTGATCGAGAAATCCATATTAATTGCTGCGGGTTCTGGATTAAGCTTTACTAATTTACCGTGGATATAGATGTAGCTGTCACCATAATGCGGAGCAGATTTTGATAAACTCACCTGCAATAGTTGATAACTAATCGCCCCTTTAGCTTGAACCATTATTGGATTGTCATGACTCGCCACGGCTTTTAAATAAAGGTCTTCTTCTATTGGGAAAAGTTGATCAAAGTGCCCTGCCTTAAGGATAATAGGATGATCCGAATCCAGACCAACCTCAGCGATTTTGAGCGTAATCGTTCCCTTCTGCTGTTCCGTTCGTATCTTTGCATAAACGATACCATCAGCCTCTGCCGTAACTTGCATGGAACCGACGTTTCCTTCATTCAAGACCTTTCCTTCTGCATTTGTCAGTTCCATGTTAAAAGAGGACTGACTTTCTCCCTTAGCCTCTAACTCATACGTCTTATATTTCTTTAGCTCCGCTTGGATATAAATCGGCTCATCGGCATTAACATTGACCGTAACTTCTTTCTTTTGAGTAGGATCAAGAATCAAAGCTTGCTCTTTAATCGCGCCATTAGGACTTGCCGATACAGTTCCAGGTTTCCCCAAATCCCCTTGCTCCTTAAAATGCAAAGAAAGGCTAAGCAATGCCGCTGCCTCCCCACGACTTAAAGGTGCCTGTGTATCTTCCAACATGGACTGCAAAGTTGCAGGAAGGATGTCATGCCGGACGAAAGCCAATGCCCCTCCAGCCCAGTCCTGCTCATTTTGCTGCACAACTCCCGGAAAAAGCCTGCTTAACATAACGGCTGCTTCCTGTTTTCTCACATACTGCTTTGGCGAGAAGTTATCCTCGCTTGTCCCTTGAATAATCCCTGCTTTGTAAGCGGTTAAAATGTAAGGAACAGACCAGGCCTCCTGACAGTCCTGAAACGGCATGCTTCCGTCTGCGGCAGGCAAACCAAACACCATAACGACTAGTTTCGCGAATTGTTCTCTGGTGAGTGGTGAATCCGGGGAAAATTGACCGTCCGCTGTTCCTTCCACCAACTTCTTCGCTGACAACTCTTCGATGTAATTTTTATACAGATAACCTTCCGGTACATCCTGATATTTGCCTGTCTCCGCTAGCACCGAATTTCCAAACAGCAACCCAGAACAAATAACCATACCTAACATCCCAATTAGCTTTTGCCTTAGAATCATGTCTCTATCTCCTTATTAACTACCGTATGTATTGGCAAAATCCGGTACAACACAGCAAATTATACCACAATATTTTGAGGGATTCCGTTATTTTTTCATGAAAAAACCACAAAAAAATGGGCTCTCTCAAAGTAGATTCGTCTACTTGAAAATAGCCCTTGCTTCCCTTATCCTATTTATCTACTAAGGAGTAATCATCCTCAGCAGCACGTCAACTTTCGGAAGCTGGTAGCCTCCAATTTTCTGAACATTCAGCACCATCAGACCGGAGAGGACTGATAAGTACGACGAAATCATTTCGTCCAAATCTCGCTCCGCAACCTCACCGACTTCCTGTCCTTCTCGGAATAAGGCCCGCAGCTGCTTGACGTAGTTATCCATGGAATAGCGCTCAATTAACTCCACGACTTTCTCAGGCACTCCGTCTGAGGTTCTCGCTTGATGTATAAGTAGAAAATAGTCCGTCCCGCTCTCATCCATCATGTCTTGCGTTAAAGCTCTTATTTTATGAATCGGCGAGCCCGGCAGCTTGTAAACATTTTGCATAGCTTCATCCGATGCAATCATGGCCTTTTCAACAAGTGTTGTGAAAAGCTCTTCCTTCGACGTAAAGTAATGATAAAGCAGCCCATGGCTAATCTCGGCCTCAGCGGCGATCATGCTCATTTTCGTCCCAATAATCCCCCGTCTTGCAAAAACCTTAAGCGCAGCGCTCATAATTTGCTCTCTGCGTTCATCACGAATCTGAAGCTGTTGCTCTTCATTTAATGGAGGCAAGACATTCTTCACTCCTAACCTGGAATCAATTTGATCAATATTTCTTCTAATGGCAGCTCGTATTCTCTTAACAGATCGGCAAGTAATTGCCGCCCTTCCTCCGAAGACTCAAGAACCGACTTGACCATCTGTGGCTGAAACAACTCATGCAGAGGCAAAGATAATGAATTAACACCCCAGTACAAACCGAATAGTTTGAAATTATGATTCGCCGTACCCTCTCTCAGGATCAAATTCATATATCGGCTGCCAAAAGCAATTCCCTCAAGCGGTTCTGAGCCAGCTTCATATTCGACGCCATCCCACTGCATATCCGCTGCACAATTTAACCACCAAGCAGGTGTAATTGCTTTTTTTTGAAAAGTGCGTAGAACCTTTTGCTCGAAATGTGGCTCAGGATGATTCTGTTGCTCCTGCAGCATGGTGTCCAGCAAATCCGCTTCTATGGCAGCAACTGTCATCCCTTGGCCAAAAATAGGGTCATAAATGCAGTATGCATCCCCTAATACTAACAATCCGTCCGGCCATTTGTCCATTTGGTCATAGTGGTGACGGTACAGTTCAGGAACGCGAAAACCTTTAGGCGGGGTGATTGGTTCAAGCTCACTCAGGATTTCTCCAATCAGGGGGCTAGGAAGCTCAGCGACCTCCCGCTCGAAATCTTCCGGATTCGTTGGTGGATAATGCCCGCCTGGGCGATACAGCAGCATTTCAGCCACCTCATTCTCGATAAAGGAAAATACTCCCGTGAACAATCCCTGTATGGGTTGGCCCATGATGTTAATTACATCCCATTTCTCGATCAGATGCTTCATATGAGCAGGAACCTTATAACGGCGTGTGCTGTAACCGATAGCTGCTTTCATCCGATCAGGGGAAGGCACGTCATAACCAAATGCCTTCAGCCATTGCGTCAATTTGGAGGAGCGTCCACTCGCATCCACGATAAGATCTGCCATGTAATCATACTTAATGCCATCTTCCCGCTGACGAACCTGAATGCCCGTAACCGCCGTATGATTCCGGCTTGTATGCAGCCCAATGACATCATGTTCCTCTAGCAAGTGAACATTGGGAATCTTCCTTACACGGGCACGGATCACCCACTCCAACACGGCACGGCTGAACTTCCTATCATTCCGTTGGTATGGTGCTTCCACGGTTCCATATTGATTCATCATATGAACGGTCTTATGAAGCGAGCTTGGCGAACCAAGCGCCACCAGGTCATCTTCGTAACCAGGAAAAAACTGCTCTGTAATCATTTTACCACGCTGTGTGAACCTGTGGGGATGAAAACCGTGCGGAGCGCCATTCCGATCAGCGGGATGCTGTGGAAATTCGTCCTTATCGATAAGCAGTACTTCTTCATAATACGATGAGAGGACTCTTGCCGTCATTAGACCTGCCATACTGCCACCGATTACGATCGCCTTGCCTGCTTTTTGAACAAAATTCATATCCTTCACCTCTGTATATTATTTGATTGACTCAATCAGTCAACAATAGGTTAAACCATTATTTTCCTGAAGTCAATAAGATATTTGCCTTCCTAAATTCTTCAAAGTGGTGGAAACATCCCCTGGTATTCAGCATGCTGATCGTCATCTCCGCATACAACTAGGTTTAGAACAGGTAAATTCGGAGGTGTATGTATGCGTAAAAAACCGAACTTCCTCCTGATCATTGTCGATGAGGAGCGGTATCCTCCAACCTACGAAAGCCCGGAGATCGGCGCTTGGCGGCTCACGAATCTCCCTGCACATGAACGACTGCGAAAAAATAGCATAGAGCTCCACCGCCATTATATCGGCAGTGCTGCCTGCTCTCCGAGCCGGACTACGATGTTTACCGGACATTATCCGTCCCTCCATGGTGTCTCGCAGACGAACGGTATCGCGAAAGGTGCTTTCGATCCCGATATGTTTTGGCTGCCGCCAAATACAGTGCCTACAATGGGCAACTACTTTCGCGAAGCAGGCTACCAAACCTATTACAAAGGGAAATGGCATATTTCCTATGAAGATATTTTGGTACCTGGAATGCATACGGATGTGCCAAGTTATGACCCAGCAACCGGTGTACCGGATCCACAGCGGGAACAGCTTTATTTGTCCGCCGATCCGCTAAATGCCTTCGGCTTCTCCTCATGGATCGGACCTGAACCACACGGCCGCAATCCACATAATTCTGGTTCATCGTCAGCCACAGGCATGAGCGGCAGGGATGTCGTGTATGGCGCAGAGACTGTTAAGTTGATTGAAGCGCTGGACTATCAAAAAAGTGCCGATCCTGACGCCAAGCCATGGCTTATCGTCGCTTCCTTCGTAAATCCGCATGATATTACACTTTATGGGACGTTAACCGCCAATCTGCCAAACATGTTCCAATTCCATGTTGATCCAATGCCTGAAGTCCCTCCTCCGCCAACGATTCATGAATCGTTACATACGAAGCCAGGTTGTCAAGCCAGCTACAGAGATACTTATCCGAAAGCTTTGCAGCCAATTATTAATGAGTCCTTTTATCGAAAGCTGTATTATCAATTGCAAAAAAATGCCGACCATCAAATCATGAAAGTGTTAGATGCCCTAAGCCGCTCTTCTTTCGACGAGGATACGATCATCATTTTCACTTCGGATCATGGTGATCTGCTAGGTGCCCACGGCCATCTGCGACAGAAAATGTACTGCGCCTATGAAGAAGTTCTGCATGTGCCGTTCTTCATCCACAATAAGCGCCTTTTCCCGCATAAACAAAGTTTTTCAGAGCTAACTTCCCATCTTGACCTTCTGCCTACCATGCTTGGACTTGCAGAGGCAGATATTCCTGCCATTGAAAACAGGCTGAAAAGCAACTTCAGTGAAGTTCGTCCCTTCGTTGGCCATGATTTGACACCATATTTACTCCATCGCCCGGAGCATAAGGGAACTGCTTATACGAAGGAACCGATTTATTTCATGACGGACGACGATATCACGCGAGGCCAACAACAATTTAATCCCTTAGGGCGATCTTACAACTCTGTTATTCAACCAAACCACATTGAGACCGTTATCGTCGATCTGCCTGGGCAGCAGGGACGACCGAATCAAACATGGAAGTTTACCCGATATTTCGATAATGAACAGTTCTGGAGCGATCCCGGTGTACGCGATGTGACAATTCAGCTATTTGGCGAATTGTGTGCAGATTCGAATCAAACTACCAGTCAAGTTACATGCAAAACCGTTCCGGTGCCTGAGGAATATGAATTGTACAACTTAACCGAGGATCCACTCGAAACTCGTAATCTCGCTCATCCAGCTTGGTCCAATTCACAAACGGAATATGTACAGTCTTATATGGCCCAATTATTGGAGGAGCAACGAAGCCGCAAACGATTGAGACCAAAACCATTTAGCCCATAAGGTGACCTTCTATCACCATCCAATTTTGCATACCTATATAGCTTGCGGAGTGATTGCTTTGAGGAAAAAGGAGGTTTTCCAACATGCCTGGTTCCCTGCTTCAAACCCGTTTTTTTATTCAGTCTGATCCTATGAAGCAAGAGTTTCTTTACCGTTTACCTGACACCTGGTGGAGCAGGACCTATGAATACACGTGGTGCGCTTCCTTTATTGAAGATACCGACATTGCGTTGGATGCGGCTTGCGGGATCCCCCACCCTTTTAAATTTGTTCTCGGTCGGAGGTGTAAGCAAGCCTATGCTTGCGATTGGGATGCGCGTGTGCTTTCAACCCAAAGCTTACTTGAGTCCATTCGTTCGGACATTAATGAAGAGGCAGCAGAGATTGTACGAAAGGGAGACTATACAGAAACCATTTTAAGTCAAGCAAGCCTTACCCAACTTCCTTATGCGAATGATTTTTTTGATAAAATCTTCTGTATTTCGGTGCTCGAACATTTAAATCCGAATGATATGCTGCTGAGCATGAAAGAATTCAGTAGAACCTTAAAGGACGATGGACTGTTGATCCTCACACTCGACTATCCGACTGTTGACTTAAACATGTTTCAATCCTTTGTTCACAATTCCGGTCTGGATTTCCTCTCCGAAACAAATTTCACTCTTCCTCCTGATGCTCTCCACACCGATTTATGGGGTGGATTGTATTGTTTCCGCGCTGTCCTGAAGAAGAGAACACCAGCTTGAGGAGGAATCGGGATGAGTTTTGATTATATTGACTTCTGGGACCAGAATTATAGGTTAGGAGGCGATTCCGGCAGCGGCTCTTATGGATTATTGGCTGAATTCAAATCCCAAATCATCAATGATTTGATTCAAAAACATGCGATTTCTACCGTGATTGAATTTGGATGTGGGGATGGCAATCAGCTGCAAACGATGAATTATCCGCAATATTTAGGTTTAGATGTTGCACAATCCTCAATAAGCTTGTGCAAAGAGATGTATAAAGATGACAATAGCAAAAGCTTCATGCTTTATAAACCCGGCTTTCTGATTAACCGCGGATTCTTCCAAGCGGATCTCGTTGTTTGCTTGGATGTGCTCTATCATATAACCGATGAGGAAGATTTTGGTTCAACGTTAAATGATGTGTTTCAAAGTTCCAGCCGGTGGGTCGTCTTGTATACGAAGATCACAACCGGATTAGAGCCTCAGGAGGTTCCTACGATTCTTGACCGGGATATTGGGGCGTATTTATCCAAGCATTCTGATTTTAAAATGACGGAAATCATTCAGCAGCGTTATCCCAAGCTGTCTTCTTCCCATTTCATCATTCTGGAGCGAGTTTCTTGTTCTCTCTGATATTGTGCATCTCAACGCATTCCTCCTGAATGAATTCAGCCACTAATGCAGCTCCAGAATCGCACCTTCATCCAAAACCTTTGCATAGAAAAAACCATAAGAAGGATAATAAGGAAAAATTACTGGAGCTGCATGAGCTTGATATCCTCAAGAAATTCCGTTACCTATCCGCAGGATACCATCAGCACCGACTTGGCTGAGAACGAAGCGTTACTTCACCAAGTATTCGCTCATTGTTTCGACATTGTCTTTCAACGGGTCGTTTTGTCTGACGAATGTACAATTCTCATGGTCTATGTCGATGGAATGATTGATAAGAACGTATTCACATCGCCTTTGTTTCAGTCATGGCTAGTGGAAAAATCCGGCGTCAGCGCCAAAGACACAGTCGACTATCCGATCTTGAAAGAACATTTTGCGGTCGTACGTCCGCTTCGTAACGAATGCCGCCTGAAGGAAATCGCCGAATCGATTCTGCAAGCTTACTTGGCTGTTTTCATCGAAGGTGAACCGGAAGCGATACTTCTGGAAACGGCCGCCTTGGAGCTGCGAGGAGTCGAGGAACCGGCGTCTGAGGTGAGTATTCGCGGTCCCAGAGAGAGTTTTACCGAAACACTTCAAGTCAACACGAGTCTCATTCGACGACGAATTCAAACCCCCGTCCTGAAGTTTGAATCCGTCGTTCTCGGCACATTTTCCAAAACCAAAGTCGTCATCGCGTATGTGGAAGGACGAGCCCGTCCAGACTTGGTTGAGCTGGTTAAACAGCGAATGTCCACCATCCAAATGGATATCGTGCTCGATTCCGGCTATATTGAAGAATTCATTGAAGATAGATCATTCACTCCTTTCCCTCAAGTCATGAATACGGAGCGACCTGATATCGTGGCGGCTAACCTGATGGAGGGAAAAGTAGCGATTTTGACGGACGGATCGCCGCAAGCCCTGCTCGTTCCAATGACGTTCTGGACGGCATTTCAAGCTGTCGAGGATTATTATGAGCGGTTTCTATATTCCTCCCTGGTGAAGTGGTCCCGATTTATCCTGTTCTCCATTTCTTTGTACCTGCCTTCCTTATATGTCGCGATTACGACATTTCACCCGCAGCTGCTACCGTCAAACTTTTTGCTCAGCATAACGTCAGCTCGTGAAGGTGTTCCATTCCCAGCGGTTATTGAAGCGCTCTTAATGGAATTCTTGTTCGAAGGCTTGCGCGAGGCCGGAGTGCGGCTGCCGAAAGCTGTCGGTTCAGCCGTCAGTATCGTAGGTGCCTTGGTAATCGGGGAAGCTGCGGTAAGGGCGGGAATGGTCTCCGCCCCAATGGTCATCATAGTCTCCATAACGGGGATTGCCTCCTTCGCTATCCCCCGCTACAACATGAGCATCCCGTTCCGAATTCTTAGGTTTCCGCTTCTTCTTATTTCCGGAATTCTTGGCTTGTTCGGTGTTGCGATGGGAACGATCATCATCCTAATCCATATGGCTAGGCTTGAGTCGTTCGGAGTCGCTTATCTATCTCCGATCGCTCCTTTTCAGCCCGACCAAATCAAGGACGTTCTTTTGCGCGCTCCATGGCCAAAAATGACTTCACTTAAAGCTTTTATTCACAGAAAGTCTACACGGAGGTAATATGCGGAGCAAACGATATGGCTTGAAGCAAGCTCTCCTCCTCCTGCTGCTGGTCCCGTTAACCGGATGCTGGGATCATAAAGAATTGAACGACCGCTTATTCGAATTAGGTTCTGGTGTTGATCGGCTTGATGAGGAAAAAGTGTTACTGATCGGACAATTCATGAATCCGAAGAAGTCCGAAGAAGCAGGCAACGGTGAGAAACAGTCTTACTTCATCGAGACAGGAACAGGTAAGACTGTGTCCGACTGCTTATTGGACATGCAGTTAAAGTTATCGCGAAGAATAACCCGAGGTCATCGCCAGAACATTTACATTGGCGAAAAAACGGCAATGATCGGCATTTCGAACGATATCGATTCGGTCACTCGGGATCCAGACAGCCGTCTCAAATCGGACATATGGATTGTCAAGGGGGGGACCGCCCTTGAGTTTATGCGAATGTCCTATCAGCTGGAGAAAATGCCCGTCATTGCCCTTTCAAAGTTAAGACAAATTATTGGCAAAAGAACAGGTAATTCCTTACTAGAGTTATTAGTCGAGCAAAACGTTGAAGGAAGCGGTTCGACACTGCCTGCTGTCGAGATGTCATATGATTCGAAGCTCCAAAAAAAAACGTTGCATGTTTACGGCCGCGCGGTTCTTAACCGAAAACTGCAATTAGTCGGTTATTACGAAAGGTTGGAATCGGCTTATCGGTTATGGCTCACAGGTGAAACGGATCGTATGCCTGTCACGGTGTCCATGTCAAACGGAGAAGGATCGTATAGCGTTACGATCAGTCAATTGGGCAGGAAGGTGCACACCGAAATCCACGGCGAGCAAGTGGCAATAGGTGTTGAAGTGAAAGGCAATGCCGTTATAGTGGAGAGCACTGCAGGTGTGGATTTTCGAAATGATGAGATTCTGAGAACTTACGAAACCGAACTGAACAATCATATCGAAAAGGCGCTTTTGGACGTGATGCAGAAAGCACAAAAGCAGTTCAAAGTGGATGTTTTCCATTTTGGAAAAACAATCTCCAGGCAGCATCCTGAAGCATGGGAAGAATTAAATTCCCACTGGGAGCAAGCATTTTCCGATGCCAAACTTACTGTTCATTCGAATGTGATAATCAAGCGAATCGGACTTCAAGGGGCGCCTCCCAATAAAAGTTAACCCTAAGGAGCTTGAGATGAAGCTGACGAAATATCAATTGTTTTGGTTGTTATTTTCAATGGAGATGGGAATGACTTTGCTGATAACGATCAGCCCGACATTCAAAATAGCCAAACAAGGCGCACCTCTGGCAACGCTCCTGGCTGGTGCTGCTTCCCTGATCATCACCTATATCGCGATCAAACTAAGCCTTCTTTACCCGGATCAAACATTTATCGAATATGTACCGAGAATTATCGGCAAATGGCTGGGCAAGGCAATCGTCTTCGCCTATCTGCTTATGTGGATCATCGTAGCTGGTATCATCCTTCGCCAATATGCTGATTTCGTACATTTGACCTTGTTCGTGACGACTCCTTTATGGGTCATCATCTTGTTCATGTTGTTGGTTATTGTTTACGCGGTGCACGGAGGCATTCATATCGTCGGGCGGTGCAGCGAAATCATAGGTCCGATCGTCATTTTTAACGTGTTATTGTACAGGCTCCTATCTATTAAAGATTTGCGCATAGAGCGGCTGTTCCCCCTCTTGCCAACAACGGGTTGGATGCCTGTGTTAAAAGGGAGCATACCGACCATTTCCTTCTTGAGCGAATCGGTCATGATCGTGATGCTGATCGCTTTTCTTACAGAAAAAAAGAAGGCGGTTTCCTCTAGCTTGTGGGGTGTCGGCATTGCAGCTGTCATCATTGTGAGCACCACGATCGATGTGTTGCTGCTTATGGATAACACCCTTCCAGGCAAACTGCAAAACCCCATATATTCTTTCAGTCAATACATTTCCGTCTTGGAATTTATACAGAATCTCGATAGTGTACTCGTCGTTGGCGTGAGCTTCACCGTTTTCGTCAAAGCATGCCTCTACATATTCATGGCCAGTTATGGAACGGCCCAATTGTTCCAGATACGGAAATGGCGTTATCTGCTTTGGGTTGTCGGTACACTCGTCTTCGTCATCGCCATATTCCCACGAAATGTGGACCAAACCGAAGTAGCATTCCCTACTTTCTGGAAAAATGTGATACTTCCATGTTTCTTAATCGCTATCCCAGTGCTCTTATGGATGATCGGGAATGTCAAAAAACTCATGAAACGAATTGAACAGCCGAAAGCCCCCTGACGGGGGCTTTTGATACGAACTATAGGGCTTGGTAGCCGCGGCTATTGCTTATTCGTTTGGCCTTATATAAGGTATACCCTCAGCCCAGCCAACCTCTACTTTGGAGAGATACCACGTTTTTCCTCTGTCGTTATTCCCTTGAAAGAATAGATAGGTGCGGCCATCGTCATCCGCGAAGAAAAAAGGATGCCCGGATTCACTTTCATTCCAACTTCCCGGCTTTCCACTTGGGAGGAGCGGCTCCTGGAACATTCTTTCCCACCGAATGCCATCTTCGCTGATCGCGCAGCCTATCTGTTGAGGCTCGTTATTATAGGCTCCAGCATAAAACATATAAAGCTTTCCATCCCGCTTATGCATGGCAGCAGCCTCAATACATTTCCCTTCCCAATCCAACTCAGGCTTCAAAATAGATTCCGTGCACCTTTGTGTCCAGGTAGATCGGCTGTAATCGGAATCCACCGGAGCCGTCGCCACGCCTTGCATCTGAATTTCGCCCTCCGGATCGCGAGTGGCGAAGTATAGCCATAACTGATCCTCATGCACAAGGACATCGGCATCAATCGCTCTGCCGTTATTCCAGTCTCCGGTAGGCGCGAAGATGGGATTCGTTGCATTCTTGATAAAAGTCAGACCGTCTTCCGATACGGCGTGACAGATGGCATCTTTGGGGAAATTACCATAAGTTTGGTAAAACAAGTGGACACGGCCCTGAAGAACAATCGCCCCAGGAGCACAAATCCCTTTAGCTTCGCATTCTTGTTCGATGGGAACTTCGCCAATTTTGGTCCAATTCTCCAAATCCGTACTCTCCGCAATGCCGATTCCCCATCGGCCGTCAATGAATGGACCTCTGGAATAATACAATAAATATCTTCCTTGATAACGAACTACCGCGGGATCTTTCGCGTACGGGATGCCGGCTGTCAAATCTGCAAATTTCAATGGTTCCACCTCTTAATTTTTAATGAATTTCCACATATCTTTGGCCAAAAAAGCCGTATCTTTCTTCTCGTCATACCATTTCAAGTAGAACTCCTCCAGCTTCGCTCCCCCAGATTTCGCCCACATATCCTTGGCATCTGTGAAAGCCTGATCGACACTGTAGGACGCACCGGAAACAACCGCTTTGCTATAGAAATCCGTTATTTTGGAAACATTCGTATTGACAACCTTGAGGTCCTCTGGCAGCGCCGGCATATGCTCGCTATAGGTAATTGGCGCATACTGTACGTCAGAGCTTAGATTCGCTTCATTATTTTGCTTAATTAGCTCAATGAAATCTTTTTGCATCGGCTGGCTAGCATCTAGTTGACTTGCTACACTAGCACAAGGTTCCATCTCAATCTGCTGAAGCAAAAGCTGGAAGTCGTTATTCCAGGAAACTTCTTTGCTGAACTGCTGAATATCTTTGGGAGCGTAACAGCCATTCGCATTTTTCGCAGAGTCAACCTCCGGCGTTCCATAACGAAGCATTTCCCCCGTTGACTTGGACGCCATAAAATCAATGTATTTCATCACAGCTTCCGGGTCTTTCGCCTTCGCATTGACGACTGTCGTCATCTGTACCGGATTATTCACGCCCACAGCGAAACGGCCATAGGGTGATTTCGGCAGCTTAATGGCTTTCACCTCGGCGCTAGGCACATTCTTTTTCAGCGGTTCATAATACGTAGAATAGTTAAGGGGATCCACGGTGCGTCCGACAAAAATGCCTGTTTTTCCGTTAATCCAATCCTGCAGCGCTTTCTGGCCATTTTTATCCGTCAAAAAGTCCTTATCCGCCAATCCGGCATCAAATAACCGTTTCTTGAACGTTACTGCGGCTTTGGCTCTTTCCCAATCGTGGACAAGCTTGCCGCCTTCAACGACCCATGAAACATCCTGGAACATGGTGCTGATCGAAGATCCGGTCTCACCGCTTAGCGCAATTCCGTAGGTATCCTTTTGGCCGTTGCCATCCGGATCATTTTCCGTAAAAGCTTTTGCGACATTAAACAAGTCTTCCACTGTTTCCGGTTCTTTCAGCCCAAGCTTTTTTAACCAATCTTCGCGAATGAACAAGGCTTGGAAGCCGGTCAATTTCTGCACGCGTCCGAACTCGTATTGTTTGCCGTCTGATTTCGTGCTGGCTTTCTTAAGCTCCGGATATTTCTGCATTAATTCTTTGTACGTCGTACTGTATTTCTGAATCAAGTCATCAACCGGCATGATCTGTTTCTGCTGTACAAGCTGGTCTCTGAAGTTAGCGTCAAATTCTTCAATGACGTCAGGGGCATTGCCGGATGCGAACAAAATGTTCAGCTTCTGAACGGATTCTCCCCGAGGAATCGGCACATATTTCGCTGTAGCCGGCCCTGTTTCATTCAACCATTTGGTCCATCTGTTGTTATCGATCGTCCCCATCCCTTGCGGAATGTTGCCACGGTCATAAATGGTAACCGAAATGTTGCCTTTCTTCTGGGTTGTTGCCGGTGTTTCCCCCTCTTTATTGCCGCTGTTATTTGAACAAGCAACTAATAGGCATCCACAAGCTAATGACAAAGTGACAGTCGTCACCGTTCTTTTTTTCCATGTTTTCATTGACCCCATACCCCTTTACTAGGAATTGAATTATCCTTTAACGGCACCAATCATAACGCCCTTCACAAAATGCTTTTGCAGGAACGGATACACAACCATAATCGGAAGCACCATGACCATGATGGCAGCCGAATTGATTTCCTCCGGTGTTAATCGAATCTGATCCGCTGCATCCGAACTGTTCATTTGGGCAAGCATCGTTTGGCTCTGAATCATTTGCTGCACCAGGACGGATAAGTTGTATTTCGTCGTTTCATTCATATAAATCAGGACACTGAAGAAAGAATTCCAATACCCTACACCATAAAATAGCGCGAGTGTCGTCAAAACCGGCATGGAAAGCGGAAGCACAATTTTGCTCAAATACATCCAATCTCCGCATCCATCTATGCGTGCCGCATCATCGAGCTCACTCGGTATATTTTCCATGAACGATCGGAGCACGAGCAAGTTGAAGGTGCTAACCAATCCTGGCAGCCACAGCGCCCAATAGGTATTTAGCAAACCTAGCTCTTTGACTGTTAAATACGTTGGAATGAGGCCGCCGCCAAAAAGCAGCGTAAACACGATTGCAAACGTATACAATTTGCGCCCGTAAAAATAAGTACGAGTCAGCGGGTAGGCTGCCAGAATCGTGAAGACCATGCTTAGTACGACGCCAACCGCTGTTATCTGGATGCTGTTTAGGAAAGCATTCACAATCGGCGTCCCCATCAAAAGCTGCTTATACGACTCTAATGAGAAGCCTATGGGATATAGCGAGACCCATCCGGAAGCCACAGCATGCGTATCACTAATGGATAAGGACACGATATGGATCAATGGAAACAAGCAAGCCAATCCAGCTATCGTGAGCAACACATAAAATACGAAAATCAAGCTTCGTTCACTTGCTGATAATTGCATGATAATCCTCCTTCACCATAGTCCATTACCGAATTTGCGAGCAATCCGGTTCGTGATGAGGACAAGAATTAGACTAACTAAGGACTCGAACAAGCCAATAGCCGCCGATAAACTAAATTGAGAACCCATTAAGCCAATCTTGTAAATATACGTGCTGATGACTTCCGAAATATTGGATACCGTGGAGTTCTGCAGCATAAAGATCTGATCGAATCCAACCTCCATCACCCGTCCCATCGCTAAGATAAACATTAGCACGACCGTTGAGCTTATACCGGGCAGCGTTACATGCCATATCTGCTTCCATTTATTCGCCCCATCCAAGCTTGCAGCTTCATATAAACTTGCATCGATAGAACTCAATGCCGCTAGATACACAATGGCACTGAAGCCCGCTTCCTTCCATATTCCTGATCCTACAAAAATGGAAAGCCATGAACCTTCATGATACATAAACGCATAAGATTGACCGAATAGATACTTCCATAACAGATTAACCGTTCCGGCTTGTTGAGAAAATACCGTTACGATGATCCCGGCGACAATAATCCATGAAAAGAAATGAGGTAAGAAAATGAGCGTCTGAACGATACGTTTAAACCACATGGCTCTAACTTCATTGAGCATGATGGCAATCAGGATTGGAAATGGAAAGCCGATAAAAATGGATAATAAACTTAGCATGAGCGTGTTTCTAATGATCTGAAGAGTGGCCGGCGTGCTAAATAGCACACGGAAGTTCTCAAGCCCCACCCAAGGGCTGTGCAAAATGCCATCGCCAAAATTATAATGCTTAAAAGCCATTATGCTTCCAAACATGGGCACATATTTAAATGTAATAAAGAAAATGATAATCGGCGCAAACATAAGATATAACGGAATGTTGCGTCTCCAGATGGCGCTGCGAATCCTGCTCACCTCCTTCGTTAGTGATGCCCCAGTATCTCCTGCAGGAACGTTCCTGAGCACTCTTACACTATACGTTAACGCTCGCTGGTGCTTCAATTTCCATTTTTCCTCGATAAACAAAAGTGTTTCCTATACGTAAAACCGCCCTTCTACGCAAGAAGGGCGGCTGCAAGGCAATCTGCAATAAACATTTTTCCTCGATAATCATGTTTGTAAATCGGCTTGATTCAGCTTACGGTACTCACCTGGAGTAATCCCTTCACTCTTCTTGAAAGTACGAATGAACGAAATGACCTGCAGATAACCAACATGTTCGGCAATGGACTGGACGGAGTCGGATGTCTGGACGAGCATTCGTTTGGCTTCCTCCACGCGGATGCGAATCAGGTAGTCCACGAAACGTTCGCCGGTCTCCGCCTTGAATAGCTTGCTCAGCGCCCGGGAAGGCAGTTCGAATTTCTCGCTCAGGAAATGAAGAGATAAATCCGGATTACTATAAGCTTCTAACAGGTATGACTTTATTTCACTGATCAACGAGTGATAATCTTGCGTATTCTGCCATTGCTGCATGGAGGCGACAAGCTCATTGAGAAATGTTGTCAGGCCCTCCTGGATCTCATCGATCAGATCGAACTGCGTTAATTCAGACATCGCTTCCGCAGGAAGCTGCATGGACCTGTTGCCCTCTCCCTGAGCCGGCATATCCTGTTGCAATTTTTCTAATTCGTCAAAAATGTATTGAACGACATCGAGCACTCTCTCTCGTGGAAATTGATCGTTTTTCATCTCCGCAAACATGACATCCAGCACGTCACGCCAACCCGGCTCCGCTGCTCTAACTGCTTTCGCCAAAGTTTTGACGAATTGCAGCTGTCTGTACAAATCACCACGAGCATGTTGCTGCCCTTCTCTGGCATCATAGATATTATTATAGCCATGCACCGTCCGGAATTGCCCGGCTTTCCAAGCATCCTGATAGGAGTGGCTGATCTCTTCCGCATCGTTTGCTTTTGTCCCCACATAAATGGAAGCTGTAAATTGCAAATTCAATGAAATCCAACTTTTCACAGCTTGGGCAATCGTATCAATGGATGAAGTGGACGGATCCCACTGGTTGTACAGGATGGCCACCAATTGGTCGGCTTCCTTCCATTCGAACCAAATGGGCACCTGTTCGCCTTGCGCAATTTCTTGTATCACCCCATGAATCACAAACTTAAGCAGTTTCTGATCCCGAATGGAGTAACGGTTGCGAAAATCCTGATAATTATCGATTTCGACAATCATTACGATGGACGACTCGAATGTCTCCGGCAGCTTCAACTGAGCTGCTTCCAGCATCCATTCATCCGGACTCAATGAGAAATTGCCTTCGAGAAGCTCGTAGAACCAATATTTTTTACGAATCGATAAATCCTCTTGATATCTCTTTTCGTATTGATGTGAATTTTCCACTAAATTATCTAACGCAGAAGAAATGAACTGAAATTCGTCATGGGCCGTTTTTTTCCCCATGGATAAGCTTCTTTTTAGTGTATAGCGATCAATCCGAATCATGATTTCTTCAATTGGCTTATAATTTCTATGAGTAATGTACGTCAAAAACAAAATACCGATAAGCATCAACCCTAAGACAGGCAGCATCCACGCTTCAAAAAAGACCGAAAGCAGACTCGCTTGCTCCAGTGGAGGAACATTCACCTCAAGTGTCCACCCCGTGTAAGGGGATTGCACGCTGCTGCTGCCCCAGGCATCCGGTTTGGAGCTTTTGGCTTGTACATTCCGCTCAAAAAACGATGTGCCATCTGAACCCGCTAAGTTGATAGAATCAGCCGCATTTGCCTTAATCGTTTGCAGCATACTGTTTAGGGAACCTACTTGAATATTAATCACTACGACACCACTCGGAACCGAGGAGGTAATCGGGATTTGCTTGGCAAGTGAGACCACTTGACCTGGGCGCGCTTCACCGAGAAATTGGTTGTAACTGCGTGGGGACGTCCACTTGCTGCCCAAGGTGCCATGAAATGCTTGCTCCACAAAATCGGCATCTGCAAACTGATCGAGCTTAAACATGGAATTATCCGTAATCACTTCATTATTCTCTTTATTGTACAAATACACGTCTCCAGCAAACGGAAACAGTGTTTTGAGCTCATTTAACCTCTGCGTAATTTCATAGGCCGCAAATGGGGACGTCGGTTCATGAGCGTTATAATAATTTCGAATCCACTCATCCGTCAGCATTTGTTGAACAATATAATTTTCGATGGTTTGAAAGGAAGAATCCACGACGTTCATCACATGCGCGGTAAAAACATCATTCGTATTTCGAATCCGTTCTTTCGTTTCTACATTCCATCTGTAATAAAACGCCATGCTGAGTATCAATACGACAAACACGAAAAACGGCATGTACGATAAAAGCAGACGGTAAAACCACTTTCTTTGCATGGTCTTCCCCCTATAGCGGCACTTAGTGTAACTTATAACTAAAATAAATTCTCCATAAGTTACACAAACTCCTCCCTATTACACTTCCTTCACCATGTAAACCTGCTGGCTTGGCAGCTCCAGACCATTTAACTGACCTCCGTAAACGGCGCCGCCATCAATGCCAATAATGCGATTCACACCAAAGTAAACATTAAAGTTCTCAGTATCACCATGCAGCGTATCTGTCGAAGTATGCCCGAAGACCACAATTTTTTTATCGGAATAACCGGTATGAAATTCATCGCGAATCCACATCAAGGTATGCGGGTCCGTTTCGGAAATCGGAGTTCCGGGCTGAACACCGGCATGTACAAAGATATAGTCATCTGTTTCTATATAGTGTTCCAGATTCGCTATGAAAGCCAGGTGTTGCGATAAAATCTCCGATTGCAGCGTTGGTTTAACGAAGGTCTCTGCATTTTCATCGACTGCGAAATCAGCTTCCGTAAACCCATAGCTTCTAAGCGTCATATCGCCGCCGTTAATTTGCGCCCAACGTTTCCAAGCACGTTCTTCTTCCGTCGTTAATGCTTTAATCATTAAGTCTTCGTGGTTACCCTTGAGTACGAGCGCTCCCGCCTCTTTTAAAGCGATCACCTTGTCAATGACTCCTCTAGCGTTCGGCCCACGATCCACATAATCGCCAAGCAGAATCAGTTGATCTTCTTCCGGACGATAGCTCGCAGCTTCCAGCAAACGCTCGAATTTCTCAAGTTCTCCGTGAATATCGCTAATGACAAGCATTCTTTTCATCTCGTTATCCTCCTGATGTCTGGTTTCAATTTTACTAGTATAAAATGAAAAGCTCTTATCTGCAATTACGGAATCTAGGCGCCTTAAGCCCTTAGAAAAGGTTGATTCACCCTACTAACTTAGTTGAAATCGCTTACAAATGCTTGGTCCATCTTACTATAATTTCTATGTAAGCTTGTAACTAACATCAGAAAGGGGCGGATAGGATCGTATATCTAAAAAGTGTACCAAACACGAATTGTCTAAGATCAAGGTTATGCAATCGTATTGAAATTATGGGATAAGAAGGTGTGCGTGAATGAAACGGCTTTTATCATTATTGTCTTTCGTCCTCATTAGCTTAACTTTAATCCCGGTTACCCATGCGGCAAATGACACCGTTCCTGGGAACCGAACTTCAATGGTACAACAATCAGAGAAATTTAACGATTTAAGTGATTTACCGCAGGATATCAAGGACAAATTTGACGTTTTGATTCGAGATCATGTGTTTGATGGCGTCTCGGACCATTCGTTTGGATTAAACGAGAAAATGAATCGGGCTCAGTTTGCCAAGGTTGCTGCGATGATCTTTGCACTACCGATTCCTCCAACGGGCACACAATCGTCGTTTGCCGATGTGCATGCGGATGATCCAGCTAATGGGTATGCCCTTCCCTACATTGAAGCATTAAAAACAGCCGGGCTGACGAACGGAGCCGACGAGAGTGGCAAGCTGTACAACCCAGCGGGTCAAGTAACCCGTCAAGAGTTGGCTGCATTCTTGGTCCGCGGGCTGAAGTGGCAGGATTCCGGGGTCACGCTGGCGACGGACATGACAGTAGACGACTGGGCGAAAGGTTATGTCACGTTGGCGATTCAGAATCAGCTCATGACGAACATCGCCGTCGGAAGCTTTGGAGGTAGCGCCCCCTCTACGCGGAAGACATTAGCGCTAGCAAGCTTTGAAGCGAGACACGCCTTCCAGACGCATGCGATACCTGCCACCGGCAGTCCAACCACTGCGGAGAGCTTACCTCCTGGCATTACCGTGCTGCCAACAAAGATTGAGTTGGATGAAACCGTTCAACTCAGCGTTGGGGATAACTATTATGACGCCAATGGAAAAATCTCGACAACCGGTCAACCGCCGGTGATCGGCCTGAAAGTGACTGGACCGAACAATTACGAGTTTACGCTGAGCCAAATCGAAACGCTATACAGCAGCGGTTATTTGGATATCTCCGCTTCAGGCGGCCTTGTGCTCGATAACCCGGTAATCGGTCAAAGTTATGCCGGACTAGGCAAAATTGTCGTTAAAGAGGTCAAGTCTGAAGGAGATGCTTCCATCACGGCCAGCCTTACGCACATTGGTGATGCAACCGCGAGTCAATCTTATAAGATCTCACCGATGCGCATTCCCACAAGCATTGAAGTTAATACCAAAGATATGGTTGTACTCGCAGAAAATGAGCAGCCTCAAGGGTTTATTTTTACCATTAAAGACCAATTTGGAAAAGCATTTAATGCGGCATCCGCGCTCGATCGTACTCCTTACATGATTCAATATGAACTCGAACGAGTTTCCGGTGAGCCTAGTTTGCAAAGTGCCGGAGGTATTTTTGAAACTCCTTGGGATGAGGTGAGCCCCGACTCCACCAACTCAGACAATCACGTCCTGACTTGGCAGCTGCCTGTAGACAAAAGCGGTGATTTGAACAAATTCATGTTCAAACCAACCCAGAAAGCAGTAAGTCCAGATGGCTCGCATTACACAATTACAGCAAGCGTGATTAATAAAAACACCGCTGAGTCGGTCACCTCGGCAGCTTCTAATTTAGCGATTTACAACTGGAAGGATTACGATCCTTTCATGAAATACGAGCTGGATATGCTGGATGATCATTTTGCTGCAGGTAAATATTTATTCGAGCGGAATTTAATCAGCAGTGCGAGTGATGTTGCAGCTATGAATTCGAAATTTGCTTATTACGGCAAAGAAATCAACATCATCGCAACAGATGACAAGAACAGAAGAATCGATATTACGAAGGTGCTCAAAGACGATAAAGGCAAGCCGATTTCGATCATTCAACAAGTCTCAGCCGATGCAAACGATTCTATCCTGGCCGCCCCTAGCGTGAATACATCAAGTATTCCCGTGTATAAGGCTTACGGTATTCAGCCAACGGAATTATTCAACGTCAACGTAACTTTTTATACCCCAGGCGGATCCAAAACACTGACGAAACAACAAGTGACCGTCGATTTTGCCGAGCCTGTAGCCAAAGCGGTAGCATTGAAAAATACGACGCTTCAATTCAACTTGAATACCGTGTATACCATCCTCAAGGCGGACGGAAAATCGGAACAGATCAAAGGCTCTGACTATCTTGCGAGTAACCCATACGTGTGGGAGTTTTTAAAATTTAGCGACAATAATGGTCAGAGTGTGAAAACCGAAAGCGGCTTCTTTAAATATTTTATCCAGGCAACGGATCAATTCGGCTACAAATATCAGAATACCAGCGATGGTCAACTCGCGGATTTCATCCATAACCTCGATATCCTGAAAGTTCAAATTACCATTGATACGGATAACAAATATCCGCCGAAATGGAGCGTAAAAGACGAGACTTTGAAGGATAAAATCTGGATTGATGACCAGTTCCGGCTTCATTATGAGCCTGCTGCCCGGAATGCTGATGGCTCATTTGACTATTCAAAGAAAAATTTGCAAAGCTTCAGTATCGAGCTCATTACCCCTTCCATGCAGCGGTCATGGTGCACCGTCACATTAAGTAACTAAGGAATATCTGCTGCGTAAAAAGGCTTATTCCATTATGTTAGCTGCTGCGCAGCCAACTGGCTCTGCGGGTGAGGCGCAATCTCACTACTAAGCCCTTCAGTAGCGCTGAATTCGCAGCACGCTGCGGTTTCTCCCTCCGCGAAGGGAACTCCAGGCGCTATTTCTTGGAAATGCGCCCTTTGAAGCGCGGAGGGGAACTGGGGGCTCTTATTTCTTCATATTTGGCTAAAAACCAGCAAAATGTGAAGAAATAAGACCTTGTAGTTCCCCTACATTCTTCAAACCCTCGCTATTCGCCGAAATAGCGGACCGTAGTTCACTAAGTTGGTGATATCGAACCTAACCATTAATTACCGCCAATCATGAAGAAACGGCAGCCTCAACACAGGCCGCCGTTTCTTCTCTTTCAACGATATATCGGAGCCCCCAACGGTGCTGAGCGTGCTCCCCCATCAACGGTAATTTCCGCACCCTGCACGAATGAGGAGTCATCTGAAGCCAGAAACAGTACCGCATTGGCAATCTCCTCTGGATCCCCCATTCGGTTCAGCGGAATGGTACGCGCTTGAGCTCCCTCAAGCTTCGCGGTTTCTTCTGGTGTCGATTTTTTCCAAATCGGAGTGCGAGTTGCCCCAGGCACCACGGTGTTCACGCGAATACCCCGCGGCGACAATTCGGTGACCAACACTCTTGCCATACTGCTGATCGCACCTTTACTCGCCGCATAGGCAGCCCTTCCCGGCGCGCCGTCCGTTGCGCGTGTCGATCCGGTCAAGATAACCGATGCCCCTTCCTTTAAATACGGTAAAGCGCATTGTACCGTGAAGAAGGAGCCTGTTACGTTAATTTTGAGAACCTCTTCAAAGACGGAAAATTCTGTGCTGCCTAATGGTGTGGCCGATGAAATGCCGGCATTCGCATATACGATGTCCAGTCCTCCAAAAGCTGCGACGGCTTGGGACAACGCCTTATCCATGCTTGCAGGGTCCGTTGCATCTGCTTGAAAGGCCAGAACACTCGGGCCAAGCTCTTCGGCCACCTCGTTTAACGTAGTTTGATTTCGGCCCGTAATCACGACCTTTGCACCTTCGGCAATGAACAGTTTTGTGGTTGTCAATCCTATCCCGCTATTGCCTCCTGTAATTAATGCCACTTTGCCATCAAGTTTTCCCATTTCACTTCTCCTTTGTCTACTCCTTTAATCCGGTATGGAAATCGATTCATTATCTTCTATTACCGCTTACCAAGCGGAAGCACCACCGTCGACCGCGTAGTTGACACCTGTGATATAGGCCGCTCGATCAGAAGCAAGAAACGCCGCAAGTTCCACGATCTCTTCGGGTTGACCGAAGCGCTTGAGCAATGTCTTGCTGGTTATCGCGTTCCTGGCTGCTTGGTTGTCCCCAAGGTCACGGTCACTGGCCGGGGTCAAGACAGGCCCGGAGCTGATGGCCACCGCGCGGATGCCATGACGAGCTCCTTCCAGCGCGAGCTGTCGCGTCATGCCGATGACCCCTGCTTTTGCTGCGCAGTGCGCGACCATCGGCGGGGTCTCGCCAGCAATCATGCCGGCTACGGACGCGATGTTGATGATGACTCCCCCACCCTGCTTGACCAGATGCGGCCATGCGAACTTGGACACGAAGAAAGGGATATCGAGTTCGCCGGTTATGGTCGTCCGCCAGTCTTCGATAGAGAAATCCGGCATGGGACCGAAGCGCTGCATCGCTGCGTTATTGTAGACCACATCGAGTCCGCCATAAACGGCTACAGCATTTTCAACAAGTTGCTGAACCTGTTCGGGAATCGTGAGATTAATCGGCGCGATGCCGGTCATCTCACCGCCGGAACGACGCACGAGTTCAACCGTCTCGTTATTCGCATCCACTTGGATATCGCACCCGATGACCTTTGCACCCTCTCGCGCAAAAGTCTGTGCCGCGACGCGGCCCATGCCTCCACTAGTACCTGTGATCAACACGATCTTCTTGTCAAGTATTCCACTTAATTGTTGGCTAGTCATCAAATCTCCTCCTATGTTCGTAACTAATCTGCAGCATTTAATATTGTGTAAAATTCCCCAATTCATTCATTGGACAATCTGTCGATGTCATCAATCGTATTCACGAATACAAGCATGATCCGTGTTGATTTGGCATATAACGTACGACAGTGAGCGCAATACAACGTGGTGGAAGCGTAATTACATGGCATTATGTATTACTTTTGAGGAGCGTTTGTATGACAAAACCATGGTTTTATCGACTTTTATTCTCGTATTTGCCTGTATTTTTTATGATCACCTCCGTCCTTATTGTGCTTATTATTCTATCCATCAGCCACTTGTCCAAAAGAGAAGCTGAAAATGCAAATCAAACCTATGCTTTACATATCATGCAGTCCGTGGATTATACCTTGAAAACGATCGATGAGTATGTCATTAAGGAACTGCAGACTAATCAACGGATCGATCAGTTCTTTGACAACAAATTGGAGGGAAATCCCTATTACTCCGCCTACGAGGTTACAGAATTAATTCGGGGGATGATGAATTACAACAAGTTCATTGATTCCGTTTATTTTTACAGGGCTTCTGATCAAATAGTGATTAGCCCCAACACCATGATAGCGGCAGATCGCTTCGGAGATAAAGCGTTTATCGATGAAATGATCAAAAGTCCTTCGCAATATGAACTTACAAATCAGCGGCAATATAAAGAATTTACCGAGATGGATCAACGCAAGGTCGTCATTTCGCTAGTACGAAAGTTCCCTCTTTTATCCGGGCAAAAAGGCATCATTGTAGTCAACATCAGTATGGACGCTATTGTTGGAATGATTCGTGATATGTCCAATTCAAAAATCAGCTTCATCCAAGTCTATGATCCCGCAGGCAATCAGCTGCTGGCTTCCGGAAATGGGCATGCGATTACAGGGTCTGAATTGACCCGCATCCATTCCAACTATACGAACTGGGAATACCGCAGCGGACTTAATGATCAGTATTTGTATACCTTCACTTCTGTTTTCTCCTATGTGTGGATCGGTTTGGGACTGGTTATGATTGTTCTTGGCGGTATCTGGATGACCTATGTGACCCATCGTAATTACAGGCCCATTCAATTAATAATGTCGCGTATCCATGCCATCTCCGAGCTCCAATCGATGAGTATCGACGGTAAGAAAAAAGATGAATTCCAGTATATTGATCGAGCCATCAGCAATCTCATGGAATTATCCAGCCGTTATGAGAAGCAGCATGAGGAAGATATCGTATTCAGGCGGAGGCATGTTTTCAAAGAGTGGCTGGAGGGCAGCCGGACGGTCGAATATGAGGACTGGAAAGTCGAGATGAATCGACTGCACTTGCCTACCGGCTTCGGTCAGCTAACTGCGGCAGTTATTGAAATGGATAAATATATGGAAATATGCCGAATGTTTTCTCAGAAGGATCAAGAACTGCTCAAATTTGTACTAAGCCGGGTCGTTTATGAAACAGCTGAATCGTTTGGTCTCACCGTTTGGGCCGAATGGATGGCTACACACAGGTTAAGTGTTGTGATATTTACAGATGAGGATGTTAAAAACAGTGAGAAACAGGCAGCCAACTTATGTGAAAACATTCGCGCCTGGGTCGAACAGCATCTGCATTTCCGCATTACGCTCGGTGTCGGGCATGTGGTCGGACAAGTACAGGAACTGGTTCATTCCTATGAGGCTGCCACCCATGTGCTCCGCTTTAAATCAGCCTTGGGGACGAATCGAGTATTATATCATTGGGAAGCTGAAGCTTCCACAGAGAAGGAAATGTATAAACACCTGCCTTTGATCAAATCGCTGGCTCAATCGTTTCGGTTGGGGGACGAGGGTTGGAAACCGGCCTTGGAACAATTTTTCACGGAATTAAAGGTCGGGTTATTATCCTACGATGAGATTCGCAACCTCATGAATTACTTCGCTTATCATTTACATCGGGAGATGATCGAGCTCTCAGCCGAGCTGCAGGAGTCCATACAAATTGCAATTCCTCAGCTCAATGATGCCACTCAACATTTCGATACAATTGAAGAACTATATGCCAGTTGCTTTCATTTGTTAGAACAAGCCTCTCAGCGGATGGCCGATATTCGTGAAGTCAGGAGCAATCATGCCGTCATGCGCCAAATTCGTACTTATGTGGAGACACATTATGCAGATCCGGAGTTGTCACTCACCTCGCTAAGTGAGCAATTTCAGCTGCATGCCTCACACATCAGCCGTGCCTTCAAAGAGGAATTTGGCGAGAAGTTCGTTGATTATCTTGTAAAAATCCGGATGGAACAAGCTCAGCATTTGCTCCAAAGCAGTCGCCACTCCGTGCAGGAGATTGGAGTTCAAGTCGGATACACGCATGCCATTTCATTTATTCGCGCTTTCAAGAAATATACGGGGGTCACGCCTGGCGATTACCGGAAGTAAGCGTTGCAAGACCATTTTATCAAGAAATGTCTATCGTTAATTGTTGTTTATTCACCTTTGCACCAATTCACGAAAGCCTTGTACAGCAAGGGATTCAAAAGAGTTTACTCCCTAATTCATGTATATTGAGAAGGATGGCGCTTCTAGGGTACATTGATTCCATCGACGGCAAGGTAGCATGGGATGGTTCAATAAATACTCGAAAGGAGGTGCCGCACAATGCCGCATACACCGCTGGACAATACGCAAACAGTCCCCATGATGACAGCTCACAGATCTGCCCGCCATAAGGCCAAGTTGCTGCAGCCCCGTCGACGTCTCAAACAAAATATGCCTTTATTCATGATGTTTGTACCAGTCATTGCTTACTTTATTATTTTTCGGTATTTTCCAATTTTAGGTAACCTGATTGCATTCAAAAACTATAATTTGATGGAAGGCATCTGGGGCAGCCCCTGGGTTGGCCTCAAACATTTCAAGACACTATTCACCCAACCGCAGACCCTTACGATTATCCGTAACACGGTCACTTTGAGCTTATTAAGTATTATCGCCGGGTTCCCTTTCCCAATTATTATCGCCATCTTACTGAATGAAGTTCGTGCCATGCGTTTCAAAAAGATTGTGCAGACACTGATCTATATCCCTCACTTCTTTTCATGGGTTATTGTCGGAGGGATTGTCGTTACGATATTCTCCCAGCAATCCGGTATCATTAACAAGCTGCTGGAGCTATGGACGGGTCACACCACGGCTTTCTTGTATCAGGAGCATAGCTGGATAGCGATCTTTCTCGGTTCCGGAATCTGGAAGGAAGCCGGTTGGGGAGCGATCATTTACTTGGCGGCTCTTACCTCCATCGATACACATCTGTATGAAGCCGCTAGCATCGATGGAGCTTCCAAATGGAGGCAGATCTGGCACGTCACCCTGCCCGGTATTCGCAGCACGATCATTCTCATGCTGATTCTGAGTATGGGGAATGTCATGGAAGTCGGGTTTGATCACGTGTATACCCTCCAAAATGCAGCTGTTTCGGATGTCTCAAGTGTCATTAGCACCTATATTTTTATCGTAGGTGTTCAGGGAGGACAGTTCAGTTTGACTACGGCTGTCGGGTTGTTTGAATCTCTGGTCGGCTTCATTTTCGTCGTCCTTGCGAATCAACTGGCCCGTAAATTCGATCAAGGACTCTGGTAAGAAAGGAGCCTCCCTTCATGAAACCAGCTTGGGATGAGAAAATCTTTTATACATGTAACTATCTGTTCCTGGGACTTGCAGCTTTAAGCTGTGTACTTCCCCTACTTCACATCATTTCTCTGTCGCTGAGCAGCTATCAAGCGATTGTATCCGGGCATGTCTCCCTCTGGCCGCAAGGCTGGACCATGGAAGCTTATAAGGCATTATATACGGGCACGAATATGGTAAAAGCTTTCCGCAACAGCATCGTGATTACCGTTGTAGGCGTAGTGCTCAGCATGTGCTTTACGATCATGGCGGCTTATCCGTTAGCCAAGAAATATTTCTACGCGCGTCGTTTTTTCACACTGGCTATTGTATTTACCATGTTGTTCGGGACGCCATTAATTCCACTTTTTTTGATTGTAAAAAGTCTTGGCTTACTGGATACCTACGGCGCCATCTGGATGCCCGGACTGATCAGTGCATTTAATATGCTCGTGCTTCGGACCTTCTTCATGAACGTCCCCGAAGAGCTTGAAGAAGCTGCACGCATGGATGGTTGCGGTGAATGGCGACTTCTCACGCGTATCATTCTCCCTCTATCCCTCCCTGTTTTGGCAACGTTGACTTTATTTTATGGTGTCGGATATTGGAATTCCTTCTTACATGTACTCATGTTTATCAATGACAGTACCCGAATGAACTTGGCGGTTATGATTCAACAAATGGTTGCCAGTCAATCCATTCTGCAAGAGCTAAACTCCGTAAGACCGGACGACCTGCAGCAAATGACACCTGAGTCTATCAAAGCGGCCGGCGTAATCGTACTCATTGTACCTATGCTCATCGTCTATCCTTTCTTGCAGAAGTATTTTGTTAAAGGGGTTATGATCGGCGCGATTAAAGGATAAATCGGAAGACCTTGAAATCGAATTATCTAAGGGGGTATTTCCATGTTCATGGTACCAAAGGGTCATCGGAAAGCCATACTTGCCACACTCGTCTGTGCCGCCGTCTTGGCAGGCTGTTCCACTCCCAAAGTTGACGATCCAGGAGCATCATCAAGTCCGAATGCGACCCCGGGAGCAGAATCTGCGCAAAGAGGAGCGATTAACGTTTCCGTGTATGATCGGGGGAATATCCCTCCGGAGGAAGGCAACTGGGATAAAAACCGTTGGGTGGATTGGATCAACAAGAACGGTCCTGTCGATGTGAAGTATACCCCCGTCCCCCGCTGGGAGTCTTTCCCGAAATTTAATGCCTTGTTTGCCTCAGGAAGCGCACCGGACTTGATTCTGGAGTATGATGCCAATTACAGAAACAGCTGGTATTCGCAGAAACTATTGATGCCGATTGATGAGATGGTTGACAAATACAGCACGACCTACAAACAAATTCTTGAGAAGTATCCTTTGCTGCGCAAGATTGGAACCAAGGAAGACGGCAAATTGTATGAAATTGGACGTTTGAATGTCGTGGCTCCGCATCATCGTCTTTTGATTCGTGAGGATTGGTTAGAGAAACTGAATCTGCAAGTCCCAACGACGACGGAAGAATTATACAATGTGGCCAATGCTTTCGTGAACCAAGACCCGGACGGCAACGGTAAAAAAGATACGTTCGGTATCAACCTGAGCGGTGTCGGCTTCTCCGTGATCAGTCATATTTTCGGGCGTTCGATCGACTGGGCTGAGCAAAATGGCGCTTTCGTCCATGATTGGGACCGTCTCCAAGCTTCTGTCGAATTCCAGAAACGTTTGTTTGACAACGGCTTAGTGGATAAGGACTTTCTTACTGATAAGAACGGACAAAAAGGCATCCAGGATTTCATGAATGGAAAATTGGGGATTTTTGCGATCGACAGTGCCTGGTTTACCATCTCGAACTATGAAACGTTGAAGAAAAACAACCCGACGGCAAAGGTCATTCCCATGGCATTACCGAAAAGCCAGTTCGGCCAGTTCAGCCCGATAATCAGCACACCAGTGCAAATGGTCGGTGTCGTCAACGCCAAAGCCAAAGATCCGAAAGCCATTATGCAGTATATAGACTGGATGGTGGATCCCGAGCACGCCAGCTTGCTGAAAAATGGTATCGAGGGTACGCACTCACAAAAAGGTTCAAATGGCTGTTTGCAGCCTATTGACACGGAGAAAAATAAAAAAGAGCTTTATACGGATGACTTGAACATGATGCGATCCGATCTGCTGCTCGGCAAATGCGCGGAGGTGTATCTCGTGAATCTTCGCCCAGAAGTGCCTACGCAAAAAGAGCTGCTCGATATCAATCTCAAATCCAAAGAAATTTATATCAATAAAGATCGTCCGGTTCCTTCGCTCGGTAACGACTTCCTGCCGGTTTTGCCGGATGACCTGCAAGCGATTGTCAAAAGCACAAGCAAGTCCAACAATATCGACAAAGGTGATATTTGGCTGAAAGCTTTGGTTGGCGGCTCCGGTTACACCGCACAGCAAGCTGTGAAAGATGCCAAAGATGTCTGGGAAAAGGCCGGCGGCAAGCAAGTCGATGATTATTATGCCAAATGGTACGAGAACAACAAAACCAAAATATTTAGTATCGATGATTTGTACAAATTCGCTGAACAATCTCAGAATGAATTGAAATAGAACGAAGGAGTAGCGGTGCTCTTGGGTTTGCAGAGTCGGAGCACCGCCTATACATGACGTGGACCCCGGATAGGATTAGGGAATCCTATTGATCATCTCATTCATTTGGAGGTAATTATGAGATCCCTACACAAGTCAAAACTCCTTGTTTCAATCCTTCTGTCGGCAATCATTGTCTCGCTGCTCCCTCTCTTCCCTGCTTACCGTGCCTTAGCTGCAGGAACAGGTATCACCCAGGATTATTGGAACAATATTCCTGGCGGGAAAGTAGAACAAATTCCGGTAAAAGCGCCCCCTTCGGGTTCCAGGATACTCACCAGCTTTGAGACACCCAATAATACCGGGGATCTGTATGGTTCACGCGTTTATGGTTTTCTGACGCCTCCGATCAGCGGTGGTTACACCTTCTGGATTGCTGCGGATGACAGCTCCGAGTTATGGCTGAGTCCGGATGGCGATCCTGCGCACAAAGAAAAAATCGCATGGAACACGGTTTTCGCCAAGCCCAGAGAATGGAACAAGTCTCCTACTCAGAAATCCGTGATCATTCCGTTAATAGGCGGCAAGAGATATTATATCGAGGCTCTGCACAAGGAAAACACCTCGAATGATAATCTGGCTGTCGCATGGCAAGGTCCGGGAATAACCCAACAAGTGATACCAGGCTCTTACTTGACACCATTTGTGCTGCCTGATGCACCAACAAATCCCGTCCAGGACGACACAGCAAACACATTCGGGTGGACGCCTGTTCCCGGTTATTCGGATCTAGCCGCCTATGAATACAGCACGGATCGCGGCAACTCGTGGCAAACGGTATCCATGAACCCGCTCCAGCTGGAGAATATCAATTATACGACCGGACAAATTCAGGTTCGGTTAAAAGAGACTTCAGCGCAGCCTGCAGGAAAGACTCTGTTTTCAACTACCTTCTACACACAAATTAAAGCTGCAGAGCCAACACCTGCGTATTCGTTGCTTTGGCGGATAGGGCTTGATGATCAGCTCTCTTCTGAATTTAGCGATTACAAATCATCTCCTACGGAATCCATTAATCTCCCTTCCGACTGGGCGACCCGCTCAGATTGGAGTTCGATTTCCAAAGGCTTAAAGCTTAGCCGCAACGGTACGATGGTGATTACTTACAACTTAGACGCAATTCCGGAGTATGGTGTGCAATTCAGCTTCAGGAGCTTAGATGCCTATGTATCCGTTCCGCAGTTAGCTGTCTTTTCCAATGATACAATGGCCGGATTAATCCAGATTGTCGGCCTTAGCGGAGGAAATACGAATCGGAAATTCAAAGAAACTTACGAGCTGTACATTCCTAAGGAAATGTTAAAGGTTGGACCTAATGAGCTGAAGCTCTCATTGGATCGTGGTTTGTATGCCGGAACTGCAGGCGACGAATTCCATTGGTTTGAATGGGATTATGCCAAACTTGAGGCTTTGATTGCTCCAGCAACGGAACCCATTCACGGCCGGTATATTCGTCTGGGAACGGCGTTAGTATCGCATGTGTTGAAGGACCGTGACTTGCAAACGATGGAAGTAACGAAGTGGCTGGGGCTTGCCTACAGTGGAAACGTCATACGCAGCAGCCAATTTTCGCGTGAATGGCTGACTGCCCTGCGCGATTTGAATTTAGCACCTGTGCTGCTGCCATTCGGAACTTACATCAAAGACCCGGAGCTCTCATCTGGCGTTGTTCCGGAGAAGCTGAAAGAGTACTATAACAATCTCATTGCAGATAATGGAGATTTGTTCGAATACCTGGAGCTGGATAATGAACCTGGTGTGTTCAACAATGCCTTTGCCGCTGACTTGGCGCTGGCCAAGTATGTTAGCGAGCAAAAGCCATTGTTAAACCCATGGTTGAAAGCGGTTTCTCCAGGTTGGGCCTACTGGCCTTCCAAAGGCATTCCGGATGGATGGGAGCGAGATCCTGCCTATCGCAGGCAAATCGAAGATTATACCGATATGACCAACGGTCACAGCTATACCTTAAGCGGCATTTCAAGCGGTGAAGGTGGCGCTCTTGTAGAAACACAGAAAACCTTTCCTGAATATCAAGGGGACGGACTCGCGAAACCGATGATGATGAGTGAAACAGGGGCTAATGATTTTCATACGGACAATAACCGGTATGACACTTTCACCCATCGCTTCGCCTCCATCTTCGATCGGGAAACGCGCAGCACGATTGGTTATCTGGATTACATTATGCAGCATGCCGCCTACTTCCGAGAGTACAGCTTGCTGAAAGAAGATATCGAGATGAATGCCGCTGATGATGCGGAAGCATGGATGAATGCGAGCGATCCCGATGAAACGCGATTGAAAATTTTCCGCCGCTTGGCGCTTGCCTACAGCACGCATGGCAAACCGCTCCCTTATGTGTATACCAATCAGAATGAGCTTGCCGGAAAAAAAGCTTACTTCCGTGCGGTGGATACATCAACGCTTAGTGTGAGCAGTACCGGAGCCAAATCCAACAAAATTCTGCTTAACTTTGTTAATTTCGAAACGACTCCGGTCACGATGAATGTGCACGTTACCCTGCCTGCTAACGTTCAGTATGCGGCAGAACGTTTTGGTGCAGGCAACACATATGCAGCTGCTCGCAGTTTTAGCATCGTTGACGCCGCTTTCGGCGCACAGTTATCGGAAACGATTCAGCCCGGTGAAGCCGTTCAATACATCTTGACTCCGTACGAAAATGCCAAACCAAGTACACCTTCGCTGCAAGCGCGGGCCGTTTCATACAAACAAATTAAACTGACATGGCAGCCCTCTACGGATAATGCAGAAGTGGCAGGTTATAAGCTGTATGATAACGGCGTATTGCTTGCAAAGCTTCCTAGAGCAGTCACACGCTACACACATCAAGATGTGAGTCCTGAGAGTGCTCACTCCTATACGCTTATCGCTTATGATGATTCGGGCAATGAATCCGTGCCGAGCTCCCCAATTGCCATATCTTCCTTAACTTTACCTTCCTCCCCTTTTACAACGACATCTACAGGAGCTTTACATGTGGAATCGGAGCAAACGGAGCTGGAAGGTGTGACACATCATGGCACATTTGTCGGGATGTATTACACGCAAGGGAGAATGAATTTGCTGAAACCTCCCGTCAAAGCAAATACCAATTATATTCTTAAGCTCAAATATAGTGCTGCAGCGAATAAAAAGGTCAATCTCACGATCAACAATCAGTTGATTCGCTCCATTGATTTGCCTGGAACGGAGCCTAACGTCTATACGACAATCGAATACAATGTCATGATGCCTGCGGACGTAAGCAATCTTGTGCTTTCCATCGTCAAGAGCACCGATAATGTATTTGCTTACTTCGATTGGTTTGAGCTGACGGAAGGCCTCTTGGATGAAACACCTCAAAACCTGTGGACGAATGTTGTTCATTCCAGTCCCAATACGTATTACTCCTCTGCTACCTTTGCTTTAGGGGCTAATGGAGCGGATCTTCATGAAACGACAACACCTGGCGATTACGCAGCTATGGCTTTTAGAGGCACGGGAATCCGATGGTATTCCGATATTGAGTCTACTTTGGGAGTGGCAGATGTTTATATGGACGATGTCCTGCAAACAACGGTTGATTTGAAAACAGCAAACACACAAGGCGCGAAGAAGCTGGTTTTCGAAAAAACAGGCCTCCCCATGGCAAATCATATCATCAAAGTTGTCGCTAAAAACGGCCGTGTTATTCATCAATCGTTTGAATTTCTGAGCTTGGAACGCCAGCCCCTGACTCCCGGCCCTGATTTGATTGTAACCGACCTTGGAACGGATCCAGCCAGTCCTTATGCCGGGCAAACAGGCGTGCGTTTCTATGTCACCGTGAAAAATGTAGGGCTTCTTCCCACCCCTGCCGGACAGATTACAGGAGCTGTGTTCGGGTTGAACGGTGGTTCGTTCGGCTATACAGATACGTACAATCAATCTATTCCAGTTGGCGGCACTGCTACGCTGTATACGAATGCTGGAGGTGAAAACGGGTATTGGGAAGTGCCCAATGGAGAAGCCACTTACCAATTAAGCGTCAATATTAATGATATCGGGCGATTCACAGAGATGGATCGTAGTAACAACACCAAAGAAATTACGTTTCAGATAACTAAGCGGGATGTCTCCCCTCCTGTGACCACGGCGACAGCGGACGGAGCAACGGGTTCTGGCACATTCAATAAGCAAAATGTGCAGGTTGCCTTTACAGTCGAACATCCGACTGTCGGGGTAGGCATCAAGCGGACCGAGTACCGCATTCTGGGAGGAGCAGAGACTTGGCAGGCTGTCACCAGTCAGCCGGTCACTTTCGCCGATGATGGGATTTACCGAATCCAATACCGCTCCATTGATACAATGAATAACGAAGAAGTGCCCAAAGATTTGATTATAGGCATCGATAAAACGGCTCCAACTACCACCCATACCTCCTTAGAGGGCTGGCAGCGCACACCGCAAACCGTCACATTAGCGGCCTATGATACTTTAAGCGGCGTACAACAGACCTTCTACTCCCTAAACGGTGGAACACCAAGTGCCGGAACATCGGTTACCGTAAGCACTTATGGTGTGAACACGATTTACTACTACAGCACGGATATCGCCGGGAATCAAGAAGCTGGGCACTCTGTCGAAGTTCGTTATGATCCACAAGCTCCTGAAATCAATATAGCCGGTCCGTTAACGGTTTATTGGACGGATCCAATTGTATTAAATGTTGGGATTTCAGATGCTTTAAGTGGAGTAGCCTCATCAAAAGTTAAAATGGACGGCGTCATTGTCAGCCCCAACATAAACCTTCAACCGCTTAATTTATGGTTGGGTCAGCATACAATTGAAGTTACAGCATCCGACCACGCGGGCAATACAATTGTACGTACCTATGTATTGAAGGTCATCATGGATCTGGATCATTTAGACGATCTCCTCCGGTTATTATGGAATCTAGGTTATTTCAAAAACCAAACCGTCTATAACAGCCTGCAGACAGCGGTCGCCGTGCTTCAGAAACTGGTGAACCAAAATCAACTGAAAGATCCGACTTTCTTTGATGCCGCCATTAGAGACAGCAAGTATGTGGACAGCGCGACTGCCAAGATGCTTCAGGATGCCCTGCAATTTTTACAGCAAAAATTTGGGAAGTAAATTGGAAATAAGGGTCATTGTCCAAAGTTGTTTTTGGATGATCGGCCCTTATTTGATTGCTTGCATCATGCACGTGAAGGCTGAATAATTCCCAATTTATAGTAAACACTATCTCAGGGAGGTTAGCCATGAGCAATTTTTTGGAGGTCATAGGAAAAAAAGCAGAGCTACACCGTGATTTGAAAATCGAACGGCTGCAACTCGGAGCGGAATCGATGTGGTTGGTTTACTATGATTCTGTTGTTAATTCGCAGGAAACCATTATGTTTATTTGGACCTCCGGCGTTACGTCCAACGTTTCCTACGAGGATATTTGCATGCGATTGGTTGGCAAGCCATGGAGCCCTCAGGCGATGAGTGAGCTTCAACTGGGACGGGTGGTTTTAATTAACGCCACGGGTGAACAAGCATTCAGTTTTCAAGGAACTCCCACTTCTCTTACCCGATCTATTGAAAAGCCCGAGAACGAATCGATGCCATTCGCTCCGGCCGTCGCCTTCATGGAACCGTTAACCACGAACATTGGACTCATTAGAAAATCACTAAATTCGCCCTATTTAATAGCTGAAGGTTTTACATTTACAGGAGGCGCAACGAAAGAGGCGTCTTTGATTTACCATTCAGAGCTTGTCAATAAGGAACTGCTGCATCAAGTAAAAAGTAACTTGCAGAATGCTTCAAACAGAGATTTACAGACGGGTCAAGACCTGATGGAAATACTCGGCTGCAGCCGTTTTGACTTGTTGTCACCTTTTTATAAAACAGAGATCCCTATGCAAGCAACCTCATCCATGATGAAAGGCCGAGTCATCCTGTTGATAGATGGCGAGCCCGTCGCTTACGTGCTGCCCCTGTTATTTGGCGACTTTATTTCTATTCAGTGGGATAGACAACTTCCCCTGCTCATTATGCTTGCGCTCCGTTCCTTACGTTTAATGAGCCTGCTAATCGCGTTACTGACCCCTGGACTTTATGTAGCTCTAGTCTCCGTAAATCCGGAAACACTGCGGATCGAACTTGCCCTCTCCGTAGCCAGCAGCCGAATCGGCATCCCGCTGCCTACCTTTTTAGAAATGGCTTTTTTATTAATCGTTAGCGAAATCAGTATTGAATCCACACAGCGGTTACCCAAAAGTATTGCAGCCTCCATTACGGTCATCGGGGGTATCGTTCTTGGAACAGCCATTGTCGATGCAAAACTGGTCAGCAGTCTTGTTATCATTGTGTTGTCCATTTCCGTTACGGCCACCTTTGCTTTTCCTAATTACTTAAACACGTTGAATATACGAATTATGAGAGCAGTTATCGTTGTGCTTTCCGGCATTTTTGGTGTGTTCGGTTTGTTCGCCGGTTTTATAGCGATTTGCTTCTACGTGTGTAGAATTGAACACTTTGGTATACCGTTTATGAGTTTTTTCGATTTCAAAAAATTAAGACAAACTTAACAACTGAAAAGGAGTGACGCCAGCCTATGAGTTCTCGATGGATTTCTACGTTAACAATCCCCTTTTTTTTCATCGGATCTCATTGCAGTATCATATTTTTGCTCTTTCCAAGAGCGATGTTACATACGACGAAATATGGACATTGGGAACCAGCCATGATGTACATGCTTATTGAATTGATCCTCATGGTCATTCTCTTGAAAGGTTTGAACAAAGCAGGGAATCTGGATTATGCTGATCTGCTTCTTCCGCTTGGTAGATGGGTTAGTACCGTCCTGCTTCTTCCACTTATTCTCTATATACTCCTTATTGGAGTTATGGCCATTCGCGGCTTTGCTGAACTCATGATTATCGTATTCGTGGTCCGATCGCCGTTAATTTCAATTTTGCTATTACTTTCTTCCATTACGCTACTTGGAGCTTCAATTGGACCACGAGGTATCTTAAGAGCCAGCACTTTATTGTCATTTCTGTATTTCCCAGCTCTTTTATTTGCCCTATTGGGATGTTCCGTTAATGCAAGGTTGACCAACCTATTTCCACTTGTAAATACAAGCTTTGACTTTATGCAGCATTTTGAGTTCCTCGTTCCCTTATTTACGATCTGCCCTTTCCTTCTTCTGGGTATGCTGCCGCCTGTTATTAAAGTACAGTTGAAGCCGCTCTTGATTACAATGATTCCATTGACTGTGCTGTATGTGGTGATCATCTATATTCCCATGCTTGTCTTTGGTGTCAACGCAGCAACATTAATGAATTTCCCACTGGTAACAAGTATTGACACAGTTAATCTTACGTGGACCATATTTCATCGAATTTCATTATTCTATGCCGTCGCTCTGCTTGCTTTCGTGCTAGTCATCACCTCATACGCGCTTTGGGCTTCATCTGTGTTAGTTCGCAAAATGATACCTGGATGGAAGGAGACTTATATTAGGCCCATCCTAGGCTTGCTTGTATTTGTTGCATCCGCGATGATTCCGAATTGGAGTTCCTATGTGAAGATTTACGCATCCGATATCGGGTTTCGTATCTTTGTCTTCTTGGTGATCCCCATTGCTGTGTATCTCCGAGGTGGTTTCATTCAAAGAGCGTATAGAAAGAAGGTTTTCAAAAATGATGCGTAAGCTTCAGACCGGAGCTCTGCTAATCATATGCGCAGTACTGCTAACCGGCTGTTGGGATATTAAAGACGTAAATCATCGGGTATTGCCCATTGTCATGGGGATTTCCTATGGCAAAGTCAGTAAATACAGAATTCATATTCAAATTCCATCACCTCAAAAGCAAGGATTATCGTCCAAGGTTTACTACAAAGAAGCCGACACGATCAGTAAAGCACTTACGGATATTGATACAGATATTGAAGCCGGCATAGATTTTATGCATGTACAATTTATCGTTTTTGATCGTAAGCTTGCGGAAGATGGGATTCAAGAAGCGATAGCCTTCATCACGAGAAGCCAGCAACTCCCTACCAAAGCGCTGGTGGCTATTACCTCGGAGGAAATCGGGGCTTTTCTGGCTCATACAGGTCGTGTCATCCAGACGGACGGAAGCGCACTCATGAATTTTTTCAATAAAAATGCAGGATGGAGTCCTGAAATTAATTTAGCCTATGTTTGGAAAATTTTTGGCGCCATGCACTCAGACACGGAAGATGTCACCATCCCCATTCTACGATCTGGAAAATCAACGATGCTGGAGTTTCAAGGGTCTGCCGTCATGGCCAAGGGGAAAATGAAAGGGGAAATTAAAAAGGAACAATCTCTGTTAATCAACCTATACGAAGAATTGTTTCAAGGTTCTGTTGTTCAAGTAACGAATCGGGCAAGCGTAGCCATTGTCAAATGTAAAAACCGCATACATACCGATTGGCGTGATGAACATCCCGTACTTCATATGAATATGCAGCTTTCCTTGCATCTTATTGAAAACAACGGCAATTTAAATGAAAAACAAATCGAGGAAGCCTTCGCCAAAGATATAAAAAAGCGGTATGAGGAGCTCTTCAGTCAGCTAAAAACGATAGGATCCGATGCTTTAGGAACAGGTCAATATTTCAGGAACAAGCTGCCCTTCGATCAGCTCGCGAACTGGCGTCAAGACTATTATCCTAAATTGGAAACTGATCTGACAATTGGATGCATTATCACGAATAGCGGCGATGTATATGAAAATTAACTGTGTTCAGCAAATACATAATAGAGGCTTCCTAGCCTCTATTTTTTTGTGGCTATCCAGACGGTCCATGAGTCTTTTTCGACAATGGGAAGACCCGATATCCGCCACTCCTTTATTGCGAACATCCATCCTTTTCTCAATGAATCTCATCCATGTATCATCAGCTGTCCTTGTTGTATACGTCCCCTTGTTCTTTTCATCGTGAAAATTGATCGGCATAAAAATTCCTCCCCAATTATTTTAATTTTGTTAATTGGCTGAGCGTATTGACGATACACATTTGGAAGGGATACCATGAAGCTGGGATGCCATCTTTTCTTGGAACTACGACGAGGAATGACTCCCTGTATTAGCTGACTTTGACCATGAATAAGGAGGCTGTCATGACAACTCTTGACAGACAAATAACGAATCCCCGCAGCGGACAAAAAATGATATTCCGTACGACCGGGGAAGAGACGAATGGTGCCTTGTTGGAAATTGAAAGCTTTAATCCGCCCTCGCAAGAAAGAGAACCCGAACATATTCATCCGAAACAAACAAGTTCATTGGAAGTGATTTCCGGTAAAATCCACTTCTATATTAACGGCGAGACCCGTGTTCTAGGACCAGGAGATCTCTTGGAGATTCCTGCGGGAGTTCCTCATTACTTCTGGAATGAAGACGCTGCAGAAGCGCATACGATTCAAAAGTTTACGCCTGCACTGGAGATTGAAGGATTTTTCCGTACCTATTTCGCTCTTGCAAGAGACGGTAAACTTAACGCAAAAGGCACGCCTAACTTAGTCCGTATGTCTCTTCCTATGCTCAATTATCAGAACGAAATTCAAGTGGTAAATCCTCCATGGCCAGTGCAGAAAACCGTCTTCAAAATCCTTTCTCCATTAGCCAGGCTGCTAGGTTATAAAGAGAAATATGAGTGACATCCATTATAGAAAATCAACTGTAAAATACTGTGCTATTTTATTTAGATACCACTGATCCTTCGTAATCCATGAACCGCCGGATGGCATGTAAGCAATGAAATTGGCCAATGTCTGAGAGCGATCCTCGATGTCCAATGCTTCCCTTGCGTCAGAGGAGGACATACTGTTGTCCATATGAAAGGCAACGACACCGTGAATATATAGATCCTTATTGCCATTTTGCATGGAGAAGATCATGCTGGTGCTGTACCCTTCGACATGTGTATGTTTGGCAGGTGTATCACGGGTTGGATTGTTGCGTCCGGCATTCCAGTTATTGTGGACCATGGTGACGTATTTATCGAGCGCTTCATCTGTGGCTTGCTGATGAATGTATACCTCCGGCTTTGGTTCAGCGTTGAAATCCGACTCTAAGCTCTCGATGCGCCTAGAGAGAAACGCTAAGTTGTCCGACACTTCCTTCAAAGGGAAGGCGCCTAAATCCTCAGCTTTTACAAACAGGAACGTATTTAAATAATCTTGAAGCTGAGGAGCCAGTCGGGCAAGCGTTGCATCTTGTGCGATTCGGCTGTTCAACCTTTTCACCTCTTGAAGAATGTTCTTCGAGAAGTCCAGAACGTAAGACTCCATCTCTTCAATGGCGGCCATATCTATAGTCAAAAGCGAATCAGGCTTCGATAAAGAGGCCATCGCATAGTAATTCAGTAGCTTTGTTTTCATATCACCGGGAAAAATGTGCATGTGCGTCCGCAGATCTTCCAAGCGCGGCAGTATATCTTCCTTACTTGTATGTTCCTCAACCGTATCATAAAAAATATCCGTCTCCCCATCGTCATTGGAAACCGTTGGGTCCAAGTACAGCTTTTGCAGGACATTGCTCGCAAGTTGGCTGATTTGGTCTCGGGACTGCTCCCATTTATCTTTCGCTAACTGTACAGTAAAGTCCGCTTCATCTATTTCCTGCTCCAATATCGCATTAAATGTATAAGGATTCACCCGTGCATTTGTTTTCGCCGAAAGGATTTGGCTCTTCATCCCTATCAGCTCGAAAGCTTGCAATAAGTCGCTTGTCGTTGCGCTGCGTTTCAAACTATCGCTGTACTGGGCTACTAATTTTCGTTGAATAACAGGCTGCCCAATCGACGTGGTTGGCGCTGCCAGCTGCTGCGACATCATACGCGCCACTTCTTTATTGCCAATCGTCCTCTGAAGCTGCAGAACAGAGGAGGCATTCATCGGCATTCGCAGGGAAGAAGATGGCTGATCCGCCATTTTTGAAGATGGAGACTGCTTCTCCAACGAGGAATTGCTCGTTCGGGTTGATTTCGAAGATGCATGGGCTTGCATACGGGTTTCGAGCCTCCTTAGTGCTGATTAACAATGAATCTGATATTAATTATAGTACCACAATTTACCACGGTGGAGATTGGTAGAATTGATTGGTAGCCTCGCTGTGTGAAAGATTGGTTTTAAGCGTTGATTACGAAGCTTTTGCTGTTAACAAGTGATAGTAATTAAATACTTTCAGTCCTTGCTTTGTTGCATACTTGTTAAATATTACCTCGACATCTTGCAGACACTCCTGCCATACGATTTCCTTTAGTTTGTGGTTCTGCCCAAAGCATTTTTTGATAAGCACATCTTCAGGCGTAGCAAGGTATTCTATCTCTTCAAGCAGCTCTACATGAATATCCGTTAACCCACTCCCGTGAAGATTAAGATTAGACAATATATCATTTGCTTCAGGTTGAGGCATTGGTGAATAGAGACCTGGAAAACGATCTCTTAAACCTCCATGGCTACCTGCATGATAGAGAGCCATAATCATTCCGCCAGGTTTGACAATGCGATTTCCTTCATGATACCAGTCTCTTGGTCCTTTTTTCGTATAGGCTACATCGAAATAATCATCTGGAAAGGGTAAATGACCATTCCCATCCGTAACCATGAAATTGATGTTCCCCAATGTCTTACTCAGGTTGCCCTTATCAATAAAACCCTCTAGAACATCAATACCGACAATTTCTCTGGCATCTAGGCCAAATTGTAAGGCAAAATCACCGTGTCCGCATCCTACATCCAATAATCGGCCATAATTTAAGTTAGCAGCTATTTTATTACCGAAAATGATTTCAGCTCTCGGCTCTTCGAACTGCGACTTCCACGGGTATCTGTACTCTCCTGTTTCTATGAATAATTGTTCATACCATTCACTGCTATGAGGTGGTATCCATTCTGGGTGTTTCATTGGATCAAAAAGGATCTTGCCATCTGACATCTTAATCCCTCCCATGATCTTAAAAACTCTATTTACAAGTATTCTGGAATTAATTGGATAATCCTTTCTGTCCCAGAATTAAAGCTTATGTAAATTTCCCCATATCCTATTGTCCCGTTCTGACGCATTTCTATATAATGAGAGTGTCCTCGTTACTGATGGATGAATTTGGGAGAGAAGGTGTTGACGTGAAGGTAAGAAAGCTCATATCCGCAAGTGCTGTCGCCGGTTTGTTGCTGGCCTCTGTACCATTCACTGCCGCTTCGGCCGCCACGACGGAACCAGGTGGACAAGCTCCAATGACGGAAGGCCAACAACCGAAAGCAGCGAACCCTCATAAGCAAGCGAAGCATGCTCAAAATCACACGGTCGGACAACTTACGTTTATTGGTGAGCAACGAATCGCAAACGATCTGAAGTTCGAGGAAACGCTTGTTGGCGGATTATCCGGTATTGATTACAACCCAAGAACGCATCAATGGATTCTGATCAGTGACGATCGTTCAGACAACGCTCCTGCTCGTTTTTACACTGCGAAGCTGAAATACGATACCAAAAGCTTTTATGGTGTCGAACTAACCGGTATGACGCAATTCAAACAAGAGGATGGTACAACTTATCCAAACAAAAAAGAGTACACGGCTAATCAGCAAGGCATCGTCCCTGATCTGGAATCGATCCGCTTTGATCCTAACGGCAAATCGATCTGGTATACGAGCGAAGGCGATCGCACGCTGAATTTGAACCCTTTTATCCGCCAAGCGACATTAAAAGGCAAATACTTGTCTTCCATCCTGACTCCTAAAGCATTCCAAATCGACGCCAATAGCGGCAGCTCCACGCAGAAAGGTTTCCGCAACAATCTCGCTCTGGAAGGAAGCAGCTTCTCCCCGGACGGAAAATACTACTTTACATCCATGGAAGCCGCGCTCTACCAGGACGGCGAAATTTCGACGGTGGATGCTGGTTCCTATTCCCGAATAACGAAATATAATCGGAGCGGCGACATCATCGCGCAGTATGCTTATCCGATTGACGCCATCCCGGCTAAACCCGGACAAGGCAAAAGCGCCGATAACGGCGTTTCGGAAATGCTTGCGATCAATGATCACCAGTTCCTCATCTTAGAACGTTCCGGCGTGCAAGCCGCCGACGGCAATTATTCCAATTATATTCGCATCTATGAAGCGGATGCTGCTCAAGCGACGAATGTGAACAACCTTGATTCGTTAACGGCCGGCCAATTTACACCTCTTACAAAGAAGCTGGTGCTGGATCTTAATACATTAGGCCTGCCGAAACTCGACAATGTAGAAGGTATAACATGGGGACCGAAGCTCCAAAACGGGCACGACAGCCTTGTTGTCGTCTCTGACAACAATTTCGGTGCTTCGCAAGTGACGCAGCTTCTAGCCTTCGACGTTTCACCTGAGAAGAAGTGAAAATCGCTATAGAAAAAAGACCGCATCCAGCGGTCTCTTTTTCATTTATAGGCGCTCGAATTTCTTAACTCCCTTCGGAAGTGGGACGTTCGCGGGATTCGGCTCCTCCCTCTTATCCGGGACGATCCGTCCATCCACAAGAATCGCCATATAAATCGTATTCGGATTCAGTTTAGAAGGAGGTTCCGCGGTTTCGGTCTTATTGAAGAATAATTTCCCACCTAATTCCCACAAAGGTAGACCGTCACCTTGCACGGCAGTACCCACCATCTTTGTAAAATCTCCAACCTTGCCATCGGATGCTACATCTACACCTCTAAGCATACTTGACGTAAGCGGCGTATTTTGACCATGCCGCATATTCACCTTGCCGGTCTCCCCAACGGGCATGTCGCCAGTGACATCGACAGTAGCAAAACCGCCTAATGCTGTCTCAAGCATATTGACAATAAACTCCCAATCCTCCTCCGCATCGGGAGGGTAGACCGTAAGAAATTTATCGATAGGCTCAGGAGTTTGGGTAATATCGAATTTATGGTAGACCTTCCAACTTGTAAGTAATGGACTGACCATCTTCGCAATTGCCAGACGCTGGTTGGCATCACCAGAGCCAACATGTGCTTTCCAACTTACGTGTGCAATCGTACCATTCCCCCATGACATATAATTGCGGTCTTGCTTGTACCCACTCTTCTCCAAATATTCGTCCATCGTCTCGGAAGCTTTTATTTCTTTCTTCTCTTCCACGATCTCCTGTTGCTTTGTCAGAGGAGCAATGACTTCTCTTTTGCTAAAAGCTTCTGCCCGACGGCGTCCATCTCGACCATCCGATGGTGCCTCCGCTTCTTGAATGACAGCTCTTCTCTGCTCGATACTCTCCAAAATCTCATTAACTTTAAGCAGTTTTGCCGGATCCTTCTTCTTTAGTTTCTTACTGCTTTCCCTTAGATTGTAGCTTGCACGCCATTCTCCAATAATAAGTTCGAGCTTCGTTAATTGCTCTTTCTGAGCAGCATAATCCGTATTGCCTAACTTCTCGTATGCGACGAGCGCATCGCCAAGATTGCCCCATGAAGTCTTACCGAACCCAAACTTGGTGCCGGCTGTCAGCCCATCTCTCTCCAAATCCTGTTTCGTTGGCAGACCTGGTGCCCTTTGCACGACAATTTCTGTTGGCGCTGCTGAAAGCTGCATGTCTCTTTGCAGCAACTCTCCTACTCTTCGGTTTCCCAGTGTCCGCTGCAGCTGCATCCAATGGCTAGTTGTTGCGCTGCGCTCCACCTTGGGAACAGCTCGTTCGCCGCTTTCGCTATCCTTTTTCTGCACGCCCCGCGTTGGAGCCTGCGAACGCATTCCTGTCATTCAAACCGCCCTTTCAGGATGGGAGTATATGGTAGTGAATATCCTTACTATACCATATCCTGCGAAGACCGTTTCCCCCAGGATCAATATGCAATTGAACATTGTTGGAACTTTATAGGTTTAATTGCAGACTATCAATCATCCAGGCAATTGCTTTGTTCAGATCAAGCGGATGATGCATAATAATGCTTACCCACAGCACGAAGCCTATACACGTGATAATTACGAATGCCCACACCTCTCTGGCTTGCAATCGCAGATAACGTAAGATTACGAATCCCACGACAGAAAAAGCAATAAACGTTCCCAAGAGACCAATCATATGACACGTTCACCTCTTCCTTTGCGCATCCAAGTAAACACTAACATGAGAACGGGGAAACCAATTCCGAACGGCACATAATAAACAAATAAATAATCATGAATCCACAAGGCATTCTCAGCAATGTTGGAGAACAAAAGCGAATACCCGGAGATAATGGCTATCAGAGGAAAAGCAACGACGGCACGACTGCGTATGGTAAACACTTGGCAAATAGCTGTAACAGCAAAGTAATAGATTGCGCTCAATTTTACAAAGACAACTAACAGCATGTTCATGGAAATAATGGATTCAAGATGCTCAATGAAGCTGGAAAACTCCATTTCCCGAAAGATGGTGTACTTCGGATAAATGAGATGGGATGATCTATAGACTCCAAGAATCCCAATTGCAAAAAAAACGGAAAGCGCAATTTGAATCCCTCCAAAGAGCGTCCCGCCTAAAACGGCCGTCTTCAGCTTTGAGCGAACCATTGGAAATATCATCATACAAGCAACGGTCTCCAAGAAAGGAAAACCCAATGCATATTTTGTTTCCACAAGTGTTTGCCAAAAATGAAAATCCGTTGGGATATGAAAATTTCGCCATTCCCATTCGTTTAACATGACGGTATAAGGAAGCCAGAAGGAAATGGATATATAAGGCACGATAAATATGCTAACGAGGGATATCGCTCTGATCCCTTTCATTACTGCATATGCGCACACAACAAGGGTCATTAGATGAAATACCGTTTGAGGTGTCTTGGGCATCATCGTGACATGTAAATAATCACTGACATTCCTCGTCACCCAAGCAGCAATTTGGAGAAAGAAAATAATATAGCAGACGGAGATAAAACCGCCTGCGTATTTGCCGAATAACTGGTTCAATATTTGCACGAGAGAAAGTCCGGGATGTTTTCCAGAAATATAAATCCATAAACATCCCACAAGAACACCGAAAGCCGCCCCCCATATATGAACAAGCCATCCAAATTGCTTTGCATCTGCGATCGTCGCGTTTGGCAGCATGATAAAGGTGGTCCCCACGACAAAACATGTCACAACACAAAACATTTGGAAAGGGGTTAATGAAGTTTGTTCCAACGTTATTCTCCTATTCGTACGGTGTAATGGTGTTTCCTAAAAAAATCAGCTTGGAACGGATTTCAAATTCGACTTGAACCTCTTTCCATCTATCTCGGCCCTGTTCCGTATCACCGATACCAAGCATGTCCCAGTCTTTCTCTAAAGCGAAATGAACGAACTCTTCGCACTTCTTTTGGTAGGTGCGGTTAAAGGCTGTTTCCATTTCTTTAATGTTCTGAATTGTTAATTTCTTATCCTGCTCGTTGTTTATTAAGCCCATTTTGGTATACATTCGAATGTGAAGCTTGTCCTTCGCTAACCATTTCCGCTTGATCTGAATATTGCGCATCTCTACAGCAATCGTATCGCCATTTAGTTTAAACGCTTCTTGTTTACGGGTCGCATATCCGTTCAGCACATAATAATTGTTCTTGATGTCATCGCTGATCTTCCCGACCATCTTGGCCCTAATAAATACGGCTCCACCATTAAATTTCAAACTCTGCTTTGTAGCATTCATATCTTCCAGCCGATCGGACAGAGATGCAGCATTGTCCCCTGTATACTGAATAATGGGCATAACGGTCGGCCTGCTGAAGGGAATACCTGCGACAAGATCTTTCATCCTTGTCGGCAGCTTGTTAATCCCGAACCTTCTAGCATGCCAATCCAGTAATAAACGGATATTTCGCCCTGGAACACGGTCTAATAAAGTGAACGTATTGATCACGTTGGACACGGGATCTTCCGAAACAATGGCGTAAACATTGGTTCGGCGTTCCTTATAATTTTCCAAATAATTGGCCATTTTGAATAAACCTTCTCTTGCCATACGCTCCGATACGACATAACACTGTAGATGTGAGGTGTACAAATTTCTAGACATTACCGCGCCAGTTTGTTCCAATGTACGCCCCATGGTCGGAGATGTCGTCTTGTAGGTATAAACCGCTGCTTTCGCCGGACCTGATCTACGAGCTTCAATACTTGGCGGATTGAGAACTTGATAATAGGCGTTGAACATTCCATTCTCATCCCGGTCTATCGCAATCATGTCGACGATAGCGAGTTGATTAATCTCCTTCATGTCCCAGCAACCTGAACATAGCAGCAAGCCGGATACAAGAACTAAAAGCTTTTTCTTCACATCGAATCACCTTACCCATTCCCCTTACTTCGATGACGATTCATTAATGGCCGATTAATACGGATAAAGGTGTCTCTCCAATTGGATAGCTTTAGAGGCGCCATTGGCGCAAAATACGGAACGTTCATGGATTGAAGCGATACCAAATGGATCAGCAGTACAAACACACCGCACATGATGCCAAAAAAGCCTAAAATGCCGGCTAAAAACATAAATACAAATTGGATGAGCCGCTGAGCGATACCAAATCCATAATTCGGGGCAACGAAATTTGCAATGGCGGTTAACGATACGACAATAACCATCGCTGCCGACACGATTCCTGCCTCTACCGCTGCTTGGCCAAGCACCAGTGCGCCCACAATGGATATCGCTTGGCCGGATATTCTTGGCATGCGCAGTCCGGCTTCCCGAAGGACTTCAAAAATAACCATCATCCCGAAAGCTTCAATCACGCCCGGGAACGGCACGCCCTCCCTTTGTGAGGATAGGTTGGCCAGCATGGATGAAGGAAGCATTTCTTGATGATAACTGGCAAGGGAAATAAATAAAGCAGGTGTAAATACGGATATAACAAAAGCTAACATGCGGAGCCAGCGCAATAAGGTAGCGATATCAGATCTTTGGTAGTAGTCCTCGGATGTAGAGAATGACTGAAAAAAAGTAATAGGCCCTGCTAATACATTAGGAGTCCCGTCCGTAATGACGGCTGCTTGTCCCTCAAGCAACCTGGCAACAATGGCATCAGGCCTTTCTGAGGACATGAACTGGGGAAAAGGCGTCAAGGTCTTGTCTTGGATAAACTCTTCAACATAGGCGCTCTCAAGAATGCTGTCCGTTTGAATCGCTTTCAGCCTCTTGCGAAACTCAAGAATTAAGGCGGGATCAGTAATTCCCCTCATATAGAGCAAACAAACCGTTGTATGGGTTTCGGTTCCAATGACCATCTCCTCAACAACCAATTTTTCGCTCTTCAGCCGTTTGCGAATAAGTGATAGATTGCGCCAGCAATTCTCCACGAAACCTTCTCGTGGTCCTCGGACCACTGATTCTGTTTCTGGCTCAGTTATGCTGCGCGTCTCTTGTCTACAGACAGCTATGGATACGGCATCTTGCCCAGGCAAAGCGACAATACATTGCCCTTTCAGCAATTCTTTAATGCAGGAATCCGCCCCGCTCACTTCCTTAATTTCCGCTTGTTTGAATGCGGATAGTAACCAATGAAAAGGGTCTTGCTCCTCCTTCAACGGGGAATACGGCGTCAGTATACCGGATATAACCAATTCATCTATCAGCTTTTGATCCGTGATCGTATTTAAATACATGCATGTTATTTCGATTCGATCCTGAAGGATATAGGTTTTAATGACAAGATCAGGTGAGTCGTTCAGTCTTCGTCGAATGATGGTCGAGATGTTTTCTATTTGTTGATCCATCCGAAGCCCCCCCTTTCTTAAGCTAAGGTTTCCCTATCCCCAATTCTTCCATTCATAAAATTTCCAGATACGGAAAAAGGAGTACCGACAGTTGTCAGTACTCCTTTTCTATATCTGCTTCTAACAATTTTCATTTATCGTAAGATACGTTGCCAAACTCACCGCATAAATCAAGGTATATCCCATTCATATCAAATATCTCTTTATCTTCCTCTACATATTGAAGAACCTGTTTCCTTAATGAGGTGTCAGGCTTCGCGTCTTTGACCTCCGTCAATTCATTAAACACAAAATTCCATAGGAAACGCACGGATCCCGCTGTCGGATACAGGTAGAATTGCTCTTGGAACTTTAAGATATTGCTCGTAGGCGGCAGCATCTCCCGAAGTTGGGGAGTAAAAAGCCATGTATGACAAACCATGCCTTTATATTTGACTTCTGGAAAGTAGGTCGCAAAAAATTCCTTCGCTTTTAAATAAGTGTCTTTGATAGACTCCATATTAAAAGCAGTATCTCTTGGGATGTGGATTTCAAGTAACGTATCATCTTTGTCCAGCACTTTTTCCCATTCATCTCTGTTAAGCTTAACTTGCTCTTGAAGTCCTTTGCCAATAGGCGTAATGGGATGTCCGATGTAAAACTCTTCCGTTTCCGTATATTCCGTTACAAAACCATCGGTTGTCTTCTCTTTTTTACATACGCCTTGCATATCGCCATTTGCTCGCAGTTCCATTCCTTCACCGCATAAAAGTAAAAATCTTTCTTCCTTTGCATTGTAAAAGCCTTTAACGACTCCGGAAAATTTCGCAGCCAGGAATTGCATGCCGCCAATCCGGAACATTCTGGCTTCGAGATGCCTCCAGATCCAGCTGAAATTTCTAATGGCATAATATCCCACTAGATTATAAGCATTTTGTACCCATACGCCGATATCCCTCAAAGTTTCAACGAATAATTCCTCACTCAGTCCCCATTCGGCATACTTCTTCTCGGCCAGAGGCAGCCTTTGCAACGCGGCATGCAGATAAAACAGGGAAGCTTCATTCCCAAAGGTTTCTTCTACATAAGGGTCAATCGTTAACGGTTCCCAAACCGTTGTCCAGTGACCACTCTCAATTGTATTTTTGTAAAAATCCATATAAATATCTAAAAGTTTGTGATCATTGTTCAGCTTATTGGCGATCTCCACCAATAGTTCGGTAGCCCCTTCAGGCATCAATATTTTCCTGCAGTATTGCTGTGTTAATTCTTTTGATAGTAACAAAAGTTCCATGAATGTACACCTCTCCTAGTAAACAATTGCAAAATAAGCCGTGTTAAGTTCTCAAGTATTTCCCCGTAATCGAGTTCTCCGCATGGATAATCTGCTGAGGGGTTCCTTCGAACACCACTTGACCGCCATTGCTTCCTCCATCCGGCCCCATATCGATGATCCAATCCGCTTGACTGATCACATCCAGATTGTGCTCGATGACGATGACTGTATTACCAGCATCCACTAGTCGGTTCATAATCCCCAGAAGATGACCGATATCGGACATATGCAAGCCGGTTGTAGGCTCGTCCATCACGTAGATGCTACCCTTTTTATGCAGCTCGCTTGCCAGCTTGATCCGTTGACATTCCCCGCCTGAGAGCGTGCTGAGCGGCTGACCGAGTGTAATATAGTTCAACCCCACATCACTCATTGCCTGGAGCTTGCGCACAACCTCTTTTAGCTCAAAAAACTCCAAAGCCTGCTCCACCGTCATCTCCAGCACTTCAGCAATGGACTTACCGTCCAGCTTGTAGGCCAGTACTTCTTCTTTGAATCTTTTCCCTCCGCACACTTCGCATGGCAGCTTCACGCTATCGAGGAAAGCAAGGTCTGTGTACACTACACCTAACCCTTGGCAGTTCTCGCATGCGCCTTTGGAGTTGAAGCTGAACAAGCCTTGGTTCACCTTGTTGGCAGAAGCAAAAGCCTTGCGCACATCATCCATAATCCCCGTATACGTTGCGGGATTCGAGCGGGTTGACACGCCAACGGCCGATTGGTCGATGACGATGGCATCCGAATGTTCGCTGAGAAACACCTCGTTAATCAGCGTGCTCTTGCCTGAACCGGCAACCCCCGTAATGACGTTCAGCACGCCGGTTGGAATATCGACAGACACGTTCTGCAAGTTGTGCAAGGACGCATTTTTGATCGACAGTTGGCCGGATGGCTGCCTGCAATCGTCTTTCAGCTGAAGCGGTCGCTTCATATGCGTACCCGTCAGAGTACCGGACGCTAATAGGCCTTGATAGCTGCCTTCATACATGATCGTACCGCCGCGGCTGCCGGCATGCGGCCCAACGTCAACGATATGATCTGCGATCTTAATCACATCCGGATCGTGTTCCACGACGATCACCGTATTGCCCTTGTCTCGCAGCTTCTGGAGCAATTCATTGAGCCGGTGCACATCGCGGGGATGCAAGCCAACGCTTGGCTCATCGAAGATATACGTGACGTCCACCAGACTACCGCTCAGGTGCTTCACCATCTTCACCCGCTGCGACTCACCGCCGGACAATGTGTCCGTCTCGCGATCCAGCGTCAAGTAGTCAAGTCCGATATCCACCAGGTGCTGCAGCCGCTCCGTGAGCGACTTCACGACCGGTGCGGCAATCGGATCGTCGATCTCCCGAATGACGCGAATAAGCTGTCCGACCTCCATGGAAGCGAGATCGGCAATGTTGTGTCCATTAATTTTGCAATGGAGCGCAGCTTGACTGAGTCTGGCGCCGTGACAACTGTAGCAGATACCCTCTGAGATATACGGGGTTACAGCTTTCTGTGTGCGCTCGGACATCGTTTTCAAATCCCGCTTGATATACTTATTCGTGAACTTCTCGAAGACACCTTCCACTGTAATATTGACAGCCTTGCCGGCGAATTGCATCTCTACTTTCCTTGCTTTGCTGTACAACAGTTGATCCAGTTCCGCTTCCGAGTAGTCGCTCAGCTTCTTGTCGGGATCGAAGGACCCCGTCTGGATAATCATCGACCAATCCATGCTGTTCACGGAATAATCAGGCAGCATAATGGCTCCTTCATTCAATGACTTGGACTTATCCAACGCTTTGCTTACGTCAATACCCAGCCTGCGGCCAATCCCGTTACACTCAGGACACATCCCCTGAGGATCATTAAAAGAGAACATGTTGGATTGTCCAATAGGGGGTTGACCTACTCGAGAGAAAAGAAGTCGGAGTATGGGAGAAATATCGGTAATCGTGCCCATCGTGGAATGAGATCCGCCGCCTAACCGCTTCTGATCCACAATCACGGCCATGCTCAAATTCTCTATTGCATCCGTATCGGGCTGCGGATAGCGTGGGAGGAAATTCCGCACGAACAGGCTGAAATTTTCATTCAGCAATCGTGTGGATTCTGCCGCTATCGTATCGAATACGATGGATGACTTGCCGGATCCGGATACCCCGGTGAAGATCGAGATCTTTCGCTTGGGAATACGCAAGGATACGTTTTTGAGATTATTCTCCCTTGCTCCCGAGATGACAATATACTCCTGGTGGAAATCGCTCATGCTAACATCCTTCCTATAGCAAAATTTTCTACCTATACACACATTGTACCATTCTAAAAAATCAAAGGAAAAGTAAAGGTTACGATAGCCGCCCACAGTCCGTAAATCGGCAAATATTTAGTAACAGCGTCCTGAACGGTCCAAAGCCTTGTTTTATTTTGCAGAAAACGCATATAGGAAACCATAATCCATATTAGATTGGCCCAGACAAGGAGATTTACACCAAGAACAGCAATTCTGTTGGGCGAAATCCCATACGAAGACAGCCTGAACACAATGGCCGATAAAGCCACACTGTCTATGAGAAGCGCGAGAATAATTAGCGCAAAATTCAGGTAATCAGAGATGTTTTTTTTCTCGTCCTTGCCGCTCTCCGTAATGGAAAAAATGGTGACGGCTAATACAGCAAGGAGTATACCGTTGAAGGAAAGGAGAAAATCGCGATCCATGAATGGATTTTTCCCCACGGAAATCACCGTTACGAGATAGGCCACCAAGGTGACCAACACAAGTGGACTAAAGATTTTGGCGATATAAGGTGCAATATTCTTAGCAAGTTTAAGGTTTCTTGACACCAAATAAGCAGCTACGATGGCAAGTGCGGCAGCGCCAAATAAGACAACGTTTTTAAAATAAAACTCCGCTATATCCATGCCCACAAAGCGAAATAACTGCATGGTTAATGCGGTTAGCAGCCCTCCACTGATTGCCATAATGGCGTAGAGAATGCCGAATTCCCCATTAAATTTAAGATAAGCCAATCTTGCATTGCCTTTGCGATAGTCATTTCCTGTAAACGCAAGCCCTACTAAGACCCATAAGAAAATGGGAAGATGGATATATGCCAAGACAATGCTGTCGTTAGTTTCGAGGGGAAGCGTATTCAGATAAATGCCTGAGATCATAAATAGGGCAATAAGGATATACAGAATATTTTTTCTAGGGAAATTATTGTATACGAAATAGGCGGCAACAAAAGGCAGTATGCCAAAAACAAGGTTCAAGTGAGCAATGGCGTGCTGTTCAGCAAACTGGAAAATGAACCTGCTGACCAGTCCGGCCAGAATGGCTAGAATGCCCATGGAGATAAAATCCCTGTGGAACAAGGAAGATTTCTCTGTATTCGCCGACTCCTTGAAATTCAGTCTTTCAAACCATATTGCGAGAACTTGCGAACCAGGGTTTAGTTCCCAAGCCTGTGTGAAAGACTTTCTGAAAGTTTCAGGATCTTTTCGAAACAGACGCTCCAATTCATGAGGGTTAGCCAAATTTTTAATAACCAAATTGCTAATCTCCATATTCGTCCTCCCCTTCCGTGTCGCCGCCGCTTTGGTATTCTAAAATGTCGCCAGGCTGACAGTCCAAAGCTTTGCAAATCGCTTCTAACGTTGAGAATCGAATCGCTTTGGCCTTCCCATTTTTCAGAATGGAGAGATTCGCCATGGTGATGCCAACCCGCTCCGTTAGTTCGGTTACGCTCATCTTTCGTTTCGCCAACATCACATCAATATTGATAATAATTGCCATAGGGTTCACCTCAGACCGTCAAATCATTTTCAGATTTTATATCAATAGCTTCCTTCAAAAGCTTCTGGAGAACTGCTGCGAAAACCGCAATGACGATGGAAGCACCAATCAAAACCAACCCGATCACGATGATGCCTGGCGCATCGTCTTTCTCCGCAATGAGATAAAAAAGTGGCAACCCAATCACATACAAGCCACTGAATGTCATTGCGCAGTATTTGATGATCTTAAGAGCTCGAACAGACAATTCTGAGAAAGCCGTGCCCTTGTCAATGTAGCCCAAAAGTTTAAACGCTTGATACAGTGCCAAGTAAAAAGGTATCGCCGTGGCATACAAATCCATCATAACCAGGGCATCCAAATAACCATGATCTGGATACAATTCTACGGCGTAGTTCGCTATCTTTGGCACCAAATAAATGCACAATGCCAGCACTGGAATACCAATGAGAATTAAGACGATTTTTAAAAATAGGGTTGAGCCTCGTTTCATTACTATGCACCTCACTTCATCATTTTCGATTTTAATTTAACATATAATTTATCGTTTTTCAATAAATAATTACCGATTATAGCTATATTTTTATTCTTAATTCGAATTTCAATGGCGATAAATAGAAAAAGAGCACTCCTCATGACAAGGAAATGCTCTTTCGTATCTTTCGTCCTCCATACTTTCCATCATCCATAGTTAGCTGTGTACACTTCCAAAATTTTCGCATCCAGCGCCGTTCGATTCATTTGTTTAAGTCCCCTATGAATGACTTTGAGAGCTCTATCATTCAACTGTGCGCCATCTCCAATCATGTCGAGATCTCCTTCATACTTCAGTCCCGCCTTGCTATCAATATCCACTTTCATGGAGCTATCGTCGATAAAAGCCGGCATTGATAAAATATGAATAATTTTCGCCGGTTTCTTCAGCGCCATTTTTTCTTTGTATCCATTAGCTTCTGCTTTGCTTTTCGTAATAAAGGAATGGCCTTTGCTCCACTTATTGTAAGTAGCGTTGGCTGCGGCGTTGTCACGGCCATGCGTGCTGATCCCTGATCCTTTTCCACCCTTACTCGCTTTAATGCCTCCGGCAAGAATATCAGCTACATTTTCATCAAACGTTGCGTGGTAGAAAATACACGCTGCCAATACCGCTTGAATCGCGAGTTCAATAGCTCCTCCAGGGTCGGCAATGGTATCATTTTGCTGATTTTTTCTGGGATTCAGAAAGATAGCTTTGAACGGCTCCTGATTGACAATGATTTCTGCTAGCTCCCTCTCGGTATGTTGTGTGTTCACATACTCTGCCATAGCATCCCTTATATTACCCGCATAGTTCGGCATGCCATCTTTCCCTTCGCTTCGATCCCTCATTTTCGTCCATAATGCACTAAGCTTAATATGCGTCCAGGTGACTTTGGTTTCATCATCAAGCGATCGCTGAATGACAGTCCCTTGAGCTGTTTGAGGTGTGATTCGCCTTTGAACCATAGTAGCCACAGCTTGATTGCCAATCGTGCGTTGAAGCAGCATCATTTGCGATAAGCTTGCCATAGATTGTGTCTCATAACTTGGTTGATCGGAAGTTGTTGCAGCGTCCATGGATTTGTTAGTAGGAATAGACGTGCTTGGTTGCCGCACCGTATGTTGGCTTCCCGCTGAACTCATGATTCATCCCCTTTTCACAATAAACATGCCATTTTATAGAAAATTATACCTTACTAATGGATTTTGTTCACTTATTTATTGTAGGTATGAGGGGAATACTGGAAAGATCTGATTTTCAAGGAGAACACCCATGGAGTCCGCAGAAAAAATAACAGGAACGCAAGTAAGTTTATTAATTTTTTCATTTGTAGCGCCTACCGTCATTCTTGTCATACCAGGATTGATGTCTACGATTTCAAAGCAAGATGCATGGATAACGATTCTCCCTGCGTTTTTGATCGGGGCATTAACGATTATAGTGATGACAACCTTATCGAATCGTTATCCGGGTCAGTCGATTATTCAGTACAGCTGTCAAATCATTGGGAAATGGCCTGGGAAATGTTTGGGATGCTATTATATTTATTCCTGGGTCAATTTTGATTTCATCATTCTGAATCAACACGTACAGTTTATCAATACGGTTCTGCTCATGAGAACGCCTTCCATCGTGATTAGCCTAACATTGGCCATTTTATGCGGAATAGCCGTCTATATGGGAATCGAAGCTATCGCAAGAGTGAATGAGTCCCTGTCTTTGCTCATTCTTGTTTTGTTGATTCCTCTCTTGATTCTCATGCTCACGGAATCAGATCCGGAGCGGCTGCGTCCAATTCTAAGCAAAGGAATCGTACCTGTCCTTCAAGGATCTATTTTTCCTACCGCTTACTTAAGTCAATTTTTTATTTTGGGATGGCTTATTCCATTTATGAATCAACCGAATAAAGCAACCAAAGCTTCGTTCATTTCATTGTTTACCATCTCAGGCCTTCTCGCGATTACGATTATCCCGCTCATTATGGTTTTTGGGCCGTTAACGAAAAAATTGACGTTTCCCGTACTTAGCGTGATTCAGTATGTTGGTTTGAAAGGAAGCTTTGAACGTTTAGAGGCATTAGCGGTAGCTATTTGGGTTATGGGATGCTTTATGAAAATATCTCTAACTTTTTTTATCATCTGTTTAAGTTTAGGGCATCTTTTTAACATTAAACGATATAAAGACTTAGTCATCCCAATAACGATTTTGTCCGTGTTTGGTTCGATTTCAATTTTTGTCAATTATTCGACCGATTTGTCAAGTTATTTGAATTACACGTACCCTAGCTATGCCTTATTAACACATCTAGTATTACCGCTAGGCTTGCTCTTGATTGATTCGACAAAAAGGCGTTGGAAGAAATCCGTTCATTAGCATTCAACGGTTTAGAATAAGCTTGCCAAGCGGCTGAAAAATCATATTCAAAGGTGCTGTTGTGCTTGGAATATCAACATGGGCTGCCAATAACGAGCCGAGAATCGTACATATTCCCATCAAGCAGCCATATAAACCAGCCGTTACCGGCTCGTTTTTCTTAAGAAAAATTTGAACTCTATACAACGTCCAACCCAACATTACAATAATAAGAGTTACGATTTGTAAGATCATTTTCTTAATCTCCTATTCATAGAAGGAAGAATGTACCATTCCCGCTCCTTTTAGCGTTAAATGAACTTCAATGGATATCTCCGCCTCTGGAAATTGCGTGTCCCATTGATCTTTCAAAGCCTCCCACTGATCTGGGCTATTTTTATAAACTTCTTGGCCGAAGCCCACGCTGTCAACTTGATATTTCTTTTGGATTTTAGACAGAAAGTCTTGTACTTGCTTTTTGGCCGCATCCTCCAGCGCCTTTTTAATTCGTTTCAAATTGTCCGGATCCGTAATATCCAAATCGGAAGTATTCTCAACCAAACTTCCTTGACCTTCCAGTTTGATTTTGAATTGTACGGAATCTTTCGCAGTTTTCGTAATGATTTTACCTTTCGTATGAATGAGCATCATCCCGACTTCCCCTGAACTTTGAGGGACATTTGCCGTGATTCTGCCGTACTTCAGCTTGTCAGTCACCCACATGAACGCAAAAGCTTCATTGACATCCAATAACCCGGATAATTTGTAACCTTTAAATACACCGGCGCCTGCAACCCTATAAATTTGCCTTTGTGCATGATTAGAGTCGATCTCAGGTTCAATTAACCCGACAACGGGTTGAACCCCCTCACTATCGGATGAAATGAAGAAATCCCGCAAAGTGACGGCAACATCATCTCCCGAAAGTTGCAATTCTTTGGCTACTTCACTTGGTATTTCTTTTAGAAGAGACTCCATCTTCCTCTCGTTCTTCCCATCCCCATCTTTCACTACCATGATATAAGCCTTTAAACGATTCCTGGGGTCGTGCGTAAAGATATCCAATAAATTTTCCGTTCCATGTCTAGCTAAACGCTCACTAATAAATACAACGCTGCGGTGAGAGTAGAACAAGCTATGAGAGCTCTTCTTCTGCAGTTTTTGATGAACCTCGTTGCCCGTTTTTCCTTCAGCAAAAATGACATAAGAATTTGGATTCGTACTGCTCCCTCCGCCGCTGACTGCGCCTTTGGAAGATGCAGGTGCAGCTATTTGCAGATAACAAATGATGTTTCCATTATCCGCAAGATCTAGCGCAGTAGCCGTAACAAAAGCTATATCATTCATTTCCGTACGATCCCAACAACCGCTAAGGAAGAAAAATACAAGAAGAATCGTATATTTGAATAGGCTCATCTCAATCCCCCCAGACCAAGTATCTCCTCAACTTCAGAATGGTTAATTCTGCTCCCCCTCTTGATTCGGCCTTATGGAAGGGCGGAATTTGGCCCAAATCGGAATCCGTATCAGGACATCTTTTAAAGCCGTTAGCTTTAGCGGAGCAACTGGCGAGAAATACAGACTTCCAAATGAACGAAGGTTGGTCACATGCAGCATGATGGCTAGAAGCCCTAGTACAATGCCGTAGAGGCCTAATAACCCTGCTAAAAATAACATGGGAAAACGGAGCAATCGAATCCCATTTGCGAAACTGTAGCGTGGGATCGTAAAAGCTGAGATCCCTGTTATGGACACGATAATAACAACCGGCGCAGAAATGAATCCTGCTTGAACCGCTGCTTGGCCAATGACCAAACCTCCGACAATGCTTATGGCTTGGCCAATCTGTTTCGGCAGACGAATGCCTGCTTCTCTCAGGGCTTCAAAAATAATTTCAATTAATAAAGCCTCAACCATTGCAGGAAAAGGAACGGCATCCCTTGAGGAGGCAATACTTAGCACAAGATTGGTGGGGATCATCTCCTGGTGGAAAGTCGTAATGGCTACGTACATGGGAGGTGCGAATATGGCAAAAATGATAAAGAGAAAGCGAATCCAACGTACAAAAGTAGCGATTGGCCAACGGATATAATAATCTTCGCTTGCTTGGAGACCTGTCCAGAATGTCATCGGGACTACAATAACAAAAGGGGTTGTGTCGACAAGTATGGCTACTTTCCCTTCAAGTAATTCAGCAACCACCACATCCGGGCGTTCTGTACTGTGGACTTGGGGAAATGGTGAATACGGTTGATCCTCAATAAATTCTTCTATATTCCCTGAGTCTAGGACACCCTCGAGCTTGATTGGCTTTAATCTTGCTTTTACTTCGTCAACTACGGTTTCGGAAGCAATCCCTTTCAAATACGTAATGGCTATTCGCGTCTTGGAAAGCTCGCCAAGGGTGATATACTCCATTTTTAACTTGGAAGTTTTGAGTCTGGCACGTATCAGGCTAACGTTGGTTGAAATATGTTCAATAAAACCATCCCTTGGGCCGCGTATTACGGGCTCGGACGATGCTTCATCAATGCTTCGCTTCGATGTACCCGGAATCGAAACTGTCGTCACGATACTGCTGCCCGTTGAAAGAATGGCTGCATGGCCATCTAAGATGTTAGCAACGGCTTCCGACACTTTTGTCGTGCGAATTGTAGTGCCGATGGAGATCATTTCGCTTTTCAAATCTCCAGATTCCTTCGGATAGGTATCACTTGTCAGACTCGTTAACAATGGCTTAATAACATTCTCTTCAAGTGTTGTTTTATCAATTAAACTCTCTATATATACAATGAGCCAATGCACGTTCTGGTTAACATCTATCCTTCTATAAACCAAGTCCGAACAGTCCTCAAACGTTTCTTGCAGCAACTTTTCGTTCTGTTCAATTTCCGCGGTGAATGGAGTAGAACTGTCTTCCTCTAGAAAGGAATTTTTCGTACCAGGAGGATATTTATTTGAACGAAATTTGCCTATTTTTAACCAACTCATGCAAAATCCTCCTAGTCAGCACAATCATTGCTATTATGCCGAATCGAGCGAAACCTATGCGAAAAGTGCTTACGGCACGGCAAGAAGCGCAAAAAAAGACGAAGCAACATCGCTGTTACCCCGTCCTTATTCTTATCTTGCTTTATTATACAAAGGATAATCGACTTTCGTCGGAATTTCTACAATAAACAAACGAAGCTTCTCATCCTCGGCTCGAATGTTCACTTCTACTTCTTCTTCGGTTTGTACAATAGCAAAGTCTTTGTTTGTAAAAGAAACGCGATTCGATTCTGTGGTCCATAGGATACCAGATTTGCCGCGAAACGCTAAAGCTGCGAACGTACGGTTGGGCAATATCCGATGAACGTACGTTGCCCCGGCTTCAACTTCGATATCGTACATGTTTACGTCGGTTACAAGCTTTTGAACCGGAGAACCTTCCCCTACTACCGTTTTCACGTTAACGCCATTGTAGGATATACGAGGGAACTCTTCGTTATCGTAAAAGGTATACACCGGTTCGCGATTCAACGCATCTTGTAAATAGGGTTCCAGCCAGATTTGAAAACCTTCGTAACCTGCAGTGACGGTCTCTGCGTGATGCATGCCCGATCCGGTTTGCATCAACTGTACGTCGCCTGCTTCAAGTGTACTCTCTGTGCCGAGCGTATCCCGGTGAGTTCCTTTTCCGTTGATACCGTAAGTTAGAATTTCAAAGCCTTGATGAGGATGAAAGCCGATGCCGCCTTCCTTCACCGCATGCCCCCATGACCAATAGAAAAGAGGTCCAAGCCGCACGGTAGCGGCTCCTTGGCCTGAAAATCCTAGCGGCTTCTGCGCATATATCCTTCCTCCGTCGAAAGATTCTTTCCCTTGAAACTCTGGGCCTAGGATCTGTATGTTCATTGTAATCTCTCCCATCTATACCAGATATGAATGTTAATAATATATATATTATAATAATAGGATATTTTTATTGATAAAAATGACCCTCTTTGTTTCAGTTAGAGGGTCGTTTTTGCATCATACCAAAGATTATGACTTATTTTCATCTTCCTGTGCAGTTGCATCGCTTTGACGATTCTTAATGCCGTATCCAATTTTCTTAAGCAGGACAATGAGTTCATGCTTCTCTTCATCCGTCACAAAGGACAAATCGTCGGAGATCGCTTGGACATGAGTCGGAAAAATCGTATCAAAATAACTTCGGCCTTCGCCGGTCAATACCACATTCACCTTGCGGCGATCACCTGGAATAGGAAGGCGTTCCACGAATCCTTTCTTCTCAAGCTTATCCACCACATAAGTGATACTCCCGCTTGGAATCGAGAACGTGTCGCTAATTTTCTGTATAGGGTGTGGACCTTTATTGTAAAGAAACTCAAGAATCTGGAATGTCTCGATACTGAGATCAAAGCTATCAATGCTGCGCTCCATGCTGCCAAACAATTCCTTTACCATGTTTCTTATAACGCGTATAAGCCTTAAATCAAGCTCTATACCCTCTTTATCGCGTTCAGTCATACGCCAACCACCTTATCTTGCTTTCTTATACACAAGGATATTCGACTTCCTCAGGAATTTCAATTAGAAAAAATCGAATGTCTTCTGCTTCAGTTCAAAATAATGACAATAACAGCGAGTATGAACAGAATGATGGGCATCAAGGCTTTACCAACTGGATCTTTCACGCGAACCAAGTGGACAAGAGCCGCAACAAACATGGTGATTGCCATAAGAATAGCACCGATTAAGGCATACGGACTAACCCAAATGCCGATAATAATGATAGCGGCCGACAGCACTTCTACTAAACCAGTAAAAATCCTCATTCCCGTCGATAGCCGATAACGCTTGAACTCGTCTACCATCTGCTTGCTGCCGAACTTCATGAAACCAAACAGCAGAAACCCGATCCCTAAAATAATTTGAAGCACGATGGACAAAATATGCATGTGAACCACCCCTATGAATAATTTATATAACGTTAGTTATTCTAATATTAGAATATATATTAGTCAAGACATAATTTTAGAACAGCTTAAATGAAAAAAGGAGAAAGCCATGTGGCTTTCTCCTTGAATTCCTAACTATTCATCAGGCCAACTTTCCATCCGGTAAGCCATCTCCCAGAACAAATATTCATACCGCGTCGTGTTCAGAAAAATCTCTTCCAGCCTATAGAGTTCGGATTCCGGCTTCCCTTCGGCAAGCTGATCGAGCAGGCCGATGCACCACTGCGCTAACCCTCCGAACTCTTCGGAGCTGTACATTTTAATCCAATCCCCATAGTAGGAATGTTCGCTCGCTCCCGGCAATCGGCTTAGTTCTTTGCCAATTTCAGAATAACTCCACATGCAAGGAAGCAGCGCCGCGGTTAACTCGGCTAACGATCCGTTTTGCGCCGTATGCAGCATATAATGCGTATAAGCCAAAGTAATCGGGGAAGGTTTGGCCTGTTCCAACTCCTCCTCCGTGATTCCGAAGCGAGCGGCATATGCCCTGTGAAGGGACATTTCTTCATTTAATGTGGAGTCCAGCAGAGCCGCAAATTTCCCCATAACTGCCAAATCATCCGATTTGACCGCTCCTAATGCAAACAGTTTGGCATAATCTTTTAAATACACATAGTCTTGAATCATATAAAAGCGAAATTTCTCCAATTCTAACGTGCCGTCTCCCATTTGCTGAACAAACGAATGGGCGTGGTTTCTCCGCCATACCGGTTGCAGCCGCTCATATAAACGTTCAGAAAAAGTCATTGTCTTATCCCCTTTTAATTAATCTAGTAGTCAAACAAAAAAACCGCTTTCTGATAGAAAGCGGCCGCGTTATGACAGTACCCAAACGACAAACAACCACTTCCCTTCGCTAGCATTACCTAGATCAGGTGTAAGGGTTAAGACGAACGTCTTTCTCAGCTATAACAGCACCCCTAGTGTTCAATACGATTCAATTGTCTTCTCAAATCTTACCACAACCTGCTATTGCAGCCAATCCCCTACCATGCCTGAAATCTCCCACTGTCCATCTGAGCGGCCCGTCAGCACGATAGAATTTCCTTGCAGGTTGGTTCCAATCAGGGTCTTACCCCCTAAGGGTGTTAGAATCGTCTTCCCCGGTTGTGTTTGCAAATTAAGCTGATACGGAGCTTCCACAAAAAATGTGTACGTGACGCTGGCTTTCGCTGTTGGCAGCAGCAAGGTGACCTCAGCGGATGCGCCAGCGTTGGTGATTTTGAAGCCTATGTAATCAAAAGTGACGGATCCGGAAGAAGGATATGCTTGAATAGGCAGCGGCTGTTTGGAGGCATAGATATCCTCGGCTGAGGGGTCTATGGCATAGAGCTTTTGGCCTCCGCCTTTGACGGAGCAGCCCAAATAGGTAACGTTCCGCAGCAATTCTGCGTTGTTTTTCTTTAACGAGAATCCACGCTTAATCAGCGGAACCTGACGCGTATCTACGGATTCGCAATCCCTATAAACCGCATTTCCGATCGCGGTTCTTACCTGCGACGGTACCGTTGTGAGGATGAACGAGGAGCCGTAACCGTAGGGGTCTTCCGGCTGGTTAACCGTGTTACAGTTCATCGCCCGGCACCGAATATAGGAGCGCTTCGCGCCGTCTGCCGAGAAAGATAAATCCGAGAATCCGGCGTACTGCTCACTTTCCGCGATACAATCAATCAGTTTGATTTCACCCTGTACGGCTTTCGTGCCATCTCCACCATAATTCATGGAGAAACCAAACGAGTTCCCTTTCGTTTTGCATTTATCAAACACGATATCGATGGGTTCACTGGCAGCCGTTGGTTTCAGCAAAGTGACCAGGAAGCCCCGGCCTGTATTTCCATCCGCCACACATTGGATGAAGCGAATATTTTTCAGCAAATCAAGTTGGCCATTCGGTTCAATATCGACTCCACTCTGCGGAGCTGTTCCTTTCGTGCCAGAGAAACGGCATTCCTCCACGGTGAGACCGTCTACGGAGATTACAGAGAGTCCTTGTCTTCGGTTATTATCCGCGCGGCAATTACGGAGCACAATATTCCGGCAGAAACCTACCGTCGATTCGAAATAGCCGATATAAAAGCCATCTCCACCGCTGTCATTTGCGTTGATATTCTCAATAACAATATTCTCCGAACCGCTGATGTCAAAAATATGAGCTTGTTCGCCTGTCGTATACGCCGCCTTGTTCATACGTAACGTCGAGCCGTTTCCGTTGATGTATACGTCTTTAACGGTTTTGATGCGGATCAATCGTTCGTAGACAGGCCCTACTTTGCTCAGTGTATCTACCGCTTGTATGACGGTCCCTGGCTCAAATTCAATCGCAATTTGACTTGGAATGAACAATTGGCCTGTTAAATAAAAGCCCGCCCGCTGTTTGGGAATAAAAAGCTTATGACCAGACGCGGTATTTAGCGCTGTCTGTAAAGCCAGCGTATCGTTCGTCACGCCGTCTCCTTTGGTGCCGAACCAAGAAGCAGTCAGCGTATCCCCGTAAATCCGCTTGAACCGCCTGCCGTTGGAGGACACAAGTACGGTTCCCGTGTTATCTACGGATGTAGTGTCGTTCGGATCATAACGGAAGAAGCCCTCCTGCATCTCGTTCGTTACGTAATAAGCAAGCGTAGGATCAGGTTCGAGCTCGAGCCTCAGGTCCTCCAACTTAACTGCGACGCAGAAATTCGTGTCCAGAATCTCCAGCAGCTCGGTTTTGCGTTTCTTAATCGCCACGCCATATACGGAGTTTGTAACCGATTGGTCGCTGGCAAAGGCGGTAGACTGACCTGCTACCTGCCATAATCCGCTGGAGACAGCAGCAATTCCACCTATCCCTAATGTGGCCAGCAATTTCCTGCGGCTAATTAATGGCTCCTTATGTCCTTGCCCCTCCGCTCCTCCCTCTGCGTTCACCGGAGCAGCCTCTTCTTCCATTTCATGCGATTGGTTAGATTGTTTAGACATAGCTGTAGTCACTCTCCTTTTCCCTATGCGGGCCATTTGTTGGAGTTCCGTAAAGTCAGCCTTTCAATCCAGTTGAAGCGATGCCTTGAACAAAGTATTTTTGCGCAAATAGAAATACGACAAGGACGGGGACAATGGTGATGACGGCACCAGCCATGATCAGGGTCATCCGATTTTGAACTTCGTTTTTCAGGAAAAGGAGCCCAAGCGGCAGGGTAAACATCTGTTTATTTTGCAAGTAAATAAGCGGTTCTAAAGTGTTATTCCAAGCGCTGATGAAAGTGAATACAGCTAGTGCGGACAAGGCCGGTTTGGCTAACGGAAGATAAATCTTATAGAAAATTTTCCAAGGGTTCGCACCATCCACCCAAGCCGCGTCATACAGTTCCTTCGGGAGTGTTTTATAAAATTGGTGCAGCAGGAAGATGCCAAAGGCCCCACCAAGGAAGCTTCTCAGTATAAGCGGATAATACGTATCAAGCGCACCGACGGATTTCCAGATAAAATACGTTGGAATCATCGTAATTTGGGATGGCAGCATCATCGTGCCAAGCATCGACAAAAATATCAGGTTCCTGCCGCGAAATTGAAAAAATGCCAACCCATAAGCTACGATCGCGCAGGAAGCTACGGTTCCAATTAAATCCATGATCGTGACAAAAATGCTGTTCATCGTGTACTGCAGAAAGTTTACTTCGATCCAGACCTGCCGGTAATTTTTCCAGACGAACGGGTCCGGGATCAGTTTGGGCGGCAAGGTTAGTTCCGAGCCTGCTGCTGTCAATGATGTTGAGAGCATGTATAGAAAAGGAACAAGCATAAGAACAGACCCGAGGCCTAATATCGCATAGGCGGTAACTTTCAAGCTGGTGTAGGAATTATTCATAATGCACCCACCTCTTTTCCGTTACCTTCTGTACAATGGTGATAGCTAGAATGACTAGGAACAATCCCCATGCCATTGCGGATGCGCTGCCCATTTTGAAATTCAGGAAGGAATCGCGGTAAATTAAGATGTTAGGCACCATATTCCGATCGGCGACAGAAATGACGTCACCAAGCATGACTAGAAACACATCAAACGCATGGAAAGCAGAGATTGTTGAAAGGATCATGACCATATAGACCATGGGGGACACGATCGGCATCGTTATTTTGGTAAAAAGCGTCCAACCCGTCGCCCCATCCATCCGTGCCGCTTCCAGCATTTCTTGGGAGATATTCTGCATGCCAGCCAAAATGAGGACCATCGAATACCCGGCGCCCTTCCAGATGTTTACAAGTGCAATTGAACCAATGACTAACCACCATTTCCCACTTCGTATCCAATCGACCGGTTGAAGTCCGAGCGTATGCAAAATCCAGTTCAGCAGGCCGTATTCATTGTTGTAAATCCACAGCCAGATCATGCCCCCTGCGACCCATGGCGTGATCACAGGGAGAAAGTAAATCATCCGAAACAAGGATTTTCCTCGAATCTGCTGATTGAGCAAATAAGCAAGAATGAGCGCAGTGAATGTCTGAAGCGGAACGAACAATACGGCAAAATAACCGACGTTGCGCATCGAAAGCCAGAAAACTTTCTGGTGCAGGAATTGGCTCCAATTACGCAGTCCGATCCATTGCGGCGGGTTGAAGAGATCCCACTTCGTAAACGTTAAATAAAGGGAAAATACGAAGGGAAACAAGAAGAAAATCAGCAGTTGCAGGACAAAAGGTACGGTGAAGACGAAACCCCACCAGCCTTGTTTGCGCATCGGAGCACCTCTTTTCAAGTCCAATCCGGTTTATTTGTTTTCGTCGAGTACGCCTTGGACTTTCTGCTGAATTTCTTTGGCGCCATCTTCCGGTGTTCGCTTGCCATCCATAATATCGTTCAGGATCGGACCAGCTGCTGCGCGCCATTCGTTCCAAGATGCGTTCTCATCCAGGGTTCCCCCCGCTTCTTCAATCCCTTTCGTATAAGCCTTCTTGTTCACCGGTTTCGTCGTTGATTTCTCGAGCTCGGCCAACGCTGTTTTCTTCACGGGCAAGCTTGTGCCGCTTTCTGAAAGCAAGCCTTGACCCTCATCGCTCAAATAGTACTTGAGGAATGTCCAGGCTGCCTCTTTCACTTCAGGCTTCGACTTGGAATAAACAATCCATTGGTTCACAACCATCGGAACAAAGCGTTTGCCGTCCATGCCGATCGGCATTTTGACGGTGTCCCAATCAAGGTCCGGCTTATTTTTATTAAGAGAGACTTGCGTCGCATACTGGAAAAAGGTCATGGCCACTTTCCCGTTTTCGAAAAATTTACCGGTGGTTGCCGCTTCTCGCGTAGGGCTAATCTTCAGCTTGTTGATGGTATCGGCCCATGCCGTTAGTCCTTGAATCGACTTGGGATCCGTGAAATTTGATTTCGTTAAGGTCGAATCTAGAGCGGAACCGCCGTATGCCCTCATCCAAGGGAGCCATCCTAGGGTGATATTGTTGCCTGCCTGGAAGCCATAAATATCCGGTTTTCCATCCCCGTTTGTATCTTTCGTCAACTTTTTGGCGGTTTCAATCATATCGTTATAAGTCCAGTCATCGGTCGGGAAAGGAATGTTATTGTCTTTAAAAATTTGTTTATTATAGGCTAGCGCGCCTGGGTTGATGCCATGTGGAATCCCGTATATTTTGCCATCCAGTTTTGCGGAGGTCAGTGCACTCGCATAGTCGTCGGTCTTCAGATCGCGCTTGATATACGGTTCCAGATTCTCCGCTACCCCGCGTTTCCCGTAACCAAGCACAACAGCATTTTCTTGCAGCCAAAGATCAGGGGGATTATTTCCCGCGATACGAGTGACGATTTTCGTGACAAAATCCGCCCACGGCGTTTCCTCGATTTCCAGCTTAATATTCGGATATTTCGCTTGGAAATTTGTGATAATCTTCTGGCTGGTGATGTCATAACCGCCGGGTAAGCCGATTTTCAACGTGACATCTTTCAAGGGAGCTGCTGTTGCCGTTCCTCCTGAATCGTTAGGCGTAGTAGCCGCCGGTTTCCCGGTTGAACAGGCTGTGAGGAGAGATAGAGCTACCATAAATCCAATAACGGTTGTCTTTTTGCTCATGCGTATGACCTCCCATTAAGAACAATTTTGAATCAATGACACCTGTATTTATGAATTCGCATGAAGGATTTGACCATCTAGCAGCAGTTGTTTACGCAGCAGCCCGTAATCCAGGTCTTGCAATGCGCATTGTTGCTGCAGCGCTAATGCGGCTGCCGTAGCTGCGGATTGGCCAAGAATCATAAACACAGGCTCCATTCGAATGGACCCGTAAGCGATATGCGAGGAAGACAAGCACACGGGCACAACGAGATTGGTACATTCCTCCCCTTTTGGAATTATCGCTCGATACGAAATCGGATAAGGTCCATTGGGACTGATTTCAACATTACCTTCGTTGATGCACCGACCGTCCAGCACCAAACGCCGACAGTTGTGCGAGTCCATCGTATAGGCGGCTAACCCGACGGAATCCTCTTCTTCCTTAAAATGGCGGCAATGATGCTCAGTCATCACAACGTCCGATATCATACGCCTCGCTTCGCGGATATAGAGCTGATGCGGCCATCCGCCCGTCGTGGTAAACTCGTCAGCTGGAAGCCCCCACTTTCGAACCTCCGCTCGAATGGCTGCCGGAATCGTGTCATCATTCGCTAGGAAATAAAGCATGCCCATATTATAGTGAAGATGCTGCTGAAAAAGCTGTTCGCGAACTTCATAGCTCGCTTCCGGCCAAGCATAATTACGCCCAATATAATCGGTTGAGACAGCGCCCCAATTATTCAAGTCACTTTTGCCGCCCGGCATCACCTTGTTGAGCTTCAAAGCATCCCAGACACCATTGCGAATATATCTCCCCAGTAAAGCGAATTCGTCGCGGTTGTAATTAGGCGGTTCAGGGTAAGGAAGTTGATTATCCGGGTTGCTGCTCAAACAGATTCGGAAATTGTAGGCCTGCACCGTATTATCGCCCTGACCTTGCACGCCTGGCAGCGCATCGGATATGCCTGGCAGCAGCCCGCTGTCTATCTTTCCTTCGATTACATACGGGTCTACCCAAGCCGTAAAGTTATGTTTGGGATGACCGAAATGGATCCCGTTCAAAATCTCTTTGTACACCTTGTTGGATTCTCTGCCCACATGATAGGAAACGCCGGCACGTGCGAGCAAATCCCCCTCATACGATGCATCAATAAACATTGGGGCTGTATAAATGTTGCCGTCTTCCATTTTGATTTGTATGATGCGACCCGATTGAAGTTCTACAGATTCTAGATGCTGCTCAAAATACACCGGTACCTCGGCTTGCTGCAACCATTCCGTGAAGATACGCTCCGCCACATGGGGCTCTAACGCCCAAGTTCTTCCATCCGGCTCATCGCTGCCGTAGTGCTTTCCCAATGCTTGATAAAACTCGCTGGAAATCCCACCAATCGATGACATGTTACCGACATCCGTACGTCCGAGGCCGCTTGACGTCATTCCGCCTACATGTTGGCTGAATTCGGCAATGACGGCTTTCAAACCCATACGGCTTGCTTGAATGGCTGCTGCTACACTTGCAGGCGTACCTCCATAGATACAAAGATCAGCCTCAATCCGATGAGGTTGACGAGGCAGATCCTGCTTGGACTTATAGTAATATAAATTTGGAAAAACACTCATGTGGATTCCTCCTCGGCTCCATGTGTATAAGAGATAGAACACAGCTGTGGTGAATCTATTTTTTTCCCTAGATGTAAAGATTCCATGGCCAGATTGATCATTCCTGTCGTAATAAAAGTCCGTTCTGTACAGACGGGTGAACGGCCAGTCAGCATCATCTGCTCAATCAGGCTGGTAAGCTTATCAAAATGCTTGTAGGGACGCCCCACTCCGCTATCGCAGCGGGCAGCCGTCACCTCGCCATTCGCTTCACGGAAAGCAAATCCCCACTCTCGAATAAAACGCTGAAGCTGAAGGACGTAACCTTTCAAGCCGTCTGTATAGGTAAGAATGAACAATACAGGAACGTCCACATGATCTCTCGGATTCCCTTGCGGAATATCTCTTAGAGAGCTTAGTGCCTGGATCATCAGATCTTCGGGAACCTCCCCTCGATCCATTGCGGTCCACACCGAACGGCCTTCCAGCGTTTGGATCGTAGCTATTCCCATCTCACCGCCAGCTCTTTGTTCGGCTGCAGCCTGCAGCACCTCCATGCCATGAAAGCCATATGACTCTATACCAAGCCAACTGACCACGAAAATCTCCTTCACCTGTTCTAATCTCTCTGAAGGATAACTGGGAACTTGAGGCGCATGCGGAATAGAGGATCCTCCCAGAAAAGGCAGTCCTCTTTTCGCCAGCTCACGGTATATCCACTCTGTATCCTGCATGCAATAAGACAGATGTTTATCGTTAAAAATAGGCACACTCAACCCTAATAGATCCAGCGCACGGAACGTTTCTTCAAAAAAGTAGCGGCGTGGATACAGCTTTTGACGCTTCTCGTTCCATGGGTAGTCTCCATGCTCGCCTATCAAAAGGACGCCATCAATCGGACTTTCGACATGCGGAGCGGCAATTGCCTCCAAAATGGAACCATAGACGGGAATCCCACGTGCTTGCGCTTCCGACATACCGATATCGTTGGATGGAACCTGATCCAGATATAAGGAAACCACTTCGATCTGTGGCGTATACCCGAACAAGCCCAGCAGCCGTCCGATAATCATTTCCGCATGGGAATCAGGCCGATATTCCGTTACGATGGCAGCCACTTTTTTCCGCTCAGTCCGCTCAGTCCATTCGCTCATCAGGTTGATTCCACTCCTTCATTCATCCAATTACCGACCTGCACAAGCCACTCTGCCGTTGAATCAATGATTGCTTGCAAGTACATGGATCCCTTAATCGCATCAGCGTGATGAGCAGAGTCCGTATAGCCATCCACGCCTGTTAAGAAATTGTGTTTCCCGATAAAAGTACCGGGAGGACCGGCATTAATCCATGCCCGCTGTGGATGCACCCGGCGATCCGTTGGCTGACTCCGTATCAGATCCGGCGCGAGAGAAGCGATAAGTGAGGCTTCAAACCCTCCGGCGTGCCCGGGTACCATCCCCATCTCTTGCGCCCCAAGCTCTGTAAGGGCTGATCTGGATAAACTCCAGTAAGAAGCGGAGGCGGTCCAACAATCTTGTTGTACGGCAAGATCTTGCGCTGCCTGATGCATCAAGGGTTCATTGCCGCCATGGGCGTTCAGAAAGATAATTTTGCGGAACCCGCCTCTAATCAGACTTTCACCTATTTCCTTCAGCATGAGGAGATAAGTAGATGAAGTGAAAGATAACGTACCGCCGAAAGCCAGATGATGCTGCGAACACCCAATAGCAAGCGTTGGGGCTAAGAGAAGCTTCGTAGATACCGCAGCCTTCCTACTGGCCTCAAAAGCGATATGCTCACCGATCATACTGTCGGTAAATACGGGAAGATGAGGCCCATGCTGCTCCGTAGCTGCCAGTGGAACCACGACGGCGTACCCCTCTTGGGCTTGCCGCTTTAACGTTTCACGAGTTCCGTGGTGAAAGAAAAGATCATTCATAGCGCAAATCCCCCGTCAATGGTAAGTAAAGCACCGGTTATATACGAGGCAGAGTCCGATAACAAAAAGGCAGCCAATTCCGAAACTTCATCAGGCGTCCCCGAACGCCCAAGCGGTGTCATCTTGGCAACCGCTTCTTTGAAAGAAAGCGGTAATGCATGCAGCGCCTCTTCCGTCTTGATGTCACCCGGGAGCAAGGCGTTAGCCCGAACACCTTGATGGGCGTAGTCAGCAGCGATGACACGGGTCATCTGGTTAACGCCTGCTTTCGCAGCGCCATAGGCTAGACAAGTTGGTTTCACTTTATGGCTTAAGACAGAAGATGCATTAAGTATAACGCCTCCACCCGATTCAATCAGGAGCGGAAGGGCATATTTATTAATCAGAAATGTACTCGTCAAAGTTCCTAGAAGTACTTGGTTCCATTCCTCTAAAGTGAGCTGCATAGCGGGTTTGGAGATCTGTGTATAGGCATTATGGTATAAACCATCCAAGCGGCCCCAACGACTCTGAACACTCTCTAAGGCAAAGGTGACCTGTTTCTCATCTCGCGCATCGGATTGGATGTACAATAATTCATTTGGAAGAAAAGGAGCGATGGCGGGTTCGTTCAACCTTAGGTTTGCATCCTCAGGCGCAGCAAGATCAGTCGCTGCAACTTTGGCACCACGTTCCAGAAACATCCGAACGGCCGACAACCCCAATTTGCCCAGCGCGCCTGTCACTAGAATTACTTTTCCGCTTAACTGAGCCACAATGGTTCCCCCTATGCCTGTTCCAATAATAGACAAGCTGTCAATGCTGCTGACCAATGAAAATCTCTAACAACGTCCATCTTCTGGCGAATATTATACGTACCTGTCGGTGGACCTTTTCGGTCGCATTCGGGAGGCGGCACGAGGTCCGCAGAATCAAAATACTCAAAAATAACGCCGTATTGTTCATAATATTTTTGCACCATTTGAATACTTTGCTGAGCTAGCTGATTTGCTTCCGTATGTCTCCCATGTTTCTTAAGGCCGGTATAGACGAGATAGTTCATATTCATCCATACAGGACCTCTCCACATGTCTGTGCTGTAGGTTTGTTCAGAGGCGGCTGTTGTTGGAATAGGGAATGCCGTTTGGAAACGATTAGGATCATGCAGCATGGCGATTAGACGATCTGCTCGTTCTTGAGGAAAATGATCCAGCAGCAGAGGCAAAAACCCACTTACTGCCTTCACCCGAGAGAAGTTTCCGTCCATGTCCCGATCATAATAAAAGCCTTCGCTCTCATCCCAGAGCATATGCTGAATCTGATCGTTCAGATCAGCCGACTTTCGCTGCCAATGTTGAGCAATTGCCGTCTCTCCGAGCTCATTCGCGATTAATCCGAGGCAATGAGCATCCTGAGCGGCGAATACAGAGAAATCAACGGCATCCAGTATCGCCGCACGATCAAACCTTGGTGAGTTATCCATCCCTGATTCTCCCGACCGGCAAAGCGGATTGCCTTCAATCATCCATTCCAGGAGTCCATTTCCATTACGGTCGCGGTTCGTGAGATCCCAATTTAAATATCGTTCCAATATTGGGAGCGCATAGCGTAAGTAATTGCTTTGCTTCGTATGCAGGTAGTTCTCCCAGACGCCCCATGCCAGTAAGGGAGGCTGCGTCATGCTAGAACCTGTTCCGTCAACTTTGCAGGTATGAGGAATCATGCCATCTTCACGCTGAGTATCCAAGACAGATTTCAGAAATTCCCAGGATAACTCAGGGTTCAACCTATTCATCGCAAACGAATGAAATACGGAGTCCCACAGCCACATCGCTTGGTGTGGAACTCGATCAGGCGTGGACCAGTGCTGGCGAATGACACCTTCAGGAGCAAGGGTATTGACTTTCATTACGCTGAAACACTTGTTAAGCAGTCGTTCTTTAGGCGGATCTTCGAGGCTGGGAACATGCTGATAAAATTGCAGCCTGGCTTCCGTTTCTTCCCAGACATCGAATGTCAGTCCTTTCATCACCCGGCTGACAGCTTCATCGAGATCGCTTCCGTAAGCTAAAGCCCATCGTTCCTCGTCTCTTAAAAGTACGATGACATCCCTTCCGTTTGCCGACTCCGTTACGATAAGGGCATCTTTTGTCCAAGCTTTACCCCCTTCATCTTCTTCAAAGCTTAAACGGATATCAACGGCCAAAGGGACCAGCCCGATCAATGTATGCCAACTCTGATAAACCGCTAGCAGCGGGCCCTCATCCATTTCGGTTAACAGGACATCTCCTGTGGCGATTCGGATCTCGCCGGAATGGGGAACAAGAAATTCCAACCTTCTACGCTTCGGTGTATGAAATAGCAGGCTGATCTCTTCAGCCCCTACCGTTGCTACGAATTGAGAATTCGAATCCGTTTGTCCGTCATATCCGGAGAAAGCAAACAGTGCTCCCTCTTTCCACAGATCTGGTAAATGCTTCTGAACATGCAGCGCCATCTTGCCCGTCAAATTTGCTCTCTCCTCTATGAACCCTTTTATTGACTTTATTATGGCTTATTTCAGATATCAGGTTCTATAGAAGAAATTGCGCTTTCATTACAAGATTTTGCTCTTTTCTTCGTTTCGGTGCGGATTCGTCTATGGTATACTCAGAATCATCTAATAGATAAGGCGGGTGAGCAGTATTGGATGCTTTGAAGAAAATTGAACCTTTCGAAGGCAGGCGCTTTCCCTTACGAATGACCGAAGTCATTAGCTGTTTTCACTTGGTTAGACCTCATTGGCACGAACACCTAGAGTTTATCCAGCTCATGGAAGGTGAAGCGCAAATTCATATCGATAATCGTTCCTTTGTCGTACGTGCACCGGCTATATTATTTATTAATAGCTGCAAGATTCATTCGATGCAGTCGCTGAATGGCAAGAGCAGCACCATCCATGGGATGATCTTCGATATGTCCTTGTTATCCGGATCTTTTGAGCATTCCGAATTACAGCATCTATACGCCCGCTTCATACAGACTGCTCCCATCCTGGAGCCCATCCTCCCCTCACATCCGTTATGGAACGAACTGACAACCCACTTTGAACTTGCCTATAAAGAGTACGCGGCTCAAGAAATTGGCTGTGAGCTTATCATTAAATCTTCCCTGTATCGCATGATGATTCCAATGCTTCGCAGCTTTCAGCAAGAGCTTTCTCTATCAAAAGACTTGAATAAAAGTTTCGATCAATACAAGCGGCTCAAGCCAGCGATTGATTTCATAGAAACCAGTTATGCTCAAAAGATTTATACCGACACCCTCGGCGGACTGGTCAATTTGAGCCCTTTTCACTTTACCCGTTTATTTAAAAAAGTCACCGGACTTTCCCCGATGAACTATATCAACCGCTATCGGGTAGAGATGGCCAAACGCTTATTGATCGAAAAAGACCTCACCATTACGCAAATTGCAGAGCGCACCGGTTTCTGTAATGTGAATTACTTTGACAAAGTATTTAAGGAAATGAATGGGTTCACGCCGTTGGAGTTGAGGAAACAGTTTACCGATGGTTAAGTAGCCTGATAATAGTGTATCGAAGTCAATTTCTTCGCCCCCTGCACGACCAACTCCGTCATCTGGCTCCATGTTTCTTCCTTCCACCGGGTTGTCGGAATGGAAATGCTCATCGCGGCTATCATTTCTTGATTCGCATTGAAGATGGGAGCGGCTGCACAACGGATGCCGTGTACCGCTTCCCCTTCGCTGAAAGCTACACCATCCCGGCGAATTTCCCGGAGCTGCTCGAATAATTTGTCAAGATCGGAGATCGTCCGATCGGTCAGAAGGCCCAGTTTTTGCTCACTGTACAGCTGAAGGATATCGTCATCAGGCATGGCACTTAAAAATAATTTTCCCATAGCTGTCGTGTGAAGCGGCAGCTTCATCCCCAAATGCGAGACAAAGCGCACATGGTGCGTGCTCTGTTTTTCAGCAATATACAAGATATTCCTATCGCTCCGAATCGCTAAATAAACGGCTTCATTTACTTCCGAGACGATTTGCGAAGCCATATATTGAAACTCTGTCGTTAAGTTTGTCTGCTGTGCATATTTGGCACCGATTTGAAAAATTTTATAACCAAGATGGAACATCTTGCCGTTCTCATCCTTCTCCAAATAACCGCGCTGAACCAGATTCTGCAAAATTTTAAATACACTGCTGGCAGGGAGCTCCAGACGGCGTGTGATGTCCATTAAGCTTAATTCACGTGTGTCCACTTCCCCGAACAATTCAAATATATCCAGTACGCGGTCAGCCGATTTGACGGTTTGGCTCGATTTATCCGTTATACTCATTGCTGATCCACCCTTTTTGGAGAAAGTGCGATGACATCGATTTCGACCAAAATATCAAAATTCAAATCACAATAGATGGTCGTCCTAGCAGGATAGGGATAAGCAAAATAGCTTCCGTACACCTCGTTAAAAGCCTCATAATGGGATCGTTCTTTTAGATAAACGTTCACTTTTACTACATCCTCTAAAGTGGAATGTGCTTCTTGTAAAATGTGTCGAATGTTATCCAGTGTCTGCAGGGTTTGAGCCTTCAAGTCCGTGCTTACGACTCGTCCGGTTGCAGGATCAAGTCCACCTTGGCCGGACACGAACACGAAACCTCCCGCTTGGATCGCGGAAGAAAAAGGCTTGCCGCTTGCTCCATCCGTAGCAATGGGTTGTTTCAATTTGCACCACTCCTTCTATTGTTGTCGTTCCAAAGAGCCCAGCATCTACCCGGTGTGTCTGTTCGGAAGTTCTCAATCGTTCCCGTATCCGCCATAGTGACATAACAGGTACGTCCGTCCACTCCTCCAAATGTTACATTTGTGCATAGGTTGCCGTTTAACGCAATCTCTCTTACCAATTCCCCTTGTGGGGAAAGAACGGCAATGGCGCCCTTTCCGTATCGCGTAACGTACAGATTCCCTTCGATATCGCAGCGCATGCCATCCAGTCCAAAGTCGGGAAACTCGTAAAATAATCGTTTGTTACTGACATCGTACCCTTTCGTAAGATCGTACTGCCAAATCCGCCGCTGAACCGTCTCGTTCACATACAAACTCCGTTCGTCAAAACTGACCTCAATGCCATTTGTAGTTCCCATGCCAGCTTCCAACAGATTAGATTTGCCGTTCTGGTCGATACGCCAAAGCATCCCATTGGATTGCTTCCAGTTCGGGTCACTTGCAAACCACACGCCATTCTTTGAGACAGCAAGGTCATTAGGCTGGTTCATGGCAGGCTGCTCGGCAAAGATCTCAATTTGAAGCGTTTGCATGTCAACGCGTAGAATTCGATGTCCGGTGTAATCGGCGATGAACATATCTCCCTGATGAAAGCGAATCGCATTCCCCGTAGCACCTGCAGGAAGTTCAAGAAATAAACGGCCAACCCCCTCAGGCGTTACTTTCCCGATCGTATGTCTTCGAGCATAGTTCACGGCATACACATTCCCTTGTTTATCACAAGCCGGCCCTTCAATTCCTGAGGTAAATAAATGGGGTTCCGTTAAAGTTTGGCTCACATACAACACTTGCTTCCACCTCCTTCTGCGCCCACTCCATTAGCTACGATGAGCAGCGATTCGTTGTGCAACCTTTTCTACAGCAGCCAGTGTTTCCTGAACTTCCTTCTCCCCATGGGCGGTAGACACATACCACAGTCCATTCGGACGGACGAGGATGCCCTCATCGAGCATTTCTTCAGCAAAACGCGTATACAGCTGTGAATCTCGAAGGTTGAACGTATCGAAATCTGACACCTCGTCTCGATCGATAAACATGAGATGAAAGACAGGCCCCTGTTGATTCACAACCGCTTGGAGTCCGTTTGTTCTAAGAATCGAACGAATTCCCTCAGTCAATAGCGTGGCTGTATATTCCATGTCCTTGAACGCCTGCTTATCCGATTTGGACAACTCTTGGATCACAGCTAATCCCGCGGCTGTAGCTAGGCCATTTCCATTTAATGTCCCGAGATGCATAACCGTCCCTTCTTCAATGAGGCGCATAATGTCTCTTTTACCGGCTACCGCACTTAAGGGAATTCCCCCTGCCATCGCTTTGCCGATCGTCACAAGATCTGGAAGAATGCCGAATCGCTCGTGAGCACCGCCTAAACCCAATCGAAATCCAGTGATGACCTCATCCCAAATTAATACGATGCCGAACTTTGCAGTTAACTCCCTCATTTTCTCCATATACCCCGGTTTAGGGGCGATACATCCGGAATTACACATAACCGGCTCTGTTATAACCGCCGAAATCTCATGCTGATGTTTCGTTAAAGTTTCCTCCAAAGCTTCAGGATCGTTCCATGGCAGCAAAATGAGATCTTTCAGGCTGTTTTGGCTTTGACCCGCAGTTCCCTGGATTATTTCTGATCCAGCAGCTTCTGTATATCCGAGTGATGAAAAATCCGGGCTCGGGAAAGACGTGAAAATCACATCCGACCACCCATGATAATGTCCATAAAAGCGGACCGTTTTGGTCTTGCCCGTATAGGCGCGCGCCAGCCGTAGAGCCAACATCACCGCCTCAGTCCCCGATCCACTGAACGCCACTTGTTCCGCACAGGGCAATATTTCGGTTAAGCGCTGGCCCAATCGAATTTCACCCTCATGCTGCAAACCATATGTACTTCCTTTTTGCATAGCCTCATACAGTTGTTCGTTAAATGCAGGATGAGCATGACCGAGAATTAAAGGCCCATAGGCCAACATATAGTCGATATATTCATGATGGTCCACATCCAGAATTCTGGCGCCATAAGCCTTTTGCACATACAACGGCGTCGGTTTCATAGAGGCTCGAAGACTGCTTGCCACACCTCCCGCCACATAAGCTTTTGCTTCTTGCAATCTCTCTACGGATTGTAAGTATCTGTTCATTGGGCATGCTCCTTTTCAAGGAAATGAAATGGAAAAACGGATCGTGGAACATGATGGTAGGTTAGACGATGAAGTGAGGGGGTACAGCATCCTGGGGTATCTACTTCGATGACTTGCTTGGCGATAGGACCGAATGCGCTTATCCACGCGACGGCTGATTTAACCACAATGAGATGAAAATCTTGCGGATTCAAGCCTATGGATTCGACATGTCCAATATCCCATGGGGGAACACGTTCTTCTGTAAGAACAATTGTAACTTGATTAGTTTCAATGACAGCAGTTTTGCCCATATAAGCCACAGTGCCTTTCATATATGGCCCTCTATGCGTATACTTACCATCAAAAAGCAGCTTGATTTTTCCTTCAATTTCAACCGGATTTCCATGCAAGGTATCGCTTTTTCCACCTATAGCACATGAAATGTCATTGCCCACTCCTCGATCACATGCGATGGATACAGCTTCCCGATCACGAATAACGATCAAACTCCGAAGTGGAAGCTTTAATAGCTCAGGCAACAAATGCGTCCCATCGGCTGGAGCTCCCCCGCCTACATTATCCGACGCTTCAACAAGAAGGATGGGTCCCTCCTTGGCATCCATGGCAAGTCTGATCGCTTGCTCGGCATCAACTTGTTGGACGAGGAATTCATCTCGGTGTGACCAAGCCAGATCAGCCAGCTTCTTCGCGTAATGGTGGGCCAATGCTTCATTCCGATTGGTCGTTACCGCAAACGCCATTCCTGCAAAAGGCACATCACTATAAGGAAAACCACCACAGACAGTCACGTTAAGAACTTCGGGATCTTTCTCCATATCAAAGGCTTCTTCCATGATGGCCTTCATGATCCCTTTTGTCGTAATCATTTTTTGCGGTGCAACGAGCATGTTCGATCTGGCAATGGCCATGACAGGCTCAATCTCGCCGCGAATCTGACGAACCAAGAAATGCAGCGCTTCTTCTCCACGCTCATAGGCGTCAATATGCGGGTAGGTATCGTAGCCTACGAGAAAGTCGCATAATTGAGACATTTTCTCGCCCAAATTGGCATGAAGGTCTACTGTTACCGCTATAGGAATTTGCTCACCTGTAACACGACGGATAGCCTCCAATATGGCAGTTTCCATGTCGAAACAGTGTTCGGAAACCATTGCTCCATGAAGAATAACAACCATGCCATCAAGATCAGATGCAATTGAGCGTGTTAACTGTTCCAGAATCAGCCCGGCTGCTTCTTCCGACACGATGCCACTTGGCGTCGCTGACGTATACAGCCCTGGTACAAGTGTAACTTTCTCTTCTGCCGATGCAGTGACAACGCCTCCCATTGTCGTTCGGGTATGCTCAAATAAGTCGATGAAGGCGTCCCTCCCAAGCGTGAAACAATGTTGAAAATCATTCCAATGTGTCTGTACAGGAGCGAAAGTGTTCGTTTCATGGTAGACACCGACGACTCCAATGCGTAGTTGGCTTGACATGCAAATGTTCACCACCTAACAAATAATGGAATAAAACTGAGATATTCTGGAAATAGTGTAGCATACGAATTTTATTTATATCAAGAAAAATATTTTACATCCAGAAAATTAGTTCCAGGGTAAATTTACCAATCTTATTTGCAAAAAAAGCATGCATAATAGTTCCTCTCCCTCCGCATGATAGGAGTACACCAAAAAAAGGAGTGATTTTTTCCATGGCAAACAATAGTACATTAGTGGTTCCTCAAGCGAAAGCAGCTTTAAATCAAATGAAGTATGAAGTAGCTCAACAATTAGGAATTCCTCTTTCACCAGATGGTTACAATGGGAATCTCGCGACTCGCGACGCAGGCTCTATTGGTGGCAGCATTACAAAAAGATTGGTACAAATGGCTGAACAACAACTGCAAGGTTTCCAACGTTAATATTGCAACTTAGTAGCAAACACAAAAAAGACTCCACTCACCTTTCCTCCTCCTGGTGAATGTAGTCTTTTTTTCTATCTATGTAATGATCCGTTTATCCTGACACACGACTCACAATTTTAAGAACCGCATCTCTTGTCAGTTTATTACCGCCAACCGCGATAAGGTTAACCGTAGCATGAGCAAGCGCCAAGGGGATTTTGCAAAATTTCAATGCCGGACCTTCCTTAAGATCTGCGATATAAGAGTCGGCAAGTTGTAAATTGCGACGCGTGTACTGTTGCATTTCCTTCATTCCCCAACCGTCTGGAAAAAAGTCCACGCCGCGCTTCAGATCTTCTCCTCGATTTCGGAGAATATTTACCGCTTGCAGCCCTCTTCCGAAGCCGATCGCCTTCGTTCGATCGGATGTTGTCCCGTCATGCCACTGCCATAGTTCGGATAGCATTTCGCCGACCATGCCAGCAACGCTGTACGTATAACGGTCCAAATCTTCTTCCGTATGGATGTTCCATCCGCTTTGAACCCAATCGGCCATATCTAAAGACATCTTGGCGATGTAATGAAATACAATGGGAGCGCCAGAAGTTGGACATAGCTGTGCCCACTCATCAAGCTGCATCGTAACGGCAGGCAATACCGCCTTATGTGGTGATAGTAAAGTTTGTATCTCCGCCATCGGGTTAGGAGATTGGAATGCTTGATGTACTCCAACTAGTAACTCAATTTTCAATTTGTCATCTAGATCATCATGATCTTCAATTTCGTCTATAGCCCGCATACATAGATAGGCTGATGTGACAGCCTCTTTCAAGCCTAAATCCAAACTATTTATAGGTATATAAAAAGTACGGCTTGTTTCCTTCAACATGGTCATTGCATCATTCAGGACGACGTTATTAATGAAATTCTCCCTCCAAGTAATCGTTTAGCATATAACTTCTAGATAGCTAGATATAATGATAACACACGTTGTCATTGTCAATCCAAATTTTAATAACATTTCTCTACGAAGCTCCCCGTCAGCCTCCGTTATGTTTCCAAGGAAATCCTCATACATTGAGTAATGACTGCCACTAGAGAGGAGTTCTTCCATGTACGGGTATCCAATTAACAAGACAGCATCTCCTTCGAATTCAGTCCACTCATCTACCATCGAAGTCCTGGGTGAGGGTTCTGTGACCGCAACACCTGACCGGGCTGTGGTTGATCTTGGCGTTGTGACGGAGGGTCCTAACTTGCAGGCCATTCAGGCTGAAAACGCCAAAGCCATATCCAACATCATTCAATCTATAATGAGTCTAAACATCCCCCGAGAAAAGATACAAACGCAAGATTATCGTATAGAAGTCGTTAATGATTATGTAGATGGGAAACAAATCTTTCGAGGTTATAAGGTCACCCATCTGCTGCAAATCACCACGGATCATGTAGGTCAGACAGGAAAACTTGTTGATACAGCCGTTGCGAATGGCGCGAATCAAGTCACGAGCATTCAGTTTACTATAGCACATCCAGAATTTTATGAGAATCAAGCCTTGTCGGTAGCTATTCAACATGCACGTCAAAAAGCTTATACCATCGCAAATACACTAGGTGTGACGCTTGGTGCAATCCCTTCCCAAGTGCAGGAATCTCCGCTGCCGGCAGGGCCAATGCCTTACTTGGCTACGGCCAAGTTTGCTGCAAGCGCGGTTGAAACTCCTATTGAACCTGGACAATTAACGATCAAAGCGGCGGTTCGCGTGTGGTATCTTTTTGCCTAATTCATTTGCAGGCAGCTCATTTAGCAGGTTCGTAATGGACATGAACTTCAAATACTTCTGACGTCTTCTTTAATTCATTTTCCACTTTTGTTGCAATATCATGAGCTTTTTGAAACTCCAAATCTGCTTTTACCGAAAGAACAACATCAACAACCGCATTGCTTCCGTAATTTCTAGCGCGGAGGTCCTTCACACTTTCAACCCCTTCCACCTGCAGCACGGTATCTTTAAAAGCTTGAATTGCCGCTTCATCGAAACCGTCTGATAAATGATGAGAGGCTTCACGGAATATGTCCCATGCTGTTTTACATATAATAAATCCAACCAATACCGCGGTCAAAGGGTCAAGCCAAGGCAAACCGAATTGGGAACCAATGATGCCGATGACGGTACCGATACTTACAAAGGCATCGGACAAATTATCTTTTGCTGCAGCCATGACGGCTTGACTTTTAATTTTTTGGGCAAGTTTTTTATTATAACGATAGACAACATACATAACAACCGCACAGAAAATCCCCGTCCACACAGATATGAGGTCCGGAGCTTGCCCTTTCGCTTGAAAAATGGATTTGACAGCGGTGATAAATACATCCAGTCCTACTGCCATCATGATGAATGATGCGACTAATGAGGCAATCGTTTCTGATTTCCAATGTCCATACGGATGATTTTCATCCGCCGGTTTTTGAGCCAATTTTAATCCGATCAAGACCGCTATGGATGCCACAATATCTGTCGCATTGTTTAATCCATCAGCTTTTAAAGCTTCAGAACCTGAAAAATGTCCTATGATTAACTTCAAGGCGGAAAGACATATGTAGGCAACAATGCTGATGACAGCTCCCCGCTCACCCATTTTTAAATTTTCATATCTCGTTTCTTGTTCCATAGCCCTGTACTCCCCTCGGCTTTTCGCTCAGCTTGTTCATCATATCAACCGAAGTTTGTGTGGGTCTAGAGAAACGTTTTTTCATATGGCTGAAAAAATAGGTAGGGGTAAAGAAAGTTGCCTCATACAAAAAGATTAGGCTTATAGCAATCTATGATGGGTTGTGTATGTTGTATTAAGTTGCTTATAATGAAAATTCAGTAGATAATTAATTTCATATAAAGTTCATGCTCCAACGGCTGGGAGGACAAGCCATGAATAAAGAAGATCAAGTCATCATGAGGTTCAGGGACTTATTCAATAAGATGGTCTGGCTTAATAAATCTAAGATGGAAGTTAGTCTTAAGGGGTATACGTCAACTGAGGTTCATTGCATCGAATACATTGGCAGAAATGAAGATTCCAACGTGACCAAGCTTGCGGAATCCTTTTATATGACAAGCGGTGCCATAAGTAAACTAACGAAAAAGCTCATACAAAAAGGCCTTATCGAAAGCTATCAGAAGCAGGAAAATAAGAAAGAAATTTATTTCAGGCTTACTGAGCAAGGCAAAGAAATTGATAAAGTCCACGAGGAACTCCACAACGAATTTAGAGAGCGGGATAAAGCCGTATTTGAACAGGTAACCGAGAAACAATTTGATAGTATGCTTAAATTTGTAGAAAAGTATAGCAGCCATTTGGATGCTGAGATAAAGAAAATGGGGATGGATCTTAAATCGGAATAAAGTTTACTCATAAAAATGCACAAGCAGCCGGACTCTCTGATGAGTTGGCTGCTTTTTTATTCCCTTATTTTTGTTGACAAGGAAGCAAAATCGTGATAATTTTGTTTCCTAGGAAGCAAAATAAATATATGTTGAAAGGAGACTTTACGTGTCTTCAATACCATCACAAAATAAACAGAACATAGAGCAAACCGTAGATAAGAAGGCATTACTCTTCGGGTTAATGTCTGTGTTTCTTTGCGGAATAGGCTTCAGTATCATAGCACCTGTCGTTCCATTCCTTGTCCAACCTTATACAAGCAGTCCGGGCGAACAAGCCATAGCGGTTACCCTGCTGACCTCAGTTTACGCAGTCTGTGTGTTTTTTGCGGCCCCCGCACTTGGAGCGCTAAGCGACAGATATGGCCGTCGCCCCTTGCTCTTAATATGCCTCACGGGTTCCGCGATCGGGTACTTCGTCTTTGGCTTAGGAGGTGCCCTATGGATACTATTTGTCGGACGTATCATTGAAGGTATTACTGGCGGAAGCATAAGCACGATTTTCGCCTATTTTGCAGACATCATTCCGCCGCAACAAAGAACCAAATACTTCGGATGGGTGAGCGCCGTTGTTGGTGTAGGCACGGTCATAGGCCCAACTTTAGGTGGTTTACTTGCCAAGTTTGGATATGCTGCGCCCATGTATTTTGGAGCTATTATCACCTTATTGAATGTTGGTTTTGGATTGCTATATATGCCTGAGAGCCTCGACAAGAAAAATAGGCTGAAAGAGATTACCCTCGTAAGGTTAAATCCATTTGCGCAACTCACAAACCTGCTTTCCATGAAAAGTTTAAAAAGACTGCTTATCTCCGCGTTCTTACTGTGGATTCCCAACGGATCTTTACAGGCCGTTTTCTCTCAATTTACCATGGATACTTTCAGTTGGAAGCCTGCAGTAATAGGACTTATGTTCTCAATCATCGGATTCCAAGATATCCTTTCACAAGGTTTAATCATGCCGAAGCTTCTGATAAAACTTAAGGATGCACAAATAGCCATCCTTGGGATGGTTTCGGAAATCATAGGTTACATCCTTATTGCGTTATCAGCTTTGTTTACTTTCTACCCTCTTTTTATAGCTGGAATGTTTATATTCGGTTTCGGAGATTCCATCTTTGGGCCTTCGTTCAACGGCATGCTCTCCAAATCTGTCGATGCCAGTGAACAAGGAAGGATTCAAGGTGGCAGCCAGTCTATTCAAGCATTAGCGCGAATGATTGGACCGGTTATTGGAGGACAAATCTACGTCTCGCTTGGCCATGCTGCACCTGCTTTTATGGGGATGATTCTGATCGCTGCGGCGATATTTGTTTTGTATAGGGGGACAATGCGGAAGAGCGTAGTATGATTAAAATTTTCCATAATTGAAACATTATTCATCTATGTTTCGTCTTTGGTTGCGGAGGTAGATCTGCAATGAAGAAACTTATCATATTGATTGCATTAATTATTGAGGTAATACATTCAAATGAAATGATTAATGTAGAAGCCGTTTTGAATAATTCATCTGACCATTCATTTACTATTGATCATGCATCAGGGGTGTTTTATTTTATTGTTAAAGATAAAAACGGCAAACAAGTAAATACTTTTGTGATGCCTTTGGTAGCAAAATCCCAAGTGTTACTTGGTCATGGTAAAATAAAAGAAATTTATACATTCAAAATCAAAAATGCTGAAGCCTATGAGATTTCAGCAACTGCTAAATTCAAGATAAACAATGAGAATATTGAAAAATTATACAATATAGAAACTAATAATATAAAAATTAACATAATTAATTAATTCAATGTAATCATTGACATTCATCCAAATATAGGCATATGATTCGTTTATACTATGAGTCTTGTACATCCTATAGGAGGCATCCATCCATGAGTGATTTTTCAACAATTGTTAAAGAGCGTAGGTCTGCCAATAAATTCATCCCGAATATTGAAATTCCTAATGAAGATTTAACTGATATCCTGAACACGGTAAAATTTGCTCCATCTGCTTTTAACCTGCAACATGCCCACTACATCATCGTAAAAGACCCTGCTATAAAAGATGAAGTTTATCAAGCGGCTTATAAACAATATAAAGTTCAAACGGCATCGGCAGTTATTCTCGTATTAGGAAACCTTGATGCTTATAAAGATGCTGCTAGATTAAATGAGGGATTACTGCAACTCGGGGTGATCTCCAAACAGGAATATGATATGACGGTGGAGGATGTTACGAATTTTTATGAAAATCGAGGCGACGGCTTTAAACGCGACGAAGCGATCCGAAATGCCAGCCTCTCGGCACAACTGTTCATGCTCGCTGCCAAGGAAAAAGGCTGGGATACTTGCCCGATGATCGGTTTTGACGCGGAAATGATGCGTCAAATCCTGCATATACCGGACAATTATGTCCCCGCCCTGCTCCTCACAATAGGGAAAGAAGATTTAGAGAAACGCAGACCGCGTGGCTATCGCAAACCAGTGGGAGAATTCACGAGTTTTGATCGCTTCTAGAATGTTACAAGCAAGCTACTAAAAAAAATCCCGGCGAGGAAGATCTCGCCGGGATTTTTTGCGCTAACGGACTGTAATGACCCTATTCGCTGCTTTTGGCACAGGAATTGCAGCTAACGGACCCACACGCCGCTAATCGCCGAGAAGTTCCCTAAATCAACATCAAATTCAATAGATAACGGCACCTTAGTCCGTTAGCTTCTTAAATTTAGCCAAATAAGCAGAATAACGGCTTGTGGGTCCGTTACAAACCATCCACCTCCATGGGTTGAGGAAGTTGAGCAGGAGCAGCTAGCTCATATCACGGAGCTAAAGGGCCTACCTCCTCTACGGTTAACGGATGGTAACGCTCGGTCACAATCGGCCAGAGGGAAATCCATAAAGCCTCCACGGCTTATGTCCCCCAAAATAACACGATACCTTGTCATTTCCTTGGACAGGCTGCACACGCAGATCGGGTACTGCTTTGCCAACGAAAAGAATAACCTCCTCACCTGCATGCAAATCCAGCGATATTTCATCATCGATGAACGATTCACCAGACACTCGAACAGTATTGTCATTCCCAATAATGTTCCAACGCACAAGCCCCTTCCACCCCGTCTTAACCAAACAGAGTTCTCCTGCCAAACTTTTTACTCGGATCCACTGGGTGGCACCCTCTTTGCGCACAGCGCTGACGAGGAAAGCTCCTTCCGCTCGCAAATCGTGGAACGCCAACTCCCTCCAAGCTTCCGGCACCGCCGGAAGCACACGCAGCTTGCCGCCCCAGCTCTGAAGCAGCATATCGTGTATCGACTCGGCACCGGCCAGCGGTGTTTCGATCACCGGTCCCGCTTCCTTGTACATCGTATTCGGCTTGATGATCAGCAGAAGCGATTGCAGCAATCGCAATGCCTCATCCCCCCAACCAAGAACAGCGGCAATTGAAGCTGCCCCCGTCATGCTGAATCCCCGCAGATCGCCTTCTTTGCCCAGCCAATGGCGCAAAGAAGTTGCGATTAATTCGTGCTCCTCTCCCGTCTCTCCTCCGATGAGATGCAGCGGAAAAATCGCCAGCAAGTGACTGAAATGACGATGCCCGTAAGCAAGCGGCATATCTTTCCCAACCATATACCCTGTCTCATCGACGGGTAGCGGAACCAGCTTCGCCAGGATGCCTTCCCAAACCTGGATCAATGGATCCTTTATCGCCAGCTTTTGATTAATATGAAGCAATGTTTCGCAGCCCCAGCGAAGCAAGGAGAGATCATAATGGCAATCCCGCACGGTGGTGCGCATGAACGAGCCGTATTCCGGTGAAATCGTCGGAGGCAAATGAAGGAAACCGTCCTTCCCCTCCTCTAACAAATGCCGATAATAGTTCACGCTGCGTTTTAAGATCGGGAATAAGACTTCTCCCAGCAGCTTTTCGTCCATGGCATATCGGTAATGCCGCCAAATACTATGACAAATCCAGGTCAAGTTTCCGACCTCATCCTCGACTGGGGCCTTCAAATCAAAGCTGCAACTGCGCCCTAATCCAGCCGAATCATGCCGGCAATCTTCCGGTACATTTAGAATCAAATTATCCCAGTTGTCAGTTAAGGTACGAATCAGCGACTCTCCCATTTGCAAACGATTAGCTGTATATACCGGCGAGTAACTCATCTGTACGTTCATATTGAACCAGACACCTGGCCATGGTGTGGATGTGAGCCATGGTCCTTGATTATCAATCAATGGCTGATCCGGTCTGGTTGCCGATGCCAATTTGTACATTTGAATCCAATAAAAGCTTTCAAGACGGCCATCCGGCAATGAAACAAAGCTTTGGCGATAATACTGATGCCACCAATCACGGTGGGCTTGCACCCATTCTTCAAAATCGGCAGCCGATGCCTGCGCTACAGCCTCTACAGCTTCAGCAATCGCCGATTCATTGTGCCCATTGGCAATGGAAAGCCAGCAGATACGGCGATTCGGAGAAATCTGCACATCCTTCCAAGCGGTCACGCAGCCATCCTCACCCGAATAGCGTTGGGTGCAGACATGTATGCCGTCCGCTAATTCCGAGTGTTCCACTTCTGTCGCAGGTATATATTGATTTAAATTCACACCGTCTGCATTTTTGAGTACGGGATCAACTTCCGGATAGGCATACCAGGCACATCGGGCAGCGCTTTCTCCGGGAGTTGTCTCAATCTCTACAGCTATTACTGGATAGAGACTATGTACAAGCGAGCGAAGCTTGACCTCTCCGCTCGTTGTCGTCAGTGTCGCCTGCAATTCAGCATTCCACAAGCTAACCCGCATATGTGTCGGATGATAGATTCTTCCTGCCAATTCCAGATCCAGCTCGCCGAGAGGAACGCGAGGAGGAAATCCAGGTTTGTCTACCCGATTCGCCGTCACATCCGTGCGGCCGGTAACCATGCGGAGAACATGCCGTTTGCTGGCATGCTCCTCGCCATAAACCATCGTACCCAGTAAACCGTTACCCAGGAATGCCCCTTCATCCCAGCTAACCGGCTTTACTACCCATTCCATATCGTTGGCTGTCATGAAACGCTCCCAATCTACCTCCATATGAATCGCCGAACTGTTGCTTTCTTTCACGCCAAGTCTCCTCCTTTATCCCTTGATGGCACCAATAAGCGCACCTTTGACGAAATATTTCTGCAAAAATGGATAAACGAACAAAATCGGAACCGTAGCAACAATAATTGTCGCATACTTTAACGTAGCGGCAAGCATAGCCGCATCCCCATCTGAAGCGCCTGTGTTCGCATTGGCTTCCCCTTGCAGCAGAATCTCCCTTAGCACTAATTGCAGCGGATAGAGCGAACGCTCCTGCAGAAAAATCATCGCATTGAACCAGGAGTTCCAATGGCTCACACCGTAATACAGCAGCATCACGGCGATCACGGGCATCGAAAGCGGCAGTACGATTCGGAATAAAATGACGAAATCGTTCGCTCCGTCCATTTTGGCCGACTCCTCCAATGCATCGGGAATGGCTTCGAATGCGGTCTTCATCAGAATCAAGTTGAACGTATTAATAGCCTGCGGAACGATAAGTGCCCATAGGGAATCAACGAGCCCAACTCCCTTGACCGTCAAGTAGAGCGGGATCAACCCTCCGCTAAAGAACATGGTAAAGATGATAAACAACATAAGCGGCTTGCGGTATTGCAAGCTTTTGCGCGAAAGAGCGTAAGCTCCGAATGAAGTCAGAGTAATATTAAGCGCCAAGCCCATCAGTACGACAAACAAGGTGTTTCCATAACCTTTTAAGATCATCGGATTGCGGAAGACATTCGTATAGGCATCAAGCGAGAAACCAATGGGACGCCATAAAATGCCTTTGTGCCCCATCAGGCTTCCGGCGTCACTGACGGAAGCAAACGCCACATAAAGCAGCGGATATACGGTAAGGACCATCAACAAGAAAAGCAATACCGTATTGATATAATCAAAGCATTTCTCAGAGAAGCTCGCTTTGTTCAGCATGATGATCTCTCTCTCCTTTTTACCACAAGCTCGTATCGTTAAATTTGCGGCTTAACCAGTTGGATGAAATGAGCAGGACAAAGTTGATGACCGAGTTAAACAAGCCCACCGCTGAACTGAAGCTGTAATTGAAATCTTGCAGACCAACGCGATAGACATAGGAGGAAATCACGTCAGCTGTCTCATAAGTACCCGGGTTATACAGCAAAATGATTTTCTCAAACCCGACATTCATCATACGGCCGATATCGAGGATTAGCAGAATAATGATCGTTGGCATAAGTCCCGGCAAGGTGACGTGTGTCATTTGCTTCCATCGTCCTGCACCGTCGATTTTGGCTGCTTCGTATTGCTCTTGGTCGATCCCGGTTAAAGCGGCTAAGAAAATGATCGTCCCCCAGCCGATATTTTGCCAGATACCTGACGATACATACACCGTGCGGAATAAGCTGGGTTCAAGCAAGAAGGTCACGCGCTCTCCGCCGAAAAAAGCGACAATATCGTTGATAACCCCTTCACTGGAAGTGAAATCCTTGAGAATCCCGCAAATGACAATCAATGAAATAAAATGAGGCATGTACGTTATCGTTTGCACAGTTCTTTTAAACAAAGCATGCTTTAATTCATTCAGCAAAAGTGCTAAGACAATCGGAGCCGGGAATCCGAATAGCAACTGATAGAAACTGATTAGAACCGTATTCTTGATCGTTCTCCAAAAGTAAGGACCCGTAAAAAATTCGCGAAAATGCTCGAATCCGACCCAATCACTGCCCCAAATGCCAAGTCGCGGGGAGAAATCCTTGAATGCGATCATAGCCCCATACATGGGCGCGTAGTGGAACACAACATAGTAAATCAGAACAGGAAGCAGCATCACATAGAGCAGTTTGTTTTTACGAATATCCAGTAAAATGCCGAAGTTCAATTTCCTTTTTTCCTCAAGGGTTGTCATCGGCTTGGTTTTGGAAATCATGGTGTTCATAGCATCACCCTCTCCATCCTTGGCGTTGTTAGGCGGAAGGCCGGAACGCAACATCCCATCCTCCGCCAGCATTGCCGTGGACTATTTATCTCTTATTGTATCGATCCAGAGCGCCTTGATAGATTTGGGTGACCTTGTCGATTCCCATTTCTTTGATCCGCTTCACATAATCATCGAATTTGTCGATCGGTTCTTTGCCCATTACAAATTTGACGAACATCTCTTCTTTGTAACTCGTAATCGCCGTGTTTAATTTGGCGAGTTCCTTACTTTCCTCGGCTGTCGGTGTTAAAAAGAGCGGCATCACGTGCTTGACAGCGTCCGTTTGTTCCCAAATTTTGATCGCTTCATCTTGTTCTTTGAACGTATTGAAACTTTTCCGGCTATCGCCCAGGAATGGACCGTTCGGTTTCGTGTATTGGGTAACCATTTGTTGCAAATTATATTTCGGATCTTTCGTGATTTTTTCAGAAAACTTAGGAACGCCATTATCCATCGTGTAGCTTTCGCCCTCAATCCCGAAGTTGAAGAGCATGCTGCCTTTTGGGCTATAGGCGTAATCCATCCATTTGACGGCCAGTTCCGCATGTTTGGAATCCCCGGAAACCGCCTTGCTTGCAGCAGGGTTATATTTGAAGTCACGTTGGCCGATGAAAGCGCGCTCACCTTTATTCAACGTAGGATATGGAGCGGCAACGAGTTGGAATTTCGGATTTTTCTTCTTACCGGTATCCATCCATCTGCCCATACCTCCGCTCAATAAGCCGACCGTTGCACCAGAAGCATCACTCATCAATTTGGTATCCAGCGACTTGGAGTCCGTGTTAAGCGCAAAGTCTTTATCCAGCAAACCTTCAGCATACCATTTGTGCAGCAAAGCCAGTGCATCCTTGAATTGAGGATCTATAGGACCGTATTTCACTTTGCCCTGATCGTCGATATAGAAGCGATTTGCTGTTTTGTAAGCACCGATAAAGGCGTCTTGAATATTCAATTCATTGCTGTACTGCGCTGAAAATGGTGCGGTTGCCCCTTTTTTCTCCTTGAACGCCTTGAGCACCGTATACCACTCGTCGATTGTCGTAGGCACTTGAAGGTTCAACTCATCCAACCAGTCTTTGCGGATCATCGGTCCCCTGAATACCAATCCGTTGTCTGGCCGAATCATTGGGAATGCGTAATAGGTACCATTGTCAGTCTTGATCATTTTATCCAGCTCTTTATCCTGCTGAAGCAATTTCTTTAAGTTAGGAGCATTTTTATCGATCAAATCGTTTAGAGGTAAAATGACCTTGTCCGTAATGGCCTTCTCCGGTCCGCCCGGATATGCTGCTGCTCCACCGCCGCCCCAATTGTATTCAATGACATCCGGTAAATTATTCGAAGCGATCAACAGGTTGAATTGGTCCTTCGATTGGCCGTCTGCCGGGTGCGTATACTTCACCTTAACACCAGTTTCGCTCTCTAAGCGTTTACCGAATGGCGATTCAGCCAAGTTAGGGACGAATGACGCCAGATTCGTGTCGATCTGTTCCCAAGAAGTTAAAGTATCTTGTGTGCTGATCGGATATTGGCCTGCTGCGGCTGAAGGTGTTGCCGTCGTTTTCGCCGTTCCTGTTTCACTTGGCGCCCCCGTATTCACTTTGGAACAGGCGACGAACATGCTCGAAGCTACTACAACGCTTAGCGCGATGCTAATTGAATTTCTTTTGGAATGTTTCCTCATAGGTAATCCCCCTCGTATCATATAGTGCATCTCGTCTTGCAGCACCATGGCTTAAGTATGGAGGGTAGACCGCCTTTTTGAATATCGTCAAAACTGCAAATCCCCCTTTAAAATCCGTAAAAGGCAATCATCAGAATCCCAAATCGTTATGCAAAAAATGAAAAGCCGCCCAAGCAAGCTTGTACGACTTCCATAAAACAGATCACAATGGTTTCAGTTCTTTGTATTTCCCTGGTGTGATGCCCTCGAATTTCTTAAACGTCCGGTTAAACGTATTGATATCGTTATATCCGACCTTTCGCGCAATTTCCATAATCGATAACGGCTGTTCGGTTAGCAGCTTTTTGGCCTCTTCCAAACGTGTACGGCTTATGAAATCAAGAAGAGCATCACCGGTTTGAGCTTTAAATTGTTTGGATAGATAAGAAGGCGTGATGCCAAATTTCTCTCCAATCATTGAAATGTTCAAATTTTCTTCGGCGTAATTAGCCTTCACATAAGCGCTAACCAGATCACCAAGCGGACTATACTCCTGCTTACGATCGGCTTGAATGGACTCACAGACCTGTTCGAGAATCGAAAGAATTTCTCTTTTCATTTCTTTTATGGTTTCACATTCGGATAATCGTTCCACAGGGTTGAATTGTTCCATGAAGGACTTTTTATTCCCTTGGGAACCGATTTCATTCATTGTTTTCAGCATCGTGCTCGCTAGATCGAACATCAGACATTTGCCCAGCGGCACCGATAAAACGGAATTGGACACATTTGTTTCAATAATTTGATCAATGATCGAGCTCGACTTTTCATAATCGCCAGTCTTGATAAAATTAATCAATTGCTGCTCCACGTGCAGCGGATAATAATAAGTTCCGGCCTGCCGAACAGCCTCGGAGCTTGGTAATTCGTCGTAACGAATGATCGCTCCGCTACCTTTGACAAGTCGATAAGCCATCGCTGACAAAGCTTCTTGATACGCTTCGGCAATACCAAACAATTCCTCATGAATAGCGCTAATCGACACTGTCAAATGCACATGAAAATGATCATGCAGGAATAATTTCACCGAATCAGCAACTCGGCTCAGCTCATCCGTATCCGGCTCTTCGGAGCCAAAATTAAAAATACAGGCTTGCATATCCTCAATTTCCGTCGTGAAGCCCCGGTTCTGAAGGCCAATCACTTCTTCCACGACATTCATTAGAATGAATTGCATCAATTTTATTTTCTGCGGATCAATGGCCACATCTTCCTGAAATTTGCCAAAATGATCGATGTGGAACAATATCACCGCAAAATGCGGAGAATCCAGCCGGATATCATGAGCGGAAAGCGATTCATGTACGGGGATATCCTGTTCCAGGTTACCCTTCAGCAGCCCCTGCAAGAAATGGGAGCGAATGGCGTCACGATGTTGGTGCAACCGGCGGTCCACCTGCTCTTTTTCGGCAAACGTATTATTGAGCGCATCTTGCAAAAAGCCGTATTCGTTCGTCCCCTCCGCAAACGAAATCCCTGCTTTCATCGAGAAACTTCGAATGAGGTGATGAATCGGATTGTAATTTTTGCGCAGGAACAAGAACGTAACCAGCCCTCCCAGAAGAAGACTAAGAATTATGCTTGCATAGACCAAGCTTTTCATATACTTCATCTTATCGTCAAAGCGCTCGGCAGGAATCATCGACATGTATTTCCATCCTGTCCTAGCCGAGGTTGTATACGATACAGCCACTTGTTTAGCCGCTACATCCCCGTAAAAAAGTCCATTTTCCCCTGTGAATTTATCGTAGGTGAGAAAATCAGGGGTTTGCTCAAGACCGCTTGAAGCAACTAATCGATTCTCTTTATCTAGTACCGCTACCGATGTTGCTTCGGACGGCGGGATATTGGCCAGCAGCTTGGAATCTTTCATGACAAACAGGAGCACAGCTCCGGGCTGATCCCGATTCGCCAACGTAACGGATTTGGCAAACAAAACGGCTTTATAGGCATTATCATCCTCCGTTATCGTAACCGGGGTATATTCCTGAATGTAGCGTTGATCCAAATATGTCTTCCACGCCTCATAGCCTTTAAGGGTCTGTCCATCCAACATTTGAAACAGTTGGCGGCTATCTGTCCGATTGCGCGTGGATATCACTGTGTCGCTATTTTTGTAATACAGATAAATTTGTTCAATAAACTCATTGGCTGTCTGGTAGACCCGCAAATCATTGGATATGGTGACTAAATCGTAATAATCGTTATCCGTAAGCGGCTGAGATGTATTGATAAAAGCGTTCACCTGTTTATTCAGCGAAATTTCCAAACTCAATCGCTCGATACCGCCCAGGCTGTTGTCGATTGCCAATTCCATCTGCTTCAGTGCGTTATTGTTGGCGCGATTCACCTCCGATTCAACCACATGCCAGGAAGCCGCATATAAAATTCCGCTAATAATAATCGGAACGAGAAGAACCGAAATATAAGAGGTAAGCCAAGTAACGATGACACTGCGTTTATTGAACCGGATCCGATTAAACTTCATTAGTCCTAACCCCTTATCGCCATGATGTAACTGCTTTCATTTATTATAACGAAAATCTGTGGAACCGTCTTGTCGATCTAACAACTCATAGCCAAAGCAGCGGTTGCCGGATCGCTATATTTCGTCTGACTTCGGCCTGCTGTGGGTTTTGGTCGAGCGTTCTCCATAAAGCAAGCAGCCTTTCAGAACCATTCGCAAGCCCGGTAAATAGGAAGAAAGACATAGCTACCGGCCAATCCTTATCATATTCAACATCAGCTCCGTAAGGCCACAATCGTTTATTTTCCAAATACGGCAGTAGAAAATGGATTCCCTTCTGTACGCCTCGCCCATCAGGAAGTTGGAATTCCCATAGGTTATCTTCCGGTGTGGCGAGGATATGCGTGAGCGTGACAAAATTATCCAACGTGAACAAAGAATACGCATAAGGCTTCGTACGAGACAATTCTCTTGGAAAACTGCCATCGAGATCCATCTGCTCCGCGAGCAATCTACTCTTGTATGCTTCTCTGCAATAATCCAGCATACCAGAATGACCCGTTAACTTTGCGAAAGCTGCTGCCTGTACAAACCAGCAAATCCCGTGGTTGTTGGGCTCATTTCGTTCTTCCACCCCTTGTGGGTGCTCGTTCATCCATTGCAGATATTGTGCGAACCAGTTAGTGACCTCTTGCAAAACCTGTTTATCCGGCAAGGAGATATCTTCACCATTCAGCACGTGTACAGCTGCCGCCACATCAATCAGATGCAGCGTATCGATGACCCCGATCCCTCGTCCGTTGCAAACACCAGGAATCGCTTGTGCATAAAGCAAGTGCGGATTCATTCGAGTGTTCTTGTCTATAAAAAATGCGTTTAACAGCTGTACGGCTTTCGCTGCATATGGCTGCTCCCCCGTTATACGGTAAGCGGAAGTCAAACAGGCGACCAAGGAGCGCATGCGTCTAAGCAAATTTCGATGTTCATGGAAATTATCCGGATTGCTTTCACCGTCACGACGAACATAAGGCAGCCCATCCGGCGTATTGGGATTGGGCCACCAGTAATCTCCATTTGAATAATAATCGTGCGCACTTCCGGGGCTTTGCAGAGCTCTCGCTTCTGTGATATGTATGCTTGGAGAAGCTAGTGCAGCTTCAGCCCCCTGAAGGATCGTCTCCAAATCCAAATATTGACCCCAGTTCTCTTTGTTTACTTGGTAAATACCCTTCATGCTCCCTAGCTCCTTTTTATTCGAATATATAAAGCACTAAATGCAGCAGATCAGCCCCGGAATTCCGGGAGGCCAAATCTGCTGCATACCATGTGGCGTTTATTGCAGAAACTGCTAGACTACTGCCGATCCAACATACGCATGACGACTGTTACGGCTTCCGCCCTTGTAGCGGTTACAAACGGCTCGAAAGTTTGATTCTCCCTACCGTTTATTAGCCCTAAGGAAACCGCTTGCGAAACCGCCGGCAATGCCCAAGCTGGAATCAGAGAACTGTCGCTAAATTTGGTTGAAAGTGCCCCGTCCTCTTTTGGCGAGTAGGCTCTTACAAGCATAACAACCATTTCTGTCCGATTAATGGATGCATTGGGACGTAAAGACTGGTCTTCATATCCCTGCAAAATTCCTGCTGCCAGCGCTGCACCCAGTTCTCCCTCCGCCCATGCTGGAATATCCGCTTGATCGGTGAATGTCCGTTTCGACGGTTCTGACTTCAAACTTAAAGCTCGCACCAGCATAGCAGCGAATTGTAATCTTGTCATCGGCTCGTCAGGCTTAAAGCTTCCGTCCGCGTAACCGTTCACGATGCCTTTGGCCGCAGCGCGAGAGATTTCATCCGATGCCCAATGTTTCGACACATCTGCGAAAGATTCCTGCGACGGCGCAGTTGGCGAAGGAATTACAGGCAGCGGGTTGGCCGGTTCAGGCACTGGATTCGGCACTGGCGCTGGCGTAGGCGCAGGTGTTGAGCTGTTGCCGGATGAGGAGTCCCTCGAAGAGGAACTGCTGCTAGCTGGTCGCTGCACCATGATGCTATACGTTTTATGAGTACCGGTAGGCAACGACACATCGATTAGAACAACACTGCCGGCCCCGGCAATGGCAAGCGGTTCGCTTTCGCTGCCGCTGCGAACGGTTTGCCGCACAGTGCCGTCAACACTTACTTGAATTTCAGCCGCTTGACTTGCCGATGTTGGTGTCACTTTCAAGCTGCTAATTCCCGTTGGGAGCATGACCGTGTAAAAAGTGACTTCCGGTCGGAAGGCAGGCGCAAAGGTTAGATTCGAGTTCATCTGCAAGCTGCTCAAATCTGGTGTCCCTTCTTCCACTGGCAGATTCCGTCCAGCCGCAGGCCCGACATCGGCAGCCGTAAGCGGCCGAAGTGTCAAATCGCTCGCCGGTTCGTACTCATCACTACCCACATCAGCGGTATGTATCCGTCTTTGACCGTCCATATCGTCTGACGCGATATACGGACCTTTTGCCGCATCAATCGCAGGACTTTGCGGCGATATACGTATTAATCCGTCGCTGCTACGAATTAGCTTCAGATCTCCTTTGTACGTTGCGCTTACAACCGTTGCATTCGCAGCCACGCCAGCAGTCCCATCGGCCATATTGCCGACATAGGTTGGCCGGCCTGCATCTGTGATATCTTTTGACTCATTGAAAATAGTCCCTGCGTTACTGAAAATCAAATTGTTATAAATTTGTGTTCCCGTCGGCTGGAACGTGCGCTGCGTAATTTTTACCGCCGATGCTTTATTGCTTAAATTTACGAAGGAATTGTTATAAATTTGTACATTGTATTGTCTCCAATGCCCGCGCAGCAGCTCCTGCTGTCTATCCGGCGTAAGGCTCCTAAGCTCTGCAAAGTCGTTCGCACCCGTGCCCCAACGGATAATCGGATTTGTACCTCCGTCCGGCCCTGCATCTTCCGTTCCGCCATCCAGCTGAACGGCATCATCCGTAAGCCCTTCCATGTAATTATTATAAATTTTGTGGTCATTACCATAAATGCGGAATCCGCTAGTACCTGCTTTCTTGCCATCCGCGATGATGAAGTTGCCATAAAAGCTGTTGCGATGGCCGTGACGGGCAACCATTCCTCCATAAGAATTGAGGACGGTGTTATAGCGGATTGTGTTGTCACTGCTTTTCACCGAGACGATTTCGTCTTCCCCGTTTAATCCGTCGAACAAATTGTATTGAACCGTAACATGCCCGGGGGCCAAAGATAATCCGGAAAGTCCTAGACGGATCGCTTCCAAACCATTGCTCACTCGCGGACCGATATCATGAAAGTGATTGTATTCAATCACATCATACTGCGAAACCGCGTCCTTGCCGTCATACGTAATCACGGCTCCAAAGCCTGTCTTCGGTCCGATGTCATTATATGCGATACGGTTATGGCTGCTCGTCCCCTCAACCCGAATATAATGCCGGTCAGTCCCGCTGTCTGTGAGTAGCGCCGAGTTCGGCGAATGCGATGTTTCACCTGTATATACGGTTCCATTAGGATCATAACTATCGCCGTAACGGCAGCTATTTTCCACACCGATGACACACCAGATTGGTTTGTTGACATTATTTTCAGCCTTCGTAAAACGGTATTTCTGACCTGTTTCATCTAAAGCAAATGTATTTCGCAATATTGAAATATTGCTGGAATCGAAAAGCTGCACCCCTGGATGCACGCCACTCATACTGGCGATTCTTTCATCCGGAACTGCTCTGCTCTTCAGTGTATCCTCCCCATGCTCCGATCCGCCGCCCGAGTGAAAGGTGAGCCCCTCAACTTCGACGTATTCGGAGTTTTCGATATGCATGTAGCTGTCACCGGCTATAACAGCCTTGCCCTGCTCCGCAGCAACAATTCGGATCGGAAGCGCAGCAGTCCCTTTTTTATCCTTCACGACGAACGGACCCATTTGTTGATAAGTACCGTTTTGCAATTCAATCGTCATGCCTTTCGCAGCCTGATCCAGCGCAGCCTGCAAGCCTTCCGAAGTGCTGACTTTCACCACTTGAACAGGAGGCAGCGGTTCCACCGGCTTATCACCTGCCTGCGGCGGCCCACTTGGCACAGTAGGCTCTTCTACATCAGGCGCAGTACCTGTGTAAAGCTCGACTTCCGTTATGCTGTTCCAATTGCCTGAGCTTCCCGAAGCTGTATTGCCATATCCGACCAGCCGCAAATACCTGACGGATGCCGGATTACTCAGCACATAAGGCTGAATGATGTCATCCCCGACCTGAAGAACGCGGCTTGACCGCTTGGGAAGCAAGACGGTCGGATTCTGGAAATCCGCTTGATTTGAACCTATAATCTCAAAATGAGTTTGACGGTCGAGCGCGTTCAAGAAAGCAATATTCAAATAGGTGACCTTCTCGGGTTGCCCTAAATCGAACTGCAGCCACTCCCCTTGACCTGAAGCGGACCAGCGTACATCATTATCCCATATCCCGTCCACCACATTCGCGGGAATATTCGTTGTATTCGGCTGATAGGAACTGGCGGTAACCGTGCTTGCGTTCAACGGTATTTGACCGTTCGTTCCTTTGGCCGATAGCCTATATACCTGGAGCGTATAGGTATTCGTTGCATCTCCATTTGATAAACGAATATTGATTTTATTCACGCCGGGTGCTAGCGGCACATTGGCTAAGTCACTCACCGTCTGATTCGTGCCATTGTTATTCGTCAGAGTCACCGTCGTCGAAACACCTGCGCCAGCTTGCATCTCAAACCGAACAGGACTTGCAACCTGTGGAACAATGACCTCATACCCGCCCATCTTCGATGGTGAAAATGGTGGGTTCATCCCTAACTTTTGACTGCCTGCCCATACATCCAGGCTAGAGAGCTGGATTTCCGGCATTTTCTCGGCAAAGGTGAAAAAGGATCCATCTGTCAACTCCGCATCCATCGCATAGTAGACTCCACCGTGCAATTCCACCGGAGTCAAAGGATGCGGTACCGCGTCATTAAAATCACCGCTTGTACTCGTTAACAGCAATCCGCCTAACGGGAGCATTGCTTCCGGGAAAGCAACTTGCACCGTCCCGACATTGCCGGTATTCTGGACTTTCCACGTCCGCGCCGACTGCTTGAAGCCCGTACCGTAAGGAACCGACGGTGCGGTACTTCCGTTATCTCCCCAGAGAAGATACTGCTTATCCGCTAAAGCTCCTTTCGCACTAACGACGACCTGAGATGCCGCCGGTCCTTCACTGCTCCGGCTTGTCTCTTGAGCCAATGCGCCTTGCTGGTCTCGAACAATCCCTGCGATGTTATGGCCAAAAGCCGCATTGGCCGCTGTGGGCCATACAACCTGATGCGACAAGCCTGCCGAGACATAATCCTTCCCTCTCAGTGGCGTCCCGAACTTGAGGGCCATATACGTCTGCACTTGATCATGCTGGATAGAGTTTAGAGAATCGCCAAAAACGATCATCTCGGCAACTTGTCCATCATAACCAGAGCCCCCCGTGACAGCAGAACCGAGGGACATCGGGTTGCTTCCGTTCCCAACCATCGCAAGTCGAGCCTGAGACGATGTTGCAATCGTTTGCCCATCTAATGAAATGGCTTGATAGACGTTATTTGAAACGGATGGACGCGATTCATACTGAAAGCCCCAGCTGTTGTACGAAAGAGGCGGAACTGAATAACCCGTTGTAAGCCGTGGATTACCGGATGTGACTGCACCCGAATCCCACAGGATTTGTGGGGTGCTTGAGAAGAAAGGGATATATGCTCCAAACCTTCCTGTGCCTTGTAAAGTTTCATAGAAAATTTGCGAGGTCTGATTGGATAATGTGATCCCGCCGGTAACCAAATAAGCACTTGCTCCTGCAACGGTTTCATTCTGAGCAAACAACCCGTCTTTATCCAATAGAAGACTTCCGTTTCCTGAACGTATGAATTGGACCGACGGTTGGAAATTTAATGAGGGATTGGATGCCACATACTTTGGTTTCGTCCGTGGGCTCTTGTCCCCGACTGTCCCGTCGTTGATGAAATCGTTCCCTTGCGGACTGCTATCCTTCCATTTCGTCACTTCACCATTTCCGTTTAGCGTCATGCTCGACAGATCCGCTTTCAACCACAATTTCAGCAAGTTGGCATCGACACCGCCAGGTGTCCCTGTCGTCTCACCTGTGGCATCGGCTTTGGAGAAACCTGCGGGCAGACTTGTGAGAATTAAAGTTGCCGCGAGCATCAAGCTGATCTTTCGCTTCCAAGAAACTTTGAATACTTTGTTCAAACTTACATCACCCCTTCATCATCATGAAACTCTCAGGCATCAATTTGGATGCTGACTAGCGTGAAAGCCAATACACACATCATATGTAAACCCTTACAAACAATAAATCATCAAAACCTAAACTCATCGTCAAAATCTCGAATACCACTGATCAATATCGGAAATGAACCATTAATTTGTGGGATCAACCTGATTTCACTAAGATTCGAAGGGTTTTCTCCATATTCAAAAGAAAGGAGCTGCACGCCGGCAGCCCCTTCATCCTGTTTGTAATTATTAATTATACATAGACTTTCCTTTGAAATACCGTTGTGAGTCTTTTATAATAGATGTTATCGCAAGTATAAGGAGTTGGTATCGATGGCAATAACCGATTGCCAGATTGGCACAGCCTCATGCAAAGCCTGTTTTGGAGGCGATACTTTGCATGGGCGGGAATTGAGCAGTACAAACATCGCCTAATTCAGCATAGATCGGTTCCACGATGTGGCTTTGCACCTTATTCATTTTACGATTCTAAAATAAGGGGCTGTTCCATATGTGTGAACCATTCATTAGAAACCATCAATTCAATTTTATTAAAAAACAAGCTGGGATTCTGGAGCAAGCGCTGAAAACGAACGCAGATCCGAAAGTATTGGAATCCGTTCGATATAGCTCAGAATCGAAGATTTCTGAACTATTTCCAGACGCTACAGACAACCAGAAACAAATGCTGGAAACCATCTTCAAGCTGAAAGCAGCGGAAGATTTTCAAAAACATCTTAAGGCGTTAGAGCCTCATTTGATGGAATTTCCGCCAATTAGCGCAAAGCAGATTCAAAAGCTATTCCCTAAGAACAAAAAGCTTAAACTGCCTGATTTGTCAGCGATCGACTACCGATACGTCACCTATCTTAGTTGGGTCGATATAGCGACGAATAAACTATTCATTGTCTATCATCTGAATGGGCAATTCGTTGGGGTAGAAGGGAAATATACTCCGACTAACAAGAAAGGCTTTTGTTTTTTATGTAATAGATATGAAGAACTTGCTCTATTTACGGCAATCTCCAAGAAAAGGCCGACTCATACTACGCCTGATTATTATAAAGCGGTCGGTAACTATTTATGTATGAATGGTCAAGAATGTAATAAGAACTTGACGGATATTGCTTCGTTAGAAAAGTTTATTGACACTGTGATCGGTTAAATGAAAGACCGGGACCTCTTGCTGCATAAGGTCCCGGTCTTTTTCTGTCTTCTGGCGGCATCACATTGCTGGAATCTCAGAAGGTACCCGCAGATTAATTACATCGATGCCCTTCTCATCGCGAGCTTTCAAGTCTTTTAGAAACTCAAGAAAGTTATATCTAGGTTTCCAACCCAGTATTTCTTCAGCCATAGATAGGTCATGTTGTTCCACTTGCTCCGGCAATTCGATCTCGTACTTGTTCAGTAATTGAATGGCGCCTGGAACTTGTGACTCGCACCACGCAGGACCCTTTTTCTTAAAGTCTTGAATAACATCCATAGGCATACCATGATTCGTATGTACTATTGTGCGAAAAAGCCCCACTTTCTTCTCCAAAACGGCCTTAACAGAAGCAACTGTAGCTTCAGCTACATCCCTTCTATCCACACCATTGCGAAGCAAACGAGTACCGAACTCTAAATAGGGGCGTGGAATAAACTCATGGTAACGCAGCATCGCTATCGAGGCACCTGTCATTTCATGATAAGTTTTACACAAATCTTCACCAATAACTTTACTAACTCCGTAGATTGATCCCCAGCCATAGGCCATTGAAGAAGCATAGACGATAGCTTGAATCCCAGCTTGCTTGCATGCTTCCATTACATGAAAGGTTCCATCCACGTTCACAGCAAAAATCGTTTCATCACTTACAGGCGGCTTATGTGCGCTATGCCAGGCTGCCAGATGAACAACCGCATCCATGCCTTGTACCGCAAGCCGAACATCCCCAGGGCTTCTTGTGTCGCACCTTACAAACTCGAGTTCCTTCAGATCGTCTGCATGTGGAGGCATAATGTCTGCCATCCTAACCGTGTAACCTGCAAGAACTAATGCTCTGCATACGGCTTGTCCGCCATTGCCCGCGGCACCAGTAACAAGAACTTTCATGATCTCACACCACCTAACTTAGTATGTTGGTTATCTATTCGTCATTCTACATGCTACACCTGCCGATGCGATAAAAACTCCTACTCCGCGAGCGCGTATCACAAAGAATAAGCGAATGGAGAAACCAAAAAATCCCGAAGTTAATCCTCCGGGATTATGTAAACGACATAGTTGAGTTTCACTGCATTAACGGATAAAGCTTAAAGGCAGCAATTTGGTGAAAAAGTTAGTTTCGTTTTCTACTTTTACTTTCTCAGGTTTCATTACTTGTTCATTTTTCATCGTATTATGAGACATCAAATTTTCCCATGCGTAGGTGTTGATATTCACTTCATAATCCTCCTTCAAACTCTCAGGTGTACTTCTACATCTTAGCTTTCATTTGTTCACCTGATGTCAAAGAGGATTAGATTTATTGTAAAGAAAAAACACCGCCTAATTTATCGGCGATGTCTTCCTTCTAGATGATATTTTATTTAATAAATTGATCTAATGGGCCTAACGTAACAGCATTATACTTCTCAGAAAGCTCCAAAAGTCTGGGAATATCAATTGGAGCAGGAGGAGGAAGCTCTTTCCTCAGAGCTGGTTCAGCCATTTCCAGGAACATTCCTAAAAATTCTGCACGGCTGAAGAAGTTCAGAAGGCGCGCAGGTTTGCTGCCAACGACCCGCAAACCGTGTGCAATACCTTTCGGCAAGAACACAAATGCGCCAGCTTTAGCTTCGATCTTCTGTCCATCTAGAAAGAAATCAACCTCTCCCTCCAGAATGTAAAAAGATTCGTCTTCCTCATGATGAATATGATAAGGAGGCTCAAAGCCTACCGGTACCAGGTATTCTACCATTCCAAACGAATTGTTGGTAGAAACCGCGTCGGCTTTCACCGTCATCAAAGTTCCTAAATACCAAAAGTCTTTGCCGACTTGGCTTTGTTGCGTATTTATTGCATGACCAGACACTGTAATACGACCTCCGATTACTTCAACTTCTCAGCAAGCTTCTTTCGATATTCCAAGGCAGGCAGTCCACCCCAACCCCAATTATCGGTGTCAACTTCTTCAATAACCACAAAAGTAGATTCTAATGGTTTGTTCAACACATTGAGCAGAACTTCACTAACCCCTTTAATAATCGCGGCTTTCTCTTCTGCGGTAACGGACTGACGATCCGGCGTTGTGCCCTCACGGGTCACTTGGATATTTACGATTGGCATCGAAATTCTCCCCATTTCTATAAAATTAGATGGATCTAATTTGCTAGATTTACATAGTACCCGCGTTTTGCCCACCATCAACATAAAGGATTTCACCAGTAACAAAGTTCGCAGAATCCAGGTATAAAACAGCATCTACGATGTCTTTAGACTCACCCATGCGTCCAACTGGATGTAAACCGGCAAGAACTTCATGTGTCTCAACAGCGTGCATTGGTGTTTTGATGACACCCGGCGAAACGGCATTTACGCGAATACCACTTGCTGCATACTCAATTGCCAAAGATTTGGTAGCTGACTTCAGACCGCCTTTCGTCAATGAAGCAAGCACAGAAGGCACTTTTACCGATGGCTGATCAACCAGACTTGTCGTAATATTCACGATGTGTCCTGAACCTTGTTTCAGCATCTCCGTCACTGCACGTTGAGTAACGTGGAAGAAACCGACCACATTCGTGGATAAATACGTTGCAAAATCTTCTTCGGTATATTCCGTAAATGGTTTAGACATGAAAATCCCGGCGTTATTAACTAGCGTATCAATGCGTCCGAAGTGGGTTAACCCCTCTTCGATTAAGCGCTGTGCCACTTTGGGATCGGCGATATCACCAGCGACGAACCGCACGCTTTTTCCTGTGGGATCTATTTCTTTCGCAACCTCAGCCAATGCCTCTTCGCGGCGTCCATTGATCACGACTTTCGCTCCCTGATTCACCATCTCGATCGCCATCGCTCTTCCGAGACCACTGCTTCCGCCAGTAATCACTACTACTTTGCCTTGTACCGTCATTGGTTATTCTCCTTTATGATGATGTTCTAGATGTTGATTGACTGAATCGACTTACAGTTGTTCAAACAATTTCACAAACTCTGCCGGTGATTGCAGCCCAGACAAGCTGAATTCCTCATTAATCACAAAAAATGGTACGCCTCTGACACCGAGTTTTTGAGCGGTACGCTGTCCCAGTTCTACTTTGTCCAACTCTTCACCCTGAAGAAGGCGCTCTTTGAGCTCCGCGGCTTCACCGACGCCGACTGAAGTTCCTATTTTCACAAGTTCATCCACATCGCCGATATTTACGCCCTCTTCAAAATAAGCTGTATATATTTTCTCAATCAATTGCACTTTTACGTGCTCAGGCGCCATCGATATTAACTGATGTGATAATGTTGTATTAGGCGTATATTGGACGATATCCATATTATATTTAAGCCCGAAACGATTCCCGTTTTCGTGATATTGCTGCTTCCTTGCTTCGAATTGAGGAACTCCGCCTAAGCGGCCGATCATCACTTGACGATAATCTTCGCCCTCAGGACGAATACCTGGGTTAATCTGAAAGGCATTCCAACGGACAGTTGCCTTTTTATCTTCTGGCAATTGCTTTAGAGCGGTTAACAGACTAGTCGTTCCCATACGGCACCAAGGGCAACTAGTATCCATATACACGTCAATCAGCAATTCACTCATTTTGTCAACACCTCAGCTGGTCTTACAGTTTTGATATGGTTGACGAAGTCTTTACTGCTTTGAGCTAATCTTTCATCTGTTACGTCAGAAGTGTCGTTTAGAACAAAGTGAGGCAGATAAGTACCACTAATAAAGCGAGTGAGCGCCTGCATTGGCGTCAAAATTTGTTCGATTGTAAAACGGTTGGAGCCGGTTGCTTGATAAGACTCTTCCGTACCATAGGCCGAAATCGCAAAGCCGAATTCTTTACCCACTGTTTTAGTTGCTTCAGGTCCGTATGCCCAGTTGTAAAGCAAGACATTATCAAACCATTTTTTCAGTAATGGCGGTGTGCTGTACCAAAATAGCGGGTATTGGAAAATAACTCGATCGTGTGCCTCAACCAGTTGCTGCTCTCTTGCGACATCGATATTTTCGTCCGGGTACTCTTTGTGCAGTTCATGAATCGTGATATCGTCATGTTTTTGCAATTCATTGACCCATGATTTGTTCCAATTGGATGCTTCGATATTCGGGTGAGTTACGATAACTAAAATTTTCATTGTATTTGCTCCTATTCAATAGTTGGATTTTTTATTTGTTTTCAAAAAAGGGTACATCTTTCATAAAGATACTTTCCTGTTTCTTAACCAGCGGTCCATCAAGTTCTGAAAGTCGTTTTACTTCAATCCACTCCGGGTCGTTGCGGAATCTATCATAGTTCAGGTTACGATCCTCCATGGAAGCATGTTCAACAATATAATAGAGCCGGTTATTGGATTCATCGAAATCTTCCCAAAAAAGCGTTATTTTCATCTGATGTTTATTAAATAATTGAATAACATGATCCCTGAATCTATCTAAAATAACCTGCATCTTGCCAGGATTAACATCATAAATCCGCAGCTCATATATCATTCTTTACGCCTCCTAATGGAAAGTTTTGCAATTCATTTCATTTACCTATTAAAAGGTAGATTGGCTTTAAAAAATCAATCGCTTATCTCTTTACGTTAAACCGGCAATTAAGCCTTCGGCAATCACTTCGAACCTGCTTCTATCACGAAAACTTCTTGCAAGCAACTGAGCTCCCTGAAGGGAAGCCAGAAATTTATGGGCTTGTACATCCGCGGCACCTTCAAAGTTAATATGCCCTTCCCGACGCCCCTGATCCAATACGCGTTCTAGCCATGTTAAGTTTGTAGTGAAAAACTGTGCTAGCCTGTCGCGTACTTTCGCTGATAAAGTAGCCAGTTCCGTAGAAAGCATGACACTTAAACATGTACAGTAATCCTGTACTGGACCATCGAAGATCAAGATGAATTTGCGCAATTTCTCTAAGTTGTTCTGTGTTTCGATATCGATTTGAGCAATTGCTGACATCGAATGTTTGTGATAGCGAGTGATAAGCGCTTCTCCTAAATCCTCTTTATTTGGAAAATGGTAATGAATGCTGGCTGTCCGTATCCCTACTTTTTCCGCAATATGTGCATAGCTGAATCCGTTAAATCCAACTTCTTGCACCATGTACTGGGCTGTATCCAAAATAATCTCTGCGGTATTTTTATGATTACTCATCGCGTTCTACCTTTTAGTAGATAGAGTTTCAACTCCTCTCTTTCTCGGATATTCAACCGCCCACTCATCATACTATGATCGAAGTCATCCTGCATAATATAGAATCGTGATACTGAATATCTAGATTTCAGATATCAGCTCGTACATTGAATAAGAGCCATCCACATGGCGAATCCTATTGATGAATGAAAAAAGCACTCTAATGAGCGCTTCTTCATTTTGATCGTTTTAAATAGCTGCTTCATAAATCAACATTGATCCGTCATTATCGTCCGGAACAGCATAAAGCCTTATGGTTTCACCAGCAATCTCTAGGAACACTGGATTACGGGTAATTACATGACCTTGCGGGGAAAATTCAGTAATAGGTATTTCGTGAAGGGTTTCTAACGTAAACAGATCTATTAGCGCTAATCCACCCAACTCGTAAGGCTTGGATTTGCTAGAAGGATTGACTAACTCAGAGATGCCGCTCACAATCATTTTTCCGTCACCTACATATTGTCCATCTTGATAGTCGATAAAATGATTCGTATTTTCTTTATCCAGCAGCTGTCGCCCACATGAGTCCCATACATAGAATTTGCGTGATCCCCAGCTGTTGCCGATTAACTTACCATTCTGCCCCTCACGGACCAAGCCTCCGATATGATCTTGAACTCGGAATGATTCTTCTGCTTTTAAAGTGAGAGGATCTATTTTGTAAACGATAGATTGGCTGTGAGGCCGATATTCTGCGACTGACACCCAAATATGGGTACCATCAAAATCAATACCACCAGGATGATACATATCACCCTCACCAAACGATGTCTCCTTCACAAGATTTCCTTGACGATCGAAGACAAATAAATGGCCAACTCCCTTGCCAGGTGTACGATCATAACTTTGATTAGGTTGGTCATATCTGATTGGCCATTCGATAAGTTCAACCGATGACATATAAAAGAAGTCGCCGATTCGAACCATACCTTGGGAGTGGTAATTGTTGAATTGTAGTTCTATTTGGTTTTTCAGCACCCATTTCGTGCTACGTTTTAGATTTCTGAATCCGGCGATGAGATTCTGATCGTCCATGTGCTATTGTCTCCACTTTATCTTCATTTACTTCAAATCATCTAGCCCTAGCACTTTCCTCCGTAATCATACTACGAATATAAAAGTACCCCATAACCGAACAAAGCAAGAAAGTAAAGAACGCAATCGCCGCAGCTAATTGTTTCTCTTGGAACACACCGAAAACCTGCTCCATCGACACCCCTAGCATTTGCGGAGCATTGGGCCCAATGAGAAATGGAGCCGTAAATGAACCGATCACACCCATGAACACAAAAGTAACGGCCACTAGCAATGTTTTATACGTCAGCGGCAAAATGAAACGGACAAAGATTTGCAATTTACGTGCTCCTACGTCCTTCGCGCTTTCAATAATCGAATTAGGAACTGCGGATAAAGCAGAACCAAGCAGCATCGTCGTAAAAGGAATGTTAAACCACAAATTCGCGATAATAATCCCTTTCATATCGAAAATAATACGCGGCATCTCTCCACCGTTTACCAGAAGCAACAGGCGGGCAACCCATCCATGATTGCCAAGCAATTGGATCAATCCATAGGTCGCGATAACAGAAGGGATAAAGATTGGAATCATATACAATTTACGTATCCATTTTACCATCGTACCTGTATTGAATCTCATATAAGCAGCTAAAGCATAGCTGATAATCAGCACGAGAATTACGGAAACAACCGTCACTTCCAGGGTAAAAATAATGTTGGAGCGCATCAGCTTATCGGTGAATAAATACGTGTAATTGGACAAATCATAGCCGCCCGATTTATTCGTCAAGCTTTCCTTAAAGGAAATGATAATAGGAATGACGACAGTGACGAAAAGTAATAAAAAAGAGGGGATAACCAGAAGTAATCCGAATATCCCCATTTTCATTTGTTTACTCATTGTGCAGCAACTTCACTTTGCCAACGCTTCGTCATATCTTTATCCAGTTCACCGATATTGAACGAGCGGAATCCTTCAGAAGCACCTTTGAATGAGTCTTGAATTTCTTTGGACATGTTAGAAAGCTTGATACCTGGGAAGCCATGCATTTTATCGACAACTACGCCTTGTGCCTCAGGTGAAAGAACGAAATCCAAGAATTTGTAGACAGCATCTTTCTTCTCAGACAGCTTAGGCACCATTAAGTATGTTGGTCCGCCGTTAAAACCTGGCGTCAATTGTGTCATTTTCGTTGATTTCGGAAGCTGGCCTTTCGCAACTTGCTCAAGTACCATGTCGGACCAAGCTGGAATCATGTCCACTTCACCATTTGTCAACAAATCAAGAGTCCCTTGGTTTTTCTTCGGATAAATCCCTTTGCCATACACGGATTTACCTAGTTCTTTGAGCAGAGTAAAACCTTGATCCCAACCTTTTTCAACGCTTGGATCGGAATTATGAATCGCTTCTTCCGGCAAGAATTTATACAGAGCAGTTGCTACAAAAGAGTTACCAGCCCCACCTGTGGATGGATCGTTATAAGCGAATTTGGACGGATTTTTCTTGATCCAATCGTACAGTTCATCCAACGTTTTTGGAGGTGTTGCTACTTTATCGCTGTTATAAGCCAATACGACGGCAGATGAACGGTAAGGAATTGCGAGATTGGAGATATCTTTTAACGTTTTTTCATCGACAGCAGCCAGATTCTTAATTTTGTCAGCTGCTAGGGAATCCCACAGATCATCTTTTTGTCCCCGTGTGACATTAGACAAGCCATCTTCGTATAAATCGATATCGCCGGATCCTTTATTCGCTTGTTTGGCAGCAAGAATACGGTCATACGTTGGTTGTGCGCCAGTACCTGAAGGAATGTAAACCGGTTTTACCTTCACATCTGCATTTTGTTTCTCGAACATAGGGATTAACGTATCCCATAGATCTTTAACATTTTGCGATCCCGTAAAATAGAAGGTAAACTCAACAGGTTTTTTGGTATCTGCCGTTGCTTTAACTGGAGCGTTGCTTGGAGCAGCAGATGAACCTGCATTTGTCGCAGAATTACCACAACCGGAGATGAAAGCGGCCGTAGCGGTCATTAAAGTGACTAACGTAATTGCGGATTTCTTGCGTAACATGGTATTGCCTCCTTGGATTTGGGTTTATTTTTCGGAAAATGCAATGATTTTGGCAAAGTTTGCTTTTACATGTTGTCCTGTATGGAGATCCTTGACAGAATCCCTTGGTTGAAACGCCCGGATTGTTCCGTACTGAGGTAAATCAATAGATACTTCCGCATAATGCCCAAGCACCATCACTTGTTTAATTACACCCGAAAGGCCTTGTCCTTCTTCACTTTCTATGATCACATCTTCAGGTCGAACGGCAAGGTGCACATGCCCGGACAGATTTTTTGTATTTGGAAAACTTAGATGCCCGACGGTAACGCGTTCGGCAGCGATCACCCCTTTCAAAAAGTTCATTTTGCCGATAAATTGAGAAACGAACAACGTACTTGGTTCATCATAAATTTCTTGTGGTGAAGCGATTTGCTCGATGTTCCCTTGATTCATAACGACAATACGATCCGAAATCGATAAAGCTTCTTCCTGATCATGAGTGACGAATACCATCGTAAGGCCTGTTTTGGACTGAATTTCCCTTAGCTCTTCCCTCATCTCGTGGCGAAGCTTGGCATCCAGTGCGGAGAAGGGCTCGTCGAGCAATAGAACAGCCGGCTTCAGAAGCAGTGATCTTGCAACCGCTATACGCTGCTGTTGACCACCGGAGAGTTCCCCTGGATATTTCTTTTCGGCTCCAGGCAAGCGAACCAACTGCAGCACTTCGTTTACGGCTTTATCGATTTCCGCCTTTTTGATCTTGCGTATTTTAAGACCGAATGCGAGGTTGTCATACACCGTCATATGCGGCCATAGATTGTAACCTTGAAAAACCATGGATGTCGGACGTTTCTCAGGAGGCGCTTGAAGCACACTTTTACCCTCAATGAGAATGTCGCCGGAATCGGGATCCAGGAAGCCTCCGATGCTGCGAAGAACGGTTGTTTTTCCGCAGCCTGAAGGGCCAAGCAATGTAATTAACTCCCCTTTACGGACATCTAGAGAAATTCCGGTTACGCCTTCTCCGGTTTTATAGCGTTTCGTTAATTGTTGAACTGAAAGCTGAATGTCCATGTGTGCCCCCTTCTATTTTAGGAATGAATCTGTCGTCATTTGAGTTGGAAGCCGCTGGACATAATATCTGCGCTCACAAAGCGCTGTGCAGCCAGCAAGAGAATAATCGTTGGTGCTGTCAAAATGATGGAAAATACAGCTCCCGCATAGGCCGGATAATCGCTGATAATCGAGTACATAACAATCGGCATCGTTTTATAGTTTGGAATGCCCACAAGGAATGTGCCCTGAGCTTCATCCAGTGAATTCAAGAACGTAAAGATAGAAGCTACGATAATTCCCGGCATAGCCATAGGAAGTGTAATACTGCGGAACACGCGGAACGGGCTTGCCCCTACATCCCTTGCCGATTCCTCTTGCGCCATATGCACATTGCGGAAAGCAGCTGTTGGAATCCACGTCATGAACATGAGCACGTTAATCATATGGATTAAAACAACGCCTATTAATGTGTTCATCAGTCCGAGTTTGAAGAAAAGCACAGCAATCGAAACGTAAAGTCCCATTTTCGGAAAAGCATGTGTCAGAAGAAACGAGAACAAGAAAAACTTGCTAAGTGGAAATCGTATGCGTGCAAACGCATAGGCTGCCGGAATGCAAAGCACAATAGAAAGTGCCGTTACGATTGTTGCGATGACAAAAGACAAGCCAATTGATTTTGCAATATCTTCTTGCTGGAACACAAACGTCCACCATTTCAGTGACCACTCATGCGGCAAGATATCGGGATAGGTCCATTTGCCGGTAAAAGCCAGAATAGCGAGATTGAGCAGTGGGCCCAAGAAAAAGATGACGAACACAACAAGGATGAGAAATTCTACGATTTTACGCGGGCCTATTGCTTTTAAATACCAACGCATGCGGACTAACCACTCCTTTCAATAGAAAATGTTTGAGTCGACTGACGGACAATGAGTTTGGGTACTAATTGCTTGGGATGCTCAATGTAGGCTTCCTGACGGATTAACTTGTCTAGCAAACTGAAAGCCTGAATCCCCATCTCTTCCGTATTGACCCTGATCGTTGTCAAAGAGGGTGAAAACATAGCGGCAAAGTCAATATCATCGAAGCCGACAACCGCTACTTGTTCGGGAATACGTACCGACTGTTCCAGCATAAACTTCATAGCGCCAAGCGCGATCATGTCGTTGGTAGCAAATAACGATGTATATCCGCCTGCGCGAAACTGCTCCCAATGGGCACGCATGAGCTCATACCCTTCGCCAAACGTGGACGTCGATGCCTGTAAGATCGAGCTTGACGGGAGCGGAATCCCCAATTCTTTCAAATGATTTTTGAAGCCTTTCAGCCTCAAATTGTGACTGCGATGTGTTTGTGGTCCAGCAATTACGAAGATGCGACGATGCCCCTGATCTGCGAGATGTTCAGCAACCATTCGGCCGCCTTCCTCGTCTTGATTCACAATATGCATGACACCATCGACATCCGTGGAGCCATTGACCATGACATAGGGAACCCCGAAGTTTGCGATGTAATCAATCACATTCTGCTGTAAACGGCTAATCAGGATTAGCCCGTCCACCCTTTTTTCCATCATAAAATCGGCCGAACGCAGCGACATTTCATGATCCGTCGTAACGAAAACAGAATAATTCATGCTTGCCGCTGTCATTAAAATAGCATCTAGAATTTTCCCATAAAACGGATGGGAAGCAATCGGATGATGCCGGCGATAAATCAGAACGCCAATGTTATGTGTTCTTTGTGAAACCATTGCCCTAGCTACGGCATTGGGCTTATATTGCAGTTCTTCAATCAGCTGCAGCACTTTATTGCGTACTTCCAAGCTGGTATAGCCCTTGCCAGATATCACGCGAGACACCGTGGATTTGGATACACCGGCGCGTAGGGCAATTTCCTTAATCGTATGCTCCATGATGCGACCTCATTTCTGTATGTGAGACCGTTCCCACACACTTAATTTAACTTAGAAATATTATTGCTGTGTTAGCAGCAAGATAAGTAATTGTAAAGGCAAAAAAGCTGCCCCCAGGTTCTCGCAACCTTTGGAACAGCTCATTTATAGGTAAACCTTATGAATTATTCGTACAACGGCAGCAGAACTGATCGTTCCATTGACCGTCTCTCAAGTTTAGGCATACAATTAACGTACTGATGAATCTACGTAGATGTCTATATCTTCCTTACGAGAGGAACTTACTTATCCCATGTTTAAAAAGGTTGTCTGGACATTAGGAGCCCTCGGCTTGGCAAGTTGCATCGCGGTCACTTTTTTTGTCATTGATACGGAATTAAATGACCTCGAACAAAGCCGATCAGAACCTGCTGTTGCACTAACGCATCCCACCGTTGCTTCCTCAACTCCCAAGCCCAAACAGCCGGATATTTTAACCTATTGGACGAACCAAGAGAAGAAATCCGCTCAATCCGGTTATTCGGAAGCCGCAGCTGCCTATCGAAATCGAATCACAGCATACTCAGCCGGTCTTCCTTCCATATCGCCGCTAACCTATGATTGGTCCAGCATCCAAAGTCCTTCAGCGGAAATGGAGCTTTATCTCCGCGTTCCAATGACAACGGAATCCACTCATCTTGCCAAACACGAGCCAGCATCAGGGTCTTATATTGGGATGTTAGGGGCAGATCGCAGAGTCGGCTACGATGTTACGAAAATTGAAGACGTGTACGGGCGAAAACACGCCCTTTATTTGGCTTATGTCGGTTGGCGAAAAGTACAGACCGATACGAATACCTATTTCCCGGCGCGAACTGCGGAAAGAGTGAAAGAACTCGGCGGCGCACTCCAGATCGGTTGGGAGCCGCGCTTTGGCTTGGACGACGTGCTGGATGACGAATACGTTCGCCGTTTTGCCCGGGAAGCCAAGGCTTCCGGCATTCCTATTTTCTTACGTTATGCTTCGGAGATGAATGGCGCATGGGTGCCATGGCATGGAACTCCCCAGCAGTATATTGAGAAATTCCGCCTTGTTCACGACATCATGGCCGAAGAAGCGCCTAATGTAGCGATGGTTTGGTCCCCTAATTTCTCACCGTCGAATACGATTGACGACTACTATCCAGGTGACTCTTATGTAGATTGGGTTGGTTTCTCTTTGTATAACACACCCTATTCAGGAGACAAAGAGCAGCTAAAAGGGACCGTAATCGATACTTTCGCTCCTCTCTATGAGCGTTATCGCCATAAGCCCATTATGATTTCAGAGGGCGCTATTGCTCACACCTATTTACCTACAAATCAAACGTACTGGAGTTGGTCAGAAGGCCAGCTGGGGTACATGTACGGTTTACTGCCGCGACTGTTTCCGCAGGTGAAAGCCATCACCTATTTTAACTTCAGTCGAGCTCAAGCAATTCGGACGAATGGAGCTTATGTGTATGATATCGGGGAAAACCCATTCATGGACGGCTTTTATCAACGGTTAATCCAATCCGATTGGTTTATAAGCAAAGTAGAAACAGGTGTTGATCCCATCTCTTATCGCTATACGCCTGTTACCGGTCAATCTCTTCCTACTGGCAAACAAACCGTTCTTGTTTATCCTAAGCTGGAGAACGATCGGGGTGAACCTCCATTTGCTATCGCCATTTACCAAGGTAATCAGCTTCTTGGCGTCAGTTATGAGGCTCCATGGGAAATAGACATTCAAGTGAATGCTGAATCGGCGTCAGAACCTTGGTACGCCATCGCTTACAATGACAAGATGAAGCCCACGGCTGTCAGCAAAAAGTAAATGAAACTTGACCTGTATATATGTAAAAGTAGCCGCTGTTTCCTCTAATCAGGAAACAGCGGCTACTTTTTATCAACTATCTCAAAAGACAAGGACGTTTGTTATCAAATTTCCAATTAGGGATATAAAACTGCATAGCCAGCGCATCATCACGCGCTCCCAAGCCCTCTTGGTTGTACAGCTGATGCGCCTTCTCAATGGCGTCCATATCAAGTTCTACTCCCAGACCCGGCTTGTTCGGAACCTCCACCATGCCTCCAATAATCTGGAACGGCTCCTTGGTCAACTGCTGTCCATCCTGCCAAATCCAGTGCGTATCAATGGCCGTTATTTTTCCCGGCGCTGCTGCTGCCACATGGGTAAACATCGCAAGCGAGATATCAAAATGGTTGTTCGAATGAGATCCCCATGTGAGCCCCCATTCCTGACACATCTGAGCTACTCGAACAGAGCCCTGCATCGTCCAGAAATGTGGGTCGGCTAACGGAATATCGACAGATTGCAGCTGAATCGTATGGCCCATCTGGCGCCAATCGGTAGCAATCATGTTCGTTGCCGTTGGGAGGCCTGTCTCACGCCGGAACTCGGCCATGATTTCACGGCCTGAATAACCGTTTTCTGCTCCGCATGGGTCTTCCGCATAAGCCAATACGTGATGCTGATCACGGCACAGATGAATCGCCTCTGCTAAAGACCATGCCCCGTTAGGGTCAAGGGTAATTCTGGCTTGAGGGAAACGTTCCGCCAGCGCAGTGACCGCTTCAATCTCCTCCTCACCGCGTAGGACGCCACCTTTTAACTTGAAATCATTAAAGCCATATCGTTGATACGCCGCTTCGGCAAGTTTCACGACGGCTTCGGGTGTAAGCGCTTCCTCATGACGCAGTCGAAACCAATCATTCGCAGCATCCTCTGCGCTCAGGTACGGAAGGTTTGTCCGATTCCGATCCCCAACATAGAACAAGTAGCCTAACATCTCTACTTTATCGCGCTGTTGCCCTTCTCCTAGCAGTGCTGCAACCGGAACATCCAGAAATTTGCCTAAGAGATCAAGTAGTGCTGCTTCCAATGCCGTAACGGCGTGTATCGTGATGCGTAAATCAAAAGTCTGCAAACCGCGTCCTCCTTGATCCCGATCAGCGAATTGCTTGCGAACTTTCGTAAGAATGTTATTGTATTGGCCGATCGATTGACCGATAACCAGTGGGCTCGCGTCTTCAAGCGTTTTGCGAATATTCTCGCCGCCCGGTACTTCACCTACGCCCGTATGACCTGCACTGTCTTTGAGAATTACGATGTTACGTGTAAAGAATGGAGCATGCGCTCCACTAAGATTGAAGAGCATGCTATCATGCCCTGCAACTGGAATTACTTTTAGTTCGGTAATGATTGGCGTGCTGGAAGCTTGATTTCGCGATGGCTCATTTAGCAGTTCTTGTTTCATGGCTGATCTCTCCCTTTCATGTGGATGAATACCAGTTTAATGAAGATGACAACTAATTAGCTTTCCTTAAGTTAAATTGTACCACGTCCTCTAGCTCCTAAGTACTTAAATAACTCATATTCACATATTTTTGTTAGGGAATAGTATGCGCTCGCCGGAGAGGAAGTTGAAATTATGGTTCATTATAAAAAAATGAAGATTGACGGTTGGGAGTTATTTTTTCGCCAAGCCGGGAGTCCATACAACCCAACCATCATCCTTCTTCATGGTTTTCCAAGCTCATCCCATATGTTTAGGGATTTAATTCCTCAACTCACAGACCACTTTCATATCATTGCTCCTGACTATCTTGGATACGGAAATAGCAGTATGCCTTCCACAGAAGAATTTGCTTACACCTTTGAGAATCTATCCATTCTGATTGAAAAGTTAATTGATAATCTCGGCATTTCTCAATATATATTGTACACCCATGAGTATGGAGGTCCTATCGGGTTCAGACTGGCCGTACGGAATCCGCACCGTATTCTAGGATTCGTCATTCAGAATGCCGTAGTTAGTGAAAACGGATTAGGGAAGCCGTTCGATCTCTTCAAAGCCCTCTGGGAGGATAGAAATCCTGCAACCGAAGCGGCCTTTGCTCAGCTTGCAACCTTCCATTTTACGAAAATGCAGTATGTTACGGGCGTGTGTCATCCCTACCGGATTAGTCCCGATGGTTATCTAATGGACCAGTTATTTTTGGATCGACCCGGCAATAGCCAAATCCAGTTGGAATTGGGCTACGACTATCGGACCAACGTCGAACAATACCCTGTTTGGCAGCAGTACTTGCGAACTTATCAACCTCCTACGCTCATAACCTGGGGCAAAAACGATTTTATTTTTACGGTGCAAGGGGCACTTGCTTTCGGTGAACTTTTAACGTGTGTGGAAACTCACTTTTTATGCGGGGGCCATTTTGTTCTGGAAGAGCAAAGCCAGCAAGTTGCGGAGCTTATCAAGCGTTTTTTTGGCCGTATCTATTCATGAGAAAAACGAAAAAGGAGCTGCCGCAAGGCAAGCTCCTTCTCTATTGTTGAAGATCGTTAAATGGTATGGCTGATGTACGCTCTGAGGCAAGGATACGGACCACTGAAAATATGCGCCATGGTTACGATAAAGGTGAGGTGTTCCTGTAAAATTTGGAGCGTGGTTCCGACGCGATGGGCTAGCGATTGTTCAACCGCTAATTCCTTTTCTGAACTCAATTGGTTAAGCAGCTCATTGTTTTGAGCAACCGTTTTGCTAATTTCCATTAACGTCTGTGTTTCGACGTCTGATGGCCGGTAAGCCAAATTCGGAAATTGAATGTCGTACGTCTCCAACCGCTGTTTCAAATGAAGTATCTCATGTTGACGCTGTACGGAATCGTTGGCTCTCTTCCATGGAAGAAGATTCTTCCATTCTTTGGTTACTTTCATAAGCAGCATGTCTAGTTCCTCCTATTTTCTCTAGAAGAGAAAAAGGAAGCGAGGGAATAGAACCTCAAATCACATAGTTCCATTGAATGTTTCTATCCATTTCTTTCTACGCTGACGAAGTTAGCTGACGGATTCGGGTTGAAAGTTAACCCTAACACTTTACATGTGTACTCACCCCAGGAAACTTGGTTCCCCCGCTTCTTTAATCTAAAGAATTAAGCGTATTTTATCAATTTACTCCAATGTATAAGGAGAAGCAATAGTAATATTTTCTTATCTATTCTATGTCCTTAGTCATGCATCCCCTGTAACCATAACATGATCCGATCTACTACCTCCAAATATCTTTGCCCAACAAGCAATCCGGTGTGAGTCGTATCCCAAAGTCCTGTATATTCAGCATGGAGATGCTCCGCTGTCGCCTTTCCCCGCCGGTCATTTTCTTCACTATTAATTGCTTTAATAACCAAGGCTGGATGAACCATCAAACTGCTGTCTATCGATATCCCCCCACCTGCCCCCAAAGAGAAATAAAAATCATTAAATGCTTGTAATGACTCCACAGTTATATACTTTCTCTGAAAATCAATGTCATCCGCTGATTCATCTATACTGGAAATCTCTTCTCGGGATGGTGCGGGCATTAAAACGCCTGTTGTCATTGCAGCTATTTCTTTGTAGGGTACAGCTTCATAAACTTCCTTGCTTATGCTTGTATCGATCACCACTAAGCCTGCAAGTTCGTTGGTTTCAGCCAGCTTCTGGCTCAAAATTCCTCCCATGCTAAATCCTATGAGAATCGGTGGAGCCTCACACTCAGCCAAAACCTCTTTGATATCCTCCAAATAATCTTCGAATGTTACATGTGTCAAATCGAGCACTCTACTTTTGTAGTGCCCTCTCAAATTCATAACATAACAATTCCATCCCTTGTTTATAAAGTGTGGGATGTATTTGCTCCACATCCAACTGCCGGTGTAGGCACCGTGTACAAATAAAAGCGGAGGTCTTTTGGAGGCTCCCTTCGGTAGCTCATCTCCCTCGAAAATTTCTATACATAGATCATTTTCTCCAATATATTTCACACGATGATCTGGCAAATCTTTTGTATAATCTTTCATGATAAGTTTCACCTCGTTATATAGTTTGACGTCAAACTATTAGTTTAAAAAAATTTAAAAATTGTTATAAATTTTCGTTAGAATTCTCAGTAATTCTTCCTTCTCTTTATCCGAAATGTCCATGTAAAATACATCTAACATTTTTTCTGAGATGGTTTCAAATATAGGTCTCAGTTCCTCCCCTTTTGGCGTTAAGGCAACATAGACGACCCTTGAATCTACGGTGTCCCTTTCCTTAGTCACGTATCCGAGCCGGACCAATTTGTCGACAAGTGCAGTCACAGTAGACTTATCTTTATCAATTTTCTTGGCAATCTCCGCCATAGTCAATCTAGGCAGCTTAAATAGAGCAAAGATAATATCCCCGTGTGAAATGGCAATATCATCGACCCCATATTTCGTCATCTCGGCTATGATAAACCGATTGGTCTTTTCTCTAATTCTGGAAATAATTGATACAGCGTCTGTTGGTTTCATATTCTCATTATAGTTTGACGTCAAACTAATGTCAATCATCTATTCGAGGCAGCCGATCAAACTAGCCGGCTGCCTCGAACCTTGTCACAAATCCACTTTATATATACAAGGAACGCCCTCCATATCAGAGGTAAAGATGATAAATGTGCCATCTGGAGAAAAAGCCGGATGCGGATGAGCATCCTGTGTGTTGCCGTATGACTTCCAGCTGGTTCCATGGGAGCATAACCGCTCTTCTTCCCTCTGTTCTACATCCACTAAATAGATAAAGTGCTGCTCGGGCAGCTGCCCGTCCCCGACGATCATCGTATGATTGGCATTCGAAATAAAGTGGCAATACTTGGAGCAATTCATCCAGATCTCTTCCTCTAATGTCTCCGAGTCCATGAAACGGATACTTTCGTGATAGAGATCATCTTTATGCCGGTACACATAAGCGAATCTAGAGCCATCAGCAAGCCAATATTCATGCGTGATGAGCTCATCATGCGTCTGTTCCTTCGCACAGCGCAGCCGCGTCCCGTCCTTTTGGACTAGCCAGAGTCTGGCATCAATCAGATGCCCAGGACCTTCATGACAAAATAAAATGGTCGATGGGTCATTGGGACGAATTTGCGGATGTCCAAGCCAACAGTCCAGCTCCTCATGTGCGATATGGCTGGTTCGCTGTTCGATATCCAGGTAGATGATTCGGCAGTGCGGTTTCGCTGCCCATTGCGGCTCGAAATTGGACCAATCCCCTTTGCCTGGTACGACATCCCTTTCATTGATTTCGACCAGTACGAGATACTTGTCATCTGAGCTGAGACCGGGATTGGCATTGGATTTCCAACCTGCAGGTGTCGTATAGAGAACGTCTTCCATCAGCGTCGTCATATCCAATCGCATAATTCGCTGATCTCTGCAATAAATCAAGTAGTTGTCGTCACTCGTCAGACTGCAGCTGAAATCGTGAATATCGGGTCCTTCCGTTAATTGCAGGGCCGTTCCATCGTTCAGATCCATCCGGTAAAGCTGACGGGATCCCTCTCGCTCGCTAGCGTAAATGAGATAGCGATTGTCGTTTGTGATCATTTTATAATAAAAATAAGGATGATGATTCACCTGCTCCGGGGCTGTCAAACGCGTCATAGATCGACCCGTATAGGCATCGGCAAACGGATGGAACTCGTTACGAATCGTAGATCCTTTAGCCATCTGTGATCACTCCATTCTCTTAATGTTAGGGCCGAGGCCGCAGCATCTTCATCTTCTCGGCAGGTTTAAGCGGCAAGGTCAATTGAAGAACCGAGCGGTTTGGAGCACGGAACTCCGCCCGAACCTCTGCGTTCGCTTGTACGACAGAAGCCTCAGCGTTGAGCTCATCTCCCCGTTCACCCAAACGCCATGCAAACAGAAGCAGCGCTTCCTGCATGCTAGCGAAATCAAATCGCTTCCGCTCGCCGGTATAGATGACATAGTCAAGAAACCGTTTATCCGGCTCCTGCCCGAGCTCCCATCTTGGCTGTTCCCCGTCAAAGGCTGCGAATATTTTCTTCACCTGCAGCGTCTGCTCAGCTATGTGTACCAAAGCTGAATCGGCCGCTGGCGAAACAGCTTCTGCCCGAATCTCGTGCTGACTGCCTCCAATCTCAAAGCGAACTCTTAGGTCTGACGATTCGATAGTTCCGTCAATGGGATCGAGCCCAATGTGCGTATTGCCGCCATTCGTGCAAAATCCGATGCCGAACAACACATCCTTCCCCTTTTGAACACTGGAATAAATTCCGGAAGAGTAGTCGTAGCCTTCGTTTAAAAGGCGCAAATGAATGTAGGTGGATGCGTCACCATTGCGTACATAAGCTAGCAAATTGCGGCGCTGATTCCACATCACATCTTTGCTGAAGGTTCCCACACTAACCGGCCCTTCCATATACGTAGTTGCTTGGTTAACAATGTCGCCAGCCTCATCTTTGCTAATCGTCTGTACATGCTCCGTTGTTTCTGTATGTTTGAACGCTGGTATGTACTTCTCAGGACATCCGATATCATTGCCATACCAATCCAGATTGTAGGTTAGCTGATCGTCTGGCATGAAGTTCAACTCCCCTTGGCTGGCAAACTGCAAGAACGATAAAACTTCCGGCGTCATCATCGTATGATAGGCACGACTGTGCGGGCCAGACCATTGCTTGCTGGGGACATGAAAATGCTCAGCCACCATTCCCCATGCAACATCCAGCATCTCCGAGCTGAGCTGTTTCGCTTCCGCAACTTGGGTCGCAGTATGAATACTGGACAATTCCTGTATCGCCACGATCGTATATGTCGGACTGTTAAACTCCTGGAAAGTTCCCAACTGTTTCGTATACTCGCTGAACAGACGTAAACGCTCCAAACCGTAATTCAAGTACTTTTCTTCGCCATAGACTTCGCCGCTAAGCAAAGTAACGAAGGCGCCCATAATGGCAATATTTGTATAGCTAGGACCGACATTTCGTTTAATGATGGCGTCGCATGCACAATAAAGCGCATACCGGATTTGCTCGCGCAGCTCCGGGCTCAGGATATCGGAGTGCCGCTGCTCAGCCAGCACCAGCCGCTTGCCGCAGAAATCCGCCCAATTCCAGTCTGGCGGAGCCATCCTCTCCAGCGGCTCTTCGTAGAACCAAGACCAAATTCCGAAGGTAGCATGCTCCGGATTCTGATCCTGCAGGCTAATCACCTGTTCCAGTATGCCATGTGCTCTTTCTACATGAAGAGGCTGGCGGCTGTCCAGCAACCCCAGAGCATAAACACAAGCTGCCAAGGTAGGGTGAGTAAACGCTACATCTTTTAACGTACTGTGATAACCCGGCGTATGGAAAGGCTTGCGAACCATCCTCAATTCAGGCGTATAGTCTTCGTGCCATTTCTCAAGCTGATTAAGCAGCATCTTATTTGAATTTATTGTCATTGTGAATTACACTCCCTTATCCGTATAAAATAGCCTCCCAACTCCTGTTCGAATCGGGAGGCTGCTTAGCCTTCTATGCCGTTTACTTGCCCTTCACATTTTTCTCATACCAATCTTGCGCTAATTTATCAACGTTATCCCCGCCGAGACGTTTCCATTCCTTGCGAAGCTGTTCCATGCCCCATTGCGGTGAATATTGGGCACCGCCTGTAATGACTTTTGTTTCAATATCATCCGACAATGGACCGAATGACGTAGAAGTTTCGCTCAGTTCTGGGAACGTTGGGTTGAACGGAATATCGCGTCTGTATTTGTTTTTCATAGCCACCTTGAGCGATTCACCCTGCACTTTGGCATATTCTTGAGAGATCGCATCCGTTGCCGCCATCACGGCGAAATCCTCTGGTTTCGGACTCCATTGATCGAGCACGGCATACTCTGGCGCATAGATCGTTTCTTTCTTATTCTTCTCGGCATCAATCGTTTGAGGAACACCATTAACCAGCTTGTAATGAACACCTTCCGTGCCGAATCTGACATCGAACCAGTTTTTGTCTATCCACCAATCTAGCAATTTGATTGCAGCTTCCGGATTTTTCATATCCTTATTAAACACAATCAAACGGTTTGCCGGCGGTTCTTGATACAAGCCGAACTTCCCATACTTCGTTGATACCGGTTCCAACGGTACAAGCTGCGAATTAGGAACATTTTGTTTCAATTCACGGTATTCGGCACTAATGTTCCAACTAGCGAAGTAGATGCCTGCTTTACCTGTCACGAACAGCTGTCTTTCCTTCTGGAAGTTCTTGTCTGTGATATATTCTTTGTCAATCAGCCCTTCATCGAAGAAAAGTTTAAGCTCAGCAAGCACATCGGCATACCGATCCGTTAAGCCACCGTACACGATTTTATCATTATCGAGATACCAGTTACTCTTGTTGGATGCGTACATCGCCTGAATAATACCCGTGTAATTATAGTTAAAAGCAGCACCCAACGTGTCATTTTTACCGTTGCCATCAGGATCTTTATCGCGAAACGCCCGCATTACAGTGACCAACTCATCCATGGTCGTCGGCGCCTTCAGTCCAAGCTTATCGAGCCAGTCTTGGCGGATCCACATGCCGTGATTCGCAATGGCGTCAATGCCCCGTGCGCTGGTCGCCATATAGGTTTTGCCATCAAACATCGTGTATGGCTTTAGTTCCGGATGCGCTTTCAAATAAGCTTTGTAGGAGGTGCTGTATTTCTCGATATATTCGTCGATCGGTTGAATGGCTCCCTGCTCTTTCAATGTCGCCATATAATCTCGCCCGAATTCCCACATCATATCCGGAGCTTCGCCGGCTGCGATGAGCGTGTTTAATTTCTTCGTTGATTCGGTCCGCAAGATCGGAACCCACTTCACATTGATACCCGATTTCTCACTGATGTATTTAGTCGTCCGGTTACTCTCATAAGTCCCTTCGTCACTCGCTACTTGGCCGCGGTCAAGGATGGAAACACTGACTTCCAGTTTCTTATTCTCTCCTGACGATTTTCCAGTATTATCTGAGCTAGTTGGAGAGGAGCAAGCTGCAATTGTGAATAAAGAAGCGACTAGCGTTAAAGCTACGTGCTTTTGTTTCATCATGAAATCTTCGCCTCCTGCAATAAGAATGATAAGCTTGAATTATCAATTAGCCTTTTATAGACCCAATCAAGACGCCTTTGACAAAATACTTCTGTAAGAATGGATAGACACATAAGATCGGAAGCACCGAGATAATGATGGCAGCTGCCCTTAAACCCTCCGGAGTTACCATCGTTTGCATAGAAGCGCCTTCGCTCCCGTTGGTCGCATTCGTATTAAGCAGATTCTGGCTTGTCGTATCGATCATCTGCAGCAGCTTCACCATCAAAGAAAGCTTCCCCGAATTCGTGATATACATGAGCACATTCATATACGAATTCCACCAGGTAACCGAATAAAATAACGTCAGCGCCGCAATAATCGGCATGGACAGCGGAAGAATAATTTTCCAAATAATGAACAAGTCATTAGCTCCGTCAATCGCTGCAGATTCCTCAAGTTCCGAAGGCAATCCTTCAAAAAATGATTTCATGACGAAAAAATTGTAAGTGCTTAGAAGACCAGGCAGCCAAAGTGACCAATACGTGTTCATAATGCCCAGCGTTTTAATGAGAATATAATTGGGAATGATCCCTCCGCCGAACAGCATGGTGAACGTTATGATCATAAGCAGGACATTCCTGCCCTTGAGCCGCTTACGACTTAATGGATAGGCCGCCATGATTGTTGCTACAAGGTTAATGGAAGTTCCCACAACCGTAATGATTAATGTATTTTTCATAGCATTAAACAGCTGGCCGTCTTCAATCAAGTTTTTAAAAGAAGTAAAAGTGATTTCCTTCGGCCATAGGAAGACTTCCCCTGACATAATAGCCCGAGAACTGCTTAGAGAGGTAGATAGCACATGAATGAACGGGAACAACGTCATCATGGCAAGTACCGCCAGAAACACATAGATGACACCATAAACCAGCTTAACTGACGAGCTCTGACTGCCGGACACCGCAATCCCCTCCTACCATAGCCCATTCTCGCCTAAGGCTTTAATTAATCGATTCACGCTGACCACCAGAATCAAGCCAATGACGGATTGAAACAAGCCAAGTGCCGTCGTATAGCTGTACTGCGCGCCTTCAAGACCTACATGATAAACATAGGTGCTGATGACATTCGCCACCTCTGAAACCGCTTTATTTTGCAGCACGAAAATATGCTCGAAGCCCACATCCATCATCTGACCCACACGCAGGATCAGCAGAATCGCGATCGTGGATCGGATGCCCGGCAGTGTAACGTGCCAAATGCGCCGAAGCTTGCTCGCTCCATCAATCTTCGCTGCTTCATACAGCTGAGGATCAATGCCGGCCATGGCGGCCAGGTAGAGAATGGTTCCCCAACCCGCATTCTGCCATATTCCCGACAAGATGAATGTTATCGGCCACCAGAAGGTGCTTGCCATGAAATAGATCGGCTCAATGCCGAACAGCTTCACCAAAGCAAAGTTTACGATCCCCGTGGAAGGAGACAGCAGCGCGATAACAATTCCGCCAAGTACCACCCACGAAATAAAATGCGGAATATAAAGCAGATTTTGAATCGTTCGCTTGTACCATTCCAGTCGGACTTCATTTAAAAGGATGGCCAGCGCAATAGGAACCGGGAAAGCGAAAACGATACTGTACACATTCAAGAGAAGCGTGTTCTTTAATACATTGAAAAAATCCGGACTCGTGAACAATCTGTTGAAATGTTTTAGGCCAACCCACTGACTCCCCCATATCCCATCGGCGAAACGATAATTTTTGAAGGCAATGATCTCACCGAACATCGGCGTGTACTTAAATAGGAAATAGTAAGCAAAGATGGGAAGCAGCAAGAGATACAAATATTTATCCCGCTTCACATACTTCCATGCCCGTTTAAGCTTCGTTGTTTGCTCCTTCTTCCCAATAATGGCTTGTGCGGTCGTGGCCCCGACGGTTCGTGATTTCATGTCCCTACCTCCTTTCAGGTCGATGTCTTACACTTTTATGGTAACGTCCCAGGATCGATTTGGCATATAGACACTTTTTAAAAATACACACCTTTTTTAACCGGAAACGGATTCGCTATTTTTATCATCTTCGCCTTTTTTAAGATTTTCCCTGAATTCACCTGGTGTAAGGCCTGTATATTTCTTAAAAATGCGTATAAAGCTCTGAACATTGTTATAACCAACGCTCTCCGCAATGGTGTTGACTTTCAGCTTTGAACCCAGCAGCAGCTCCTTTGACTTCTCCATGCGGATCTGAATCAGACAATCCATAAAATTAGTTTCCGTCGTTTCTTTAAAAAGCTTGCTTAAATAAGGAACGCTTAGCTCAAATTGCGCCGCCAACAGATTAAGCGAGAGATCGCTATCCATATAATGCTGTTCGAGATACGCCAGAACCTGCTCGATGGTATCGTGATGCCCTTTGGAGAGCCGTTTCTCTTCGGTCCGCACAATGAGCTGATGCAGGAAATCGGACATGTAGCTCTTCAGCTCAGCGACTTTGACACAGCTTTCAATCCGGTCATAGATGTTTTCCTTCGGGTCCAGGAATTCTTTGATTTCGAGACCTTTATCCGATATGACCTTAATGGATTTCATAATCATCTGAATGCACATCTGCTTAATTAACTCGGGAGGAACATTGCTTGCCACGACCTCGCCAAAGATTTTATCCAGCTGTGATCGAAGCTTGTTTTTATCCGTTTCCCGAATCAGGTTGACGACAGCTTCAATTAGCGCTGTAATCCGGTAAAATTTCTCATTATAATTGCTGCCCGCAATATCGTCGATGGACACAACCGTGTTGTCGCCCATAATCAACTTATATTTCAACGCATTCAGCGCTTCTTCATAGGAAATCTGGATGCCTTCCAAATTGGATTGTGGACTGCCTACACCAATGGTTACCGTTTGTTTAAAATGAATCCCTACATAATTCTTCACCAGATCAGCCACTTGTAGAGCTTGAATTTGATTGCCTTGCGAATCCTCCGATTCGAAGCTCATAATGACGGTGACTCTCCCATCGGTCAACTCCACGGAAGTCCCCTTGCATACGCCTGCGATAAGTTCGTCCGCAACATTGCTGATGGCATAAGTAAATAAATACACATCTCGCGGAGTGTGATTCTCTTGGATACGATCCAGTTCAATGATGAGCACGATGAATTGTTTATGATATAAATCTATCCCGAGCGTATGGAAATAAGGCTTCATCCGGCTATAGTTCGTTTTATCCCCCATTAGCAGACTCATGATCAGACGCCATTTCAACGCAGGCAAGCTGTCATTCATTTGTTTCTGCAAAGATTCGTTGTCGGATATCATCTGTTTGAAAAACTGCTCCATATAGGTAAGGTCGCCAGTGCGGACCGATTTCTTACCCGCAACGGAATGAAAGAAAAGCTCAAGAGGACGGAACGTGTAGTTGCTTACTGCAAAGACAAGCACAATAGCTAGCAAGAACATTCCCGCTGTCACAACCAGCAGTAAATTGCGGACAATCATTAAAGGTCGGTTCATTTCGGGATCGGGAACGATACTGATGTATTTCCAGCCATTGTAACTGGAAGTTAAATAAAAGGTTGTGTAGCTTCCGCTTTTCGAGTGCGTCGTGATATAACCGTTATCCTTAAACTCGCTTATCTCGGGGGCGCCGGGAATCGTGCTGAAGGAATGAAACAGATGCTCTTTGTTCTGCGAAGAAATAATCATCCCTTGGTTATTAATAACTAATGTTTGACCTGCCCTTTGCTGGTCTACATCTTGAATGAGATTGGATAGCGTGCTTTCCGCGACATTGACAATAATGGCACCCTTGCGAAACTGCGGCAAGCTGATCAAGGGGTAAGTCCGCACCAAGGTAATCATATTTTTCTCAATTTGCAGTCCTGAGCTGACCTCCGTTACTTTTCTGGTATCGAGCCATTCGCCGTAGCCCTTCATGCTCACATAAGCATCATGCCAAGCCATATCGTAGAAACTGGATTCATCCGAGTATGTCACATCAGTCAACAAGCTCTTGTTCGCTAGAGAATACAAATAAAACGAGGAGATGTTGCTGTTCGTAAACATCAGCGTCTTGAACCTCGTATTCAAAATGCGGAAATAATTGAGCCGCAGTTCATCGCTCGCATATCTGCCATTGAGGAATAACTCGACATCGGGTTCTTGGATGAAATTAATTGTGCTCGTATCAATTTCATGCAGCATCATTTCAATCTTCTGCTGACTGAGATGAAGCAGCGCTGTATTCGTGCGGCGGAGCTGATCTTCCATGCCCCCTTTCGAGCTTAAATAGGACAACCACACGGTGGATGAAATGATGATTAGGAAAAACACACCATAAATTACCTTGAATCTGGCCGATATGTTACCTTGTAAAAATCGCATGGTTATCTCCTTTTCTCCGCATAAAATAGAGGCTTGACAATGTGGCGCACGCATATTGGTAACGCTTACATATCACCATTTGTAAATCCTTTCCTCATATGATAAAGCAAGAATGGGGATTGTTCAACCTGACAAAAGAAGGCAACTTCCGTTCAAATGGAAAATACCCTCCAAGTAAACAGCACTGTTTACCTGAAGGGATATGTTCCTGACACATCTCTATTTTTTTATCGGAAGCTCGATTTGCACCTTCGTTCCGTGGTTAATCTTACTTTGAATCGTCAAATCTCCATGATGTCCATGAATAATTCGTTTGCAAACCATTAGCCCTAAACCGGTGCCATTCGTCTTTGTCGTGAAAAACGGCTCCCCCAACTGAGTCAGCTTATCTTCCGAAATACCTACACCTTGATCTTCAACGCAAATAATCAGTCGTTGATCCAGGACATTTCTTACGGATAACTGTATCAATCCACCATTTCCCATGGACTCAATCGCATTCTTCAAAACATTAATTAAAACTTGTTTAATTTGGTCTGGAATACAATAAATAGACGGGATGTCTTGATCCATGTCCATTTGTATTTGTACGTTATACAGATGAGCATGGGGCTGAAGAAAAGCAATGACACTTCGAACAAGCTCCCGGGGATTACTCTCCAGATAGTAACTCAAGTGTGGTTTCGCCAGCGTCATAAATTCATTCACGACATAATTGATATGCTCGAGTTCTTCCATCATCACATCAACATAGTCGGCATTTTTCGCTTTTAGTAAATGTACGAACCCTTTTAAGGAGGTTAACGGATTACGGATATCATGTGCAATGCCAGCTGCCAATTGACCAATTAACGACAGTTTCTCCGATCGGATAATCGCTTCTTCCGACTTCTTGCGCTCCGTGAGATCGCGAATGACGCTCTGCATGACCGGATTCCCAATATTTTTGTGAACATAAATCGAGGATATTTCCGCATCAAAAAGCGTGCCGTCTTTCTTGCGCATTTTCCGCTCCACAAAATCACTGTAGTTATCCATCTGCATAATCTGTTCTATTCGCTCAATGATCACTGCCTTATCCGTAGGACAGAAATAATCATAAATCGAAGCTCCAATGAATTCATCAGATGAAGTTTCGCCAAAAAGTTTACAACAGGCATCATTCACGAACAGGATGAGTCCGTCTTTATGCAAAACAATAGGTTCAGGATTAAGCTTGAGCAGCCTCCTGTACTGTTTCTCACTTTCAAAAAGCTCCTCTTCCACTCTTTTCTTTTCACTAATGTCTCGTTCCAGCCCGACAAAGCCAACTACGTTTCCGTCCCTATCTTTCAAAGGCGAGACTGACACACTGGCAATAAAAGTCGTTCCGTCTTTTCTAAGTTTTAACGCTTCGAAATCCTTGACTTGCTCGCCATTGATCAATGACTGGTACAATCGAAGAGCATCTTCTTTAAAATCATCCGGTGTCATTGGCAATATTTGACCAATAACCTCTTCCCTCGTCCAGCCATGTAACTCTTCAAATTTCTTATTCACTTCCAGCACAGTTCCATTTATATCGACGATTACAATCCCATCGGATGTTAAATTCATGAAGGAATCAATTAAGTATTCTTTTAAATTCATGAGTAAATATCCCCTAGTTCAATCAAGTGATAGTAAGTGTATTCGTCTCCAATGGTGAAAAACCTTTATTAAACGCCCTATTCAGACGTTTTTTTACATTTTATTATTAGAAATTTAAATGGCGGTTTATTTTCCGCATTTTTATGCGGCTCAACAATTTCCGAAAATTCCAACAGCCCGTATTTCCCAAATTCTTGTGTGACCGAGTCTGCGTCATAGAAAAACATTTTTACACCTGCGGCGGTCTCATAATAGTCTTTACCCAATTGTTTACCCTTTCCAAACATAGGGGCTTCTTTTGAAATCGTCGTAAACACCATATATCCGTTCGGCTTTAACTGGTTGTAACAATCCTTGATAAACTTTGCTCTCTCGTCTTCATTCAATAAATGAATAAGCGCATAGCTGAATATGCCGTCATACAGCTTGTTCTCAAACGGCATGTCCGCCACTGAACCATGAAAAATGTCAATGTGAAGCCCTTCTTGCCGGGCCAGTTCAATCGCTGTTTTCGAGATCTCAATGCCTGTTACATGGATGTCATTATCCATAAAAACCTTTGCGTTTCTACCATACCCGATGCCCGGTATCAAGATATCCTTGACGTTTTTCTCCAGGAAAAAGTCCTTGGTCAAGATGGCTGAGTCTGCAGGTTCAAATCCCCACATTCGTTGATTCTCGATAAAGCTGGATTCCCAAAACTCTGTCATACTACATTCTCCTCTTATATGTGATTTTGGCTTATTATCTATCAGCAAGTTGTATGCCCATTATAGAACGAACGTTCTAAAAAATCAAATTTTCACATTGTCCGATATGAAAAAGCGCGACGCGGAACTACAGTCCACTATTTCGGTGAATAGTGGGGTGGTGGTGACTGGAGGGGAACTACAGGGTCTTATTTCTTCACAGTCGGCTGGTTTTTAGCCAAACATGAAGAAATAAGAGCCCCCAGTTCCCCTCCCTGCGTAAAAGGGCGCATTTCGATGAAATAGCGCCCTGGAGTTCCCTTCGCTGAATGAGTAAGCGCCACGCGCTACGAATTCAGCGGTGAGGCGCGATTACGCGCCATATCGCCAGAACCCTCCCCAAACACTAAAAAAAAGACCGCCAGCGGCGATCTTTTCCCAATCTCAACGAAACGCGGAGAAAACTGCGTGTCATTTCGATGAAACAGCAACGCTTCTCCCCGACTCCTGATATCTTTCGAGGACAAGCTTCATGGCTTGGACGATCTCGGGATACTCGTCAACCAGATTATTCGTTTCACCAATATCTGTACTGAGATCATACAATTGGTACAACGGCGACCCTTCCGGTTCTTCACCTGGCTTTGGATAGCTCCATCCGCCCGAGCCCGGGCATAACTCCAGCTTCCAGTTCCCTTGGCGAATAGAGAACGCCCCCTGAATGGAGTGATGAACTATGGCTTCTCGCAATGGCCGTTCATAAGGCTGATCAGCCCAAACGGGCAGATTGCTGACACTATCCTCACCTGCGTTCGAGGGTAAAGTTACTTCTACTATCTCTGCAACCGTTGCCAGCAAGTCCGTCAAGCAGACGGGTTCATCGCTCATGCGCCCAGCTTGTATGCGCTGCGGCCATTTTACAATCAGCGGTATCCGATGCCCACCTTCATAAATATCCGCTTTATGACCGCGGAAAACATAACTTGGGTTATGCCCAAATGCTGCAAGCTCCTCATAATTTGCTCGAGGCGAGCAGCCATTATCGCTCGTATAGATGACAATCGTATTGTCGGACAGCTGTAATTCATCGAGTTTGTGCATAATTTGGCCGATTACATCGTCACACATAAGTACGAAATCACCATACGCGTTCGTACCGGATTGACCAACGAAGGCCTCCGATGGCAGGATCGGGGTATGCGGAGCAGGTAACGGGAAATAGATGAAAAAAGGCTCATCCTTGCATTGCTCGATCCACTCCAATGTTTTAGCTGTAAGTTTAGGAAGTACTTGCTGGTGTTCGAAATCCGGTGCCGTAGCCCCTTCACGCCAATAAGCCACCGGATCATCGTTGCGCGTGATGCGATCCGGCAGTTGAGTAACCCGGTCGTTTTCGATATAGACATAAGGAGGCATATCCAGCGATGCGCTAATCCCGTAATAATAGTCAAATCCATGCGATATCGGCCCTTTTTGAACAGGCTCTCGATAATCAACTTCACTTTCCGTGTCGCCCACCTTCGCCCATTCCATGCCCAAATGCCATTTGCCGATACAAGCCGTTTTATATCCCTGTTCACGAAGTAAACTGGCGACAGTCATTCGGCCATCCCCAATGAGTGGAGCGGAGAATCCATTCAGAACGCCTTTCTTGAGCGACGAACGCCAATTGTATCTTCCGGTTAAGATACTATATCGAGATGGCGTGCAGACGGCCGATGAAGAATGAGCATCCGTGAAGGCGATCCCTTCTTTAGCCATCCGGTCAAAATGAACCGTTTGAATTTTGGAATTTTTATTCAGATAGGAAATATCGCCATACCCCATATCGTCCGCCAGTATATAAATAATGTTAGGCTGTTTGGATTTCATCAGTTTCTCCTCCTAAATGGATGGCAGTTCGAAAAGCATGGATTCCCTCCATGCTTTTCACTAGAACTTTATTTTTTCATTTTCGCATCATAAGCGGCTTGATAGATGTCTAAATATTTTTTCAGATTCATATCGTTCAATTTCTTCACATAACCATCCCATTCTTTATCAATATTAGCGTCGCCTGTTGTGAAACGAGCGATCATCTGATTGATATAGTCCGTCAAAGTCTTCTCTAGATCAGCAAGCTCTGTAGCTTGGTCGTTGGAGAAGAACAAAGCTGGAAGGACAGACTCGGGCTTTTGCCTATATGGCTCATAATTATTTCTGGTCTCTGTAAAGAGCTTAACTTCCTGTGGATTTTTCGGATCTGCCATCTGCCCAAGCCGGAAATCGTTGGAACGAAGTGACGGTGCGGATTGCCCGCTCCAATTGATATTGTTCGTTGCATTGGTTGGGACGGCGCTAGGTAGTGTTTTCCATATCGCTTGTTTTCCGTTAATGCCTAACTCTCCGCTTGCCGCATAATCCCACTCGGTTCCAGGACGGCCAATCGTTTGACGTAACGTCATCTCGGTATTATAAAGCAAGTCACCTAAACGGAATGCAGCTTCTGGATTTTTCGCTGTGCGTGTTACGACATAATAACCTTGAAGTACGCTTGATTTCCATGGCGTCGTCTGTACACCTGCAGGGCCTTTCAAGGAAGGAACGGATTGCACTTCCAACCACCTGCCGCTCGGACCGTTAAAAGCTGTGAAGATCCCATTGTGCTGCGAAACTTCGCCGCCCAAAATGTTAATATCCGGATTCTCACCCATCGCTTTCGCTTGATCCCGATCTTGTGTAAACGATTGCGGAGCAATCAAGCCCTCAGCGTACAGCTTGTGAAGGTAAGTCAGCCCTTCTTTCCAACCTGGTGTATTAACTGATGTCGTCACCTTGCCATTATCAACATATAACCGAGTCGTAATGCCGGAGTCTAGTACAAATGAGTTCATGATAAAGGAATCGATATTTACGTTCGGCCCAACTGCTGCACCCGACAACGGAATTTCATCCGCTTTACCATTTCCATTGGGATCTTTTGTCTTAAATGCTTTTAGAACGTTATACAAGTCGTCTGTTGTTTTCGGCATTTGAAGACCTAACTTGTCTAACCACGGCTGGTAAAGCCACATTTTCTGCGACATTGAGCAGTGATAGCACTCATTCACTTGAGGCAAAGCATAGATTTTACCGCCAGGAGCTGTTATCTCATCTTTAACCCCTTGAACGATATCGAACATTTTCTTCGTTTCAACGCCGTATTGATTAATATAAGGTGCGAGATCCAGGAAATCTCCTTGCGTGCCATAAATCAACTGTTGGGTTGGCGAGATCCCGAAACCCATGATGACGTCAGGCAGATCACCACTGCCGAGCACAAGGTTCAACTTTTCCACAGCCGACTTTTCGGGAGCAACTGTCCATTCAATATGAATATTCGTTTTCTCCTCCAAATATTTCGTGAACTCGTTGTTCGCGTAATCACTTACGCCTGGAAAACCTTTGACCAATACTTTAATCGTCGTTTTCTCTTTGGTTATCGGCAATTCACCCGCTGCTGTGACGTTGCTGGTTTTCACCGGATCCTTGGCCGCTTCTGCAGGCGCATCTGCTTGTTTATCTGCACACCCTGCAAGGACAACCCCGCTTGCAAGAATAACGCTTAATCCCATACCCCATATTTTTTTCATTCCAAGAACAACCTCCCCTTATTTATCCTTTCAAAGAGCCAATCATAACACCTTTTATGAAATACTTTTGCACAAAGGGATAAACGAGCAGTAATGGCAGTGAGGAAACAACAATTAACGAGTATTTCAAAAGTGCGCGTAACCCTTCTTGAGCAGCGATTTCTTTCATGTCCAGCATGGAAGCATCCACTTCGTTTTGCACCAGAATTTCTCTTAAAACTAATTGCAGCGGATATAACTTCTGATTATCCAGATACAATAAGCCATTAAAATATTGATTCCAATAACCAACCGCAGAATAAAGGGCCACTACAGCGATAATCGGACCTGACAGCTGCAAAACGATTGAAAACACATAGCGGAAATCGTTGCAACCATCGATCTGAGCTGCTTCCAGCATTTCGTCCGGCAATGTCGTTTTGAAATAGGTGCGTGTAATGATAATGTTAAACACACTCATCGCACTTGGAATAATCATGGCCCACGCCGTATTCAGCATTCCCAGATCTTTGACCAATAGATAAGAAGGAATTAGCCCCCCTGAGAACATGGTCGTGAAAACAAACAACAGCATAAACCAATTTTTACCGAATAAATCTCGTCTGGAAAGCGGATATGCAGCAGCAATGGTCAGCACAACACTGAGCAATGTACCTGCTACCGTATAAAAAACGGAATTTCGAAAGGAGCTCCAAATCAATTTGTGCTTAAACACAGCCGCATAGCCATCCAAGGTTGGTTGTACGGGCCACAGCGGTTGTACGGGCCACAGCCAAACTTTCCCCGAGATCACGGCGTCAGGAGAACTGATAGAAGCGCTTACAACAAACACTAACGGGTACAATATAACTACAAGAAACAGACAGATCAGCAGCATATTAACCCAATTAAACCATTTATCACCTCGTGATTCGAGGATATGTGACTCTTTCATGCCTCCTTACACCTCCCCTGCTGCACCGTTACCATAAGCTTTCTTGCTTTGCACGTTTCGCGATTTGATTGACAATAATAAGCATGGCAAGTCCAACAACCGATTTGAACAAGTTAATAGCTGTTGAGTAAGAGTAATTCATCGCTTGTGAGGCTAGACCTACCTTATACACGTAAGTATCAATAACCTCTGACGTCCTCAGGTTTAATTGATTTTGTAGAAGCAGTACCTTCTCGAAGCCAGAATCCATAATATGCCCTGTGTTCAAAATAAGCAAAATGATGACAACAGGCATAATGCCGGGAATATCGATATGCAAAATTCGTTTAAATTTGCTGGCGCCGTCAATCACCGCAGCTTCATGCTGAGACGGGTCAATACCTGAAAGCGCTGCCAAGTAAATGATGCAAGAGAAACCTACGTTTTGCCAGATGCCTGACCAGACAAAGACAGAACTAAAATAGCTTGGCTTCGCCATGAAATGAATGGGTTCAAACCCCAACACCCCAAGCAAAAGATTGACAATCCCCTTTTCTGGATCCAGAAGGACGAGCACAATTCCCGCCATAACGACGACAGAAATGAAATGCGGAGCATACGTAATCATCTGGACTGATTTCTTAAACCACTTGTTTTGAATGTTGTTGATAGCCAGTGCCAGAAGGATTGGGAACGGAATACCTGCAAGTAAGCTGTAGAAATTCAGAACTAATGTGTTTTTTAAAAGGGTGCCAAATTCATACGAATTAAAGAATCTTATGAAATGTTTAAATCCCACCCAACTACTGCCTGTGATTCCTTTTGAAGCAATAAAATTTTTGAAAGCAATTTGCGCACCATACATCGGATAATACTTGAACACGATAATGTAAAGAACAGGCAATGCTAATAAAACGTAGAGCTGCCAACTGCGATGCAGCTTCTTTAGGAATGACATTCGTTTGATCCCCGTATTAGCTTTTGCTATCGTATTTACATTTGCCACCGTTTTCAATGGGGTAACCTCCCTTCGTCGTTGTATAGCTTCAATGTAAGGGTTACCCTCGTTGCATGTATATATGAAAACGTTTAAATCCTGTGCAATTTTTAGGTTTTGAGGATGTGCAATTGCTTTATTCATGTGCAAATATTATTTTCCCGCTAAACATTCACTTCTACAGACCTTTGATAAACCGTTGCGCTAACCCCATGCAGCCGCTTGAACGCTCGGCAGAATGTATTGGATGAGGCGTATCCTACCTTGTCGGCAATTTCTTGAATGGCATAATCCGAATTTCTTAATAAATGCTTCGCTTGTTCCATACGCAATTGCTCCAAATAATCTGAGAAGTTGATACCCGTTTGATCCTTGAAGAACTGTGATAAATACACCTTGGATACACGAAGTCGATCAGCGGCTTCATCCAGACATAACGCCTTGTCGGCAAAGTCTTTCTGAAGCATCGTCCGAATATTATCCAGTAGTTCAATATTACGACTTGATCGCTGCTCCACGACATGCTGGCAAATCGTCGCATAAGCAAGACGAATCGCAGTAAAATGCTGCTGCAAACTCTCATAAGAAGGCTCCGCGCCATCTATACGCTGTATTTGGATATAAACCTCCTCAGCCTGCATGCCTAATTGCCGTAAAAGTTTGACGAGATTCCCCCACAATTCGCCAATAAATAAACGGAGCACGGTTTGTGAGAGGTGCCTGTTCTCAAAATTTTCGGTATATAGTGCCTGCAATAGACGTGTTACCTCCTCCTGTTCACCTGCCAATGCCACATTCATCAGACGTCCTTCCATGTCTTGCGGGTAATGGTAATCATTAAGCGCCGCTGGGAGCTCATCAAACCACTGCAATCCGTCCTTGTCTAATCGAACTAAGGCAAACAATGCCTCTCTAGCCTGCTCATATGAGCGTGAAATTGCGGTTACCCGGTCACAGTAGCCCCCGATGCCACAATCGGATACAATTTGAAACCGCAAGTTAATCGCCTGACAGACTTGTTCCATTAGTTTCGTTATGTTTTCACGATGCTTGTTAGCGTCATGCGAATATACACTTAGTAATACGGCAATTTGGTCTTGTGCCACATCATACGCAAATCCGTCTGCGCCTACAAGTTCCCTGATTAACTCAGCGGATGCAAAGCGAACTCGATCCAGATCTTTGAGCAGCCGTTCATTATAGCCATTGTCATACCCTTGGATGCGAATGAGCGCGACGACATATTGCCGATCTTCATCCTCCATCCCTAACCCTAGATGTTTAAGTAGGACATCCGCATCCCTTGTTGATAAAAATTGTCCTTGCATAAGCCTTCTGAAATAGGATGCGCGTAATAAAGGTACCTGCAGCTCCAGCTCGGATTGCAGTTTACGGTTGGAAAGTGCCAGGCCGGACACAGCTTCACTTATAAAGCCATACACATCGTGCTGTTTCACTCCGCCTCCAACGAGTTCTTTCAGCGACTGGGCAAGAGCTCGAAGCGGTTTGCTATTCCGATATGCAAGGAAATAAGCCATGGAAACACCAATCACTAGAAAAAGTAGCGTTAAGGAGAAAATAATCTTTTGAATATAATGAACTTTTCCTAAAAGAATAACTTTCGGTTGACCAACAACGTATGTCCATCCATTTATCGTTGATTTGGTATACGTCACAATCATGGATTGATTATTCAGTTTTTGCTCAACAATGCCCTGCTGTTCCTTCAGATCAGCCAATCGGACGGGAAGTCCGGTATTTTCACCAGATAACGAGCTCATAATGCGGCCTTGGTCATCCAGAATATACGCCCAGCCGCCTTGCGATAAGTTAAGTCCCTGAAACAGCTTGCGAATCTCAGCTTGATCAATCATAACGGCGATAACCGCCTGCGGATTACCCGGTAGTCCTAACGATTGTAAATACGTCATCATTTGGTACGAGTTATCTCCGATACTCATGTGTTCTGAGGGGAGAAAAGAGCGGGAATGATAGGTCTGCAGCCAATTCTTCCGCATCTTCTCTGTATCTCCGCCATCATAAACGGCAATCCGGCTAAAAAATTCATCCGTGGTATAGCTGGAGCCCGGCGTTAAAACAAGGTCGCTATTCTTAAAAAGAATATAATAGTTATAGACGAAATTATTGGAAAGTTTGAAATCATATAAGCTTTTAATCGTATCCAGAACGGAATACGTGTTGGCACCTTGGAAAGGATCCTTCACCGTCATAAATTGAATGACTTTTGTGTTGGCGGCAACTTGACGTCCAATTGACGTAATCTCATCCATTCTTCGCTCAAGAATATCTCTGCTTTGCTCCAGAACGAGCCTATGATTCTCCGTGGCATCCTTCTCCATCACATGAATGGTTTCTCGGTAGACGATATAACCAATACCTAACAGCATACAAATAAATAAAAGATAAGGGATTAGCATACGAATAAAAACTTTATGTCTGACATTCGTATCCGGTACAAGCCACTTGCGCATGGGGCGTTTCCTCCTTGTTACCTCTAAGCCAATTGGATTCATATACTCTCAGTATAACAAAGTATTGTGAGCGCTTGCATAAAATTTCGCCTAGACGCAATAGCCTGTAACGATGATTCTCATCGTTACAGCAAAAAAAGAGCTAAGCACATACAGCTGCTTAGCCCCTCATTTTATTTCACCTCACAGTCAATCATGACGTGAATGGTATCTCCCTTATGCTCGTTTCTCAATTGGAAAGCCCGGGAAACTTCCGCAAGCGGAACGATATGTGTAATCATTTCCTCCGTATTCACTAATCCGTCGAGAACCAGCCGCAATCCTTCATCAAAGTAACGACGATTATCGATGTCACGTTTGGGTTCCGTTGAAAGGATATCCAGCCGTTTTTTATGCACCTTGAAGAAATCAACCGGATTGTGACAGGTACCAATGCACCCATACATGACAATTCGCCCATTCTGCGCTGCAGCATTTATCGCATCAACCATACCTGCCCCTTCCAGAAGACACGGAATGACAACATCAAAGCCATCCGGGAAATCCGCTCCTACAATATCCATCGTATCCGCATGTTCATGAGGGATTTTGTACGTATGGGTGGCGCCATATTTGCGTGCAAGTGCCAGTTTCTCGTCAAATAAATCGGTGACAACCAAATTTCTGGGACTAAACATATTGATAACCTGCGTCATCACTAGACCGCTCACGCCTTGTCCTGTGATCAATACGTTCTTATTCGGCGAAATATCTCCGAGTTCTGCGGCATGGATAATACCTGGAAGCACTTCAATCAGCGAGCCCTCGATTAACGGCAAATCTTTGGGCAACACCTTGAGAGAAAACGGGGTACAGCATACATACTCGGCAAAAGCTCCCCAAACATAACGTAATGCAACAGGATCGCCAACCTTGACACCTATTACATTAGGGCCGACTTTATCAATGATACCTGCAACTTCATGTCCCAGCCTTGTAGGATACGAAATAAATTCAGGTTCTCGCGCGCCACGGAATACTTCAACATCACTGCCGCATATCCCCACCCACTTGACCTTAACTCTTACTTCGCCATCCTTGGGTTCTGGAATCAAGGCTCTTCTTACGCTAATTTCACCAATGGCGTCCATAACCGCACACATCTGTGTACCAGGACCATCATAATCAACCAATTCCATGGGAGGTACGGACATTTTTCTAACCATTTACATAATTCCCCTTCCATCTACCAAAAGTTTTCTTCCGCCTGTTAAGCCATAACTTCCCACATTTTCTCGTTCACTTCATACATGGTTTTCTCTTCCTGCAAGCATCTAATGATGTCTTCGACGACTTCCTCCATTAAAGCAAGATGTCCTTGTACGGAGGCTCCGGCAATATGAGGTGAGAGAAGCACATTAGGAAGAGAGCGGATAGGATGATCTACAGCAAGAGGCTCCTTTTCAAACACATCCAGAGCAGCAAAAAATCGTCCGCTTTGAAGCTCTTCCATGAATGCCTGTTCATCTACCACAGGACCTCTAGAAGAGTTAATGAAAACAGCACCGTCCGGAATGAGCGCGAGCAATTCTCGGGTCAGCATTCTTTCCGTAGCAGGAAGCTTAGGCGCGTGAACCGAGATAATGGGGCAGCTCATAACCTCTTCTAGTGTAGCCCTCTTAGCGTTCAGCCGAGCCGCTGCATCTTCACTCAAATAGGGATCGTAAATGAGAACATTAACTTGAAAAGGCGCAAGCAGCTTGATAAACGCGCGAGCCGTAGAGCTGGCCGAAATGATACCAACCGTACTACCGGTAAGCTCTCTGCCCTTCAAACCAGCAATCTTCCATTTGCCATCCCGCATGGTTAAGTCAAATTCAGGTAAATGCCGAAGAGTTGTCAACAGCGCTGCCAAGCAATATTCACCCACACTTAAGGCAATTCTTGGAGCCGCCGAGAAAACTTTGACCCCTTGTTCGAAAATTTGTTTGGGAACAAGGTTCTTCACTGTTCCGGCTGCATGCCCAACGGCACGAAGCTTGACGGCTTTCTCCAGCATTTCATCAGTCAAGCTTGGCGAGCCCCAACTCGTAATAATGACTTCCGCCTCAGCAATTCGTTCTGAAAGCTCTTCCTGCGTGTAATCACGTCCTGTCTCATTCCACACAGGTTCGAAGTACTCATTTATCCGTGCACGGCACGCCTCTGAACAGACTTCATCCAATCGAGATTGTGGTGATAACACCAATGTTTTTAACTTCATTGCAGAAAGTCCTCCCTCTGTTTTCCTTAGACAAAACTAAAGCTTAAAGATGCACAACCTGACCGGTCCGCATAGATTCAAAGCAACCATCCATAACCCTCATCACTTGGATGATCTCCCGGCCTGAAGCCAGCGGTTCACGCCCTTCTCGGATCGCATTGGCAAATTCCTCAAGCTGCCATTTGAAATTAGGGAATGTTGACTCACACGTTTCCAGCGTCTCGCCGTTCAGGCTAAGTTCATACTCATCCTTCAGATGGAGTAAGCCGTTCGATCCAATTAAATAGCGCTCATAAATGCTATTCTGCGTCGACCATATCCGCTTCCCAGTAAGCCCATCTTCATCGGTTGGGCGGCAACCGGCGTTAAACGACATCCACACATTCGCCATTTGACCCTCGCCAAAATTCATGGAAATGGCTACTTCATCTTCACCCGACCAATTCGGATTGTTGGAATGTCCCTGCGCATAAACGGACTTCGGAGCTCTTCCATATGCCCACTGAATATAGTCTAGAATATGGCTTCCCCATAATGGAATGATAAATCCACCAATTTTTGATTCGTCCTTCCACCAGTCCGCAGCCGGCTTATCCATATGTGCCAATAACATCGCATTGATGTTGATCAAATCGCCAATGGCTTTCTTTCTCACCTGGCGAATTGATTCCATAACCGGTTGATAGAAACGGCGGCTTTGCCCAATCATTAACGTAACGTTGGCACGTTCCGCTGCCTCCGCCATCTCCTCCGCTTCCTGCACGTTCATCGCCATAGGCTTCTCTACCAGCACATGTTTGCCGGCATGAAGTGCCTTAATCGAATATTCCGCGTGAAGATCATGCGGCAGAAGCAGCAAAAACGCGTCAATATCCGGATCATTTACAGCATCATCGTATGACGTGTAGGTATGTACCCCCTCCCACTTTTCGGCTTCCTGCCGCAGTTTACCTTCATCACGAGAAACTAGGGCAACAAGTTCAATGTGATCGGATAGCTCCCGTATAGCCGGAAGATGGGACTTCGACACACGTCCCAATCCGACAACGGCTAATCGTAATTTACGCAGCATGTTTGCTCGACTCCTTTTTCTCTTTATTTGCTGTTTTTCCTGTCTTGATAGGACTTATTAAATTCATCTATCATCTTCATGTAATTGGCATCCGCTTTATACATTTTTACCATCGCATCCCAGGATTCGATCGGTTCTTTCCCCATAATCACTTTGACCTTCATATCATCCATTTTCTTCTTGAAGTCAGGTCCCATTTTCAAATCAATATCGGACATAAGACCAATGGATACATCCGGTACGCCATAATTTCCTCGTTCATCAATAATTTTTTTATTACGCTCGAAGGTCGCTTTCGGCATACCCACGCGATAAGCCCATAAGTACGGATCAAATCTTTCGAAGATTTTACCGAACGAGCTTTGTGATACACTGTCTTTCACCGCTTGCTCTGTCGCCGTTTTGAAACCGTCTACCACGGTGAAGTGGATATCCTTCAGGCCGTAACAGGCCAATTCGAAACCTTCCTCGGATGCGCCATAATCCATCAAAGCCAGGATTTTCTTCATTTTGGCTTCAGGAACTTTTTTCGGAATCACATACAGCCCTGCGAATCCGGTACCTGTAGGAACCATTTTACCTGCTGCACTTTCCAAATAAGTCATAGCCACAAAATCCGCTTTCGGATCAAGCTTTTGCGCACCTTCCGTCGCCCGGAAAACGCCTTCTGTGGTATCCACTTGAACACCGACTTTACCTGCTTTCGCCATGTTTTCAAAATCGGTTGTTTTCATAGCAACGAAATCTTCAGGCAATATTTTATCCTTGTACATCTTGTTAAGATAAATAAGTCCTTCTCTTGTTCCCTGTTCTAGATCGGTGTCCACCAGTTTGCCGTCTTGCAGTTTCCACTTGCCATTGCTTTTATTGAAAATATCAATGACTTTCTCCCAGTTCTTTCCGTTATAGCCGTACGTGTCAGCTTTCCCGTTTTTGTCGGGATCTTTGTCAACGAAAGCTTTCAAAGCGGCGTAGAACTCATCCATGGTGTGCGGCATCTTCAGCCCAACGTTATCCAACCAGTCTTGGCGGATATTAAAGAAGCTGCTTCCATGCAGCGGTCGTACTGACGGCAGGATATATTGCTTACCGTTTACTTTGACACTGTCCATAATTTCTTGCGGATAAGCAGATAAATTTTTATAATCCTTCAAGTACGGCGTCAAATCCCAAAAAGCGCCTTGCTTGATCATGGTGATCGCTTGCGTTTGCTTCATGTCTTTGATTTTCATCAAATCCGGCATATCGCCTGAAGCTAACATGACGTTCTGTTTCTCTTCCCATGCATTCGGAGATGCCCAAGTAATTGTCAGCTTCGTATTCGTGCGCTTCTCGAATTCCTTGGTCACTGGATTATCGGCTGCTGGTGGTTCCGGTGTGCTAAACTCCGTAAAAATGCTAATTTCCGTTGGTGGACCGCTGTCAGCTGCAGTTCCTGTTCCTGTTGTTGAAGCCGGTGCTCCGCCTGAGCAAGCCGACAGAACCGATGCTGCCATCATGAAAGTTAACGATACAGGCACTACTTTGTTCGTCATTGACCTCTCATTTCTTTTCATAAGAACCCTCCTCATTCATTTTAAAAAGATTATCCTTTCACCGAACCCAGCATAACGCCTTTGGCAAAATGCTTTTGCAGGAACGGATAAACACACAGGATTGGCAGTGTCGCAATGACGACAGCAGCCATTTTTAAAGTTTCGGTAGGGATGCTTTGTTCGGCCATCATCTGTGCTGCAGCAGCCCCTCCTGCTTGCGTCGATGAGTCGATTAACATATTGCGGAGCACCAGCTGAAGCGGCCACTTGGTATAATCATTGATGTACAAAACCGCACTAAAAAATGTGTTCCAATACGCCACTGCGTAGAATAGTCCAAATGCAGCAAGAGCAGGAAGAGATAGAGGAAGGACAATGCGGAAGAATACGCCGATATCCGTGGAGCCGTCAATAATAGCGGATTCTTCTAACTCAACAGGGATGCTGTCGAAAAAGCTTTTCATGAGAATAACGTACCACCCACTTGTCAGCACCGGTAGAATTAAGGACCAGACGCTGTTAATCAATCCCAAGTCGCGAACCAGCAGGTAAGGCGGGATCAGTCCCGGACTGAACAAAAGGGTGATTAGAATCAATAACATGATCAGTCTTCTGCCCTGCAACCGCTTACGGGATAACCCATAAGCCAGTGCAGCTGTTATCACAAGGCTGAGCGCTGTTCCGACAGTTGCCAGAAAACCACTGATCATCGTTGCATTTTGAAAGGCAGACGTAGATAACAAATATTTGTAGGAATCCAGTGTCCATTTCTGCGGAAATAAGAGATAGCCCTGCTTTTGGATGTATTCTGCTGGATCCGTAAATGAAACGACAAACACATAATAAAGCGGAAAAATCGTAATGATCGCTATAATACCGAGCAAGATAATATTCATCATATCAAATAAACGCTCGCTTAAGCTTCGATTCATCATTCTCACCCCGTTTCCTGTATTTGCGGAGATCAGTATACGCCTTCTTCACCAAATCGTTTAGCCAACTTATTGGCTCCAATAGCCAAAATCAATCCAACCACTGATTTGAATAAGCCGACAGCAGTGCTGAAGCTGAATTGCCCTTGCTGAATACCTAGACGATAAGCATAGGTTTCAAAAACATCGGCCACATTGGAAACGGCGCCATTCATCATCAGAAATACTTGCTCGAATCCAACATCCATGATGTGCCCGAGCTTGAGGATGAACAGTACGATAATGACACTTCGAATTGCTGGCAGCGTTACGTGCCAAGCTTGCCGAATACGGCCCGCTCCGTCTATTTTAGCCGCTTCATACAGTCCAGGATCGACCCCCGCGATAGCAGCAAGGAAAATGATCGTTCCCCATCCCGCTTCTTTCCAGACGTTCTGCACCGTAAGAAGGATCCAGAAACTGTTTTCATTCGTTAAAAAGTCGTATTTGGCAGCCCCTAAACTGACTAGCATCTTATTAATAATCCCCGATGATTGCGATAACAACAAGAAAGTAATCCCTGCGATAATAACCCACGAAAGAAAGTGCGGCATGTAGACGATGGATTGGATCCACTTTTTATAAACTTCATTACGTAGTTCATTCAGCAGAAGGGCAAGTAGGATCGGCAGCGGGAAAAAGAATACCAGACTTAACAAGCTGATGGCCATCGTATTTCGAAATAATAAGTAGAAGTCTTGATTCGAGAAGAAGCGGATAAAATGGTCAAAGCCAACCCATGGGCTTCCCGATACCCCCATATATGGGGAGTAATCTTGAAAGGCGATCACGACTCCCCACATCGGGACATATTTGAAGATCAGGAAAAACAACACACCTGGAGCAATTAACAAATATAGAAATTTGTCTCGTCTAAGTCCATGCAGCACATGTTTCCATCTGCTTTGCGGGACAGCTTCCGGGATACTACCCAGATGCCATTCACTCTGAGCTGCCATTTGCCCTGCACCTCCTATTTACTTGAAAAGCGATTTCGCATAAGCAAGATCTTCGGTGATGTAGCGGTCCTTATTGGCCAAATCCGTATACTCTGCAGTCAAACAAATGATACCGGCATAGTTTCGTTCTTTCACATAGCTGGCAATTCTCGGCCAGTGCGCCATGCCGTGCCGTCCGGTCGTGAAATGACGTTTCCACTCCGCTGTTTCAGCCTCAGGTCCATTACTTCGTTGAAAAAAACCATTTTTCAAATTCACCATCGCCAGATGGGACCATACGATGTCCAAACCATATTCAGGCTGCTGCCCAGCGAATGCATCGTGCGCAGCATCCCAGACGACGCCGATATGCTCGGGGTTTATTGGAGACATCAACTGCATAATGCCGTTCGAATCGATGATGTAGTTTCCATAATGCTGCTGAATGCCGACCTTTACGCCATATTTCTCGCAAAGCGGGACAAGCACCTCCAGCTTCCGCTTGGTCCTCTCTTCCGTCGCCTTATATCCGTCCTGATCGATATTAACCATAATTCGGATCAACGGTACACCGGCTTCCGAGCATGCGGCGAAAATCGATTCATCCGTTGAAGCGGCAACGCTATACAGATTGACCCCTTGCTCGTTTAACTGCTTGGCAAATTGCGGCAGTGTTTTCCGAGCTGTTTCTGGTTCTACCTGAAACCCGTCTCGAATCGGAAGCTCGATACCGTCAAATCCAATTCGGCTTACAAAGCTGGCCAGCTCGGGAGCCGATTGATCTTTCCAATGTTTCACAAACAGTGAAAACGAATAAGTTTTTTTCGATTCCGAATGTTCCACAGCCGCCTGTCCTCCCTCTCCCTCAACGCAATTCTTATACATTAACGTTAGATTTTGTGACGCTAAGCAGATGCTGCACATCGTTATAACATTGCTGAGCTAATTCGGTATGTACGGGAAGATCGGAGCCAGGCTTGCTTACACTTTCAACGGTGAGGTAACCGTTGTATCCGATTTGTTCCAGCCCCCGGAACACTTCATACCAATCAATCCCACCTTGATTAATAAGCCGATGGCAGAAATATTGCTCATCTTGCTTACCTTGCTTCGGTATGACTCTATGATAGCGGCCGATATGCGGCACATAATCACTGTATTCGAAAGCCCATGGATACTGGTTGCCTTGCAGCTTCACAATATCCTTAATATGAATGTTGAGGAGATACGGTTTTAAACGTTGAATAGTTGCAATCCCATAATCAGTCGGCACCTGATACAAATTGACCGGATCCAGGATCAGCCCTACATTGCTGCGCCCTACTGCTTCTACAAAAGCGATGGAGGAATCGGCATGATCACAAAGCGTTCCGTGATGCATCTCAATAACCGCCCGAATATTTCGGCTGTTTGCCGCATCGGCGCATTGCTGGAACCACTTGACGGCCTTAGCAAAGTCCTTCTTGGACACCTCATCGGAATGCTGGAACCCTGGGTTCAATCGCATCATGCCGCATCCAATGGTTGAGGCAAAATCGAGATAGCGCTCCCACTTCAGGAATTCCGCATGGTTTTCCTCTTCCGTATTACAAGCAAAATTCCCAACAAAAAGGGATAAATTGATTGGAGTTAACCGATAACCTACGAGCAAACTTTTAATCTGCTCCGCTCGTTCTTGCGAGATATGGCCATCCTTTAATTCACCAACACCGCGAATCTCGACGCCCTCATAACCAACAGCAGCTGCATCTTTTAAAAAATGCTCAATGGTTGAATCATCATACATATTACCGCCTAAAATGATCATTGTTCTCATCCCGCCCTTTCCGTAATAGCGCTTTCAATAGTATGAGGATATCATAAAATAAACCCGTAACTTATGTCAACATTTAAATTAAGTTATTTGTTTATCCGCTTAAATTAAATATTATTGCTAGAAAAACATTGATCTTTGTTCTTATTTTTATTAAAGTAAGCTCATTACCACTATTCGTATGGGTTCAGGTATAATCGGTTTAATTACATAATGATATAGCGACGGTGAAAACACATGATAAGTCCATATAAAAGCGATCAAAAGGGTACCAAAACCAGTATCATTCAAGCTTTGCGGATGCACGGTTCCATGCCTCGGATTAAATTGACCAAAGTTACGGAACTGAGCAGAGCGACCATCTCTTCCACGATTTCCGAACTCATGGATTGTAAGCTGGTCCAAGAAACAGAAAAAGCCCCGTCAACGGGAGGCCGTCCAGCTATTTCACTAGAGCTTGTCCCAGGATCACCAGGCATTATGGGCGCTGATCTGGATAATCAAGTATGGACGTTGGGCGTGTTTGATTTACTTGGGAATGTCATTCATCTTACGAAAATACCTGTCAGCTCTCCCCTGCCCGAGATCGCGATTCAGGAGTTAACGGAGCAAACGGAAAAATTTGTTAAAGAATTGAAAATTGGCGTCATCCAATTGTTCGGTCTGGGAGTGCCTGGTCTTGTCGATACAAGAAGAGGTATTATTAAAAGCGCTTCCGATTTGGGCTGGTCAAACGTGGAGATTGAGGACATGGTAAGTAAAAAGCTTGGTTGGCCCACTGTAGCCATCAACAGGCACCGTGCCCGTGGACTTGCCGAATGCCGCTTCGGTTCAGGCAGCAGCTATAAGCATATGATCTATGTCGGTGTCGGTTCCGGGATTGCTGCCGGAATTTTTAATGACCGACAATTGGTTTCAGGTTCGTTCGGCGGAGCAGGCGAGCTCGGACATATTACAGTTGAGCCGGACGGACCCGTATGTCCATGTGGAAATAACGGTTGCTTACACCTCTATTCAACGGCTTCGGCCATTGAACAGGAAGCGCGCAGGCAGCTCCGTTCCGGACAGGAAGATAGTGTGCTCAACCGTGTGATAGCCGGAAACGATCTGCAAATTCTGCAAGCAAAGGACGTTTGCTTGGCTGCAGACCAAGGTGATGCGTTGGCCTTACGCATCATTAATCGCGCCGCCACGTATCTCGGGATCGCGTTGGCTAATGTGGTCAATTTGCTCAATCCGGAGGCGATCATTCTTGGGGGATCCATCCCCAGTATGTGCAGCACATATGTACAAACCGCTACAAAAGTTATGAAGCAGCGGTCTATGTTAGCCCTCTCTGCCGGGATCGCCGTGGACACGGCCGTTTTACCCGAAATCGGCGGTGCACTCGGCGCGATTAATTTTGCGCTTGATCAACATTTTTCTTTTACCATGATTCAGTAAAGCAAGGAACAAAATTAAAAGCCTCCAGCCCACTTGAGAGTGGTCCTGAAGGCTTTTTTAGTTTCACACGATACCTTATGTATACGTCAAGTGTAATTACATCTCTACTAGGCTGCTTTTGCTGTGTGGCCGTTTACACCGTAGCTTTTAGCCAGACGTTGCCCGAATATTGCCGCCAGAATTTGCTGAAACAGCATGCCTGCGACAACAGGAAGCGCCACTGGCGGCGGAAAAAAGCTGATGGCGAGCACCGCGCCTGCACTTAAATTTCGCATCCCGGAATTAAACGTTAAGGCTATCGTAACTTCGCTTTCCCATTTCATCATCCGTGACACCAGCCACCCTGCCAGGTATCCGATGGTCGCACTCACGAAAGCGATTACAATGATTTTGACCAATTGGCCATTCATGTTCTTCAGATAAGGAGCTATGACTGAGGAATTAATCGCGACGACCACAAAAAGGCCTATTTTTGAAAAAGGCGCAAACCTGGGTCCCCATGTGGTTTTAATTCTCCCTTTTGTCCACTGATTCAGGAACGTGCCGATCAATGAGGGAATCACGACCATTAAAAATAATCCTCTCATAATGTCCCATTGGTCCATATGTACCTTCGCTCCAACGATGAGTGAAAGACTAAGTGGCACAATAAAGGGAGACAGAAGCGTGTCCAGCAAAATCAGCGCCAAAGTAAGCGCTATATTTCCCCCGTAAATAGTGACCCATACCAAGCTAACTACGCCTGTAGGAATAACGAATAGGAGAACAAAACCAGTCTGAGTCAAATCATCTCCCGGGAAAAAAAGCGAGCCGGCCGCCCAACCAAGCAATGGCATGGCAAGATGCAGAATGATAAAGTTAGCGACAATCGGCAGCGGATGCATCATGACCTTCTGTAAATCTTTAAAATTAGAGCCAATACTACCGAAGAACGTCATCAGCGCAAAAATCCATGGCACCAGAAAGCTCAGATTGTGCAGCCAAACACTGCAAATTAGCCCAACAATTACAGCCGTTGGCGTGACAAAAGGCATAGCCTTCTCGAGAACTTTATTCAATCGGATAAGCATATACACCCCTCCTTTCTCTTTTGATAAGGATTCATTTTAATTACGAAACCATTGTAGCACAATTGCGACTCTGGAAACTTACTAAATTAAAAAGACTTCCACCCACGAGGGCGAAAGCCTTTTAACTAAAACGTTCCTAAACCATCACAGCGGGTTTGACCGTTTTGAGATGCTGAACATAATCTTGGGCGCTTTTTGCTACACGATCATCTGTCGCATTCGACGTATCGTTCAGAGCAAAGTGCGGCAAATACGAGGCGCTAATAAAATGAGCAAGCGCTTCTACCGGTCGCAGCATCTCTTCCAAGGTAAAGCGATTGGACCCGCTTTTTGAATACGACTCTTTGGTGCCATACGTCGAGATCGCAGCACCGATTTCTTTTCCTGCCAGTTTACCTTCAGGTCCATAAGCCCACCCGTATAATAATACGGTATCAAACCACTTTTTTAATAATGGCGGAGTGCTGTACCAATAAAACGGGTATTGAAAAATAATGCGGTCATGCGACTCAATTAACTTCTGCTCCTTAGCAACATCGATATTTTCGTCTGGGTACGTTTTGTATAACTCATGGATGGTGTAATCTGTTTGTTCTTGTAGAGCCTTCACCCATGCTTTATTCCAAGTGGATCCTTCCAAGTTCGGATGCGTAACGATGACTAAAGTTTTCATTTTATTTGCCTCATTTCATCATTGATTTCGTTTTAAATTACGATGGACGGCACACTCATTTACCTTCATTATTTTTCTTTATTTCTCAAGAAATGATACGCCATTTAGAATATAATTGTTTTACCTACTAAAAGGTAGTCATAACATAAAAACAATCCGCCTTCTTTTTCAAGTTAAGGCGGATAGCAAACCATCGACAATCATATCAAACTTTTTGACATCGCTAAAACTTCTTGCAAGCAGCTGCGCACCTTGAAGTGAAGCCAAAAATTGATGAGCTCTCACATCTGCGGCACCTTCAAACTTGAGCTGTCCATCACGCCGCCCCTGCTCCAGCACACGTTCCAACCATTCTAAATTTGATGTGAAGAATTGAGCTAACCCATCTCGAACCTTGCCGGATAGTGTAGCTAAATCCGTTGAAAGCATGACACTCAGACAAGTACGATACTCTTGGACTGGACCACTGTAAAGTAAAGTGAATCTGCGCAGTTTCTCCAAACTATGCTGAATATCCAAATCAATTTGTGCGACGTAGGTAATAAAATTTCTTTGATACCGTGTAATCAGTGCTTCTCCCAGATCCTCTTTGTTAGGGAAATAATAATGAATACTAGCATTCCGTATCCCTACTTTGTCTGCAATATGTGAATAGCTAAAACCGTTAAAGCCAAATTGCTGCACAAGCGACTGAGCGGTATCTAAAATAAATTCTGCTGTATTTTTATTATTTTTATCCATAAATAAATTCTAGCTTTCAGTAGATAGCGTGTCAACATGCAAGGCGATCTTTTATCATGTATAATGCAGAATAATGACTTTCATTATCTCAAATACTGATAGCTAATCGCACCAAATACAGGAGGTTTATATTTTATATGGATATACAGTTGCTCAAAGTATTTTTTACCACCGCACATGAAGGCAGCATTTCCAAAGCGGCTAATAAATTAAACTTCGCTCAGTCCAACGTTACTCACAAGATTCAACAGCTTGAGGCCGATTTGCAGACACAGCTCTTCTATCGCCACAACCGGGGGATCACACTTACGCCTTCCGGTCAAATCCTTGTTTCCTATGCGGAGAAAATATTGCATGTGATTCAGGAAGCCCGGCTTGCCGTGGGAGACTCCTCGGAGCCTGCCGGTCCTCTGCATATTGGCTCCATGGAGACAACCGCCTCCGCCCGGCTGCCCATGCTGCTCACCAACTATCATACGGAGTATCCGGCTGTCGATTTCACATTAACAACGGGTCCTACAGAACAGCATATCCATGGCGTACTTCATTATGAGCTTAACGGAGCATTTGTGGCCGGTCCTGTCGAACATCCTGATCTCATTCAAGAAAAAGTCATTGATGAAGAACTGGTCCTCGTCACTTCATCCTCCCACCCGCCCATCCGTTCCATCCATGATGTGCAGGATCGCCCGCTTCTCGTCTTGCGCAGCGGCTGTGCCTACCGGGCAAAGTTAAATCTGCTGCTCAAAGAAGAAGGCTTAATCCCCGTTAAACTCATGGATTTCGGATCACCGGAAACGATTATCGGTTGTGTCGGCGCAGGCTTAGGCATTTCGCTTTTGCCTCGTACAATCGCTGCCGAACCAGAGGAGCAAGGACGAATCCGCACACATGAAATTACGGGCAAGCATGCCATCGTGACAACGGTCTTCATCCGGCGCAAGGACGCTTTGATCACACCTGCATTGTCCGCTTTCTTAACGGCTATGCGTGCGCATTTCGCGGGTCTTAACGTATAATTAGCTACCGATAAGTCAATACTTGGAGCAACCTCTGTGAGGTGAGATGAGGGGTTGAGGGGTTGCTGCCATGCACAATACAGAAAAAATTACAGCTAACCAATTAGGTATACTGCTATTCTCTTTTATCGCTTCCACGATCATCTTAACCATTCCAGGATTGATGGCGATGTTTGCCAAGCAAGATGCTTGGATATCGGTATTACCCTCCACAACAACAGGTTTACTAAGTATTTGGGTGATGACCAAACTCGCGAAACGTTATCCAGGTCTGACCATCATAGCGTACAGTCAAAAAATACTCGGTAAATGGTTAGGAACTTGTTTGGGCCTTTATTATATTTACTTTTGGTTCATGTCTATTTCGATTATGACCATACAACATACCTTTTTCATTAAAACACTGCTATTGCCAAGAAGTCCGTCCATAATAGGAAGTCTGACTTTATTGATCCTTTGCGGATTAGCTGTTTATATGGGAATTGAGGTCATCGGAAGATGTGCTGAGTTTCTTACGCCACTGAAATTGTTTTTTTGATTCCACTTTTGATTCTGACGATTGGTGCAGCAGATCATGAACAGCTTAAACCGGTTTTAGCAGACGGATTTCTGCCGGTATTACAAGGAGCCATCCTTCCGGCAGGAGCTTTTATGAATCAGCTGTTTATTTTGGGCTGGCTGCTTCCCTATTTGAATCAACCCAAAAAAGCGCTCAAGGTCTCCCTTTATGCGCTTTTATGTATTTTTATTTTTGTTTTTTTCGTCGTTTTAACTACGATTTTGGTCCTTGGTTCCTTAACAGGCCAACTAAACTATTCATATTTAAGCGTCATGCAATATATAGGTATTGAAGGTTCATTCGAACGTCTCGAAGCCATAGCTGTCATGGTATGGGTCATTGGCAGTTTCGTAAAAGTTTCGGTGTCATTGTTTATAATAAGTCTGAGCATAAGCGAGATTTTCGGCATCCGGAACTATCGTGATCTCGTGGCGCCAATTACCCTCTTATGCCTCATCGGATCGGTTTGGGTTTTCAAAAATGGTGCTGAACTTCAGACTTATCTTACATTAATTTACCCGAGCGGGGGTTTTGTCACGCAAAGCCTCATACCGTTGTTCCTTCTACTGATAGACACAATCAAAAGAAAAGCTGTGCCCTCAGCGCATTAAAAGCATTTTTCCGATAGGTTCAAAAACAATTTTGAACGGGACAACCATACTTGGCAGCTCAACCCGAGCCATTAATAATGAACCGACTACAGACGATATGAGCATTAAACTGCTGAATACCGCTGCTTCTCTATTTTTCTGTCTCCGCAGCATAGATCGGATTGTAACAAAAGACCATACGATCATGAAACATACAAAAAGAACGATTTTAACGATCATTTTACGATCTCCTGTCTCTTCAAATGTAAAGGAGGACCTGCCATTCCGCTGCCTAATATATTTATCTTAACTTCAAAGGAAACGGCTACCTCCGGAAACTTATTGTCCCATTGGTTTTTCAACGTTTTCCACTGTTTCGGTTCGTCACGGTAGATTTCTCTGCCAAAACCCACACTATCTACTTTGTATTGCTTCTGGATTTTGGATAATGTATCGTGAATTTGTTCCTCCACCGCTTTCTCTAACGCCTCCTCCACAATTTTAAGATTCTCTGGTATTCGAATATCTAAATTGGTGTTATTTTCCCAAATGTTCCCTTCGCCTTGAAGCTGTATGTTAAATTTAATCTTACCCCCGCTGATCTCCGGAGTAATTTTCCGATCCGTTTTTGATAAAATCATCCCAACCGTTCCACCGCTATCTGGTATATTTGCATTCAGACTCCCATGCTTCATTCTATTTGTAACCCATAGAAATCCATTGGTTTCATTCTCGTTTAGGAAGCCAGCTAATTTGAAGTCCTTAAAAATGGCCGAGCCAGCCAGCTTGAATATATGGCTTTCTTTGACTCCTTCTGTTATGCCATCCGGTGTGATGGCTCCCAGTACGGGGCTGATTCCTTCTCCAGACGAGGCTAAAAAGAAGTCTCGCAATGAGATTGCCAGCTCATTTCTTAAAGTTTCCATCTCCTTGATTGCCTCACTGGGCACTTGTTCAAAGGGGTATTTCACTTTCAGAATGTCCCGCCCTTCTCCTCCCTTTACAACCATAATATATGTTTTCAAGCGTTGTTTTGAATCGTGGGTGTAAATATCGAGAATGTCTTGAATTCCGCGTTTAGACAGCTTTTCGCCAATGTAAATAACGACGCGGTGGGCAGTAAACAGTCTGCGCGAACTTTTTTTCTGAAGCCTATAGAAAGCTTCATTCACATTACTACCCTCAGCGGAAATAACGAAAAATTTCTCATTGCTGTTGCCGCCACTACCCGGCCCTCCTTGCGCGGAGGAAGGAATCGCAATTTGGTGGGATAAGATAAAGTTCCCTTCATCGGTTATGTCAAATGCCGTTCCCATAATGAAAGCAAGATCATTTATTTCCGTTCGGTCCCAACAGCCGCTTGTGGTCAATAATGTGACTAGTAAACCCATGTAAAGGAATGGTTTCATTCTGGAGCTTCCTTCCCTTTCGCCGCCGCAGATCCCGGACTTGGTTTCTGACCTGTCGGCTCACGTACCGTATCTTTCATGCTTGTTTCATTAGGACGCCGAGTTTTGGCCCAAATAGGTGCCCGGATGATGACATCCTTTAATTCCGAGAAATTCACCGGTGCTGCCGGGGTAAAGTAAGGGACACCGAACGAACGAAGCGATGAGATATGTAACACGATGCCCAACAACCCGATTACAATGCCATAAAGGCCAAGCGTACCCGCCAGTAATAGCATTGGAAATCGTAGCAATCGGATACCGTTAGCAAAACTGTAACGAGGAATCGTAAACGCTGCAATACCAGTAATGGACACAATAATAACGACCGGTGCCGAGATTATGCCTGCTAATACGGCCGCTTGTCCGATGACTAAAGCGCCGACAATACTAATCGCTTGCCCGATTTGCTTAGGTAATCGAATTCCAGCTTCCCGTAATGCTTCAAATACAATTTCCATTATGAAGGCTTCGATAACGGCAGGGAAAGGAACTGGCTCTCTAGAGGAGGCAATACTCAGCACCAGATTCGTTGGAATCATTTCCTGATTGAAAGTCGAAATCGCGACGTATAGTGGAGGAGCAAATATCGCGATACTAATGAAAAGAAAACGAATCCACCGCACAAATGTGGCAATTGGCCAGCGGATGTAATAATCCTCACTTGCCTGGAGGCCCGTCCAGAAGGTCATAGGAACAATTAAAACAAATGGAGATGTATCTACTAGAATAGCTACTTTTCCTTCCAACAGTTCTGCAGCAACCACATCTGGACGTTCTGTACTGTGCACAAGTGGAAATGGGGAGTAAGGACTGTCTTCAATAAATTCCTCAACATAACCTGAATCAATGATTCCATCAATTTGAATTCGACCAACCCTTTTTCGAACTTCCTCAATGATAGATTCAGATGCAATACCTTCTATGTATGTAATGACAACTGGGGTTTTAGTAAGCTCTCCAATTGTAAAGGATTCCATTTTAAGTCTTGAGGTTTTAATTTTAGCGCGTATTAATCCGATATTCGTTGAGATTTTCTCGATAAATCCAACTCTTGGACCCCGTATAACAGGTTCGGATGACGGTTCGTCCAGGCTTCGTTGTGATTTAGCATTCACTTTGACCAGCATTGCTTCGCAGTTCCCCAAAGTAAGCACAGCTGCATGGCCATTTAACACCTGATTTACTATTTCCTTTACTTCAGATGTCATACTCGTCATCCCTAATGAGATAACTTGATCATCCAGCGATTCTGTATTTATGATAAATAACTCGTCTTGCTTGGTCGATTTAGCTATCATTGGTTCCAAAATATGCTTGTTAATCAGCTCTTCTTCAACAAGAGTCGTAAAGTAAATGATAAGCCAATGATCTTTTCCTGCCGATTGAACTTTTCGAAAAGCGATGTCCGCACTTTTATGGAATATACGTTTAAAAATTAATTCATTTTGCTCTAAATCCAAGTTTAAGTTGGCGGTCTCTTCAGCTTCAGAGTGATGATCCTCAGGTATAATTGGATACCCAGGTTTCTTGTGCATCCATTTCCTAAACCACTTCAATGAAAAGTCCTCCTAGTGAAAAACTGTTAAAGTTAATTTCCCATTTTTTCACCAAAAATATTCTAGGATGAAGCAGCCTTCTTCATCGCGCTCTCCTTGTTATAGTCAGGAGATAACACATATAATCCCAGGCCTGAACGGCACTGGGATTATATAAAGAGATACGACTTTGCTATATTTGTGTTCTAACCCTATTCACGGATTTCTCTAGCTTAGACTTGCTTACCACTGACCTGCATTTTGACCGCCATCGACGTGAAGAATTTCTCCCGTCACAAAATTCGCGGATTCCAGATATACAATCGCATCAACAATCTCTTGCATCTCGCCCATTCTGCCCATCGGGTGTAAGGTAGCCAAATAATTGTGATTCTCAACTGGATGCATCGGCGTTTTGGTAATTCCCGGTGCGACAGCGTTCACCCGAATTCCTTTGTCCGCATATTCAATCGCTAGCGATTTCGTTGCTGCGTTCAAGCCTCCCTTGGTTAAAGCGGGCAATGCAGCAGGAATGGCTTTAATTGGCTGCTCGATGAAGCCACTTGCTGTAATGTTGATGATGTGGCCTGAACCCTCTTTCAACATCTCGATCAGCGCGCGCTGTGTAAGATGGAAGAATCCTGCCACATTGACGGAAAGGATTGAGGCAAAATCTTCTTCCGTGTATTCGGTAAATGGTTTCGCAATAAAAATCCCAGCATTATTAATCAATGTGTCAATGCGGCCAAAACGCGAAAGTCCTTCGCTAATCAACTGTTCAGCTACTTTCGGGTTTGAAATATCTCCTGCAACATAAGCGACATGCGCACCTGTCGGATCGATTTCATTTGCAGCCTTAACTAGCTCTTCCTCACGACGCCCATTGATGACGACATTTGCTCCTCTTTTTACAAGTTCAATAGCTGCTGCTTTCCCAATTCCACTGCTTCCACCTGTAATTACGACAACTTTACCTTGATTACTCATTTTCTCCACTCTCCGTTTCTACCTATTAAAAGGTAGTTAATTTTGTTTAAAAAAAGCGTCCTTTTCTTAGGCGCTAGCTAACTATGTTGTTTCTGTCTGCTTATGTATCTTACAACGGTTCTTCTATCTTGTATAATACGGAAATGAGATATTCGATATCTCATTTCCAGATAACTAATTGCACCTGCCCTATTTGCGCTTCCCCCATGGCTTAAAAACGGAAAGCAGAAACATGGCAACCAAGGAGATCAACTGTAAAGCTATGCCAATGAACAGCGATACCGTGTTTACTACCATAGCCCCTTGATTTGCTCCCTCGACTCCCACGTCCGTTATCAGCGATATGCCTTGAAGCGTCCAAATGTACATGCCAATAGGACCTAGGATAAGCGCGATCAAACTAAGGAATTCTTTTGCTATGATCCAATAATATTTCACCAAACCCCAGTGAGTCCACACGGATAAAAGCAGTCCTGTCACTATTGTTCCAATAAACGAGGCCCTGACAGAAGTTGTAGATAAAACATGCATAGCCTTGTAGCAAGAAAGTATTAATCCAGAATCATTGGTACTCACTGCCGCTATACTCAAAATAAGAAATGTTACACTTGTCCCTAGCATAATGGCTGAAAAAAGGATGTGCAAGCTCAAAAGCCACTTCTTCTGTGTCATATTTAACACTTTCATTGTCCCGCAATCCCCCTGTTATCGTCGTATCTATAAGATAATAAATGGAAATAAACTAGATCTAAACCACATATTAAAAATTCATAAACTGAGAATATGAAACAAAAACGGGATAAAGTTTGCTGTCAAGAACCATGACAACAACTTTATCCCGTTATGAGGTTATTCGACCGTCAGATGCTGCCGACCGCCAAATCTATGCCGATCGCCGCTCCTTTAAATTCCTCGCCAGTGAACGCAATGAGCGAAAGAAGGAACAGCAGTGAAACAAGAACAAATACTCCCATACAAATTTTAGAAGAAACTTTTTGTGCGCGCGGAGATATCGTAATCCCCCAACTAATCATAAAAGCCCATAGACCATTGCTGAAATGGAATACCGCTGACAATACCCCGATCACATAGAGGACAAAATACGTTGGATTCGTAGCAATTTGATGCATCGTAGAACCAAGATCATCATGGGTGATAGTCCCTAGGTAGACTTGAAAGCGCGTATTAAAAAAATGCCAGAAAACGAAAATAAACGTAATTACCCCCGTTATACGTTGTAAGGTAAACGCCCAATTGCGACCGTACGCATATTGTCCTGAGTTCAGATTGGATTGATAAGCCATATAAAGTCCATATACGCCATGGAACAGGATCGGAATATAGATTCCAAAGATCTCGAGTAAAGGTTTCAGCGGCAAGCTGTTGACCAAATGTACACCGTTGCTGAACCCCTCTGGTCCGCGCTCAAACGACTGAAAGTTAATCAATAGATGGACTAGAATGAAACCTCCAAGTGGGATGACTCCGAGTAGTGAATGCAGTTTGCGCCAGTAATAGGAATTTCCTTTCATGTGACACCTCTCTAAGATGATTTTTCCCGATCCGTCTCGTTGTTTCGAATCGGGCAATACTACGTTGTCTTGACTTTAATAAGACAATTGAGAGTGTCAAAGTGTGACAAAAAACCGTCCACACGGTTCGAAAACCTGAGGACGGTTGATAGCTCACTCTTGCTTATACGGGAAACTTGATACCGGTCAGATCTTCACTAAGGTGCCAGAGCTGCTCTGCGAATTCCGGATTCGTCGCCCATGGTTTGACGCCTGGACCGCGAGGGTTATCGGCTGGAACGGCCTGTGCAATATCTACATTTTCACAATAGACGCCTCCCTTGCCTTCCAATTGTTTATTCACAGCACACCAGACAATCGTAGCGGCACCTTCCGAAATTGTTTTAAACTCATCGTTATACTCGCTGAAGACCCGCTGCCCTTGATCGTCCAAAGCCCCCATTGCATGCATTTCATCATCTGACAGGTTACGTGACAAATCGGTCACAATCGAGCCTGGATGAACGGAAAAAGCACGAACACCGTAGGATTTACCTCGCTTATCCAACGCGACGGCAAATAAGGCATTTGCAGTTTTGGATTGTCCATAAGCTGTCCATTTCTCATATGGGCGAGTTTCAAAATGCGGATCGTTGAAGTCCATCCCGCTAATCGCATGACCACGTGATGAAACCGATACAACTCTAGCTCCCCCGGTCTTCACTAAAGCTGGCCACAGTCTTGCTGCAAGTTGAAAATGCCCCAAGTGGTTTGTTGCAAACTGAGCTTCATACCCGCGGTGATCACGCGCCAGTGGCGATGCCATGATCCCGGCACTATCAACTAGGATATGCAACGGACGATTCGAGGCAAGGAATCGCTCGGCGAATGCATCAATGGAATCAGGATCTAGAAGATCCAAAGATTCCAGTTCAACCCCAGGGATATGGGATACGGATGCTTGAGCTTTCCCCGGCGTACGTGCGGGTACAATAACCGTCGCGCCGGCATTCGCAAGCACACGTGCGGTTTCGAAACCTAGACCTGAGTAGCCACCTGTTACAATCGCAACTTTACCGCTCAAATCTTCTCCCCCAAGTGCTTCCTGCGCCGTCGTTCTTGGACCAAATCCAGATTGAATCGGAGCTTGTATCGTTAATTCGTTACTATTTTTTTGCATCTGAATATTCCTCCATAGTCATTGAATTTTTGGGCCTAGGCTGAAGTCACTTCGCCTAGTTCCAAGAATAGTACCTGGAGTATACTCGATGTCAATTTTAAAATTTCATACAAATATTAACTCCGAATTTATACAAAAAGAAGACCCGCAAAATACGGGTCTCCTCCTACTAAAACAGTTCGCAGCCTTTTAATTTGAAGTGCGCTTTAACCAATCTTCGAAAAGTGTCGTAGCGATACGTGCATCCCCAAGAGGGACAAGAGAATGTTGGTTTAATAGCACGCCATAGTAACGTGAATTTTCGTCTGTCACTACCTGCCGAGTGTCCTTTCTAGCGGTCATGAAGCGACGAACGAGTTCATCAAGACCCATGCGTTCTGGACCAGCCAGGTCCACAATACCATTCACCGGCGCCGCAAGCGCATAGTCCGCAACCGCGGCAGCGACATCGTCGGATACAATCGGTTGAATATAGGCGGACGGCATCCGGACGGTTTGCCCTTCCGTAGAAAATTGAGCAATGCTTTCAACGAACTCGAAGAACTGTGTCGCGCGAACGATTGTGTAAGGAACCTTGGATGCTTTAATCATTTCTTCTTGCGCCATTTTTGCCCGGAAATAGCCACTTTCCAGAAGGCCGTCCGTACCAACGACGGATAGAGCAACGTGATGTTTCACGCCAGCAGCAGCTTCAGCTGCAAGAAGATTACGAGTTGATGTTTCAAAGAACTCTAATACGGCTTGGTCTTCCCATGAAGGAGCGTTCGAAACATCGACGACAACTTCCGCACCGCTAATGGCTTCACCTAGTCCTTCACCTGTAACGGAGTTGATACCTAAGGAAGGTGATGCAGCCACTACGTTATGACCAAGCTCACGCAGGTTGTTTACGAGTTTTTTCCCAATTAGCCCACTACCACCAATAACGACGATTTTCATGATGTATTCCTCCTGGTTTTATGTCTGTAATGTTATTAAAAAGATCCGGTGATTGCTGCATATAATTTACACGTTGTGCCATTTTTATATACCTCAATTGTGCTGCTCTTTGATTGTTTTTCTTTACACAATTAAGACAATTGGCTGCTTTGAAGTGTGACATACATTTTGCAGCGTTCGAGTACCAAATTATTCAAACCATTTGTAAAGCATCATGAACTTCGTTAACAATGGACAAAGCCACACTTCGAGCGCTGGAGAAAGCTCTTTCTGCAAGCTCTCCCTTCCCCTCACAGCCGTCTCCACAAAAATAGAACGGAACATGATCGATACGAGTTGGCAGTAACTTATTTGTAATAACGTTTTTCACGCTGGAAACCATGGCTTTTTTGGAAACGCGTTTCACCGCGGTAACGTCGCGCCATCCTGGATAATGCCGATCGAAGAGTGCTTCCATCTGTGAATTCTTATCATCCAAGTAGGTTTTACGCTGCTCCTCATTATCAAAATGATCTTTCAAATAAGCAATTGCCTGCAGCAGTTGTCCACCCTCTGGGACAAGCGTATGGTCCGTTGCCGACACATCCGTGATAAATATTTTATTATCCATATCGCTTATATACGTAAAAGGTCTTGCAACAACCTGACTTAATCCAACATCATAGATCATCACTTCGGTTGCTGTATTGGATTCATATGGAGTAAGGAATGGCTCCCAAGCCGTACCTTTGAGAAATTTGATGACTTGTTGAACCGGCATGGCAAAAACAACTTTATCAAAGGATTGCGTACGATTTTTTGTCTGCAGAACGAATTTTTGATTCTCATATCGAAGTTCTTCAACACTTTCCTGCATGGCGATTTCCCATTGGCCAGAAGTCGTTATTTTCTGCTTCAATTGATTCGTAATAACGGACCAACTTCCTAAGATGTAATTGACTGGTTTCGTCGACAGGAACAAATTATGATAGTACTCGCTGATCACAGCTCCGGAAACATGGCGAGCATCTTCAGGAGCAATGAAAAAGTTGGAGCAAACCAAATGCTCCCATAACTCCTTCACATCATCATCCGCCTTGGAGGCTTCGAAATAGTCGTCTAAGGTGTTGTAATTTTTCAAGTTATGAATATTGGCAATAATCGCCGTAATATCTCCGACAAATCTTACTTTCTGCATGGTGCTTAACAGATCCGTTGTTAAAAGATTAATAGCGTCCAGCGGCGCCGTTGTAAGATGATTACCTTTCGAATAAACGACTTTGCGCTTATCTACCTGCTTTGAGGAAAATGTCAGACGCAATTCGTGTTCCATGGACGACAAGATATGGCGGTCGATGCCATAGATCGCGTGTGCGCCGTAGTTCAATGTGAATCCAGCCTTTTCATAGGTAAAAGCTCGCCCGCCTAATTGCGGACTGCGTTCGAATAAAGTTCCTTCAACCTGTGGATTCTCAGTCAAGTATGCTGCCGCTGTTAATCCGGCTAATCCACCGCCAATAATAGCTATTTTCATTATGATTCCTCCTGGGGGTATGGTATGAGCTATTCGGATCGACACTAATAAGGCAACTGGCGGCAACAATACGTGACATCTTCCGAGGAGCTATTTATTGGATGAAAAAAAAGGAGATCTGCACTCAAGCAGATCCCCTTTTCGGCATTGCAGTCTATTCTTCTTAATTCGTAGAGCGGTTTAACCACTCTTCAAAATGTGTTGGAGCAATACGCGCTTCTCCTAGTGGAACGAGGGATTGCTGCTTCAACAACACGCCATAATAGCGTGAATTTTCGTCTGTGATAAGCTGTCTTGCGTCCTTTTTGGCTTCAAGGAAACGACGCACAAGTTCATTAAGACCCATGCGCTCCGGACCAGCCAGATCAACAGTGCCATTCACTGGAGCCTCGAGTGCATAGTCCACAAGCGCGGCAGCCACATCGTCGGAAACAATCGGTTGAATAAAGGCAGACGGCATCCGAACGGTTTCCCCTTCCGTCGAGAATTGAGCAATACTTTCAACGAACTCGAAGAACTGCGTCGCACGAACGATTGTATATGGTACTTTAGAATCTTTAATCATCTCTTCTTGCGCCATTTTCGCACGGAAATATCCACTTTCAAGCAAGCCATCCGTACCAACGACCGACAACGCAACATGGTGTTGCACGCCTGCAGCAGCTTCTGTATCAAGAAGATTTCGTGTTGACGTTTTAAAGAAGTCTAATACAGCTTGATCTTCCCACGAAGGAGCGTTCGTAACGTCAACGACAACTTGTGCGCCGCTGATTGCCGCAGCAAGCCCCTCACCAGTAACCGAGTTGATGCCTAAGGAAGGTGATGCTGCCACAACTTCATGGCCAAGTTCACGCAGGTTATTTACAAGTTTTTTTCCGATAAGTCCACTACCACCGATTACAACGATTTTCATATGAATTCCTCCTAGTATTTTGATTGAAATGATCTAATCTGTATGCTCCAAATAAATGAAAGTATGAACGAATTACTTCAGTCCAGCTTTCGATAAGCCGAATGCTGCGTCAGCCGAGCCTGGAACTGTTTTGAACCCGACGTTGATTCTGTTCCAAGCATTGATCGCCATGATGGAGAAGCTCAAATCAGACAATTCTTTCTCCGACAACTGGCCGCGAACTCGGTCATACACTTCATCAGGTACGCCATGTTCAGGAAGCTTGGTCAGGATTTCAGTCCATGCTAATGCAGCACGTTCGCGCGGTGAGAACAACGTGGATTCGCGCCAAATTGGAAGGTGATAGAGACGAAGCTCGCTCTCACCATGAATTTTGGCTTGTTTGACGTGCATATCCACGCAGAATCCACAGCCATTCATTTGTGAAGCTCTGATGTGAACCAGATGCAGAATTGTTTCCTCAATGGAGCTATCCTTCTCAGCGTTGCTGAAATCCATCATTTTTTTGGTGAATTCCGGTGATTGCTGCATGTAATTTATACGTTGTGTCATTTTTGTTACCTCCACTGTTTTTTATTTCATAACACTATTAAGACAATTGGCGTCTTCAAAGTGTGACATCCTACATCACCCTGCATAACGAAATAACACTCTGTTAATAATATCCAACATCTATTATGCACGGGGTGATCCTCGATGAGTGAAATAAGCAGGTCAATCGAAGTGAACGAAGCCTATCTTAGAGAACAATTCCGCGATTGCTCGGATGTCGTTATAAGATCTTTTATGTTAAAAGATGAAACCAAACTAATCCTCGTCTATCTCGACGGTATGACTCGCTTGCAAAGTATCGAGGATAACGTACTTAAACCGCTAATTTTCAACGGTCTCCCCCAAGGCATGGATCGGATTCAATCTCTTGCTGACATGTTTACTCAGGAATGGGTTCCATTGACGGATGTCAAGACGGATCGTACGTTAGAAGATCTTGTCCAGCACATCCTGCAAGGCAGTTTGGGATTATTAGTAGATGATGCGGCAACCGCGCTTATTGCACAGGTGCAAGGATACGAGACAAGAGGCATCCAAGAGCCAAAAAAAGAAGCAACCTTACGGGGATCCAAAGAAGGATTCGTCGAAAATCTTCGCACGAATACAACGTTGATTCGGAGAAGAATCGTTCACTCTGATTTGAAAATGGAATCTTTTACGGTCGGCACTTATACGCAAACTGAAGTCGTCCTTGCTTATTTGACGGGACAAGCGGATGAGCAGGTATTGACGGAGGTAAGAGCTAAGCTGAAAGCCATAGAACTTGAGGGTGTTCTTGATTCCGCTTATCTCGAGGAATGTCTTGAGAATAACTCATTCTCCATTTTCTCACAAATTCAGAATACCGAACGGCCAGATATTGTGGCGGCAAGTCTTTTAGAGGGAAAAATCGCAATCATAACAAATGGGACCCCCTTTGTCCTAATTCTCCCCATTACGTTATGGTCGGGTTTGCAATCAGCCGATGACTATTTCGAGAGGTTCATCTTTGTTTTTCTGACACGTCTGGTCCGATATATCTTGACCTTCACTTCCTTTTCTTTGCCCGCGATATACGTGGCCTTATCGACGTTCCACCCGGAAATGATCCCAAGCTCGCTCATGATCGGGATTGCAACGGCAAGGGAAAACAGCCCTTTTCCTACTGTCATCGAAATATTCCTGATGATGTTTATTTTTGACGGCTTGCAGGAAGCAGGCGTCCATCTTCCCAATCAACTCGGACCCGTCGTCAGCATTATTGGCGCCTTGGTCATCGGACAAGCGGCCGTAGAAGCCGGAATTATTTCTACACCGATTATCATCGTGATTTCCTTGACGGGAGTCGCGGCTTACACGATACCGAGGTACAGCGCCACGCTGCCCTTCCGTTTCATCAGATATCTCTTACTGTTCATATCCGGCTGGCTTGGTTTCGTCGGCTTTGCCTATGGCATAATCTTTTTACTGATTCATCTGGTGTCGCTTGAATCATTTGGAACCCCCTTCTTGAGCCCGATTGCTCCGTTTGACGCCAAACGGTTCAAAGATGTCATTATCCGCTTCCCTTTTAGATTCAAGAACCTTTTAAATAAGAAAGGCCGTCAAACATGATCCGTTTTGTTATCGTGATAAGCGCATCCCTTACCCTTCTATTATTTGCCTCGGCCTGCACCGATTTTGTAGAACCCAATCAATTGGCATTTGTGCTGGGTACTGCATTTGATCACGACGAGGATGGGCAAATTGAAATCAGCCATCAGATCTGTATCCCTTCCCAGATCAATGGTTCGTCCAAAGGGGGCGGATCCGGAGATTCAGACGGCTACATTGTCATGACCGCCAAAGGCAGGGATATTCTTGATGCCAGCGAAAAAATACAAAAAAAATTGTCGCGGAGATTATTGACGAATCATCGTGTCATTATTGCGATTAGTGAAGAGTTTTTCAGTAAGAACGAGGTGGACAAACTATTTGACGAACTTGGAAGAGATCCTGCCAACAATCAAAGAGATATTACCGTTATGATAAAAGGAAAAAGCGCGAAAGATTTCCTAATGTCCAAGCACCCCTTGGAGCATCTCTCTAGCATTGCCGCGGGAAAAGAACTGCACATCAATGGCATGAAGAGTTACTCCACCAGGCAATTCATTATCGACAGTAGTGCAGAGGAACACAGAACACTCGTCCCTATTCTGCAAATTCAAAATACGCAAGTAAGCAGAAATAAAAAGGATCCCATGGCCGTACTATCCGGTTACGCGGTTTTAAACAACAAGCTTAAAATAGGTGGGGTTTTGGATGATGTAGAGGGCAGTCAAACAGCCTGGATGTCCGGCAAAGACGGGGTACGGGTTCTGACCATTCCGTGGAAGGACGGCAAGGGGGAGCTATCCTTCCGATTAACCCATCTAAAACGCGAAATTTCATCAGTTGGCGACAATGATCCCAGACAAGTTGTTTTAACTGTAAAAGCGCAAGCCTACTTGCTTGAAAACACCACTCAAATGGACATGTCCGAAGTAAGCAACCTGCTTGAAGTACAGAAACATTTGAATGATCAGCTTAGAGAAGAGTTACAGCCAACATTGAAAAAAGTTCAAAATTGGGGTCCTGACGTTTTCGGAATCGGTGCTTACCTGCACCGCCATTATCCAACATGGTGGAGAACGCATAAAGAAGATTGGGATGGCAACTTTAAACAACTCGATGTGACGATTCAAGCGAATGTCCGACTAAGATCTATCGGAGCAACCGGCGGGCAAATAAAACGAAGAAGCTAAAGAGGGTGAAGGCTGTATGAAAGTAAGTAGTTATCAGATGTTTTGGTTGGTTTGCATCTCTTCTATTATCGTACTTTCTTATCTTCCTCTCCATTTGGCCGCGGAGCAAGCTCATCAGGACTGTTGGATTTCTATCCTGCTTGGCGGCTTGTTAATGATGGCAATTACCTGGGTGATGCTCCGTGTTTGTATGCAAAATAAAGAAAAAACATTAGTGAGCTTTATGAAAGACCTCTTGGGTACTTTTTTGGGCAAAATTATTGTAATCGTCTATTTTCTTCTTTGGTTTTTGCAAATGTCCACGATTGCAGAAGGGAATGCGGAATTTGTGAATTTAGTTTTGCTGCATAATACACCCACGATCATTATCTTGCTCTTTATGTTATTTCTGATTTCGTATGCCGTGTATAAGGGTGGGATTACGACCATCAGTCGATGCGCAGAGGTCATTGGCCCCATCTTCGTATTCATGCTGTTCTTGCAGTTGTTTCTCAATCCTCAGGACATGGATCCAACAAGAATATTTCCCGCCTATGTGGATTCAGGTTGGTTGCAAATACTAAAAGGCACTTTTCATTCGTACTGCTACATGGTGGATCCCTCCATCATATTGATGTTGTTCTTTTTCGCAGAGAACAAGCAAACAGCCGCGCGAGCAATCCTATGGGGAACAGGTATCTCGATGATATGGGGTGTTTTAGCCGCGCTCGTTCTTTTATTCGTCGCCGGTCCCGATGTAGCTTCGCAATTATTAGTTCCTGTCTATTCACTCTCCAAGCTGGTATCCATTCTTAATTTCATTCAAAATATCGATGCTTTTTACATTCCGCTATGGTTATTCGGAGCTTTTATCAAGCTATCGATCTGCTTATTTATTATGAGTTACGGGTTGTCCGAGTGGACAGGCATCAAGAATTGGAAATACATTGCCTGCAGCATTGCGCTTATTTTACTGGCATTTGTCGTCTATAGCTCATACAATATTCGAATTTCTTATACGTTGAAGAACAAGTTTCTTATAAGTATCTTTTATCCGCTCGCGTACATTGCCATCCCTTTAACCTTATGGACAATTGGCAGTATAAAGAAACGGCGCAAGTTGTTCGCACCATAGACAAAACTCCGACCCCCGCTTCAAGGCAGGGACCGGAGTTTTTTTACATGGAACTGGCTAAATGTTTTAACTTATCTGGATTCAAAATGATGAAAATTCGCTGCACAGCCAGCTTATAGGCATCCCATTCAAAAGAAATGACGCCAGTTGGCACGCCATCTTTTGTTAACAATATTCCTTGCTGATCATTAACCTCAACGAGATGAGCGTCCGTTTCCGGAAATTTTGACGAAAGAGCCTGCAATATTTTAAGCACACGTTCTTTCAAGTAAACTGGCACAGCTGCAGCCGACACTTTCCCACCACCATCAGCAACCAAGATGACATCCTCGGTCAGCAAGTCCACGAGGGATTGAACGTTGCCGTTCGAAAGCGCAGAGATAAATCGCGTAACCAGTTCCTTTTCCTCAACGGGATGCATTAGTAAGTAATCATTTTTTTCCGTAGATAAATCAACTTTTTTCTTGACCCGACTATAAATTTTACGGCAATTCACTTCGGTTTTATTAAACATCTCGGCTATTTCGCTATGCTCATACGCAAAAACTTCTCTTAAGATAAATACAGCTCGCTCTAGCGGCGTTAGTTTCTCCATCAGTACAAGAAAGGCATAGGAAATCGTGTCATGACGTTCAATGCTATCGAGCGGATTATCCTCACTCAATTGGACCAATGGTTCCGGAAGCCAATTGCCTACGTAGCTTATGCGTTTTTTTCGCGCCGATTTCAATTCATTCAAACACCGATTGATCATCATTTTGCTTAAATATGATTTCATATTATTGATATTATCATTCAGATAACCGTGCATGCCGATAAACAAATCTTGCACCATATCCTCAGCATCGGAGCTAGACCCAAGCATGCGGTAAGCTATTGCAAACAAATGAGACTTATAGGTTTTATACAAATCTTCGATGTTATGAAGTTGTGGGTCCATGGTATAACTTTGCATAATAGCCTCTTCTCTTTGATTTAAAATTCAATCTGTTTTAAGTATTATGAAACAAACCCAAATAAACCATTCTCTGTGAAAAAACTGCCCAGAACCATCCATTAATAAGACAACTGGCATTGAGTTTGTGTGACATCAGAAATGATGTTTTTCGAGAAAAATCTTGAAAAAGTAAAAAAGCAGCTTGCTTGTCAGCAAACTGCTTGATGTCATCCCTTTTTAAAACCGAGGTAAATTCGATAAGTTGTTGCTTGGATCTCCATCCGGGTACGATCTTAGCGTCTTTTCCCCTTCACGATTTCGCCCCGTATTCACATCTTCAATTAATCCAGCTTCCGTCATCGCTATTGCATCGGCAATATCCACGATTCGGCCATCTTGAAATTGCACGCTGCGAATGCCGCCGTCTCCATAATGAACAGCTTGAATAATCGCTTTATTCGGATCGATCGTATGAGGTCCTGCCCCGTACTGCGTTCCATCTCTCATAAACGTACCATACTGTGTAGGTTGACCATTCGCTCCATACCCCGTATATCCACCTTGGAACCCCACATTACGCGCGTCCGCGTGATTAATACCCGTATTTCGTTGACCATACGGGGCACTCATGTCGCCGGAAGATCCCGGAACAGGCATTCCGCCCTGATAGGTCTGGTACTGATATTGATCATTACGGGCTTGCGGCATAAAATTTTGTTGCATGCTTGGTTGATACGAAGACGTTGCTTGAAACGTTTGCTGCATCATACCGTTAGGTTGGCTTTGCATATTCGGATTCGGTACTGGACCGCGCCGGCGTCTTGACATTCCTATCGACTCCTTTGTTTTACGTAATATGTCTGCCACCTGAGTAGTATGCGCAGCTCATAAGCATGCTATGCTTTCTAACGTCTCAGTCCCATCATGTTACCGGATGAATACCTTCTTAACCCTCCATAAAATAGGCTTATAGCGACAACGCAAAGGAATAGAGCAATACCAATGGCAGCTAAAATAAACGGCAGATCGATTTCACGTAACAATCCAATCGGCAAGTAGCTAATAAATCCCGCTGGCAGCACGGTGAATAAAACGATTTTACCGAACCCTTTAAAAATGCTGGTCGGATAAGTTGTAAAAGTTAAAAGTGCATTATACAACTGCAAACTAAGTCCCTCCGTGCTGCCCAACCAGAAAGCGAGACAATTTACAATGACAGTGAAAAATATAAAAATCAGCGTCGATAATACCATCGCCAGTGTGAATTTAAGTAAACCAAGCCCTGACTTATCTCCAAAAGCGGCGTAAATCAATAGGGCAAATAAGACGTCACCAATGGCGCTAACCGACATCCGGCTAATGAGAACATGCAGCAGTACGGGCTTTGGCTGTGTTAAATAAATATCAAGCTGTCCGGTCGCAATCAGATTCGATATCCGGGTCGCATTGCCAAAGAACGTGGCCATCACCCCGAAACCTCCGGCTGCTACGGCCCACAGCATCATCACATCCTGCATCTCCCATCCATTCAACACATGGAATCGGCCAAAATAAATTCCCCAGAATACGATCCAAACCACATTATTGATGATCATCATGCCGGCGGTAAGCAGAAAACTCAAGCGAAATTCCATGGCTCCCGCCAGATTGAGCTTCCAGCACGCTAGAACAAATCGAAGTAATCGCTTAAACTTCCCGGGCTGCCCGTATTCGCTGATTGTTGGCAAACGCTTGCTATCCACCGTTAACATTGAGTTTTGTCACTCCTTTCCGATACACGAGGAAAACGATAACACCGATCACCAGCATCCAAATTAGCTGTGTGCAAATCGTTCCGGCCAGATTGGAGGCATCGAAAGCCACCGTTGTTTTGGCTGGGAGATAAACAATCGTTTGAAAGGGGAGCCAGCGGCCTACCTGCTGCAGCGCATCAGGGAATAGTTCAAGAGGCATCAGCATGCCGCCGATGGTAAATAGAAATTTATTGTACACAAATTCCAACCCCCGAGTCTCTTCCACCCAGAAAGCGCAAAGGGCTAATACCATATTCAGTAAAAAATTAACCGTGAAACCGCAAAGCGCAATAAACGGAAGCCATAACAACCCATAGCCGAAATGCGGCGGCCCAATGATTAACAGCCCCAAAAGGGTGCCAAGAATAGCGTTTACGATAAAACGGATAGCTGCTTCGCTCATATATTCGACAAAATGGAAAACGACAAAATTGACCGGACGAACGAATTTAAACACAATGTCGCCGCTTTTCACTTCTTCTTCAACCCGCGTGCACAAGCTGGGACTAGCCAAAATCATCGATTCCGTAATGACCAGATACCACATAATCTGTTTAAAACTATAACCGGCAATGGTATCTGTGCCTTCCCCATGGAAAGTCGTCTGCCACAACTGAAGGAATATATATAAGATCAAAAGCAAAAAGATCGATCGAATGAGAAAATCAATCATATAGGCAAATTGATTACGCAGTGTGATTTTGCCGATAAAAACATACTTAACCGATTTGCTCCAGGAGTTCATTTTCCGTCCCTCCCTTGCCATAGTCCCCGTACATGCGAGTAATGATATCCTCCATAGGCGGATCTTCTACCGTGACGTCAACAATTCTATGAGCCGCCATGATCTGAGATAAGGCTGTTTCAATCGTTGTTAGCCCTGTATCCACCGAGAGGGAGAGTCCCACGCCGTTTTTTTCCAGCAACGTCACGCCTTCGAGTTCCATCTCGCCTGGTTCGTCTTCCAGCACAAGGCGTACTGTCTTGTGAGTCATGAAGCGCTGCTTCATCACTTGAACACGATCATCGAACACAATTCGTCCATGATTGATCACAATGGCTCTATCGCATAGCCGTTCAATGTCGCCGGCATCGTGAGAGGTTAGAAAAATCGTTGTCCCCTCTTCCCGCTTCAACTCCAGAATAAGCTCTCGGATGCGCTGCTTTACAACCACGTCTAATCCGATAGTCGGTTCATCCAGGAAGAGCACATGGGGACGATGCAGCAAGGAAGCTGCGATTTCACAGCGCATCCTCTCGCCTAGTGACAGCTTTCGAACGGTGGTCTGCAAGTAGGGACCAAGCTCGAACCGCTCGATGAGATCGTCACGCCGTTTGATATATTCACTTCGCCGCAGCTCATAGATACGGCTCATCAGCTCAAAGGTATCGATCGGCGGCAGATGGTACCAGAGCTGCGATTTTTGGCCGAACACAGAGCCGATCTGATAACTAAGCTTGTTTCGCTCCTTCCAAGGACAACAGCCCAGTACTTCCGCCTCACCTGTGGAGGGATGCAGGATCCCGGTCAGCATCTTGATCGTCGTTGACTTCCCCGCTCCGTTCGGGCCGAGGAAGGCTAGCGTTTCTCCTCCAGCCGCAGAGAACGTAATGCCTTCAACAGCTACTTTCTCGGTGTATTGCGGCCTAATGAGCGCCTTAACACTGCCGATGAATCCTTCCTCTTTCTTCTTCATTTGAAATGACTTCCCTAACTGCTGAACACGAATCGACTCCATCAGGTCCACCGTCCTTTCATTCACTAAAGCAAAAAAGACCTCTCGGTCCGTTTCGCCTATGCAGGCGGAACTTTCCGAAGGTCTTTTATCCCTTACGGTGTAACACGTCTTCATCCGTGTCGGCTTCGCTTGGTTCGCCATCCGTGTGGATTCGGATCCCTAGAAGCCCTTCCGTTTATTTTCCACATCTTAACACATCATGTCATGTACAGACAATACCTTTTTTCAATTAATTCCCAGATTGTTCAAGGGAATCAAGCTCCTGTTTGAGGGTAGCCGATTTCTGCTGCGCATCCTTGATTTGAGACTGCAGCTGCTGAATCTCCTGCTCCGCCTCCGAGAGTGCAGCTGCGGTAGCCTGGGAGTGAAGCTCCTGAGCTACCTGCAGGGTTTGTTCAGCAGCTTGCTCCGCTTTTTGGGCAAACTGTTTAATTTGTTCAATGTTTTGCTTATTGTCATCCTGATCTTGTTGGTTTTGTTGTGGCATAAAAGAACCCCCAGCTCGAATTTTCCATACACGATTAATTTTAGTAAAATGAGCCGATCTTATTCCTCTCATCCATCGCAGCTTTAATTATCGAAGATATTCGTCTTTACTGACCAGAAGATCGGATATCACACCGGTTGGAATGATGAATTCAGGAACGCCCATATAACCTGGCGCAACCTCATACTTTTGAAACGAAATCACAAGTTGACCATCCGAATTGATATAAAAGTTTTGATCTTTTTTAATGGACTTGAAGACTTCGCTCATTTGTACCGGTGCCGGAGAACCTTCCACCCAGTATACTTTTCCCTGATCCGATTTCATCTGCTCCGTCATCTGCGACTTAATATTCTCGCTGATCACCTCGATATACCGCTCATCCTTGAACAAACTGGGCAGTGTAATGAGAATTTCTTTCTTTTTATCAATCGTGTCGAATTGAAAAGTGGTCGAAGACGATCCAACCATGTTTACCACGTATCTTCCTACGGACAAAATGCGATCGGTATCGGTCTTCACGACATAACCGCTGTTTACGCCCAAATGCCCTCCGCTGCCCGCTGCTTTCATGCTATCCATTTCCGCCATGAAATCTTGATACTGCTTTTTCGCTTCTTCCTGATATTTTTGATTCAGAGATTCCTGAAGTTCCTTATTTTTCATGTCCGTAATCACGGGCACTTCCAACTTGGCTTCATAAGTCTGGTCTTTAAACATATATTCTCTAAACGTGAGCACCTTAATCAAGTTCCCCACCAGAGGTACTTCCGACAATGCATGAGCAAAAGCAGGACTTGTGTTGATACCAGCGACAAAAATAATCACCGCGGCTGCAGCAGCTGACAACCATTTGAGACTTCTCTTTTTCTTCGTATGACGTTGGATGGCTTTCGTTACGATAAAATCAAGCTCTTTGGGGATCGGGACATCCATATATTGTTGTTTCATCTCATCTAATTTCCTATCCATCTTAGAGTGCCTCCTCTGGATTTTCATCGGTCATACGAATACGAAGCAGCCTCAGGGCTTGATATAATCGGGTTTTAATTGTCGAAATATTTTCACTCAGCACTTCGGCAATTTCATCGATTTTCAAATCCTCAAAATATCTAAGGGTAATCACGCTGCGATACATCGTCGGCAGTTCATCCAGCGCTATCTCCAGATCCATATTGGCATACACGTCTTCACTGCCAGAGTCCATGGCTTCCAGCATCGTTTCGTCCACGACCTGCATCTTCTTGTGCTTCCGTAAGAAATCCAGCGAAGTGTTCACAACAATACGATAAAACCAACTCTTCATCGACGTTGTATTTTTCAGTGATCCCGCCGAGGCAAACGCTTTATGGATCGCTTCTTGAACAATATCAAGCGCGTCTTCCTGATTTTTCACATAACTGTATGCCAAACGGTAAACGTGATCTTTATGTTCCGTTATACAGGTAATTAACAATTTCTCCAGATTGGGTTGTAGGCTCATGAGTGTAAAAACGCTCCTTTTAATACGCGCGTATTATGTGTCTTCTATGAGGTAGGACGTATAAGTGCGTCATAAAGTTTGGATCTAGCTATCATAACATAGGGTGTGAAGCCTCAGAGCCATCCTTCTTCTACCAATTTCCCTCCCTCACTGCTATACTTACAACATGCATACGTTAAAGAGGTGACTAGAGCCTATGAACATTATTAAAGTCAAAGACCGCCAAGAATTAGAGAAAAGAATCCCCACCATGCCTTGGTATATAGAGAAATTTATTAATTATAAGCTGCCGGATCTCTCACCCTCCTCTTTGCTAGAGTACGTGCGCGATTATGAAATTTTCTTATCCTGGATGCTGGCCGAAGGATTAAGCACGGCGCCATCAATCAATCAAGTGCCTATCGAAGATTTAGAGGTATTACATATGGACAGCGTCGATAATTTCCGTATGTTTCTTGCTGTTCGGAGAGAACACGCGAATGTCAAGACGACGGTGAACCGGAAGCTTTCCGCTCTTCGATCCCTGTTCCATTATTTAAGCCAAATTGCCGAAGACGAGAATTTCTACCCGCTGCTGAAGCGAAATGTCATGGCTAAAGTGGAAATTAAGCGGTCTCACAAGCCCAAGGATAGTGCCGCCAAGCTCGAAGGGAAACTGCTGCAGGAAGAGGAGATTGCTCAATTCATCGACTATGTCCAGAATGGGTACGAGCATGATGTAGCCTCCAACAAGCAGGCTATCTACTCTTATGAACGCAACAAAATTAGAGATATCTGCATCATTACGTTAATTTTGAATTCCGGTTTGCGCGTATCCGAAGTTTTTAATCTGAATGTCGATGATATCGATCTGAAGAAGAAGTTAACGCATGTCTACCGCAAAGGTAAAAATGATGATACGTTCAAAACGCCTGTCTACTTCCGTCAGGATGCCATTGAGGCGCTAACGGATTATCTAGCTATTCGGCAGACCCAATATAAGCCGCTAAAAAAAGAAAAAGCCCTCTTCCTTGCCATTGCGAATGGCAAAAAAGAAGGCGTTCGTATGACCAAACGGGCCATACAAGAGCTCGTTATCAAATATGCGAAGCGTTTTGGCAAACCTTATTTGTCCGTTCATAAGCTGCGGCATTCATTCGCTACAGATTACTACTTGCAAAATGATCTATACAAAACGCAAGAGCAGCTTGGACACGCTTCGCCGGAAACGACGCAAATTTACGCGCATCTGACCGACCGAACCATGTCCGAAGCGATTGATAAACGATTGGAATCCTGAAGCTTACTTCAGGATTTTTTCAATTTGTTCCAGCTCTTCCGGAGCGAACTCCAGGTTTTTCAAAGCTGCAACGTTTTCTTCGATCTGGGATACACGGCTTGCGCCGATCAACGCTGAAGTAACACGTCCGCCGCGCAGCACCCAAGCCAGCGACATTTGCGCCAAACTTTGGCCACGGCTAGCAGCCAGCTCGTTCAGTTGAATAATTTGATTCAACTTCTCTTCCGTAATGTCCTTCGTGTTCAGGAATTGGCTTTTCCCGCCTGCGCGTGAATCACTTGGTACTCCGCTCACATATTTATTCGTCAGCAAGCCTTGAGCAAGCGGACAGAACGCGATGCTGCCCACGCCGAATTCATCCAGCACATCCTGCAGGCCACCTTCGATCCAACGGTTCAGCATGCTGTAAGAAGGTTGGTGGATCAGCAGAGGAGTGCCAAGCCCTTTCAGAATGGTAACCGCTTCTCTTGTTTGTTCTGCCGTGTAGTTGGAAAGACCAACGTACAAAGCTTTACCTTGACGAACAATTTGATCAAGAGCGCCCATTGTTTCTTCGAAAGGCGTGTTTGGATCAGGTCTGTGTGAGTAGAAAATGTCCACATAATCAAGGCCCATGCGTTTCAAGCTTTGATCCAGGGAAGAAATTAGATTCTTCTTGGAACCCCACTCCCCGTATGGTCCTTCCCACATGTGGTAACCAGCTTTTGTAGAGATGATCATCTCATCCCGGTATGCGCCGAGGTCGCTTTTCAATACTTTGCCGAACATTTCTTCAGCAGAGCCTGGAGGCGGGCCGTAGTTATTAGCCAAATCGAAGTGTGTAATCCCCAAGTCAAAAGAACGAAGCAGCATAGCTCGTCCATTCTCGTGAATATCCAATCCCCCGAAATTGTGCCATAGACCTAATGAAATCGCTGGCAGTTTAAGTCCGGATTTTCCGGAACGATTATATTTCATTTCTGCATAACGTGTTGAGCTTGCTTGATAAACCATGTGAGTCCTCCTTCAAAATGTCCATAGAAAACTTACGTTGTAAGTATCTATTAAAGTTTCACCAAAGTTTGGTTTCTTAGTACAGTATAGGCGAACGCTGGCAACAAAAAAAGAACTGAAAAAAACGTGTCTTACTTACCTTTAGGTTAGTAGGCTCTCTCAGACTCGTTCCCGGCAACAAAAAAACTGCCGAGTCGCCTCGACAGTTTCAGAACTTACTTGCATTTACCGCAACCACAGCCGCATTTCCCTTTACCTTTTGGTTTATAGATCTCTTTGTTCATGAGCAGCGCTTTCGACTTCGCAGTTCCTCGAATTCCCGCACAGCGTAAACAGTCTGCGATACATTGATTCCGGCCAACTACAAACAAACGTGTACAAACATTCGTACAAAAACGGCCGCAATTTGGTATTGCACGTACATTTCCCAGATAAGCACCTTTTGGCATACCACCAGCACCACCTTTTCCTTTGGTACTATAAGGTATTCCCGCAATGATGCTTACGGTTGTACAGTTCCTCTAGTCTAATTGCTTATTTTGTAAAGAACGTACAAGCTCTGTGCTATGTTCCTGCAGCCATTTTGTCTTATCACATGTATTCTGGATAATATCAATCAGCACACCTTGCGGATCAACACCATCTGCATATCGTCCCAGGAAGTGAATAAAGACATCCAGCCTCCGCAGCTCAATCAATAACGGCAGCACTTGAATTTCCGCTTCTTTTAACTGGGCGAATTGTTGGTAACCTTGATAGAAAGCGGCACAATTTCGCTTCAACTCCGCTTTCGGCAGCGCAGGATCAATCAAATCGGACAAGCAGACCGCAATTTCCATAACCCGAAGATCGCGCGTGATAAATTCAAAGTCCAGAACGGAGGTAATGTGACCTTCCTCATCCACCAGCATGTTGGAACCGTTAATATCGCCATGCACAAGTTGATGAGGCAGTTTACGCAAGGAGGGAATCGCTTGATATAACGCGGAAAATCGTTCAAAAATATATAGGAGCTCCTCACGCTGCGCGAAAAACGGTTCCGGTGGATGCAGACAGAATTCGCGGATCGCATCCGGCGTGCAGCGGGGATGAATATTTTCAATCTCGTAGTAAGGTGGGTAAACAGGCTTCAAATCGACAGCTATCGTTCCCAAAACAGCAGATAACTGACCAACAGCCTCTCCGTAATGCAGCAATTGCTGAGCATTCACCCAGGTGGGATTTATCCCGTCCGTAAAGGTAAATAACGCCGCGAGTTTTCCTTGGCTATCATCCAGTTGTACAACCGTTCCACCGTCCGGCAGTTCGATTGGCACTGGAATTCGGTAAGGCAGTTGATTTTTTCGTTTGTTCAAAGCAAGCAGAATGCGATGCTCAAAAATGATTTTATCGATATCGCGATGAGTTTCGTACAACCGCAGGACATAGGAAGTACCTGCTACATCAACAAATCTTGTTGTATTATTCATGCCGCCCGCACCTACACGGATGGTCCAAGCTTGACCAGGAAACCAGTATGCAGGCAATAAGGCCAATTGCTCCTCAAAATCTTTAACTCGCATAATTGTATTCACCAGCTCCTTTCACTAAACTTGATTGTCGCCTTCCACCGCGAATTCGAAGTCTTCTACATCAAACGCTTGGACAGGAATTTCGGCTTGAATCAGCCTCTCGATCAGATCGAACTGATCCGTTAAAATGGGTGCTTGCTCCTTCATGGAACTGAGGATTAACTCCGTTTCAATCGGATCAAAATGCTCGCCATAAGCCTCTGTATCGATGGCTAACACAACCATCAAGGTGACGTTCTCGTTGATTGGCAGCGGAGGACTTTTCCGCCATGGTGCAACAAGTGCTTTTTCAATTTTTTTCTTATTAAATGATTCCTCGAAGAACGTGATCAGCTCGCCAATCATTTGTTTGACGAAACCATCATCCTCTTCCTCCAGCATGATCGGCTCGCTGCCTGCCTGTAATTCATATAACTCTTGAATGCTTGTATAAGGGATTATATAGGTAACCGGCTGGCCTGGCAGCATTAACTGACCATGCACAGCGAGCATAACGGCTTCTATGATAAATGTTTTGCTCATAACTTATCCGTCTCCTCTCTCTAAGGGTGTATCAGCATTTATTTCGCTAATCAACTTTGAAAACCCTTTTTTCACCGGACATTTTAACCGAGAGATCAAGATGAGAAAACAAAAAACCGCCGGCTCAAATGATCGTAGTGATCATATAGAACTAACGGTTCAATCTTCTCTTATAAACTGCCATCCTTTACCTCACGATCTTCATACAAGGGAAGATAAGGTTTCTTAGAGAACCGGTTCGCATAGGCCGATGCCACATAACAATCCGGTTTAATGACAGGCACCATGCCGACAGACTCTACTCGCCGCACCATCTCTTGAACGTATTTGGCCGTCCTGTTCTTATTCTCATCGTCACCTGCATCAATATGAATGTACATATCGAAAGAGGCTCCTTGGTACAGATGAGGAAGAACAATATTTTCCATATCCTCTCGTTTAGCCTCGTCAAAGTACGTCGCGATCTCTTCACTGAGTGCTGTTTCCATCGAAAGCTTTTCCTTAATTGAATGCAAAGCCCGATGGACAATCACTTGACGATAGCATGCCCACGCTCCTTTTCCAAGCCGCTGAATCACTACACCTGTGATGAATTTGGTGTGGCCTGAGTGCACCTGACAATCCGTTCCAATGATAAACTTGTAGGTACCTGCCGGCTCAAGACGCATGAAATGCAGGATCCTCTCATGAACCGTATCCAAGTTCAGTCCTCTTTCCGTCGTGTTCCGAAATTCCAGTGGGTGATTTGCTCTCGAAGGTTTCAAAGATAAGGTTCTTCCTTTCTCCTTAGAATCAGGAAGAAGCGGATGCTGGCCAGCTGCATCCGCCCCTATCTATAGTATATAGCAAAACTCCAATGATCGAACCATCACTTATCGTAAAACACTTCCGCCATACAAAAAGCGGTTCTCCCACTGCTTGCCATCGATCGTATCGACACGAACACCGCCGGATTCAACGGAGTACGTATGCAGGATAGATCCATTCCCCAGGTAAAGCCCTACATGGGTAATCGGCTCTTTGAACGGATCGACACCTTCATAATCAGAAGGTTTGCTTCCTTTATAGGAGCTGAAGAACATCAAATCTCCACGGTTTAATTTCGTCCAATCCGTACTAACAGGTCCTAAAGATCGCACGAAAGTGCCTTGTGCAGCGGAATCACTTGGAACCGAGAAACGAAGCGCATCCCAGAACATCGTTTGTACGAAATCAGAGCAGTCAAACGTAGTAGGATCATTTCGAACGGAACCAAACTCATAAGGTGTGCCTAAGTAGGCATTGCCTGCTGAAATCACCGCTTCAATCTCATCCGCAAGTGGCCTATTAGGAACGATCACGGAGAAATCAGTGACCATATATTTGCTGCCTGTGCTTACGTAGCCGATTGTGCCGTTCGCATCCACAATTTTGTACCAGCTGTCATTAATCTTATCTGTAATTAAAACTTCTTCACCTTTATTAAGCATGCGAATCACTTTGGAGCCACTATCTGATGAAGGAAGCGTACGAAAGTTAACGCCATAAATGATTGCTGCATTGCTGACAATTTTTATGTACTTGCTGTTTGTCGATACATAGCCGCTCACGCCTTGAGCATCCTTGACTTTGTACCAATTGGTTGTTACATAATCCGTTACCGTGACGATTTCATTCGTTTTCAGCAACCGGATCACATGGCTTGACGTGTTCGGCTGATCTCGAAAACTTACCCCCGATACGATCTGTGCTTTCGTCGAAGCACCTGCATCCGCTGAAATCGCTGCCGGTAAAACAAAAGTAAGCGCCAAAACAATCAAGCTAACAACCAACGACCATTTTTTCATCGCCTCAACCTCGCTTCATGATGTCATATTTTACTTACATACCCTTATTATAGTTTCAGGGGCTGAAGAGCGAATATAGGCGAAAGGTTGCGATTTTTGTCGTTTTTATGTAAACGTCGCATGGCTGCATACCTATTGACGACAAGGTTTAATTTTCCAATTTTCTAACTTCTGATTTTCTTGTTGGAAGCCAGCAGATCGAGAGGTTAGGGTCATTTTTCAATTTCACGTTGCAGAGTTTCATCTCCCCTTCTTCAAGCTCGATCACCTGCCAATCTTCCGGCACAACTCCCGTTATGGAAAGGAGAAAATCCCGCGAAAGCTCATTCGCCTCCTCCTGCTCCGGCCAAAATTTCACACCATAGTAAGCAAGTCCGTAATGATTGACCAGCATGCAGGTGAATAGCTGCTCAGTGTTTTTATTTTGTAATACATACGGCATTTGATCTTCCTCCATTAAAAAGGCACATTCACCACAACAGGGTGAACGTGCCTCGTTCATATGATTGCTATTACAAATAAGCGTTCTCGTGTTTTGCTTTTAAACGATTCCATCGGCGTTCAACTTCGACTTCGAAAGATTTGAGCGAGCCTTCATATTCCGGCTTCGTCATATGCTTTGTTTTCCCCATCGTCTTAAGCCAATCCGATAAAGGAATTTTCTTGTTTTTATCTTCGGGGTTATACGTGATGCTCGTAATGCCGTGTTCGACTTCATACAGCGGGAAGAAACAGGAATCTACCGCAGCGCCTACAATGTTGGATCCCTCCTGGTCGTCAGACAGCCAGTTGAGCGGGCAAGCAATCAGGATTTTCCCATACACAAGGCCTTCATTCTGAGCGTACCATTGTGCTTTCGCTGCCTTTTTCACGAGATCCTGCGGATAAGCTTCTGATCCTGTGAAGACATATGGAATATGCGTAGCCGCCATAATTTGCGCCGTATCTTTATGGTGGAACACTTTCCCGCCTTGGTGCTTCCCAACGTTCGATGTCGACGTGCGATGCCCCATCGGCGTTGAATAGGACAGCTGCGCGCCTGTATTCATATAACCCTCGTTATCATACTCGAGGATAATCATTTTATGATTGCGCAGCGCAGCGCCAATGGCCGGCCCCATGCCGATATCCATGCCGCCATCGCCTGTAATCATGACGAAGGTGAAATCGTCCTTCAATCCCAAATGATCGAGTTCTCCACGGCGCTTGCGCTCCCAGAACATCTCCACAACCCCTGACAGCGTTGCGGCGCCGTTCTGGAACAGGTTATGAATATACGTCGCTTTATGAGCCGAGTATGGATAACCTGTCGTGACAACCATCGCACAGCCTGTGTGAAAGATCGAAACGATATCGCCTTCGATTCCTTTGAAGAACAGCTCTAAGCCCGAGAAAATGCCGCAGCCCGGACATGCGCCATGGCCAGGAGCAATCCGCTTCGGCTTCTTGGTTAGGGCGCGCAGTGGCGGGATCCGAACATTCAGCTTACCGGAAGCTTCATCTGGTGTAACGGTGATGAGGCCCGTCTTCAAATCCTCATATTTCATCGGTGTCAGTACCCGCTTCGGCGCCTTCGCCGGATCACCTGGCGTGTGACCGTAGTAATCGAAGGGCACTTCCACCTTGCCGTTTTGCACAGCGTCAATGGCAAATTGGAACAGGTTATGCCCGTCTTCGGCATAAAAGTCCTTGCCACCTAAGCCGTATATGCGGCTTATAACAAGCGTATCTCTGTTCCCGTGCGTGAACAGCGCCGCTTTAATTTCGTTGACCATATTGCCGCCATGGCCGCCATAGGAATCCGCGCGATCGCCGACCGTGATCGCCTTCACATGCTGCAAAGCTTCGGCAATTTGCTTGGCAGGGAAAGGACGGATCATATTCGGTGCGATTGATCCGGCTTTAATGCCCTTTTCGCGGAGCTGGTCGACGACGTCCTTGATGATTTCGGAGGCCGAATTCATCAGGAACACCGCGACTTCCGCGTCCTCCATCCGATACAGCTCAAGAATCGGATAGTCACGGCCCGTCAATTCGGCATATTCCTGCCGAATGCGATCATACACCTCTTCGGCATTGTACATCGCCATAGATTGCTGGTAACAGTTATTAATGTAATCCGGTTCATTCATATAAGGGCCAACCGTGATCGGGTTATTCCGATCTAACGTATCAGGGAAGCCTTGCGGCTTTTCGCCGATAAATGCATGCACATCTTCACGATTTGCAAACGTTTGCACTCTGCGTTTCTGGTGGGACGTGAAGTACCCGTCCGAGGCTACCAGAACCGGCAAGCGCACCGCTGGATCTTCAGCCAATTTCAAAGCGAGAATATTCATATCGTAAACCGCTTGCGGATCACGGCACATCACAATCGGCCATCCCGTATTCAAGGCATAATACAGATCCGAATGATCCCCGTGGATGTTCAAGGGACCGGAGACAGATCTACATACCAAGTTCATCACCATGGGAAAGCGTGTGCCGGACTGCACCGGCATTTGTTCCAACATATACAAATAACCGTTGGCGCTAGTCGCGTTAAATACGCGGCCGCCAGCAGTTGAGGCTCCATAACATATACCTGCAGATCCATGCTCTCCGTCTGCCGGAATGAGCACAATATCATGTTGTCCGTTGGACTTCATCAGATCCAGGAATTGGGCCACTTCCGTCGATGGAGAAATCGGAAAATATCCCATAATGTGATAATTAATTTGATGGGCTGCATATGCCGCCATCTCGTTGCCTGACTCATATACAATGCGTTGTTCAACCTTGGCCTGCCCTAATTCCTTCTTAATATCAATGGACATAACGAGTAGTTCCACCCTTCTCCCATAAATACTCTCTAAGAGTTTATAGCTAGATTGAAGCGATGTGGCATACGGTGAATATCGGCATAACCGTCTTCTTCCCGCTCATCAGTGAGCGCTTCGGTCGGACAAGCCTGTACACATTTAAGGCAACCTTTACAGTATTGATAATCAATGCCCTGCAAAAACATCTGCGGACGCCCTTTTTTGTCAGGGAGCTCATCCCATACAAAACAGAAATCCGGGCAAGCGTTATCGCAAGAAGCACAGTGAATGCATTTATCTTCATGGAAATGCGGCATCATGCCGGCCCGTGAAATGCTTAAATCCTTTAGAATGCTGTTCCCAGGATTAGAAATCACTCCGCCGATCGTCTGCGTTTCGTATCCGAGTACAGGGGTGTCGAAGCGCACGAAATCAGGCATTGTCTCCCCTTCTGGAAGCGCATACGTTTGGAACTTAACTTCGTTGTATCCGCGGTCGAACGTTCGTAAGGCTGGTGCAACAGCCTGCGGATACTTCTTCTCCAATGATTTCCGAATAACACCTCTCATAACATCCGGATCAAGGAAATCACATAACCGGAACAAGGCGCCAAGCATCGCCATGTTTACACGATTTTTCTCCTCCAGCGAAATGCCGATGGCATCGATAACCGCAATCGTGCCGCCTCTTAGCTTCATCTTTTCCTTGAGTTCATCAGGCGTTTTCGTTGAGTTTACTAATACTGTACTGTCTTCATAAATGCCACTGATAACGTTTACAGTTTTGGAAAGCGATTCGTGAAAAACACCTACAACATGCGGTCGTTCTACAGGCGAAGTATCCCGTATTTTCGTATCCATGTCACAAAACCTGATGTGCGCTTTCACTGCTGATCCTTTCTTCTCAGAACCATAAGAAGAAAAACTAACCCCGTTCAATCCCACCCCGACTACGCCCGCTTCCGCCAGCATTTTGCCAGCTAGATTAGCGCCGAGACCGCCGATGGATTCCAGTCTTATCTCGAAAAATCCGAGATCGTTCAATTTAGGTAAAGTTACCATGCAAGGTCTCCTTTCAAAAATGAACAGCATAAAGAATAAATAGTATGAATAGTAAATCTACTTACATTGTAACAAGAAATTGCTGCTAATCAACCTTTTTTTAGACAAAGCCTTTTTAGAGCAAATAATCGATAATAAGGCCGCATTTTCCCAAATAGTAACTTGTTTCTTCTAGCCTCTCACTCTCTGTTTCAGATTCAAGCTTCCCGACATGCTCACACTCGTCACAAACGTTCAAATAATCTTCGTCAATCGGATTAAAGACAACACCGCAAACCTGTGAGCACGCCCGCATCCTCATCTCTCCTCGTTTTCAAATCCCATGAATTTGTAAACGCTTGCATTGATGTTAACTCCTATTATACAGCGCTTAATAGCGTAAACACCATAAGTCTTTATTAAATCTTTAGCAAATCTTTAGCATCCAAAATAGACCCTTTCTCTTGATAAGGTCTAATTCTGTGAGATAATGTAGAAATAGCTAAGATAATGTCGTACACATGGAAAGGATGGCAATCGTTTGCTCCATTCAATCATTTCCCATGAACTGCATGGTCTCTTCTACCTCATGAGCGCTACATTAATCCATCAGGTTCTCACACCTTTATTCATCTACAAAGAGCAGCACCGCAATCTGTTATTTGGTATCCTGCTCATCATTCTACTTATCTTTTATTGGAATTATGAAGATATTGATCCCTTCATCTATTCGCTTCACTTTCTCCCTTTGAGTTTAACAACGGTCATTCTGTTTGCTGGATTTATTCCTGCTGCAATGACTTGGATCAGTTTTAATATAGGCTGTATCTTCGTGCTTCATTACTATTGGCAGCCGGCATTGCTAAGCAGTGCTTTTATCTTGCTTGGCAGTTATTATATTAGAAAAAAAGTTAATCAGCTTAATCTTAAGTACAAATTAACATACGCATTGGCCTTACTGGTTGTGTACGAAGTATTGTATGCACTGCTTGCGTCTTACATACAATCTTACTTTTCTATGTATGTTCTATACACCATATTGTTTACTTTTATTTCACTAGTGCTCATTACTTTTTTAATTTTCCATATGAAGAAACATGAATTACATAGACAACGCATTATCGCTATTGAAAAAGACCGCATGATTGGTCAATTGGCTGCTACGATCTCTCATGAAATTCGCAATCCATTAACCTCCATTCGGGGGTTCCTGCAGTTGTTAGATCAGAAGGAGCTGCCACTCCATGATCAGAAGAGATATATTGAGCTAGCGCTATCCGGTGTAGACCAGGCGAATACCATCATCAATGACTATTTGAACTATGCCAAGCCTTCCAACGGGTTGCAGGAGCAGCTGGATATTAAGGAGGAATTGGAAGCCACGCTTCGATTCATTACCCCACTGGCTACCGATCATCAGGTTAACATCGAAATTATTCATGAAACCGATGACCCCCTGTTCATCCTGGGAGAGTCCAAGAAGCTTCGGCAGTGTTTGATGAATTTGGTCAAAAATGCGATTGAGTCCATGCCTGATGGCGGTCACATTGTACTGCGCACCTGCAAGCTGCCGGACGGTGTTCAAATTTCCATTACCGATACAGGGGTTGGGATGAGCAAGTCACAATTAGATTCACTGGGAATGCCGTTTTATACAACCAAAGAACAAGGAACCGGACTTGGGCTTGTCGTCGTTATGAGCATCATCAAAATGATGAACGGGAAAATTTCCTTCAGCAGCGTTTTAAACCAGGGGACACAATGCTCGATCCTTTTCCAGCAAAAATAGAAACCAAGTCCCTCCATTTAACAAGGATGATGATCTGTGTTATTCTGTTAAGACAAGCGATCATCATGACTCGTGAAGGAGGGCTTTGCCATGAGTTCAGATTTCATTCAGATAAAATCGCTGGAAGGCGACTTGAAGATGTCTCATAAGAAGAAGGATTATGGTTTAACCATCACGACCAAAGAACTGATTCTTCACAAGCCACATATGAATTATTATTTTAAATTGGAGAAAATCATCAGTATTGTTCCCTATGAGATTTCTTCAACGAAAGCCATGTCTTTCGTCAATGCTCGATCGGGTAATCAGGAGACTACGCATTTATCTCCGGGCACCGATCACTTCCGTATTTATGTGCAAGGAGCAACAGTCCATAACAGAAGCGGATTGTTTGAACTTGGTCCTATTAACATCGTTATTCCTATTTATCCAGTCATGCTCGGCGCTATCTCCGAATGCCTCACGCGTACAGGGTTAATCTCTTTATAAATTGTAAAAAGGCGTGCAAATGGGTTATCCAATTGCACGCCTTTTTACTTTAATTCAAGATCATCCGAGCTACCTCGGCCAAGTCTTTAATATCAACTGTCCCGTCACCATTCATATCTGCCTTTTTGTACTCGCTCCAATTTGGATCATTGAAGGTTTTTCCATAAGCAGCAGCCACGATAGCCAGATCACCGATTGTAACGTGTCCATCGCTGTTCACATCCGTGGAATGCGCTGTGTTGACCGAATCGATGAACGCTTGAAGCGCCAGGTTAAGCTCTATTGCTGCTTGATCGATCTGTTGTTGGGAAGCATTCAGGTTGTTCAGCACCGATCTTGCTTTCTCGATCGCTGACAGCAATACAGCCTTGGATCCCAACGGATATTGATTCACTTCAGTTCCTTCCACTGCGCTATCATACTTCGCTTGGGCTGTTGCAATAGCGGCGCTAAGATTAGCTCGATCACCTGTTTGGATTTCTACGCTCTTGAACACATTGCCAAGTGCGGTTTCTTCCCCTAGCCCATTGGAAATCACCACATTAGCTAGCCCGATTACAGCCGGTTGAGAGGAAGATTTCGCTTTAAAATGAAGCGTCAGCTGATCGCCGTTAGTATGAACGGCATTGTCCGCTCCTATACTTGCCAGCAGGATGCGCACGCGCCCGGCCATTACGTTTTTACCTGCGATGGTTAGTCCCTTCTGAACAGGCTCTGCATCAACAAACTCTATTTGTGCAGGATCGAACGTGACCGTAATGTCTTGTGCATATATGCTTTGTGTAACACTAAGATGGTCGAGGCCGTACAACAGTTCGAAGGGCTGTCCGGCTTGCACGCTGCTCGCTCCATTTAATGCAGCCGTCGCTTCTGTCGACTGCTCAGCCGAAGGCTTAAGCTGAGGATTAATCGTCGGTCCCCACACTTCCATCGCATCGATACCGCTGGCTTGCGGCACAAAATGAACACGATCAATCGCAAGCTTGCGCGGTTCAGTTGTACCTGCCTTGTAATGAGTATGATACACCATGAACAATTCTGTACCGTCCGGCGAGTAGATTAAGGAATGATGTCCTGCTCCGGGCACAATCGTGTTGGATTTCATAATCGGATTATACGTGTATTTCGTCCAAGGTCCGGTTGGCGTCGGAGCCGTGGCATAACCCACGCCATAATCCGGGCTTTCGAAGTGGTTGCCGGAATAGGTCAAGTAGTAGGTACCCTTATGCTTAATCATAAACGGCCCCTCGTTAATACTTGCAACCGGCTGCTTTTGACTGCGTTCCCATTCTTGGGTGGCCCGGAACACGAATTGCACCGTATCTTCCTTCATGGTCTTCATGTCGTCATTCAACTCGGCCATCCAAAGTTCATTGCCTTGATTGAATCTGACGAAGTAAATGTACCTTTTGCCGTTATCGTCTTTAAAAATATGCGCATCGATTTCCGGCGTATTCAGATGCATCGGTTGCTTGACGTCTTGAACGAACGGCCCTAATGGAGAACTGCTTGTTGCAACCGCAAGCCGCTCGTTGACTACATAGTACATGTAGAAGGTTCCGTCCTTTTCCACGACCTCCGGTGCCCAGAAACCGCTAGTCCCCCAAGAGTCGGACTGCTTTAACGCTAGTTCATTTTGTTCCGACCAAGTCACCAAATCCGTTGAAGTGTATACCTTGAAACCCAATGACGTTTTATTGGGATCCGTATTCGTCCCGTACAGATAATATTTGCCGTCATGCTGCAGTACGAATGGATCCGCAATGTTTGGCAGCACCGAATTGGTATAAGTTGGCCCCGTTATCGGATCACGGTACGAAGATACTTTGATATTGTCGAATTTGGCATCGGCATTCCATGTGCGCAATCCGATTGCTCCGGTCGCCATATGCGATGCATCCAACAAGTCGAATTTCGGATATCCGTTGACATTAAGAGGATTATCGTTCACGTAAACCTGAATGTGATCTTCGTTCGCAACGACCTTAATATGGTATCGCTCATTTACCAGAATCGGCAGCTTTTTGGAAGCAAGCTCTTGCCACTGGCCTTTCGACATATGGCCGAGAACGGCCGATTGTGCGGAAGCGTTAATGCCTACGTAATATCCGTCTAAATTATCGGCGCCACTCGCAACATTCGATGTCCTGAAAATAAACCCAGCTTCGTTCCCGCTCGTTATTTGCACATCGCCCTCAAGCACGAAGTCTGTGAAGCTTTTGCTGTTAAGCACCGCTTTATAGCCGGGACCGCTGTTTACCGCATATTGCCCGTTAGATAAGGTCCAATTTCCTTCGTACGTAGACCATCCTTCCGCTGATGTACCGCTAAAGTCGTTCGTGTACAAGACCTCCGGCACAGGGGCGGAATTCGGAACGGAGACTGTTGCTTGCGAACGGAAATCACCGCTCGTAGATACCGCTTCAATGACCGCTCTGCCTGGCGCTAATGCCGTGACTAATCCGCTGCTGCTGACCGTAGCGATCTCCGGATTGCTGGAAACCCAAGTCACTTCATCTCCGCTTGCTCCCACGTTGTGAAGCTGAGCTGTCTTCCCTGTTTCAAGTGTCAGTTTCTTCTGATCAAGATCAACACCGCCTTGAATGGATCTGACAGCGAAATAGTCAAATCGGGCATCAATCCGATTGTTTGTAGCAACGATATTGTTAGCGTAAAAACCGACTTTAATATTTTTCAAATTCGCAGTGACGGGGTTAGACGCCTGTATCCACGCATATCCATCCCAATAATAGGTCGTATATACATTCCCCATCTTCTTGATTTTGAGTGTCAGTGTATCGCCTCCAGGATGAGCCACCTCATTGCCTGGTTTCTTATAACTGCCGCCAAGTTCATAAGCGGTTTCAATAATTTTTCCATTCGCATATACATGCCCGAGCTTTACGAAATTATCCGCATCCTGCCAGACGAACAGACCGCCTTGCTGGTGATTTAACGTAACAGGTGCCGTAACTTTCGTGACAATTTCAAAATCGCCGTTCGCGGGCACATTTCTCAAGAATACATTGTTTTGGCTATTGTTATCCTGATAAACATCCGTTGGCGTCGTGCGAATCGTCATTGAACCCGGCGTTTGAGTCAAGCTCCAATTGCCTTTGCTTTCCTGGAAAATGGACCATGCCGGGTCGAGCACCTCGCTATCAAAGGAATCAACGGTGAACTTCGATAAATCCGGTTCTCCAGGCGTTTGACGGACAGTGACGTTGCATTCACTAATGACTGCGCCATTATCGGCACTTGCAACTCGAATTGTTGCGCTGCCCGCTTTCAGTCCCTTTACCGTCAGCATCGTGCTTCCTGTAGCTGTATCCTTGCTGTCTTGGGTCACCGTCGCCACTTCAGGCGCTGATGAAGTTACGACGACGTTCTTGTTTGTTCCGACCATCGGTTTCACTGAGGCAATTAAGGATGCAGATTCTCCAACCGCCAATGACATTGCTTGATTATCCAGTGCAATACTATCAGCCGGCACTGAAATGTTACTCTTCTCTAGTGGCTCAAGAACGATGTAATCCAGTTGAGCGAAATTCAGTTTGCTGGTAAAACGGATCTTGTTGATCCCGGCATTCAGGCTAACATCCATCGATACGGGATTAAATCCTTTCCAGCCAAAGTTTTTATAAGTGATCGACTGGCCTGCACCGCCATTTACGGAAACTTCTTGCTGCGCAGAAGCACCTCCGGCAGTTCCGTTGTCAGCCATGGCAAGGAGTGAGTACTCGCCCGCTTCCTTAACGTCAACTGTGAACTCTACATAATCTTTTCCAGGCTGATCCAAATGACCGACTACTCTATCTCCCGATGCATTATCGGATGAAGTGATAGCCGCTGTGCCGCTGATAAAAGCGCTTTCAGCTTCATATTTGTATCTTGTTACACTCGGAGTACCTGAAGGCTCCTCCAAAGAAGCGCCGTAAGCGGCAGGTGTTCCGAAATTCGGGGTACCATCCTCATTCCACGTGAATTTTTGCGCCCGGATACTGCGATTTCCCCAGCTTCCGCCTGAGAATTGATCGGCGTGATAGACAATCCAGTCCTCTTTTCCGTCTGGGGAAGTGGTAAACGTATTATGGCCTGGACCGTAAGCGGTAGGTACCTTGCTGAAAACAGGGCCGGATTTGCTCCAGGAAGCAGGATTCAATACATTGCCATCCGTGTTGCTTAACATCCCAAGCGTATAATCGTCCGTCCAACTGCCGCTTGCCGAATAAACCACAAATATTTTACCATTTTTCTTCAAAATCTCCGGTCCTTCGTTGATGTAAGGCGTACCTTTACGCTCCCAATCTTGGTCCGGCGTAGAGATTTGAACTCTCGGACCGCTGATCGTCCAAGGATTGCTCATTGGAGCGATATAAATGCTTTGCTTCACATTGACATCGCCTTCCCAACCCGACCATACGAAATATTTGGAGTTGTCATCTTTCACCAGAACGGTTCCGTCAATTGCCCATTTGTTGGTGCTGTCCGAAATTTTCCCTTTCAACGTATATGATCCTTGCGGATCCTGCGAGTCCCCTTCCAGTACATACATCCTGTGATTTTCATTCGCCCCGTCATCAGCAGCAAAGTAGATGTACCACTTGCCATCCAGGTATTGAAGCTCAGGCGCCCACAATTCCTTGGAATAGGCTTGGCCGCTTGGCGGCGAATAAACAGTCACTCTGGGGACTGAGCCGATATCCTGCAATCTTTTCGCCTTCGAAATCGAGATGGATGCATCTCTGTTGGATTTTACATAGTAGTAGTAGCCATCTCTAAATACAATGCTTGGGTCGGCTGAACCGCCGCTGCTGTTGGAAACGGCAACGATCGGGTTTTTAAAAGAAGTGGTCTCTTGAACCGTCACATCCTCAGATGCCGTAGCTCCGCCATCCTTCGCGGTTGCTGTGAATGTTAAAACCATGCTGGCAATCAAGGCAGAAGATACGATCGTTTGAATCTTGTTGGATATGCAATTTAACCTTTTCTTCAAGTTTCTTCCTCCAGTCACTACATATATTTCTTCAAACACAAGATACATTATGTAGCAAAAAAGCGGAATTGTATTTGCGTTTTCCCGTCTTTTTGTTTGTTTTTACAATTTATTCGTGCAAATGCGTATACAATTAAGCATTTCAACGACAAAAACGGAGCCTCGCGGGTTTGCGAGCTCCGTTTTCTAATAACGTTTTATGTAAGTTGTTCCTTATCCCTGATATACGTCAATAATCTTGCGCAGCTCTCTTCAACCATCTCGTAAACTTCTTGGAAATTCCCCGTATAATACGGATCCGGCACATTTTTATCCTTGCGCCCGGGGGCAAAATCCAACAATTTATGAATGGATGCGCGCTTCTCACCATCTGCCGGTTCAGGAGCGAACCCTGCTAGATTCTGCACATTACTCTCATCCATCGCGATGATATAGGTAAATTGCACGAAATCATCGGATGTTACCTGTCTAGCTAGCATGCCTTTGTAATCAATCTGATTTTTATCTAAAATGTCCTGTGTTCCTTGGTGCGGCGGATGACCGATATGCCAATCACCCGTGCCTGCGGAATCGATGGCAATGACTTGATCAAGACCGGCTTGTTTGACCTGATGACGGAAAACAGCTTCTGCCATGGGAGAGCGACAAATATTACCTAAACAAACGAATAAGACCTGGATCATACTTCACCAAATACAAGCTTTTTCTCACGCATCGTTAACTGTCTAGCGGGGATGTCGAGTACGATTCTGCCCTCTGAAAGACCCCAAATACGTGTTGCGAATCGCTCTGCTAATTCCACCTTATGCAAGGTTGCGATTACACTCATATTCCTATCTTTGCATAATGACTTCAAATCCTGCAGAATATACTCCGTGGATTTCGGATCTAAACCAGAAACAGGCTCATCCGCAACGAGCACTTTAGGTCCAAGAATTAGAGCCTTTGCGATGGCTACACGCTGCTGCTCACCGCCACTAAGCTGGCCAACTTTCTTCTCCCCTTTATCCAGCAGGCCTACTTTTTCCAAATAATCCATGCTATCTACATGCTCATCCCTGGACGTCATGCCTGTAAGAACTCGTAGTGGCGCTTGAAACACTCTGCCCATCATGACATTCTTGACAGCGCTTTTATTTCGATTCAGCGCAGGTTTCTCTTCTAAGTAAGCGAAATCCTTGCCTAATTTAAAGCGCTCCCAAGGTCCCGGCTGAGAAATATCATTGGAGTTATAAATTAGCTGGCCACTTGTCCACTTTTCTTGATGGCTAATGCAGCGCAGTAAGGTAGTTTTCCCACTCCCGCTACTCCCTATTACGGCGATAAATTCGCCTTGATCCACTTGAAAGCTAACTTGAGAAAGCACTTGATTGTCTGGCGGATATACTTTACTTAGATTACGTACGGTAAGCATGACAATCTCTCCTTCATGTTTCCTATTGGTCCCTTTGGAAAAAATCGCCACTCACATCAAGCTATGGCCTGAATAGAGGGCGATTCTCGCTAACCCACGGGAAGTCATCTTTCATCTTAGTCACAAGATGTCGGTGCTTCTGAAGTTCCTGCTTCTACATTGATTTTATCGGAAATCGTATCACGAATGACCGACATGACCAGTTGTAGCAAATAGTTGATATCGTCTTGTGTTTGTTTAAACTCACTTACAATGGGAATTCCGTCTAATTCATCTTGCAGAACTTCGATTTCATTCTCAATCTTTTGAACCATTTTCTCGTTCTTAAATGTCTGAAATGCAACAATTTCTTTTTGCTTCTTTTTAATGGAGTTAATTAAAACTTGAATATCCGGGTTTGTAGCTATTTGCTTCTCTGCTTTTTGGTAAAATTGCACTTCATTCGAAGTCGTCAGCAAATTCGCCAGTTCTTTGGCTTTGTCTAAAATATCTTCGCGAACGATCATTTCCGTATTCGTAAATTCCTCAACTTTAAAAGCGTGAGGCTGGTTATCATGTTGGTGATCACATTGGGACACTTTCATTCACACTCCTATCTATAATAACAAGCGGATTAAATGGATACTTTCAAGGGTTCCTGAACAATTTCGCCCTTCAAAATCCATGTTTGCGCATGCGTCACTTTGACGTCGATCATTTGACCGATTAGCTCTTTGGAGCCGGTAAAATGGATCAACTTATTCGTTCGTGTGCGCCCGGCAAGTACATCGGCGTTATTTTTACTTTCGCCTTCAACGAGTACTTCGACCGTTTGGCCCAGCAATTTCTCGTTACTCGCTTTACTGTGAGCATTCACAAGCTCATTCAAACGATATAAGCGCTGTTTCTTCACTTCCATCGGAACATTGTCTTCCATTGCAGCAGCAGGTGTACCTTCGCGCGGCGAATAAATGAATGTAAACGCGAAATCGAATCCTACTTCCTCGTATAAAGACATCGTTTCATCGAATTGCTCGTCTGTCTCACCTGGGAAACCAACGATAATATCCGTCGTTAGCACAACATCCGGCATGGTAGCTTTAATTTTGCGGGCAAGTTCCAAATAATGCTCTCTGGAATATTTCCTGCTCATCCGTTTCAGCACTTCGGTATTCCCCGCTTGTACCGGCAGATGAATATGCTCAACCAAATTACCGCGTTTGCCTAAAACTTCAATCAAGTCGTCATCAAAATCCCGTGGATGCGAGGTTGTGAAACGAATCCTCGGAACGTCAATTTTACGGATATCATCCATCAAATTAGCGAAAGAATAAGTAATATCTTCAAAGTCTTTGCCATAAGCATTGACGTTTTGTCCAAGCAGCGTAATTTCTTGAAACCCTTGTCTTGCCAGATCTCTTACTTCAGCAAGCACATCCTGCGGTCTACGGCTTCTCTCTTTGCCGCGCGTATACGGAACGATGCAGTATGTACAGAATTTATCGCATCCGAACATGATGTTTACCCAAGCGCGGATACCTTCCCGCTTCTTCGGTAAATTCTCAACAATGTCGCCTTCTTTGGACCATACTTCAACAACCATTTCTTTGTTATAAAAAGCATCCTTCAACAAACCAGGCAAACGATGAATGTTGTGTGTTCCAAAAATCAAATCAACAAAAGCATGCTTTTGCATAATCCGATTGACGACGGCTTCTTCCTGTGACATGCAGCCACAAACCCCAAGAACAAGTCCTGGTTTCTGTGCTTTAAGCGCCTTCAGGTGTCCAAGCTCACCGAACACTTTATCCTCCGCATTTTCACGGATTGCACAAGTATTCAACAGAATGACATCTGCTTGGTACTTGTCTTCCGTCGACTGATAACCCATTTGTTCAAGCAAGCCCCTCATTACTTCTGTATCATGCTCATTCATCTGACATCCGTAAGTGCGAATCAAATAATATTTATCTTTGCCGAACCCCTGCATATCTTCAGGGATATGGAAATCATAGTGAACGGCGATTTCTTCTTTTCCGCGCTTCTTAGCATCTGACAGTGAAGGAGGCTGAAAATATTGAGAATAATCCTTATCGGATTTCACTTGGTTAGCCACTTTCGTTCCTCCTACGTGTTTGCGTTGGTAAAACTTACGTAATTCACAAATAATTACGCAACTTTTATTATAACATCACATGCCTATATAGTACAAAAAGAAATTGGTATAACGGTGAAAACAGCTCTTTTTGAGCTAGTCAAGAATCTCGGCGATATCTCCTGTTTTAACCCCAGCCGCGTTCCCCTCATCGGTGTCAATATGCATGTCCAAAGCAAATTGTTCGGATACTCGTGCAATCACATTTTCAAAAATCAACGGTCTTTCGCCATTTACTCTGACACGGAGCAATTGTTTATCCTGGATGCCCCATTGATCTGCGTCTGATGTGTGAAAATGAATATGTCTGGCTGCTACAATCACACCTTGATCAAGCTCTACTTCGCCTGCCGGACCTATCACCTTCAAACCTGGTGTTTGGTCGATATGACCTGACTCGCGTACTGGCGGGTTAACTCCCAGAGAAAATGCATCCGTGCGCGAAATTTCGATTTGGGTAAATGGGCGTGCCGGACCCAGAATTCTCACTTTATCCATCCTGGATTTCGGTCCGACGATAGACACTGTTTCTTGAGCTGCAAATTGTCCAGGCTGTGAAAGATCTTTAAATACTTTGAGCTCATACCCTTCTCCAAATAAAATGGCAATATGCGCCTCTGATAAATGAATATGTCTAGCCGAAACGCCAACGGGAACTGTTTTCATTAGGGTATCATCCTTTAATTTAGTATAGTTGTCAGTATTGCCGCTCAGCAAAAAGGGCATACGGATTATCTCCATATGCCCTCAAGGTCAAGCCATTATTTGAATTCAGTGAGCATTTTGTTGAAGTCTGCTTCTGAAATTTGAAGATCTTGTTTCGAAAGTCCTTCTTTTGCGAAGCTAGGGATGGAATCTTCATAGCTCTTTTTGTCTTTGTTTTGGTAAATGATACCCGTCAACATGGAGTTAGTTTCCATAATTTTGGTCATTGCCATTACGCGGTTTGTGTAATCGTAATCCGGAATTTCGTCCAGATCAACAATGTTTTCTTTGAACCAATCATACGTGTTTACTTTGTTGAAAGTTACGCATGGGCTGAATACGTTGATCAAGGAGAATCCTTTGTGATTCAAACCAGCTTCGATAACAGCTGTTAACTGTTTCAAGTTGCTGGAGAAAGATTGTGCTACGAATGTTGCACCAGCAGCCATCGCTACTTCTAACGGAGAAATAGCAGACTCGATTGTACCTAGTGGTGTACTTTTCGTTTTGAAGCCTTCCGCACTACGTGGAGATGCTTGACCTTTTGTCAAACCGTAGATTTGGTTATCCATAACGATATAAGTAACGTCGATGTTACGACGAATCGCATGCACCGTGTGACCCATACCGATTGCGAAGCCGTCTCCGTCACCGCCGGAAGCGATAACTGTGAGGTCGCGGTTAGCCATTTTCACACCTTGTGCGATTGGCAAAGATCTACCATGAATACCGTGGAAACCATAAGCATTGATGTAACCGGAGATACGTCCGGAACAACCGATACCGGATACGATCGCTAAGCCTTCAGGCTCCAAACCAACATTAGCCGCTGCACGTTGAATGGCTGCTTGTACGGAGAAGTCTCCGCAACCTGGACACCAGTTTGGCTTTACATTGTTACGAAAGTCTTTTAATGTTGCCATGCTAAAGTCAACTCCTTACATTTTTGTTCGATTTCTGCTGGAAGGAACGGATTACCGTTGTACTTCAGAACGTTTTTAATTTTATCTGCATGACCAACATGCAGTTTAATTTGATCAGCCAATTGACCAGTCGCGTTGTTCTCAACAACGATAACTGTTTTTGCTTTCTCAACAAGCGGTCTCAGCTGTTCAGCTGGGAACGGATGAATCAAGCGTACAGTCGCGTGGTTCGTTTTGATGCCTTCTTGTTCAACGCGGCGTCTTGCTTCATCAATTGTACCGCCAGTGGATCCCATACCGATGATCAATAGATCCGGGTTCTCATGAGGAGCATCAGCTTTGATCGCGTCTGTAACTTGAATATGTTTCAACTTTTCAAGACGTTTATCCATCATTCTTTGACGATTCTCTGTGCTCTCCGAAGGACGACCTGTTTGGTCATGCTCTACCCCAGTTACATGGTGAAGACCATGTTTAACGCCAGGGATGACACGTGGAGAAACGCCATTTTCTGTGAACTCATAACGTTTGAACAATTGATTTGCTTCTAGCTCAGGAGCTTCTGTTACCAGAGCACCGCGATCGATGACGATACGGTTGTAGTCCAGCATTTCAGCGGATTGTTTACCCAAGGAAAGCTGAAGATCCGTCATCAGAATTACTGGGCATTGGTATTTCTCAGCCAAGTTGAAAGCTTCGATTGTATCATAGAAGCACTCTTCAATTGTGCTTGGGGACAGAACGATTTTCGGGATTTCACCGTGCGTTCCGTAGACCATTGCGTTCAAGTCAGATTGCTCTTGTTTCGTTGGAAGACCTGTACTTGGACCGCCGCGTTGTGTATCAACGATAACAACTGGCGTTTCCGTCATACCTGCGAGACCAATAGCTTCCATCATCAGGGAAAGACCAGGACCAGCGGAAGCTGTCAGTGCACGTGCACCCGCGTAGTTAGCGCCGATTGCCATTGTGCAAGCTGCGATCTCATCTTCTGTTTGGATAACTGTACCGCCGAATTTAGGAAGTGCTTTAATCAAGTACTCCATAACCTCGGAAGCAGGTGTAATCGGGTATGCAGGCATGAAACGGCAGCCAGCAGCTACAGCTCCCAGAGCGATTGCATCGTTACCGATCATGAACAATTTTTGCTTGCCGTCAGCCGGCTCTAATTGGAAGTCAGCGATCGGGCCGCCAGCCAATTCAAGTACGGATTCAGCACCTTTGCGAACAGCTTCGATATTTTTCTCAACGACAGCTGCGCCTTTACGACCGAACTCTTCTTCAACAGCTTTATTAAACACATCAAGCGGCAAACCGAGCAATGCCCAAGAAGCTCCCGATGCGGCCATGTTCTTAAATAGGGATGTTCCTAGTTCTTCTGCAATTGCAGTAATTGGAACTGGAAACAAACGTGCTTTAATTCCTTCAGGTAAAACAGGGTTAAATTTGGCATCTGCAACGATGACCCCATTGTCACGAAGCTCGTGAGCGTTGAAATCGATACTTTCCTGGTCAAATGCAACCAGAATGTCCAAATCATCTGAAATTGCGCGAATCGGCTTGGTGCTGATGCGAATCTTGTTATTTGTATGTCCCCCCTTAATCCGTGAAGAGAAATGACGGTACCCATACAAATAGTAACCGAGACGGTTCAATGCAGTAGAGAAGATACGGTCTGTACTTTCGACCCCTTCACCCTGTTGACCTCCGATTTTCCAAGATAACTGACTAATCACCGTACGTCCACTCCTTTTGATTGTAGCTGCTCGAAGACATTAAAAGCTCAATTGTTTAGTAAGATAAGATAATGCAATAAAAAAAACCTTTCACTGTCAACCAAATTCTATGCCTTTATGAAGCAAAATGCAAGGGGTACCAACGATTCTAAAAGATAGAGTTTTTAGATCGAATCCATATCAATTTTAGATCGATTTTTAATTTTCATTTCGGAAGATTCGTCAACATGAAATTCCGCCAATTTCCAAACAAAAATGCCTCTACTTGTGTTTCCTTATAGTTTTTACAAAGAGCCTCTATTAAATTTTCGTATTGGCCTGCATGTCTTAATCCTTTGATCCATTGTTCAATGCCGTCAAAATCCGATCCAAACCCAATCTGCTTCTCTCCCCCCAACGAGCAAACGTGATCAATGTGTTTAAGTAAACCTGCAATAGGAACAGCCAGATTCACGCTATCAACGAAGTAGGGAACAAACGTAAGGCCAATTTGTCCCTGACATTGAATGATAGCTTTGATTTGATCGTCTGATAAATTTCTTGGATGGGGACATATTTTCTGAGCATTGGAGTGGGAAGCAATAAAAGGTTTGTTATAACCTTCGACCATTTCCCAAAATGCCGCAGTCGATAAATGTGACACATCTGCTATTATACCCATAGTTTCTAATTCTCTTAACATGAGTTTGCCTTTTCTTGTGAAACCGCCTTTTCTAGGCTCCATTACACCGTCTGCGGCCCAATTCGCGTAGTTCCAAGTTAGCCCTATGCTTCGTACACCGAGGTGGTACAGGATTCTTAGGTGGGTCAAATTGCCTGCTAAAGCATCCACACCTTCAAGTGTCAGAATTGCGCCAATTTGATCTCCTGCTTCTACTTCGTGCCAGTCCTGCACATTAAGAATGAATTTCATACCCGAATGACTCACAATTTTCCGATGAAAAATATCAACCATCTGCAAAATATGCTCAAATGTCGGCTGTTGGATAGAGTCGGATAAATAAATGGCAAAACACTGCACTTTAACGCCCGCATGCTTTAGTCTCGGATAACTGACATCCAGTTCCTGATCTTCCATCCCAAAATCGAGCTTTGGGTTCACATACAACTTCGTTAATGCGTCGCAATGGCCATCCATGATCTTCATCCATCCAGCCTCCTTATTTATCGCTACACAAGACAAAAACCCCTTAACAGAGGTTTTGGCGTAGAATAAAAAACCTGTCTACAAGGTAAACAGGCTGCATGCATTCTTATGTATGGTGACGTTCATTACCTCGGCTCAACAATTAATTTAATGGCCGTCCGATCTTCCCCGTCAATCACGATATCTGTGAAGGCTGGTACACAAATTAAGTCAACTCCGCTGGGCGCCACAAATCCTCTTGCGATCGCTACTGCTTTGATGGCTTGGTTCAAGGCGCCTGCACCGATCGCTTGGAGCTCAGCTGCCCCGCGCTCACGCAACACACCTGCCAAAGCACCTGCAACGGAGTTTGGATTGGATTTTGCTGAAACTTTTAATACATCCATGAATAGTACCTCCTCGGGAATGATGGATAGTTCCATTAATCATCATATTCCCAAGGCAGCACAAACATGACTTTCTGTTTCATTCTAATTCTCTAAATTTTCTGAAATAACGATTAATCCATGAAAACTTGGTCTTCATCGTACCGAATAAGCTGTATGGCTTTTGCTTGGCCTGTTTGATCATTCAACTCGATTACGACAGCATGGAAGTGCCATTTCCCTTCATCTGTTACGAATCTCACAGGCAATTGGGTTTTGAATTTCTGAAGCACAGCATTTCGCTCCACACCAAGAATGCCATCACGTGGACCCACCATTCCCACATCTGTCACATAAGCTGTACCCTGCGGCAATACGCGGTTATCATTGGTTTGCACATGGGTATGCGTGCCGACAACTGCCGATACTCTCCCGTCCAAATGCCAACCCATCGCAATTTTCTCAGATGTCGCTTCAGCATGGAAATCAACAAATATAAATTTGTGTTTTTTCTTATCTGCTTCTAGGATCTCATCTACTTTCCGGAATGGACAATCAATTGGCGGCAAGAATGTGCGCCCTTGTAAATTGATGATCAGCAGCTCCTGATCTTTCACTTTAATGACAGTATGTCCCCTACCCGGGGTACCCGGCGGAAAGTTGGCTGGACGAACCATTTTCTCATCCCGATCGATAAAATCGAAAATTTCTTTTTGATCCCATGTATGATTGCCCATTGTAAGCGCCTGAATGCCCATCTCATAGATTTCTTTTGCGATGGCTGATGTTATCCCTTTCCCAGCAGCAGCGTTCTCTCCGTTAGCGATGAACACGGCGTGAGGGTGTGCTTGCTTTAAACGAGGCATAATATTTTTTAGTGCTTTGCGTCCAACGGATCCAACAATATCTCCAATAAATACAATTTTCATAACAATTTTGTAGCTCCTTTATTAGCATAGATGCATGGAGGGTAGTCATACAATGAAGCGTCCCCCTATAAAATAAGGAAAAGTGGCTGTATCAGCCACTTTTCGCATTGGTTACTCTTATTTAGCGTATTCAACAGCTCGTGTTTCACGAATGACGGTAACCTTAATATGTCCCGGATAATCGAGTTCACCCTCGATTTTTTTGGTAATATCGCGGGCCAGACGGAACGCTTCGGTGTCATCCACTTTCTCAGGTTGAACCATAACACGTACTTCACGGCCTGCTTGAATGGCGTATGATTTCTCAACACCTTCAAAAGATTCCGAAATTTCTTCGAGCTTCTCTAGACGCTTAATATATGTTTCGAGCGTTTCCCTGCGTGCTCCAGGTCTCGCCGCGGATAAGGCATCTGCTGCTCCGACTAACATCGCAATAACGGAAGTTGCCTCTACATCACCGTGATGTGATGCAATACTGTTAATGACGACTGGATGCTCCTTGTACTTCTTACCAATCTCAACACCAATCTCGACATGAGATCCTTCAACCTCGTGGTCAAGCGCCTTACCGATGTCATGAAGCAGCCCGGCACGTTTCGCCAAAGTTACGTCTACCCCGAGCTCCCCGGCCATCAGACCAGCCAGATAAGCTACCTCCATGGAATGCTTCAATACGTTCTGACCATAACTTGTTCTAAATTTCAGTCGACCCAAAATCTTGATCAAGTCAGGATGCAATCCGTGAACTCCAACTTCAAACGTGGCTTGCTCCCCATATTCGCGGATGCGTTCATCCACTTCTTTACGGGATTTCTCAACCATCTCTTCAATACGTGCTGGATGAATACGTCCATCGGCAACAAGTTTCTCTAGGGATGTACGAGCAATTTCGCGACGAATTGGATCAAATCCAGATAAAATAACTGCTTCTGGCGTGTCATCAATAATAAGGTCAATACCCGTTAATGTTTCCAGTGCACGGATATTACGTCCCTCACGACCGATAATCCGGCCTTTCATTTCTTCATTTGGCAATGAAACAACTGAAACTGTCGTTTCAGCAACATGATCTGCGGCACAACGTTGAATGGCGAGCGTGATGATCTCACGGGCTTTCTTATCGCCGTCTTCTTTGGCCTGTTGTTCGATTTCTTTAATAAGCTGTGCGGTCTCGTGTCGTACTTCCTGCTCCACATTGGTAAGAATAATGCTTTTCGCTTCTTCCATTGTAAGTCCTGAGATACGCTCTAACTCCGAAACCTGGCTTTTATAAAGCTGATCAATTTGATTTTGGGTATCCTCGATCCGCTTCTCTTTGTTGGCAACTTGCTCTTCTTTACGCTCGAGAGATTCTAATTTTTTATCCAGCGATTCCTCTTTTTGCAACAATCGTCTTTCTTGTCGTTGAATTTCATTCCGACGCTCACGAATGTCTTTTTCAGCTTCGGACCTAAGTTTATGCACTTCGTCCTTTGCTTCCAGAACCGTTTCTTTTTTCAGTGCTTCTGCTTCTTTCTTAGCAGCTTCTCTAATCTGCTCAGCGGCTGTTTCAGCACTGGAAATTTTCGCTTCTGCAAGAGATTTACGGATAAAATAACCAATCCCTAAGCATGCAGCTCCAACAATGAGAATGATCGCGATCCAGATGACAGTCATCTTGTTCACCTCCTCGTTGGTTTCTCCAAGGTGTTAGCCTGGGATTCCGTTCGGTTTTTTAATCCGATTTTTAATTGTTTAACTAGTCATACATACCCTAAAGTAAAAAGAGTATGGCTTTTAAATGAATGCGCACTGTGCGTAAGAGGCACTATAGTGCTAATAATCCATAATCAACAGAGTAAAAATTGGCGGTTTTTACATCTGTCCCCTCAAAATCAATGAAATAAGTATGATTTTGAATACATTATGAAAATATACACTGTTATTTTATCTTTTGTCGAAGAAGCTTGTCAAGCGATAGTCCATGAGAAGATCATCATGCCCAACTGCGTCCCCTTTTATTCATTCATATTGTTAAGTAATTTCAGTTATTATTTTACAACATTAATCATCGAAGGAATCATCATGGATTTCGAAATCATCTTCACTCGGCTCGCTGCTCAATTGCCCAAGTACCTTCGTCACAACGGCACCCGTGTACCCTCTGCGCATTAGAAAAGCTGCCGTCTTTCTCTTCTTATCAAAAACCTCGCCAGAGGTTTGCTTCCATTTCGTTTGAGCAAGTTTCATGGCTCCAGCTATTTCATCTTCTTGATTGATGTTCTCCATTGCATGTTTAACCAACTCTTTATCGATGCCTTTTTGTTGCAGCTCTTGACGAACGAGGTTACGGCCTTTCTTTTGAGAAATAATCCGGCTGTCCGTCCACATTTTAGCAAACTCTTCATCATTCAGATAATTTTGCGAAGCTAACTTCTCAATCACCCATTCGATAATAGGTGGTTCATAACCTGATTCTTTGAGCTTGCGTTTCAACTCGCTCGATGAGTGCGGTCTCCGGCCAATCGCTCGCAAAGCTTTCATGTACGAATTATTCCGTTCTTCATCTTGAATAATTCTCTCAATATCTTGGAGATCTACGCTCTCTCCTTTGACTAGTCGATGCTTAATCAAAATGTCTTCGTGAACGGAAAACGCATACTCTTCATTCAAAAATATGTTATAGCGGTGCTTCCCCCGCTTCTGTTTCTCCACTAATGTGATGATAGACATCTGCTGATCTTCCTGCTCCAAGCTTTCTAGCCCCTTTCATGCACGAAAGCACCCTAACCTAAGGTTTAAGGTGCTTTCACGGTATGATATATAATCGAATCTTACTCGAAAGCCGCTTCTAACTCATCGTCTTCCTCGTCCACATTTGGTCCGACAGCAACAATCAAATTGCTGTTTTCACGGATTTTTTGCTCGATCGTTTCGGCAATTGCTTTGTTATCTTTCAAGAATTGCTTAGCATTTTCACGACCTTGGCCTAAACGTTCGCCCTCATAGGAATACCAAGCTCCGCTTTTATTCACGATATCCATCTCAGTTGCGATATCAATGATACTGCCTTCACGTGAGATTCCTTCACCGTACATAATATCTACTTCCGCTTGTTTGAACGGAGGAGCTACTTTATTCTTAACGACCTTAATCCTCGTGCGGTTACCGACCATATCGTTACCTTGCTTGATGGTTTCTATGCGACGAACATCCAGTCGAACGGAGGAGTAGAACTTCAGTGCACGGCCACCAGGCGTTGTCTCCGGGTTTCCAAACATAACGCCGACCTTCTCACGCAACTGGTTAATGAAAATCGCAATAACCTTGGATTTGTTAATTGCACCAGATAGCTTACGAAGTGCTTGAGACATCAGACGTGCTTGCAGACCCACGTGAGAGTCTCCCATTTCGCCTTCGATCTCTGCTTTAGGTACTAGTGCCGCTACAGAGTCGATAACGATAATATCTACCGCGCCGCTTCTTACAAGCGCTTCTGCGATCTCTAGAGCTTGCTCACCGGTATCAGGTTGAGAGAGCAACAGCTCATCTATGTTAATGCCGAGCTTACTTGCATAAGAAGGATCCAACGCGTGCTCTGCATCGATAAATGCAGCTTGTCCGCCAACCTTCTGGACTTCAGCGATCGCATGTAAAGCTACTGTTGTTTTACCTGAGGATTCAGGTCCGTATACTTCAATAATTCTTCCGCGTGGGAATCCACCTATTCCTAGTGCAATATCAAGGGCTAACGCTCCGCTTGAAATCGTCTCAACTTGCATATGCGTTGATTCTCCAAGCTTCATGATGGAGCCTTTACCGAACTGTTTCTCAATTTGTCGTAATGCATTATCAAGTGCTGCGCGACGGTCTGTCAAAACACTCACTTCCTTCTATCATTATAGGTATATGATAACTTGTTTCGGGGTGTTTGCCAAGTACTTTTTCGAACATACATTCGTTTTTTTTCGCGAACAAACAAAAAACCGCAACAAAGTTATCGCTTTGTTACGGTTCTTCCGTTAACACTTCTTTGATTATATGCGAACTCTAGCTATCTTTCAACTGTTTCCAAAGGTGGTAGAGCGCGCTCTTCGCGGATCTATGCTTAATCGATTCCCGGTTGCCGGAAAGCTGCAGCGTAATGACTTGTGTCTCCGCGTTCTTCTGCGCAAATCCAATATATACAAGTCCGACAGGCTTGCCTTCAGACGAGCCAGGACCGGCTACACCGGTTACGGAAATGCCAAAGTCACTTCCCGTTGTCGTGAGCAAACTCTCTGCTAAGATAACCGCTGTTTCGCTGCTGACAGCACCCGGCGCACCCTCGCCTTCCAACACCTCCATAGGAACACCGAGAAGCTTATGTTTTAGCGCATTGGAATAACAGATAATCCCCCCCAGGAAAGAGCTCGAGCTCCCGGGTATTGAAGTTATTAAATCACTGAGCAAACCGCCTGTGCAGCTCTCAGCAACTGCAAGCGACAGCTTGCGTTCATCCAGCATTTTCAAAACCATCGTTTCAATCGGTACGTCTTGATCCGCGTAAATGTGCTGGCCTAAACGGCTTCTAATCTCTTGTTCTGTCGCAAACAGTTTGCGTTCGCCCTCTTCCGCCGTTTGCGCGCGGGTCGTCAGACGAATCGTCACTTCGCCTTCTTTGGCATATGGAGCGATGGTTGGGTCCGATTGTGCTTGAATCAAATCAATTAATTGATGCTCTAAATTAGACTCACCGATGCCGGCAAATTTGAGCATTTTGGAATAAAGCGGAACTTCATCATGCATAACCGCACGCAGCCAAGGAATCGCATAGTTGGTAAACATGGGTTTCATTTCTTTAGGCGGTCCAGGTAGAAGAATGAAATGAGTTCCTTCAAACGTGAAGGCAACACCTACGGCCAGTCCTGTTTCGTTATGTAATGGATCACTGCCCTCAAGCATTAACGCTTGGCGCCTGTTGCTTTCTACCATATGTATCCCGCGTGATTGAAACATCTGGGTGATTGCATTCATCGATGGCTCATGAATGATTAACTGACGGCCTACGTAAGCCGCTAGGACATCTTTTGTGAGGTCATCCTGCGTAGGACCCAAACCACCTGTGCAGATGACCACATCGGCTCTGGAGGCGGCTAATGTGAGGCTTTCCAGCAATCTCTGCTCATTATCGCCCACTACGGTCTGGAAATATATGTCCACACCAATTGCGGCGCACTCCCTGGAAAGAAATTGAGCGTTCGTATTAACAATTTGGCCAAGCAAGAGCTCTGTTCCAACGGCAACGATTTCTGCTTTCATCCCAGCATCCTCCTAGAATAGAAAAAAACCAATAGGAAGCCCTATTGTGTCTTTTCTGAAAAGTCTATGACATGTTTATTTTTCACAAAATACTCGATACCTGAGTAGACCGTAATGATGGCCGCTGCCCAACTTGCTATGACATCAAAAGGGAAATCCACAAACGTAAACGGAAAATTATTGATAAGTAGCGCTATGATGGCTGTAATCTGAGCTGCAGTCTTTGCTTTTCCCCACTTACTAGCCGCCATCACTGTGCCTTCCAGCAGAGCAATTTGACGAAGACCTGTTACAGCCCATTCTCTACTGATAATGACAATGACGATCCAAGCATCTACTTTACCCATTTCCACTAGTGAAACGAGCACAGCCGTAACAAGCAGCTTATCCGCCAAGGGATCAAGCAGCTTGCCTAAATTGGTTACTAAATTGCGTTTTCTGGCAATATAACCATCTAAACTATCTGTGCTCGCTGCAATAATGAAAATAGTAGCAGCAATAATTTGATTATACGTAATGCTAAATTCCTCAATCCGTATATGAGGGAATTTTACCTTAATCAACAAAAAAAACATGATGATCGGTACTAGTAAAATCCTCGCCACGGTGATGCGGTTGGCCAGGTTCATGCAATTACCTCCCCAGATAAGTCAAACTCATAAGAGTGGGTAATACGAACTTTGGCAAGTTCACCGATTGTCAGTTTACCATTCGAAACGAATACTTCCCCATCGATCTCGGGAGCATCAAATTGAGAACGTCCAATATACACATCGCTTCTGCCATCGTACCGCTCAATCAGTACATCAATTTCTTGACCGATACGGCGTCCGCCGCGGATATTCGAAATTTCTCTTTGGATTTCCATGATTGCATTCGCACGATACTCTTTCACATCATCAGGCACTTGATTCGGCAAACGTGCCGCCGGCGTATCATCTTCTTTGGAATAGGCAAAAACACCAAGGCGGTCGAACTGTACATCACGAACAAATTGTTTCAAGTTCTCGAAATCTTCTTCCGTTTCTCCCGGGAACCCTACAATAAGAGAAGTCCGAAGTGCAACATCCGGGATCGATTCGCGAATTTTGCGAACCAGTTCACGGGTATCCTTTTGACGGCCAGGTCTACGCATACGTTTAAGAATGGAATCTTCGCTGTGTTGAAGCGGCATATCGATGTATTTACACACTTTCGGGTTTGTCGCCATCACTTCAATTAATTCATCACTAAAGAAACCAGGATATGCATAGTGCAGACGTACCCACTCAATGCCTTCTACCTCGCTCACTTTATTCAGAAGAGTAGGCAGCATAAAGCTATCATACAAATCTGTCCCGTAGTTCGTAGAATCCTGTGCAATTAAGCTAATTTCTTTCACGCCTTGGGAAGCCAAGTTAGCTACTTCCGCAACAATGGACTCCATGCTTCTGCTCTTGAAGTTTCCGCGCATGATCGGGATACTACAGAATGTGCACGCATTATCGCAGCCTTCGGCGATTTTTACATACGCTGTATATCTAGGCGTTGTAACAAGCCTCGGCAGGTCCGCATCATAGTTAAATACCGGATTCCCAACAAGAATCGGTCTTTTCCCGCGCAGAGCCTCATCAACGATATCATTGATTTTGTCAAAATCTCCCGTTCCCACGATTCCGTCAATCTCCGGCATTTCATCGAGCAGCTGCTTTTTGTAACGCTGGGTTAAGCAACCTGAAACGATAAGCGCCTTAAGATTCGCTGTTTCTTTGAGTTCTGCCATATCCAAAATTGTATTTACGGATTCTTCTTTCGCTGCATCAATGAACCCGCAAGTGTTCACGATAATGACAGTGGCATCTTCCTTGTTATCTACAAGCTGAAAACCACGCCCATGTATTAATCCAGCCATAATCTCGGAATCGACCATATTCTTCTCGCATCCGAGGGTTACTACTTTAACCTTTTCTGTCATGAAAGAAACAACCTCCAATAGTCCTAAAAACGCTCCCTACAAGTATAATACAAGCCCTATAGGGTGTCAAAATGTAAAAACCCCCTCGCAGCAGGGGGCTTCTCTTTCAATAACAGGGTATGTATGCCTATTTTAAGTTTACAAATTGTAGATCAAGAGGAATATCCGCCTTGCGAAGCAGAGCGATAACAGCCTGCAAATCATCACGGCTCTTGCCCGTTACCCGAATTTGATCTCCTTGTACTTGCGTTTTCACCTTAAGTTTCGAATCACGAATCAGGACGTTGATCTTTTTCGAATTTTCTTGATCGACACCTTGTTTCATGCTGATTTTCTGTCTTACGGTCGAGCTGGCCGCTGGTTCTACCTTGCTGTAATCGAGATTTTTGATCGAAATCCCGCGTTTTGTCATTTTGGCATGCAGGATATCTAGAACATTCTGAAGCTTGAACTCATCATCCGAAGTAACGACTAATTGATCTTTTTCTAATTTAATGCTGCTTTTGCTACCCTTAAAATCAAAGCGGGTTGCAATCTCTTTTTCAGCCTGTTGAATGGCGTTATTTAACTCCTGCATATCTACCTTGGATACAATATCGAACGAACTTTCTGAACTCATCTTAGACCAAACACCCTTTCCATCAAATTACAATAGCATTATAGCAAGAAGTCTAATAAAAAGAAACATCCCGCAGCCCCACGGCCTAGGATGTCTCTTGAGGAAATGATTTCATTACCCGGGAAAGCGCAGGAAATGCCAAAATGCTAGTTTTTTTGCAAGTTCAGCTGTACACGCTTTGGATTAGGCGTATCACCAACAGGTACCACGGTGCCGTTCACAGTAAGCTCTAGCGCACTTGCTGCTCCTACATTCAGATAGGCGGAACTTGTCAAATCAAAGGCGTCAGTATCGCCTGCTTTGTAAAGCTTTTGTCTTAACATGTCTTTACCGCCACCCTCTGTAAGGGCATCAATTCGAATCCAGCAGGAACCGTTTATTTTCATTTGTATGTTTAAATTCGCAGTACCGGTAATCGTGTAGTTATCTACACCTTTTTCGTTGCTGCTAAATTTAACTTGTACCGCTGGTGGCGTTGGTGTCGGTGCCGGCGTTGGAGTCGGAAGAGGCTCCACTTTACCTTCACTGGAGGCATTCGTTGAAGTTGTCGGAGTCGTTCCTGCCCCGGGATTCGTGGTATCCGTAATTCGCGGAGACTGCGTTTGAGAAGGCTTTTCCCCTGCCGGTGTTCCCTTATAGTTCTTATATGTATAATAGTACACAATTCCGAAAATGAGCAAAATGAAACATATAAACATCACACTTGACGCCCAACGGCTCATTTTCTCCGTATTACGAACACTCGTTCGATTTTTACGAATTGTTTCTACTACCGGTTTTTCCACGACTGGAGAAGGATTCGTTGTCTCGTACATATTCAACACTTCAGTTGGATCCAATCCTACCGCTTCGGCATAGCTTTTGATGAAAGCTCGTACATAAAAGCTTCCTGGCAGCACTTTATAGTTTCCTTCTTCAATGGCTTCAAGGTAGCGTTTACGAATTTTTGTAACTTCCTGCAAATCATCTAGCGAAATCTTTCTTTCCAATCGTGTCTTGCGTAAAATGTATCCAAGATCAGACATAATGGTCACCTCCCCACGGGAATCTCATTAGTTAATGACGTTACAAACCTTAAAATGGTTCGGACGTATACGTAAACGAATCATAATTGATTTCTTCATCCGGGCTATTACGAAGCTCAATAATATAATCAAAGTGATTATAAGTGTATTCAGATTCGCGAATAAATATATCCGGATGCTCGATTACCTTCGTAGATGGCATCGCCATGATATCCTGTAAAAGACTATGATGCTTCTCATTCGAACGAATCGTGGAAACGATTCCGTCAATAATGAACACATTGTTAGGAGTCATTTCATCTTCGGATAATTGGCTGCGAACCGTCTGACGAAGCAACGTGGAAGAAACGAAAGTCCAGCGTTTATTTGCACATACACTTCCTGCAATAATCGATTCTGTCTTGCCAACCCGAGGCATGCCGCGAAGCCCGATCACATGATTGCCTTCACGTTTGAAAACCTCGCCAAGGAAGTCAACCAATAACCCTAACTCATCACGGGTAAACCGGAATGTTTTGCGATCATCCGAATCGCGTTCGATATAACGACCATGACGCACAGCCAAAATATCCACAAGCTTAGGTGGACGTAATGCCGTAATAGTAATATTATCTACTTTTTTCAGCATTTTACCCATTAAGTCAATTTTTTCTTCATCGTTAGTTTGAAGAAGCATACCACGCGTACGATCTTCAACCCCATTAATGGTTACAATATTAATATCCAACATCCCCATCAAGGAAGCGATATCCCCTAATAACCCGGGACGGTTTTTGTGAATCTTATACTCCATATACCATTCTTTAACGTCCAATCCTTCCACCTCATCGCTGTATCTGTAACGTTCCTTTTGTTAGCTCTACAAATAAATTCTACAATTTTCGCCAATTTCCTTCTATAAAGAGGCACGAATTTATTTCATTTTGAGTTCAGTAAGCTCTTTTTCATTGTAATTCAAAGCGCCTTTCTGCCATGACTTACTTGTCATTGCAAGAAGCCGGTCATCGAGAATTTGCGGCCAGTTCAGCTCAGCTGATAATGAATTTGAGACATCAATGACAGATGTTCCTAGCGTTTTTGCTTTTTGCAGCTGCGCTTCTGTCGCTGGAGAATAGAATATAATCCAAGTCGCATAGTGCTGTCTCGTTTGGAAAGCTAATTGCTGAAACCATTGCTCATTATTATCAAGCAAAACAATGTGGTCCGCTTCTTCCGAAGGTGCCCATGCAGAAGGAATCGGACGATCGCTTCTCGTCACCCATTCCACTGTAACATTCTGAGCCATGAGATTTTGAATCCACTGATTCTTCAAGTTATCAATTTGTTGAGAATCAATTTGCAATAACGCAGCTTGCTCAAGGGTTGTGCTCGCACTCCCGTTAACATCCAACTGGCTCTGTAATAATGTCCATTTACCCGGATTTAACCCTTGCTGAATCACCCCATTTGCCGATGGGAACAAATCGTTGCCGATAACATATATGTAATCGTACGAGCTTGCTTTCAATTTCGTGAGCACACGATCATCCACTGCACTCAAATCGTTAATCCAATCATAGGCGATAAAATTGGCGTCTCTCCACTTTTGAAGCGCACTCCCAATGGAGTCCTTAGCGGTTTGAGATAAATTAACGCTGGAAAGCATCAAGACAGACAATTTCTTATCCAATAACTCCTGTTTGATAACAGGAATACCTCGATTTCCACACCCTGCAACAATAAAAGATAAGAGCAAAATCATAAGCATAGAACGTTTGATCATCATGAAATTCGATTCCTTTCTACCTAAGAAAGCGTGCAAAAGCCTCCGAAAGAGGAGGCTTTCACATAGTACCCTATTGAATTGTAAAACGGTTATTAACCTTTGTCTACTAATTTTACCATGAGGCGGGCAAGCGTACGTTTATCCTGCTCATCCCCGGCATCCCACAGCTCTTTGAGCACACGTTCCTGCTCATTTTCCGGATCAACTTTATCAGCTAGGAATTCGCCAATTTGAAAAGCGAGCTTCGAGATGGTTTCATCACTCATCCCCGCATGTCCAGCTTGACTAACGCGTTCAGCCAGAAACTCTTTCCATTTGTCAAATACTTTAAGTACTGTAGCCATTGTAAGAAGCCTCCTTTGAGTTATGAGAGATGGTCATTACATAAGTAATATTCGCTTCTCCCACTAGAATTATGCGTGCTTCTTACAATGACATTAAGTTAACCATCCACCATTAGGGCTAATGATTTGACCTGTGATATAGCCGGATTCGGGCAATGCCAGGAAATAAACGAGCGAAGCCACTTCATAAGGCATTGCAAAACGGCCTGCCGGAATTTCACTGGCAATCGCATCCCGCTCCTCCGTTTGAAACCCGGACATCATGTCGGTTTCAACCGCGCCGGGTGCAACGGCGTTTACTGTAACGCCGGATGGAGCAAGTTCTTTAGCTAAAGCCTTAGTGAACGCATTCAGCCCACCTTTTGCCGTGGAATACACCACTTCACAGGATGCCCCTGAGATACCCCAGATCGAGGATACATTGATGATTCTACCATACTTTTGGGAAATCATCGCTTGCATAAAGGTTTGCGAACAAAGAAATGCTCCCTTTAAATTAACGTCCATGACAGAATCCCATTCTTCTTCGCTAACATCTGACAACAGCCCGTAATGAGCGATGCCGGCATTATTCACGATGATATCAGGAACCATATCTTTTTGCTCCAGCTTTTCCTTCATCAAAAGAATTTGTTCTCGGGATTTGACATCCGCAGACACGGTCAGCACCTTCGCACCATGTTTCATGCAAGTTCTGGCAACTTCATTCGCCGCTTCATGAGAATCGCGGTAGTGGATGACTACTTTCATCCCTACCGCGGCAAAGCGCTCAGCAATTGCTGCTCCAATCCCCCGGCTGGCGCCCGTAATGAGAACCGTTTGCTCACTAAATGGCTTGGAAAAGGTCACGACTTCTCACGACTTTGGACAATCGAAATAGCAAGCTTACTCCAATCGAAATGCTCTCTGAAGCGTCGATTAACATCCTCAAGCGTAATTTGCTCGTATACAGGCAAAATGTCAAACAAATCAATGCCTTTAAAGCGGTATTTCGTAAATTCATTCGCAATCGATTCCGGGGAATTCATCATCCGTAAGAAATTGCCGATTTTCTTCTTCCGGCTGCGTTCAAAGGTAACCTCATCAAGTCCTGAGCTCTTCCTTTTCTCTACTTCTTCACGAATACGGGCAATAAGCTGATCAGGATCTTTGGTATCACCGCCAAGGATAGAGAAGGCATATCCATCACTGCAATTATATTCATGTCCGAAATTATCAGAGATTAGCTGTTCATCATAAAGCGATTGATAAATATCCGAGCTTGAGCTGAACAAGACATCCAGCATTAATTTCGTTGTCAGTTCTCTAACAAGCAAATCTTTGCCATTCACAGCCGGTGCTTGCTCCTTGAAGCCAATTAAACACTTCGGCATCGATACTGGAAGCAAGGTAACTCTGCGTGCTTCCTTCACCTCCACCGGCTCTTCCGGGAAAAATCTTTTGATTTCTCCTTGCGGTGGAAATGTTTTGGCAGCTTGGTTCTCCTTGACTAATTTGATTACCTCTTCCGCATTCACCCCGCCTACAACAAACAAGCTCATATTGCTCGGGTGGTAGAAGGTGTTGTAGCACTCATACAAAGTCTCCTTTGTAATTTTGGAAATCGAAGCTACGGTCCCCGCGATATCAATATGAATAGGATGCTTGGCGTATAAGGATTCAATTAAACCGTAATAGCTTCTCCAGTCCGCATTGTCTTCGTACATTTTAATCTCTTGACCGATAATCCCTTTTTCTTTTTCCACATTTTCATCTGTAAAATAAGGATTTTGCACGAAATTAATTAATGTCGTTAAATTAGTTAAATAATTGTCCGTTGACGAGAACAAATACGCGGTCCGGTCAAAACTTGTGAAAGCGTTCGCTGATGCCCCGTTCGAAGCAAAAGTAGCGAAAATATCACCCTCAGGCTCCTCAAACATTTTGTGCTCCAGGAAATGGGCAATACCGTCCGGAACTTGAACAGCCGCTTTCCCTTCAACTTGAAAATCGTTATCGATAGAACCATACTGCGTCGTGAACGTCGCATAGGTTTTCTGGAAACCTTCTTTGGGCAGAACAAACACATGAAGCCCATTATCGAGCACTTCGTGATAAATCGTTTCACCCAGGTGTGGATAAGGAATAACTTTCATGGCCTACTCTCCCTCCCGATCCCGTAAAAAATAAATCGTATCCAGTTGAACTCGCTTAGCAGCTTCAGCAATCGACGGAATGTCGATTTGTTCCACGGACTCGATTAACCCCGCTACTGTGCGCTCTTTACCCGACAAGATCGCATTAAAATCAAAAGAAATTAATTCAAAAGCGGAATCCTGAATTTCGCGGAGCTGATTCGCAATCATCGCTCGCGTCTGGCTTAGTTCGATATCATTAATATCTCCCTGCTCCATCGCCGTTAGCTGCTTGCGGATAATATCAACCGCTTTCTCATAATTAGCCATTTCAATTCCGGATTGGATCGTTAGTATGCCTTTGTGCCCATCAAATCGAGATGATGCATAATAAGCTAAACTTGCTTTCTCACGGACGTTAATAAACAACTTGGAATGCGGATATCCGCCTAGAACCCCATTATACATAAGAGCTACAGGATAAAGCTCATCCCCATAGGAAATATTCGTGCGCAGCCCCATGTTCAATTTACCTTGATTAACGTCTAATCGCTCAACAACCGTTTTCACTTCACCTGAAGCGCCCCGCGGAGCCGAAGTTACGTAACCAACATCTTGCTTGCGTTCAATCTTGAAGGCAGAAGCGACAATTCCTTCAACTTCAGCGAGCGTTGTGTTGCCAACTACATAAATATCTATCGGCTGTGATTGAAGCCACTGTCTATACTGTTCGTAAAGCTGCTCGGAATTAATGCGGTCAAGATCCGCTATTTTACCCAATGGGTGAAGACGATACGGATCGTCACTGCACATTTCTTCGATACAACGCTCAGCGGCATAGCGGATTTTATCATTAATAACGGATTCAATACGCTTCTGAAGCGTTTGCTTCTCGGAATCTACATATTTGCTGCGAAAATGATTACCTTCCAGAGCAGGCCGAGTCAATGTTTCTCCAACAAAATCAAGCCCTTGCTTCAAGAGTGATTGCGCCGACTTTACGAAACGGTCATTAATGATATCCATCCGTAACTGCACAATTTGATAATCGCCTCTTTTGTAAATATCAAAACCAAAACCTGCACCGTAAAGATCATCCAAATACTCTCGAAATTGCTTCGTTTCCGGCCGTAATTCGGTTCCTCTGCGTAATACAAAAGGAGTAAGGGCGGTATTCGTGACCGTATCTTCATCTAAGGGACGGCCTATGTACACGGAAATTGCAAACGTTTTGAACCGATCTGTCGGCAGCACATGCAAACGAATATGATTTAATGTACTGCGCTCAAATTGTATATGCTTCAAAGGTCTGTCTCCCTTCTAAGATCGTAATAGTTCCATTATATTCCTATACGAAGAGGAGAAGCAACCAATGCCGGTTCCTTCTCCTTGTCCATTTCGAAATTATTTACAAAAAATATGCTTGCCAATATTCTTAACTTGTGGTCGGCTCCAAATCCACTTGGATGTTGCGGTTTCCGGGTTAAAATAATAGATACACCCGCCTGTAGGATCCCAGCCGCTTAATGCATCCTTAACCGCTTTTTTCGTTGATTCGCTAGGTGTAAGCCAAATTTGGCCATCCGCTACAGCGGTAAACGCACCTGGTTGAAAGATAACGCCCGAAACCGTGTTGGGAAAGCTCGGGTTTTTGACGCGGTTCAAAATGACTGCGGCTACTGCTACTTGTCCAACATAGGGCTCGCCTCGTGCTTCACCATTCACAGCATTCGCCATCAAGTTAATATCCTGCTCCGAGAGGCCAAGGTTATTTGATGGAGTTAGATTAGCCGGTTTTTGGTCCGAAGCAGCATTGTCCGTGCCACCAGCAGTTCCACCGCCACCACCACCACCTGTGTTTCCTCCAGTGGCTGGTGCAGTTGGTTTCCAATTTTTCGTAGCTTCCCATAGTTTAAGTTTTGTTTTTGGCCCTACAATACCATCTACAGTCATCCCAAATTCGCCTTGGAAACGTTTCACAGCCGTTAATGTCTTATACCCATAATCACCGTCTATATTGCCGCCATAAAAACCGATGAATTTCAAACGTCCTTGCAGTTCATTGACGTCTGCACCCGTAGCTCCATAACGTATCTCATTTTTGCTGAACGTTTCTTCCGCCGGCGGGTTGAACTTTCCTTTCAATTGGAAGGCAACAACCAATACGAAAACAATGCAAAAGGTTAATACAATTAATCGTTTATTCATTCCCCTTCTCAACCTCACTTTTCAAATAAGAGCCTTTTCTTACTTTTCTTAGCTTATTATGAGAAAGGGGGTCTTGGTTTATGCAAACAAAAACACTCTCTAGAAAGAGAGTGTCCATGTAATCATCCTGCATCTGCTATCAACTAATTCGATTGTGTTGGTATTGCTCAATTGACATCAGCACTTCGCGGGGTTTGCTTCCCTCATAAGGGCCGACAACGCCTTTGGCTTCCATGGCGTCAACAAGCCTTGCTGCACGTGTATAGCCAACTCTCATGCGTCTTTGAAGCAAGGAAACGGATGCTTGTTTCGCTTCCAAAACGATTTGAACCGCTTGATCATACAGCTCGTCCTCGAATTCATTTTGTTGTTCCGGCATTTCTTCCACTTGCGGTACCAATTCTTCTTGGTAATTGGCTTGTTCTTGCGTACGGACGAAAGTTACGACATGCTCGACCTCTTGATCAGATAAAAAGGCCCCTTGTACACGTACCGGCTTGGATGCGCCAACAGGTAAATAAAGCATATCGCCTCGGCCTAGCAGCTTCTCGGCGCCAACCATATCCAAAATGGTCCGTGAATCGACTTGGGAAGAAACTCCAAATGCAATACGCGAAGGGATATTGGCTTTGATAACACCCGTAATGACATCAACGGATGGCCTTTGCGTAGCAATAATCAAGTGAATACCAGCTGCGCGAGCCATCTGCGCTAATCGGCAGATTGAATCTTCTACGTCATTAGCTGCGACCATCATTAAATCCGCCAACTCGTCTACAATGACAACGTAGTAAGGCAATGGAGCCGCTGTGCCGCTTTCCGTCAACATAGCATTATAGCCTTCAATGTTTCGCGTTCCGCTCTTCGAAAACAACTCGTAGCGTTTCTCCATCTCGACAACGATTTTCTTAAGAGCCAGAGATGCTCTTCGTGGATCAGTTACAACCGGCGCGAGAAGATGCGGTATTCCATTGTAGACATTTAACTCAACCATCTTGGGGTCGATCATCAGAAACTTAACTTCATTCGGTTTAGCTTTATACAAGATACTCGTAATGATCCCGTTAATACATACGGATTTACCTGAACCTGTAGCACCAGCTACGAGTAAGTGAGGCATTCGAGCCAAATTCCCCACGATAGGTTGTCCAGAGATATCCCTCCCGAGTACAACAGACAGACGAGAACTCGATTCTTGAAAAGCTGATGTTTCCATCACTTCTCGCATCGTTACAACGGAAACCTCAAGATTCGGAACCTCAATCCCAATTGCCGATTTGCCCGGAATCGGAGCTTCCATCCGAATATCCTTTGCGGCAAGCGCTAACGCGATATCGTCCGTTAAGGAAACAATTCGACTTACCTTCACCCCGACGTCAGGCTGAATCTCGTACCGTGTAACAGCAGGTCCCCTGACGACCTCGAGCACTTTGGCACGCACACCGAAGCTTTCCAAGGTGGCCTCCAGCTTTCGCGCATTCGCTTTGTAGTCCGACATCTCACTTCCTTTGCCGACAGCCGGCTTCGCCAGCAGGTCCAGTGCAGGCATCTCATACGGACGGGTTTGAACGGCCGGTACATGATCTTGAAACTCTAAAGTTACAGGTTCATCATCCCCAGTTGCATCACTCGCTGAAGCTGGTTTTGTCTTAGGCATCGCCGTTGTTGATGCAGCCGAAACAGGTTTAACCGATTGTTGGGCTTCTTGAAACACTTGCTCCTGAAAATCGCGGATAATCGGTGTGACAGGCTGATCTTCCGCTGGAATCTCGACAGCAGATCGCACTTCATTCGATTTATAAACCACTTCCTCGGAAGCTTCCGTTTCTTCTGCATTATGTACAAATTCATCTTCATTCTCATCATTTGCCGCTGCAGTTGCTTTCTTTCGCCCTTCTTTAATAGGACGCAGCAACTCCATGAGAAGCGGTGATTTCTTTCGTTTCACTGGCTGGAATACTTCTTCATCGAACTCATCGTCAACAGGGACATAAGCCTGCCTTTTTACTTTCTTGTCGTTTGTACCAGAGACCGTGGCCGTGGCAACCTGCGCGGGTTGTCGCCCTTCTCGATCCTGCAGCCATTCTTTCATTCTGTCTTTGAAATTTTGCCCGACATTGCTGAACCGTCCGCGGATTACGTTCCCGATATCCACATAAGAGATGCCGGTAGCCAGAATAAAACCTATGACAAATAAGGCGTACTGAATTAATCTTGCACCTAAGTAATCAAATAAGAAGTACAAGATACTATACAGCATAGCGCCGATCATGCCGCCGCCAATGCCGTGCTTAAGCGCAGCCTGTCCTGCTTCTGTCGGATGCAGCCCTTCCAACATGGCATTCCATGTCGACGAAATGATTTTGCCTGACGTAAATCCGCCATCCGGGTACAATTGAGCAAATAAATCAATGTGATTTTTTATCAACAGTCCAAGAATAAACAGCAAAATGCCTGCTTTCTTAGGCGTCACCATCTGTGGCCAGGCTCGTTTGATCATGGCATATAAGGCCACATATATGAAAATGAGAGGCACTAACGAATACCACGTTCCAACAAAAAAACGGAAAAGGTAAATCAATGAGTTTCCGACATGTCCTTGATGAGCAAGGGCAATGACGGAAAAAATCAAAATGAGAATCCCGTACAATTCGAATAACAAGCTAGTTTTTAAAGCCTTACCCTTCTTCTTGCGTTTCGCCACGCTTGTCACCCCCAAGTCCACATTATACCATATTTGGCTTGAGGGATGATACAGGAACAGCGCTTTATGTGAGTGAATTCTCCATGATTGGACTGAAAGAAATTATAGTTCCAGGGGCATATTGCTCTTTTAAATAATCCTGCGGGTTACAGCTGTACAGTCTGACAATACGAGCTTGAAAGCCGCTAATTGGCTCAATCTGCATCTTGATTCCGCCTTGTTCAATATCCATGAACTTGGGCTCATACGTATCTGCCCCTTCAAAAATCACATCCATCGGCACCACCGAGTAGTGAATCATTGTACCATGCCACCACCCATAGCTGCCTTCTTCGACTCAATACGCTTGTTAAGCTCCCGAATGGCATCGCCGATCCCGCCGACCTGATTGATTAAGCCGTATTTCACAGCATCCTCGCCAATGACCGTTGTCCCGATATCTCTGGTTAACTCCCCCGTCTTAAACATCAACTCTTTAAACTTTTGTTCCGTTACATTGGAATGTTTCGTTACGAATCGAACGACGCGTTCTTGCATTTTATCCAGATACTCAAAAGTTTGCGGAACCCCGATAATTAAGCCATTTAATCGAATTGGGTGAATCGTCATCGTCGCAGTCTCCGCAATAATGGAGTAATCTGCAGAAACTGCAATAGGAACCCCGATACTGTGTCCTCCCCCTAGAACTAGAGCGATCGAAGGCTTCGAAAGGGTTGACACCATCTCTGCTATCGCTAACCCTGCTTCAACATCTCCGCCCACCGTATTTAAAATAATCATGACGCCTTCAATCTTTGGATTTTGCTCCGCGGCGACCAATTGTGGGATGATATGCTCATATTTCGTTGTTTTATTCTGCGGCGGAAGCACGATATGGCCTTCGACTTGTCCGATGATCGTAAGACAAAAAATGTTCGATTCGCCCGAAATCGTATTGGTTTGGCCTAATTGCTGAATATTTTCGAGGACAGGATTTTTCTTTCCTTCCTCTGTCACTGGTTCCTGCTGCTTCGTCGGTTCTGTAGATGATGCCACAATAAGTCCCCCTTCATGTTTGACTAACAATCCTTACAGACATGGATCATAATCTCCCATAGTATGAATAATCTTGGTACCTTTCATGCATCATTTCTACTTATGGGCCGACTGAAAAAAGCTCCCTCCAGTGATGGAGAGAGCTTTGCTATTTGCATAGGTTCAAGTGACTGTTCGAGCCTAGACTTCCATGATAATTGGAAGGATCATTGGTCTTCTTCTGGTTTGTTCATATAAAAAGCGTCCGAGAACATCTTTTACATTAGTTTTTAAAGATGCCCATTCATTTACATTTTCATTCATTAACTTCGTTAATGTATTGGTAACAATGCGATTGGCTTCTTCCAAGAGGCCCTCTGATTCACGTACATACACGAATCCGCGAGAAATGATATCCGGTCCGGATAAAATTTTGCCATCTTGTTTACTGAGAGTAACAACGACTACAAGAATACCGTCCTGAGACAGTAACTTACGGTCACGCAACACAATGTTGCCTACATCTCCGACGCCCAGTCCATCAATCAGAATGTTGCCGCTTTGAACTTTGGATCCTTTGCGTGCAACTCCATTTTGAATTTCTACCGTGTCACCGATATCACACATGAAAATATCTTCTTTCGCCATACCTACAGACTCAGCAAGGAGTCCATGCTGACGGAGCATGCGATATTCACCGTGAATGGGAATAAAGTATTTCGGCTTCATCAAATTGAGCATAAGCTTCAATTCTTCTTGACTGCCGTGACCTGAAACGTGTACACCGGTTACTGAACCTGGTCCGTAAATAACATTAGCACCGATACGGAACAATTCATCTACGGTACGTCCTACATCACGTTCATTTCCTGGAATCGGCGTAGCTGCAATAATGACCGTATCCCCTGGTAAAATATCAACTTTACGGTGGGTGGAACGTGCCATTCTTGTAAGTGCAGACATCGGCTCGCCTTGGCTTCCTGTGGAAAGAATGACAACCCGGTCAGCAGCAAGCTTGTTCACTTCCTCCGGCTCAATCAACATGCCATCCGGAATGTTCAAGTAACCTAATTCGCTTGCAATCGATACCACGTTAACCATGCTTCGACCAATAACGGTAACTTTACGATTCGTTGCAGCCGCTGCATCAAACACCTGTTGTACACGATGAATGTTAGATGCAAATGTTGCAATAACCACTCTCTGTTTAGCTTTACGGAACACTTCTTCAATCTCAATACCTACACTGCGCTCCGAGCCTGTGTAACCAGGTCGTTCTGCATTGGTACTGTCAGAAAGCAAGGCAAGAACGCCTTTCTTCCCGATCTCTGCCATGCGGTGCAAATCGGCATATTGATCGTTCACAGGAGTTTGATCAAATTTGAAGTCTCCTGTATGCACAACCACGCCTTCCGGTGTATCCAGAGCGACACCTACAGAATCAGGGATACTGTGATTCGTTTTGAAGAATGTTGCTGTAATAGTGCCTAAAGAAAGCACGGAATCCGCGTTAATTAGGATCCGGTTCGTTGTACCGAGCAAGTTCGCTTCCTTCAGCTTCGCTTCAATGAGACCCATTGTAAGTTTAGTAGCATACAGTGGAACATTAAGATGCTTAAGCACATAAGGTAAGCCGCCGATATGATCTTCATGGCCGTGAGTAATGATAATGCCGCGTACTTTATCCCGATTCTCCGTTAAGTATCCGATATCTGGAATGACAATATCAATTCCGAGCATGTCCTGCTCAGGAAATTTCAAACCACTATCAATGACGATGATATCGTTCGCATACTGAACGCAATACATATTTTTTCCGATTTCGCCCACGCCGCCAAGAGCGAAGATCAAAAGTTTATCAATATTTTTTTTGGACAAGAATATACCTCCTTCTAAGATTGGACGACGAATTTTAGATGAAAAACCGAACTAGTCACTTGCAACCATTATACATGAAAAAAAACAACAAATACAAGTTAATACCGATTACAATAGCTTCCCCAAAAAAAGAAAACCGATGCCGGAGCACCGATTCATTAGGCGTTATCATACAAAAAGTGATTGGATGAATTGTCCTTCTTGCTCGGATACGCGAACTAACGGAAGTCTCACGCCCCCTGTTTGGATGCCTTTCAGTGCAAGAGCATGCTTGATTGGAGCAGGACTCGGAACACGGAAAATGCCAATAAACACAGGGTGCAGCTTACGATGAAGCTCTGCCGCTTGCTGAATGTTACCTTCTAAATAATACTTTACCATAGATTGCATTTCTTTTCCAATCACATGGCTCGCAACACTAATAATTCCATAACAACCTACGGATAATGCTGGCAGGGCATTGCTGTCATCCCCGCTGTATACTAGAAAACCAGGGGCTGCATCGTTAAGAATACGGGTTAATTGATCCGTGTTCGCACAATCCTTGGTTGCCACAATATTCGAAATGTGGGAAAGACGAATGGTTGTCTCTGCATCCAAATTAACACCTGTACGGCCCGGTACATTATAAAGCATGATACCGACGTTAACGGATTCAGCAACGGCTTTAAAATGCTGGTACAACCCCTCTTGCGACGGGCGGTTATAGTAAGGAGCGACGATAAGCAAAGCATCGACTCCAAGTTTCTCGACCTTTTGGGAGAAATGAATGGTGTGTGCCGTATCATTGCTTCCAGTGCCTGCAATGATCTTGCAACGACCTCGTGCATAACGAACGGATAGCTCGATCAGCTTCAGCTTCTCCTCGTCAGTTAATGTAGGCGCCTCACCAGTGGTCCCACAAATTACGAGGCTATCAGACTGCTGCTCTTCGATCAAATAATTGATTAGCGGTTCTACTTGGTCCCAGTTGACTTGTAATTGCTCGTCAAACGGAGTGACCATGGCTGTGATTACTCTTCCAAAATCCACCGTTTGCACCTCCTGAATCTCATATTCATTTATTTAAACCAAATTTATGATGTAATGCTTTAACCGATTTGATCATATCTTCACCTTGTACAAGCACCCAGATCGTCGTATTCGAATCGGCTGATTGCAAGATCCGTATGTCTTCTATCGTTAAAGCTTCTACAATTTGCGCCATAATTCCCGGCACGCCGTTCATCCCCCCGCCAATCACGGATACCTTGGCACATCCACTTAAAGCATGGGGTTCGTAACCATGGCTCCTAAGCAGCTTAACTGCGCGTTCAGCTTCGTGGTCGAAAACGGTATAAACAACTGCCGATGGATTCACACTGATAAAATCAACACTGATCTGGTTCTGCGCCATCGTTTTGAATACACGAAGCTGCAGATCGAATTGCCCCTCAACGGCGGCCACATAGATTTGCGTAATGTTCGTAAAATGGGCAATCCCTGTAACAAAGCGGTCTTTCACTTGGTTCATGTCATGCGGGATACTGTCTGAAGCTGTAACCAAAGTGCCTAATTCCTTCGTGAACGTGGATCGCACCCGGATCGGAATATTAGCGTGCATAGCGACTTCTACGGCACGCGGATGAATCACTTTGGCGCCATTGTGCGCCATATTGCAAATTTCAGCAAAGCTGACTCGAATGAGTGGTTTGGCGTCCTCCACGATTCTTGGATCCGCTGTCATTATCCCATTGACGTCTGTGAAAATATCAACAATGTCGGCTTTCAGTGCTGCTCCTAACGCAGTCGCTGATGTATCACTACCTCCGCGTCCCAGCGTAGTCAGTTCATCCTCGCTTGTTTTACCTTGAAAACCTGTAACGATAACAACCATATCTTGTTCCAGTAATTCTAGAATACGGTTAGGCTGCATAGCAACGATCTTAGCGTTACCGTGATCGTCATTTGTTAAAATGCCAGCTTGCCCACCCGTCAAAACTGTTGAGCGGATGCCTCTAGACTGCAATAAACTGCACAAATGTACCGCAGAAATTAATTCTCCGCAGCCCATTAGCATGTCGAGTTCCCGCGCCGGCAGCCCCTCCCCGTTCTTACGAACAAGATCTAAGAGCGTGTCAGTCGCATAGGGTTCCCCTTTACGTCCCATCGCAGAAACAACAACGACTAGTTTGTAATCATCGATTAGTGCATCTTGAATATGTCCAATAACATGTTCTCTGGCTTGTGCGGTGGAAAGCGAGGTACCTCCGAATTTCTGTACAAGGATTCGCATGAGTTTCCCCCATATTCACTGCAACTTAATCGCAGTAATGCTGATTATTGTTCTATAGCAATATATTCAGCAATTTGCACAGCATTCCAAGCAGCGCCTTTGAGCAGGTTGTCAGAAACAATCCACATATTCAGTGCTTTTGGGTTGCTCAAATCGCGGCGCACGCGTCCAACAAAAGTTTCCAGCTTGCCCGCTGCATCTGTTGCTAGTGGATATTGCTGCTCAGCCGGGTTGTCAACTAACACGATACCAGGAGCATTCGCAAGCAATGTTTTCACTTCTTCTACGTCGAAATCTTCCTTCAATTCCACGTAAACAGACTCTGAATGTCCATACACAACAGGAATGCGCACACAAGTGGCAGTCACTTCAATGGACTCGTCACCCATAATTTTTTTCGTTTCAAGAATCATTTTCATCTCTTCATTGGTAAATCCATTGTCGAGAAACTTGTCGATTTGAGGAATTGCATTAAACGCGATTTGGTGTTTCACCGGCAATGAGCCAACTGGCAAAATGTCCGGATTCGCATCGTTACCTGCAAGTACCTCTTGCGATTGTCTCAACATTTCATGAATCGCTTTCGTGCCCGCTCCAGAAACAGCTTGATACGTCGATACGATGATACGGGAAATGCCGTAACGATCGTATAAAGGCTTCAGGGTTGCAACCATCTGAATCGTGGAACAGTTTGGATTTGCAATGATACCTTTGTGCTCGTTGATCTTGTCAACATTCACTTCTGGAACAACCAGAGGTGTGTCTGGATCCATACGGTAGGCACTTGTGTTATCAATACAAATTGCACCTGCATTCACCGCGTGCGGAGCTAACGCTTTAGTCACGTCGCCGCCAGCGCTAAACAAGGCAATATCTACACCCTCAAAGCTGTCAGGGGTAGCTTCTTGAACCGTTACATCTTGACCTTTGAATGAGATCTTGACACCGGCTGAGCGAGCGGAAGAAAGCAATTTTAATTCCTTGATGGGGAAATTCCGTTGTTCTAATAGACGGATGATTTGTTCACCTACTGCGCCTGTTGCTCCGACGACTGCAATGTTGAAAAGCTTCTGGTTGGACATGAGCTGGTCTCTCCCCTTCAAGATTTATATATGAAATTAGTACTGAAATCTCTCAATAATCATGGGTTGCAATTGCTTGCCATCCAACGCAGACTCACAAGCTTCCATAATCAAGTCCATGCGAGCCACCAACGAATTTGGCTTAGCTCCAGGTGCATCTTGACCAAAAGGAACAAAATAAATGTTCTTCGTAATCAGAAGCTTAGCGATATTCATCGCATTCAAACCCAGTCCGTCATTGGTAGAGATAGCTAAAACAAGCGGACGTAAGTTCCGCATTTGCGCTTTGGCAGCCATAAGTACAGGACTTTCTGTCATCGCATTTGCTAGCTTACTAGTTGTATTTCCTGTGCACGGCGCAATAACCATCACATCAAGCAGCTTGGATGGACCTAGTGGTTCTGCATCTACAATTGTCGAAATGATGTTGTTGCCTGTTATGTCCTTTAACTGCTGCTGCCAATCTGCCGATTTCCCGAAACGTGTGTCCGTTGTCATGATCGTATTGGATACAATCGGAATGACACGTGCACCAGCATCTACAAATCTCTGAATTTGAGGCATTACCTCTTCCAGCGTACAGTGAGAACCGGTTAACGCGTAACCGACTGTTTTCCCTTGCCAATTCATTCCACATCGCTCCTGTCTCTGAAGTCTTCCTCGATCAGCTGACTTAGTGTGTTCGCCATGATGCGGCCAGCTGTTTTGGGGGCGACGATGCCAGGTAATCCGGGCGCAAGCATCGCTTTGACACCTCTTCTCTCGGCAAATCGGAAATCCGTTCCACCGGGTTTAGAAGCCAAATCGATGATCAGCGCGCGATGTGGGATATTGGTAATAACTTGCGCTGTGACTATCATAGTCGGAATTGTGTTAAAAAGCAAGTCAATATTCCCCACTTCCGGATACAGATCTTTCGTGTAAAAAGGCTGAAAACCCATCTCCCACGCCCTTGCGAAATGCTCTGGTTTCCTTACCCCTACCTTAACGGTAGCCCCTAAACCTTGCAGTGTTTTGGCCATGGTGAAACCCGTACGGCCAAAACCCAAAACCATACATACAGAACCATGAATCGTAATATCTGTGTTCTGTATCGCCATCATCAGCGCGCCTTCAGCTGTTGGAATGGAGTTGTATATCGCGACATCATCTCGATCAAATAACTCCACAACGCCTATTCCATGTGCGGCACAAAGATTTTTCAAATAACTTTTGGCCATTCCCGTGTATACCTTGGCATGCTTCGGCAGCGAAGAAATATGAACGTCCGTCAATCTCAACTCTTCGCTTGAAAAGATAGATTCCACTTGTCCCGAATCATCCGTACCAACAGCCGGCAAAATTAGAACATCAATCGTTTGAAGCAGCACGGGATCTAGTTTCGCATTGGAAACACTGCTGAATTGCCTCCCGAGATTGTCAAAACCGAATAATGTTACTGATGCGTCAAGCTCGGTAAATTTCTGAATTACTTCTAGCTGCCGGGCGTCTCCACCCATGAAAGCAACCGAAATCCCAGTAAGCATTCTTTGCTTACACCCCTTTCTCGGTCCGTTTCGATACGTTATAGTATGCGTTCGCCTAAAGATGGGTGCCACTGCTTTTTGAAACAAAAAAAAGAACCCCTATACAGAGGTTCTTCCTACTACTTATTATCGTCCTGTGTGACCAAACCCGCCGGAGCCCCGCTCCGTTTCCGTCAACTCATTAACTTCCACTAAATCAATCTGTGGTACCAGCTGAAATACCATCTGGGCAATGCGCTCATTGCGCCCAATTGTGAATGCTTCCTGTCCAAGATTGATCAGCAGCACCTTCACTTCACCACGATAATCAGCATCGATTGTTCCTGGAGAATTTAGTGTCGTAATGCCATATTTGAACGCCAATCCGCTTCTTGGCCGGATCTGTGCTTCAAGTTCCGGCGGCATGCTCAATGCGAATCCAGTGGGAATAAGCCGACGCTCACCCGGAGCAAGAATAACGGGTTCGCTTACAGCAGCGTGAAGGTCAAATCCACTTGCGGCTGCAGACATTTTCTGAGGCAAGAGAATATCTTCCTGCCCGGAAACACGTTTTATTTGGACATCAAACTTAGAGAGAGACAAGCTGATCCCTCCTGAAGCTGCTAATGACATCATCGGAATTCCCTACCATAGACAGAGCGAACGGTGTAGAGAATAATGTTTTGGTTAAAGCTTGAATGTGCTCCATTTGAACGCTGTCAATGCGTTGAAGCATTTCATCCAGGCTGTAGTGCTTGCCGGTCATCAACTCATTTTTCCCGAAACGGTTCATGCGGCTGCTCGTACTCTCAAGACTAAGAATCAGGCTGCCCTTCAACTGTTCTTTCCCTTTTTTCAACTCGGATTCCAGCATCCCTTTTACCGCTATATCATGCAGCAGCTCCATCGTTACCTTCAAGACTTCTTCTGTTTGTTTAGGTGCTGTGCCTGTATAGATCGTAAACATACCGCTATCGATATGGGAAGAATGGTACGAATACACCGAGTAAGCTAAGCCGCGCTTCTCACGGATTTCTTGAAATAGCCTGGAGCTCATGCCCCCGCCGATCGCGTTATTGAGCAGCACCATAGGGTACAGGTTTTCCTCTTGTAAGGAGAGACCTGGCAGTGAGAGACAGATATGATTTTGCTCTGTTTTCTTAGCATGGAAAATCAATTCTCCAAGGAAATCCGGTGCATCATAGCTCGTTTCTGCTCCTGTTAGTGCGAATCCACCAAAATGCTTCTCAATCAATTCACGAACGCTGTCATCAATATTGCCGGCAATGCTTAGCACCGTATTCTCCGTATTATAATGTTTCTTCATATAATTACGAAGATCATCGGACTTCATTTTGGATAAATTCTCCGCCGTCCCGAGAATCGTATAACCTAATGGATGAGTCCCATAAGAAGCTTTCGCTAATAAATCATGGACCAAGTCGTCAGGTGTATCTTCATACATCGAGATCTCTTCATAAATGACTCCCTTTTCTTTCTCCAGCTCCCCTTCATCAAAGGAAGAATGGAAGAACATGTCGGAAAGTACATCCATAGCTAGCGGCAAATGCTCATCGAGTACTTTGGCATAATAGCAAGTGTACTCTTTGGAGGTAAATGCATTGACATTCCCGCCAATTCCGTCAAATATCTCTGCGATATCTTTTGCTGAATGGCGCTCCGTCCCCTTGAACAGCATGTGTTCAATAAAGTGTGAAATGCCGTTTTGTTCTTGAGACTCATTACGTGAGCCAGTCTTTACCCAAATTCCGAACGTGACCGATCGAAAAGTAGGGATTTGTTCCATAACCACTCTCAAGCCATTATGTAAGCGATATTTGATCACTAAGTTTCCTCCTCAAAATGAAGCCCGTAAAGTCCCATTTCCAAATTATACTTCCTCAGTCTAACAAAAATGTGCGAGCGACTCAACTTTGCAAGTTGGCCCTCACTCAGTTGACAATTTGGTTCGCTTCTTCGACCCGTTTGGAGGAAAGCAATTCCGTTACCGTACCCATGGTTAATCCCTTATTCTTAATCATTCGTATCATCCCTGGCAGTGCGTCCCTGGAAGAAGGTGTTGGATGCATCAGAATAAGCGTGCCTGGCTCAACACTGGTGGAAAGCCGCTGCAGAATGCGATCTGCTCCGGGATTTTTCCAATCAATCGTATCAAAAGTCCATAACACCGTCTTTAGTTTAAACTCGGCCGCTACTTGAACCGTTTCTTGGTTAAAATACCCCGAAGGCGGGGCAAATAGTGTGTTATTTACGCCTAACTGCTGCTTCAGCAACTGCTCCGTTTTGGAGATTTCCTCCACAGCCTTACTTCGGCTGACGTTCCTCATATCCTTATGGGAATAAGCATGATTGGACAATTCATGACCTGCATTCTGGATCGTTTTCGCCATCTCAACATTTTTATTCAACCAAGAGCCATCGAGGAAAAATGTAGCGTGCACGTTTTCTTTGCGCAGCGTCTCTAAAATGCTCGGCAAATACTCATTCCCCCAAGCAACATTGATCATAAATGAGACCATAGGCTTTTTGGGATTGCCTTTATAGATGGGGTTTGGTCCCAGATCTTCCAACTGGATACTAGGAGGAACTTCTTTCATGATGTAATTGATTTTGCCAGGCGTCAACTTGTGCTGAGCCAGTTTAAGCGTTTCAGGAATATCGACTTCCAGACCGTTATAACCAGGAATTGCTTTCCACACTGAATCTAATTTCGCATTGATCGGAGCAATTTTACGTTTTTCCGCCTCTTGGGTAATTGTATCTAATAAATTATTGCTTTTAGGCGGTGTCGATTGAATTGGACCAGCAGCCGGCTGCATTGCAAAAACCGGAAGCGCTTCTTCGTCCTCCCAATCGGTCCCGAATACATAGGGACTTTGTCCACTTTTCACGGACTGAATATAAGCACCCACATTAGGGATAGTATCTAAGGCAAGCATAATCATAGCAAAAAAACTTCCAAGTAGAAGCCATTTCTTGTAGCGCATAGACCGATCCCCCTTCTCCTCATGTCCTGAGTGTATGCAGAAAGGGACAAGAGTAGAACCGGGCATGTCCTGTCTTACAAAATAGCAAAAAAGAGACAGATTCATCTGACTCTTTATCCATTACTTCATCTATGAAAAAGGGACTTCACAAGTCACTCGGCTCTAGGTTTGAGCCGGGACTTGCGAAGTTAATGTAGCTTTGCGAGAAAGGTTTACTCTTCCTTGCTGGTCAATTTCCGTTACTTTGACTGTGATTTGATCGCCAACGTTAACGACATCTTCCACTTTTGCGACTCGTTCTGTGGAGATTTGAGAAATATGAACCAGACCTTCTTTACCTGGCAGGATCTCAACGAAAGCTCCGAATTTCTCAACGCGTTTTACCGTACCAAGATACGTTTCACCGACGATAACCTCACGCACAATACCTTCAATAATGGAACGTGCTTTTTCATTCATGGCTTGATTAGAGGAAGCAATGAAGACACGGCCATCTTGCTCGATATCAATTTTCACGCCAGTTTCTTCGATAATCTTGTTGATGATTTTACCGCCTGCTCCGATCACATCACGGATTTTGTCAGGGTTGATGTTCATTGTCAAGATTTTCGGCGCATATTCGGAAAGAGTTTTCTTCGGTTCCGAAATACGTGAAACCATTTTGCCTAAAATGTGCATACGGCCTTCTTTGGCTTGCTGCAAAGACTGCTGCAGGATGCTGCGATCGATACCATCGATTTTGATATCCATTTGAAGCGCTGTAATCCCTTCAGCTGTACCCGCAACTTTGAAGTCCATATCGCCAAGATGATCTTCCATCCCTTGAATATCGGACAAAATGGAGAAATGATCTCCGTCTTTAATCAGACCCATCGCAATACCAGCAACCGGTGCTTTAATTGGAACCCCAGCATCCATAAGCGCCAAAGTACTTGCGCAAATACTTGCTTGGGATGTAGATCCGTTGGATTCAAGTACCTCAGATACAAGACGAATCGTGTAAGGGAAATCGGTTTCGTTAGGTATGATCGGCTCCAAAGCTCTCTCCCCTAGCGCACCATGTCCGATTTCACGACGACCTGGCGGACGAAGCGGTCTTGCTTCACCTACGGAGAACGGAGGGAAATTATAGTGATGCATGAAGCGTTTCGTTTCTGTAAGATCCAAGCCATCTAGAATTTGAACATCGCCTAATGCGCCCAGTGTACAAATACTTAACGCTTGCGTTTGTCCACGTGTGAACAAGCCTGATCCGTGAGTCCGCGGCAGCAAGTCAATATCGCAGTCAATCGCACGAATTTCTTCCAATTTACGTCCATCCGGTCTAACTTTATCATGCGTAATCAAACGGCGAACTTCTTCTTTGACGATATCATAAAGAGTTTCTTTCACATCGCCTAACAACTCCGGTGTTTCCGCATACAAAGCTGTAAAATGTTCTACCGCTTCAGCGTTCACAACGTCAATTGCTTCTTGTCTTGCATGTTTCTCGGAAATTTTGATGGCATCAACTAATCTAGCCTGCGCGAAGTCGCGAACTGCTTTGCTTACATCAGCATCAACCGCATGGAGTTTCACTTCCATTTTCGGCTTGCCTGCGATTTCAACCAATTCTTCAATAACAGCAACAATTTTGCGGATTTCATCATGACCGTACATAATTGCTTCGAGCACAACGTCCTCGGATACTTCGTTGGCGCCTGCTTCAACCATCATGATAGCGTCTTTTGTTCCTGCAACTGTTAAATGAAGATCACTTTTCTCCGCAATTTCACCCGTTGGGTTGATTACGAATTGACCATCCACACGTCCAACAATGACACCGCCAACAGGACCGTTGAAAGGAACATCCGAAATTGCCAGCGCTGCGGAAGTACCGATCATTGCCGCGATTTCCGGTGGACACTCTTGATCCACGCTCATCACCATGGACACGATTTGAACATCGTTACGGAAACCTTCCGGGAAAAGCGGACGAATCGGACGATCCGTCAAACGGCTCGCAAGAATTGCTTTTTCACTTGGGCGACCTTCACGCTTGATAAATCCGCCTGGAATCTTACCTACGGAATAAAGTCTTTCTTCATAATTGACAGTCAACGGGAAAAAATCCAGGTCTTTCGGTCCGCTGGATGCTGTAACTGTACTTAGCACAACCGTGTCACCATAGCGAACGGTAACTGCTGCATTGGCTTGTTTGGCAAGTCGGCCCGTTTCAAGAATGAACGGTTTACCGCCAAGTTCCATTTGTACCCTTTTCTCCATAAAATCCTCCTAAGGAAATTTCTTATTCATTATGTGTCTTGATACGCATTCACAGAAAAGGAGGTTAATACCTCAAACCTTTGACTCCGTATGTATTCAAAAACCTGCCTAGCACCTGAGTCATCCTCTAATTCTGCGTAGTGTCTAGTATTTCCTTCTTTTTCCGTTTTAAAAATACAAGAAAAAGCAACCTCGTTGCCACTCTCTGCGCAAGCTTTATCAAGCCCAGCAAAGGAGCAACAGGTTGCTTCTCATTGTCGGTTTTATCGACGCAAACCAAGCTTCTCGATCAAAGCACTATAACGGCTTACATCTTTGTTCTTCACGTAAGCAAGAAGCTTACGGCGTTGTCCAACCATTTTAAGCAAACCACGACGGGAGTGGTGATCTTTCTTGTGTGTACGAAGGTGGTTCGTAAGGTTTACAATGTTCTCAGTAAGGATTGCTACTTGTACTTCAGGTGAACCTGTGTCGGTATCGTGTACCTTGTGAGTTTGAATCAGTTGTGTTTTGCGCTCTTGTGTTAATGCCATGATTGTTCATCTCCTAAATTCTATTGTATCCCCATAAGCCTAGAAATCGCCGATGATAGCGTCTATCCAAGCTTAGGTTCATGCCAAGGGAATTGTCCTTTGGGCAACGTTAATCAGTATACCATAATCACATAGTAGAAGTAAATGTTTGATTCGGTAGGATCTATTCTAATTTATTTTTTGCAGCTTCCGCATCCACCTTGATCTGCGTAATCAGCTCGTCAATGGACGAGAATTTACGCTCGGGACGAAGGAAAGCAATGAGTTCAACCTTCATTTGTTCGCCATAAATTTGCTCGGAGAAGTCAAATAAATGAGCTTCAAACGATGGCTTCAACTCTCCAGTAGCAAAAGTCGGCTTAACGCCGATATTCATGACGCCTTTATAGGTTTCCCCTTTGATTGAAGCTTTAATCGCATACACGCCATTTGTAGGAACAACATAGGTCTCGTCCAATTGAAGATTAGCTGTTGGAAACCCTAATTGTCTTCCTCGCTTCTCTCCATCTATCACGATGCCGCTAATGCTGTAGGGACGGCCAAGAAGTCTAGTAACTGTGTCAATATCCCCTTGTTGCAACGATTCACGAATGAGTGTAGAACTAACTTTTTCGCCGTCCATTTGAAAAGGTCTCACCACTTCTACAGAAAATTTCCCGTGACTCAATTCGCAAAGCGAATCCGGGTTGCCTTTGCCTTGATAGCCGAAAGTAAAATCAAAACCGCAAATGACGCTGTTCACACCTAGCCGATCCAAGACTTGATCCACGAATAGTTCCGGGGACAATCGCATTAGCGAAGCGTCGAAGGTCACAATATAGGTATGATTGACGCCCAGCGAGGCAAATATCTCCATCTTCTCTTTCATCGGTGTCAAAAGATCAATGTATTTATCCTGCCCCATTACCGATCTGGGATGCGGGTGGAAAGTCATGATGGCTGTCGGAAGATTCAGCTTTTTAGCAGTAAGTATGGCTCGTCCAATGACCTCTCGGTGCCCCAGATGAACACCATCAAAATCACCTATAGCTACTACCTGCTCTCCGACAAAAACGCTCGGAGTATCAAAATCAATGGGATATGATATTGGTATTATTTGCATATAAGTTCAATTCACCTATCCATTTCAACCTGTCCCTGCTTGTAATGGGTTAAAGAAATACTTTTGAAGGGATCAGGATTTGGCCAGCGCTTTTCCATTCATAAAGCCCTAGGAACCTATTATCTGGAGAATAGGCACGAAGCAAGGTTGGAGAACCCGCCGCTGCACCTGTAATGCGACTTTTAGCCACAGTAATGCGTTTTCCTTGCTGCGCATGAGTGGCTTCTTGGTCGGAAAGCTCAACCGAAGGGATATGAGAGATCGCTTGATCCATAGGAATCATACGATTCTGCAATACGCCTTGATCCTTCAATTCTTTGATTTGCTCAAAGGTTAGACACTGTTCCTGACGGATATTGCCTGTGGAAGTTCTGATCAAGCTGCTCATAACCGCAGGATACCCTAAAGCTTTACCAATATCAACACAAAGCGTTCGAATATAGGTTCCTTTTGAGCAAGAAACACGGAAATGTATTTCCGGATGCTTTTGCTGTAAATCCATACGAAGAATGTCTAATTGATGGATCGTTACTTTGCGTGATTTGCGCTCAACTTCCTTGCCTTCGCGGGCCAGCTCATAGAGCCGTTTCCCGTCGATCTTAACAGCCGAGAACATAGGAGGAATCTGTTCGATCTCTCCGACAAAGCGAAGCAAAGCCTCGCGAACAACCGTTTCGTCCAATTGTACGAGAGAAACTTCTTCGAGCACATTGCCAGTCATATCTTCTGTATCTGTTGAAAGGCCAATTCGAAGAACGGCTTCATATTCCTTCGGCAAGTCCTGTATATATTCAACCATCCGGGTTGCTCGACCAATGCAAAGTGGCAGAACTCCTGTCACTTGCGGATCTAACGTTCCGGTATGGCCAATACGTCTAATTCCAAGTATACCTCTGACTTTGGCTACAACATCATGAGATGTGAAGCCTTCCGGTTTCCAAACAGGCAAGATGCCTTCTAGCGTCATATCAGCTTGCTCCCTACTTCCTGAACCATTCTTGCTACGGCTTCTTCAATTGTTCCTTGGATTGTGCAGCCTGATGCACGAACATGACCGCCTCCACCAAGGGATTGAGCGATCGCTGCAACGTCGACAAGTCCTGAAGAGCGAAGACTTACTTTAATTACGCCGGGTGCTTTCTCCTTAAATAGCATCCCCACTTCGACGCCTTCCACGTTACGAGGGTAGTTCACCAGTCCATCTAAATCTTCACTGGAAGCCCCAGTAGACTCCAAATCAGCTAAAGAGACTGCGAGCCACGCCAGTTTGCGGTCATGGGCAAACGAAAGGGTAGATAAGGCCTTTTGAAGAAGAACGATTTGCGAATAGGTCACTCTCTCCAAAACTTGCTCGGCAATTTCGGAGCCCTGCACGCCCAAAGCAAGTAGAGACGCTCCAATTTGCATAACTTCCGGCGAAGTATTCGAATAACGAAAACCGCCTGTATCCGTAAGCAAACCTGTGTAGATGCAGTCACCAATGGCCAAGTTCAAACTCATGTTCATATGTATGGCTAAATCATACAAGATTTGAACAGTCGCGGCCGCATCATGTTTAATCAAATGGCACGAACCAAATCTATCATTGGTTGGATGATGATCAACATTGAGCAGCTGAGCTTGTTCATCAAAAAGAGTGCTGACCCTACCTATTCTGGAGAAATCAGCACAATCAACACTTATTATGGTCTTGTAACGTCTACTCGGTACTTCTTTGCTAAAATCAAGTACCTGATCGCTTCCCCATAGATAGGAGAATTTAGAAGGCATAGGACCATCGTTGATCATGGTAAAGGTCTTCCCTAGCTGGTCCAGAAGCCAACCCATCGCGTATGTAGAGCTGGCGGCATCCCCATCCGGCTGGATGTGAGATACCACCAGGAAATCATCATGCTGCTCGATAAACTTAGCTGCTGCTTCCAGCTGCTGGCTGTATTCGGTGGCATGCATCATTCCATTACTCATACACTTGGATTTCCTTCCTGGTTTAGCTTATGAAGCAAGTTCTCGATATGACTGCCATAATCGATAGACGCATCGAACTTGAACTGTAGTTCCGGGATTTTCCGTAACCGAATTCGTTTGCCAAGCTCAGAACGGATGTAACCGGAACCTGCAGAAAGAGCCTTCAGTGTGGCTTCTTTCTGTTCGTCCGTACCCATCACGCTTAGATACACACGCGCTAAGGAAAGATCGTTTGTTACTTCAACACCCGTAACGGTTAGGAAACCAATTCGCGGGTCTTTTAACTCGGATTGAACGATTTGGCTCAATTCCTTCTTGATTTGCTCGCTTACTCGACCTACACGCACTCTAGCCATTTGTTATCACCTCTCAACGGACTCCATGATGAAGGCTTCAATAATGTCGCCCTCTTTAATATCATGATAACGCTCCAGAGATATACCACATTCATAACCTTGTGCGACTTCTTTTTGGTCATCTTTAAATCGTTTCAAGGAATCAATTTTGCCTTCATGAACGACAATACCGCTGCGGATCAAGCGAGTTTGTGCGTTACGAGCAATTTTACCAGAGATAACCATACAGCCGGCAATTGTTCCTGAACCCGTAATTTTGAACACGTTACGTACTTCCGCTTGACCAAGAACAACTTCTTTGAAGATTGGATCCAGCATGCCTTTCATCGCTTGCTCGATTTCTTCAATAACGTTGTAAATGATATTGTGCAGACGAATATCAACTTTCTCTTGTTCTGCTGTAGATTTCGCAGCAGGCTCCGGACGAACGTTGAAACCGATAATAATCGCATTAGACGCCGAAGCAAGAATAATATCAGACTCCGTAATCGCCCCTACACCGTTATGCAGGATTTTGACGCGAACGCCTTCCACTTCGATCTTCTCAAGCGAGCTTTTCAGCGCTTCAACAGATCCTTGAACGTCACCTTTGATAATGACATTCAAATCCTTGATTTCGCCATCTTTGATATGCTTGAAGAGATCATCCAATGTCACGCGTGAATTTGCCGTCATCTCGGATTGACGCAATGCGATGGAACGACGGTCCGCGATATCTCTCGCTTTACGCTCATCTTCATATACCAAGAATGGATCTCCAGCTTGAGGAACATCAGTTAGACCCGTGATTTCGACTGGCGTAGATGGACCTGCTTCTTTCAAGCGTTTGCCCTTATCATTCACCATCGCTCTGATACGGCCGAAGTGAACGCCAGCAACGAAGCTATCTCCCACTTTAAGCGTACCATGTTGAATCAGGACACGAGCCACTGGGCCTCTTCCTTTATCCAACTCAGCTTCAATAACTGTTCCTCTTGCACGTTTGTTCGGGTTAGCTTTGTACTCTTGTACTTCCGCTACGAGCAGGATCATCTCTAAGAGATTTTCAAGTCCGATACGTTGTTTCGCGGAAATCTCGCAGAAAATTGTATCGCCGCCCCACTCCTCCGGAACCAGTTCATAAGCTGTAAGAGCCTGTTTGATTTGGTCAGGATTAGCGCCTTCTTTATCAATTTTGTTCACAGCAACAATGATTGGAACGCCTGCCGCTTTAGCATGGCTAATCGCTTCTACGGTTTGTGGCATTACGCCGTCATCTGCAGCTACGACAATAATCGTAATATCCGTTACTTGTGCACCGCGGGCACGCATCGTTGTAAATGCTTCGTGACCAGGTGTATCCAAGAACGTGATTTTCTTATGGTTAACTTCAACTTGGTACGCACCGATGTGCTGCGTAATTCCGCCTGCTTCGCCTTCCGTAACGCTTGTTTTACGAATAGCATCAAGAAGTGTTGTTTTACCATGGTCAACGTGCCCCATAATGGTAACAACCGGTGGACGCTCAAGCAGATCTGCCTCATCATCCACTTCTTCAATCGTCTCGAAGTTGTCTTCTTCGACTTTAATTTTAATCTCAACTTCAACGCCGAATTCAGTTGCAATCAATTGAATAGCGTCCAAATCAAGTTCTTGGTTGATTGTCGCCATTGTTCCTAGGAACAACAGTTTTTTGATAACTTCAGAAGCATCTTTGTGGAGCAATTTGGCTGTTTCACCAACCGTCATGCTGCCGCGAACGATGATTTTCTTAGGTGTGTTATCAATTTTTTCTTTCTTAACCGTTTCTTGTTGATATCTGCCACGGTTGTTACCACGTTGGTTGCCACGGTTGTTGCCGGATGGCCCGCGGTTACCGCCAGAGCGATTATCATCAAAACGTTTAGGTGTTGGTTTGGATTTCTTAGTAGTAATTACGCCAGCCTTCGCTGCTGCATCATCCAATTCAGCTGCTGTTGCTCCAACATGGAACTGCGGCTTAGCTTCTTGAATAACAGGTCTTCCGCTTTGGTTATTGTTACGGTTGTCAAAAGGTTTGTTTTGACGATTCGGTCCTGTACTGCGGTTAGGACTTCCGCCTTGCGGACGGCCGCTGTTTGCGCTTTGTCCGCCACCGGCAGATGCGCCTGCACCTTGGTTCGGACGGGATCCCGCATAGTTGCTATTCGTGCGAGGAGCTCCGCCTTGGCCTTGCCCTTGGTAGGAACCTTGACCGCTCGGACGTTGGCTGTTATATCCGCCTGATGATCCACCACTTGGACGCCCATCGTTGGAACGGAATGGAGGTCTGTCACCAGAGCGTTGACCTTGACCCTGTCCTTGGCCTTGATAACCTTGGCCACTTGGACGTTGTCCGCCTTGCGACGATCCTTGATAGCCGGAACGTTGCCCGCCTTGTGATGAACCTTGGCCGCTTGGACGTTGTCCGCCTTGACCTTGGTAACCCGAACGTTGTCCACCTTGGCCTTGACCGCTTGGACGTCCGCCTTGCGAAGAACCTTGACCACTTGGACGGCCATCACGTTGGGGTTGGGAAGGGCGACTTGTCGCACCAGGTGTAGCTTGCGTTGTCGATGGCTGTGGTGTCACTGCACCACTAGTTGTTTGATTGGCTGATTGTTCTGAAGAAGCAACAGGCTTGGAAGCCCCCGTTGCTGCACCTTTATTCTCTTGTGCTGGAGCCTGCGATGCAGGATTCTGATTCGTCGTCGATGAACTCACATTTCCTCCGTCCGTAGCTGCTCGTTTGGCAGCCGCATTAGCTTTTATATCACGGAAAAATTTCTCCACGGAACTAACCGCGTCATTTTCCATTACACTCATATGATTGTTTACAGGTATATTTAAACGTTTGAGAATGGTGATGATTTCTTTACTGCTCATATTGAGCTGTTTGGCGTATTCGTATACGCGGGTTTTATCTTTATTATCTTGTTGTTTATTGGTCAATATGTTCCACCTCCGCAGGATTTTCTTGACTTTTCTGCAGCATCTGCGCGAAGCCTCCGTCCAATACACCTATGGTGACACGCATCTCTTTACCAATGCTGCGGCCCAATTCATACTTCGTTCCAATTTCCATAAGAGTCACCCCATAAAATTGGCATTTATCCTGAAATTTCTTCCGTGTATTAGCCGAAGCATCCTCCGCCATAATGACAAGTTTGGCTTCTCCCGAACGAATGGCTTTAAAGACGCCTTCATCGCCGGTAACAAGCTTTCCTGCCCGCATCGCTAGACCCAACTGGTTAAAAAATTTAGGATTCATCTTCGGAGTCCTCCTCTTTGGAGGAAAGGAATTCATCCTCAACCCGAATAAAATCTTGTTCCAGTTGGTCATAAATATCAGCGCTTACGGCATGCTTAAGTGCTCGATCCAAGGCTTTGCTTTTCTTTGCCAATTTAAAACAAGAAACTTTACCGCATAAGTAGGCACCGCGCCCGGATTTTTTCCCTTTGAGATCAATGAGAATGTCATCTTCAGGCGTTTTGACGACGCGGATCAATTCCCTCTTCGGCATCATCTCCTGGCAGGCCACGCATTTTCTCAGAGGGACTTTTCTCTGCTTCATTCCGATCACCCCTTGCTTCCAAACAAAAACTTAATCGATACTGACTGAATCTTGATGCATTTCTTCTGTATAAGTTTTCACTCGGCCAAATTCTTGTTCCGCTTGTGTTTCACTCTTAATGTCGATTTTCCAGCCTGTCAATTTAGCTGCCAGGCGAGCATTTTGCCCTTTGATACCAATGGCTAATGATAGTTGATAGTCTGGAACAATGACGCGTGCCATCTTTTCATTTTCATGAATTTGAACTTCAAGAACTTTGGAAGGACTTAGCGCATTGGCCACATACTCTTCCACGCTTTCCATCCAACGAACGATGTCGATTTTCTCGCCGCGCAGTTCAGTAACAATCGTTTGAACACGTAACCCTTTGGGTCCAACACAGGAACCTACCGGATCTACTTCAGCATTGCGTGAGTGAACAGCGATTTTGGAACGGAATCCTGCTTCGCGGGCCACGGAACGAATTTCGACGACACCGTCAAAAATTTCAGGAACTTCGAGTTCAAACAGACGTTTAAGCAAACCGGGATGTGTACGGGACAAAATAATTTGCGGCCCCTTAGTCGTATTCTCCACTTTGGTGATATACGCTTTAATCCGATCGCCTTGCTTAAATTTGTCCGTTGGCATAAGTTCTGTTAGAGGCAGCACAGCCTCCACTTTACCTAGATCAACATAAATGTTGCGTTGGTCTTGACGCTGAAGAATACCCGTAACAATATCTTCCTCTTTGTCAATAAAAGCATTGTAAATTAGTCCTCGCTCAGCTTCACGAATACGCTGTGTTACGACCTGTTTTGCTGTTTGAGCAGCAATTCTACCAAAATCGCGAGGCGTAACTTCAATTTCAACAATATCTTCCAGTTGATAATTTGGATTAATTTCACGCGAAGCGTGGAGCGAAATTTCCAATCTTGGATCGAGTACTTCCTCAGTTACGGTTTTGCGTGCAAATACCTTAATGAGACCCGTATGACGATTGATATCTACGCGCACATTTTGCGCGGTGTTGAAATTACGCTTATAACTTGAAATCATCGCTGCTTCAATTGCATCGATAAGTAACTCTTTAGAGATACCCTTCTCACGTTCAATTTCCGACAGCGCTTCGATGAAATCCGTGTTCATTTGAACTGAGTCCCCCCTTTCAATAAGTAACGGTCACTAAAAAACGATAGCCAAACGAGCGCTTGCTACCTTCGTGAACGGAATAGTAACTTTCTTTTTGCCAATTTCAATGATGAGATCTTGTTCGTCAAAGGATACCAGCAATCCTTCAAACTCCTTGGAGCCCTCGATCTGCTCGTAGGTCGTAACAAATACGTGACTGTTCACGGCCTTGTAATAATCTTGTGTCTTCTTCAATGGACGTTCAGCCCCTGGTGAAGAAACCTCCAAGAAATAAGCATCAGCAATCGGATCTTTCTCATCCAATTGAACACTAAGGTATTCACTGATACGGCCGCAATCATCTATATCAATTCCGCCTTCTTTGTCAGCGTAGACACGAAGGAACCAATTGCTGCCCTCTTTGACATATTCAATATCCACGAGTTCAAATCCATTTTGTTCAATGAAATCCTTCAGCATGTCCTCTATGACGGATTTGATGTGTGCTTGTGTAACCACAGATAAATGTACCTCCTAAATTGACTTTCCCCTAGTCATAACCCGAAAAGTCCTATATCAAAATGTAAAGAGTGGGTTTCCCCACTCTTTAATCACAAGATGATATCCTCATTATTGCCAATAAAAATTATACCATAACCAATCTTTGCATTACAATAGCAAACTTGTTAATGATTTTCACTTGACAGCTAACTTCTCTATTACACTATGCAATGAAATTTAGAATAGTGACAACTGATTCGATTCCGGCATACCTCGGAAACATCCCATTGAGGATAGTAACTCAATCACGGTTTTGGAAGCTTTCGAACGATTCTGGAAATCCTCAATGGAGAGGAAATCGCCTTCGTCCTTGGCAGCCGCAATATTTTTGGCTGCGTTCTCGCCGATACCTGACATAGCGGCAAATGGAGGAATCAATGTGTTGCCATCAATCGTAAATCGCGTTGCATGCGAACGGTAGATATCAATTGGCTTGAAGCTGAAACCACGAGACGTCATCTCTAGCGACATCTCCAGGATGGAGACCATGGCCTTTTCTTTTGGTAGCGCCTGGAAACCTTTTTCTTCAATTTCAATCAATCGTTTCAAGATAGCGTCATACCCTTGGCAAAGCAATTCGAGATCGAAATCGGCCGCACGAACACTAAAGTAAGTAGCGTAGTACGCAATTGGATGATATACCTTGAAGAATGCTGTACGAACAGCGGAAATAACGTAAGCAGCAGCATGCGCTTTTGGAAACATATATTCAATCCGTTCACAGGACTCAATATACCAAGCAGGCACATTACACCGCTTCATCTCTTCTTTCCACTCGTCCGTTAAACCTTTACCTTTACGCACACTCTCGGTAATTTTAAAGGCTAAGCCCGCATCCATTCCTGCTTTATAGATTAAGAATAACATGATATCATCCCGACATCCAATTACGGTCTTAATATTGCATATTCCTTTTTTAATCAGCTCTTGAGCGTTGCCTAACCAAACACCTGTTCCGTGCGAGAGTCCGGAAATTTGCAGTAAGTCGGCAAATGAGCTCGGTTGCGTTTCCTGGAGCATCTGGCGCACAAATTTCGTTCCCATTTCCGGAACGCCATATGTAGCAACCGGTGAACGAATCTGATCCGGAGTTACGTTAAGCGCTTCTGTGGAGTTAAAAATACTCATCGCTTTAGGATCATTCATCGGAATGGTCGTCGGATCAATCCCCGTCAAATCCTGCAGCATCCTCATCATCGTCGGGTCGTCGTGTCCCAGAATATCTAGTTTGAGCAAATTAGCGTCGAAGGCGTGGTAGTCAAAATGAGTTGTTTTCCATTCTGAATTCTTATCATCTGCCGGGTATTGGACTGGCGTAATGTCATCAACTTCCATGTAATCAGGGACTACAACAATTCCCCCTGGATGCTGCCCTGTGCTGCGCTTAACCCCAGTACAACCGGCAGCCAACCTATTCAGCTCAGCGCCCCGCCACTTCTGGCCCTGCTCTTCTTCATATTTTTTCACAAATCCGAAGGCTGTCTTCTCCGCAACTGTACCAATGGTGCCCGCACGGAAAACACATCGCTCACCGAAAATTTCTTTCGTGTAATTATGGGCAACCGGCTGATATTCGCCAGAGAAGTTCAAATCGATATCGGGGACTTTATCCCCTTTAAAGCCTAAGAATGTTTCAAAAGGAATGTCGTGTCCGTCTCCTCTAAGGTTCCCACCACAATCGGGGCATATCTTGTTAGGGAGATCGAACCCACTCGGAACGCTACCGTCCAGGAACCACTCACTGTGCTGACAAGAAGCGCAAATATAATGCGGAGGCAGCGGATTTACCTCAGAAATCCCAAGCATCATGGCAACTACGGAAGATCCGACAGATCCCCTTGAACCTACGAGGTAGCCGTCTTTATTCGACTTTTTAACCAACCGTTCGGAGATCAAATAGTTCGCAGAGAAACCGAATTTAATGATTGGAACAAGCTCTTTTTCCAACCGGGCAACGATCACCTCTGGAAGCTCATCGCCATAAATACTTTTCGCCGTAGAGTAACAGGTGTCTCGAATTTCATCGTCCGCACCTTCAATAATTGGTGTAAACAATTTATCCGGGAAGAGCTCAATCGCTTCAAACCGATCTGCCAGTTCATTCGTGCTGCGAACAACAACCTCAAAGGCTTTCTCTTCGCCCAAAAACTTAAACTCTTCCAGCATCTCTTTGGTGGTGCGGAAGTGAGCATCCGGCTTCTTCATCGATTTCAGCGGACTAAACCCAGTAATCCCGTTAATCGTAATGTCCCGGCATACTTTCTCCCGAGGATGCAGGTAATGCACATTGCCTGTCGCAATGACCGGCTTGCCTGTTTTATAACCAATTTCACAGACGCGGCGTACTGCATTCTCAAGGTCCTCAACACTGCCGACAAGCCCTTTTTCAACTAAATGCATATTGTAACTGACCGGCTGGATTTCCAAAATATCATAGAACTCTGAAACTTGTTCAGCTTCTTCAATTGTTTTATTAAGAACAGCCTCAAAAAACTCGCCTTTTTCACAACCGGAAGTGATAAGAAGCCCTTCTCTAAATTGGACCAACACGCTCTTTGGAATCGTAGCGCCTCTTTGTAAATACGTTGTATGAGATAAAGAGATAAGTTTAAATAAGTTCTTTTTGCCAATCGCGTTAAGCGCATAGATGCAGCAATGGAAAGGTCGCTGATTCGACAAATCTTTACCGACGTAATCATTTAGCTTAGCGAGACTCGTTATTTGTCGATCATTAGCTTCATTAATTAAGTGATAGAGCACAAATCCTAAGGCAATGGAGTCATCAATCGCACGGTGATGATTATCTAAGCCCACCTTAAATTTATCGGATAAGGTATTCAATCGGTGATTCTTCATGGATGGAAACAAAAATCTCGCCAGTTCCAGTGTGTCTACTACAGTGTTGGTAACCTCCGGCAAATCCATCCGTTGCAAATTGGCTTGAAGGAAACCCATATCAAAGCGCGCGTTATGAGCTACAAGCACGGAATCGCCGATAAAATCTATAAATTTCGGAAGCTCCACCTCAATATCAGGAGCTCCTACCACCATGTCGTCTGTAATATTCGTTAATTGCTGAATGTTATAAGGGATTTTCTCATGTGGGTTAATGAACGTTGCAAAACGGTCGATTTCCTTGCCATCCTGCATTTTAACTCCGGCAAGCTCGATGATACGGTTATTCGTAACGGATAAACCGGTGGTCTCGACGTCGAAAATGACATATGTCGCTTGCTTCATGTCCAAATCCCTGCCATTCATGACGATTGGCACAGAGTCATTGACTACGTTAGCTTCAACGCCGTAAATCACTTTAATTCCGTGTTTTTTAGCCGCTTTCCCCGCATCAGGGAAACATTGAATATTGCTGTGGTCCGTAACGGCAATGGCTTTGTGACCCCATTTAGCCGCCATTTTCACATATTGATCAATAGGCGTTAAAGCATCCATCGTACTCATCGTCGTATGCAAGTGGAACTCAACACGCTTCTCAGCGGCATCATCCATGCGATCTTTCGGAGCCATCACTTCAGTCAAATCGTTTGGAATCATTACGAGCTCAGGGATTTGCATGAATCGGTCATATTCAACTTTGCCTCTGGCTCTGATCCATGTTCCGTTCTGAAGCAAACTCATAATCTTCACGTCATCTTTGGTTTTCGCGAAAACTTTCATCGCCATTGAATCTGTAAAATCCGTTACGTTAAAACTATACAACGTGTTACCGTTTCTTAATTCCTTAACCTCTAAGCCGAATACCGTTCCTTGAACCGTAATTTTTTTCTCTTCTTCTTTAATATCCTTCAGGGGAGTCGGTACTTCCTTGATCTCATACCCCATTACAAGCTTCAAATCATCCGGTAAAGAAGACTCTTCTTCTTCTTCCATGTCAATCGACATCATGATTTCTTGTGTAATCGTCTTTTCGCTTTGCTCACGCTGCTTGGCAAACTTTTCATATTCCGTTTCGACAGCGGCTGAATCGCTGATCGCATATTTAACCGTCAATTCCGTTTGGAAATAGTTATGGAAAAAGTCTCGGATGAAGGTATCTATATTCTTTTTCTTCGCAAGCTCCAGACCAATCGCATCCAGCATAATGAGGGATAGGGCTTGCCCTTGCACTTCAAATTTAGCTTTAGCCATCCAGCCATTAATGGACGGCACTTCGCGCTGCAGCCATTCCATAAATAAGCTCCAGTATTCATCTACCAAAGCAGCCGGCTCCGCCCCTTCAAACTTCCAAATAAAACGAATCTTCGCGATTTGCGCGAATTTTTCTTGAATCATTTTACAAAAAGAGCGGTAAATGTTCTGAGGCACTAAGTCATTTTTCACCAAATAAAAAGTCCAGTCGCGGTTCTTCCGACTAATCTCTACTTGATCAATATAGCCTTCTGTAAAAAATGATCGCACGATATCGGCAGGAATCTCAGCTTGCTGCATCAAAAGCTCAAAGCGATTCCGTTTATCCGCCAAATTACTCATGAACAGCCTCCCCATAAAAATACGAAGGGCAATGGATGACTTGCCTCCATTTGCCCTTATTGTAGTAATTAGTAACTGCGGCCAAATACGACCGTATGTTTCGCAGCATCGCCGCAAACCAAACATGTTGACTTCGTTTCTGTAGGTGTGAAAGGAATATTGCGGCTTGTCGCACCTGTTTCTTGCTTGACCTGTTCCTCGCATGCATTGGAACCGCACCATCCAGCTAAAGCAAAACCACGTTTTGTTTCCAGGAAAGTTTTGAATTCATCGATAGAATCCACGGCAATGTAGTGCTCGTCACGGAACTGCTTGGCTTTATCATACATCTGCTGATGAATCTCAGCAAGTAAATTTTGAACTTCTTCGACAAAATTCGCTTGTTGCACGGTTTTCTTCTCTCCACTTACTCGGGAGACAAGAACAACCTGCCCGTTCTCCATATCACGTGGTCCTAATTCAACACGAATCGGTACGCCGCGCATTTCATATTCATTGAATTTCCAGCCAGGGCTTTGATCAGCGCGATCGTCCACTTTCACGCGGACACCTGCTTTTTTAAGATCAGCGTACAACTCGTCTACCCGTGCAATGACTTGATCCCGCGTTTTTGGAGGACCAATTGGAATCATGATAACTTGCGTTGGAGCGACTTTTGGCGGAAGAACCAAACCTCTGTCATCTCCATGAACCATGATCAGCGCCCCGATTAAACGTGTACTTACGCCCCATGATGTGGTGTGCGCAAATTGATGCTGATTCTCGCGATCCAGGAATTTGATATCAAAAGCAACAGCGAAATTCGTACCCAGGTAGTGAGAGGTACCCGCTTGTACAGCTTTTCCGTCTTTCATCATCGCTTCAATCGAGAAAGTATCAATTGCCCCAGCGAATTTCTCAGAAGGTGTTTTTTGGCCAACAATGACCGGAATAGCCAAGAAATCTTCCGCAAATTGACGATACACGTCTAACATTTGCATCGTTTCACGACGTGCATCCTGCTCATCCTCATGTGCCGTGTGTCCTTCTTGCCATAGGAATTCAGTTGTACGTAAGAATGGCAACGTACGTTTCTCCCATCGAACCACATTCGCCCATTGATTAATCAGCAAAGGCAGATCGCGATAGGAATTGATCCATTCGGAGTACATATGTCCAATCATCGTTTCCGAAGTAGGGCGGATCGCCAAGCGTTCTTCCAGCTTCTCCCCGCCTGCTTCTGTAACCCATGGCAGTTCCGGATTAAAGCCCTCTACGTGCTCTTTTTCCTTTTGGAAAAAGCTCTCTGGGATAAATAAAGGGAAATAGGCGTTCCGGTGACCTGTTTCTTTGAATTTGCTGTCCAACTCGCGTTGAATGTTTTCCCAGATTTCGTAGCCGTCAGGCTTAAACACGATACATCCGCGTACCGGAGAATAGCTCATCAGATCCGCTTTTTTGATCACATCTATGTACCAACGGGAGAAATCTTCTCCCTGTGGTGTAATCTCTTTAACAAACTGCTTATCGTTTGACATAAACCCTCCTAGATCATTAGAACTATCCCTTAATTAAACGTAAAATATCATTATATGTTACAGCTACCATAAGCAGCATAAGCAGCGCAAACCCAACAAAGTGAACCATACTCTCACGATTCGGATCAATTGGCTTGCCGCGAAGCGCCTCTAGTCCCATGAACAATAATCTGCTTCCATCCAAAGCAGGGATCGGCAGAAGATTAAATATCCCAAGATATAAACTTAATGTAGCCATCCACGAGAGAAAAACAGTGATTCCCATTTGCGCAAATTGGGCAGAAACTTGAGCTGTTCTAACCGGACCGCCTAAATCATCAAGTTTAAATTGCAGCATCACTAGCTTCTGCAGACCCGTAACGATTCCGATTGTTGTCCCAACAACTTGCTCATAGGTTCCAGTTATGACTTCACTAAATGAAGCACTTCTCCGGTCTCCTGAGATCACAACACCCAGTTTGCCTGATCCGGCTTCCGTTTCTGGTGTTACTTGCAGAGTCAGCGGATTCCCTGAACGGTCAATGACCCATGTCATTGGCTTTCCAGCTGATGATTGAATCGTCGTTACCAACTTCTCACGGTCGCTGCCAATCGGCTGATTATCAATCGAAATGATAATATCGCCTTTTTGCAATCCGGCCTTCTCTCCTGCCTTACCCGCAAGCACGGAATCCAGCTTTACATTCGTAAAGACACCGGACATGATGGCAACGATTAAGAATAACACGATCGCCAAAAGAAAGTTCATCACAGGTCCCATTACAATCGCAATCGCTCGCTTACCAACGGTTTTCGATCCGAATTGCCGATCATACGGTGCAATCTGTGTTTCAACTCCCTTGGTAACCATCATCGCTTCTCGGTCGACGGGATAGGTTACTCTTTCTCCATCCACATCGAGTGAAACTTGAAGTGTTCTTTCAAGATCAATATGTTCCACAACACCCAAAATGACATTGGAGCGACGGTCTAATTGATCGAGAAAAAGGGAGGACACTTCATTTTGTTTATTTAATTTAATAGCAATGGTTTGTCCAGGGTTCACTTGAACAATTTCCGGATCTTCTCCGGCCATACGAACAAAACCGCCGATGGGCAGTAAGCGAAGCGTATACCGAGTTTCCCCTTTTTTATATGAGAAAATCTTGGGTCCAAAACCGATGGCAAACTCTCTAACTAAGATGCCTGCGCGTTTTGCAAAGTAAAAATGACCCCATTCATGAATCGATACAAGAATGAAAAACATCAAAATAACTTTCAATCCAACTTCTATGGCTGACAAGTCGTATTTCCTCCTTCATGGACAGCATGTTCTTAGATTACCATTATTGAACCGCTGAATACAAGCTATGCCTGTTTAGCACAGTATACGGCAATGGAGAATGAATTAGACGTACCTGCAACCAGAGAAAAAAAGAGCCGAGCCACACTCACTGACTTAAGCTCTTAATACATTAAAATTGAATAGACTCCGCATACGATCTAGCCCACAGGTCCTGTTCATGTATGAGCTCAAGCGCAGGATTGGCATATGACTCATGCTTCTGAAGAGCTGCTTCAATGACTTGCTCGATTTGTAAAAATGTAATTTCCCCTTTGAGGAAACGAGCTACGGCAATCTCATTGGCAGCATTGAAAACCGTCGGTGTCGTTCCACCTTGTCTTCCGCTCTCATATGCCATTCGCAAACACGGATACCTGGTATAATCCATTTCGCGGAAGTGCAGTTTGCCAATTGCAGCCAGATCAAGCTTCTTGGTCGGTGTCACGAATCTGTCAGGATACGTTAAGGCATATTGAATTGGCACGCGCATGTCCGGATTGCCTAGCTGAGCAATAATGCTGTTGTCAACAAACTCAACATAGGAGTGAATGACACTTTCCGGATGAATCAACACATCAATTTGATCATAGGAAAGGTCGAATAACCAGTGCGCCTCAATGACCTCAAAACCTTTATTCACCATCGTGGCTGAATCGATTGTAATCTTTGCTCCCATCGACCAATTCGGATGCTGTAGAGCTTGTTCAACTGTAACGCCTTCTAACTCTGCGCGAGTACGATCACGGAAAGAACCACCGGATGCTGTTATCGTAATTTTGGAAACCTGCGCAATGTTCTCGCCATTTAAACATTGATAAATCGCTGAATGCTCACTATCAATAGGCAATACAGCAACACCTTTTTTACGTACAGCTTCGGTTACAATGTGCCCTGCACTCACTAAAGTTTCCTTGTTGGCAAGACCGATGTGTTTACCAGCATCAATGGCAGCAAGGGTGGGTTTTAAACCTTGACTTCCTACCAGTGCAGTAACAACTAAATCAGCTTCTGTAGCTGCGGCTACTTCAATTAGGCCATCTTCACCATATACAACCTTCGTCCCTGCCGGCACGTTCAGCTGAACCTCATGCGCCAACTCCTTCGTTGCAACGGAGACGAGTTTCGGTTTAAACTGGTTCACTTGCTCGATCAATAACTTTGTATTATATCCACCAGATATAGCTTCAACTTGAAATTTCTCTGGGGCGTGTTGAATGATGTCTAAGGTCTGTGTACCGATAGACCCCGTTGATCCTAAAATGGCAATCCGTTTCATGACTAAGCACCTCGCCCATGACAATTACATAGGTATTATTCCGATCAAATAAACAAATGGAAACACAATCAGCCAACTATCCATCCGATCCAGCACACCGCCGTGACCGGGGAGTAATGTTCCCGTATCTTTGATTCCTTTAACACGCTTATAGGCAGACTGAATCAAGTCTCCTACTTGTCCAACAACAGCAATAATTAAACCAAGAGCCAGCGCTTTGCCAAAACCGAGCAAATCCGGAGCAAACCAAGCGAATATGAACGCCGCGATCATCGAGATGACAACGCCGCCTATAGCGCCTTCAATTGATTTCTTAGGGCTAATTTGCGGCCAGAGAAGGTTTTTGCCCAGTATGGAGCCAACGAAATAGGCGCCTGAATCGGAGGCCCATATACAAACGAAAACAAGGATTGTCCAAAACAAGCCATGCTCCGCTAAACGTGCTGCAATCATATAATAGAAGCCAAAAGCAATATAAACAACGCCTAACAAAATGACCGAAACCTGATCGATGGTAATTTTATTTTTCGAAGCTACCGTTATAAATAGAAGTACAAACATAGCAAACCAGATGATCGCACTTGTAGAAATTGGAGAAGTGATTCCAACGAATTTCCAAGGTATTGTTATGTACAACAGTGCAATTAATCCAACAGCGCTTGTTAACTTATACTTCATATAGCCATTCATCTGCAAATATTCCCGGTAGCCAAGAATCGAGAGCAATACGATTAATCCGGCGTACCAGTAACCACCTAAAACTAATAAAGTAATAAAAACGAGCCCAGCAATAACGCCTGTGACGATCCTTTGTTTCAAGTTGAATCCTCCTAGATGAACAACTTCAAATCCGGCAGCAATTCGTTAAACAACCGTCACCGTTTAGGAGAAATCGAAAGGATCTCTTACAGTCCTCCGTATCTTCTCCCACGGCGTTGGTATTCCGCGATGGCCTGCAAAAATAAAGATTCTGTAAACTCCGGCCAATAAGCCTCAGTAAACCAAAGCTCTGAATAAGCCAATTGCCACAACAGAAAATTGCTAAGTCTCAACTCACCGCTCGTGCGAATTAACAAATCGGGATCTGGTAGATCTGAAGTAAGCATATACGATGAAAAACGAGTCTCGTCCAGCTCTTCGGTCTGCAGCTTGCCGCTTTGAACATCACGAATCATATCCTGCACACCAGCAATCATTTCTTTACGTCCACCATAGTTTAAGGCAAAGTTCAAAATGAGTCCTGTATTATTTTTCGTCCGTTCGATAGCGCCCTCTATCGCGTTTAGCGTATAGTCAGGCAAACCATCCTTCCAACCTGTCATGCGGATACGGACATTATTCTCGATCAGCTCTTCAATCTCCAAAGGAAAAAACTCTTGGGGAAGCTTCATTAGAAATTCCACTTCTTCCTTGGGTCTCTTCCAATTTTCTGTTGAAAAAGCGTACATCGTCAATACTTTAACACCGATCTCATTAGCTGCCATCGTAATTTTCTTAACATTCTTCATGCCGGAATGGTGCCCGGCTACACGCGGCAAGCCTCTTTGTTTTGCCCAGCGGCCATTTCCGTCCATAATGATAGCGACATGCGCTGGCACTTTGTCCAATTCAATTTCTGGTCTAGCTGTAGATGCTTGCTGATCTTTCATTCCAAACCATTGCTTAAATCGCTTGAGCACTGTTGTTCCTCCCAACTAGGGAAAGATGAAAAACCCCCAGCGACTACCCGGGGGCATATCTATCTTATACTTCCATGATTTCTTTTTCTTTAGCAGCCAAAACTTTTTCAACTTCGGCTACGAATTTATCCGTAAACTTCTGGATGTCTTCCTGATGTTTACGCGACTCATCTTCAGAGATTCCTGCTTTTTCAAGCTTTTTGATCTCATCATTTGCATCGCGGCGAATATTGCGAATCGCCACTTTGGCTTCTTCGCCGAATTTTTTCGTCATTTTAACGAGATCCGTACGACGCTCTTCTGTGAGTGCCGGAATCACAATGCGAATTACGATACCATCATTGGATGGTGTTAAACCCAAATCAGACTTCATAATTGCTTTCTCTATGGAGGAGATGGAGCTTTTGTCCCATGGTTGAATAAGCAAAGTACGTGAATCAGGTGTTGTTAAATTCGCAAGTTGATTCACCGGTGTCATTGCTCCGTAATATTCCACTTGAATACGATCCAATAAAGAAGGCGTAGCACGACCAGCACGTAGAGAAGTCAAGTCTCTTTTAAGTGCGCCGATGGCTTTTTCCATCCGGTCTTCTGCGTTCTTTTTCACTGCTTGTGGCATCGATTAGACACTCCCTTTAACTGTAGTCCCAATTTTCTCGCCAAGGACCACTCGTTTAATATTCCCTTTTTCTGTAATGTTGAACACCACCAACGGGATGTTGTTATCCATACATAGGGAAGAAGCGGTGGAGTCCATGACACCTAAATTATTACTGATAACTTCCATATACGTCAACGTTTCGAATTTCTTAGCTGTTGGATCTTTGAATGGATCTGCGGAGTAAACGCCATCCACTTTATTTTTGGCCATAAGAATGACTTCCGCTTCAATTTCAGCTGCTCTCAAAGCTGCTGTCGTATCTGTTGAGAAGTATGGATTCCCTGTACCTGCTGCGAAAATGACAACTCTCGCCTTTTCCAAGTGACGAATAGCTTTTCTACGAATATAAGGTTCAGCCACTTGCTGCATCGTAATGGAGGACTGAACTCTTGTTGGCACATCAATATTTTCCAAAGCATCCTGTAGTGCCAAAGAATTCATGACGGTCGCAAGCATCCCCATATAGTCCGCTGTTGCACGATCCATGCCTTTTTCACTGCCGGCGATTCCACGCCATATGTTACCGCCACCAACTACGATAGCGACTTCCACGTTCAATTCAACAACGTCTTTCACTTGCTGGGCGATGGAGGTAATGACTTCTGAATCAATGCCGTACCCTTGCTGTCCTGCCAGAGCTTCGCCGCTCAATTTGAGCACTATTCTTTTATAAAAAGGTTGACCCAACTTGTATAACCTCCGTTTCCATGCATAAACAAACTTATTGGCTAAAAAAGAAGGAACACCAAGTGTTCCATCTTTTTGAAAGAGCTATTATAGTTTAACTTGGGACATAACTTCTTCAGCGAAGTTTTCTTGTTTTTTCTCAAGGCCTTCACCAAGACCAAAACGTACGAAACGACGAATCGAGATGTTTTCGCCGATTGCAGCGATTTTCTCGTTCAACAATTGATCGATTGTTTTGTCTGGATCTTTAACGAATTGTTGCTCCATTAAGCAGAACTCTTCGTAGTATTTGCCAATGCGGCCTTCAACCATTTTTTCAATGATTTTTTCTGGTTTGCCTTCATTAAGCGCTTGGTTGCGAAGAATTTCTTTTTCTTTCTCCAAAGCTTCTGTTGGCACTTCTTCACGACGAACATAAGAAGGGTTAGCCGCTGCGATGTGCATTGCGATATCTTTGCAGAAAGTTCTGAATTGCTCTGTTTTACCTACGAAGTCAGTTTCACAGTTGATCTCAACCAGAACACCAACTTTACCTCCAGCGTGAATGTAAGACTCTACTGCGCCTTCAGTAGCGATACGACCTGCTTTGTTAGCTGCCGCGGAAAGACCTTTCTCGCGAAGCAACTCACCAGCTTTTGTGATATCACCATTTGCTTCTTCAAGCGCTTTTTTGCAATCCAACATACCTGCGCCTGTTTTTTCACGTAATTCTTTCACTTGTGCTGCTGTAACTGCCATTGAAAGAAACCTCCCGATATTGGTTAGTATGTAACACTCGTAACTCTTTAAAAAAAGGGTGGTGACAGGCTGTTACACCTTCCAACCACCCTTTTCCCATTGCTATAAATTAAGCTGTTGTTTGTTCGCCTTGGTGTGCTTCGATAACTGCGTCAGCAATTTTCGCTGTAAGCAATTTAACTGCACGAATCGCATCATCGTTACCTGGGATCACGTAGTCGATCTCGTCCGGATCACAGTTTGTATCAACGATACCAACGATTGGGATACCCAATTTACGAGCTTCTGCAACAGCAATACGCTCTTTACGTGGATCGATAATGAATAGTGCGCTAGGCAGGGATTTCATGTTTTTGATTCCGCCCAAGAATTTTTCAAGACGCTCTTTCTCTTTACGGAGAATGATAACTTCTTTCTTAGGTAGAACTTCGAATGTACCGTCCTCTTCCCATCTTTCAAGAGTTTTCAAACGGTCAATACGTTTTTGAATTGTTTGGAAGTTAGTAAGCGTACCACCCAACCAACGTTGGTTGATGAAGTACATTCCGCAACGTTCTGCTTCTTCAGCAACGGAATCTTGAGCTTGTTTTTTAGTTCCTACGAAAAGGATTGTACCATTATCTTCAGATACGGATTTAACGAAGTTGTAAGCTTCCTCAACTTTTTTAACCGTTTTTTGTAGATCGATAATGTAAATTCCGTTTCTTTCTGTGAAAATGTACTTGTCCATTTTCGGGTTCCAACGACGTGTTTGGTGACCGAAATGTACGCCAGCTTCTAAAAGCTGTTTCATGGAGATAACTGCCATCCCCAATCCCTCCTCTAAAATGGTTTATTTGGTATCCGCCGCCTGTCGCATCTTTGTATAAAACTTACCAATGTAAGCACCAATATACAAATTGACTGACGTGAGTTTTTAACACCGTGAATAAATATACCACAACTCAAATCCCTATGCAACCTTTTGTCGATTTCGTATTTTCCCGTGACAATAGGCATGTTTCAATAAAAAAAGACCTCAAAATAAAGATCAATTTGAGCGTCTACTGCTGGGATGTTATGAGATTCGACACAACCTGCTGCATATCCAATTGCCCTTCAAACACATGGAAGCCGACTTGCAATTTGGTGTTTCCGCCTTGCTTTTGGAGTTCAGTGGCAAATGCTTTGCGGTCCGTAATCAGACCGGATTTCACAAGAAGCTCGCTAACAGCGGTTGCATCAAGATTTGGCTGTACATAAACAACCGTTCTAACAACGGTCTCCGTTTTAGGCTGATCTTGAGGCTTAGCTGCAGCTAGCTTGTCCGTTTCTTCTTTCACCTTTTTTTGAACTGAAGCATCCACTTCCGCTTGCGTATACATTTTAGTGCCTAAATCAAAAACTTGATAGTATTTAGCGGCTTCCTCTTTCAATTTCTGAGGATCCATTTCGTCAAGAGCTAAGCCCGATTTACCCGGTGCGCTTGCCCGAACGGACATCACTTGCAGCAATAAGGCCCCGACGATGATCCCAGTCCCAATTCCTAAAAGATACGAACGATTTTTAAGCACGGGTCATCTCCTCCTGTCGGGAAAGCTGTAAAATCAAACTAACCTCACCTTTATTCATCCCTAATTTCTTAGCGATAGCTTCAACACCTTTTCCTTGATCGTGTAGAGAAAATAGCTCTGCATATCGGCTTTTCATGCTCAAGCCTGCGTAAACCGGCTCTGCCTCTTCATAAACGGATTCTTCAACCAGAGTTAGGGGTTCTCCCGCGGCTCCCTGTTGCCCGAGCTCTAAATCAATCGTAGAAATTGCAGCTGAGTTTCCTTGATCTTTGAAATGCACTTTGGTCAATTCTTGAGAAAGCTCATGCTTTTGCTTTTCCAGGGTTTCAAGCCTGCCTGCCAGTTTCGCGAGTTCAACCTCGTAATCTTGTTTGGTCTTCGAAAAAAGATCCAGCAGCGATTGATTTTGCTCATCCATCTCTGCGGCAAAGTGTTCTATCGTTTCCTCAATCTCTTGAACGACTGTCATCTTGCCGGAAGCTGCCATTTGTTCCTTAGGCAGAAAACGTGCATAAACGATCACGACCAATCCTAGAAGTACGACATACATCCACGGCTGCATAGCCACTTATGTTCACCTTTTTCTTTAAATGAGATAACGCCTTATAAGGATAAATCAATATGATGCCCTTTGTACGGATGATTCGGTTGATGTTCATGTTCTATAGATTCTGATGACGACGAAGGCTTTTTGCTCCTGGGCTTCCTTTCAGCCATCTGCTGCTTCTGCCCGCCTTGACCATTGATATCCGTCCTGGCGCTTTCTTCAAGCTTACTGCTGCGTTGACGATCTTTTTCAGTCGATTGTGCCGCCTGATTTTCTAAGATCGTTTCATCTTGCCGCGGTTTCTGCATCAGTTGATTCTGACGAATTCCCGCCTCATCGTTCTTGTGTACAGCGAACTGTAAATCGATGGCTTTAAAACTCATCGCTTACCCACTCCTTCACTCACACATAAGCACTCATTGAAATATCTCCCTCATGCAAACGGAACGTCATTCGATTCGTCGAATCTTTGATGAATTTCGTATAACGCCCAATCACAATCTTAGTGCCCCCGTAAACAGTGGACAAAACTTCAACTTTCGCTTGTTCGGAATCTTCCAATGATTTTTCGATCTCAAGAATACGTTCCTTGATCGTATTTTGCTCTTCGATACCTTGTCTTTTGGTATGATTCAATTTAACACGCATCGCTAGTTTATCCGGAGTGAGTTGACCGGCAGCAGCCAATGAATCCAGCAAAGAAAGGGCTTTTTCTGTTTTGTCCATATTCTCCATAAAAACTCTCAGCTGACTTCGCAAATGAATCATTTCATTACGGAGTTCCGGCAAAACCCCTACTTCAATGACCGTTGTGGTTGACATCGAGTTTCCGATTGTACGTGCTGTCACACGTTCTCCAGCTTGTATGGTGCCTCCAACAATGAGTCCCTTAGCTCCATTACAATTAACTGCTTTACCAGCTCGAATGGTTGAATGCATAATACTCTGAGAAACTTTTAATTCCCCTAATACTTCAACGGTGGCATCTTGAATAAAAGAGCTCTTTACATTTTTCCCAGCTTTAACAAAAGCTTTGTTTTGACCTACAATACCGGCATTTATCTCGATAGAACCATCCGCTTCAAGCTCTGCAGCTTCTACGCCCCCAGTTATACGAATATCGCCGGCAGCACGGATTTTAAAACCTGGCAACACATTGCCGCGGACAACAACGGTGCCGATAAAATCAATATTTCCAATATGATAGTCTACATCACCATTCACTTCATACACAGGAAAAACATTTATCTTATCTCGATCTGTTTTTACAACCATCCCGTCAATCAAGGCATATAGCCCCTTTTGTTCGGCGTCTGCAATCACATTCTTACCAATTTTAAAACGAGCTTCTTTCCCGGCTTTACTAAAAAGCGTCTCACCGGTCACTGCACGTCCCGGGGTACCTTCGGTAGCTAAAAAACGCTGTCCGATCAGCTGGCCTTTTTTCACATTATGTAAGGATACTACTTCTTTATAGTTTACCCTGCCGTCATCCAGCTCTTGAGGTTTTTTGTCATTCTCATCCAAATCAAACGTATAAGAAATATAGCCGTTAGCACCTGGCTCTGCCTTCGTCCCAACAGCGATAACTACTTTTTGTTGATAAAAAGATTTAGAGTTTGCAGCTATTTGAGCTAGTAGTTGTCGATTCAAACCATGTATAATACGGTTTTTCTGAGCTAATTCTTCTAATTCTGCTGCTGTTACTTTAAAAGTATCATCCATATTATTTATAAGTAAAAATGCTGACAATTTATCATCCGAGATGGAAATACTGATGTAATAATCTAAAGGCATGTTCCTCTCAAGCATGGAATTCCACCCTTCAACTTTAGCAAGTTTATGTTATGTATCCTGGAATAGCTGATTCTTAAACCGGCTAAGTACGCCCTTTAAACGAAGAATCGCTTTCGAATGTAGTTGCGAAATGCGTGAAGGAGATAAACTCATAACTTCGGCGATTTCACTTAAAGAGAGTTCCTCGAAATAAAATAACGAAACCACAGTACGTTCCTTCTCTGTCAAACGTTCAATAGCTTTGGCAAGCGAGTCTTTCAAATAAAACTCATTCACTTGAAACTCCGGATTTTTCGCTTTTTCATCGACAAGCAATGAGAGCCGCGTTTCCGAATCTTCTTCTCGAATTGGATCATCGATCGAACACACTGTCGTAATAGAGATATCTTGAAGCATCTGTTGGAAATCCTGCTCACTGACCTGCAAGTATGCGCTAATCTCGGCATCTGTTACAGAACGAAGATACTGTTGTTCAAGCTTTTGATAAGCATCTTCAACCTTTTTGGCCTTTTCTCGAACTGAGCGCGGGACCCAATCTCCTTGCCTAAGGCCATCAATAATGGAGCCACGGATTCGCCAAGATGCGTAAGTTTCAAATTGTAGACCGCGTGCATAATCAAATTTCTCTACGGCATCAATAAGACCCATCACGCCATAGCTGGACAGGTCTTCTTTCGAGACGCTTTTAGGTAGTCCTATGGCGAGACGTCCTGAAACATAATCGACTAAAGGCAAGTAACTCTCAATCAATGCCTGCTTAGCGGGAACCCAGCCTTCCTCTTTCCACTGCTTCCATAAGTCGAAATTCGCTAGTTGTGATTGCTTTTGTTCGATCATGATTTACGTTTCACCATCCTTAGTCTTCTGACATTCGCCTTAAGGCACCAGCCAGTTGTTCAGGGTTCAGATTATTCTTGGTGACTAACTTAGGTGGATTCAGTGGTGAAAATTGCATGTCAGCTGATGACGGCGCATGATTATTGCCCAAGCTAGCTTTTAACAGTTCTCGCGTTTCTTCATCTTCGTCTGGAGTCGTCAGATCCAACGTTTGACCGACGGATGTATCTGATGTCAAATTCGTATGTTGTGGGTGGGCAGCCGCGTGTTCAGCCCCAATCATCAGCCCTAGCACCCAGCGAAAACCAAAAGTAAGAATAAATAATATTAGAAAACTGTATACAGTTTTCAGACAGGAAGTTAGCAATAAATTATTGCCAATCGATAAGCCAAAAGTTAATAAACCTGCCAACCCTGCCACAATAAAATTTAGTCGAATGGTACCCATCATCATTAAATTTCTTTCACTCCTAATTGGACACTTCGAATGACTAGAATACCGGTTTCACTATTAAACTCTATCGTTCGGCCGTAATTCGCTCCCGTATCCTCCGCACGAATTGGTATTCTGTATTTATTCAACATTTCTTTACAGGATTCAACATTTCTCGGGCCAATTCTCATCGTATCATTATTTCCTGCGAATGCAAACATTTGGGCACCGCCGGCAAGCTTAGCCTCAAGCTTACTAACACTAGCTCCGAGCTGCTCCATTCGGGAGATTAACTCAGGAATGGCGGTGTCCGCATATTTCGCAATGTTTAACGAACCTTCGCGGGCGATTTCTGAGGATGGCAACATGACATGTGCCATTCCCGCTACTTTCGCGCGGCTATCATAAAGCGTAACCCCTACGCATGAGCCTAGACCTGTTGTTTTCAACACACCTGTCAGGTGAGCAACATTCAAGTCAGCCATGCCTACTTTAATCAAATTATCTTGGGTCATGAAGAATCTACTCCTAATGCCGAAAATATTTTGCCAAACGATTCCGGATCAGGAATTAGGAAGAAATGCCCTTGTACTTCACTTTCCCCTTCCAAAAATTTGGTGTCAATGAGAAGAGCCTGATCTCCCATTTGACCAAATTGCAATAAACCATAACTTAATATGGCACCTGCCATATCAATCGCTAATGCTGGGACTGTAGGCTGCATGTTCAAGTTAGTAAAATCAGCAAGAGAAGAAAGATAGGATCCGGCAAGGATATTGCCTATTTCGTTTAAAGCAGATAACTCCAGCTCCGAATATTCTTCTTGATCCTCAATTTTCAAGCCAATCAGATCCCGCAGTATATTCTTGGCGGCATCCAAATTAAGGATAAAGAACATATTCCCTGGAGCGTCTCCTTCTACTCGTAAGAAAATGGCCAGAACAACCGTCTCAGCCCCGCCAACACTTTCACAAATTTCTTCAAAAGGAAGCATCCTGACTTTGGGTACAAGCATATCGATCGGTTTGTCCAATAGTGTAGATAGGGCGGTAGCCGCATGCCCCGCACCTATATTGCCAACTTCCTTGAGAACATCCATTTGAAAATCTGCCAACTGACTAAAAACGTCCACAAGTTAGTCCCCTAATCTTTCTAACTGTAAAATTTCGTCGCGATTTAAAACCTGCTCTAAATTAAGCAGCACTAGCAATCTTTCCTCACCAACACGAGCAATTCCATCCAGATATTTCGCTTTGATTCCGCCAACAATTTCTGGTGGAGTATCAATGTTATCCGTATCCAGGTCAATTACGTCATTAGCTGAATCTACGATTAATCCCACTTCAAACTCGCCTGCTGACACGATGATAATCCGAGAAGCATCAGAAATCGCTTCCTCTTCAAGTCCAAAACGTGAGCGCAGATTGATAATCGGAATGACTACACCACGAAGATTAATGACACCTTTAACGAATTCAGGTGCTTTGGGGACACGTGTCATTGGCTGCATTCTTTCAATCGTTCTGACTTTCTCGACTTCCACGCCATACTCTTCCGATCCAAGTGCGAAGACGATTACTTTTTTTTCTTCTCCCATTGTAAGATCCTCCTTAGAATTATGTAGTTATTTAATCAATGCGTTTGGATCAATAATCAAAGCCACTTGCCCATCTCCAAGAATTGTAGCACCAGAGATCGCAAATAGTCCTGTTAAATACTTACCTAATGTTTTGAGAACAATCTCTTGTTGGCCGATAAATTCATCAACCATCAAAGCAACTTGCTTGTCCCCTTTGCGAACAACCACAATTTCGGTTTCCTCTTCCAGATCCTCATTGAAATCCGGCACTTCAAACAATGTGCTCAAAGATACGAGAGGAATAACGGATTTGCGGTAATCCACCATTTTGTTGCCATGGATGTTGCGAATTTGACTCTTCTGAATCGCAGAAGTTTCCACGATAGAGGATAACGGTATCGCATATTTCTCGCTGCCAAGCCGTACTAACATAGCCGAAATAATAGAAAGTGTAAGCGGAAGCTGGACAGAGAATTTACTTCCTACGCCGGGCTTCGAATCCACTTGCACATGTCCGCCAAGCATTTGGATTTTGGTTTTCACGACATCGAGTCCTACGCCGCGACCGGAAATATCAGAAATTTTTTCGGCAGTACTGAAGCCTGAGGCGAACAATAGGTTGTAAACTTCCTTATCCGTCAGCTTTGCAGCTTGCTCAGCAGTAACAAGTCCATTTTTCAGTGCTGTTTTTAATATTTTCTCTCTATAAATACCTCTTCCATCTTCTTCAATTTCGATAAATACATGATTGCCGCTATGGAAGGCACGAAGTTGAATCGTTCCATGTTCGCTTTTCCCTACAGCTAAACGGTCACTGATTGACTCAATACCATGATCTACTGCGTTACGCAGCAAGTGGACAAGCGGGTCGCCAATCTCATCGATAACAGTACGGTCTAACTCCGTCTCAGCACCTGTAATCACTAAATCTACTTTCTTATCTAGTGATTTCGCCAGATCTCTGATCATCCGCGGGAAACGGTTGAATACAGAGTCAACCGGGACCATGCGAAGTTTAAGAACAATATTTTGCAAGTCGCTGCTTACTCTAGACATGTGTTCGACGGTTTCTGTTAAATCATTGCGCTTAACTTCACTCGCCAGTTGTTCCAAACGTACACGGTCAATCAGCAATTCGCTAAAAAGATTCATTAATGCGTCAAGACGCTCAATATCAACGCGAATTGTACGGCTTGCAACAGGTGCTCCGCCAGCTGCCGGTTTAGCTGCTGCTGCCACTGGTTCTGCCGCAATTGGAGTACTCGCAACAGCAACAACCGGAGTTGGCGCCTCTACAGCTGCTACAGCAGCAGCGATTTCTTGCCTTGCTGCCTCAACTTCACTGCGAGGACGTGATAATTCTACTAATGACTCGGAATCAACTGTAATAATTACAGCAGATTCAATCTCTGAAACATTAAGAATTTCTTTTTCTAGGGTTGCGTGATCAACTTTCGATATAAAATAGAGTGAGAATGAACGATCGAATTTCTCTTGCTCGATCTCTTGCACAGATGGCGTCGCTTTGACGATCTCACCCATTCTTTCCAATGCATCAAAAACCATATAAGCACGTGCGGCTTTTAGTACACAGTTCTCATTGACGTTAACTTCTACGTAGAAAACAAGAAAACCCGCATCAATGGATTGCTGAAGAATGGAAAATTGAAATTCGTCTACTTCAATGCCTTTAGCAGGTTCCTTTACTGCCGTAACAACGGTTGTTGAAGCTGTTTTGTATTCTCCAGTCACAATAGACCTCAGAGATACGACAATTGGAGTAACATCCGCTTTTCCTGTGCCACCTTGAATAATGTCTTCTACCATTGATTCTAAGGAGTCTAAACTTTTAAAAATACAGTCAAAAATGAAAGAATTCATTTCGATTTTACTGTTGCGAACCATATCCAAAACGTTTTCCATTTCATGCGTGAGAGATGCAATATCCTCAAATCCCATTGTTGCAGACATGCCCTTCAACGTATGTGCAGAACGAAAAATATTATGTACAATGCTAATATCTTGAGGGTTGCTTTCTAAACTTAGTAAGTTCTCATTCAAAGATTGCAAGTGTTCTTTTGACTCATCGATAAACATGGATAAATATTGACTAAGTTCCAAAACCACACACCTCCAATAGGATCTTTAAGTAACTTGCTTGCATTGTTCCATCAATCAAGGAAGTACACATTGCGTCAAGCGGGCAGCAATACCATGCTGCGGAAGTACATGCATAGCCGCTTGCATCTCTACGGCTGCCCGAGGCATCCCATAAACTACACACGTTTCTTCAGACTCCGCAATGGTTGTTGCTGCACCCGATTGCCTTAAGGAAAGCATTCCCCTGGCGCCATCGCTACCCATCCCCGTCATCAGGACGATGTGCCTCTTCAACTCATTCAGGCCAAGCAAGGACTCAAAAAGGGCATCCACCGAAGGACGGTGGCCAGAACGAGGATCTTCTTTTGTTAATTTAATTTTGTATGTATGATTAAAATCTTTGTATACAATCATATGCCAACCTCCTGGAGCAACATAAGCCGTTGCCGTTTTGAGAACATCCCCCTCTGCTGCTTCTACAACTTGAATCTGAGAGATGTCGTTCAAACGCTGAGCTAATGACTTCGTGAAATTAGGCGGCATATGTTGGACAATCAGGATTGGAGCAGGAAACCCTGCCGGGATATTAGAGATCACTTGGTGCAAGGCTCGTGGCCCGCCCGTAGAAGTTCCAATTGCAATAAGATGCTCAAATTTCGGTGAACACTCTGTAATTGTTTTTTTTGCATCTAATTGCTTCAGCGTACTGACTTTATTAACTTGAAGCGGTGCTAAATTAATTCTAGCTGCCACGGTTGGCTGCTGAATGGGCTGAAATGATCTCAACTTGGTTCGAACAGCCATTTGCAGCTTTTCGTGTAGCAGCTGCTTCACTTTATATAAGTCCAATGAGATCGAACCCGATGGCTTTCGAATAAAGTCGACAGCACCCCATTCAAGCGCTTTAATCGTTTCTGCGGCCCCTTCCTCAGTTAAAGAGCTTATCATGATAACCGGAGTTGGCTGCTCAGCCATAATCCGCTGCAGGGCATCCAACCCGTTCATCACAGGCATTTCTACATCCATTGTGACGGCATCAGGACGTAAAAGCTTCACTTGGTCAATCGCTTCTTGTCCGTTTTTGGCTGTTCCAATGATGTTATACTGAGGATTATCTGAAATCAGATCGCTAATTATTTTTCGCATAAAGACGGAGTCATCTACAACTAGTATGTTATATTGTGCCATGCTGTTCCCCTCCCTTTATGTGCTAATTCGACATAACTCGCGAAATTCCTATTTCAAAAGTCGCATCATTTTATTCAAAAAACCCTTGACACCGGGTGAAGAAGTATCAACGACGTGATAACCTTTGATATAATCGACTACAAGCGACTGTAAGCTTCTAGCTGCGAGCGAGTTTGGGAAAGCAATTGTAAAGGGAACTTGCCTTTTGACAGCTTTTGACACAGAAGCATCATCTTCCACAAAGCCTAGTGTAGGAATCTGGATGCCTAAGAATTGTTTGGCCACCAAAGCGATTTTGTCCGCAGTTTGCTTGCCTTCTTTTCGATCCGTAACCCGGTTTATGATTAACTTAAAGGACACATCGTGTCCCATTGAATTAACCATTTTGATGATGGCATAAGCATCCGTAATGGAAGTTGGTTCTGGGGTCGTTACCACGAAAGTTTCCTCAGCCGCCAGAATGAATTTCAATGTTTCTTTTGACAAACCAGCACCCGTGTCAAAAATGATGAAATCTACATAACCGTTAAGCTGCATGACTTGCTCAGCAAAGTAATCCAGCTCGTCTTCCGTTAAACGAAGCAGATCGTTGAAACCAGAGCCACCTGCAATGAAATCTAAATCATTCGAACCTTTTTGGATGATTTCCCAAATGGTTTTTTCCTTTTTCAACAAATGATACAAATTGTACTTAGAGGAAATGCCCATCAGCACATCAATATTGGCAAGCCCTAAGTCGGCATCAAAAACAAGAACCTTATAACCTTGGGACTGGAGCGCTAAAGCAAAGTTCAGCGTAACATTCGATTTCCCTACGCCGCCCTTTCCACTAGTCACGGTAATAATCCTGGTCGTTTTTGTGCCTTTATCATTCTGAATTTGAACCAGGTTCCGTAACCCTTCTGCTTGATCCTTCATGCTCTAGGTTCCTCCAATAACAAATCAATGATTTGCCGCTCATCCAATTCCGTAATGTCATCCGGTACGCTCTGACCATTGGTCACATACGAGATTTGAAGGGAGAACTCATGAACAATATTAACAATAGCTCCGTAAGAATCCGTTTCATCCATTTTGGTGAAAATGACTTTATCCAGCTTAAATTTGTTAAAGTTGTTCGTAATTGCCTTCATATCTCTGTATTTCGTTGTTAAGCTAAGCACGAGGATCGTCTCGCTGCTGCCTTGTGTCTTGAGCAATGAGTTGAGCTCCGAGACGTACATTTCGTTACGAAAATTGCGACCGGCTGTATCCATGAAAATAACATCACAATCCGCTAGGTTTTGAAATGCTTTTATTAAATCTTGCGGGGAAAACACAACTTCTAATGGAACGTTCAAAATGGTGGCATACGTTTTTAATTGTTCGATAGCCGCAATACGGTAAGTGTCTGAAGTAATAAAACCAACCTTGCGTTGATATTTGAGCACTTGTTCAGCAGCCAACTTCGCAATGGTAGTCGTCTTACCGACTCCGGTCGGCCCCACAAAATGAACAACACGCGTATTCGGTGAAATTTTCTTGCCATGGTCGGACTGAAAAACTTGACCCAGCTTAGCTTTCACCAGTTGTAACGCACTTTCTTCTGTCACCGGTTCATCGGCTAGCTGAAAATCAGCGATAGTCTCATCCATAATTTGACGTATTAGCTTCGAATCTACTTCTTGATCACTTAATCGCTGTTCAAGTTTTTGAAGAGGCTCAGGGAGCGCGTACACATCCGAAGCTTGTGTTAACTTCTTCATCATTTCTTTCATCTGTTTAAGTTCCTCAATAAGCTGCTCATCCTTTTGGTAGCTGATCTTATTAGGCGCATTAACCGATGCCGGTGTATAGGTTTGTTGCGGAGTTTTAGTAAAAGTTGATTGTGCATCTGCACTAAATTTTGCAGCAATAGGTTCATTTACTGCTGAAACATTCACGAGTACATCCGGAACTTCCGGAAAATCGGACTGATGAGGCTGAGACTTTGCGGCATACACGTGAGAAATCACTGGCTGCTGCTTCTGTTGCTGAAGTTGTGGTGTCACCTTGGGTGCAATCGGTGCTGCATTCGAATTCGTATTATCAATAGCCGCTATGACTTCAATCTTTTTCTTGCCAAACATACCAAGAAATCCGCCTGTGCGAATTTCTTTGGTGTTAAGAATCACTGCATCCTTCCCTAAATCAGTGCGAATTTTCTGCAACGCATCAGGCATGGAATCAACAACATATCTTTTTACTCTCATAAATTGACTACCCCCATGCTCTGAATTTCTACGCTAGGCTCTAATTCGCTGTATGATAAAACGGGAATATCTTGCAGCGTTCTTTCAAGCAGTTGTCTCAAGTACATACGAATCGTTGGAGAGGTTAAAATAACAGGCTGTTGCCCGGATTGAATTAATTTGCTTACCTGTTCGCTTACGCGATGATAAATAATTTGGGATGAGGACGGATCAAGCGCCAAATAACTTCCCTGATCGGACTGCTGTACGGAATCTGCAATTTTCTTTTCTACTGACGGACCTACTGTAATGACTTTCAGTGAATCCCCCAGTGACGTGAATTGCTGCGTAATCTGTCTGGATAATGATTGTCTGACATATTCCGTCAAGATCTCAGGGTCTTTCGTGTAAGAGCCATAATCGGCAAGTGTCTCCAAGATTGTAACCAAGTCACGAACGGAGATTTTCTCCTTAAGCAGCTTAGCCAATACTTTTTGAACATCACCAATCGACAATACAGAAGGGATAAGATCATCCACAAGCGCAGGGTAAGATTCGCGAACATTGTCGATGAGCGCTTTTGTTTCTTGGCGTCCAAGAAGCTCATGTGTATGTTTCTTAATAACTTCTGTAAGATGAGTAGCTACTACAGAAGGAGGATCAACAACCGTGTATCCGGATAGCTCGGCTCGCTCTTTGGTCACTTCATCAATCCAGATGGCAGGCAATCCAAAAGCAGGCTCTGTTGTTTCAATACCGGCAATTGAATCATCATCAATTCCCGGGCTCATGGCCAGATAGTGATTAAGGAGTAGTTCGCCGCGTGCCACCGTATTGCCTTTAATTTTGATGATATACTCGTTAGGGCGCAGTTGAATATTGTCACGTATGCGAATGACAGGTACGACTACCCCTAATTCAAGTGCACATTGCCTACGAATTAATATAATCCGGTCAAGTAAATCTCCACCTTGTTGTGTATCCGCGAGTGGAATTAAGCCGTAACCAAATTCAAATTCAATCGGATCGACTTGCAGTAAGGAGATAACACTTTCGGGACTTCGAACTTCCTCAATTTGCTGCTCTTCCACCAATTGTTCTTCTTTGATGGCTTCTCGTTCCAAGTTCTTTTGCATTTTGTATCCGGCGAAAACCAACAATCCGGCAATCGGAAAAGTCGTAAACCAATGAATCGGTGTAAAAATCCCCAACATCACTAGCGTACCTGCAACAATATAAAGTAGTTTAGGTTGTGAAGTTAGCTGCTTGGTCACATCATGACCCAAGTTTCCTTCTGAAGACGCTCTTGTCACGATAATACCAGCAGCCGTTGAAATCAGAAGTGCTGGAATTTGTGAGACAAGTCCATCCCCAATCGTTAGAATTGAGAAGGTTTGAAGGGCTTCGGAGAAATCCATGCCTTTCATCGTCATCCCAATGATAAAGCCACCAATCAAATTGATGACCAAAATGACAATACCAGCAATAGCATCCCCTTTTACGAATTTACTGGCACCATCCATGGCTCCGTAGAAATCTGCTTCTCGCTCAATCTTCTGCCTACGTTCCCTGGCTTGAACCTCATTAATCAACCCGGCATTTAAATCCGCGTCGATACTCATTTGCTTACCCGGCATCGCATCGAGCGTAAATCTAGCCGCAACCTCGGCAACGCGCTCAGAACCTTTGGTAATTACGATGAATTGAACTAAGACAAGGATAAGGAATACAACAAATCCTACGACGATATTTCCTTGCGCTACGAAAGAACCAAAAGTTCTGACCACGTCGCCTGCTTCTGCATGAGACAAAATATTTCGCGTTGTAGACACGTTCAGCGCTAACCGAAACAACGTAGTGATCAAAAGCAGAGAAGGGAAAATAGAAAATTGCAAGGCTTCTTGCGTGTTCATGGCAACCAAGATAATCATTAAAGCAATAGAGATATTAATTATTAGAAGAAAATCCAACAAAGGGATTGGAACTGGTACAATCATCATTAAAACAATACCAATAATGCCTATAAGAACGAACAAATCCTTGACTCTCATTAGATTGTACCCCCCTTCTTATTAATTCGTTTTGCCCTTCATTTTATATACATACGCCAACACTTCTGCGACAGCTTGGAACAGCTCAGCCGGAATTGAGTCTCCTATTTCCACCTGTGCAAAGATCGCACGAGCAAGCGGTTTGTTTTCCATCGTAATAATACCGTTGTTCTTGGCAACTTCTTTGATTTTCAATGCGACGTAATCGGCGCCTTTTGCAATAACGGTAGGGGCTTGCATATTGGAGGAATCATACTTAAGAGCAACTGCAAAGTGAGTTGGATTCGTAATAATAACATCCGCTTTGGGAACTTCCTGCATCATTCGCTGCATCGCCATCTGGCGCTGCTTTGCACGGATCTTTCCTTTAATGAGGGGATCCCCCTCGCTTTTCTTGTACTCATCTTTAATGTCCTGCTTAGACATTTTAAGACTTTTCTCATATTCGTATTTTTGATAAATGTAGTCAAAAATAGCGAGTGCAATTAGAACTGCTCCTATTTTTATCCCCAACTTTAGAGTAAGAGAAGCGATAAACGAGAACGTACTTTCCAATGGAGAATGACCCAAACCCAACAATCTAGCCTTTTCTCCCATTAATGTCGTGTAAACAACATAACCGATAATTGTCATTTTCATTGTAGACTTAAGGAAATCCATCACAGTCCGTAATGAGAAAATACGTTTAAATCCTTCTATAGGATTAATCTTATTAAATTTCATCATCAAGGGCTCACCAATAAACATAAACCCGATTTGCGCATAATTCCCAATAAACGCAATGATCACCACAAGAAGGAAGATTGGCCCTAAAATAAAAAGTCCTTGCATGACCAAGTCTGCGAACAACACCTGAACATTACTAGCCGTAACATCCATTGTTAGTTGATTCTCGTACACATTTCGAAAAATGTTGATCATCTTCTCTTTCATGTATCCGCCAAACATTAGAAACGACAAGAAAGAAAAGAGCAAAATCAGTGCCGCGGGTAAGTCCATACTTTTCGCAACTTGCCCTTTCTTGCGTGCATCCTGCCTTTTCTTCGCCGTAGCTGGCTCCGTCTTTTCCCCAGCAAACCATTGTAAATCAAGCTGCAAACGACGTTGTTGGGACACGGCTTTCCTCCTACTTAGGGAGATGGTTGCTGTGTTCCGCTAATGATTTGGAGCAACTTCTCCATGTTATCGAAAATGGTTGAGAACAAATATTGGAATTGTGAAATTAATTCCGGAAATAAGACAACGAGTAAGAAAAAGCCCAAAATCATTTTGAGTGGTGCACCGATAACAAAAATGTTAAATTGCGGAGCAACCCTCGTTAATAGCCCTAATCCTAGATCCGTTAGAAAAAGCGCTGCTACAATCGGTGCAGCAAGTTGAAACGAAAGATAAAACATTTTGGCCAAAGAATGAAACAAGAAATCAGAAATTTCACCGCTGTATATCCGAGCAAACAACTGATTGTCCAACGGAACCCACTTATAACTATCCATGATCGCTCTAAGAAGGTAATGATGGCCGTCAAATGAAAGAAATAACAGAACGGCGATCATATATTTGAGGTTACCTAACATTGGCGCTGAAGCCCCAGTTAGTGGATCTATTACGCTTGCCATGCTGAAGCCAATTTGCATATCCATAAAAGAACCTGCGGTTTGAACGACCGTAAAAAAGAGATAGGCAAGAAAACCAAGCAAAATGCCGATCAGCATTTCACGAATAATCAAAAGAACATATTCACCATCCATGGGAATCGGTTTGTCCAACCCCATGCTCGCAAAAATAAGGAATGAGATGAATACGGATAGACCGATCTTGAACATCATGGGAACGTTTCTAGAAGATAAAATCGGTACCACGACAAAGAATGATGTAATTCGACAAAAGATAAGCAAAAAAATAGGAATTGCCTGAAAAACTATTGTCATCGCGCTCACAACCTATCCAACGAATTTGTAAAGGTTGTTGAGTAAATTGAACGTAAAATCAACCAATGTGTTCATGATCCAGGGACCAAAGATGAGGATAGACAACAGCACTGCGACGATTTTTGGAACAAAAGCTAGCGTTTGCTCTTGAATCTGGGTTGTTGCCTGAAAAATACTTATGATCAGACCCACGACAAGCCCAATGACAAGCATGGGAGCACTCGCTTTAAGCACCGTATAAACAGCCTCACCAGCAATTCGTATTACAAATTCCGAACCCATTTCAGAAACCTCCGATATCTTGATCCTCAACTATAGCTTAGGAGTAATGATCTCACCACAAGATACCAGCCATCTACCAAGATAAAAAGTAGAATCTTAAACGGCAATGAAATCATAACAGGTGGCAGCATCATCATCCCCATTGCCATCAAGGTACTGGAAACGACCATATCAATGACCAGGAACGGAATGAATATCATGAATCCCATTTGGAAAGCAGATTTCAACTCACTAATCGCATAAGCTGGAACTAATGAAGTTAGCGGAATATCTTCCACACCTGTAGGTGCCTTTGCCTTGGTGTAATCTAGAAATAACTTTAAATCCTTCTGACGCGTATGCTTGAACATAAACTTCTTCATTGGCAATGAAGCCTTCTCGAAAGCCTGGGTTTGATTAATTTCACCCTTCATATAGGGTTGAAGAGCTACTTGATTCACTTCTCCTAAAGTTGGAGACATGATAAAGAAGGTTAAAAACAGAGCGAGTCCGATTAGAACCTGGTTAGGTGGCATCTGCTGGGTTCCTAGAGACGTACGGACGAAACCGAGCACGATGACGATTCGTGTAAAACTAGTCATTAGAATGAGAAAAGATGGTGCAAGACTCAAAACGGTTAACAGCAGCAATAGTGTGACTGTGTTAGATGACCCTCCAGCTGTCCCTCCAGTTCCAATGTTTACGTTTAAACCTGGAATCGGATTGTTAGGATCGGTCTCCGCAGCTGATGCTGTCAAAGAGAGTAGAAACACAGAAATCAACACAATGAGAAGTGTAAAAACTAGTTTATTTCGTTTCATTCATCATTCAACCGATCTTTTTGTTTTTGATCAGAAAGCCATTCTTCTACATTTCGATTACGATTAGATACACGCTGGAGCTTATCATGAAATACTTGCTGAAAGGCTGAATTTATTTCTACTTCTTCTTCGATGTCTTTTTTTCTAGTTGGCAGTTTACTAATCCACTTGCTAACAGATGCGAATCCCATTCGATCATCCTGAGAAGAAATCAGAAGCTCAGTGATGTATGCTACTTCATCGGCGTCATTGATTTTATCCAACAGCTGGATGTTATCTCCGACGCCAACTACGAAGAGCGAATGTCCAATTTCAACGATTTGAATAGATTTATTTTGGCCTAGGGGAACTCCACCTAAAGATCGAATTGAGTTCCCAAACATTGTTCCTCTATTTTTCTTCGCTACGTATCTAATTAACACATAGAAAAGGAGAATAATTAAAATCAAGAAGAATATGACCTTAAAAATCATACCAAACGTCCCCGTTGGATCGGTACTCGGATAATCCGTTGTTGGAAGTCCTTGTCCGGGTTCTGTTTCAGCAAAACCGACGGACCTTGTATACAACATTGCGGTTAAACCGAGTATGCCTGTTAGCAGTCTTTTCGAGCAGAGTCTTTTCATATCCACAATCCTTTCGGTGTATGTAAGACTCGACCGAACGAAGACGGCTTAACCTAGAGTCTTTTTAATAGCTTCAATAACACGGTCTGCTTGGAAAGGCTTTACGATAAAGTCCTTCGCACCAGCTTGAATGGCATCAATGACCATCGCTTGTTGTCCCATCGCTGAGCACATAATTACTTTCGCGCTTGGTTCAATCTTCTTAATTTCTTTCAAAGCTTGAATACCATCCATCTCTGGCATTGTAATATCCATTGTAATCAGATCCGGTTTCAACTCTTTGTATTTTTCGATAGCTTGTGCACCATCATTCGCTTCTCCACAAACCTCGTAACCATTTTTTGTCAAAATATCACGAATCATCATTCTCATAAAAGCTGCATCATCTACAATTAGAATACGGTTAGCCATGAATAAAGTCCCCCTAAGATTAAATTATTGTAACTTTTGAATTCGTTCCCACTGGTTCACAATGTCGGTTACACGAACTCCGAAGTTTTCATCGATGACAACGACTTCGCCCTTGGCAATCAGCTTATTGTTTACTAAGATGTCTACCGGTTCACCTGCCAACTTATCCAATTCGATAATCGATCCCTGGGAGAGTTCCAAGATGTCTTTAATCACCTTGTGTGTTCTGCCTAGTTCTACAGTTACCTTAAGTGGTATATCCAGTAGTAAATTCAGGTTCGTATCATCCGTTTGCCCTAATCCACCTGATTGCAAATTTCCAAACTGAACAGGTTGGACATTGACATTACGATTTGGCATCCCGCCATAAGAAGCAGGTGGCTGCTGGTACATAGGTTGCTGAGGCGGATACATCGGCTGCCCCATTGGCGGCTGCATGGGTGGTTGCATAGGCTGCTGGTACATAGGTTGTTCATACACAGGCTGCTGTTGTTGATACATAGGTTGCTCATACACAGGTTGAGCAGCTGCAGGGGGCGGTGTATGTACTTCCTGCATAGGTGCTGGTGTAGGCGCCGGCGTTTGTGCAGCAGGTGCAACTTCCATCGAAGAATCAGAATCGCCACCCATGAGGATCGATACCATTTCTTTGGCGAAAGGAACAGGTAATAATTGCATGATATTAGAATCAATAAGGTCGCCAATGATAAGTCGGAACGATATCTTTATAAATACGTCCTCGTCGGGTAGTTTTCCTTCTCCTTTCGACAAATTTAATATGTCGATTCCTGGAGGTGAGATATTGACAAATCGATTAAATATGGTAGACATCGATGTTGCCGAAGATCCCATCATTTGATTCATCGCTTCTTGTACGGCACTAATATGAATTTCGCTTAGATGTTCATCCCCGCCAGTACCGTCTCCACCCATCATTAAGTCAGCAATAACTTGGGCATCGCGCGTTTTGATCACTAACAGGTTAATGCCATCGAAGCCATCCACATAGTTTACATGTACAGCCACATGTGGTTTCGGGAATTGCTCTTGCAATTCATCTTTACTGATAATCGATACCTTTGGCGTCGTGATGTCGACTTTTTTACCAAGCAAGGTAGAAAGAGCTGTAGCTGCGCTGCCAAATGTGATGTTACCAATTTCACCTAGTGCGTCTTGTTCTAAGGAAGATAAAAAATCTTCCACTTGAGGAGACCCATGAAAAGAAGAGGCTGAACTATCGTCCGAAGACTGTCTCAACAAAGCATCGATCTCTTCCTGGGACAAATAATCTCTATTATTCGTCATAATCTTCTTCTCCTTCATTTACGATATCTGTAATTTGAACAGCCATCTTTCCTTTTAAGGTACCAGGGCTACCGAGATATTTCAGCTTCTCGCCCACTTTGACTTGAAGCGATTCTTCGACGGATTTTTGCAGTGGGATCACATCGCCGACCGTTAAGCCCAAGAAATCTCGAATGGAAATTTCGGACGAACCCAATTCTGCAATGAGGGGTAGCTTGGTTTTTTCCAAGCGGGATTGAAGTGCTTCCACTTCTTCAGGTGCTCTCGTCTTCTTCTGTGAAACAAACCAATGATGCACAGAAAGTCGAGGCATAATCGGTTCGATGACCACATGCGGTATGCATAAATTGATCATCCCTGTCGTATCACCAATTTTGGTACTCAATGAGATCAATGCGATCGTTTCATTGGGAGAAACAATCTGCATAAACTGTGGATTTGTTTCAAGTGCCTCTAATCTAGGCTGAATATCAATAACAGTTTTCCATGCCTCTTGTAGGCTGTCGAAAGCTCGGCTAAAAATACGTTCCATTACAATGGTTTCAATCTCAGTTAAAGCATTAATCTTCGTAGGCGTTGTACCTGCACCGCCTAACAAACGATCTAACATCGCAAAAGCAACATTGGGATGCACTTCAAGTACCATCCGACCCTCTAAAGGCTCCGCTTCAAAGATGTTCAAAATGGTCATTTTCGGGATCGAACGAATAAATTCATCGTAAGGCAATTGTTCAACCTGAACCACACTAATTTGTACAAACGTACGTAGCTGCGCTGAGAAATAAGTGGTTAGGAACCGCGCAAAGTTTTCGTGAATTCGAGTCAAACTTCGAATATGGTCCTTGGAGAAGCGTACAGCTCTTTTAAAATCATAAGCCCTTACTTTCTTCTGCGTCTCTTCTTTTTTGAGTTCATCCGCATCCATTTCGCCAGAGGACAATGCCGCCAACAAGGCATCGATCTCATTTTGCGACAAAACATCAACCATTAGAGTCACCTCCTTTTAGCAAAATCAATAGCAGATTTATTGAAGCACTTTATCAGTTATCCAAATTTGCTTTATTTTACCTTCGTGCAGCAGTGGGTTTAATTTGTTCATTAACGTAGCCGTTAAACTATCCGACCCTTTGCTTCCTTCAATTTGATCCTTAGTTAAATCTCCCAGAGTTTGAACGATCGTCCCTTTCACCGCGGAGTCTAACAAACTGTCAAATTCCGTCTTGCCTTTTGAGTTTTCCAATTCAAATGCGAAACTAATTTTAATGAAATTTTGGCTGCCTGATAAATTGGTCAAAATATCTTTGATGATTGCCGTGTTCGCCTTCACCGCTTCAGCAGAAGGTGCTTTTGTCGGTTTCACACTTGCTACAGCATCTTGTGCTTGTGCCGCAGGATCTTTGGATTGATTACTTTTCTCCATAAAATTCCATAAAACGAATGCAGCGGTCAAAATTAATGTGATAGCAATTAAAATTGATACGATCAGTATGAAAATTTTATTCTTAAACAATTACGAACCCTCCGCATCCCTTGACATAATCGTCGCTCGTACTGAGCCAATTTCCTGCATGTAGGTCCGCACTAAGCCTACCACGACCTCTGCCTTCTCAAGAACTGTGATCTTCTTCCCTGTCGTCAAAGTAATCATGGTGTCTGGCGTCTCTTCAATCAATTCAATCAAAATAGCATTAAGGATGATGGCTTTACCGTTTAAACGAGTGAGAGAAATCATGGTTCTCCTCCTGCATCAGGATAAGGGGAGACTAGCTCCCCTCTGTCATTTCAATGAAAATTAACGTTTAAGATTTACGACCTCTTGAAGCACTTCATCCGAAGTTGTGATAATACGGGAGTTTGCTTGGAAACCACGCTGAGCGATAATCATCTCTGTGAACTCTCCAGTCAAATCAACGTTGGACATTTCTAGTTGTCCAGAAATCAGTGTTCCTGTTCCGGTTTCTGTGTTACCAGGAGCACCAACCTCAATCGCACCCTCCGGATTAGCATTCGCTGTCATACGGTACAGATTGCCGCCAATTTTCTCAAGACCAGATGGGTTAACAACTTTGATTACACCAATTTTTTGGCCAGTTGCAACGGTAGCGCCTGTGGAATCAACACCGATGATATCACCGTTTTGAGAGATTGAGAACGATACGATATCATCCGGAATCACGATCGGACCAGCACCATCAGCTCCCATGACATGAAGGCCCTCAGCATTCACCAAGTTTCTAGTTGGGTCTAAAGTAAAATTTCCGGATCTCGTCAAATATGGAGCATCAGTTTGATCAGTAGTTCCTACTGCAAAAAATCCATCGCCATTAATACGTAAATCCGTAGGAACGTTCGTTGTCATCGCACTTCCAGCGGTATGTACGGTGTCAATTGCTGCTACGCTTACACCTAAACCAACTTGCTGAGCATTCACACCGCCACGGTTCTCATCAGCTGCACTCACGCCGGAAACAGTTTGGCTAAGAATGTCTTTAAACATAACGCGGCTTCCTTTAAATCCGATGGTGTTTACATTTGCGATATTATTACCGATAACATCTAATTTCGTTTGAAAACCACGCATCCCTGAAACACCAGAGTATAAAGATCTTAACATCTTACTAGCCTCCTAATCGGATTAAAATAACGTAAACTTTGAGCTGCTTCTTTCGCTCCACAGCTCCAGGCCTCCTACGCGGTCGAGCCTGTTTATGTAGATATAATGATTGCACTGTCGATCTGTGTGAAAACATGTTCGTTCATCGCGTTCCCGTCAAGCGCCGTAACAACAGTTCGGTTAGGAACATTGACAATCAATGCATTTCCGCCTAAAACCATCAGTGCATCCTTAGCGCCTTTTGCTGCTACCTTATCGATCGCTTTGCTAAGACTATCCAGTTGCTCCGGCTTCAGTTGAATGCCTCGCTCTTTCAGCCTAACTTCTGCATGATGACTGAAACGAACAAATTGCTCCTGAAGAAGCTTTTGAAATGTAGGATTACCGGATACAGATGTGGATACCGGTTGCTGTACAGGTGTTCGTCTCGTAGACGCAGGAGAAACCGCATTAGGATAAAGCTGCCCTATGGATATTCTCTCTGTCATTTGGTTTCTCCGGCATCCTCAATCTTCTTGAGTTTGTCCAGAGAAATTTCCACTCCCTTCACATTGGCAAATTGATTGCCGTCCTTGAACGTGATGGAGTCAACAACGCCCGAATTCTCGACAGTAGCTCCGGTGGAGTCCGTCTCATCCCAAGTGATCGATTTTCCAATCAAACCTGAAACAAATCCCAAAGATTGACGCATGAGTTTCATCTCACCGGCCATATTGGTCAATTGCTCAACAGAAGTGAACTGTGCCATCTGGGCAATGAACTCTTTATCTTGTAAAGGTTGTGTTGGGTCTTGATTCTGAAGTTGGGTAATTAAGATTTTAAGAAAATCGTCTTTACCTAACGTGTTGTTATCTTTGTCTTTCGTTTTGACATTTTTCCCAGCATTGATTAAATCTGTAACGTTACCTGTGATGGGGTTTGTATCCATACTTTCACCTCCAACTGCATCAAATGGACTCACATTTAGGCAGTTACGTCAAAGGAATTGCCATGTATGGCCGGTCTAACTTGTACGTTAGCATCAATTTCTTGCTCCAAATCAAGGGATTCAACCTCGAATCCGCCAGAATTGTTCTTATTTTGACGTTGAGGCTGAGCAAAAGCTTGCTGCTGACGATGTTCTTGGAACATGCTGGATTGCATGTTTTGACTTTGCGTGACTTCAAGCTTTTCAACTTGCAAACCTTGCGTTAGAAGAGCTTGTCTCAACTGCGGCAGTTGATTTTCCAACAGCTGTTTAGCTGCTGCTGATTCGGCTGCAAACTGCGCAATAAGCTGGCCATCATGCATCGATATTTTCACATCGATATGCCCTAGATTTTTTGGAAACAATGATAACTTAGCTTCAGAGAAGCCGTCTGCGAGAGTTATTTTCATGTTCTTAAGAACATGCTCCGTCATTTCCTCAGCGAAATTAGCTGCATTCATCGTTGGAACAACTGTTTTATCAACAATAGCCTGCTGCGATTGCTGAGTTCGCTGCAAATCAGCGATCGTAACCACTGAGTTAGTAACCGTTTCAGGTTCAGCTGGCAGATCTACAAGATTAGGCAGCGTATCTCCCGATGTAGAAGAAGCTTCTACCTGTGCGGTGAGGAAACCACTTTTTAGGGCAAGAATCTCTAATTTTGACTTTGCAGGTTGGGCGATCGTCACCGAGTTTGTCATATCAACGTTCTGATCTGATGTTTTTTTGCTGCTAATCTTGTGATGAATTGGCTTATCTGTAGAAGTGACTTCTTTCTTACCTGTGTTAGCTGTATTCATCAAACCTTCCATTGTTTCAACAGAGCTCTCCGTTGTAGCAGCCTCCAAAGTTTGACCTTTCAAGTTCGTCATCAACTCCGGTAATAGTGGTTGGATGACGTTCTGTAGATCTTGATTCAGAAACTTCACAATTGGATTGTCAGGCTGCTGCTTTGACAGGGACGCTAATGCTAGCAGCGTATTTTGAGCTTGCAGGCTTGAAACTTCAGTTGCGTGAAGCTTTAGCGTACTTGGAAGAGTAAGCAATGGAGTTGATTGAGCTCCACTTAGCGTTTGTAGAAGTTGCTCTGCTTCTTCAAACCATTGCTGAACCTTTGGATCCTGCAATAATTGCTGAGCAAGCGCTGGATTACTGTTCATAGCCTCCAAGACGACTTCAGAAAGCGGCTGATCTTCTGTCTTTGCATCCTGCGTAGCAGTCCCTTGCAGAGGTGCTACCAAACTCTGAAGCATTTGCAACAGCATGTCCAGAGAAAGTGCTGGATCTGCAGGATTCGTCTCAGTCTTAGTCGTGCTATCTTGAGATAATTGACCATCCAAGACTTGATTGAAACCATCCTTCGAAGTAGTTCCAGCCGATCCTGCAGATCCTGCAGATCCTGCCTTATTCGTCGAAGTTGAAGCAGAGTTTGCAGTAGGTGTTGTCTGTATTTGTACATCCATTTTATTTGTTCACCTCCCTCCTAAGTTCAACGTCGGTTACTGAACAAGCTTAGCTGAAATTGCAGCAGCGATTTCCTTATTCGCATCGGACAAGGCCGACATGACTTTGGAACGGGAAGCATTATCCATGCCACTCAGGATGGCCAATACTTTGTCGGGATTTGATTTATTCATTTCGATTAGCACGTTTGAAGCACTTTTGGGAGTCATGTTAGCAAATGTCTGGCCTAAATCCGACTTGCTGACAGATGTCGTCGCTTTTGCTGTGCTTGCTCCATTCGTTGCTAATCTTTCTTGTAAAGCGGCAATCTCTTTATCTCTTACAGGTGTAACGTCTTTAAGCCCCATGGAAGCTTCTGCTGCTTTCGTTGCATCCATTTTCTCCAGAATTGCCCCGCGGCTGTCCGCTTTCATCATGGAGAAGATCAGTACCATTTCTTTCGGTGTAAGTGCTTCAATGATTGGAGCCGCCTTGCTCGGTGTCATTTTTGCATACATATTGGCAAGCTGAGTTATTTGATTTGTGTACTCTTCTTCTGTTTGCGTCTTGTCTTTCAGCTTTTCCTCAAGTTCCGTTATCTTTGCGCTTGCATCTTTGAGTGATTGATCCTTCATCTCCGTTGTTGATTCAGCTTTCTGCAAAGCGGACTGAAGTTCCGCCAATTTGGCATTCAACTTCGTAATCTCATCATCCTTGGTTTTGATGCTTTGTTCAGGAGTTGTCTCTTTACCAGTTCCGCTTACAACACTTTTTTCTTTGGGCGCAGGAACAATTGATCCAATCACCGGAGTGTTATGCAACGCTTTCTGAATACTGCTCTTGATATCATAATCAAAGATCGACAGTAACACGAAAAGCAAGACAGCCGTAAACACAAAGGGGATGACAAACCATATCAGAAACCGCTCCAGCGCACTATAAGATGCACCTTCCATGCTTGTATCGGCCATCTCCTTGCTCCTCCTTTACCTTCCTCAATACGAGAGTCGTTTGAACCGGTTTGTTGCCATTTCATCCAGAGCGTCCTGCTCTTTTTTGGCGACAAAGGATTGAAATTGGCCGAATGCCTTTTCCCTAGCTTTCGACCACACCTTCTCATCAATCATTCTTTCCGAAAGATGTTCCTGCTTTTTGAGCACGACATGCTTCGCTTGCTGAACATCTTGATGTTTACGCGCAATTTGCTGATCGACATGGTTCATATAAGTTTGCAGCATAAGCATCTTCGAAATAGATACTGAATGGCTTGTAGCTGTCACCATTTCCTGATGCAAGCTCTCTTTTTGTTCAAATAATCCATGTAAATTCGTTTCTTCGTTCCGTAATTGGCCCATTGCCTCAGATAAAATCCATTCCGCCTGTGTTCGTTCATTGTTTTTCAAATCGACAATTTGCTGGAAAGAATAACGAAATTGCATTTAGGACCCTCATCCCTTATAAAATTCGTGAATCAATCGTTCTTGAGCTTCTTCATAGGTTAGTTTTTCACTCGTTTTTTGCTTGGTGAAGTCCCATATGGCTTCAATATGATCCATGGCAACATCAATATTTGGATTAGAACCTTTTTGGTACGCCCCGATATTGATAAGGTCTTCCGAATCTTTATATATAGAGAGAAGTCGCTTTAAGTGATCTGCAGCTTCCATGTGTTCAGAAGGCACAATTTCTTTCATTACACGGCTTACACTGGACAAAACGTCAATGGCGGGATAATGGCCTTTATTGGCAATGCTGCGGTTTAGAACAATATGACCGTCGAGAATCCCTCGAACAGCATCAGCAATTGGCTCGTTCATATCATCACCGTCAACTAGCACCGTATAAAAAGCAGTAATGGATCCTTTCGGCCCGGTACCTGATCGCTCAAGCAGCCGTGGCAGCATAGCAAAGACCGAAGGCGTATAGCCTCGAGTTGCCGGAGGTTCCCCTACAGCAAGGCCAACTTCACGCTGTGCCATTGCAAACCGAGTGACGGAGTCCATCATCATCATCACATTTAGACCGCGATCACGAAAATACTCAGCGATGCTTGTAGCGATCATTGCTCCTTTGATACGGATAAGCGCAGGCTGATCAGATGTTGCAACGATAACGACTGATCTTGCTAATCCTTCGGGACCTAGATCTCTTTCGATAAAGTCCAAGACCTCTCTGCCCCGCTCACCGATAAGTGCAATGACGTTAACATCAGCAGAAGTATTACGGGCAATCATTCCCATTAGCGTACTTTTACCAACACCAGAACCTGCAAAAATACCAACGCGCTGACCTTTGCCAATTGTCAATAATCCATCAATGCATCGAACACCTACAGAGATTGGATTCAGCACTCTCGGCCGAGTTAGTGGATTGCCCGGCGCATTATTCGTAGAATATTGAGCCATTCTTGAAGGCAAGAACGAACCATCCAATGGTTGTCCCAATCCGTCCAGCACTTTACCAAGAAGTTCATGGCCTACTTGAACAGTAAGTGGTTTCCCTGTACCGACAACATCGCAACCAGGCCCAATAGAGTCCAAATCGCCTAATGGCATCAGCACGACTTTATTGCTGCGAAAACCAACGACTTCCGCTTTCAAAGGCTTATTGGATTTATGCGGGTAAATATAGCAGAGATCGCCAATGCTCACATCCGGCCCTTCCGATTCAACCGTCAACCCAATCACTTGTGTTACTTTTCCATTAACACGAATGGGGTCGATGGCATGCAAATGTTCTTTGTACTTATCTACTTTTGGTAATGCACTGCTCATGATCCTGTACCCTCACTTTGAGTGGCCAACTGTTGCAGAGCTGATTTTATTTCTTTCAGCTGCGTATCGATGCGAGCATCAATACTTCCAAATGAAGAGCGAATCACACATCCACGATCTTGCACCGTGGAATCAGGAATGATTTGCAATTCAGCCTGTGAATCAATAGAAGTTAGCAGCTCCTCACGCGCATCTTGAATGTAAGCGAATTGTGATGGAGATACGCATAAAGCAATGATCCCTTTTTCGCGTCTGCGCGACAGAACGGTTTGAATCAACTCAATAACCCATTCTGGATTTAAGGTTAACTGTTTGCCTATGATTTTCTCAGCTATGGATGTGCTTAATTCGATTAAGAATGGCTCAGATTCCTGAATGATCTGCTGCTTAAGTTTGTAGGATTGCTCCAGAATACCTTGAGCTTCCGTTAGCATTTCACTGTATTCCTGTCTAAGCGCATCTTCAGCTTGAGCAATTCCTTGTTGGTAGCCTTCTTCAAAACCAGCCTGCCTGGATTGAGCGACATGCTCTTCATCTTCTGCACGGCGTGTTTGCCACCAAGCATTAATTTCTTCCTGCGTTTGTTCACGAAGAGTCGTACATTCCTGCATAGCCTGATGAATCTGCTCATTGGCAAAAGCTTCAGCATCTTGAAGAATTTGATCTTTCAAATTCGTCGCTTCCGTTATTTCCTGCTGTTGTTCGGGAGTTAGCTGATCACTCGCATCAAGATCTCCATTCAAGTGAAATGGTGAGATCGTTTCAACCAATTTCTTATCATCTACAGCATAATAAGCAAATGATTTAATGATATTAGACAATAATATCGTCTCCTCCACCACGTGCAATGATGATTTCACCCGATTCCTCTAGGCGGCGGATTGTAGCAACAATTCTCGTTTGAGCTTCTTCAACGTCACGCAAACGAACAGGACCCATAAATTCCATTTCTTCCTTGAATGTCTCTGCCATCCGTTTGGACATATTTTTGAATAGAACATCACGCACTTCTTCACTCGCAACTTTGAGTGCCAGTTGTAAATCAGCATTCTCAATATCACGAATAATTCGCTGTATAGAGCGATTATCAATATTAACGATATCTTCGAAGACAAACATCCGTTTCTTGATCTCTTCAGCTAATTCAGGATCTTGAATTTCCAGTGAATCAAGGATGGTACGCTCCGTCCCCCTGTCAACCCCATTCAAAATTTGAACGATAGACGCAATGCCTCCAGCATTTGTGTAATCCTGCGTAACAGTTGACGAAAGTTTTTGTTCCAATACACGTTCTACCTGACTGATCACTTCAGGAGAAGTGCTGTCCATCAAGGCAATACGTTTTGCAACATCGGCTTGTTTTTCTTGCGGCAACGAAGACAAGATGATAGACGCTTGATCCGCCTGTAAATAGGACAAGACTAACGCAATGGTTTGCGAATTTTCATTTTGAATAAAGTTAAGAATTTGAGCAGGATCCGCTTTTCTGGCAAAGTCAAAAGGTCTCACCTGCAATGTAGCTGTCAGACGATTAATGATATCAAGTGCTTTTTGAGAACCAAGCGCTTTCTCCAAGATATCCTTAGCGTAAGCAATACCGCCTTGTGAAATAAATTCTTGTGCAAGACAGATCTGATGAAATTCAGAGAGAATCGCTTCTTTTTCGAAAGAATCTACTTTCCTTACATTTGCAATCTCCAGTGTTAACTGCTCAATCTCTTCTTCTCGTAAATGTTTAAATATTTGAGCAGACACCTCAGGGCCTAAACTGATCAAAAGAATGGCTGCCTTTTGTCGTCCGGTTAACCCGTTTACAGCAGCTTTGGCCATACAAGTGCACCTCTATTCGTCTACTAACCAAGTCCGAAGCAGATTGACAAAGTCTTCTGGTCGCTTTTTCGCAAGAGTTTCTAACTGCTTGCGCACTTGATTGTCATTAGTTACATTTTCAATATCAATCGTCGGAAGTTCCGCTTTATTTGCTGCAATGTTCAGATCTTGTTCCATTAATTGTCGTGCAGCTTTTCTACGTTTTCTAATTGCAAATCCAGCAATCGCACCAATCGCTAGTGCTGCTAGAGCCAATCCAGCATAAGTTAAGTACGTTGTTGTTTTTGAAGCAAATGTATCTGCTGGCCGTGCAAAAGTATGAGCAAGAACTGTAACTTTTTTCTGCAATTCATCGTCAGTATATGTAACCTTATTATCTGCCAGTGCGGTCCTCACAATATTTACCAAAGCGGTTTGCACAGCAGTTTTCGTCTCTGCAGTCAAAGAAGTCGGATCGTCTTTAACCGGTGGTTCGATTCCGACATTAATGCTTAAATCTTTTACCACATACGGTGTTGCCACAATGTCATTCGTAATCCGATTCACTTCGTAGTTTACTGTCTTACTGTTTTTCTCGGTATTCGATTTACCGGAATTTGATGATCCTGGGTAACCGGGCACATCCGTCGTACCAGTACCAGGAACACCGCCTGTATCTGCCCCGTTATTTTGATAAGACTCGGATGCTTCTTGCAGGGAAATTTCCAGTCCTTTTTGATCTACTTGATTTGGCGCGGAGACGAGCTGTTCCTTACTCTTCTTTTGATCAAAGTTCATGGTAGAGAAAACACTCACATTTACTTTGTCGCGGCCAAACATCGTTCCGAGCATGTTCATAATATTTTTCTGCAAATCTTTTTGAAACTTATCGTTAATATCCGACTGGCTTGTAACTAAGCTCGAGGAGGACTGTCCACCTAATTTGGAAGAAACTAAACTTTGTCCATACTGATCTGAGATCGTGATATTCTCAACAGGAAGATTTTTGATACTGTGTGAAACCAAGTTATAGATTGTATCAATTTTACCTTGATCCAGTGTGTAACCTTGTTTCATTTGAAGAACAACGGATGCTGTTGCTTTTTCTTCCTGCTGTTGCAAGAAGGGACCATCCTCAGGAAGTGAAATAAGAACCTTCGAACCGGATATGGCTTGATTCGAGTTAATAAGCTGCTGCAACTCGCCTTGAATCGCATTTAAGTATTTCACTTTAAACTCGTTATCTGTGATACCAAATGAACTACTGTTGCTAAAAGCACCGAATCCTAGGGAACCATTTTTGTTCAAACCTTGTGACTCTACACCGAGTTTCACATTCGCTACTTCATTTGTAGGTACTTCGATGCTTTTACCATCAGCACTAAGTTTGTATGGAATTTTAGCTGTATCCAGGTAACCTTTGATCGCAGCCGCGTCGCTTGGCTGAAGTTCGGTAAATGCTAAGGAATATTCCGTCTTAGATAAATTAACACTGATAATTGCAGCCGTAAGAATCAAAAGGGCAACTGTTGCGATAAATGTTATTTTTGTTGTTCTACTATATCGATTCCAATACTGTTTTACTTTTTCCCAGTACTGGAGGAGATTCTCGTTCACTCCGTCACCCCATCGAACCAAAGTTTTAGCAGCATTTGGTTAATTACAGCTGCATTCTCATCATTTCTTGGTAAGCTTCAAGGACTTTATTTCTAACTTGCACCGTAAGTTCCAGACCTAATGATGCTTTTTCGGATGCAATCGTGAGCTGATGAACGTCTGAAAGCTCTCCTTTAATGAAACTTTGATTCAACTGATCAACTTGTTGTTGTTGGGCATTTAAATTCGTCATCGCTTCATTCAGAAAGGAGCCGAATTGTTTGCCCAGGTCAGCAGCACCTTCACCGGAGTTGTCTTTGGGTTGAACCGAGCTCATGATATTTATTGGACTATAGCTAATTTTGTCAATCATGCTGCAACCTCCCGATTAATTATCTACCGATCTCTAATGCCTTTGTAATCATGGATTTACTTGCATTAAGCGCGGTAACGTTAGCTTCATAAGATCTTGTCGCTGAAATCATATCAACCATCTCTTTAAGCACATCAACATTGGGCATGTAAACAAATCCATTTGCATCTGCATCAGGATGTGAAGGGTTATAAACTTGTTTGAGCGGCGACTGATCCTCGAAGATTTTGTTAACTCGTACTCCTTCGCCTGTTCCATCAGCCATAGCCGATTGCAAAGACTGTGCGAAACTCGGTTGTGATTTTGTTTCAAATGCAACTAACTTCCTCGTGTAGGGTACCCATTTCCCGTCTACAAACTTGGCACGTGTTGTATCCGCATTAGCAATATTCGATGAGACGACATCCATTCTTAAACGTTGCGCTGTCAGTGCTGATGAGCTGATGTCAAAACCGTTAGTAAGCCTCATTTGTTATTACTTCCCCCCTAATACTGTGCGCATTTTTTTAAACTCACTGTTCATTTGCTGAATCATTGTATTGTATTTCAGTTGGTTTTTAGCCATTAAAGACATCTCATAGTCCATATCGACATTGTTCAAGTTGTTGTTAATCGCTGTCGATTCATCGGTTTTAATTTCTGAATTCGGTAAATTTGTCGATTTGCCTATAAAGAAATGCTTAGGGTTTGTCCGATAACCTTCTATAGAGGGCGTTGATGAATTCATTTCACCTTGCAATAACTCTTCAAACAATACGTCTGAACGCTTAAAGTAAGGTGTGTCCACATTGGCAACGTTGTTCGCTACCACTTTTTGTCTGAGAGTCGAAGCATCAAGCGAACGCTCCATCAAGTTCCAACTGGGTTTGTCCAACAAAGACATGCACGTTACCCCCTTTCAATAGAGTATTCGACACTATACTTCCACATAGAAAGTATGTATTCCTTCTTATTTCGACATTATTCTCACAAAATAAATAGAAAAAGTTTCCTGTTGTAGAATTTTGTAAGTTCATTACCTTCCTAATCATCTAAGATATTCGCTTAAGTTACAATAAGAAAAAAGCCCTATCTTTTTTAGCAGACAGGGCTTTTCAATCTTGCCAAGCTATAGTTTCGTTTTTATCTGTTCGATGCTTTGTATTAATTGTTCATTTAAAATTCGGATATAAGTGCCCTTCATACCAAGCGAACGTGTCTCTATAACTCCGGCACTCTCCAGCTTACGAAGTGCATTCACGATTACAGAACGCGTAATCCCAACGCGATCAGCAATTTTACTCGCGACCAATAGCCCTTCTTTGCCATCCAATTCCTCGAAAATATGCTCTACAGCTTCCATTTCGCTAAAGGATAAAGAGCCTATTGCCACTTGAACGACAGCTTTACTTCTTGCTTCTTCTTCGATCTCTTCCGCTCTTTCTCTCAAGATCTCCATAGCGATTACTGTCGAACCATATTCAGCTAATATTAAGTCATCATCAATAAACAGGCTTTCATTACGACTTAAGATTAATGTCCCTAACCGGTCACCACCACCGATAATAGGGACTAGCGTCGTATGTGTGTAAGGAAACATGTCTTTCATTTGTTCTGTATAGTAATAATAGGGGCTGCTCGGTTCCGACGTCGACGTCGTTTCCTCTATCTTCAATAGAAGATTATTGGATTCAGACGGAAATCTGCGTTCAAGCAAAATCGCCTGATTCATTTCAGATGAAACAGGATCATTGGTCGTAGCATAACCTAGAATCTTCCCTTTACGACTGACGACATAGATATTCGCAATAACAATATCACGAAGAACTTCAGCCATATCCATAAAGCTAACCGCATTCCCTGCTTCCTTTTGCAGCAATCGATTTAGCCTTCTTGTTTTGTTTAATAAACTCATGTAACTGCCTCCTACTTACGTAACCCTGCAATCGCTCATTATAAAATGTATTGACTCAAATCTCTATTCTGAACAATACCGCTCAGTTTTTCGCGCACATATTCCGGATTGATGATGAAAGATTCCAATGTAAGCTCAGGGGCTTCAAAGGAAAGATCCTCAAGTAATTTTTCCAAAATTGTATGCAAACGACGTGCTCCGATATTTTCCGTGTTCTGATTGACCTCGACCGCAATTCGAGCAATTTCATGAATAGCTTCCTCAGCAAATTCAACGGTTATTCCTTCTGTTTGCAACAATGCCGTGTACTGTTTCGTCAGCGCATTTTTGGGCTCCTGCAAAATAGAAACAAAATCTTCAAGCGTTAAATCACTCAGTTCTACTCGAATCGGAAAACGCCCTTGAAGCTCTGGAATTAAATCCGAAGGTTTTGCAATATGGAAAGCTCCAGCACCAATAAATAAAACATAATCGGTTTTCACAGGTCCATATTTGGTTACAACGGTAGAACCTTCAACGATCGGGAGGATGTCTCGCTGTACGCCTTCGCGTGAAATATCCGGACCATTTCCGCCGCGGGAGCTGCTTGCTACTTTGTCGATTTCATCAATAAAAATGATGCCTGACTGCTCAGCGCGGTGAATGGATTCTTGAATAACATCGTCCATGTCAATCAATTTCTGTGCTTCCTCTTGCGTCAGAACTTTTCTTGCTTCTTTCACGGGAAGCTTACGTTTCTTCATCTTTTTCGGCATCAAGCTGCCAAACATCTCCTGCATATTCATGCCGGCTTGCTCGTTTCCTTGCCCTGCCAACATATCCAGCATGGAAGGCGATGAATCTTCGACCTCGATCTCGACGATCTCGTTTTCTAATTTACCACTAGTCAATTGTTCGGCGATTTGAGCCCTTTTTGACGAAAGATTTGGATCCGGCGCACTCTCTTCCTGCTCGGGTTGATTTTGGCCCCCAAACAACATTTCAAACGGATTTCGCTGCGATTTGGTGCGTGATGGACTTGGAGCCAGCAAAGAAACAATTCGCTCATTGGCTAATTTCTCTGCGCGGTCTTTGACTGCTTCCATGCGTTCGGATTTAACCATACGAATAGAGGTTTCAATTAAATCCCTTACCATCGATTCGACGTCACGGCCAACGTAACCTACCTCTGTGAATTTGGTTGCCTCCACTTTAATAAAAGGGGCTCCAACCAATTTTGCCAGTCTGCGTGCAATCTCAGTCTTACCTACGCCTGTTGGTCCAATCATCAGAATGTTTTTGGGAACAATCTCATCCCGCATGGCTTCATCCACCAGATTTCTCCGATAACGATTCCGCAAAGCAATAGCAACCGATTTTTTCGCTTTCTTCTGACCTACAATGTATCGATCTAATTCCTGTACAATTTGTTTAGGTGTTAGGGAGCTGTTTGCCATTCGGGTACCCTCCTAAAAAAGTGCGTAATCAATTCTGATTTACTCGATTTCTTCGACAATAATATTATGATTCGTGAACACGCAAATTTCAGCAGCTGTTGTAAGAGCAGCATGGGCAATCTCTTTGGCACTTAGCGATGGTGCATGACGATGTAATGCTCTACCCGCCGCCAATGCGAAACTGCCGCCAGAACCAATCGCCAGAATGCCATCATCCGGTTCAATAATCTCCCCATTGCCTGAGAGAAGCAATAAACCCGTAGCATCCATAACAATCATCATTGCTTCTAATCGACGTAATACGCGGTCTTGCCGCCAATCCTTCGTGAGTTCGACTGCAGCACGTTGTAAATTACCATGGTGTTCTTCGAGCTTGCCTTCAAACTTTTCAAAAAGGGTAATCGCATCAGCTACTGATCCTGCAAAACCTGCGATCACTTTCCCTCTATGTAAACGCCTCACCTTTTTGGCACTGCTCTTCATAATCATACTGTTGCCAAATGTAACCTGGCCATCTCCGGCTATTGCACCTTTACCTTGATGACGAATGGCAAAAATAGTTGTCGCATGGAATTGCGCCTGACTGGCATCCATCTCTTCTCACTCCTCCAATGGAATCTTACACCGGAAAACAAAATCTTGACTTGGTTTCGACCTAATAAAAAGAGATAAACCTCTAGCGAGGTCAATTTCACAATTAAGACCGCATCTAGAGGTAAATGTATGAGAAAACGAATGAATAATAATTCAAAACATAATTATAGTAACACAGTGAATAGTGTGATTACAACCTATTCAGCAATTGTTTTCGAAAAATTCTGAATACTCTCTATTGCACGATTAGCCAGTTTCTCGTATTTTTCTTTTTTATTCCGAATCCGCTCCGGAAGTTGTGGGAGCAATCCGAAATTCGCATTCATCGGTTGAAAATGTTTAAAGTCAGCTGTCGTAATGTAATGAGCCATGCTGCCTAATGTTGTTTCCTCCGGGAGCACCAAGCATGATTGTCCTTTTGCCAATCGACCGGCATTAAGTCCAGCGATTAAACCGGATGCAGCAGATTCCACATAACCTTCAACACCTGTCATTTGTCCTGCAAAAAACAGATTCTCACGACGCTTGTATTGATACGTCGGTTCAAGAAGCTTCGGCGAATTAATAAATGTGTTACGATGCATCACGCCATAACGGACGAATTCCGCTTCTTCCAAACCAGGAATCAAAGAGAGAACACGTTTTTGCTCGCCCCATTTCAAATGGGTTTGGAAACCAACCAAATTGTACAAGGTTCCCGCGGCGTTATCTTGACGAAGCTGTACGACGGCGTGCGGCAGTTTTCCGGTGTGCGGGTTAATCAATCCTACCGGCTTCATTGGCCCGAATAACACCGTCTGTTTACCACGCTTAGCCATGACCTCTAAAGGCATACATCCTTCGAAGTAGATCTCTTTTTCAAATTCCTTAAGTTCAGCTACCTCAGCCGTAATTAAGGCTTCATAGAAAACGTTAAATTCCTCTTCCGTCATCGGGCAATTGAGATAAGCAGCCTCACCTTTGTCGTAACGAGAAGCCAGGTAAACTTTATTCATATCAATGGAATCTTTCTCTACAATCGGTGCTGCCGCATCGTAGAAGTATAAGTATTCCTCACCCATTAGCTCTTTCAGTTGGGCAGACAAATCAGGGGAAGTTAACGGGCCGGAGGCTACCACAGTGATGCCTTCAGGCAAAACCTGCACTTCCTCGTTGATGACTTCAATGAGCGGATGGTTCCGCAGCGTTTGGGTAACGGCTTGGGAGAACCCATCACGGTCAACGGCTAAGGCTCCACCTGCCGGTACGGCGTGCTGGTCAGCGCAGGAGAGAATCAAAGAATCCATTCTTCTCATCTCTTCTTTCAGTACGCCAACTGCATTCGTCAAGCCATTGGATCTAAGGGAATTGCTGCACACCAGTTCCGCGAATTGATCTGTAATGTGAGCTGGTGTTTTACGGACATTACGCATTTCGTATAAAGTAACAGGCACACCTTGACGTGCAATCTGCCAAGCTGCTTCACTTCCAGCGAGTCCTGCACCGATGACTGTTACTCTTGGGTATTCTGGCAAAATCGGACACCTCTAATCTTTCATATCTTCGTTCTGATCTTCGTTTACTTCTTCTTTATGGTCGCAATTCGTACATTGAATGCTGAGGCCGTTCTTACTTCTTTTCTCGATCATCATCGAGCTGCAAACCGGACAAGGCTTGTTAACCGGCTTATCCCATGAGACAAAATCACAAGTAGGATATTGATCACAGCCGTAGAACACTCTGCCCTTCTTACTTCTGCGCTCTACAATCTTGCCTGCATGGCAGCTTGGGCATGTGACACCGATATCTTTGATGATCGGCTTCGTATTCCGGCATTCCGGGAATCCTGAACATGCGAGGAACTTGCCGAAGCGTCCCATTTTATAAACAAGGTGTCTGCCGCATTTTTCGCAAATTTCGTCAGATACTTCATCCTGAATTTCAATTTCCTTCATTTCTTCTTCGGCAAATTCAAGCCGTTTCTCAAAGGACGTATAGAAAGTATCCAGGACTCTTACCCAATCCTCTTTGCCTTCTTCTACAAAATCAAGTTCCTCTTCCATATGGGCTGTGAACTCAATATCGAGAATTTCAGGGAAAAATTCTTGCATCAATTGAATAACAAGCTCGCCCAACTCGGTAGGAACGAATTTTTTCTCCTCGATCGCAACGTAACCGCGCTTCTGAATCGTCTCCAGCGTCGGTGCATACGTACTTGGTCGGCCGATGCCCATTTCCTCGAGAGCTCTCACTAAACGGGCTTCCGTATACCGTGGAGGCGGTTGAGTAAAGTGTTGTTTGGGGTCAATGCTTTGTTTTTCCAAAACATCGCCTTTCGATAATGGTGGAAGCAATTTGTCCTCTTCCGTCGTTCCATCATCATTGCTTTCAACATAAACCTTCATAAAGCCCGCAAACTTCATTTTGGAGCCATTCGCCCGGAATACCGTGTCACCTGCGGTCAAATCGATGGTCATCGTATCCAAGATGGCGGATGACATTTGACTGGCAACAAAACGATCCCATACGAGTTTGTAAAGCCGATATTGGTCTCTGCTGAGGAATTCTTTCAATTGTTCGGGTTCGCGAAGCACGGAGGTAGGCCTGATTCCTTCATGCGCGTCTTGTGCATTTGCATTCTTTTTCGTGTACACACGAGGTGTTTCCGGATAAAATGCTGCACCATATTTCGTTATAATAAACTCTCTGGCTTCTTCCTGGGCAACAGGTGAAATCCGTGTTGAATCCGTACGCATGTACGTGATTAAACCAACCGTACCTTCTTTTCCCAAGTCTATTCCTTCATATAACTGCTGCGCAACAGACATCGTCTTGGACGCCCGGAAGTTCAATTTACGCGCTGCTTCTTGCTGCATGGAGCTCGTAATGAAAGGTGGAGACGGGTTACGCCCGCGCTCTTTCTCTTTCACTTCTTTCACGGTAAACTTCCCATTGCCCATTGCGGCCAAAACTTCGTTAACATCCTCTTGCGAATGCAGTTCCTTTTTCTCGCCGTTCATGCTGTGGTACTTCGCTTCGAATCCCGCTTTTCCCGCATCCAACAGTGCTGTAATGGACCAGTACTCTTCAGGCTCAAAAGCTTTGATCTCATTCTCACGATCTTGAATCAGTTTAACCGCGACGGACTGTACACGGCCCGCCGATAAACCTTTCTTCACTTTTTTCCAAAGTAAAGGGCTGATTTTATAACCTACAAGTCGATCCAATATCCGTCTAGCCTGTTGAGCATTAACAAGATCCTGATTGATGCGGCGAGGTGTTTTGAATGCGTCCTTCACAGCATCCTTCGTAATCTCATTAAATACAACACGGCATAGCTCATCTGAACCAACATCCAAATAATGCGCTAAATGCCAGGCAATCGCTTCACCCTCACGATCCGGGTCAGCCGCCAGATATATTTTTTTCACTTTTTTACTAGCATCTTTTAATTCTTTTAATATAGAACCTTTACCACGGATAGTTATGTATTTAGGCTCAAAGTTACGATCTACTTCTACGCCAATTTGGCTTTTCGGAAGGTCGCGAATATGACCCATCGAGGCTTTTACGATAAATTTGCTGCCTAAATACTTGCCGATGGTTTTGGCTTTAGCTGGTGACTCAACAATGACTAATGAATCTGCCATGATCGTCCTTCCTCCCCTCTTAATTTCAAGGTTAAGTCTATTGGCGAGAAGAAAAACTTCTTGAATAGCCTATGCTTGGATGTAGGTAGAACCTGGAAGCTGTTTAATCGCCTTTTTCAATAGTAAAGATAACAGAACTGCATGCAAATGTCCAAACGTAAATTGTCCGTCCTCCATGAGGGCATCAATTGAAATGGGTTCATTCGACAACTTACGGAAAATTTCGCCTTCCTCTTCCGAAAGTGAAAATAATGTCAACGGCTTATTTAGAGCACGTTTTTCATCTGAACTTATCATATAGTTGTAGTCGTCTACAATCTCTTCCACACGTGTAACTAATTTCGCGCCATCCTTTAAAAGCCTATGAACGCCGCTGCTTACACGCGAGTGAATGGGTCCTGGAATAGCGAACACATCCCGTGACTCATCGAGAGCAAACTCTACCGTTATCAGCGATCCGCTGTCTTCAGCTGCCTCAACGACCGTAATGCCTAATGACAATCCCGCAATAATGCGGTTCCGCTGCGGAAACATACCAGGCTTCATCCCTGTACCAATCGGGTATTCAGAAATGATAACTCCTTCTTGCTCAATATTTCGAAATAATAAAGCATTCTCACGCGGATAAATCTGATTGATAGCGCAACCAAGAACAGCTACCGTCTTTGACTTTCCTTGTAAGGCGCCGATATGAGCTTTGCTGTCAATTCCTCTTGCCAGCCCGCTAACAATACCGAATCCAGCACGTGAAAGCGCTGCTGCCCATTCCTCTGCAATCTTTTTCCCATAAGGCGTTGGCGTACGGGTTCCAACCATTCCCAGGAGTCGCCCATTCAGTATGGCTGATTTGCCTTTCACATATAAAACCCAAGGGGGCTGCGCAATTTCTTTCAATATCTGAGGGTACTCCTCATCCAAAATCGTTAGAATCTGAATGGATTGCTTCATATATAATTGAAGTCTTTCCTCAATGAAAGCATGAGTAAATCGGGAGGAAATTCGCTCAGCTACGGAAGCACGAATACCTTGAGCCGAGATTTCCGCTGCGGAGAGCTCAAATAAAACTTGCAGGTCTGGAAACCGGTTAACGAGCTGAAGCATGGTTTTCCAGCCGACCCCTTCAAGTTCATGAAGGCCAAATAAAATGATTCGATTATCCATTAGTATATACACTCCTTACTCGAATGACAAATCTTTGCAAAGCTAGAAAAACAAAAAACCTTCCAAATCCCTGTTTAAGGGAGTTGGAAGGTTGCTTACCTTCAAAAAGGCGAGACTATTTTTTTGTGATAACTTTGTCAAGCATACCTTTTTCTTCAAGTACGCTAACAAGCGTTGAACCCATTTCAGATGGCGTAGCCGCTACGCGGATTCCGCATCTTTCCATCGTTGCAACTTTCTCAGCTGCGGTACCTTTACCACCGGAAATAATCGCACCGGCATGGCCCATACGTTTTCCTGGAGGCGCAGTTTTACCGCCGATGAAACCAACTACCGGTTTCGTCATGTTGGCAGCAACCCACTCAGCCGCTTCTTCTTCTGCTGTTCCACCGATCTCACCGATCATGATGACAGCATAAGTGTCCGGATCTTCATTGAAACGTTTGAGGATATCGATAAACTCGGAACCTTTAACAGGGTCTCCACCGATACCAACAGCGGAGGATTGTCCAATACCGCGAGTTGTCAATTGGTGAACCGCTTCGTAAGTTAGTGTTCCGGAACGGGAAACAACACCTACGTGACCTGGTGTATGGATGTAACCTGGCATAATACCGATTTTGCACTCGCCTGGCGTGATAACGCCTGGGCAGTTTGGTCCGATTAGAACGGTTCTCTTGCCTTCCATGTAACGTTTCACGTTAACCATGTCAAGTACCGGAATACCTTCTGTGATACAGATAACGAGATCAAGATCAGCGTCAACCGCTTCAATAATGGACTCTGCTGCAAAAGCAGGTGGTACATAAATAACGGATGCTGTTGCACCAGTTGCATTTTTAGCTTCGATAACTGTGTTAAAAACCGGAAGTTGAACAAGCTCACCGTTTTCCAGTGTGATGTCTACTTTTGTTCCGCCTTTACCTGGGGTTACGCCACCAACCATTTGTGTGCCGTATTCAAGACCGCCTTTGGTATGAAACAAACCCGTAGCGCCGGTAATCCCTTGAGTAATGACTTTTGTATGTTTATTGACCAAAATACTCATGATCTTTTGTTCACATCCCCTATATTATTTAAAACCGCACGGGTTTAATTTATTTCACAAGTGCAACGATTTTTTGAGCGCCGTCTGCCATGGAGTCAGCAGCAACAATGTTCAAGCCGGATTCGTTAAGAATCTTTTTACCAAGTTCCACATTTGTTCCTTCAAGACGAACAACAAGCGGACGGGATAGACCTAGTTCTCTAGCTGCAGCAACAACGCCATCAGCAATTACGTCACAACGCATGATTCCGCCGAAGATGTTAACGAAAATCCCTTTAACTTGCTCATCGGACAAAATGATTTTGAATGCTTCTGTAACTTTCTCTTTCGTAGCACCGCCCCCTACGTCAAGGAAGTTAGCAGGGTCTCCGCCGTAGTGCTTGATGATGTCCATAGTAGCCATCGCAAGTCCTGCGCCGTTAACCATACAACCGATATTACCGTCAAGAGCAATGTAGCTCAAATCATATTTGGAAGCTTGAATTTCTTTCGCATCTTCCTCTTCAAGATCGCGAAGTTCAACGATATCTTTGTGACGGAAAAGAGCGTTAGAATCAAAGTTCAATTTAGCGTCAAGAGCCATAACGTCGCCGGAACCTGTAACAACCAATGGGTTAATTTCAGCGATGGAGCAGTCTTTTTCTACGAACGCTTTGTAAAGCGCAAGCATGAATTTAACCGCTTTGTTAACAAGCTCGTTAGGAATGTTGATCGAGTAAGCAAGTCTACGAGCTTGGAAAGATTGAAGACCGATCGCAGGATCTACAACTTCTTTGAAAATTTTCTCCGGAGAATGCTCAGCAACCTCCTCAATTTCCGTACCGCCTTCTTCAGAAGCCATCATAACGACGCTACCTGTCGCACGGTCAACAACAACACCAACATAATATTCTTTTTTAATGTCACAACCTTCTTCGATCAAAAGGCGTTTAACTTCTTTACCTTCAGGACCTGTTTGGTGAGTGACAAGCACTTTGCCAAGAATTTCGCTAGCATATGTACGAACTTCGTCGAGGTTTCTAGCTACCTTAACGCCGCCTGCTTTACCGCGACCTCCGGCATGAATTTGCGCCTTAACTACGACGACGGATGTTCCGAGTTCTTTTGCAGCTGCAACAGCTTCATCTACGGTGAAAGCAACTTTCCCGTTAGGAACGCTGACTCCGTACTGTCTCAGGACTTCTTTGCCTTGGTACTCATGGATATTCATTTCCTAAAATCCTCCTATCAGTATGGACTTTCTATACGTGCTATACAGGGGAAAAAGTGTAATTTCCTATGTGTGTTGTGCACGAAATAAATCTTGCTGCCGGAATTAGTATCACACTTCTTCACAAGCCCTAACCATTGTATCACTAATTTTCGACAGTTTCCTTATTTTTTTCGTTAATCCATTCAAATTTTCCTTTCACGCTGAAAAACTTTCCCTATCACTTACGACCATCAAACGCCCACATCTGTGTTTAAATGACAAAAATGTTCATAAAAAAGACGTATTTTTCACTTGAAAAATACGTCTACCTCTTTATTTGTCAATAATGCGGCGTTGTAGGAGTATTCATTCGCGGTTCGCGCTCCGCTTGTTTAATAAATCTCATCTCATTTCCAGTAAAGCTGCAAACTAGACATTGAATCATCGGTTCTTCCTCAGGAATCGCATCAGGGTCATTGAATTCCGTTATATTGCCGGATAGTGCATCTTTCAGAAACGGCTGCGCATAGCTGGTAATTACACTGAATTTAATACGATTAGAACGGCAGTTTGGACAAAAATACGGCTTCTCCTGCATATCATCACCTCATCTTCCAGTATGTGCATATAGACATTATTTAAAACGTAAAAAAACCATTTATGGATTGCGTAAATTTTCCATTTTCTATACAATAGAGGAAATAAAACGGATCAATAAGGAAGCACCTTTTATCCTCATGAACAGTAGCTGAACCTGCTGCTCTACTAAGGAGAGGAAGGTGTTTATTGTATGTACGGCAAAGTCTGGAGCGCTTGTTTGCAAGGAATTGAAGGAAAAACAATCGAAGTAGAGGTTGATATCTCAAGCGGTTTACCTCAAATGAACTTAGTGGGACTTCCGGATTCCGCCATACGTGAATCTGTGGAGAGAGTTCGTACGTCTATCAAAAATTGCGGATATACGTTTCCTATGGATCGAATCACGGTGAATCTAGCACCAGCAGACTTGCGCAAAGAGGGCTCCTCTTTCGATTTGGCGATTGCGGTTGCTATTTTACTAACGACAGGTCAGGTTAGCAGTGAATTTTTACACAAGACCTTATTCTTAGGCGAATTAGCATTGGACGGATCACTTCGGCCTGTTCCCGGCGTGTTATCTATGACGCATGCAGCAAAAAAGTTAGGCATCAACCGAGTCTGTGTCCCTCTCTCCAATGCCTCTGAAGCCGCACTAATTGACAGCATGGAAGTTTGCGGGATAACCAATCTCTCTGATTTTAGAAATTGGAATCGACAATCTCATCACGAGTATCTATTAAATAGTCATACGAGCAGTCAGAATGGATTTTCGACATTTTCCTCAATAACTCAACAGGATATCGAAGATTATGCCGATGTCAACGGGCAGCACCAAGTCAAACGAGCGATCATGATAGCTGCTGCAGGCATGCATAATATTTTATTAATCGGCCCTCCCGGAACCGGAAAAACCATGTTGGTAAAGCGCATGCCTTCCATTTTACCCCCAATGTCGGATCACGAAGCACTGGAAGTTACCAAAATCTACAGCGCCTCTGGCAAGCTCATAGATCGCTCCTCGCTAATGCGCACTCGATCATTTCGAGCTCCGCACCACACCATATCGGCCGCAGGGCTGGTTGGAGGTGGAACGATACCGAAACCAGGCGAAGTCAGTTTAGCTCACCGTGGAATCCTGTTTCTGGACGAGCTGCCGGAGTTTACACGAAATGCACTCGAAGTTCTTAGACAGCCACTGGAGGAGCGCTCTGTTACAATCGCTAGAGCACGAGCGGTTTATACATTTCCTTCGCAGTTTATTTTAGCTGCTGCCATGAATCCTTGCCCCTGCGGCTATTACGGAGCAGAAAATGAAGCAAATGCCTGTATTTGCTCGCACGCAAAAATCGTTCAGTACCGTTCCAAAATATCCGGTCCTCTCCTTGATCGCATCGATCTCCATGTGGAGGTGCCTAAACCGAGTTATGCTCAGTTAAAAGAGCACACAATCAATAATCCTTTATCATCCTCGGAAATGTTGGAGAAAGTTTTAATTGCCCATCAGCGACAGCAAAAGCGCTATGCAGGCACCGGCATTCAGCATAATAATGAATTAAGCGGTACTCGAATGAGACAAATTTGCCAGCTGACGGCCGAAGGAGAACAGCTGCTGAGCGCATCCTTTGAGGCTCTTGGACTAAGCGCTAGAGCCCATGACCGCATTCTTCGATTAGCTTTAACGATTGCAGACTTAGAGGAAAGTGATCGCATTCTGTCTCATCACTTGGCTGAGGCCATTCAATACCGGAATCTCGATAAGCAGCAAAAAGAGCAAGAAGGATGACACAAATAAGAGCCTTTTGAGCCCGTTCGTTTTATCTACGAATCAGGCTCAAAAGGCTCCTTGAATATGTTCAATTTGAGTCGTTGCCCCATCCAAGGATATTTCAACGGCAATGACATCAAAGCGAATGGAGTTCTCATATTTTTGAAAGCGATGCAAGTAAAATTGCGCCGTTTCTTTCACTTTCATTTGCTTACGGACATCAACGGATTCTTTGGCGGTTCCAAAGCGGCCGGTAGACCGTCTTGTTCTGACCTCAATAAATACGAGCGTACCTGCTTGTTCAGCAACGATATCCAGTTCTCCCGTACGACAGCGCCAGTTCCGCTCCAGAATCCGATAATCCTTGCTGATCAACAATGCCTCCGCCGCATCTTCGCCAAGCTTGCCAAGCTGCTTCCTGTTATCTTTCCCTGGTTCTTTCATTATCTGTCCCTCTGGGTTCGCATCCGGTTATCCGATCGATAGATAAAGCTTAGCACTTCAGCCACCAACTGATAGAGCTCAGGAGGAATTTCCTGATCCAGGTCCAGCTTGGATAATACTTCGACTAAGGAAGAATCTTCTTGAACAGGAATCCCGTTATCCTTGGCCTTTTGTAAAATAGCTTCAGCCACATGGCCTTTACCTTTGGCAATCAGGGTTGGAGCCTTCTGCGCTTCAGGGGAGTAGCGAAGCGCTACGGCCTTCTTGATCGGCGTAGGTTCAGGTGTTCCCGCTGGATTCTTTTGCTTGGTCATGCCCGAAAATCTACCCCCTTATACGTTTTGGGGAGGTAGAGCGAGCGAAGATCTGCCCGACCATCTGTCACACCCTTCACTTTCCCCTCATCCTCGTTGCTTACAGGCTGTGGATAGGGTGAACATTTCAACGAAATAAACTGGTACCCCGCTTTGTTCATCGCTGATGTTATTTCTTCCTTGGACTCCTCCATCATAGGAGCCAAGGCCGGATGATCATTATGAATCGTCAATGAGACGATCTTATTAACAACATGTACGTCCACTAACGTATTCCCCATGACTTTCATTTGTAGATCGAACAATAAGCGACAGTTGCTTGCGTCTACTTCACCGCGTTTCCCTTTGTGGGATTGAATATGAACGGCTGCAGATTGCTGACCTGTTCCATCCATAAAAGGAACAAACAAGGTCATATGGGCAAACATGGCGGTTTTGTCACCAGTCAACATCAGCTGTTGACCCGTGATTTGCCCGACCGCTTGCTGCGCCGCCTCTCTGAGCGGCGCCGGTGTATCGCTAGAAGCTGTGAGCTGCAAAAGCAAGCTCTTCAAGGTCTCAGCAGCTGCGGGCTTGGCCGTATCGTCCTGCTGAGAAGCCATGGCGATCAGGTTCGGCAGCTGATCGTCCTTAGGGAGCCGGCCTCGCTGCATGATCTCTCCGCGCTCATCCAGCTTCGCTGCCAGATGAGCCTCATGCTCCACACCGACGGCTTTGAGCATCCTGCTGATCCAGTTAGGCTCTGGATCAGCCTCGGGCTCCTGAGGCGCACTGCTGCGCGCCTCTAACGGCTCCGCCGCCTTCTGCTTCGCAGGCGGCTCCTGCACTGGCGAACCCGCCACCGGCGGTTCGCCTTCAGCCGGAGGCACAGCGCTTCGCGCCTGTGCCTCCGGCATGGCCGCCCTCGCGGTGCGGGCGGCCTGCGGTTCCGCCGCCGGCTGCGCCGGGGCGGCGACAGGCTCCCCGCCCACTGCATCGGGCGGGGCGGTTACGGCAGCGGCCACAGGCGCGCTGCCGACACGCGGCGGCGGCCCTGCGGGAGCCGCCGTGCCGCTGGCGCCAGCCTGCGCAGCAGCTGGCGGTGCCGGGGCCGCCGGAGTCTCCGGCGGCCGTGCGGGCCACACAGCTGCGGCGGAAGCCCGCAGCTCTCTAAGCAGCGCGACGACCTGCTTCGCGGTGTCGGCTGCGGGATGCTCCGGCTGCTGCTCCAGCAGGTTCGCAGCCAGCTGCTCAAGCTGCTCCAGCACCTTCCCTACTGGAGGGCCGGAAGTAACCTGTCTTAAGGCCCCTACTGTTTCTTGTGTAAGGGGCAAACCCTTTTTGTGGGCTAGTACAGCAGCTTGCGCCCATTCTTCCTTATTCACACCATCAGGAATGTTACTCATCAAAGCTTCAAAAGCTTTTACCGTTTCCTTGGATACAGGAACACCTTCCTGCTGCATGAGCTGAACCATTTGCCGATTGCCGGCCGTATCCTTAACCGAAAAGGCTTTGAGCAGATCACCGAGGGAATCTTCTGTAATCTGTACATCCGACGACGTCAACGGCTTCATCATAATTTGTCCGCCGCTTGATTCCGGTTGAACCTGCAGGTAAGTCACATCTCCTTGCTTAAGAGGAGTTTCCAGTTTGGCTCTGACTTGTACGCCGCTTATATTAAGTAATGCTTCTTGATCGCTAAGCAGTTGAAGAACGACACCTTTGACAACTTGTCCTACTTTTAGTTCAAGCACCTTGCTATCCGAAGCCGTTAAATCACCCACCAAGCTGCGAATCAATCCACTTATGTTCATCCCGTTCACCTCAAATCTTTCTATCTCTTATGTATATTATCGGCTGCTTCTCGCCATTTCTGAATAAGATGAAGTCAGATGAAGTCCAGTTCCAATTGTTCAGACTGCGGCTGCGTTTCTTTCTCTTCCAGCTGCGCCATCACTTTGCGTATAAATAATTTACGGTGGAGCGCCGTCGGACCATAGCGCAATAACATCTCTCTATGGTGCTTTGTGGCATAACCCTTATGTACCGCGAGTCCGTACTCGGGATATTGCTCATCCCAATCAGCGCACATCCGATCCCTCGTCACCTTGGCGATAATCGATGCCGCTGCAATAGATTGACTTAATGCATCTCCATGTATAATAGCCGTTTGTGGAATTTCCAAATCTACTTTCTCTGCATCCACAAGTAAATAATCCGGTACTTGGCTCAACTGCTCGACAGCCTGCTTCATGGCTAATCTAGCTGCTTGTTTAATATTTATCGCTTGTATTTGATCAACATCAACAATGCCAACCCCTACTGCTAGAGCTTCGCTCATAATTTGTTCATAGAGGGCCTCCCGTTTTTTCTCAGAGAGCTTCTTGGAATCATTTACCCCATCCAATACATACCCTTGCGGAAGAATGACAGCTGCCGCAACGACATCTCCGAATAAACATCCTCTTCCTACCTCATCAATCCCGGCAACAAGGCTGAATCCTTGCTCCCATACTTCTTTTTCGTGCTCCAGCAATGGCTTTCGCCCCTTTCCATCTCATCATTATAAGGGATTGCCGCTTCGCCAAGCTATACCCATTTTTTTCAGCAAAAAACCACCTCCGCCCCGCCTTAACAGCTCGGTCCGAAAGTGGCTTTTTATATTTCTCGTATTACTGAGGCTTTTCCAAGGAAATACGCCCCATTTTACCTGCTCGAAGATCACGGATGATAATTAAGGATGCTTTATCCAGATCCACTTTACCACCACTCACAATGGCTCCGCGCTTCCGACCGATTGCCTCCATTACCTTAACCACTTCGTGCACATTCTCCATATCCTCCGGAAGGTCGGTTACTCCGAATCGCTCTTGAAGAGCGGCACTATAATGTTCAACCATATAGCGAACAACAAAAAGGGCAATTTCATCCAAATGCAGCAATTCTTCTTTAATCGCTCCGGTCGCTGCAAGACGCTGACCAACCAATTGATCCTCGAATTTCGGCCACAAAATACCTGGCGTATCCAGCAAGTCCATTTCCGTTCCGACTTTGATCCACTGTTGACCTTTGGTAACACCCGGTTTATCACCGGTTGCTGCGATTTTTTTACCCGCCAACTGATTGATAAGCGTTGACTTCCCAACGTTCGGAATGCCGACGATGAGCGCCCTTACAGCACGAGGATTAATCCCTTTACTAAGTTGACGTTCAATCTTATCTGCCCAAAGCTGTTTCACGCGGGGTAAAATTTCTTTGGTCGCTGTTCCAGTAGCTGCATCAATTGGCAAAGCAGGCAGTCCTTGTTCAGCAAAATACTTCACCCATTGCGCTGTCACTTGGGGATCCGCCAAATCGGTTTTATTCAAAAGGACCAAACGGGGTTTGCCCTTCAAAATTTCATCTACCATCGGGTTCCGGCTGGAGAGCGGTACGCGGGCATCCAAGAGCTCAATGACGACATCAATCAGCTTTAGCTTATCTTCAATCTGCCTTCGAGCTTTGGTCATGTGACCGGGAAACCATTGAATGGTCATTCTATTTCACCTCAAAAATGTATAAAACTAATTTTGTTCAGCGGCCAGAAAATAACTTCCGCACGGCCAACAATTTTTTCGAATGGAACGAAGCCTACACTTTTAGCACGGCTATCTTTCGAGTTCGGACGATTATCTCCCATTGCAAAAAGCTCCCCATCCGGCACTTTCGTTTCCGGGAAATCTGACAATGTGTTATAAGCATGTCCTTCTTTATTCGCTTGTTCGATGGCTTCCTTGATAAATGGCTGATCAATCTCTTGGCCGTTAATAAACACTTTATCGCCTGTTACTTTAACGGTTTCACCTGGGAGTGCAATTACACGCTTAATGTAATCTTTCCCTTCAGGCGCATGGAAAACGATCACTTCTCCCCGTTTCGGTGCGCGAATATCATAGACAATTTTATTGACAATGAGTCGCTCGCCAGTAGAAAAATTCGGACGCATGGAATCACCATCGACAATGAAAGGCGAGAACAGGAACCAGCGAATAATAATAACGAGCACGCCCGCGATTACTAATGCTTTAATCCATTCCCAAGTTTCGCTTTTTGCTGTTTTTACAGGTTTTGCTGATACAGCTTCCGCGGTCGTAACTGAGCTTACTCTAGGCTGATCTTGCTCATTCTGTTCCATCACTGATTGCCTCTTTTCCAGTTTTGGTTTTATGTATATAGTTTGCCCTGTAAAAATGAAAAGGAGACTTGCCTAAACAAGCCCCCCGTTTTCTTATCGAATTTCTTTGATTCTTGCTGCTTTACCACGAAGACCACGCAGATAATAAAGTTTCGCACGACGAACTTTACCACGGCGAGCCACTTCAATCTTCTCAATCTTCGGAGAATGGAATGGGAAAGTTCTTTCCACACCCACACCGTAAGAAATTTTACGAACTGTAAACGTTTCGCTGATTCCACCGCCGTGGCGTTTAATAACAACACCTTCGAACAGCTGAATACGCTCACGTGTACCCTCGATAACTTTTACGTGTACTTTAAGTGTGTCTCCTGGACGGAAATTAGGAATATCCGTACGGAGTTGCTCTTTCGTAATCTCTTGAATAAGATTCATAGTTGACTCCCTCCTTCCACACAGGTGTTCATTCCGCTTATCTACATAGTATGTCTTAGCTGTTATGCGTAGAGGACCACCAGACTCGAACTGTTGAAAAATTCACAACAGAATATATATTATCATAGACAGAAAAGAAATTCAATAGAGAAGTTTTTGGGGGCTACTTCACTTGTTTTTCTCTTGCCATTCCATGATCCAAACCTTTTCTTCTTTGGTCAGCTCTCTACCTTCCAGCAAATCAGGACGGCGCTCAAGCGTACGATGGATGGATTCCTTACGGCGCCAACGCTTCACGTTCTCATGATGTCCTGATAAAAGCATTTCAGGCACTTCCCACTCTCTAAATTTAGCCGGCCTTGTATAGTGCGGGTATTCCAGCAGGCCTGTCGAGAACGAATCGGTCACCGCTGACATCTCATTGCCAAGCACACCTGGCAAAAGCCTCACTACGCTGTCTATAACGACCATAGCAGGCAATTCACCGCCAGTTAATACATAATCACCTATGGACAGCTCATCGGTCACCAGATACTGCCTAATGCGTTCATCGTAGCCCTCATAGTGACCGCAAATAAACACAAGATGCTCTTCACTTGAGAGTTCTTCGGCAATTTTCTGCGAAAACGGCTTACCCTGCGGACACATGAGAATGACGCGCGGTTTAGCAGGTACTTCTCCTGCCTCTTGATGTTTAGGCAAAGCTTCAACTGCGGCAAAGATCGGTTCTGGCTTGAGGACCATTCCACCGCCGCCACCGTAGGGATAATCATCTACCGTATTGTGTTTGTTATTGGAATACTCACGAAAATTCACGGTATTTAGACTAACAATTCCCTTGTCACGAGCTTTCCCCAAAATGCTCGACGAAAATACCCCGTCAAACATTTCCGGAAACAAGGTCAATACATCGATTCTCATTCCATTAGTCCTTCCATCAAATGAATCCGGATTGTTTTAGCAGCAACATCCACATCCAGGATCACATCATCGATCACAGGAAGCAGCAGCTGTTTGCCTTTTGGCAAGTCCACAACCCAAACGTCATTTGCACCAGGCGTCAACACCTCGGAAATTAACCCTAGCTCTTGGCCTTCTTCCGTTATGACCTTGCAGCCAATAATTTCGTGGTAATAGTATTCTCCCTCTTCCAAGGGCTGTTGATTCTTGGCTTCGATTTTTAGCAATGAACCTTTGAATTTCTCAACCTCATTAATATTGCTGAACTGTGTAAATTGGACGATAAAAACATTTTTATGTAAGCGGGAGGTTTGAACCGTCACCGGCGTTTGCTTATTTTGAGGGTCAACAATAATTAAGGCATTTCCTTTGTCAAAGCGTTCTGGAAAATCCGTTTCCGGCACTATTTTCAATTCCCCACGAATCCCGTGGGTATTTGCGATTTTACCAACAGTTATGAGTTTCTCGGTCATTTGCGCTTGCCCAACCTCCACTATAATTTACCTTTCAAGACCATATAAGAAAAAGGTTAGGAACTGAATCCTAACCTGGTTTCTTATGAAACGATTTCAACGGCTACCCGCTTCGTTTCTTTCACTGCTGCTGACGTGACGACTGTGCGGAGCGATTTCGCAATCTTGCCCTGCTTCCCGATCACTTTACCGACATCGTCGGGGTGAACAGACAGCCTGTACTCAATTTTGTCATCCTTCTCCACGACAGCGACACGTACTTCTTCCGGATGATCTACAAGAGCCTTAGCAATAACGGTGATAAGATCCTTCATGAACCCACCCTCCGAAAGTTAACAGATTACTTCTGTAATTTCAGCTCGTGAAACTTAGTCATCAAACCTGCTTTGGAGAACAGACTGCGAACTGTATCGGACGGTTGAGCGCCAGTTTGAAGCCATTTCAGCGCTTTTTCCTCATCAAGGTTTACAGCTGCTGGTTCTGCAATCGGGTTATAAGTTCCGATTTCTTCGATAAAACGACCATCACGTGGGGAACGGGAATCCGAAACCACCACACGGTAGAAAGGAGCTTTATGAGCGCCTACACGTTTAAGACGAATACGTACTGCCATGAAAAATCACCTCCTACTTAGAATAAAAAGCATTATTTAAAAGGGAAATTTAAATCCCTTGCCTAACTTCTTCATGCCTTTGGCGCCCTTCGGCCCCATCATGCCTGAAAATTGCTTCATCATTTTGCGCATATCATCGAACTGCTTAATGAAACGGTTGACCTCTTGTACCGAGTTCCCGCTTCCTAGTGCAATCCGCTTGCGGCGGTTTGCATTTAGCAGCTCAGGCTTGCGTTTCTCTTCCTTGGTCATCGACTTCACAATCGCTTCAACACGCGCCATCTGTTTGTCGTCGACTTTCATATCTTTCATGCCTTTGATCTTGTTCGCGCCTGGCAGCATCTCCAGGATCTGATCAAGCGGCCCCATCTTCTTCACTTGCTCCATTTGATCAAGGAAATCCTCGAAGGTGAATTCGGCGTTGCGCATTTTGCGCTCCATTTCTTTCGCCTTGTCCATATCGATTCCAGCTTGCGCTTTCTCAATCAAAGTAAGCATATCGCCCATGCCAAGAATTCTTGACGCCATGCGATCCGGGAAAAATGGTTCTAATGCATCCATCTTTTCGCCGCTTGCTACGAATTTAATCGGGCAACCTGTTACCGCCTTGACAGATAACGCGGCACCACCACGGGTATCGCCATCCAACTTGGTAAGTACGACACCTGTAAGCTCCAGCTGCTGATGGAAACTCTCCGCGACATTGACAGCATCCTGCCCCGTCATCGCATCTACAACTAGCAAGATTTCATCAGGCTCAACGACGGAACGAACATTTTTCAGCTCATCCATCAAGTTCTCATCAATATGCAGACGACCCGCAGTATCAATGATCACATAATCATTGCCATTATCTTTGGCGTGTTGCAGACCTGCTTTTGCAATTTCAACAGGATTTACTTGATCTCCTAGTGAAAAAACAGGAACTTTTAACTGATCGCCGAGTACTTCCAACTGCTTGATTGCCGCAGGACGATAAATGTCACACGCAACCAACAGCGGTCTATGGTTCTGTTTAAGGAGCATCTTAGCCAGTTTACCTGACGTCGTCGTTTTACCTGCCCCTTGTAAACCTGCCATCATAATGACAGTCGGCGGTCGATTGGATCGAGCTAGCTTACTTTGTGTCCCACCCATCAATGCCGTGAGCTCTTTGTTAACAATATCGATAACGACCATGCCCGGTGTAAAGGACTTCAGCACTTCTTGTCCGATAGCTTGTTCCTTCACCTTAGCAATAAAGTCTTTCACCACTTTAAAGTTAACGTCCGCTTCAAGCAGAGCGAGTCTGACCTCGCGAAGCGCTTCGCCTACATCTTCTTCCGTCAGCTTACCTTTGCTTCTCAGCTTGCCGAATACGTTCTGTAATCGGTTGGCTAATCCTTCAAATGCCATGCGCTTCACCTCCTGCTTACACTTTTTAATCGATCCCTATTATTGTATCAAAAAGCTCCGCTGTTTTCCTCTTTAGCTCAGGTTCACAACCATCCAGCATGTGATCCAGCTCAGTGCGCAGCTTCATGCGTTGTTCATGCTTATGTAACAGATGCAGTTTAGCTTCATATTCCTGTAAAGTTAACTCTGCTCGTTTTATATGTTCATACACCGCTTGGCGGCTTATTTCGAAATTCTCAGCAATCTCTCCGAGAGAGTAATCATCATGAAAATACAATTGAAGGAAAGTTCTCTGCTTCTCGGTTAAAAGTGGTTCATAGAAATCAAATAACAGATTAATGCGATTGGTTTTCGCAAGCATTTGATCGACAGTCATGAACCCACCTCCGTAAAGGTTGCACCCTTGACACCAGCACAACAGAACCTATCATACTGAATTCCAAGATGAATGTCAAGCGTTTTACCTTGTCAGTTCGCAAACAAAAAAATCCCCCTCTAACCGACTGCCGGCAGAGGAGAATTTATTCCGACTATTCTTCTTTTTGCTCGCCGATCCATTTGCCAAATAAGGCATGCACGAACTGCTCAGAGTCGAATGGCTGAAGATCATCCATTTTTTCACCGAGACCGACAAACTTCACAGGCAGGGATAGTTCCTGACGGATCGCTACCACGATGCCACCCTTGGCTGTTCCGTCAAGCTTGGAGAGCACTAGTCCGGTCAATCCGGTTTTGTCACCAAACAGCTTAGCCTGGCTAAGCGCATTTTGACCTGTTGTCGCATCAAGCACAAGGATAACCTCATGAGGAGCATCCGGTACTTCACGCTGGATAACGCGGTAAATTTTGTTCAGCTCTTCCATCAGGTTCACTTTATTTTGCAGGCGTCCTGCCGTGTCACAGAGCAAAATATCCACGCCGCGGGTTTTGGCTGCTTGCACAGCATCATACATAACCGCAGCAGGATCAGCCCCGGACTGCTGCTTAATCACATCAACGCCGACACGCTGTCCCCAAGTCTCCAGCTGCTCAATCGCCCCGGCACGGAATGTATCACCGGCAGCCATGAGCACTTTTTTCCCTTGGGATTTAAACATGTGCGCCATTTTACCAATCGTTGTCGTCTTCCCAACGCCATTGACGCCTACGAACAAGATAACTGACAAACCATTAGGGTTTAAATTCAGGCCTGCATCCGCGTCACCTTTCAGCAGTTCGATCAGTTTTTCCGAAAGAATAGGCTGCAGCTCTGCGGGATCTTCAATCTTGCGTTTTTTCACTTCTGCACGAAGCTGATCAATGAGCTTAAGAACCGTGTTTACGCCTACGTCCGCGCCAATCAGAATTTCTTCCAGCTCTTCATAGAAATCTTCATCAATCTTTTTGCGGCGGCTAAATAAGTCATCGACACGCTCAACGAATACATCTCTCGTTTTGCTTAGTCCCTCTTTGAACTTATTCGTGACCGCTTCGGCCTTGCTCGAAATGCTCTCTTTTAACCGTTTAAAAAAACTCATAGTTCCTCCCAAGAATAAACAACTTCGCCGCCCCAATGGGGCGAGCGCGTTTGTCAAAATTTAAAACTCATTAAGATGCTGACATTTCCGCTTCCTCATCTTCCAATCGAACAGAAACGAGCTTGGAAACGCCGCCCTCTTGCATGGTTACACCGTATAGCACGTCAGCCTCTTCCATCGTTCCTTTGCGGTGGGTGACGACGATAAATTGCGTCATTTCCGAGAATTCACGCAAATATTCCGCAAAACGGGATACGTTCGCCTCGTCCAAGGCAGCTTCTACTTCATCCAGTACGCAGAAAGGAACCGGCTTGACCCGAATGATTGAGAACAACAGCGCAATTGCCGTAAGCGCGCGTTCTCCCCCTGATAAGAGCTGAAGATTTTGCAGCTTTTTGCCAGGCGGCTGGGCGACGATTTCAATCCCCGTATCCAGCATATTTTCCGGCTCTGACAAGATCAAATCCGCGCGTCCTCCACCAAACAATTTGGAGAAAACAACGCCAAAATGCGAACGAATGGCATCAAAAGTTGTCTTGAAGCGCTTGGACATCTCCTGATCCATCTCGCGAATAACCTGATAGAGCGTAGTTTTGGCTTCGATCAAATCATTTTTTTGCGCACTCAAAAACTCATAACGCTCGGAGATCCTCGCAAATTCCTCGATCGCACCGAGGTTGACTTCGCCTAGGGAGGCAATTTCGCGTTTAATCTCACGCACTTTGCTCTGCGTACCCTGGATATCTTCCGGAACCGGATAACGTTCTTTGGCCAGCTCGTAGCTAAGCTCGTATTCTTCGCCAAGCTTTTTCAGCAAATTTTCCAGCTCAACATCCAGACGAGTTACTCTTACTTCGGTTTGATGCAAGCTTTCTTCAACCTGCTTTAACTGTACGCGCTGTGCACGCGTTTCATTCTCTTCCTGCTCAAGCTTTTGCAACCATTCGGTTCGCTCCGCTCGTTTGAAATCAATGCTCTCTGTGCACTGCTGCTTCTTCAGTTTGAGATCGTTAAGCAATTCTACTTGAAGGACCGTTTCCTGTTCAAGAGCGCTCATATCCTGCTCCAGCTGCTGCAGTAGCCCACGGTTCATCTCCATCTCTCGATCGGACTCGCTAAGATCTTGCTGCAACCGCCGCTGCTGATCTTGAAGAGACTGCTTCTCTTGGGAAATGGAAGCCACCTTCACTTTGAGATCCGTCAGCTGCCCTTGCAGCTCTTCTTTCTCGGATTCGCTGGCTTTCCGCGAACTTTCGGCATCACGGATTGCTTGCTGCAAGGAAGCTTCTTCTTCCTGCAGCTCGGCAAGCGCCGCTTCGGACTCTGTTTTCCTGCGTCCAAGATCAGCTTGCTCTTCCAGCAACGCCCCCCTGTCTTGGCTATCCAGGGAAAGCTGCTCCTCCACCGTGCGGTTCTCCGCTTCTAGTGGATTTAATTCCGCGCGGATTTGCTGCTCTTCAATACGCTTTTGCTCGCCTAGTTGGCGAAGCTGCTCCACAGCCATCATCTCATCCGTAATTTCACGTTTCATGACGCTGGTCTGACCACGCAAACCACTTAGCTGCTGCTCCGAATGTTTGATTTCATTATCCAACTCTTCAATTTGGCGCTGACGGCCTAGCAGATTTGTTGACTTTTTCTGCAAACTCCCCCCCGTCATCGATCCTCCGGGATTGACCACATCGCCTTCTAACGTCACAACCCGATAACGATATTGTGCTTTTGCAGCAATATGATTCGCATCTTCTAACGTTTGGGCAACAACCACATTGCCTAGAAGACTAGAGAAAATGTTTTGATAAGTAGAATCAAACGATACTAGATCTACTGCGATACCTACAAAACCTTTTGCCGATCTGAGAGAATTGATCTCGTTGTCCGAAATCGAACGCCCGCGGATAACATTCATCGGCAAGAACGTAGCCCGTCCCATTTGACGGCGTTTCAAGAACGCAATCGCTTCACGCCCATCGGCTTCCGTTTCGACGACGATATTTTGTAAAGCCCCGCCTAAAGCGGTTTCAATCGCGATCTCCACATCTGCCGGCACTTTCACGAGTTCGGCGACAGCACCGCGAATCCCCCGCAAATCCTTGCGGCTTTTCGCTTTAAGCACCTCTTTGACACCTTGCATAAAGCCGTCGTAATCGTTGGCCATTTCTTTCATGGTGTCGCGGCGTGATGTCAGTGCATCCAACTTCTGTTCCCATTTGCGGACCATGCCCAACGCATCATCAAGCAAGCCCTGCTTATTTTTCATACTTTGCGTCAGCTGGACATACTGCTGTCTGGTGTCTTCGATTTCCTTAACCGTTGTTTCCAGTTTTAACGTTAATTCTTGCTTGCGGACGGTGATTTTCTCGCGCTGCTCCGCCCATTTCTGCCGCTCATCGTCAAGCCTTTCCAGCCTGCGCCCGATACTTTCCGTTTGCTGCTCCGCATAACGAATTTCGTTCCGGGCTTGTGCCATCCGGTTTAAGGTCTCTAAGAGCTCACCCTTTAATTGATCTTCCGGCGAAGAGCTAATTCCACCGTTAACCCCTAGCAGCCGTTGTTCTTCAGCCGTCAGCTTGGCTTGAAATTCAAAAAGCTGCGCGCCGATTTGAATGATTTTCTCACGTTGTTCGCTAATCTCAGCTTCCTTGTCTATTTTGCGCTGTTCCTGCAAGGCAATTGTGCTGCTAAGCTGCTGGAAATTGGCAGCGTAATTTTTTTTACGCTCTTTGAGTACCTCGCCGTGCCCTTCGCATTTCTCGAATTCCTCGCTCAGAACAAGCAAACTTTCTTGAAGCTTCTCCAGCTCCTCTTCCAGCCTGCGCGTTTCCCACCGATGCTTCTCCAAATGCGCATCATGCTGATTCACAATGGTTGAAAGCTCTGTCTGCTCCTTTACGAGCTTCTCGAGCTTCTGCAAAGCTTCATTCCATGAGATATAGATTTGATCAATCTGATGAACATACATGGCAATCTCACTGCTTTTGAGCGTTTCACGCAGCTCCTTGTAACGAATCGCTTTCTCCGATTGCTCACGCAGTGGTTCAATTTGATCCTCTAATTCTGAAACCAAATCATGAATCCTGAGCAGATTTTGCTCGGTATCACTTAACTTCTTTTCCGCTTCCTTTTTACGCGATTTATATTTAACAATCCCCGAGGCTTCTTCAAAAATACCACGGCGATCCTCTGATTTCGTACTAAGAATTTCTTCAATACGTCCTTGTCCGATAATCGAATACGCTTCTTTCCCGATTCCCGTATCCATGAACAATTCCGTTATATCTTTCAAGCGGCAGGGCTGCTTATTGATTAAATATTCGCTTTCCCCACTCCTATGTACTCGGCGAGTAACCGTTACTTCATTGAAATCCAGCGGAAGCGATTGTGACGTGTTATCCAGTGTCAGCGATACTTCGCCATAATTGACCGCCCGGCGCGCATCACTACCCGCAAAAATAACATCCTCCATTTTACCGCCACGCAAAGACTTCGCGCTTTGTTCCCCCAGTACCCACCGGATACCGTCGGAAATATTACTTTTTCCGCTCCCATTCGGACCTACAACCGCGGTGATACCGCGCACAAATTCCAGCTCCGTCCGGTCTGCGAAAGACTTAAACCCGGATAATTCAATCCGTTTTAAAAACATGGTCTCACCTCAGAAATTATTGTAACATATCCCTTCTAAAAATAAGAGAAAAAAACAAAAAAGGCAGCCTCAGCTGCCTCTTTATGCTATATGACTTACCGCTGAACGGTCACATTCAATTTCAACAAAGCTTGCGCAGCAGCTTGCTGCTCAGCTTCTTTCTTGGAACGTCCCGCTCCGGTTCCTAGAAGGTCGGCATCCATGTGTACTTCAGCTACAAACTCACGCTCATGCGCAGGTCCCCGTTCATTCACGATCCGGTATTCCAGAGAACCCATTCCATGATGCTGAGTATGCTCTTGCAGCTGAGTCTTGTAATCAATAACGAGCAACTTACCTTCACTGGAGATATTTGCAAATACATATTTCTTCAAAAAACCTTTGACAACATCTATGCCTTGATCCAAATATAAAGCACCAATGAAGGATTCAAAAACATCGGCAAGAAGAGCCGGACGGTTGCGTCCACCAGTCAACTCTTCGCCTTTACCAAGTAATACAAATGCGCCAAAATCCAAATCTTCAGCAAACGTAACGAGTGACGGCTCACAAACAATCGATGCGCGCAGCTTCGTCAACTCGCCCTCCGAACGCCCGGGATAAGAATCATATAAAAATTCCGAAACGGTTAATTCCAATACGGCATCTCCTAAAAATTCCAGACGCTCGTTATCTTTATGTCCGGCAATACGATGCTCATTCACATAAGAAGAATGGGTAAAAGCTTGCTTCAGCAGCTCTGACTTTCGAAATGTGATGCCAATCCGCTGCTGCAATTCCTTAACATTGCGGTTCATTGCTTAATTCACCACCCAGAGAGAATGCTATTTCGTTATCTTTCTTCGCAGGCAGGCAAATTATGCTTGGAACCTTTTCATAATAATCGTTGCATTGTGACCGCCAAAACCAAATGAATTGGACATCGCAATATCAACTTTTGCTTGTCGTGCTTGGTTCGGTACATAATCCAAATCACATTCCGGATCTTGGTTCACCAGATTAATCGTTGGTGCAATCAAGCTGTTAGCGATTGTCAGACCACAGATTACGGCTTCAACGCCTCCGGCAGCTCCAAGCAAGTGCCCTGTCATAGACTTCGTAGAACTAACCGCTACTTTGTACGCATGATCGCCAAGCGCTTTCTTGATCGCTGTTGTTTCCGACTTATCACCAACTGGTGTTGATGTTCCGTGAGCATTAATGTAAGAAATCTCATCTGGCGAAATGCCAGCATCCTTGATCGCTTTCACCATACAACGTGCTGCTCCGTCCGGATCCGGATCTGTCATGTGATAGGCGTCACCGCTCATCCCATATCCGATGACTTCCGCATAGATGCGTGCCCCACGCTGTTCCGCATGTTCAAGTGACTCCAGAATCAGAACGCCTGATCCTTCGCCCATAACGAAACCGTCACGGTCCGTATCAAATGGACGGCTTGCCAAATGCGGCTCATCATTGCGAGTGGACATCGCGCGCAGCGCACAGAAACCAGCCACACCAATCGGCGTAATCGTCGCCTCTGCTCCGCCGCAGATCATTACGTCCGCGTCGCCGCGTTGAATCATTTTGAAGGAATCACCGATGGAATGCGTTCCTGTGGCACAAGCTGTCACCGCTGTGGAGTTCGGTCCTTTAGCCCCTGTAACCATCGAGATGTGGCCCGAAGCCATATTCGCAATCATCATTGGGATAAAGAACGGAGAAACACGTTTTGGACCTTTTTCCAAAAGGATTCTATGCTGCTCTTCCCACGTATTCAAACCGCCGATTCCAGAGCCAACGGAAACCCCGACGCGTTCTGGATCCGTATCCTCTTTCAGGTTCAAATTCGCGTCCTTCAGAGCGTTAAGAGCGCCTGCTACCGCGAACTGTACGAAACGGTCCATCCGACGGGATTCTTTGCGATCCACATAATCCTCAATATTAAAATCTTTCACTTCTGCTGCAATGCGTGTTGGGTATTCGCTTACATCAAAATTCTCGATCAAGCTGACACCGGACTTACCGGCCGTCAAATTGCCCCAAAACGTATCCAACTCTTGACCAAGGGCAGTAACTACGCCCATACCTGTAATTACAACTCTTTTCATCTGTACCACCTTCTATGTAGTGAATCTTCATTTTTTAATTGACTAAGAATGGAGAGAAGTCCCGTCTTGATTAGAAACGGGACTCTGTAGACTATTACGTATGAGATTTTATGTAATTCGTAACTTCTCCTACTGTCGTAATCTTCTCAGCATCTTCATCTGAAATTTCTAAATCGAACTCATCTTCTAATTCCATCACTAATTCAACTACATCGAGAGAATCAGCACCAAGATCTTCTTTGAAAGATGCTTCGAGGGTGACTTCAGCTTCATCAACCCCTAGACGATCGACTACAATTCGTTTAACACGATCCAATACGTCGGACATCCGGTTCACCTCCTCTTTGGTATTATACGAGAATCTTTGACAGATTGCCAGTAGGCAATTTGGAGATTCTCTTTTTGGCGAATCTTACATGTACATGCCACCATCCACGTGAAGTGTTTGGCCTGTCATGTAGGATGCATCGTCGGATGCCAGGAAGCGAACAACCTTTGCGATTTCCTCGGGTTGACCAAGGCGCTCCAACGGAATTTGCTTCAACATTTGCTCGCGCATCTCGGCCGACAGCTTGTCGGTCATATCGGTTTCGATAAAACCTGGCGCCACCGCATTCACGGTAATGCCCCGAGTGGAAAGCTCCTTCGCCGTAGCCTTGGTTAAACCAATCACGCCGGCTTTGGCTGCTACATAGTTAGCCTGTCCCGGATTTCCGAGCACGCCGACTACAGAAGATATATTAATTATTCGACCGAATCTTTGCTTCATCATAGGACGTGTAACAGCTTTCACACAGTTAAATACACCCTTCAGATTCGTAGCAATGACTTGATCAAACTCTTCTTCCTTCATTCGCATGATTAGATTGTCTCTTGTGATACCTGCATTATTCACAAGAATATCAATCTTACCAAATTTTTCAATGGTTTGCTTAACTAATTCCTCGGACTCCTGATAGCTGCTCACGTCAGCACGGAGTTTGATGGCTTTGCGCCCCATTGCTTCAATTGCTGCTACTACTTCTTCAGCAGCGGCTTCACTTCCTGCATAATTTACAGCAACATCTGCGCCATGCTCAGCCAAATGCAAAGCAATCGCTCGGCCGATGCCTCGGGATGCCCCGGTTACCAGTGCTACTTTACCCGTTAGCATGTTATTGCACCTCCTGTAAATACTTCTCCAAAGCTTCGAGGCTGCCAATCGAAACGGTTTTGACCGTTTTATCGACCTTTTTGATCAGACCGGCAAGCACGGTTCCTGATCCTAGTTCAATAAACGTATCTACACCTTCGCTGATCAAGTACGCAATTGTGTCCTCCCATAATACAGGGGAATATACCTGTTCGACAAGCAAACCACGGATTTCTGCTGGAGCTGTAACAGGGCGTGCTGTAACGTTCGCCACAACGGGAACGGCTGCCTCGGTCATCTCGACGAATGCGAGCACGTCAGCGAGACGCTCCGAAGCCGGTTTCATCAGCGATGAGTGGAAAGGTCCGCTCACTTCAAGCGGGATCGCCCGCTTCGCACCCGCTTCTTTGCAGCGTTCGACAACCGCTTGCACACCTTCTTTGCTGCCCGATACGACAATCTGTCCCGGGCAGTTCACATTGGCGAGCTCCACGACGGAGCCGCCGCTAGTGATGGCCTTGCACAGCTCCGCAAGCGCTTCGCGCTCGGCTCCGAGCACGGCCGCCATCGCGCCCAGGCCGCCAGGGACGGCCTGCTCCATAAACTCACCGCGGGCCCGCACTGTGCGGACCGCGTCTTCAAAAGCGAGCACGCCGGCTGCGACGAGCGCGCTGTATTCACCCAGACTATGTCCAGCGACATAGTCTGGGGTGATGCCCGCAGCCTTGAATGCTTCCAAACAAGCGATGCTTGTTGTCAATAAGGCAGGCTGCGTGTGGTACGTGATCTTCAATTGGTCCTCCGGACCTTCGAAGATCAGATCAGACAAGGAAAAGCCCAGCGCTTCATTGGCGCGGTCATAATAAGCTTTGGCAGCCGGATGATTCGTGTATAAATCATGGCCCATCCCAACTGACTGCGAGCCTTGGCCAGGAAAAACAAACGCAATTTTACCCATACGAGAATAGGATCCCCTTTGGCAATAGATTTTAAATAAAATAGATGAATATCAAGTATAAAATGAACTAAACTACCAAACCAACGCGGTTGCGCCCCAAGTTAGACCCCCGCCGAAACCAACCAGCACAAGGCGATCGCCTTCTGTTAGTCTGCCTTGCTCAGCAGCTTCTGCGAGCGCTACGGGAATGGAGGCTGCCGACATATTGCCGTATTTATCGAGATTAATCATACATTTATCTGCGGTCATTTCCAGTCGGTTTAAGGAAGCTTGAATAATCCTCATGTTTGCTTGATGCGGAACTAGCAAATCAATATCCGATTTGTCCCAGCCTGCTTTGTTCAGAACTTCATCTGCTGCGTTCCCCATAATCCGCACCGCGAATTTGAAAACTTCAGCTCCAGCCATGTAGATGTAATGCATACGTTGATCGATCGATGTTTGTGAAGCAGGATTGCGTGATCCCCCGCCCTCAATTTTGAGCAGCGGCCCGCCTGTGCCGTCAGCACCAAGCTCAAAGGACTTGAAGCCTCTTTCTTCTGGTACTTCGCCAATCACAACGGCTCCAGCACCATCACCGAACAAAATGCACGTGTTCCGGTCAGTATAATCTGTAATCTTGGATAAACAATCTGCACCAATGACAAGGGCATATTTATAAGTTCCGGTTGCAATGAAGTTAGATGCATTAGCCAGTCCATATACGAAACCTGAGCATGCCGCGGATAAATCAAATGCCGCTGCTTTTTTGGCTCCCAGCTTCTCTTGTAGGATGCAAGCCGTTGATGGGAAAGCCATATCCGGCGTAATAGTGGAAACGACAATCAGATCAAGTTGGTCTGCCGTAATGCCGGCATTGGCCAGTGCGATCAATGATGCTTCGTAACAAAGATCGGACGTTGCTTGTCCTTCAGCGGCGATCCTTCTTTCACGGATGCCTGTTCTTGTGACGATCCACTCATCGTTCGTCTCAACCATCGTTTCCAATTCTTGATTCGTTAATATGCGTTCAGGTACATATTTCCCTGTACCAAGCACCCCAACTGGTATTAGGTTCATGTTGTAATATCTCTCTTCCCATGGCTTATTTCGGCAGATATCGTGCCAACCAAATCATTTTGCAAAGCTATTCTAGCTTGGCGAACCGCATTTTTAATGGCATTTGCATCGGAGGAACCATGGCTCTTCAGGACCAATCCATCTATCCCCAAGAATGGTGCCGCTCCATGCTCGTTATAGTCCAACTTCTTACGGAAATTGGTAAGACCTGGTTTCAAAACCGCTGCTGCCACCTTGGTAAATATCGACTTCGTAAATTCCTGTTTCAGTGCGGAGAAAATGGCTGATGCCGCACCCTCCAGCGATTTCAGCATAATATTCCCGGCAAACCCGTCGCATACGATAACATCGCATTTAGCGCGGAGAACCTGAGAAGATTCGACATTTCCTACAAAATGAATAGGTCCTTGCTCCATTAAAGGATATGCCGTTTTGGTTAGTTCATTCCCTTTGGCAGCCTCTGTTCCTACGTTCAAAAGGCCTACGCGCGGCTTAGATATGCCATGCACTTTGGAACGGTAAATGCTGCCCATGATTGCATACTGGAGCAATTGCTCCGGCGTAGCATCCATATTCGCACCCAAATCGAGGGCCAGCACACCATTGCCATCCATTGTCGGGATCATAGGGGCCAGAGCCGGACGCTCAATGCCCGGGATTCTTCCAACCACGAGCAAGCCCGTCGTCATCAATGCGCCTGTATTTCCAGCGGAAATCATCGCTTCCGCTTCTTTCTCCCGTACTAGTTTACCCGCTACAACCATGGAGGCATCTTTTTTGCGCCGCACTGCTTTCACAGGCTCATCTTCCGCTTCAATGACTTCCTCCGTGTGACGGATACTTATATTTGCCGGTCTCTCTGTGAGATGGGCTTCAATTACAGCGCTGTTGCCGACCAAAATGATATGTACGTCCTTCCACTCTTTGGCCGCTGCTAAAGCACCCTCCACTACAATTTTCGGGGCATTATCGCCGCCCATGGCATCAATCGCGATCCGCATGCAGCTTGTCCTCCCTCTCTAGATGTTGCTCTTTCTTCGAATGAAAGATCACGAAATTACCTCGGAACACAGCCTCATCGCCAACGTAGGAAGACACTTCAACTCTTGCTTTCCCTTTGGAAACGGAACGCACATAGGCTTTGGCGATACATTTCTCTCCTAGCTTTACAGAACGTATAAACCGGATGTCTGCTGAGGCTGTCAAGGCGATTGGATCGTCGATAACGGCAACGGCCAGGGAGTTTGCTTGTGAGAATATATGATGTCCTCTTGCAATTTTGGTTCTTGAGAAAACATGATCTTCTTTAATTTCAAAAATCGAAATACCGCTTTGGTCCAGCTGTAAATCGATCACTTCACCAATGACTTCATCAATGGACAGTGAACGCACTTGATCGTACGTTTTGACAGCCATGTGTTTCATGCGTTCCCGCAGCTCAGGAATACCTAGTTCCAATCGGTCTAACCGGACGGTTTGGATGCTAACCTGAAACGTTCGCATCAGTTCCTCGTCAGTCATAAAAGGATTCGCTTCAATTGCTTGAAGCAATTGCTGCTGCCTTTGTCGTTTAGGAAGGCGTTCGATGGCTAGCACCACCTTATCTCGTGAGATCTCATCTTATTACCAGATACTAAACTGTAGTATATTAAATTTAGAACCAAAAAGAAAGCAAAAAAAATAGCACCTCACACTAGGATGAAGTACTATGCTTATTCTTATGCTTTTACGATCTCTCTACCTTTGTAAGTTCCGCAAGACTTGCACACGCGGTGTGCCAGCTTCAGTTCTCCACATTGTTCACATTTCACCATGCCTGGAACTTCCAATTTAAAGTGAGTACGGCGCTTGTCGCGACGAGTTTTGGACGTTCTCCTTTGAGGTACTGCCATATTCAAAACACCTCCTTCATCGAATTTCGGGCGTTGCCTTATTCTTTGTTAAAAAAGTCCGCGAGACCTGCAAGCCTAGGATCGATTTTCTCCTGCTTACAGCCGCAATCCTGGAGATTGCGATTTTCTCCACACACAGGACAGAGACCTTTGCACGCTTCGTCACAAAGTGGTATGTACGGTAAACCAACCACTACATTTTCTACAACGTACGGCTCTAAATCGACTTTATCTCCAACGACCAAATGAATGTCCTCGTCAAGTTCCGGGTCTTCTTCCTCTGGCTTTTGCATGAAGACTTCCTCAAAAGGAAGTTCGATTGTTTGATTCGTGTGCGTTAAGCATCGTGAACAGCTTAACTCCAAGTCTAGCGTTAACGTTCCGTTAACTTTGGCTACTCCATCTTCATGCGATGCAAGAAGATCGACACGCACAGGACCATGGCGAAGGATATCTTGACGTCCTTCAAAAGGAGCCGTCAAATTCATCTCTTCCGTCATATGGACCGGGTGTCCTTTCAGAGAAAGCTCTCTAAAACGAATCTGCATGTTATATCACCCCAAACAAACAAAGATTATTATATCCAGTTTGATTGCCTTTTGTCAATTATAAATCTATTTACTTTCATCCCAAAGAGCTTACTTCGGAGGCAGCGCCGCTAGATATTTCAGGGCGTCATCCATCGTGCCAATCTCGACAATTTTCATCTTCGTCTTAATTTGATTCGCTCTTTGGACAGCATCGGAGTAATTCGTAATTTTGGTCCCGTCTTTATACGTCACATCTTTGGGAGCAAAGAAGAAATCCGCCTTTTCCCGATCCGCGGCAATAATCTTATGTTGAATGCCTCCGATCGGACCCACGGTGCCATCTGTTTCAATGGTCCCTGTCCCTGCAATGCGATAGCCCTTAGTGATATCCTCTGGAACCAGTTGATTAAAAATCTCTAACGAGAACATCAAACCAGCCGAGGGCCCTCCGATCTCTCCAGCCTTAATCGACACCTGTTGATCTTCTTGATCTGCTTTGACTGATTGCATATCAGCCGGAACGACGCCAATACCCGCACGAGGTTCACCCGTTTCCCCTTGTTGCAGAGGAAGCGCTCCTAGCGCCAATGTTGCCTGCTGTTCCACCTTATTCCTAGCGTAGGTAACGGTGATGGATTCCCCGGCTTTCTTCCCTTTTAATGAATCAAGTAAATCTTGAGCCACTTTCACATCTTTCTCTCCAGCCTTCAGCAGCACATCACCAGGTTTGAGCACCTTCTCTCCCGACAAGCCTGGCAACGTCTGCAGCACCATAACACCCTCATGATTGATATGAAAAGGAACCTTCGCATGTGTGTACGCTGCTTGAATGGCACTCGCTTGCGAGGTCAGCATGACATATTCTTGGCGCTGTGTGTACTCTTGCTCGGACTCCCCTTTGCGCAAAACACTCGTTTTGGGCTGAATTTCTTCATAAGGGTGAACAAGACCAATGAGATAATTAATCATATTGGCATCGGCTACACGCACTGTCGTGAGCATCAACGTTCCCTTTTCCAAATCAGAGCCTTTAGGTATTGTCACCATCGGTTTAATTTCTTCCGCTGTTCCCGGCATGAAAATAAAGAATGGTAGTCGTACAAAAAACAACAAATAAATAATGACAATTCCGACAAGCGCCGAAACTAAATAACGCCTCGTCGACGATCTTCTCGGATATCCATAGGAATCATTAGACCACGTGTGAATTCGATTCTCTTCTTCGTTTTCCATGCAGGTTCCCCTTCCTGATGCCTACTACATGTAATGATTATCTTCCAATGGACAAGAATGAAAGCTTGGTCTAAACCTCTGTCTTTTAGCGTACAAATGAAGCATGTTAAAGGATGAGGTGAAACCATGCAGCCTTCAAAAGTAAGCTACACTCCCAAGCTGACGACGCTCGTACTGGGCTCTTTGACTGCCCTCGTAGTTGTGTCTATCATACTTTTCCCTGACAAAGCGTTTCAATCTTCGCTCGAGGGGCTTACGATTTGGTGGAAACTCGTCTTTCCTGCCTTGCTGCCATTTCTCATTATGATCGAGCTGTTGATTGGTTTTGGCGTCATTCAAGGGACAGGCGTACTGCTAGACCCACTCATGAGAGTGATATTCCGTTTGCCCGGAGTGGGCGGTTGGGCGTTAGCTTCAGGCCTCATTGTAGGATTTCCTAGCGGAGCCAAAATTACTGCCACCCTCAGCGAAAAAAAACTCATCTCGCGAGATGAGACCGAACGTCTAACCGCTTTATCCCACCTGTGCAGCCCTTTATTCTTAATCATGGTTGTGGGTATCGGCTTTCTGCACAGTGCAAAACTTGGTCTTATCCTTGCCATCGTTCATTATACGACTGCTATTGTCACCGGCTTCTTGATGCGATTTCCTAAAATATCTAAAGTGCCTGAGCAGCCTTCGGATGATCAAATGATTTCTGCGCCTAAATCAGCAGGCTCTATCTGGAAGATGGCCTTGTCAACAATGCGGCAAGCCTATCTGCACGATGGCCGAGCATTTGGCAAACTCCTTGGCGATGCAGTAATTTCCTCTGTTCAAACGTTAATGCTCATCGGCGGATATATGATGATTTTTTCCGTATTGATTAATGTCATTACCATTACCCGTCTTACAGAAGTCCTTGAGCCCTTGATTTCCTTCTTCTTGCGCTTTTTGAATGTCCACACCGATACATCAGCGCAATGGATTACGGGTCTGATGGAGATTCATCTCGGAGCCTATTCCTGGAGCCAAGCCCAAGGTGTCTCCTTACTTCCACAAATGGCGCTCATTAGCGCATTTCTTGGCTGGGGCGGCTTGTCCGCACATGCACAAGTTGCTGGCTTTCACCAAAAAACAGAAGCACGCTACCGCTTTTTCTTCCAGTCCCGTATCTTGCACGCCGTGCTTGCCTTTGTTGGTACCATCTTACTTTGGAAACCTGTACAGTTCCTTCTCATAGATACAGAACCAAGTTTTCTCTGGTTGGATCAAACATCAAACACGAACACACAATTCGCATCTCAGCTGAACGGAGGCTCGATATGGGCTTTATGGGGAGTTAACCTCTTTCAGTTCCTTCTTTTGATCATCACTATGCTTATCATTTCTTCTTTTATAAGCACTTTTCGAAAAAAAGCCCAATAGTTCGCTGCTGCTTTAAGCTTTCGGAAATTTATTTTGCAGCGCTATTTCTACTTCGGGAGGTACTAAATCTACAACCGGGCCATGAAAACGCGCAATTTCTTTGACGATACTGGAGCTCAGGTAGGAGTACTGGGGCTTCGAAGTCATAAAGAAAGTTTCCACATCCGAGTTGAGCTTGTGATTCGTTGACGCCATTTGAAGCTCATATTCAAAATCAGAAACAGCTCGAAGACCGCGCACAATCAACCTCACATTGCGGTGCTTCATATAATTCACCATTAAGTCTCTGAACCCATCCACCTCTACATTCGGGAGATCCTTCGTCACTGTTCGGATTAGCTCCATTCTTTCTTCCAATGTGAAAAGAGGGTTTTTGGACGTGTTATTCAGTACTGCAACAATGAGCTTATCAAACACCTTCGCTGCTCTATGTATAATATCAAGGTGGCCGTACGTCACCGGGTCAAAACTTCCCGGATATACAGCTACAGTAATGCCATGTTCTTGTTTCATCATGCTGTCATCTCCTCTCAAAAGCCTATTCATCCCCTACAGATTGCTTGTAAATCGTAACAGCGGTATCTCCATAGTCCGCTCTTCTTTGTTGCTGGAATCCGCCTATGACGTCGTCTAGAACATCCTTCGCGTCATGCTCCACTACAATCGTGGTGCTCGCCTCAACGATCGCTTGTGTCTCCATCGCATTGATCAGATCCACAATCACTTTCATTTTATATGGCGGGTCTAGAAAAACCAATTGGAACTGCTGCTCCCTTTTCGCTAACGCCTTCAGTGCCCGAGCGGCATCTGTCCGGTAAATCTCGGCTTGGTCCTTGAGCCCGGCTACTTGCAGATTATGCTGGATCGTATCGATGCTCTTCTTCTCAATATCAATGAAGACCGCTTTATCCATCCCGCGGCTCAGAGCCTCGATGCCTAACCCGCCCGTGCCTGCGAACAAATCGAGAACCTGCCCGCCATCAAAATAAGGGCCGATCATACTGAAGATCGCTTCTTTCACTTTATCCGTTGTTGGTCGCGTGCTGATACCGGGTACCGCCTTTAGCGACCTGCCTTTGGCACTGCCTGAAATCACTCTCATCTTGCGCTTTTCCCCTTCTGACTGGTTCATTCTTTTGCTATCGTACCACAAGCCCTATTCTGACACAAAAATTTTGTGCCTGCCATGTATAAATTTCCTGTAAAACGGTCATCCTTGAACTATCGACATCAGAGAATGTCGTAGACAACCGCGGAGAAGACTTACGTTTCCCCATAAGCTCTTCGTCCGGTTTCTCCTCTCCCATGAGACGGCCCGTAAAAGGGCCGTCGTATTAATTTATGGGACATTAATCTCAAACCCTTGTCATATAAAGGATTAGCCCGGATTACTGAAACTTAAAATGATGTATTATAGCATGCTATATTTTCACTTGGCTACCATTTGGCGACCAAATTCAAAAAAGTAAATCATATAACCCCTAAATTAAAGACAAAAGTCCAAGGAAATTATCCTCGGGCTTTTTGTTTCTTCATTATATAGTAGTGTAGTTTTTTTATAATCGGCCATTCCATCTTCTGTCCACTCATTACATAATTCTGTTTTAAGAACATCTCAGTATCCACTCCATTACCATCCCCCTGCTACTAGATTGGATTCTACTTCTTCAAACCAAATTCACCATACTTAGAGCGCATTATAACTCTATTTATGGTCAAAGTCTTGAGCCCGTAATTATTACTTAACACAATGCCAAAATAAAAAGCAAAGCAATTCTCTTGCTTATGACGGCCAGATGGATTAATTTTTGATTTTCTAAGACTTAATGTGTTTCGTCAGCCCAACTACAGCAATGAACTACCTAACGGATATCTACCACCCATCTAATAGCTAGATTTAAAGTCTAACGTAATGCAATATACATAATTAAATCCTTACGAATAAATAAGGAGCTCCGCCAAGTATCGCAGAGCTCCTTATTTATTCTTTTCCATCGAAGGTTTTGATTTGGGTGTAATGTAGTAAGAAGAAATAATTCTCCTATTGCTAAGAGAACCATCCAAATTAGCGGGGACTTTTTCGTCGATCACTGACACCAAGGTGCGTTTTAAGTGCATCTTGGAGAATGTGCGAATAATTTACGTTTTGCTCAGCAGCAAGATCATCAAGCCACTTCGGAATAGTCAGTGTCTTCTTAACGGCCTTATTTGCCATTTCATTACGGAATGGAGGCATCCATACTTCAATTAGTACAACGACTTGGTTCTCCTCAGAAGCGACATTTCGAGCCGATGTTGGTTTCGGAATCTCCTCGTCATCACGTTCCATGCCATAGAGATGCAGTGCTAAACACTCCTTAGACATACTTAGGGCTTCGTTGTCTGTATCGCCGCAAGTGATGGCGCCAGGCAAGTCAGGAAATGTTACGGTAATACCGTCATCTGCATAATCAAAGATCGCCGGAAACACGTACCGGTCTTTGTTCATTATATATAACCCACTCCTAACCTTATTAGTGTAATAACCAATTTATTATCTACTGCCCACTTAAAAAACTATTATATTAAATCCTTATAGGAAGGGGCTATTTAAGCCCCGCCTGCTTTAGGATGCTGTTTACTGTTCCAATAGGTAAATCCTTTTTTGGGTGAGGTACTGTTACTCTACCTTGTTTCGAGGGGTGCTTGAACTGATTATGACTGCCTGTTGTGTTGACCAAGTACCATCCTTCTGATTCGAGTACTTTTATTATATCCCTCGAAGACCAACTTGCCATCGCATCAACTTCCTTTCATAATTTAATTATAATACGTATAATAATACGTGTCAATAATTTTTATACGTATATTTACACGTACTAATAAAGTGTATCCTGAGCCGTTTCTTCCACTGAAATTAGGATATACTGTTGGAATAGAATACTACAAAAGAAAGTGGCAACTATTCTCTGATAGCTACCACTTTCTTTGATGTTATTTGATATGTTCTTTTAAGAAAATTGAAAATTTGTTTTTCTACAAATTGAAATAATATACCAGAAACTTTCCTACCACTAATCCTGTGAAGATCTACGTTCCTAAAAATTTTTGATTAAAACCTGTCACTCCTCCGATTAAAAGTCTGAAAAAGAATCCAGTAAGTTTTTAATAATTCACGTGAATTACCTTTATTCTGATTGACAAAATTGTGTTGTTACTTATCACACAGTAATATTATTTTAATTTTAACATCCCAATAGTTTGGTGATATCCTTCTGTAATTTCTTCAATAATTTTTTCTTCAACATCTTCTCTTTTAAATGCTGCTTGCTTCTTCCTTGAACTATCAAGTCCTTTTTCAGCTTCAGTGGAATTTGCGTTATAGGACTCTTTCACATTTATCGCGAAGCTAAGAATTTCGTACTGGTTAAACAATTCTAATAACTTAGGTCTCATCAAGCCTTTATTAGCATTTCTAAAAATAGTAATGAAGTCTTCAGCATCCAAACCATACTCCATATCTTCCAATTTTTTCAACTCTCTATCCGTTAGGGTCCTCTTCTCAGGATCAGCGTACAATCTTGTATGAATTGCTCCTTTTCTTGCGTGAGCAGCCACTAATGTTATTAACCGATTATGAGGGATTTCTCTTTCAGGGTATAGTTCTGAGTACATTCTTTGTTTAACAATTAATCCAAACAAAGGTGCGTACACTTCATCTAATCTTCTTATATATATTTCTCTATTTTTCTCATACAAGTATTTTCTAATCGCTATGGTGGCACCAATCCCAGCAGCTATAGCTCCAAGTAAAGTGACCCCAACTGTAGCTACTCGCACAACAAGATCAAGGTTCCACTCCCAATTATTCATTATTATTTACCCCCAACATATAATCACATTTTTTAAAACAAATCATCATTTATTTTCTGTATCTTCATCTCTTTCTATTTTTTCAATTATATTTTCCACATTAGTAAGAAGAGTATTAACATTTTCAATATCGGATTTTGCTTCGGTTGTTATGATGTTAAGTTCATTTCTAATACGGTCAATTTCAATAATAATTTTTTCCAATGATTTTTCATTACTACATAAAGCATCAGTCGAAATCTTAAGTACTAAATTCATTTTTTCTTTAGCTTTCAATCCAATCAATAAAATTACTATTCCTATCCCACAAACTCCCAAGAATTCACTTATTTTAATTTTTACACTAGAATCATCTGAAAAAGGTAAGAACGGAATAACAACAAGTGATATAGCAGCAAAGTTCAATGTATTTGCTGAAATAAAAGACCAAAACCTTCTTAACCACTTATTACTATCAACATTCTTATCAAAAATGAAATCGAATAAATCGTACAAAATAAAAAAGAATCCTGAAAACGTTACAGCTAATAAAAATTTCTCATTCAATACAGACAAATCCAATAATCTGTAAAAAGCTAAAATGATTAATGCCATTCCATAATAAATGACAAACCAAGATCCGTTGTTCAAAATAAAACACTCTCCTAATTTTTGTAATATAAGATAATGTATCATATATTATAAAAATAAAAACCTACCCCAAAAGGAATAGGCTTCTCATTTTTGCTTCTTCAATTTTATCCTTAGCTCGTTCCAAAACCTCTCCTATTATTTATTTATTATTTATTTATGCATAAATCATTCAATCATCTGTCCACTCTTTGAATAATTCAGCTTTAAGAACGTCTCTATAAGCAATCCATTCCCACTCCCCCGCTCCGCTAGAAGTCTCAACTATGTCAAATCGAAATTCACCATGCTTACTGCGTGCTACGATGCCGGTAACTGATCGAGTTTTAAATTCTTCATACAATGTTAGTACAAGTGGCTTTTTATACATCTGGGACAAACTCAGCATCTCTGAAATACTTTGAATTTCTTGCTCATCTCGTATAGGCCGCGAAATTCGTTGATTTTCTTTTCGACTTTTAATCGCGGCTTCTTTATGCTGCGGAAGCATCATGCGACTAGACTCCCAAAGTCCGTTAAGTTCTAATTTTTTACTCATTTATAGTGACCTCCAATTTTGCCTACTCTATCAGCTGCTAGTCCGGCTTTCATTAAACTTGAAGCCCTAATAATAGCCGTGTTGCCAAACCGATCTTTGATACCATCCAATACACCATCTAGCTTTCTCAGCTTAATTACGTCCTCAAAGAGGTCCAACTGTGTGATTTCCTCATCATCAAGAGAACCTAGTGTGACACCAACTTTGCGTACTGGATGACCATTCCAATTCCGATGAAATATCTCACGAACTGATCCGAATACTTTCAGTGTATTGTTCGTGGCAAAAGGCATTTTCCTCTGTTGACTAAATCCAGTAGGAGCATCGTACGGTGAGCACATACAGAATACATGAATAGTTCCGCTCGTATAACCCTTTTTTCGTGCATCACGGCACACTTCCTCCGTTAATTCCAGAAGCACAATATCTACCTCTTCTGCTGTAGTATAATCTCTTGGCAAGGTCATTCCGTGACCAATTGATTTCGGAGCTACATTGAATGTTCCTGGCGTGACTGGACTATCATCGAGACCATTAGCTGTACGCCACATGACCTCGGCCTGAATATCTGACTGTTTACCAAAGCGTGCTTGGAACTTCTGCTTGAGAACATGCAACGGCGTCCTTGCAACGTGACCGATTGTGGTCATGCCAAGATTAACAAAATGTCTCGTCATACGCGACCCAACCCCGTACATCTTATCTACACTTAGAGGCCATAACACACGTTCTACATCTTCTTTACCAAGTGTGAAAATGCCATTCTGGTTTTTCTTTGCGAAATTGTCCGTTGCTTGCTTAGCAAGGATTTTAGTAGGGCCGATGCCAACACGAATGCGTACATTCATTGATGCCGCGACCTTTTTTTGAATCATTACTGCCAGTTCTTCTGCATTACAGCGTAAATGATTGAGCGAGCCTGTCACGTCCAGAAACTGCTCATCAATCGAAAATACTTCCACAAGGTCTTTGTACTGTTTGTAAATATCCGTAATCGCAAGAGATACATCAATATAGCGTTGCATGTGGGGCCGCATTACAATTACATTCGGACATAACTGTAGTGCTTCTCCAAGCCTCTGTGCTGTACTAATACCAAAGCTCTTGGCTATTGGACAAGCAGCTAGAATAATTCCTGATCTCCTAGCTGGATCTCCGGCCACCACAACCGGGAGGTTTTCTAAGCCAGGATGAGAAGCTTTTTCGACGCTAGCGTAAAAAGATTGGCAATCCGAGAGGTAAATAGTACGCTCACTTTTTTCTCTCAATACCATTTACAACGACCTCCGCATTCTCATTAATGTAGTCATGAGTTCAGCCTTAATCAAACTTCGTAGCATTGTAAAATGGTGGATGTATCCGCGAACTTTATATTCAACATTTATGCCTAAAGCAGTGGTTGACGTGTTCAACACTTTAATGTCTCGTTTTTTCATTTTACTCTTAATTTTTTGTATTTCAGGATAAATTGTGTGCTCAACCTCTTTTAAATAAAACAGAATATGACTATATACAATTTTATCTTTGTGGACCTTGAGTTCTTCAGAATCTCTTGCCAACATATCCAGCAAAATAGGAAGCAATGTAAATTCTTTGATTAATTGAACATCTTCGTCAGCCTCAACATTTGTCATGACACTCATTTAATCACCTCAAAATAAGAACATTTGTTTGTGTTTTATATTATATATCGAACACGCATTCGCTATTCAAGTTATTTTTAATGAATATTTAAAGACCCCACCAAGCTATAGAGCCCGTGGGAAAACTCATCAAAATCTAGTTCACGATTCGCCTTAGTGAAACCTATATAAACGTATCGGGTTCATCTTAAATTAACTTACTTTTGAGGGTAGTATTCATTGGAAATAGAATAGTGATTGCAGTACTAAAATGAAAAAAGCTGGGATAACTAATTTTCTTTGAGTCTCTAACCTAATACCTTTAATGTATTTTACAATTTTTGTGTCTTTGTTTTATTATTTGGTTATTTTTTTCGAGAAGTTGGTTAATCTAAAATCGAATTAAAACCGGGAGGTTGTTGAAATGGAAGTTGCATTTATTGACGGAATGAATCTTGGAGTCGGATACAATACGGCAACATTAGATATCCATCCAGTTCCTGTATTCGATAACGTTACTACCGCTAGTGAGCTACCTGCTACTGGGCAAAGTGTTTTATTTAGAGCTGAACTTGCAAGTAGTACACTAAGTCTTAGTGAACAATTGAAAGTATCGGCTAGAGCATCCATGAAGTTTGGTTTATTTGCAAGTGGTTCAGTCAGTGCTAACTTTGTTAATTCGTTTAAACAGAACAGTTACACGATTTATGTTATTGTGCAAACCAGCGTGTTAAATGCAACTACCGAATTGGATATGTCTAAAATAAAGTTCCGTCCTGAAATATCTCAACAATATAAAAACGATCCTGATACTTTTATTAGAAATTTTGGAGATTCGTTTGTATATGGGGTGAAAACAGGTGGTGAGTTTATAGGAGTATTAGAGATTGAAAGCGACACAACTGAGCATTTTAATGAGATCAAAACTAAACTAAGTGGAAAAGGAACATCTGGCTGGATAAGTGGAAGTATGAAGGCTTCATTTGAACAGACCCTTAGTGAAATCAAAAGCTCCTATAGTATGAAAGCGACTATATCGAAACTTGGTGGTAATGGTATTGTATTGTCTAAAGTCACACCGGATGAACTTATCAAAGAGGCTTTAGAATTTCCTGAGAAGGTAGCTGGAAATAAAGGATTTCCATTTGGAGCTCTGGTCATACCGTACAATAATATTCCAATTTCACCACTTCCGCCTCTTGATGTGTCAATTCAATTATCTACATTAGAGCAATTAGGTTCTCTAAGACAAAGATTTATTAAATTTCAAAACGATTTAACATTTGCAATCGATCATCCAAATCAATTTGCGAATTTGGATGTCAAATTAATAAATGAACAATTTAATCTTATTAGTAATGAGGTATCAAAAATTAATCAAACCGCATTATCTTGTATTGCAAATAAGACTAGTTGCTTAATACCGCAAATTGACATGTCTTTGTTAACCGAACCACCAAAAATGACTCCGACTGATCCAGATAATTTGGGCACACGATGGGTGCAGGAAGTAGAATCGGGGAATGTAATTTGGATTCGGCGCCCAGGCACAAGTATCTTCGATGCTACTTGGAAATGGATTGGTGATCCTTTCAAAGCGGTTATGACAGTAACTCGCACAGGAAATAAAGTAACGATTGAACGCACACATGCTAGTGATAGTAATAATTGTATTTTGACAGGAACTATATCAGATGATGGAAAAACTGTTGCTGGAAAGTTTCAATGTGACAGACACACAAATGGAGTGCCACATGATTGGAGTGCCACTATTTATTACGACTAAATGACAGATAACAGAATGACCAACCAAACGTATTTTGGATTTGCTTGGAGTTCAAAAAAGGTGAATACTGCATATCTTGGATTGGTTAGCAATCAAAAATGGGAAAGCGCTAGAACTCACTACATTAGAGGATAATGGTACAACTTGTGGGTTTCTTGATGAAAATGAAGTAGTCCACTGATAATATTAAATTTAAAAGCAAAAAATGAAATATGAAATTAGAAAAGGCCTTCGCGATTGCGAGGGCTTTTCTGCTCTTTGTAGATACCGATGCAATTTAGTTTTATACATTAATTCCCGTGCTTCAAATTAGGCATCATTTTGTATGGTAAAAAATACATAGACCTGTTAAACTAAATTACGACAAAATATTTAGCAAAAACTTCAACCGATGGAGAATATTTCTAAGGGTAGGCGGATCATCGTGAGTGTTGTAATGAATGTGAATGCAGGGCAACAAAATGAACAAATAGAACTAAATTCCTATTTCGATGGCGGACTTCTTCAGTACATAGGTTGGAGCATCTTAGGTACTTTGGTAACACTGATAACGTTTGGAATTTGCTACCCTTGGAGTTTGACCATGATTTATAAATGGAAAATTGAACATACCGTTGTGAACGGCAGAAGGCTTCAATTTGACGGTACTGCAATGGGTTTGTTCGGGAATTGGATTAAATGGTGGTTACTGACTTTTATTACGCTTGGCATTTATAGCTTTTGGCTTTTTATTGCTTTGGAGAAGTGGAAGACGAAGCATACAACGTTTAGATAATAAAGGGGTTGATCCTTTGAAATTTGGATTACGAGCGCCTAGTCTAAAGAAACGAATTGCTGCGCGAACAAGCCTGAAGAGACAGGTCGTTCATCGATTGGGCATAAAAATGCCGCGTGGTTACGGATGGGATTCCTTATTATCCTAAAACACTTAGTGATAAATGGGGTGACTTTATTAAGCGAAACCCAAAATTAAAATACATCAGGTTTCACGACCTTCGCCATACCTCCGCCACGCTTCTAATCAATCAGGGTGTTCATCCAAAAATTATTTCTAGCCGATTAGGCCATTCCAAAATTGCAACAACAATGGATGTGTACGGACATGCTATTCAGTCTGCTGACTTTACGGCGGCGAGTAAGTTTGACTCGTTCTTTGATTCCAACATTAAATAATTGCAAGTATCTTCTTAAAATTCTTACCTATTAGTACAATATCGAAATCCCAAGACAACGGTTTATTTACAACAAGAGCCAGTCGAAGAAATACCACAGTTCTAGACTGGTCCTTTATTGTATTGAACTTACTTTCCCCTAGAGCCAAACATCTTTCTCCTTAGTATCGTAAGATCATAATTATTTGCCAACAAAAAGATTTCAGTTAAATAACCCCTTTAGTATGTGAACACTCATTAGCCTTTTCTAGTACCCTAACAATGATCTCAATGGTGGAATTTGATTAACTAGGAAACCTAAAACACCTGCCAATCCTATACTACCTAAAATCAAATTTCTTATACTCCCTTTCATTTTAACTCTCTCAATTCCATCACCAAGTTCAAAAGATGCAACTGGAAATAAAAAACCTTTCATCTTTTCATATAATGAGTAAACAATTATCGAAATAATAATTATCCCCCAAGTATCTATTGACTTATAGATATTTAGTAATACTAAAATATATGTTAGGCACATGAATAATAAGAAGAATCCAATCATTGAGCTGATAAAATTCCCAGCACCAATGAAACTATACCACGGCCTTAAACTCATTAGAAAACTTTCGACTTGACCTGAGTAAAAATCCACATTCCTTTCATCCCCACTAACTCTATAACTTATAGAGCGAAAATCGTAGTTAGAAAACGTAATTGATATGCGGTCTGTCAAATAAGGTGTACTTACTTCAATCCTTTTGTATTGCTTTTCTTTTCGATTGGGGAATTTTAACAAATCATCTAATGATGTGAAAACAATTGAAGTACCATCAATACAATCAACGTCATAAGTTATATCTTCAGATACATTTTTCATTATTGCTTCTAATTCCTTGAATTTTCTCTCATTTATCACATATGCTATTCTTAAATCTTTATTTTTAGTTGTATTCACAAATTCCTCCCGTGTATCAAAAAGTATAAGTGACTTCTTATTATAACAAGGATGAAAAGAATGCAACAAGTAAATTTTGTAAGGTTTTGCCCATTTTATCAGCAAAACCCCAGAGCTAATAAATTCTTAGCGACCATTTGGCGACCAAAAAACAATTTGGCGACAAGAATGGAACAAATAAAAACAAATAATCGTACTAACTTCTTAAATAAATCAGGCTTTTTCAGAGCATAACGGTTATATCAAGAGTGTCGAAACTCCTCTCCCATGAGACGGCCCGTAAAAGGGCCGTCGTATTAATTTACAACGATAAAATAGCTGAAAGCCTTGATATAATGGCTTTCAGCTTTCTTTATTTTCGCGCCATGTTCCTAACAAAGGTTTTTCTGCTACTGTGCACCAATCGTGCACCGATACATTTCCAAGTCAATGCAAACTATATTTAATGAAGCAAAACAAAATTAGTGAAGCAAACCGAAAAAGCCTTCCTGTGATGAGACCACTGAAAAACTTACTATTTTTTCTTCGGCGGTAAGATCAAAATCAAAAAATGGCATCCACTCCATTTCTTTATGGGTATGTAGCACCCCTCTTTCAGCCGACAGTGCTTGTATAACTCAACTGTTCCTTGGCAAGAAGTCGGGTTGGTGGCTAACATTAAATGGCTTTCTAATATTTTATGTATGTCGTAAATCAGTTACTTCATATTTCTGTCTACAGAAACAAAAAAGTGGAAGGCACTTCTTATCGTATTCGTGATATGCATGGCTATAATTTTAATCTCCTCTCTATTACAATAACGTTTATATTGAGAAACAGCCTATCCCGAATGGAATAGGTTGCTTTATTTTGTTTCCTGACTGAAATTGTTCTATTCTTGTAAATAAAGTTTTTCTATTTTACTATCCACAAATAGAGTCACAATCAAACTAACACCAAAAAACGTATAAGCCAAAAAGTTTGAAAAGTTAAACTCTTTTATAATAAATATCGTTAGTCCAAGTATTCCTACCTGCACTAAGGAACTAATTATTAAATATTTTACAGAGATATTTTGAGAGAAAATCTTAGATAGATAATTTCTAGTAAAAATAGCTAAATATATAATTACAAATATCAATAAATAATTCATAATAATCTCCTATTATCAATACCAATTCCTACCTTATATTCATGATTGTAGCATAGAGCGTACATTCATATACTAAAGAAATTAAAAACCTATCATACAAGAAAAAGGCTGTTCTGCAAGTCCTCTGATATTTTTTCTGAGCCCGCATCACATATACCTCTACACTTCCTTTACTAACCCCAAGCATTCCAGCAATCTCACTAAACGAAAAGCACTCGTTGACCCCTCCCTTGGTTGGACTTTCACCAACCAGATAATGCGTGCCTCTGGGCACGCCCAACAAAAAAAGAGAGTCAAATCGACTCTCTCAATTAATCACTACTACTACCGCCTCCGCTATCACCGCCCCCTCCACTGTCGCTTCCTCCTCCGCTGGAGGAATCATTGTGGTGATGGTGATTATGGTGGTGGTCATGATGAGTATGGCTATGGTTGTTATGATGATTATGATGATTGTGGTGATGACGATTAATATCATGATCAGAAGAATTATTATTAAAGAAATTAGAGTTATGATTGTGATGATGGGTAGAGCTACCTCTTCTATTCTTATTGGTAAACATGCCAATTAAACAACAAATAACGAATATAACGATCATAATAACAATAAAATTCATCGAATCAGTCCCTTCAATTATTTGTTACAAATATTTCTATTCTTCACAAATAATTAAAAGTCCTCTAAAATTGATCCTTCTATTGTCACTCCAAATTTCTTGATCGGTTTTTTGTGCCGATTCTCCTGATCTTAACGAAAATATTAACATCTAAGTTTATGTCTGCGTACTGACGCTGCCACGCTTCTTTTGTCTTGACCTGCTTGTTCCAATAACCAGGCTGTGTAGCACGCACATACTCACCGAAACCAAAAATGTCGCTACCATCCATCTGGGTTTGCTGAATGAATTTTTCAAAACCTTGCTTGGCATCTCTTTGGATTTTGACCTCCAACTTTTTAAGAATTTCATCGGTAACGCTGAAGCGTTCGTCTGATTTTTCCTCTAAATCCCCTTCCATTTGACAATTTATTTTGACGTGTACGTTTCCATTTTGGATGGTTGTGGTTATTCTCGATGTCCGATGTGTCGCTTTAAATATAACCCTTGTGCCACCGGGTAATTCATGCATAACACTATACCCGCCAGGGTTAATCTCTTTAATCGACATATAATGGCCGATCTGCAGGGCTGTCGAAGTGCCCACCATTTTATCGTCCCGAAAATAAGCCAATCCAGAGATTTCAATGTTCGATGCTTTCTTTAACTCCAAGTAGGGAATTGATCCTTCCTGCCCTTTCGCTGAGGATTGACTAAAAAATACTCCCAAAAAATTGTTAGGGAGTTTCCCCATTTCTCTGGCATCGTCTAAAGTGGCGAGCAAGTATAGTGCAGGCACCCTTTCCAATTGCGGCATGGCATGCATGATCTCTGCTGCCTCTCCTTTTGAGACAACCATCCAAACAGTTCTTCGAACTTGCGGCTGACGTCGAAAGAAATCATTCTCATTCTGAATCCCTTTTTTGGCGATAGCCTCCGATAGCACGATGACCCTTAAATGACCATAGAACAACTGATCTGCGAGCTGCTGCTGTAAATTCATTAAACAATCCTCAATGGTATATCCAACACTGGATAGTACCCAAATAGGTTTTTCTCTGGAAGGGCTGCTCGCACCGAGCGGAATCCTTCCGGGAACAGCAATCTGGACCGTAATCCGGAGTAATCCCTTATTTGTCCTAGGATTCAGTTTGAGAATATGCGTTGCATTGCTGGTTTCCTTCTCATCGCCAGGTTTTGCTTCATCGATTCCAATCGCTAAAACGACAGCACGATCTTCAATTTCTAGGCGATCCCAGCATCCCGAAAGCAAAGGAACAATCAACAGAAATACAAGAATCTGTTTACTCAGATTTTGCAACAAGTTGATCACCCCGACTTTTTCGAATCATCTCACTTTTCCAAACATTCCCTTCAAAATATTTTTATCCAAATTTATGTTTCTATGCATATTATAAAAAATTGAAAATCAGGCTACCTCTTCTCGTTATAATAGAACTGGCTCTCCCGCAATCATTCATAAAAATCCACTTAAAGGGCAAACTAACGACCATTCCCAGTATGTGAGGTGCGTGGTCTGCTATGAATCAAATCATTCAGAATATGGATTTTAGTAAAGGCTGGTGGTATTCAGCCATTCTTGGTGTTTTCCTGTTATTGTTCATCGTTTTTATGCCCAAAAGATTAAACATGCCAGAGATCTATCTCACTTTTGGTGTAATCGCTGGACTTGTTTGGGTTATCGATACTATATTTTCCGTTTGGCTTGATTTGTTTGACGTTGGTAGCCCTAATAAACGCGGTATCCCTGAGTTCTTCATGTACACTATTATTCCTCCAAGTTTTGCTGTTATTTATCTAAACGTTTATCATGAATACAAAAAACTTCTCTACACCATACTTTTTACAGCTGTATCAGAGCTCGCCGAGTGGCTAGCTGTCGCTGTTGGGATAATGACATTAAAGCATTGGAACCCCTTGTACTCGATACCTGTTTATTTGGTTGTATACTATTTCTATTTGCCTTTTCATTTGCGTGTTATGAAACGAACTTCGAAATCTGAGCATTGATCGTTGATGAAAGCTGTTCATCAGATGAAAAAAGCCCATGGGAATTTACCCTCGGGCTTATTGTTTCTATATATGACTTACGTTCTCGCGGACTGGCTTTTTAAGCACTATTATTCCCTTAAAGAATCCCACTAACAATCGGCAAAACAACTTCCACTATAGTCCCTTTCCCAACTTCACTCTCAATTCGCATAGTCCCGTTATGATTTTGGATGATCCTCATTGAAACCATTAATCCTAACCCTGTTCCTGTTTCTTTGGTCGTAAAAAAAGGATTTCCAATCTTGGATATTTCATTTTGTGGGATTCCATGTCCTGTGTCATGAATTCGAATATGAATTTCATCGTTTTTTTGCTTGGCTTCTATGGTCACTTGTCCGCCTTTAGGCATGGATTCAATAGCATTCTTTAAAACATTGATGAATACTTGATTGATGCTGCGTTGACACTGGATAAGCGGTAAATTGGCATCCAACTCTTTATTGATTTGAACGTTGTAAAGGTTGGCTTGTCCTTCAAATAATCGTGTAACATGATTTAATTCATGTACCACATCCCTTAATTCCGATGCCTCAGTTGAAGGTTTAGCTAACACTAAAAGCTCACTTACAATTTCATTGATTCGATCAATTTCTGATATCATGACTTCATTGCGTAATTTCTTTATGCCTTCAATATCCTCTTTCACGTATAACTGCATAAATCCTCGCAAACTAGTCAAAGGATTTCTAATTTCATGAGCGATTCCAGCTGCAAGCTCGCCTACTAAGGAAAGTTTCTCGGATCTACGGATTAATTCTTCAGACTGTATCCGTTCTGTTATATCACGACCCATACTGATAACATGTTGAATCTCTCCTGCAGCATTTCTTATTCTTTTGGAGTGTGCTTCTTGCCAGATATAATGACCACTCTTATGCCGAACACGATAAACAAATATTCTGCTATCCGAGTTTTCATAATAACCGTACTTTAACCAGTTAGACTTCAAATCTTCTTGATGCCAATAATCATAGGCAAATGTTCCGATAAGTTCATCTGGCTCATATCCGAGTTGGTTACGTATAGCTGGCGAGACATATGAGATCATTCCGTCCGGCGTTAAACGCAAAATAACATCCTGTGAATGTTCGGAAATAAGATTGTGCAGTTCTTCAATCCTCTTGAACTCTTCTTCCTTCTTTTTTTGTTCTGTTATATCTACAACTTGGGAGATGAGTATGCTATTAGCATTGACTCCCTGTTGGTTCTTAACGATAGTAACATGTAGAAGCCCCCACACAATGGCCCCGGATCTATGAATGTACCTTTTTTCTAATTGGTAAGCGTCTCTTTCACCTTGCACCACTTGACGCCACAATTCCTGATCAGCTTCTAAATCTTCAGGATGGGTAACAGATGGAACACCCCGATTTATTAATTCACTTTCGCTATATCCTAACATTTTGCAAAAAGATGAATTAACCTTGAAAAGGCTTCCATCATAAGACAAAAAAGCCACTCCAATTGGAGATTTTTCAAATGCATGTAAGAGAAGACTATGGTCATTGAAGTTAGTTAGCATCCGATCCTCCGTGTAAAGCAGTACGTAAAAAACCTAACAAAGGCATTATAACAGCAATTTTCAATCCGTTGTATAGATGTTTTTACAAAAGTACATCTCTAAGACGCTTTGTGCAATATCTGACGAAAATAATTTTTGATTTTGAATGCATAAGAATTCCTTCCACTCCAAATGATATAAATACACCAAGAAAAGGAGTGATTTTTTCCATGGCAAACAATAGCACATTAGTTGTTCCTCAAGCAAAAGCAGCTTTAAATCAAATGAAATTTGAAGTGGCTCAACAATTGGGAATACCTTTACAACCAGATGGTTACAATGGAAATCTCGCGACTCGCGATGCAGGCTCTATTGGTGGCAGCATTACGAAAAGACTGGTACAAATGGCTGAGCAGCAGCTTCAAGGTTTTCAACGTTAAGTTTTTGATGGAAAAGTAAGCTTGCAAAAAAGACTTCTAGCCACCTAGCCTCCTCCAGGTGTAATGAAGTCTTTTTATTTTGGTACTAACTAACAGTAAATTGGAGATGTTACAGAATGACACAAAAGAGTGAGCACGAATCTAAAGAAGCAACAAATGACCTTAGTCAGAATACTGCAATAGATGGCTTTCATACAACAGATGAAGGTAAAAGTATGAATGACCGCATCAAAGCAGAAACAACGCCTGAGACGTGCCGTGCAAGTTTAGATGGAAATTAATTAGGCACGAACTTCGATAACTAAAATAAAGCTGACTGCTCAGCAGCCAGCTCTACTTATTGCTTAATTTCCGTAACGCACATTTAGCCAGTGTACGCCAGTAGGAACCTGCCTCTCATTCTCGCCCTGTATCTCAATGACATCAACGTTGGATATTTGACTCATTTTCTGTAAATCGCCTACATATGCCGTGCCCTCTAATTCCGTAACTTCGAACTTCTTAAATCCAGACTCTTTCAGGTTCATCAATGAAATTACTTCCATTCCAGTATCATACCAACTCACCGTATACTCTTCCCCATTCTCTTTAATCCCTGAAGCATAAATTTGAGAAAGATTCAAGTTATACTCTTTGGCTAGCAAATCTGGTCTGGTGAATCCGTTATTTTTAAATGTCACAGCAAATTGAACCTTACTCTGGTCAGAAGCAAATTTCAATCTTTGAGCATTTTCGCGTTTATAAGATTCTAGCTTTTCTTTGGAATCAATCAAAGCGTAGCTCTTCACTTTATTAACATCTGCAGCCGCTTCTTCTTCCGCTGTATATTGCTTGAAGGGACTATCAAACGATTCAGGAAGGTAAATTTCCCTATATTTCTTATTGATGGGTTCTGCTTTATCGAACGTAATGCGTGCAATTTCATCGTCGGTTTTAGATAGGTCATTTAGAGTTCCGTTGGGTTGAGAATATCTTTGCATAGAACGTAATGATACTTGAGAATCGCTATCTGCTGTATGCAGCCATGCTGTATAGAATACATATGGTTTATCTGCGACTAAATGAGTAGTGTTTTGAATGGATAATTTAATCTCTTCCCCTTCAGCATAGGTGGCAAGCTTTCTTGTAAATTTTGCACCAGGTGCGTTGGTTAACATAAGCTTCGACCTTAGTTCATCAGAACCGGTTACTTTGTACGATAAGGCAGGAAAAAATTGTTTAGAAGCATTGTTGCTTTGAAACAATTTTAATTGATCAGCACTCCATTGGACCGTGCTCGTAGTCATAAACAGTTTATTCTCGATCTTCTTAGCTTCCACTATTCTACTAGTTGGGTAGTCCCAGTTCGTATCTGAATTAGCATAAACCGATGTACACAACAATACATTAGCAGCAATAATCAAAATTGATACTATCTTGTTCTTTGAAGACATAATTCCCTCCCCTCCCTCTAGCCATACTAACATAATTAACATTTATTTTCCAACATTTAACATTATTTTCTTTCTTTTGCGCTTAGATTTCCGTGCCCAAATGGATTTATTTCTACCCGCTCCACCTAATCACAAGGCAGCCCATTGTTTATATCAAAAGAATAGCCTATCCCCCAAGGAATAGGCTATCCGCAAATCAACCGATATTTTTCTTCTGAAGCCTTGTCATGAACGCTGGCCACATCAACCTCTACTAGCCCCCGAGCGCCCTAGAAATGACACTTGACCACTCAAACTCTAGCGTTTCGAACAATCCCCGACATCATTTCTGCATTAGGATAGCCCACATTCCTGTAAAGTTCGATTACTCTCTCCGTATCAAAATCAACACGCTGTATAGATGTTTTTAATTTACCTTCTTCAATTTCAATCAGACCGTAGGAAGCTTTAGTGATGCCATCAAACGGAAGCCCAACACTTCCAACATTCATAAGCACTTTACCATTCAAGTGTCTTATGTAAGCTTTATGGATGTGCGCGTATACATAGATCTGCGCATCTTGTGAACTCATCAAGCGGTTCTGCAAACCAGCGTCGTCCTCGTTCGGAAGTACGATCTCAAATAAACTATCCGGTGTTGCATGGAAAGCATGTATTCGAATTCCGCTTACCTCACAATTAATTTCTGTTGGGAGTGTTTCCAAATACGCAAGATCAGACGGTTCAAGTTTGGAATAGATCCAATCACGTTCGATGTTCATGAGGTCGATCACTTTTCGCGGAACTTCCCCTTCGCGAACGCCGCGGACTACCCACTCGTCTGCATTGCCTTTAATCACTTCAGTATTCAAAGAACGAATTAAATCCAGAGATCGTTTGGGTTCCGGTCCACGGTAACAAAGATCGCCTAGCACATAAATTTTATCTGCATTATTTTGCTTAATATCGTTTAAAACCGCTTCAAGAGCAATTGCGTTTCCATGTATATCTGAAATAAAAGCTATTTTCATCCGAACTTGACCCCCTAACAATAATGGATAAATTTTACCATTACTTACTTTGCGTGTCCACGAGGTTTAGTCGTTTTTGATCAGCAAAAAACCACCTCACGGTGGTTTTAAATCAGCTTATACTTAACGATTACGCCGCAGCAACACTACACCGCTAATGCTTGACGTATTTTTCTGATACACCACTTTAAAACCGATATCTGCATCCAACAAGCAGGCAAACGCGTTATTCAATAGTCTACCGGGAGCTAACGTAAACGTACATGGCGAGGCATTTCCGATCACACGAGAGGCGGTGATTCTGCGTGCAGAACCTGGACGAAGCGGGTTTCTTACCCAAGTTATCAAAACGAAGTCAGTGTTACGAACTGCTTTTACTCGAGCCATTTGTCTTCACCTCTTTATGGTTAGGTACTCTACATTAAATGCGGAGTTCAGAGGATTGGATCTAAGCGCTTACCTAAAAGAGGTAAACAAAAATAGCCCCACAAGAAGATTCTCATGAAGCAAAAGTTGACTAGCATCTCGAAAACTCATATGCTATAATAGTCAAACAAGAACATATATTCTCCTTTTTTCGCATTTATCTTACAGTCAGAAAAGAAGGTATCCGATCCAATGCAAGATCCAACAATTTTCGAACATCTACGAGACAAGTATGCCGACGAGGACAGAGCGAAGCTTGTTATGCTTCAGTTAAAAACGTTATTAGAACAAAAGAAAAAGAAAAAATGGTACCAGAAGCTGAGACTGCCGACGAAAACACAACCATCAAGCTGGAACGAGTAGTACCCCATAAAAAAGAGACTTTCCTCCAAGTAGCCTGACTACTTAGGAAAGCCTCTCTCCGTTTGTTATTTACCCCTTTTTTTCGAATAGTACAGCACACCAAGGTAGTGAGCCCCTGTAAATAGTGTCAGAATCCCAAAGAAAAGCAAGAATCCGCCCTGCCGATCACGGAAGAACAACTGCAGAACAAACAACGCCAGTGAGATCTCACTCCAGAGAAGCGTTCTTTTTTTGAGTTGGGTCAAGTCCGCGGTGGATTTGCTAATTTTGCGAAGATTCATGAATGTAAGACCTGCAAGTACAATGATTCCAACAACAATCACGAGAATGTAACCCGAACTGCCCGACATGTGACTCCCCCTATTTACGATGTTCAACTTTATCTTCTTTTAATAGTAAGATATTATATCTAAGATACATGGAATGATGCTAGATGTCTATTTGAAAAAGAAGAGAAGGAGTCTTATATGTCTACAGTTATGTTTAAAACAATAGAAGCGTCGGATATTCCGGCTTTAATGGACATTTACAACCATTTCGTCATGAATTCCACCGCCTCTTTTCATACGGAACCTGTTACAATCACCGAATTTACAGAAAGTGTTATTCATCCGAACTCGCGTTTTCAAACTTTTGTGATCACATTGAATGGAGAACTCCAGGGCTATGTGCAAGTAATGCCTCACAAGAAAAAGCAAGCTTATGCCACTACAGGAGAAGTGACCATCTATTTACAGCCTGGGTGCGTAGGCAAAGGAATCGGTTCCGCCGCCATCCAATTTATTGAGACGTTCGCGAAAGAACAAGATTTTCATTCCTTAATCTCTACGATCTGTGCAGATAACAAGCCTAGTATTCATATGTTTTCTAAAAATGGCTACACGCAGTGCGCTCACTTCCGTGAGGTTGGCTTCAAATGGGGCAAGTTCCTTGATATCGTAACCTATCAGAAAATCATTTGACATCCTAAGGCGTTAACAGCTGCCAATTCAAGCCTCCATCTTTCGATTTCCACAAATTCCGGGCATCCCAGAGCCAGCCGTTGCTTGTTGTAACAAAACTCACTTGTAAATTCAGATCAAGCGGCTGGAACGCGGCGGGAAACGTGTGTTGGCTCCATGTTTTGCCGCCGTCGCGGGTCCGAAGCAGCTGTCGCTCTTGCCCTTGAGCACGATTCTGCTGATTCGTCTGGAGCAGCACGAAACCATGTGCTGCATCCACAAAGGACAGTGCCTTCGGTACGAGGGACGTAGATATTTTGCCTGCTTCTTCCCATGATTCCCCGTCTGTCATACGGTATAACGTTACAGCCGCCTTGTTTTTTTCACTTGGACTCGAGAATGAACTCGAGCCAACAAACCAACCCTCTGAAGATGAAAGGAATGTAACCACGCCTTCGCTTGGCATAGGAATACGATTTGAGGCTAACCAAGTAATTCCCCCATCTTGCGTCCGAAGCAATACCAAGTCCTTGCCGTTGCGAACGGCAATCAATCCATTTTGTCGATCAAAGAACCGAAAGAACATGATTTCCTTCTCTGCCTCAAGCACAGGCAAGTCCTGTGCAATTACCTCCCATGTTTGACCTCCGTCCGCGGTTAAGCTAAGCTCCGATTCTTGGTCTTTCGATTCATTTGTCAGCAACCAGCCCGTTTGAGAATCAAGAAAAGACAGCATACTTGGCGCCGCCAAAGCGTCTATTCCTCTCAGAGGCTTCCAAGTGGTCCCACCATCGCCAGTTTGCATGAGAGAAGCTTTTCCTTTTCCAGACGTAATCCCATAACCTTGCAGCTCATTCACGAATGTAATGGCTTTGGTAGGGACATTCGGCTTATGAACATTTTCATCATGTACTTGTATATTTTCTCCTGGAATGACTGATAGTCCACTAATTTGCTTATCTGGTTTGGTCGATTGGGTCGCAGCTGTCGGCAGAGTCGAGGTTTGTTCATGAAAACAGCCTGCGCACAGCACAAAAACGATCAATATCATTAATTTTTTGTTGTTCATCAGAGCTATCATGTCCTTCTCCTCGCTCCTTTCACGTTTTCCGGTTCAAGTATATGTAATGACGCTCTATGACTGGAAATAGTTCATGTCCATGGCTTCCAATAGATGTTATTCCTTTATTTCACAGGATAGGCTGTCCCTTCATTACAAAAGCTAGAGCATATCATAATGCTCGGAGGGATTGCCATGACCACCAAGTGGGTGTGCTCCGCTGCCATCGTTTGCCTGCTAGCTGCTGGGTGCGGTGTGCCTAAAAGCAAGCCATATCAGGATCAGCGCTCAACACAAAATGCACATGTCAATGAGCAAGAAGCAACACTAGAGTCCAGTCTCGATGACAGCGTTTTTGATTTTGAACCTTTGCCGAGCCCAGGGAACATAGAAGCATTAACACCGACGACAACACCTCAAGCTACCGTATCACCTAAATCTGCACCAACGGCTGTTACACCTAGCCCATCGCCTAGAACAAACCCGAAGAAAGCCGCGCATACGGAAGGATCCAGCTCTAAGAAGCCATCCGTTCCCGTTCAAAAAAATTCAGGCCAAGTTCGAATTTCACAGAAAAAACTTACGCTCTCGCAGCTCGTAGTCAAATATCCGGACACCTTCAAGCTGCGCGGATCCAGTCAGGAGAAGAAGGTCGCACTAACCTTCGATGATGGGCCTGATACGCGGTTTACACCCAAGGTGCTTGATGCTCTTAAGGCTAACCAGGTAAAGGCAACCTTTTTCGTGCTCGGTTCACAGGCTAGTAGCCACCCTGATATCGTTAGACGAATTGTTCGCGAAGGCCATGTCATTGGCAATCACTCTTACAGTCACGCGAATCTACCGAAATTATCGGTGGACAAATTCCAAAACCAGATTATGAATACGGAAAATGTCCTGCAAGGCTTAATCGGCTATGCGCCTAGGCTTATCCGCCCACCCTATGGAGCCATTAATGAGGAGCAGGTCAGATGGGTCGCTGACCACCATTATTTGATCGTAAACTGGAATGTCGATTCCCTTGACTGGAAATCGCTGAACTCGGAGCAGGTGCTGAACAATATTATGCAGCAAACGAAACCTGGCTCTATCATTTTGCAGCACTCCGGTGGAGCTGAAACCCAGGATTTGTCGGGGACTGTTCAGGCCATAGGACCATTAATCACAAAACTCAAAGCAGCCGGCTATACCTTTGTCACTGTACCTGAGCTGCTGCACGTGACCAAAAACAAATAAACCCAAGGATAAACGACTTCGTCGTCCATTCAGGACGAGCGCGTTTGTCAAGGTAGAGCGAAGCAAAAGTTAAAACTTATACTCTCTTATCTACGAACAAAAGCACCCCAAGGTACGCTCTCGGCTGTTCTTTCCGCCAAAAAAAAGTCACGGAACGAAGAGTTCCATGACTTTTTTAATGTTCTATTGGTGCAGCAGTGGCTGCCGATGACTTGCATTCTGAGCAATATCCAAATATCTCAAACCGATGACTTTGAATTTCGAAGCTCTCCGGCAAATCCTTAACCAGCTTCATCGGGCAAAATTCGAACGTCACCGTCTTCTCACAGCCCACACAGATCATATGGTGATGATGGTGGGATAAGCAGCTCGCTTTAAATTTCAAGCCATCCGCCAAATGAAACTGCTCCAGCACGCCCATCTCACTCAACAGTCGAAGATTACGATACACCGTATCGAAACTCACACCAGGATATTTGACTTTCATGTATTCATAAACGTCTTTCGGCGATAAATAACTTCCAGATTCCGCAAATAATGTTGCCAAACTCCTGCGCTGCTCTGTAATTCTCCAGCCCTGCTGAGCCATGGCCTTCAGCATCTCGTCAATCGTATGTGTATGAGTGCCCACTTGCATTACCCCTCTGTCAAGAATTGTTCTACTAACATAGTGCAGCAAATTGGCATCCTACGTCAAGTAGCTGACCATCCATGTTTCGACAATCTGGTCCAATTTGCCTCTCACTCATTATAACACATAATAGTAATATTTATTATTAATGACGTATTTACGGACATTAAAAAGAACCCACAGCGCTAGGTTGCCGGGATTCCTTTAATAAATTCCACTTAAGATTTGGAGTCATTATCAGACATGGACTCGAGCTTCAGCAAGGCATCCCGAACGGCATCTCTTGAGAAATTTTCCCCAATAAATACTGCAACATCGGGCACTTCACCTTTTGGCGTAATTTTAACGAAATCCATTTCCCTGTACGCATACTGAAATAAGAACCGGCTTGATGTATCAGAGAAGCTAAGAATTCCTTTAGCGCGATACACCTCTTGAGGAAGCTTACTGACAAACTCTTCAAAAGCATTACTATCTACTGCGCGTTCAAAAAAGTGCGTATACGCCATCACATGGCTATGAGAATGATGATGGTGGCTGCCGTGCTCGTGAGCATGTTCATGTTCTTCGTGTGATGCGGGATTGTCAGACTCATGATCATGTGAAGCAGGTCCGTCCGTCAAATGAGTCGGAGCGTATCCCTCTTCTTCGAGCATTTCAACGAGTCTCATATCAATGTGACTGAAGACTGTAAAATGTGTGGAGGCATATGGATTCCATTCGCGCACAAGGGCATCCACTTCCTCAAGCGCCGTACCCGTGAGCAGATCTGTCTTATTCAAAAGAAGCAAGTTCGCGCACCGGATTTGTTCCTTCATCAGGCGATATGTCTTGCCCCTGCTTGTCCGGTTAAGCTCCAGCAGTTGTGGAGCATCTACAACGGTGATGACGGCTTTGAGCTCCACTGGAATGATAAGCGAAGCGTCTGTTACTTCATCAATGATTTCCATGGGATTTGCGATCCCTGTGGATTCTATGAAAATCAAGTCAGGCTGTTCCCCGGTTACTAGCTCATGAAGAGCTGTTGCCAGATCGCCTCGGCTTGAGCAGCAAATGCAGCCGCCCAGCAGCTCGGACATCGGCACTTCATTTGCCACCAGCTGTCCGTCCAAATTCACTTCACCGATCTCATTCATGATAACTGCCGGCTTTCGACCCGCTTCGGTAAAATGATCAATTGTTTTCGTCAATAACGTCGTTTTCCCGCTCCCAAGGAAGCCGGATAAAATAAACACCGTAACTCTTTTCTGTGCCATCGCCTTTACTGCCTCCGCTCTTGAATGACTTCAAAGTTTGTAGATAAGATCGGCCATTTCCCTACATGCTGGACAAGAAACGGAAACAGCTTCACCCACAACAAGCTGTTCGTCGGGTCAACCGGCTTTAGTGGAAGCTCTAAGCGGTCATATAAAATACTTGCGACCTCTTGAGCGAGCGCCAAAGCCAAATCTGCTGTTGCGGATAGTTCGACAGTTGACAAACGAGGCAGATAGTATTGACTAATCGATTCATATAAACGATGCTCGGACAAATTGCTTGAAGCCATCATTTCTTTCATTCCCGAACTGACCAAGCGAGCAATTTCTGCATCGAAGGCATGAGGAATACAATAAATTTCTAGCGCTAGAGCGGCTATGTAAATCTCTTTTATGAGTTCGTCTTCTTTCTCTTGCGTTAAAACCGGATCTTGTAAATAAGCGGCGACTGCCGGCTTGATCGTATCCCAGCTATTTTCGATGCTTTTCATCGTGAACTGCAGCATAGCTGCAGCTAGTTCATCGGGTGTGATTTGTTTTTTTTCTGCATCTTGCATGGTAATCTATTCCTCTTTTCTCTCGTTGCCTTTAAAATGGATGATTAATTCAATAATTTCGGAACGGCTTCCTAGACGAACCGGCGGCCCCCACGTACCAAAGCCCGAGGAAACGATGGCATGCAGATTCCCCTTTTTTAAGTACCCCCAATCCAGCTCAAAAAGCCTTCCTGTGATGAGGTGATTCGGACTAATCTGTCCCCTGTGCGTGTGCCCTGAAAGCATGACATCAGCGCCCGCAGCTTCCGCTTTATCCAGGTGATAGGGCTGATGGTCCATAACAATAATAGGCTGGCCTAGGTCAGTCCCGTCTAGCAAGGACGCAAGTGCTTTTCGCCCCTCGGCCGTTCGTTCGGCCGCCTTGTCTTTTCGGCCCACCAGATACAACCGATCTTGGATATGGACAGTTTCATCCATGAGTACACGAATACCGATTTTGTCCATTTGTTCGATGAAGGCAGGAATATGCCCCCCAATGTATTCATGATTGCCTAATACGGCATAAATCCCAAGAGGAGCTTGCAGTTCTCGCATCGTCGTACCCATATCATAGCGGATAAACGGTCTAATATCATCATCAATAACGTCACCTGGCAAAAGGATCAAATCCGGCTTTAAGCCATTGACATGCTTCACCAGCTTTCGCAAATGACGATTGCCTACAATGGAGCCCAAATGGATATCCGAAGCCACAGCGATGCGTAACTGCTCCCAGTCGCCTGCTTTTTTCGGAACCGTAATCTCGTACTTCCTTAAAACAGGACTACGTGCATTATAGGAGCCACGTGCCATAAGAAGAATAAGAATCCCTACATCTATCCACCCAAGGATAGGCGTATAAGTAGCAGCAGGCACGGATGCCAAATGAAGCACTCCTGCAACCACATCCGTTAACGGCAGCAGCAGGAAACCGAACTGCATCATGGCAAACCAGTAAGAACCGACGATTTTTAATACCATTTTCATCCCAGCAGGCAGAACTTTGGAACCAGCCCATGCTAATAGATACGACAAGGCAACGATCCAGAAGACAACCCAATATAGGCCTGGATGAAACCAAGAACCCAACTGGTTGGATAGAAAGACCTGACCGTGCCAACCGATGTAACCGTTCAACCCGAAAATAATGGCAAATACAAGGGTGATACTCAGAACCATACGCATTTTCATTTTACCTCTCCCATTCTGTCCATCTGCCTACAGCAGCAGGCTTATCGGTTCTATACATAACTCATCATCATTGCGCACATTGCCCACCCGGCTGGACACCGGATACGCATACATGTCGTCAGACGGGTATGGCTTCAGCAGCGGGCGCAGCGCATCCGCGTTCGTTATGCTGCGGTCCAGCCAAATCGCTTCTGCCTCCCGCGGTAAAATGACCGGCATACGCTCATGAATATCCATCATCAATTCGTTCGCTTCCGTAGTAATGACTGTGCAGGTGGATATGCGAGTGCCGTCTGGAGACGTCCATGTGTCATACAGCCCTGCCATACTAAAGATCTCTTTGCTGCGCAGCATGATTCGCATAGGCTGCTTCTGCTTTCCCGTCCCCTTCCAGTCGTAGAAGGAATCTGCCGGAATCAAGCAGCGTTTGCGCTCAAAGGGCTTGCGAAACGCAGGCTTGTCCGCAAGTGTCTCCGACCTTGCATTCAGCATCGAATATCCTAGCTTTTCGTCCTTCGCCCATTCCGGAACAAGTCCCCAGCGCAGTTCGCCAAGCTTATTTTTCTCACCGTCGTGAACGATCGCCATGACCTGCTGTCCGGGTGCCACATTGTATTTGGGGCTGTATTTCGCAGGATACTTGTAATAAATATCATACCGCAGCATCAGCTCCTCTAACGTTACGGTTATTGTATAGCGTCCGCACATAGCTGCACATCCTTTGCCTTCATATTTCCTAGCGAGGTCTCCACTACCACTTCCGCTTTCCACTTCCCGCTGTCTAACGTTACAATCTCTCCTCTCCATTATGTGAAAAAGAGATACTCACGTCAATTCGCGCAGCCCGAGGAGGGTTCTCCATCGGGCTGGCGGTTGCGTCATATCTTCTTTGTGTACGTCATGGACTACGTTTTGAGTTCGTCACCTTTTTTGTACATGCTTGCGACGAAGTGATCAATGTATCTCGCTGTTCGCACGCTCATTTCAGCCCGCATGTAGTCTTTCGCAATAATCAGCGCGTCTTCGTGCCCGCGGCAAACATAGCGGTAATGAATGGCTCGATCATTTTTCTCTTCTTCGAACATTTGAATGCTTCTGTGCATCATTTTCGTTTTGGTTTCACTGATATCGGCTAAAATTTGGGCCGCCAGCGCGTGGGCAGCGCGCGAATAAAGCTGCCTAAGCGTTTCGGCGGATCTTTCGATCTCAACAGCCTTTCTTTTGATCATCCCATGCATCAAGGGCAGCAGCACGTAGTCCCGCATAATGCCAATGTCCTCCGCTGTAGGACGATTCGCCGGAGCAGCCTTGTCGCTGCGCAAATGTTGCAGCGCTTCGCGGTGCTGAGGCAGCATCATCCTGCTGGACTCCCATAAACCGTTCTTTTCCAGTTTCTTACTCATTTATAGTGCCCCCCGATTTTGAGCGCTCTGTTCTGTGCTTGACCGGCTGTCGTGAGCGAGGAAGCCCGCACAATCGCTGCGTTGCCGAATCGGTCCTTGAGGCTGTCTGTTACTTTCTCAAGTGCCCTCGCCTTGATCTGATCTTCAAAAAGCGTAAGCTGATACGTGTCATCGTCAACGAATTGGCTTAACATCACACCGGCACGGCGGACGGGCATCGTGTCCCAGAATTTGTAGAACAACTTCTTAACAGCTTGAAAAACTGTTCTAGTGTGATTCGTAGGGTCAGGCATCTTCATTTGGCGTGAGAAGCCTGTCGGAGCGTCAAATGGGCTGCACATGCAGCTAACAGTCACAATAGACGCCATATATCCCTTACGTCGGCAATCGCGGCATACCTCTTCAGTAAGCTCAAGCAGGATCGTATCTACCTCAGCTGATTCCGCGTAGTCCCTGGGGAGAGTCATCATATGGCCTATAGATTTCGGAGGCGTATCGAACGTACCGGGCGTCACCGGACTGTCATCCAGACCATTCGCTGTTCGCCACATGACTTCCGCATGAATGTCGGATTGCTTGCCGAATCGTGCACGGAATTTGTCCTTGAGCAGCGGGAGCGGCGTTCTTGCCACATCGCCGATCGTATACATGCCGAGTCTGGCAAAATGCGCGGTCATCCGTGAACCGACACCAAACATTTTGCTTACAGGCTGCGCCCATAAGTACTCCTCAACGGCGGGCGGGCGCAGCGTGAAGATGCCGGTCTCATTCTTTTTGGCCCAAATATCGGTCGCGATCTTCGCCAGAATTTTATTGGAGCTAATCCCTATGCGGACCTTCACGCCCGTTTGCTGCAGCACCTTCCGTTGAAGGGCCATCGCAATCGTATCCGGATCTCCGAAAACAGGCAAACTTGCCGTAATGTCCAGAAACTGCTCATCAATACTGAAAACCTCAACAAGATCGGTAAATTCTTCGTATATTTTAGTAATCATAAGCGAAACATCAATATAATGCTGCATGCGCGGACGCATAACGACCAGTTCCGGGCATTTCTTGAGCGCTTCCCCCAACCGCTCTGCCGTGGAAACGCCAAATGATTTGGCGATGGGACAGGCAGCCAGAATGATGCCAGAACGCAAAGCAGGGTCTCCCGCGACCGCAACCGGTTTATCCCTGACTCCCGGATGATCCGCCTTCTCTACACTTGCGTAGAAGCTCTGGCAATCCGCCAGAAATATCGTCCGTTCCTTTCCTTTGCTCACCGTAATCCCCCCCGCATATTCATCAGCGTCGTCATCAGTTCTGCTTTGACCAAGCTGCGAAGCATCGTGAAGTGATGGATGTAGCCTCGGACTTTGTACTCGACATTAATGCCTAACGCATTCATTTCGGTGTGAATGACTTTAATATCTCTTTTCTTCATAACACTCTTAATGCTTTGTAATTGAGGATAAATGGCGGTCTCCACCTCTCTGAGGTAAAAAAGAATATGATTATACACAATTTTATCCTTATAAACCTTGAGCTCCTCCATATCCCTTGCCAACATATCGAGCAAAATGGGCAGCAGCGTATATTCCTTAATAATTTGAACATCCTCTTCTGTCTCAATTCTTGCATGAACACTCATATTTTTCACCACCATATGCGAACATATATTCGTGTTACTTATTATATACCGAACACGTATTCGTTATGCAAGTGGTTTTTTTGAAAAGTAAAAAAATACCACCTGACCAGGTCGCTTAGACCTTGCAGGCGGCATTTTGGGAATAGCTTATCGAAACATCGTCCACAGTTTGATTAAGTGAAACGTGTTCGAGGGATCGATTTTTTGGGAAAGAATGAACTCCAAAATCTGATTTGCTTGGAAGTTGGTCAGATTCTCGCCGAGAATGCCGGAGGCAATCCCGATGAGCTGCGTGACCTTCAGACGATTTTGCAAATCAGCCTTCGTAACGCTTTGCAGCAGCATGATGAGGCGTTCCTTGATCGCCGGGTTTCTTAATTTGAACTTGACTCGCTCAATCAACGCAGGATCGATGCCATACAGCTGATAACTCATGTTCGTACCTCCGATGTCCCGTCATGCTTTATACATATGAGGAAACGAACATAATCTTGACTACATATAAATGGCGATCAAAATAACACATATACAATTTAGCGCAACAAGCAGAGGCATCCCGATAACGAATGAGGTATGCTTCGTCTTATGCCGCCAAACCCGCATGCCGAGCCAACCACCAATCCCGCCGCCAAGTGCAGCGAACATAAACAGCCGCTTCTCCGGGACTCTGCGCCCGCCTTTTTTGGCTTGCCCCTTGTCGTGCCCCATCTCTATGAAAGTAACGATATTCATCAGCAGTAAATAGACAAGAAAATAAGTCAAATGATTGCACCTTCGTTTCCAAAATAATAATAGAACTACTATTATCTTAAAATCGAATGGGGGCGTGGTCAAATGTTAATTTAAAAGTTACAGCAGCGTAAGCTCCACAACGGTCGCCCTCTTATCCGGCAGCGGATAGCTGGAGTGCTCCGGTCTACCGAAACTAATGAACGCATCATCCGGGTACTGTGCAGCATTCCAAGGACGGCTTAAGAAGACTTCGGAACCGTCCGACAACAGCCTGGCTTTCTTCACTTTACCAGCCAGACCGTTCAAGTTGATGGGACCTACGCTTTCTTCGAACAAGTGGGCGTACAGCAGATTGCCCTTTTGCGTGTACCTGCCCCATTCCGGTTTCGGCCAATCGGCTTGCCCGCAGCCGTAAATGCTGTTCCCATTTTTCTGAACCCAATCGCCAATCTCCGACAAAATATCCAATGACTCCTGCGGAATCTCACCGAGCGCATTAGGACCGACATTCAAGAGCAAATTACCGTTTTTGCTGACGCACTCTACCAGCTTCCGAATGACGGTAGTCGGGGATTTATATTGGAAATCCTGAGCTGCGTAGCCCCAGTTATTATTTAGCGTAATGCAAGCTTCCCATGGAATAGGGTTGCCCTCGTGATCCGTCACACCCTGCGGTGGAATGATTTGTTCCGGTGAAGCAAAGTCGCCCGAATAGCTGAGTGGATTGTTCGTATAAATGCTTCCGCCTTCCTCGCCACTTGCGTCCAGACGGTTATCTACAATGACGTGCGGCTGGAGAGAGCGAATCATCGCCATCAGCTCGGTTGCTTTCCAGGTCTCCCCCTTCATCTGATCATAGGAGAAATCGAACCACATGATGTCCAGCTTGCCATAATTCGTGAGCAGCTCTTTAACTTGCCCATGCATATATTGCAAATATCTGTCGAATGTCTCCGGATTTCTGGTATAGCTCTCGTTACTCCGCATCGGATGGTGACGATCTCCATAAGCCGGATAATCCTCATGATGCCAATCGATTAGCGAATAATAGAGCCCCACCTTCAAGCCTTCCGCCCGAAATGCTTCAATAAATTCCCGCACTAAATCTCGCCCGGCTTTGGTGTTCGTTGATTTATATTCCGTGAGAGCGCTATCAAATAAGCAAAAACCATCATGATGTTTGGCCGTCAATACCGCATATTTCATCCCTGCTTGTTTGGCTGCGCGCGCCCATGCTTTAGGATCATAGCGAACAGGGTCGAATTCATCAAAATACGGCTGATAGTCCTCTACCGAAATGCGCTCCGCATTGCGAACCCATTCCCCTCTGGCTGGAATCGCATACAATCCCCAGTGAATGAACATACCGAATCGATCCTGCAAAAACCACTGCGTGCGCTCTGTTCGTTCTTGAATAATCGGATTTGTCATTTCTACACACCTTTCGCTATTAAAATGCTAGGCGCTCCCAAGGTCCTCTTTCGAGCGGTGAGCCCACTAAGCCCTATAGGTTTATTCTACTAAGACTGATGGGCAATGGACAGGTACGAAACTAACCTCTGTTAGGATATAATTAACATTCTATCTGCAAAAAAACGCTAGGATCATGACTGACATTTATCTTCAGTCTATCCTAGCGTTTCGTTTAATCCAGCACTTCACTATCAAAAATATGGGCACGCTCCAAATAAGCTCTCAGAGGGATGAAGGAAGCGCCTGTCCAGAAGGCGGAATCGCCGACGAGCTCAGCAGCGTCATCACGCGCCTGCTCCATCACTTCGAAGTCCGCCATCATGTCGGCGATGCGGAACTCCGGCAGCCCGCTTTGCTTCGTGCCGAAGAAGTCCCCCGGCCCGCGCAGCTCCAGATCTCGCCTGGCAATCTCGAAGCCGTCGGACGTTTCGGTCATCGCCTTCATGCGCTCCTTGCCGACCTCTGTCTTCGGGTCGGCGATGAGCACGCAGAAGGACTGGTGCTCGCCGCGTCCAACCCGTCCGCGCAGCTGATGCAGCTGCGAAAGGCCGAAGCGGTCGGCGTCGTAGATGACCATCAGCGTGGCGTTAGGCACGTCCACGCCAACCTCGATGACCGTGGTCGACACCAGCGTCTCCATGGTCCCTTCCTTGAATGCGCGCATGATCGCTTCCTTCTCCTGCGCGCTCATCCGCCCGTGCAGCAGGCCGATCCGCATTTGCGGGAAATGCTGCTGCAGCTGAATATGGACGTCGATGGCATTCTGCACGTCCAGCTTGTCCGACTCTTCGATGAGCGGACAAATCACATACGCCTGCCGGCCTGCCGCCACCTCACGCTGAATAAAGCCCAGCACACGCTCCAACATAGCGTGCTGGACGGCATACGTCTTGATCGGCTTACGCCCTTTGGGCAGCTCCCGCAGCGTCGACACATCCATGTCGCCGAAAGCGGTAATCGCCAGCGTTCGCGGAATCGGCGTCGCCGTCATCGTCAGCACGTCGGGGTTCATCCCTTTGCGCCGCAATATGCTGCGCTGATTCACCCCGAAACGGTGCTGCTCATCCGTCACGACCAACCCCAGCTGACGGAAGTAAACGTCCTCTTGAATGAGGGCGTGCGTCCCGACCAACACGTCAATCATGCCCATCTGCAAGGAGGCAAGCAGATCCCGCCGTTGGCGGTCCGTCGAGCTGCCTGTCAGCAGCGCAACCTGCAGCCCGTAGGGCTCAAACAAGCGGTCCAGTGAGCGCTTATGCTGCTCCGCCAGGATCTCCGTCGGCACCATCAGCGCGCCTTGGTAGCCGGCCTTGACCGTCGCGTAGAGGCCTATGGCCGCGACGATCGTCTTCCCTGCACCGACATCGCCTTGCAGCAGCCGGTTCATGCTGTACGGCTCCTGCATATCGTGCAGGATCTCGCCCACGACCTTCTTCTGCGACTCCGTCAGCTGGAAGGGCAGCGCGCGCACGAAGGCGCGTACAGCAGGCAGGTCGACCTGCTGCTTCACCCCGTCCGCGCGGCTTCGCGTCACGGCGCGGTAAGCCTGCAGCTTGAGCTGGAACAGGAACAGCTCCTCATACACCATGCGCTTGCGCGCCTGCTTGCCTTCCTCCACACCGCTCGGCGTGTGGATGACCGCCAGCGCCTTGCTGCGCGGCATAAACCCGTACCTGCCGGTAATTCCCCCCGGCAGCACTTCACTGACCATGGCGCTGTACTGCGTCAGCGCCTGCTGAATCGCTTTACGCATCCACTTTTGCGTAATCGAGCCTGCAACCGAATAGACCGGCTGTATCGTGCCGGTATTCGAATCGCCTTGTCCGGGGAACTCGGAATCGGACACGCTCATTTGCCTCCGCTTGCCATCCCATTTGCCGGTCAGGATAATCTCCTGCTGCGGGCGCAAGCGGTCTTTCAAGAAGTGGCGGTTAAACCACACCGCCGTCAAGAGAAAGTCATCGACCATCACCTTGCAGGAGAGTCGCGATTTGCCGCTGTAGCGCTGCAGCACCGGCTCCCCGATGATATACCCCTTCACGGTGACACGGTCGCCGTCTTTCACACTGGCGATATCGCGCACGGTGTAATCCTCATACCGGAATGGCACATACTCCAGTAAATCCATAACCGTAAAAATGCCCATGGCGTTCAGCTCAAGTGCTTTTTGAGCGCCGACTCCATGGACTTCGCGTACGACAACTTGATTTAAATCCATCCCTTACACCGCACGGACGAACGCAGCGATCGTACCGGGTCCAGCGTGTGCGCCAATAACAGGCCCCAGTGTAATATAGTCCACATGCTGCACCTCGAATTGCTGCGTTATGACTTCTCGCAACAGCTCAGCGCCTTCCAAATTGTTCGCATGAGCAATGTGCAAAGACGGAATGCGCCGATTCGGCACATCCGCAGCCAGCAGCTCTAGAATGCGCGCGATCGCTTTCTTTTGGCCCCGAACCTTATCCGTAGCCGCCACTTCTCCCTCACCATCTATCGAGAGAATAGGCTTAATATTCAGCAACGAACCGAATAATGCCGACGCTTTGCCGATTCTTCCGCCTTTTTGCAGAAATTCAAGCGTATCCACGAGAAAATATATGTAAAAGTTCTCTCTAATCGTTTGTACCAGCTCTATAATCTCAGCTGCACTTTGCCCAGCTTGGGCGGCTTTTGCTGCAGCGACAACAAGAGCGCCAATCCCATAGGACGCGGAACGGGAATCAACCACATGAACCTTGCCGGCAGACTCCTCCAGCATCGTGGAAGCGAGCAAAGCCGACTGGTACGTTCCGCTCAGCGCAGAAGATAAATGAATAGAAATGATTTCCGTATTCGGCTCTTCCAGCAAGCTCTGATATAAGTCTAGAAACTCCGCAGGAGACGGTTGTGAAGTTCTAGGAAAATGAGGTGACGAGGTTAGCTTAGGATAAAACTCCTCGGAACGCAGCGTCACCGCATCCAAAAATTGTTCATCTCCAAAATGAATCTTAAGCGGCACCATTTCAATGTTAAGCTCTTGTCTAAGTGCCAAAGGTATGTCGGCCGTGCTGTCCGTTACAATCCGTATATGTGTCAACAGGGCTTCACTCCATTTCCCGAATTTATTCCACTGTGGGGATGCTCGTTTACTCTACAGAGAACAGGTACGCGTACAATGGCTGCCCGCCAGGGTGAAGCTCGACTTCAATTTCGGGATAAACCGCCTGAATGAAGGCTTCCAGCTCTTCTGTCTCTGCGCTCACGGCATCTTCTCCGGTGAGGATGGTCACGATCTCGCTGCCTTCATCGATCATCTCTTCGAGCAGCTTTTTGCAAGCATCCATCAGACTTGGCTGTGAAGACACAATCCGGCCATCTTGAATACCGATAAAATGCCCCTGCTTGATGTCGATGCCGTCCATATTCGTGTCACGCACCGCGTACGTCACTTGACCGGACTTCACACGGCGAAGGGATTCGTTCATCGCTTCCGTATTCGTTTGGGCATCGGCTTTCTCTTGGAACGCCAGAATGGCTGCAAGACCTTGGGGAATGGATTTGGATGGAATCACGATCAACGTTTTGTCGACCAGATCAGCTGCTTGCTGCGCTGCGAGGATAATGTTGGAGTTGTTCGGCAGCACATAGATCGTTTCCGCATCAATGCTGTTAACCGCATTCACGATATCCTCTGTGCTTGGATTCATGGTCTGTCCGCCGGACAATACGACATCAACGCCTACACTGGACAAAATCTCCGTAATGCCCTCACCCAAAGCGACTGCAACGAATCCATACGCTTTGCCCGGTGCTGCCGCTTCTACAGCAGTCGACACAGGAGTCTCGTAACCTTCCGTGGTCATCTCTTCCAATATATGTGAATGCTGATCGCGCATATTTTCAATTTTGATACGGCTCAGAGCGCCGTAATTCATCGCCTGGTTCATGACTTCGCCTGGGTATTCGGCATGAATATGCACCTTGACCAGTTCGTCATCGGCAACGACGAGTAAAGAATCTCCCAGTTTGCTAAGCTGGTCGCGGAACCTGCCTTCATCGAAAACATGCCCAGCTACCTTGCCAGGTTCAATCGTTAGCATGAATTCCGTACAATAACCGAATTCAATATCTTCCGTAGCCAGATGCGCCTGCGCCGGAAGATGTGCGTGGACTTCTTTGGCAAGATTCAAGCCCGGAACGACGGAAACCGTATCGAGTCTTGTATCCATCATCGCGTAGTCTTCTTCTACCTGAAGCAAACCGCCGTTTAATGCAGTGACAAAGCCTTCATACACGCAGACAAGCCCTTGGCCTCCTGCATCTACCACGCCCACCTGCTTGAGCACAGCAAGCTGCTCAGGTGTTCTAGCGAGGGCTTCGTTCGCCTTGCTCAACACTTCCTGCATCAGTTCGAGCACATCGCCGCCGCGTTTAACCTGCGTGGCATGTTTGGCCGCTTCTTTGGACACTGTCAGAATCGTGCCTTCTACCGGCTTCACGACAGCCTTATACGCTGTCTCAACGCCTTGCTGCAACGCAGACGCGAATTGCTGTGCATTCACATTCTCAAGATCGTGCACATGCTTCGCGAATCCGCGAAACAGCTGTGACAAAATAACCCCGGAGTTACCCCGGGCGCCCATCAGTAACCCTTTGGACAATGCATCAGCTGCTTTCCCAATATGAGAGGATGGCTTCTTTTTCAGTTCCTCACAACCAGCGGTGAGTGTTAAATTCATGTTGGTGCCGGTATCTCCATCGGGTACAGGGAAAACGTTCAAACCATTAACCTTGTCTACATTTCGGCGAAGGTTATCCGCACCCGCCAAGACCATGGCAGTGAAGTCATTTCCATTTATTGAAATAAAGCGCTTACTCAAAGTGATTCCCCTTCCTGGTTATCGGGCTTTTATTTGGCTACACGAACGCCTTGAACAAAAATGTTCACATCGTCCACATGAAGCCCTACAACATCGTTCAAAATATATTTGACTTTCGTTTGGACATTGCCGGCAACGACGGATATTTTGGTTCCATAGCTGACAATAATATAAAGATCAATCTCAAGTCGCCCGTTCTCCCGACGAACTTCGACACCGCGGCTTAAATTGTCCCGTCCCAGCAGTTCTGCTATTCCATCTTTTAATTGCTTTCTAGTGGCCATGCCAACAAGTCCATAACAATCTAACGCAGCGGATCCCGCCAGAGTTGAAATCACTTCATCGGTAATATACACTTTTCCAAACTCGGTTGTGAGTTCAATTGGCATTATCTAACAACTCCTTCATGTTTCACATTAACGACTAATTATGTAAGTATTCCCATTCCAGCTTTGCTTTAGCAAAGTTGACGCCAAAAACGTCATGACTATGTATTCGGAAAGGTGGGCTAATCTTCATTGTACTATAACATACTACATAAATAAACGGCAAAAAAGAAGGTAATTCGTTGACTCTGCTCCTTTTGCTATGCTATTATATTTAAGTGTGTTTTTGCTGGTTATAACAAGAATCGCAAGAAGCAAAGTCTAAATTTGAGGAAAGCTGTCATGTCAAGCTTAGGCTTGCCACCCAGGCTGCTTTGTATACTGCCGAAGGAGGTGTCAAACATGTCCCGCAAATGTTTCGTTACAGGTAAAAGTCCTAAATCAGGAAACCACGTGTCCCACGCTAACAATAAAAATAAGCGTACTTGGGGAGTTAACGTTCAAAAGGTTCGCATCCTCGTTGATGGCAAACCAAAACGGGTTTACGTAAGTGCTCGTGCGTTGAAGTCCGGTAAAGTGGCTCGCGTTTAATTTTCGGATACTTATACTTTATGTAAAAAGACAAAAAGCACCTTCCGGTGCTTTTTTTGCATTTCTGGGGATATGGACTTCATATGTGTTAGCCAACTTAGTTTTTGCTAAACGTATTAAGTACAGCTTTCACGAATCCACCCAAAAATTTTGGTAGCTTGATTGTGTAGAACTTCATTCTCTACCCCTCCTTAGAGTTTAGCCAGTAAACGGACGCATGCCCGAAGACTGACTTCGACTTCGTGAGCACTAACATCATTACAACAGTATATGCCCCGGTCGTGAAAAAGTACCTTCTATTTTACTTTCTCCGATCTATTCGCTTCCAGAAAGCAAAAAAAGCTACAAGAGCGCATCGCTCTTGTAACTATATGTATGCAGCTAGGGTGCAGTTATACCCATCTGCGTGTATAGTGCATAAATTAAGCTGAAGATGAAATAGAAGATCACGGCAATCACGATAAACCAAATCCGAAATCCAAGTCCCTCAAACCGACGGAAGAAACGCATCCCCAGATACAAGGCACCGAGTGAAAAAATATACTTCGTGAAATCGTGTATGTTAGAAAAACACGCAAGAAGCACGGCGCATACCAGACTGTACAGAAACAGCCAGAGAAATCTCATCGTCCCGCTCCCCTCTACCCCCGAATTCGTCTAATTGCATCGGCGCGGTCGGACTGGCCAAATACAGCATTGCCTGCGACGAGCACATCGGCTCCCGCTTCGACCACCTGGCGAGCCGTAACTTCGTTAATACCGCCGTCTACCTCAATGTGAAGACCGCTCAGGCCCTTGGCGTTCGCTTGATCGCGCAATGCGCGGATTTTGCCAAGCATACCCGGAATGAACGCTTGTCCGCCAAAGCCAGGATTGACCGTCATAATAAGCACAAGATCCAGATTCTCATCAAGCACGTGTTCAATAAGCGAAATCGGGGTTGCAGGGTTAAGGACAACCCCTGCTTTGACACCGCTTTGCTTAATCAGATGAAGCGTGCGGTGCAAGTGCGTACAAGCCTCTACGTGCACGGATATGAGGTCTGCGCCCGCTTTAACAAAGTCAGGAATATAGCGGTCAGGCTGCTCAATCATCAAATGCACATCCAGCGGCAGTTTCGTCACCGGACGTATAGCGTCAACAACAAGTGGTCCAATCGTAATATTGGGCACGAAATGGCCATCCATGACATCCACATGGATCCAATCTGCTCCGCCAAGCTCGGCGTCTTTAATCTCTTCACCAAGTTTAGCGAAGTTTGCTGATAAAATTGAAGGTGCTACGTGTACCATTCGTTCCTAATACCTCCTCTTCCGATCCTTGATTTCCCCTAAAAATAACAAGTAATGATCATAACGCGAAGCGGCAATCGTTCCTTCGGCCACCGCATCACGAACCTTGCAATCCGGCTCATGCAGATGCAAACAGCCTCTAAACCGGCAGCCCTCCGCTACCTCTGCGAACTCTTTGAAGCAGCTGCTAAGCCCTTCCGCTTCGACTTCCATAAAATCCAGCTGACTGAATCCCGGTGTATCTGCGACAAGCCCGCCATTATTCAAAGGAAGCAGCTCAACATGGCGGGTGGTATGCTTCCCTCTGCCCAAACGTTGAGAGATCTCATTGGTCTCCAAGTTGCGGCCGCTAATCATTGCATTGAGCAGTGACGACTTGCCTACACCTGACTGCCCTGCGAACACGCTGACCGCGCCTTCCAGATGCTGCAGAATCGATTCCACGCCCACTTTCAGGCGAGAACTCGTCTTCAGCACAGGATAACCGATGCCCTCATACAGCTTTGTAATCCGCTCCAGCTCCGCAACCGTCATTTCTTTCGGTGCGGCAGTGTCAGGATCCGCTGACAATAAGTCACTTTTGGTGAAGCAAAGGACAACTTCGATGCCCGTATGTTCAATATGAACTAGAAATTTATCCAGCAGCTGTAAATTCAGAACAGGCTCTGTAACAGAGAAAACAAGCACGACCACGTTTACATTAGCAATCGGAGGACGGATCAGTTCCGAAGAACGGGGCAGGATTTCCGTAACCGTTCCTTCCCCATTCTCCGTTTCCTCAAAAACGACCCGATCTCCGACAAGCGGCGTTATCTTCCTGTTCTTAAATACGCCTCTGCCGCGACATGTAACCATATTGGCATCCTGTAGCTCCGCCCCTTCGGGCAGAACGTAGTAATAACCGCTCAAAGCTTTAACAATCATTCCTTGCGGCATTAATTTGTGCCTCCAGTTGGTGGTTTAGAGGCAGCCCCGCCTGATTGGCCTTGCCCATTGCCATTGCCGCCTACCGGGATAGCCGGCCCGTTGTTTTGCTGTTTAGGCGATGACGAAGGCGAGACGCTAGGGCTCGGCGAGACGGTCTTGCCGTTCTTTTGATCTAAATAATCTTGATAGGTGCGTGTAATGGAGTTAACCAAGTTGTCTCCTTCTTTAATCAAGATGACAGCTTTCTTATCCGGAGAAACAATGACTTTGACATCCAAGTTTTGAGGCTTCGACACTTTTTCCGTCTTGTATTCGAAGTTCTCGTACTGCGCATCGCTAACGATGATTTTAAACTCGGAATCCTTGCCCTCCGTCGTCGGTTTCACAGGGACACTGACCGTCACTTGTCCGGCATCCTCCGGCAACCCGTCGCTGATGATCAGCGAGATTTCGAAACCGACAGAAACATCCGTATCTTTATCATACGGGAACTGCTTAATGACCTTCCCTTTGGCCACCTTGTAGCTTTTCTCGCGCGTAATGCCGTTCGCAGGAAGCTTAAGATTCAGCTTGGTGATCTGAGCCTTCGCTTCAGCCTCCGTCATGCCGACGAGATCCGGCATCTTGAAGGTTTCCTTCGCTTTGCTTACGACAAAGGTAATCGCTGCTTTATCCAGCTCAAATTCTTCCCCGACCAGCGGCGTTTGCTTCAGGATCGTGTCCGGCGGATCATCCGTCGTCGTTTGCGTGAACGTAATCTGAGAATCGTCAATCCCAAGCGCTTCCAGCTTCAGCTTGGCGTCTTTGAGCTGCTGTCCGATGTAGCTTTCCATCTTGATCTTGGGAGCGCCTTTACTAACGTACAGCGTCACCTTGGTGCCTACGTTCATTCGCATGCCGCTAGGATTTTGACGGATGACCGTATCTTTAGGCGCTTTGCTCTCCTGATCATACTCTACCGTAAAACCGAGTTTGGCGCTGGTCAGTTCGGCTTCCGCCTGCGTTAACGTCTTGTTCACCACGTCCGGCACCTCGACCGTTTCAACGGTGAACATCCCTTTCACATATCCGACTGCATACCACATTGCACCAAGAATCATCAGCAAAATGACGATCCATACAAGCGGCTTAATCCAACCCTTCCCTTTCTTGGGAGCAGCTTCCTCACGCCAAACAGGCTTCTCCGGTTCGTCGTCGTCGTCATCGAAGCTCGCAAGCTGATCCGCACGAATCGCTGGCATAACCAAGGTACGCTCCTCGTCCATGCCGTCGGCATCCCAAAAAGCCACTTTCGCTTCATTCCGGCGATCTGGATTTAGACACGTATCAAGATCCGCCATCATCAGCTTCGCAGACTGGTAGCGTTCATCGGGCTTTTTGCGCATGGCTTTCAGAATGATGTTTTCCACACTCTGAGGAATGAGAGGATTAACTTTACGAGGATCTTCCACATCTTCCTGCAAATGCTTCAAAGCTACGGAAATCGGACTTTCGCCAAGGAAAGGAAGGCGGCCCGTCAGCATTTGATACATCACGATACCGAGGGAGTATAAATCGGATTTTTCGCCGGTATTCGTACCTTTCGCGTGCTCCGGCGAGAAATAATGCACAGAACCGACAACAGCTCCCGTTTGCGTAATTGTGGAAGACGTAGCGGCCCGTGCAATACCGAAATCCGTCACTTTGACACGGCCGTTTTTACCGATCAAAATATTGTGCGGCTTAATATCGCGGTGAATAATTTCATTATGATGAGCGTGGTCGAGCGCATCGGCAATTTGGCTGGCGTAATGAACAGCGTCTTCCACCTGCAGCGGCGCTCTCTCTTTAATTAAATCATTCAAAGTAGTGCCTTCTATGTATTCCATAACAATGTAATGCACATCTTCTTCTTGTCCCACGTCATAAATACTGACGACATTAGGATGAGAAAGGGAAGCGGCTGCTTGAGCTTCTCTGCGGAAACGACGAATGAACTCTTCGTCATGCACATACTGCTGTCGCAGTACTTTTACAGCCACTTTACGATTTAATAAAAGATCATGCCCTTTATAAACTAAAGCCATGCCGCCTCCGCCAATACGGTCTAGAATTTCATAGCGGCCCCCAAGCTTTCTACCGATCAATTCCCATCACCCCTTTTTTCGTCCGAATCAGGATCGTGCGCAAGTAAAACAACCGTTACGTTATCGTCTCCACCTTCATCCAGCGCGCTTTGAATCAATTGTTTCGCAGCCGCATCCAGCTCGGCATGCGACTTGACGATTCGTAGAATATCGCCGGAATCCACTAATCCGCTTAAACCGTCGGTGCAGATCAGAATGGTATCCCCAGGCCGCCACGAATACTCGTATAAATCCACCTCTACGCCAGGCTCTGTGCCTAACGCTCGCGTAATCCAATTACGGCGAGGATGGTGATCGGCTTCTTCAAGGGTGATCTGCCCGTTCTTCACAAGCTCATACACCAGGGAATGATCTTCCGTTAGCTGTGTGATCGACTCCCCGGCAATTTTGTAAGCACGGCTGTCACCAATGTGACCGATGATCAGCAGCTCTTGCGAAGCGATCACGGCGACAACGGTCGTCCCCATGCCATGATAACTTTCTTGTCCGGAGGCAAACTCATAAATTTTCTCATTCGCCTTCTCGATCGCTTCCTTCAGCACTTGCTTGCAAGCGTCAACGGGCATTCCCCAATGAATGGATTGCAGTTCATTACTGATCATATCAATTGCCATTTGGCTGGCAATATCGCCAGCCTGGTGTCCCCCCATACCATCAGCGACAATAGCCAAAGAAAGGCCATTCAGCTCATGCTGTATGGCGGCGCGGTCCTCATTCACTAAACGGACTTTACCGATATCGGTACGGCTTACCATCTTCATCCTGATCTCACCTCATGACTTGCTCTCCATATGCTTCGCGCGCAGTTGTCCGCATGCAGCAGCGATGTCACTGCCTTGTTCACGGCGTATGGTGGCATTAATTTTGGCCTTTTCAAGAATACGTTGGAAGGTGAAAATATCGTCCCTAGGCGTACGTTTGAAATCCCGTTCGGCCACGAAATTCACAGGAATCAGGTTCACGTGGCTAAGCGGCATGTCTTTCAATACCTTCGCCAGTTCTTCTGCATGTTCCGCCTGATCGTTCACTTCCCCCATGAGGGCATATTCGAACGTAATGCGTCTGCCGGTTTTGGCAATATAGTACTTACAAGCTTCGATCAAATCAACGAAAGGAAACCTGCGATTGACCGGCATCAGTTTCGAGCGAAGTGTATCATTCGGAGCATGGATAGAAATCGCCAAGTTGACTTGTAGATTCTCATCTGCGAACTTGTAAATGTTCGGCACAATCCCGCTTGTCGAAACCGTGATGTGACGCTGTCCAATGTTCAAACCTTTCGGATGAATCATAACGCGCAAGAAATTCATCGTCGATTCATAATTCTCAAACGGCTCGCCGATTCCCATGATCACGATGGAAGAAATGCGCTCTCCCGTCTCATCCAGCAGCTTTTGAGCTTTCACGACCTGAGCCACAATTTCCCCTGGTCTCAAATCCCGCTTAAGACCACCCAGCGTAGATGCGCAAAATGTACACCCAACCCGGCAGCCTACTTGCGTAGTGACGCAAATGCTGTTGCCGTAGTTGTGCTTCATGACGACTGTCTCAATCGCATTCTTATCTTCAAGTTCGAATAAGAATTTGACGGTACCGTCCTGGGACTGATATTTAGCGATCTCGGACAGCGTAACGAATTCAAACTGATCCTTCAATTTGTCGCGCAGCGTCTTCGGCAAGTTGGACATTTCGTCAAAGCTGAACACACGCTTGATATACAGCCAGTCGAAAATTTGCCCAGCTCGAAATGAGGACTCGCCGTTTTCTTTCACCCAGCTCTGCCACTCATCCCAGTTTAAATCATATACAAATGGTTTTTCTTTCAAATACGGTTTATTAGACACTATTTATCACAACCTGTTGTTATTTATTCCAGCTTTGTTCCAGCCTTATTGCTAATCCTGTCTATTTTATCACAAAGCGGGGCCGAACACACATCCCCCTCTGTGCACTAAGCACGTTTGCGCAGCCGCGCAATGAAAAAGCCGTCCGAATGGAACTGCTGCGGCAAAATTTGCACCATCCCGGCGGCAGCAGCCGCAGGGTCCACGCTCGCAAAAGCTTCCGCCGGCAGCGGAGCGAGCTCGAAATCGCGATGCTCCGCGAGGAAACGCTCCACCATGCCGGCGTTCTCCGCGTGCTCAATTGTACACGTGCTGTATACCAGCACGCCGCCAGGCTTGAGCAGCCGGTGTACCCGGCTTAAGATCGCGTACTGCAGCTCGCTGATCGCATCGATCTCGGCTTCCTGCTTCGCCCACTTCAAATCCGGCTTGCGGCGAATAACGCCTAAACCGGAGCACGGCGCATCGAGCAGGATGCGGTCAAACGACTCCGCCGCAAAATGCTCGTCCAGCTTCGCAGCATCCATCACCAGCGTTTGAATCGACGTCAATCCCAGACGCTCCGCCTGATCTGCAATCAGCTTCTGCTTGTGCTCGTGCAGATCACAAGCCCAAATCTTGCCGCTATCATCCATTTTCTCGGCGATGTGAGCGGTCTTGCCGCCAGGGGCGGCGCAGCAGTCCAGCACCGTCATGCCTGGACGCGGCTCAAGAGCTTCAGCGACGAGCATCGAGCTCTCGTCTTGGATCGAGAAGTCCCCCTGCAGGAAGCCGGGGGACAAAGCCATGTTCCCGGCCCCCTGCACAAGGATGCCGGCCGGGGCCAGCTCTGACGCTTCCGCGCTGAGGCCGCTGCCCTGGAGCTGCTCCAGCAGCTCCAGACGGCTGCTGCGCCTCGCGTTCGCGCGAATGCTCACGTGCGGCGGCTCATTATTCGCCGCACAGATCTGTTCCGTCAGCTCAGGACCCAGCTGACGGATCCAGCGGCGCACGAGCCACTCCGGATGGGAGTGGCCCAGCGCGATGCGCTTCACGTCGCCGAGCGCCGCCGGAAGCACCAGCTCCGCTTTGCTGCGGATGATTGCGCGCAGCACGCCGTTAACCATGCCCGAGATGCCTTGGTGGCCTCGACGCTTCGCGATATTGACCGCTTCGCTAACGACCGCATGGTCGGGGATGCGGTCCAAATAATGCAGCTGGTAAAAGCTCAGCCGCAGCAAGCATCTGACCCATGGCTCCAGCTTGGCGAGCCCTTTGCTCACAAAACGCTCCAAAAAGAAATCAATCGTATTTTTACGTCCGATGGTCCCATACACAAGTTCTGTCGCCAGCCCCGCATCAGCCCGTTCCAGCGCGTGCTTCTGCAGAACCTGATTGAGCAGAAGATTGCTGTACGATTGATTCTCTTCAACGCGAATCAATACATCCAGCGCCGCTTCGCGGGCAGAATGCTTAACAGCGCTGCTCTTCGCAGCGCCTCCGGATGATTTAGATGACAAGGGCTTCCGAGCCCCTTGTGTTTGGTTAGATCCATGTTGCGGACGGTTAGGTTTTTGCGTTGACAAATCGAATACCTCATTTTTGTTAAGTTATGGCTGATCTTCGCCCACACTGCCGAATGTCGTCCCTGCTGCGATTTGTACGCCGCGAATAAATTCGGAGACGGGCATCGCTTTTTTGCCAGCAGGTTGAATATGGGTCAGCCATAGCGTGCCTTCGCCGGTCATCACTTCAATACCGTGCTCGCTGCTGCCTAGAACCGTTCCGGGAGCAGGAGCTTCTACGAAGCTGCGGCTAGTTGTTTCCTTCGGATTCGCGCTTTCCCAAACCTTCATGACTTCCCCGTTCCACAGGGTGTAAGCCCCAGGAAAAGGATTCAGGCCGCGCACTTGATTCCAAATCTCCACAGCCGAACGAGACCAGTCAATCAGCTCGTCCTCCCTGCGGATATTCGGGGAGTAAATCGCATCAGCCTCATTCTGCGGGACAGCCTGAATACGTCCTGCCAATAAATCCGGCAAGGTGCGTTTCAACAACTCACTGCCGGCAATGCTTAGCTTTTCAAACAAAGTCCCCGTCGTATCGGTATCCTCAATTGGAAGCTCTACACGCGAAATCATGTCGCCCGTATCCAATCCAACGGCCATATACATGATCGTGACGCCTGTCGTTGCTTCGCCGCGCAGCACAGCATGATGGATCGGCGCTCCGCCGCGATACTTGGGCAGCAAGGACGCATGAATGTTAATGCAGCCGTGCTTCGGCAGATCAAGAACAGCCTTGGGCAGAATCTGGCCATAGGCCGCCGTTACAATCAGATCAGGCTTCAGCTGGCGCAAAACCTCCACGGAATCCGCTTGACGCAGCTTCTCGGGCTGCAGCACTGGAATGCCGTGTTTCTCCGCTTCCACCTTCACCAGCGGCGGCGTCAGGACGCGCTTGCGTCCTTTCGGCCGATCCGGCTGCGTGACAACCGTCGTCACGTTATAGCCTTCCTCCAGAAGAGCCTGCAGGGAAGGTACTGCAAAATCCGGTGTCCCCATGAAAATGATATTCACTCAGAATCTTCCTCTTCATCGCTAGTGTATGTTTTGGTTGCCAGGTCCGTAAACAGAATCCCGTTCAAGTGGTCAATTTCATGGAAAATGCAGCGAGCCAGCAGCTCAGTGCCTGTCACTTCGATTGGATTTCCGTTACGGTCTTGGCCTTTGGCCGTGACGTTCATAGCACGTGTGACATCACCACGAAGGCCAGGAATACTTAAGCAGCCTTCCGGTCCGTGCTGTTCGCCGCTGGAAGACACGATTTCCGGATTGACCATTTCGATCAGTCCGCCATGCTCTTCGCCGCAGTCCATCACAATCACGCGTTTGAGAATACCGATTTGCGGAGCAGCAAGGCCTACGCCCTCTGCTTCATACATCGTGTCTGCCATATCGTCGAGCAATTTATGCAGATTGGAATTGAATTTGGTAACTGTGATCGCCTTTTCCCGCAGCACAGGATCTGGATCTTTAACAATAATACGAATAGCCATAACGTGCACCTACCTTTGAGTCTTCTCTATTTGGGATTTCTTACATCAAATATTGCGGGTCAACATCCACACTGATCAGCAGCTTTTCCTTTGATGAGCGCTCTTCAAACCAGGCCACCGTCCGGCCGACAATCTCCGCCGCCTGATCTTCCCCACGATATTTTACCACGCATTGGAATCGATATCTATCTTTGATTCGGGAAATAGGCGATGCGACTGGGCCTAGCACGTCCATTTGGAAGGATTGGTCATGGGACACCGCGTCTGAAAACAGGTCCATTTGTTTCGCCTGATACTCACGCGCGATCTCTTTAAGCCTCGTAACAAAAGCTTCGGCAAAGCGCACCAAAAGCGGCACCTGCTCATGTGAAAAAGTAACCAAAATCAAGCGCTGATAAGGCGGATAGCCTAAATTCGCTCGAACATCCAACTCATGGTTGGCAAAAGCGATAAAGTCATGGTGACTTGCGTATTGCACACTATAATGCTCAGGCGTGTAAGTCTGGACGAACACTTCCCCTTGCTTTTCATGGCGGCCCGCACGCCCGGCTACCTGGGTCAGAAGCTGAAAGGTGCGCTCCGCCGAACGGAAATCAGGAATATTCAGCACGGTATCCGCAGCAATAACCCCCACCAGGGTCACATCGGGAAAATCAAGCCCTTTGGCGACCATCTGCGTCCCCAGCAGCACATCCGCCTGCTTCTCGCGAAACATCGTCAGCCACTTTTCGTGCGAACCCTTCTCTGTCGTCGTATCGACATCCATTCGAATGACGCGAATGCCTGGAAATATTTTGCCCAGTTCCTCTTCGACACGCTGCGTCCCTGTGCCAAAATGGCGGATATGCTTGGACTGACAGCTAGGGCACTCGGTTACCTCGCGTTCCGCATAGCCGCAATAGTGGCAGCGCAGCATGCGTGAGCTCTGATGGTACGTAAGCGAAATATCGCAATGCGGACATGTTGAGACATACCCGCAGGTACGGCACATGACGAACGTCGCATACCCTCGCCGGTTCAGCAGCAAAACAATCTGTTCTTTCTTGTGTAACCGATCTTCAATCGCTTTATACAGCGCCGTGCTGAACATCGAGCGATTTCCGCTTTTCAATTCCTCCCGCATATCGATAATCGCAACTGGCGGCATTGGCCTGCTAGCCACCCGCTCTTTCATCGTCAGCAATCGGTATGGAGGTTCTGCCCGATCTCGGCGCCGCCTCGTTTTCTCCAAGCTCTCCAGCGAAGGAGTCGCTGAACCGAGCACAACGACGGATCCCTGCATGCTTGCACGCTTAACCGCCACATCGCGAGTATGATATTTCGGACTCTCTTCCTGCTTATAAGAAGACTCATGTTCCTCATCAATAATAATAAGTCCTATTTTCGTAAAAGGAGCAAAGATGGCGGAACGTGCGCCGATCACTACTTTCACTTGTTTGCGCGTAATTTTGCGCCATTCATCGTATCGTTCTCCGTTCGACAACCGGCTGTGCAGAACAGCAACCTGATCGCCGAATCTCCCTTTGAATCGTTCGACCATTTGCGGGGTCAGCGATATCTCGGGTACCAGCACGATCGCTTCTTTCCCCATATCCAAGCATTGCTGGATGGATTGTAAATAAACCTCCGTTTTACCGCTGCCTGTCACACCATGCAAAAGGAAGACCTCATGTCGCTCTTCGGCAACAGCATCCCGAATTTCCGCAAACACACGGCTCTGTTCCTCTGTTAACGGAAGCGGCTTCGTCCGCACAAAAGCACGACCCGCATAAGGGTCGCGCATCACTTCGACTTCGCGCAGCTCAATCCATCCGCGATCGGCCAAGCTTTTAACCGTTGATGCGCCTACTTCCACCGTTTCCATCAGCTCCGTCAGCCGAATGGCATGAGGATGCTCCATCAAATAACGCAGCACTTCCTGCTGCTTGTTGGCTCTCGCCGGAAGCTCGGAAAGCGCCTGCTCCAGTCCGCTGCCCCCAGCAGGAGGGAATACCGTCAGCGCCTTCTTCGTGCTCATTCGGTCTTTGACGACCTGCACTTCCGTCAAAATGCCCGCGCCAAGCAATTGCTTGATGAGGGCACCGTCGGTTGCAAAACGTTCCATTAACGCATCCATCGGAATGGATCCTTTGGACTTGACGAAAGCCACAATCGCTTGCAAATCCGGCATGTCCAGCAGCGACTGTTCACCGGATTCATCGCCAACTCCAATCGCCCGCTCATACTTCGCTTTGAGTGCGGCGGGCAGCATGGCTTGCAGCGCTGTGACTTCATGGCACAAATACATGTGGCTGATCCATCTGCCAAGCCTCACAAGCTCATCGGTCAGAGGAGGCACCAGATCCAGGACGTTCTGAATGGGTTTAATCCGTTTCACATCAAGCTGTGTGTCCTCGTGCAATTCCACAACGAAACCTTGCAGCACCCGAGGCCCGAAAGGTACGCCCACACGGCTCCCCACCTCGACCCACTTCTTTAGGGCCGAGGGGACTTCATAATCGAACGCACGGTTCGTTTGTTTCGCAGGAACATCCACAATGACCTTGGCGTACATCAGGACTCCCTCGCCTTGGTGGATAAACGGTCCGCTGTCAATTCGAGCAGCCTGCGCGCTACATCTTTCTTACTCTGAATAGGCAGCGCTTCTACGAGTCCGTTGCGGTCAAAAATGCGCACCACGTTCGTATCTCCGCTAAAGCCCGCCCCTTCCTGCGATACATCGTTCCCGACGATCAAATCACAATTTTTACGCTTCAGCTTGTCCAGCGCATGCTCATCGAGCCGCTCCGTTTCCGCAGCAAAACCAATGACGAACTGATGCTTTTTCAGCGTGCCCAATTCCTGTAAAATATCCGGATTTTTAATCAATTCCAGCGTCATCGAATCCGATTTTTTCTTGATTTTTTGATCAGCGATAACCGCAGAGCGGTAGTCAGCGACCGCAGCAGCTTTGATCACCACATGGCTTTCCTCAAAACGGGACAAGACCGCTTCTCTCATATCCAGCGCGGACTGCACAGGAACCAATTCAACACCGGCAGGCACAGGCAATGCGCTTGGACCTGAGACCAGAGTCACTTTCGCTCCCATACGTACAGCTTCCTCCGCGATGGCATAGCCCATTTTACCGGAAGAATCATTCGTAATATAACGAACCGGGTCAATGCGTTCTACCGTACCTCCAGCCGTCACGAGCACCCGCTGCCCTTCAAGCCGCCGAGGTTCTCCCTTAAAATGGCGCTCAACCGCTGCAAAAATCTCTTCCGGTTCCGCAAGCCGGCCTTTGCCGACATACCCGCAGGCAAGCTGCCCTTCGCCCGGCTCAATGAAACGCACTCCACGGCTAAGCAAAGTCTGCATATTCAGCTGCACGGCTGGATTTGCATACATGTGCACGTTCATCGCTGGCGCAATCCAGACCGGTGCGGTTGTTGCGAGCAGCGTTGTGCTTAGCATGTCATCGCCAAGACCTAGCGCTATTTTACCAATCGTATTCGCTGTGGCTGGCGCAACAAGCACGAGATCCGCGCTATCCGCCAAGTTGATATGGGAAACAACAGAAGGATCCTTCTCATCAAAGGTATCCACGAATACATGATGACGAGAAAGCACTTGAAACGTTAACGGCGCCACGAATTGAACAGCGGATTCTGTCATGATGACGCGCACCACCGCTCCCGCCTGAGTCAGCTTGCTCGTGAGCGCTGCCGCTTTATAAGCAGCAATCCCTCCGCACACGCCAAGTACAATCGTTTTACCCTGCAAAACACTCATGAGTATTCCCCCTTCTATCTGCTATTCTGGGAAAAAAATAACAACCACAAAGGGTTGTTGGGTAAGCGATTTATTTCTCGGTTTCTTTTACTTTCTCGTTCTCTGTCGGCTCGATTTTCTCGTAGCCAATGTAGTGGCCGTAAAGCTCTTCAAGCGCCACACCAACTTGCTTATGAGCTTTGTGGTTTTTCAAGTCTGATTTCGCGCCGTCGCGAAGAGATCTCGCTCTTTTGGATGCAGCGACAACCAAGGAATACTTGCTGTCTACGATATCAAGCAATTTATCAATTGAAGGATATAACATTTTATTTCACCTCATCTATCCATTGTACGATTTTGGGATACACGCGTTCTTTTTTGCAATGTTCAGCCGTTAGAATCGCTTGTATTTTGGAGCATGCTGTTTCCACATGATCATTCACAATTGCATAGTCGTAGTGTTCCATTAAACGAATTTCATCAATCGCTATCGACATGCGGCTGCGAATGACTTCGTCCGTTTCTGTACCACGCGTTACAATGCGATTCTCAAGCTCATCCAGCGAAGGCGGCAGCAAGAAAATAAACACGCCTTCGGAAAACTTTTGTTTCACCTGCAAAGCACCCTGAACTTCAATCTCCAGGATGACATCTTTGCCGGAGCGCAGCGTTTCTTCAACAAAACGTCTCGGCGTCCCGTAGAAATTACCTACGTATTCCGCCCATTCCAACACTTCATCCGAATCAATCATCTGTTGGAATTGTTCCCGTGTTTTGAAGAAATAGTTGACACCGTCGACTTCCCCTTGTCTTGGTGAGCGGGTCGTAGCCGATACGGAATACACGATATCCGGAGAGCACTTGCGCAGCGCGGCGCATACGGTACCTTTACCGACACCGGAAGGTCCGGATAAAACAATCAGAATACCTCTCTCACGCTCAAGAGTGTTCGTATTACTCGTCATGATCATCGTCCTTGTTGGAAAGTCTATGCGCTACCGTCTCTGGTTGTACTGCCGACAAAATCACATGATCGCTGTCCGTGATAATAACGGCACGGGTTCTTCTACCATATGTAGCGTCAATCAGCATGTGACGATCACGCGCCTCTTGAATGATTCTCTTGATCGGAGCCGATTCCGGACTCACAATCGAGATAATGCGGTTCGCCGATACGATGTTGCCGAACCCGATGTTGATTAATTTGATAGCCATTTAGGGCTTCCTCCTCGCGAAGCTCCATGCCGCTTCACTCGATATTCTGTATTTGCTCGCGCATCTTTTCAAGCTCTGCCTTCATTGCAATGACCCTAGCCGTAGGCTCCGAGTGATTGGATTTGGATCCGATCGTGTTCACTTCCCGATTCATTTCTTGAATCAAGAAGTCCAACTTTCGTCCGACAGGCTCTTTCTCTGAAAGCAATTGATCACATTGCCCAAAATGACTCTTCAGACGAGTCAATTCCTCATCCACGTTAGAACGATCTGCAAAAATCGCAATTTCTGTCGCCAGCCTCATCTCATCCACAGGTGTTTGATCCTGCAGGAGAGTCTGAATGCGATTGGTGAGCTTAGCCGCATAATCTTGCACAACCCCGGGCGCTAAAGCTTCCAGCTCCGTATGGATCCGTTTAAGCTCAGCCAGGCGCTCACGAATGTCCTGTTCCAGAAATGCCCCTTCTCGCATCCGCATATCGGATAATTTGGCAACGGCCTCCTGCAAGCAGGCGCACAATTCCTGCTCGATCTCCTCGTCAGGCTCCTTGCGAAGCTCTTTCATCTGAATGAGATCCGGCAGTCTTAATAAATCTTTGAGACCGACCTGCTCGGCGTACCCATAGCGCCCCTTCAACTCCTCGGCAGCCTGCAAATAAGCATCTGCCAAAGCAAAGTCGACCGTCACGCTCTTGGTAGAAGCCGCTTCACGTTCCGCTGTAACGAAGACGTCAACGCGCCCTCTCCTCACAGCTTGCAGCACCGTCTTCTTCAAAGCGTCTTCAAAGACCGCCCATTCCTTAGGCATTCGAATCGACACTTCACTATACCTATGATTGACCGATTTCACATCGATAAACACGTTGTATCCCGCAAAAGAACGATTCGCTTGTCCGAATCCGGTCATACTGCAAATCATCCTCATCACATCCATTACCCTATTTTAATTCATTTTGAAAGTGGGTACAAGTGGAAATCATGACGTTTCGACTTTTCCCACACATACTTTGTCAAGTCAACACACATCTCATACGCTAGAAAAGGGGTCATCAGATAGATGCCATTGAAGTAAGGCATTGCCGCATCCAGCAGCTCTTTGGCAATCTCCACGCCCATCGCGCGGCCTTCTGGACCCTTGAGTCCGCTCATGCGCGCTCTAACTTCATCCGACAACCGGATGCCCGGCACTTCATTATGCAAATACTCCGCGTTCCCTCCGCTCGCGAGCGGCGCAATACCAATAAATACCGGTATATGCAAATGCTTGGTCGCTTCGTAAATTTGTTCAATTAGCCCCGCATCGTATACCGGCTGCGTCATAATGTAATCGGCGCCGGCTTCGATTTTGCGTTCCAAACGCTGCACCGCTTTATCCAAATGCTTGACATTCGGGTTAAAAGCAGCCCCGACCACGAAATTCGCTTTCTGCTTCAGCGGTTTGCCGGAGAACGCAATTCCTTCGTTCAGTTGTTTAATCATCCGGATAATCTCAAAGGATGTCAGGTCATAAACCGAGCTGGACCCCGGGAGATCGCCGAATTTGGCGGGATCGCCGGTCACGGCCAGCACATGGTCGATGCCCAGCGCGTGAAGCCCCATGAGATGGGACTGCGTCCCGATCATGTTGCGGTCGCGGCACGCGATATGAATCAGCGGACGCGCGCCAAGCTTATCCTGCACGAGGTGGCCGAGCGCCAGGTTGCTCATGCGCGTCACCGCGAGTGAATTGTCGGCCATCGTAATGGCGTCGACGTGCGCATCCTGCAGGGCCCTGGAGCCCTGCATAAATTTGTCAATGTCGAGATCCCGCGGGGGATCCAGCTCGACAATGACGGTTTTGCGCTGCTTCACGATCTCCAGCAGCGAAGGTTTGCCTGCCGGCGGCGCAGGTTTCGCCGGCGCCGGTTCCAGCACGCGCACCGCGCGCGCGGACACTGCCGTGCCCGGCTCTGCCGGCACGTAGTCCTGCAGCGCCTTCGCGACTGCGGCGATATGCTCCGGTGTCGTGCCGCAGCAGCCGCCGATGATGCGCGCGCCGAGATCCGCGAAGCGCAGCGCGCTTTCGGCGAAGTACTGAGGCGTCGCCGCATACGTGTACTGCCCGTCGACGTAGTCGGGCAACCCCGCGTTCGGGAACGCGGAGAACGGTACGCCGGCCAGCGGGGTCAGCTTCTCCATCGAGCGGAGAATCCCGTTCGGGCCGACGCGGCAGTTGAAACCGATGACGTCAGCGCCTTCATCGCGCAGACGCAGGAATGCCTCCTGCAGCGGAACGCCATCCTGCGTGCTGCCGGTTCCTTCATTCGCAAACTGGCAGATCACCGGCAAATCACTCATGCTGCGAATGATGCGCAGCGCCAGCTGCAGTTCTTCCAAATCATAGAAGGTTTCGAGCATAAGCCCGTCAACCGGTGAGTCCAGAAGAATGGAGATCTGTTCGCGCAGCGATTCTTCGACATCGGCGGTACGGACATTTTTGCGTTTGCCGGCACGAATCGAACCGATCGCTCCAACAACATAAGCGTCTTTTCCGACAACCTTCCTCGCAAGTTCCACACCTGCACGGTTGATCGCTTCAACATCGCCTTCCAGCCCGTACTTAGATAATTTTTCACGGTTAGCCAAAAAGGTATTCGTTTCAATAAGACGAGCACCAGCCTCAAAATAACGGCGGTGCACTTCAGCGACCGTTTCCGGTCTGAGCAGATTCAGTTCTTCATAAGAAATGCCTACCGGAAATCCCATCTGATATAAATAAGTCCCCATCGCGCCGTCACCGGTCAAAATATCCCGTTGAAGCGCCGCTCGAAGATCCAGTTTCATCATAATCTCCCCGCTTACTAAAAAAATGTAGTTATAATGTATCACAAATGATGGGAGATATTAAGATAAACCTTTATCAATTATTCTGATAGTGTGTTAGTCGAGCGTACCCTGATACACTTCTTCGGCAGGCCCTGTCATATACACGTGATTATCTTCTTCATTCCATTCGATGAACAAATCTCCGCCTTTCAGCGAAACCGTAGCCTGACGGTCGGTAAGCCCATTAAGAACGGAAGATACCAGCGTCGCGCAAGCACCGGTCCCGCAAGCCAGGGTAGGACCTGCGCCCCGCTCCCAGACACGCATATCCGTAAACGCACGATTCTTCACCGTAGCGAATTCCACATTGATTTTACGCGGGAACATCGGATGTACTTCAAGCTTCGGCCCCCAAACGGCAAGGTCGAAATTAACCGCATCCTCCACATAAATGACACAGTGCGGATTCCCCATTGAAACAGCCGTAAACCGAAACTCTCTTCCATCCACCTCAATCGGATGATTGATTACTTTGGCCTCATCTACGGTCGTAGGAACTTCAAGTCCTTGTAAAATCGGCTGCCCCATATCCACCCGGACCGTCGTAACTTTCCCCTCTTGCACATTCAGTTGGACTTTCTGCACACCTGCGCCCAAGGTTTCAACCGTAATCTCTGTTGCATCCGTAAGCTTGTGGTCATAAACATATTTAGACACGCAACGAATCGCATTGCCGCATTGCTCAGCTTCGGATCCGTCGGAGTTAATAATGCGCATTTTGAAATCTGCCTTCTCAGAAGGAAGAATGTATACTAAGCCGTCAGCGCCAATGCCAAAGAAGCGATTGCACAGCCGGATCGCGAGCTGATCTACACCGGCAGGCAGTTCTTTTTCACCAGCTATGACAATAAAATCGTTGCCTAAACCATGCAATTTTGTAAATTTCATTGTATTCAGCACTCCAAATGTGTGTTTTAGCCAATATCATAGCGCAAAAATGATTGAATGCATAGCCCTTTCTCCTGTTTTTCGTTCAGCTGAATGGGAAAAGGCCATCCCCAAGGTCATCAAGACCTCTGAGACAGCCTCATATCTAAACTTATCTGAAACTTGCCTTAGATGATGTATAGGAAGCAGGACGAGAGCCTTTCGTACGCTTCGGTGAGAGCACGCTGCCCAGCCCCATAAGAAAGGTCGGGATCCCTGCGGCGATGAGCACGAGAATCCAATCCTTCCATCCAAGAGGAACGGTTTTGAAGATCGGTTGAAGAGTATCCACATACATAACGGCGAGCATCAAAATAAGAGAGGATAATACCGCAAGAACAAGGTAACGATTTTGTAACGGATTGCGGTGAAAAATCGAACGGGAGCTGCGGCAGTCGAACACATGGATCAGCTGAGCCATGACTAGCGTAGCGAAGGCGACGCTTTGTGCTTTCAATAACGTTGCGGCATCCGAAGGATCCGCCCGCAGTACGAGCCAGAAAGCTGCCAGGGTGCAGACACCGATGAGAATTCCGCGGGAGATGATTTTCCAGCCAAGTCGTCTAGCAAAAATGTTCTCCTTCGAGGAGCGGGGCTTATGCTGCATCAAGTCCTTCTCGGCTTGGTCGACACCCAGCGCCATCGCCGGAAGGCCGTCCGTCACCAGATTCACCCACAGAATTTGGATCGGTACCAGCGGCAGCGGCAAACCTGCCATCATCGCGATAAACATCGTCATAATCTCGCCGACATTGGACGCCAGCAAATACCGGATGAACTTGCGGATATTTTCGTAAATCCCTCGTCCTTCTTCAATGGCTGCAACAATTGTGGAGAAGTTATCGTCACTGAGAATCAAGGAAGAAGCTTCCTTCGAAACGTCCGTCCCCGTAATCCCCATCGCGATTCCGATGTCAGCCGCTTTAATCGCCGGCGCATCGTTCACTCCGTCACCCGTCATAGCGACAACATGTCCTTTACGCTGCAAAGCCTTGACAATACGCAGCTTATGCTCAGGGGATACCCTTGCATACACGTAAGTATCATTCACCTTGGCTTCGAGATCCTCGTCCGACATGGAAGCGAGCTGCTGCCCGCTCAAGCTGACGCCACTGCCTTGAATCATGCCAAGCTGTTTGGCAATCGCTTCTGCCGTCGTCTGATGGTCCCCGGTTATCATAATCGTTTTGATGCCTGCTTTGCGGCACTTGGAGATGGCTTCGCGCACTTCTTTACGAGGCGGATCAATCATGCCGGTTAAGCCGATGAAGACCAAGCCGTTTTCCACCGTTTCATAGTCGTCGTAGCGATCCGTGCTTTTTAGCTCCTTGTAGGCGATGCCAAGCACCCGCAGGGCGGATCTGGCCATGCCTTCATTGGCCGCCATTACTTTTTGCTTCAGCGTAGAAGTGAATGGAATGACTTTGCCATCCCATAGAATGTAGCTGCAGTGCTGGAGCAGAACATCAGGCGCACCCTTGGTGCATGCCATGCGTCCATTTTCTGAAGTCACCAGAACGGACATCCGCTTGCGCTCGGAATCAAAAGGGAATTCGGCGATCCGTTTATACTTATCACTAAGCGACTCTTGCGTAATGCCGCTCTTCGCGCTCAGGACGACCAAGGCTCCTTCCGTCGGATCCCCTTTGATATTCCAGACGGAGACGACGTTCTCTTTGGAATCCTTGCCCTTCTTCCGTTTCAGCTCCTGCTTTTCTTCATATAACGTTGCGTTATTACAAAGCACGGACACATGGAGCAGCCTGCTTAATGAAGGATTTTTGAGCAGATCAGCATTTTGTCCGCCAATTTGAATGTCCCCTACCGGCGTATAGCCGTCCCCCGTCACTTCCAGCACATCGCCGCCAACCCATAAGTGGGTAACGGTCATTTTGTTCTGTGTGAGCGTTCCTGTTTTATCGGAGCAGATCACCGAAGCGCACCCTAATGTTTCAACAGAAGGCAGCTTTCTTACGATCGCTTTGCGTTTAATCATCCGCTGCACGCCAAGCGCCAGAGCTATGGTCACAATAGCAGGCAAGCCTTCTGGAATGGCAGCGACGGCCAAGCTCACTCCTGCCAAGAACATCGCATAAGGCTGTTGTCCGTGCATAATACCGGCAACGACGACGAGAACGGTTAACGCGATTGCAACAATAATCAGTATTTTTCCGAGCTGTTCCAGACGGTGTTGAAGCGGTGTTTCCATGGATTCCGTATTTTGAATCAAATCTGCGATTTTACCCATTTCCGTATTCATTCCGATTCGAACGACCACGGCTTTGGCAGTGCCTCTGGAAACCATCGTCCCCATAAACCCTAGATTCCGCTGATCCCCGAGCGGTACTTCATCATGCGCAATCGCTGCTGTTTGCTTACTGACGGCCACAGACTCGCCTGTGAGCGCTGATTCCTCGATATAGACGCCATTCGTCTCCAAGAATCGCACATCGGCCGGAATCCTGTCCCCACTTTCCAGTAAAATAATATCGCCAGGCACCAAATCACGAGCCGGTATTTGATGAATGGCGCCTTCCCTCCACACGTTCGCATTCGGAGCTGACAATTCCTTAAGTGCGCGTAGCGAACGTTCGGCGCGGAATTCTTGGGTAAAGCCAAGGATGCCGTTCATGACAATAATGACAACAATCGTGATAGCATCTAGATATTCGCCCAGCAAGCCAGAGATCAGAGTTGCCCCCAATAACACCAGCACCATGAAATCTTTGAATTGATTCAATAGCAGCGTAATCGGAGAGACGCGATTGCCTTCAGTCAGCTCATTGCGACCCGCTTCTCCCTGCCGCTTCCAGGCCTCTTCCCAGGGCAATCCTTGCTGCGTGTCCACCTGCTGTAACTGCAGGACTTCTTCCGATGTCAACTGGTACCACTTATTCTGACTCATTCGCCCTTCTCCCTCCCACTTCCCACTTGATCTTGCCTCCCACTCATACGTAAATGTATTCAGACAAGCCGGAAAATATCCCTGAAATCATCTTTCCCGATGGCTAAGGCTTAAGTTTTTGTGAAAAGTATGGCATCATAGAGATTAGCAAAGTTTTCACCTAGAATGGAGTTGTATGTATCATGGCTTTAGACGGACTAGTCCTGCACGCGATTGTTCATGAATTACAAACGTGTGTCGGAGGCCGCATTAATAAAATTCACCAGCCCAGCGAAAATGACGTCATCCTGCAAATCCGGGCGCAAGGGCAAAATCTCAAGCTACTTCTTTCAGCGAATCCCACGTTCCCACGCGTCCAGCTCACGGAGCAAACCTCTTTGAATCCGATGGATGCCCCAATGTTCTGCATGCTCTTACGCAAGCACTGTGAGAACGGAGTTATTGAAGCCGTGGAACAAATCGGCATGGAACGTGTCATCCGGCTGCAAATCCGCCACCGAGATGAATTAGGCGATATGAGCACCAAAGAAATCCTCGTGGAAATTATGGGGAGGCACAGCAATATCATTCTGCTGGATCCGGCAACGGACACCATTTTGGATGGTATTCATCACGTAACCCCTGCCATTTCTTCCTACCGGGTTGTCATGCCAGGAAGCAAATATGTCACACCGCCTGTGCAGGATAAGCAAAATCCACTTAACGTGGATAAACCAACCTTCCTTGATGCGATGGCTCAAATGCCCGGGGAAGATACCTCTGGTTCGGATAAACCCGAACATCGGCTTGTTGCCGCCTTCAGCGGGTTAAGCCCATTAATTTCCAAAGAGATCGTATACCGCGGCCGCAAGAGCGATGGAAGCGAACAAACGGTCGATCTCGACGCTTTATGGCATGCTTTTGACCATGTCATGTCGGCTGTGCGTCAGAACCACTACGAACCCATCATTACCGAGCAGACAAGTACCGGCAAATTGTTCTTCGCCATGACACCGCTCACGCACATTGAAGGTACGTCCACGACGTACCCAACGCCTAGCGCGTGCTTGGAGATGTTTTATGGAGACAAAGCCGAAAGAGATACAGTTAAACAGCGCGTGGCGGATTTGCTCCGTTTTTTACAAAATGAATCGAACAAAAATGTTAAAAAACTGGAAAAACTGCAAGAGACCGTCGAAGACTCCAAAGATGCCGACAAATTTCGAATACTTGGCGAGCTGCTGACAGCTTCCCTGCATGCCGTTAACAAAGGGGATCGCGAGCTTGAGACCATCAACTACTATGATGAAGATCAGGCTATGATCAAAATTCCGTTGGATCCGCTGTTGACTCCGTCAGAGAATGCACAGCGCTATTTTAAAAAATACACAAAAATGAAAAACAGTACCGCCATTGTCGAGGAACAAATCGAACAAACGCATCAGGAAATTACGTATCTGAATTCCTTGCTGCAGCAGCTGGGCGTAGCTTCCTTGACCGACATCGAAGAAATCCGCGATGAGCTTATGGAACAGGGCTACATACGCGACCGCAATAAAAAGCAGCGCAAAAAGAAGAAAAAGGATAAGCCTGCCTTGGCATGTTATATGTCTAGTGAGCAAATTCCGATCTACGTCGGCAAAAACAATACGCAAAACGAATTTTTAACCAACCGGCTTGCTTCCTCCTCCGATACTTGGCTGCATACGAAGGATATCCCAGGCTCCCATGTCGTGATCCGAAGCGACAACTATTCCGAGGCAACTCTGCGAGAAGCAGCGCAATTAGCTGCATATTTCAGCCAAGCCAAGCACTCCAGCCAAGTGCCTGTTGACTATACAGCGATCAAACATGTCCATAAGCCGAATGGCTCCAAGCCTGGATTCGTGATCTATGTGAATCAGAAAACACTATTCGTAACGCCGGATGAACAGGAAATTAAACAAATGAAAGTAACTGTAAAATAGAGAAAGAACCTAGCGCATCTTCCTGCACTAGGTTCTTTTACTTATGTTTATTCCGCTTCTAGCTTTCTAGCCAAATTGAGAAGATACGCTTTCACCTGCTGCTGCAAATCCGGCCGTTGGAGGGCAAGCTCGATGGTCGCTTCAATATAGCCGAATTTGTCGCCAACGTCGTAACGATTCGCCTGCATCAAATAAGCGGCCATTTGCTGCTCTCTATTAAGGACACGGAGAGCATCCGTTAATTGAATTTCTCCGCCGCGGCCAGGCTCTTGCCGTTCCAAGATGCCAAATATTTCAGGCATGATCAAGTAGCGGCCGATCACAGCCAAATTCGAAGGTGCTTGGTCACGGTCAGGTTTCTCGACCAAATCTTCAATCAAACGATAGCTGCCATAGCTCGCCGCCGGGGAAACGATCCCATATTTGCTCACATCTTCCCATGGCACTTCTTGTACAGCGATAACGGACGTTTCTGTCTGTTCATAAACATCCAGCATCTGTTTGAGTCCAGGTGGAGATGATTGCAGAATGTCATCGCCTAAAAGCACGGCAAACGGCTCATCGCCAATAAATTTGCGTGCGCAAAGGATGGCATGGCCGAGGCCTAAGGGCTGCTTTTGCCGAATATAATGAACGTCAGCCAGATTAGAGACAGACTGCACAATATTCAACAATTGCGTGTTGCCTTTTTCCTCGAGCATCATTTCAAGTTCAACGGATTTATCAAAATGATCCTCAATCGCCCGCTTGTTGCGGCCGGTTACAATGATGATATCCTCAATCCCAGACTCAATTGCTTCTTCTACGATGTATTGGATGGCAGGCTTGTCCACAATGGGCAGCATTTCTTTGGGCTGCGCTTTCGTGGCTGGCAGGAAGCGGGTTCCTAAACCAGCCGCAGGAATGATCGCTTTGCGAATCTTTTTCATTAACGCGGCTCCTTCTCGGTTTGTAGATATTGCAAAACTTCAGTCCCAATTCGTTTGGAACCGATAGGCGCATGAAAAACAACTCCGCCCCGTTCTCCGTGGAAATCTGAACCTGCGGTAATGAGAAGGCCTGTGCGCTCGGCAAGCTCAAGATATCTCGCTTCATCTTCCGGCGTATGGTCGGAATGGTAGACCTCAATGCCGTCTAATCCTTGCTGCGTAATAGCCTCAACGAGCGCATCGTCATGATAAATGCCCGGATGAGCAAGTACGGCCTTTCCACCCGCTTCATGTATCCACTGGATGGCCGTTTCCGGTTTGATGCGCGGCGGGTTGGCATAAGCCGCAGCGCCTGTAGCCAAATACTTGTCAAAGGCCTCGCTAATGGAGGAAACATAACCTTTGTTCAGAAGCACAGCAGCAATATGGGGTCTTCCGACAGTATCGCCCTTACGCTTAATATTCGCTACTTCTTTGAGCACATCATCCATCGTAATTTCCATGCCCAACTGCTGCAAACGCTCAATAATCATGTCGTTCCGAGCATTTCGGGTGTCACGCAAAGAGGCCAATCTTTCCAGAAACTGACTATCGTCGATTTGAATATAATACCCTAGCACATGGATGTCTTGGCCACCTGCGACGGTCGAGATCTCAACCCCAGGTACAACTTCAATGCCGAGCTTCACTCCCTCTGCAAGCGCCTCAGCCACTCCTGAAACCGTATCATGATCCGTGATCGCAATTGCCGCCAATCCGGCATCGTGGGCCATTTGCACATTAGCCGCAGGACGCTGCGTCCCGTCCGAAGCCGTTGTATGTGTATGTAAATCCGCTTCCATTTTGGCTGTCACATTGGCTGTCATTTCCGCGTCCCCCTTCTTCTTATCCCTTACAGGTGCTGCGCATTTTAAAGAAAACGGCTTAATTCTTCCTGCTGTAAAAAGGTCATAAAACTGACTGCGGATATAGGAAGCAGTGTGGAATTTAAATAAATCGCATAGAAGCTGCGTTCAAACCTAATATTCTCAATCGTCTTCACTTTAAACAATCCTAATGTCACTTCATGCTTAACCGAAGACTGCGATAGGATCGAAATACCAAGTCCAGCTTCAACGGCTGATTTAATAGCGCCAGTGCTGCCTAATTCCATGACAATCTTCATCGTGGAGCAATCCATGTTGCAGCGGGCGAATTCCTCTTCCATTACCCTTCGAGTTCCGGACCCCTGCTCACGAAGCACGAATGGATATTTCAACACTTCTTCGAGTGTAACAACCTCCAGGTCTGCTAAAGGGTGGTCCGTCGGCACAATAAGCTTCAGCTCATCGCTTAGAATCGCTTCCGTATGAACATCCGGGTGATGAATCGGCGCCTCAACAAGCCCGAAATTCAGCTGATGACCCAGAACCTCATCGAGAATTTGTGTCGTATTCATTACCTTCATGGAAACGGAGATGTTCGGGTAATCTTTGCTGAAGGGACCAAGGAGACGAGGTAAAATGTATTCGCCCATCGTCAAGCTTGCGCCAAGTTGGAGACGCCCTTCAATCATTTTGGTGAACTTGGACATCGCCACGTCCGTCTCCCGAATCAGCTCAATGCTATTTTTCGCAAACGGCATGAGCGCTCTTCCCGCTTCAGAAAGCTCAATCTTCTTGGTGCTGCGGTGAAATAGCTTCACGCCGAAATAATCCTCGAGGGATTGAACCTGCATCGTAACGGCAGGCTGGGTCATATGGAGCGCCCCGGCGGCATGTGAGAAACTTCCTTTTTCCGCGACGGTATAAAAAATGTGAAGTTGATGAAAATTAAGTGCCATGAAACCCCGCCTCTCTTTGCTACCATTATATGAAATTGCGCGCGCGCAGTCCATTCAGACGTAAAAAAGAGCATGCCCGATGGACACGCCCTTGATCCAGCTATTATCCAGTTACCGGCGCTTGCGGCTGTTCTTGATCAACGTCATGCGCCTTGAATGCCTAAGCCAAGAATAATATGATTTCAAATCGCGAAGCTCCATGGTTTCGGACATTCTCCCGAGGAAGGTGACGATGATCATCTTATGCAGCGGATTGCCCACCAGATCCGTTTCATTCTCCAAGTGAGAAAACTCAGCAACGACGACAAGGTCATCATCAATCAGATAAACATCTTCTTCATTTCGATAATAAGGGACGATGTCACCATTTTTAAGCTTTTCCCATAGAAAAGCACAGATTTCCTCCAGTGAGTTGTTTTCACTAGAAACACGATCACTCCATCTCAGCTTCGCATGATTCGTGATCACGACATCCGCTACTTTCTTGTCACCCAGCTGCACGAAGAATGGTTCGTAAGTACTCCATCTCCCCATTACTTTGTCTTTCATGATCACACCCCCTTTCCTACAAAAATGAGTCCGCGTACCTATTCCATGAATGTATGTAAGTTATAGTTTACTTGATTATAACTTTTTTTCCCATGTAAGAATATATAAAATTATTAATAAATATTTGTGAATTCATGAAAAAATGCTTATTATCTAAAAATTCAAAAAATAAAAAAAGCTTCTTCCGAAGCTTTCGTTTTGCACTACAGCCTCAAAGGGTGTAAAATCTAGTTTTGTCCGGTACTTCACTACTGTATTCGGTTTTGATTTCGTTGCGATACGACTTCTCTACTTTTTTGACGTAGGGCAGCTTAAGCAAGCTGCGAGTCGTTTCTTCAACTTTGCTTGCATGTATATAAAGAACCGCATAATTCATTTTCTTGGATATGTAATGAAGCGAACCGAATCTTTCCAAGTTTCTGGCGGCTTTAACATCATTAACCCAAATGATTAACCCGCTACGCTCAATCATCATGATTGCAACCTCTTTTCAATAATCCTAGTATGGAGTGATACCCTTACATGAAGCCTTCTAACACCATCGTCCGCGTGTACCGCGGGAACATAACGGAAAGTATTCACCGCGTTCATCTCGCGGTCGTTAATACCAAGGGCTCGCTGCTGCACGGCGCAGGCGACCCACAGCTCCTTACCTTCGCCCGTTCGACGGCGAAGCTCATTCAAGCGCTGCCGGTCATCGAGTCCGGCGCGGCGGATCATTTCGGCCTTGGTGAGGCCGAAATCGCTTTGTGCTGCGCTTCCCACAACGGGGAAGCTGAGCACGTGAGCGCTGCCCAAGGCATCTTGGGCAAGCTCGGTTTCCACCACGAGCACCTGCAGTGCGGTGCTCATGAGCCCTACCACGCGCCAACCGCACAGGCGATGCGCGAGCGGGGAGAAGCGCCGACCACGCTGCATAACAACTGCTCGGGCAAGCATTCAGGCATGCTGGCACTTTGTGCACACCTCGGTGCATCGCCGGATACATACATGAGCCTGCAGCATCCTGTGCAGCAGCTTATGCTCGAGGCGGTGTGCGCCATGTCGGACATTCCCAAATCGCAGATGGAGCTGGGGATCGACGGCTGCGGCGTGCCCGTATTCGGAATGCCCATCCATCATCTAGCCCTTGCATTCGCCCGCCTTGGAAGCCCGGAAGCGGTGCCTGAAGTCCGTGCAAACGCTTGCCAGAGAATCGTCGCCGCGGTGCGAAAATATCCTCAATTCCTAGCAGGCAGCGATCGCTTCGATACGCAGTTAATCGAAGCCACGCAAGGCCGAATCATCGGCAAAATGGGCGCTGAGGGTATTTTCGCACTAACGGTTCCCGATAAGGGGTTGGGTTTTGTGCTGAAGATTGAAGACGGTAATCAGCGAGCGTTATATCCTGCTGTCGTTGAAGCTCTGAAGCAATTAGATCTGCTTTCGGCATCCGAAGTCAGCAAGCTTGCTGCATTTCACACGCCTACCGTTCATAACTGGCAAGGAACCGAGGTCGGAATCATCCGCCCCGATTTCCAGTTGTAACATGGGTTAACCGCAATTGCCGCTGCAGCTTCCGCCGGAGGAACATCCTTTGCCGGTTGGCAGCGGGTTATTACTCGGAACTTTGATAGAATCAGATACGGCGTGAGCGATCGTCGTGGACACGGTGAACAGTAAATCGTCCAAGCGATCCTCCGCTTCTTTGAATCTGCGAACAGCCTCGACCTGATGCAACTTGTCCTGAACCTCGTTCACAGCAGCCAATGCTTCGTGATAGCTCGGGTGATAATGCCCGAAACGCTCGCATTCTTCGAAAGCATCTTTTTTCCTTGCAAAGACGGCTTTCAGCTCTTTCACTTCCGCACTGTTCTCAACAGCGTTCTTCCAATATAAATAATCTGCCACTTCAGCAGAGGAATTAATCATGTCACCCATGTCATAGGCCTGCATAAGGACGGCCGACATATCAATCGTTTCTGTTTCCATCGTCTGTAACATACCTATGTTCAACTTCCTTCCTCTTAAAGAGTATCTAACATCTCTACTATACCACAGTTCCTCAAGAGTTTCTTCCTTTTCTCTAGATATCCTTATCATTAATCCCCGGTAAAATCAATTTCATTTCCTCCCAATCCTCGCCAGACCATGCAATCTCTTGCAATTCTTCAAGTCCCTCCAGAATCCAACCTGTACGTTCTTCGCGCAAACTTCTAGGAATGATGAAGCGGTTCTGCCCTTCTTTACGCAGCTGTAAGCAGCTCTTCCATTCAATGGCCTTGCGAATCATTTCTTTACGCGTGGAACCATGGTAAGAACGAAAGTCTTGCAGCCAACTGGATGGGATATCCCTCATATCCGGGTACAAGTCATTTCTTTCAGGAAGCTCAGCATCCATCTCATATAGCTGGATGGAATCTCTGGAATAACATAAACCAGGCGTCTGATTACCATATGCACCCTTGGCGGCGTTGCTTCCCTGATCCTCCTCGTCTTTACGGCTGCTTTTAGGGTTATAGCCCATATTCTCTAAACATTTCGTAAGCTGAGGGAGCTGCGCTTTGGGCACGACAAAATCAGCCGCGCCGACACGTTCCCGAAGAAACGGCTGGCACTTCTCATTTCTAAGCAGGGCATCTGCAATGTCGTTCGATCGGCAGCGAAGCAGCGTTACCTCTTCAAAATGCACTTTGCCGGTCTGCTCGCCCCATTGCCGCAGCGTTACGGTTATTGGCTCAGGAATTTCATAATACGCATTCTCTTGCAGCATAGAGATGATCTCTTCACTACTTTGCCCCATTTCCCAGGCGCGATAAAAGCCTTCTTTTGTCATCCGATAAGTACGAACGTAATCCGTTTGCTTAAGGTCGGCAAACACCGCGATCTCCCATTCCGTTCGAAGCGTAGCATCTGGGAGCAGCAGAATTTCAAAATCGGGCTGCACATAAAGTGAAGAAGACTTCGATTGTTTTTCCGCAACATTGGATGAATCATCGCTGATTCCTGCTTCTGATTCCCATTCCTCCCTCCGTGAAATCAGCCAGCGAAACCATATACCGCCTTCTTTATCGGCAGCAAGCTCTATAAAACGGAAGATGGACAACGGCGCAATCCAACAAGAGAGGAGCGCACGCGAAAGAGAATCAGCTTCTTTCAGCTGATCGCATTCGGAGCAGCAGGCCATAATCGCTCCAACGATAGCATTCAGCTCAACCCAATGGCCTGTTTCCGCCCTCTCCATCCATGCTAAGCCATGTTGAAGCCAGACAGGTGCAGGAAGCTGCAGCTGCCGCCAAACGCCGTAAAGCGCCTTCTGTTGGCTCTCATAGCTGTCATCCAGCCATTTCAGGAAAACATCCTTGCACACAACTAGCTGATCACCCTGCCCCGAAATGAATCCCATCCGAATAGCCATTTCTAACATCAGTGCTGCACCATCATCGTAAATATCCCTGAATGCGTAGGTAATTCCCGCGGTGCGCAGCAGGTCATTCGGAAGCGTGAGATGCTGGGTAAGCTTTAAGATTTGCTTTTTATGTAATGTCCCTTTGTTCGTCAAGGGAAGTGAAGACTGCTGCGAACACGCTACCATAAAGTGAAAAAGCTGCTGGGCAAGACCTCGCGGATGCACGGTTGCTTCTTCCTCCTGCGAGCCAGTCGCTTGGGTAGCCCCCGCCGGCATTAATTCAAGCTTGCTATCATCCACCATAGTCTTAAGCTTTACGGAAGGAAAAAGCAGTCCCTGCCATGCCTCAAAAGCATCCTCAGGCAGCACAAAAAGCTGCTCCCCCCAGGCTTTGCGGAAAGCGGCAATAACGCCTGCCCGTCTAAGGCCTACCAGGCCAATGGCGACTTGCGCGCCGGCCATACGGAGACCCGCTTGCTTTTCAAGCGCAGCGTTTGTGAACGACTCGCAGCCGAATGCGCTAAGAATAAGACGGAGGGTATTTTTCTCATCTACTGACAATTGAGACAGCAGTCTTAAGAGATATTTCCGGTCCGTCAGCAGATCAGGCAGTGAAACTCCCTCTTTGATGTAAGATGAGCACCAGGTTTGGCTGGAAATAAGCTTCTTCAGGGCTTCCGGCATTCGACTTACGACATGCTCATATCTCATACTGTTCTCCTTTACAAACTTTCGTTTCAGGACTCCAACGCGTAATGCAATATTCATAACCTTGTTCAACCAGAAACAATTGACGCTTCATGGCAAAGTCCTGCTCTTTCGTATCCTCGCTGATGATGGAATAAAAGACGGCTGCATTCGCGCCGCTGCTTTTGGGGCGAAGAATGCGCCCCAGGCGCTGCGCTTCCTCTTGGCGTGACCCATAGCTGCCAGAAACCTGGATAGCCACCGCGGCATCCGGCAAATCAACGGCAAAATTAGCCACTTTGGAGACAATAAGCAGCGGCAGCTGCCCCTTTTTAAATTGATCATACAGCTCCTCTCTGTTTTCATAGGCCATTGAACCGCTGATCATCGGCGCGCCGGTGTGAGCTGAAATCTGCTCTAATTGATCAATATATTGGCCAATAATCAAAGTCGGTTCATCGGCATGGAGCCGCAGCAAATGGTCAATTACCTGTTGCTTGGCGCTATTTTCCCCGGCAATTCGGAATTGCTGTCTGGCGCTGGAAGCGCCGTACAGATCACGATCACTTTCGGAGAGCGGAACGCGCACTTCCTGACAGGTAACCTTAGCGATCCAACCTTGGGACTCCAATTCTTTCCATGCCATATCAAACTTCTTAGGCCCCACTAAAGAGAATACATCTTCCTCTCGGCCATCTTCTCTGATTAGCGTAGCGGTCAACCCGAGTCTGCGGGTCGCCTGAATGTCCGCTGTAGCGCGGAAAACAGGAGCAGGGAGAAGATGCACCTCATCATAAATAATAAGCCCCCATTCTCTCTCGCTGAACAAACGCATATGAGCGAAGTCGTCTTCTTTTTTTCCACGATGTGTCAGGATTTGATACGTTGCAATAGTGACTGGCCTTACGTCCTTTGTTGTTCCGTTATATTCGCCGACTTGGTCTTCGCCCAGCCCTGTTTTGCTCAAAATTTCCCGCTTCCACTGCTTTACGGATGTGACATTCGACGTAAGAATCAACGTGGCACAGCTGCATCTTGCCATAGCGGCGATACCAATCACCGTTTTACCTGCCCCGCAAGGCAGCACAAGAACACCGCTTCCCCCTTCTCCGATGCGATGGAAGGCATCCACGGCACTCTTTTGATAGTCGCGCAGCTGAAAAGGCTCTTCCACTGTTTCTTCGTCACGCAGCTGGATCGGAAGAAATTCACCGCTCCGGTATGCGGCCAAATCTTCAACCGGAAAGCCGAGTTTGGTTAATTCCTGCTTCAACACGCCGCGATATGCCGGCGAAATAGCAATAGCCCGCTCGCCGCGGGTATCTTCTAAATATTTTTTCAGCGAATCGTACGTTAGAATTTCTCTTAGTATGACTGTATCATCACTGACGAGATAGAGCTCGTTGCCGACGTCTTCCATGCGTAACAAGCCATAGCGATTTGCATATTTACGAATCCCGCTTAGCACAGAGGACGGTACGCCGAATTTCGCATTTTGCTGCAAACAAGCTGACATTTGTTCGATCGGCATCCCGGCAGCCGTTGCATTCCACAGCGATAACGGTGTAATCCGGTACATATGGAGATGCTCAGGGCTTTTGATGAGATCCGCAAAACGGGATAGAACCCCCCGAACGGACTCGAATTCGGGATGATGCGTCTCCAATAAGACTGACAAATCGCTTTGTACGATCAGAGGACGAGTAGGATCTACTTTCACTGGTTGCCATCTCCTTTCACACTAGTATGAAAGGAAAGGACTGGATTTAAACCTATCTGGCCTGTCTGTTTTATTCATAAAAAAGCAAAACGGGCAGCCCGGCGACGATCGCCGGACTACCCGTTTGATAATTTCTATTCAACACGAACTGCTTTCTCCTGTGCAAGCAAGCAGAGCTCTGCTGCTTTGAACGTATGCGCCTGCGTCATCGCATTCTCCGTGCGATTGATGCAATCAAGGATCAATTGGCCAAAGAAAGGAAACCCTACTTGTCCATGAAGACTATAGTGTTTCTCGCCTTGCTGATTGACCAGGTACAACTGATCTCCTTGCGGGTCGCGCGCGATGTCAATATATTTACGAAGCTCAATATACCCTTCTGTTCCCAGAATCAGCGTACGTCCGTCGCCCCATGTTCCAAGACCGCTCGGTGTCAGCCAGTCCACACGGAAATAGTTGGTCGCGCCGTTATCCCCAACAAGTGTAGCGTCACCGAAATCCTCCAGCTCCGGATAATCCTTCGCATGGTAGTTCGCGACTTTACTGCTTACCACGGTAGCATCTTTGCATCCCGCATAATGCAGAAATTGCTCAATTTGATGAGAGCCGATATCACACAGAATACCGCCGTACTTATCTTTTTTGAAAAACCAATCCGGTCGGCCAGCAGCACCCAATCGGTGCGGCCCAAGCCCGATTACCTGAACAACGCGCCCGATAGCGCCTTCTTCGATCAATTGGCCGGCAAACACAGCGCTTTCTACATGCAAACGTTCGCTGAAGTAAACCGCATACTTACGGCCAGTCTCTTCTACCTTAGCTTTGGCAGCAGCAAGTTGATCCAACGAAGTGAATGGCGTTTTGTCTGTAAAGTAGTCTTTACCATTCTCCATCGCCCGGATACCTAACGGTCCACGCTCGGATGGAATTGCAGCCGCAGCAATCAGCTTAACTTCCGCGTCATCGAAAATTTCTTGCTCCGAAGAGGCTGCTTTAGCCTGCGGGTATTTCGCAATAAAAGCTGCTACTTTCGCAGGATCTTGGTCGTAGACCCATTTCAGTTCTGCTCCAGCTTCCAATAAACCATTACACATCCCATAGATATGACCATGATCTAAGGCAATTGCTGCGAAGACGAACTCACCTTTTTGCACGACGATGTTCGGTTTACCTTTTGGTGCATAATTCATTCCATCGCTTTTTTGCATATCCGAATTCCTCCACGATCGTACCCATGTATCGATAGGGTCAAATGGTTAGTCTTATTTATCTTGAAGCGGAAACATCGAAAGTCTTATAGCCAGCTTCCTTGTTAACGGTGGAATTTTTGATTTTGTCCTGCAAATGTTGTTCGAACAGGTCTTCGTTAATCGGCAGATCCACCCAGTTGTCTGTCCACGTGGACAACAGCATCGCATTGGAAAGCATTAAGCCTTTGATGCCTTCTTCTCCTGGAGCGACAAGCGGTGTGCCGTGAAGGATCGCATCAACGAAGTTTTGAGTAATTCCCATGTGGCTTGTTTCTTTGCCTTCGATTGGGATATCGATTTTCCAGCATTCCGGTTGACCGAATCCGCCTTTGAATGTTTCGTTAAATTCTCTTTCGGAAACGCGCAAACGCCAGAATGTCAGCTTGCCGTCTTCAATAACAATTTTGCCGCGATCACCGGAAATTTCAAAACGATTTGTTCCCGGAGCTTCCCCTGTTGTCGTAACGAACAACCCTGTCGCGCCGTTCTCGTACTCAACGAATGCTGTTACATCATCTTCTACCTCGATATTGCGGTGTTTCCCGAAGTAACAGAACGCGCGAACACGCTTCGGCATCATGTCAATCGTCCACTGCCACAAATCAAGCTGATGCGGATCCTGGTTAATTAGAACACCGCCGCCTTCGCCAGCCCATGTTGCGCGCCAGCCGCCTGAATCGTAATAGCTTTGGGATCTGTACCAGTTCGTAATGATCCAGTTCGTTCTGCGGATTTCACCAAGTTCACCGGATTCCACCAGATCTTTGAGCTTTTTATATAAAGGATTTGTACGTTGGTTGTACATCATGCTGAAGATTTTGCCTGACTCTTTAGCCGCTTCATTCATTTGGCGTACTTGTTTCGTATATACGCCTGCCGGTTTCTCACACAGAACATGAAGTCCAGCTTTAAAAGCTTTTATCGCTACTTCGGGATGATCATAGTGTGGAGTCGCAATCAGTACGCTATCAATAGCGCCTGAGTTCAGAAATGCGTCTAGATTGTCGAATAATTGGATGTCCTGACCTAGGTTTTCTTTCGCCCATTCCAAGCGATCCGCTCTGAATTCACATATAGCTGTCAATTCAGCGCCTTTTACTTCGTTTTTCACCAAATATTTGGCATGTCCAGTTCCCATGTTGCCCAGACCGATAATACCAATCCTAACTTTCTCCATATGTACTCACCTTTTTCTTGTCAGATTCACAATTAATTGAACACGTTACCAATGTAGCATATTTCAGCAGTTCGCATCTTGTCGCAGATTGACCACCTTATTGCGAACTTTGACAGATCCGTGCTTTCGCCAAGTAAAAAGGACCGGATGCCCGGTCCAAAATACGCAGATTACTCCTTTATCTTGTTAATCCTTTATCTTGCTCCAACCGGCGTTTTGTCGGAAGAGATTTTGCCGAGTGCTTGGCCGGCTTCATCTTCGAAGCTGCCGCGCACAGCCAGATCTCCGATGGCTACGATGCCAACGAGCTCGCCGTTCTCAACAACCGGCAGCCGCCGGATTTGATTTTTCGCCATAATCTTGGCTGCTTCTTCAATAGAAGTATTCGGATCTATCGTCGCAATATCCTTCGTAATTACCTTCTCAACGGCTGTAGAACCTGAATGTTTTTCCGCATATCCGCGGACGACCAAATCACGGTCGGTTACAACACCAATGAGCTTTTTACCGTCAACAACGGCAACAAATCCGATATCGTGTTGTTTCATTTTCAAAGCAATTTCAAATACATTATCCTGCAAAGTCACTGTCACGCAATCTTTACTCATAATATCCCGAACTGTTTTCCCAGCCATGTCCACGATCCCTCCCTTAGAGTTGTCTTACAGACATAGCATTCTCCAAAGGATGGACGGCATTCATGCCATATAATCCAAAGCCATTCCAAGCAGCAAATTAGCCGAATTCAGCATAGACTTCTCATCGATATCAAATTTGGGATGATGATGCGGATGGATAATCCCCGCTTCGACATTGCCCGCTCCAACAAACATGTAACAGCCCGGCCGATGATGCAAATAATAAGAGAAGTCTTCTCCGGCCATAATAAGTGGAGATTCCTGTGTAGCTTCTGCCCCAAATAATGCAGCACCTACCTTAAAGAATCGACTAGCTTCATTCGCGTCATTCACTACCGTTGGATAGCCCAGCTTGTAATCAATTTCGTAAGCAGCTCCATACATTTCGCAAGTGGACTGCACGATCCGTTCGATGCGCTGCTTGACATCTTGTCGAAGCTCTGCATTAAAAGTTCTAACAGTCCCGCTTAACGCACTTGTTTCTGCAATGACGTTGAAGCTCGTCCCTCCGTGAAAGGAGCCGATACTCACAACGCATGGTTCAATCGGATCCACTTGACGGCTTACAATCGATTGCAGGTTCACAACTAATTGTGAAGCAACATAGATGCTGTCAATGGTTTGATGCGGCAAGCCGCCGTGGCCGCCTTTCCCTTGAATCTGGATGGTAAATTCATCGGGAGCTGCCATTAATGGACCCGCTTTGGAATAAACATGGCCGACTGGGAACGGTGTCCACAAATGTACGCCAAACACAGCATCAACACCTTCAAGCGCTCCATCTTGGATCATGGCATCCGCCCCGCCAGGGGTGATTTCTTCAGCGTGCTGGAACAGGAAAACCAAATTGCCCTTCAGCTCCGCCCGGCGCTTACTTGCAACCTTGGCAATCCCGAGCAGCGTAGAGGTGTGGGCATCATGGCCGCATGCATGCATAACCCCTTTGGTCAGCGATGCATATGTGCAGTTTTTCTCATCTTGAATAGGAAGAGCATCCATATCGGCTCGCAGAGCAACGGTTGGTCCGGCTTCGCCGCCGCGAAGAAGCCCGACAACGCCATTGCCGCCAACGCCTTGACGGACTTCAATGTCCCAACTGCGAAGGTGGGTTGCTACGAAATCAGCCGTCTGGTACTCATGGAAGGAGAGTTCAGGGTTTTGATGCAGATAGCGCCTCCAACCAACCATTTCTTCATAAATGGCTTGTAAGTCCGCTTGAAAATCAATCATAGATAACTCCTCCGCTCATCCTTATATGTAGGTATTTCATATTGTGCCTAAGTGATTGAACCTATTCTACCAAATTAATGCGCCAGTTTCATCTCCAAAGTGCCATCAAATATTAGAAATTAGACAAAGCTATCGACTTGCAGAACCATTGGAAACATACTATCATGAATAAAGAATGCATACGTACAATATGGAGGCGTTATAAGTGATTATTGAAGCAACTGGCTTAAAAGGCTTAAAAAGCGATCTGGCTCACCTCGATGAAGTAACGACGAAGCTAGGTTTCGTGCGCTGGCAGTGGGAATACACTCGTGCTACTTATGATTTCAAAATGGAAGATAAAGCAAGTAAATCCGTGTACTTCTTGCGTGTAAATGCACGTGTAGAATCCGGCAAACTGGAATCCCCTTACGCTATTTTGTTTCTAGAGGATGCATACATAGGCAGAGAAACATTCCCGCATGGTTTGGACTACGATTCACCAATTCCTGAATCCGTGCTCAAACTTTCCAAGCAAAAATTGGATCAGTTGAAGCAAGCATTAGCGGACTAGGCGAGGATACAGCATGAATCCACCTCGAAGAGGAACGCCGGATTTTCTGCTGCTTCTATTAACCTTTGTGCTTGTATGCTTCGGTCTGGCCATGGTTTTCAGTGCAAGCTCGATGACAAGCGCTTATTATGGAGATCCCTGGGCATTCACGAAAAAACAGTTAATCGCAGTCGGGATTGGAACCATCGGCATGCTCTTTTGCATGAATCTCCATTACACGAAGCTCAAAAAGCTTGTCATCCCAGCGTTCTTCTTTATCGTGATTGCCCTAATCTTCGTTATCTTCACAACCAAAGCAAACGGAGCCAGCAGTTGGTACACGCTTGGTAAATTCGGAATTCAGCCCACAGAGTTCGCCAAGTTGATTGTCATTCTGTATTTGGCTTCGTTAATCAGCAATAAGGAGGAGAATTTCCGCAATTTCAAAAAGGGGCTTCTCCCCGCCTTGATTGTTGTCGGATTCGTCTGTTTCCTGATCATGCTTCAGCCGGATCTTGGTTCATGCATGATTCTTTTTATTTGTTCGGCCATCGTGATTATGGTTGGCGGCTCCAATTTGAAGCACATTTTCATGTTGGGGACAAGCTTCCTTACCCTTGGTGCAATCGGCGTAGCCCTTTATATGTTAAAAGGCGGCTCCGATGGCAACAACTATCGAATTGACCGTTTGACTTCGTTTATGGATCCTTTCTCGGACCCCCAAGGTGCCGGACATCAAGTGGTCCAGTCCTTATACGCATTTGGACACGGCGGCTTTCGAGGGGCTGGCTTCGGACAAGGCATCCAGAAACTGCACTACTTGCCTGAGGCCCATAACGATTTTATTTTTGCCATTATCGGTGAGGAATTAGGATTTATAGGAAGCTCTCTATTTATTCTTCTTTTCATTTTCTTCATTTGGCGGGGTATCCTTGTTGCCGTTCGCAGTCCGGATATGTTCGGCATGCTAGCAGGGGTAGGAATTATGGTGATGTTCGGCTTTCAAGCCTTTGTTAATATCGGAGGCGTCACAGGAACCATTCCCCTAACCGGGGTAACCCTCCCCTTTATATCAGCCGGAGGATCTTCCATGATGGTCTCTCTGATCAGTATGGGCATTATACTTAGCATATCTCGAGAACAAATACGCAAAGAAGAACCAGCTACCAAAAAAAGACCCTAATCGACACGAAATTCGATTGGGTCTTTTTTTTATTTTACACGAAGAGGATCGTCTGCAAGTTCTTCTTCTCTGAAAGCAACGCCTTCTACTTTAACGTTCACTTCAACCACATTTAAACCTGTCATATTCTCGACAGCTTCCCGAACGTTCTCTTGGAGATCCCTGCATACATCCTGAATACGGGAACCGTAATTGACGATAACGCGTAAATCGATGGCAGCTTCCACTTGACCTACCTCTACTGATACGCCTCGTTGCACGTTTTTACCGCTCAAGCGCTTAGCTAAGCCTTCTGAAATGCCGCCAGACATTCCTGCTATGCCAGCCGTTTCAAGAGCTGCTAGACCTGCTATTGTGGATACTACATCATCAGAAATACGAATTAAACCGGTTTGATTGTCTTCGGACATATGGATCAACTCCTAATATAGGGTTCTTTGAATGGAATGCCAAACTTCTCCACTCTGGTATAAATCTATTGTAATAAGTTCAATAGATGAAAGCAAGAACTGCCGCAAATGTCCAAATCGAATTTACTTTATCAGGCAAAGTGGGTATAGTAAAAAGAAGTAAAAAAGTTCCAATATTTGAAGAGTCGGAGGGTGTACATTGAAAGGTAAATTGTTTTATGCGGGTTTAATCATTTCTTTTGTATTGACAGGGATTGCACACTACATGCATATGGATACAACCCTGCAATTCGTCATTGCCTGTATCGCGATTATTTTTGTCGCCGGGTTCCTAGGCAAAGCGACTGAAAGTGTGGCCCATTATGCTGGCGAACGGGTAGGTGGATTTCTTAACGCCACGTTTGGCAACGCAGCAGAGCTAATCATCGCCATCTTCCTTGTGAAGGACGGCTTGTACGATATCGTGAAGGCCAGCCTTACCGGGGCTATCATCGGGAATCTCCTGCTGGTGCTCGGGCTTAGTATTTTTGCAGGAGGACTTAAGTTCAAAGAGCAGTCGTTTAACGTAAAGCTGGCTTCCCACAACTCGTCTTTGATGATTCTCGGCGTCGTGGCGCTTTTCATTCCAGCGATTTTTACGGGAGGATTAACGTCTAAAGAAACTTCGACGATGAGCATGATCGTAGCGATTTTACTCATAGTCGCCTACTTGCTCTGGCTGTTGTTCTCCATGGTTACCCACAAAAGCATACTTTCCGATGCATCCATTGAGCACGGCGAGGCTGCTTGGTCCAAAACTACATCTATTCTCTTCCTGGTGCTATCCACCGTCATGGTTGCTTTCACGAGTGAATGGCTGGTTGGCACCTTGGAGGAAGTGACACATAAATTCGGATTCTCGGAGCTCTTTGTCGGGGCCTTCCTCGTAGCGATTATCGGGAACGCAGCTGAACACAGCGCAGCCGTTATGATGGCCATGAAAAATAAAATGGGTGCAGCCGTTGAAATTGCCATCGGCAGCTCCTTGCAAATTGCGCTATTCGTAGCTCCAGTGCTAGTGTTGGTCAGCTTCTTCATGAGCGGCACGCCAATGAATATCGTCTTCACAACCTATGAAATCGCCGCCATCGGGGTCGCCGTCTTCATCACCAAATCCATCACACAGGATGGTTCAACCAATTGGTATGAAGGTCTCCTCCTGCTCTTTGTCTACATCATCCTGGGCGTCGTATTCTTCCTCGTCTAACATTCGTGTATCACCTCTACATATGCCAAACAAAAAAAGTAACCCGAATGATGGGTTACTTTTTGTTATTCAGCGCTTCATATAGCTGAGCAAGGTTACGTTCAAGCTTGCTGAGAATTTGCTTGCCAGGCATCTCGGAAATAAGTCCCGCACGAATGGCAAAATCAATTTCTCTAGACAGACCGTACATTTGCGTATCTAGAACCTCTTCATACAACGGGCATTGACGTGTTGTCAAATTTTCCATTTGTACTTCGATCAGCTTTTCGATTTTATCTGCATCTTCTTGAAGAAGATTAAGCGCTTTTTGATTCATGTCCAACAACAGATCAGATGAAGACATTCCACTTCCCCCTATACGCATAGTCATCCGTCCTTATATGTATCTATATTAAGCGAAATTGCTCCAATATACAAGAGAAGGTACCCTCAGAGATTCTGAGAGTACCTTCATCAGGCATTCATCTAGTCTTCTACAACATTAACCCCTAGATCATGCTTAGCGAAAACTTCGGCCATAGCGACTTTCGCTTCTTGCTCATCTGGACCGTGAACGTGCAAATCATATTTGCTGGAGCTAAGCAGAGTTGTGAACAACCCCAAAATACTTTTCACATCGATATACTTATTATCATATTGGAGAACGATGGATGATCTAAATTTATTAGCTGTTTGTGAAATTTCAACAATTGCGGCGTTATTAGCACTTGGCATATTTCATTCCTCCATTTATTTGCATATGAGTTGGTCGCCTTGCTTTCTATATGATAACTTGGATAGGTGACAAAGCGCAACTAGAAAATTTCCTTCATTCTCCAACAATTTTTATTTCGATTTGGGTGCCAGCACCTTCTTCACACCATTACCAACAAGAATTAAGACGACAAAGATTCCGAGCAGAAGGAGAAGTCTTCCTTTATATTTGTGAAAATGAAATAAATCGTGAGCAATCATGGATTCTAAAAAAACGATGGGAAGTTTCCCAATGACAGTGCCCCATAGAAATTGAGTGAATCGTACTCGAGTGAGTCCTGCAGCAAAGTTAATTGCCGATGACGGTAAAATCGGAATCAATCTCCCTAAAAGTACATAGACAAATCCACGCTGCTCCATGCGGCGGCTGAACTGAGTAACAAGCGGAAATCGTTCTAATTTCTTCTCTACCCAAGCATGTCCATAATAACGAGCAAAATAAAAAGAGGCAATTGCTCCTAGGCAAGACATGATATAGTTGACCAAAAACCCTACTTTAATCCCAAAAAGCGCAACATTCGTCCCGGCTACCAGCACAAAAGGAATAAACGGGAAAAAAGTTTGAGCAAATATCAAAGCCATGCCGATGATTTTGCCGGGCCAACCAAGATCATTCAAATGATCTGACAGCTGCCTCATATTGCTGTGAGCAAGTTTAATGCCTATGTGGTTAAAGAAGAAAAAATAAACCAAAAAACCGACTAAAATGATAATAAGTAGAATTGAAAGTATCCGCTTTCTGTTAGCCACTGACAAATTTCGACCATCCTTCCCTTAACCAAACCATTGTATCATGTTACCGTTAGTTCAGGAAGAGAAAAGTAGGGTAAAAGCATGCGTGTCTGAAGCTAGTCTACCCTTTTTTTGCAACGTTATGAAAAGCAAAAACCACCTATCTATGGATAAGTGGTTTTTGTGAAAAGCTAGCCGACTTTAATTTGATTACGCCCACTGTTTTTAGCTTGATACAGCGCCATGTCGGCCCGATAGAACAAGGATTCAACGCTAATCTTATCCTCTTCCCAGTTCCAATCGGATACCCCGCAGGAAACAGTCACTTGCGGACTGGTTTCCTTAAGAACTCTTGTACGTATGCGCTCTGCAATGCGAATCGTCTGATCTTTGGCGACTTGAGGCAAGTATACAGCGAGCTCTTCACCGCCCCATCTGGCCGCGATGTCGCTCTCGCGAATACAAGTCTTAATTATTTGACTCACCTGAATCAATATTTTGTCGCCAATTTGATGGCCATGCGTATCATTAATACGTTTGAAATTATCGATATCAACAACGATTAGCGAACCGCAGAAGTCCTTCTTTTGCAGCAAATTCGCTTGCTCATCCAAATAGTGACGCGCATAAAGGCCGGTTAAATTGTCCGTGATAACCATCCGTTTCACTTCCGCATGCAAAGAGGCATTCGTCATGGCTAAACCGATATGTCCGGAAAGCACTTGCAATAATTTATAGTTATCGTAGGAAAAGAAATTCGGCTTGTTATGCGCCACGAGAATGACACCCTCTACACGGCCATTCACTAAAATAGGTGATCCGATGAGCGATCTGGCGTTGCTTAACTGCATGAATTTCGACTTCACCTTATTGGTTGCCAGATAATCTGAAATGATAACAGCTTCTTTCGTCCTCCAAATTTGCCCGGAGAAGCCTTGGTCCATCGTAAAAGTCTCATGGAACAACGCAGGCAAGTTCGTGGCTTGCAGAATTAATTTGTCCGAATCTTGATCCGTTTGCAAAATGCAGCAAAAATCGGCTCCAAAGATGCTTAAAATCTCACTGGAAGCCGAGCTGAAAATTTCGTTCAACCGCAAGCTCTGGTTAAGTTGCTTGGTAATTTCATTAATTAAGCGAAGCTCATTAATCATGACGTTCGACTGCTCATACAGTTTCGCATTCTCGAAAGCCGAACCTGCCGTATCGGCGAGCATTGAAATAAATTGCAAATCGGTGGCATGAATCAAATCATGCTCAAATTGCATATATAAAACGCCATACACGCCCTGCTTACCGGATAATGGCGCCGCTACTTTCCCTGTACTTGGCCCTTCGCTGCCCTTCGACGGCTCAAAGACCACAGTGCTTTCCATAAAGGCGCGCGTACAAATGTCATTCTCAATACTTTGAAAATTCAAGGGCTTAACGGACAGATTCGTTGAATCATTATCTTGCGAGAGCAGCAGATCGACTTGAATATGCGGGTACACGCGGTACATGCATTCAATTGCCTCCGTCAGTACCGAGTCAACATCAATTTTGGCATGCAGCTTTTTAGAGGCTTCAAACAAGATGTCATGCTTTTTAAAATCAAGTTCTCTTTGCTGATTTTGCAGCAACAGTTGGTCATATCGTCGACGATCCTCAATGCTTTGTACACAGCTATGAAAGGATATCGACAAGGTGTAAAGCAATTGAATAAGTCCGTTAGTCTCTGTAAGAAAATGGGAGAATAGTCCCAGATAGGCAATGGGTTGTTTTTGTGAGTCCAAGACCGGAATGGCGGCAGCATACATCGAACTCTGCCTTGAAACATCCAGTTCTTCGCCAGACATCACATGTAATCGAGGAATGGCTAAACACCTGGATAGAGGATTCTCCTCTCGTTCAGCAAAGTTCCAAGACACTCCTGTCTGCGAGTATTCCTCCATAAACGGGGCGTTATTTAAACAAGCGTTAATGACACGAAGATCCCTATTTACGCACAACAATGCGGTTTGATGCGGTAGCATCGCTTGTCCAAATTGATAAACCCAATACTCAAATGCATCTTGCAGCGCTTGATCCGTATTGAATTCTCCATTGGAAAAGTTGCTAGGAAGAACAAGTCCTTGCCGAAGAAACTCTTCGAAGTGCTCTGCCGAACTATGTTGTTTCATACTACGAAGCGGTTCACTCATAGGCTCTCCTCACTAACAAACTATAGTTCTTTTGATCCAGGCTAACATGTTACCTCATTTATCATACTATTTTTCGACTGTTATTGCACGATATTTTAGATTTGTTCTGACGGATTGAGACTTGACACTTGCCCCGCTTTTTAATAAAATTAGAAGTCGAGTAACAACATGATTTCGGTGAATGCCATTTGTGATCACCCTCACTGCTTTTGCTCCTGCCAAGACAGCGGCTGAACTACTCTTGTCAGGGAATCACATTATGATTCGTAAGCAAAACCAGGCACTTGTCTTCACCCTGACATCTAGATGCTATCTACTAAACTATTTGTTAAAAAGAAGGAGTTTTTCCTAAATGTCACGTTATACAGGACCTAAGTTCAAATTAAGCCGCCGCGTTGGTATCTCTTTAAGTGGTAACGGCAAAGACATGAAACGCCCATTCCCTCCAGGTCAACACGGCCCAGGACAACGTAAAAAAATGAGCGGTTACGGCGTTCAATTAAATGAAAAACAAAAACTTCGTCACATGTACGGCTTGAACGAGAAGCAATTCCGCAACTTGTTCGACAAAGCGTCCAAACTTAAAGGTATCGCCGGTGAGAACTTCATGATCTTGCTTGAGAGCCGTTTGGACAACTTGGTTTACCGTCTTGGTCTTTCCAACTCCCGTGCAGGCGCGCGTCAACTCGTTTCTCACGGTCACGTAACTGTAAATGGCAAAAAAGTAGATATCGCTTCTTACATCGTATCCACTGGTGACGTTATCGCCCTTCGCGAAAGAAGCAAAGGCCTTTCCGCTGTGAAAGAAGCTCTTGCTAACCGTAACCACCTGCCAACTTACCTTGAGTTCAACGATGCAGCAGTAGAAGGCAAATACATCCGTTTGCCAGAGCGCGCTGAGCTTCCTCAAGAAATTGACGAGAAACAAATCGTCGAGTTCTACAGCCGTTAATAAAAGCAAACCCCTTAGGGAATTCCCTAAGGGGTTTATTTTATTTAAACTGAGCCAGATAGTAGTTCTTTTTGCCGCGGCGAATAACGATGTAAGACTCTCCGAGTCTGCCCAAGTCCTTGGCAACCGCATCAAGCTCTGTTATTTTGACCCCGTTAACCGTCACAGCTCCGCTTTCAATATCTTGACGAGCTTGACGTTTGGACGGTGCAGCCCCTACAGCAATAAGCAGATCCACCAAAGGCATATCCTCTTGTTCTAGTGTCGAGGACGGAACATCCTTAAAGGCTTCCTCGATCTCTGTACGAGATAGTTCCTGGATATTACCACTGAATAATGCCGCTGTAATATTAAGCGCGCTCTCCAGGGCGTCTCCCCCGTGCACAAGCTTCGTAACTTCACGAGCAAGCAATTTCTGCGCTTCTCTTTTCTCCGGCTGAGTTTGGACCTCGACTTCCAATTGCTCAATTTCCTCGTGGCTGATAAATGTGAAATACTTCAGGAAGCGAATAACATCGTTGTCCGCCGTACCCAACCAGAACTGGTAGAACTGGTAAGGGGATGTTTTGCTTGCATCCAGCCAAATTGCTCCGCCTTCTGTTTTACCGAACTTTTGTCCGTCACTTTTGGTCACAAGCGGCAAGGTTACGCCGTAAGCTCTGCTCTCCGTTGTTTTGCCAATAAGTTCAAGACCGGCTGTGATATTGCCCCACTGGTCACTTCCACCGATCTGCAAGGAACAATTTTTCGTTTCGTTCAGTTTCAAAAAGTCGTAGGATTGCAGAATCATGTAACTGAATTCCGTAAAAGAAATACCTTTTGTGATCCTGGAATCAACGGAATCCTTCGCCAGCATGTAGTTCACTGTGAAGTTTTTACCTACATCGCGCAAGAATTCAATCACATTCAAAGACCCAAGCCAATCATAGTTGTTGACTAACTCCGCGCTATTTTCGATATCCGATGAAAAGTCCAAAAATCTAGATAGCTGACCTTTAATGCTTTGAGACCATGCTTCTACGGTTTCCGGCCCGTTCAGGGTTCTCTCATTCGCTTTACCGCTAGGGTCTCCAATCAACCCAGTGCCTCCCCCTACGAGCGCTAGAGGAATGTGACCCGCTAATTGAAAGCGGCGCAATGTCAAAATAGGCAGCAAACTTCCGATGTGCAGGCTATCCGCTGTCGGGTCAAACCCGCAATACAAAACGACTCGCTCTTCGCTTAACTTCTTGTCCAAGCCCTCGCGGTCTGTAATTTGATGAAGCAATCCACGAAACTCCAAATCCTTCAAAATCGACATGTTCATCCATCTCCTTTGTTATGTGGGCATACAAAAAAGCCTTCTTATCCACAAGGGACGAGAAGACTTGACTCGCGGTACCACCCTAATTAAAACAGCAGTTACGTACATCTATAGGAACAACGCCCGTGTACGGCTAACTATTTTCACTCAAGAACCTGTAACGGGGTTTAATCGGCAAACACTACTAATGCAGCTTCTGTTGCTGCACGTTCCCATTCACTGCTCCAGACCGTAATTCACTAACCTGCAGGTACCGGTTCGCACCCTCCACCGGCTCTCTGAAAGCATCCACAAGCTACCTACTGCTGATCTATCTACGCATTTGATTCAATTTATATCATAGATTTCCGGCCATTGTCAAACCATGCAACCACCTTTCTTCGACACATCATTACCGCTGGGAGGGCAAATATGGTATACTATTAGGGTTCATGTAAGGAGGATATTGGAACTTATGCGCAATTTTTTCGCCAAAATCAATCGCCCTTGGGTAAGAACGACATTCAAAGTAATCGGAATTACGTTAAAATGGACGCTCATTTCTGCCTTTTTAGCAGGAATCGTGGGCGGCTCCGCGGCATTTGGATATGTCAGTGCACTGGTTAAAAAAGATCCTGTCCGCAGCGAGGAAGAAATTCGCCAGCAGATGCAGGAAAACGCAATAACCGGCTTTGCTTACTTCAATGACGACACGGTCATTGGACAATTGCGAACCGAGGAAGACAGGCGTCTCGCTCAATTGGATGATATTCCGCAAGTATTGTTAGATGCTGTTCTTTCCATTGAAGACAAAGACTTTAACGAGCATCACGGAATTGATTTCCGCGGACTTTACCGGGCAGTCACCCAAAAGCTGCTGAATGAAGAAGTCCAAACCGGAGGAAGTACGATTACGCAGCAGCTCGCCAGACGAGTATTTTTAACGTTGGATCGAGATGATGGCCGTAAAGCAAGAGAATTGCTGCTTGCTCTGCGGATGGAACGCCTGATGTCCAAAGATGAGATTTTGCTCGCCTATCTGAACAAAATCCCTTATGGAAACGGCTCAACCGGTTACAACCTATACGGGATTAAAGCGGCTGCCAAAGGTCTGTTCGACATTGATGATCTGAGCAAGCTTAACGTAGCCCAAGCCGCCTATCTGGCTGGACTGCCGCAATCCCCTTCTCAGTACTCAGCATTCACAAGTAAACCGGAGTTTGATGAAGATGGCTTCAAAAAGGCTGTTACCAGGCAACAGCTTGTACTGAAACGTATGCTCGAAGAAAAGAAAATAACGAATGAGCAATATCAAGCCGCTCTCAAGTTTGATCTGAAAGGATCCATGCCGTCTGCCGCTCAAAAAGCGTATACGACTTATCCGTATCTGATGATTGAGACGGAACAGGAAGCAGCCGAGATTTTGCTGAAAATTCAAAAGCCAGACCTTGATCCTACCAAAAATCAAGCCGCTTATAATGAAGCTTTAAAAGGCATACATACTCAGCTGCTGCGCGGTGGTTATCAAATTTACACCACGATCGACAAAACGATTTATGATTCCATGCACGAAATCTCAAGCAACGATAAGAACTTTGCACCAAACGATGAGAAAAAAGGCATTGAGCAAGTCGGCGCAATCATGATTGATTCCAAGTCAGGCGCCATTAAGGGAATGATTGAGGGTCGGAACTTCTTTGATGAACAGCTGAATCACGCTACACAAGCGTATAGACAGCCAGGTTCAACGATGAAGCCTATCGCCGCATACATTCCAGCTTTAGAAAAAGGAGCCATTCAACCGGCAAGTATTGTGGATGATATTCCGATCATTCTCAAAGACGGCGTCAAAGGTTTCCATCTGCCAGAGAACTGGGATCACAAGTTCCATGGGTTGATGACAGCCAGAAAAGCATTGAACCAGTCTTACAACATCCCTGCCATCGATATCTTTTTGAATAAGGTCGGTATTAACGACGCCTGGGATTTTGCGAAAAAGCTGGGGATCACTTCTATTCAAAAAGAAGATTATTACGCCCAAACCGGGGTAATCGGCGGATTAAGCCGCGGTACTTCCGTCAGAGAGCTGACTGGAGCCTACGCTTCTATCCCGAACAAAGGACAATACAATGAAACATTCATGATTCGCGAAATCAAAGATTCGAACGGTCAAACGATTTATTCTCATGATCAGAAGCCAACACAGGTCTACTCCCCACAAAGTGCGTATCTGATTACGGATATGATGAAAACGGTGATTAGCCAGGGTACCGCTACCGATCTAATGAAAAAGTATAAATCTTACGGCAAAATCGAGATTTCAGGTAAAACAGGCTCTACACAAGATGATGCTGATGCATGGTTCATGGGCTTTACACCGGATATTACGGTCGGCGTTTGGATCGGCTATGATCAACCCATCAATAAGCTCTCTTCCAAAACGCTGCAAACGAATCACGCGAAAGACGTCTGGGCCTTAATCATGAATAAAACGATCGAACAGAAGCCGGAGCTCTTCCCTACCAAAACGTTCGCCAAACCTGATGGTATCGTATCGGCAACTGTATCCAGCTTATCCGGTAAGCTGCCAAGCGAATTAACAACAAGCTCGAATCTTCAAGTGACCGATATTTTCAACAAGAAATACGTGCCTACGGAAGTCGACAATGTCATGGTACGGATGAAAATCAGCTCCTACAACGGCTTAAACTACATCGCACAGGATCAAACACCGATCGATTTCGTTCAAGAAAAAACGGTTATTAAACGCCAGAAATCGATTTCCCAATTGCTCAAAGAAGTTCAAGACGCATTGAATAAGCTTCCTGAGAAAAGCAGAAAGCCGATCGATAATTACAAACCGACCGATTATGATGACGATGCGCCTTCCGAAACCGATCCAAGGGTTGATGACGGCAAAGAGCCAAGTGCTCCAACTAATATAACAGCAACAAAGTCCGGAGAAACGGTCTCCATCACCTTCCAGCCAAGCCCGAACCCTGATATAGTCGGTTATCGCATTTATCGTTCGGATAACCGCGGCAAGTTCCAACTATTAGGCGGCAAAGTTGTTTTAGCCGGTGCGGATTCGAAATTTGTTGATACGATCCCTGCATCAAGCTTAATGGGATACTATGTGACGGCTGTTGATGTTGTCGGTAAAGAATCAGCACCAAGCCGTTCGGCCTATACGGACGGAAGCTCGCTTGATTCACTATTTGTCCCATCCGATGATGGCACGCAGATCCCAGGTGCCCCAGGTGCATCCACTCCACCTACTGGAGCAACTGAACCGCCAAACACGACGGCGAAGGATTCACCTGGTGCTCCGACCGGACTTAAAGCCAAAGCAGACGGAGCAGGCATTGTGCTCACTTGGAAAGCAAATGCTGCGAAAGAAAAAGTCAAAAAATATAACGTCTACTATAGCAACAAGGAAAAAGGCACTTACTCCAAACTTGGCACGGTAGAAGGCGGAACAGAGTTTCATTATTATGCAGCAGCTTACAATGGCTTCTACAAAGTAACGGCTGTGAGTGACTCAGGCGAGTCCAAAGCATCTGCTTCTATTGCCTATAATGACTAAAAAAAGAACCTAGTGATGATAATCATCACTAGGTTCTTTTTCTGTTCGTCGTTCAATTCATTCTAATCTTCAATCGTGGATAAGTCGCCTGTTGGGAGATTGAGCTCCCAAGCTTTGAGGACACGGCGCATAATTTTACCGCTGCGCGTCTTCGGCAGCTTGTCTTTGAATTCAATTTCACGAGGTGCAGCATGGGCGGAAAGCCCTTCTTTGACAAATTTGGAAATGTCCGCTTTCAGCTCATCGGATGGTGTGAAACCTTCACGCAGCGCGATAAACGCTTTAATGATTTCCCCGCGCATCGGATCAGGCTTGCCAATGACCCCTGCTTCTGCAACCGCAGGATGCTCAACAAGCTTGCTTTCAACCTCGAATGGACCTACCCGCTCTCCAGCTGTGTTGATAACATCATCAACGCGCCCTTGGAACCAGAAGTACCCTTCTTCATCTTGATAAGCCGAATCACCGGAAACGTACCAGCCTGTTAAACGGAAGTATTCTTCATATTTGGCTGGATTGTTCCAAATTTTGCGCATCATGGAAGGCCAAGGCGTCTTGATCGCCAGGTTGCCCATCCGGTTCGGAGGCAAGACGTTCCCCGCATCGTCGATAATAGCCGCTTCAACACCCGGGATCGGACGTCCCATGGAACCAGGCTTAATCGTCATGGAAGGATAGTTACAGATCAGCTGTCCGCCTGTTTCCGTCATCCACCATGTGTCATGAATGCGTTGGTTGTACACTTTCAATCCCCAACGAACAACTTCAGGGTTTAACGGCTCACCAACGCTCAGCACGTGGCGAAGAGACGAAAGATCAAATCCGGAAACAACATCATCGCCTGCTCCCATTAACATACGGAAAGCTGTCGGTGCACTGTACCAAACGGTTACTTTATATTTTTGCAGCGTGTTGTACCAATCCTGAGGACTGAAGCGTCCACCACGGATGACATTCGTAGCCCCATTCAGCCATGGAGCAAAAATGCCGTAGGAAGTTCCTGTAACCCAACCTGGATCGGCTGTACACCAGTAAATGTCGTCTTCTTGGAGATCCAGAACGATTTTACCTGTATAATAATGTTGAATCATGGCATTCTGTACATGGAAAACACCTTTCGGTTTGCCAGTTGAACCCGATGTATAATGAATAATGAGGCCATCCTCACGATCCAACCACTCGATTTCAAGCTCAGAAGAAGCCGTTTCCATCTCTTTGTAGAAGTCAACATGGCCTTCAGCTGGCTCCACATTTTCACCTACAACAATGATGTGCTTCAGATGAGGAAGTTCGCTCGAAGGAACCCGGGAAAGCAAGCTTGGCGTCGTCACAATTGCAACAGCTTCACTGTCTTCCAGACGATCTTTCACGGCTGTTTCCATAAAAGCTTCAAACAAAGGCCCTACAACAGCCCCTACTTTCAACGTTCCTAGCAACGCATAGTACAGCTCAGGCGTACGTGGCATGAAAATAAATACGCGCTCACCTTTGCCGATGCCAAGACCACGAAGCACATTACCGAACTGATTGGATCTGTCTTTCATCTGTCCAAATGTTACGGCCTCTTCTCTTTGGTTGTCGCTGTAATAGAGCGCAACTTTATCCTTCTTCGACGATTCAGCATGGCGGTCAATAGCTTCATAAGCCATATTCACTTTGCCTGTTTCGCTCCAGGAAAAGCTCTTTTCGATCTCTTTCCAGTCAAAATTGGCGTGTGTTTCCTCATAATTTTTCATGTTAGGATTAGTAGCTACCGCTTCAACGAGTTCAACTTTCATTTGATCCATGTACGTAAAACCCTCCTCACGAGATAAACCGCTTTCATTTTACTGATGTTTTCGAGCAAAATGTGATCGATTTTTGACATATTCTATTATATCACACGGAGAATTTTTCGCCTACGCCTAAGTTCAGCTTTTATTTGCAAATAAAATTTGGTATAAAGGGACTATGACCTAACCGAGAAGGAATCACTCATATCATGCTGTTTTTCAAAAGGAGAGCTAAGGTTATGCAGCATACCAAAATATATCACTCATTTCGCTTGCGAACAGCTCCCGATCAACCAGAAATTATGATAGAAGGTCCTGTTTCTGCTGACAGTTTGCAAAATCTCACGATGCATAGCAAATTAGATGCCTTCCGCAGACCCAAGGAACAACTGGAAGCACTAATTGAAATTGCCGGATTACCGGAAGGTCGGATCATCATTGCCAGAGATGGCGCTACCATTGTCGGCTATGTCACCTTCCATTATCCAGACGAAATCGAGCGGTGGTCACAAGGAAATATGCAGGATTTAATAGAGCTCGGTGCAATAGAAGTTGCGGATGACTATCGCACCATGGGGCTCGGCAAACGTATGATTCGCCTTGCTTTCGAAGACGAGCAGATGGAGAATGTCATATGCTTCACCACGGAGTATTATTGGCATTGGGACTTGGAAAATAGCAAGCTCACCGTCTGGGAGTACAGGCAAATGATGGAGAAGTTGATGAAAAGCGTCGATATGATCTGGTTCGCTACGGATGATCCTGAGATCTGTTCGCACCCTGCCAACTGTCTAATGGTTCGTATAGGCAAGCAAGTGCCTATCTCATCTGTGGAACAGTTTGATCGTATTCGTTTTCAACAGCGCTTCATGTACTAAAGGTAAAAACAAAGGAAAAGGTAAATCCGTCTTTGGATTTCTAGGACTTCAAGCAAGCATGTTAGCTCATTCGGGGGAATGTGGGATATGAACAAGATGGCATCAAATCCTGTCTTTATCTATGATGACGAAGAGATTCACTATAAATTTAATGAAGATCATCCCTTTAATCAAGACCGTCTCGTGATGACAGTCGACTTACTGCGCAAAGCCGGTGCGCTCCCAGACAACGCGCTGTGGGCGCCTCGCTTCGCTACAGACAGCGAACTGCTGCGGGTTCACGCCCCGGCTTACATCGAAGCCGTGAAAGCGCTTAGCGCTTCCGTGCCGGAGGAACGATGGGTCAAAGAAGCGGCACGCTTCGGACTCGATACCGATGACACGCCATTTTTCCCGGGGATGCATGACGTCACGGCGAAAATTGTTGGCGGTTCCATTACCGCAGCAGAGCTGGTGATGTCCGGCCAAGCCCCGCATGCGCTGCATCTGGGCGGCGGGCTGCATCACGCGCTGCAAAGCAAGGGCGCGGGCTTCTGCGTCTACAACGACGCTTCAGCGGCGATTGCGCACGCCAAAGAGACGTACGGCGCGAAGGTGCTGTACGTTGACACGGACGTGCATCATGGGGATGGCGTGCAGTGGAGCTTCTACGCCGATCCCCAGGTATGCACGTTGTCCATTCATGAGACGGGGAAATTTCTGTTCCCCGGCACAGGAGCCGTGAACGAACGCGGAGAAGGCGACGCGTTCGGAACAAGCATTAACGTCCCGGTGGAACCTTACACCGAGGATGAGTCGTGGCTGGAATGCTTCGGCGAGGTGCTGACCGAGACGATCGCCCGCTTCCAGCCGGACGTCATTATCTCGCAGCATGGGTGCGATGCCCATGCTTTCGACCCGCTCGCGCATGTGCACTGCTCCATGCGCGTGTACAAGGCTATGCCCGAGCTGATCCACTCCCTTGCGCACCAATGGTGCGAAGGGCGGTGGGTTGCGCTCGGGGGCGGCGGGTACGACATCTGGCGCGTCGTACCACGGGCTTGGAGCCTGCTCTGGCTCGTGATGAGCGAGCAGGCGGTTATCCCCCAGCTGGCGGCGCAGCCGCAGCTGAGGCTTCCCCAGGCGTGGCTGGACGCCTGGCAGAGCAAAAGCCCGGTCCAGCTCGTAGATACGTGGCTGGACCCTGTGGACGCTTGGGCGCCGATTCCGAGGCGCCAGGTCATTACGGAAAAGAACCGGCAAACGAAGGATCTCTCGATGATGTATTTGAAGTAGGCAGCCTACAAAAAAAGAGTTAAGCATGTTGTACATGCTTAACTCTTTTTTTATGCTCCCATTTACAGCTGCTTCACAATTTCCTCAACCATTTTATAAGAATTCTCAGATGCTTGAACCGTGAATTCCGCAAAGTTCACATGAGCGGAGCCATCTGCTTTATCAGACATCGAGCGAAGCACGACGTATGGAATACCATTCATGGAACAAACCTGGGCAACGGATGCTCCCTCCATTTCCACACAAACGCCGCCAAGCTCTGTGTTTAGCCCAGCTACTACTTCACGGCTAGCAATGAACTGATCGCCCGAGAGCACTCTCCCCTTTTTCACTTTACCTGCAAAAAGCTTCTCGCCTGAAGCAACGGCCAAATCCACCAGCTTGCTATCCGCTTCAAAAATAGATTTCGCTTCATAAGGAATGATACCTCGGGCGAAACCTAGCGGTGTAACATCCATGTCGTGCTGCATGCACTCACTGGAAACTACAAGATCACCGATGTTCAGTTCCGGATCCAACGCACCGGCAACACCTGTGAAAATGACGGCTTCAACACCGAATTTATCGATTAGAATTTGAGTAGTTACGGCAGCGTTAACCTTGCCTACGCCCGTTCGGCATACGACGACTTCCTTGCCAAAATACGTCCCTTCTCTGAAGGTAATTCCCGCTTTCACGGTTTCACGCACATCCGACATATGCGCTACAAGCAGTTCAATTTCTTCATTCATCGCACCGATTAGTGCAAGTTTATTCCATGTCATTTCATCGATCCTCATTTCCATTATGTATAAAGGAGAAAACCTCTAAGCGCGTCATCCTCGAAAGGAAGAGCTCACTTAGAGGCTTAAGTTCACTAGGATTGTGTAACAGAGTTACGGTAAATCACTTCATGCGGCAAAATGACCTGCATATTATCCGTTGATTCCTTGTTCATCAACTTCGTCAGAAGACGCATCGATACCGCTCCGATATCATACATCGGTTGAGCGACTGTCGTAAGCGTCGGTCTTACCATGGAAGCCATGCGAATGTTATCCACACTGATTACGGCGATATCTTGCGGTACTTTGAGTCCGCTATCTTGAATCGTGTGAATGGCGCCAATCGCCATCTCGTCTGTTGCCGAGAAAATGGCAGTTGGACGTGGGGAAAGCTCCAAGAAATATTTGACAGCGTCGACACTGGATTCATAACGATAGTTCCCGATTCGAACGTACTCATCGCGCAGCTCAATTCCTGCTGCATCGAGCGCTTTCTTGTACCCTTGGTAACGGGCGAATCCATTCGCCGGATCTTGCAAGGTTCCGGAAATCATTGCAATGTCGCGGTGTCCCGCTTCGATCAATACATTAACGGCATCGAATGCAGCTTTCTCGTGGTCAATATCGACGGAAGGCATTGTTTGTGCCTCATCCTTCGTTCCACATAAGACAACAGGAACGGAAGACGTACGGAAAGCTTGAATGTGATCTTCTGTCACGACGCCACCCATGAAGAGCAAGCCATCGACTTGTTTTTCCAATAGTGTGTTGATGACGCGAATTTCTTTTTCCTTCTTCTTGTCGGCATTGCACAAAATAATATTGTAGTGATACATATTCGCAATATCTTCAATTCCGCGCGCTACTTCTGCGAAAATTGAGTTTGAAATATCGGGAATGACGACACCAACGGTTGTCGTTTTCTTACTTGCCAAACCTCTTGCCACCGCATTAGGGCGGTAACCGAGTCGTTCAATGGCTTCAAATACTTTCTTACGTGTTTGCGGCTTTACGTTCGGATTGTTGTTTACAACCCGGGAAACGGTTGCCATGGATACGCCTGCTTCTCTTGCTACATCATAAATGGTTACGGTCACGGTTACTCTCTCCATTTTCAAAAGTATTCTGCGAGCCTAGTATATTACCGTTATGATACGACAAATTAATTCATCTTGCAATGAAAAATGAAAATACTTTGAAAATAATTTCATTTTGTTTTCAAAAGGTACACAAATATGTACAAAAGCCAATCCATAAGGGATTGGCCGCATGCTGCTTATGTCGAAATTGCGCTCTGTGTGATTTGAGATAAGCGTTTGCGAATTTCTTCGGTCCACGGCTCGTCACCTAGCGATTGTGCCAGCAGTAAGATGTCCAGAAGCTCATTTATACGTTCTTCAACAATCTTTTCCATGGAATCATTCATATGTTCTTTCTCAGTTACCTTGAGCAGCAAGAAAGCTACTTCCGATAGCTCATGAAAAAACAGCTGCTGCTTCTCAGGCTTACTCCCCAGCTTGCCGATTAAACCGGTAAGCTCGGGTTTAACATGAGGAACAACTTCACTGCGTCCACAAGCCTCACATGAATAAATAGGTACATTTTCAATATCGACTTTACTTTGATAAATAACCGTACGCAGACGAAGGTTCATCGTGCGTCCGCACTTACAAAACTTTTGCATTCTAACACTCCTTCACTGGCAGGCGGCATGAACATGAATTTCTTGTAATAAAGATATTCTACGATTCTATACGATTTCCTGCCGAAAAGAGAGTAGTAGTTTTTGCCACGAATGGAAGTGTCCTGTTACTTTTCCTGATGTTTATGGAATTGCACCAGCTCGTCCACAAAACGTTTGGAAAATGCCGGTAGATCTGGCGGGCGACGCCCTGAGATGATATTGCGGTCGACCACGACCTCTTCATCGACCCAAGTAGCTCCTGCATTTTCAAGATCATCGCGAATGCCTGGCGTGGAGGTCATCGTATAGCCATTTACGATTTTCGCTGAAATAAGCACCCAGCCAGCATGACAGATTTGAGCAATTGGCTTCACCGCGGCATGAAACTCCTGCGTAAGGCGGAGCACATCCGGATAACGGCGTAATTTATCAGGAGCCCAACCTCCTGGCACATAAAGACCGATATAATCCGAGGACTGCACTTCATCAAAGGCAAAATCCGTTGTGATGGGGACGCCATATTTGCCATGATAAACCGTTTTCGCTTTTGGCCCGACGATATCTACGACAACACCCGCCTCACGCAAACGTAAAACGGGATACCACATCTCCAAATCTTCGAACTCTTCATCAACAAATGCCAATACTTTCGTACCCTTCAATTCCATACTAAGTACCTCCCACAATGGATTCTGTCTGTTCGGTTTGTGCTAACAGCTCTATGATTTCATCGCTGGTTTTGCAAACTAAAATTTCATTTACCAACTGCTTGCATTTCTTAGCGTCACTGCTTAATAAGCGGTGTTTGACTTGCAAAATCGTTTGCACAGATATGCTCAATTCTTCAATGCCTAGACCTAACCAAATAGGAAGCGCGCGGACGTCTCCCGCCATTTCTCCGCAGACGCCGACAGGAATGCCAACACTTTTGCCAGCATCAATCACGTGTTTAAGAAGTCTGATAACAGCCGGATGATAAGGATTATATAAGTGCGCAATATTTTCGTTCATCCTGTCTACAGCAAGTACATATTGAACGAGATCGTTGGTGCCGATACTCATAAAATTCACTTCACTGGCAAGGACGTCTGCAATAAGAGCCGCTGCTGGTACTTCTATGGTTAATCCTACTTCAATTTGGGCATTGTAAGGAACCCCTTGGGCACTGAGTTCAGCTTTCGCCTTCTCCAGAAGGGCTTTGGCTTGACGCACCTCACCGAGCGAAGTGACCATTGGATACATGATTTTCACGTTCCCATAATGACTTGCTCTAAGAATAGCTTTTAACTGTGTCATAAAAAGATCTTTACGATCCAATGAGATTCGAATGGCCCTGTATCCAAGGAACGGATTATCTTCTTTGGCAAGCGGCATGTAATCCAGCTTCTTGTCTCCGCCAATATCCAAGGTTCGGATGACAATAGGTCGACCTTTTAATTGTTTGGCAGCGTGACGATAGACTTCAAACTGTTCATCCTCACCAGGCAGTGAATCGCGGTCCATGTATAGATACTCCGTACGGAACAAACCGACTCCAGATGCCCCGTTGCGTAGAACCTGATCAATCTCCATAACCGAGTTAATGTTGGCATGCAGATTCACGTAGCTATTATCCACAGTAACAGGCGCAACATCTGCGATTTCCTGCAAACTCTCTTTGAATTCCAGCCAATTCTTTTTGCGAGCCTGGTAACGCTCAATCGTGATCTTGTCCGGATTGATGTACAAGGTGCCCTCTTGACCGTCAATAATCAAGAAATCGCCGTTTTGAATCGGACGAAGAAGCTTCCCTTCCAAGCCTAAAACATAAGGAACCGACATGGCTCTGGCCATGATCGATACATGCGAGTGCGTGCCTCCAAGAATGGTTAGAAGCCCTAACACTTTAGTCGGATCAAGATGAGCCAATTGCGAAGGTGTAAGCTCTTTAGCGACCAAAATATACGGATGATCGATAGGCGGAACCGTTGAACTGGTATCCCCAAGCAAATGCTTCAGAAGCCTGTTGCCCACATCTTTAATATCCAGCGCGCGTTCCTTCATGTACTCATCATCGATCATATTGAACATACCGACGAATTTATCGATTACTTCTTTCACCGCAACTTCGGCGGCTTTGTACTGAAGCTCAATGATCCCCTGAATTTCATTCATAAAAATGGGATCTTCCAAAATCGCCAAGTGGGCATCAAAAATGTACGCCTGATCTTGCCCGACAACTTCCTTAATTTCCTGCTTGATTAACTCTAATTCATCTTTAGAAGAGCGGATGCCGTCATACAACCGCTCAAATTCATAAGCCAAATCTGTCACATCGATCATTTTCTCAGGAAAATCCCACTCCCACGTAGGAATGACAAAAGCCTGACCCATTGCTATGCCTGAAGACGCGCCTATCCCTCTGATCATCCGTTCATCCCCCCCGTAGATTTAGTAGGCTTTAAGACGACGGACATCACAGAACCTTGGCCTTTTTTAACAGATTTGAACGGAGCAAAGCTCCAAGACTTAACAAGATCCGGATTTGTAATAATCATCGGTGTCGCCAAAGATGAAGCAAACTTTTTAACTTTATTATAATTAAATTTAACTAACAATTGCCCCGCTTCTACACGATCGCCTTCTTTTACCACAGCATTAAAGCACTTGCCCGGTAAACTTGACGTATCGATACCAATGTGCAGCAAGACCTCTAATCCTTCATCCGTCAAAATGCCCAGGGCATGCATGGTCGGATAAATATGCATAATGGTACCTGCAACAGGCGAGACCAGCTCCCCTTTTTCGGGAATAAACGCTACCCCGTTGCCCACCAATCGCGAGGCGAAAATGCGGTCAGGCACTTCCTCAATAGGAATCATGCGCCCTTGCATCGGCGAAGTAAACAAAACTACATGAATATCTTTGCGCAGTACTTTCATAATCTCTTCACGAATTAGCTCTGAGAATGTCCCGAACACGACCTGAACATTGCCTCCTCCAAGACGGATGACGCCTGCAGCTCCTAAATGTCGTAATGCCGTGATGTCAATCAATCGATCATTAACAAGCGTAAGGCGCAATCTGGTAATGCAGGCTTCAATCTTCTTAATATTGTCTTTCCCACCCAAGGCTTGCAAAATTAAAGGTGAGCGATACGGAATATCGCCAGCCCATTCTTCAAGTGAAGAACCTTCTTCCCTGCCTGGCGTCGGGATTTGGAACCGTCTGATCGCCCAGCGAAACATGAAGTAATACACCAGTCCATACACGATTCCAATCGGGATTAGCAGTAGACCGTTATGCGATAAATGCAAATTAATAACATAGTCTATGGCACCTGCCGAGTAAGAAAAACCATGTTGAATATGCAGCTCATAGGCCAACCACATGGCTACACCTGATAAAATAGCGTGAATAATGAACAAATAAGGTGCAACAAACAGGAAAGCAAACTCAATTGGCTCCGTGACACCTGTCAAAAAAGAGGCTAGCGCCGCTGTTAGAAATGTCGCCTTAATCTTCGGCTTCAAATCCTCACGCGCTTCCCCAATGATGGCAAATGCAATGGCAGGAAGCGCAAACATCATGATGGGGTATAGACCGGCCATATACATCCCAGCCGTAGGATCACCGGCAAAAAATCGTGGTAAATCCCCGTAAGCCATCTGCCCTGACGGTGTTTTGTAAGCTCCCACTTGAAACCAAAAAAAGTTATTCAAAATATGATGCAGACCTGACGGCACTAACAATCGATGCGCAATACCGTAAATAAATGCACCAAACCCGCCTAGGCCAAGCAGCCAATTCGAAAGCTTCCCCATCACATCTTCCAAAAACGGTCCTATCACAATCATGATATAGGACACAATGAGCGTGCACATTCCCATGATGAGCGGCACCATGCGGGGGCCACCGAAAAATTGTATGTATTCCGGTAGCTTGATCTCTTTGCAGCGATGATAAATAATGGCTGCAAGCAAGCCGATTAAGATCCCGCCCGGTACACCCAATTGAAAATGGGACCCCAGTGAATGTTCGATGAGCCTCGTAAACATAAAATAGCCCAGCATGGCAGACAGTCCGGCGATTCCGGCACTTTCTGTAAGACCGAGCGCCACGCCAACAGCGAATATGATGGGTATATAGTCAAAGACTGTATTCCCTGCTAACAGCAGCATATCCCCAAAGCCGGATGCATGAATCCCATCCCAAGGTAGATTCCCCAGACTAAGCAGCACAGCAGCAATAGGAAGCGCAATGGTGGGCAGCATTAATGAGCGGCCAAGCTGTTGTAAGTTCCCCATCCAGTTCAAACGTATGCTACCTCCTAAAAGTTTTGCTTTAACAAAACCAACATCGTAAGCCAAAGCCCAGTGTTCTCGAAAAAACTTACATGGTAAGCATAAGCCTCTCTTATCAAATCGTATAGCTTGTTTGCCCGTTTGTCAAAACAAAATAAGCAGGTCGAGGATCGACCCGCTTATACATGTTGGAAAGCATACGGCAATTAGTACGAAGAATTATTTCCGTATTGCTGCCCCATGCCCGTACTGCTGAAACTTTGGATAAACGGTTGTGTGTTTTGCTGTTGGTAGCTTTGATATCCCGCTTGTCCTTGCTGCCCTTGTTGCCCCTGCTGTTGATATCCTTGCTGCGTGCTTTGTTGAAAGGCATAGGTCGGTTGGTAGGAGTAGGATTGCGCAGAAGAATTAGATGAGTCACTGCGCAAATAAGCATCATGACCTGGCTGGTTTCCACGGTAATTAGCCGTATGGTAAGCATTAGGCGAAACATAAGTTTGAGCATTAGGCTGCTGATTCATTTGTGAAGAGCTCGTATAGTGGCTCGTAATCGATGGTTGGCTGTAGGAATAGGTCGACGGTTGAGATTGATTAGAAGTGATGGCATTGCTTTGGTTATTCATCCCGTTGTAGGTAGAATAAGCGCTTTGGAAGCTTGATGGTTGGTAATGCGATGATACGGAAGACTCGCTGCGCGTATAGTTGTCATTGCCCGTCTGGTTCCCCCGGTAATTGGCCATATGAAAAGACTCCGTAGCAGCATGGCCTTGATTATAGCCCTGATTCTGATTGCTGCCTTGATTATAGCCTTGACTAAAGCTTTGAGTAGTACTGCTTGATACCGGTTGGGTGTAAAAGGACTGGACATAACCTACAGGTTGATACTGCTTTTGGTAACCTTGATATTGGGAGGTGTTGCTCTGATAACCTTGTGACGCTTGGTTGTTGTGGGACGCTTGCATACCTTGCGAAGAGTTACCGAACGATAAGGTACCGTTGTTGTTGAAGTTGTTATACATGTGTGTAAATCCTCCTACATACTTCTATATTTTGGGCACCTTTTGGGAGCCTCTTTTATTCTCTCCGCTCCTCCGTTTTTTATTTATTTTATTTTAAGATCCATGCAAAGTGGTTCAAATGAGAAAACATACTTTCTATACACGTAAGTTGACTAATAGGAAATAAATATGCCATAATTTCTTAGTACCCTATACACTTTACAAGGAGGAATACGGACATGGCCTATGACATTATTATTATTGGAGCAGGACCTGCTGGAGCAAGTGCAGCCTTATTCTCAGCCAAAGCTGGCAAATCAACGCTCGTTATCGACAATGATCAAAGCGTGACAAAACGTGCGTGGATTGAAAATCATTATGGTGTAGATGGCATTACCGGTCCTGATTTAGTCGAAATCGGGAAGAAACAAGCCGCTAAATTCGGTGCTGAATTCGTGCAAGGCAAAGCTGCACAATTGAATCAGGCTGGCGACGGCTTTCAAGTAACAACAGAAAATGGTACATATGAAGGTAAGTATGTCATTCTTGCTACAGGTTTATCCGTTGACCTTGCCGAAGCCTCCGGCATTCAGACGAAGCCAGGTACTGAGCCTCGTATCAAAACGGTTGTCGATGCGGATGTACAAGGTAACACCAGCCTCAAAGGGGTATGGGCAGCTGGCACAATCGCCGGTGTTTCCATGCACACCATTGTTACTGCCGGGGATGGCGCCAAAGTGGCTATTAACGTGATTAGTGAGTTGAATGGTACACGTTATGTCGATCACGATGTATTAAAAGCTTAGGCTTTATCGTAAATAAAACCGCTTCTCTCTCACCATAACGGTCAGAGAAAAGCGGTTTTTTGTGTTATACCTTAGTTGTTCCGCGGATTGAGAATGGCGTCCTCAACTTTAATGCAACGGTCCATAATGACTTCTAAGCCACCCTCACTTGCGATGCGGGCTGCTTCTTCATTCACGATTTCAAGCTGCAGCCAGAACACTTTAGCTTTAATTTGCACAGCTTCCTCCGCAACGGGAACGACTTGATCCGCCCGGCGGAAAACATTGACGATATCGACAGGCTCCGGAATGTCGGATAACGAAGCATAGCACTTCTCACCCAAAATTTCCGTTGCATTCGGATTGACGGGAATGATCCGGTATCCTCTGCTCTGCATGGCAGCCGCTACCATATAAGATGTGCGATCAGGCTTGTCGGACAGACCTACGACGGCAATATTGCCTGCATTCGCAAGAATTTCCTTAATGTGCTCTCTGGACGGATTTTCAAAAGTCATGCTTAGTACCTCCTATTTTTTCAAGTAAGTGAGGCCTTGCTTCCCCATAGCGGTCCAACTCTCAATAAACTGAGCTTTGTTTACTTGCAGCTGTTTCTTGCCGCTTAGCGGGTCATTCAAGTATACATTATTCTCATCGAATCCGACCAATAATACAGCGTGCTCCGCATAAGTCGTTTGAATCGGGCCAATCGGCGTGTCCCACGTCACCCATTTGTATGGCAAATTATAATCAATTGTCGTCCATGTAATGACCGGAATACCGCTTGCCACTTGCTGTTCAAATAGCTCAAAGGACTCACCCGTAATATCGATCGCTTCCGGAATGTAGGACTTTAGCTGTGGGAAAAGACCGGCATGGTAAATGCCGAAGCCCCTTTGCTTTCGGGTAACATCACCTACAAAGCCTATGTTCGGGTTCCCCCAATAAGCAGGTGAACCATCTGCATTTAGCTTGATAGGTGTATTATCTTTGGGCATCTCGGATGCAAGTTCCATCTTGCTTTTGGTAATTCCATAGTAATGCAGAAGCATTGTTAAACTCGTTATTTCACAACCTGCAGGCAGTTCAGGCAGTTGAGAAAAAACAGGCGCATCAATCATTGCTGATTTTTTTGTCTGGATTGTCGGTTGTGGCGAAGAAACCTCCGCTGCTTGAACTGGCTCATTTGGCTTAACCGTGGCCACTACAGGATTGGCTGCAAATAATGCCGGCTCTTTCCCGGTAGCTTTGGCATACAGCAGTACAGCAAAAACACTGCTGGCAAACACAAGTCCTGCAACGAGGAAAAATCCAAACGTCACCTTTAACCCCTGCCAAATAATCCTCATGCTGACTCACCCGATCCTTGTTTTTGGAATGAAGTTACTCCTTCACAAGTTCAACCTGAGCACCGATAGAACGCAAATGGTCAAAATATTGCGGATACGATTTGGCCACGTGATGAGCATCACGAATAGTCAAACCCTTCTCGGAACGAAGTCCAACGACGGTCAAAGCCATAATGACGCGATGATCGAAGTGAGCGTTGATCTCGACACCGCCAGTAACTCCTTCCGGCTTGCCGTGGACGATAATCTCACTTTGACGCTCTTCCACATCTGCGCCTGCTTTCCGCAGTTCGTTCAAGTAATCGGTGATTCGGTCGCACTCTTTGTAACGCAAATTTTCAACATTGTAGAAACGCGATGTACCTTCTGCAAATACAGCAGCCGCAACCATAGCTAGTACAGCATCTGTAAAGTGATCGCCATCAAATTCCCCTGCGATCAGTTTTTGATTGCCGCGAACGTGTACAACTCCGTTATCATGAGTTAAATTAACACCCATTGCACGTAAAACATCCACACAAGCTTTCTCGCCTTGCTTGCTGTTTTCTTCCAAACGAAGAACTCGTACGTCCGAGTTCGTCACTGCCGCCGCTGCCAGAATGGCCGCAGAACCCGGATAATCGCCTTGAATCACATACTCTTTGGCTTGGTACGATTGTCTGCCTGGAATCCGGTAGTGCATCAAGTCTTCGCTTGCATGAACGACAATGCCTGCTTGCTCAAGCACTTCGAGCGTTTGGCCCACAATAATTTTGGATTTCAAATCATGAAGCACTTCAATCTCGCTATCTTCTTCAAGCAGAGGTGTCATGAATAAGAGAGAGCTAAGGAACTGCGAGCTGACGTTTCCGGAAACCGTAAGTTTGCCGCCGCGGGGTTTGCCCCCTTTAATTGTTATCGGCAAACGTCCGTTAGAATGTTGTACTTCTACGCCCATTTGCTGCAAAGTTTCGATTAAATCGTCATGTGGACGCTTACCCAAGGATTCAGGATACGTGTTAACGAACGTTACATCCGGGCAAAATGCTGCTGTAGACATTAAAAACCGCAGAACGGCACCGGCATTTCCTACGTTCAACTCAGACACGTGTTTAGGGTTCTTGCCGAAACCTGTAATGACAATCTTCTCATCATCTTCTTCGATGACAGCGCCCAAATCTTGTACACAACGTCTCATTGCATCACTGTCTTCACTGTGAGCCGGGTAATAGATCGTGCTTGTCCCATTCGCAAGTGCACCGATTAGCAAATAACGAGTTGTGTAGTTTTTGGAGGAAAGGGCGTTAATTTCTCCTTGTAGATTTGCAGTAGGTTTCACAATGGCTTTCATGTGGTTAATATCTCCTTCGCATGTGTTTATATGTAATATCCGATGAATGTTAATAGAATTCCACCGGTATAACTGTAGTGAAAGCTCTCATAAAACAGGTACCAATCAATAGTTTCCAATTATCAAACGCAGGATATTTCATCAGAATTCCCAGTAAAAAACAGGCCAAAAGATTTATTGTCAGTGTACCATACGGAATAGAACTTGGGAACCTTCTCGAACATGTATGTGCCACGCAGCCAAACTTCATGTTACTTATGAAAACGGCCGTACTGCGCATACTCCAAGCCCGCCCTTAGGATGTAGCTTGGTAGTCGAGGCTGCTCGGAACTTGTCGCCGGAGCCTTTGCGCTGCGTTAGCGCATCGCAGTGCCAGCGGAGCGTGAAAGCGTATAAGGGGCCACCATTGCCGAGGCTCCTGTAGAGCTAACGGACCTCAGTGCCGTTATTTGCGATAAATGGCTCCTTTTTGCTAACCTAACGGACTCTAGGGCCGTTAATTGGTCAAAAGACAGCCAAATTTCGTGTTAATCATGAAAATAGCGGCTGTGGCGTCCGTTAGAATTTGAAAACGGCCTATTTTCTCTAAATAAGGGCCGCTCGGTCCGTAAGGTTTTCGGACGGCGCGCAAACTACGAGCTCGCTCTGAGGATGTAGCTAGGGAATCGAGGCTACTCGGGACTTGTCGGCGGAGCTTATGGGCCGCGTTACCGGATCGCAGTGCCTGCAGAACGTGAAAGCGTATAAGAGGCCCCCATTGCCGCGGCGCTTGTAGAGCTAACGGACCTCAGTGCCGTTATTTTCAATAAAATGGCCCCTTTTTGCTGACTTAACGGACTCTAGAGCCGTTAATTGGTCATAAGACAGCCAAATTTCATGTTAATCATGAAAATAGCAGCTGTGGCGTCCGTTAGAATTTGAAAACGGCCTATTTTCTCTAAATAAGGGCCGCTCGGTCCGTAAGGTTCTCGTGCGGCGCAAACACCAAGCTCACCCTTAGGATGTAGCTCGGCAATCGAGGCTGCTCGAGACTTATCGCCGGAGCTTATGCGACACGAGGTTTGACATCTTGTCTTAATGTTTCTATCATTACTTCTGATGGGGTTTATCCCCCGCATTTTAAAACAAGGAGGTCCTACGATGGATACGATTTTACCATCCGACGTCAAAGATAGATTAAGCCGTGGCGAGAAGTTGGCAATCATCGACGTTCGAGAAGACGAAGAAGTGGCAGAAGGCATGATTGCCGGTGCAATCCATATTCCACTAGGCCAATTGCCGGAGCGACTAAGCGAGATCCCGCAGGCGGATGAAGTGATTCTTGTTTGCCGCAGCGGCAATCGCAGCGGGCGAGCGCTTGGCTTTTTGGAAGCACAAGGCTATAAAGGCCTTAAAAACATGACCGGCGGTATGTTGGAGTGGGAGGACTAAGCTTAAAGCTTGTCCCTCCTCTCAAAGATTCGCTTGCTGAATAATCAAATCAACAATTTGGTCTGTCGTTAGTTCCGTCGTGTCGATCATGACATGTGCGAAATCGTACGCAGACTTTCTCTGTTCAAGCAGTGTATGAACACGTTCTTCCAAGTTGCCCTGCAGCAGTGGACGATTTATATCCGCGCTCACGCGATGAATGATTGTCTCTGGTGAAGCTTTCAGCGCCACGACAAAGCCATTACGAAGCATACACGCTCTATTCTCCTCTGCTAACACAGCGCCCCCGCCTGTTGCCACAATTTGCCCTCTTTGAGCTAATAAGCTTTCTAGCGTTTTACTCTCTAATGTGCGAAAATGCACTTCCCCATATTGACGAAACAAATCCGCGATGCTCGTCTGCTGCTCATCTTCAAGTACGGCATCCGAGTCTTGAAATTGCCATCCCAAACGCTCAGCGAGCTTCTTCCCGACGGTTGATTTGCCTGTCCCCATGAAACCTACAAGTACAAGATTGCTTGTTGTCACGTTAATCCCCTTTTCTCATATGCTGTTCATACAAACTTTCCCAACATCATACCATAGCCGCATAGTCATGAATACAATCCATTTGAAAAACATATAGTAGTGTGAATAAATTCCAACACAAACAGTTAAGATTTTAAGAGAAACCTAATGCCGACAAGGAGAGATGAAGTTTTGAACCCAATTGTTGCCTATTCCAACCACACGCAAGGCAAACTGGAGCAAATCTTACACCCGAGCTATGTTTTGTGCAAAGAGGATGTTGTTTGGATTTTGGAGTTTATTAAGAAAAAAGTGGCTGAAGAAGACCCGCGCATGCAAGGTCTTGCTCAACCACGATTGTTAAAAAATTTCCGTTATTTTGCCGAAGTCTCCTTGATGCTCATTCACAGACGGAACGGCTTCGATCAAGAAGCCGATCGTTTGAAAATGTGGCTGCGCGAAGCGGCTTACGGTTTACAGGGAGAGGCGTAGCGCCCCTGCCCTCTTAGTTTTCCATCCAGTTGAAGTGGAAGGAACCTTCTTTGTCCACACGTTGGAACGTGTGAGCGCCGAAGTAGTCACGCTGCGCTTGCAGCAGGTTAGCCGGCAGTCTTTCTGTACGGTAGCTATCGTAGTAAGCAAGTGCCGATGCGAAAGAAGGAACCGCGATACCGCGAGTTACAGCTTCTGCAACAACTTGTCTCCACGATTGTTGATAGTTCTCAACCACATCTGTGAAGTAAGAATCAAGCAGCAGGTTTTTCAGTTCCGGATTGCGGTCGTACGCATCCTTGATATTTTGAAGGAATCTAGCGCGAATAATGCAGCCGCCGCGGAAAATCATCGCGATGTTGCCATACTTCAGATCCCATTTATATTCATCAGAAGCTGCTCTCATTTGAGCAAAGCCTTGTGCATAGGAGCAAATTTTACTTGCATACAGAGCTTGACGCACAGCTTCAATAAATGCTTTACGATCGCCTGTGAAAGCTGGAGCATCAGGTCCTTTGAGCACTTTGCTAGCCGCTACGCGTTCTTCCTTCATCGCGGAGATGAAACGGGAGAATACGGATTCCGTAATGATGGAAAGCGGTACGCCAAGGTCCAGAGCACTCTGACTGGTCCATTTTCCTGTTCCTTTTTGACCAGCGGAATCGAGGATAACGTCAACCATCGGTTTGCCGGTTTCAGGGTCGTATTTCGTGAAGATATCACGTGTAATTTCGATCAGGTAGCTGTCAAGCTCGCCGTTGTTCCACTCTGTGAAGATCTCATGAAGTTCTTCAGTGCTTACATTCAGAACATCTTTCAAGAGTTGGTAAGCTTCACAAATCAGCTGCATGTCGCCATACTCGATCCCGTTGTGCACCATTTTTACATAGTGGCCGGCACCGTCTGGTCCGATATACGTACAGCAAGCGTCATCGCCAACTTTGGCAGAGATGGCTGTAAGAATAGGCTCAACCAATTTATACGCGGATTCTTGACCGCCTGGCATAATCGATGGGCCTTTAAGCGCGCCTTCTTCGCCGCCGGAAACACCTGTTCCAACGAAACGAATACCATGCGCTTCCAGTTCTTTGTTACGGCGTTGCGTATCCGGGAAGAATGCGTTGCCCCCATCGATCAGGATATCTCCTTTTTCAAGGTGAGGCAGCAATTGATTAATCGTATCGTCTGTTGGTCCGCCAGCTTTGACCATGATCAAAATTTTGCGCGGAACTTCCAAGGACTGTACGAATTCTTCAACAGAGTATGTACCAACGAGTTGTTTGCCGGCTGCTTCTTCAAGAAGCTCTTTTGTTTTTTCGGCAGAACGGTTAAATACGGATACAGTGAAACCTCTGCTCTCGATGTTTAACGCTAAGTTTTTCCCCATTACCGCTAATCCAACTACACCAATTTGTTGTTTAGACACGTCTCTCATACACCCTTCCGATATATAAATATTTAAATCGTCATCGCGCCAAAACCACCGTCTACTCTTAAAACAGAGCCCGTAACAAAGCTGGAAGCTTGTTCCGAAGCAAGGAACACAGCAGCACCCTGTAGCTCAGATGCCTCACCGAATCGGTTCATTGGCGTATGACGCATAATGGACTCGATACGTTCAGGCGACAAAATCTTACGATTCTGCTCAGCTGGGAAGAAACCAGGAATGATCGCATTCACACGCACACGGCTTGGAGCGAATTCGCGAGCCAAGTTCTGTGTGATGTTATTGACAGCTGCTTTAGAAGCGGAGTAAGTGAATACACGTGAAAGTGGCGGATCAGAAGACACAGACGAGATATTGATAATGCTTCCGCCTTCGCCGCGATCAACCATGTATTTCCCGAACACTTGGCAAGCCAGCACGACGCTTTTCAAATTTACCTCCATAATAGAATCCCATTCTTCCATGGAAATGTCAAAGAAAGGCGTAGCACTATTTTTCCCTGGACAGTTCATTAAAATGTCAGCACGGCCAGACCAAGCGATAACTTCTTTGAGCACAAGCTCCAAATCTTCGCGTTTCGTTGCATCCGCTTGGAAAGTTTGGGCTTCGCCGCCGATCGCTTCGATCTGCTGGCGAACTTGATCGCTTTTCTCTTGGTTGCGTCCAACAATCGCTACTTTCGCGCCATGACCGGCTAATGCAATCGCCATGGAACCTCCAAGTGTACTGTTACCGCCGATAATTACTGCTGTTTTCCCTCTAAGATCGAATAAATTCATTTGTCTTCATCCCCTCTAGCATTTTGCTTGCTTAAGCTATTTATGATTGAGGGCTCCGAAGGTGCTGTCCTTGAAAGGCGGTTATCGCGTCGAATTGATCTTTTAACTGATGATATACGCTTGTATAAATAGATGTCAATTGTTGATATACGCGATAATTGCTTTCATTCACCTCATGAGCCGTTCCAACCTGAATCCAATTGTGTGCATGAGCCAAATCATCAATCTCGCCCATTGCAAGTAAACCAAGCAGCGCTGCACCGATACCAGAGCTTTCGATGGAATCCGGCACCGTAACGGACGTACCCAGCATGTCCGTCATCATCTGACGCCAAAATTCCGATCTGGCGAAACCGCCTGAAGCTCGGATTACTGCCGCTGGCCCCATAATCCGCTCAAGCGACGTTGCGACAGCTTGAATGGAAAACATGACGCCTTCCAGAGCCGCGCGAATCATATGTTTCTTCTCATGGCTAAGGGAAAGCCCGAAATAAACGCCGCGAGCATTCGCATTCCAATACGGAGCGCGTTCTCCCGAAAGCAGCGGCAGGAACAACAACCCGTCAGAGCCCGCTTTCACTTGGGAGGCTAGCTCGGTCAAGTAATCATACGGATCGATCCCTTGACGGCGAGCCTCTTCGGCCTCCGCGGTAGCGATCTGATCTCGTACCCAGCGGAAAACAATACCGCCATTGTTGATAGGTCCGCCAACGACCCAGAACTTCTCTGTAAGCGCATAGCAGAACAGTTTGCCTTCCGGGTCTGTTTGCGGCTTGGTCACTACGCTGCGCACCGCGCCGCTTGTGCCTATCGTGACTGCGACAACGCCAGGCTCAAAAGCGCCAACACCCAGATTGGCCAACACACCATCGGAAGCTCCGACAATAAACGGCGTGTCCTGGGACAATCCCATGGCAGAAGCGTATTCAGCGTTAAGGCCTTCTACGCGATACGTTGTTGGAACTAGCTCGGAGAGCTGAGCTGGCGTAACACCAGCTTGTCCCAGGGCTTCTTCATCCCAATCCAAGTTCTCCAGATTGAATAAGCCTGTTGCACTGGCAAGTGAATGGTCAATCACATAACGATTGAATAGCTTCGCGAAAACATATTCTTTGATACCAATGAACTTATAGGTCTCTTTCATGAGCCCAGGTTCATTATCTCGGAACCACATCAGCTTGAGCAGAGGAGACATCGGATGGATCGGCGTGCCTGTTCGCGAATAAATCTGCTGCCCCAGGCCGCTGCGCTTCAATTCAGCCGCATACATCGCGCTGCGATTGTCCGCCCATGTGATGCAAGCGGTCAGCGGTTTCGTGTTTTGATCGACTGCAATGAGACTATGCATAGCTGAACTGAAGGAGACGCAAAGCACTTGCTCAGGCTTGACGCCCACCTTCCGAACAACTTCGCCAATCCCTTGCACGACAGCATCAAAAATTTGATCCGGGTCTTGCTCGGCGCGATCAGCCGTTGGGGTGAACAGGGGATATTCAATGGAATGTGACCCCAGAACTTTCCCCTCGCGTGAAATAACGAGCGTTTTCGTACTTGTCGTACCAATATCAGCCGCAATGATGTAGGGCTTGAGGGTACTTAATTGGTCAGTCATTTGCTAATATTCCCCTCTGCGTTGAATGAAAGCTCATATGGCTCAGTTAAAATCTCAATATCGGGATGCACGCGCGCAGCGTCGAGCAAATTCACGGAAATTTCAATTTCGCCAAGGTGCAGCGTATCTTGAATCCGAACCAGCTTACACTTCGTGTAGTCCAGAATGTTGCAAGTTTTGACAGCTGCTTTGATCGCATAAAAATCATTCTCCAGCGTTGTTGCGATCTTCGTTGGCGCACATACAGTGGAGGTCAGTCCGTTAGCATACGTGAACTCCAGATTCGTTTTATCTACTAATCGTTGAGTCGTAAAATCAGCAGTTCCTACCCCGTTTGCATTGCCTTTCGTCTCTGGCGTCAAATCCAAAACAACCATTTTGGCAACGTCCGGGCCACCGTGGGCATAAGGAGTCGGATAACGGCCGGTTACGTTCGGATCCATGCCGTCGCCGCTAATATTTTTACCGATATAATCAATGACCAACACGTCAATCTCATCGAACAAAATCTTCGGAAGCCGCGCCTTCGCTTCAATCAGCAGCTGCTCTTCGCGCTCTTCAATCTCGGCTGCAGGAAGCACTTCTACACGGCAAGTCTCATCATAGGCATTCTCGACGAGGGCTACACCGAACACGATGGGCAGCTTCTGGATCATCAGGTTCGCCATGGCCGGCACATTCTCCGCCATATACTTAAAGCCAAGCTGGTGGCAAGCTTCTGCGCCTTTTTGCTTCCCTAACCCGATCGCGATCATCTTCATGATGCCGCTCTCAATACGTCCACGGAACGCCGTATGCGGCTTCACGCGGTTAATGACAACGATAGCATCCGCTTCTGAGGCGATGCGGTCCACATAAACCGGCAAACCGTTAGGAAGCTCGTCAATTTTCACAACTTCCATAGAGGAACGAATCGGAGCGCCCATTGTCGCTTCCGTGATCCCAAAGTGAAGAAGCACTTCCGTTTGTCCTTCTGCTGTTGCGCCACCATGGCTGCCCATGCAAGGCACGATGAACGGGAATGCACCTTTGGCCTTAATGGCATCAATCGTCGTTTTGGTAAATCCGGCGATGTTCGCAATCCCTCTGCTCCCTACGGCGACAGCAACTTGCTGACCTGGAAGAATGGTCTCCATAACGCCGCTGCTCGCAAGCTTATCTGCAAGCTCCTGCTCTGGATTTTCCAGAATCGTACGGTCGAACTTCTGACGAATCTTAACCACTTGCGGGATCGGAATATCATTTAACAGCTCTCTCAAAATGCTCATCGATTATTCCCTCTTTCTTTATGTTGACAGCTTCTTTACGGACTCCCGCACGACGAGCTCTGTCTTCAAAAGCACCTGCTCCGTTTCGTGCTGTTTATTCTCAATATTGCCAAGGAGCCGTACAGCGCCTTCTTTACTAATTTGTTCAATCGGTCTGCGGACGGTTGTCAAGGCGGGCGTTACATAAGCTGCAAACACCGTATCATCGAATCCAACAACGGAAACGTCCGTTGGCACCTGCATGCCGGCTTCCGATATCGCTTTCATTGCACCAAGCGCCATCTCATCATTACAGCTAAAAACGGCGGTAGGCCGCTCTTCCAAGGCAAGAAATTGCTGCATAGCTTTATGACCGCTTTCGAGATCATACAAACCGGGAATTCTGTAAATCGGCGGTACCTTAATGCCATAATGCTTCATGGCTCGTTCGAAGCCGTCTTTCCGATTTTGGGCGGATTTAAATCCTTTGCGCCCCTCAATCAACGCAATGCGCTTGTGGCCTTGCTCGATCAAATAGGAACATGCCAGGAAAGCGCCCTGCTCTTCATCAGACAGAATATTCAACACGCCGGCTGTGGAGACTGGCCGATTGAGAACGACGAGCGGGATACCTTTACTTGCGATATGATCAATAATGGCCTGATCGTCATCGCTTTGAGAAACAATAATAATTCCGTCAAAGCTCTTGCGGGTAATGGATTGAAAGCTCGAATAGTCATCAATCCCCTTGACAATCAGTTGGTATCGGTCCTGAATGACCGAATTGACGCCGCGGATAGCTTCATAGAAAAAACCTGCTGAAGTTCCTTTACTCAGTGTGGTAAAGAACAGCCCCAAATTATACGATCGATCGAGTACTAAGCTCTTTGCACTGTAATTGGGCGTATAATCCAGTTGCTCGGCTATGAGTCGAATACGTTCTTTCGTTTCCTCTTGAATAAGCGGACTGTTATTAAGCGCCCTGGAAACCGTCGTATGGGACACACCCGCAAGCTTGGCAATATCCTTAATCGTTACGCTCATTCCTTCACCTCTATCAGAAGCATATCACATTCATGCACACGTTAACAATAGTCTTTTCAATAAAAAAGCTCCCTTTCCTGGGAGCGGCCTACCTCTAGTTTAAGCAAAAATCCTAGTAAATACGCTTCTTCTTTTTCAGAAACCCTAAGAAACACAAAAGAGAGTCCGTATGTATAAATACAGGCTCTCTTCTTATTCAAATCCACTATTCATTCTCACATCTCCAATAAAAGCATTTCTTGACGCATTTCAAGCAATTTGGTTTTACTCTCCATAATCGCTTTGGCATCCCCGGATGCGATCGCATCATGCAAGGTGGCCAGTTCATAATCGAGCTCCATGCGCAAAATAGGGATTCGCTCATCAGTACGCTTGGATCGCAGCGCTTGCATGACTTCTTCTACTGTCACGGCTGGCTCCTTCTGATACAGCACTTTATGTTCGATGCCGCTAATTTCAACCATGCGAATAATTTCCCCGAACATAATATTCTCAATGAGAATTTGCCGATCCTTAAATCTTTTGACTACGGCATGACCGCGTGTGTCTCCAATCAATTTTTCCATCATTTCCGCGAGCTTCTCGTCTTTGAACGAATAATTACCCACGATTTTATACTTTTCACCAATTCGTTCAAACTTCAGCTTAATCAGCTTGCGTCCTGTCCGAATGGAAATGATGAACTGCAGCTCACTTTCGTTCCAATACAGAGAATAACCTTCTTGAATGAGTGCTTTAATGAAGTTCCGGATTAGCCGGCGATCAAATCGTAACTCTAGGTTGCAGTACTCCACTTCATGACTCTTACTCACGGCAATCCCCTCCATAATTGGTGCGTTTGATTTTATTTAAATATTCAGACAACTTATCTTCTTATCCTTATCTTATTATGAATTCTATGTTTTAGCAACTTGGATTATTGACATTTTTTTAAGGAAAAACGTACAAAAAAAGCCGATGCCTGTATGACCGCGGCGCCAGCCTAGCAAAAAATGGAAGGCTGGTTTTTCTATGCAGAGCGACCCGATTTAATGCCATCCCCAGAAAAATCCGTCGCGCTCCCAAGCTGCTCTGCCGCCATGAAGTTTCTTGAATATTTTTTTGACTTCTTTGGAAATCGCTTGATTGCCATTCTCGTTGACATAAATAAAGGATTCTCCATAATGGCGAATAATATAGTCAACGGCTTCTTTCTGATGCAAAATCCCTGCGGATTTCAGCTGTTCAAGCATCCATTCTGCAACCTCGTTCGCCGTAACGGCCATTCCCGCTCTCTCCTTCGTTTCACTCATTATCTCGAATTGAACCATGTCCAATAAGATGAATCTATCGCTCCATTGTAACACATTTTCTTTACATTTATCGATGGATAGGTACAAAAGCACAATCATCCCCCTACAGGACCATTCGCCCATTCACTCCTAGGGAGATCACCATATGCTATCCCTGTAAGGCAAACGCACAGAATTAACCAACGAAAGGGTGATTTTGAATGGGTTATGAAGCTGGTTTTGGTGGTTACAATTCTGCCGCAGCAATTTTGGTTCTCTTTATTTTGTTAGTTATTATTTCTAGTGCATTCGTTATCTAATCCACTTCAAATACGAAAGGGCTGACTGGCATTTCGCCAGCAGCCCTTTATTCATATTTCTGCTTGAGACCGGATTAACCTACCTCCGCATCCTCGGGTCTCAGAATCACAGTGCCGACACCAAGCAGAATCAGAGCAAATAAGGTCAGCACCCCCATGTGCATCCACATTTGAGACAAAGATTGCCCTGCAGCCATAAGTTGAATGGCTTCAATTACCCATTTCTGGGGAACGAAATCAGCAATTTTCTGCATCCAATCCGGCATCAGTGAAACCGGCCAAAAACAGCCGCCGAGCATGCAAGTAGGCGTAACGATCAAAGAGTTAATCATGCCCATATTGGAGGCATTTTTCACTAAACCTGCAACTGCGCTGGCAATGCCCATACTTGCTAATAAGAAAAACTCCAACATAACAAATTGTGAGAAGAACGGCAGTCCATAATCATACAGAGCTACATACCGTGTAATGATCAAGATCACTAGCACTTGCAAGGTTCCTACAAAAAAGCTGCCGATAAAATTGCCTAGCATAATTTCTATGGAGCGAACCGGAGCAGTGAAGGTTCTTGCCATAGTCCGCATTCTCCGATCCTCCATAATGACGGAAATTGTGTTATTGATAACCCCCATCATGAACATCAGCATAAAGCCAATGACAAGATGCATATTCGGATTTACATACAAGTTCAGATCCGTGACACGCGCCTTAACTTGGTGTTTTTCCAGCTGGATCAATGTCTTATCCACGGCATCCTGAAGCGACTTCTCCTGAAGTCCTAGCTTGAGCAGGGCATCAACAGTTCCTTGATAGCCGGAAAGGATGCTATCCAGCGTTATTTTCAACGTAACCGTCGCTTCACTTACACTTAATTGATACATATCTACTTGCGGTGAGGAGCCCTTTAACAACGTCTCACTGAATCCTTCCGGAATGACGAACGCGCCACCGACACTTTGCTTCGTCACCGCTTCCTTTAAGTCCGCATCGGAAACTTGTTCCTTCAGCCTGTAGTCCGGCAGTCCACTCAACTCTTGCACCAAATGGGCGCCAAGCGGCCCGCGATCCATATTGATATAAGCGATATCAACCCGATGCTCCTGCTGCTGTCCCATCACACCGATGATCAAGGAAACTACGCCCGCCGGAATGAGCAAATACATCAGAAAACCTCTTTTTTGTAAAAGCGTGCGACGAAGCATATTATAGGCGATAAACAAACTATTCATGGTATCCCGCCTTTCGGTAAACAATGAAGGAAACAAGCAGTAATCCTCCGCTAATGCAGCCCAAGACAAGTAAATGATGAGCTAAAACAGAGGTTTCACTGCCTAGCATTATGCGATACATGCTTTGCATCGCCCAGTAATTCAGAGTGAATTCACCAATTTGCCGCAGAAATCCATCCGGTAAAGGTGTAAAGCCCCCGCTTAGAAAAGACATCGTCAGCACCACCATCTGGAAAATGGTTGAGATTCCTTTGGACGATTTCACGATGAGAGCCGTTAATACAGCGAGGCTCATGGACGCTACGACGACGAAAAAACAGATCAGCGCCAATAACCCATACGATTTTCCCCAATCGACATGATAAACAATAACGGTTGTTCCGACGATGACCGCCGCCTGACAAATCGCAATAAAAGCATTTCCGAGCACCTTGCCAAGTAAAATTGTAGATTCATGAATTGGCATGGCATTAAGGCGAGATAGTGTATGTTTATCCTTTTCGCCTTGCAGTGTCATCGCCGTGGAAAGTCCGGAGTATAACAAAAACATGACCAGCATCGATGCCGCATAATATTGCATAGCAGAATACTGGGAATTATTTGTTGCAAGATTGCCTAGCTTGACATGGCTAGCTGCCGGGGCAGCAACATGCTCAGACGAACCCTGATTCTGTGTAGAAGCTGCTGCTTCAGAACCAGTCGCTATCGCGATTGCCTGTCTTTGGTTTACGTTATCCAAGAAGGAACGAAGCACCATTTCGGCGGTCAAATTTTGCTCGTAATTGTTACCGAAAATCATTTCCCATTCGGCTTCCTTCCCCGCCATTACACGGGCACTGAAATCATCAGGGATGATCAGCGCAAATTCAGAGACGCCTGATTTAAGCCTTTTGACAGCTTGGTCGCGTGTCTGAACTGTTGAAGTGTGAATCAAATTCCCGAGGTCGGGAGAATGCAGAAAGCCTTCCATACTTGATTTCAAGGCACCTGAATCTCCCTGCACAACGTCCACTTTCACCGGTTTGATGGTCCGGTCCTCCACTTTGAACGCTCCTGAAAGCGCTGAACCCAAGATGAATATGAGCAAAAGCGGCATAACAAACTGGATGGCCATGACGTAACGCATGCGAAACATTCGCAATACTTCATATTTTGCAATAATCCATAACGACATCGTGCTCTCCCCCTAATCCCGTAAAGTTCTGCCGGTCAACGACAGGAATAATGCTTCAAGATCCGGTTCTACCTGCACGAGCGATTGAATTTTGACGTTATGTTTGGATAAAATGAACAAAATGTCTTGCAAATAGGCTTGCGACGAACCGACCAGCAGTTCAAGCGCTTGCTCCTGAGCGTTGACTTGCTTGATTTTGGGATGATCCCGCAGCTCCTTAACCGCCTCTTCGGATAAATGCGCCACCTGCAGCACAATCTTATTATCCTGCGCGACTTTGCCACGAAGCTCCTCTTGCGTACCGCAAGCGATCAGATGTCCGTGATCCATGATGCCGACACGCGTCGAAATCGCAGCTACCTCTTCCATGTAATGCGATGTGTAAATAATCGTAGAGCCCATGCGGTTCAAGGTTTTGACCGACTCCAGAATGTGATTCCGGGATTGGGGATCGATGCCGACGGTCGGCTCATCCATAATAATCAGCTTGGGATGATGCATAATGGCGCAAGCAATATTCAATCTCCTCTTCATTCCGCCTGAAAAAGCGTTCGGCTTATCGTTAGCCCGATCCGATAATCCGACGAATTCAAGAGCTTCTTTCACACGACTTTGTAAGAGAGGACCTCTTAAGCCATAAAGTCTGGCGAAAAACGTAACATTTTCCCTAGCGCTTAAACTCTCGAAAATGGCAAGCTCCTGCGGAACAAGACCGATAAGGCGTTTGACCTCCAACGGATCCTTGGCAACGGACAAACCGTCTACAATCATTTCTCCCCCATCTATTTTGAGCAAGCCGCTTAGCATTTTGATCGTCGTGCTTTTCCCGGCTCCATTCGGGCCCAGCAAACCGAAAATTTCGCCTTCCTGGATGGATAAATTCAAATGATCAACGGATATTTGCTGGCTGTATTTTTTTACAACATTTTTAATTTGAACAAAACTCATAGGATCCTCTCCCTTTTCTCGACGGCTTGAATTACACTTATTGTACCTCATGGAATTGACATCTACAGGTAGATTAAGTCATTTAACAAGGTGACAAAAGTCATAAGTACGCCATAAAACATGTAGACTCACATGTCAATTATGCTATAATTTTCCTACACGCTTACAAAGGAAGGGAATCGCTTGTTACCTTTATTGCTTATTACCCGCTACACGCTTATTCTCATTCCAGCGATTGCCTCCATGTATCTCGAAAGTTACGCGTCTAACGGCACGTATGTGTTCTTTATTCTTCTATTCTTCTGGGTCGCCGAGCTGCGAAGAACGATTTTCAAGAGAGCTGTATGGATGCTTCTGATCGAAATCGCATTCAGCGGATGGCTAAGCTATACGTTTGACGGCTTATTATTCATGATTTTTTACTCCACAATGCTGACTTATCTTCATTCCTTTCATCGTCATCTCCGAATTTCTATCTTAGGTGTGCAATTGATCGCTTTAAATCTGAGTTTACAAGGCCAATCGAGCAATTCTTATGTGCTGGCCAATCTTCTCTTTTTTATCCTGGCGCTCCTATTGCTGCATATGAGCCAGGTGGAACAAAACAAAGTGGATATCGAACTGCTCTATGATCAGCTGCGGCGGCAGCATTATGAGCTGGATGAAGCACGCATGCAGTTATTGGACTATGCCAAACAGGTTGAAAATATAGCCCAACTGGATGAACGGAACCGGATTTCCCGAGATATTCACGATGATTTGGGGCATCAATTAATTCGTCTCAAAATGATGATGGAAGCCGGTCTGCGGATTTTGCCAATCCAAATGGATAAAGGCATGGAGATGTTAACTTCCGTCAGGGACCAGTTGACTGAAAGTATGGAGCTGCTTCGATCAACGGTGCGCAAGCTGAAACCGGATGACGACTCCATGCAGTCGTTCACGCTTAATCGGCTTATTGAAGGACTGACCAAGGACAAAAGTATCGCGATTGAAGTTGATATTCAGGGAATGCCTTATGTCCTGTATCCAAGTCTCGCCTTCATTTTATACCGCAATGCCCAAGAAGCCATCACGAATGCAATTCGCCACGGCGGAGCAACTTCCGTTCAGATTCAATTAATTTATGAAACCAAACAAATTACAATGAGCGTTTCGAATAACGGGCGACTCCCTGCCGCTCAAACCGTGAAAGGGCTTGGAATGACAGGTATGGAAGAGCGCAGCAAGCTTATTGGCGGTCAGCTTTATGTGGCTATGGACTCCGCTTTTACCGTGACAACCGTCTTGCCCACTTTTCGTTAACACGAACTAATGCAGATGAAGAAAGAAAGGATTGAAACAACAATGATACATGTTCTTATTACTGACGATGATCCGTTTATTCGAGAAAGCTTGCAATTGATTATTGGACTTGACCAAGACATTACGGTTGTCGGTACGTGCAATCATGGCGATGAAGCTTTGGCTTTTATTCAGAGCGGTGTTCAGGTCGATGTAGTCCTTATGGACATTAGAATGCCCATCTGCGATGGCGTCGAAGGAACGTTGAAAATTAAACAAGCATATCCCGCGATTTCCATTCTGATTCTAACAACATTTGACGACGATGAGTTTATCGTTCAGGCGCTTCGCAATGGGGCTAGCGGCTATTTGTTGAAGAACATTTCTCCGGACCGTATCGTTCAAGGAATTAAAACGGTTGAGCAAGGCAATTTGCTTATCCATCCTGACATTGCCAAGAAATTAGCTACCTTCATCAGCCCGGCTCCCGCACCAAGCGCACCTCTGCCTGCCATGCTCCGGGAATACGGACTAACGGCCAGTGAACAAGCTGTGGTTGAGAAAATATCGGAAGGCTTGTCGAACAAAGAAATCGCCCAGGAACTGTTCCTGAGCGAAGGTACGGTCAAAAATTATATCACTGAAATTCTCAGCAAGTTGAATCTCCGCGATCGCACGCAAATTGCCATCTTCTATTTAAAAAAACAATCCGGAGTCATCAGCTAGTGTAGCTATTTGTTTACTTTGACGACCTCGATATTCTCTTTGGAGGAGCTCCCCACCACATATTCAGGCTGATTGTTAGGGTTTGTATTATTACTCTGAGTCAGCCTGAGTGTCGTGCGGAAGTAATGACCGTTCTCGACAAGTAAATAACTGTATGTATTGAGTTCAGGCAGTGCATCAATAATAATCGGGCTTGACATGTACGGTATCTTATCGATTTCATAATATCGGAAGCTCTCCACATAGTCTTTGAGTGCTTTAATTTTAATAGGATCATTCTCACCTGTGACCGTAACACCTTCATTATACATATACGATGATTGCGGAGGCTCGCTCCCCCAAACCTTCTTCAATTCATCCTCTCCGACATAGATCTCTTCCGAATATTTCTCCTTCGCTTTGCGCAATCCGGCTGTAGGCACACCCATTCGCTCCACATCCTTTAATCGATAGTACGTTAGCTCTGTCGTGTTCGTGAGGATCGGATAAGTGGCACCTCGATAATCGAAGTACTGCACATAAGGGTATTGGAACACTATTTCTGTGTAATTGATATTATTCCCCTCAGCGGGTTGTCCTTGATTGATACGCGGATTAATATAGATCGTTTTGGAGCTCTCCTGCCAATTGACAACTGCCCCCAAATAATTTCCCAACTCTTTCACTGGCAAGTAGCTGCTATTGTTATAAATTAACGGAGGGTTCATAAGCGTCACCTGCTGCCCATTCACTACGATCTTGAAATCATTTCTTAAATACGCGTCAACACGTTGCAGCACATCTTGCGCATAGACGCCTGCCGTAAAGCATGTGCCCATCAAAGAGCCCAAAAGAGCGATCGCAGACCATTTCTTCATTCTCATATCCGAATTCTCCTGTCTTTAGCCATAGATTATTCCACATATTTCGGCAAACTCCTATATTTTCCTGCTTTTTTAGACAAATTGGGACCTTTTTCCTACTTGCATTCTACGAAACTCGTAAAACATTGCAGAGCGCACTCATTTATTTTAAAATAATTGAAAAACGTAAGTGAAATGAGGCAACTGACGATGAGCTTTACTGGATTTACACAACATGATTTTGATACGTTTGCTATAGAAGGTCTAGATGGAAGAATGGAAGCCATTCGCGAGCGCATTCAACCTAAATTCAAAGCGTTAGGCGATTCTTTGGCGCAGGATCTCTCGCTTTTGGCCGGAACCGAAATGTTCTTACATATTGCCAAGCATTTAAGACGCAAAATTAATCCGCCGGTGGACACCTGGATGGCGATCTGCCCAAACAAAAGAGGCTATAAGCAAGTCCCTCATTTCCAGGTCGGCCTGTTCGATGACCGCGTGTTTATCTGGCTTGCACTCATTTATGAGCTGCCTAATAAAAGCAACATCGCTACCGCGTATATGAATCAGATCGATCGCCTCCAAAAGGAAATCCCAGCCGATTTCGTCCTGTCCTTCGATCATATGAAAAAGGATGTCACTCCGCTTGCTGAACTGGACCGAAGCGCATGGAATGATGCTTTGATCCGTTTCCGCGATGTCAAAAAAGTTGAGCTGCTGATCGGCAAAAACCTTCATTTCCAAGATCCTGTGCTGACCAAACCTGACGAACTTGAATCCCTGATTAAAGACACGTTCGAAAAGCTGGTTCCCTTGTATCAACTGGCAGTCGACGCGAAATAACTCGAATCTTGGAATTTTTATGTAAAACTAAGGTTATTTTAAACTAAAATTAATCCCTCCTGCACAGACTATGTTCTGTAATTCCTATTATTTGGGAAAGGAGGCGTACACACATGAATCAGCATTATAGAAAAAAGCTTCTGGTAAGCACGATGGCCCTCTCGTTCGTCTTGGGAGCAGCTATGCTCCCATCACTTTCAGCTTCAGCGCAAGCTCCTTCCGAGAATCAGCAGGAGATCGTCTCTTTGCAGCAAGCTGATGAGAAAGGGCACGGGCGCCATAGCCGCAAATGGCCGATTATCGAGGAAGCCGCCCATGTCATAGGCGTTGACAAAGAAGTGCTCGTGAAGTCGCTCAAGAGCGGCAAAAGCATTGTGGAGGCAGCCGCCGACAAAGGTATTAGTGAAGCCGACCTAACGGCCAAACTCGAGCAGCTCCGTACCGGCAAGATCGAAGTGGCCGTGAAGGATGGCAAGCTGACTGCCGACCAGGGCGAGCATATGAAGCAAAAACTTGGCGAGCATCTGAAGTTCATCCTCAACGAGAAGAACCTGCTGGACAGCCATGGCAGAAGCAAGTGGCACCGCTTCGGACTGAAGCCTGACACGGAAAAACTCGCCAAAACGCTTGGACTGAGCAAAGATGAACTGCATGCCCAGCTCCGCTCCGGCAAGTCGCTCGCCGAAATCGCTCAGTCGAAAGGCATTTCCAAGGACAAGCTCGTCGCGTCCATTAAAGATCAGCTAACCCCTTCGATTGAGAAGTGGGTTGATCACAAGAAAGAGAAGAAAGCTAAGGACTAAGGGTATTTAAAAGACTGCTCACTGTCATCTTTGATGGCGTTGGGGCAGTCTTTTTTTATCCAGATCATTCAACCAACGACTCTTTATCGACCCCCAAGCGTTCTTCTCAGGGTTTTTCAGCTTGGGTACGATGATTGTATCCCTACGTTCGATCGGGGTCGTCTTGCCCCTGAAATACGGCGCTGACGAGCTGCGTAATAGGATGCTTCGCGGCGATGGGAGCGTTTCTGGATTGACGTTTTCGTCAAAGATAGCGGACTGTAGTTCCCCCAAGCATCAAAAAAAGCTGTACACCCGCCCTCTCTACCGAGAAAGGCTAGTGTACAGCTTTTCATTTGCTCTAGGCCGTTTGCTGTTGAACGCGCGTCTGGCGGTCTACCAGCACGAAGCGCTGCAGCAGCAGAATCGCCGCCAAGCAAAGCACGCCGCCGATAATAAACGGCAAGGAATGCGCGATGGCGAACACCGCTCCGCCAAGCAATGGGCCGGCGATGCGGCCCAGGCTGTCCATGGAGGAGCTGAGGCCCGTCGCGACGCCTTGACCGACTTTCGTGCGCTGCGTAATCAGCGACGTCACACAAGGCCGTATCAGCGCGTTCCCCGCGCCGAATACGGACAAGTAAATCGCAGCGGTGACTACGCTGCTGGAGTACAGCAGCAGGAAGAAGCCAGCTGCTGAGAGCAATAAGCCGATGCCGATCACTTTCTGCTCGGCACCCTGCTTGACCAGGCGGCGAACGACACCGCCTTGGATCAACGCGCCGACGATGCCGCTGGCAAGGAACATCATGCCGATATCAAATGGCGTTGCGCCGATTTTGTCCATTTGATAATACTGAAGTGTCGCTTCTAAGCCGGCTAGTGTAAACGAAACGAAAAAGGATAAGACATACAGATACTTAGAAGCTCCGGAGAATGCGGTCCATCGAGAAGGGGCTTTCTCCTTCACCGAAGATCGCTTATTTGCCGGCAGCGATTCCGATAGGATCGCAAAAGCAAATAGGAACGAGGCGAACGCCAGGATCGAAGCTGCGAAGAAAGGTACATAAGTGCCCCAGCGGCTTAAAATACCTCCAAGCGCCGGTCCGAAGATAAAACCTAAGCCGATCGACATGCCCACCATGCCCATGCCTTTCGTCCGATTCTCGGCCGTTGTAATGTCCGCCACGTAAGCGACAGCACATGCTGTGGCAGCACCTGAGAATAAGCCCCCCAAGATACGTGACACGTACATGACCCACAGATGCCCATTGGCAAATCCGAAAATCAAAAAGCTGATACTAAAACCTAGCAAGCCAATCAAGATGATAGGTCTGCGTCCAATGCGGTCCGACACGGCGCCCCATATCGGAGACATCAGAAAGGAAGCCGCAGAATAGACCGATAGCAACAACGCGTTATGATACTCAGAGCCGGCTCCTTTGACAACTTCCGGCAGGATGGGAATGATAATGCCAAACCCTACGAAAATGGTCATCAACAACAACATGATGATTCCAATCTGTTTATTCATGATGCTTATGAGCCTCCAAACCAAACATTTTTCCTTATCGTACCATACCTTTTTTGGGGATGGAAATGAACATTTGAAGAACAAGTAACAGTACGAGGACTGAACCGCTCATCAAGAAAGGCGCATGATAGCCATATACATCCCAGAGCTTGCCGGAAACAATCGGGCCGACGATCATACCGAGCCCTTCAATCGTCAGGAAAAACCCCCATACGGCCCCTCTTTTCTCAGGCGGTATCGCCGAAGCAATCAATGCATTCCAGGAAGGTATGATGAACGCATAACCGATTCCAAGCAGGGCTACCAATACATACAGTATGGTCATAGACTTGGCATATGTAAACAGCAGCAGCGCTGCGGCGCTAATCGTAAATCCCGCTATCAAAAACGGACGTATGCCTCGGCGATCCACCCATTTCCCCATCGGAACTAAACAAATGACCGTGACGGCTCCTCCGGCAATCAAAAACATACTGTATTCGAAGGAGGAAAGCTTTAACACCTCTTTGGCATACAGTGTCAAAATCGGTGTCAATATGCCGAGAGCAAACGTCTGTGCGAACATCGCGGGAAACATCAGCGGACTAACAGACAGCGATCGCTTTACTTCACTCAGATAAATTGAAATTCGCTGAGCAATCGGTGCTTTCTGTATTTTAGCGTGGGTCAAGACCTTTTCCGTCGCCACATCCGCAGTTGAACTCTTCCTAGGCAGCATCAGCGCTACCAGCACTACAATCGTCATGCAAGCTATTAATAAGCGAAATGCCGTGCTGTAATGATTTTCGCCTACAAAAAAGTTGATCGCCACCGGACCCAGTCCGACACCTGATAACCATGCCATGTAAACGACGCTCATAATCGTCGCTTTGCCATCCTCTCCCGCCACTTCTGTCGTACCTGTAATTACACAGGGCCACAGCGGGGCTGTCCCAAAGCCAAGCAGCGCACAGCCGACTATCATCCATATATATTGCGACGTCGTCGCCATCAGGATTACGGAAATAAAGGTCAAGAGCACACCTGTAAGCATGGTTGTACGGTAACCGAGTTTATCAATAATCCAGCCAACAGGCGTGCGCAGCACATTATCACCGATATATTGCGCCGCAAGCGTCCACCCGATAATAAACGCGGATGCGCCAAGCCCTGTTTTCATATACACCGGCAATATGGTAATGAGCAGTGCACCCTTCACAAATTCGACGATAAACATAATAATTAACAATTCGATCACAAATGGGGAAAACAACTGGTTTTTCCGCCATTTTTGCCTCAAAATCATGCGATTTCTCCTTATTTGGCCGTATTTTAACAAGTGTTGTTAGTTTTTCCCCAATTTGCACAAACTATTTTCAAAAAATTAGCTTGCATGAAATCTCTAGTTTGATATACTCATTTTGTTTGTTGCAACTTTCGACAAGCAATCCACGATAGAAGGGAAGCGATAATCAGGTGGATCATACCCGTACCCCCCTGTTCAATGCATTGCTCAAGCATGCTGAAAGAAATCCGATTCAATTTCACATTCCTGGCCACAAAAAAGGAGTCGGCATGGACCCGGAGTTTCGTTCCTTTATTGGAGACAACGCCCTGTCCATCGACCTCATCAATATAGCACCGCTGGATGATCTCCATCAACCGATGGGTGTCATTGAGGAAGCCCAGAAGCTGGCTGCGGACGCCTATGGCGCCGACCATACGTTTTTCTCCGTACAAGGAACAAGCGGAGCCATCATGACGATGATTATGACCGTCTGCTCCGAGGGCGATAAAATTATCGTTCCGCGAAACGTACATAAATCCGTACTTGCAGCGATTATATTCGTAGGCGCTAAGCCGGTGTTTATTCAACCAGCTCGTGACAAGAACTTAGGAATCGACCACGGTATTCCGACTCGTTCTGTCCGCAGAGCGCTCGAGAAGCATCCCGACGCCAAAGCCGTCTTGGTCATCAACCCGACTTACTATGGCGTATGCACGAATTTAAAAGAGATCGTTGATCTGGTACACAGCTATAACATGCCGGTCCTTGTTGATGAAGCGCATGGCGTGCTCATTCATTTCCATGACAAACTGCCGATGTCCGCTATGGAAGCAGGCGCCGATATGGCCGCGACTAGCGTTCATAAGCTAGGCGGATCCATGACGCAAAGCTCCGTCTTGAACGTAAAAGGAAATCGCGTAAATCCGAAGCGGATTCAAACGATTATCTCTATGCTTACGACGACTTCAACGTCCTATATCTTACTAGCTTCTCTAGATACAGCCCGCAGGCACTTGGCTTTGAACGGGTATGAAATGGCGGAACGTACGATCGCCCTTGCTCAGTATGCTAGAAAGCAAATTAATGAAATCGAGAACCTCTACTGTTTTGGAGAAGAAATTCTCGGCGAAGAAGCGACTTTCACTTATGATCCGACGAAAATATGTGTCCACGTGCGAAAGCTCGGCGTCACAGGCTTCGAAGTCGAGAACTGGCTGCGCGAGCACTACAATATCGAAGTCGAAATGAGCGATATGTACAACATTCTCTGCCTCATTACGCCTGGTGATACGCCTGAGAACATTGAGACTCTACTAGAAGCTCTGCGCAAACTCTCGCATATGAATGACGATGTTGTTGAAGTCAAAGAGGTTGTCATTAAAGTTCCTGCTATTCCTCAATTAACGTTGACACCGCGTGACGCTTTCTATGGCGAGACCGAAATTCTGCCGTTCAAAGATTCCGCCGACCGGATCATCGCTGAGTTCATCTATGTTTATCCACCGGGGATTCCGATTTTGCTTCCAGGTGAAGTCATCACACAAGAGCTTATTGATTACATCGTCGAGCATGTTGAGGTTGGACTTCCTGTCAAAGGCCCTGAGGACCGCAGCGTTCAAAACGTCAAAGTTATCGTTGAGACACAGGCGATATTCTAAGCCTTTAACTGATAGGTATATATTGTAAAACCGTTTACATGATGCTATGATGTTGGTGATGTTTAGCGAATGAGGTGAACAAGGAATGGCTCAAAGCGCTTATATTAAATTCGTAAATGGCTCCCAAGTACCCGCACTCACCTTGGATGAACTCAAGGACAGGCTTTTGCATTACCGTGAGCAGCTCAGTCTGACAGCCAAGCAGCTTGGCTGGGAATATGACGAGGCCGGATTCCCTTATACCATTGAGACGAAGCCGGAAGGCGAAGGCAAATGGTTCTATCTGAAGGGTATCAATCCTTTATACAAATATATCGTGATTGGTGTCGGCAGCGAGAAGGTTCAAGAGGAAGACCGGCATTATGTTCAAGTCGTATTGCCTGACGACGCCACTCATGGCGACAAGAGCAAAGGCAATGAGTTCTGCAAATACCTTGGCAAACTGTTGAAAGCTGAACTTCATCTATTTAATGGCAGAATCATGTACTTCAATCCTCGAAAATGACATTTTACACGAACGGGGCTGTCCCAAATGGTTCATTCAAACCATTAGGACAGCCCCGTTTCATAATAAATAGTGAAAGGGCTGCCCTTCAGTAGATAAACTACTGACTGGACAGCCCTTTCTTATGTATAGCTCTTATTCTTCGCCTTCTTGAGCTACGATCTCATTGTAAATGGTCACTACGCGTTCCCATTCTTCTTCATCCTCAATGTTGACTAGGAATGCATCGTCGCCGTCTTCCTCAACACGGAAAATGACGCCGTCCGCTTCAGGATCATTGCGATCAAGCAATACCGCATAAGCTTGCTCTTGAGATTGGAAGGTATACACCATGACCATCTCATGCTCTTCACCGTTCTCGTCCGTTACGATAAAAACATCTTCCCCATGCTCGTGATCGTGGTCACAGTCCGGGCCGTGTACATGATCGTGCTTCTCATCGCTCACAGGCAGAACCTCATTTCGTCGAATAATTAGTTACGTCATTATCCTAACATTTTCATATTCAGAGGTCAAACCACTTTCTTGCGAGCTTATCCTATTCGGATTGGATCTGCTTCTCGGATACGACGGAATAATCGCTAGCACCTGTCGCTTGCATCGCAAATTTCACAACATAAGTGCCTGCTTCGTCAAAAGAAACGCCATACAAAGGCACCTTCAGCCAGAAAGACTCTTTGGAATCCGTGATGGCTTTCACAACAGGTGTAACCACACTTTTGCCGCTTGGCGATACGATGGAAACTTTGACAGAGGAAATGCTTGTTTTCAAATTATCCACTTGTGCAAACACAATAAAATCCGCTTGCTTCCCGCGCTCAACGACGCCAAATGGAACGATGGCTGAGTCTTTCCGCACTTCTGTTGTAAAGAACAAGTGTACGTTCGGTTTGTACAAATAGGCCGTCTTATTGGTGTTATCCCATTTCACCAGCGCTTGCAAGGCATCGCTAACCGCACGTAAAGGTAAAACGGTGCTGCCATCAACGATAAGAGGCGGAACATCCGAATCCCCGAACTCCGATGTCGTATCGTTGACGACCAGTCGGGCAATGTTAAATCCCTTATAATCCCCCCATATCGATGAGGCCACCACTGCAGCCGTACTTAGAACAAAAAACACCAGCATCAACGTAAATATCCGCTGAACAACTTTCATTTTGAATAACCTCCAGCTCTCGTTAGTAAACTTTATGTCTGCATCTTTATACTCCGAAGGTTAAAAAGAGTTGCGATGATTTTATAATTTTGATAAAAATGATAGAACGCGTTGGTTGTACGCCTCCGGCTGCATGCTATAAGACCCGACATGCCCCGCTTTTTGTGTGAGCCATAGCTCAAAAACGTCTGGATGCCGACGCCACATCCCTTCACTATTTGACCACGGAATCGCATCGTCATCTTTGCTGTGTATGAAAAGAATCGGCCTCGGATAAATGTGATCAACGGCCGCAAGCGCATCTACATGCCGGGGATTAATCCCTATCAGCCTTGGCAAAATGCCCAAAATCAAAGGCGTGAACGGAAACCTTGGCAGTTTCGACCACACCGGCAAGTTATCTCGCAAGTATGGGCTTAGCTGGCTAAAAGCACTATCTGTAATCACCCCAGCAACGGAGGATTCTTCCGCTGCAGCTAAAAGTGACGTGCTTCCTCCCATCGAGAAGCCCAGCAAGCAAATTTTACTAGGGACATGCTCCCGCACCCACTGAATAGCCCCCAACAAATCTTGCTTCTCCAAATATCCGACAGTCGTCAAGCTGCCTTCCGAATTGCCCGAATTGCGAAAATCAAACATAAGCACATGATAGCCGTCATCAACGATCGCCTTCGTTAAAGCAAGCGCCGGCAGCCCCTTTTCCAGTCGTGTACCCGCATATCCATGCGACATAATGACCGTCGTTGCCAACTCCCCTTGGGGTGCGGAAGGCGATTTGAAAAACCATCCATCCAGTGCAACGTCCTGCGATTGGCTCGGAAATGCAATATCCTGCTTCTGCAAGCCATACTGCTCAGGAAACTCATCGACGATTTTTCGTTTCGGATGTGTTAACTGCCAACCTACATAGGTAGAAATACCCACCATAATCAAGCCAATCGTCACGATCAGCGCTCCAATTAAATACCAAATCATCCCAATATCATCACCTTAAATGAAATAAACTTATGTATACATCGTACTTTAAGCTTATACGCCATACATATAATGGTTGAAATCGAACAACCTCCCATGCTACATTAGAAAAAGATGTTTTTTGTCGAAAAATGGGGGCGGCTGAATGAGTTTGCAAATTCAAATGTTGGGAACCGGCAGTGCTTTTGCCAAAACATTTTATAATACAAGCGCATTAATCCGTTCAAACGAAAGAAATCTACTCATCGACTGTGGCTCAACAACGCCAAGATCGCTTTACGACATACAGCTACAGCCCGATCAAATCGATGGCATCGTGATTTCACACATTCATGCCGATCACGTTGGCGGATTGGAAGAAATGGCTTTCCGCTTATTATATGAAAGCAACCAGAAGAAAACAAAGCTCTACCTGACTCAAGCAATTGCAGATACGTTGTGGGAAAACACTTTGAAAGGCGGCATGTATAATCCGGAAGAGGGCTATCATTCCCTCGAGGATTATTTTGACGTCATTGTGATTGAGGAACAAGTGCCTGTTGCCATAGGCCCTGGTTTAACCATTGAACTTGTGCCCACACTTCATATTTCCAGCAAGCCCAGCTACTCGCTTTTTATCAACGACCGAATCTTCTATAGTGCGGATGTCCGCTTCAGTGAAGAGCTGCTTATTCACGAAGTTGCCGTCAAAAGAAACTGCCATACGATCTTTCATGATTGTCAGTTAAGCGGCCAAGGTTTCATCCATGCTACACTTGACGAATTGCTTACGTTACCTGAGCATATTCAGCAGCGGATCTATCTCATGCATTATGCCGACAATATGAGCGATTACATTGGCAAAACCGGCCATATGCGGTTTGCCGCCCAGCACGAAATTATTGATCTTCCAGAATAATTATCATCATGGAACCTTAGGAATTCAACCCCCTGAAGGTTCTTTTTTCGCGAAAATCCGTGTTTATTTCCTATTCTTTTTGCCTGAAAGCAGGATTTGGGTAAGAGACAGAGAACATGTCACAAGAGTGGTTATTCTGGACATCGTAATTTGCAGGAGATGATACTTTGATAATCAATTGGATTCTTTTTGCTTACGCATTTGTTTTTATGCTATATACGACAGTTCTCCACACTTCCATCAACACTCCTTTACAAATCCTTCTCGTTTTACTGTACTTGATAAGCTTACGTATTCCATTAAAACATGCAGGAATGCCATGGCTTCGACTACTGATCATTGGCTTTTTACATTACATAGGTCATATAAACTTGATCTTCCCTCTATACATACTAACGCTGCTTTACGATATTTATACAGAAGAAAATCGCAAAAAATCGTGGGTCCTGTCCACCTCCTACGCACTTATTTTTTTAGGCAATGTTTATCTTATTAAAGGGCTATATGACTTGCTATGGATTTATGCGATTGAATGCTTGCTGCATTTCACAACGGTTGCATTGCTTACGAAAGCAACCTATTCCACGCTCAAACAAGCTGATCGATTGAAAAAGGAACGTTACTTATTTACGCAGCAAGATTCGCTAACAGGCCTTTACAATTATGAAGAGTCCCATCGCCGTCTTGAGCAGCTCATTCGTCAGAAACAGGGTTTGGTCCTGATTCTGATCGACTGCACGGATTTGAAATCGATGAATACGACCCGCGGTTTTCAGGCTGGAAACTTTATCTTGAAGCAGATGGCGGAGCTTCTCCAAATCTTGTTTAAAGATGCGCTCTTTATAGCGAGATACGGCGGTGATGAATTCGCAGTCGTTATGCCGCTAGTAGCTGACCAATCAGCCACCTCTTCTTTAAAACTAAAGCTGGACTCCGAACTGCCTAAACTGACTGGCATCCAAATTACATACGGGATTGCTTCCTATCCGCTGGATGGCTTGACGAAAGATGATCTGATCTTGTTAGCTGAGAATAATTTATTTACGAAGAAACGGGAGTCTTGGCTAAAACGTGAGGAGCATATGCTTCGATCCGATAAGCTAAGGGTAATCGGCGAATTGGCTTCCGGTATGGCTCACGAAATACGGAACCCGCTTACAACGGTCAAAGGATTTCTGCAAATCTCCAAAGCAAACGGTTACAATATAGAAAATTGGTACAGCTTGATTATGGAAGAAATTGATCGCATGAGTGATTTAACCGGTGAATTCCTGCAATTCTCCAAGCCTCATAGCATCGATTTTCGCATCTACTCCTTGCACGAGTGTGTGCTCAGGGTCATTGCGCTGATGGAGTCGGAAGCAACCCGATTCGGCCATCAAATTCATTACAAAGAAGCGACGGAGCCCGTCCTTGTTTTGATGGATCAGGATAAAATGATTCAATTGCTCCTCAATCTCGTAAAAAATGCCTGCGAAGCCATGGAAGAAAACGGTGTCGTACACATGCAATTAACGTCTGATGCCAAAAGCGTGACTGTGGTCATTGCCGATAATGGTCCAGGGATTCCGAATGAACAGTTGGAGAAGATTTTCCACCCTTTCTTCACGACCAAAGAATCCGGCACAGGGCTTGGTTTATCGATCTGCTACAAAATCGTGCAAGATCACCAAGGAACGCTGGAGGTCGAAAGCGAGCTTGGAACTGGCACACGATTCATCATTACTTTCCCATTAGCGCAATAACATCGTTATAGCAAAAAAAGCCGCTGTAGTTACAGCGGCTTTTTCATTCTTACGTGCAGAATGCCTGCGTCGTAGAATGGTTCTGTCGAGATGACATGATAACCCAATTGACTATAAAAACCTTCAGCCTGACACTGCGCATCTAGAATTGATGACGTGCAGTTCAATTCGCGGGCTTGCTGCTCCATAGCCAGAATGATTTGCTTGCCGAGGGATTGGCCTCTATATTCTTTCAAAACAGCTACACGCTGCAATTTGGCGGTTTGGGGCTGATATTCATACCAACGGGCTGCGGCTACCGGTTGTTCACCGTCTAGAATAAGAAAATGATGGCTGGCTTCCGGCGATTCATCCTTTTCGTCCATCTCCAAATGTTCAGGCACTTGCTGCTCGTCTACAAATACTTTGAAACGAACCTTAAAGCAATCTTTCAGTTGATCATGACTAGTAACGCGAATGATTTCCATGTGGACTTTCTTCCTTTCAATGAATATTCCTTGATCTTATCTCATTCAAGAAAGGATGTCCACACGCGTCAAAGCCTACCTCTTTTTCTCCAACAAATAGCTCGAAGCCCCGATGGCTACCCCCAAAATCGCACCGCCCAAAACTTCCCGCGGCAAATGCCCCAACCTCTCCTTCAAAGCTTTCCGTCTGCGAGCATGATATAAACCCGGATGCTGCTTAGCTAACCGCTCTACCTGCACATCAATTTCATTCACTTCTACGGCAATCTCCCCAGCTGCATGACGAACTCCCATGGCGTCGTACATGACGACAGCGCCAAACACCGAGGTAATGGCAAAATCAACGGCCGAGAGCCCTCTTTTCATAGCGATATAAGTAGCTAAAGCCGACACACCCGCGGAGTGTGAACTGGGCATTCCACCGGTTTGAATGAGTTGCGACCAATCCCACTTCTTCGTTGTCATATAAGTAAGAGGCATTTTTATCGCCTGTGCGGTACCGATTCCTAGCAATGCTGTTATAAGCGCTCTATTCATTCTGCTCACCTCTCTTGTAGCATCCATCACAGGTTTAGATTCTATTCGTAAATTTTGATACAATAGGAGTGTTAGCTTACGAAGAAAGTTTTCCTGCGAAAAACTCCAAGCCTTTGCTAGCGACGTCAGTTTTCTTATGAAAACTCTAAGGAGTGTGAATGATGAATATCGCTTTTTTCCTTTTACCGAAATCCGAGGTTATTACAACAACATTACAAACAACGCTTCGTCAGACACTTGAGCGTATGGAATATCACCGTTATACCGCGGTACCGATATTATCCGACGATGGTCATTATGTAGGGACCGTCACCGAAGGCGATTTGTTATGGTTTTTGAAAAATTCGGAAGGCGTATCGTTTGAGAATGCGCACCGACATTTACTGTCTGAGGTTCCGCTGCGCGTGCAGAATAAACCGGTTCATATCCATGCAGACATGGTGGATCTCATTGATTTAGCCAAAGTGCAAAACTTCGTGCCGATTGTTGATGATTCTGATAAATTCATCGGCATTGTGCGAAGAAGCGAAATCATTGAATATTGTGCGAAGCAAGTTGTGTTCAAATCCCCCTCCGCTGCAGGAGAGAGATAGTCACAGCATTCCTGACTTGCCCTTTTTCCACCCTCATCCATATTATCCAAAATCGCGACACTGTGGTCCTTTGGTCCACGCAATGGAATCTCGGAAGATCGGGTCCGTTCCTCCCAGGAACGGATCACCCTCTTCCCCCGCTGCCATGTCTCATTACGCATTCCCTCCCCTCTAGCTTTTTCTTATTACCCAAGCAGAAACGCTCCTCCCACCAGAAAAAACAGCGCCACCCCCTGTAATTTCAAGTTTATCTTCTTCGTTTCCTGAATCAGCCAGTTTCCCTTAAGTCATGGATAGGGTCAGCCTTCCAGAGACAGACTAAGAGGAAAACTTTGCTTGGAAAGGAAGGGTATCCTTGAATCCAATGAGCCAGGACAAGCAATGGCTGCTAGATAAACTTGGCCCTTCCGACGACTTGGAGCATCGCATGATGCAATCCAATCATATTCAGGCTGAAATTTTATTTATTACCAATATTTGTGACAGCAGCTTGATCCGGGATGAGATCATTCAACCCTTTTTCCAAATGAAACAGGAAGCTGAGTATGAAAATTATTTACTTTCTTTTCCAGGCTGCAATCGACCCGCTTCCAATGTTGATGCATTGAACAAAATTACTTCAGGCCATGTCGCCATTATGCTCAGAGAGCGCATATTGCTCTTCAATGCCGCACAAATAAAAGCAGCCGCACTAAGCGATGCTCAAGTGGAAGCAACGATTCAAGGACCGCAAACGGGCTTTAGCGAGCACATTGATACAAATATCAACCTGATCCGCTTCCGCTATCAGAACAACTCCTTGCGCGTGGAGTGCCTGGAGCTTGGACGGTTGTCCAAATCCAGACTGTGTATCATGTACGATGATTTGCAGGTCGACCATCAGGTGCTTGACCAAGTAAGAAGAAAGATTGATGAAATTAAAGTTGACACTTTGCAATCGACTAGTGAGCTTACCCAACTTTTGAACAAACAAAAGTTTTCGATCTTTCCCACCTTCCTGACGACAGAACGTCCCGACAGAACCATTCTAAATCTCTCACAAGGAAAAATTATCTTAATGCTCGAAGGAACGCCATTCGTTCTGATTCTGCCTGTCGTGTTTTATGATTTCTACTCGGCGATGGATGATAACTATCAGCTTTCTTTAGTTAGTTATTTTCTACTCATCTTACGCTACATTGCCTTATTCCTAAGTTTGATTTTACCTGCAGCCTATGTCGCGCTTACTGCCTATAATCCGGAAATATTCCGGGTCCAGGTTGCGCTGTCCATTGCCGGGAGCCGGGCTTCTGTGCCTTATCCGGCGTATGTCGAAGTCTTGCTCATGTTGATCCTGATGGAGCTATTATTGGAAGCAAGCATCCGTTTGCCGAAGTCCGTAGGGTCCACAGCGACTACCGTTGGCGGATTAATTCTGGGACAAGCCGCTACTTCCGCAGGCTTAATCAGCAACATCATGATCATCATTGTATCGACGGTGGCGATCTCCAATTTTGTCGTCCCCATCAATTCAATGAGCTTCGCCATGAGAATCATGAAATATCCACTTGTCCTGCTGGCATCCATGTTAGGCATCACTGGCGTCGTACTTGGACTCATTGGCATGACAGCCTATTTGTCGAATTTAAGAAGCTTTGGCGTTCCTTATTTACGCTTATTTTTCTACCGAAAATAAAGCGAGTCCTACGAGTCTTACTTGAGTGGGGTGATTGCACCGATGGTCCGTTATTTTTACTATTTGGTTTTATTAAATATGCTGGCGAATATCATCCTTTTCGTGCCTCGCATTCTGCTCTCACACAGATTTGAAGGAAGTATGCTGTCGTTGGTTTTGTCCATACCGATCGGTTTCACCCTCTTGTATATTTTCGTCAAATCAATTGCGAAGTTCCCCGGACAGGGTTTCCCGGAAATATTAAAACAACACGCGCCGCGATGGGTGCGTATTCCTATTTTGATCTATTTCATTGTCATCTGGTATTTGGCCGGGATGATCACGCTGATTGCTTTTAGCGAGATCACAAAAAAGTATATTAATCCCGATATTTCGTCGATGTTAATCGTTCTGGCTTTCGTCATTGTTGTCGGTATGATTGCCCGTTTGAAATCGGAATCCGTTCTTTTTTGCATGGAAATCTTACTGGTTACCAATGTCCCCGTTATTGTATGGGTCTTGTATAAAGCCGTAACGAACGAAGCCATGCATTATGATGCTTGTTTTGAAATTGCCACTCATATTCTGAATAGGCCAACATGGGACTCCATATCCGCTGGCACCTACATTTTCACAGGGTATACGAATTTAGTTATCTTCAACAGGCTTCTTAAACCGAATAAAAAAATCCCTTTACTCTGGACAATCCCGATTGTTGGCACTTGTGTTTTGTTAACGAGCTTTCTGATTCCTGTGGGCTACCATGGAACAATGGCCGTGAATACTTATATTTACCCTTGGATTTCAACCTCAGATTCTATGCGGGTAGAATTTGGTTTAGTCGAAAGGGTCTTATTTATTTTCATGCTGCTGTACACCAATATTAGCTTGGCCGGTTCCTTTATCCATTGGCATGTAGGGATTGAATTTTTTAAAGAGCTGATTCCTAGTCAGAAAGAAAAAAGCTACTTCACTTGGGCTGTAATAGCCCTTATGGGAGGGGCTACGTTTCTCCTCAGCTACTTTTTCAACGACAACTCCTTATTCGATTTTGGCACTGTTTATTTAAATGTAAGGCTGGCTTCTGAAATTGCCTTGGTGATGATCATCGTTATTTTTGCCAGGAGGAAATTGGCGTGAAGAAATGGCTCTTCATCCTGCTGCTCTTGTGCCTGTGCGGAGGGTGCGGCTTCAAGGATATTGACAAACGATTTTTCGTTGTTTCCATTGGCATTGATAAATCTGAACATAAAGATATGAAATATCGGATATCGCTTAAACTAGCCGTTCCTGGAAATAGTCTTGATAATAGTTCCGCGCAATACGAATTGATCGCGCAGGATGCCAACTCCATCACTGAAGCTGTTCGATTGCTGAAGTCTAAGGTCGACAAAGAACTGGATTTCGGTCATGCCAAAATTATTATTTTTGGCTATCCGTTTCTGAAGGAAAATGGCATCAATGAATTGGATTGGCTCAATCGCCGCAGAGATATCCAACTCGTGTCCTGGGTTGCTGTCGGACAACCTTCAGCAGAAGCCGTATTGGGAACAAAAATATCCCATGAGAGGATGCCTGGCAACTCTTTGCTGCTAAGCTTTGGGAAGACGGGGGTAGAATCGGGTTATGTGGTTTCCGAGTACCTATTCAACTTTTATCGCAAAAAAAAAGAACTAGGATTAGATCCCATTCTCTCCATTGTGGAATCGGCTAACAATCATTTTACGATTAACACTGCCGTCCTTTTTGATAAGGAGAATGTAAAGCTTACACTAAACTCGAATGAAACACGACTTTTTAATATTATGAAAGCAAGTATAAACAAAGTTGAAATTGAAGCGCCCTTCCAGGATTCGAAATTTTTCGTTTCGGTGGATAACATTAATTCAAAATATTCCATTCGCATTCCCAAAAATGGACCTCCATATGTCGATATGCACATCAAAATGAGAGGTGTCATTGAAGAGTCGGCATCCGGTCCCCTCGAAATCAATCAGCTTTCGCAATATGAGGCGGCTGTTTGCCAATCCTCTGAAGAAAAAATAGTGCGGCTTTTGAAAAAATTTCGAGACAACAACCTGGATCCTCTTGGCTTCGGATTAAAGTATCGATCGCGTCACTTTGGAACAGTAGAAGAGGAGTGGCGTACATGGCAAGCCCTTTATCCCGAATTGGAGTTCCGCGTCGGGGTCGAAATGAAGCTCGAAGGGGTCGGCGTGATCAAATAATGTTCGGCTCTGCGAGTCCCTTCAACCTTAGCTGTATTCCCTTGATTAGACATCCATTTATGTAATTGATCAGGCTGAATTCCGAGTTGATTCATCAGATGATGAATATCTATTTCTCTCATACACTACACCCCATCTATGGTTTGTCTCTTTACGTTTAACTCTTCTTTACTTTATCGGTCAGACTCGATTATGTAAATAAGTGCATATTGTCGAATCGCCTAAAGAATCAATAAAACGCGTCATTGAAAAAACAAACGAAAAGCGTTTGGTTTCGACAAAAAACCAAAAAGAGCTGCACGGGCAGCTCTTTTTTTGGGGTGATGATCTCTTTTATGTTATTGCAGCTGTCCATTCGAAGAGGCTTTGGATGAGACAAATTCGCTAGCCCAATCGACCATGCCGTTCATTAACGTCAATATCAAATTGACAGCGTCCTTCTCTGTTAATGTCCCGTTGTTGGACTGGCTGCTGACATACTGGGATGTTTTTTGTTCCAGCTTTTCAACCAAATCCTTAATTTTCAATAGTTCATTGGCTAAATCTGAGACTTGCTGGCCGTTAGCGCCATTTTGTCCGGCTTGCTGACCTTGGCCTTGGCCCTGACCTTGAGATTGTCCTTGAGATTGTCCTTGAGCCTGTCCCTGATCTTGTCCTTGTCCTTGGGCCTGACTTTGAGCTTGATCCTGGTTCTGTCCTTGATCTTCACCCTGATCTTGCGATTGACCGGAATTCGAAGCTTGCTGCTGATTTTGGCCACCTTGCGAGCTTTGGGATCCGCCTAACAACATTTTCTTTACCTGTTCGAGCTCAATTAGCACCAAGTCGTTCTGTTTGGTGAGTTCATCCATCTGCAGTTTGAGATCCTGTGTTTTGATCATGTTGTCATGAATGCTCCTTCCTTTATTTCACGGCACCGCAGGCAATTCGTTTACCAGAATTTCCAGATGGATCGGTCTTCAAATCATCCGCTTTCTCATGAATGACGAGAGAGGTTCCACCTGGCTTAAATAGCGAATTTGGCTTGTCAGGAAGCAGCACCACGGATTTGGTGACCGTACTCAAACGGCCATTTCCCTGCTCATCTACGACCAAGTTAGGAAGGTCCCCAGCATGCGCACCTTTGGGATTAAGAAAGCCATGCTCTTTATGCATCGGGTTAAAATGAGCACCTGCCGAATCAAATGTCGGCGCATCGCAAGCCGCTTTTTCATGAATATGAAAACCATGGGCACCAGGCGTTAGTCCGCTTACTTGCAGATCAATTTGTACTCCCTCTGGAGCGGCTGCCAGCTGCGCCTTTCCAACCGTTTGTCCACTTGCCCCAATTAATGTAACCTCTAGAGGTGCCGTAGAGCCAGCTTCTGCTGTCGCCGTACTTTTCACGCTTTGACAGCCTGTCAGCACGAGCAGCCCCAAACTCACAGTCACAACAATTTTTAATGATTTCATGACGTATCTTCGTCCTCCCGAAAACTTAGCATTTTACATAATCTACCCTTAGGATGCACAACTGACTTCTGCTGTAACCGTATAACAAAAATAAAATTTTCATCTATGCTCAGAAATAGTAAAAAACCCGCAATCATCCGATCGCAGGTTTCTCATCATTTATTTCCCCTTATAGAATGGTCATCAGTTTGGCTATAATTTGTAGATTTTCAAGCTTTCGCTTGTAAAAATGGAACTCTACCTTCGTATGCTCGACGGCATCTTCCATTCTTAACACTTGCTGCTGCAAATCTTTCGTATAAGGCCACATTTCAGCTTGGCGCTGCTGTTCATTTTTCCCCGTCACCAATCCGTCACCTATGACCTCACATTCCTTCGTCAATAGTTCGTGTTTGGCCCAACTCAGCTCAGATACGGCATCCACATAGATCGCTTCTGCTTGCTTGAGCAGCTCAGGGACTAACTGTAATTCCAAAATAACATCCGACCGGTTCATTCGGACTCCTCCTAAGAGTTTTCGTAAGAAAACTATCTTTATAGCGTAGCTCAGCTTAGTCAATCATAAACTTTCGCTGCTTGCCTCATGTATATTCATAGAAAAATAAAACATGCTCATTAGAGAAATCCAGCGAAAATAAGTCATTTAGGCACAAAAAACGAGTTTCCTCGCCACTCCATTTTAGCAGGATTTGACAAACGAATTAAGGTTTCATTAAATCTATGCATAGCCCTCTAAACCCTCTTGTAGGGCCTGATAGAAGCGGATAGAATGATATTATACATAACCGAGGAGGTGAAATGCATGAGCCAAGAAGAAGAAGTTGTATCCCAAAATGAAGAAGAAATCGCTGAAGAGTCCACTGAAGAAGTAGTGAACGAAGAGGCGGCTGAAGAAGTTGCAGAGGCTAGTCAAGAAGCTGCAGCGGCTGAAGAAAGCGTGGAATCCGAAGAGGAATAATTGATCCTTATTTTAAAATATATCCTCCCCCAGCCAACCGGTTGGGGGTTTATTGATGATATAGATATTTTTATTTTTTTGCGTATAAATTTTCTGAACATTCAAATAATACTGGTGTACCATAAAAAAGGAGATGATTTTGAATGGCTAGTAACAACACTTTAGTCGTACAACAAGCAAAAGCAGCATTGGATCAACTGAAGTTTGAAGTCGCTCAGGAAATTGGTGTCCCTCTCTCCCCTACTGGCTACAACGGTAACTTGGCAACTCGTGATGCTGGCGCGATCGGCGGAAACATCACGAAGCGTTTGGTACAAATCGCAGAACAACAACTTTCCAGCTTCAAACGTTAATCTTTTGATGTAGACGCAAACTCCAAAAGACTGATTTCACTCGATCCTCCTTAGAGTGACTGTCAGTCTTTTTTCTATTTCTTCAATATTGTCATCTGTTCCTTCGATATCCTCACGAGTTTTCGTTCGCATATTCTATTCAGATTACCTCTCTAGTATGATGGCTTTATCCCTTATACACGAATGGAGAGGTAAACCATGACTGAACAACAATATGAAATTTTCCGTGATCCGTACCGCATGCTTATTCTATTGGCGACATTAGTATCCGAACAAAAAGGTGAAAAAACGCTTCAGTTTGACAACGTACCCTACTTTGAGAATGACACCTTCCTCATCCAACACGGCAAATTTATTTACAAAAAAGCGCAAACAGAAATCACCTGGTTTCAATTCCTGGGAAGAGACATTGCCTGCAACAAAGACTACACCCGCGAGGAATATAACAAAATGTTCGTTGATTGCCTGGCCTCGCTCTACAATCTTGCCTAGTACATACAAAAGCATAGGATTCAGTGTAAGAATCCGTTAAATTAAAAAGCGCTGTTTAGAAGAATGAATCCTCCTAGACAGCGCTTTTTACCATAAGTTACTTCTTCTTCACTTCTTCTACAAACACATCGCTTGCATCGCGATTACTACCGAGCTCAAGAATCGTATATTTCTTATCGCCAATCATAATCACATCTTCCACTTCAGGAAGCGGATCGCCCAAATATACGGTACCTAGATATACATTACTGCTTTTTAAACGCAAATTCCATCGATGCTGCTGCTTCGTCATTCCTGTTCCTCCCAAACTCTAATGACACCAAGTTACCATAAATCCCGCTAATATGAAAGTCCTATATCAAAGCGCTGACTTTTTTGATATATTAATGACATGATTGAGCGGAAAGGTTGACTAATCCATGACAATGCAAGGCGTAACCGACGATGAACTGTCCATCCTGCTGGGGAAAGGTCATACAGCAACTTTAGAAACTTCAACAAACGAATTCTCCTTCATGCCCAGGTCCAAAAAGAAGCGTAAAACTTACCATCTCCTCACCAAGCTTTTTCGATTTTGGCGCAATTAATCCGTTTACAAAATAACCAACTTATATATTGACATGCTTGAGAATTCTTGGTATATTACTAATTGTCTTCACAAAACGACTTGTTAGCTCAGCTGGGAGAGCACTATCTTGACAGGGTAGGGGTCAGTGGTTCGAGCCCACTACAGGTCATACAGAGAAAGTCCTTACATGGTAAGGGCTTTTTTTATGCTTACTAAAACATCTATTACATTTCAATTCATCGACTCACACACTTCTCAATCAAATGCCCAATAATCGCCAAAGAAATCCCCATTACAATACCAGAAAAAACAGGACTTATTAAAAATGCCCAATGCAGCCCGAAAAACATACCAAAAACGAGCCCAGTAAAAAAGCCCATATTATGTGCTAGTTTTTCAGGCTTTGGAACTCCTTCTGCTTCTAGCTTAGCATTCATGACCTTTGCCGTATTATACGCATGCCAGATGTTGAACGCGTAAACGGAGGGATAGAACAACCCCCATCCCATATTGACAATCTCGGAAGACTCTTGCAATTTCCCAGTAAACGAGTAGTAAATAGACCAGTTTAATTTAGACAAAATATTAAAGACAATTTCAGAAGCGAGTAAGATGATACCGATAAAATATTCACGGACATAGAGTTGCCCGAATCCTGGCAAACATAATGACCAAAGTGCAGCAGCGTAAGGGGACTTGTACACGGGTTCTTGATAAAATTTTTGTTGATTTTTATAGAACATCTTGTACCACCTTGTACTTTCTGATATTCAGACAGTATTCCCAAATTATGTGATTGTATAAATTATCTCGAGTAACCCCTATCGCTGATAATCCATTACAACAAAAAAACACTTGAATAAATTCAAGTGCTCTTTCTATAATATTTCAAATATTAACGGACGAACTTTTCAAAAACCTGTTCAAATTCTTCCTTTGTTTGAGCTTGTTTATAGAGAAATACGCCATTTACATCTCGAATCTCTTGTTCATCAAGGCCGATACTTTCATAGAGGTTAACGATATCGCTGGGTGGGCCTTCAACAATGATATCCATGCCCTTCTGTTTCGGAGAGATGATATAGGCCATTTTATTTTTAGGTGAAAACGTATGAAACAATAGATAATTTCCTTTGCGCGTTAAATAATCAAGCTTTTCAGGATAAAATTTCTTAGTTCCACAAGGCAATTTATACGATGACATTTGAGGCATGATCCAAATCTCCTTAAGCATAATTTTATTGGAGCCAGAGGCACGGCTACTTCCGAAAACTTACATGGATTTACTCTTCAAATTATTGTACGACTTACCACCTGCATTTTCAAATGCTTCTTAATCCATTGTAAAAAAAGCACCCGAATGATCAATGATCATTAGTGCTTTTTGTCGATAGAATCGATTGCATGATTCAATGATTTCGTTCCAGTTCCTCCTGCTGTGCGTGAAGCTTGTTTTTTATATCATCGATTTTCGTTTCAAGCCAATCTTTCGTATACACTTTAAGTAGTGCGTCTTTTGAAGTGTCTATGGCCATCAAAATGACTTCGATATCGGCTTCACTCAGCTTGTCATTCGTTAACATAAAATCAACCTCCTCGAACAATTAATCTCATTATTCCCACCTTTTATACACCTTCATACTTGTCCTTCAAGCGCCATTATGCCTGTTCCTCATCCACCACAACCGAATCGCGAATCTGTTCAAAAGACACCGGCGTATAGTCTAATTGTTCTACACTCACATTGTAATATTGACGTCCCTCATATTTCTGACCATGAATATGCCCATGAACATTCAAATATGGCATCTGTTTGTTCATATACATAGGCTCATGGGAAAGGAAGAAGAAATTCATATAAATAAGTGGATACTCACTTACTTCATCAAATCCAGCATCAAGCCACCAGGTCCTCGGTCTACCCCGATCATGATTGCCCAGGATGAGGATTTTATACCCGTTCAGCTGGGAAACAATGGCCTGAGTGCGCTCTTTATTTAAAAAAGAAAAGTCGCCTAAATGAAAAACTTTGTCTTCTTTACGAACGACAGCATTCCACTTTGCTATCATGGCTTCTGTCATTTCGTCAACATCTGCAAAAGGCCTGTTTTCGAAGTCAATGATGTTTTTATGGCCGAAATGGTGATCTGAAATAAAATAAGTTGTAGGCATCTTGCAACTCCCCTTCAATTCAATTTCCGACGGCTCTGCCACGACGCCCCCACCCATATGACCAAATCAAGGTACATAGTGGCAAAGCCCAAAGAAATGGCGCATAACGAATATAATGTTCGACTGGTACTCCTACAATGGTTCCACATACAATAGCGAGCATATTCCAAGGAATCATAGCAGCTAAAATGAGGCTAGAGTCTGCAACAACTCTGGCAAGCTGGCTGCGCGGGAAGCGTTCCTCCCAAAAGGGCAGCAAACTCCTGCCTGTCATCATGATCGGGAGGGTTTGTGTACACGAAACTAGGCCAAGTCCTAGGCCAAATAAGCCGGTTCGAATGGTAGCTGTGAATAAAGATGTGGAGCTTCCTCCCAACAACTTTTGCATATAGGCCTGTAAAACACGATTTTCCTCTAAAATCCCGTTAAACGCTCCCGCGAGTGCAATAAGTACAATTAATTCAACCATACTGGACAATCCTTTGGTTTGCAGCGAATCAAAAGTCATGGAGTGGTAACCAAACCACATCGCATGCAGCCATTCCTCCCAAGTGACTCCTTGAAAAATCAGGCCAATTCCGATTGCACTCGCGATGGAAAGGAGAAATCCGTTTCTTGTTTTAAATCTGAGCAAAATCGAAAACAGTAAAAGCAGCACAGGCACTAACAACCAAATGCTGTAGTTAAAACCGGAGCCAAATTGCTGACTGAGCACATTGTTTTCCTCTTGATGCCACTTCCCTCTCATGTCGCAAAACAAGAAAAATGCGAGGCTAATACCTCCAGCCCCAATCGTAGTTGGCAGCAAGGCTTTAAATAAATCTTTGACAGAAACACCTGTGGAAGATGCCACCAGACGATTCGCACTGGAGAAAGGCGAAGTCCTATCGCCGACAAAAGCGCCCGAAACTAATGCGCCTGCAACCATCGGCAATGGAATTTGAAGCAGCACAGCAAGACCGATTAGCGGGATTCCGACCGAGCTCAGCGTCCCCGTGGAAGTGCCCAGCAGCATGGAAATGCACACGGAAAGAGCAAACGAAAATGTAAGAAAATAGCTGGGATCCACGATGCGAAGTCCTAAATCGATCATATAGGGAATAGTCCCGCTAGCGGTCCATGTAGGGATAACAACGCCAACCAATGCAAGAATCCACATCACTTCTTTGGTATGCTTGACGCCCTCCCCCATGCTTCGCAGAATGCCTCTGAATGCAGCTCCGCTTTGCCATACGATGACGACCAATGTGATGAGTCCAAATGAAAAACCAATCGCCAAGGCGATATGCAGCACATATGCGGCAGCGAGTCCAATAATGGTAATAAGTATCGTTACGCCAAGTTGTCTATTCGTTAACATGTGTCTTTTTATCCTAACATTTCTCGAATGGTTTGAAGAGTCTCTTGAATGGCTTGCTTCAGCGCTTGGGACTCTCCTTGATAAGGATGAACCGAGCCAAAGGTATGATTGCCCTCAGGAATTCGGATCCATTGAATAGATGAGTTTTGCTCGACCATCTGTCGTGAGCCTCGAATAAGCCTTTCGCTATCCTCAGTTCCTTGAATTAAAGCAATTGGAAACGCAGCGCCGCTAATTCTGCCCATTATATTGAATCGCTCGCTGTTACTCTCCATGTCTTCAAGGATTTCAAGATCTAACGGCATATTTTGTTTTGTACGACCGTTCAACGTATACGATCTTCCCGCTGTGCGCATCTCATTTTTATTATCCTCCGTCAACAGATCAACATTCGAAATGCCATTCCAGCTGATAACACCCGCAATTTGATCGGGATGATCAAGCGCATAGATGAGGCATACCCCCGCCCCTCTGCTGTGGCCCAAAAGCAAAATCGGTTTCTCTCCGGCACCAGTACCAGCACCAGCAAGCTGTTCATTTCGCAGAATTTCCTCCACAACGGCTTCCAAATCTTCAAGATCTCTGGAATATGTATCGCGCGCGAACTTCTCCAGCTCTGTAAATTCAAGCAGATCCTCTCCAACACCATTGTGAGAGAAATTGATGGCCATGACATTTACATCCATAGATAATGATTGCGCTGCGTGCGGAAACATCCCCCAGTTTTTAAAACCTTTGTATCCATGACAAATGATCAAGGTCCCCAGAGCCGGCCCAGACGCTGCTTCATAGAAATCACCTCTCACAATCCGATCCTCTGTTATATGAAACTCAAATGCTTTACCTTCACTTGGTTGCATGAGATAACCTCCCTTTCCTAAGTACTGCTATATTTTAACACAGATGCCATTCGGGCAGCAGAGGACGATGAATTTGTTCATAAATTTATGGCAATTAGTAAAAACTTGACTATGGCGTTTCATCCTGCTGTTCAAATGTGGACCGCTACTAAAATCAATTCAGGAGGAAGCTTATCTATGCATCATGCCCGAGCAACCCGCTTGCTCCGAACGATGATCTGCACCTTGTTGCTTTCTGTGATGTCCATTAGTTTGTTTGGTCCATTCGGCCAACATTCCTATGGTCAAGTCCTCAGCTATCAAGAAACGACGAATACGACTACTTTTCAGTTGGTTGTCCAAGCCTCTCCACATGCCGCCTACCGATCAGAATCATCTTTTGAAAATAAAAAATTACAGCGAGAGCTTGAGCAACTACAGACAGGCGCTTCGTACACCGAGCCTTTACCGCCGGATACCACTCTTATTTATCATCAAAAAGGGCAGACGCAACATTACGGCGTCACGGAAAATGGGGAATTGGTTGATCCGATGACCAAATCCATTTATGCAGTGTCGCCGGGCGTGCAAGAAGGGCTTCGCACGCAAGTTCAAGCGCTTAGAGCTCAGCACTATGGCGAAATCCTGACCTGGGAAGACGCAAGCGCCGTCATCCCCAAATATAGTAAATTCACGATAACCGACGTGGAAAGTGGGCTTAGCTTTGAAGGACAGCGCCGCGCGGGTTCCAGCCACGCGGATGTGCAACCGCTGACGAAGACCGACTCTGCGACGCTCAAAACCATCTATGGCGGCGCCTGGAGCTGGGACCGCAAAGCGGTCCTCGTGAAGTTTAACGGCCGCACGCTGGCCGGCTCCATGCACGGCATGCCGCATGGCGGAGACGGGATTCCCGGAAATGACTTCAACGGTCATTTCTGTATTCACTTCCTCGGGAGCGTGACGCATGGCTCCCACTCCTCCGATCCGGCGCACCAGGTCATGGTGCACCGCGCGGCAGGCTTGCTGACATCCTACATCAGCAAGCTTTCGCCTTGGGCGCTGATCGACGTCTGGATCAGCGGCGCCAACCAAGGTGACCTGCAGCTGCTGCAGGTCACCACAGGGCAAGAGCAGGCGGTGCATGTGCGAAGCATGCGCCGCCTGTCCAAGTTCCCGGAGCGGGACGTGTCCCAGCTCCTTGAGTTTGAGGCTGCGGTCGACGTTACGGTTACACCGGCACGTGCTTCCGCGCCTGCGCACAGGCGTGTGCTCTTTCGGCTCGAAAGAGCATCGCTTGATTCGCGCTGGTACATTCGCAGCGCTGTCATGCAATGACAAAAGCCCGCTAACTCTCATTAACGAGAGTTAACGGGCTTTACATTTTACTCCAGCGGCTGGCCAGACGCCTTGCGCAGTTCATTCGCCAAGCGATTGAATTCCGCTCGGGCCGGAAGCGAAGTTGTCGCCATATAACCGGCAGACAGAAAAGGGATGATGACATTGGCATCATGCGTTGTAAGTGGATAGTTCACTGGTGTCAGTGTATTCCACCAGCCTTCACTGCCATAGGATTCGTCATGATCTATTTGGATACCATTCTCGGAAACATCATTCAAATATTGATAAATGTTAATGAATGTGGATTTTTTACCGCCGCTCCATGCGTAGGTCTGCCAAAATCTCGAGCAAGCACCTGCTTGCTTCACAGCTTCCATAACCGCATACGACCCATATACCCCGGTGGTATACTCCGGAGTCGCTTCACTTGCTGCTTGAATGTACGCAATGACCGTAGCCATTTGAGCGCTAGTCGCGTCAAAATCGACAGCAAAATAGATACAGCTTCCTGCGGGCTGTCCCAGCTGATGAGCCACCTGTACCGCGGTAGCGCCGTCAGCCAATCCTGCATTTCTACCACCAAGAGCCCGGTTTGCCGTAGTTTCGAAAACAGATACGATGTCCAAACCTGCTTGGCTGATTCGTTCCGCTTCACTTTTCGTTAAAGCCTTATACCCGCTCGGGACGAGATATCTGGCCACAAACGAGTAGCCATCTCTGACGAAAGCTGCGGCGGTTTGCGCCGTTAAAGGCGTTGAGCAATCAAAACCTTTGGTCACTTTCTATCACCTAATTTCTACTAGTTTGTTACATCATATGCTCGTAGACAATAGATTGCTACCTTCAAATGAGTTGCTAATGAAAGGAAAGCAACAAAAAGGCTCTTACCTAAGAAGGTAAAAGCCTTTTTATTAAGACTCCAGTTTTTTTACGGTTCCGAATCGTTTGGCGTTTCTAGCACGTGCACGCTCGATTTCGATTTCTCGATTGCGCGGCTCCGCAGTAGTGACGAGTGAATCCATTAATTGACGTGCAGCTAGCGCAACTTCAGTAACCGCTCGGTTAAAAGCTTCCTCATTTGCCTTGGATGGCGCGGTAAAACCCGAAATTTTCCTAACAAATTGTAAAGAGGCCGCCTGAATCTCAGCATCTGTAGCAACGGGGTTGAAGTTAAAAAGCGGCTTAATATTTCGGCACATAACAAGCAGCTCCTTTGCAAATTTTTTTGAATTGTTAAACATGATCATATTCTGCTTAATTTTTGAAAACGGTAATTTTCCTAAGAATCAAATTGATATCATCATAAATCAGAATATTACCATCGGCATCAATGACAAATCGCGGAGAAATACCAAGAACCATTTTTTTAGGCTCAAAATCAACATTTGATGCTCCCGAGTAGCCTGGTGGAGTGGGCATCTGATCATAGTTCCCAGTCAAAGGATTAAAAATACCTTTATTATAAATGGCATTATCCATATTCGCGTAGGGTTCAATCTTCCCCTCTACATTGACACGATAAAATTGCTTCGCATCTGTAAGGAAATAATAACCATCATGCGTGATTGCGGTATTTATTTGTTCCATATTTAATGTAGCAACTACCCGTGATCCTACCCCAGGAGTAATCTCTTTTATTTGCTTGCTTTCGCGATCAAGAACATACAAGATCCCATTATTAATAAGTGGAACAAGGTGATGCATGCGATTTCCCTCGACACTCAAGTAGGATGTGAGCCTCTCCCCCTCATGAGCCGTGTACAGGATGTTTTTGAAAGAGTTGCTTATCGCATACGTTTGTCCGTCATTCAAAGGCTGAATAAAGTCCGTATCCGTATCTAATTGTCCACTCGTATCAAACGCAATCATTTTCACGCTAGGCCACACTTGATAAAAAACCGCCATTTTATTATAAAAGTCTCTTCCCATGACAAAAAGTTTATCTGAGGCTTGGTCATAGAATAATGATTTTGGGATGAATTCATAACGTAGAAATTTGCTTGCCGCACCATGCTCGTCTTTATACTCAAAATCAAACTTTGTATCGTTGAACGAAACGATGGTTTCTAAACTTATCTCTTTTCCTTTGCTCAAATTCATCTTCTTGATATAGAAGTTAGACTGATCATTTTGTGAGATGAAGTACAAATCATCCTTACCATCCGAGATCATCTCCATATCATTAAAGAAATAACCTGGAGAAAGTCCAGATGATGGGAGGAATCCAGTTAAAGGAATTTTTATTGAGTTCTGTGAAGTTAGATTATCAACCGTTGGCTTATCCAGCGGCTTTTTGACAGGGAGAGCACCATTCGAGCTTTGGTTGTCAGATGAGGCAATCGTGATAACCCGAGTATGTTCATCGAATGTAACTGTCTGCTGGAAATTTTCTGCAATGAACCGAATCGGCACGAGAGTGTTTTCATTTTCAATAATAGGAGCTTGCTCAAGGTGAATGGGCGTGCCGTCTATATGAGCAGTTGCATTTCCTATCTGCATGGAGAGGAGTTTTGTCCCATATGTCAAGTCAACTCTCTGTGCAGCTCCATCCCACTTAACGGTAGCACCTAAGGCCTCTGTAACAAATCGGAGTGGGACCATCGTTGTATTCTCTACAAGATGCGGAGACATTTGGAGAGTAACGTTCTTGTCGTTAATTGAAGCTTTGGTTTCCCCCAATGTTAACTTGATGTAAGAGGATCCGCTTGTAGATGCAGCAAACACAGCTAATGGTGAATAAGTCCATACAAGTAATGCAGATAAAATGAGGCTTCTTTTAATACAATTTAATGGCATGCAACTTCCTCCATGTAGTAATTTCTTACACAGTTTACCATACCTTTCAAATTCATTCTCTTATTATTTTTTTGTAAACATTGTGTGCAAAACGTGCACAAGCCCCTCATCTTCATCAAAAGATTGATGAAAATAAGAGGCTTGTTTTAATCTTCTAAAAAATAAAAAAACCCTTATTCCAAGGGTTTCACTACTATGGGCCCAGAGGGACTCGAACCCCCGACCAATCGGTTATGAGCCGACCGCTCTAACCAACTGAGCTATAGGCCCAAATAAAATTTGGTTGCGGGGGCAGGATTTGAACCTGCGGCCTTCGGGTTATGAGCCCGACGAGCTACCGAGCTGCTCCACCCCGCGTCATGTTGCCGCTCAACAGCGACAAAAATAAATATACACTAAGCGCGAGTGGTAAGTCAAGCGTTAATTTTTAGATAAAATGCAGGAAATTACGTATTGTAACGAACGCCGAAACGTCCCTTTTTCGACTTGAAAACTTCCACTTCTTGTGGGCATTCATACCCGTAAATCCACCAGTCTTCTTCCATTCTTTTCGCCAGACAGCCCGCTTGAAACTTGGAATCATATAATTTTGCCCAATATATCCAGTTCATCGCAATCACTCCGTTTTAATGAAATCGATAAACCTATCTTATCCAAAACAGATCAGACTTATGAGTCCCACCTCACGAACATCCTGTATGCACGATAAAAACGAAAAACCGCCTAGCAGTGCTTCATGCACCACCAGGCGATTTATCTATTGAACGACTATTGTTTAAACGTTGTAAGGAATCGTTTAACCGTTTCTCCGTATTCGTTCGTAAAGGTCTCGTAAACTTTGACTTGAATCGGGAAGTCCAGTTGACCGGATCTCGCACTTAGGTCAATTGTGTTCGTACCATTGTACAACCTACCTTCGCCTGACAAATCTCTCGTTGTTTTTCCAACGGGATTGCCAACTTTATCAAATAACTCAAAGGAAAGCATATTGTTATACTTATCCGCTGTTACTTGTTTATCCGGTTTGATGTCCAGCTCCAGCTTCAACTTGTAATCATAGGTCAAGGAAGCTTGGTATATCGCTGAGATACTCCAATCCTTAATATTGATCTCATAAGGGTAAACGTTAAGCACTTTACTCGTTGTCTCGTTGGCCTGAACGGGCACTTTCGCAGTTGCTAACAGTGACTTATACACCGTATCTCCACTAACTTGTTGGCTGTATAAGTTCATCTTCAAACCCTCGCCCGTTTCGGAAGCAGGAAGCGCATAGGAATAGCTGACAACATAAGAAGCCTTAGGAACAACACTAAGTGCAGTTGCTAACTGTCTTCTTCCTCCATAAGCAAAGCCGTCTTTACTTACAAGCTCCGTTTGTATCGCTGGAATAGGGACTGGACGATCACTGTTATTCGTTAGTTTAAATTTGGCAACTGCCGTATTGAATCCATCATCTTCATTGTTGGTGACATGCAGTTCAACAAGCGACACATCAACATTGGATGGTACGAATTTATTCGTTGAATCCAGTTTAACAGGTGTTCCCAATGTGTAATCTGGAGCCGGAATGACGCCTTGTGTCGCCGCTCCAACAGGCAGTAAAATGTTCGCGCGTCCTACACGGTAAGTATCTTCTTGCATTTTGCCATCGCCCTGCGAAGCGAAGAAACTCTCCGGCGTCACGACATTCAAACTCGTAAATTCGGTGTCCAAATCGGTTGGGATAACGATATGGATATACTTTTTCTCACCCGGATCAAGCACAACGGAAGCTTCCGCACGATCGCCGGAATAAACCTTGCTCTCCGTCTTGCCGTCGATTCCGAAATTCGGCACGGTTTGACGTTCATTCGTTGGATTGACGACCTGAATTTGCACAACAGTAGACACGCCTTTGGCTGTGATTTCCTTGTGGATATCTACAGGAATGAATCCTACTGATGTCCTAAGTGATGGCAGCGTGAAAGCCTCGCCCCACTTCAGAAGCGCAGAAGCTTTGGTAATTGTGCTGTCACTGCCTTTCCACACGAGCGCCGCGTCAACCGGTACGCTCAGCAGTGTTGTTTCTTTTTTAGGATAAACTTCCATATCCACATCTACAAAGCTAAGCTCACTAAGCTCAGCATCGTCGCTGCGTTCTGCATTCGTTAGATAGCTAAGCTCTTGCTGCGTCTTCGGTAGTATCGACTTTGGATTTTTGGCACTCGGCTGCAGCGTATATTCAATGCCATCCGCCATGCGAACACGCAATTCAAAATCAGGGACACGAGTTATTTTATCGGTCGTATTTTTAATCCGAATGACTGCTCCCAGCTTCGTTGAATCCGATTCATGCTGGTTGAGTATGCTTTTGATTTCCACTTCAACTTTATCTGTCAGCGCATAGCTGGTATTCGTGCTTGTTTGAGCGAAAACTGCCGAGCTCACACCCTCCGCAGCCCATGCAGGAAAAGAAGCGGTAGTTAAAAGTGCAGCGGATAGTACAATAGTGGCCAGTGATCTCTTCATTTTCTTATTCACGTAGTTCTCCTCCTTGAGCCCCTGCTAGTTGCTCACTTTAATTTTATCTTGATCTTTCAGCTGGTGCTGTCCGGAAATTACGAGCATTTCGCCTTCCTTAACACCGGATAATACTTCTTGATTCGTTTCGTTTAAGCGACCAAGTTCAACCTTACGCTTTTGTACGGTTTCCCCGTTCGCGATATACACATAGCTGTCGCCGCCTTCGCGGACGATACTAAGGCTCGGGATAACCGGTACGATTTGTTCATCGTCTTTGGTAAGCTCGACTTGGGCTTTGGAGCCCGGTTTCAACTTGCCATCCGGATTCGGGACCTCTAACTCCAGATCATAGGCCTTGGATTGACCATTGATTACATCAGATAAATAAGTGACTTTAGCGCTCGCTTTATCTGTAACGTCCGGTATGTAGAAAATAAGTTCGTTTTTGCCTCGAACGAGAGCTGCCGATGCTTCGGTCAGTTGGGACTTGATTTTGACCGGGTTAGTCTGCTGTACTTCACCGACACGGCCGCCTGGTGATAAAGTTTCACCAACGGTCACATTAAGATCCGTTAGCACACCGGAAGCAGGCGCTTTTACATCGAGGTTGCTAAGCGTTCTATCAATGCTCCGTGCGCTTACCTGTGCTGACTCCAGACTAGTCTCCACCTGCGCAAGTGAATTCGTCTCTTGCGCAGTTTTCAGCGTTCTACGTGCGCTCTCCAAATCTTTTTTCATATTTGTTAGCGCTGTTTCGGACTGTTCTAACTGCGTTTTCGTTGCTGTACCTAGATCGTATTCATTACGAGCCTTGTTATAGGCCTTCTCAAGATCGCTAACGGCTGTTTCTAATTTGGACACCCCGTCTTTGGCATCAGCAATCCCGTTGGCCGTCTTCTGTTTAGCTTCAACAAGCCCGGCCTGGGCTCCTTTTATACTCACGGTATTCAAGTCTTTTTGAATCAAAACATCGGTCGGATCCAAGCGAAACAGCACATCGCCTTTTTCAACTTTATCTCCGCGTTTTTTAAGAATTTCAATAACTTCCCCGCCTGACTTCGCTACCACATCCAATTGTATAGAAGAGACAACATCCCCTACTTGCTCGATCGGATTACCAATCTTTTGTTTAGTAATTTTAGCCGTTTTTACAACTTTAACTCCTTGCTCGGCAGCAGTTCCCGGCGTTGCGCTCGGGCTTGCAGCAGGTGATGCGGAACATCCTGCGATGATCGCCGCGCTAAGCGCGACGACACCGAATAATTTGGCACTTTGCTTAATCGTGAACAACTGACGTTTCATATTCGATTTCTCCTTTTCCCCAATTCAGCTTATTGAAGCGCAGACGGTGCTTGCTCCGTTTGTATGGTTGACGATTTCCCTTTTCTTTTGAACCAACGACGATCTCTCTTTTTAAATAAAATCTCATACATAATCGGCACAATGACCAGTGTTAACAACGTTGAAGTCGTAAGTCCCCCAATAACAACGACCGCCAATCCTTTGGAGATAATGGTCCCTTTGGATAAACCTAATCCAAGCGGCAGTAAGGCAATAATCGTTGCACCTGCAGTCATAATGATCGGTCTTAAACGGGTAATCCCTGCCTCAATAAGTGCATCACGGATGGAATGACCATGCTCTCTAAGCTGCTGTACACGGTCTACAAGTACAATCGCGTTCGTTACAACGATACCGATCAGCATGAGGAAACCGATGAGTGAAGTAACATTGATGGATTCTCCCGTAATCAGAAGCCCTAGAAGCCCTCCAATAGCCGCAAGCGGCAGTGAGAAAAGAATAGCCAGTGGCGCTCTTGCGTTACCAAATGCGATTACCATGACAATGTAAACAATGAAAATGGATGCAAAGATGGCGACAAACATTTGCATAAAGCTTCTGTTAATATCATCAGAAACCCCTTTGACTTCACGTGAGACCCCAGACGGCAGCTCCAGCTTTGCCAGTTCAGCCGTTATTTTTTGGCTCACGCCACCTTTATCCGTACTGTCAATTTTGGCGCTTACACTTACAATTTGTTCTTCATCTTCACGACTGATGCTGTTGGGCGCGTCAATTTGCGAAATATGAGCGACTTCATTTAACTGGATCGTTTGACCCGTAGGTGTTTTGACCAAGAATGTGCCTAATTTGTCCACGGAATTTTTATAAGTTGGATTAAGCATAACTTTGGTTGCATAGGTCACATTGTTAAACTTCAAATCTCCGAGCTTTTCTTCTGCGATCCAGGAACTAACAGATTGTAGAATTTGCGCTGAAGATAGTCCGTACAATCGCGCCTTATTTTGATCGACCGTAATCTCAACTTCCGTTTTAGAATCACTCAAACTATCTTTGATATCATTTATTTCTGGAAACTCTTTCAGCTTCTCTTCTACCATCTTTGCAGCTTGTTGGAGATATAACTGGTCATCGCCCTTCAGCGAGTAGGCAAAATCAGAGCCTGTTGATGTCGGAGGTCCACCCGTAAACAACTGGACGTTGACATCCGAACCTGGCGGCATCAATTTCAGCATATCTTCTTTGTAGATTTTGACAGCCTCTGTCGCATCTGTGTCTGCGGTTAATTCGAAGAACATCATTGCTCTATAGGCATACCGATCGCTGCTTTGGTTATAACCAACTAGGGATTCAATATACTTGAATGCAGGATTTCCTAATTTATCTTTATGCTGCTTTAATTCTCTTTCGAGTTCTTTGGATTTTTCATTCATCATTTCAATGGATGTTTCGCGAGGCATTTTTATTTCAATGGCTCCTTGTTTGACAGCCTCACTGTTTGGCATGAAGGCCACCGCTAAATTCGGAACCGTAATAACAATAGAAAGAATAAGAGCTACTCCAGCAATCAAAAGCGTTTTGATGCGGTTGTTTAAAGACCAGATAATCGCTTTCTTATACTTCTCACCCATCGGTCCAACATGATTTTCATCGTGGTTGGTAAGCTTATTGGATTTAAGCACCATCAGCTTCGCCAACATGGGAATGACAGTTAACGCAACAATTAATGAAGATAAAAGAGCTACAACCAGCGTTATCGCAAAAGGACGGAAAACTTCGCCGACAACCCCGCTTACGAAGCCGATCGGACCAAATACACCTACGGTTGTAATGGTTGAAGACGTAATTGCACTCGAAACTTGTTTCGTTGCTAATCGAATAACGGATTCGTTACGTTGTTGAGCCACCTGCAGCTGACTATAAATATTTTCGATAACGACGATACTGTCGTCTACTACCCGGCCAACCGCGATTGCCATACCGCCAAGCGTCATGATATTCAGGGAAATGCCCAATGGTCCCATGACTAACAGTGTGACGAGAATCGATAGAGGAATGGAAACGAGTACGATCAGTGTCATCCGTATATTACGGAGGAACAACAAGATCATGACAGATGCCAGGATTGCACCTAAGCCGCCTTCTTGGACCATTCCATGGATAGAATCTTTGATATCGTTCGCTGAGTTATAAATTTTGTGGAACTTCACACCAGGCAAAGTCTGAGCCCAGTCTGTCATTAATTTATCTGCGCTATCTGCAAATTCAACAGCGTTGGCCGCTTTGGTTTTGTACAAAAGCACACCGATCGCCGGTTTATCGTCTAATCTGGCAATAAACTTGGATTCGCTAATGGCTTCAACTTTGGCTATCTGCTTAAGGAGTAGCGTATCACCTGTTTTTGTCGTGATTTTCAAATTGTCCAAATTGTAGATGGTATCCATTTCGCCTTTCACACGAACCATCTGTTGATTACCATTGAAATCCACGGTGCCTGCAGGACTGGAAACCAATGCTGCCTTAATGGATCCAGATACATCCGCTGGAGTTAAACCATAGTTGTTAATCGCAGGCGCATCCAGCTTAATCGTGAGTACTGCGTCCTGGTTGCCGACAGAGTCGACATGGTCAACCCCTTTAAGTCCATTAAAGCCTGGAAGAATTGTATCCTTGTACGCATTATCCAGCTCAGCTTGGTTCATTCCCTCGTCACCGTATACGGCTAAATAATAAACTGGTTCGGAAGCAAAGCCGGCTGTCAACACCTTAGGCTTCTCAGATCCCTGCGGAAGCTTAACATTGGAGATTAAGCTCTCAACGTCCTTCTTCACATCTTCCGGCTTCTTATCCTGTTCAAGCTCCAAAATAATTTGTGAGTAATTATCCTGCGAACTTGAGCTAAGGGTCTTTAAACCGTCTAGTCCTGCAACCGCCTTTTCGAGCGGCTTCGTAACTTCGTCTAGCACATCCTTAGGAGGCGCTACGTATGTAGTACTTACAATGACGACCGGAAAAGTAATGTCTGGAAAGCTTTCTACCTTGAGCGTCGTTGTGGAGTACGTACCACCTACGACTAACAGCAGCATCAGAATGAAAATTGCTGCTACATTTTTCATTGAAAACTCGGTTAACTTGATCATTCTCACTTCTCCCCTATCACCAGCTTTAATACTTTGAAACACTCACTCAACCATCATACTTGGAATTTCTTAACAAAACATAAAATTACATTGGAAAATTTATGTTTTTTTCGGTCTGGGTTTATTATATATCGGGCTATGTATAAAAACAGGTGAGTGAAGTCATATTTCAGTCATATGTTGGTCATATGGCGGGCAATCCTGTTATGACTTCTTATGACTGGACACAAAAAAAGGGCCGCTCATTGGCTTTAGCAGACCATTTGAGACAACCCTTAGATGTATGTTTTAATCCGTAGTAATAAACCAATCTGCTTTCTGAGAAGCAACTAATTTTCGTTGCCCTTGGAATTCGTCGTACACACTAAGTGTATATTTTTGCAGGAATTTTGTATTAAAAATAAGGCCTTCATCGGGAATCGAAATTTTGAAATTCTCTCTTTTCCCAAGTCGCATCTTCGTATCCTCATCTCCCGTGGATTCTCCATTGAAGACGTCAAAGTCTTTGAAATCGAATCTCCTCTCAAAACGTTTAATTCCGCCGCCATCTTCAAATACAAGCAATAAGTTGTGGCCTTCGGTATTAATTTCGGTCAGTTTCTCTTTCGTTAACTCGTAGTTGAATTTGAGTGTAAATACTTTATCCTCAATACTCGTCCCAATTTTATTAATGCTGATCGTATAAGGGAATAAGTCCACATTAGTAAGTGTATCTGCCACTTTCGTAATCTCCGCTGGCAGTGTATAGGCAACTGGATTTACATAAGAATCAGCTACAGCCTTGTCGCCTTCCGACAGTTTGCCTTCCGTTACGGCTTCGCCAAGAAGCAAATTCATGTTCTCCGTTGAAAAGCCTTTTGGCACAGGCGCCCAAACGTTAAGCAGCCCTTTTCCCGATGGAGAAATTTTGTTCTTCACTTCAGCAACAGAAGCCGGGAATACGGTTCCGTCTGGCGACCGGAAATTCGCGACAAGCTTGGTGGCGTTCGTGAATCTTTTCTCCAGGTTAGTCACCTCAACCATAGCGGAATACATGATGCTCGTTTTGTCCTCATAGGTCGATACGCTTCTAACTGCATACTTGGCTTTGCGCCCGACATCTGTCGACGAGTAGGATTCGCCCAATCCAATTAAAGGAACGGCTTGTAGTTCAGCTTGTGTTGAGAACTCCAGAACATCCGTTGTTGTTGTGCTTGTTGTCTCTGTTCCCGTAGCTGGCTCATCTCCCTCATTCTCTTGGAGTACAAGCTTCACGTGAGAGAACTCATACGTATACGGCAATTTGCCGGCAAGCTGCAGGTTAACGCTTGTACCCGCTCCAAGCCCAATCACTTTAGCTGTCTGGATAAGCTTTGCATCGATTTTGACCGCATCATCCAGGAGGAAATATCCGGACAGTTTCGGAATGGGCAGCGACTCATCTCCCTTATTGCTCAGTACTAGATCTGCTGTCAAAAGATCTTGATCCTCCCAAGGAAGACGGTGAAGACCACCTAGCTGAGCTGTGTAAACGCCCGATTTATTCGTGAAAGAATACTCTTTGCCAATGGAACCACCTTCTTGAGATGATACGGCAGGAAGTTGGAAATTGGCTACGGCTACATTAAGCTTCAAATCCGCAATCGTATCCGCAATGGCCAGCTGCCAAGCATCCGCGGCTACCGCTACGGGAATCGAACCGGAGAGCTGAATTTCCTTACTCTCTTTTGGATTAATTTTCAAATCCTTGATCCCTTTGGCTTCCAAAGGATACAAGAGCCCGTCCTGTGTCCTAATTGAGAATAAGTAAGCAGGTACAGTTACAGCATGACTACCTACATTCTCCAGCGTCAGATAAACCGTAGGAACATGATATTTCTCGTTTTTGTTGCTGACGAACTTTTTAATAGAAGCTCGTACTTCCACGCCGCCAATCGAAATAGTACCCGTACCTTCAGAGGGAACGACATCTGTATAATTCTCCGGTACAGCGACCTCTCCAAGCACCCGTTCGAAATTCGTTTGGCTAAAATCCCACTTGATGAATTGGACAACAAGGTCCTGAAGATTCGTGCTTGGATTCACCGTTGCATAGAATGTTAAATCGGTTGTAGAACCGGGGGCTACCCGGTTCTTATCCTTATCAGCAGGCAGCAGGCGCGCTGAGAATTGATTACCTGATTTACTTTTTAATCTAGCCCAGTAATCAATAAATTGCAGTTCACTGCTGCCTTCATTATGAATCGTAATCGTGAACGTTGCGATCTTGCCGCTTTGATCAGGTAAAACATGAATTTGCTTTAATTCAAAATAGCTGCTATTCGTAATCGGTACCTTACCTATCGCCATGGTTACGGCGGCTGGACTGCCATCTGCCCAAACGGGAGTTATGGCGCCAAATGCCATTGTGGCAGACAAAGCAATTGTGGCCGCATATTTGTAGCCGAACTTGATCTTCATGGTGTGAATGGCCTCCTTCATCGTTGTAACTGTCATCTTATCGTTAGTGGTTATTAACCGGCAGGCACGGCTTGCATAGTCATAGGTCTCGGTGGTTCACCTGGATTTTCCTTCATTTGCTTCAGCATTGCATCGCCTTGGGTTTGCCATTCTTTCAGTGCCTCACGAGCCGTCGTTTTTCCTTGTAAAACATTATTAAATAATTGATGGCCAATTTCTTGGACTTGATAAATGTTCGGCTTATCACGATAAATTTTGAAGTTATTATCCGACGGAGCAGGTATAACATTGTAAAATGCTTCCATATGGAAGTCCAAACCGTCTTTCGGCTTCAAATATTTGGAACGAGCAACTAAGTTATAAGAACTGTATGATTTCAGTTTGGCCCAGTCATCGCCATTCACGAATTTAATGAATTTCCAGGCATCATCAGGATTTTGCGCTTTCGCGTTAATCCCCATAATCCCATTCATATAAATGGAACCGCCAACGCCTTTCGCTTCAGGATGGGAAGGAATTGTTACAACATCCCAATCAATCGGTGTAAATCCTTTGTAGCTGGCAGCGTTTTTGTTCGCATTCGTAATTTGTTGAATTTGACCGTAATTAATGATACCCATCGCCAAGCGGTTCGACATGAAATCGTCATAAGCAAAAGGGTTTTCTTGATCGAATTTCCGATTCATCCCCTTTTGTGGATCCATAAGCTCAGGGAACACATTATCTTTTTGCAGCTGTGCCATCTTCGTCCATACTTTTTCCCACTGATCCGTATCCACCGTCATCTTATCTCCAGCATCATCAAACATCTTGATTTGCAGAGGAGCTGTGTACATTTGCATGCCATAGAATAAATCGCCTTGAGCCTGCGTTGAGAATGAGAAGCCGTTCAATCGGTTCTCTCCTTCTCCTTTGGTCAGCCGTTTGGAAAGGTCAAAAACCTCATCCCACGTCATGCCGTCTTTCGGAAAATCAACACCGGCATCCGTGAACATTTTCTTATTATAAATCAATGCCGAGGACGAGAAGGTTGGCGCAAGTGCATACAACTTACCGCTGCCAGCGTTTTTGATGCCATCAATGACAGCAGGCACAATGCCTGTTGTATCGAATTTATCTTTCGTAATCAGCGGATCCAGTTGCGTCAGCATATTGCTTTCAATAATATCCGGCAGCTGTTCGAAGCCGACCATCACGACATCCGGCGGGTTATCTCCCTGCATGACCTCTTTCAGTTTCTCCATCGGATCCGGCATCTTCTCACCAGGCTGCACCCCGCCATAGCGATATTTATCATCCATCGTTGGAATCATTTCAATCTTAATATTCGGGTTGGCGAACTCAAATATTTCGGTAAACTGTTGCCGGAAATACTCATCATCACCAAACCCCATGGATGTGGCGATCTTCAGCACCCGCTCCTGTTTATCGTCCGTTTTCTCACCCTTGGTACAAGCCACTGCAAGGGGTACGACCATGGCCAAGGTCAAAGATGTAGCGACCATTTTACGTGTAATTGATTTCATTTGGATTTACCTCCGTCAGCATGTGAATTCATATCTTTGCCCCCAAAAGCCGGTATGGCTTTTGGCGCTTTAATCATAATTTTCTCGCCGTCAAACTCCATCGTTGCTTTGCCTTCGATTTGCAAAGCGTTCAGATAAGCTTTGGGCACTTGCAAGCGGCCTGCGCGGTCTAATACCACAAACTCTTCATGGTCCTTATTCGCAAGTCCACCCGCAATACCCGTCGTGCCTACAAGTGACGGACTGCGCGCAATAAACTCTGAACTGGTCATTCCATCCCGGATGGCAACGACTCTTCCCACTTTTCCAGCCATGGATAAATCATGGGTAACAATCACAATCGTGACACCCAATTCTTTATTCAGACGCTGAAAAATGTTTAGTATCATATCCGCCGTCTTGGAATCTACGGAACCCGTAGGTTCATCGGCAAGCAGCAGCCTCGGACGGTTAGCAAGCGAAATCGCGATGGCTACACGCTGCTGTTCGCCTCCTGACAGCTCTTGCAGTTTATTGTTCAGCCGATGGCTAAGCCCGACCCACTCCAGCAATTGCTTGGCATAGGCGGGATCATATTTCCCGCTGAGCATCATTGGCATTTCTACATTCTCGAGTGCAGTCAAATAGGAAACAAGATTGCGGGCGTTATTTTGCCAGATGAAGCCAACTGTATGCCGTTTGTATTCGACCAGCTGCTTATCAGTGATTTTCAACAAATCCCAATCGCCGACTTTCACTTGACCTGCGGAAGGACGATCTAGACCTCCCAAGATGTTCAACAAGGTTGACTTGCCGCTTCCGCTGTTCCCGATAATGGCCATGAGCTCGCCGGCATCAACTTGGATGTTCAATCCTTGCAAAGCGACAACTTCTACTTCGTCTGATTTGTAAATTTTGACTAAGCCTTCACAAGTAATCATTCTATTTCTCCTCCCCGAGCTTCACAGCTTGATGAACACGCAGCCTTCTAATGTGCAAGAACAGCAGTAAAGCTCCTGTTGCCATCATGAAAGCTACAACGAAATAGAGCTGATTGGTATCTTTGGAATCGAAAACAACCCGGAAAGGCGGCACTTGAGTCTTCACATTCTGAGAAGTTTGCAAGAAAGGCAAAAAGAAATAACTCGTCAGTTTACCTATTGCAATTCCTAAAGCAATTGATAAACCTGCTGTAAAGCCTTGCTCAAGCAGCAGCATGCCGGTCAATTGCTTGCGGGAAAGCCCCATCGCACGTAGGACCCCAAACTGCACGACACGACTTGAAAGATTAAAGAACCAGTACAACATATAGCCGATTAAAGACACAAGGACAGATACGAGAAACCCTAAGCTTAAAATCCCGAAAACTCCGCCCCTGGCTGGAAGCTTATTCTGGACAATGAGCTCATTGCGAACATCCTTCACAGAAGCTAACTCGATCCCCTTTTCTTGCAAAGCAGTAACAATCGGCGCCACTTTCGCGTCTGGTTTCATTTTCAGCCAAACTTCATAAGGAACCATAGGCGCTTGATCATATACATAATCCAAATTTGTAATGAAAAATGGCGTCTGATCGGGATATTGACTTGGCCAGTACGGAAGAATGCCCACGATGACGAATTCCACAGGCTGCTGGCTAATCGTAATCGAGAGCAGATCCCCGGCTTTCAGCGCATACTTGCTTGCATAATTAGAAGGAATAATAACGGCTTGCTCATAGCTGCCAAGCAAATTCAAATATTGATACGGAGGAGCTGGAAATAAATCTGGCCGGAACCACCCGACTTTGGCAAAATCGACGTTATCGATACCCATGACAAGCCCTTGGCCCGTCGATTTCCCGGAAACCACGACGTTGCCTTTGGTTTGCAGCACTCTTGCCGCCGCCTGAACGCCCTCAAGCTCGCGAAAAACTTGAAATGGCGGCTCGACGTAGCGAATCTTCGATGGTGTTTCCTCTCCGGGATTTCCACCACCCTGACCGCCTTGGCCTCCTTGACCACCGCCAGCACCGTTTCCTCCATTCCCGGAACCACCGTTGCCGCCGTTATTACCTCCTGCGCCACCACCCTGAGAACCTCCAGAATTTCCGCCTGCATTAGGATCTTTAGGCAGATCATCGGAGAAGCCTTCCCATACCGTTTGCAGCACCACATCCGTTCCATATTGATAGAGCGTTCGCTCTGTGGAATTCAGATCAATCGTGCGTGCCGCCGAGGAATTGTATACACCGAGTCCCAGTGTAAGAATCAACAACAGCATTAATGGATAGTAAGCTTTGGCCGACCGGGAAAGCTGCACAAGTGTTAAGTAGAGAGGCACCGGAAGGAATCTCCGCCCAAGCCATCCAAAAAAGCGCAGCAACCACGGGAAAATTCGCAGAAAGAATAATCCCAACGCGAAAATCGAGAGTGCAGGCACAAAAAACAGTAGCGGATGAACTTGCAGCTGATCGGTCGTTAAGCCAGTCTGTACAGACAACACCTGACGCTGATCAAACAGATAAAAGCCATAACCAACCACACCGAGCAGTACTATGTCTATAAACCAACGCTGCCAAAGCGGAGATCGATCAGATCGAGCAAGGAGCTGCTTATAGTTCACGATCGAAGCTTTAGCAAAAAGAACCGCAGGAATCACACTTGCCAGGATGGCGATTAAAACAGCAAGCCCGCCGTACAGCATTGCTTCCTTGGTAAAACTGACTGGAATTGATTTCCGATCAACAAAAGTCAGGAACCCGCTGGAAGAACCGATGCTCTTGGCCATGAACCAACCCATGAACGGTCCAACCACCAACGCTATGATCCCTAGCGATAAACCTTCCAAGAAATAAATGCCAATGATTTGCTTCGTGCTGCCGCCCCTGCTTCGCAGAGTGGCAATAACTCCCCGCTGCCGATCCAGGGATTGTCTGGCATTCATAACAATGTAATAGAAAACCATGGCAATCATAGGTGCTGCTAACGTGAATAATAAAATTTGCATCTGCAAGCTTTGCGCCTTAAATTCAGCAAGCATCGGCTTGAAGGAAACATCAACCTTCGTATTTTTAAGTTTCTGGTACAGGTTGATATCCAACCTCTCCAGACGGTGATCTAGAGGAGACAACTGACTTGTTTGAATATTCCGCAGGTCGAAAGCGTAATACCAATTGGCCAACTGAAGCGGAATTTTCTTTTCCGTTAACAACGTCTTCATAAATACATCATCACTTACGATAAGGGAATTAAGTAACCCCTCTAAACCTTGAAACCAGTACGCATCCGATTCATTTTTGGGCTTGAAAGAGCCGACGATCTTTACCTTCAACAGTTGACTGCCTCCTGCGCCGGAAACCGAGTAATTGAACACATCGCCGATGTGCAAATCATTCCGGTATAGAGCTTCATCCAAAACAACAGCTTCCAGAATACCGTTCTGCACTTGATCCGAAGCCATTTGACCGATGGACCAATCCACGTGATTATTCAGCTCGCTCCATGAGGTAAGCGCCATTTGCCGCCTCTTGCTAGGATCTACTTTCGATGCATCAACAGGGGTTATTTGAGCTGCTTTGATCGTATAGCTTTTGGCAAACGTTGAAACCGGAAATCCAATTTCTTTGGGAATTTCTTCGCCTATGTACACATTGACGTCTTTTAGCTCGTCTAACCCTGCACGTTCCGTCCCAACCGCTTGATATCGCATAAGCACAGATCCAGCAGGAAGTCCGCTGCTCTTCTCTTCGAGCGATTTGGCTACGACGCGCTTCAGCGACCCGTCCGCATACATCGGTATGCTCGTTGTGAACGCAACAGCCATAATCAAACCAAGCAATGTGCTGAGCGTCAGCCAGCGGGTATTCCACATTTTCCGAAATAAAAACCGCAGCATGGGAATAGACATTAGCGACCAACTACTTTCTGTCCGGCGGTAAGACCTTTTACAATCTCTACATCCGTTGACGTCTGTTGACCGATTTCCACATCAACTTCCTTCTTATTTCCCTGATTATCAACCACCTGCACATAATTCCGGCCGGAATAGGATCGAAGCGCCGCAAGCGGTATCGTTGTCGCGTTTTCTTTCCTTTGGGTAATAATTGTCACGCTAAGAGGTGTTCCACGATTCAGGCCTTTTGGAAATTCATCCAACTGAACAACTAAATATTGGTCAATGGAGTCCTGTTTCCCGTCTTGCCCGCCTCCCGGGAAGCCGCCGTTATTATTGCCTGCCGCTTGCGGATTGGGCAGCTGCTTAACCTTTCCTTTGTGCTGTCCGGCAGAGTTAATATCGACTTGGACTTCCATGCCAATGGAGACTTTCTTCGCATCGTCTGCGCTTATACTTGCCGCCACCGTCAATTCATTCAAGTCCGCAAGTGTCGCGACGGACTCCTCTGACTTCACTGTGTCGCCTTTCTTCGCTGTAACCGTGACGATCGTTCCGCTAAACGGTGCAAGAAGCTTCGCTTTACTCACTTGGGTTTCCAGCTTCGTGAGTTCCTCCCGCTTCAGCTCAAAATCAATCTTCGCCTGCTCAATTTGCTCCGGCGTCATTTCGTCCGCTTTTCGCAGCGTTTCGATCATGGTCAGCTCATCTTTGCGGGTTTCAAGCCTCTTCCGCTTCAAATCGCTTTCCATATCCGAAACGTCCAGCTCAGCAACGGGCTGACCTTTCTCAACCGCATCGCCATTTTTCACGAGAATGGCACTGATCCGTTTGGAAGTCATATCTTCGGAGAAGAAAAGCTTTTCTTCCTGCAGCGCCATGAGACGCCCGCTCCCTCTTACTTTCGTCTCAAGTGTTTCTGTTTTCACCGTGTATTCAGGCTTCTTGGATAACTTAGGCGGATTAATGCTTGGAAGCGCCTCTTCTTCCTGTTCCTTTGGCAGCAGCGAGCAGCCGGAAGATAAAATAAGTGTAGTAGAGATAAGTAGTGCAGTTACGGGCTTTCCCCAGTTAGGAGACGAATTTCCCGTCCACCATTTCGTAAACATGATCGGCATCCTCCAAAATCGTAGGGTCATGGGTCGTCATACAAATTGTTACCTGCTCCGTTGCAATCATACTGCGAAAAACGGACATGATTTGCGCTCCCATCTGGGAGTCCAGCTCAGCCGTCGGTTCGTCAGCCAAAATCAAGGAAGGTCGATGCGCAATCGCCTTGGCAATGGCAACACGCTGCTGCTCACCGCCAGACAACTCGAAAGGCCGATGGTACATTCGCTTACCGAGCCCGACGAGTTCAAGACAATACGCAACCCGTTCTTTCCATTCAGACCGAGGAACACCCGCCATGCGCAGCGCAAGCTCCACATTTTCCCATGCTGATAACAACGGCATTAAGGCATACGATTGAAAAATAAAGCCGATCTCCTTTCGGCGAACTAACGTTCGTTCATTATCGCTCCCTAAATGAAAAGCATGATTTAGGAACATGATTTCTCCTTCATTCGGCTGATCAAGCCCCCCAATCAAATTCAAAAGTGTTGTTTTGCCTGAGCCTGAGCGGCCTTTGAGCATCACAAGCTGAAGCGGTCTGAGCTCCATCTCAATCCCTTTCAGTACCTCTAAACGTTCGCCGCCGACTTGAAAAGAGCGATGAACACCCGTTACTGTTAGCAGCGGCGAATTATGTACGTGCGCAGCTGTTTGCAGCTCGTTAGGGATTATCTTATCCTCAGTACCTGCAGGCTCAGCCCTGTTATTTTTGCGAAACCAATTCGCCATATGGTACTTCTTCCTTTCATTTCCAAAATAACCTGTATGATAAATTAGACGATAGATGTTTTCAAAAAGTTCCACGAAACTGAAAATTTCCTGAAAGTTTTTGAGCACGAATGTTCTTATGTATGAATCTATTAAAATATACTATCATTTGTAAAATAATGTTATACTACAAAATACCTAAATTTATCCAAAAAAGGATCATCCTAAAAGTCCTTACAGACTTTTAGGATGATCCTTATCTACATCTACCGCTTCTACTCCATAGCCGTATTTCGCAGGACCATATGAATATGGTCCTCCCAAACACCATGAATTTTCAAATATTTGAGCGCTAAGCCCTCCTCATAGAAACCCAACTTCTCCACAACCCTCATAGAAGCAGCGTTACGTGGCATGATGTTGGCTTCAATTCGGTGCAGCCTCATAACCTCAAAAGCATAATCAATTATTGCCTTGACACCCTCCGTCATAAGCCCTCGATTGACGAGACTTCCATCCATTCGATAGCCCAGATGGCAGGATTGAAAAGCTCCTCTGACAATATTGCTTAGAGCAATTGACCCAATCACGCTGTTTTCATACAACATCCATACTTTCAGCAGCAGGCCGTCCTCGATGAGTTTAACTTCTTTCTCAAGTAAATCAGCTTGATGCGAATTCGTATAATACAGCTCATTGCGCTCAATTTCCCATTCCTTCAAAAAAGCACGATTGCGATTCACATATTCAAGCACCAGCTCAGATGAAGTTGGATCTAAACGGACCAAAGACATTCGTTCTGTTTTACAAACAAGCTGCATGTTTACTCCTCCTTAACCGTTACGGTTCCGTATATTTGGCTTTACAATAATACCCGCTTCCCTTAGCTGCATGCAACTCTCCTACAAAATGTGAAACAGCAGCATTCATTTGCAGGATTTTCCCGCCCTTTGGGGAAGTTAAAAGAAGTAGCTTATTTAGAATTGCTTACAAAGAAGGAGAATACCGACATGATTGAAACAATCAAAACCTATTTGGAAGAGCAAAGAGACCAACACATAGAGGAATTAATGCAATTTTTGCGGATTCCAAGTATTAGTGCTGTTGCCGAACACCAACCGGATATGAAGCGCTGTGCGGAATGGACGGCTGACTCCCTCAGAAAAGCCGGCTTAGAAAATATTGAAATCATGCCTACTGGCGGGCATCCTGTTGTTTACGCTGACTGGCTGCATGCAGAAGGTAAACCAACTGTGCTAATTTATGGACACTATGACGTTCAACCGGCTGACCCTACAGAATTATGGGACACTCCCCCTTTCGAGCCTGTCATTCGCGATGGGAAGCTTTATGCCCGAGGCAGTACAGACGATAAGGGCCAACTCCTGTTATATGTAAAAGTGGTTGAAGCTTTCCTTCGCACACAAGGCACTCTTCCCGTGAATGTGAAATTCTGCATTGAAGGCGAAGAAGAAATTGCCAGTAAAAACCTCCCTCCCTTTGTAGAAAAGTACCAAGACAAATTGCAAGCTGACGCCATTACCCTCTCAGATACTCAGATGCATGGCCCTGGCAAACCGGCGCTTATGTATGGCTTGCGTGGTCTTGCCGGCTTTGAGATTACGATCGATGGAGCGAACAGCGACCTGCATTCCGGACTATTTGGCGGGGCTGTCCAAAATCCGATTCATGCTTTAACCAAGCTGCTAAGCTCTTTTCATGATGCCGATGGCCGGGTAGCCGTTGAAGGCTTCTATGATCGGGTCATTGAGCTTTCAGACAAAGAGCGCGAAGCTTTTAAACAAGTTGAACCGAATGAAAATAAAGTCCGTGCTGATCTAAATGTTGACAAGTTATATGGGGAAAAAGGATTCTCATTCTACGAACAAACAACGTCCAGACCCACTTTGGAAATAACTTCGGTTAGCGGCGGATTTCAAGGTGAAGGGATTAAACCGATTATCCCGAACCGTGCATCGGCCAAAATTGCCTGCCGACTCGTTGCTGCGCAAGTCCCGGATGAGATCATGAATGCCGTTGAAGCGCATATACATGCCCAAGATTTGCCTGGCGTTAAAGTAACGCTCGATCGTCAATTACGCGGCAATCCATTTATTACGCCAATTGACGAGCCTGTCATGGTTGCAGCTGCAGAAGCCTTTGAAGATACGTATGGTGCTTGGCCTGTGTACACACGAAGCGGCGGCTCCATCCCAATCGTGGAAGTATTGGGCCGCGTGCTGGATGCCCCTGTTGTTCTGCTCGGCTTTGGCCTTCCGGGTGAGAACTTGCATGCACCTAATGAGCATTTCCATTTGATCAATTGGGAAAAGGGAACGGAGACAATCAGCCGTTTCTGGCTGAAACTAGCTGCACGAAATGAGAAAGCATGAGAGGAATGAGCGAACATCATGAGCACAACAAATCTATCTCTCCGCGATGCCAATTTGGAAGATCTCGCGGATATTGTACGTATCTATAATTCAACAATCGCTGGGCGTATGGTTACCGCAGATACGGAACCGGTGACGACAGCCAGTCGTGAAGGCTGGTTTCATGAGCACTCCACCGATTTCCGGCCTTTATGGGTACTGGAAAATGGCAGCGGAATCTGCGGCTGGCTTAGTTTTCAATCCTTTTATGGCCGCCCGGCCTATAATGCCACGGCAGAAGTCAGTATTTACATAGACGAAACGTGCCGCGGCCAAGGAATCGGCCGATACCTCATGGAGCAGGCTTTAGAAGCTTGTCCAAAGCTGGGGCTTAAGACTTTGCTGGGCTTTATTTTCGGTCATAATGAACCTAGTTTGCAGCTTTTCCGTAAATTTGGTTTTGAAAATTGGGCGCATCTGCCTGGCATTGCCGAGCTTGACGGCATCGAACGAGACTTGATTATTCTTGGTAAACGGGTCGGATAACAAATAACAACGCAAATAGCGCTTTTTCCTCTTGTCAGCGACATGACATCAACGAAAAACGGAAAAGCGCTATTTATTTTTTAACCTGAACACATCTCTACTCTTCGGTCTTCAACGCCTCAACTTCAATTTCGATCATTAACCTGGGATCAATTAAAGCTTTCACCTCAACCATTGTTGCCACAGGCTGAACATCCCGGAAATATTCCCCATGCGCACGGCCGAATTCCTCCCATAAGGAAATATCCGTCACAAACATGCGCGTTCGTATGACATCCGACATCGTGGCTCCAAGCTCTAAGAGTGCTTTCTCAATCGTTTCCAGCACATAACGAGCTTGCTCATAAGCGCTGCCTTCGCCAACCACTTCGCCATCCCTCATTGCTGTTGTTCCGGCTACCTCAATGCGATTTCCTACTCGGATTGCGCGGCAATAACCTACCGTTGGCTCCCAAGGCGAGCCTGTAAATACTTTTGTTCGAGTCATCATTCACTCAACTCTCCTTTTACAGATAAGATGCAAGCTTAGCGCGCAAACCTTCCGATACTGGCATAAGCGGCAAGCGAAGCGTACCCGTTTCAATGACCCTTTGCTGCTCAAGCAGCCATTTCAATGGAGCTGGATTAGGCTCTTGGAAAAGCAGGCGAATCAGCGGAAGCAATTCTTCAAAAAGCTCTTGGCTTTTCTCCTGCCGCCCTGCCAGAAATTGGCGGTAAAACGCTACAAACCGCTCTGTCTCCACATTCGCAGATGCGCTCATTACACCCTTTGCTCCAGATTGAAGAGCCTCGAAAAGCAACGTATCTTCACCGCACAAAATCGGCTTCGAGCCCAATCTAGTAAGCTCCGAGACTAGCTGAGTGTTGGGCGTACTGTCTTTCATTCCTATCACACCATCCAGCTCGAGAATGCTCCGAACCGTATCCAGCTCTAATTTAACCCCTGTACGATGGGGAACTTCATAGAGAATGACGGGTACACCCACACTCGCAACACGGCGAAAATGCTCAATAATCCCTTGCTGACTAGGCTTATTATAATACGGTACCACGACTAAAGCACTGTCAGCGCCAAGTTTTCCAGCTTCTTCCGTTTTAAGTATCGTTGAACGCGTATCATTCGTACCCGTCCCCACTACTAGCGGGACATGCACATGTGCTGCATCTCGCGCAGCTTGAGCAGTTGCAAACATAACGCCCAGTTCATCACTCGTAATCGTCGGTGATTCCCCTGTCGTACCATTAACGACGAGCCCATCGATTCCGTCTTGAAACAAATTGTAGGCATGATTATAAAAGGAAGCAGCATCCAACTCGCCATCCTCGTCAAAAGGCGTAATGATAGGAACATACACACCATGCAAATCTTTTTCATTTAACATATAAGCCATCTCCCCGTGAATTTGATGTTGTACATCCACTTTAGCATGGAATATCGCATCACAGTTAGCTATAATAAATGATACTACTCATCAAAAATTTTGAAGTAAGAATTGGAGGCAGCCATGGACTTAACGTATTTCCGCACCTTTCGGGAGGTTGCCCGAAGAAAGAGCTTTACCAAGGCCGCCGAAGAATTAGGCTATGCACAATCCAGCATTACGATGCAAATTCAGAAGCTTGAGCGTGAATACGGGGTGCCTCTTTTTGAACGATTTGGTCGGCAGCTGCGGCTGACATCTCCTGGTGAAAGCCTTCTGAAGCTGGCCGTACAGATGCTCGATCTCTATGATCAGTCCAAAGAAATGGTGGCAAGCCAGGTCACGGGTACTTTGACGATTGGCACGATCAACTCGCTTGCCGCTTATTACCTTCCGCCTTATTTACAAGCTTTGAAACAGCTTTATCCCGGCCTCAATATTCAGTTATATCCGGACAGCGAAGCCTCCCTGATGACCAAAGTCAGAGAAGGCGACTACGATCTGGGTCTGCTTTTGGACCGATATCCGGCTGAGCCCCTCTTAACCTGTACGAAAATTAAAGAAGAACCCTTGCTGCTCGTTGCTCCATTAACTCATCCGCTCACACAACTAGACCGCATTGAACTTAGCGACTTGCAACAAACTGAGTTTATCGTGACAGAAGAAAGCTGCATTTATCGGGGCATGTTTGAAAAGCTGCTCAAAGATCACGCCATCCCGCTCCAAATCGGCTTCGAACTAGGCAATTTAGAGGCCATTAAACAATGCGTCATGAACGGGCTTGGGATCGCGCTGCTTCCCAGAATTGTCGTTCAGAGCGAGCTTGAACAAAAAAGGCTTGTTTCCCTGCCTTTTTCGCATGAAGATTTAAAGCTGGATATCCAACTGCTGCTTCATCCGAAAAAGTGGATCTCCCAGCCCTTGCAAACTTTTATCCAACTATTGACCAATAACGAGGAAGACAAATAAAAAAGAAGCCCTCCTTTTCGAAAAGGTAGGGCTTCTTCGCATTTCATTTATATGTGGATGTCGAGAATGTCATCCAAGTGTGGCGCCGCCGGTGCGGTAACCAGCCGAAACTGGCACACTTCAAATCCTTTTACACACCAAAAGCAGCAGGATTCTCTCTCCATGAGCGGAGCAAAGCCATATCCTCAGCTTTGATTGCACCCTTCTCTAAGGCTACTTCAAGCAGCGTAGAGTAGTTGGAAAGCGTGTGAAGCGGCATCTCTGCAGCTTGGAAAGCGTCTGTTGCCTTGTCCAATTGGTAGGAGAAAATGGCTAGTACACCTAACGGGATGGCTCCGGCTTCTTTGACAGCAATCGCTGCTTTCAAAGAGCTTCCGCCTGTTGAAATCAAGTCCTCGATCACGATGACCTTTTGACCTGGCTTCACAGAACCTTCAATCAGGTTCTCCTTGCCGTGACCTTTTGCTTTATCGCGAATGTAAATCATCGGGAGACCCAGCTTCTGAGCGACCCATGCCGCATGAGGGATGCCAGCCGTTGCAGTACCGGCTACAACCTCTGCATCCGGGAACTTCTCTTGGATCAAGCTGACGAAGCCGTCAGCGATAGCTTCGCGAATCGCGGGGTGTGACATCGTCAGACGGTTGTCGCAATAAATCGGGGATTTCAAGCCCGATGTCCATGTAAAAGGTTGCTGCGGTCTTAACGCTACCGCTTGAATATCTAATAAGGAAGCCGCGACATGCTTCGCAATCGTTTCGAGTTGACTCATGTTACTTCCACCGTTCCTTCCGTTGTTAGATGTTACAAGATGGAATCAATAATCGATTCCAATGCAGCCCTAGGGTCCGCCGCGCCTGTGATCGGTCTGCCGATCACGACGTAGTCCGTCCCCTGCGCAAACGCCTCGCCTGGCGTCATAATGCGCGACTGGTCGCCCACATCCGCTCCTGCCGGGCGGATGCCCGGCGTTACGGTGACGAACCCGTCACCGCACGCCGCCTTAATCGCCGTCACCTCTAGCGGTGACGCGACGACGCCCTGAAGCCCCGCGGCATGCGCCAAGCGGGCATAACGAATGACGGCTTGCTCCACCGTACCGGTCAAGCCGATCTCTTCGTTCAGCACCGTTTGCGAGGTGCTGGTCAGCTGCGTCACGCCGATAACGATCGGGCGTGCTGCTCCTGCGGCCAATCCCTTGTCGACACCCTCCAAGGTAGCGACCATCATGTCCTTGCCTCCGGCGGCATGGACGTTGAACACATCCACCCCTAGGCGCGTTACGCTTTCCGCGCCGCCTTTGACCGTGTTCGGAATGTCATGCATCTTCACATCGAGGAACACCTTATAACCGCGATCTTTCAGGCTCGCGACGAAGCTTGGACCTGCAGCATAGAACAGCTGCATGCCCACCTTCACGTAGCAAGGGATGCCCTCGAGCTGCTTCAGCAGCCCTTCGGCGCTTGCCGCATTCGCATAATCGAGCGCGACCATAATGCGTCCTGCAACATCCGTACGAGTTAATACTGACAAGTCCGTCACCTCTTTCTTAGACATGCACTGGCATTGCGCGTGAGGAGAAGTTGATGGCTTCAAGCATATTCACGAGTGCTCTTACTGTATCAAGGGATGTCATACAAACCACACCGTTTTCTACAGCTTCACGACGAATTCGGAAACCATCGCGCTCAGGCGTTTTACCTTTTGTCAGCGTGTTGACAACAAACTGCGCGTCTCCGCTGCGAATCAAGTCCAAAATGTTCGGTGAGCCTTCGCTCAATTTATGCACCGTTGTAACTGGAAGACCAGCTTCTTCAATTGCTGTAGCCGTTCCGCCGGTCGCAATAATTTTATAACCAAGACGGTAGAAGCCTTTCAAGATTTCAATCGCTTCTTCCTTGTCTTTGTCAGCAACCGTTACTACGACTGAACCGGCAGCCGGGATTTTCATACCCGCACCGATTAAACCTTTGTAGAGCGCCTTGGCAAAGTTCGTATCGCGACCCATTACCTCACCTGTGGATTTCATCTCAGGTCCAAGCGTTGTATCGACACGGCGAAGTTTCGCGAAGGAGAATACCGGCACTTTTACAGAGACATAGTTATCTTCCGGCCATAGACCGCTTTGGTAACCCATATCCGCCAGCTTTTGTCCCATAATGACGCGTGTTGCCACGTTAGCCATCGGGATATTCGTTACTTTGCTTAAGAACGGTACCGTTCTGGAGGAACGCGGGTTAACCTCGATCACATACACTTGATCGTTGTGAATAACGAACTGGATGTTGACCAAGCCCACTACGTTAAGTTCCAGACCGATTTTTGTCGTAATCTCGATAACTTGCGCCTTAATTTCGTCAGAGAGCGATTGCGGCGGGTACACCGCGATAGAGTCGCCTGAGTGAACCCCTGCGCGTTCAACGTGTTCCATAATCCCAGGGATTAGAACCGTTTCTCTATCACAAATTGCGTCTACTTCTACCTCTTTGCCCAGCATATAACGGTCGATCAGAACCGGATGCTCAGGGTTGATTTTCACCGCATATTCCATGTAGCTCAGCAATTCTTCATCGGAGTAGACAATTTCCATCGCACGTCCGCCCAAGACATAGGAAGGTCGAACGATAACCGGATAACCGAATTTCGCTGCAGTTCCAACCGCTTCATTCACAGAAGTTACTGTTCCGCCTGGTGGTTGAGCAATGGAAAGCTTGCTTAGCAAAGCTTCAAATTTTTTGCGATCTTCCGCTGTATCGATACTTTCCAGATCGGAACCTAGAATGCGAACTCCTGCTTTGTGTAAAGGAGCTGCCAGGTTGATCGCGGTTTGACCGCCGAATTGTACGATAACTCCGATTGGTTTCTCGCGTTCAATGACGTTCATCACATCTTCGAAGAACAATGGCTCGAAGTACAAGCGATCGGATGTGTTGAAGTCCGTGGATACCGTCTCTGGGTTGTTATTGATAATAACAGCTTCGTAGCCAGCAGCTTGAATCGCCCATACAGCGTGTACTGTTGAGTAATCAAACTCAATCCCTTGTCCGATACGGATTGGACCGGAACCAAGTACAACAACTTTCTCTTTTGTTGTTTCCGTTACTTCATCTTCTTGCTCATAAGTTGAATAGTAGTATGGCGTCGAAGCTTCAAACTCCGCTGCGCAAGTATCAACCATTTTGTAAACAGGTTTAATGTTTTGCTTCAAGCGATAAGCTCTTACATCCGCTTCGTTAATGAATGTTGTGCAGCCAGCAAGCGTACGAATTTCAGCAACAGCGCGGTCTGTGAAACCTTTGCGCTTAATTTCAAAAATCAGATCAGCCGTTAATTCGCTTGCGGCGATTTCTTTCTCGTACTTGATCAAACCTTCAAGTTTGTTCAAGAACCACCAATCAATTTTCGTCAAATTTTGCAATTGTTCTACAGAATAACCCCTGCGGTAAGCTTCTGCTAGCAAGAACAAGCGCTCATCATCAGGTTTTTGCAAACGGGATTCCAATGTTTCTTTATCTAAAAGGTCTGTTTCCTTCAGGAACAAACGATGTACGCCAATTTCCAAGGAGCGAACCGCTTTGTGAATGGACTCTTCGAATGTACGTCCGATCGCCATAACCTCGCCGGTTGCTTTCATTTGTGTACCCAATTTGCGGTTAGCGGCTGTGAATTTATCGAAAGGCCAACGCGGGATCTTGGATACGATGTAGTCAAGTGCTGGCTCGAAGCAAGCATACGTTTGACCCGTAACTGGATTCACAAGCTCATCGAGCGTGTAACCAATCGCGATTTTAGCAGCCATTTTGGCAATCGGATAACCTGTTGCTTTGGATGCAAGCGCCGAAGAGCGGCTTACGCGCGGGTTAACTTCGATCACATAGTACTGGAAGCTGTGCGGGTCAAGCGCATATTGAACGTTACAACCGCCTTCGATGTTCAAAGCGCGAATGATTTTCAGGGATGCGGAACGCAGCATTTGGTACTCACGGTCCGACAATGTTTGGCTTGGCGCTACTACGATACTATCTCCTGTATGTACGCCTACTGGATCAAAATTCTCCATGTTACATACAACGATACAGTTGTCGTTCGCGTCACGCATAACTTCATACTCGACTTCTTTCATACCTGCGATGCTGCGCTCAACCAGACATTGGCCAATTGGGCTGTAACGAATTCCGGAAGCTACGATGTCCGTCAGTTCTTCCATTGTGTTACAGATACCACCGCCAGTACCACCAAGTGTGTAGGCTGGGCGAACGATGATCGGGAAGCCGATTTCATTTGCAAATTCTACCGCTTGCGCGACTGTTGTTACGATAACGCTATCTGGTACAGGCTGTTCCAGCTCTCTCATCAAGTCTCTGAAAAGATCGCGGTCTTCCGCTTTCTCAATCGCAGTAAGCTGCGTACCCAGAAGCTTTACGTTCTCGCTCTCAAGAACACCAGCGCGAGCAAGTTCTACCGCCATGTTCAGACCTGTTTGACCGCCTAAAGTCGGAAGCAAACCGTCTGGACGCTCTTGACGAATGATTTGTGTAACAAATTCAAGCGTAATTGGTTCGATATATACTTTGTCAGCCATGTTCGTATCCGTCATGATCGTAGCCGGGTTGGAGTTGATCAAGATAACTTCCATGCCTTCTTCTTTCAATGCTTGGCAAGCTTGCGTTCCCGCATAATCGAATTCCGCTGCCTGACCAATAACGATCGGACCGGAACCGATAACGAGGATCTTTTTGAGTGTATTATTTTTTGGCATATTACAGTTCCTCCCTAGAGTTTTGCTTCAGCAAAACTTGCTTCGTAAGCTTTACTTACAGATGTCGATGCCGCGGACGCTTTCCATTGAGCAAGCATTTGCGCTTGGCGCGGTTGTTCTGGATTATCTAGTTTGTGCTGACGAATCATCGAGATGAAATCATCGAACAGATAGCTGGAGTCAAACGGTCCAGGTGCAGCTTCCGGATGGTATTGAACCGAGAAAGCTGGGAATTTCTTATGTTTCAAACCTTCAATTGTACGGTCATTATTGTTAATGTGCGTCACTTCAAGATCAGTTCCGGCAACGGACTCATCTTTCACTGTGTAGCCATGGTTTTGCGATGTAATGTAGCAGCGGCCAGAAGCCAAATCTTTCACCGGGTGGTTACCGCCGCGATGTCCGAATTTCAGTTTGTCAGTGTCAGCGCCGCAAGCAAGTGCGAACAGTTGGTGACCCAAGCAAATTCCGAAAAGCGGGATGTCGCCAAGCAATCCTTTGATCATTTCAACAGCGTGTGGAACGTCTTTCGGATCCCCAGGGCCGTTAGACAGCAGGACGCCGTCTGGTGCAAGGCGGCGAATTTGTTCCGCTGTTGCATCTTGAGGCACAACAACAACGTCACAGTCGCGTTTGCTCAAATCGCGGATAATTCCGCTTTTTGCCCCAAAGTCAACCAATACGATACGCTCTTTGTGACCTGGTGCTCCGTACACGCTTTTCGTGGAGACGCGAGCTACTTGATCCGTCATGAGGGAAGTCCCTCTCAGGATTTCAGTTAACTCGGCAACGGATTTATTGGAAGTTGTCAGCAAGCTTTTCATAACGCCGTGGTGACGGATCTTACGAGTCAACATGCGCGTATCGATTCCGCTGATGCCTACGATGCCATACTCTTTAAGCAAGCTGCCAAGTGTGTATTGCGCTCTCCAGTTGCTTGGGATTTCTTCGTGCTCACGAACGACAAAACCATGAATGAATGGGCGTACGGATTCAAAATCATCACGAATCACACCGTAGTTCCCCACCAATGGATAAGTCATCGTTACGATTTGACCGCAGTAGGAAGGGTCGGAAAGAACCTCCTGATACCCTGTAATTCCCGTGTTGAATACTACCTCACCGACGGACTCTCCTTCACTACCGAACGATTTTCCTGTAAAAAGCGTGCCGTCTTCCAGCAACAATCTTGCCTGCATGTATGTTCAGCTCCTTCACTATTGTCAGGCGATTCTAACGAACCGCAGATGTCATGCTTATTTGTTATCATCTTTATGCGTAGACTTGCATAAAAAATGATCAGTTTGTATAAATATACACGATTTTATGGTTTCCGTACAGATCGTTCGTGTCGTTTTTATGAATAAACGATTTTCCCGGAAGCGATGGTAACAACCGGCCACCCCTTCAATTTCCATCCGATAAACGGTGTGTTTTTGCTGCGTGAAACAATCTCTTCTTTAAGAACCTCGCGTTCTGTTTCTAAATCCACGATAGTGATATCCGCGATGCTGCCTACATTCAACGTTCCGTATGGAAGTCCGAATACATCAGCTGGTTTCTTAGTCATACGATCTACCAGGAAGCCAAGTGTCCATTTGCCGGTCAGGACAAATTTCGTGTACAGCAGGTTGAAGGCAGTCTCGAAACCAAGGATACCGAATGGCGCCAGCATCATGCCCTTCTCTTTCTCTTCTTCCGAGTGAGGCGCATGATCCGTCACGATAATGTCGATCGTCCCGTCTTCAAGGCCTTCGATGACAGCTTGCACATCGCGCGGTGTACGCAGTGGCGGGTTCATCTTCCAGTTTGCGTCAAGCCCTGGAATATCTTCATCGGATAGCACAAGGTGATGCGGGCAAACCTCTGCAGTTACTTTAATTCCGAACTGTTTCGCATGACGGATCAATCGAACCGATTGCTCGGTAGAAACATGGCACACGTGGTAGTGAACACCTGTTGCTTCAGCCAGTAGCACGTCGCGGCCAACATGAATCGCTTCGGATTCATTCGGGATGCCTTTCAGGCCGTGCTTCTTGGCGAAGGAGCCTTCGCTGACCGGCGCTCCGACAACAAGCGTATCGTCCTCGCAGTGAGCGATGATGGGCATTCCGATGGATGCGGCCAAGGCCATGGCATCCTTCATCATTTGCGCGCTTTGCACGCCTACGCCGTCATCCGTGTAGCCGATGACGCCCGCTTCTTTCAGCGCGGCAAAGTCAGTCAACTCGCGGCCAAGCTCGTTTTTCGTGATCGTGCCGTAAGGAAGGACACGAACTACGCCTTCTGTAGCTGCTTTGTCCAATATGTAGTTCACCGTCTCTACCGTATCGATGACGGGTCTTGTATTCGGCATACAAGCAATCGTTGTGAATCCGCCTCTTGCAGCGGAACGCGTTCCAGTCGCAATGTTTTCTTTATGTTCAAACCCGGGCTCTCTCAAGTGAACATGCATATCGATAAAGCCAGGTGTTACCAGTTTGCCTGCTGCATCGATAACTTCATGCCCTTCCGTTTGTGGCGCTAAACCTTCGACTGCGTCCAGAACCTGAGCAATTTTATCATTTTCGACTAAAATGTGTTTCTTCGCTTGTACATTATTTGCGTCAACTGTCGTTCCGTTTAGAATCCAAATGCCCATTGTGGTAAGTCCCCCTGTTTTATGATAAAGCTCGTTCGATGACGGCCATACGAATCGGCACGCCGTGAGCAATTTGTGTGAAAATTTTTGATTTCTCATGTTCAACCAGTTCATCGTCCAGTTCCACGTTGCGATTAACCGGAGCCGGATGCATGATGATCGCGTGAGGAGCCATGCGGCTTGCGCGCTCTACCGTTAAACCGTATTGCTCGCGGTATTCCTCTGCGGAGCGAAGCAGCCCTGTATCGTGGCGTTCCAGCTGCACGCGCAGCATCATAACAACGTCTGCCTTCAGCGCTTCATCGAAGGACACATAAGGCGCGAACTCTGCGAGTTCCGGAGCCTGCATGCTGGCCGGTGCGCAGAACTGCACTTTCGCCCCCAGTGCGAGCAGTCCCCACAGATTGGAGCGTGCCACGCGGCTGTGCAGAATGTCTCCGACGATGGAGACGGTCAGCCCTTTGATGGCGCCGAACTGCTTGCGCATCGTGTAGAAGTCGAGCAGCGCTTGCGTTGGATGCTCGTTGTTGCCGTCGCCCGCATTAATCAGCGGGATTTTGATTTTCTCCGCCAGCTCCTGGAGCACGCCGTTCGGCTTTAAGCGGATGACGCCTGCGTCGATCCCCATCGACTCCAGCGTACGGACTGTGTCGTAGATGGACTCGCCTTTCTGTACACTGGACTCCGCTGCTGAGAAGTTCAGAACATCTGCGCCTAGACGCTTTTGCGCCAGTTCGAAGGAAAAGCGGGTTCTTGTGCTATTTTCAAAAAACAAGTTGGAAACGAATTTGCCGTTAAATTGATTAGTCACTTTCGCAGGACTCTGCTCCCAATAAGCCGCGCGATCAAGGATGCTTATGATCTCATCTGCGCTAACTCCTTTTAGTCCTAGAAAATGTTTGGTTTGTGTACTCACCATGCTCACTCCTGTTTCCCCCTCTGTTGAAGTATAATGACGCCGTCTTTGTCGTCGATTTCCGTTAGCAGCACTTCAATGCTTTCACTTTTGGAGGTAGGCACGTTCTTTCCTACGTAATCCGGGCGAATCGGCAGTTCGCGATGCCCTCTGTCCACTAGCACGGCCAACTGAATCATTTGCGGCCTGCCTAAATCGATCAAGGCGTCCATCGCTGCCCGCACGGTGCGTCCCGTAAACAGGACATCGTCGAACAGAATGATTTTCCGGTCTTGAATTTGGATGCGGCCGCCTTCTTGGACGTTCAGGGCTGATTTCACTTTGACGCGGTCGTCTCGATACGAAGTGATATCAATCTCACCGACAGGAACCGGCACGCCTTCGATTTCCATGATTCTCTCAGCGACTCGCTTCGCTAAATAAATGCCTCGTGTCCGAATCCCAATTAGGGTACAATTTTCTACCCCTTTATTCTTTTCAAGTATCTCATGTGCAATCCGCGTAAGAGCACGACGAATTCCCATTTCGTCTATAATCGTGTGCTCGGTTGCTTCGTTCATTTGATTCGCCTCCTGAGAGTTTTGCTTTAGCAAAACTGGCATCGTAAGCATTAGCTGTGTTTTCCGTAGGAAAACTGGCATCGTAAGCATTAGCTGAGTTTTGGCCAGGTTAAAACACACCAAAAAACTCCTTGCCCATTCATTGGCAAGGAGTTAGCGTGCATAAAGATACAGAGCGGGGCATAAGGATGCGCACATCCCCAAGCTTGTTCATAAACTGAATTCACGATTCAATTTATCCCGTCTTTTCTTATCGACTACCTTGCCAGCCTCTCTGGACTGTTTTTAAAGGTACATATGTAATTAAAAGCATTATGCCACTTTCGACAAGATAAGTCAATATGAATCGCGTTGAATTTTTGAACAGAATTTTTATCATGTGTTATAATTTACATATCAAAATCCACTATGGCATTACTCACAATTCCCTAAGGAGGAAAACATTTGTTCAAACTGTTTAGACTTTTGAATCCGTACAAAGTTTCAGTTGTTGCCATCATCGCCTTAATGCTTCTTCAGTCATTGTCTCAACTGTATCTCCCCACTTTGCTCTCGGACATCGTCGATGTCGGAGTCTTGCATGGGGATGTTGCCTATATTCTCCGTTATGGGGCCTACATGCTTTTGGTAGCTATGGGCGCGATGGTTTGCGTTATGGTCGCCAGCTATTTGCTGGCACGGACAGCTACTGGATTCGGCAGGGATTTGCGCCGCAAGCTTTTTAGCCATATCGAGAGCTTTTCCTTAAATGAGTTTGACAAGGTCGGCACCTCCTCGCTGATTACACGAACTACCAATGACATCGCACAAGTACAGCAAGTGATCGTTATGATGCGGATGTTCATCGGTGCGCCGACAATGCTGATCGGCGGTGTAATCATGGCAACCTACAAGGATGCCCATCTGGCTATTGTCCTCATAGCCGTCATTCCGATTCTCGCATTAGCCATCATAGGCATCATGTCCAAAGGGCTTCCTCTATTTAAGGTACTGCAAGTCAAAATAGATGCCATCAATCTCGTACTTCGCGAGAATTTGACCGGTATCCGAGTCATTCGCGCTTTTAACCGTTCCGGTCATGAACAGACGAAGTTTGAAAAAGCGAATATGGATTACACCCAAACGGCCATCAAAGTGAACACGATCATGGCGACGATGATGCCAATCATGATGCTGGTTTTTAATTTGGGGATTGTCGTGATCCTTTGGTATGGGGGAATACGCATTGATAGCCAACAGATGCAAATTGGCGATTTGATGGCTTTCATTCAATATGCAATGCAAATTATGTTTTCGATGTTCATGATGACGATGATTTTCATGATGATCCCTAGAGCATCCGCCTCTTCCGGGCGTATTAATGAAGTTCTGGCTTTGACCTCTACGATACAAAATACCAAAGAGGCACAGGCCCTTCCTTCCGATCAGGCAGCGATTGAATTCAAACATGTGACTTTCAGCTACCCGGGTGCCGAGCAGCCTGCCATCCGTGATATTTCATTCCGCGCAGAGCCGGGTGAGATAACAGCCATTATTGGCGGTACGGGTTCCGGCAAAACAACGCTGATCAATTTGCTGCTGCGCTTTTATGATGTTAATGAAGGCAGCATTACGATTGACGGCCATCCCTTACCCACCTTACAAATAGATAGCCTGAGACAACAAATTGGATATGTTCCACAAAAAGCGGCGCTCTTCTCCGGTACGGTTGCCGACAATATCCGGTTCGGACGTGAGTCTGCAACGGAAGACGAGATCCAACAGGCTGCGCAGACGGCGCAGGCCGCAGATTTCATTGCTGAATTGAAAGACGGCTATCAATCCATCCTGGCTCAGGGAGGCACTAATTTATCCGGCGGTCAAAAGCAGCGGTTAGCCATTGCCCGAGCCCTCGCTCGCAAACCGGAAATCTACGTCTTCGATGACAGCTTCTCTGCCCTTGATTTCAAAACGGACGCGAAGCTGCGGGCGGCACTTAAAGCTGAAACCGCGCAAGCGACGAAAATCATCGTAGCTCAGCGAGTCAGCACCATCATGGATGCCAACCGGATTATCGTGCTAGAAGACGGACGTATTGCCGGGATCGGCACACATGCCGAGCTGATGAGCACCTGCAGTGTTTATCAAGAAATCGTGGCTTCCCAGCTGTCAGAGGAGGAAATTGCATGAGTGATCAACCAAGAAACGGGCAGCGTCCTCCCTCCCAAGGTGTGAATCCAGCTCATTTTGGCCGAGGCGGTATGGGTGCGATGGGCATGCCAGTTCAGAAAGCGAAGGATTTCAAGGGTACCTTGCGTCGGCTGTCCGGCTATATGAAGCCTTTCCGGGTATCTATCATTTCTGTTTTTATAGCAGCCGTGCTCAGTACGGTTTTCAGCATTATTAGTCCCAAACTTATGGGGAATGCAACGACAAAGCTGTATGAAGGCTCCATGGCTAAACTCAAAGGTGTGCCTGGTGCGAAAATTGACTTTGATGCGCTGCTGCAAATTGTTTTGATACTAGCTGCACTTTATGTATTCAGCTCTGTTTTAACTTTTATCCAGCAAAGAATCATGGTTGGCGTCACACAGAAAATTGTGTTTAATCTCCGCAAGGATATTAGCGACAAGCTGACTCGGGTTCCACTTTCTTTCTTTGATTCCCGTAGTCATGGAGATACGATGAGTCGCGCAACCAATGATGTCGATACGATCTCTTCCACCATGCAGCAAAGTTTAACTCAGCTCATTACATCCATCGTCACGCTGCTCGGGATTATCATTATGATGCTTACGATTAGTCCCCTATTGACTTTGGTAACCATCATCACGCTGCCTTTAAGCATTTTGGCAACGAAAATGATTGCTTCCCGCTCGCAGAAATATTTCAAAGGCCAGCAAAAAACACTTGGCGAGCTCAATGGCCACGTCGAGGAAATGTATACGGGACATACGATTGTTAAAGCATTCGGGCGTGAACGCCACTCTATCGAGAAATTCAATGAAATCAATGACCGATTGTATCACTCCGGCTGGAAGGCGCAATTTATTTCCGGGATGATCTTTCCCCTCATGTCATTTATCGGAAATATCGGATATGTGCTCGTCAGTGTCATTGGCGGTATCATGGTGACACAAAGCACGATCAAAATTGGTGATATTTTGGCCTTCATCCAGTACTCCGGGCAATTCGGGATGCCTATCACACAGGTAGCTAATATCGCAAACGTTATTCAGTCCACCATCGCAGCCGCGGAACGTATCTTCGAGCTGCTGGATGAGCCTGAAGAGGTGTTGGAGGATACCGCAAACAAGTCCGTTACGCAGGTGCGCGGGCACGTCCAGTTCAACGAGGTCGCTTTCTCCTATAAAACGGATGAGCCGCTTATTGAGCAGATGAACATCGAAGTCGAGCCAGGTCAAACGGTCGCCATCGTCGGCCCGACGGGTGCTGGGAAAACAACTATTGTTAACCTGCTCATGCGCTTCTATGAGTTAAAAGGCGGAACGATCTCCATCGACGGCGTTGATTCCCGTAAAATGACTCGCAGCCACCTTCGCGGACTGTTCGGTATGGTCCTCCAAGACACGTGGCTGTTCAACGGCACGATTCGGGAGAACATTGCTTACGGACGAGACGGCGCATCCGAGGAAGAGATCGTGAATGCGGCTCGCGCGGCGTACGCCGATCATTTCATTCGAACGCTGCCGGATGGATATAACACCATTTTAAATGAAGAAGCTTCCAATCTTTCCCATGGCCAAAAGCAGCTGCTGACCATTGCTAGAGCGATATTAGCGGATCCTGCGATTTTGATTCTGGATGAGGCGACCAGCTCCGTAGATACTCGCACGGAAGTCTCCATTCAGAGGGCGATGAACAATTTGATGGAGAACCGCACGAGCTTTGTTATCGCCCATCGCTTATCTACCATCCGTGACGCCGATCTCATTCTGGTGATGAATCATGGAACGGTTATTGAACAAGGAACACATGAGCAGCTTTTAGCTCAAAATGGCTTCTATGCCGACCTGTATAACAGCCAATTTGCTTCAAAAGCGATCTCATAATCGATGGACTGCGCATTCGAGTTGTTTCGACTCGTTACGCAGTCCTTTTCACGTCGCCCCCTATCTGATAATATAGGAGAGTCAATTTAATTTAAGGAGATGTCACCATGAGCGAAATGAATACGTTAGAAATCATCCAGTTTATTAAAGAAAGCAAGAAAAAAACTCCCGTTAAAGTATATGTAAAAGGAAACCTTGAAGGTATTGAATTCGGAGAAGGCAGCCAATCCTTCATTTCCGGCGGCAGCGGCGTCGTATTTGGCGAGTGGAGCGAAATCTCCCCTGTGCTTGAAGCCAACAAAGAGCAAATCGTTGATTATGTGGTTGAATCAGACCGCCGTAATTCCGCAATTCCTATGCTTGACCTGAAAGGAATCAACGCTCGTATCGAGCCAGGCGCGGTTATTCGCGATAAAGTACATATCGGAGACAACGCGGTTATCATGATGGGCGCTCTTATTAACATCGGTGCGTCCGTAGGCGACGGCACAATGATCGATATGAACGCTGTTCTCGGCGGCAGAGCGCAAATCGGTAAAATGTGTCACATCGGTGCTGGTGCAGTTGTTGCCGGCGTTATTGAGCCTCCTTCTGCACAACCATGCGTTATTGAAGATGACGTACTTGTAGGTGCTAATGCTGTAATCTTGGAAGGCGTTCGCATTGGTAAAGGTTCCGTAGTAGCCGCTGGCGCTATCGTTACACAAGATGTTGAAGAGTACACGGTTGTTGCAGGCGCTCCTGCTCGTGTAATCAAGAAAGTTGACGATAAAACAAAATCCAAAACAGAAATCTTACAAGATCTGCGTACCCTGTAAGATCATCTGGAGGAACACCTATGTCTAGCCCTTTCATCGCATTGCGTCGTCAGCTTCACCAAATTCCGGAGCCGGGCTTTGAAGAGTTCAAGACGCAAAAGCTGCTCTTAGACGAACTTGCTAAGCTGCCTCAGAATCGAATCAGCATCCGGACTTGGCAGACAGGCATTTTGGTTTATATCAAAGGAACAAATCCGACCAAACGTTTTGGCTATCGCGCGGATATGGACGGGCTGCCGATTACGGAAGAAACTACACTTCCGTTTCCATCGCAGCATCCTGGGTATATGCATGCCTGCGGTCATGATTTTCACATGTCAATCGGGATGGGCGTGATCACCCATTTTGTTAACCAGCCTATGAAGGATGATCTTGTTGTCCTGTTCCAGCCGGCCGAAGAAGGACCTGGGGGCGCACTGCCCATGCTTGCATCGGAAGAACTGCAGGACTGGATGCCGGATCAAATGGTTGCCCTCCATATCGCACCTGAGTACCCGGTTGGCACCATTGCCACACGGCCTGAGATCTTGTTCGCCAACACTTCTGAGTTGTTCATCGACCTTCTAGGTAAAGGTGGACACGCCGCTTACCCGCATCAAGCGAATGATATGATTATCGCGGCGACGCAAATGGTTGGCCAACTGCAAACCATCGTTTCCCGTAATGTGAATCCGCTGGATTCGGCTGTCGTGACCATCGGCAAAATGGAGGCTGGCACCAAACAGAACATCATTGCCGAAAAAGGGCGCCTGGAAGGCACGATTCGCACGCTTTCCGCTGGTTCAATGGACAAGATCAAGAAACGGATTGAAGCCATCGCTGCTGGCATCGAAAGCTCTTTTGAATGCAAGGTAACGATCGATTACGGCTCAAACTACCGTCAAGTTTTTAACGATCCTGCATTGACTGCGGAGTTCATGGCGTGGCTGCGAACAACCGATCAAGTTCAGCTTGTAGAATGTACGGAAGCTATGACCGGCGAAGACTTCGGCTACTTTTTGGAGCAAATTCCCGGCTTCATGTTCTGGTTAGGGGTAGACACTCCTCACGGACTGCACAATGCCAAACTTGACCCGGATGAACGGGCAATTGATGTTGCTATTAACACCATTACTGCTTACTTCCATTTTAAATCTCAATAAATGGATGCAAAAAAACCTCCAAGCCCTTCGGCTTTGGAGGTTTTTTGCATCTTACAATTTGCTGATAAAACGTTCCACACGATTCAGCGACTCTTCCAGTACTTCCTGCGAATACGCATAGGAAATACGGATGAAACCTTCGCCGTAGGAGGTAAAAGCATCCCCAGGCACGACCGCGACATGCTCTTCTTGAAGCAGTCTCATCGTGAACTCTTGAGAGGATAATCCGAATTTGGCGATGGACGGGAACAAATAGAACGCCCCGTCCGGCTTCTCCAGTTCAAAGCCCATGGCCAGCAAACGATTAAAGACGTAATCTCGGCGAGCTTCATATTCTTCGCGCATAGGGAGCGCATCGTCGATCCCTGCTGTCAATGCTTCCAAAGCCGCGTACTGGCTTACGGAGCTGGCACAGGTGACATTATATTGGTGTACCTTGACCATATGCTCGGTTATGTTAGCCGGCGCCAAGGTGAAGCCAATCCGCCATCCTGTCATGGCATGAGATTTGGACAATCCATTGATGACGATCGTTTTTTCTCGCAGGCTGCCAATCGTTGCAATGGATTGATGCGTTTCGCCATATACAAGCTCGCTGTATATTTCATCGGATAAAATGAATAATTCACGGTCTTCCAATAGCTGTGCCAGGTCGTTCAATTCTTGCTTTGATAGCACTTGGCCTGTTGGATTGGACGGATAACATAAGATCACGCAGCGCGTTTTGTCAGTTAAGTATGGCGCTAACAGTTCGGCTGTTAATTTCAAGCCGTTTTTTCTGGTGTCTACATAAACTGGAACCCCGCCGGCAAGTCGTATCAAAGGCTCGTACCCCGGATAAATCGGAGCCGGCAAGATGACTTCCGCACCCGGCGTAAGAATGGTACGCAGCGTGATATCTACCGCTTGGCTTGCGCCGGCAGTCACGATGATTTCGTCTGCTGCACGGTAGGTTTGGCCATATTTCACTTTCACAAAGTGAGATACCGCTTGTCTAAGCTCAAGTAAGCCCGGATTTTGCGTATAGACGGTTTTATTTTCGTCCAGCGCCCTCTGTCCCGCTTCAATAATATGCCGCGGCGTAGGGAAATCTGGTTGTCCGATCGTAAGTGTCAGTGCACCCGGAATGGTGCTGACCAGATTGGAGATTTTACGAATACCCGAAATCTGAATGGCTTTTACCTGTGGATTAATTAAATGCTCCATATGATTCGCTCCTCTCCCCATCAGATGAACCCTAGGATGTTCGTATTGTTTGCAGCAGCTGTTCCATGTCCGATGGAATCGGCGCTTCGAACTGCAGCCATTCCCCTGTCCGAGGATGCTCAAACCCTAGCACTGCGGCATGGAGCGCTTGACCATCCATTAACATCCCTTTGCTCTTGCCGTACATCGGATCTCCGACTAAGGGATGTCCAATAAACTTCATGTGCACGCGAATTTGGTGCGTTCGCCCTGTTTCGAGCTTGAGTTCCACTAAAGTGAAATCGCCGAAACGTTCCAGCACGACGAAATGCGTCACCGCATGCTTGCTGTTTTTCTCCGTCACCGTGTACATCTTGCGATCATGGGAATCGCGCCCGATCGGCGCATCAATCGTGCCTTGATCATGCTGAAGATGTCCGTGGACCAACGCGATATATTTGCGATTAACGGTATGTGCCTTCAATTGCTCAGCCAGACTCGCATGCGCCTTGTCATTCTTAGCAGACATAATCAAGCCGGATGTGTCCTTATCGATGCGGTGTACAATGCCGGGACGCAGCTCGCCGTTGATTCCGGAAAGATCCTTGCAATGATGCATCAAGGCATTCACTAACGTGCCTGAATAATGCCCTGGCGCAGGATGTACAACGAGCCCGCGCTGCTTGTTGATGACGATGACATCCGCATCTTCGTAAACCACATGAAGCGGAATGTCTTCAGCCAGCAGCTCGACACCTTGCGGATCAGGGATTTGCAGCGAAATCGCATCCTGTTGCGAGAGCTTATAGTTCGGTTTGATCGTTTTCTCATTTACCTTAACATGCCCGTCTTTGACCCATTGCTGCACCAAGGTTCTGGACACATCTTCTTCCAACGCTTCGGTGATGAATTTATCGATCCGTTCACCCGCATACTCTTTATCAACTGTCCATTCGATAACATCTTGAGATGCCATTTCAGACGAGGTCTGATTTGTGTTCATGAGCCGCTCCTTTTTTCTCTTTTCTCCACGCAAGAATTGAATCTAAGAAAATGAGGATAACCCCGATCACGATGGCGGAATCAGCGATATTGAAAATCGGATAAATGTAATAAATGTCCTTACCGAACAAGCTGAAATCAAAAGTCACCTGCAGGAAATCCACGACTTCTCCAAATAATGCGCGGTCTACAAAGTTTCCGATAGCTCCTCCGAGGAGTAAGCTAAGCGCGCATGTCAACAACGTTTTACCGTCACGAATTGTCCGGCGCATATACCAAATGATACCGATCAACACAAAAGTCGTAATGATAATGAAAAACCATCGTTGGTTTTGTAAAATGCCGAATGCGGCTCCCCGGTTTCTATGGGAAGTGATCATGAAAAACTCACCAATGACAGATCTTTCTTCGCCGAGTGGTATCCTTTTTACGATGAACCATTTGGACACTTGATCCAAAATAAATACGATTAACGCATAGAAATAATACTTCATATATTTCATTTCTTTTCCTCCTAAGAGCTTTGCCTCTGCAAAAACCCACTTCATAAACATTCACATCTATCCGTAAGCAAGAAGGGTACCTTAATTTCAAGGAATTACCTCACTAAAAAACGCGGCTGCTCGGCATTATAACGGTAAGGATCAGCTGTAAGAAGGGAGCTGTACGACCTATGAGCCATCTAACCGAGGAGCAATCAAATCAATTATACCTGCAATTATTGGAGGAAAAGCTGGGTCTTGAAAAACATTTTGCCACGAACGATCATTTTGGCCTGTCAAACTCATTCAAAGACAGCACAGGTGAGCTCTCCATGTACGATAATCATCCTGCTGACGTGGCCTCTGAAATCTTCGAACGTGAAAAAGATATCTCGCTCAATGAGCATGCTGAGTTTCATTTGAGGCAAGTTGATGAAGCTTTAGCACATATGGAAAAAGGCGATTATGGCCAATGTATCTTCTGCCATAGCCCGATTTCTTTTGAACGATTGCAAGCCATTCCAACCACGCTCTACTGCAAAGAACATGTGCCTGATCCTGAACAGTCCATCAGAAGACCAGTTGAAGAGCAAGTGCTTTATCCGCCATTTGGCCGAACAAGCTTTGACGAGCGTAATGACGAAACCGAATTTGATGGTGAGGACGCTTGGCAAATCGTTGAAAGCTGGGGCACATCCAATACACCTGCATTCGCAGAAGACCCAAACGTTGAAAATTACAACGAAATGTACATTGAAGCTGATGAAAATGTCGGCTATGTTGAATCTTTCGAAAGCTTCGTAGCCACAGACTTATATGGTGAGCATGTCACCATAGTCCGCAGCAAAGCTTACCGGGATTATATGCACAGCGAGGAAGGCGACCCTTTTCTTGAGCCGGAGAACCGCTCCCTTGATGACGAGCCGCTCTAACATAAACAGGACAAACGAGCTTCGCTATAATAGCGCAAGCTCGTTTGCTCCTTTCTTACTCGTGGTAATGAGCAGTAACCACGTCATTACATCTGACGCATAGCGTTGGATGTTCTTTACTTTGCCCAACCTCTGGAGTCACTATCCAGCAGCGCTCGCACTTCTCACCGTTCGCTACTTCAATAGCAATAGCCAAATCCTTCGTTTGATGAGCCCCTTCAGGTGCACTTGTACCTGGCTGATGGACAGTTACAGCGGACACGATGAATAATTGATCTAGCTGTTCAAGCTGGCTAAGCAGAGCAAAAGTCGCTTCGTTCGGATACAGGTGCACAGCAGCCCCTAAGGAGTTACCGATGACTTTCTCTTTACGCGCTTCTTCCAACGCTTTCAGCACTTCATCGCGAATGTCGAGGAAGCTGTTCCATTTATTTTCCAATTCCACATTGTACAAGCTCGAATCCACTTCCGGCAGCTCAGCCAACTGAACACTGCTTAATGTTACGCCAGGGATGTACTTCCACACTTCATCAGCTGTATGAGCCAAAATTGGCGAAATTAGCTTAGTCACAGCGACTAATGAATCATATAACACTGTTTGCGAAGCTTTCCGTGCTGGATCTTGCGGTGCGTTGGCATATAAGCGATCCTTGATAATATCCAAGTAGAACGAGCTCATCTCAACCGCACAGAAATGATGAATCGTTTGATACACAATGTTGAATTCATAAGCATCGTAGGCTTTTATAACCTTATCAATCATCCGGTTCAGACGGATCAATGCATAACGGTCAAGCTCTGACAAATTTTCAACAGCTACGCGATCTGTCTCTGGATTGAAGTGACTCAGGTTCCCGAGCAAGAAACGCATCGTGTTACGGATTTTGCGATAAACTTCCGTCGTTTGATTCAAAATATTGTCCGAAATCCGGTGGTCTGATTGGTAATCTACAGAGGATACCCATAGACGCAGAATGTCAGCTCCTAGCTTGCCACAAACCACATTAGGATCAATCGTGTTCCCAATGGACTTGGACATCTTACGCCCTTCTCCGTCCAGTGTGAAACCGTGACTTAGAATGCCTTTGTAAGGAGATTGCTCTTTCGTCGCAACACCTGTAATCAAGGAAGAGTTAAACCAACCACGGTATTGGTCAGAACCTTCCAGGTACAAATCTGCCGGCCACTGAAGCTCAGGACGGGCCTCAAGCACGGCTACATGGCTGGAACCGGAATCAAACCAAACATCCATGATGTCTGTTTCTTTGCGGAATTCGCCATGACCGCATTTCGAGCAACAAGTTCCCGCAGGAAGCAGGTCCTTCTCTTCTTTAATAAACCAAGCGTTCGATCCTTCTTGCTCGAATAGCTGAGCCACGTGTTCAATCGTTTGTTCATTGACGAGCGGTTCATTACAGCTGCGGCAATAGAAGATTGGAATTGGTACGCCCCATGAACGTTGTCTCGAAATACACCAGTCTCCACGATCGGCGATCATGTTGTGCAGGCGCAATTCTCCCCACTCTGGCGTCCATTTCACTTTCTTGATTTCATCCAACATCTCTTGTCTGAATTTATCAATCGAAGCGAACCATTGCTCCGTAGCACGATAAATAACCGGTTTCTTCGTACGCCAGTCATGCGCATATTGATGCTGAATTTCCCCTGCTTTTAACAATAAGCCTGATTCCTGCAGCTTCTCAATGATCAGCTTGCCGCCTTTTTCATAGAACATGCCTTCAAAGCCAGGAGCCTCCGCTGTAAAATGACCCTGGTCGTCCACTGGACAAAGGACCCCAAGGTTATAGCGTTGACCGATTGCAAAGTCATCTTCCCCGTGACCTGGAGCCGTATGTACACAACCTGTACCGGCTTCAAGCGTAACATGCTCGCCAACCATAACAAGCGATTCGCGATCATAGAAAGGATGCTGGCAAGTCACGTACTCCAACTCTTGGCCTTTCACAGTCGACAAGACTTCATAATCGCTCCAACCGATTTCTTTGGCTGCTGCTTCCAGCAAGCCTTTCGCAAGCACATACTTCTTCCCATTCGCTTGCACCACAGCATAATCAAATTCCGGGTGCAGAGAGATTCCCAAGTTGGCCGGCAGCGTCCAAGCTGTAGTCGTCCAAATGACGATTGCTGCGTCTTGAGGAAGCTTACCTTTTCCGTCTTTAACCGGGAATGCCACATAGATGGAGGAGGACGTTTTTTCTTTGTATTCGATTTCCGCTTCAGCTAGCGCGCTTTCAGAAGACGGAGACCAGTAAACAGGCTTCAACCCTTTATAGACGTAACCCTTTTGCACCATTTTGCCGAATACACGGATTTGTCCCGCTTCATATTCCGGCAGTAAAGTGATATATGGATTCTTCCAGTCGCCTCGAATACCTAGACGTTTGAATTGGCTCTTCTGTTTCTCAACGGATTGCAGCGCGTATTCTTTGCAATATTCACGGAATTCAGGGACCGTCATTTTCTTGCGGTCGACTTTCCCGCTGTTCGTAATCACCTGCTCGATCGGCAAGCCATGTGTATCCCAGCCTGGCACGTAAGGAGCGTCATATCCTTGCAGCGTTTTAAAACGAACAATCACATCTTTCAATACTTTGTTAAGGGCATGTCCAATATGAATGTCCCCATTCGCGTATGGAGGTCCATCATGCAAAATAAATTTTTCTCTGCCTTTGCGACTCTCCTGCACTTTGGCATAGATGTCTTCAGCATCCCAATGTTCTTGAATTTTAGGTTCCGCTTGAGGTAAATTCCCTCTCATCGGAAAATCGGTTTGTAATAAGTTTAATGTTTTGCCATAATCCAACTCAACCACTCCATTCTTACCTTCATACATTTTATCATCCAAAAAAACAAAAAAAGCCTCTCATCCCCTAAAAGGGACGAGAAACTCTACTCGCGGTACCACCCTCGTTAATGAGCCACCGAACATACGCGCTAAACGCGTACAATTCCTCACTCATTCACTCGATCATGTATAACGGCATGACCCGGTTCTCTCTACTTGATTCAAGAGACGCTCCTGGGGGATATTCGGTACGCAACAGAGATTAGGCTCACACCAATACCCTAATTCGCTGACACTGCTTAGGCGACCTACTCGTTCCAGTCATAGCTTTACTGAGATACTAATAACAGGAGTATACCGAATTCACTAGACATAGTCAATATGACAGCTGCCTGGCAGCCGCCATCCTAGGCTTCTTCTTTTTGATCGAACTGCATGCTCTGCCAGCCTTCATTGTTTAAAAGCTCCAGCTGAGCTTCCAGCAGCGTCCGGAAACGCGTGCGGTAAATCGACGCTTGTTTCTTCAGTTCTTCAATCTCGAGAGCTACCTTACGTGAACGTGTCAACGATTCGTTAATAATCCGGTCTGCGTTCTTCTCAGCTTCTTTCAAGATCAGCTGTGCTTCTTTCTTGGCGTTATTTCTAACTTCATCCGCTGCTTCCTGGGCAACAATGATGGTTTTGCTCAACGAGTCTTCGATGTTCGTGAAATGATCCAGACGCTCCTGCAGGGCCACCGTTTGATTAGCTAAGTCTTTATTCTCACGAATCAATGCCTCGTAATCTTTAATAACTTGATCGAGGAATTCATTGACTTGATCTTCATCGTATCCGCGAAAAGAACGGGAAAATTCCTTATTATGTATATCTAACGGTGTTAATGGCATCAGTGCCCCTCCTTTGCGTTTTGCACAGCTTTGCACGGCAATACGCACATCTATACTGAATCAGTTCGACAGAAAATTAGCAATTCCTGCATGGTTCGTGGATAAATTATCCACGCTCACGCAAACTTGCCGATCTTCACACGAATCCTACCTTTTTTCGTTACGCCTTCGACTTCAAGCACCTTGAATCTGCCGAACCCTTGCATAGAAACCATGTCGCCCTCTTTCAGCGGCTTGCTCGGATCTTCTTCCGGCTTCCAGTTGACGCGGCAGCGCCCAGCTTGAATAGGTATCAGCACTTTAGCACGGCTAAGCCTGAATACATCGCTTACAATACCGTCCATCCGCATGGAGGCAACGGATAACGTCAGCTCGTCCAGGTTCACAGCAGCTAGCTCCAGCTTATTCAGTGGCAGCAGCTCTGTCTGAACATGCACTCTGTGAACTTGTGACAGGTTCAAGTGCAAATAATCGGCTGCATCCCGGGTAACCAGGCAATGGCAGCCACCCTCTATAACATGAATATCGCCAACCTTGTCTCGCTTCATGCCGAGTCCAAGAATGGCGCCCATGTAATCCCCATGTTCTAATGTTAGAAATTTACCGTCCCCAGATGAAACGGAGAGAACTGCCATCTCCATATCTTCTTCATCCAAAGTCCGGTAGTCAGGGGCGACTAGCGCCCTTCTGCGTTCCGCATCCGGATAGCCTCCGTCGAACCGGCAGTGCACATCCGGATGCCGATTCACGAGTGAGGTCAGAATGAAAGCTTGTCTGGGATCCAGAAAATCAGTCAGCTTCACGGCGTGGTTCTGTGCCGCCCGCTCCACCCAATCCCAGGCTTTATCTACAAAGTAATGTTCGTCTGAATGAAAATGACTATAGAGTTCTTTAGACAATTTTAAAACATCCCTACAATGAAATCTAGAACGGCAATAATCCCCATGACCACAAATCGCAAAGCGATAAGGGCAACGATTGGCGACAAGTCGATGAACCCGATGCTTGGAATTATTTTTCGGAAAGGACTTAAGTACGGTTCAACTAATTTCCCCAGCAGACCACCGACAAAGCTGTCGCGTGCATTCGGAAACCAGGAAAGAATTAAGTAACCGATAATCATGAAATAATAAATTTCCATCAAAATACTAAGATAATAGTGAACGTAATCCACGTACGCATCCACCTCTGTGTTAGGATATGCGCCTATTCCTCACCCATCATCTCTGAGATGTGGCCATGAATATCAACTGTATCAGGTGTGCAAAGGAAGATATTCGGTCCCAGTTTGGATATAGACCCATTCAAAGCATATACTGTTCCGCTCAAAAAATCTACGATGCGTATGGCTAAATCACCGCGAACTCGCTGTAGATTGACGACCACCGCTCTTCGAGAACGAAGATGATCCGCGATGTCTTGCGTTTCTTCGTACGTTCTAGGCTCGCTCAGCACGACACGCGCGTTCTTCTGAGAGTGAATGCTGACGACATTCGCCTTATTTTTATTACGCAATTCATAGGGATTGGTTTCAGGTTCTTCCGTTGTTTCCACGATTCGCTCACGCTCCACAACTTCTTCCTCTTCTTGTAATCCAAGAAAATTCATAAAACGGTTATAAACTCCCATTATAATTCCCTCCTATCCGCTTCTTCAATCCTTTATAACCTTTATGCTTCTTTTCCAACCAGAACAGTACCCAATCGCACCCATGTAGCTCCCTCTTCAATCGCCACTTCAAAATCCCCGGACATTCCCATCGATAGTTCTTTGATGTCATAGGGGAAGAGGTTGCGCTCATTCAACCGGTCTCTCAGTTCTCTCAAACCGCGAAAGACAGGTCTAGTCGCATCGGCTTCCATCTCATAAGGCGCCATCGTCATTAAACCGGAGATATGTATATGCTGCAGTTTGCTGACTTCTTCAGCAAATTCGAAGAAATGCTCGGGGTCCATGCCATACTTGGATTCTTCTCCGGATATGTTCACTTGCAGCAAACAATTCACTTTCATACCCAGCGCCGCAGCCTGCTTGTCCAGCTCTTTGGCGAGCGACATCCGGTCGAGCGAATGAATGTAAGCGAATTTGCCAATGACATCCTTCACCTTGTTCGTCTGCAAATGGCCTATGAAATGCCACGTTCCTCGATCATGCAGAGCTTCCCACTTAGGCTTCACATCCTGCCAACGATTTTCACCGATATGCAGCAATCCTGTATCCAGTACGCTTCGGGTCGTCTCCAAGGACACATATTTGGTCACAGCAATAATCTTGATCTCATTCTCATTTCGTCCTGACCGCTGGCAAGCTGCGGCAACACGAGCTTCAACTTCTTCTTTACGCGCTAGTAAAGTCATATATGTAAACACCTCAATTTTCAAACGTTGCCTGCTTGTTTCTCCTTACCGAAGACCAATCCAAGCAACCATTCTACCTGTTGATCCGCCCTCTTTGCGATGAGAAAAAAAATCATCTGAGCGGCAACTCGTACATAACTGAGTTACTTCGATATGGGACGACAAAATTCCTGCTTGTACCAACAATTTTCGGTTCAGTTCTTGCAAATTCAGCATGTACTTGCCGTTGTCCTTGCCGGTAATCACTGTAAGACTTTCATCCGGCGTTGCATTCATCTCTTCCAGCACAGCATAAACACGTGTTGCAACGGTATCGTCCACCTCATAACAGCAAACACCAATGGAAGGTCCGATGGCTGCCCTGATGTCCTTAGGCTGACTACCAAAAGTATGTGTCATTAAGGATATTGTAGCCATGGAAATGTTTAGCACGGTCCCTTTCCACCCGGCATGAGAGAGTCCCACAACGTGCTGTACAGGATCGTAGAAAAACAGCGGTACACAGTCTGCAAACTGCGCACAGAGTACAATTCCCTTCTCCTTCGTAATAAAGCCGTCCTTCGCTTGAATGGCTGACTCCCTCGACGTTCTCCCTATCCCTTTCTCCTGAAGCGACACAACCGTCACCTCATTGCCATGCACCTGCTCCGCATAGGTAAAAGCGTCGAATGGCTGACCGATTGCCTCAGCTAGCCGTTCGCGGTTCCTGATCACGTGCTCTGGATTATCCAGCACATGCAGACCACAGTTCAGCGTTGAATAAGGCGCTTCGCTCACTCCGCCATGTCGTGACGTAAAGCCTGCCGTCAGTTCTTCAAATTGGTCCATCCAGCTTTCTATCGTAAAGAGTGCAGGCTGCCCCTCTCTAACTTGTTTCACAAATGGTTCCACGATCATTCCACTCCCTTGCTTTCATACTACCTCTACTTTAGCACAAAACAAAAAGACACACGATTGTCTCTTGGCTGATTGTGCGAATTCAGCCTACATTCGTGTGTCATACGTTAGTTACGGAACTGTCTGTTGAACTCATAGACACCTTCATTTTCATCGGTTTGACGATACGGACGAGCATCTTCAAGCTTCACGAGCACAACGTCTGCGCCGATTTTCACAATATGTTTCCATGGTATGATGACGTCTGTTCCGGTACCAAACAATCCGAAGAATCGGCTTTGGTTCGGCACGACAATCGCTTCGATCCGTCCCTGCAGCAGATCAAGCTCCAGATCGCTGATTTGACCGAGCTTTTTGCCGTCCACGATATTGATGACATCTTTCGTCTGGAAATCAGATATTTTCATGAGGCTATTCACCACGAATCCATAGGATTTTAACTGATTTTGTACTAGTATATGTGCGGTGTGGGCAAAATGTCCTGAATATCAAAAAAAGACCGTCACAGCTTGTCACAGCTGCTCCGGTCTTTATGTATAGAAATTACGATTTCACGTGTTTCTGCATCTGGCAGATGGCTGATTTCTCAAGCCTCGATACTTGTGCTTGGGAAATGCCAATCTCATCAGCAACCTCCATCTGTGTTTTTCCTTCAAAAAAGCGCATGGAGAGAATCATTTTCTCTCTCGCATTCAGCTTGCGCATCGCTTCACGAAGTGCGATTCCCTCAATCCAGGACATGTCCTTATTTCTTTCATCACTGATTTGATCCATGACATAAATCGGATCACCGCCATCATGATAAATCGGTTCAAATAACGATACCGGGTCTTGAATAGCGTCGAGTGCAAACACGACATCCTCTTTGGGCACGTTCAGCGCCTCGGAGATCTCATAAATCGTAGGTTCGCGTGAGTTCGCATTCGTCAGGCTGTCTCTGACTTGCAGCGCTTTGTAAGCAATATCTCTTAAGGAACGAGAAACGCGAATCGGGTTGTTGTCACGTAAGTAGCGGCGTATCTCACCTATAATCATCGGTACAGCATAGGTTGAGAATTTGACATTTTGGCTTAAATCAAAGTTATCAATGGCTTTCATCAGACCGATACAGCCAACTTGGAAGAGATCGTCCACATACTCTCCGCGATTGTTGAACCTCTGGATCACACTTAGAACCAATCTGAGGTTCCCATTCACCAATTTCTCTCTTGCCGTTCGCTCCTGCTTGGTCTGCAAATCAGCGAACAGCTCGCGCATTTCAGCATTGGTCAGAACAGGCAGTTTGGCGGTATCAACACCACATATCTCAACTTTATTTCGGGTCACCGTGATTACCTCCCAAGGAGAAACATTAATGTTAATTATCCCCCTGAGTGAGTGATTTATTCCTGCTTAACCCCCCGTCCAGCCACTTGACAAAAGGCCTCCGACTCGCTCCCCCCTGTGACGCCTGAACAATTTCGATATCACCAGCTCAAAAATATTTTTCACAAAAAAAAGAGAGGTGGGATCGCAACCTCATCCCAAGCTCTCTTTTCACCTTACACCATCTTATTAAACTCCTTACGAAGCCTTTTAATGATTCGCTTTTCCAGCCTGGAGATGTAGGATTGCGAAATACCGAGTAGATCTGCAACATCTTTTTGCGTTTTTTCCTCGCCGTCCTGTAATCCAAAGCGCAGCTCCATAATAATTCGCTCACGCTCACTTAATTTATCCAACGCTTTGTGCAGCAGCTTACGGTCTACTTGTTCTTCAATGTTACGGTAAATGGTATCGTTCTCTGTTCCGAGCACATCGGACAATAGCAGCTCATTGCCATCCCAATCGATATTCAGCGGTTCGTCAAAAGATACTTCCGTACGGATTTTACTATTACGCCGCAGGTACATTAGAATTTCGTTCTCTATACATCTGGAGGCGTATGTAGCAAGTTTAATCTTCTTCTCTGGATCAAACGTATTAACGGCTTTTATTAAGCCAATAGCGCCAATGGAAACCAGATCTTCGATATTGATGCCTGTATTCTCAAATTTCCTGGCTATATAAACAACCAATCGCAGGTTGCGTTCAATCAGCATCGCTCGAATAGCGGCATCCCCGGACGGTAATTTTTCCAATAAGTATTCTTCTTCTTCTCTTGTTAGCGGTGGCGGTAGAGCTTCGCTTCCACCTATGTAATAGATTTCTTCTCCCTTAAGGCCAAGGAGCATCAAAATTCGATAGTACGCTAGTTGAAAAAGCATTTTCCACTTCAAGAGCATGTTAGTTTCCTCCTAAGAGTTTTCCGTAGGAAAACTTACTTCGTAAGCATAAACTGAGTTTTGCGTTAGCAAAACTTGCTTCGTAAGCATACGCTGAGTTTTGCGTATCAGAACAGACTTCGCCAGGGCAATGAAAGCGCTAACCAGCAGATATTAATGCCGGATGAATAATCGCTTGATAGGATCCGTCACTGCAAAGCTTTCCACCGTCGAGTCCGATAAGCACCTTAGATGCTTCAATTTGCGTACTATTATGGGTAATCACCACCTTATCCGGTTTAATGGCCAGCATGAATTGGGTGTTCCGATTAACGCCTCGATAAGGCACTAGACGCAAGCGGTCCTGCCAAACGAACTCTTCTACACCCAAACCGCTTATGATTTGGTCAACATCCGCTGACCGAATCCGCTGCAGCCACTCTACAGGCAAGACATCGCCCCATTCCGACACTTCCATGACCATCACAGGGGTGCGCGTTAGTGGATCATACAATTGATTTCCCGTATCAATCAATCCTTTGCAGGAGGCCGTGTAATCTCCTACATGAATCGTAACTTCCGCAACGTAGGCTGTCAGCACCTCACGTTGCTTCGTGCTTTGCAGCACGGTCCTGAACCACCAGAGCAATGGAATAAGTAACAAAAGAACAAAGAGCACGCTGCCAATTTGGAATTGGAACATGGCCACACCGGATTGGGTGAATACAATACCTTTCATCACCTCAGAGGACGATGCGAGGACGTAATGGATACCAAACATCCCGCCAGCGACAGCAAAATTTACTAAGAGGAACGTTCCGAGGTTTCTCAATAAATTTTGTAAAGACCCGAACCCAAAAGCAGTCATAATCATCCCTATACAAAACATACATTTCACAGAAAATGTAAAAAGAAACACGGGTACCGGCAAGAACATAATGACGACATAGGAGGCTCCTAAGAACGACGAACCTACGATTCTCCACCACTTGAACGATATTTTCCGCGTTTTGGCCGTTACGATCAGCATGGCCGCATCCATCAGAAAGTTCAGTAGGAAAATGAGATCCGCGTAGACGATCACAATGTCCTCACCTCCATGATAGATGCTTTTTCAACCATTTTCCTGACGAAACTTTAAGGTTCTAAATCAGTATAGGGCAATCCTAGTTCAAAGTCTGTCTAAACTTGCTAGTAAGCTACTACTTTTTTTGTCAGTTGACGCGGCCTTTAGCTAGCTAGAAAAGCCTTCAAAATAACAAAAAACCGAAGCCCCTACATGACGTAGGACTTCGGTCTCTTTACACATTCTGTGTAATTATTTGTCGTTATTCCGCCCGCGATTGCGCAGGAACGTCGGAATATCCAATTGATCGTTTGACGGCTGTGAGCCAAAAGGTTTGAGGTTGTTCAATCGGTCGGAAGAAACGGAAGGCGAGGATTGTGGTTGCTCTTGATGTCCGCTGACCGGACGCTTAATTGGTTGAGCCAGCGGTGATGCTCTATGCTCAAAACCGGTAGCAATGACTGTTACCAGAATTTCGTCTTTCAGTTTATCATCAATAACGGCTCCGAAAATCATGTTCACTTCAATATCGGAAGCTGATGCCACGATATCCGCCGCTTCATTGACTTCGTACAAGCTGAGGTTCACACCGCCTGTGATGTTCATCAGCACCCCGCGAGCACCTTCGATCGACGTTTCCAAGAGTGGCGAGGAAATCGCCTTTTTCGCTGCTTCAGCCGCGCGGTTTTCACCTGTTGCCACTCCGATTCCCATCAGGGCGGAGCCGCGTTCTGTCATGATTGTCTTCACATCGGCAAAGTCCAAGTTAATCAGACCAGGAACCGCGATCAAATCGGAGATCCCTTGAACACCTTGGCGAAGTACGTTATCCGCTTCGCGGAAAGCTTCAAGCATAGGCGTCTTCTTATCTACGATTTCCAAGAGACGATCATTAGGAATAATGATAAGCGTATCCACTTTTTCTTTCAATGCAGCAATCCCTTGCTCTGCTTGTAAAGAACGTTTGCGACCTTCAAATGTAAACGGGCGAGTAACAACACCAACGGTTAATGCGCCCACTTCTTTTGCGATTTCAGCAATAACGGGAGCCGCTCCAGTTCCAGTACCGCCACCCATTCCTGCAGTAACGAATACCATGTCTGCGCCGCGAAGCGTGTTCAGAATCATCTCCCTTGACTCTTCTGCCGCTTTCTTCCCAACATCCGGGTTTGCGCCTGCGCCAAGACCACGCGTCAGCTTGTCCCCGATTTGCAATTTATGCACCGATTTGGCAAGGTGTAAAGCTTGAGCATCCGTGTTAACGGTAATAAACTCAACGCCCTTAACGCCGTTCTCGATCATTCGATTTACCGCATTACTACCACCGCCACCAACACCGATGACCTTTATTTGAGCCAACTGTTCCATATCCATATCAAATTCAAACATGTGAGTCATATCCCCCTAACGTTGCGTTCACTATATAAATTCACTGAAAAAACTTTTTACACGTTCCAAAATACCAGGTTTAGAGCTCTCGGAGGATTTTTTTGTTACAGGTTTGGATGCCACTTTTTTGGTGAAAGCGGTATTCCGGTTTTTCATGTACTTGGAAACGAATTGAATGATGCCAACACCACTCGTGTAAGAAGGATCACGCACTCCGATGAAATCAGGAACGGCAATTCGAACAGATGTAGCGAGTTGAGCTTGTGCAATTGCGAGTACACCTGGCATACAAACGGTTCCGCCTGTGAGTACATACCCACCAGCTAGATCGCCATATCCCAGACGGTGCACTTCTGCACGGATCATTTGGAAAATTTCTTCAACGCGGGGTTCAATAATATTCGCGAGATCAACTTGCGAAAACTCTTTTTCCACATTGCTTCCCATTCGTGTAACCTTAAACATTTGATCGGGGGCTGAGTCGTCTACCGATGCGCAACCGTATTTCAGCTTTATTTTCTCTGCGATTTCGAGCTGAGTACGAAGGCCTATCGAGATATCATTGCTGATATACTCACCGCCGATTTGAATCGTTGATGTGGCTGTCAGATTCCCTTGTTCAAACACAGCGATCGTCGCTGCACCTGCACCAACATCAACCAGTACAGTTCCAACTGATTTCTCATCCTTGGAAAGAGCTAACTGTCCGGATGCAAGCGACATCAAGATGAGGCCTGCGACCTTAAGTTCGGATTTTTCCACAACTCGGATCAGATTATGTATCCCAGTCTTCGCGCCTGTGATAATCGTCGCTTCCACTTCTAAGCGAACGCCGATCATGCCGCGAGGATCGTTAATGCCTTCTTGGCCATCAACTAAGTATTGCTTAGGTACGACTCCAATAATTTCACGCTCGGGAGGTAATGCGATGACTCTTGCCGCTTGAATGACACGATCAATATCCTCTTCCCCGATTTCTCGGTCTTCATTGGAAACAGCGACAACACCGTGACTCGATTGAAGAGCAATATGATTCCCTGAAATTCCTACGTAAACCTCGGAAATTTGTACGCCGACCATTCGTTCAGCATGATCAACAGCGCTCCGGATGGAGTTGACCGTTTGGTCAATATCAACGATTGCGCCTTTACGAATACCCTCTGACTCGGCAGATCCCACACCTATTATATTAATGGTTCCATTAACAACTTCCCCAATAATAGCACGAACCTTGGATGTACCGATGTCTAAACTAACAATGATATCATTGTTGCTCAAGCCCCTGGCACCTCCTATAACTTGGATAATATTGTGTTTACATTACAATTACTTAAATACGTATTCCACACAACCGCCATATTCCCTCTTTTTTCAACATTTTTTTTAACGGAAGCAAAGTCGTTTTTTTAAACAGTTAATTTTCAATAGAATAGGGATAAAACAAGTCTAGTAATTGCTTGTACACTTCATAGGGTCAATAGATTTCTATTTAACCATAAAACTAATTTTAACATTAATTTTCATGGTTGAGTAGTCCATTAAACCGTTTTTTTATCAGGAAGGGCGCGCTGTCTCTGGGATTACGGTTTCGGTGTCGCTTTTGGAGTCGGCTTTGGCGTCGACTTGTTCCCATCCTTGTTAGGATCGGGTGATGGGCTTGCTGCTGCGTTGCTTCCACCTTTTTGGCCCGACGTATTATTCGAATCATTTTTTGTATCTTCATTAGGTTCAAAAGGAGCATGATATTCTACTTCTAGCATTTTGATAATGCCGCTAGTAATATGATCCTCTTGTAAGCTTGCTATATAAGCAGGCAGATTGTCAATTTTCTCAGGCAAGTAAGCTATCGTGGTGTACACTTCGAATTGGGATCTCGTGTACAGCTTGATTTTGTCCGGGTACGGCTCCGACGGGTCCGGTTTGATTTCGGAAATGTCCGAGAGCGCACTCTCCGGAATTTCACCAAGCACTTTGCATAGTGCTGCTTTATTCGGATCACCATCCGTCCACCCTGTCAAAATGGGCATATCCAGTGGAATGCTGCTGCCAGCAGGCAGTTCAACGACAGCACCGTCGGCAAGCACGGCTTGCTTCTTGCCATCTGCTGCTATTTGGAAAGCAACCTTCGGATACTCCTGCACGGTAATGAGAACCTTGCCTGGAAAATGCTTCTTCACCGTAGCTGTCTTAATCATGGGTAGAGATGCAATACGTTGTGATATCGTTTGTGAACTGAAGGCAAAGAACCGGTCCCCGACGGCAATCTGGCTGGCTTGTCCGATCGCTTCTGAGGTCATGAGCTCATTTCCTTCAACTTCGATGGCACTTACACGGCTTAGTGAAGATTGAAAAAACAAAATGACTAAAATGATGATAAAAAAAATAAATAAAAAGATGAGCAGTTTTCTATTCGTACGGGCTCGTGGCTTTGGAACGGGCGGCAGAGCGGGCATATTGCGGTCGTCAGACAAGCTGGGCACCACCTAATAGTTTCGAATGAAGGTTAAAATTTACAATCTTGTATGTACCAATCAAATGAAACCGTGAATCCCCGCCTGAATCCAGGAAGGGATGCGCGGAATTCATTCAGTTGTTCGCTTGCTCGCTTGGAACAGGTGATTGTCGATGCACGGATGCACCCAATCTTGAAAGCATATGTTCAATTCTATCATAGCCTCTATCAATATGATGAATTTGCTCAACGATCGTCGTACCATGCGCAGCCAGACCGGCGATAACAAGTGCTGCGCCAGCACGTAAATCCGTCGCCTCCACTGTCGCTCCATACAGCCTGGGAACGCCACGAATAAAGGCTGAACTCATATCTACACGGATATCTGCACCCATACGGGACAATTCATCTACGTGCTTGAATCTACCTTCGAAAATCGTTTCTTTCATTACGCTCATCCCGTCTGCTAATGATAGCAGCACCATAACCTGTGATTGCAAATCAGTAGGAAACGATGGATGCGGCGAAGTCACGATACGTTCGACGGCCTTCGGTCTAGTCGGACAGCTTACATGTATTATATCACCGTCAGAGATGATTTGAACACCTGCACGCTTGAGGACATGGATCACAGAAGTTAAGTGAGCAGGGTTAACCTTCTCTAAAGTAATGCTCCCTTTCGTTGCAGCAGCGGCCACCATAAAGGTTCCAGCCACAATACGGTCAGGGATGATGCGGTAGGTGCAAGGTGACAGAGTTTCCACACCACGAATGGTGATGGTATCTGTTCCTGCTCCGATAATGTCGGCGCCCATGGCGTTCAGGAAGTTTTGCAAATCCTGAATCTCCGGTTCGCGGGCCGCATTATAAATCGTTGTGATGCCTTCTGCTTTCACAGCAGCCATCATAATATTTTCCGTCGCTCCGACGCTCGGGAAATCAAGAACGATTTCACTGCCATGAAGCGATTCGGCTGTGCAAACAATTTTGTTTGCGAATTCTTCGATGTTGGCTCCTAAAGCTTGCAGCCCTTTCAGGTGCAAATCAATTTTACGTTCGCCGATTGCGCAGCCTCCGGGTTGATACACGGTGACACTGCCAAATCTAGCGAGCAGCGGTCCCATTAGAAAGATGGATGAACGCATCTGCCCCATCAATTCTTCTGGAATATGCGAGGAATTAGCTGTGGATGTTGTAATGGATACCGTATCCCCTTGCTGTTCGGCACGGCAGCCCAACGCACGAAGAATGCGCAGCATGGTGTCGATATCGAGCAAATTAGGAACATTATGCAGAGTATGAGTGCCGCTAGCCAGGATGCATGCTGCTAAGATTGGTAATGCGGCGTTTTTAGCGCCGTGTATCTGGATGGCTCCCGTGAGAGGTTTTCCACCTTCGATAACGAGCTTCTCCAAAGTTCCACCTCCGATTTACCTCTCACCCATCACCAAAACTTCAGGTACTAGCGATATGCCGTACTGTTTCTGTACGATTTGCTGTACTTCTGCGATGAGAGTGAGAACGTCCTCGGCTTTAGCATCTCCGGTGTTCACAATGAAATTGGCGTGCAGCGTGGAGATTTGCGCTCCACCGACACGTTTGCCTTTCAGGCCAGCCTCTTCGATGAGCTTTGCGGCGAATCCCCCTGCGGGGTTGCGGAAAACACTTCCAGCACAAGCTAATTGAAGCGGTTGTGTGCGAAGACGCCGATCCCGGTAAGCCGCCATGGCTCCCGCGATTTCTTTGCGTTCTCCAACCTGTAATTCAAAGACAGCTTCTGTTACTATGCCGGGTAGAGTGTGCAGAATCGAATGCCGATAGGCATACTGCAAATCCTCTGCCTGCATCGTGACCAATTCCCCTGTGTCCAGGATGACTTCAGCCTGCTTGAGTATGCGTGACACATCGGACCCGTGAGCCCCTGCATTCATGTAGACGGCGCCTCCCACAGAACCGGGAATGCCCGAAGCAAACTCCAGTCCGGTTAAACCTTCCTTGGCTGCTAGCACAGACAATTTAATGAACGAATAGGAACCGCCTGCATAAACCGTCGCACCTTCAAAGCGCAAAGTTTCCAGCGCAGAGCCAAGTTTGATAACTACCCCTCTAATTCCTTTGTCACTGACAAGCAGGTTAGAGCCACGACCGATAATCGTCCATGGTACTCCACGTTGATGCAGGAAACGGATGACTGCAGCAACCTGCTCCTTCGTGTTCGGGAGGATAAGACAATCGGCCGGACCACCGATTTTCCAAGTCGTATAAGGGGCCAGTCGCTCATTCGTTCGAATCTCGCCAATATTTGCTGCCTTTAAGTCGGATATTAACTGCTGCATGGGAAAACCTCCTTCACAGAACATAGGGCGAAATTATCGAATCAGCTTAAGCTCCATAATTTCAAAAATACGGACCAAGTTGAAGATGGCCGGGCTTCAAACTTTGGCGCCATATCAAGCCTTAGGTGTCTGTCACGGTTATAGTATAGTTTATGTAAAATCGGATAGAGTGTGACAATCGCCCATTCGCTTTCGAAAAACTAACTCGATAAGCTGTAGGATTCAATCAATTTAACGATCGCAGCAACAGCATCGCTGTCATTGCGGGATTGCATAGCTGCTTTATAAGTTTCTCTGTTAGCGTAGAGAGCCTCCAGGCGGGTTTGCAGCGATTCAGCTGTAAGTTCATCCTCCTGCATAACCTCCGCATAGCCGGCTTTCTGAAACGACTTGGCATTCAGAATCTGATCGCCACGGCTCGCTTGCAAAGACAAGGGAATAAGCAGCATTGGTTTTTCCAATACCAAAAACTCATAGATAGATGTAGCGCCAGCCCGGGAAATCACAAGATCTGTCATAGCTAAGACATCCGGGAGCTCCTCATTCAAATATTCGAACTGTTTATAACCGCGCGTCCCGGCAAACTCTGCCGCAATATTGCCCTTGCCGCACAAATGAACAATTTGAAATTGCTCAAGCAAGCGGGGCAGATTGGATCTGACGGCTTGGTTGATGACCTGCGAGCCCAGGCTCCCCCCCATGATCAAAATAACGGGTTTTTGTTTATGAAAATCGCAAAGCTGGTAGCCTTTGAAGGCTTTCCCGCTCCGAATATGTTCGCGAATTGGCAAACCGGTTAGAACTGCTTTCTCTTTGTTGACATGCTGCATGGACTCCGGAAATGTGACACATACTTTCGTTGCCATAGGAATCGATATTTTGTTAGCCAGTCCTGGCGTCATATCGGATTCATGAATAATAACCGGCACTTTGTTCATGCGACTGCCCAAAACGACCGGTACGGAAACGAACCCGCCCTTCGAAAAGACGATGGCGGGCTTCAGACGACGGAGCAATCTATAAGATTCATAAACACCTTTTATTACTCTAAAAGGGTCTTTGAAATTTTTCAGATCAAAATATCGACGCAATTTCCCAGAGGATATCGGGTAAAAAGGAACACCTTCGCGCTCGATGATGTCTTTCTCGATGCCTGTAGCCGAGCCTATGTATTTAATTTCCCAACCTAACTCTTTCAGCTTATGCATAAGAGCAATGTTAGGCGTAACATGTCCTGCGGAGCCTCCTCCGGTAAAGACAATTGTTTTCATTCCTTTGTCACCTCGAATAACGGGATATATTGAGCAGGATGCCGACGGATGTCAGCATAAGCGTCAACGACGAACCACCTGCACTTATGAATGGCAATGTAATACCGGTAACTGGAAACATCCCAATGACGACACCGATATTAATAATTACCTGAACAGCAATCATGCCGATAATGCCAACAGCAATTAAACTTGCAAATGTATCCGGAGCTGTAATAGCCGCCCGCATACCACGCCATACTAAGATGGTAAATAATAGAAGCACTAAAGTGCCGCCAATAAAACCAAGTTCTTCTGCAATGATGGAGAAAATAAAATCGGTTTGCGGCTCAGGCAAATAACTGTATTTCTGACGGCTCATACCAAGTCCTAACCCTACCAAGCCGCCTGGACCAATTGCATAGAGAGATTGAATAGATTGATAGCCTGCACCAAGCGGGTCCTGCCAAGGATCTAAAAAAGCAGTAATCCGCTTCAAGCGGTACGGAGCAGCAATGATGAGTCCAATAAAACCGGCAACCCCTATCATACCCAGATATGAAAGATGAAGCAATCGTGCGCCTGAGATAAAAATAATAAGCAGTGAAGCTCCGACCAGAACAGCGCCGGTTCCAAGGTCAGGCTGCAGCATAATCAACCCGAATGCAAGCCCCATAATCCCTAGCGGAGGCAATAACCCTTTGGTAAATTGGGTAATTTTGGATTGCTGCTCCGATAACAATTTGGATAAATACAGAATCATCCCCATCTTCATAAACTCCGACGGTTGAATACCGAAGGCGCCAATCCCGAGCCAGCTCCTGGCTCCGCCGCGCACAACCCCGATGCCGGGAATCAGCACAATAATCAGCATGAAGAAACATACGATCAGTGTAATGCGCGCTACCTTTTTCCAAACGAGATAATCGACATTCATCGTAAAAAACATCGCAATGATCCCTAAAACAGCAAAAATCAACTGCCGTTTCAGGTAGTACAGGGAATCGCCGAATTCACGAAAGGCCAGTACACTGCTCGCACTGTAAACCATAATAATGCCAATTGTCAAAAGCAGCAAGGTTGGAATAATAATCCAAATATCAGGAGCAGACCGTGATTTACCCATAACAGACACCTCTTTATGTGTTCTGGGCCACATCCAAAGGATGGATAGCCGAGCAGAAGACGACCGTCGCCTGCCAGCAAACACATGTGGATAAGCCCTATTTAAAGGTTATGCACGGACTCCTTAAACATGCGTCCCCTGTCCTCAAAGGAGGGGAACATATCCCAACTTGCACAAGCCGGCGAAAGAAGGACGATATCTCCCTCTTCACACATCTGCCAAGCAAGCTGAACGGCTTGCGAAATTGCATCCGCTGCATCCTTAGCAGTATCGACGGTTTGAATACAGCTAATCCCTGCCAGCTCGGCAATATGTTTAATTTTCTCTTTTGTTTGTCCCAGCGTGACAATCCCTTTCACTCGTTCACGGAATGTAGGCAGCAGCTCCATGTAATCAGAGCCTCGATCCAAGCCTCCTGCAATTAACACTAGCTTCTGGTCGAAGGCTTCAATCGAGCTTATCGTTGCCACAGCGTTTGTTGCTTTCGAGTTATTGTAGAAGGTGATACCCTTCAGTTCTCTCACAAACTCCAGACGGTGTTCTACGCCTTTGAAGCTTTTAAGCACATCTGCGATCGTGTGCGGCTCCACACCTGCTGTGAGAGCCGCTGCCGCTGCCGCCAAAGCGTTCTCAATGTTAAAGCTGCCCGGCATTCCCATTTCCCGTGCCGGCATAATCGGCACAATTTCACCCTGGCCATTCGCATAAACAAGATTATCCGATGACTGGTCATAATAAACACCGTAAGACAATACTTCTTTTCTGGAGAATGGGAAAAGCTTCGCTTTTAGCGTAGGAATAAGCGATTGGCATACCGGATGGTCCCAATTTAATATAGCCGTATCTTCCTCTGTTTGATTGGCAAACAGCTTTGCTTTTGAGGCAATATAGTCATCCATCGAACCATGGTAATCCAGATGAGTTTCGTACAAATTTAAGAACAGCGCAATTTTCGGACGGAACGAAGTTGTCCCTTTGAGTTGAAAGGAGCTTAGCTCTACAACCATCCAATTGTCGGCTGTAACCTCAGGCGCTGCTTCCGTAAGAGCACGCCCGATATTCCCCGCCACGACAGGCGACAAGCCTGCTGAATCCAGCATTAATCCAATCAATGTTGTCGTTGTTGTTTTCCCGTTAGAACCTGTAATCCCGATAATCGGCGCTTCACAGAACTGATAGGCGACTTCTACTTCCGTAACGACTTCAATGCCAAGCTCCAATGCTTTGCGGATCGGCTCAACCGAGTACGGGATGCCCGGGTTTTTCACAACGAGCGCAACACCCTCATGGACCAAGGACTCCGGATGAAACCCGCATACAACAGAAATACCCAGAGCCTCCAATTCGTCGGCTTCAGGGCATGCGCTCCGCTCTTTTTTGTCATTAACGGTGACCAGGGCACCTTGTTGATGAAAAAGCTTAGCCGCAGCGACACCGCTGCGAGCCAAGCCCAAAACAACCACTTCAAGTCCACGATATTCCCGCGGATGCATCATGTTCTACAACACCTCATTCATATATAATCCGAGTGCAGCAAGTACAAGACCTACGACCCAGAATGTGATAACGACACGCCATTCCGACCATCCGACCAGTTCAAAGTGATGATGAATCGGACTCATTTTGAAAACACGCTTGCCCCTGGTCTTGAAGGAAACAACTTGAATTACGACAGATAAAATTTCGATCAGGAACACGCCGCCTACAACCGCCAGCAGCAGCTCCGCTTTAGTCAAAATTGCAACAGCCACTAAGCCGCCGCCGATGCCAAGCGAACCTGTATCTCCCATAAACACTTTCGCCGGATGCGCATTGAAGACGAGAAAACCAAGCACAGCACCGACCATTGCCGCTGAGAAAATCGCCGCTTCCGGCTGTGTGTTGTTCATCGCAATCACCGTGTACGCACCAAATGCAATTGCACTTGTCCCTGCCAGCAAACCATCCAACCCATCGGTGAAATTCACCGCGTTCGACGCGCCTAACATGAGAATCGCCATCAGTGGGAAGTACAACCAACCCGGATTGAAATGGAACTCCACAAAAGGAATATATAATTCCGTGCTATGTCCTTCCCTTACCAGCAGGTAACAAACAATAGCCGAGATCAGCAGCTGACCGAACAGTTTTTGTTTCGCTGTAAGGCCAAGAGAGCGCTTGAAAATAATTTTGATGTAATCATCCAGAAAACCTACGAGGCCGTAGCCTAGTGAAGCAATCAGCAAGATGAGAAGATCGGTATTTTTATCAGCAAAACGAAGGCTTGCCAAAGCCAGGGCAATCAGAATGATGATGCCGCCCATCGTTGGTGTTCCTTGTTTTTTCAAATGTCCCTGTGGGCCATCCTCACGGATTTGTTGGCCAAACTTCATACGCCGCAAAATCGGAATACAAAGCGGCCCCATAATAAGCGCAAGCACAAATGCGACGCCCATCGTTAATAAAATTGCGTTTTCCACGTTGGTTCCCCCTGCTCGTTTCCGTTATCCGAAAACGATCTACTGTTTCATCATAAGTTCATTCTGTTCCTATTAGGTGAGTAAAGCGTTCACGACTTGCTCAAGCCGCATACCGCGCGAGCCCTTCACAAGCACAATATCCTCCGGCTGTGCCAAAGCGGCTAGCTCGCTCGCGAGCAGCTCTTTGTCCTCGAAGGCGCGCACTCGGTCCTTCGAGAGGCGCGCCGCCGCTTCCTCTGCGATGAAGCGGCCCAAACGGCCGAACGTGAAGACGTAGTCTACACGTTCCGGCGATACCATCGCGCCAATTTCGCGATGGAACTGCTCTTCGTGCTCGCCAAGCTCCAGCATGTCGCCGAGCACGAGGAACTTCCGACCGAAGCCGCCCAGCGTCTCGGTCAATGTAATGGCCGCCCGCATGGAGGCCGGGCTGGCATTATACGCATCGTTGAGCACGGTCAGCCCTGAGGCTGCCGTCAGCTTCTCGATGCGCATGCTTGTCATCTCCAGCGAGCGGAGCCCCGCTGCAATGGCTTCCGGCTGAACGCCGAAGGCTTCGCCGATGGCGATGGCCGCTAACGCGTTGATGACGTTATGCGTGCCGAGCAAAGGAATGTACAATTCCGCGTAATCCGGTGAATTGACTTGAAAGTGCGCACCGTCCGCATCCATACGAATCGCGGTCGGGTATTTCGCATTGTCCTGGCCATGTCCGAAGCGGAGACGGTGAAGCCCCTCCGGCAAGCTGCGCTCTGCAAGAGCCATCTCAATGAGCGGCTCGTCACCGTTGTACACTAGCAGGCTGCCGCTTGGCATGCCGCTTACGATCTCCACTTTCGCCCGGGCAATTTCTTCTCTCGAACCCAGCTGAAGCATGTGGGACTCGCCGATCATCGTGATGATCGATGCATCCGGCTCGGCCAAATCGCTTAGCAGCTCGATCTCGCCCCGTCCACTCATCCCCATTTCAACAACGGCAAACTCTGTCGTTTCCTCCAGCTGCAAGAGCGTAACCGGCAATCCGATATGATTATTTAAATTCCCTTTGGTTTTATGCACCTTATACGTATTGCCCAAAACCGCTGCGACCAAATCTTTCGTTGTTGTTTTACCGTTACTGCCAGTTATGCCTATGATACGTACAGGCAGTTGCTTCCGATAAGCCTTGGCTAATTGCTGTAAAGCTGCCAGCGTATCTGTCACGGGGATATAAGGAACACCTGCAGGTGCCTCTCCGCGATCCTCCTGCCATAATACAGCCGCCGCTCCTTTATGATAAGCTTCCTCTGCATAGGCGTGCCCGTCAAACTTTTCTCCAATCAGCGGGACGAATAGACTGCCGGCCGGGATCGAGCGGGTATCAGTCGAGACGCCCGCAACGCTCACGGCAGCTTCAGTCCCTCGAACCTCACTCCCCAACATGTCTGCAATTTGTTCTAATGTACGCTGGATCATCGCTTTCTCCCCTTTATCGCAGCCTTAGCCACCAAACGATCATCGAAATCATGCTTGACCCCCATGATGTCCTGATACGTTTCGTGGCCTTTTCCCGCTATCAATATTACATCTTTGGGGCCTGCCCCATCAATAGCCTTTTGTATCGCTTTTTTTCGATCTGGAATCAATTCATAATTATTTTCGGGATAATTGACCTCCTTCAGACCAGGAACAATGTCTTGAAGGATCGCATCCGGATTCTCGGTGCGAGGATTGTCGGAAGTCACATATAAATAATCGCTATAGGCAGCTGTTACCTTCCCCATCATCGGTCGCTTCGTTCTGTCGCGATCTCCTCCACAACCAAATACGGTAATGATTTTGCCCTCGGCAAATTCACGGACCGTAGAAAGTGCATTCTCAAGTCCATCCGGCGTATGGGCGTAGTCAACCAGAACCAAGTAATCCTGGCCCTCATCCACGACCTCCATCCGTCCATCTACGACAGCAATACTTTCCAAGCTGTTCCGAATCGTCTCTAACGGAATGCCTTCCGCCAATGCGGCTGCGATTGACCCTAGGGCATTATATACATTAAATTTGCCAACCAATTTCATTTCGAAAAACGCTTCTCCGGCAAAAGAGACTAATTGGAAAGCTGTGCCTTTTGCGGTAATCCGAATGTCAGTCGCACGAACATCACATGGCTGCTCTATCCCGTATGTAATCACTTGTGCGGCAGTAAGTCTGTTGAACGTTTCTGATGCCGCATCATCCGCATTTAAGATCGCATACTGACGATCTTGGGGATTGCCTGAGAAACCGTTGCCCAACCTGGAGAACAAAAGCCCTTTTGCCGCTGCATAAGCTTCCATGGTTTTGTGGTAATCCAAATGATCCTGGGACAAGTTCGTAAAAATGCCTGATCGGAAGTGAATCCCCTTCACTCGGCCCATCTCCAAAGCATGGCTTGAAACTTCCATAATGCAGTAATCGGTTCCTGCCTCACACATGCTGCGGAAACTGCGCTGCAGATCAACGGACTCTTGCGTTGTCCGCTCCATCTCGGTGTACGTATCACCGATTTTCATTTGAATCGTGCCCATCAGACCCGTGGTAAAGCCTTGATCGCGCAATATTTTTTCCAGCAAGTAGGTCGATGTTGTTTTGCCGTTGGTTCCTGTAATTCCGATTAACTTTAATTCCTTACTCGGATATCCGTAGAAGTGAGCAGACAGTGCGGCCATCGCGTATCTGGCATCTTTCACCACCAGCTGTGGAACCGGCAAATCCAGCACTCTTTCGGTAACAAGCGCAGAAGCCCCAAGCGCAATCGCTTTTGGGGCGTAATCATGGCCGTCAACCGTCAGTCCTGGGATGCACAAAAATATATCGCCTGGTTTAATTTTACGAGAGTCTGCTTCAATCCCCGTAATCTCCGTATTCGCATTTCCATGTATGTGGGTAATGAGCAGTGCGGAAGCAAGCTCCTGCAGTTTCATGAGCAACCCTCTCCTTAACATTTTTCCTATCTATTATGGACAATTTTATGCATATGGAAAAGCTAAACATGTCTTACTTGCAAATCTTTTTTTGAATCGGAACCTAACTTCCTATTGTGGCGGCTCATTGTTCGATAAAAAAATACGAATCGTTGAACCTTGATCGACCCTTGTGCCTGCTTTCGGCGCTTGGCTGATCACATATTTGCCATTGCCGGACTTCGCCAGCTTAAAATTCATGTTCAGATCTTCTAATATATCATCAACTGACGCTCCAACCAAGTCCGGCACCTCAACAACCGGTGTTTCCCCATATCGGTACTCTTTATCGAGCTGCTGCTTATTCGGCTCAACTTTCATATAGCGCAAAGCGTCAGCCATCATGTTCTTAACTAAAGGTGCTGCGATCAAGCCGCCAAATTGAATGCCTTTGGGGTCATCCACCGCCGCATAAATCACAATTTTCGGGTTATCCGCCGGGGCAAAACCGATAAAGGACACGATATGCTCATCGGGTGAATAGCGGCCGTTGATAACTTTTTGCGCGGTTCCTGTTTTCCCTCCGACCCGGTAGCCATCGATAAAAGCATTGCGCCCTGTACCTAGCGCTACTACGCTTTCGAGCGCTTCTCGAACCTGTTTCGAGGTTCCCTCGGAAATGACATTGCGTACAAGCTCCGGCTCTACGACATCGACGACTTCACCTGTGTCCGGGTTTGAGAACGATTTGGCCACATAAGGCTTAAATAGCTTCCCGCCATTGATTGCTGCAGAAACAGCCGTAATTTGTTGAATCGGCGTTACGGAAACCCCTTGACCGAAAGCGGTCGTTGCAAGTTCCACGGGCCCTACCTGGGAAGGTTTGAACATAATCCCGTTCTCTTCACCGCCGAGGTCGATACCTGTCTTTTTCCCAAAGCCAAATTTGGAAATATAGTCAAACAACTTCTCTTTGCCCAGCCGCTGCCCCATGACGACAAAGCCCGGGTTGCAAGAGTTTTGAACAACTTGGAGCATCGTTTCACTGCCATGGCCGCCACGTTTCCAACAGCGCAGTCTAGCTCCTCCAACTTCAATAAAACCAGGATCATAGAAAGGTTCATTCTTGAGATCCACTTTCTTTTCTTCCAAAGCTGCTGCAAGCGTGATGATTTTAAACGTCGAACCTGGCTCGTATGTTTTCCAAATCGGCAAGTTCCTGTTATACGTTTCTGCTGGAAAATTCTTATAATTGCCCGGCTCATAGGTCGGTCTGCTGCCCATAGCCAATATTTCACCATTATTCGGATCCATCATAATGGCGACGACATTTTGCGCTTGATATTGAACCATGGCTTGGTCCAATTCTCTTTCCATCACGGACTGCAAATGATTATCGATGGTCAGTTTTACGTTGAGCCCGTCTTTCGGGCTTGTATACTTATCCGTCGTCCCTGCCAGAGGCCTGCCTGCTGCATCTGTCATATACGAAATGTTGCCGGGGATTCCCGTCAATTCCTTATCGTATTTTGCTTCAATCCCTGTAAGGCCTTTATCTATGCCTGCAAAGCCCAGGATGTGTGCTGCCAAGCTGCCAAATGGGTAGTATCGTTTATTATCTTCGGCGACTACTACCCCGGGAAGGTGCAGATTGCGGACTTCCTGCGCTTTCTCAATCGTTATTTTCCGACCGGACGGCTTGATGTCGACTTGGGACGTTTTTTTCGTAATTTGCTTATAGATATCATCCGCATTTCCTTGAAGCACTTCCGCCAGTTTGGCTGCCGTACTCTGAGGATCTTGAATTTGAACCGGTATCGCCACGATCGTCGGCGTGCTCATGCTATAAGTCAAAGTGATCCCGTTGCGATCCTGAATCTCTCCTCGTTTCGGCGCAAACTCAATCTGTCTCCTCCAGCTATCCTCCGCTTTATTCGCCAAGTCTTGTCCAATCCATAGCTGGACGTAAGCCAAGCGGAGAATAAGTGCAGTGAAAATAATCGTGCCAATGATGAGCGCAGTAAACAATCTGCGGCGAACAGTAACGTTAGAAGCACGCATGAACGTTCAATCTCCCTTCCCAAATAAGTCAGTCTCATTCCTAACATGACTATTCGGGACAAACAGGGGTTAGAACAAGCCTGCTACTTTCAGGCTACTTTGTACTTGCTACCGCCGGTTTATCGCTTAATGGTTTCAGCGTCAGTGTTGCACTGCGCCCTTCCCCCTCACCTGCACTCGTTTGCTCCGAGACATAACCCTCGCCAGAAGTTTGGCAGTCCACTTTGAAGAAGGAGCAAGCTTCTACAGCATCGCGCAAGGATCGACCCACTAGGTTTGGCAGGGGCATTTCACTAACGTTCTGCATGGCCACATATATTCGTTGCGTGGATAAGATTTCAGTTCCCGGTTTGGGGAATTGATCGACAACTTGATCTCCCTTGCCGAAAACTTCCAATGGTAAATTACTCTCCTTCGCCGCTGCTTTCGCATTGGCCGATGTCATTTCCATGAAATTAGGCACTTTTAATTTGTTCGCTTCTTTGGCAACCATTTGTGTTTGCTTGCTTGATTTAACCCCCATATATTGCAGGGATTCCCCAACAATATCTTTAAAAGCAGGCGCTAAAACTTGTCCGCCCAAATGGTAATTGCCGCCAAGATCAGGTTGATCTGCGATCAGCGTGACGAGGATTTTCGGATCTTCAACGGGTGCATAACCAATAAAAGAGATAACCCAGGTATTGGTTGAGTACGTTTTTTCTCCAGGAAGTACCAAGTTTGCCGTACCTGTTTTGCCGGCTACGCGGTACCCTTCCATGTAGGCCAACTTCCCTGTTCCGATATCTTGATCGGAGACGACTTGTTCCAAGTAGCCGCTGACCGTAGCTGCCGTCTTCTCGCTCACGACTTGACGCACGACTTGCGGCGCGAAGGATTGAATGGGTTTCCCTGTTTTGGGGTCCAAGATGTCCTTCACAATGTGCGGCCACATTAATTTACCACCGTTCGCCATTGCTGCATAAGCGGCCGTTTGCTGAATGGCCGTAACAACGACTTTCCCTTGTCCGTACGTTGCTGTCGCATATTCAGATGGATACTGCATATCGATAAGTCCTTTAACTTCATTTGGCATATCGATGTTCGTTTTTTCATTGAATCCAAATTTTTCAATATAACTCTTGAGCTTAGATTGCGTGAGCTTCTCGATTCCTAATTTGACGAAAGCTACGTTACTAGACCGCTTAAGACCATCCAGATACGAAATTTTGCCCCAACCCACACGGTTGTGGTCATGCAGCTCTCTATCCTGCACACGAATCATACCTGACTGGTACATTTCATTGGGATTGAACAACCCCTCTTCGACCGTACCAGCTAAAGTGACAATCTTGAATGTCGAGCCAGGCTCATATCGGGATGCTACTGCATTATTTTTAAAATCACTTTGATCTTTTATATTCCAGTACGTATTCGGATTAAAGGTCGGTGTATTCGCCATACCCAAAATTTCCATCGTTTGCGGATCGACCGCAATAGCCGTCAAGCTTTTGGGATGCCATTTATCATTTACTTTGGCCAAAGCGCTTTCCAAATAGAACTGAATGTTCTTGTCAATGGTGAGCCGCACATTGTTGCCGTCTTCCGCCGGTTTAAAATCAACTTTGGCATCCGGCAACTCTACGCCTTTGCCGTCTTTTTCATAGCTCAGCATGCCAGGAACGCCTTTCAGCGTGTCGTCCAGCTTCAACTCTAAGCCAAGTGAAGCTTTACCTTCTTTGTTCGTATATCCAAGAATATGCGCAGCTAGCGTTTCCCCTGGATAATATCGTTTCTTTTCTTCAATGATCCCGATTCCGATGTTCGTTTTCGCCGATTTATTCAATCGCGTTTGCATGGTTGTAATGAAGTCACGAACTTGATCCGCTTTCTCCTTGTCAATTTTCCAGCCTTCATTGCGAATTTCGACATTGACCGCGAAATCGCTGCCGTCCGGCTTCTTCCTCGTGGCCAGCTCGCGGATCTTGTTTTCAAGCGTTGCTTTGGTCACATCGGATTCTTTCAAAATATCCGCCAACCCTCTGGCGATATCATCCGCCGCACGCAGACTATCAATCATTTTGGGATTCAGCGTAACGGTGTAGGCGGTTCCTTCTTCAGCGAGCACTTTATTATTTCGATCCAGAATGGTCCCACGAACAGGCGCGATAATTTTGTCCGTCTCCCATTTTTCTTCCGCTTGTTCTAGCAACCAAGAGGCATCTACTACTTGAATCCAATAGACTTTAGCAATAAGGACAACAAAAAGAAGGGTGAAAAACCCTCCAATGAGTAAAGAACGCAGCTTAATTTTTTTTGTCATATCGATACCTGCCCGTTACGGTTTAGAAGCAGCTTTAGTATTTTTACTGCTGCTCGTGCTAGTTTTCGGTTTGGCCGGAGTCACTAAACTTACCTTTTTGTCATCATCTAAATTAAAACCGAGGCGGACAGCTTCCTCTTTGAGACGATCAGGACTTTGCAGTTTCTCTACTTCCTGCTTCAAAGCGCTGTTCTGAGCTTGAATCTCGCGAATTTCTCCTTGCATTTTCAATATGCTTGCATTCATTTGATAGATGGACGCGTATCGCCAAATGATCACACCTGCAACAAGGACACAGAGGAGAACCGTGAACAGATACAGCATTTTTTCTTGGGTCGGCAGCGATTTATTGCGGTAAACAACTTTCGTTGTCTCTTTAATCTTAACCTTAGCTGCTGGAACAGTCCGTTTCCGGTCAAGAGCTAAATTTCCCTGGATGTAAGATGGCATATCAACTTCCTCCTTTTGTGTCAAAGCTTTTCGGCAATACGTAATTTGGCTGATCTTGCTCTTTGGTTCACCTCAAGTTCATTCTCACTAGGTATGATCGGTTTGCGTGTTACTAATTTAAGGTCACCGGATTTATCGCAAACACACATCGGAAACGCCGGCGGGCACGTACATTTCTCCACATTTTTGACGAAAAATTGCTTGCAGATGCGATCCTCCAAAGAATGGAACGTGATAACCGCTACTCTGCCCTCCGGAGCCAAACATCTCACAGATTGCTCCAACGCTTCTTCAAAAGCGCCCAACTCATCGTTTACCGCAATGCGCAGCGCTTGAAAACTTCGCTTAGCCGGGTGGCCGCCTGTTCTTCTTGCGGCTGCAGGAATTCCTTCCTTAATCAGCTCAACAAGCTCACCTGTGGTTTCAATCGGCCCTTTGGTCCGAGCTTCGGCTATGACGCCTGCAATGCGCCGTGAAAATTTCTCTTCCCCGTATTCAAACAAAATCTTCGCAATTCGCTCAGGAGCCCATTCATTGACGATCGTTTTGGCGGTTAATTCCGTCGTACGATCCATTCTCATATCAAGCTCTGCATCTTGATGATAGGAGAAGCCTCTCTCTCCATCATCCAACTGCGGGGACGATACGCCAAGATCGAAGAGAATCCCATCAACCTGCGGTTTTCCATCCCGTAGTGCTCTTGGCTCATTCATGAGCACCTGCTCCAAGTCTCTGAAGTTGCTTTTCACGATTTTCACGCGATCCAGGTATGGAGCTAGTACGGTTTGAGCATTAGCCAGAGCAACATCGTCCTGGTCAAGGGCAATCAGTAACCCATTAGGACCTAATTTAGAAGCTATGAGGGAACTATGCCCCGCACCTCCCATCGTACAATCCACGTATACGCCATCAGGCTTTATATGTAAACCTTCAACTGATTCTTCTTTTAGTACCGTCACATGATGAAACAACTTGGTGTCCTCCTAAATTTCAAGCATCTATAAATCAAAATTAAAGTCGACGAGTTTCTCCGCTATTTCATTGAACGACTGTTCCGATTCATTGGCATAGCTTTCCCAAATTTGCTTACTCCAAATCTCTACTCGATTGGAAACACCGATAACGACGCAATCTTTTTCAAGCTTGGCGTGATCGACGAGATTGCCAGGAATATTCGCCCGACCTTGTTTATCAAGGTCGCATTCGGTTGCGCCCGAGAAGAAAAAGCGGGTGAATGCACGTGCATCTGATTTCATCAGCGGCAATGCCTTCAGTTTTTGTTCGAGAATGGTCCACTCGGAGCGAGGGTACACGAACAAACACTGATCTAGACCGCGAGTGATAACGAAGGATTCGCCAAGGGCTTCACGAAACTTGGCCGGGATGATCATTCGGCCTTTTTCGTCTATGCTATGTTGATATTCCCCCATGAACATAGCATGGCGTCCCCCTTTCCCTCCACTTCGTACCACTTTTCACCACTTTTTAATGTTAATTCGCCAATAACGCAACAAATCCTGCTTTTTGAGCAGGATTTGTGAAAAAATTTTCATTTTTGGGTCTATTCTGCGTCTATTGTTCCTTGTTTCTCATCTTCAAGTGAGTTTAAAGAAGCATTTTGCTCTTTGAGCTGATTTCGCATCGCAGCCAATTGCTTGTTTCTTTTGCGCCTGTATACCCAAATCGGAATACCGATCAACAGTGCAATTACGAGGATTGGGAACGCAGCCGCCAGGAAAACAAGGATCCCTTGCAGCACAGCTACTAGTACATTTAGGCTAGAGTTCCATGCTTTCTCGATCCGCTCGTTTAAGCTAAGTTTGCTTGGATCCGAAAGGAACGGCTTCTTATCCGTTTGTTGATACATCCGAATTTCAATCGTGGAATAAGCAACATTTTGATCCAAATACCTCATTCGACCCTTGATCTGTTCGATTGCCTCTTGCACTTTCGAGAGCTCATTCGAGAAGGCCAGCAAGTCATCCGTCTTTGAAGCTTTTTCCATAAATCCGAGCAATCTCGTTTCAACCAGCTGTTTGGCTTTCAAACGCGAGCTGAGATCAACGTATTCTTCCGTTACATCCTGCCCTTGCACATTCCTTTGCAGAGACGGACTAATCTTCTCCAGGCCATCCAACAAAGAAACAAAGCCATTGGCCGCTACTTTGATGGTATACGTGCCGCCTCTCTCTCCTGTATTGGCGTTCTCCGAAAACTGCAGGATGTAAGCTCCGCTCAAAGTCACAAGGTCTCTAATCGCTGTTTGAGCCTTCCCGTAGTCATCAACGGGCATAACCAAATTAGCCCGGTAAATCAGCTTACGATTAAATCCCGCCGCTTCATCGCTGCCCAATGCCGGCATGACAGTCATCGTCGCATCTTTGCCATCGGCCGGCGTTTGAGCCGTCCCTGACTCTGCCGCTTTGAGATCACTCGTCGTATGTACCTGAACGGCAGGAGCCGCGGCATTTTGACTTTCAGCGCGCGGTGCTTCTTTCGCCATTGCCCCACTGTTTGAACTCATTTTTTGCTCTGAAAATGATCCGGCATCATTTTTGGAAGAGCTGCATCCAGCAACTAGACTGCCTATCAGCATACACACAGCAAGCAGCAATGAAACCTTTTGACCCCACTTTTTGACCCCCATCTTGCCATCCCCTCGCTACCAAATATAGGTTATACACCCTATAAACGGGCAACGAACAAAAAATGTTGCAAAATTTTTACAAATAAAAAAACCTCTCAGACCACTGAAAAGCGGTCCGAAAGGTTCTCTAGTTCTTTTAATGTTCTGCCCAACTGTCAAGGTACAGCTTTTGCTCATCACTTAAAGAATCAATGCTAGTGCCTAACGACTCCAATTTGAATCTGGCCACTTGCTCATCCAGTACATAAGGCACGTTAACAACTGTTTTCCCTAATTTATTATACTCGTCATTCACATATTTGAGAGACATCGCTTGCAGCGCAAACGTCATATCCATGATTTCAGCCGGGTGTCCGTCACCTGCCGCAAGGTTCACAAGGCGACCTTCAGCCAATACATAGATTTTACGGCCATCAGTCAGTTGATATTCTTCAATGTTGCGACGAACCGTACGTTTGGAAACCGATTGTGCTTCAAGCTCAGGTTTGTTGACTTCTACGTCGAAATGGCCTGCATTCGAAAGAATAGCGCCATCCTTCATCACTTTATAGTGTTCGCCGCGGATAACATCCTTGTTGCCCGTTACCGTCACGAAGAAATCACCTAATTTCGCCGCTTCAATCATCGGCATTACCGCAAAACCGTCCATGTAAGCCTCAACGCCTTTGATAGCGTCAATCTCTGTTACGATCACATTAGCGCCAAGTCCTTTAGCCCGCATCGCCACACCTTTACCGCACCAGCCGTAGCCGACAACAACAACTGTTTTACCCGCAACAACCAAGTTCGTTGTACGGTTAATACCGTCCCAAACGGATTGGCCTGTGCCATAGCGGTTGTCAAACAAGTATTTACAGAAGGCATCATTCACAGCAACCATCGGGAATTCCAGTTTCCCTTCTTTTTCCATCGCTTTCAAACGAAGAATACCGGTTGTTGTTTCCTCCGCACCGCCGCGAACTTGAGCAGCGAGATCTTTACGTTCGGAGTGAAGAATGGATACCAGATCCCCTCCGTCGTCAATGATCAGGTCAGGCTTCGTTTCAAGCGCCTTAATCAACAATTCCTTGTATTCTTCCGGGCTAGGGTTGTATTTCGCGAATACCGTAATACCGTCCTCGACAAGCGCAGCACAAACGTCATCCTGTGTAGAAAGTGGATTACTGCCTGTAATCGTAACATCCGCTCCGCCTGCTTTTACCACTTTAGCCAAGTAAGCTGTTTTGGCTTCCAAGTGCAAGGAGATGGTTACTTTTAACCCTTTAAAAGGCTGCTCTTTTTCAAATTGCTCACGAATTCGGTTCAAAACAGGCATATGCGCCTGAACCCAATCAATTTTCAAATGGCCTTCAGGTGCCAACGCCATATCCGTAACAATACTTTTTTCAACAGTTGTCATATCTATTTCCTCCTACAAATAATAAACACGGTGCAAACCGTCCACAGGAATCGGCGTCTCGACAAGCGCACGCAGCCAATCATTCCCATATCGATTCATATAAACACACCCATTATACACTCTTTCTTGCGGCTTTGCTAACGGTATTATGGTTAGTCGAATGCGCTCTAACTGTCTTAACGTCGCATCAAACTGTGTTTTGTACGCATCCGAAGCTTTATTTTGCAGGAATTCGATCTGTTCCAAAATCTTCGTCAAGTTCGTATCTCCGAGCTTTTTAATGCCTGGATTAATTTGGGCCAGTGATTCAACAAGAGGCGCATAGCTGGTCTCAAACTCAGTTTTCACCTTATCGAAACGCTCGCCTAGCCGCATTGTATCTTGCGCATCCAGCCAATTCTGTTTCTTTTGCTCAAAACGATGCAGAACATCCTCAAATGTAAAATCATATTTGTGCATCTGCTTCTGAACGGTGCCTTCAATTAAGGTAAACTCCAAGCGCGGCACAACAATCGGCATTTTCATACCGAACTGCTCAAACCCCTGCTTCGTGAGCGCCCAGTACGCAATTTCACCGGCCCCTAACACGCTGGCCAACACAGGGAACAGAAACTCCTGCATAAGCGGTCTGGACATGACGTTGTTGCTCAACTGCTCGGGGCTTGTTACTGCCAGATCATGCAGCTGCTCTTTCGTGAAGCGATATTCCTTTTTCTTATCTGTAAAATATTCACCTTCTCGATGCAGCAGCAAACGGTGCCCTCCAGCGTAAACGAAAAGATTAGCCGCATCCTCTGCAATTTCCGCTTGACTGCTGTAACCTGCCCGCTGCACTTCGTCTTGACTCTTCATGAGAGATGCAGCGAAGGCTTCATTTTGCAAAACAAACTGCTCGAACATTTCCGTTTCTATCGCACGAAGCGCAGGTTCATCGGAATCAATCAGAACAAGTCCGTATTCGCCAAACAGAACAGCCATCCAACGGGCAAAAGCATCGGATAACGTAGCGCTGCCTTCCGTCGTGCTTTCTAATTTCGCCATCAAGGAAGCTTTGAACTCTGTATCCATCAAGGACTGATCCAAGGCCGCCAGAGCGTCCTTCCATGCTTCAGGCTCCAGCGGAAGCTTGCTGACTGACGTGCGGTGCCCTGTTGGGTGATCCACCTTCATTTTGTCAATCTGCTGCGTATTGGACAGGACGTACATATGATTTACTTCATCAAAATCATGGTCTTCGCCAGCGATCCAAAAAACAGGTACGACTGGACGATTTAATTTGGAGCTCCACTCACGAGCGAGTTGAATAATCGTGATGGCTTTGTACAAAACAAGCAGCGAACCGCCAAACAGCCCTGCTTGCTGTCCTCCAACAATGGCAAGTGCCTCTTGGCTCGCTAGCGCGGTAATTTGATCCAGGGCAGCCCCGGTATTACCAATTCGCTCGTTGTATGTTTTCAGCACTTCCACCAAGCGTCCGCGATCAGCCTTCCGTGCGGAATGCCCTTCATCCAGCCACTTAACGCGAGATTGCCAATCTTCTTGATTTCCAAAATAATATGGAAATAATGGTGCAGCTTCTGCTGACTGTTGAATATAATCTTCAGCTAGCTTCTGACTCTTTTTCCAATGAAAAGTTTCCATTTGCATATGCGACTAGTGTCCCCTCTTCATACCAAATAAAACGACTATTCTTTGATTGTACACGGTAGGCATCCAATCGTCAAAACTGTATTTCAAATCATTACAATTGAATACACGAATGCCAAAAAGCCGCCCCTTTCGGGACGGCAAATGAAGGCTTAGTACAAGTGACAAGCTACGAAGTGATTCGGTTCCACTTCTTTGCTTGGCGGCATGGATTCCGCACATTGCGGCATCGCTTGCGGACAGCGCGTACGGAACGGACAACCGCTAGGCGGGTTGAGCGGGCTTGGTACGTCGCCTTGAAGAATGATGCGCTCGCGTGTACGCTCGATTTCCGGATCTGGAATCGGAATCGCTGAAAGCAGCGATTGCGTATACGGGTGCAGCGGTTTCGCGTAAAGATCATCGGATGTTGTAACTTCAACCAAGTTACCTAGATACATAACACCGATACGGTCAGAAATGTGCTTCACCATCGCCAAATCATGCGCGATAAACAAGTAAGTCAGGCCCATTTCCTTCTGTAATCTCTTAAACAAGTTGACAACTTGAGCTTGTACGGAAACGTCCAATGCCGAGATTGGCTCATCGGCAATAATGAATTTAGGCTCGATCGCAAGCGCGCGGGCAATCCCGATACGCTGACGTTGACCACCGGAGAATTCATGCGGGAAACGGTTCGCATGCTCATCATTCAGACCAACTGCGCGAAGCAGCTCCATAACGCGTTCTTTGCGTTTCGCACCGCTGTACAATCCATGAATATCAATACCTTCGGCAATGATATTCCCAACTGTCATACGTGGATTCAAGGATGCGTAAGGATCTTGGAATACCATTTGCATATTCCGGTTAAATTCTTTCAGCTTTTTGCCTTTCAGCTTATGAACATCTTCGCCGTCGAAAATAACTTCGCCTTCTGTCGCATCATAAAGCTTAATAATCGTTCTACCTGCCGTGGATTTACCACATCCGGATTCTCCTACGAGACCGAATGTTTCACCGCGGTTGATTTCGATGGAAAAATTGTCAACGGCTTTCAACACTTTCCCGTTGCCAAGATTAAAATGCTTCTTCATATTGCGAATTTGCAGAATTGGTTTATTGGCATTAGACATGTTGATGACCTCCCACTCCAACAGGACGTTCAACTTTCGGCGCATCAGGATGCAGCAGCCAGCAAGCAGAACTATGCGTCTCGGATAGCGTAGTGTGTTCCGGATCTACTTCCAAGCAATGATTCATTGCATATGGACATCTAGCTGCAAAGGCACAACCTTTTGGAGGTGCAAATAAATCTGGCGGTGTACCAGGAATCGGTACAAGTTCTTCGTTCGCATTTGTATCCAAACGTGGTACAGAACGAAGCAAACCCCATGTATACGGATGCTGCGGATTGTAGAAAATCTCGTCTACAGTTCCTTGCTCGATAATTTTACCTGCGTACATAACCACGACGCGCTGCGCCATATCAGCTACAACACCGAGGTCATGCGTAATTAAAATAATAGATGAGTCCGTCTTCACGGAAATAGTTTTCATCAAATCGATGATTTGAGCTTGAATCGTAACGTCCAGAGCCGTTGTTGGCTCATCCGCAATTAGAAGCTTAGGGGAACAAGCCAGCGCAATCGCGATCATAACACGTTGACGCATACCACCAGAGAGCTCATGCGGATATTGATGGATACGGCCTTCCGGCGAGTTGATTCCGACTAGCTTTAGAATTTCAATCGCTTTCTCGGTTGCCGCCTTCTTGCTTAATCCTTCATGCTTGATAAGACCTTCTGTAATTTGTTCGCCGATTTTCATCGTCGGATTCAGGGAGGTCATCGGATCCTGGAAAATCATACCGATCTCGGATCCGCGAATTTTTTCCATTTGTTTGTTGGAAAGTTTGGTAATATCCGTTTTTCCGTCAAACATGATAGAGCCGCTTTTTATATAACTAGGCGGAGTAGGAATTAAACGCATGAGCGTTTGTGCCGTAACGGATTTACCGCAACCGGATTCGCCTACAATCGCCAACACTTCACCTTTTTTCAAAGAAAAAGATACGCCGCGAACAGCTTGAACTTCCCCCGCATACGTACGGAAAGAAACTCGTAAATCTTTCACTTCAAGCAAATTGTCTTTGGTGCTCATCATTATTCACCCCTTCTTACTTGCGCATTTTTGGATCCAGCGCATCACGAAGCCCATCGCCGAGCAAATTGAAGCTTAACAAAATTAAGCTGAAAATGATTGTCGGGAAAATGAGGCGATGCGGATATAACCGAATATAGTTGGCGCCGTCAGACAACAAGTTACCCAGTGATGCCAGCGGCGGCTTTACGCCAAGACCGATAAAGCTTAAGAATGCTTCAGTAAAAATCGCTGATGGAACAACGAATGTAATTTGTACGATGATGATCCCAAGCGCATTCGGAATCAAGCTGCGCAAAATGATTCTCATCGGCGATGCGCCAAGTGTGCGAGAAGCAAGTACGAATTCTTGTTCTTTGAGCGTCAACATTTGACCACGTACCAAACGAGCCATAGGAACCCAACCCGTTATTGCCATCGCCAAAATAATAGAGGAAACACCTGATCCAATAACCATGATAAGTAGGATCGCGATCAACAAGAAAGGAATCGCATAAACGATTTCAATCGCACGCTGCATCACTTCATCCACTTTTCCGCCGTAATAAGCAGAAATACCACCATAAATAACACCAATAACCAAGTCAATTAATGCAGCAACAATCCCGATGAATAACGAGATACGAGTTCCCCACCATACACGTGTCCAGAGATCACGACCGAAGTCGTCTGTCCCGAACCAATGTTGGGCGTTAGGAGTTATATTTTTAATTTTAAGATCCTGCGTCTGATAATCGTAGCTTGAAACAAAAGGAACAATAATCGCTAATACGATTAAAGCAACCAATATAATTAAGCCAGCCATAGCCAGTCTATTTTTCTTAAGTCGTCTCCAAGCGTCCTGCCAATAATTAAGCGAAGGTCTTACGATTCTTTCGCCAGTTAATGTTTCTTTTGCAACGGGAGCAAACTTGTAGCTATTCTCTGTTGCGTTATTCGGAGTTTGCATGAATTATTTCCCGCCTTTCCCAAGACGAATTCTAGGGTCTACAAAACCATACACAATGTCTGTGATAAAGATAACCAAAATGAGAATGGCTGAATAGAAAATCGTCAATCCAGAAATCATGGTGTAATCGTTGGAGTAAACCGATGAAACGAAATGTTTACCCAAACCTGGCACTGAGAAAATTTGTTCAACAACAAGGGTACCTGTAATAACGTTTACAAATATTGGGCCGATAATTGTGATAACGGGTAATATCGCATTTCGAATTGTATGCTTCACAACAACCGTCATATTGGATAAACCTTTGGATTTAGCCGTTTTAATGTAATCTTGGTTAAGAACATCTAGCATGGATGTACGCATCAAGCGAGCTAAAATGGCAATGGTTCCGAAAGAGAGCGCAATCGCCGGCAAAACACGATAGCTTGGACCTTTCCACAAACCAGCCGGAAGAATTCCCCATTTAACACCAACATAATACGAAAGCAATGGACCTAGTACAAATGATGGGATCGAAACACCCAAAATCGCGATAAACATAGCGGTGTAATCGCCTGCTTTGTTATGCTTAAGCGCCGCAATAATCCCTAAAGTTAGACCAGCAATAATCGCAATAGCGATTGAGATCAAACCAAGTTCCAATGAAGATGGGAATGCTTGTTTGATAATATCTGTAACTTTGTGCGCAGGGAATTGAAAGGAAGCTCCTAGATCGCCATGGATGATATTGTTCAAGAAAGTCAAATACTGTTCCCATAACGGCTTATCTAGTCCGTATTGCTTAAGCAGCATATCTCTTGTAGCTTTAGGAATCTTTTCGGCGCCTTCTCCTAGTGGATTCCCTGGTAAGTTTTTCATCAATACGAAAGTAAATGATGAGATCAGCCATAACGTGATAAGCGCATATAAGAGACGGCGAAGAATAAACTTGACCATATTGCTCCTCCTTTAATAATTTACAGCTCTAAGAAATTTAGAAGAGGCCGCTCCCACGAGGTGCGAACGGCCCCTTCCTTTGATTCAAAACCTTATAGTTCAAAAATTACTTAACAGAAGCCCATTTCAATTCCCACTCTTGACCGAAGGAAGGAAGGATCAAACCATCGATATTCGGCTTTTTCAAGTAAGCGCGAGTACGGAAGTAAATTGGAGCTACACCTTGATCATCCATTAGGATTTTCTCAGCATCAACCAAGTTTTTCGCGCGTTTGGAAGGGTCAATTTCCGTTTGAGCCGCTTTAATTAGTTTGTCATACTCTGGGTTGCTGTAATCACCTTCGTCAAACTCTCCGCCAGTTACCCACATATCCAAGAATGTCATTGGATCGTTGTAATCTGCGCCCCATAGGGAAAGAGCGATGTCGAAGTCATGTTTGGACGACAATTCGATACGAAGTGCGTGTGGAACCGGGTTAGCTTCTGCTTCGTATCCAAGGTTTTGTTTCCATTGTGCAAGGATGAACTCAAGTGATTTTTTAGCAGTTTCAGTATCATCTGCATTCACTTTCATTTTTGGAAGAGCTGTCAAGCCAGCTTCTTTCAAACCTTCAGCAAGCAATTCTTTTGCTTTTGCAGCATCGAATTTTGGTTGTGTATCGCCAGCAGACTTACGGAAGTCGCCGCCTGCACCGTCGGAAGTACCACCTGGTACTAGACCTGTGGATTGAACGGAACCATTCGCAAGAACGGTATCAACAAAAGCTTGACGATCAATTGCCATGCCTAGTGCTTGACGAATTTTCTTGTTAGCCAAGGCTGGAACTTTTTTCGTTTGGTACATCAAGTATGTGTTAGTCAACTCTGGTTTAGGCAGGTTGTCCGGTTTGCCAGCGTAAAGTTTCAATTGATCGCGGTTGATTTCAGTCAAATCAGCAGCATCAGTTTCATACAGGTTAAGACCTGTATTCGGATCTTTTACAATGTTAATTGTTGCTTTAGTAATTTTTACGTTAGCAGCATCCCAGTACTTCTCATTTTTAACAAGTTCAAGCGTTTGGCCGTGATCCCATTTGCTAAGGATGAACGGACCTGCACCGATAACTTTATCAGCTTCCGCGCCGTATTTATCGCCAGCTTTTGTTACGAAATCTTCACGTTGTGGCAAGAAAGTTCCGAACGCAAGCATTTGTGTAAAGAAAGTAACTGGTTTCTCAAGTGTGATTTCAAGTTGTTTGTCGCTGATCGCTTTAACACCAAGAGCATCTTGAGCTTTTTTAACTTCTTCAGGCGTTGTAGCTTTAGTAACAGCTTCTCCACCTTTAATCCAAGCTACTACGAAACTATATTGCCCTTTTGTAGCAGGATCTAATGTACGTTTGAAGGAATAAACGAAATCTTGTGCTTTAACCGGTTGTCCATCCGACCAGTTCGCATTGTCACGAATGTCGATTGTGTAAGTCAAACCGTCAGCAGAGATTTTCGGCATGTCTTTAGCAAGACCAGCAACGGCTTTACCGTCTTTGTCCGTACGATAAAGACCTTCGTTAAATGCGCTGATAAATGTAAAAGCGGCATTTGCTGTTGCTTTGGAGCTATCCATGATCGGTGGCTCTGCACTAAAGTTAATTTTAATTTCTTGCGGTTTGTTGGAAGCTGGTGCTGAAGTACCTTTCGTATCTCCAGATGGGGACGTAGAAGGAGTTTCCTCATTCTTCGCGCAACCAATCGCTACGCTACCCATAAGTGTTAATGCTACTGCTGTTGTAACCCACTTTGTCGCTTTCATAAAACGCCTCCTCTAAAATTATGTATGTCTAGAATATCTATGGTTAGGTGCATTTGATAGTTTTATTAACATCAACCTCACACCTCAGACCCGAAAATAAATGAAACCGCTTCAGACATGTCATAATATATCACGTAAACCTCTGGTAAAAAATTTTACTAGACTCTACGCAAGGAATTATAACATATAACCACGCTTTGTCCAGACTTAATTTACCTAAGTAAGAATAAATGTTAGAAACATTGGAATTTATAGTGTCTTCCGGATTCTAATTATACAACCATCGGTCAATAAAATCTACACGATTTTCATTGTTATTTTCTACAAATCTCAAATAAATATTACAAAGAACAGAAGAAAAGTCTCTTTTTTCGTGTAATTTCAACAAAAGAGACTTTCGTTTATGTCGAAAAAATGTAATTTTTGCCAATATGGACGAAAAAAAGCAAAATGTAAAGCATCGAAAGCCCTAAAAAGCTAAGCCTCCAAACCACTCTGCTTACTTTAAGCAAGTCTGTTTTCCCTTTCAAATGCGTTTGATAACCACCAATAATGCCAAAAGCAATAAGCAGAACAAGCGCGATCATCCAGAACCCAAAATTTGTATGAAACAATCGATTCCACATTAACGAAACCGAACCCAGGAGAAAAAAGGTCGTAACATCCATGGTCAGTCTAGTCGTCATCTTCTTATCACGAAGGAAGTAAAACACTAAAAACCATAATAAAACAAAAGTAATAAACGGTGCAACAGCCAGGACTGCATAAAGTGTGGAAATCCAATTCATCAATACATCCATCATCTTCAACCACCTATTTTATTCTAGTGCTTTCACTAATCGGTACATCGTACGATGTGTAGGAAGTTCGAGGTTCAGCTCATCAGCCATCTGCAATAAACTTCCGTTTATTCGGTCTATTTCTGTGGGCCTGGACTGCTCGATGTCCTGTAGCATAGATGAATGGTTCCTACTTGTAGCCTCACAAACAGTTAAAATGGTTTGCCATAACGTATCAGGCAGCTTGATATCTTTGGCCTCAGCCACGAAACAAGCCTCTCGGTAAAGATCAAACATCAATTCCTTTGTCCAAGTTGACTCCAATAACTCCCCATTTTTCACATGCAAAATAGCTGTAAGAGGATTAATCACGGCATTAATAATCAATTTACTCCAAATTCTTACTTCCATGTTCTTCGACATCTCTGCCCGAAATCCTGCCTCTTCCAGCAAGTTCACTAACAAAAAGTGCGTGGATTTTTTATGATCAGGATCCGTGCACTTAGACACACCTATGTAGGTAACGCCATGACCTGTATGAGAGACTTCAGTTGGACTTTCACGTCTAGCTCCCTCTGTTGTCACAGCAAGCAGCAGCTTATTTTCTCCGTCGTTTTCACTCAGATCAGCCTCATGTCCGATTCCGTTCTGGAAACTAACTAGATATGTATTCTCTGAGCGCCGAGAATCTATATATTGCGCGAGTTTTTTCGTAATTGCGGGCTGCTTGACCATGAGAAATATATAATCATAAGGAAGTACAGGACCAGTTGAACTAGCCAAAGACTCCTTGTCTTCTTGATAATGACTAAATTCTATGAAACCCCCGCGAGTTGTCCTATGGCGCTCGGTCGTTCCGCCTAGCATTATGCCTTCTTGAGCAAGCTGATCAGCTTGTTCTTTCGTTCGTGCAATTACGGTCAAATGCTCACACAAAGCCGACAGCTTGGCAGCAAATAAAAGACCTAACGAGCCTGCTCCAATTATCATAATTCGCATTCTAGTTCCTCCACTCATAGCATTCGTCATCATTATACAACAAAAAAGCCTCAGTCCAAGGATTCACCTTGATCTGAAGCTTTTCTCTCGACTAGAACAGCAGACTGGTTTACTCTACTCTCTCTAAATTGCCGTTCGCATCCATTTTGAAACGCGGCTTCTCTTCTTCCTCTTCTTCCACCAAAAAGGCCATTTTCCTCGCACGGTCCATAATTTGAATCAGCGCTTTGTAATCATCGTTGACAACCCGATAATCTGTTTCAACTTCGTTCACTTGTTTATTGAGCTTATTATTTTCTCTGCCCAGTCTATCTAGTTCGTCTTCTTTGTCCTGCAGTTCTTTTTCCAAGTTTTTAATATGACGATTCATATCTTGATACGTATTTCTCCATTGTCTCAAGAACCTGATCACGGCATCAATAGATAACGTTTCTTCTGTAAAAGCTTCCGTTTTGCCCGTTGACAGTTCCGGAGCATCCAGTAATCCAATGGAAGATGATCCGGAAATGGATACAGCCGCATGTTTCTTAAGCTGCGTCCTTTTTTGACGTTGAGCTTTCGCAATTTGGATGGCCGCCTCGTATTTTTTTCTTACAAAGCTGTTCCATCGAAATCCGCATGCTGCCGCCGTACGTCCAATTCGCTCCCCAACTTCTTCAAACGCAGATAATTGCGTACTTCCCTCTCTAATGTGACGCAAAGTCACTTCCGCTAAGATCAAATCGTCTTCATCGCTCCAAGCATCTTGTCTTATAGCCGACATAAGGTTAAACCTCCTAACATAATGTACAGATGCAACGAACTGAAAGAGGTAAACCCATGATTCAGTGGGCCATCTTTCAGTATGAATAAAGAAGAATCAATTCGTGAGTACCCGTGTATAAATTGATTCGTGCCATTATTACTATTTCTATGCCCGTACTAGAGTTCATAGAATCTATTTGATACTAAATGGTATTGCCAAATTTTTTGACACTCATACATGGGATTCCGATAAAAAGACATACTACATCTATATGATGAAATGTTTGCAATTTCGTCACCGTTTGACGGTTTACACTCTTCAGTTCAAAAGGTATAATGTGTTGTAGTTAAAGTGCAACGTGGTACGAGAGGGGGATGTAACGAGAATGGATCGCATGTTTCGGGTTCTAGGTTTTTGGACACTTGTTATCGCACTGATGAGTTTAGCAGGCGATATGATACCTATGTCTCTGATTTTCTTTTTCCAAACAGCTGTATTCGTCATTCTAGGCTATATGCGCTTGTCAGAACGAACTTACATATTGTTGTTCTGGGGATATATGATTATTTCCTTCAGTGGGTTTACGTACTGGTCATTTTTCAAAATGTCCATCTAGTACAAGGACAACAACAAACAAAAAGGTGAGCCGATGGTTGTCCATCGGTTCACCTTTTTTCATTTCGCGGCAATTAGCACCTTGAACAGTTCGCTCATTTGATCACTAAGGAGCAATTGCCTTATAGCCCTGTTGCGCTTAGAAACTTCACTAAAGGGATTGGGATCGTAATGATTTTGCAATTTTTCCAAAATACCACGTTCCACCAGAAAATCTCTCTGCGTCAGAAGTCGGCAATTGGCAAAACCGTTCTGTCGGGCGGCTGCTTCCACTGCACTAAAGTTTACATGGGAAGTTAGATCCTGTTCACCCTGATAGATCCATGGATTCTCATGCGCTTGATGCTTCCGGTAACACATCAATGTGCCCAAGTGCCTGTGAGCCGCGAACAACTCTTCTTCGGTGTCGCCATAGTCAATAATAAGACAACTGCCGCTAGTCATCCGTTTGGAAATTCGGGATATCCAAGCCTCACTCTCAAGATTAAGCTCACCGATTTGGCCATCTAACCAATGAACCTTTAGGCGATCTATGGTGTCTAATAGAGGCTTGGACTTAATAGGCAGCCAAATTTCACTAAAAGTCCGATCTCGCTCCTGCCACGTAACATAAGATTCTTGAAAAGTCCCGTCTACATATCGGATTCGATGGACCGGAAAAGCATCCAACAGTTCATTTGCCAAAATAAACATATTCGCTTGAGGTTCCTCGTCCAACCATTCCTTCTCACTTGTAAACCGAAGAAGCTGCTCGTGCATATTCAGAGCAGTGCGCTGAAGTCCACGGTGAAAAGCGCTAGTTTCAATGATTGTATAGGTCACGCGTTCGTAAATTGACGGCGCACTTCTTTTTAATTCATCCAAGAGATGCAGGGCCATGCGACCGTTTCCCCCGCCCCACTCAACGAAATGCAGCGTTTCCGAACCGAGAAGTTCCCGTCTTTGAAGCTCATCTCCAATAAAAGAGGCTATCATTTCCCCCATCACAGATCCGATGGAAGAACTGGTATAAAAATCGCCTTCTTTTCCGATTTTGAGGCTCTCATTTCGATAATACCCGTAAGGTTCGCTATAGAGGCATAGCTCCATATAGTCTCGAAACGAAATCGCCTGGTTTTCTGAGGAATGTATAACGTGAATGATCGTTGAAACCAATTCCGGATGTCCGAGCTTAAGATCCAATTAAAGCCACCTCCATTTCTTTACTTAAAGACAAAGCAGCTGGAAACCATTATAATGAATAAGGATCATGGAAGGAGAGACAAAACACGCATGTCAAAGAAGTGGATAACCCTTACAGCGGTAACAGCCATCAGCTTGCTATCGTTGACAGCTTGTACAGACAATACAAAAGTAAAAGAAGCTTTGGAACAATCTCTCAATAAACAGAAGGAAATGAAGTCTTACACCTTTGAAGGAAGCACAACACTCGCCATCAGTGATGCTTTGTTGAAAACATCCAACCCTTTGACGAATAGCCTTTTATCTCTGGTCAAAGACAGCACGATAGATTGGAAAGGCATCAGCAATGTAGAACCGCTTCAATTCCAAACGGATTTGAAAATTACCCCTAAGGGCTCTACGTCACCTTTCGAGATACCAATTCTCATTAAAGATAGCAAAATGTATTTTAATATGCCAGCATTAAATAAGACGGCTGACGAGTATTATGCGATTGATTTGCAGCAAATGAGCCAAACCAGCAAGAGCCCATTAACGTTGGATACGTTGAAAAATACTTCTCAGCTCTCCACTTCATTAGGCAATCTAGTATTTAGCGGCATTGATCCAAAATGGTACAAAGAAGCCAAGGAGCCTGTCAAGTTAAAGGACGGATCATCGGCCAAGTCCATCAGTGTTGAGCTCACAAGCAAAAATGAAAAAGACATTAATACTGTATTTCAAACTAAGCTGCCTGAGTTTATCGGGACGCTTCAAAATAACGGCTTTATACCGGCCGACAAAGCGGAACAGCTAAAGAAATCACAGTCTGGTGCCATCCAGCTGAAAGCTCCGAGCAAAATGGTTGTCGCGATTGACGACAGCGGTTTTATCCGGGACCAATCCATCAATGTTGTGTTTCAGATGACCGTGGATGGCAAGCCCCAAGAGAACCACATCGTCGTTCATCAAACGTATGACGCTATCAACCAAGCAACTGCTTTAACGAAGGAAGTACCGAAGAATGTCAAAAGTTTTGATGAGATTCTGAAGCTAATAGCACCTGTCAAGAAATAAGAAACCTATAGGAAATACTTACTTCGTCCCCCGAGGTAAGTATTTTTTTGTGCTTCATTTAATAGAAATATGATAATCTGTTCATAGGGGGAGAATGCGTTCAATGAGATATAAATGCCTATCAATCATGATGTCCATCCTGCTGATGATGCAGCTTACGCTTCCGCTCCATCCTGCATTTGCTGAAGAGAATAAGCCAGCAGTCGACGAAGCCAAGGAACTCGTCCAGAAAGGACTTACCATTTTTGAAATCGATAAAGAAGTAAGCCGGCTTAATGAACAAGACGCCAAAATCGTCCTGCAAATCAAGCAAAATGAACAAGATATCACGAAACAAAACAGTCATGTTGACAGCACACGCAAACACGCCGGCAATGTGATGAGGGCTTATTACACAGGGGATCGAGATTCGATTTGGATGCTGCTGTTTTCCGTTCATTCTTTCGCAGATGCCTTGCGGATGTTCGAGTATTTGCAAATGATCATATCAAACGATCACCGCGCGTTAGCCGCTTTTACAGATTCGTTCAATAAATTGAAAAGCTTACAAAAAGATCTGGAAACATCCCGTACTGACCTGCAAAAGACAAAAGATACCTATCTGGAACAGCGGGAAAGGCTCGTCAAACTCCAAGATGAATTGGACAAACAGCTTGCTGTCAGCGCTCAAGCCGGGGTCATCCAGGAACAAATAAAGAGTTTAAACGATCAGTGGAAATCAGAAGGCATCCCTTTGTTCCGCGAGTATTTGAAAAATCTGTCCGCGGCGTTTCGGGAGCTTCCGCAATATGTAACGAAAGAAAGCAAATTTATGGACTTATCTTCCATCAAAAATCCAGTCATTACGATCAGTGATACGGATTTCAACGCCTATCTGCACGGCAAAAATGAGTCGCTGCAAAATTTGAATTTTCAATTTACCGACGGTTCCATTATTGCCAAAGGCCAAAAGGATCAAATTCAGATGATCATAGAAGGACGATTCTTGTTGAAGGAAAATCCCGACATGAATGAAGTACGGTTTGTCGTGGATAAGCTTGAATTCAACGGCTTTCAGCTGCCTGATACGACAATTGAAGATTTTTCGAAGGAATTTCAGCTTGGCTTCATCCCGAAAAAGATCGTCAGTTACCTGGATGTCGTCAGTGTAGAAACGAAAAACGGCACCGCAGTTGTGAAACTTAAATTATCCCTGTAAACTAGCTATGGATAATTAAATAAAGTGAGGACCTAGCATGGAAGCAAAAATTGGACTTTTAATGGATGTACCTGATGGCAAGCTGGTCGATTTCTATACGCAAATTGAAAAAGCTCTGGCAGGCAAAGCAAACATCTTCGATCAAGACAACGAAATGATCATTGTCAGCTCGGAGGCCGAGAAATTCGCCGTTATCGAGGTGATGGCAGGACTCAACGTCAATACGGATCAAATGAAATTGCTGCTGCTGCCATCAGATGCTGAATTAACGGATCTTTTCAGCGATTATGGATTTACTAGCGAAGGGGAGAACAACTACTTGTACGAGAAGCTGGTCGTCTCCTTCCGGTTCACAGAAGACAGTAAGGAAGCGGATGTCGATCAAGCCTCGCTGCAAATCGAAGAACATCTCCTCGCTCTTTATAAGGATCATGGGCGTGATATTTACGTTGTCGATCGTCAGCTCGAAGAGCTGATGCAAGGTATCGCCAAAGCTTATCGATGCCGCATCGAAATGCTCGCTTAATACACAAATAAACCCCTCTTTCCCAGATTACCTGGGAGGAGGGGTTTATTTGTGTTAGAGTAAATCAGCCGCTAACTGCGCTAGATGCGAACGTTCGCCTCGCTCCAGCGTAATATGACCGCTGATGCCTTCTTGCTTGAATCGTTCGACCACATAGGTTAATCCGTTGCTCGAAGCATCCAGATAAGGATGGTCAATTTGATCCGGATCGCCTAATAGAACGATTTTACTGCCCTCACCCACACGAGATACGATTGTTTTGATCTCATGCTTGGATAAGTTTTGCGCCTCATCAATAATGATAAATTGTCCCGGGATGGAACGCCCACGAATGTAAGTGAGCGCCTCGACTTGAATGCTGCCGAGACCAGCCAGTACCTTCTCAATATCTCCGGGTTTCTTCGTATCAAACAAATACTCGAGATTATCATAGATCGGCTGCATCCATGGGCGCAGCTTCTCTTCTTTTTCACCAGGCAGATAACCAATATCCTTGCCCATAGGAACAACTGGTCGAGCAATAAGCAGCTTTTTGTATTTGCGGTCATCTTCAATTTTCATGAGACCCGCAGCAAGCGTTAATAGCGTCTTACCAGTTCCCGCTTTCCCAGTCAGGGTGACGAGCGGGATATCGTCATTGAGCAAAAGCTCAAGAGCCATGCGCTGCTGCGCATTTCGCGCGGCAATTCCCCAGATGGGATCGTTACTCATAAAGAGCGGCTCAAGTTTTTTGGCATCTGTCGTCACTTTCAGCAGAGCGGATTTCGAAGAACCCAGCTCATCCCGTAAGATAACAAATTCATGCGGGTGAAGCATATAACCCAAATTCAATGATGTCACGGTTAAGAAGCGATATGAGTAAAATTCGTCAATCACAGACGGATGAACATATAAGGTGATGCAGCCAGTGTACATATCTGTTTGAGCTACGATGCGATCGGTTAAATAGTCTTGTGCAGGAATGCCCAGCACATCAGCTTTGATCCGCACCAGCGTATCTTTACTAACGATGATAACGGGTCTCGGAATATCATTCGCCTGCTCTTCCAGATGATAGTTGAGCGCCACGGCAAGTATGCGGTTATCATTCGTTAATTCGGAGAAAGTATCCTGCAATTTCGCAAAACTTCGATGATTAAGCTCCACTTTAATGCTTCCGCCTCGTTCAAGGCTAATGCCGTCAGATAAGGTACCTTTGGTCCTTAACCCATCGAGTAATCGGGAGACATGTCTCGCATTTCGGCCTATTTCATCCGCATTTCGTTTCTTAGAATCGATTTCCTCCAACACCACGGCGGGTATGACTACTTCATTATCTTCGAACGCGAATAATGCATTAGGGTCCTGAAGCAGTACATTGGTATCTAACACGTAAATTTTTTTCATTGGTGTGTCCCCTCCCAGATTTGGCGTCAGATCATTGGTTATATTTCATACATACAACCTAGCTGTGCAGGACAAACTAAACGCGAGATTCAAGGAAAGGATCGATTCAAGTGAGACTATTGTGCGTATTATCGTTGGTACTGACCCTCGCGGTTGGCTGTAGTCAAGCGCCGAAAAGCGGTGCCCCCTCTCAAGATACAAATCAAAGACAGGTAAAGGTACAGCAAATTGCTCCACAAAAGCTGGAGATTAAAGATTCTAAAGCTGTTGCGGAACGATTGGAAAGCCTAGCCACCAGTATCCCGCAAGTTGAAAGTGCGCATTGTGTTGTATTCGGCAATACCGCCGTCGTTGGCATCAACCTCAGAAAAGATATGGATCGTTCGAGAGTGGGCACCGTCAAATATTCGGTAGCGGAAGCTCTCAAAAAAGATCCCTATGGTGTGAATGCCATCGTAACAGCAGATCTTGATCTAGATCAACGGCTGCGCAACATTCGGGATAACGTTAGAGCAGGAAGGCCGATTACCGGGTTCGCTGAGCAAATGGCGGATATCATGGGCCGGGCTATGCCGCAACTGCCGCGTGATATACGCAATCCCCAAGACAATACAGGACCTAATGACGCGAACCAGGCCGGGAATCCAAATCCATAATTCGCGGAAAGATAACAAAAAGCCTGACTGCACACAGCAGATCTAGGCTTTTTTTATCGCATCAAAAACTTGGCCGGGTGGCTTGACAGATACTCGGCACGCAAAAGTTTTCTCATATTCAACTGTTGTCATCATTGGGGCGCGATCAATTAATTGCTCCGGTAAAGCTGTGATGTGTTCAGCCATATCGCTTGCGCCTCCTACTAGGTGGTTGAAAACGCTACTTACACTAACAGTATAGCATAGCTGGTGGCAAGCGTTCCACCATTATGTATCTATTTTCAGGTCATGCGAACACTCCTTTTTAACCCAGATATACCTTATTGTACGTTGGATTAAAAAAGTTATGTCGCCAAAATTGCTGTCTATTGATTATTGTAAATAGGATTGGCATTAATATCATCCAATAGCTTCTCAGCGGATTCGCGATCAAAGCTCTGTCTACTCTTGATTCCTTCGCGTTCATAGGAAATGTGAATTTTCATTGGATCCGTTACATCAACGAGTTCAATATGGCTGACTCCATGATCCTCATGAAGTATCATTGCGAAAAAATCCAGTGTTTCTTTGGCAGCCTCGTCGTTTGGTCTTGCTTCACTGACGATCTGCATCTGCAGCCAATTGAAAAAAGTATCTTGGAGATTCATCTTAATGCCCATCCTCTCTGAGTAAAATGACATCATAACCCGACTCCAACCAACGAAGCCATTGATTGATCCAATTGCTATGTTCAGAATCTACATCACACTTCAAGGAAGAGACAAGCTCCAGAGCCTCTTTACGCGTAAGCAAACGGTCAAGAAAGGCTTCTGCACAATGCGAGAGATGAAAGGGCTTACCATCGAAGCTGATCACCTCAAACTGCTCGAGATCCAGCTCTACAAGTTCTGAACCGCATAGCTCCTCGTCGTCGCTTAAGAGCAGACTGGATTTAAACATCGCAAGCAATCTGGGATGCTTCCCATTTGCCAATTCTCGGAACGACTCCAACGCTTTCAGCGGCGTACAATGGATTCGGTCTGCCCCAAGAACTAAGGGCGAATCATTCACAATTGGAGTTAGCCAGTATCTCGTCATTCCGGGCTGCTGCTCCCGCTTCTTTTTTCGATAAAATAACGTATTCGAACTAGAAACATGAGCGAAATCGCCACGGTCAAGCAAAGTACAATTGGCAGTCCTACCAGCTGAAAACCGAGCAGCATAATGGACCCGATCGCCATAAGCAAGTAAACAACGGCTGTTTTAAGAACCGGTAATTTGCGAGTCCGAAAAACTTTGTTATACACATAAGACATAAATATGAAGATTAACAAATAAGTGATGTAAATGTGATTTCCAAACCATTCATTCAACGCTGTCAATACCATACACTCCATTTCGCTTAAAAAGTAAAGTCAACTTATTGTATTATCGCTCAATTGCGCAAATAAATAAAGGGAAATGCCGCCGGAAGGCTGACATTTCCCCTATTAAGAACACTTTGTGAACTAGACGTTCGCTTCAGCCACTTTACGTTGTTTCTCAGCACGTTCACGTTCGCTTTTGTTCAAGATCTTTTTACGGATACGAACGGATTTTGGCGTGATTTCGCAGTACTCATCATCGTTCAAATACTCAAGAGCTTGCTCCAAAGAGTATACGCGAGGAGTTTTCATTTTCACCGTTTCTTCTTTGTTTGCGGAACGGATGTTGTTTACCGCTTTTTCTTTACAAATGTTCACGATGATGTCGTTGTCGCGTGTGTGCTCACCAACGATCATGCCTTCATAAACTTCCGTTTGCGGGTGAACGAACAGGATACCGCGATCTTCGACGGAAAGAATACCGTACAGCGTGGAAACGCCTGTTTCACTGGATACAAGTACGCCTTCATGACGTCCGCCAACGTTAGCCCCTTGGTATGGACCATAGCTGTCGAAAGCGTGGTTCATAATTCCATAACCACGAGTCAATGTTAGGAAGTTTGTTCTGTAACCGATCAAACCACGCGCTGGAATCAGGAACTCAAGGCGAACGTTGCCGCTGCCGTTGTTGATCATGTTAACCATTTCCGCTTTACGTGAACCTAAGCTCTCCATAACGGAACCCATGCTGTCTTCTGGAACGTCGATGATCAAACGCTCGATCGGCTCCATTTTTTGACCTTCAACTTGACGAATGATAACTTCCGGTTTGGAAACTTGCAATTCAAAACCTTCACGACGCATGTTTTCGATCAAAATACCCAAGTGAAGCTCACCGCGGCCAGATACGATGAAAGCATCTGGGCTGTCTGTATCTTCAACGCGTAAACTTACATCTGTTTCAAGCTCTTTGTACAGACGCTCACGAATTTTACGGGAAGTAACCCATTTACCTTCACGACCTGCGAAAGGTGAGTTATTCACGACAAATGTCATTTGTAGTGTAGGCTCATCAATTTTCAATACCGGCAAAGCTTCTGGGTTCGCTGGATCTGCTACCGTTTCACCAATGTTGATATCTTTGATACCGGCAATGGCAATGATGTCCCCTGCAGCTGCTTCTTCAATCTCAATACGTTTCAAACCATTGAAGCCGAATAGCTTCTCGATTCTTGCTTGCTTTTGTCCGCCTTCACGAGTCATTACCGCAACGGTTTGGCCTTGACGAATTTTACCGCGGTTTACGCGGCCAACGCCGATACGACCAAGGTATTCGTTGTAATCCATCAGTGTAACGAGGAATTGCAGTGGTTGATCTACATCTTCAGTTGGAGAAGGAATGTGTGTAACGATCGTTTCATAGATAGCTTCCATGTTCTGATCTTGTTTATCAGGGTCAAGACTGGAAGTACCTTGCAATGCGGAAGCATAAACCACGTGGAAATCAAGCTGCTCATCCGTAGCACCAAGCTCGATGAACAAGTCAAGAACTTCGTCCACAACTTCAGCTGGACGAGCGTTCGGACGGTCAATCTTGTTAACGACAACAACTGGCTTTAGGTTGCTTTCAAGAGCTTTACGAAGAACGAACTTTGTTTGCGGCATTGTACCTTCGAAGGCATCAACAACGAGCAAAACGCCGTCAACCATCTTCATGATACGTTCTACTTCACCGCCAAAGTCGGCGTGTCCAGGTGTATCTACGATATTAATAAGGAAATCTTTATAATTAATCGCTGTATTTTTTGCAAGAATGGTAATACCGCGTTCTCTTTCGAGATCGTTTGAGTCCATCGCTCTTTCTTGGACAGCTTCATTGTCACGGAATGTACCGGATTGTTGAAGTAATTTATCAACGAGTGTTGTTTTGCCGTGGTCAACGTGAGCGATAATTGCAATATTGCGGATCTTTTCTCTTGCTTGCATGAATGTCAAACCCTCTCTACCCTATAATTTTCGTCTCTGTTCATAAAACAAGCGTCGGACAAAAGCGCCGACGCTTGACATTTATGTTTATTATACGCAGTTTCTCGACATTATGCAAGATAATTGACGAGCAACATAAAACTTTTACATAAAACACATACGGTTTACCACACATTTTTCCTGCGGAAAATCATAAGAAGCCCAGCTGCAACAAGGATCAAAGCGATTACATATATCCCTAATTTGACAAGCAGCGTAATTCCGAAAAGCACTGCTGAAAGGATACCAAGCACTAGTGCGCCGATCCACACTCCACGGTCACTTCCACGATCAAACAGATGCAACTCATATAATCCGATGGCTACGCCGAGTATGAATCCTGGCCAGAGATAGCTCATTGAACCCCAACCAAATATATTGCAGAAAAAGAACATCAAGCCATATGTCGTCAAAATACCTCCAGGGACGAGTACGCCTGCCGGCCAAGTGCGATTAAAGAACAAAATGTGAAAAAGCAGTCCGGGTGCAAGCAAAACAAGAGGCCAGAAGAAGGAAAAAATAAAGTGAATAACGCCTAATTTTCCAAGAAGCAATAATACGGCCAGGCCAATTAACAGGATACCGATGGAGTAGCTATTTCTAGCCATTACAATTCCCTCCTATTTCACTTGTCAATTCGATGTCACTTTCGACACCATTCAACAAGTAGTTTATCGTACCTTGCTCAAAATTGCTAGCCTGCAACCTATTTGCGGGCACGCCGTTTTTTTGCGTTCATTTACCTTCCTTGGGGCATACTGAAAGGCGTGCTGCCTGATTTCCCTCGATCAAGCAGGTTGGCATACGTTCAACACGGGAGGCCACATGAAATCTTTATCTGAAAATGAACAGAAAAAACGAAAACCGCTCTGGACCAAAGCTTTTCTCGTCACCTCATTGTCCAATTTACTGCTTTTTTTCAGTTTTCAAATGCTGATCCCAACCATCCCTACACATATATCACAGTTAGGGGGGGATGACTTTCAAGTCGGACTCGTAATCGGAATTTTTACAATTTCATCGCTTCTAACTCGTCCATTTGCCGGCAGGGCGCTCGACCTGCTAGGTAGAAAGCACGTGCTGCTTGTTGGATTAACGATCTGTGCGCTTACGATAGCCGGTTATTCGTATATGGCTGTCATTACACTCATCCTTGCCGCGCGGTTCGTTCACGGGATTGGTTGGGGCATATCTACGACGTCCTTAGGAACGGTCATCGCTGATATCATTCCGCCAGAACGTCGTGGGGAAGGTATGGGATATTACGGATTATCCAATACCTTTGCCATGGCGCTTGCTCCGCTTACCGGATTATGGATCATGCAAACGTACAGTTTCCATCGCGTTCTTTTGATTTCTACCCTGCTGGCCGTGCTCTCCTTATTTAGTTCACTTTTTATTTCCTACGCCAAACCTGTGCCTGTCGAAAAGTCGGTTCAAAAGCCTAAGCTTATTGATCGCTTATGGGAACGTACGGCATTGCTCCCCTCGATTTTACTGCTGTGTACAGCCATTTGTTATGGAGGGATCGTGACTTTCATTACTTTGTTCGGCCTCGAAGCCGGCATTTCTAATGTAGGCTGGTTTTTTCTGTGCAATGCTTCCATGGTGCTTATTGTACGGCCTATAACAGGCGTGCTTTTTGATCGAAAAGGTCCTGAATGGGTGCTGCTGCCTGGAGCACTTTTCACGATAACCGGACTGCTTCTGCTTTCATACGCCCACACAGAACTCAGCTTGGCAATTGCGGCACTTTGCTATGGGATCGGCTTTGGTTCCATTCAGCCTGCCTTGCAGGCGTGGACGATTGCTCGTGCAGCCCCTGATCGCCGCGGCGCAGCCAACGGAACCTTCTTCTCCGCCAACGACTTAGGCATCGGACTTGGTGCCATGGTGCTTGGCGCCTTAGCGAACTTAAGCGGCAGCTATGCGCTCATGTACCGCTTCTCAAGCGTACTAATCATTGTTTTTCTGCTTATATACGGATGGAGCTTTTGGCACGTTTGGCGCAGCGTACAGCTTCCACAGCGATAAGGATGTAACCTACTGAGCCGCTCCGCCGAGGTTCTCCCAACAACAATAAAACCGCTTCGCTGGATAAGACCAGCTTGGCGGCTTCTTGTTCCCTATTCGTTTCTTGTTTTTAATTGCAGCAATCTCAACCATTTCACGGATACCCCAATCACGATAACAAGCGCGGATGCTACAATCGGAATCCAGACATGTAGAAATTCGTAATCATGAAGGAACCAATCGATCATTTTCTCGTCTTTTACGAACATTTCTCCAGCTGTATATCCAAGAATGCCTGCCCCTAACAAAACAAGAACCGGATATTTATGCAGCAAATTCATAACAAGTGTGCTTCCCCAAATAATGATCGGAATACTAAGTCCAATCCCCAGTATGATGACCGTATTGTTACCGTTACCTTTGGCTGCTATTGCCAGCACGTTGTCAAGACTCATCACGAAATCCGCGACGATAATGGTCCAGATCGCTTTGCCCAACGTTGAAGCCTCTTTCACATTCGCATGACTGTCATCATCGGTCAGTAGTTTGATGGCAATCCAGAACAATAAGATCGAACCACCCGCTTGAATATAGGGAATATCGAGCAGGCTTACAGCGACTAACGTCAGCACAAGCCGCAACGCTATGGCTCCGAAAGCCCCCCACCACACGGCCAGCTTACGCTGTTCGACGGGAAGATTTTTGCTCGCCAGCGCAATAACAACCGCATTATCGCCGCTGAGCACAATATTGATCAACATAATTTGTAAAAACAAAATGAGCGCGTCAATCATGCTTTATCTTCCTCCCGGGATACATGGCGAGCTGGTGAAGAGTGGTGATGAAGTCACCTACCGTTCGGCGCCGTAGAAGCATTTAGAAGAAATGCTGATCGGGCACCTTCTTCATTTGACCATGTACGATTTCAATTGTTTCGGTTTGTTCCACGGCTTTCTGGATTAATTCCGGCAAAAAGTTCATGCCGTTCTCGATTCGCTCGACCATTTGCAGATTCGGATTCGTACTCGGAGAAGGAGGAAGAAATAAGGAGCAGCAATCTTCATAAGGTAAAATGGAAATCGGGAACGTGCCGATGGTTTCGGCAATTCGAATAATTTCTTGCTTGTCCATCATCATCAGCGGCTGCAAAATCGGCAAGGTGACGACGCGGCCGATCACATTCAGGCTTGGCAGCGTTTGACTGGCCACCTGTCCCAAGCTTTCTCCAGTTACCAACGCGCTTAGACCTTCACGATCGGCAATTTGCTCCGCAATGCGATACATAGCTCTTCGGATCAGCGTGACTAATAAGTTATCCTTATATTCACGGTGTATGGACGTCTGCACTTCCGTAAATGGCACGAGGTGCAGCCTGATAGAATCTGTATACCCTGAAAGCTGGTGAGCCAGATCTATCACTTTATCCTTTGCCCGTTCACTTGTGTAAGGATAACTGTGAAAGTGTATCGCTTCGAGAGTTAGCCCTTTTCGCATCCCTAACCATCCTGCTACAGGACTGTCAATCCCTCCGGAAAGCATCAGCAGCGCCTTGCCGCTCGTGCCTGCCGGGAATCCTCCCGCTCCCTCAATCACTTCTGCATACAAAAGTACTTGATCTTCACGAATTTCCACACGAAGTTCGATTTCTGGATGACGAACGTCCACTTGCAAACCAGGCATTGCTTCAAGAATGTAGCCGCCGATGAGATAATTCATTTCCTGGGAGTCTAACGGAAAAGCTTTATTGACCCTCCGGACATTCACCTTAAAGGTACTTGGCGGTTTAGGAAGATTTTGCATAATACGCAGTGCCACTTCTTTAATGGCCTCTGGCTCCATAGGAGCATGGTAGGCCGGGCTGAACGATGCCAGTCCAAATACGCGTTGCAAGGCCTCCGAAGCTTCTTCATACGCTGCTCCCCCTAGCTCCACATATACGCGCCCGTACTCCGGAATATACCTCAAATCTGGAAATGCCCCTAAAACTTTACGAATTTGCTTGATGACACTGTTCTCAAAACGCTTACGATTCCTGCCTTTCAGTGTTAATTCACCAAAACGCAAGATTAAACAATCCGGTTTCATTTTTGCTGCCCCTTTCTGGCTGTTGATTTGCTTAACATGGGAGAAAGTTCGTTCACAACTTCCCTAAGTGCTAGCAAAAATTGGTCCATATCCTCTATTTGATGCTCATCGGAAAAACTCACTCTTAGCCCGCTGACCGCTTGCTCACGCGTACAACCTAACGCCAGCATAACTTCACTGGGATCAGTGGCATCTGAAGCACAAGCTGATTTCGTTGAAATATAGATTTGTCTTTGCTCTAACGCATGAACGACAACTTCCGCTTTCATTCCGGTAAAAGCAAAATGGACAATGTGCGGAGCCATCTCCTCATGACGCTCGGATCCCATTAAGGTTAACTCCGGAATCCTTAGGATACCGTCTACAAGATGGCGTCTAAGACGGTATTTATGCTCCAGCTTCGCTGGCAAGTTTTGCATGGATAGGCGCAGCGCCTTGGCCATCCCAACGATGAGCGGAACGTTCTCCGTTCCTGAACGAAGCCCGTCTTCTTGGCCCCCGCCAACGAGCTGCGGCTTTAGTTGTACTCCCTCTCTGCGATACAAAAAGCCCACCCCTTTGGGTCCGCGAAACTTGTGCGCAGAAACGCTGCATATATCTATGCCCCATTCTTTCATCGATAAGGGAAGTTTTGCGATGCCTTGCACGGCGTCTACATGAAACATCACTTTCGGGTACTTGGTAAGTAATTGTCCGATTGCCTGAATCGGCTGAATTGTGCCGACTTCATTATTGACATACATGACGCTGACCAATATGGTATCTTCACAAAGGGCTTCGCGAAGCGTCTCTACTTCCAGACAACCGTTTCGATTAACGGGCAAATAGGTGACGCGAAATCCCTCTCGCTCTAAACTAAGGAAAACTTCCTTCACAGAAGGATGCTCAATTTGTGTAGTGATTAGATGCTTGCCTCGATTCTGATATTGATAGGCAGCACCCCGGATTGCTAGATTGTTACTCTCCGTTCCTCCAGATGTGCAGATAATACTAGCCGGCATCACGTCTAAAGCTCCTGCTATCACTTCTTTAGCGCTCTGCAGCAGCTTCTCTGCTTGGACACCTAATCCATGAATGGAGGATGGGTTTCCATAATGCAATTTCATAACTTCTGCGATCGTATCGACGACTTCGTTATATGGCGGCGTGGTTGCCGCGTTATCCAAATATAGCATGTTCTTGCTGATTCCCCTTTTTTCCATGCCCTGCAGTTGCGCAATCAAAATAATTTCCTTCCATCATTAAAACTTAAAACCGCTCATAACTCAAGCATGCCTATGAACGCAAAAAGCCGATCTCCGCATGATTCATGCGAAAATCAGCTTCTTGAAATTGCCGCTTAGAGTGAAAATTTCATCTTATGCCCTAATACCTGAGAAACATAGGCTTGCGTTTCCTTGGGTAATTGGTGCAATTTATTAGATAGGTCCTGGTCATTCTTGATGCCTAAACGATCCACACGACCTGGACCGGCATTATAAGCAGCAAGAGCAACTCCTTCATTGCCATTGTACTTCTGGATCAGATTGCTTAAGAAATGCGTACCGGCATCCACGTTCTGCTTAGGATCAAACGGATTCGTCACGCCATAGCCGCGTCCGGTGCCGTCCATAAGCTGCATTAGACCTTTAGCGCCAGCCGGGGAAACCGCCTGATGATTGAAATCGGATTCCTGTTGAATGACCGCTTTCACGAGCGATTCATCGACGCCATATTTCGCACTGGCCTCTTTAATTAAATCATCAAACTGGGAAGTAGACGTCGTGCGACTCCAACTTTGGAGAGGGCTATAGGCTTTATTCAAAGCGCCCAAGGAGCTAGGTATGTTATTCCCCGTCATCGGATTGAGCAAGGATTGACCGTCAAGATCAGAACCGGAAGCTTGTCCCATTAACGTATTCAGCAGCGTGCTGAAGTCACTGGAATCATCCGTGCTGGATGTATCTGTATCCCCTGATAACAAATTAATTCTTCCCATCACCTGAAGCTGCAGCAGCTCTTTCAGAACTCTTGGATCAATGCTGTTCGTGCCGTTCATCCGTCAGACCTCGTTTCGTATATCATTCGTTGTTTTTATTGTACACGTTTTGTGCCCTCCCGACTATCCTAAAATTTCCGTTTCCTCCCTGCGAGCCCCGAAAAATAAAAAAAGGACAGTCATTCGACTGTCCCTCTATCCGTTCAAGATATGTTCTGTTGCAGAAACTCATCTTGCTCCGTCATTTTTCTAACAATTAATCTCGAAATTCGCAAATGATCCGTTTCTTCCACGATGAACAAGAATTCATCGTTATAGGTTACTTGTTGATTCTTGCTAGGCGGAATCTCTGTCTGGGAGTAGATCCAGCCGCCAATTGTATCATAATCATCGGACTCGATATCCAGCCCGAAGTAATCATTCACTTCATCGATCAAAAGCAGACCGTCAATGGAAAACGTGTTCTCGTCTTTGATTTCGATCGTTGGACGTTCCTCGTCAAACTCATCCTGAATTTCACCAACGATTTCTTCCATGATGTCTTCCAGTGTGACAAGCCCTGAAGTTCCGCCGTACTCATCAATAAGCAAGGCCATCTGGCTTTTTCTTTTTTGCATCATTTTCAGCAAGTCACTGATATGAATGGAATCCGGTACCGTCGTAATCGGACGGATAATTTTCTTAATGCCTTTCAGGTTAGCATCCGGCTTGAGCAAATCCTTGATGTGAACGAAGCCGATAATGTTGTCTTTGTCTGGATCACATACCGGATAACGTGTTCTCATTTCCTTAATCGCTATCGCTAGATTCTCCGAATAGGAAAGCCCAGCATACAAACATTCCATCTCCGTTCTTGGAATCATGATTTCTCTAGCTGTTGTCTCGGCGAATCCGAATATATTATCAACAAGCGTAAGCTCTGTATTATCTATAAGTCCATTTTTGTGGCTTTCTTTCATGAGGACGCGAATTTCATCCTCCGTATGCGCTGATTCATGTTCCGTTGTCGGTTCAATGCCGGCGCGGCGAAGCATCCAATTGGAGATCCCGTTTAGCAACCAAATAAATGGATACATGATTTTGTAAAATAAGACCATCGGTCCCGAGGAGAGCAACGTGATCTGTTCAGCTTTACGAATGGCATAGGTTTTGGGGAATTGCTCGCCCAGTGTAATATGCAAAGTAGTCATCAATGAAAAGGCAATAATAAAGGTAATCGTGTGGAACACCGAATCTGGTAAATTCAGCGGAGCGAATAGTGGTTCCAAAATTTTTGCAAAGGTCGGCTCCCCGACATAACCAAGTCCCAACGAAGTAAGTGTAATCCCGAGCTGACAAGCACCTAAGTACGCATCGAGATTGTTCATAATTCCTTGCGCAAATTTCGCATTACGGCGACCTTCATCTACAAGGGAATCAATTCGACTACCTCTTACTTTCACCATCGCGAATTCAGCTGCGACAAAAAAACCATTCAGTAACACCAGTCCAAACATTAATAAGAAGCTAATTAACGTTTCGGGCAAAGGATCTTCCAATACCTTACCTATCCCCTGTCAAGCGCGGTTAGACGCACCAAGGAGAGTAGGTACACCTCCCTTAATTTTAATTTAAAGTTGAATTATCACTTTTCATTATATAATAATACTGTAATCATTCAAAGGTGCGAATATGACTCTTGAAGCCAAATAGTACGAGCAAACGGGAGTATAGGGTTTAAAATGATGCCATAATGAGTCTTTACCCGCTAATTATCCCCCTAAAACACGAATATACCCGATTTTCCTTCTGAAAAAGAAAAACAAGCCGATGTCTCGGCTTGCTTTTCCACCATGTTTATCCAACACTAAGAGTAAAAAGGAAACAGTAAAAAATAGGCAGCAACAGCTATAAATCCAAGCACGACTGACCAGGTACCGATTCCCTTATTGCCCATCAGGAATGCGATAACCCCTAAAATAATGCCCGATACGCCAAGCAGTACAGGCCACACAAAAAGGGAAGCCAATGCGACGAACAAAGCGATGTATCCTACCGCTTTATTTCGCGTAACAGCTTCAACTAAATCATCGATTTCCTCATCGGAAACTTCCGACTTCTCAACCTCTGCATGTTTCGCTTGATAGGGCTCGGCATAATGGATTCTCCGCGAGGGCGCTGTTATCTCGGCTGCATATTCTTCTTTGTTGTTCAAACCACTTTCAGTCCGAAGCTGCTCCCTCTGGAACCGCTCCTTGGTGGTTTTATCCAAATTGCCTCCATGCTGGCGCATGATTACTGCTTCTTCTTTGCTTGAAAGGTGTGGCAGCAAGTGTTCGCGGCTTTGCTCGCTGCATCTTGATGATCGGTATCGAATGATTCCCCTGCAAATTCTTCATTGTAACTGGCGTTGGCATGCTGATCTACTTCAATCATGATAGTTCCTGCGTTGCAGTTGTTACCTTGCGTCCAATATTCGCAGTTGGCAACTGAACATTTAACATCTGGCATAGTCATCACCCCACTAACAATTTGCCCGCTATCAGGGCGAGCTATGCTCAGGCCAGACTGTCAGATAGCACCAAGAACATCGCGTGAGACCATAGCAGCGGCAGTGCAGGTTCCCCCCATTTGCCCAACCACTCTGAATACGCGGAAGGCTCTCTAAGCTCATCGGGAACTTGTTCGGGAAGACGCCCGAGGTGATCGGCTTTGCTTATGATCCATTCCAGACAGCGCTGCGCCTCTTCACGGTTCCCAAGCTCTTTCTGATACCATCCATACCAAGCCGTTAGCAGAAGCCATTCACCGCCGCCATAGTAACGGTCTTCTACGTAGCGCTGAATACCCTCGTGTTTCAGTTCACTTTCAATCATTTGCACCGTTTTCCGCATAATAGGGTCGTCCGCTTCGCATACGCCAAAAGGAACGGCAAGCCACAGCAGACTTGCATCTACGCCTATCAAGGCCGGCTTCCATATTTCATCCAGACAGTGAACAGACTTCACGAAACGGCCCTCGTAGACGCAATTGCTAAGGATGAAGTTCTTAATCATAGACGCCTTCTCCAACAGCTGAGGACGCTGCTCTAATTCTCCCAATGCCTTCAAACCGCCATACACACAGGCTAGCGTTGCAGGATGCACATAATCTGGAAACTCTTCCCAACAATCAAAGTTCGGATAATGCCAGAACGTCATCAAATAATCAACCGTAATCTCAATACTTTCCCGGAGTTCATTCAGCATTTCTTTGTTCCCGGTTGTTTTCACATGCTCCGTAAGTCCCCACAGCCAAGCCCCGTAACCATCCAATTGAAAGTGGCCCCATTCAGAAACATCGTCTCGGCCATCCAGATGATAACGCGTCCCCAAAAACTCGGAACGATCGATCCACACTTTGTTATTATGTTTATGTATAAGCGCATCGACATGCGAACGTTTGTTCTTCAGCACTCCGGCAACCCATCGATGGAAAAGCGCTGAGCTGTCTGTCTCCCCCGTACGATCCATTGCATGAGCTATAAATGTACCGTCTCGCAGCCAACTATATGCATAAGGCGGGAAAAGTGGAGATGCGATGTACCCTCCGCGAGGATGCTGATTGCCTTTAATAATCGAGATCGAATGGTTGATTAACTGTTCACGTTGCATGCACCATGTCCCCTTTTAAAAGAAAAGAGATGCGCTGCTAGCCGCATCCCTTATATCTTTTGTAATTTTGCATCACAATTATACTTTTTCACCTTGCATACGGCGCTGCGTGATGTAATCTGTCTCATAATAAGCCAGATCTTCGCGAAGCTCTTCGAATACTTTGGACAATTCAATGGTTAAATCTCTCACATCACGGGAAGGCTTTTTGCGGAAACGAATAGCATCTTGTCCGGTATAAGCGTAACGGCCATCCTCGGAATAGCACTCATTCTTAGGATAGAAAAATGTATTCACGCAAGTATGATATACCTCATACAATACTTTTTCCGAAAAATCAACATTAAAAGTTGGTCGTCTCAAACTTACGCCCAATTTCTCATAGGCCACTTCACAGAAAACTAATAGATGACGTGTATCTTGGAGATAACCACGATAAAATTCATCCATAGCGGGATCATTCTCTACATTGAGTTGTGAAAGCGAATGTTGATTCAGAAACAGCTCCATTTTAGCGGTTGTTTCTTTTAACTTCGTACGTGTTGAATCACAAATATTTTTGACATTAAAAACAGCCATTTATGAAGACCTCCTCTAATTGCGCTATTCCTATCCTACCATAAATTAACCTGAAAAGGTATATGTAAAACTCCCGATTCCATGCATAAAAGAATCCCTCGAACCTCACTCTAATTAAAGACACTGCATTTGCTGACAGAAGCGGAGAAACGAGTTAAGAAGGAGGACTATCGATGTGGCGTTATCTATCTTCTATTAGTCTAGTTCTTGGATTAGGTTTCGTTCTATTTCCCCACCACTCGAATAACGAGAATACACCCGGTCCTGAGGTTTACAGCGCGAAGTATGAGACGGAACAGAAGCTTTCCTTACTGCAGCAAGATGTAAAGTTAACTGATGATTTATGCCGCTCCCAGTGCTCCATTGATTACTCCAAGATGATCTCCCAGATTGAATCAGGTGAGTCCGCAGCCAAAGTGCTTGGGGATATGAAGACACAGCATGAAAAAATGGATGTTCTGATTTGGTCAAAAAACAAACAAGCTTTGGATCAAGGAATAAAAGTTGGAGAAATTCCTGCCTCCTATAAGGATCAAGCAAGCAAGTATTTAGCGGAAGCCAAAGCAGCTACAGAATCAGGCAAGCATTATCAGTCACCGAAATTCGGAGCCGCGCAGCAGGTGTTTTTTGTCCAGGGGACGCCATCTACTGATGGTAACTCTTCCCTCATAGGCGTTATTCATCAGGACATTCTTCACCATGTAACTGACCATCAGATGAAAAATTTACGTCTAGAGCCTTATCCAAACGAAAATCGTTGGAAAGTCGAGTCGGTAGATACCGACACTTTAAAAGACAAAGTGGTGGATCACCCAGAGGATAATCAAGGCACAAGCCACTATCATCAGAACGAAGTTGTCGTTAAGTTCAAGAAAGACCCTACCGAGGCTCAATTGTCTCAAATAAAGTCAGAAATCAAAGCCAATTCGATGCAAAAATTGGGCTACACCTATGTTTTCCGCACGGAAGGCATGGAAGCTAAAGCTTTAATGGCCTATTTTAAAAAATGGGATGTTGCTTATGTGGAGCCTCATTTCTTATATTTGACCAATGATTATTATGATGATCAAGAAGCTTCCGATGAAAAGGATTCAAGCGACTATACCGATAGCACTGACAGCACAACAAGCCCTGGTGAAACAACGAGCATTGCCCCGAACTTCAAGCCTAATGACAATTTGTACAGCCGGTATCAATGGAATTTGCCGCTGATTGAAACCGAACAAGGTTGGCAGTTGAACCGAGGCACCAAAGATGTGATTGTGGCCGTTGTAGACACGGGCGTTGACTTGCAGCATCCAGATTTAAAAGATAAGCTCCTGCCTGGCTATAACGTAATTAGCGGGGATGATCAACCACAGGATGATGTTGGACACGGAACTCACGTAACAGGAGTTATCGCGGCACTCGTTAACAATAATTTAGGCGTAGCTGGAATCAGCTGGTATAACAAAGTACTGCCGGTTAAAGTCTTGGATCAAACCGGGGCAGGCAGCACCTATTCCGTGGCTCAAGGCATTATCTGGGCTGCTGATCATGGCGCCAAAGTAATGAATTTAAGCCTAGGTAACTACGCGGATTCCGGATTTCTGCATGATGCTATTAAATATGCGTACGACAAAGACGTGGCCTTGATCGCGGCTAGCGGAAATGATAATACGGAACGGCCAGGTTACCCGGCCGCTTATCCGGAGGTGTTCGCTGTCGCAGCCAGCGATTCAGAGAACAACAAAGCACCTTTTTCCAATTACGGTGATTATATCGATGTAACGGCGCCAGGCGTAAGTATTGCCAGCACGTACCCAAATAATCAATATGCCGCATTGTCAGGCACTTCCATGGCGAGCCCCCATGTGACGGCATTAGCAGCATTAATCCGTTCTACAAATCCTAATTTGAAAAACACGGAAGTTTATCAAATCATGAGAGACACTGCGCAAGATATTGGCACCCCAGGTCATGATAAATACTTCGGGTATGGTCTGATCGACGTTGTCAAAGCCGTGCAAAAAGCGGAAGAACAACCGAATATCGGCTTCGACTGGCCTTCCCGCTGGTTTCGGCAGATGAACCTTGTGTCCAAGAAATATGCAGGAGTTACCTTGTACAAATAAAAAAAGGCTGCCCTATGGTTTCGATTTATTCGATACCTAGGGTGGCCTTTTTGCTTGCAAAAAATGAAATACCCGCAAAGCCGAAGCCTTGCGGGTAACCGACAGTATGGAAAGTTTGCCGTAAGCCGGGTTCTGTACTTCCGGTGGTCATAACGGGCGTCTGTCCCCTGCCACCATTGAAGCGACAATCATCTATCTAGGCCATACATTGCTGCACAGCTCAAGCGACCAACCCGAACGCGTCTCAGGCGAAGACTGCTGTCTCGAAGACAGCTAGCGTTCCTCTAGGTCTTGCTCCAAGTGGGGTTTACCAGGATCTATGTCACCATAGAACCTCGTGGTCTCTTACACCACGGTTCCACCCTTGCCTGATCTCATCCGAAGATGAGCCATCGGCGGTCCATTTCTGTGGCCCTATCCTTCAACTCGCGCTGACTGGACGTTATCCAGCACCCTGCCTTATGGAGCCCGGACTTTCCTCTCGCTGTGGCTTACCCACAGCCAGCGATTGTCTGTCAAACTTTCCGACGCATTTGCTAGTATACTAGGAATGTCTCCGAAATACAACTATTGTTCGTTTCCTCGGCTGCCATCGACATCCTTCAGGAGTATCCTACAGGAACTGGAAAGGTTCCGTGTTCACCTCGGAGGCCAGCACTTGCGTATCCGTTTTGGTTAATTGCGCGGCGAGATAGTCCGCTACGCCGCGTTTCATGATCTTCTCGACGTTATGCCCCACGTCGATCAAAGTCAGCCCTGCCGCGAGCGCATCGTGCGCGGTATGGTAGTCAATGTCGCCGGTGACCAGCACATCGGCGCCGGCAAACATGGCGTGCCGCATATAGCGGCCGCCGGAACCACCCAGCACGGCCACCTTGCGGATGGGCCGTGATAGATCGCCTACGACGCGCACCATCGGCACGTCGAACGCCGTTTTCGCGAGCTCCGTCAGCTCGCGAAGCGTCATCGGCGCGGGCAGCTTGCCCACGCGCCCGAGACCGAACACTCTACCCTTGAGGTCCATCGGGTAGAGGTCATAGGCCACCTCCTCATAGGGGTGGGCCTTCAACATCGCCTGTACAGCCTTGCGCTGGACGCTGGCGGTTACGATCGTCTCAACGCGTACTTCCTGTACGCGTTCAAGCTTTCCTGCTTCCCCGATATACGGGTGAGTCCCTTCCTGTGGAAGGAACGTCCCCGTTCCGGGGATGTTGAAGCTGCAGTGGCTGTACTGCCCGATCCACCCCGCTCCCGCGGTGAAGAGGGCATCCAGCACAGCCTGGTGGTGCGTCTCCGGCACGAAGACGACCAGCTTTTGCAGCTTCTCTGTATGCACATCCTCCAGATGCGTGAGCTCTTTGAGGCCGAGTTTATCCGCCATCATGTCATTGACGCCGCCTTCGGCTACATCCAAATTCGTATGTGCGATATAGACGGCGATGTCGTTTTTGATTAATTTTTCATAGAGTCTGCCTGCCGGCGTATCCGTTTGAAGATGGGCAAGCGGCCTGAAAATAATCGCATGATGAGCAATAATAAGATTAGCGCCTAGTCGAATCGCTTCGTCCACCACTTCATCATTGACATCCAGAGCAACTAGCACCTTGTGAATCTCCTTCTGCAAAGAGCCCAGCTGCAAGCCAATTTTATCATCAGGCATCGCATAATGCTTAGGCGCCAGCTGTTCAAACAGCTGAATTACGGTTTGACCTTTTGCAAACAAGCGAGTACCTCCTTTATTTCCTTGATCTCTTGCGCGATTTGCTCTGCTTTCACGGCTGATGCTTCCGCAGTTGAAAGTTTCAACTGGCCTTCAATCATCGCCAATTTCTTCAATTCGCTATCCCACTTGATGAACCATACCTCAGGAGCTTCTTCTAATAAGTAAGGTCCCATTTGGAGCAGCCGCTCCTTGCTCACAACGATTCCGCCAGACAATGTACGTTCGGCATAAAGAGCTTCCTGCGAGTTCTTGTCCTGAGCACTTCCTGCTGTTGCCGTCAAAATCTCATAGATCTTCCCGTCTTCTTCAAGGATCGCTTCCGCGTCCAGGTTCCACCCCTCTGCAAGCAGCCACTTGCGGACCTGATCTTCGCCGACATTCGGCTGTAAAATCAGATGCGTAACACCTTCGAGCTTTTGCTTGCCTGCTTCTAAAATACTCGCCATTAAACTGCCGCCCATACCGGCAATCGTGATGACATTCACTTCACCTGGTTCAATGACCGCCAGACCGTCACCGGATCTAACGCTTATTTTTTTAGACAAACCGCTCTCAAGCACTTGACGTGTTGCCGCCTCGAAAGGACCAGGATTCACCTCACCTGCAACGGCAAACACAATCACGCCTTGTTGCGCTAAATAGGTCGGCAGCAAAGCATGGTCGGAACCAATGTCCGCCACTTTAGAACCTGCTGGTACACGATCTGCGATCATTTGCAATCTCTTCGATAATTTTACCATCTCTTAAACGACCCACTCTACCCATTTTTTACGCAGCAAGAAAAACGCCGCGCCCGCCGAAACCAACTTCCCTGTAAACGATAATTGAATGACGCGGGAACTCATATCAACATCTGTAAGAAATGTCATCGCTTCAGGGATAAACCAAACCAACACGCCGATAACTAAAAGCACACTCGCTGCTTGCTTATTGGTATGATGCGCAAGCCAAGCAATCCATATAAGTACAATACTAACCGGAATCCAACTAATTTCAAGAGAGAACCAACCTGGATTGCTCAGCTTTTGCAAAAGCAACCAGCCATAAGTTCCAACCAACCCTAACCAACCGCAAAATTGGAAAATCCCCATTTTTCCTATTACGCCGTTGATTAACCACACTACACTGCAAAACGCTAAATAACCAATATACGTATAAGGAGAATTCACTTGATACATATCCATTAAATATAGCCCCAGCAACAGCAAAGCTATTGAAGAAACACCGCAAAGCAGATAAGAAATCACGGGGGATTTAGGAAATTGACGATACGCAAACGCATAGCAAACGATGACAAAAAGTGCGGAAATTCCAATTTGCATTGGCATTCCAAAAGAGTTAAAATTAAGAGCAGATAAGGCCAGAGCGGCTATGACCGCCATTATGCCTAACCATATTTTCCAAGAACTGTTTGCAATTGAAGATGCTGAAACCCCCATGATGGATGCAGGTTTCGGAGTTGTTTCATCCATGTACAAATTCAACAGAAAATCACAATAGTGTTCAGGAAGCAGTTTGCTTCTCCGCCAGTGATCGATTTCTTTAACTATTACTTTTCTTTTCTCTGTATCCATATCATCGCTCACCTTCCTACTACTTTATCGGTGATTTCATGCTTAGGTTTTAGTAGTACTTTTGTAATAAAAAAAGACCCCGCCGAAACTGGCAGGGCCCTCTCACAGCGATTTATTCCAAGAAATCCTTCAAGCGTTTGCTACGGCTAGGATGTCTCAATTTACGCAAAGCTTTTGCTTCAATTTGACGAATCCGTTCACGTGTAACACCGAATACTTTACCTACTTCTTCTAATGTGCGTGTACGACCATCATCCAGACCGAAACGTAAGCGAAGCACATTCTCTTCTCTCTCAGTCAACGTATCCAATACGTCCTCTAGTTGTTCTTTCAGAAGTTCATAAGCAGCAGCATCTGCCGGCGCCAGCGCTTCTTGGTCTTCAATGAAATCTCCCAAATGCGAGTCATCTTCTTCACCAATTGGTGTTTCCAATGATACAGGCTCTTGAGCAATTTTCATGATTTCACGTACTTTATCCGTACTTAGGTCCATCTCTTTTGCAATTTCTTCAGGAGTAGGTTCGCGCCCCAGCTCTTGCAGCAATTGACGGGAAACACGAATTAATTTGTTGATGGTTTCGACCATATGTACAGGAATACGAATCGTTCTCGCTTGGTCTGCAATTGCGCGGGTGATGGCTTGACGAATCCACCAAGTTGCATACGTAGAGAACTTGTAACCTTTCGTGTGGTCAAACTTTTCAACCGCTTTAATAAGCCCCATATTCCCTTCTTGGATCAAGTCCAAGAACAACATGCCGCGGCCTACATATCTTTTGGCGATACTTACAACGAGTCTTAGGTTCGCTTCTGCCAGGCGTCGCTTCGCCTCTTCGTCCCCGTTCTCAATCCGTTTGGCTAAACCCACTTCATCTTCCGCAGAAAGAAGCGGTACACGACCAATTTCTTTCAAATACATCCGAACTGGATCATTAATCTTAATCCCTGGCGGCAAAGCCAGATCATCATCGAAGTTAAATTCATCGCGATCGTTTTCTTCAGGATTCATGGAATCGTCATCCGATTCATTCCCAACATCGATACCTTGCTCCGATAGCTGCTCAAAAAACTCATCGATTTGCTCAGGATCCTGATCGAAGGGAGCTAATTTTTCCATAATATCCTTGTAAGTTAGTGAGGACCGCTTTTTCCCTTGCTCGATAAGCTGGTCTTTCACCTGGTCCAAGGTCAACTCTGTCTCTAGTTCTGTACGCTGATCATTCGCCATAGTACGGACTCCCTCCTCCCTAGTCAATACAGTAGTTCTACGTTGACTTCAATCGTTTTTCTAGGGCGATAATTTCAATTGCAATTTGTGCTGCTCGAAGATGGTCGCCCTCGCGCTCAGCGCGAACACGTTCTTCTTTCTTACGTTCAATTTCTTCTTGCATTGGAACTTTACGAATTTGGCGAATATAGTCGTCAATCACTTGTTCGTTCATTCCATGACCCGCTCCCATCATAACGATGGAACTGGCCAAGCTCTCCAGCTGTTCGTCTTGCAGCATGGCAATGTATCGGCTTGCATCCGGCTCAGCATTCTGAGCGTAGTAAGCATATAAATAAGCAGCTAAGACTGCGTGAGCTTCAACGTTGAATTGATCTCCCAACTGTTCTTCCACATGCGCGCAAACATCACGATCATGCATCATAACAGCCAAAATCAATCGTTCAGCATTGTGATAAGCTGGCAAAAGCGAAGGCGTTTTCTTGCGTGTTCGTTCCGCTGTTCTCCCATTATTCATAACATTATTCCACAGAATTGGTTTATTATCCCCATCCGGTCGGTTTTTTTCCGATTGCAGCAAGATTTCGTGAAGGTCTAACTTCATCGCCTCATACGAAGAATCCGGGAACTCAGAAGCCAACTGCTTTAGATAATGTTCTCTTTCCATCGGAGAATGTAGTTCACTAATTAACTTCACAGCGGATTGCAGATAACGAAGTCGGTCACCGTCCTCATGCAACTTAAAATTTTTGCGGATGTACAAAAGCTTATATTTCATCGACGGTACGGCAGGTTCAATAATCTCCCGTACGAATCGGTCAAAACCATATTGTTTTACATAATCATCGGGGTCCTTGCCATCTGGCAGCATCGCTACGGTAACTCGGCTTCCCGTCTCTTCCAGGAGCGGAATGCTTTTGAAAGCAGCTGATTGTCCTGCGTTATCCCCGTCGTAACATACGACGATTTGATCGGCGTTACGGTTCAGCAGCGCCGCGTGTTCTTTCGTCAGTGCAGTTCCCATCGTGGCGACACCGTTGCTAATACCTGCTTCCCAAGCTTTAATAACATCTACATAGCCTTCAAAAAGGACCGCTTGTTGCAGTTTTCGCATATTGGGTCTAGCCAAATGAAGATTATACATGGTCCTGCTTTTATTAAAAAGAGCAGACTCAGGACTATTTAGATACTTGGGCTGAGCATCGCCCATTGACCTTCCGCCAAATGCAATGACCTTACCGGCAGCATCGCAAATGGGGAACATAATGCGCTCCCTGAATTTATCCACGTAGCCGGTTCCTTCGTGTTTGGCCGAAATTAATCCGCCCTTCTCCATTAGGGAGAGATCAAATTCACGCTTCACTAGTTGCTGGACTAACGTATCCCACATTGCAGGGGCATAACCGATTTGAAACGTATCGATCAGCTTATCCGAAATACCCCTTGAAGCCAAGTACCCTTTTGCCACTTTGCCTTGCTCTGTGTTGCCTAAAATATAATGATAAAGTTTAGCAGCAAAGTCACAGGCTTTCAGCAAAATTGCTTTCTCTTGCTGCTGCTCGGTCTGCTCCTCGGACGCTTCCTCCCACGTAATTGGGATATCCGCTTCTTCCGCCAGCTTCGTAACGGCTTCTGAGAAACTAAGGCCTTCTATTTCCATAACGAAACGAATTAAATTCCCACCAACATTGCACCCGAAACAACGATAAATTTGTTTTTCCGGCGTGACCGTGAAGGAAGGGCTCTTTTCTGAATGGAAAGGACATAGCCCTTTCATATAATGCCCTTGTTTGCTCAAATGTACGTGCCTGCCAATCACATCAACGATGTCATGGCGCTTCAGTACAGCCTCAATGACCTCTTCAGGTATGCGTCCGTACCTCATGTTATTTCCACCCACAATTCAGGTCGCTTTTCCGACTAAGTACTATTCGCTACTCTTTTTCGATTTCCTGCAATTTTTTTAAAAGTTTTGTCAAACCATGTAGAAAATATTTACGATCCTCATCCGTAAAGGGTTTTGGCCCCTTTGAATGCTTGCCCGCTCTTCGCATTTTTGCTGAAGTATGACGGCGATCCAATAAGAAATCAATCGAGCTGTCCGTATATTCCTGACCCCGATTCGTCAAACAATACGAGCCTTTCGCTAAACCAAGCGCTGCGAGACCGAAATCCTGCGTAACCAAAATATCACCAGACTTTATTTGATTGGCGATGTACAAATCAACGGATTGATCGGAGCGATCCACTTGTACGACCCTAACACCAGGGTTCGTCTTCATCCGATGATCAAACGAAGCAACTAGAACAACTTGTACACCGAACTGCCTGCCTGCTTCTTCTATTTCGGACTTCACGGGACAAGCATCGGCATCAACGATTATACTTCTCGCACCCATACGGTTCAGCCCACGCCCTTTTTTGACGAAATCTCACCGTACTATTATATACGATGAACTTCTAAAAAATCCTGCAAGTAGAAACATAAAACCTTACTGGACATGTTCAATATGATCCATAACCAGACTTGCCGTTTCTTCTACGGCGCGATTCGAGACATCGAAAATGACACAACCGATTTTGCTCATAATTTTGTCAGCAAAAGCCAGTTCTATTTTAATACGTTCTACATTCGCGTAGGTTGCATTTTCTGCAAGTCCAAGTGTGCGAAGCCGCTCTTGGCGAATAACATTCAGCTTATCCGGATCAATCCGAAGGCCGATAATTTTATCCTTTGAAACCGTATAGATAGCAGCAGGAGGCTGCATTTCAGGCACTAAGGGTACGTTAGCCACTTTAAATCTCTTGTGTGCTAAATACATGGATAAAGGCGTTTTGGACGTGCGGGACACGCCGAGAAGGATGATATCTGCTTTTTGAATACCGCTAAAATCTCGCCCATCATCATATTTAACCGCAAACTCAACCGCTTCAACCTTTTTAAAATAATCTTCATCGAGCGGGTGAATCATACCTGGCTGTCTACGCGGCTCTTGGCGCAGGGCCTGCCCCAAGGTGTTCACCACGGGCCCAAGAAGATCGATATGCGGGATGCCGTGCTCTTTGGCTTTGGCAATCAGATCGTCACGAAGTTCCGGTATGACCAAGGTAAAAACAACGATACCGCCATGAATGCGAATCGCATTAATGACTTTATCGATGCCTTCGATATCATGAATAAACGGCGCCCTAACAATCTCCACAGGAACGGGATGAAATTGCATGGCAGCTGCGCGTACAACAGACTCCCCTGTTTCCCCGACAGAGTCAGAAACGACATAAACTCGAGTAGGTAATGGATGATCCATTTTCCTATAGCCCCTTTCAACCTTATCAGCAGGGACCAGGCCCTACATTAGCATTTGTATGTGAAGTAGATTCGAACAGAACATAAGCATAAAAAAACTCACCGATATGCGGACAGCACAAAGGCGAGGTGTTTTCCACCACATCATATCAAAGCGATCAACACATGTCAAATAAGACCAAGTTTATATATTGTATTTTTCCATTTGTTCGATAAAGTCTCTTGATTTCCATTTCACACCGATATGTATATCCATATAAGTCCTCATGCATGTCTTGAGCTGTGCCTTCGTTTCTTCCTTGACCTGAACGGCGCCAAGTCTGCGCATATCCATGCGCGGGAATAATTTAAGCAGCTTGAGCGCGCCTTCTCCAACACGAATTGCAACCGTATCTTTATAACGACATCTACTGCATAGTGTGCCGCCCATGGAAGGGCTGAAGTGCGTGATGTCTGAGGTTTCACCGCAAGAAACACAAGCGTCAGTGACAGGCAAATAACCGGCCAACTCAAACATTTTCATTTCATAGAGGTGGACAACGATTTGCATATCCTTGCCCTCTTCGATCGCCATTAAACCCGCTTTCAGCTGCTCAAACAGATACGTGCTGCCTTCTTCATCGCCAAGCATGCGATCCGTCATTTCAGCCAAATATGAGGCATGTGCAGACATGTGCAAATCCTCTCTCAAAGCGTGATGCGCTTCAATGATTTCCGCAGAATTCAAAGATCCCATTTGGCCGCGCGTTTTAAAAAAAACAAAATCGCCGTACGTAAAAAGCTGCGTAACGGCGGCATGTCTACTTTTCACTTTCTTCGCACCCCGAGCCATGACTCCAACCTTACCCAGCTCGGGGGTGAACAGACTAATGATCTTGTTCCCCTCTCCATAGTCCATACTACGGAGTACGATCCCCTGTACACTACGCAGCAAATGATTTCCCCCATGTGTGCCGCTCTGGGTTTACGAATCGTTCACCTACAAATTCAGACCTTCAAGCGGCTCTTCATTACTTTGATCCTCTTCCTGTACATCCGTGTCCATGCCGGGTTGCCCGGTAACTTGTTTGTACAAAAGATAGGCATCTACATCACCGGTCTTTGAAAAATACGTCCACGAAAAATCTTTCATGTTCAGCATCCTCCCCATCGAACGTGATGTTCATAGGATGTGCAGAGAAAGCTTCTCTATGCGGACAATGTACTGGAACACTTAGGTAATTGCAAATTAATCGTGGCGGAAACCGAGATCCTTCAGTACTCTGTCTTGGTTTCTCCAGTCTTTTTTGACTTTTACCCAAAGCTCTAAAAAGGTTTTGGAGCCAAGCAGCGTTTCGATATCTCTACGCGCCTGCCGGCCGATTTCTTTGAGCAAGCTGCCTTGTTTCCCGATAACGATGCCTTTTTGAGAATCGCGTTCCACAAAGATAACCGCGGAAATATGCACGACACCGTTGGATTCAACACGCATGTCCTCGATTTGGACAGCAATGGAATGCGGGATTTCTTCGCGGGTCAAATGCAATATTTTCTCGCGAACAAGCTCTGCGCACACGAACTGCTCCGGATGGTCAGTGATCTGATCAGCTGGGTAGTATTGTGGTCCTTCCGGTAAATACTTAATAATTTGCTCTAAAAGGGTCGTTACATTATTGCCTTTGAGTGCCGAAACCGGCACAATTTCTGCAAAGTTATATAGATCTTTGTACTGTGTGATGATGGCAAGCAATGCTTCCGGTTGCACAAGATCAATTTTGTTTAAGACCAAAATAACCGGCGTTTCAACATGCTTTAACTGTTCAATAATATATCTGTCTCCGCCGCCAATTCCGTCAACTACATCAACAAGGAAAAGAACAGCATCTACCTCTCCAAGGGTGCCATGAGCCACTTTACTCATATAATCACCTAATTTGGAAGTCGGCTTATGAATACCCGGAGTATCCAAGAAGACAATCTGTCCATTGGCTGATGTATATACACCATGAATCTTGTTTCTTGTCGTTTGAGGCTTGTCTGACATGATGGCGATTTTTTGTCCGATGATTTGATTCATCAACGTTGATTTCCCAACGTTCGGACGTCCGATGATTGCGACAAAGCCTGATTTAAATTCTTTTTTAGCCACTTCTAATTATCCTCCATTTGAATGCAAATCTTTCGTTGTAAAAGCGCCCGGCAATAAAGCGGAAACGGTTGTTTCAGCAAAGTCGCCTTTGAGATTACCTAGATAAACGGGCATATCCGGCCCGCATAACTCAACTAGTACCTGTCGGCATACGCCACAAGGCGAAATCGGATCTTCGGTGTCGCCCATGACAGCAATGGCCCGAAAGGAGCCTGCTTTGTGCCCGTCTGCAATTGCGCGGAAAAGCGCAGTCCGCTCAGCGCAGTTCGTAGGCCCGTATGCGGCATTCTCTACATTACAGCCGTAATGAACATGGCCATCCGCATCCAGAAGAGCCGCGCCTACATTAAAATGAGAATATGGCGTATAAGCTCTCTTCATCGCTTCTTTCGCGTGTTGAATGAGTTCTTGGTGATTCATGGCCATCATCCTTCTTTCTGTATTAGTAACGTTATAACATGTTTAGACAAGATAAAGCTAGGATCGTGACAACTGTACCAATAAGCGCACCAAGAAAAAGCGCAGGAAATGGACGTGTCTTTTTGTCGTATAGCATAATAAATATAAGTGCAGCAAGCGTATACGCAAGCAACGCAACAATCGTCTGTGAGACGAATATGACAATAACCGTGGAGATCGAGAAAGCAATTGCCGTCAATAAACTTGGACGGACTAATTTCCCTTTGTCCGAGAAACGCGTTTCGATGACTATGACGGTCAGAATGACCAAGGCGATGAGTACCCAAATTGTCCCTGCGGATATCTGCGTATCTTGCGTCCTGGATGCACGCAATAGCTGATCAATCGGTTCATAGAACACAATCATCCCAACGATGACTGCAAAACCAGCAGACACCAAGACGGACGCCGCGGCGACGTCCTTTGCGATCTTGGCTAACGGATGGCGATCCGGCATCGCCAGATCCACCGTCTTTTCCACAGCCGTATTAATCAATTCTGTTACTATCATTAAGGTTACGGCCAGTAAGATAAACAGAATATCCGTTTTGGGCAATCGTGCAAACAAAGCAGCCAACAAAACAAGAAAAGCAACGCAAAAATGGAACTTCATATTGCGCTGCGTATCTAAGGCATATTTGATTCCTTCATAGGCATATCGGAAGCTTCTGCGCCATTTACGGAAGCCGTCGGACATTAGCGGGTTAAACCTGCTTTCTGCAAAATGTCCTCCTGCTTGCCAAACATAATCTTTTCTTCCTCTTCACTTTGGTGATCATAGCCGATCAAATGCAAGAAACCATGTACGAACAAGAAGCCGAGTTCGCGTTCTACGGAATGTCCATAGTCTTCTGCTTGAGCAATTGCACGCGGAACCGAAATAATAATATCCCCCAGCGGTTCAATGAATGCTTCGGACACCGTCTCATCATCTTCGGATCCTTCTCCGCTATCCTGCTCATTATCTTCATAGTTAATTTGAATCTCATCTTCACCAAACTCGCTCATGGCAAAAGACAGCACATCGGTAGGCTTATCCAGATCGCGATACTGTTTATTTAGCTCTTGGATCGCTTCATCATCTACGAATGTAAGGGCAACTTCACCGGCTGTAACGCCTTCAAGCTCACCAGCTAAACGCAGCAGTTCCTCAATTTTCTCTATAAAAGCCGGTGTGATCTCTTTCACTTCCTGCTCGCTGCTCCATTCAAGCGTTAAATCCATACTTGCCATATGCGGCACCCTCCTGTCAATTCATTATGTCCCTGTTTTCTTAGGCGACAGTTCGTTTGGATACTCGATCCTCGCATGGAAAATACCCAGCAAGGTCTCGTTCAACGTTTTGGCGATTTTATCCAGTTCCTTGAGCGTGATGTCACATTCATTGAATTGGCCATCATCCAATCTGGATTTGATGATTTTGTGCACCATGGAATCGATTTGCTCCAATGTTGGATTGCGCAATGAACGAACGGCTGCCTCAACACTGTCAGCAATTCCCACAATCGCGGCTTCCTTGGACTGTGCTTTCGGCCCCGTATAACGGAAATCCTCTTCGCGGATCTCCTTCTCGCTGCCTTCTTCTTCGGCTTGTTTTACTGCTTTGTGATAGAAAAAATGCAGCAGCGTTGTGCCGTGATGCTGTTCCGCAATATCTCTGATCGCTTTGGGCATTTTGTAATCCTTCAGCATCTCAACGCCATCACGAGGATGGGCGATAATGATGGATTTGCTTAAATTCGGATCAATGCGGTCATGCGGGTTCTCAATATTGGTCTGATTTTCGATAAAATAACTTGGTCTCTTCGTCTTGCCGATATCGTGATAATAAGAGCCGACTCTGCAGAGAAGTCCGTCTGCACCGATGGATTCAGCAGCCGCCTCAGATAAATTGCCGACCATGACACTGTGATGGTACGTTCCAGGTGTCTCCGTAAGCAGCTTCCGCAGCAAGGGATGATTCGGGTTCGAAAGCTCCACCAGTTTAAGCGGTGAAAGAATGCCGAAGGCAACCTCGAAAAACGGCAGCAAGCCAATAACGAAAACAACCGTTAATAATCCGCCTGCAGCGGCAAAAGAAAGCGAAAAGATCGCTTCGCGCTGCTGGAAATGATCTTCCAGAAGCAGCATGGAAGTGATTGTAAGCATTGCGAAAAAGGCAATCATCAGGCCTGCTTTCAAGATTGTAGCGCGCTGACTGGCTCGTTGAATCGTAAATACCGCACTGAAACAAATAACCAAGGACACTAATCCGTACCGGAAGTCAAAAAGAAGCGTATGCTCCGCATTAAAAATAATACTTGCCATTAGAGAGAATAAGACCGATGAAATAAAAGCCAACGGAGAATCCAATAAAATGGCAATCAGAATACTTCCTAATGCAGTCGGTGCCAGGTAACCGATAAACGGATAGTCCAAGTTTTGGACAAGTGAGATGATTTTCATACACGTGATATTGATTAAAAAAATCAAAATCAGCATCAGAAGCTGAGAGTTATTGTATTTAATAGCTAGCTGGCTCTGCCGAACGAACATAGAAACAACAAAAGACAATAAAGCGGAGAGAATCGCTAAACCAATTTGGGGCAAGTGATTCGCTTTACTTTTGAGCAATTCCAGTTTGTCCAGTCTTGCATAAATCTCTTCGGTGATGACATCTCCGACCTTCACGAGCACATCATTTTTGTTGATGTACACCGGCTTAACATTCTCCCTAGCTTGTCCTTTGGCATCATCGGTACCCTTCTGATCAAAGAACTTATTCGGCGTAATAACGGCCCGGGCAATCTCTGTAACCATTTCGCGCATCGTATTTTTCGCCAGGTTCGACGTATTCACCATCTCGGCAACTTTGGCCCTTGCCGTCTGAGCGTCAAGAATTTGATCGTTCATCAATTTCGCAACGATATCCTTGGTTACAGGGAGCATCGCCGTCAAGTCATCCTTCGTTAATCGGGGAAGCTTGAAGTAAGACTCCTCAGGCAGCGGATACTGCTGCTCAGCTAAGCTCTGTTGAATCTGCTCAATCAGCGTTTCATTGTACTGAGCGCTTGTGCTGAGCGATTTGATCGACTGATTCTCCAAATCACTGATCAACTGCGGAATGACACGACGGAAAATGCTTACTTTGTCATCGAACTTTACTTCATCATCGGCATTAATTTGTAATAATTTATCATAAATGGCGTCAATCATCGCATCATTCTTGAGATTTACGATGCGATAAACAGGCTGAACCCGCTTAGCCGCATCTTCTTTCGCTTGTTCCGTTGCAATCGCGTTCTCAATTTGCCTTGGCGCATAAATCGTGGTTTCACTGGTAGTTCCCAGCTCAATGTCATAGACCTGAGGAACAAGCTTTGCATAAAGAGATATATAGAAAACTAAAGCCAGCAAGAGAAACAACAGTATCCGAATGCCCGTACTGTATTTCCATCCGTTCAGCTGGTAATGAAATTTACCTTTCATTTGCACTTCATTTTTCATCACGGAAGGTCATTCCTCTCTACCTGACAAACCAGCACAGTTACTTTTCCTTCTCAGCATTGTAGGCCACAATGATCTTCTGAACGAGTGAATGTCTCACAACGTCCTGCTCATCAAAGTAAATAAAGCCAAGCTCCTCAATCCCATCAAGAATTCGAGCAACTTCTACAAGTCCTGATGACTTGCCGCGGGGCAAATCGATTTGCGTTACGTCACCGGTAATGACCATTTTGGATCCGAAACCGAGCCGTGTCAGAAACATTTTCATTTGTTCAGGTGTCGTATTTTGGGCTTCATCTAGGATAATAAATGAATCGTCCAGAGTTCTCCCGCGCATATACGCCAGAGGAGCAATCTCGATCAGACCGCGCTCTAAAGATTTCGCTACCTGATCAGGTCCCAAGACATCATTAAGAGCATCATACAATGGGCGCAAATAGGGGTCAACTTTTTCCTGTAGATCGCCGGGCAAAAAGCCCAGACTTTCTCCTGCTTCAACCGCCGGCCGTGTTAAAATGATTCTTTTGACAGCGCCTTCTTTCAGACGCGTAACGGCGAGTACGACAGCCAAATAGGTTTTGCCTGTACCGGCAGGTCCAATCCCAAATACGATATCCTTCTTCTTGATCGTCTCTACGTATTTCCGCTGTCCAATCGTTTTGACGCGAATCGGTTTACCGCGGTGCGTAGTCGTAATCTCACCTTTGAACAAATCCAGCAATTGATCCGCTTTCATCTGCTTGGCGAGCTCAACGGCATACAGCACATCCCGCTCTGTCAACGTGTAGTTATTGCGGATAAGCTGCAGAAGAACCTCAAAAAGCTGCTGAAGCGAATTCACTTCCGCAGCCGGACCTTGAATCGTTATTTCGGCTTCACGCGTAAAAATTTGCGCGTTAATCTCTCTCTCAATCACATGCAGAAACTTGTCCTGGGGACCAAACAATGCCAGCCCTTCGTTCGGGTTTTTCAATGTTAGTTTTACGGATTGTGCGTTTTCTACCAACAGGTCTCATTCTCCTCGTATGACAATTGGTTGCTCTTCGGCGATATTTTCTTCGACTTCAAAATGCACGTCTATATAAATTTTACCATTCTCTGATTTTTCATGCAAAATTTTTTCACCTACGAGTCTAGCATCTGGCCCAGTAGCGCCGAGTAACTTCGCTCTAGCCTGCTCCAGGCCTGTCTTTTTCGCGATCGCGGGATCAATGGGCTCTTCTACGATTTCAACCTCCATGACCTTTTCATGCAGCCAACCGATAGGCAATGTAAAAGAGCGCCAGGCCAAAGTTTTACGTTCCGGAATCGTTTCAAAATGCTCATATCCCAGTTTTCCATAACCGCTAACTTGTAAAGCTCTCGTACCGAAAACAAGATAATTGCGATTAGTCGCTTCTCCCGTATATGCTTTATAGGTTTTCGTAAGCGGCGATTCGATTCGGGAGGTATACCAAACGACGCCTCTTACCTTCCCGCTAGCAACGACCACTTGGCTATTCTGCTCATCTCCGATCGTGCCCGAAATAAGCACGTCCCCTTTTTTCACATACGTATTGGGCTTGACCATCGGTTTGCCTTTCTCAGATAAAATCTCTGTCACAAGCGCGTTTTTAGTGGCAACGAGATTTCGCGGATTCTTAAGACCCGGTTTATCCGGTATCGTCGCTTCGACGACTTTAATGGTGATATGAGTACCGCGTATTTCGACGCCAACCCATGCTGTTCCAGGCAGCATCCCTTGTATCTCTCGCGACAAATCCTCCGCCTTTTTCAGCCGGAATTTCCACTGATACATATGAATGCCTTGTTTGGAGGCCGCTTGCAAAATTTCCGCTTCCGAGATCCGGTCATTGCCCTCCACGGTAATTTGCCAGACGAGGGAGGTCAATACGTATAGCCCGATAATAAATGCGGCTATCCCGCCAAGAAAGACCTTCCTGCGTCCCAATCTCTCCATGAAAAAAGGAAGCCCGTACCGCTCTAGGACATGCACCCGGCAGCCTGTCCGTTTGAGCAGCGGCTTAAGCTTGAAGAAATCTTTAATCAGAATATTAAGTTCGAGCTTGCCGTCCTCGGCAGCTTGAATATCCCAAATGGAGAACGCCTTCTCCATCATGGGATTAATCAACTTTTCACATCCAGTTCCCCGAATTTGAATGCGCACATACCCGCGCAAACGGGCAATGAACATCGATTGTTTCATAACCCAGCTCCCCTTCCTGGTCTTTCATCTATGGTATATATCTGACATCATCGATCAAGCCTTCAATAAAAACTTCCTCCGAGAGAATCGCTCGAATGACCAAGTTTTTACCGAACACTTCTAGCGTCCCTTTCGTTAATTCAAGCTTTAAGTTTTCACTGGAAAAATGGAGTACGCCCCGGTGATTCTCCACATAAAGCTGCACGTTGCCGATCATCGTGATTCGCGGCAAGTCCTGCACCACATCCTGGGGAAGATCCAGAATTTTGGCCGTGAACTGGTTCCATTTGCGGCTCAAGCGACGCATAGCTGGGCACTACCCCCTCTGACTGGATGATCATAACGACAGAAAAGTCGCATAGCTTTCTACCAAATTATGCGGTTTGCCCGGGATTTATGTGAAAAAACTGGAAAACAAAAAGCACCTTTCCCGAATGCTCGAGAGAGGTGCCTGCTGCTTTGGCTGCTATCTGCGATAAGGCTTTTTTGACCGTGGAGGGCCCAGAATTTCGGCCCACACTACACCTTGCAGAAGCTGATCTTGGTTAGGTGACTCTGGAAATGGAGCTGGTGCTGTAAGATCACCAGCATATACGGACGAGCCGCCTATTTCCGCCTGCTTGGGAGAACTGAAAGGAGAACCTTTCGTCTTCGGATTAGACGATGGATTTTGAGACGCGCTAGGACGACGGAGTTCGTCTCGTAAGCCTCCAGAAGGCTGGGATGGAGCATTGACCTTCCGCTCCAGCTCCCTGGCCTCAGGACGCCTCTGAGCTTGGCCAGGGGACTCCCCAAATGTCGGCATGCCCATTCGCTGCCCTTTTTGACTCGCTCGGCGCCCTTTGTTCTGAAGTTGATACAAAAAAGTAATCGCAATAATAACCAAATACCAATGTTTAAATAAAAATACAATGAGCTGTTCCACGCAATCACCTCATGCCTAGGAGTCTTTCTCGCTCTTCCCGTCGTTAATTTTACCGAGCGTTGCGCGCATTTGGGTGTCTGCATCAATATTTTTGAGATTCATATAGTCCATGACCCCGAGTTTGCCGCTACGCAGTGCTTCTGACATCGCAAGAGGCACCTGCGATTCCGATTCAACTACTTTCGCACGCATCTCTACGACCTTAGCTTTCATCTCCTGTTCAGCCGCAACCGCCATGGCCCGTCTTTCCTCGGCTTTCGCTTGGGCGATACGCTTGTCAGCTTCCGCTTGTTCCGTTTGCAGATGTGCACCGATGTTTTTCCCAACATCAACGTCTGCAATATCGATAGACAGAATTTCAAAAGCCGTACCGGCATCCAATCCTTTGCCAAGAACCGTGCGGGAAATCAGATCCGGATTCTCAAGAACATCTTTATGTGAATCGCTGGAACCAACCGTGGTAACAATCCCCTCGCCGACACGGGCAATGATGGTTTCTTCCCCGGCGCCGCCGACTAAACGTTCGATATTAGCGCGTACCGTTACTCTGGCAATAACCTTGACTTCAATCCCGTTCTTGGCAACTGCTGAAACATTCGGAGTTTCAATGACACGTGGATTGACACTCATCTGTACGGCTTGCAGCACATCACGGCCCGCCAAATCGATTGCTGCCGCACGTTCAAACTCCAAATGGATTTTGGCCCTATGGGCGGCAATCAGAGCGTTCACAACTCTGTCGACATTACCGCCGGCAAGGAAGTGGCTTTCCAACTGATTAATGCTTAAATCAAGACCGGCTTTGGTCGCTTTAATCATCGGGTTCACGATTCTGCTTGGTGTAACACGGCGCAGTCTCATGGCGATTAAAGTAATAATGCTAATCCGCACTCCTGATGCTAGGGCTGAAATCCACAACATAACCGGAACAACACTGAGCAGTATTGAAAGCGCAATAATGATGATAGCTGCAAGCAGTACCAAATATAACCCTGGTTCAATATTCATTCATTTTACCTCCTAAAGATGATTTGCATGATTAGTTTCAATCTCTCGCACAACAACACGGGCTCCTTCAACCTCTACAACGATAATTTCCTTGGCATTCGAAATAAAGCTCCCGTCCGTCACGACATCTACGCGTTCTCCATGAATGATCGCTGTGCCAGCCGGCCGCAATGGCGTTACCGCTTGCCCGGTAAGCCCTATTAAATGCGTTCTGTCCGGGCTGGACGTAAAGCCCTTGTCCGTTGTCAGCTGCTCCTTCAAAATAAAACGATTCCACACCCCGCGGTGTTTAAAAGTTTTAATGGCAAAGGCAATGACAACGATGGCAACCAATAACGCGATTCCCAGCATGACCGCGGCATCCATAGGGTTCGAAGAAGCGAGCAGCACCCCGCCAAAAAGGCATATGGCACCCAGCACACTCAGAATCCCGAAACTGGGAACGACCAGTTCCAAGATAAGAAGCACTAAGCCAATCCCAAACACGGCCAAGTCGCCGAACCCGGCAAACCCCGCCAAGTAAAACCCGAGAAAATAAAGTGCAAAACCAGCTACCCCTGCTAACGCAAGTAAACCGCTGCTGAAAAAAAGAAGCTCTAAAGCAATTCCAATAATACCGACCATCAATAACACGGTCGCAGTAACGGGATGGGTCAGAAAGGCCGATAAGTTTTCTGCAAACATCATCTTCCACTCCTTTCCTGATTGTTCCTTATCATTAATATGTACGTCTTACCCAATAAACTGTTTCGTTTTGCCGGAAAATAAAAAGACCGAGAGGATATTGTATCCGCTCGGTCTTGTCATTCAAACATAATTAAGTATTATCCCAATAATTGTTGGACCAACTGATTTATAAGCTTACCATCAGCGCGTCCTTTAACCTGTGGCATCAATGCCGTCATCACTTTGCCCATATCCGCTTTGGAAGAAGCACCAATTTGCTGGATGGTCTGCTGTACAATGGCTTTCACTTCTTCCTCAGAAAGCTGTTGCGGCATGTACTCAGCTAGAATGACAAGTTCTGCCTGCAGGTTCTCGGCCAAATCATCTCTGCCGGCCTTCGTAAATTCTTGGAGGGAATCCTTACGCTGCTTGATTTCACGAGTTAGTACGTCAAGCACTTCATTGTCATCTAAGGATCTTTTCAGATCAATCTCAGAATTCTTAATTGTTGATCTAACCATTCGAATTACAGAGAGTTTGAACTTGTCCTGACTCTTCATCGCTTGCTTCATATCTTCGTTCAATCGATCGCTTAAGCTCATATTGCCTCCTAGAACTTTCTCTTGCGAGCAGCCTCAGATTTAAGCTTACGCTTAACGCTAGGCTTGTCATAATGTTTACGTTTCTTAACTTCTGCTAGAATGCCATCCTTAGCGATGGAACGCTTAAAGCGACGAAGTGCAGCATCTATAGTTTCGTTCTTACGAACTCGAGTTTCTGACAACAGATTTCCCTCCCTCCGAACAGACCATCTAGGATCAAACGGTTCATCAAATCTCATTATAGGTGATAGTAATTAGGGTGTCAATCGAATAGTTAGGTTTCCCTAAAGTTAACCCTAATTATGTACGCCTAAAGGAGCTAAACGCGCCCCGCCCATCAAGTGATAATGGATATGGTGAACAATCTGTCCCGCATTTGCACCCACATTTGTGATGACACGATAACCTGACTCTTCAACGTCTAGTTCTCTAGCAACTTGCGCCGCAGCCGCTTGCATTTGCCCAATAGTAGACCAATCTTCCGCTTGAGCATCTGCTAGTGAGGCGATGTGTTTCTTAGGAATAATAAGCACATGGATCGGGGCGGCTGGTTGAATGTCATGAAATGCTAGAATTTCCTCATTCTCAAACACCTTTTTCGAGGGCAATTCCCCCGCAACAATTTTGCAAAAAATACAATCACTCATAAATGGGCTAGTCCCTCCAATTTCTTAAACATCTATACGTTTAATTTTATCGGAAATACGTGAAAAAATCCAACCCATTCCGTCCTATTACAAGGAACAATAGCAAAAAAAAGAAACCCCGCAGCTGCAAGGCGAGATTTCTCAATAAAAATTGGATTTCTATTAATAATAAGGAAGTAATGATAAAGCTAGTAAACCGGCTAATGGCAGTACTTGCCTTGCAAATCTCCGGCGTCCAAATCCATATCCGTAACCAGGGTACGGGTAGCCATAAAAGGGAAACGGATAACCGCCGTAGGGCAGGAATGCTCTCATTTGTTCATGATCCATACCGCCGATTGGCACAGCTAAGTATAAATTGTCGTCATCCACATTCTCGACAATGCCATCATAAACGGCACCGTTCGTCATCGTTACACTGACATAACGGTACATATGTTTTTTGCAAATCTCATGAATTTCAGGATGTTTCATGGGCTCATGCCTCCTTTTTTCTACAGCATATTCAGCTATAGGCAAAAGGCTACTTTGCACACATGAATGATTTGCAAACAGCTTAACGATTGATTTGGCTTTTCAAAGACTGATGGATCTTCTTCCATTTCGCTTTCTCGGCAGCTTGAAGCCCTTTATCCTCTTTGCGCGCCAAATAAGCGAGCTCCTTCTGCAATTTTATATAGTTGGAAAACCGTTCTTGCGGAAGTGTGCCATCCTCCAATGCGCCTTTTACAGCACATTTGGGTTCATTCTCATGTCTGCAATCCTGGAAATAACACTGCTCTGCCAGCTCTTCAATGTCTTGGAAGGAAGTGCTCAAACCCTCTGAGGCATCCCATAGCTGCAGTTCGCGCATGCCGGGCGTGTCGATGAGGATACCTCCTCCAGGCAGCGTAATCAATTCGCGGTGAGTCGTCGTATGCTTCCCTTTGTCATCGCCTTCACGGATATCTCCCGTTTCTAAAATTTCTTTGCCATAAATGCGATTCACTAAGGTAGATTTGCCCACACCTGAAGATCCGAGCAGCGCAACTGTTTGACCAGGTGTTACATAAGCAGCCAATTCTTCAAGTCCTCTGTTTTCGGCAGAGCTGATGATATGAATAGGTACACCTACCGCAACTGCCGCTACCTCCGCCGCAAGTGCTTCCGGATCTTCGCATAAGTCCGCTTTGCTAAGGACAACTACGGGATTAGCCCCGCTTTCCCAAGCGAGCACCAAATACCGTTCTATACGCCGAACATTAAAATCCAGATTTAACGCAGTTACCAGAAATACAGTATCTACGTTAGTAGCGACAATTTGCTCTTCCGTGACTTGACCGGCAACTTTCCGGGAAAACTTACTCTTGCGCGGCAGAACAGCATGGATGGTTGCCCGTTGTTCCTCTTCACGCACAGAGACAACAACCCAATCACCTACAGCGGGGTAGTCTTCGCGACGCACGGCAAGATGCCGCATCTTCCCTGAAACCTCTGCGAGTGCTTCACCGGATTCTGTTTGAACGCGGTACATATGTTTATGTTCCAAGGATACACGTCCAGCTTGGTATCCTTCTTCCTGGTAAGGTTCAAATGCTTTTTCAAAAAATAAATTCCAGCCTAATTCTTCTTTGGTCAAGTGTAAAATTCATCCTCTCATGTGGTTCTAACAAGAAGTATAGACTACGGATATCACCATCACACGGTAAACAATCATTTAGATTGTTTTTTCCTGATAAACAATTTATACATCGGTCAATTCGCTTGTAGACTATCGGTCTAATTTTGCATATAATAGGAATAAATCGATAGTTGGAATGGAGTGAGCGGATGAGCCAATTCATGAGGGCAACCACCCGCAAAAAGCGTGATGTCATGATGGACGTCGCCTTATCGATGTTTATGGAAAAAGGCTACGAGAACGTGTCTGTTGACGACATTATTGCAGCAACCGGAACGTCCAAAGGTACTTTTTACCATTATTTTAAAAGTAAAGACGCCATCATCGCCGACCTTTACAGCAAACAAATCCAACTGATTCAGGAATGGGTGAAAATGACTCCTTCCAAGGTGCAGTCGCTTGAAGGGCATATCAACCGCCTATTTTTAGACTTAGCGTCTAATATTCGCGTTTCACCACTTCTCATCCGTAGTTTACAAGCCTTATCCTTACAAAATGAAACCGTAAAAACGGAGGAACAGCGTCAGCTGAATGTACTCTCTGAGAGCTTGCTGCATTGGCTGCCTGAACCGAAAAAAGTAGAACTGCTCGTGTGCATGTATAACGGCACGATTCGCACTTGGTGCAACCAGGAGCATTCTGATTTAGTCGATATGATGAAAAACAACTTAGCTTGGATGTGGGTAGGCATTCGTGTAAGCGAGCCTAACGCACCGCTGCAGCTAGAACCAGTCCCCAAGGAGGAACACAAAATGAAAGTAGCTATTATTGGTGGAGGCTTAGCCGGATTAACCGCGGCCGCTTATTTATCGGAGAATCCGCATATTGAAGGTATCCTTTTTGAGCGCAGTCCGCAGCTTGGAGGCCGTGCATTTACTTATGAAAAAGCAGGATTCACACTTAACTACGGCGCGCATGCCATTTATGGAATAGATCGTCATACCATCACGAACATGGAACGAGAATTGGGTTTGTCTTTCTCATCCAAACAAGTTGATAAACGAAAGGTCGTTTATGCGAAACACAATCAACTGACTACCGCTCCGCTAGATGCCATCAACCTTCTCAAAACGGATTTGCTTAGCACAGCGCAGAAAGTTCGATTCGTCGGGGAAATTGCCGCCATTATTGCAAACATTCATAATTTGAAAAATTATGCTACTTTAGCTGATTATCTGGCTGAATCCAATGCGGACGAAGATGTCAAAGAGCTGTGGGAACATCTCGTTTGCTCCAACTTCTTCATCACTCCTGAAGATGCGCGCAATGTATCCGGCGCGGTGATCAGCGAGTACTACCATAACCTGTTCCTTTCTTCCAAACCGGTTAACTATATCCTTGGAAGCTGGGCCGTCATCACCAACCAACTTAAGCAAAAACTCACAACATCAGGCAGATGGGAAATCGCCATTCAAGAAGGCGTGGAAAGCTTGCGTTATGCAGACCGCAAATTCGTTCTTCAAACGAAAAACCGGGAAGAATCCTTTGATAAAGTGATTTTTGCCATGCCGGTACAGCAAGTCGTCAAATTGCTGAAAGGCACGGCTTGGGAGCCTTTCTTGGCGCCATATGAGTCCAACACGGCGACTGAAGTTATGGTATACGACGTAGGACTTAGCAAGGTGGTTGCAAGACCGTTCAGCTATATTAGCGACATGGACAACAAGCTTTTTATCAGCGATGTTTCCGCAACGGATCACACGTTAGTGCCGGAAGGCGGACAGCTGCTGCAAGGTATCGCCTACTTGAGCGATCAGTTCGAAAGCGACGAACAACGCAAATCCTATCTCGAGAATAAAAATACACAGATGGAAGCTTTGTTCGATAAGCATTATCCGGGCTGGCGCGATTTCACTGCGGTGAAAAGGGTGTCCAAGAAAGCGATGGTATCCAGCGTCAAAAACATTTCGACGAACCATCTCCTCCCTATTCGCGTCGAAAATGTGCCTTTCTACTTCTGCGGAGACGGTTGTACGGGCAAAGGAGAACTCGCAGAACGTGCATTCTCAAGCGCACGCACGGCTGCCTTAGCGGTTGTTCAAGAAGTAGAGCAAGCTCTTCAAAGCGTATAAAACTATGAAAAAGGCTCCAGCACTGACGTTAAGTCAAGGCTGGAGCCTTTTTTGTTACCTGGCGCTATTTTGTTGAAATGGTGACCGTCCGGCTGCCGCCATCCCAAGCCACTTTGCCGCCAAATGTTTCTCCCACGAATCTAGCTGGAGCAAGTGTATAGCCATTTACGAGCCGCGCGGGCTCTTCCAGCTGAACGGCTTTACCGTTCACATAGACCGTTTTCTGATCAAGCGTTAAGCGTACAGTTGTGTTTCCTTTTTTGGCGTTCACTGTTCTTGTTGCTGCTTCGTACTCCACTTTCGCTCCCATGGCTTCAAAGATGGCGCGAAGCGGTGTGAATGTAGATCCATTAACGATGGCCGGAGCCTGTTCGAAAACTTGATCTTTTCCATCAATCTCGACAGAAACCTGAGATGATATGCCAAAAGTACGTAGGGAGACTTGCTTGCCTGCTTTGTTTGACACACGGATTTGAAGAACAGAGCCTTCGGGAACTTCTCCAGCACGCAATTCCAATCCATAGGGCAGTTCAGTTTGAGCAGCAATGACTCGTCCGTTGAGAATATATTCGACTTTCCCTATGTAAACCTCGGGTATTTTGATAAAAGGGACGAATTTGGTTTTTTTCGTAAAGGACTGATGGTCCGCATCGACCGGTACATACCCAACCCCATCCGCCGGCTGAACGGAATCGCTCACTTTCGAGAGCAAATAGGGATTGGCAATCAGATTGGAGTAGTAATTTTGGATATCTGATGAGCTGGACAAGGAGTAATCATTTTTGGCGTTATTCATTCCTTGATTCACATTAAAGTAAGTAATGGCTTTTAGTCTCGGATATTTGTAGGGCATAATTTCATAAAGCCGCTGCAAATTCAGCTTCGCCCATTCTGTAAAATCTTCTCCAGCCGCATACTGGTAGTGCGGAACTCCCGTTTCACTAAGCATTAACGGCTTCCGATCGGAATACGTGTTGTATAGCCTTGTCAGTCTCTCCACATTACTTGTAGCTAACATAGAAGGCAGCGACGGGTCTCCGTTTTCATAAGGCTCAATATATAAACTGACGCCAACCCAGTCAACATAGTCGTCACCCGGATAATACGGATCGATATCATTCGCAGGAACGTCCCCAGGGCTCCATACCATCGCCACATTCGGCGCTTCAGCCGCAAATACATCATGCAGCATGCGGAATTTCGCGATATATTGAGCGGGGTTCCCGTGCCATTTGACCCAAGCGCCATTCATTTCGCCCGCAAAACGCAAAAAGATCGGGATACCCGCGGCTTTCGCATCCTGCGCCCATTTCCGCAGATATGCTCCATCCGCTACCGGATCCAAACCGTCATCAGGCTCCCAAGCGATCTGCAGCGCACCGCCTGCTTCCTTGGCTCTTTTCGCGTACATAGCCGGAAAGTTCTGACCCCAATGCGCATAGGCCAAATAGATTGCGTGCTTTTTACCATAAACAGATTCCGTCTTCGAAAAGGTGTTGCCCACTTTGGGATCTTGTTCCGAATACATCCCCAGATATGTACCGAAGGCGGGTTCAAACTTGGCCAATTTGCCGTTCGATGGTACTGTTAGCTCCCGAATAGCGGACTGATCGCGCTCCTGTCTATATAGCTCAACAGTTGTCCGAATTTGATCCGCACGCTGCAGCTTAACGGCTCCCCAATCCCGGCCTGCTTTGACCCAGTACTCATTTTCCAGTTCGTAATACTGGATGGCTTGTTCATAATCTCGGGTGGCATCGAAATACGCAGCTAATTTCCCGTAAAAAAGCGCTGCATTCTCCCATTCACCGGAGCTCCCATAGTGATCCGCAAGAAACTGCCAATGCGAGACAGCCTCCGCCTCATTGCCGCCGGCAACCAGAGCTTCTGCTTTTTGCCAGTGATCCCATACGATATCTGCATGCGCAGGCGCAGGCGAGCTAGCCAGACTGGCAGCCAATACACCAACAACGAGCGACAGGATGCTGATTCTTTTATATATTTTTTTCAAGAAAAAATAACTCCCTTCAGCTTTCAGGTAAGTACTATGCCTATACTTCATACGTAGACATGAGCGGAAAGTAGCACTAACGGGCAAAAAAAAGAACCGGAAAGGACTTGCATCCTTTCCAGCTCTGTCTTACTTCGAAATAACGCGCACGGCGCGAATACGTTTGCGTTGTCCTACAGAGAGAGGCTTCACGAGAGGACGACTTCCCCGCACCGCATGCCCTCTAATTACGCCTGCTTTGAATGTGCCTCTGGCCGCAGGAACAGCGGTTCGCACCCCATAGCGGGACATGACGACATCGATCGGATTACTGATCGAAAGCATGCCATTATCACTCCCGGCGAAATTAAGCCCCGCAGCAAAGTTATCACTCGAACGCAGCCATACCGATCCAGAATCGCCCGGAAGGGAAACTGGCCCTTTAGTACCGCGAATGACCAATTGATTGCGGAACGTCAGATCGCCAAGTGCCCCTCCATAAGTCACTCGCACGTCAGCATGATTAGCTTCAATCATTCCTCTGACAAATCCGCTTGTACGGCCTGACTTCATTAACTGCAAACCGACAGGGTAAGTTTTCACATGACCTGGCACCGTAATCAGCCGACCCGATGCACTGATTAAATATCTCGGATTCAGCAAGCTGTTCGAAGTTGGCTTTGCAAGCGCAGAATCCTGAAAGTTGACTCCGTTAGGGATTAATTTGGTGAACTCAAAGAGCCTTCCTAGCGTATCTTCTGGCGCTTGACCGCCGTCCGCGGGGCCAGGTTGTACGGTTATAACCGACGCTGATGTATTATTTTTGACCAGTACATGGTTATTGCTCAAAATATACAGCTGATTGTTTTTCGTTACGATAAGGCCGCCTGTTCCTGTAGAATCCGGATCTACTTTCCCCAAGCTTACACCACCGGGAACAGGACGATGTTTACCTTGATAGCCGCCAATTTTCGCTGCTTTCGGTTTTGGAACTGCTACATGCCGTTTGAATTCGCCAGCAGAAACAAACCGAATGGGTACTGACGAACCCGCTTTGGCAAGCGTGCCCTTGAGGCTGTTCATACTAGAGGGAACAATTTTCTTCTGGGTGTACACGACGACACCTGAACCCAGTGCAGGTTTGTTTGGGTCCGCATAACCAACACCAACGGCAACAACTTCCGCACGCTTCAACAAAACAGGTGAAATTCTATTCTTATGTTTCAAAGCCTCATGAAAAGTAGCCATTCACCATTCTCCTCTTCGTAAAAGATGTAGCAGTGTATGCCAACTTGTACGAATCGGCTTGATGATTTTACCTAACGCATAGGAAAGGAGACTAAAAAAGGCAAAAGGCATATTGTGATAAAGACAAAAGACATATAGTAAAGGCTCGTGCGCTATTGCTCCTCGAGTACAATACGGCTTCCACGTCCGGACGGCTCCGCCGGTTGAACGATTAATTTGCGAGCTAGACGAGCTCGCAGCTCCGGCACGTGCGAAATGACGCCCACCGCCAAGCTGTCCATATGAAGTTTTTCCAAAGCGCCAATGACCATATCCAGCAATTCCTGATCCAAAGTGCCGAAGCCTTCGTCAAGAAAGAAAAATTCCAACGGATATTCGCCTTTGAGCTGAATTTGCGCAGAGAGCGCGAGCGCCAGGGCTAACGAAGTCAGGAAGGTTTCGCCGCCAGACAGTGTGCTAACCGGGCGTTTGACGCCTCCATTGGCATCATCACGGATGACAAACCCGCCGCCGGAGTCGACTTCAATCGCATACCGTCGCCGCGTCAATTCACCCAGCCGCTCAGAAGCAGCGCGGCTGACCTGCATCAGCTGCTCTTCGGCCAAATACTCGACGAAGGCGTTCGCCTTCAGCACAGCTTGCAGCTTGCCCAGCCGCTCCAGCTGCTTCGCCTGCTCCGCGCGCTGCGCTTCGAGCTCGCACCACCGCGCGTGCCGCGCCGCCAGCTCGCTGGCGCCCTGGGCCGCCTTGGCCCGCGCCTCCAGCGCAGCCTCCGCGGCGGCCTTCGCGGCGCTCAGCAGCGCCTGCGTCTGCGCCCACGCGTCCGCGCTCAGCGCGCGGCCCTGCAGCTTCGCTGCCAGCTGCGCCAGCTGGGCGCGCAGCGCCTGCTCGCGCTCGCGGTGCTCCGCCGCGAGCTGGGCCCACTGGCGGCGCTGCTCAGGCGCCAGCGCCGCTGCTACGGCGGCTTCGCGCGACGCGAAGCCGTTCTCCGCGAGCGCGCCGTGCAGCGCGCGCTCCGTCTGTGCCAGCTGCCGCGCGGCAGCGGCAGCGGCTTCGGCGGCGGCGCTGTAGCGCTGCGCCGCCAGGGACTGCTCGCGCTGCGCAGCAGCGTGCGCGAGCTTGGTTTGCTGCGCGGCGAGGCGCAGCTGCTCCAGCGCGGAGGTCGCCTCCGCGATGAGCTGCGGCACAGCCGCGCCGGGCGCGCGCTGCGCGAACTGCGCGAGCTGCCGCGACTTGTCGGCGGCGAGCTGCGCAAGGCCCAGCAGGCGCTCGTGCAGCTGCAGGGCGGTCCGATCCTGCTCCGCAGCGGCACGCTGAAGCTCATCGATCTTCACGGCCAGCTCGTCCAGGAAGGGCACGCTTTTCTCAATGCGTGCGCGAAGCTCCTCAGCCAGCCTTTCTTTGGCCAGCAATTGTTCTAGTTGCTGATCAATCTCTTCCCAAGAAAGCTCAGCATATCTAACCTGCCACTGCTTCAATCGTTCGTTCATTGTTGTTTGGACAGCTGTCAGTCTAGCTTCCGCTTCAGTTAATAGACTCGCAGCTGCTTGCTGCTGCGCGGCTGCTTGCACAGTTTGTTGCTCTAGTGCACTATACTCTTTGGATAAAACTTGAAACGACTGTTCGAATTCATCCGCACGGGAGATGATCACTCCCCATTCTTTTTCCATTTCCATCCATCGATGTTCCAAGCCGGAGAGTCCAGATTCTTCATGCGACTCAGCCACACGGGGAGATACAGCTCCTTCCAGACCTGCCGCCGCTTCCTTCCAGACTTGCCCAACCTCGTGGTCAGCCAGTGGTGATTGTGATGGTTGCGACGCCAATTCAACAGCTTGCTGCATAACAGCTGTCATTCGATTTAAACGCTGCTCATGGGTATATAATCGCTCCTTGACCCGTTGAAGCAGTGCTTCCCCATGTTGAAGCTGCAGCTCGATATCTTCTCCATTCGCCAGTTCTGCCGATGGGATGTGCTTGGAAGGATGCTCGGTTGCTCCGCACACTGGACATTGTTCTCCATCCGTTAGCTCACCGGCCAAAATAGCGGCAAGCGCATGACGTTCTTGCCTTTTCCAACGCTGCTTCATTTGCGCCAGCTCATCTTGCAAGGCAGGAATAAAGGCATGGGATAAAACATTCTGCTGCTGCCCCTCCGAGCTGACTTCACTTGAACGTTGGAGCCATCCGTGCAGCTTGTCCATCATTGCTTTCTGTTTACCGGCTAGCTGCAATTGATTTTGCTCAATCGCAGCATGCGAACGCCCTCTCTCTTCGAACGACTTTTGAGCGTCTTCCTTCTGCAGCTGGAGCTGTTCAATCGCCTTTTTCTCCTGAAGTGCTTTATGTAACAGCTGCGTAGTCGCCGTATTGGTCTCCACCTGCTTGAGTTGTTCCTTCAGTTCCGATTGTTTTAAAATCGCTTTTTGCTTCGTCTCATTACTCTTCTTTAGATCTATTTGCAGCGCTGCTAACGCAGTTTTCACTTCATTTTCTTGGAGCTGGGCAAGGTTCACTTGCTGGTCAACTTGATCCAGCTCCTGCTGAATAACTAATGCCTGCTGCAATTGGTCTAACCTCAGTAACAGAGGACCTTCCTTCAACGAAAGCTCTTGCTGTGCTTGTTCATATCGCTCCGTTGCTTGCTGGTACGCTGCCTCTGTTGCTTGTTGGCCCGCTTTTGCAGCCTCCAACTTCGACTGGCCGCCTGTGACGTCTTTGACAGCTAATTCATGCTGTTCCAGATAAGGTTTAACTTTTTCAGCTTTCTCCGCATGCCCCAAGAGAAGCTCTTTCTCGCGTATTTGCGGCTCTTGCTCCTGCAGTTTTTGCGCTTCCGATTCAAGCACGGTTTGTTCCTGCTGCCAATGATAAATCTGCTTGTGCTCCTCATAACACTTTTCCTGTTCATTCAAGTGCAGGCGGCTTTTCACCGCTTCGCTTTCAGCTTCTTGAAGCCGTTCACCCGCTGCTTGCAGCGCTTGCTCCGAAGCGTCGCCTAAGCCTATCTGTTCGGCCGCAAGCTGTTTCACCAGGCTATCCGTTTCTTTCACTTTGAAGCTTACTTTGGCGCTCAACTGATCCCCGTACTGTTCAAGATGAAAAAGCCTTTGCAGCATTTGCCTGCGATCTTTGCCAGTCAACGTCAGAAACTCAGCGAATTTTCCTTGTGGCAGCACGACGGCTCTCGTAAAATCCTGCATAGACAACCCGAGAATATGCAGCACTTTCTGATTGACTTCACCCGCTTTATCCGCAAGTACAATCGTCTCCTTGTCTTGCAAATGCAATAATCGGGCGATCGTTCCGTTAATGGACATTTCCGTGCCGCGCTTGAATTGCCGCTCTACGCGATAACGTTCGGTGCCCGCTGCATTCGTGAGCTCAAAAGTGAAAGAAACGAACAGCGTCTGCTCTGCATGATTCATGATTGCTTGCGTGCCGCCGCTGGCCCGCTCGACTTTACCGTACAAAGATAGCGTGATGGCATCGAGAATGGATGATTTCCCGCTCCCTGTCGGTCCAAAAATACCGAACACACCCGCTCCTACCAGCTGGTTAAAATCAATCGTTTGCAGTTCACGATAGCTTTGGAGCCCGGACATTTGCAGCTCAATTGGACGCATATTCAGGTCCTCCTAGTTGTTCCTTTTCCTCCAGCAGCTCCAAGAACAGCCGAATCAGCTCAGGCTCTGGCTGGGCGCCTCCGGTTTGCCGGGAGTAGAAGCGTGTGAAGTGCTCCTCCATGGACAAATCCGCCTTCGGCGCTGCTGCCCTGACTGCCTCCATCTCCGGATAAATGGGCCGAATGTGTATGAAACCGTCATACGCTTTGCGCAGCGATTGAATTTGTTCAATCGACATCGCTTCCGTCATGTTGATCTCCAAGTCGATCCATGCGGAAGCATCCCGTTTCTCTTCCAGCCATTGGTGAACTTGCCCGATCCCCTCTTTAGCTTTCCAACTGACGAGCGGGCGTCCAGAGGTCAGAAAAATTTCCTTCGGCTCAGCCGCCTGTCCAGGCTGCAGATCGAGCACCGTTACGGACTTGGCTTGTCCGGCCTCCGAGAAGCTATAGGCAATTGGCGATCCGCAATAGCGGATCGGTGAAGATGCTTTTACATTCTGCGGTCTGTGCAAATGCCCTAGCGCTACGTACTGCGCCCCTGCTGTCAGCGCTGTTGTATCTACGGTGTATGCTCCGCCCACTTGAATCGGTCGTTCCGATTCCGTTTCGAGGCCTCCGAGCACATAGAGGTGACTCATGATCAAATTAACCGTCCCCGCTTCAAAAGCAGCGGCCTGTTTACGAATAAGCGCCCCCACTCGTTCGGAATACTTGCTCCGCAGCGCTTCCTCCTCCGCTACATCCGAGAGCAGCTCCTTAAGACGCGACTCCGATGGATACGGCAGTGCAATCAGACGAGCAAGCTCGCCCGTTCGAGCGATTCCTATCGATTGAATCTCAGGCACAGGCAAACCGATCAATGTTATGTTTTGTTTTCCCGCAAGCGGTGCTGCTGCAGCGACGCGATCCGGATGGTCATGGTTGCCTGCGATGATGGCTACATGACGTTTGCCGCCATCGGCGAGACGGGCCATACTCTCATAAAAAAGCTGTTCCGCAGCTGCCGGAGGATTGACACTGTCATAGACATCGCCGGCGATCAAAACCAAGTCAATCTCTTGGTCTTGTACAATACCTACCAGCTCATCCACAAAAGCGGACTGCTCCTCCAGACGGCTTCGTCCTTCCAACGTTCGGCCAAAATGCCAGTCACCCGTGTGTAAAATTCGCATACCTCATCCTCCATCTTACATTTCGAGCAGCTTTGCTCCATCAAAGAAATACAGAAACTTTCCATTCACCGGACGTTTCCAAATATGTTCCACGGCACGCGTGTAGAGGGAAATTTGCTGCTCATACCGCAGTTTCAGCTCCTCATCGCTGCTGCCTTTCACTGCATCCGTTTTATAATCAACCAGAACCAGGCCGAGTTCATCCTCGAATAAACAATCGATGACCCCTTGAATTAGTACCGTTTCACCGCTCGTGGAACGGTTCGTTCCCGTGTAAACCTCGTCTGCCTGCAGCCCATAGCTGAAGGGCACCTCGCGTTGTACATTCCTGGCCTGAAGCATCCGTTGTCCAACTCCGGTCTCGAAGAAGCGCAATACTACCGGTATATCCACCACTTCACTTTGCTCAGCGGTCAACGTTTGCTTCGTTAGCATTTCTTGCAGTGTCCCCCGAATGCTTGCCTCCGTCGGTGCTTCCTGCAGGGAGAGATTTTGCATGACGGCGTGAACGACAGTTCCTTTTTCTGCTGCTGACAGCTTCTTCTCTTCCATAAATTTAGGCCTGCGCCAAATCATGGACCTTCCGTTCCCGGAAGTCGGCGCCGCAGCTCCAGGAGCAATAACTTCTGTTGCAACTGGCATTTCCATTTCATCGGAGATTCGATTCAGCTCCGACAACCGCTTCATTTCGGAAACCGTCGTCTTCGCAAAAAGTTTAGGTGCTTCTGGGAACGAGTACGACCATGACAGCCGGTCATCCAGCCACTCCTGCCATTCCCCCGATGTCGTTACGGTCTCAATTCGGCGAATGCTGTCCATCCGATCTCCGTCAGGGGCCACGTTGTTTTCTTCCAACGTTTCATCCGTCAGCAGGCTTTCTGGCTTAATAACCGTCAGCTTCCATGCTGAAGGATCATTCAATAATCGAACCCCTGATGAAGCTTCGCTAATGCCCAAACGCTCCCTCCAGAGACCGGCGTGAGGATGCCGCAGCAGCGCTGGACCTACCCAATCCAGATAACTTTTGGCTTTCGCCAGTTCAAAATCGGGCAAATACCATTCCGTTCTGGACAGATGTCTGCCCCATCCGCGCAAGAGCTTATCCAATGATTTGACTGTCCCAAGCAAATAAAGCTTCTCTCTGGCTCTTGTCAATGCTACGTAGAGCACTCGCATTTCTTCCGCAAGCAGCTCCAGTTTCATCCTTCTTTTAATCGCAAGGGAAGGCAGGGTTGGATAGCTTACACGCAATGTCGTATCTACAAAACGCGGACCGAACCCAAGCTCTTTATGCAAAAGAAACGAATCGTTCAGATCCCGTTGGTTAAACATTTTGGCCATCCCCGCCACGAAAACAACAGGGAATTCCAGCCCTTTACTTTTATGAATCGACATGATCCTTACAACGTCTTCCTGTTCTCCGAGCGCTCGCGCTGTGCCTAGATCCCCGCCGCTTTCTTTCATTCTTTCAATAAAACGAAGGAATCGGAACAACCCGCGCAAGGATGTGCTTTCATATTGTCTGGCACGATCGTACAACGCCCTTAAGTTAGCCTGCCTTTGTACGCCCCCTGGCAAACCGCCTGCGAAGTCGTAGTAGCCTGTTTGTCTGTAAATATGCCAGATTAAATCTGCCAAAGAGCCTTGTCTCGCCTCGGTCCGCCACGTTTCCAGCAGCTCCAGGAAGTAGTTCAGCTTTTGCAGCAAAACCTCATTTTCTTCGGTCTTCTCGCTCCCAGCGGCCTGAAGCACAGAGTCGTAGAAAGGTACCGATTTATCTGCAATGCGAATCTGTGCCAAATCTTCGGCCGTTAACTGCACAACCGGTGACCGCAGTACAGCCGCAAGCGGTACATCCTGATACGGATTATCGATGACTTTCAAAAGGGATAACATGACTTCCACTTCTGTTGCGGAAAAATAGCCAGTACTTAGCTCTGCGTAAGCAGGTATGCCCATCTTTTTGAGTTCTTCAATGAGGATAGGCGACCACATCTGCGTGGCACGCAGCAGGATGACGATATCCCGGTACGTGACAGAGCGGTCACCGCCGGTTCTTTTATCAAATACTTGAAAAGCTTCCTTGCCGCCGGTACCCATCAGCCCCTGAATTTGGCGGGCGATGGTTCGCGCTTCCAATTGCGCGGTTTCCAGCTCCTGCGCTTCCAAAGCAGGATCAACAGCAGCACCTTCGGGTGAAGCTTCAGCATTTATCTCTTCATTTTCTTCCGAATCCGCTGAATAAGATTCACCCGGGTCTGGCGCATCTGTTCCTCGATCAATGATCAGCATTTCGACGGAACAATCCGAGGCAGATGGCGGATAACCCGCTCCATATACGAGCTCAGCACGCTCATCATAAGCGACTTCGCCTACGGTTTCGTTCATCATTTGTTTAAAAATAAAATTGACCGCGTCCACGACTTCGATACGGCTGCGGAAGTTACGCGCCAAATCAATTCTGCCGCCTGCGGACGTTACTTCTAATGGCTCATCTTTATTAGAGCGGTAAGCTTTATATTTTTCAAGAAAGAGACCTGGCTCCGCAAGCCGGAATCGGTAAATACTTTGCTTCACATCGCCAACCATGAATCGATTTCCAGGGTTTGAGTTCGAAATCAATTCTACAATCGCTTCCTGCACACGATTCGTATCCTGATATTCGTCGAGCAGTACTTCAGCAAATTGCTTCCGATAAGCCTGCGCTGCCTCAGATGGAACCAATTCACCGGGGATGGAGCCAGGCGCGCTTAGAATTTGTAAGCAGTAATGTTCCAAATCAGCAAAATCGATCAAGCCTTTCGCTTGCTTACCTGCCTGATAACGATGACCGAAATCCGCAACCAAATCTACTAACGTATGCAAAAGCGGCGCCATGTCGGCAATTTCCTGATGGAATTGCTCCGGGGTTCGGCCGAAAAGCTCCTCTTGCATTTTGTTAATTTGCTCTTTAACTTTATTGCGGAGCTCCTTCACTTCTTCCTGCAGCGCTTTGTCGTAGTCGTCACCTTTGCATGCTTTGAGCTTGCCAAACTCGACGGTTTGAAAACCCCGATACAGAACGGACCACGGATATGTTGTCGTTTCCAGCAGATTATTTACGAGCAGCAAATCCTCTCGCAAGTTGTCCAAATAAGGAGCTGGGCCGCCTGGCGAATCGGCGATCTCTATCGCCTGCCGCAATAAGTCGGCGGCTCCTTCCAACTCCAAAACGAGGTCGCGTATCAGACTCTGCTCCCAGATCCCGTAGTCTGCCGGCGCCGACGCAGCGGCAACATACGGCAGCGCCTCCTGTATAACGGCGGCTGCCTCATCCGGCACCTCCTGCGGCGCAGGCTCCGGCGCTCCAAACATCGAGGCCGTCGCTCTGAGCCAATGCTCCGGCCACGGATGACTGCGCGACACATCATACAGCTTCTGAATAAGCTGCATGATCGCGTCGTCGTTCCGCTCGCCGCTAAACGAATCGACCAGCCGCCAGAAGGCGCTGTTCTCTCCGCTTGCGGCGTAATATTCCTCAAGCATCTCGCCAAGCAGATCTTGGCGCATAAGCTCCGCTTCCGTCTCATTCGCAATCCGGAAACCGGGATCAAGACGAATGAGGCTGAAGTAACGCTGCACAACTTCCAAGCAGAAGGAGTGGAGCGTTGTAATTGAGGCGCGCCCCATCAGCGCGATCTGCTTGCGCAAATGCTGCGAATGCGGCTGCTTCATCAGCTCTTTCTCCAGCGCTTCGCGTATGCGATGTTTCATTTCCGAGGCCGCCGCTTTGGTGAAGGTTGCGACCAGCAGCCTGTCTACATCGATAGGCTCCCACTCATCGGAAATTCGCCGGATAATTCGCTCCACGAGTACGGCGGTTTTGCCTGATCCGGCCGCAGCGGCAACGAGCATATTTTGACCCTTGAGGGTAATCGCGTCCCATTGATCATCCGTCCACGTACTGCCGGGAGGCTTGGGCTGTTGTTGTTTATTCACTTCGTTGCACTCCTTTCCGTCTTCGTCACGGGTTAACGTTTTGCTCCAATTCGGACCAGAGCTGGTCTTTCCCCCGCTGTCTCAAAACGTGAATTTCATTGCCTTCAAACAACGGATCAAACTGACAAATTGATTTATAAGAGCAGTGCAAGCAGGCTGTTTTTTTGCCAAGCCGATAAGGAGCAATGTCGACATGACCATCGGTAATGCTCGTTCCGATTCCTTTTACCTGCTTGCGCACATATTTCCTAAGCGTGTCCCACTGTTCATCCGTAGCGACGGAGGAGCTTGAATAGAAGCTTCCGTCCTTCTTCAAAGCAACTGGAATTAACTGCGAGTGCCCTGCGCTTTTTAACAGTTCACTATCCATCAATCCAGCAACTTCAGCGTCTGCCGTGATCAAACCTTTCATTTTAAAACGTTTCCGAAGTTCTTTCTCGACGGCCGCAGGGTCCAGCGCATTTTTTTGCTGCAGCATCGGGTTATGCACATGGAAATAAAGCACGCCCGCCGGCTTCGCCGCAATGCCCAGCCAACGCTCTGCGTGTGTAATAATGACATCCAAGTAGGTGAGCATTTGCAGGGATAGCCCGTAATACACTTCAGATAACTGCAAAGAAGTTGAGCTTGATTTGTAATCAATGACTCGCAGCAATACGCCTTGCTCGCCATCCGCTCGGTCCACTCTGTCGATACGTCCAATGATCTCCATTGTGCAGCCATTCTCTAAATCAAAGGTTAAAGGCGGCAGTTCTTTGCCCGGGCCGAAGTCGATTTCCAGACCTAGCGGTTCAAACTGGCCTTGTTTCGCATGTTCACCTAGAACAACAGCCGCTCTGCCCACAACTTGCTTCAATTTTCTCGCGATATAGGCATATCTGCTGGAACTGAGCAAAATTTCCCCTTGCAATCTGGGGGCAAGCTCATCCACAACCTGTGCGGAACGCTCCATGCATTCTTCTGCTGACAGCGATCCCCAATCCAGTTGATCCTGCTGCAATCTTTGAACAAATTGGTTCAATGCGGCATGAAACAATTGCCCGATATCCGGGGCATCCAGCCGGTAGACGCGTCTTTCCTGCAATCTCAAACCGTGAGATACGAAATGGGAAAAGGGACAAGCCACATATTTCTCCATGCGTGACACACTCGCCCGCAGATTTTGACCGTATAACAGCTTGCTCGTTTTGGAAGATATTTTGTTCTCTTTATTCGTGTAGCGCAGTGCCTGAACGACGGATTGCAGCTTCATCTGCCACTCGGGCTTATCTGCATACCAGTTGTAGGTCTCCCACCACAAATCCGCCATACGGCCGCCCAGCATCCAGTGCTTCATACGTACAGCCAGATAGGAGATCGCCTGATTCGGATGCGCCATATAAGCTGCCTGCTCATTATCCGGAGATTCAGCAGCCGGTTCAGCGAGCAAAAGCGGTGTCTCGGTTCCAGGGAACAGTTGACGCATTTGTTTGATCAGCTCGGATGGCAGCAGCGATTTGCCCTCTTCATCTGCCAGTGGATAGCTCATCCACAGTCTTTTACCCGGCACGGTTAACGACGTATAGACGATAAACTGCTCATCCAGCAGCTTGCGCCGGCTTCCATCCGCCATCGGAAGGCCGGATTCCATCAGAACGCTCCGTTCCGCTTCCGTCAGAACCCCTTTTTCCGGCATTTGGGCAGGGATTACGCCATCGTTCACACCTAATATGTAAGCATAACGAATACCGCTTGAGCGGGTCCGATCCATGCTGCCAATTAATAATTGATCCATCGAAGGCGGCACTAACCCTAGCTTCATGCTTTCCATGCCCGTCTCTACAAGGCTGTTAAAAATCTCAAGGGACAGCTCATCGTCCCCCATCGTCTCCACGAGCTGGTCCAGCATCTCCATGACACTGTTCCACATTTGGCCATGCTCACGGGCTTTCTCCGGCTTGCCATCCTGAATCGCTTGCTGACTCCAAGCTTCCAATTTTTCGGGAGCCTGAACGGCAATGAGAAGTTCATATAGAGCCTCAACTTGCGCTTTCACTGACCCGGCTTGCTGCAAACGTTTGGCAAAAGCAAGAAGCGGCCTAACCACCCACTCTTTGCTTCTATTCAAAGCGGCTAATTCAGCCGTTTGCTCTTGTACACCTTCATCCGCTTCTTCCAGATTGGCCCGGAACTTGTAGCTCCATGGCTTACCATCCGTCCACCTGTAGCCTTGAATACCGAAAGCGAGCACATAGTTTTCCAGCTTATCCAACTCTGTTCGCTGATCAGCCGCCTCGCTCGGCAGAAGCAAATCCGTTTTGACGCAGCGGAATACGGCGTCGTAATGCCAATTGTGTTGGACCACTTCCAACGCCGAACGAATGAATTCAACCAATGGGTGATGCAGAACGGTCCTCTTTTGATCAAAAAAGTGCGGAATTTCGTAGTCGGTCAGTACCGCTTTTAATAAATCCTGATAGCCTTCCATATTTCGAACCATGACGGCAATTTCACGCCAACGTACGCCATGCTCACGAACCAACTGCAGCATATCCCTGACTGCGCCTTCTACTTCAGCACGACGGTGGACAGCTTCTGCAATTACGAGCTGATCGCTGGTTTTCTCATGCGCTGCCGGTTTATAACGTTTAGCTCCGCCGCCAATCCGACGGTCAAAGTTGCGCTCCAAATATCCGAGTAACGGACTATCGTCATAACGTGGCGAACGGTCCGGTGCCAATAGATGAACCTCGGCTGACGGCAGTCCAAGCTGCCATATAAGCTCCTGCAGCCGAACCATCGTCGTTGCCGTAGGGTGAAATAGATCCAACTCATCCGGCGCATCCCCGGCTTGCAGCTCACGATCGAGACACAGCGTAATCGTCACCTGCTTGCAGGTCGAAAATAATGCGCCAAGCACGGAAAACTCCTGCGGCGTAAAACCGTGAAAGCCATCGATCCAAACCGAAGCAGACCGCAAATAAGCGGAATTCGGAATTTGCTCCGCCAGCAGGGTTAAATAATCTTCACCGTCCAAATACTGCCGGGACAGCTCAGATTCAAATTGGCGGTAAATCAGCTGAATGTCATGCATTTTATCTCGCAGCAAACCGCTTTCCCCAAGTACGGAAGCCCGTTTCTGCTCATGCTCTTCGAGCTGCTTAGCCGTTACACAATACCTTTTCATCTCCGTAAAAAGTTGGTTCAAACGATCTACAAAACCCATTTGCTCAGCCGAGTGGCCAAATAAGCGGAGCTTTTCTTTTTGTTTATGTAAAATGCTTGTAAGCAGCAATTTCTTCCCCATATCATCAATCGGCAGTCTCGCTGTACCGCCTTCTTCTTGCATGACACGCCATGCCAAACGGTGAAAACTTAGCACTTGGGCGCGAATCATTCCCCGAATGCCGGGATCGGACACAATGGCATGCTCAGCCTGAAAGGTCGCCTGCTCCGGCACTAATAGCACGAGCGGGTCACCCTCCGGCTCTACCGCCAACTGCTGTTTCATTTCTATCAAACAACGTTCACTTTTTCCGCTGCCGGCTCTGCCGATCACGAAACGAATAGACATACAGGGCCTCCTTCAAGCTGATTTCAAAAGATATCAATCTTATCTATTCTATCATACTTTTGGTAGAAAAGAGGCGTGGCAGATGATGGGCTTAAGCTGGCATAACAAAAAAGCCTATCCCCTTGGCTTGAAAATTCATGACATGGAGAAAGGCTTTTATTTATAAGTCTTCAGTTGGTTAAGCATGATTCCGCAGTGACGGCGGCAATTCGCCGATATAAACGGATTGCGGCCGAAAAATACGATTACAACTCGTTTGCTCCAACAAATGAGCCGTCCACCCTACCATTCTACTCAGAGTAAAGCTAGGTGTGAAGAGGGCCGTCGGAAGCGCAATAGCCCGCATCACGGCTGCAGCATAAAATTCTACGTTCACGTACAATTTCCGGCCAGGTTTATATTCATTTAGCAGCTCGACAGCTACCTTTTCTACGTGGATGGCCAAATCGAACCATGGATCCTCAGCAGCTAACTCGGTCATGAGCTGGCGAAGCGCTTCTGCTCTGGGATCGTTCGTTTTGTAAATGCGGTGACCAAAGCCCATGAGTTTTCGACCGGCCTTCAGCTCATCACGCAGCCACACCTCCGCCTGCTCTTTGTCTCCAATCGCATCCAGCATATGAAGCACTTCCGATGGCGCTCCTCCGTGCAAAGGCCCTTTCATTGCGCCTATGGAAGCACAGAGCGCAGATGCAAGATCGGATTGTGTCGATAACACAACACGTCCGGCAAAGGTGGAAGCGTTCATCCCATGCTCCATAGCTAAAATCAAATAAGCTGTTAATACCTTCACATGAACCTGCTGGGGCACGGAACCTGTCAGCATGTACAAATAGTTGGCCACATGATCTAACTGCGGGTCAGGCTCGATGGGCACTAACCCTTGCGATCTCCGATAGTGATAAGCAATGATTGTTGGCAGCATGAGAGTATTCGTAAGAATCTGCTCAAAATGCAGCGGCCATTCAGCCTCCTGATGGCTGATTGTACCTAGAACAGAGGTAGCTGTGCGAAGCACGCTCATCATTTCACTTTCCTTGGGCAGCAAATCCAGTACCGCCTTCAGTTCAGCAGGGATGCTGCGGTGTTCCGCCCATCGCTTTTTGGACGCGTTGAGTACGTCCGTGGAAGGAAGCTCACCATGCCACAATAAATAGGCGACTTCCTCAAAACTGTTGTGCAGCGCGAGCTCCTTCGCTTCGTATCCGCGATACACCAGAACGCCATTCTGACCATCAACCAAGGACAATTCTGTTTCTGCGGCTATAATGCCGTCCAAACCGGTTACGGATGCCATCTCGTCATTTTCCTTTCGCAGTGAAGTGTGAAATCGCTTTTCTTCATCATATTCGGAAATGACATGTTCATCCAATTCGCATTTTCTTTCGTTATGATAAATGAAATGTTTCATTTGAAATCAAGTGATTATATTTGTTTATTTTAAAAGCAGTGCTGACCTTTGATTCACTGGATGAAATCCAACGAACACAGTGATTTAATAGCTCAATTATTGATTTGACTGGATAAAATCCAATGAGATCGGTTAATCGTGGTGTTGTAGCGCCAAATAATGCCATTACGTTGGATTTTGTCCAAGGAAATGAGCAATTTAGAGCTACTTTTGGCGTTTTCATTGGATTTCATCCATTGAAATCCCTAATTCCTAGAGAGATTCCTATTATGGGGTCACTAAAGGGAACTAGAGTCCGCTATTATCAGAAAAAGGAGCCTGATGACTATCTAAATGGAACTACAGGCCTCTATTCCACGAATTCGACCGAAATGCCTGTCACAGGGTCAGATAAGACCCTGTAGTTCCACTCGTCGAGGAAGTCTGTACGATATCCCCGAAATAGAGGACGCCAGTTCCTTATGATCTGCCCTAGCGGAATTCTCCGCTAGTCTTTTCTTTCTATGTCTGGTGAGGTGGAAGGCTGCAGCATGTAGAGTAGAACGGTTGGGTCGTGGAAGGTAGGTAAAGTAGCTTGATTTATTGTGCAAGAGCCTCTGCTACGGTTAGAGGGAACTACAGGGCGCTATTTCTCGGAAAATGCATGTTTTCCGGGTGAAAGGGAACCGTGGGTCCCTTATTTCTGCACAATTTGCGTCTCGCCCAATGAATGGCCAAATAGCGAACTGTAGTTCCCCTAATTTGCGAGAAATGTGCATTTGCAATGAAATAACGGTCCCTAGTTCACTGAAAGCCCGTCCAACAAAAAAGCGGGGCCACATTGGCCCCGCTCCACTCAACTTATTTGCTTCGCACTTCAAAAATCGCGAATTTCAAGTAATGCCCCTCATCCACGCCGAGAATGCGCGGATGGTCCATGCCCGCTCCGCGGAATTCAACTAAACGCAGGATCTTGCCCGCATCCGTCGCCGCCGCATGAATCGTCTCCAGGAAAAGCTCCGGATGCATATGGTACGAGCAGCTCGCCGTCACAAGGTACCCGCCTTCATTCACAAGCTTCATGCCGTGCAGGTTAATATCTTTGTAGCCGCGGCATGCGCCCTCAACTGCGCTTTTCGTTTTGGCAAAAGCAGGCGGATCGAGAATGACTACATCCCAAGTCCTGCCGCCTTCAGCAACCGGTTTGGATGTATCAATCTTTTTCCCTTGTGCGCCGCTGCCGGCATTGGCTCGTACTTTCCGTTCATCCAAGCCTTTGACTTGGGTCCGCAAGTATTCAAATGCATCTGCGACTACGAACTCGACGCGATCTTGGAAGCCGTTCAACCCGACATTTGTTCTCGCGCTCTCAATGGCATGCTCGGAAATGTCCAGGCAGGTCACTTTTTTCGCGCCGAATTTACATGCATTGAGTGTAAAGCTGCCGGTATGGGAGAAGCACTCCAGTACGGAGGCGCCGTCCCAGTAAGGGAATGTCACGACTTTGCCGTTCGCATTGACAGGCAATGTTTGCATGGCTCCCTCATGTTCGACTTCACGAAGCTCGATACCGCTTCGATGGCCCCAACCTGTCATCAAGGGAGCGATGGCAGCGCGATTTTCTCTTTGGTCGAAGAAATAACCGGTTTTTTGGCCTTCTTCGATGTCTACCCGAATGCGCAGACCATTTTCAAGAATATCCACATGTTTGGGACATTCACCATATAACAGGCCTTTGGTTTGTTCCAATCCTTCCAACTCACGTATCGAAACGTCGCTGCGCTCATAGATGCCTGCAGGCTTTACAACCTGAACGAGTGCAGCAACAATTTGCTCACGGCAGCGATCCATCCCCAGCGTAAGAATCTGCACTACAAGCGTATCTTCGAACTTATCTACAATAAGCCCCGGTAAAAAATCCGCTTCACCATAGACCAACCGGTAAGATTTCGCCTCTTTTACGAAGCGGCTGCGATGCTGCAAGCAACGTGTGAATCGTTCTACAAAAAAGTCTGTCGTCATAGCTTCAAGCGGCTTGTAAGATACAATTCGGACCGTAATTTGCGAAGCTTCATTGTAATAACCCGTCGCTAAATATTGGCCCAGATGTGTTTGCACCGGAACAAGCTGTCCCGGCACAGCTTCTCCGTCTACACGCTCAATTTCACTTTTGTACACCCATGGGTGACCTTGCTCTAAACGAGGTTTACGTTTCTTATGTAAAAATACTGCTGCCATATATCCTTTAGCCGTCCTTTGTGTGATGCCGTTCCGTCTCTTTGGTGCTTGTCATGCTTGTCTGTACGGTCACATATATTGAGTGATAATGAAAAGTTCATTTGCGAGGGAGAATGCTATGATGATAAATACCATTATCCTACCCGTCGTTGCAGGGTTAGTTTTATTTCTCTTCGGCATGAAGCTCATGGAAACAGCGCTTCAACGGTGGGCCGGGCCCCGCCTCCAGCTGTGGCTGGAGCGGTTTACCCGAACGCCGGTGCGCGGCCTCGTCATCGGCACCGTGCTCACGGCGGCGCTGCAAAGCAGCACCGCCATTACGGTCATCGCCATCGGCCTCGTCGGCGCCGGCGTCTTGACCTTCCCGAGAACGCTCGGCGTTATTCTCGGCACCAACATCGGCACTTGCCTCACCACCGAGCTGATTGGACTCAGCCTCGGGGGGATCGGTGTGCCGATCCTGCTTGTGAGCGCCGCCATCTGGATGGCGAGCTGGCTGGCCGGCCCCTTGCCGCCATCAGCGGCGCAAGGGCAAGAACCAGCCGCCGCTGCCGGCGGGCGGGAATGGCTGCGCAGCGTCCGCTACGGAGCGCTGGCGGTGGCGGGCTTCTCTCTCGTGCTGCTCGGCATCGAGATCATGCAAACCATCGGGCCTGCGCTGCAGTCCCGTGGGCTCTTCGCCTGGTTTGTCACCGAAGCCAAGCAAAGCTTGCTGTGGGGCATTATCGCCGGCGCGGCCGTTACGGCTCTGGTGCACAGCAGCGCAGCGGTTATCGCGATGGCCATGGGCCTCGCGGCGATCCAAGGCATCCCCGTCGAGCTGGGCATTGCCATCACAATCGGCGCCAATGTCGGCACCTGTGTGACGGCACTGATCGCCGGGATGAGCTCCTCCCGCGCCGGGCGATACGTCGCCTGGTCGCATATCCTGCTCAACATCGGTGGAGCGATCCTCTTTTACCCCTTCATCCACCAGCTTGTCAGCCTTTCGGCTCTTCTCGCGGATGACGCATCGTCGCAAATCGCTCGTTCGCAGACGATCTTCAATGTCGTCTGTTCGCTGATCGCCTTACCTTTTTGCTATCTTAATATGTGGAAGCGCCTTGAGTTCCGTTCACAATAGCTACACCTGAGCTAGTGCCTAAACGAGTTGCTCCGGCTTCGATCATCGCAACCGCTGCTTGTAGATCTCTAACGCCACCTGATGCTTTAACGCCAATCGTATCCGATACGTTTGCGCGCATAAGACGTACATCTTCTACTGTCGCACCGCCAGGACCAAATCCAGTGGAGGTTTTAACAAAGTGAGCACCAGCTTCTTCCGAAAGCTTGCAGGCCATTATTTTTTGCTCATCGTTCAAAAAGCCGGTTTCCATAATCACTTTAACAATCGCTTTGCCTTTGACTGCATCCACGACTTGCTGAATATCCGAACGAACAGCATCATATTGACCTTCTAGAAGCAGACCGATCGGAAGCACGGTATCGATTTCAGCGGCACCATGTTCAACTGCCTTCGCAGCTTCAAATGCTTTCACTTCGCTCAAGCTTGCTCCAAGCGGGAAACCTACAACCGCGGCAACTTTCACGCCGCTACCTTCCAGCGCCTTGCTAGCTACGCTAACAAACTGAGAGTTCACGCACACGCTGAAAAATTGATGCTCAGCGGCCTCTTCACACAGTTTGTGAATAGATGCCGTACTCACATCGGCCTTCAAAAGGGTATGATCGATATATTTGGCAATTTCTTTCGCATTTAAAGTCATTAGATGCACCTCATCATCATTTTTTGCCCAGCTCTCCAGCTAATAGAGAAAACCTCTATCGCGGCCTACTCAGGAAGCGACCGCGCTTAGAGGTAAATGTTAACGTCTAGACATTTGACTTACAAATTTACAACAGCTGCTGTTTCTAGCACTCGTACCAATTGGCCCTTGCTTTCATTCACGCCTGCTTCCGTCACTTTCACACGGCAAACTTGGCCGATCATGTCTTCCGAACCTTGGAAAACAAGCTGTACATAGTTATCCGAGTAGCCCATGTACAAACCGCTGTCAGGTGCGCCTTTGTAAGCTCGTTCCGGAATTACTTCCAGTACTTGACCTACAAATTGCTGCGCATAAGCAAGCTGCATTTTCTCAGAAAGATCGATCAGCTCGTGAACGCGCGTATTTTTAACTTCCTCATCCACTTGATCTTCCATTCGCGCCGCTGGTGTGCCTGTCCGCTTGGAATAAGGGAAGACGTGCATCTCAGAGAATTTCATGCGTTCCATGAATTCGACGCCGTTACGGAACATTTCTTCGGTTTCACCCGGGAAGCCCACGATCACGTCCGTCGTAATGGCAACGTCCGGCATAATCTCATGCAGGCGCTCAATTTTGCTGGCGAATTCAGCTGTCGTATATTTTCTGCGCATACGAGCCAGAACTCGATCATCTCCAGCTTGCAAAGGAATGTGAAGATGACGGCACATTTTGTCCGAAGATTTCAAAACCTCAATGACTTCGTCTGTAATTTGGCTTGCTTCGATTGAAGAAATTCGAATACGTTTCAAGCCTTCGACTTTGTCCAAATCCCAAAGCAGCTTAGCCAAGCTGTAGTCCTCAATATCTTCGCCATATCCGCCGGTGTGAATACCCGTCAGGACAATTTCCTGATAGCCGGCAGCCACTAATTGCTCCGCTTGCGCAATAACGCTTTGCGGCTCACGACTACGCATTAACCCGCGAGACCATGGAATGATACAAAATGTACAGAAGTTGTTGCAGCCCTCTTGAATTTTCAGAAAAGCTCTTGTCCGATCGGCAAAATCAGGCACATCCAGTTCTTCAAACTGGCGTGTTTTCATGATGTTGCGAACCGCATTAATCGGTTGGCGATCCGTTTCAAATTGCTTCACAATTGGAATAATTTTGTCCCGGTCCTGTGTCCCGATAACCATATCGACACCCGGAATCGCCATGATCTCAGCCGGAGATGTTTGCGCGTAACAGCCTGTTACGGCAACAATCGCCTCCGGATTGCGACGAATCGCACGGCGAATCATTTGGCGGCTTTTTTTATCCCCCGTATTCGTTACTGTACAAGTATTGATCACGTAAACGTCTGCCGTTTGCTCGAAATCAACCTGTTCGTATCCCTCATTTTTGAAAAGCTGCCATATGGCCTCTGTATCATAGAAATTAACTTTACAACCTAATGTATGAAACGCTACCGTTGCCATAACGCTTATCCTCCCATCTCTCCGGTTTCATAGAAAAGACACGTAAGACCTACCATCGCAGCAGTCTCCGTGCGTAAAATACGAGCCCCTAGGGATACGGATCGGAAGCCTGCCTCTTCGGCCTGCTTAATTTCTTGTTCCGTAAATCCGCCTTCCGGCCCTACTGCAATAACGACTTTGCTTCCTTGTCCCAATTTACCCGCGGCGAGCGCTTCCTGGATAGCTGGCTTCAATTGCTGACCATCTTCTTTTTCATAGCAGATCCACGCAGCATCCGCTTCTTTGGCCTGCTGAAGCAGCTGCTTCCACGAATAAACGGCTTCTACCTGCGGCACACGATTGCGATGTGCTTGCTCGGCGGCTTCTTTGGCAATCTTCTGCCAACGTTCCGTCCGTTTCGCTTCCTTCTTGGCGTCGTATTGCACAATCGTACGCTCTGATAAAAAAGGAAGAAACCGGGCTGCCCCGATCTCGGTCCCTTTTTGAATAATCGTTTCCATCTTATCGCCTTTGGGCAGGCTCTGAGCAATCCAGACCTGAACCGCTGACTCAGCGTTCATCGGCAGTTCCTCCACGATTTCCGCGGTGACTTGCCCCTTATCTAACTGAGAAATCCGTACGAGCACTTCGCGATCCAAGCCATTGCTGCAAATCACCTTGTCGCCGATGTCTGCTCGCATCACGCGCATCAAATGATGTGCGTCGTCTCCCTCAATGGTGACCGTCTGATTGTCAAGGTGAAACTGCTCGGGCGGGAGAAAATAACGCTGCATAGTCCAAGCCTCTCTATCTTCGTTCATTTCCATGTCAATTGGATTCCTAGGTCAATCTTCCACTCACCATCATACCTTTTTTGAACCAGAAAAGCTACAAAGGGATGAAACTGGCAGCTACATGCCTAGGATCCAGGCAATTGGTCTAGAAAAGAGCCTCAGGATGTCATAGCCTAATCCCAAATATGGATCTAAAGTTACTCGTCTTAATGGTGCAACGAAAACAACAAGCAAAAAAATCACAGAAGCCCATTGTTCAAATTTAAGTAAAGATTCACTATATCTTAGATTTACTACATCTTGTATAATCCGATACCCATCTAATGGCGGAATAGGAATCAAGTTAAATAAAAATAGTCTGATATTAATCGTTAACATTAACTCAAGAAACAGCGAGATTGCGTCACCAGTTCCCTTGTCCATTCCTTTAATCCAACCGTATTTCTGAAATAGCGCTACTACAAATAAACTGATAAATGCAAGAATCAAGTTGCTTATCGGCCCTGCTGCGGTAACGATAATCCCCATTAAACGGGGGCTTTTGAAATTCCCGCGGTTGACAGGGACCGGTTTCGCCCAACCGAACCCGGCAATGAGCAGCATAATAGTCCCGAAAAGATCCAAATGCACCATCGGATTCAAGGAAACCCTGCCGAATTGATAAGCCGTAGAATCTCCTAATTTATAAGCGCTATATGCGTGTGCGAATTCATGAATGGTAAATGAAAGCACGAGGACCAGAATAACGAAAGGCAGCGTACTCCAGTCATAAAACAATAATCCTCCCATGGATGAACACCTACAGCTTTCTAGCTACGATTACAACCCAATTCGAATCATAGTTTTTCTCTACAATTGTAAATTTGGCAGCAACCAGCGCTTTTTCGACGAGCTCTTCCTTAGCGGTAATAATACCGGACGTTATGTAATAGCCACCTTGCTGCAGAACTTCATAAACATCATCAACGAAAGTAACAATAACCTCTGCCAAAATGTTAGCGACAACCAGCTGCACAGGAATCGTGACGCCAAGCTTGCTAGCGCCTTCTGTTTCGCTTTCTTTCAGAACACCAAGCAAATCACTCAATTTTACCGTAATGTTAGATTCGAGCCCATTCTGTTTCGTATTATCCTCAGCACTGGTCACAGCAACAGGATCTAAATCCACTGCTAAAACATGCTTGGCCCCGAGCTTGGCAGCTGCAACGGACAAAATGCCGGAACCCGTTCCAACATCAATGACATCATCCCCTGGCTGAAGCACCTTCTCCAGCGTTTTCAAGCATAGTGACGTTGTCGCATGTGTGCCTGTTCCGAACGCCATGCCAGGATCAAGCTCCAGAATCAGTTCACCAGGTGAAGCTGTATACTCTTCCCATGTCGGTTTAATCGTTAGACGGTCCGTGATGCGAATCGGTTTGAAATATTGCTTCCATGCGTGCGCCCAATCCTCGTCATCCACTTCTCTAAGCTCATAAGTTGGATTGCCCGTATCAATGTCGAATTCGCTCAGTTGTTCAACCGAAGCCTTTAAATTCGCCATAACCGGCTCCATGTCCGTCCCATGGTAGAAATAGCCTTTGATCACAGCTCTTCCTTCGGGAATGTCGTTAAAAGGCGTTTCATACAGCTGGCCAAATGACGTATCCCGCTCTTTGTTTAGTGTCCCTGATTCTTCAATAGAGACGCCCCCAGCGCCTAATTCATGAACAAAGTTCGTAATCATTTCTATTGCTTCTTCTGTCGTATGTACGGTTAATTCTTGCCAAAGCATCAGTCGTGCTCCTCCTATCGGTTATCACCTTCGCGAAAATAAGCCCATCAGGGCTATTTTTACAAGGATCATTGTACTACACTTCGCTTCTTGGGTAAAATAACCTGAATGTAAGCGCTATATTTTTTTATTTTCTTAATAATCTCCTAATACATTCGTGGTACATTTAATAACAGGTGAACAACAGTTATCAATGGCTATTACCTCACTTATACTATCCTAGAATGGAGTCTTCGCATGGTAAGAACTTTCCTCATTTTTCTTATTATTGTTGGGTTGGAACTCACAGCACCTTTTGCCAGTGCCACCCTGCTGGCTGATAACTACAGCCAAGTGACCGCACACCGCGGCAGCTCCAAGAAAGCGCCTGAGAATACCTTGAGCGCCTTCCGCCAAGCCATTGCGGATAAAGCTGGATTCGCCGAACTAGACGTGCAAGAAACGTCGGACGGAGTCGTTATGCTCATGCATGATGACAGTGCTCAACGAACGACGGGCATCAACAAAAACATGTGGGAAGTCACCTCATCTGAGCTCAAATCTGCCAGTGCCGGCAATTGGTTCAGCCCAAAATTTAAAAGTGACCGAGTCCCTACCCTCGATGAAGTGATCGAGCTGGCCAAGGACCGGATCAAGCTAAATATAGAGCTGAAAAATAATGGGCACGGTGTACAACTTGCTCAGAAGACGGTTCAAATCATTGGTGCTCATGAATTTGAAAAGCAATGCACCGTCACATCCTTTGATACCGGTTTACTTCACACTGTAAAAAAAATGAATCCTCGTATTAAAACGGGGCTTATTATAAGCCAGAAATCAGAAACTTCCTCCCTATGGGAAAGTCAAGATTACGACGTCGTCTCTGCGGCATACCCGCTAGTCAACGATGAATTTATGCGAGAAGCCGCATCGCACAACAAAGAAGTTTACGCTTGGACGGTCAACGACAAACCGGTGATGAAGCGTATGCTTGCGCTCGGTGTCACAAGTATTATTACAGATGCTCCCGATGAGCTCATTCGTTTAATGAACGTCCATAATTAACTTAACTTTTTGCAAAAATATAAAAGCATCGAATACTCGCGTATTACACGGGTAACGATGCTTTTGTTCGTTTATATGGAACCGCCGGCGCTCTCAATAACACGGCATGCTTGATCGTACACAGAGTCGTCAATGACTGCAGCCAGGATAATATCCAGGCCAACTGACTTCATATCTCCATCTACGCTTAACATACCATCCGCCATTGCAGATTCAAAGCCGCGTCCAATCTCATTATTGAACCGATCCACCTGAACTTCGGCAGCTCTTAGCGCTTTAAGCTTGGCTGCTGCACCTTCGGCTTGCTCTGGAGAATGGAAATAAGCAAGGATTGCTTTTTCCGCCATGTTAATTGTCTTCCTGTCTATGATCCGCAGCTTTCGCCCGTTCAGCCGCCTCGAAATCGTCCCGATCGGCAACCTCAGCCGAAAATTCTACATCCTCGTTTTTGGCAACTGGTAAATGACTTTGCTTTTCTTGGTTTTGCTTCGCACTCATCGTTGAACCTCCTGAAAGCTATCATAGTAAAATCCAGTTTTTAGTTTGCCAAAACGAGTCGTTCTTATACAAAACAGCCTATTCCTTTATTTTCTCGAAAGAGGCATCATAGAGCCGAAACATCGTCTTGTAGCCCGATTCATCCAGTTTCACGCCTACATCGAGCTTGCCTGTGATGAGCAGCGGCCCAGAAGTGTATCGAAGTTTGACATCATCCGGCACAAATACGATCATAATTTTGTTCCAATAGGTTTCATCCCCATTATCAAAAGGACATTCTGCTCCCGGTTTTGGTATCAGCAGGAACCAATGCTTTTCAAAGGAGAGCACTTCACCCATGAAGCCTTTGATTTGCACCGTTTTACCACTCATATCCCAGAAGCGATCCGAGGGAGTATCCTGCTTCTCATTGTCAAAAAACTGATCCCAGTTTATTTCGTTGGAAGCTGGCGATGGCTTTACGGTTTTGCTTGGTTCCGTGGCCGCAGGCTTCGGTTGCGGGCTGGAGGACGGCGCAGCATCCGTTTTGACATTCGTTGCATCAACTTGTGGAGGTGTGCTTTGCACAGCTTTAGGAGGCTCCGATACTTTCGGAGATGGAAGCGGTGTAGACTGTGTTTCTGTAATGGTTGTTGTCGCCACAGGTTCTGCAGTAGGCTTTGGCGATTCGGACGGAACGGCTTTGTCCGGCGTAACAGATGGGAGTGGCTGTGCACTTGCGGTTGGAAGTGGAGAAGGCACAGAGCTTTCGATCGTGGTCTGATCCATACTGCCGAACGTTTGACCTGCGGTGTCCATTTTCTTTTGACCGCATCCTGAAACGAGTAGGACGACAGCCAAAACGGACGTGAACAGCATTTTTCTCATTTTCATCACCTCAGACTTCATGACTTGAATAATTGCAATGGATCTACACGATAGGCCTGCAATGCCGGGCCTGCTGAAGCAAGAATGCCAATTCCTAATGTTCCGCCGATTAACAACCATTCTCCCTGCATGAACTGAAAAGATTGCAGCTGCAAACCTGTATATTCAAATACAGCTTCGCGGCTTAAATAACCGCCGAGATGGCCTGCCAGCATGCCCAGAACAAGGCCGATCACCGTCAGCAATAATCCTTCTCCGATCAGCGAGGACCATATGAATCCTTTGGATTTTCCAATTAAACGGAGTAAAGCGACGTCTTTCTTCCGTTCATTCACGGCTGCGACAAGCGAAAGAAGGATGGTGCCTGCGGCAAGCAAAATGCAGATGATCGTTACAACCGTTAGCGCCCCGGTTCCTTTATCGATGACGTTCACAACATCAGCAACCGCTTTGCTTGTATAAATCGCTTGAACATTGTTTATTTGACCGTATTTCGTTTTGATCGATTGTGCACCGAGCAGCGTCTTCGGCTTGATCAGAATGGAGGTGACTTCCCGATGTTCAGCATCCTGCCCCTCATGCACAGCCCAAGCGTAATCCAATGTCGTAAAAACAGCTCGATCATCGGAAGTAAATAATGGCGGTAAGATACCAACTACGGTATATGTAAAATTATGATGATGCTCCTCTTCAGCGGAATCACCTTCGTGATCTTCGCCTTCCGCTTCTTCAAGCCCTTTAATCAAGCCATGCGCGCCTTGGAATTTATCTCCGATATGAAGCCCTAGCGAGCTCGCAATGTGCGATCCAACTATGGTCTCGCCAAGCTTTCCGTACATTTTCCCTTCTGCCATCTGCTTCTCTGTTCCATAGCGGGAAGCAAAATAGCCGGGTTCAATCCCAACGATAGGAAATCCGTTATAGTTATCACCCGTCGTCATCGCATAGGCACGATCAACGGACTCATCCTTTTGAAGCTGGCTGAGCAGTGAAAACGGTACATTCCCTGTAGGAGCGCCTACATGATAATAAGTGTTCAAAGCAAGCTGCGTCGCGCTGCCTTTGGCACCGATCGTTACCTCGAAGGGACCGTAGCCCTTCTCAGCTCCCTGCTCAAGCCCTTCGCTGCAAAGCAGTAAAAACACAACCAAAGCTGCCGTAATCGTTACAGATAAAATGGTTAGCAGTGAGAGTGTTTTACGGTGAAGCATATTTCTCCAGACTAAAGCCACTAATCTCATACGGCATTTCTCCTCGATAGCTCATTAATTTCCCCGATATGAACACGTGTCGGGTACATTTCCGCCAAATGCAAATCGTGAGTAACGGTAACGAGCGTGAGCTTCTCCGTCTCACAAATGTTCAGCAATAGCGACATGACCTCGCCAGCTGTTTCCCAATCTAAACTGCCTGTAGGCTCATCGGCCAGCACAAGCTGTGGCTTAGTCAGGATGGCGCGGATAATGGCCGCTCTCTGCTGCTGCCCTCTCGATAGCTCATTAGGCATATGATGTTGGCGATCCTTCAACCCGACTCTCTCAAACCAGTCGTCAAGCTGGTCTTTCGTCTGCTTCTTTGACCAGCTATCCGGGACAATGAGCTCGACGTTTTGTCTGGCGGTCAATGATGAAATTAAATGAAAATCTTGAAAAATATAACCGACATGCTCCGCACGGAAACGGTCTCTTTTACTTTGTGAAAACGTATGCAGCGGTAGGCCGTTCACACGTATTTCCCCTTCGTCCGGAACCATAACACCGCTGAGCAAATGCAGCAGCGTGCTTTTACCGCTTCCGCTCGGGCCGAGCAAAGCAATGCGTTCCCCTTGCGCAATGCTCCACGAAGGAACACTTAGGATTTGCAGCTTTTGCCCATGCATCGTGAATGACTTTGAAATATTGTTCAACTCAATCATAGCTGTCCTCCAAATTCATAGGTCCAAGATAGGAAAAGAGGACAAGGGAAGCGTGATCCCCTGTCCTTTCTTTGCCATTACTTTTAGTTTTTCACGATGCGCTCGTTGAAGGAATCCCATGTCATCGTTTTGCCAGTCAGCTTATTGAATGCTTCCAGCGGCAGGTACAGCTTGCCATTGTCGACATTGCCAACAAGTGTGCTTTCACTGCCATTTTCCGTGATAGCTCCCGTTTCAACTTGTACGGATAACTTTTGGTTGTCTTTGGAAAGTGTAACGGATTTCGTTGCTTCGTCCCAAACCACTTGAATGTCTAATGCTTCAGCAAGCGATTTCGCTGTAAACAATGTTTTGTTATCGCGAGTTACTTTGAACAATGGGTACAAGTACTTATCTTGCAGTTCTTTTGTTGCTGCAGCTAGGTCAGCGCCAATTACTTTTGCACCGCTTTTGGCAATATCCGTATTATCGATGTCGCCTTTAACCAAAGAAGCGATCGGCCCGTATGCCCATACACCAACGTCTACAGCAGTATGTCCATGTCCCGTCCAGCCAATAGCTAAGCGTTTGGATACAACAGCGTTGTAACCTCCAGCTCGTCCATAAGAAGAGCCGTCACCTTTCAAAATCAAGGCAATTTCCTCGTCAGACAAATCTGTGAAACCAATGTTGTCAGCAACGATTTTACGAACGTCATCAGCTGTTTGAGCAGCTTTCAAAATCGCATCCAAATACTCGTAGGAGTGCTTCTCTTTATTAAACAAATCTACGTTCAATTCATACACATTGTTAATCCCCAAGGACAAACCGCCTGTTTCATGGTCAGCCGAGACAACAACGGAAGTATTCCCGTCTTTTTTCGCGAAATCAACCAATGTTTTGAATGTTGCATCCAGCTCCAGCATTTCTTGAACGTTAGCTGGCAGATCGTTCGCGTGGCCCGCATGATCGATACGCCCTTGTTCAACCAATAGTACGAAACCATCTTTATTTTGGGATAAAATATCAAGTGCTTTTTGCGTCATTTGCGGCAAGCTTGGTGTGCTCGCATCGCGATCCAGTACGTATGGAATTTCGTTCATTGCGAAAAGTCCAAGCGCATGGTCAGCTGTAGCTGGAATTGCATCTAAGCCTGCTTTATCAAACGCTGTTTTGAAGCCTTTTGCTTCATAGTCAGGAATGATATTTTTGTCAGTACGTTTTCCTTTATCGTCTTTCGTTACAAAGTTCGTTTTACCGCCACCGAAAATAACGTTTACTCCGCTAGCTAAGTATTGAGAAGCAATTGCGTTTTGGTTACCGCGTTGACGAACGTGGGAAGCCCATACCGCAGGCGTTGCTCCAGTAATATTGTCTGTGGATACAAGTCCAGTAGACTTGCCTTGTTTCATAGCTGCTTCGATAATGGAACCATAAGGCTTAGCAACATCGCCGTTGGAAACGCTGATCGCATTGTTGTAAGTTTTGTTACCTGTCGAGAAGGCAGTTGCAGCTGCGGCGGAGTCAGTTACAGCACCGGATTCCGACGTGTATGGACCTGCTTGCGAGTATGTAGTTGCTTTACCAACATAGTATCCGCCATCAAGCTCTAAGCGGTCTTTATTTAAAAACTTTTTGGAGTAGTATCTTGCTGCCGTTACTTCAGCCGGACCCATGCCGTCACCGATCAGCACGATCAGGTTTTTGGATTGCGGTTGCTCCGCTGGAACGGAAGTCGGAGTTGTTTCAGCAGCTGATGCTACGCCTGCTACGTTTAGAGCCAGTAAGGAAATTGCTAGACCGGAACCCATGATTTGTTTCAAGCTTTTTTTCAAGGTGTATTCCCTCCAAATATAAAGTATCTCACGTGATCTAGCATAACTTTCATAGATTAAGAGGAAGTTATCGTTACGTATTCGCTATGTAAAAGATTCCATATACTGTTAGCTGAATGTAAACAAGTTGTGAACGTGCAACCAGTAACCCAACAAAAAAACACTCCACTTGGCCTTTTCAACAGATCAAAATCTGTGAAAACGTCAAGGGAGTGCTCATAGCTCTTATTGAAAAATAGGAATTTAGTCGCCCAAGAAAGCTCTTTTCATACGTTCGAAAATCGATTGGTTCTGCTCATGCGTATGCTCACCGGTTTGTTTGCCGAATTGGCGCAGCAAATCCTTCTGATCTTCGCTCAAGTTCGTAGGCGTTACCACGATCACTTTCACGTGTTGGTCACCTTGACCAAAGCCGCGCAAGTGCGGAACCCCTTTTCCTTTTAAGCGGAAATACGTGTCGGTTTGCGTGCCAGCCGGAATTTTGAGCTTAACTTTCTCTGTCAGCGTCGGGATTTCGATCTCATCACCGAGCGCCGCTTGCATAAAGGTAAGCGGCACTTCGCAATAGACATCATTGCCTTCACGCTCAAAGAATTCGTGGGATTTCACGCGAATGACAACGTAAAGATCACCGGATGGGCCTCCACGAGTTCCACCTTCTCCTTCGCCTGATACGCGAAGTTGTGCGCCGTCGTCCACACCGGCTGGAATCTTGATGTGAATAGTGCGTTGTTTTTTCACTTTACCCGCGCCATGGCAGGTTCCGCATTTTTCTTTAATGATTTTACCGGAGCCATTACATTGCGTACATACGCGGCGATTCACAATGCGGCCGAATGCCGTATTTTGTACAACTTCTTGCTGACCGCTGCCGTGACAGCCGCCGCAAGTTTCCGGCTTCGTTCCCGGCTTTGCGCCAGAGCCGTTACACGTATCGCAATTTTCAGTTCGCGGAATATGAATATCGGTTTCTTTACCGAAAATCGCTTCCTTAAACTCAATGGTCATTGTGTATTGCAAATCATTTCCGCGCTGCGGCGCATTCGGGTTACGACGGTTACCGCCGCCACCGCCAAAGAACATATCAAAAATATCGCCAAAGCCGCCACTGAAGTCTTGGCCGCCCATCCCCTGGTTCGGATCAACGTGACCAAACTGGTCATATTGGGCTTTCTTCTGATTATCGCTAAGCACATCATAAGCGTCTTTTGCTTCTTTGAATTTATCTTCCGCATCCGCAGCTTTATTCACGTCAGGGTGATACTGACGCGCCATTTTACGGTAAGCCTTTTTGATGTCTTCTTGCGAAGCATCCTTGCCGACCCCAAGCACCTCGTAATAATCACGTTTACTCATTGTTCCACTCCCATGTTCAAGACTACAAACGGAAAGTCAAAGCCACGGGGAACCCCCTTGGCTTTGACTCATTCGTTTCTACACATCCAGCATTACTATAGGATATGTTTATTTTTTTTGTTCGTCAACCACTTCGTAGTCCGCGTCAACAACATTTTCTCTGCCTTTAGGAGCTTCGCCTGCACCTGCATCAGCTGCACCATCAGTTCCTTGCGCCGCAGAAGCTTGCTCATACAGCTTAACAGAAAGCTGTTGAATCACTTCAGTAAGCTCTGCTGTTGCCGCTTTGATCGTTTCGAGATCGTTGCCAGCTAGAGCAGCTGTTACTTTCTCTTTGGCAGCATTTGCTTTATCGATCTCGCCTTGGTCTACTTTGTCGCCAAGATCTTTGATCGTTTTGTCAACGGAGTACACAAGTTGATCGGCTTCGTTGCGAGCTTCTACAAGCTCTTTACGAGCGCGGTCTTCTTCAGCGTGAGCTTCCGCGTCTTTCACCATTTGTTCAACTTCCGCATCGCTTAAGCCGCTGGAAGAAGTGATCGTGATTTTTTGGCTTTTGCCTGTTCCTTTATCCAAAGCGGATACGTTCACGATACCATTCGCATCGATATCGAAGCTAACTTCGATTTGTGGAACGCCGCGAGGAGCCGGAGGAATATCACCAAGCATGAAACGGCCCAGTGTTTTGTTGCCGCTAGCCATGGAGCGCTCACCTTGAAGCACGTGAATCTCTACGCTAGTTTGGTTATCTGCATAAGTGGAGTACACTTGTGATTTCGTTGTTGGGATCGTCGTGTTGCGATCGATCATTTTCGTGAATACACCGCCTGCTGTTTCGATACCAAGGGAAAGTGGTGTTACGTCCAGAAGAACAACGTCTTTTACTTCACCAGTCAATACACCAGCTTGAACTGCTGCGCCTAGAGCAACAACTTCATCCGGGTTAACGCCTTTGTGAGGCTCTTTACCTGTCAATTTTTTGATCGCTTCTACAACTGCAGGAATACGAGTGGATCCGCCGACAAGAACAACTTTGTCGATTTGGCTAGTGGAAAGCCCGGAATCTTGCAAAGCTTGACGAGTTGGTCCAAGCGTTCTTTCTACCAAGTGAGCGGAAAGTTCTTCGAACTTCGCACGAGTAAGGTTTAACTCCAAGTGCTGCGGTACGCCGTCAGCTACTGTGATGAACGGCAGGGAAACCGTTGTTGTCAGTACGCCGGAAAGCTCTTTTTTCGCTTTTTCAGCAGCATCTTTCAAACGTTGAACCGCTGCTTTATCTTTGCTAAGGTCAATGCCTTGCTCTTTTTTGAATTCAGCTACGAGGTAGTCAATGATGACTTGGTCAAAATCATCGCCACCCAGTTTGTTGTCTCCGCTTGTTGCTTTAACTTCGAAGAAGCCATCGCCTAATTCAAGGATGGACACGTCAAACGTACCGCCCCCAAGGTCATAAACCAGGATCGTTTGGTCTTCTGTTTTCTCCAAGCCGTATGCAAGCGCTGCAGCTGTAGGCTCATTGACGATACGAAGTACTTCAAGACCAGCAATTTTACCAGCATCTTTCGTTGCTTGGCGTTGGCTGTCGTTGAAATAAGCTGGAACTGTGATAACCGCTTGTGTTACCGATTGGCCCAGGTAAGCTTCTGCGTCAGCTTTCAGCTTTTGAAGAATAATCGCTGAAATTTCTTGTGGCGTATAGTCTTTGCCATCGATGTGCTCTTTGTGGTTCGTACCGATGTGACGCTTGATGGAGCTGATTGTTTTGTCAGGATTTGTGATCGCTTGACGTTTTGCTGTTTCACCAACTACACGCTCGCCATCTTTCTTGAAACCAACAACGGACGGCGTCGTGCGGTTACCTTCCGGGTTAGGAATGACGACGGCTTCTCCGCCTTCCATAACAGCTACGCAAGAGTTTGTAGTACCTAAGTCAATACCAATTACTTTACTCATGTTAAAGCTTCCTCCTTTTGCTCCTTGGGAACATTTGAATAGATTCGATATTTTTATTTTTTAAAAATGATAAGATCTAGACGCTAACTTTCACCATAGCTGGTCGGATGACTTTATCTTTAAGGATGTAGCCTTTTTGAAGCTCCTCAACGACAATGCCTTCCTCGTGCTCGTCAGATTCAACCTGCATAACAGCCTGGTGGAACTCCGGGTTGAATGGTTGCCCAACGGCTTCGATCGGCTTCAGGCCTTCAGCCGTCAGCAGTTGATCCATGCCGCGATACGTCATATCCAAACCTTTCGCCAAGGCGTCGAAATCCTTCGTCTCTTTGCTTGACGCTAACGCGCGATCGAAGTTATCTACAATCGGCAAAAGCTGCTCAATCAATTTAAGTGAAGCATATTTAGCAAAGTCTTCCTTCTCCGCTCTAGCGCGGCGGCGGAAGTTGTCGAAGTCCGCTTGAACGCGCAATAAACGCTGGTAGTTTTCTTCGGCTTGCACACGCGCCTTCTCTAATTCACTTGCCTCCGCAGAAGCATCAGCTTGAGTGTCTTGAGCTGCCGCATCTTCCTGGTTTTCTGCGGTTTGCTCGTTGTCGGCTGCGTATGTAGTGTTCACGTCTTGCTCTTCTGTTTTGTTATCAGTACTCAATTGTCCTTCACCTCCTCAACATAATACAACAAAATTTCGTTATCGTCAGTTTGCCCAGCTTTACTCTTCTTCAAAAGGCTGCTTCATCTTAATCACGGTATGAATACGCAGTACAGCGGCAGCAACCTCTCCTGCAGCCTGCAATGCATGAATTTTCACATCTGCGGGGTCTACAATGCCGGCTTCAACAAAATCCGTCACCTGACCGGTGTCGCAATCAATTCCGAGGCTATCGGTTTCCAGTGCGATCTGCGCCGCTTTCAGCTCTTCAACCTTCTCAAGCGGATTATAACCCGCGTTGACAACGATCTGAGCCAGCGGCTTGCGCAGTGCTCCCGCGACAGCGGCTACACCGAAGCCCTCCATGCCCTTCATCGTCTCGCGGACGCGCTCGAGATCATGCGCAACCGCCATCTCTGCGGCGCCGCCTCCGGGCAAGTACCCGCCGCGTACGGCAGCTTGCACGGCCGAGGCGGCATCCTTGGCGATGCGCGAGCGCTCATGCGCCGCTTCGCGCGTCGCCGCGCCGACGATCACGGTCACGTGCTGCTCACCGTGACCACCCGCTACGCGTACGCGCCCCAGGCGCTCGTCGTACGCGGCATAGCCCGCGCGGCCTAGCGCCGCGTCAAGCTCCGGCGCGCTCTTGCGCAGCGCCGTGCGACGCACCGGCCGAGCGCCGGTGTGCTCGCTCAGGTGCTGCAAGTCCCTGCGGGACAAGCGCTGCAGCACGATGATGCCATGGTCGGAGCAGAACTGCTCCGCCTCGGGGTCAACACCGCGGTCGGACGCGATGAGTCCGACCCCAAGCTCCAGCAGCGACGCAAGGTTGCTGCGGAAAAGCTCTCTCAGCTGCATGTAGCGCTGGAAGCCTGCCTCGGTGACCAGCGATTCCTCGCTGACCGCCTCAGGCTCCAAGGCATCATGCAGCACAAGAATGCGGGCATCTCGCCGCTCTTGGTCGAGATGCAGGTTCATCGGCTTCTGGTTCAGCAGAATGCCGGTCCAGACCTCGCTGCTCGCCTCTTCATGGGCGATCACGCTGTCTGCGAAGCGATACCCGTCTTCGCGCAGCTTCGCCTCGCCGACCGCTTCGGCGGCTTGAACGATGAGCCTCGCGATATCCGTCTGCTCTCGGCCCGCCGTAATCGCGATGCGTTTCAGCGCATTATCGCTTAGCCCCGTGATCGCGCGGCTTCGGCGCTCCAAGCTTTCTACCGCCAGCTCGATGCCTTGCAGCATCCCGCTGACGACCTTGGCAACCGGCACGCCGCGCGTTACTTGCGCGACACCTTCCTGCACCAGCGCGCCGGCAAGAACCGTCGCTGTCGTCGTGCCGTCGCCAATTTGCCGCTGCTGGCTCCGTGCGACTTGAATCATCAATCTGGCTGCGGGATGAGAGACGTCCATTTTTTCTAAAATGGTGACTCCATCATTGGTGATGATCACATCACCCTGTCCGCCAACCAGCATGGTGTCCAGCCCTTTAGGGCCCAGTGTGCCCTCAACCGCGGAACAAATAGCCCTAACGGCTGCTGCATTATTAACTAATGTAGAGTAGCGTTCTTCGCCCTCGCTGTGCCCTGTCTTGATACCGCTCATTTGCCGTACCAACGTCCCAGCACGTCTTCCATTTGCTTCGATAAATGATTCATTAAATTAATGACCCTGCCGTATTCCATTCGCGTTGGCCCCAAGATGCCTATGGTACCCAGAGGCTGGCCGCCAATCGAATAGGAGGCCGTAATCAAACTGCAATTATTTATAGCTTCAATACTATTTTCAGCACCGATTTTGATCTCCATGCCTTCATTTGTCGGAGTAAACAATTTGATAAGTGTAGGTGCTTCTTCCAATAGATCAAAAATGCTTTTGACCTTGTCAACATCCTTAAATTCAGGCTGTGTCAGCATGTTGGTCATACCGCTAAGAAACACGCGATCCTTCTCATCACTTTGCAGCACACTTTCCACAACCGAAAGCAGCTCCTGGTAACCATTCACATATTTGCCCAGCTCGCTCGCGACTTCATTATAAAGTCGGGATTTAAACTGGATCAGCGGCACGTTCTGCAATTTGGCATTCAGAATATTGACAACCTTCTCGATGTCGGACATTCGAATACCATCAGGAATCGTAATCGTTTTGTTCTCCACATGCCCTGTATTCATGACAATAATGGCAACAGCAGTCGTCTCAGTAAGAGGGATGATCTGCAAATGCTTCAACGTCGTACTGAATACCTCAGGCCCGAGCACAATCGATGTATAATTCGTCAAGGAGGACAGTACACCGGCAACATGCTGGATAACACCTTCCATCTCTTGAATGCGCTGTGCAAAAGTGCCCTTCATTGAATTCAAATCATTCTCATGCAAAGTACCATGCTGGAGCAGATGATCGACATAGTAACGATAACCTTTGTGCGAGGGAATACGGCCTGCGGACGTATGGGGCTGCTCCAAGTAACCCATCTCTTCGAGATCGGACATTTCGTTACGAATCGTAGCCGGACTAAAACCGACATTGCCTCGTTTCGAAATACTTCTTGAACCAATTGGCTCTGCTGAACGAACATAATCATCTATGATAGCACTCAAAATCATGCGTTGCCGATCCGTCAACATCAAGTACCCCTCCTCTTCACAATCGCTCTATGATCACTTTCGTTAGCACTCGTATTTAGTGAGTGCTAAATCCTAATACAAAAATAACAGACCCTAAGGTCTGTTGTCAAGTCAATCCAATCGTTTGAGTACGGCGATTTCATCGCAGCAATACTGTTTTTTGCAATGCATACAATCTTTCCAAACCTTCTCCGGAAAAATCTCTTTTGGTACAAGGGTAAAACCATTTTTTTGAAAAAAAGCAACCTCATACGTTAGCGCCATTACTTTCACAATGCCTTGGCTTCTTGCTTCTTCAACCAGGAAATCAACCAGCTTGCCGCCAATTCCTTGCCCTTTGAAGCCTGGCGTCATCCCTAGCGAGCGAATCTCGACAAGATCGGGTCCAAGCCTTGTAAGGGAGCCGCAGCCTATTAATGTACCATCATGCTCAGCAACGACAAAAGAGTCGATTTGCTCCTCCAGCATTTCCTTGGTACGCGGCAGCATAATGCCCTGTTTCGCATAGCCTTGTATAATTTCATAAAGCTTATCGATATCGATGATCGATGCTTTCCTAACGGACACTGTAGTTGATGAATTCACTGTCATCCCACCAATCGCAACAAAAATGCACAAAACCCACGCTAGCGTCCTCACAGCCTAACCGCTGCAACGCTTGTGGATTCATGTATAAATATACAACATACCGTATATTTGCACAAGGGATTTTTTGCCCGACTCCGGGTCAAATTCAAGAAGGGCCTAAGTTAAGAAAGAGGCAAACACTTCATTGCCCAGCAGAATGCCATGTTTGGATAACCGATACCCGTCCGGCGTTCGCTCCAACAGCTTTTTCTGTTCCCAGCCTTTAATGTTTTCTCCGAAATGCGCTTCAATCGTGTCTCCAAACTGATCTTGGAAATCGACATTCCGCACGCCTTCCAACAGACGCAAGCCGACCATCATGAAATCTTCCATGGCTTCCTGCCGCGTAACTTCGAATTGCTCCATGATCGGCAATCCTGTTTTTGTCGCATCGATGTAAGGCTGAATTCCTTTCACATTAACGTGACGCTGCCTATTCATATAGCCATGCGCGCCTGCTCCAAGCCCATAGTAGGAGCGATTCCGCCAATACATCGTATTGTGCCTGCTTTCCCGCCCTGGCTTCGCAAAGTTGCTAATCTCATATTGCTTGTATCCTGCTGCTTCCAAACGCTTCATGATGAGCTCATACATATCGACCTCTTCATCTTCACTTGGCAGCGGCAGCTGATTTTTGTTGAACAACGTATGGAACAACGTATTTTCTTCCACTTTTAAACTGTAGATGGAGTAATGCTGCAGATCGAGCGATAAAGCTTCATCCAAAGTCGCCTGCATAATCTCGACGGTTTGTTTCGGCAGACCAAACATTAAGTCGATGGACAAATTGTCAAAGCCGAGCTTTTTGGCATTCTCAATGCTTCTATGCACATCATCTGTATTATGAATACGGCCAATTGCCGAAAGCAGATCGTTGTTAAAAGACTGTACACCAAAACTTATGCGATTGACGCCGCCTTCTTTCATAACCGCAAGCTTATCTTCATCCGTCGTTCCCGGATTGGCTTCCATGGAAAACTCGACTTCCGCCGCGTTAGCCGGAAAATACGTGCGGACCATCCGCAAAAACCGTTCCATTTGATCAGGAAGCAAAACAGTCGGTGTTCCTCCGCCTACGAAAATTGTTTCTACTTTAGCCGGCGGGTTATTTTTTACGGTAAGCTCCATTTCACGTTCCAGCGCATCTAAATACTCCATAACAGGCTGGCCTTTGAGCACATAGGAGTTAAAATCGCAATAATGGCATTTATTTGTGCAAAACGGGATATGAATGTACACAGCAGTTGGAGCTGCATAAGTAACTAACATAAGGGTATTTCCTTTCTATCCTGGACAGCCAAATTCGTCATCCTTGTGGACGAGCGCGTTTGTCTAGGTTATCAACTGATAAGAAGCCAAGGGACAGAGTACTCTGCCACCCCAGCTTCTTATTCACTGCAAACTATTCGTCTATTTTAAGTACAGCCATGAACGCCTCTTGCGGTACTTCCACGCTGCCGACCTGCTTCATGCGCTTTTTACCTTCTTTTTGCTTGTCGAGCAATTTCCGTTTACGCGAAATGTCACCGCCGTAACACTTGGCAAGGACGTTCTTCCGCATGGCTTTAACGGTTTCACGGGCTACGATCTTTTGTCCGATTGCCGCTTGAATCGGTACCTCGAACATTTGGCGAGGAATCAAATCCTTCAATTTGTCGCAAATGATTTTACCGCGGTGATACGCGGTATCCCTGTGAACAATGAAGGAAAGCGCATCGACCTGCTCGGAATTGAGCAAAATGTCCATTTTCACGAGATTCGATTTCTTATATCCAGACAGCTCGTAATCAAAGGACGCATAACCTTTTGTTCTGGACTTCAACATATCGAAGAAGTCATAAACGATTTCGGACAATGGGATGTCGTAAGTTAACGTGACGCGGTTCGAATCCAAGTACTCCATGTTCAAGTATTCGCCGCGTTTGCCTTGGCATAGCTCCATAATCGTACCTACATAATCATTCGGCACAATGACGGAAGCTTTCACGTATGGCTCTTCAACGAAATCAATACGCTGTGGATCCGGATAATTCGACGGGTTATCAATGTCCATGACATCACCATTCGTTAATGTGATGCGGTAGATAACGCTTGGCGCCGTCGTAATTAACGGAATGTTGAACTCACGTTCAATACGTTCCTGAATGATTTCCATGTGAAGCAGTCCCAAGAAACCACAGCGGAAGCCAAATCCCAGCGCTGTCGACGTTTCAGGTTCGAAACGGAGTGATGCGTCATTGAGCTCCAATTTCTGCAGAGCTTCACGCAAATCATTGTAATCCGTTGTTTCGATTGGATACAATCCACAGAAAACCATCGGATTAATCCGTCGATAGCCTGGCAGCGGCTCTGGCGCTTGGCGATCCGCTTCGGTTACCGTGTCCCCGACGCGCGTGTCTCCGACATTTTTGATACCTGCAACGATAAATCCAACATCTCCGACTTCCAGCGATGGAACCGAGGACATTCTTGGCTTGAACGCGCCAACCTCGATGACTTCAAACGTTTTGTTGGTCGCCATCATCTTAATTTTGGAGCCTGCTTTGATCGAGCCGTCTACAACACGCACATAAACAATAACACCTTTGTATGCGTCATAATGAGAGTCGAAGATCAACGCTTTAAGTGGATTGTCAGGATTGCCTTGTGGTGCCGGCACCTTCTGGCAAACTTGCTCGATGATTTCCTTAATGCCGATCCCTGCTTTCGCAGAAGCGAGCACCGCATCGCTGGCATCAAGCCCGATCACGTCTTCGACTTCCTGCTTCACTTTTTCCGGATCAGCGCTTGGTAAATCGATTTTATTAATAACAGGTAAAATTTCCAAGTTATTTTCAAGCGCCAGATACACGTTAGCCAGCGTTTGAGCTTCAATTCCCTGTGCAGCATCCACGACTAGCAAAGCGCCTTCGCAAGCCGCAAGGCTTCGGGATACTTCATAAGTAAAGTCGACGTGTCCTGGTGTATCAATCAGATTAAGGATATAATCAATGCCGTCATCCGCCCGGTAATTCAGTCTTACCGCTTGCAGCTTGATAGTAATCCCGCGTTCCCGCTCCAGATCCATTTGGTCAAGTACTTGCTCCTGCATCTCACGGGTCGACAGCGCACCTGTATATTCCAAGATGCGGTCAGCAAGTGTTGATTTGCCGTGATCGATATGAGCGATGATTGAAAAGTTTCGAATTCTTGATTGTCTTTCGCGAATGTCAGTCATGCTAACGTAATAACCCCCACAACATGCAAATAATTTTCATTATAGCAGTTGTGGGAAGTTGCAGCAATGTACACCCTTATCCTTTGCCCAATATAGCGTCAAAGATCGACACAAACAGCTTAATTCCATGATGCGATGCGATTTGCAGCAGGTCTCCGAGTTTATTTCCCACATGATTCAGAGAGTTGTCGTGGTCGGCTACGGGATCTGCTTGCTTTGCGGTTTCAGGTTTCGCGGTTGAACCTGCATTTATTTTAGCGCCGGCGTCACCTTTGGGGGCTGGAGACGTGGTTGCCTTGCCCGTACTCGCAGCTGCAACTGTCCCCTTCCCAGTTGGCTTCACCGGCTCTTGTGCGGCGGCTTTCGCAGAAGGCTGAGGACCTTGAATTCGTTCCATCCCGCTGGACGCTAAGCTGACACCGAATAAAATGCAGAACAGCAGCAGCAATCCGAACAAGCTCACCTTGATATAAAAGTGCCTCAGCTTCATGAGAAAGCCTCCTTTAAATTTCATAATGTTGCTCTAAGCTTCTTCATCCCTCAAATTGCTTAGGATTGCTTAGGACTTGCCGCCGGAGCGTCAACTTTCTTCGCATTCAAAATCACTTCTGAAATGGCATCAGCCAGCCAATCCGTTGTACGGTAGCACTCCTCCAATGAATTGTAGGGACCGCCTACCTCAATCAATATGTTGTTAGGCGAAAAGTTCTGATTATATAAGCCATTGCCTTCACTAGCTTCTTTCGCATGGATCCCTTTGGAGATTCCAGGATGTTTGGCTTCCAAAACTTGATGAATCTTGTTGGCGAACTCCTCATTTTTTTTCCAATTTGGATTCTTTCCGCCGATGATGAAATACACCTGTGCGTAATCCTTGCCGTCAATCGTAACGGTTGTTTTATTGCGAGCCGCGGAATCGCGATGGAGATCAAAATAATACTGTAGATCAGGATGCTGGGCGGATGCTTCCTGCAATGTTTTCAAGGAATATTTATAAGAGTATGGATATTCAAAATTTTTAACCGTGCTTGGATAAATGGTTTGTGAATGAACAGCTCCAATTCCGTCTTTTTCCAGGTTCTGCGCCAGCCGTTGGCCAACGGAAATGATGTTGACTTTATCGCTGTAAGCTTTGTCCGGATCCGTAACTCCCTTGAGCTCAGGCAGGAAAGATTCATTGCTATGCGTTTGGTAAATGAAAGCTACATTGTCACCTGCTGATTTGGGCGGCTGGCCTGTTTGGCTAACAACCGGCGTTGTAGTACCCGTTGGCGTGGGTTCCGGTGTCGGGCTCGGAGGATTCTTGGCCTCGGCTTCCAGATCCGTAGAGACGGGATTGTAATCCACAGGATCGCTCGGGTTCGCTTCGCTTCCTTTGACCAGGACGGTTGACTTGTTGGCATCCATTCCTGGAACTTCGCTGGCCACCAAACTTTTCGGGTCGCTTGGATTAATGTCCGTCAGGAATTGGAAAGCAAAATGGAAGACATTGTGCTGAGAGAACGTAAACTTCTTCTGGTCTTTATTTAGATGAGGCACTTCCATGCCAAGCATATCGATAAAAAACTGATTCGTGACAGATGCGGCTAAACTTTTCATCGAAGAAACCGGTGAGGTCGTTATGACTTTATTCTGCAGATAGCCTCCTACGCCAACTAAAACAAAAATGGCTAATGTTGCTGCGCTTAGAATAAAGAACGTTTTTCCGACGGAACTGGCGCTCTGAAAGGTTTTTCGAACGTGGCTGAGATTGAGAGTGGCTGAAGTCCATTTCATAGTCTGATTCCTCCTAAACTATCTTAATTCAATCTATGAAACGAGCCCCGTCGATAGAACCCGAAACGATAGAATTTTTTGATAGAAGGAGATAACAGCATTACTTGCACACTTGGCGAAAGGGGCAAGCTCATACAAGCGTTAAGATGATCAACGAAACGATACACCTTTGAGGAACTACAGGCTGCTATTCTAGTAAATTCAACCCGTCGCCGCGTTCGAGCGGAACTACAGGCTCTTATTTGACCGCCTAACCCGTTTTCTTCAAGAAAACGGACAAATAACAGCCCACAGTTCCCCTCCGCGCAAAAAAGAGCCTATTCCGATGAAATAGCGCCCAGTAGTTCCCCTCCCCGGCCAGGGTGAAACCGCTCAAGCCATAGCAGCAATTTTCATGGCGGTGGAGTGCTTAAATAATAAAAAAGAACCCCATCTGGGGTTCTTAAATGTTCCATATTGAGTTAAGCCAGAGACTCGAAATCGAATGATCCTTTGGCTACGATTGTTACCCCGCTTGGTTTGTTAAGAACCGTGGGGCCGTTATATAGTTTGGTCTTATCGGTAGCTTTGTGGGCATGTTTGGCGGTTAGTCGGTTACGAACTTTCTTCATGTGCTTCAGCATAAAGAATCCTTCCTTTCACAATGGATTTGAGTGAAGACACGAGCTTCGCGTTTCTTTCCGATAACTCCATCATAACTTGATGGTGATTACGCTGCGGAATATCCGCTCTTGTTTTGAAATGTATGGAAGAAACGATGGTTGGATGCAGCTTTACGCAATATATATATTCAAACTCGCCGTCTTCTTTGTCCTTGGCTCGCCCTAGGTAGATGTTTGTATCTTTGCCGCGGTAACATTCCGCCAGGTAACTGGTAGGATCATTCACATGAAAGCTGTGATTGTTGCTGACCTGCCCCGCACGGCCAAACTGCTGTAAAGTAACTCCGTCATCAAGAAGCTCAAACAACGTTGCAGCCGTCACTTCTTGAAGCTCGATTATACCACAATTGGTATCAAATGTCTTATGGAATTTGTCTAGAACACGGTCATAATCCACGTTTGAGACACTCAGCGAGTCCAGCGCATCAAAGAGGAAACTGCGAATGGCATCATTTTTTTTCATATCCGAAGGTTTCATACGTTTCTTATGTGCAGCAATACTGCTTTTCATTGGATAAAGATGAGGGCCTGCCAACTCCCCGATCTCTCGATTCGTTTGCGTGTCATCGACCCGCAGAGGGTTATAGCCTTCGAGGTATTCAGGCAGTTCACCGCCGCTCGACATCACAATAAAAGTTCTGCTGTGCCCTAGCTCACCAATGCATAGACCGATGAGTACCAAGAGATTGGCATAAGTCACCTTATGCTGCATGTCCTCGCGACCCAGAATCAGCAGGGCAAAATCTGTTTCTTCAATGTGCTTTTTAAGCATCTTTAATTTATGCTGGGATGCCGTCAGGACACCTTGGTTAATGACGGTGACATCAGCCGTCGAAGCTAGCTGCGATTGATAGAATTCCGCCCAAAGTAGACTTGCAGGCGAACAACCAATAAACATTTTAGGTTTCATTTGATTCTCAATCCTAACTCTTTCAACATTCGTTTCACGGTGTAAGTGGCCGGTCCCAGTCCCGCCATCAAGCCGGATGGATGATTTGCTTTATAAGTAAGCGGTGTCAATCCCAAGAGGTCCGTGGCAATATGGAAGTCTTCTTTTTCCGGGATGAGAAAATAAGTTCTTTCTAAGCCGATTTGCCCGATGAATAATCCAAGCTCCAGGATCACATTATCGCGGACGGTACTGACAACCGAATCTCTCAAAAGCGTTAAATCATTTGGTTGAAAGACAAAGATAGCGAAATCACTTGCTTGAGCCTGCTTGATTAGCGGGGCTAACGTTGTATGTGAAGGCGGGAATAGCAACTGGCTCCAAACCGTGACATCACAGGAAAAATGGAGATTTGACTGTAATGCCTCTGCTACGTCAATACTTTCAGCAGACGACCCAATGAATAGCTTTGCCAGCTGTGTGCTGCTCACAGTACCACTTCCTTATTTTATAGTGATTGTCTGTTACTTCGACACCTGCCATCTTTTTCCTTCCAGATCGTCCTAACAATGAACAAAAGAAAGAACTGTTCCACGAAAATCGCAGACACAGTTCCGATATGTTCAGTGCGTATAAGCCGCGACATTCTCAACGCCAACGGCGTCGTGCAGTGCAGCATTCAAACCGCTGGCAATAATATTGGCGATGTCCTCGATAAACTGATCAATTTCCTTCGGAGTGACTAATAAATCGTGGCCGACAGGGTTTAGCACTTCTTTAACAAGCTGAAGACGCTCCTCCTCGTGAATATTGTCCAGCAGCCCAAGTATTTGTCCCGTATTGGCCGTCTGTTCGCTAAAATGCTTTTGCATGAGGTCGAAGGCGTTATTGACAATGGTTGAAGCATAAACAACCGTCGGCACGCCTATAGCCACTACAGGTATGCCAAGATTCTCCATCGTTAACCCTTTGCGCTTATTGCCGATACCGGAACCCGGATGAATGCCCGTATCGGCAATTTGGATGGTCGTATTTACCCGATCGAGCGATCTGGAAGCCAATGCATCGATGGCAATGATGAAATCAGGTTTGGATTTTTCAACAATCCCGAGCACGATATCACTGCTTTCAATCCCCGTTGTTCCAAGCACCCCGGGAGCTACCGCACTGACGGGGCGATAGCCTGGACTCACATCTTCCGGCATCAGTTCAAAGTAGTGGCGTGTCACCATGATATTGTCAACTACGAGTGGGCCGAGCGCATCCGGCGTCACGTTGGAGTTGCCGAGTCCGATAATCAGCGCTTTGGCATTCTGGGGAATCCCTATGTCCCGCAAAAATTGTTCGAATTCTTGGGCCAGCTTCGTAGCTACACGGTCCTGCAATTGGCTGTCTTTTTCGCGTAGTGCAGGAACTTCTATCGTTATATAATGTCCAAGGAGTTTGCCAAGGGCTTTGGAGCCTTCTTCATTTTTTACGTTAATTTTGGTAACGCGTATGCCATTTTCACGAGTCGACTCCTGTTCAATACCAGGTATCGGCTGCCCTTGATTCGCTGCATGAGCCATATCCCTTGCATCCAGCGCAAGATCCGTATGGGTGGTAAAAGAGCTTAAGTCCATGGAAGTTCCCCTTTCTGAGGTGCTTTGCATCTCTTAGTGTGTGACGAATATGAGGCCGTTATGCAAATGGAATAGCCACTGAAAACCTATTGACAGGTCTTGCATTTTCAATAGTTGCATGGTAGAATACTTAAAGTTGTCAGCAAACATACAAATGTAACGTTGAACCGTGTTTTGTAAGTAGGAGGTGAATTTCATGCCAAACATTAAATCCGCTATTAAACGAGTAAAAGTTAGCGAAAAGCGCCGTCTTCGTAACGCTTCCCAAAAGTCCGCTCTGCGTACTGCTGTGAAAGCTTTCGAAACAGCTGTAAGCCCAGAAGCTCTAATTAACGCTTCCAAGAAGTTAGATAAAGCAGCTTCTAAAGGTTTAATCCATAAAAATGCCGCTAACCGCAAGAAGTCCCGTCTGGCTAAAAAGCTGAACGCTCTTACGGCCCAAGCGTAATACAGGACATAAAGCAAAAGTCCAGTTCTCTTCCGAGAATTGGGCTTTTTTCCGTTTAACAAAAAACCTCCTTAGGCAGCCAGCCTAAGAAGGAACATTTCTAACCCTAGCACTTTATCAATTTTCCCGGTCTTCATCTGGAAATCAAGATCAGCCAACTGGGACATGATATCGCTCAGTTTTTCAATATTGTATTTCCGCGCTTGACCTTCAGCCACTTTCACCGCGAAGGGGTGCAGCCCGATCTGAGAAGCCATTTGCTGCTGAGAGTAGCCTTGCTTGCTAAGCTCTTTGACCTGCAGCATAATACGAAACTGCCTTGCAATAAGCGCAGCTATTTTGATCGGCTCTTCCCGTTGTTTCAGCAGCTCTTCTAAAATAACAAAGGCACGATCCAGCCTCACGTTCACAATGTCTTCAATGAGTATAAAAACGTTCTGCTCCGTGCTTCGAGCGACAAGCTGATCAATTACATCTGTGGTTGCCTCGCTCCCAGCCCCCACATATAAGGAGATCTTCTCGATTTCTGCGGATAACGATTGCAAATTGCCACCTGTATAGAGGATCAGTTGGTCCGTAGCTTCCCCGGTAAACGAGAACCCCCGCTGACGCGCCCTGGCAGCCACCCATTGCTGCAGCTCTTCTGGGCTTAGGGATAGGAAGGGAACAGCCGCCTCCATGTCTTTGAGCGCTTTGACGATTTTTTTGCGCTCGTCCAATTTATCAGCGTCAACAGTAAACACCACGACAGTGTGCTCGGCGGGCGATTTTAAATAGTCGGTTAAACGTTCTAAGTGATGCTCAATTTTCGTGCTTTCCTTAGCCCCAGTAAAAAACAGCGCGTTTTTGGCGATGACAAGCTTCTTGGGCACCATAAATGGAAGCGTCTCCGCATCTTCAAGTACGGATGAAAGCGAGATTTCGCTTAAATCGAATTTACTCACAGCAAATTCCTTATGTTCCGGCTCAATAAGTGAATCTGTTAACACCTGAATAAACTCTCTCATTTTATATTTCTCAGGACCGTAGCACAAATATACGGGTGCTTGCCGCCCTGCTTGTATATCTTTCAATGCTCTCTTTGCGTCCATAGCTGGCGTTCACTCCTCGCCTTCATTTTACCAACAACAAAGGGATTACGTCAAAGTCCTTCGACCTTGAAGTAATCCCTTTGTCTGTCTATTTAAACACCGGTTAAAGGCTCTAGAAACCTTAGACCGTGTGGGCGAACCCTTAGCATACTTTCGCTTTCCTTTTGTATAACATACGCTAGAGCCCCTCTAATGGTGCACTCATTTTAAGCTTTTTACGGAGATACTTCCGTTTTGAGCTTCACATCGACGCGAATGGTATGCAGGGTGCCCCCGCTTTGCACTTGATAAAAGAATTTGTCATCCTTGGACCACTCGACCAATGTGATCTGATCCTCCGGCTTCCACACTTGCTTGGACTCGAAAATAATCTCTAAAGTTTCACTATTACGGATCACGACGTGATGATCTTCAACGGCCGCCGTTAACGCCCCTGTCGCTGACTTCATAAAATTATCCGTGACCGGTACAGTCATCGCAAACATACCTGCCCCCGTATCTCTCTCAATCCCTTTTTTTGCAGAGGGAGTTGGTGAAGGAGTTGGTGAAGGCTGTATGGTTGCTGCCTTCTGATCATTATCAGCTTTAGTGGGAGCAACTGGCGCCGGATTCGGACTCACTTGATTCTGATCTACAGATTTCTGCTCATTTCCGCCAGTTGTACCTGAATCTTTCATACGTGCAGGCTCCGAAGTTGAAGGGACCGTAGGCGTTGTATCCTTGGAGTCCACCGATGTCGACGGACTAATCGTACCCGGCTTTTCCAGTGGAGCATTCGTTGTAGCCTGCGGTTCCGCTACATTAGACCCCGCAGAAGATGGGGACTCCTGCCCCGCTGCCGGTGCAGAACCAGAAACAGCATCGCTTGGCGCAGGTGACTCAGTAGCGCCAGAATTACCGGAACCTTTCATCTGATCCTGGGCTTCTCGATTCAACTTCAGCTCTGGGGAAGCCGCTTCCTTCTGGCCAACCTCTTGCTTGGATGCTGCCATTGGAAGCAAACCATCAGCATTATCCATCACAGGATGCTTCATGTTAAAAGCAAAGAATCCAATAATGAGACCCGCGGCAACGACGCCACTTGCAAATTTCCAAGAGAACTGCGATCCTAATCGGCGTGTCCAAGGGAGTTTCTTGCGCTGTCCTTGCTCGATATGGCTAACTTCTGCGTTGAAGACAGCTGCCTTGTCGGTAATGGACGCCGCGGCTCCTTTATCAATCTCATCTAGCTGCGGCAGAATGGCATCGACCAAGCTGTATGGAGGGACAACCTTCGGTAATTGGGCGAGTTCACCCGACAATCTTTGTAAACGTTCAAACACTTGTACACAGTCTAGACAATAGGCTAAATGAGCATGGAGCTCATCTTCCTCTTGCGAGTTCAGATCTCCATCCAGCTGCCTTTGCATAAGTTCCATCACCTCTTGACAATTCATCCCCGAACACCTCCTTTCTGATAATCTTGGAGCAACAATTGTAACTGTTGTCTAGCTCGAAATAAGTAAGACTTCACCGTATTTAGCGGTAAATTTAACGATTCAGCAATTTCATGATACGAAAAGTCCTGCAAATAACGGAGAACAACAACAGACCGATGGTGCTCGGGAAGCTTATCGATTGCTTCTCGAATATCTTTGGCTAAATAGCCAGACATAATTTCATATTCAACATTTTGCTCTGCAGTAAACGTCATATCATGCTCATCAATAGAAACCGTAGGTTTCGCCTTGCGAAATTTATCGATGCAGATGTTCGTTACAATCCGCTGCACCCACGTCTTAAACAACGCTTTTTCTTCGTATGAGTTGATTTTGGTATAAATCCGAAGGAGCGCCTCCTGTGAAGCATCAAGGGCATCTTGTTCATTATTCAAAATATAATAAGCGGTTCGATAGACGTGAGACTCAATTTCTCGCAATAGGGTAATGAGTGCATCACGATCACCGGCCTGAGCTCTTTTAACCAGTTCGGGTGCTACCACTGGGATCCCTCCCTCTTGCAATCTTACAGACGCGGCAGCGTCTCATAATGTTGCAGTATTTTTAGAATAAAAAATATAAAGGCTGTTTGCAACTTCCAGAATAACAAACTTTCGTGAATAAATACACAACTTAGACGTGATAGAAGCGTGTTAGTTTAATCCATTTGGATGAATTTGTTCATTCCCCTTTCTGATTTCGGTCAAATTACTCTTCATTCTAAACCTTTTCCATCGTTCGGAAAGTACTATGTTTGCGTAGTACCTTACAAAAAAACCGTTTATTTCTAACTAAAGTGGTAAATATTACTGAGAAGCTACTTATAAGCGGAGGGCTTGCCGTGTTCAAACAATTATTCGGTAGAAGACGCATGTCTCACAGCAGCATTACGAAATCTCAAGCAAAACCATCATCATCAGACCAAACCAAAGTCATGCTGCCGACTCTGTTAGATAATTTGAATACCATTAGAACGCTGCTTCATCAGCCCAGTGACCTCATTATCAGACAGTTTACGGTTGGCCAGGAAGAGTACCCTTGCGCAATCGTCTGCATTGATGGCCTTGTAGATACAACGCTCGTTAACGAGCAGCTCATTAATCCGATGCTTCACTCCGCCTTACAACCTGTAAGCTCAGCCCTGGAACTTTTGAATATCTTAACGCAGCAGGTTTTAACTAGCTTCGAAATCGAAACCGGTGAGCTTCTGGACGAGGCACTCTTAGAGATCCTTTCCGGAAACACATTGATTTTACTGGATAATCTATCTCAATACATTATTGTTACGAGCAGCGGCTGGAAATCTCGAGGCATTGAGGAACCGCAGACGGAATCCATCATTCGCGGACCGCGGATCGGTTTCACCGAAGATTTACGAACAAATACTGCGCTCCTTAGAAGACGCATAAAGGAAACCAATCTTGTTTTTGACACTTTTCAAATTGGCCGAAGAGCTAGAAGAAAAGTTATCGTCACTTATATTGCCGATATTGTCCATCCGGATCTAGTCAAGGAAGTTGTGCGGCGCATCAATAGTATTGATATGGATGATATCGAGGGTTCCGGTTATTTGGAGCAATGGATCACAGATAGCTTTCTGAGCCCTTTTCCTGTCATTCTGAATACAGAACGGCCTGATAAAGTTTCCGGCGCTCTCCTCCAAGGTCGCGTAGCCATTCTAGTTGACGGTGATCCCTTTGCCCTCATTTTGCCGATTACGTTTTCCTCCAGCTTACAATCACCTGAGGATTATTATCAAAACTGGCTGATCTCCACGCTGACTCGGATTCTGCGGCTAATTTCAGCCTTTATTGCTACCTTCCTGCCTGCGCTCTATATTGCATTACTTGAGTTTCATCACGGGATGATTCCGTCCAAGCTTGCCTTTTCTATCGCGGGAGCGCGGGAAGGTGTGCCGTTTCCAGCCGTTATTGAAGCATTCGTCATGGAATTCACATTGGAGCTGCTTCGAGAAGCAGGACTGCGTCTTCCTAAACCCATTGGACAAACGATTGGGATCGTAGGAGGTCTAGTTATTGGAGAATCCGCGGTAGCTGCCGGTATGGTAAGTCCAGTTATGGTTATCGTCGTTGCCGTCACGGCCATTTCCTCTTTCTCCTTACCATCCTACTCATTTGCCATTTCCTTGCGCGTCATGCGGTTCGGCATTATGCTGTTCGCGGCATTCCTTGGATTGTATGGCGTCATTCTGGCTTATATCATGATCAACATTCATATCGTTAATCTGAAAAGCTTTGGAATCCCATACTCCACACCGTTTGCACCTATGTTCATTCGCGACTGGAAGGATCTCGTGCTGCGTGCCCCTCTTCACTTCATGAAGAAGCGGCCGCAAATGCTTCAAACGAACAATGACGACAGAATGAAAACCAAGGAGAAATAAGAATGAAGTCTTTTGAATACGGGGATAAAGAGATCAGTTCATTGGATATTTCCATTACCGTGACTTCGATGATTATCGGTGTAGGCATTTTGATGCTCCCACGTGAGTTAGCAAAATCAGTCAACGGCTCGGACGGTTGGATATCTATGATCGCAGCAGGCATAATTGCCATTGGAATCGCTTGGATACTCGCCAAAATAGCGACGCATTTCAGCAGCCAAGGCTACTACGTCTATGCTTCTGCTGCGATCACAAAGCCCCTTGCCTTCGCTGCCGTTTTATTGCTATCGCTTTATTTTCTTTCCTTTTGCGCTTATGAAGTCAGGGCAATCGCCAATATTGCTAAACAATACTTATTTGAAACAACGCCTGTAGAGGTCATTGCCTTTGCTTTCTTAATGGTAAACGTGTATGCCGTTAGCGGCAGCCGCGTAGGTCTCATTCGTTTAAATATCTTATTTATCCCGATCGTACTCTTAGTCGCGGTGCTCGTTCTTCTATTTAGCCTTGGTATGGTCGATCTGAAAGAACTAAAACCTTTTTTTACGACGAATTGGAAATCGTTAGCCGCTGCAACGAAAACGACCGCTTTTTCACTTTTGGGTTTTGAAGTCGTCCTGTTCTATATTACAATGATGAACCGGCCGAAAGATGCCCCAAAAGCTGTAGCCATCGGTGTGCTTATCCCTCTCGTGTTATATACGGCCATCTATCTTGTCTGCGTAGGTGTTTTTTCACAGCTTGCACTGCCGGAAATCACTTATCCTGCTGTGGAGCTTGCTAAAGAAATGCAGATCCCTGGTGAATTCTTTGAACGGTTTGAATCCATATTTTTCACAATTTGGATCATGGCTGTTTTTACGACAACTGTAATGGCCTATGATTGTACGATTTATGGACTTCGGTCTTTGTTTCCCAAACCTAAGCACAAAACATGGGTATTTATTCTCAGTCCGATCATCTATTTGTTGTGTATGTATCCGAAAAATCTCTCAGATTTTAGTAAAATGAGCACTTTCATCAGTTACGAAGGAATCATTGTAAGTATTCTGTTTCCAATACTCATTTATACGGTTGCCAAGCTTCGAGGAGTGAAGAGCGATGCTTCCTAGAAAAGTTCTCTGCACGCTATGTCTCGGCTGCACGTTGTTGCTGCTGACAGGTTGCTGGGACCGCGTGGAAATTAATCAACGCGGCTTCGTTGTTGGAGTCGCCATCGACAAACCCGAGGGGGAGAACGGAAAAAATCTATACAAAGGCACCTATCAAATGATAGTGCCTGGAGGTCTAAAACAAAGCAGCGGGAGTACAACCGGACAAGGCAACAGCATGAATCCCCATGCCGGACAGGCTTATTTCAATATCTCGACAACAGAAAACTCGATGCCGGCTGTAGCGGCCAGAATAGCGGGAAGAACAAGCCGATCTCCTTATTTTGAACACTTGAGAATCATCATCATTTCTAGTGATGTAGCGAAAAACAAAGCCAACCTTCCCAATGTGCTAGATTTTTTTCTGCGAAATAGCGAAATGCGGCGCGGTGTTCAAATTTTAATCGCGGATGGGAAAGCCTCGGATATCCTCGGCATTTACCCAAACAATGAATCAACGCCAATTGATTATATCTCCTCTATCGCCAAAAACAATCAAAAAACGAATTTCATGCTGCCTGAATCGAGGATTGGCGATGTGCACGAATTTTTAATCAAAAATGAAAGCTTTGTTCTACAAACAATTAAAAAGGAAGACGGAGGTGTGACCCTAAATGGAAGCGCCTTGTTTGATGGAACAACCAAGCAATTACTCGGCTTCCTAACGGGAGAAGAAACGCAAGGATTAAACTTTATTACACAGCGAGTGAAGGGCGGGATCATTGAATCTAACGTCGATGATCAAGTCGTAGGCTTTAAAGTGGAACGCTCAAATAGGAAGTTTTACGTCCAACAAACAAGTCCGGGACATATGAAATTTACGATTAAGATCATAGCCGAAGGTACATTGGACAAATCCATCACCAACATTGATCCCTCTGAAGGGAAAACCGTAGAAGCACTTGAGAAAAGCTTGCAAGATAAACTGGCATCCACAGCCAATAAAACAATCAAAAAATTGCAGCATTCCTATAAAAAAGACGCTCTGGGCCTGGGCCCTTATCTATTCCAGGATCATTATAAAATGTGGAAGCCCATTGCGGAAAATTGGGATAACGGAGAAAATTTGTTTGCCCAAGCAGAAGTCGACGTGCAGACCAAAGTGATTATCCGCCGTATAGGCAATATTTTCGAATCAACAAAGGAGTAATGAGCCATGTGGTCAACCTTTTTAGGCTTAATGCCTTCCGGACTGGTCTTGATCTGTACCATCCTTTCGTTTGTTGTACCACTCGGTACTTATCTGATTAATCAACTCCTTCACAAAAACGGAGACCCGCCATGGAAGCAGCAAAACGATACGGTTCAGCAGCAATCGAAACCCCCGGAGGCCAAATCTTAAAATATCAGGGCAAGACGATTTTCGTACGCGAAAATAGCCCATCTTTGCGCACTTCCAACTGAACCTCCCCCATCCGATCCGTTCGAAATACGTGTGAACCTATATTGCTTAACCGCTCCATGACATCGGGCGCTGGATGACCATATAGATTTCCAGCACCAACTGAAATCACAGCCGTTCGCGGCCGCCAATAATCCAGCCATTCCTGCGAAGTAGAGTATTTGCTGCCATGGTGCGCAATTTTCAAAACATCTAGACGATCTGGTACCTCCTTGCTTTCTTTCAGTCGTTTCAGCAGCGCCAACTCCGAGTCCTTTCCCATGTCTCCTGTAAAAAGCCACCTCGTTCCCAACATTTCCAGCAGGAGCACCACAGAATATTCGTTTTGTTCCTTCACAATCTCTGCATGTTCTACGACTTCTGAAAAAGGATACAGAACCTTCATTCGGGTCACAGGATCGATCTGGATCCATCCGCCTTGCTCCCCGGCAAGCATCGGGATTTTCCGATCGAGAGCAGTTTGGAATAGTTTCTCTATGCCTTTATTCGGATTGTAGGTACCGTTGAACATAAATTGCTTAACAGGAATTTGTTCCATAACAGCCTGAAGCCCTCCGCTGTGGTCGGTATCTTCGTGGGATAGTACCAGCATATCCAATTGATGAACACCACGCTTTTTAAGCAAAGGAACCAGCAGTTTTTTCCCTACTTCATAAGGATCTTTTCTCGCTTTCCAACCTTCGCCAGCCTTGCTGAACGAAATTGTGCCTCCGCCATCTATGAGAAGATTTCGCCCATACGGTGTGCTAATCAATATGGCATCCCCTTGACCCACATCTATAAATTGAACAAGTCCGGTCCTCTCCAGTCTGTCAGGGGAATAGCCTATCCACAACAGGCCAAAAAAACCTCCTACGGCAAGCCATAATCCTATCGCGTGTTGCGCTCCTCCTCTGTCATGTAAACTCTCTAACCTAATCGGGGGCTCATCCATAGTGCCGAGCATCCAGCGTCTCCATGACCCATAAATCCCAATCAACAGCAGATAATAAAAAGCAATCCACGGCAAGCTTGGGCTTGGCCAAATTTGTTTGAATAGGTACAGATGTTGAAGCTTGTCTGTCACCCAAAAAATCGCATCATTTAACCACGAAATGAGCCACCCCATTCCTTGGCCAGCCGGCAAATACAATAGTCCCGCAACGACCGCCACGATACCAGCAGGAAAGACAACTAAGCTGATTACAGGAACAAGAACGGCATTAGCCAGCCAGGAAAGCAAGGAAAATTGATTGAAATAATAGATTGAAACAGGAAAGGAAACGAATTGCGAAACAAGGGTGATTGACACTGTGTTTCTTAATACGGAGGAGGTTAGCCAACCTTCAAGCAATTCATTTACACGCTGTACACCAAGAATAAGTCCAAGAGTGACCAGAAAAGAAAGCTGAAAGCTGACATCCAGTAAGAAATATGGATTCCACACCAGCATGACCCAAGCCACAATCGCCATGCTGTGCAGCACATCCTTCGTTACTCCTTTTCTTGCCGCGTACAGCGCCACCATGGCCATCAATCCCGCTCTTACAATAGAAGGAGATGCACCCGTCAGCAGGATGTAGAAGGGCAGCAGCCAAAAGCATATGCGTAAGTATGATTCTTTGGTCAGCTTTAAGCGACGCATTCCCCAGAAGCAGACACCTAGAAACACGGCAACATTCAAGCCTGATATGGCTAAAATATGGGTCAGCCCCAGCTCCGAAAATTGCTGGAAGCGTTCGGGATCCAGATCGTCCGTCAATCCGATCAGCATGCTCTTCATAAACCCCGCCTGCGGCGCGGGGAATATCAGGTCCATGCGGCGGCTGAGGCTATCCCGCAGCATGTCGTTCCAGCGCAGCAGCTGCGTGGCGCTGATGCTCGCAGCCGCAGGCTGCACCTGCGCCTGATCCACCCCTTTGGCTACCACCTGCCAATGGGTGTGGTGAAGGCGCAAATATCGGCGGTAGTCGAAGCCGCCGAAGTTGCGTGCCGGGGACGGGCTGCGCAGCGTCCCCGTGAGCGTCAGGGCGTCGCCTCGGCGCCACGCCGACGCCACCTCCTGCTGCGCCTGCGCCAGCAAGCGCAGCGAGACCTGCACGCTTTCCCCGCTGAGCGGGAAAGCGCGGTCCTGGAAGCGGATGGACTCCGCTTCCACGGTAAAGCTGGCCCTGTCGCCGTCTACGGTGACAGGGGAACTGAATCGGCCGCGCAGTATGACTTCGCGGCCGTCCGGGTTTTCCTGCTGCGTGAGGGGCAGCAGGGCCGTGACGTTGCGCTGGTCGGTCCATTGGAAGTAGCCGTAGGCTACTCCGACCAGCAAAAGCGCGCACAGCGGCTGTCCGGCAGGCAGCCGCAGCAGGCGGATGACGACGATCGCGGCAAGCATTAGCGCGCTCGTCGTCAAAGACAGCCATGGCAGATGGCTGTAGAGTGCAAGCACATAGCCAGTTATCCACAGACAGCATCCTATAACAACTGGTCGTTTCATTTAAGCTTATTCCTCCCTTCCGGCAAAGCAAAAAACCTCATTCCAGATGAGCCTTAATCTTAGGCTGCTGCTGAAATGAGGTTCTTCCCCAATGTAGATTGAATGATCTAATTCACGACGTCAGATACGGTGCCAGGCGGAGGCTCATACCCTTCCATAGAGCGGAAGGTGATGCCTCTGGCCGACATTAACTGGCTGACCTTCTCGTTATCCTTCGGATAACCGCGATGGAAAACAATCTCTGTCACACCGCTATTTGCGAGCATATTTGCGCAAGTCCAGCAAGGTTGATCGGTGACATAGACCGTAGAGCCCTCCCGATCCTCGCGATCTGTAAAGAGCAACAGATTTTGCTCGGCGTGAATGGTGCGGATACAGCGCTGCTTGCGCACTACTTCCTCAACATCCTCCACTACTTTCAGTTCAATTTCTTCAACAAGCATACACCCGGCTTCCGTGCAATCAGGTACTCCCATTGGAGCACCATTATAAGCTGTTCCGAGCAGCTTTTTCCCTTGAACAAGCACAGCTCCAACATGGCGTCGATTACATCTGGAACGCGTGGAAGCCATATAGGCGATATCAAGAAAGTAAGTGTCCCAGTCTTTGCGGTTACTCATCGTAGCTCCCCTCCCATGTCCTTTATATTCCTTTTTTCATTTCTAGTATTCTCTCATACTTCATCTCAAAATGAAAGAAAGGACTATATTGAAGTTACGTAAACCAATGGCTTCAGCTTTTCGAGCATTTTATCCCCAATCCCCTTCACCTCGGTTAGTTCTTCAACCCTGCTGAATCTACCTTTTTTCAAACGGTAATCCAGAATGGCTCTTGCTTTGCTGTCGCCGATCCCTGGCAAATCATTTAGTTGCTTAAGCGTTGCGGTATTCAAATCCAATAGACCCTTTGCAGGCGCTGGTGGAGGGCTTCCTTTTAGCTTAGGTAAAGGCGATTCAGATGTGATGTTTGTTACAGGTGCGGCCGGAGACGCATCAGGTCTAGAAGGTTCTGAGGTTTCTGAGGTTCCAGGGGTTCCAGGGGTTCCAGGGGTTCCAGGGGTTCCAGGGGTTCCAGGGGTTCCAGGGGTTCCAGGGGTTCCAGGGGTTTCAGAAGTTTCTGTGGGATCAGAGACTTCAGAAGTAACTCCAGGTGTTGCGAGGGATTCCTGAGCTATTTCCTCTCCATTCGCTATAAGAGCTTCAATTTGCTCATTCACCGGTTCAAACTCCGTTTGTATCATCGATGACCGTCCTCCAGTCACAAAAGGCCATACAACAAAAACGACAATACAAACAATTACAGCAGTATACAGAAATTTTCGATAACGAAATAGAGCCACGAGTTCCCTCCTAACAGTTAAATAAAAAAAACAAGCTAATCTTTCATAACGGCAGAGAAGCATGCATATACATGAAAAAGCATCCGAATGGCATCCAAAACTGACCCCGTTCTATAAATATTAACGAAAGTGACTGATTTTTTTCGGGAGGGATTACTAGATGAAAGCAGGGTTCATCGGTACTGGGAGTATGGGAAGTATTCTGATTGAAGCGTTCATTCATTCTGGGGCTTTCAATCCGGAGCAAATTATTGCAGGAAATCGAACGATTCGTAAAGTTGAGCTTCTTGCGGAGACATATCCTGGGCTTCTGGTAGCCCAATCGAATAGAGAAGTCGTGCTGGAGAGCGATATTATTTTCCTCTGTGTGAAGCCTTCTGAATTTAAAAAGGTTATTGATGAAATTAAAGAGGACGTGCTTCCCTCCCAGTTCATCGTATCCATCACAAGTCCTGTGCTGATTAAGCATTTGGAAAGTCTTTTGCCGGCAAAAATAAGTAAAATCATTCCAAGTATTACGAACTATGTATTAAGCGGTGCTACACTCTGCATTCATGGTAATCGGATGCAGCCTGAGGATAAAGAATGGCTTGAGAATTTATTTGCCCATATCTCATCACCGATACGGGTATCTGAAAATTACACACGCATCTCATCAGACCTATCCAGCTGCGGCCCTGCTTTTCTTGCCAACTTCATTCAATCCTTTATCGATGCAGCTGTTGAAGTCACAGGCATCTCCCCTGAAGAAGCAACGCTTCTAGCCAGTGAGATGACACTTGGAACAGGCAAGCTGCTGACGACGGGCGGCTTTAACCCTATGACCTTGCAAAAACGCGTTTCCGTGCCCGGCGGTATTACTGCCGAAGGATTGCGTATTTTGGATGAAGAGCTTTCCGGCGTATTCTCGCGCGTGATCCACGCTACCCACGACAAATATCAAGAAGACCTTGAGAAGACTGAGCAGCAATTAACCATAAAGCAACAGTCTTCTCAATAGTCTTTTTTCTTGATTAGCCTACAACGATGTTCACTAATTTACCTTTAACGACAATCAATTTGCGAACGGCCTTTCCGGCGGTCGCTTCTTTGACTTTATCAAGATCAAAAGCGATTTTCTCCATCGCAGCTTCGTCCGTATCTTTTGAAATCAGCACGCGGTCCACAATTTTGCCGTTGACTTGTACTACGATCTCAATTTCATTGTCGACGGTCCAAGCTTCGTCATAAGTTGGCCATGGTGCATACGTGATTGACTCGGTACCACCCAGCTTCTCCCACAGTTCTTCCGCCAAATGCGGTGCAAGCGGAGACAACATCTGAACGAAGTTTTTCATCGCTTCGAGCGGCAAGCGCTCCGTTTTGTAAGCTTCATTGACGAAAATCATCATTTGGCTGATCGCCGTATTAAACCGCAGCGCTTCGAAATCCTCCGTGATTTTCTTGATGGAACGATGCCATGTTCGTTTGAACGTATCGCTTCCAAGCGTCTCATCCGCGCTGATTTTGGATTGAACTTGACCGTTCTCATCCACAAACAGTCTCCACACACGGTTCAAATAACGGTAAATGCCGTCTACACCCGTTGTGTTCCATGGTTTTGTCGCTTCAAGCGGTCCCATAAACATCTCGTAAATACGCAGTGTATCCGCGCCTTGATCGCTCACGATATCATCCGGATTTACAACGTTGCCGCGTGATTTACTCATTTTCTCCATGTTTTCGCCAAGAATCATCCCTTGGTTGACCAACTTATGGAACGGCTCCTTCGTATGAACAAATCCAAGATCATAAAGCACTTTATGCCAGAAACGGGCATACAGCAAGTGAAGTACCGCATGCTCAGCTCCGCCAATATATAAATCAACCGGCAGCCATTGCTGTTGAAGCTCATGCGAGCAGAACTCTTTATCGTTACGCGGATCGATGAAACGCAGGTAGTACCAGCAGCTGCCAGCCCATTGCGGCATCGTATTCGTCTCGCGGCGAGCTTTCATCCCCGTTTCCGGATCGGTCGTATTCACCCATTCAGATACGTTAGCCAGCGGTGATTCCCCAGTTCCCGAAGGTTTAATTTCATCAACTTGAGGAAGCAGAAGCGGAAGTTGGTCAACCGGTACAGGCTTCATCGTGCCATCTTCCAGGTGAAGAATCGGAATCGGCTCTCCCCAGTATCTTTGACGGCTGAACAGCCAGTCTCTCAAGCGGTATGTGACCTTACCTTGACCTTTGCCGTTCTCTTCAAGCCAAGCGATCATGTGACTGATGCCTTGCTCAATGTTCATGCCATCGATAGGTCCAGAATTCACATGAGCGCCGTCTCCAGCGTAAGCTTCTTTCTCCACATTGCCACCTTGCACGACTTCAATAATCGGCAAATCGAACTGTTTCGCAAACTCCCAGTCACGTTGGTCGTGTCCAGGCACTGCCATGATGGCGCCAGTACCGTAACCGCCAAGCACATAATCCGCGATCCAGATCGGCACTTTCCCGCCATTTACTGGATTAATCGCATAGGCACCTGTGAATACGCCTGTTTTGTCTTTAGCCAGGTCAGTACGCTCCAGATCGCTTTTGCGGGAAGCTTTTTCTTGATATTCTTTCACAGCGGCCGTTTGTCCGTCTGTCGTAATTTGCTGCACAAGCTCGTGCTCAGGTGCAAGCACACAATAAGTCGCTCCGAACAAAGTATCTGGACGTGTTGTAAAGACAGTCAGGCTCTTCTCTTCATGCCCTTCGATCGCAAATTGAACTTCAGCGCCTGTCGATTTACCGATCCAGTTGCGCTGCATATCCTTAATGCTCTCCGACCAGTCAAGCTCCTCTAGATCTTCCAGCAAACGTTCAGCGTATTCCGTAATTCTCAGAATCCACTGACGCATCGGTTTACGGATGACCGGGTGGCCTCCACGTTCACTCAAACCATCGATAACTTCTTCATTCGCAAGAACCGTCCCCAGCGCCGGACACCAGTTAACAGGCACTTCGTCTACATAAGCAAGGCCTTTGTTGTACAGTTGGATGAAAATCCATTGCGTCCATTTGTAATACTCCGGATCCGTCGTGGAAATCTCCCGATCCCAATCGTAGGAAAATCCGAGCGATTTAATTTGACGGCGGAACGTATCGATATTTTTCTGTGTAAAATCACGTGGATCATTCCCTGTATCCAAAGCGTATTGCTCAGCCGGAAGTCCGAATGCGTCCCAACCCATTGGGTGAAGAACGTTGAAGCCTCTCATCCGTTTGAAACGGGAGACGATGTCCGTTGCCGTATAACCTTCCGGATGTCCTACATGCAGACCTGCTCCTGAAGGATATGGAAACATATCCAACGCATAAAATTTCGGCTTATCCGAATTTTCAAGCACTTTGAATGTTTTCTTTGCATCCCAGTAAGCTTGCCATTTGGGCTCAATCGCTTGCGGATTGTAACCCTGTAATTCCTTGGTTTCTTTCGTTTCCTGTGTCATGTGAAATTTCCTCCCTGTGTACGGCTATAAGCGCCAAAAAACCCCTCATCGCTAGCGGATATCGCTAGGGACGAGAGGTTAGATTCCCGTGGTACCACCCTAGTTAACACCAGGCATGCTTTGCCTGTGTTCACTCTGCCCCTTAACGCGGGTGAAACGATCCGGCTAACGCCAACATGCGTGGCGATTCACCTTCTAGCTCCAAGGCGAGTTCACAAGACGGACATCTACCGGCTTCCACCCTTTAACCGGCTCTCTGCGAGATGCTGTGCAAGTTACTAATCCTCTTCCAAGCTTTGTGATCATCTGATTAGCTTTGATTATATGTAAAATAATGCCGCACTGTCAAGCGGCGGGGCTCCTTATGCTTTATTTCTTTGCAATAAAGAAAGCCCGCTCTGTCAGCTTCGTAGGTTGTTCCCATGTAAAGTCGGCTGCCTTGTACACTTCAAGAAAGCCTGCTTCCCTCAGCATCTGCTCCAGCCAATCCAGTGCATAAGCGCGCTGTTCATGCGTTTCATCGATGCGCCGGAACAGTTCCTTGCCGCCTTCCTCTTTGACAAAGATGGTCAATTCGTGCTGAATTTGAACTCTTTCCTCATTCAACTCGCTTGTCCAAATGTAAGCTACATCCTCTTCGTTCAAAAAGAAGGGCTGAGATTCCGCATAAGCAAACAGCTGCTGGGGCGTATGCACATCGAACAGGAATAAACCGCCCGGCTTAAGCCCTTCATACGTTTGGCGAAAGGCATCTACAATGTCCTCTTCCTCTAGCAAATAGTTCAAACTATCACAGAAGGATAGAGCGACATCAACCGATTCCCCCAGCTCCCACTCCCGCAAATCCTGCTGAAACAAACGAACGGCTCCGCTGCGCGCAAGCTGAGGGTGTTCTCCTGCTTTTTGTTCCGCTACAGCCAGCATATCTTCCGACAAGTCAATGCCTGTCATTTGATAACCTTGCAATGCCAACGGAATCGTCAAGTTGCCGGTACCGCAGCCGAGATCAACGATCGAAACCGGCTTCACGCCAAACCGGTCAAAGCTTTCTTTGACAAAACGAAGCCAATCCTCGTAAGGCATGCTGTTCATCAGACGGTCATACGTGTAGGCAAATTTCTCATAGCTCATGTTAACTAGGATTCTCCTCTTTTTTCAGATAGGTCCAGTCGTCCTCCTGATAGATGAGCCCGTCTTTCATCAGCTTGCCTAACGCACGCTTAAAAGCCGCTTTGCTCAGGCCAAACCGATCCTTAATGATGTCCGCAGACGTTTTATCTGAAAATGGCATCGCATTTCCTGGACGCGTCTCCAGCACACTAAGAATTTTCTCCGCATCTTCATCGCGGCCTTTTTCCTTTGGCTGTCTCATCGACAGATTCACGCGGCCATCTTCTTCGCGAACGAAGGCGACACGTACATCCACCAACTCACCCACACGAAGCAATCGTGTTCTCTCCGTAGGAGCGATAAGTCCGATCACACCGTAACCGAGAACACCGGCCTCGCAAATAACGAAAGTGCCCATCTGCAGCGGCCTGTACACGCGCGCTTTCACCCAGCGGTTGCTCCAGCTTGAAGGAGCACGCACACAAAGCGGAGCCAGATCGTCTTCCAGTGCCAGCTTCGCAATCAAGCGGCCTTGACGGTCATGCGCTAATGTTGCAAACACCTTGTCCCCTACTTGAGGTCGCAATTCCTCCAATTCCGGGACATGACGGTAAGGAAGGAGCAAGTTGCGCCCTAATCCCATCTCCAGAAAGTAGCCAAATCTCGGATGAATATCGACAACCTCGAGCAGCCCGACTTCGCCCATTCGGATTTGCGGACGTTTCATAGTAGCCATGAGCCTGTCCTGCGTATCATGGAATAAAAAAGCTTCCACGTGCTCACCGGCCTTGATTTTGCCTACAATCTCCGCATAAGGTAAAAGTACATCCTGATAGCCGTCGCTCAGGAAATATCCGTTTGGCGGAACTTCCCTCGCTACCTCAAGGGTAACGAGGGATCCTGCTTCCAGTCTCATACGCGCTCCACAACTTTGGCATCGGACCAAAGTCTTTCGATGTTATAGTACTCGCGATCATCGCGGTGGAAAACGTGCAGAACAACATCTCCTAAATCAAGCAGAACCCATCTAGCTGTATCAATACCTTCGTAACCTCTGATCGTGACGCCATACTCATGTGCTTTCTTTCTGGCTTCGCTCGCGATCGCTTGCACTTGTGTTTCTGAATTTCCGTGGCAAATGACGAAATAATCCGCAATCAAGGAAATACCTTGCAAATTAAGCGTGACAACGTCCGCCGCTTTTTTATCCTCTGCAGCCTCTACGACAAATGCTAAAATCTCTTCTGGGCTTTTACTCATTCAATCAACCTCCATTAATTAGTTGTTTATTTGTTGAATCAAATCATTCCGTGTCAAAATAGTAAGCGGATAAATTCGTTTTCCTTTTTCAATCAAAAACCGAATCGTAGAATCAAACCCGACAACAAGCGCCTTCTCCAAGCTGGTCTTGGCTTCCTCACGGATGAGCTCTACACCGGGGAATTCCCGGCCTGGCTCCATATAATCCGCTAAACATACGATTTTGTCTAACAGCGTCATCCCTTCACGCCCTGAGGTATGGTACCGGATCGCATCCAATATCTCTTCGTCCTGAATACCAAATTGCGACTGGGCAATGAACGCCCCGGCATGCGAATGCCAAAGCTCCTTGTCAAAATCCAATAAATCCTGCGGCAACCCATTCTCGCGAATAATCTTAGCTTGCTCCTGCACAGGCCAATACTTGCAATAGTCATGTAAAATAGCTGCAAGATCAGCTTTGACAGGATCTCCACCGAATCGCTTCGCAAGCATGACGCTCGTTTCCATGACACCAAGTGTATGAAGCCAGCGTTTCTCCGGCATTTGTTCTTTTACGGCTGCGATTAGCTTCTCACGATTCATACAATCGGTTCACCTCCATGTAACCGTTCACGACTTCCGGAACAAGGTATCGGACCGATCGTTCCTGTCTTCGTTCCTCGCGAATGGCCGTGGATGAAATTTCAACAAGCGGCATGGGGACAATGGTTACTCGCTCACGGATGTTAGCCGACATATGCGCCATATCCAGTTCGTAGCCAGGTCTGGCTAAACCGATAAAACGAATATGCCGCACGATGTCATCGATGCGATGCCACTGCGGCAAATACTGAACCATGTCTGCACCTATAATATAAGCAAATTCTGTAGTGGGATATTGTTTGCGCAGCAGTTCAATCGTATCGATACTATAAGATACGCCGCCTTTGCTGATTTCGATATCAATCGGACGAAAAAAAGGATTCCCTTCCGCAGCAAGGCAAACCATCTCCCAGCGCTGCTGCGTTGTGGCCTTCGGCGCGTTGGACTTATGCGGCGGCACATTAGCCGGCATCAGCCATACTTCGTCTAATCCTGCTTCCACCCTCGCCCGCTCCGCAGCGATCAAATGACCGGTATGGATCGGATCAAAGGTTCCACCCATAATTCCGACAAGCATGCTTACACCTCTTTAGCTCGGCAGTTCAATCTTTTTCTTGTCACGCGATTCTTTGTACAATACGACGATTTTACCGATCACTTGTACGAGCTCAGCACCGGATTTCTCGGATAATTCAGCGCCTACCTCATTCCGATCTTCTCCGCTGTTATTCAGCACTGTAATTTTAATCAACTCACGAACTTCCAGCGCTTCTTGGATATGACGGATTAAGTGTTCGTTCACGCCGCCTTTACCTACTTGAAAAATCGGATCTACATGGTGCGCTAGCGAGCGCAAATAACGTTTCTGTTTGCCTGTTAACATGGATGTCCCTCTATTCATTCTTATTCAGCTAACGACTGTTCTACCACCTGTCTCATCGCCGCAACGGGCGCAGGTTTACCAGTCCAGTATTCAAAAGCAAAAGCACCTTGATATATAAACATGCCCAGTCCGCCATGAATGCGGGCTCCCTTGGCTTCCGCCTCACGAAGGAACCTTGTAATGCGCGGATTATAGATTAAATCGCTCACAAGATGATGTTCTTTCAGAAGTTCAACCGGCATCGGCAGCTCTTCCGTGTTAGGATGCATCCCCGCAGAGGTCGTATTCAGTACGAACTGGACCTCATCCACGACATTTGCAATCTCATCAAGTCCAAGACCCACGGTCTTCGTAAAAGCGCTGATCGTTTCTGCCAACTCCAAAGCACGCTCTTTGGTTCGGTTTGCAATATAAATGCAGCCTGCACCCTCTTTGGCGAGCGCATACGCAACCCCTCTGGCAGCTCCGCCGGCTCCAAGGACAAGAACGCTTTTCCCCTTCAAATCGATGCCCGTTTCTTCTTTGAGAGAACGAACATACCCAATACCGTCCGTATTGTAACCGGTAAGCTTGCCGTTTTCATTCACGATTGTATTTACCGCGCCAACGATCCGAGCTCCCTCGTCAATTTCGTCCAGGTACTGCATAACTTCAACTTTATGTGGAATAGTGACATTAATGCCTCGATACCCCAGCGCCCGAATCCCCCGAACTGCATCTCCTAGCGCGTCAGGACGTACATGAAAAGCAGCATAAACCGCGTTAATATCCGCTTCTTGAAAAGCGCGATTCAACATGATTGGCGATCGGGAATGCCGAATCGGATCTCCGAATACCCCATATAGAATCGTATGACTGTCAATCGCCCGGCTCTTCTCCATGGTTTCCTCTGGTCCCCCTATATCAATGACTCTCGTGTGATAACCTTGATCCCCTTCGGTGCATGCACGGCAAGCTGTGAACCAGCCAGGCTGTTCACTTTAATCCAACCTAAACCGGAGATGAGCACATCCATTTGTTTCCCCTTTGGAATGTTCAGCCCATGCTTCACAAGTGGAGGCAGCTCGTCCAAGTCCGCTTCATTCGGAGGCGCTAACATGACGCCTTTGTGATCGGCGTACAGATCATCTGCCCGCTCCAACTTCGTGCGATGGATTTGAATCGCGTTGGACGTGTAGCATGTGAACGACTGGTGTTCGCCTTTTATAAAATCAAAGCGAGCTAACGCGCCAAAAAACAACGTTTGTTGTTCATTTAACTGAAAAACAACCGGTTTGAGCGGCTTATCCGGCATGATACGTGCCAAATCACGTTTCTTCACAACCTCGGTTAGACGGTGCGTGTGCACAATCCCCGGCGTATCTACGATAAACCGGCCATCGTCGAGCGGGATTTTGACCAAATCCAGCGTCGTGCCCGGGTATTGGGATGTCGTAAGCTCCGCTTCCAAATCGCTGTAATCGCTGATTAAACGGTTAATAAGCGTCGATTTGCCGACATTGGTGGCACCAACAACATACACGTCTCTGTCGCCGCGGTGTTCCTGCACAGCCGTAATCACGCGATCGAAGCCGATGTTTTTCTTCGCACTGCACAGCACAATATCAACAACCTTAAGGTTGGCCTCTTTGGCTCTGCGCTGCACCCAGTTGATGATCTTGTTGGCATTGGTCACTTTCGGCAGCAAGTCAATCTTGTTGACGACAAGCAGCACCGGATTCGTGCCGACAAACCGTCCCAGACTGCTGAGCATACTGCCTTCAAAATCAAAAATGTCCACAATCTTCACAACTAGCGCCTTGGTTTGGCCGACATGTCCAAGCAACTTCAGGAAGTCGTCCTGCTGCAGCGTGATGCTGGAAGATTCGTTATAATGCTTGATTCGGTAGCAGCGCTGACAAATAACGGGCTCCTTTTGCAGCGCTTCTGCCGGAATAAATCCGAGCTTGCTTTTGTCTTCTGTTTGCAGCAATACGCCGCATCCCGCACAATGATTAATCGTTTCTGTACTCATGAAACCTCCTAATTCTTCATCCTGGCATTCGCCCATTTCTCAATCCGCCGGTTAATTCGTGTGAAAAAACCTTCGTCATTGATAGAAATCGGATTGACCAGAATCGTGTAAAGCCCCATTCGATTGCCGCCAAGCACATCCGTCAGCATTTGATCGCCTATGACCGCTGTTTGTCTCGCATTCGTACCAAGCAGCTTCATAGCTTTGTGAAATGAAACGTTCCATGGTTTCTTGGCTCTGTGAATGAATGGAATGCCTAACGGCTCCGCAAAGGCGGATACGCGTCCATGATTGTTGTTGGACACGATGACGACCTTGAAGCCCATCTTCTGCAACCGGTTCAACCACTCTATTAACTCTGGAGTCGCATGCGGATCGCGCGCGCCTACGAGTGTGTTATCGAGATCGGTAATGATACCGCGAACACCAAATCCCCATAGATGATTGGCATCAATATCATAGATTGTATGCACGGACTGTCTGGGTACGAGCTTTTTCAGCAAACCATTTCCCTCCACTGCTTCCTCGACATATACGAGAAACTATACCATAGTGACCCGTTTGTTGCAAAAAGAAAAGAACATATTTTCCCACTAGCCGCGGGCTGGAAGCGGCAGCCAATTCAGGACATTTTGGATTTGACGATCCCAATAACCCCACTCATGTTCTCCAGGCCCTTCCTCATAAGTCAAATCCAGACCCAATTCCCTGCAATAATTTCGGAAACGGATGTTATCTTCATATAGGAAATCTTCCGTACCGCAGCACTGATATAAATCCGGCTTCGGTCCTTTGCTAGCCTTCACTTGCTCTGCCAAATAGAATAAATCATTTGCGCTGCCTTTGATCCTTGTCACATCGCCATAAATCAGCTTAAATTCATCCGGAAAGTTTAATGCTCGCTGCGAAATATCTACGGCGCCCGACAAGCTGGCGGCAGCTGCAAACCGGTCTGGATGCGTAAGGGCCAGCTTCATTGCGCCATATCCGCCCATCGACAAGCCCGCAGCATAATTCAACTCTCTTTCCTCCGCGAGCGGGAAAAAAGATCTGGCAATCGCCGGCAGTTCCTCGCTAATAAACGTCCAGTATTTCGGACCTGCCGCCATATCCGTATAAAAGCTGCGATTAACAGCCGGCATAACAACGGCAATCCCCAACTTGGCCGCATACCGCTCGATAGATGTTCTCCGCATCCAGATGGTGTGATCGTCAGATAAACCATGCAATAGGTACAGCGTAGGATGCTTTGTAGTGCCGTAGCTCGCTGAGGCGATCCCGATCTGACTTTGAGCCGGCTGCGGTAAGATCACATACATGGAAGCTGAGACACCAAGGGAATCGGAGTAAAAATGACAATCGATAAAAGCCATGCGAATATGCTCCTCTCATAGGGAAAACCACCCCCCGGCAAGGGAAAGTGGCTTTCATCACCTATTTCATTTGTTCTTTTAATTTCATAATCGATTGACTCACGGTTTGATAATCGGTTTCGGTCGAAACATTTTGACTGTATTTTGCTCGTTCAAACAGCTCTAACACCGTTTCCAGATCTTTTTTCATCCATTTGCTCTGGCTTGACCACCTGGCCGTCGCTTCTCTCATCGTTTCATGCTCTAATCTGGTATAGCCCTTACGCCGGCTCATCCGCAGAAGCTTCTCGAATTCCACGATAATTTTCTGATTAAAATTAACGGCTTTCAATTGCTTTCTGTGCATCCGCCATGTTCGCCAATAATTGCTTTTGAGCAAAAATACAGCGCCAGCAGCAATTACTAGAGCAGCACCAACACCGCTTAACGTCAACCATAGCCAAGTGAAGCTAGGTGCTTGACTCGTCTCTTCAGGCAGTGTAACCGGATCGCTCTCTGTCGTGGGATCAACAGGCGGAGGTGTCTCCGCTGGGAACACATTCGGAAGCGCAAAACCGGAAGTAGGCTCGAAAGGGATCCAGCCGAAGCCTTCAAAATACACTTCAACCCAGGAATGAGCATCCGAATTCCGGACTGTATACGTACCGGCAGCGTCGGCATCAATGTCTTCACCGAATTGACTCAAAATACCAAATTCTCGCATCTGATCAGATTGCGGAGAAGTTCCTGATGAGTACCCTTTCACCCAGCGGGTCGGAATTCCGATTGAACGAGTAAGCACAGCCATTGACGTGGAATAATAATCACAGTATCCCTGTTTGATTTCGAACAAGAATCGATCTACAAAATCCTTGCTTTTCCCTTTACTTTCGTCCGGTGTGTTCGTATAAGGGTAATGCGCTGATAGATAAGCCTCAATCAGCTTGGCCTTATCATAAGGATTAGTCGCTGATTTAGTGATGTCGATCGCAAGTTGTTTGACTCGTTCGGGAAGATCCTCCGGTATTTGCAGATACTCCGCCCATTCCGGCTTATTCGCATAGTCATTCTTCACCTCGCGCAGCTGCGCTACATCCAAAATAGGCTCTTGAGTAATAATGGCATACTCTTTGGGATAATTCGTTCTGCCCGTGTACCGGAGCTCAGATTGTCGAGGCGACCATAGAATACGCTGGAACGGATTCTCACCTTGATTCACTTCCACCAGACGCTGAACGGCATATCCGCCGAAGAGTACCGGAAACACATCTTCTCTCTGCATAACAACAGTTTGTGTGACTTCCTGGGTTTTCAGCAGTGAGAGATCAAATCTCGGATCAAGAGGCAGTGTATTCAAATTGACTCGATTCATCGGAAGCTTTTTCTCATTCGGACTAAGCTCCCAACCTTTTCCATTATACTGAGCTCTCGTCTCACCGCGGAAGTAGGTGCGTTTGCTCGTTTCAACCGTCATGACAGGTGTGTAATCAAATTGAAACCCGCCACCCAGATGACTGTCATCCCTGCTGTAACCCGAAGAAGTATCGGCAGTAGAAGCCGTCACGCTTACCCCTTTCCCTAATAGAGGTACAGATTCTCCCCGACTCACCTTATAAGCGGTGTATGGATCGGTTAAGACCGGTTCTACGGTAGGGGCCAGAAACCCAACAAGCGTAATAACAGCTACGATCAGCCCCACTGGAAGCAGAAGCGATGAGGGATAATCCGTAATCGTCTCCCAAATAACAGGTGCCCGTTTCTTCAGCTTGGCGAAGTGGCGAACCATCAGCAGCGAAAATCCGCAGAAGATGACCATAGCTACTTGCGGCCACAGAAAAATCGTGCTGAAGGAATCTCGTATGGCAAAAAACAATATACTGACAGCAATGAGAACGAAAATACGCAGCCTCGATTTTACTGACCACATAGCAAATAAATAGGTAAGCCAAGCAGCTAAGCTAAACCAAATATATGGCTCTAACTGACCTGCGTTTAAAGCGACCCAACGGAGTGCAGTCTTCCATGTTGTCACTTTTACGGCAACGAAATGGTAACCCATCCCGATGATGTGAAGCGCAATGACCAATCCAAATTGAATGAGAACTCGCCATATGCGGCGAAGATGCGGAATCAGATACGTAACCGCTGCTAGACTTAATGTTCCTGTGACAAAAACGACCGTTTCAGGGAGCCACAAGCCGTCTTCCTTCATAATCCAAATCACAAATTGATACAGATAAATACCAGTAAGAATCGCACTAAGGCGCTGTTCCCAATCCGTAAAAACAATTCGCTTCCAGAGTGAGCTAAGCATAACGTTTCGCCCCTCCCAACAGGTTAGGCAAGTCCGTTAATTGACTGACCTCGTACCCCATATAGCCTTGTGAGCGAATCGCCTTAACCCAATCATCTTTTGCGCTATCCTGAACCGCACCCTGCAGTTTGAACGCATGCGAAGGTTCAGCATGTATCCACATATGGCAAGGATTCATTTGCAGATGCTCGAGTTGTGTCAGCACCTGCATCATGACCGAACCCTTTTGCGGGGAAATAAGCACAAAGAAGCAGCCGGCGGGGAGTTCCCGCGAATGTTCTTTCAAAATTTGCTGCAGAGAGCGAAAGCCGTCCGCTTCGACCCCGACCAAATGTTTTAAAATATGCTTGTGGTGATTCTGGCTTTGTTTCGGTTCAAAATAGGTGGATTCTTTCCCGATGGACAGCAAACCAAGCGCTAAGTCGCGGCCGGACCCATAGCGGAACAAAGATGCCGCTACAGAGACTGCTAGTTCAAATTCAGCCGCGTCACCATAGGCACGAGCCGAGCGATCCAGTAAAATGATCGTTTTGGGCAGCGACTCCCTTTCGAACTCCTTGGACTTCCAAGTCCCGGTCTTCGCTGTGGCATTCCAGTGAATGCGGGACAAGCGGTCCCCGTAAATATATTCACGAACACCGTTAATTTGCGTCGTTTCCCGGTGCGCTCTTGTCGTCGTAGAATGATGCTGCATGCCTTTGAGCATTTGATGGAATTGCGCCCATTCCCGGATGGCCACAGTTTGCGGATACACCGTAACGGATTGCTGCAATTCCAGGCGTCCCTTGTGCTGGAAGAAGCCAAAGATATCCTCGGTCAAACATTCCGTATCGCCAAACCGGTAATACCCCCTTCGCAGTGGAGGCGTGCTGTACAACAATTCTCCCCTGCGCTTCCAGTCCGGAATCAGCGAACCTTCAAAGATGGTTTCTTCTCCACTCTGGCGAATGAATTGATCTTTGATAATCATATAAGGAATCGGCCAAAAACCAGGAATTTGTACGCCAATGCCGATTTGCAGCGATTGACCCGCTTCAAGCTGTGCATCTTGCCCTTGAATGGAAAGCTTGCGCGTCCCTTGAGCGCGTCTAATGCCGCTCCAGTTGCCTGCGAGCAAGTAGATCGCCAAAAGAGTGATGATAATAAACAGCATGGAGGCCAGCTTTCCTCCTTGGAATAGCATGAAGAATAAGCTAGCCGTAAAGCAGGAGATCAGTAGCCATAAAGGAGCCGGAAACCGGGGACGTTCCCCGAATCGTTTGAATACCGGTCGAGTCATAGGCTCACTTCTCCAATCGAACCGGCACGCGAACCTGCTCGAAAATCGAACCGAGCACGGAGTTAACGGTAGCTCCATCCATGCGTGCTTCGGAATGAAGGATCATTCGGTGACCGAGCACAAAAGGCGCAAGGTACTTGATGTCATCTGGAATGACATAGTCTCTGCCTTTTAAGAACGCATATGCCTTGGACGCTAACACAAGCGAAAGCGTGGCACGTGGACTTGCGCCCAGAAATACAGCGTGATGGTCGCGCGTTTTCCTGGTGATATTAACTAAGTAATCCGATACCGCGTCATCCATATGTACCCTGCGCGCTTGCTCTTGTGCTGCCAGTACTTCCGACGTATCCATCACCGCATGCAAGGCTTCCATCGGATGCGCTTTGATTTGCGAAGCAATCATCTGTTTCTCGGCAGCTTCGCTCGGATAACCCAAACTAAGCTTAATCATAAAGCGGTCAAGCTGCGCTTCCGGCAGAATATACGTGCCTTCGAAATCAATGGGATTCTGAGTGGCCAGCATGAGAAAAGGAGAAGGCAGCTCATGGATATCGCCGTCTACCGTAATGTGCTGCTCTTCCATGGCTTCCAGCAGTGCCGATTGTGTTTTGGTCGTTGCGCGATTGATTTCGTCGACAAGTAAAATATTCGCCATGATCGGTCCTGAGCGAAACAGGAATTTTTCTTCTTTGGGATGATATATAGAAACACCGGTAATATCCGAAGGCAATAAATCGGGATTGCACTGAATGCGACGGAATTGGCCGTCGATGGAACGGGCGAGGGCTTTGATCAGCACGGTCTTGCCAGTACCAGGCACATCTTCGAGCAACACATGTCCGCCGGCCAGCATCGCAGTCAGCAGTAATTCAATCTCAGCGCTCTTGCCGAGTATGCAGGATTCTAAATTCGTTTTCAGTCTTGTTAAAACTTCTACATGATGATGGGTGGCAGTTTCCATGACTTAATCCTCCTTAGAGTTTTCGTAAGAAAACTTACTTCGTAAGCGTATGCTGCACGGCATTAAAACCTCATCTTGTCACGACCGCCAGGCGCAAAAAAACGCCAAAATGACCGTAATTCTTAAAATAGAAGAGAAAAAGTGCGTAAATCCAGTTTACAGCAAAGTTTTTCGTCCGTATACTTGTAATTCCTCTAAATTTATTTGTTAAAATTACCCATGTGCATTTGGCGGCGTTGCAAAAGAAAAAAGTGCAGCAATTTGAAGGTGTAAGGCGATTACACCAATCAATTTGCTGCACTTGTTGCAGATCGTTTCTATCCCTTTGGCTTAACAAATACGGCGGCAATAAACGAGAAAATAATCGCGGCCGAGATACCCGCGCTGGTCACTTTGAAAATCCCGGTTATGATCCCGATGTAACCGTCCTTGTGCAGCTCTTCCAGCGCCCCATGCACGAGGGCATTACCAAAGCTGGTAATCGGGACGGTTGCTCCCGCACCCGCAAATTCAATAAATGGGTCATATAAATTGCAACCATCCGCAATAGCTCCAAGGACGACAAGCGTACTCATGGTATGCGCCGGCGTCAGCTTCCCAACATCCATTAGAAGCTGCCCGAAGACACAGATAGCACCGCCAATGACAAAAGCCCAAAAAAAGTTCATGCGTACAACCCTCCAGACTCAATAGAAACTGCATGCGCGATACACGGGATACTTTCCCCTTGCTGGAAGGAGAGCGGTGACAGCAAAGCTCCTGTAGCAACAACAAGGATGCGCTTCAGCTCTCCTTTCTTCATGCGTTTGAGGAGATGCCCATAGGTGACGGTTGCGGAGCAGCCGCAGCCGCTGCCTCCGGCTTGCACATTTTGCGTGTCCCGCTGATAGATCATTAAGCCGCAGTCATCATACGTCGTTTGTTCAATCGGAACCTTGTGCTTTTCGAACAGTTCACGTGCAATCTCGGAACCGACCGCAGCCAGATCCCCGGTTACAATGAGATCATAATAACCCGGCTCGCGGCCCAAATCGCGGAAGTGAGCCTGGATCGTATCCACCGCAGCCGGAGCCATCGCTGCGCCCATATTGAAAGGGTCTGTGATCCCCATATCCACAACCCTGCCGATCGTTGCCGAGGTGATGACGGGGCCATCCCCCGTCTTCCCGAGCACGGCCACTCCAGCGCCGGTCACGGTGTATTGCGCGGTCGGCGGCTTCTGCGATCCGTATTCCGTCGGATAACGGAACTGCTTCTCCACCGTGCAGTTGTGGCTGCAGGTGCCTGCCATTATATAATTGGCCGCGCCTGAATCCATTAACTGCGCGGCAAGCGCCAGCCCTTCCATTGAGGTCGAGCAAGCGCCGAAGATGCCAAGATACGGCATGCCCAGCGTGCGTGCCGCGAACGTATTGGAGATGATCTGATTCATCAGATCGCCTCCAATATAGAACTGAATTTGGCCGCCCGTGAGCCCGGCATTATCAAGGGCATGCTGCGCGGCTTCCTCAAGCAGCGCTTTCTCCGCTTTCTCCCACGTCTTCTGGCCGACCGTCAGATCGCCATGCACGATGTCAAAGTCTTCCGCCAGTGGACCTTCGCCTTCATCAGGTCCAACTACAGTCCCTGTGGACAGAATGACCGGACGATTCTCGAAAACCCAGCTTTGATGCCCTTTCAGCATAGCATCAGCCCCCACCCATTATGATTAGATGCAAGAGTCCCACAATGAAAGCTGCCACGGTGCCAAAAACGATGACAGAGCCCGCTAATTTGAACATATTCCCGCCTACACCAAGGACTAATCCCTCAGCCCGGTGCTCAATTGCAGCAGAGCAAAGGGAGTTCGCGAATCCTGTAACAGGAACTGCGCTGCCGGCCCCAGCCCACTGAGCAATTTTATCGTAGATGCCAAAGCTTGTTAAAATGACCGAAATGATAATCATAACAGCCACGGTAGGGTTGCCGGCTGTTTTCTCAGTAAACCCGAACCAATTGATAAACATTTGCATAAAGCACTCACCAATTAAGCAAATCGTGCCGCCAACTAAAAAAGCTCTAAGGCAATTTTTCAAAACAGGTCTCTTGGGTTCAATCCGTTTTGCTAATTCCTGATATTCCTGTTGGGTCATTGTTAGATTTTTCTTCTTATTGTTGGCCATACTTTCCCTCCTGCTTGATTAGGATCTTAACAGGGTATGAAGATCCTGAATGACCTTCGTCATCACCACGGAGCTGTCTTGATACATTTTTTTCGCATCAGGATGCTTCGTTGTTAAGGAATACAGCTCAAGATCCGCTTCGCATTTCTTCAGAGTTGCAAGAAGCGCAGGTCTTTCGCTCGGCTGAGGCACTTGCAGCTTGTCATCATAGAGATCAACGGTTAATTCGCCGTTGGTGTCTACATGGCCAAGAAACACATTTTCTTTCGTTACTCCTAGCTTATCCAGTTCCGTTTGCAGCCATCCCATTCCTTTCCCTGCTGCAGCCAGCGGCTCCTTTTGGATCACACCATCCATAATGACCGTTTGGGTCGGCTTTTCTGTTCCCAGCTTCATCCCCAGATGCTTGGGCGTCAGAGGCTGTGACTCGCTTTTGAGCAAAACACTCAGATCACCGCTGGATTCGAGCATCGCAAACTCCACATCCGCCACTCGGAAAACACTTTTCGTACGCAGCTGCTCAAGAAGCTCGTCCCCTGTGTACCGCTCCTTTTTCAAATTATCCTCAAGCACCTTCCCATCTTTGATGAGCACTGTGCCTTTCCCTTCAAACCACGTACGCAGCGTCTTGCTCTTGAGTGTTAGCAGCTCCAAGATAAACGGCACAAGACACCAGACCAATATGGCAATAACCCCATGCATAAAGTTGCTTTCTACATCCGTTGAAATGACACCAGCCAAGTCACCTAGCGTGATACCTATCACATATTCGAAGAACGTCAGTTGAGATATTTGTTTCTTACCAAGGATTCGTGTCAGTACAAACAGAATAACTAGCGCGCTAAATGCTCTAATAACGATATGTAGCCAATCTGCCACGGGCCCGTTCCCCTCTCTTTCTTAGTGCTCCAAACAAAGTCATTATGTGCAAAATAAGCGAGTGCTATCATTGAATTGATTTGTATTTAATTGTCAATTATGAGAACGAAGAGAAAGGGTATATTAATGAGCGCAAACAAGTGAAATCGTTATGCTCTCTTTGGTTGCAATCCAAATTCAAATGAAGAGGTGTCTACCATGACTGTAGCTGCTCAAGTAAAAACAACACTAGCCTCCCTCAAAAGCGCGCAAGCCAGCCTAGAGACCTTTGCGTTGTCTACGCAGAATCAGGAAGCTAAACAACTGTATGAAACTGCCGCGATGGCTGCCCAAGACATTGTGAATCAAGTTTCCTCCAGGGTGCAGCAATTGGAAAACGAAGAGCCGCAATACAAAGGCTTCTAGTCTGAACACAAAAACAGCCGATACTTACGAGAAACGCTCTCGTGTACCGGCTGTTTTTGCTTTTTAATACATCATGAGGAGAATGAGGGCAAGTAATACAAAAAGCACTAAAATAAGCAATTTGAGATGATCTTCTTTTGGCATGTGAGCCGCCCCTTGTTTCAGATCGTTTCCGTTAAATCTTCCTTATTGTGTCGGTTGGCCGGAAGCTTTCCTCAATTCATTCGCTAAACGGTGAAACTCATCTCTTGCCTGCGGGTCCTCCGTTGCCATGTATGCCGCAGATAAAAAGGCAATGATTTTATTCGCGTCTTCAACACTTATCACAGCTTATTCCCTCCTAGAAGCACCACTTTATTTTCCGGTCCAATAATCGAAGGTCAGCACATTGTTTTTGAAAAAGGAATAAGGCAAATAACAGTAGCCTTGATCTCCCCAACTTTTTCCCCAAGAGTTGCGGACGATCATTACGCCTTGGCCTTTCTTCTTGCCGTCTCTGTACCCAACAGCCAGCATAGCGTGCCCGCCTAGCAGCATTTCTTTTTTTCGATCTGGATAAGGGACACGTCCTGTTCGGATAACCGGCAGGCTTTCAAAAGAGCTATACAGCCATATGCCGAAAACAACAGGCTGACCGTCTGCCAAAGCCGCTTTGATTCCCGCCAGATCGTGAATGCGATGATAACTGCCGATGCGATAATTTCCTGCCGTTTGTTCAGCCTCTTTATCCGGCTTCTCTTTATATTTGGCAATTTGATACGGCCATTCGCTTTCCGGGCAAACACCGATTTTCTGAAGCACTTTCATCCCGTCGCGGACCGTTGCGCCAGAGTCCCTACTTACCGTGCCTTCTAATTGCCGCTCATGCCAATAATGAAAAAGCCGGGATAATCGAAGCGCTGAATCGCTTTCTTGACGCAGCCAATATTCACGTAATCCGCTTACAATGGCATTCGACGTGCAAGATCCTAAATTCCCTTGATTGACAATTGGAGAAAGCTTGCTCCGCAGGTCGACTTTGCCGGGCAGCTGAGATTCACGGACATAATTGGCACTTCGGTAAAAATAGTCGCGAAAGTCACGTTGGTCCCTCTTTACCGTTAACTTTCTTCTCATCTGTTTTCCTCCCCATTGCCCGTTTGTGGAATTGTTACTCCAGTGTATTCATGCATAGGCAGGAGCGTGCAGAAAAGCGCATACCCCTCTGGCATGCGCGCGGCTTTTTCATGTTAAACCGTCCAATCATTTGACTTCTACTGGACCTACGGATTTGATATTCGGGAACTACAGGGCGCTATTTCTCGGAAAACACATGTTTTCTGGGCGAAAGGGAACTGTGGGCCTCTATTCCACGAATTTCGACCAAAATGCCTGTCGCAGGGGTCAGATAAGACCCTGTAGTTCCGCTCATCGAGGAAATTGCTCGATTTCTTCGAAATAGAGGACGCCAGTTCCCTTATGAACAGCCTTAGCGGAATTTTTCGCTAGTCTTTCTGTGTCTGGTGAGGTGGAAGGTTGCAAATGTTGAGTAGAACGGTTGGATCGTGGAAGGTAGGTAAAGTAGCTTGATTACGCAGGCTTTTTGTTGTACAAAAGCCACCGCATGACGTAGCACGAACAACAAGGCGTTATTTCCCAGAAAATAACGTGCCCGCCCAAACGAAAAAACCAGGTAAACCACGCCTGTTTCAGACGGATCCACCTGGTTCTATTAGAATCTCCTCAACGCTTACCGCAGATAGCGTGAAAGCGGCTGTATCTGTTGCTTTCGAATACACGCAACGACTAGCTCGGCGATAGCGATACCGCCTTTTTCTTGAAAATGCGTATTATCCTCTGCTCCTTTTGGGAAGTTAGGAAACTCCCCGGGCCAGGCCCACATGAACAAGGATTTGGTTTCCTCAGGACCGAGCGCTTCGAACAATTGCTTGCTGGCTTCCGCCAGATCAATGAGCAGAACATCCGCCTCTTCGGCCAGCTGTTTCATAGCTTCGATATACTCGCCGTGGGTGTCGACGATTTTGCCAGCTTCATCAAAAAATCTCCGCTGCACTGGCGTCACCAGAATGGGAACAGCTCCCCGCGTTCGAGCCTCCTGAATATAAATCAGGAGATGCTCTTTATACGTGGTAAAAGGGGAGGTCGCCCGCTCCTCATCCAACTTTTGATCGTTATGCCCAAATTGAATGAATAAATAATCATTCGCATTCATCGTATCAAGAATCGGCGTAAACCGTCCTTCGCTCAGGAAGCTCTTGGAGCTGCGGCCGGACATCGCGTGATTCGATACAGCGGCATCCGATTTGATGAACAGCGGCAACATTTGTCCCCAGCCGGTGTACGGATATCCATCCTCGGGCTGATCGGTTACCGTGGAGTCGCCAACCAAATATAAGGTAGAAGCTTGAGGCGCCGAAACGATCTCGAGCGCATTGATGCGCGGTGCAGCGCCTGAGAAGGCAAGCCTCAATTGCCCATCTGCTACATGGACGCTAAAGCTGCTGGACACGAACTCCCCGGCCGCCGTTCGGCATTCCGAAAGCAGCAGCCTTCCCTGCCCTACCTTCAAGCCCGTAACCGTTGCGGTAATGAGATCCCCCATCAGTGTGTGAATCGTGTAATTGCCATTCGGCAAATCGACAAGAAACACAGCGCCCACAGGAATGCAAAAGTCTTGACGAAGCGCTTCCGGTCTCCCGCGATCCCTCTCATATACCTCTGAGCCAACCCTAAACCCATAGCCGCCGTTACTCTCATGATAAAAAGAATCATGGCTAATTTTCGTGAAACCCTCTTTCGCACCACTCTGTTCAGGACCAAAGTCGAATTTCAAATGTATGTTCATCATTTACCAGTCCCTGCGGTTTAGTAACGAGGATAAGAAAATCAGTCCCAATCCTTGACCCCAGCCTTGAATCCGTTTGTAGGGAACTCCTTTGTAGCCGTCAATATCCCGCATCACCGCTGTTCCGGCAGACACGCCCGTGACTGTACCGTCATCTGTTATACATGAAAGAATCCCCTTGATCGACTTGTTTGTATATTTATTGTATAACGGCCCTGCACCGATGAGGGTGGCCGCGATACCTGCGGAACCGGATGTTTCCAAATACGCATCCTTATCCGTCAGAACGGTATGCCATAATCCGCTTTCATCCTGTAACCGCACGAGTGCGCTTAATTGATCACGCAGAGAACCTTCAATAATCATAAAAGAAGGATGCGTCACATGTACGAGCCTCAATGCGCGTGCCATCGTAATGGCAGCCCACGAGTTGCCGCGTGCCCAATAAATGCCTGACATGTGGTTTTGCGCCAAATTGTCCCAGCCATGGTAATACAAGTTCGTCGCAGCATCCTGCAGCACATTTTCATGGCCGTGGTACTGCTTCAAGCCGTCCTCGAAATAATCCTCACGATTCAGCATCGAACCGATCCGCACCAGGAAATAACCCGCCATGAACATCGTGTCCACCCATGCCTGCTCTGGGAAATTGTACGTTTCCGAATTCACAGTATGCTGGAAAATGCCGTCTCCAAAACGCTCCGCCTCATGCTTCAGGAAGTCCGCCATTTGCGTAGCGATTTCCATATACCGCTCTTCCCCGGTTTCCTTGTACAAGGTTAACAACGAGTGACCGATCGAGATGCCGTTGACGGACAACTTGGGCAGCCCGTCTTCCAGCTTCTCATCGACCCATTCTTTTAACAGTTGAAGATACTCTTTATTTCCGGTTGCTTCATAGGCTTCCGTCACCCCATAAAAAGCTACGCCGCCTGGCCAATCCCAATTAAAGTCCATGCGGAACGTTCTATGCACAACGCGGTCAATGACTTCGCGAATCTCATCCGGATCAAATTGTAAAGCTGGCATCTCTTCATTTCCTCCCTGTAGCTGGTTATTGATCAAATGAGCATTCATTCTCATTACCCTTTCAAACCGCTCGTCGATATTCCATCAACAATATATTTTTGGAAAATCATAAACACAACGAAAATCGGAACTAGCGACAACGTCGACATCGCGAACATACCGCCCCAGTTATTTAAGGATTCGCTGTCCAAGAATAGCTTAAGCGCTAGGGATACTGGATACAGCTGGGCATTATTTAAGTAAAGCAACGGCGTGTAGAAATCGTCCCATCTCCAGTAGAAGGAGAAGATTGCCGATGTCACGAGAGCCGGGACGATAAGCGGGATAATGATTTTGTAGAAAATGCTGTATTTGCTGCAGCCGTCCATTTTCGCGGCTTCATCAAGCTCAGGCGGAATCGTGCGGATAAACTGCATAATCAGAAAGATAAAGAACGGAATTCCGAAAAACTGCGGCACAATAATCGGTTTAAAGCTCGATAACCAGCCAATTTTGGCGAACAAAATATACTGCGAGATAATCGTTACATCTTGAGGCAGCAGCAGCGTCAACATCACCATGGCGAACCAGAACTTGCTTCCTGCAAATTTGATGCGAGCGAAGCCATATCCGACAAGAGCGGAAGAAGCCACAGCGCCAATCGTTGAAAGAATCACGATAATGAAGCTGTTTTTCATGAAGGTCGCAAACGTGATGCCCGCAAATCCCTTCCAACCGGATACATAGTTGCTCCACTCCAGCCGGCTGGGAATCAGTGAGGTTGCCGTTGTATAAATCTCATCATTTGGCTTAAAGGAACTGGCGACCAGCCAGAGAATCGGATAAATCGCAGTAAGCGCGATGAGGCAGACGAACAGATGATACAGCACTTTTTTCAAATTTTTTGCTCGAAAAACCATGTCAGATCCCTCCTAGCTCTCGTAATGAACCCAATATTTTGATGTTTTGAAAATAACCAAGGTGATGAGCCCGATTAAGATGAGCATGAACCAAGCCATTGCTGACGCATAACCCATTTCAAAGAAGACAAATGCGCGATGGAATAAATACAGTGAATATAACAGCGTATTGTTAAGCGGACCGCCTTCACCGTTCGAAATGATATAGGCCGGCGTGAAGGTTAAGAAGCCCGAAATCGTTTGCAAAATGAGATTAAACAAGATAATTGGACTTAACAAAGGCAGTGTGATGTGAAAAAATTTGCGAACAGGTCCTGCTCCGTCCACGCTTGCCGCCTCGTAGTAAGTGCCTGGAATATTTTTAAGTCCAGCTAGAAAGATAAGCATTGATGAACCGAACTGCCAGACCGATAAGAGCACCAACGTGCCAAGCGCCGTAGCCGGCAAGCCAATCCAAGAAGTGGTGGTGTGGATACCAATGCTGCCGAGAAACGCATTAATTAACCCTTTGTCACCGAAAATTTGACGCCACATGATAGATACTGCTACGCTTCCGCCAATCAACGAAGGCAAGTAGTAGGTAGCTCGGTATAAGCCAATTCCTCTTGCAGCACGATTGAGCAGCATGGCTACCAATAAGGCAATGATCAGACGCATTGGAACGGATGTAAGCACGTAGATTAGCGTCACGCGAATTGAATCTATGATTTTGTCATCACTAGTAAACATCTTCTCGTAATTCGCAAATCCTACCCATCGCGGCGGAGACAATAAATCATACTCCGTGAATGAGAAATAGAGCGAAGAAAACATGGGAAACAGCGTGAAGATCAAAAAACCAAGAATGAAAGGTGAGACAAACACATAGCCGACTATGTGATCATTTTCACGTAGTTTCATAATTCCACTCCTTTATGCTTATCATTTTCTGTGTATTTGGAAGGGCAGCCGGATTAGAGCCACCCTTTTATACCTGTAACTTGTGTCAAACTATCCATACTTACTTCTTATTTTTCGCTAAAATGGCATTGGCTTCACTCATGAATTTGGCAGCGGCCTCTTCCACCGTAAGCTTGCGAAACAAGATTTGCTCTTGCATATCGCGGAGCAGCTTGCTTACTTCTGCGGACCCGATCGGATCAGGAGGATCCATGGGGCTGCTGTTCTTCTCCACCCAAGTCACATAATCGTACACTTTCAATTCTTCTTCAGAGAGCGTTGGCTTTAAGCCTTCCTTGACCTTCGAGGAAATCGGAATCCCCCGATCGCCTTTGATTAATTTATTAGCCTCCAAATCATTTAAAAACCATGAGATGAATTTGGCGGCTTCCGTCTTTTGTTTGGAGCTTTTGGCGATGGAGAACAACATCGTTGGCTTTAAGTAAAGCCCTTGGTTCCCGTTCGGTCCCGGCAGTCCGGTTAAGCTGAGCGGTTTCTTGGCGGCTTCCTGCAGCGACGTGAATTGATTCGACCACGCCATCGTCATGAAGCCATCCCCTAGCGCAATCGGATTCTCCTCAGGCGTCAGCTTGGACAATGACTCTTTGTCCCAGTCGCGCATATAGCCCGCTTCATACCACTCTAGGTACATGGTGAAGTAATCTATAAAATAGCGTGGATCGCTAAATCCAAGACTCGTACCATCCTGACTAAAATAGTGCTGATCTTGCGTACGCAGATAGTATGGGAAAAACTGGTCAAAGCGCATATGGTCGAGCACTTTCCCTTTTGCCTTCATCCGCTTGGCGATTTGCTCCAAATCGGACCAGGTCCAGTTCTTCGGGATGGCAGAGATCCCCGCCTCCTTCAACATGGCGGCATCATAGGTGGTCCCCATCGCATTAACACCTAACGGGATGCCGTACAGCTTCCCGTCCACTCGTCCGGAATCAATCGTCTCGGGTGATGCTGATCGCACATCGATCGTTCCGTTATTCGTCAGCTCGGACAAATCTACTAATTGATCCTTTGTTGCATATTGGGTTAGATACGAGATATCCATCTGGATAATATCAGGCAATTGATTGGCCGCAGCTTGTGGCGCTAGCTTTTTCCAGAAGTCATCAAAGCCGGCATATTCCGTATCAATTTTCACGTTAGGATTCAGCTCCTGGTACATGGCAATCAGCTTCAACGTGTAGTCATGTCTGGATTGACCGCCCCACCAGGCAATTCGCAGCTTAATTTCTTGTTTGGAAGTGCTTCTATCAGACTCCATGTTCCTCGGGTTTCCATCGGCAGATGGTTGTTTCGCGCTGCATCCGATGATGGCGAAAATCAATGGAATGAGAAGCATGGCCGGTAAACGTCTGCGTTTCATTGTTAGCGTCCTCCTGTGTACCCTGCGCCACATCTCTTATTATGGGCTCGCAGAAGCAAAAATTGAATCTAATTTACCGCGTTAAATGTTCAAAAAACAGTGAATACGGGCCTACATCGTCAGCTTCTTATACTCGGATGGCGCGCAGCCGGCAATCTTTTTGAACACCTGTGAAAAATACTGCGGGTTATCGCCGAAGCCCAATTGTTCGGCTAACTCGAACATTTTGACATCATCATTCGATTTGATCATCTCCATAGCTTTTCGAATTCTTACCGTGACAACGTAGTTAGAGAAACGCTCGCCCGTCTCTTTTTTGAACAATTTGCCCAAATAATCCGGGTTCATATACAGCATTTTGTGCGCTACCCAGTTGAGTGACAGCTCGGCATTCGAGAGCTCCGCGTTCACAATATCGATCACCTTCTGAATGACCTGGGAATGCTTATTTCTGTTCTGTTCAAAAATGGCGTGAGTAATTTCAGAAGCGGTTTGCTTCAGCAGCTGGATGCTCGCCTGCAGTGTTTCCATCTGTGAAATATGGCCAATAAGCCCCATATACTGGTGCATTTGTGGTTCTGCACATAACCTTGTCATGGAAATAAAGCTTTGAATGACATACGATTTTGTCGTCTGAATGTCCAATCGGGAGTTCACAAGAAGGTCTTGAAACGCTTCAATACTAGCTTCAGCTTCTTCCCAGTTTCCTGCGCGGATCGGAAATAGAATGCGATCTTCATCAAAAACAAACTGGGCTTGACTCGGCTGCGCAGATCCCAAAATGTCGCGCATCGTGATAAGGCCGCCTTCACCCAGATAAAAACGGTGGCTCAAGCAATCTATCGCTTGCAGATACAATTTTCTGGCTTCCCCGATTTCCCCGGACTCGCTTAGAGCAGCGGTGGTATCGATTTTGTAATACAGCATGAAAATACGCCGAATTTCTTCAATTTGCTCCTGCAGCCGTGTCATATCTTCCTGATCCTCGATCATGACCAAAATTTGCTCCGCGATAGTAGAGCTCAGGAGCGGTTCATCGAGAATATCTTCGGCAATATTTTTCACAGCAAATAAATGCTCATATTCAAACTTGTCTTCCAGCCGGAATAACAACAATCGAACTTTCCTGCCGCTGACATGCAGTCCGAATAAATCCTGATAATATTCCCAGTCGCGGCTGCCATACGATTTATTCGTCACGAATTCCTTCAAGAATTGCTCTTTGACATGCGGAAGCACTTTCTGCAAATTGGCTTTCATCGACTGAATGAAACCTTCTTTGCTCTCCTCCTGTTTGTACTCGGCAGCAATTTCACTAAGCGCTTTCAAAATGCTGTTCTCGTTGCACGGCTTCAACAAGTAGTGTTTAACGCCATGCTGCATCGCAATTTGTGCATATTCGAATTCATCAAAACCCGAAAGCATGATGAAGCGCGTATGAGGATGTGTTTCCTTGACTTTGGCGACTAACTGCAAGCCGTCCATGCCAGGCATCCGAATATCACTGATCACAATATCCGGCTCGTGTTCACACACAAAAGCGTAAGCCTCAATCCCGTTGCGGGCGGTTCCTATAAGCTCGGTATCAACCGATTGCCAATCCACAATGGATGAAATCCCTTCCAGAATCATCCGTTCATCATCAACCAATAACACTTTATACATCGTCGTTACCCTCTTTTCGTCATCGGAATTCGAATGGTAATACGTGCGCCGCCATCCGTGCGATTCTCTACTTGAATACCGAACTCTTCGCCAAACGTCAGCTTAATCCGTTCGTCAATATTTTTCAGGCCGATGCCTGTGCCTTTGGATTGGCGCTCCCCTGTCAGGATTTTTTCCAAATAAGCCTCATCAATCCCTGGACCATTATCTTCTACGATTAGAAAGACAGCATCGCCTTCCTCCCGCCCCCAAATGTGAATGATACAAGGTTCCAGCATGACCTCGACCGCATACTTAATCGCATTTTCGAGCAAAGGCTGCAGCGTCAGCTTCGGAATGCAATGACCTCGCAAAGCTTCCGGAACGTCGAGCCGGAAATCCAACCGCTCCTCGAAACGCACCTTTTGAATCGTAATATAATGCTGCACAAGCTTCAGTTCGTCTTCAATCGGAATCATATCCTGCTTTAAACTAATCGATGAACGAAGCAGATAACCCAGCGATTCCACCATTTGCGAAACTTGCTGCTGCCCATTCATCTTGGAAATCCAATTGATCGACTCCAATGTGTTATACAGAAAATGCGGGTTGATCTGCGCTTGTAAGGAGCGAAACTCCGTCTCTTTGATAATGAGCTGCTTCGTGTAGTTCTCTTTGATCAATTCCTGTATGCGCACAATCATCATCCGGTACGTCCGCTGAAGCAGCCCAACTTCATCCATCTGCTGCGAAATCGGTGCAATTGGCGGAAGCTCCGAATTTTCCAGATCGCCGATTTGCAGCCCCCGCATATTGCTTATTAAGCCTTCAATGGGACGAGTAACGCTTCGCGCAACCGCCATCCCGAAACCAACGAGCAGAAAGAAAGAAATAAGGAATGCGGCGATCATCCAATTTTTCATCAATGTCAGATTATAAAAAATCGTTTGAAACGGCAGCGTATTGTAATAGGTCCAGCCCAAATAATCGGAATGAATGTGAGACACGAAATATTTCTCGCCATCCTGTTCAATAATGCGAAATCCCCTCACGGAAGCTCCGACTGGACTGTTTTCACTAATCAATGACTTCATGCTCACAGACCTCGGATAAACTAAAGTCCCCTTGGAGACAATAATGAGCTCGCCGTCGCGGGTTACAGCTTCCCTCGCATATTGATTCACCATCTTGTCCAAATTGACATGCAGCACCAGGCTGCCAAGCTTCTTCAACTCCAAATTGTCCGAAGATCGGATTTGCCTTGTTGCAATAAGGCTGTAATCCTGCTCATCCGGATTTACCCAACCCAAGCTGCCCGCTCCGCGATCCGAAGTTTCTTGGATCAGAGCTTTCCGCTCGGGAGAAAGCGTTGTCAAATTTCCGCTGGAGTAGCTATTTCCCATCACATCAGTAATATCCGCGGCTGAAATATACGTCTCCGAGTTGATATACTGGACCAGCCGGTCTACGAGCTTGGCGCGGGACTGAATGCGGATATAATCCGATTCATTCGAATTCATCACAATCAAATGCTGCTGAATTTGCTCATCCGACATGATGCTGAACGTCAGCCGCTCCACTTTGTTCAACTCATTTTCAATTAACGTGGAGGAAAGATTCAGAACTTGCGACGATTTCTCGTAAATTTGCTGATCATACATCGAAAAGGCGATCTGTAAGCCTACCAGTGAAATGCTGGAGCTGACAGCCATTGTAATGGTAATAAGCAGAAACAGCTTCGCTTTAATCCGCATATTACGAATTTCATCGAACCAGAGGCGGAAGCCCGTTTTCATGTAAAGTTCACCACTTTTCTTTCTGTGTAAGGTCTTGTAGCACTGATTCTTCGCGGTGGAGGGCGCCATTCCCTCTAACTGCATAAAAAAAGGATGCTGGAAATAAATCCCAACACCCCATTTATCGGCCTACGACCTGCTTCGCTTCAGAACTCGCACCCCGTAAGATTGAAGTACTATGCTTGAATTGACGGTACCTGACTCCGCTGTTCCATCCGAAATAAGCATGTCGGAATAGGATTGTTCATCGAGCAAAACCGTCTGATCTTGGTCGCTGAAATTCATCAGGAAAATGAAATCATGCACCCCATCTGTGCGGATTTGTGCTGTCACCTGGTGAGGCAGTTCCGTTTGTAAAGCTGGCTTGATATTGGCCTCTTTTATAATCTGCTTATAGAAGCTGTTCTGGAACGATTGCTCCGCACGAGCTGCCATGTAGTAAGCTTTTCCTTGTCCAAAACGATTAACGGTCAGGGCTGGCATGCCCGCATAGAAATCTTCACCATAGACAGCAAGGGTCTGAGCCCCTTCCAAGTGGATCAGCTCGCACAGCTCACGAACCTTAAAAGCTCCAGTTAGTTCAAGCGGGTTCCCCTCGTTGCAGATGATTTGATTTTCATCCTGATCGTAAAGCCCGTCGATTTCTTCCGACCAAATACCAAGCGTTTGACGAAGCGGCCCTGGGAATCCGCCAAGGAAGCACAAATCGTTTTCATCGACGACGCCCGACCAGTACGTGGCTACAAAAGTGCCTCCACCAGCAACGAATTGTTCAATCCTCTCTCCAACTCCAGGACGAACCATATAAAGCATTGGAGCGACAACGAGCTTGTATTTGCTAAAATCACCTGTCATATCAATGACATCAACCGGGACGCCCTGATCCCAAAAAGCTTGATAATGACTTAGAACCGTCTGCTCATAGTTGATTCCCATATTGCGTGGACCTTGCGAATCTTTCACGGCCCAACGGTTCTCCCAGTCGAAAATGACGGCAGTTTCCGCCGGCACGGTCGTACCCAAAATTTCCGTCAGCTGCTCAAGATGACCGCCTAGCTCTGCAACATCACGGAATACGCGTGTGTGCTCATGACCGACATGATCGACTACTGCGCCATGAAGCTTCTCGCTGGAGCCACGGCTTTTGCGCCACTGGAAATATTGCACAGAATCCGAGCCGTGAGCGACAGCCTGCAAAGAGGATAGCAGATGCATACCCGGCCGCTTCAGCTTGGAAACGGGCTGCCAATTCGTGGTGCTCGGCGTGCTCTCCATCAGCAGAAACGGTTGTCCACCACGCAGGGATCGGAACATGTCATGATTGAGCGAGAACCATGCGGCCAAGCTGCTTTGATCCTTGGCATGATGCCAAGTTGGATACGCATCCCAAGAGATTACGTCCAGCACATCCGTGAACTTCCAGTAGTTCAACCCTTCGTAAGCGTCCATGAGATTAGCTGTCACAGGAAGTTCTGCGTTGATGGCTTTCAGGGGAGCGATCTCATGTCGGCAGAAGTCAACCGTCTGGTCTGTCACGAAGCGTTTCCAATCGAGATTCATGGCATGCACAAGTTTCTCGCCGTGTGGTGCCGGGGATTCGATTTGCGACCAGCTTGTATACGTGTGGCTCCAGAAGCTTGTCCACCATGCCTGGTTCAACGCGTCAAGTGTTCCGTATTTGCTTTGCAGCCATCCGCGGAATGCCTCTTGGCAATAATCACAATGACAATCATCGCTATATTCATTGGAGATATGCCAACCTACAACGACTGGATGCTGAGAATAGCGTTCAGCCAATCTTCGATTCATCTCCGTTACTTTCTCACGATAAACAGGGGAGGTGTAGCAATGGTTATGGCGTGCACCAAAAAGATTGCGCACACGATTAGCGCCAACGCGCAGCACTTCCGGATATTGCTCCGCCATCCATGCCGGCCTTGCCCCGCTTGGGGTAGCCAACCAGGCGTAGATGCCATTCTCGGCAAAGGTATTCAGCACGCGGTCCAACCATTCGAAGGTAAACACCCCTTCTTCCGGTTCAAGAGCGGTCCAACCAAAAATGCCGACAGCCATTACATTGCATTTGGCAAGCTTCATTAAACGAATATCTTCTTCAAGCACCTGCGGATCATGCTGCCATTGATCGGGATTGTAATCGGCGCCATGCATGAAAACAGGAAGCTTAGGACTAACAGGCGGAAATTTGTATGGCAAGCTGTTCACCTCTTGGATATTTTTGGCATTGATCGAATTGTCAATTTCATACCATAAGTATCCATGACATCGCTTACTAGTGCAACCTCATTTTTCATTTAAAAAAAACCGAAGCATGGTTGAGCCATGCCCCGGCTTATGTTGTTTATGCTTGCATGCTTTTACTTTGAATCACCTTGAGTAAACAATCGCAGGTTGCAAGATGCATCCCTTCGTGAACGACTCCGAAATTGAGCAACTCCCCTACTTTATAAAATGTGAGCGGTCCAAATGGCAATGGATTTTCGAATGTAACCTCGAGACTCTCTGGGGATAACTCGCTTATTTGGTTTAGCTGGGCGGATAACTGGACGATGAGTTCTTCTTTAGATGGTGGAATGTGGGTCCAGCTTGCCGGCGATGTCCCGGAATTGAAGAATGTAGCATAGCTTTCAGGAATCATCGAATCCTTCGCAAACCCGATCTTCATATAAGCGTCCATCCAATAAACCATGTGTCCAACATTCCAGCGAATCGTGTTATTGTAGGAATCTGCTTGAATATCAAATAGTTCTTCCGGGATGCCCTGTACCTTGTGAAGTACCACTTGGCGTACTGTTTTTGCCGTGCTGATAATGGTTTCTGACATTTGAATTCCTCCTTTTGGGTGAGAAGCATTTGGTATGCTTTTAGTATAGATTTCACGGGAGGTACCATCAATGCAGTACAAATTACCGAAACGTTAAGTATAAGTTAATGATCATGCATTGACAGAGAAACAAGAGGAAGCAACAATAAGGATTAGAAATCTCTTAAATTGAAAATGCCTTCCATCTTCAGCGATGTTTTTGAAAGCGAGTGTGAGCTATGGAGTTAAAGCAGCTGCAATACTTTATGGCGATTTGTGAAGAACTTCATTTCACGAGAGCCGCCGATAAAATGGGCGTGAGCGCTCCCAACATCAGCCAACAGATTAGAAGATTGGAGGAAGAATTAGGCGTTCTCCTTTTCGATCGAGTTGGCAAAACAATCGTCCTCACAGAAGCAGGAGCCATTCTGCAAGAACATGGTGCTGCTGTGTTTGGACATCTGAAGCAAGCGAACGATGCTATTGCCGATCTGAAGCAGATGCAAGGCGGATCGTTATCCATCGGTGTTTTGCCTGGTGATGCGGATCTCCTGTTTAACGCCTTGCTCCTGAGTTTCCATCAGACCTATCCCACCATTACGCTCTCACTGATGGAAACCACGAGAGTCACGGAACAAGTACTGGACCGCAGCATCGATGTTGGCGTCACGATTGGACCTGTCAGCGATGAGAGGCTCACCTCCATCCCTCTATTTCACGAAGAATTTTCGTTGGCTATAAGTAGGAATGATCCCCTTGCCGATGAGAATTTCATCCCACTGAGCAAGCTGAATGACTTAAAAATGGTCATGTTTCCTCCAGACCATCAATGCCGTAAACTGATTGACCGCTTCTGCATGGAGAAAGGGTTTACTCTGCAGCCGCATATGGTGACTACAACATTATCCTCCCTCCTCCAAATGGTGCAGAGCGGAATTGGTGCCTGTGTGCTGCCACGCCTGCTGCTCGATACCCTTCCAAACAAAGAGATAAAAGTGGTTAGCCTGCGCCAGCCAACACCTTCCCAGGACATTTGTCTCATCTACCGCAGTGACAGGTATGTCGGATATGCGATGCGTACTTTTATTAAAACGCTCAGAGCCTACGTCGAAGCCGCCATCCAACAAGCGAAAACTTCGTAGGGGGAAGGCGCCTGCCAGCTTTCCTCTTGCGAGCAGCAGCTGTCGGCTAACGGACTGAGATGACGCTATTTGCTGCTTTTGAACGGGTTTTAGCTTCTAACGGACTCCAGTGCCGTTATTGGCCGTGAATTTGCCTAAAACAGCAACAAAATCCAATAATAACGCTGCCTCAGTCCGTTAGCACTTCAAATTCAGCCGAATTCGGCTGAATAACGGCTGCTGGGTCCGTTACAGAAAGCTAGCTACTTGAGGGGAGTGACGGACGAGGCACTGTTGATGGGGTTCATGGCACGTTAACTAGTTGGCTACTATTGGCGGTATTCTTGGTACTTCAGCCGCCCAACTTGCCTCTCTTGCGAGCAGCAGCTGTTGGCTAACGGACTGAGATGACCTTATTCGCTGCTTGTGTGCGGGTTTTAGCTTCTAACGGACTCCAGTGCCGCTACCTACCATGAATTTGCCTAAAACAGCAACAAAATCCAATAATAACGCCGCCTCAGTCCGTTAGCATCTCAAATTCAGCCGAATTCGGCTGAATAACGGCTGCTGGGTCCATAAAAAATGGCTATCCCTCCGCCATTTTCATGACTTCCGGGATAGCCTTTTCGTAATTTATGTACTATGCCAAATAAAAAACTTCGCGCATCGGTTGAATCGGTACAGCTTCACGGAAATCGAAGGAGCCTACGACCATTTTGCTCGTAATTGCATTCCATCGATTGCAAGCCTCGCTCTCAGCCAAGTAAGCAAAAGCGGCTTCCAAGTCGTCGCATAAAAAGCAATAAAAGAATTGATTGCCATTTTGGAAGATGGAGTAATCCCTGATCCCTGCTTTGCTGTGTTCTTCCATAATTTCTGGCCAAGGCGCCAAATGCATTCGGACGTATTCCTCCAAATCTTCCTCCCGAATCGTCCATGTCCATGCGAACTTCCCGCTAGTGGTCATGCGCTACACCCTCTCCCCATTTATTGGATAACCGATTACTTTTACTTTACCGCGCTAAGTCTGTCCCGTCAATGCTCATCCCCATCAAAATAAAAATAAACAAAAAAAAGAAGTCACGAGGACTTCCGTTTTTTCGTTTTTACATTTGTTTGATACTACGAGATGCATATACAAACCAAACAAAAGAAGCAAAACAAAGCAGAGCAATAAAACCATATCCGCCAAATACATCATAGCTCGCTGCGAAATAGCCAAAACCAAGACCCGCGAACGTGCTCAACACATTCTCGCCCAACGACTGAAAGGAATCAATGGTTGCCCTCGTGTTTGATTCTATGCGGTGATGCAAATAACCGGAGGCAAGCGGCTGCATGACGCCAGAGAACAGGCAGATGATAAACATGGCTGCCAACCCGATGGAATCATGGCAAATAGAAACACAAAGGAATCCGACCGCGATCGTCGCGGTAATACAGACAATCAGCCTCTTGTAGCTGAATCGCCGCAAAAGCGCATAGGATAGCAGATTGCCAGGCAGCTGCAAAAGCATTATAACCGAAGACAGCACCCCGAAAAAGTAGACAGGCGTCCCTAAACGGCTCGCGTACAACTGCCAAAATTCTCCCACATAACTCATTGACGCACCAGTAACCATACCGGAAAGCATAACCAGCGAGACATTGGGATTTTTTCTAAAAAAACGCAACGATGCCGTGACATACGTTTTAAAAGGAACAGCTTTCTCAGCATCCGTGCCCTCCGCACACTTCTGCGGCTCGACCAGCAGGAACGCAAGCATTAGGGCAATGCCCGAACTGACAAGCGATAGCCAGTAGTTCAGCTCAAGACCGAATTTACCAGCGAGCAGGCTCCCGCAAAATGCCGCAAGAATAGCCGAGAGCAAATCACAGGCGTTCAATCGTCCTAACAGCTTTTCGAAATGGGAACCTTTCCCCTGCTGCATTAATGTATCATACAACAAAGCGTTCTCCGATCCGCTGCTTGCTGAACGAGAGATGCCCGCCAAAAAGACGACGAGCGCAAAATGCCAAAACTCTGTCGCAATGATCAGAATCAGAAACTCGCAGCAGCCTAGCAGAGCGCTTAGAACGAGCATTTTTTTCCTGCCCCATTTGTCCGCTATAACACCTGTTGGAACTTCTAGCAGCACGATGGTCAGTGCAAAAATAATTTCCGTATACACGACCATCTGAATGGTCATGCCCCGCTCCTCCCAGTACAATCTCTCAATAACATAAGCAGGGATGAGACTGGAAAAAAAGCGAAGCGCAAACAGCACGCGTATGTTCCTTATGTTGTTCATATGGAGCTCCTCTCCGAAATCTGATTGGGTAGATGAACTCAACCGGATCGGGGGCGCTCGTGAACAACGAAACGTTACGTCTTAGCAGGGAGGCCTTGCGAACTTGTTGAACCTCATCACTTGAGGATCTCCTCCATTCGTCAAAATCTCATTTCGTTGAATAATTTATTGGGATAATAATACCTTGTAAATTTTAATAACACTAAAATGCATGCCTTCATGATATAAATTAAAGCTGAGGAACTGCTCTAAGGATTCAAGTTTCATCCCTGCCGAAGTTGTATAAGGCGTCACGTTGTCTTGCAGCCGGTTACCCAGTTCATTGCTAATTCTCTCAATCTGATTTTTAAGGAGAAATTTCAACTCTGAGAGAGTAGGAACGACAATGTCCGCTGGCGTAGTTAAAGGAGATGTCTTGTATTCAAATTGCTCCTTGAACCCCTGTGGTAGTTGAACTGGAAGATCCATGTATTGAAAAGCGTACCTTTCCATGACGACATAAATATGTCCCAACTGCCAACGAATTGAATTGCGGAATCCATTCGGAATCTGGTCCGCTGTTTCTTCCGAAATCCCTTCAACCGCTTGAAGAACTTGATTTCTAACGAATGTCAACTGCCTGAATAAGAAATGTTCCAAAATCCTCACTCCTTTAGCGACTCTTTGGCCTATTGTAGCACACATCCCCATTAGGGAGTATATGGAAAAACAGCTTTATTCTACGCCTGCCTGCTCAACCAACGTGCGCTGTTTAACACAAGTCGTCGGTAGGCTTCAGGTTGGAAAGAAGGAGCATGATGTCCTGGCTGCAAATACACAACCTTTCCTAAACCATAAGCGTGCTCCCATGCCGCGGGATACCGTTTTCCTTCAAATTCAAACTCCATAAATACCGTTTTTTTCGTAAAAGGATCAAATTCGAACAAGTACGGCTCTTCGTCCAAGTTGAAGTTCTCGACACCTTCCAGTAAAGGATGCTCGGCGGCTGATCCATAATAAGCTAGTGGCTGGTAAGGAGGATGCCCCGTAAACTTGGCGCCGATCATCTGCAGCAGCTCATAGCTCCGCTGAAGTGAAATACCATTATGGATAACTAGCAGGCTGCCTCCTCCTGCCACATAGCGCAGTAGTCCTGCGGTTTGCTGCGGCGTCAGGTCTCGTTTCCAACAGTCCGTATAGGAAATACACAGAGGAAACTGGTTGTAATCCAACTCCGACAAGACTTGATAGTCTTCCGTAGCGGTTAGCGCAAACTCGTCGCCAAGAATGGCCGCAAGCTGCTGCCTGGCAGGCTCCAGTGGATGCCACGGAGCATCCGTGTTATCGCCGATCAGCATGACTTTTATCTCGCTCATATGTCCTTCTCCTCCTCCCTTTACCAGGGCAGCTCTTTTCCGCTGTCGGCTTCGATATAAAGCGGCAGAGCCGCAAGCTTGTCCTTGTTTTCCTCAATCCGGTCCAAAATATTCGCGGCGGCTTCTTCCGATGTAAAGGTACCGGCCGGATTCCATTCGCCACTCATATATGATTTGACCCAGCCGGGGTGGATCAGCAGGACGCGCCCGCCTTCTTTGCGAATTTTGTTATGAATGACCGTGGACCCCATGTTCAGAGCCGACTTGGCCATACAGTACCCGAACCATGCATCCCGATGGCTGTTCGCTATGCTGCCCGCTTCGGAGGATATGTTAACAATCAGCTTGCCGCCATTCATGATCGGCTCAAGTAAGCTATTGGCCATGCGAATAGCGCCAAGCGCTGACACATTATACACTCGCTGAATTTCTTCGAAATCAAGGTCATCTTCGATCGTTTTCACCGTATCGCCGAGAATGGCGGCGTTGTTGATCAAAAACTCCAATTGATTGGACCTGCTTTTGATATAACGAGCTGCTTCCTTGACACTTTCGTCAGAGCCCACATCCAATTTGAAAACGTGGAGTTGATCAGGAAATTGAGCTCCGAGCTTGGTCAGCTCCTCGTTATTGCCCATAATGCCGCCAGCATAAACGGTGTATCCTTGATGCAATAAAGCTTCCGTAATTGCAAGTCCAATCCCTCTGTCCGTTCCGGTTACACAAACTGCTTTGTTCAACAACATCTCCCAGCTCCCACCATTCCTAGTTATTAGACAAGCTTCAGCTCTTCCACAGATCCGTCTTGATAACCAACGATGACTCTTGCAGCCATCTTAATAAACAACCCATTATCGACGACACCCGGAATACGATTAATGGCATCATGACATTCACTTGGTCTTTTAATCTGCTTAAAATCACAATCCAGAATATAGTTGCCATTATCCGTCGTAAAAGGCTGCTGATCGATCATTCTCATCTTTGGTTCGCATCCAAGCGCGCTAAGCTTGTTACGTGTAAGCTCATAGGCAAACTTCACTACCTCAACTGGCAAATGGAATTTCCCCAACTGGTCGACAACCTTGCTTTCATCAACAACGATAATAAGCTGTTTGCTGGATGAAGCGATGATTTTCTCACGGAGCAGCGCACCGCCCCCGCCTTTGACCAGATTCCACGCACCGTCCACTTCGTCAGCGCCATCAATCGTTACATCTATTTCCTCTACTTCAGAAAAAGGAATCAAGGGAATTCCTAGCTCTTTAGCCAAATTCTCCGATTGTACGGAAGTTGCTACTGCCTTGATTTGCAGCCCGCTCAGAACTCGCTTTCCAATTTGTTGAATAGCCCAATAAGCTGTGGAGCCGGTGCCCAAGCCTACTGTCATACCATCCTGAATATACTCCACTGCTTTTTCAGCGGCAGTTCGCTTGGGATTATTACTCTCAAGATTCATCTGCAAATGTCAGTCCCTTCTCGGCAAGTGCACGGCGAAGAGGATCCAGCGACTTGGGTCCCATGCCATGCAGCTTCATAATCTCTTTCTCGGTTGTTTTGCTAAGTTGTTCAAGCCTGTGATATCCGGCACCTGCGAGTGCACGAAGGGCAGGATTTGAAAGCTTAGGCAAGTCTGATTGCTCGTCTTTCTTATTCAACTGCGCGTCATTCGTTGACAAACCTCGCTCACCTTCCCAATCTTTTTTTCCCAACCAAATCTCGAATTAAAAACGCTACTCGCTCAAGTCCCCATTCCAGCTCATGCAGCTTGGCATAGGCGTACGAGATACGCAAATAGTTGCCTGTAAGTCGATTATAAATCGAACCCGGGTTTAACAAAACACCCTCTTTGAAAGCTCGCTCGAACAGGATTTGCATCGGAACATCGACTGTAAGCTGTACCCAAATGTAGAAGCCTCCCTTCGGAACTGACCAAGTGGCGATCCCAGTGAAAAAAGCTTGGAGCAGCTCCACTGTCCTATCCCTTCTCAACTTTAGCTGTACTCTGATCTTGAGAAGATGCTCCTGATACAACCCTCTTCCCAGCCACTCCGCTGCAGCCCATTGAGAGACAGAGCTCGAACCGTAGTCATTCTGCATTTTAATATCCGCTAATCGTTCGATAACAGGTTCCGGAGCAACCACCCAACCAATGCGAAGCCCTGGACTTAATGTCTTGGACAGTGTTCCTAGATACAGGACCAGTGCATGCGGGTCCCTCGCTTTCAGAGGTAAAGGAGGCGGTTCATCAAACCATAGCTCTCTATACGCATCATCCTCAATAATCGGGAGACCTTCGTCCGCGCAAGCACTCATAAGCATCTGGCGCCTTCCCTCGGGCATCAAAATGCCGGTTGGATTTTGAAAAGTAGGAATTGTGTAGAGCAGCGAAGCGTTATATCCCTTTTTGTGACGCGCAATCTGGTTCGTAAGCAGGCCATCCTCATCCATGGGTAACCCTACAAGCTTAATATGGTTCGACTGAAAAACATGGACAGAATACAAGTAAGATGGCTTTTCTAAAAGAATCGAAGAACCTCGCGGCAGCAGCCCGATTGAAATGAGTTGTAAAGCTTGCAGCGCCCCGGAGACAATCAGGATGTTCGATGGCGAAGTATTCACGCCAAGGCCTTGCAGGTAGGCTGCCAGCTGTTTGCGCAAATAAAGATTCCCCTTCGGCTCTTCATATCCTAAGAGGAACGAATTTGTCGAGCTTTCGGCGAAAATCTCCTTCATCCGCTCCGATGGCAGCAAATCCGGCGAAAGCTCCCCGGTTCCAAGCCGAATGATACCTTCTTGAAATTCCGCCCGATTGATGTGCTGGATCGTCGGCTGGTTGGGATAGTGTGCTCCAGCTTGTACATACGAGCTCCAGTCTGGAGGAGGAGAAGCCGTTAACAGATTCCAAGAGTTATTAATAACTCTCGTCCCTCCTTTAGTGTTGCCCTCCAATAGCCCATCAGCGATCAAATCGCTGATCGCCGTGACCACTGTGCTGCGGTTCACGCCAAAATGCTCAGCCAAAGCCCGCTGCGATGGAATTTTGGTCCCCACCGCCCATTCACCCAGCGATATTTTATGGATAATAAAATCTTTAATCTGTTGATATAACGGAGTTTCAGATGATAAATCAGGTCGCCAATCCATCGTTTCCTCCTTCCTTACAGCTCCACTATATCATTTGGTTGGGGTCGATGCCATCCATTTGGACGGAGACAAATATCAAAATCCCTCTATACTAAGTAAGAATTCGACAGCTAGATTGGAGTGATGATTTTGTTTCAAACGATATTACATGCGGTTGTTTTGGGCTTTGGACTTATTTTACCGGTTGGGGTGCAAAATGTTTTTGTGTTTAATCAAGGCGCCAGCCAGCGCACTTTCCTTGGGGCATTGCCCGTTATTCTCACAGCTTCCCTCTGTGATACCATCCTTATTCTCGCAGCGGTATTCGGAGTTTCCCTAATCGTGCTAACTTTTTCGTGGCTGCAAGCGGCATTATATGGAATTGGCTGCGTCTTCCTGCTCTACATGGGCTGGGTGCTTTGGCGCAGTAAGCCGAGTAGTTCTTCTACCCAACAAACGGAGGAGGTGCGCCAGCCGAAAAAGCAAATTCTATTCGCGGCTTCCGTCTCCTTACTGAATCCTCACGCAATTTTGGATACGATTGGCGTTATTGGCACCAATTCATTGAACTATGCCGGCGGGGAAAAATGGGTGTTCATGATCAGCATCGTGTGCGTGTCTTGGCTGTGGTTTTTTGGATTAGCCTTTGCAGGGCGGCTCATTGGTAAACACGATACAAGCGGGCGTTTTATTGCGAGATTAAATAAAGTGTCGGCTTGCATGATATGGGGCGTGGCCGTGTATATGGGGTTGCAGTTCGTGTGAGCTGCAGGCGAAAAGGATGCAGGCTACCCGATGCATTTCATATGGCTGACTCAGCCGATATGAGAGAACTGTAGCAGCCAGTTGCTGATGAAATCTCATGCTGGAACAGCAGTTCCGTTGGATGAAATCCAACGAACACTGCAATTTCACCACACAATGCGCCGGTTGATTGGATGAAATCCAATCGAGCTCGTGAAAATCACCTCAAATAGCGCTAAAATCAGTCCTCGCATTGGAATACGTCCAATGAAAAGTGGGATTTACGCTGTTAGAGGTTGCTTTCATTGGAATTTGTCCAGTGAGGTTATGGGGTGAGGGATGTTGGGGTGTTGGGGTGTTGGGGTGTTGGGATGTTGGGATGTTGGGATGTTGGGATGTTGGGATGTTGGGATGTTGGGGTGTTGGGGTGTTGGAGTAAGGTGAGTAGGAGTGTAGAAGTGCAGTTGAGTAGAAGTAAAGGAGAGTAGAATTAGATGTAGGCGAGTGAGTAATGAGCCGTACGTCCGCTTTATTTAGCGTTGCACATCACCTCCCGCCAAGATGTACATATTAAAGTCCACTCCTCGTTGTATTTTTTACAACATACAGACGCTTTTTACGCTGCAATCTCATCTTCATTGCACAAAATACAATCATTTGAACCCGAAATGACAAATAAGTGCCCATTTCATGTGAAATGGTTGTATAAACTACAACATAGACGAGTAAAAAGCCAGATAGACTCCCATTTGGTTGTACAAACTGCAATATAGTGCAGTGTGGCACCAAGGAGCATTGCCGTTATTCCACTGCATGGCCATTTCTCCACCTCACTACTCTACTCCTCAACCCTCCTCTTGCTACTCTACACATTCCCCTATTCACTCTGCGCCACTACTACTTTACTCACTCTACTCCTCAACCCTCCTCTCACTACTCTACTCATTCCCCTCCTCACTCTGCGCCACAACTAGTTTACTCACTCTACTCCTCAACCCTCCGCTCACTATTCTACTCATTCCCCTCCTCACTCTGCACCACAACTACTTTACCTACACTACTCCCCAACCCGCTTCTCACTTCACTTTACTTCACTTCATACTCATCCCATCGCTTCTCTACACACTCCTCATCTCACTCCACTCCTCAACTCATCCCTTCTTGTCCTCCCCCAATCTCCTAAAAAAACTACAAAAAAACCTAAAAGCAATGGTGTACCAGCCCAAACACTGGAACGCTATACTTAAGTCAACCCAAATGAAAGCACTTACAAAATAAAAGAAGGGAGGTCGCTTAACGATGCGGTTACTTCGCAAAATAGCATTAGGCATCGATACTTTCATCGAATCAGCCGCACTAATCGGCTTGCTCAGCATGATTATTATCGTTACTGTCCAGGTGATGACGCGCAAGCTGTTCGATTTCGTTTTCTTCTGGTCCGAAGAAGTGACCATGCTGCTGCTCATTTGGTTCTCTTTCATGGGCATTGCGATTGGCTTTCGAGAAAAGCTTCATCTCGGCATTGATTCCTTCACGCACAAGCTTCCAGCGCCCATCAACAAAGCACTGGATAAAGTGATCGAGTTAGTCATCCTCGCTTTCGGAATCTATCTGGTGTTCTATGGCTGGGATTTTACCGTCATGATGAATGAATCCGAGCTGCCGGCCACCGGCTTACCGAACAGCACACTCTATGTCATCATGCCGATCACCGGCGTTATGACCTGTGCTTATGCACTGCTGCAACTGTTTGGGATCGAAACGAAGCGGCATGTCAATCTTCAAGAAGGAGGCAACCATTAATGGATCCGACCATTGCCATACTCATTCTTTGCGTCGTCTTCATCCTCCTGATCATCCTGCGCTTTCCGATCTCGCTAGCTTTAGCCGGTTCATCGCTGCTCACTTTGCTTTACTTGAAAGTGCCACTGGCTACCGTTGGCCAGACGATGATTCAAGGGATGAATTCGTATTCGCTTCTGACCATCCCGTTCTTCATCCTGGCCGGCCAAATCATGAGCGAAGGCCAGATGGCCTTGCGCCTCATCAATCTCGCCCAAGTTCTCGTAGGCGGTATTCGCGGGGGCTTAGCCATGGTCAACTGCGTTGCCTGCATGTTCTTCGGGAACATTTCCGGCTCCGCCATTGCGGATGTTTCCTCGATCGGCTCCGTCATGATTCCCATGATGAAGAAAAAAGGCTACGACACCGATTATGCCGTAGGTGTCACCGTCTCCGCCGCCATTCAAGGCGTCGTCGTTCCGCCAAGCCACAATCTCGTGCTTTATTCTCTGGCAGCTGGAGGCGGGATCTCGATCGCTTCGCTTTTTCTCGCGGGCATCGTTCCCGGCTTGATCCTCTGCGTATCGCTTATGATTACAAGCTATTTTATCGCCATTAAGCGCGGCTATACCAAAAGCGAAGCCGTTCCTCTGCGGGACATTCCCAAAATTGTGCGCGACGGCCTGCTTTCACTTTTAACAGCGGTCATCATTCTTGGCGGTATTTTCACCGGCTGGTTCACGGCTACAGAAAGCGGCGCGCTTGCGTGTTTGTACGCTTTTATCCTCACCTTTCTCGTATACCGGGATATTCCGATCAGCCGCATGTGGGTCATCCTGAAACGCACGTTCCGAACTGTCGCGATGGTGCTTTTCCTCATTGCCGCCTCCGCTACCTTCAGTTATGTGCTCGCCTTCCTCAAAGTTCCCGGCATGCTGACGGATTGGATGCTTGGCATCACCGACAGCCCCATTATCATTCTGCTGATCATCAACGTGTTGCTGCTCTTGCTTGGCGCACCTATGGATATGGCTCCGCTCATCCTGATCATGACGCCGATTCTGCTGCCTGTCGTCACCGCGCTTGGGATGGACCCTGTTCACTTCGGCATCATTATGATGTTAAACTTAGGCATCGGATTGCTGACGCCTCCTGTTGGAACCGTTTTATTCGTCGGCTCCGCCATCGGCAATATCTCCATTTCGGAAGGCACCAAAGCCATGATGCCCTTCTTCTATGTCATGTGCGTCGTGCTCATGATCCTGACTTATATCCCTGGCCTTGTGATGTGGCTGCCAAATCTTATGAAATGACCAACTAATTTTATGAAAAAGGGGATCACCAATATGAAAATGAAAAAATCATATATAACCGCACTTAGCACAATGCTCGGTGCAAGTTTGCTGCTAGTCGCTTGCGGCGGGGGAAGCACTCCGACAACCGGCAGCTCGACAACGGCTCCGGGAGCAGCTAGCCCTGCAGCAGCCAAGAAAGCGGAAGGTCCGAAACTGACTTTTCGCTTGGCTGAAACACATCCCGCCGACTATCCGACAACACTTGGCGATAAAAAATTCGCCGAACTCGTGAATCAAGCCTCCGATGGCCGCATCAAAATCGACGTCTTCCCAGCTTCCCAGCTCGGTGAAGAGAAAGCCGTTATCGAACAGGTGCAATTGGGTGCGATTGAGTTCACTCGCGTCAGCACCGGAGCGCTTGGCGGCTTCAACAAACAATATGAAGTGTTCAGTTTGCCTTATATTTTCGACAATGACAATCACCAATGGAAGTTTCTAGAGAGTGAACAAGGCACAAAGCTGCTGGACAGTTTGGAATCCTCGCGTATGAAAGGGCTTGCCTACTACAGCTCCGGAGCGCGTCATTTCTACTCCAAAAAGCCGATCAAAAGCATTGCCGATCTAAAAGGACTTAAAATTCGCGTGATTCAAAACAAAGTGAACATCGATCTCATGAATGCACTCGGAGCGAATGCAACACCGATGCCGTACGGAGATGTGTTCAACGCCCTGCAAACAGGTGTTATCGATGCCGCAGAGAACAACTATCCGAGCTACTTCTCGTCCAATCATTTTCAGCAGGCGAAAAATCTCATCCTTGACCAGCATCAACGTGTGCCGGAAGTGCTTTTGATCTCCAAAGTAGCTTGGGATAAACTGAGCAATGACGACAAAGCGCTGATCAAAAAAGCAGCCCTCGAATCCGTCAAAACGCAAAAAGCCGAATGGGATAAATTCGAGAAAGACTCCGAGGCCAAAGTCAAAGCGGCTGGGGTTACGATCACCGATGTCTCTGACCTCAAGCCATGGCAGGACGCAGTAAAGCCGGTTATCGAGAAGTACCGCGCAGAGTACAAAGAAACGTTGGAAGCTATTGAAAAGGCGAGAAAGTAATAACAAACCAAAAGGAACCTGAGATCAGCTCAGGTTCCTTTTGGCTCTTGCAGCTTCCCCCCACTTTTTCGATATTCCAGTGGAGAGCTCCCCGTCAGCTTTTTAAACGTGTTGCTAAAATAGGCAATATCGCCATACCCCAGCCTCTCGGCGATTTCAGATACGCGCAGAGAGGTTTTGATAAGCAGCCGCTTCGCCTCTTCCATTCTCATGAGAATGACATAGTCAACAAATTTGCCGCCCGTTTGCTGCTTAAACAACTGACTTAAATAGCTGGGATTCAGATGAACTAAAGCTGCCGCATCGGTTAACGTAATATCCTTCGCTAAATTAGCAGCTACAAACTGCTGTACTTGCTCGATAACTGACATTTCGGCCGTTTCGAGCGAACCACTCATGCCTCCCGCCGCCAACAGCGCTCTACTTTGTATCCATCGCTCCAAACAATCCGCCATTGCCTCCGTTTCCACCGGCTTCAGCAAGTAATCTTTGACGCCATAGCGAATCGCTTTCTGCGCGAATTGAAAATCGTCATAACCGCTCACAAGCACCAGATTGGCTGTCATCGCCGCCATCTGCTCAGCCAAACCGATGCCGTCCATAATCGGCATTTTCACATCCGAAATCACCAGATCCGCCGCATGCTTCTGCACCGCATCCAAGGCTTCAAGGCCGTTGGCGCATTCCTGCACAATCGTAACGGGAAGTTTCGTTTGCTCCACAGCCTTGCGCAGCACAACCCGAACCCATTTTTCATCGTCGGCGAGAATGATTTTGTACATGTCTCTACGCTCCTTCCCGCATCCCAAGTCCAAGCGGCAATTTCAAGCTAACGGTCGTTCCTGCGCCTGCACGGCTTTCCAGCTCTAACCCGTAAGCCTCTCCGAATAAATAGGCGATACGCCGGTGCACATTCACGATTCCTATCTGTGAAACGGCTGCCACCATATCCTTTTGCAGCAAATCGAGCTGTAAAGCACGCAGCCTTTCTGCCGGAATCCCCGTCCCGGTATCTTGGATCTCGATGACGAATTGCTGCTCATCTACCTTTTTAGCGGAAATCGTAATATGAACCTGACGGTCGCTCGTCTCGATGCCGTGGATCACGCAATTTTCCACTAAGGGCTGCAGCGCAAACTTCGCAATCAACTGATTTTCCACCCAATGCGGGATTTGAAACTCGTAACTAAGCTTCTCTTCAAAACGGTACTGCTGTATTCGCAAATACATCTCACAAATATGAATTTCCTGCTGCACAGAGCTCGTAGCACCCGCATGATTCAAATTGTAGCGCAGCAGCCTCGCCAAGGAGGCGACTAACACGGAAATGTCGGTCATATCTTTTTCCAGGGCCATCCCCCGCACCGTTTCCAAAGCATTCATAAGAAAGTGAGGATTCACTTGGGATTGGAGCACCTTAAGCTCGGTTTCCTTCTGGCGAAGCTGAAGATCCTTCTCCCGCAGCTGGGAGTAATAAATCTCATCGAGTAAGATTTGCAGTTTTTCCACCATTTTATTAAAATCATTCGTCAGCTGCCCGATCTCATCCTTAGATTCGATGTCCACCCGAGCTTGAAAATCTCCTTCTTTTACCCGTTTCATAAAATATTGCAGAGCCCGCACCGGCCGAACGATGCTTGTCGCAAAGCCGATCCCGATTAAATAAGCGATAACGAGGGTCGCAGCTACCGTCCACCAAATGGTCTGCCGAATATATTGTGTTCCGTGCGTCAACTCATGCTCAGGGATGGTCGTTACCAGACGCCAATTCAAATAGGACGATCGACTAAACGTATAAAAGGGCTTATCGCCGGTTAACGACTGATAGGAGCCACTCTCCTGCTGCAAAATATAGTCCAGCTGATCCCACGCCGCCAAGTGGCCAATATCCGCATACTCCGGGGAATAAATATACCTGCCGTTCGGGTCTAAAATGGATAAATATCCTGTCCTGCCAATCGTAACACGTTCGGCAATTTCTTGAATGCGTTTAAAATTTACTTCCATGATGAGCGTGGCCACAGGTTCTAATGTATTGGGACTGACCAGTCGCTTTACAATGGAGAGGACAGGCACATCTTCCAGCTCATAGCGCTCCGAAGGCGGACGGATAATGAGCATAATGTCGCTGTTGGATGGCACACTGGCAAACCATGGCTCCTCGATAAGCTGCAGCGCCGGTGTCACATTTTTGTCCATACTCGTATCGAGTACCGTTTGATTTTCCATAATCAGCATGATCCGGGAAATGTCCGAGCGGGAGTACGCCGTATCTTTCAGAAGCTGCATCATCGGCTCGCGAATGCCCGAATCCCGCACTTCCTGCTCACTCGTCATACGAAGAAACTGCTGCATGGAGGGATGATTTTGCATTCGGATGGAGTCGATTTCGAAATCCCGAATGTAATATTCGATATGCAGCTTTACCTGCTCAATGATTTGTTCGTTGCTTAAACTCGCTTCCTCGCGCAGCACTTCCGAAGATTTCTGATACGAGATGAGCCCAACAATAACCAGCGGAATTACGACCAACATAGCAGAATATACGAGTAGTTTGACGGTCAACGGTCGATCGCGCAAAAATAGACTCCTATAAAACCACGTCCAAGCCCGGCGGCTTTTTCTACCCATAATTGCCTCCTCCCGCACATCAATGTAAACGCATTCACATTAAAAGAAAGAAAACCAGTTGCAAGAGCAACTGGTTAACGTTTCACAAGATCTTCACGAATCGGTGTAAATACATCCAGTAAAGCAGATGCTTCCAAAGCTGTTACGCCATGCTGCGCTCCGCTAGGTATGTAAACCGTTTGTCCTTGTTCGATGACCGTCACAACACCATCTATCGTAAACTCAATTTTGCCTTTTAGGCAATAGGACATTTGTTCATGCACGTGACTGTGCTGATATCCTACGGCTCCTGGCTCAAAGTGAACCTCCATCATCATTAACCCGACTTCAGCTTTCAAAATGCAGCGTTTCACGCCCGGCTCAGCCGGTTCCCATACGCCAATATTCGACATCTAACTTTCCCCTCTCCCATTTGAACGATCCTAGAAAAATAAAAAAGGGCCGCAAGCGGCCCTTCACTTACAAAACTAATTATAACCCAAAAGAACCAAAATGAACATACTTGAAAATAAACGAACATTGCGTTTCTATTAGGATGAAACAGCCGCACGGTCTTTCCCTTTGTCTGCTTCGCCTGCATTTTTGTTTGCAGCTTGCCGGTCCTGCTTCATTTCTTCCACTGTTTTCACCTTCAAGCGCGCTGCGCCTTCATAATCACGGGTAGGAATGAGATTGCCAGCGGCAAGGCGGTTTTTGGCTTCTTCAATGGCAGATCCGTACTGCGGCAGCCATTTCTCTTGGGCAACCAACATCTCATCCACCATTTGCCAAATTTCTTTCGGATTGCAGACAGCTCCAACGAGAGGATCCATCATAAACGCTTGACGAAGCAGTTTATCGTCCCCATGCACAGCCGCTTCTACAGCCAGACGCTGTACAGAAATGCTGACATTACATACGGCAGCAGGGCCTAATGGCAGATTTCCTACATGCGGCATCGAAATCCCGTTGCCATCCACATAACCCGGTGCTTCAATGATCGCATCATTTGGCAGATTCGAGATGACGCCGTTATTCACCAGGTTGAAATGTCCGCGATACACACGGCCGGTTTCAAGGCCCTCGATGATATAGGAACCGTGCTCTTCACTACGCTTCTCCGCTGTGTAAACCATTGCCTTATCCTTCATCCAGTTCGGAAAATCCGTCTCAAACCAGTTCCGCCCTTCCGTACATACGCGCAAGTAACCGCCCGTTTCACCGTTAATCCAGCTCCCCAGATCGATCCAATCCTGGATTTCACTAGCGCGTTTCCGGTACCAGGGCACATACTCGCTAAGATGGCCGTTGGATTCTGTGCTGTAGTAGCCGAAGCGACGAAGCATGTCGATGCGCACTTTCTCCGTGCGGGCATATTCCGGATGGTTCTCGAACGCTTCCAGCAGGCCTTGCGTCAGATCCTTGCCTTGGTGGCGGGCCTGTACATACCAAGTTTGATGATTAATTCCTGCACAGATAATATCGACTTCTTCTTTCTTCAAACCGTACACGTCAGCAATTTGACGATGGCCGTGCTGCACGCCGTGACATAACCCGATTGTCCGTACGCCGCCGTACGTATTACAAGCCCATGTCAGCATCGCCATCGGATTCGCATAATTTAACAGCAGCACATCCGGCGAAGCTACATCGCGAATGTCTCCGCAAATACGCAGCATTTCTGAGATCCCGCGCTGGCCGTACATAATGCCTCCAGCGCACAACGTATCCCCGACGCACTGGTCAACACCATATTTGAGCGGGATATCAACATCCGTTGCAAAAGCTTCCAGACCCCCGACGCGAATCGTACATAACACGTATTTTGCGTCTTTCAAAGCTTCCCTGCGATCCGTGCTTGCTTGAATTTTAATGTTCAGACCATTCTCCACAATGTCTCTTTGGCACAGCTCGGTCACCATATCCAAATTGTGCTGGTTAATGTCTGTAAAAGCGACCTGAATATCTTTAAACTCAGGAACTGATAATAAATCCCTTAGTAATCCGCGTGTAAAACCAATACTTCCTGCTCCAATAAAAGCCACTTTAAATGACATGTTTATCGCCCTCTCTATCGTGTTCTCTACCTTTCACATTGTATCAAGCACGAAAGAGAAACCGTTATCAAATTTCTAACTTCCTCGTCTCACTTTTGTCAAAAATCCTAACTTCTTTCGGATAGTTTCGTTTCTCCGCATACATGGATTTACGAAAATCGGTGGGGGTCAGACCCGTATAATCTTTGAAAAGCATATGAAAATACTGCCGGCTTCCAACACCGATGTACTCACAAATATCGGAAATCGGCACATCGGTTTCAAGGAGCAGCATCTTGGCCTTTTCCATCCGAATGCCGGTTAAATAAGCCATTAAGGTCTGTCCAGTCAAGGATTTGAAAATCCGCTGCAAATACCCTGGATGCAAATTAACAGCCCCGGCAATATCCTTCACTTGAATATCACGGTCATAGTTCTGATGCAAATACTCCATCGAAATCTTGACATATCTTTCACTCTGCGCCTCTCCGCTATTAACCGTTTCACGCCAAAGCCGTGCAATACGAATCAGTAGTTGTGTGATCAAAAGTTGAACCATCAAGTCGCTTTTATTCGCAGCTTTATCCAGCTCAAGCACCAAGCTTTTCATAATATGGTAGACTTCATCTCCATCCCGCAGCACCAAATAGGGAGCTTCCGACGCCAATAAGGCGATCAGCAGGTCATCTTCGGCAGCCAATTGCTGAATCGAGGGGAATACCCCTTTATTCGGAGTAAAACGAAATTCTACATTGAGCATTCTGCATGGATTAGCTGCATCGACCAGCAAACGATGGGGGACGTTGGCATTTATAATCATAAACTCGCCTTTTTTGAGCGCGACCTTCTCGGTATGTGCCGGCTCAGTTTGAACCTCAATTTCGCAAAAGCCTTGAATTGTATACATAATTTCAGTGGCATCATGACGATGAAAGGGCATTTCAAAGCCTTGCCATTGTTTAAAATAATACGCCATTACATGCGGGTGACCGTTCGATTCCATTAAGAGAGCCGGAAATAACGATTCGTTATCAGGCATAAACGTCATCTTTCCCTTCCACAAAACGTTGTCATTCCTATCGTCATTGTAACCCCCTATTCATAAAAAGAAAATCGTCAGGCAGCCAAATGCGTAGGCCTCTGCTAAGGGCGTGCCCTGACCAAATAAAAATGGATAACCATGCTAATTATTTTATTGAATAAAAATACATAATCGTGTATAATTATTCATTATTTCTTATTTTTATTATAAAGGATGTGTCTATGTGGACAAGGAAAAATCATACACAGATGAATTATTGGCTGAGGCTAATGCCTCTATTCTATTCGTTGCAAACCGACCTCAGGTCGTTATGGAACGCGGCGAAGGGATGTATCTCTGGGATACGAACGGGAACAAATATTTGGATTTTGTCGGGGGGTGGGCGGTTACCAGTTTAGGCCATTCGCCTAAAGTCATCAGCGATGCGCTGCTGGAGCAGTCTGGAAAGCTTGTTAATGCCAGTCCTGGCTTTTTTAATAAGCCGATGGTTGAATTTGCCCGCCTGCTGACGGGACTATCGGGATTGGAGCGCGTATTTTTTGGCAGCACAGGTGCGGAAGCCAATGAAAGTGCGATTAAACTTGCCCGTAAATACGGCGCTGTCCGTAAAAATGGCGCTTACGAAATTATTACAGCGAAGCGCAGCTTCCACGGGCGTTCGTTGGCGACTACGGCGGCAACAGGAAAAGCCGGCTGGGAGCACATGTTTGCTCCGCAACTGCCCGGCTTTGTGAAAGTGCCTTTTAATAATATTGAAGCCATGAAGCAAGCGATTACTCCCCGTACCTGCGCTATATTCATTGAGCTCATCCAAGGTGAAGGCGGTGTGTATGAAACTGATCCCGCCTATATTCAAGCACTCCGCACCCTATGCGATGAGCAGGGGATTTTGCTCATGTTCGATGAAGTGCAAACCGGAATTGGCAGGACTGGAACCATGTTCGCCTACGAACATTACGGCGTAATGCCTGATGTGCTCACACTCGCCAAAGGGATCGGCGGCGGATTTCCGTTATCGGCGATGCTTACGAAAGAAGCGTATAATCTTTTTGAAGCAGGCGACCAAGGCGGCACCTATACCGGGCAACCGCTTGCCATGGCCGTTGGCCTTGCTGTCGTAGGCGAAGTGCTTGAGCGTAAGCTTCCTCAGCAAGCCGCAGAGCAAGGAGCTTATTTGCTGCAAAAGCTGCATGGTATTAAGGAGCAATACGGTGTGACCGATATCCGCGGAAAAGGATTATTACTAGCTTTTGATCTTCCCGAGCCGCGTGGCGCCGAACTGGCAGCCGCTTGCCTGCAAGCCGGCTTGCTGATTAACTCGTCCGGTCCGAGTACCATCCGGTTGATACCCGCTTTGATTGTATCGAAAGCCGAAATCGACGAGATGATGACTCTTTTATGCAACGTGATGGATCGAGTTTTCAAAGATGTAGCGTTACGAGGCTGACTTATCTTTGGAACAAAACCGGAAAATAGTCGTTCGCAAAAAGCTGCCCCTGCTGCGGGCGCGGCCCCAACAGTCGGATATTGTCATGCCGCTGAACGCCTGCTCGATAGCTTGTGCCACCCGGCATCAAGTGCGCTACGATTGACAAACGAGGCTCCGCCGTTGTATTCGCACCGGACCCGTGGAACGTTAGTCCGTGATGAAAGCTAGCCTGCCCTGCCTTCAAAATGCAGGGCTCTTCCACCCAATCACGCCCGGCGGCGTATTTGTCCCTAAGCTCTTCCATGTTGGGATTGAAGAACGTGTCGCTATCCGGAATCAGCCCCCATTTATGCGAACCGACGATCGTCTTCATCCCGCCATTGGTCAGGTCCGTGTCCTGAAGAGCAATCCAGACAGTCACCATGTTGGGATTGCTGGAACACTGCCAGTAGCCATAATCCTGATGCCAACCCACATTGCCTACCGCCGTCACTTTGTCACCGACACCCGGCTTATAGATGACCTGATCATGCCACAGTCGAACTTCATCTGTTTGCAGCAAGTCTGCCGCCAGCTCCCCGATCAACGGATCCGTGACGGTGCGGCGAACCTCATCATTAATCCACCAACCGTTGTCCAGCTTGCGCAAGGCGTCCGGGTTGGAAGTTGGCCGATAATGGTTCATCGGCAGCCCGTCCCCATCATAATTACCGCTCCAAATGCGTTCGTGCGCCTCACGAAGTCGTTCAATCTGTCCATCATCCAGCAATTTCGGTGAAATCCAATAGCCGTCCCGATCGAATATTTCCTTATCCTGCGTAGTAATTTTGTAAGTTCTTTCTGCTTGCATAGTCATAGTAACATGCCTCCTTCTTCGTCTTGCTTTCATCATACGGGTTCTGCGGGTTATTGACGTTCATAGACCTGCTGAGTAGTATGAGAAACATAGAAGATAAATAAGAACATGTTCGAAAAAGGAGGCTTGCCTGTGGTTGCCAAACAAAGTCCCCGCTGGACCTATGATGCCGAGTTACAAGCATCGATTCCTGATGTTCCGGAGTTGGTCCTTTTCGGCTTCGATGAAATCAAATCGGCGCTCCCCCTCTCCTACCATCAACATGACGGCTATGAATTTGTACTGGTAGAACGCGGGAAAGCGAGCTGGGAGCTGGACGGACAAGTCTATGAAACCAAAGCTGGCGATGTCTTTCACACTTGCCCTGGCGAGCTGCATCGCGGTGGTTTCAATGTCATAGAACCGAGTCGGTTTTGGTGGTTCATCGTCACGCCTCCCCATACGGAAGATTGGCTCCGACTCCCTTTGGGAGAAAGCGAAAACATCGCTAGCGCTTTGCAGATGCTCCCGCGAGTTCGCCATATCGGCCTGCAAGCCATTCAAGGCTTCAGGCAGCTAGGCGATGCAATAAACAGCAACAGCCCGATGCGTTCTACCGCCGTACGCCAAGCGGTTATGGGGCTGCTACTTGCCATCGTGCAGGCGAATGAGCGTATGTTTTCGCTTGCGGACGACCTGGCCAGCCAATTCGACCTGCTGCTCCGCCGCATCGAGGATGAGCCTGAATGGCGGCCGGATGTGGAAGAATTGGCGGGCATGGTCCGGGTCAGTCCCTCCCACTTTTTTCGGACTTTTCAGTCGTACACGGGACTGCCTCCCATGAGTTATATCGAACGGATGCGCATCAAAAAAGCTTGCAGCTTGCTCGCAGAGAGCAGCGCGACCATTACCGAGATCGCAAATTCGCTTGGCTACGCCTCCTCCCAGCATTTTGCCACCGTTTTTAAGCGCATCATTGGGATGACGCCTTTGCAGTGGCGGATGTCTAGCGGAGGGTGAAGGAGGCGGATGAGGAAACGAGGAGAAGTGAGAAGGCAGGATAAGGAACGACGAGAAGTGAGGAGACCTGGGTTGAGCTTGTGGAGGCGTGCAGCCTCAAGAAGAGCGCTAAGGTGGCTGACACCGCCACCTTAGAGGAACTACAAGCCGCTATTTCGCAGAAAAGTGGCGATAGTATTGTGCTGGGGAACTACAGGGCTCTATTTCAATGTTTCAGGCGGAATTTCCGCCAAATACCTTGAAATAGCGGACCGTAGTTCCCCTTCCTTATAAAAAAGGCGCATTTCGTAGAAATAGCGCCCTGTAGTTCCCATCTGCGGCTGGGCTTAGCCGCAAGGGGTGTTTGAGAGGGGCAATTGCCCCCTCTGTTGTTTATGCTAGTTTAAGAGCGAACAATGTGCGACTTTTGGAGGGGTTGAGCGTGTGCGCGCTGATGAAATGAGCGCTCAAGTTAAGCATACTGGAGGCGTGCAACCTCAAGAAAAGAGCTAAGGTCGCTGATACCGCCACCTTAGAGGAACGACAAGCCGCTATTTCGCAGAAAAGCGGCGATAGTATTGTTGCTGGGGAACTACAGGGCTCTATTTCACAGTTTTAGGCGGGATTTCCGCCAAATACCTTGAAATAGCGGACCGTAGTTCCCCTTCCTTATAAAAAAGGCGCTTTTCGCAGAAATAGCGCCCTGTAGTTCCCCTCTGCGGCTCAGCCGCAAAGTGTGTTTGAGAGAGGCAAGCCTCCCCACCGTGAACCAAAAAAAGAACGAAGCAGCAACCTGCTTCGTTCTTTTTCTTAATCCCGCTCGTTCGTCGAGAAGGCGCTTTTGATATTGTCCATAATTTCCTCGACCGCGTCACTGACCAAATCGGTTGGCGTCGTACTTTCTTCCTCCGGCTTGGTCGGGATCGTATCGTTGCAGACGTGGTCGAAATAATGACTTTTATCCATAGACATAACCTCCTGTAGGGTTGTTTTTTCCTTAATCTTGCTCCTTTATTCACTTCAATGGAACGATTTGTAACCTCCTCCGAAAACACTTGCTTAATCTGGCTGATTGGAGTAAATTAAACCTATATGAACCCATATCAACACAAATAAACCAAACCAAGGAGCGATTATCACATGGATATCCGTTACGCATCACACCCGAATGAAGTTAAACAATTTGACACAGAGCGCTTGCAATCCGAGTTTCAAATCAACGCTTTGTTTGTTCCTAACGAGATTAAACTAGTTTACTCCCACGTTGACCGTTTTATCATCGGCGGTGTTCTTCCGATTACAGGTTCCCTGCAGCTGCAAGCCGATAAGAAAGAAATGGCGGCTGATTATTTCTTGGAACGTCGCGAAATCGGTATCATTAACGTTGGCGGACGCGGGACGATTACGGTTGACGGTACCGTTTACAACATGGATTCCAAAGATTGCATCTACATCGGACTAGGTTCGAAAGACATCACTTTTGCCAGCGAAAATGCGGCTGATCCGGCTAAATATTACTTCAACTCAACACCTGCTCACAAAACATACCCAACGGTAAAAGCGGCAATTAGCGAAGCGACTCCAGCACATCTGGGCAGCATCAATACATCCAATGAGCGTACAATCTACAAATATATCCACTTGGATGGCATTCAAAGCTGTCAACTAGTTATGGGTATGACCCTTCTTAAACCGGGTAACATGTGGAACACAATGCCTTCACACACACATAACCGCCGTTCTGAAGTTTACTTCTACTTCGACATGCCGGAAGATGCGGTTGTTTTCCACATGATGGGCGAGCCGCAACAAACGCGTCACGTAGTTATGCGCAATGAGCAAGCGATCATTTCCCCAAGCTGGTCCATTCACAGCGGCGTAGGCACTAATAACTATACATTCATCTGGGGCATGGCTGGCGAAAATCAAATGTTCGACGATATGGACGCCGTGGCTATGAAAGATTTAAAATAATCGGTAATCTCTCTTTTGGAAAGTGATGATCATCGATGAACCCTTTACGCAGATACGAAACCATAATGGAAATACTCCTGGCTCAGAAAGAAGTCACGGTTAACGAACTTAGTGAACGACTGGACGTAACAGGTAAAACAATTCGTGAAGATTTGGCCAAGCTGGAGGAAAAAGGGCTGCTCGTCCGCATTCATGGCGGCGCTATGCTCGCTCAAAGCGATCAGCTTGGCATTCTTTCGGCGAAGGAGCCGATCGTCAAACATGCCGATCAAAAATCGGAAATCGCGACGATTGCCCTTCGCTACATTCAGCCTCGAGACATCATTGCCCTCGACGGCGGCAGCACAACTCTTGAGATTGCTAGGCGGCTGGACAATCAGCCGCTTACTGTCGTGACCAATGATTTATACATTATTTCCGAGCTTGTTCATAAGGAAGAAATCCGGCTTGTTGTTCCTGGCGGGTACCGAACGCGGAATATGCTTGCCGGGCCTGAAGCCGTTGCTTATGTGAGCTCGCTGAACATTCAGAAATCGTTCATTTCTGCAACCGGCGTTCATCTGCAGCACGGCTTTACGATTTATACGAGCGATCACGCCGACTACAAACGTGCATTGATTGCATCCAGCGCAGCCGTCTATGGCGTTGCCGATCACTACAAGTTCGGCCAATGCGCCCTGCGCACTTTTGCTTCTTTGTCAGAGGTTGCCCTGATTATTACCGACAGTAACCTGCCCGCAGAAACGGCCAAACAATACCGTGATGCAGGCATCCAAATCGTCACTCATTAGTGAAAAGGAGTATGTTTCATGACACTTTTTAACTTAGCAGGAAAAACAGCTTTCGTAACCGGAGCTTCCGGCGGTCTGGGTCAAGCAATGGCCATCGGGCTTGCTGAAGCAGGCGCCAACGTTATTGCTGTCTCTTCTTCCGAAAGCGTGCAAACCGTTGAAGCGATTCGCGTATTAGGCGGTAAAGCGGAGCTGATCGCAGCTGATTTAAGCAACGAAGACATCCTGGAGGATGTCGTCAACCGAGCTGTCGGCATTTATGGCGGCATCGATATTCTTGTGAACAACGCGGGAATCATTCGTCGTACACCGGCTGTTGACCATTCCCGTGAAGACTGGCACGATGTCATCGACCTTAACTTGAACTCCGCATTCTTCCTGTGCCAGCTGATCGGCCGTCACATGATCGAGCGCGGCAGCGGTAAAATCGTCAACATTGCTTCTATGCTGACTTATCAAGGCGGCATTAACGTGCCTGGCTACACAGCTAGTAAACATGCGATTGCAGGTGTTACGAAAGCATTAGCGAACGAATGGGCCGGCAAAGGCATTCAAGTCAATGCCATCGCACCTGGCTATATGACAACAAACAATACCGCGCCAATCCTGAAAGATGAGAAGCGCACACAATCGATTACAGAGCGTATTCCTGCTGGCCGTTGGGGCTCCCCTGAAGATCTCAAAGGACCTGTTGTGTTCTTGTCCTCCAATGCTTCGGATTATATGAACGGACACGTATTATGCGTGGACGGCGGATGGATGGCGAGATAGATGGGCATCGGGACGCTAGCTCACACTGTCGGTCATCTTCCACTGAATCAATTAACAGAGAAACTGCGCGGCCGAGGCGTTGACTTCGTGCAGTTGGCTCTAAGCAAAGCCATCAGCGATATCGACACAAGTTTGGGAAAGCTCAGCCCTGGACTCGCCAATCATATTGGCGAACAGTTCCAGCGCGCTGGTATCCGTATCGGCGTACTCGGCTGCTACATCAATCCGATTCATCCAGATCCACAGCAGCGTCGCCATGAGATCAACAGATTTAAGGAGCATCTGCGTTATGCCAGAGATCTCGGAACGTCCATCGTGGCAACGGAAACGGCGGATTTGACGACTTATCTCACGCAGGATCCCGAGCGTTATGAAGCCATCGGTTGGGAACTTTTTAAACAAACCGTTGAGGAATTAGCGGAAGAAGCGGAGCGTTGGGGTGTTCATATTGGTCTTGAGCCCGTATTCACACACACATTATCCAGTACGGAGAAAATGGTGCGTATTCTGGAAGAAGTCCCATCGAGCAATTTAGGAGTGGTCTTTGATCCCGTAAATTTGCTTCCTCCAACGGCCATTCATGCACAAGAGGCATTCCTGGATGAGGCATTTGCAGCTTTCGGTGATCGCATTGTTCTGGCACATCTGAAGGATGTTATCGTACAAGACGGCAATCTGAAGTCTGTCCGTTCGGGCGAAGGCATTTTCCAAACCAAATCATTTCTGGAAAAGCTTCATCGTGCAAAGCCGGGCGTTGACATCTCATTAGAGCAGCTTACCGATGAAACGATGAACGATGCCTTCCATTATGTTAGAAGTCTTATGTCTTAAAACAAACTAAAAAAACCTATTCCGATCTTCAGAAGATCGAATAGGTTTTTTATTTATGTTTTAGGTTGCTCCCGTACGACGCGAACAGGCCGTTCGACCCAATTGTCGCGTTTCATTGGCCGCACTTGATTAATCGGATTATTGTAGTCAATCTCCGGATTTTTACCTTCTGCTCTCGCAGCCTCGGCCAACTTCTCTTTATAACCCGTTCCAGGTGCCGGTCCGCCGCCCCCATTGCGCTTACCTTTATTCCAAACTCTGTTCTTGCTCATCTCACCACTCCATTTTTTGTTTAAGTGTAAGGGCAAGAGCAGAAAAACGCAAATTTTTATTAGCGGATTACGCCCAGAGGTACTTAACAAGATCAGCCCTGCATGCCAAATACTTCAGCTAAAAGCCTGTAGGAATGGATTCTCGCTGCCACATCATGAATGGGTGAAACCACCATTAATTCATCTGCTTGATATGCTTCATTAAGTTTGATCATTTGGGCTTTCACTTGCTCTGGTGTACCCACGATCCGCTTATGTTGGCGGTCTTGGATCAGGGCCAGATCCCCCGGTGTATAAGGATAATTTGTTGCTGTCTCAGCCGAAGGAAACGATGGTAGCAGTGCGCCACGGCCTAGGGAGAGGAAAAATAAATCCGAGCTCGAAGCCAGACGTTTGGCCTCTTCTTCCGTATCCGCGCAAATCACCATAATCGCTGCAAGCGAGTGTGCTCGCTCATTCAGAATCGACGGTTTAAAGTTCTCACGATAAATCCGCAAAGCCTGCTCGCAATCTGCATTGCCAAAAAATTGCGCAAAACCAAAAGCAGCCCCTTGATCAGCTGCTATTCGGGCACTGTCATAGGAAGAACCTAACAGCCAAATTTCCGGGGCTGTCTCAATGATTGGCGAGGCATGCAGAGCCGCAAAACGGTGGCTCTGCGGCAGCGAGTCATATAAATAGCCCGTTAGATCAGCAACTTGCTGCGGGTATTGATCTACGCTAGTATATTTCCCCTCTTGCAGAGCGCGCGTGGATATCGGCATTCCGCCTGGTGCGCGGCCAAGACCAACATCAATCCGCCCCGGATGAAGGGCCTCCAGCAACCGGAAGTTCTCCGCCACCTTATAAGCACTGTAATGAGGCAGCATGATGCCGCCAGATCCTAACCGGATGCGATTCGTTTTGGCAGCCAAATGTGCAATAAGCACCTCCGGACTTGAGTGCGCAAGCGCTTGTGACGCATGGTGCTCCGAAACCCAATACCGCGAATACCCTAATTTATCCGCTTCTTGCGCCAACTCCGTCGTTTCGGCCAGCGCACTTGCCGCGGTGCGGCCTTCCCCTATTTGTGATTGGTCCAAAATACCCAATTTAAACATCGTCGATCACCTCACTTCTAACTGTAACATAAGAAAGCACAGAATAGCAAAAAACAGTCAAGCATCATGCTTTGACTGGCTCCAAACTGATATGAAAAATCTGTGCCTTTGAGTTCTCATTGGATGAAATCCAAGATGAACACCCTTTTCAGGGCGAAATATTGCCTTCTCGTGGACGAATTCCAATGGCCTCGGGAAAAAACGTGCTATTTGGCTTAAATATCGGACTGCCATTGGATTTACTCCAACGAAAATGACTCAAGCACCTCATATCTTCTCTTCTCGTTGGATTTCCTCCAATGACAGCCCGCATCTCTTTCAACTGCACAGCCTGGGCTAGGCGAAAACTAACGGTTGCCATCTACTTACCCCTTCAATGACCCCGCCATCACGCCAGCTACAAAATAACGCTGCAGGAACAAAAACAACACAACCATCGGCGCCGCCGTAATCACTACACCCGTTAACAACATCGGGTAATCCGTCACGTATTCCCCTCGAAACTGCAGCATAGCAAGTGGAAGCGTGAGCTTCGACTTACTGTTGATGAGCAGCATCGGAATGAGCAGGTCATTCCATACCATGACGAACAAAAAGGTTGCCGTAGCGGCCAGTGAAGGCGCCGACAAAGGCAGGGCAATGCGCGAGTACAATGTCCACTCGCCGGCCCCATCGATGCTGCCGGCTTCCAGAATTTCTTTGCTCAATACCTGCATGAAACCTTTCAGCATGAAGACTGTCAAAGGCATCAGCATGGCAACAGATACAAGTATTAAGCCGTATAAGCTGTCCGACCAGCCAAGTTTGTGCGTGAGCGAATAGATGGGCAGCATGTTCACCTGAGACGGGACGATGAGTCCTGCAAGGAACAAAGCAAACAATATCGTTGCGAGTCTGCCACCCAATCGAAAAATCGCATAGGCGATCAAGCTGCCCAGCAGCAGCTCAATCAATACCGTGCCTAACGTCACTTCTACACTATTCCAAAAATACTTGATAATCGTCTGGCCTTTGAACATGGACGTAAAGTTAGACACTGTGAACGGCTTCGGCCAACCCAGCGGTGAAGCAAAAAAATGCTGCGTCGACTTAATCGACGAAATAAATACAAAATATAAAGGCGCTGCAATAATGACTGCATACAGCAGCAGCACAACGCGACCAAACCATTTCATTCCCATATTGGTCAACCTCTTTTGGATTAATACGAAACACGATCTGCACGCAGCGCTTTGAACTGCAGGACCGTCAAAATAGACAACAAAATAAGGAACAAAACAGAACCTGCTGAAGCCATGCCAAACGAGTAGTTAGCAAAAGCCGTGTGATAAATGTAAGTGGTCAAAATTTCGGTCGCATAGTTGGGGCCGCCGTCCGTCATGGTAAAGATTAGATCGAAAGCTTTAAACGACTGAATCGTCGTATAAGCAACAACAATCGTCGCTGACGGAGCCAACAACGGCCAGGTTACTTTGCGGAACACTTGCCACCTGGTGCCCCCATCTATTTTCGCCGCCTCATATAACTCTTCCGGAATCGCGTGTAAGCCAGCAATAAATACAATCATCATTTGCCCGGCATGCGCCCAGACTTGAACGCCGGCTATGGCGTAGAGCGCGATTTTGACGCCGCCAATCCAATTTTGGCCCCATGCCCCAAGCCCTGTTTGGTTGAGCAAGGTATTAATCAATCCCAAGGAAGGATCGTACATAAACGACCAAATCAACCCCACCGCCACTGACGAGAGGATGGTCGGGAAAAAGTAAAGCGCGCGCAGGAGCACGTGTATCTTACTATTTTTCACGAGCAGCATGGCTAGTGCCAAGGACACCAGCGTTTGCACGATCACAACCGTCAGCATGAATTTCGTATTGTTCCAGAGCGCTTTCTGGAAGACGATGTTATGCAGCGTTTTGGCATAATTGTTCAACCCGACAAGCTGATAGGACGGCGATACGCCGTCCCAATCTGTAAACGAGTAAAACAATCCGGTTAATGTCGGCCCTACGAATAAAAACAAGTACAGCAGCGTTCCCGGCAGAAGGAACAGCCATAACACACGGCGATTATGGGTCATCTTATTTGACTAGATGCTGATCGATAATAGCCTGCGCTTCTTTCGCAGCATCCTGAGGCGATTTACCGCTGAGCACAGCCTGGATCGAATTCGTTACCGCCTTCTGATTATCAGCATTCGTGATGCTGAAGCGCGGCTGGAAGAGTGTTTTCTTTCCTGCCCACTCTGTCGCTACCTGAAGCTCAGGCGATGTGTACTGAACGTCTTTGACTGTTACATTTTGCCCCGTTTCATTCGCATACGTACCCGCAATCTCCTTACGGCTCAAAAATTCAATGAATTTCTTGGCTTCAGCCGGATGCTTGGATTTGCTATTCACGGCTAGCATAAACGTACTTGTGTGGACACCTTCATATTTTGCCTGGTCAGCAGCAACCGTGATCGGAGCGAGCAATTTTTGCTCCAAGTTCGGATTTTGCTTTTTGTTTTGCGCTAATTGATAGGATCCGCTGGCCAGAATGGCTGCTTTTTCTTGGATAAAAAGAGCCCCTGCTGCCGCATCCTTTGTGCCCAACGCATCAGGCTGGAGATAACCTTTGTCGTTAAGCTCCTTGAATTGCGTTAAGGTTTTGACCCAGAACTCGTCGGTTAATTTCGCTTGACCCGCTTCAACTTTGGTGAAAATGTCGGCGCTTGGTTCATTGTTCATCACCATCGTATTCATAAATTGCCCCGGGCCAATATCCGCACCTGCAAAAGCAATGGGAATAATGCCGTTCTTTTTCAACGTTTCGCATAAAGCCAGAAAGCCTTCCCAGTCCTTCGGAGGAGTCAGATTAAACTTTTGGAACAGTTTGACATTATAAATCGGATCGTTGTAAACCAGCTGGTAAGGGACTGCCACTTGTTTACCGTCTTTTTTGCCTACTTGAATAAGGGTATCATTAAAATTGCTAAGGAATTTTTCAGAAGACAAATCCGTGAAAATACCAGCTTTGGATAACGCTTCGAACTGCGCGCCAGGGAACGTTGTGAACACGTCACCTACAGAACCGTCTGCCAGCTTGGCTTGTGCAGTGGATTGATACTGCTCCGAGGGCATCGTTTGCATCTCGACCTTAATGTTTGGATTCTCGGCTTGGAATTTGGCAATAATGCCGTTCAAGGAGTTCACGTCTTCTCCGCGCCAATGCAGGAAGCTAATCGTTACAGGTTTGCCTGAAGCAGCAGCGGTCGCGCCTGCTCCGGTAGATGCGCCTGGTGTAGAAGCGGTGTCTGTATTCGATCCGCATGCTGCCGTAAGGATGGACAGCAATGTGATCGTTGCAACGAGGAACCCGCTCTTTCTTTTATGTTTTTTCATGGAAAGACCTCCTGATTAATTGTTTCGTTACGATGCTGCTTGCTTTATGCGTTAGATGGCACTCCGGCCTCTTGCAGTTTCAATTGCCATTTCTCACGGAATAACGGAAGTGCAGCTTGACCAAATGTTTCTGCCTCCTCCAGATGAGGGTACCCGGAAAGGATGAACGACGAGACGCCTAATTCGGCGTATTCAACCAATCGATCCGCAACCTGATCGGCTGTGCCGACAAGGAGGATTGCACCACCGGAGCGGACAAGGGATAAACCCGTCCACAAATTGGGTCCTACGACGAATTGCTGGTCCTTCGAAAGCTCCCTCAAATCGTTCTGACGCTGCTGATTGGTCGCATCTGTTTTGGCAAACGACGCTTGCGCTTTCGCAATCGCTTCTGGCGACACCTTGGAGATGCTCTCCCAAGCTGCTGCCCAAGCCTCTTCTTCCGTTTCACGAACGAGCACTTGCGCTCTCAGTCCGTAACGAAGAGGACGGTCCACTCCTGTTTCTGCCGTATACTCGGCCCGAACCGTTTCGATCTCACTGATCTGTTCACGAATCCAATCATGAGGTTCGCCCCACATCAGATACGTGTCGGCCACTTCAACCGCCAATCGCTTGGCAGCAGGCGAGCTTCCTCCTAGGTAAAAAGGCGGATGCGGCTTTTGAACCGTTAACGGAGAAGAAACGGGACGATTGAATTGATAATACTTCCCTTGGTAAAGCTGGCTTTCTTTCATCTTTTCATTCTTCGATGCATCCGCAAACTCGGAAGCCGCGAGGACATCGGTTTGCGTCCAAGCTTGCTGCATAACCTCTACATACTCTCTAGCACGCTCGTATCTTTCATCATGGGCATGTGCTAATGGATCCCCTAATTCTTCCAAATCCTGCACGGACGAGCCGGTTACAACATTGATCATGGCCCGCCCTCCGGAAAGCACATCCAATGCCGCTCCCATCCGCGCTGCCAGTACAGGAGCGACGAGTCCGGGACGTACGGCAACTAACGGCCGCAAAGTCGTCGTTTGGCTCATCACCGCAGAGCCTACAACCCAAGCGTCCAAGCAAGCTCCTCCGGTTGGAATTAGCACAAATTCAAATCCGGATCGTTCTGCCGTTTGGGCGACATCAATTAAATAATCTAACGTAGCTTCCCGCTCCGGGGCTACCCCAACATACTTACCATCACCGGATGTCGGTAAAAACCAACCAAACTCAATCTCTTTATGAAGTGTCATCTCAGGCTCTCCTGTCGACTTGATGTTATTTTTATTTTTGTTATTTCCAGTTGTCTGGTCAAAATCCTACAAAATAGGTAGGAATAGAATGTATTTGTATCATAACAACGAACCACGGGCGTGGTCAATGTCATTTCGTGTTATTTTCAACTTGTCAATTTGTGGTTTTTAGTCTTATGATGGAGTTGTCATTCTGCTTACTTCATGAAAGTTCATTGGGCTGGGCATGTGAAAAAGAGGTGTAGTCAATGAGGAAAAACATGCGTGAAGATCATCATGAGTATTTGGAGATTTACTATTTTACCCCTTCCGAATTTGAAAAAGCAGGCAATGTGTGGCCCATTCGCATCGGCCATAATATCGCAAAATCCAATTATCATATCGGTCCCAGGACGACGCCCTATTATTATTTGATTTTCGTGCTGGACGGCCAAGGGACATTTTATCAAAACAATCAGACTTTCCTACTAGGCAAAGGAGATATGTTTTGTTTATTTCCACAGGTGACGCATGAGTATGTGACCGTCGCGAGCAATCCGCTGCGTAAAATTTTCGTGGCTTTTGACGGGAAGCAGTCGCTTCATTTGTTGGAACGAATCGGGCTGAGCCCTCACTCGCCTCATCTCTCGGGCGCTGCAACCGAGCAAGCTCTCAGCCTGATGTGGGACTTCATAAGCGCAGTCAGCGAAGGAGAACGCCAAGCAACAGATCTGACGAGGCTGAATCATCTGTATCGTGTTTTTGATTCATTATCAGGTATGCACAGGCCCGCGGCCAATCACGAAAATCGCTCCGTTACCTGGCTGCAAATGGGCCTCTCCTATATGCAAATCCATTACGCCGAAGGAATCACGGTACAGCGGGTATCGGATCATGTTGGCGTAGAAAGAACACATTTTACCAAACAATTCGGCAAAACGTACGGGGTCACCCCGATGGAGTACCTCCAAACCTTGAAAATGAATGAAGCCAAACTGCTACTGGAGCAAACGGCATACACACTTTCCGAAATTGCAAATTCCGTTGGCTATCCTGATTTATTTAGCTTTTCTAAAGCGTTTAAGAAGCAAATCGGGATGCCCCCAACCCTCTATAGGCAGCAAAATAGAAGCAATTCATGATATTTACATGAAATAAGCCAAGAATTGACAATATCTATCAATTTACACCTCTACCAAAAATCTGCGATTGATGATAGTTTAAGATATACATCAAAGCGAGGGAGAGATCAGAATGAGAACCATTTATGAGAATTACCGAGGCTTTAAGATTAGTAAAGAAGAAAGCACCTATAATGCTATCTCTTCAGACCATGTTATTTTTAGCCGCTGGCAGTTGAGTCAGGTCCTGGACACGGTCGATCAATATGTGGATATTACTGATCCCAATACATCAACGAATAGCGAGTTTGGTTTACCGCAAAACTAAACTTAAACATAGCCTCACGCGAAAGAACCTAGTGGTATTTTATACCGCTGGGTTCTTTTTGTGTGATAAATTTCAGATCATCTAGCGTTAATTTCCGCTTAGGTTTCACTCGAAGGGAACTGGTGTCCGCTATTCTCGAGGAATTCAACCTATTTCCTCCCGAGCGGAACTACAGGGCTTTATTTCGCCTCCTTGGCACGTTTTCCAGGTGGAAATGGTCAAATAGCGGACGCTAGTCCCCGTCGCAATCGCTAGGCCTTCTTTTTCCAGGAAATAGAGGCCTGTAGTTCCCTGACGCGGGAGGGTTGGACGACTGCATTTGTAACGAGCCAGGACTACTCCTCACGCAGTAGTTCCCAAGCCTCAGGCCGGAGGCTGCTTCCATTCATTCTCATCAAGAACAGCCGGAATCTCAATCAAGGCACGTACGCCTTGATCCTCTCTGTGGCTGTAGCGCAAGCCGTAACTGCTCCCAAAATGCAGCTGAATCCGCTTCTGAACATTAATAATACCGAACCCACGATTATTTTCTTTGCCTTTTAAAATCGCATTCAGCATCTCGATATCCACCTGCCGGTAACCGTTATCTTCCACGCTGATCATGACGAGACCACCCCGCACGCGCACCGTGATCCACAGCTCCCCGTCTTGACTCATATGCTTGATACCGTGCAGGATGGCATTCTCAATAATTGGCTGCAGGATGACCTTTGGTACGAGATACTTTTTGGCCTCCTCCTCAATGTCCCAATGCACCTGAAAAGCGTACTCATAACGGAACAATTGCAAGCGGACGTATGCCTCTGCATGATTCATTTCCTCCATAACCGGAATCAGCAGCTTTCCTTTACTTAACCCAATTCGCATAATAAGCGATAAGTCCTTGATCATTTCAGCGGATTCCGTGGCGCCTTCCATAAACGTATGCCAGTACACAGACTCCAGCGTGTTGTACAGGAGATGCGGATTAATTTGCGTATGAAGAATCGATAATTCGATTTCCTTATGTTTTAACTCCAGCTCATATTGATCATAAATCGTCTGATTCAAACGGTCGGTCATCCGGATAAAATGATTGCTGAGCAGCACGATCTCATTTTTACTCTCCGAATGCATGGAGATGGCCAGCGGCCTGCCTGGATGATAGGAATTGGTGATACGCGCCAGCCTCGAAATCGGCTTCAAAATCGATTGAATAAAGTAGATGCTGGCCAAAAATAAAATCAAGAAGTAAATAAACATAATCCAATCCACGAGGCGCTGCACACTAATATGATCAATAATGATCGATTGAACCGGCACCCTCATGAGTAGTTTCGTGTTCGTAGCCTCACTAGTATGCAGCACATGCATGTACTCCACGCCGGCTTCCTTCAGCTTATAGACACCCTCCACTTTATCCGCAGCCGCAGGCACTGTAGAGCCGATCTCGAATTTCTCAGTGTTGGAGGCAAGCACCGTATTTTCTTGGTCCAGCAACATGACTTGCCCATCCGCATATTTATCAAAGGGCGAAAAATCCTGCTGCAAAGGCGTTTCAATGCCCGACACAAGCAAGTAACCGATGACCGTCTCTCCGTTATAAATGCTGTTGAGCTGCCGTAAATAAGCAACCGTTTTCACGTTATTCGGATTATAGCCGAACTTATCAATGACACGAAGAACCCCTTTCCCCTTTGCTTGACTCACCGATTTATACCAAGAGAGCGCATTCAAATCCGTCGCATAAAAGATCCCATTGTTTAAAATATCCGAATTCGGCACGAAGGAATATTGCTTATCGGTGTCTGAAAAGAACATGGAATAACGAATCGCATTCGTTGAATAATTGCTCAAATATTTATCAAGCGTCTTGAAGATTTCAAATCGCTCATATTCCGATGAGGAAGGGATACTGGCAAGCTGTTGAATCTCCTGAGAGATCATGATTTTTTCCGTCTTTTCCTCGAAATCGCTGCTTTCCCGATCCAACGTTAAGTGGCTGCCCCGCACTAATTGCAGCAAGGCGTTGCCCACCTGCTCCTCTGTAATGGACTCCAGCTTTTTGGCGACAACCAAATCCAAAACCAATATCGGGATGACAACGAATAAGATGAGCAGGACGATCAGCTTTTTCATCAGATTCATATTACGCAGCATTTTTCGCATACTGATTTCCCCTTCCTTTCCAGCCGTTTCATCAGGTCATACTCCCGATATCCCTTGCTTTCACCTAGTTTCGCGATCTCAGAGACATTCTCCTTTAAGCAAAAGAAAACGCCACCAGAAATAGTTTCTGATGGACGTTATTCGCTTATCCTTTTACACCGGAAACTGAAATGCCACGAATAATAAATTTTTGAAAAACGAGGAAAAACACCACAGGCGGCAGCATCGCCATCGTCAGCACCGCAAAGCGCACACTCCACGGAATCACCGATGTCGAGTAAACGACATACAGATAAATCCCGGTAGCCAGGGGATACATCCCTCTCTCCGACATCACGAGACTAGGCCAGTAGAAATCGTTCCAAGTCGCCGAAAAGATTAACATCAACAGGGTACCGATAATCGGTGTTGAAAGCGGAACAGCAATCCGGATGAAGGAGCTGAATTCGGTTGCGCCATCTATCCTCGCCGCTTCCAGAATCTCTTTGTGAATGCCGTCAAAAAAGTTTTTGAGCAGCAGCATGAAATACGCATTTGCCGCAGCCGGCAGCCAGAACGCCCAGTAGGTATTCAGCATACCGAGGCTTTTCAAATTGAGCAAGTTAGGCACAACGTACGTGGCCGGCGGGATGAGGAGCGTGGAAAAGAAAAACAGCGTCACCCATCGTTTAAACGGAACTTTTAAGTGCGACAGCGCATATGCCGCTAATCCGATCAACAGCAGGGAAACGATCACATTGCCGACATAGATGAACACGGTATTTTTGAGAAATGTCAACAAGGGCAGATCGAATCCGGTAAAAGCATCCTTATAGTTGGTCCAAACCCAGCTCTTTGGGAAGAAAGTCGGAGGGAAAGCGAAAAATTCCTCCCGCGTTTTTAATGAGCCAAAAAATGTATTGAAAAACGGGTATAGCATCGTTACACCCATCAAAAGCATCAACACCACCATAATGGTGTAGCCCGTGCGTACCGTGCCTTTTTTCATATCAAATCTGGAAATAATGCCGCGTTCTTCTTGCTTCATGCCTTCTCACCTCTACGCTGCAGCAGATTGTATAACACAGACAACAGGATTAAGACAAAAAACATTAAGCTGCCCATCGCGCTTGCTTTGCCAAAATCAAGATCCCGGAATGCCGTATGATTGAGCCACAGCAGATACGTTAACGTCGCATTGTTCGGTCCGCCATCGGTCATGGATAACTGCGCTTGGAAGCCCTGTGACGTTGTAATCACCTGCAGAAGCAGCAGGAGCAGCATCAGTGTTCGGATACTGGGCAAGGTGATGTAGAGGATTCGCTGCCACACGCTCGCCCCGTCAATCTCCGCAGCTTCGTAGATGTCCCTTGGAATTCCTACGATAGCGGCGATATAGATGAGTGTAGCCGCCCCGAAGCTTTGCCACGTTTCCAGCAGAACGATGGAACCCATAGCGAGCTTAGGGCTGAAGAATTGCAGCTGTGGAAGCCCCAATGTTTGCAAAAAAGAGTTGATCGGACCTACTGCATCATAAAACCACTGCCACATGCCGTATAGAACGATAGCGGGAATCGCACTGGGCAAATATCCGATAATGCGCGCTCCTCCCTGAAACCACTTCAATTCCGTGACTGCGATCGCAACAAGCGGTGGGACCCAGAAGCCGATCACGATACCCAGCCCCATATAATACAAGGTATTTTTGACAGATATCAGCAGAAGCTCATCCTGAAAAATACGAAGATAATTTGCAAGGCCAATAAAATGATTGCCATCCACAAAATCAATATTGTAAAAGCTGTAGAAAATCCCTTTTATAATCGGCACCCACAAGAAAATTATAAACAGCACAATCTCCGGGATGATGAATAACGTTCCCCACAAATACCAATTGATCTTCTTCTTAGCGGTGCTTGCCGCTGCGACAGGCTGTACACTTAGTTCTGCATCCATCTCCAACACTCCTTATGAAATCGGACCTAAACCGCAAAGGCAGCTTAGATCCGATTGTTCCGGTCGCTATTCGACTTTCACTTTATCAAAGACTTCCGTTTGCACTTTATTCGACGCATCTGTTAGAGCCTTTTTCAAATCTACATCTTTGGTTGTGAACACTTTTTGGATCACATTGGCCATCTCTGTGTAATACTTTTGCGCTTCGTATTGGGCTTCCGGCTTGCCGTCCCAGAGGCTGAGCAGCTGCGGATCGTATTTGAAGACGTTGTCATATTTAGCTAATAAGTCCGTGTATTTCTTGCCGAAATCGGAGGAATCTTTCCAGTAGTTGATCGGCTGCGGAATGTAGACACGGTTTTTCGTTTTACGGTCCTCGATCTCTTTTTTCGTGGAGTTCAAGAAATCGTCCGTGAAGTACTCATCCGTAATCCATTTGAAAGCCACCGTCTGCTGATCTTTGTCGCTTTTCGGATTGATCACTCGGTAGTTGCCGCCGAGAACGCCCGTATGTTTGCCGCCTTTGGTAAGCGCCGGCATCGGATATACCACCATATCCTCTTTGGAGATACCGCCTTCATTAATCGCAGCATCTGCTGCATTTCCGCTTCCGCACATAACCATAGCGCCGCGTCCTTGAGAGAATGCGCTTAATGCATCCCCGTAACCGAGTGCCCAGTTTTGCGGAATCAAGTTTTCATCTTTCAGCTTTTTATAAAATTCAAGCGCTTTCAAACCAGCGTCGGAATTGAAGATTCCTACGACTTTGCCGCCATCGAGCTTTTGCACATCTCCGCCCGCTGCATAGAGGAAATTCGTCCAGTTCCAGCCCGCTTCCGGACCTTTGCCCATTGGAATAAAACCAGCAATACCTTTGGCCGGATCGTTGATTTTTCTCGCAGCTGCAAGAAGGTCATCCCACGTCCAATCCATTGGCGGAAGTTCGACGCCTTTCTCTTTGAACAATTTCTTGTTCAAGGTAATCGTCATGACGTAGCCGTCGATCGGCACTCCATACGTTTTGCCATTCACAACGAACGGTTTAGAGAGAAGATCATTCATGTCTTTCGAATGCTCCCAGGCGTTCATGGAATCGGTAATGTCCGCTACCCATTTCTTATCTACGAGCACCTTGCCTTCCGTTGCATACGTTGTGTATTCGGTCGGAGCGCTGTTCGAAGCCATTTTGATCCCAATTTCAAGCGGATTGTACTGCCAGTCGTCTTTCTTAAACTCAACGTTCGGATTTTTCGCTTTAAAACGGGCGATCCGCTGATCCAGTTGATCGTTTTTCTCTTTTTGGTCCGGCTTGAAGCCTTGGGCGGTGATGGTCACCTTTTTGGCAGCAGGCGTTGCCGTGGAAGCGTTGGTTGCTCCCGTTGCGGCAGGACTCGCGCTTGGCGCGCTCGTTGTTGTGGATGATGTGCCGCATCCTGCCAAAAAGACCGTCAGGGCAATCGCCGTAATTGCGGATGTCTTCTTACCTCTCATATTTGGTTCCCCTTTCAAAATCATGTTAGTTACGTTTGCTGCTACAATTCCGATTATAAGGGGTACCCCGGCAGCCTTGCGATGTGCCTTGTTACGCTAATCATGTCGCATATTACGGTCCCGCCATTTTGATCTCCGAAATATTCACCCCGAAATGCTTTTTAAATATTTTGCTAAAATGCTCCGGCGATTCGTACCCGATTTCCTCCGAAATCTCATATCGGCGTTTATCTGTTGTGAGAATCAGCTGCTTCCCTTTTTCCATACGCAGTTGGGTCACATAATCCCAAATCCCCTGGCCCATCACTCTTTTAAACAAATAACTCAAGTAATTGGGGCTCAAATGCACACTGTCTGCGATGTCCTGCAGCTTCAGCCCTTTATCGCAAAAATGATGCTCAATATACGTTTTCGTCTCAAAAACAATGCGATTATTCGCCTCGTCCACTTGCGTGTTCGTTAAATTCTGCTCATTCGTCGTTTTCCCGATATCCTCTATGTAAAACATATAATGGTCCTTCTGGGTCTCTCCCCACGTCAAGCTCTCCATCGCTTCTTTGTAGATGACCGGCCACTTGATGATGCCTTCCTGAATACGGCTGATGCCGATTTGGCATTTGACATTCACATATTTTTGCAAATTCGCATGAATCATTTGAGCGACCATCAGCATCTGATTAATACTGAGCGTTCCTTGTTTCTCTTCCTCAGGAATTTGCATCAACAAAGAAAACGTGGAATAATGCGTGTTAAAAACAAGATGGCTCCACTGGCTGGCGGTCTCTTCAATAATATTCAAAGCGGCGTACTTCAGAAGACTACGGTCCTTCAGCGTCGCAATCTCCTCATCTCTAATGCCGCCCCGGTTCAAAAATAACTTGATCACCAGCATGCTGTAATGGGTGCCAGACGCACGACTCCCGAGCTTCTCCCTAATATCGGGCACTTCAGATTCATGGACGGTTCCCGTGACAATCTCGCTCAAATAATAGTTCATTTCCAGCGTCGTAATGTCCGCCAGCGTTCGATTGCCTTCCCAATTGGAAAAATGCTGCTGCCGTTCTTCCTTCTCCTTAAGCAGCTTCGCTGTTACTGCAATCAGGTGCGGCGGCGTAATCGGCTTCACCAAATATTCCTTGGCTCCGAAACGAATCGCCTTCTGGGCGTATTCAAACTCGCCATGAGCGGATAAAATGACAATCGGGATCGATGGATCCTCCATGAATATATTTTCAATTAATTCAATACCGTTCATCTTTTCCATCTGAATGTCGGTAAACACGAGATCAATTTTCTCCAAATGGATGAAATCGAGCGCCTCAAACCCGTTATATGCAATAAAAACCTCGCCAATATCCAGCTTGGACTGCTTCAAAATGGTTGCAACACCTTTACAGATCATAGGCTCATCATCGACAACTAAAATATTTACCATAGTTCACCTCGGTATTCTTTTCATGCATCCTCTTCATTTTATTGTACAACAATTGGCTTTCCTATGGTTTTTATTACGTTTATTGTGTCGGATGTAACTATGTGCAACTTGCCATAAACCCTCGGGAGTCTGAGTACTCGAAACCAAAGTGCGGGAATCTGAGTACGGAAACCTAGTACGGGAATATAATTGCCATAAACCCTTACGTTTGAGCACGGGGAGGGAATTGGATATGGGGTTCCAACCGTTTCTTGAAATCGTGTTTCTTTTGAATTTAATTTTATGGTTTGAACACGATTTCAAATACGGGCGCTACGCTTTTCCACCCCATATCCATTCCCTTTTTGTTCTACTTGGTGTTGACTGCTGCTTCTACGTCTTCATACTTATACACCTTATACACCACTTTAGTCTCCATTAGATGAGCTCCAATGAATTGTGCATGCAGCCGTCGCGCTAGTATAACCATTACATTGCTTCGCTTCACTTCACATCGAAACACCAATGCAGCACTAGCACTAGCAATCCACAACGAAACACCATTTCTCATTTATCGCTCATCACCATCACTGATCCTACCACTACGTAGCATTAGCACAAGCAATCTACAACTAAATACCATTCAACACTTATCACCAATTCTCACTCCTCCACGATGAATCACCAGCAGAAGCAATCTACAATTAAACACTATTTATCGCTCATCACCATTTCTCATTCCTTCACGACGCATCACTAGAACGCTGATTTCATCAGCGCTCACACACTTAACCCCGCCGAAAGTCGCGCATAGCTCGCTCTTAAACTAACATAAACAATTGAGGGGGCGATTGCTGCCCCTCTAATATCTCTGTCGGCTGTGCCCAGCCGCAGATGGGAACTACAGGGCGCTATTTCTGCGAAATGCGCCTTTTTTATAAGGAAGGGGAACTGTGGGGCGTTATTTCAAGGTTTTCGGCGGATATTCCGCCCAAAACCTTGAAATAGTGCCCTGTAGTTCCCCATCAACAGCTCTATCGCCGCTTTTCTGCGAAATAGCGGCTTGTAGTTCCTCTAAGGTGGCTTCGAAGCCAACCTTAGCTCTTTTCTTGAGGCTGCACACCTCAAGATGTATTACTTGAGCGCTGATTTCATCAGCGCTCACACACTTAACCCCGCCGAAAGTCGCGCATAGCTCGCTCTTAAACTAGCATAAACAAATGAGAGGCCCAATTGCCACTCTCAAACATCCCCATTGGCTAAGCCCAGCTGCAGACGCCCAGTCTCTCCCCAAACACCAATAAACCCGCCCCCATCAAATACCGATGAGAACGGGTTTTCTGCTACTGGCCCCGAAATCGACGACCAGCATTTTCTAAGGGTGTGTACTAAGTGCACTAACGAGGCGGAACCTCATTACCTCCTACTTGTACAAAGGACCAAAAGTGCTGCAAGCCCTGAAATCCGCACCTTCCGGATCGGACGTTCCGAAATTGCTCCAAACACGCGGGCGGAAAACTTGCTCTTTGGCCACGTTATGCATGGAAACCGGAATTCTCAACATTGCCGCTAGCGTGATCAAATCTGCGCCGATGTGGCCGTAACTGATGGAACCGTGGTTCGAACCCCAGTTATCCATAACCGAGTACACATCCGTGAATGACCCTTCACCTGTCAAAATCGGAGCAAACCAAGTTGTCGGCCACGTTGAATCCGTACGATCATCTAATGTCTTATGAACATCTTCAGGCAGATCCACGGAATAACCTTCGGCCAATTGCAGGACAGGTCCCAAGCCTTTCACAAGGTTGATTCGGGACATCGTTACTGGCATTCCGCCTTTGGTAAGGAAGTCTGACGAGTACCCGCCTCCGCGGAAATATTCGAGGGAAGCCGGGCGCCAAGATGTCGCTTTCAGACATTTGCCCACTTCTTCATCGGTAATTTCCCAATAAGGTTTCATGGCAGGCTGACCGTCACGCGTTTGCTCACCTGTACCGTCGAGTGCTGCTGGACCCGAGTTGATTAAGTGAAGAATGCCGTCTTTGGCCGCACCGCTTAATGTGTGCCCTGTCACCCGTCTAACGGAGTCAGGACTCCAGTATGTTCTTACATCTGCAAAAATTTGTGCCGTGTTCGTCAAAAGATTACCGAAAAGCATCGCAACCCCATTAAGGCTGTCGTTTTCCGTAGCAACCAAATAAGGCGCACGTTTGCCGTTCCAGTCAAAGGATGTGTTCAAGATCGCTTCCATGAAGTCGCCGTTCGGGAAGTGATCCGTCCAGTGGCGTTGGCCCTGGAAGCCGGAAAGGATCGCGTTGTGACCAAGCGCTTCTTCTCCAAATTCAAGATCAGCCAGGCGCGGATTGCCTATCATTAAGTCCCTGACGATCATGGACATTTTCACAACGGTCTCCCAGTCTTGATCTTTTCTTTCACGTGTTGTTTGGATGGCGGCTGGATTATTATCCGGCCCTTCTGCACAATTCTCTTTGACCCAGTTTAGCGCCAATTGGTACTCTTCCGGATCAAAAATTTCCTCCTCTATGCGGCGGACCAGCTCCGACATATCGACATACTCGTTGCGCATACCCAGGTAGTTCTGAAATAACTCCTCATTCACGATCGAACCCGCAATCCCCATGGAAACAGAGCCAATCGCCAAGTAGGATTTGCCTTTCATGTAAGCGGCTGCAAGACCGGCCTTAGAAAAACGGAGCAATTTCTCCTGAACGTCTTGAGGAATGTCCGCTGAACCGGCATCCTGCACATCTTTCCCGTAAATACCGAAGGCAGGAATCCCTTTTTGTGCGTGACCGGACAAAACTGCCGCCAAATAAACAGCGCCGGGACGCTCTGTACCGTTAAAGCCCCAGATCGCTTTCGGTGTGGACGGATCCATATCCATTGTTTCTGTTCCGTAGCACCAACAAGGAGTAACCGTAATGGACACGCCTACGCCGGATTTCGAGAATTTGTTGGCTGCGGCTGCCGCTTCCGCTACCCCGCCAATGCAAGTGTCCGCAATGACACACTCAACAGGTTCGCCATTTGGATATTTCAAAGTTTCGCTTAATAGTGCAGCTACGGCTTTGGCCATGTTCATCGTTATTTCTTCCAGAGATTCGCGAATCCCTTTTCTTCTGCCGTCAATCGCTGGTCTGATCCCGATCTTCGGGAAATCCTGGTTCCATCTGTGATTGCTGTTTGCCATGTTTTTAACCTCCTCAGTAATGGGTTATTGAGATTTACAAGGTTCTATCGCACGTCAACTTTTAGAGTTATCGATAATTCAAATTACGAGCTAATGACACCTTTTTTCAAAATAACATTGGCGTATAAAGCTTTCTCGCTTGTTGCTACAATGGCATAAGCCTTCTTGGCTCTTTCATAAAAAGCAAAGCGCTCAACATATTCAATCTCCGGTTTCATGTGCTTTTGAATGATTTCTTCGTATACGCCCCAGATCGGCGTTTCCACTTGATCACCGGGGACAACGGCCATTAAAGCTACCGGTTGTTCACTGTATGTATCCAGAGGGAACAACGATAAAACCGCTTCCAACAATTCCGGAACGCCATGGCCGTCGCAGCGAAGCAGACGATTCGCATGGCTTGCTGCCGGAAAGTTTCCATCCGCAAAAATAATCTCATCGCCATGGCCCATCTCCATCAACACCTTCAATAACTCAGGTGACAAAATGGGCGGTATTCCTTTTAGCATATTCAAGCCCTCCTCTAAAAATGTGTGTTATCGATAACTCAAAATTATCAACTTTAAACCTTGCTGTCAATCTTTAATTTCTATACAATAGACAAATACATGAATGAAAAGGTGACGCTATTTGATTACAATTTATGATATCGCTGAAAAAGCCGGTGTTTCCGCCATGACCGTTTCCCGAGTTATCAATAACACGGGCCGCATCAGCGAAGCCACGCGTAAGCGTGTGAAGAAGGTTATGGAAGAACTTCATTATATTCCAAACTCGATGGCCCGCAGCCTCGTCCTTCAAAAGACGAAAATTCTGTCACTGCTCATAACAGATATTACGAACCCGTTTTATACAACACTCGCCCGCGGGGCTGAGGATGCCGCACTTCGGGCCGGTTACCGGCTGTTGTTCGCAAATAGCGATGAGGACTACGCCAAGGAGAAAGGTTATGTCGATATGATGTTGTCTACCCGTGTGGACGGCGTCCTGTTCGCCCCTACCGGGGATCACTCGCTCGAGAATTTGCTGCAGCTGCAAAAACATAACATTCCTTTCGTCGTACTCGACCGTGAAATTCCGGGCATTGAAGCGGATCTCGTGCTTGGGGACAGTAAAGAGGGCGCAAGAAAGCTCGTAGAGCACTTGATTGAGCTCGGGCATCGCCGGATCGCCATGATTAACGGCTCCCCTGATGTATCTACCGCTCGTCTACGGTATACAGGCTATCGCGAAGCACATCTACTCAGTGGGCTTGCTGTCGAGGATTCGCTCGTGATTCACCGGAACTTTCGGGATTTTCAGGATGAATCGGCACTTGATGCGCTGATCCATCACGAGAATCCGCCTACCGCCATTTTTGCAGCCAACAACATGCTGGCCATTGGCGTCATTCAAGCCCTGCGAAAGCGCGGCCTGCAGGTTCCCAGCGATCTCTCGGTCGTTTGCTTCGATGGTTTCGGTCCTACCGATGCCTTAAACCCTTTTCTGACCGTAGCTTCACAACCGGCCTATCAATTCGGCGCGTTGGGCATGCAGCTGCTCATTGAGCGCATTGAAGGTGAAGCAACGCTGGAGCATCGGAAGATGATCCTGCCTTCGGAGCTGCTCATTCGTTCATCTACGCAAGCTTTGGCGTGAGGCATATGTAACGCCGAGATACATCGTTACATACGCGCAGGGTTCACTGCCGCACTCCGCGACAATGTAAAATATCACCGCGTACTCTTACGCCTCACACCCAGCAAAATCAACAGGTTATCAAAGGAGATCCCATGAACCCAACCGTTAAAGAAGCCCTGCAAACAACTATCGACAACTGGAACGCCATGTCTGCCTCGCGTAACGATGAGCAGGAAGCGGTCGCGGACCAATTCCAGTCCTCTTTTTACCTATTCATCGATGTTTTCCGTGAATGGGTTCAAGCATTAGAGCCGCGGCCGCAATCCATCGACGATCTGATGAATTTGGAGATGGTGCAGGACATCCTGGACATCCTCCCCGCGCCGCTCCACCTCAACTTTGAGACGGAAGCCGAATTGATCATGGATAATGTCCTCCGAATTGACGATGATAAATATGATTAAGACCGGCATACGCTTGAATACGGCGACAACGTTACTTACATTTAACGGAACTACAAGACGCTATTCTCTGGCAAACAGGCGATTTGGCAGCGGAAACGGAACTACAGGGTTCTATTCCAGCGAATTCGCCCCATTTTATCCAAAAACCTTAAAATAGTGACCCACAGTTCCCTTATAATGTCGCAAACGGCTAATTACATCAAAATAGCGCCCCGGTGTTCCTTTATCTCTCTTATCTCTCTCATCTGCACGGCAAACAAAAAAAGCCGTCTCCAAAGGTCCATCAGACCCACGAAGACAGCTTCATTCATGCCTATACCGTTTTATCCACAAAAGCAACTTGATTCTGCTCAGCAAATTTCTTCAATCTGCCCGCCATGGCCGCAACATCAAAACGATTCAACGTTCTGTTGTATACCCAGCGCGGGGACTTGCCTTTCAGATGAATAACCACCTGTCCTGGCGCATACACGATCTCGTTAATGTTATCCGCGCCCAGTACCAGCTCTCTGGCAAACCCACGCTTCGACAAGCTCGTCTTGCTCACCTTCAGATAAGGTCTGCGAATGAAATAAACGAACAAACCTACTACCATGTATGCGCAAGTTGTGTACCAATACATGGTGTCCCCACTCGTTTTAGTCAAAGTCAACAATAGAAAGACGGAAATCAGAACGAAAAACAAAGCTAACATAATGCTTCTGCCCTTAAATACTTCAGCTCGATCAGGATCTGTAGAAATAGGGGCAATCCCTCTTTTGGACCTATCCTTATTGATTTTCTTAGCATTTTTACTGACCATTCGTTCCCACTTGCGAGACATTCATTTCACTCCTTGATCTTCTGCGTTCTGGACTCCCTGTCACTGTTGCTATCACTGTCACTACCTCTACCGCTACCACCGACATTGTTATTTCAACAATCGATGTAAGAGGCCTTCATACCATTTCCATGGCAAAAAACTCCTAGCCCAAAGCCCCATCTGCACACCGCGGCCAAGCGGATAACGAAGTTTCGCTCCCGGCTTGTCCACTAGCCGCGCGATTGCGTCTGCAACTTCCTGCGGATCGGGTGCGGTCATGGCCGCTTTCCGCGAATACGCCAGCACCTTGCCGAGCTGCTGCCAGTACGGCGATGTTTCCGTCGTATGAATAGCCTCGAAACCTTTTCGCCAAATCTCCGTGCGGTAGGCTCCCGGTTCAACCAAATGTACACGAATGCCAAACGGCAGCATTTCCAAACGAAGGGATTCGCTAAAGCCCTCGATTGCGAACTTGGATGTGCTATACGGTGCGTACCCGGGAAAGGCCGACATTCCGCTCACACTGCTCACATTGACGATACAGCCTGATTGGTTAGCGCGCATGATCGGTAAAACGGCCTTGGTCGTCGCTATGACGCCAAACACATTTGTTTCCAGTTGGGACCGCCAGGCTTCCATCGGTACATCTTCTACATAGCCGCCAACAGCGAAGCCGGCATTGTTAATCAGCACATCGATTCGTCCATACTTCTTCATGATAGCAGAAACAGCCTCTTCAATCGATGTCTGAATCGTTACATCTAAGCGCAAGGTGTCGATAGATGAGCATACTCCTGCTTTTTCAGCTTGCAGCAGCAAAGAATCACTCCTGCTCAAGTCCCTCATCGTCGCGATCACATGGTACCCTTTTTGAGCCAGCGTAATTGACGTTAACAAGCCGAAACCGCTGGATGCACCTGTCACCAGTGCGATTCCATGTGTAATCCCCATCGCCGCCACCGCCCCTCATCTAGCAATCACTACCCTACATAATCCCACACAAACCTCGCAATGTCGATATACAAAAGTGATTCAGCAAAAGCAATTATTCTCTTGCATGCCCATAACGCAGGCATTTTAATCCCTCTTCCCCTCAAACAAAAAGAAGCCCCACAACTGGGACTTCTCCTACTTCACCATCATTTATTCACATTGGAGTTATACAAGTTACCTCCGCCCGTCCGGGTGTCATTCTGAGCCGTCGTCCCCGTAGCAGCGCTTGTCGCATAAACTACATAGCCTGTTGAGCTATCTAAATTTACCGTGTTATTGTTAAAAGCATTATTCGTACCTGTCGCATACTCCGTGCCATGGGTACGAACTTGGAACGCATCCAACACGTTGGCATTACCGTTTCTGTACCCTTGATTATAGCGTACGATTGTATTTACACCTTTGATATCGATAAAACTATCTGCACTGTTCGCTCCGCTTATACCAGTCCCGTTGAACGTACAGTACTCAATAATCGTACCGGTAGCTCCTTCTTTTACATCAATATGCTCAGCGGTAATCCCGCCGTCAAAATTCGTGTGCGAGATCACATTCCCTGTCACAACATGCTCATAATCGGAACTGGAATCCGAACCTACATAGGCTCCTTCACCATAACCCGCTTGGTATTTGCCGGTATCATAGATCAAAGAATACTCCAGCGTGTTGTTCGAGCTGCCGTCACGGAAATGCACACCTTCGTCTCCCACATAATGAACTTCAACATTGTTAAGCAGATTGCGGTTTCCATTGTCAATGATGATTCCTTTTTGGGCATTGGTGATCTCAATATCCCGAATTTGCCAGTAATCACCTGTCAGGTGAATGCCATAGGAACCATCGTTCACATTCACGCCTTTGAGGATTGCAGGGTTTGCAGCATCACAGCTTTTCAAGATAATCGGATTGGCAGATGTCCCGCTTTTACCTGAGTAGAATAACCCTTGACCACCTGGATCGCCACTTGTCGATCGGTTGCCGACGTAAGTGCCCGGAGCAATAGAGATGACACTGCCTGCTGACGCATTCAGCATGGCATCCTGGATGGCAGCTGTTGTGTTCAGCGCATTTGTGCACCCCGTCGGCGGTGACCCTGCACTCGTTGTCGCGTTGATCGTGCTGCTCTGCGCGGAGGCATTGCCTGCGGCGTCTTTCGCTTTGACATAATAGCTGTATGTCGTCGAAGCCGATAAACCGGTATCGCTAGTCGAGGTGCCGCTTACGTTTTTCAGGAATGTGCCGTTGCGGTACACATCATAGCCCGTAACCCCTACATTGTCGGTGGATGCATTCCAGCTTAAATTGATTTGCGAGCTGGAGGCCGCTGATCCTGTCAAACCTGAAGGCGCAGTTGGCGCCTGCGTATCTCCGCCCCCGCCGGCACTGCCGCTAACGACAACAAGCTGAGGTTTATTCGCCGCGTTTTCACTGCTGTTGAGGGTTGTGTACTTACCAACACTTTCCTGGAGCGCAAAAGAAACAACGCCATCCCCTGCAGCTTGCGCAGTCACATAGGAGGTCACATCAATTTCGTTATACGTATTTGTCGTATTGATTGAAACACTACCAGCCGAACTGCCAATTGCAGGTTTGTTGTTCCAGGTCAGCGCCGTCTGCGTCCAACTGTCAGCCGTTTGATAAGCAGATAAAACCGTTGCTGCCGACGCGCTTCCGTACACGCGCAATTTGGCGCTTGTTACACCGCTCAGACCGCTTAGATCAAATTTGAGATACGAGTAGCGAGATGCGCTTGCATCATTTTTGACATACAAGGAAGTCGCTGTCCCATAATTGGAATCTCCGTTACTTTGATGAACGTAAGCGTCATCAGACGGAGCGAGCGTCGACGTTGCAGCACTTGCGAACGATGGCAGCGCCATCAGCATCCAAGATGAGAGCAGAACCGCAGCCCAAGTCTTCCCTGCATGTTTGCGAACGATTGTAACCATTACACCATTCCTCCTAAATGTTCAAATCTTCTCCTCATTGCCCAGATGACCAGCGGTAGATTAGCAGCAGACAGGTTCACACGCTCCTCTTTTCCACACATTCCTATCAACTTGGCAACGCTTACATATGAAAGTATAAAAGATTGCCAGCCCAGCATGTGTCCATTTATTGTCTAGAAGTTGCACTGTGTTGCGGTATTTCTAAAGCTGCAGACGGTAGGTCTTCGGAGTGATCCCCAGCACTGTTTTAAATACTCGGCAGAAATAAGACCCATTCAGAAAGCCGACCTCCTGCGCAATGAAACCGGCCGTTTTATTCGTCGTTTCGAGCAGCAAACAAGCCTCTTTTAGCCTGCGTGCCACGATAAATTCTGTAATGGAACTGCCCGTAGACTGCCGAAAAGTATGAGACAAATAATAGGTGGATAAGTGCAAATCCTCGGACATCCGATTTAAATCGAATTTCTCTTTATAGTGAAGTTCAATCCATTCGATCATCTGTATGGCGGTATGCGAATAACGTGGTCTGAGCTTGTCTTCAAGACCGCTATACAGCTTTTTCCTGACAGGCTCAATCCCCTGAAGAATGGCTAAAAGCGATAAAACGAACTCTTCCTCCTGTTTATGAAGGAGCGTACGCGCCAATTTCTCGTGGAGTCGCTCAAATAAAGCTGCCACATGCTGCTGCTCCCCAATGGCCTGACATTGTAACGGCTGCTTCCAGAGGATATTGAACCACTGGCGCATTCCGCTGAAAGCGAGCAGCGCTGCATCCAGCTTATAGGGATCAAACATGAGGATGGAGCGAACGAACGGCCCCTTAATTTGAAGCCGATGCAATTGAAATGGCTGAAACACCAGCAGCGTGCCAGGTTCAACAGGGAAAACCTGTTTATTCACCTCGACACGGCCGTATCCCTCGTAGACATACAGAAACTCCATACAAGGATGAGCATGGTAAATCTCCCACGCGGGCTTTCGACTGACCTTGTAATGGTTCAGGTGAAACGGTTCTTTTCTCACATCAACATTCGTGCTTAGCTTCAATCGCGATCCCTCCAACTGATGGAATGAAATGGCAGCCTTTTGCGTGAGCACACTATATCACATCCAGCCTTCCTGCAATTGTGTAAAACCTAGGTTTGCCAGTGTTTTTTATAGGCAAAAAAACCTGCACTTGCTCCCTCCCAAATGAGGAGGATCGCAGGTACAGGTTTCTTTTATTCACGTCGTGAAGTTAAGCCTTTGCTTTATCTAACAGTTTATCATCCTTCTCGATGTGATCAGCTGTTTCTTTGCCTTCGGAAACAAGCTCCCTCGCCGAACTCTTAAACTCATGCAGCGTACGTCCAACAGCGCGCCCAAGCTCCGGAAGCTTGGAAGGCCCGAATAGCACCAGCACAACAACTAAGATTAACATAAGACCTGGAAACCCAATATTTTGCAGCATAGATCATCAACTCCGTTTCATTAGTCTTGGTTATGATGTTTCGGATATACCGCTACCGCTTCGATTTCGATCAACCAGTCAGAGCTGACAAGGCCTGCCACGCCTACTGTGGAACGCGCCGGTTTCACAGGATTGGCTTCCGTGCCGAAGAATTGAGCATAAGCATCAAACCAACCTTGATAGTCAAACTTGTTCTCTTTGGCGGCATCAGCTGTCACATAGACTCGCAGATAAGCGACATCGGCAAGCGTCAAGCCTTTCTCCTTCAATTGCTTTTCAATTTCCTTCAAAATTCCGATACCTTGCGTTTTGGTATCTCCATAACGCTCATAAACGGTTTTGCCATCCTTATTAATAACCGGCGGCACGGTACCGCTTGTAAACAAATAGGAAGAGCCGGCCGGGACGGATACGCCCGCAGAAATCGATGAGCTCGGATTACCGTAGAACTCGACTTCATTAATAGGCTCCGCTGCATATTTATTTGTCTTCTCAGCTCCTGCTGCATAAGCGCTAACACAAATGAGGCATGAACCTATGGTGGCAGCTGCTATGGTTTTCACTTTTTTAGTTAAGATCATCGTTCATCGCTCCTCTTTGTCTACTCTTTCATGACGCGCTCATGAATCTCGGTGACCACTTTTCTTGCAGATTCGATAGCCCCTGCTTGCCAAGCGGTAATATAGCTGATGTGCTCTCCCGCCAAATAAATGCGGCCGTCCGGCTTACATAACGTCGGATAGTAGTTTTTACGGTCATCCGCCGTATAGGACGCCCATCCGCCCAGATTATACTTGATCTTCTTCCAGTCGATGGAGAACGAAGCTTCAAACTCTTTATAATATTGCGGATGGATTTTGGCGCCTTGGCTTAATGCATAATCTTCGCGCTGGGCCGGCGTCATTTTGCCGAGTTTATCCGCATTTCCGCCGAAGGCGTAGTAACCGAGCAGAAGCCCTTTTTTCGCAAAATAGTCGGTAGGCGGGTAATAAATGCTGGAAATATCCATATTCGTCAATGTACTTCCGCCGTAGATGAATTCATCTTCCTCCCAGAAGCGGCGTTTGAATTGAAGACCGATTTTACCAGCAGATGCGTAAGCAATCTTGGAAATCGCCGTCCTCATTTCAGCGGAGAAATCAGCCTTAATATCAGTGAGAACAGGAAGCGGAATGGTACAGATACAGTAGTCTCCTGAAATCTCTTTACCGGCACCCGTGTTCAAATCCTTGTACAGAATGGTTACGCCGTCAGACGATTGTTTAATTTCTTGCACTTCGGAATGGAAGACAATTTTGTCGCTTACACGCTTCTCGAAAGCTTTGGCAATCATATCCATCCCGCCAACCGGGTGGAACATCATCATTTGTTGGTCATAGGAATATTCACTGCTAAAAAATTGCCCAAAACCGGAATTAATGATGGCCTTTAAGCTAAAAGGGTCTTTCCGAACGCCGGAGTCGAATTTACCGCCCGGTTCCTCGGTGTAGCCGGCCCGCTCCGAGCCTTTGTAGAACAGATCCGCATTAAGATCTCCCTCGGATTTCAAGTATGCGACGAGCTTCGCTTTCTCTTCTGTTGTTAGAGGAAGATCCAGCGCCTTCTGATTCACTGCTTTCGCCAACATTTCGGCAACATACCCTCTTACATCCGCTTTGGCCTGGCGCTTCGGAATTTTCACACCCGATAATTCGCCAACATTTTCATTGTAATAGTAACCACTTTCGTTCACATTGTTAAACGGCTCGATCGCTACGCCAAATTTACGGGCATAATCCAAAGTTACATGAAACTGTGGAATCCGCATTGGTCCTGCGTTAAAATACATCCCGTTATCAAAGCGGGCCACTTGCTTGGTACCGCCAATTTCCGTGACCGACGTTCCTCTGCGAACCGACCATGCTCTACCACCCGCACGAGCTCTAGCTTCTAGAATGGTGCATTGATACCCCGCATTCCCTAGTTCATAGGCAGCTGTTAAACCTGCAATCCCTCCGCCTAAAATGATGACTTTCTTACCATTGCGATTGGTAGATGTGAGATCCCAGCCTGAAGGAGGCGTATAGTCGGCTGCTTTCATTGTCTCTGGGGATAACAAACCTAATGTACCCATTACACTGAAAAGTGCGGCTGACCCTCCTACTTTTCCGACTGTGGTCAAAAATTGTCTACGTGTAATTTGATCTTCTTTGATCGGTGTCTTCTCCATGCTCCCATCTCCTCGTTCGTGTTTGGATAAACCGCACCTTAAACATACCAACGGGAAATGGTTTCGTCATTAGTTTATGTAAGATAACATTACATAAATTAAACTTATACTAGGATAAAAAGGGATTATTTGATCTGTTTTTGCTGAAATGATAGAGTTTACTTATGTTTACGTCACTTACATGTTAGTTTAACTTACATAATTGGAGGTTGGATAACGATGATAACGAAGATGACGCAAAAGAAAGTAATACAAATCGGAGTGGTCAGTGAATTAACCGGATTATCAGAAAGGCAAATTCGCTACTACGAGGATCGGAAGCTTATTTTTCCGGAGAGGAGCAAAGGCGGCGTTCGCAAATATTCGTTCGAGGATATTCAGATGATTATGGACATTCATACGAAAATGTCGGACGGCTTCCACACCCTTGAGCTCAAGCGCATGCTGGCAGGTTCGTAAGGTAAACTGAGAGTTGGAGGCGCCATCTATGCAACTAAAAGAAATGATGTCATTAGTTGACCATTTATCCGAACTCCGAACCCGCATCATTCGAATTTTGGTCGTGCTGGTTCTTACTATGATTGGCGGCTTTTTCGCAGCACAGAAAATTCTCCTTTACTTTAAAGAGACACCACCGGCATCTACGATGAGTTGGCATGTGTTCTCTCCTATGGACGGCATTCGCATCTATATGATGATCGCTTTCGTCATTTCGCTTACGATTACGCTACCTTTCATCCTTTTTCAATTATGGGGCTTCGTGAAAGAAGGTCTTACGAAGGAAGAACAAAGCGCAACCCTTCGCTATATTCCTTATACCTTTCTCTGCTTTATCATCGGCCTTTCCTTTGCTTACTTCGTCGTTTTCCCAATGTGTATGACATTCACCGTGCGCATCACGGAAAACCTTGGTTTAACTCAAACCTATGGCGTCGCTCAATATTTCGGCTTTATGCTGAATATTGTGCTCCCTTTATCCATTGCGTTCGAATTGCCGATCGTCGTGATGTTCCTGACACGAATTAAGCTGCTCAATCCGAAGCTGCTGCACAAATTTCGCCGGTACGCCTATCTCGTTCTCGTCATTACGGCCAGCCTCATTTCACCGCCTGATCTTATTTCACATCTGATGGTTGCCATGCCCTTATTTGCTTTATATGAAATCAGCGTCGTGCTTTCCCGCTTCGTGTTTAACGCGCAAATCCGCGAAAACAGTAAAGTAAGCGCAGAACTTCCTTCTTATTAAAATAGGCCTTCATTATCATTGCCTTCCCTTGATGTATGGGATATATTTACACCAAGATATCCTACAGGGGCAGGGTGAATTATGCGTATCGAACAACTGCTGTATATGATTGAAATCAATCAAACAGGATCTATTTCGCTTGCAGCTGAGAAGCTGCATGTTTCCCAACCTAATATTTCACAAGCCATCGTCTCTTTAGAGGAGGAACTTGGCGTGAAACTTTTTAATCGATCCCGTTTTGGTGCTGCACCTACCGTAGAAGGCAAGCTAATCATCAGTAAAGCAGAAGAAATCATTAGCAAAGTAGAGGAGCTTCGGGAGTCTGTCAGTCATCATGACAAGGAACTCTCCGGGCTCCTCTCCATTGCGTCCATACCCAGCCTATGCTTAAGCGTTCTCCCAGGAGCGTTAGCGGTTTTTAAAGAAAAACACCCTGAGGTTGAGTTAGAGATGCTTGAACTTGATTACCAGCAGATCAAACAAGAGGTTCTTTCCGGCAACGTTGACATGGGGTTAATCGCTTTGTCCAAAGAACACGAAGAGAACAATAAACAATTAACGGTGGAAAAGCTGATGGATAACCGAGTCATGGCGTGTGTAGGCAAAAATTCACCATTCGCTCATCGGACAAGCATTTCCATTGAAGAACTGGCGAATCAACCAATTCTGCTCAATTCTGAACACTTAATTGAAAAGCTCCGAAAATACGGGGAACCGAACATTTTATTCAAACTCGGAAACTCGGAAGCAGCGAAGCGCGTGATCGCCGAGGGTATTGCGATTGGCTTTTATACCGAACTCGGTTTGAAATATGACCCCTACATTCTTACAGGCAACACGATTGCCCTGGAAATCACCGGAGAAGACATGGATGTCACCTTCTGCTCCATAAGATTAAGAAATCGGCATCAATCCATCGCCTCCAGAGAATTTGCCAAAGAATTAAAAGCGATTATTGCGTTAAATTAATTTCTAAGCGATCATCTTTTCGTCTGCCAACCATTTTCACATAAAGGATCGAAGCGATGAACAGCAGGACATTCCCAATAATTAATGGCGTTGACAACCGGCTTAGCAGTAAATAACCCTGGTACACTAGTAAAATAACAGCTATGGAGACAATGATATATAGCAAGGCTGGTTTCATGGTGAAGGGAGCTTTCCGGTAAAGCTCCGGATGTTTGCGTGGCAGTTGAAGTGCCGAGAGGACAGGAAAAATGCTGGAAAAAAGCAATATGCCGACACCAAGCTGAGAAATCGTCGTTAAGGATACGCCCGTCACGATCGGTATGACGCCGAGTAAATAGTAGAACGTCAGCAGCCAGTGCGGCGTGCCGAATCTGCGATTGACGGCGCCGAATGCGGCAGGAAGCCAACCGTCCCGGCACGCAACCAGCATTCCTCTCGTCACCCAAGAGAAGGTCACATTCAGGGTTGAAGCTAGCGCGAACATGGCTCCCCCAACGATAAAAAACAAAAACAACGGATGGGGCAATATGGTTCTGGCCACATCAGCAAGCGACTCTCCCGCAACCTCGCTAACCGGCAAAACACCAGTCGCCACAATGCCAATGCCAATGTACAACAGAGCAACGATACCACTGCTAATCAGTATGGCAAGCGGAATATCCCGATGAGGGCGTTTCATCTCCCCTCCCATTTCAACAACCGCATAAGCGCCGCCGGAAGCGAAGGAGGTCATCCCTACAGCCGTTAGCAACCCCGTCCAGCCACCTGGCATCATCTCCTTCGGATGAAACACCGAGTAATCGACTTCCGTCACTCCCCACACAATGAAAACAAGCAGCGAAACCAGCTTGATTACAACCAGCAATTTGCCCAAAGATGACATGAATTTCACGCCGAACAAATTAATCAGATAGAAAAACGTGAGAATAATGAAGGCAACCAGCATAATTGGCGCCTCTGGCATAAGTCCTTGTAAATATTGAGCAAATGAGATGGCATACACCGCTATCGTCAAATGGCCGAAAGTGAATAAAAGCAGATAAACAAACCCTGCATTCGGAGACAGCAGTCGGCTTGTGTACGTGTACATACCTCCTGTTGTTGGCAGAACAGATCCTAGTACCGCAAGTGGAATCGTAATAATAAGCATAAAAATCGAGGAAAGCAGGAAAGCAAGCGGCACCCCCGTCCCGGTTAAGCCAATGGCGATCCCGGTAATAGACATAATGCCTGCACCAATGATTTGACCAATTGCAATGCCAATTGCGTCCCTTAACCCTAATACCTTTTTTAAATCCGCTTCTTCATTCGCCACAATGACAACCCCCTCACAACTTTATTCACAAAGTTAACAACCCAATTCTTCATGCAGTCGACATTCCCTGCTTATTTTCTGAATATTTATTTTTTTTGTAATCCGGCATAAAGCTTCCCTGCCCCTGCATAGTTTATATAGTTGCTTATTACTGAAAGCCGCATGAAACTTTTACAGAAAATCATTTTTACTTGGGAAGGGAAGTTGATTTCGTATTCTTACACTTGAGAAAATCGAACACATTGAGGTTGGCTGTACAAATCCGCAGGACGCTATCATTATTCGCCTGTTGGTCGAGGGCATTGAGGCCCACGAAATCGTTTATTTAAAAAAGAGCTCATTAGACACCAAGAAGCAATTGCTTACTGTCACGGACGCCTTCGGGGCCAAAAGACAGGTACACGTATCCAAACGTTGTGTCGACTTGTTTCAAAAGGCCATGCTCCAAACGCAATATGTCGCTCACCTCGGCCATCCTACCAAACAAAAGGTCACCGATCTACGCAGCAGTGACGACCTGATCAAAGTCAGCATGGACGATTTCATCGCAAATCGGTGTCTGATTACTCAGATGGATTGCGTACTTTTAAGAACCATTTATATGCGCCTTCGGCAGTTAGCGGAAAGGTTTGCGACGCCGGAGCTTACATATTTAACTACGACCAGACTAGAGATAAAGCAAGCCGCACATGCTTAACATCGAAAAGAGGCCCTAGGGCCTCTTTTTTGATAGCTATTTCCCGCCAACCTACCCTTATACCGTAGCGAAATGTTCTATTTTTATTGTTTATGTACGAAAATGTTTGAATAATTCAGGATGATATGTTATTTTCATTATTGTAAGCGATTACATATAAGCGAAAGGCGGTATGAGGTAATGACTTATTTTGTAATGAGGACAGCCAGCCTATCCAACGTTTTCAGGAGGAAATCCACCCAACTGCTGCTTGTTTCGACGCTAGCAGCTGCGTTTGCACTGCCGGCGCAAGCTGGAGCGGCAACCGTTAACTGCAGTTCAGCTTCGTGCCTGACAACCGCACTGGCGAATGCCGCCCCCGGCGACAGAATCGTTCTTGCCGCAGGCACTTACACAGGCAACTTTGTGTCAGGTGTAAACGGCACGGCAGCGAATCCGATCACCATTGAAAGCGCCAGCGCCACCAACAAAGCTATTTTGAATGGCGGAGGAACTTCCAGTGGCTACACGCTTTATCTGACTGGTGATTACACCCAAGTGAAAAACTTGAAGATTACTAACGCCAAAAAAGGCATTATGATTGACAATGCCAACTACGGCCTGATTGATGGCGTCGAAGTGTATAATATCGGCGAAGAAGGCGTTCATTACCGCGACGGAAGCTCCAACAACGTCATTAAAAACTCCAGCGTGCATGATACCGGACAAGTCACCGCCGATTATGGCGAAGGTCTTTATGTGGGATCTGACGTCGGTAAATGGGAAACATACGTCAAGGAAGCGGATAACAATCGCATTACGAATGTAACGATTGGGCCGAACGTAACAGCGGAATCCGTTGACATCAAAGAAGGCACGACGGGCACCATCGTAGAGAACAGCACTTTTAACGGCACAGGCATCAGCGGTGCCAATGCGGCCGATAGCTTCATGGATGTCAAAGGCAATAATTCCATCATTCGCAATAACATCGTGAACCGCAATGGCAACGCCATTATCGTCGACGCCTTCCAGGTGCATGAACGTTCACCAGGTTGGGGTTATAACAATGACTTTTACAACAATACAGCCAATTTGGATAATGCTACTCCTAATGTCGTGCTGGTGAATGGCGGTTCTGCAAAAGCCTGCAATAATACCCGCACGCCTGCTGGGAACATGTATACGTCCGGCGTTACAACTTACACATCCTGCACGGGCGGGACGCCAACGCCATCCCTCCTGACGGTTTCAACCGTTAGCGATAGCGGTAATGACGGGAATGTCGCCACGAATACGCTGGACAACAACCTAAGCACACGCTGGTCCTCTCAGGGTGACGGTCAATGGATTAAATACGATTTGGGCGCCAGCAAAACCGTCGCCTATGCTTCGATCGCCTTCCATCAAGGCGACATTCGCACGACAACCTTTGATGTCCAGATTTCATCTGACAATACGAATTGGACCCCGCTGCTAACGAATAAAATCAGCACCACAACCCTATCGCAAGTGACCTATGACTTCACGGATACGGCGGGTCGCTACGTCCGCATCGTCGGTCACGGCAATTCATCGGGCAACGGGTGGAACTCCATTACGGAAGTTGATTTTTACGGTAATTAGGTAACGCAAAGAGACCGTCTTGGATCGCAGTTCTTAATCGGATGTCTTTAACGCCGATTCTTACAGCTATTCAGCACGAGAAAGCCAATTATGCTCAAACAACGGGAGTAACTCCCGTTGTTTGAGCTGAAAGTAGCAGCTTTGGCAAAGCTATCGACGATTTAGATGGAGTGTCTACCGCTAAACCATTTCCAGCCACGGAACAGCACAAATTAGCGTTAGCATTTCCATCTATTTTATCTGGAGCACTAAATAATTTACGGCATTCAATCCTATCAAATCGCAGGATCAGCATACTCCCACACCTGCAAAGCAGCCCCAATCATCCCGCTCCAGTTCCCACGATAAGCCTTCTCAATCCTGACGCCATCATGCATGGACGGCATGGTTCTAGCAGCCACCTCTTTCCTTATCTCATCCAGGAAACCATCGCCAGCTTCAGCAACGCCTCCGCCAATTATGATCAACTCCGGATTAAAGATATGAACAAGCGACGCCAGCGCCGAGCCCAGGGCTGCAATCGTTTCCGCCATGACTTCCGCAGCCACAAGGTCGCCAGACTGCCAGCGAGAGAAAACCTCTCGCGAATCCATAGCAACCGGAGCCTCACCTACTGCAACTAGCTTCTGCATCATTCTGCTAGCAATATTCGTGCCTGACGCATATTGCTCTAAACAGCCTCTGCCCCCGCATAAACAAGGCGCTCCGTTCCAATCCACCGAGAGATGGCCTAATTCCCCGCCTGCGCCCCAGCAGCCATGCACAAGATGGCCATCAACGACAACGGCGCCGCCGACTCCTGTCCCAAGTGCCACGCACAGGAAATGACGAACGCCTCTGCCTGCGCCAAGGTGTTTCTCCGTCAAAGCCAGGACATTGACGTCATTATCCACCGTGACGGGCAGCTGAAACTGTGCCTGCAGCAGCACCTTCAGCGGTGTCCCGGCGTAGCCCGGGAGCAGCTCCGAGGCGGAGCGAACTTGCCCAGCGGACCAGTCAATTTGCCCTGCGCTGCCAACACCGATTCCTTTATATCGGCAGCCAGGTTTGACAGCCTCAACCTCGGTGAGCAAGCTCTGAATCGTCTGCGTAACACGGTCCCTAGTGTTAACTTCCCCAGCTAGCGTAGGCAGACTGACCGTAAACAAGACCTCGCCACTTGAGCTGACCACGCCTGCATTCATTTTCGTACCGCCGATATCAACGCCAATTGCATAATCCGAATGGGAATCAAATAGGATTGTTTCCATCAATTCTCCCCCTGCCCTATCCTCGGCTCATCGCCTTGATGTATCGAGCCGTAATCAGTTGCGGCCGGGTAATCGCGCTGCCGACAACGACGTTAGCCGCACCGCATTCCAGTGCTTTCGCCGCCTCTTCCGGCGTCCAGATCCGCCCTTCTGCGACAACCGGGATCTTGACCGCCTCGCTTAGCTGCTGCAGCAGCTCAAAATCCGGTTCTTCCGACTGCCGGCTGTAAGAGGTATACCCCGAAAGCGTGGTGCCGATGAAATCCACACCAAGTCGCTCTGCAGCAATCCCCTCTTCCAGCGTCGAGATATCCGCCATGACCGCTGCGCCCATCTTGCGGGCTAGAGCAATCAATGGTTTCACGGCTTCCAGACGGCCCTCGCGATCCGTCACATCAAGCGCCACGACGTCCGCACCGGCCAAGACAATCGCTTGCACTTCATTTATCGTTGGCGTAATGAAGATGTCCGAGCCGGCGATATCGCGTTTGATAAGGCCAATAACCGGCACAGACACTTCCTGCTTAATGGCCAAAATGTCAAACACGCCATTCGTCCGGATGCCGACTGCGCCTGCTTCCACAGCAGCTCTGGCCATTTTGGCCATCGTATCTCCGCCCCGCAGCGGTTCATGTGGCAGCGCCTGGCAAGATACGATCAAGCCTTTTGCAGGGAACAGCTCACCTGATCTCTGTGTCACAGCCCTTCTCCTTTCACTTGCGCAGCAAAATCTAGAATTCGCTCATTTAACGCATGAATACGAGGCAGATCCGTTTCCCCAACCGGCAGCAGCGGCATTCTCGGCTCACCTGTGTCATAGCCACGCAGCTTCAAGATCGCTTTGCAGGCGCCATACAAGGATGGGAATGACAATAACTCCACGATCAGTGCATTCACAATAAACTGCCATTTCAATGCCTCCGCCATCTTTCCTTGCGCATAACAATTTTCAATGTGGAGGAAAAGCTCCGGCATCACACCGTATGTACCGCCAATTCCACCATCCGCGCCAATGCTTCTACCGGCCAAATATTGTTCATCCGGCCCGTTGAGAACGAGGAAATCTTCGCCACCGGCCGCTTTGAACTGCTGCAGCTCGAATGTGCTCTCTGCGGAGATTTTGACGCCGATGACTTTTTCTTGAGCCGCCATTTTGGACAGAAGGCCTACGGATAGCTGAAAGCCCGTCGTTTGCGGGATATGATAGATGATAAAAGGCAGATGCGTACTGTCGATGATCGCCTGCCAATGTGCCTCTACACTTGACGCCGACAATCGGTAATAAATGGCCGGAACAGCGGAAACCGCGTGCGCTCCAATTTTCTCCGCATGAAGGGCAAGCTCCACGCTATCACGCGTAGCAGGTGCACCGACGTGCGCGATAATTGTCAATTCATCGCCGACTTCGCTGACAACGGCTTCCAGCATCAGTTTGCGTTCAATCACAGATTGCAGCATACCTTCACCGGAACTACCGCCGACATACAAACCTTTGACGCCTGAATCAGCGTAATACCTAGCCAAACGGCGAGCTGCTGCCAAATCAATTTCACCCGAAACATCGTAACAAGAATACATCGCAATTATAATCCCTTTAAATCGATCTAAATTGTAGGATTTCATGCTGCATTTACCTCCGGCTTTGTAGGAATTTCGACTTTCTATCCCATGCTTTTATTTATCCTTTTACGGCACCCATTGTAATACCCTGTGTGAATGCTTTTTGGAACACCAGGAAAATGGCAATCATAGGAACGGAGGCGAGTGCAGCTCCGGCCATAAGTACACCGTAATTCGTCATAAACTCACTCTGCGTCGTCATCATAGACACACCTAACGGCAATGTCATCATCGTCGTCGAGCGGATCATAATGAGCTGACTGAAATAATCGTTCCAGGATGCGATAAACGTGAAGATGGCAAGCGCACCAAGTGCGGGTTTGAGCAAAGGTAAAATAATCGTGGAGAACAAGCGGATCTCCGAGCAACCGTCCATCTTGGCCGCTTCCATCAATTCCCCTGGAATGGTCTGAGCGAACTGCTTCATTAGGAACACACCGAATGGCCAGCCGATCGCCGGCAAAATAAGCCCATAATACGTATTAACCCAACCAAAATCCGCCAACATCGTAAAAAGCGGAACAAGAATAACCTGCTTCGGCAGCGCCATCGCCGCGATGAACATCGTAAAAATAATTCTGCGTCCTGGGAAAAGCTTCTTCGCAAGCACATAGCCGGCCGTCGAAGAAACGAGGCAAACCGCAATCATTTCCACGATAGAGATAATGAAACTGTTCAGCGTCCAACGCCAAATCGGGTTCTTAAACAATTCGAGCCAATTGCTGAGCGTCGGTTGAAGCGGGAACCATTCAGGAGGTATCGCTGTGGCGACCGTCTGAATTTTGAAGGCACCGGTCATGATCCAATAGAAGGGAAAAATGAACACAATCGTAGAAAGAATTAAAAGCACGGTGGAGACCACTTTCGTCGGCGTCCATGTACGTTTGTTTCCGGTGTATCGCTGTTTTCTGACACTGCCGGTGTGTGCGTGCACATGTGTATTTGCTGTCATGATGACCTCCTAGTACTCAACATCGCTGCCAAAATATTTGAATTGAATGACGGATATGATGCCAATTACAATCGCCAATATAATGCCCATGGCGGAAGCAAGACCGAAATGCCCGAGCATAAAAGCTTGCTCGTACACGCCATACATCACCGTCGATGTGCTGTAAACCGGACCGCCCGAGGTTAACAGCTGAATTAATGCGAAACACTGGAACGTGTTAATCGTCGTAATGACAATCACATACAGATTCGTCGGCATGAGCATCGGCCATACGATTTTGGTGAATATTTGCCACGGGGTTGCACGATCAATCTCCGCCGCTTCGATATAGGAGGTAGGAATGTTGCCCAGCGAAGCGACATACAAAATGATGGGCTGTCCGACAGACGTTGTAATCAAAACGGCAATGATCGCGAGCAACGCAGTTCTTGTATCGCCTAACCACGATATCGGATCGAAACCGAATAAACCGATGATATAATTCAAAATTCCGTAGTTGGGATGATAAATCCAACCCCATACGACCGTAATACTGACAACCGAGGATACGGCAGGCAAGTAAAATACACCACGGAAAAACGACCTGGAAAACTCTTTCATTTTATAAATATTGACGGCTACAAAGATGGAAAATACGATGACGATCGGAACCGCAATAACAACCAACAAAATCGTATTTCGCATGGACTTCAGAAATGTTTCGTTATGCATCAAGGAAACGTAGTTATCTAAACCAATAAAATCAAAAGTTCTCAAAGAATAATCGAAAAAGCTGATGTAAATACCTTTTAGCATCGGATATGCGACAAAAATCAGAAAAAATCCAAACGCTGGAAGTAAAAAGAGATAGCTCATCAGCCAGTCGCGCAGGACCATATTTCTCGATTTGCTAACCGTTGCTTCCATTCCCTTTTCCCCATTTCTCGTGTTTAGTGCAGGAGCAGCGCCGCTTGCTGCGCTGCTCCCCCTGCCTATTGCTGTTTATTTTTGAACTTGCGCTTTCGCTTTGGCAATGGCCTCATTGGCTTTGGCCGCAAAGGCGTCCAGCGCCTCTTTCCCCGTTGCCGTTCCTGTCAATGCGCGCTGCAGCTCAGGGAACCAGAACGTGCGGATTTCCGCATAGCCGTCTGCAATTGTCGGAGGATCTGTGATAAATTGACGCGCCAAGTCCGCATATTTATACTCAGGGTCGTCATACAAGCCGGTTACCGACGTACGTGCGGATAGACCACCGGTCTGAATGACGTTCTTTTTGCCCCAAACGGGATCATTGACAACGAAATCGATAAATTTCTTGGAAGCTGCAATTTTGTCAGCATTCCCGTTGTTGAAAATCGCGAGCCCCCCAAGGAACGGCTCAAGCTTAGGTTTCGAGCCATCCAGTGTCGGGAATGGAAGCAAAATATCCTCAAACGGCACTTTTTTATTCGCCACGTTTTGGGCTTTCAACACTGGCGAGTAGTTCAGGGTAAAAGCCAGCTTCCCTTGTAAAAACAAGTCGTTGACGTCAGACGCGGCCAGGGAAGCTGCTCCCGCTACGCTGATCTTGTCTTTGGTGGCTTCGACAACCCAATCCAGCGCCTTGCCGGCATTCTCGGTATTGATCGCAACTTTCGAGTTATCTTCAGACAGGAATCTTGAAACCCCCATGTTAGCCAAATAGGCGCGAGTGCCTTGATCACCTGCCGTGCTTTTCGCGAAGAAGCCCGTTGGAATCATATCCGGCGCTTTCTCTTTCACAGCCTGCAGCGCCTTTTCGTATTCCGCTACCGTCCATGTTCTGTCCGGTTTGTTCAGCGGAAGCAGATCGAGCGCGCCGATTTTCTCAAACACGGTTTTGTTCACAGCCATCATGAACGGCCCCGTATTCAGCGGATACATGACGATCTGATCGCCGACGGTGGATTGCTTCCAGAATGCCGGTGCAATGTCATTTTTAACTTCCGGGGTCACCATGTCGTTTAAAGGCGCGAGCAATTTTTTCTTGCCCCAATCAATAATGCGTCCAGGAGCATCATAAATGACGTCAGGCGCCGTATTGGACGCAATCGCGACATTCAACTTTTGCGGACCTCCATCGAACGTAATCATTTCAAGATTGACTTTTATTTCCGGATATTTTTGATTAAATGCTGCAATGATTTGTTTCTCGTATTTGCCGACTTCACCGTCCAAGGTTTGGAAGTTGGGAAAGTTCCACCAAGTAATCTCGACGGGCTTAGCAGCCGCTTGGGTCGCTGCAGGCGTTGCTGCGTCCGGCGTTGCTGCCGGTTTACTTCCCTCCGAATTACTGGTGCATGCAACCAATTGGGATCCTACTAGCGCTACACCTAAAACGGTCATCAGCCCTTTTTTCATTGCTCTCATCTAAGTACCCCCATTATCGTTATAGGAACGAATGATTTCGCTTTCATTCCTTGCTCTAAGCATAAAACATATCCATCCGTGGCAAAATCCCACTGGTTTTACATCTATGGTCGTATTCTGACCTATTTGCTTTTCGATCTTTTTCAAACACGTTTTGTAGCGATTTTAGTATATAATTTAGAAAAAGAACAGAGCAGGCCATAAATCTTTCGGGGGATCTTATGTATAAACTACTCATTGTCGAGGATGAGCCACTCATTCGCACAGGCATCAAGCATTATTTTAACTGGCAGGATCTTGAGGTCTCCCATATTGTAGAAGCGGACAACGGGAAAACTGGCCTAACAATGGCCTTGCAAGAGAAACCTCATCTCATTATTACGGATATCCGCATGCCGGAGATGGATGGGCTTGAGATGATTGAGCAATTGCGCCCCCAGCTCCCGGATACGGTGTTTGTCATTTTGACAGGATTCAATGAATTTGCCTATGCGCAGCAAGCCATACGTTGGGCGGCGTTCATGCCTTTTTGCTTAAACCGCTCGAATACGAAGAAAGTCTGACCACAATCCAAAGTTGTCTACAAGAAATTGTAGCTAGGGAGAAGAAGCGGGAAACCCACTCCGAGCTCATCCATGAAAGCAAGCTGTCCAAGGGCAGCGAATGGGTTCAGCTTTTGCTGGAGGAACCTGATCTCGCTGTGGCCCAAGAGGGAAAGCTGCAGCAGATCTTTGAATTCCAAAGCGACAACTATGGGTATGCCCCTTTTGTTATCTCGTGGTTACCTATGAAAACAGCTGCTCCTCTTGCCAAAAATAGCATCAAGCAGATGGCGGCCACTTGGATTGATGATACGATTTCGTCGCTGTATTCGACTGAAACGGCACGTCAAATTATTACCTATATGTATAGATCGAAGATATACGGGCTTGCAATTTTAAATAGCCCCTGTGCGGAGGTCGATCAAAGACTTGCTTTTCAACAACTGGAGCGTTTGTTAAAGCAAGCGGGAGAAGTGAGCCAAACTTCTATTTTCATGGCCATCGGGGAACCAACAGACAAACTGCCTGAATTAGGCCATTTGCTGCACCAGACGGATAAAGCATTATGGCAGCGTTATTATGAAACTGGCCGGCACGTGTTTCTTGCAGCCGTTGGCGAGACGGCACATGCAAGCAAATCATCCGCCATTCATTTGGATGATCAAGATAAAAAACAGCTTTATGCCTGCTTGGAAAGCGCTAATGCAGAGGAAATCAAAAAACTCTTGCATCGATTTGAGAAGGACAATCTTGCACATATGCCGCAAATGGCGCCCGCACGTTGGCTTGCCTTTTTGCAGGAACTCATCGGCGTTTGCATTCAGTTTGCCAATAAAAACAGCATCCCGTTTGAAAGCGTCTACAGCGACAAGCTGTTAAGCCTTGCCTTCGCGGATGATTTCTCAACATTCGAGGCTCTCTTCGACTGGCTCGGGGATTGGATGGCGCAGCTCGGAACCTTGTCCCGGGATGGCTCGCTGTCGGACCAGCAGCAGGACGTGCTCATTTTTGAACACATCGCCTCTTTCATTAGGCAGAACATTGCGGAAGATGTGACGCTGCAAATGGTCGCTGACCGCTTTTTCTACAATCCTTCCTACTTAAGCCGCCTGTTCAAAAGAAAATTAGATAAAAATTACATGCGGTTTGTCACGGAAATCCGAATAACCTACGCTCAGGAGCTGTTAAAGAAGCCTGACTTATTAGTAACGGACATCTGTACGATGTGCGGGTACAAAAGCTACAAGCATTTCGTCAAAACCTTTGGTATCATCGCCCAAATGACACCCACCGAATACCGCAAAAAATGGGGTTGGTCCTAAATGTTGAAATGGCGGATGAAGCACGTCAACCAGCAAATTTTTGTACTGATGATCCTGATTATTACAATTCCTTTATTAATCATTTCCGTTATCATCTACTTATTTTCCATACAAGCCGTCAAAAACGAATACCAAAGCAGCTCCAACTTAATTCTTACGAATTTGTCCTTCAACATTGATCAGTACTTGCAAAGTATCGAAAAAGGAACGCTGAACGCACAAATGGACGGACAGCTGCAAGGAGCGCTGGAGCATTGGACCCTAGCTGGCGAGGACAGCGGCAACGATCAGATGATTGTATACGGCAACATTATCGAGCATTTTATCAGCTCTATCGAGATGACGATCAAGAACGTGGACAGCGTTCAAATTTACGCAGGCTCCAGAATGTTTTACTCGATGAATTTCAATCGTTCCGACTACGATGTGAAGGATTTTACGCATGAAGACTGGTATATTCAGACACAGCAAAAAGCAGGGGGAATCGTACTTTTTGGCGCACATCTTCCTTTTCATCGGGTCAATGCCAAAGAATCGGTTATTTCCATCGCTAGAGTCATTAACAAAGTAGGCAGCAAACAGCCTATCGGTGTCATGCTCATTGACATTCGTTTGGATTCTCTAAGGGAAATTCTGAAGCTATCGGAGGATCGGAAGCGGAATTTCATCATTATTGATGATAAAGGCGGCGTGATTTACAATTCCAACCGCAATCAGTCGATAAGCGATTTGTCGGCAACGCTCAAGGAGCAAGCCATTCAATCCATGCTGGGTAACGAAACGGGGAGTTTTTATGCCAATTTCTCAGGCGTTGACTCGTATATTAACTTTGTCACTTCTTCGTATTCCGGTTGGAAAGTCATTCAATATATCGATGAGAAAGAAATGACCAAGCAAGCCGATATTTTGATTAAAATAGTTCTGACCTTAGCCTTCCTCTCCCTGGGCACAGCGCTTCTCTTCATGTTTATCCTGTCCGCGCGTGTGACCAAACCGATTATTCTGCTTAGCAGACAGGTTAAATTGGTCGGGTTAGGGAAATTCGACGTTGATTTAAGCAGCGACCGTCAGGATGAATTCGGTGTGCTGTATCAGGGCATCCGTAAAATGGTGGAGGATCTGCAAAGCTATATCGAGCGCTCGGCTACGGCGATGGTGCAGCAAAAAATAGCTCAATTCGGCGCGTTAAAAAGCCAAATTAATCCTCATTTCCTCGCCAATGTACTCGAATCCATCCAAATGAAAGCCGTCATTAACGGACAGCGGGAAATTAGTGAGATGGTCGGCATGATCGGCCGCCTGTTCCGCATTCAGATCCAGACCGGCAAAGAAACCGTATCCCTGCGTGAAGAGCTTGAGCATATTCGGTTATATGTGAAAATCCAGCAGCTCCGCTTCGGTGATAAAATCCAGTATTCCGAGAAGCTTGCGGACGAAAGCGCCGAACTGCAGGTCATTCACTTCTCCCTCCAGCCGCTCATCGAAAATGCGATTGTGCATGGGTTGGAGCGATTAAGCGGGCCAGGTTTACTTGAAGTGTCCACGGTCAAATCCGGCAATGATATGCTCATCATGATCAAAGACAATGGTGTGGGCATGGACGAAGAAAAGCTGCAACAGCTGCAATTAAGGCTAGCGCAGCCTTCCAGTGCGTTAGACGAGGCCCATATCGGAATTAAAAATGTTCATGATCGCATCTGTTTCTACTTCGGCGAACAATACGGCCTGACCTTGTACAGCCAAACGGGGCAAGGCACGACGGTAATCATTCGCCTTCCGATGAAACAAGGATAAATGACTTCGTCGTCCCTCCGGACGAGCGCGTTTGTCAAGGTAGAGCGAAGCAAAAGAAAAAAACGTATACTTTCGTATCTACTAAAAAGGGACTGTTTCGAAAGATCACATGATCTTTTGAGACAGTCCCTTTCGTGCATGGCGTGTATGTTACCGATCCAGCAAATCGTCAAAAATGCCCCGGAACTGATCCGCCACGGATTCAGCACCTTCCTCAAGCTCATCTACGCTGAAAAAGAAACGGTGATGGGACTCATCCGTATCCAGCATATCCGCTAAAAGTCCGCCGAAGCCCCGCGTTCTGCGGTCAAATTCCAGAAGGACTTCGACCCCGTTCTCATCCGGGTAGAACACAAGCTCCAACTCATCCACGGAGCTGCGGTATTCCCCATTTTGATACGGTACAAATTCGAAATTTTGAATAAAAGGCAGATGATAATTACGCTGCGGATAATATTCGTTCTCTGCTTTATGTAAATGAAAACCAAGTTCCTCCAACGCTTCAAAAATAACCGACGTGTGCGGGTGAGCCAACACCTCGATATGATCACGATCGGAAGGATCAACCGCGTTGTCCACATCCATGCCTGTACGGATCCATATTGGGCTCACGCCAATAGAAATAGGCGTCTCATGCGGCAGCACGAAATGGAAAGGAATTTCCACCGATTCTCCCGGTTCAAAAACAAAACTTTCCCCAAGCAGAATATTGGCGATCACAACCGTTTCTCTGTGCATTCGATTCGCATCGTTATTTGCCGGTTTGAGGTATTCCGTCATGATTTGAAAATAGATTCTGTCCACTTTCTGCTCTACACTGCCGCCTTTGGCAACAATAACTCCCTCTACAAGCTCCCCGGGAATGAAAGCCTCCGTATGGAACTGCGTGTCGATTTCAATGTTGCCAATCCCTACTTTAGCCATCATTTTCTTAAAAAAAGACATGATTATTCCTCCGCTTCATCCTCATCAAAAAGCGCCCGAAAATACCGCTCCCGATGATTCAAGAAATCTCTCGTTAAATTGAAATGATCCGTATCTTCATACGAGATTGGCTCGATGGCGGTTTCAGTAAACTGCAAAATTTGCGCGCCTGGATACGCCATGATGATCGGGGAATGCGTAGCTATAATAAATTGCGCCTGACCTGATTTCTCCAATTCCCGAATCATGCTGAGGAAAGCCAACTGATTCTGCGGCGATAGCGCCGACTCGGGCTCATCCAGCAGGTACAAGCCTTTGCGGCCGAACCGGTTTCGGAAAAAGGTCAAAAAGGCTTGGCCATGCGACTGCTCATTCAGGGATTTGCCGCCGTATGGCGCGTAAGCTTGAAATCCAATATACGGATCCTTCGCCAGCTCATCAATATACCCGGCAAACGTATCAAAGGTCTCTGCACGGAAAAAGAGTCCATGGCTGACTTTGGGCAGCCACGATAATCTCATGATATTTGCCAGCGATTCATCATCTTTTTCTTTCTTGATCGTTAAATCCCGGCCTCCGACCACACTAAAGCCGCAGGAGACACCGATCGCCTCCAGCAGCGTTGACTTCCCCGAACCATTATTTCCGATAAAAAAGGTGACATTCGAGCGGAATCTGAGTTCATCGATTTGGCGAATGGGCCTAATGTTAAACGGAAATGCCGCTTGATCCGCTTCGGACAACTCGGACCAATTCAAGGTTATTCGCTGTAAAAATGGCATTCGTGCCTCCTGCTGCTCATCTCTTATTAATTAGCTGAATAGTTTTTGAGTAAATCTTCAACAAGAATGCCATTGATTTTCATGCCCCTGAGTTCACAATCTGTAAGCTCGGCATCCGTGAAATCACAGTTGGCAATCTTGGTATTGGCTAGTTTGCATTTCGTAAATGAGGTATCGGCAAAATGAACATGTTCGATCTGAGCGTTGCTGAAATTGGCATTCTGAATGCTCGTGTTCGAAAGGTTGATGTTCGAAAACTTTGTTTTCTGCATATTGATGTCATCTAACACCATGCCGCTCATATTCGCATTATGAATCTTTGTGTTGGCAAGATTCACATCGTCAAAAACAAGCTCCTCCGCTTTCACTTTTTCAAACTTTGAACCCGTGATATCCGCCATATGCACATTCAATTGCTCCGTTTTCAAATTCAATCTCATCAACCTCGCCTTTTCAGCAGATTCATTCCCATTGACATCTTTAATAGTGCTTACATTAACTTTACACGAAAATGGTTCTCAGGCAAACTGCAAGAAGCCAAATTTCTCCGGCGTATGAAATTGCATCGTCCCCACCGGAGACCAAGCCGAAAATTCATCCGGCTGACCGCATCCTCTGTCAATGCGGAAAAAGTTGATTCGCCATATATCACTCACAGAGGGAACGCCAACCGAAAAGTTGCCCAGCGGCAATTCCCAAATGGACACATAACCACTCTCGGAAACTCTCGTCTCTGTCTTCCAATCGATCGCATGCCACTCTCTAACTACCTGAATCGGTGGACGGGCAGCATCATAATGAATGATAGCGTCAAATTTCACATTCGCCGGAGAGACCTCGAACTCTTTGTACTCCGAAACCTTGCCCGTATCGCAAATAAATACTTCTACGACATCTTCTTCGTAGAGGGAATCATCATGATTCGTCATTGTGGCTATGACGTAATCGTCATCGCAGGTGAACCGGAAATAGATGGCTTCGCGCAGCCGGTTCCAGCAACCTTTAACTTCTGTGGACAACCTCGGCTGGCCGCCAGTAACGATGTCTCGAAGACGAATGGCAGGCAGCCGATCCCAGACCAGATCGTCCAATGATGGCGAACATGCAAAGTCTGCATGTTCACAAATATAAAGGGGCAGCTTCTCCTCCACAACGCTCACTCCCCTTCTTCACTTCCCTACGGCCGAATGGCCGTTCCATCCGGGATTCGAGCCAGTGTCCAAGCCGGCAGCTTGTCATGACAAGGATACAGTGCAGCTTTGCTCTCGTCTAGGTCAATGCCAAGTCCTGGCTTATCGTTGACGTAGACATAGCCATTCCGTACTTCCGGAGATCCGGGAAATACTTCTCTCGCCTGCTCGGAATATTCGGTCCACTCCTGTATGCCGAAATTCGGACTGGCCAAATCCAGGTGAATATTAGCTGCTGCACCTACGGGAGAAAGATCCCCGGGTCCGTGCCACGCCGTCCGCACGCCAAAAGCTTCGCAAAGCGTGGCCAGCTTTCTAGCTGGCGTCAAGCCTCCGATGGCACTGATGTGGCAGCGGATAAAATCAATGAGCCGCCGTGAGATAAGCGGCATCCATTCCGCCGGATGGACGAACAGCTCCCCCATCGCAAGCGGTGTTGCACACTGGCTGCGCAGATTTTCGAACCAATCGAGCTGCTCAGGAGGCAGCGCATCTTCGAGGAAGAAAAGCCTGTACGGCTCGAGCTGCTTCGCCAACCGGACAGCCTCAATCGGCACAAGCCGCTCATGGATGTCATGAAGCAGCTCAATCTCGCCGCCCAGCTGCAGGCGCATATGCTCGAAAAGATGAAGCACGCTGCGCGAATAAGCCTGCGGGTCAAAATAAACGCCGGGCTGTGCGTTCTCCGGCGAATGCAGTTGATGGCCGCGCCCGCCGTAACCGCCCATCTGGCAGCGCAAGTAGCGGTAGCCTTGCTCGATGAAAGCGCGAACATGATGTTCGACTTCCTGCGCATCGCGTCCGTCTGCATGGCGGTAGACCGCCGCCGCTTCGCGGCATTTGCCGCCAAGCAGATCATACACGGGCATATTCGCCAGCTTGCCCTTAATGTCCCACAGCGCCATATCGACGCCGGCAATGGCATTATTCAGGACAGGTCCGTTGCGCCAGTAGGAGCTGACCATGGAGGTTTGCCATATATCTTCAATACGGCGCGGATCTTTACCCACAAGAAACGGCTTCAAGTATTGCTCAACGGCATTAGCCACTGTCAGATGTCGCTGTGTGAACGTAGCACAGCCGATTCCATACAAGCCTGGTTCCGTCGTTTCTACTTTTACAACAACAAGATTAATACCATCCGGAGCGGTCAAGATTACGCGTACATCGCGAATTTGTAAGTGCGACACTCTCATTCATCTCCCTTAAGTTATTAAGCTAGTGAGGGGTGCCAGGCAGAATAAGTCCCCCGTCCACACGCAGCGTCGTACCTGTCATGTAAGATGCTTCCGGAGACACCACCCAAGCGACGGCTCGGCCGATATCTTTGGGTGTTCCGGAGCGATGAAGCGGTACACCCGGATTGACGACATGGAGCGGTTCCATGCTACCGTCTCTGGTGTCTATCGCTCCCGGCCCGATGCAATTGACGCGGATGCCGTGAGGCGCAAGATCAATAGCAGCAGATGCCGTCGCCCTCGCCAACGCAGCTTTCACACCGCCGTAAACAGCATCTTGCGCATAAGCGCGTTCTGCACGAGTTGAGGTAATGTTCACGATATTTCCTTGAATGCCCTGTTTTATCATGTGTTGGCTGATGGCCTGCATAAGAAGAACCGGCGCTCGAAAATTCAGATGAAGAAGCCGATTCGTGTGCAAAATATCAATATGTTCGATTGATTTAAAAAACGTGATCCCTGCATTGTTCACCAGAACATCGATGCGACCCAGAACATGAATCGCTTGCTCTGCAAGCTTAACCGGCTCGTTCTCCTCCTCCAGGTTTCCTTCAAACACCTCACAGGATCGGCCAAATGTATGCCTGATCAGCTCCGAAGTCTCTTTCGCATTCACTTCGTCCTGCCAATGACTGATTACCAGATCGTACCCACTCTCTGCGAGCACGAAAGCAATGCCTCTGCCGATTCCCCGGCTGCCGCCTGTGACAAGCGCTGTTTTGCGTATGATGTCTGCACCCGTTTGCGATATCATTCGTCATCGCCTCCTTGAACGGCACCTCACAAATTACTCGCTGCCGTCCTCATTTTTTGCCTATACTCATTAGGGGTAATGCCGTGAATCTTCTTAAACACTCTTCCGAAGTAGCTCGTGCTGGCAAATCCTGTTTCACTTGAAATTTCAGAAATAAGCCGTTCGCTACCTTCCAGCATTTCAGCAGCTTTCTCTATTCTAACTTCATTAATATAGTCCGTCACCGACTTGGAGGTATGTTTTTTAATCAACCTGCCGAGATAGACTGGGGACATATTCAAAATGTCTGCGATATGATCTAAACACAGATCTTCCTTCCGATACTCAGCGTCAATAATGCCATATATTTTTCGGATTAGCTCCTCATACTTGGCGCTTTTCTTCTCCCCGAGCTTCTCTTCAATTTGCCGGAACATCTCCATAAAACGGTCGCTAATATCGCCTAATCTTTCCAACTCAGCGAGATGTGCAAACATCTCATTAAAGGGAATGCCGAAGCTATAACCTGAAGCCTTCTCCAGTGTATCTACCACCATATTGATGGAGAAAAACAACCGCAATACCGTTAAATTCAAATCCTTATACGAATACCCTTCCGTAGAATCCAAAATAGACTGACAAAGCAGCTTAACTTCTTCCATCTTGCCAAGCATAAGAGCATCGGTCAGAAGTTCTTCCTTTTGAATCGGGTACCGGTAGGAGCGTTTCATCGCTTCTGATGTCTGATCTGCGTCAAGATGAGCTTCCCATCCGGCAAATACCCGGAATCTTGATATTTCCAACGCCTCCGAATAACAACCAGGACACAGAGTCACATCCTCGCCCACTCGGCTTACGGCCGAAGTTACGGAGAATTTGAGGTATTTCTTAATCTCTTGCCGGATTTGAGCAATGTCATGTTCCATCTCTTCAATCTGAGGTCTATGAAAAAGGAGAATCACATGATCGTCACCGGAATCCACGGCTTCGCAAGGGGCATGTCTGGACATGATTTCCAAGGCAATGTTCATCATCCCAAATCGCAGCAACCCTCTGTCGTTATACTCAAATTGGCGGCAAATATCTTTATAACGATCCATTTTCAAAAGCAGTACCCGCACTTCCTCCTGAAAGTTCAGCTTGATCTCATGGCTCTCAAAGCGCTTTTGCAGGATACTCGGAGGAAACGATCCGCCTTCAATCACCCATTGCTTCAAAAATTCTTGTTTCGCCTTATAGGAATTTTCTCTGATTGCTTGATCCTGAACCCCCAGCTTTTTCAACATTTCAGCGAACGGACGATTCAATCGGCGGGATGTCAGATACGCAAGCGAGAGCCCAAGCCCAATCAGTAAGAAGCAAAGCTGCAGCGTTCTGTTTCTCATTTTGTCGACTTCTTTAACAGCAACCTCATAAGGAGTGTACCGGACGAATTTCCAATTAAGCGCATCGGAAGAAGCATAGGTCACCAATGATTTAACCCCATCCACATCTCCGATAAAATGACCTGATTTCTCCCCCGCATGCAAAATATCCTGCACGAATGCCTGATGCGACAAGTCGCTGAGCATTTGCTCCTTATAGATGCTGCTCACCAGCACACCATCCGAATCAAGGATGATGATACCGCCGCTTTGGCTTTTATCCATGGTGGCTATCGCCTTTTTCATCCAAGTGTCTGAAATATTCAGAATGATGGCGCTGCCTCTCCCTGAACCGGAAGTTTCGTAATAAATAAAAGAGTACACATTATAGTCCATGTTACCGATGGTTGACGCATTTTTAATCGTTCGTGTAATCGGTTTCAAATTCATGTCACTGTTATAACCGTTCATGATTTCAACGATTCCTTGATCGGCGAAGTAGGCACTCTTTTGCAGTCCAATTGTCGAAGTGTAATATAAATCAAGCTTGCCGTTATAGAGATACACGGAATGCAGAAAAGGCATAGACCCGATTAAATTAATCCGGTCTGTAATCGTTTTCGTTTCAACAGGGTCCGTCTCCGACTGATAAAACACTTTAGGCATATCCCGATCGAGCAAAATCTGGGCAATCGCCATTTTCGCATTTTCCAGCATGGCATCAGCGGATGAACTTATTTGAGATAAGGATTCTTCGGAATACGAAAAAATCTTCTTTTGTTCAATATGGACGAAATTGACGTACAAAATATAGGTCACGGCAAGCACGATCACAGCCGTTAGCGTCGAAGAATACAGGAACAAGCTGGAGAAATAACGGCTTTCCGACTTGCGATTTGGCAGTTTCATTCGTTCTCCCTCTTGTTCCCTGATTTTTACTTCTTGTTAGCGGTTTTCCACTGTGCATATTGCTTATTCATTTCTTCGAGGACCTTCTCGATTCCTGCCGCTTTGAGCTTCTCTTTGAACTTCGGAATCGTCGAATCCGGATCAACAGAGCCCGTTTCCAGAATCGGACGGAACTCACTTTCAACATTTTTAATGGCGGCAACCTCTGTTTTTAGCGCAGAACTGTCGAAGTTGAAACCAAGATCCGGCATAATTTCGGATTCACCGTTGAACTTTTTGAACTGCTCCCAAATATCATCCGGTTCGCCCGGCATTAAATACGTAAGGAATTGATTCCCGTATGCCCAGGTCTCGTTGGGATTGTAGCCGGACTTTTTCCCATTTTCCGTTCCCGGCGCATATTCAATCCTATTGTCGGCTGTCTTGACAATGTGCTTGCCTTCGATCCCACGGCCCACGAGATTGATCAACTGCTTGTCGGTGTACATCATATTGTAGAACATCAACACGCGATCCGGATCTTTGGAGTTTGTCGGAATGCCCATCATGGAGCCTACCAAATCATTCGTCGTTGTAATCGGCTTGCCGAAGTTATGGTAAATAAACGACGCTCCATACGCGTTGGACACCTGTACATCAACATATGGCTTCAATTGTCCGAAAATAAAAGCAGACTTGGCGCGATCGCCGTTCGTCGCCTTCATGACGGCCGCATCCTTCGGAATATAGCCCGCTTGGTAAAATTTATTCAACGTTTTAAGCGTTTTCAAATATTCCGGTTCATCCAGCTCTAAGGTGTAGCCGCTCGCGTCTTTTTTCAGCACAATCGATTGTACCGGCGAAACGTTCCATAGATTTCGATTAACGAAATTCGGTATGCGACTTGCACCTGCTGCCAGGAGCGGGATAGCCCCGGCTTCATTTTCTTTAATCGTTTTGAGCGCAGGCTCCAGCTCTTCCAGCGAGTTGATTGCGCTAATATCAATCTTATATTTCTCCATCATGGTCTTGTTAGCAAGAAAACCGAGCCAGGAGCCCTTCTCTTTATTAGCTGCCATGGTGTAGGTACGCCCTTTAATTGCACTTGCTTGCAGGAACCCGTCAGAGAGCAGCTTTTTTGCATCAGGAGCCAGCGTATCTAATTTATCCGTGATATCAACTAACCCGCCTTTACCGACCAGCGTATTGTAATTCATATTCCCATTAGACGTGAACATAAGATCGACCTTCTCGCCTGTGGCAAGCAGCGCAGTCATTTTGGCATCATAATCAGCAAATGGGATAATATGCATTTTAACCGTCGCATTGATCTTAGGTTGCGTGATTTTGTTGATTTCCGCTTCCACCAGCTCGCCGTCCGGCTGCGGTCCAGGTCCAATGATGTACCAATCAACCTGATATGGTGCAAGCGCTTTCGCAGGTGCGGTCGTACTCGTGCTCGAAGTGCTCGGAGCGTTTGGTTCACGCTTTTCGCCTGTCGGCTTACTGCCATTCGTGCATCCCGCTGCTAACATGGACAACAGCACAATCGTAGTTACCGAGAACTGCCTCACTTTTATCCCCTTTAACATGCTCAAAAACCTCCCTGAGTCATTTATATGCTATCCAGTTCCCTGGGATTAGCCTTAGATTAGCCTTTTACTGCCCCAATGGTCAAACCCTGAACGAAATATTTCTGAAAAAAGGGGTACGCCAGCACAATTGGACCGATGCCAATGACGGCAAGCGCCATTCGCAGGGTTAAGGAAGGCGGTGCGATCCCCACCGTAGCGCCGTAATTTTGTGCGTTGGCTGAGGACAGGAAATCCGACATGCTCTGCGCTTTGTACATGAGATACTGCATATTCATGATTTTGTCGTCGTGAATGAGCATAAGCGGGAGCCACCAATCGTTCCAATAGACGATAGCGCTGAACAAACCTACTGTGGCAAGCCCCGGCAGTGAGAGCCTCAGGATGATGGAAAAGAAAATACGGTACTCTCCGGCCCCGTCAATTTTGGCTGACTCCACAATGGCGTCAGGAATCGTTGTTGCAAAATACGTTCGCAAAATCATTACGTACCAGCCATTAAATAAATAAGGCACGATTAACGCCCAGATATTATTTTTCAAATGAAGAATTTGCGTCGTGACCAGGTACCAGGAAACCATGCCGCCATGGAATAATAAAGTAAATACCACCAAAAAAGCGAACAACTTTCGATAAGCAAAATCTTTCCTCGACAATGGGTAGGCAAACATTGCGGTAATGAGCAAGCTCATCATCGTCCCAACCACCGTAACGAAAAGCGTGACCCCGTACGCATGAAGGATCACATTCCCTTGCTCCCACAAATAGCGGTAAGCTTCAAGCGAGATAAAATCCGGTATAAAACGGTACCCGTTTGCAGCTACACTCTTTTCATCTGTGATGGAAACAACGGCCACAAGGATAAGCGGGATGAGGCACGTTAGACTCATCAGTATAAATACAAGATGGAAAGCAGCGTTGACGGACTTCGGGATAGCGTTGATGTTGCCTTCTGACGACTTCATTCGTTTCTTCCCCTTTCTAGAAAATCGCTTTTTCCTTGTCGATTCTGCGGACAACCCAATTGGACAGCACCACAAGTACAAATCCAACGAACGCTTGGAAGGTGCTGGCTGCCGCGGACATTCCGATGTCCCCGCTGTTCATCAAGGCACGATACACATAGGTGTCAATCACATTCGTAACCTCAAAAAGTGCCCCGGAATTAAGAGGAACTTGGTAAAAAAGACCAAAGTCCGCAAAAAACATGCGACCAATCCCCAGCAGTACCATAAGCGTGATCACCGTTGAAATGGATGGAATCGTAATATGGCGGATTTGCTGCCATTTGGAAGCTCCGTCGAGCGATGCCGCTTCATAGTAATCCGGATCGATACCCGTGATGGCGGCGAGGTAAACGATCGCGTTATAACCTGCGTACTTCCATAGGTTTGCGAAGATTAGAATGTAAGGCCAATACGCCTGCTGACTGTACCATTCCACAGGTTTTGTGCCCAACGGCTGAAGAATCATGCTGTTCATGATGCCTTTATCAGCGCTGAGAAAACCAAAAAACAAGTAGCTGACGGCAATCCACGATAAAAAATAAGGAAGCAAAATGAATGTTTGATATATTTTTGCCGCCCGGCGATTCCTCAGTTCATTTAAAGCAATAGCGAGAAATACGCTCACCGCCGTCCCAAGCGCGATAAACACCAGATTATACAAGATGGTATTGCGGGTGATGATGAACGCATCCGGTGTTTGGATAAAAAACTCGAAGTTTTTCAACCCGACCCAAGGGCTGTTCTCGAAATTCTTTAAAAAACTCCCACCCGAGTAGCTGAAATCTTTGAACGCGATCAAAATGCCCCCGATTGGCAAGTAATGGAAAGCGACCAATAAAATGAGTCCGGGCAATGTCATTACAAGCAATGCGGGGTTGCTGCTTCGTTTCTTCATTTTCATTCCTCCTGACTAGTCAAAGCGTAGCACCCGCAGCTCCCAGGGGTAAATCGCAAATAACGTAACAAGATCGCACTTTTCCTACGATTGCCCATGTAAAAAATCATACATGTTAGAAAAAATCATACTTTGACGCATAACAAAAAGGTGAACTCCCTCATCATCACGATGCAGAGTTCACCTGATTCTAGTTTACACCCATTTGACTCCGCCGCTTTCGCAGCTTCATCAATTCTGGCAAAGCAATACCAACCATTGTAATAATAACACCGATCCATTGTATGCTATGCACGGTTTCATGAAGCACGACAAAGGACATGATGACGGCGGTCGGCAATTCCGCCGCGCTCATAATGGTCGCGATGCCGCCGCCGATCCGAGGAACGCCAATCGCGAAAAACAACGGCGGTATGACGACGCCGAAGAATGCAAGCAGCAGCGCCCAAGGCAGAAGTTCTTCATGTAAAGAGCCGTTAAACAGAAAATGTGGCGGATACACCAGCATAACCAGGATTAACGATCCTGACTGCATGATAGCGCTGCGAGTAATTGGTGCAACCTCGTTGGAAACTTTGCCGCTAAACATAATGAATAAGGCATAAGTTAGCGCAGAGAGAAGCCCCAGACTGATGCCAATCCATGACGGCGCTGCTTGCCCGCCACCCAAATATCCGCTTGCCATAATAATTCCGACAAACAGGATGATGAGCGAGAATATTTTTTCTTTCCCAGGCCGCTTCCGCTCTGTTATCGCCTCAAGTAAAATACCGATCCAGGTAAATTGAAACAAAAGAATAATGGCAAAGGAAGCTGAGATATACTGCAAAGCTGCATAATAAAAAATGCCCGTTAAGCCTGAGGTTGTTCCGACGGCCATGAGCGACAAGGCTTGGCGCGGCGCCACTTTATACTTCTTGGACTCAGCGCTGCCGCCTCGATTGGATTTGGCAGTAACAAGAACCAGGGTCCAAATCATCAGCACGCCGAACAAATTTTGGCTGCCAACGACTTCCCCCACATGGAAGCCCGACTCATACGCTTTTTTGACAAATGTGGATAACAATCCGAAGCTGCATGCGCCAGCCAGCACGAATAAATAATATTTCATCATAGTGATTTCGTCAGAATATCTCTGACCGTATCACGCGTCATGATTTTGTAACTTCCCACTTGCTCCTTCATGAAGGACTTATGAATTAATTCCTCAAGTCTGGCATCACTAATGTCATAGTCCGCTAAACAGTTCGGAGCGCCCAGCGAATTCCAGAATTGACGCAGCGCTTCAATGCCTTCATACGCAATTTCGTGATCGGTTTTGCCAGTAGGATCAACACCGAACACAGCCAGCGCCAGCTTGGTCATCCGTGAAGGATCGTCTTCGGCGCAATGTCTCATCCAGTTCGGATAAATGATGGCGAGACCTCCGCCGTGCGGAATATCATACACCGCGGACAAGCCGTGCTCGATCTGGTGAGATGCCCAATCTCCGCCATCGGTCCCGCTTGATAATAACCCGTTAAAAGCCGTAGTTCCCGCATACATAATCGTTGCGCGATGCTCATAACTATGCAGGTTCTCAAGCAATTTAGGCGCAGCTTCGATGATCGTCAAGAGAACCGATTCCATGAAACGATCCATCATTGGCGTATTTTCGGTAAGGTGGAAATACTGTTCAAGCACATGAGACATCATATCCACAATGCCGTATACCGTTTGATCCAAAGGCACCGAATACGTAAACTCCGGGTCCAGAATGGAGAAAGCCGGATAGGCCAATGGGCTGCTCCAGCCGCGCTTCTCGTTTTTGTCCCAGTGGGTAATGACTGAAATGTTGTTCATCTCGGAACCTGTAGCCGCAAGCGTTAGTACCGTTCCGAACGGCAGTGCTTTAGCAGGGACCGCCTTGCGCGTAATAATATCCCACACATCTCCCTCATAATAAACGCCGACTGAAATCGCTTTGGCGCAGTCAATCACACTGCCGCCGCCTACAGCTAGAATCAGCTCAATACCGTGCTCCCGACACTGCTCGATCCCCTTCTTCACTGTCGTAAGCCGCGGGTTCGGCTCAACGCCTGACATTTCATACACGTCCGCTTGCATATGGTCAAGCTGCTGTTTAACAGCCTCGTAAACGCCATTTTTCTTAATGCTTCCGCCGCCAAATACGAGCAGCACCTTCTTGCCAGGCGTGCCAAGTTCCTGCGCCAGCTGCTCAATTTGCCCTTTGCCGAACCATAATTTCGTTGGATTGAATTGTAAAAAAGATTGCATGATTGTAGCTCCCTTGGATGACTGATATCTGATAACTAACTAAAGCAGTATACCACAAGTCCGATTTAATTTCGAAAAAGGTTTGGCGCCCTGTTCCTTTCTCATGCACCTACATAAGATAGACCGAGGTGAATATCCATGCCTAATTACCGCATTATTATAGACTTGTCCGATTTCCAATTATATTTGCTTGATGTTAATCGCGTTGTGCGTGGTTTTCCCGTAGGGATCGGCAAAATGGTCACCCGAACACCCGTAGGCGAATATACGATTATCAATAAGCAGCCGGATCCCGGCGGACCCTTTGGCGTTTTCTGGATGGGGCTGAGCAGGCCGCATTACGGTATTCATGGCACCAACGACCCCTCCTCCATTGGCAAACGTACCTCTCACGGATGTATTCGAATGTACAACGAAGACGTGCTTGAGCTTGCCGCACTCGTACCCATTCATACCCGTGTGACGATACGACCCTAAGAGGCTGTCCCGGCAGTCATCAGAATGACCGAGGGACAGCCTCTTAATTTTTGGAACATTAGCCACATTAAATCCGGTGTACCGGCAAAGAAAAAGAGATACTGCAGCCTTTGCCTAGACGGCTCTCCGCCCAGATCTGTCCGCCATGATATTGAACAATCTCTTTGGCAATCGCAAGGCCAAGCCCGCTTCCGCCAGATGTGCTGCGTGATTTGGAAACCTTATAGAACCGTTCAAAAATGTGCGGCAGATCCTCTTCGCTGATCCCCACGCCTGTGTCGGTCACCCGAATCACAAGCTGGCGCGGATCGCCTTTGATGTCCACATGCACATGAATGAAGCCGCCTTTGGCTGAAAACTTAATGGCATTGTAAATAATATTGGCATATACCTGCTCGATCCGATCCGTATCAACGGTTAACAGCATCTCTTCATCTTCCGACTTCGCCATATCGAGCGTGTAGGTGATACCCGCATTGGCGCAGTCCAGCTCATATTTAGCAAAAAGCTGGCGCACCATGGTCTGACAGGAAGTAGGCGCGAGCTGGAAATGGAACTGCTTTGTTTCCAAGCGGCTCAGCTGATACAGATCGGTAATCAATCGTTGGATACCGACAATGCGCATATGCACAACTGAAAGGTACTTTCTTTGTTCTTCGGGCTCCTGAATCACGCCGTCAAGAATCGCCTCGACGTAGCCCTGAATGGAAGTCAGCGGTGTACCCAAATCGTGAGAAATATTCGAGAGCAAGTCGCGTCGCGAAGTCTCCATCAGGATCAATTCATTCGTACGCTCTTTTACTTTGGACTCCAAGTCGTTGTAAAGTCTGGCATTTTCAATGGAAATCGCCGCCTGTGCGGACAGCAGCTTGATAATATCAAGGCGGTCCGACGTAAACGCATTGCGAATCAAATTATTTTCCAGATAAAAGACGCCGACGAGATTGCCCTGATGCAGAATCGGTTCACAAAAAATCGATTTACCCTCAGCGGCGCGAATGTAAGGATCATGCGTGAAGATTCCTTTATTCGCGGCATCATCCAGCACGACGCCTTCCTTGGTCCGGGCAACGAATTGAATCACAGCAGCCGGAAGATCTTCCCGTGTTTCCAGAGCGACCGAGCTCACCGTGCAGGAATCTTTGCCTTCCGTCGCTAGCATTTCCGCCTCGACATACAGGCTTTCCTTCTCCTTCAGAACAAGGATGCTTCGCTCTGCACCTGATGAATAAGTAACGATTTCCATCAACCGTTTAATGAGCTGCTCCAAATTGACTTCACTGGATAAGGACCTTGACGTATTCATAATCGTCATAAAATCCAACGCCTGCAGCGAATAGTCACTGATATTCGTCGTACTCCAGTCCTGCTGCTCCTTCAGTGAGGTCAAATAGTTTGGATAGCGCAGCTTCAACTCATCGGCTTTCGCTTTAGCTCCCCAGCTTAAATAGCCATAATAAGCATCAATGAAGTAAGTCTTAGCGATCTTCTCGCGGCCGGCATCTTTGTAGAGCCTCCCCGCCAGTTCGCAAGCGATCGCTTCATGCTGAATGAAGCCCTGCTCCCTAGCTTGCCGGATGGACAACTCATAGTCCTGCTCGGCTTTCTGGAAATTCCCTGTGACACGGCTCCACTCGGCACGCATCAAGGAGCTGAGATGCAGGAAGTTTTCTGGACAGTGGGTCGCCCACTTGTCCATTTTGCGCAGCATTTTACCTATTTGCTTGGCGTAAAGCTTCTGCTCAAAGATGGTTGCATCCTTATACACAGCGGCAATGGATAAAACATAATAGAAATAGTTCTCGGGAATGTGGAACAATCCGAAAGAGACAGACTGCATCGGCTCTGCTTCTTTGCCGGTCTTTAGAGCAGCGTCGTATTGACCGAACAAAAAATACAGCATCATTTTTTTAACCTTATACTCATGTAAAATGACTTGATTCGGGTGGATAATCAGCTTTTGGACAAACCGCTCTTCCGCTGCTTCGTCCGTACCAACGATCAGGGGGTTTCCGGCTTTTCCTTCCAGATTCTGAATCACCATACGCAGCATTTCTAACATAAGCAGAGTGTCATGATGGTTGGTTTGCTCCAGGATACGATAGTGCTTATTCAGATCTTCTTGCACTTCCGGAAGCGCCACGCCCTGAAAATCCTTAGCCAACACCTGGTAGGTCAGTGCGTAGCCTGCGAAAACCAGATCTCCGTCTTCAATTCCGCTTTTGAACGACTCATTTAAATGCTCCAAGCTAACCTGCAGCGGTTTGACCCACGGTGTAACAAACAACCCGAAGGAAAAGTGGCTTTTACTGCGGTATTGATGGGATTGGAAACGGGCATTCAATCTTTCGCCAAGCTGGCCGTACTGGTAGCCTAACTGATAATCACCGAAACCTGAGCCAAGGATTAATCCATAGGAACCGTACACGTAGGCCATAACCGGTGTATTGCCGTATTTTAGCGCGTGTTTGGTCATGATGAACATGAAAAGCACGAATAAGTTCGTATTTACAAAATAGGCCGATACTGCAATACTCATCATCAAACTCATCAATTTGTACCGGTATTCATCCTCCATGATGGGCAGATCATACAGCTGCAGCGTATTTTTGCGCCCAATCTTTGCTTTGAGGTTGAGATAAGCCAGAAAAATATTCGCGCTCGTCGGTTCGCTCGGAATCCGAATCCCTTGTTCAGCCAAGGCTTTTAAGCCAACCTCGACACTTTTACGCTGCTTTCCGACGTTGGTGTACAAAATAACTTGTAAGTTATACACTTCCAGCTTTAACTCATTCGTTCGGGCATCCTGGAGCAGCTGCTCATAGGAAGTTTCCGCTTCATCCGCTTGGCCGTTCAAATACAGGACTTCGGACTTTTCCAGCCGAATCGAGAAGCTGAGATCCTCCAGCTCCTTGTTTTCTACCAGATTCAATAACGTCAAAGCTTTGTTGTAATATTGCAGCGCAGAACGATAGGCATTCGAAGATTTGGCTTTACGGCCAGCTCGCAAGTTAAACTCAAGCAGATTGACAAGCTCCTGGCGCTCTTTCAACAACTCGGAACCTAAGTTCATATGGTTGATGATATCGAATAAACGCTGCTCAATTTGTGCTTCAGGCAAAAACTCCAGCAGCTTGCGTGCAATATGCAAATGGGTCTCAGGCAGATCGGCTTGTTCGATCGAACCGTATACAGCTTCCTGAATGGAATCATGCACGAACATGAAGCGAATGTCTTGAGCGGCGGAATTGCCTTGCGAATCTGTATAAAATTTATAATCCGTACCCACAGGGATGATCAAACCCGTCTGAATGGAAACTTCCAGCTCCTGTAAAACTTCCTCAAATGACGTCATCGCAATGATGCCAAGCGCCTCGAGATCAAAGGTTGCACCTAAGCAAGCTGCCTGACGCAATAAATATTGCGTTCTGGACGGCATGCGCAGCAATTTTTCCGCCAAAAGGAACATAAGATTGTCTGTAATTCGCAACTTTTGAATTTCATTCATATCCCAAATCCATCGATTGGCTTCGTAGCTGTAGGTAAGTAAATTTTGCTCGTATAAGGCTGTTAGGAATTGCTTGACGAAGAAGGGATTGCCTCCCGTTTTCTGCAGGATCAGCTGAGCCAACTCGGCTACTTGATGGTTTTCCGTCTTTAATGACTCCGCAACCAGCTGCTTGACATCGCCGATTTCCAGTGCTTTCAGCACAATGCGTTCCGCAACAAGCCGCTCCGGCAGCTTATCGAGCAGTTGAACATGTGTGGAGGATAACCAATTGGTATCGTGTTCGCTTCGGTAAGCCCCAATAAATAGGAAATGCCTCATCTGTGAATCGTTTAGAAGCAGATCGATAAACTGCAAGGAGGCCGCATCCGCCCATTGCAAGTCATCAAGAAACAAGACGATAGGCCTGTCTTTCGAGCAAAAGATAAGCAAAAATTGCTGTAACAAGAAATGCAACCGGTTTTGCGTTTCTTGCGGTGGGAGCTGCTTCGCATTAGGCTGTTCGCCGATCAGCAGATCCAGCTCCGGAATGAGATCGGTTAATACTTTACCGCTCGTTCCAAGCACTTTGAGCAGCTGTCCTCGGTACTCTTCAATTTGTTGGTCCTTCTCCGTCAGAAGCTGACGGACCAGCTGCCGAAGCGCTCTCGATAGCGCGTGGTAGGAGACATGCTGTTTGCCGGGTTCAAAACGCCCGGCCAAGAACCAGCTATTGTCCTTCATCACCGTCTTCATCGTCTCCGCGATGAGAAATGATTTGCCGTAACCGGACTCCCCCGTCACCCACACGGCTTCTACGGAGCCATGAATGGCGCGCGAATACACATGCAGCAGCTTTTCGATTTCCTGGGAACGCCCGTATAGCCCCTGCGGAATTTGGAACATATCGGTCATATCGTAGAGACCAATGGTGAAGTCTTGGATTTCGTCCGGCGCATTGACCATCATCAGACAATGCTCAAGGTCCTGAATGATTCCGTAAGCACTTTGGTAGCGGTCTTCGGCGTTTTTAGCCAAAAGTTTCATGACAATCTCGGCAAGCGGCTTCGGAATGTCCATCCTGATGTTGTCAGGAGAAATCGGCGTCACTGCAAAATGGCAATGAATCAGCTCCACCGGATCTTCGGTTTGAAAAGGAAGCCGGCCCGTGAGCATTTCGTAAAAAGTAACCCCTAGCGAATAATAGTCCGAGCGATAATCGATAATCCGATTCATGCGGCCTGTTTGTTCGGGGGACATATAACTCAGTGTTCCTTCAAGCTGATGCGGATCTAACATTTCCTGGCGCTCTCTGGTAAAGGAGGAGATGCTGAAATCCGCCAGTTTCATAATCTTTTTATCAGGATTAGTAATGATGTTGCTTGGCTTAATATCTTTGTGTATCACATATCGCTGATGAATATTCCCGACGATTTTGACCAACTGAATCGCCGCCGTTAAGAAAGCCTGAAGCGACTGGCGAAACAAAGGAAAGTAAGCGGATAAGGTGTCGCCGTCAAAGTCCTCCAAAACAAGCGCGATGCTGTTCTGATATTTAGGCAGCCCCAGCGGTTTCACAATGCCGGTGATGTCGAGCATTTTGCCAATTTCGTATTCTCGCTTCAGTCGTGCTACATCCGCAGAAACCGGAAAATCCGACCGAAGGGTTTTGATAATGACTTTTTCCATAGTCGGCTTATGGATGGCTCGGAACAGCACGGTCCGGTCGCCCTGATAAATCTGTCTGATCAATTCATATTCCGGCAAAATTAACATAAAATCCTCCTAGTAAAACTTGCTGCCAGGTACTTTCACAGACAAACGCCCCTTAACAATCAAGGAGCGCGTTGGCCTGGAATGATATGTGATCTGCTATGTATTACCAACCTAAAATCTTGCCGTCCCAAGGAAGTCCCTTCTCAAAACGGTGCTTATCATGGATATGATACGGCTTCAATATGTCGAGGTGCCCCAGCTCAAAGGTGTACATTTCCCATATCTTACATGGCTTTTCCTTCGAACCGTCTCGTTCGAGAATCGCATTCACCGCACGGCGCGCCGCTTCATTGGCGCCTTCCATCGTGGCAAGGTTCGTATTCGTACGAACGTAGTCCGCCGCCAGGAACAAATTCGGAATAGCCGTATAAGCTTCTGGACGGTAATCCCAAGTTCCTACGCGGTTAATCAGCAGCGGCTCCATATTCGTGCAGGCGTGATCAGGGTTATCAAATTGGATATCGGTATCCAGGAACCAGGAATGCAGAACTTCGTCCTCCAAAATGACGGCGCCGTCCACATTCAAGCTTTTCTTCATCTGTGCCCAGACTTCCTCTTTAATTTCTTCAGCCGTACAATGTGTAGCTGGTTTACCATATAGAATCCCTGGCGTATCCCAATCGGAAATATCAACGGACAGTACACCTTTAACCGTACCATCTCCATACTCGCTCAGATGAACATCAGGCCAGAATTGTTTCTGCGAAACGGATGTGAGCGACCAAGGTGCATCCAAGTAAATGACATGGCCGTGTGTAATTGTAACATCCTCTTTCAAATAATACTGGATCCCGTTCATCCACGCCACAGAATCAACCAACTTTTGAACGCCGGCAAGTGTTGGATCTGCTTCTAACATTGCGCCGGTAATGAATTTCCCCATCACCTCTACCGGGAATGCAGCGATGTAGTAATCCGCTTCAACGTCAAACGTTTGTCCGTTCTCCGTCACCTTCGCGCTGCGAATGACTCCGTCAACACACTCGATGCTCTCTACTTTTGCAGCCAAGTGATAGTCAACGCCTTTTTCTGTTAAAAAGGATAACCACGGGTTCACCCATTTGTCATTCGTGGGACCGTTCAGAAGTCGGACAAAGCTCGTCCCTGGCGTTGTAATGTCCAGTGTCATCTGAGTAGCTACTGGACCTACCGTTTGCGTGTTGGCAATCTTGGATTGGCAGGCAACAAGGGTCTTGGTGAAACCTGCAAATATTTTCTGGAAAGCAGGGGATTGCTGCTCAGCCTCGATGAATGTCCACCAATCGATCAGGTTATATTCCTCGCGGATACGCTCCTCGCAGGACGTCATAACTTGCCATAACTTACGTCCATACTGCTCCATGTCGTCCATTGTCAAACCCAGATTATTATCGAAAAGATCGCGAATAACAACCAGGAAGTTATCAAGGCTGAACTCAATCTTCGCGAGCAATGGGAGCAAAGGTGCCGTGAAAGTCGCAATATCGAGTCTCGTCACTTCCATTAAATTATCATACACGGTTCCGTTTTCATAGGGAATATGTTGTAAAGTATCAATCACATGTCTGTAAAAACGTGGAAACAATCGGAAGCCATGTTCGCCTGGGAGATCTCTTCTCCCGTCAGTTCCGCTTCCTACATACGGCATGCTTCTCGCTTTCCCGCCGGGTATAGTCTTAAATTCATAGACCGATACCTCATAACCTCTTGTGATTAATTCATGAGCTGCGCTCATTCCAGCGACGCCGCCACCCAAAATTGCGACTTTTTTCACCATAATTCCCCCTCGATTTGGATCATATTGTAAAATTATCTGTAAACTATCATACCATCTAGGCAATTCGAATCATAGACTTTTAGTTCAATAGAAACAGAAAAAAAACTGAAAAACGTTACCGTTTTCCAGAAAAATTAGGTCTTGTTATTATTTTCGCATGTATTGTAGCCTAGATAAGCTATGAAATATAAAATTCTCGTTTAATTTGCTAAAGCCTTGTTCCAAAACCAAGCAAAAAGGTGTACAGTAAAGTCTATGAAGGAATTAGCTTCACCTCTTGATCTTAACTCGACTTTACTCCTATTTTCACCCCGCCTATTCCGAACGATCATCATAATCTTTAACTAAAAAATTCGCTTTTCTATTGTTATTGCAGCAAACAAGATACCAAAATTCCTATATCTCACCGAATCATATATAATATAGGCAATGCTCATATGATGCCATCAAGAGAGGATGGATATTCCATGCATAACAAGATGGGTACACGATACATACCGGGAACCCGGATCATCAGTTTACCTCAGGGCACTCTTCATGATGGAGAAGATGTATTTCTGACTCGTAAAGTTCTTCTTTATAACATAAAGCTTGTTCCCGGACAGATTGGCGCAGATTATATGCGAACTCTTCATCACAAGGCTGCTTTCATCCATGACGGTTTTCAGCATATTCTGGACACTTCCGTAGAAGAAGATTCTGTGACCATTATTTTACAAGCTAAGCCAGGAGCATTATTTTCTCGCGTTATCCATAAACAACCGTGGACATTCCATCAAATCATCACGATGATCGCAGATCTGGGAGTCTCCTTGCTTGATGCTTTGGAGGAACGGATTACCGGATTCTCCGTAGCCGCCGAAAACCTGTGGCTAGATGATCATCATAAGCTTACTGTTATCAATTATTGGGACGAGGGGGATGCGCAGGCACAAGGCGCGATTGGGCTCTGCCGCTTGATGCTTCAGCTCTTTAGCGGCACGCAGCCGAGTACAACCCCGTTTGAAGTGATTCATACGCAGTTAGAGCGTACGCCTATCCCTTCGGCTACTCCCGAGCAAAAAGCTGCCCTCATCAAGCTAGTGAAGCTCATCTGTCAAGGCCAAGCTTCCCTATCCTCCTTCGTATTTGGTTTGCGCAGCTTGCAGCCTTCCAGCTTCAAGGAAGAAGCTTTCGCTGCACCCATTCATCGCCCCTCCCGATCCCAGAAGGCGCAGGTGGTCGCCCACGAGGAAGAGGATGTCGAGGAAGAAGAAGAAACCGAGCAAAGTTACACAAAGAACCGGCTACGTAAAGTTGGTATCGGAGCATCTGCCGTGTTCGTTGTGGCTATTGCCGGTTGGATCCTTTGGCCTTCTTCAGAGAAGAAGCAGCCTGTTGTTAATACGCCTGTGCAGACCGCTACGCCGACTCCACAGACGAGTACCCCAACCCCCACGCCTGTACCAACGAAAACTGTTGGGGATGCCAATAAGCAGCCAGTGGAGGTAGAGATCCCCAATCTGCTTGGGAAAGCTCTTGCTGATGCTGAACAAGAAGCCCTAGCTTTGAGACTGCGTTATAATTTTGTCATTGAAGCAAGTACTTCCCCTGACGGTACGGTCTTTAAGCAAGACCCTCAGCCTGGGACCAAAGGATTCCAGGGCGATAGTGTAACGTTCTGGGTGAGCAAGCAAAGCCAGTAAAGGTAGGAAGAAACAAAACAGCCTCTCATCCAGAGAGGCTGTTTCTCATTCAACTATACCTTGATTTGATCGATTGATTTACGCATTTCATCTGTAAGCCCGCTTAACGCATCTGCCGAATCAGCGATTTCTTGCGCTATTTTGAGCTGCTCATGGGTCAGCTTATGGATGTTCGTTGTGCCGTCCGATGATGATTTCGCGATATGCGCAATATCGACAACGGAAGCTGCAACTTCCTCAGAACCCGCAGACATTTCTTCCGTTACCGAAGATATCTCCTGAATCTGATGAGAAACAAAGCGGAATTGTTCCACAATATGACGGAAGAACTCTTCTGCTTTTCTGGAAAGATCAGCGCCCGTTTGAATTTCGCTCCGACCTGCTTCCATCGCCTCTCCCATACGCTCAGTCTCACGATGAATATTTTGCAATAAGGACGCGATCAGCTTCGCCGAATCCGCAGCGTGATCCGCCAGCTTACGCACTTCTCCGGCTACGACCGCGAAGCCCGCTCCATGTTCGCCAGCTCTTGCGGCTTCGATCGACGCGTTCAAGGCTAACAATTTCGTTTGCTCCGAGATATCGGAAATGGCGGATAAGGCAATACCGATCTCCTTCGAGTGGCCGCGAAGGGAGGCCGCACGATCCAGTGCTTCTTGCGTAGCTGTCGTAATCGTCACGAATTGTCCGTTCATGTTCTGAACGATCGATTGCCCCGATTGCGCGCTTTGCAGCGCGTTGTTGGATGCATCGGCAACGGTCAAGGAAGCTTCGGATATGCGGTGAATAGCCGTCGCCATTTCTTCCATGGACCGAGCGCTCTCGTTGGTGCTGAACTGCACGGTATTAGCGCCGTCAGCCACCACTTGGAGGGATGTATTCACATTCGTATTCATCTCCAGCAAACGGTGAGCTTGCACATTGAAATGCTGCGTGGTCACTACAAACTGCTCCGACGTATGCGAGACCTGCGATACAATCGTCCGCAGCATATCATTAATGTCGTTGGACATCTTCATCATCGCGCGGTATACCGTTCCGATTTCATCGATAGAGCGAACCGGATTAGCAGCTAATTGCTTCCTTGCGCTTAAGAAGTCTCCTTTTGCTATGCTCTCCGCACCTGCCCCAATCCACTGCAAAGGACGAAGGGCGCGGGTGACTACGAGCGTAACAAGTCCAAGTCCAAGTATGGTGAGAACAAGCATCAATCCATAAATCGGCAGATTGCTTTTGATAACACTGGCCGAAATTTGCTCCGTCACGCCCGCCTCCGTATCAATGCCAAGAACAGCAATCACTTTGCCCTCGGCATTTTTCACAGGAGTATAGGTTGAAATGTATTTTCCGTATTTCGGATTATCGATAATCGCCGAGCTTGCCGAAACGCCCTTCAACAGTGTTTCAACTTCCGTTGCCGCGATATCCGTCTCCTCATTGATGGGAGATGCGACGTCCGACCCCTTAGGCTGTCCATCGATCATAATGAGAGGTTTGTGCTGGTCATCGAAACGAACCAAATAGACATAAAGCGCTCCGATTTGCGTACGATATGTATCCAGCTGCTGTCTTATTTGCCAATAGAGATCATTTTCCTTGGGGTCTTTCAAAAATTGTTCGATTTGGCCAATATCCATTCCTTTGGTATAGCTATCTGAAAGCCGAATACCGTAACTGGCTATCGCTTCCTTCCCCGCATGTTTGGCATTGCGGAATTCCATGGTGATATAACCGGCGGACAGTGCTAAAACAACAATCATAACAGCGGCTACAATACGAACTACCAAGTGTTTTCTGAACCATCGAACACTATGTAACATATGATATTCCCCTTATCCTCAACATCTATTTCGATTGTTTTCGACAACTGTTTTCGACAATGACATGGAAAATCCTTCTTCTATGAACACGAATTTAGTTCAAAGGTCCTTATAAAATAAAAATGATCAGACAGAATTGCTCTGTCCAACCATTTTGAAATTTATATTAAGATTGTAAATCCATATATTCACTGTTATCAGACAAGCGTCCTAGGAAGGTAACGACGATCATTTTATACCGCGAATGGCCTGCCCGAAGCTCATTTTCTTCCATCAGCTCAAATTCAGCCACCATCTCTACATCATCATCAATGATAAACATCGTCGGTTCGTTGCGGTTACTGGGCTTAATTCGCTCATCTTCAAGCTTCTTCCGTACAAATAAGTTAACCTCTTCGAGATTCGCTTTTTCATGCGTAACGCGCTCGCCAAATCGGGAATGAGCATGACCGGTTACGACCAGATCGGCGATTTGTTTACCGCCCAGCTCAGCAGCCAAAGGTTCGTAAGTACTCCACCGATTCATCTTCTTATCGCTCATTCCCAGTATTCCACCGGTGATTCGCTTCGATCATATCCATCATCTTTTTCATGGAAATTTGGATTTGCTCTTTTGAGGGCAGGGAAAGCGTGCTGTAGGTTTGTTTAACAACATCCGTTAACACCGTATCAAACATAAATTCAAACTGTTCGTTATTCATTATGAAATCCCTCCTTATTTACATGATTTTGGAAAATTGCCTACTTACATCATATATCGAAGCGCTCTAAATATCAGCGCAATAATTATTTTCGTAAATACACCTCTGATTCTCAAATAAACGCACATTTTTTTGCGCAAAAAAAAAGATAGCAGCTAGATTTTAAAAATCTAATTGCAATCTTTTTGAGAGATTTGGTAAAATTAAGTAACGGTGTTCATGAACTAGAACCAAAACTCTTCTTTCGGTTCGTTCTTTCTAGAAATGGTAAACGTTTTCATAATTGCCTGTTTTTCGCAATCCGAAACACCTGTCAGACCTTGAAGTGCGGACAATCTTTCGCTCAAACCCAACTTTTTCAAAGAAGCAATGGTGGTTGATAAATCCGGTGACCATGTTGCACTGATCATACACATACCCCCTAATTCACCCAAATTAAGTAACAACTGCTATTATAGCAGTGAATGAGAGGAAGATATAGTGATTGAATCACAAATTATATAAAATTCTTCTATCTTTTTGTTTAGCAGGCTTGCAGATCTGGTTTTTATTCGTCACCTTTCAATACACATTCTTCGGAATTCAATTACAGCGAAATGAACTTATGGAATGGCATATCAAATCGTTTCAAGATGACAACATTCAATTGGAGCTGGGACTTCAAGTTGGCGACAAAATTGTTGCTGTAAACGGAAAAGCCCCTAACGAAAACAACATTGTCCAAAAATGGGCCACGATCGAGCAAGCGGATACGATTACCATCGCCAGGAATGACCGGCAAATAACAATTTCATTAGAACAGGTTGTTCAACCTGCTTTCGACTTTATCTCTTTGTTCGGAGAAATTATTTGTCTTTGTGTTTCCTTTATGATCTTGTGGAAAATTCCCCACTCCAAATCAGCTCGTCTGCTATCGCTTGTTTTTCTCATTGTAGGCATCATTTTCATGTGCATCCCCCCTTCCGCTCGCGGAGATAGTTTGGCGAAAGTGCTGATTAGCAATCTTGTAATGATCATGCCATTTGTCTTCGTTCATTTTCTTACTTTATTTTTCAAAGAAAAGAGCGGCGTCTCACTGCCAACCGCGTATTTGAAATATGTCTATAGCTTCATGTTTCTCACTTTTATTGGAAGATGCATCTATTTCACGCCGCTGGACACATATAAGTTTTATATATTAGACTATCGCTGTGTCCTACTTTTATTTTTGTGCGGATTCTTACTGAATATCGGATTACTATTTTATGTGTTTTTCAAATATCGGCGGGAGAATTCTTCCATACAGGCCATTATCAAGCTTGTCTGGTTCGCCCTCTTTATTTCGACTGCGCCGTTAGCTTTTCTATCTTTCCTACCCATTTTGTTCACAGGAGCGCCGCTCGTTAAATCGCTTTATACGGGATACTTTGTGGTGTTCTTTCCATTATCGTTTACGTATATCATCGTCACCAAGCAATTGTTTGATATTCATATCTTGCTTCGCCGCATTCTGTACACGTCGCTTATTTCGATGGTGCCAACCACTTTAATCGTGCTCATGATCGCTTTGATCTTTAGTAACGAAGTCACTGTGAAAAACATGTCGTTAAGCTTCTTATTTATTTTAACAACCATTTCCTTCTTGCTTTATGTACTTGAATATTTTGTCACAAAGCTGGATGCCATCATGTTTCCCAAAAAGTTTTACTTGCAGCTTGCCCTTAAGAAAATTGCAAGAAACTTGCGGACCATTACGAGTTTTCGCGAATTAAAAGATATTATTCTGGTAGATATCGTAAGTACCCTCAACGTCTACGGTGGCGCCATCGTTTTTCAATACCCGCATTCCATGGAAACCATTGGCGAAGGCGTTTTGGATTTAAACGAAATCGAACAGTACTTGCGTGAAAATCGATTGGATGACTCGAAATATTCTATTTTTGTTATTAATCAAAACGAAGAGTACTCCTGCTACTTAGTCACAGCAAGGAAAAAAACCAACACCCTGCTAAGTCTGGAGGAACGCCAGTGGTTAAGCCTGATCATTTCTTATTTGGCAGTAAGCTTGGAAAATATCTATCTGATCCGTAAATTAACGGTTAAATTGCATGATCTGGCTTCGCAAATTCCGAATGAGGAGGCCGGACAGGACGTTGTTTGGCTTCGCAAATCGCTTTTTGAACTACAGGAACAAGAACGATACAGGCTTGCTACGGATCTGCATGACACGACAATGCAGGACATTTTATTAGTACGTAGAAGATTAATTTCTTTTATCAATAATAACGAGGATCAACAGCAAGTAGTTCAAGCGATCAAACACCTGGATCTGGTGAATGAAAGCTTGCGTCAAAGCTGCTTTGAATTAAATCCTCATTTGCTTCAAAATATTGGGTTAATTCAAACCATACAAGCAACATTGGATCTGGATATTGGCTTAAACGAATATGAAACGCAATTCCACGTGGATGGCGCGTTGATCATTGAAAGGCTCGATATTGATATTAAAAAGCATATTTTCCGTATCTTTCAAGAACTTATGCACAATGCCAAGAAACACTCAAACGCCTCCAAAGTCATCATTAAACTGGCTGTCGCTGATGATAACTTGTGTTTATTTTATCGGGATGATGGGGTTGGCATTGACTCGCACGCCCTCGCTAAGGACAAAAGACAACGAACTATTGCTAACACCAGCTTTGGACTAGAACAGATGAAAAGCCGTGTTTTACATTTGAGTGGACATCTAGAGCTTCTCTCAGATCGGGGAAACGGCGTTGAACTCACCATTCGGATTCCCATACCTACTCAGGAAGGAAGTACTGCATGAACAAGCAATCAAAAATTTTAATCGTAGATGATCACCCTTTAATGGCTGAGGCAACTTCCAGTACGCTCAAACAAATTGACGGCGTGCAAATTGTCGGGATTGCAGGCAATGCCAAACAATGCCTAGAACTTGTGGACTTGCATGTGCCGGATATTGTATTTCTGGACTTTAATTTGCCAGATCAGTACGGAGATGAAGTTGCCAAGATCATTAAAGGTAAATATCCCACGACACATCTCGTTATCTTCTCTGGCATCGAATTATCACATCTCTATAACCATTTGATTGGGCTCGAGGTTAGCGCGGTCATCTCTAAGGAGTCCAGCGGGACGCTCATCAAGAGCTTGGTCACTCTGTTGATGGAGAACTTTACAGTTGTACCTGTTCCTGTTTTCCACAAGATGAGAGTATCGAGCGGAAATTTGCACCAGACGGATTTATTGGACGATGATGAAGTGAATATGATGACGATGATTGTACAAGGCTTAACCAATGAACAGATGGCGGATGAAGTACATATGAGCAAACGTACGGTCGATAATTATGTTCGCAAAATTTACGAGAAATTAGGCGTCAAATCCCGTGCGCAAGCGGTGGACAAGTTTAATCAGTTCAAGCACATTTTTGATGTTAACCGCAGGTAAGGAAAGGGAAGCTTCAGCCGAGAGACGGGAACTGAATGAACGAGCGGCTGAACAGCACAGACGACTCAGATACAATAGCAAAAAGAGGTCAAACAGCTTACGCTGAATGACCTCTTTTCTATTTTGTACATCTTACTGGTTCAATTTGACTATAGCACGTATAGCAGCATTAATCTCCCGCTCAACAGCACCAGAAACCACATCTGTATGTGGATCATATACTTCTCTCAGATCCGCATCTGCGTAACCATCCAATGCGACTATCGCGCCTGCCCGCACTCCGCGGAGTGCTGCAATGACGTATAACGCAGAGATTTCCATCTCAACAGCCAAGGCGCCCGCCTGCTTGTATTTCCGATGTGGGAATTCCTCCACACCTTGGAAGAAGGCATCCAACGTGACGGTAATTCCCTTTTTCACAAGACCGTCTGTCTCGCTTGCAGCTTCAAACAGCGCCCGTACAACGTCTGAATCGGCTACTGCCGGGAAGCCTAGCGGTACCAACTGACGGGTCAAGCCATCTTCCCGAACCGCTGCCGTGCTCACTACCAAGCTCCCCGGAGGGACTTCTGCCGAGTAAGAGCCTGCGGTTCCAACACGGATCAACGTCTTTACGCCGCCTTTGATCAACTCTTCAAAGCAAACCGCGGCTCCTGGCGACCCAACGCCATGGCTGACAACGGTGATCGCTACGCCAGACACTTCACCAACGAAAGTCCGGTATTCTCTGCTAAAAGCTAGCTCGCGAACATTGTCCAGCTTGCGCGCGATGGCTTCTGCTCGGAATGGATCCCCGCAAACAATCGCGTATGGACTCAAATCCTCTGTGTTTACCTGTAAAATGGATAATTTCAATTTAATCGAACTCCTTTCTAACCCACTCGTCTTCCGGAATCGGAATCGCTTCCCCTGAGAAGCGCTGTTCTTGAAACGGATCTGCTACATTATGGAACCCATTGCGCTCCCAGAATCCTTCACGGTCTTCTTTCATGAATTCAATACCCTGAATCCATTTGGCGCTTTTCCAGAAATATAAATGCGGAACGAGCAGACGAAGCGGCCAACCATGCTTAGGCGTAAGCGGTTTGCCGTCATAGCTCATGGCCAGCAAAATGTGATCTCCCATTAGGTCCGTGAGCGGAACGTTCGTTTCATACTCATTATCAGCATGCAGCATCACATACTTACCTTCTGGCTTAACGTTGATAAGCTTAAGGAAATCTCGGAAGAGCACGCCTTCCCAAACCGTATCCAGCTTAGACCAACGCGTCACGCAATGAATGTCGCAGACGATTTGTGTCCGAGGTAACGCAAGCAATTCTTCATAGCTAAACGACTTCTCCTCCGCAACCTCACCGAACACACGCAGCGACCATGTGGACATATCGTATTTCGGCACTTCACCTTCGTGAAGGATTGGAAATCTCTCTGTGACAGCCTGTCCAGGTGGAACTCTGTCTGCAATCTCCTGCGGAACATCAACAGCGGGAATATTCATTCGCTTGATGCGCTCTGCTTTGCTATCTTTGTGCATCTGTCATCCTCCGTTACTCCCTTATCGGGAACTGCCATTCGCCTTCTGTGCATCAGCCAAATAATTGCTTCTCCGGAAGAAAAGCATCGCTAGCAAAGTCACGACGTAAGGCAGCATTTGTGTAAAATGAGTAGGCAGGGAGAAGCCCTGCAATCGGATACTGAACGCATCCATCAATCCAAAAAGCAAACTGGATGCCATGACACCAATCGGATTCGCTTGGCCTAACATCGTTGCGACCAAAGCAATAAATCCTCTTCCGGCCGTCATGCCTTCCGTAAACATCGTCACTTGCCCCAGTGAAAGCTGAGCGCCAGCGAGTCCACAGAGCACTCCGCAGATAAGAACCGCCAAGTACTGCATCCGATTCACCTTGATTCCAATACTTTTGCTGGCAATCGGATTTTCGCCAACCGCGACCAATCGGAATCCCAGAACAGACTTGAACAGAAAATACTGAAGGACAAATACAAGGATAAAGGCCAAGTATACAAGCGGTGAATGCCCGGATATAATGTCGCCGACGACGGGAATATCTTTAATGAACGGAATATCCCATTTCGGTAATCCGATCATATTTTTATCATAGAAAGCGCCTTTGACATGAAAAATCGCTCGCAAGCTAAACGCAGTCAAACCCAGCGCCAGGAAGTTAAACGAGATACCGACAACGATGACATTCGCTTGCAAATGTATACTGATATAAGCAAATATCAAGGAAAAGAGCATCGTAACCGCAACGGCAATAAGAACAGCAGCCAATACATTTCCAGTGTAAAAATTACCCACAATCGCTGAGAATGCGCCGACTAACACGAAACCTTCCAAACCTACGTTAAACAAGCCGACTCTGGAACAAATCGCCCCGCCGAGTGCCGCAAGCAGAATCGGAGCCACCATCCGAATCATTGAACTGAATAAGGATACATCAAGAAGATGCTGCATCGCCCTTGCCTCCTTTCCGTCGTTTCCAAAGGGTGTAGCTGAATTTCGCTGTAACGAACAAGATAAGCAAAGACTGAATAACACTTGAAATCTCTAAAGGGATGCTCGTGTTCCGTTCAACCCCCATACCTCCGGTTTGCAAAGCTGCAAGAAGAACGGCCGCAATTGCCGTACCTAGCGGATGAGCGCCTGAAAGCAGTGTCGCCATAATACCGGACCAGGCATAACCTGGGTTCGTTATCATGCCATCTGTGTATCGATACTGCATGCCAAGAACTTCGATTGCGCCGGCTAACCCGGCAAACCCGCCACTGGCAAACATACTGGCCAGCATCACTTTCCCTCTGTTCACGCCTCCATATCCGGCAAAAAGCGGATTATATCCTAACATCCGAATTTCATAACCGGCAACCGTATATTTAATAAACAGATACAGGAGTACCGCAAGTGCAATCGCAATAATAAATCCACCGTGAATGCTCATCCCTTGAAATAGTTTGGGCAGCCAGACCCCTTTCTCAATCATCATCGTTTGAGCGAGAGCGGCTGATCCTGTTTTATCCTTAAAAGGATAGGCAACCATATAGCCTGCAAATAAAGCAGCTATATAATTCATCAGCAGTGTTGTAATGATCAAGTTCATTCTGAACTTGGCGTCCAGCCAACCTGCAAAAGCCGACCAAATGCCGCCGGCAATAATTCCGCCGAGTATAGCTGCCAACAATTTAAATAAGGCTGGCCCAGGCAAATAAATAGCGATCATTGCGCTGGATAATGCGCCCAGAATCATTTGACCTTCCGAACCCATGTTGAAAAAACCTGCACGGAACGCGATCGATACGCCTAAACCTACGAGAATCAGCGGTGTGGCTCGGGTCAGCGTATTCGTTATGAAAAAGAAATTGCCGAAAGCACCCTTCCACATCTGTGCATAAGTATCAATAACGGATCCGCCAATCAATGAGATGGCAATCGCACCGCCGATTAAGCCGATGATGACGGCAAGCAGCGGTTGGACCCAAGCGCTTATAGGGAAACGACTTTTAAGCATGAGAAACTCCTCCCGCCATCCACAAGCTAATCTGCTCCTCCGTTGCGTTCTCGGCAGAAATTTCACCAGCGATTCGTCCTTCATACATGACGATAATACGATCTGAAAGCTTGAGAATTTCTGTTAGCTCCGAGGAAACTAATAATATCGCGCCTTGCTCGTCACGTTTGCGAAGCAATTCTTCGTGAATAAGCTCCATCGCGCCAATATCGACGCCACGAGTAGGCTCTGCTGCAATCAGAAAGGGTTGCTTCTGCGCAATTTCTCTGGCTACGATCAGCTTCTGCAGATTACCGCCAGACAGATACTTTACCTTCGCATCCTGTGAGCCTGCTTTAATCTGAAATTGCTGAATGAAGCCGCCCACCATTTGCCGCAATTCTTTCCCCTGTAAAAACCCTTTACGGCTGGTGGTTCTGTGGTGACCCATCGTCCCATTTTCTAAGACAGTGCCCTCTTTCGCCGCACCCCATTGATAACGATCCTCCGGAACATGCGAAAGACCAATGTCTCTGATTTCCCGCACAGAACGTCCTTTCAGATTGTCGCCAAGCAATCGAATCTCCCCTTGGTCAATAAATTGCAGGCCGGAAATAGCTTGAATCAGCTCGGATTGACCGTTCCCTGAAATACCTGCAATACCCACGATTTCTCCCGCTTTGACATGAAAGCTGACTTTATCCAGAACGGGCTTTCCTTTGTCTCCCATGATTGAGACGTCTTGGACCTGTAGAACGGTTTCACCAAGTTTCACATCACTTTTGGACGTAGGAAGCAGATCTCTGCCCACCATTAGCTTGGACAATTCCTCGACATTGGTTGCCCCGGCATCCAGCTCTCCTGTTACTTTCCCATCACGTAGAACAGTAACCCGGTCAGCAATTTCCATCACTTCATGCAGCTTGTGCGTGATGATAATAAAACTCTTCCCTTGGTTGGCCAAGTTCCGCATAATAACGAGGAGTTCCTTCGCTTCAAGCGGCGTCAATACCCCCGTCGGCTCATCCAAAATAATAATGTCCGCACCTTGATACAGCACCTTCAAAATTTCCACACGCTGCTGCATGCCAAGCGGAATATCCGCCACTTTCTTGTTCGGATCAATCGGCAGGCGATACTGCTCGCACAATGCCTCAACTTGCTTGACGGCCTTTTTACGGTCAAATTTGAGCCCTGACTTAGGTTCATTCCCGATCACAATATTTTCAGCTACTGTAAAGGAGGGAAAAAGCATGAAATGTTGGTGCACCATGCCAATTCGATGACGGATCGCATCCGTAGGATTCGTGAAGGCCACTTTTTTGCCATTCAAAAGAATGTCGCCTGCCGTTGGCTGCTCCATGCCGTACAAAATACGCATTAGCGTTGTTTTTCCAGCTCCATTTTCCCCGACTAATGCATGAATCTCACCTTGACGCAGCGAAAAATCAACATTTGAATTCGCTGTTAAATTGCCATATGTTTTCGTAATTTGACGCATTTGAAGCAGCATAACGGTTTTTCGCTCCTCTGTCTAGACATGAGGAAACTGTTTACGTCTCCGTAAACAGTTCCCATGGTCGATATGAAATGATCGTGCTAATTATTTAACTGGATTTTCAACTTTCACTTTGCCAGAAACGATATCATCGCGAATCGCTTTAACCTTCGTAACTACGTCTTGTCCAATGAAAGGACTAAGCGTAGATTTGCTGTCTTTGGTTACGAAAGTAAGACCAACACCGTCTTCTTTCAAACCGTAATCGACAGAACCGAATTTAAACGAGCCGTTTACAAAGTCTTTCACCGTTTGGTAAGCTACGGCATCTGTTCCTTTTAGTTGAGAAAGGACGATATGCTGTGGATCCGTTACTGTACGGTCAATATCTTGTCCGGATGTGAAGAAGCCTTTTTCTTTCGCAGCCTCGAATACGCCCAGATCACCAACAGCAGAAGCGGCAGCGATGAAATCAGCACCTTGTGAGAATTGCGTTAATGCTAATTCCTTTGCTTTCGCTGGATCCGTGAAGCTGCCTACGTAGTTAACGATGAATTTAGCATTAGGATTCGTTGCTTTCAAACCTTCTTGGAAGCCAACGGTGTACTTCTTGATCAGCGGGATATCAAGTGCCGCAACCATACCTACGACATTTTTCTTAGTTGCAAGACCAGCTGCCGCACCCAGCAAGTAGGAAGCTTCATGCTCACGGAATACTACACTGCGAACGTTCGGAAGATCGACAACCGTATCAATAATGGCAAAGGATTTCTTCGGATTCTCAGCAGCTACTTTCTTAAGAGCATCTTCGGACTCGAAAGAGCTGGTGATGATGAGATCATAGTTATCGGCAACGGCAGCGCGTAAATTTTGTTCAATGGCGCTTGCATCAGTGGATTCTACTGTTTTAACCGTAATGCCAAACTCTTGTCCAGCTTTCTTAACACCTTCATCCTCTTGTGCGAAAAATGGGTTCAAACCAATTTTCTCCGGTGTAATCAAGATAACTTTCTTATCTGACTTAGCTGTAGCAGCTTTCGTTGCTTCCGCAGCCGGTGCTGCTGTGTCTGTTTTTGCCGTTGCGCAGCCAGTTAGCAATATTGTAACAGCAAACATAGATATTAAAGCTTTTTTCATGTGTATCTCTCCCCTTGGTGAATATATGTTATGTACAACATTCTTTTGTATATCCTACTAAATAACTCGGATTTAGTCAAAGTATTTTTTTGCTCGACAAATGTTAACGAATTATGTTCGAAATATACGAAACTCGTCGATAATTATACTATATTGTCGAATGACATGCTATATAAAAAAGCCAGCCTCCTGAGATGGAGACTAGCTTTGTTCAAATTTATGTATGTTACTAGACTTCGTGATGCTGATGATCAGCCACAATATTCGCAGCTTCCATTAATTCACGCATAACATCGGATTGCAACTGCGGGTTAATGTATATGCCTTTAACAAACAATGCGCCCTTTTCACTTGACGTATATCTAGGCGGGATTTTGTTTAAAGCAAGCGCTAGCATATCATCTTTACACTTATTACAATCGCATTTCAATTCGTAATTTTTCTGAAACTCATCAAACATATTGACGACGATCGTTTCCATCGCATTAAAGACTGGCATCGGAGTTAGCTCCTTCACTATTTCAACTATATGTCTATTATAACGTATAAACCTATATTCAAAAAGTGCTCATAGACTAGTTCCCCCCTCATTATTGACTCATGGTTGGTAACTACGCCTAGTTCCAAGCACCCTGATCACGTATTTCTCATCCCAATTTCAAAGAAATGACCACAACATTCACTAGAATGTGATACGCTGTTTGTTGCATATGCATGGTATGAGCGGATTCCGACTGAAAATACGTTTCTGCTTCGAATGCTATACAGTTATAAATAAATTAGACTTAGGGGTTAACTTATGCTGCAAAAAACACACAGTATTGCCGGATTCATCTCGGCAGAACTCGTACTCGCTTATCAAGATGTAAGCTTTTTCTCGTGGGACACGGCCGGAGCTCTTCTGCTGGGCTGCTTGGCAGGAACGCTGGCGGATGTCGACAAGCCAGGCTCGACGATGGCCAAGGTTCTATTTCCGTTATCTGCCTTGCTTCGCATTCTGAAGGTCAAGCATCGGACGCTAACCCATTCGATTGTCTTTATCCTCCTGCTAATGATGATCTCATTGCCGATGTCGCCCTTGTACTTCTGGGTTTTCATCGTCGCTTATGCATCGCATCCGCTTATTGATTTGCTCAACGAACGAGGCATTCAGCTCTTCTGGCCGCTCCCGATGAAAATTCGTTTATTGCCGAAATTCATCGCAATTGATACCGGATCTACAAGCGAAACCGTATTCCGTTGGCTGCTTTTGGCCGTCACCTTACTGATCCCTTTTATGCTTTATGTATATCCCATGCTGCAAAAATAAATAAAAGCCCCTTCTTCTCTGTCTTATACAGAAAAGGAAGGGGCTTTACATTTATTGCATTGGAATGGATATTTTAAAGCAAATCCAGCCATCCTCCACACATACTTCGATTGTCCCTTTGTAGTGCTCAATCCGCTCCTTCACGACCGACAAGCCTAATCCCTGATGCTCACCGTCACCTTTGGTGCTGTAGCCGATCGAAAACATTTGATTGTAGTCCTCTACTTGGAAATCCGGCAGCACGGGGTTGGAAACAGAGATCGTCACTTGATTCGACTCCGACCATCCGTTCACAATGACCTCCCGTTCACCTGGCGGGAATTTATTCACCTCGTCAAAAGCATTATCAATCAGATTTCCGATAATTTTTACGAGATCAACGGATTTTACCCCTAAAGCTAAACCATCAAGGCCTGTAAATTCATAAGTAAAATCAATTTTCGTCCGCATAGCAAGCGCAAACTTCGCTTGAATTAAAGCGGCGATCGCCGGATGGCCGATACGAATAATATCGTTCACTTCATTGATTTCTTCCAGCAACTCTTTCATGTATTTCATCTGGTCTTCTTTTTTGCCATTTGCAAGCAGCGCATACATGGTCTGCACATGATTTAAGAAATCATGCCGCTGGCTGCGAATCGTAGCAAACATCAGATCCACATTTTGAATGTACATTTCTTGTGTGGATTGAACCGCGGTTTCACGGCTTTTGGTAATAAATCGGAAGACGAAATAAATAAAGATGCAGCTGCAAACCGTAAACAGAACAACGACAAGCATAAGCTGAACGAGCTGTTTGTTTAAAGTCTCTTGAATCGATTGATAATCCGACGTAATGGATATGACATAGGGAACTTCTCGCTGGATTTCGGTCAGTTTGTTCTTGACCGGGACATACATGAACGTTTTGAGAATAGGTTTCCCATTCCAACTCTCTACAACGCTAACCGGTTTATTATTTTCGATGGACTCTTTGTAATACTTCAAATCTTTGTCATTCGTAATGTTGTACGAACCGAACAGCAGTGGCCGATCATACACCGAAATGAAAGATGTGCCGTCATTGCCTTTGTACTCAATTGGCTTGGAGCCGAACGTAACCCCATGCAGGCCTGAAATTTCCAAAATATCCTGATTAGCCGCAAGCGTTTTCTTTACAACGGTGTCTGCACCGACGATTTCTTTAAACCGCTGAATTTTATCGGCGTTCACAAACACACAAATAATATAATTGGTCGAACCGTCGTAATAGTAACCAAATTTACTGACATTGCTGGAGCCCGAAGCTGGAACCTCGTAAATGCCGGACCAGAAATTCGGCAGTTTCTGACCTTCAGGAATCGAGACCTGGTGATCCGTCATCAATTGATCAAAGGCCGTAAACCAATAGCCGAACGGGATTGTGCTTTTGATTTGAAGTTCTTTGGGTTCCGATGACTTGGCGACCATGATATCGTTTCCAACACCACTGCGCTTCATCAGCGAGAAGCCGTCGACACCCGCTTGTTTGGCGAGTTGAACCAATTGCTCATTGGATACTTTATCGGCATCCGGATCAAGCTTGCTCGCGGCGAAAAGTGCGACAGCGCGCAGCTTTTCTCCAACTAAATCTTCCACGAAGAAGGAACCTTCCTCTGACAGTTCAATGGATGTGCGGATTTGGTTGGCCGTCGACTCCATCCTCATCGATAAGGCTTCCGTTAACAGTGATTTCGTATACCAGTAATAAGAGGTATTATTCGTCACCAGCAACAGAATAACGATAATTAAGGTGATGTAGATGACTTTGGAGTTTATTCTCATGAAGATGTTCACACTTTCTATATTTTGTAAAATGAATATTACAAAGTCGACACTATGTAAAACTTATGTAAAACTTTTTTCGACACTATCCGAAATTAGTTGTCCCTTTCAGTAGTATAGTAGGATAGGAAAGCCTTGTCTATCAATTAATATTGCGGTTTATAAACCGTTGGTAAGATAGGGAAAATTACCAAGATACAGGGTGCGAATTAGGAGTGGATTTCTCGTTGGTTTCTTCCTCACGGTGCCGCCAAAAAAAGAATGCAACCCGCAGGAACCAGGTTGCATGTTTAGGTTACTTAGCCGCTATCTCAGCACTTTTCTTCCAAATGATTCTTTCGCCTATGCGCAAGACAACATCGACTCGATGTGTCCCCATAGCTAACGGACGTGATGCTTTCAAGCTAAACAGGATAACAGCTGAATTGTGATCCGACTGATTCACAATTCCTTTGTTCACGGAAGTATGCTCGATTCCTCCGCGGTCTTCTCCCTCTTCGATGCTCAGTTGAAGCGGCATTTGCCCGGCATCGTAATCTTCCCTGCTGGTCCAGTCATTCACGAATGCCTGCAATTCCAGCCTTCCGCTCTTCACACTTGTCGGAATGTTTTCGGCCATTACGGTATAATTTTTCTCAAACAAACTGTACTCATTTCCGACAACTACTTGCGTTAACCCAAAGAGCGCCAGCACATCTTTTAAATTTAAATACCAGCCTCCCTCAATAAACTGAGCAGGCTTATCCAGAGGCACGTTCCCACCTGCCTCTTCTTGCCAATGCACAGCAGCACTGGCTTGATTTGCTTGCAAATCGAAGGAGTAATCGCCCTTGGTAAGCGTAATCTCATTTTTACCCGAAGCGGCGCTTACTTCATAGTGATATAGATCGGCCAGCCGGTTCACGTTTAAATAAGATTGGCCTTTGTCCGTGTAGCCTATTCTTACACCCGTGTTAAGCTGTAAATCTCCTGTGCCAGTCGGTAGAATATTCACACCATTCGTCTCCGTCTTGGCAACACGTGCTATCGTTTGAGAATCCTCATCCCACAGCGTATCCTGCGTACCGCTCCAGAATGGAATCCAACCTGTTCGGTTATCAACGTGTACCTTCAGCCACATAGATCCGCCATTCGGCGGATTCCAAGCTTCTGTCACTTCCACTGTCTGATTGCGCAGCAGCAATGTCGTGTCGTTAAACGGCACTTCCGGATATTGCGACAGTTCTCTTGCATCCTTAACCAACATCTTCCAGTGAACAGGTACGGCAGACTCCGGTTCTCCGACCAGCTTGTTAATCCATCCTGTTCCCTTCGAGGAACGTACATGATACCAGGTGCTGTTATGCCAAATTTCGTATGGACCTCTCCCCGTCCATAAGGGTTCTGCGATTTTCTCAAAAACAGTGACCATCTCGTCTTTAAGTACCGCATCTTCTTTGGCCATCCCCGCGAAGACAGTAGGGAATAACGGCGTCTCTCGCACAATTTTCAGTGTTTCATCTGCCGGAAGAATGGTCACTCCTTTGTCCCGCGTCCAGACTGTCCCTTGATCGGTCTGAACTTCGAAAGCGCGATCATATATCGTTGTAAATTCATGGAGAATCGTGAAATCTCCAGCTGTCGTCGAAGACCAATCCATCTGCTTCTGACCTATGCCCATTGCCGCGCCAAGGTCGCTTTTTACGGGAAGATTATCATAATGTGCTTTGCGCTGAACGTCGTGAACAGTGCCAATTTGATTAATTGGAATAAACGCCCAAAGATCGCCTAACCAATTTGTATGCACCTTAATCCAAGATTTGCGGTTGGGATCGTTGGCGTAGAACCACATCTTTTCAGCATCTGTCACTTCCACTTCTTGGGGGGATAAAGCGGCAACAGGATCATTTTTCGTGCTTGGACTGCGATAAAGCGGTGTTTCATCTAAAAGCGTGATCCGCTTAGGCGGTGCAATCTCGATTTCCCAAGGTTTTGGCCTGATCCAACGAGGTCCGAACATGGTTTCGATTTTCCAAGTCGCCTCGCCGATCGACCAGCCGCTTTCGGTTTCCAGTACATGCACGGCCTGCGGAGCAAAAGTTCCTTCAGGATCCGTGTTGTACGTATCCGCCGCAGCGTAATAAGGTGTGTCAGCCAGCAGCTCTATCTCGGCCGGGAATCGAAGCCCCTCTGGAGCAAATGAACCTCCAAAAATTGTATCCGCAGCTGCTTGGGACACATAGCCAGCCAAACCCATTGCTGCTGCAACAACTGTGAATGTGAACAATTTTATTTTCATCATCGTAAACTCACCGCTTCCGCATCCATTTCAAGGAAAATACTTCCACTATTTAGACGTTCTCCTGGTTAATAAGTTGCTTTTTTACGATTACTTTACTTGACCTCGCTACTTTAGTACTATAACAAGTATCGAATACATGAGGAGCTGTAAAAATGTCCAATGATGAAATCATCCTAACTCCCGAAGGATTACGCAGTTTAGAACTTGAGCTTGAGGAACTGAAAACCGTTAAACGCAAAGAATTGGCAAGCCGGATTAAGACGGCCATTAGCTACGGTGACTTGAAAGAGAACAGTGAATACCATTCGGCCAAAGAAGAACAGGGTTTCATGGAAACGAGAGTTTTAACCATCGAAAGAATGTTAAAAAAGGCGCGCGTTGTAACGAATCTGGATACATCTAAGGTTCAAGTAGGATCCACTGTTGTCCTTAATGATGTAGAATTCGCCGAGAAAATCGAATACAAAATCGTCGGTACCTCTGAAGCAAATGTCAATGAAAATAAAATCTCCTACGAAAGCCCGCTTGGCGTCTCGCTCATGGGCAAAAAAGTTGGCGATACGATCAGCGTCAATGCGCCAATGGGTGTTATCTCTTACGAACTGCTTGAGATTCGCGTATAGTCTAGTTAACACGAAAGGGCTGTCTCCCTGTAGATATATCTACTGGACGACAGCCCTTTTCATATTCTCCTGTTCAACTCTTATACCCCAACGACTTCAAAAAGCTCCAGTGCTTTCCGCATCTTCTCCAAGTACTCAGGATTACTATCCGAGCACATCCATTTCAGATCGGAATGTCCTTTGCCAAGAAGTTGGTCTCGATCACTTAGAAGCTGGGTCAACCGGTTCACTGTCCCTGCGCTTCCATCAACAATTTGGATATGATCCGGAAGAATCTTCTTCAATACGCTTCGGAAAAAGGGGAAATGCGTACATCCAAGGACTAACGTACCATACATACTCAGGTCGAACGAAGCTAACTGGGTATGAAAATAATCAATAATTTGCTGGTTATCCACGTTTAATTGCTCACAAAATTGAACCAATTCCGGCATTGGCAGCGAATCCACCATGTGCATGTCATCGATACGGGAAACAAGCTCCCTGTATTTGGACTCTTTGAGCGTTAACGGTGTAGCGAGCACAAGCACTCTTTTTCCCGAAGAACGGTTCATGGCAAGCGCCGGCTTCACCGCTGGTTCCATGCCGATAATCGGCATTTCGTAGATGTTGCGAAGTTCTGAGATCGCAATACTCGTTGCCGTGTTACAAGCAATAACGAGTGCACTAACCTCTTCCTTGCTGATGGTTTCCACCGCTTGTTTCACAAAAGAAAGGACTTCATCCTTCGATTTTGTTCCGTATGGCACGTGCAGCGTATCTGCAAAATAAAGAAAGTCTTCATGAGGCAATTGCTTCATGGCTTCGTGTAAGACGGAAATTCCGCCTATTCCTGAATCAAAAAAAGCTATTCTCATTTGTTTTCACCCTGATCTTGTTCTTTCGATGTTAGAGCAATCCTGCTGTTATAAGTCCATTGCGAACGCCATCTTCATCCACATGCGTCGTCACATGATCGGCATAAGGAAGCAAATCCTTGTGGGAGTTCCCCATTGCGATGCCCATCCCAACAAAGGAAAGCATTTCCATATCATTCAAGCCATCGCCAAATGCAACCGCTTCTTCCGGTTTAATGCCTACAAGCTCAAGCAGTGCTGCAATCCCCTGAGCTTTGGAACCTCCAGCCGGTAAAACATCAATCGCATGCTGATGCCAGCGAATCAGCTTAAATTCCGTTTGAAGCTCTTCATACAGATGTTCATCCGTATCTTCACAGTGCAGGAAAATCTGATAAATATCGTTCGTTTTCCAGAAATCCGGGTCATACCCTGGCAAATCCACCTTCAACGACGAAACGGATCCTGTTACGAATGGATGATCTTCCGTGTCAGTGAAAAACTGATGCTCCCCCTCGAATACGAGAGAATGTTTGTGCTTCGCGGCAAGTTTGACCAAAGCTTCAATGCTGCTTTTGGCAATGATGCGTCTGTACAGGGGCTCCCCACGATACACGGCATATCCGCCGTTCAAACAAACATAGGAATCGATCCCGAGCTGCTCAGCCAAGGGCTTAATGAAGTATGGGGCTCGTCCTGTAGCAATCACCGGTTCAATGCCTTGCTGCTTTAATTGGTGAATAGCGGTTACTGTGGAAGCTGGAACCTGTTTTTCCTCATTGACAAGCGTACCGTCGATATCAAAAAACACAATTTTATACACAGTTGGGTCTCCTTTGCACTTGGCGGCAGCTGTCGCTGCCAGCCTTCTCTCTTTCTCTCATTAAACACCAAAAAGAGATAAAAAACAAAGAAAAAGAGAATCCCCCAGGCTTCTCTCCTCAATTTCTATACAATTTCATCAATCACACCGTAGGATAAAGCCTCCTCAGGACTCAGATACCAATTTCGCTGATGTTCCTGAACACGAAGGATCTCATCTTGGGTTAGCTTTGTTTTAGATAAAAGGTATTCATCATAAATATTTTGCAGCCTCTGCGTTTCATCCACCCTATTCTTCAAATACTCCAGATGACCGTCAATATGCGTAGAAACGGCATGATACATAAAGGTGCTGAGCCTGCCGGCATATCTTTTGTGGCCACTCACAGCGATCAGCAAGCTCATGCTGGCAGCTAGTCCATACACGTAGGTGTGTATAGGCGTCTTGCTATTTTCGATCACATTAATGAGGCCTAGACCGTCGTAGACGCTCCCCCCGTTGCTATTAATAATGACGTCGATGGGAACGCGTTTAAAATCTTTTTCCTTCTTATCTTTGTCATCATCAAATTGGTTTATTTTCATGATTTGCTCGACAATCATTTTCACAGAGCTTTTATTAATGCCATCGAATAGATATAAGGTTCTTTCATTCATCGAAATGCCTCCTGTCCTATGGCCTATGATACAGTTAGTCTATTCCCGACAGTTGGACTTTGTAACACTTTTGTTTGTTTTTGCTTATTTTTGGGCGAAAAAGAGAAGAACCTGGCACGGGGCCAGATTCATTTAGGTTTTTATTAGCAGGCTACGTATCTATGTTCTCGTCGAATTGAACCGTAAAAATCGAACCTCTGCCTAACTCGGACTCCACCAACACCTTACCGTGATGAGCTTCTATAATCTCTTTAACAATAGACAGCCCGAGTCCCGTTCCTCCGATTTTCCTGCGATCCGAATTGTCTACCCGGTAAAATCTCGCAAATAACTTATCCAACGCATCGGCCGGAATGCCGAGACCATAATCTTGAATTTTGATGCGCACATGACCATTCTCACGTTCTACATATACATCAATCTTCGATTGATCAGGAGAGTACTTGATGCTATTGGAGATCAAATTATGAAAAACCTGTTTGAGACGTTCTTCGTCCCCGTGAATAAAAGGGAAATCATCAAGGACATGCAGTTCAATCTCATGATTGTCTTTCCCCTGCCATTGATCCACGATTTCACCTACCAAATGAACTGCGTTGAGCGTTTGAAAATGAAAGACCTGCCGTCCTGAATCCAATCGCTGCAAGTCCAAAAAATCGTTGATTAGATTGGACAGCCGCATAGATTCCTTATGAATCGTCTCTATGTACTTGACTCGCTTGTCCTCCGTGACGTTCCGGGTCGCCAAAATCTCAATAAATCCCATAATGGAAGATAGCGGAGTTCGGATTTCATGGGAAATGATGGAGACAAATTCATTTTTCATCTCATCGATCCGCTCCTCTTCGGTCCGGTCCCTGAATCCGAACAAATGCCCCCTGAGCGTGTCAGCTCCCTCGTCTATGATGGGATTGACGTAACATTCATAATGCTTCATTTCGCCGGAAAGCGATACTCTTGAGATCCTTTTCAGAAAAGGCGGTATACTTTGGTTGAAATAGGCCTCAACGACGGCTTTAAAAGCAGTGTCTGACGCTCGCATGCCTTCGCAATACGTGGACAAACAGTCCCCTTTGTGAATCGGCTTTTCAAAAAATAGCTCGACGCGGCGGTTTGCAAAAATAACTCTGCCTACGGTATCACACATGATAATAGCTTCATGACTGGACTCCAACATTTGTTCGATAATCGTGTTCTGTTCGGAGATCGTCCTTTCCGCTTGCTGGCTTTCCCCAAGGAGCACTTTATAGCTATACTCGCTGTCTTTGACTTTTCTAAAAAGATCCGCCATGTTCAGATACATTTTCGTAAATTCATAGATCATGCCGGCCAGCACAACATTCGAGCATACAAAGGAGTTCCACTTCGCCACATACCAACCTAGACTGAAACGCCCTCCCCCGCAAAGAACAATGATCACATCCAGCATCATCGCTAGGATTGCTACGCACAGCCATGTTGAGGTTACCGTACTAGCTTTAGTCCGTATGTAAAAGACGAGCAACGTGATGAACGTAAGCACAACGATTGGTATCCCAACAAGCTTAACAAATGCGGGAGACAGCTGTCCTTGTGACAAAACGGTTGGCAGCCGCTCGACGAAACGAGTCGTAAACAACGTGCATATGGCCAACAAAACGATTGTCCCGATAAATGTACACCAGCCGGCTATCTTTGCCTTGCGAGCGCTGTACCGTACATGTCGATGTTTGGCGTCAAGCCGCAAATAAATCAGGACGGCCAGCGGAAAGCCGATGTGCCAAAGCGCATACACCCACACGGACGTTTGTGGTCCCGAGTTGAACACCCCATTGTCAGCAAAAACACGGGGAAACGCGAGGATGTAAACTAAACTCATACCAGCCGAGAACAAATAACCCGCAAAAAGAGCAAGCACGGCGGGTTGGCGGGAGATTTTAAACTGACTATAGATCACGTAAGCTGTAATGAGTTCAAAGCAAACGACCGTAGAAAAAATAGCCGGCTGGAAAGCCGCCATTTCTCCTAACTGCATGCGGACAAAAGGTACTGAGAACAAAGAGATAAGGGTTACTAGAACCCCAATGATATATGCAAACCGCCGCTGCGCACGATTGGACGGCATCGTTAATAAATTGTATACCGCCACAGGCAGCGCTTGATGTTGACTCATGATAAACCCCCGATAATGCTAAGCTTAGTGCTTTACACGGTACGAAAGCCTCACTTCTTATTGTGGCAAGAAATGAGGCTTCTTATGTTACAGATTACGTATTTTCTTCCATGTGAGCCTGGTAGCGTTCAAGCGATATTAAGCGATCCTCAATGAGCTCAATGCCCTCTGATTGAAGCAGAAAGCTTTGCAGCTCCGCTCCTTCATCATCTGGAATCGCAATTTCACCTTTCGCATTCACGACTCTATGCCAAGGCAGCTTATACTTCTTGCCCATGGCATGCAAAATTCGCACGACCTGCCGGGCTCCTCGAGGACTTCCTGCAAGGCGCGAAATCTGCCCGTAGGTCATCACTTTCCCTTCAGGAATAGAACGGATAATTTGGATCACACGCTCCGTGTATGGTGTCATGTTAATCTACAATAGCAAATTTGATGCATACCGGTTTGGACAGCGTCAACACGCTTCCAGTTGGCAACAGCTTCCCAGTTGCTGCATCTCTTGCGAACGATACGATGTTATCGGAGTCTTTGTTTGCGACTAAAAGATGCGCCCCGTCCGGTGAAAGGGCAAAATTGCGCGGATGCTTCCCTAGCGTAGGTGCATATTCAACAGGAGTCAATTTGCCTGTATCCGCATCAATGGCGTACACAACTATGCTGTCATGCCCGCGATTCGAGCCGTAAAGATACTTGCCGTCCGGAGAAACGTGAATATCCGCGCAAGCATTTTCACCCTCGAACGCCTCTGGCAGCGTAGAAATCGTTTGAATTTCAGTAAGTTCGCCCTGCTCCTCTTTGTAGCTGAAAGCAGTCACAGTTGAGCCTAACTCATTGATTACATAACCATATGTATAGGATGGGTGAAAGGCAAAATGCCGCGGGCCTGACCCTGGAGCGACAGACACTTCACTATGAGGATGCAGCTTTTTCGCAGCAAGATCCAGCTTGTACAGCTTTATTTTATCCAATCCTAAATCACAAACGCCTACATAGGTATTCGTACGATCCAAGAAAACGGAATGAGCACGAGGTCTATCCTGCACATCCAAAAGACTGGAGCCTTCATGCTGCTGAATATCTGCATTTTCGCCAATTCGTCCGTCCGCCAGAACAGGCGACAAGCCCACCATGCCCCCGTGATAGCTCGAAACCATAACGACTTGATTCAAATGATCAAGCTGGATATGGCAAGTCGTTGCTGGAAGCGTAATCTCATTATTCAAAAAGGCTAATTTCCCCGAGACCGTGTCGATGTCATAGGAGCTTGCTGCTCCGCAGCGTTGACCGTTTGCACCCGTTCCTTCCGATATCGCGTAAAGCCTCCAATTTTCTTTATCAACGGATAAAAACGTAGGATTTTGCAAGCCATCCACTTCATGAAGGACTTCCAGACTTCCATTCCCTTCACCAAATTGGCAGGTATACACGCCTGGATTGCTTGAATCCGCATAGGAACCAATAAATGCTAGCGTTTTTTGGGACTTAGACATAATAACCATCTCCTATCTATCAATTTCCTATGTGCATTATCTCAAATCCCGTCCTCAGGAGCAATATGTTGGGGATTTGGATACATTGGACGCGTGATGGGGCGGGTTCCATAGAAAAACGCGTGGACCTTCTCCACGACTGCATGTACATGATTATGGTGAGGAACTACGGGCCGTTATTCCGGTGAACAGCGGGGAATGTGTGGCCGGAGGGGAACTACAGGGCTTTATTTCTTCACATTTGGCTGGATTCTGTCAAAATGCCAGGAAATAACGGACTGTAGTTCCCACTCATCGCGGAAAGGGCGTATTTTAAAGAAATAGTGCCCTGTAGTTCCTTTAAAAAGACTGGCGTAATGGCCGGGTTTTCATTATACTGAAACTTATAGTACTAGCTGGTCGTGAAGCACACGCCGCTTTCATCTGGTTCGCAGGAGTTCTCTCCTGTACGAACAGGTGGAGGCGGCGTTTTGTGTTTTATCACAGCTAAAATCTAATGGAGAAAGCAGGAATTCATAATGAGATTTGAACAAGCATTTGAAGATTTCATGGCGTCACAAATTGCAGCGGAGACTAACAGGCGCAGGCGAGAGCGCTTGGAGCAAGGTTTAGGACACGCGGAAATGGAATTTCTGCGTGCGGTATGGTTTCCGATTATTGGACACTTTGACCATTTGTATCCGGAATGGGAAGTGCGTGACTTGGCGAACGGATACCGTTACTTGGACTTTGCGTACATGCCAGGAGATGCTAGAGGGGCAATCGAAGTCCAAGGCTACAGCACGCATGCCCGAGATGTTGAACTTTGGCGGTTCAAGGATCTCTGCCAGCGGCATTGCCATCTTGCTTTAGACGGCTGGTTGGTCATGCCTATCGCTTACCCGTCAATTGTGGATTCGCCTAAGTTGTGTCAGCAGCTGATACTTTCTTTAGTGGGGATATTCATCTCTTCTGCCCATACTCCGGTACCCCTCACATGGGCCGAAAGCGAAGCAATTCGATTCGCAAGACGAATGATGCGCCCCCTCTCCCCCTCGGACCTTGCCTCTCATCTACAAGTAAGCAGCAAATATGCCAGAAAAATTTTGCATGGCTTGTGCGACAAGCAGCTTTTCGTTGTCTCGAGCGGGCAATCACGTGCTCGCACGTATCGGTTGAATGATTAGTGGAGGAAGCTGCCAACATAGCGGAACTACTAAATGACGGCTGTAGGGAACTCCGGTCCCATTCGCGGCAGTAGCGTTAGGAGGAGCTCTCCTCTCCTCCGCTAGTTAAGCTTGTTCAAGAGCGCGGCATCAGCGAATATTCGTGGGTGAGAATGGCTTTATTAGGGGCTAGCGGTTGGTGCGACATCACCAATTGAGCTCTGTTGGCTGTACGGCCAACGGAGCGGAACTACAGGCCACTATTTCGCTGAATAGTGGGGGGTTGGCGACCGGAGGGGAACTACAGGGCTTTATTTCTTCACATTTGGCTGGTTTTTAGCCAAATATGAAGAAATAAGAGCCCCCAGTTCCCCTCCGCGCTTCAAATGGCGCGTTTCGAGGAAATAGCGCCCTGGAGTTTCCTTAGCTGGATGAGAATGCGCAACGCGCTGCGAATTCAGCGTTACTGTTGGGCTTAGTGGTGACGTGTGCAACCTCACCATCAGCACCAAGTTGGCTGCGCAGCCAACATAGTGGACTTACAGTCCACTATTTCACTGAATAGTGGGGCGTGGCGACCGGAGGGGAACTACAGGGCTTTATTTCTTCACATTTGGCTGGTTTTTAGCCAAATTTGAAGAAATAAGAGCCCCCAGTTCCCCTCCGCGCTTCAAATGGCGCATTTCGAGGAAATAGCGCCCTGGAGTTCCCTTCGCTGAATGAGAATGCGCAACGCGCTGCGAATTCAGCGTTACTGTTGGGCTTAGTGGTGACGTGTGCAACCTCACCACCACACCAAGTTGGCTGCGCAGCCAACATAGTGGACTTACAGTCCACTATTTCACTGAATAGTGGGCCGTGGCGACCGGAGGGGATCCCAGCCCCCACAGTTAAGCTTGTTCAAGAGCGCGGTATCAGCGAATATTCGTGGATGAGAATGCATAGCCCGCTTTGAATTCGGCTTTATTAGGGGCTAGCGATTGGTGCGACATCACCAATTGAGCTAAGTTGGCTGCGCGGCCAACTTAGCGGAACTACAGTCCACTATTTCGCTGAATAGTGGTGGGTTGGCGACCGGAGGGGAACTTCCCCTCCGCGCTTCAAATGGCGCATTTCGAGGAAATAGCGCCCTGGAGTTCCCTTCGCTGGGCGGGAAAGCACACCGCCCAACAAAAAAAGACGGACACATCGTCCGTCTTTCCCATTTTTAAACCTTGCGAGATGTCAGCTTCGCTTGCGTGAAGAGCAGCAGGTAATCATAGCCGCCTGCTTTGGAGTCCGTTCCCGACATGTTAAAGCCGCCGAAAGGATGAACGCCGACAAGCGCACCCGTACACTTGCGGTTGATGTACAAGTTGCCGCAATGAACAGTGTCAAGCGCTTCGGAGATACGCTCTTCGTTTGTCGAGAAATACGAACCCGTCAAGCCAAACTCCGTATCGTTGTACATCGCGATAGCTTCTTTCCAGTCCTTCGCTTTGGCAATCGCGAGCACTGGCCCGAAGATTTCTTCCTGCATAATGCGAGCTTTTCCGCTCACATCGCCGAATACGGTAGGCTGAATGTAATAACCGTTGCCGTCCGCTTTGCCGCCGCCAGCAAGAAGTGTGCCTTCGCTTTTGCCAACTTCGATGTAATCAAGAATTCGCTCATAGGAAGTTTTATCGATCACTGGACCTGCCGCATAATTAAGCTCCGGCAAACCGCTTTGTAGCTGGTTGGTCAGGGCAACCACTTTTTCAACCACTTCGTCATAGACGGACTCTACAATGATGGCCCGGGAACCCGCGGAGCACTTTTGCCCTTGGAAGCCGAAAGCCGAAGCCACGATTGCCGCTGCAGCCGCGTTAAGATCAGCTGTTTCGTCCACGACGATACCGTCTTTTCCACCCATTTCAGCTACGACACGCTTGATCCAAATTTGCCCCGGAACAGTGTCAGCAGCAAGTTTGTTGATGCGTAATCCTACTTCTTTGGAGCCTGTGAAAGAGATAAAACGTGTTTTCGGATGCGTCGTTAAATAGTCCCCAACCTCTGCGCCGCTGCCTGGAATGAAATTGATGACGCCTGCTGGCAGACCCACTTCTTCCATGAGGGCAACAAATTTATGCGCAATTACCGGCGTCGTGGAAGCAGGTTTAAGCAAAACAGTGTTACCGGAAACAACGGCCGCCATCGTCATCCCAACACAAATTGCAAGCGGGAAATTCCATGGAGGAATAATAACGCCAACGCCTAGTGGGATATACGTAAGCTTGTTGTTTTCGCCAGGAATTTTGACCAGTGGCTGCGTCTCGTTGATTTCACTCAAGCGAATCATTTCACGCGCATAGAACTCGATGAAATCGATCGCTTCTGCCGTATCAACATCGGCTTCCACGTAGTTTTTGCCGGATTCCAGCAGCATCAGCGCTGAGAATTCATGCTTGCGAGCGCGCATCAGTGCCGCAGCTTTGAACAGGTATTCGGCACGCTCTCTTGCCGGAACCTTTTTCCAAGATTCAAAAGTTTCAAGCGCAACGTTCATCGCTTTCTCAGCAAGAGCTTGGTCCGCTTTGCTGACGTACCCGATAATTTCATCCACATTCCCTGGGTTAATGGATGTAATTTTCGCTTCTGTCGTTACTTTCTCTGTCCCAATATAAAGCGGATACTCGCGGCCCATTTCCTCTTTTACTTTCGAAATAGCTGCCTGCATGGCCTTTTTATTGTCCTCTAAGCTAAAATCCGTAAACGGCTCGTTCGCGTAAGGGCTCACCTTTGTAAATGTTGTCATGTTATTTCTCCTCTCCGAATAGGAAGTTTATTTGAACATATTTTTAAGAACAAACCAGACATTGGCTGGACGTTCTGCTAGCCTTCTCATGAAATAACCGAACCAATCCACACCGTAAGGAACATAGATGCGTACCCGGTATCCTTCTTTCACTAACTGCTTCTGTAAGTCTTCACAAATCCCATACAGCATCTGGAACTCAAACTGATCGCCCGAGATCCCATTTGCCTTAACAAAATGCTTCGTAAAATGGATAATCGCTTCATCATGACTGGCGATCGCCGTATAATGGCCGTTTAACAAATGTTTTTGAATAATCTTTTTGTAGTTATCATCAACAGCGCTTTTCTCTGGAAAAGCGACCTGCGGGGATTCCTTGTAAGCCCCTTTCACAAGACGCAAGTTGGCGCCAAGCTCATGCAAATCATCCATATCTTGCATCGTACGGAACAAATAAGCTTGAATAACGATGCCTACATTGTCGTAGTCTTTTCGAAGTTCGCGGTAGATGTCGAGCGATACTTGGCAGTGCGCATAGTCTTCCATATCAATCCGGACAAAATTGCCGTGCATCCGAGCGCGGTCAAGAATCCGTCTCATATTGCTTACACACAATTCTCTGCTTATGTCCAGACCAAGTGAGGTCATTTTGAGAGATAGATTGGAGGTGACACCTGCCTGAGCGATGGCATCTAACGTTTGGATACACATATCCGCCGATTCCACGGCTTCCGCTTCACTGAAAACAAACTCCCCTAAATGATCCAATGTGGCAATACGGCCATCCTGATTAAGTCCGCGCACAGCTTCGATTGATTGCTGAATGGTTTCACCGGCAACGAAACGTGCGGCGCCAAAGCGTAAACCATATCGCTTCGCTAAGCGATTCGCGGTGCGGCTCTTCCCTAAAGATTGAAACATGTTTCTCATCATGAGTTCCATCTGTGTTATTCCTCCAAAGGAATTTGTACAATAGTGTTTAATTTATGTTTTTATTGTACACTATAAATTATATTTTGAACACTATTTGTTTATGTGTATATTTTTCATGATTTTGAACACATTATCAACTATACTCCTATCATACTCGCCGCCCTTCCAGAACGTGTTGAATCGCCATTAGCTTCGTGGTAAATTTATAGCAAATCAACGCTCCATAAATGAGGTCGACTATGTTCAAAAATGAACACTTTCTGTTAAACACCGAGATCGTTATTGTTTCAATAGAAACAACGCTTGAGGAAGTTTCCTTCTATTTAAATAAAGGCACCGGTGTTATTGCACATTCCGGCAGCCACACCTGTTTATTTACGCCGGAGGACGCAGCGCTTCTACCTGCATTATCGGCTATGAACGTCCAGGCTTTATTGGAAAAGAGTTCTTTTTTCCTTGCTGAATCTGTGCAATGGGACGACAATGAAAACCTGGCAAGCCTCATTCCACTGACATTGTCATCGAATCGGCCTCTTCTGATCAAGGATAAAGAAGGGAACGTTCGGGGATACTACTCCTTATCAGATCTGCTGCGTGCTGCAACGTTAGAACAGCAAAAATCGGCGTCTTATTTCGCTGCCCTTGCTGACACCGTTACTGATGCAGTCACGGTTGTTGATAGAGACGGTTCTGTAATCTACTGGAATACGGTTGCCGAAGAGCTTTATCAGCTTCCGAGCGTAGACATTTTAGGGAAGCGGATTGGTGAGCATTTTGACGTGGAAACACTGATGGTGCTCAAAATCTTGGACGAAGGCCGCATGATTCGTAATACGTATCACCGACCGCGCCCAGACACACATGTCCTTATCAACGCCTCGCCGATTCGGGACGCCCAAGGGCTGATCATTGGCGGTATTGCGACTGAACAGGATATTACACAGTTGGTGAGGTTAAATGAACAGTTAACGGCAGCGGACTCTTTCGGACTTCCTAATAAAGAACAAACGGAAGATTTATTTACGTTAATCAAAGGCAAAGGCCCTGCCATCGGCAAAGTCATTCAGTGGGCCAAAAAAGTGGCCGCAACAGAAACACCCGTCCTCCTCATCGGAGAATCGGGCGTTGGCAAAGAGCAGCTTGCTAATATTATTCATCAGTCTAGCGCGCGATCCGAGCATCCTTTCTTGACACTCAATTGCGGCATTGTACCCGCGGGACTGCTTGAGGCTGAATTATTTGGCTATCAAGGCGGGGCTTTCACAGGAAGTGAAACAGGGGAAGCCGGGAAGCTGGAACAAGCCAAAGACGGCACTCTATTCATTAATGAAATCGAAAAGCTTCCACTGGATCTTCAAGCCAAGCTCTACCACTCTATCACGCAGCACACCATCGTCCGTTTGGGCGGAAGCCAGCCTATCCGGATTCGGACGCGGATTATTATTGCAACTACGCAGGATTTGGCAGCTAAACTGGCTACCCAAGAATTCCGCTCTGATCTGTACTATGCGCTGAATGTGATTTCCATCCGGATTCCGCCTTTACGCGATCGAACGGAAGACATTCCCGCCATGGTCCATATGTATTTGAAGCAGTTTTCTTTGAATTATCAAAAGCCGGTTCCCGTGCTTTCACCGGAAGTTATTTTGGCGCTCACGAACTATGCTTGGCCAGGAAATATCCAGGAATTAAAAAATGTCATTGAGCGCTGCGTTATTTTAAGTGATGAGGATATCATCCAGCTTGAGCACCTGCCTACAGCTTTGCAAGAAGGTCAGCCTAGTCTCGCCTCTTTTGAAGGAGATTCCGCTGCCGTATTGTTGAAAGCAAAAGTATCGGACGAGGAAGAAATCATGCTCATTGAGGAAGCTCTAGCCAAGACAGCAGGAAATAAAAGCGCAGCCGCCAAGCTGCTCGGCATTTCCCGAGGTACCCTTTATAACAAAATGAAAGAATTTCATATGGAGTAAAAATAAAAGTAAAAATCCCCTTCCATAGCCAGATGGAAAAGGGATTTTTTTACTTACAAGCCTGCTCAAGGGTATACCTGACAAAAGCCAATGTTTGTTCGATTGCGTTCAGCTCATCTCCCTTGCGCCATGCCAGGGCTTGCCGAATCAGCGGCTCCCACTTGCTTCCATGTGATGTGTCTAGCACCCACTGGGCTGCGGCAGGTTTGGAAGCGACAAGCCCCTCTTCTATCGTGTACAAGCATCTGCACATCGTAAGAATTGCATACGCCTGATATTCACTCGAATTAAGACGTGACGCATCCTTGAATAACGGGCTCCACCATTCGGTTAAAATCGCCTGCGCTGCTTTTTTAAGTTCAGCTGGCGCTACAGGATCAATCAGAGTCTTTGGCTCTGAGCCATGCAGCGTAAGGCCATATTCACGAAGGATGGCTCGCTGAATGATCCAATCGCTCCCATGCCCGTCTACACCAAAGCTGCCGTCACAGCGTAATGCAGGATGCCAACACCGCTCAGGATCATAGCGCTTAAGCAATTTCTGCGAAATGTAAGAGCCTTCCATGTTGCAAGCCCATTTGAACCCCTGGTCCCGCAGTTCGGCATGCATCTGTTCCAAAGCTGGAAGCTTTTCCGCAGACAGTTCGGTTCGAGTTGCCACTAGAAAATCAACGTCGCTCGTTTCACGATTGAAGTCCCCCAGCGCCAAGGAACCGTGGACATAGACACCAACAACGTCCTGATCGAGTACACGCAGGATGCCAAGAACAAGTTGCGCTAACATTTCATTGATATCTGGAAAAGGCGTAGGTTTCGGGTTAGGGATAAAACAGTTCCCCTTTCTTAACGTAGGGCTATCTCTATCTTTGGTACACCGCCGGGAAACTTTCTCCTGACATGATCTCGCCTGGCGCCACATGAATATGAGGTTCCATTGGATGGCCGCCTGTCGGAGCATAATACGTATGACCTGGCATATAGTGAACCGCAATCGCCCTGCGTTTCAATTCTGAACGGTTATTCGGACTGCCGTGCCATGTCAGAGAGTGGTGATAGCCGACTTGACCTTTTTTAATTTCAAAAGGGACCGCTTCCACCTTTGCCCCTTCAGGAAGCAAATCCGGTTGTTTGTGAACCGGCATGAACTCATCGTTCGAGCCTAAATATTTTTGATGGTTGCCCCATTTGTGACTGCCCGGCACCATCCACATACAGCCGTTTTCTATGACGGCATCATCCAACGCAACCCAGGCGCTGATGAGATCAGCGGGTTGAATCACAGGCCATAGCGGATGATCTTGATGCCAGTGTGTCGGTCCTCCCATGACGGGCGGTTTGTACTGAATTTGATCGTGCCAGATCCGAAGCGTATCCGTACGGCATAACTGCGCCACATCTTCGCATATTCTACGGTTGGAAGCATGCTGTAAATACACGTCGCTTGCCATCCATATATTCACGATTTGGACAACCGTTTCCTTCTTCGTTATCGTCATCCCGTAATGGGAGTTATCGAGCATATTTCGGTTGAGGATTGGCTTTTTGACAGATTTCCCTTCCATCACGTTTTCCAGTTCTTCACGCAGTTGCTCCACTTCTTCATCGGATAAAACGACATCGCCTTTCAGAAATCCCAATTCATCGAATTGTTTGATCTGCTCTTGTGTTAGCATGATTGATTCCTCCTCGCTTGATATATCTTTATTGTAAGGTCAGCAAGCCTCCGAGTCGTTAGATATTTCCAACCTGAAATTGCACTTTTCACAGAAAATTCAACGATCAGAAATTAACCGCCCTATTTTGTAAGGGCATGGTGTATGATGGTAAAGAAGCTTGTCAACCACTAAGGAGGTTTCATATGTCTGAGCAGCTTATTATTGGAAACGCTTCACATCTTTATGCCGTACAAGAAGGCTGGGGCCAACTGCCGGCAGATATCCAGTATGGTTACACCCATGGGATCGTCGTAGACGATGAAGATCGTGTGTATGTTCATCACACTGGCAAAGAATCCGTTGTTGTATTTGACAAAAATGGCACCTTTCTCACCTCCTGGGGAAGTGAATTTGAAGGCGGGGCCCATGGCTTTTACTTGCATCGCGACCCGGATGGACAGCAGTATCTTTATTTTGCAGACACCAAACGCTCCATGATTGTCAAAACGACGTTATCCGGTGAAGTACTCCTGCGGATTACGCCGCCAGATCGGCCTGATTTGTATGATGCCGAGCGCAAATATGTGCCAACCGATGTTTGTGTCGCTCCTAACGGTGACATTTATGTTTCCGATGGTTATGGCCAATCCTACGTCCATCATTACAATGCAGAGGGCACATATATCCGTTCATGGGGCGGAAAAGGATCTGAGCCAGGCAAGCTTAATTCGCCTCATGGCATCTCCATCAATCTGCGCGGAGAACAACCGGAAATCTACATAGCTGACCGCAGTAACAACCGTATTCAAGTTTTCACACTAGAGGGGGAGCATCTACGTTTCGTTGAGCATAATCTGGATCTTCCTTGCTCTTTTTACTTCTTCGGCGATGAGGTCTATCTGCCCGATCTGCACAGTCGGGTTACCATTTTGGACGCAAACGATCGCTTGATCACGCACTTGGGTGAGGATCAACAAGCCTACAAACAGCAAGGTTGGCCGAATCTTCCCAAAAGCTATTACCGACCGGATCGATTCAGCTCTCCGCACGGCATCTGTGTAGATTCCGAGGGCAACGTCTATTTGGCTGAGTGGATTTCCGATGGCCGGGTAACGAAGCTAGTGCGGCAACGGTAAACAAAAAGGACCATCTACAAGGTCATCATTGATGACTTTGTGGATGGTCCTTCTTTATTGACGCAAGCACACAATCTGGCTGCAACACTCTATTTGTCCAGTGAAAATAAAGTTTTAGACTGTCGCTGTCTTTGTTCAACTATCGTATCCCGTTAGCGGAATGAGCTTCAAGAGTTAATTAACCTGAGGGTTGTTTTCTCCCTTTTGAGAACCATCGACAACCGTCATTCATCCATCTTTTTCTCCACTCAATATAAACTGTCTCGTCTTTATTGTCATCGTCATAGCCGAAATGAAACCCACAGCATGGACATATTTCATCTGAAGCAACTTTATGTTCATCGTAGGGTGGCTCATACAAATTGTCGTAACCACAAACTAAACATATGTTAGTCATTAACATTACCTCCATTTGTTGATCAAATCTGCCCATTACTTCAATGAAAAAAGGGAGTAAATGCAACGGCAATCTGCTCCTTGGTTATTCAACTAGAGTACTTCGTTATTAACGATAACACTTGTTTCAGTGAATCAATTTGGTATGACGGTTCATCATATCCATTTATCCAGGGATGAATGCCACGTATCCAGACTGGGGTTAATCCAGCATAATATGAACCAATGATATCATTAGCTGGATGATCCCCGATGTACCATGTCTCAGAAGCACTTACATTTATTTTCTCAAGTGCAATAGAAAAAATTTCGCAATTGGGTTTCTTCAAATTAACTGTTTCTGAAATAATAATCGTTTCAAAATAATGACGAATACCTAAAGCATCAATTTTTTTATTCTGCGAGAAGCTGCCACCGTTTGTAATAATTCCGAGTATAATGCCATGAGATTTTAGAGTATCTAAAACTTCATACATCCCTGTCGTTGCGACACTGCAAAGGGGAAATGTTGAAGTCCAATGCTCACCAATTTGTATGGGGCTAAGAGACTTATGTGCCCATGGTAACTCATGAATGAGTTGTGTAAAAACATCCTCTCTCGATCGATATCCATTTCCGTCTGCAATTTTCAATAATTGATAGAGATCTTCCGATGACACATCCGTTAAATGTCCTTTAAAACTTTGCAAAAACTCATTACTATACTTCATTAGTGATTTGTTCCTATCAGTCAAAGTTTCGTCAAGATCAAAAAGAAATGCCTTCGGTGACATTTATTTACTCCTCTCACTAGTATTCTTTCTCATATGATTTATTTGCATTATTATACCATTCCTTAGGCCCATGTTACCCATCAACACATGCTAACTTGCCCTTTAGTTGAATAGCAAAAAAGAGACCCACAGCAACGGGCTGAGGGTCTAAAGTTTATATTTAAAAGGGGGTCGAGTTTTATTATATGCTTAATTCATTAATATCACATGAATGTAAGATTTCAATTATGTTACATTCACTTTACTCTCTTCTTTCGTTAGTTTAATGGAAATTGTTTAATCCAATTAGAAGTTTTCAGAACTGTTATTGGTCGATTGATCTCATACTTTTAGCGTAACTTATCATTTCATCTTGGGATAGCACTCTAAAATAATTGAAAGCAATCGTAGATGTCCATATGGTTTGAATGGTAAATTCCCATCAATATGTTGTCCAAGTATGACTTTTCCACCCAAAGTTTGGAATTCATTTAAGGAAAATATGAGTAATGTTTTGTACTGAATTCTGATGTCCCACAATCAATGGACGTGGTTCAATGCTTCCATTTTGAAATTATCAACAGGTGCCAACTCTATATCAATGTCAAACCTAGTATTGTGACTATAAAAAGTCATTTAAGGCGTTAAAGGAGTTATTCGCATCTGAGACTCATCAAGAACTTCACGTTGGGCACATTCCCAAGCCGTTTCAGCCCCTTCTCTATGACCGCCTAGTCTAACAATAGCAAGTTCCAATTGATCCACAGTCGGTCCCATCATAAACGCCACTCTTTTATTGGTTATTATAAATGCTCCAGTTTTCTGAACAACCTGATCATTCCTGTAACGAATCACTGTTTTATACCCGTCTGTAGTACGTGGAAAAATTGCTCTAATTTTTCATTGAAATCAGGTTCTTCTGGCAACCTCTCAATGTATTTCCACAAAATCATTTTCGATATTTACGAATTCAAATTCCATCTGTCTAGATTTCCAAACCATAACTTGACCTAAACAATTTTCAGATTCATAACTAACGCCTGTAGAAGGGTCTGGAATACGGCTCTCATCAGGGTTTTATGCTTTAGATATTCCGTCTTTATAGATTTTTCTTCAAGTTCATTCTTTTTGTTTTCTGCCCATAGTTGAAACTTAGTTCGCATTCTTCCGACCTCCTCTTCTTAACGTAACAAAGGCTGTTTCGCGGCAGCCGTTCGAATATAGTTTTTCGTTGAACTGAACCCTGATTAGCTTCTACCTAATCCTCTATCAGCCTCTAATTGAAGTTGTATGGTTTTAGGTCCCATATATTCTTGTGCAACCCCAAGAATTGTTGTGTCGTTACCCAATGACTCCAATACTGTAACTGAAAAAACGTTAATTAAGTGCATATCTTTACAATTAGATACTTCTTCGAAAAAATCAAAAATACTCTCTAACAGCTTGATGTTTCTATTCTCGCTTAATAGCTTAATAATTTCAGGCATGAAGATATTCTCAATTATGACAGTTTCTAAAACCTCACCGTAATGCTCAATTGATTTTTCATAAGCATTACCTGTTGAAGGTAAGAACTTTAACATAATTCTAAAAAATTCCTCCGATTTCTTTCTCATGACAACCAACTCCTTCGTCCTTTTTACGAACTTCGTAAATTCGCCACGACTTATACTATTCACAACGTGATTCAACTAATCTCCCGTTACTTCAATGGACAACAGCAGCCAATCGTTTGCCGGCTGCCGTCATGTAGTGAGTGATTGAACTATCGTTCTTTCGATAGCTTAGTGGTTACACTCGATTTTGTAAGAAGCACTTGTGTTATTTAGTTCCCCTAACTCAATGCGATTCCCATCAGGATCTTTGAGAACAGCAATCGAACCCCAACTATAACTTAATTTTCTTTCAATAAACTTAACCCCTCGTTCTTCTAATTTACAGACAATAGGTAAAAGGGAATCAACATCAAAACGAATAACAGTTGGATTCTGGGTTCTTAATTTCTCCTTTGTTTCCCCCACTCCGCCTTGTTCAACCATAAGATATCCGTGAGGCAGATTAAAACACACTAGTGAACTCTTAACATTCCTAACTGGTAGATTTAAGACTTCTCGGTAAAAAGTAACACACTCGTCATATCGTTCAACAAATAGAATTAAACCGAACTCACGATATTCCATATATAATTTACCCCCTATTAGCAATTGAATCATAATAGACGAACCAATCTGTACATACCCATTATATTCCATTTAACTATTCCGTTATCCTGCCCAATAGCTTAATGAGGCTCCGACAATGGCAAAGACCAAAGAATTACGGAACTGATCTAACTAGTCATAGAACGACCTACTTTTTTACATTTATTTCATCAAACTAGAGTATTATTCCACCGTCCTGCCCGTTCGATCCTAATGCCTATGCAAAAAAACAACAAACCGGCACTCCAACGGAGTCCCGGTTTTTACATCTTCCTATTTAACTTCACTCAACCGCCTATCCCGAGAAGCGCTTGTTACGAAGAAATACTCGTTTTCCCGTTTACTTGCTGTGGCTTCCCCCACTTTTCCACCCATTTATTCATTTCCTTCAGTGCAGTTTGGAAATCGCTTCCCTTTTCAGTTAAGGAATATTCAACCGTTACAGGTACAGTAGGAAAAACTTGGCGCAGAACTAGACCGTTTTGTTCCAAGTGTCGAAGCGTATCCGTAAGAGACTGCGTCTTAATTACAGCTGCATTCCTTTGCAGTTGATTAAATCGCTGTGGCCCACGAAGCAATTCGTTCAGCACGAGAAAAGCCCACTTGGCTCCAAGAATTTGCAATACTTCGCAAATGTTAGAACTATCCGTATCTAAATAGGAATTGGCATTAACTTGATCCGTCATCCCACTCACCCCTAACAAAAAGTAAGTTAGTCAAAATAGATGGATTACATCCGAATACTTTGCCTTCTTACAATATTATCGCACCCCTTCTATAATGACAATAAGTCAAATGGAAGGGAATGAAAGATATGAATAAATGGACGATTTATGTAATTGCATTAGGGGTATTTTTAACAGCTACTTCCGAGTTGGTTGTCTCCGGAATCCTGCGTGTACTCGCTAAAGACTTAAACATTTCCATCGCCTTTGCCGGGCAATTGATTACGGCCTACTCGCTGGCCTTTGCCATTGGAACACCTATCCTGGTATCACTGACATCCCGCTTGGGACGTAGAAAAGTGTTGTTAGGTGCAATGGCAGCTTTCATCATGGGGTGCTTGCTCTCCTTCTGGAGCTTGGATATCTCCACCTTAATAGCGTCACGCATTATTCTGGGTGTAAGTTCAGGCGTTTATATTGTCGCAGCATTTGGTGCGGCTGCCAAAATTGTTCCTCCCGAAAAGATAGGCAGTGCAATCAGCACGATCGTTCTTGGCTTCAGCAGCGCGATGATTTTGGGCGTGCCCATCGGCATATCCATTACGAACTGGTTGAACTGGCAAGCAATTTTCCTGATTTTAGCACTGATGAGCCTGTTGGTTACCTTCGTCATTTTTCGCTTGCTACCAGAGATCGAAGGGGATGCACCGACGTCATTCCGTCAACAATTTAAAGTGCTGGGCAGTGCCGTAATCGTGAGCGGTTTGTTTCTTACTTTCTTTAGAGAATCAGGTAATTCGGTGTTGTTTACGTATTTGACCCCTTTTATGCAAGACATCCTTCAACTTAAAGCGTCCAACATTAGCATCGTCATGCTTGTTTTTGGTATATTTGGCGCAGTCGGTACCCGTTTTGGCGGCTACGGAATTGATCGATGGGGGGCAGCGCGCATCATAGCTTTCAGCACCATTGTGCACGTTGTTGTCCTGGCCCTTCTTCCTCTGTTTGCTGGGTCGACTCTCATCGGTTTACTTTTGATTTCAATCATGATGGTCTCTCTGTTCATGGCTGGTCCAGCAACTCAAACGTATTTCATTCAACAAGAACCACAATCTTCCAGTCTCGTTCTTAGCTTGAATACATCGATCATTCATTTAGGGTTGGCGACAGGCGCTGGGGCTGGAGGAGCGATGATAAGCGCCAATTCCACCGTTCTCTACAATCCATGGATGGCAAGTTTTATTATAGTGTTAGCACTATTGTCTGCATTCATCAGTTTTTCGATGGGTAAAAAGCGGCTGAGCAATTTACAAAAACGTCTGACTTTGTAAAATTTGTTTTTGACTTTCCTAAAACAGCATCAGTCGTGGACGAAATAAAAGTCCTCGTCCTCGACTGACGCTGTTTTATTGAACTATCGTTCCTCGTTAGCATGATGAATGAATCCATTCAAGTTACGCTGTATCGTATACATGAACAACTTCCACTATACCAGGTCTACGTAAATTCCCCTTACAACGGGAGCAGCAATCATTAGGTAAGTTATTTAACTTGAGAACAGTGTTCAGTTCTAGATAGCCTTTTCCTGAATAAGCATCATTTTCGATTGCATAAGCGTCAATGTCTAATTGACAGTCAAAGCAATGGAACTTGCGAAAATATACTTGGATAAAAGTATTGTCCATAATTTTGCTATCGGGTTCAAGTATTGGCTTATCGTTTAGCCAATAAATCAAGGATGGAGTCCATAGTGAATCCCTAGCCCATTTTCGCAGCTCTAAAACAGGCATTACTTTGCCGCTGAAAGCATTACCTCGAGTAAACGCATATCCTAATGCCATATCAAGATATTTCTTTTGGAGAACCTGATAGCCATCTAATTGGGTTATTTGGCCAGACAGCAATTGGTTCCATTCACTTAATGTCGGCAATTGTAAAGACATTTGATTTATTGAGCATCTGTCCATTGTATCCTCCAAGCAATATTTCCTTACGTTATAGTTTATTTTACCATGCAACTAACCGTTAGCTTAATGCCTACGGCCAGTCTACAACTTTATTTTTCAGTCTAATACTTTTTTTTCACTGTACACTATTCCTTTTGCAAAAGGATATAAAGGGCAGCTACTTTGCCGAAATCAGCTCGGGAACCGAAACTTCGCTTTTTTGTCGCAAAAGGGGATTAAGCTCTGTTAACATGACGAAATAGGTTCATCTTAGAGATGAACCTGGGCGATTCATTGGACGAAATCCAACGAGATGTCAAAATTGGACGTGCAAATGTACTTTTCGTTGGAGTAAATCCAATGAGAGGCTCGCATTCGAGTTAAATAAAGCGATTTCTTCGTATGTCATTGGATTTCGTCCAATGACAAGTAAAATTTCCCTCTACGGAGGGCATCCTCAGTGGATTTCGTCCAATGAAAACTCCATAAGACCCATGAAAGATAAGCAAGCTGGGCATATCTTCCCCGCTACCCCTTCCGCCCCTCCAGCAGTTGGTCTCGCATCCAATCATTTTGCACGATGCCATCGCCATCCTCGTACAAAATATGATAGAGTCGCTTCCGCAGCTCGGCCAGAACTGTCTTGTTAGCCGGATGATGAATCACGTTATGAAGCTCATGCGGGTCATGACGCATATCGTAAAGTTCATCGATATCCGTACAATTCCAGATGTATTTCCACTCCTGGGTGCGAATCATTCGCTGTGTGTAAAGACCGAATTGTGCGCCATTGTAAGAGGCGACAACTTCTTCGCGCCACCCCGCCGGTTCAGCGCCCAGAAGCAGCGGCAGCAAGGATTCCCCATGAAGCCGGTGATCCACTAACGGCTCCGCTTCGCCGATGGCCAAGAGTGTTGGCGGCAAATCCAGCAAGGTCTGGACAAATTGCTCGCAGCGGCTGCCAGGCGCAATAACTCCAGGCCACCTAATGATTAGGGGAACCTTTACGACGTCCTCGTACAGGACGTAATGTTTATCCAGCATGCGGTGGCCGCCGCACATGTCACCATGATCGGTTGTGAAAATGACAACCGTATTCTCACTTTGTCCGAGCGCGTCTAACTCCGCGAGCAGCTTCCCAACCGCATCGTCTAACTGCGAGATGATCGCATAATAACGAGCGACGATCGGCGCCCAATCCGCCCAGTCGTAATGCTCGATCTCCCAATTCCTAAGCTGTTGGCTCTGGATATACGGTTTATTCGCGAACGTTTCACGGAAACTTCCCCATTCGGGAATGCTCTCCGGCGGATACATGGCTGCGAATTCGGCAACCGGGCGGCAGGGCAGATGAGGCTCCTGGAAATTAATCCGCAACTGCCAAGGTGAACCGGCGCTCTCCTCCGACAGCTGCTTCATCAAAACCGTGGCCATGGCGGCCGTCTGGTGTGTACGCGTATCTTCCAGCGGCAAAGGGTCGATTTCGCCAAAGAACCCGCCCGTATACGCCAGCTCCGGGTACCGATCCTTTGTCCGCTCCCGGTACTTCTCATCGCTGGAAACGAACACATCGTAGCCATAATATGTCGGATCATAGGTCGGATGGACATCCCATTTGCCGATATAACCGTTTCTGTAGCCCGCGCCCTGCAAAGAACGGGCCCACGAGTAGCTCGTGGGCTCGAGTGCGCCGATCCGCATCCCTAAAGAGAAATTCCAAAGTCCGCCGAAGGCTTCAGCCCTCCTGCCACAGACGAAAGACTGCCTCGCGGGACCACAGATGGGAATATGATTATAGGCACGGTCGAACCACATGCCCTCGGAGGCGAGCTTATCGAGATGAGGTGTCAAAACAGGCGCCTGATTACTATAGCCGAGGCAATCATAACGCAGTTGATCGACCATGATAATAAGCAAATTAGGCTTTTGAACCGTCTCCGTCAAAGTGATTACCTCCCTGCATGCCTGGCTGCGGAAGCTTCGTCGAACCTGTCTCGCCGAGGATCCTGTATCCATTCATCCCATGTCAAGCCATACTGCAGCAAAATTTCATGGATGCGATTGCGAAATGGAAGGCCTACTTCGATCTGTTTCAGCATGGGATCCGCCCGCCCATTCAGCATTTTTTCCGTCCAATCGTCTAACTGATAAGCCAGCTCATCAGCAATGGCCGAAGAACTTTCGGCGATATTCACTGTTTCATCCGGGTCAACACGCAAATCGAACAGTTCCCTTGGCGGACGAACAAAAGGTCCTGCATCCAGTGTGCGAATAAATTTATAATCCTTCGTCACAATCCCTCTGCTCGCTTGCCAAGCGCATTCGCTTAAATAGATGGCATCATGCGTTCCATCCGCTTCCCCGCGTATACTCGGCCACAAGCTGCGCCCGTCAATGTTCGTCGGTGTCATGATACCGGCTGCTTCCAAGATGGTCGGCAGCATATCGACCTGCTGAACTAAGCCTTTGACTCGGCGTCCTTCCGGAATTCGTCCAGGCCATCTCATGATCATCGGCACTTGAACCGAGGTTTCATACAAACCGCAGTGATCCCAGTAAATATCGTGCTCCGTCAAGCTTTCTCCATGATCGCCGAACAAAATCAACAAGGTATCATCATAGACCCCTTCCGCAATAAGCAGCTCATCAAGCTCACGCAGACGATCATCGAGATAACGCACTTCCGCATCATAAAGCGCATTGACGTACGCCGCATCCGTAATAGGACCAAGCAAGTCATAATGATGATGCTTAAAAAACGGATAAGCCGCATGATTATATGCGGCATCCATACTGCGATTGGCCGGATCATAAGGGTCACGGCCCTGATCATAGAAAGTCGGCACATAACTTGACGGAGGCTGGTATGGCGTATGCGGATCCCAATAATGCAGGAACAGGAAGAAATCATCTTCTTTATGCTCGCGAATCCACTTGAAAGCAAGCTCATTCACCGACTTCCCGTCGATGCTGCGCGTCTTTTGAACCGAGTTGATGTAATATCGGTAGCCTCTCGCGAACCATTCCTTTAACTGATATAAATTATCGACAGCAGCCGTCGTAAATCCTTGATTTTGCAAAAGAGAAGGCAGCCACGACTCTTTCTTGGGCAGCTGGGTGAGCGGTGAACCATGTGAAACGACACCTGTTCGCAGCCCTACTTTTCCCGTAAATATACCGGTATGGGCCACTTCCGTTGGTATATCGGCAGCATACGCTCTTTCGAACAGAACCCCTTGCTCTGCGATTTGATCCATGTAGGGCGAAGTCGGCTTCTGATAGCCATAACAGCCCAGCCGGGAGGCGCGCATCGTGTCCATTGAGATGAAAACAATGTTCATACGGCCTCACTCCGTCCTGTTTTTGTCATCAGATAGTCCATGATTAAAGCGACATTGCTCTCTACTTCGTCCACATGCGTTTGAATTACGATGTCCGGCTGCTCCGGCATTTCATACGGATCTCCAATGCCTGTAAATTGCTTAATCTCATCGTTTCTGGCCTTGGCATACAGCCCTTTCACATCTCGTCGCTCACATTCTTCAAGGGGGCAATCCACGAAAATTTCAACATAACCGGGCAGCTCGGCACGGGCATGCGCTCTCATTTCTTCATAGGGCGTAATGGCGGATACGATGACCGTAACACCGTTACGCGATAACAACTTGCAAAGGAAAACGATACGCTCAACGTTCGTGATGCGGTCCTTCCTGCTAAAGCCGAGCCCCTGGGAAATCGTCTGCCTAAGCTCGTCTCCATCGAGCAGCTCTACTTTCCTGCCGCTGACGCGAAGTGGCTCAACCAAGGCACGAGCCGTCGTTGATTTGCCTGAGCCTGAGAGACCGGTGAACCACAGTACCTCTCCATCTTTACTCATAACCTTCCTCCTTCGGATCGGTCTTTAGGAAATCGGGATAACAGCACCATTTGCCAGATGGGAACGGATTGCCGCTTCAATGATTTCTTGAACAGCCAAGGCGTCCGCACCGGAAGCTGTGATTTGCTCAGGAGGAACTCCCTCCTTCACTTCCTGTATGAAGGCATCCAGCCGAAGACGAAACGTATCCTCGAAACCGCGCATGCCGCTCATAATGGAATTCCGGTAAACCCGCAGGTCTTCCTGACGATGCGGATAGTACGTAAGCGATTCATAAACATTATCCAACACAAACCTGCCTTGATCGCCTGCGACCTCACAAGCCTCAATGGGATGAATGCCGAACATATCGTAGCTGCCCAACAGATGGCCTACCGCGCCAGAGGCAAATTCCAAATTAATGGAAGCCGTTGACCACACCGTACGACCAGGAGCCTTCGTCAAAAAAGCTTGAACACGGCGAACCTCGCCTGCAAAATAACGCATCACATCGAGCGAATGCGGATGCAGTGCGCGCAAATGGATCCAGGGGCTGGATTCATTCGGATTGCCGATCGTCAGCTTCATATTGACAAAAAGCGGATGGCCGATATCGCCATTCATCATCCACTGCTTCGCCTTCTTGGCAGCCGGCGTGAAACGATGATTGAGATTACAAGCGAAACGAACACCTTTTTCTTTCGCAAATTGAACCATTTCTCTCGCTTCATCCAGCGAATTGGAAATAGGTTTTTCGACCAGTACATCCTTACCGGCCGCAATGGCTTTCATAACTGGCTCTCGGTGATGAGAGCCGTTATCGATTCCTCCGGTAGCCACACTGATAATATCCAGCTGTTCAGCTTCAAGCATTGTATCCAGATCATAATAGGCTTTCACGCCAAACTGTGCAGCGACGGAATCCGCCAGCTCTTTGTTCAAATCGCAGATAGCGATGAGTTCGCTATCTGCGTGTTCCTTGTAACAACGGCAATGGATACGTCCAATGTGATTAACTCCTACAACAGCTATTCTCAACATGTCGTGTCGGCTTCCACTTCTGCGGGTTCCCCTTCCGCTTCTGCCACTGGCTCGGCTTCCTTCTCTTTTGTTTGCAAAGATCGTGCCGTCCTCGGGGAACCAATGTGCATGGAGTCAAAGGCTTGCTGCGAAGTCTTGAACGGGCCGCATCCTAATCCATGCCAATTCAAGTTCGTATAGATCGGATTCTCACGCCCTGTTTCTTGCTCCCGTTTCGCAATATGTGCATTTAACCGGCTCATAAGATGCGCCGCCACTTCCGGCTCTTCATCAATCAGATTATGCAACTCCTCAGGATCGCGAACCAAATTGTACAGCTCCACCGGAGGCTTGAAATGCAGATCAGGCTCAAGCGCTACAATCAGCTTCCATTCCGGCGTCCGCCAACCATGTTTACGCATCCATGTACATTCCGTAATGTACATTTCGCTTTCCGGCACCCGCTCCTCGCCTTTCACAAGCGGAATTAAGCTGCGGCCATCGAATGGAATCTCACATGGTACACCCAAAAGCTCCACAATAGTCGGCATCACATCTTTAATTTGCGAGGAACTGGAAACCCGCTTGCCTGCCGGCAGTTTACCCGGGAAACGCAGAATGAGCGGAATTCGCAAATTCGTTTCATACAACCCATGATGGTCATAATAACAGTCATGTTCATTTAAAGTTTCACCGTGATCGGAGGTGATGACCACAAGCGTTTCATCTTCGATGCCAAGGGACTCAAGCGCCGTGAATATGGACTGAATACCCGCATCCATGTAGGCAATCGCGCCATCATACTGCGCGTCAATATATTTGCTGTCTGTACATCCCTCAGGGAACCAGGAGCTGAAGTAATCAGCGAATGGTTTAAAATCATACAGCTCATCCAAAGAGTGATTGTCGGGATCGCACTCATTGCCGTCATAAAACATCCGCTCAAACGGCTTAGGCGGCAAATAAGGCGAATGCGGATCCATGTGGCGCAAAAAGAGGAAAAATGGCTTACCCTCTTCCTTTAGGCGCTTCATTTCCGGGATGGCGACACGGTTCAAGTTGTCCGCTTTTGGGCTTCTTCCCGTTTCGTCAGGTCCCCAGCCTTCGAAATCGATATATTTCTGAAAGCCGCGTGCCGAGGGGTTGCCTGTGAAGCCGATACACGTTGTATTGTACCCGTTCTCTTCCAACAGCTCGGAAAGCATCTTGACGTGGTCGCCAACAGGTCCGCCGTGCCGCAGCGCGACAACGTCTGTTCCGAAGCAATCCATACCCGTGAGCATGGAGGCATACCCCGGCGTCGTTGGAATACTCGGGGAAAAATGCTGTTCAAACAGCACGCCCCCTTGGCTGTATTGGTCAATATGCGGGGTTGTCAGCCGGTGATAGCCATAACCGCTCATATGATCTCGACGTAAGCTATCTATACCAAGCAGCAGTAAATTCGGCATTTTAGATGTCATGGGAATTACTCCTTCTCCGTTTATAATCGACTTATCTGGCTCCAAAAGAGCGCAGTACCGCGTTCAAATAGCCATAGCTTTCAGCCGCTACAATAGAAACCTGTGCGAGGGAATGCCCATTGGCGCCAATAACTTCTAGACACACAGGACCTTCATAACCATTATCCGCAAGCACTTTGCAGTAGCCGATCAAATCAATGTCTCCACGCCCGCATGCCTGCTTGTCGATTGTGCCTGGTCCCGCTTGTCTGCCACTGCAGTCGCGAATATGAATATGCTTCACACGCGAAATCACAGCTGGCAAAGCCGCTTCCGGATTCTCTCCTGCCCGATAAATATGACTTGGGTCCATATCGATGCCAAAAGATGGATTCTCAATTGCCTCGATCGCTCTTAATGAGGTAGGCGTATTATAAATCGAACCGCCGACATGCGCTTTCACGCAAAGCGTAACCCCGTATTCACTAGCGAGCTTTGACATTCTTGTCAGCTTTTCAATCGTGAATTGCAAATCCTCTTCGACGTCCGACTTTCCGCCCGGTCCCACATTGACAACCGGGATCCCGAGTTCTGCCGCCGCTTCAAAAGCAAGCGGAAGCCTCGTCTCATTCAGCTCAGCCACTTCCATCGACAGAAGCTTCAGCCCAACCTCCTCGGCGATTCTACGAATCTCCGGCGCTTGCTCCCGCCAGTTGTCAAGCTCAAGGTGCTCGCACATGCCTTTGATTGCCGAAAGCTCCACACCGTCATAGCCGCAAAGCTTAATGTGCTGCGCTGCCGTAGCGAAATCGAAATCTTTGAATAACACCGAATTTATCCCTAATTGCATCATGGTTTACTGCCTCCCCAGGTTAAAGTTCAACAATGCTTGACGTTTCAAATGAACGAATAGCCGCCTCAATAATCGTCTGCGCCTTCAGCGCCTCTTGGCCCGAGCCATTGATTTGATCGTAAGGCACTTTGGCATCCAGCTGCTCAATCCAGTCGCTGATGCGGCTTTTAAACGTTTCGTTGAAATGGCGCATGCCGCCCAAATAGCTATAGCTTTCCGTTGCAATGCTATGACGGGGATAGAAGGTTAAGTGCTCACAAGCGTCGTCCAGTACGAATCGGCCTTTGGAACCGACAACCTCGCAGCGCTCCAAACCGTAGCTGGCTCCAGCATCATAGCTGCCGACGAGGTTCCCGATGGCGCCATTTTCAAACTCAAGCATAACCTGCGTATTGGACCAAATTTTCCTGTTTTCGCCTTTCATCATGAAGGCCGCTACCCGTTTCACATCCCCGCAGAAGTAACGAATCACATCGAAGGAGTGCGGATGAAGCGCGCGCAAATGGAACCAAGGCGAAGTTTCGACCGGGTTGTTGATCCACATTTTCATATTAATCATATGTAATTGGCCAAGACGGCCTTCCTCTACCCATTCTTTGGCACGAAGCGCTGCAGGTGTAAAACGATGATTCAAGTTGACGGCATAAGGAACCTGCTTCTCTTTGGCAAGCGCCACCATCCGCTCCCCTTCATCAATCCGGTTGGAAATCGGCTTTTCCCCGAGAACAGGAATGCCCGCCTCGAGCAGTTCCATCGTAGGCTGGTAATGCTCGCCGCCATTTTCTTCCCCTTTGGTCGCCATCGAGCAAGCATCCAAATGAATGCCGCTAGCCAGCATTTCCTGCACGCTATAGAAAGCTCTGCAGCCGAATTTGGCCGCAGCCGCATCTGCTTTCTCCTTATTGATGTCACATACAGCAACAAGCTCTGTTTTCGCATGTTCATGGTACACACCCGCATGGATTGAACCGATATTGCCAACTCCTACAACCCCAACCTTTAACGTCATCGCCTATTCCTCCCGTTTCTTCTACTGAATTTCCTGCGCGTTCTCCAGCACTTCCCCATGCAAATCACGATACTGCCCTGGCGAGCATCCGACCCTACGTCTAAACAATTGTGTGAAAAAGGCCGGGTCTTCATAGCCAACACGCTGGGCGACATGAATCACTTTGTCATCGCCTTCTATTAAATACTGCTTCGCCCGTTCAATTCGAATGTCATGAATACGCTCCGTTACGGTTTGATTCGTTTCCTGCTTGAACACCCTGTTTAGCTGCCTGCTGCTCACATTAAACAACTCGCACAAATCGGGGATGGTCATTTTTTTATCAAAATGACGCTCCAAAAACCCGGTGATCCGACGCACAAGTATCGTATGATTTGCTGATCTTGAGCTCTTTTTCTCCTTGCTTGCGGAATCCGCATAGCAGCGAGATAACAGGATGAGCAGCTGGAGCATTTGCAGTTTAATGAGCGTTAGATAGCCCGGCCGGTGATGCTCCCATTCTGAAATCATCGTTTCAAGCAATATAAGAACATGGTTTGATGCTTGCCCCATCAAATTCAACCTATGATGAAAGCGTTCTCTTGGATTTAAGAAAGGATGCACATAATAGTAATCCATGGACTGCGACACGCCCAATTCCTTCAGCAGAGACTCATGAATTAATTCTGGCGTGAAGAGACAATTAATGATCTCGATGCTTTCTCCCGGCTTCGTACGATACGTATGAACTTCCCCTGGATTAATAATAAAAACATCGCCCGTTTGGATCTGGTAAGACTCTCCTTCAAATACATGATCCGCTTGACCGCTAACCACATAAACAAGTTCAATAAAGTCATGTGAATGAACCAACGGCGTATTATCTTGATGATGGAAGCAGCGGTTAATGTAGAACGGAATTTGCTTGTCTTTCATGAATTGACTTTGTCGCAGGAGATTAACCATATGTACAATTCCTTTCTTTGCTTCTGTCTTCATCATAAGGCATCCAACTCACGCTTTCATTGCGGTTTCAGCCATCTTACAAGGGGATTGCGCCATTTCGATTTGTCTTAGACTTGAATGACATTAATAAACTTCCGCTGGAGCAGCTGAACGTGATCAAGAGGCGTTTGTTCATCCGTAATGAGATGATGAATCTGGTTCCAAGCCCCGATCATCGTAAAAGCCTGCATATCAAATTTGCTGTAATCTGCGAGGACAAACACCTGTTCGGCCATGCCGATCATTTTCCGTTTCACCCTGGCTTGCATTTCATTCGACTCGCTGATGCCCCGCTCCATATGTACGCCTTTGCAAGAAACGAACGCTTTATTTACATGATACTCTTCCAAGGCCTGCTCCGTCAGGGGTCCAACGAAAGAAAGTGAATTTGGCACAAGAATGCCTCCTGTGCTGATGACGCTGATATTCTTTTTCTCGCTTAGAACCAAAGCCACCTTCAAGGAGTTGGTGATGACGGTGAGTGGAATGTCGGGCAGCAGCTCTGCCAAATGCCATGTCGTGGAGCTTGCATCAAGGACAATGCGATCATGCGGTTCCACAAATTTGGCAGCTTGAGCCGAAATACGCTGCTTTTCCGTCACATGCACCGTTTCCCTCAGCTCATACGACGTTTCCGACGTTTGCGGCTGCAGACGAATCGCGCCGCCGTAGCTTCGCAGCAGCCGGCCTTCGTTCTCCAAACGGTCCAAGTCCCGGCGGATCGTTTCTTCCGTAACCCGGCATATCTGGCTAAGTTCAGTGACGCGCATGCTTCCCCGCTCGTTAACCAGCCGTAGAATGTGCTGAACCCTTTCCGCGACTAGCATCATCAAACACCTCCCTGAGCTTCAGATTTCCGATTCGTTGTAGAGGACTATTAGCGGGCTTGGTCAAACGCGATCACCCGATCACGAATTTCACAGAAATTATGGATATTGACATATTCCAAAATAAAAGGAACACCTTCCGCATGCTCATGATACAAATTAAGCAGCTTTCTCCAGTCAATATCCCCGTCTCCAACGCAGCGCCCGTAGGTATCATTGACTTTGCGGTCTTTCCCGTGAAAGTAAGCCAGATGCGGTGCTAAATACTGGAACATCTCCTCTTCCGAGCTGTTCGCGATTAAATTCGCCGGATCCAGGAGAACTTGAACGTGCGGCGATCCGACCTGCGCCAGGAAATCCGCTGTGCGTTTAGCGCTGGGCACAACATCCAAGACGCAGGGTTCAAGCGCAAGCTTAATGCCGTAATGTCCTGCACGCTCGCCAAGCCAGCTTATCTGCTGTTTGAGACGTTCGAAGTCCTTCTCATACGAATCCGCTTGAATGCCTCGTTTTCCCGGAATGAATCCGCACTCCGTTGCAACAATCGGCACGCCGGTCCCGGCAGCAATTTGCATATGCCGTTCAAAATATTGCAAATTCGCCTCCATTTCCTGCTCATCCGTTTCCAACAAATTCGTAAATACGCCAATCGAGGCAACTTCAATGCCATGTTTGCGATAGGTCTCTACGATTTCTTGACTTCTTTTATCCGTTAGATCACTAAGATCACTCCGCCCGTTGTAACGCCAATAGTTAGAATCCGTTTGGGAGAAGCAAAGCTCTGTCCATCTGAACCCGCGCTCAGCCAGCAGCGCCGCCACCTCTTCATTTGATAATTGCGGAAAACTGCGCGAAACCACACCTACATCCATAAGAGATTACCCACCTTTATCTACAAATTATTGTAAGACTCTCTTGCGAGCCGCACGTCTGGCAAACCAGCCCAGTATGACAGTCAAAACGCCTTCAATAATTAAAAAAAGCAACATGTACGTTTCAAACGGTACGCTCAGCAGGACGTGCGACAGAAAATTACATACAAACAAGATCCCCAGCTGTATGGCCAGCAGCATCGCTGAAGCTTGCAGCACCTGCTTGGCTTCCGCCTTCTTTTTCAAATAATATTGGCAGTAGAACACATAAGCGAGCCAAACCACACCCATGAACAGAAATGAGAGATTATCAATGCCCTGCCACGAGGAACGTTTAACGCCAAAAAAGGTCAGCAAAACCAGCAGTAAGCTCCTTAATTCGAACCAATTTATAATGCCTAGCGCCGCAGTAATGACGGTAATCCCCACCGATTTATACCCCGCCGACGGGTCACGCTGTTTTAATTCAAGAAAAGGATCCATACGAGTTAGCGTCCCTCCATTCCCGCTCCACTCTTTGCAGGATACGCAGCGTAGCTTTTCGCGCTTCTTCACTTTCTACCAATGTCGATTTTTTTACAAAGGCAATAAGTTTACCGATTTTATTTAAATAGGACTTCCGTGCCATTCGTTCAATACGGTCCACTTGTTTGGTATTCCCCTGCTTTTGATGTTGAATCATGCGCTCGTTAAATTTGACCGACCATGCTTCAGGGATTGTGCCCGTCGCTGTCAGTGTCTCCAAGTCGCGCAGCTTGCCTCCGACCATTTTCTCCAATAGCACCCTCATATACCATAACGATCCCACCATAATGAGACTGAGGCAGACGAAGAAAACCAGCAGCGTAAGCAGAATATACGTCATATCGACGTGGCCCCCCTAAGGTCAAGCTCTCCGGCAAAATGACAGGCTGCGTAATGCCCATCGCCAACCTGCTTCATTTCTGGAGCCTGCTTTTTGCAAATGTCTTGGGCGTAGGCACATCTCGGATGAAAATAGCAGCCGGAAGGCGGATTCGCCGGGTTGGCGACTTCCCCTTGCAAAATAATGCGGTTCGACTTCTTCCGAGGGTCAGGAACCGGCTTCGCAGAGAGCAGCGCTTCGGTGTAAGGGTGTTTGGGTGCTGCAAACAAATCTTTCGTTGCCGCTGTCTCTACCATTTTGCCAACATACATAACCCCGACTCGGTTAGATATATGCTGGATAACCCCGAGATCATGAGAGATAAACAGATAGGACAAGTTCAGTTTTTCCTGTAAATCCTGCAGTAAGTTAATAATCTGCGCCTGTACGGATACGTCTAGTGCCGACACGGCTTCATCGCAAACGATGAACTTGGGATTCGTCGCCAAAGCTCGCGCAATACCGATCCGTTGGCGTTGCCCACCGCTGAATGCATGCGGGTACCGCTCCAGATGGCGGCTGTTCAGGCCCACCATCTCCATGAGCTCAGCTACACGCTCTTTGAGCTCGGCGCCGTGCGCCATGCCATTGCAGACAAGCGGCTCGGCAATAATATTGAGCACCGTCATCCGAGGATTGAGTGAGGAGTACGGATCTTGGAAGATGAGCTGCATGTCACGCCGAATCGATCGCAGTTCCTTGGCGTCGAGCTGCAGCACCTCCTGCATCTGACCTTGGCGGTCGCGAAAGCGCACTGAGCCCGAGGTCGGTTCGATAGCGCGCAGAATACAGCGTCCAAGTGTTGTTTTGCCGCAGCCGGATTCGCCGACAAGACCGAACGTTTCACCGGGACGGATATGAAACTGGACATCGTCGACCGCTTTGACATACCCGACATTTTTTTGCAAGAATCCCTTTTTAATCGGGAAATATTTCCGCATATAGCTCACATCAAGAATGAGTTCGTCTGTTTGTACCGTCATGAGACCACCTCGGCTTCTTTAAGCTCCGTTTCAACCAATAAGCAGCGAACTTTATGATCTTTTTTCACCTCGACAAGCGGTACGTCAGCTACATTGCACACGCCGTCTATGGCCATTTTGCAGCGCGTATAAAAGCCGCAGCCCTTCGGCAAATTCATCGGGAACGGCACGGTCCCCTCAATGGATTCCAGCCTCTTATTCTCCCTGCCGATCGCAGGTATCGAATTCAACAGCGCCTTCGTATACGGATGTTTCGGATTATGAAATAAGGAGTCCACATCTGTGTATTCGACGACTTTGCCCAGATACATGACCGCTACTTCGTCCGACATTTCGGCAATAACGCCAAGGTCATGCGTGATGAAAATGACGGAAGTATCATGATTCGCTTTCAGTTCATTAATCAGCTGCAGCACTTGCGCTTGGACCGTAACATCCAAGGCCGTGGTCGGCTCATCTGCGATGAGAATCGAGGGGTTGCAGGACAACGCCATGGCAATCATGGCCCGCTGCCTCATCCCGCCCGACAGCTGATGCGGGTATTCGGCAAGCCGCTGCTCGGGATTGGACATGCCGACCTTGCGCAGGATGTCCACCGCCAAGCGGTAAGCTTCTTTTTTATCCTGTGTCACATGCAATAAGATTGCTTCCATAATCTGATTGCCTACAGTATGAATCGGAGAAAATGCCTTCATGGGCTCCTGGAAAATCATCGCGATTTCATCGCCCCGGATATCCCGAATTTCCTTGCCTCTCGGGTCCAGCTTCACCAGATCCACCGATTCCTTGCTCCCGGCTCCGTTTCGCTGCAGCTTAATCTCGCCTTCCACTTGGCCCGGCTTGGGCACAATGCGTAAGAGCGCTTGCGAGGTGACGCTTTTGCCGCAGCCGCTTTCGCCGACGATGCCCAGCGTCATGCCCCGTTTGATTTGCAGATCAACGCCGTCCACCGCTTTCAATACGCCTTCATCCAGATGGAAGTGAACTTTCACGTCCTTCATTTCCAATATGACGTTATCCCTATTTGCCATTCACTTCACCTCCTATTTGTATGGATCTGCCGCATCACGCAGTCCGTCCCCAAGGAAATTAAACATTAAGACCGTCAAGATAATGAATGCCGCCGGCCACAGCAGCCAAGGGTGATGGGCCAGTGTTTCCAGATTTTGCGCATCCTGCAGCAGCACGCCCCAGCTGACAACCGGCGCCTGAAGCCCGATCCCAAGGAAGCTTAATGCCGTTTCTCCCAGAATCGTGCCGGGAATCGAAAGCGTCACGTTTACGATGATGTAGCTTGCGAAAGACGGCAGCAAATGTTTGCGAATGATGCGGAAATCACTTGCCCCCGCAAGTCTGGCCGCCATCGTGAAATCCTCTTCACGAAGAGACAATATTTTCCCCCGTACAACGCGAGCAAGCCCCGTCCAGCCAATGATGGAAAAGATGAGAATCAGCCCGAAGTACGTTTGCAGCGCCGTCCAATCTCTTGGCAACGCAGCTGTGAGCGCCATCCAAAGCGGAATCGTTGGAATACAGATGAGCAAATCAATGGTCCGTTGAATGATGGTGTCCGAAACACCGCCCAGATAACCGGATATTCCGCCCAGCACCAATCCCAAAATGAGAGTTACAACGATGCCCAGCAGACCGAAGGAAAGCGAAATTCTGGCTCCGTAAATGATTCTGGACAACAGGTCATGCCCCAGCTTATCCGTCCCCATCAAAATGAGCGCATCCTTTGGATTTTTCAAACCAAACAAGTGGCGTTCCATGGGGATGAGCCCCCAAAGCTTATACGGCTCGCCTTTTGTGAAAAAGTAAATCTCAAACTTCTTCGCCGGATCTTCGGAGAATGTGCGTTTGAACGTTTGGGGATCGACTTTCTCGCTCATCCCATAAACAAAAGGTCGAAGCTGAAATCCATTATTCGGATCGACAAAATGAATTTTTTGCGGTGCTGCGTTCTTATAATCGGAGTACCTCGCATCCTGCAGCGTGGGCGCCAGAAATTCACAGAAAACCGCCACCAGATAAAATAAAATCAATACAACCGCAGAAAACACAGCCATTTTATGCTTGATGAATTTCCACCACATCAGCTGCCACTGGGAAGCGACTTCGTATTGATTATCGGCACCGACTCGGTTTCGGCTATTCACCTTGGTCCTCCGAAATCGATTCGCAATCGTCGTTATCGCACTCATTCCGCAACACCCCCGAAGCGTATTCTCGGGTCAACGAACGCTAGCAAAATATCGGATAACAGCGTCCCGATAACCGTCATCACGCTTAGAATCAACAGGAAGCTTCCCGTTAAGTACACGTCCTGGAACATCAAAGCTTTGAGCAGCATCGGCCCCGTTGTCTGCAAATTCAGCACGATCGAGACGATAGCTTCCCCTGAAATAAGCGCCGGAAGTGTCCAACCAATGGTCGAAATCAACGGATTAATGGCTAATCGAACCGGATATTTGAACAGCAGCTTGCCCTCAGGAACACCCTTGGCTCTAGCGGTAATGACATACTGCTTCGACAACTCATCCAGCAGCATCCCACGTGTAATCCGGATCAGCGATGCAGTCCCCGACATGCCGATAACCACAACAGGAATAATGAGCCTTGGCAGCATATTCAAGATTTTGTCCATCGTCCAAGGGGCATCCACATATTGGGCTGAGAATAAGCCAGTAATCGAAACGCCTGTTTGCGCGAAAATGACATACACGATAATCAAAGCAATGAGAAATCCGGGCATGGCCAGACCAATGAAGCCTATAAACGTAAACACATAGTCAAGTGCCGAATATTGATGCGTCGCTGAATAAATGCCGATTGGAATCGCGATCAGCCACACAAAAACTAAGCAAATGAGCGATATGATAACTGTCAACGCCAGTCTTGGACCAATAACTTCTGTCACAGGCTGATTCCATTGAAAGGAACGACCTAGGTCACCGTGAAGAATAATATTTTTGATCCAAATGATGTATTGAACGATTAATGATTTATCCAACCCGTAAAGCTGTTGAAGATTTATGACTGTACTTTCTGAAACCGCAGATCCGGACTGCTTTAATGTGGCAATATATTGTGTTAGGAAATCCCCAGGTGGAAGCTGAATGATCACAAAAACAATAATACTGATGGCAATCAGCAGCGGGATTAGCTGCAAAAGCCGATAGGAGATATAATTCAGCATGTAATTCCTCCTTCCAAAAATGTACCCTGTCTCTGAACGAACCGTGGAGCCCGGATCAAACGACCTGCCGCCGTCCGGGCTCCTACTGGTTCCTGTTCAATTATTTGCTATAAAAGAACTGCTCGCCGCTGAAGTTCGCACCAATCGCAAAGCTGGTGTCATTCGGAATGTTGTGCAGCTTCGCATTGACGATTAGAGGCTGCTTCACTTCCGAAATCGGAATGAAATAGTAGACCTTGTCTTTCATGACTTGTTTAATTTCAGCTACTTTTTTCTTCGCATCCTCTGGGTTCGCAGCTGCAGCGTCATTGATCATTTTGTATAGGTTCTTGATGTCGGCAGGCGGTTCTTGACCGTTCTTACCGCCTGAAGTACGCCAGAGATCCCATTGCGCTCCCCAAAGCTGAGTACCCCAATCGCCCATGTACCAGAGCGGTGTATGCGTCCAGATCATGGTCGCTTGCAGCTCATTGTTCGTATTCCGCGTCGTCCAAAGCGTTTGGTCGATTGTTTTCATGGTGACGTTCAGACCAAGCTGCTTCCACATCTCCACGATTAATTGAGTTAGCGGGACGATATCCGGTGCTTGTGCTCCGACTTCGAACGGAATCGTGAACACCTTGCCATCCGGTCCAAGACGTTTGCCGTCAGCCCCTTTGGTGAGGCCCATTTCATCGAGCAATTTGTTCGCAGCAGCCAGATCAAATGTCGGATCCTCAATGCTGCCCGGCTTCGCAAAGCCATAGTAGATCGTGTCAATGATCTCTTTGCGGTTCAGCGCCAAGCTGAGTGCCTTGCGGAAGCGCACATCCTGAACAACTTTTTGCCAGTTCGGATCGTTGAACGTTTCGTTCAAGAAAATATCCGTTGGCGTCACGTGCATGTTGGCCAGCAATGCTTTGTAGCCGTTTTTCTCGTTTTCACGATAAAGCGGCATTTTGATCAGAGCTGCTGATTCCCTGGAGAAGTCGACTTCACCAGCAATCGTTTTCAAACCAACCATCTCAATGTCCTGTACGAGCGTACTCTGAATGCTGTCGATATAAGGCAATTGATTGCCTGCCGTATCCACTTTGAAATAGTACGGGTTGCGTTCATACGTTGTTACAGATTCCGTCGATTTGGTCATCATCCATGGGTACAGTACAGGGAAACCAACAGCTTTCTTATTTGCAAGTTCCCAGTTCGTAATATCTTTATCGTTAAAAAGATTGAACCATTCGCCAGGTTGGAAGCCTGCTTGTTTAATCAGCGGTTCCAGTTTATCCAGTGGTGTGTACTTTTTGTGGAACTGTTTGAGATAGTGCGCAGGACGGATGAGCTCTGTATATCCGCGCCAGCCTTGAATGGCGAAGCGGATCAGGATACCGCCGTACGGACGGTCGAACGTCAGCTTGAAGTTCAAATCGTCGATCACTTCCAGCTTCATCGGAGCCGCATCGGCTTCACCGCCGCCACGCAGCCATACAGGGAAGATTGGCGTCAACTCGGGATCGTTCAAAATATCCTCCACCGTAAATCTGACGTCTTCCGTTGTAACCGGCTGACCATCGGACCATTTCAGCCCTTTGCGCATGGAGAAAGTGAATGTTTTTTGATCATCGCTGACTTTGTAATCTTTGAGCACGTTACCTGTGATTTGATCACCGAGAATACCCGGCGTGTTCAGCAGCGGTTCGTTGTTCATAACGAAAACGTCAGCATCCCAGTCCGGAGCAGATGTAACCGTTCTCAAAACACCGCCATACGTACCGATTTCGTATTTCATTTGGCTCTCCGGCAATTCATTCGTGAATTTATAATCGCTTGGCAAGCGATCTTTCACGGGTGGCAATCCTTTGGACGCCAATACCGGCGAATCCTTAAATGCTGTCAATTGCGCAGGTTGTCCGCCTCCACCGTCAGGTGCTTTTGTTGGATCCGGCGCTTTCGTTGCTTGTACCGCAGCAGTCGTTGGCGCTGGAGTCGTCGAAGCTGGACTGTCTTGACACCCCCCAAGTACAAGCGTCAACATGAGTGCAGAAACCAGGAGTAAAATAATCGACTTCCTCCTTGACTTCATTTGCAACCCTCCGATTTCCTAAAATGTTTTTGAGTTTGTGGACTCATCCTCATTGTTATGGAGATTGCCCCTAATAATCAACCTTATTTTCTGAAAATTCACTATCTTCACTAAACACACTACTCATCGTTAAGATTCGACAAGATTAGACCGATTCGGCTCTTTATGCATAAAATGTAACCGCTACCAACACCTTCTCGACATCATTTACGGCTATGAAAATGAGATAATAGGGCCTCATCATGAAGCCTGCCTAGAGGCACACATGCTGGACTCAGAGGTTCAGTCAGGCAAACGCAAAGAAAGTCCCACAAAGTCACAACAGGACTTGGGATTTGACGGCAGGCTTTCCTTGAAGCTACGAGGTTCAAGCCTGTGGCCGAGTGCATGGACAGTGCGCAATGCCAACGGAGCTTTTAAACAGGTTGGTTGGTCGTTGGACGAAATCCAATGAACCTAATGATTTGATGGCTCGATTACCGATTCTATTGGATGAAATCCAATGACATCGGATAATCATGCCGCTATAGCGCTCGATATTGCTGTTCTATTGGATTTGGTCCAATGTAATGAGCAATTTAGAGGCGCTAAAGGGGGTTTCATTGGATTTCGTCCAAGGAGGCTGCACAGCTTCTAGCGCTTTGACACGCTAACTCTCGCCGGTGTGCTCATACCTGTGTGATCAGCCTCTAACCCCAAAAACAAAAAGCCCACCCCAACAAGCGGAGCAGGCCTACCATCCATATTAAGCGTTTACAATTCTAATTGCTTGTAAATGCTTTTACATACTTATCCCTCAAAGCCCGCTCTTCAAGCATACTTTCACATCTGCTTCCTAAGCTGCTGAGGCGTCATCCCTAAGGTCTGTTTAAACAGGCGGAAAAACTGCGTTTTATCCTCATAACCGACGCTTCGTCCGATGGATTCGACAGAATCCTTCGTTTCCAGCAGCATTCGCTTCGCTTCGCGCAGCCTGACGTCGTGAACGTATTCCGTGAAGGTGAACCCCAGGCAATCTTTGAACATTTTGCTCAAATAATAGGGGGAATAAAAGCTCTCGCGCGCCAAATCATTCAGCGTAATATGCCCCGCATAATGCTCCTCGATATAGGACAGCAGCTGAGGTAGCATGTGATAAGCCGTGCGCAATTCGGAGTTATGTAGATTTTCTTGCATCGATCTGAGCATACGCGTCAATAACAGTGTCGCATAGCCGTGAAGCATAGCTAAATAACCGCTCTTTTTACCACAATATTCCGCATACATCGTTTCGAGCAGCTGCTCGACTTCAATCATGTTTTTCCCTCTGAACGTGACGTGAGGCGAAGGATTGGCAAGTGAGGACTTGAACTCCTGAAACAACATGAGCGGGAGAAAATCGGAAGCGCTTTCGGTAGCCTGCAATCGATTGCTTAGAAACTCAGGATCCAGCAAAATATTCATATACTGCATGTTCTTTTGAATTTCAAACGCATGCCGATCGCCAACATTCATGAACAAAAAATCCCCGCGCTGCACGGCAAATGACTTCCCATTCACTTGATGGTACCCGGCTCCCTGACAGATATAAACCAGCTCGATGAAATTATGCGTATGCTCCGGCTCATTCGCCTGTTGATGAAGCTTGTAAAGCGCGATTTTCTCAGTCTGCTGGATGTAGTCAACGGATTGGTACATTTTCATCTGAACAACACTCCATTCATAATGGTCATGTTAGCAGCTGTTTAGGTGCGTACCAGCCTCTTCAGCATATCACATCACATAGGATACCTGAAGATGAAGATGTGCTTAGTTGCAATAGCCTTATGGCCTATTTTCAACGCACAGATGTGTCGAATAATCCGAAACCAAGGCCCCTTCGTGCTAACTCGAACACTGAGAGGCCCTAATTACTGATCCCAATCTATCTCATTTTCCTATACAAAAGTGTCTCACCTGGTTGAAAAATATGAAATTTCTGCCCCAGATGCTTCTGATACAATCGGTCTACGAACGGCGCAATGCCTTCACTATTATTAGGATACATATCAAAGTGAACAGGCACCACAATATCAAATCGAAGATGCGCAGCCAGATCTGCCGCTTCCAAAGCATTCATATTGCCCACGACGCCAACTCTGTTGCGGAAAATATCCCGGCCATTAATCGGCAGGAATCCTACATCAATGCTGTAACCTGACAATGTGTTCACCAATTCATCCGTCAAAAGGGTATCACCTGCATGGTAGAGACATAAGTTGTCCCACTCGAGCATGTAGCCCAAATAATGGTCCCAGCCCGCTTCATCCTGCACACGCTCTTCATGCCACGCCGGTATCGGCTGAATGTTCAGCCCTTCAGCGAACGGCCAAGCCTCTTGAACTCCAAGCGCTTGCAGCCGATTAGGCGTAATTCCCATTGCCTCCAGTGCCGGCAAGCAAACCTTGGGAGCGCCGAAGCGGCAATCCGGTGATGCCTTCGCAATGGCCCGCAGCGTCGCTGGATCCATATGATCCATATGTTCGTGCGTACAAAGGACAAGATCCAGATCCGTCAATGTTTCGGGCTTTACCGGTGGTCCATATCTTCTCACCCAGAACCCTTCGGGAGATCCTCCGAGTTGATCGACAGAATCCGTCAAATACGGGTCAATGGCTATGGCCATGTCGTTTTTTCGCAAAATAACGCCAACCTGTCCAATATACTGGATGTTTAGCTGATTAGATTCTACTGACATAAAACTACTCCTTTTGTTGGATATATGGTGTTCCAAATGCATGCGTCTTCGTTCCTTTAACACCAGGTTTGACTGCAAAAATGCCGCCGGCGTGAGGCTGATCTCCTGCTTTGTCTTCCTCCAGCCCTTTTCGCGCGCTCGTTATGTATAAAGTGTCCAGCTCATCTCCGCCAAAAATACACGAGGTTACTTTCGCTGCGGGGACCGCGATGCTCTCCAGTTTCATGCCTGTGCGGGGATTCCAGCGCGACACCTGCCAGCCATCCCAGTGAGCAATCCAAAGCATCCCTTCTGCATCAATCGTCATACCGTCTGGAAATCCTTGCTCGCCAGCGAAATCGATCAATGTTCTTGGACGGCTAATTTCTCCTTTTTCCGCATCAAAATCAAAAGCTAACACATGTTTTCTCATCGAATCAATATAATACATCTCTTTTTCGTCTAGACTCCAGGCGATCCCGTTCGATACACCGACGTCTTCGTGAACTTTGCGGCAGCTGCCATCTGGTTCAAGTACATAGAGGGAGCCTGTCGCCCCTTTTTCAATGATTTCCATCGTTCCTGCCCAGAAGCGGCCATGGCTATCACATTTTCCATCGTTAAACCGATTGGAAGGCAAGTGTTCTTCTGGATCAACGAGAGGTGTTAAAGTACGCTGCTTCATGTGATAGGATTGGAAACCGGATTGTGTCGCCAAAACGACCTCATCTTTCCCGGCGCAAACAACTGCACCTACAAATTCGCCAATAGGAAAGGACTCATTTTGACCGGTCTCCGGATCGAACCTGCAAAACCTCTCTCCTATAATATCAACCCAATAAAGCGCTTTCTCATCCTCATTCCAGCTCGGGCCTTCACCTAGAGTGGCTTTGGCGTCCAGAACCAGCTGCACGATCTTCGAATCCATTAGACATCAACTCCTCTTCCGTTATTGTAAACCGTCCTCGTACGAATTGGAAGAAGCAGGAATGCCTTTCCACAAAAAAAGAAAGGGCTTTCCCTCCGTCATCTTCATGACTTTCAGGAAAACCCGATGATCTTGTTTATGCCTTCAGGAATGAAATGGCATCCAGTAAAAATGCTGCAAAATTGCTGTCGATTTTTTTGCCTGACTGCGCTCGAACATGCTGTTCGAGAGCGTTCAATGCCGTCTTGACACCCTTGTCATCCAAGTGCTTTTGCAACGCCTCAACCATCATTAACAAGCTGTTATAAATGCCTTGGTTCGTAATCCAGCCTTGTTGGTAAGCATAACGAACCGCTTCATCCAAATGCATGACGTCCATATGCACCTTAAGCACGTAGCTCACGGCCGCTTCATTTCCTGCAGCATCCGTTGCCGTTACGTTAACTTGATGCTCACCAATACGGAGCGTAAAGGGTTTGTACGTATAGGGATCGCTAACTTTAGCGCCGTCAATGCTGACTGACTTGGCAACCACTCCGCTTACTTCATCTCTCGTGTTGAAAGTTAGACTGCCGCCATCCGTCCAATAAACATCCATCGTGACCGAAGGAGAAATGACCGGCGCCTTGGTATCGATTTTGACTTCAACCGTTTTGATAGACTCTTGGTTGCCGGCTTGATCGACACTGTAATAACGAATTTGATGCAAACCATCCTCCGTAACGGATACCGTGTTTCCTTCTGCGAAGGCACCGTTATCTAGGCTGTACATCGTTGTTTGTACGCCGCTGCCAGCGTCGCTTGCCGTTAATGTCACCGTTTGCGCCGTACGCTGCCATCCTGATTTCGCGTCATCTGTCGTTACAGGAGCTGCGCTGTCTTTCTTGAAGGTAATGACATGCGTTTTACCATACGAATTGGCAACCTGAATATCAAGCTTCAAGCTAGGAGACATTTGCTGCACAGAAATTGTGCTGTCGCTGCTAACGAGCTGCAAGCCCGTTTTATTCAGTTCAAGTGAAATCATGTTCTGCGCTTGTGTTGGATCGGATACCGCGATGGAAAGCTCCGTCTCCGATTCCTTCACCATAACAGACGCCGGATTGCTGGAGGTAATGCCAGCCACGGAACCCGGGTTCCAGAAGTTTGCCGCTGTAATGCCCAACTGCTTTTCTTTCACGGCATGCACATCGGCTGTATTACTTAAAATCTCAACGTTCGGCGATTGACTGTACGCCGCTGTTGCCGCAGCATCCTTGTGTGGCAGCATGATATAAGCATAGGAGGCATTCGTCGGATTTTGCCCGTGTTCGAAAGCCAAGCTTACATAATTACGCGTAATCGGCGTATTCGATTGGCCGCTGTTAATCTCTTGCCAGCTCCCCGTTCTCGCTTCACGCAAGCCATAGACGGTTGCTGACCCTGGGAAATAATAACCGATATCCGAATTCGCCACATTACCGGCTATATGAGCCCAGTTCACTTGATTTAGCGTTCCTGACCAGCCCAATTGATTCGGTTGTGCAGAGCCGTTAATCGTTAGCACATTGTCTCCCGCGTCATTCAGCTTCCGGTTATCGATGATCGTTTCAACCGGCGCGTTCGCTGCTGAGCTTTTCGATATTCCTGCTCCTAAAGCGACGATTTCATCGTCGAACATGAACCACGATTTTTTGCCTTGCAGCGTGCTGCCCGTCACTTTATCCATCGAAAAGTCCATGCCTGCGGCACCATATAGGCCGTCGATGGAGGAACCGCCCACCCAATTTTTGGCGTTCATATACGAGGTCCACTCGCCAGGGGTCACGCCTTTCCCAGACTGATCCGTCGTCGTGCCTGGCAAACGGAAGGAATCCACAGTCGGCCAGAAGTCATTGCGGTACTGGTTAAGATCCTGATCATACAGGAACGTCATGCCGATTCCCGTGTACCAGCCTTTAAGATTTTCGTTATTTCCCTTTTCAAAAGCAGAAATCCGGTTCGAGAAAAGACTTAATCCAAAGCCATATCCGTCACGCAAATGAACGACACGATCCATGCCGGCAAATACCTGATTCCGCTCTAATTCTCCTCTGCGCTGAATCGTGGAGTCGCTCATTAGCTCTTTAATCAGCGTCAACTCATAAATCGGCAGCCCATCCACATAATTAGCGTAGGTCGTATCGCTCAAAATCCATTCCTTCGCCATCCGCTTAATCGAAAGCGCAACATCTGCCGGCGCTCCTACCGCTAAACGAAGCAAAGTGGTAATCGTACTTCTAGCGCTGCCTGTTGCTTGTCTGGAAATACCCCGGCCGTTCACCATATCCATGTAAAGTCCTTTATAAATAACAGGTTCGAACGTATCCGTAACCCATTTGTACACATTGTTAACGTTAGGATCCGTTACAGGCCATGGGGAGCCATTAAGGACATACGTCATATCAGCAGCTCGGCTTAACCATACAGCGCCATAACCAGCTGTATACGCAATATTCGTATGCTGCACTAACGAACCATCCAGGTATACTCCGTCTCCATGATTGGCATAAATAAATTCGGGACCAATCGGGTCGCGGCCTTGCGTAATTTTCGCACTGTTATTGCCGATGATGCCCCGCATCGTAACAACAAGCGCTTTGTCCAGCAGATTGGCGCCGGTTTCAACGACGTTATTCAGCGTGCGCTTTTTCGGATCAGGGACAAATCGATCGATCGCTTTCATATGTTTCGTAATTTGAGCAGGTGTCAAATGCTCATACATCAGTACGAGGATATCATTCATAATTTGCGGAGCGCCAATTTCCCAGTCCCACCAGTTGCCGTACTCGGTTTTGGACTCGTTGTAACGGTTAGCGTTCAGCCAGTCCAACGTGTTCAAAATGTCGATTTTAAGCGTCTCATTATGATATAAGCTCGATCCCTTGAGCGTATAGGCGAGCGCCATCGTCCTCAATCTGCTGTACGAAGTCGTGACTTGCGCCGAATCTGTCGTGCTCGCCAGATCATTCCAGACCAACGTTCGGTCTGCGGATTTATTAAGCGTATCCCAGATACCGGTCGCATCGGCATTCGTAACGCTATCGGCAATTTTGGCCAAGTTAGCTGAAATATCTGGATCAGCGGCATCATAATTTGTACCGCCTGTCAGCTTGTTGAACCATTTGGCCCGCATCTGCGCATAGGATTGAAAAAGCTCTGCAGATTCAACGTTTACGAGACATTCTGCCTTGATTGTACCATCTGTTGTCGACACCGTAATCGTCGTGGAGCCCAGCCCTACACCGGTTACATTTCCATTGTTATCTACAACTGCTGCATTGGGGTTCGATGAACGCCAAATCACCGTTTTGTCCGCCGCATTTGCTGGAACAAACGTTGGCGCTAACGCCACTGACGCTCCCTGAGCCATGGAAAACGCACTTTGATCCAAGGTAATTCCTGTAACTCCGTTATATTCCTCCAAACTCATATCATCAAACCATACCTTCCCTTTGCCTGTTTCCAGAAACGGCTCGATCACCAGCTTCGTCACATTTACCGGAATTGTCATAAAAACTTGCTGCATCGTCCAATCCTTCGTTCCGAGCAATTTCGCGGATGCAGGGCCGTCACCTACTTTGCTTGTATTATAGTACTGTGTTCTAAAATAAGCACCAGTCCCCGTGACATTATCGGTTTTCACCCATACTTTCAGCCGATAGGATTTGCCTGGCGTAACCGTCAACACGCTTTGATTGACAGAAACTCTGCTTGTTGCAAAAGCGTCAAACAAAATCGATTTGCTCCCTTCATGAAAGGTAGTTGAGTCTAGGGAGACATTCACCGTTTGATTCGGTGCTTTGCCGCTCCCTGTAGGAATCCATAAGCCCCAACCGACCGGTGCAGGACTTGTAACGCCGCTCCAGCTCGCATCCAGCGTCGTCGTTGTCTGCTCGAAGCCGCCGTTGCTCAGCAGGTTGACAGCAGCAGCCTCCGCTTTTGGATAAGCGCTTTCATAAAAGGGCACAAAAGATACTAGAAGACTCGACACCATACTGACCGATAGCAGTTTTGTCATTTTTCCCAAACGATCACCTCATCGACATTTTTTTCGTGCGAGAAAAGAAGTTCTGGAGAATGCTTAATACCAGCTTTTCTAGCATAAAAGACACCGATCTTTCTAAGCAATCTTCAATTCTTGCAAATGGTTATATAAAAAACGCCGATTCATGATAATAAAAAAAGCCGACTCAGCAAAAAAAGCCTATTTCGTCGCCTAACGACGCTTAACGGACTGAGATGACGCTATTTGCTGTTTTTGCGATAAGATTTGGATCTAACGGACTCCAGAGTCGCTATTAGTCATAGAAACACCTCAAAGAGCGAAAAGTTCCATAAATAACGTCCCCTCAGTCCGTTAGCACCTCAAATTCCGCTGAATTTAGCAAAATAACGGCTCCTGAGTCCGTAAGAAGTTCGCGCCTCATTTGCAATTGAGACATTTTTCTTTTTGGAATCTTTCGTGCATCGTGTTAGAATGTAGTTTTACAACAAACATAAGTTATTTCAACTAGGAAGGTTACGGTCATAATGAGCTCTTCAAATCTTTTACGTTCATTTAATTTTTTGTACTTTGCCCTGCTTGCCATGTTCGTTTCTTTTCTCCCTGTTTATCTGGATGCCCAAGGGCTTCCAGCGACCAAAATCGGCCTGATCATCGGTACAGGAGGAATTATTACGATCTTCTCACAGCCGCTCTGGGGCATGATTAGTGACAGGACCAGAACCATTAAAAAGGTTATGCTGCTTCTATTAGTGTGTTCAAGTATTGTAGGGTATTTTTTGTATACCTCCAATAGTTTCATTGTACTGCTTCTGTTTACGATGTTTTTGTACTTTTTCCTTATGCCGCTTGATCCGTTAACGGAAAGCTTAAACTTTCAAACAGCGGAAGCGAACGGAGTTAGCTATGGCTCCATAAGGACTTTCGGTGCGATTGGCTATGCCGTCATGTCGTTGGCCGTTGGATACGCGATTCAATATTTGGGCTTGAACAGCTTGGGTTACCTTTTCGGAGGGATCGGCGTCATTAGCCTTATCATTTGTCTAGCACTTCCAGATGCACCAGTGACTGGCAAACCCATCACATTAAAAAGCTTGCGTAATTTCCTAGGAAATAAAGAGACAATTTGGTTTATGGTGTTAATCTTTATTGTTGCCGTTCCGCAACGAATTAATGATACCTTTTTAGGCGTATATATACGAAAATTAGGCGGCAGTCCTGAGCTGGTCGGACAAGCATGGTTTTTAGCCGCAGGAAGTGAAATTCTTGTTTTTGCGCTAAGTTTCTGGTGGCTGCGTAAAGGGAAGGAACTCCAAATCATCGCATTTTCTGCGTTCTTTTACTTCATTCGCTTTCTATTATCCTCGTGGATAACAGAACCTCATGTACTTGTTTACTTACAGCTTCTGCAAACCTTCACGTTTCCAATCTTTTATTCCGCGGCGATTCAATATTTATACCGTATTGTACCTGAGGAGTGGAGAGCGACCGGTCAAACCGTTCTTGCTTTGCTGTTCTTCGGCGTATCCGGCATTGTTGCTTCTTATCTGGGCGGGTGGTTCTATGAAAGCTTTGGCGGTCAATCGCTTTACTTATGGATTTCCGGTATGTCCTTTATCGGACTGTTGTTCAGCCTAGTACTAAGCGCAATCTACGGAAAAGCCAGGATGGCAGCCTAAACATTTTCTGCTAAAATGATAGGAATAGAAAGAACGGGGGCAAGCAGCATGGACTACATTATTTTGGATATCGAATTTAACGGTCGCAAATTTGCGAGCGATTTACCTATGGAGGTCATCGAGATTGGGGCAGTGCGCCTTAATGACTCCCTTCAGCCGGTCGATGAGTTCTCCTCTCTGATCAAGCCGGTTTATTTTTCTAAATTGAACAGTTTTATTAAAAAGAAAACAGGCATTCCGCAAGAAGACATTGACGGCGCCGCCGGCTTTCGCAGTGTCATTGCGGATTTCATCAGCTGGCTGAACCGGAGTGAAGCTTTTCTGCTTGTTACATGGGGCGGGGAAGATTTGAAACGCATTGTCTTCGATACGAGAATGCACAAATTGGATGATGCGTACTGGATGAATGCCAACTATTTTGACTTATTGAAAGGGTTTATCCGCTATAAAAATGTAACGAATGACGTCAGCGTCGAGGCCGCCCTGCTTGATTTGCAGATCGAGGCGGAAGGCTCCGCCCACAGAGCGCTGGATGATGCGCGGATGACATCGCTTGTGTTCAAAGCGATCTTTCAGGAGCTTGATTTTGAACGGACGCAGCAATATGTAGATGTCTACAGCAATGCAAAGGAACGCCGGCTTCTGAAGACAGCCATCCGTTCCATTACAGCCCAGAAAATCGTGCCTACGTGGGAGCTCGTTGTGGAACAATATTTTAAAGATAAAATGGCGCTTACCGATCCAAGGAAAATTACCGAGCTGCAAGCCCTGTTTGAAGCGGAAATGGTAAAAGGGCCGCAGGTTGTGAAAAAGGCGCCTGTGCAGTAATGCGCGGGGCCGCGCTCACTCCCCATCAACCAAAAAAAGCCAATCCACTCGACATGTCTCACATGTCTTGGATTGGCTTTTCATTATAGCTGATCAACGCCTAAGCGGTTTTTGAAAGTTAAGGACGGAAGCTGATCGCGCTCGCTGCGCTTGGACTCATTTTGTTGAATCGCCAGCAGTTTGCCCGTCAATTCAAGGAACCACATTTCGTCTCTCACCGCGAGGGAAACATCGATCAAGCTTCTCACTTGCTCTTCTATATCCAAGGAACTTGGCGGCAATTTTTTAACGTCTTGGTTGCTGACTTCCATGACTTTCCCAATCGTCGATTCACGGTCGGATGCAATCACGTAAATGCGAGTCAAACCTCCAAGCACATCCATGGATTCTACATACCCATGCAACATTTCATCTTGATTCGTAGTGGCTGTAACCCAATCACTGATTTGATAGTTCATCATCCAGCACCGCCTTTAGCGTTATTTTTATCACTCACTAGCTATACTGTAATTATAAATGTTACAGTATCTTTTGTCAATGTGGCTCATGCTGACTGAATATTATCTATTTTGTAGGTCATTGACAGTTACAAAGGTGTAGCCCTCTTTCGTCAAAGCATCCAGAATGCCTTCTATCGCAAGAAGCTCCGTCTTATCGTACATAGGATGCAGCAAAATGATAGAGCCTGGCTTCACATGCTGAACGACTTCATTTACTTTGTCGGAAGGAGTTCGAAAATTCGTGTCCGGCTCCAAACTCCACATGATCGTTTGAATCTGCTGCTTATGTAAATAATAAGGTAAACCAATCAACTTTTTACCGTTTGGCGGCCGAAAATCAATTTCACCTTCGTAACCCGTCTCGCGGATCAGTTGATTCGTTTTTTCAATTTCTTCCCGGATAAAAGAGGGCTTTTTGAAAACCATTCGTTGATGTGAAAAGGTATGATTTCCGATTTGATGCCCCGCCTGCGCAATCAACCGCCCAGCTTCTCTATTTTTCTCAAGCTCGCTTCCTATTAGAAAAAAAGTAGCTTTTGCCTGATATTTACCCAATAGGGCAACAATTGAAGCTGTTTGTTCCGACGGTCCATCATCAAACGTTAATGCCACAACTTTTTCATTCGTCTGCACATGACTGGTTAACCCGCCAAAAACTTGGAAACTTCTAGCATTCATCCATTTCCATGTACAAAACAATAGAACAAAAACAATAAATAGTCCTATTCCAATTATGACTATTCTTTTTCTCATTTATTCACCCTACCTTCCCTAATTTCAAAAAAACATTTTTATTAAGAAACAAAATTTACAATATTAGCTGCACTATTTATACTAATAAGGTTATTAGATACTCTATTCATTAGCAAGGAGCCTTCCTATGAGCACTTCTACTGTTTTAAATGATGAAGAGTGGTTGAAGCTGCTCGAATATGTGGCTGAAACCTATACGGACGTAACCCTTTCCAGAGGGTTTACCTATTTTAAGCAAGGACAAGTTATCTCCCTTAGCATCTCCGACGCTCGTTTGGTGCAAGCCAAAGTCGACGGATCTGAAGCCTACCGCGTCTCGCTTAACCTAAATAAGTTGAAAGAAGGCAGCTGCACATGCCCCGTTCATGGCGCTTGCAAGCACCAAGCTGCTGTCATGATGGAACTGGCGGACCGTCTCGGATACCCGGCGACCCAGATTATGAATGCAAAAATGCACCTCAAACGCGCGGCTTCGCAAGCTACATCGGAATCCGCCATGATGAAATTGCCTACAATGTCTGTTAGCGAATGGCAGCAGTTTCTGGACCAATACACCCTCTCCATAAAACCGACCTACGATCAAGGCATTTACGCTCAGCAGCTGCGCAGCCATTTAAGCACCTTAATGAACGTTGCCATTCCTTTTTCTGAACAGGATCTGGGCTTTTTCGAGCTGCATCAAGCGTTATTCCTGCTAAGAAAAGTAAAAGGGCAAAGCACACAAGGCGGGACGAGCTTCTTTACGTCATCTGCAGCCTACAAGATTTACGATGAGATTATGGACTGGTTAAAAGAGAAGGGTAGCCGATTAGCTCTTTCTGAGTCCAGCGAACGCCTTGAGACAACATTCGCTTATATCAGAACGCAGTTGGCAGCTCAGAAAGGGCACAGTTATCAAGATTTTGGCATCTACTGCGCGCTTTGGGACGAATGGATGGCTTCAGGAATCACAGCGGCTTTATCCTACGCCCCGAAGGAAATTGAAGCTCTTAAGACATCGACAACAGATGACTCTGCCGCTACGCCATCGGTTTCAGCCGCGAAAGCTTACCTGCACCTGCTGATGTCACAACCGAAGATCGCTTGGGCAGCACTCGCAGAGGGGCCAACCTTCAAAGACACACCTCCCTACCTTTTCGTTACGTTCTTCGACCATCTGCAGGATAACGCAAACTGGAAGGAGCTTGTAAACTGGCTGACCGAAACCGCCGTCTTCTTCAACAATCCGCGAACCCGTGAACTCGATACCTACGCGAATTATTGGCAAAAAGCCGTCGCTCATTTTCCTGGAGCCGAGGAGCTGATGTGGCAAGCATTTGAGAGTCTTCTGCCGCGTTCCTACTTTCTCATTGAAAATGTCCTCTACGAGCAAGGCAAATGGAAGGCTTGGCTCGAAATGCAGATCCTTCAAGGGCATGACCCGCTTTTTCACAGAGTCAGCGTGCTTCAGCCAATCGAAAAAGAAGCGCCACAGCTGCTTTTACCCTATTATCATCAAGCAGTGAACCATTACGTTGCTTTAAAAAACCGCCACGACTATAAAGCTGCTGTTAGACTTTTGAAAAGACTCGAAAAAGTGTACAAGAAAATGAAGCAGCCCGGTCGTTGGGAAGCATTTTTTGCCGGTTTCGTTGAACGGCACAGCAGACTGCGGGCACTGCAAGAGGAACTTAGGAAAGGAAAGCTGCTCGGATGAACGCAATATTGCACAATTTACAAATGAGCATGACTTTAACTGAAAGCGGCGACGCTTTATTCTGGGGATTTCTGGACGACCGCGATGTGCCTGGCGAGAAGCTGCGAAATCTCATGTTCGCTTGGCACGAATCCTCCTATTACGGCACTGTGTTGGACCTGCAGCAGGCTGGTGACATCTCGGTCGTCGTGCTCCCTGCGGATATGGTGCTTCCCTACTTCACGGAACCGGATTTCATGGAAATCCTGCAATTTGAGGATGGAAATGAAGGCATGAAGGCCATGCGCGAGCTAGCGCCGCTCCTATACCAAGAAGCACAAGCTGGCCGTTATGTACCAAGCTTGCACGATTTCCGCAAAGGGACGCTGGGTTGGACCTGGGATGCCGAATCCGATGCGCTGAAATCGTTTAAATGGGCAGCAGCTCAAAACCTCGATGCCCTTGGTCAAGGTCTGGCCGGGCTGCGCGCAGCGTTCTCCGCCGTTGTCACCGCGGAGCATTATGCAAGCGAAGCGGCGATCTCCGACCTTCGCCGCGACTACCCCGCGTTGTTCCAACGCTCAGCTTCACCAGTCACCCTAACGGAGGAAGAATGGCTCGCTTCCTTAGGGTGGCGGCCTGACACGGCTCCTTTCCGCCCTGCGCTGCAGCTGCTGGAACCGGATGAAGAGGACGACACGTGGCGACTCCGTCTTGTCCTGCAGGACAAGCAGGATCGATCCGTGCTCGCCCCGATTCGTCTTGCTTCGGACGGAACCGCAGCCGGAACTTGGGACAGCAGCTGGAGTCCCTACGTGCTGGAACGGTCGCCCGGCTGGGCAGCCAGCCTGGCCGAAAGCCTGCCCAGCGGGAGCAGCGGCTTGGCACTCTTGTCCAGGCCGCTAAGCGATGAATCGGCCTGGACGTTTTTAACGACAGACAGCCGGCATCTGCTGGACGGCGGTTGGAATGTGATGCTGCCCGGCTGGTGGGAGGCTGCCTCCAAGCGAAAGCCGCGGCTGCGCGCGAAGGTATCCTCCGAAGCTGGCGGCAAAGGGCAGTCGCTCTTCGGGCTGAACGCCCTGGTCGACTTCGACTGGCGGATTGCCATTGGCGAAGCGGATCTAAGCGAAGCGGAATTCGCTGCGCTGCTTTCGCGCAATGAGCGCCTCATCCGCTTCCGCGGCCAGTGGGTCTACTTGGACCCGGCGCTGCTGGAGCAAATTCGCAGACTGATGGCCAGCGTTGACCCGCAAGAAGGTCTATCCTTGCTGGATATTTTCCAGCTTCACCTGCTGAATGAAGCAGAGAAAGAGAACGCGCCTAAGGGAAGTTCATCGCCTGAGGATGACGCTGAGAACGAAGAACGCATCAAATTGGAAGTTGAGTTAAACGCGCATCTGATGGGCCTTTTGCGTCAACTTGCACAGCCGTCGGAGCTGCAGGAGATTCCTGTTCCAGCAGGCTTGCGTGCTGAACTGCGCAGCTATCAACATGAAGGTTTCACATGGTTAACTTATCTAAGAAAGTTCGGGCTTGGCGCTTGTCTTGCCGATGATATGGGGCTTGGGAAAACCATTCAATTCATCACCTATTTGCTGCATCACCAAGTTGAATCCGAGCAGCCTGCTCTGCTGATTTGCCCTACCTCTGTACTCGGCAATTGGCAGAAGGAGCTCGTCCGTTTTGCCCCGGATCTCAAGGTGCTGCTTTATTACGGCAAAGGCCGTTTAAGCGGCGAAGCGCTTTCTGAAGCTTTGAAAGACACCGATATCGTGCTGACTTCATATACGACCGCTCTTATGGAACAAGAAACGCTGCAGGAGACGGTTTGGAGCTCCCTTTGTCTGGACGAAGCGCAAAATATTAAGAACGCCCAAAACAAGCAGTCCGCCGCCGTGCGTTCACTCCAAGCGAAACATCGGATCGCCCTGACCGGCACACCGATCGAAAATCGGTTATCCGAGCTGTGGTCGATCTATGACTTCCTGAATCCCGGCTATTTGGGAAATCAGCGCGGCTTTCAGCATCGTTTTGCGAATCCGATCGAGAAACATCAGGATGAGGAGCGGACGATGCAGCTCCAGAAGCTCGTGAAACCTTTTATGCTGCGCCGGAAAAAGAAAGATCCCGCCATCCAGCTCGATTTGCCGGATAAGCAGGAGATGAAGGTCTACTTGAACTTGACCGCTGAGCAAGGAGCGCTGTATGAGCAAGCGGTCAAAAACCTCATGGAGCGCATGCAAAAGCTGGAAGGCATGGAGCGCAAGGGCGCGATTCTCTCTGCGTTAACGCAGCTTAAGCAGCTTTGCGATCACCCGGTTCTGCTGACCAAGGAGGCTCCTATCTCCGAGGAAAGCCTGCTAAACGAAGACAGTCGGGAAGGCTTCGTCTTGCGTTCAGCCAAGCTGGAACGGCTTGTTGCGATGGTTGGCGAGCTGCGGGATGAAGGCGACTCCTGCCTGATCTTCACGCAGTATGTCAGCATGGGCAAGCTGCTGGCCGATATTTTGCAGGCACAACGGGACGAACCCGTGTTGTACTTGAACGGCAGCACGCCGAAGCAGGAACGCGACAAGATGATTGACAAGTTCCAAGCTGCGGATGGGCCTGGCATCTTTATTTTGTCGCTCAAAGCAGGCGGCGTCGGTCTCAACTTGACCGCTGCCAACCACGTGTTCCACTTTGACCGATGGTGGAATCCAGCCGTAGAAAACCAAGCGACAGACCGTGCTTACCGGATGGGTCAGAAACGGAATGTACAAGTGCATAAGTTTATTTCTCTGGGCACACTTGAGGAAAAAATCGACGAGATGCTCGAAAGTAAAATGAGTTTGAGCGAAAATGTGATTTCCACCTCCGAAGCCTGGATTACCGAGCTCTCGAATGAAGAGCTGCATGATTTATTTGCGCTGCGAAAAGATTGGTAAGGCTTACCTACGGGCACGTTTTATGATAAGATATCGAACGAGAAGAAACAGAAAGGGAGTTACTACCGTGTCTCGTATCATTCAAGTTGATGAACGCCCCTCCATAGGCGAAAGCATTCCCCTTAGTTTGCAGCATTTATTTGCGATGTTTGGCTCCACCGTGCTTGTACCGATTCTATTCCATGTCGACCCAGCTACCATATTGTTAATGAATGGAATCGGCACCCTGCTCTATATTTTTATCACAAAAGGCAAAATCCCCGCTTTCCTGGGGTCCAGCTTCGCCTTCCTTTCACCTGTTTTCGTCGTCCTAGGTCAAAAGGGTTATAGTGCAGCACTCGGCGGTTTTCTCGTAGTGGGACTGATCTTTACGATTATCGCTTTATTGATTCGCTTCGTTGGAACACGCTGGATTGACGTTGTCTTCCCGCCTGCGGCGATGGGCGCTATCGTGTCCGTTATCGGGCTGGAGTTAGTTCCTACAGCAGCGTCAATGGCCGGCATTATCGCTCCTGCGGATGCCAAGGAAGCTTGGGTTCCCGATATGACCGTAATCACGGTATCTATTTTCACCTTTTTAGTAGGCGTGGTTGGTTCCATCGTATTTCGAGGACTGTTGAAGGTTATCCCTATTCTAGTAGCTATCATCCTAGGGTACGTGCTTGCCGCATTGCTTGGTTTAGTGCATATTCAAGAAACTTTAAATGCCGCTCATTGGCTTCAGCTTCCTACTTTCTACTCACCAACGTTTGATTTAGCAAGTATATTAATTATTGCCCCTGCGGCACTTGTTGTCATTGCAGAGCATATCGGCCACTTAATCGTAACCAGCAATATGGTGGGCAAAGATTTATCCAAAGACCCGGGTCTAAGCAAGTCTTTACTCGGAAACGGGATCTCAACGATGTTGTCTTCCTTGGTTGGTTCCACGCCAAATACAACGTACGGTGAAAACATCGGCGTCATGGCGATTAGCCGTGTGTACTCGGTTTGGGTCATTGGCGGAGCTGCGATCCTGGCGATTGTACTTTCTTTTGTGGGGAAAATCTCGGCCTTGATTCAAACGATTCCTACAGCTGTCATGGGAGGAGTTTCCTTGCTGCTGTTCGGTATTATCGCTGCATCCGGTATTCGGATGCTCGTAGAGACGAAAGTGGATTATTCCAAACCGATGAATCTGATTCTGACAACGGCAGTTCTTGTCATCGGTCTTAGCGGTGCAACGTTGAAGCTGGGGAATTTTGAATTGAAGGGCATGGCGTTGGCCACGATTGTTGCTATTGTGCTTAGCCTGTTTTTCAAACTGCTGGATAAGCTAAAATTAACGAACGAGTAATTTATTAAGGGAACTAGAATCCGCTATTTGTGTGAGATTAAGCGCTTTGAGCCGTGAATGGGAACTACGGGGTCTTATTTCCGATTAAAAAGAGCGTTTGGCATCAAATTGACGAAATAGCGGATCATAGTTCCCTTTGCCGACTCGGACGGGTCATGGCAAGCCGGATAGCCGTTATGCACATGCTTAAAATGCCCGAATATTCGTGAAAGGAATATAGGCTATGAAGAACGGAATGAACGATAGCGAACGCACGTTCTGGAAGAAATATCTCGCCAAGGCGAAGCTGGATCTATCCTACGCGGCCTATACCAAAGTCCAAAAATCCTGGACAGATGAGAATCCCGCCTGTCCGTTTAACCGACTTTATTTTATCCGCGAAGGTGAAGGCTATGTCAGGATCGGGGGTCAAACTTACTATCCGAAACCCGGGGAGCTGTATTTGCTGCCAGCCGGGAGTGACCAAGCCTATGGCACAATAAGCGACAATACGTTCGGCAAGTATTGGTGCCATTTTTCCGCCAAAATCGGAGATTTGGATTTGTTTCAAATTTTGCAAACCTCGCCTTGCTTGAAAGTTCATAATCCGGAAGAGCTCGTGAAAGCTTTCGAGCAATTGATTGCTTACAGCCAGAGCGATAGCATCACCTCAGAGTTTCGAGCGTACTCGATTCTGATGACGTTTATTGCCGATTTTATTGAGCAAAATCAATCCGTCAAGCTGAACCTGACCTCCACGCCTACGTTTGAAAAAATGAACAAAGTTTTGCTGTACATGGAACAGCATATTGCCGAAAATGTGTCCGTAGATACCCTTTCTCGTATTGCGCATTACCATCCTAATTATTTTATCAATGCTTTCAAGCAATTCACGGGCTACTCGCCTATCCAATACATGAATCATCTGCGTTCCGAAAAAGCCAAAGATTTGCTGATGACGACAGAATTGAACGTTTCGCAAATCGCTGACGCGTTAGGGATGGAATTATCGTATTTTTCCCGTATGTTCCGAGAGCAGACCGGTTTTAAGCCTACGGCTTTCCGTGATTTGAGACCAAAAACCATTGAGAATAACCCATAAATAAAAGACGAGGCCGTCTCCAAACCATGAAATCTGGTTGAGAGACGGCCTCTTCGTATATCAACGTGCCTTTGCAATTTCTTGCAGCTTACGGATAAAAAGCATTCGCCTTTGTCGTCGTGGAGCACCAGCGGTTGTTCAGCAGGAAGCGGATCAGCGAATTTTTCGCCCGATCTGTGCCGATGTAATGGAGCGTTTCCGCAGCATGTGCACGAACGTATCGGTTCTCGTCATCCAGCGCAATTTCCAATTGCGGAACAGCCGGTTCTGCCGATGCACCCATACGGGACAAGGATAAGCTGGACATGAAGCGCACTTGTGCGTTCTGATCTTGAAGCCCGCGGGTTAAGCTGGCAACGACGTCCTCTACAGGCGAGTTCATAAAACCAAGCGCATCAACAACGGCGCTGCGGATTTTGTCCTCCGGGTGATCAAGTAGTTCGGTAAGAGCCGGAACCGCTTTGGCCGCTAGCCCGCTCAATTCGCCAAGCGCAAACACAGCATGTGTTACTGTATTTACATTCTCATTGTTCAGAGCAGCGATCAACCCGTCAACCGCTTCGCTTCCAGCAACCGCTAAACCATACGCGGAGATTCGCGATACATGAACATCATCACTGCGGAGTCCGTCCAGCAGAGCATTCACGCCAGCCTGCCCTCTACGTGCAAGATCATAAGCGGCATTGATGGCGATCGTTTCATCACCGCTCAATTTCCCCGCCAACTCCTGAACTTCCTGCGGATCGGACGAAGCCGTTCCCGCCAAGGAGCAGAGTTCGCCGGATAACCAGTTCCAAGTCTCTTCCCACATCAAGTCGTGCGCAGCAAGCGGTGCAAGCAGGTTCGCAGGCTTCTTCCATTCGCGCTCCTGATTATTCCAGCTTGGCTGTTTAGGCAGCTCGGTACGCATGAACTCAAACTTCAGCATATAACGCGGTTTTCCAAGAATATTCGGAGTGGAACGGTGCCAGATATCATAATGGATCAACGCGAAAGTGCCTGCCTCGCCGCTTGCCAAAACTTCAGCCGGATGCTCATTCGCTTCAAATGCCCGCTTCTGGTGATTTTGCGTGCCTGGCATAATGCCTGTCGGCCCCAAATCTACCGGTGTATCCTGCGGGAAATACATAATCATTGCCCAGTTCGGGTGATGATTGCGTACGCGGTCATAACCCCAATAGCTGTCTTTATGCCAGCCGCCTGCCGTAGGCAGCGCATTGAAATGTCCATGTCTGTGCGCATGCATCATATAATTTGGACCTAACACACTTGTTAATGCGCCAGTAACAACGGGGTGGTCAAATACTTTTTGCAGCTCTCGGATACGCGGCAGCAAGTTATTTCCAGGATTCCCCTCTTCCGCATACACCGTATTTAATTGCTCAAGCAGATTGTCATGAAACGCATGGGAAAAATCCGTTTTAAGAATTAGACACCCATTCGTAATAAATTCTCTCATTTGCTCATCTGTCAATAGTAAAGGTTGTTTCTGCTGCATTGTTCCTGCCTCCTTGGCGTGTTTTGAATGCTGTAACCTTACCCTTATTATAGAAAAATCAAATGAGATACTTAATAGACATTCTTAATCAGAGCTAGCACAAAACTAAGATAGCCACTTAAAATGCACCCAAATCGATTTCATCCAGTGAGGCAACTCTCAAATCGTGTGCGATAAACTCCAAGTTCCGCGTAACATCATTCGGCACGATCACGCATCGGATACCGGCTGCCTTGGCGGCTTTCAACCCATTAGGGGAATCCTCAAAGACGAGAGCCTCCCCGGCTGCTACGCCAAGCTTTTCCAGCGTTAATGTATACAATTCAGGATCAGGCTTCACCCGCTTGACATCATCAGCTGTGTGAATCACATCAAAATAGGAGAAAATACCTTGTTGCTTCAAGTATTTGTGAACCCAATCACGTGTTGAACTGGACGCTAATCCTATTCGCAGACCTCTCGACTTGGCTGCTTCCAATAAATGAAGCACACCGGGAAGCAGCTTCGCTTCTCCTAGATAGACGGCATACTTTTCGTGAGACAACTGTTTGATATATCCATGATCCAAAGGCTTTTGGATGGAGGTCTCCAGATAAACATAAGGATTAAACTCATCAAAAGTAGTTCCTACATTTTTACACCAAAGTTCAAGCGAAAGTTCGACTCCATGTTCCTGGTAGATGTCTTTAAAAGCGTGGTACCAAGGAGATTCCGTGTCTATAATCAACCCGTCAAAATCAAAGATAATCGCTTTAAGGCCAAATCTGCTCTCGGGTTTAGCCTCTGTAACCATTAAGTTCATAAAGTGCGTAGTGCTCCCTGTTCCTTGTGGGGATTGTGCGACAAGTCCAGCCTTACATTCACTTGGCGTGCGCATCCCGAAATAACGAACTAACGTCCATTCTTCGCCATCCTGCGAGTAAAAAAAGGATACACAATCGTCCTCTTTACGGATTCTCAGATACGGGTTAGCCACATGAACGATTTCTGAATTACAGTCATCAGAAATGCCATCTTTTGTCACGACAGAAACAATCGTTGGCACTTTACCGTTATATTCAAAACACAGTTTACACCAATTGTTTTCGTCTACCAGGAGCATTAAGCATCCTGAGTCATATTTATTTTTCATTTCAACAGTCAGCTGTGTTGTCATTTCAAACGATTGCTGCACTGATGTGTACAAAAAAGGAGCCGACGCACAAATATGCTTTCCAGCGGGATCGCAAAAATAATCGGCGCCTGGAGGAGCCGTAACGATCAATCCCCCGTCATCTGTAAACCCCCACTGCTCTGGCTTATTCAGCCAAGAAAGCTCCAGCTGTTTCTCAACATCCAATAGATTGGTCATATTTACCTCCTAAGTACCTTGATGAGTACTTATTCTCTCAGATAGACCCAAATCCTTTCTACTATTGAAACCACACCGATCTTGCTCTAAAATGAAGGCACAATCTCCTCACAATCAGCAATTTATTCTATAAATCTATCTGATCTTGCTCAAGTAACCTTATTTCTCCGACAACTAGAAAGCGAGGCTGCGCATGACTTATCCCCAAGATTTAAGGGAGAAAACACCTCTCTGGGACAGCAACTATCCGATTCGGTTTTACCGAAATCGATCTCGGGCGGCCAAAAAGGACGACAATATTTTATATCTCCATTGGCATGAGCACTTCGAAATTATTGATATGCAGGCAGGCAAAGCACAGTTTCATATCGATAGCCGCCCTTACGAGGCGAGCGCCGGCGACCTGCTGTTCGTCCCTGCCGGGGCGCTGCATGTCGGCTATAATGCCTCAGACGAAGACGTGGAATTCGTAGCTGTTGTCTTCAACGCCTCCCTCCTGCGCATGCTGCATCCCGATCCTGTCTACGAGCGGTACATGCTGCCGTTCTTGGACGGACGCGCGCAACTGCCTGCCAGGATTGGCGCAAACGACGAACAAGGAGCCCCTTTCCGGCGGCTCCTTCGTGAATCAACCTATGAGTTTGAGCACGCGGCCGCGGCCTACGAGCTTATCATTAAGCATAATTTTCATCTGCTTTTCGCGTTGCTCTCCAGACAATTTCTGCCGGACAAGTTCGTGGATAAACCCGCTCCTCTGCGGCATTCCGAGTCGTTTAAGCCGTTAATTCAGCACATTGAGGCTCATCTTGCAGAGCCGCTCTCCGTTGAACAGGCTGCGAAGATGGTCAACCTCAATCCGTACCATTTTTGCAAAACGTTTAAAAAGCTGACCGGACGAACATTTGTGGATTTTGTCAATTGGCTGCGCATTAACGAAGCAGATCGTTTGCTGCGTGAAACGGAATGGACCGTAACCGAGATTGCCGAAAACATCGGCTGCGGGAACGCGAACTATTTTACAAAGCTTTATAAAAAATATAAGAGTTATCCGCCTTCAGAAGTTCGGAGGAAACTGTTGTCTACTTGATTTTTCAAGGCACATCCTCAGTAAATTAAAGTACAGCGGGCATCACGTACGCGTACACGGCAATGAAATGGCAGCTGCTTCCAGCAACTACGAACACATGCCAAACCAGATGATGATAGCGCAATTTCCGCCATAGAAAAAATAATAATCCGATACTGTATAGAATAACGCCGGTGACGATCCAAGTAATAGCCATTAGAGGAAGCCTTTCCTGTAGTGGTGCAATCAACGAAGCCATGAAACCGGCCAGCAGCAAGTAGAGGAGCAGACCCCAGGGGATAAATCGCCGAATGATGAACTTGATGTAGCGAACGCCTCCCAAAGCAAGGACCCAGACCAGAAGCAGCATAGAGTAGCCTAACGTGCCCTGAAGAGTAATCATCAAAAATGGCGTATAAGAACCCGCAATGGCGATGAAAATAGCCGCATGATCCAGCATTTCGAAACGCTCCCCCCACTTGCGCGAACGTGAGCAATGCAGGAGTGTTGAGGACAGGTACACCAAGCAAAAGGATAAGCCGTAAATCGTATTGCTAATTGTATAAGCAAAATCCTCGAACAGGGCGGCTCGCTGAAGGAGCAGCACAAGACCGAAGGCACTTAGCGCGGCGCCGATTCCGTGGCTTAAAGCGTTTAGGCGTTCCTCTTTCAAACGAAAGCTGTCATCCATGCGAAGGGGTCACTCCTTTCTGATTGTTTCCTAGTTTTACCCTTAGTCGGGACTAGTATGTAATCAGATCGTCGTGACCCCTTTTTCCTTACCGGCTGCCTGCTGACAGCATTTATTCACCGCCTGGCTTGGGCTGCTTTTTTGTCAAATAAAAGGCAAGCTCCTTCCGATGCTTATACGCAATCAGCGCAACATTCCCCAGCCACACCCACATGATGGCTTCCACATAGCCGCCTATATACAAATACACACCTAACAGCAGCATGCCTATTACCACTTGTAAGCCATCCGCCGAGGAGGAAATGGACTTTCCTCGTGTCGCCAGCTTCGTTACGGCTACGCTAACTGCCAAAATGATCGCTAATGCAAGGGAAGCCTCAAACTTCGTCAGCGCGCTCCAAACCCCGAAAGTAACGGCAATCGCTTTGCCGCCTCTCCCTTTCAGAAATGGCGAAAAGGCGTGCCCTATGATCGGTGCCAGCGCAACAGGAATCAAGGCATAACCTTGAATACGCGTATTGTCTAAGTTAAATCCCAGGATCCAAACCAATACCAGGTACCCTTTTAAAAAGTCGAGAATAATGCCCGCAAGCCCGGTCCGATACCCTGCTGCTCTCCACAAGTTCAACGCCCCTGGATTGCCATCGCCAACGTGTTTGAGATTATGTCTGGCCAGGAGTCCAAGCCAATAAGAAAACATCAGAGCGCCTGATAAAAAAGCGCAAGCCGTCCATACGATGGTCATAGCTCCCGCCTGCTTCCTACTTTGACATTCCTTCCTTTCCACGCTACATGGCCCAGAAACACCACTTGATAAACGGAATACAGCATGACAACAATCATAAACACCGTTGAAAAGATATGCAAAATGGGCATGATGATACCAAACTTCCCCACATACCTGACAAAATAAAACAGCTGCATCATGTAGATCAAATAGCCCATAAATAAAGGGAGCCACCAGGACGTGTTCAAAAATAAAAAGAACGTTTCGGAGGCAACGAGACCGATTACCCACAGGGCAATAAGCGCGATCGTTCCGCCTTTCATTTTGGAAGTTCCGAGAGCGGCTCCTTTGCCGAAGCCTTGAATGCGACTTCTCATCCCCTGTGCGTACATACGGAAGGATACGAGACCATAACCAATGAAATTCGTCACTTGGATACCGGCTTTGCGAAAGGCAGCTCCGAGGTTCAGGTCGTCCAGCATCTCCCCTTTAACGCTTTCGTGACCTTTAATAGTTTCATAATCTGCTCTTGTTGTTAAAATACAGGAACCATACAGCCCCTTATTCGGACTGTCTTTCTCAATGGGTGAGGTGAAAGCAAACACCCCTAAGAAGTTAAAAATGAGAGCCAGCCTTTCACCGAAACTTACCGTATAGTGAAATGGCACGACCGAGATGACGCCTCCGGCTTGCTGCCTAGCCATGATTAATATTTCCAGTGCGCGTGGCACTAATCGAATGTCGGCGTCAAGAAAGGCGATCATATCCCCAGAGGATTGTAAGTAGCCGTTCCATACGGCCCAATTTTTGCCGGTCCACCCCTCTGGAAGGCTGGGATTGGAGATAACGGTAACTCCGTAGCTTTCCGCGATCTCCCTCGTGTCATCCTCCGAAAAATCGTCTACGACGATAATTTCAAAGGGTTCCAGGGTTTGTATTTTGAGCGCATGGAGCAGATGAGGTAAATTGCACGCTTCGTTTCTAGCTGGAATTATGACGGACAGCTTCACTTTATCTGCACCTGGCACATAACCTGGCCGAAGCACATTTTTCCTGAACAGTATAAACCCACAGAGACACCCGACTACGCAAATAACCGCAACCAACATCCCAGTAACCCCCTCAATCCGATTCCCCGCAGCCGTTTGCTAAGTAACTCCTTGCTCTATTCTGGCGTTCGAGCTTGTTTTGATGTATATGAACTTTGGCGCGATTTTAAGCCAGTGCGAAAGGTACTGGAAACAAACATGGATGTATTCATTAGTCAAGTCGTCCAACCATCTCCGGGGCTTTATCCATAGATTGGTGTATAGGAGGTGGTTTCTTTGCCATGTCATAAAAGACGTGTTAAAAAATCATGCAAAATTTGCCGAACTAAAAAATTCATCTGTAGAAAGAGGAAAGCATCTCCGCTTCAAAAACGACTCGTCACGGATGAAATTTGCGGCAGTATTTCACAAGAAAGCAACGGCGAAAGCGTGCAATACTGGCGAACGGCCAACACAGGACGTCGTCTTCCATTCGGAACGATTACGATACGGAATCAGAGTCCTCATTGCACGTTGACGGTTAAAGCAGATACAACAGGGGACGGGATTTCCGACACCACTTTGTTTACACTCACGGAGTTGAATCAAACGAAATCCATTACATTAGGAGCCGTCGCAGGCTTGGAAATAAGCGCTTCAAGTTCAGCGGAGATTAAAAGCGTTGGCCAATACTCTATCACCGCACATTATTTTTATACGATAAAAAAACGTAAGCATCCTAAGAGGAAAATAACCGTCGTTAAGCCTCGGCCGCAGCTCATTTGTGATACCTCACCTAAAGAAGAAATTTATCTAGTAAAAGAAGAAACGGAACAAATCGCTTGTAAAACATAGATGTACTAGGTATATAAACATATTTCTAAATATAGACGAGCTGCTATGTTAGTATCTATACCAACTACAATCAGGACGCATTAATAGTAAGGTAATGATATTTCAAAACTCAGATCCGTAGGAGATGATTGTATGCCTTGTCTATGCAACAACAGAAATCCTTATAATGACGATATTTGCGGTACTTTTATGATTACAGCCGGCAATTCATTAACCGTGTACGCGATTGATACTTCAGCTCCTGCCATCCCGCCATTGCCAATTAGCGGTTCTGTTAGTGTAAAAGCATCCGGTGGAGGAAACGTAGATGTGACGATTCGCAACTCAATCGGAGCTTCTATCGATACTTTTACAGTGCCAGTAGGCAGTACATTTACAAGAACTTACGGCGATATTGGGTTTGTAGCGCTACTTAACAATTCTTCTTCAGCATCAGGGGAATATGGTCTGTCCCTCCACTACTAGCATTGCTAGACTCAACTTCTCAGTGTATAAAATGCGACCAAAAAACAAGCTGCTTGGAGGCAGCTTGTTTTTTATGTCAACCTAAAAAGCTACCTCATGCGAACTTTTGAACGATTGTGTTATAATAAGCCATATCAACTTATTTGGAGGCATTTTGACATGAAAATTTACGTCATCCTCTCTTTCGACGGCGAAGAAATGGAAAATGTTTATGTAGGCACAGACGAGGAGAAAGCGCTGTCGTTCACGCCCGCAGATTTCGATAATAGCGAAGCCCTGTTTGTGGAAATTTGGGAAGACGGCGAGAAAACGGATGACTTCCGATTAGAACAATAAAAGAACCTTCTACCATAAATACATAGAAAGGCGGCACAACATGGTACATGCATTCACCATTCAGCCCGAAACCTACACAACCTTCGAGGATGAAACCGAACAATTGGAGCAGTGTAAAGAATGGGGCTTGCTTTCTGAGAAAGCGGCCAAAACGAAAACCTTTTACTATAAAAACAACGGCATGAACTTGTCTTGCGACATCGTCGGCTTGGTAGATAAAATGACCGCTGTCATTGCATTCGACAATAAGCAGCTGCACTGCATTCACCCCTCCTATCTGAAGGAGATGCAGGCGGCCAATTACAGCCAAAGACTGACGACTGCTGCAGACGAGACGACTGGAACTGACGCGGCAGAGTCTGAAGCCGAAGCTCCCGCTGCTGTAGAAGACAACGCCGCTCCTGTCGAGCAGGAAGCTGAACAAGCGAAAGCTCCGAAAGCAAAGCAACCGAAAGAAAAAGCAGCAAAAAAAGAGAAAGCCCCGAAGCTGGAGCTGCCGGAAGATAAAGTTAAAATGATCGCTACGGTGCAGGAATTTACAACCGTCCCTAACAACTTCTCCGATAATGATGATGAAGTTATTATTTACGAGGCTGTTTCCATCACGGATCCCGCCATGGAGATCGGCACAGCCTGGTCCAGTCACAGCAACACGCTCAAAAAGCTGGAGCTCGAAGTCGGAGATACCGTCACCTTCGAATGCAAAATCGTAGCCAAGAAGCTTAGCAAGCATCCTGTGCCTTACAAAATCAACAACCCTGCCAAAATGCAAAAGGTAACGGCGGAATAAGAAGACCAAAAAAGCTTAATCCATCAGCTCTAGCAAGCTGGGATTAAGCTCTTTTAACGCTGCCGCGGCAGCAGAGGGACGTGCTTCAGATGACGTATATTCAGAACCTTAGCTTCAGCGAAAGCCCGCTTTACTTTGCCTACCGCCGTCAAACGATCGGCAACGAACAGTTTCATGGCACGTTTCATGCTCATCAAGGCGTAGAGATTTTGTTTGTACACGAAGGGCAAGGCACGCTGATTGTGGATCAACAAAGCTATGAGGTTACCGCCGGCATGCTCTGCGTTTTCCAACCCTATCAGCTGCACCATATCCAAGTGAGTCCCGACACGCCCTTCATCCGCTCGATTGTGCACTTCGAGCCCTATCTCTATGAATCTTATTTTGAGAGATGGCCGAAGCTGCTTACATTTTTCAAACAAATGCACACTAGCAAGCTGCCTGCACCATGCATTTACCATATCGGCGAGCCGGAGCCGCTGCTATCCCTTTTTCCAAGCCTGGAAGAGAAAATACCGACGTTAGCGAAGAAAGACGAGCTGGAGGAATTCTCGTTATTCCTCGTTGCTTTTTTCCGAGCTTTGCGGCAAATATGGGAACGAAGCGATGTGCAGTTCGACTCCGGCCACACGCGCCATAAGCATCAGGCTGAGCGTATTCTCGGCTGGCTCGAAGGGCACTACACGGAACCGCTCCGACTTGAGCACATGGCTAGCGAACTTCACCTGTCCCCCTACCATCTTTCTCATCTGTTCAAGGAGTGTACGGGCAGCAGCATTTCCGATTATGTGACCGCGCGTAGAATGCAGCAGGCCGTCATGCTGTTAACTTCAACCGAGCAGTCGATCGCACAAATCGCCGAAAACATCGGGATTACGAACAGTTCCTACTTCTGTAAAATGTTTAAAAGCCGTATGGGCAGCACGCCCCATCAATTTCGCCTGCAATGGCAGAAGCAGCGCTGACAGCCATGGCAAGCAGCATTCTTATTTGTAGCTGCTACCTGTCGAGATGGCGGTCGTTGCAAAATTCTCGATCGACTTATTTTTTTCATAGAAATGGGTTGCATTCGCCTGAACACCTTCACGAGTATAGAAAGCATCCTCAGGGCCGATCGGGAATTTCACCAATTGTCCAGTGCTCGCCGATTTATAAATAGCTGTAATTAATTCAAGTGTTTGTCTGCCGCTGCTCCCATCAATTAAGAGAGGAGCTCCTGTCTCAATGGCGGTAAGCACATTATCGATTTGGCCCGCATGGCCTTCATGCACAACGTCCGGCAGGGCATCATAGAAAGCCTGCAGCTGTGACTCCAATGCTGGGTTTGGCTCAGGGAAACCGTTCGCTTTTGAATTGGATGCTTTCACTTTCCAAGGTGTGGAGACTCGCGCCTTAGCGCCTTGGAAAATCAATTGCTGCTCCTCCCCGTGATGAACAACAGAGGAGGTCAGTTGACCAAGCGATCCGTTTGCGTAACGCAGCATACCGATTGATAGATCTTCCACTTCGGCATTATCATGTGCAACATTGCTCATGAATGCCTGCACTTCACTCGGGCTGCCCATCATCCACAGCAGCGCATCGATATGATGCACGGCATGGTTCAGTGTCGGGCCGCCGCCTTCTTTTTCCCATGTGCCACGCCACCAGAGATCATAATACGAATGACCGCGCCACCAGAAGGAATCGACCTGCACGTGCAAAATATTCCCCATGAGTCCGCTTTCCAGGACAGACTTCATTTTCATCATCGGCGTTTTGAACCGATTTTGAGCCACAACGGACAACAGCTTGCCTGTGCGCTGCGACACTTCATTCATCGTATCGCACTCTTCGAGCGAAGATGCCATGGGCTTCTCCACCATGACATGCGTGTTAGCCTCCATAAATTCAACAGCCAATGAAGCATGCGTATACGGTGGTGTACAAATGGAAACGAGGTCAATCTCCCCCGTGAGCAATTCTTTATAATCCTTGACAGCCTTGGCATTCAGCCCATGTTGGTCAATACGCTCCTGCGCCTTGTCCACATAGATATCACTAATCGCCACAATTTGGCAGCGCTCCGGAAATTTCAAATAGGCTTCGATATGTGCGTTCGATATAGCTCCTGCACCAATAATAGCTACTTTGAGCATGCTTATTTCCTCCTTCAGCTTATTGGTTCAAGCTTACCAATATTCTCCTGCGAAATGTGCACACATCTTGTGCAAAAATACGACTATTTTGCGGTTGGATAACGGTCACTTCCAACGTGATGATCTACTAAGCCAAAAAGGCCGCTCAATAGGCGACCTTTCATGTGACTATTTCCTTTAAACGCTTCAATGCTTCAGCTTTCTTCTCGCTTCCAATTCCTTTTTCAGTGCATGCTCAACCGATTCAGCCATTAGATCGAATTTCTCAGCAACGGAATAACCGAGCACTACTCCGCAATGCGTACATTTCTGCAATTGAAGATCTGTCATTTTGAAACAATGTCTACACTTGATCACAGTAAGCCGAACCTCCTATCGTGAAGCATCGTCTCTATTCAGCATCCGAAGCGCAGCGGAATCCAATATTTCCTGTCGAGCTGTCCGGTGTGTTCTTGCTTCGCGCAGCTACCCGGTACCGGTTGCAATACGATTTGTGGCACAAATAGGAGCCTCCACGCATCACACGGGCTTGACCGGACGGAGGTCCTGCCGGGTTCACTCGTTTGGCTTTCACATGATAATCTGGGCTGAACCAGTCCGAGCACCATTCCCAAACGTTGCCCGAAACATTATACAATCCGTAGCCATTAGGCTCGAATGCTCGAACCGGCGCGGTGCCTGCATAACCGTCGCTTGCGTTATTCTTAATTGGGAATTTCCCCTGCCAAATGTTGCATCTATGCTGTCCGCCCGGCTTCAGTTCATCGCCCCAGGGATAGCGTTTTTGCACCAAACCGCCTCGAGCAGCATACTCCCATTCGGCCTCTGTAGGAAGACGTTTGCCCGACCATTTGCAATAAGCCAGCGCATCTTGATAGGACACGTGGATGACTGGATGGTCCCATCTGTCTTCCACATTGGAGTCCGGCCCTTCCGGATGCTGCCAATCGGCTCCCTCGACAACCCACCACCAGGGTGTTTGCTGCACAGCGGATTTCACCTTTTGAGCTGTGGCTTCGGAAACAAACAGATGAAAAACAAACGACCAACCAAACGATTCCGCTTCGGTGCGATACCCCGTTTGATCAACAAATTGCTTGAATTCCGCATTAGTAACCGTACATGGATCTATGTAAAAAGGCTTGATGGTCACCTCTCGTACCGGTCCTTCACCATCGGCTGGGAAGCCTTCTTGGTCATCCGTCCCCATCAGGAACGTGCCCCCCTCCAAATAGATCATGCCCGACTTGTCCGAAACTTGACGATCGTTAGGTTCAACCGCTTGAGCTTGAGCCTGAACAGGTGTCGGAGCGTCGGAGTGAGCTGGTGTAGCTGAATCTCGACTTGCTGAACAACAGGACTTGTTAGCTTCCATGAAAATCTCCCCCCCATTTTATAATGAATGCCAAAACAACGTTATAAGACAAGAATATCACCTTCCAAGTAAACAAGAAAGGACCATTCGACAATCGTCGACTGGTCCCTGCTTGTTTACTTGCTTACCGCTCCGGTAGATTTGCGCACAACGAGCTCCGGTTTAAGCACTTGCTCCGGCTTGGCGTCCGCCTTGTTCGCGAGCTGCGCGATCACAAGATCAACCGCCAGCTTCCCCATCGCCTCGATCGGCTGGGCGATCGTGGTCAAAGGCGGGTCTGTGACCGAAGCCAAAATCGTATCGTCAAATCCGACGATCGATACGTCCTCCGGAACGCGCAGACCCAAAGCTTTGGCCGCTTGCAGCGCGCCAATGGCGAGCAGATCGTTACAGCAAAAGAGCGCCGAAGGTCGCCCCTCCTGCTGGAGCAGCTCCATCGTTTGACGCTTGCCGTCGCGAAGCAGATCGTAGCCGCCGGACTTCACCGAGGCTTCCGGCAGTTCGAGCCCCGCGCCCGCCAGCGCTTCACGGAACCCGCGAATGCGCTCCCGGGAGGAACTGACCTTCAGATGCTCGGCCAACACAGCAATCCGGGTATGTCCGAGTTCAAGCAAATGCTGCGCAGCTAATTTGCCTCCTTCGAAGTCGCCTACATGCACGGTTTGTACATAGGGACTAGCCATCTCCCGGGCTATGGAAACAATGGGAATCGACTTATCGACCAAGGGCGATAAAAGCTCCAAATTGTCCATTCCGGTACCGATGATCATGCCGTCCACGCTTTTTTGCTGCAGCAGCGTTAAATACCGCTCAATTCGCTCGTCTTCGTTATGCGTTGAGCAAATGACAATGCTATAGCCAAGCTTATGTCCTTGATCTTCAACCGCATGCGCGATTTCAGCAAAAAAAGGATTTGAAATATCGGGGACCAGCAGCCCGAGAGTGTATGTCTTTTTGCCAGTCAAAGCTGCGGCAATAACGCTCGGTCGATAATTTAACCGCTCCATCACGAGAAAAATTTCGTTGCGGCGCTCCTCGCTGATTTTACCTTTTCCGTTGATTACCTGCGAAACGGCCGCAATCGATACACCGGCTTCACGGGCTACATCATATATGGTTGCCTTCATTTGCTTCTCCCATCGTTGTTTCTTCCACATTAGTCTCTATTATGCTTAGAAGGCATCCAAGTTGCAACCCGGTCGTACAGCCGTTATTCGCGAGGTTTGGTCATGAGCCAAGCATGATCGGGATCATTATGGAACTTCCACGTCCGCGTTGGCCCCGCCATGACGTTCAAGTAATACACTTCGTACCCAGGCGGCGCACACACCGGATGATAACCTTTCGGCACCAACACCGTTTGACCGTCACGGACAACGAGCGTCTCATCCAAGGAGCAGTCATCCGTATACACACGCTGAATGGCGAAGCCCTGCTCAGGCTGAACATGGAAGTAATAGGTCTCCTCCAGCAGTGACTCATCAGGCAACGAATCCCGGTCATGCTTATGAGGCGGGTAGCTGGACCAATGTCCATTCGGGGTAAAAACCTCCACCACGAGTAAGCTGTCCGCTGACTCCTGTTCGGGGAGGATATTATGAATCCGACGCTCGATATTGCCATATCCGCGAGCCTCGATGCCAACCTGCGCCGGTTCAATCAAACGGGCCGGGTAGGTGCCAAAGCCGGGAGCAGCGCATACCGCCAACTCCACGTCAGTAAGAGCCTTAACTTCGTACAAATCGTCATTCGGCACATACACCGAATAAGGGGCGATTTTCTCAAAAACGCTCATCCGCTCCCCAATTCCTTGCCACGATTGGAGCTTGGTAGAAACGTCCGCTTTCCCGCTTAAAAGGACCAGGCAGATTTCATTGCTGCCTGTTTCACGACGCAGAACCTGGCCTTCTGCCAGCTTGACGACTTGAAACCCTACATACTCCCACCCTGCAGACTCGGGAGTGACCGTAAGGACGACCCCCTCTTTATCTGCCTCATGGGCTTTAACGATCAGATTGGAATCCGACATGTTATCCCTGCCTCCCTACTGCATTATTGAGCTACTGACTGCTGTGACAACAGCTCGCTGATTTCGCTGATTTTTACCGGACGCTGCAGCTCTCGAGAGAATTTCGCAGCCAAGGCGATGCGCTCTGCTTGCAGCCCGTCAAAGCCTTCAACCGGGAGGGGATGACCGTTCACTAAACTATCAATAAACATTTGTGTCTCCAGGATATACGCTGCATTGTAGCGTTCCAAGAAGAAATGCAGCGGTTTATCCCGCATAATGCCTTCGGCTGTGGAAATTTCCGCCGTATTCGGATGATCATTGGTCACAGCGACGCTGCCTTTGGAGCCGAAAACCTCCACTCGCTGATCGTAACCGTAGACAGCCTGACGGCTGTTATCGATGACACCAAGCGCACCGTTTGCGAAACGAAGCGTCACAATCGCCGTATCCACATCGCCATGCTCAGCGAAAACCGGATTGATCAACACATTCCCCTGCGCATACACCTCTTCTACTTCGCTGCCGGTTACGAACCTGGCCATATCAAAGTCGTGGATCATCATATCCATGAAAATGCCGCCGGAAACTTTGATGTAATCCGGATGCGGAGGATTCGGATCGCGCGATGTAATTTTCACGATGTGAGGATCTCCGATGGTTCCGCTCTGCACGTGCTCGCGCACACGTTTGAAGTTATGATCGAACCGGCGGTTAAATCCGATTTGCAGCTGAACGCCAGCTTGACGCACCACTTCCAGCGCTTCTTCCGTTTGCGTAATGTCCATGGAAACCGGCTTCTCGCAGAAAATATGTTTGCCTGCTTTCGCCGCCTGCTTAATCAAAGGTACGTGTGTATCCGTCGACGAGCAAATAAACACAGCGTCAATGTCGGGATTGGCGATCAGCACCTGGCTGTCCTGTACGACTTGGTCGATGCCTCTTTCCGCTGCCCAAGCTGTAAGTTCCTCTCCGGCAAATAAATCACTCACCGCAATAACTTCTACCTGCGGCAATTTCAACAAATTATCGGTATGGATTTTTCCGATTCGTCCCGCTCCGATGATGCCAACTCTGATCTTCTTCATTGTGCATGTCCTCCCGCTTTTCCATCGCTGCCAAACAAACGAATTTTCGCCTTCACAGAGGCCTTGATCGCTTCCCGCGCCGGGATCAAATAATTACGCGGATCGTAAGCTTCCGGATGCTCTTGTAAATAGCTGCGAATCGCTGCTGTACAGGCCGATTGGTTATCTGTATTGACATTGATTTTAGAAGTCCCCAAAGCAATCGCTTGCCGAATTTCGCTCTCTGGCAGGCCGCTGCCGCCGTGCAGAACAAGCGGCAGACCCGTGAGTCGCTGAATTTCGCCCATGCGGTCAAAGCCTAGTTTAGGCTGCCCCCGGTAGGGCCCATGCACGGAACCTAGCGCAGGCGCCAAGCAGTCGATCCCGGTCTCATACACCAGCTTGACGCAATCCTCCGGCACGGCATACATCCCCTCGGCTTCGTCCACCACCAAGTCGTCCTCACGACCCGTGATTCTTCCAAGCTCTGCTTCAACGGTTGCCCCAAGGACATGAGCCATCTGAGTGACCCGCTGTGTCACTTCAATGTTCGCCTCCAATGTGTGGTGCGAGGCATCGATCATCACAGAGGTAAACCCGGCATGAATCGCCCGTACACACACCTCATACGTTGTGCCATGATCCAGGTGAAGGGCAACCGGCACCGTAATTCCGTAATGCTCGATGAGCGCATTGACCATTCCTACAATGCAGGGAAGCCCACCCATGTAAGGAATATAAGGCTCGCTGACACCGAGAATGACGGGTGCCTTCTCTTCCTGGGCCGCTTGCAGAATTGCCTGAGTAAATTCCAGGTTGTTCAAATTAAACTGTCCAACGGCATACTGCTCTTCAAGCGCCTTTTGCAGCATGTCTTTCATCGAAACCAGCGCCATACCTTCCACTCCTTCTCTGTCTCCATCACGTTTTCTTCCTACATTACCAGCGTGCGGTCACCATTTTCTTCCGTGTATAAAATTCAACGCCATCCGTGCCGTTCGCATGCAGATCCCCATAGAAAGATTTCTTCCATCCCGAGAAAGGGAAGAACGCCATTGGCGCGGGTACGCCAAGGTTAACACCGAGCATGCCGGCATCAATCGTATCCCGGAATTGTCTTACAGCGCTTCCGCTATCCGTGAAGATACAAGCGCCATTCGCAAAATCCGAACGATTAGCCAAATCGATCGCTTCTTCTAGGGAATCTACCCGCACAATAGAAAGCACAGGGGCAAAAATTTCGTCTTTCCAAATTTTCATATCACACTGCACATTGTCAAAAATTGTTGGCCCAACGAAATAGCCTTCACCGCCCGCAGCCGCATCTTTACGTCCATCGCGCAGCAGCAAAGCTCCCTCTTGCTCTCCGGTCTGAATATATTGCAGCGTACGATCCTTATGCGGTCCACGAATGACAGGGCCAAGGAAGATGCCTTCTTCGTTGCCGTTGCCGATCGTAATTTTATCCGCAGCTTCCACCAGCTTCTCTACGAGCTTATCGCCTACATCTCCCACAGCGACAACTACCGAACATGCCATACAACGCTCGCCTGCAGAACCGAAGGAAGCATTGATAATTTCTTTAACCGTCAGGTCCAGGTTCGCATCCGGCAGAACGATGGAATGATTTTTGGCGCCAGCCAGCGCCTGTACCCGCTTCCCGTGTGCGGAAGCCGTTTTATACACATATTCTGCAACAGGCTGTGACCCTACGAATGAAACCGCCTTAATGTCCTTATGCTCCAAAATACCGTTCACTACATCATGCGCGCCATGAACGATGTTCAGTACACCTTCCGGCAAGCCAGCTTCCATAAATAGCTCCGCCAAACGATTAGCCAGCAGCGGTGTCCGCTCGGACGGCTTCAAAACAAACGTATTGCCGCAAGCAATCGCCAGCGGGAACATCCAGCAAGGCACCATCATCGGGAAGTTGAAAGGCGTGATGCCGCCAACAACGCCAACCGGATAGCGATACATGCCGGACTCCAAACCCGTTGCGATATCCGGAAGCTGCTTGCCCATCATTAGATTCGGCGCACCCGCTGCGAACTCGACGCACTCGATCCCGCGCAGCACTTCACCGTAAGCTTCCGTGTAGCTTTTGCCGTTTTCTTTGGTTACGAGGCGCGCCAGTTCTTCCCAATGATCAACCAGGAGCTGCTGGTACTTAAACAGCACGCGGGCTCTGCGCGGAACAGGTGTCGCGCTCCAAGTTTTAAAAGCAGTGTTTGCCGCTTGAACCGCTTGATTCACATCCTCTTTTGTTGAAAACGGCACATAAGCAATGATTTCTTCGGTTGCCGGATTCATCACGGCTTCGTTCTGCGTTGCAGTGGATTCTACCCATGCTCCGCCAATCAAGTTTTTCAATACTTGTGTCATTGTGGTTTCCCCTTTCAAATTTGCCTGGTTTCTAAATATTTCCTATGAGGCAGTAATTTCATTGCGATTGCAGCGCTCGATATAATCTTCTACTTGGTTAACGGTCGGCATGGCATCCGAGCAGCTATGGCTGGAAATAACGATACATGCGGCAGCGCTTCCGAATTCCATGCTCTTTTCAAGCGTCCAGCCTTGCATAACGCCATACAGGAATCCTGCAGCATAGGAATCTCCCGCCCCGAAGGTTTTGACGACTTTGGCCGGGAAGCTTTTCGCCCGGTGCCCCTCATCATCCTGTGTATAAGCGATAGAGCCTTCTTTCCCATGCTTGATGATGACGATTTTCGCCGAATGGTTAAACCACTTGGAAGCCGTAACTTTATCGTCGGAGGACTCGTTATTTTCGAAGCATTCCATCATATCGAACTCTTCACGCGTTCCGAGGATGATGTCGCATTTTTCAGCGGCAAGATTGTAATAAACCGCCGTTTCTTCCGGTGATGTCCATGTATAAGGGCGATAATCCAGATCGAAGACGATGACGGCGCCGTGCTTTTTCGCATAATTCAATGCTTGGAATACGGCTTCCCGCGATGGGCTTTTGGCAAGCGCCGTCCCGGAAATAAGCAGCACTTTAGCCTGGGCGATCAGCTCTTCTTGCACCTCGTTAGGCGTCAGTTTCAGGTCGGCTGCATTGTCACGGTACATCAGAATGCTGCAATCGGTAGGACTTTTGATCTCTGTAAAAGCAAGCCCCGTCACCGCTCCAGTTGTATCCGTTACAACACCGGCGGTGTCAATTTTGTTGCGCTGCAGATAATCGGTAATAAAACGGCCCATTTGATCGTTAGCCACTTTCCCGATGAAAGCCGTATTCAGACCTAAACGCGACATTCCAATCGTGATATTCGCAGGCGATCCGCCGACATATTTCGTAAACGTCATCGTTTCTTCCATGGGGCGATGAATTTCATTCGCATTCAAATCGATGCACAAGCGTCCAATAGCTACAAAATCAAGCGGCTTATTCGTTGGAAAAGATACATAAGTCATGGCTTCTCTACCTGCTTTCTTGGGATATGAGCGTTTGGATGAAATCAAGTGATTTCTTCGCGTATTCGTATGCTGGATGTTCAGCGGGATCTTGTTCGCCTTCGAGCATCGCCCAACCGCTGTAGTTGCGATCCAGCAGCTCCCGGAAAATTGGAGCAAAATTCAGGCATCCGTCACCCGGTACCGTGAACACGCCTTGCCGAATGCAACTCACGAAGTCGGCGTTCGATGCGCGTGCTTGATCGAGTATTTCTTGCCGAATGTCCTTTAAATGAATATATGCGATACGATCGTAATGCTTACGCAAAACCGCAAGCGGGTCTGCGCCGCCATAATAGGCGTGGCCTGTATCAAACAATAGATACACAAGATTAGGATCGGTTAATTCCATTAGGCGATCGATTTCTTCCGGCTGTTCGACAGCCGTTCCGCCGTGATGATGATACGTCAGTTTGAGACCGTACTCCTGAGCGATGGCTCCGGCTGCATTCAAACCTTCTGCCAGCGAACGCCAGGCTGCTTCATCAAAACGCAGCACTTCCTTCTCGTTAGGTGTACGCCGCGGATCAAAGTGCAGGGAACCTCCCACTTCGCACGTGGAGATGACGGTGCTTCCCATCTCATGAAGAAACTCCACATGTTTACGGTACGCTTCAAGTTCCGCCTCGCGGTAAGCCGGGTCGGAAAAAAGCACCGATTTCCACTGCGATGTTAGCTGAATGCCGCGCTTCGCAAGCTCAGCCTTTAGAACGGTCGGATCTGTCGGATATTTCCGTCCCATCTCGGTTCCCGTCAACCCTAAGGCCTGAATGTCGTCAACAATTTGCTCAAATGTGGTGTCAGCGCCGTGCTCTTTCACATCTTCGCCAACCCAGTTAATTGGATGTATGCCAAGTTTAAAAGGTTGTTTACCCATACAGCGTATCCCCTCTCGCTAAATAATCGTGACCGCTTGAATGCGGGCCTTCATGTTTTCGTGTGCTTGAACCACCTTGCTTGAGACGGAAACCTCTGGTACGCCTACATTCCACCAGGATTCATACCCATCGGTATTCGTGCCTGGAACAACAGAAATTTCAATGAGTGTAGTTACACTCTCCTGTTTGGCCATCTGCAGCGCTGTCTGAAGCTCCTCAGCCGTATTTGCCTTATAAGCTTTAGCCCCCAAACTGCGAGCATGCGCGGCAAAATCAATAGGCATGTAGGCACCTGTCAAACCGCCAGTTGCTTCGGTGCGGTAGCGGAATTCGTTACCGAAACCGTCACTGCCTTGGCTTCTCTGGAGATTATGAATGCATTGAAAGCCGTGGTTATCAAATAGCAAAACGGTAATTTTGCGTCCTTCCTGCAAGCTGGTGACCATCTCGGAATGCATCATCAGGTAACTGCCGTCGCCTACCATGGCGTATACGTCACGTTCAGGTTCTGCCAGGGCAGCCCCGAAGGCTCCGGCAATTTCGTACCCCATACAGGAGAAGCCATACTCCATGTGATAGGTTTTGGGCTCGACCGGCCGCCATAATCGATGCAAATCACCCGGCAGGCTGCCTGCCGCACAAACGATCACCGAGGATGGGTCAATCGCCGCGTTAATGACACCCAATGCACGCGTTTGTGCCAGTCCAGCCTCATGCTCAGCTGCGTACAAGCGGTCAACTTCAGCGGTCCATTGCTGTCTAAGCCCGTCGATTTCCCCGCTTTCGTATGCGGTTCTATAAGCGGTCTGTGTAAGCGCTTCCCGCAAGGCGATAAGACCTTCTCTCGCATCTGCGGTAATCCCCACGCCATTTAACTTCGCCGCATCAAATCCGCTGACATTAATGTTGACGAACTGCACGTCAGGATGGGTAAAAGCCGACTTCGACGATGTTGTAAAATCGGAATATCGCGTTCCGACGCCGATAATGACGTCCGCCTCTTGCGCGAGCCGGTTGGCTGCCAGCGACCCTGTGACGCCGATTGCGCCAACCTGCAGCGGATGGTTCCAAGGCAGCGCGCTTTTGCCGGCTTGCGTTTCGGCTACGGGAATGCCGAAAGCTTCGGCGAACGCAGCAAGCTCCTGCGAAGCGGAAGCGTACAGCACGCCGCCGCCGGCGATGATGAGCGGCTTACGCTTGCCCTTCAGCAGCTCCGCTGCGCGTTTGATCGCGCCCTCTGCGGCTGGCCGACGATCGATATAATGAACTTTCTTATCAAAGAAAGCTAAAGGATAATCATACGCCTCCGCCTGTACATCCTGTGGCAGAGCCAAAGTTACTGCTCCGGTCTCAGCCGGATCCGTTAAAACACGGATAGCCTGAACGGCAGCTGCCATCAATTGTTCCGGTCTGACGATCCGGTCCCAATATTTGCTTACCGTTTTGAAAGCATCCGTAGCCGATATCGTGTAATCCTGAATAGATTCCAATTGCTGCAGCACGGGGTCCGGCTGTCTGGAGGCAAAATTGTCTCCCGGCAGCAGCAGTACCGGAATACGGTTAACCGTCGCTGTTGCTGCGGCTGTGACCATATTCAATGCACCCGGGCCGATCGAGCTGGTGCAGGCATAGATTTGCTGCCGATTCCGCTGTTTGGCGAAAGCGATTGCAGAATGCACCATGCCTTGCTCATTTTTACCTTGCCGATAAGTAAGGCTGCCCGCGCTTCGTTCCAACGCTTCACCGATGCCCGTCACATTGCCATGTCCAAATATACCGAAAACACCTTCAACAAACTTCTGTTCTCTACCATCAACCGATATGTACTGACTGTCCAAGAATCGAAGCAAAGCCTGTGCCATCGTTAAACGGATTGTGCTCATGGGTATCTCGATCTCCTTTGCTATCCCGAGGGATTAAGCGCTTAATCTCTCCTGTTTTAAGCACTTAATCCTCATCGAGGTTAAGCGCTTAATTTGATATTACTACAGGATTTCAAATGCTTCAACATTTATTTTCCAGCGTCGTCGGGTGTAATCAATGAATAGCTGACAAACGCCAGCTTGCTGCTATCTGGTGACCATGAGTTGACATTAATCGTGCCTTGTCCTCCAAACAGTTGCACCAGTGTTCTGGCTTCGCCGCCACCGCTTGGCATCAAGCGTATTTCCACCTGCTTGTTCGGGGGATGGTCGCCGGGTTCAACATCGCCTTTTTTGTAAGCAATATACGCAACAAGTTCGCCGTCGGGGGACACATGCGGAAACCAGTTGTTACTTTCATCAAACGTCATCTGCGTCTGCTCGCTGCCATCTACATTCATGCGCCATACTTGCATCAGACCCGATCGCACGGAATTAAACCAGATATGCTTGCCGTCCGGCGAATATTCAGGACCGTCATTCAGACCCGGACTATCCGTCAGCTGTTTCTCCACACCACCGGCAGCAGGGATTGTATAAATGTCATATTGTCCGTTCCGTTCTGCACAGTAGGCTAGCTCACTTCCGTCTGGTGACCACCCGTGCAAATAACTCGGCGCCATAGGGGTAACGAGAACCGGATGTCCTTCCTCCAGCGGTACGATGTAAATGCGAGACTGGCCGTCTTCCTGCGTATGATGACTTACGGCAATTTGCGTTTGATCGGGCGATAGCACGTGATCGTTATTACAATGATCAATGTATCCCGAATCGATTAACGTGCTTTCACTTTCCAAAATATCAAAAGAATAGAGGCGGCCCAAACTATTATAAATAAGCCGATTACCGTCACTCGTCCAATTCGGAGCCTCAATCAGGTAATCGTAATAAGCCAGCTGCGTGCGCTCACCCGTATAGATATCGACGACTTCGAGGATGCTCCTCACGTTGCGGCCTTTATTCGTCAGCGGTTCTTTTAATGTATTCATTTGCTTTCCTCCGTAGTCTATAGAATGCAATTTCATCTCTTAAATACTTCGATGTTGGCCTGTTTAAACCTGCCTGCTTTTCCGCAGCCCAAAAAGACATCCCCAGTCCAACGACTGAGGATGTCTTAACCAAAACTATCTATCTCACAAGCCCATGCGGATCAATCACGAATTTCCGTGAAACACCGCGATCGAATTCCTGATACGCGCTAGGCGCTTCCTCTAAAGAGATTTTCGTCGCGTTCACCGCTTTTGCAATTTGCGCTCTGCCGCTGAGGATCGCCATCATCAAGTCACGATGATATTTCATGACCGGCGTTTGGCCGGTGACAAACGTATGCGATTTGGCCCAGCCGAGCCCGAACCGAATTTTCAGTGTGCCGATCTTGGAGTCCTCATCCACAGCGCCAGGATCGCCTGTCACATACAGCCCCGGAATACCCAGACTGCCGCCCGCACGCGTAACCTCCATGATGGAGTTGAGCACAGTCGCAGGCGCCTCGCCATGCGCCTTGCCATGTCCGTGAGCTTCGAAGCCGACGCAGTCAATTGCGCAATCCACTTCCGGCGTGCCCAAGATTTGCTCGATCTGCTCGGCCAAATTGGCATGCTCACGCAAATTGACGGTCTCGCAGCCGAAGCTTTTCGCTTGAGCTAACCGCTCGGCGTTTAAATCGCCGACAATAACGACCGCTGCGCCCAGCAGTTGTGCGGAATGCGCTGCCGCCAAACCGACAGGACCCGCACCGGCAACGTATACGGTCGAGCCAGGACGGACACCGGCGCTAACTGCACCATGGTAGCCCGTTGGGAAAATATCGGATAACATCGTTAGATCCAAAATTTTTTCCATCGCTTGCGCTTTGTCTGGAAATTTCAGCAGTTGAAAATCTGCGTAGGGCACCATGACGTATTCGGACTGACCGCCTACCCAACCGCCCATATCCACATAGCCGTAAGCTGAGCCTGGACGATCCGGATTCACATTCAGACATACATTCGTATGGCGCTCTTTGCAATTGCGGCAGCGTCCACAGGCAATATTGAACGGAACGGAGACCAGGTCCCCTTTTTGGATAAATTCCACATCCCGACCAACCTCAATGACTTCACCCGTGATTTCATGTCCCAAAATAAGCCCCGACGGCGCCGTCGTTCTGCCCCTGACCATGTGCTGGTCGCTGCCGCAAATGTTCGTCGTAACAACTTTAAGAATGACGCCATGCTCACATTTACGTCCAACGTTTAACGGATTCACGCCTGGACCATCTCGTAAAATAAGATCCGGAAAAGCCGTATCCCGGATTTCTACACTGCCTGGTTTGTTATAAACGACCGCTCTGTTTCCTGTCATCTTCGTATTCCTCCCAAAATTGAAATGTCACTTTCGTCGTTCGAACATCCGTGGAACATTCATCATTTTTCGCATAGGGGAAACGCTTTCACAAACTTATAAATAGGCAGTCCAAACGCCCATTCCATCTATTTCCATTATATGAGACAAGCCCAGTGAAGTATACAGCTTCGCGCAACAAAGTTGTATCCACACTTACACCTGCTCCTTCTGTAGGCATTTTGTCCATAAATCTACGGTTGAACTGCCTTTAACCACTCACCGACACCGAGAGAAAGCTCCATTTCCCATTCGAAACAACCTTTTGCCGGAATGACCTGTGCGGTTCCATTACTTATCGCTTTCTCCAGTGAATCATAATAGCCGATGCTTGGCTCCAAGGCACACGTCACACGATCATTTATCATCCCTTCGTCGATCCAAATGCCGAGATAGGGAACTTGGTCGGCCGATACAGACATAATGAAATAATTACCGTTTACTTCCTCATACAAACCTGACCATCCAGAAGTTACTTTCCCTTCGTAGTAAAACTTGCGCGCATCTCTAGTTGCCTCGGGCGTAAGCATTGAAACCTCCTCCCAGGAATAGGAACTGCCAGCTGTAAGTTTGTTACCTCCAAAAACACACAACATACGCTCCATAGAGTCTGGAAGAAGCAGGCGTGTCCGCTCTGTAATCGCAAACTGAGGATGCGGGACCCACAGGAAGGGGAGCGGTTTATTTCCCTCATTCACCACACGATACGCCAGCTTGACCTTGTCTCTGTCCGCCATTGATATTCGTCTTGAAAAACGGTAGGGCAACTGCGGACTCTCAATGATACAGTTAACCGTCCCCTCTTCGATCTGACAGCTCCCTGGAAGCGACCAAAGCTCTCCATGATCCGGCAGGAGAATAGGTTCATCTACGCCCGCAGGACAGGCAATAATGGTTGGAAAACACTCGTCCCACCCGCTCATGTCCCAATCCGTAAAGGTTGAGCCAAACTCCGGCTGCTTGAGAGGACGCGTACCTGAATCAAGCAGCCACTCTTTTCCTGTTGGCTTATACATCATGGAGACCAGCTTCCCTCCGAGCTGCGGGATGAGTTCTACTTTGAGCTGCTCATTTTCTATGACAAAAGAGAGGTGCCCTTTATATGTTCCTGTTTGAACCTTCGCTGCATTCCTGTCCTTCACACGCATTCTCCTCCCGAAACCCGATGCTCCCTTACTCTCTCAGAGCCTAATGAAAACTTTCCCCGCTTCTACTTTTACGGGATACGTTTTCAGATCAATACATACCGGCGCCCTCTTCGCTTGCCCGGTAATCACATCGAATCTCCCGTTATGCTTCGGACATTCGATGATGTTACCCATGACAAGCCCCTCTGACAGATGAAACTTCCCATGGGTACAAAACCCATCCGTCGCATAGTAGTCATTACGATCCGTTCGGTATATCGCGAAGGAACGCTCGCTATAATCAAAGCGGATCACGTCTTCCTGTTCAATTTCGTCCGCTCTGCACGCTTCAATCCACTCCTCAGGCGCCATGTGTCATTCCTCCAGTTATTGCAGGTTTTGTGTCTGATCTTTTCGATTCTGTAGGGTCTGGCGTTGTCGCCGGCCCATAATAATAAGGGCGCGCCGTGCTGGGCAGCGGCTTAACAATCGTAAACGATGGATCTTTGCCCTGTTTGATGAGCGCGATCATGACTTCTTTCAACGCTGCGCCCAGACTGCTGCACGGCTTCGGACAATCTCCCTGCATTTCTTTATGAAGCGCAGGAAGCGCATGATAAGGCACCATCGGAAACATATGATGCTCAACGTGATAATTCATATTCCAGTAGAGAAATCTAAACACGGGATTCAGATATACCGTGCGGGTATTCAAACGATGATCCAAGACATCTTCATGCAGTCCCAAATGCTGCGATAATCCAAATAACAGCATTAACAAGGTACCGTAGAACGTCGGCAGGCCGATAAACATTAGCGGCAAGAAACTCATATGATAAATCGCAAGTCCGATAACAGTGGCTAAAATAAGCAGGTATATGCGTGCTTCCAGATATGCTTTAGGGCGCTCTGACAGGGGAATGTACTCATTTTCGGTACGATCCACCTTCCCAACACAATGTAGAAAAAAGCGTTTTATTTCCTTCGGTCCGCCGTACAGATGAAAAATCTCCATAACAAGAATGCGCCAAATCGGTGGTCTTTCCATAAAAATCTCAGGATCACGCCCCACTATATACGTATCGCTATGATGTCGCGTGTGGCTCCAGCGCCAAGGTGTTGCAGACCGCAGCACCATGAAGGACGCAATCTGATACACCACTTCATTCATCCAAGGTGTTTTAAAAGCCGTCCCATGCCCGCACTCATGCCAACGTGAATCTCCCGGGGAGGCGTACAAGGTGCCATAGATAAAAAATGCTGGAACAGCCCACCACGTTCCCCACGAATAATACGCAAGGATGCCAGTGCCTATGAGAAGCGCGAATAAAATAAGGGTATCCCGTATGGCCGGCCCGTCTTTACGCTTCATTAACTCCTTCATCCTCTGACGAGGAATAGGAGATGTGTACCATTCAGTGGTCACAAGGCCCCTATCTTGCGCTCGCTGGTTCTCCTTGCCTGTAAGGCTGTAATCTCTTCTTCCATTAGCTGAAGACATCTGAGCGCCTCCTTCTTCTTGATGATTATGCTTTCATTGTACAGACCCGCCCTACGGAAGTATTTATCCCAAAGTAACAAAATGGTTACCAAAATCACACTATGGCAGATTCCCATAAATTTGTATAATGGAAATAGGCACTCGGACGGATCATGCGGAGGCGAACGATGACGACTAAGCTTTATTTTATGGAGCCAAGCGAAACGCTCGAACAGTTAAAACAGTATTATTTCCCGCCGTATATTACGCTTGCTCATATGTTCCATGCCCCTAACGGTTGGAAATTGAAACCACGCTCATTGAAGCAATATCAACTTCAGTATGTCGTTGAAGGAGTCGCAGATTATCATATTAGCGGGCATGATTATGTGACGGAACGCGGAGATTTGATCTTTCACAGACCAAACGAGCCCCACTACGTCACTACCCGCCCGAACGAGCCTTATGTCTGCATCTCGCTTGTTTTCCATTTCGGCGAATCCGGTTTCCCCGTCCAACAAATCCTGGATAACTCCAATGAAATCGGCCCTCATTATATGGGGAATTACCAAAATCACACTATCGAGCATAAGCTCACTGAGCTTGTACATCATTACCGGATGCCGGAGGTAACGGACCACTTCCTCTGTCAAAGTCTGCTGACACAGATTTTGCTTCAGATATCCAGACAAAAAAAAGAGCTCGCTGTCAGCCCTTCGAAAAAAGAAGATGCTAACAAAGCGAAGCTCATTCTGATACGCAACTATATCTCCAACCACTTGCAGGCCGGATTTACGCATCAAGATCTGGAGAAGCTGACAGGCTGGAGCCGGAACTACATCATTACGCAATTCCGCACGGCATTCGGCATGTCACCCATGCAATATTTGGTCTGGGTCCGATTGGAGAAGGCCAAGGAACTGGCGCTCCAATCCGGGCAATCCTTTGGCGAAATCGCAAATGAGGTCGGCTACACGAATATCCATGCATTCGGGAAAATTTTTAAGCGAAAAACGGGCATGAGTCTTAGTCAATTTTGCGCTACCCTTTTCAAAGACACGCCGGACCAGTAACAGCTTATTGATGTGTGACCGAATAGTCGTACACCCAGTTCTCGGCATAGGCATCCGGACTTTCGCCAGGGGCAGTTGAATCATTGGATTGCGTATAGTTGCCAATTTTGAAGAAACAGCCTGTTACATTTTTCGTTTGCGTGTATGGCACAGTTTGACCATTGTATTCATAGGAAATAACGCCATTGGCTACAATGATTTTAACCGTAAATAAAGTTCCCAGCGTGTAGTTGCTGTCGAGCAAATAACCATGCGTATTGTCCCCGTCTGTAATGTAAATTTTGGCCGTCGTGGAAACGCCGCCAGGATTATTGCCTTCGACACGGAAGACAGTCACATCATCATTGGCATCATGAATTTGGCCAACGACCGTTTGCGGTTTCACCGTTGTCAGATGCGTCACTTTTTGCTTAATGTACATCGTATGTGTTTTCCCGTCATTACTGCCCCAAGACATCTGATTACTGGAGTCTCCAGTCGTATAGTTATCCTTCATCTCGCGCAGCTCACTTCTAGGATTGCTGGACCCTGATGTTGACACAGCACCATGGTTTGCGCGAAATTGAACGGCATAGCCATCCGCATCGTGCACAACTTTAAACCAAGGGTCGATGGAATACGAATTTAACGCTGGTTGTAAAACTTCAAGTGGACTAGTCGAGCCGGATTGCTTCGGAATCGGCAAAGTGATTTTCCAATTTTTCAAGTATAGGACATCAGATGGAAGTGTTGGAGTTGTAGGTGGCGTTGGTGTTGGAGTCGTTGTTGGCGTTGCGGTAGGCGTTGGCGTCGAGCTAGTGCCGCTGTCAAGGGTAAAATCATCAAAGCGTACATCGGAAGATCCCGTGCTTCTAGTGAAAATGACGGCGCTGGTATTCGTCGCACCTGTCGTAAAGTTGACGGTAAATTGCGTCCAAGTTGAGGTATTGCCGCCAACCGTAACTTCACTGCCGCCAAAGGTATTAGCGCCAATCACGCCTTGGCCGAGAATCCAGGCTTTCAGCGTATAGTCGGTGTTTGCTGTAAGACCGGATATGGTTTGCTTATAACCGCCACCGTTAGCTGTGGATTTGGCCGAACGAGTACCCGAGTGATGATCGCTCGTTGAGATTGCAGCCGAGCCGACTTTCGTCCATCCTGTTGCATCGCTTTCGAAGCCAGGATTGGTGATCGCAATGGATGCGGCTGTTACCGACGTAACATTGCTGAAAATGAGTGCGGTCGACAACAGTAAGGAAAGCATGACTAAGTAATGAATGGGTTTTAGGATCTTTTTTCGCATAATAATCCTCCTAGTTAATGATTAACTTTTGTGTTCTGTGTTCGAAGCAGTACGCAATGCGGTTCATCAGATAAACAGGCGTGAGGCGTGCTGAAAGTGAACGGAATCTTTCGTGCTGTTGGCCTAGATGACCTCCCTTCATGTTCGAATACTAACGTTTATTTCCGTGTAAGCGCTTAACAATGTTCATTATAGTTAAAATTTTCCTATCTCTGTAGCGTTTTTTTTAGGTCCACTTGTGTTATTCCTAGAGTCAGCACAAAAAGGGCCACCCCTCAGAAGATCATCTTCCTGGAGCAGCCCTCTATTCACTGTCTTAATTCCTAACTAGATTCGCTTGGGGGTTTCTCGTCACCGCATCGAGCTCTTTCAGTTCCTCCGAAGTCAACTTCTCAGCAACCGTTGCCAAAATATCCGTGATGTGATGCGGTTTGGACACTCCCAGAATCGCCGATGTGACTCCCTGCGTACTCAGAACCCAGCTCAGCGCTAGCTGAGCAAGTGTCCAACCCTTACGCGCAGCGATTGGTTTCAACTGCTCCACAATGTGGAAATGCCGCTCTTGCTCCAGCAGCACTTGCAGCCGTTTCTCATTGGCAGCGCCACGAGTTCCTGCTGGCGGTTGCTGGCCGTAGGCGTATTTCCCCGTCAAAAGGCCGCGTCCCAGCGGGCTGTACACGATAACGCCTACGCCTTCCGAGATGGCGAACGGCAGCAGCTCCTGCTCGATTCCTCGGGCAATCAGGCTGTATTCCGGCTGAACGCTCTCGAAGCGTTCAAGCCGCTGCAGCGCAGAGATGCCATGCGCTTTGGCGATCTGCCACGCCGCATAGTTCGATGCGCCGATGTAGCGAACTTTTCCTTGACGAACAAGGTCGTCCAGAGCGCGCAGCGTTTCTTCCAGCGGTGTTTGCTCGTCGAATCTATGTACTTGGTACAAGTCGATATAATCGGTTTTCAATCGTTTAAGACTATTCTCAACAGCACGGTAAATATGGTATCGGCTTTGACCAGCATCATTCGGGCCCAGTCCGACACGTCCGTGAACCTTGGTCGCAAGCACGATTTCGTGGCGGCGAGCGCCAAGCAAGTTGCCGAGAATCGTTTCGGACTCGCCGGTTTCAAGCGGGTTATCCTTGTCCATCCCGGAGCCATACACATCGGCTGTATCAATCAGGGTAATTCCCGCATCAAGCGCCGTATCCAGCACTTCGGCAGACTCCTTCTCCCCGATCCATCTGCCGAAAGCCATCGTGCCCAGACTTACCTCTGAAACGCGCAAGCCTGTTCGTCCAAGACGTCTTTGTCCAATACTCATATCCACATCTCCCTGTCTGTTGGTATTAAAAAAAAAAGGGCAATCCATCAAAGGATCGCCTCCGTTTTCTACGGTCGGTCAAACTGCTTCACTTAAACCAAGTTAATCACTTGGATTAATCCCATATTATCACCACGATGTCTAATCGTCAACCTGCCGATTGGTTATTTCAGCACGTAATATCGGATAATATATTCATCCAATTGTTGGCTAATCGCAACGACCTTTTCATGGGTAAAACAGCCGTGACGCTCGGCTTCCTCTATCATCTTCATGCGTAATGCTTCAATTTTCTGCAACAATAGTTCCATCTCAACAGTTCACACCAATTCTGTTCAGTATCGTTAGTGTCTTTATTATAAATCATGATTCCGCAGAAGTTTGTAAAACTTTGTCGACATGCTTTGAAGAATTTGTGAAATTTTATTTCAGAATGAAAAAGACGTTGAAAGCCCACTTTTTATAGCACAAAAGGGAGTTCAATATCGATGACTGTGCCTACTCCCAGTTTGCTTTGAATCCGCATGCTCCCATGGTGCGCTTCAATAATCCGATAACAAACCATGAGTCCAAGCCCAGTTCCTTCTTCTTTTGTCGTAAAAAAGGGGTCACCCAGTCTAGGTATGAGCTCCTCAGCGATCCCAATCCCATTATCTTTGAGCTTGATCAACATCTTCTTATTTCCTAAACGTTGAATAGCGATATGTATCATTCCACCGCCTGGCATGGCTTCCACGGAATTTTTCAACAAATTGATAAAGACCTGTTTCAACTGGCCTTCATCGCTTTTAACCATATGTTCGCCGCCGTTCATCCTATTAAAATCAATCTCAACATTATGCAGGAGCGCCTGGGGCTGGAGCAGAGAGACCACGTTTTCAATAATCTCGCAAATATTTTTATCTTCAAATCGGCTTCTTTGCGGCTTCGAAATAAGCATGAATTCGTTTACAATGCTGTTGATTCGATTTAATTCTACCAACATGATATCTGTGTACTCGACGATTTTTTGGGCAGGAGCACACTTGATAAGCTTTAAGAACCCTACAAGCGAGGTTAAGGGATTTCGAATTTCATGCGCGATTCCTGCCGCCAATTGTCCGACTACGGAGAGTTTTTCCGATTGGAGCAGCATCTCCTCCGCCGTCTTGCGTTCGGTGATATCTCTTAGCACCGTCTGGATAACAGGACGTTCCAAATATTTATGAAGCACGACAGATGAAGCCTCAATGGCAATGCGATCTCCGTGCAGACCTAACAGATTCAGTTCAATAAATGGGATATATTGATCGACGAACTCAACGGACTTGACTCTCTCTTTAAAAATCTCATGAAAATCGGGATGTATGAACTCAAGTACGCTTTTACCTATAACTTCATTCTGCTTTACTGCCCCTAACAGCTTCAATCCGATATCATTGATATAACAAATGATGCCTTCCTGATGCACAACGATTGGCTCAGGGAGCAATTTAATCATGCGCCTATACTCTTCATCCCGTTCGCGAACGATGCTTTCCATCACTTTTTTATGCGTCGTATCTCTACACAGTAATTGAACCGATGGTTTGCCCAAATACTCAACCGGAACGGCTCTGATTTCGACATTAATCAGTTGGTTGTCCAGCCTGACCAACTTCTTTTCAATAATATCCGTAGGCTTCTTGGTTTTCAGTAAATCCTCCACCTGCGCTTGAAGCTCGTCTCTTTCATCCGGATGAATAAATGCTATGGCTAACTTCCCTCGCACCTGATGTTCACTTTCTGCACCTACGAGCTTTAATGCGGCAGGGTTTGCATAGACGATAACAGATTCCGTGTATACAATAATCGGCTCCGGTGAGTGTTCGACCAAATTGCGATAGCGTTCTTCGCTTTCTTTCAGCTTCACAGCTTCCATTTTACGACTGGAAATGTCTCTTGCTACTTCCACTAGCGCAAAAATGCGGCCTTCGCTATCCTTCAGTGGGGATATGGTCATGCTGGCAAAAAAAGAATCGCCATTTTTGCGAAGTTTATGCGTCTCATAACATTCAGCCTGGTCATGATAAATCACACGGGAATGGATATTTGTTACTCGGTCAACTTCGTATGAGGGAACCGTCTTTAAACACTTTTCAAAAACCTCATCATTCGTCCAGCCATACATCTCTTCATACGCTTTGTTCACCTGCAAAATATGATTTTGAAGATCAATAACTGCAATGCTGGCATTTGTATGGTGAAAGCAAAGGTCGAATAGTTGGTTAATTTGCTGCATCCAATTTGTCGGTATTGGTTTACTCTCTACCCTATTATCCATGTTGTTAGTCCTCACCCTATCAATAACGCATGTGTTTTTAGTAACAATTCTATGTTCTTAAGCATTTTCCTTTCCATAAAAGGGTAAAAAGTGATTTTCCATTTCATGGATAATGTCGAATGCACAAAAAGGAGCGGCTCAGCAAGAGCCAACTCCTTATTTTAGGGACAGCATCACTTAAAAATCGACCAAAAATCCCCAGATAAAATCGATCCCGCCCAACAGATTAAGCCGGTGTGACGGGGATATGCTCCATCCGATTCTCCAGCCAATCCTCCAAGTTCGCAACGCGATCAGGATATTGGTAACTTCTCGCCAGGAATCCCGCTCCATGCCCCGGCATCGGGTCTTGATCCGTAGGCTGATAGCGCAGGTCTACACTCCAACGCACCTCATCGGATAAATTAGGCGTTGACATGTGCAGACAACGGTCATTAAACAGGATTGCGCTTCCTGCGGAGACCGGTAGAACGACAGTCTCTGTTTTGCCCAATTGGCTTTCGCGCAAAGCCGTGTAGCCTGTTCCTGTATCCTCTTCCCGGTGCCACTTCAGTAAGCGCTTACGGTGCGTGCGCGGTTTAATATGCAGACAACCGTTAATCTCATTTGCATCAACAAGCGGAATCCACACCGTAATCACGGGATTGGAATTGGCATCGGGCCAATAGGATTTATCTTGGTGCCAAGGTACTGCGCCTGCGGCAACCTTTGGTATTTTGGGTCGCGTGTTATAGACCGGATTGGAAAACAGCTCGCCGCCGATTAGCGATTCAACCGCATTCAAAATTTTGGGATTGCTCATTAAGTGAAAATAACCAGGAATCCTGTCTCTCCAGCTGCGCCCATATTTCAGGAAATGCTCCGCCGTCAAATCTTTGAACAATTCCGCCAAACGATATTTAAAAGGGCGATCTTCTAATTTGTCCTGAATGAGCCCTGCCTGCATAAGCTCTTCCGCAATGGCCGAGACCTTCGTCGTCATCGCTTCAATGGCCTGCGCGAGATCTTCTTCCTGAAGCAAATTGGGAATTACGAGATAGCCTTCTGTGTTATAAAAGTCGACTTGCTCTTTGCTCAAACTTCCGCCAATTTGGTTCACGTTCATTGTGTTCATTCCTCCTCAAAGTTGATCTACACTTATAAATTTAGCATCTTTGAGTTAAAACGTATTTATCCGGCTGTTCAAGGATTGATCAATTCTTCCGGTTATTTCTTTTCAACCTGAACATTATGACATACAATGAGATGAGAACCTGCTAGCAAAGGGAGACTGTCCGATGCCGATTTTGACAGCGATGAATCCATCTATAAGAACCGCCCACCACTACCGCTTTCCTTACAAGAAAAATGGCAGCGAATCTTTCCGTTTAGGTTATTGTTATGCCTTCCACCTCGTGACCGGCGGCAAAGGAGCCGTTACCCTTCCGACAGGAACATTCGCCATAGCCAAAGGTGATCTGCTCTATTTTCCGCCTAAGCTCCAGCATTCCTTTCATTCTGATGCCGCACACGCGCTATCGACCTATAACATTTATTGCGACTTATGGGTTATGCGCCCGGACGCCGGGCAAAAACATCTTGTTTGGAAAGAAACCGACTTCGATCCTCACATGTTGACGGCTATAGAGCCCAATTCTGACTTGGATAGCTTGCCTAATTTGCTACATTTCCAGCATCAAAGCGCCATTACCGACCTATTCGCCTTAGTCGTAGAACAGCATCAGAATGCTGCCCCCTACTCTGACGCTATAAGCAGAACCCTGCTCCAAGCCTTGCTGCTAAAAATTGTTCAACTGCATACCTACATGCCGTTCATTGATTTCCGAATCAAGCCTCTACTCGATAATATTCACCAGAAAGCCTATATGGGGTCGAGTTATGAATCCTGGCTGGAACAATGCAAGCTGAAGAAAACACAATTTCATCAACTGTTCAAACAGGCCACAGGCATGTCGCCCAAGGCCTACTGGACTTCCGTTATCATGAAGCAAGCCGCTGCCGCATTAAAAGAGAGCGCACGATCGGTCACTGACATCGCTGAAGATCTGGGATACTCCTCTATCCACCATTTCAGCAAGCAATTCACGCTGTATTATGGCATCTCTCCTTCGGAGTACCGGAATCGGCAGCGGTCATAAAATGTTTAAAACCCTAGCGAGAAATTCGCTAGGGTGACTGTCAATGCGTGTCCTTCTCCATGAAGTCACTTACAAAGCCTCCAACAAACGCTTCCGTTCTGCCGAGCCCATCGCCAAATGAATCAGATGAGCCATTAATTTCTTCTGTTCCACATTTAATCTAGCGAACACTCGGGGTTCCAGCTGACAGAGCTCCCGAATGACGGATTCCAGCTCATTTTTCTTCATCGTGTCCTCAGGACCGTCCGTGAAATCCGGAAAAGCCTTCGCTTCCGCAAACTCTTGAATGACATGGTCAGACAGTATTTCTAAATAAGGCTTTCTTTTCTGCTTAATAAACGCATTGATTTCTTCCAGCAGAAATTGGAAAGCATCGCTTTTCTTGCTCACACCAAAAGCTGCTTCGAGCTGGCCGCTTTGATCATCGCTCTCAAAATCAAAGTAGTCGAACAGTTTGCTTTGAATATAGACACTATGGTAAAAGGAGTCCCCTTTATTATTAAAGGTGGTCGGTTGTTTATACTTTTCGTCCAAATGGGAGTCGATGAAATACAGCTTGGAATATTCGTGGTTGATGCGGTCCTGCCACCGGATGAACTTAACTTCAAAGGCTGTTTGGCTGCCAGCATGAACGAGGTCAAAGCACTCTTTTTCCCCAATCAGACTTGAATAATCCAGAGATTGGCCATCCAGGCGAAGATCGAAATCTTTGTCCGCATGAAGCTCCAGAAACCAGCCAAATTCCTTGCAGAGATAGGCCGACAAATCCTCAAGGATGAAGTCCTGCACAATAGTATGAAAAGTTACACTCGTTCCTGGCTCTCCATCCGTCAATTTGATGCTCGAAACCTTGTAATCATCCAAAGTGTTCGCGCCAATTTGAATGGTATACGTATTTTTCAACAAGCCGTCTGTATAGGTCGTTTTCCATGTCGCATCGGAAGCAAAGCGATGAAAGGTTAATCGGCCGATCCCATTTTTACCGTGCATCGCCGATGTAGTTCTTGACCGCTTCTCTGGATCTATCTGCTTCTCCGACTCAAAAAAAGGTGTGAATTTCCGTTCCAATTCACGCCGATCAATCCCGTAACCATTATCCGAGATCACGATATGGTCAACACCGCCGAGCACATTTAAATGAAGTTTAACGTCTACCACTGTAGCTTGCGCATCGAAGCCGTTCCAAATATATTCGGAAATCGCCTGCAAATAATCAAATTTACGAAGCGTTTTTTCGATCCCTTTTGAGGATATTTGTATTTTGCCCACAACGATCAGCCCCTTCTACGAGTGAACTCTGCCTTCCTTTCTATCATATTCCAAATCTCTCATTGCTGTATGTCGATTTCTGCTACCCTTTCACCATTGATTTTCGACAAAATGAGGGTTCTACGCCCGTAATCAAGCCCTTGCTGTTTTAAAAAAGAATTAACATGCGGTTAACGTTCCACAAATAATCGAATGTTACCCTTAAGGCATCTAGGAACTACAGGAGGGATTCTTATGCGCCTCGCGTTGTTTACCGATACCTACGTTCCTCAAATGAATGGCGTTGCACTCACGTTAGGACGTCTTACGGATTATTTAAATCGTCGTGGTGTTGATCACCTCGTGTTCACGCCGAAATGCACCGATGAAATGGCTTACTCCGAACTGATTCGCCCCGTACCGTCCGTTCCTTTTTTTCTCTACCCCGAATGCCGGATTGCCTTGCCCAACATTATTTCTCTGCGTTCTGAGCTTGACCGCTTCCGTCCCCATCTGCTCCATATGGCAACTCCGTTTAACATCGGTTTGTGCGGTCTCCACTATGCCCGCAAGCATCGGATTTCGCACGTAGCCTCCTATCACACCCACTTTGATCGCTATTTAACCTACTATCGAATGAAAAGAGCCGTTCCGTTGTATTGGACATACATGAAGTGGTTTCACCAATCCTGTGACGCCACTTTCGTCCCTTCGACCGATACGATGCAGCACCTGCATGCACAAGGCTTTGACCGCATGCTTTTGTGGTCCAGAGGTGTTGATTGTGCGCTCTACACCCCCGATAAGCACACGAACGCAGTTCGCGAGCGATATGGAATTACAGCCCCTTACCTCCTCCTCTATGTAGGGCGCATCGCCCCGGAGAAAGATATAGATACCTTATCGGCCGTCATGCGTACTTTGCCTGATTCGCTGAAAGAGCGTGTTCACTGGCTCATCGTAGGAGACGGACCGCAACTGGAGGAGCTGCGCGAGCAAGCTCCGAACAATGTGACATTTGCCGGTTACAAGCAAGGGGAAGAACTCGCAGAAATCTATGCCTCATCCGATCTCTTCTTCTTCCCTTCCAGTACCGAAACATTCGGCAATGTCGTCCAAGAGGCAATGGCTTCCGGCCTTCCCGTTATTGCCGCAAATAGCGGTGGCGTGCGGGATATGATTGTTCCTGGACAGACGGGAACTTTATGTGAGCCCCGCCAGCCCGAATCATTCATTCAAGCTATTGACGCATTCATCAATGCCCCGGAACAATGGGCAGATTTCCGAAAAGCAGCAAGAGGTTTTGCCCTTGGACGCTCATGGGACGCTATCTTTGACAGATTGCTGGAGGACTACGAACAAATTATCGATGCTCGCCGAATTGGAAGTAAACTGGGATTCTATACAGCTTAAAGGAGGGGACATCCATGCGAATAACATTAGTCGGAACAGGATATGTGGGCTTGGTTGCTGCTGTGTGCTTTGCGAAACTGGGGCACGAAGTCATTGCTGTTGACCGTGAGCCCGTCATTCGCGGGCTGAAGGAAAATAAGCTGACCGTATGGGAACCTCAACTGGAGCCAGAGCTGGCCGATGTCTATGCCAAAGGGTTATTGAGCTTTGAAACAGATCTCGCCCGAGCCTCATCGGACACGGACGCTTTGATGATTGCCGTAGGCACGCCTACACGATCAGACGGTCATACGGATCTAGGTCATGTGCATGAAGTGCTGTCTCACTTGATGCAAGCCGGCACCTGTCCTCCCCTTGTGATCATAAAAAGCACTGTACCTGTAGGCACCTGCGATGAACTGGAAGCTACTTTGCTGGCGGCTGGTCTTCATACAGAAGTCGCCTTTAACCCTGAATTTTTAAGGCAAGGCAGCGCCTTCAAAGACTTCATGCAACCCGATCGCATCGTATTCGGTTGTAAAACGCTGCAAGCCGAATCCCTGCTTCGCCAATTATATGAGGGGATCGAGGCTCCTGTACATGTTTGCGACAGGCGCAGCGCTGAACTTATCAAATATGCATCGAACGCCTTTCTTGCGATGAAAATCTCATTCGCGAACATGATGTCCGATGTGTGTGAAGGCTATGGCGCAGATATCCGCCATGTCATGAGCGGAGTTGGCGCCGATCATCGCATCGGGCCTGAGTTCCTGTCGGCAGGCGTTGGTTATGGAGGCTCCTGCTTTTCCAAAGATTTGCAGTCCCTGCTGACGACCGGGAAGCTGATCGGCAGCTCGCTTCCGATTTTGGAAGCAGTCGCCAAAGTCAATGACCAGCGCATTCCAAGGATGATCGCCAAACTTATCTCGCTTTGGGGCAATCCTTTAGGCAAGCGTCTCTGCGTATTAGGCATCTCATTCAAGCCTAATACCAATGATGTTCGCGACGCGCCATTTCTAACCTTATTAGCTCAGTGTGAACGCCATGGCATCGAGGTTCAAGCCTTCGATCCTGTCGTCAGACAAGTTGGAGCCAAAACCGTTCAGGTGATGGATTCCCCTTATGCAGCAGCAGCCCAGGCCGATGCTATCATGATCATGACGGAATGGCCACAGTTTGCTGAACTCGATTGGCCTTACCTGCTTCACCTTATGCGTCGGCCTTATGTGCTTGACGGTCGGAATCTACTGCCAAGTCAAATTATCTCACAAATTGTTGATGTTGATGGGGCTATATATATGCCCGTAGGAAGGTCGATGGAGTGCAGCCCGGTCCCTTGGGCCGGGATCTCCTCACCGGAATAAACGAAATAAACCCCAGTCCTCCGAAATAGGACTGGGGTTTTTCCGTTCCGCCATACGGTTATCTGCTTTCAACTTCCACAAAAGTAACATGCTCAACTGATTTCAACGAAGCATAGATATCCGTTGCCTGCACTTTTTCATACGTTAGCAGCTTTAATTCCATTTGATTAGAGCTGCCTTCTACATCCTTTACTTTCACGCGTTCAATCTGAATGTTTAGCTCTTTTAACCTTTTGAAAATCCGGTTGGGATCCTGACTTTCATGACAGATGATTCGTACTTCCAAATATCGTTGTTTGAGAGAGCGGGGGCCGATCCACTTAATCATAATTGGGAAAAAATTCACAGAAAAAATGATGAAAATGACGGCTACGAATGCCTGCATATAATATCCAGCACCGGTTGCAATCCCAAGCGCAGATGCTGACCACACCATAGAGGCTGTCGTTAAACCGGAAATTTCATCATTGTTTTTTCTTAAAATGACGCCTGCGCCCAAGAAACCGACGCCGCTGATAATTTGTGCAGCAAGCCGCATGGGGTCCATGTTGGTATGACCTGGAATAGAAAATCGGCTTACGGATTCAATCGAAACCATCGTAATTAAGCAGCTGGCAACAGCAATAACCATGTTTGTTTTCATGCCTACTGGCTTATGTTTCAATTGGCGATCAATGCCGATTAACATGCCAAGAAATAGAGCAATGCCTAACTTAATAACAAAGGGAGATATCAACACTGTGTTTCTCCTCTCAACATGCCCCCGTCTATAGTGCGGGACTTGTTATACAGATACGGGAAGACCGTTTAGTACCGCGTCAATTTCAACGTAAGGATAACCATGAGCTTCAGCAACAGCTTTATACGTGACTTTCCCTTGAATCGTATTAAATCCTTTGGCTAAATCTTGATGCTGCAACCCGGCTTCTCGATAGCCTTTATTGGCAATTTGCAAGCCATAACCTACGGTCACGTTCGTTAAAGCAACTGTAGATGTCTGTGCGACCGCGCCAGGCATATTGGCAACTGCATAATGCACAACACCATGTTTCACGTAGGTCGGATTGCTGTGTGTCGTAATACGGTCGATAGTCTCTATCGAGCCGCCTTGATCAATAGCTACGTCCACAATAACGGAACCCGGTTTCATCGTTTTGACGGCAGCTTCGGTTACCAGACGCGGTGCCCGGCTGCCCGGGATCAACACGGCGCCGATCAGCAGATCCGCTTTCTTAACCGCCTCGGCAATATTGCTGCCATGCGACATCAACGTGCGCAGCCGTCCTTGGAATTGATCATCCAATTGGCGCAGCCGCTCTGGATTTACATCCAGCAGCGTAACGCTCGCTCCTAGACCTACCGCCATTTTCGCTGCTTGCGTCCCCACCACGCCCCCGCCGATAATGACGACTTCAGCTGGCGCTACCCCAGGAACACCGCCAAGAAGAATACCTTTTCCACCCTTGGACTTTTCCAAAAACTGTGCGCCGATTTGAATAGACATTCTGCCGGCTACTTCACTCATCGGGGTCAGAAGCGGAAGGGAACCGTTATTTAGTTGAATCGTTTCATATGCGATCGCGACGACTTTCTTGTCCGTTAACGCCCGGGTCAACTCGGATTCTGCCGCTAGATGCAAATAAGTGAACAGAATCAAACCTTCCCGGAAAAACCCATACTCCTCTGCCAGGGGCTCTTTTACTTTCAGCACCATCTCCGCCGACCAAGCATCCGCAGCTGTAGGTACGATTATGGCGCCTGCTGTCATATATTCCTCATCCTCAAAGCCGCTCCCCAAACCAGCGCCGGCTTCAATCCAAACCTCATGTCCGTAATGTTTAAAAGTGGCCACACCCGCAGGTGTAATCCCAACTCGATTTTCATTATTTTTAATTTCCTTCGGCACACCAATAATCATACTCTCGCCTCTCCTTCGCCTATGTCCAAAATTGTTCTTGCTGTATGGCATCCACAAGACGAATCATATCAGCCGCTTCCACTTCACCGATGTTGCCGATTCGGAACGTGTTGGCGTTCGTAATTTTCCCCGGATAAATCACAAAACCTCTGCGCTTCAACTTCTCATATAACGTTTGGAACTGGAACTCATCGCTTTCCGGATACAGGAAGGAAGTGATGATCGGCGATTGCAGCGCTTCCGGCAGCAAGGTCTCAAAACCGAGGACCTTCATTCCTTTGACGAGTGCCCGTTGGCTTGTTTTGTAACGATTGTATCTGGCGACAACGCCACCTTCATCGGCCAGTTCTTTCAATGCTTCATAGAAAGCACGGACAACGTGAGTTGGCGATGTAAAACGCCATTTGCCATTGTAGTTCTCCATTTTATCCCACTGGTCAAACAAATCGAGGGAATGGGAACGCGCCCATCCGGCGCACTTTTTCATTTTATCAATTTTGGCGATAATAAAACCGAATCCGGGAACACCCTGAATACATTTGTTAGCGCTGCTGATCAAGAAATCGATTTGTAGTTCCGCGATATCCAATGGAATTCCGCCGAAGGAGCTCATGGCATCTACGATATAAGTTTTGTTATATTTTTTGACGATGCGGCCAACAGCTTCTATCTGGTTCAACATGCCTGTCGTCGTCTCGCAATGAACAACAGCTACATGTGTAATATCCGTTTCTTTGCGCAGCGTATATTCCAGTTGATCCAAATCTGGAGGATGAACCTCCCCGTTATCCAAGAGAACGAGCGGAATATTCAGCATTTTCGCCATTTGGGCCATCCGTTGGCCATAAGCGCCATTTGCCATAACCAGAATTTTGCCATCCTGTGGAATAACGCTTCCGATGACCGATTCTACACAAAATGAACCGCTGCCCTGCATAAGAACGGAGGTATAAAGCGAAGTCTCCTTGGTTGCTAATTGGACAAGTTTAGTGCGAATATCCTGCACAATTCGATTATAATCATCATCCCATGTACACCAGTCTTTCAGCATCGCCGCTTTTACCCTTTTGCTCGTCGAGAGGGGGCCAGGCGTCAAAAGCAAATACGGGTTATCCTCAATCAAATCAATATTCATCGTTACGTCCTCCTTCGTTTTATTCATCTATTGTCCGCTTTTTGCTAACCGGGCGTTAATATCGTCAATGACTTTCACAAGATCGCCGATCGTCGGAATCACATAATCGGCCCCAGCTTGACGGAACCGTTCTTCGACAACGGCCATTTTCGCTGCCAATTCCGCAGCTGGCATCGTATTGACTTCCGCCTCGGTAAGACCGAGCTCGCTTCCACCTTTTACAACCCCAACACTCCAAGCCCCGGCATTAACACCCTCTTGAATATCGCTGACCGTATCGCCTACTTTGACAATCGCCTGGAACGGATAAACCCCTAAATTCGCTGCATTCGCGTAACACATCCACGGATACGGCCGCCCGGCTTTCACTTCGGAAGGAGTAACCAAGGAATCCGGCTCATACCCTTTCAACTTGGCCTCCCGGCTCACCACTTCCATCATTTCCGCCGTATATCCAGTTGTAGAGCCAATTTTCAGTCCTCTGTTTCGCAGTTCCTTCACTAAGTCCAGCGCGCCAGGGATCGGATCCGTATAATTCGGTAAAATTTCAAATAGCAAAGGTTCGAAATCGGCATACAGGTCATCCACATCCGCATTCGTCGGCAGAGCCCCGAATTTATCTTTCCACAACTGAGCGATTCTTGGAATGCTGCATAGGGTATGGATATGATCCCACTTCAATAGTCCCATCGGACCGCGTGCTTCTTCAGCTGTAATGGCAATGCCCCGTTTCTCAAATATCCGCAGGAATACGTCCAGTGGCGCAAAACATCCATAATCAACCATCGTCCCTGCCCAATCAAAAATAACAGCTTGAATATGACCTTCATAATTTTTCGGCATCATAACCATTCCTCTCATAGTTCGTAAATCGATATTCATTCTGATGTTATCCACTCGACATGCATTTCTTCCAGTTCAACTTCCCATTCTTCCGGTGCAGGAACATTGCTGACAATGACATCGATATCCCGCAAATCCGCCATTTTATAAAATTGCACCATGCCTATTTTGGAGTGATCGGATACCACAATGCTCACTTTGGCATGTTCCATCATCTTCTTCGCTAATTGACCACGTTTTTCATCAAAAGAGGTGATCCCTTTGTCAATCATCATCCCATCGATGGAGATAAACGCTTTGTCCGCGTAGAAGTACTCCACCATTTTCTCCGCCAATGAGCCAACAACCCTGGATTGCAAAGAGCTTACTTTGCCTCCGATAAAAAAAATTTCCCCGGAGTACAACTCCCTGTTCTTATACTCAATTAGCGAATGAAGTGCAGGAATGGAGTTTGTCAAGATCGTGAGATTTTGCTTATCAAGCAAGTGTTCGATCATCTGCATTGTCGTCGAGCCATCATCGATAAAAATCACTTCATTGTCCTGGACAAGAGCTGCAGCCCATTTGCCTATTTTACGTTTCTCCTCCACATTCAGTACTTTTCTGTTCAAATGGGAGGGTTCTTCCCGGGAACGATTCACTTTCACCGCTCCGCCGTAGACCCGCTTCAGCTTGTTAGCCTCTTCAAGGTCCTCCAAATACCTGCGTACAGTCTCCGAAGAAACCTGGAGCACCTCGACAAGCTCATTGGTAATCACTTTGCCTTCGGCATTGATCTGATTAAGGATATACTCCTTACGTTCTTCCCCGATAAGTGACACGAACGTGAACCTCCTTGCACAACTGCCTCATTGTTTGTTCATAGCGGCTACTTTCGAATTTGCCAAGCTTCCGTTTTCTTTCTTACTTTTTTGGAAAGAAGCGTGTACAGCAGTCTTACGATAATATTCGTAATCACGATGAGCACCGCCATAGCTGCCGCTGCTGCTACATCACCTGCATCCTCCATGCTCACCAGCGCTACTGCTGCTAAGTTCAAATCCGCTGACCGCAGAAATACTACAGCAGAAACCGTAACCATGGAGTTGACAAAGAGGTACATGGCAATTTCTATGATTGCCGGTAGACACATAGGAACCGTGACTTTCAGCAATGTTTTGTAAAATGGCACACGCATCGATTCTGAAACGAGCTCGAATTCTTTATCCAGCTTCTTCAAGGCTGTCGTCGCCGTGATGAACGGCACGCCATAGAAATGAGTGATATTGGCGAGTACAAGGATAATCATCGATCCATAAATCCAGTTCATGGGATTGTTCGGATTATTAAAGAAGAAAATGTAAGCCAAACCTATGACCATCCCTGGCAGCGCTAGCGGTAGTACCGACAGAAAATAGCCAATCTGCCTAAGTCCGTTCAAATGACGCGATTTCTCAATGAGATAGGCGAATAAAAACGTGACGATGGTCCCAACGATTGCTGTAAAAAACGACACCTGCAAACTGGTCCAGAACGGATCAAGTCCTGAGCCTGCGACACCGGAGAAATCATAATGTTTGAAGCTGAAATTTAAGTTATAAGGCCAAACTTTAATTAACGAAGCACATGCGATTGTTATTAATGGAATGAGAATCAAAATCGAAATGACTACTCCGAACAATTGAAAGATGGTGTCTCGAGCTTTCCCCCCGGCTATCCGATAGGGAGTTGATTTGGAAGAAAGCATGGAACGCTGTTTTCTCTCGACCATTCGGTCAACAACAAAAGCGATGATTGCCGGAATGGTTAACAAAATGCCCACTGTAGCGCCCATTGACATATTTTGCTGTCCGATGACTTGCTTATATATATCCGTGGCCAGTACGTTGAATTTACCGCCAATGGCTTGTGGCGCCCCGAAATCCGTAAAACAAGCCGTGAAACATACGAAGATTGCACTGATTAATCCATATTTGACCGAAGGCAGGGTAACTGTCAGGAACATTCTTACCTTACTTGCCCCTAATGTCTCCGCCGCTTCATACAGCCGTTGATCCGTGATGGATAATGCGGTAATAAAAATGAGGAACGCTTGCGGAAACAAATAAATAACTTCAGAAATAACAATTCCCACAGGACCGTAAATCGGAATACGAATACCGGGCAATAATCCGAAAAAACCGGATGTCAATATCCCTTGATTGCCAAACAGATACGTTAAAGCAATTCCGTGCATCATGGTCGGCTCAAAAAGCGGCAGCATGGCGACATAATGCAAGTAGGCTTTACCTCGAATCGCCGTCCGGCTAATCCCATACGCATATAGGAATGCCAAGGTCACGGCAATACCAGTAGAAAGCAATGAAACCCATACCGTATTCCATAAGGATTGCGCCAAGGAAGGTGTCGTAAAATACTTGATGAAATTCTGGATCCCGATGAATTCTGCATTCGTATTGAAAAAAGCTTTACTGAACAGCAAACAGAGCGGTACTAAAATCGTAAACGACAATGTAATAACGAGTACGACGATTAGGAAATTTTGCAAATTGAGGATTTCTCCCCAGTTTCGACGAACAGACGGCGTCCAGGCAGCGCTTTGCTTCTCCATCACGCGATCACCACATCATCCGGTGTAAAGGTAATGACTCTCTCTTGCGGAAACTCAACAGACACTTCAGCGAACTTCATCAAGTTTAACTTGTGTGCATGTTGTGCAGAGACATCCACGGAAAGCAGCTGATTTCCTAGCAGATCTTTCAGCTCACGAATGGGCTGCAAAATCAATCTATAAAACGGACCTCTAAACTCCATGTGCTTAACAACAGCTTGGTATCCTGAACCTGAAGAAGAAATACGAATATGTTCGGGTCTGACGGCAAAATTGGTGAGCGGCAAGTTTCCTTTGCGAGGCCCGTAGGCCAAGAAATTAATCGAACCTATAAAATCCGCTACAAAAGGCGATTCCGGTTGATCATACACTTGCTGAGGACTCCCCACTTGCATAATTTCAGCATTATTCATAACGACAATCCGATCCGCCATGGTCAATGCCTCTTCTTGATCATGCGTTACCATAATGGTTGTAATCCCCAACTTTTCTTGCAAGCTGCAAATTTCTTCACGCAGTTTGGTCCTAACTTTGGCATCTAACGCTGATAATGGTTCATCCAGCAAGAGAAAATCAGGCGATAATACAACGGCTCTGGCAAGTGCAACGCGTTGCTGTTGGCCTCCTGAAAGCTGGGATGGATAACGTTCTTTCAAATGTAGTAAATCGACTAGTGAAAGCGCCTCGCTTACTTTGTCGCTGATTTCCTTCTTCGTAAGTTTCCTCCCCTGCAAGCCGTAAGCCACATTCTGAGCAGCCGTTAAATTTGGAAATAAAGCGTAAGATTGAAAAACCATGCCGAAGTTTCGTTTGGATGGCGGCAAATCTGTGATGTCCTTGCCTCCAACCGTGATTCGCCCGCGCGTCGGTTTCTCAAGACCGGCGATAATGCGCAGCAAGGTTGTTTTGCCACAGCCGCTTGGGCCAAGCAAGCAAATGAATTCATTCTTTTTAATATCAATATTTATTTCTCTAAGCGCTGTAAAGGAGTCAAATGTTTTGTTCACACCTTGAATGGATAAATAGGCTTCTGGCATAAGCTGCCTCCTTGAACTTAGATTTGAGAAGGAAGCGACTGCTGACCCAGGCAGATCCGGACAGCAGCCGTTTCATTAACTTGATGGCGGGTTATTTCGGCTCGCTCTTCGTGTTATAACGTTGATCCCATTCAGCCAGAATACTTGCCCGATTCTTCGCAATATCGTTGAGATCATTTTTGATCAATTGTTTCATCGGGTCCACTTTGTAGCCTTCAGGAAGCTGCGAATTGTCGGTTTTGGTAGCCAAGATGGCATAATTTTTGTTGTATTCTTTCATAGCTTCATCTGTAATTGCCCAGTCCAGGAACTGCTGAGAAACTTGTTTAATCGTTTTTTTCTTAATAAGTGCATTGGCTTCTACATCCCACCCGGAGCCTTCCTTCGGGAACACAACCTCGACCGGGGAACCGTTCTTTTTCTCTTGCAAGCCGCGATATCCAAAAGAAATGCCGATTGGGTACTCGCCTGTCCCCGCCAACTTGGCCGGCTTCGACCCGGAGTGAACATACATAGCAACATTGTCATGCAGTTTGTTCATATAGTTCCAAGCCTTATCTTGGCCCTCCAATTGGATCAATCCGGATACCGTCAAGAAGCCTGTGCCTGAGGAAGAGGGGTTAGGCATGGTAATAAGCCCTCTATACTCCGGCTTAATTAAATCGGCGTATGATTCAGGAATTGGCAATTTACGCTTAGCCATCTCTGTTTTGTTGACGATGAAAGCCGTTTCCCAAGCATCGATACCTACCCAATGCGCCGGTGCATTTTTATCTTTAAATTCAGGCAGTATGCGATCTACCCCTTGCGGAGCATAAGGTTCTAACTGATTGTTCTGATCTAGCACCAGTAAGCTTGTTGCCGCTAATCCCCACACAATATCTGCTTGCGGATTATCTTTCTCGGCCAGCAGCTTAGCCGTGATTACCCCCGTCGAATCTCGGACAATGTTAAGTTTAATATCAGGATATTTCTTCTTGTAACTAGCTAGATAGTTCTTGATCGCATCATCTTCCAGTGCCGTATACACCGTCAATTCCTTACTGGTTGAATCTATACTGCTTGTTCCAGCAGGACTTGCGACTGCTCCAGGTGTCGACTCTTGGATGGTTGCGGATTTACCACATGCCGATAATAAAGAAACTAATGCAACCGCAACGACTAAACCTCTAGTTAATTTTTTCATTGTTCCGATTCCTCTCCTGGTTATAATCTGTTCCTTCCGATAGGACACACGCTTCTCTCTACTTTAATTTTGTATGGTCTGGATGCAAAACGCCGTTTTCGCTGATCGACTAACCGATCAATGATCCCCCCCACATCGTTTTCATTCAGTAACAAACATAAAAACAACTTAATTAAATTGATTTTAATTGTTTTTAGTTGTTTTTATAATGGGATTATAAACTTTTCTCTGCGAATGTGTCAATACTTTAATGTCACGAAATATAACATTAACATCACGCAAAGCCACTGAACTATACGGACTAGTCGGAAGATTCCCTACGAATGAATAAAAGGTCTGCCCCCGTTTCGGAGCAGACCTTTTATTCATTTAACCAAGTTTCCCAGCGTGGAGCAAGAATTTCTTTCAACTATTTTACTTTGAATAATGACATTTCTTTGGAAGTCATTAGGCAGCACGCCTAATTGTTTCATTAACAATCTGACGGATTGAGCACCTAATTCCGAAGGCTGCAAATCCATACTGGTTAGAGACGGGTTTGATTGAACCATCATGGAAAGATCACCACAGATAACGAAGACTGAAACATCTTCAGCGACTTTGAGATTAAGATCTTTCATTGCATTGATGGCACTGAAGGCCGCGCGGTCATCATCCGCAATGATCGCGGTTACCCCTTTCCCAAGCTTACCTAAAGTAGTCATCGTTTCCTCGTAGCCATAATCCATGTATACGTTTGAACTTAAATCGGGCTTATGATGGATCATGTGCTCTTCTACGTGAAGATGGTGATCTTCCATCGCTTTGATGAAGCCCTCTTTTCTATCAATGGATACCGTCATTAACTCGTTGGCATTTAAAAACATGATATTCCGGTGACCTTTTTCAATCAAATATTTACAAATATGATAACTAACCGCTTGATTGTCGTTATCCACACTATAAGCATTAAGAACCGTAGAATTCATTACCCTGCCAACCGTTACAAATGGAATATTTTCCGAAGCCAACAGATGTATTCGCTCATCATTGGTAGTTGGTCGCATGACAACAGCCCCATCGATTGGATAACTAGATAAGAAAGGGGTTTGAACCTTTTGCAAAGGAATCATATCAAGCAGCACCCGGTATCCGTAATAAGAAGCTTCGAGTATGACACCATTGATAAATTGCGTATGAAATGCGCTAAATAAGAAGTTACCATGCGGAATTGTTAACCCGATCGCCATCGTTTTCTTCGTCACCAAGCTGCGTGCGATATGATTCGGCACATAATTCAGCTGCTTGGAAATACGTAATACTCGCTCTTTCACTTCATTACTTGTAGGCCTCTTTTGGCTAAAAACATTGGAAACAGTTCCCTTCGAAACTTGAGCTAATTTGGCAACGTCATCTATTTTAGCCATATCCTTATTAACATCCCTTCAGAAAACCATCCATTTATGCTAATTTGTCATTGAGCTGCTCGACTAATTCAATTAACTCTAATGGGTGACTAATTGTATATTGAGGGATTTCGCTTTCGTCTGCGTGCAGCTTCGGATAACGTGGCGTCCAGCTCAAGAAGACACTCGTGATTCCCATTTGGTTAGCCCCTTTGACATCCCTGCTCAAGTTGTTGCCGACCATGACAATACGGTAGCAATCCTGCTCGCTGAGATCCAATGCGCCAATCGCTGCTTTGAACATCCGAGGACTTGGCTTGGAGGCTTTAACCGTCTCTGAATACACCATCGTCGTAAAATAATCGTACAAGCCATTTTGCGTCAAAATATTTTTGAAGGATTGCGCATTGCCGTCGGCTACAATCGCTAATGTATACCCTCGTTCGGCCAGCGTTTTTACCATGACATCGGCTCCTGGAATCACATTAGCTTGAATGACAATATCGTGGTCATCTCTAATTTCAGTGCCTTCATCGATAATGGTGTCGCCGCAATCCAGAAAAACAATCAATTTCTTTGGTGCTGAACTATTCGTCGTATTAGGATTCATGAATGACACCTCTCAGATTTAATTGGTTTGCGTAGTGACACGCAGCAAAATGGTTATTGCCATTGTCCACAGTTTGCAGCTCAGGTTCCTGCTGCACGCATTTGTCCGTTTTATACCTGCATCTTGGGTGAAAATGACAACCGCTTGGAGGATTAGCCGGATTAGGAACTTCCCCTTCCAGAATAATCCGATCCTTCTTCGTATCTGGATCTGGCTCTGGTACGGCTGACAAAAGCGCTTCGGTGTAAGGGTGCATCGGATGGGTAAATAACGAATCAACAGGCGCCAGCTCTACAATTTTACCCAGGTGCATAACCGCGACCCGATCGGATATGTTTTGTACGATAGATAAGTCATGAGAAATGAAGATATAAGTAATTTGAAGCTGCTCTTGCAAATCCTTCAGCAAATTAATAATTTGCGCTTTAATCGAGACATCCAAGGCCGACACCGCTTCGTCGCAGACAATGAGTCTTGGCTGGGAAATGAGAGATCGCGCAATGGCTATCCGCTGCCTTTGTCCCCCAGAGAAGGCGTGAGGATAACGTTTGAGATAACTGACATTTAAACCCGTTTTTTCAGCGATGAACGTCACTTTCTCATCCAATTGCGATTTCGACAACTTGAAATTGGCCAAAAGTGGTTCGGATATAATGTCATACACGCTCATTCTAGGACTGAGAGATGAAAAAGGGTCCTGGAAAATCATTTGAATATCTTTCCGATATTTCTTGAATGCTTTTCCCCTTAATCCCAAAAAGTCGACTTGCTCCTCTCCCTCCGGATGATAGAGAACTTGCCCGGATGTTGCATCCATCCCTCTCACAATACAACGTCCTAATGTCGTTTTACCGCAGCCCGACTCACCAACAATGCTTAATGTCTCTCCTTCCAAAAGCTCAAAAGAAACATTACTCAGCACGCGGATGGAGGAAGGTTTGCTAAACAGCTTATTTTTGGATTTCACCTGAAAATCCTTGTTCAATTGATTTACTTGCAAAATTGGTTTAGACATCCTTATTCTCCCTCACCTTCAGCCTTGTAGAGAAAACATCTCACCATATGGTTATCGGAGACATACGTTTTGGGAACGTTCTGCCTATTGCATACACCCTCGATTCGATCTGAACAGCGCTCGTAGAAACCGCACATCGGCGGCATATTGGTTGCCATGGGAACTGTTCCATCGATGGATTCCAACCTTGCATGCCTGTTTCCGGATAATTTGGGCATGGATTTGAGCAGCCCTTTGGTGTAAGGATGTTTGGGGTTATTGAAAATTTCCTTCACTGTCGACTGTTCGACTATTTTCCCCAAGTACATGACAGCTACTTCATCACACATTTCGGCAATAATCCCAAGATCATGAGTGACCAGCAGGATCGCCATACCAAATTCACGTTGAAGTTCTTTCATAAGCTCCAACACTTGTGCTTGAATCGTGACATCAAGCGCAGTAGTAGGCTCGTCGGCAATTAGCAATTCCGGGTTGCAGGACAAGGCCATTGAAATCATCGCCCGTTGACGCATCCCCCCGGAGAATTCATGCGGAAATTGGTCAAAACGTTTCTCCTGATCCGAGATTCCGACTTTGCCAAGCATTTCAAGCGCGATTTTTTTAGCCTCTTTTTTGTTCTTCGTTCGGTGGATTAATATAGCTTCCATAATCTGATTGCCAATGGTGTACATCGGTGAAAAAGCAGTCATCGGCTCTTGAAAAATCATCGCTATTTTCCTGCCACGAATGGAACGTATTTGTTTACTCCGTGTAGGTAACGATAACAAGTCCAACTGATTTAAAGCCTTCTCCGATTCGGAGTGATACACGATCTTTCCGGTGGTTTCGCACTCTTTGGGATTAATACTAATAATTGCTCTGCTCGTCAAGCTTTTCCCACAGCCAGACTCGCCAACAAGTCCTAGCGTCTTCCCCTTTTTAATGTCAAAGTCAACGCCATCAACGGCCTTCATTTCTCCATTATCCATTTGAATGCGAATCCTGAGATCTTGGACAGACAGAAGGGGGCGTTCAGATTGTGAAACGGTAGCTTGCGATGTCATATTATCCCCTCGCTTTGGACTAGAGTGTATTACTTCTTGTATGGATCGGCAGCATCGCGCAATCCGTCGCCGAGAAAGTTAAAGGTTAAAACCGTCACAATGACAAAACCTAAAGGAATCAGTTTCCAGGGATACAAAGCAACATTCTCAATCTGTTGTGCTTCTTGGAGCAGAACGCCCCAACTCGTAGCAGGCGAGCGTATTCCGAGCCCCAGGAAGCTCATTGCGGTTTCACCAAGAATCATGCCAGGTATGGCTAAGGTCGTTGCCACAACCAAATAGGAAATAAAACCAGGTAACAGATGTCTAATAATGATTTTCGCGTCACTCACGCCGGCAATTTTGGCTGCCAACACATACTCCTCATTTTTCAAAGAGATGAACTTTCCTCTCGCAACCCTGGCTAATTCCGTCCACCCGATAAAGGCGAAAATGATTACAATATACAGATACATCGTAACGATAGGAACTCTGGCAGGAATGGCGGCTGACAATGCCATCCAGAGAGGCAGCGTCGGAAAAGACCTAATAATTTCAATACTCCGCTGTATAATCGAGTCTAGCCAACCTCCGAAATAACCGGACACCCCTCCGATAAATAATCCCAAAACGAAGCTTATTGATACGCCGATGAGAGGAATGCTTAATGAAACTTGGCTCCCCAGAAATACACGGGAAAGTAAATCCCTGCCCATACCATCCGTACCGAATAAAAAGATACGTCCCGGCGCATCGACGCCAAATAGATGAATATTTGTAGAAAACAGTCCTAAAAACCTGTAGGTTTCACCTTCTACAAAGAAACGAACAGGGTGACGAACGTTCTCGTCCTGCACAAATATTTTACGGAGTGTCACAGGATCTCTTCCTGATTTCAGCTCATTCACGAACGGTCTCAAATGGAACTGGCCATCTGCGTCCTTAAAGCTCACTTTCACTGGTGGAGCGTTCACGTATTTACTGTCATAACTTTGCAAACCATAAGGCGCAATAAACTGTGCAAATAGGGCCGCTACATAAAAGCATGCAAGAATCGCTAGGCTAATCCGGGCCAATTTATGCTTTTTTAAACGACGATACATGAGCCTCCATTGTGAGCTGTGGGAAAGATCACTTTTGGGAGCTTCTTTTATTGGCGTTATCTTCTGTCTTCCGATAATTGGAATCGTTTTCATGGTCACATACCTCTGAACTCTGTGCGAATTTTTGGATCGAGCCATGCCAATAAAATATCTGAAATCAATGTTCCCAGAACCGTCAAAACAGCCATAAATAACAGCCATGTACCCGCCAAGTACATATCCTGCGCTAAGAGAGCGTTATACATGACCGGCCCTTGGATGGGAAGATTGAGAACAATCGCCGTAATCGTAGAACCTGTAAATATTGAGGTCAGTGACCAACCAATTGTGCTCACGATCGGATTCATAGCTGCGCGCGTCGGATATTTGATTAATATTTTTGTTTCCGATAAGCCCTTTGCTCTCGCCGTCACCACATTCGGCTTATTCAATTCGTCCAGCATCTGGCCTCTCATAACTCGAATCAATTCTGCCGTATTCGCTAAACCAATGACGATAACAGGAATGATCATATGCTTGAGTAAATCCAATACCTTATCGAACGACCAGCCTGCATGAACGAACTCACTGGAAAAGAGACCTAATAAGGGATCGCCAAAGTAAACATACGACAAATACATTAAGATAATGGCCATCAAGAAATGCGGCGTTGCCATGCCAAGAAAGCCAACAGCCGAAAAGATATAATCACCAATCGAATATTGCTTTACGGCGCAGTAAATGCCGATCGGAACCGCTACTGCGTATGTGAATGCCATCGTCACCAAAGAGACGACAATCGTTAACCCCATATATTGCGAGATAACCGTAGTAACCGGCTTGTTATAGCTGAAAGAATAACCGAAGTCGAAGTTCGTTATCATATTGCTCATCCAAGCCAAATATTGAAAAAACCAGGGCTGGTCTAATTTCAAACTTGCTCGCATTGCAGCTATATCGGCTTCTGACATGACATCACCGGCAACCGACATCTTAGCCGCATAAGTCGACACATAGTCACCTGGCGGAAGCTGAATAATGTAGAAAACAATCATGGAGATAAAGAAAATAACCGGTATAACCAAGACGATTCTTTTTAAAATGTAGTGAAGCATCTCTACCCTATCCTCTCCGTTTAATTCAAGAATACCGCTAAACGATACAGGGGGATTCGGGATCCCCCCTATTTCGTCAAGAGCTTATTTATGGTTTGATAAAAAATTGCGCGGGATGACCGTGCCCTAAGCTGCGGAATTCATCGGAATAGACTAAGTCTTTGGGTACGTTGCCCATTTTATTGGAAGCTACTACAAGGCGAGGTGTAGGACCGGCGTAACCGATAATCCATTGATTTTTCTGATGCAGCTTCACAATCTCATTGCTCCACTTCTCGATCTCCTCTTTACTTGTTGACGCTTTAACTTTGTTCCAGTAATCGAGAATTAAAGCTACGTCGCCTTCCGGTTTGACACCTTCTTTGCCATTGGAAGACGAATACAACCCGTAATGCCCATACCAAGGCGTCAACACCCTCAGAGGAACGAGCGTATCCGGACGGAAAGCTACGTTAACCAGTGAGATATTTTCAGTCGTCGCAGGAATTTTGTTAGCATATTTGAGTTCCTGATGAGTTCCTTGATCCACAACTTTAAGGTCTACTTTAATGCCCACTGCCTCATAATACTTTTTGACAAGTTCCAGGAAACTTGCTGTACTCGTACTGCCTTCAATGATCGTAATAGTTAAATCAGAACCATCTGCATTGAGCCGGAAATTATTCTTATCGCGTTTGGTCAAGCCAATCTCATCCAGCAGCTGATTAGCTCGATTTACATCGAACTTACTCCACTGATCTGCCCATCCTGCTTGGTAGCCAACCAGCCCTTCAGGAACCGATGCCTGCTGAGGAGCGCCCAAGCCATTCGTTACGATTTCCGAAATCTCTTTCCGATCTACTGCAACCGACAGTGCCTCTCTAAATCTAATATCCTGAAACAGCTTGCGCAGATTCGGATCTGCAATCGTCTGATTCAACTGCAGGCCAGCGCTCGACCAATTTGGCGTCGTCCAAGACATAACGCGGAACCCTGCTTTTTTCTCATTTTCCTTGAGCACAGTGAAGTCTTTAAAATCGAAGTCAAGCAAATTGTAATCTCCAGCGAGCGCACCTAGAATACGTTGAGCAGGATCCTGTACTTTGGTAGCAACGATACGATCCATATACGGAAGCTGATTACCCTCTTTGTCCGTTTTCCAGTAATAGGGGTTACGTTCCATAATAAACTGATCGCTGTTGGGGTCATTTTTGGCCACCCAAGCCCGCAATGTCGGGATTTGCGGATTAACCCAATAATAGTAGCCTGTTGCGACTAAGAATGTTTTTACGTCTTCGAAGCCCCATTTTTTCGCAATCTCAAGTGCCTTCTCTTGACCTACAAATTCAGGGAGTATCGTTTTTTGGAAGTGCGCCGGCGCGAAGAACCATTTGTTGTCTATCGCAACACGTTCGAGGAATTGTACGCTTGGATACTTATGTACAACCTTAAACGTGTAGTCGTCTACCTTCGTAACCGTCGCCAAAGCCTTCTCTCCGGATACAGGGTCTACGGAATAATAAGCGTCATATATTTTTTTACCAAATGTTTCTTTGGTCAGCATGTGCTCCCAGTAAAACAGCACGTCATCGGCGGTAAACGGCACCCCGTCCGACCATTTCATACCTTTTCTTAAATGAATCGTAAATTCTGTAGAATCTTTGTTGACCTCATAACTTTTGGCCACATTAGGTTCAATCGTGCTTCCATCTTTTTTAAAACGAAACAGAGCTTCCTCAGTAGGCTGGCCTACTGTCCACCGGTCATTCGGTCCGGTCCATGGCATCTTCCAATCTCCACCGTATTTGCCGATTTCCTCGGATACGGTTTCGACCATGATATCTTCCTTGGCAGGCATACGCTCAGCCACTGGCTTTAACGTACCTGCGCTCACTAGCTTAGTCAGCATAGGAGCTTCTTTGAATCCGTCTGTCTTTGCAGGAGCGGGTGCTACGGGAGCCGTCGTTGCCTCTTTAACAGATGAGCTTGCCATTGGACTAACTTCGCTTGCACTCTCGCAGGCAGCAAAAACAACAGCGAACACCATCAGCATCATGCCCATAAATATGCGATTCGTTTTCAAACTTATCCCCTCCATCTTTCATCTGGTACTTCAATCTTCCTCATCACGAACTGGAAATTGGTTCCCTTCCACCCCCTAGATAGATTCAAGCTTAAACCGGTTTAAGTATGCGGAGATCAGGGAAAGCGCTTTCTTTAAAAAGCATTAAAAAAGCGATAAACAACAAATTAAACCGGTTTAACAACGTACATAACAATCGGGTAATCTCCTCTTTTGAGTGGAATTAAACGTATGATATGGATTTTGTTAAACCGATTTAATCGTGGTCGCTCGCAATGTAAGCGCTTAACTATTATCTGTATCGTACCGTGTAATATTGGAAAATGCAACAACTTTTTTTGGAAGAATTTGGTGTCAAATGCTGTCGAAAAGAAAAAATCCTGAAGGCATCCACTAAGGACGCTTATCCAGGATTGGAAAAAGCAGCTTCTGATTCGGTTTCGTATACATGTTCGTTTTCCAGATAACCTCCGCCCCCGTATCGATCCTTCCTTCCACCTTCTGCCCATTGCTCAATTGAACCGCCGTCTTCAATGCCACATAGCCCATATTGAACGGCTTCTGGACGACCATTGCCTGAATGATTTCCTCTTCCAGGAAACCGATTTCCTCCATGGAACTGTCGAAGCCAATCAGCTTGATCTCTCCTGGCTTCTTCCAATCGTGAAGCGCTTTGGCCGCGCCAAGGGTCGAAGGCTCATTTAATCCGACTATTCCTTGCAAATTCGGGTAATCCTTCAGCAGCTGCATCGTAATGTCGTAAGCTTTTTCCGAAGATCCCTCGCTGTAGTAGGTGTTCAGAATTTGGAAGCCCGTGTCCCTCTGTATGGCAGAGCGAAGGCCGTTTTCTCTTTCAATGGAAGTAGATGACCCTTTAATGAAATTTATAATGGCTACTTGCCCGCGATTCGGCAATGTCTGGATCAGCGCTTCACCCGCTTTTTTACCCGCTTCCACATTATCGGTGGCGATAAACGACTTGGAAATGCCCCCCTTGAGACCAGAGTCCACAGTAATTAAGGGAATGCCGGCTTTTACAATTTCGTGCGCAATAGGCACCGTTCGCTCAAAATCTAAAGCGGACAAGACAATTGCCTTCGGCTTCATCGCTATGACTTCGCGCAGCAACCGAATTTGACCATCGACATCTTTTTCCGTGTCTGTGCCGACAACCTTCACTGTGCTCCCCATCTCTGCGGCAGCGGCATTGACGCCTTGCTCGACAACCTGCCAAAACTCAATTTGCTTATCAATCGTCTTGGGCACAAAAACGATGGGCTGATTATTTTTACCTGCCGCTTTTAAACCATACACATAAACAACCATTGATAGGATCGCTATGACAATTAAAAGTAACCAACGCTTCATTCGTCTTTCACCTCCAACTCGGAGCAAGGAATTCGCAATGTGACTGTCGTCCCTTCTTCCGGTTCACTTTCGAAAGACAAGCCATACGCTGTACCATAGAACAGCTGAATACGATGATGCACATTCCAAACCCCTAGCCCCTGATCCTTGGAAGATTCGGAATCTGGTCCTAGTCCCGCTCCCGCTCCCAGCAAGCCTTGCAGCTTGGCTTTATCCATACCTAACCCGTTATCGCTTACCGTAATTTGGATGACGCCGTCAACCAACCGCCCTTCAATGCGGATATGCCCCCGTTCTTCCATGCGCCTGATGCCATGGTAAATCGCATTTTCCACGAGCGGTTGAAGCATTATCCTAAGCATACGGCAGCTTTGCAGTTCGGGTTCTACCTCAATCGCATACGAAAATTTATTGGTGTATCGCATGGATTGCACCGTGAGATAGTTAGCCAAGTGCTCCATTTCCATGGATACGGAAACTTCTTGCTCCCCTTTGCCTATGCTGTAACGCAGCATTTTGGAGAGGGCCATGGTCATTTTCACGACTTCTCTCATTTTGTTTGTTTCCGCCATCCAAATGATCGATTCCAGCGTGTTATACAAGAAATGCGGGTTGATCTGGGATTGGAGCGCTTTGATTTCACTTGTCCGAAGCAGCGCCTCTTCATGAACGATCTGTTTCATGAGATCCTTTATTTTGACCAGCATGACATTGAAGCTTCTCGCTAATTTCCCAATCTCATCGGCTTGCGTGATATCAGCCCGAATGTCAAAGTTGCCCTGTTCCACCTGCTTCATATTCGCTTCCAGCTTCTTGATCGGTCTACTGAGTGTAAACGATAGCACGATTGAAATACCCAGCGCGATGATCAAACAGACGCTGCCCCATAGAACCGTTGACAGCTGCATCTTTTTTTTATTGCCAACCAGCTCTTCGGGATACGTGACACCAACAATTTTCCAACCAAAATTCGTCGTTCGGATCGATAAGATTTTTTCATGATCATTTTCTTTCAAGGATAACTGCCCGTCTCCCGAGGCCAGAATCGCTTCAATAGGTTCACTTTTCAAATTCGTATGGATGATCTGCTGCTGAGGGTGATAAACGAGGTCTCCTTCGGAATTGACAATAAACACATACCCTCTCTTGCCTAGTTGAATATGGCTGCAGAGGTCATTAATGATCGTGTAATTCAAATCGATCAGCAGCACGCCGGTCTTGTTGATTCGATCGTCGCCCCGAAACTGCTGGCTCATGGAGATGACCCATGGATATTCGTTGCGATAGACGTGTTCAACTTCCGAGGAAGAAATATAGATGGCGTCATTTTTCGCTTTCGTATACCAATCCTGCGCAATTAACTCCGGATAACTCTTCAGGGCGCTCTGCTCCCGGTCGGAGATGACAGCTCCATTGGAGCCTATAAAAAGAATGGCACTAATGTCATTTCTGGATTGAACGATGACTTGCAGGGAGCTTTCAATCGCGTTGACCAGGCTTTGTCCGACTTCTGAATGTGGATCCGTCATCGTCAAATACTGCCTGATTTGCCCATTGTTATACAGCAGGGACGAAATACTTTTCATATTGTCAATGTATGTCTCAATGGTCGTCCCAACCTGATTGATCAGCTCATTCGTATACTGCACGGAGTTTTCCGTAACCGAGTCCGACGACTGGCGGTATGTGTTGTAGCTCAGAATAAGCGTTGTGCCTATGATCAAACAGGAGAAAGCGACAGCTATGCTCGTGTGAATGCTTTTAAATCTAAAGAAACGCCTCTTATTCAAGAGAGCTCCCCTCTCTGCTTGCTGATCTATATTCTTTGGGCGTCATCCCATGATGCCGTTTAAAAATCACGCTGAAATACTGCGGGTCGCTGTATCCAATTTTCGCGGCAATTTCATAGGCTTTCAAATTCGTCTCAGTTAAAAGCTCCTTCGCTTTGGCAAGGCGTATCCATGTGACATATTCAATGAAGGACTGGCCTTTCTTTTGCTTGAACAGCCCGCTGAAATAATTCATGCTCATGTAGACGTGTTGGGCCACTTCATTCAGCGATAAGTTCTCATTCTGATAGTTTTCCAGAATATACACTTCAGACCGGATCAACAAAGAGTCTACATCTTGCGCCATTTTCATCATGACCTGTTCAAACAACTGCAGACATAACAACTCCAGCCACCCTTTTATTTCATCTAAGGTTTTGTAGGCTCGAACCTGTCCGAGAATATCCGCAGCCTCCAGGGCGTCATGACCGGAGTCCTCAAATACTTGAATGATGGCTACAAGAAGCCTCTGCACATAAATGTAACAGCGATCTACCGAGGATTGCGAAGCACGCAGTTCATGCATCCAGTCATTCAAGAGCCTGGCGAAAAGTTCTTTATTCCCCGTCTTCAACGCTGCGATCAGTTTGCGCTCCCATTCTGCATGATGCACCTGCAATTTGCCTTTCCCATGCACGATATCTTCAATGGAAATAATTTTATTTTTGCCGACCATAAACCGATAATCGAGCGCCGAACCCGCTTCGGAATACGATTTGGACAGCTCCTCCATCGTTCGGTACGGTCTGCCAATCCCAATCGAAACGCGAACTCTCACATACTTTTCTATGCACTGCAGGGCTTGCTCTGCGTATTTCTGGACAGCCAGAATCAAATAAGGCATTTCCCCTGAGAAAATGATGCCGATTCGCTCGTCTCTCGTCCGAAAGACAATACCGCCTTGCTCTAACTCAAAAATTTCGTGAACAATATTATACACGGCAAACCGCAGTAATTCGGTCTCCGAGCTTATTTTCGTAACCATTGGGTACATAAACTCTTCCACGTCTAACGTTGCCGCCATATAGTGAGGCCCTGGGAGTGACAAATGAAACAAGGCAAATTTGTTCAGAATCTCCTCTTTCTTCACTTCACTGGTGACCATGCGTTCTAAAAATTGCTCACGCAATAAAGGCATGCTCATATTTAGTTGGCTTTGCAGCCTGGACAGATCTTCATTCCTTAACCGTTTCTCATCCAGCTCTTTTCTCAAATGCTGTAAAATACCCGTAAATTCGTGATGGCCAACGGGTTTCATCACATATTCATAAACCTTCAGTTTAACGGCCTGCTTGGCGTATTCGAATTCTCCGAACCCCGTCATAATAATGACGGTAATATCCCGGTAACGATCAGCAATGGCCGCGGCAAGCGCCAGCCCATCCATGTGAGGCATCGAAATATCCGTAATAATCACATCCGGCACCCGGATGTCAAGGGAATCCAAGGCCTCTCTCCCATCACCATAAGAACCAATTAACTCGAAGCCATTGGCCTCCCAATCCATTTTCTCACGAATACTTTCCCGTACAGCCTCTTCGTCATCAACTATGATCAGGGTATACACCTTACCACCTCAGGTTTAACAAATTCGCTCTGAACCTCAACTCTATTCGAGAATAGCGCTTACATTTCCTGTAGAGGTCTGGAATTTCTTTTTGAGAAAGAGGTTGCCCGCTTAAGAGCAACCTCCTCTAAACTTAGTTATACAGCAATGCTTTAATTTCAGCAGAGTCAATGTTTGTTTTATCATACCAGTGGAATCCTGTATCGATGGTCTTCTCTACTTTTTCGCCTTTGCTCGCCATGACCGCCGCCTTAACGGACCAATAACCGATTCCGATCGGGTCTTGAGTAATGGCGCCAGCCATTTTGCCGCTCTTAATGGCGTCAATTTGCGCTTTGCCCGAGTCATAGCCGATAATGACAAGCTTATCGTTTTTGAGCTCCGTCACCGCGTTGACGACACCAATCGCCGAGCCTTCATTGGCTCCAAAAATACCTTTCAAGTTCGGGTGCCCTTGAATGATCGCCTTGGCCAAATCGGTTGATTTCAATTGGTCGCCGCCGCCATATTGAATATCAACGATTTTGATGTTCGGATGCTTCGCTTTCATCTGGTCGACGAAGCCGTCTCTGCGATCAACGCCGGTGCGGCTCGTTTGGTCATGCACAACAAGCGCAACTTCACCGGCATCGCCAATCTTCTCCGCCATTTTGTCAGCGGCGAGCGCTGCGGCTTTCTTGTTATCCGTCGCCGCTGTCGTGACGGGAATGTCGCTGTCTACGCCGGAATCGAAGCCGATAACCGGAATATTCGCGGACTTCGCTTTTTGCAGAAGCGAAACGGATGCTTTGCTGTCCAGCGCTGCGAAGGCAATGGCGGTTGGCTTTTTATCCAGCGCAGCTTGCAGCATTTCAATCTGTTTATCGACCTGCGCTTCGGTTTCCGGGCCTTCGAACGTAATATTCACGTCGAATTCTTTTGCGGCTTTTTCTGCTCCTTGCTTGACCGCTTGCCAGAATTGGTGCTGAAAACCTTTGGAAATCACAGGAATGTAAGGTTTTGAAGCGTTCGAAGAAGCAGGCTTGGCTGAAGATGATGTTGTTGTGCTGGAGGTTGAGCTTGAGCCGCAAGCAGCGAGAAGAGATGCAGAAAGTGTAAGCGCAGCGGTGACCATGACAACTTTACTCATTTTGTTTTTCATTTTGTCGTCTCCCTTTTACTTGGAATTTGGTATATGAATTCTTACAAAGAAGGAACACCTAAAGTCATTACCTCGCCTTGCGCCGACGCAGAATGTCTGCATACACCGCAAGCAAAACCACAATACCCACGATAACTGTTTGCCATTCTTGAGGAACGGACAAGATCCTTAACCCATTGGTCATGACACTCATAATCAAGGCCCCGATCACGGTTCCCAAGATAGATCCCTGGCCTCCGCTTAACGACGTGCCCCCGATGACGACGGCGGCGATGGCTTCCAACTCATACCCCATCCCAAGCGCAGGTTGAGCGGAGTCAAGTCTCGAAGCAATCATGACCCCCGCAATCCCGCTAAATAAACCGGTTAATACGTAGATGGCAATTTTCCAGAAACGGATGTTTACGCCGGATAGCCGCGTTGCTTCCTCATTGCTGCCTAATGCAAAGTTATAACGTCCAATCACCGTTTTCGTCAGCACCAAGCTTGAAACAATGGCAAGGCCGAAAAAGATCAGAATCGCATTCGGAACCGCAAAGCCGGGAATCACCTTTTCCAACGCGGTGCCCATTACAATTTCACGAAAAGCAGGCGTTTCATTAAAGTAAATCGGTTTCGCATGCGAAATCACAAGTGACAAGCCTTTCGTCATCATCATGACGGCCAGTGTCGCAATAAACGGTGGAATATTCATCTTCGCTACCGCAAAACCGCTGAACAATCCGCATAGGACGCCAGTCAAAATTCCTGCCAGAATGCCAATGGGAATCGGCAAATGCCAGTTCGTTATGAACACGCCGGTCATCACAGCCGAGAAAGTCATGACCGTGCCGACGCTGAGATCAATGCCGCCTGCAATAATAACGAACGTTGAGCCTAACGCCAGGACACCGATGACAGCCGTTGATAGAAGAATCCCGACGATATTCGTGAATTGCAAGAAATTGCTGGAGGAGAGCGAGAAAATAATAACTAAGAGCGCCAAGCTGGCGAAAGCTAACAATTTCTGTGTAGCGGCTGTCTTTGGAAGCATAGGCTTTGAAGATTTCAAGCTGCTTAATTGCATGAATGTCCATCCTTTCTTAATTGCGGCTTGTTGCTAATTTCATAATCTCTTCTTGGTTGGCCAGATCCCCTGGAAGCTCACCGGTAATTCGGCCTTCACACATCACCAGCACACGATGGCTTAAACGCAAAATTTCGGGCAGCTCGGAGGAAATCATCAAAATCGCCTTTCCTTGCTTGGCTAAATCCTCTAACAGTGCATAAATCTCCGATTTTGCCCCCACATCAATCCCTCTTGTCGGCTCATCAAAGATAAGAATCTGGCAATCGCGATGCAACCATTTCCCGATGACGACCTTTTGCTGATTGCCTCCTGACAGAAACTTCGCTTTCTGCTGCACACTAGGCGTTTTTATTTTCAGAGACTCTACATATTGGCCCGATACTTGTTCAATGCGACCATCCTTCATCCACCCGATGCGGTTGCGGAATTTCTTCAAAGAGGGCAGCGCAATGTTGGCCCCCACCTCCATATCCACGACAAGTCCATATCGCTTGCGGTCCTCGGAGAGATACCCGATCCCGTGTTTCACCGCGTCATGCGTTCCGCGAATATTCACTTTTTTCCCATGTACATAGACTTCTCCAGTATCCATACGATCGGCTCCAAAAATCGCTCGCGCCATCTCCGTTCGGCCTGCTCCCATTAAACCGGCAACGCCCACGATCTCACCGGCATTCACAGTAAAATGAATATCTTTGAAGGCATTCCCTCGACTTAGATTTTCGACTTTCAAAACCGTATCCTGCGATCCGACTTGCCAGCTTGGCCGTTTCTCAACTACGATTTCCCTTCCAACCATCATCGAAATGATCGCATTCATGGATGTTTCTTGCGTCTTCACAGTCGTAATGTAACGCCCGTCCCGCATGACCGTTATTCGGTCGCTAATTCTTCTTAACTCTTCCATGCGATGGGAAATATAAACAATACCTACACCGTTATGCCGCAGCTTCTCAATCATCCGGAACAGCTCGTTTATTTCCGCTTCCGTCAGCGCCGCAGTCGGTTCATCCATGATGAGCACCTCGGAATGGAAGGACAGCGCCTTGGCGATCTCAATCATTTGCTGCTTGGCGACGCTCAGCTCCGATATTTTCATACGCGGATCCAAGTTCAGGTTCAGCTGTTCCAAAAGCGCCTTCGTGTCATCATTCATTTTCTTTTCATCTAAAAGAAATCGCAGTTTCTTCCGCGGCTCCCGCCCAATGAACATATTCTGAGCGATTGTCAAATCAGGTATCAAATTGAGCTCTTGATGAATGATGCTGATACCTAGTTGTTGAGCGGTTTTGGTATCCGGAATCTGAACCTCCTTCCCTTTCAACAGGAGGCGTCCGCCGTCTTTCTGATAGATGCCTGTCAGGATCTTCATCATGGTCGACTTTCCTGCACCATTCTCACCAACCAAAGCATGAACCTCACCTGGGATTAGTTCAAATTGGCAGCCGGAAAGCGCCTGTACGCCGGGGAAATGCTTATCAATACCTTCCATTTGTACAAGTGGATGTATCACTTTGGTTGTTCACCTCAATATCGTTTACTGCTTTCATCTTATCTGTAAACGCTTCAATTGAGAGTGGAGTATTTTCATAAAAAAGTCGAAAAATTACCGATAAATGGTTCTAAGAAATACAAAAAAGCACCCAAGGCCGCTGCCTCAGATGCTTCTCTCACTACCTATTTTTTATTCTGCCTGAATCCAGGTAATATCTTTTTGTACTAACTGTTCTTTCCACTCTTTAGGAGCGTCCACATTGCTGACGATAATATCGATCTTGTTCAAGTCCGCAATTTTGTAAAATTGTACTTGCCCAAATTTCGAGTTGTCCGTTACCACAACGCTAATCTTCGATTGGTCAATTAATTTTCTGGCAAATTGTCCGCGATCTTCATCGAAAGCCGTGATCCCTTTGTCCAACATAATGCCGTCAATCGAAATAAAAGCTTTATCCACATAAAAGTTCTCGATCATTTTTTCAGCCATAGAGCCGACAACACGAGACTGTAATGAACTTACTTTCCCTCCGATGAAGAAGATGTCGCCGGAAAGGAGTTCCTTGTTCTTGTAATCAATGAGCAGGTAAAGAGCAGGAACTGAATTTGTAAGTACTGTTATATTTTTCTTATTAAGCAAATAATCAATGATGTGCAAAGTCGTTGATCCATCATCGATGAAAATAACCTCGTTATCTTCCACTAATGTAGCTGCAGAACGGCCGATGATTCGTTTTTCTTCCGCATGCAAAACTTCTCTCTTCAGATGGGAGGGTTCCTCACGGGAGAGATTGATTTTCACAGCGCCGCCATATACCCGCTTCAATTTGTTTTCTTCTTCCAATTCCTCCAGATATCTGCGAATCGTTTCAGAAGATACATTCAGATTGTCAACCAGGTCCGTCGTTTTTACTTTCCCCTCAAGGTTAAGCAGGTTTAGTATATAGTCTTTGCGTTCTTCTCCAATTAATGACATGATTCCCTTCCTCCTGAATAACTGTGATTGTCCTTCCTAATTATATGGCTTTACGTATCGTTTGCCTATCTGTATTTAAAAAAATAACAGGAAGGGTAAGCGGTAACCCTACAGACATGATATCAGACAGTCTACCAGAAATTCCAAGCAATTAAAACAAAGAGGATGCCCCCACCATGTACATGGCTATTGAGACACCCTCTTCTATGATTTATTTCAACTCTGCAATAAGCCGGTCTACTTCGCCTGAAGGTGTGTTCAACACTTCATATACATTAACCAGTACATTATTTTGAAGTTGATCAGTCGTTAAGTTGCTGAAAGTTAACGTTTGTTTACCATTAACCAAGCGGTCAGTGCCGGTGAATGGGAAGATTTTAGAACCCAAAATCGTACCCGATCGATCAACCAGCTCAAATTTCAATTTGGAGAAGCTATTGTCTACCAACACCTTAGGATCACGAATGAGATCCATATACAGCTGCAATTTGTAGGTGTAGTTGAGAGCAATCGTTTGTCCAGGCACTGTAATTTGAGACAACATGTAGTCTTTCAAATTAACCGTATAAGGGTACAAAGAGATTTCATGTCTATCCTCTGGCTCCTGTACAGCTACTTTGTAAGAAGCAATCGTTGACTTGAATGCCGGTTTGGATTCTCCGCCCGTTTGTCCTTTGATTTCGTTTTGCACCTTCATCGTGTATGTATCGCTTGTCTCAGACACAGGCAGTACAAATGCATAGCTGACAACCGTTGAAGTTCCTGGCGCGATCGACTTCTGAGCATCATTTTGTCTGGAACCTGTGTAATCATAGCCGGTCGGACTAGACAACATCGTTTGGAAAGCCGGAACAGGAATGTCACTTACACCTTTGTTCGTCAAAGTAAACTTAGCAAAAGCGACTTTGCTGCCTTGATCTTTGTTGTCCGTAACATGCAGTTCTACCAAGGCTACATCAAGATCCTGATTAATAACGTCATTCCATTTCTCAAAAGTAATCGGTGTTCCATACGTATAACTGCCTGTAGCACCAGCAGCGCCTGGCATCTCCACATTCAGTTTTCCGATCGTGAATGCTGAAGTTTTTACATTGCCTGCTGCATCTGCTTGCGTGAAGCTTTCGGATGTCAGCACATTGATGCTGTTCAGCACAGTATCCATATCGGCATGAATTGCATAATGAACATATTTACTTTGACCTGCATCCAGCACGACAGGAGCATCTTCAACCTGTTTGCCCGCATACAGATTCGTTTTGGACTTGCCATCCAATTCAATAGCTGGCAAAGTTTCCGCTTGATCGTTCGGATTGGTTACCAAAAGTTTCACAACATACACAGCACCTTCATTGCTGTTGCTTCTGGTAATATCCACTGTTTTGTATTGCAGTGGCGATGCCACAGTTGGGATGCTGAACGTTTCTCCCCATTTAATGGAAGTAGGAGCCTTTTTAAACTCTCCGCGATTTCCGTTCCATACTACCCCATCGATTGGAGCAGAAAGAAGCAAAGTCTCTTGTTTCGGATACACATCATAATTCACATCAATCAGTGAAAGATTGCTTAAATCCACTTCTGTTTGACGGTTAATGACTTTCAAATAAGTCAATTCGACTTCCGACTCCGGCTGCACCCCGTGTGCATTGCTGCTGCTTGGACGCAGCGTATAGATGGTACCATCCGTCGTTTTTACTTTAAGCTCATAGTCTGGGATGCGCAGGGTCTGATTGCTGGTGTTTATGATTCTAATGACAGAACCGAGACGCACACCGTTTGCTGTTTTCTCGCTAGAGACGCCTTCGATTACAACTTGGAGGCTGTCGCTTATTTGATAAACCGGAGCAGCGACTGTTTGAGCAACAGCAGCATCTGTTCCTTCTGCAAGCGCCGGAAGTCCCGTCATCAGCAGTGCTGATGACAGAACGAGCGTCATTGCTACTTGTTTAAATTGAATTTTCATTTTTCCCGTTCCTCCCAAGAGTGAGTTTTGCGATTACATTTCAATCATCACATGGTGCTGAGCATCAGAATCTTTGGCGGATTGCTGCTCGGCTGCCTCACTTTTCTTTTTCTTCCGCATAAAAATGACCAAGACGATCGCAATGAAAGCCGGAACCGCAGATACCATTAAGGTGTCAGCAATCGCTCTTGTCAAAGCCTCTTTCTGTACGAGTCCGTATAAAACGCCGATAACACCGCCGGAAGCTGAACTTGCGTCCGTTCCGAGTTCTAAGTAACGATGAACGACATTTGTCTGAAAATCAGCATACGCAGGTGTATTCGTAGAAATGGATTCATTGAATCTTACTCCGAACTGCGTAGATTTGTTATTCATAATACTGGTCAGCAAGGCGATACCAAGCGATGCCATAACGTTACGCACAACGTTGGATACAGAGGAAGCTCTGCCGATCAAATGATTGGGCAACGTATTCATCCCGGCTGAAGACAGCGGCATCATACACAAACCGATACCAATCCCACGGATAACAAGCAAACCGCTAATCCAATGTGTAGACGTTTGCTGCGACAGAACATGCATTTCCAGCGTTGTAAAACCAATAATAGCCAACCCTACGATACTTAGAGGTACGACTCCGTATTTGGAAACCAGTTTCCCTGCAACTGGCATCATGAAAGCCATGGCGATCGACTGCGGCATCATGACCAACCCTGTCTGCATAGGCGTCAGCCCCGTTACATTTTGCAGAAAAATTGGCATCATATAGATCCCGCCCTGCATGGAAATCATAACGAAACTTGAAGCTGCCAAGCTGATCGTAAAGACGGAGTTTTTAAACAAGCGAAAATCCATAATCGGATTATCTTTACCCAACTCGATATAAACTAATAGAATAAAACAGGAAATAGAGATGAAAAACAAACTTACGATATAGAAGGAAGTCCATCCGTCCGCTTGACCGTCCGTCAATGCCAGAAGCAGTGTGCTGAAAACAATCATACATAAGATACTGCCTACGTAATCAAATTTCAGCCCTGCACGTTTAGGCGTCTCTTTCAAGATAATCAAACCAAGACCTACGGCAACAATCCCAATGGGAACGTTAATGTAAAATAAATAGCGCCAGCTGAAATTATCAATTAAATATCCGCTTAACGTTGGCCCCATCGCAGGCGCAGCCATCGCTGAAATCCCCCAGATCCCCATCGCTACTTGAATTTTGCTGCGAGGCATGATCTGGTAAAGCATGGCCATCCCGACCGGCATAATAAAGCCGCCGCCAAGTCCTTGAATAATTCGGAAAATAATAAGACTCGTGTCGCTCCAAGCGATCCCGCATAATACCGAACCAACGATAAACGCGCTCACCGTGGTCAGAAACGTTGTTTTGTAACCGAATCGGTCCGCCAGAAAGCCACCCATCGGAACAACGACAGCTGAAGCGAGCATATACCCCGTAACAACCCATTCGATTTCCGTAGATGTTGAACCGAATACAGCCATCAGTTTCGGTATCGCAACGTTCATTAAACTATTGTCCAAAATGGCTAGAAATGTGCCTAGAATGAGTACTAACAGTGCTAACCACTGGTAGACTGTAATCTGCTCCTCTTTTTGCTCAACTGCCGGAGTAGCTGTATCTGCCGTTGTTGTTGACATTGTAGCAGCCTCCTTTACTCGGCATGAACCTTAGCTCCGTCTGTCAGCTTGTCACCCGGGTTCAAGACGATTTTATCTCCCGGTTTCAGAGCCGAGTCTCCTTTAAGGTATACCCAATCCTGATTCTTGTCTTCAGTCTGAAGAACAACGGATTGCACGGCGTCACCGTTAAGTTTGAAAGCGACGGATTTCCCATCTTTTTGAACAAGCGCTACTTTAGGCACTTCAACGCGACTTTCTTTGCTGCTGCCTCCGAAGTCAACACTTGCTACAGCACCTGCATGTAACGTTCCATCCGGGTTGTTTACTGTCAACTTAACCGGGAATGTATTATTATTCGTGTCAGATACCGGACTTACAAAGGAAACCGTTCCTTCAAATGTTTTACCAGGAACACTAGGAACAACAACGTTACCTTTGCCACCTTCCTTGATCGAATTGATCATTCCTTCAGGTACGCTAACTTCAACTTTCACTTTATCCACATTAACAACGGTCAATAAAGCAGCACCGGCTTGCGCCATTTCTCCTGCGTTTACGTTCTTTTTAACAATGACGCCATCGATAGGAGATACGACTCCCGCATTTTTCACTGCAATTTGAACGAGATTCAAAGCAGCTTGTTTAGCGGTAACATCGGCTTTTAATTGTTCTAACGTATTTGCTGTTGCACCTTCTCTGAGCAAACCAAGCTTCGCTTCTGCCGCAGTCAATTGCGCATTCGCAGCCTGTTGTTGTGAAAGGGCAGCATCATTCGCTGACTTAGCCTTTTCATAATCAAGCGTTACTTTATCCAATTCATCCGAAGTTACATCGCCTTGATCATAAAAGTTCTTAGCATGATTGTATCCTTTGGTCACAAGATCATAAGCGGCTTGTGCTTGCGTTACCCCTGCTTTCGCTTGGTTAACAGCTGCTTTGGCTTGATCAACACCTGACATTGCCGCCTGCACATCCTGCGAGCGGGCACCAGCTTCCGTATCAGCCAATTTGGCTTGCGAAGCCGTTAGTCCTGCTTGCGCTTGATCTAACTGTTGGAGCAAATCTTCCGTATCAAGCTGCACAAGCAGATCGCCTTTTTTCACTTTTGCGCCTTCTTCAACGGAAACTGCGGCAATTTTACCGCCAATTTTGGACACGACTTGAACGGTTTGATCCGATGCCAGTTTACCGCTTGCGCCTACGGCATTCGCGCTGTTGATCGTAATCACCTTGACGGAAGGTACGGATGACTGCGCAGTAGTAGCCGACGAGGATGTACAACCGCTCGCAAGTATCATGGAACCGGCCAGAACACTTAAAGAGATAACGACGTTAAGATGTTTTTTCATGGGCAATCCTTACTCCCCTTTGATATGGATTTTGATCGAAGCATTCATTCCTGGCGCTAGATCCAATCCTTTATTATCGTCTATAGAAATTTTTACACTCATTCTTTGTGTTACTTTAGTGAAATTCCCGCTTGAACTTGTTGTTGGAAGCAAAGAGAACGTAGACGCTGTTGCTTGACCAATCTCCATAATTTTTCCTTGGAACTCTGTTTTGCCATATGTATCGACATCAAATGTTACCACTTGACCCACATGGACTTTTTTGATCTTCGTCTCATCGATGTCTGCGGATACGTAAAGCGCATTTTTATCCACAATCATCGCTACAGACTGGCCAGGAGCCACGACTTCGCCGACCTTGGCAGAAGTTTGAATAACCGTTCCGCTAATCGGAGCACGCAGTGATGCTTGATCTAATAAGCTATTTGATAAGTTCGTAATATCCTGCTGCCCAACGATTTGGTCCGCCACAACCGTATCCCCCATCTTAATGCCCAGCGTATTGATTTTGCCGGAAATTCGAGGCATGACACGGTAGATATCCGCAGAGATACGGGCATTGTCCGTCGCTACATAGTTAGCGCCTTGATACCAGTAATAACTGCCGATAAAGGCTCCGCTAAGCACAATAACAGCCAGAATAACAATTAAAATTAATTTACGTTTCATTCCGTTCCCTCCAGCTTTTTCTCCAAATGTTTAATCAATGTACCCACTACTTCTTTGCAAGTCGCAATCTGCTCGGGTGTAAAGACGTTTTCTAGACCTGCATAAAACTCATTATTCATCGTCTCGACCTTCGATTTCTTCATTTGTTGGCAGAAATCTGTCGTACCAATCCAGACCACCCTGCGATCTTGTTCATCTCTTTTGCGTTCCACCATCCCATCACGTTCAAGCCTGTCGACAATACCTGACACAGTGCTATTACTGAGCTGCACGGACTGGGCAAGGTCACCAAGCTTTCTAGGTTGCTTCTGAAACAATTCACGCAAGATAAATAACTGAGGTCCTGTAAGCTCTTCCCGCTGAAGTTCTCGATACAGTAAAGAAGCCCGTAATTTATGCAGCCTCGTAAGTTCAGCCACAAGTTCTTTAACCTCTTCCAAAACGCGCCCCCCTACACACCAAAATCATTCGTATACGAAATATTGTGACATCACACATCATACCACGCTTTTATGAAACTGGATATATGTAGAATTGTAATTTTTATAAACCCATACTAGGGGCTAAAACCATATGTTTTCCAGCTTGCGAGGGAAGAAAACGAATGGAGATTTGAAGTATTTCACATTATCAGCTTGAAGCATTTTTTAATGAAGCGCTTACATAATTACTCAGCCAAACTCCGTTTTATCATGCGATTTGGATCGTTAAAAGTGGAAGCTGTTTTAGTTGGAAACGCTGGTGCTTGAGTAAGGGGCAATGGAATATGAGACAGCCTTTAGAGCTTACTCGGAAGGTAATGGAGCATTTTTCGGCTGTGAGACAACCGATTGTGCTTTTCAGTTGAGCTGACTCGGGGGTAGGGGGGCTACGTTAGCGTTGTAAAACAACGCTACAGCGTGTCGTAGGCGTGGATTGGGGTTTCTCGCAGAATTTAAGCTTGTTCTACAATGCTAACGAGTGCAGTTTGTAGCTACGTTAGCGACATAAAACAACGTTACAGCATGTCTTTGTGGTGGAAGGCAGCTGCGGCGAGCACTTAAGCAGGTTCTAGGTACTTTTGAAGGTGCGAGAAAGCCTATTAGGCTTTCTCGCAATGAATTGCCGGATTTAACGACTACGAGACGAATTTTTTGACCTTCTCGCCGGAGATATGGCGGAATTATGCCTATATTGCAATGCGAGACGGCCCTTTTAGTACTCTCATTTGGGAATAGGAGATTTTACGACTGCGAAACGGCCTATTTAGCTTTCTCAGCTAGAGTCGGGGGGGAGTGGTTACATTAGCCACGTAAATAGCCCCCCTCGCGCTATTCCTGTGAATCTCGCTCCTTCTCATAAAGAGCAAACAACGCCAATTTCGCGTAAAAATCCTCCAAAATAAATCGGGAATCCACACTCCGATAGACACGGATTTTACGGTTGCCCGGCTTCGCGATATAGCGCATTTCGGCGTCCACATTCGGCGCTTCGACCAACTCATAATCGAACCTTTGCTCCTCCAGCAGCAGAGAAACGGCCGGCGAATCGCCGAGCACCCAAGTCTCCCCTTTCGGCCACTGCGGGCGATGTCCGTTTTTCATATTGTGATTGACGAGATAATCATACAAATAGCTGCCGATGCGGCCGTGAGGACGAACCTTTACAGCAAGCTCGGCGAGGCTAACGCGCACCATCTCGTACACATTTTTAGGAACCTGCCATAGCGGAATCGGCGAATTGAAAACAACATTCACTGCGTCGACATCATTGGATAAATTAAATTCATCATGCCCCTCAGGATACGTACCTCCGCCGATCCAAACGGCGATAAGCCGATCCGCAATGCGCGGCTCCTGCAAATAAGCGCTGGCCAGATCGGTTAACGGCCCTTGAAAGGTGACGAATAAAGGCCTCGGATCATCCTTCATCGCTTCGTCAATAATGAGTTGGCTACCTTCCGAAGGCACAGGCGTATGTACATCCGGGATTTTGTGCGGAGCCCCCCGATAGACGCCATATTGCTCTCTCATCCCCATGAGCTGGAGCACGCGCTCCACTTCCTCATAAGATTCTTCCATTGGAGCGGCGCTTCTTGGACCGAAGTGGGCGCCGATGAAGCCTTTGATTTGTAAGCGTTGTGATAAAATCGCATGCACAATCGCATATTGATCGTCCGCTTCACATTTGGCATCAGTATTGATAATGACACGAACCTGCTTTTGCTCTGGAACCTCATACGGCATAAAATGGTGCGGCATTTATGATCTCTCCTTTTTTTGCATCTAAGCATTCCTAGTTAATACGGAGGAAACGGCCTTCTTCCAGCCCGAACAATGGGCTTCGCGCAGTTCCGGCAGCATTTTCGGCTGATACGATATAGATCCTTCTCGGGTTGTACCTATCGCTTCTAGTGAAGGCCAAAAGCCAATTCCGACACCGCCCAAATAAGCGGAGCCTAGCGCGGACAATTCAGCAATTTCTGATTTCACGACCCTTTTACCTAACAAATCAGCTTGGAATTGCATTAATTTTACATTATCAGAAGCACCGCCGTCTGCCCGCAGTTCTTGCAGCGCAACGGCCGTTTCATTTTCCATCAATTTAACCGCGTCGTGTACTTGAAAAGCAATGCTTTCAATGGCAGCCCGAATGATGTGTGCTTTCGTCGTTCCCCGGTTCATGCCCGTTATGGATGCTCTGGCATAAGAGTCCCAGTAAGGCGCACCAAGCCCGACAAATGCCGGCACCAAATATACGCCTTCACTATCCGGCGTGTGCTCAAGCATCTGCTCCATTTCCTCAAACGTACGAAACAAGCCCAAATTATCCCGAACCCAGGTCAAGCTGTCACCCGAGGTGCGGATAACGGCTTCAACGGCATACGTTACTTTGCCGCCTCTACCCCAGGCAATAGCGCTCACAAGTCCGTTGCCCGATGCAATCGGACTCTCGCCGACGTTCATCAGCACGGAAGTACCTGTGCCGTAGGTGGCTTTCGCCATGCCGCTCTCAAAACACTGGTTGCCGAATAAAGCTCCCTGCGAGTCGCCGATGACCCCCGTGATGGGTACACGGCAATCGCCGAATAATTCGCTGTCTTCCGTGTAGCCGAAAATCTCGTCCGAGCCCTTGACCTCGGGAAGAAGCTGCAGCGGCACGCCAAAGAGACCGCACAACTCCTCATCCCACTGTAACGTGTGGATATTAAAAAGCGAGGTGCGGCTGGCGTTCGTGTAATCCGTCGCATGCGTCTTGCCCCCGCTCAGCTTCCACAGCAGCCAGCTGTCGATTGTGCCTGCGAGCAGCTTGCCATCGGCCAGCTTTTCGCACACACCCTCTGCATGCTCCAGGATCCAGCCCCATTTCGCAGCGGAGAAATACGGATCGAGCATCAAGCCCGTTTTGCTGCGCACACGCTCCTCGTGCCCAGCCTTCTGATAAACGGCACACTGGTCAGCCGTTCGCTGGCACTGCCATACGATCGCGGCATGCACGGGAAGCCCTGTCGTTACATCCCACAACACGGCTGTCTCCCGTTGGTTTGTGATCGTTAAAGCAGCTAAAGACTCTGGCCCGACTCCGGCTATCGCCAAAGCTTCATGAGCAGATCGAATGACGTTGGCGTAAATTTCCATAGGATCATGCTCGACCCAACCCGGGCGCGGATAGTACTGACGATGCGGGATCGCGCTCTGAGCCGTTATCTGCCCTGCGCGGTTAATAATGAGCGCTTTCGTTCCTGATGTGCTTTGATCAATCGCGAGCAGATAGGACTTTTCCATCGTCATTACTCCTGTCTGCCGAGCATGCCAAGCGCCACACGCTTAAGATTGCTGCTGCTAATGCCATAATGGCCAAAAACCTCAGCCGTTTTCCCGGCAATCGCCGGTTCGTCCGGGATGCCGATGATCCGCATCGGTACGGGCTGATGTTGAACGACGACTTCGGACACAGCTGCGCCAAGTCCGCCATGAACGCTGTGCTCTTCCACTGTGATGATATGCCCGGTTTCCTTCGCCGCCTGAATAATAGCTTCTACATCCAGAGGTTTTATCGTATGCATATTGATCACTCGGCAGGATACGCCCGCTTCCTTCAGGGCTTCATGCGCATCCAAAGCCACACGAACCGTCTCCCCTGCTGCAATGATTGTTATGTCGCTGCCATCGCGCATTTGCACGGATTTGCCAATAATGAATTCGTAATCGTCCGAATCATATACATCTTCTACCGCGTTGCGGCCAATTCGCACATAAACGCCGCCTTCGTGCTGCACGAGCGCCTCTGTCATCCGCTTTGTTTCATGCCGATCAGCCGGCATCATCACTGCGATGCCCGGTATCGCCCGCATAACGGCTACATCTTGTACGGAATGGTGGGACATGCCAAGCGCACCGTAGCTGACGCCGCCACTAATTCCCACCAGCTTCACGTTCGTTGCCGAGTACGCTACGTCCACTTTGATTTGCTCAATGCTGCGCATGCTAAGGAAACAGGCCGGCGAGGTAACGAACGGCTTTTTGCCGCTGTGGGCAAGCCCGGCGGAAATCCCGACGATATTTTGCTCGGCGATGCCCACCTCAACGAATTGCTCCGGAAACGCTTTGGCAAAAGGCCCCATCGCCGCCGAACCCCGCGAATCGCTGGCAAGCACCATAATAGAGCGGTCGTGCTGCGCCTTTTCGAGCAAAGTCTCGCATATGACCTGACGATTTGGAATCGTGTTCATCTTAACTCACCTGTCCTTTCTGCTCGTAGTTGTCGAATGTGGCGGCGAGCTCTGCCAGAGCTTTCTCCAACTCAACCTGGTTAGGCACATGATGATGCCAGTGTGGAACATTTTCGGCAAATGAAACACCTTTGCCCTTCACCGTATTTGCCATGACAAGCGTCGGTTTTCCATTAATTTCTGGTACGGCCTCAAAAGCCTCGATCAAAGCCTGCATGTCGTTGCCATCAATCGAAACAACATGCCAGCCAAAAGCCGCCCATTTGTCCTCAAGCGGATCCAAGCCCATAACATCTTCCGTTGAGCCGCTGATCTGCAGCCGATTACGGTCGATGATCCCGATCAAATTATCTAATTTGTAGTGAGATCCGGCCATCGCGGCCTCCCATACCGAACCCTCCGCCTGCTCGCCGTCTCCCATAAGGCAATAAGTTCGATAGGCGGCACCGTCTTTTTTCGCGGCCAGCGCCATACCTACAGCCACCGCAAGTCCATGGCCAAGCGCACCTGTATTCATCTCGATGCCTGGCACCTTATTGTTCGGATGTCCGATGAGCTTCGTGCCGAATTTGCTGAAGGTTGCCAGCTCCTCTTTTGGGAAAAACCCGCGGTCAGCAAGGATCGACCATAGCGATTCCACCGAATGTCCCTTACTTAAAATAAAGCGGTCGCGATCTGCTGCCTTTGGTCTCGCAGGATCAATATTCATCACACGATAATAGAGTGCGGTTAAAATATCTGTATTGCTAAGTGAACCGCCCGTGTGGCCGGTTTGAGCCTGTGCAATCATCTGCAATAAATCCATCCTGATTTGCGTTGCTTTCGCTTGAAGCGCTGTGATTTCCATAAAACCCTCCTTATTTACAGGCCCTTGCCTCGCAGCCAAGCCTGAATTTCGCTTTCCGTCGGATCAACAGGATCAGGGGATAGTCCCGGGATATACGAGCATGCTTCATATAAAGCAGGAATGACATTGGCATGAATGCCTACGGAATGATGCACATATGGCCCCTTCACAAGCTTCTCTTCCCATAGCGGCCAGTCGTTCACTTCAACCCATACATAGGATCCACGTGTATAAGGCCCTTGAATTCCCTTGGCTTTCCCAAGGAATAATTGATAATCGCCATGATCGCCGTCAAAACGGGCCAGCGTCATGCCGCCTCCTTTAATCTCACCTTCGTGAGTGCCAGGCGCATGATCATCGAACAAGAAATGCTTGCGCAGCTTAGGCTTATTTTCAACAGAGAGAGACACAGGAAAGTTCCCGCAATGGAACAACAATTCACCGTTGGCGTTCTCCGGATGGCGTACCGTTAAATCAGCAAAAAAGGTCGGCGCTTCATTCATGCCAGCAGCTTGAACCATAACGGAGGTAATCGCGCCATGGATATCAGTCTCGCATGTTACCGGGATCTGTTCATCCGTCAAAATCGCGTTCGCCAGACAAGGCATAATGCCCATCGCTTCCTGCAGTGCTGACCAGCATTGAATGGCAATCGCCGTGCTGCCTGTTTGCTGTGCGTACTGCTTCATGGCTACTTTCAGTGCGGCAATTCGCCTCACGTCCTCTTCCGTCACTTCCGACCAGTCCAGCTTCTCCTTAATGTAGTCCATCGCTTGCGCCAATTCCGAGGATTGCCCCTTTTCGATGCGCTTGGTAGCACGCTGAATGTCAACGAGTGTGATCGGGTGCAGCTCAATACCGAAACGCTCCAGCAATTCCCCTTCATTGCACATCATCGTCCAAAACGACGACGGTCTCGGTCCGATTTGCAGGATGCGCAGCGAACGGAACTGGCGAACCACATTCGCCGCCGAGATGAAATTTGAGAAACCCCTTTCAAAAACGGGATCATTCACACGCGTGTTCGTCACGTAGGAAAATGGTACATTAAAGCGTCTAAGCACCTTCCCTGTTGCGAATAGTCCGCACTGTGTATCTCGAAGCCGCATGCCATCCTCGAGCGGAGCTTCATCGCGTGGCCCCCATAGCAGCACAGGCTTGCCAAGCGCTTTGCCTACTCGTGCAACTGTGTCTTCGGTACCGAAGTTACAATGCGGGAAAAATACCGCGTCCACTTGCTCTTGTTTGAACCGATCGATGATGAGGTCTGCGTTAATGTTATCGTCATAGAGAAGACCTTCTGAATTGATTCCCTCCAGATCGACAATATCGATATCCAATCCGAAGTTTTGGATTTTTTCCCTAATGAGTACTTTGTACTTAAACGCATCTTCCGCGCTAAAAACAAATCGGCGAGTCGGCGCGTAGCCCAGCTTTAATTTTTTCATGGATGTGCCTCCTGATAAGTTTAGCTAAACAACTAAACTTTTGAGTAATAACGGAACTAAAATGAATATACATCTCTTAGTCTTCGTTTAGCTAATTTTATGAATAAACTTAATCTAACATGCCAATATTAGGACGTCAATGCTGTTTTTATGAAAGTTTAGTTATTTTTATCTAAAAAGTTTAGTAAATTTTAAATGGATTGTTGCATTTCCACGTCGTTAAAGATAAACTAAACTCACTCAACTAATTTAGTAAATGGGGATTGTTTGATTTGAAAATGGAAGACATTGCGAAAATGGCCGGGGTTTCCAAATCTGCGGTATCACTGGCTCTAAACGGGAAAACGGGGATTAGCTCAGAGACTCGCGACCGTGTCCTTGAAATTGCCAGAGAAAGCGGTTATTCTCCGAAGCCTCGGGCATCCGCTGTCGAAAACGCCGTGAAATCACTCTCATTTCTCGTTTTCACCAACTCGGGTATCGTGCTTGAAGCGTATTACCAACAGCCCTTTTTTAGAGAGCTGATTCATTATATTGAGGATCGCTGCCGCTCCAAAGGCTATTCTTTGCTATTCTCTTCGGTAGATATGGAGTATTTCGAACGCGAAATTCGGATGCTTGCGGAGGATAACCAAAGCGACGGCATTATTTTACTTGGCAATAACCTTAGTCCGGAGGAGATTCTCGATATTTCAAATCGCCTGGGACCACACCTGGTGGTACTCGACAATTGCTTTGATAAGCTGCCAGTTCATTTTGTGAGCATGAATAACTTCATGGGTGCCTATCAAGCGGGGGCTCATCTATGCGGCATTGGACATACCGAAATTGGCTATATAGCTTCCAATGTTCGGATTCAGAACTTTGAGGAGCGTAAAGTTGGCTTTTATGAGGCTTTGCATGAACAGGGACTCCAAATCCATCCCGATCATATCTTTGCTGTAGCGCCGACCATGTTGTCATCTCAGGAAGATCTTAAGAAACAAATCAAGACGTATATGGAAACGGGCCGAGAGCTGCCGACCGCTATCTTCTGCGAATGTGATTACATCGCCATTAGCGCTATGAAGACGTTATCGGAGCTAGGCATCCGTGTGCCCGAGCAAGTATCCGTCGTTGGGTTTGACAACATTTCGGAGTCACGTATCATTTCACCGGAGTTGACCACCGTTCACGTCGAGAAAAAACGCATGGCTCAATTAGCTGTTGATCTGCTGATCGAATCCATCGAGCAAGGTGTCGAGGCCACCTCCAAAATCAGGGTGGATACCCGTTTTGTTGAGCGGCACTCCTCTCACCCGCCGCGCAAGAGCACAAATTGATGCTGGAAATTTGGTTCCACTTTGCATATTTGGCGCACAAAAAAGCTGCACCTTTTCGGCCTCAAACCGAAGGTGCAGCTTTTCTTTATTTTATGATCAAGACAGGGCAGTTCGCATGTTTGATCACACCGTGGCTTACACTGCCGAGGAAAATTTCCGACATGAGGCCGACACCCCGGCTGCCCATGACGATCAAGTCGTGGCCATCTGTATCAGCCTGATGGCAGATGGTCGTTGACGGGTCCCCGGTCAATGTCACACTTTTGAAAGCTACCCTATTCTCCATCAATTTCGCCGAAGCAGGTTCAATAATCTTCTGTCCTTCTTCGGCCAGTGTGTCACTAAGCGGAACACTCATCAGTGGTTCGTTCAAGATGATCTGAGGACTCACATGAATAATCGTTATACGCGCATTCGGATATCCGTGCATGGAAAGTTTAATCGCATGATCCAATGCCCGATCGGATTGCTGCGAACCGTCGATAGGAACAAGAATATGGTTGTACATAGGTTTTTCCTCCTTTGATCGTTGCCTGAACCATCCTAAGCATACATACCCGAATCCGTGTTCCTTGAAACCCACATGTTCACGCCGCGCTTTTTTGCTCTCACGCATACCTCAGGAAACTTAAGGAAAAGATACTAGCACAACATCCTAGAGCTTGGAGAAAATACCATATGTTCGCTCGTTGGCTGAGCTCCAAAAAACATCCGAGTCTTCCTAAACCAAACACCATCGTAGAACCGTCGGCTTCCATGCCTTTATTCGCAACCATCCAGGAAAATACGGATTATGTCAGGCAAGCTCTCGGAAACAGCACAGATATTGTGATTAGAGAGTTTACCTATAACTCCATTACAGAGGACGTCGCTATTTTATACACCGATGGCCTTGTGGATGGGAATGTCATTAACGATTTCGTTATGCGAGCTATGATGACAGATACCATGGACATTGATCCTGCTCAAAACCCTTTTGACGTCTTGGAATTACATACGTTGACGATTGGTGAAATTCAGAAAGTTTCCGATATGAAAAAATTGTTTCATCATATCTTATCGGGCGACTCGGTTATCTTGATGAACGGTTACACGACAGGTCTTGCAGCAAGCACGAAAGGCTGGAAAGACCGTGGTGTAACAGAGACAAATGTTGAAACTGTTGTCCGCGGACCGCGCGAATCTTTCTCGGAATCGATTCGAACGAATACGGCACTCATCCGCCGAAAAATTAAAGATCCGAATTTATGGGTGGAAACTTTTCAAGTCGGCAATGTGACCCAAACTGACGTCGTGCTGATGTATCTGCATGGGATCGCACAGGATTCGCTTATTATGGAAGCCCGCAATCGACTGAATCAGATTGACATTGACGGAATCTTCGAAAGCAGCAATATCGAGGAGCTTATCCAGGATGAAGTCATCACACCTTTTCCAACCGTTTATAACTCGGAACGTCCGGACGTCGTCGCACTTGAATTGATTCAAGGCAAAGTTGCCATTCTCGTCGACGGCACCCCCTTCGTGCTGATCGCTCCCGCCTTGTTTGAAACCTTCCTCAAAGCTTCCGAGGATTATTATCATCGCGTGGATATCAGCACGTTAGTCCGGATACTCCGTTATGCGGGGTTTCTCATCGCATTATTAGCGCCATCCTTCTACGTGGCCATCACGACGTTTCATCAGGAAATGCTGCCGACGCAGCTGCTCATTTCCCTTGCTGCGCAGCGAGAAGGCATTCCCTTCCCGGCTTTCATCGAAGCTTTGCTGATGGAAATCACCTTCGAAGTGCTGCGGGAAGCCGCACTGCGGATGCCGCGAAGCATCGGTTCGGCGCTGTCCTTCGTCGGGACATTGGTCATTGGGCAAGCAGCCGTTGAAGCCGGTATTGTTTCGGCGGCGATGGTGATCGTGGTATCCATTACCGCGATATCCAGCTTCGTTTTTCCTTCCTATGACTTATCAAACGCCATTCGCATCTTGCGGTTTCCCTTGATGGCTTTAGCGGCTTCGTTCGGATTTTTCGGGATACTGGCCGGACTACTTGGGTTAATTTTACATTTGAACAGTTTACAATCATTTGGGGTGCCTTATCTAAGCCCTTTTGCTCCTCTGGAATTAAACAAACAAAAGGATGCCTTGTTTCGGATGCCTTTTCAGTCGTTATTTTCCCGAGTTCGTACGGTCCATACCAATAACGTTGTGAAGAAAGCAAAAAGAAAACCATTCCGACCTTAAGGGAGGCACGAGGTCATTGATATCCCGGATGCGACTAACCGCCTGCTTACTCCTCATCATTTTCTTATTAAGCGGCTGTTGGAGCCGCAGAGAACTGAACGATATCGCGATTGCAGAAGGTGTCGGCATCGATATCTCAGATGGCCAGTTTGAATTAACCGTTCAAATTGTGAACCCGCGGAGTGTAACGAAGGAAAAAGGGAATGCCGAAGTTCCCATCATCGTCTACTCTTCCAAAGGCGTGACTTTGAATGAAGCTGTCCGAAGATTGACATCGTCGATTTCAAGGAACATTTATTTCGCCCATATCCGCATCCTTGTGATTTCTGAAGATCTGGCCTCCAAAGGCATCGTTAATGCGATGGATTATCTCATGAGGGGAAGCGAATTCCGGACGGATTTTGACGTTGTCATTGCCAGAAACAACACAGCCAAGGACTTACTAAGCGTCATGACACCGCTAGAGAAAGTTCCAGCCAACTATATCTTCAATTCTCTAGAAGCAGCCAAAAAAGAGTGGACTTCTGCCGTCACAATTAAACTCGATCAATTATCGAGCGGTCTCGTAACCCCAGGAAAAAGTTCCGTTGTCTCCGGCATACAAATTGTAGGTGATCCTACGACGGGCAAGAGAAATAACAATATCGACTACACATCCCCCCGCGTGAAGCTGCAATATTCGGGCAACGCAGTCTTTAAAAAAGATAAACTCGTTGGATGGTTGAACGAGAAAGAGTCCCGCGCATACTCCGTCATTACGAATCAATCCATGCGCTCTTCCATCCACCTCGTCTGTCCCGATGGCGGGAACATTGGGATCGATATTGCCCGCGTCAAAAGCAAGATACACGCTGTTATCAAAAACGATAAACCTGAAATTTATATCAACACACGGACGGAAGGAAATGTCTCTGATGTAGAGTGTAAAATCAATCTATTCAAAACAGAGACGATCGCCTACTTGGATGCACAATACGCTGATTTTTTTAAATCCAATATGGAGAAAACCATTAAGAAGACGCAGCAGTTAGGGACGGATATTTATGGTTTCGGGGAAGCTGTCCATCGGGCTGATCCGACCTATTGGAACAAAGTCAAGGATAATTGGGAACAGGTCTTTAAGCAGATCGATCCCCATATGAATGTGGTTGCCAAAGTGAGAGGTACAGGTACCTTGGGAGATTCTGTAGTCAATGATGCAAAGGAGTAGCCTTCATGTTAATTGGCATCAGTATACTTTTGATTTCTATCCTGATTGCGTGGTATGAACTTCCGCGTTTGTGGAAGCAAGGATGCAGGAAAACGGTTTGGTTGTACGTTATTCTCATGCTGATCGGCAATGTGCTTGCTACGTTCAAAGGGATGGGAAAAATACTTCCAAATCCAGGCGATGGCATTACGTTTCTTATGGCTCCATTAAGCAAGCTGTTATTGCAGATGGGGTTAATTAAATAAGTTGGGCTCGGCATAGGGAGGCAGAGCATGAACAACGAGAGTACTTTAACCGCTCGGCAGCTCATGATATTTATTTTCTTGATTTCGCTGGGGACAACGATCCTTGTCGTCCCCTCCATTTTGGCTGCACAATCCAAACAGGATGCCTGGATCTCCGGAATTACGGCGGTGTGCGCAGGAATGCTCTTCATTTGGATGTATGTCAAGTTAGCTCGGATGTATCCGGATATGACCCTATTTGATATGAATGAGTATGTATTGGGCAAATGGCTGGGCAAAGCGGTAACACTTCTCTACATCTACATCATGTTCATTATAAGCGCTCAGGTGCTATTCTATATTGGCGCCTTCATGACGACCCAAATCATGCCTACGACACCTATTCAATCCATTCATTTACTCATGATTACTTTTACTGTTATTGGCGCAAAGCTGGGTGTGGTTATCTTAGCGAGGACCGGGGAAATCTTTTTTCCATGGATTGTCTTGTTGTTTTTCTTATTGGTGATCTTTGTAGCTCCGCAGTCTAATATTAAAAATCTGCTTCCAATTGGGGAAGCAAGCTTCATATCCATTGCTCGTCCAGCTATGTTTATGATCGTGTACTCGTTTTTCCCAATTGTTTTCACGCTCTGTTTAACCTCCAAAGAGGCCAGATTCCCTTCAAGGTTCGCCAAATCCTTCTTCTACGGAGGGATAACAAGCGGAGTCATGATGATCATCGTTACATTACTTGGCATTCTGGTGATGGGGGCGGACCAGTCATCACGACATGTTTATGCCACCTATGCGCTAGCCAAAAAAATTAGCGTTGGGAATTTTCTGCAACGGATTGAGGTTACGGTCGCTTTCCTATGGTTTATATCCATTTATTTTAAGCTGACGCTCTATTTTCACGTAGCGCTCAAAGCCATTGCCTCCCTTTTTCAGCTCCAAGATTATAAATCACTTGCAACGCCTACAGGTCTCATCGTGATCGTGCTTTCTTTAATGGTATACCCCAATGTAGCTTACATCCACGAATGGGACCAACATACTTGGGTACCTCTTGGCTTATGTTTTGGCTGCCTGCATCCCGGTCTGCTCATCATCATCGGCTACATGCGCAGAAAAAAAGTTAAAAACAGCTAAACAAGGATGTGCTTGCATGGGCAAAGAGTCCATCACACCACGGCAACTCATGATCATCGTCATCCTTTATTCCATAGGTACAGCTATCCTGGTCATACCAGCGTCGATAGCCGCGGATGCCAAACAGGATGCCTGGATCCCACTTGTGATTAGCATAGGTCTGGGCGCAATCTTGACCCTCCTTTATACAGCAGTGGCGAAAAAATATGCGGTCTCATCTCTCTTCGAGATCAACGACCTCGTTTTTGGCAAGTGGCTGGGCCGAACGATCACCTTAGGCCTCACTTTTCTGACGCTTATTTTTGGCGCTCAGGACGTTTTTTACGTCGGCCATTTCATGAGCAATCAAATTATGCCTTCAACGCCGATCCAGGCCATTAATATCCTGTTCATGCTGGTAGTCATGATGGGAGCCAAGCTAGGACTGGTTGTTTTCCTCAGAACGGCTGAAATTTTCTTTCCTTGGCTCATCCTGTTGTTTGCCTTATTTATGACTATGAATATCCCGAATATGGACACGAACAATCTCTTGCCGATTGGAGAGGCAACCGCCATTCCGATTACCAGGTGTGTGATCAGAATCCTTTGTTTTACGTATATTCCTTTATTTATTACGATTGGCCCTATTATCAATCAAGTTTCAAATGTAAAAAGAGCTGCAAAAGGGTACCTTGTTGGCGTTGTGATAAGCGGACTCGTCTTGCTCTTGCTTGTGGTATCCAGTGTGTTGGTGTTAGGACCAGATACGACGGCCATGGAATCGTTTCCCAGTTATGCCTTGGCGCAAAGAATCTCCATCGGCAATTTCTTGCAGCGCATCGAAGTTGTCGTAGCCTTCTTATGGCTGGTCTCTATTTTTTTCAAAACATCCATGTACTTTCATACAACACTTCGAGGTTTAGCGCACACATTTCAACTACGCGATTACAAATCGCTTTGTACGCCCATTGGGCTAATCGTTACCGTCCTGGCTCTTGTCGTTTACCCCAATGGCGCATTCGAACAAAAATGGGATAACCACACTTACATTCCGCTCGCCATCCTCATAGGCATTGTTTATCCGCTAAGCGTGGTACTGATTGGATGGATGAGAGGTCGGTTGGCCACAAAATAAAAAAAGCCTGACGGAGATCAAGTTTGATCCGTCAGGCTTTCCTTACTTCAACTCCGCCACAAGATTCGGCGGCACTTCCCCTTGAACACCCTTCACCAAATTCGTTGCGGCAAGCATCGCCATATCAAAACGTGTTTGATGTGTGGCCGATCCGATATGCGGCAAGGTGACAACATTCGGCATTTTCAATAGCTTGTTCTCCGGATCTACCGGTTCTTGTTCAAAAACATCAAGACCCGCTCCGCGAATCTGCCCTTTTTCCAATGCGTCAATGAGTGCTTCTTCATCCACGGTTTGACCACGGGACGTGTTGATAAAGATGGCGGTGTTCTTCATAAGCGCCAGCTCTTCGCGGCCGATTAAACGGGTCGTTTCAGCTGTCAGCGGCGTCATTAACACGACAAAGTCAGACTCTTGAAGCAGCTCCTGCAGCGACCGGTAAACCACACCCAGCTTCTGTTCAGCTTCTTCTTTCCGGCTGCGATTATAGTACATGACCTCCATATTAAAACCAAACTTCGCCCGTCTGGCTATAGCCTCCCCGATGCGCCCCATGCCGATAATCCCGAGCTTGGCGTGATGAACATCGATGCCGAAAATGTGATCATCGCTTCCTTTTTTCCACTTGCCGGCTTTCACGTAAGCATCAAGTTCCGGTATTCGCCTTGCTGCGCCTAAAATAAGCCCGAACACCGTATCGGCCACCGTTTCATCCAATACGCCCGGTGTATGCGTTCCCATAACACCTCTGACTTTCATGGCCGCTGTATCTAAATTGTTGTAGCCTACCGACACATTGCTTACAATTTTGAGTTTCGGCGCATGATCCAGCAATTCTTGATCAATGCTTCCGCCGGAGATTAAGAGTCCGTCCATATCGGACAGCTCCTCTAAAAGCAGTTGACGAGGAATTTCTTCTTCCCTGTCCCATTTTCGATAATCGCAGTGCTGTGCAATATACGCTTCTACTTCACTTGGAACTCGCTTTGCAAGAAAAACTTTCGGTCTCATCTTCAAAACTCCTCTCCATACTATGTAAGAATCGTACCACAAATTGCTAGATTCAGATAAGCTCTTTTTGCTTTTTTAAAATGAGGTACAAAATGAAACTGCAAACTGCGCAGATCGCAGCGCACAACCCGATGAACCCATATCCGGTCTGGAGACCGCGAATCAAGCCGATTTGCGTGTCCGATCCAACCCCGTTTTTGACCAATTCAATAACGCCGCCAATGAGATAGTTGCCGATGACACTGCCGACGCCCATGAGCGTAACCGTGAATGTAATGGCCGTATCGGTTCCGTTCGGGTACCTTTTGGCAATAAAAGCCATAACGGTTGGATAAATCATCGCGATCCCGATTCCCGCCGCTGCGAATAGGAAGGCAAGTGGTTCCCCGCCCACTATAGCACCAAACGTGCATACCGCAGAAAATCCAGAGAAAATAATCAGCGACAAAATGAATCCTATTTTATCCGTAATCGGACCCAAAATTAACCTTGCAAGCGTAAAACAAAGAAAAAAGGCAGAAAGCATGCCGGAAGCCTTCACATCTTCCCACTTGTACGCTTTTTCCAGGAAATTGACTAACCACCCGCCTACCGCGAGCTCCGATACAACGCCAAATGAAAGAATCAGGACCATGAACCACAGAACTCGATCACGCATCAGTGTTTTCAAAGGAACCCGGTCTTCATGGGCAACTTCATCGGAAGGAAAGGAGCTGCGCAATGCAAAAAGGATGGGTAGTATCGACAATGAAAGCATGGCCACATACATGCCGCGCCAATCGAGCATATGCCCGAATACGCTTACAGACATAAGTCCTGTCGCAATCAACGGAGCAACCGTGGAACTAAGTCCATAGAAGCCATGCGTGAGATTCATCATCGTTCCCGTATTTTTCACAAAGATTCTCGCCCCCAGAATCGCGAGTGCAATCTCCAGCATCCCGTTGCCGATATACATGAGAAAATAGGAAGAGGAAAACATTGGAAAACTTTTAGATAAATAGATACACACACCTGAAAGGATCATCACGCTAAAAGCAGCGATACTGACGATTTTAATTCCCCATAGGCGGGTTAAAAAAGCCGTGAAGGAGCAAGCGATGAGATAACCCAGCGCGTTGAGAGACAGCAGTGTTCCAAGCTGCGATTCATTCAGCATAAAATCGAATTGAATGCGCGGGATCGCGGGTCCCTTAATATTTTCTGAAAAGCCAAACACAATGAAGCCTAGAAAAATCGTAGCCAGTTGCATGGCGTAGATCTTTTTGGACTGTTCCAAACGTTGTTCCACGTTGTTATTCCTCCATGCAGCTTAATTCATTTGTAGTCGCCTAAGTAATACGCAAAGATGGGTTCAATCTGTTTGAAGTACAGATAGCCGTCTTCTTCCCAAGGCTGGAAGTGCAAATCCATGCGCGAATCCTGCCAGTTCTCGGGAGTTCCCTTTGTTTTCAAACGACCAGGTACAACCGGCTCTTCAATAACCTTTGGAAACTCTTGATAACCAAACAGCAGGTTCTCGTGCATCGCAATGATTTCGTATTTGTCCCCTGTGAACGACCGCTCTTCCTGAAGCTGATAATGATAATAGATATAACTGCTGATCATTTCAGGTTTCAAATGCGCAACTCGCCCGACACGCTTTTCTACCCGCTCCTTGCGCAGCCAGTGTTCGGTATCCGCCGGCTCATTAAAGTGGAACACGTCAATCATTGGAATCCACTTGCGCGGTTCTGCATGACCAGGCCAGTCCTTCAGATAGGGCACAGCTGCACCGGCGATTTCAAGAGGACTTAACCGAACGTCTATACACTCATAATAGAGGAATAGACTATTTCTCCACACATAAGCAGCAGCGGTCATCAACTCACCTTGCATGATGCGTTGCTTGGCTTGCTCACTTGTTTCTAACGCTTTTACACCTGTTGATACTTGCCCCTCTTGAAATTCCGCTCGATAAATCATTCTTGTAATCATTTAAACTCTGCCTCAACTTTCTATGAGATCATGATCAACAAAACTGATTATACCACTGTTCACCAAGGTGCGGCGCGACAAAAAAAGACCCTCAGCTCTGTGCTGAGGATCTTCTGTTTACTTCAAACTCTAAACATCCTAACCAAATCGTTAAGCTCATACCTCATTTTTTGCAATTCCTCAGTGGCTTGAAAGATATCTTCCATGGATGCCGTCTGTTCAAGGGAAGAGGCTGCGAGGTTTTGAAAAAGTCGGTTTATATGAAGGCACTGCTCTGTCATGTACCCTACTCGTTCAAGAAGGTTGTTGCCTTGCTCTGGATCAGCTTCGCTACTTCCAGCGCGGACTTCTGCTCACCAAAGAAAGCTCTAGCCTCATCCCCTATCATGGCGATCACACTGCCGTCTACCATCGGATAATTATCCGCCGTACTGAGGAGCTGTTTGAACTTATTGAATTCTTCATCCGACACCTTAGGCACTTTCCCGTCCTTCAGCTTATACGTACCGCTTTTCACCTGTTCCTGAATGCTGTTTAATTTCTTCTCATTCACAGACTTAAGCAGTGAAAAGCCTTCTCTGTCTTGCAGAGACTGCCCCTCTTCCGATAACAAGAAGGCAATTACCTTCCAAGCCTCCTCTTTCACCGGAGATTTGGCTTGAATAGCAAGCTGGGTCGAGGTGACAATCCGAGTTCCACCTGTTTGTTCAGGTTTTTGCAGCAGCTTCGGATTGGCGAAAAACTGATGCAAACCATCTATAAAATCTACAGGTGATCGCAAAACGGTAGAATAGAACATTTGCTTGCCTACATCCGCTGATTCCGAGGTCATGACTTTGTCATTATACATTTTCTTAATTTGCTGCATCGCTTCAATGAACAAAGGGGAGTCGAATGTTGCCTTTTTCGCTGTATGATCAACAAATTGTGCGTAATGATCGACCATCATTTCTTGCAGTAGAATTTCTGGCGGATCATTGGCTAATGCGTAACGTCGTTCCGTGCCGCTTTGCCCCATTTTCTTCGATGTCTCCGCAAACTGCTTCCAGGTCCAGTTCTTATCGTCAACCTTCGTTTTTTCAAGAATATCTCCATCACCGACGAAAGCCCGCAGAGAGAAACCAGAAGGAATCGTATACAAACCTCCATTTAACTTTAAGGCCTCCAACACATTTGTTTGCAAATCACTTTTATTCACTGTTTGGTCTTGTTGCATGAGGTCAGTCATGTTCAGCAGAAGCTTTTTGTCCAAATACTCGCCGATTGGCAGTGAACTGATTTCGAAGATATCAGGCCCTTTTTCTGATAGCAGAGCTGCATTCGTCGTCTTCTGGTATTTCTCATAATCATTCGTAAACTGAATTTGAAGGTCGATGTCAGGGTACTTTTCTTCAAACTTCTTCTCTAGTGTCTGGAAATAAGGATTTGCCGCTTGTAAAGACATCGTAACGACCGTTTTCCCCTTTGCCGACCCTGATCCTGTGACCTCCTTGCTTGCCTCTGAGTCATCATTGCTTCCGGAACTGCACGCGGTCGCTACCGCCATTAAAAAACTCATAATTATGATTGATTGACACTTCTTCATCGTATGAATCCTCCTATCATTCTCTCTCATCTGCATGCTTAATTACTCCAGACGTACTCGGTTTCCATCTTGTAAAGGCTCACTGCTCTCCAAGATCACCATATCTTCCTCATAAAGGCTATCGGATTGAACCATCGTTTCTTTGCTATTTCTTTCGCTGTATTGCAACCTGACTTTACGGACTATGAATTCGTTGCCCAGCGCATTTCTCATCTCTTCCAATTTATAAACAAACATACCTTCTCGATCCTGATGAATCGCTTCATTCGATATCATCCATCCCTCTTTACCCGATCGCTTCTCCAGCTTGATTCGAACCTCCTCACCCCCGTTCAATTCAGCATCAACGACCTTCACGCGAAGAACCTTCTGAGGCACTGTTATCGTCTTGCCTGCCTCTCCATCAGAGGAGCTTACGGTTCGAGATTCTGCATCCGCCATTTCATCAACTGTACCGTTGATGATACGCGTATAGGGTTCCTGACCAGCGTGTACTTCGACCTCTACCTTCTCTCCCGCCGACATCCCTAAGCTGGACAGAAGAGTTGAATCAACGGATAGATCGAAGCGGTAGCCAAGGCTACTGTTCGTGATAAGGATCTCCGATTCTCCCGCCGAAACCAGCCCTTCCGTAGCATTTACTTTCGTTATAAAGCCATCGAACGGAGCCTTCATTTCCTTATAGGCTGCCAGAGCATCTCTAAATCCGTTAATTTTGCGCTCCTGCGCAGCCAGATCGAGCTTTCTCGTCTCAAGATCGCGCCTTGCCGTTCGAATCTTGATGTCGTCCCCGTCCATGGTTGACTGGATGAACTGGTCTTGCACATTCTGAAGCTCGATGTTTTGCTTGTCCAAGTTGGTTATAGCGTCTTCCAGCTCATGTTCAGCCACTTTGCTGTCATAACGGATGAGCGATTGCCCCTTTTTGACATGATCACCTCCTTTAACGAGAATCTGCTGCACTTTCCACCCGGCCGTATTCGACAGTTTAGCCTCATAGAAAGGTTGTAGGCTGCCGCTGCCTTCGATTGTAAATACAAGACTCCCTTTCACCGGCTTTTCCGTTCTCACTTTCGGTAATGCTAACGACTGCAAGGTATTACTGAATAGCGAAAAGAACGCAAGTAATCCCATAAAAACAAGGAATACAACTTGAATGCTTTTCTTTCGGCCAGATACAGCCGGCTCCTTTTCCAACCCCGTTCCCCCTTTCTTCTCTCCTATATACTTTTCGCAATACTAACCCTTGAGGCCAGACAATTGAATACCTTCTATGAAGTACGATTCCGCGTACAGAAACAGCAGCACCATCGGAGCCATATAGAGCACGGATGCAGCAAAAGCAATCCCCGGCTCGCCGCTTATCCTGGATAAATAGACGGACAAAGGCTGCTTGAACGGATCTTCCAGAAAAACAATTGGCTGCTCCACCATGTTCCAATAGTCAACGAATAAAAGAAGAATTAGGGCAGCCAAACCCGGCGAAATCATAGGAACAATAATGGTGTAGAAAATCCGCAAATGACCGGCTCCATCCATCTTGGCCGCTTCCATATAGGCATATGGAATTTCCAGCATGAACTGTCTAAGCATGAACACGCCGAAGGCTGCGAAAATACCTGGTAAAATGATCGCACTCGGACTATTCAAAAGCCCCAGCTTATCCGCCATCATATAATTAGGCACCAGAGTCACTTGAAACGGCATCAGCATCGTAAAGACATATACGAGAAACAAGGGCTCTCGCCCGCGAAATCGCAGCTTGGAGAAGGCATAAGCGGCAAGCGATGCTACCAAGCTCTGGCCTGCGATAATCGGTACGACCATAAAAACCGAATTCCAGAACATTTCCAAGTATCTAGGGCTGCCGACTAACACCTTGCCATACTGTTCCAAGGTCACTTGATCCGGGAGTAATTTTAGATTCACGAAACGAGCCGCTTTGTTCATCTGCCCAATAGTGCTGTAATTGATGCTGATTTCTTGGGCAGTCATTAATGAATTGGTAAAAGTGATAACAATAGGAAATAACAACACGAAGGCTATGACGCCCATAACAATCGTTAACGCAATTTTTCGCAGGATACCAGCAACAAGCACGACTCCTCCCCCTACTCCATAAACTGCCGATACCGGCGCTCTAGTTTAAACATGCCTATGACGATCAGAAGGATACAGCCGGCCATCAAAATCGCCGATGCAGTCAGCTTCTGAATATCCAACGACGTGAACATGTTGTTCATATAATGCTGCAGCATATAGATACTTTCATGTGGATAATCACCCGCAATCAGGTACGTTTCCCGGAATACTTTAAACGAATTAATGATCGACATGATGACTACAAAAAATATGGTGGATGTTAGATAGACCATCGTAATACTGCCAAACCGCCGTAAGCACCCAGCGCCTTCGATTTTGGCGGTTTCGTAATAATCCTTTGGAATTTGCTGAAGCCCCGCCAAGAAAAGAATCACGTTATAGCCGATGTTCTTCCATATATACACAACAATGATGACCGTTCGGGCATCATCCGTTTTCATCCAATCCACACGTGCGATCCCGTAGCTGCATAACCAGGCATTCAAAGAGCCGTTCCAGTCCAATAAAATCTGCCAGACAAGCAGGATCGAAGCAACAGGAACGACAAGCGGCAGTACATATGCCATACGAAGCCAATTGCGAAAATAAATATTTTGGTTTAACAACAGCGCCAAGCTAAGCGAAAGAAAAAGCATAAGCGGAACACTAACAACACTGAAGTAAAACGTGTTGAGTGCTGCCTTTCGGAAGGAGTCGCTTGCAATCAGCGCACGGTAATTATCCAATCCCACAAAGCGGCTATCTACCGTACTATCCAAGAAGGAATTGTACAATCCCATGGCAAACGGGATCAGGTAGAATAGCGCAAATCCGATACCGCTCGGCGCAAGAAACATCCATGCCACTGAAGCATCCTTACGTAAACCTTTCATCTGTTCCCTCCTCTCTTACATGTAGATTAAGATGAACTTTTTAAAAAAAAGCTGGGTAAAACTTAAAGTTTTTCTAAAGTCTTAGCAGAAAAAAACACCGCCTTGGTAGGCGATATCAACGTTGAGGGATTCGGACTTCAAATAGCGTACGAATTAAATTGCTTTGAACTGTGATGGTGCCATGATGCTGCTCAACGATATTCTTCACGATGAACAGGCCTAACCCGGAACCGCCTTTTTCATGCGTCCGGGCCATATCCCCTGTAAAAAACATATCAAAAAGATGCGGCAGCTCCTCCTGCGGAATACAATCTCCGTAATTGACCACTTGGATCACTGCCTCTCCTCCGTCCGAATGGCCAAGAATATCGATAAACTGCCCATCTGCGCCATAGCGAATGGCATTCGTCAGAAGATTTTCAAATACGCGTGCCAGCAGATCTCCGTCACCCCAAACGAGCAAATGCGGAGTAATATTCATTCTGACTGTTACGTTTTTTTTAGATACGACAGGAAATAATTCCTCCGATAATTGGAAGAGAAGCTCGTTGAGATCGATCGATCTTGTCTCGAGAGGAAGCGTGCCATAGTTCATTCGAGCGATTTCAAAAAGCTCGTCAATCAGCTTTTCCAATCGTTGTGCTTTCGTGTAAGCAATGCGCGTATAGTGATTCGTTTGATCCCCCGTTAGTCCATCCGATTGAAGGATGAAATCCAGATAACCAATCACTGAAGTCAGAGGCGTACGCAAATCATGAGCCAAATTCAGTACCAATTGTTCCTTGCTGCTTTCCGCAAAATCGCCCCTTTCCATCGCTTGCTGCAGCTTCTCGCTTGCCCGATTAATGTCTCTAGCCACATCTCCAAATTCATCCTTGGAGGACAGACGGATTCGGCGGTTGAAATCACCTTTCGCCAGTTGGTTAATTCCATTGGATATGACATGAAAATAAGTCGCATATCGTTTCGTGGAAAGATAGAAAAAATAAAAGGAGAGAGGAAGGAAAATGACGAGAAAAAAATTGATATCCCCGATATCTCTTATGAAATATCGAACTTTCGTTAAGGGATTCTCAAACTTGGTCGTGTAGTAATAGGATTGAAGGGCTTTAAAAAGGATGTAGGTAATCGTCGCTGATAGTGACATGCTTAAACTAAACCATAAAATCATTCTAAATCGAAAGCTGCGGAACATATTAGCCATGGAAGGAGTACCCCACCCCCCAGACGGTTTTAATCCGTTTGGTTTTATGTACGTCTTCCTCCAGCTTTTTCCGAAGAGAGCGAATATGCACCATGACTGTATTGCTTCCCTCGTAGTAGGTCTCACGCCACACTTGTTCGAAGATATGCTCCGAACTGAAAACCTTCTTGGGATGCCGGGCTAGCAGATATAAGATATCAAACTCTTTCGGAGTTAATTCTATGGGTTGGCCATATAAAAAAACAGTACGTTCTTCGGGATAGATGAACAATCCACTGGCCTCCAAAACGGGTCTAGCCGTTTGCGTCGATAGAATGAATTGCTTTGATCTCCTCAACTGCGCGTTAACTCGCGCTACCAACTCCATCGGGTTGAATGGCTTGGTCACATAATCATCCGCTCCTCTTACCAATCCCGCAATCTTATCGAGGTCGGACGTTTTTGCGCTTAAAAAAATGATAGGGAAGTGATGCTTCTCTCGAATCTGCCTGGTTACTTCATAACCATCCCGTTTAGGCATCATAATATCCAAAATCGCCAAATCAATGACATGTGTGTCACAGACAGCTATAGCCTCCTGACCGTCAGCTGCTTTCAGGCATCGGTAGCCTTCTTTCTCTAAATGAAGCTCGATAAGATCGGCAATCTCCGTCTCATCATCAGCGATCAAAATGGTAATCGACATCCTACATTCCCACCCCTATAAATTTCATTTGTCCAATAGCAGCTATGACCTGCCGCTTAATCAAGGATAGAGAAATTTATTTAAAAAGATATGGGGCTAAAAATTAAATCTTTCTTAAATTCTTTAAAACAAAAGCAACAGGTTGACAAAAAGAACACATGTAACTATTATTGTTACATGTAGGACGAGATTAACAAAAGGAGTGAATATTTATGTAGTGTATTTTAAAATTGGCGGCACTGCTATGACCATGTGGAAGCTAGAAGCTCATTTATCTGCTATAATGGGGTAAACGTGTCCTATGGAAAGAAGCCTCATCCTTTCATCAAGACACTTCCTTCGCGAGGTGATAATCATGGTTAACACACGTCTTTCCGTTGCCATTCATATAATGTCTCTAGTTCATACAAACCCTAAGGCCTCTTCCGATATGATTGCAGGAAGCGTCTCAACGAATCCCGTTGTCATTCGAAGAATTACCAGCATGTTGAAAAAATCCGGCTTACTATCTTCAAGAGTGGGCGTTGCCGGGTTTGCCCTGACCAAAAGTCCAAGCGAAATCACCTTGTATGATATCTATAAATCCGTCCAACTGGAGTCAGAGATTTTCAATATCCATGATAATCCGAATCCCAATTGTACAGTCGGCAGGGAAATTCAACAAACTTTGGATGTGACCTTTGAAAGTGTGAAAGCTGCCATGGAAAATGAGCTTAGAAATAAAACACTACAAGATGTTATCTATCATATCTTCAAGTAGTACGAGCTTTTTTTCGACCATGTTGTAACAATAACTATTACAAATAACTTAACCTTTTTAGGAGGAAAAACAATGAAAATCGCCATCATCGGAGCAACAGGAAAAGCGGGTAAAGTCATTATGGAAGAAGCCCTTTCAAGAGGGCATGAAGTAACGGCCTTTGTTAGAAGTGTGTCCAAAGTAGAAGAACGCAATGTACACGCTGTAGAAAAGAATATTTTTGACCTCACAGCTGACGATTTGAAGCCTTATGATGTTGTTGTAAATGCCTTCAACGCCGCGCCGGGACTTGAGCATCAGCATGTCGAGGCTGGTAAAGTGTTGTTTCAAGCCTTACAAGCTAACACACATACCAAATTAGTCGTGGTGGGCGGAGCTGGCAGTTTATTCGTTGACCAGGAGAAAACAACACGACTTTTCGATACGGAAAATTTCCCGGCTTTATACCTAAGTACCGCCAAAAATATGGGAGAAAACCTTAACGAACTGCTAAGCGCAGCTAACATCGTATGGACCTATATCAGCCCTTCCGCCTTTTTTGATTCAGAGGGCATTCGGACCGGGGCGTATACGACAGGAAAAGATCACTTGCTTGTCAATTCGCAAGGACAAAGCTATATCAGCTACGCTGATTACGCAATTGCGCTACTCGATGAAATCGAAAATCCTAAGCATGTCAACCAAAGATTTACGGTTGGATCGAAATAAGATTTTTGTAAAAAGAGATTAGGCTGCCGATCGTTTGTTATCGGCAGCCTCTTTTTGATTAAGCTAAAGCGGTGGGTCTAACCATGATTTCGCTGATCAGCGTATCATCCGGTTCGTTAATGGCAAATGCGATAGCTCTGGCAATACGATTAGGAGAAATCCCCAAGCCGCTTATTTGACCGGCTATCGCCTGCACTTCAGGGCTCGTAATGCTGTCAAACAGTTCGGTCTTTGTCAGACCCGGTGCAATCACGGTCGATCGAATATTCGAAGTCGCCGATTCTTCAAGCCGCAGTCCTTCCGAAATGGCTCTTACCGCGAACTTGGTAGCCGCATATACAGCCGATGTTGGTGACACCTGATAACCTGAAGTAGAAGACAGATTGATAATATGTCCAGATCGCTGCTCCCTCATCGCAGGCAGTACCGCGGCGATTCCATATAAAACGCCTTTGATGTTCACATCGATCATTTGATCCCACTCGGTTACTCTTAACTCATTCATCCTGGAACTCGGCATGACGCCTGCATTGTTCACCAGCACATCGATTCGGCCATATACACGCAAGGCAAACTTGGCCAATTGCTGCATATCTTCAGCTGAAGCGACGTCGGCTTTTACAGAAACAGCCTCGCCACCAGCCTGTTTGATTTCATCCACAATCGTGTGCAAGCGTTCCTCTCGTCTGGCGGCCAATACTACCTTTGCGCCATGTTGCGCCAACATTTTCGCTGTAGCTTCACCTATTCCACTGGATGCTCCTGTAATAATGACCACTTTACCTTGTACATTTTCCATCGTTAAACACTCCTTCAATGTTGAATATATTTAACACGTGTTGAATATTTAACGGCCGTTGATTAATATTATAGACAGAAGATCGGATTACTCAATGGTTGATTGATGCGGATTTGTTAGATATCCAACATCACCCTTACAATTGTTGATTATCTGAAAGGAGGTAACACTAAGTTGGAAAACGTAGTTAAAACCGACCGCCGCATACTCAGAACGAAGCAAGCCATCACCAAGTCATTTTTGGAACTCTTTTCGGAAAAAGATTTTGAACAGATTACCATCAACGAAATCGCCGAGCGCGCCAATGTGAACCGCGGCACCATTTATCTGCATTATAGTGACAAATACGACCTCTTAGACAAATGCATCGAAGATCATATCAATGAATTAATTTCGCTTTGCACAAAGCGGGAGAATCCTTCGGTTTCGCAAGGCATGGTGCAGGAGCCCAAACCGATTTTTGATTATTTTCACGATAACTTTCCCTTCTTCTCCGCCATGTTTTCCAATCAAAGAGTTTTTCTATTCCGGGAACAACTGCTGAATTTTATCTCTGTCAATCTGATGGTTAAAATGAAAAAGCCGGACAATCAGCCGGACATCGATCTTGAGCTGAAAGCACAATTCATGGCCTCAGCTTTCATTGGCATTGTGGAGTGGTGGATACGCCATCAAATGCCGCATTCCACTCAGTTTATGGCCGACCAAGTAAAGAGTTTATTTGAAAATAATCAAGTTTACCCGGCGAATAAGTAAAAAAGTGCCCCTCACGCCAACTTCTTGGCTTTAGGACACCATCATGTTTTAAACTTTAAACTGTCTAATTATGACATGTAATTCTTCAGCAATCGTAGATAAATTTGCAGCTGAGGACGAAATATCCTCCATGGATGCTAATTGCTCCTCGGCTGATGCGGATGCCTCTTGCGTTCCTGCAGCAATATTCCCCGAAGCTTCGGAAATGAACTGCATGGCGTGAACCAATTGTTCCGTGCCCGAGGCTGCATGAAGAACCGCAGATGACACTTCTTGGATCTGAGTTGACACTTCTTGGATAGCAGTCTCAATATGCTCGAACGACTCTCCTGCTGTATTAACCACTTCGATGCCTACAGCTACTTCCTTCGTTGTAAATTCCACGGATTGAACAGCCTTAGCTGCCTCCTCCTGAATCATACCGATTAATTGAGAAATTCGCTCAGCGGAATTGGCCGATTGCTCCGCTAATTTACGAACCTCATTCGCAACAATCGCAAAACCGCGTCCTTGCTCTCCTGCTCTAGCTGCTTCAATAGCTGCATTCAAGGCCAGTAGATTCGTCTGCATGGAGATGCCGGCCATCACTTCAATAATCTGCCCAATCTCTTGGGAACGTTCGCCTAGACCTTTAATATTTTTCGATAAACCATTAACGGTCTGATGAATGGCACTCATCTGTTTACCAACCGTCTCTATGGCACCCCCGCCTTGCGCTGCCTTCTCTGCCGCTTCCATAGCCGCATCTGTGACAGAGTGCGCATTTCTCGCAATTTGCTGCACACGATCGGATATTTCACTCACCGTTTCTAAAGTTTCCTCCGCACTTTGAACTTCTTTTTCAGTACTCGACGCAATATCTTGCATCGTGATGGAGATCATCTCTGTGGCATGACTCGTTTGTTCAGCACTTGTTGTTAACTCTTCAGCTGCTGCAGCCACTTGCTCAGAATTTATTCTCACTTGCACAATAATGTCACGCAAGCTTTCCGCCATATCATTCGAAGCGTGGATTAATTGGCCGATTTCGTCCTTCACATTCGTTATCATTTTATCCTCCATTAAATTGCCTGCAGAAATGGATTTCATTCTGGAAACAACTTTAATAATCGGGGATACAATTTGATTCGCAATGAAAAGAGCCAGTATTATTCCTATGATTATGGCGATGATAGAAAGAGTTCCAATATTCAACTCCAAACGGTTTCCGCTAGATAACAACACACTTCCCAGTTCATGAATCTCCGATTCTCTGGTCAGCGCTAATTTGTTAAAGCCTTCGTCAATTTCACGTCCTTTAGGAGTTACTTCATCTTTTAAAATTTGGATAGCCAATTCCTTATTGCCGCTGTCGTAAGCAGGAAATAACTTTTGTTCAATTACCTGCCTCCACTGAACACTTTTTGCTACTAGATCTTTCGCTTCCTGCGAAGTCGTTATAGCTAAAAGTTGTTCCTGGTACTCCTTGCTCTCTTCCGTAGTTTCCAAGAACCTTTTTTTATAATCCGCATCCCCAAATATGATATAACCCCTTACCAAGGCTATCCGTTTTTGTATATTTCCGCTTAGCTTTTCATCAATAACCAACTTCGTGACATCACTCGTTACAATTTGTTTGACACTCCCATTGAAAACGTTTACTTGCGTGTAAATAAAAACAAACATTACAACGAACAACACCAAAACAGCCGAGAAACCAAGTAAAATTTTAAGACGTAAACTCTTCAATTTCTTCATTGTCAGCTCTCCATCACCATTTTGTATTATATATACGACAAAATATATGATACATCTTTTACCTCCAAAGATAAACTACTTTTTCATTCTGCTGTAATCCACTCTCGCATGAAAAACGATCGCTCCTGGTTTCTAGATACCAGAGAGCGATCGTTGCAAAATAATTATTTTTTATTTTCCATTGCTTTGAGCAGTGTCGCTAGCATTTTAGCTGCCTCAGCTCTAGTTGCACTCTTAGCAGGTGCAAATTGGTTGTTCGGCAATCCGTTAATAATCCCGGCTTGCTGCGCGAATTTCACCGCTTCAACCGCATAAGAGGAAATACTTGCTTCGTCCCCGAACTGATTCGGTGTTACGTTGCTTTCCAACTTATATCCAACGAGATTGGTTAATCGGATCAGGATGACAGCCATTTGTTCCCTGGAGATGTTCGCATTTGGAGCAAAAGATTCTGCGTCGATCCCATTGACGACTTTATTTTTCTCCGCCCATGCAACATACGGCGCATACCAATCGGTTGACTTAACATCCGCGAATGTACTGTTTGTATATGCGGAGACATCAGCACCAGCGGCACCTGCGATAAGTTTTACAAATTCGCCACGCGTAATTTCATTATTCGGGGAGAACTCATTGTCGCTTACTCCGCTGATAATGTCTTTGCCAGTCAGATAATAAATATCCGATTTTGCCCAGTGCTCATCCGCATCTTTAAAATCAAGAATTTTTTGCGATGTCAGCATGTACTCAGCTGCTGTTGTCGTTGTGAACGGAATCGCTACGTTTCCGTTTTCGTCTACAGTAAGCTCGGATACGAGTACAGGAGCTTGATCCGCGGAATTTACCGCGTAGAAGAACAGCTTTTTCCCCGCTTGCTCTTGGCTCGTCGGGATCTCAAGTGTCATTTTCCCCGGAAGAGCTCCGTTTTGGTTGAGAGACAAGCCCATAACAACTTTCTTTGTATTGACTTGAACTGGCGTCGAAACTTTCCCTGCGGGAGCTTGATTTTTGACGTTAACTCCCAAGTCTACGTCAGCATTAGGATTCGTAATGTCAGAGCCATTGACTTTCCATTTGTAGCCGTTACCTTCGAACGTCATCGTCGCGTTCTTGTCTTTCGCGAGCTCCGCGAAGACGCCGGATTTCACGATGCTGTCCTTGGTGAGATCGACATTCGGTTTCGTCGGAGGAGCGATCACGATCGGACCGGAATTACCCAGGTTGCCATTGCCTGAATCCTCATGGCCTGATGCCGGAGGCGTAGGCGGCTTAGGAATGATTTTCGCGATGGCTGTGGCATTCAAACCGCTAAACGTAGCTGTAATCTCTTCATCGCCTTCGGCATCCGCAATGATAACTCCCTCATCTTGCATGTGTGCTTTTCCGTTCTTGAAGCTGAAGGTAACGTCCTTCGCGTCAAGGGCGTAAACCACGCCGTAAGCGTTAGTCGCTTTAATCGTCGGGATGAATGTATCACCGACTTCCGTTTCCGCAGGAACGGACAATTCAAGCTTGACCGGTTGGACGTCCGTCGGCTTAACTGTCTCGACCGAAATCGAATTACTCTTTCCGCCGGATGTTGCCGTAATGATTGCCGTACCGGAAGACTTTGAAGTGACAACGCCATTTGTATCCACGGAAGCTACGTCTTGGTTGCTGGATTTCCAGTCAATCCCAACTAATTTGCGATTATTGATTTGAGTCAAGTAATTAGCAGGATACTCCCTGAAGTCCCCGAACAAATCCATTTGGACTTGGGATCCGATTACCGTGTTCATTTTGCCCGAAATAATCGCTTCGTTAGTAATGTAAACCTTCGTCAAGAGAGGATCGAAAGTATACGCCATTTTGCCGCCCGAAACCGTCATCTTACCTGTACCCAACAAATCTCCATCGCTATGCGGGAGATACGTCTTGTCGGCACCGTTACCGGTAATGATGTATTTGACTCCGCCGACATCCCAAGTTTGAAGAGAATGCAAATGTCCGAAAATACTGTAGATATCCGCATCTGGATGCTCGAGCTTGTAATTGCTTAGAATAGACTCGTATTTCGCGGCGTCCTTCGGATCCATTTCATGTTTGGTGCCGAATGCGTCGCGCGTAATCACATGGTCAAGAACGATAATGTTTTTCTTCGTATTTTTCTTCAAAACTTCTTCCAACCAATGGAACTGGGTGGAATCCGACAAGGTAAGACTTTGGATATATGCCGAATTCAACATGATGATCAGCGTATTTCCATAATTGAAATGCATCGTCGGAGAACCGAATTTCTTATAGTAGATATCCAAGGTGTTCTGGAACGCTTCATGATTACCCGCCAATACGAAGAACGGTTTAGAATCTGCGGCCCCGAAATACTTGTTGACGAAATCCGATGCTTGATCGTATTGCAGTTGAGAGCCGTCATCTACGATATCGCCCATATGCATGACTAATGAAGTATCATCCGCTGCAACCTTAGCGAACAATTTATCGGTAAACGCGTTGCCTTGCGTATCCGGAATCAGCGAGATTTTGAAGTTATCTCCATCTTGCGGTTGCGGAATCGAGGCCAAAGTCAATTGATCCTTATAAGTCGCCATGGCGTTCCCGGCTTTATCCCGAGCATTGATTCTCAGGGCATATTCACCATTCGCCAAGTCGCTTGTCGGTTCGGCATATCCCCAACCTGTGTCGGCGTCGTAATACACAGGCAGCTCGATATTATTCATCCTAACGGAGATGCTCTCCGGATCTACTTGCGATTTGCTGTCCAATAGTTTGAACGTGACCCTCGGCGTCGGAATTTTGACTTTGACGTCCTTCGTAGGAGTTACGTCTGTCATCGTCGGAGCTTCCTCGTCCGGAGTCAAATCCACATGATACGTTTTGTCGATATATGGAACGGATTCGTTGGGGGTTAACGCTTTGTCGTAGGCGTCTACGAATACTCTGTAGTCCCCTTGGGTTAGATTCTCCAACTTGAAGCTAAGACGACCGGTGGCTTTATCGTAAGTGTAATCCTTATAATCCACGTCATTGATTTTAACCGTGATTCTGTTCTCGTCTACCCCGGAGAGACTATCGGTAATCGTCGTCGAGAAATCAAGGGTACTGCTGAACAAGCCATCCGAAGAAGGACTTATCTCGGTAAACTCCGGACCGCTAACATCCGTAACCTCGTCCGTATAAATAAATTTCATATCATCGAAATAGACCGTTCCGGAATATGCCGGTTTCGATTTTATTGTCTCAACCATATACACATAGTTAAGACGAATCGGCAGCGCCCAGCCCTCAGGGATAGGCACTTCTATATACTTCCATCCAACCCAGTTTATATCATCCGTCTCCGTGGTCAGGTCGAGCGTCTTGTTCGAGGAATTGCCATCTCTAAAAATCGCCCTCAACCAAGGAGCTTTGCCGTCCCCGTATACCCACATGCCGAATCTCTTCGGGTATACGTCGGTCTTGTACGTTGCGTCCATTTGCGCCACGCTGGACCAATGCGGAAACAAGTTCATTGTTCCGTTCAAGCTTCTATTCGTCCATTTGGATGTGTCATAGCTCATTTTGAAGCTTTTGTCGCCTGAATGTTTGACCGTCGTGGATAGACTCAAGTAAGGGCTCGTTCCGGCGCTTCCTGCGTATTGATCTACATTGCCATAAGCGTAGCCGCCTAGATGGTAATTTTCTATCGGGTACTTCTCGAAATTGTCGATGACCTGCTCTTTGATGCCGACCGTAACTTGTGTAGTTAACGTCTTACCCGCAACCGTTGCCGTAAGCGTTGCCGTTCCGTTACTATCGTTAGATGTGACCAAACCGCTTTCGCTCACAGTACCGATACTGCCTGAGAGGCTCCACGTTGCCACAGAGGGGTCAATGTAAACCTGCGCCCCACTTGCATCGGTAGCGACAAATCCGAATTGCTTTTTCGCATTATTGTTCAAAACTACGTTGGTGCTCGTCAAAGCAATAGTAGCCACAGCATCCACGACCGACACTTTTGCGCTTCCCTTTACGTTATCGACTGTCGCGGAAACTTCTCCCGTGCCGATTCCGGTATTCGCAATATAATGGCCGTTCGGGTCGACACTTCCAATGGTCGATGCCCAAGATGCTGAACTATTGCCGTTTGAGATTGGATTGCCGAATTCATCCGCCAAACGATAGGAGAAATCGTATTTCGAACCGGTGTAAAGCGTCACGTTCTTATCGACAACCACGTTGCCGACCGTCGTGCCTTTCGTCGCCGTGCTGACAAATAACAAGGAGCTGGACACGAGTCTCGAGCCATTGACATCGCCAGGATGGCTAATGGTTACCGGACGATCACTGCCTGCTTGACGTGCGATCATCTCTGTTGAACCGCCGCCGTCCAGATTCAACGCATTGATGGCTCCCGCTTCTTGTAAATATTTACCAAGATCAGGAAGACCTGTTCCAACGCTTCCCGAATAACTAGAGCTTGGTTTGTCTACGGTTACCACAATAAGGCTTCCGTCTGCCTTCATGCCTAATGCTGTGCGCGCGTTAGCGACCGGATCTCCGCCATCCACCGCTACGCCGTCACGAACAAGCCAAGCGTTAGAGGTGATCGAAGTCACGATATCGTTGTTCAAAATATCTTGGTTCGCGGCATCATTGCCTACGTGTAAATCGTATTTAAAGCTAACCTCGGCGTTAGTCTGCAACGCCTGAACGATCGGCTTCGACGTGCCTACGCCTTCCAGAACGACGGAGTCGTCGGGAATATCAAAGCCTTCCGTCGATGTTACGTTAACGACGGTACCCGTGTAAGTTTGCCCCGGATGAACGCCATCGAAATTGTTGCCCACGCGGATCAACGCGAACACGGACTTGCCTTTGTCCGCATCGTAGTTATGCGTCATTTTACGTGTTTTCGTAATTTTGCTCGTATGGATGACTAAAGCGTTATTGACAGCTTGGTTTCGGTTAAGCAGGTTTACGTCGTAAACGGCCCCCGTAACCGTGAATTTTCCTTCAGCATGAATTTCTTTAATATCGGGCTTATTAGCGTTATCCATATAAAAACTGATGCGATCATTATCGCCTGGCATCTGGCTTACAATCAGCTCGCCGTCCTTTATCATTAACCCAAGCGGATTTCCGGATGTCCCACTGATATCGTAAAAATCGCCGTCAACTCCGGCAATGACTTGATTGCCTTTCAATATTTCCCTGTTTGCCTGATCGCCAATTGTTTCCACGGCGCTGATCGTATCGTACGCCTTGGCCGTGATGATCTTCGTGTTTGGATCGTTCGGTTTAATATCCAGACGGTTAACGACTACGCGATTGTTCGGTTTATAGTAGTTGCTGTATTCCTCCGTAGTAAAGTGGACGCCGGAGGACACTTTCTCGCTTCTCAGTACGTTGACCTCGCCCGGTGGAGCTGCATGGGCCGTCAAAGCGCCAATGCTTGATACATTCAGTACCGTCGCGATTGCCAGCAGCATTGCTGGAATTTTTTTGTTTCTAATGAATCTTTTCATACTTCTCTCCCTTCAATCGTGTAAAACGATTACGAGCAGCTATAAGAATAAAATATAGATGAAGCGCTTAATCTACTGAACAATACTTTTTCCTACTTCTTTTACCCTCCTTACTAACCTTTTTTACAATACGGTACTATACGACTTAACAAAGTTTCGTTCAATACATTCAAAAGAACGGAAACATGTTGAATTTGTAAAAATGAATGACGAATTTTCACATACACTCGTATTCATTTAGTCCTTTTTACGCAAAATCGAAGGGATAGAACGCTTGCATTGGTCAATTTTTCTCATGTTAATTTTGCATATGCAGGATAATTTGCATGCTCATTTGTGACTTTTTATTGAACATATAAAGTTTATGTAAACTATTTCAAAAACAAAAAGGCTGCCCAGAAGGTAATTTACCTTGTGAGACAGCCTCTGTTTATTTCGTATGACTTACTCCGTTACTCGCTACAGAAATGGCATTCTTCCCGCTCCTCTTCACCTCATACATGGCCTCGTCCGCCTTTTGCAGCAACCCTGTAAGATCCGAAGCATGGTCGGCGAATAGACTCACTCCAGCGCTAAAAGAAACGGGAATCGACTTCTGATGGATGCGAAAAGGATTGGCAGAAAGCGGGGATAAGCGAGAATGTGCTTCCTCGTACACTTGCATGTGGGCCGAATCGAAAGGCATCAACAGGACAAATTCGTCCCCGCCGATTCTTCCCGCTAGATCTCCTGGCCTTGCATGCAGTTCCAACAAATCCGCGATATGCTTTAAATAGTCATCGCCAATCAAGTGCCCATGCGTATCGTTCACGGTTTTGAAATTATCCAAGTCTATTAGAATGAGTGCGAACGGCTCGCCCACAGCTATTTTAAGGTTCGCATGCTCCTGCACGGCAGCCCGATTCAAAAGACCCGTGAGGGGATCATGGTAAGCCAAATGGCGATACTTCCTTTCCGACTCAACCAGCTGGCGTTCCGTAGCTTTCAGGGAGGTGATGTCCGTCATATTCAGGATGACCATCCCTTCCTCCGCCCCTTCGATATTCTCCATGCTGACAATCATATCCAACTGCGCCTGATCTTGAATGTTCAGTTTCATTTCCCACTGCCTATTCTTGGTTTCATTCATCTGAAACTCGTTCCACCGCTCTTTGAAACTCGTATCATCGTAAAAAGATAGACTTGAGATCACATCAATGCGCTCCATGTCTTCCGTAAGTAAGCCAAACAAACTCTTCGCGCGCGGATTCATCTCTTTGACAATCCCCGCTAGATCCAGAAGGAAGATTGCGGTCGGAGCGGATTGGAACAAAGTGTGAAACAGATCGCGGTAACTGGGCAAAAAGTCGTATTTCGTAATGAGCCTTCTAAGCGACACCACCCACAGAAGAGTTCCGGAAAAATAAAGAGCAATAGAGACTGAACTCGTAATAACTGCTAGAGACAGAAGGAAAGTCACAATAAGTATCCAGGCAAATAGCGATAGTAATCCCGCTAAAAGCCTTATGAGCATCTTTTTACGCTTCACAAGTTGGGTAGTCAACCAGGCAATTAACAAAATACCTACGGATAATAAAATATAACTTCCTACAAAAAAAACCGCTAAACCAAGCATAAGCGGACTTAAAGGACTAGGTCCATCTACCCTTGGCTGATAGAGATGTTGAGGACCAAAAATCAGCAGCATCAACGCCAAAGAAAGCAGTGGAGTCACATATATCCATAAGACAAATTGTCTTATTGTCGAACTCGTCTTACCCGCAACAAGCACACTAAGATGCACAAGGTTGCTAATCGTTAATAGCAGCATAGGAGCATTCCAAAAAAGCACAATCAAACTCTCATACTTCGGAAAAAGCGCTGTCTTGATATATTCACCTAGAAAATAAAAGAGTAATGAAAGCATAAGCAGCGAGGCCACGCGGTTCACCAGATTTTGTTTATTCCGGGCATACATTGAAATAGCCATATAAAAAAACATATAGGACGGTAATAAAATCGTCAGAAAATCAAGCGATATTTCGTTCATCTGGAAGTCCTTTTCTTGGAGATTAACCATATCATTTATCGTTTAATGTTATTCCAAATCTTATAAAAATACAACAACCCGAACGCTGGAAAAGCGAACGGGCAGCATGTAAATTGACGCTATCGATGAGGGTCATACCAAGCTAAAACGGCGCTCCAGTTACTCCATCCATAATAAGGAACGCCTACATCCAACTGGGAAATCCAGATCTCCGCTTTGCTTCCATCCGGATTCGAGCTCCATACTTCCGCATGGTTTCCGTCTGAGCGGATCCAGGTTAGTCTATTACTCTTCCTTAACATGTACGGACCGAAGTCTCCGTTTTTTTCCGGAGGATGTGTGAGCTGCTTCTGCTCTTTATTTGAAAGGCTCAGCTGATATAAAGCGGGAAGCGGCCATACAGCATCCTCTTTGGATTCCTTCGACCTAGAAACAATGATCATGCGATCGTTTTCCCATGTAAAATCACGATCCGCATATCCTTGAGGCGTATAAGAAGCCGGCTTCAGAGCGGGCAAATCCTTGAGCTTCAAATGCTTATTCTGCACCGCAACTCGGCCTTCCCCTGCAATATAGGCGAGCCTTGCCTTCGTAGGCGACCAAGCAAACCATTGCGGGTAGTGAAGCATGTTATCCAATTGCTGGAACTGTTCGCCATCCGAAGACAACACGCATAACGCATTGCCGTCCGCCGACAAAGATGCCGTTGGATGCGCGGTAAAAGAGATCCACTTTTTATCACTGGACCATTTGAATAAGCTTGTGCCAACAGCGAAAAAGCCAGGTGACTCCGTAGGAAGCGTATAAAAATGCTTACTCTTGTTGGGATCCATTTTGGCGTCGGCCGGAACCATATACAATTCCACATTCGTCCAACCGGATGGCCGCAGCTGAGCAGGTGAAGATACCAGAAATCCACTGCCATCAGGTACCCATGAGTAGTTATCCACACCCAGAGTTACATTCTTAAAGGGTTCCACTTTATCGCGGCCAATCTTTGCGGTATTCAGAACGCCATCTATTTTAAAAGCAAGATCATTCCGATTGGGAGACCACTGAAAATTGTCGCCGCCTGGATAGACGCGGTTATGTTTTTTCGCCTCCAAGCTGTACACCCATATCTCATGCTGCTGTTCGCCAAGAGCAAGTGAGTAGGCAATGAACTTTCCATCTGCCGACCATTTGGGCTCGCTTACCTTTTGATGTAGCGTAACTTGCAGCTCCTTATCGTCTTTTTTGACCCATAGATCGCCGCCGCGCACAAACCCAGCTTGTATAGATTGCCTTGGTTCAGCATATCCGACATTAGCGCATAAGACTGATATCACCAGGCTAATGAACAACATTTTAATTTTCATCGGTTGCCCCCTTTTCAAATCGTTCAGAAATATTTTTAGCAGGTTGATCCAAATTATTCCTCATGGGAAAACAACAAAAAAACGCTTAACAACTCCCTCTGGCCGCTGGCCCGAAGAGCAATTAAACGTTTTTCATTTCCAATAACCGTATCTTACCAAAAGCCTGTAATACAAATAGACTAGGCTATATGCAAGTAGATAAGATACAAAGGTCCAACCAATATTCCAATGATTGCTGTATTCTACTTTTCCAAAAATAAACGCCAAATATTCCAACGCAGTCGTAGCCAAGCAAAAACAGCCTATTTTCAAAAGCGTATGCCGATTATTTTTTCGAATCCAATAAATCAAATAACCGGCCATAACGGGATAAAGCCCAATATCAAGCGGCAGTGCAGAAAGCGTCTCATCATTCTCAATCAAGGGGGTGAAATCCCAAAATTCCAAATAGTACCCTGTATCGTTGATTAAGCCAGATATAACGACAGTAATCGGAAAAATTAATAACACAATAGTTCGAGACTTTCGATACAAATAAATGCCAAACACCCAGGGGATTACAAAGCCTGCAATAATGTTAAATAACATGATTTCACCTCTTTACTCTAGATCCACTAGTATGACCAGTTGTTGGTGAAAATATGATGTTTACAAAACTTGCAGGCTCGGGGCGCATTACGCTTATCGCTTGATTGCTATGTTTTCAGCCGCATCGACCGTATGTTTGAGCAAAGTTGCAATGGTCACTGGACCAACCCCGGCAGGAACCGGTGTAATAGCCGAAGCCACCTCACAACAAGCCTCATAATCAACATCACCAACGTTTCCAGGATTGTAACCTGCATCTAAGACAATTGCGCCTGGTTTTAGCCAATCGCCTTGAACAAATCGAGGTTTACCCACAGCAGCTACAACAATATCTCCCAAACGCACGATATCGGCCAAATTCGTTGTTTTCGAGTGGCAGGTCGTAACGGTTGCGTTCTTATTTAGCAGCATCATAGAGACAGGCTTGCCGAGAATTGGACTTCTTCCAATAACAACCGCATGTTTGCCTTCGACCGGAATTTCATAATAGTCTAAAATGGCCATAATCGCCGCCGGCGTACAGGATGGGAACTCGGCAAATCCAAAAGCATTTTGAGCAAATCCCAACGTCGTGACGCCATCGACATCTTTATCGATATGAATCGCCTCAAAAGCTGCCCTTTCATCGATATGCTTCGGGACCGGGTGCTGCAACAAGATCCCATGCACGCTGTTGTCATCATTAAGCTTGTGAATGGCTGCAATTAACTCCTCTGTAGTCGTGTGTTCAGGAAGAACAACACGAATAGATTGAATCCCCAGTCGCTTGCATGCGTTTCCTTTCATCCGTACGTAAGTCGCTGAAGCAGGATCGTCGCCGACCAACACGGTCGCTAAACAAGGAACGATGCCTTGATCGGACAAGTTTTTGATTCTGTTGTTCAGTGATGCCTTCATGGCGTCTGCGACCCGGTTACCATCCAAGATTAATGTTTCTGCTGACATTTCAATCATCCCTTTTGAGTAAATTTGAAACGCAAAGAGGTAAGGGGATCTCCCCTTACCTCTGCCCAGGCGTACGGCTGATTATCTATGTGCTCCCTCATGGTTCCCCATGTTCCGCCAGTCACACACAGTTACTTGTATGAAAACATAATAACAACTATAGCGATAGTTTTCAATGCTCTCTTCCAATTTGCCTGCAAGAATAGGATAATCAAATGGAGTTAAACCATGATTCAAAGGAGAAGCGATTGATGTCCATTATTCGGGAAATGACCATTGAGGATTATGATCAAGCCTTTATACTCTGGAGTCAAATTGAGGGTCTTGTCTTAAGTGAGGCGGATTCTAAACCTAATATCGCGAGCTATCTGCAGCGAAATCAAGGATTTTGTTTTGTTTGCGAAGCGGACCAGCAGGTCGTTGGAACTATTCTGGCTGGGCACGATGGTAGAAGAGGGTTTATCTATCATCTAGCAGTAAATCCGGAATATCGCAAACAACGGATTGGGCATCGGCTTGTAGAAGCGAGTCTTGCTCAGCTAAGAGAAATAGGCATTGAGAAATGTCACATTTTTGTCCTCGAAAATAATGAATTGGGCCATTCTTTCTGGACGGCTGCAGGTTGGGAAAAAAGAAGCGGATTTTTCGTGTATTCGAAAACGCCTTAAAGCGCGGAACAAGGATAAACGACTTCGTCGTCCTTTCAGGGACGAGCGTAGATGCGAGGCAAAGTATAAAACTTATACTTTCATATTTACTAAAAAAGGCTGTCCAGACCTGTTTAATCTATGGTCCAGCAGCCTTTTTTTCTATAATTTCAACGTCATAAATGAGCTGAGAGGGTCTTCGGTGTAATCCGCAAACGGCTCGCAATACTCAAAACCCGATTTCTCATACAGTTTTCTTGCCGGCTCAAAGGCTTCGAAGGAGCCAGTTTCCAGGCTTAACCGCTGATAACCACGTCGCTTGGCTTCCCCGATGATGTGCTCAAGAAGCTGTTTCGCAACCCCTTTTCTAAGATGTGCAGAAGAAGTTCGCATGGATTTTATCTCACCGTGTCCGGGTTCAAGTTCTTTCATTGCGCCGCAGCCTGCTAATTGTCCTTGGTCCCATGCACTCCAGAACGTAACTTCCGGTTTTTTGAGCCCATCAATATTCAGGGCATGCATGCTTTCCGGTGGTGAAAGCTCTGACATTCCTTTCAGATGCTCCAGAATTAATGCCCTTACCTCAGGACCCGTTAAGTCATCAACCTTAATATCCAACACAGCCATAGTGAATCTCTCCTTATCATTACTCTCTATTTCTAAATTATATTTTACATGAATTTGCCTAAGGTCAAAACCTTTTTATAAAGGAAATTTTAAGAGAATACCTAACTGATTAAACACCGAAACCTAACCGACTAAACACCGGCTGGCTTGATGTTAGACACGTCGCACCATCCCATCACACTACTCACCTGATCAGCCAACTTTCACTCACCTGCCAAAGACAAATTATACTGGAGCGGCTGGCGGAGCCTGCCCGGGGACCAGGGCCTGAAGCCGAGGTTGAAGCTCGGCCTCGGGGAACTACAGGGCGCTATTTCTGCAAAATAGCCCCTTTTACGCACCGGAGGGGAACTACGGTCCCTTATTTCAACGGATTGGGCTGAAAGTCAGCCGAAAAACGTTGAAATAAAGCCCTGTAGTTCCCCAAAAATTTGAAACAGACCGATAGGGCAGAAATAGCGCCCTCAGGTTCCGCTATGTGATGTATGACGTGCAGCGACAATCCACAAAGAAGCCGCAAGCTACGGTAGATGGAAAAACTACCGTTAATCTTCCCTGCTCAAGAACAAGAAACGAAATAACGGTAGAAGCTCCAGCTAAATCATCGGTAGGAGACGAGAATTGGTTATACTTGGCATAATTAACGCCAATAAATCCAGCTAATTAGGAGAAAAGTGGAATAATCGCAGCAAATAGCAGGAGGAATTGGCGTTAAGCAGTAGTAATCTGCCTCATCCTCGAAGTTGCTCGGTTGGTTCCGCCGGGCCTAGCCCGCTCCGCTACTTAGCAATCGCCTATACCTCACCGGCAAGCTCCGCAAAAGAAGAGCAATCGCCCTCGTTAAATCCACGCGATCGGCCGTCAGGCAAGCAAATCCCTCCTGGATCCGCTTCTCGAAATCAGCAGGTAGCTGCTGCAAATTGGCTGCACTGGGTTGCAGCTTCACCTCCACCCCGATGAACACATTAAAGCCATCTCCCCGTTGTATTTTTTACAACATACAGACGCTTTTTACGCTGCAATCTCATCTTCATTGCACAAAATACAATCATTTGAACCCGAAATGACAAAAAAGTGCCCATTTCATGCGAAATGGTTGTATAAACTACAACATAGACGAATAAAAAGCCAGATAAACTCCCATTTGGTTGTAAAAACTGCAATATAGTGCAGTGTGGCACCAAGGAGTAGTTCCCCAAGAATTTGAAATGGAACAATAGGGCAGAAATAACGCCCTCAGGTTCCTCTATGTGATGCAAATAGTCAGTGTGATGGGCAGCCTCTTCACTTTGACCGAAAATGCTGTCATTGCTTCGAGCGGACAATCCACTAAGAAGCCGCAAGCTACGGTAGATGGAAAAACTACCGTTAATCTTCCCTGCTCAAGAGCAAGGAACGAAATAACGGTAGAAGCTCCACCTAAATCATCGGTAGGAGATGAGAATTGGTTATACTTGGCATAATTAACACCAATAAATCCAGCTACTTAGGAAAAAAGTGGAATAATCGCAGCAACTAGCAGGAGGAATCGGCGTTAAGCAGTAGTAATCTGCCTCATCCTCGAAGTTGCTCGGTTGGTTCTGCCGGGCCTGGCCCGCTCCGCTACGTAGCAATCACCTGTACCTCACCGACAAGCGCCGCAAAAGAAGCAATCGCCCTCGTTAAATCCGCGCGATCGGCCGTCAGGCAAGCGAATCCCTCCTGGATCCGCTTCTCGAAATCAGCAGGTGCTGCTGCAAATTGGCTGCACTGGGCGACGGCTCCTTTTTCGTTCAGCAAATACTGCCCATTGCGCGCGTACAATACTTGAACGAGGCAGCTTACCGTTCGAAACAGATGCCCCGCTGCGTAAGAAACATCGTTACGCCCCAAAGCCTTTTTAGCGTTAGCGATGGAAAAATCCGCTTCCCACATAAATTTCGCGAGGGTCGCTTGCCGCAGCGCTTCTGGAAACGGCCAAGTCTTGGCCTTCATCTCAGCGACGAGACCCTCCGGATCCCAGAGCGGCCGGCAGCGCGCGACTTCTCCCATGTAGATCGATGTGCAGAAGCCATGCGGATGGCCCGGCTGATAATGAATATCGATCCGGCCGTGCCGGCAATCCTCGATGATGCCTGACACTTTCGCGGCATCCCGATACAGCACATCCAAGGGAAAGCCGCCGCTGCTAAGCCAGCCGCCGCCATTGATCCACGGTCCCCAACCGCCGATTGGCGTGATAAGACCGCTGCGGTGCTGATCATCCAATGACTCCGCAGCTTTCTCCAAAGCAGCAATGTCAATCGGCTGCTCAGGTCGATAGTAAACGCCGATGTCAATATCCGACTCCGGTGTTTCGGTGCCGCAGGCACGTGAACCGCCTAACACGATAGCAGCGATTCCTTCTACTTTTTGCAGCTGCTCTACAGCCGACTGAATAACTTGATTAGCTTCCATAGACGAATCACCTACCTTGATACTAAAACTTTACGATAAGAGTAGATAACGGATCAAGAGTGATCTTTTCATTAAATGATACTTTCCCTTCCGCATGGTCTACGGCTACTTCGTTCCCTCCAAGCAAGACGCTCTGAATGTCGCGCCCCTTCAGCAATTCGCTGCCGAAGCTGGATAACGTCAGTGTCCCCATTTTAACCTCCAGCTCCAGCTGTCCATCCGTGCTTCGGAACTCACCCCATCCGTCATTCAAGCTCCAGAAACTGCTGAACTCATCTACCTGCCATTTTGGACTGAAGCCAATATGTCCTTCGACCATATCATACTCGAATCCGCTTAGCGCCAGCAGTAAACCGAAAGAAGCCATAGAGCGAGCATAATTGCTGCCGCATTCGAATTCATTCCACGGATTGCGGCGTTCCCCGTCATACCGGTCGCGAATCGCCTTCACCACACGCAGCCCTTCCGTTACATATCCTTCATAGATCATATGGCAAGCAGCTTGATATTCAAAGCCATTCATGCACTCTTCCGCGTAAGGAACTGGCACAATCGGAGAGTTCGCATCAGGCCATGAGCAGATGACGAGCCCCGCCTCGTCGTTTAACCCATAAATGCGGCAAGCATTCGGGTGGTCGCCTAATTGTTCAATAAAGTTGTTCTCATAGATGGAATGGACCGCACGTTTTACTTTCTCCGAATCCAGCACGTACCCTAAGCCAACCAGATGAGCAAACCACTGTCCGAGCACCTGATCAATGCCGCAGCCCTCACCGATTTGATATTTATGCTCCCCTGCCTCTTCATTCCAGTACACCTCTTCTGCACCATACTTTTCAAGCACAGAACGGTCTTTAAGATCAACCATTTGATGAAAATAACGCCCATTGAACAAATGCTCGTTCGTCCATGCCGATCCTTTGAGCCTGATTGCATCGTACTCCGCCGCTGTCTCTGGCTCTCCCAGCGCATTCGCCATCTCGGCTGCAGCTTTCAAAGCCGCCAAGTACATACTTGTCAGCCAGGAATTCGGGCCGAACAGCTCCATATCGAGCGTATGGTGCTGCCGCCCTTCCATCACGCCGTCCTTGTCGGCATCCCACTTATCCTCGTTGGTCGGCTCCCAGGCAAACTCTAACGCTTTGCGAATGTTAGGCCACAGAGAGCGCAGCCACGCTGTATCCCCGGACACTTTCCATTCGCGATAGGACTTAATGATGCCGCCCATTTGACCATCGGCAGCAGCTCTGAACTTGTTATCTCGTGTTGTCCGCTCGGCAGGCAGCATGAGGCGGAACGCCATTTTCCCATTTTCAAATTGGGCATACGTATAATCGATCTTCCGCATCGAACGCGCCAGAGCCGGGAACAGGAAAGCTGTTGCTTGCTCGTAATTCCATACGTGGGTGCAAGAGCCTTCGCACGAGCCTTCGTTCGTATGGACGCCTTCAAACCCGTACAGAGTCCCATCGGTTAAACGCAGTACAGTAGGCGATTTTAAAATAGAAATATTGCTGCTAATGGCATCAACGACCGTATCAGGCAGCGTAGACCCAAACAACGTATCCTTAAACAGTCGCGACTCCGCATAGAGCCGATCGTAGTTCGTCATGACGTATTTAGCCGTAGCAGTCGAATCCTCGAATAGCGTCGAATAATAATTTTTCCATGAAGGCAGTTGATCGCCGCCCGGGTTCCAGAAGTTTACATAATTCGGAAAACTCCATGTAAGGATGAAGCGAAACGTAGCTTTACCGCCCGGCGGTACTGTACGATGCCCGCTCAGCAAGCCGACATCCTGGTGCTTTTCATGCACTCTTCTCGGATCTAATTCACTTGATGTTTCATAATTTCGCTCCTGAAAGCGGCCTGGTCGGCGGAAATCTTTCCAGAACACGGTCAAGTTATCGAACCAGCTCCCACGGAACCAATAGGACTGATAACTGACGTCATCATGATCGACAAGCAGCGTCAAATCGCCGAAATCCGCCTCATCCTCCTTATACTGAACAGAAGACATCCGAATTGCTCTTCTGCCATCTACTTCCGTTGCTTCGTTTATGGCTCCTTTGCGAAGAGGGTTCGTCAAGTTGCCTACCACGCTGAGATCTAATTCATCCGTAGAGCGGTTCGTCACTTCATATTCGAAAATGGCACACGGGATCGACGAATCCCGATCGTTCAGCGGGATGAACGGATTGAAAGCCGTCAACTTGACATGGATGGGATCATCGTGATCATCGAATGTCATTTCCGCAAACGGAAATTCTCCACGAAACGACGTGTTTTTAAAATGCGGGAATCCCGACATATTCTCCCGTCTAGGACCGTAGCCGTAGCCCTCGAACTTCCCTTTTCCTTCGCCGGTATAAGGGGTCTGCAAATCCCCGTTCAACACTTTGGTCAGGATCACCTCGCCTTGACGCTCGGCTTTTACAGCAAAAAAGGAAAATCCGTTAAAGCTCAGCTTATTCGGACGATTGAAAATCTCCCAATCGATCAGCCGGCCATTCCCGGCTAGACCAATGCTGCCCGTCCCAATCCCACCAAGCGGAAACGAGATTTGATTCGTTTTGGCACCTGTATATTCAAAATTTTTCTCCATACCAAATTGCGCATTTGACTGATTCGTACTCATAGAACGGCCTCCTCAAACTCCTCATGATATAAAATTGTTCGTTGTGCTCACTTACATTTTAAGTCCACCCGCAGTGATGCCATCCAGCAAGTATTTTTGTCCGAATATGTAAAAAAGCAGTGGCACGATGAGCGACAATGTCACTCCTGCTAGAATGGCGGAAAGGTTCCCGGTTCCAAACGCTCCGGTTAATGCGGTCATCCCGATCGGCAGCGTCATTTTCTCAAATGAATTCAGGAAAATAAGCGGCCGGAAAAAATCGTTCCAATGTCCGATAAAGCTAATAACCGAAGTGACGGCCACTGCTGGATAAGACATCGGGAGAATGACCTTCAGAAACACCCAAATCCGGCTGGCTCCGTCCATATAGGCGGCTTCATCATACGCGCTGGAGATCGACATCATCGTCTGCCGAATCATGAAAATGCCGAACGGATTAATGAGTCCCGGCAAAATAAGCGCCAGATGCGTGTCAACAAGACCCAGCTTCGACATCAGAATAAACTGCGGGATGATCGTTACTTGCCCTGGAATCATAAGCCCGGATAGAAATATGAGAAACAGCGCGTTGCGTCCCGGAAAAGCGATGCGGGAAAAAGCAAAAGCCGCCATGCTGGAGATAAAAATATGTCCCAACACGATGATTAAGCAAATTTTTAAACTGTTGCTAATAAAATCGAAAAACGGTACCTTCGCAAACACCTCGGCGTAATTGCCAATATGCCACGCTGTCGGAAAGATGGCAGGCGGCAGCGAAAACGAATCCTTTGGCAGCCGCAGCGAGGTGGAGAAGATCCAAAGGAACGGGGTCAGCATTAGAAAGGATAAGAGCAGCAGCACGCCGTCCAGCAGAATGCGTCCCGGCCCTAACCCCCGCATGGCGCCCATTTTAGTCCCGGTTCCTGCTGCCTGAAGATTGGAAGCCTCCACTTGTATCAACTCCTCTTTTAATCCCTGTCATAGTTGACCCATTTCTTGCTAATCGAAAATTGAAAGACCGTCACACATAAGATGATTAAGAACAAGCTGAGCGAGAGTGTAGAGGCATACCCCATCTCATGATGCTGGAACGCCACTTCATAAATATACATATTCACGGAACGCGAAGCGTCTCCTGGTCCACCTGACGTAATAAGGTACGGCTCATCAAAAATTTGGGTCGCTCCAATCAGCGTCGTCACCAAAACAAAGAAAATCGTTGGCGACAGCATGGGCAGCGTGATCGAAAAAAAACGCTGTGTCTTATTCGCTCCGTCAATTTCGGCGGCTTCATACAGAGCAGCAGGTATGCTTTGTAGCCCGATTAAGTAATACAGGAACGCATTACCGATAAATTTCCAGAAGCTATAGATCGCTACAGCCACATAAACCCACTGCGGGGACTGCATCCAGGCAATGGGACTGACACCAAATTTGCCTAACAAGAAATTCAGTATGCCGAAATCCTTGCTGAAAATGAACTGCCAAGCGACCGCAACCGCCGCCGAAGTCGCGAGTACGGGGAAATAAAAAATCGTACGGTACAAATATTTCCACCCTTTGCCGATATTTCGATTGACCGCCAAAGCAATCAATAAACCGAGAATCGCATGCATAGGGGTTAAAATCAAGACATATTTGAGCGTATTTCCATACGTCAGCCATAAACGATCATCCGCGAACAAATGCTTGATATTGTCAAAACCGATCCATTTGGCCGGCGTGATCACGTTGTATTTGGTAAAGCTTAAATATAGAGTCGCTACAACCGGTTCGCCAATGAAGAGTACAAAAAATAGCAACGCTGGCGCCAGAAATAACAAGCCGACAACAGTATTAGACATCTTGCGATAGGTTCCCACGCTAGACTCCTCCCATGAACCGTGGAGCCGGGCGATCCCTCCGGATCGCCGACGGACTGCCAACGATTCGGCGTCATTTTTTCAGGATAGCGTCGATTTCTTGTTTGGCCTTTTTCATGGCTGTCGCCGCATCGGATTGATTAGACAGGATCTCCGATACGTGACGGTCGAATACACCTTGAATTTCGCCATATTGCATAGGCGCTTCTACCGCTTTGGCGACATCGGCGCTTTCTGCGTATACTTTCCAGTTTTGAGCCGGTGTTTTTGGCAGCACTTCGTTCATGACGGATATGCGTGTCGGAATTGAAGTATTGGAAAGCGTCGTTTTCTGTGAGTAGACACCGCTCAAGAAAGCTGAAAGCTTGTAGGCGGCTTCCGGATATTTGGTGGATTTAAGAACAGGGAACGCTCCGGAACCAAAAATCACTTTGTTCGTCTTGAACGTCGGCAAGAACTGCACATCGATATTCGTAAACTTATTTTTGTCATACGTTCCGAATGGCCATTTGCCAGCAGATATCATCGCTACCTGACCATTCATGAGCATCTGAATTTGATCATCCTTCGGTCCTGGAACCGGGGCCACTTTATATTTGTAAATGAGGTCCTGGAAAAACTGCATCATTTCGATGGCGTTCGGATCGTCTAATTTACTGGTTGTCATGTCATCATTCAGTACGCTAGCGTTATTGTTAAACAACCACGCAGAGGCGCCAAAATAATAATTCGGAATCGCAAATCCGTATTGTTTTTTGCCGTCTTTTTCCGTAGTCATCTTCTGCGCGTACTGGAGAAAATCGTCCTTCGTCCAGCTTTTATTCGGCATAGACAAGCCAGCTTGCTTGAGCATATCCGTATTAAAATGCATCACGACATTGTTCCAGTCCCAAACAAAACCGTACGTTTTTTTGTCGATGACAAAAGGCGACTGAAGCTTCGGATGCAAATCATTGTAGTTGTCCAGTGCAGCCGGATCGGCTTTCATGTAGGTATCCAACGGGAGAAGCAAATCCTGCTTCGCAAACATTTGAATGCCTTCGATGGCAACGCGAATGACGTCAGGGGATTTACCGCCGGCGATCAACGTCTGAATTTTATTGAAATAGTCCGCCCAACCGCTGCTGACGACTTCCACCCTTTTGACCGTGATATCCGGGTTTTGCTTATTGAATTCGGCCAAAATATTCGTTAACTGCTCATCAGAGGCTTCATTTTTACTCCACACTAGCGTTAATTCCGCTTTGCTTGATTTCGATGAAGCTGGTGTTGAATTGGAGCTGCATGCGACAAGTGACCACCCGAGTGCAAAAATTAATACGAAGACCCAAACCTTTTTCATACAGGACACCATCCTTAAAAGAATGTGACGCCGCTCTCCCGTATTGGCATATTCGGTGCGGCTGATGCCTTTCTACGTTGCGATTCATGGTCCATGTTCACACCCGTGCACGTGAACGGGAAAGACTAAAAAAATTTGCAACAAAGCAACTGTGCCATCCGGGGCGTCCCCCGCTTCGGCTAATCCTGCATCGGAGCTCCACTCACCTGCATCGTGCACGTGAACGAACTCATCTTAACAAATAAGTTTCATTTTGTAAACGCTTTAAATAAAATTCGTTCCTAGTGCCTATATGCATGCCCCCCCCTTTACGTTCACGAGCACGGATCTTGACCTGCACGCCGAGATAAGCTACGATTAGACCACTAGAGCCTTTCACGGAGGTCCATGCCTATGAACGTTACCAGCAAACAAATCGCCGAATTGTGCGGCGTTACCCGAGGGACCGTAGATCGCGCATTAAACAACCGTCCCGGCATTCATCCGGACACACGCGATAAGATCATGCGCGTCGCTGAAGAGCTTGGCTACCGACCGCATTTCTTGGCTCAGAGCCTTGTCAAAGGACATACAAAAACTCTCGGTATCGTGTTATTCGACATCCATAACCAAATTTTCTCCCAGCTCTTCCATGCCTTCGAGGCTGAAGCTCGGAAACGAGGCTATATCGTCTATTTGGTGCTTTCCAATCGCGACAAGGAGCTCGAAATGGAATATATCAACAATTTGTTGGATCGTCGTGTCGACGGCATTGCCCTGCTGCCGGCAAATGACAACAAAAAGTTCGAGTCTTTTCTCCTTCGTTCACGCACACCGATTGTAACATTCGGCAACCGGCTTACCAATCCGTTTCCTTACATTTGGATTAACGATAAACAGGCGATCTGTGACTCTGTTGCCTTTCTTGCCGAACAGGGATACCGCCATCTCATTTATTTAAGCCCTCCCTTGATGCGCAAAGGTAAAGAAAATATTTATGTGCCCGAACAGCGATATCAAGGTTTCGTGCAAGCCTGTGCGGAAATTCCGGATATGCGGTTTAACGTTATCGCACAGAAGCAATATTTGACCGAATTAGAATCACTCTTGGATACAATCGACAGCAAATGCGCCATCCTCTGCTCCAGTGATGTGTACGCATTGGAGGTATTGAAATGGCTGAAAGCGCGTAAAATCCGCGTGCCCGACCAAGTCGGACTCATGGGGTTCGATAATATTGAGTTTCTAAAATATATCAATCCCTCCCTCACAACGGTGGACTATAATGTGAACGAAATCGGTACGAAGCTCGCAGATTTATTAATTCGCCGCATTAACGATGAGGAAGTGCCGGCCGAGACATTGATTGACCATCATGTGCTGCAGGGTGAGTCCGTATCGTTGTCTCTTGATTAGTTGGTTGGTGAAATAAAAAAGGCTGTCCCAAAGTCATTTAATGACTGAGGGATCGCCTCTTTTTTTAGAATGTATGGGACAGCCATAATTATTTTACTTCATCGGCCTCGGCACCAATCCGGTCTTCTAGTTGCTGTAAATATAAACTTCGTGGCCTGACATGTGTACCAAAGCTATCCCAAAAAGCATCATTCTTTGGTCTAGGATCATAGGCATTAGGCAGCAGCGCTTTCCCCTTCTTCCCCACATGTCCGAAAGCGTAATTTTGCGCAGTCGGCGGTTGTTGAGAAACGAGCTCATTGCGGGTATTCCAGGTGACGTAGTTAGCCCCCGCCCAGCCATGACCACTGCCTAACCAAGCCCTATCTTGAATGTGAATGCGACCATTCACATTGTCATACAAACAGCCTACTGACCATCGATGATGCGGCTCGCTGGTGTTATAATCCTGTTTGGATTTGCAATCGAAGAATACATTCGGACCTGCAACACGGGAATCAACTGTAAAAGCATGTCTTGCCCCTTCCGAGTAAACACGTTGTACCAAAGCCAATTCGCCAACAAGATGAAATGAATAACGGCGTCCGCCGGTTATTATACTTATAAAATCGGATACGGCGCAATCTTGAACGGTCGTCCACTTGGTATCACGCTCAACTTGCACGAGAGCATGCTGCAGATGGAAGCCTGCCACATTGCGAACCCATGCATGCTTAACTCGGTCTATATACACACCTGTGATGGCGTGATTTTCATCAGCCAGGTACGTCGCACTTCCCTCATTTCCATCCATGCTCGTTTCCTTGACGCTCGGATCATAAGTCACATCAATCCGCAAATGTTCCACACCAATCCGTTCAATCCGGCCGGCATCATCGTATTTGACGATCTCACCTGACCCCCACCGTTGTTCTATTGCATTGGCTATAGGTGCGTCGAGTGTTATACAATTGCCGTCAATCTGCGTGATCACCCTGTCGAACGCTAGTTCAAATGGCGACCATTGCACGGTCCCTCCTGTTACAGGCCTTGACCTAATTGAATCCATTCCAATGGCATGAATCCATCTTTCATTCCCAAATCGCAGCACCTTCACGGTATCACCCGGACGAAAGCCGGATGAATCTTCGACATGGAGGCTGCGTGAGCCTGACGGAACGTAGAGATCCGTTATAGACGCTGAGGTCTCTGTTAACAGTTCCGGAGCTGATGCTCCCTGGATATCGATCACACTGCGTTTCATCGTCCCTGTTGCATACAGCAGTGTGCCCTTTTCATCTGCTCCTTCTCCACGCAATACGACTCCGCTCGCACGAATACGAAGCTGTCCGCTGACAGGGTATATACCTTTCCTTAGAAGAACGGCCCCCCGGAAGCCGTCTGGAGAAAGGGGCAGGGCTGAGATACGATCCAGCGCATGCTGAATATGTACCGTATTATCGCCTTCAATAGGTTCGATGGTGAGGACTATCGGCACATCCGGTAATGGGATTCCCCCACCTCCATACCCTGCATTGGAAAAGTCGATGACACGGTTCCCCTTATAATCCGGTACATAGGCAAGCTTGCCGTTCTGGTTCAGATAAACAATTTGATTCTGACCTTCCTCAGAAGCCGTGGGATCTAGAATCGTAAAATAAAAAGCATCGTAACCTACAACATGGCCGTTCAGTAGTAGCTCGATACGCCATTGATAGTGCGCAGCTTGGGAAGCATAACCAGGTATTATAAACGTACATTCCGTGTTGGCCTCAACTTCACGTTCCGGTAAAAAGATGATGACCTCACCGGTTAAATCGTTTATCAAACTGCTCTTCACCGACATACGTTTATTAGCCAAAATATGCAGGACCGGAAATTCGCTGTCCGCTGCCAGTAGAGCAGGTTGCCCGATTTCCATCACAAGGGAAGGATGCGTTAGCCATAGATCTGCTATCCTTTCGGACGGATCATCAACGTCAACATAGAGGTTGATCTCTTGCGTGACCCCATGTAAAGTAACATGGCTTTTGACTTGAGCAATACCTGATTTAAGCGCAGTCATGGCACCTAGTTCATCCAATACGACTACCTCCGGATTCATGCAAGTTGTGACGACCTCTGCTCGTGTTAGATCAGCTGCCGTCCTATCCGTCATGATTCCTTTTATAGTAAGTCGCGCACTGCCCCCTTTTACAAGCGCTAATGTATCCCATTGCTCAAAGGTATCTCCCTCAGCATTGCTCGCATAAACACTTGCTAACAAAGGTCCGTTTGGAATCGATGGGATCTCGTAAATTCCGAAATCCACCAATTGAAAATCACGTTCTGGATCGAAAAGTTCCGCTTCCAGCTTGACATATCTGGCATTAACTCGTGGAAAAATGGTCTTATTGGTACGTCCGATGTCTTCTTTAGAAGCATCTTTCCGGTAAGCCTCCTGCCAAATGAGGTTGTCTTGCGAATAGGCGATCTGATAACCACTTATGAAACCCGATGCAAATTTCAAAATGATCTGGTTAAACGAAACGGTACTTCCCAAATCAACCGTTATCCAAACGCGATTGTCATCCTTTCGATCCGTGCTTAGCGGCTGCCAAAAAGTGCCCGCTTCTCCATCCACAGCATGGCTTCCTTCACCATTCATACGCTCCGAGCTGCAAATTACTGGTCGTTGTAAAGCTAAGTTGACATGCATACTATTCTTATACCTCCTCACTTTTCGTCGAAATTGCCATGATCTGTTGCAGTGTTCAAAATCCTATGACCTCTGTCTAAATTTTACTCCTTACAAGCTGCCTTTACATTGTATGAACTTACACTGCCCTGTCATTTTTTACGATCTCGCTGTACACCTTCACTCCAATCGTTCAAGCGTCGTATAACAGAAAAACGGCTGCTCTGGTTGCACAGAGTCAGCCGTTTTAAAATTTCTTATTACTCTTTCACAGAACCAAGCGTAATCCCATGGATGAAAAAGCGCTGCAAGAACGGGTAGATGACAAGCACCGGGATCATCGCAATAAAGATTTTCGCCGCATTCAACGTCTGGTTGGAAAGCTCGCTCATCTTCTGAATCTGCTCCGCAGTCATCGTATTGGCATCCACAATGACCACCAGCTGTTGAATGTAGGTCTGCAGCGGATAATGATCGGCATTCGACATCAACACCAGACCGTTAAAGAACTCATTCCAGTGATAAACGATACTGAACAAAGTCACAGTCGCGAGTACAGGCACAGCCAGCGGGATGAATATTTTTACAAGCATATACCAAGGACCTGCACCGTCGACGAGTGCCGCTTCCTCCAGTTCCTTCGGCAAATTCCGGAAATAGTTAATGACCAGAATAACACTGAAGATCGGAACGCTGTTCCCAAGGACTAACGCCCAGATATTATTAATCAAACCAAGTGATTTAACCGTTTGATACCAAGGAATCAAGCCGCCGTTAAATAACATCGTGAATACCAAAATCCACATCAAGACATTGCGAAACGGCAAATCTTTGGTATTTTTGGATAAAGGATACCCCATCAACACAATAATAACAAAGTTCAGGGTCGATCCCAGAACAACACGCTGAATCGAGATCCAAAAGGAATTGAAGAATTTGCTGTCGCCCATAATTTCATGATAGGAATTCAAGTTAAATCCCACCGGCCAGAAACTGACCTGCCCCGAGGACGCTGCCGCATTGTCGCTTAACGAAACAGCCAGCGTGTACCAGAGAGGAAGCACACACAAAAGAGCGATGCCAACCAGCAGCACGATAAGGAAAAGATCGAACACTCTGGAGCCTATTGTTGTTTCTCTAACCATAATCCTGCTCCTTTATATTAAAAAATACGATAATTTGCAAACTTAGCGGCTAGCACATAGGAAGTCGTAATTAACGCAAAACTAATGATGGATTTCAAAAGCCCCATTGCCGTAGCCAATCCATACTGCAGATTCAATAGACCTGTCCGATAGACCCAAGTGTCAATAATATCTCCGCTTGAATACACAAGTGGATTGTACAAATTAAAAATTTGGTCAAAACCAGCATTTAAGACATTCCCTAAGCTAAGCACCGAAAGTAAAATGACCGTTGTCATCATGCCGGGAAGCGTGACGTGAAGCAATCGCTGCCAGCGCGTGGCGCCGTCAATCGCAGCCGCTTCGTACAGCGCCGGGTTAATCCCCGTTAAAGCCGCCAAAAAGATAATGGTGTTAAAACCGAATTCCTTCCAAACATCACTTCCAACGATGATGAAAGGAAACAACTCCGCCTTGCCGAAAAACAGCGTAGGACTGATGCCGAAGAACCCCAACAACCCGTTAACAGGTCCTTTATAGGACAAGATATCAAGCAAAATACCGGAAAGAATAACCCAAGATAAAAAGTGCGGTAAATAGACAATCGTCTGAACCCATTTCTTCAACACCGCGATGCGCAATTCATTCAACAATAACGCGAAGACCAGTGGAACAATCATATTCGCAATAATTTTCATAACAGCAATGAACAAGGTATTGAAAAACACCGTTTTACTGTCATTCAACGAAAACATGTACTTGAAATTTTCCAGCCCGACCCACTCGGAATGAAAAATGCCTAAACCTGGATTAAAATCCTGAAAAGCAATGACAATGCCGAACATAGGCACGATACTAAACAGCGTCAACCATATAAAGCCAGGAAGAAGCATGAGATAGTAATGTTTGGCAAAACCCTTCGTAACCATCCTATCAATCACTTCCATTCTTTGTTGTTAAGGGAAAGGCGCCAGAGTAGTCTGGCGCCTGGTGTGCCCTTGCGACTATTTCAAGTTCGCTTCAATTTCACTAATAATCTGATCTCCGCCTTGCTTTTTCCAGTCCTCGACGAACTTGTCGAAGGATTCTAACGGCGCAGCGCCCATAATAATTTTGAGGAACGTTTCTTTTTCCAATTTATCCAGCGCAGCCCATCGGCTTTCCATCGTTTTCGTCTGGGAGTACGTTACGCTATAGGTTTTCTTATACGGCAGCTGGAGCGCGGAGATCCCTACAAGTGTTGAATACATCCGTTTCCATGTACCTAAATCCGCATTCGGATCCCAATACTGAATATCGTATTTATCGTAAGGCTCCAGCTTCACTTTTTTCACTTTTTCCGCATCGGATTTCAGCAATTTGTATCCTGGGAGATCCAAATCCTCCGGTTTTTTGGTACCGGCAAGCACTTCTTTCATCATTTTGTACGTAACGTCCATCTCATCCATTGGAGCATATACGATACGTAATGGATAGTTGCCAATGGCTACTTTCACATCGAATTTGGATTCGTCACGCAGCAACAAGTTTTCCATTTGAATAGCAGCTTCTGGGTGCTCATACCCTTTCCGAACAACGAGATACTGATTCGTCGGGTTCCCCATGTGTGGCGTAAATTCGCCATTTACATCCAGAGGCGCCGCATAAGCCTGCCAGTTCGCTTTTGGGTTATTTTTGATGGCATCTGCTAATGGACCATATCCGCCAGCCCACCATAGACCGAAGTAAATACCGGAAGTTCCATTTTTGATCAACTCTTGCGCATCCTTACGAATGGTCATTTCCTTGTCGATCAAGCCTTTGGAATATAGATCACGCAGCTTAGAGAGCGCTTGCTTCGTTTCTGGCTGAAGGGAACCGTACGTTGTTTTACCGTCAGCGCCTTTTAGCCAAAATCCTGGATAAGAATGGTAGGAAGCGAAAATCGGATCGAAACCATAGTTATTATTGTTAGGATTGATAAAATCTGCATTCAGCAAGCCGCCCAATTGTGGCCCTGAAATCCCGATCGTATCCGCTTTGCCGTTTCCGTCTGGATCTTGCTCGACAAAGGCTTTGGCTACTTTCTCCAGTTCATCCATTGTTTTAGGTGGTTGCAGACCTAACTTATCCAGCCAATCCTTGCGAATCCACATCATATGAACCATGTCAGATTCCGTTGTGACGTTCGGAAGGGCATACATTTTTCCATCTACGGTAACTGATTTAAGCGCAAGACCTTTTGTACTATCGATGATGCTTTTGAGCGCCGGTGAGGCATATTTGTTATAAACCTCTGTCAGATCTGCGAGCTGACCGCTTTTCACCATTTGTCTGAACTGCGTGTCTTTCACAACAAGAGCGTCAGGCAAATCATTGCTGGCAATAGATAAGTTAACTTTTTGATCGTAATCTTTCCCGCTTGCCGCTTGCCAAACAATTTTGGTATCAATATTCAAATTGTCTTTAATATAGCGGGTATACTGGTTGCTTTCCGGCGAATCTCCGGCAGGCAAGCTTTTGTCCGCAGCGTCAACATCTTTCCCGATTTTAATCGTAATCGGTTTCTCTGATTTGGCGAAAGGGCCTGCCGCTGCTGTTTGTGCACCCGCAGTTTGTGTAGCTGCTGTTGAAGCTTTCGGTGATTCCTTAGCCGTATTCGCTTCCGAACAGGCAGATAAGACAACTAGCATTCCTGCGAGTAAAAGCAGCATGCTTTTTTTAGGCTTGCTCATATAAATCCCCTTCTTTCGTTTATATAATTTGTCTACACGATAAAAATAACACGAATTATGCCCCTGCAAGGAGGGAAAACGGTTACACCTTAGATGGGTAATTGACCGAGATTTTGCTGGCATTTGCATCCAATCATCGGCATTTTCGGCATTTGACCCCCTAACTTTCGGACATTTCTCTACCTGCTGCATGCTTTAGCCGATACTCGCTTGGCAATAATCCGGTTTGCTCCCGGAAGCTGCGGCTAAAATACTTCTCATCCATATAACCTACATGCTCAGCAATCCATAAAATCGTCTTGTTTGTATAAAGCAAATACTCCTTCGCCTTGTCGATTCGGTTATTGCGCAAAAACTCACTAAAATTAATGCCGATAATTTCCTTGAAACACTGGCTGAAGTAGCTTCTGCTCATGTTCACCCGCTTCGCAATGAATGCCGCAGTAATCTGCTCCTGCATTTCTTCACTGACGATGTGAACGGCTTTCATCACGCATTCGACGACCTCTTGCGAGAAGGCCGGTTTGTCCATCGCCTTGCGGATCATGTCACGCGTATCGGTTAACCACGCTTCAACCTCCGGCCAGTTCTCAAAAGCGTCCGGCAGCGCAATTTTCGCCATATGAACAGGGTGGAATAATAGATTCCATTTATCCGTTAACGTATATAAAAGCCCGATTAGCTTGGTTTGCGGCAAACGCAAATGCTTCAACTGTTTGACCTGAGCAACGAATAACGTATCTTGATGAATCCATTCGTGCCCCGACCATTGTTCCTTCACTTGATCTAGATCCGGCACAGCCTTTTCCACTGCCAGAACGTTTTCGTCTTGTGAGACAGCCCCTTCATAGAAGACATCCGTTGCTTGTGGAGCAGGCTTTGGTTCCTCCAGAATCCGTTTATGAATTCTCCCTAACACTTCTTCAAAGCGCTCCTTTTCAAGCTGCACCTTGGCAATATAATCAATAGCGCCAAGCCTCAGAGCCTCTTGGATATACTCAAAATCCTGGTGGAAAGTGAGCACAACGGTATACATAGCCGGATATTGCTTGCGCACAATCTTCAAGAGCTCAATCCCCGACATGACGGGCATCGCTAAATCCGTGAGCAGTAAATCGACGGCATGGTCAGCCATGAATTCCAACGCCTTCTCGCCGTTGCTTGCTTCTCCGACAACCTCCATATCAAACTCGCTCCAAGGCATGGCAGAAATCAGCCCTTTTCGCACCAACTTATCGTCATCGACAATCATCACTTTAATCATGACGGCGGTTCCCCTCCATAATAGGTATCGTTACAAATATCGTTGTCCCTTTGCCGATTACACTCTGTATACGCAGCTCCGCCTTATCGCCATACTGCGATTCGAGCATCCGCTTCACATAATTCAGCCCAATTCCCATGCCGACTTTTTTGTTCTCGATTTCCGGGTTATGCAGGAGGTTTTGAATCGTTTCTTCCGACATCCCTGAACCGTTATCCTGAATAGAGATCAGAATGGCATTCGTTAAATTCACATCTACCCGGATATACCCATCGTCGCTGAGCCCATGATAAAGAGAGTTTTCCACCAGCGGTTGAAGGATAAACCGTGGCACCGGCATGCTCCAAACGTCTTCATCAACATGCATTTGAACATCAAACTTAAAATCATAACGAATTTGCTGCAGCGTCAAATATTGCTTCAAGGCCTCAATTTCTTCATTAATCGTGGAAGCCGTTCCCAGCTTGCCTAAATTGTAATGCAGCAGCTTATTAAGGGAAGAAACAAGACGATCGATCTCATTTTGACCATTCATAAGGGCTAACCAGTGCACCGTATCGAGCGTATTCATCAGAAAATGAGGGTTTATTTGATACAGCAGCTTCTCAACTTCAAGATCCACCCGCCGCTTCTCCTTATGCTCAACCTCGGCGAACAACTCCCAAATCTGCTCCCTCATCTGTCTAAATTGGTTCAAAAGGAAGTCAAACTCCGGTATTTTCGTTTTTACGTTAAGCGTTTGCGCGCGATTTTGAGCCATCAGCTTGATTTCTCGATTAAATCCATTCAAAGGAACATAGACCATTTTCCATAAAAGCCATGCCATCAGCAGGCTAATCCCTAGAAAAATAAGCGCAAACATTAAAATTTGCAGAAACCACCGATTCATTTCCTTATTGTAATCAGCTTTCGGAATGACGGATACGATACTCCACCCTTGATTGCTGGCCTGCCGAAACCAAATAAATTCATTCTGCTTGCCGTGCGTACTCTCACTGGAGAAATTCGGAAATATCGTATCTTTCACGAACGAATTGGGCAGCTCCGTATAGGCGATTCGACCATTATTGTCGAGAAAAATATGATAATTCCCGCCGCCAAATTGATCATTGTTCAGAATGTTTTGCGTCAGATGGAACCCAGATTCAATGTAGACATACACGTCATCGCGCATGGGCAAATCCACCTTCCTCATTGCCGAAAAAACAAAGTTGTTATCGAACCGATTGTTGCTGATATGAGGGCCATAATACGAAATTCCTGAATATTCCGCCAGTAACGGCAGCTTTTCAGGAGAGAAATTATCTTTGACCCCTACATTTTCGAGATCATAGGTATTGTCCTTTTGAAAATAATACAAGGTTAGACCGATATTGGGATTCGTAAAGGTAACTAAACTTAATTCATCTCTTAAATTGCTGATCATTTGTGATCGTTCATAGGTCTGGCTAGGCGGAAGCGATAACATCTGATCCAGCTTTTTTCCTACGCTCCCTGCAAAAGCAAGCTGCTGAGAAACGTGATTTAAATTGCTGATCGTGCTTTCCAAGGAGAGTTCGACTTGCTTCAGATTGCTCTGTATCCCGTTCTGAATTTTATTCGTCAGGATCGAGTAAATCGTGTAATAAGAAATAAGAACGATACAAATAAACGGTATCAGCGTACTGCAGAGAAAGATGATAAATATCCGCTTTTTTAAAGTCAAATAATCGTACATCCATGACTTCATATAATCTCTTAGCTTAGCAAACACATGACTTCACCCCTGATTCTGTTTCCATTCCTTAGGCATGGGCTTTTCTGCGATATTCGGATGGCGTGCAACCAAAATGCGCTTTGAACACACCAATAAAATAACTTAGCGTATTAAATCCCACATCCAGCGAAATTTCCGTAATCTTCTTATCCGTATCCTTTAATAGGTACGCCGCTCGCTGTGACCGTACCTGATTTAAGTACTCCAGCGGGCTTTTTCCGGTAAAATTTTTAAAATATCGGCAGAAATAAGACTCGCTGAAGGAAACGAGCGCTGCTAACTCCTCCAAGCGAATGGGCCCGCTGTAATTCATTTGAATATATTCGATAATGAGTTTTAACCGGTCAATATGCGTCGGGCTCACCGCAGGGGGAAGCTCGCGATAAGATGGCCCTCCCAACATCATCAGCTTCGAAATAATTAATTGCAGCAATCCTTTTGTCGTCAATTCATATAACGGTAATTCATTAATGTTCAAATCGAACACTTGCAGCAGCAGTTCTAGCAGCTCTACTTCGCTTGCTGTTTGACGTGAGATATGGGCAGGAATGACATATTTCTGTTGGATAAGCGGTGTGATATATTTCTCGCCCACAAGATCAAACCGCCCGTTTCCTACAATATCGGGGTGAAACACCACGGCTGTGAAGCAGCACTCTTCTTCTGAGGTGATATAACCCGAGTGAAGCTGACCGCCATTCACGAAAATCGCTTCACCCGCCTCCAGTTCATAATCATCCATAGAAACGCGAAAAGTGGCTTTTCCTTTCGTCAGCATTAGAAATTCCAACTCATCATGCCAATGAAGATCCAACAGTTCTTCCCCTGGCTGACAGCAAATTTCATATACACGAATGGGATATAGCGGGTCACCGTGAACGCGGTCTTCTTTTAAATGCGCCTGCTGCATAGCTTTCGTTCCTCCTTCACAAAATCAAGTCCTATGTCAAAATACTGATACATTCCAGCAATATAAAGAAAGGAAAGCGATTTATAAATCAATATACTTATATTAAATTACAACGAAGGGCTGATGGCAATGAAATTTTCGAATGGCTATTGGATGGCAAAAGAAGGATACACAGTTTTGAACCCTGTCGATGTCCGCGAAGTGGAACAAAACGGCAGCAGTCTTACGGTTTATGCCGCTGCGCGAAGGATTCAGCGAAAGGGTGATACCTTAAACGGCGCGCTGCTGACTTGTGAAATTAGCTCGCCAATCCCTGATGTCATCCGGGTACGTTGGACGCATCATGCAGGCAAACAAACAAAGGGACCGGCTTTTGAATTATTCGAAAATCCGTTGACGCCTGTCACTATAGATGAAAGCGGCCACCAGGTGACGCTTAAATCCGGCAATCTAAGTGTCAAAATAAATAAACAAGAGACTTGGGGAACGGAGTTCTTTTACGAAGAGAAACGTTTGACCGGCTCCAATAGCAAAGGTGCGGGACATATCACAACAGACAACAAAGATGTTTACTTTCGCGAACAACTAGACCTGGGCGTCGGTGAGCACATTTACGGCCTTGGGGAACGCTTCACCCCCTTCGTGAAAAATGGGCAAGCGGTTGACATCTGGAACGAAGATGGCGGCACAAGCAGCGAGCAAGCGTACAAAAATGTTCCTTTTTATCTATCGAGTAAGGGGTACGGCGTGTTCGTCAATCATCCTGAGCATGTCTCGTTCGAAGTTGGTTCCGAGGTCGTCTCCAAAGTCCAATTCAGCGTACCTGGCGAAAACATCGAGTATTTCATCGTCGGCGGCCAAACGTTAAAAGACGTTCTGAACAATTACACGAAGTTGACTGGAAAACCCGCCCTGCCGCCAGCTTGGTCGTTCGGTTTGTGGTTAACCACGTCCTTCACAACGAATTACGACGAAGCCACCGTGAACAGCTTCATTGACGGGATGATCGAACGCGATCTTCCGCTGCATGTTTTCCATTTTGACTGCTTCTGGATGAAAGAATATCAATGGACCAACTTCGAGTGGGATGCCGACATGTTCCCGGATCCGGTAGGCATGCTGAAACGGCTGAAGGACAAAGGCCTCAAAATTTGTGTATGGATCAACTCATATATCGGCCAGAAATCTCCGCTGTTCAAAGAAGGCATGGAGAATGGCTATTTGGTCAAAACGTTGGAAGATGATGTGTGGCAGTGGGATCTCTGGCAGGCTGGCATGGGGCTGGTCGATTTCACGAACCCGGCAGCAACGGAGTGGTACAAGGGGCATTTGAGACGGCTGATTGATATGGGTGTGGACTGTTTCAAAACGGACTTTGGCGAGCGCATCCCTACGAATGTTAAGTACCATGACGGATCTGATCCGCTGAAAATGCATAACTATTACACCTTCCTGTACAACAAGGCTGTCTTTGAAGTGCTGGAAGAAAAGCTTGGCAAAAATGAAGCGATGCTTTTTGCCCGCTCAGCCACAGCAGGCGGCCAGCAATTCCCTGTGCACTGGGGCGGTGATTGCTCAGCCAATTACGACTCCATGGCGGAGTCGCTGCGCGGAGGCCTATCGCTCGGCTTATCCGGCTTTGGCTTCTGGAGCCACGACATCAGCGGCTTTGAGAAAACAGCGCCGCCTGATATTTATAAGCGCTGGGTCGCCTTCGGCCTGCTGTCTTCCCACAGCCGACTGCACGGCAACGAATCTTACCGCGTTCCGTGGCTGTTTGATGAAGAAGCCGTTGATGTTCTCCGGCATTTTACAAAGCTCAAAAGCACGTTGATGCCTTATCTCTTTGAAAGTGCCATCCAATCGACCGAGATGGGGATTCCGATGATGCGCGCCATGGTGCTCGATTATGCTGCGGACCCTTCCACCCATCATTTGGATACGCAGTACATGTTAGGTGACAATCTGCTCGTGGCACCAATCTTTAATGATCGCGGGCAAGTGATGTATTACGTGCCGGAAGGACGCTGGACCGACTTCTTTAGCGGGCAAGTCGTTGAAGGCGGGAAATGGCACGAAGAAACCCATGGTTACATGACGCTGCCATTGTTGGTTAAGCCGAATTCGTTAGTCGCAATCGGAGCGAACGATCAGAAGCCCGACTACGACTACGCGGATGGCGTATCCCTGCATTTGTTTGAACTGCAGGATGGCGCCAGCGCTGCAGCGAATTTGTACAGCTTGCAAGGCGAGCTGGAAGTGACTGTGAAGGCTGTTCGCCGTGATGAAGAAGTAAGCTTCTTCATGCAAGGGGCAACGAAGCCGTATACGATCGTGCTGCGAGGCATTCATGAAGTCGCCGGCGTAGACGGGGCTGAGTGGATCGATTCCGCTAACGGCATCGTGCTTACGCCTGGAACGGGCAAAACGCATGTAGTCGTTAGCTTGTAAGAAAAGGCAGTTCCCGAGTAGAAACTTCTACTTTTGGGAACTGCCTTTTTTTTGTTGCTGTAGGCGTGCTGTTAACCGAAGGCATAGGGGAACTACAGGGCACTATTTCAGCGAAACTGGCTGATTCCAGGTTGCGAGCGGAACTACAGGGTCTTATATGCCCGCAGCATGATCCATTTGGGCATTATACGCCGAAATAGCGGACCATAGTTCCCATTAAACCAGAAAACATGCGTTTTCTGGGAAATAGCGCCCTATAGTTCCCTCTAAACTGTGCAAAAGCTCTTGCACAACAAATAGCCTCTGCATATCATGCTACTTTACCTACCTTCCACAATCCGACCACTGTACTCACCATCTTACAACCTTCCACCACTCCAAACAAAAAGAGACTAGCAGAGAATTCCGCTAAGGCAGATCATAAGGGAACTGGAGTCCTCTATTTCAGAGAAATCGAGCAATTTCCACGATGAGCGGAACTACAGGGTCTTATATGCCCGCAGCATGATCCATTTGGGCATCATACGCCGAAATAGCGGACCATAGTTCCCCTGCAACCACCAACTGGCCCGTTCAGCGAATAATAGCGGCCCCTAGTTCCTATGCAACCGCCAGAGTTCATCTGTTCCGCCGAAATTGGCGGAACAAAACCCTATTTCTTCTGGCTCTGAGCATACGATTCTTGATACTCTTGAATCATTTTGCTGCCGCCCGCCGTTTTCCACTTCTCGATTTCCGCTTTCCACCCTGCTTCATCAATCTTGCCCATGATGAATTTGGTTTCAGCGTCCGTGATCATCTGCTCCAATTCCTTGCCACGCTCCGAAAACGTTGCCGAATTCAGTGTCAGCGCCGGATTCGGCACGATAAACTGTTCATTCGTCTGGCCGATCTTCTGGCTTTTGCGGAACAGATCCGGCTGTATCATGGCTTTTGCAACATTATAGCTCTCTCCGCGCTGCGGCAAAGTATCCCGATATGGCTTCACTTCTTTCAAATCCGCGTCGCGATCAAGCGGTTCTGTGAACTCGCCTTTATCCGCATAGTGCTTGTCTTCAACACCTTTCACGATGAGATTCGCCATTTGCGGATCCAGCAGCTTATCAACGAAAGCGAGCACCTTCTTGAATTCCGCTTCTGTTTTCACAGAAGATTTGGGGATCGCCAAGAAGCCGGCATTACCGCTTTCTCCTGGCACTCGGCGGCCACTCGGTCCTTCCACAGCAGCTGCATCAATGACGGCGCTCGGAACGACCTTCACGATTTTATCCTGCCAGCTTTGCGCATTGCCACCGGATATTCGAATACCTGCGCGTCCGGACTCGTACGCTTTGTCCACTTCCGTCGTGTCAACGACAGGGAAATCTTGATTGATCAGCTTTTCATCGTATAAGCGTTTAAATAATTTCATCGTGTCAAAGAAAGGCTGAGTCACAAACTCCGGTGTAAACACACCTTTCTCCACCATCCACTTGGACGGCCCGCCTTGCGAAACCGATATGCGTGTCAAGGTTGAACTGACATCCTGGTTGTACTTTTTCTCGAGCATCAAGCCGTAGGTGTCGTTTTTCCCATTTTTATCCGGGTCATTGAGCGTAAGCGCTTTAATAACATTGTACCAATCGTCCAGGGTTTTCGGAGACTGAAGGTTCAGCGCATCAAACCAATCCTTCCGATAATGGATCACGGCGCGTCCTAAATCGCGATACAGTGGAACACCATATATTTTGCCATCGACGGCGATATTGTCATAAAACAGCTTGTTCTGTGCCTGAAGGTTTTTGTAATCCTTGAGATACGGACCGACCTCCCAGAACAGATCTGACTTCAAGGAACTGATCATGCTTGGATTGCTATAATTCAGTTTAATCAGTTTAGGCAGCTCGCCGGAAGCGATCATGACATTGACTTTCTCATCGTAGGCAGATGCCGGAATCCATTGGATTTGTAAATTTGTATTCGTGTAGGCTTTGATCGCCTTCTCAATGTCATTGTCTTTCGCCGGGACTTCGCCAACTTGATTCACAACCAACGTGAGTGGAAACGGTGTCTTATCCTCCGCTGCCGTCGTGCTTTGCGCCCCGTTCTTGCCTGCATCGGAGCCGGACTCAGCGCCGCACGCAGTCAGCACCGCAGATAACATGAATACCGTTCCCAACATCAGAGCCACTTGATTTCTTTTCATCGAGCTTTCCCCTTTCGTTATCCCTTATTATACTCTATTTTTAATCTCCGCCTATCTCCTTAAAAAGAAACGGGCAGAGCGTAAATAGCTGATCGCCTACCCTTTGACAGAGCCAAGCAAGACGCCTTTCGTAAAATGCTTTTGCAGGAATGGATACACCAACAAAATGGGAAGCGTGGCAAACACGATAACAGCCATTCGAATAGTCAGCGGTTGAATCTCAGCTTCATCAAACCCTGCATCGCCAATCCGGCTTTGAGCCAACATGATAATTTCTCGCAATAACACTTGAATCGGCCATTTACCGTTATCATTGATATACAGAATAGCGTTAAAAAATTGGTTCCAATGCGTCACGGAATAAAAGAGAGCGAACGTTGCCATAGCCGGCATTGAAAGTGGAAGCACGATGCGAAATAACACACCGACATCGTTACAGCCGTCAATTTTGGCCGAATCCTCCAGCCCATCGGGAATTTGCTGAAAAAAGTTTTTGAGCACAATCAGGTTAAAGGCGCTTATGGCGCTAGGAATCATCAAAGACCATAACGTATTCGTAAGGTGCAGGCCTTTGACGACGAAATAGGTGGGAATCATGCCCCCGCTGAACAGCATCGTAAATAGCACCGCAAGGAGGATCGTTTGACGTCCTCTTAGCTTGTTTTTAGCCAGTGGATAGGCCATTAAAGCGGTAAAAACAAGATTGATTATCGTGCCCACTACCGTAATATAGATCGAAACTCCGAGGCTGCGAAGCAAAGTATCCGTGGAAAAAATGTACTTGTAAGCAGATAGAGACCATTCTTTTGGAAATAAAATCAACCCGCCCTTAGCAACCTCTGTTGGGCTTGTGAAGGATACCGCCAAGACGTAAACAAATGGCAGTACGCAAATTATGGCGATAATGAGCAGCAAGCTGGTATTTACGAAGCTAAAAATGCGATTCCCAAGCGTTTTATCGTACTGCATATCGTGCAGCCTCCCTCTCCAGATGCGTCAATAAACGCCCTCTTGACCGAATTTTTTGGCCATCCAATTGGAGCCTAGTACAAGGATAAGCCCGACCAATGATTTGAACAGACCTACAGCCGCACTATAGCTATACTGGCCTTGACTCAGCCCCTTCATATACACATAAGTGTCGAAAACTTCTCCGACTTCCCGATTCGTAGGCGCTAACATAAGGAAGATGTGCTCAAAACCAGCGTCCAAGAAGTTGCCTAATCTTAAAATAAGCAAAATAACGATTGTACTGGAGATAGCTGGCAGTGTGATATGCCAGAGTTGACGCCAACGTCCTGCGCCATCCATTCTTGCAGCTTCATATAGCTGGATATCAACGCCCGATAGCGCCGCCAGGAAAATAATCGTGCCCCAACCGACTTCTTTCCAAATGGACTGAGAAACGATCATCGTTCTAAACCACTCCGGTTCCATCAGGAAGGCAATTTTTTTACCCGTCAAGTGATATAAGAGTTCATTCAATATCCCGTTTTCAGTCGTAAGCAGCATGTAAAAAATGCCCACGACAACGACCCATGACACAAAGTGCGGAATGTATACCAACGTTTGCACGAAGCGTTTGAACCGTTCTTTTCTAACCTCGTTCAACATCAAAGCCAACACAATGGGTAATGGGAAGAAAAACACTAAATTGTAAATCGCTAATAACACCGTATTTCGAAAAAGCATCCAAAACTGAGGTTCGCTAAAGAAGCGCTGAAAATGCTTCAGCCCAACCCATGGGCTATGCGCATAGCCTAAATGCGGCTTGTAATCCTGAAAAGCCATAATGATGCCGTACATAGGTACATACTTAAATATTAAAAAGTAAGCAACACCGGGCAACAGCATATAATAGAGCCATTTATCTCTGATTACGTCTCTAACCCATTCACTTTTTCGAAGCTTTTGCCCAGGGACTGCAGGTGCAGTTGTTTCTATCGCCGTCTCCTTCATGCTCTCTTCTCCTTCCAGCTCGAAACCGTTATGCCCTGATTATTGACCATGGGCACGTGGATAGATATACCTAGCAGACAACTTGTGCACTCCGTCTGAGAAAAGCCCCTCTTTCCATCTTCATCCGCTGCAGCCATACCTCTTGCATAACCCGGTGTATGCCACAGAAAACTAAAAAAAGAGCTATTTCCTTGGGTGATCGTGATCACGCATGGAAACAGCTCATCTTATTTATTGCTTTCAAACAACTCCCGGTAGCTGCCCGGTGTCGTACCGAACGTTTTGCGGAAATTGCGAATGAAGGCGCTGATATTTTTATACTGCAGCTTCTCGCCGATTTCAGAAATTTTCAACGTGGTCGTCTCCAGCATCACTTTGGCCATGTTCATCCGGTAGTCCGATAAATAATCGCTAAATGGAATCCCCATTTCTCTTTTGAAAACACGGCTTAAATACACGGGATGGAAGTTAAGCAGCGCTGCGCAGGACTCCAGCGTTATGTCTTGATCGTACTGATCATGAATGATCCGAACCAAACGGTCAGCAATGTTCAAATACTGTGAATCTGCCTTCTCCGATAAAATAACGATAATAGGCGCAAACAACCTCGTTTGAAACCAAATTGCGATTTCCTCTCTCGTTTGGAGCTTTAGCAAACGTTCCACAGCAGAGTCACCTTCCAGCACTTTTTTAACCGAAATACCTTGATCCTGAACGACAGTCAATATACGTGACATCAGCTGCAAGAGAAGAATGTGATGTTCGTGAAGAAAGCCATCCTTGTTCAGCAGCGTGGATAAATAGGTTTGAAATACTTCCATCGCTTGATCGAGCCGTACATCTTTGAGCGCTTGCAGCAGCTGATCTTCCATAAGCTTCAGATGCGAATATACCGCTGACTCTGCTCGCTCGCTGCTTTCAATATCTTCAAAATGAACGATGATATCTGGCCCTAAACTTATGCGGCATTTCAAGGCTGCAAGACTTTCGCCGTAGGCTTTAACGGTTTCAGACAGCTTATTGTATGGCTTGCTGATGCCAATACTGACCTGGAGCTGAAGATATTTGTCCAGATTTGACTTAATAAGCTCCGCTGTTTGGTAGAACAGATGCTTCAGCTCCTGTGGGTCTACGGTATCCAGTGCCAGCAAGGTGACCTGCGAATCGCCCATCAGGATCGGACTGAACCGGCTGTGGACGGGCAGCAGCTCGCCAACGATATTGTTAATAGCGAACAACAGCAGCTCGCGATCTTGCTCTTGATAGCGTGTTTCCTGCAGCTGATCGACTTGCAAGGTCAATACACCGAGAGAACTCCACTCCGTAGGAAAACCGTACATTTGCGAGCGATGCTTGAAATCCTCATCAGATATTTGACCTGTGAACAGCTTGAGCACGAAAAACTCCTTCAAATGCACCGACTGCCCCTGCATCTGCTTCTCCAATCGACCTCGCGATACCGCTAGCGACTGGAACTTTTCTTGTATGTAAGCCAATTCATCTCTTCGGCCTGTCTGGCAAATCACTGACGGTTCCAACTCGTATGAGCTTGTCACCTCTAGTAGATTGCGGATTGGAGAATACATCCGTTTGCTTCCGTAAAAGGCAAAGGCCAGAACAATCAGCAGAATTAATGCGCAGGCTGCTGCCGTCAGTAAGCCAATCTTTTTGCTGGCCTTCGTCATATCAGAGATGGAAACAACCGATACGAAGGTCCAAGCGTTATACCCCGATGTCAGAAAGGTAACCCCAACCTGCTTATTCCCGATTTTCGCCTTAAAAAAGCCACTTTTGTCCGTGGTAACGCTAATTTTATCCGTAATCGTCCGGTTAATTTCACGATAAGCGTCTTGATCCTCAGGATTGGATAAAAAAGCGTTCCCCTTTTGATCAAGCACGTAATTCATTCCCAACTGGTTGTTTGAGGCTAGTCCACCACGAATCTCATCCGCTGAAACTTGTACCACCAACATTCCTTTTGGCGTGTTCGTTTTGGGAACAATGGGAATTTTATAAACGAGACTAAGCATATTTGTAGAGCCGCCGGATCGTCCTTCACCTTGATCTTCACCGCTAGTGGTATGGATCTCATTCAACAAATGCGTATTCCAAAATAAACTCTCAGGCTGCTTGGCATACAGCAGCAGTTCATTTTTATTCTCCAGTTGATCTATCTGCTTCAAATTATCTAAGGTTACGGCCCAGCCCTTCTCAAAATTCACGAGATAAGCTTCCGTAATGACTGCTTTCGATTGTAAATTATACAGACCCGTCATCACTTCACGCACCCGGACAAAATCTTCACCCGTCAGAGACTCATTCATCACTTGTTTGACAAGCGCGGAGTTAATAAATTGCAAGGTGGTCACTTCAAGCGATTTGACAGTCTGCTCCACACGCAATTGTGTTTGCAGAAGCAATTGCATATTCGCTTCATTGACTTTCGCTTCAACATCCTTAGTAGCTAAATAGTAGGAAGCTATGCCGATAAACACGGTAGGAAGCGCGCCAAGGATTAGACTAAACCCCAGGAGCCGAAGCAAATATTTATGCAAGATCCATACAACCTCCCCACAAGTAATGTTACTAGTATTACATATTCATACAGACTCATCAAGCGAGAAAGGCTAGATGATATCGCTTACATTACCAGACTATGCAGCTTCAAACTATGCAGTTTAGATAACTTTTGGCTTGCATAACGAAAACCCCCTTACAGAATAAGGGGGTTTTCGAATCTTGGTCCTTCATCTCATAAGAGGAAGTTTCTTCAAGCATATAAGTTATCTGCTGCATATATGCAGAGTAAATACGTCTAGCAGATCTACACAGCAGCTACTCCGATTCATCATATCGGATGTTGCTCGTGTCTGCTCCCGTAACAACCAGCATCCCTTCGCCTGATGCTCCATATGATTGTCCAAGCCGCTTTAGCTCCACATCCTGGCATTGATGCAGCTTGATCACAGGGCCTTCACTTGTTTGCAATTGTAAACAATCAAGTAAAATATCTTTGGCGTAATGGGCGATAACTCCCCGCTTCGCAGTCGCATGAAAGTTGCTGACTCGCACATCTTCCAACGGCATTTCGGGAAGCCCATTCACAATGAGCGCCGTTTGAGCCCCTGTGCAGGTAACATCCGCAATCGTAATTTTACGAAAAACCGGCGTGCCTTCCGTAACGGGAAAAACATCTTCCTGCGCGCTGCCCGAGCCTTCCACACCCGCATAAAACAAATGGAAAGAGATTGCTTCCCCGGCAATATTGGTCATCCGGATACGGCTGATATCGATTTCTTCCACAACGCCTCCGCGTCCGCGGGCGCTTTTGAACCGCAGGCCGATATCGGTACCGATGAACGTGCAGTCGGACACACGAATCCGCCGAACCCCGCCGGACATCTCGCTGCCGATGACAAAGCCTCCATGTCCGTGATAGACAATGCAGTTGCGAATCGTGACATATTCGCAAGGAATTCCTAACTTACGTCCCGCTTCATCTTTGCCAGACTTCATGCAGATCGCGTCGTCTCCCACGTCAAACTTACAGTTTTCGATGATCGCATACCGGCAAGAATCCAAGTCCAAGCCGTCTCCGTTCTGGGCAAACCATGGATTACGGACCGTCACATTGCGAATAGTGACATGCTCGGAAGCCCATGGGTGCAAGCACCATGCAGCCGAGTTTTGGAACGTAGGACCATACAGCAAAATATACTTACATCGTCGGAAGCTTAGCAAGTTCGGTCTGAGATAAGCGCGATAAAGCTCATAGGCGGACGGATCATGGATACCTTTCTGAATGAGCTTCTCTGTCTGTGCCCTGCCGTTCATAGCAGCAACCGACGGCCACCAGAACTCGCCTTCCGCATCCGTGACTCCGCCGGATTGCAGCAAGCTGTCCCACTGCAGCGATGTCATTTTCCAGCGTTTGACCGGGCGCCAAGCTTCTCCATTGCCGTCAAAAATACCCTCGCCTGTTATGGCTATATGCTCCAATCCTTCAGCGTCTAACGGTGATTGACAGCGAACCGAGGGGATGCCTTCAAAGCTGGACATGACAAGAGGATACTGCGCAAAATCCTTCGTAAACATGACCAAAGCTCCTGCTTCAGCATGCAGTTCTAATCGGCTTGCCAGCTTAAGCGAGCCTGTTAACCATAAACCGGCCGGGATCACTACTCTCCCGCCGCCAGCTTCGGAGCAAGCCTGTATGGCTTGCTGGAATGCCTGCGTGTTGTCGGTATGTCCATCACCGACAGCGCCAAACTCCGTTATCCTGAATAAGCGATCAGGTATTTCCGGCAGCTGAACTTCTGGCATGGTCCATCCGTTTTGTGCCTCGCTGCGCTCTACATGTGATCTTGTCATACGGAAGCCCCTTCTTTCTCCTCGCTGAATCGGAACCAATCGATATCCACGAAGCCTTGGCTTGCCCAAGCATCCGCCTGTTTGTCTTGCAAACAGAACAGCCCCAGCTTGGCGCCGACCCAACCGCCAGGCACCGCAGCAAATTCGTCCCCAATCCGGTGGTAGGATATCCCATCCAAGCTATAATAAAAGCTAAACACGGCTTCCTCTACGACAACTGTTCGCAAATAAATCGTTCGTGCTAATTCTGCTACAGGCACACGGGCGGTTACTTGTTCGCTCGATTTCTCCTTGCTGCCACTTCCTTCAACAAACACGAGCTCAAGTCCCTCCCCCGCCCATTTTAATGCGAGATAACGGTACTCATGTCCGAAAACCGTCAAGCCGGCCAGTTCTTCCAACGACTCAGAGTCGAAGCCAGAACAAGTGCACGAGCTGGAGCTGGGTGTAAATGTTAGCTTTACTGTTGCAGTAAATGCCGGGGCAGGGAGCTTTTGACATAGGATGTTCATCGCATGATACAAGGTCGATGCTCCAGCAGGCAGCGGCTGCGCGTATAACCGCAGATGCCCGGGGTTCGCGGTGAGCGAGTACCACTGCAGACGATGATTAGCCTGCCATTGCCACTGCAAGCCCAGAACCGGCTGATTGAACTCATCGCTAGTATCCGGTTCTGCGCTAGGCCATGCACGTCCTACATCAGGCTTCTTATGGACAAGAACAGGCTCGCCGATGCCGTCACCTTTCGTATCAAGACCGATGATCGGCCAATCATTCTCCCAGCTCATGGGCTGGAGGTGGATAATCCGGCCATAAGCCTCGCGGTCCTGGAAATGCATAAACCAAAACTCACCCGATTCCAACTCCACATAACCGCCTTGGTGCGGTCCGTTAATGGGGGAATCGCCTTGATGAAGCACAATTTTATCCTCATACGGTCCCCAGATGTTCTCGGCTCGAAGCACGGTTTGCCAACCTACAGACACCCCTCCGGCTGGAGCAAACACATAGTAATATCCGCCACGCTTGTACAGCTTAGGCCCCTCAATTGTCGGATGATGATCTGTCCCATCGAAAATGATTATGCCGTCGTCCAGCAGCGCTGTGCCGTCTGGCGACATCCGGCAGATCTGCAGCTTGCTCTTGATGCCGCAGCGGCTTCTGGCGAAGGCATGCACCAAATAAGCTTGCCCGTCTTCATCCCAGAATGGGCAAGGATCAATCCATCCCTTCACTTCCTGCACCATGTGAAGTGGTGTCCATGGACCCGCAGGATGCTCAGCGGTTGTCATATAAATGCCCTCATCCGGAGCGCTGAAATAAATCCAGTACTTCCCGTCATGATAACGAATCGCAGGCGCCCAAACGCCGTCCCCATGCCGCACGCTATCATCATAGCCGCCAGGGAGTTGATCAATGGCATGGCCAATTAACGTCCAATTCACCAAATCCTTGGAATGGAGAATCGGCAGGCCCGGGGTGCTGACGAAGCTGGAAGCCGTCATATAGAAATCTTCGCCGACCCGGATCACATCAGGGTCCGAATAATCCGCGCATAGAACCGGATTGCGATAGGTACCATTTCCCAAATCGGCAACCCATACCGGCCTGACTTTGCTTTCACTTATGCTCATTTCAGGTCCCCTCCCTGCAAACGTTCGATTTCCACACTGGCCAGCACAAAAGGCGCCATACCCATCAAGACATCACTTACAACTTTTTCTCCTAAATAGTACTCAAAGCTTCCATCCCGATAAGGATTACCTCCAAGCCCCGCTCCATGGCATATGCCATGAACATGAACGCCATGAGCGTCTTCATCGATAAGCTCATTCAATAAGCCTTGGTAACCCCTCTGGGCTACTTCCTTAAAAGGACCGGAAAGATACTTCAAGCGCACACCTTTGGCAGCCGCATACACAAACATACTGCTTCCTGATGCTTCCAAATAATTGGTGCCCTCACCGCCTCTATCCAAAACCTGATACCATAACCCTGTATTCGGATCTTGTACACGCGCAAGTGCATGCATCATCCGTTCGAAAACGCCCATAATCGTTCCTCGCTGCGGGTGATCCTTCGGAAAATGCTCCAACGCATCCACGATGGCCATCGCGTACCAGCCCATGCCTCTGCTCCAGAAATGTCGTGATTTTCCTGTTGAGGAATCACACCACCGCTGCTCTCCACTTTCATCCCACCCATGGTGAAGCAAACCTGTCTGACGATCGCGGGTATGCCGCTCGACCAGAAGCAACTGCTTCGCAGCCTCATCGAATAGCTCCGGCGCATCGAAGACCTTGGCATACTCGGCCAGGAACGGGGTTGCCATATATAAGCCGTCCAACCACATTTGGAACGGGTAGATCTTTTTATGCCACAATCCGCCCTCGCTCGTTCGCGGATGCCCTTTTATCTGAAGAATGAGTTCGGATGCCGCTTGCGCGTATTTCGCGTCAGACGTCTTTTTCCAAAGTGAAAAAAGCACCTTGCCTTGGTTAATTTGATCCAAATTGTAATCTTCCAGCGTATAGGTACGAATTGTACCGTCCTCCTGAACGAACAAGTCCATATGTTTCTTGACATATTCGCTGTAGATGTCCTCCCCCGCCAGTTCCCCAACGTGAAGCAATGCTTTCAATGTCATTCCATTCACATACATCCATCTTTGCTCAAGTTCCCGGTGATAGCCACTTTCATTTGTATTCCTCATGATGGTTCGCGCTGTTTTGACTGACCATTGGCCTACTTCCTTCATCGGATTCTCCGCCCCTCTTTCTCAGTGCTCTCATGTCTGCCATGACTACTAACTATTATCCTTGAGGATGTCATGCCACACTATGCATTTGAGACAACCTGTTTCCTATAGTTTCGAAAAAAGCTGAAGTAGCCTCGATTTACGCGGAAAAAGGCTGCTGAACCGAGTTAAGAAGTTGCTTAAAGCATATTGGTTACGTACTGCATATGAAACGAAATAACAAAAAAAGCCTAACGGAACATTATCCGTCAGGTTTTCTTCTGGGTTAAATTAAACTTTGATTTCCAATAGCTTAGACAGGTAATCAAGAAAACGGTCATGACAAAACGCATTATACTCGTTCCACGGAGCTTGTAATCCGGTATAACCCGCAATCATGTGTATTTGCTTCGTTTTCACAGCTTTCAGTTCTTGCCATGCTTGAGATCGGCTCATTCGATGCCATGTCGCCTGCGAGATCTCATCTTTGGGCACACTCAGCAGAATATGATCTGCCTCATAGGTACCAAGATCCTGAACCTCAATCGCTTGCGTCCAAAAGATAGTGTTAATCTGACATGCTGGGGCAAGTTGAAGATCATCATACAAGACAGTGCCAGCGTGTCGCCCCCAGATATGCAGCGTCTGCTTATCGATCACTACAAGGATAACCGTCTCGTCTTGTAACCTTTTCTTCACTTTCCCCCTAATTTCCACAGCTTTCTGATCATATCGATGCAGCCATTTCGCCGCATCCTTCGATTTACCGAGGAAGTCTGCTGTCAACATCAGATGCCGCCGCCAACCTTCTTCCCACGGCAGAAACAGGGAAGGAGCAATCTGCTCAAGCCTGACTTGCTCATCTTTTTCGATCCAAGCATCGATACCGATGATATAATCAGGCTGCGCTTTTTGCAGGGCTTCTCTGTTGAATTCGTAATGATGGCTTAGCGGTACAGACACATCAAAGGCATATTTATTTCTATAATAGTCTGTCCAGTATTGATCGATCGGCGCGGCATAAGGAATCGTATGCAGAGCCAGCAGCTGACCGATATTCACCCAACTGTAGGCGGCGATTTTGACGGATCTATTTTTCATATACACGGCGGGCGCCAGACCTATATGTTTCTTGAACATATTGCTAAAATACGTTTCGTTCTTGTAGCCAACTTTATACGCGATGTCCGTGAGGGAAAGTTTGCCCTGCTCGCCCATTAACCTTCTTGCCTCATTGAGGCGCAAATCAGTCACATACTCCATGACACCTTTGCCAAACTTTTCTTTAAATAGCCGCATAAAATGGTACCTGCTCAGCCCTGCCGTCGTGGCCAATCGATCAATCGTCATATCTTCCGTGTAATGCTGCTCGATCATCAGCTTTGCGCACTCCAGAGCCAGCTCTGTTTTGTGCTCTTGGTTTTTGAACACCTGACTGAGCAACTCATAGAAGCCAGACTCGCTGCGAAAGCGATCAGCCATACTTCCACTATTCCAATGTGTGAAAATGGATTTACACAAAGGAATAACGGAAAAGGCTGACAATTGGACGGCTTCGCTTTCGCCGGGAAACTTGTGTCCCCTTTTTACGGTAGCTTTGTGCCCGGCTGATGGCATCTCCACGGCTTGGAACCGCAAGAGATAAAAGCCATGCTCATCCCCAACGTGCAGACCCATTTCTAGTAGCTGACCCGGTCTGCAAACAAATACAGTCCCAGGTCGCATTGGATAATAACGACCATCCACGATAAGTCGTCCCTCGTTAGCAGCCGATGCCACAAGTATGAGTGTATCCGCTCGAATGAAATCACGTTCTGCCGGCCATTTCATCTGATTTTCCGTTACATGCTGGACTCCGAGGAGCTTATACCACGTATCAAATAACGAGTGATTGCTGTTGGTGCTTACATTTGCGTCTTCTCCCATGGCTATTTTACAACGTCACGCAAAACATCATCGATAATCAGTTGATTGGCAATGACATTTTGATTAAACCAGTGACCTGAATCCGCATCAAAGACATGGCCTTGCTTCACCGCCGGCAGCTGCTTCCATAACGGATTATCGACGGGCGGTTTCGCCCTGCCTTTTCCGGACAACACGAAAAGATAGTCGACATCATCCAACTGAGCCAACGACTCCATCGAATAGGTCTCATAGTCGCCTTTTAACAATTTCGGCTGTTTGAAACCGAGTCCGTCATACAACAGCTTTCCGCTATAGAACTGCGCCCCGAACAGCTTGTATCCCTTATCTCCGGCTTGGAGCAGCACAGCTGTCTTATCTCCTACTTTGGTGCGAATTTGTTCTTTTGCTTCGATTAGCGTCTGCTCAAGCTTCTTGGCAGCCTGATCCGCCTCGCTGCTCTTGCCCAGAACTTCGCCTAATTTGGCAAAATTGCCGCGCCAGTCGTTTTCATCTTTCGAAAGTACATAAGTAGGCGCCACTTTTGAAAATTCTTCATAAGATCCATTTTTTATATAAGCCTCTGAGGTGAGGATTATTAAATCCGGGTTATAACTCAGCGCTTCTTCCGGCTTAAGCCCGCCTTCCATATGAAGGATTGCGACATCTTTGAGCTCCTTTTGTAAATACTCCTGCGGTTGCCCGGCAGCGGACCACTGTGCAACCGGCTTAACGCCAAGTGCCGTAAGCCCATCTTCCAGAAACGGCGCAATGATACGCTTAGGCTGTGCAGGAACTTTTACCGTGTGCCCCATGGCGTCTGTCAGCGTTCTCTCCGTCTCGGGTTTTTGAGTTGCCGCGCTGGAAGCCGGCTGCGTACTGTTCGCTGTCCCCGCTCCCACTTGCTTCGTATCGTTTCCAGCTCCGCAGCCGGCGAGAAAAACTGATGTCAAAAGAACAACAGAAGTGATCGTTGCGTACTTTTTAAGTTGAAACATCGTAAACCCCCTAGATGATGCTAATTCCGATATAAATGATGATACTGATAATCATTATCGATACTAAGGAGTATATAGGAAGACTTCCCATTTGTGAATAAGCAAAAATGCTGAATTTATGGCGATGTTGCGCACGATCGTGTATAAGCGGAGGTTTACATTAGTTGTGGAAGTAATCTGTATGGGGAGTTGTGCGCTGGGATGGTGGAACGCTGGCAAAACAGCTGATTTAGTGCCTGACGCGGTTTGAATCCGTCAGGCTTTATGGAGGTAGGGAACTACAGGCCTCTATTCCCCTGAAAAAGTACAGTTTCCACCTGCCGGGGGAACTACGGACTCCTATTTTGCCGCTATCACCTGAAAAACGCGAAGAAGCGGCTAGATAAGACCCCGTAGTTCCCCTAGCAAGTAGAAACAGCTCGTTTTCCCCGAAATAAAAGACCATAGTTCCCTAATGAAGCCTATCTAACAGATAGGACACCTGGATCACTTCAGAGCGGCGATAGCTCCAACTCCACCTTATCAGCCACTAACGTATAAAACTCAGGAAACCTAGCGTCTGAAGGACTTGGAATCTCTTCCAATGCGCGTATCACGAGCCCGGAAGCCGCAATGGCCGTAATAATCTCGCCAAGCGTCCAGCTTCGAACGAGAACCTTCTCCAATCCGGAGCGTTCTTCCTCCGGCAGCAATTTAGCAAACGCGACCTCCCCTTCTTTGGTCTCCTTTTCAAAATAGTTGCCGCTTGGTTGAGTCAGATTAACCGTGTTCAGCCAAGCTCGTGCAAAAGGATGAAAGTCGGTCAACAGAAACCGGCCCTTGTTCCCAAGCCTGCGTCGGACCACCTCAAAGATAGCGTTAAGATCAGTGAAATAATGCAAAACGCCAAACTCCATCAGCACGATGTCAAACTGGCCAAGCGACTCTTCATTCGGGATTTGCAAGACATCCGAGCAAATATAGTCGAGCTTCACACCGACGGCATCGGCAACTTGCTTGGCGTACAAGCGGTTTTCTTCAGAGATGTCCACGACGGTTACATCCGCGCCTAACATCGCAAAAGAGATTGCTTTCCTCCCGTGCGAACCAAGAAGATTAATCATTCGCTTCCCATTTGGATCTCCTATGTATTTTAACCAGTATCGCAGATGATGTTTGTGCTCCTGTTTCAACTCTTCGGCAAGTTCAGCCGGTGTCCCAAAATGTTGCACCCAAGCCTGATACGCTTTCGTTTCCCAAGCCTTCTTGTTTGCTCTTGAAAACTCCTCTTGCACATCCATCCCCCCCAGTTTTTCTGACTCATTAGTCAACATCCTTAATTTACCACAAATTTTAGAGCAACAAACAGGCTTTCTTCTGCGTCTAAACATTACTAAAGTCAGCTAAGGAGTATAGGATATGAAGATAAAAAATGGCTTACAAACTGGAACCGCGTTGATGCTTCTGCTCATGGGCATGCTCCCGGCAGCAATTACCCATGCAGATACGACCGACACGTCGCTTCCCGTCTATCTCGATGGCCATCCGTTGAGCTTTGAGACGCCTCCCGTTATCGAAGATGGCTACAGTCTCGTTCCACTTCGTGCAATTTTTGAGGCTGAAGGCGCAAAAGTTGCTTGGGATGACAACACTCGAACAGTTACCGCTACGAAAAATGATATCGTTTTTACATACCGCATTGGCGACATGATGGCTTATAAAAATAAAGACCAGCTGGATATGCCGATCGCGGGTAAAATTATTGACGGCTCCACGATGATTCCGCTTCGATTAATAAGCGAAACGTTGGGCAATCTCGTGAAGTGGCATGAATATTCGCGATCAATTACGATTTCCTCGGCGAATGAGTATGAAACCAAGATTGAATATGGCGTCAATCTGCGTGACACTCCGAATACGAGTGGGCAAGTGCTTCGAATGATTCCGAAGAGCGAGAACATTCATGTCATCCGGGAAGTGGACGCAAACTGGCTGGAGGTGCAGACGAAGGACAAGACGATTGGTTTTCTTTCCGCAGCCTCCCAGTATACGGATTACGCCAGCGTCGCTTCAGCGGATAAAAAAGCCGATGAATTGCTCGCTTTTGGAGCTAAATTTCTCGGAACGCCTTATGAATTCGGGGCGGAATCCGGTCAAACCAAGACATTCGACTGCTCCTCATTCGTCCAATATGTGTTCAAGCAAGCATTGTCAATCGATCTCCCGCGAGTCTCCTACAACCAAGCATTGAAAGGAACGGAAGTCCCTCTAGATGAGCTGCGCAAAGGTGATGTGCTATTTTTTGACGCACGCGGGCTCGATATCGGGCATGTTGGCATCTATGCAGGAGACGGGCGGATTCTTCATACTTATTCCAAAGAACAAGGCGTACATTATGAAGACTTTACTGATAAATGGAAAAAACGTTTTGCCACGGCTAGAAGAATGTTCTAATCCCTACATCAAAGTGGGACAATGGCTAGTCCCGAGGCAGCATTTCCTACTTTTATCGTGTCTATGACTTTATTATCCCGGACTCTTATAACAGAGACTGTATTTTCTCCAAAATTAGCCACATAGGCAAATTTGCCGTTTTGCGTGATAGCGACGATGCCGGGTTTCTTGCCCACCGGAACGGTTGCTATCACTTTATTTTTCTTAAGCATAATGACGGAAACGGTGTTATCTCCTTCATTACCGACGTAGGCAAATCGATCATTTGGCGTTATCGCTACTCCCACAGGAGTAGAGCCGACTTTAATTTTGCTAAGAATCCTTCTGCTTCTTGTACCAATGACCAAAACGTTGTTATTCGTGGTCACATAAGCCAATCTGCTATTTTGGGTAAAAGCAATTTGATCAGGACCCACTCCAGCAGGAATGGTGTCTATGACTTTATTGCATTTCGCATTAAAAATAGAAATCGTATTGCTGTCGTGATTGCTTACGAAACCTAGCGTTCTTTGTCCTATCTTCTGCGGTGTGACAGTTACGCCTACCGGTCTCTTACCTACCTTTAGCGTTTGAATGACCTTTCTCTTCTTTATACATAAAACTGAAACGGTATTATCGGCTGCGTTCGTAACATACACGTACTTAGGCGATGTTCCTACATCCGATGGACTTTTTCCAACTGGGATCGTGCTAATAATTTTATTCGTACTTCGCTGGATGACTTGAGCGGTATTATCAGTTTTATTGATGACAACTGCATGTTTCCCATCGGGGGTGACCGCGATCTCAAAGGGACCTCTTCCGGTCTTAATCGTTGCCTTGACCTTTCTGGTTCGGGTATCAATCACCGAGATGGTATTGTCGTTGAAATTCGTAACGTAGGCGAAATGAAACGAGGGTATACGTCTATTCATGGTCACAAGGGATCACACTCCTAAGTAATCTTATGTTGGGAGATGTGCCTCAGGGAACGGCTGTTATCACGAACAATTTGCAAACTCTGCATGCAACACCCTCATACGGGATCAGCATGACGAAAATATATGAGTATGAAACGTTGTCATGGAGGGACTTCCTATGCGAACCAATACAGAACAAAGAAAAATCACAAATCAAGATATTGAACAAATGATTGTCGAAATAGATAAAGGCTGGACAGAACTGAATAACATCCATGTGTCGTGTCACCATATTTGGAGGGATCTCGTGCAAATTTCGCAAGATTTGGACGAGAAATTCGGTATTTCCTATTGATTCACGGTTTTAAAATGTTTTAAAAACAAAAAACAGCAAGCCCCTAATAAATAGGAAGGCTTGCTGTTTTATTTACATTTTTATTTCGCTTGAATGTAGCCTTCTGCTTTCAGCAGTTCAGCAATCAGAACAGCGCCGCCCGCCGCGCCGCGCAATGTGTTATGCGACAATCCTACGAATTTGTAATCGTAGATGGAATCCTCACGCAGTCGACCTACGGAGACACCCATACCGCGCTCGATGTCACGGTCAAGTTTCGTCTGCGGTCTGTTCTCTTCTTCGAAGTAAGTGATGAACTGCTTAGGTGCGCTTGGCAGCTCAAGCTCTTGCGGACGGCCTTTGAACTGCAGCCAACGAGCAAGAATTTCTTCTTTGGACGGTTTTTTCTCGAACGATGCAAAAACGGTCGCCAAATGTCCATCTGTTACAGGAACGCGGATACATTGGGTTGTAATCAAAGGGGAGCTCGCTTTAACGATGGCATTATTTTCGATGCTGCCCCAGATGCGCAGCGGCTCTTGCTCGCTTTTTTCTTCCTCGCCGCCAATATACGGAATGACATTGTCCAGCATTTCAGGCCAATCGGTAAAGTTTTTGCCCGCTCCCGAAATGGCTTGATACGTCGATGCCACAACTTGGATTGGTTTGAAGTCCAGCAAGGCATGAAGCGCCGGCACATAACTCTGAATGGAGCAGTTAGGCTTAACCGCAATAAAGCCCGATGAAGTTCCGAGACGTTTTCTTTGTGCCGCGATCACTTCAATATGCCCTGGATTCACTTCCGGGATCACCATCGGGATATCAGGCGTCCAGCGGTGAGCCGAGTTATTGGAAATAACAGGCGTGCCCGTTTTGGCGTAAGCTTCTTCCAAGGCTTGAATTTCATTCTTTTTCATATCGACGGCACAGAAGATGAAATCAACTTGAGAAGCTACTTCTTCCACTTTCGAGGCATCTTGAACAACAATTTGTTTCACGCCTTCAGGGATAGGTGTCGCCAGTTTCCATCTGCCTTGCACGGATTCTTCATATGTTTTACCCGCAGAGCTGCTGCTAGCTGCGATCGCTGTTACTTTAAACCAAGGATGTTGATCCAGCAATTCAACAAAACGCTGGCCAACCATTCCTGTTCCTCCGACAATACCCACTTTTAATTTTTCTGACATGTGATATTCAAATCCTTTCAAAATGGTATGATAAACTATTCAATAAGTCTGAATTGGTGTACCTAATCAGCGCATAACCTGCATTTCTTTTATAAAAGCAAAAAAATCCCACCCCCAAGACTAATACAGCCTCAGGGACGAGATTTGGATTCCTCGTGGTACCACCCCAGATTCGCCAATATGTCGCCATATTAGCCTCTTCAAGTACGGCATTACCGTGTAATGCGGATACTTTAGCTCTGTAACAGGAGCTCCTGGCACACCATCCCCTTCTTGCCCGGTTCCGATGCGCTGCTCTGAGCCTTTTTTCAATAAAGATTTCTTTACTCCTTTTCAGCTAACGGAGCTCTCTGTGAAAGATTTCATTTATTTACTCTTCTCTTCGTCGCATTTGAATGTTGCGATAATATTATCAGATATCGATTGTAACGTAAACAAATTTTTTGAAATTTCGAAAATAGGACAAATTATTCCCCTACGATGTCCGCCCTTAAATCGCTCGCAACTTCCATCATCCTTGGAATCACGGCTTCATTCGTGCCTGACACGTAAACATCTCCCTGATAATGCCGGAAGGGTATCTTGCTGTCGCCATAACTCCACATGAAGAAATCACCCTCGATGGACATCGTGGTCGTACCGGTTATCGTAAACACAGATGTATAGGAAAAATCAGATTGGGATGCAAAATACTGTTTGCATTCTTCCAAAGTGATGACAGCTTCCGAGTTGTCGTTGACTTGCAAAGCTCTTGTAATTCGATAGCGTTGGCTCAAAACCATTCCTCCATTCCTTCACCAACCTATTTTATTGCAAAATCACGTAAATTGCTAGCGCGATTTGATGCAAAAAAGCCAATCCAATGACTGGAGTGGCTAGGTCGGAATCCATGTGTTGCCCATCATGTTTTGGTTAGCTGTCTGCGGTCTTCCACTTGTGGCGGCTCTTCCATCCAACCATGCTCAATCATGATTTCCCCGCCTTCTTTGACAAAGGGGATAATTTTTTGAGCAAGTTTCGCGAGTGCAAGCGGTAGATCACTACGCAAACTGAAAGCTCCGCCAAGCGAGTGACTGCCAACCGCGAACGAGCCCAATAAATTGGTGAGGTACATCATTATTTTATCGGAAAATGGAGAAACAGTGGAGTTGGTCGCTTTTCCCGCGTGAGTGGCAGGAGGCTCAATGTAATCCTCACGCAGAAATTCACCCAAGGTCGTTTCAACCTCTTTGGACAATTTCATGCCTTTTACAAAATATTCTTTCACTTTCTTATCATGAGCAACTTGAGCGAAGCCAATCATCAGCTGCATCCCTGTAAGATTCGTTTCAATCGAATGATGCAAGAGCGAAATCTCAATCGCATTCAGCGCTCTTTTATCCTTAAACAAATTGAATCCAGATAAATAATTATCATTCTGAATAAAGGTTACCTCAGTGGGCATGGACATATAGGGCGGCCGCGATAGAGCCCCTTTCTCCTGCAGGAATTGTACGCACTGATCGTACATCTCTTGTGATTCTGCTGTTAACTGCTTAAAGAGCTCTCTGATGTCTTTCCGATATGACATCGTAGAATGAAACGCGAAAAGTGGAACTTCAATCTTGCTTATCATAAGCAAAAACATCGGTTCGTACAGATAATCAAATAACTTGGGAACCCCTTTATTAACGTCATTTGCATTAAATCCTAGCGGAATGACTGCTCCTGCTTGCTCAAAAATGTGTTTGATCGTCGTTACTATTTGATCACTGGAATCGTACGTTGCTTTCAGAATTTGTTTAACCTCTTCATTTTCTGCGTTTTCAAGGAAATATTCCAAAAAGCGAAGCAACATGGTTTTTTCTTGATAGGTCATCCACAAGTTACCTATTTCAGACGATGTCAATGGGATATCGGTTGATGCCATATGGTTGACTCCTTTATGTAAATTCGCGTGATCTCTTCCTGATGTTTACTTTCATTTATCATTTCCTATCGGGGAAAGAATATCCAGAATCCCTGAATCCTTCTATGAAAATAGGGCTACCCCTCTGGTCATTGACCTTTGGAATAGCCCTCATCATTATTTACTTGCAGCCTGTATGTTACTGCACATTTAAAGAAAACCTAACATTATCGAAATTACCAATGTATTTCTTGGAGGAATTGGTTGTTCCCGTAAAGACAAGATAGATATCTTGAAGCCCAGTTAGCTTTTGAGTTAGATCAGCAGCTACGGTTTGGTAAGTTCCCCAACCGTTTGCTGTCGGAGGTGTGGAGATTTTCCCGACTAACGTACCATTTACGCCACCTAGACGAATCTCTACCGCCGAATCCGCCGCACAGTTTCCGCTATTGCTTGAGTACTCAATAGCTACGTGATCCACCCCTTCACTGCCCAAATTCATACTCTTGAAACCAAGCCAGGCGCCATTAAACGTATTAGCAACCAGATCACCGCTAGTTCCCTTTTCCGTTTTGAGCGGAGTATTGTTGTTGTAGATGTTTGGAGCAGTTGACCATTCATTGAAGCTTTCCAGCTCCAGTTTGGCATAATCATTTCTAGTCGGGTATACATACGAAAAGCTGGCTTTATCGAAATTACCGATATATTTGAATGTTGCGCTTGTCGTTCCCGTAAAAACGAAATACACATCTTGAACGCCGGTAATCTTTTGAGTTAAGTCGCCAGAAACCGTCTTGTAGGTGCTCCATCCGTTCGATGTCGGAGGTACTGCGAGTTTCCCGACTAACGTACCGTTAACTCCGCCTAATCGAACCTCGACAGCTGAATCGGCCGCCGTATTCGAAGTGTTACCTACATACTCAATGGATAAGCTGTTAACACCTTGTGTGCCAAAATCCATTTTTTTATACGCAATCCATGCGCCGTTAAATGTATTGGCAACTTGAGTCCTACTATTTTGATCCTCTGTTTTGAGCGGACTATTATTGTTATACACATTTAAAGCAGTTGTCCATTCATCGTACTTCTCCAGCTCCAACTTAGCATAGTCGCTTCTAGTTGGACTCGCATACGAAAAGCTGGCATTATCGAAATTACCAATGTATTTGAGTGTTGCGTTTGTCGTTCCCGTAAGCACGAAGTACACATCTTGAATGCCGGTTAACTTTTGAGTTAAATCGCCAGTAACTGTCTTATAGGTGCCCCAACTGTTTGATGTAGGAGGTGCTGTCAGTTTCCCGACTAACGTACCGTTTACTCCGCCTAATCGAACTTCAACAGCTGAATCGGCCGCCGTATTGGTCGTGTTCCCTACGTACTCAACGGACAGTCGGTTAACACCTTCCGTGCCAAAATTCATTCCTTTATACGCAAGCCACGCTCCATTATAGGTATTTGCAACCTGCTGCCCGCTTTTTCCACCTTCTGTTTTCAATGGTTGTGAGTTACCCGGATTCAGGTCTGTCGACCAATCATCATAGGTTTCCAATTCCAGCTTCGCAAAGTCATTTCTACCCATTGCAAAGGTTAAACGGTCGAAGTTTCCAATGTATGGAAGCGCGCTTGTTGTGCTGCCTTTCATGACCACATATACCTTCTGCAGCCCTGTTACGGTTTTGTTCAATTGAGCACTCACCGTTTTATAGGTTCCCCAACCATTACCGGAATTTGTCAAGTTGACAGTCCCGACCAGTTCACCATCCAGAGCGCCCAATCTTATTTCCAGCTTACTGTCCACTGGCACTTTATTCGTCGGAGCATCATATTCAACCGTGATCTGATTAGCGCCTTTGGTACCAAAATTAAATTGGTCAAAAGAAAGCCAAGCTCCGTTAAACGTGTTGGATACAACCGTTCCGTTATTCCCTGTTTCTGTTTTTAATGGGCCATTGTTAAAAGTATTAACATCCGGTGACCATTCGGTGCGATTCTCGAACTGGATCGTTAAGCCATCCTGCGTAGGCGGCTCTTCCTCATCCTCCGTTTTGTCCGGTAACGGAAGCGGATCTGGAAGCGGCTCAGGGTCTACAACGACCGGAGGCTTCGGTCCTGAAGGTGTTCCAGGCTCAGGCTTCGAGACAATCGGTTCCGCCAGCCATAGCGAATCATAGATATTCCCGTTGTAGGCATCGACCAGATACACGTTCATCTGGAATTTACTTGCGTTTACGTTAAATTGCTGCGAAAGCTGAAAGCTTCCTTTTTCTACAGGCACGCTATTGGACATTAATGCCCGCTCATTCTCATCCATGAGCTGGAAGACAACAACAGCCGAATCTCCGTAATCGCCTTTCAATGTTCCAGTGACGTTAACGGCCATATTGCCATTCCGGCTGACATCTGCTTTGAGATCATAAACATCCCATTGAATATCTGATGTAAAGGCCGCCTGCGAAATCAATTCATGACCAAACGTTATATTCGAGTCTTCATTGGCTTTAACGCGAACTTGAATCTGGCCTGCTGCATAATCGAGCGGTCCTACAGTCTGCGGATTTGCAGTTGCCTGCTTCCACTTCACGCCGCCGTCGGTACTGAACTCATAGTCAGCTGCTTGATTGAAGCCAGGGACAGCTGTCCAACCGAAGGTGTTAGCTTTATCATCCACGACAGCTCCTGTCGGCGCTGCTGGCTTCGTCATCTTTTTCACCGCTTCGAGACTAAACTCAAAGGCAATATCCGAGCTCGTTGCATTCACCTGATGAACTTCTGCGGACACGACGTTTGTACCTTTCACCAGATACGAAGGGTCGATCACATAGCTATTGCGATCCCGCTCATCGCCTACGGTTGCATTTGCTTTGGTGTTGTAACTCACTTCACCTGTCGGCATATTCGTACGGATAATTTCATGTCCGTTCAGATATACGACTGCCCCGTCATCACGAATCAGACTAGCATCCAATTCAAGAATATCATTCACATCGGACATCTCGAACGTTTTTCTAAAATAGGTCGTCGGATATTTATTGTTCGCATCCGGACCATAACTTGTTTTGGTTTTTACCCTGCCCAAACTGTCATACCCCAACAAAGCCTGCCCAGAAGCCCAAGAACTATCATCATAAGCCAAGTTTATCCAGCCATCGCCTGCGTACTGGCCTTTATCATGATATTTCCATACAGATTGTTCAGCAATCAACTTTTGATGACTTAATGTGTTGGTAATGTCGGCATTATAATCCATCGTCGGAGGTGCCGCGCTTGCCAATGCTCCCCAGCTTGTATTCGGTTTGGCATCCATTTCAAAAGTCAAGGTACCGCCCGACATAATGTCGTTGTAAGTAATCCAAGCTTGATCGAAATTCTTGCCATTCAGCTGTGCAGATTTAATGAAACGATTTTGACTGGAAACGTTGTTCGCTTTGATGGTAAAAGTTTTACCATTATCCAAATGCAGCTTTAATTCAGAGAAAATAGGCGAACCTATCAAGTAATTCGCTTCCCCCGGATTTCCTGGGAACAAGCCCATACTGCTGTAAACAAACCACGAAGACATACCGCCTGCATCGTCATCCATCGATAACAAATATCCTTCTGGATCATCACGATAAACACGGGATTTCATCGGGAATGCGTAAGGTCCATGGTTGTGATATTTTTGCGTGACTACTTCCGTTGTATATTCTCTTGCATAATATTGCGTCAAATAAGGATATCCCAAGTAGTTGAACAAATAAGGAACATGTAAATCAGGTTCGTTAATCGCCATGTACTCGTTGATTTTGAAGAAATGCTGAAGCTCTTCCGCCATTTCTTTTTTACCGCCCATTAAACTCGCCAATCCATTCACATCCTGAGGTACGGACCAACGATACGACCACAGATTGCCTTGATAAGCGTATTTATCGACGGCTAAAATATCTTGTTTGTTTACGGTTTGTCCATTCGGTGTGAAGAAGCCGCGTTGGTCGCCTTTCTCATCGACTTGCGTGGCGTTCCATAGGCTCTTATAAGACAAAGCGGCGTTTTTGTATTTCTCGTAGGTTTCACGATCTCCGATCAACTGAGCTAACTTCATTGGGAAGGAAGCGCTGTTTGCCTTTTCCAGTTTCCCGGAAATTTCGGTGTCGCTGATCGAGAAATTGTCCGCATCAACAGCCATACCTTTGAGCGCTTTATACACATCAAAATTAGTGAACCCTTTGGCATAAGCATCGACAATAACGGCTCCATTAAACTCATTTCTTACCGTTGGGCTCGGCCAATATCCTTCCCCCCACTGTTGATAGGAACCACGGGTATTGTAGACGTCAACCATGGATTTCACCATGTTTTCGTATTTCTTAGGCTCTAGCAGGGAGAACAAGGAATATTTCCGGAAATCATCCCAAGTCGTCCAACCATTGTAGTAGTCAAAATCGTTGCCAAACTCGGAGGTTTGGCGAATCGTGTTCTCATCCCTTGCTGCCTTAAATGTCCCATTTGAGCTGGTCACATTATTGGGATGAAGGAACGTGTGATACAACTGCGTATAGAATACACGTTTGTTCGTTTCATCAGCATCGGTAATTTCAACCTTGTTCAGCTCTTTGCTCCAGTTACTTCTGGAAAGGCTCCGCTGAGCATCAAAATCCCAATTTGCGATATCATGCGTACGTTCATACTTCGCTTGATCAACGCTGATTGTCGATAGACCAACCTTCGCTTGAACCACTTTATTGTCTTTTGTATTGAAATTCACCCATACGCCGCTGTTCGAACCGCTGCGTTTAGCTTCTGTTCCAACTGCATCTCCCTGCCAAGAACTGTAGGAGTCAAAATCATGGTCAAATTGAATGGAATAGTACATGGTGTAATAGCCATGTCCGCACACATTCTTGGATTGAATCATACCTGAAATCTCATTGTTATTTTCAACAGTCAGGTTAGCATCAATCATACCCGCATAAGAGTTGGAAAGATCAACCAGTACTGAACCCGTATCCGCTGCTGGGAACGTATAACGGTGGAAACCAACATTATGAGAAGCTGTAAGTTCAACGCCAATACCGGATGCAAGCTTCACGCCATAATAGCCTGGAGAAGCATTTTCGCTGCTTTTATCATACAACTGCTTATACTCAGCACTATTTTTTGTAAAAGAGCGTGTTTCCGGCATCATCAAGATGTTACCGCCCCCACCGCTGCAGCCTACGCCGCTAAAACGCAGATGCGAAAAACCCTTTAAATATTTATCCTGGTAATAATATCCACTGAATGCTCCGCCATCGCTATCCGGTCCTAAGGAAACCAGACCAAACGGTGTGGTTGGACCTGGATTCGTCTGCCCGTTATCTCCCAATGTGTTGATAAACGGGTCTACGTAATCCACAGGGGAAAGATTAGTCGCCGGGTAAGCCGGAAGTTGATCGGCATCAACCCCGTATACTTCCAGCTCATACAGACGTACCGTGTTACTGTCGTAAGCCGCTTTATCCACAAAGAACCTGATATACTGTGCAGAGAACGCCGGGACATACCGGTTAAGAATCGTCTGCACGTTATTTTTTACGACATCGACATCTTCCCAAGTTTGTCCGTCATTACTTTTTTGCAAACGGAAATCCTTGGTGTTCCAGAAGGGGAAATTTCCCGACTCACTGATTCCAGCGTTTTTTACAATCCATTCATTGATGTTATAAACTTTGCCTAAATCGAGTGCTAACCATTTATTGGCTACACCTGAATTATCGCACCATTTCGTGTCATTCTTGCCGTCAACTGCACTACTTGGACTCTCATTCGCGTTACATTGTCCTGAAGCTGTTACTGTGGCATTCAAGGCCACATTTCTGGTTTCAGTTTCTTGAATGGAGGGATTCGCAGCCGCAGCAACGACTTCCAATGCTAACGGCGCCAGCAAGCTATATAAGAACAATACCGTCATTACAACTGAAATTATTTTTTTGCGTTTCCACATTACGATGGGGTCCTCCCGCTTTCGTTTTATAAAGAACCGTTCGGCAGCAACCGAGTGATCATGACCGCAACTTCAGCCCGTGTAACGGAACTTTTCGGATTAAAGCGTGCGCCATCTCCTTCAATTAATCCTTTTGACCAAGCTTGTTTGACCGCAGCAGCAGCCCATGATGAAATATCATTTGTATCGGCAAAAGCTGGTTCAGCTTTATTCGACCCTACTACGTTGAAATACTTGGCGGCTTGAACAAGCGCAACAACAGCTTCTTCACGCGTAATGATATCGTTCGGTCGGAATGCTCCGTTATAACCGGAAACAATACCTAGTGATGCAGCGCCAATAACTTGTTCGGTGTAATAAGCATTAGCAGCAACGTCCGAGAACGGATTTGAACCCGCTTGCGGAGTTGTATGACCGGACCATTTCAATGCACGCATTAACAGGGTAACGAATTCTGCCCGTGTGATGCTCCGATTTGGCTCATAATGCTGCTCATCTACACCTTCGACGATATGTTTGGCTGTAAGCGACTGAACAGATTTTGCCGCCCAATGTCCTGCGAGATCTGCGAACATCTTGTTATACTCGAGAATTGTATAGTAGGAAAAATGCTCCGCCGTGAAAGTGAAAGTTCCTTTGGAGACAGTTCCTCCAACATATTCAACGGCAGCACCGTCCACGTGGTAGACGCCGGCCAGATCCGATCTGATTGCTTTCTCTTGCTCTTCCGTCAATTTCATCGTAACTACGGCAGGTTTGTCCAAGTGATGGATTTCAACCGCGTTGTCTCCGGTAATCAGTTTGATTTCAACGGAAAGAATAACGCCGGTTGACTTGTAATCCGGATTGGACTGAAGCGATTGATTCAACAAGTTTTTCGCATCCGATGTTAAAGCTGTATTCAGATCAATACGAATACGCGATTGCTGTTCACCTGAAGCCGAAATGGCGTTGGCCGGGAAACGAACCGTACTATTTTCATAAGTAAGAATGAGATCCAAGTTTTTATCCTTCAAATCTTGCAAGGATTTAGCTGGGAACTCCAGCGCCGTGCCTTCATCGCCAGTCGCTGCCGGCAGTTGAACCGTAACGGAATCCTTGGCTTGCTGGATGGCCTGATTCAATGTTTCACTGCCTAGCAGGTAGCGTCCGTTCGTGGATTTCTCCGGCTGAACGATGCCATCTGCGGTTTTACCGGCATTGGTTGGGATGGTGGTTGGATCCGTTGGTGAGGATCCAGAGCCACTATCGTCAGGCTGAGTATCACCAGGGTTTGACGGATTTCCCGGATTTGTCGGGTCCGTTGGATTTCCTGGATTCGTCGGGTCTGTTGGATTTCCCGGATCTGTTGGATCCGTCGGGTTTCCTGGATCTGTCGGATCCGTCGGATTTCCCGGATCTGTCGGATCCGTTGGATTTCCCGGATCTGTTCCGCCACCGTTCGGGTCGATGACTTTGAATGTCTTGGTTTCCGTTAAGTTATCACTACCGGCAACCACCTGGTACAAACCAAAAGGTGCAAAATCCTTGTCATCCGGTATCGTAACCTTCGCCGTGTAGCTGCCCTGTACCGGAGTTATTGCATTAATATAAAACGTCGTTTGATTAGGACGAATAATTTTAACCACTACATCTTTCGCATTGTTCGTAACCGTCCCGGACAGCTGGATTTCGCCGCCACGCTGCACTTCATCTACACTTAGAGCAAGTGTAAATGAAGCTGCTGCGCGAGCCGAAACCGGTGAGAGCACGAACAACAACGCCATAATGGCCGCTATATATTTTTTCACCGTCGTCAGTTCCTCTCTTCATTCCATTATTCGAACAACTTAGGTCTTGCTAATTGAAGCGGTACGCGAAGTTCACTGTCATATTGGTTGAAAATGAATGCTTTTACTTTGTATTCCGCTCCTACGACGTTAAAATACTGCTTGAATGTCAACTTGTTTTGCTTGTTCGGAATGGCATTCATGAGAATCGGTTTGTCGCCTTCCAGCAATTCAAACACGATATAAGCATCACTGCTATAATTAGCCAGCGGTTCCAACGTCACATCGAGCTGCAATTGCTCTCCTCTTTTGAGTTCACCCGTGATTTTATACGTATCTTCAACGAAATTCGTGGTAAACGGCAGATTCGAAGCCAGAGAAAGACCTGCTGCTAACCCTGATGTGGCGTTCGCTTTGATGCGTACCTGTACGGCACCCGCAGGATAATCGTTATCTCCGACCGGCTGTGGATTAGCCGTTACAGGTTGCCAATTAGCTCCGCCGTCAACGGAATATTCATAATCAGCTGTGTTCGCATAACCAGGAACATTCGTCCAACCAAACGTGTTGCGTCCATCATCAACTACAGGTGCAGTTGGTGCTGCTAAAGCTGTGCTCACTGTGCTTGCAACGGAGTTGTCCCGTTTATCAACGGCTTTAACTGCAAATTTATAGGATTGCCCCGGCTGTGTACCCGTTACAACAAATTGATAATTCGCTTGGTCTTTGACAGCCGGCACATAAGTGCTCCAGTTCATGCCTAATTTCCCGTCTACTTCGTAAATTCTAAAACCTCTAACCGCATCTTCCTCTGGGTTAGCAACTTGAGGTGCGATCCACGTCAGAAGCTCTTTGCCATCCGCCGTCTTGCTAGCCGCCAATTGTGCGACAGGAGCTGGTTTCGCATCGTTTCTAACAATCGTATACGTATCAAAAGGCTGCTCCTGACCAGACTTATACGAATCAATCGTAAAGCTGTTCTCCGTCATACGAATGCCCGAATAAATCGGTTGATACGGCTGTTCGTAGACCGCAGCATAATAGCGATCAACGCCATTTTGGAGATCATAATATTTCGTACCGGCTGAGTTATTGATCATATACAGGGTACCGTCCGGATTGAGCGCATTCCCATTCTGATCTTTCTGCACATTCGTAACCGGTGCATTGTTGTACATTTGATAAGATCTCATGAACGTGTGGTCATGACCTTGTAAAACCACATCGATACCAAGCTCATCAAACACAGGATAGAGCATCTGTCTCATACTCAAAATATCAGAATCAAGCGCATGGTTCCCGAGTGAATAAATGGCCTTATGGAAAGCCACGACCTTCCACTTCCGATCCGTCTCGGCTACTTCTTTTTTCAACCATTCCACTTGCTGTCTAAAAGATTCTTTTTGGCGGTCATCCCAACCAATATCCATCGTGTTCAGCACCATAATGTGGGCATCGCCATAGTCATACGAGTACACGCTGCCTGGTGGCAGAGGATTTTGAATGGAATCATTCGGATAATTAAAATGATAATAATAATTATCGTTATAAGGCCCTTCGTGATTACCGACCGCCGCCATAATTGGCAGCTTCAAAAACATGCTTTGCGGTTTTCCAAAATAATCAAGCCACTGAGACTCCAGAGAACCGGCATCCACTTCATCACCTGTCATCACCATAAACTTGGAGTTCGGGTAATGGTCAAGACCTTGCTTCATCGTGTCTGCAAAAACTTCATAGTCATGTGAATTCGAACCCTGCGAATCCGTCATGTACAGGAATTCATAATCATTTTCAATCAGTGATTCCGTTGTAAAGCTGCCCGTTTCGCTCCAGTTGCCGTCGCTTCCCACCCGGTATTTATAGGCAGTTCCTGGCGTTAACCCCACCGCCAACGCTTTATGGCTAATAAACGCGCCATTCGTTGAACTTGTAATTTTGAGATTTAAAATTTTGGTTTCTTCCGGCTTTCCAGCGAAACGTTTCACATCTGATGATCCAAAATCTTTATCAGCCGGTACAACCTCAACAATGCTATCCGCTATGTTAGCCGGTGCATTATCCGGTTTCTCATAGCTTGTATACCAAGCAAATGACCGGTTCGTTTTGGGACTTCCATTGAAAGACATCGCAATGGCAATCGGGGAGTAATCAACCACATCATTCACAGGAATGTACAGGAAACTCCCAACAACCGTTCCATCTGCAAATTGCAAATTGGCTTGCCCGTCATACGAAATTTTAACAACCTGATTAGGTTTAACTTTCGCTGCCAAATTTAGCTTAAGCATGGATGGGGTGCTGCCTAATTCAACGCTAGGAACCTGAATGGGCTGATCGTCAGCCGTAACCGTCAGGTGAGCTCCTAGATTTGCTGGCAAGTTATTCATATCGGAGGACATTGTCAGATAAGCGCCAGAGCCATCTTTCAGAATGTTTCCTGCGATAGGCCCCGTGTAGTTTTGAGGTAAGTAGAAGACATTGCTTGGCACGATAATCTTGGCCATATTTGGCGTCGACCAACGCAGATACAAATTGGAACCGCCTGTATCTTCAAAGTATTCAATTTTGAAATTGTATTTCTTTCCACCTTCCAAGGAGACGACATTGCCCGTTTGCTCCTTGTCCCAGTCATTCACCCAGTGATCAATCACAATCTTATCATCACCCATAAGCGAAATCCGTTGTCACCCATCATGTAAAATGTGTAATCTCCCGATTGGGGTGGCATAATTTGCCCTGTCCAGCGAACATTGGCATGGTCCTGTTGCCCCGTCCACGATTGCAGCACAGGATCGAGATTGGTGAAATTAATCTGAGGATCAACGGTCGTTGCTTTGTAAGCTCCAAAGCTAAAATCGCTGTTTCCTAAGTAATATTCACCAAGCAAACCCTGATTGCTGCCAGACGCAAGCGGAGTAACTACAGGAACAAGCGGTTTGGTTTCTACAAATCCAAAAGCCTGGAATTCATAAATATTAGCTGAATATTCACCGGTTGTTAGATCAGCACTGCCAGGATCTGTAATGTTCAGTTTAAAATACCTAGCTGTAACCGGTGAGCTCAAATTATGGGTCGTTAGGCCATATGTATTATTTGTAACCGATACGACAGGATTCCAGTGCACATCATCTTCACTGGTTTCAATCGTATAGTCCCGGGTATTATAGATGTCAGGCGCTCCGCTATAACCGGCATGTGCAAGTACAAATTGATGCACAGTAGCTTCTGCACCGGCATCAACTTTCAGCCAATAAGGATTCTCCTGACTAGGCGGATTCGTATCCCCCTTGTAAACCCAGTTGCTGGTCGGATTACCGTCAATCGCATGTGCTGGGGCTGCTTGGTCTGACACATACCCATTTGCGGATACAGTAACTCCTGCTGTGGCAAAGACGTTCGTGGCATCTGGCTGTGCATAGGCTGGCTGCGCAGGAGCAATCCCCGCTGCGAACAACGAGGTCGCAATCATGACGGCAGCAAGCACACGAGATGTCAACGTGATACTCTTTTTCACTAGTTTCCCTCCTAAATAAAATTGGTTTTTTCCTAACGGTACTATACGGTCAATTAATCTTACATTCAATCGTTTTTGGGTTATTTAACCATGTAGTTATTGTAAAAGCGATGATGCTTGATCCGGCACATTTGCTTTATTTTTCCTGAAAGCGTTAAGCATTTTAACTTCGTTTTGTTAAAAAATGCCGTAAAATGGATGATACATTCTGCGTGAAACGTGCATTTTGTTTTCAATAAAACGCTATCATCTCAGCAGTGATGGCACTTCTTCCTTTCCACCTTTTGCATGCTCACTTGGGAAAAATATGGCCCCATTGTTGGCGTAAATGAAATGTAAATGTGTTTTTTCTCGATTAAATGAAGGGGCTTTCAGGAGAGATGCTGCCTCTTGAATGTTACATGGGATGTAATATGATATTAGGGGTAAATTTCCATTTCACTGCTAGTTTTCGCCTCGTCTTCCGATAAGGAGATTGCTAGATTTCTATTAAAGGAACTCGAGGCCTCTATTATGGAGGAAATCGGCCTGTTTCCTCACAGAGGGGAACTACAGGGTCTTATACTGCCTCCGCGACCCGTACTGAGGGTCTAATTGGCAAAATAGTGGACTGTAGTTCCCCTCACACCTGAAACCGTACCTTTTCAGCGAAATAGCGCCCTACAGTTCCCTCAAAGCTGCCGCATGAGCCTGTGGTCCTGCTTTTGTAGGCAATACTAATAGCCTAACGAGTAAACCTCCGTCAGGCTTTCTTCTTAGCTACTTTACCAACCCTTCAACTTTCTCCCACCTAATTCACCATACGACCACCTCACCAGACGCAAAAAAGCTATCCCCCAGCCATATGAAAACAGCTGAGAAATAGCTCATAAATACTATAATTGTGATAACGCCTGTCAATTGCGACGAGCCGTTCGCTCAATGGCATCAACGATTACATTGTACAATTGGTGCGGCAGGTCGTGTCCCATGCCGTCAACCATCAACAGCTCAGCACCCGGGATAGCAGTAGCTGTGTCCTCGCCACACGCCGGGACAAACAGGGGATCGTCCACCCCATGAATGACAAGTGATGGTACTTTTATGGTCGCCAGCCGCGGACGACGGTCACCGGAGACAGCGATCGCAGCAATTTGTCGTCCGACACTGCCCGGATCGTAGGCTCGCTGGACTTCCTCCAGAATGAGTGCTTGATAAGCTTCTTCTTCAAACGGATAGCCGGTGCCAGCGATGCGTTTGGCAAAAGCGAGACTGTGCGCCAAAAATCCTGCTTCATTCTCAAAAGGGTTCGGCGCCGGTGTAGTCATCATCGCCATGACATCCGGGGATGTTTGCGGAAGAGTGGGATTACCGGAACTGGACATAATAGAGGTGAGTGATAAAACTCGTTCAGGGTACTCACTGGCTGCAATCTGGGCGATCATTCCGCCCATCGACCTGCCGACGAAATGTGCCCGGTCAATGGAAAGGGCGTCAAGAAGTCCGATAGCGTCGCCTGCCATGTCATCGAGCGTATAAGGGATGGCCGGTCGCCGCCCTGACATGAGAGCAGTTGCAAGTGCTTCAAAATCCAGCGTCGGATAATGGCTAAAGTGTGTCGAGCAACCTACGTCGCGATTGTCAAAGCGGATCACGCGGAAGCCCTGCACTGCTAATGTCTGACAAAATGGAACCGTCCATCGGATCATCTGGGTTCCAAGTCCGGCGATTAGGATAATGGCTTCGTCATTTTCGTTACCGAAACTGTCATAGGCCAAATCAACGCCGTTTACTTTCAGAATGTTCATAATCATGTTCTCCTTCAATTTAATTTGGTATCGGAAGATCTGCTATAGGCAGAAGACGTGAATCTTCGATCGCTGCAGTTCGATGCCCGATACCGGCCTGGTAGTCTTGATGACTTGAAAAAGCAAGAAACGACTGCGTGCTGCTCTGGCGTATTAGCATAACAAGATCCCATCTTTCGTCTTCGGGTCCGATCAGAAACTCTCCACCATCGCCAAGAAACAAGATTTCACCTCCGCTTTCACGGAGAAATGGAAGGGTATGCTCAATATAGCGGTTGAACGCTTCGGCACCGCTGATTGCGTCCTTCGGTGCTAGTTCAGGATTGGCTGTGTAATCGGCAACATCACGAAACCGCAGCAGGTTCAACATGACGATGCTGCCCTCAATGCCTCGTTGTATAAACCTCATGCCGGCGCGTTGTGATGGCTCGATGTAACGAATAGATTTAAACTCCGTCATAGTGTCTCCTTTCGCAGTCATAAATTCCCTTCAGGGAACGCATTAGCGGCTAATTTTTTGACATGGTTTCTAATATCAGGTGCCCAGTCATTAATGAAATGGTAAAACCGCTCCAAGTCACTAGCATACAATGCCCGAAGAGCTTCTTCGTATTGAAGGAAGTCCCCGGCCATAGCTGTCATAAAATTATAAGTTGCTTCTTGCGACTCTCGGACATTGCTCTGTTCAGCTCCGGCGCGGCGAGCCTCATCAATGAGTTTTCTTAATGTTACCGATGCCCCACCTGGTTGGCTCTTGAGCCATTCCCAATGCCTTGGTAATAACGTGACCTCACCGGATATAACGCCCAACTTGGGTCGACCGACCCGTCCTGTAGGTTGGTGCTCTTCTTCCTTACTGGGTAAGTCACCAAACTGTTCTCCCAATCGTTTGAGCACATCAACTGTCGTGCCACGAAAATCAACATCTAATGGCTTCCCCGTGGAATCGTTAAATAAAAGCAACTCTGTGAGGTCTCTGTCATCCAGAGTTTCCTTCACTGTAGTTACAACGTGCTCTATCAAGCCATTGGCGACGACTCTCACACCCAAAAATGCCGTGCAGTACAAGCTCGTTAGCATATACATGTTGACCTCCTCTCTGATTACACCGCTAATTATACCCGGGTAAAATTAAAAGGTCAATATTACCCGGGTATAATTAGTTTTATTGTTCCCTCTTTCGTGAGCAATACAAACAGCCCAACGGGTAAATCTCCGTCAGGCCCTCGTCCTAGCTACTTTACCACCCCTTCAACTTTCACTCACCTAACTCATCACACAGCCAATCCCCCGCCCCTACAGAAGCCCTTCCGGCCACCTCACCAGACGCAAAAAAGCTACCCCCAGCCATCTTAAAACAGCTGAGGGTAGCCTCTAAGTACTTATTTAGCGAAAAGCTTTTCTGCCGCATCAAGGGCCATTTTATTTCCAATGGCTGAGTAATCCAGCCAAGGCTGATCAGCAATCGGGTAAATGTGACCCGCTTTGACCGCTTTAAGCCCTTTCCAAATCGGGTTAGATGACAGCTGTTCAAAGAGCTTCTTCGCCCCATCTTCATTGTTTACAATAACAAAAATCGCATCGGCATCATAGTCAGGAAGTACTTCCTGCGAAATCGTTTCATACGCTTTGTCGATTTTCTCCACGCCATTTGCCGGCTTCAATCCTAGATCTGTGAACAGAATCGGGCCCAGCGGACGCTTCATCCCCATAACACGCAGCTCTTTTGCAGTTACACGAATCGCCATCACTTTCCCGTCGCCAATCTTAGCGTTAATAAGTCCTTTTACATTCGCAGCCTGTTTCTCGTAATCTTTGATGTAAGTTTCCGCTTGCTGCTCGCGGTTCACAAGTTTACCAATTTTCTTCAAATGGTCGCGCCATGTGCCTTCGTCCAAGTTAAACATTTCAGTTTTTGCGATTTTTTCATACTTCGCGACATCCTTGCCTGAGAAAGCCTCATCCAGATAAATGACTTCAGGCTTCAAGGATAATAAAGCTTCCATGTCGGGCTCAGCTACAACGCCAAGCTTTTTGGTGTTCTGCAAACGGTCAGCGACATGCGGCAGAAAGGCCTTAAGATCGCCACCCATAACGGAACCTACAGGCGTAATGCCCAGCGCAAGCAAGTCATTCGTTAAATGAATGGACAGCGACGCAATACGCGGTTCTTTCTCTACTGGCTTCGTTGTACTCGCAACAGCAGCAGCCGATGCAGAAGGTGTGGCGGATGCGGCGGACGCTGCTTCTTTAGGTGCAGCGGATTGACCACATGCGGTCAGGACGAATAAGGAACTGATCATACTCAGGACGACCATATTTTTCTTTTTCATGATAAAAAACCCCTTTATTATTTACGTTTTCGTTATTTCGTTATTTGGTTATTTTGTTCTTGCCAGCAAAAATAAAAAGTACGGAGCTCCAACAGCAGCTACAACAATACCTGCCGGGATTGCGTTAGGCTGAAAGATAGAGCGCCCAATCGTATCGGAGGCCACCAGAATAACGAGTCCAACCAAGCCCGCAATCGGCAGTACATATTGGTACATCGGTCCAACCAATCGACGAGCCAGATGCGGCGCCACCAAGCCAAGAAAGCCAATACCACCGGTCATTGCCACGCTTGCGCTCGACAAGGCAACTGCCGTCAACAGTAACAGCAAGCGTTCGCGACTCACGGCAATGCCCAGCCCCGAGGTCGTTTCATCCCCGAGTGAAAAGGAATTCAGAATTTTCCACTTGGTTAAGGCGAAAGGAACGAACAGGCCAATCCATGGAAGCAGTGCAATGACATGCACCCAATCTCTTCCCCACACATTGCCTACCAGCCATCTAGCTGTAAAACTATACGTCGCATCATCCAATCGTAGCGACAGAAAGAGCGTCACAGCGCTAAAACCCGCTGCAACGGCAATGCCAACAAGGATCAACCGTATGGGCACAATTCCTTTGTACCGGTCATAGGCCAAGGCCATAATCAAAATTGCGGTTATGACACCCCCGGCAAAAGCGAAAATCGGGATGAGCAAGGTCGGTGTTCCTTTCATGGAGTGAAAGAAACTGACGAATACAATGAGTCCTAATGCAGCACCCGAATGAAGTCCCAGAATGCCCGGATCGGCTAGACCATTACGGGTTATCCCCTGCAAGAGAGCGCCGGATACGCCAAGACCGATACCCGCCAGCATCGTAATAAGAATCCGAGGCAAGCGATACTCGAATAAGACGAGCTGATTGTCCGCGCTCCCGTATCCTAGAAAAGTTCGCCAAACTTCCATGGGCGAAAGCCGAATCGAGCCTGTATTCAGACTGATTAAGATGACAGCCACACTTATGAGAAGCAAACAAATGCCGACCAAGATACTCTTGTTTTTGCGTGGAATAGGACGATGCGATCTCATGACAAACTCCTCCTTTCTTTCCTGGCTAAATACAGAAAGAAGGGTACGCCTACCAAAGCAATCATTAAGGAGATGGCCAATTCTTTGGGCGGATGAACCATCCGAGCGGCTAAATCAGCTACTACCATCAAAATCGCTCCAAGCAAAGACGAAAGTGGAATGATAAAGCGATAGTCCACACCAACGAGCTTTCTGGCGATGTGCGGAATAACCAGACCTACGAAGCCAATGGAACCTACCGCTGAAACCCCCACACCAGCCAGGATAATCGCCAGAACAATACCTAGTAAGCGGATTCTGTTCGTTTTGACCCCCAAACCTGCAGAAACATCTTCTCCCAGCGATATCAACGAAACGGATCGGCTTATCGCTACAGCTCCTGCAATTGCCAAAAGAATAATAGGCACAAGCAGTTTGACATGCTGCCATTTCACTCCTGCAACGCCACCGGCATACCAGAAGGCTAGATCCTGACTAAGGTCATAATAAATTGCAACCCCCGTACTCAGTGAATGCAGTAAAGCAGCTACCACGGAGCCTGCAATTGTTAAACGCAGTGGAGTTAGACCGCCGGGTGTGGATGATCCCAGCAAGAAAATGAAGCCGGTGCTGAGCGCTGCCCCCACAAATGAGACCGCCATGAGGCTCGAATACGGCAGATTCGGAAAAAATGCAAAGCTTAGAGCAACCATAAAGGCTGATCCGGCATTGATGCCCAGAATACCGGAATCCGCCAAAGGATTGCGCGTTATTCCTTGCATCAACGCACCTGCTACTGCAAAGCCGGCACCGATAACCGCCGCACCGAGAACGCGAGGCAAACGCAATTCATGAATAATCTGATGGGTAGTTAGCTCCGGATTATACTGAAATACGGCTGCCCATACCGTCCGCAGGGTCAAATCCTTGGCCCCGAACGAAATTGCAATAAACATAATGATGAGTAAGGCGATTATAGCCATGGCACAAATCAATCCATATGTAATTCGTTTCATACTTGAAAGACCCAACTTCCTGGACGTGATCCCTATCTCTCATTAATATTGATAATCATTATCAATAAATTCATTATAGAAATCTCCTCGGTATTCGTCCATGACATATTTATAGATTTTATCCTTGGATTATTTTCATATTGACGGGTGAACTCGTTAATGAAGAATCGCTTAGCATCGATACCGCCCTCTCCAAAAGCTGCTGTATCGCTTGCGGCGCATAAACCATCCATTCATCCCACTGGAGCATGAAGTAGCGCCCCTGCCTAATCGCCGGATGTCGCAGCCAAACAGGATCAGTCATAATTTCCTGCGTAAGTTTAGCCGATGCTTGCTTCGTGGCATTCAAGAAGATGACATAATCGGACTCATATTGGGTCATATCCTCTGGTGTTACGTTAATCCAATTGAAGTTCGTCCCTTCTCGATGTTGATTAAGTTCGCCCGCAATAAGACTAGGAGGAGACAACTGTAAAGCTCGATAGAAAATATGTCCGACATTTCTGGCACCGTACAATCTCATCTCTGAGTTCATCAAGCGGCATATCGCAACCGTCGGACTTCCGAACTTCTTGTTCACTTGTTTCTTGGCCTGATCAGCTTTGTAGGCATGACGCTCAATCCACTCTTTGGCTAACTGCTGGCGACCGACAAGTTCGGCTATTGCTTCCAAATGATCAAAGACATCCTGTGATGCCCAAGGAACAGAAATGATAGGGGCAATGTCCCCAATATGTTCTCTGGCTTTCAAAACAACGTTATCTTTACAGAGAATCAAACCCGGCTGCGCTTCAAGAAAAGTTTTTCGGCCTATTTCCCAAGAATCTGCGGCGTGAAGCGGCAAAGTCAGCGAAATCGATTCCGTCGGCAAATAGGATTTACGGTGAAATTGGGCCGCACTCGGAACAATACCTAAAGTCATTAAGTGATCTGTATATGGGTACGACAGCGAAATAATGCTGCTTAACGGCTCATTCGCATACTGTGTGGGAGCATATCCGGAATTCTCTTTGAACCGGCGGCTAAAATAAAACTCATCGCGATAACCTACGCGTCCGCTCAAATCTCGTATCTGCGGGGCAGAGACAAGCAGAATTTCCTTCGCTTTGTTCATGCGTATTTGCGTGAGAAATTCGATCGGAGACTTATTCATTTTCTGCTTAAAACGCTGCGAATAATAGGCCGGGTGCATCCCCGCGATCTCCGCAAGCTTATCCAGATTAATATCGGTCTGGTAAGCATCCTGCATGTATTGAATCGTAAGCTGCAGCGATGCATCAGCATCTTTCGGTGTCGTAATTGAAGCCGGCTGATCCTTCAGAATCAACTCCACCAAGGCATACAAATACTGCTGCCGCAAGTGCTCCCTTACGCTGGAAGTCCCATAGGCGGAGGCAAGCAGCTGCATTTTACGCTGAAAAAGGAGTAAATCCGTCTGCAAATTCCCCTGTACGGGAAAATGAAGCTCCCTGTCATAAACTTTACGGGATTGTGTATTTTCTTTTATTCGAAACAGATCGAATTCCAGTTGATAAATCATACTATTCGCATTACCTGACAAGTTCAGCCCTTGGACACTCATGCCAGGCAGCAGCAGACAGAGCGCCTTGCCATGGATCGGAATTTCATTCTGATTGAGATGAAGCTGACCTCTCACCTTCACAAAAAATAGCAAAGTGTGATGAGCAGCCTCCTCTGCCGTTCGCTTCCACTCGGCTATATCCGTTATAACTTCAAGCTTGACCAGCTCAAGCAATGTCCCTTCTAAATACACATCGTGGTCCGTATCACGAATCACTCCGAATCCCTCCCGTGCAAGTGATAACCATTCTCACAATAATATACCACAAAAAGTATTTCTTCGCTGATGTATAAAACTTCCATGAAGGCCATGTAACAATGCGTACAAGCTTTCGTACAATGAAAAACGCATTCGTGGTCAGACCGCGCCGTTACGCCATCCCAAAACAAATAAAAACCGTCAGAGGAATTTCCTCATGACGGTTCTAACTTAGCGGATCGTATTAACCAACCCGCTTGCGTTTAAACAATAAGTACAGGAAAAACGGGGCTCCGATCCCCGCCGTGAATACCCCTGCCGGTATATCAAGCGGCATAAAGAGCATACGTCCGGCCAAATCCGCCAGCAGCAGCAGGATCGCGCCGGTCAAAGCCGCAACGGGAATTACGAGCGAATACGAGTTGCCTACGAGCCTGCGAGCAATATGAGGAGCCATGAGGCCGAGGAATGAAATCATCCCCGCTACCCCAACAGCTGCACCTGCGAGTGCTACGCTATAGAGCAGCACTATGACTCGGCTAAACTGCAGCCGGCTGCCCAGCCCCAGAGCCGTCGCTTCGCCTAGGGTCTGAATCGTCAGCTCCTTGGCATACAGAAGCGAAAGAGGGATAAAGACGGCAATCCATGGGAAAATGACCTGCACATACTTCCAACTTGTCCCGTAAATGCTGCCCGTCATCCAGTTCAACACTTGAGCCGCCAAGTAAGCCGGCCCGCTAATCAGCAGAAACATGGTAAGGGCGCCCATCGCGGCCGAGAGACCAATGCCAATGAGCACCAACCTGTAGGTCGATACCCCTCTTTTCCAGGCAAGGACGTAATTGATCAGGACCGCGAGAAGCGCTCCCACCATCGCAACAACCGGAACCCAGTGAATGCTGTAGCCAGTGAACAGCGTCATAAAAGCAACTGCCGCAGCCGATGCGCCTCCCGTGACGCCGAGAATGTCCGGTGAAGCCAGCGGATTGCGAATGACTCCCTGCAGCAACGTGCCCGATACGGCCAGCGCCGCACCGATCAAGATGGCGGCAAGAATTCGCGGCAGCCGAAAGTTCAGGAGAATCAGATCCGAGCTGCCCAAGTTCTGCCCGATCAACGTGCGGAACACCTCGTTCATCGGGATGCCTACACTGCCGAGAGAAAGGCAAAACATCGAGATCACAATCATCGCGAGAAATAAACCGATGATGATCATAATCGATCTGCTCGAGCGCGATTTAATCATTGGCCTTCCTCCTCGCCGTATGGATCAGAAATGGCACGCCAAGCATCGCCATGGCGATCCCGACGGGAACCTCTTTCGGCATCAAGACGAAACGCGCAGCCAGGTCCGCCGCTACAAGCAGATCAGCTCCGCTTAATGCGCAGCATGGCAGCAGCCAGCGGTGATCCTGGCCTATCAGCGTTCGGCACAGGTGCGGAACGATCAGTCCGACGAATGCGATCGGACCTGCCGCCGATACTGCACTCCCGGCGAGCAGCACGACCGCAAGTGACGACAGCACCCGTACAAGCGTCACCCGCTGCCCTAGCCCCCGGGCGCTTTCCTCGCCTAGCACCATAATATTGAGCGAGCCGGCTAGCAGAAACGCAAGACCTAAGCCAATCGCCATATAGGGGGCTACGGACAATAAATGGTCCAATTTCCTCCCGGAAACGGACCCGATCATCCAGAACAACGCCGCGTCCAGCGACTGCTTGTTAATTAGAATCAAGCCCGACGTGATCGACGTGGCAAAAGCCCCCATCGCCGCGCCGGCAAGCGTAAGCTTAACCGGCTCGAACCAGCTGTCGCGCATCGCCATCGCATAGACGCAGACGGAGACGAAAATCGCGCCGGCAAAAGCGATCCAAATCATCATATTCATCGTAAGAGCTGATCCATATAGGACCAGCCCGATGACGATGAATAAAGAAGCGCCGGCATTTATGCCGAAGATGGAAGGCGAAGCCAGCGGGTTTCGCGTCAACACCTGCATGACGGCGCCTGCTACGGCAAGCGACGCGCCTACTGCAGCTGCGACCAGAACCCGCGGTACCCGGGTAGTTCGAAGAATCAAGTGCTCATTTGAACCGTCGAAATGCTTGTAACTCGTCCATAAATCGCCGAGCCGGAATATGTGCTCCCCCAGCAATACGCTCGCTACAGCAAGCACAAGCAATAACACAGCTCCCGCTGTCAATCCCGTCAGTTTTCTCTTGCGCGTGTCAAGTAAAGCGGCGTTATTATTTGACATCGAAGTATTTAATCAATTCGTCGAGAAGCAGGTTCGCTGCTTTATATCCGCCTGCGGAGTTCCAAATTCCTTCATCTACTTGAATCACTTTATTCGTTTTTGCTACGTTCAAGTTTTTGAATAGCGGATCATTTTGCCATTCCTTCACCACATTCGCTGCATCTGTCTTGCCTTTAGCTTCCGTGACGAAGTAGAACAGGACGTCGCCATCCATTTTGGCGATATTTTCTTTATTCAAAACTTCAATGAAATTCTCTTTATCCTGCGACTCAGGACGTGCGATGCCCAGTTGGTTGAGCAATACTCCGGCAAATGTTTGTTTCTGATAAATACGCACTTGCGACGCTGAGAAACGGACCAGCGAAACTTTCGTCGCCGCCTTGCTGCCAAGCTTCCCTTTCACTTCCGCTACACGCTTGTCGAAAGCAGCCATCGCTTTCTCGCCTTCGTCCTTCTTATTTACAGCTTCTGAGTACAGTTTGAAATTGACTTTCCAATCCCCAACCAAGTCAGCCGCGAACACCGTAGGAGCGATTTGCTTCAATTGATCGTAGATTTTCTCCTGTCTCACTTTGTTCCCGATAATCAAGTCCGGCTTCAAGCTGGCAATTAGTTCAAGATTCGGCTGCAATTCATCGCCAACGACCGTTACATTCTGCATATCGTTTTTGATATGGTCGTACCAAGGTTCGCCCAGCCAAGACATAACAGCTCCCACTGGCTTTACACCAACTGCCAGCAGCGCTTCCGTCCCCTCATTGGTGAGGATAACGACACGAGATGGCGTACCGTTAATCGTTGTTTCTCCCATCGCGTGTTTAATGACCCGCGGAGCATCGGCTTCCTTATTAGCTGCTGGAGTTGAAGTGCTGCTGGCGCTCGGTATCGGCGTCACGCTGCTCGTCGTGTTCGGCGATGTCGTTGCCCCCGTTGAACATGCGCTTAGTAATAATGTGAAACAGATGACGACCATGGCAGTCATCCAAGCTCTTGATTTCTTATACATCTGTGAATCTCCCTCTCCCCTGCTTTGATAATGATTCTCATAACCATTCCTACTATAGCGTCTAAGCCCACCTGCCACAATGGGATATCTCGACAGTAAGAATGGATTATTTCGACGCCATTCCCAAGCATGCAGCTCTTTGAATCTTTTGGGAGAGACACCCTCCTGCTTTTTGAAAATCCGGCTAAAATAGTAACTGTCCGTGTAACCGACACTCTCCGAAATCTCTTTCAACGTTTTGTCCGTATAAACGAGAAGTTCCTTCGCTTTGTTCAACCGCAGCCCGATTAAATACTCGATGGGGCTTGTATCCATTTGATTTTTAAACAAACGCAGCAGCTGTCTTGTCGTGCATTCCAGCGTATCGGCCAACTCTTCCAGTGTCACTGTTTCCTGATAATGTTCCTCCATATAATAAACAGCTTGGCTGACGAGATCGGGAGGGATGACGTCGACCCCTTGTTCGTGCAGCTGCTCTACCAGTTCATACAGCAATTGATAAAATAGTGTTTTCACCTTTAATTTATCGAGTGGGCTGGGAGCCTGCCATATTTGATGCATATGCTCCAGCTTCTGCATCCAGGAAATCGGAAATTTTGGCGATAAACTATAACGCAGCTGAAACGGATTCTCGCGTTCAATCAGATTGACTAGCTCAATTCGGCTCGGAAGCGGCAAAGTTGCCTTGTACAGGACCATGAAATATTCGAGCGGCTCCAGAGCCTCAATGTCCAGGCGAATTCCTTTCCCTACATGCAGAACATGAAATCGTTTCATGCGGCTTTCGACGCCATCTATGTGCAGCTGTCCACTGCCTCCCGTGACATATAGAAAAGCGCTAGTCGGCACGCGATAACCCCGCATCACTTCACCAGGCTCAAGCAGCATACGGCGAACGTCCATCACTCGGATGAGAACATGATTCCACAAGACGATATGGTCGCTAATTCTCATTAATCAGTCATTCCTTTCATTCCCATCTATATAAAACTATTTTATCACAATTGAAAATAATTCTCATTATCATTTGAGTGTCCCCAAACAGATCACCTAGGGGAACTGGAGTCCCCTATTTCCAGTAAAACGACCTGTTCCCTCTCTGAGCGGAACTACCGGCCCTTATTTGTCCTCGATTACGCAGTTTTCAGGTGAAATCCGCAAAATAGAGGATCGTAGTTCCCCTCACCTGTGAAAAATGTGCATTAGCGGAGAAATAGCGGACGCTAGTTCCCTGGAATCCCCCCACCACATAAAACAACGAAAAAACCTAGCGAAAATCGCTAGGTCCTTTAGTCCCTTTGCCAACGTGTTATTTCATCAAATTCTCATACTCGCCCTTCGTCAAGCCAAACAGGCATTCATCAAAGTGCTGCCCCTTCGTGAAAATCATATTCCGCAGCCTGCCTTCCTGGACGAACCCAAGCCTCTCATGCAGCGCCACGGAGCCTTCATTAAAGGCATACACATGCGCCGTAACTTTCTGATAGCGCAGCTCTTCGAAATAATACCGCAGCAGTATTTTTATTGCATCCGAAGCGTATCCCTTACGCCAATGCTCACGAAAGACGGCTACGCCGTATTTGAAAGTGCCATGCCGCCGATCGCAGCTGCTAGTGCTCATGCTCCCAACCAGCTCGCCATCCAATGTTTCAATGGCAAGCATGATGTTATCGCTGACCGGAACATTCGCTGCCTGGTTCGCTGCCCAAGCTTTCGTTCCTTCTTCCGATCTAGGAAAATAGATGACGTCACAGTGCCTCGCACCTTCCGAATCCAAATCATTCAGATGGAATTTCTCCCAATCCGAAGCCAGAACGGGGCGTAACTGGACTTTTTTACCTGACCATATATAGTTTTGCATAAGCCACTCCGTCATCTATCAATATTTTCGTGTAGAAACATCCCGTTTAGCCGTTTCCTGAGAGAAAATACTTTCCGCTGTAATAATATTCACCGGAATTTCCTTGCCTGCGACGAGATCTTTAGCCGCTTTGATAATTTGTGGCCCCAGCAAGGGGTTGCACTCCACGGACATGTTCAGCTTCCCGGCAAGCATAGCTTGAAAGGCAAGCTTCGTTGCATCCACGGAAATGACAATGATGTCTTTGCCTGGCTTCAAGCCCGTCTGTTCAATCGCTTTAATCGCGCCAAGCGCCATATCATCATTATGTGCGAAAACAACTTGCGGTACTTTCCCCTCTTGAAGCACTTTCCTCATTAACTGCTGACCGCTTTCCGTTGTGAAATCCCCGACTTCCGAAGCGATCACACGAAATCCGTCATGCTGAGTGAGCACCTCTTCAAAGCCTTGTCTACGCTCAATGGCAGGTGCGGACCCTGCAGTTCCTTGGAGTTCTACAATTTGGGTTTCCCCGAACACAGGCTTGTGCTCCACAAGCCATCTGGCTGCTCGCCGTCCCTCTTCAACAAAGTCCGAACCAATGAACGTCGTCCATAAGGAGTCATCCTCCAGCTTCACTTTGCGATCCGTCAAAATGACCGGTATGCCAGCAACCTTGGCTTCCGCCAAGACATCATCCCAGCCGGACTCCACAATCGGCGTGAAGGCAATTACGTCCACCCTTTGCTGAATAAAACTCCGAATAATCTCGATTTGCTTGTCTTGGCTGCCCTCGGCATTTTGCATCATAAGGTCGATGCCGAGATCTTGAGCCGCCGCATTCTTAATAGATTCGGTGTTGGCTGCCCGCCAGCTGCTTTCAGAGCCTACAACCGCTACGCCTAACTTCATTTTTTTCGGGTTCACACTCATACGTGAAGCCATCTGTTTCAAACTAGGGTCACTGGCTGCCCCTAGCTCTCTGGTATTTTTTTGCGTGATAACATGGCTTGGCAAAATAATCTTTTTAGGAATAACCTTCTCACGGTTCAGGATATCGAGTGCGTATTGAATCGATTCTCTGCCCCCTGTTGGACTAGTAACCGTCCCGCTAAGAACACCTTGTTTGACTAAATCAAATCCTCCATTTACCGTGTCCAATCCATCAATACCGATAATTTGCACATTGCTCAAACCTAAAGCATCAATCGCGCGATATGCGCCTAACGCCATGGCATCACTATGCGCAAATACGAGCTTGATTCCGGGAGAGCTTGGTAAAATACGCTTCAACTCGTCTTCCGTTCGATCCCGCTGCCAGTCTCCGACAATGACTTTATCCACCTGAATCGATGGTGATTGCGACAAATAATCTCGAAACCCACGGCTCGTTTCTTCAACGGACCTGGAACTGACGGCTCCTTTGATCTCCACAACATCGGCTGGAGCGCCACCCAGTAAGTCAGCAGCTAACTTACCCGATTTTTTGCCAATCGACAGATTATCCGACCCGATAAAAAGCGAATAATCATAGCCGGTAACGCCTCGCCCAAGGACAATCACAGGAATGTCCTTATAGACCTCCGTCACGATCGGCGTCAGTTTCTCTGAGTCATTCAGCGAAATAATAAGCAGATCGATGCCGTACTTCATCAGCTTCTGGACATCGTGAACCTGCTTCTCACTATTTTCAGCAGCATCGGTAAAAATAAGCTTAACGTTCTTGTGCTTTTCGGCTTCTTTCCGTATTTCATTGTTCATCAGCAGCTGCCGGGGTTCATTCAAGTTCGGTTGGCTAATGCCAATTAAAAAATCAGGTTCATCTTTTACTGCTTTAAGGTGCAAGAGGCTCGCGACGAGCATGACCACAACCAGGCCAATCAAGCTAAAAGTAAGCAGCCAAATGTAACCTTTTTTTGAGGGAACCTTCATCCTAGTAGTCTCCACGCTTTCTATATTCCAGTGGCGAAACGCCTGTCATTTTTTTGAAAGTATGGCTGAAATAATGCTGCGATTGGTAGCCGACTTTTTTCGCAATTTCATACATTTTGGAAGTCGGATCATTCAAATATTGAATGGCTTTTTTGATCCGAATATCGGTAAGACAATCTACAAATGATTTGCCCAAATCTCTTTTTAACAATTTGCTCAAGTACGTGGCATTGACATTCATCTGTTCGGCCACTTCGGACAAGGACAAGTCTTCTTTATAATAGTAGGTTTCCAAATATTTCTTCGTCATCATAACAATAGGAGTCAAAGCGCTTTCACGAATCAGTTCCTGATTCATCTCTTCATAATGCTTTGGCACTTGTTCAAGCTGTTCAACAACCGAATGCGTAAGCAGCATGCTGACTCCCAAATAGGTCATGACTACACGTTCAAACTCTTGATATATGGCTCGTATACTGTTAAGATCTGAAATTTGTGTAAGTGCAGCTATTCGGCCCTTTTCAGCACTAAAAACCGTGGAGATCGGCAGCTGCGGAAGCATTTCGCTTAAAATATTTTTGATGGCAAATTCAAGCAATGCCGGGTCCCAAATTTTACTCGGGGCATTCGCTGTCACTTTGCCGAGCGGCTTTAGAAGCAGCATGCTGATTTTCCCGTGGAACTGCGGTTGAAAAAACAGCCATTCTTCCTCAAACTGCTCCTTCGTTAGCTTCCCGGTAATCCATTTGCTGAAAAATTCTTCCCGCATCGTTTCCGCATTGAACTCCAATTTATGGTTCATCCATTGCGTATGCTTTTGCTCCACTCTATCTTTCATCAGCACTTCGAGCGCTTTGTTGACGGCTGAGCTAAGCTCCGTTTTTTGCACAGGTTTTAGCAAATAATCAAAGGCATTGAGACGGACAGCTTGCTGGGCGTAAGCAAATTCATCATGGCCTGAAATGACGATCACCAGGCAATTCGGATTTTGATCATGCAATTTTTCGATCAATTCAAGGCCGTTCATGAAGGGCATATTGATATCCACAAACATCAGATCAGGACAAGCTGAAGCCGCGATTTCCAGCGCTTCTTTGCCGTTTTCAGCTTCTGCAACAACCTCAATGCCCATATCAGCCCATGGAAGCGTTTTACATAAACCGTTTCGAATGCGTGGTTCATCGTCTGCTATCATAAGTTTCCACATATTCGTCACCTCATCCTGTCTTTTTCACTGCTTGCACCATTGGATGCTTGATTTCGACTGTTGTACCTTTGCCAAGGGCACTATAGATCTGAATCCCGTAAGCGGTACCATAAGTGAGCTGAATACGCTCATTCACATTGAACAAGCCAATTCCGTACTGATCCTCGCGCATTTTCTCCCCACGTAAAATTTGATTGATTTCCTCCAGCTTCTCCGGAGGTATGCCAGCTCCATCATCTGTGATTCGAAAACAAATCAGATCCGACTCCAGCTCAGCGCAAATGCTGATCTTCCCCTTACCTGTTCTTGCCTTGATGCCATGATAAATTGCGTTTTCAATTAAAGGCTGCAATATCAGTTTAAGAACCTGATAGCTGTACAAATGTTCCGGAATATCGAATTTAAAATCTAATTTATCCATATAGCGGGACATTTGAATAATCATATAGCTCTCGGCGTGTTTAACCTCATCCCGTACCGGAATCCACTCGTTTCCGCGATTCAAGCCAATTCGGAATAGATTCGTAAGCGCACCGATCACTTCAATAATATCGTCGGCTTCATATTCTTGCGCCATCCATTGGATGGTATCCAGCGTGTTATATAGGAAATGCGGTTTGATCTGGGCTTGAAGGACTTGCAGCTCAGCTTCCCGCTTTTTTTTCTGCTCCGCATAAACCACATTAATTAAATTGTTGATTTCTTCCAGCATATGATTAAAACTGTTGCCCAGTTGTCCAATCTCATCTTTGGTTTCGGAGACGAAACGTTGATTGAGTTCACCGTTCTTCACATGACTCATCAAACTCATCAGCTTGCGGATGGGACGGATCAATGTACCGGTAAAATAAGCGGACAACAAAGACGCTAAAACAATCGTTATGAAGGTAACGATGAGTGTGTATAGCTGAATATCAGTGATAACTCTCTGGTAATCGTCATTCGGAATAACCCCAATGAATCTCCACTTATTCGTTGCGGAATCATTGAACAAAATGCGATAATCGTGCCCTTTAATCTGCTGCGTTAAACTTCCTTGTGAACCGTCCGGCAGCCATTTGCTCTGAATGCGGTACACAATATCATTCGTTGGTGCATACACAATATTGCCTTTGTGATCCAGGATGTACATGAATCCGGATTTGCCGAGCTTCACATTTTCAAAGATGGATTTAATCATATCCATTCTTAAATCCATAAGAACGACCCCCAGCACTTCTTCCGTTTGGGGATCCACTACTGCGTGTACGAGCGATAATACATCGTAGGAGCTGTAATTTTGGGACGTCGAAACGTTACGCCCTATTGGATTACTAATGATCATCGTATCATTAGGTGCTTTCAGCGCATCCTGAAACCAGCTTTCCTCGACCAATGAATCGCGTGTAATGCGAAACATATCATGCGATGTAAATGACCCACTTTTATTAACTAACATAATGCCCATGATTTCTTTGTTGCGCTCTGTGTACATGGTCAATGTCTTATCAATTCGTGCAACTTCATCTTTAGAAGGTTCTTGCCCCTTCATTTGCATAAATTTCTCGACTTCTGGATCCTGGCTTATGTAATGTTGAACATCTTTCAGATGCTCGATATAGTAATCCACATTGCTTTCTACCTGATGAATCATTTGCAGCGTACTTTGATCTGCCTGATTCTCAGAGTAACTGCTGTATGTTCGAATGCCCCAAAAGCTGAGCGTAAGGATAGAAATAAGAATAATTAAGAGAAAGATGCAGTTTAGCTTAAAACGTATGCTGCGATCGTGCCACCAACGAAGATATGCTCTCACTGCGATCCTCCTCTTAATTGATCTGGTTCTTATAATATCACAACTGAACTACGTTTTGGACGGTACTTTTCGTTTTTTTCGGGTTATGCGGATTCCGCTTTCTTTCCCTTCTCGATACGATGGCCCGCTGCAGGGCGATGAAGGCAAACAAGAGAAAACCGATCACGATTTTCGTCCACCAGGAGCTTAAAGAGCCTTGAAACATAATCATCGTTTGAATAACGCCAGCGCTCAAAACACCAAGCATTGGACCTACGAAATAACCAAATCCGCCCGTTAAAAGGATGCCCCCAATGACACAAGCCGCAATTGCGTCCATCTCGCCTCCCATTAAATGAAGGCCATAACCGGACAGCATGTAGAATGTAAATACGATTCCGCTTAATGCCGAGCAAAATCCGCTAAGCGTATACACCGCTAATTTGGTCACATACACAGGAAGACCCATTAATTCTGCAGATTTCTCATTCCCGCCAATCGCATAAACATTTCGGCCAAACGCCGTATATCTTGAAACATAAACGGCTGCAGCGACAGTGACTAACGCGACAACAACCCCGATGGAGATGGACCCGTCTCCTGGCAAAGGAATTCTGAAGTTGGAAATGGCGCTGTAAATGGGATTATCAATCACAATACTCTCAGGACTGATCAAAAAGCACGTGCCACGTGCCAAAAACATGCCGCCGAGCGTGACAATCCACGGATGAATATGGAAGCGGCAAATCAGATAACCTTGCAATAATCCAAATATAGTGCCTAGCAGCAACACGCTTGGCATAACAACAAATGGATGAATGCCCGCTCTTAGCATAACGGCGGAAAGCACACTGACCAAAGCAATCAATGACGCAACGGAAAGATCGATACCGCCTGTTACAATGACAAAAGCAAGGCCCGTCGCAACAATAATCAGAAACGCGTTATCCACGAACAAATTCAAAAAGACTTGCATGGAGAAAAAGCTGTCAAACATCGCGGAGCCTGTTCCATATAGCGAAACGAACAATAGAATCGTGGCAAGAATGGTGATGTTGGAGGATGTAATTTTAAGCGGCATTTTCATGAACAAGCACCTTCTTTCCCGTTTTTCGGCTAAACGTACGACTGAACATACTTCTTAATACGTCAGATTGGACTAAGCTGACAAGAATAATAACGACAGCTTTGACAACCATAACAGACTCCGATGGCACGCCTAACGTGTAAATGGTCGTCGTTAAGGTTTGGATGAATAGAGCGCCTAACACCGTGCCGCCTAAGTAGAAACGTCCGCCTCGCATGGAGGTGCCGCCGATAACAACGGCCAGGATCGCGTCGAGCTCGAACCATAACCCGGCATTGTTAGAGTCTGCGCCTGTAATATTGGAGCTGACAATAATGCCGGCAAGGGCTGCGCAAAAGCCGCAAATTACATAAACAGACATCATAATGCGTGTAGAATTGATGCCGGCAAATTCACTGGAAACGCGGTTGGAACCAACTGATTCCAGGAATAAGCCAAAGGCCGTTTTCCGTGTAATGACATGTAAAACAACAAAAACAACAACAGCCAAAATGACGGCAAAAGGCAGTCCGAGCAAATAGCCTCCTCCTACAAAGCGGTAGGCTTTATCGGAGATCGTAATGATTTTCCCGCCGGAGATCAGCTGTGCGATGCCTCGACCTACGGTTAACAAGATCAGTGTGGCGATCATCGGTTGAATTTTCAACTTCGCTACGAGTAAGCCATTCCAGTACCCGCACAGTACGCCGATTCCCAAACCTGCCAATAAGGCTAAAGCGAACGGAACATGTTTCTGCAACAGAAATGCCGCCAAGGAAGCGGCAATCGCCAGCACGGAACCTACCGAGATATCGATTCCTTCTTTGGCAATAACCAGCGTCATGCCCAGCGCTATGATAAGGATGGGTGTTCCTCTGTTTAAAATATCAATCAAACTTCCAAATAAGTGCCCGTCTTGTATCCGAATGTTGAAAAATCCAGGAGTAAACAGGGCATTAAATAGCAAAATTACCGCGATCCCTAGTGAGGGCCAAAACAATTTGGAGCGAATCGCATTATGAAACATGCTCTTTAGCGGCGTCATTTTTATACCCTCCCTCTGCAATCATCTGCATAATTCGTTGTTCACCGATTTCGTTCCCGTTCAACTCACCAATGATCTGGCGATCGCGCAAGACCAGAATGCGGTCACAGCAGCCAACCATCTCTTCCCATTCCGATGTGATCATCAAAATGGTCATTCCCTCCGCTGCAAGCGATAAAATTAGTTTGCGAATTTCCGCTTTGGAGCCTACGTCAATACCGCGAGTCGGCTCATCTAAAATGAGGAGCTTCGGTTCTGTCGCTAACCATCTCGCCAATATCGCCTTCTGCTGATTGCCTCCGCTAAGCTGATCAATTCTTTGCTCCATGCTGGAAGCCTTGATGCTAAGCAGCTTCATATAATACTCTGCGATTTCTTGCTGCTTGCGAAGCGATAAATTATGCAGGATTCCGCGTTTGGCTTGCAGCGCGAGCACAATATTTTCCCGAACCGTCAATTCTCCAATAATGCCTTCAACCTTACGTTCTTCCGGACAAAATGCTAAACCGTATTCGATCGCTTTCTTAGGAAACATGGTGCGGATCTTCTCATTATCGATTGTCATGGCACCTTCATCCGCCTTATCGATGCCAAAAATCAACTTTGCGATTTCCGTACGCCCTGATCCGAGCAAACCTGCAAGTCCTAAAACCTCTCCTTTGCGAACCGTTATATCAAATGGCTCCATGGAACCTCGACGTCCTAATTGTTTGGCTGACACCCACACCTCGCCTTTTTTCATTCCGACAATCTTGCTTTGCTGTTCTTCATCCGTCCATTCACGGCCAATCATCTTGGAGATCAGGTTAATTCTTGGCAATTCCTCCGTTAAGTACTCGCCTACCAATTCGCCGTTTCTCAGCACCGTAATGCGATCGGATACCTCATAGACTTGATCCATGAAGTGAGTAACGAAGACGATCGCCATCCCCTCGTCCTTCAGTTTCCTCATAATTCGGAAGAGTTCCTTGACCTCCTGCTGATCCAGACTGGACGTCGGTTCATCCAGAATAAGCAGGCCGGAAGAAATATCGACCGCTCGCGCGATCGCCACCATCTGCTGAATCGCTACGGAGAACTCGGAAAGCGGCTTCGTTACGTCGAGCTGGATGCTCAATCGCTCCAGCAGTTCCTCCGCCTTATGATTCAGTGCGTGCCAATCGATGCTTCCTCCGCGTTTTCGTGGTTGACGGCCGATGAACAAATTCTCCGCAACGGATAAATTCGGGCATAGATTCACTTCTTGGTAAACCGTGCTGATGCCTAAGGTCTGCGCATCCTTTGGAGACTTGATGTGCACTTGTTGACCGTTCAAGGTAACGATGCCTTGATCCATCTCATGCACACCTGTCAAAACTTTAATCAAGGTGGATTTCCCTGCGCCATTCTGTCCCATCAAAGCATGAATTTCTCCTCTTTTAAGCTGAAAATCCACATTCGTTAAAGCTTTGACACCAGGGAAAAATTTGCTAACGCCAGTCATCGTTAATACGGGTTGCTGCTGCATTCCTCTCCACTCCTTTATTCATTCTTGGATGAACGAAATCAAGAGCTCCGATTGACTCTTGATTTCGTTTAATTCTCTATTTATCTTAGTACTTACGGTTTGGCAGAGCGTCGATAGCTTTTTGGCCTGTGAACACATCTTCATTGGATTTAATCCATTTCGGAAGCTGTTTTCCTGCTTTCAGGTCTTTTGCCGCTTGGAACAATTGAGGTCCGAGAAGTGGGTTACACTCAACAACCGTGTTCAGCTTGCCGGCTTTAACAGCTTCGAAAGCTTCTTTAATACCGTCAATGGAAACGATTTTCACGTCTGAACCTGGTTTTTTACCAGCTTCTTCAATCGCTTGAATTGCACCTAGTGCCATGTCATCGTTATGAGCGTATACGCCTTGAATATCTTTACCTTCAGGGGATTTCAAGATCGCTTCCATGACTTGTTTACCTGTTGCACGGTTGAAATCACCGCTTTGCGATTTTACGATTTTAATGTTCGGGTGATTTTTCATCTCATCGTCAAAACCTTTTTTACGGTCGGTTGCTGCGCTCGCGCCAACAGTTCCTTCCAGCTCAACGATGTTCCCTTTGTCTCCAAGGTGCTCAGCCATTGCTTTGGCCGCGTTTTGGCCTTCTACGATAAAGTCGGATCCGATAAAGCTTGTGTATAGATCTTCATTCTTTTTGTCGATGCCACGGTCAACGAGGATAACTGGAATTTTTGCATCCTTCGCTTCTTTCAGAACAGCTTCCCAGCCTGTCTCTACTACAGGGGCCATAGCGATAACATCAACCTTTTGGGCGATAAAAGAGCGAATGGCTTTAATTTGGTTTTCTTGTTTTTGCTGCGCATCAGAGAACTTCAAATCGATCGTAGGATCAGCCTTGGCTGTATCTTGAATGGATTGCGTTTCCGCACCGCGCCAGCCGCTCTCCGCTCCGATTTGGGAGAAACCAACGGTAACTTTGCCATCTCCTGCTTTAGCTGCCTCTGCCGCCTTCGTAGCTTGAGGCGCTGTTGTAGCGGAAGTCGTTTCTGTTGTTTTCGCCCCGCAGCCTGCGACCAATGACATTAATACCGTTGCTGTTACAAGTGCCCCCATGACTCTTTTTCTTTGTACCATTTGTGTTCCTCCTCGAAATAATTATTTACAACCTTAGTGTAATATTTAACCAGGTAAAGGTCTTTACACGTAAAAGTCATTTTTTGCTTTATTCCGTCATAGTGGATGAAATTCAAAAGAAAGAGTGCGACTGCCAGGCAGCATCCGAAGCTGGCGGATTGAACCGGGGGAATGACGGGCAGTACCGGATCGCCACAACAAGCGGACTACAGTTACTAAACACTTTCCCCGGCCTCCCTTCTCCCGACAAACGGAACTACAGTTCCACACCACTTCGCCCGGCCCCCTCCTCCTGACAAACAGAACTACAGTTCCCCAACACTTCGCCCGGCCTCCCTTCTCCTGACATACGGAACTACAGTTCCACACCACTTCGCCCGGCCCCTCCTCCTGACATATGGAACTACAGGGCGTTATTCCGGTTAAAATAGGCGGATTTAGCGCTGGGGGGGGAACTACAGGGCTCTATTTGCTCGATGGAGCCAGCAATTCAACCAATTAGGACAAAATAGTGTACCGTAGTTCCCACTACCTCATCAATTGGCTGTACTTAGTCCAAATAGAGGACCATAGTTCCCTACACGCTGCCAAGCCCCCTCTTCCCGCCAACAAATACAAAAAGTCCGGCCAATTGAATGGCCGGACAGTTGTTTATTGCATGATTGCTCTCGCAACAATGACAAGATCTGCGATATCCACTTTGTTATCCATGTTGACGTCTGCTTTCTTCCCTACCGTTTCCCAATCCGCATCGCCTTGCTTCTTGCCATACGCTGCCGCAACGATCGCTAAATCGCCCACGCTAAAGCCTCCCGAATTAAGGTCGGTATTAATCTTCTTCGCTTCAAAGGCCGAAACTGCCTCTGCCAGCATGTTAATGGCCGCAATGAGCTGTTCCTCTGTTGAAGCACCATTGCCTGCAACAAGCACTGCTTGATCAATGGCTGCTTGCAAGGCCGCTTTGGCGCCTACCGCATAGAAGCCATCTTGATCAGCTTCAACGGCTTGATCATGCTTCGTTTGAGCCGAAGCGATCGCTGCCAAGAGAGCAGCTTTGTTCCCTGTTGGATTTGCTGCCTCCTTAAGCTCAAGAATAAGCCTGTCGACTTCAGCAAAGTTCGTTTTTTTAGTCAACTTAATCGTGTTCAATCCTTGATTCAACGTTACCGTTATGGAAGACGGATTGTAACGTCCCCAGCCGAATTGTTTGTAATCAATCACTTGATTAGCGCCATTGTTGACAGAAACATCGTGCTGGGAAATGACCGTGCCACCCGTTCCGTTAGAAGCCATAACCGTCATGGTGTACGTACCCGCTTCTTCTACGTTGACGTTAAATAAGATATAGTCGCTGCCAGCCGTGTCCACATAACCGACTACTTTGCCGCCGGAAGCGTCGTCCGAGCTGTTGACTTTTGCATTTCCGCCAAGAACAGCGTCCTCTGCCTCATAGCTGTACAGGGAGACGGACGGCGTGCCGGATGGTTCTTGAACCAACGCGCCATATGCCACCGGTGTGCCAAAGTTTGGCGTGCCATCCTGGTTCCAGGTGAATTTTTGCGCACGTACGCTACGATTGCCCCAGCTTCCGCCAGATTTCAGATCAGCGTGGTACACGATCCAATCCTCCGTACCATCCGGGGACTTGGTGAAACTGTTATGTCCCGGACCGAAGGCCCCCGGAGTTTTGCTGAATACAGGACCCGACTTCGTCCAAGAAGAAGGATTCAGCACATCGCCATCCGTATTCGTCAACATGCCTAACGTATAATCATCCGTCCAACTGCCGCTTGCCGAATAAACGATAAAAATTTTATCATCTTTCATCAAAATTTCCGGAGCTTCATTAATACTAGGCGGCGTGCCTTTCAGCTCCCAAGCTTGATCAGGCGTAGACACCCGAACTCTAGGTCCGCTAATTGTCCAAGGATTGCTCATTGGAGCGATGTATAAATTTTGACTTACATTCGTGTCGCCTTCCCAGCCAGACCATACGAAGTACATGGAGTTGTCGCTTTTCGTTAGGACCGTGCCGTCAATAGCCCATTTGTCTGTGGCATCTGCAATCTTTCCTTTCATTGTATAAGTCCCTTGCGCGTCTTGCGAATCGCCTTCGATCACATACATTCGGTGATTATTATTGTTGCCATCATCCGCTGCGACATAGATGTACCATTTGCCATTCAAATACTGAATTTCAGGCGCCCATAGTTCCTTCGAATACATTTGTCCGGCAGGAGGTGTATAGACCGTTACGCGAAGTTCAATTCCGATATCCTGCAAGCGTTTGGCTTTCGCCACCTGAATTGAACCGTCATTCTCCGATTTGACATAATAGTAGTAGCCATCCTTAAATACAACGCTCGGATCCGCCGAACCCGCACCGCTGGAGACAGGTACGATCGGGTTTTTAAACGTACCGCTATCCGTAACCGTCACCACGGCTGAAGCGCTCACGCCTCCCGCTGCCGTAACCGTAATGGTCGCTGTTCCTTTGTTAATCCCTTTCACGTATCCGTTGTTGTCAACTCTCACCGTACCTGTGTGGCTGGAGCTCCACGTCAACTGTTGGCTAGAAGCATCTTCAGGCGCAATCGTAGCTGTCAGTTTTTTCGTTTCGTCGACCTTTACAGTTAACGTTGCCGCATCCAAGGTAACTGACTGCACACTTTTGCCTGAATAAACAGGTGTTAAGGCTTGTTTAATCAAATTCGCGTGCGACCATTTCACATGTAAGCTTGCGTCGCCCGTTGCATGCACATACTCGACTTTAATCGGGTACTGTTGGCCGGCTGTTAAGGTAATCGTACCGGTTTTTTCTTCTCTTGTACCGCTTGTTTTATTAACGACCAGCGTCTCGCCAATCCACACTCTAGCGATGTTGTCGCTATCAACATAGATCGTGTGAGTTCCTGTATTCGCAGGCTGCACGGTCCCCATCCATCGAGTTGAGAAATGGTCTTCGCCAATGCCGACACTTGGATCGGAAGCTCCTGTTCCCTTCTCATCCCCAAGGTCGAAATCAATTTTTGGCGTGATGGAAGATTTGGCTAACGATGTAAATTGATCATCTTTGTAATAGTTCACATTGAATAGTGGCAGCGTGTCAAAAGCAGCGCCTGTCAACGCTTTAATATCATTGACATCCCACGGATGTCCATCCGGATACGCGATTCCATGGAAAGGCATCGTCGGCTCCGAAGTCATCGGATTCGTGTCGGATCCCCAAGGGAAACGTGTGTTATCCCGGCCAATACCAAACTCCCACATGACGTAGCCAATGCCTTTATTCCCATAGTGTTCCACGATGCCCGGAACGGTTTGTGTCGATCGGTTCATGGCTTCGTCCGCAAGAATTCCCTTGCTGACCCCGTAAGGAGTCGGATAGTCCGCCTCATAGGGATGCCAAGTAATGAAGTCCGAAGTAGCTTCACCGCTAAATTGACCGGCTGTTGAAGAAACCGGGTGTACGGTATCAATTTCTTTGATCCAAATCCGCGCATCGTTCATAATTTGCTTCGTGATTTGATCCATAAGACCGGTCTCGCCATTGCTTGGTTCATTATAAATGTTCCAGAAAGCAATTCTCGGATCGTTTTTATGCGCTGTTACGATGCCTTGTACGTACTCCTTCAAATCTTGCTTGTTAGCCTCATAGTTCGCTTTCACCGCATCTCCCGGGCCTTCTACCCAACGGCTGTTATGCGCACCGTATCTAGGTGCCAACTGAGGCCCCATGACCGGATAGTCATCCCAACAATCGTCGAAGAAAGCAAGCTCGACCTTAATGCCGTGTTTGTCGGCAAGGGCCAAGAAATCTTCCAGATTGGCAAGCAGCTTGGCGCTGTTATCTTTCCACAACAAATTATGCACGAAAACCCGCACAAAATTGATGCCATACATTTGCGCATATCCTAATTCACGATCGTTGATGTCATGATCGTACTCATTCCATTGTTGAATCTGGTTCACCACATTCGTTGGCACGAAAACTGCGCCTTTTACCCAAGACCAGTCATAGGTCGGCATTTGAACCTCGCCCAAGTCTTTGACAAATAGATTGTCATAGCTGGTTGCAACAAAGTGCGCTCTGACACCGATAGCTCCCGTCGTATAGGAGGTATCTACCGCACTTACGATATGCTCACCATCGATATAAATATCGATATGGCTGCCTACTGCCGTCACCTTCATATGATAGGCTCTATTTTGCTGGATCGGATATAAAATGGAGGCAAGTTCTTTCCAGTTGTTGTTGAATTTGCCCAATTGAACACGGCCATTAGAAGTGATTCCTGCATAATAGCCTTTCAAATTATCTCCGCCATTGCTAGGATCCGTAACACGGAAGATTAAACCGGCATTATCGTTATTTACGCCGTCTTTCATTGTGATATCTGCTTCGTATTCAAAGTTGCTGAACGAAGTGCCATCCGCTACGGATTTGTATCCAGGACCTTTATCCGTTATTTGATAGGCTTTGCCGGATACATTCCATGTGCCTTGGTACGTCTTCCAGCCGTTCGCATTGTCGTCGTTGAAATCATCCGAGAAAGTACGGCTGACTAACGTAAACGTAGCGCTTTGCACCGCTGAATCGAGCATGCCGCTTTTGGTCGCGTAAGCTTTCACCGTCGTAGTTGCCGTCAAAGTGATAGGTCCACTGTAAACAGGCGATGCAGCTGTAGGGAAACTGCCGTCTAAAGTGAAGTGGATATCGGCATCTGCGGTCGAGCTCGTCAATGTGACGATTTGCGTATTAGGGAACGTACCCGATGCTGGACTGATGACCGGTGCTGCAACTGGCAGCACAACCGTCGTCAAGCGCTGCAAAGAGACATTGTCGTAGGTAACCGCTTTATCATCGTTCCAAGCTCTCAGCCCAACAGTACCTGATGCGTACGTTGCGTCTGTAAAATCAAATGCAAGCTTATCATTCACATAGATGTAAAAATACGTCCCAACACCAATCACTTTCAGATGATTGTAGGCATTCGGGTTGACACCGCTCACAACCGTTGACGCGATTTCCGTCCAGGTGCCAGACGCACCCGCTGTGCTCATTTTGCCGACTTGAAGCTTTCCAGCAGCGTTCATACCAGCGTAGTATGCATTAACTTTATCTACGCCGTCAGCCGGCGCCGTCGCCCGGAAAATGACTCCGCTATTATTAGCTATCGCATCCTGCGGATTCACATCCACTTCAAACACAAAATTTTGATAAACCGCATCCACGACTGACTTTGCACCTCTTGGATTCACAGCCATATAGCTGTAAACACCTTGTGTTACTGACCAGGATGTCGGAGTACCAACTGCCGCCCCCATATAATTCGTCCAGCCGTCTGCAACGCCATCGCTGAAATCATCCGCGAAAACTTGCTCGCTCTGCGCAATGATATACGAGGCTGTCACCACATCCGAGACCATTTCCCCTGCTTTTTCAGCATAGGCTTTAAGGATCGTATCCGATGTTATCCCAATCGGTGACGTGTAGATGGGAGAAGCCGCATTCGGCAGTGTGCCGTCAAGCGTGTACCGAATCGTCGCCCCGTCTGTCGCCGAAGTCATGGCAACTTGCTGTGCACTGTCGTAAACCCCGGACGTTACGCTGAACTCAGGCGCAAACGTCGCTGCAGCGCTATATTCTTTGGCTTCAAGATTATCGAAGGTCGCCCCACCCCACCATGTTCGAAGGCCAATCGAACCGGAGGATGTAATCTGCTTGCCGTCGTTATCGATAAAATCAATCTTAGGGGTATTCATATCCTCAACGAAGATCTGAATGTGATTGCCTACCGCGACGACTTTCATATGACCGCTCGCATAAGGATACGGTACTTTCTGCAATTCCTTATATTCATTGCCACCCGCCCCGGTTACCCTCGAAAGCATAAGGGTCTTGTCCACACGCAGAGCTGCGAAGTAACCATTATACCCATCCGGCACGTTACCTGTTGGCGTTGTGACCCGGAACAAAAGCCCCGATTGATCATCATTGATCCCAGAAACTTGAAGATCCGCTTCATAGACCAGATCTTTAAAATTTGTGCTTTCATACACCGTCTTTAAGCCAGGTGCGCCAGTCGATTTATACTGCTTGGCTGCATTAACCGTCCAAGTCCCTCTGTTCCCGGCATCCGCCGACCCATAGGTTGTCCAGCCATCTGCATTGCCATCGCTGAAATCCTCTCGAAATACAGGCAATGGATCTCCTGCCGCCGCCGAAACCGAGGCAACAGGCAAATACGTGACTGCCATGCATAAGAGCAGCATATACGCCCATACTTGTCGAATCTGTTTGTGTTGAAAAGCAAATACTCTGTTCAAACCAAATCCTCCCCCTTAAATCACCTATGTAACCATGCTGTGGTTATCTTAATCATGAAGGATACAGCACTTTTTGTATTTAGATTATTTGGTTTTCCTTTATACTTTTCAGACAAGAATCCGATTCAGCGCAGACCATTCATCCGTTTAAAAGAAAGACGCTCCGCACAGATCCACCTCGTGATCCGTCCGGAACGTCCCCTGTTACGCCTATTGCAGAATTTTTTGCGCCATGATCGCTAAATCTTTAATGTCAATTTGATCATCGTTAAACAAATCAAATGGTTTGTACTTCTCCCAGTCCGCATCCTTGGAAGACTTCCCGTAGGCGGCCGCTAATATGCCTAGATCCGCGATGGAATATTTGCCGTCTCCATTCGTATCTCCAGGGCTGGCCGTTAGGACTGAATTCAAGAAGCTGTTCAAAGCTTCACGCAATGCCACGATCGCTTGCTCGACTTCACTTTGTGTCGATGCCGTATTATCAGCGACGGCTTTGGCTTGACTAATCGCAGACCAGAGAGCTGCCTTCGAGCCAACAGGATAGTTTCCTGGACTTGAGCCTTCGGTTGCGGTTTGATGCTTATCTTGTGCCTGAGCAATCAAATTGTTCAAGGCTGCTTTGTCAACGACAGTTGCGATTTGCAAGCTGTGCGTAACACTATCGAGCTGTGTTTCTACACCGTTGGCATCAGCTATAACAGCTTTCGTTAACGTGATGTTCGTGCTGCTCGGTTGGGCAATGGATTTGGCTTTCCACTTCAGCTTCAGCAAGTGATCATTGATATTGCCTGCTCCCAAATTAACCATAATGATACGTACCTTACCGGGAGTTTGTAATTGATCTACAACTTTAAATCCTTCCTTCAGCTCATCTACACCTACATATTCCACTAGATTAGGGTTGTAGCTAATGTTTAAATCCTCGGCATACACACGCTCAGTAACACTTGTGAATCCTAGTTCAACGTCAAATGGATCACTCGCCTGAACTTCGGCAGGTCCCGTCAAAGTCGCAGAAGCTGGAGTAGATGGTTCGGTTACAGCGGCTTGCAGCGGTCTCACGACAATATAATCCAACTCATAGAAACCGGTGCCTTTCATGAACGTGATCGTGTTGGAGCCCTCGTTCAGCTCGACTTTCACAGGGATCGCCATAAACCTGCCCCAGTTTTGAGTACCTTGGAGCTTGAACGACTGTTCCTTGCCGTTCACGAGCATTTTACCTGTCGCAGCTGTAAAATCACTGCCATTGGCAAACCAGACATCAACCGTATAAGTACCGGCTGCTGCGGCCTGAATATCGCCAAACTTCACATAGCTATCCGCGTAGTCAATTTCACCTACATAGCTTTTACCGGATGCATAATTGTTGTTTGTATTCACTTTTGCTTTGAACAACTCGGCTTGTTCAGCCTCATATTTAATGGAAGCGGCGGCGTCCGGATTCTCGGTCACCTCCGGGAAATAACTGACCCGCAAGTTCTCCGCCCCATATGGAACCAGCGTAATGTTCTCCGTCGGCTCTGCCGAAAGCAGCGGCCCGATTGGCGGCTCGGAGGCTTCTACATTGTTGGCCGATTTGCCCCATGCAGGAATTTTCTTCGCTTTGGCAATCAGCTTGACTGGACTAGTCGCCTGGATGAAAGGATTCTCAGGCATTGGCCCCTGCACAACCTCAATGGATTCCTCCGGATGTTCTCGGTCAATCAATAACCCGTAGTTCCATGGTGTTTTGGAAAGCACGCGGAACTGGCTGAACCCAAGCGCTGTGCTATTAAATCCTGGCACGGCCGCAATCGGATTCGATTGTACTTGCCAGTCTTCTTCCACTTGAAGAGAGAACACGAGTGGACCGCGTTCGATCCCGACCGAGTTGTTAACCCACGTCGATGTTTTCAACTTCATCGGCACTGTCAAAACAACACGATCGCCTGTCGCCCATGTTCTGTCGATCGTCAGGTATTCTCCCGCTTTCACAACTGGCTGAGCTTGGCCGTTCACCGTAACCGTCGGTTGATCCGCCCATGCCGGAATTCTTAGCTTGAGTGGAAAACTTACGGATTGTGACGTGTTCACTTCAAACCCGATTTGATCTTCAAACGGATAGTTCGTTGTTTCTTCTACCGTTACATTGGCATTCTTAATCTTGGTCGAAACGCGGCTCGGGCCGTAAGCAATAACGCCAAGTCCGCCATCCTTCGTAGCTGCCCACATATTTTTTACAAAATACGGCCAACCCATATGCATATTAAAACGGCAGCAAGGGAAACCGGAAGTCGGGGAAGGCATCATCCCGTTATCATAGTTTTGTTTGAAGCCATGATCCGCAATATTGCTCTCGACCTGATTCGGCAATGAATAATACTGATGTAGCTTCAAGTCCTTATCCATCGCGCCCGGCAATGAATTGAAGGCAATTTTCTCAAGCGCATCACCAATGTGAGGATCCCCGAGAATCATGGCCGCCTCTTCATTACTTTGCATCCGCTCGGTAATCGCACAGAGCTCTACGCCCTGCGTAGACGCAATACCGGCTAACATCTCTGTACCGGATGGCATTCCCGTAATTTGTGCATGCTTGGTCAAATTCTCAACGCCTGCTTGGAAGGCATCACGATCCACATTGTCATGTGATCTTTGATAATAAATAGCCGGCATTTTAATCGCTTCATTCACGTTAACAGAATGAGTCGGTTGGAAGTCATTGCCGAAATTCTGGAAACCATCGTTCGTAAACGTATCCGTGATCGGATACCCTTGTCCAGCCAGTGTATCAGCCAACTGCAATAAGAAAGCGTCATCCGTCCGGTTGTACAACCAAAGTACCGTATCAATATTATCGCCAACCCGCACCTTGCCCCAGTCTCTGAGTGGTCGAGCCGGTAATTGAGCGGCTTGGTAGTGGAAATAGTTCGTCATGAACGTAAGCACACGAGCATCATTCGTAGCTTCATAGTAATCCTTCATGACATAGAGCGCGACCATGCGTGGCCACCAATCATCGCTGCTTTTGGGACCAAAGGAACCGTCCGCTTGCTGGCTCACCAAGATGGCTTCAATCCATTTTTGGGATTTGGCAATTAAGTTCGGATCTTTCAGTGTGTAAGCTAGAGGCACTAGTCCCTTCAAATAATAGACTGGACGCTCCCAATCAGAATCTGGTGCTGTGCCCCCAAGCCATGCTGCGTTCGTACTAAGTTCTCCGTATAAATCCTCAGCATATCCGGTAGCTCCATCACGCTGAAGTTCAAGCTGCTTCAGGAGCCAGCCTTTGGCTTCAACCGAACCAAGCGGCAGCGGGATAAAAGGCGTTTGCACCAGCGGATCCTTATTCGCTACAGGTGAAGTGAATTCTTTGTCCGGCACCACATATTCACTTGCGATGACATTATCGTAGCTTGCCTGCGCACGGTAACTTCGTAAACCGATTCCGCCTTTCGTATATTTCTGCGGGCTGTCGTCCGTGAAGGTGAGGACGGGTTTTTGGGAATCGTTGACATACACTTTAATGTCATTCTGATACGTCACGACCTTCATGTGATAGTAACGATTCGGATCGATCGTATCGAACACTTTGACTTGCTTCAGCGGGGTCCAGTTATTGTTCATGCGGCCAAGTGTGACCTTGCCATCACCGCTTAAACCGGCATAGTAACCTTTTACATTATCGGCCCCGGGTGTTGCGCTTTGTGTCTTGAAGAGCAGTCCCGCATCTCCTGTACCTGTATCGCTCGGCAGTTTAATATCGCTTTCCAGCGTCATATCCTGGAATTCAGCGTCCTGAGCCAGCATTTTGTAACCGTCACCTTTATTGACCGTAATGGCTCCGGATTGCAATTTCCAGCTTCCATCCACCACATTCCAATGTTCAATCGTTTGTTCTGCCGGCGTATCGAAGTTATCCGATAACAACGTATCGCCTCCCACGGATTTCACTACAATATTGTCGTACGATGGCGTTGAATTGTACATTCTAACGCCAACACTACCTTGTGTGTACGTGCTGTCAGTTTGCTGCAAAACTAACACATCATTGACATAAACGTTGATTTGACTGCCTACTGCAGAAACTTTCAAACGATAATCCGTATTCGGATTGATGGTTACATTGGAACGCTTCAATTCCGTCCAATTGTTGCTCATGCGCCCAAGCATGACCGCTCCTGTTCCGGTCGCGCTAAGCCCAGCATAATAACCACGCACATTATCAGCGCCTGGTGTTGCGCTTACGGTTCGGAATAAAAGGCCAGCGTCTCCATTACGATCAGCCACACGAATATCTGACTCTATCGTAAAGTCGCTCATGTCATCCTTGTTGGAGATCGCTTTATAGCCTTGGCCTTTCGCTACCGACAGCCTGCCAGCATCAATGGACCATGGGCCTTCAATGGCATTCCATGTATCGTTTATCTTCATTTTATCGAAATGATCTGCAAAATAGCTAGGTATTTTTTCCACTTCCGCCGCCTGCACCGGATAGGGAGATAACATGGTCAAATATAAAGCAAAAATAAGCAATTGGACGATTACCGTTTTTCCTTTTAACACAGGACACCTCTTTTCCTAAAATAAATCAAACCTTACCCCTTGTAATTAGACACAGCCACGTTGTTATGTAAGCCGTCAGCCGTCAAGCTGTCTCCTCCTTTCCATAAAGTTGAAAGCTGTTAAGGCTCCGCAAGATGCCTGATCTTTTCTTCCAGTTCCAGCGGATCTACCATGTGAAACGTATCCATGACATAGCCGTTTTTATCGATTAGAAAAACAGTTGGCAGCGCATGGAGCTGGTACAAATCAGCAGCGTGTTTGTGCTCATCCAGCAGGATTGGATACTTGAGATTGTTCTGTTTGACAAACTTCTCAATATTTTCCGGCTTTTCTTCGGTGGACACGTTAATGCCCAGAAAATCAACTTGATCCTTGTACTGTCCATACAGTTTACGCAGCGTGGCCACCTCAACCGAGCAGGCTTCACACCAACTGGCCCAGAAATGAATGACAACCGGCTTCTCTCGTTTGCCCCCAATCGTGTGATACGAACCGTCCAGTGCTTTTAAGGTAAAAGAAGGCGCTTTGACATCATTGGTGCCTGCCTTTTCCCCTGAGCTTGCCAAATTCACGATGCTCTCCAGCTTGTGGACATCCAAACGCTGCCCGTCGCCGCCTGAATCAGGTTCCGTACTTTTGTGTGCGAAATGCAGATACAATGGCAAGCAGCTTAGCAGTAGAATGCCAACTAGCACACTGATCATCTTTTTCATGTGAACCTCTCCCTGAACGTTGTTTACCCTGATTATATCCATGTAAAAAAAGGGCGTCTTTACGCGATTAGGCGAAACTTTGCGCGATTCTGACAAAAGTTCAGGACAAGGCATCTGATGGCGCAAAAAAAGACGCCCAACCCCAATAAATCCTGAAGTTAGGCGACTTTACTACCCGTTTATTCCAAAATTTTCTGTGCCAACATGGCCAAGTCGACAAGGTCAACGCGACCATTGTTGTCCAGATCCGCTTGTTTGTACTTATCCCAATCTGCGTCTTTCGACGTTTTGCCATAAGCGGCTGCAACAATAGCCAGATCGCCGATTGAGTACTTACCGTCGCCATTCGTGTCACCAGAATTGCCAGTAACAACCGACTGGTTAAAGGCTTGCAACGCATCATTCAGTTCAGTAACCGCTTGTGCAACCTGCGCATTCGTCGCATTTGCATCGTTAGCAACCAAGGCTGCTTTGTCGATAGCTGCTTGCAACAGCGCTTTGGCGCCAACAGGATACTGACCAACGGCTGTACCTTCCGTCGCACCGTCATGCTTGCTTTGCGCAGTAGCGATGAGAGAGTTCAACGCTGTTTTATCGACATTAGCAAGTATGCGAATGCTTTGCGTGGTACCGTCCACAGCCGTTTCTACGCCTTCACCGTTCGCCAAAACAAGATTAGAAAGTGTAATCGTGCTGGTGATATCCTCCCCAGTCGTCTTCGCCTTCCAATGAAGCTTCAGCAAATCGCCGTTGATACTCGTACCGCTCACATTTACGGTAATGAGACGGACCGAACCCGGCGTTACTTTCTTATCGAGAAGCTCTAAACCGCTTTTCACGCTTTCTGCGGATACAAATTCGAGTTGACTCGCGTCATACGTAACGCTTACGTCTCCTGCATACACACTTTGCGTGACACTGTTCAGGCCAAGTGTCGAATCAAACGATTGCTCGCTTGTGACCGATGCAGGTCCAGTTAACGAAGCCGAAGGATCATTCACAATCGGACCGGCCGAGAAGTAATCGAACTTAGCCGGGATAGACGTCCCGTCAGTTGCGGAGAATGCATAGAATCCTACTTTGAGATTCGATAATTGAACAGTAACAGGGTCTGCAGCCTGCTTCCAGCTGGAACCATCCCAATAATAGGTCGTATAAACGTTACCTACCTTACGGATTTGCAGGTACGATGTATCGTAACCTGGATGTGTCGCCATATGCCCGGCTTTGGTGTATGTGGCATTTTTCTCGAAAGCGGATTCCAGGGATTTCCCTGTTGCGCCGTCTGTATCCCACACATGCCCAAACTTCACATAGTTATCTTCGTCCTGCCAAACGAGCAGCCCGGCTTGCTGGTAGTTCTTCCTTACCTGCGCATCAACCTTCGTCGTGATGACAAAATCGCCGCTAGGCGCGTTTTGCAAGAAGGCATTTTTCAGCGCATTGGAATTGCCAAAGCTATCGCCTGTAAGCGTTTGAATCGTCAGCTTGCCAGGATTGGTAGTCAGACTCCAATTTGCGTTATTTTGACGGTAAATACTCCAATTGCTGTTTAGCGTAGTGCTGTCGAAGTTATCCACCGTGGAGCCTTTTGGAAGCGGATCATTCACACTAGCGAAAACGCTATCCTTCTCAGCTTTCAGGTCATTTAGCGCTTGCTGGTAATTGCTCGCAGTGGCATTGCTGTCGGCAAGTACCTGCTTAGCGGATTGAATGACACCTTGGAAATGATCCACTACAGCTTGCGGATATTGGCCAGGTTTCGTACCTGCGGTGAGCTTACTGAAAAAGAGCTCAGCGTCTTGAATGCCGCTGGACAAATCGCCCGCCGTAACCGTGCCGATTAACTCGCGGTGAGCTTTGGCGATCCGGTCAAAATCGAGTTTCTCCACTTTGCGGTCATAGGACAGCAAGCCGTTAATCTCATATTCGACGTCGCTGATCTGCGTATAAACCGCTGCGCTCAAGCCAGGATTTCCTTTGAGATTTTTCAATTGGTTAATGTAATCGATGTATTTGTCCGTAATCTCTTTTTTGCTTTTCATCTCTTGATACGAGAATACGAGCGGACTCCATTCATGTCCCGGTGTATGCAGACCGAGCCCACCATATTCCCCGAGTACAGCAGCACGTGTGTCCGTTGGCTTCGGTGAATTTGGAGCCGGGTAAGCATGCATATCAACCAAGTCGCCTGCACCGGAATCCTGCCAGCCGCTTGCGTTGTTAATTAAACGCGTCGGGTCAAGGCTTTTTACATAATTGGTCGCATCCTTCGTCTGCTGTCCGCCCCAATCGAATTCGCCCCAGCCTTCGTTAAAGACGGTCCATTCAATAATGGATGGCACGCTGCGAAGCTGGTCGACCATTTCTTTGTATTCCTTCAGCCACTGCGTTTTGGCAGCTTGTGTGATATCCGCGCCATGGTTATTTTGGCGATCCTCCAAGCTCGGCATATCCTGCCAAACGAGGACGCCCAGCTTATCCGCCCAATAGTACCAGCGAGCCGGCTCTACTTTAATATGCTTACGGATCATATTCATACCGACTCGTTTCACGGTTTGAATATCATATTTCAAAGCGTCTTCCGTCGGTGCTGTATAAATACCGTCCGGATAAAAGCCTTGATCCAGCGGCCCCATTTGGAAGACGAATTTGCCGTTCAACAGCGGTCTTGTAATGCCGTCTACTTTCCCTAGCTTGATCTCCCTCATTCCGAAATAGCTGTTAACTTGATCGACAACTTGATCCCCGTTTTTCAAGCGAACTTGCAAATCGTACAAGAAAGGATCATCCGGCGTCCATAACCGAGGATTCGGAACTGGAACTTTCAGCTCCGTACCGGCAGGACCGCTGATTCTTCCAACTTCCTGACCGTCCTTCGTCGCAATGGCTTCAACGGTGAGATTGTTAGCGGCTCCCGCAGGAACGGTTAATTTTAACGTTTGATTCGTAAGATCCGGCGTCATGTCCAGCTTTTCGATATGAGCCGGTGCGACAGGCTCCATCCAAACCGTTTGCCAAATCCCGGAGACCGACGTGTACCAGATGCCGCCGAGTTTTTTCACCGTTTGCTTACCGACAGCTTGATCGTCCCCCATATCCGTATTATCCAGCACATGAACGATCAGTTCATTATCGCCTGCTTTTAATTGATCAGTGACATCGAAGCTAAATGAAGTGTAACCGCCTTTGTGCTCGCCAACCTTCACACCGTTGACATAAACCGTTGTCAAATAATCGGAAGCGCCGAAGTTCAGCATCACGCGCTGCCCGTTCCAATCATTTGGAACCGTGAATGAACGCTTATACCACATGAGATTTTCTACGCGTTTAATGCCGGAAAGCACCGACTCCGCAGCAAAAGGAACAACGATTTTTTCCTTCAAAGTTTGCCCGGTTGGCAGCGCCTCCCCGACCTTAGCCGACTGGAATTGCCATTCTCCGTTCAAGTTCTGCCATTTATCGCGAACGAGCTGCGGTCTAGGGTATTCTGGAAGGACATGATCCTTGTCTACTTGGCTCGCCCATGGCGTCGTGATTTGATATGTAGAATCGTTTTTCAACATTTTATCGAATGCCTGAACGACTCTGCCATCCTGATCTTCAAGGCCCGCCTGGCCGTCATAACTTGCCTTAACTAACCAAACATCCTTCGAATACACCGGATACTGGAAAGTAACCACGATGGTGCTGTTATCGCCTTGTTTGAGCGCTGCCGATGCGATCGGCCAGTTGCTGCCCATGACACTGACGTTGAAATGATTAACAAATCCCTCTGGAAGCGATTGCAAAGGTTTATCTAATTTCACTTCCGCTGTCGCTCCATTGACGGCTACGCTGCCCCCATAGGAGAAACCGCTTGGCGGAGTAAGCGCCTCAGTCGGTATCGCCGATTTCGGTGTGGATGGACTCGACCAACGCATGTGAATGTTAGATCCGCCCGTATTCTCAAAGTATTCAACCTTAATTGCATATTTTTGCCCTGCAACCAGTGAAACCGGCGCTGCAACCTGCTCTTTATCCCAATCGTTGACCCAATGATCGATGACCAGTTTGTTGTCAATCCAGAGCCGGAAGCCATTGTCACCAATGATGGAGAACGTGTAATCTTCGGAAAACTGGGGTTCAATGAACCCGCTCCAACGTACATTCACATTATCTTGCTGACCGGTTAAAATCCCAAACGCTGGATCCAAGTTGCCAAAGTCCAAATTGGGATCAAGTACGGTTGACTTTAACGTGCCAAAGTTAAACTGCGGTGAACCCGAACTTGTGTAGTACTCCCCTTTTAAGCCGTGAACGACAGGCTCATTCGCTACTTCCGCTGCTTGAGCTTGAAGGGTCATCAACGGAGCCGTTGAGATCGTTCCGAATGCACAAGCGGCAATAAGCAGCAGATTAAACGTCTTCTTTAACTTCATCCTATTCCAGCCTCCTGATTACATAAATGATGAATGGGCGCGAGCATTGAAATCTATTAGCCTCGCTTTTTTTGCACATTAACTCCTTTCATCCTATTCATTGGAATATTACAGATACATTATGTAACAATGGAGACAGGAAGTATTTAGGTTATTCCGCCTTTTTGTACGTTTTCTTGCCATTTCGCTTCGGATGCTTGCGGCTATGTAAAGAACAAGCGCAAAGACAAAAAGGAGGCTGCTCTTAGGCATTTCCGCCAATAAAGCCCCTCCCTGATGCGATTTCACAGTCATTTTGCCGATAATTATTTTGCAGTCAACAGTTTATAAATCAGCATAGCCGCTTGAGCGCGATTCGTAAATTCCTTAGGATGAATGCCCTCGCCATAACCATCTACCAAGCCCATCTCCACTAGATTTGTAACACTTTGTATCGCATAATCCGAAATCTCTGAAGTATCGTTAAACGAATCAGCTAAAGATGTCCCTTTACTTGCGGGGAGCTTATTCAGCGTTTTTAAGGTACGAGCCGTGAGGGTCATCATGTCCTCTCTAGTTACAGACTCTCTCGGATGGAAGTTATTATACTCGTCACCTTCTACAATACCTAAGCTTCTTGCAGCAGATAAGTGCTCATCGAAGTACTCACCCTGCTGCACATCGTCAAAGCGCTCGCCAGATCCGCCTTTTACCTCCAAGGCTCTCATCAGAAGAACCACAAAATCGGCACGCGTAACAGGCTGGCCCGGACTGAAAGTGCGCTCAGCCGTTCCATTCACAATCCCCTTCTCAGCTAGGAAGGCAATCGCTGTTTTGGCCCACGTAAAATCTCCCAGATCATCGAATGGGAACAAATCGTTAATATCAACAGCCACTTTGGCATTCGAGTCCTGGTCCGTGCTTGCTAGAATGGAATCGACCAATTTGACCTTGCCGATCGCCAGCTCCGCCTTCCCCTCATCTATCGCTTCAAACTTTAACTTGTACAAAATCTGTTCGCCATCGTCGCCTTTCGTTCGGCCTATACGTGTGTGCGCGAGCTGAATATGGTTATCTTTCACAATGGGAGGAACCGAGAATCCAGGAATCTCCGTCGTAGCTTCTTTTAATTTAAGCTGCTTCGGATTGAAATCCAGATTGATTTCGTACGCATAGACATCTTTTAGCTGATGTCCTTTTATGAGAACCTCCACATTTTCTCCTTTGGACGGCTTATCCGTAAGAACTGTCAGCGTATACGAGGGTGTATCCTCTGCTGAAACTGATGCTGAACCCCCTACTATCATCGTTGCAGCGAACACGGTCAATAAACTTCCTGTCATCATTTTTTTTACTTTCACGTTGGAGTGCCCCTTTCCTTTCATTACCTCCAATATAAAAAAATCCGGCATTCATGTATTTAGACTATCAGGTGTAAATTTGCTATTTTCGGATATTTTGCTTAAAACGGCGTTGTCTTGCCCGGCCCGGCCTTGCTCCGACCTGATCTGCCTTGCCCGCCCCTTCCTCGCCCGCGCAAAATAAGGGAACTCCAGTCGCTTATTTTGCAAAAAAGCGGTGTTTGGCGTGCTGGAGGGAACTACAGGATCTTATTTGCCCGCCAAACCCAGTTTTCGCTCCGAAAGTTGAGAAATAGCGGTCCCTAGTTCCCTCTCCCTCGCTCAAAAGCCTTATTTGAGCAAATTAACGCCCTGTAGTTCCCCAACAATATCGCGTAGCTCTGAAACCAACCGCCGCTGCACAAATCTACAGTAAAAAACCAGACACAGGAATTAACTTCCCATGTCCGGCTGCGGCTCACTTTTACCTCTATTTACATGTCGTTTTGAGTAATTCTTCGTGCCGTGAAATGACGATATCGATGAGGCATCTATAAATTTCCGAAGCATAGTCAGGGTTCAGTCCGTATTGAGCCGAGAGCTTAGCAATCTTCTGAAACTGTTGATTTTCACGGCTGACATCTTGCGAGTGCAGGTGATTCTCCGCTTTATAAATGCCGACTTCTTCTGTATATTGAAATCTTTGAGCCAGCAGTGCAATGATCTTTTGGTCAACTTCGTCTATGCCATTTCTTAGTTCATCTAGTTTTGTCATCTGCTATACCTCCGCGTTTAATGCGATGTTTGCCAGTTATCCGTCATCGTAACGGGAATAATTGCGCCATCCTCAAAGTGCAGCCTGTCCATACATAAAACCCTGCTTCCAGGATCAGTATCTCCTATCATTCTACGATGATATACAATGATCCACGCATCCGTTTCCGGCAAATACAAATAACCGTGATGGCCGGGTCCCTCGGCAATCGGTTCTTGTTTTTGAAGAATCGTGCCTTGGTTCTCAAATGGTCCCAGCGGACTATCGCTTACGCCATAAGCCACCCGATAAGTGCCATTCACCCAACTTCCCATGGACCACATGAAGTAATAAAGGTCCCCTTTTTTAATCATGCAGGGGCCTTCGACATACCCTTCCGGCGTGATAGAAAGGAAAGTATCCCCATTTTCAAAAGGAACAAAGCCAGTCATGTCTTCATTCATTTTCGCTACATTACAGTGCCCCCAACCTCCATAATAGAGATAAATGGTACCGTCATCATCTTTAAAAAGATGGGCGTCAATCGGTTGAGCCGAGTGAATGAAACGATCGATCAGCGGTTTTCCTAAGTATCCTCTAAACGGCCCCGCCGGATTATCCGACACGGCCATTTCCAATCCGCCGATTTCATCATTGGACTGGATATCGTTTGATGCAAATATGAGGTAGTATTTCCCCTTATTTTCAATGATCGTCGGTGCCCAAACAGCCCTCCACACCCATGGGAAATCTGACATTTCCAGTATAGCTTCATGCTTGTTCCAGTGAATCAAATCCGTAGAGCTAAATGCATCCAGATTCATCTGGCTCGTATACTCCGTGATGGATCGCGTAGTGTAAATCCAATGCTTGCCCTCATAGGTTCTAGCTTCAGGGTCTGCATAAAATCCGGGCACAATAGGATTTGTTATTTCTGGCATCTGCGTCAGCCTCCTCGTTTTTATGACTTAAAAAAGAGCCGCATAGCGCGACTCCCCCCACTACCTTTTACTCGTATGTTTTCCGAATTCGCTCAGCTATCCAGTGGTTCACTTGAAAAAGATCCGCCACAGGCTGACGTGTAAAAGGTAATGTCGGCATGTAACCTGGCGGGCCGAATTCAGGCGTGAACGTTGCAAATGGCTGCGCCGGGATGATCGGGTTGTGGAACATTTCATCCCACCATGTCTCGAATTGCTGCAAATGATTAGCATACTCAGGAGCTGCAGGGTGCGGCACTTGCGGACCTTCCTCAAAGCCGACCCTTCCATGAACATGCAGAGCTCTGCTCTTAATCAGAGCAAGATCCTCTTGCTGATCGGCCAACATGGATTCACATACACATGTGAAATGGCTGAAATCTGCTGTGACTTTCAGATCCGGGAACAATTTCAGCACTCTGGCCGTAGCTTTCGGAGTGAACATAACACGACCTCTATGTGTTTCGTGCGCAACTTGAATGCCAGCCGCTTTTTCCACTCGCAATGCTTGTTCGAAAAAACGATTTTGCTCATCTTCCGACATATAGTCTTTTCCACTATGAGAGTTGATGAGCACAGGGGAAAATTGCTTCGCCCGCTCGACTTGCTCTTGAAAGGATTCTTCATGATGATTGGATGTAAAAATCTGAGGTATGTATGCCAGTTGCAGTTCGCCTAACAACTCAATAAATTCATTTTGCTGCTCTTGACTTGGCATAGGTGCTTCAATTCCCTCGTAGCCATGCTGCTTGGCGCGATGCAGCTGCTCGCTAAGCGAACCTGTCATGCCCCACAGCGCGTGAAAAAGATGTAATTTCAACGTATTCCCTCCATTGATTATAAAAATGGCTGATCATCGACTAGTTCGCCTCTGACCGGCCAAATACCTTTAAAGGTGAAAAATTGAAGGGAATGCATAGCGGAAAAGGGGATGAATTGCGAAGCAGAGCGGCAGTCTTTATCGCCGCGGACCTGTATACGGTCAATAGCCATTACGGTTACTTTTAGAATGCGCCTTCATTCATTAATATACTCATTTGCTTCATACATTTTAGGATAACTCGATGAAATTTACAGATTGGGGAGCCGCGTTAATGGGGACTTTGAAATAAATGAGAGGGTGAATAGAATGAAGCAAGAGGGGGAGAATACTAGCAATTAACATAGATACGCCCCCTTTTTTTGCCGGGAAGACTTTCTCACTTCTGATCACGATAAGATAAAGCTTCTTCTGTGATTCTTTTGATATCTACCGATGAAGTAATTTCGTCATTCACCATATCCGGCAGGATATTTTTCAAAAAATAATCAACGCAATGTAAAGGAATCGTATTTATTTTGATAAGAGCATCACGGTACATTTTAATGAATTCCTTCTCCGTGTTTCCCCTTTTAAGTTCAGCAAATGCTTCATACACCTGATCCATTTTATCTGCCACTTCCAAAATTAACCCTTCAAGCGAATGATCTTTGCCCTCACGAAGCTGATTATGAAAAATTTCTTTAAATTCCTCAGGAATCTGCTCTTCAATAAAGTTATAGACCATGCCTTCTTCAACCTTTTGAATCAATAAACGAAGTTCAGGGGATGCGTGCTTGACAGGCGTTTTGATATCCCCAATAAATATCTCACCATAATCATGGCTGCTTGTGATTTCGTAAAGCTTTTTCCAGTCGATGCTAGCGCCGTTTTTCTCTTCAATATCTGCGAGTGTTTTGGCGTATTGGACGACTTTCCATGAGTGAGCCGCGACACTGTGTTCCTCAAACTTGAACTTGCCTGGACAGCGAATAATTCTTTCTAAATCATTTAAAGACCTAAAATAAGCATGGATTCCCATACGTTCAGCCCCCCATTATGTTAGAATAGCTCGTCCATTACATTCTTGGTCTTCACAATAATTAGTTTACAATCTGCCTGTAAAATCTAGATTAAATCTAATGCGTAATCAAGTTAAATGTCTGAAAATTTGCAAATGCTAAAAAGCCTGATTGCTCAGGCTTAACATTATTAAATCAGCTGATCAGCATTCCGCCTACGGCTCCAGCGATGACGACAACCCAAGGGGGCAGCTTCCAAAAGACAAGCATCACAAACAGAATCATGGCCAAAACAAAATCTACGGGAGCTAGGATAGCCGTGATCCAAAGCGGGTTATATAACGCAGCAAGCAAAATGCCAACAACGGCTGCATTAATTCCGACTAATGCTCCTTGGACTTTAGCGCTTTTACGCAAAGTATGCCAGAAAGGCAATGCTCCTACGACTAAAAGATACGCCGGAAGAAAAATAGCTGTCGTAGCGATAATCGCCCCTTTCACTCCGCCAATCATCGTCCCCAGATACGCTGCGAAGGTGAATAACGGTCCAGGGACAGCTTGCGCGGCACCATATCCCGCTAGGAAGTCCGACTTGCTGACCCACCCTGTCGGGACGACTTCCCTTTCCAGCATGGGGAGAACAACGTGGCCCCCGCCAAAAACAAGCGATCCTGACCGGTAAAAACTATCGAACATGGACAACCACTGGACATGAACCATTTGCCGAAGTGAAGGAAGCAGGATCAGGAGTCCAAAGAAAACCCCCAAGGAGAGCATTGCAACGCTTCGGCTAATCGGAATGGAGAGGCTTGTCGTATTCGGGATCGACGTATTTTTATACAAAAACATTCCTACAATCCCCGCAATGCCTATAAGCAAGACTTGGCTAATAGCTGTCTGCCACAGGACGGTAACAGCTGCAACAAGAACGGCAATCGTTGCTCTATTGCGATCAGGAGCAAGCTTCTGCCCCATGCCCAAAATAGCTTGCACGACGATAGCTACTGCAACAATTTTGAGGCCATGAATCCAACCGGTGCTGCCAATATCAAACCCTTGCAACAATAAGGCAAACAGTACCAACGCAATGACCGATGGCAGTGTAAAACCAAGCCAAGCTGTCAATCCGCCCAGCATGCCTGCGCGAACGATCCCAACGGCTATGCCTACCTGGCTGCTTGCCGGACCGGGCAAAAATTGGCATAGGGCAACGATATCGGCATAGTCCTGCTCATTCAACCATTTGCGGCGACGTATGTACTCGTTATGAAAATAACCGAGATGCGCAATCGGCCCGCCAAATGAAGTTACGCCTAACTTCGCGGACACGGCCAATATTTCAAGGAGAGCCCGTGGTTTGCTCATGGGCGTCTGTTCCTTTGTAATCATATCTTTTTCCACGAATTGTGATACCTCCGATTAGATCGTTCGATTTCTTGAAAGGAAACATGGATAAACATTGATAAATTACCACCGTTTTGCTCGGCGGTCAATTACAAACTCTTAATAAAGCGAAAAAAGGCACATCCGCACACCCTTCAGCCAACTGCTAGCTCAACTGCGTAATAACAGAGGTTGACCGACAACACGCCGGGTTGCCATCGCTTGGCAGCGCTCCCCCGACTTTCTAACGGACTCAGACGCTCTTATTCGGCGTAATATAGCCGTTTTGAAAATCTAACGGACACCAGCGCAGCTATTTGCTTGTTTCTACCGCAATTTCAACCCAAAATCGGCAAATAACGGTTCCTGTGTCCGTTAGATGTGAAACAGGGCGAAATTTACGCTATTAACGTCTGTGGTGTCCGTTAAAATTGGCTGGCGAGTTCGCGCGCCAGGTAATTCCCATGGATCGGCACGGGATGGATCGAGGCGGACTGGCGGGGCGCGAATGAAAAAAGCAAGCTAATTCCATGAGCTCTCTCACTCAAAGAATTAGCTTGCTTCCTTCTCTTATTGCGCAAATTCACCGCGTAACCGATCTTCAAAATATTCATCCATATAGGATTTTATGAACTGGTTACGCACTTCAATATTTTCTTCTTTCTTAAATAAGCCAATCTTTCGAATCCGTTCATGTTCCGGCTTACGATTCCAATGCTCGAAGGCTTCCTTCTCAAGTGCCAGATTGATTCTGCGGATGGTGAGATACTCGTTGGTTCTTTCGCTGCGTTCTTTATCGAGATCTGGCGCAGGTGGAATCAGTTTTTGAATTTCCTCATTCTGACGCTTCAGTTCTTCATAATGCTGCTGCTCCAGCTTCTTTTGTTTTTCATGCAGCACCTTCACTTCATCTACGAGCTCTCGCTGCTGACGTTTCTCTTCCTCTACGTCCCGAGGAGCTGGAAGCATGGTTCTTAGCTCTTGATTTTGGCTTAGCAGCTGTTTATTCTGGCTGGTCAAATCCGCTACAAGACCGCTTAGCTGAGTGACCCCTTCGATGAGCGGTTTCATCGCGGTATGGATGCGGTCTTCCAGCATTATCGCAAAACCCTCCTCAAACTTCTGTTTGAAGACGTCTGGAGAACGCTCGGTTACCGCTTGGGATGCTTGAGGAGCAGCCGGGGTAACCGCTGGCGCCACAGGAACGGGTAGCGTTCTTGGGACGTTCTTGCGAACATGGTTCATCGTTGAGCTTGCCGCAGTCTTCATACTTTGACCAGCATCCAGCCGTTGTTTCAGGATTTCGAAAATATCAATGTCATGCTGCGTAAAAATCCGATTGCCATTATCTTCTTTACGAAACTTATAGCCTCTTGCTTCAAGCGCCATCGCATATTTGCGTAAACTGGAATCGCTTACCCGGAGATGCTCATGCACCTGTTTTGGACTGTATACCAACTCTAAATCTAAATTTACCATATCGCCATCTCCTCACTATTTCCAAGGATAAAATGCTTTTAATAGTATTCTAGATTGATAGAGTTGCATTTACAGTCGAAATAGGAGTGTCGAAATCTGTTTACCTTTGCGTACAAGAATTCATGAATTATTTCCCAAGAAATAGTTTATCTCAAACAAAAACAAGCAGATACCCGACTGGCACCTGCTTGCTTATTTGTTAAATTCCCGCCCCTATTTCCCGGGGCTGACGGCGTTTCATATTGGCTATCATAACACCAGCCAGAATCAGAATGCCCCCGCCTACTTGGGCCGCTCGAATCGGATCGCCCAATAAGAAGAAGCTTACGATGATCGCGATAAATGGCGGGATATTCATAAACATTGCGCTAGTAGACGGCCCGACGACGGCGATGCCCTGGTTCCACCAAAAGCCAGCCACCCCTTGGCCAATGACGGCTACGCCGATTAGCAATAACCAAGTCAGCAAGTGATGGCTCGCGTGAAGATGACCTTGAAGCGCTTCAACTCCTACCGCAGGTGACATTAAAATGGTCCCAATAACCGTTGAATATATCGTTACCTCGTAGGAACTCATCCCACTAGTTAATCTGCGAATGAACAACAAGCTGATCGACATACCCAGCATAGCGAGCAGCAAATATACATCGCCTTTTGAAATACCGAGTGTCTTTCCTCCGTAAAGGACTATACATACAACACCAACTAAAGCTACGACAGATCCGCAAAGCTTCAGCCATGTGACTTCTTCTTTCAGAAACAAGCGCGATAACAGCAGTGTAGCTATGGGAGAAAGCGCAATAATGAGCGCTGCGTTGCCCGCTGTTGAGTGCTGCAGCCCTGTAAAATAAAACAATTGGTTGAATAAAGTCCCAAAAATACCGGCAAACAATAGAAGTCCCCACTCCCGCGAGGTTGGGCGTCTGATGGATTTGTTAATGACCGCTACAGAAATTAAGAACAGTGACATAACAACGAGTCGGGCGAATGATAAAAAAATAGGCGAGAAATCTCGCAGCAAATAGGCGCTTGCAACATAGTTAAAGCCCCATAACAGCGATACTCCCCAAAGCTTCCATAAAACATTACGTTCTGGCATCTCTCTGAAATCTCCTTAACCTCTAAATCAAATTTGATGATTGCCTGACAGTGACAGCAAACAGATCATTAAAAAGATATTCGCCCGGACTCCTGGAATTCCTCCCACAAACGAGAAAGCCGGACATGGAAAATCCCATGTCCGGTTTCATCATTTTACAATACCTAATACAAAACCATCATATCCTTTACTGCCGACCGTCTGAATGGCCGTTGCCGAAATCCTCGGTTCATCCGCCAACAGATCATAGAATTTCCTTACTCCCTGCACGCGGGGATCTTGACTTTCCTCATTGATGACCTCGCCATCACGGATGACATTATCTCCAATAATCACCGTCCCAGGATGAGAAAAATGCAGCGCCCATTTTAAATAATGAGGGTTATTGGGTTTGTCAGCATCTATAAATATCAGGTCAAAAGGTTCAACACCTTCATTGTCCAACTGAGCTAATTGTTCTAGTGCGTCTCCTACACGAAGCTCGACAAGTTCACTCAGCTGAGCATGGGATATGTTTTCACTTGCCACTCGAGCATGAATCGGATCCAGTTCCAGTGTAACTAGCTTTCCGTCTGATGGTAATGCCCTCGCCATCCAAATCGTACTATATCCGCCTAATGTGCCAATCTCCAGGATTCGTTTAGCGCCTTTCATTTGAATCAACAAATTCAAAAACTTACCTTGCGTAGGTGAAACATCATAAGCTGGCAGCCCTGCAAGCTGATTCGCGGCCAAGGCATTTTCCAGAACAGTGTCGTGTGGAATCAACCGTTCTTTAATATACTGATCTACTTTTTCCCATGTGTTAGTTGCATTCATCGATATCACTCCTCTTTGCTATTTACCTTCTGGCTTCATTATAAAACGAATCTAATCATATAAATAATATATCTTTATGTTAGAATCATATATATAATATATAAATCAGAAACAAAGGGAGCCTTCTAATGAATTTACATGCTTTACGCTTATTTCATACAGTTGCAACCAGCGGTAGTGTGACACGCGCTTCCGAATTGTTAAATATAAGCCAACCCGCCATTACTGCACAGATCAAAAAGTTCGAAAAAGAGCTGCAGCTTCTCCTGCTGAAACCTCTGGGAAGAGGGGTTGCGCTAACGGATGCCGGTGAAGAACTTGCTTTACTTGCAAAAAGGCTTTTTGCGGTCGAGCAGCAAATTGAACAATTCGCTCACAATTACCGCAGCGGCACAACCGGAAGTATTCGGCTAGCCGCTACCTACTTACCCGCTCATTTCCTCATCCCAACTTGGATCGCAAAGTTTAAGCAGCAATATGAACAAGTTGAAATGATGATCAACACGACCAATTCCAGTGGTGCCTTGAACCAGCTGCTAAATGTAGAAGTTGATATCGCCATTTATGGGGGCATAGCCGAGACCTACCCGGACACCATTCTGACAGAGGAATTGTTTCAGGATGAGTTATGGTTTGTAGTGGCGCCTAATCACAAATATGCCAATCAGCAGGTCTCTCTGTCCGAAATGATGAAAGAACCTTTTGTCATGCGTGAAGAAGGCAGTTCAACTCGCGAGAGACTGCTGTCTTTATGCCGCACCTATCATTCAGCCGTTCCCGCCATTTCTTTGCAATTTAACGGACTGCATGAAGCGATTACTGCCGTGATTGCTGGGTATGGCGCTAACTTCGTGTCTTCCCTCGTTGTACGCGAATATGTAAATCGTGGTGAGTTGTCCCGCGTTTATGTAGAAGGAATCCAACTTAAGAATACAATCGCCATTTGTACACGTAAAAATGAACCCTTATCTGCTTCAACAAACAATCTCATTCAGATGATTCGTCAAAACCCTTATAACAAGCCGTTCTTGTAATCGGCGAGCACTTCATTGATTGTGCGCCGAGAAATCTCTGCGAGGACAAGATTTGTTTCTAGATAGTAGGCTAGCGCAATTAAACCGAATGAAAGCGCCCACCCGCTCCCGCGTGACCAAGCCGCATCATCGATTGGCAGATCTGCGCGGAAGCGTTCGCGGCCTTGCGCGGCAAGGAATGTCCACGCGACCATGAGGTCGCACGCAGGATCTCCCACACCCAAAGTTCCAAAGTCAATAACGGCGCTTAGCCGGCCCTCTTCGATCAGCAGGTTCCCTGGGTGGAGATCACCGTGAATCCAAACCGGTTTGCCCTGCCACACCGGGGCCTGCAGGGCTGCCTCCCACACAGCGGTTGCTGCGTCAGCATCCACAATGTCATGCAGGGTTACGATGGCAGCACGAACTGCGGCATCGCGTTTCGCCAGAGGTTCGCCACGGCCTGAGTTATGTGCGCCTGGCGGAGGCCCTCCATCGGAATCGATCCGCTGCATGGCGATTACGAACTGAGCCAGTGCGTTAGCTGCTTGGTTTTGATCTTCCACTTGTCTGACCGTCGCGTTCTCCCCTTCCAACCAGCGATACACAGACCAGTTCCGGGGGTAGCCTTCAGTCGGCGCCCCAAAAGCTATCGGAGCATGAATAGGAATCGGCAGCAGCCCAGCCAGTTGTGGCAGCCATTTCTGCTCCTTCTCCACCTGCCCAACCGCCCATTCCGCCCGCGGCAATCTTACGGCCATATCCGTGCCGAGCCGATAGATCACATTGTCCGTCCCGCCGGAAATGACCTGCTCAATCGCAAGCTCTGCCCACTGTGGAAATTGTGTGGAAATTAAACTTTTCACAAGAGTAGCATCAATCACAAGATCGTTTGCTTGGCTCATTTGGACAAAACCTCCCAATTATTTGGTTCGGAACAATTCGGTCCCTCGCGTTTAATGCCTAACTCTCCTCTTGCTCTGTCTGCCGCTCGAAAGCTTCCGTGCTCTTCCCTGAGAAGTAAGGAACCATGAGTGCGCAGGCAAGCGCCAGCATGATTAAGAAGATAAACGCTCCTCCGCGGATGTCTTTTACCGATAAAGCCAGTATGAGCAACAGTATCCTCGAAGCATTCAAAAAACATTCACGCCATAAGAAAATTCGGGCTTGCTGTAGAGCCGTTTGCTTGGCAATAATTCGAAACTGCCTCGTGTTCCACACCGTCCCAAAATAAAACATCCCGATGGTCGTTAAAATATTGGAAATGATAAGGATGGGCGCTTTCGGCAGTAAGGGCAGAAGAATGCCAACTGACACAAAAATCATCCCGATGGCCAACCATACACCTTCACGCGTCTTCAGTCTTCTATACAACATCATAGCCCCGATGGCAAAGCAGGCATAAAGCACATTAAGCATGGCGATGACCAATTTATCCTCTGATACTGAAAAAGTAAACACCAACGCAAACAGCACCTGAAATTGCAAAAATATGCCGGCCGCCAGCAGAGAAGGAACCATCCATCGCAGCGCACTGGTCGCAAATACGAGCCGAAATTGGATGCCGCGAAATAATGGCACAGATTCACCGGCGAGCGTAATGGTAGGAATATAGAACGAAACGGTCAATAATAAACCCACGAACACGAACATCAGTAAAAAGGACCCTGAGTAGCCAATCCATTTGATAATGAGCGCAAAAGCAATCGGATTAATAATCGATACGAGCTGGTTGATGATATTGGCAATTGAAAAATACTGCTCGAAATCCTTCCCTTTTCCGTACACACTTAAGGTAATATTTTGCGCTGCGGCATAAAATCCCCACATGACGCCGATGGGAATGGCGATGATTGTGATCCATAAAAGCCTATTTTCCAGCTCCAGCACGGATAAAAGCAGAAAAACGACTCCGCCGCAGACCGCATTCGTGCGAATCAACACACGTGTCGTATAGCTGGTTAACAATCTGGAACCAACCGCAAACGCGAACGTCCATGTGATAAACATAATGAGGTTGAACCATACCACCTCAGAGATATTGTTGTTCTTCTCCCAAATAAATAAATTGACGAAAATACCAATGTAGTTAAATATGACTGTTGATGCTGCATTCATGAGCAGCAACCGTTTCATCTGACCGCTAATCTGCATCCCTTTCATCCGCCTTCTCGTGTGTTCATGGACATCCACTACAGATTCGATTAGGGCAAATTGATTTCCTGCCTAAAATAACTTTTCCAAAGTGTCAGCAATTCTATCTTTATTAAAAGGTTTGACGAGGAAGTCCTTTGCGCCTGCTTGAATGGAATCAACGACCAGTTTCTGCTGACCCATGGCTGAACACATGATGATTTTGGCCTGGGGATCCAATTGTTTGATTTCCTTCAGCGCTGCGATTCCATCCATCTCAGGCATGGTTATGTCCAATGTCACCAAATCCGGTTTGAGCCTTTTGTATAACTGTACAGCTTCAAGACCGTTTCGGCCCTCCCCTATAACCACATAGTTCAAAGCTAAAAGCATATCTTTTAACATTGCTCTCATAAAGGCAGCATCATCTACAATCAAAATCGTATTCTTCACATGAAACCTCTCCTTATTAGTAAAGTAATAACTTCCATAATTGAAAAGAGGACAGATCTTAACGATCTGTCCTATCGATACAGCCTCCTACCTGTCATAAAACTGAATAAGTCTGTAAATCAATATCGCTGTTTCTTCACGCGTCATCGTTTTGCCCGGCCTAAACGTTCCGTCCTCATAGCCATCCATTAGTCCATGTTGACGAACTTGCTCCACATAGCTTTTTGCAAAGTCCGGTATGTCACTCGCATCTGCAAACGGTTCGGAAGCTGCGGCTGTCTGGCTGTTGCCCGCAAGCACTCTGCCTAGAATCGTGACAGCTTCCGCTCGGGTAACTGGTGTGTTGCTGTCCAAGACGAGACCTTGTTCCGTTTGGCGACCTCCTAGTATATTCTCAATGATGGAGGTATACATGTAGGGCTTAGCCCACTCCGGAACCTGATGCCAATCTTTAAACTCGCTTTCTAAATTACCGGTTTGAATAGACAGCTTCCTCGCAGAGGCAAGCAGTTTGATGAACTCCGCCCGTGAAATACTGCGTTCCGGTTGGTACACCATGTCTTTCCCCTCTATTAAACCATCAATGATGCCTAAAGATTGGAGTGCATAAATGCCCGAAGCCGACCATCTTTCTTTCGAAATATCAACGAACTGGGTGGGAGCGCTCACGTTGAACAAGGCGTATTTGCCCAACCGATCAACATTTACCGTAACCTCATGAAGTAAAGGATCCGCTTTGCCCGGAACAACTTCCCATTTCTGCATATAGTCGTTGAATCGGTACACGGCCAAACCGCTCGAATCTTGAACACGCTCAGCGTCGTAATGGAATGTCACTTCTATTGGTTGTTTCATTTGCTTGCTTTTACTCGCAAGTCCGAGCTCATAGATGCCAGTAATAGGTTGTTTATTTTTCTTTTCATCTGTTGAAAGATACTTCTCAACATTGCTTACTCTGCCAACCAGCAATTTATCAACCTGATTAACGGCACCTTTGTGAATAGAGATAGAAATTTCATCGACACGTTTGTTCAATAAATCCGTATCCGGGGTGAGATCGTATTCGCTGGCTCCCTTGGTGTTGGGATCTACAGGCTTTGGATTCCCAGTCCCAGTCCCGCTTCCCGCTCCATTTCCAGAAGAAGAACTTTCTTGCTCCACTATGGTGACCGCCTTTTCAGCCTGAAGGGTTGTCCCATTATCCAGCGTATAGGTGGCCTGGATGCCGATACTTCCAGCTTGCCGTGCTGTCAGCTTACCAGATGAATCGATGAAAGCGAGCTCGCCGCCCTTGGTTAGCTTCCAGTCGACCTTCTCTGGATTAAGCGCCATTGCAAGGCCTTCGTCATCAATACCGGTCAGCTTCAAGAGAAGCGATTCGCCTGCTATCATTTTAGCTGCATCCGGTGATATATTTACGCTTTTAAGCTGAATCGTTTTCGGATCTCTTTCAATATGAATGCTCATCACATCTTGAACCGTCGAACCGCTGCTAAGCCTGTTGGACGCGCGAACCGTGATGTCGCCTTTCGCAAGAGCCGTCAAAGTACCCGTTTGATCGATGCTCGCGAGAGAGGCGCCGTTGCTAATTTCCCACGTCACACGGCTGTCGTCGAGTGTAACAGCTGTTCCATCATCCCTCAAACCGATGAGGTCTAGTTTCAAAGAATCTCCGATGAACATTTTCTGTATATCAGGTGTCAACTTCACGCGACTAACCGGTTTCACATCCGATTCCTGACCGACCTTGATGACAACGGCATCTTGGAACGCATAAGTATCCGTTACTTGATACGAGGCAAGTAGAACGATATCTCCGTCCTGCTTCGCCGTCAATCTTCCATCCGTATCCACGTGGGCAATGGATTCACCCTCCATGAACTCCCACTTCACATACTGGGGATCAATATTCATTTCGCTGCCTGCTGCATCATTCTGAATCCCTATAAGTTGAAGCTGCACGCTCTCTCCGGCCTTCATTTTCTCAATACCCGGCGTTAAGCGCACCTTCTTCAGCGGCTGGATGGCTCCGTTAATTACCTGTAATTGGGAAGTTGTCGTATTCCCGACGGCATCGGTAGACGAGACGGTGATGTCATGCTTGAAATGGTTGCTCAGCGGAATGGAAGCTTGGAAACGACCTTGCTCATCCCCAGCCACTTCACGGCCGCCGATTACGACCCTGGCACCTGCTTCCGTTCTGCCTCTAATCTCGGCTATTCCGTTCGGAGCCATCGAGTCGGATGCAGGACTGTCCAGCATGATCACTGGCGCCTTAGTATCAACAACAAACTTCTCCCGCTTCACGGCCATGTCTCCGTCTTTGTTCTTGGCAACCAAATCCACATAATGAATGCCATCCGTTAGTTGATAAATGATCAACTCATCCGATTGACCGTGCATCTGTTTACTTGATTTTACAGAATCAACGTAAATGTCCGCAGTGACTTCCTCCTCAGCGCTTAACATAAGCTTGACGTCGCGTTCCTTAACGCCCGTCATCTGTGAAGATGAACCTTGGGCGCTGTCAATAGCTTCCGTATCGCTGATAAGGACGCCCTCCGTCGATTTGCCAGCGACACCAACAGTAAACTCAGGAGGTTTCGGCTTAGGCAGCTCTACTTCAGCGCTGATCGTGGTTGGCCCGTAATAGGATTTACGCTTCGTGCTGTCGTGGATGTCGGTTTCTTGCCGCACTGGCGTAATGCCAATTTTATAGGTCTTGCCGGTCTCCAGCCCTAAAATTTCAGGTGGCTTTCCTTCGGCTGCAAGCCCTTGATACGTTCCCCCGATGATGACGCTGTAATTGCCGTTCGCATCCTTCGTCGTATTCTTCGCGTCAGCATAAGCGACGCCAAATTTATCAACCGCATTGCCTTCCGTATCGAACACTTCGATGTTGTAGCCTGTGGTCGCTGGATCCGAGCTTGCCGGCCACGCTGCGCGCAGCATGCCGTTGCCGTTCTTCGCGCCTTGCACGGAAGACACGGCAGCCGGTGCCTTCGGATTCACGATATGCAGCTTCTGTGAATCCTGCTCGCTGTATGACATTTTTTCCGTCGATAAGCCGAAATGGACATAATAATCACCGGTCTGTAAATCCTCCGGAATGTCTAGTGTCTGCTCACCGGTTTTTGGATCAACCGTAGCAAGCACCCTGCCGACACTTTCCTTCTCGGTCGACAAGGAAATAATGAGCTTGGACGCTTCTGCCGGGTTCGCCGATTCTTTATAATTCTGGCCGCTCCAGCTCAGCTTCAACTTGCTGCTGCCCTCAAGCTCTACGTTTGCGTTCGTCAGCTTCGGTACTGGAAGTACTTGCGCCAGCTTCGTTTCAACTTCATGATCCGAAGTAAGCGTATAGACGCCATTGGCAGGCTTTTCAAGACCAATGACCATGTAATGCTTCTGAACCCCGTTAACCTCATCGGTACGGAGGAAGTAGTTCCCTTTTTCCACCAAATCAATTGGTGTACCGTCAGGTTTTGTTAAATTTACTTGAGGCAGGTCGCCTTCATAAGTCATCTCGATTAAATAGCTGCTAGACGAGTCACCTAACGTAAACATATGCGTCTTTTTATCGTCATCTGCTGCAAGAGCAGTTCCCGTTCCGTAAATAGGTGCCTCGTTATCGCGAGTCCACCCATCTCTCGAAGCCAGAAGCGACATCGGCTTCGAGCTGCCGATGATCCGCATATTCGTGCCGTACATCATTGTACCTCTCTGATTCCCGTCGCGGACTGGCATAGCATAAATGCCTTTGTTGCGCTCTAGACGAGGCAGGTAGGCTGGATCGGAAGAAGCGATACCAACCCCAACATCCAAACCGCCTGACCAATAATAATCAGCTGTCAGTTCAATGGTAACCAGAAGCAGATTGATTTGCGCCGCTGCCCAAATCTCTTCGTTATTGATGCCCGCCGAGGCTTTCGCCAATGTTTCACCACCAATAAAAGGAACAGAACGCGGTATTTTCAGCTCAATATAAGCTCTGCCGTCAAGCCGTTTGTCAGAAATGTAGACACTGCCTCCGCCTGCGATCAGCCCATCCAGAATATCGATGGTACCGCCCCCTGTGACATAGAAGCTCTCATCCGTACCTGTATCCCAGGAAGCTTCCAAATAGGCCGTTTTGAAAATCGGGAGAGAAGCAACGTCCAGATTGCCGTCAATGCGCATTTTTCTCCGATTGAATTTCCCTTCAAATTCACCCTTGAAAACTTTCACCGCACTGATATCGCTAAGCACGACCACTGTAAAAATTTCAGCCCCTCCGTAATACGGATTGGTCAGCTCAGCAAGATTCTCAACGCCGCCGCCCAGCTTGGTCACATACACGCTTCCAGGCACAACAGGGATACCAGGATCACCTTCGCCTGAAAGAATGAGCTTATTTAAATACCAGGTGTCGTTTTGACGTTCACGCATAATTTCAAAGCTCACTTCTGCTTTGACGACGCCGATTTCGGCAGATCCGTTCACGGTGTAGTGTCCATGAAAGGTATCAACGCCAACATTAGCTTCAATCCCTTTCACCATACCGAAGTTCGATAAAGAGAGCTCGCCTTCTGCGATTAGTCCTTCATATCCCTTGCGGGAGAAGAGAATATCCTTTGCATCGATGGAGAGAGATCCTTTCGGCTCCTCGCCATCTGCGCTTTTTTTGCCCCCAAGGAACGGCAGGGATACCTTGGCTCCGAAGGACAACATATCTTTATCATCCCGGTTAGCCAGAATAAGCTCGTTAATATCAATCGGCAACCCGGAGAGCATGACGTTCAGGAACTTCCCAACGCCGCTCATTTGAACGACAATTGTTTCGTCTTTCGCCTCTTCACGATCCCCTTCCAGGGTGTAAGCCTGACCGTCCTGCAGTGCAATGTTAAAGTTGTCATACCAGAAGTCAAAGCCATTCTTGGCATTAACGCCTAGCAGGCCTTGGCCTTGAATATACACGAAGGTATTTTTCAATTGATTCAATTGATCTTTGTTCAAGCCGGATTGCCCGGAACGATAGGGATAATCGATATCAAAGCCCGTATTTACCGGTTTAAACGTCTTATCGAAGCCAAACTCCGGCAGACCCAAATCAGCGTTCGTGTCAGGCTTCACCTCAGTTCCTTGCGGAAGTGCTCCACCTATCGCATCAAAATTCCACGGGAACCCAGGATCAAATGCCGGGATCAACGCATAGTTAAACCCAAAATTATAAGTTGGATCGATGTTCAGTACCTGCTGCTTATTGTCCGAAATAATCATCGGAACCGGCGAGCTATAGGTCATGATATCGTTGATAACGGCTTTTTTATTCGCGGAGTAAACCAAGTACTTGGATACCTTCCCCGTGGTTGTCCGCACCTCGCGAATATCACCTTTCACGGTAAGCAGCACGCTTCGTTCAGCACTGCCGTTCTTCGGCATAGCCGCAAGATGGGCTTTGAGCTTCTCTAATTGATCTTCGTCTTTAAGCGGCAGCACCCGGTAAAAGTACGTCGGATCGCTGCTTGATCCCTTCAGCTCGTAGTCTTTGAGAACCGCGAGAACGCCATAGTTTCGGGAAATATACGTTTTATCCTTCGTAAACATCAGCTTGAACGGCAATTGCGTTCGCGTGCTGTCTTGCTGTTCAATAAGAATATTGTATTCTCCAACAGGCAGTTCATCTTCCAAGGTCGCCAAAATCGTCGTATCATCCGACACGGAGATTTGGTTAGATGGTATTTTCAACTCCTGCTTCGTGCCCGCATGCTGCAGCAGCAGCTTCCATTTGGTGGTGTCTTTGTACATCTCAAAGCCCGTTCCTTTGATCGTGAACGAACGTTTGCCGCTGTAATAAAGCTTATCTGGGCTTACGGTATTGTACAGCGTCTTCGGCGGGCCGCCATCTACACTCGGCAACAAAACAAAACGGCTGCTCGAATAAATATCGGAGGTGTTCACCTTACCGTCAGGCCCGATCTGCCGACTGTCATAAACATCGACACGGTACTTCTCCATTTTGTAAATATCCTGAGGCAATGCCCTCACCCGCCATGTAAACGCCTGCTGCTCGCCTACCTTAAGGAGACGTTTGACCTTCGTGCTCTCCTCGCCTTTAACTAGCTGCAGCCCTTTCTCAAAAGAAATGGAGGCCGTGGCATCGTACACGTCGGCGGAATTAGGCAGGTTATTTTCCACATAAGCCGTAATCTCAAACTCTTCTTCCTTGTACCCGTCGTACGTTTCATTTACGTTCAATTTGCTTATCGAGGACAGCTGGACGTTGTAAGAGTATGCCTTATCCGGCACTTCCCCGATGCCGTAATACGTTTCAAAAACCGTTCGCTCTCCGCTCGGAAGCGCAATCGGATTCCAATAAAAGGCGACGGCCGTATCCTTCTTCCCATAGTCCGATTCGATTGTAAAATTACGATCTGGCTTCACATTGTACTCCCAGGTTGATTGGGACAGCCCCTGCCAATGGCCGATCGTCATCGCATCCGGCGTTTTGTTGCCCCACCCGCTTGTTAAACCATAGGAGATTACGCTTGGAGCAAACTCATTGTCGCTCGCACGCCAAATTTTTGGCACGTCGCTGCCTGTATATGTCTTTTCTGTATCGATAAAAAGATTGCCAAGCTTGATGCCTGCGCCATCATTCGTCCCCGTCATGACATCAAGCAAGATCCGGCTGCCTACTTGCACCGACGTCTGAGTGTGATTCGTCACGCCATACTGAATGAACACATTGCCGTAGTTTGGATTGTCTTTATCAATAATGAGCTCCAGCTTCTGCTTGATCTCCACACCGTCGACATCCCAGGTCGTCACAATGGCTTTGCCTTGAATTTCCGGGCGGCCTTGCAAAGCAGCCTTTCTCGCTAAGCTTAAGCCGTAGCCCTCACCGAAAATATAATCTTCATCATTAATTCGAAACGTCGTGAACGACGTATCTGGGCTTTTATCCTGGAACAGCAACCACTTGTCATCGTCACTTTTTCTCAACGGATTGCCTTTGACGGTTTTAATCGTGTAGTGACCCTTGCTGTCAACGACCATCTTCACGATGCCATTGTCCAGCTCTAAGGGAGGGTCACCTACAACTGCCGCATGGGTTAGCTCGGCAAACGAAAACGTAAACAGCATCAAAGCGACCAAAAAACTACTTATCCATCTATACACAGCCAAGCTCCTTTCTTAACTCACTGACCTCCAAGGAAGTAAATGTTGATAACCACCGTTCGCCGATTCAAATCCTGAAAATAAAACGTATGCCATCCAGGCTGCTTGGCCGTGAACTTGACTTCTTTGGCAACTGGCTCCTCTGTTACGTCATGTTCCAAATCCGTCGTGTTTTGCTTAAAATCCCCGCTTTTCAGCATGCCGTCGCCTTTTTTGAAATCAGCCTTGTACTGCTCGATGAAGTTAACGACTTTGAAAGTCACTTCATATCCTTCAACCATATACTGGGAGCTTGGTTCAAACTTCCCGTTCACCAGAACAAGGAAATCCTGCGGCGTTAACACTTGGACAGGGCGTTTCACTTCAGCCGTGTTGCCCGCCTCATCCGTCGTACTGTAAGTGACTACGTACGTCCCGCCTGTCGAAGCATCCACTTCCGGTGGTTTCAGAGTGACGCGATCCTGTGCGATTGCACCATCCCTGTCATCATAAGCTTCAAAATCGTTCAAAACGATCTCTTCGCCAGGCTCAAAAATCATATAAGGCTTGGCAAATTTGATGATTGGCGGGGATTTGTCAATGTTCTGAACCTTCGCGAGGGCACGAACGCGATTGCCTGCTTCATCCGTGACAATAAAAGTGAAGGCGCCGTTCTCTTTAAAAACAAGACTCGTTTTCTCGTCATTATTGATGGCTATCAGTCTGCCACCCTCTTCGCTGTAGACAGAAGCCGTTACGCTCTGATTAGTCAGCTTCGTAGCGCTGTATTTGATGGTTACAATTGGCGCAGTTCTATCGATTCGATTCACGGTTGCTTTTACCGAGGAGGTATTGCCCGCTTCATCTTGCAGATCAAACACGAACTCACCGTTCTCTTTAAACACAACCTGTTTGCTGCCATGATTGTTCAGCACCTTGAAATCTTCTCCTGCAATCACCGTTGCAATGACGTCTTGGTTCGTTGGCCCGTCCGTGTTGTATACGATTTGCCCAATCGGCGCTTTTCGGTCGATGTTGTCAACCCGATAGGTGATATCCGCCGTATTGCCAAGCGTATCTGCCACTTTGAACGTGTAATCGCCGTTTTCCGTTGCGACGATGCTAGACTTCCCGTCATGATTAATGATGTCGCCGCCTTCCGGCAGATCCAACGTCAACACGACATCCTGCTGTGTAGGATTCGTTTCCGAAGCCGTAATCGTGCCACGTGGAGGTGTTTTGTCAATCCAATTGACGCCCGCAACGACAGTGCCCTCATTGCCTGCTCGATCCTGGAAGGTGAAGGTGAACACGCCGTTTTGTTTAAAAGTAGCCTGGGAGCCGCCTCCGCTAGTGACCGTCACAGGTTCACCGAGGTCGTCAATCGCCAATAATTGGGCAACCACATCCTCATTGGTCAACGCTTTGGTGCTGTAAACCACGCTGCCTGTCGGTTTCCTCTTATCAATGTTCGTAACCTCGACTGGAATTACGCTCTCATTGCCAGCTTGATCCCGGATGATAAAAGAGAATGTGCCATTCTCTGTGAACGTGTAGCTGGCTTGTCCACCGTTATTCATGATGCTAACAGGCGCACCGCTGTTGTCGGCAGCTAGCAACGTCACGGTTACCGGCTTGTTCGTTGGCTCCGTCGTGCTGTATGAGAGACTTGCCGTCGGAGCCTCGTTATCAATGTGCGTGACCTCCGCTGTGATGGAAGATCGGTTCCCCGCTGCATCCTGAAACTCGAACGTAAACTGGCCGTTTTCTTCCAATGTGAAGGTATTGCTGCCATGATTGTTCAAAATGACTGTCGGCGACTCGTCTGCCAGCTGCAGCGTAATACCGACGCCGCTTCTTGTCCAGTTGGAGCTGCTGTAACGAAGCGTTGCTGACGGAGCCTTTTTGTCGATATTCCACACGGGCACTTTCACAGGCTGATCGGCCACTTCCCCATTCCTATCTCTAATCACAAATGAAATAAGGCCATTCTGCGCAATGCTGTAGACGGATTCCGTCACCGCTAAGCCGTCTGATTGACTGCTTACAAACTGCTCGCCCATGCCCGCCTCGAACATGAAATCGGCTAACGTAAATCGGTTATTGGTCGTTGCCATCTTAACCAACACATCTTGATACGTGATATCCGTGGTTGAGAACGAAATGTCAGCCTTCGGCAGGACCGGATTGATTTGATCGACGGTCGCCAAGGCGCTGCTGCGATTGCCAGCTTCGTCTTCAAATTCAAACGTGAAGGAGCCGTTGCCACTGAACGTATAAAAAGGGATACCCCCTGGCGTATTGAGTATGCGAACACCAGGTTTATCAAATGTGACATGCGCAGTTACTGTATTGGCAGTTGGTTCTACCGTGGAATACACGATAGTGGCGAAAGGGACATTGCGGTCAACGATCAGCTTGTCGCTTGTTAGAACAGAGGTATTCCCGACTTGATCGACCGCTTTCACATGCAGGAACCATTCGCCGGATTCCAGCTCACTTTCAGTAATAAACGCTTCATTCGCTATGGCTTTCCAATTGGCATCGGACAAATCCGGCGCTGACTCCGTAGGGGTCCATTGTGCATAGAGATGGAGATCACCTTTCGCGGTCCGGTTGTCTTCGGCGTAGACAGCAGCACTTACAGTCCGACTTGGCTGTTGCCCCTGTCCGGCGGCGATTCGAATATTCGGCATAACGTTATCGATATTCGTCACCTGAACAGGAATCAATCGCTCATTGCCGGCCTTGTCCACAATTTTAAACGTATAACTGCCGTTTTCCTTAAAAGTATGCGTCTCACCGTCTGGCAGTTGGAGCTCGCTTGCAAGCGTCTCATTATCGTAGAGATTCGTTAATTGGACGATAACAGGATTGCGTGTCTGTGCAGTCTCGCTATAAACGACTTCGGCTACTGAAAGAGTCTTGTCTACAATAATGGACCGAAACATCTTATCGCTGCGGTTACGAACCTCATTTTCGAAGCTGAACGAATAAGTATATGTCCCCTCATTTGCAGGCATCTCCAACGTTAACGCAGTTGATCCATCCGTTATTTCACCACTTTGGATTTCATGCTGGTTTTGGTCTTCGATATGATAAGTATAGGTTTCTTTCGACGGAGCACTTATTTGAATTTTGACTTCATCAGCATTCGTATGTGTTGGCATATCCATCTGGAAATCGGAACTCTTCGGCGCAGAATGGCTTAGCTTAAATACCCTTGAAGTGGTGATGCTTTTGTTGCCGAATGAATCAACAGCTTTAATATGGAGAAACCAATCGCCATCCACATTATTTTTGGAAAGCTTCGAGCCATTTGCAAAATGAAGCCAGCTGGCGTCCGTCATACCGGGTTTTGTTTCTGATGCAGTCCATTGATAGTAAAGCGCTGAGATCGTATTGGCATCCTTTGCTCTCACGGTAGCCACTGCTTCCTTGACCGTTGCTGTCACGGATGGCGCATACTGAAACACGACAGCGGGCGGCGTATTATCAACGTAGAATGCACGGCTCTGGAATGCCTCATTTCCCCAAATATCGGACGCACGTACATGCAGAAACCACACACCTTCCATCCGTTGTTCTTCGTCGTCAGTCGAGACCTCGCGCCGTGAGCCCAGCTCCTTCCAAGCTGCATTTTTCGGATCGGCATCCTGGCTCCAGCCGTACATCAACGATTTTAAATTGCTATTCGCGTCTACTGCGCTAATCTGCGCTTTTTGCATACGCTGCTGCGTCAAATTGCCGTCTGGCGTCATATTTATTTCCGGTGGTTTCGTGTCCAAATAAAATGGCAAAGTGACGGCCTCCGACTTATTTCCTGCCCTGTCATAAGCGCGCACATACAACGTGTACCGGCCATGTTCAGGGAATTGCGGTGTTTGGACAGGATGGCCATTCTGGAAGGGGAGCCAGTCGAGTTCATTGGCCTCATCATCGTGGTACACCCATTGGTATTCCAGCTTGGCATCGTCCACACCCGCATTCTCATCGGTGACGTTCACTTGTGGTGTCAGTGATCCCAGATACTGATTACCACTGCCGTTAGGCGTAATCGCAATCACCGGCTGGATGTTATCGAAACGAATGGCTGGACTCGTAATCTGATTCCTATTGCCTGCACGATCCTCCAGCAATACCGCCACATACCAGTCACCATTCGTATTGCTCTTCGAGATGGCAGGCAATTTGCCGTCCATGATCCCGTATGTCACCCAGGTAACATTCTGCTCGCCCGGAGATTGGAGCCAAGCATATTGGAGTACGTCCCCTTTCACACCAGAGCCTTGCTCAATTACGTTCAACTGAACCGTGTGTTGACGCTGAGTGGTCCCTTCTGTAGCAGACTGAAATAACACAGTCGGCAGCTTCGCATCGACACAGATCGCTTCGCCATCCAGCGATAAAGGAGGGTTGTAGCCATTCTGTATCATCGGTGTGTTGCCATAATCGTCGGTGATCCCTAGATGGCCGATGAAATTCGAATACGCCAGATCGTTCCCTTCATCTTCAGGCTGAACGACGTATTGGTAGGTGACTACCTTCGAACCGCTGCCTGATTGATACAGGGCTTTCTTGCCATTGTTGAATGTGATGTAGCCATCTGTTCCGGAAACCACATCATCCAGCAAAAGCTTAACGGTTAGTTTGTCTCCTGCTTTTATATATTTCGTCCCTGTAGACGTTGTTACTTGAACTTCATGGATAACCGGTACGATGCCGTCTACCTGGATCTTGCTGCTGTCCAATTGGTTATAGTAACTTGATCCGCCAGTGAAAGTGTAATTAGCGTCGTATTTACTTTTCCAGTTGTAAGGATTACCCATCGTGCTGCCCAGCATTTCGTTATCCGAGAGATCCTTAACATTCGGCGGGAGTATCGCACCAATCTTATCGTCTCCGCCTTGATTGAGATCCCACTCGCTTGGTGCTCTGGTGCCGATTCCAAGGTATCTGCCCTGATTGTAGGGCTGCTTGCCAATGTCGCTTCGCGTCATATCGTCCGCTACGACCGTGTAGTGAAAGACGATGTCTTTCGTTCCATTACCCGAAAAATACACAGCCTTTTTCCCCGTATTCATTGGGAGCTCGAAGGAAGTGTCGATATTCACCAACTCATCAAAATGCAGGACAAATTCTACCGTCTCTCCGAGATGAAACTTGCCATCGCCGGCATTCGATACAGAAATAGATTGCAAGCCGGGGCCAACCACATCAGCCAAGGACATTTTAATTCTCTCGTATCGGCTAAGTGGTGTATTGACGTCATCCAGCACAAATTGAATACTGTTGCCGCTCGCTCGGAATGGATTCCATCCCGAAGTCATTTCGTACAGTTTGGCCATGCCAGTATCGTTGTTATCCTTGGTGCGCTTATATTGGTTTCCATTCGTTACGATAATCATTGTGTCATTGTCATCAATTCGCACAGAGGCGTCCACCTTAAACTCCAACTGATTCATTCTCGCTGGATCTACGAGTGAACTCGGGAGATCTGACGGCGCTATCCATCCTCCGAGCGCATAACCGTCTTCATCGGAATCCGTACTTTTTGGTCCTAACGTTAGGTTATTAGGGAACTTTGGGATATAGGAGCCATTCGCTTGCAAATTGCTTTCATCATAGTCATCATTTTCATTCGAAAATTTAGAAAAGGTACTGCTATAATTCACGTACTGAAGAAAATTATCATCTGCCCACGCAGGCTTTGCTTCCGCCTTATTCACCATCACGGCGTGTGCACCCAGCATCGCCAGCATCGCTACGAGGTACGCATATTTTTTCTTCATCCTGTCTTTTTTTCTTCTCATTCGTTTCTGTCTCATTCGCTAGTCCTCCCTGGGCATTCGATAATAGGACCCATAATATGACAAATTACTCATTGACATGCATGTTATCACACGCGTCTCCCAAGATTCTCACAAACTTTTCGACATAACTTGATAAATTCACCCAAGTGGTGCACTCCGCGTGTCGTGAAGCATTCAAGTACAAAAAAAGCTGTCCCGAAGTAGATACTTCTACTCTCGGAACAGCCCCATTCCTGCGTTCTATAAATACGCGGATGCCCTGTCTCTCATCGCTTTCGGCAGCTCGATGCCTAGTTCTTGCCTGTATAGCGATTCGAAGCTGGTATAATGTTTGAATGCCAGCTCCTGCCGGCCACTAGAAGCATAGATATCCATTAGTAATTGATGCATTTCTTCGTTTAACGGGTATAACGACAAATACACATCCAACCTTTGTTCTGCCTTGGTCCACGCCTCAACGGCCATTTCTTGCTTAACCAAGCTTCTCATTAGCACCGTATAGTGCTTGGCATAGCTTTCCTCCAGCTGAGATTTCCAGATATAATCCTTCCGTTCCAAAAGAGGTCCGCGATAAAGCGAACACGCACGATCCGCTAGTGCGAGATCCTGCAAACCGTCTCGCAAAGCATTTTGAAATTCCATTAAATCCAATCCTTCTTGCAGAGGATCAAGCAAATATCCTTCATTCGTTTTCACGATGTCCATGCCAATCTCCTGCTCTTTGAGCAGCTTTTTGAGACGATAGATCGTATTGTGCAAATTATGAGAGCCTCTGTCCTCCGGCATCTCCGGCCATAATATATCCGCTAGCTGCCATTTACTAATATCCTGTTTCAAGTGACACAGGAGATAAGCAAATAATTCTTCCGTCTTTCTAGTAGGCCAACGGACAACCATGCCGTCTGGACTCCTAACATCGAATCCACCCAGACATCGTACTAACGTGCGGCGTTCTTTTTTCTCCTCTGCAATAGTAGGACGTTCAAGCTTAATTAGCCTGCTAGTCAAACGTTCAATTGCAGGCGGTGTAACCGGCTTTAGCAAATAATCGAACGCGTAAACCTTAAATGCATCCACAGCATAGTCTTTATACGCCGTCGTAAACACGATGCGGGTATGCTCTAATCGTTCATTTAATCGCTGCGCGAGTTCCAGCCCGTTCATCTTGGGCATTTCCACATCCAGGAAGGCAATATCCGGTTTCAGTTCCTGCAGCCCTTCAAGCGCCTCCAAACCATTGCTGAAAGTCCCCACAATCTCAAAATGCCCGTTGCGGCCGATAAGAACCTTCATAAGCTCGAGAATCGGCTTTTCATCTTCGACAATGATAACCTTAAACAATCTTCGCCCCCCTTTCCTCCATAGTCGCAAATTCCGTAGATGTTAGTGGCAAATACATCACAACTTTCGTTCCCCGTCCGAGCTCAGAGCTTACAGTTACTGTCGCGCCAGGAATAGCATCCAACCGTTTGCGAATGTTCGCAATCCCGATTCCGCCTGTACGTGACCTGCCACTGGCAATACTGTAAAGCAGGTCATCATGAATCCCGACGCCATCGTCTTGAACAGCTATCTGTAAATAGCGATCCCCCTCCTGAATGGATAATGTTACCGTGCCATGCCCATCCTTTTCAAACAAGCCATGACGAATTGCATTTTCGATAAAAGGTTGAATACACAAGGAAGGAATCGATACATCCTTGAGATCGTCATCGACATAATATCTAACATCAAAACGCTCACCGAAACGCGCCTTCTCAATCTCAACATAGGCGTCAATCAATTCCAATTCACGTCCTAAACTGACGTACAGCTCATGGCGGTCCATGTCTAAAATATAGCGTAAATACTGGCTGAGCTTCGATAGTAGATAGGCTGCTTTCTCCCCATCCGTATAACAAAACGAAATGACGCTGCTCAGCGCATTGTACAGAAAATGCGGTTTAATCTGAGCCTGATGGAACGCGAGCTCGCTCATAATCGCTTCTTGGATTGACGTTTTCATAGCAATTAACGTATGTATTCGTGCAAGCAGCGTTTCTGCTTCGAACGGTTTGGTCAAATAATCGTTTGCTCCTGCCCTGAAGCCAAGAGCGATGTCTTGAAGCGTATCCTTGGCTGTGGCAAACAAAATCGGAAGGTCTAGAATGGAGTGATGCGTACGCAGCATACGGCACAACTCGATACCCGAGACACCTGGCATCATGACATCAAGAATGACCAGATCAATCTGCGGATACTCCTTCATTTTCGCCATAGCTTCCTTTGCCGAGAAGGCAGTGACCACATTGTAACGGTATCTTTTTAGAATGTTCAGCAATGTGTAGATATTGGAAGCTTCGTCATCTACAATCATTATTGTAGAAGCATGCTCTTCCAAAATGTCCAGTGAATCGCGTCTGGGAATGACTCGACCTGATTGCCCGTCCAATTCATCATTCGTGTGCTCGTAGATAAGAGCTTTCTCCGCCGCCTTGGACAATGAGAAGGTCACGCGTGTTCCATGACCAACCTCAGACCAGTCGACTCCAATTCGTCCCCCCATTCGTTCGACGAGCTTTCTACTAATATACAAACCAACCCCCATACCCGTGTACCCATCATCCGGCAACCTCTGATCCAGCTGATCAAAATACTCGAATATTTTCGTATGCTTATCTTTCGGAATGCCGGTTCCGGTATCTGCCACTGTAATATAAACGATTCCCTCAGCAACGGTTGCTGTAAGCGTGATACTTCCTGTATATGTATGTTTGATAGAATTATGGATCAAATTGTACATAACTTGGCGTAAGCGATTCTCGTCAGCTTCAACCCAAACATCCGGCGGAACCTGATTATCCAACCGTACCGTTTTACCAGCTAGTTCAAATTGCAAAACATCAAACACAATTTGAGTTACAGTCCTGACATCTACAACGCCCATTTGCAGCCTCAGCTCGCCCTGCTTCAATCGAGAGACATCGATCAAATCGCGCATCAGCATAGAAAGCTTGATCGATGTATCCTTGATGAGCCAAAGACTTTCCTTTTGCTTCGCTGACAAATTATGTTCATCATCATCAAGTAAATAGGAGGTAATATTCATAATCCCGTGAAGTGGCGTTTTGACCTCATGTGAGGTGTGCATTAAGAACTCATCTTTCAGCTGGTTGGAAACGACTAATTGGTGCGTCAGCAGCTCATTTTTTTCGTAGGCGTTTTTAAACCGTACAGCCAGTAAAATATTCATTAATGTAATGAAACAAATAACACCCACTTTACTTAAAAGATCTGAAGCAACCGCATTCTCCGCATACAGCGAACCGTCTATCAAAAAAATTAACAATGAGATGATTGCAGCGATGAAAAGCAAGATCTCTTTCCGATCGTGGCCACCACGCTGACTGCGCACATATAACTGGACCATTCTTATAAGAATATAAAGTGGAACAAGTCCGATGTAGACAAAAAATGCATATCTGACCTCATTATAAAGCGAATAAGGCAGTACGATAATGACAGCTAAATAAAGCAGAATCGGTGAGAGCAGCCACATCATCTTTTGACGCGGAATTAACCTTTTGTCTAGGGAGCAAAAAAACAAAATACTTAAAAGCGAGCTTAGGAATTGACTGACATCCAGCGCTTTGTACACGATATCGAAAGGGATATTCGGCAGCAGCCGTTGAAAAATCTTTTCGCCAAAAAGTAATTGAACAATAGAAAGCGAGAACAAATATAACCCACTGAGCAAGTAAGTTTTCTCCTGCTTCCGCAGAAGATAGAAACTGATATGGTACGTTCCGAACATGACCAAAACAAAAATAGCCACCATATCGCTACCCGTTAATATGTTATCCAAGCTCGCAATATCTTTGTGCGATCCGAACTGAATCGAATTGACAATTCCCCCCGTGAAAAATTCATAGTTGGACACTTGGATGATGAACTCAATTTCCTTGGCATCGGTATGGAAAAATGCGCTGTAAGGCGTATTGCCTGGTGCATGCATGGCCTTGCTTTCAGCTGGCCGTCCGCTCTCCCCCTGCAATTGACCGTCAATGTATAGTCGATGCGACATTCGGATACTTCTTAATTTAACCCCATAGATGTCATCATCGTTCCCTTGGACAAGCACCTTGAGTCGATAGGTTCCAAACCCTTTCCGGCTCATTCCTTGTTCGTTATCTTTGCCCTTCCATGTACCAGGTACCGTTAAATAGGTTACATCCGGTCTAGGTCCATTATGAAAATCTCCCGGTTCCAGGAGCTTCCCTTCGTAGAACTCCCACTCTCCGTCCAGAGAGGTCAACCCCTGTTGACGAAGATCCCAGTTCCTTAAATCCAACATGCCATGTTTCGCAGGCTGATCAACCTTATTCGGAGTGGCCTGCGAATAGATGCCTATGAATAAAAGAACAGAGAGAGAAAAAACCACAACGATACCAATGAACTGCCGAAGCTTGTGCATGAAGACTCCCTCTTTCTCTAAAAACAACAATTCGAGTCATTCTATCATTTCATACTCACAAAAAACTCACAAGCCAAAGCTATCAAGAAAGAGTGTCAAAAATAAAACATGTAATCATCATGTAAATGTCCGCATTGTCTCCATAAATGCAAAAAAGCAGCGCAGGATGCGCCGCTAATGATTTAAACATTTATCATCGCTTGTTTTGAAGAGCTTACGCCGCGGAACTTCACATAACTCGTGATGCGCCAAGTCGCGATGTACCCAAAGGTAAAGAGGTTGCACATAAAACTCAGTGTACTGGGATCAATTGATTTTATAGTTGCTACAGCAAGGAAACGTAATGCAAAGATCACAATCAGCAGAACGAACACCGTTTTGTTACGTTTGATAAATGTGTTGCCATTGTCCCGGACTTCAAAGTTAGTCGTTAAGATAAGGGGAATAGAGACAACCATACCGATCAAAAGTGCAAGAATCACTTGCCCTTCACGGATATGCAGCGATGGATCAAACAACTGTGTGAATGAAGTTGAAATATATAAAATTGGCAGCAGCAGCGTTACGCCTGATTTTTTGAGCGGCTTATTCATTCCACTTAATTGTCCACGCAGGATAAAAAAGAATATTAAAGCTGAAATCATCATCGATACTGTTGAATTCATAATTTGAACACTCCCTTAAAGGATTTATTGATTTCATTATCGCCTTTGAGGGAGTTTTTCAGAAGTGAATCAAGTCATCGGTTCGAGGTGACAATCGTCATATTCGAGAGGAGCTGCTAACCCGCCGCCTTCGACGGGATACGCGTAACAACTTCGCCAACCAGAAGCAGTATAACAATCGAAGAATATATACTAATCGTATAGCTCTCCGTATAGGGAAGGCTGAATCCCTTATGAAAGATTGCAGTCAACAGATGAATAGAGAAATTGGTAAAAACAAATGCATAACTTCTGATCATCCACTTTCGGTGGTGGTTCACTTGTTTTTTTCTGATTTTCACTATCGCCATGATAATCAAGAACATCCATATGATATTTAACAAATTAAAAGCCATGCTGCTAGCCTTCCCACCCGTCGCATAGGGAGCCATGTAACCGGACGTAAGGTCAACAATCATAACGGATAAAACATACAAATAGCCGTTCAAGCGATGGAACTTCCGGTATTTTTTAAGAAGGATAGAGGAGAAATTAATCGCACCCGCGATCATCGCCAAGCAAGCAAATGCAACATGCACATGCATGACCTTCAGCCATACCGCAACATGTAACGCTCGTTTGAGATCGATCTTTTGACTTAGAAATGCGGTTGCTCGTAGATCAAAAACAAAATTGGCGTAAATACTGTACACAATTAAAACAACTGTAACGAAGACCAGCAGCAGGTAAGCATTTTTTCTATTGAGCATCTGTATAACCTTTCTCTATTTCATCCATTCTTATACTTGGAGAATACTTTGAATAACTGACTGAATATCCTCCGTTTTCCTGATGACAAAAAGGTGGTCAGCCTCACCCTCAACCGGACCAGTCATGCCGTTCTTATGTGATTCAGCCTGTTGCCGAATAAGTACTTCTTCAAACGACGAAGCGCTCCTAAATATTGCTTTGCTTCGCTGACTATCTGCAACTCGGGCCTGAAGAATGTGATCCGGGATATCAAAATGAACAAGCACACTCTCGAAGCCTTTTTTACGAAAATGTGCAAGCAGATCCAATCGTCCTTGACGGGCAAGATTGGAGTTGCAAAGTATGAGATGAGCATCGGTTTGTTGAACCGCATAATTGACTATTGTTTGAGTAATGGCGTACTTAATCGCATTAGGTCCTTTTTTCGGAAGCAAAGCTTGATAATAGGCGTTGATAAACTCAGCATGATTATCTTGATCTACCACTAGGGAGTTAGGCAGCTGTTGTTCTAAGCTTTTCGCAAATGTCGTTTTCCCGCTGTGGGTTTTGCCAACCGTTATAATCACTAATCTTTTCATAAGCTGCTCCATTCTTCAAGGTAATCTATTGTTCTTTTCCTCAAGTGATTCTATTAGTGGCTAGTATGTTGTATTTTTTACAACCATTTGGCTGTAATTGAGCCTCGGATCGCCTCAATGTTGTACTTTTTACAACGATTCATGCTCTAAATCGCTTTCATCTCACCTTTTCGCAATAAATGGTTGTATATTGTGCAACGAATGACCGCATTTGCGATCAGAAGACGCTATTATATTGTATAAAATGCAAATATTGCTGATCAGCCGTCTGACATTATCTCAACCTCAGCCTATTGCCATCCACATCCCTTCACTCACGCGCCATTTTTAACGTTAGAAATGCCTGTTACTCCGCTCCGCGAACGAACATCAAAAAAAGACCTCCAGCAGCAGCTAGCAGCGCTGGAAGTCTTTTCTCTGAGCAAATCTTATGGCAGCACATTGCCTGCCGCGCGAAAAATCTCATACCATTCCTGACGTGTCAAATGAACATCAGCCGCTTTGCAGCAATCCATTAAGCGCTCGATCGTCGTCGTGCCAGTAACCGGCTGCATCCGCGCTGGGTGGCGTAATAGCCATGCGATCGCGATAGTGGTGTTACTCACTTCGTATTTTGCAGCAATCTCATCGATTTTCAGATTCAGCTCAGGGAACTTTTCATTGCCAAGGAATACGCCCTCGAAAAATCCGTATTGGAAAGGTGACCAAGGCTGAATTGTGATATCGTTCAATCTGCAAAAATCAAGTACATTGCCGTCACGGTTTACAGCGGATTCATTCAGCATATTCACGTTCATGCCGTTTGAAATCATCGTGGAGTTCGTGATACTTAGCTGCAATTGATTGGCAACCAGCGGCTGCTTAACCGATTTCTTCAGCAATTGAATTTGCATCGGAGTCTGATTCGAAACACCGAAGTGTCTAACTTTTCCAGTGCTTTCAAGAAGATCAAAAGCCTCGGCTACCTCTTCCGGTTCTACTAACGCATCCGGACGGTGCAGAAGCAGAATGTCTAAATAATCGGTTTTGAGGCGCTTCAGGATATTGTCCACGGATTCCAAAATATGTTCTTTCGAGAAATCGAACATACCCTTGCGAATGCCGCATTTGGATTGCAAAATGATTTTCTCGCGAATATCATCGTTCATATGAATGGCTTCGGAGAAGATTTCTTCACACTTGCCTCCACCGTAAATATCAGCATGGTCAAAGAAATTGGCTCCTGCATCCAGCGCTGACTGGACGAAGCGCTCAGCCTCATTTTTTTCCAATGAATTAATTCTCATACAACCTACCGCGATAACCGGAACTTCCAAGTTGCTTGTACCAAGTTTCATCGTTCTCATTGTGCTAAATATCCTCCTTCAAGGCTTCCAACTTGTTGACTCATTATATGTAACACCTTTATTGTCACACATTAGGCTAGTAGTTTTCAAGAACTGCTGTTATTAAGTTTTTTTAAGTCTCTTCCTTAAGCGCCTCGCTAATCTACTCATCTTCATCCACTAGCGGCACTCGTGCAATACGAGGATCTGTAAACAGATCATACTCGTCCCGGCTTGTACTGGAAAACTCCGAAACGACCGCTCCGTCCTCTCCAGCTTGAAACCAGTGCTTGATCCCAGGGTTTATCGTGTACTGCTCACCAGGATGCAATTCAATTTCGTGAAAAACCGAATAATAAGCTTCGCTTCCTGCAGGAATTACTGCATTCAAGTTTAGGGTCGCTTCTCCTTCCACATACAGAAAAACCTTTCCTGAACGGCAGCGAAATGTCTCCATTTTGCCGGGATCCTCACCCACTGGTGGGTGTAAGTGCTCTGGACAGGTTTGCCGTGGAAAAAGAACGAGTTCTTTGGCGCAATAACGATCATTGTTGACATAAGTCACTAGTTCAAGCCCCTGCACGTCCAATTGGCCGAGTCTGAAACCAGCCACTTCAATATGCCGGATTTCCTCCTCTGTCAGCACAATACCGCTTGACTCCAGCATTTGCGCAGCCCGCTCCTGCGCTTGGCTTACTTCACTTCTTTTCATCGATTACCGTCTCCCTTAGGCTATCTTATGATGCGGTCCGATCCAAATTTGCTCAGCGTTCTTCTTCATGACTCACGGCTTTTCAACGTAATTTTATAACGCCAAATGTTCGTTCACAACATTTATTGTGTAGTTGCTCAACGAAACACCCTTGAGGAACTACAGGGCTCTATTCTAGCAAATTAAGTCCGTTTCCGCGTTCAGCGGAACTACAGGGCCTTAGTTGACAGACCTAACCCCGTTTTCTTTAAGAAAACGGATAATTAGCAGCCCACAGTTCCTCTCCGCGCGAAAAAGTGCCTATTTCGCAGAAATAGAGCCCTGTAGTTCCCCTCCGTCAGGGAGAAACCACTCGAGGGATAGCATCAAAGTTCATGGGGTGGATTGCACCTAGATCATTTCTCACAAGCAACGCCGTCATTATCTCGATCAAGTTTAGAACTATATCCAGGTTGACCTCGTTTGATATTATAAACGCCTGCAGCCTTTGCCTCCGCGCAAGAATTATAAATAACGTTTGACTCCGTCGTTGGCGCAGGCTTCACTGTAGGTGATGGCGTTGGTTGCCCTGCTGTCGGTGCAGTTGTCGGTGCAGCTGTCGGCACAGGCGTCGCGGCTGCTGAAGGACTTTGATTGTCTTTCACGGTATTTTCGTGAAACCCGTCCTCTTGGGCGTAGTTATCCACGCTCCAAATGTTCACTCCTTTAAGCTGCGCTGCCTTTTGGATCTCACGAAACTTATCGACATATTTGACATTCGGCGGGTAGATATAGGCCACTCTGGCATACCCATTTTCGAGCAGCATTTCATTGAACATTTTATCCCCTATGTATAAATAACAAAGCAGCCTTCCGTATTTATCCCGCTCGGATACGTCCAGCTCCAGACGCACATCTTTATCCGTTAACGTATCCTTGGCGAATTTGGAAGCTTCCAGAGCAAACGGTTGAACAGGTTTATCGGGAGCTACACTCTCAGGCGTATCCACCAGCAGCAGTCTGATTGTTTCTTCTTTTACTTTCCCCGACTCTTGAAATGACACTTTCATAGTATCCCCATCGACGACACGTACGATCTTCGCCGGTATCATCTTGCTGTTGGCAGGTACGGATGCAGGCGTTGTTGACGCACTCGGTGATGGCGAGACTGCAGTGCGAACCGCTGTTTGTTGCGAACATCCTGTAACGATAAAAACGGTTAATGCGATTGAACTGATAAGTACCTTTTTAAACATTTCATGCAGCATTTGAAGACCTCCAAGTATGACTGATCTATACGACTTCGCCATTATAACAAATCGTGGGATTAGAAAATAGGAAAAGGTTGGTCATTCGCCTTAAAAGACAAATGAACCAACCTTATTCGTTCCAAGTATATTAAGCGGCAGGCTGTGCTTTTCTCCAAGCGGCCCGAAGGTACGCAATCGCGCACACGATGGCTAGAATGACAATCAGCGTAAGTCCCCAGTAAATATTGCTGTAAGCATGGGCGAGCGGCAGATCTTTCTGCCAAACAAGGGCGCTTGCCGTCGCTGCAACCCCGAACGCACCGCTGAAAAATTGCAGCAGCTGAAATAATCCAAGGCCGGACGCAATCTGTGATGGAAGAAGCAGTCTCGACATTTCGTTGGATATACTGCTCGTTAAAATCGTATAACTTACGCTCATTAACATATAGATGAACATAATTGAGAAGAAGGAGATGCCCTCGAATAAGGCAAAAAGAATCACAGATGCCAGTAGAAGCAGTGGCGTATAACGAATGATCGAGCTATTGCCGCGCAAGTCAATGATACGGCCAACTTGACGGGAAATGATCATCGCGAGAGCTGACCCTGGGAAAATCACCAAACCCGCTTGAATCGCACTTAAGTGATACTGTTTAACCAAAATCTGCGGCATGAGAAACAAGGTTGCGAAGCTGCACAAATACGCGGCTACACCCACAGCGCCTAAAATTAGAAACGAACGATTCGCAAATAACGACGGAAGTACGAAAGGATCTTTTGCAGACCGGATGCGCACAATAAAAAGAACGATCGAGACAAGCCCGGCAAGCAGCGCAATGAGAGAATGGTTTGTTAAGAATAAAAGAAGTCCTGTCGTACCAACACCTATGAATAGTGCGCCTAGTGCGTCGAAGGAGCCTTTGCGTGGTTCTTCTTTTGGAATGAGCTTCATATAAAATGGAACTAGCACCAATGTGATAGCCGTTACGACAAACAGCAGATGCCAACCTAAAAACTCAACAATAAACCCACCGACAACAGGGCCGAAGCCAAGTCCAAATGCGACGGAAGACATGATCAACGCCATCGCTTTACCTCTGCGTTCCAATGGAATGTAACGGGACAAAAGGACTAACGCCAGTGCTGGAATTGAACCTGCTCCGGAAGCTTGCAGAATGCGGACAATTAGCAGAATAGCGAAGCTGTTGCTGAATAATCCCATGATGGCTCCAATACTTAACGACAGGATTCCGATAACGAAAAGCCTTCTTATTGGAACGAAATCAGCAAGTCGACTATACGTAATGGATGAGATCGCGAATACAATGGAATATCCCGTTACGATCCATGACGTGGATGCGGCTGTGAGTTGAAACGCTTTGGCCACATCGGGCAATGCTAAGTTAAACATCATCGTGTTCATGATGACGAGTACAATCGTTAATCCGAGCAGAAAGAGAACGACTCCTTCCTTTTTGATGCCACTCTCTTGTGCTTTATTTGTATCTTTTTGCATGGCGTTTATTCGCCTCCCCATCCAATTTAATAATTCGATAATTATCGAACAATAGAATAATAACATGAGTTATGCTATAATACAATCGTTAACCCGAAATAAATGAGGGGGCTCTAGAATGAAACATTTACATCATCCAGATATTGCAGACATTCATTTGTCCACCGTCTTATATGCTTTGAGCGATCCTATCCGCTTGCATGTCGTTTCTGAGCTCAGCACTTTGAACGAACGACCTTGCGGTGACTTCCAAGTACCTGTTGTAAAATCAACCATGTCTCATCATGCTCGAACGTTAAGAGAAGCCGGCGTCGTGAATATTCGCGTTCAAGGCACTCAACGGCTTATATCATTAAGATCAGAGGATTTAGAACAACGTTTCCCTGGCTTGCTTTCCTCTATTCTAGCTGCTTATGACGCTTCCGATGAGAAAAAGCGGCTTTTATGTCCTGAGCAAGGATGACTGCCAATGCTTCAGCGTTGAGAGGTCAACTGTGCACCATCGTGACGAACAGTCACCTGTATCCATGAAAGCGCACTCACTGCCCTTCCCTGTAGCAACGCATCTAAATAAAAAAGAGCTAAGCGCATAAGCCGCTTAGCTCTTTTTTATTATTCAGCGGGAAACCCCAATCGTTACAATTTCACAACGGCCAACCGGCAGAGTCAAACGGCCTGATGCATCGGTATCCACACGCTCACCGTGCTCTTCCAAGATCGTGCTCTTGTAGAAATAGTAATAAGGCGTATTCGAATGAAGCTTCAGTTCAGCCGCATGAGACCTCATGTTGTACCAACGCAGCAGCAGATCGCCCGTACCTTCATTCATTTTCAGCGAAGAGAATGCCAAATCTCCGCCTTCCCACTCGAATGGTGCATATGTTGGCGCAATGCTGCCAACGTGAACTCCCGTCTGACTTAACGTCCACGGGATTTGGAATTGATAAGCCTCCGCATACGCGGCGGACTGCACAGCTAGATCACTGTACGGAATGATTTCCATACGAACTGTATGCTCACCTAAACATTGCGCTTCCGGCGTAGGGAACAAGCCCCAATCGCCAAGCTCGCCAACGGCACGAAGCAAGGTCACAGCAATTGTATTACGCCCGTCCTGCAGGACTTCGTATTCGTTCAAACCCAGATTAGCCACAACAAGTCCTGCTCCCGCTTCACTGACATCAACAAAAGCCTGTTGATGCTGGGTATTGCTTGGATTCTCCCATTCCGCTGCCGGCTTGTTGCTGCGCTGCGGGATTTCAAACATGGAGTCCACCTGGTGAACACTCGTATCCAAATCCGTAGGGAAAAGCATCCGCAGACGATGGTCTTTCGCCTGATTGTTGAACGTCGCTTCAATCTCTACCCCTTTACCACCACGGCTCAAAGAGACAACCGTGCGAATCGTCATAGGCACCATGCGTGTGGAACGCTGGGCTTTCCGATGCGGGAAGTAGATCAAATCGCGCTGCTCTTCATCCAGCTTTTCATCGGCCGATGCAGGGATCATCCATTCATGGATGATTTCGATCTCAGCTTGATAAGCCGTATCTTGCAGCACGCGAATCTGCGCGACGCTGCCCTTGGTCGTACGCGGCGTCTCGCCGTCCGGCTGTTTGTACATATATTCGTTACCGATATCCCCGGTATTCTCATATACACCCAAATCGCGGTACGTACGCCCGCTCTTTTTGTCCAACAGGCTGAACGAGCCGTCTTCTGCAACGGCGATTTTCAGCGCTGCATTTTCCATTACGCGGTCTGCCGTTATCAAGGATGCCTGCTGAGAGACCGTCGACTCCTTTTTCACCCAAGCATACGTCTTCAAACCTAAAGCAGGCACTTTCTCCGCTTCAAAAGTCAGCTTCACCTTGCGGCTCATATACGGCTGGCGGAATTTATCATCCGGCAAATCGTAGCCGAACTGCAAACCTAGATCTTCCACGGTGCAGGAAAGCTCCGTTCCGTGCTCATCCACGAGTACACGCCCCGTAAGATCCGCTTCCTTAGCAAGACGGCTTGCCTCTTCAAGCTTATAACCGTCACGGAAATACAGGCTAAGCGCATCAATTTCAATACTGACAACGCCTGTACGTTCCCAACCCGAAGTGTTAAAAACAACAACCGGCAGGGCGTCCTTGTCTGCTCCCTCGAAGCTCGAAGTATCAACCGCGTCGGCAAGCGCTCGGGATTTCTCCTCCACAATCGCTTCCGCCACGTGGCGGCTTTTCTCGAAACGAGTGACCATTTCGCGGTGCACTTCATCTACGCTGCACCCGCAAATACTGTCATGCGGATGGTTCTGCATGAGTGTTTTCCACGCATAAGTGAACAAATGATGCGGGTATTTCTCCCCGACACCAAGCGTATGAGCGAATGCAGCCAGCGGTTCTGCAACTTTCTCCAACATCGCTTGACCCAGTTGGTTCATCTGCTTCAAATAAACACGTGCCGAAGCCGTGTTCACCAGCGTTGACCAGCCGTCTGTGCGTTGGCTGCGAAGCTCGCCTTTGACCGTAGAAAGCTCATGCTTCAATGAACGCTGAACAGACTGCAAATAGTCGTTGAAATTCGAATGGATAAATACCGTGTCCGGATATAACTCCTTTGCCGTTTCAATCGCCTCAGGCAGATCAAGCTGAATCGGTTGATGATCACAGCCGTTCATGAAGAGCAGTTCGCTCGTCGAAGCATATTTCTCGGCATCAGACAGCTTGCGCTCCCAATACGCCTTAGCTTCTTCGAGATCCACAGGAACTTCATTGCCGTTCGAGTACCAGTTTGCAAAAAGAATCCCCAGAACCTTTGAACCATCCGGTCCTTCCCACATCAATTCAGAGAATGAGGATTCATAGTCGCTATCAGAGACCGTATTGTTAAAACCTGTTGGCTTGACCCCACGACCGAAAAAAGCGTTCGTAATGCCGGATTGCTGCATCAATTGCGGCGTTTGGCCTACAAGCCCAAACGTATCCGGGAAATAGCCGATTTTGGCTACGGAGCCATATTTCCTTGCATCTTGATGTCCAATCTGCATATTACGTACATTGGCTTCACCGCTCGTCAGGAAAGCATCCTGCAGAATATACCAAGGACCGATGATGATTCGGCCATCTTGGATATATTTTTCAAGCTTCCCTTTTTGATCAGGTCGGACTTGCAAGTAATCCTCTAGAATAATCGTTTGTCCATCCAAGTAAAAACTGCGATAATTCGGATCGTTATCTAATTTATCCAGCAATGTGTCCACCAGTTTTACGAGGCGTACATGATGTTTCTCATATGGTAAATACCATTCCCGATCCCAGTGCGTATGGGAAATGATATGAGCTGTTCGTTTGATGCTCATGGCTTAGCTCCTCTCAATTTGAACTTCATCCGGTCGGTAGACAGAAAAGATTTCACCCTTCGCATTAGCTGCAAAAAGCACGGAGCGCTCTTTCTCCAGCGTAAAGGCGTACGTTGCTCCGCTATCCGTATCTTTCACTTCAATGTCCGCATCCCAGGCATATTCGGAAACGAAGACGTACAGGAAACCTTCCTTATAACGCAGCTTTCTTCCGTATACGCCAGCGATATCGCCGCCTTGCTTCCACTGCAAACCGCTGTCGCAGCCTGCTGCTTCCATCGCGTAGCGATATAACGCAAGCATGGTTTCCGTGCGTTCGTTCAGTTCAACGGGCAGCGGACTCCAAATCAGCTTGCCGCGTCCAAGCGGAATCTCGACAACCGCATCGCCCCGGCTGCCGTCTACAACGTCTGAACCCGCGGTGCGAACTTCCTTAACCACCTCGGCAATGCGGCGTTGGCCGAAAGATACCGGCAGCTTCTCGCCATGCAGCAAGAGCATTTCTTCTCGGCGTACATTCTGAAGCTCCGCTTGGCCCAGCTCGTCGGTTAAGCGTGGCGTCTGCTTCCAGTAGGCGTCAAGACTTAGCGGACCCGTTACAAGCAGCGTCGCCCCTGTCGTCTTAACGACCTCCAGCAGCTTCTCCCAAGCCTGCTCGTCAATATTATGAGCGCTCGGAAGCACAATCAGCTTCGGCGGTTGGTCCATGAGCACGTCCAGATGATACTCCGAAGCCGCTCGCAGCGGCATGTTCATCTGATACGTCAGAACGCGAATCATTCGCGTCGTAGCATCGAAGGCGAGCTTCCGATTCGAGAAATCGTTCGAATAAGGGAATATCGCAGCGATGTCTTCCAGCGCCCGATCCTTGAATAAATCTCTGATTTCAGCCATAAATCGTCCGAAATCATAAGAAACATCTGCCTCCGGCTTCTCCGTGCCGTCTGCACGAAGCGCGCCGATATGCGATTCATTCGCATTATCCATATAGAAGTTCGTATTCCAAATCCAGTGAATAGCGCCAGCGCCGCCAGTAGCGAATGCGTAGGCATATTTGCGTTCCAGCATGCTCCGCAGCTCGTTCTCCGAGCGTTTGGCGCGACCATCAGGCGTTTCTACGTACATGATGCCTGTTTCTTGAATAACGTTAGGCTTATTGTGTGTTTTGGCAAAAATACCGTCCCAAACGAGGTTGTCGTTCAGCCACCACGAATGTACAGTCGTATAGTCGACGGCTTCCTGATAAAAAAACGGCGAAGGCCGCTGCGCGCCAAGCGCCTCGTCCTGACCGACCACAACAAGGTGATTCGGACAAATTTCCTTGATCGTGTCGTAGAGCTCCTTCGCCCAACGATTATGCATATCCATCGAGAACAGGCAGTAATCGAGCCAACGGGCTCCCTTTTTGGCCCGGTGCATATCCTGCACATCAAAGTTGATTTCATCTGCCTCTGGAATGATAGCCGCTTCAAAGGTCGGAAGCTGTTCCGGCGACATATTCCACCGCTCTTGAAGGAGCGCAATGTTATCGTGACGTTGCTTCAGCCAAGCTGTGAAAGCGGCCTGCTCGAAAGTGTCCCGGCTGGAGCGAGGGCCATTCGCAAAAATCTGCGCCGGATCAAACATGGACGGCTCATTGATCAAGTCCCAGTCCACGTGTGTTGACTCGCGGTGGCGCGACACAATGGAGCGGATAAACCGCTTCTGCGCCTCTACGCTTTGCGGATCCAGGTACGGATTCACGCCTTCCCAAGTCTCCGGTGTAAAGGAGAAGAAAGTGAACGTTACTTGCAAATTATGCTTTTTAGCCGTTAAGAAAAAGGCGTCGATCGCTCTCAGCACTTCTTCGGAAGCATGCCCATCCACCTGCATCACGTTGCGGTATGCCGTCCAAATGCCCGTACGTATCCAGTTAATGCCCGCATTCGCCATCTGGGCCATATCTCGGTCCCACACGTCCGCGTTCGGCAGAAACAGAAATTTCCGCGCGACATCGGAAGTCATGTACGTCATGCCGACAATGGGCATTGGGCGTCCATCTTTGATGAAATAATCGCGATCGCAAGTGATTGGACTGCCTTCAGCGAGCAGTTCCGCATCGTGACCCCAGAAACCCTGGCGCAACACCCGAATCTCTCCGTCTTCAGCCTCAGCCACACAAGTTACACGATACAAACCGCGTTCAATCTCTAAAGGTACTGGAATGCGCACAAGATTAAATTCTTTGTTCACGGCTGTTGTTACTTGATGTGTCCAACCGGCTCCAACGCCGTCTTCACGTTCGACAGTCAAATCAAACTTCCATGAAGGAGTTTTGACTTCCGCCAAGTTCCTTCCCATCCGTTGCGTTTGAAGCGTCAGCACCGCATGCTCGCCAGGCTCGTAACTGGCATAATTCGGCTTGATCCAAAGCTCCGTAACCCCTTTGGTGCAAAATGCCGCCCACGCGAGCAAGGCCGTTGCTCCGCCATCTTGCCAGAAACCAGCGCTCAATGGGACATTGACAAACAGCCAACGCGAACCTACAAAATCACCGCGGGTGTTTTCCCATAGCACAACAGGTGCAGCAACTTCACGGCCTTCCTTGACGATGCCCTTCATAAGGGGATAAATCTGCGTGCTCATCGTTCCAGCAGCACCCATTTGATGAGGCAAATCACTGTTGCGCGTCGTATGCGGCACCATGTTCCATGTGTCGGCAATCGCGAACATCGATTCTTGCCCCTTCAGCAACGGTATGCTGTCTAAAGCCGCATAGCTGAGAATCGGGCTCGACTCAACCCGGAGCATCTCGTGGATGAATAGCTGCTGGTGATAAGCGGTTTGCTCCGCTTCCACCTGCCAGCCGTCAGCCTGCCAGCGAACCGGCCGCTTGAAGGCTGCGCCTCCGACGCTTAGCAATCCGCCGCCGCGTTTCAAAAAAGCTAGAATTTCCTGCCATGCGGATTTAGGAAAATAGGGAGCATGCAGGTTGACGAAGCACCCTCCCTCCGCTTGCCGAAGTGTTTCCGCCAGCGAGTCGGCATCTGCAAGGATTCCACCTTGCGCTGTCAACTCAGCTGCTGGTACTTCAAGTGAAGCGCTGATCGGGAAAGCCGGATCATAGAAAATGACGATAGGATGACTCGGACTCATAGCAAGCCTTCCTTCATCGCTTTATACACGAGTTGGGAGAACAAACTGTTCGACCAAGCGAACCATTTGCGCGTAAAAATGGTTGGATCATCGACATGAAAGCCTTCATGCATGAATCCGGTGTCCGCATCCGTCGCTTCGAGCATGGCGATCATCGCTAATTTCTCTTCGGCTGTTGAGGCCGTAATTCCTTGCATGGACAAAGCCATGTGCCAAATATAATTGTCCGGCGTATGCGGACTTCCGATCCCTTTTGCCACTTTCCCTTCAAAATAGAACGGATTCTCTTTGCTCAGCGCAAATCGTCTAGTGTTCTGATAGATCGGATCGTCAGCAGACACATATCCCAGATAAGGAATCGACATGAGTCCTGGCGTTCCCGCGTCATCCATCAAGCAGTAGTTGCCAAAGCCGTCGGTCTCATACGCATAAATCGGCCCAAACTCCGGATGGCGATAGATACCGTAGAGCTTAATCCCGTGATCGATATCCGCTTCCAGCGCTTTCAGATCATGTAGGAAATCCATATCCCGGAACACCCATTCCGCGAATTCTTGCATATGGCGCAGGGCTACAACCGCGAACATATTCGCAGGAATGTTGTAATGGAAATCGCAAGCATCATCGCTGGAACGGAAACCCGACCAAACCATACCGGTATAATTCACCGGCATCCCCAGCCCGTTATTGCGCAGTGAATCGGTCGGAATTCCGTTGTTCCGAGTGAATCGGTAAGAAGATTGCTCGAAGTGATGTTGTTCCGTCTTGAAAAGCTCATAGATTTTGATCATCGCCGCTTTAAAACCGGCATCGAAGATATCCGTTAATTCCGTTTCCTTCCAATAGGCGTATGCCAAACGCATCGAGAAACACAAGGAATCCAGTTCAAATTTCCGTTCCCACACCCATGGCGACATTTCCGTCTGATCTGCTTTGTTCCAATGCCAATCGTTCGCCGATTCGTTAAAAGCGTTCGCGTAAGGGTCAATATGAATATATTGCACATGCCTTTTAATTAACCCGCTAAGAATGCGCCCAAGATCCGGATCGTTTTTCGCAAAAGGGACGTAGTGCATCACTTGTTCAACCGAATCACGCAGCCAGGATGCCGGGATATCCCCCGTAATGACGAATGTCGTGCCGTCCTCCATCATTTTCGTAGTCGTCTCCAGCGTGTTGGGGAAACAGTTTTTAAATAATTGCAAAAGTTTCGGACGGTGCGCCAGTTTTTCTTCGGCTTCCGCTAACACCTCTTGAATCGCCTTTGGCATTTCCAGCTTCGGCATGGGAATTTTCGGCAGTCTGAATTGTTCCATGGTAAGTCCTCCAAAATAATTATGATATACAAATGTTGTATGAATTCGTCTGTCTTACTCTTTCACTGCGCCGATGGTCAAACCTTGAATAAAATACCGTTGGAAAAACGGATAAGCGAAGATGATCGGTCCCGTTGCCAGCACAACCATCGCCATTCGCGACGTATCCTGCGGCAGAGACTGCAATAAGCCCACGCCAATCGAAGGATTGCTCGTGTTTTGCAGCAAAAACTGCATACTGTTCTCGATCCGCATCAGCATCGATTGCAGCGGTACGAGATTGGGCGAATCGATATAGAGCAGCGCATTGAACCAATCGTTCCAGTAACCTAGCGTACTGAACAAGCCGATCGTTGCCAAACCCGGGAGTGAAAGCGGCAGCACCAATCTGACGAAAATACCGAATTCACCGGCACCGTCGATTTTTCCGGACTCAATAATCGCATCAGGCACCGACGTACTGAAGAATGTCCGCATAATCATCATGTAGAAGGCATTACCGGCAAGCGGCAATACAAGGGCCCACAAGGAATCCTTAAGCCCCATTAATTGCGTAACAACGATATAAGTCGGCACGAGGCCGCCATTGAACAACATTGTAAAAAAGGCGAAGAAACCGAAAAAATTGCGGAATTTAAAGCTTTTTCTTGAAATCGCATAAGCAAACGTAGCCGTCAATATCAAGCTGACAATTGTACCAACAACTGTTACTAGAATCGTAACCCCATAAGACATGAGCAGCTGATCGCCCGCTTTGAACAAATAGCGATAAGCTTCTAGACTCCACTTTTCAGGAAAGATTCGATACCCGTTCGCGCTTAGCGTCTTCTCATCCGTAAATGAAATGATCGTTACAAATAGAAATGGAAACACACATGCCAAAGCAAAGATCCCTGCAACGAGGTTAAACAGGATATTTAGCGCTGGCGGCAATTTATGAAAATCACGATTTTTCATCGGTTTTGCTATCATTTTGAAGTTCCTCCTTTCCCTGCCATTCTTTAGAACAATGCATTATCTTTATCAAATTTTCGAACAATATAGTTGGATGTCATAACGAGAATGAAACCAATAACAGATTGATAGAGACCTGCTGCCGTACTCATCCCGATTTCACCGGTAGATTTGAGGCCGCGATAAACATAAGTGTCGATAACATTCGTTACCGAATATAGCGTTCCTGAATCTCTTGGCACTTGCAAAAATAATCCGAAATCTGCGTAGAAAATACGCCCGATCGCGAGCAGCGTCAGAATCGTCATCAGCGGCTTCAGCATCGGGAATGTGATGTGCTTAATTTGCTGCCATTTGCTGGCACCGTCAATCATCGCAGCTTCATAAAGGGACTTATCAATCCCCATGATAGCGGCCAAATAAACAACACTGCTATAACCTACGGATTTCCATAGATAGACGAAAATAATAATAAGAGGCCAGTACGTTTTATCGTTATACCAACGGATCGGATCGACTCCGAACGCCGAAAGAATATGATTCAGCATCCCTTTATCAAAGCTAAGAAAACTAAATACGAAGTAACCTACAATAACCCAGGATAAAAAGTAAGGCAGGAACATCCCGGTTTGGTACAGTTTCGCCAACTTCTTGTTGGCAATTTCCGATAAGACAATGGCTAACGCCACGGAAAGCACCAGTCCTGCAACAATAAATACGATATTGTACAGCAGTGTATTTCGCGTAATGATATAGGCATCATTTGTACTGAAAAGAAACTTGAAGTTTTGCAATCCGACCCATTTGCTTTCCATAATACTTGCCCAAAAACCGTCTCGGCTATAGCGATACTGCTTAAACGCAATCACCATGCCCGCCATCGGTAAATAAGAGAAGAACAGGAACCAAAGCGTCGCCGGCAATGCCATGAGCAGCAGCACTTTGCTTTGTTTAACATCTTTTAGAAATGCTCCTATTCTATTCATAAAATCACCCCTCACGTTTGCGATTAAAAAGATCAGGCGAATGCGTGGCATTCGCCTAATCCAAATCCGAATTTATTTTTTGTTTGCCGCTTTCCAAGCATCAATCTGACTTTGCGCTTCTGCGATGATTTTATCCAGACCAGCCGCTTTGAACTTCTCATTAGCTTGAGGAATGAATTTATCAGGATCAACGGTACCTGTCATCAATGTCGCCCAGAACTCTTCTTTCACGTTCTGAACCGCAGCGATTTCAGCTGTTACTTTCGAAGGATCGAAGTTGAAGCCAAGAAGCGGTGCAGGTACGCCCGTGTCATTAAACTTTTTGAATTCTTCCCACTTGTTCTCAGGATCTTTTTTGTCTTTGTATGTCAGTAGAACGTTTCCAAGAGAGAAAGTTGGCATATCGTAATTTTTGGAATCCGGCAGGTTTTCCATTTTATCGTTATCGAGCTTTTTGTAGTGAACGCCTTCGATACCGGAATCAACCATATTGCGCAGAACCGGATCGGTATTCAGCAAGTTCAGGAACTCCATCGCTTTCTCAGGATATTTGGAATTGGCTGAGATCGCTTGCATGGAACCCATCACGGACCAGTTGTAAATCAAAGCTGGGCTTGCTTGCGTGGAAACAACAGGATAACCATAACTCGCGGACCATAGGTTATCTGCGAAAGGTTGGTTGGTCGCTTTGTCCGCAAACCATTTGCCCGTCACTTGAACATCGTTCAAAGAGCTAAGCGTTGCCGCTTCCGTCGGGATGTAGCCCGCTTTGTAGTATTTGTTCATCGCTTGAAGCGCTTGCTTCATTTCCGGAGTATCCAAAATGTTGACGACTTTGTAATCCGGGTTGTCGATTTTCACAGCCATCGGCATTTTTTCAATGACATAGTCATAAGGAACATATGGCATGAACGTTTTGTCCACGGCTAAGCCATACACATTCGGCTCTTTTTCTTTGATCGTTTTCAGCAATGGCTCCAAGCTTTCGATGGATTTTACGTTATCGATTTTCAAGTTGTATTTATCAAGCAGGTTTTTGTTAAAACGCCATACGTCTTGTGCCGGAAGCTCTTTATTGGCTGGAACACCATAGTTGTGGCCGTCAACTTTAGAGCCGTTCAAGAAAGCTGGGTCCAATGCTTTGACAATCCCTTGTCCATTTTTTTGCAGAAGATCATCAATAGATTTGAAAGCGCCTTTACGCGCGTTTTGCACATAGTCAAATGCCCATGAAGACGTGAACATAATGTCCATAGGGGTACCGGAAGCGGTCATGACCTGCATCTTTTGCGGATAGTCGCCCCAATCGATCATGTTCATTTTCACAGTTACGCCAATTTTCTGAGCTGTGTATTTACTAACTTCCGTCATCACGCGGTCAACGTCTTTTTGCGGCGTCCCGATTGTGTACCAAATCAACTCTACCGGTTTATCTGGCGTTCCCGCCCCATTCGTATCGCTAGCATCTTTGCTTCCACATGCACTAAGTACCATTGAAGCTGCAAGCGTTAGTCCAAGTGTCGCAGTCCATCGTTTTTTAATCTTGCTCATCTGTGTGTATCCTCCCTGTTCAGTGCTCTATTGTATAACGCCCGAGGGGCTATATTTACAGTAACCTATGAAAGCATTTACAAATAGACGATAAATTAAATGTAAGCATGTACAAATCAAAGAAAAAACAAAAAAAGGACTGCACTCCAGTTTACCCTAGAGCAGTCCTCTATAATCGGTCGGGGATATTCCCACATACTTTTTGAACTGTTTATAGAAATAACCGACTTCCCAATAGCCCACATCTTTGGCAATGACATGAACTTTCAAATGGGTTGTTTTAAGCATTTCCTTGGCCTTCTCGATCCGGTACCGATTGATATATTCCGTAAAAGACTCGTTAATTTCTTTGTGAAACAGCTGCCCTAAATAAACCGGATGAATATGATAGTGGGCGCCTAACATTTTGAGAGAAAGCTCATCCTCGTACGATTCGTGAATATATTTCAATACTTGCTGCACGATCGGACTTCGAACGTCAGAGATTAATAATCCGACCGTCATCTCGGCAACTTCCAGAATCGCCTTTTCCAAATCGTCAAGCGTCACCGAGCTCCTGATTTGTTGAAAAGCTTGATTGTATACGTCCTGTTCCTCGGTGTGGCGGATCGCCTTAAGCTCCATTTTGAAATGAATGACCATCTCAAAAGCAATATCTTGAAAATGCTGCGGGGCAATTCCCGGCAGCGCCTGAATCCGCTTGAAATCACTCTGAATTTGCGGCTTTAAATGTTCCAGATCTTTGGCCACGATCAGTTTGGCATAACTAGCCCAGTCAATAATCGAGAAATCTACCTTAGGATGGCCTTCATGGAACGCTAAGTCGCTAACATCAATCAGAAAGAGCTCCGGATATACCCAGAAATACTCCTGTGCTTTCTTCGCGCTTGCATAGCTCTCTCCTGTTTGTTCAGGAAGCTGTTCAACACTGCCTACCGTGATGCGGAGTAAACGGTCATGCAGATCGATTTGGAATTGTCGAAGCAAATCCTTCAATGCTTTTCTGCCGCGTTCCGCATCATTCATAACCGCAAGCAGCACGATGTCGCCATCCATATCGTAGAAGGACGTCAACCCGTCATGTTCCTCCACTCGCTGTGAGAGTACCTCAAAAACCTCCGCGCCATTGGCTTCTGTCCGCAATACGGAGACTACCATATACGGGCAATCCAGGTTGAAGCCCAGTAATTCCGCTCGTTCGTAGAATTCCGTCGGCCCAATCTGGTGCGTCAGCCAGCGCTGCAAGGTGTTGTCTTTCAGAATTTGCTTGCTGTACGCTTGAACCAGCCGGGTCTCTTTCGTAGAATTCAGCTTCTCAACTGTATTGTGCAGAGTTGCTTTGAGCTCTTTGATATTGATAGGCTTCAGCAGATAGTTTTCGATGCCCAGCATCATGCCTTCTTTTAAATAACTGAATTCATCGAATCCGCTGAGCACGATGACTTTCAGATCCGGGTGGTGAATCCGGGCACCCCGAATCAAGTCCAACCCATTCATCACAGGCATGGAGATATCCGTCAAGAGGATGTCCACGGTCGTTTCCTGTAAAGCATCCAGCGCTTTTTGACCGTTGCCGGCATGTCCAACAATCTCCAGCCCCATTTCCGCCCAGTCGATAATGTCGTACAATCCTTCTACAATAAACGGTTCATCATCCACGATAAAAACCCTAAACATCGTAATCCTCCTTCCCGCCGTCTGCAGGCAGCCAGACATCTACGGTCGTTCCATGCCCTGGCGAACTTCGCAGCTCGATGCCGTATTTACTTCCATAGAGAAGCTTCAGTCGTTGATGAATGCTCCGCAGACCAAACGATTCGTCTTCCGACTCCTCCATTTGCAGGCGCTGCTCAATCTCTTTCAAACGTTCTGGTGCTATCCCATTGCCGTTGTCTGTCACTTGAACGTGCAGGAATTCGTCCATTTGATGGACTCGAATTTGCAGCTTGTTATCGTTGCTCTCATTACGCAACCCATGCACGATGTAGTTCTCAATAATAGGCTGCAGCGACATTTTCATAATGCGAAGAGGAGCGAGCTTCCGATCCCATTCGATTGTGTACGTAAATTTATCTTTGTAGCGAATCTGAAACAGCTCCAAATACAAACGGCAGGCTTCCAGCTCATCCTTCAACGTGTACACTTTCTTCTGCTGGACAAAACTGCGAAATAACGCTGATAAGCTGTAGATCATTTCGCCAACGTCATGAGCGCCTTGGGATATCGCCCGCATGCGGATCACTTCCAGTGTATTGTATAAAAAGTGTGGATTCACACGAGCTTGCAGCGCTGTTAATTCCGTATGTTTCTGCTTAATATCCGCCTTATATACGCGGTCGATATATTGGTTCAACTCATCGATCATCTCGTTAAAGCTGCGGGAAATCTGGCCCAACTCGTCCTCCCGACTGTCCTGAATCCGTGCTGTCAAATCGCCTTGTTTGACCTTCCGGGTGAAGCGGATAATCAGGTTCGTTCGCTTGGCGACATTCAGCACGACCAACGAGGGCAGCAAGATCGCGATAGCAATACATATGGCACTAATTGAAAAAATCGTGCTCCCGATCCGCCACGAAGAAGCGGAAAGCTCCTCTTTGGGCATCAGGCCGACGACGATAAAATCACCTTTATTTTGCGTAAGCTTCGTCACATAATTGTTATTATTCATCTCGCTGTGCTCATACATCGCATTCACTTGATCCATGTATGGATAAAGCTTGCCATAATACTGATCTGAGGAGTCGAAAAGGACGCCGCCTTCTGACGACAGGACGAGAATCGCCCCTTTCAGATCCTTCTGCTCATCGGATAACACTTTCCAAATGCTGTCCGAACTGAAATAAACAAGCTGTTGACCGATGTTTTTCAACGTTTGTTTATCATTGATCGGCGTCCGCACGGCATATAGATGGTTATCCCACTGATCCGCGGCTTCGCGCACCCAAATATTCGGAAGCGTGACACTCTTGCTGTCGAGCGCCATCACTTCCGGAATATACGAGTGCGCCGCGTTCGCGGATATGAGCCTCATCGGCCGGTTGTGGCTCAGAACGTACAAGTCCTGCTGCTCCACGCTGTACAACATGATATTGCGAATATCCTCGTCATCTTCCAAGTGGTTTTTGAAATACTCCAAACCATCATTCCATGTGCTGTTTCCACCCAAATTATTTTGTTCAAGGCTATGCTGCACATATTCTTGAAACGGATGCTGCAGCATGAAGGATACGCCCGCGGCCAGCGAACTATCCCGATATAACCCGAATAAAATGGACTGCGCCGCGTCATACTTCTGTCCCAAATAATTATTAACGTTCATCATGGCCTTCTTTTGTATATCCAGCTCCCGGTTGATCGCGGCTTGCGACATCGAGTGATACATGTAAAAAGAAAAGGAAATAATCGTAATAATCGTAATGAGTGAAAACAGGAGCAGCAGTCTCATGAATAAATTATTTTTCAAGTAGGCTAAATAAACTTTCGCGAACCCCATCCGACGATCATCTCCTGCTGTTAATCGGGTTCATTATATCATGTCGGGAGCTGCACAGGAAAACCGGCGGATTAGCCGGCAATCGCTACGCTTTTACCCAGACGGACATTTCACCACGCCCCCTGTTGGCCCACGCATAATACGGAATAAACTTCAAATTGACCTCTTCCAGAGGGGTTTCTGCGCTGGTCATGTACAATTGGTCTCCCCACTCGCTGGATGCTAACCGATAGGCAGGAACCGAAATGGTCTGAAGGCCTCCAACAACATCAGGCTCGAATTGAAGCTCGTAGGCCGACTGCCGCTGCAAAAGAACTTGATGCAGATTCGGTCCATTATCCACCTCTTCAATGCAATACACCAGCGGTCCACGTTGAAGCGCAACTTTGCCAATGGTTTCTCGCACCTGCGGATGACCCGTCATCCGGTTGACCGGCATGGCCAGATCCAGTTCTACGCGATCGCCTGGCTGCCATTTTCTATGGATATAGGCATAGCCATCTACACAAACATCAGGAAGTGAAATGAGTTCATTTTGAACGACGAGCTTCGCTTCCCGGCACCATTTCGGTATTCGGAGCGCTAAGGTAAATTCCGTCTCCCGCTCAACGTCAATGTGAAAGCGTACGAGTCCATTCCAAGGAAATTGAGATTGCTGCTCAATCTTTACCTGCTGCCCTTCTATTTGCAAAGTCGCTTGATTGCCGATGTACAAGTTCGCATAAATCGTTCGCCCCTGAATGTTATACACATAGTGGCCTAACGAAGCGAGCAAACGCGCAATATTCGGCGGGCAGCACGCACACCCGAACCATCCTTGACGCTCTGCCTTCACATGGTTCACCGTGTGATTTTTACCGATGGCATCCGGCCATACCTCTAATGGGTTCACGTAGAAAAACCGTTTCCCGTCGCGCGACATCCCACTGATCACGGTATTGTAGAGCGCTTGCTCCATGACATCCGCGTACTCGCTTTTGGCCTCCATTTGCAGCATGCGCTGTGCGAAGAAAATCAAGCCGATCGAGGCGCAAGTCTCCGCATAAGCGGTATCGTTAGGCAGATCATAATCCAGCGAAAATGACTCCCCGTACTCCATTGAGCCAATTGCTCCCGTTATGTACATCCGTTTGCTGACAATATTCCTCCATAATCGACGGCAAGCTTCAAGCAGTTCCGCATCCCCTGTCTGCGCCGCTACATCGGCCATCCCCGTGCACATATAAACGGCACGCACCGCATGCCCCTCTGCCGTGTGCTGCTCTCGAATCGGTTTATGGGCTTGACTGTAGGCCCGATCATGAACAATATCTAACGCTGGAAAATGGACCTTCCCATTGCGGCGCTGATACTCCATTTCATAAAAACTCGGCTCTTTCCCTCTTTCGTCCAGAAAAAACTGACTTAATCTCAAATATCTTTCATTCTGTGTGACATTGTACAGCTTAACCAGCGCTAATTCAATTTCTTGATGCCCGTCATATCCGTTCAAATTATCCGGTCCAGGCCCAAACACCTGGTCGATGCAATCGGCTAGACGGCAAGCTACTTCGAGCACCTTTTCTTTCCCTGTCGAGTTGTAATAAGCAACGGCTGCTTCAATAAAATGGCCTGCACAGTAAAGCTCATGGCACTCCGCAAGATTCGTCCATCTGTTCTCCGGTTCTTTGAGCGTAAAATAGGTGTTTAAGTACCCATCTTTCTGCTGAGCCAGGACAATAATATCAATAACCTCGTCAGTCAATTGTTCCAGTTCCGGGTCTTTCCTTGTCTCCAATAAGTAACTCACGGCTTCAAGCCACTTCGAAACATCGCTGTCTTGAAAAACCATCCCATAGAACTCGCCGGTCTCCAAACCCGCCGCAATTTTGAAATTTTTCATCGCATGGCTTGGCTCCGCCCCCTCAATTCGATCATTCAACGCTTCCCACTGATAAGGAACAACAACTTCACGAACCAATCGAATATACTCGGACCAGAAATCATCCGTAATCTGGATTTGTTTCAATGGAACAGGTCTTGCGATCGATAATGTCATGGAAAGGCTCCCCTTTACTATTCATAGTATCATCCTTAGAAATCACAGCGAGACCCGTCATCCAAGGATGACAGGTCTGCCTTCGTGCAATTAACTATTCCTCGTTTAACCAGTCATCGAGAATCATTTTTGCTACTGCCGCCAGTGCATGAATGTCAATAACGCCATTATGGTAGATGTCGGCTTTCTCAATCAGAGGCCAGTTGGCATCTGAAGACGTCGTTCCGTAATACTTGGCAATTAACGACAAATCATTCAGCGTAATTCTTGTTTGACCCGGAATTAATGTGATGAAAGTGGTGATGTAAGTTTGTACAGCAGCTTGCAAGCTGACGACCGCTGCATCCACTTGATTTTGCGAAGATGCGTTGTTCGCTGTTACTTGTGCACTGTTAATTGCTGCCTGCAAGGCTGATCTCGCTGCTGCCGGATACGTACCGATGGTCGTGCCTTCTTTTGTCGTATCCAATTTGCTTTGAGCTTGCGATATGGCCGCGTTTAGTAGCGATGTATCCACGTTTTGTCTGTCTACGGTGATTTCAAACGCGTGAGTTGCGCCTTCTACCGCTCTGCCCACACCGTCTTTAGATATTTCAAAGTCAGAGATGTAGACGCTAGTTGTGACCGTATCGCTTACGGCTTGCGCACGAGCGTGTACAGTTAACAGCGGACCTGACTCGCTGACTTCATTATTGGTTCCTTCACCGGCCATAAGAATCATAATTTGGCCTTTATCCGCTTTTACACCTGTATCCAGCACTCGGAAATTAGCTTTCGCAGGACTCAGTACATTGTCTGCCAAGGAAAGCGTGCCGTTGCTATTCGTTTTTGTTTCGAATTGCACTTTGCTTGGGTCATAATTGAGCACCATATTCAATGTCATGAAGCTGGTGCGCAGTTTATTCACGCCAATGCTCAAATCAAAAGCCTGAGCGCTGCCAACGGAAGAAGGTCCCGTTAATGTCGCTGCTGTGACGCCTGCTGAAACGACCGTAACATTCGCTTTTGCTTTGACTGCTGTACCTTGAGCCGTACCATTTACAATGAATGTGCCCTCTTGCGCATACTTGGATGGATCAACGGCATCCCACGTGACATTTACGGGCGATGTTGAGGAGTCGCTATACACCGCTGTTACAACAGTCGGTAATACTGGAGCTGTTCCCGCTTCCGTCGTAACGTTGATCTCGTTAATGCTTGCAATTTGCTTCCCTTGATAGATGGTCTGAACTTCTTGTGGACTCTTATCCAGATTATAAATTTGGAAATCATCCAACACTCCGCCCTTTAACGGTGCGCCGTCCGAATAACCGCTAACGCCGATTAATTTAGGGTCAGCCGTAGGCGTAATGCCAGTTAGCGCTCCCTCAACAACCACCTGCTGGGCTGTGCCGTTTTTATAAATAGCGCCTTGCTTGGTAACCGAGTTAAACGTAAACGCGACATGCGTCCATTCATTTAGTGGGAAGAAAGTATTTGGTGCTTGGGCCACCTTGAACAGGTTCGTGCCGTCAATCATCATAATAATCGCGCCATTGAAGGTGATGAAAAAGCCCTGTCCCGCATAATTGCCATTCGGCTTGAACCATGCGACGACCTGTTCACCGCTGATGCTGGCTGTGCGCTTGAACCAGAAGGAGACGGTAATATCCGCCGGCTGCAAATCTCGGCTCGTACCGGCGTCAATTTTGCCGCCGTTCAAGTTCAATCCTGCGCCGTCATGCCCTCCTGCCACCCAAGTGGCTGAACCTCCCGAAGTTGTTTTTAACGTTCCGGTATTCCCTTTATTGGACGAATCGGTAAGCGTCGTTCCGCTGCCCTCGTCAAATTTGTACCAGAGCATTAAGTCTGTTCCTGCTGCAGGACCCGGTGTTACCGTCACATTCGCAACGGCTTTTATTGTCGTGCCTGCAACCGCTCCTTCCACGGTGAACGTACCCGCTTGCGCATATTTCGTTGCATCCGGCTGTTCCCATGTGACGCCAACATAATCATTGCTCTGATCCGAATAGTTAGCTTTCACGGTCGTTGGTAGGAAAGGTGCTACGCCAGCTCGCGTGGAGACGGAAACCGGATCAATGCTTGTTAACGACGGCGTTCCAATGACCGTTACGATCGCCATCGCTTTCTCAGATGTACTTGGGACTACGCCATTAACGATAAAGACATTGCCTACTGTAGAGAACTTCGAGACATCGACTGGATCCCAAGTAACCGTTACTTTCGTCGTCGTGCCATTTTTAAGTATCGCTGTTACAGTCGTTGGTAATTTCGGTGCTTTGTTCACAACAGCATCCAAGGTAATACAAGGAATACTAAGGATGTCTAACGGATTCTCTCCTGTTGTGTGCAAACGCAAAACCGTCACCGAATATTTAGGCAAGCTATAGTCGAATAGTGGACTTACTGCAGAGATAGCCTGTGTTTGCGGGGCAACTTTTGTTGGATTCGCTAACGAATTCTCGTCGGTCAAAGCGTTAGCAGCAAGTACCGTTGCCGTTCCTTCCAGCGACAGGTTGGCTGCGTTGATCCCATCCAAATGAATACGAGTGTTTTGCGCAGCACTGGAGTTGTTTACTAGTTTCACAACAATATCCCCAGTGGATAGATCCTTACTGACTGCCGAGTATACGCCTGCTAAGGCGCTCGCGTTAGGTTTGGATAGGGTGCTAGGCAGTACATAAGAGCTTTTACTCGTGTTACTGCTGAATAACTTCTGAACCTGGTAGGATGTCGTCCCATAGACTTTCGAATTATTAAAGAAAATGAGATCAGGCCACCACTGCGTATACGTATTTCCGCCTGCGCTTCCAAGCTTGGCAAAGGTTGGCGCATACGAGGCAAACTTCACAATATCCCCATTACGCTCAAGTCCCGTCATATACGCCGCTTCGGCAAGAGCGCCTTTCATCGAGTTGCCAGTATTCCCATCGCCATTATTGGCGGAACCCGCATCGTTTTTAACCGCATATTCGCCGACAAATACCTGCTTGGAATTACGGTCGTAACTATCGTATCTGTTCGTATTGTTCAGCATAAAGGAGGCGTTCGTGTAATAGTGCTCATCGATGACTTCCGCTCGGCCCTTTCCTTTACTTGGGTCGTTCATCCAATTCCAGCCTGCAGCAACGTCCGCACTGCCACCCGTTGAAAAAATGAGATTCATATACGGATATTTGGCTTTAATCGCATCGTAGAACAAAGGATATCGATCATAATAATCCTGTCCCCAATGTTCGTTGCCAAGGCTCATATATTTCAGATTGAACGGAGCCGGATGTCCAGCCGCAGCGCGCTTAGCGCCCCATTCCGTGGAAGCATCGCCATTGGCATATTCGATGAGATCAAGCGCATCCTGGATATAGGGCTGAATCTCGCTCAACGGCGTGTTGGGACCGCCGACCAGAAATTGCTCAACCATGCCTACGTTAACAACCGGCAGCGGCTCCGAGCCCAGATCCTCTGCCAATTGGAAGTATTCGTAGAAGCCTAAACCACCCGATTGATTTTGGGTTAGCGCCGCCCCTTTCTCACCTCGGTTGGCCGTTGACCAGAAATTAATGTTATTTGGGCGTTCCGCTACATCCCCAATCGTGTTTTTCCAGTTGTACGCATTGGACATGTTTTTACCGCCGACAATGGCTCCGCCTGGAAATCTTAGAAACTTGGGATTCATATCCGCAAGCATTTGCACCAGATCGGCTCTAAGCCCTCCAGGACGATTTTTCCATGTTTTCTGAGGGAATAGCGAGACCATATCGATATCAATTCGACCGGTATTTTTTGTTTTGATAAATAACTTGGCATTGGTTGCAGATCCTGTAGCCTGAATCGTTGCCGTCAACTTATTCCATGTGCCCTTGATTGCAGAGCCTGCAATTTGAGCTTCGCCATAGGATTGCGTCCCTGACGGATCCATGACACTGACCGTGACCGGTTCCGTTAACGCATCGCTGCTGCGCAAGTATACGGAGAAATCGTAATTGTCGCCATTCTTAATGGCCATACCATCATAACCATCATTGGAAATGCCAACACCATCACCCGGCGCAGTCACGGACAGCTGCAGGTACGTTGGGTTTTTCGCATTTAACGGACTTGTTTTTAGTGCGGTAATCGTGCCGACACCCGCTCCAGTTTGTATCAATTTCCAGGCAAAAAGTGGGGCCGGTGTCGAATTCGCCGTACTTCCCGTCGCAGAAAGAAATTCGAAGGAACGATTCTCAACCAGCTCGGCATACAACCCTCCGTCACCGGCGTAGTTAATATCCTCCAGAAATAGGCCGTTCAAGTTCGGGCTTATCGTAGCTCCCCGCTGCGCTGCGTTGATATCCAGTTGGTAATCGACAGGATCGGCAGCCAGAACAGTTCCAGTGGATGCAAGTAAAGGAGCCGCAATCACGAAAGACAGGAATGCTGAACATACTTTAGTCAAAAGTTTCACGATCCATCACCTTTCTATTTAAACAATGATCATTTCATGTCCAGCATTCTAAGGATTAATGTTACTGCTTCCGCTCGCGTGGTAGGATCATTAGGAGCGAAGGCATTGTCTTCTTTCCCTTGCACTAATTCGGCCTTAAGGGCTGCGGCAACAAATCCTTTGGCATAAGCCGGAATCGACTCATAATCCGCAAAGGACGTATTCTCGGTGGCCTCTTCATTTAATCCGAGCACACGAACAATAGCCGTTACCATTTCAGTACGGGTAATCTGGTTATCGCCACGGAACGTGTTATCTTCATAACCGTTAATGACATTCTGTTTCACCGCTGCCGATAAAGGCTCTTTCGCCCACTGCGGAATCACATCGACATCGGCAAAAGCCAGATCTTTACTATCACTTGCAGGAGGTTTTAATGCACGCATCAACATCGTGACAAACTCAGAGCGTGATACTGGACGCTCCGGACGGAACGTACCGTCTTCATACCCCTTGACGATACCAAGACTGACGGCTCTCCGAATGGCAGCTTCCGCCCAGTGCTGATCAATGTCCGTCAGAAGGATCTGGCCGATCTGTATAGTTGCCAGCGTTTCTGCTTTTTGCGTAGTCATCTTCAAATCGGAGTCAATTAACTTCACGTCTTTTATCTGAATGAGGGCGTCCCCCTCTTCAATGGCTTCAAAGTTAAGCGTGAAGAACGTGAGATCTCCACTCTGCCCCGGTGAAAGTCCAACCTTCGTATGAGCAAAAGTTAGCTGGTCACCCTTTATAATCGGACTGACAGTAAAGCCGGATATCGCACTTTTGCCGTCTTTAAATAACAGGCGCTTGGAATCAAATTGCAAAATGAATTCGTAAGCAAACACGTCCGTCAAATTTTTACCCTTAACGGTAACTTGTACCTCTTTGCCTGCGTTTGTTTTGTCGCTCATCTCAAGGAAAAAAGAAGGAGAATCCGCCGCCAGCAATGTTTGTGGCAGCAACCAGGTAGTGAATAGCAGAAGAGCTAAGCTAAATGAAAACAGTTTGCGAGTCATTAAGCCGATTCTTCCTTTCTATAAGGATCGGGGAGGGGCTGTAAGCCGCCGCCTCCCCGATTCTAAGAATTAGTTTTCCAGCATCCAATCGTCAATAATCATTCTGGCAACGGCTGCTAGGACTTGAATGTCAATTTCACCATTGTTGTAGATATCTGCTTTTTCGATTTCGTTCCAATTTGCATCTCCAGATTTAGTGCCGTAGTACTTAGCAACGATGGACAAGTCATTAATCGTAATTTTCGTTGCACCAGGAACAAGTGTAATGAACTTAGTCGCGAATGTTGCTACGGCCTCATTCAATGCAGCCGTTGCTGCATCCACTTGCGGCTGTCTCGAAGAGGACTTGTCAAGAACAGCTTGAGCACTTGCAATCGCTGCTTGCAGAACCGCTTTCGAACCAGTCTCATACTTGCCGAGTTTGTTGCCTTCTACCGCTGCATCCAGCTTGCTTTGTGCTGCAGTAATAGCATCAGCTAATTGAGATTTATCAACTGTACCTGGTTCTGGATCTGTTTCCGTAATGACAGAGTTATTAAATGCAGTGACAGCAGCGTTCAGCTCATTCAGCGCAGCAGCTACTTCAGCTTGCGTGGATGAAGGGTTATTGCTTACTGCCGATGCTTGAGTAATAGCTGCCAGCAATGTGGCTTTGGAACCGCTCGGATATTGACCAACCTGAGTACCTTCAACTGCGCTGTCATATTTACTTTGAGCAGCAGCAATGGCTGTAATCAAATCAGCTTTATCCACAACGTTAATTTGGATATTGAGGGAAGCACCAGGGACTCCTGTTTCAGATCCTTCATAAGAAACTTTAAAGCCCGTCAACGATACCGTCGTGATGCCCGGTTCAACGCTTGCTTTTGTTTTGGCATGAAGGCTGAATAAATCGCCCGGACTGCTAATGGCATTGTTTGTACCTTCGCTAGCCATGATCACCCGAATTTCACCTTTTTGGGCTTTGACGGCAGTACCCAGCACTTTAAAGTTGCCTTTCAGGTTGCTAATCGCACTTTCTGCCAAGGAGACGGCATTCCCGCTTGTAACCGTGTCAAATTCCAGCTTAGCAGGGTCGTATTTCACAATGACATCCATCGTCGTAAAGCTTGATTGCACGCTGCTTACTCCAACGGTCAAGTCAAACAATTGAGCCTGATTCACAGCTTCAGGGCCAATCAATGTAGATGAAGTTACTTGAGGTGCAAGTACCGTCACATTGGCGACTGCTTTAACCGATGTTCCAGCAATCGTTCCATTGACACTGAACGTTCCGGCTGCCGCATATTGCGCTGGGTCAATAGATGACCAAACGACGTTTACAGTGGCCGTTGTTCCGTCGCTATACGTCGCCGTTACGACACTCGGCAGGACAGGAGCTGTTCCCGGAGTTGTCGTTACATTGACCGGAGCAATGCTCGTGATAGCTTTCGCCGTGACCGTTAGCGTCAGGTGAGCTACAATACTTGTGCCTTGGACAGTACCGTTAAGCGTAACTGTTCCCGTAGCTGCGTATTGTTCTGGCGTTATGCTCCAGACGACATTGACAGGACCGGTAGTACCGTTATCGAATACGGCTGTTACCGTTTGCGGCAATACCGGCGCTACGCCAACTGCCGTTGTAGCCGTTGCCGTTGTTAGAGAGGTAATCGTCCTTGGATACACCGTCACATTGGCTTTGGCTTTTACCGAGCTGCCTGGTACTGTACCAAGAATGGTGAAGGTTCCAGGTTGATTCAACAGATTCGGATCGTACGCATCCCATGTGACTTTGATGTTGATATTATCAACCGAGCCATCGTTATAATAAGCTTCGATCACCGATGGTAATACGAGAGGTTGCCCAGCCGTGATGGAAATATTCTCATCCGGTATGCTGTTAATCGTTACCTCATTTGTTACACGTACATATACGGTAGCTTCAGCTTCAATATTTGTTCCTTCAACGGTACCTTTTACCGTGAAGCTTCCTGGCGTTGCGACTTGACTTGGCGTCACAACATCCCAGATGACACTTGCAGCAGCCGTCGATCCATCTTCGAAAACTTTCGTAACGGTCGGCGGAAGGACAGGCAGTACATCATGAAGTGTGCTTACTTTCACAGGTTTCACACTTGTTGTTGGCGTCGTGTAAACCTTCCACTCCAAAATTCCCGTCCATTGCGTGCCTCTTGTAACGGTCATGCGCAGCTTCGTCGTCGTAATCGGTGAGAACGTCGTTGTATTATATTTGTTGAGTGCAACACCATTCCCCACTGCATTTGGAACATCCACATATTGCGTGCCATTCCAGTATTGAAGCTTACTGTCCGTAGGTGCCAGAATACCTCCGTTATCTGTCCACCAATAAACATCCGATTTCGAAATGTTCACCGGTGTTCCCCACGTGTACTCAACCCACTGTGTTTTAGGGCTGCTATTCCAGTTTCCGTAAGCGCCGCCTGTTTTATCGGTGGAGCTGGTCGGATCATAACCATCATTGATTGCATTCAGATTTTCCCAAGTTGAAACAAAGGAAGTTGATGGCGTAGCTGTTAAAGCTACATTCACCGCATTCGGAAGAGGATCTACCGTCACGGCGACATCCACTTTGGTAGACAATTCACCGTCTGTTGCCGTAAGTGTTATGACATAGCTGCCTGGTCTGTTAAAAGTAGCTATCGTATTGCCAGCTGCATCCTTGGTAAAGATAGCCTGACCGCCTTGGACTCCGCTTTTCAGCGACCAGCTCGTATCCAGCGTACCGTTAGGCAGGCCGTCATCCGTCATATTGACCAGCAGTTTCGCTTTTAACGGAATTTTCGCCGTCGTATCTTGTTGGACCGTCACCACTGGCGGCGTATTCACAACCTCCGGAGCTTTTACACCGGTACGGAAGATTTGAAGTTCTTTGACGCCTACATTGGAACCCGGCTTAGGAGTCATCAGGACTCTTACCTTTTGTGCTGTAATTTCAGGGAATTGAATGTGATTGTAGTTTGCCAGTGTTGGCGATTTGTACTGTTTAGGAATAGCTACCCATGCAGATGTGGCTTCGTCGTAGTATTGGACGGTATACATGGATGGCTCTCTGTAAAAGCTTTGCGGTTTGTCGTTATAATAATAAATTTTGATATCATCAAATGTCTTAGGTGATCCCAAATCGGATTCTAACCAATCTTGCGCGTTGGTTGATCCTCTCGACCCCCAAATTGGCGGGTTAGCGGTAAACGCACCAGAAGTAAAGAAGTTACCGCTGATCGTGAACCCTGTTTTGGCATTTGCTGCTGAGGTTTGCGGATGCGTATAAGAAGCTGACATGGTTGAATCCAAAGCCAGGTTAACCGCATTGCCTGTTTCCGGCGTCAAATCCACACCGGCCTTCTGGAACAAGTCTGCTGCCCTGTCATACGTATTCAAATCAACATCCATAGCGCTCTTCATTTGTGTATTGCTGTTCTGTACGGCTGCTACTGCTCCGCTGCCGTCTAAGATCGATACGACACCTGTCGCAGAATTCCATTCCAGATGAGCCAGTTTATCCGTTCTCATGACTAACGTACCGTTCACATACATCGAATATCCTTCTTGAACATTCGGATAGTACGTAGTTCCATCTCCTGGTTTATCCCAGACAATCGTTACGTCGTTGCCATGATATCGCAGATTATTCACCGTAAAGTGATCCCAACCGATATCAATAGGCCATAACTCAACCGTTGCATCTGTGCGAGGTACAAGGCCCATAATATCTTCAATGACTGAATAGTTGTAATTACCAAGAATATTGTGGTGAATGCCGGATCTTCCGCCGATTTGTTTCGTTGTTGGGTTCCAGTTATACCAATACTCATTGTTATCCAAGTAGTTGATATTCCCTTGATAAGCGGTTGACCATCCCAACCAATACATCAGTTTCTTATACATATCGGCTGTTATGTAAGGCTGGTTCGGATATTTGCGAAGCACTTCTGTAAAGAGTCGAATATTTCCTGATGCATTCAAGTTGGCAAAGTTATTGGAACCGCCAACGCCTGCCGCTACCGATAAGGCTTTGTCCTTCTGGTTAGCCGTATAGAATGGGAATACAGGGAATTCGGCGCTGTCTCCCCAATATCTAAGTGACTCCAAGTACTTAGGATCATCTTTGGGAACCAGTCCATCCATTTGGAACGCATAGTAATTGTTTGCTTCTTTCCATGGAATAAATGTATTCGTCAACAAATCCTTTTGTAAAAACATTTTCGAACTCTCATCCCACATGATGGACAAGAACGAGGTCTTTAGCTTATCTGCAAAAGCGAACATTTCAGTTGCCTTTGCCGAATCGCCGGCCAGTTGGTAAGCTTTGGCTGAAGCCATCGCGTTTCCATACACGAAAGCGCTCTCAGTTCTATTTTGATCAATATTGCCTCTTTTTTCATAATAGTGAAAAGCATTGCCATCAGCATCGTTCCCTGTTAGAGAACCCCAATCATAATTGATGACGCCGTCTTTGTTCGTGTCGAAACGATCCAGCTGGCCTTTCGCATCCTTTTCCGAATATCGCGCCAAATTTTTCAGGATTTCCGTTTGACCGCCATGGACTTCATATGTTTGAAAAGCGGAATCCCCAATGTACTGGGAATAGCTGTTATTCCAGTTGGAAGGTTTACCTGGATTATCTGTAAACAGACTGTCCCTGGAAGTTTCGCCCGCTGACACCCAATCGCCATAGGAATAAATCGGACTTCTTAAATATTTTAGATCCTGCATATGCATCGGCTGGGTTAATACGATTGCGTTGTTGTAGCCTAAAGCTCCTTCAACGGAAATCGGGAACTGATAGTCATTCCCAGGAATATTGGCATCGAGGAAATTAAATCGGCTTAACCACCATCTATAATAGATGATCTTTTTGATATTCTCATCCGCTACATCGATGTACGGAACGTTATCTGCCCACCATTTGTTATATTCACGAAGTTGCGTGAGATAAGCGGTGTTGGCATCATAATCTTTAAATCTATTGTAATCAACAAGCGATTGCGGGATTTCATTCGTGATGAAACCCATTTGGAATTTCACCGTTATTTTCTCATTAGGCGCCAAAGTGATGGATCTGGTTAAAATCCCGTTGTTTGCCGTCATGCCCGTGCCGCTGAATTTTGGATACACTTTGGTCAAATTATTCCTGACATCAAAGGTACCGGAAAGCTCCGTGCCATCACTGGATGCCGTTTTGGCGAATGGTGAATCTGCGGTTAAATCAAAGGTTTTGGACGTTGTGCCTGTATTCGTAATCGTTACATTGTCGATAGCTACGTTATTATCTGTAATGAATTTAGTCTCTTCCAGCGTATATCCCGTCGCATTATAAAAGGCAGACCAGTAACTTGGCGTCTGTACGCGTTTATTGGCATCCTGCGTGAAGGTTACGCCAGGGATCTGAACCGAGTACCCCTTTTGATTCAGCAAATCAAAATAGGCAATGTTATTGCCAAAGCCTATGACGGTGGCACTATTCGTATACATGTACAAGGCTTTACCCCGTGACATCAAATAGGTGCCTGTCGGATCATTCCCTTTCCGCGTGAGGACGCGATCCATCCAGTAGGAAGTGCCGCCTGCGGCAAGGTCCGCTTGATACATATCCATCATTCGGCTGCTGCTCGCATTGAATGGTGCAGGTTCAGCAGGTACGACGACATTGCCGGCTGCATTCGTAAACACAGGCATTCCGGGATCATTATTATTCACAAAATTAGGATCTGCTGCGAAAACGGATGCGCCGAAAATGGATGCTAACGAGAACACTAATGATGTCGTCAAAATTTTTCTGCCAATTGATTTTTTGAACTTTCTCATTTGTTACCTCCTATTGAATTTTAGCCGTGACATGCCCCTTGGTAGCTACTGTCTGCCATCTAAACAATGACTTAGCGGAATGAACAGCCTGCTGCTACACATTTGCTTATCTATGATGCTGATCATTCCGTTCATGAGGACCACCCCCTTAAGGTAGTTAACTTCGCGATTCGATTATGCAACGTTCATCCCTTCACACCGGTCATCGCAATACCTTCTACCAAATGTTTTTGCGCAATGAGGAATAAGACCAAGGACGGCAGAACAACTACACTGGTTGCCGCCATCATGTAATTCCACTGTGCAGAGTACGTTCCTTGGAACAAGGTCAATCCAAGCATCAACGTATAGTTTTTCTCGCTTGTGATAAAAACAAGCGGTCCCAAGTAGTCGTTCCAACTGGCCAGAAACGTCAGCAACCCTACAACAATCATCGATTGCTTGCCGATTGGCAGTATAATTTTCCAATACGTCAGGAAATGGCTAGCGCCGTCGATTTTAGCCGCCTCGTCCATCTCTTTCGGAATGGACATGAAGAACTGGCGAAGCAAGAAAATGTTAAACACACCACCGCCAAACCAAGCTGGAGCAATTAACGGAACAAAAGAATCCGTCAGGTTCAATAATTTCCAACCGATAAAATGAGGGATCATAACGACGAAGAACGGGAGCATTAATCCGGTCAGAATGACGCCAAACACTCGGTCTCTGCCAACCCAGTTAATTCTGGAGAAGCTGTAAGCGCAAAGTGAGCTGCTTAATAAGACACCAACAATGGAAAGCCCTGTAACGATTGTGCTGTTGAGAAAATATCTATGGAATGGATGGCTGCTTAGTGCGGTCTTAAAGTTATCCCAATGAATGGTCGTTGGAAGAAAGATCGGGGGACTTTTAAAAATCTCCCCCATATCTACAATCGCTGTGCGAACCATCCAATAAAAAGGGAATAAGCAAATGAGACTGCCGATTACTAAAATGACATACACAAGAAGCAGCTTGAATGAACTCCTATTTGTCATTTGCGGTCTTCCTGCCCTTCGTAATACACAAGAGATTTTGAAAATTTGAAGAACACCCAGGTGAACAATAAAATAATCAAGAATAGAAGAACGGCACTCGCGCTTGAGGTACCAAAATTCGAAAATTGAAAGCCTTCTCTGAACAGATAGAGAACATATAAGTAACTCGCTTTATTAGGTCCCCCTTGCGTCATTACGTAAGGCTGAACAAACGTTTGAAAAGCGTTGATAAAACCGATAACCGTATTGAAAAATATAATGGAAGAGCTCATAGGCACCGTAATATAAACCAATTTTTGAAAGCTGTTCCCACCGTCCACTTCAAGCGCTTCATACAGATGAGCCGGTATATTCTGTAGCCCTGCCAGAAAGATGACGATCATGTTTCCAGTGGTCCACAAACTGATGAGAATTAAGGTCGGGATCACGGTTGCATCGGACGACAGCCACAAGGATGTTGGCAAATGAAACGTTTCAAGTAGGAAATTGACGACGCCGAAATTCGGCTGCAGCAGCCAAAGCCAGATCATTGAAGACGCTGCTAGCGGAATGATAACAGGCAGATAAAATATGGCACGAAAGACCGTTCTTCCTCTTATTTTCATATTCAGTAAGATGGCAATGAAAAACGAGAAAATGATACCTGCAGGCACACTGATCATGACATAATAGAAGGTAGCCCTGACGGCTGGATAATAGAAAGCGTCTTTGCCTGAAAGCAGGTGTACATAATTATCAAGTCCAACAAACTGAGGAGCGGAGACAATATTATATTTCGTAAAGCTTAGAAACACGGTATAAAGCACGGGACCAACTACGAAAATGAGAAACCCAAAAAGTACGGGAGAAGCAAACAATAAACCGTTGAAAAGCTCGCGAGTGACTCTTTTTTTCAGCATCTTCTTGGATGTCGATACAGCCAGTTTATTCTCAGTACTAATCTCCATCGCTATCTCTCCTGCTATCATTTGTTCGATTAGCCGGCACGAAGGCCGACTAATCGATAAATCCATTGCTAATCTCCTATTCAGTCATTAGTTAGCGCCAAATCGGCCTTTAATCTCCGGTTGAACTTTCGGAGCTAAATCTTTGAGCGCTTTTTCCGCCGTTGATTTACCAAGCCATACAGGGTCAAGGGCGGAGAAAGTCATATCCGTGACTTTACCGAAATTCATCAAATAGTAACCGGCGCTTGCCACCCCATTATTCAACAAGTTGTTCATAAAGGCGTCTTTGAAGCCTTCCGGATGCGCAGGATTATTTTCCGCCCATTGTGCTACAAGTGCAGGATCGGTGTACCATTTCTTCATCGTTGGCATCCACAATCCGCCTTTATACAAATCAATGGCGCCTGCAGGATCAGCCAGGAATTTGGTCAGCATCCATGTTTCTTCCAAATGTTTCGTCGATTTGTAGATAACGCTCGCACCACTAATGCCCATTGCGATGCTTTGCTTCATCTTCGGTAGGGCCCCAATGCCGTAGTTCACTTTTGCCGCTCCAAGATCAAGATTGATCCATTGTCCATGCATACTCATTGCGACGATTTTGGATTGCAGCGCAACAGCTTGAGACGGAATCGACTTCATTTGAGTCGGGGATGGAGCAACATGATATTTATTGATCAGATCTGCAAGTCTTTGCACCGCTTCAATTGCTTCCGGTTGGTCGAGTGCGAATGTTTTCCCATCTTTCGAGATGATATCGCCGCCGTTATTCACGACTTGAGCCATTATCGGCCCCCACCAGCTTTCAAAAGATACACCGAATTGTTTGATGTTATTAGGATCAAAACCCGGGTCAGCTGCATTTTTACCATTTTTATCAAGTGTTAACTTCTGCGCTGCTGCTACGAATTGATCCCACGTCCATGCATTTTCAGCCTTCGCAGGAGGAGCCTCCACTTTTGCCTCTGCAAACAAATCTTTATTGTAGAAAATAGCAAATGATTCTGCGGCTGAACTTATCGCATACGTGTAATTAGGTTTTGTGCCGTTGAACCAAATATAGTCTAGGAAGTCCGATTTTTTAACTTCCTTGTCGTTTGCGAACAAATCGTTGATGTTAACGAATTTTTCTTCATTTTGCCATGCTTCCCCTAGCTCAGAGTGCATATAGCCGGCATCCGGCGATTCATTACCAGCCACCATCGCTGTAATTTTTGCGTCATAATCCGATTCAGGAATGAACACGGGATCAACCGTAATCCAAGGATATTTTTCCGTGAATTTTTTCGTTGCGTTCTCGATCGCTGTTTTTTCTTGCGGGCTCCCCCAATAGGTATACTTTAATTTAACGGGTTCTTTCTTCGCTTCCGGTGTTGCAGCAGCTTCTTTGCTTGGTTGAGGCGCCGTCGTTCCCGCTGGTGTTACTGCCGCCTCTTTCGTACTCGTACCGGTCGTACATCCGGTGAGCGTTATCATGGATGCAAACAAAACCACGAGAGATCGTTTCATCATTCTTTTTTTCTGTAACAATTTGCTTTCCTCCCTTATCGCTCTAGGTTCTTCATAAGGTTTGACTTATGTAATACCACTATAACGAATGCGCTTACATCTTGGATATTCGAAAGATTTTGGTTTAGTGGACTATTCTTATATTTTCAATAAAATTGACGCCGTACTAAAAATTGTCCACACTGCTCTCGAATTTGCGAAATGGAAACACAATATGCACACTCGTACCTACGCCGACTTGGGAGTCTATCGCGATTCCATACTCTTGCCCGAACAACAGCTTAATCCGTTTGTCTATATTGCTAATCCCAACATGCTCCGAATCGTTTTTCATGATATGCTTTCTTTGGGAATCATCCATTCCCTTGCCGTTATCCTGCACAGTAAAATGCACCATCGATTCGTTATGCCATCCGATAATTTGAATCATACCGCCGTTCTCAAGCGATTCAAATCCGTGAATAATGGAGTTTTCTATGATGGGCTGAAGAAATAGTTTAGGTACCGTGCAGTTGTCCAAGGAGGGGTCAATCTCGATTTGAACGCCAAAGATACCTTCATAACGAGTGCTCATGATATGCAAATAGCCTTTCAGCCACTTCATATCCTCTCGAAGAGGGACGACTTCTTTTTTATTATGTACGGTATACTCAAGCATCGTGGATAAGCTGATAATCATGCGGCTAATGTCATCCTGATTTTTATCAATAGCCATCCAGTTAATAATATTTAACGTATTGTAGAGAAAGTGAGGATTCAGTTGCAGATTTAAAGCCATAATCTCCGCTTCTTTCTCCCTTAATTTCACCTCGTAATTTTCGGTAATCAATTGCTGTATTTTCTCGTTCATCTGGTTGAATTTGGTGAAAAGAAAGCTGAACTCCTTATCCGACACAACCGGAATCTTCGTGGTGAATTTACCAATCCCGATTAAATGAGTCGCAACTAACAATTTCTTAATCGGATTTGTCAACCAGCCTGAGAGAAAATAGGCAATGATAACCGACAACACCATGAGAAAGATGCTCAGATAGAGCGTATACGTGCGGAGGTTCGATAAGTTGACAATCAGTTGATCATACGGCACGAAGGCTGCGGTGATCCAGCCCGTCGTTTGCATGCGGTCGAAGCAGACCAGCAGCTTTTTGCCGCCAATCGTCGTGATCGAGGATCCGCTTTTTTGCAGCATCGCGTCTTGAAACCAGTTTGAGTCTGCGTACGATTTGATGTGATTGGATTGCGAGGGAGAGATCACCCTTCCATCCTGGGAGAGGACAAAAGTAAAGGCCCCCGTTACAGGCAGGCTATCAGCGAACACGCTATTAAACATATCGATTTTTACATTAATTAACAGAACGGGCCGTTCGATGCCTTCACTCATGTAATGAATCGAGCCGTTTTGGAAATAGGTGCTGTTGATCGTACGGGCGGCCGCAAAGAAGCTATTCACATTGTTATTCAGAATTTCTCCGCTTTTCACGATTTCGGACACTTCGTAATTGGGAACCCAAACAAGCCCTCCTTGTGCATCCTTTGCATCCTTATACACGCTGGAATCCAGCACCTTCTCCTGAGAAATGGATACATTGTTGCTTCCAAAAGCATAGTAGCTCGTGAGCAGATTCGCTGAAAATATATCACCATTTTCAATAAAATACTGGTTTAATATTTCCTTGATCCGCTTGTCCATTTGAATTAATTGCATATCATCATCGGTGCTCATCGCGTTTAACAGTGTATATAATTCGACATTGGAAATGGTAGATAAGGTGCTTTCTTGCAGTTTATTTAGCCTGTTATCAATAATTTGATTATCTTTTTTGACAATTTCATAAATATGTTTACTGGCATTTTCCAGAATAATTTGAGAGCTTGTATTGTAATATTTAATGCCAATCACCACAGCCGGAACTGTAATAAGAAAAATATAAGAAATCGTTAATTTGTCTCTGAACCTCAGCTCACTCAGCAATTGACCTAGCCGTCTCAAATATTTCTTCATTGCCGCATCCACTCGCTTTTTATTTATTCGCGTTGAAAATGTTCACCGTAATTCGTCTGTACTCCTCAGGTGTGACTCCAAATTCTTTTTTAAATACGCGATTGAAATATTTCGTATCCTTAAAACCAATCAATTTGGATATCTCATAAATTTTGGAATCCGTCTCCTCCAGCAGCTCTTTTCCTTTTCTGAGCCGTGTTCGAAGCAAGTATTGGCTGAACGAAATGCCGGTGTTTACTTTGAAATAATGACTGAAATAACTCGTGTTAAAATAAAATTTGCTGGCCACTGCCTCCAGAAATAAATCCTCGGCATAATGCTCCTCGATATATTGCAAACACGTTTTGATAATCATTTCTTTTTTCCAATTTCTGGTTTTCAGAATCGTGTCAATCATCTCGCTCAACATATCGATAACGGAAGTTTTCATCATGGCATAAAAGGGGCTATGTTTTAACGTCTCCTCGGCCCTTCGCAATAAATCTTTGTAATAATCTTCAAGCATAACCTCTTTAAACTGATGGATCAGGTGCAGCACAATACGCAGAATAAACTCTTTAAAGGATTCAGGCAGCGGAAGCCCCTCATTGATTTGCTTTTCGAAAATGGCTGTGATCAATCGCACGGTTTTCTCTTTATCCGACTCCCGGACAGCATCAAGCAGCTCCTCTTCTTCTCGATATTTGGTGAGAACCCTACCGCTTGCTGCCGGTCTAATCTCATCCAACGAAAGAATGATAGCGCTACCAAGAAAAAATTGATACGATAAAGCCCGTTTGGCATCTTCGAAGGCTTGTTTAGCTTGCAGGATGATATCTTCGCATTGGCTTCCCAGCGCTATGGTGATCTCCAATCCGTCTTCCTTCATTTGTCGAATGCATGCGCGCAGCTTATCCTGCGTTTTAGGCGAGCAGATTTCGAATGAACGGGTGGATATGACGGTAACGAGAATGCTTCTTCTGTCCTCCAAGGAAAATGAAACAGAGCCTGCTGCAGGCCCCAATGTTTGCTCTATTTGCCCCTTAAGAAACTGTTTGGCCTGGAAATCATCGATATAATCCGCTGATCTAAACGCATTGATCTCTGTGAGCAGAATAGTGCCCGCCTCGATAGGAGGAAGTAATTTGCGCAATTCAGATAGACTTTTCCCCTCGATATGACCAGCAACCCATTGATTCATCAGATGATCATTGTAAATAGGGAGCGTTTGATTGAGCTTCATGAGCGCATTTTCATTTTCTTGCAGCTGCGTGTGATTGACGGCTATTTCTCTTTCAATCTTCTCCAACGTATTCTTCAAGGTCGCTGCATCAACAGGTTTAAGCAAGTATTCGCATACCCCTAAGCTAATGGCTTTTTGTGCATATTCGAATTGTCGGTAACCGCTTAATACGACAAGAATGGGCGGTTTCTCGTAGGCATCCAGATGTTCGAGCAGCTGCAAGCCATCCATCTGGGGCATACGGATATCGCTAAAAACAATATCAATGGGATTGTCAGCCATAAGGCCAAGCGCTTCATTTCCATTTTTCGCCTTAAATACATGGTATTCCGGCCTTAATTTCCCGATCAGATTCGCTAAACCATCCCTATGTCTAGGCTCATCATCGACAATTAATAGTCTATACATCGAACGACCCCTCTCTCTATTTCGTGCAAAAGGAACACATCGTGTAAGCTCCTAGCAACAATTTCACCAAAAACACGACATTCCCTGCTAATAAATTTGCATTCGACAAAGGTTCTATCCGTTTTTCAAAAAGCAACATTTTCTTCAGTGAAAAGTCGAAGATCCGCGCCGCTGCTTAAAACATGAGATTCTCGTTGACAAACTTACAGCTAGAATCTATATTTGTTTAGATGATATCGATTATCATTATCAATTATTGTGTGGTTTAGTTCCACCTATAAGGAGACTCCAAGATGAAAAACAAGCTTTTTATACCTATTCTCTTCGTGTTCATGTTCGCTATTTCCGCTTGCGGTAACCATATGGCGAGCAATAGCCCTGCAGCATCCCCACAAAGCTCGAACGCGCCAGCCGCTGCCAAAGAGGCTTCCGGCACGATGACTTATGCATCCGAGACCGGACCTGTTCAGGTTCCGGCGAATCCTAAGCGTATCGTTGCCCTGACGAATGCGCCGAACGTGTTATCGCTAGGCGGCACATTGGTCGGAGTCGACGAATGGACGAACAAGAACCCTCTTTTCAAAGAAAAACTGAGTGGCGTCCCTGTTGTTTCAGAGAATGAACTTGAGAAAATCATTGAGCAGAAACCGGATCTCATCATAACCGGCTCCGAATCGAAAAATATCGAAAAGTTAAAACAAATTGCGCCAACGGTCGTCTATACGTGGGGCAAACTGGACTATCTGGCCCAACAGCTTGAAATTGGCAAATTGCTGAATAAAGAAAAAGATGCGCAAACGTGGATCGATGATTTCAAGAAACGTGCGGCAGATCTCGGCAAAGAAATCAAAACCAAAATCGGTGAGCAGGCTACCGTATCCGTCATTGAAACAGATTCCAAGGACTTCTATGTATTCGGCAATAACTGGGCTCGCGGTACCGAGGTCCTCTATCAAGCGATGGGTTTAAACATGCCTGAGAAAGTTAAAAAGGATGCCCTTGGCCCAGGCTACTATGCGCTCTCTCAAGAGGTTATCCCTAATTATGCCGGCGACTATCTTGTCCTGAGCAGAAGCTCGGCAGCCAACAATTCATTCATGAAAACCGAAACGTGGAACAATATTCCTGCTGTCAAAAACAAGCACGTCATCGAGATTGATACGGAAGCTTCCACGTATAGCGATCCGACAACGCTTGAATATTTACTGAATATTTTCAAGGAAGGCTTCCTTGGCAAAAAATAATCTCATAGAAACGCCTTCTTGCAGGTAGCGGAGAAGGCGTTTCTTGTCATCTTGTCGTCTCGAATCAAGTAACAATCGAACCTCCATTCACGAACATAACTTGCCCTGATATGTAGGAGGCATCATCTGAAGCTAACAGTACGTAGGCAGGCGCCAGCTCAAAAGGCTGTCCTGGGCGCCTGAGAGGCACTTCGGTTCCAAACGTGGTTACTTCTTCTGCCGTAAATGCAGATGGAATGAGCGGCGTCCAAGTCGGCCCAGGCGCTACCGCGTTCACGCGAATGCCTTGATCGGCAAGCGAGAGGGATAATGAGCGGGTAAAGGAAACAATGGCTCCCTTGGTGGCCGTATAGTCAATCATCATGCCCATGCCTGAGAAAGCGGTATCGGATGTCGTGTTAATAATGGCGCTTCCCGCACGAAGATGCGGCAAAGCGGCTTTGGTCATATCAAAAAACGAGATGATATTCGTTTGGAAGGTATGCATGAGCTGCTCTTTTGTAATATCCAAAATGCTTTTTTGATGATACTGAACGCCATGATTGTTAACTAGAATATCCAATTTCCCATAAGTTTTAATTGTCGTATCCACTACGGCCAGACAGTTTTCCTCTTGTCTTAAATCTCCGGCGATTAACAAACAACGGCGCCCCAGCTGATTAATCATATGTTTCGTTTCGGCCGCATCCTGGTGCTCATCTAAATAGGCGATGGCGAGATCTGCGCCTTCCTTGGCATAAGCGATCGCGACAGCCCTTCCGATTCCGCTATCTCCACCTGTAATAATCGCCACCTTATCTCTCAGCTTCCCGCTCCCAACATAGGTCGGATTGTCTGATAATGGCCGAGGATTCATCAAATATTCGAAGCCTGGTTGTCGGTCCTGCTGCTGTGGTGGAAACACGATAGGAACATTCGTGCATTGCTGCTTCCAACCCATATAGGAATACATGAAATAAGTCACTGCCTTCGACTCCTCCCGATTTCAGCTGCCTATCTCACTTTATTCCACGGGATTTATAAACAGTCCATGATCTAAAAAAGAGCCAATCCATAATGGATTGAGCTCTATTTTTCTAACTTGTTATAAATGCTTTACTCCCACTGGTATTCCGCCCGTTCAAGCAGCTGCTTGAGTGCGCGGACCGCAGTGACAACACGTTTAGGATTACTCGCGTGCGGCATGTAATGCTGCAAATGCGGCTCTACAGACAGAAATCCGTCGTAGCCTCTCTCTTTTAGAGACAGCAGCAGTGCATCCACTTCTCCGTCACCCGCTCCTGCAGGAACAAATAGCTTCGGTTCGAATGTAGCATCCTTAATATGAATGTAATCCGTATAGGTTTGAAGTTTCGGATACGCGTCCTGCATCGGTTTAATATCATTCTTAACAAAGTTACCCGGGTCGAAAGCCATACGCAGGGAATCAGACGCGCAATGCTGTAAAATTTCCAAACAACGTTCATCCGACGTTCCGTACAAGTTATTATCATTTTCTAGAATGAGGACAACGTTGTTCTGTTCTGCGATCTCCGTCAATTGCTTCATTCTACGCAGCACTTCGTCTCTGCACGTATCGAGATCCGCATTTTCGGGCGGGTGGTAGGAAAATATACGAATGTACGGGGTTCCTAACACGTGTGCTGCATGAATCGCCTTCTGAACCGCTTCCACTTGGGGACCAAACTCTTCCGCAACCGGATATTTGCCGATGGGAGAAGCAATGGAAGATACCTGAAAACCGCGTTCTTTCAATATTTGACGAATGGAGGAGAGTTCCTCATCATTCAATTCCAAGACATTTTTGCCCCATACATTCCGCAGCTCGATATAGGAGACTCCTTCTTGCTGCAGCACGTCTAACTGTTCTTCCAAATCCTGCGAGATTTCATCGGCGAAACAAGTGATTTTTGCTTTAAGCATGGCTATCTCTCCTTTATTATTTACTGCTGCCGAAAGAAGCTGACATATCTTCTTGTGTCTTAGACTCTGTGACGACTTTTTTCACAAATGTAGAGGATTTGATCAGTTCGTCCAAGTGAGATTGGAAAGCATCGCCGTCAATTGGCACCTCAACAGGGCGCTTCTGGAAGGAAGACAGCATGATGCCATTAGCCAGCGTCAAAGAGCCCAGCCCCTCTGGACCTTCAGCAATCAAGTCAATCTCCTTACCCAAGAGACGGTCAACCAAACGGCCGGTTACGACATGATGGCCATTAGGAGCGTCCTCGTCTACTTCAACTTCTTCCGGTTCAATCTGCCAAGTGGCAAACTTTTGCTCAGTCTCTCTAGTGAACGTGAGCATCGATTGCTCATATTTATAGTGAAGCAGCTTACCGTTCTCCAGTACGAGTTTGCCGGTATCGCCGACGATTTCCAAGCGGTTTGTTCCCGGCAGCTCAGCAGTCGTCACAATTAAATGCCCGATCATCCCGTTTGAATGTTCAAAGTAAGCGGTTACTTCATCCTCAACTTCGATGTCATGATATTTACCGATATGCGCATGACCGGAAATCAGCGAAGGCAGCCCGAACAGCCATTGGTACATATCGAGTGTGTGCGGACACTGATTCGTCAGGATGCCGCCGCCCTCACCGGCCCATGTTGCACGCCATCCGCCACTATTATAGTAAGACTGGGAGCGGAACCATTTGGTATGAATCCAAGTAGCGCGAGTGAGTTGGCCCAACTCTCCGCTTTCCACAATTTCTTTAAGCTTTGCATAGAAAGGCAGCGTTCTTTCTTGAAACATAATGGCAAACTGGAGATCCGGATATGTCTCTTTAGCGGATTCATAAGCATCAATCATGCGGTTGGCATCATTGACATGAACGGCAATCGGTTTCTCACACATGACATGAATCCCGCGTTTGAAAGCCTCAATGGCAATGTATGGATGATCGTAATGGGGAACTGCGATAATGATGACATCCAGCCCGGAGTTGTCCAATAAATCCAAGACATCGTAATAAGCCGTCGTCCCATACGTTTTAGCATTCAAATCGGCCTTTTCTTTATCTACGTCACAAACGCCCACAAGCGTTACATTGTCCATCTCACTCAAATACTTCAAATGCGTATTTCCAATATTACCAATGCCAACAAGTCCAAATTTGATTTTTTGCTCACTCATAGGTAGTTCCCTCCCAAATCTATTGAATATCACACTATCATCCTATATCATTACAATTACCACTTCCTTGATGAAATTGCCTCAAAAGTGGATAAACTTGCTCTCATCACTGGAGGTCATTATCTTGATTTCGGATTACTTGGAACAGTTTGATGAACATGTGAAATTCCGCCATGCCATTCGGACAGCCCCCTTTAATGTTCATTTTCATTTGCATCAGGGCTGTGAGATCTTCTTTTTAATCCGGGGTGATGTGAACTATTTCGTTGACAAGACGATGTACCCCCTGGAATTCGGTGATCTCATCATTACCAATGAGCATGAAATTCATAAGCCTGCACTCACGACAGATGACTTATATGAACGGGTAACGATTGAATTTAATCCGGCTCTGATTGCTCTTTTTCAAACCGAAGACTTGAAACCGCTTCAATGCTTCTATGAACGTCCCGCCGGTGAAAAAAATAAAATCAAGCTTAGCGAACAACAATCCTCCGCCTTGCTTGATTTATTTACAAAATATAATGAAATCATCAACCATCCATTTCCAGGGGATTCCCTCGTGAAACTTGGCTGTTTGATTGAGATTCTTGTTCTGGTTCACCGGTTCTTTTATACCAACAAAGCAAACGAAAACGGCATGGATTTGCCGAAAAGATTGAGCCCCATCCTGGCCTATCTGGATCAACATCTCACAGAAGATTTGACCCTTGAACGGCTGGAGAAAATGTTTTTTATCAGCAAATATCATCTAAGCAGACTTTTCAAAAAACATACAGGCAGCACGATCCATGAGTACATCATCTACAAACGGATTGCGCTTGCCAAAAAAATGCTCGCAGATGGCTACAACGTTACCGAAGCCTGCATGGGGTCAGGTTTTAATGATTACACTGGCTTCCTCCGCATGTTTAAGAAAAAAGTAGGCGTGCTGCCCAAGTATTATGCGAGCAAACAAGCTCTTAAATGACCCCTGATGGAATGGGGCTTATTTCCTGGTTTATTTCCCGCCCGTAGGTTCGATCAAGCGGTGTTTGTACCACTTGTCGCCATAGTAGCGCCAGAGGAAAACAGCCCCGCGCACGCCCCATTCCAATTGCATAGCCGCCCAAACCCCGATAACGCCGTAGCCCAGAGTGATGCCGAACACGTAGCCGAGCACGACCCGAAACAACCACATGGTCAGCATCGAAGAGATCGAGGTGAAGCGTGAATCCCCCGCAGCTCGCAGTGCCCCTGGCAGAAGAAAACTGATCGACCATAACGGAATTTGAGCTAAGAAATTGACCAGCATAATGAGATACAGATCGTCCATAATCTCTGCCGGAGGGCTGAACATTCGTACAAGCGGATTAAAAAACGGAAGTAACAGCAGCCCCATTACTAAGAGACAGCCTGATGACAGCCACATGAACGACCTCGTAAATTTACGGGCATCCTGAATATTGCGCCTCCCAATACATTGACCCACCACCGTGACTAACGCAGTCGACAGGGCGATTGAAGGAATTTGCAGCAGCATGGCGATGACCGAACTGATCGCGTTAGTTGCAATCGCATAGGTGCCCAGGCTGACGATATAGATTTGGGTTAACATTTTTCCCCCGTTAAAAAATAACTGCTCCGCTGCGAATGGCAGCCCAATGAACATGATTCTCTTAAACATGGAGAAATTCCATTCGAGTACATCCTGAAGTTGAATTCGCAGGCTGGCGTCCATCCGCAGCAGATAGAATAATGCGCAACCGGCCGCTACATACCGGGAAATATTCACAGCCACGCTCAACCCTAGAACGCCCATGTCCAAATAATGGACAAATACGACATTGAGCAGCACGTAGGTAAGGTTCATGATCAACGACAACACCAAGGTCACTCTCGTTCTGCCGATCCCTCTAAGCGCTCCATTAACCGCTTCCTTGATCGCGATTCCCGTGTAGGAGATACAGCTGCCCACCAAATAGGTACCGGCATGGGAGAATACCTCCGGCTCCGCCGTACCGAACAGCACCTTCAGAATGGGATGATAAAACAGCAGAACGAGCAGGCTGAGCGCTACCGCAACCAGCGTAACCGCTGAAAGCGAGCTGGCCGCTGCTTTGGAAACCATTTTATCGTTCCCGCTGCCCTTATACTGCGCCACGACGACTGTACCGCCGGTCGCTATGGCGACAAAAACGTTTACCAAAAACATGTTGAGCGAATCGACCATACTTACGGCGCTGATCGCCGCCACGCCCGATGAACTGATCATCGCGGTGTTCACCAAACTTAAGCCGACAAGAAAGGCTTGGTCGATGAGGATCGGCAGAAATAACGAGATGACCTGCCGGTAATCAATCGATTCCCCTGAAAGATATTTGTTTAAAATAGCATGGCAATAAGCCTTAAATCGTACCATCATGCTAAAGATTCACTTCCCATCCGTATTTGTCCGCAGTCCCCAGTATGCTGATTCGAATTTCCTGAGATGATTCGAGGTGCCGGGAGCAGGTGCGGCCGTTCAATGAACATTCAAACAACACTGCTGCAGGTACGAAGTGAAGCTGGCCATATTCCTATGCATATGCCTGCTGTTACCTTCTAGCTTACTCAACATAATGCCTCCTTCCAATAAGGAAAGGGCAAACGTAGCCAATGCATCTACATCCAAATCCCCCTTAAATTCCCCCAATCGTATGCCTTCATGAATAATGTTCTTCATCATATCCAGAGTAGTGGTAAGGCTACGCTGCGCTCTATCACGCAATATCGGATGAGTGTCATCACTCTCTATCGCTGTGTTCTGCAAGGGACACCCGCCGATGAACGGGGGATTGTCCGCAACGTCTTCATAGACATGGAAAAAAGCGAGCAATCGCCCCGAGGCAGACTCCTCTTTCTCCATAGCTTCGGTAAATCTCCTGCCGACTGTACTAGCCGCATATTGATAGGCTTCGAGGGCAATTTCGTCTTTACTGCTAAAGTGGCGATAAATGCCTCCCTTCTTAATGCCGGTGGCGGCAATAATATCGTTTAACGATGAACCCGCATATCCTTGTTGATTAAAAAGCTCAGCAGATTTCATGATGATGTGTTCCCTGGTTCTATCTCCTTTTTTCATAAGCCCTCCGAGCAAATCGTAGTCGATAATTCATTATAACAAATTTTTCGAGGGATCCATTGCCATTTATTGGATGTATGCTACAATTAAAAGATACCATACGGTATCTTATTTTTAATGAGACCCAGAGTAAAGCGCCAAAATTCCATTCAAAAGGGAGCGTTGTCCCATGTCGATGAACGAACAATTGGAACAAACCAAAGCAGGTTTTATCGCGAAAGTGCCTGCATTGGCTCAAGAAAATATTTTTCGTCATATCCAGGAGCAGCAGCAATCCGGTATCTTTTTTGGTCTGAATAAGGGGGATCAAGCCCCCGACTTTACATTAACCAATCCGCTCGGAGAGCAAATAAACCTTTATAAAGAGCTTGCCAATGGCCCCGTTATTCTCATCTTCTACCGGGGCGGATGGTGCCCGTTCTGCAATGTCCAGCTTAGAACTTATCAGCTATTGCTGCCTGAAATTCAGAAGGTCGGCGGCCAACTGGTTGCCGTTTCTCCGCAAAGCCCCGACAACTCGCTGTCTCAGATGGTGAAGGAGCAGCTTACGTTCCACGTGCTAAGCGATCCGAACGGCCATGTAGCTGACAGTTACAACCTTTTATTTGAACTGCCTGAGTATCTTCAAAATACGTTTACGGACATACTTGGACGGGATCTCGCCAAGTTCAACGCAAGCGACCGCTGGGTACTGCCGGTTCCGGCGACTTACCTCATTGACAGGCATAGCATCATCCGTTATGCCCAGGCCGATCCCGATTTCATGAATCGGGCGGAGCCACAGGAAATGATCGATCTTTTGAAAAAGCTCGATTGAAGGGAACTGGAGTCTTCATAATTAGGTAAATAACGGATTGTAGTTCCCTCCAAATAAAAAAATGGAATCATGCTAAAAAAGCCATGATTCCATTCCGCTTATTGACTCAATACCTTCTGTGCCATTTTCGCCAGATCTTCAACATCTACTTTGCCATCGCCATTTAAGTCTGCTGCTCTAGCAATATTCCAATCCGGGCTGCTGCTATTTTTCCCATAATGAGTGGCCAGGATTGCCAAATCACCAATCGAATATCTACTGTCATGGTTCAAGTCGCCATCTGAGACATATCCCTCAATGCTCACTGTAAGCTCAGCAGGCACGGCTTCTGTCTCCACACCTTTGTCATCGGCCAAGATTGCTTTGAGCACCGAGATGTTACCGGAGGAGTTCGGAGAACCCTTCGCTTTCAATTGCAGCGTAACCAGCTGTGTTTCATGCTTGCTTCGATCATCTCCCCCGATATTCGCGAGCACCATGCGAACGCTGCCCTTGTGATCATCGACATAATGAACAACGGCAATAGCGTCTGCAGCCGAGTCTACCTTCTGCAGTTCAAACAAATCTGCTGCATACTTCAACGTAACATCTGATCCATAGACCGAATTTGTAACACTGGATACACCAAGCTTCACCGCGAACGTCGAACCTTCATTGACAAGGCTTGCTCCGTCTAAAGTCATGTTCGGTTGTACCGCATCTTCCATTTCAGTCACACGAATATTATCGAACGTTGCATTAGCCTTGTATGTGCGTACCCCAATAGCACCTTCTGTGTAGGTACCGTCAACCGCACTAGCCACGAGCTTATCATCGACATAAACATCAATGTTTGGTCCCTTCGCTACAACCTTTAATCGGTAAACCGTATCTACGGTGATCGAAGGAAGTGCTTTATTCGCCAGTTCTGTCCAATTGTTATTCAGCTTGCCCACTTGAACACGACCAGCCAATGTAATGCCCGCATAATATCCTTGCAAGTTATCCGTTCCAACCGTTGGATTATTCACTCTGAATATGACACCGGCATTAGCTAAATTAGGGCTGGCACTCATGGAGATATCCGTCTCATAAGTGAAGTCTTTGAATTTCGTATCGTTAGCCACAGCTTTGTAACCTTCACCGTTAATTACGGTGTAGTTGCCGTTAGCAGCACTCCACTCACCGCCATAGGTCGTCCAACCATCTGCATTCCGATCATCAAATGTATCAACAAAAGGCAGAGGATTGTTGGCTTTATCAAGAAATTGCTTCGTGGCTGCATCCAGCGCAGCTATCGCTGTTTTAATGCCGTCCGCGGTAGTTTGTACATTGTCGTACACAGCTTGTGCGCTTACTATGGCCGCTGAGAAAAGATTCACGACTTGCTGCTTATACTGTCCCGGTCCATCGCCTACAACGGCGTTATCACGAAGTTGCTTCGCCGCTTGAATGCTGGTCAGGAGATCGGACTTATTGCTACTCCCGATTAATTCCCTATGTGCTGCGGCAACGCGAGCGAAATCAACCTTTTCCACTTTGCGGTCGTAGCTTAAAAGTCCATTGATTTCGTATTCGACATCCGAGATTTGAGTGTATACGGCCGCACTAAGTCCTGGTTTATCTTTAAGTGTTTTGATCGTATTGATATAACGAATATACTGATCCGTTAACTCTTCTTTCGTGTTCATCGCCAGTCCGGCATACACGGTCAAAGGACTGAATTCATGCCCTGGCACGCGAAGTCCTACGCCCCCATATTCGCCAAGCGTGGCTGCCCGATAGTCCGAAGGCGTCGGCGACTCGGGTGCAGGATATTTGTGCCAATCCAGGAAATGTCCTGCTTTGGACTCATTGGCCCCGCCTCCGGCATCATACCAACCGGTAACTCCATTAATAAGGCGAGTTGGATCTGCTTTTATCGCATGTGCAATTGCCTCTCGGGTATAATCACCGCCGTTGTCGAATTGCCCCCACCCTTCATTAAAAACAATATAGACAATGATGGAAGGCGAATTCTGCAATTGCTTCATCATTTCATCGAATTCTTTGTAATATTGCGGTTGAGCTGAGACATCTCTGCTGGTTCCACTTGGCATGTCCTGCCAAACGAGAAGTCCCAATTTGTCTGCCCAGTAGTACCAACGGGCCGGTTCAATCTTAATATGTTTGCGGATCATATTCATATCCATCCGCTTCTCGGCTTCAATATCGAACTTCAATGCCTCATCGGTTGGCGCTGTATACAGGCCGTCCGGCCAATACCCTTGATCCAAAGTTCCCATTTGAAAAACGAACTTCCCATTCAGCAATGGACGCTGGATGCCATCGACTTTTCCCAGCTTCACTTCTCTCATTCCGAAGTAACTGTCAACGTTATCGATGATTGTTCCGCCATCCTTCAAAGACACTTTGAGATCATAGAGGAACGGGTCGTCCGGTGTCCACCATCTCGCATTCGGTACTGGAAGCTGCAATTCAGTACCTGCGTTTCCGCTAATACGACCGACTTCAACGCCATTTTTTAGTGCTATGGCCTCTACGGTTTTACCTGTCCCATTTACCGCATCAACGGTTAGCTTCAGCTGACCATTCCAAATATCCGGCACCATATTCATCCGGTCAATGCTTGCGCTAGCGACAGGCTCCAGCCAGACGGTTTGCCAGATCCCGGACACCGACGTATACCAGATGCCTCCTGGTTGTACAACGGTTTGTTTCCCTTTAATTTGATCACCTTGGGTATCCGTATAATCGAGTACATGAACAATTAGCTCATTTTCCCCAGGTTTCAACTGAGCTGTGATATCGAAACTGAATGACGTGTAGCCGCCTTTATGGCTTCCTACCTTTGTTCCGTTTACATAGACGTCCGTTTCGTAATCCACTGCGCCAAAATTCAACTTCACATGTTGGCCATTCCAATTTTGCGGCACCGTGAAATTTCGCTTATACCACATAAGCTGCTCTTGGCGTTGGATGCCTGAAAGCCGGGATTCCACGGCAAACGGTACCGTGATGTTCTCTTTCAGCGTTTGACCTGTCGGAAGGGCGTCCCCTTGCTTGGCGGGTTGGAATTCCCACTTCCCATTCAGGTTTAGCCACTGATCGCGAACCATCTGCGGTCTTGGATAATCCGGCAACGGATTATTCGAATCGACTTGGCTTGCCCATGGCGTTTCGATCTGATAGGTGGAGTCATTTTTGATTGCAAGATAAAAATCTTTGAGTGGCTTACCGCTCGCAGCATAAACAAGAGCGCCGCCTCCTGTATATCCGATATTGGCCATTGGAGCATCTTGACGATACATCGGATATTCAAACTCTATCTGAATCGTTTTCGGATCACCGGCTTTTAAACCCGCCGATTTGATCGGCCAATCCTTCCCGAGCACATTAGCCGAAAGTTGCTTGCTCGCATCGCTGCCTAGCTCCGCTAACGCCTCCGCAAATGTGAATTCGGCATGCAAACCATCAGGCAGAACCGATCCGGCAATAGGCCCGCTATTCTCAAAATCGGCAGGCAGCGTGAAGGCTGTCGCAGGTACGATTTGCTTCGGCACACTTGGGCTGCCCCATCTTAGATACAAATTGGACCCGCCGTCATTCTCGAAATACTCCACTTTAATGTCGTATTTCTTGCCGGCTACCAAGGCAATCGGACTGCTTGTTTGTTCCTTATCCCAGTCATTAACCCAATGATCAATGATTAGTTTGTTGTCGATCCATAGTCTGAAACCGTTGTCACCAATCATCCAGAACGTATAATTTTCAGAGAATTCAGGTGTAATCTGCCCTGTCCATCTCACATTCACGTGATTGTTCTGCCCTACCAGCGTTGTGAATGCTCCTTCCAATGAACTAAAATTAATGTACGGATCGACCACCGTCGTAACCAAGTCTTCGAACCTAAACTCATCGGGTCCCGAGTTCTTGTAATAATCAGCTTTTAAACCATAATTCGTTGCATTGGGATTGGAATCTGCCGCATGACTTTTGGATAAACTATACGGAAGAATCATACAGATCAGCATAGAAAAGATAAATAACTGCACAAGCCTTTTGGTCATTTTCATTTGTACAATTCTCCTCTTTTGAATTACTGGATTTACGGGTTATAAAATGAGTCTTCTTGCATATGCCTCCTCTCCTTTTCAACTTGGCATTACCCTCAAATCAAAAGTGAGCGCATCTCAAGCATATATGTCCCTCTACTCATTTGTATTTACAGATTTCAGGCATTTCTTGTAATTTTATGGCAATCTATTGTGGCGGCACATCACATTACACCTGGCGGCCGTCTATTCAGACTGATCGCTTTGCAGCAACTGCTCCCACACCCTGCGATTTGCATAAAAGTTGAACAAAGGTTTTGCTTAGAGGAACTAGGGTACTCTATTTGATGGAAAAGAGCTGTTTTTATTTCCGAGCGGAACTGCTGGATCTTATTTAGCCACCATGACCTGTTATTCGCGTAAAATTGGCAAAATAGTGGACTGCAGTTCCCTTCCAAAAACTACGAGCAAGGATAACGCAGTTTTCCCGCTATTTGCACGGCGCAGGCGCGGTGTAGATGTGTGTGACATTGGATGAAATCCAATGTCAGTCGCAAATAATGGCCACCGCCATCGCTATATTGCATTTTGTGCAATATTAAGGCCTCAGTTCGGCCGCTGTAGCCTTCTACGTTGTACAAAGTACAACGATTTGGGCAGGATAGCGCTGTTTTCGCGCTATTTGTACTGAATTCATTGTACTTTGTGCAAGGAAGAGCGCGGTTGTGGGGGTTAAAGCTGTTCTATGGTGTACAAAGTGCAACATAGACATGGGAGCGAGGGGCCGAGCGCTAAGCGGCGATGCGGTGTGGGTATGGTCATTTGGTGCGAGGCGGGCATGCTGAGCGGGTTGGTCACTTGGTGCGAGGCGGATATGCTGAGCGGGAGGGTTACTTGGTGCGAGGCGATCATGCCGAGCAGGATGGTCATTTGGCGCGAGGCGGGCATGCTGAGCGATATGGTTACTTGGTGCGAGGCGGGCATGCTGAGCGATATGGTCACTTGGCGCGAGGCGGGCACGCTGAGCGGGATGGCTACTTAGCGCGAGGTGGGCATGCTGAGCGGGTTGGTCACTTCGAGCGAGGCGATCATGCCGAGCAGGATGGTCATTTGGCGCGAGGCGGGCATGCTGAGCGATATGGTCACTTGGCGCGAGGCGGGCACGCTGAGCGGGATGGTCATTTGGTGCGAGGCGCGCACGCTGAGCGGGATGGTCACTTGGTGCGAGGCGATCATACAGAGCGGGATGGTCACTTGGTGAGAGGCGGGCATGCTGAGCGATTTGGTTACTTAGCGCGAGGTGGGCATACTGAGCAATATGGTCATTTGGTGCGAGGCGATCATGCAGAGCGGGATGGTCACTTGGCACGAAGCGATCATACAGAGCAAATTGCTCACTTCACGTTAGGCGACAAAAAAAGCCCAAGACGAGTGTCTTGGACTTTTTTCATATACCTAGTTTCCTGCACTAGCAATAACAAATTCGAACGAGATCTCTTGATCAGCCGGAATCTGATATTCCTCGTGAACAGGTGCTCCCCAGCTATCGTCGCCACCGACACCCATTTGTTTGCCGGCAACCGTAACAACCGTGTAATGAACATCCGGCAGCTCCCAAGCATGGTCAGCATGCTCAAGCTCAAATGCCGTATAAGGAGACAAGTTGCATTCTACCGGAGCTTGAGGGTCGGCTTTAATCATAAGACCGTTCCCCTTCACATCCGTCACATTCACCCGACGAACACCAGTTCGATTGCCCGATTCCTGTGGAACGAGGTACGGTGTCGGCAGTTGATCAACCTGACGGCTGAAGATTCCCAAACGAGCTCCAAAGCTGCGATCGCTATAGTTCTCTTCAGGTCCCATTGCGTACCATTCGGACTGGTTATAATCAGCCGACATTTTGAAGGAAACGGCAAGTATCGGAAGATTCGGCAAGCCTGCTGCTCCTTTGTAATTCGTGTGAACCCGAATGGTTCCATCCGCATGCACCGTATAAGTAATACGAACGCTGACTTCAGAGCTAATGCTGAATCTGTATTCAAAGGCAACCGTTGCCGAGCTTTTCTCTTGCTTCAACTCTGTGCTGACACATTTGCGCGCCAGACTTGAGGCATACCAAGCGCCGGCCGTATAACCCATTGCGGTACCTTTATCATTGTCGGTGGTTGCCCGCCAAAATAACGGAGCCGGAGGTATTGCAATCATCTCAGTACCATGGTATCTAAGCGAAACAAGTGATCCGACCTGCTTCGAGAAAATGACGGCGAATCCTTTCCCAGTGACGCTGATATTGACGTCTCCCTCCACCACGTTGACTTCACCGGCAGGTTGTTCATTTTGAGCGGTTGCTTCTACGATGAAAGTGGATTGGCCAAATGCCGTCTCAAACCCGGCGTCGGCCCAGATCTCAGACTCTTTGAGCACCAATGAAGCCTGAATGCAATATTCGCCTGATTGCCCATTCACGTCTGGCAGCTCGATCGGAATGATGCTTTCACTTTGCGCTTCAACGGCAACATCCTTAAACCCATTACCAATTTCCGTGCCTTCATGATAAAGGCGATATTCAAGCACGTACTGATCTGTATTCACAAATAAATTTTCGTTAATTATCTTAATATGGCTTCTTGTAGGCTCCAACTTGATATTCTGATAAAGGAATTTAACTTCCTGCATCTTAGGCGTCAGCTGACGATCAGCGAATACCAGTCCATTTCCGCAAAAGCTGTAATCCGTAGGACGGTCTTGGAAATCCCCGCCATAGGCTAAGAACTCACGGCCATTTCGGTCTTTTTTCATAATCGCCTGATCGATATAATCCCAAATAAAGCCACCTTGATACATCGGATATTTGTTTTCCAGCTCCGTGTACTTATGAAGCCCTCCGACGGAATTGCCCATCGCATGCATATATTCGCAGCTAATATACGGTTTGCCCGGTTGGCTGTTGAGATACGCTTCAATGTCCGCAGGCTTGGCATACATTCTGCTCTCCATGTCACTAGTTGCGTCATAATCACGATTATGGAATACGCCCTCGTAGTGAACAAGTCGGCCTGGGTCCGTCTCACGGAAGTAGTCAGCTACGTTCAAAATCACTTGACCGGCATAAGATTCGTTTCCGCATGACCAGATGAGAATCGAAGGATGATTCTTATCGCGTTCAACCATCGAAATCGCCCGGTCAAGCACGATATCCTGCCACTGCATATCGTTGCCCGGGATGTTCCACGAAGGCTCGACAGCCCCCATTTTCTGCCACGATCCGTGCGTCTCCAAATTCATCTCGTCGATGACATAAACGCCATACTCGTCACATAACTCATACCATAAGGTCTGATTCGGGTAATGGGAAGTCCGGACCGCATTGATGTTGCTGCGTTTCAGCGTTTGAATGTCCCACAGCATATCCTGCTTCGTGATAGCTCGTCCGCTGCGGCTGTTGAATTCATGGCGGTTTACACCTTTGAATACGATTCGCTTGCCATTCAAGCACATCAGCTTGTCTTTCATCTCAAAGCGGCGGAAGCCGGTTTTCTGCACGATGGCCTCGACCAAATTTCCGTTCTCATCGTAGATCGAGATACACGCCGCATATAAATAGGGATTTTCTGCACTCCATGGCTGAATAATACCCGCTGCGAGGTTGAAAGACAGCTTGCCGTTTCGGAATTCACCCGATTCTGTGAGAATCGCCTGCCCCTTAGCATCTTTCAATTCAAGCTTGGCACTCGCTGTTTTCGCATTAGCGTCTCGGAGATCGAGATCAATTTCAAGCAATCCTTCCACATACGCATCATCCAAGTCTGCCTTTACACGCAGATCCCACACATGCACCTTAGGTACCGTATATACGTATACATCCCGGAAAATGCCTGATAACCGCCAGAAGTCCTGATCCTCCAGCCAACTTCCCGTACTTCTCTGATAAACCTCTACGGCCAGCTTATTCTCACCTTCACGAATATAAGGCGTAAGATCAAATTCCGACGGTGTGAAGCTGTCTTCGCTATAACCGACGAATTCCCCGTTAAGCCATACGTAGAAAGCTGATTCAACACCTTGGAAGGAGATATAAACCGGCTTTCCTTTCATCGTGTCTGGGAGTTGGAAACTTTTCACATAGCTGCCCACGGGATTATGTTCTTGCGAAATGAATGGAGGACGAAGTGCTTCTACGCCATCCCAAGGATACATCGTATTCACATACTGCGGCTGTCCCCAGCCCTGCAGCTGAATATGTCCCGGCACTTGGATATGCTCCCAGCTGCTGCAGTTATAATCCAATTGATAGAACGATTGCACACGGCTCGCTGCGTTTGGCGCGTAACTGAACTGCCAGCTGCCATTTAAGCTATGCCTCATGTCCATGGATGCGCCTGCTTCAGCAGCAGCCATTGAGCGATAATAGCGGTGGTCGGAATGAGCGTCTAACCTGTTAACTCGAAAAACACGCACATCTTGCAGCCAATCAAGGCTTGGTACCGAATGTTTCATGAATAATGCCTCCTGAGAAATAAAACTGAGATCACACCTATGTTTTGACTGTTATCAGCTCCTATTTTACTGAACCAACCATACCTGCAACAAATTGTTTTTGCATAAGGAAAAACACGAGCGCTGTCGGTATTGTAGATATGACAATGGCAGTCATAATGACCCCGAAATCCGGTGCATAACTAGATCCTAAATTTGAAATCAATAAAGGAATTGTTCGTTTCTCCGGTGTTTGCAGCACGATAAGCGGCCACAAGTAATTGTTCCAGCTGGACATAAACGTAATAATAGCTGCAGCGGAATAGGTCGTTTTCATAGTTGGCATATAAATTCGGAAAAACAGGCCTAACTCCGATAATCCATCCATGCGTCCTGCTTCCAGAAGCTCTCTCGGAAACATTTTCGTGCTTTGGCGAAAGAAGAAAATGAGAAACGCCGTTGTAAAGGTTGGAAGAACGACAGCATTCATCGTGTTGATCCCGAGAAAAGGAACCGTCTTCGACAAGCTGGAGAACATTTGGTAAAGCGGAACCATCAACGCTGCGAACGGAATCATCATGGAGACAAGCAGCAAGTTGAACACGACGTCCTTCGCTTTACTCCGGTACACTTCAAAGGCATATCCAGCGAGCGAAGCAACGAGCAGTGCCAATATCGTGGTTGATAAAGAAATTTTAAGAGAATTCCACAGGGCAGGAAGGAGATTGATGGAATCGACCAGTTTGTTAAAGTTAGAGACAAAATGCGTACCTGGCAGCATTCTTCCCTGCGTGACATCCACAGAAAGATTCGTTGAACTAACGATCATCCATAGAAATGGAAAAATCGAAATCACGGCTACGGCAATAAGGAAGACATAGACAATTGTGCGATTGAGAACTCTCATTATTTATCACCTGCCAATTTGATTTGAAGGACAGATAACACAATGATCATAGCTACAACCGAATAGGAAACTGTCGCCGCATAGCCAAAATCAGGTGTGTACTTGAAGGAAAGATTGTAAATATACTGCGATATGGAGAGGGTTGCATTACCTGGGCCACCCTTCGTAATATTCATGATCTCGTCGAACAATTGCAGGGTTCCGATCGTTGATGTAATCGACGTAAAGAGAACAATTGGTTTTAACATTGGGAACGTAATAAAGAAAAACTGTTTGATCGGAGAGGCTCCGTCGATGCGTGCTGCTTCATAAATCGAACTATCGATATTTTGCAAAGAGGATAGGAAAAAAATCATATTGTATCCTGTCCAGCGCCATGTAATGGCAATAATAATCGTAATTTTCGCCCAGAAGGGATCGGAAATCCATTGAATCGGTTGTGCAATCAAGTGCATTTTCACTAAAGCCAAGTTGATAAGTCCATCATTGCCAAATAAATATTTGAATACGACGGAGTAGGCAACAAGCGAGGTGACACAAGGCAAGAAAATGGCTGTACGGAAAAACCCTTTGAAACGTAGTTTGCTGTCATTCAATAAGACGGAGATCATCATCGCGAGAATGATCATAATCGGTACCTGAATGATTAGAAATAGAAACGTATTTTTTACGGCTGTGAAAAAAGTTTTATCGCTCAAAAGCCGCTTATAGTTGCTGACGCCATTAAAATGCAGATTAGCTCCTGCGCCGGTTTTAAACGACAGCAGCAGCGCCTGAATCATGGGATAGAAGTAAAACAAACAAATCATTAATACCGCTATACCGATAAACAGCCAACCTGTCAGTCTTACACGGTTACTCATCGAGTAGTTCAATTTATCCAGATCCTTCCTATATTGCATTTAAAAATCGAAACGCTGTCCCCCGCTTGCACCATCATGCAATTTGGGGGTCAGCGCCCTTAGGTTAATTGGAAAAACTTACTTAATTTGAGACTCCGCTTGAGACTGAGCATCACTTAGCACTTTATTGATATCCGTGCCTTTCAGGTAGTTCTGCATTTCTACTTTCAGAATATCTTCAATCGCATACGTATGCATGCCGTAGTTTACTTTAGGAATTTGCGTCGTCCACGTTGCGAAATCAGAGATAACTTTTTGACCTCCGAAGAAATCATCCGCTTTCGTGTAAGCTTCACCTGTTGCTGCCGGTTTGTACGTACCGATAACACCAACGTCAGTTACTAACTTCTGGTACAGATTCACGTCGGAACCGAGTGTTTTACCAAGGAATTCAGCTGCCGCTTCTTTACCAGGGTTGTTCAATACATACCAGGAGCTGCCTCCAAGGTTTGATGCGTGTACGGAGCTTGCTGTATTTTTCAACTTAGGAAAAGGTACAACCGCCCATTTCCCGGATTGATCAGCTTGCGATTTAATGGAAGGCGTGATCCAGTTTCCTGTCGGTACAGCTGCTACACTGCCGCTGTTGAAGCCAGCCAGGAAAGAATTCCAATCTGACGTGATTTTAACGATGTTAGCGGACATCAACTCTTTGTATGTAGCAAAAGCATCCTTCAGAGCTGCGTTATCTTTCAGATCCGGTGTAGATCCGTCACTTTTCAGATACCAAGCGCCTGCGGATTGAATCATCATACGAATTAAGCCAAGGTCATTCGGATCTTGCGTTAACAAATCCTTACCTGTTTTAGCTTTAACCGCTTTACCGATTTCAATCAATTGCTGCCAAGTAATATCCTTCAAATCGTCTAGTTTATAGCCTGCTTGTTGTAAATAATCCGAGCGAACATATAAACCTGTTACTCCGGAATCAAATGGAAGGCCATATTGTTTGCCATTCAAGCTTGTTGGACCGATTTTGTAATCTGCGAAATCGGATGCTTTAATGGATGCCGACAAATCTTGAAAAGAATCAGGATACGTTTTCAAAAAGCTTTGAGCACGGTAATCTTCAATCAGCACAACATTCGGTAGACCCGTCGTTGTCCCGGAGTTCAAGCCCGTATTCAACTTCTGAATAATATCATCTTGTGCGTATTCAACAATGTTTATTTTCACGTCAGGATGATCTTTCGCATAAGCCTCTTGTGCCAGCTTCATCGCTGCAATGTTGAAGTTCTTATCCCAGGCCCAGACCGTAATTTCTTTTGCTGCTCCCTTGTCTGTTCCAGTTGGAGTCCCTGTCGCTGTTCCAGTCGTGTCAGGTGCCTTGCTTGAGCATGCAGTCAACAGCAAAAAACTAGCCAATAAGATGGTTGAAACTTTCTTTTTCATGTGCGCCCCCCGTGTAGTTTTGATTTTTTGAAAATGCTTTCTTTTAAAAGAATAGCATCTCGGAAATCCCTTCTGTTAGAAAAAATTTTGTCATAATTAGCGAAATTCTTGTGTTTTGTATCCGCTATCATAATGACCATTTTGGTACTTTATTTATAATTTGTACTTTCTTTAGATTTCTATACATGGGGGGACTTGCTAAGTTCGCCAGGGAAGACTAATGGCAATTTTTGTTCCTTGCCCAAGCGTGCTCGTAATGGAAACTCCATATTTATCTCCGTATAACAGCAGGATGCGATCATGCACATTGCGAATGCCAATCCCTGTAAAAAGCTGCCTGGCACTCGTTGAGGTACGCTGCTCGCTTTGCGCTTCCGCAAGGTCCATGCCATCGCCGTTATCCACGATTTCACAGTGCAGCGTATCGCCTTCCTTCGTGATAATGACATAAATATATCCCGTCGTTTTTTTATTAAAAGCATGAAAAAACGCATTTTCGATAAATGGCTGGAGCATCAATTTAGGCACTTGCGACTTCAAACAGTCCGGCGAAACGAAATAATCTACCTTAATGCCATTCCCATAGCGCACCTGATTGATGAATACATAATGTTTTAAATTCAAAAGTTCCTGCTCAACAGATATCGTATCTTTCACATTGCTAATTGTATTTTGCAGGAGAGAAATCAGCGCATGAATCGTGTCCGTGGCCTTTTCTTTACTCCCTTGTTGAACCAGAATATTAACGGAAGTCAGCGTATTATAGAGAAAATGCGGGTTAATTTGCTGCTGCAGCGCAGCTAACTCGGCCTTCCGCTGCTCCTCCTGTGTCTCCACCAGCTGAATAATATAATCGTTCAGCTCATCAAGCATATAGTTGTAAGCATTGCTGAGCTCTCTAGTCTCATACGAACCGGTCACCGCCATGTAGTTGAGAAAATTCTTTTTGGTGATGTTCGACATCTTCATGACAAGCGTTCTTAAAGATCGCGTTACTCTGCGAGTGATAAAATAAACAACAAGCACAGCCGTCAATACGATACCAGCGCCAATCATAAATAAGGCCTTCCTGTTGAGCATCTGGCCCAGTGTCATTTGCTTATCAATCACATTGACGAGATAGAAATCATACATGGGTAAATAATCTGCCAAAACGATGACGTCATGATTAAACAAAGTCATTTCCTGACTTGTCGCTTGAGATTGCTGGGCTTGCTTGGCACTCGACAAGAGTTCCTCGGAAATCGTTCCAATCAGGTCCTCCCTGTTGCTAGAGACAATCAAACCATTTTGATTCAAAATCATGACATCATTGCCTTGACTCGTGAAGCTCGCATAGATTTTCTTAAAATCACTCTCTCTAATCATCATGTAAAGCGATCCGTAACCTTCTTTGCTTTCTGAAGAAAGCAGCGCTTTGGTGGCAACAATCCGATCTTCATTGGAACCCCATGTTCCTGCCCTCATGAAGCTGTATAATATCCTGCCTGGCTGCTTCCATGTCTCTTGTGTTATTGGGCTGTTCTGGAGCTCCTTCGAGGAGCCGGACCAGTAGGTGACGTCGCTCACGTAGCTCCTGCCATTCATGCCCAGGACGCTGATGCCAATATTTTTGGCCCCAATCCCGGACTGAATTCGCTTCATCTGATCACTCATGCTGAAATTCGTTTTGAAATTCGTTAACGAATCCGTATCCCCCTCGGTTAGGAAGCTTCTAATCGCGCCGCTTTGCGCGACACTGATGGCAATATTTATATTGGAATAATGAATGGCGTCTAATCCCGTTTTGATCTGGTTGATAATTTTGGAATTGGTAATACTGAACGTTTGGACGAAAAGCTTCTGCGACATTTGAACCGATACCCAAGAGGTCAGAATCGTAACGGAAATAATGCTTACGACCATCACAATAAACATTTTAGAAAACAGACTTTGATCGGTTATTTTTTTTACCCAGGCTCCCATTATGGATCGTAGTCCCTTCGTGCTTATTTTTTGCGATAGTGACTTGGGGAAATTCCCATCAGCTTTCGGAACACCTTCGTAAAGTAGCTGTGATCGGAGTATCCGACGAGATTGCTTATTTCTGAAATGGAGAGATTAGGATTTTCGCGCAGCAACGTACAGGCTTTATCGATCCGAATCCGGTTCAAATATTCATTAAAACCTTCTTTATTATGAACCGTGAAGTAATTGGACAAGTAGGAAGGATTAAAGTGGAAGTGTTTGGCAACCTCAGTTAGCGTCAGTGGCTGTGAAAAATGTTTATCCATATACAATAAAATTTTCTGAATACCCGGAGATCCCGTCCGATTATCGCTGACGCATGATACAGCCTCATTCAAAAACTTTTCTAACAAAAGAATAACTTCCCCAATATGCTCAGCCTCATGAATCGCGCGAAAATACTCGTATTTGCCTTCATCCAACGAACTTGCCTCATAGTGAAAATGCTTTAGCGTAACAATAATATTAAACAGGCTGTGGTCCAAAAAAGATTTAAACTCAAACATGTCGGTATCCAGTCTGCCATTCATCGAGTGAGCGTATGTGCTTAGACGCCCAAAAGCCAGATCGAACTCTTGATGATTCAATTCTGCCGTGAACGCCTCCATGTCAAAAGGAGCGCCTTTCTCCGCCTGCTTCTCCAATTCATTGACAATGAGAAGTCTGCGATCCGGCAGAAAGAAGCGGTGATCCAACACTTTCAGCATGTCATTGGTATAAATATCGTGCAGCTCAGATAGATGCTCAAAAACATGGCTGAGCGCCACGACGATGGACATATGCCCTTTATCACCGGCTTCAAGCAGCTGCTGGGCGATCTGTACGGCGTCCTCTTGTGCGGAGTTGTCTAGATTCAGCAAGTAGCGAATATAGCCATCTTGATGCAAAAGACGGCGTGTAGCGACGGGTCTATCCCTATTTTGAATAATCGCTTTCAGGGCCGCCTCTAACCATTCCTCATTTCGGGTCAAGGACACGGATTTATCCTGAACCACCGAGAGTAAGACAAAACTTGAATACGGAACTATCGTACTTATTTCATTTCGGTCATAGTCAACGGAATAACCCGAAATCAGTTTGTCCAGGATATAATCGACCGACTGCTTTTTCTCACTTTTCCATTCCGAGTGTTGAAAAGCAGGAATTCGTTCCGCGGTTTTCTTCAGAACAGCTAACATGGATACCGCGTCCAGTTTAGGCTTTAACATATAGTCAGCGACACCACTTTGAAACGTTGAGCGAACATATTCGAATTCTCCGAAGCTGCTGAGCACGACGATTTCCATCTCCGGATACATACCCTTTACGATTCTCGTCAATTCCTCGCCATCCATCACCGGCATGACGATATCGGTCAACACAATGTTCGGTTGGTACAAATGGACCATCTCTAACGCTTCTTTGCCATTGGAGGCTTCACCAACAATTTGAAACCCTTCGCTTTCCCAATCCAAAAGATGCCGGATGCCTTGGCGCACCAACATCTCGTCATCAACAATCAGAACCTTGCAATAAATCGTCATAACAGACTCCTTATCCAGATTTACATCATCTACCACCAGTACGACGTATTTTGTGCGATATCTTGCACGATTATAAATGAAATTATAGCTCTTGACGAGCGTTATGCTTATAGCATGAAATACTAGGATACCAACCTTTTTTGAAAAATGGAATACAAAAAAGAGCTGCCGTAGCAGCTCCTAGATGTATAACAGATAAGATTATAGCTTCTTTTTGGACAGGGGCAGCAGGAATTGAACCCACACCAAAGGTTTTGGAGACCTTTGTTCTACCCTTAAACTATGCCCCTATAACATGGTGGCTCGGGACGGAATCGAACCGCCGACACGAGGATTTTCAGTCCTCTGCTCTACCGACTGAGCTACCGAGCCTTAGATGAAATGGAGGCTGACGGGATCGAACCGCCGACCCTCTGCTTGTAAGGCAGATGCTCTCCCAGCTGAGCTAAGCCTCCATGGGATAAAGAAGAAAATGGCTCCCCGAACAGGACTCGAACCTGTGACAACTCGATTAACAGTCGAGTGCTCTACCAACTGAGCTATCAGGGAATATGGTAGGCCCTAGTGGACTCGAACCACCGACCTCACCCTTATCAGGGGTGCGCTCTAACCAGCTGAGCTAAGGGCCTGCAAAAAAATACCCCATAGGGGTACTGCTTGGCAACGTTCTACTCTCCCAGAACCCTGCGGTTCAAGTACCATCGACGCTGGAGGGCTTAACGGTCGTGTTCGAGATGGGAACGCGTGGGTCCCCTCCGCCATCATCACCAAACAGTCAAAGCGTGGTTTGCGCCTTGAAAACTAGATACGAAACTTGCGTAAAGTAACTACTATAGGTTTATTGGTTAAGCCCTCGACCGATTAGTATTCGTCAGCTGCATACGTTGCCGCACTTCCACCTCGAACCTATCAACCTCGTCGTCTACAAGGGGTCTTACATACTGGGAAATCTCATCTTGAGGGGGGCTTCGCGCTTAGATGCTTTCAGCGCTTATCCCCTCCGTACATAGCTACCCAGCGGTGCCTCTGGCGAGACAACTGGTACACCAGCGGTACGTCCATCCCGGTCCTCTCGTACTAAGGACAGCTCCTCTCAAATTTCCTACGCCCGCGACAGATAGGGACCGAACTGTCTCACGACGTTCTGAACCCAGCTCGCGTACCGCTTTAATGGGCGAACAGCCCAACCCTTGGGACCTACTTCAGCCCCAGGATGCGATGAGCCGACATCGAGGTGCCAAACCTCCCCGTCGATGTGGACTCTTGGGGGAGATAAGCCTGTTATCCCCAGGGTAGCTTTTATCCGTTGAGCGATGGCCCTTCCATTCGGTACCACCGGATCACTAAGTCCGACTTTCGTCCCTGCTCGACTTGTAGGTCTCGCAGTCAAGCTCCCTTATGCCTTTGCACTCTGCGAATGATTTCCAACCATTCTGAGGGAACCTTTAAACGCCTCCGTTACATTTTAGGAGGCGACCGCCCCAGTCAAACTGCCCACCTGACACTGTCCCCATACCGGATCACGGTACCAGGTTAGAACTCCGATACGATCAGGGTGGTATCCCAACGGCGCCTCCACCCAAGCTGGCGCTCAGGCTTCAAAGGCTCCCACCTATCCTGTACAGATCGTACCAAAGTCCAATATCAAGCTGCAGTAAAGCTCCATGGGGTCTTTCCGTCTTGTCGCGGGTAACCTGCATCTTCACAGGTATTAAAATTTCACCGGATCTCTCGTTGAGACAGCGCCCAAGTCGTTACGCCATTCGTGCGGGTCAGAATTTACCTGACAAGGAATTTCGCTACCTTAGGACCGTTATAGTTACGGCCGCCGTTTACTGGGGCTTCAATTCATAGCTTCGGGGTTGCCCCCTAACCACTCCTCTTAACCTTCCAGCACCGGGCAGGCGTCAGCCCGTATACTTCGCCTTGCGGCTTCGCACAGACCTGTGTTTTTGCTAAACAGTCGCTTGGGCCTTTTCACTGCGGCCCCCTCGGGCTATTCACCCTACCGAGGCACCCCTTCTCCCGAAGTTACGGGGTCATTTTGCCGAGTTCCTTAACGAGAGTTCTTCCGCGCGCCTTAGAATTCTCTTCTCACCCACCTGTGTCGGTTTGCGGTACGGGCACCTTCGCCTGGCTAGAAGCTTTTCTTGGCAGTGTGAAATCATGACCTTCGGTACTTAAAATTTCCCTCCCCATCACAGCCCAGCCTTACGGTTAGCGGATTTGCCTACTAACCAGCCTCACTGCTTGGACGAGCATCCATCAGCTCGCGTCACTATCCTTCTGCGTCACTCCATTGCTCATAACGGCTACGGTGGTACAGGAATTTCCACCTGTTGTCCATCGACTACGCCTTTCGGCCTCGCCTTAGGTCCCGACTTACCCTGAGCGGACGAGCCTTCCTCAGGAACCCTTAGGTTTTCGGCGGATCAGATTCTCACTGATCTTTTCGTTACTTATACCGGCATTCTCACTTGTATGCGCTCCACCTGTCCTTACGGTCAGAATTCAACGTACATACAACGCTCCCCTACCCATGCATCATCTTCACTCCAGCTTTGAATCCGCGTGTTTAGCTGGGATCATTTGGCCAGAATCTTGAATAACCGATAAGGTTGATTCTGGCTAATGTCCCGTGGCTAACCACGATTCAAAGACGCAGTGAAGGTGATGCAAGCCATAGCTTCGGTGGCGTGTTTAGCCCCGTTACATTTTCGGCGCAGAGTCACTCGACCAGTGAGCTATTACGCACTCTTTCAATGGTGGCTGCTTCTAAGCCAACATCCTGGTTGTCTGTGCAACTCCACATCCTTTCCCACTTAACACACACTTGGGGACCTTAGCTGATGGTCTGGGCTGTTTCCCTTTTGACAATGGATCTTAGCACTCACTGTCTGACTCCCGGATTTAAGTTTGTGGCATTCAGAGTTTGACTGGACTTGGTAACCCTTGGCGGGCCCCGCACCCAATCAGTGCTTTACCTCCACAACTCCACATCCGAGGCTAGCCCTAAAGCTATTTCGGGGAGAACCAGCTATCTCCGAGTTCGATTGGAATTTCTCCGCTACCCCCACCTCATCCCCGAATTTTTCAACATTCGTGGGTTCGGGCCTCCAGTGAGTGTTACCTCACCTTCACCCTGGACAGGGGTAGATCACACGGTTTCGGGTCTACGTCCACGTACTAAAGCGCCCTATTCAGACTCGCTTTCGCTGCGGCTCCGTCTCTTCGACTTAACCTCGCACGGGAACGTAACTCGCCGGTTCATTCTACAAAAGGCACGCCATCACACATAAAGAGTGCTCTGACTTTTTGTAAGCACACGGTTTCAGGTTCTTTTTCACTCCGCTTCCGCGGTGCTTTTCACCTTTCCCTCACGGTACTGCTTCACTATCGGTCACTAGGGAGTATTTAGCCTTGGCAGATGGTCCTGCCGGATTCCGACGGGGTTTCACGTGACCCGCCGTACTCAGGATACCTCTAGGCATACGTTCATTTTGGGCTACAGGGCTTTTACCTTCTATGCCGGACCTTTCCAGATCACTTCGCCTAACGAACTTTTGCCACAACGAGGTCCTACAACCCCAAGGAGCAAGCTCCTTGGTTTGGGCTATTCCGCTTTCGCTCGCCGCTACTGACGGAATCACTTTTGTTTTCTTTTCCTCCAGGTACTTAGATGTTTCAGTTCCCTGGGTCTGCCTCCAATGCAGCTATGTATTCACTACATGGTAACTGCGCATTACCACAGCTGGGTTCCCCCATTCGGACATCCCCGGATCAAAGCCTGCTTACGGCTCCCCGAGGCATTTCGTCGTTCGCCACGTCCTTCTTCGGCTCCTAGTGCCTAGGCATCCTCCGTGTGCTCTTTCTAGCTTAACCTAGAAAAAATACATTTGGTATTGCTACCTAAGTTCTTACTTTACGTTTTGTTTCGTTATCTAGTTTTCAAGGAACAAGTTGCGAATCGTAGATTCGTCAACAATGTTGCAACCATTACATGCGCAAAGCGATGTTGGTTGTCAACTATTTTGAAAGGATTAACCTTTCAAAACTGAACACGAGTGAGTAAACGTTGTGTATCCGAAGATACTTGACTGGGTCGTTTCAGACCCGAGTCTCCATAGAAAGGAGGTGATCCAGCCGCACCTTCCGATACGGCTACCTTGTTACGACTTCACCCCAATCATCTACCCCACCTTCGGCGGCTGGCTCCCTTGCGGGTTACCCCACCGACTTCGGGTGTTGTAAACTCTCGTGGTGTGACGGGCGGTGTGTACAAGACCCGGGAACGTATTCACCGCGGCATGCTGATCCGCGATTACTAGCAATTCCGACTTCATGCAGGCGAGTTGCAGCCTGCAATCCGAACTGAGATCGGCTTATAAGGATTGGCTCCACCTCGCGGCTTCGCTTCCCGTTGTACCGACCATTGTAGTACGTGTGTAGCCCAGGTCATAAGGGGCATGATGATTTGACGTCATCCCCACCTTCCTCCGGTTTGTCACCGGCAGTCATCTTAGAGTGCCCACCCGAAGTGCTGGCAACTAAGATCAAGGGTTGCGCTCGTTGCGGGACTTAACCCAACATCTCACGACACGAGCTGACGACAACCATGCACCACCTGTCTCCAATGCTCCGAAGAGGGCACCTATCTCTAGGTGTTACATCGGGATGTCAAGACCTGGTAAGGTTCTTCGCGTTGCTTCGAATTAAACCACATACTCCACTGCTTGTGCGGGTCCCCGTCAATTCCTTTGAGTTTCACTCTTGCGAGCGTACTCCCCAGGCGGCATACTTACTGTGTTAACTTCGGCACCGAGGAATCGAATCCCCAACACCTAGTATGCATCGTTTACGGCGTGGACTACCAGGGTATCTAATCCTGTTTGCTCCCCACGCTTTCGCGCCTCAGCGTCAGTTATAGGCCAGAAAGTCGCCTTCGCCACTGGTGTTCCTCCACATCTCTACGCATTTCACCGCTACACGTGGAATTCCACTTTCCTCTCCTACACTCAAGTCAACCAGTTTTGGATGCGAACCGGGGTTGAGCCCCGGGCTTAAACACCCAACTTAATTAACCGCCTGCGCGCGCTTTACGCCCAATAATTCCGGACAACGCTTGCCCCCTACGTATTACCGCGGCTGCTGGCACGTAGTTAGCCGGGGCTTTCTTCTCCTATACCGTCACACAAAGCGCAGTTACTCGCCTTGCTGTTCGTCTAGGGCAACAGAGCTTTACGATCCGAAAACCTTCATCACTCACGCGGCGTTGCTCCGTCAGACTTGCGTCCATTGCGGAAGATTCCCTACTGCTGCCTCCCGTAGGAGTCTGGGCCGTGTCTCAGTCCCAGTGTGGCCGTTCACCCTCTCAGGTCGGCTACGCATCGTCGCCTTGGTAGGCCGTTACCCTACCAACTAGCTAATGCGCCGCAGGCCCATCTATAAGCCACAGATTGCTCCGTGTTTCATGATTCTCTCATGCGAGAAAACCAGTTATCCGGTCTTAGCTATCGTTTCCGATAGTTATCCCAGTCTTATAGGCAGGTTGCCTACGTGTTACTCACCCGTCCGCCGCTAAGCACCGAAGTGCTCCGCTCGACTTGCATGTATTAGGCACGCCGCCAGCGTTCGTCCTGAGCCAGGATCAAACTCTCCATAATAGTGGCCGATTGCTCGTCCGTTTATTGAAAGCTGAAAAGCTCATTGACTTGCTAGCGAGATTTTACAATCTCATTTATAGTCGATTACTCGACTGTGCTTACTCACTCGTTGTTCAGTTTTCAAAGATCAATTTTCTTTCGTTCACTACCGCGTTGCCGAAGCAGCGAGAAGTAATATACCATGTAAGAATTTCAATTGCAAGTGTTTTTTTCAATTAATTTTTAGCAACTATTCAAAAGTCTGCTTCTCACTTCGTGCAAGACAGGTTTCATAATATACCATGGATATTTAGGTAACACAAGCACTTTTTTCACAATAAAAACGGCCGCCCAGGACATCGAAATAATGTCCAAGACAGCCGCGGCTTTTTTACGGAATATAGGTCACACCCTCTGAATAGTTATTGTTTGCATTCCAGATGAGATACTCCTGAACGCCTGCATCGTGTAATGCTTTAATTTGTGCATCTACCTCAGTCTTGCCGTATTTGATATAATTGCCTGCCCCTAACCAGCTTGCCGTAAAATCTTGAATCCACGGCCGTGACTGGGGTGGAGACTGGAGCTGAGCAAACTTCGCTTTTTCAGCTTTCATGTACTCAGCCACGAGATTATATGGTTCTTTATCAGGTCTCGAAATACCGAAATAACCGTTAGACCAATGGCTTGGATAAATCATAGAAGATATGACATCTACCGAGCTGGCAATGCGATTAAAGTTCTGGCCGATCCCCGGAGCCTCTGGCAATGTCGCTGAGTACCCGAATATGTCCACAGAAACATCTACGCCATACGGTTTAAGCTGCTCTTTGGCATAAGCAACAAAATCGCTGACTGCATCAACACGAAGCTGCGTCATACGTGCCTTATCGCTGAAGTCCGGTACTCGAGGCGCTCCTTTTTTAAGATCAGACACGTTCTTTTGAGCATCGTCCATGACCTTTTTATTTGCTTCGCTTTTCTCAACATTGTAGGCATTGGAAGCATCTTCTAACTTCAACTCCAGGGAAGCCAGGTCTTCTTGGTACTTCTTGGAAGCCTCGGCGTAGTCTTTTTCCTCCTGCACGAACTTCGTTGGTTTTTTATCCTTGTAATCACCCATGGTATATTTGAGGACATTGTCCCTGCTTTCAAAACCTTCCGGGAAGCGAACATAGTCAAATTGGATTTCTTTAAATCCAAGTTCAGCCGCTAATTTTGCTACTTCAACATTATGATCCCACGTTTCTTTAAGGAATGGGTTAATAAAACTGTCACCGTTCGAATTACGCCAAATGCTGCTGCCATCTATAAAAGAAAGATCAGACCGTTTTTTTGCCATAACCGTATCTTTAAAAACGACGATTCTAGCGATCGGATAGATTTTATGCTCCTCGAGTGTCTTCAGAAGTGCCTTGGGGTCCTTGATGTAAGGCTGACCAAATTCCGCAAGCTTTCCATCAGGTTTAAAAGTGATATAGCCATCATCATCCTTCATATCGATGACCATTGCATTCAAATCCGTATTATCAACGAGTGAAAGAAGTTTGGACATACGCTCCCCGCCAGCTGACCAGCCTGTCACATAAATCCCACGTACGGCATCTGGATATTCGAAATGAAACGGAGGAACAAAACCGGGTGCTTGCGTTGCCGCCGGAGTTGGCGATACCGCAAGTGGAGCGTCAGTAGGCGACGCAGGTGTCGATGTTGGCATTGCCGTTGATTCGATCGTGGGTGTTGGTGTCGTCGTGGGCCCTGATGACGGCGTTCCTGATGCCTGCTCCGATGGATTCGGTGTAGTCAAAGCATCTTGGGACGACTGACAAGCCGACAACATGAGAGCTAAACCTAACATCAAGCAAATAAGAACTTGTTTCTTCACCTTGCTCTCCCCCTATTTCAAAGCATGTTCTGTAATTCAATGCTCATACTTGAAGTATTCGGGAAACGACAAAACTATGCTGCACTTGGCCCTCTCTCGCAAAAAAAAGAGCAGCTGCCATCGCAGATCTGCTCTTTCAATACAATCTCTATGTTTGAATCGGTTGTTGTGCGTTACACCGTTGCAGCATGGTTCTCGCGAGCAATCTTCGTTGCTTCAACCATGTTGCGCAAGGAGGCGACAGTCTCTTCGAGTCCGCGTGTTTTCAGACCACAATCCGGATTAATCCAGAACAACCGGGCATCCAATACGCGTAGTGCTCGATCAATCATTCCTGTCATTTCTTCTACACTAGGAACACGAGGACTATGGATATCGTATACCCCTAACCCGATGCCTAACTTGTAAGTATTTAGCTCAAAACTATGAATCAACTCACCATGGCTGCGGGATGTCTCAATGGAGATAACATCAGCATCCATCGCTTCAATGGAGTCAATCATGTCATGAAACTCGCAATAACACATATGGGTATGAATTTGCGTTGTTTCGTGTACGGTGCAAGTGGTGATGCGGAAAGCTTTGACTGCCCATGCAAGGTAACCGGCTTGCTCTTCTTCTTTCAGCGGCAGACCTTCGCGAACAGCGGGCTCATCAACTTGGATCATGCCAATGCCTGCTTGCTCAAGAGCCTCCACTTCCTGTCTAAGCGCATAAGCTAATTGATAAGCAATTTGCTCACGCGGAATATCGTCACGAACGAATGACCAGTTCATGATGGTAATCGGTCCTGTCAGCATCCCTTTTACAGGACGTGAAGTTTTGGACTGGGCATACTTCGTTTCTTCAACCGTCATCTCACCCTTGAACGCCACATCTCCGAAAATAACCGGCGGCTTCACGCAGCGCGAACCATAGGATTGTACCCAACCGTTCTGTGTAAAAGCAAAGCCTGCCAGCTTTTCTCCGAAGAACTCGACCATGTCCGTACGCTCAAACTCGCCGTGTACGAGAACATCCAACCCGATCTCTTCCTGCAGGTCGATCCAAGTGTCGATTTGATCGCGAATATACTGCGCATACTGCTCGTTATTCCACTCGCCTTTACGCCATGATTGACGCGCTTTTCGCACTTCTGCCGATTGTGGAAAGCTGCCGATCGTCGTTGTCGGGAAAATAGGCAGCTGCCATTTTGCCTGTTGAGCTTCATGGCGCTCGGCAAAGGGATGGGAACGCTCCGGTTGCTGATTGCTTAGCGCAGCTACAGCTTGCTGAATGTTGACGCGGTTGCGTTCCTCCGATTGCTGCAAAGCTTGAATAGCCGCATCACTTTTGATCAGTTCATCTATAATTTCTTCAGCGTCTGAAGCTAATGCTTTCGTTAAAAGAACAAGCTCGCCGAGCTTCTCATCGGCAAATGCCAGAGCGTTTCTCAATTCTGTTGTGAGCTTCGTCTCGCGTTCTGTCGTTACCGGAACATGAAGCAAGCTGCAGGAGGACTGTACAATTAGACGATCAGCGGACACGAATTCCGTTAGCTCATTTAGCAGCTCCATCTTCTCCCGAAGAGAAGCTCTCCAGATACCGCGTCCGTCAATGACACCTGCACCCAGCACTTTATCCGCCGGGAAACCAAGCGCTTTAATAGCTATTAGATTGCCAGTGTACCCATGCACGAAATCAAGCCCAATTCCTTTAACCGGTAATTTGACAATTTCATTATAGTTCTCTACCGATTCAAAATAAGTTTGCAGCATGATGTTAAGGGTTGGAACGGCTGCAGCAATCGTTTCATAAATACTCGACAAACGCTGTAGGTCTTCCTGGTTTAATTTAGTTACAAGAATTGGCTCATCAATTTGTACCCATTGCACGCCCTCTTCGGCAAGCTCTTGAAGGACTTGGACATAAAGTGGAACTAACCGCTTCAACCATGCATCCGTCTCCGATGTGCTGTATCCTTTAGATAGCTTGAGGAAAGTTAATGGTCCAACAATCACCGGTTTCCCTTCGATACCAAGCTTCTCTTTAGCTTCTCTATACGCTGCAAGAGGTTTGTTTTCGGTAAGTACAGGCGAAGCATCCGCCAATTCAGGGACGATATAGTGATAGTTCGTGTTAAACCACTTCGTCATTTCGCTTGCTGCTGCACCATTCGTTCCACGAGCTACGCCATAATAAACCGATAACGGTACAGGGCCACCCTCATAAGAGAAACGTTTCGGAATAATTCCGAACATAGCGGCTGTATCCAGGATATGATCGTAATAACTGAAATCATTAACCGGAATGAAATCGATGCCTTTTTCTTGTTGTTTACGCAAATGAGTCAAACGAATTTCTTGCAGTTTATTTTGAAATTCTGTTTCTTCGATTTTTCCTGCCCAGAACGATTCCAAAGCTTTCTTCCATTCGCGATCTACACCAATACGCGGGTATCCCAATACACTGCTTTTCGCCATCATTAAAACCCCTCTTCAATTTGTTATATAAAAATTATCACAAATTCGCAGATATAAAGTAATTCGAATAACATATATCTAGCTATAGTTTTGGGCTATAATGATCACGTTCCGAAAATGCTTGGAATTGTATGAAGTTTACTTGGAAATTGCCTGCTTTAGCGCTTCAACATAAGCTGCGCCTAACTTAGTTAACATCGTATTTTTATGGGATATCCACCCCACATGAATGGTTTCCTCACAATCCAAAGGGACAGGAATAATCTCGTTACCGTTCAAATCCGCGTTCAAAACACCCGTTGAAATCGTATAACCATTGAGACCTATTAACAAATTAAAGAGCGTAGCGCGATCCGTTACTCGTATGCTTTTCTTATGGGAGATCGTACTCAGAATTTCCTCTGAAAAATGAAAAGAATTATACTCACCTTGATCAAAGGAGAGATAAGGATATTCCTCGAGCTGTTCGATGGTGACAATCGACTGACTGGCCAATGGATTTTTAACGCTGATAAACACATGCGGTTTCGCTTTAAATAAACTGTTAAATTGCAAATTGGCGGATTTCAGCATCTTGTTTATGACTTTTTCATTGAATTCATTCAAGTATAAAATACCGATTTCGCTGCGCAGAGTTTGAACGTCTTCGATAATTTCATGCGTTTTGGTTTCACGCAGCGCAAATTCATATTCATCTAATCCGAATTCCTGGATCAGGCTGACAAAGGCATTTACCGCAAATGCATAATGCTGCGTGGAGACTGAGAAATGCTGCGGTGAAGGCTTCGCATTCAGGTACCGGCTTTCCAATAATTCAGCCTGCTCGACAACTTGCCGCGCGTAACTTAAGAATTCAACACCTTCTTTGGAAAGTGTTATTCCTTTATTGGATCTTTCAAATATGGAGATTTGTATTTCTTCTTCCAAATCCTTGATCGCATTCGATAGGCTAGGCTGCGTAATAAACAACCTTTTAGCCGCTTCATTAATCGATCTGCGGTTCGCTACCTCAATTACATATTTCAATTGCTGCAAAGTTGTCATCGCTATCCCCCTAGGAATCAATTAGACCATATTTCAACTTTATTCGATCAAGCTTGGAAAGCATAGGTTTAGCAATAAAATACAAGAAAATCACCGTAGAAGCGGCATGTATGAGATCAAAGGGAATTCCTTGCAGATAGGCCAACAGGAACATTTCTTTGGTTGGCTGTACAGGGGACATCAGCACGGAGGCCGGGTTCAGAAGACCGCCATAGATGAAGAACGTCGTTAGCCCTCCAAAGATGCATAGGGCTGCTTTATTTCTCCTTAGAATACCTTTCTTGAATAGCAGGCCGGCCAGAAAGCCGATGATGCCGAAAGCAAACATTTGCCATGGCGTCCAAGGTCCTTGCCCGAAGAAAAAGTTGGAAACAAACCCGGTAACCACACCAACAAGAAATCCCGCTTCTGCGCCTAAACAAACGCCCGAGATAATCACCATCGCAACAACCGGTTTAAACTGGGGAACCATAAAAAACGCCGCTCTTCCAGCTACCGCTATGGCACATAAGACCGCTATCACGATCAATTCTCTCGCTTGGGGTTTCCTGGATTCAAACAGCATCACAAATGGCAGCATGGTTTCAAGGATCACGAGCAAGCTGATAAAATAGTACTTCCGATCATTCAAATAATAAATACCAAACCATATGGTTAACGGTATAATCAGCAAAATCATAAAGGATGCAATGATGGTTCGTTGAGATAACTTCCTTTTATCAATCGGTGTTTGATCCGTTGCATCACTTTTTGGGAAGTCCGTTTCTTTTTTTGTAAGCCGTGGTTCTGGTAACTTTCGGATACTAAAATCCCGCTCCGGCACGGTTCCACCAAGAGCCCTAATCACATCTTCCGATGTAACCGCACCAGGAATCAGATGCCTGGACATGCGGCTTGCTGCCGTTGTATAGAAACTGTTGCCTGTGAAAAACTGCTGCGGTGTGCCTTCTGACACAATCTTGCCGTCGAAAAACATCGCACAGGTATCCGCATAGGATGCACAGAACTCAACATCGTGACTTACCATAATGATGGCCGTTCCTGCAAGTTTGAGGCTATGAAGAATCTCGCCCAATTTCAGTTTAAAATGGTTGTCCAGCCCCTTCGTAGGCTCATCCAACATCAGGATTTCAGGCTCAAGCAGCAAGATCTTCGCAAGCGCAGCTCTCTGCTGCTCACCACCGGACAAGTCATACGGATGGCTTTGTAATAGGCCGCCAAGCTCACATAGCTCAGTTACTTGCTCTATTTTTTCTTGCACAACCTCTTTGTTGACATCTCTTCCGATGAACATCTCGCAAAGATCCGCTTCCACGGTTTTACTTACAAAAAGGGTTTGCGGATTCTGAGGAAGCACCCCGAGCAAACCGCCGTATTTCTCATGATCGGATAGATCTTGAATTTTTTTGCCACCTAGTTTAACCTCTCCCCGATATGGCTTTTTTAAGCCTGCTATCAGAGATAAAGCGGTCGTTTTGCCAGCGCCGTTCCCTCCTAAAATGGCATATATTTCACCGGAGTGAACGGATATAGACAAGCCTTTCACAATATCAGGGGCTGCTTTCTCATACTTAAACCACGTTTCCTTTAGCTCAACGGCAACCTTGCCCTTTTGATTCGCTTGCGTCTTTTCCGGAGTAGTTGTAATGACATGCGAAGACAGAGCCAGGTCGTCCAGCCATTTTCGGCCTTCCCGAACCGTAATCGGGCATTCCAAATCATTAGGGATGTGAGAATAAATTCTCATTGGCGCAGGCATGGCGAAGAACATCGCATCCTTCGTTTCTTTAAGCACTTTGCCCACATTTCGGGGTGAATCATAGGTAATAACTTTACCGTTATCCAAAATGGCTACCTTGTCGGAAACCGGCAAAAGTTCCTCCAAGCGATGCTCGGAAATGATGATCGTTGTTCCTAATTCTCTATTGACCTTCACCAGTGTATTCAGAAAATCTGAAGAAGCAATAGGATCAAGTTGGCTAGTTGGTTCATCCAAAATTAAAACCGAAGGCTGCATGACCATCACGGAGGCCAAGTTTAAGAGTTGCTTTTGCCCACCCGAGAGCTCTGAGACGGACTTATGAAACCAGGTTTGCATCCCGAAAAAGTTAGCGATCTCAGCAACCTTCAGCCTGATGGCTGGCGTACGATAACCTAGGCTTTCCAGCCCGAAGGCCAGCTCATGCCAAACTTTATCGGTCACAATTTGATTGTCTGGCGACTGAAATACGTAGCCGATCCGGGATGATTGCGTTCTTGTATCAACCGTACCAAGATCCTCACCTTCAAAGCGGACTAGACCGCTCCTTTGGCCATGAGGCGTTAGCACGGTTTTAAAATGGCGCAGCAGTGTCGATTTACCGCACCCTGATTTTCCACATAAGGTAATGAATTCGCCTTGTTTTATTTTTAAAGAGATGTTGTCGAGTGCCAGTTTATCGCTACCAGGATAAGAAAATGTTAAATTTTCGATTGCAAATGCTTCCACTTCCTATCCTCCCATACATTCATAATTAAAGGAATTGCACACATGACAGCATAAGCACCTAATCCACTAATCGTAAAAGCGGAAAGCCCATGCCCTTTCATCGACGGATAATATCTGAAATACATCGCTCCGCATAACGAACTTATCCAGACGTAACCTCCTGCTAGCGTTAAAGCACCAAGAGCCCATCGATCACGTCGGTCAAACGTGTAATTAGAATAGGCCGTTCTTCCCTTCAGCCCGTATCCGCGGCTTCTCATGGAATCCGACGTTTCAATGGCATTCTCCAACACCCAGGTTATCATAATGGACATGATTCGGATGCCATGTCTGATCCGAGTAATCACGCCGCCATTCGAAATGTCTCTGCCTACACATTTTTGTGAATCCGATACCCTTTGAAATTGAGCCTTGAATGTCGGAACGAACCGCAGCACCATCGAAAAAATGAGCGACATTGCCGGGATTAGTTTGCCAAACAAATAAATAAACTTATCGGAGGTCATGACCGCATTGTAACAAGAAAACCAACAGATAACTGTTATCAGCATCGCAGCCGAGGCTATGCCAAACGTAATCGACTCCAACGTGAGCGGATTCCCGTTGTCCAAATACGTTAGAATCGTTACTCCTTCGTGATTAAACGCAGGATTGATGAGTGCCGTTATAATCAGCATGGGCAGCATAACAAGAAAATTAAACCGAATCGCCTTTTTCCCATTCAAGTAAATCGAATAGGCGAACGAGAAAAATAGAGAAATGATCAAGCATGCCGGATGAAGGAAAAACATCGAACACGCAATGACCATAACGAAATAAAGAAAATTAACAAGAGGATGATAGCTTGAGAACGCATCTTTCATTGTTTTGTTGCTCCCATAGCATTATAAGTGTCGCCAACGTCACGTCCTAAGTCACACGTATAGACCCATTCAATGACGTCGCCATCTTTCAACTGATACCGACTGCTTCCGTAATTGGGAAACCAGCCGTTCACTTTAAACATCCAACCAGAGAGTTCTCCGACGTCAAATTCGTAGAGATTGTTGATGCCTTCAATATAGGCGGAATTGTAGATGGGGGTATTTACGAACTCCATATGAATTTTGTGCTTTTTCATTTCCCTTTGCAGAACGTTAAACACAGATTCGCCTTCGTAGAAAGTTACCTTAGTCGCTGGAAGGATGACTCCATCCTTTGGCACCAGCTCTACCTTTTCCTTATCCAGCAGCTTGATGTTATCTAAAATGGTCAAACAAGTAACGGATAAGGTAGCCGTCATGGCCTTGTCTGAAATTTTGATGTTCTGAGGTTCAACTGGCAGCGGCTTCCCGGACGGGACAGGCTCCGTTAAGTATTTATCTTTACCTGTCTTAGGATCAATCTCTTGCTTGTCAGCAGGTTGGCTGGCAGGAGGTTGGCTTCCTACAGGTTGATTGGCAACAGGCGTAGGCGTTTCCTTTGGAGAGTCTTTATCGGATTCTTTAGCGGGTACTGCCTTCTTTGGTTCCGGCGTTTGCGTAGGAGCTGCTTCGGGCGGTTTAACCGTGCTTGCCGGCTGTTCCGTTAATGGCTGCACGGCTGAGGGTTCAGCTTTTGAAGAATCAGGCTGCTGCTGGGCAACCTGACTCTTCCCTTCAACTTGCTGCCCAGCCGCTTCCGTCGTTGGTGCAGGCAATTTCGTTGGGTTATTCGGTTGCGGTCCCATAAACAGGTAACTGGCTACGAGTGCAACCACGATAACGATGCCCGAAACGAGTTTCGTTTTCGTTATTTTCATAGGATCACCTGTTTCACAAAAGTTTAGAATTCATTAATAGTTGATATAGCATATCTGATACTTCACTGCGCGTTACAGCCGCTTCAGGTTGTATCTCTATCATGTCTTGAGACAAAATATGTTCACGATAAGAAAATGCTAGACTTGCTCTTGCCCATTCGGCCGTTTTCGTGTAATCCGTAAACTGAGCAAGCATATCTCGGATTTCGATGGCCTGAACATTCGTGTCCAATCCGCAAAGTTTTGCCGCACGGGCAACCATCACAGCAGCTTCCTGCCGGGTAATGGTTTGTTCAGGTGTAAATGTATCTTCTGAAGTTCCTTGGATGAGGTTATAGGTATAAGCCGTGCCTACAAAGGGTGCATACCAGCTATCTGCAGAGACATCTTTGAAAACGGACGTTGCCTTCGGTGTCAGGCCCAGACTTCTCGTTACAATGGCAGCAAATTCCGCCCTTGTCATCGTTTGATCCGGTGCAAATTGGGTGTCCGATATGCCGTTAAGAATATTTCTGGCAGCCATCGCTTCTATGGATTTCTGATTGGCATGCCCTTGGATATCCGTAAAAGTTCTACCAGCACTAGTGATGACGCTCGGCTTAACATCTTTATTTTTATTCGGCAATCCCACGTTTTCCGGCGTCATTGTTCCGTTGCCCGAATCCGTCTGGGAGCCCCTTTTGACATCTGCCATGTTATAAAGACTAGTTTTCCCTGCATCTACTCTTTGTACATTGACCAACGTATAAAATGCCTGCTCCGTGGACATCAGATTTTCACCGCTGCCGTCAGCTGTATGCAGAAATCCCTTTCCTTCTCGGTAATAACTTAACAGATTGTCGACAAGGTTGTGGCCATTTTTAGTAAATCTGCGATCATCTGGACGGATGCCAAGCTCACATAAAGCCATGAGAACTTGAGCCGCGCTTTCCAAATTCTCCGTTCCCCAGGTAGCGTACCCCCCCGAGTTATTCTGCATGTTGGATAGGGCTTCAACGGCCTTATCCGTTGCTGCTTTTACCTTTTCCCTACTTTGATATTTGGCGAGAGCTTGCAATGCCATACCCGTCACATCAGGGTCAGCTGTGTTACCAGATAAAGCAAATCCCCCATCTGCCAACTGCCTTGCCAAAATTTCGTCGATATACATCTCTCTTGTCGCTTGAGTCTTCGCGTTTTTGTTCACAGGTATCTCATATTGGCCTGAATCTAGTGCAATCAGGGCGAAAATCGGACCGTTAATGCCCTGCCAGATCGTTTTGTCGAAATCCCCTAAAGGCTCTAACAGGTTATAGCCTGCTACATTGGAGGGATCTTTGCCAATAGCGGTTAATGCTAAGATCACTCTCGAATACTCCGTGTATTTCTTGTCATGCAAAACGCCGCCAAGCTCCTTGACATATTTTTCTACACCTTTGTAATAATCGTCATAATAATTCTGCGGGACTGAATATCCGGAACGAACCAGCCCTATAACTGCCCATTCTCCACCTATAGATCCTACCTGCGGCTCTGAAACGATCTTCGTCAAATAGGATGCTGTGTTCGTAACAACTTGAGAAATTTCTGATTGATCAGCTGCAAAAGCTTGAATCGAACTGCTTAAATAAAGACAAAGAATAAGAAGCAGAACCGAAAGTTTCTTCATCATTCTCATTGTTCTCCCTCCAATATTTCAAATCAAATATTGGAGAAGGAGCAGAAATTGTTCTGCTCCTTCTCCATGCATGCTGCAAGCTATCGTTCTGTACTATCTTTTTTTATAAGCTCTCATAGCAACGACAATAGCCATTTCTCTTGTCACTTCTTCACCAGGTTGGAAGCGATTATTCCAACCCGTCATTAACTCGTTAGCCATTATGGTCTGAACGCTGGATTTAGCCCAATCGGATACTTGCTCCATGTCTTCAATACCAGAATCCTGATCTGCTTTTGAAAGTGATAGAGCATTCGCGATAATAACTGCCATCTGTTCACGAGTAAGCTTCTCATTTGGATAGAAATGCTCGGCGTCATACCCTGAGATTATGCCGGCTTGATAAGCCGTATTCACGTAAGGGTAGTACCAGTCATTCTGAGCAACATCTTGAAATTGAATCGCATTCTCTTTCTTGATCTCTAGACCAAGCACATTGACCAGGATTTTGGTGAATTCTGATCTTGTAATGGCAGCTTGTGGAGAGAATTTACCTTCGTTGCCTTCGATAAACTTTTTCTGCGATGCCTCGCTGATTGCGTCAACGGCCCAAGGTGAGACGGAATTTGAATCTGTATAAAGTTTCTTCCAATCAAATACCGGTGTCGTTTCGGTATCCTTGGCACCTACTGTGTAAGATAGGAAGCTTGTGAAGTGATTCGTTCTAATGATCAAATCATTATCTTTCACATAGGCGTAGGTGATCTTCTCCTTGCCTTTTGTCGCTTCCATGCCTTTTTCATCTGATTCGTACCGTTCAATAGGTGTAAACGTATTTCCTTCGACAAACCCGGCAAGCTCGTCTTTCGCTCCTGTTATTACAAAAGTGAGCGGTTTATCAAACTGTACGGATTCGTTTCCATTCCCCATCGCAAAGGCATGCGTGAGTTTCAGCACATTTTTGCCGATATCTTTAATGCTGCCTTTCACAAGGTTCTGGAGATTGGCATCCTCGCGATTTAATGAAGTCAAAACTTCAATTTTTGGATTACCTGATTTCAACGCTGTTCCTTTATCGATCGTAAGAGAGATATCGCCTTTTACCGCTTTAATCAATGGAATACTGTCTTTAACCGTCTCTAAGTTGAAAAATACTTTGTGATTCACATTAGGAATGTTAACGGTGATTAACTCTTTATTTTTCAGGTCATCTGAAATAGTTAACGTGTAATCTTGTGCAAGTTCCGAAGGAATGTTAATGATCGGCTTCTGCCCTGTCGGATTACCAACGATCGGACCTGCCGATGAATTATCACCTACATCTTTTCCAAGATTCGTTGTATAACGCCACTCCACGATATCCCCATTTTTAAGCACATACGAGCTTGCACCGTATCCTGGATAGGCTCCGTTCACATTGTACATCCATCCACTGCCGTCGCCGTGGTCGAATTCGCCATCCCCGTCAATGGATTGAACATATATACTTCCGTAATCTTCATTCCATAAAGCGCTGTAGTTGATTCCGCGTGTTTTGAGAACTCTTTCTAACACGCTCCATGCCGTATCATCAGTCTTCAGTTCTACGCTAGTTTCAGAAACGACATAACCTTTATTAATTGTAAGCTTATCTACTGATAGCGTTACATACTTTGTTGCTGGCGGAGTAGTGCCCCCACCGCCATTCCCTGGACCAGTAGTAACATCGCTCGTAGTAAAAGCGACAAAATCTGTAAAATGCTTCGTTTTAATGATAAGGTCATTGCCACTATCGTACGCATACTCATTTTTACCACTAGCCAATCCCTCAGCGTCGCTCGAGAACCTCTCGATTGATTTCGTTGATCCATTCTGAATATAGGCAGCTTCTTTGCCTTTCATACCCGCTATAACCAGAGTTACAAATTGATCAAATTCTATGCGATCATTGCCCCCGAGGGTAATCGCATGATACACCGTATCGAGCTTCTTCGCGCTGGAAATTACCGTATTCAACGCATTTTTCAATGTAGCATCCGATGTATCGTTGGTAGTGATCAGTTCCAATGCGGATGATTGACCGCTGGTAATCTGGGCGCCTGCTGGAATAACAACAGATAGATCGCCTTTGACTGCCTCAATTCTGGGCAAACTTGTTCCTGTTGGCAAATCCAATCGGACTTTTGAATGACTATCTTTTGGAATTTCCACTGTAACTAATTTATTTGCATCTGCACTCGTTATGGGAATGAGATAGTTCTGATTATCAGATGGAATAACTACTTTAGGCTGATCACCGCTCGGTAGGGGCACTTGAATGGGTGCCGGGTCCTCCAACCCAGGCAGTGATTTGGTGAAGTCATACAACCGTTCTCCATGGCCTTCTTTAAAAATCTTATAGGCTGCTAGCGCTTGAAGTGCTTGTTCCGTCGCCATTGCATCCGATCGAAGTTGCATTGTATGCGAGAAGCTTCCATCTGGCAAACGGAACTTGAATAACTTGTCAAGTAAATTAACACCATTTTTTGCATACTTCGCACTTGCTGGATCTATGTTATTCGAGGTTAGCGCAATAATGGCTTGAGAGACACTTTCGCTGCTATCCACTCCATATGAAAGATAGCCCCCATTGGATTGTTGGTTCAGAGACAACCAATTTGCTGCTTTTGTAAGGGTGTCTGCCTGAACTACAGCTTGATTGTCCGCATACGGAGCTAAAGCAGTAAAGGTCATCGCAGTAATATCAGGATCACTTTTACCAGTGCCTAAAGCAAAGCCTCCGTCTTGATTTTGTTTAGAAATAATTTGATTGATAATTTTTTGCCTTGTCCATTCGGCATTATCCGGTACAGAATAATTTTTGGAATCAAGTGCCAGCAGAGCATAAACTAAACCATTAATGCCTTGGGCGGTCATTTTGCTGTGATTGTACAATTTCTCAATCAAGTTAAAACCTTCAACGTGGGATGCGTCACCACCAGTAACCGTTATACCAAGGATCGACCGTTCAAGATCAGTAACTAAGTTAAAATCTCCTTTGGAACTTGAAACACTATTGGCTAGTTTTTGATAATACGTATAGGGAAGCTTATTACCCGTGCGTGCTAAACCTATCGCGCTCCAGTCTGAGCTTACCCCGCTTGGTTTGGTGAGGAAATACTTAGAAGCAGCGTTAATTGCCGCTTGAATTTCACCTGCTGAAGGCTGACCGCCGGACGGGTCATTGGGATCCACTGGAACTGTTGCTGTGACTAAGTTTTGAAAGGCTGCATTTATTTTGGCTAATGCACTATCAACATGATATTGAATAGCATTGATATTTGCGGAAACTGCTTTTGCAAGTGTTAAGCTATTTTGCAGTACAAGCCAGCTTGCATCTGTATAGTTGCTCTTTTGCAAAGCATCAAGCTCAGTTATTTTTGCATTCAGTGCCGTTTTATTGGCTGTTGTTGTTATATCTTGCTCATAATCATCTGTGTAAACAAGTGAAATGATGTCACCGTTATTTAATTTGTAATCCGCGATGCCAACAAGGGCAAATTGGCCATTGACCAAGTACATCCAGCCACTTTTGGTACCACCATCACCTGTGTCCAAATCGCCTATTTTTGTGATGTAATTTCCGCTTGCATTAACAACGGGGATCTGTTTCTCAGCTAATACTTTTTGAATCGCAAATGCAGCTGATGAGCCTTCTTCAACAACTGTGTCTGTTTTAGCTAAGTTAACGATTTTTCCAGCTGTTGCGCTGAAACCATTTACGATGACAGATACCGTAATATTACCCGGTGTTGTTGGCGGATTCTCATCCAAGTAATTATCCGTATAGCGAAGCACGATATCGGCGTTATGGTCTAATATGTAGCTGGCAATTCCGACATCTGGATCAACGCCATCAACGGAATACATCCAGCCGCTGTAAGGTCCCCCATCGAAGGCAGCCAAATTTCCAACCTTTGAAATATAGGCGCCATTTTCATTGACAAAGGAAATACCCGCTTCATTTAATACCTTCTCAATCACGTAAGCTGCCGTATGACCTGGCTCAATATTTACGGTTGTTTTCGGTAAAGTGACACTTTTACCAGCAGCAGCACTAGTGCCGTTCAAAGTGAATGAAACAGCAATCGTTTGTGGATCCGTAGGTGTCGTGACTAAGTTTTGAAAGGCTGCATTTATTTTGGCTAACGCGCTATCTGCATGATATTGAATTGCATTGGTATTTGCAGATACTGCTTTTGCGAATGTTAAGCTGCTTTGCAATACAAGCCAGCTCGCATCTGTATAGTTGCCCTGCTGCAAAGCATTAAGTTCAGCAATTTTTGCATCCAGTGCCGTTTTATTGGCTGTTGTTGTTATATCTTGCTCATAGTCATCTGTGTAAACAAGTGAGATAACGTCACTGCTTTTTAATTTGTAATCCGCGATGCCAACATCGGCAAATTGCCCGTTGACCAAATACATCCAACCACTCTTGGTACCACCATCACCTGTAGCCAAATCGCCTATTTTCGTGATGTAATTCCCGCTTGCATTAACAACGGAGATCTGATTTGCATCTAGTACTTTCTGAATCGCAGCTGCAGCTGTTGAGCCATCTTCAACAACAGTGTCTGTTTTAGCTAAGTTAACGATTTTTCCAGCTGTTGCGCTGAAACCATTTATGATGACAGAAACCGTTATAGGAGGAGCATTATTTTGCAGGCCTTGCACGGCTGCTAGCAAATTAGCTAACGTGACGTCAACCTGATCTTGGATTGCCGTACTGTCGGCCGCCACTTGTTTGGCTGCTGCCAAACTATTTTGCAGCGCTTGCCAACTCGTGTCTGAATAATTACCTTTTGTCATGCTCTCAACATCAGTAATCGAGGCATTCAACGCCGTTTTATTGGCCTCTTTTATAATACTCAAGTAGTAAATCTTAGGGGTATTTATGCCTTCTTGAGCAATAACTCTAACGATCTTAGCCTTATTTGCGCTCAATGTAATTTCTTTGTCAATTAATGCACCTGAAGTACCGCTTTTATTATTGACGAAAATTTGGCTTGCTGTGCCGTTAGCCGTAACCTTAATTTTATCCGCATTGATTCGGATATCCTCATAGACATAAACACCAGAAGTAACGGTAACTTGCTTCGTTACGTCAGCACCAACCCCTGACAATACGATGCTTGAAAGATCGTCAGTTTCATAAACCGCATCATTGACGGATACCTTCTGCAGAGCAGTAACTTCGGCACCTATTTCACCCAGGGCACCACCGTCTATTTGAACTGCATTATAAACCTTAACAAAGCTGACATTCGTTAAATTAACAGGTTTACCAGTACTGTCAACAGCCCAGCTAATATCGATAGGGTCACCTTTGACTGGCGATGTTAGATAGGGATTAGCAGGAACATCATAGGGAGCACTGCCGTTCGCGTGCGTATCGGGATAACCGAAAGCATTTTTTCTAACATTTATTTTCACACCGGAATAAGTATACGATTGGTTGTTAAAATCCGATGGGGCATTGGGGTAATTTGCAGGTATCGGATAATACGCATGTTTATGATAAGCATTGGTTTTTACATCCCCACTGCCTGCCTGATTATCAACCCATGGCACATTGACACCATTAGGGCTTGTAAAATCCGGCTCGGGATTCGTATAAGTAACTCTATAATCCCAAATTGTGCTGTCTTCGTAATGCTCGGATCCAGCAATATAAAACCACGGGCCTGGATTACCTGTCCCATCGTCCTGTGCTACAGCCACACCGGCAGGTTCTTCGTTACCAGCGAAGGCATTTCCAAATACGGTGAAATCCACGCCGTATGGATTTTTGGGATTGTTCTGAATCGGTTCATCAAACTTGTAGACGACGCTTCCTCCAAAAGAACCGAGGGAGACTCCCGTAGAACCGGGCGTATTCGTCCACTTCGAGTTAATATCGCCCGTTCCTCCCCAAGCAGCCTCGTTAACGAATTGCCCCGGTGCTGGCAACCATTCGCGAATTGAGCTTGGGCCTGTTGTACTGGCAAGAGCTTGACTGCTCGGTCCTGCCAAAACCCCTAGCGAAGAAAATAAGAGTACAAAAGACATAAAAAGTGCAATAAACGGCTTTGAAACATAACGATGACTCATTCTTGTCATTCCTCTTTCCTACCAAATTTGGACAACCGCGCAAAAAAGCCACCCTAAAAAACTAGGGTGGCTGTACATCCATTAGTACGCACAAATAACATGTGTCATAGTAAGAATTATGCCTTAGCATAATCTTTTGTTGCTAATTCCCACCCCCAAAGAATTAGTAACATACTATAAATAAAGGCAGGTCTCCTGGCTCATGCGTCATCGCTTCTCTTTCGCCTTCCCAATCTCGTGAACAAGTCAGTGGCATATGAAAGAGTTACTCGGCAATTACAGTGGTGGGACCGCGTCGGCTTTGACCGAACTTCCCTATTAAGCAAGCATCCAAATCGTATGCTTGCACCCTTATTTAGCATATTATATTTTGTCATCGCTAATGTTATATCGTTTATTTCGTTTTGTCTACTTCATAATTTATTTCATAGCTTCGGGACAAGCCTTGTAACTATCTCTAATAAACCGATGATCCTTAATCCATTCGGATACAATCATATAGACATTATCCTTCATATAAGGACTAAATGTTTCATCATTCATAATCTCAACTTGCTGCGGAATCGCATCTACCAGCATGATACCATCCGTCTCAAATCCGCCCGGGAGCGCTCCAAGAACAAGGACCGTGGAAATATAAATATTTTTCACAAATACTAGATGATCATTTTCAAAAATTAGATATTGCCCAATTCTCTCGATCGCATCCAGCTCTCCTCCAGCCTCTTCCTGCATCTCTCTTCGAACCGTTTGAAGAACGGGCTCCCCCTTCTCTCTCTTCCCTCCTGGCAACTCCCACCCCCGGCTGTTATGTCTAACGAGAATCAATTTACCTTGATAGAATGCACAAATCAGGACACAATTTGCTTCTTCAATGAGACATTCCTTGGATAAAATAATCTTTTGATTCTGCAAAGCACCTGGAAATTCATACTTCACTATGCCACCAACTTTTTTTCTAATAATAAAAAAAGTATTTGATCCAAAGATCAAATACTTTGTTCAATTGTAACTTTAGTAGCTCAACCCTGGATATAATGGGAATTGCGCTGTCAGATCACTGACCATTCCCCGTACTTGGTTATGCACAGCTTCGTCCGTAGGATTTTTCAACGTTAACGCCACAATTTTGGCAATTGTTTTCATAGATTCTTGATCCATGCCACGGGCGGTAACAGCTGGAGTTCCGATCCGGACTCCGCTTGTAACCATCGGTTTCGCAGGGTCGAAAGGAATCGCATTTTTGTTTACCGTTACGCCTACTTCATCCAGCAAATGTTCCGCCTCTTTACCAGTGATGCCCAGACTGCGCAAGTCGATCAGCATCAGATGGTTATCTGTGCCTCCGGATACAAGATTGACACCTTCGGCCAAAAGCTCTTCTGATAACGTTTTGGCGTTGAGAACAACATTTTGAGCGTACGTTTTAAAATCTTGTTGAAGCGCTTCGCCAAAAGCAACGGCTTTAGCGGCAATAATATGCATCAGCGGTCCGCCTTGCGTTCCGGGGAATACCGCTTTATCAATCGCTGCAGCCCAAGGCTTGCGGCAAAGAATCATACCGCCGCGGGGACCGCGAAGCGTTTTATGCGTAGTTGTAGTTACAAAATGAGCGTGCGGCACAGGACTAGGGTGCAACCCTGCCGCAACTAACCCGGCAATATGAGCCATGTCCACAAAGAACAGAGCTCCTACATCATTAGCTATCTCACCTAATGCTTCAAAATCAATAATGCGTGCATATGCGCTGGCACCAGCTACAATCATGCGAGGTTTATGCTTGAATGCCAATTTGCGAACCTCATTGTAATCAATCAACCCGTCGCTTTCTCTAACACCATAAGGAATAAAGTTGTACAAAATACCCGAGGCATTAACAGGACTTCCATGTGTTAAGTGACCGCCATGCGCCAAGTTCATACCAAGAACGGTATCTCCCGGGTTCAGAGCAGCTAAATATACCGCTAAATTGGCTTGCGCGCCGGAGTGCGGCTGCACATTGGCATGCTCTGCGCCAAATAATTCTTTGGCACGATCACGCGCGATATCCTCAACGATATCGACATGCTCGCATCCGCCGTAGTAGCGTTTTCCCGGATAGCCTTCTGCGTATTTATTCGTTAGAACCGTTCCCATTGCTTGCAGAACAGCTTCGCTGACGAAGTTTTCAGAAGCGATCAACTCAATTTTGTCACGTTGACGGCCGATCTCCAGATTCATTGCCTCAACAATTTTGGGGTCTTGTTTACGTAATTGTTCCACAGTCTATTGCTCCTTAGCATCGTTTTGTTATAAAAAAGATATCATAGAGCTGTGGCTATAGAGTAACTGGATTTAGCTATATCTAGATATAGTTAATGGCTATATCAGCAGGAGAAAGAGGAAACTTACCTAGCTCATTAGAATGGAAAGCTAATCACCCGCCCACACAACCGCTCAATCAATTCCCGCTCATGGCTAATCACCAAAACACCCGCACGCTGCCGCTCAGCCCAGCGCAGCACCGCATGCCAGATTTGCGCTTGTGTAATAGCATCTAGCATGGTGGTCATCTCATCCGCAATTAAATAGCGTGTTTCCGTACTCAGCGCTCTCGCCACACAAATCCGCTGCAGCTCCCCGCCGGACAGCTCGTTCGGATAGCGATCTAACCATGCGTCCTCAATCGATAATTCCGAGCGCATAACAGGGTCCATCATACCTGACTCTTGAAGCGTTCTTCGAAGCTTCCACCTCGGATTAACCGCTTGTTCAGGATGCTGCAGAACTAACTGAACGGGGTTTCGCAAACCCTTCCTATGCGGAACACCGTCCACACTCACATGTCCTTCTTGCAGTCCCACATGACCTGCAAGTAACTGCCCTAGCGTGGACTTCCCACAACCACTTGGTCCGACGAGTCCTACGATTTCTCCTGCTCCCACTTGAATATCAAGGTTATGAAACACCCACGCCTCTTTCCCATAACGATACCCCAAAGACTTCCCCTCAAGCACTATGTATGCACCTAACCTTTCCGCTTCTTACCGTGCGCGACTCAGGAGCTTGCTGTTCACATTCCGAGGTGGCCATAGAACAGCGTGGAGCAAAAACACACCCTGTCGGCAAAGCATCCGGCAGCGGTTGAGCCCCAGGCAAAGGAATAAATCCGTTGCCCGGGAGCGCTCTCCATAGCGCTTGCGTATACGGGTGCCGCAGTCTCTGCCCATCTCCTGTGAAATCGCTGCGGGGGGCAATTTCAATTACGGTCCCGGCATACAACACAGCAATCCGATCGGCTACCGTTAAAGCCGCTTCAATGTCATGTGTGATTAACATGACCGCACAACCTTCCTGAGCCAGCTGCTTGAATCGGCTTAAGGTCTCACCCATAGAAGGCGTATCCAAGCCTGGAGTAGGCTCATCCGCAATCAACAACTGAGCTCCACTTACAGTTGCCGTTGAGACGAGAACTTTTCGCGCCATTCCTCCGGAAAGTTGGAAGGGAAACAGTTTGGCGACAAAGTCCGATAAACTATACTTGCTAAAAGCTTTCCGCTGAAGCTCGGCCGGATTTCCTCGCCGAACCGCTTGTCTCACTTGATCGCCAACACGCATTAAGGGATCCAAATACTGCACAGACTGAGGGATAAGCGCGATTTCTTTCCCACGCAAACCCTCCTGCCTTTCAGCAGTCAGTTTCTCGCCTTTAAAGCAAATTGTCCCCGTAACTTGCGCATTGCCGGGAAGAATGCCCAAAATAGCGTGAGCCAGCAGACTTTTGCCGGAACCGCTGGAGCCTACGACAGCTAGAATTTCTCCGGCATCAATCGAAAGCTCCAATTTATGAAGGGCTTCCATTTTTTTAGGGCGAAAGTGTCGGTCCAATGTATTAAAGCTGATCGAAAGTTCACTGACTTCCAACATAAACCGAATCCCTCTTTTCCAAGCTTAAAATGTTTAATGCTCATGTGCGCGTCTGGGATCTATCCACGTCTTCAAGTTCTCTCCCAACATGGCAAAAGCCCGAACCAACAGTAGCAAGCACAAACCAGGGAACAACGCCAGCCACCACATGCCGGAAGATAAATACCTCATAGATTCGGATAAAATAATGCCAATCGCCGGCTCATGTGGGGAAAGTCCCATCCCTATGAAGGTAACGGCTGCTTCATGCAAAATGGCATGCGGAACGATTAGAATAAGCCCGACCAAAAGCTGGGGCAGCAGATGCGGGACAATATGTCTTGTCGCAATCCACCAACTGGATTTTCCGAAATTACGCGATATGGAAACATACGGTGCCGAACGGATCTGCATCACCTCAGCACGTATAACTCTTGTTAAAGCAGGCCAATGCGTTAGTGCGACACCTATGATAATGCCTTTAGCCCCTCCACCTACAACAAAAGCAATCAAGAGGAGTGTTACAAGATGAGGGACGCTGAGAAATAAGTCCGTCAGCCAGCTCACTAGTCGATTCACGGTTTTTCCCATAACGGCTGCCGCAAGCCCCATAATCCCCGCAATGATGACACTTGAAGCTCCAGCAACAACACCGACCCTAAGGCTAAGCGCCAATCCTTTGATCGTACGTGTTAACATATCTCTTCCTAACCAGTCCGTCCCAAAAGGGTGCGCGAATGACGGCGCGAAATTACGCTGGTTCAAGCTAGTAGACAAACCTGACGAATCCATCCCTACAGACATAGCGAAAATGATAAGTAAGACGAGCACAGCAGCAACCGAAGTTAACGCAAGCTTGTGACGATCATGCAGCCATCTCATGGTTTACCGCCTTCTTTCATTCTGGGATCAATCAGGCGATAACTCATATCGGCCATTGCATTTCCTGAATACACGAACACAGCGCTGAATAAAACAATACCTAGCAATAGTGGAACATCGCCTCGGAGACCTGCCTCCACCGCCGCCTGCCCAAGCCCAGGATACGAAAATACCTGCTCAGCAAGAACCGCTCCGCCAAACAGCTCACTAAATGAAGCAAATTGCAGTGTAATTGCGGGCAAGGCCACATTCCGAAGCCCATGTCTCCAAAAGATTTGAAACCCTCGCTCCCCTCTCGCTCTTGCAAATATCCAATAGTCTTTGTTTGTAATATCAACTAGTTTTTCTCGCGTATGAAGAGCAATTGCTGCAACTCCGGTTACACTGAGTGTCAATGCCGGAAGCAGCATATGACGGATGCGATCAAGCAGGTTGACTTCCTCTGAAGTAACCCCGGCAGGAACTGCCAGACCGACAGGCAGCCATCCCAACCATACCGCAAAAACGAGCATAAACAGCAAGCCCATCCAAAAAGTAGGCGTCGAGGATAGCGTGTAGCAATACCAGCGAATCATTCGGTCGATCCATGTATTCCGATTCATAGCAGCTAGAACACCGGAAACAAATCCGATAATGCCGGATAGAACCCAAGCAATCCCCATCAAAGCAAGAGAAGCAGCAAATCGTTCGCCAATCACATCGAGGACAGGACTCCGGTAGATCATTGACGTTCCTAAATCACCGCTTGCCACAGCGCACAGCCAGTTCCAATACCGTGTTACCGGCGGTTCATTGAGTCCCCAGTACTGCATGATCATCTCTCTCTGTTCAGCGCTTACCTTCATCATATCGGCACCGACATAAGCCTGAACTGGATCAATGGGTGAGAAGTGTACGAGCAGAAATGAAACAGCACTCACAGCAAACAACAGCAGGATCAACCCCAGTCCTTTTCGTAAAAGGAAGGGAGCCAGCATCCGGCTGACCTTTGCCAAGTTAGAGGATTCCCGCTTTATGACTTCCATTGCCATTCCTCGATGTTATCCGTTACCGGCCAGCCATGTCCGTGCGGATGGATTTTTTGTTTGCCAATATCAAGTCCTGTTCTCACCAAATACAGATGATCCAGATTAATCAACCATGCCCAGGGTGCATCACCTAACGTGCTTAATCCGGTTTCACCATCCCACTGCGCTTTTTTCCAAAAGCTCCATGCCTCTTTTTCGTTCGTTGCTTTTAAAGCTTGACTCATATATCCTTCAACCTTCGAGTTGCTGTAGTACCCCGGGTTGTAATAGTCCACTCCACCATATTTACTGCTGTAAACGTTATACATCTCCAAGGGATCTTGACTTCCCCATCCAAAAAGAACAGGGTTCGCGTGCATTTGTTTCTCGAGGTCGTCCCAGCTTTTACCTTCGGCTTTCACTTGAATGCCCAGAGGTTTTAGCATATCTGCCGATGCAATGGCAAGCGATTGACGCGTGACATCACTGGAAGGATAAAGCAAATTGATTACTGCTTTCAGTGTTCCTTTTTCAACAATGCCGTCATGATCGGTGTCTATCCAACCATTATCTGCGAGTATTTTCTTCGCTGCGTTCATATCTGCATCAGTAAAAACCGCTTCGGGATTAAACCAAGGAAGTCCATCATTTAAGGTGTAGGCGGGAGTGCCGTGACCTTCTAGAACGCCTTGAACCAATGCTTTTCGATCGAGTGCTAGATTAATTGCCTTACGAATCGCTACATCCGCAGTGACATCGTTGCCGATCGGGTAACCGTCTTTCGTTTTCTCTCCGGATTTCACATAAGGAAACATGATGCCTCGATTGTCCACGGTTGCTGCTGTTTGTAACTCCATACCGTTCACGGTTTGCTTGCTAAATGCCGCAGGAATCGCAGCCATATCCACCGTTCCCGCTTTGGCTGCTGCAAAAGCGGCATCTTCCCCTAGGAAAAGGAAGGTGATTTTTTCGAAAAACGGCTTTTTCCCGTAGTAGTCTTGGTTCAATTCGACAATCAGCTGCTGCCCTTTATCCCATTGGACCCATTTATAAGGACCTGAGCCGATCGGTTGATTGGCGTAATCCTTGCCGTGGGCATGCTTGGGGACAATGCCAGTTGCAACTAGCATCTGCGTAAACGTCGATTGCGGTTCTTTCAGGGTGAACTTGACCGTTGCGTCATCAGGCGCTTCTACACTTTTGACATTGCTCAGATCAATGGCAGATCCGCTCGACGCAGCGGTTTGATAGGTGTATACGACATCGACTGACGTTAACGGTTGACCATCGCTGAACTTGACATCCTTGCGCAGCTTCACGGTCCAACTCAAGCCGTCCGGGCTAACCTCATAACCCGTGGCGAGATCATTTGTAATATTCAAATTGCTGTCACGCTTAAGCAGCGTACTTTGGAAAAGCGGCGAACCGTAGCGTCCCCACCCCGTTGTTGGATCAAAACCGGCTTCCGGCTCTCCGCCAATAGCTAGAACGAGCTGCTTCTTGCTTGCCTCTGCCGTCGGCTTTGGCTTCTCCACCGAACAGCCGCTAATCCAAATCATGGTGACTATCAAAACTAAAAAAATGACTAGTCGATGTTTCATTTTTATTCCCACCCTTCAATGTTCACGTGTGCAGTAGCACGATTAATTGAAATAGTAGCACAAAAATGACGACTAGTCATTATTCATTTCATCGAAATCATATACGCCTCTCAACATTTTTCCGAAAATGAGCCGGAATCCGGCTGATTTCGTAGCAAAAGGGAACTGGCGTCCTCTATTTTCGGAAAAATTGAGCTATTTGCTACCCGAGCGGAACTACAGGCTCTTATTTGTCCACATGGTGCATTTTCCAGCTGAAATTGGCCAAATAGCGGACCCTAGTTCCTTCCACAACTATGCTTCCATAGCATCCTCGAATTCCGTCACTGTATTGGGCAGGCGATCATCAAATTGACGCCAATCGCTGAGCATCTCATCATCGGTCAATAAACAACCATCCAGCGAAGCCGTAATATCAGCCCGATCCATCTCAATCCCAATGAACACGACCTTATTCATTCGGTCTCCGTAAGTGGCATCCCAATGTGGGATCTGGTCATCTTCCTCCTCAAGAATAGCGTCTCTTTCATCTTCCGGAAGCGCAGCTATCCAATACCCTGCAGGACCGAATCGAACAGACGGGCCCGCTTGGCTCAAATTCTGGGCATGATCGTTCCGGGTAGCTAGCCACATGATACCTTTGGCTCTTACGATCTCTGCAGGCCAATCTGCCATCCAGCTCATCAGCCGCGAAGGCTCGAAAGGCCGCGCCCTTTCGTACACAAAGGAAGAAATCCCATATTCCTCGGTTTCGGGAGTTTGCGTTTCCTTCGCCAACTCCTTCATCCAGCCTGCGGACGTACTAGCCGCTTCAAAATCAAAAAGATGGGTATTCAGAATGTCCGCTGGCGCCACCTGCCCATGAACAGAGCGAATAAACTTAGCTCTTGGCTGCAGCAAACGAAGAACGCCTTCCAGCTCATCCAGCTCCTCTTCCTCCAGCATGTCGCATTTATTCAAAATCAGCACATCACAGAATTCGATTTGATCAATCAGAAGATCCACCACTTCTCTTGAGTCATCTTCCCCGACGGCTTGACTCCGTTCCAGCAGCGTTTCACCTGAAGAATAGTCCGTCCAGAACCTGTAAGCATCTACAACCGTCACCATGCTGTCCAACCGACAATACCGGGAAAGATCTATGCCCTGTTCCTCATCAATATAGGTAAAGGTTTGAGCCACTGGCAGCGGTTCGCCGACACCGGTTGACTCAATCAGGATATAGTCAAATGTTTGATCTTTGGCAAGCCGCTCCACTTCCCTCAGCAAATCATCCCGCAACGTGCAGCAGATGCAGCCATTGGACATTTCAACTAGACTCTCATTCGTCCGAGACAGCCCATTCCCCTCACGAATAAGCCCGGCATCGATATTGACTTCGCTTAAATCATTGACAATAACAGCAACTTTCAAGCCATCCCGATTATGTAAAACATGATTCAACAAGGTGGTCTTACCGGCTCCCAAATACCCACTCAAAACCGTAACTGGTATTTTATGGTCTGTTCTATCGTCTGTTCTATGGTCTGTTCTATGTTCTGTTCTATGTTCTGTTCTATGTTCTGTTCTATGTTCTGTCATGTTCATTCTCCATTCCTATTCATTCAAAGCTTTCTTGAGTGCTTCCAGGTTTTTGGTCATAATCGCGATGTAATCCAGATTTTGCTTCTTATCTTCGTCCGTCAAGCCCTCTAATGGATTCAGCACATCCGTTTTGGCATTGATTTCTTTGGAAATCGTCTGGGCTACTTTCGGATCGACCAATGTTTCAAAGAAAATCGTTTTGACTTGATTTTGTTTGGCAAAATCGATGATCTCGGCCATTTTAGCCGGTGATGGCTCTTCTTCCGGCGAGAGTCCTGCGATTGGCACCTGTGTCAATCCATATTCTTTGGCCAAATAACCGAATGCGGCGTGCTGTGTCACGAAATCTTTCTGTTTCACATTGTTGAGACCCGTACGGAAGGATTCATCTAAGGCTTTGAGCTTCGCGATATAAGCATCGGCATTCCTCCGATAGTCCTCTTTGTGCGCAGGATCCGCTTGGGTCAACCCAACCACAATGGACTCCACTTCTTTTTGAGCGAGGGCAGGGCTTAGCCACACATGCGGATCAAGGATTTTACCGTCAGCAGACTCCTTGTGTTCGTCCTTGTGTTCATCTTTGTGCCCCTCTTCTTCTTCCGGCAGCCCTTCCATCAACGCGATGCCTCGGCTGGCTTCCACAACAACCCGCTTCGAATTGCCTGCACTCGCAAGCGCCTGTTCGGCCCAACCTTCAACGATCCCATTGAACACGAACACATCGGCATCGCTCACTTTCTTCATATCTTTGGCGCTCGGCTCCCAATCATGCGGCTCTGTACCAGCGGGTATTAAAGCGATAACGTCTGCATGCTCCCCAGCTACTTGCTTGGTAAATTCATACATCGGATAAAAGGTGGTGACGACGTTAAGTTTCCCGGTGCCCGAGGACTGGGCTGCGCAGCCTGATAAAATGAGTGTTGATAACGTAGTGAATACGAGTGATTTTGCCATCCATGAATTTTTCATTGTCGTTAATTCCTCCAAATAGATGTGAAATGATAAGCATCAAGCAGACTCCTGTGAAGATGGAAGCAGAGCGCTGAATGCCGCTTGTTCGGCTTGAAGATTTTTTCGGCTACTGGCTTTGCTGAATTTTACAATCAACTTTTTGATGCTTAAGCCAGTAATTAAAACGATTAATAAAAGAATCGCAATGGTTCCGCCAGGCGGTGTGCTTAATTCATAGGAAGCTGTAAGGCCTGAAAAAACACCGACCAAACCAATCCCCTTGGCGATAAAAAGGGACGAAACAAAGCTGGGCGCAATCCGGATTGCTAATGCCGCTGGAAGTATAATAAGCGCGGATACGAGGAGCACGCCGACAATCGGCATGGCAGCGGCCACGATCATGCCCGTCAAAACACTAAAGCCAAGGGAAATCCACCTCACCGGCAATCCATTCGTTTTCGCTGTATCTTCATCGAACGTAATTTGATACAACGGTCGGCGAAATACGAAGAAGAAAAGACCGCCTATGATAGCAACAAGGAACATGAGCAGCAGCTCTACTTCATTGACGGCAACGACGGAACCGAATAAATAGGCGGAAAAGCCCTTATTTACACTTGGATTAAGGCTCATGATGATGACAGCGGAAGACAAGCCGCCAACCATGATGATGGCAACTGAAATCTCACTATAGGATTTATAGGACCTTCTCACGTATTCAACAGCGATTGCCCCCAAAGTTGCCACAACAAATCCGGATAACGTAGGGTTGATATGCAAGTAAGCACCTCCCGCTACGCCCGCCAAAGAGACATGCGAGAGCATATCCGCCATGAGCGCTTGTCTTCGAAGCATTAGATACACTCCGAGAATGGAACCTATGATCGCGATTAACCCACCGGCACAAAATGCCCGCTGCATGAAGTCGTAGTGCAGCATTTCCATCCGCCGTCCTCCTTTCTTTCCAGTTCAATGATTCGATTGAGATAAGGGGCTGCTTCTTCAAGATTATGCGTCACCATAATGACTGTGCGTCCGTGAACTTTGACTTGATGATGCATAAGCTGATAGAACCCGCATCGGCTATCTTGATCCATTCCTGTCGTAGGCTCATCTAGCACAAGCAAATCCGGCTCCTGAGCGAGAGCTCTGGCGATGCAGATCCGCTGCTTCTGTCCGCCGGAGAGTTCCCCTATTTTACGCTTCCGCAAATCCCACATGCCCACCTGCCTCAGCGCAATCTCTGTCAAGCGGTCATCTTCTTTCAACAGCTTCCTGAACCAGGAGCCGCTCGCGTATCTGCCTGAACGGACAAACTCCAGGATTGTGCTTGGGAATCCGCTATTAAACGCCGAGATTTGCTGGGATACATAGCCCACTCTCAGCCTCCTGCCCTCTTCATTCGCTGATGACAGGAATACTCTCCCCTTCCATGGCTCAAGCAAGCCCAACATGAGCTTAAGCAAGGTTGACTTCGCTGCGCCATTGGGACCCGTAACCGCAACAAACTCACCGGATTGAATCTCAACATTCGCATCTTGTATACAGGGAATATCGTTATATCCGAACTCCACCGCTTTCAAAGAAGCCACTAACATACGTGCAATCCTCCTTACATGTAAAAATTACGAATAAACATTAATAAAAAAAAATGAACCTGCTTATATATGTAATAGTAATAACAACCGAATTACTAAATCGTAATAATTACTATTACATCGACAAATATAGCCTGTTAAAAAGACGTTGTCAACACCAAAATCAACAGATACCTATTTTCTTGCCCTTTCATTTTCTTTCATTTTAAAAGCTTATCTTGCAGCCATCCCTTATTTGTACTACAATCTAATTCGTAAACATTACATTTAAAAGAGAAGGGAATCTCCTTATGAATAAAGTACCCGTGATCATACTGAGTGGATTTCTAGGCAGCGGCAAGACAACGCTACTTCTTCGCATGCTCCGAGAAGCTGCCGCCTATCACCTCATGCCAGCAGTTCTAATGAATGAATTGGGGAAACAGGATGTCGATGGGCATTTGCTGTTGGACATTTCTCCACACCTTCCTCTGGCGAAACTGCTGGATGGCTGCATTTGCTGCACCAAAAAAAGCGATATCCAAGATTCGCTCAAACAACTAGTAGCACGTAAGCCGGATGTCATTCTCATCGAGTTAACCGGTGTCGCTAACCCCGAAGAAATCGTCGATGCTTTAACAGAACCTGCCCTGCTGCCTCATGTAAAACTTCACTCGACCATCACGGTTCTTGACGCCGAGCATGTGCTAGATTACAACAGTATTTTTGCTTCAGATCGCGAGCTCGTTCATACGCTTAGAAGACAGATCGAAGTTGCCGACCTTCTTCTACTGAACAAAATCGATCTCATTTCAGACAAACAGCTGAAGTCTATCGAGAAAACGGTTCGCAAATTCAACAGTCAAGCCTTGTTGCTGCCTACGACATTCAGTCAACTGGATTTAGACAAGCTTTTCGGCAGCCTCCCATCCAGACAATCGCAACCCCGGGCCACACCTACTTTGAGTAAAAGTATAAACATGCGCGTAGTCAAAGCTGTACAAGAACCGCGGACAGCTTCCAAGCACACTGCTTCTTTCTCACGTGTTCAAACACTCGCCATTTCAATTGGACATGATGTTGTGGTCACTCAAAGTCTTGTGGAATATTACTTGGGAAAATGGGGAAAATCGCTGCTTCGCGCCAAAGGTTATTTACGAATTGGCACCAAACGCGAAGCTTTCCTGCTGCAATTTGCAGGCAAACGTACGACTTGGCAACCTGCTGCCTATCAAGAAGCTCCTTATCTGGTTCTCATAGGGCTTGATTTGGACGTGCAATTGCTCGAAGAAGATTGGAAAAAACGGCTGAATGACTCTCAAACGAGATAACAGGAAGGAGCCTTTTTTAATGCCGAACACCGTATTTCGCGTGAGTATGCACCTCATGACCGCCCTCATCTTCCTCCTTCTCGTCCTCATCTTTTGGAACAAAAATGTATCGCTGCCCGTAATCCTGCAAACGGAGTCTATGCAAGCATTTAAAACTATTTTTATAAGTATCCTGTTAGAGGCCCTCCCTTTCATATTGGTAGGTGTATTGCTTTCATCGCTGCTTCAAACCTTTGTATCCGAACAAACAATTCGTCGCTTTATTCCAAAGAACCCTATCCTCGGCATTTTGTTTGCCTGCTTGCTAGGTATCCTTTTCCCCATGTGCGAATGCGGTATGATTCCTGTCGTACGAAGGCTTATTCTCAAAGGAATGCCTGTTTACATAGCCGTTGTTTTCATCCTGACCGGTCCGATTATTAACCCAATTGTGTTTGCAGCCACCTTCATGGCCTTCCGAAATCACCCTGCTATGGCCTATTCCCGCATAGGACTAGCTTTTGCCGCCGCTGTAATCATCGGCCTCATCCTCTATCGATTTGTCAAAAGCAATCCACTGCGCAACAGCCGCGCTAACTTCTCAAATCAAGCTGATTGGGAAGGCCATTCGCATCAAGGGGGAGGCTTCGTAAGCAAAATAAACACCTTTTTCGTGCATGCCTCTGATGAATTTTTCGAAATGGGCAAATATTTGATCTTCGGTTCCCTGCTTACGGCTCTGATTCAAATCTTTATGCAGCGCGAAAGCCTCCTTGCCATAGGTCAGGGTCCGATCAGTTCCCATGTGTTTATGATGGGATTTGCCTACATACTTTCGCTATGCTCGACCTCGGATGCCTTCGTCGCTTCCTCTTTTCAGACTTCGTTTACGTCCGGATCTCTACTAACCTTCATGGTATTTGGGCCCATGTTGGATTTCAAAAGCACGCTCATGCTGCTTTCCATTTTTAAATCTAAATTTGTGCTCCTGCTTTCGATTTTGATTGTCATTACGGTTCTCAGCTGCTCGCTGCTCGCCCAGCACTTCTTATAAAATTGGCTTCCGAGGAGGAATAAAATTGAGTCAAGCTCGTATCATCAGTTTTCATTATTTCTTACGCACAGCAATTTTGTTGGGATTCTCTAGCTATATTGTAGTCCTTTCCAGATCGGATGCCCTTACGTATTACATTGCGCCGCGCATGATGATCTATGTGAAAATGGCTTCTGTTGTCCTGTATATCATTGCTTGTTTTCAAGGCTACATGGCCTTACGTGCCTACTGGGGAAAGCCTGTCACCTGTGAATGCGAACAGCCCGTTTCCCGCTCCGTTGTACGGAATACGCTGGCGTACGGGCTTTTGATAATACCGTTGTTCATCGGTTTTGGGCTGCCGGATACGGCATTGAGCAGTACGATGGTCGCTGCCAAAGGGATGAATCTCTCCGCTTCTAAATCGACTCTTACGTCGACAACGGCGGCACCGACGACAGGGACTACGATTACAGGGACAACAACATCGAAAGCAACGACAGATACAGCGACAGATACAGCGACAACAGCGACGGATCCAGCCCCTGCAGCGGCTCCCTCCATGCCAAGCACGGAGATGCCGGCTCCCGCAAACACGGATGCGGACTTGCAGAAATTATTTCAAGCGGATAAGGAGTGGGACGAAGACTTTTCCAAAATCGGCATGATCCTTTATAAAAAGGATACCATCGTCGTGAAACCGGAAATTTATATGGAGATCCTCTCCTCGATCGACTTATTCAAAAACAATTTTATCGGTAAAAAAATTGAGCTCACCGGCTTCGTTTATCGGGAAGACAATATGACCAGCAACCAGTTTGTCGTTGGCCGTTTTGCGGTTAGCTGTTGTTCCGCGGATGCGACTCCTTACGGCGTTATGATTGACTTCCCCACTGCGGCGACTTACCCCAAAGACATGTGGGTCAAGGTCACGGGAACTGTTCAAAATGGCAGCTACAATGGCAATGATATTTTCATCATTAAGGCCACGCAAATTGATAAGATCCCAGCGCCCAGCTCGCCGTATGTTTATCCCAATTTTGAACCGCTCAAGGAGCTTCAATGATTGAACTTGCTCTGCCCGTACAAGGAGCTTCATTGAGCGATCTTGCCCTGCCCATCGAGGAACTTCAATGAGCAATCTTGCCCTGCCCGGTTTTTAGGAGAACTCCAGTCCCTTATTTAACCCAAAATCACGATTCTGCGAATTGGTGGAGAACTACAGGGTCTTATTTCGCCCCAATCCCCCAAATTTCCGCCCGCAACGGCGAAATAGTGAACCACAGTTCCCTTGGCAGAACCAAATGGACAGTTTTGAGCAAAATAGCGCCCTCAAGTTCCCTTCCCCTGCTGATTATCCGGCACAACTCCGCACTGGCAAGCGATACTTATCCACTACGATCAACTTCCCAACGCTCGCTAATCATCGGCGCGCATTGGGAAGTCGGCGTATGACGGCGGTCAGTCCCACTCCACGCTTGATCCCCATGCCAAATTCACCAATTATACCTTGACAATCTGCCCCATAATGAATAGAATTAGACACGAAAATGATAATCATTCTCATAATAATCATCTTCATCAGGGGGTACAGAGATCAATGTTACGAAGAAATGTCCAGATGTTCCGCAATTTCAGGAGTATGGCGCTAATCCTTATCACAGCATGTGTGCTCATTGTGGCAGGTTGCGGTCAACAAGCACCAACATCCCAGACGACAGATAAGGCAGCAGCAAGCAATTCGCCTGCACCTTCACCGTCAGCACAACCGAGCAGCTCTGCAGAATACACCGTAAAACATGCCATGGGTGAAACGAAAATACCGGGAACACCTAAGAAGGTCGTGGTTCTGACGAACGAAGGAACAGAGGCCGTTTTAAGCCTAGGTATCAAACCTGTCGGCGCTGTAAAATCTTTTACAAGTACGGGTGACTGGTATGAGCATATTAAGGCTGACATGCAAGGTGTTACAGTCGTAGGAGACGAGAATCAGCCCAATTTGGAACTGATTGCTTCCCTGAAACCGGATCTCATCATCGGTAATAAATTGCGTCAAGAGAAGGTCTATCAGCAACTGTCCGCAATCGCGCCAACTGTATTTTCCGAAAAGCTTATGGGCGATTGGCAAATTAACTATCGTGTGTACGCGGAAGCTTTGAACAAAAAGGCTGAAGGCGATAAAATCATCGGTGATTTCGAGAATCGCATTACGGCTTTCAAACAAAAAGCTGGAGACAAACTCAACACCAAAGTATCCATCGTTCGCTTCATGCCGGGTAAAGTTCGGATTTATATGAAAGATACATTCTCTGGCGTTGTCTTGAAAAAGCTTGGTTTCCAGCGTCCAGCACCGCAGGATCAAGAAAAATTTGCAGATGATGTGCAAAAAGAACGAATTCCGGATATGAACGGCGACGTGCTTTTCTATTTCACCTATGAGAATGATAAAGGCGAAGGCAGCAAAATTGAGCAGGAGTGGCTAAACGACCCTCTATGGAAAAATTTAGATGTAGTTAAAAAAGGCAATGTGCAACAAGTTAGCGACGCCATTTGGAATACAGCCGGCGGCATTAAAGCGGCTAACTTACTGCTTGATGACCTGGAAAAGTATTTTCTTAAAAAGTAGGAAATGAAAAAAGAAGCCGGATCACAGATCCAAGCTTCTTTTTTTGTTGCGTTTGATGTGGCAGTAGAATTTAACCATGCTGCAGGCAATACTTCATACAATTTTCTATTCCAATTTGGATATCATTTTTCTAAGCGAACATTATCCGGTAAACAGGTTTTCTTTCTTTTCCGCTTTTCACGCAATAAAAACTAGTATTCCCCGAATTCAATTAAATATACATGAAGAAATCTTTTTTTATAGCGGCACCCTTACTTCCGCAACCGAGATTCTTCTCTGCTCCAGCTTTCTAGCTATGGCAGGGCGTATCACAGGCTCCTCTTCACCTGCTTCAACGATGCGGGCAAGAAGTCGCTCTCTCAGTTCAGCCGTAATGGCGGCGTAGCTTTCCACGCCGATGAGATTGCTCAACTCATGCGGATCCGCATGAAGATCGTATAAGAACTGCTCCTCATACACATCCGATGCCGCATCATTCCAAGCATTTTTGTCTGGCGCATGGACGCTGTATTTCCACCGATTCGTCCGTATTGCCCGACCTACTTCGGATTCACTGATTTGCAAAAACACTTCCTTCGGCCAATCCACACTTTTCTTTTGCGCCAAAGGCAAGATGGAACGCCCCTGCATACTTTCCGGTACAGGAATACCAGCTGCGTCTAGCAGGGTAGCCGGCAGATCCAGCAAGCTAACCAGCTCCTGAATTCTACCTCCTGCCTGAAAGCCTGGCCCTATCAAAGCCGTTGGAACTCGAATCGAGCTATCATGGCAGGAACGCTTGTATTCAGAATTACGCGTTTTGAAATGACAACCATGATCGGATGTAAACAACACGATCGTATTATCTAGCAATTGCAGGCTTCGCAATGCATCAATCAGGCGGCCAAGCGCTTCATCCAACCGCTTGACCATCCCGTAGTAACCGCCTAAGTGCTGATGGGCAGTTCCACCGAGAGCAGCGAGATCCGGCGGTATCCAACGTCCGCTATATTGATCCTCATACCCGATTGGAGCCGGATAATTGTCCAGATGATTTTGGTGATGAGGCTCGATATAGGACACGAATAGGAAGAAAGGATCTTCCGTCTTCTCCTGACGGTTCCGTTTCTGCTCCTTATGTACAAATTGAATCGCGGCATCCGTTAAAGCATCCGCTCGGTACCCCGGCAGGTTAACGGGTTCGTTATCATTATTGTACATGACCGTATCGTACGCATCGGAGGAAAATTCCAACACATTAGAGGCTAGCCAATGCTCATAGCCACCCCTTTGTTCCTCAGGTACAGGTTCTGTGCCAGCCAAATGCCATTTGCCAATATACCCCGTATGGTATCCTGAATCACGGAAATAATGGGCTAATGTCTTGCTTTCAGCAGGCAGCGGAATCCCGTTGCGGTAACAGCCTGTAGACGTTGCATACTTGCCGGTTTGCAGGCAAGATCGAGCGGGGCCACATACCGGTTGGCATGTGATCGAATGATACACATGCGTACCTTCGACCGCCATTCGGTCGAAATTCGGGGTAAGCCCCAGTGGATTGCCATGCACCCCTGTGGTATCCCATCTTTGTTGATCGGTAAAAAATACGATAACGTTCGGACGTACGGCTCCCTTTTCTCCCATAACATCACGCCTCCTTCATCTGATCCCTAACTATATTCTCTTGCAATCTACCATAATCCTTGATCGCTGAATAGGCGCGCCAGCCAGTTGGTAAACAGCAGCAGCAGCAAACCGGCCAAGGACTGAAATAATCCTGCGGCAGTCGCAATCGAAAACCGCCCCAAACTGAGCCCGACACGATAGACATACGTATCCAAAATATCCGCAACATGAAGCACAACATCGTTAGATAAAATAAAGACCTGATCGAATCCTGCGGATAAAATTTGCCCTGTTCGGAGGATCAGCATAATCACGATCGTCCCTGATATCGCCGGAAGCGTCACGTGGCTGATTAACCGGAAGCGATTGGCGCCATCCATGCGTGCCGCTTCATACATTTCCGGATTAATTCCTGCAATCGCCGCCAAATAAATGACCGTCCCCCAGCCCACTTCCTTCCAAATATGCGAGACGACGAGTAATGAGCGGAACGACTGAGGCTGCATCAACGGGGAACTGCTGAACCCTAACCACGAGATCAAGCCTGTTCCCGGCGATAGAATAGCGAACAAGATGCCTCCCAGAACAATCCACGATAAAAAGTGCGGGAAATACAAAATGCTCTGAATGATCCTTTTGAATCTACGATGGATGACCTCATTCAGCAAAATGGCAAGAGCAATTGGCGCAGGAAAACCGAAAATCAGCTTATAAAAACTTATGAGTAACGTATTGTAGAGCGCATTCCAGAAATCCCCTGTTGACCAAAGAATACGGAACCACTTTAGCCCCACCCAAGGGCTTCCAATTACCCCCTGCGTTAGCTTATAGTCTTTAAAAGCAATAATAACGCCGCCCATCGGGATATACTTGAATACAATAAAATAAATAAGGCCCGGCAGCAGCAATGCATAATAATATCTATACTTCAGCAGCTTGCGAATAAAAGAGCTGGATGGCGCTGCTTTTGTACCTAAAACAGAAGGCTTTGGATGGCTCGCTTGACTGCTCATAAGGCACCTCCTTTTTCTAACTGAAGCTTGCGGTATTCACCCGGGGTAATTTTTTCCCATTTTTTGAAAAATCGGATGAAGCTCTGCACATCGTGGTAACCGATCTGACCACAAATTTCCTGCAACGAGTATTGGCAATTGCCTACGAATAGCAGCTCCTTGCTTTTATCAATACGCAGTCGGGTCAAGTAATCAAGCGGTGCTTTCCCGGTCTCCGCACGAAACATTCGGCTTAAGTAGCTGGAGCTGACACCGACATGATCGGCAATATCCGCGATGGATTCGATCCGATCGTAATAGGTCTGCATATAGTCAATTGCCTTGCTGATGTAGGCATTGCTCATCTTATTATCCTGGAACTGTTCAAGCAAGTTCATGATGTCGGTGATATAGCCATAGAACAGCTCCTTTACTTGACCAATATGTTCGCATTCACTAACGGATTGGAACCGTAAATGGACCTTATCCAGCGAATAACCATCCTCATACAGCTCTTGCACAATCGCGCCCATCATCAAGGTGATGGTGTCTTGCACTTCATCTCGGGTATAGGATTTGCCGACCATATAACGGTCGAACAATTCATCGAGAGACAACTTGGCTGACTCTCTATCTACCGACTTAAGCCGACGCAGCAGCTCCTTCTGAATAGCCAGTGGATAACTCCATTTTCTGGAATCCGCTGTATCTTCGAAAAAAACACAATCGGTTTGGTAGGTCCAAGCCGTATTGTGCAGCGCACGTTTGGCCTCGTGGTACGACTTGTTCAAACTGTTCATTGACGAGTAAAGGCCCCCTAGGGCAATCTGCAGAGTAATGCCGAATTCCTCCTGCCCGATCCGGTTCGCCGCCTGACAGCAGGCATCCAATTCCAGTTTTAGCTGGGTCATGTAAGTAGCAACAGGGGCATTCAAAATAAACCCAAACTGATGGTTTTCAAGGATTGTGCCTACAACAAACAGGCGCCTCCTCAATTCTTTCTCGATGGTGCTGAACAGCAGCAAGCGGATTTCGTTGTAGTCTTCCTGGTCCTCCAATAGCTGCATGTCTGCTCGGACAATGATGGCAGCGTAATAAGAATGGGGGAATACAATGCCAAGATGCTGAAGTCGATTCGCCATCACCGAGGTTTCGAACACCCGATTGGTTAAAATGTCATAGATCAACCGGAACCGGATGATCGGTTTACTCTGCTCCAGGGTTTGTTTGATGTAGCGGTTTTCTGAAACGAGCTCCCGGATCGCCTCGGCGACCAGCTGGCTTTCATCCTTTTTCACCATGTTCCCCGGGTGCCCCACCTGTTGTTCGACATAGTCCCTTACCATGTTCTTCCATGGTCTGGTAAATCGAATGCTATAGAGGCATGCAAGCGCTATGCTGATCAAAATAATGACTGCCGCCACCTGAGTTGCAGCATGCACCTTACTTTTCCAGGCAGCTTGGTAAACCGAGTAGGGGATGCGTTCTGCAACCATCCATGGGGTCGTATCAGACCTTGCATAGCTGAGGAAATAGGTCTCGTCTTCCCCCTGTACTTGCACCATCCCTGAGGAATCGGTCAGTGAATGTCCCGCCTTCAAAGATTGTAAAGACTTCGTAAGTGCTTTGCTTCTGGCACTATTTTCTGAAAGAATGGTATAACTTTCGCTGTCCATGATCATCATTTTGCTGCTATCCACATTCGCATAACGAAACAAGGCATCGAAGAACGCTTGACGCTTCACATTCAGAATGAGTTCCCCAAGAGGTTCTTTGGCGGTCAAAGGTACTAGCCTGTGAAAGGTAAGCAGATCAACCGGCTCCGAAGGTGATGTATCCTTCAGACTGCGCATCTGATAACCTTTGCTGCTGCCGGCTTCAAAGTTTGTCGTAATGATTTGCTTATCAAAAAATTGATCCAGGGCATAGATGCCTTCATTCGTCGTGAGAATCCGGTTGTTCAGACGAAAATACAAATAGATGGAATATAAGAGATTGTTGGAATTCACTTCGTCTTTCAACTGATTCTTTAATGCTCCATATTGCAAAATGGAAAAAGGATATGGATTCGTTAACGCCTCATTGACTCCTGGCTTAAGAGAAACTTGCAGGGACAGCTGCTCGATATTCTCGATCAATGATTCGGCATGCTTCATCATGCCCGAGATTTCGTTCTGAGACGAACGCGCAAGCTCGGATTTGATATCGTGGGATACAATCATCAGATACGACGAACCGACCGCCAAAATGAGGATCACTATGATAGTCATATAGGATACGAATATTTTATTAAACATAGACTGTCCCCTCTCTTTTTCAAGCATGATTCGATTCGTCGTCCTGTGTTTACATGCCGATTATTTCGCTTTTTTCCATTCCGCATTAACTTGCTTCTCTATTTCTTGCCCGCCTTCTTGGTAATACCGTTTGACTAGTTCATCCCATTTATCGACGGACCAGGCACCGGTGACAATTTTGGCGAAGTATTCATCCCATAGCTTTTTGATATCCGGGTAGTCGTTCATGGCCTGCACGCTCTTCCAGAACTCGTTGTGAACCAGATTCTGAGGGTCATTGGAAATGGTCATCGCCGCTGTCGCTTCGTCCGTTAACCAACGGCGGTCTACGACTTGCAGGAAGCGAATCGGATTCGAATACCCTTTCTTATAAAGCTCGGAATAATTCGGCACAAGCAGCTTAATTTTATTTTTGTCTTTATCGAATTGATAATCCTCGTTCTCGATCCCGTAAGTGACCAGATCAAAGCCTGGACCTGCTGACCAGTTAATCAACTCCATCAGCTTCTCCGGATTTTTGGCTTTGGCCGAAATCGCCCGAATGTCGCTATAGGCCGGCGAATTCTCGGCAGCTCCTTTTTTCCCGCTTGCGCCGGCAGGAGGTGCAAGGAAGGAAAGTTTCGCTGTCGCAACGGTCTTTTTCAAAGCGCTATAGTTGGCACCTGTAGGATCAGCATCAAACGCCGTTCCTTCGAAAATGCCCGCTTTGGAGTTAATGATCTTTTCGTTCATTTGCTTCGCTTCCATAATAGGGAACTCCGGATCGATAATGCCTTCTTTGTACCAGCTTTGTAATAAAGCAAGCGCTTGCTTCGTTTCCGGTAGGACCATTCCCTGCTTCAATTGCCCGTCACGCTCTTGCCAGAACGTCGGAACGACACCGAAAGCGCCAAACACTGTGCTGAAATAATTCCCATTGGCTCCGGCTCCGAGAAGCTTGTTAGTCGTTATGCCAAATGTATCCTTTTTTCCATTCCCATCCGGATCATTAAACGTGAACGCCTTGAGCACATCATGAAGCTCATCCAACGTGGTCGGCGTTTTCAGCTTGACTGCATCGAGCCAATCCTGACGTATGAGCAGCCCATTCACGTTAGGTCCATTGAAGGTCTCCGGGCGGTAACCAGGCGGCAAACCGTACAACTTGCCTTTGTACTTGAGAATGTCCAAATCCTCAGGCTTCAGAAACTTCGTAACATTAGGCGCATTTTTTAACAAATCGTCCAATGGCAGAATCAAGCCTTCATCCGTCAACCGATTCAGTGTCAGGAGATCCGGCACACTAAAGTAATCCGGCAGGTCCCCGGAAGAAGCAAGCAAGTTCAGCTTGGTCTTGTACTCATCCCCGGAAGCCATGGAAATGTTGTAATCAATCCCTTTGATTCCCGCTTGATCCAGCGCTGCCAACACCTTTTGCTTCGCTGGCCCGCCATCTGCCGGGTATTCAGGTGCTTGGAAGTTGCGGAAAATCTTGAATGTAACCTTGGCAGAGTCCCCGCCGGAAGCATTGTTTGGCTGAGCTGCTGCGCTAGGCGCGCTTGTCGACCCACTGTTCTCGGACGCCGGGCTACTGCTGCACGCGGCCGTAAGGCTAGCTGCTATAGTTAAGATAAGAACCGTCTTATATGTATGAAATGCCATGGAATTGTCCCCTCCTGTACAATCTATTCAATTTACTCAACAATAATATTAAATCCGAAGCTTATCTTAAGCTTTAACCGAACCGATCAAGGTCCCCTGTACGAAGTACTTTTGTAAAAACGGATAAACAATAAGGATCGGAAGCACCGCCATAATCGTCGTTGCTGCGATGACCGATTCCGTTGAGGAACCTGTGCTTTCCCCCGTCATTTGGGCGATGGTCTGCCCGTTGATAATATCCCGGAGAAGAACGGGAAGTACGTACTTGCTTTTGTCATTCAGATAAAAGAGCGCCTGCAAATAGTTGTTCCAATACCCAACCGCCTCCCATAAGGCAATTGTTGCGAGCACCGGTTTCGAGAGAGGGAGAATAACGCTGCCAAAAATACGAATGGCATGAGCCCCATCCATGGTTGCCGATTCATCCAATTCCCGGGGGAGCGTCCGAAAGAAGCTCATCATAACGATGACGTTATACGCCGATATCGCCGTCGGCAGAATCAACGACCATAAAGAGTTGATAAGTCCAACGCTTTTTACCAGTAAATAGGTAGGGATAATTCCACCGCTAAACAACATCGTGAACAAAATAAGCAGAACGAACCATTTTTTACCGGGCAAGTCTTGTTTAATGAGGGGAAATGCCGTTGCTGCCGTCAGAAATACACCGATGAATGTTCCAACCACTGTAATAAATAAACTGTTGCCATACGCAAGCCATAAATACCGGGAATGCAAGATGTTGACGTAAGCATCCGTAGTAAAATCTCTTGGCCACAGAAATAGGCCGCCTTTCATCGCCTCCTCCATACCGCTGAAGGACACGGCCGCTTCCCGCCACATCGGGTAGAGAGTGGCCAGGGTTAACGCAACTAAAAAAATGATGTTGAGAATTGAAAATAGGTTGCCTCCTTTTGAACTCATCTGCTAGCTCTCCTCCGTCAAACGCTATTGTCACTCGGCTAATTCCGACTAATTTAATTATGTATAAAATGCGTGTATGAATATATATTTAGTTTTTGTACTAATGATTAAAATTTGAATTAATTGTCCGAAAAGCTTGTCCTATCAAGGTTTTATTAAAAAGAAAAAAATCAGCACACCGTTCTCGACTGTAAAATAAATGAAATGAGCAAGCGAGAAATTAAAATTAATCTTACTATTTAACTCGGAATAATTCAATGAAAAAACAATAAACCGGCACAACCCAAAGGGTCATGCCGGTTATTTTAGTGGCTGCAAGCCGATAGATGCTTTCGCAGCTTAATCGTTTCTATCCCCGCCAAAAGCACAATGCCGATGCCATGCGTATCGTTCAGCAGCCATGACAGCTGGTCTTTATAGTACAGCTTATTGAACGAATACCCCGAGCCTCGGCATACGCCGTAAACATTTCCGTTTTTGTCAATCGCATAACGCGTCAAACCTTCCCAGCCTCGCAGCACAGCCTGCACATAAGGAGCCGCCTCTTCCAACCAGCCGAAACGAACACCTCTGGCGAATGCGTAGATGAACATCGATGTACAGGAAGCCTCCGCATACGATTCAGGATCCGTCAGCACTTGATGCCACAAACCAAGCTGCCCCTGCAAGCGGCTGTAACCTTCGCACAGTTCACGGAAAAAGGCCAATAACTCCGGGCGGTCCGAGTGATCGTCAGGCATGACGGCCAACAGCTCCGTTAACGAAAACAGCACCCAACCATTGCCTCGTCCCCACGGCACGCTATTTCCTTTGCCAAATTTAAAATCGAACACATGATGCATGATGCCTTGCTCAGGGATGAACATCAGCTTTTTATACCGTAAAAACTGATTCGCCGCATCATCCAGATAAGCTGCATCACCTGTAAGCTCGTAATACTTGCAGAGAAACGGCGTGCTCATATATAAATCGTCACACCAAACTGTATCCTTCATGAAATCGGTTGTCCCCCGCGTTCGATACAACGTCCCGTCTTCCAGCCGGCTTTGTTCCCGCGTAATGTAAAATGCAATGCGTTCGGCTGCCGCCTCTGCGCCATCCAACGCCCGCAGTTTGTTTGCCTCCAGCATCGCTGCACCGAAGGAACCGCAATCATCCAGGCTGTCGATCAGCGTCAGCTGGTGATTCACGCCAGGTGAACCGTATTGCGCCTGGTCCCAACTGCTGTAAGCGAACATGGAGGTGCACTGTTCTATATGATCGGCCGCATAGTTCATATAATGCGGGTCGCCTAACTCCTGACCTGTTCGCAAGATGCCATAAAGCGTCACGCCAAGCGGATAGTTCCATTTGCCGTAAATGGCATTTTCCAGATAAGGCCGTACCCAAGCTCCAGGCAAGTCGGCACGCCAGAATGTGCGCTCTCCTTCTGAACCAATCGGTGCATGCATGCGAGTCATTGCAGCCCAATCCGGAGCATTTTCAGCTAAGAAAGGCCCTGCGTACAACCAACCATCCGTCAGCCCTTCCACCGGATACGGCGGGATTCGCTTCACAAGAGCGGCTTCTTCCCCACTCACGCCAACAAGTTCCAGACTTATTCCCCAAATCGGACCCTCGCAGACCGAGCAGGCAACGAGATCATGTACACCAAACGGGATCGAAAGTGTCATCTCGAACAGGCCAGCCGATGGGCGCTCATTCCTCTCAAATACGGGAGTGCCATTCAAATAAACGGTCAGAGCACCTTGATACTCACCTGTAAACCTGACCTGTTGCACGCCCGGGTTTCTGTTTTCCAGCTTCGTCCACGCATAGGCGAGCTGCCCCAGCTTTTGGCCGTAGATGCGGCTGAAGCATCCGCAGCTCCGCTCCTGTGGTGTCCATGCCATTCGCGGAAGCCACTCCTCTTGGCCTTGCTCGTCCCCAGCACCCGGCATGGCTTCCCATGCCACTGATTGCGGGCGGCTGTATACCCAACCTTCTTGACCGTCCCGGTCTGCCAATGGAGCAAGCATGTGCATCGGGAAGCCCTTAATGCTTCCTGTTCCGAACTTTCCGCCACAGCCGGTTGCGGTTGCCACGAATTCCAAGACGATGTGATTCCAGCCCTTGCCAAGTTTGGCACGGAAAAAGCTGCTCCGATCTGGAAACACATCTTCATTCAAGTTCGAGGCGAATTGCAACGTTCCGTTCACGATAACCCGTACAGGACAATAGCAGCTGATACTGAATGGATGGTCGATTTCCCCATCACTCCACAATTTCCCCCATACATAGACGAATTGTCCATGCTCCAGCTCCGGCCATCTCTGTGCAAGGTCCATCTCATAACGGTAATCCGCACTGCGTCGGAAGCCTTCCGTCGAATAGATTCGATAAACCGGCGGATGCTTAGGGTTAGCACCGATGAATCTTCCAGCGACAGCCGCCAGTATATGTTCGTCCGACTTCGCTTTACCAGCGATCGATTCGTTTGGTTGAAAATAGGGATTCATATTCATGTCTGCCTCCATTAAATCGGGATCTCGCCGCCAGGGTACAGCGTGGAGCTGGATAACCGTTTCGGTTGCGGCAGCGGAACACCGGAAGGCTTCTGAGTCACATCATAGGGCTCACTCGCATAAATAGCCATCGTCTCATTATTAAAGATAATGACCTGTTCGGTCCCACTGCCGAACAAATCGGCATGTACCGCATAACCTTCGAGCGGAAACGAAACGACCGCGTTCATGTCGCCGTCATATAAGGTCGGAAAGACGCCTCCACCACGTCGATAAGCTAAAATGTAATCCGCTGCGCCTTTCTCCCAGCCGCGTAGAGGTTCAATAATGGTTAGCCAACCGTCGGTTTGGCGATCTTCCTTCCAGATCTCCCGCCCCTCGCTATCCAAAAGAAATAGCGCATCTTTTCCTTTCAGGCCCTTGCCGTCATCCTCGCGCACGAGACGATCGAGGCCTGCGATCTGAAGTCCCGGCATATCGCTGCGGAACCGGCCGAGCGCAATATGCTGCGACTCAATCGAGCCTTCGTAACGCCACAACTCTTGGCCGTGGCGATCATACATGACCGTGACACTGCCGCCGATCACAAGCTCCGGCTCTCCGTCTCCGTTCACATCGCCAACCCAAATACAGTCGGCGTGATCGTCCAAATCCCGGCAGCTCCACAAGAGCTGGCCATCGTGGTCAAGCAGGTCATAACCGGCCATAACCTCATCGAGCCCGTCGCCGTCGAAATCATAAACCCAAGGGAAATGCCCTGGGTTTCCTTCGTGCTTCCACAGGAGATTAAACTCGCGATCGAGCGCCCACAGGGTATGGTAGCGGTCTTTCAGGATGATATCTCCTGCTATATTACCGCCTGTCAAATTAGCTACGATAATGCAATCATGCGCATGCTCGCCCGGCAAATCGTGTGATGCTTTGACCTGCCCATTCTGACCGTCCAAGATCACAAATCGATCGTCCATGACACACAAAACCTCTAAACGTCCGTCCCCATCAATATCAGCAATTTGCGCCGGATAATCCGATCCTTGGCTTCCCGCTCCGGGATCCGGCTTACCGGTTTGCCAAAGCAAGTTCCCCTCCAAGTCGAACGCGGTCAAGCATTGCACCTGATGGGGAATATACCTCACATCCTGACGGTTGTCAGGATGCACCATAAGAACCTCCATCCTGCCGTCCCCGTTCAGATCGCCGAGCAGCATTTTACAGCGGGGACCCGCTGCTTGAATATTTATTTTCCCAATGAGATGCGGTTCCTTCAATGTTTGTTGCATGCCATATCCCTCCCCTTCATACCTTCATTGTAAAAATGATAACTCTTCCCTACAATGAGACTTTCTTGTCGGGGCTGCCCAGGCAGTTTGCACTTTTTTGTTCCGTTGAAACATTCTTGTTCAAGAGGTTATGTGCTCCGGCTGAGTTCCCGATAACGGGTCGGCGTCATGCCTTCGAGCTTTTTAAAAATACGGTTAAAATAACTGTGCTGATAGCCGACCTGATCGGCCACATCGCAGATCTTGATTTCCGACTCGCGCAGCAGTTCTTTGGCTTTCTCCATGCGCAGTTCGGTTAAATAATCAATAAAATTTTTCCCGGTCACCTGTTTAAACGTTTTGCTGAGGAAAAACGGGTTGACGCCGGTATAATCCGCACAATTGTCGAGCGAAATGTCATTCCTATAATTTTGCTGCAAATAAATCATCACTTGCTCGATCATACGTTTGACCTGAGCATCAGAGCGCTCCGTCAGCTCCTTCTGGAACGGGTCAAGGACCTTCTCCTGGAACCACGCCAGGATTCTCCGCGGCTCTCTGATTTGAGAAAGCTGCTCGTACAAATTCGCCCCTTTGAACAACCGGTTCGGATTAATGCCCGAAACCATAATGGCATGCTGTACGCTGCCGAGTAAATGCAGCATGCCCTGCTGCACGTCGATTTCCTTTGCTCCTTTGCCGGATAGCGCATCAAGGAACGAGGCCAGCATGTCATGCGCCTCCTCTTCCCGGCCGGTACGCAGCGCCTGAATCAGCTCCCGCTCCAGCGCAAACGGGTACTCAGGCTCCGAAACCTCATCGCCATCGAGATGATTCTTCTCCAAATCGATAATTTGATTCACATTTTCAAAATTACGATAGCTGACCGCCTGTTTCGTTCTGTCAAAGGCAAGCGGAACATCCGAAATAAGCGACACCGGACGACTGATCGCGATAGTGACATGCATTTTCAGAATGCGATTAATGTACTGCGTCAACTCTTCACTAAATATTTCAAAAGCTTCCACAACAGATTGATTTTCCGGTGTAAAAAGCAGCAATCCTGCCGTAAGGTCATGGAAATTGATTGTATCGCTTTGTTCAAAATGTTGAGCGGCCAGCTCTTTGATCATGTTGACAGCCGCAAACGTCACAAGCCCCTCGTCGCCATGGCGGAACGTTCCATCCAGATTTGTCATGCCGACTAACTGGACATACAGCACAGTAAAATGACGATGCCTCACATCCCACTTAAACCGCTCCATGCGGCGAAGCAGGTCTTCTTCGGAGTAATCGTTCAGGTAACCCTGCAGCAGCTGGTGCAAAAAACTGTCTTTCACATGCGGCAGCTGCTCCTTAAGCTTGGTATTCAGTTCAAGACTCTCCGTGTGCAAGTCTCGCCACTGCTTTTCGATTACGGTGAACTCGTCTTCCCGACCGGCCCAATTCGCATGACTACCCAGTAGTGTAACGAGACGTTTGACCGGCAAATAAATGCTCCGCGAAGCCAGCCATGAAAGCAGAGCCGCGAGCAGCAAAGCGATCAAACTTACGGTGATGATCAGCTTGGAAATAAACACCACCGGTGAAATAATGTTAGTTATTGGAGAGGCGGATACGTAAGTCCAATCGTCGGCAATTCGGGATAAGCTGCCATAGGAAACCGTATAAGTCTTCCCTTTGTAATCTAAAAAGAAAGAGCCTTTCGGTGCGCCTGAGGATGCGATTTTTTCCCGCAAAGCCGTGACAAACGGTGAATTGGAAGCGCTTCCGGTAGATGAGACATAAAGCTCGCCTGAATTTTGCAAGACGAAGGTTTCACCTTCATCGTAAGGCGTCATTGTTTTTAACATGTTCGCGATTTTCTCGTTATCAAATCGAAACACTAACACGCCAAAAGGATGCAAGCTTCCCCCAGGAATATGGTGAATGAGCGTTAGATCCTTCGTATCCGGATGCGTCGTATCAAAGGACCACTGCGTCCAATAGGTCACATTTTTGCCTTGAATCAGCTTATCGTACATGCCCGATGTCGTCTTGTTATCCAGCACGGTATATTCAGGGTTGAAAAGCACGGAGCTCGAACCGCCGACATACAGTTCGGCCTTTTTAACCAGCGCATTGGAGCCCTGCATCGCGATGAGCGTTCTCGTTATATCCTGCGTTCTTTCGAAGTTTCTCACGAAATCAAAGCCGTTCAAGCTGTAGTCGAATTTATTGTCAAATGCCCAATGGGAGAGAAGCAGCTCCAGATTGCTCAATTGATCGTCAATGTTCTGGGAACGCTGCTCGATTTGCCCGTAATGCAACTGCAGCAGCTCGCTTTCTACTCGCCCGCCGGCTATCCCATACACCAGCGCACCCATAATGAGCCCCGGAATGCCGGAGACGATAAAAATCATGATCAGGCTTTTTCTAAAAAAGCGGCCTTTGCCGCCGTCCGTCCGGCCCTGCCTGTTGCCGAATCTTGCTTTAACGGTGCTTAAGAGCATGTTTTCACCAACCCATTCTTAAGTTTAGCTTCAAGCGAAGGACACTATAACCTTGAGCATAGTACGGAAAGTTGGCGAGGAGAAGTTAATTTTCAGTGTATTTTCCCTACTTTTCCGACTTTTTACAGCGGTGCTTAGCCGCTATATGCCCAACCGCTACAAGTAAGGGAACTCTATTCCCTTATTTTGGTGAAAATAGTGACTTCCTTAGTTGGAGGGGAATTGCAGGGTCTTATTTCACCTCAAATGACCAAATAATCACCCTCAATGCCGAAATAGCGGCCGCTAGTTCCCTCTAATTTCGCAAACTGCTGTTTTTTTGCAAATTAGAGTCCTGCAGTTCCGCTGACCCCCAGACCCTAGTTCCCTCTCATACGGCAAATCGCTGTTTTGGGCAAATTAGCGCCTTACAGTTCCGCTGACCTGCCCAGTTGTGTGCCAACTAGCAAAAAAGCACCCAAGCTCCGCTAATTCATTAGCGGATCCTGAGTGCCTTAGCACTATTTTGCAATAGTCCTATACCCTTACTTCTTCACAGCCGAGTAAAGATCATTCATTTCCTTCACCAAATCGTCTCCACCTGATTTTTTCCAAGTTTCAAACGCATTTTTCAACCCGGCTTCATCGGTTTGACCAACAATGAATTTAATGCGCGCATCATTGATAATATTGTCGAGCTGCTGGCCTTTCTGCGAGTAGACTTGGGAGATAAACGGCTCGGCAGGGTTAGCGACGATGAATTGCTCCGCTTCTTTTTGTATTTTTGCCGTTTGCAGACGAAGCGGTGTTTGCTTCACTTTCAAGCCACGATCCTCTGGAATGAACGGCAGCATTTGGTTCAAGCCTTCCACTTCGGACTCCAGAAGCGCGGAATCTTTGCTAGGCACTACAGCGTCGCCTTCTTTGGTGTAGTGTTTGCCTTCCAAGCCATAACCAGCCATGGTGGTAAGCTCCGGCGAGTTCATTTGATCCAGGAACTTCAGCACGCGTTTCACATCGTCTTCCGTTTTCACAGACGACTTCGGAATCGCAAGCAGTCCTGCGAAACCGGAGGTTGGCAGCGCCTTAAGGCCATCTTTGCCAGTCACGCCAATCATGTTATCAATATAGTGAATGTCCGGCTTATCTTTGCCTTCCTTCGCAAGCGTTTGGTGAATTTTATCGTCCAAACGAGCCGCATTATCCGTAACGTCAATGATCACGCCGGCTTGGTTATTGACGACAGGGTCATTCCATTTTGCTGAATCAAATACAGCAAAGTCCTGGTTGACCAGCTTCTCATCATACAGCTTTTTCATAAATTTCAATGCTTCCAGATACTCCGGCGTTTGATGCTCCGGCACCAACTTGCCTTCAACGACACCCCATTTGTTCGGAGCGCCAAACCAAAGCTTCATAATATCGAAGGAGCTTGCCCATTGGCCGGTCCATTTCACCATGACCATGCCGTATGTGTCATTTTTACCGTTTTTATCCGGATCCTTCTCCTTAAACGCTTTCAACATATTGTAGAAATCATCAATCGTTTTTGGCGGCTGCAGTCCGACGGCTTCCAACCAGTCTTTCCGGTAATTAATCCCGTTTCGGCCAAGTGCGCGTCCACGGTAAACACCGTAGTTTTTACCATCAATCGAAGAGTTGTTCATGATGATTGAATTCGCTTGGCTCAGGGACGGGAAATCCTTCAAATACTTGCCTACTTCCCAGAACGCGCCGGACTTCGCTGCATTCACAAAGCTCGGATTTTTCACGTCAGGTACATAGATGATGCTAGGAAGCTTGCCGGATGCGAGCGTGATGTTGAATTTATCCGTATAGGATGCGTTAGGTACCCATTCCAAATGGATATTCGTGTTCGTTTTTTTCTCAATTTCCGTCACAACCGGACCGTCGTCCTTCGGGAAGTTCGTTTTGAAGATCGGGAGCATGATGTTGAGATCCAGCGGAGCTTGCTGCTGGGCTGGCGTAGCTGCAGCCGGCGCTGCAGATGCTGAAGATGAAGGAGTGGTTGCGGCTTCCTTACCTCCGCTGCTGCAGCCAACTATCGTTGTCATTGCTACTGTACTGACGGCTGCGACGGAAATCCATTTTTTCGAATTCTTTTTCATATGATCGCTCCTCCTTTAAAATGGGCAGTCCCCAGGCATGGCCTAAGCTGAATTGCCGAGAAACTGTAAAGATGACCTATCGTAATCCGTTTACCCCTTGACCGATCCAATCAGGACCCCCTTGGCAAAATGCTTTTGCAGGAACGGATAGACGAGCAAAATAGGGATGGTGCCGACGACGATAACCGCCATTTTGATGGACTGCTCCTGCTGTTTCACGAACTGCGGATCGACTGAGCTCATATCGCCAGCTGCCATTTGCGAGAGCAGAACAATCTGTCTCAGCATGACCTGAAGCGGCCATTTGGCAGGATCGTTGAGATACAACAAGGCGGAGAAAAAGTTGTTCCAGTGGCCAACCGCATAAAACAAGGTGAATGTAGCCAGAACGGGCATGGATAAAGGAAGAACAATGCGCCAGAGAAGGCCCAGCTCCGTGCAGCCATCAATTTTGGCCGCTTCCTCCAGTTCTTGCGGGAGCTCTTGGAAAAAGTTTTTGACGATGATCAGGTTGAAGGCGCTAATAGCTCCAGGAATCATTAGAGCCCAATAAGTATCTAGCATATGCAGCTCGCGAATAACGATATAAGTTGGAATCAAACCGCCACCGAAGAGCATAGAGAAAACGATCATGTTTAATACGGTATTTCGTCCCATAAGCCCTCTTTTGGATAAGGCATACGCCATTGTTACGGTAAAAAAGAGATTGACCATCGTACCCAGAATGGTTACGTAAAGCGAAACCCAAATGCTTTTCAAAATCGTATCCGTTGAAAAAATAAATGCGTAAGCCGATAAGGTGAACGTTTTGGGAATCAGGAAAACCGCTCTTTGCGTCAGCTCCGAATCCGAAGCGAAGGAACCGGCCACCACATAGATGAAGGGCAGAACGGCCACGATCCCGATGATACTGAGCAGGATATAATTGCTTACGTCAAACAGCGTCCCTGATAAGCTTCTGTATTTTTTATTCAATGCGCCTCTCCTCCTTCACCTAGTAAATGCCGGATTGGCCAAAACGCTTCGCCAGCCAGTTCGCGCCGAGAACAAGAATGACGCCGACGATGGCTTTGAACAAGCCAACCGCTGTACTATAACTGAATGCGCCTTGAGTGATCCCCATCATATATACATAAGTATCGAAAACTTCCGCTGATTCCCTGTTTAAAGGGTTCAGCATCAAGAAAATTTGCTCGAAACCGTTGTCTAGAACATCCCCCATCCGCAAAATGAGGAGAATGATGATGGTACTTCGAATCGAAGGCAGTGTAATATGCCACACCTGTCTGAAGCGATTCGCCCCGTCCATAATGGCAGCTTCATACTGCTCAACATCCACACCAGCCAGAGCAGCAAGGAAGATGATGGTGCCGAATCCGCATTCCTTCCAAATGGTTTGCATGATAATCATCGGACGGAACCACTGCGGACTAGCCAGAAAATCGATTTTGGCCCCGGTGTACTGCTCCAGCATCTCATTCACAATCCCGCCTTGTGTTGTCAGGAACACATACGTCAAGCTGGCCACGATAACTAATGAAATAAAATGAGGCACATAAATCAGCGTTTGAATCGTTCTTTTAAAAAATGCCAAGCGAACTTCATTTAAGAGCAGCGCCAGAATGATCGGTGCCGGAAAGAAAAACAGCAGATTATAAAACGAAAGCAAAAGCGTATTGCGAAGCAGCATGAAAAATTCAGGATTCGTGAAAAACACGCGGAAATGATCCAAGCCAACCCAATCGCTTTTCCAAAAGCCTAGAAATGGCTGGTAGTTTTTAAAAGCAAGCAGCACGCCCCACATCGGGACATATTTGAAAATGATAAAATATAGCAATCCCGGAGCTAATAGCACGTACAACCATTTGTCTTTCAGCAATCGTCCCGTTATGCTTGCACGGCGTTTCGCATGCTCACGGGTACCCGGTTGCGCAATTTCGATTGAATTAGGTGCAGTCACCCGTTTCATCCTCTTCACCTCCAAGAAAGTTGATCGCCTCGCGAGCGGTGTAGATTCAGTATGCGGCCATAACCGTTTTCCGCCTATCGGACATTTTTGTAAGCCCTTCCAACCGCTTGATTGAGCTGAAATCAAGAAAATGCAAATGCGGTAAAAGAGTGGAAATCCCTTTTATTTCCTGGTGCAAACGGCTCAAAAATGTCCGATTGGCTAGTTTCTCACTGAAAAGCAGCACGGCAAGCGCACAAGAGGCTGTCCCCGAAGTCGCAGGAAATGACTGTGGGGTAACCTCATCGTTGGTTTCAAGCCTAGCTACTTTTCTAACGGACACAGTGGCGCTTATTCGCGGAAAATGAGGCCTATGTGAGAAGCTAACGGACTCCAGCGCGGCTATTCACGTGATTGGTGCGCGATTTGTTGTGTTTTGGGGCTATTAACGGCTCTGGAGTCCGTTACCCAGGAAATAGGGGCTATTTTTGCCGAATAACGACTGTGGAGTCCGTTAGACCACTTTACCGATGTTTAAGCGCGCCAAAGTGTATTGAGGGGTGGCCAACCAAAATGCAAAAAAGCAGTCCTGTTGAAATCATCAACAGAACTGCTTTATCAGATCGTTCTACGCATTCCGCTCGGCCTCAGCCAAAGCTTTTTTACCTGCTTCCAAAACAGCGATAATCCGCTCGACGTCATAAACGCTTCCTGCCCATGTCCCACCGCTGACAGCCTGCAAAGCTGCCCATAATCGCGTATCATCCGGAAGCTTCGGATCTGCGGCAAGCTCAGGATGAGGCTCGCGGGCTGCAAGCACAAGCGCTCCTTCATCAGGGGTAAGCACTTCGTCACCGGCACCTAGAAAATGAATCGTGCCCTCCAAGCTGTTGCGGTCCACTACGATATCGATGGTATCTCCATCCCGCAGCTTCCCAATCGGACCGCCGGCCAGCGCCTCAGGTCCCACATGCCCGATACAGGCACCTGTGGACACGCCCGAAAACCGCGCATCGGTAATTAGCGACACGTATTTACCGAACGGCAGATGTTTTAGCGCCGAGGTTAATTGATACGTCTCCTCCATCCCCGTACCCGATGGACCACGTCCGATTAACGCCATAATATCGCCGGCTTGAATGCCGCCATTTTTGATGGCCAGGATAGCGGCTTTCTCCGAGGTAAATATTTTCGCCTTGCCCCGATGCCGGTAAATGCCATCTTCCCCAACGGTTGTCGGGTCAATCGCTGTTGATTTAATGACCGAGCCTTCCGGCGCCAAATTCCCCATTGGGAACGTGACTGTTGAGGTTAATCCTCTCTCTTTGGCACGTTCCGGACTCATGATGACCTGATCGGGATCAACGCCGTCCATTTCCATGAGAAGGCTCCGCATTTTGCGGCGACGTTCGCTCGACTCCCACCAATCCAGGACAGTCCCCAGCGTTTCCCCCGTTACGGTCAACGCCTCTTCTTTCAGGACGCCCAGACGGCGAAGATGCAGCATCACTTCCGGCACCCCGCCAGCCAAAAATACCCTCACAGTCGGATGATATTCCGGACCGTTCGGCAAAACGCTGACTAGTCTTGGCACTTGCTTATTCACACGTATCCAGTCCTGAACCGTCGGAACCGGCAGTCCTGCCGCATGGGCGACAGCTGGAATATGCAGCAGCAGGTTTGTCGATCCTCCGAAAGCCGCATGAACGACCATGGCATTGTGGATGGACGCTTCCGTCAAAATATCCTTCATCCGGATGCCCTTCTCCTCCAGTGTCATCATGGCGCGTGCCGATTGCCTGGCCATCTCCTCCCATACGGGCTGTCCGGATGGAGCAAGCGCAGCATGCGGCACTGTCATCCCCATTGCCTCTGCAATGACCTGCGAAGTAGCAGCTGTTCCAAGGAATTGGCAGCCCCCGCCCGGTGTAGCGCAAGCCCGGCAGCCAAGGTCCGCAGCGTCTTCCAGGCTGATTTCCCCATTCGCGTACCTTGCGCCAATGGTTTGGATTTTCCCGGCATCCTCACCCTCCGTCGGAGGCAAAGTTACGCCCCCAGGCACGATCACGCATGGAAGCTCATGCATCCCAGCCAGCGCAATCATCATCGCCGGCAGTCCTTTATCGCAGGTTGCCACACCGAGAACGCCTTTGCGTGTCGGCAACGAGCGGATAAGACGCCGGAAAACAATCGCTGCATCATTTCGGTAGGGAAGAGAATCAAACATCCCTTCCGTTCCCTGGGACCTGCCGTCGCAGGGGTCGCTCACATAACCGGCGAAAGGAACCCCACCGCTTTCTGTAATCACTTCGGCAGCCGCCTGTGTCAAAAGGCCAACTTCCCAGTGGCCGGTATGATAGCCAAGAGCAACCGGACTACCGTCCTCCTTACGAATACCGCCTTGCGTGCTCAGCAAAAGGTACTGCTTCCCCTTCAGGCGAGACGGCTTCCACCCCATCCCTACATTTTGGGTCAGACCGAACAACTCTCCGCTAGGAGCGTTCAATAACATCTCTTTCGTTAACGGCAATGAGCCTTTTGGGCCTTGTGCATGCGTATGGATGGTATATAAATCGTTATTTTCATTGACCATAATCGATTCTAACTGCTCAGTCATCAACCTTCACCCTTCCGAATCAGCTTCATAACCAAGAGCTACGCTTTGAGAAATACAGTTTTTATCGAGGTGAAAAATTCAATAGCCGCCTGCCCTTGCTCACGCGAGTGAGAGCTGGACTGCTTCATACCGCCGAATGGTGCCTGCAGCTCCACGCCAGCTGTCTCCGAGTTAATTCTTACCAAACCAGCATCCATATCTTGGATAAACGAAAGAATATTGCCGATGTTTTGCGTATAAATGGAAGCGCTCAAACCAAAATCCGAATCATTCGCGACCTGAATGGCTTGTTCCATGGACTCGACCTGAATAAGCGCAAGAACGGGTCCGAAGATTTCTTCCCGAGCAATCGCCATTTCTGGCGTTACTTTATCGAAGACCGTTGGCTGTATATAAAAGCCTTCGGCGAGATCCGGATGATCCGGGGATGAACCGCCGAACAGCAGCTCAGCGCCTTCTTCAATCCCTTTTTGAATATAGGATTGCACCGTTTTCAGCTGATTTTCGTTTGCGCAAGGTCCTAGCCATGTTCCAGCATCCAGACCGTGACCTACGGTTAATCCTTGTAATTTGCTCAGCAGCTTCTCTTTAAAAGCTTCATAAACCTCGCTCATCACAATGACACGGCTTGTTGCCGTACACTTCTGGCCTGTCGAACGGATACCTCCGCTGATCGTCGCGTCAACCGCTAAATCGAGATCCGCATCCGCAGCAATCAGGATCGGATTTTTCCCGCCCATCTCGAGCTGATATTTCGCTCCTCTGGCAAGTGCCGCTTGGCCCACCCGTTTGCCAACTTGATTGGAGCCCGTAAACGTAATTCCGTTCACATCCGGATGCTCCGCAAGACCTTGCCCAATAACGGCTCCGCTGCCGGTTACCAGATTTAACACACCCGCTGGAAGTCCCGCTTCTGCGAAGCATTCCACGATTTTGGCAGCCGTCACGGCCGTCTCCTGAGCAGGTTTCAGCACAACGGCATTGCCGTAGATTAAAGCTGGCGCCATTTTCCAGATCGGAATAGCCACGGGAAAATTCCAAGGTGAAATAACACCGACAACGCCAAGCGGTGCACGGGTCGTAAACATCAGCGCTTCGCTATCTGACGAGGGAATCACATCGCCGATTTTACGCATGCCTTCACCGGCGTAATAGCGCAAGATGGCTACGCCTCTTGCCGTTTCCCCTTTGGCTTCCGGCAGCGTTTTGCCCATTTCACGCGTCATGCTTTCCGCAATTTCATTGATGCGGCTCTCAAGCACATTGGCTGCTTTAAACAGATAGTCGCCTCTTGCTGCTCCCGACAGCTTTCTCCACCCTTGCTGCGCCGATTTGGCGGACGCCACCGCCTGATTTAAATCTTCCAATGACGACGATTGCACGTAGCCCACGACTTCGCTTTTTTTAGCCGGATTGATGCTCGGTACGGTTTGCCCAGTACCGGCTGCCTGCCATTCCCCGTTGATGTAATTCAAATACGTTTGTCCGCCGACGAATTTGGTTGTCATGATTAATCCTCCTACAAGATATGTTTTTTATAAGGTAAAATTAGCGGCCAGCACTTACGACATGATTAACAAGTGTCCCGATACCTGAGATCTCAATCTCAATTCTGTCGCCATGAGCGAGCGTAAATTCGTTAGGAGGGACAATACACGTTCCCGTCAGCAATACGGTACCTTCAAACAGCTCATTATCCCGTATCAAATATTCCGTCAGTTCCTCAAGTTTGCGTTTGAGTTGACCGGTACTCGCCGTTCCCTCGACTGCTTTTTCCCCGTCCCGATAAATTAGGCTTGTAATCTGCAAGTTATACGGGTCTTCTACTGTTTCGGCTAAGCGAATTGCGGGTCCTAGCGAGCACGAACGCTTCCACACTTTGGCTTGCGGCAAATAAAGCGGATTCTCGCCTTCAATATCCCGGCAGCTCATATCGTTGCCAATGGTGTAGCCGACGATGTTCCCCTTCGCGTTAAGAACAAGCCCCAACTCCGGTTCTGGCACCTGCCATACGGAATCGCTGCGAAGCTGTACTTCGCCGCCAGGACCTACTGTTCGCGCTGCGGTTGACTTGAAAAAGATTTCCGGACGCACAGCATCATACACTTTATCGTAAAAAGTGGAAGCATCCAGTCTGCCTTCCGTTGCTTCATAATTGCGCGCATCACGACTTCGCTCATAGGTAACCCCGGCAGCCCACACTTCCGGTGCTTCAATGGGAACGAGAAGCTGAAGTTGCTCAATTTGATCCGCTAACGCTTCATTCCCTTCAATTGTTTTGAGAACCAACGCCAAAGGTGTTGTTGCCAAAGCGTCAGCTTCATGAATCAGTGCCAAAAAATCGCTTTGCGGCAGCGTAAAAATTTGATCTTGATCATTGACGGCAGCTAGCTGTGTAGACCCTTCTTTTGCATAACGGATAATTCTCATTGTTAGCTCACTCCTCTAATTTGTTTTATATTATAAAACAGCGTTCTATAATACAGTTGAAAAAAATGCCTGGACTCGACATGCTCGATCAAACGTGCCGAAACCCCAGGGTTAGCGAAATTGCTTCTGCCTCCTTTTTAAGAAGAGCAATATACGCCTTAAACAATGAATCATCCACCGTTGAGAGTAAAGTTGAAATACTGATTGCTGCTACAATCGAGCCATTATGCTCGAAAATAGGTGCCGCTGCACACCGAACGCCAGGTTCGTTCTCCTGGTTGTCAATGGAATAACCCTGCTCTCTTACCTGATTAAGCTCGTTAACGAAAGCGTCTTTTCCCGTAATCGTCACGTCTGTAATCTTGGAGAATTGGTAATTTCGCAGGAGCGCATCGATCTCATCCTTCGTTCTAAAAGCTGTCAGTACCTTGCCTACCGCACTGCTGTGAAGTGAAATTCTGCGCCCAATTCGGGAATAACGAATCGCAGCTTTTTCCCCTTCGACTTTATCCAGATACACGCCTTCTTTCCCATCAAGAATAACAAGATGAGTTGTTTGCCCGGTCTGTTCCGACAAAGCAACCAAGTGCTTGCGGGCTGCAGTACGGATGTCCAAGCTTTGCAGCATCAGCTGTCCTTTTTCCAAAAGCTTAAGTCCCAGCTTGTACTTCCCGGTCTCTACATCCTGATTGATGTAACCGTGCATCTGAAGCGTTTTCAACAAGGAGTGAACCGTGCTTTTGTGAAGCTCCATTCTTGCGCTGATTTCTGTGATTTTTAACTCTGTCGTATACTCGTCGAATAAATCCATAATCTTCAATGCTCTGTCCAGCGCTTGAATTATAGGCATGGTTTCACCTCTATCTACACATCCATAATAATCCTAATCGCCAATTCAAGCAAGATGAACTTCTTCTCGCAGATTTTATTCGCCTAATACATACGTGTTTAAAAAGTCATTTCTAAACTTCCCTTGCGGATCATAACGAAGGAGCAGTTCCTGGAAATCCGGCAGTTTCTCATATAAGGATTTCAAAACAGCGGGTTGCATCGTGAACAATTTCGCCCAATGCGGACGAGCCTGAAATGGCGCAAGCTGCTTTTCAATGACCGGCAGAACTTGCTTCACAGCTTCCCAATTCGGCTTCCAAGTGAAATGAATACCAACCGAATCCTGTTTATAATTAGGACTCATCCACAAAAGATCTTTTGCGACAGAACGAACTTCAGAAATGTACAAAAGCGGGGCAATTTGCTCCCGGATTTCATTAATCGCACACAAGGCCTGATAAGCGGCTTCACGTGGCACGAAATACTCGCTTTGCAGCTCTTCTCCGGCGCTCGGCGTGAAATCCATACGGAAGTGAGGCAATCTTTCGTGCGATGGTCCCGGAATCCCCATTTGCTCACTGCAATTCTCCCCCGTGTGTCCCGGTACCGGATGCCGTGGCGCGTCTGCCAATTTAGCTCCAAAAAATTCAGCCTCTGCCTGAGTTGAAGCAGAATCTGTCACTTTCTTTTTTAGCCAAACTTGATTAATCGTCGTACTCTTCCAATCGGTAAATAGACTTACACTATAGGCATGGGAAAAAATATCATCAAAGTGCGTCTCCAGCTGCTCAAAAGGAAGATTGTCATAGACATGTTGGCTAATTTCAAAAGCAGGGATCACATCCAGCGTCATCTGAGTAACAACACCTAGTCCTCCTAGTCCAACAACAGCGCCTTCGATATTTTGTTGTTCGCGAGAGAATACGGCCAGTTCTCCGTTCGCCTGAACCACCTCTATCGATTCAACAATACTAGCAAGGTTGCTATTCCGATCGCCAGAACCGTGCGATGCGGTTGCACAGGCACCCGCAACGGTGATGTGCGGCAGGGACGCCAAATTGTGAATCGCGTAACCATGTTTATGTAGGTACTCACCTAACTCACCATACCGGACTCCTGCTTCAATCGTTACCTTATTGCGAACGGTATCTAACGCCACTACATGATTCAGGTTTTGAAGCGAAAGCAAGCTTTCGGTACAATCGGCAATGCTATTAAACGAATGCCGTGTGCCAAGCACCTTGATTTGTTTACTTCTAGCCACTAATTCTTGGACTTCTTCTACTTTTACGGGAGTATGCATTTCTGTAGCGCTGTACCGGTAATTTCCAGCCCAATTCAAATTGTTTTTCATCTGTTCACGCTCCTTCGAATTAAACGTTCGCTTTAAACATTCGCTACAGCGATCATAATTCCTTGCTTAAGAGAGAAATTACCGGCGCTGGATCGCCAGCTTAACGGCAAGCCCCGCCAGCACTCCGGACATAAGCCATCGCTGTGCTTTAAGCCATGTCGGGCGTTTGCCGAACCAGCCGGCAATTTTACTTGCAGTGAGCACGATTAACAGATTCACTGCAAAGCTGATTACGATTTGCGTCAATCCTAGCGTTGCACTTTGCGCCAGCAAGGAGCCTTGTGTCGGATCTTGAAATTGCGGAAGAAGCGAGATGTACAACACGGCGATTTTGGGGTTAAGCAAATTGGTGATGAAACCCATCAGGAACAATTTCCTTGGCTTCTCAATCGGGAGCGCGATGGGTTCAAGCAGTGAGGCGGAGCCAGGTTTCATTGCTTTCCATGCCAGCCAAAGCAGGTAAGCCGCCCCCGCCCACTTCATAGCCGTGTAAATAATCGGCACCGTATTGAAAATAGCGATTAATCCCACCAAAGAGGCAATCAGATAAACGAGAAATCCGAGCACAACGCCCATTAAAGAGATAATGCCGGCTTTGCGACCTTGCGATATCGAACGCGAGATTAGGTAAATCATATTGGGCCCCGGCGAGCATACCATCCCCAGCGATACAATTCCAAACGCAACTAATGTAGTAAGACTAATCAAAGGCGTCCCTCCTATGGATAGATAAATTCAGAATATAGTATCACAATTCAAGCTATCCAGCCAACTTAGTTAGAGGAACGACAGGCCGCTATTTCGGCGAATAGCGGAGCTCGGGCTGCCCGTGGGGAACTACAGGGCTTTATTTCTCCATATTTGGCTGTATGGCAGCCAAATTCGAGGAAATAGCGGTCCCCATTCCACCATTACACGTAAAAGAGGGTATCCCTCGGTCACTATAATGACTGAAGGATACCCTCTTTTTATCTGAACGATTACGCCTAAACCGACGCCAAATGTTCGCCCAGTCTGTCCCAAGTTTCTGTGATACCTTGCAGCATGCCCATATCCATCACTTGCTGCAAACCTTCTGCTGAAGCATATTCTCCGCGGTTAATGACTTTCGTCCCATTCTCGGTCTCGATGAATTCCAGTGTCACGATCGTTGACGGCATATTTGGCGCTTCGTTGCCTTCAGCATCGGAGAAGAAATCCACGTACACGATCTTCTCAGGTACGACGATTTCACGGTACACAGCTTTGCCCCATGATTCCATGCCATAGAAGTCGCCCTGGTTCTTATCTTCGCACTTCATGCAATAATGCCATACCCCGCCTACGCGGAAATCAACATGGCATACCGGAACCGTCCATCCTCTAGGTCCCCACCAATGTTTCAAATGTTCCGCTTGTGTGAAAGCTTGAAATACCAGCTCGCGAGGGGCTTTGAATTCCCGCTCCAAAATTAATACCTTATCCTCTACCTTGGATACCAGTTGATCCGCCATTTTAACTTCCTCCTCGATATCTTTGATGGGTCACAATCGTTCTGTTACCATTCAATTCTTGGTGTCCTTACCCTGCAGCTTCTGCAAATAGTCATCCAGGCGGTCGAAGCGCTGCTCCCAGATGACGCGGTAGCTCTCCAGCCATTTGTCGAGTTCTCGAAAAGGATCCGGCCGCAGCCTGTAGATTCGGCGATTCGCATCCACCTCGGCTTCCACAATGCCGGCCTCGCTGAGAACACGCAAATGTTTGGAAGCTTGTGGCTGCCGCAGCTGCAGCCGTTCGGCGATTTCCCCTACGGTCAGCGGACATTCGCGCAAAAGCTCAACCATTTGCATGCGGGTTGGTTCTGCCAAGGCACTCATGACGTTAATATCCATTATCATCATCCGTTCTCTTGCTGTAAGTATACGGGGCCTTCGGTTCGTGTGAGTCATGGATGCTTCACTTACTAAACCGAATATACCACATAAGGAATATTCCTGTAAAGGAATATTAATAATTACTTGCTGTAATCCTTCACTAATTCAATAATCATAGCTCCCATTCGTTCCGTTTCAGGCACAATGACCTGATTCAGCCCTTCATCTCTCAAAGCCTCGGCGGTTACTTTGCCGACTGCAACTGCTTTTACCTGGGTGGAAAAAGCTTGTCTCACGGCATCACTAATCCCTTGGCGTCTCGTATATTCGAACAAGTACCTCACTTGCACGGCAGTGGTGAAACATACCGCATCAATCGAACCTGTCGTAAGCTCGTGGCACAACGTTTCAAGTACAGCGGATTCCGGTTCAATATGCCGATAAGGCAAAAGCTGAACGACAGCGGCCCCCCGCTCCTCCAAGAATTGAATCAAAGCGGGCTGTGGTTCTCCGTGCAGTTGCACGACGACCGTTTGATTCGCGAAATCGCAATCATCCAGACGGTTAATTAAACCTTGGATCGTCCCATCTTCATCAATGACGGCTGGTTTTATCTCTAACTTCTTAAGTAAATTGATTGTCTTATATCCGCGCGCGGCAACATTCGCATCTTTCATTTTTTGCAGCAGCGTGGAAGCAACACCTAACTTTTCAGCCGCGTCAAGCAGCGTTTCTGTGCCAACTCCCGTAGTGAATACAAACCAGTCCACTTGGTTATTTGCGCAAAAGAGCAATTCTTTCTCTATGGCCGACTCATCCAAGTAAATGAAGCCCTGCAAGGGACGAACTACGGGTATTCCACCCTGTTTTTGAATGAGCAAACTCATTTCCTCTGTTTTTCTGGATCCCGCAATAACGATCTTTTTACCCGATAATTTATCCATCTCTCTCCAATTCCCCCTATCTTACTATGAAAAGTATATAGAAATTAGCCGCTGAATTCATCAACCAATTCGAAATTTTATGAACCATCCACAAACCAGGCTTCTGATCTTCCCAGAGTTCCGCTTGTATCGCCACTCATCCATACATGAAAATTCTGTTAAATAAACATAATAAATACGGGGGTGTTGTCAATGTGGCGCACAATTGTGGAAGCTCTTCCTGGTTGGAAAACGCTCTTTTGGGCTTTATTCACTTTTCTTATTCCTTATAGTACCTCTAAACTATTCGGTTGGTTTCATAAAAAGGAACGGATTAATCGCGGTTGGGACGAAGAAAACAAGTCTACAGTTCCTAATCCCCCCCTCACAACCAACAGCAGCAACTCACCATCGAAACCATGGACGAATTGGCCGCCTTCCGATACACTGACTAGCCAGTTACAAGTGAATTTAAATCTGTTATCCGAACGGCTTGGCTGCGACTCGGACTATTCCGTGCGCGAATTTAACATCGGAGGAAGCTCGATTCGTGCGGCTATAGTCAGTATGAGCAAATTGTCCGACTCAACCATCATTCAAGAGCATATTCTCAAACCGTTGATGTTGGATCTTTGGAAATCCAATGTGACAGAGATGTATGCCCGCACCGATTTCAAAGGTTTCATTAAAGATCATGTTTTACCGCTTTCCAAAATAAACGAAGCTGAACTTGTTCATGAGGTCATTGAAAAGGTGATAACAGGTTCAACCGCTTTGCTTATTGAAGGTATTTCCGGTTGTTTAATCCTCGGAACCAGTTCCACGGCGCCGCAAAATTTCGAAGAACCGTCTTCGGAATCGCTTGTCCGCGGACCTAAGATCGGCTTTGTCAACTCGCTCGACGAGAACATCTCCCTGCTGCGCTCACGAGCATCCGATCCTAATTTGCGAATGCTGAGCTTCCAAGTTGGCGAGAGGAACAAGAAAAACCTGGTCATCTCTTACGTAGAGGGAATCGCAGATCCTAGTCTGGTGGATGAGGTGAAGCGCAGAATCGAGAAAATTAAGATCGATGACGTTCTCGAATCCGGATATATCGATCAATTGATTGAAGATAACTTCATGTCACCATTTCCACAGGTTCAAAGCACGGAACGTCCAGATCGAGTCATTGGCTCCTTGTTGGAAGGCCGAGTAGCCATTCTGACGAATGGAAGCTCCTACGTTTCCATTGTTCCAGTGACGTTCAGCATGCTGCTGCAATCACCCGAAGATTATTATGTGCATTGGATTCCATCTTCTTTGGTGCGCTTATTGCGCTTTTTTGCCGCATTCGTAGCACTGCTCGGACCTGCTATCTACATCTCATTCTTATCGTTTCACCAGGGGCTGATCCCGACGAAACTTGCTATTTCTATGGCGGGTACCCGTGAAGGCGTTCCATTCCCCCCATTCTTGGAAGCTCTGATCATGGAGGTTGTTATTGAAATTCTGCGTGAAGCAGGACTTCGTTTGCCCAAACCTGTCGGTCAGACAGTCGGCCTTGTCGGCGGGCTGGTCATCGGTCAAGCCGCCGTTGAAGCAGGCATCGCAAGTCCATTAATGGTTATCGTTGTATCCTTAACCGCAATCTCCTCCTTTGCGATACCTCAATACGATGCTGGTATTGCTTTGCGCATGCTGCGTTTTGTCGCCATGTTATCTGCGGCAGCGCTTGGGATCTACGGAGTTGTCATGTTCACCCTTTTCCTGAGCATTCATTTTGTCAAAATTAAAAACTTCGGAATTCCTTATGCCAGCCCCTTCGTTCCTTACCAGCCAGGCGATTGGAAAGATCTCTTCATACGTGCTCCTCTTTCAAGTATGAAGAAACGGCCCCGGATGTTGCATCCGCAGGACCAAACACGGCAAGGAAATCATGCACGGAAAGGGAAGCAACCACATGATCCGTCCGAATGATCGCATTACAACTCCTCAAGCTGCTGTCATCTTAGCGAATATTCTCCTAGGAGTGGGCATTCTGACCTTGCCAAGATTTTTGGCGGACAAGATGGAAACTCCTGACGGATGGATAACCGTGATTGTCGGTGGCATCCTGGCGTTTGGGTTCGGTTTGATTATGGTCAAACTTAGCCAGCACTTTCCAGGCAAAACCTTTTTTGAATACAGTCAAATCATCGCAGGCAAATGGATAGGAAAATTGCTTAATCTAATTATGATCGTGTATTTCGCCCTTTTTGCCGGATTTGAAATCCGTGATATGTCCGAGATCATCAACTATCTTTTCCTTGAAAAAACGCCTAAGGAGTTTATTATTCTCGTCTTTATGTGCGTTGCCGTCTACCTGACCGCCGGAGGGATCAGCTCCATCGCAAGGCTATTTGAATTCATTTTGCCGCTTACCCTTGTCATTATTATTGCAAGTTATTCGTTAAGCTTAAATCTTTTTGAACTTGAAAATTTACGGCCGGTACTCGGTATGGGGATTGGCCCCATTTTCAAGGGATTACCTGAGACTTGGAGGGCCTTTGCAGGCATTGAAACGATGTTATTCGTTACTGCCTACATGAGCCGGCCTGAAAAAGCCGGCAAAGCACTTTTAGCCGGAATCAGTATTTCCGTTTTCGTTTATTTGATCACCATGATCGTCGTCTTGGGGGGCATACCTTATGAACAAGTCGCCACGTTGACATGGCCTGCGATATCCATCGTCCGGTCCTATGAGCTTACCGGGTTCTTCCTTGAACGTTATGAATCATTGCTCATCGTGGTTCGGTTAATCCAGGTGTTCACAGGATTTGTTATGTACCAATACATTGTTTCTTTAGGACTATCACAAACATTTAAAAAAGCTTACTATCGGTATATTTACGCCGTATTACCGGTGATTTTCATCATAGCGATGTATCCCAAAAGCATCAATCAAGTGAAAGCGCTCGGAGACATTGTCGGCAGCATCTTTTTTGGAATCATCGGTCTGCTTGCCCCTATTCTTCTTATCATCACAGTGCTAAGGAAGATCTCTTATGTCCAAAATTAAAATACTCACCGCCACGATGCTTATAATGTCGCTGCTATTGTTAACCGGATGCTGGGATAGTAAAAACATAACGGAAATGTCGATTGTCGTTGGCGAAGCTATCGATCAAGGCGATGAAGCCCCGAAAGAGGACAAATTAAACGAAAAAGGCGGCGGTTACCGCAAACAAGACTTAATCACCATCACATGGCAAGTTGTTATCCCCAAGATTGCTGCATCAAGGAATGCCTCCGGCGACCTGAAGCCGTATAAGAATCACTCCCTGTCTGGAGATATGATTCATCAATTCGCACGCGAAGTTTCACTCGAGTCCAAACCCCTTTTCAACCAGCATCAAAAAATGTTCGTCTTCGGGGAGAAACTCGTGCGCAGCATGGATTTACAGACGTTAATCGATCAGCATTTCCGCGATAATGAGGTAAGAGAAAGCGGTCTTGTTCTCATAGCCCGAGGGCTGGCCAAAGATACATTAGAGTCAAACAGCCCGGAAATCCCCGTAGATCGGTTAGTCCGAATTTCAAAAAATCAATACAGATCTACGAGGATTTTACCGTCCATGACGATTCAAAACGTGATGGAAAAGATCGCAACCCATTCCAGCTTCCTGATCCAAAGCGTAGCTGCTTCGCAAGGGGAAGTGAAATTTGCCGGAGCTGCCGTGTTCAAGCAGGAGGAAAATAAGCTAATCGGCTTTCTAAGTGAAGAAGAATTGGAAGGCTTGACCTGGTTAACAGGAAAAAGTAAAGGGGGCGTGGTGAAAACAACAGATGAGGGCAATCATCCCTTTATCATCTATGAGCTGGAATCGCTAAAAAGCCGTATTCAACCGAAAGTAGCAGGAGACCGGATTTCCTTTCATGTGGATATTGATTCTGTTGGCCGTCTAACGGAGGACTGGCGCGAGAAAGTCGACTATTTCGATAACAGCTACCTTCAATCCGCGGAAAAAGCGGCGGAAAAAGAAGTTGCACGGCATATCGACCTGATTCTCCATACAATGCAAAGCAAGTATTCTGTTGAAGTTGCCGGGTTTGGAACGCAATTAAGAATCCATTACCCCAAAGTTTGGCAAAAAGTGAAACAGAACTGGGATCAAGAATTCAGCAAGATCCCTGTTACGTACAGCGTGAAATTGAAAATAAACGATTATGGCTTGAGACGCATGAAAAAATAAGCCAGACGGCGCAGGCCAAGTTATCTGTCCATGATGTCTCTAAACAGCTCTCTCTTTTCATTCTCGTCGGTATAGATGCCAAGATAATCAAATATTTCAAAAGAGAAGTCGACGAAAGCGCGACCTTTGGCTGTAAGGACATGCCCATCTCGAACCACTCGTTTATCTACATAATTGTCCCGCGGGAACGGATCTTCTACATGCAATTGAGTTATACGCTCTACGGAACATGATGTCGTGAACCTGCGATGATGCAGCAGACCGGCTCTCCCAAGATATTGTGGCCCGTTACAAATAGCGGCAAGCATCTTGCCTTCTTGATCAAGTTTGATGATAAAATCGGTCAGCTCTTGCTGCTGGTTTCGAATCGGGCCACCAGGGATAAGAAGTCCTTCGATATCGTTCAGCGCCATCGCTTCATGGAAAATCAAATCAGGCCTATAGGTTAAACCGGATTCGCTGACGATAGCTTTATCGCTATATGCCACTGTCAAAACTTCCTTCTTCCCTACATTTCTAATTTTATGGAGCGCCAGGGTAATCTCAAAATCCGCAAATTCATCAGAGATAAAACAAATTATTTTCCCCATCGTGGATACCACCTTAGCTATTATTGTGATAAAATAAGTATGAGTTCCGTAATGTGATACTGAGTTTCATCTAGTGAAATAATTATTTCGGAGGTGTTTCTTATGGAAAATGAAAGTACCATCAAACAACATGTCCAGCAGCAGTTCGGCAAACATGCCAGCAAGTACGTGACAAGCGAGAATCATGCAAAGGGTGATGATCTCGAACTGCTACTTACTTGGCTGCCCTTGAAAAATACTTGGAACGTGCTGGATATTGCAACGGGCGGAGGCCACGTTGCCAAAAAGCTGTCTGCTCACGTCAGGCAGGTCGTCGCTACCGACCTAACGCGCCCCATGCTCTCTGTTGCCGCTGATCACTTGAAGCAGGCGCAGTGCGATAACGTCCTTTTTGTTGTAGCCGATGCCGAACAGCTGCCTTTTCTCGATCGTTCGTTTGATGCGGTCACCTGCCGCATAGCTGCCCATCACTTTCCTAATCCGCACTTATTCCTTCATGAAGCGGCACGTGTACTCAAACCGGGCGGCAAACTGGTTCTCATCGATAACGTCGCTCCTTCTGACGAAGCACTTGATCAATTTATGAATACATTTGAAGCTATGCGCGATACGAGCCATGTTCGGTGTCTAACCGTCCCCGAGTGGCAAGCCCTTGCCGAAAAAGCAGGATTACAAGTGGAGATTTCCCTTATGAATCGCAAACCACATAAGTTCCCTGCATGGGTCATGCGTACCGCCGAGAACGAAGAACAAGCAAAGTCGGTTGAGCAATTTATTACCAGCGCAGATCAGGCGAATCAAGATTATTTTTCCGTTCACATCGAAAATGGCAAGCTTCAATACCTCGAAATTGACGAGTGGCGGGCTGTGCTCAGCAAACCATTGTAAATAACAGTAAACAGGCAGCCAATCTACTTTGGCTGCTTATTTTTTTAAACATAGTTTACCACACTTTTCTAGCGGAATATGACCAGGCTCCCCTTCATATATTCATGGGGATAATAAACGAGACGAATCCTCATATTTCAATGTGATTTGGAGGAACATACATGTTTAAACCACATCCCGCCAATACAGCAATTGTCATTACGGACCCGCAAAACGACTTTCTTTCCCCTGGAGGCAAGGGCTACCATTTAACTAAAAGCTTGATTGAGCAATACAATACACTAGGGAACCTGGAAATTCTCATGCATACTGCGATGAGCAAAGGATATCAGCTTTTTATCTCGCCCCATTATATCTATCCGCATGATTACAATTGGCAATTCACGGGTGCTGAGCAAGAAATGTTATTAAAACTCGGTGTCTTTCAAAAGCAACACGACTATACTTCGGTCGGCGCCGATTGGGTTCCCTCACTTAAACCCTACATATTATCTAGTCGAACCGTCATAACAACAGCCCATAAGGTAGCCAGCCCGCAGAGCAATGATCTAGTCTATCAACTGCGTCAGCACCGGAAAGAAAAGATCATTCTGGCAGGAATCCTTTCGAATATTTGCGTTGAGTCACATATGCGTGATTTGATCGAAAACGGCTTCCAAACCGCTGTTGTTTATGATGCCACTGCTACGATAAGTGAACAGGCTTTTCAGGCCGCGCTGACCAACTATCAGGCATTCAGTAGTGCTACGTGGTCAACACAACAGGCAATTTCACAATTATAGTATAGTCTAAAATGTGAACCGCAAATTGCAAAAAAGAGACCCACAGCAACGGGCTGCGGGTCTAAAGTTTTATATTTTAAAGGGGGGTCGACTTTTATTATAGGCTTGTTTCATTAAAACCAGATGAATATAAGATTTCAATTGTGTTACATTTTTTTCAATTTAACTTTGGTTAATTTTTTGCGAAAAAAAAGATACTACAATAGTGACAAGAAACCAAGATGCTCCTCCGACGAAGCTGACACTGATATGTTTATCTAAAAAGTAGTTCACGGCTGCCCAGCTAATCCCGCCTGCCAAACCCAACAATACGGCTTTACGCATTCTCTTTTGCATAACATTCCACCTTTCAACAGGCTCTATTTTACTCTAAAACTGTTGCTTAGGGTATTCATAAATATTCCCGGTCTATCGGTGTGCCACGGAGCGATATTTACTTACTTTTGTTGAGTTACACTAAAATATAAAGTATAATATTCCTATACAGAAGGGAGAGAAGAACCATGTCTAATCATACAACTACTTCACTCGAAATAGGAATAAGCACTTTTCTCGAGGCTGCCCCGAGAGCAGGCGGGATCACACATGCGCAGCGGCTCCGTCAAGCCGTTGAAGAAATTAATCTTGCCGAGCAAGTCGGCCTGGACGTCTATGCGATCGGCGAACATCACCGCGCGGATTATGCGAGTTCGGCCCCAGCCGTTATTTTGGCAGCCGCGGCTTCTACAACCAAGCGCATTCGGCTGTCTAGCGCCGTAACTGTGTTGTCATCGGACGACCCTGTTCGCGTGTACCAAGCTTTTTCCACGTTGGACGGCCTATCCAATGGGCGGGCGGAAATTATGGCGGGCCGCGGCTCGTTTATCGAATCTTTCCCCTTGTTCGGATATGACTTGAACCACTACGACGAACTATTCGAGGAAAAGCTAGAGCTTTTACTCGCGATCCGTGAAACGGAGAAAGTGAACTGGCGCGGCGGCCATCGCCCCGCCATCAACAACCTTGGCGTCTATCCGCGTTCCGTTCAGGAGCCGTTGCCCGTATGGATCGGAACCGGCGGCAATCCGGAGTCCGCGATCCGCGCCGGCCTACTTGGGTTGCCGGTCGTTTTTGCGATCATCGGCGGTATGCCGGAGAGATTCGCTCCTCTCGTCAAGCTATACAAAGAAGCCGCTGCGAAAGCCGGGCATGACGTCAGCAAGCTGCAGATTGCGACGCATTCACACGGCTTCATTTCCGATACAACAGAGAAAGCCGCCGACTTGTTTTACCCGCCAACGGCTGCTCAAATGAACACCATTGGGCGCGAGCGCGGCTGGGGTCCCTATACCCGCGAATCGTTCGACGACGCCCGCAGTCTTCGCGGAGCACTCTACGTCGGCGATCCCGAGTATGTCGCCGAGAAAATCGTGCTGCTGCGCAAAAACTTGGGCCTAACGCGCTTCCTCTTGCACGTTGACGTCAGTTCGGTGCCGCATAGCGAAGTGCTGCGCACCATTGAACTGCTTGGCACGAAGGTAGCGCCAATCGTTCGCAAAGAGCTTGCTCGCGAGACGGCTCAAGGGTGATTGAACTATACCAAACAATGGGTCCGAGCCAAGGTGTTACTTGGCTCGGATTTTTTAACCTGAGCGGTTCCTCCCATTCTAGAAATCCCTCTATTTCTCAAGCGCCGTACTTTTGGTATACTGGGAACAAATCAACCAGAAATGGGTGTCGAGTAGTGAAACATGAAGAAATGCTTGCGGTGCTGAAGGCTCTCTCCAATGAGACCCGTCTCAACATTCTTTGCTGGCTCAGGGAGCCAGATAAGTTGAACGAAAATCTGCCGAGCGTCATCAAAGAAGAATTCCCGGGAGGGGTCTGCGTGGGAAGCATCCAGGAGAAATCCGGTCTGGCGCAGTCCGTCATCTCCTCCTATCTATCTTCCATGCAGAAAGCGGGACTGCTGGAATCTCGCCGTTTTGGGCAATGGACCTATTACAGACGAAATGAAGAAGCTATCGCCGAGTTCTTGGCGAACTTTTCCGCAGGGCTGCAAGCCATGAAGAAGTAGCTCTCAAAAGTTTTCTCCGTAGAACTTGCATCTTTATCGATTAATCTATATATTTGTATTTATAGATTAATTCTAAACCTTTTACATGCAGGAGGAGAAAATAAGATGACTACTTCCCAAAAAACAGCAGCTTTGTTCCAACCTTTTGAAGTTGGTAACCTGAAGCTTGATAATCGTATTGTCATGGCACCAATGACTCGTACTTTTTCGCCAGGAGGTATCCCGGGCCCTAACGTAGCGGGCTACTACCGCCGCAGAGCGGAGAACGCGGTTGGCTTGATCATCACCGAAGGAACCGTCATTAACCATCCGGCTGCGTCGGCAGATCAGGGTGTGCCGCATTTCTACGGCGAGGAAGCTCTGGAAGGGTGGGCGCGTGTCGTCCGCGAAGTGCATGAAGCCGGGGGCAAAATCGCTCCGCAGATCTGGCATACTGGAACGGCCCGCGATAAGAATAAATTCCCCGATTCGGATATCGATTCCGTCGGCCCATCCGGCCTCAACCTGAAAGGCGAGAAAGTATCCGAGCCCCTTTCGGTCGAAGAGATTCAAGGTCTCGTTCAGGCTTATGCCCAAGCCGCAGCGGACGCGAAACGTCTAGGCTTCGATGCTGTAGAGATTCACGGCGCGCATGGTTATCTCATTGATCAGTTCTTCTGGGACGTGACCAACAAACGTACGGATGAGTATGGCGGCAGCGACCTTGTTGACCGCACCCGATTTGCGGTAGAAGTTATCGAAGCGGTACGTGCCGCGGTTGGTCCCGACTTCCCGATTATCTTCCGCTTCTCCCAATGGAAGCCGGTGAATTACGATGCCAAACTCGCAGCGAATCCAGAGGAGCTGGAACGCTTCCTTGCACCGTTGTCCGCAGCTGGCGTTGACATCTTCCACGCATCCACACGCCGCTTCTGGGAGCCTGAGTTCGAAGGTTCTGATCTCAACCTGGCTGGCTGGACGCGCAAAATCACCGGGAAACCGGCTATTACCGTCGGTTCCGTTGGATTGGACTCCGTCTTCACCAGCCTATTTGAAGAAGGCAAAGGTGGCGAAGCTGCCGGCATCGAAAGCCTGATCGAGCGTCTGGATCGCGGAGAGTTCGACCTCGTTGCCGTCGGTCGTGCGCTATTGACTGACCCTGCTTGGGCAGCCAAAATCCGTGATAACCGCACGGATGAATTACAGCCGTTCACGCGGGAGTCTCTTGCTACGCTGAGCTGATTTCATTCCGAGCGAGCAAGCCTTGTGAATTTCGCTGTAACGGACATCAGAGTCGTTATTTTCAATAAATGGTACTTATTTCATTTCTAGCGGACACCAGAGCCGTTAATAGAGCAAAAGCGAGCAAACACGGAAGCAGTAAATAACTGCTCCTGGGTCCGTTAGCGTAACAAATAACCGTACAACATCATAAAAAAGGGTGCCCACCAACCATATCCATGGCTGGCGGGCACCCTTTTTTTATATAACAATACCAAAATAAGCGAACAACGCTTCTTTATACGCTTCATCTGTCTCAGGGGTGAAGGTTCGTACCCCCTCAGAGTTGAACACACGAAACTCACGATCAAAGACGGTATGCCGCCCCTCCAATGTCCGGATTGCAACAATCGGGCATTTGGTGAAAATCGAATCAGGCGCATTTTCACACCAGAAACTGGCAAACAGGTAGTCTTTCGGCAGCTGCGGCTCCTCCGTGAACGAGTAAATGCGGGGCCAACCCCCATGTTTCTGTTCACAAAGCACCCAGCCATGATCGGAATCTCTCTCGAGGCGGTAATACTCCTCGCCTTGCTGCTGGACAAGCCCTTCGATAAGGGCAAGCGGCCTGATGGGTACAACCCCGCCGACACCGACATCGCACAAATACTCGGCGCCCTCGGCCTCTACCTTCAGGACGTGGTGGCGTCTTTTGGGCGGGAGCTGGGTCTCATCGCGCCAAAACCTGGCAACAAGGTCAGTCACCTCGTACCCCAGTTCGCGCAGCAACCAACCGAATAAGGCGTTTAACTCAAAACAGTAGCCGCCTCGTTGGCGCACGACAATCTTTTGAAATAGCTCCTGCGGATCCAAAGATAGCGCTTTGCGTTCCAGAATATCCAAATTCTCATAGGGAACGGAGTACAAATGTCGCTCTTGCAGAGCAGCCAACGTTTTGGCACTGCCATCAAGCGAACCTTTAAAGCCGATGCGATCTAAGTAGCTCTGAACTTGATTATTCAATCTAAGACACCGTCCTTACGAGAAATACTTGCCAGTAAGTAAACAGTCATATGATTGAATCATACCATGGGGCACGAGAGGATGACAAAAGATCATTTTAATAGAGACATTAATTCCTCATGGACGGCCGCATTGGAGGCAACCAAGCTATCATCGCTTAGGACAAATGTTTTTCCTGCCGCATCGGTTAGCAGCCCACCCGCTTCCTGCAGAATAACCATTCCGGCGGCGACATCCCAAGGATACAGGCCATCATGCCAAAATCCCGTCAATCGCCCTGACGCTACCAGGCATAAATCAAGACTAGCCGCCCCCATAATACGCACGCTCCGGGCTTTGCCTGTCATTCTTCCGATTTGTTCCACGACCACAGAATTCGGCTTCCAGTCCAAAGCGCGAAAACCCGTTGCCAGCAAAGCTTGGCTGATGTCCTGCTCCTGCCCGACCTGAAGCCTGCGGCCATTGAGAAAAGCCCCGCCCTGCTTTTGACCCGAGTAGAGCTCATTGGTTACAGGATTATAAACGACTCCGCCAATCGGAATGCCATCTTTCACAATCCCAACCGAGATCGCAAAATGCGCGATATTGTGAATAAAGTTAATCGTGCCGTCAACAGGGTCGATAATCCATCCATAGCCTGTTGGCGACTGCTTTAACGTATGGTGGGAATCCTCCCTGCCGCCATCTGTTTCCTCCGATAAGATCCAATGATCCGGATAAGCATGGTTAATCCGACTGCGCAGCAATTGCTCACTTTGCACATCAACTTCCGTCACCAGATCGGCTTGATTCTTCTTTTCCTGAATGTGCAGCGGCATCTTCATGAGTTCCATAATCAAAGCGCCCGCTTCTTTCACATAACTGATTGCATCTTGCATAATTGCATTCTCATACGCTTGTCGCTCGTTCATATGCGCTCCTTCTCCTAAAGCTTTCTCTGATTGATTTATCTGGATGATTTAATGAAGCAAAGGATACCTGTCATAATAAGTAAAATACTTCCGAATTTCGCTAAAGTAACCGGATTTTTAGGCAATCCCATGAGCCCGAAATGATCAATAATTGATGAGGCTACCATTTGCCCGGCAATGATCAGAATAAATACGGGAAGGGTGCCGATTTTCCCTGTGGCATAGGAAGTGCTAAACATGATGCCTACACCCAAAACACCAGCTATCACAATCCACGGAATGACATGAAGCTGCAGCGGAGCAGGAGATTTCATACGCCATAATAAAAAAGTAGCAAACACGATTTGGATGGCGGAAACACCGATAATCATTCCGTATTGTCCCTGCACTTTCCCGATGTGCGCATTCATCATTCCTTGGGTAACGCCTAATAATCCAGCAGAAAAAGCAAGTATGAAGCTGATCTTGTTGACTAACATTCGCTTATCTCCTTTAAATTAAAAGCCAATTTCAATTGGCATGGATCCATTAACAATTCGGCAAGTCTTCCCTCTGCCATAACTCCCTGTTAAGTAAAAGGTGGCATCCGTTTCAGAACGGAGCTCTTCCCATTCTCCCTTCAGCGCATGTGAGCGTCCGATGCTGACGGGAATGATGCAGTATTCCGGCTGAATCCACCCGAGAATACGGGGATTAAAGCCGTCATCCATCCCATGATGGGAAACTTTCCATATGCTGCACGTAAGATCTGTCCGCTGTGCCAGACGTTCCCATCCCGGTTCTAATTGATCCCCTCCGAATAAAACGCTCGACTGCGGCTCTCCCTCACGGCTAAGTCGATATACGGAGCTATCATGATTAGATAAATCAAAGAAACGCGGTAAATTCTCTCTAAAGCCATTATCCTCAGCCTCATCTGAGAGAGCTTGCATGAGCATCTCGTAGGCCGGAAGCGGATCTCCTTCCCAAGGATATAGTTGGGTTAAGGTGATACCTTCCTCGGACCAAATCACGGATTGCTCGCTTGATCCATACGCGCTGCGCCATTTAATTTCTGTCCCCTGTTCAATTAGAACCTGAATCAATTCCAGATAAGTGGCCAGCATGCGGTATACTCTAGTAGTAAAATCGTCCCTTAGCTCTTCGACCAGCTCTACCGGTGGCAGCACAAAGGGCTCATACGGCAAAACGGCTTGGACGACCGACTTGGCTCTAGCTACATCCAGAAGCCCGTTGACATGGTCTTCATGAATATGTGTAAGCAGCATCCACTCCATCTGATCAACGTCATTGCGGTTCATCCAGGACAAGGGATGGTCTTGCTCTTCGGAGAACGTACCGTCCCCTCCGTCGATTAAGCAAACACCGCCGGAAGGCAGCCTAATCAGATGAGCATCCCCCCACCCGACATTCAGGAATTGTACTTTTGCATTCAACATAAGAATTCCCCCTTATCTTTCGTTTGTCATTGTATCCTTCTCAAATGGCAGCAAATGAATGTTATGCTTATCCAAAGCCAGATGCACCGTGCCCTGCAGGTAGCCTCGCATGCTAGGACTCGAGTCATCGACAATCCATTGAAGCGGAGCATCATTGATCCAATAACGGATCATGCGCCCCAGGAAGCTGCTTCTCTGAATGACGCCGCTCCAAACATTGTGACCTTCCGTCGTCTTATCGACGAAGGAGATGCATTCCGGTCGGATGACAACCGTCACCCGGTCACCTGTCCGGAAGGGGTAATCGCTTCGATAAACGCGAAATACGGCGGTTCCGCATTTTACAATCAAATCCTCGCCCTCTTCAGCCGCTACTTCGCCCTCTATAAAATTAGCCGTACCGACAAAATCGGCAACAAACTTGCTTTCCGGTTTAAAGTAGATATCCCAAGGTGTCCCCACCTGCCCGATACGCCCCTTGTTAAACACAGCGATTCGATCCGAAATCGATAACGCTTCATCTTGATCATGCGTAACAAAAATAGCGGTAATGCCCAATCGCTGCTGCAGCTCTCTTAGTTCATCTCTGACTTCCACTCTCATTTTGGCATCCAAATTGCTGAGCGGTTCATCCATTAATAGCACTTTCTGCCCCATAACCAGTGCCCTCGCAAAGGCAACGCGCTGCTGTTGTCCTCCGCTTAGCGCTCTAGGGAGCCTGTCTTGCAGCCCTTGAAGCCCGAACATGCTGAGCATGGCATCAACTTTATCCTTCACTTCTTGCCGAGTCGGCCGCTGCAGCTTTAATCCGTAAGCAATATTCTCGAATACGGTCATATGAGGGAATAAGGCATACTCCTGAAAAACAAGCGGTGTATTCCGTTTATATACAGGCAGCTCATTCATATTTTTACCTTCTATAAAAATGTTACCGGCATCCGGTTCGTAGAATCCGGCAATCAGCCGCATCAACGTCGTTTTGCCGCAACCGCTTGGCCCCAGGAGTGTTGTGAAACTGCCTGCGGGTATATCGAGAGACACTTGACTGATGGCGTCGAAGTCTCCGAACCTTTTTGAAACATTGGCGATTTGGATCATCGGTTTCTCCGTGTTCATGGTTTCCTCCACTTATAGTTCTATCGATCTGCCCTGCTTCTTCAAGAAAAACTGTGCTGCCAACAGCACCACGAAGGCGATGGAAATCAGCACAACCGTAAAGGCCGATGCGCTTCCCCAAGCCCCATTCTGCACTAATCCAAGAATGGACACCGTACCTACGGAAGTTTTCGCCGAATAAATGAATATAATAACGCTCAAACAGGTAACGGATCGCAGAAAAGACACGACAATCCCTGAGATAAACGGTCCTTTCAACAAGGGAAGCACAATTTTTCTGAAGGTAGCGAAGTTGCTTGCGCCGAGATTGAGTGAAGCTTCTTCCAGCGCTCCGCTGATCTGCTGAAGACCCGCCAGACTGGCGCTATAGCAGGTTGGTAAATTCCAGAACATGAGGGCAAGAACCATAATGAGAGACGTTCCTGAAATCATCAGCGGTTTCTCATTAAAGGCCATTGCAAAACCAAGTCCTAAGAATACGCCCGGCACAGCTCCCGGCAATATCGCCAAGAAATCAAGCAATCGGTTGATGCCGATACGCTTCCTTTGCACGAAATAAGCTAATGGCAGGGCAAAGAATCCGGCCGCTAACGATGCAAACAAAGCAAATTTCAAGCTGTTGAAAATTTCTCTTCCTTTGGCCTCCACGTAAAGGAGATTTTGCAGCGTGAAGGACCAGTCAAATCCCCATGTCTTGGTGAAAGCTCCATAAAACAGAACCCCATAAACCGAAAGAACGATGAGCGTGACGAGCATGCAGAAAGCGAATAGCCCCCATTTCACCGCAAAGGGCAGTGGAAAATGTTCCAGCGAACTTTCTTTACCGGTAACTGAGACGTAGGAACGCTTTCCTACCCATGCCCTGTTCCAAATAAAGAGACCAACTGCGGGAACCAGCAGCGCGGTTGAGAGCACAGCAGCCGAATTGAGATCGAACATCCCCGACATTTGCATATACGCCTCTGTTGGAAGAACCGTAAAATTCCCGGCTATGATCATGGGATTCCCAAAGTCAGCCAGAACATTCATGGCTGTAATTAAGGCTCCGCCTGCAATACCCGGTCTGCATAAGGGAAGAAAAACTTGTTTGAACACTTGCCAATGAGAGGCTCCAAGATTATAAGCCGCATACTCCAGATTGGTGGAAGTAGATTTCAGCACACCGTGAATAACCGCATAAGCATATGGGAAAAAAGTCATCGTTTGAACTAGCCAAAGCCCATGCCAGCCGTAGATATCTATATTAACGTGCAGCACATATTTTGAAATAATTCCCTGCCTGCCGAAGAGCAGGATGTAGGATAAAGCAACAATGAAAGGAGGCGAAACAATCGGCAAAATCGTTATAAATTTAAAGAGTCCTTTGAAAGGAACTTTCAGCCTTGTAATCGTGTAGGCAAAAATAAACGCAATGACCGTACATGAAACGGTTGAGATAGCTGTCATGAATAAACTGTTTAGAGCTGCATGATACCATCTGGAGAACGTAAAAAGTTTAAAATAATCCTCCAGGCGAGTGAAGCTTAGCACCTTCAGGATGGGCCAAATGACAAAAAAACATGTGATCAGAATGATCGCTGCCACCCCCAACGCTAAGGCAGGTTCATTCTTCAACCTCTTTATTTCCGACCAGGTATCTTTGACAGTAGATGAAATCAAATCTTTCCACACCTTTCGGTTATAAGCATGCACCTCCACCCGCCGATTGGCCGCAGGAGGAGGTGGACAAGCTTTTCCTTTACAACATTATTTGCCTGTCATTTCAGTAAATTTCTTCACAACATCTGCTTTCATCTGAGCAGCTTTATCTCTGTCATAGTTGACCAATTTGACATCCTCAATTTTGATCATACCGTCTGGTGGCGCGACATCTTTTCTTACGGAATAACGATTAGACATCTTCGTATTCATTTCCCCAACCGGTTTGGTTAACAACCAGTCCACGAATTTCTTCGCATTCTCTGTATTCGCTCCACCTTTAACCACACCAACACCGCCGATTTCAAAAGCCGTTTGCTCAGGAACGATAACTTTAATTGGGTAACCCTTTTGAGCCGATTTAACGATATCATGCGCCCATGACATACCAGCTACAAACTCTCCTGTCGCAGTAAGCGTAATCCCGTCCCCTGCTGCTGGTGTATAATGATGAACATTAGTATTAAGCTTTTTCAAGTAGTCCCAACCTTTTTCTTCTCCCAAACGGAACAACTGGTCAGCCACGAAGATGTAACCGCCGCCCGCTGTCGCAGGATTGGACGTAAGGAATAGGCCTTTATAGTTAGGATCGAGCAGATCGTCCCATGTCGCTGGCTCTTTCACACCTTTTGGCGCAAGCTCTTTTTGGAATCTGTCTTTGTTCAGAACGATACCGAGAACTCCCATGTACCAACCTTGCCAGAAGCCCTTCGGATCATTAAAACGAGCTTCGATATCTTTGGCATTAGGAGACGTGTACTTCTCAAGCAAACCCTGCTGAGCAAGCGGCTCGTAGAATTCAACCGAACCTCCTACAAAAATATCCGCTTTAGGCGCAGCCTTTTCAGCTTGAATGCGTGTACTCGCTTCACCAGCACCGCTTAAACGCAAGTATTCAATCTCAATACCCGTATCTTCTTTGAACTTCTTTTGAATTTGTACGATATCATCTTCATTTAATGCTGCGTAGACAACCAGTTTCTTCGACTCCGGTGCTTTCGTCTCTTTCGCTGGCTCACTGCTCGCCGTGCTGGCTGGCGTTGATGCTGGTGAACTTGCTGTCTTGCTGGCACCGGCTCCACACCCTGATAAAACAGTGGTTAACATGAAAGAAGCTGCTAATAACAAACTTACAGTACGTGCTTTCGGTTTCAGAAACATTTCCATCCTCCTAGATGTGTTCTCTTTCGTATATTTGGTTTGAATCAACTTACCCTGCAATAACCCTATTGCGCAGTTACCGTAGCTGTAACCTTGGCTTGGCCATTACTTGTCAGTGCATCTGTCCAAGACTTGGTAGTTCCAGGTGCTACAACCGCTGATACATATCCCATATCGTCATCACCGGAAGTTCCGTCTGAATCATAGACATGGATTTCAACATTGGTATTTGATGGTTTCGCAACATAGACGGTGTTGTAGTTTTCTGAGAAGTTAGCTCCGAATTCAGCGTCGTTAGCACCAAAAGCTATATTGTAAAGTTGATTTTTAGGCGCATCATTTTTCTTCCAGAACCTGGCATCCGTTTGTCCTTGGCCGTTGACATAAGCCTTAATGTAGATATCGCTTTTACCGCCGAACGGATCGCGATCTTCAAGACTTTGCGTGTTCTGGAGAACGATTTTATGAGAGTAGTAAGGATTAAACACATAGGTATGTGAGAAATTACCGAGACCATTCAGGTGTACATCGACTTGATGAGCCGGATCAGACCAGTTCATTCCCTGTAATGCTGGGCCATCATCGCTATCGTCCCATCCCCATGGGGCATTCGCTGAATTAGCCGTATTGTTGTCTCCTGCAATGGTCCCCCAAGAAGCGAAAATGTTAGGGTCATTCCGGCGGTTCCAAAGATCTCCCCACTCGATTAAGGCATAGCCGTAATGGTTCGTATAGCTGCCTGATGTATTCGTTGGAAACTGCGCTACACCCGTGTAATCGTAGACAATACCATCTCCGCCTGGCGCGCTTGATCCGTCGTAAGCTTTGACGCCATGCCCACCGCTTGGACTCTGTCCATTCGCTTGGCAAAACACCATGGGATGACTTCCATTGAAGAGAACGCCACCGTCAACGTTATCAGAACCAGAAGTAATATTAGGATCATTCGTGTAATCGTACCACTGATTATGTGCCATGGTTTCCATCAGCTGGAACGACCCATAGTTGGATCCATCCTTCTTGATCACAAGGAATAGGCCTTCAAGGTCATTTTCATGGGCATCAAGCGGTCTAGTATAAGCATCATCTCTTGCATGGAACAAGTCGTACTCGATAAAGTAATGCGTTGTCGTTTCGGACACTTTATAGTAGACATACGCATTCTCATTGTAATTGGAGAGATTATCCCAGTTATTCCGAGCCAAATAATCGCCGTCATAGTTGAAATTGGTAATAAAATCCGCTCTTACATCAAGATCAGCATTCACATCCTGGTAAATCTGAGGTGCCCAGTAGGCAGCCAGCTCTGAGTAACTTGCAGCATGAGTGGTGCTCGCACTAGTGAAGAAAGGAACCGCCAAAGTTAAAATCGACATTAGACCTAACATTTTTTTCCTCATTTAAAATGCCCCTCCGTGAAATCAAATTATTTTCATTCAACATCCTGTCACCCTATGATTAGCAAGTCCTCCTTCCTTCCTCGATGCGTATCATGCTGTCTGACATCTAAAATTATAGGTAAGATATCTCGTTTGTGTCAATCAATCCAATGTTAAATAATTGTGTAGATAAATCGCTTGATTTTGCTAATAATATGGCTTAACTAGTCTTTCAAATTTCAAAAAGTGTGGTACACTATTGTTGTCAGACAGCTTTGAATTTTATGTAAATGTTGAACATACCATCATCAACCTATAGAGAGGAATCGCTGAAATTTGGAGAAAAAGCTGCTTTATCTCAGAGTCAAAGAAGAGATTGAACGAAGCATCAACGAAGGCGAGCTTAAGCCGGGAGACAAGCTTCCGTCTGAGCCGGAGCTCGCCAAGAAATACGAGGTAAGCCGCCCTACACTCCGGGAAGCGCTCAAGATGCTTCAGCGGGAGAAGGTGCTCATAAGCAAAAACGGTGTCGGGACCTACGTCAACAATCGTCCGGATTTCATTATCAATCCCCTGAGCAAGCTGCAAAGCGTGGGTCAAATGATCAAAAATGAGGGGTATATCGAAAGCGAATTAGACATCAAGATCTACACACGGGAACCTGAGGAAGATTGGAGAAAACAACTGCAAATCGATGATGAGGAAAAGGTTGTCATTTTGGAGCGTTCGCGAACAGCAAACGGCAAGAAAGTGGCATTTTACTATAATATTTTCCCGCAGAGCTTAGTGGCAGGCCATTTTGAGGGGGAATTTTCCGGAGCCATCTTTGATTTCTTAAAGAGCAGGATGGGCATCAACATCGCTTACGCCATCACCGAAATTTGCGCGTTAAGCAGCTCCGAAGAGATGGATCAGAATGCGGTGAACGTGCTCGGCAATGAAATTTTGTTATTAAAACAGCTACATTTCGATGAAGATGATCGACCTGTCTTTTATTCGCTGGACTACTTGAAAAATAGCGTTTTTAAATTTTTTATTAAACGTGAATAGAAACGAAAAAGACGTATGTTCCTGTCCCTCTTTTGCGACAAGAATATACGTCATTTCATTACTTCTCAAGAAATCCTGTGGAAGGATTCGTAATAAAAAAACCTTCTTCCGGAACATGAAAATATTGAATCCAAACGCCGTCTAACAGGCTTTCTCTTTTATCCAGCAACACATTAATCCCTTTATCGGTTTCTACGATTTCATCATTTTCAGTTGCATCATCCAAGATAACGTCATAATGGCCATGATCCCCATGATTCTGTGTAATAATGACTCGGACCATCTTCCCCTCCGCACCTTCTTGACTCAACATATCCTTTAAAACTTTAGCTGCGTTCCGGTTTATTTTGCATTTCATCGTGGCTTTCTCCTTGAATTAAGATTAGTTTCGCCTTCCTAACTTCACCCAATCACCCATAAAATATTCCAAGCATATGGAAATAGAAGCGATGCTCCTCCCAACATAAAAAAGACTGCATTCACCCAAGGAGGAAGAGTGACTGTAGTCTTTTTAGCTCTTGCTATTTGTTAATGATTAGCGTCTAAAACCTTGCAATTGCTGCTCTGCTATTTGCACCAAGCGTTTGGTGATGGTACCACCAATTGAGCCTGCATCGCGCGTAGCCAGATTGCCATTGTACCCATTCGGTTGCAATGCAATCCCTAACTCTTGAGCAACTTCAAATTTCAATTGATTTAAAGCCGCTTTTGCTTCTGGAACAACTAATGTGTTACTGTTTGCCATAACTAAATCACTCCTTCTCGTGGTGTAATCTTATCATGTGGAGTGAAAGGAAGACTTATACATTCAAATTCAAAGAAGTTAAATTTCTTGCTCTGTTCATGATTTTGAGGAAGGTTTGAAGATCCTCTGTGGCCACATCTTCATTGCTTCTTACGATGTTTACGGTTTCCTTCTGGCTTCTCAATTCATCTATTTCAAGCTTGAGCTTTGAATTCTCGTGCATCAACTGCTCAAATTTTTGCGCTTGATCCTTCGCGATTTTAATGATTTGCCTAAATGCATCCTCATATTTCGGCATGATCGGTTCATCATCCAATGTTGGCAGGACAGGAATTGCTGCATGGATGTCTCTTTTTTGTTGTTTGCGTTTCATTCTGAAAAATTTAGCGTCATTGATCTCGGTTTCGTATTGATGCCTCAGTTCTTTATTCCACCGAAACCCACAGGCGGCCGCCGTGCGATTCAGTTTACTCGCTGAGTCTTCGAATGCAGCTAGCTGTGTACTCCCATTTTTAATATGACTAATTACCGTTTGAGCTAATGTTACATCATGATTATCTGTCCAAGCATCTTCTCGTCTTTTATCTTTCATTCTAGTTCACCTTCTTTACTATGTTATTAGAAATTGTTACCTGTAATATTATTTTTATTCAATGGACATGCATAAAAGACCCACATATCGTATATGTAGGTCTCTTTTAACTAGTTTGCAATCTATTCTTTACTGCTGGTACTTACTTGATTGTCACTTTCTTTTTTAACCCCTTTGCTTTTGTACGGTTTCGGGGCGCTTTTCGCTCGATTGGCACTAGCTTGCCACCTATTCCAGCCTTTTTTGTCCGTTCCTCTGCCTGTTCCTTTGCCTTTGCTCATGTAATCACTCCGTTCCATTCATCTGATAGAAAGCTATTGTATCATGAAAATGGAATTAATCATCTATTCTTTGGTAGTAAGCTATGGAAAATCACGCCGAAAATCACGCAGCACATCCCCGTCCAAGACAGCATCGTTGGAAATGCCGCACCAAGAAATAACATTTCACCGAACATGGTAAAAATAATTTCACCGGCTTGCGTCGCTTCTACGGCAGCCAGTTGATGAGATGAGCGTTTCACCCGCTCCGTTGCTGTGAAAAAAAGAATCGTGGCAATCACGCCTGAGCACACGGCCACAAGAGCGGACTGTTCGATTTGCCCCACAGTAGGTGCGCCTGCTTTAATAACAGCATAGAGCGAGAGGACGATCCATAGGGGAAGACTGGCTATTGTCATGCCTAGTACGCGCTGATACGTATCTAACCGCTCTTTGCAAACCTCCATCATCTTCCGATTGCCCAGCGGATATGCAAAAGCTGCCAGTAACACCGGCAGCGTACCTACAAAATCCTCTTTCACGGAGAGTTGATCGCTATGCTCCGCCTGGACAACGATTACACCAATTAAAATAAAAAGTGAAATAAGCAAACCCTGTACAGGGAGTTTTTCCTTGAATAATGGAGCAAGCAATGAACCTGCAATGATGGTTATTTGCCAAGTGGCCGCAAGCAACCAGCCAGGTCCATAGGCGGCGGAAAAGCAAAGCGGCACATAAAATAGCCCGAATCCGACAAAACTCCACCCCATCCACACCCCTATTTGCCTTCTTATTTCATAGAGAAGAACCTGTAGATTCCCCCTGAGCCCTACTATTAACAAGAGCAAAGGGAGCATAAATAGATAACGAAGTGTAGCACTCCATACCCAGTAGCCTCCAGATAATTCCATGGATCGGTTCATGATGAAGGAAAACGAGAAAAAGAATGACGCCAAGATGCCATATAACATCGGCAGAAATGAACTCATCCCGCTAAATAGGCTTCTTTTACTTGATCATTGACAAGCAATGTTTTGGCGTCATCCTCCAAAATAATTTCTCCCGTCTGTATGACATAACCGCGATTCGCAATTTGCAGAGCTTGATAAGCATTCTGCTCCACAAGTAGAATCGTCATCCCGGTTCGGTTCAATTCCCGGATAATGTCAAAGATTTGATCCACGATAACCGGTGCCAACCCCATCGATGGTTCGTCAAGCAGCAGCAGCTTGGGCTTCATCATAAGCGCGCGGGCGATGGCTAACATTTGTTGTTCGCCGCCACTCATGGTGCCTCCCGTTTGGTTTAAGCGTTCTCGCAACCGTGGAAAGTAATCAAAAGATTGCTCCATACGCTCTTTCATCACTTTTTTATCTTTCACGGAAAATGCGCCCATCTCCAGATTCTCTTTGACGGTTAGCTTGGGGAATATTCGCCTGCCTTCCGGAACATGTGCGATTCCTGCCATTGCCGTTTGGTGAGGCTGCCAACTTGAAATGTCTAGATTTTGAAACAGGATCGAGCCCTTCGTTTTCACTTGACCGCAAATGGACTTCAGTGTCGTTGACTTTCCCGCTCCGTTGCACCCGATCAAGGTAACAATTTCTCCTTCATGAACATGAAGAGATATCCCTTTTAATGCCTGAATACCTCCATAATAAGCCTGAACCTCTTGAAGCTGTAATAAGCTCATCCTTTCACCCCTTCCACTAAAGCACTTTTACCTAAATACGCTTCAATGACACGCGGGTTCGAACGAACCTCGTGCGGAGATCCTTCCGCAATCTTCTCACCGTGATCCAATACCAGGATGTGATCGGACAATTCCATGACGAGTTTCATATCATGCTCAATCAATATAATTGAAATGCCCATTTCCCGTTGAATCCTTCGAATAAGTTCTGTCAAATCTTTGGTTTCACTCGGATTCATTCCCGCTGCGGGTTCATCGAGCAGCAGTACTTTAGGTTTTGCCGCGAGCGCTCTCGCGATCTCAAGCCGTCTTTGCGCTCCGTAAGAAAGGCTGTTTGCATTTTCATTGAGAGAGGAAGCAAGACCTACATACTGCAATAACCGATAGGCTTGGTCCATCGCCTGTTGTTCCTCAAGCCGAGTTTTCGTGAATCCTAGTAAAGTGCTGACGATTCCACTTTTCAAATGGATATGCATGCCGACCATCACATTTTCAATTACCGTCATATTGCCAAACAAGCGTATATTCTGAAAAGTACGGGCAATGCCTCTCTCCGTAATGCGATCAGGCTTGACGTTCACAATCGACTTGCCTTCCAATTCGATTTCACCTTCATCAGGCGTATAAATCCCGGTAATCATATTAAAAAATGTTGTCTTCCCTGCGCCGTTCGGACCGATAACTGCGGAGATTTTCCCCTTTTGAAAATCAAATTGAACACCATTAACGGCAACTAAACCGCCAAAACGTTTGACCACATCTTTAACTCTCAAAACGGTCATTGGACGATCCCTCCGCTTGGTGGGGATATTGGCTTAACCGACGTTGTTGATGCTGATTTTGATGAAACCCGCTCCTGAATCAGCTTTTCGTTCACATTGCGATTTTTCACGGAAATCAAGCCATTGGGCCTAAAGACAGCGAAGAGAATCAGAATAGCCCCAAATATGAAACGCTGCATCTTGGCCGGAGATAAAGCAAAAGGAATGTGGACGACGCCTTGCAGCGTTAATTGATTCAGCCAATTCGCAAATTCCGTAAGCACCTGCAAGTTAAGAATCGTAATAAGCGCAGCTCCAAGTATAACGCCGGGAACACTTCCCATTCCGCCTAATACCACCATGACTAATATCGTAATGGATTCAAGCAGGGTGAAGCTGGACGGATCAATAAACGTCTGTTTGGCCGCAAAAACGACCCCCATCATACCGGAGAACGATGCTCCAACAGCAAATGCTGTCAACTTCGTGCGAATTAGCGGAACGCCCATAGATTGGGCGGCAATTTCATTCTCTCGAACGGCCTTCCAGGAACGCCCTATGCGGGAATGCTCGAATCGTTTTACCCCGAAAATCACGAACGCCAATATCCCAATCACAATGAAATAAAATTCATGAGGATGCGTGAATTCCAGTCCGAACAGATCGGGCGGCTTAATCGACGAGATGCCCTTTGCGCCGTTCGTAATATTAATCGGCTTCTCTAAGTTATTGAAGATGATCCGAACAATCTCACCGAAGCCCAAAGTCACGATTGCCAGATAATCGCCTTTCACCCTGAGAACGGGCAAACCTAGGAGGATGCCGAACAGTGCAGCCATAAATCCGCCAATAAAAATAAACAGCCAAAACGTTGAGCCTGAAAGCGGAAAGAAATCTCCCGTTAGGAACTTGTTCGCTTGTGCGGTAGAGAAGATGCCGTATGTGTAAGCTCCAATTGCGAAAAAAGCGACAAAACCTAAATCTAATAGACCTGCAAATCCTACGACAATATTTAGTCCAAGCGCCATTGCGATATAAATTCCGCTTTGCGTTGCAACTTCCATATAAGACTCGTATGCAGGGCCTCCCGATGTAGCGAACGGAATAATGAGAATGACCAGGATACCGCCAATGATCCATTTGACCTTAACTGTGAAGGAGGTGTAGTGCAGCAGTAACAAGGATGCCAGCAATATTAAAAAGGCGATGACCGATTTAGCCATCATATATACACTTAGCGCTGAAACCAAAACAAGAAGAACAAGGATCAGAGCTTGCATTTTCGAATTCTGCGCGAATGCCTGTTTGATTTTATCCATATGAGTCACCTACACTTTCTCCTTGACGGCTTTACCAAACAGACCTTCTGGCTTAAAAATCAATACGATGATAAGAATCATAAAAGCAAACACATCTTTATATTCTGAACCAAAGCTGCCGCCCGTCAGTAAACCTAGATTTGAAGAAGCAAACATCTCGAGAATGCCAATGACCAGTCCGCCAAACATGGCTCCCCGAATGTTTCCTATACCTCCAAGCACAGCTGCCGTGAACGCTTTCAACCCTAATATATAGCCGATAAACGGATCGATCGTTCCATACTGCTGCGCAAATAAAACCCCAGTTGCTCCACCCAAAGCGGATCCGATGAAAAAAGTCAGGATAATAATTTTATTCACGTTTATCGACATTAACGAAGCCGTTTCACGATCTTGCGCGACCGCTCGCATGGCGACTCCCCATTTGGTACGGTTAATAAAAAAATCAAGGCCGATCATTAAAAAAACAGCCACTGCGATGATAATGACCGTATTGGTTTTCAAAGACGCGTCACCGAGCCAAGAGCTGAGCGATGACGTGCCGATGGTCATGCTTTTATCGAATAACGTAATACTGCTAATGATGTAGTTTCCTGTTCGCAATTCAGAGATAAATCGAACGATATCTTGAACCACGAAGGATACACCAATCGCGGAGATCAGCGAAATGAGCTTTGGTGCTTTTCGCAAAGGCTTGTAGGCAATTCGTTCAATCCCAACCCCAAGCAATCCCGTAACCAGCATGGCGATAGCGAGAATCAGAACGTAGGCGACCCATCCCGGCATCCCGCCAAGCCATCCTGTCGATTGGAAAAGGAATAAGACTCCCGTTCCAACGAATGCACCTGTCATAAAAATTTCACCATGCGCAAAATTGATCAGCTCAAGAATGCCGTAAACCATGGTATAACCTAAGGCAACAACCGCATAAATCGCTCCTAAAGCAAGCCCGTCGATCAATACTTGGGGGAGTGCGTGCAGGATGTTAAGGATCATTGAGCTTCTCCTTTCGCTGATAAATAAAACGTAAAGAGGTATATCTACTGAGCACATACCTCTTTACTTAACGTTACTTCCCTACTTCAGAAATCATCGTGCCTGGATATTTCGGGCCATCAAATTTGTAAATAAATACTTTTGCATATGTATTGTCACCTTTGCCGTCAAAGGAAACCTTCGTAGCCACGCCTTGGAAGTCTTTGGTGGCGCGCACCGCATCGCGAACTTTATCACGGGCAGGCACTTTCCCGCCGTCTGCACTGCTCGCGGCTTTAATGCTGTTAAGAATGATCGTCATACAGTCATAAGCATAAGCAGAGTATCCGTCTGGGGCTTTGCCGAACTTGGCTTTGTATTGATCCGCCCATTTCATTCCTTCTGACGATTTCGTAATATCCGTTGAGATGGAGGCGTACAAGGCATCTTTGACTTTGTCGCCGGCCACATCAACCAGACCTTGCGTGTCCCAACCATCAGCCCCCATGAAAGGCGCTGTAATTCCTTTGTCCCGGGCTTGCTTGATCAACAAACCGCCCTCGGCATATAAGCCACCGAAAAATACGAAATCCGGTTTCTTGCTGAGCGCAATGTTCAGCACCCCGTTGAAATCCTTCTCGCCTACGGTAATTCCCTCATAGCCGACTATATTCGCCCCTTGCTTCGTCGCTGCGTCTTTGAACGCTTCCGCTAAGCCTTGGCCATAGGCTGTTTTATCTTGAATGACGAAGATATTTTTGGCTTTCACTGTTTTAAAAGCATAATCAGCCGCTGCGGGGCCTTGAAAATCATCCCTTGCAACGATTCGGTTTACGACCTTCAGATTTCGATCCGTTACTTCCGTTGCTGTGTTCGACGGTGACACCATGACGATATTGTTCTTCTCGTAAACAACGGAGGAGGGGATCGCTACGCCTGAGTTCATATGCCCGACAATTCCGAGGATGGCTGGATCAGCACTGATGATCTCGGCATTGGCAACGCCTTTTTTGGGATCTGCCTGGTCGTCATAAGGAACCAATTGAAGGTCAAAGCCTAACTTGGCAAACTCTTCTTTGTGGTCATCCAAGGACATTTGGGCGCCTAGCTTAATCGCTTCTCCTTGAACGGCGCTGCCTCCTGATAAGGGGGACTGAGTGGCAATTTTGATGACGCTCTTCGTGACTGTGCTGCTGGGTGTAGTTGTTCCTGTAGCAGTACTAGAAGTTGTTTCATTTCCGCATCCTGCCAACACACTAATGGCAAGCGCCGATACTGAGATCAGTAGAGCCGTCTTTTTCAAAATCATGAAACATCCTCCTCAGATAGTTTGGTACGCAAAAATGCCGATACAGCAGCATTCAGAACTTCGATTTAAGCTACGAAATTCATACAAAAACTACTTCATCGGCACTTTCAACACATGAACCTTCCCTATTTATCATATTCAAATTCATAGTTTATGTCAATTAAAGTGACATATAAATAAGAAATATTATAGGTTAGATTAATTTGTGTTATATTAGTTAACATTTATAGTAAACAAATTTACACTTATTGTAAATTTATGGCGTTGTGAGTCTAGTTTTAGTGTTATAAACTTATCGATAGTAGCTCCTCCGCCTGCCGCCACTTCACCAATTTAGCCCACCTTCTGTAACGGACTCAGAAGCCGTTATTCCGTCACTTTCGACTAATCTAGCCTGCTAACGGACTGAGATAACGTTATTTATGGATTTTGCCTCTGTTTTCGGCATTTTCAGCACCAATAACGGCACCTGAGTCCGTTAGATGCTGAAACTGCTCCAAAAACGCTAAATAGAGTCATCTCAGTCCGTTAGCCGACGGTTACGACTAGCAAGATGTAAACCAAACGGTCCAAAGTAGAAAACACCGCTATAGTAGTTAACTAATTTAAGTGCCATGCGTCCCACCAGTAGCAACTCATCCATCATCTCGTCCATTAACTCACCCACCAGTTCACCCCATCCTAGTAACTCACCAGCCCCCAACTTACCAATGCAGCTACTCATTCACCACCTATAGCCAGCCCAACCACCAACAACTCCGCCACCCCACCAATAGCAACCAATCATCCAAAAACCCCATCCTTCAATAACAACCAACCCTCCGTATGCGACCTTCAGTAACTCAATCGCCTGCCCCACCCAAGTAGCCGATACTCTGTAACGGACTCAGTAGCCGTTATTCTGCTATTTTCGACTGATCTGGCCTGCTAACGGACTGAGATAACGTTATTTATGGATTTTGCCGCTGTTTTCAGCATTTTCAGCACCAAATAACGGCGCCTGAGTCCGTTAGATGCTGAACCAGTCCCAAAAACAGCAAATAGGGTCATCTCGGTCCGTTAGCCGCCACAACCACCCCTACAACGCAAAAAAAGCGCATAAGATCAGCATCTTACGCGCTTTTCTATCTTACTTCCAATACCGCCTAGACATACAATGCTCCTTGGCGAGCTTACATGTTTTCAAATCCACCAGCTCAATAGAACTGATAGTTTCTGGAGAGTGAATCATCTGTCCGTCCCCTGCATAGATCCCTACATGGTGAATAGCACCCTTACCTTCATCATGGGCAAAAAAGAGCAAATCCCCCGCTTCCAGCTGTTCCTTCTCAACGGGAGTTCCCTGCCTCGCTTGGTCCGAGGCGTCCCGAGGAATCAAAATCCCATAATATCTATGCATGGTATGCGCAAAACCGGAACAGTCAAAACCATAGGAGGACAAACCTCCCCATAAATAAGGCAGATCCAGGAACCTCTTCGCTTGTTCCACGATCCCCTGCCCAATGTCAGCTACTCCTGCATGCGAAGCTACAGGGCCATCAATCAAGCGGATATCATCCGCTTTCAGATACCCCACCCCCTCCGGCGTCTGCACTTTCACCAGCTTCTCCATTTCCTCCAGCACAGGCAGAGAGGTCAGATAGCTCAACTCAATCAACTGTTGGGACGGACTTTTATACAACCATGCTTTATCGGAAATCACTTCCGCTCTTTTTGAGCCGAGAGGGACATCCGATTCTTCAACCAACTGGCAGTTTGGCACCCAGCCAGGATAACCCAAGTCATCCTTTCGCGTTCCCTGTTGAGGGATAAGCACCTTGCTCCAGCCCTCCACTTCTTCCGCAACAAGAACAGATGCCCCATAAAGAATCTGCGTCTGAACACGGTTCGCCAGACACAAATCCAGCTTATCTCCAAGTGTCATATGCCCTAGCCACTCTCTCATATCGGCTGGGCATCTTAATGCCGGCTCATCTATAGAACGCGGCGAATCCGGCTTTGACCATACAGTTGCAACAGACACAGCGACCATCTTCCGCACCGGTACTCTCATACTCACGAACCCACTGGACTTTGGCTGTGGACTACATCCAAGATGCCAAGTCCAGATGCTTTCGGAAAGGTCATGACCCTTCCATCATACTTCACACCGCCAACCACAATATCCTGAAGCATCATTAAAGGCGCATCGAAATCACAACGGGTGATATTCTTCTTGCTGGCCGCAAGATGAGCGGCGGCTGTCACAGCTACACGGGATTCGATCATGCTGCCCACCATGCACTCGACCCCGAATTCTTCCGCAATATGATTAATAATTTGCGCTTTGTATATACCTCCGGATTTCATCAATTTAATATTGATCAAATCCGCCGCACGGCTTTTCAGCACCTCGAAGGCTTGAATAGGCGAAAAAACACTCTCATCTGCCATAATAGGGGTTTCCACGTGATCCGTCACCATCTTCAACCCTTCGATGTCTCCCGCTTTCACCGGCTGTTCAACCAGTTCAATGTCCAGACCCAAATCCTCCATACGCCGTATCGTACGAATGGCATCCTTCACCTGCCATCCCTGATTCGCATCAATGCGGATCTTCACGCTGCTGCCAATGCACCTGCGAATTTCTTTGATCCTTTCAATGTCCTCGAGAATGTCATCCTTACCAACTTTAATCTTCAATACATTGAAGCCTTCTTGCACATAACGAACCGCATCTTCTCCCATTTCCTTGGGGGAATTGACACTAACCGTAAAATCCGTTTCAATCTGATCCTTATAACCGCCAAGGAACTGATACAGCGGCAAACCACAATGCTGCGCAACCAAGTCATATATCGCCATATCCACAGCCGCCTTAGCGCTGCTGCTCCCGATCATCGATTGATGAATCTCCTGGAGAATGCGTTCATAGGCCAGCAAGCTTTTGCCAACTAACAACGGAGTGAATGTATGTACAATTGCCGAATGGATACTGTCCAGGCTGTCACCTGTTATGACAATGGTCGCCGGAGCCTCCCCCCAACCAACTCTGCCATCATCGCTCTGAATTCGGACAATGATAGATTCCGTACTGTACACGGTACGCAATGCCGTTTTAAATGGTTTCTTAAGCGGTGTCGACTGCCGCATCACTTCAACACTTTGAATCATGCTCATGAATTTGCCTCCTTATGCCTCTACACCAGGTTCCGTACATGCCAGCAACTTCTCGTAAGTACTCATTCTCGCCCCTATTCCAAAGGGAATTGCAATATTCGGAGAGCAGTGGCCAATCTTAAATCCGGATAATGTCGGCTTCCCGGCAGGTACGATATGATGATGAAAAACTTCCTCTAACGTAAACGACACTTTCCGTTTATCCGGCTCGCAGTTATGAAAATCGCCAATCAATATGCCGGCCGCATCCGCAAATTTCCCTGCATGCTTAAGCTGATTTAACATACGATCCACTCTGTAAGGCTCTTCGTCAATATCTTCGATGAAAAAAAGCTTCCCCTTTGTATCCAACTCATAAGGCGTCCCCAGCGTACTCACGATTAAAGAAAGGTTGCCTCCAACGATAGGTCCAACAGCCTCTCCCTCCACTAATGTTTGGAGCGGGGAAATCTCCTCGGTATACCGAAGAACGGAAGGACGAAGGAGCGTCTCATAATTCTGAACCGTGAGCGGGTGCAATTCATCTTTGCCCAAATCAATCAACATGGGGCCGTGAAAAGTAACCAAACCCGCAAACCGACGAATAGCAGCATGTAAAAAAGTAATATCACTATATCCCCAGAAAATCTTCGGATTAGCGCGGATCAAGTCATAGTCCAGCAAATCCGCAATTCTTCCGGTACCGTAGCCGCCACGCGCACAAATGATAGCTTTGATAGCAGAATCAGCAAACATAGTGTTCAATTCCCCGGCTCGCTCCTCATCCGTTCCCGCCAGATAGCCATACTTCTTATTCAAAGTATCTCCCAGCCGCACTCGCAGCCCCATTTTCTCCAAAACGGTTGAGGCCGCTTGCACCTGCTCCATGTCTACCCAACAGGCCGGCGCCATAATACCTACTGTATCACCGGGGCTTAGGTGCTTAGGCTTTATGAGTTCAGCCATGATTACCAATCTCCTTTCCGCATGAAAAAGGGAGAAGCACCCCTTCAAGGCGCACCTCTCCGCCATCCAAATTTATTTCAAATCCGCCCACTTAAAGTCCAGGAAGCCGAAAGCATGTCTAACGACACCTTCCAATTTATCGCTTTGCAAGTAAGTCGAGTTGTAGAAATAGAGCGGCAGAACCGGAGCTTCATCCATCAAAATTTTCTCCGCATCATGCATCATTTTGTATCGTTTCGCCTCATCTGTTTCTACATAGGCATCTTTGATCAATTTATCGTACGTAGGATTCACCCATCCTGTACGACTGAACGGATTCGTTGATTGGAAACCGTCCAGGAAGTTGATCGGATCCGCAAAGTCAGGAAGGAAGGATGAACGGGACAATTGCAGTTGTAAATCCTTTTGCTCCGTAGTCAGCACTTTCCCTTCTTTGTTTGCCAGTTTCACATCAATGCCCAAGTTATCTTTGAGCATCGCTTGCAGCGTTTGGGCAATCCGTTGACTAACATCGTTGGTGTTATACGTCAAAGTAACTTCAGGCAGCTTCGAGTATCCGGCCTCCTGCATCCCTTTTTCCAGCAGCTTTTTCGCTTCTCCCGCATCAAACTTGATCAGGCTGCCCCCCACTTTACGGAAATCTCCCCCTGCAGGATCGTTAAGCCCCGGTGACACATAACCGTCAGCTGGTTTCTGCTTCTGCTTCAACACCAAATCTACAAGTTTCTGTCTGTCTACAGCCGCAACGAAAGCTTTTCGGATGTTGACGTTGTCGAATGGAGCCATTTTCACATTAAAACGATAGAACGCCGTACCTGCGGCATCTTCCACCTTCACTTTGTTGTCCGCGAACAATTTATCGCTCATATCAGCCGGAATGGATCCCGTCGTATGAAGCTCACCGGTCGTGAAGAGCTGGTAAGCTGTGTTCGTGTCATTGATCATTTTAAAAGTAACGCCTGCCAATTTTACGTTTGCGGCATCCCAATATTGATCGTTCTTTACCATTTTAAGCTCGCTATCGTGCTTCCATTCCGTAATTTTGAACGGTCCGTTACTTACGATCGTAGCCGCTTCACCCGCCCATTTGGCGTTACCTTCCACAGTCGCCTTATGTACCGGGAAAAAGGCAGGACTGGAAACCATGCCCACCAACCAAGAAGCAGGCTGTGCCAAAGTAACCTCCAGCGTCTTATCGTCGAGCGCCTTGATTTTCACATTGTCCGCCGATCCCTTGCCGGAATTATAAGCTTCTGCGCCTTCAATCGGATAGGCAAGGAATGCCGCATCGGAAGCTGTTTTGGGATCTAGCAGACGCTTCCACGCATACTCAAAGTCGGCAGCTTTCACTGGATCTCCGTTGGACCATTTAATACCGTCGCGCAGCGTAAAGGTATACTTCTTCCCATCCGGCGTGATTTTCCACTCTTTGGCCATCGCCGGCTCAGGCGTCTGGTTTTTGCCAAGCCGCGTTAACCCTTCGAAGGCATTATTGACAACGTCATAGGAAACTTGGTCAAATCCTTTCGGAGGATCGAGAGATGTCGGCTCTTTTAAATTGTTGTAGAGGAGGACCTTGGACTTCGTTTCTTTGGCCGCTTCCGTCTGGCTGGCTCCAGACGCTTGCGATCCGGAACCAGGATCTTTGCTGCACCCAGCGAGCAGCGTACCAATTACCAATACGGAGCTGATTAGCAATGCTGACATTTTTTTCATGAGCACTTCTCCCCTTCGTTCATCGTCTTATTTATCCTAAAGCCGTCATGTTATTTCTTTGAATCGACGGCTGGAATACAACTTGAGAGCGTGGATCCTGCAGCCAACAGGCTACGGAATGTCCGCTCGAGACAGTGGTCTGCTCCGGCTGATAGACACCGCATACTTCCATCGCATAACTGCAGCGCGCTGCAAATGCGCAGCCTTGCGGCGGAGCAAACAGATCCGGCGGCGTTCCTGCAATCGGCGTAAGCGGAAGCGACTTGTCCGTGTCCAAGCGCGGCATAGAAGCCAACAGCCCTTTGGTATAGGGATGCTGCGGGTTGTAGAACAGCTCATCCACGGTGCCCGATTCAACAACCTTGCCGGCATACATCACATTGACCCGATCAGCCATATTCGCAACAACACCAAGATCATGTGTGATCATGATGATGGACACGCCGGTTTTCTTCTGAAGCATTTTGAAAAGCTCGATGATTTGCGCTTGAATGGTGACATCGAGTGCGGTAGTCGGCTCGTCCGCTATAAGCACCGAAGGTTTGCAAACCGCCGCGATGGCAATCATAATCCGTTGTCTCATGCCGCCGCTAAATTCATGCAAATACTGCTTCAGGCGCATCTCAGGATTAGAAATGCCAACCAACCCCAGCATTTCCGTGGCTTGCTTACGCGCTTCTGCACGTGATATTTTCTGATGGCGAATAATTCCCTCCATAATCTGCTCACCGATGGAAATGGTGGGATTCAGCGCCGTCATGGCATCCTGGAAAATCATGGATATCTCCGAGCCTCTCAGCTCTCGCAGCTGCTTTTCGCTAAGCGCGGTCAGCTCCCTCCCTTTATACCGAACGCTGCCTTGGCTGATCTTCGAGCTTTGTTCGGGAAGAAGACGCGTCACGCTGCGTGCCGTTACACTTTTGCCGCAACCGGATTCGCCTACAATAGCCAACGTTTCTCCTTTTCCTAACGAAAAACTGACACCGCGAACCGCCTTCACTTCTCCACCATGCGTGGTGAACGAGACGTGCAGATTATCCACTTCCAATATAACGTCGGGCGAATTCGTCGTTTTCACCTTGGCTACCTCCTCCTTTTCGGATTAAAAGCGTCCTGCAAGCCATCACCGACCAAGTTAAAAGCAAGCATCGTGATCGATATGAAAAAGGCCGGATAAAATAACCGCCACCATTGCCCCGACAAAATGGTCGACAGACCATCATTTGCCATTACACCCCAGCTTGCCAAGGGAGGCTGAATACCCAAACCAAGAAAACTCAGGAACGCTTCCGCGAATATGGCGGAGGGCACCGAAAACGTCACTTGTACGATAATGACGCCGATGGCATTCGGCAGCAAATGCTTGCGGATGATGTAAGCCGCACCTCCACCTAACGTTCTTGCCGCCAGCACATACTCCGATGATTTCAGGCTGAGCACCTGCCCGCGCACAATTCGCGCCATTCCGATCCAGCCCGTTGCGCTTAAGGCCACAATGATCGTCAGCAGCCCCGGTCCCATGACAACCATCAATAGGATGACTACGAGCAGATAAGGAATTCCGTACAAAAGATCAACGAACCGCATCATGATGTTATCGATTCGCCCTCCCAAGTACCCGGCGATGCCGCCATAAATGATGCCGATGACCAGGTCAATGAAAGCCGCCATTAGGCCGATAAAGAGGGAGATCCGTGCCCCATAAAGGATTCGGGCATAAACATCACGCCCAAGTTCATCCGTACCGAACCAGTGAGCAGCCGATGGCTTCTGGTTGGCATCCAACAGCACCTGCTTCGAATAGCTTTGGTCTGTAAGATGAGGTCCGACTATCGCGAGCAGCGCCATCACAATAATGATCATCAGTCCCGCCATAGCCAATTTGTTGGCACGCAGCCTAATCCAAGCTTCCTGCCAAAACGACAGCCGCACTCGAACAATGGCTTCCGCCGCCCCTTTGTTATTGACCATTGGGATAAATAAGGAATCCGGCACATTCATCGCTTACCCCTCCTTCCTGTGCAGCTTGATGCGGGGGTCAACCAGCCCGTAGGCGACATCCACCAGAAACATCATCACAACGAGCAGCGCACTATAAAATACGGTCGTCCCCATAATGAGCGAGTAATCGCGATTATTAATGCCATCGACGAAGTATTTCCCCATTCCCGGGATCGCGAAAATCTTTTCAATGACAAAACTCCCTGTAAGAACATTGGCCACCAGCGCCCCGAGCAGAGTAATGACTGGAAGCACCGCATTTCGGAGCGCATGCTTGATAACAATTGTTGCTGGCGACAAACCTTTTGCCCTCGCCGTTTCGATATAGTCGGCTGTCAGCACCTCCAACATACTCGCTCTCGTCAATCTGGCAATGATCGCAAGCGGTCCGGTTGAAAGGGCAAGCGCCGGAAGAATGACATGCTTCCACGTCCCCCAAGTGGCTACGGGAAGGAGCTTCCATTCGACCGCCACATATTTAATCAACAAAGTAGCTACGATGAAATTCGGTACTGCTATGCCGATAACCGCGAAGATCATAGCGAGATAGTCGATCATACGGTTTTGCCGGAGCGCAGCGACCGTGCCTAGCGCAATGCCGGTAACGATGGAAATCAGGATCGATACGATTCCCAGCTTAAACGAAACCGGAAATCCCCGGGAGATCATGGAATTGACGGTATCGGGAAAGTGGCCGATAGAGGGCCCAAGATCCAGGGAAAGCAGTGATTTTAAATAAAGCAGGTACTGTGTCGTAATGGGTTGATCCAAATGGTAAAATTCCATTAAATTTTGAACCGCCGTCGGATTCGAACTCTTGCCCTCTTTCTCGAAGGGCGACCCCGGAACAGCGTGCATCAGTGCAAAAGTAACCGTAATAATTAGCCACAGTGTGACAATCATGGAGATAAATCGACGAAGAATATATTGTGTCACGCCATCACCCACTTTCGCTTTTTAACAAAATGCCGTTCTCATCGCCAACTCCGTCATCACCAACATCGCCCGGTACGCTTCAAGAATGTCTTTCGCCTGAAAGGTAACAGTCGGACTGTTATCGTCTATCGTCGTACCTGGCATCAGGTGAGCCCACTCCGCTTGGCCATAGTTGGCAAATTCAATCTTCAGCACCGGATGATCCGGCGGCACAAGCGGCTTCACTCGGCCCGCATTAGCCAGCGCTTCCTTTGTTTTTTCCTGAAGCAGCAGTCCGCTTTTCTCGGGGGTTAAACACATAGCCGAAGTTCGTGATATCCGTTTTTTCACAATGGCTGTCGTAACTCCTGGAATTAGCTCCTCCGCCTCAACGGCGGTTTCATCATCCCCAGCCACCAGTAGAACAGGCACACCATAATGGCCGGCAACATAAGCATTAAACCCAAGCTCGCCAATGACTCTATCATTGATATACATATTCCGAACGCCGAAAATCATCGTATGGCTAAGGACTCCCTTGGTTGCCGCTCTCGTGTGATAACCCAGAAAAGCCGCGCCAGAGAACGAAGCATCCAATCCTTGCACCATGGAAAAAGGCTTCACATCACCTGATATCAACTGCGTTTCGGGATGCAGCTTCTCGATGAGCAGATTATTCATTTTGGAGTGGCTATCATTCACAATGACTTCCTTGCAGCCTTCATCGAAAGCGGATCTGATGACATGGTTCGCTTCATCTGTCATGATGTGCTGCCCGCGCGTGTAATTGTACTGTCTGGAATCAACAAACGTGTTATCAACAAGTCCGGTTATCCCTTCCATATCAATGGAAATATAAAGTTTCATAGGTCGCCTCCAGGTTTGTGAAATAACAAAAACCCAGCAAACAGCCCCAGGAACCAGTGTCCCAAGAAACCATTTGCTGGGTTTTATTTACGTGTATGTTGCCATACGGATAAATAAAGCAGCTTACACTGTACCGGAAGATTGGAATCCCAGCTCTTCCCGGCCGCTAAGTGCTAATTTGTATTTTTTTTGCGCGTCTTTATACGCTACGATCAGGGCCTTCTGAGATGATCCGTGATATCTCTGGCGGATTTCCTCCGCCACCACATCAAGGAGAAGCATATTGTGCCCAATGAAAATCGAGCGAACAAAATCCGATGTGAGCGGTATGGTGGATGAACATCCTGCATCAACAATTTTGTGGCTTGCCGTATCGACGACAAGACCGATAAAAAAGGCGTTAAATTGTTGGGTAATCGGATTGTTCACAGAAGCTTGCGCGTCGCCGATGATGTAAATTGTATCTTTGTCGTAGACCAAACGACCACTCTCCTTATTAGCATTCCGTTCGATTTCTGAGCGGGATGTGAGAGAGATAGAGTCTCCTACGACCGCCAGAAGCTAGAATACTAATGATGTAATATATACTAACATCGAAATAACATGTTGTAAATATGTAAATATCGAATTCCTTTCTCTCCCTCACAATGCGAGGAAAGCAGTCTTCAATACTTGCGCAAGCTCTTCTTCCGCCTCAAAATAAACGCCTTGTCCTTTACTCTGAATGACACCGTTTATGAGTAGAATGAAGCCCCATTTTTCTTTTTTATGAAAATACATATCGCTTAGCAGCCCATACGCATCACCGGAATGCCCAATCAGTCGGTGTCCCGGGAGCAAATCGTCCGTAATCTGGAATTGGAGCCCGCAATTGCGGAAAAACCCCTCTTGTCGATGCCCCGACCAATGCGGCGCGTGCATCAGATCCACAGATTCCGGCTTCAGGATTTGAACATCGTTCAATTTACCGCCGTTAGAATGCGCTTCCATAAATCGAGTTAAGTTATCCACGCTTGTGCGAAGTCCGCCTTGTGGGCTGAATAACGCTCCGTTAGTGCCCGGCACATAGCCGCTGTAATCGATGGCTTCCGGCTTCTTCCCGAGAAAATCGTCCGCACTGGCGAAAAATCGCTCATCGGCCGTTGAATATTCATACAACACGGCAACAGAGTCCATGTCGTTCATATCCCCGATGTTAAAGCTAGAGTCGCACATATGAAGCGGTTCGAACAGATGCTTTTTGCAGTATTCGTCAAATCGTTCATTCGAGAGCCGCTCCACCACCGTCGCTAGAATGACAGCCCCCAGATTCGAATATTCGAAGTAATTCGGATCTCCCGGCCGTCCATCTCCCCAGAGACTGTCGGTGTAATAAGTCCCGCCTGGAAGAAGGAGATCCGTAAGACGAATCTTCGGTGGATTCTCACTGCGCGAATCAACGACAAAACGAACATATTCATCTTGCAGTCCCGAAGTATGCGTCATGATCATCCTGAGCGTTATCGGCGTTTCCGGATACTTGGAACTGCGAACTGGAATTCCAAGTATTTCGCTCACATCCTGATCGATTCCACATAAGCCTTGCTCGACAAGCTGCATAACCGCTGTCGCAACCACCGTCTTCGAGATAGAAGCGATGCGAAATATGGTTTGAGATGTAACTGGAATGCGTCTATCTACATTTGCCCATCCATATCCCGCGCTCCAAATCTGTTTCCCTTCACGCATCACGGAGGCCGCTAATCCAACGATTCGATGCTTGTCCATCACCCGCTGAATTTGTTCATCCAAAGAATTCAAGGAGATCCTCCTTCGACCTGATTTGTCAAAGATTTGATTCTTATAAATCCATTATAATAAAGTCTTTTCGTACTGTGTAGCATTTTTTTGGCGCACTTCCATTCTAGCAGCAATTACGAACATTGAAGTGAACCCCGCTACTCCTATAAGCGCCATCATCGCACTGATCGTATACATGGCATGCGCGCCCAGTTCCTGGAAGATCAAGCCACCGGCGATCCCGGCAACCATACCGGACAGACCTCCCCAACTCAAAGCATAAACTGCTTGCCCTGACGCTCTGAATGCCGGCGGAATCAAATATGCTGTCAACTGCGTCCCCACATAGTAATAGCCGGCGAACGTGATGGAATTTAACGCTTGGATAAAAAGGATGTGATACGGCGATGTCGCCGATGCCATCAGAAACCAGCGCAGCGCGTACAACAAACTAACAGCCGCCAGACAGAAAAACATGCTTCTGCGGTCCTTTCGTAAAAAACGGTCGAACAGCAAGTAAACAGGGATTTCAAATATAGAGGCGAAAAATGCGGACCATCCGATCAAGGAGCTATTCCCGCCCAGTTCGGACATGTAAATCGAGACAAATGTGTTGTTCATCGCATTCGGAATCGAAATAAGAATTCCCATCAGAATGAAAACCAGAAACCATTTATCACTCATAATTTGCAGATAATTGCCTTTTTTGCCGCTTTGGATTGAGCTTCCTGACTCCCGGTTCCCACTAGTCTGAGCCCGAGGCAGCATCCATGCAAACACAATGGCTAACCCCATCATGACGCCGCATACTTTCCACAAATCCCGGATCCCCAGCCACTCCATCACAGGACCTGTCGCTAAGGCCATCAACGCCCAACCGAGCGCCCCCCATAAGCGAAAAGAACCAAATTTGTGATTCGTATGTTCGATCGCCTCCAAAATAAGGCTATTGGATTGAGCAAACAAAGGGCTCTGAAAGCAGAAAAAAACAAGTAAAAAAATGACAAGGAACGGGAAAGAATTCGTAAAAAAGACTGTTTGCAGACTAAGAAAGCTGCCGATCAGGAGAATGATCAGAATGCGCCTTACATTAGACAAACGGTCGCTCCAATAGCCCCAGAACGGATTGGCGAATAACGAAAGAATAGGCCCGCCGGCCAGCAGCAAGCCTATCGCTACGCTAGAAACGCCTAATTCTTTCAAGTACAGCGGGAAAAATGCACTATAAATCGCGAAGGCGCCATATAAAATAAAGCTGAATGCTTTGATGACGCCGAACGGGTGATCTTTCAGTCTTGCGATTACTGACATAGGTGCCACGCTATCCTTTCTGAGCTCTTAAGTCGAATGGACAAGTTTCCGATATTGCGTTGGCGTTACTCCAGTATATGTTTTGAAAATGGAACAGAAGTATTTATATTCTTTGTAGCCGACGCTTTCGGCGATTTCGAATACGCGATCGTCGGTCCCGGACAACTTCGCCTTCGCCTGTTCAATGCGCACTTCGTTCAGATACTCCGCGAACCCTTTGCCGAACTTTTGCTTAAAAAGGATGCTGAAGTAATTCGGCGTTATTTTTAGCCATGCTGCAACCTCAGATGCCTTAATATCCTTGTTGTACCTGGCTTCAATGTAGGATTTCACCCTGTCTGCAAGCCAATGATTTTTCCCTGTAAGGGAGCTGTTGATTAATGAGAACATGGACTCCAGCTCCGCTCGCAGCAAGGACTCCATCGCTCTGTAGGAATTGTGCACCAAAAGATCAATCTCCTGAGAATGAAAGACATTGAGATACCCCGTCAAATCGATCCCCGCCGCACGCAGCCGCCTTTGAAGAATAATGACCAGCTCCTGGAACGCCTGCCATATTTCCTTAATCAAGCTGCCACTCTCGCGAAATTCCTGCATGATTTCATCCATTTGCTGGCGCAGTTCCGCATCATTTTCTTGAAATAAAGCATGAATCAGATTTTTCTCCCATACGATCAACTCAGGAAGACGATGGCTTCTTTTGAAAATCAGTTCTTCATCATGGAAAATAATTGGAGCAAGGGATGATAGCACGGCATAGTGCAATAAGGAAATAGCCTCCATGCAGCTAGCGTGAATCTGATCTGAACTATGGAAGGGCCGGGATATACTGGCATGCAGATCAAGATCCTCCGACAACTTCAGTACGCCGCTTAAAATGCCATGAAGATCCTTCGTGCTCATAGATTGAGGTCCGACTACTAGCGACAGCAGCAAATTCTGATGTTGGAAAAATGAAACGGTCTCCAGACCAGATGATCGCAAGGCTGTATCAACGCTTATTTCCCAGCGCCCCCGCATCTCTCTGCGCATTTCTTCGGACGATCGCCGGGTCCATTCCGCATAATCGGAAAGCTGCGTGGCGATCATCCAATAGCTGCACGACCCGGTTGTCATCATCAAAGGTACATAATCCTCATTTTGATCGATGACTCTCTGCTGCAGCTGACCCATCAGCCATTTGCGCGTCTTTTCTACTTCTTGCTCACCCTCAAGCTTCCGTTCTTGCGTAATCTCTTCGCCAATCCGCTGCACCATGCTCATCAACTCATCGATATTCACCGGTTTCAGCAAATAATCTTCGATACCAAGCCGCAAAGCCTGTCTGGCATACTCAAAATGGTCATATCCGCTAACAATGATCACACGCGACTGAGGGAAGCGCTGCTTCAATTCCTTCGCAAGCTCAAGTCCGTCCATGCCTTCCATGTTCACATCCGTCAACACGACGTCCACCGGACAATGCTCCAGGAAGGCAAGCGCCTCTATTCCGTCATACGCTTCCCCAACAACTTCAACACCAATCGTCTCCCAGGAAATGGTACGACGCAATCCTTGGCAAATAATAGGCTCATCATCTACAATTAGCATTTTGATGGTCATCGCTTTTCCTCCTGAGCACTCATTTGAAATGGAAGTCTGATCCTTACGCAAGCTCCGGTAAAGGGCGGTTCCGAAGGTAGCTCGATGCCATACCCCTCGCCGTATTCAAGCGTTATGCGCTCATGAATGTTGCAGATTGCATGGTTCATGATGCCCTCATCCCCGGTTCGATCTTGAAGTACCTGACGGATAACCTCCAGCTTATTCTTCACAAATCCTACGCCGGAATCCACCACATCAATTAGCACATCCTGCTCCGCCTTATAGCAGCGCACCTCGATGCGGCCACCCCCACGCTTAAAACCATGTTTGATGCTGTTTTCCACCAAAGGCTGAATGATTTTCTTCAAGAGGACGGCATGGTTCAACTCCTCGTCCATGTGCAGGGTGAATTGGAGTTTGCTTCCCATTCGCTTCTGCTGCAAATCCAGATAAGCATGAACAAAATCCAATTCCTCAGGCAATGTCGTATATCGCTTGCCGCCATTCTGCCCCATTCGAAAGAAAAGGGATAACGTTTCGATCAATTGGCTCGTCTCCGCCGCTTTCTCCAACCTTGCCGTCCAACGGATCATATCCAGCGTATTATATAAAAAATGAGGGTCCATTTGGCTTTGCAAAATACGAAGCTCCGACTCCTTCTGCCGAATCTCTAATTTATACTTTTTGTCGATCAGCTCCTTGATGGTCATAACCATGTTGTTGAACTGTCGGCCCAGCTCCCCGACCTCGTCTCGCGATCTGACTTTGACCTGAGCCGAGAAATCACCTTTTTTGAGCTTGGAAGTTTGTTTGCTCAATTCGAGCATGGGGCGGATCATAGCAAACTCGAACCCGATTAAAGCGATTAATCCAAAAATAAGAATAATCAGAATCAAAAATTTGAGGGAGGCTTTAATCGCTTCTGTTTTTTGCACGATGGTTTGGTCCTTAACCATCGCTACGATGTACCAGCCCGTCGACTTCATGGGCTGACTAAAAACAACATAAGAAGCTCCGGCTTCCTTCAAGGAAGAGACTTTTTTGGACAGCCCCCCTTGAAATTGGCTCAATAGTGTTTCGCTTGGGTAGGGATGTCCAATCAAGTTTTGATTTTGATGCAAAACGACATCGCCCTCAGGCCGAACAATAAAGATCGACCCCTGATCCTGTGGAACAGCTGACATTAATAAGTCCGTGATTTCCGACTCATCCAAACGAACGATCACCTTGCCCACCGGACGTGAAGGGTTATCGAAGGAATTGATGACACGAAACATGGAAACAACGCGCTTATTTCCCGTCCAACCGCTCTCCAGTTCATAGGAGTCCGTCCAAATGACCCCGCCTCTTCTCCCCTGTGCAAGGTCTGTCCAAGATTGTTCCAACCCTTTGACAGGCTCGCCCATCTGGAGTTGATTGCCTCCAACACCTTCTAGTGAAATCGATTTAATGTACACCTTGGACATAATTTGAAAGGCAATAAATCCCTCGATGGTCGTCTGATCTTTGTTCATTTGCACCATATTGCCCGGTGTGGTCGGCGTCTCCATAAACCGTCTAAAGTTTTCTTGATAAATCATGTAGTTCGATAAATCTTCAACAGCTTTTATTTTCTCGGATAAATTCAGTTCAATGGTATTCAAGTTCTTTTCCATGGCATCAATATATTGCTGCCGCAGAACAGCATCATAACGGCTCAGAATGACATTCCCGATCAAAAGGGAGGGGAGCGTTACCAGAAGGATGAAGATAGCGATTGACTTTGTTCTCAAACTGAAGTGCAAGAAAGGATATCTGTTTAGTATCATCAAGGTCCATCCCCTTCGTCGGTATTTCCTCATTTTACTATAAAACGGGGTCAACCTACTTGAAAAGGATGTAGAATGACTTGAGAAAAGTTTCGAGCGGTTAAAGTGCCGCTACCATCACATCATCACCCTTTAACAGCGCCCGCCGTCATCCCTTGCACCAACTGCTTCTCCATGGCCAAGTAAAAGCCAACAAGCGGAATAAGCGCCATGGATAAGGCAGCCATCTGAAGCGTCTGAAACCTTGTTTCCGTGCCGGCGAAGTTAGCCAAGCCTAACGGCAGCGTTTTGAGAGCCGCTTTATTGATCAAAACGAGTGCGAATAAAAACTCATTCCAGTTATAGATAAAGTTGATAATAATGACTGTTGCCAGCGCAGGACGAGTCATCGGAAGAATGATGGACCAGAAAATTTTATAGAGTCCAGCACCGTCCATGACGGCAGATTCCTCAATATCTTTAGGGAAGGCCTGCATGAAACCTACCAGAATGAAGATGGTAATCGAGAGATGGAAAGCCGTGTAAGGAAGCACCAGGGCAAGGTGGGAATTCAGCAAGCCTATTTTTTTCATAATAATAAAAATCGGTACTAACGTAGCGTGAATCGGAATCGTCATGCCAATAATAAACAAACCGTAAAGCCATCCGCGTATACGGAAGTTAAACCTGGAAAGAAAGTAGGAGGTCAATGCACTAAGCAGCACTGTCAAAACGATTGCGCCAACGGTCACAATGACACTGTTCCAGAAGTACGTTCCTAAATGCGCGACTTTCCAAGCGCTCGTATAATTGCTGACCTGCCAAAACTTTGGCAGCCCCAGCGGATTTGTTGCATAATCTTCCTCTGACTTAAATGAACTGACAACCATCCATACAATCGGGATGATATTAATAACACTTAGAATGGCTAAAATCAAATGAATGATCGTTTTTTTCCCTAAAGATGTTCGCATAGCTCCTCCTTTCTCTACGTGCGGCAATTAGCCGTTTCGACGAGTGACTAATTTGGCTGCATAGATGGCTAATAGGCTAAAAAGCAGAATAAGAATAGAAACTGCGCTCCCAAGTCCGAAGTAACTGTTGTTGAAGGCCTGGGTATACATATAGATGGTCATCACTTCGGTATTATGAGCCGGCCCTCCAGCTGTCATGACATAGATTAAATCGAAAACCCGGAAGCTATTGCTAATGGAGAAGATCAGGGTGACCCAGATCGTTTCTTTCAGCATCGGAAGGGTGATGAACCAGAACCGTCTCCAACCTGTAGCGCCATCCATGACGGCCGCTTCTCTTACTTCTTCGGATATATTTTGCAAACCAGCCAAGAAAATGACCATATAGAAACCGTAATTTTGCCAAAGATACGTGACACTTACCGACAGCATGCCCCAGCGCGGGGAGCCCAGCCAGTTTTGTTTCAAGCTGTCCAAGCCGAAAAGTCCGAGCATGTTATTCATCAGACCCGATTCCGTACCGTAGACCATGTTCCAGATGAGCGAGACGATTACCGCCGAGATAATGACTGGCAGAAAAAGTACCGAGCGGTAAACTTTGAGCCCGCGCAATGAGCGGTTCAATAGCAAGGCAAAAAACAAACCTACCGGCAGCTGCCCCACAATACCGCTAACCATCATAAACAGGTTGTTCTGTACACCTTTCCAGAAGATCCCGTCTTTCAAGACCGAGATATAATTGTCCAACCCTACAAAAGACATATGGGATAGACCGTTCCAATCGAAAAATGAGTAATAAAATGACATCAAGATCGGAATCATGGCGATGCCAATATAAATGATCAAGGCTGGCAGCATGCCGATAAAAATTGCCCAGCCCATCCGCCTCGTTACATGCATACATAGCCCTCCTTATGCGCTAAGTGATAAGTTGAGAGATGCCAAGAAGACGGAGACTGGGGCAGGCTCCGCCTCTTTGGCAGCCGAAGAACGGCTTTTGCCTCTCTTACAATGGTATAGACAGCGAACGGGACGCAGCCACAATTTCGGCTGCCGTCGCTTCCCGTCCGAGCGAATCGGATAAATATAAACCTTCGCTAATCAACATCGTCGCAAGAGCTATTTCCGCAGTTGGCATAAGTTCTACGCGTCCCTGCAGAGCAGCAATCCAGTGCTTCTGCGATGAATCATAAGCCTCTTCGTTTTCTCTCATTCTGTGCCAACGAATATCCATGCGGTTAAGATCAATCTTGCTGTCCAGGTCGATGTCGGCTACCGTTGTGTGAAAGGTGATATCGGAAGTCATCTCTCCGGAATGGTACGATGGAAGTCGGATACCACCTTTGGATCCCATAATGCTGCTTCCCTCAACGCCCCCAAGATTAACGGCCCAAGCTTCAAAGATGTCTAGCGTGAGTCCATTGCGAAGCGTAACGAACCCAAGCGCCAACTCTTCCACGTCGAACCCGCTTTCGGCACGCCGGCCCTCATCCATGTCCATTTCTTGAATGAGCTTCCCCGTGACTCGCTCTACTTCGGTTTCACCAAGCAAGTAGAGCATTTGAGCGATATGATAAACGCCCATATCGAGTAAAGCTCCCCCGCCTGCGCTTGCTTTTTTCGTGAAATACGCGGTGCCGAAACCATCGACATAAGGTCTACCGCGCCGCCGGAAGCCATTCGACCGAGCGTGGAACAATTTGCCCAATTGACCGCCGTCAATCAGCGCTTTGGCCGCCTTTGTTTCTTTTTTATAAAGCGTGCTCAGTTGAATGTGAAGTTTCTTGCCATACTCCTTGGCTGCGTCAACCATAGCTTTGCCGTCATAGTAGGAGCCTGCGATCGGTTTCTCGCAGTACACATGTTTACCCGCCTGCAGAGCAGCAATCGTTAGTGGTGCATGAAAGTTGTTATGCAGACATACATCCACCGCATCGATATCGTCTCGCGCCAACAGATCTTTATAATCCGTGTAAACATGAGCAACTCCGTACTTGTCTGCGACTCGGCGCGCTTCCTGTTCATTAATATCGCACAGAGCCACGACCTCGGCGCCTTCTATGGCTGCATACTGATCCAAGTGGGCTTTCCCGATAATTCCTGTTCCGATAACACCAATTCGAATCTTGGCATATTCCATCACGCACGCCTCCAGATCACTTATCCATTGTTCGGGCACGCAGATGCAAGCAATCGTTTCGCAGCTGCCAATGCCCACTCAATCTCGATATAAGGATTGGACAAAGCATTATATTCGACTGCCCAATACCCCTGATAACCAAACTCACTCAGAAACTTGATCGTTGATTCCGTATTCTCCGAGCTTAATGTTCGTTTGTCCAAATGGACGTGATTTACCCAGGGAGCCACCATTTCATTGCCTTGATTCCCGTCTATCCAACGATCGATATGTAGTAAAATACCGTATCCCGGATGATCCACGGCTTCAGCAACGCGCTTCATCCAAAGGGGATCCAACGAAATCCCTGTATGATTCTCAGGCCCCAATGTAAATCCGTAGTCGGAAGCTTGCTGAGCCAATTCCTGATAAGTACGAACCGTGTATTCGAACTGCTCCTCTGTCACTTCACCGGGGCCGCGATTGGCATCAATCCGAACCGTCTTGGCACCAAGCAATTTCGCCGCCTTCATATGTGCTATCGCATTTTGATATAGTAACTGCCTGGTATCCGGATCAGCATCCCATAAATGAGCGCGATCCACCGCTATGTTAGCAACTGTTAATTCTCTCTCATCCAGATTGCGTTTGATCTTCATCAACTCATCGTCACCCGGAAGTTCCCAGATGGGAACCTCACGGTTGGCGAAAAAGCCGTTCCAAAGATCTACAGCATCCAAGCGATACCGGTATTTCACCGTCTCCAGATAACCGTACATATTCATTTCGTTTTGACTTAAAAGCTGAAAGAAGGAAAATGCTCCGATGGAAGCTTTCATCTCCGTCACCCTTTCAAATCGTTAGCTTCGAGCTTACTTTCGCTCTCGCTAGCCGATTATTTTTTCACTTTATCCATGACCTCTTGCATTTCTTTGGCGATTTGCTCAGGTGTTTTCTGTTTCATCGTAATGGCTTGCAGCCCGTTCTCAATCGAATCTTTGACGGCCGCCGGCATCACACTGTCAAAGACAAGCGCATCGCCGGATTTCGTCAACTCCAGCATTTCTTTCAAATATTTGCTGGTGTCCGCAGGCATTTCAACTTTAGCCGGTACGACAATCCCTTTACTCATCAAGTTCTGGTACAGTTCAGGGGAGTAGAAATATTTCAGGAATTTATAAGCCGCCTCTTTCTTAGCTCCCGTTAATTCCTTGCTTAATCCGATACCGTATTGGACAACGCCTGCACTTTTGCCAGCCGTTCCTTTTCCGCCGTCGATGGATGGGAACAAAGCGATCCCAATATTAGCGCCACCTTCTGCGTTACTGACGCGGAACTTCGTATCAATCGTAGAGCTCGTCATGGTCATAGCCGATTTCTTCTGTAAGAAGTAATCTTGCACTTGCACTTCATCCATGGTGTTCAAATCAGCATTAAAGGCATCAAGCTTCGTCAACTCATCGAAAATGCCAAGTGCTTTCACATAATCAGCATCCGTAAATTTAGCTTGTCCTTGTTTCACCTTCGTCAAGAAATCCGTACCGGCAATACGATCCTCAACTGCGGACATCACCGTGGATTGAAGCGGCCAACGATTCTTATTGCCAATTCCCATCGGTGTGACGCCTGAAGCTTTGAGCTTTTTCACGAGATCGAGGAAATCGGCATACGTTTTCGGAAACTCATTGTAGCCTACTTTTGCTAGCATATCTTTGTGGTAATAGATGATATCGACAAAAGTCATTTTGGTTGGAACGGCATACTGCTTACCGTTTACTTTATATCCACCTAACGACTGTGGCGGCAAAATATCTTTCCAAGTATCCATAATTTCATCTAGCGGCATCAATACGCCGGCATCGATGAACGGATCCATGTCGACACCTGGATACAGAATAAACATATCCGGCATGCTGTTGCCTGCTGCCTCGGTACGGAGCTTGGTCCGATATTGGGCCGACGGGATATCCTGCATTTCAATCTTAATATCCGGGTTCAACTGTTGAAATTTTTGAATTCTCTCTTTGTACAGCTGGTTATCTACGTTCGGGGTGGACCAGTTTTCCTCAAAAGTAAGCGTAACTTGTTGTTTCGAGGCGGGCTGTGTTGAGGCTTGCGTTTTTCCTGCTTCTTTCGCCGGCTCAGCCCCGTTACTGCAAGCTGTAATTGTCAGTAAAGCAGCCGAAGCAGCAGCTAACACCGATTTTCTAATTACTCCATGAATCATCCATGAACCCCTCACTTTATGTTATTATTTTTGACATTCATCTTACGCCTTTATTATATGATAACGTTTACCATGTTTGTATCCCATCAACTTATCATAATGTCTGAATTTTTAATGTAATATAAACTAACATACAGATGAATCCACCCATTTGGCAATAGAAAAATATCCCAGTAGCTAAAATTGACTCCGCTTGGTAAATGGCATAAAATGGGGCCATACTTTTCATAATACGAATACCTAATTCACCGAATAAAAAGGAGATTTCTCATGAGCTTACACAACCAAACGGCCATCATTACAGGAGCTGGAAAAGGAATCGGCAAAGCTGCCGCCATCGCATTGGCGAAAGAAGGTGTTCATCTTGGATTAGTAGCGCGCAGCCATGCCGACCTCGAATCCCTTCAACAAGAATTAACAAGTACATACGGCATCAAAGTGAGCATTGCCACAGCGGACATTTCCAAGCGAACCGAAGCGGTACGTGCAGTGGAGTTACTAATCGAGGAACTGGGTTCCCTGGATATCCTGCTCAATAATGCCGGAACAGCACAGTTCGGCAAGTTGGTCGATATGGATCCCGATCAATGGGAGCAAATTATTCAAACCAATTTGATGGGCACGTATCATGTAACTCGCGCTGCACTGCCCACCATGTTGAGCCAAAATGGCGGAAGCATCATCAACATTGCTTCAACCGCAGGAGAGCGAGGTTTTGCCACCGGTTCAGCCTATTGCGCCTCGAAGTTCGCTGTTATCGGAATGACGGAAGCGCTCATGCAAGAGGTTCGCAAATCGAACATCCGTGTTACAGCGCTCACGCCATCCACTGTGAACACAGAGCTGTCCGTCAAAGCGGGTCTGCCGATAGGCGATGAGGACCGCATGATGCAGCCGGAGGATGTAGCCGAGCTCATCATGGCTGCTTTGAAATTGCCGCAGCGCGTGTTCCTGAAAACCGCAGGGATTTGGACAACGAACCCGCAATAGCTGGCAAGCAGTTGTGGGAATAGCAATAAGACCGATAAAGGCCCGTTGGGGCTTTATCGGTCTTATTTTCGCTTTCTAGGGCGGGCGGAAGCTAGGAAGCTCCACTTCGTTGCCCAGTCCCAGTTGCATCAGGGGCGATGCCTCAGCTGAAACAGATGGAAAACCTACCGTTATTCTGCATCAAATTGTGGCAGGGAATGAAATAACGGTAGAAACTCCATCTATATCGGTAGCTGCTGCACGAAATCCGCTCGATCCGGTGAAATCAGCGGTAGAAACTCCACTTAATTAGATAAAAGTAGATCAGACACCGAAATTAGCTGGAGGAATCGGCGGCAATTGGAAAAAGCAACCATCCACTCCACCCATTGTCCAGCTCCTAAGCGACGATTCGCTAACTCGCCTCAGGCTGATAATCTACTATGTAATTAGAGCTGTATCAACTCTTCCCGCTTCTATAAATACGTGTAATTTTTATTAATAATCAGCGCATTCATTCTCCACTGCGAGCCTTCGCAGGTGCGAAATCGCAGCTTCACGTAACCATCACTTCTTTGCGTGATTGGCAAAATATCCGTTGCAAATTCACCCGCTTTCAGCGTTTTCTCCGGCTTCCACGTGGTTCCCCCTACGATCTCTATCTCCGTATAAGAAGGCACCTCTTGATCGCCGGATACGAAAAGCAAATCATATCTGCCTTTTGGAAGCTCCACCACAAACGTCGCTTCCCTCTTTCCACCGATAAAATCCCTCCGCAGTTCGTCCGGTCCCCCACGATCCATCGCTCCGAGATCCTCCACACACTCCCAGCCGATGCCGGTATAAGGCTTAAACATCGAATCCAGCGTTACTTTACGAAACGTCTGACCGAGAACCCCTTCCACATGAACCTGTCTGGGCAGCAAGTTGTTATAATCTTTCTCCAGCCGATGCGGTTCCACACCAAAATCCATCCGATAAGCGGCCAACCTCGATTCCCTGGTATTACCGGAGTAATAATCAAAGGTGAAGTGATCGAGCAGTCTGGCATACTGTGTATCTTGGTTTTTGCCAAGGAACACTCGCCGGTGCGTATGAGCTTCATGAACAATTGGATAGTCTTGCTTGACACCCCGCCCACTAGAGTTAACTACAAATAACTCAGGAGTGGAGAATTCGCCACGAGGATAAATCGCATACTCCCCGTTCTTCTCCGTTTTAAACGAAATCCGTCCCTCTTCTTCCACATGATCCATCCTACTCCAGGATTGACCCTCTTTTCTCGCAACTATTACCTCATCGCTAACGTGAAACGGATTGCGAATCACAACCCGCTTGCCGGCCTTACTCTGGATCGTAACCCAAGCGGTTCGGCCATTTTTCAGCTCTGCGCTAACTTCGAAGGCGCCTACTGCCAGCAGGCCTCGAAAGGAACAGTCGCTCCATTTCTCATATCGCTTAACCTTCCAATCTACCTCATGTTCGTAGAGGCCCATCGAAAGCTCCGGCTCTGGCTTACCATCAGGCAGCGCCGGGAACACCTCAATCACGCCATCATAGCTCTGAAGCAGCATTTCGTTCACGGCAGCAACCATTTCACCAGAAGCTTCCATCATGTGGGGATGGTACAACGGTTCATTGGTGATGTTGCAGTAGTTCATCCAGCGTTCCGTTTCTTCCGCAAACAAGCCATTGCACCTGAGCGACAAATCGATGCCTTGTTCATAGAGCAGCCTAAGCGCTGCGTTGCCCTTCCCCAATCGTGAAGCGGCACAGGACAACCAACCGAACTGAAACATCCCATATTCCGTCTGATTTGCTGCATACCGGAGCGTATTTTCTCCTCTTTTCCGCAGATGAGTTTCACTATTTCTATCGATTTCTCCAATGGGATAAATGGGCATAAGCAGCGAAGGATGCCGCAAATGCATCTCGGCAGGCGCCCATTCCGAGTCCAGGAAAACATCTCCATACGATTTGGAAACAGCTGTTGGATACTCAGTCAAGCTGTCCGCAAGCGCCATCCACCTTAGCCGATCCTCTTCGGCTTCACCAAGCAGCTCACCCGCATCCGAAGCGATCTCCAATAAGTATTTAACTGCTGCAAGGGAACAAGTTGAGTTCCGAGTCAGAGGCCCCTGCTCCGGAGAAATGTCAGGAAATATCTCATAACGCCCCGAGCTCTCATTCAGCTGTAAATAACCTTCAAAAAATCTGGCAATCCGCTTAAACAGCGGATATGCCTTTTCTCTAAGAAAATCAACGTCCATGCTATAGCGATAATAATCCCATAGGAATTGCGCACACCAAGGCCAAATGCTTACATACAAGGCATGCGGGTAATCACCCGCAACGCCTTCAAGCCCGTAAAACTGCTGCGACATTCGCTCAGCGAGCTGCACATAAGAAAGCAGCCCCTCGTTGAACGCCTCAGCAACTTCAAGGCGATTAGCCGTATAAAGCGGCCAAAATGCCGCTTGAATGTTAACGTCCCAATACCACATGCTGCCCCACTTGGTTGGCTGCTTAATATCCCACAAGCCGTTCAATCCGCACGCTTGCTCGCGCATCCTGCCGCCATTCCCGCTGCTGCAGGCAATTGCGTATAGATTGATATACCAGAGATCTTCAAGCATTTTATCCGGCAAGGTGATCGAGCTCCGGGACCAGAAGCTTCTCCAATAGGCTTGATGATGCTCCACCATTTCTGCCACTTCCACATGTGAAGCTGGCTTCGTCAACCTCATCAGCGCAGTCGAAAGGAGTTCCTTGGTCTCTTCCTCCGTGACCACCGTTGTTAGCAGTGTCAGGTTTGCCTCCGCATCCCGAAGAGCAATTTGCAAGCTGTCGTCGGGACCGGCAACAACACTTCCTTTGGCACCAATGATTCTCATCATCACAATGAACGAAAACGGATCGTAACGTTCCTTCTCTTCACCGTCCGGGTAGAAAGCGCCCACGTGATAAAACGTCGTATCATCCAATTGATGATACGTCACTTGCATATCCACATATCTTCTACGGGGAACAGTTAGCGCAACCGAGGGTAACAACGCGCCATTCGTCTGGCTGATTGTGGTAATCACGTAATCGCCATCCTGAGCAATGATCGTGTTCACGCCAAGTTTATCCTCATTTTTGACCACATTTAACTGAGCAACTGCCTTCTCAATATCAAGGGATAACGAATAGTGATCAGGGTCTGAAAGCTCCTTGGATGGAAAAAGATGAAGTTCCCCCGTCGGATAATGGGAGGACCCACCCGAGGGTTTACCATATTTCCTGTACATGCTGTTCGGGTTTAATGCATCGCCATATAGATAAAACGGGCCTTTTTCGGGGTCACAATAGCTCTCTTCAGCCAGCTTTTTCAATTCATTAAAAGTACGTCCATGTTGAAGCGTGAAATCCGGCCCTTCACCATTCCGGTACTTCTTACTGTAGCGATGCAGCTTTTGATAATAAACTTCATAATGATTAAGCGCCAATGTCAGCTTGTTATCTTCGAAATACACCATACCGCCGAAGTGTCCATTGCCGATCGGTAAAGCTTCGTTCCAGCTGCTTGGAGCATTTTCAAAAGTAACGCCTCTCACAGGATCCCTCCTTCTGCCTCTATCTCATGGTGAAATCGTCCCTGTTTACTCCTTAATGGCACCAATCAGCACACCTTGAACAAAATACTTCTGAAGGAACGGATATAAGCAAATGATCGGCAGCGTAGAGACCATAATAGCCGCATATTTAATAGTTTCTCCAATGGCATATTTGTCGTCGCCTCCACCCGCCATCATGGAATCCGTATTATTGGAAATCAATATTTCACGGAGCACAAGCTGGAGAGGATACGCTTCACGATTTCGCAAATACACAAGCGCATTAAAATAAGAATTCCAATGCCCAACCGCATACCACAAAATCATAACGGCAATAACCGGCATCGAAAGCGGGATGACGATTCGGAATAAAATCACCCAATCATTGGCCCCATCCATCCTGGCCGACTCTTCCAAACTGACCGGGATGCCTTGAAAAGAAGTTCGCATAATAATCATATTAAACGTATTAATCGCACCTGGAATGAGGATGGCCCACATCGTATTCATCATGCCCAGAGAGTTCACGAGCAGGTAACTCGGAATGAGTCCCCCATGGAAAACCATCGTCACAACGATGAAGAACATGATGATATTTTTAAAATAGAGATTCGGCCTGGACAACACGTAGGCGCCAATCGACGTCATGAGCAAATTAATCGTCGTACCTAGCACGACATAGATCAGTGTATTCTGATACCCTTTCATGATCATCGGATTCTCAAAAACAGCCTTGTAGGCACCGAGATCAAACCCCGCCGGTTTGAACATTATACCGCGATGCTGCAGCAAGGATGTCGCATCACTTAGCGAAGCGAACGCGACATATAAGAAGGGATACAGCGTGACCGCGCAAAGCACGAGCATCAACAGCATATTGAAGTAGCCAAATGTTCGCTCTCCACTGGTTAGTTTCATGTGCAAATCTCCTTACCACAGTTTGTTCTCGCTGATCCGTTTGACAAAACTATTGGCCGCAACGATCAGAATAAAACTGATCACCGAGTTAAATAACCCGACTGCTGCAGTGAAGCTGTAGCTTGCCTCTAATACCCCTTTACGATAGACATAGGTCGAAATAACGTCTGCAGTTCCATAGGTAAGCGGATTGTAAAGCAACAGCACCTTCTCGCTGCCAACCGTCAACATATTGCCCATTTGTAAAATGAACAAGATAACAATGGTCGGCATGATGCCTGGAATCGTAATGTGCAGCGTCTGCTTCCAGCGGTTAGCGCCATCCATCCTGGCCGCCTCGTACAGCGTCGGGTCAATCGTCGACATTGCCGCCAAGTACACGATCGAGCCCCAACCAATGCCTTGCCAAATGCCCGACGAAACGAATAAAAACCGGAACCAGTTCTCATTCTGCAAGAAATCAATCGGCTCTATACCAAAGATTCCAGTCAATTGATTAATAAGCCCGTTGCGGCTTAGGAAATCAATCATCATCCCGGCCACAACCACGATCGAAATAAAATGCGGCAAATACGAGATCGATTGAACAACCCGCTTAAACACACTGTGGCGGATTTCATTAAGCAGCAGAGCCAGAAGGATCGCTGCCGGGAATCCGAACAATAGATCATAAAGGTTGATCAAGATCGTATTTTTTATTAAGCGCCAAAAGTAGATTCCGTTAAAAAAGCTCACGAAATGTTTAAATCCAACCCAGGGACTTCCCAAAATCCCTTTGGCCGGCGAAAAATCTTTAAACGCAATTTGCAATCCATACATCGGTCCATAGTGAAATATTAGGTAATATGCAATGACGGGAAGCGCCATGACGTAAATGGACCAGTGCCGTCTCACATCTGCGCGTATAGTTTGCAGGACAGTCGGATTGCGACTCGTTTTCATTGTCGTTACGGCATATTCAGCCTTTCCATTTGCAGGACTTTGCCTCATCGTCTCCCTATCCTTTCTTTCAAGCTGCTAAAAGCAAACGAGGGGATAAACAATTCCGGTTCATCCCCCCATTCAATTATTTCTTAACGTTTGTTGAAACGTTCAAGAGCCCCTTGCTGGATTTTAATCGCTTCATCAATCCCCATGCTCTGAATCTTTTTCACATATTGATCGAAGTTACTGACTGGTTCGACCCCCATAATGAATTTCAGCAGCATCTCATCTTGGTACGTTTGGATGTCCGTTACAATGGATGCGAACTTGCTGCTTTCATCCTGCGTTGGAGAAACAAGCGGGATCTTCCGCTCAGCCGTTGGCTGCGACCAGACTTCCAATGCTTTCTTCTGCTGAGGCAGAGCCAAATATTGCATTTGGAAATTATCGCTGAGGACAAAAGGAGCACTCCATGTTGCCCGATTATACTTGGCAATGGCTTGCTGGATACTGGTTCCTGCCGGTGGATTCAAAATCTCAGGAAGGAAGGTTGCTTTGCCATTCTCCATCTTATAGCTGGTGCCCTCCACCCCGTAGTTGAAGAGCAGATCGCCTTTGTCACCGTAAGCATAATCCAGCCATTTGACGGTTTCGATCGGGTTTTTATTGGCTGTCGAAATCGCTGCTCCAACGCCGTTATAAGCAAAATCCTTTTGCCCCCAAATCGCTTTATCCCCTGCTTTCAACACAGGATAAGGAGCCGCTTCCAGATCGAACTTGGGATCCTTGTCCTTCATAAGCCCTGCATATTTCCCAATGCCTCCCCCATTAAATGAAGCGGTTGCTCCTATGAGATTAGTCGTCATTTTGTTATCGAACAGCTTATCGTTAGGCGCTGCGAAATCCTTATCAAGCAAACCTTCCTTATACCATTTGTTCATCGTGGCCAGGAATTCTTTGTATTCAGGCTGGATCGGACCGTATTTCACCTTTCCTCCGTCCTGGTAGAAGCTGTAGTTAATGCCCCAAGCTCCAAGGAATGGCGCGTCGGTGGCAAACAGATTTTTGTCCAAATAAATAGGAATTTCATCCGCTTTGCCGTTGCCGTTCGGATCTTTTTCTTTAAAAGCTTTTAGGACGGTGTACCATTCGTCGATTGTCGTCGGCATCTTGAGGCCCAGCTTATCCAACCAATCTTGGCGGACCGATGGCCCGAAGAACACTCTGACCTTGTCATCTCCACGTAAGAACGGGAAGGCATAGATGCTTCCTTCATCTGTTGAAATTTGCTTTTTCCAATCCGGATGCTCATTCAGCAGCTTTTTTAGGTTTGGTGCATATTTATCGATCAAGTCGTTCAATTTAATGATTTTTTTATCTAAAATCGCTTTTTCCGGCCCACCTGGATATCGGACGACCGCACCGCTGGTGGCTCCCCAACTCGCTTCAATAACATCCGGCAGCTCGTTGGTTGCAACCATTAAGTTGAACTGCTCTTGGGCTTGCGGAACCTCAAGGGGCGGATGTTGAAACTCAACCTTGACGCCGGTTACTTTCTCAAGCTCCTTGTACATCCCCATTTCAGCATACGTTTTCATCTGACCTGAAGCTGCCGGGTGATTCGGTACCCAGTACGATAATTTAGTCAATTTTGCCGGTTCAGCACTACTGCCCGTCTGTGGCGCAGCCGATGAACTTTCGGTTCCTGAATTACTGCTGCAGGCAGCTGCCGAAGCCACCAGAGTCGAAAGCAATACGATAGATCCAACTTGTTTCAAACGTTTCTTCATTCTTCATGCCTCCCTTTATATGAGTAACCCTAAGCTTGGTTGGCACCGCAATCGTCTTCCAGCACCTGTTCCCCAGTATGCTTCCTCAGCCCCGACCTGACTACTGCCTAGTTCTCATCCCCATTGTATTTTAGTAAGAAATACGGGCGATATGAGAATTCATCAGTCCATCTTAGAAATCGTCAGTAGCTGGCGCTACAGAAAAAGCAGCCCCAAGAGGCTGCCTTTTATGCGTCTGAGCTAATGATTTCCGGCAACATCGTTTCACGGTATTTACCTGGCGTTACGCCCTCGAGCTTCTTGAATGCCCGAATGAAAACGACATCATTGTTGTAGCCGATTTTTTGAGCGATCTGTACAATGGTCAGTTCTTTGTTCTCCATTAATTGCTTGGCTTGTTGAATCCGTTTATGCGTAATGTAATCCAGCAGGTTTTGTCCCTGATGTTTTTTGAAGAAGGTAGACAGATACTGCGGTGTCATTTGAATACGTTCAGCAATTTGTGCCACGCCAAGGTTCGAGTCATCGAGGTGCTCGTGTACAATGCCAATAATTTCCTCCAGGCGCTGCGTACTATGGCCGGATCGATCCACATTAAACGAACGGGTCAGCGTTTCGTATAACTCCTTCGTTTTCGAGTACATCCCTTGCGCAGTTGGATAACTGAACACTTCTTTGATCGGATCAAAGTCAGCGCCAAGTACTTGCTCTTGATTCGTATTCGAAGAGTTAACTATTTTCAGAAGCGTACTTGTCACGTTAAAAAACAAACCTTTGCCTAACTCAGGCGTCATATGACCGGAGTCAAAATTCATCGCATATATTTTATTCAGCAGCTTTTCCACATTTTCGGTATCCCCGCTTCGCACGAAATTAATCAGCTGGATCTCACTTTCAAGCGGATAGTAGTAATGCTGTTTCACTTCAAGAATATCCTGAAAATGGATTGTGGCATGTTTCCCCAAAATCAACCTGTATTCAAGCGCCGCCAGTGCTTCAGGATACGAGTCTCGAATGGCTTTGGGGCCTGAATGAATCCCGCCAACGGCAATCGTAATGCCAATATGGAATCTTTGTGAGGTGATGCTGAAGAGCGAATCCGCGATATCCCGGATATCGGATTCGGCGAATTCCTCGCGATCTGCTGTTAGATTCATGAGAAGCGCAATGCGATCCCGGTCGAGTTCGACCGAAAATCCTCGATGATTCGCCGCAATCAGATCCGCGCCAATATTTGAAATAATGAACCTTGCATGCGCCCATTGCTTCTCATCTTCTTCCGCCGCTAGAAACGGAATATCCTCAATCTTGACGAGCAGCACGGCGAAACAGTCACTTGTAAATTTCAAATCCATAAATTGCAGCGAATCCCCGTTGGCTGCCGACACATCGACATCCATGTGACCATTCAGAAGACGGGACAAATAGTTGGCCCGAATGAACGGGATTTGCTGCGTTAGCGTCATGCGCAGGTTTTTCTCTTCATGGATGGAGCCCTCGACGGTTTGCCGAATAAACTCGTATTCATTCGAGGCCGGGCGCCTGATCATTTCTTTTCCACGCATAATCGCGTTTACTGTTTTTTGGAGAGGTTTGTACGTACGGTAGGCGCCAATGCTGACAGCCACTAAACCGCAAATTAAGCAAAGGATGAACAGGCCGATGGACCAGCTCTGGATTTGATTCACCTGCTGCATAAACACATCATTGGGCATGATCGATACATATTTCCAGCCTGCTTTTTGCGAGGAGGTCACGGAAACCACTTGGTCAACCCCTGCGAGTCGGTAATCAAATGGGCCCGAACTCCCTTGAACGCGCTCTAACAAGTCAGATGGGAATGGGGAATCGCTGTTGCTCATAATGGTTTTACCGGCATGATCAATGATATAAACGGAGCTATGGCTCGCCGACTCCATCTGCGCGAACAATTCCTTGACTTGCTCACCATCAATCAGCACGATGAAGCTTCCAAGATTTTGCGATTGCGATTGAACGGGAAGGGATTGCATATAAGTAATCACATTTTTCGGGACTTGCTCTTGCTCGTTGGATAACGGAGTTGCCGGCAAGTAGGACATTTTATGCTCCTTATCCAGCAGCTGATGCCACTCTTCGTAGGACATGTCCTTATAAGCGTAATAGATGGAATAAAACGTCCGCGAATCCGACACCAAGTCCGGTTTGACGATGGTATCGCTGTTTGCGAAGTAGACATAATAATCGAGGATAAAATTGCTGGTCATACTGTGATATTTACTCATTTTGTCGCGCATGAATTGAATGAATTCATATTTGTCCACATCATTTGGATGGGCAGGGATTCTAAGCATATAATCCAGCTTCGGGTCAAATACAACTTGGCGCATTAACGTATCTACTTCCGCCAATTTGTTATCCAGCGACAGCTTCAACTGCTCGAGCATTGCCCCATTCGATCTTGTCGTGCTTCTCTCCAAGCTTTGTTCCACTTTCGTATACAGAAAAAGCCCCATTGCAAGCGGTATCAAAAGTATAAATAAGTTGGAGGCAATGATCGTTGAAAGCGCACTTTTGCGGCTATCGACGAGGCGTAAGAGGAAGGGCAATTTCAAAACAAACCCACCGTCCATTCCGTAAGCGAATTTATTAGAAATTGTATCTTCTCTTCACCAAAGTTGCAATACAACTTTTTGATTGTTGGGTCCTACGCCGCAACACGTATCGGATTCAGCTCGTTCAGAATTCGACTGGCAGGGACCGCCGCCATGCGCGGGCGAAGCAGCGCGCGCGTCGTATTTTACTTAGCGGAACTGGAGGCCTCTATTTTGGCGAAAACGAGGTGTTTCCTCTTCGAGCGGAAATACAGGCGCTTATTTGTCCCCCATGCCACGTTTTCCGAGTGAAATTGGCGAAATAGCGGACTGTAGTTCCCCTCGCTTGTGGGAACTACCCCTTTTCAGCGAAATAGTGGATTGTAGTTCCCTCAAAAAAACAACCTCCCCCTTAGGTATGAGGAAGGTTTTTGGCGTCAGCTGAACGATTCGTTGACTCTTCTATTTTTAATAAAAACAGCAAATAAATACCGAACAATCGGCCCTACCAGAATGAGTTGAAGAGGAAGAGCGAAAATGAAATTTCTAGCTACGATCCTCAAATAACTCCCAAGCAGGGACGCACCATTCAGCCCGTTAGAAAAATAAGCATTCCCTAACCCGTAAAGAGACATGCAAAGCACCATCCCACTCACCATAAAAAAGGCCAGAGATACAATTACCCATAGCTTCTTGGATTTGTCATAAGGTAACGAGAAAGCCATCTTCTTGGCCACGGGACCAACGACAAATAACTCCAATAAGGAGGCGATAACAAAGACTAGAATGAGTTGAAAAATAATTTCTTTCAAAGTTATCGTGCCTATCAAACCATTGGTAAATAAATTATAAAACGTCATACCTAGAACCATTCCCAAACACATCATCAGCCCAAAATAAACTTCTTCTCTTTTCGTTGTTGGCATTTTGCATCATCCTCTCTGTTTACTTTTGTAAGTATAGAGAAAATGAAAACCTCCGTGTAAGTGAACAATCCGTGAACTTTTGGATGATGATGCAAAAGATCCGCCCCTACCGCGGAGCGGATCCTTTCGTTTACAAGTCTGTGCGGAGACTCCATAATTCCGGGAAATAACGCTGCGCAACAACGTGCTTCAAATATTCCACACCTGCTGATCCGCCTGTCCCCGACTTGAATCCGATGATCCTTTCAACCGTTACCATGTGATTGAAACGCCATTGTTGTTGGCGGCTGTCGATATCAACCAGCTTCTCCGCAAGTTCATATAGATCCCAATACTTTTCCACATCTTGGTAAACAGTCAACCACGCGGCTTTGACACTGGCATTCCCCTTGTATTCCTGCGACCAATCCCGCTGCAAATGATCCGCATCGATTTCCAAGCCTCGCATAGAAAGAGCTTTAACCGAAGCATCATAAAGGCTAGGTTCATAAAGAGCTTGGCTCAATTGTTGGTGGAGTTCCGGTTGGTGCTCATAGACCGCCAAAACCTTGGATTGTTTGCCTCCCAGCATGAATTCGATAAGCCGATTTTGGAAGGATTGGAACCCGGATGAGCGGCCTAGACTGTTCCGAAATTGCATATATTCGGCCGGTGTCAATGTCGACAGAACATCCCAGGATTGGATCAATTGCTGCTGGATTCTGGAGACGCGGGCTAACATTTTGAAAGCTGGCTCCAAGTTATTTTGCTGAATGTGAAGACGAGCAGCCTCCAACTCGTGCAAAATCAGTTTCATCCAAAGTTCACTGGCTTGATGGATGATGATAAACAGCATTTCATCGTGATGCCCGGATAGCCGTTGTTGACTGGACAACACCTTATCTAGCTGGAGATAATCCCCATAGGACATTTCTTTGGAAAAGTCGCCATGAATGCTGGCATCCGCTGCTTTTGACTGTGTTGGTTCATGGTTCTCTGAATTGGACACGTGATTCACTCCTACTCTTGTTTTCGATTATGTCAAAGGGCGCAGAACGGCTCTGACAGGGCTTCCATCCGCCTCAACAAGCGGTAGAGGAAGTGCGATTAATTCATAATCGCTCGGCGCAATTTTTGCCAGATCAATACCTTCCAAAATATGAATATCATTAGCATGCAGAGTATGATGCGCAGCCAATTCCTTGCTATCCAGCGGATCAACAGAGGGGACATCCACGCCAATAAGCCGTATTCCCTTTTCAGCTAAATAAGGTCCCGCATCGTCCCTCAAATAAGTAATCTCAGTAGGAAATTCATTCGGATTTGTCCAAGAATTTGTACGTATCAGCAACCGAGTGATGCCGTCCAACTCAAACGCCTTCAATTCCTCTGCACCGATGCTCGATTTACCCGATATCTCAATAACCCGCGCAAGTCCGATGTACAGCTCCAGATCCAGCTCCATGACCTTCCGACCTTCATTATCAAAATGAAATGGCGCATCGATATGCGTGCCCGTATGGATACTCATCGTCAGTTTCCCGACATTCACGGAACCGCTTTGTTCCTTCGTCCAACTGACCTCGTAAGAGAATGGCGTGTCTCCTGGCCAAGTCGGCACCCCTGTTGCCAATGGGCGAGAAATATCAAACATGGTTGTCATCCCTTCCTTTATACTTAAGCGACTACGTCGCGCGTATTCTCGAACTTCTCGTATTGCTTTTCAACCATGATGGCTTTTAAACGCTGCACAGTCTCCCACACCTCATCGTAAGTTGTATAAAGCGCAACCGGAGCCAGTCGAATAATGTTCGGAGCTCTGAAGTCCGGTACGATCTTATTTTCTTTTAATGATTTGCAAATGCGCGCAGCTTCCTCATGCTCTAGACAGACATGGCCGCCTCTGCGCAGGTCATCCCTTGGATTCCCAATCGTGAAGCCCATTCCGGCCAATTCCTGTTCAATCAAATCGATCATATACGAGGTAATATGCAAGGATTTTGCGCGGAGTTTCTCGATGCCGGCCTCTGCGAACATTTCCAAAGAGCCGATAAGCGGAGCCATACTTAAGATATGCGGTGTGCCAATTTGAAAAGCACCTGCATGCTCCGCCGGCACAAATTGATGATCCATATCAAATTGTTTGTCTTTCCGTGAACCAAACCAACCCGCCAAACCTGGCGAGCGGCCGAAATGTTTGCGGTTTACGTATAAACTTGCTGTACCGCCCGGCCCATTGTTCAAATATTTGTAGTTGCACCAAAAAGCAAAATCAACGTCCCATTTACTTAAGTGATGGGGAACGGCACCGACCGAATGGCATCCATCAAAGCCGATGAGGATTCCACGAGCATGCGCTTCAGCCGTTAAACGCGCGATATCGAGCAGCTGACCGCTACGGTAGAGCACCGTCGGCAGAATGATCAATGCAACCTCCTCCGTCATGGCCGCAATGATATCCTCTTCTTCAATGATACGCCCATCACGGCTTTTCACTTGAATCAAATGCTCCGCCGGATCATATCCGTGTAGCTGCAATTGACTTTGAAGGGCATAAATATCCGATGGAAACGTCAATTCATCCGCCAAAATTTTCGTTTTCTTCCCCTCAGGCTTATAAAAAGTCGCCACAAGCTGATGTAAATTCGTTGTCGTGGAACCCGTCACAATGATCTCATCTTCGGATGCGCCAACTAGCGGAGCGCTTAAAGCTGCCAATTTTTCCGATAGGTAAAACCAAGGATGCTGGCCTTGCAGCCAGCCATCGATGCCTTGGGTTTTCCAAGCATCAACGACTTCCAAAAGTGTTCGCTCTGCGCGTCTGGATAACAAGCCCAAGGAGTTGCCATCCATGTAGATCGATTCCGCATTCACATAGAACTCATCTCGAAACCGGGCTAGCTCATCTTCTTTATCAAGTTGCCGGGCAAATTCTTGGGAGTAATAAAAAGGTTCTCTGGACATAAAGCCCTCCTTGTGGATTATACAACTAGATCGAATCGTGCTTATCTTACTTAAAATTGTAGATCCCGTCAATTATTATACTATGGTTAATTAATGCATGGACATAGGAGTGGCTGTTTCGCGAAAAATAGGCACATCCACATTTCATCATACTACTCACCCTTCAGCCAACTGCCACCTCAACTGCCAATAACAAATTTTAAAAACTAGCGGCCATCAATCGGCGCGGGACGGATCTAGGTGGACTAGAGTGAACCGTGAACCTGGCTTAGACTGTGTGGGCGGGACGGGGTAGATCAAGGCGGATTGACCGGGTTGATAGTTCAACGGGATGCGGCGAAACGTGCGGGGGTGCAACGGGCGGAGCACGAAAGGTCAACAAGATGAGGCAGGACGGCCAGAACCGGAGGTTGACCGGCAAACATGCCGGTTGGAAATGCGTGGCAACGCCTCCCGACTGTCTAACGGACTCAGCTGCTCTTATTCGGCGAAATATAGCCGTTCCGAAAATTTAACGGACTCCAGCGCAGCTATTTGCTTGTTTCTACCGTGATTTCGCCCCGAAATCAGCAAATAACGCTTCCTGTGTCCGTTAGATTTGAAACAGGGCGATATTCATCCTTTTAACGTCTGTGGAGTCCGTTAGAATTGGCTGGTGTGTTCGCACGTAAGGTAATTCCCATGGATCAGCATGGGCCGGGGTGAGTTGCAGCGTGTTGGTAAGGGATGCGACGAAACGTGCGGGGGTGCGACGGGCGGAGCGCGAAAGGTCAACAAGATGAGACGGGACGGGCGGGACCGGAGGTTGACCGGCAAACAAGCCGGTTGGCAATGCGTGGCAACGCCTCCCGACTGTCTAACGGACTCAGCTGCTCTTATTCGGCGAAATATAGCCGTTCCGAAAATTTAACGGACTCCAGCGCAGCTATTTGCTTGTTTCTACCGTGATTTCGCCCCGAAATCAGCAAATAACGCTTCCTGTGTCCGTTAGATTTGAAACAGGGCGATATTCATCCTATTAACGTCTGTGGAGTCCGTTAGAATTGGCTGGCGAGCTCACGCGTAAGGTAATTCCCATGGATCAGCATGGGCCGGGGTGAGTTGCAGCGTGTTGGTAAGGGATGCGACGAAACGTGCGGGGGTGCAACGGGTCAGCAGACAAAAATGCCCCATCAAGGGGCCTTTCCGGTAGATATAGAAACTAAGATTTAATCGAACCAACCATCATCCCTTTAATGAAATGCTTTTGAAGGAATGGATACACCAGCATAATCGGAATCGTCGCTATGACGATCACCGCCATTTTCAGCCCCTCCGGTGAAATGGACAACAGCAATTCCGATGATACGTCGGCTGATCCCATGTTATCGGTGATAACAATTTCACGCAGCCGCACTTGCAGTGGAATCAAGGATCTACTGGTGATGTAATAAATCGCTTGAGAATACATATTCCAGTTCCCGACGGCGTACATGATGCCCATCGTCGCCATGACCGGCTTCGACAAAGGGAGAACGACACTCCAGATCATGCGGAACTCGCCGCAGCCGTCCATTTTAGCAGAATCAAACATTTCCACAGGAAGCGTCATAAAAAATGACCGCATGACGAACAAGTTATAGGCACTAATTGCGCCTGGAATGATCAAGACCCACAGCGTATCAAGCATATGCAGATTTTTTAGCAGCAGGTAATTGGGAATTAGCGGCGCATGGAAAATCATCGTGAACAGTACCAGTAACAGCGCTGGTTTTCTATAAATATACTCAGCTCGGGACAAAGGATACGCCAGGCTTGCCGTTGCCATTAAATTAATCAATGTGCCGCAAACCGTAATGATGACACTGTTTCGGAATGAGATCCAGATCGAAGGATCCTTCAGAATCATGTGATAATTTTCGAGTGTAAAACCTACAGGCCAGAATCCTACGTTTCCACTGTTAATCGCAACCGCATTGCTGAATGACTGTGAAATAACATTCAAGATCGGAAGAAACATCGTAAGGCCGATGACAAGCAGAAAAATCATATTAAAAAGCTGAAATGCACGCTGTCCTTTTGTTAAAATCACGTTCCCTATTCCTCCTTATGACTGAACGCATGTTAGTACAAGCCGTTTCCAGTCGTTCTTTTACTCAGGGTGTTGCCAAGCATAATAAGCAATAAACCAATGACTGATTTGAAGAGTCCGATTGCCGTTGTATAGCTGTATTGGCGGTCTATAAGACCAGCGCGGTAAACGTAAGTATCCAGGATTTGGCCGTTCTCACTGTTTAGCGAGTTTAAGAAGACGTAGACTCTTTCAAACCCGAAATCCAGAAAGCTCCCGATATGCAATAAGAACAAAATTGTAATGGTAGGCAAAATGGAAGGAACCGTAATCGACATCACCTGACGTAACTTGCCCGCCCCATCGATTTCAGCCGCTTCATAGAGGTCCGGGTTAATGCCCGCGATTGCGGCCAAATAGATGATCGTCCCCCATCCGCTATCTTTCCATATCCCTGAGGTAATCAGAATCGAACGAATATAGCTGTTTTCACCAAGAAAATAAATAGACTCAATATGGAACAAGCCTAAGACGTGATTGATAATGCCTGTCGACGGTGAAAGAATGCCAATCACAATCCCGCCAACAATGACCCAGGATAGAAAATGCGGCATGTAGATGACCGTCTGCAGCAATCTTTTATACCCATTGAACCGAATTTCATTTAACAGTAGCGCGAGTATAATCGGTATGGGAAACGCAAAAAGCAAATCGTACATGCCGATCAATAGTGTGTTTTTTAAAATGGTAAGAAATTCATCATAAGCGAACATCCGTTTAAAGTGTTCCAAACCAACCCATGGACTGCCAGCTATCCCTTTAAAAATGTTGTAGTTTTGAAACGCAATGGTCGAACCGAGCAAGGGAATATATTTAAAAATGACAAAATAAATAAGTCCCGGAATTGAAATCACATATAAAGGCCAATGTTTCATGACAAAAGCTCTTTTCGCTTTTCTCGATGCAAAGGTATATACCGTCTGTCCTGCCGAATCTGTCTTTGAAGCCATGGTCGTCTTTCCTTTCTGTCCATCTAAATGTTTGATGGTCTCATCATACTATGGTCCCCAGAGTCAAACCATGGAGAAACTTCGTTTCTAGGTGTGTTTTTCAACAATTTGAACACAAAAAAACCTTGCCGCAGGCAAGGTTCATACAAGATATTCCAGTTCTACGTTTAGCGCTATCTCAACCATTTTTGCCCCTAGCTGAAGTAGGCATGACCATGATGAGTTTGGTCCCCTTTTCCACTTCACTCTCGATCTGCAAGCCATACTGCTCGCCATAGACCATCTGAATTCGTCGATGGACGTTGATGATTCCGATACCGCCGATCCCTTTCGAAGAGCCATTCTCCTTATCCGCAAGCTGGTTTGTGTGCAGTTTCTCGCGCAGTTCCTCCAGCCTGGCCTCACTGATACCAAGACCATTATCTTCAACGCTCACCCAGAACTTATCCTCATCCTCGCCGGCATCGATGCGAATATAATGATAGTCCTCCACACCGTCTGCAAAAGCATGCTGAAAAGCATTTTCAATCAGCGGCTGCAGGGTTAAACGAACCATGCTATTCAATAAATAATCTGGATGAATGCTTACATCTACTTCAAATTCCCGGCCGATGCGATGCTTCAGAACGACAAGATAGAACATGACATGCTTTAACTCATTGGAAACGGTTATCTCTTCCAGATTGGTCTGCACGGAATAACGCAGCATATACGCAAGAGCTTTAACAATTTCATAGATTTCCTTCGAATCTCTTATGACCGCATAGCAAACAATCGTTTCTAGTGTGTTATATAAAAAATGAGGATTAATCTGCAGCTGCAAAGATTGCAGCTCTGCCTTCTGGCGTTCCATCTGGCTCTTCTGATCGCTGAGTTCCGCTTGGTAGACTTTATCTACCAGCTCTGAGAGGCGCGTCACCATCAAATTGTACCGGCTCATCAGCTCAGAAATCTCATCCCGATGCTCAGGCAGCGGAATTTGGACCCAGTTCCCCTGCTCGGTTTGACGCATGGCGCTTCTCAAGATGCGAATCGGCCCCGTGATCGATCTTCCGAAGCGGAAGGCGATCCATAGCGCGATGCCCAGCGTAAAACATCCGACAACGATCGTCGTTGTCCGAATCGTATCGCTCGGTTTGCGCAGCTCATTCACCGACATCGCAACGACCAGGCGCCAATCGCCGTAAGTGGAGCGGCGGCTCATGAACATCTGCGGCTTATCGTCAATTGTCGCCATGAAAGCGTGAGGACCGGCCTCCAGCACCTGACTCCGTATAGCTTCGGGCAGCTCCGTTGCTGTTTTGTCCGTATCTGGCTGATACACATACTTACCATTATCATCGGTAATAAAAAAGTAGCCGTCTTCCCCCAAATCTATGCCTTTCCACAATTCTGAAAGCTCAGCCGCCCGTAACTCCACAACAAGAATCCCTTTGGGTTCCGTTGAGGATAGTCCACGAATCTGTCGAACCAACGTTATATTTTGTTGTCCCGACAGAATGCTGTGGTTCAATACACTCAAGCTGCCATCAGGCTTCGTATTACTTTTGAAAAACTCCAGCTGTTGCTGTGCTTCTTCCTTATTGAAAGATCCCCCAACGGTATCATTATAAAAATACATCGCATTTTGATTAAAGCTAATCATATAAATATTGGAGATTTCCGGATTACGCGCAAACGCCGGCTCAATGATAAGCTCCTTAATAAACTTTCTCGCCTCATAATAAGGGTAGCCTGTTTCCCCCTCAGGCAGATCAACGAACCGTTTGACATCGTTGCTGCTCAATAACGAAACCATGGACCGCTCATAACTTCGGATATACAGATCCGTATGGTGCGCTGCGTTTCCTACCACCTGTGTTAGCTGCTTCTCCACAATTTGATCAAGCTCATTGGATGAACTCCAGTATGAAAACACACCGACACTCGTCAAAGAAATCATAATGACAACGAAATAGGATAAAAATAGCTTCGGATATAAATTGAATTTTTTCATTTCATCCCCAACGATTCCCGATAATCCGAGGGAGAAATACCAAAGACTTTCTTAAATGTTTTTGTAAAATGGGGATAATCATCGTAGCCCACTTCTGCTGCTATATCCACGGTTCGTTTATGAGGAATCGCCAGCAGTTCACGAGCTTTCTCCATTCTTTTATTAATCCGGTAGCTGACGAAGGTTTCATTGCTCATTTTTTTGAATAAGGTGCTGAAATAGTTCGGGGTAATCCCGACCATATCCGCAACTTCTTTTAATGAAATATCCACGGACAAATGATTATCTATATAGGTTTTGGCTTCCTCCATAGGGTCCTTGAAATTGCCTCGGCGGACAACCAAAATATCCATCATAACAGTTTGCAGCCGTTCCTCAAATTCTTTAAATAGCTCCGCCTTGGAGGATGAGCGAAAATCTTCGGTTAAATCCGCGTTGATCACGCGATTTTTCTCTTGAAATTGCTTGTGCAGCAGCACGGCCGCATCGAGGAGCTGACCTTTCAACTGAGCCGCAGACAAGTGGGAGCAATCTTCTTTTAACTCCTCTATAATTTTCTGTAATTCTTCTTCCTGCAGTAACCAAATGCTGTTTTCTATCCGTTCAACCCATTCCACATAGCGGGATACAGGGATATACCCTTGTGATTGCGATTTCATAATAACGTCAAAGACATCATGCAGATCCGGCGGTGTAACCGGCTTCAGCAGATAGTGCTTGACCCCGTAAGACAGACACTTTTGTGCATAATCAAAATCACTATACCCCGAAACAACAACCATCATAACATGGGGATATTTCTCGTAGACATTGCGGCAAAGCTCTAAGCCATCCATTTTGGGCATTCGAATATCCGTTAGAAGCAGGTCCGGTTCGAACCGAGTCATTTGCTCCAGAGCATCAAGCCCATTCACCGCGGTTTCAATTTGTTGAAACTTGTGGGTATAGCTCTGGGCCATCATCATTAAGCCGCTGCGAATTACCGGTTCATCATCTACAATTAACAATCTCATGTTGTTAACGCCTCCACTTCTAACGTTTATCGAAAAATGCGCCTAAGAAAAAAGAGACTTGTCCACCCATTGCGGGGACAAATCCTTTTTTCCTGTGAGCTGAACTTAGTTTTTGTTGTTGGAAACGATAGCCCCATTGCCACTCTTGTAACGCTCAGTCGCTTCTTTCAGGATATCGTTGCCGCCTTTTGTTTTGTACTCCTCAATCACTTTCGGCCAATCGGAGATCGGTTCCTTGCCGTAAATCATCTTAATCATATGGTCAATAATTAATTTAGGTCCTACATCATCGCCTGCTGGCGCTACATCCGGATATTTCGAGAACGATTCAAGCTGCGGTACGAACCGGATAGAACCTAAACCTTCTTTGGAAACAATCGTATCCAAGTACTTGATCATGTCGCGTCCGTCTGCAGACATTTCTTCCTTGGCTTTATTGTACACTACATCGTGTACAAACCAGAACATACCGCGGAATTGATCTTCCTCAATCGCTGAGGTTTCTGTTGGTGGCGTAAATTTAATGGCGCCATTCTCCGTTGTATAATTTTCACCTTCAATACCGAAGGAGAAATATTTCTCAGCTTCCGGAGTCAGCATCCATTCCAGGAACTGAATAATCCGAATCGCTTTTTCCTTCGACACTTTGCTATTAATGTAATAAGAAGTATTAATACTGGAGTAGAGCAAATGTCCGCCGAAGTTTTCCGGTCCTCGAGGGGAGGAGATAATCTCAATTTTCCCATCAGGCACAAGGTTCTTCAGTTTGTTACGGTAACCGGACAAACTTTGGGCATTCGCTGACCACATGCCTACCTTACCAGCTTCGATATTCTTATTATAGTCGGTTGAGCTAATGGATGCGAAATCTTTTGGAATTAAACCTTCATCAAACATAGTTTTAAAAGTTTGAAGAGCTTTGGTCATGTTTTCCACATCGAAAAACTTCGGTACAACTTGATCTCCCTTGACTTCAAATTGAGCAGGCAGCACATCGAAGGCTCCTAGAATCGTATCTGCGTATTTGAAGTTTTCACGCATTTGGTACGGGTTCTCTACCCCATTGGCCTTCAGCGCTCTCATCACGGTCATGAACTCATCCACGGTTTTCGGTGCAGGCAATCCTGTTTTTGCAAGCAGATCCGCTCTAATGAAAGTCGCACGGCGGGAAGGATTGGAAAGCCACGATGGAATACCGTAGATTTTGCCGTTAAAACTGGTTTCCTGCCACGCTTCCTTTGGCACCGCTTTCATGATGTTTGGAGCATACTGCTTCAACAAATCGTCCAAAGGCATGAAAACTCCGGCTTCAACAGATCCCGACATCCCTTTGGTCGTAGCTCCCCCAACATTTTGGACAAGATCCGGAATATCGTTGGAAGCAAACATCAGGGACATTTTTTGGTCAAAATCTTTGAGAGGAATCATGCGAAGGTCCAGATCTACATTCGTAAGTTCCTCCAGTTTTTTCACCCATTTTTCCTTATTCACATCTGCTGATTGCTCCGCATATTTGTAACCGCTTGTCGTCATGGACATGGAAAACTTTTGAACTTCATCTTTTTTGGCTGTTTCGCCAGACTTTGGATTTGTTGCACCGCCGCCACAGCCCGAAAGCGCGCCAGCTGTCAACACCAGGGTTAATGCGATAACCATCCCTTTTTTCATTCTTTTCTGCCCCATTCTCTTATCGTAATTATCCAACGGAATTGGATATCTCCATCTTACCCTTCCTTGGATTGATGAGGAATGTGTTTTTTAACAATGGTGTTGTGTTTGTGTTAACACTTTATTGTGCAATCACACTATAAACGCTGCCCTGCTGCACCTTGAAGCTCATTGTCTGTTCCCCATTGGAACGGGCGATTTCCTGATCGTTCAAGACAACGACAACCGGCGATGAGGTGCGAATTGTACAATGACCATTCGTCGATGCCTGAATCGTCGCTTCGCTTAATTGCCCTTTTTCCCAAGCCAAATCGACGACATACCCGCCTTGTGCTCTCAAGCCTTTGATCGAACCCGACGCCCAATCGTTAGGAAGAGCCGGCAGTAGATTGAGCTCACCCATATGACTTTGAAGCAGCATCTCGGCGATACCTGCAGTTGCTCCGAAATTTCCGTCAATCTGGAACGGTGGATGTGCGTCAAATAAATTCGGGTACGTCGATTTCTCAAACAGATTCAACACATAAGCAAGCGCAGAGTCACCATCTCCAAGTCGTGCGAACATGTTAATGATCCAAGCGCAGCTCCATCCCGTATGGCCGCCCCCGTTAGCCAGCCTGCTTCGCAGCGTCATCTTTGCGGCTTCGGCCAGATCTGGTGTTGTATGAATGTCAATCTGTCTGCCAGGATGAAGCGCGAATAGATGGGATATATGCCGATGACCAGGCTCCGCTTCTACGTATTCCTCCATCCATTCCATTAACTGGCCGTTCGCTCCGATTTGCGGCTGCGGAAGTTTCCCCATCCGTTCTGACAGTTCATTACGGAAGACTTCATCGCATTGCAAGAGATGACTGCTTTTGATGCAAGCTTCGAACAGGGCATGCACGATCTGCGAGTCCATCGAAGGTCCCATGCATAGCGTACCTCGGAGCCCATTTGGCAAAATGAAACTATTTTCCGGAGAAATAGAAGGACCTGTCACCCACGTTCCATCTGGGGCTTCCGTTAAATAATCCATGAAAAATTCGGCAGCCTCTTTCAACACAGGATAAGCCCGCTCACGCAAGAATTCCGTATTCCCTGTGTAAGCATAGTGCTCCCACAGATGGAGGCTGAGCCACGCTGCACCCATCGGCCAAAGGACACTTGTTGCGAGGATGCCCTCAGGACGAGTTTCAGCCCATATATTCGTATTGTGATGGGAGACGAAACCTCTGCAGCCGTAAAGCGTCTTCGCCGTTATTCTCCCTTTGACTCGCATTCTTTCAACCATATCAAACAGCGGTTCATGGCATTCCGATAACCCGCAAACCTCAACCGGCCAATAATTCATTTGAGTATTAATATTAATCGTATATTTTGACTCCCACGGAGGCGTGAAGCTGTCATTCCAGATCCCTTGCAGGTTGGATGGCAGACTTCCAGGACGGGAACTCGCAATGGTCAAATAGCGGCCATACTGAAAGTATAACTCCGCAAGCCTCTTTCTATGCTTCGGATTCCCCTCCACTACGGCTTTCATAAGTTCGTCCGTTGCCAATGGCTGTTCCTCGTCCGAGGCTGACAAGCTAAATTGAACGCGGTTAAACAACGTTTTGTAATCGTCGAGGTGTCTTTGTTTTAGCTCCGAATACGTGTAAGCTCCTGCTTTCTCAAGCTGCTGCAAGCAGGCCGCTTCGGGATCAGCCTCTCGGAAGGTACTCCCCGCTGCAAACATAAGCGTTACTTCCGAAGCGCCTTCCACGGAAATAAAATCGCCAATCGTCTGAATCACGCCGTCCGGAGCTTTTGCTTTGAGCACTCCGCTAAACTCCACACCGTCTCTGCCGCATTCTCCGTTCATGACAATGCTGTCCGAGGTCCGTGCATAACTATCTCCCTCATAAGGACGCCGATTTAAATTCACACAGAAGGTTAGACCGCCAGGCTTGCTGCAAGTCAAATGAATTACCATCACCTGATCCGGATAGCTTGTGAATATTTCTCTGTTATAAGTTATTTCGCCAACATTAAAAGCTACCCGAGTTATCCCTGTCTGCAAGTCCAATTCACGCAGATAAGCTTGGACATCCCCTTGCATATCCGTGAAAAACAACTTCATCTCTCCAAGAGGCTGATACGGATTATAATATTTGGGCGTAGAAAACATAGACATCCTGGTCAGATAGGTTGCCTTCTCCACATCCCCGTCAAACAACAGCTTGCGAATGTGAGGGAGCTGCTGCAGCGCATCCGGATTTTCTCCCTCTTTTGGTCCGCCGTACCAGATGGAATCTTCGTTTAGCTGAATTTTTTCCTCCTTGACCTGGCCAAAAACCATTCCGCCCAAGCGGCCGTTCCCGATCGGCAATGCTTCCGTCCATTGTTTTGCAGGCTCCCGGTACCATAATTTGAGCTCCTTATTTTCCCCAGCTTTGTGAGTTTTCATAATGACTCCTTGTCATAATCGTTTTTTTGGTCATACCTTAAGGATAGCTTAACAAAACCCAAACGCTATATGTTTTGCCAGATTACGATAAAATGTTGCTGTATTATGATTTGAATTCCGGATAAAGGTTTAGTTCCCCTTCGCAGAAAAAAGTGCCAAGCAGCATCTGCTCGGCACCCTCCCCTATGTTCGATCTCATCGCTCAAAATAAATATCCGGAGCATCTGGGACCACAGTTTGATTTTGTTGTTTGTTATAAATCCTATAGAGCAATACAGCCGCTTCCGCTCTTGTCGCATAGCCGCTCGGATTCAGCATGCTTCCGCTGCCTTCCACAAATCCGCTCTTCATCAATGCAGCAATATCATTTACCGCGTATGAAGCTACATACGACTTGTCGCTAAACGCTTCAAGATCACTTGCCGCACCTTTGGCAATCTCCATGCCGGCTGCGCCCATTGCTCTTGCAAGAAGCACCATCATGTCCTGCCTGGAGATTTGTTCATTCGGATGAAATGCCCCGTCCCCTTGACCTTCTGCTAAGCCAAGCTGCTTGGCGATTCCAACCGCTTCATAGTAGTAGTCAATGGGGTGCACGTCACGGAAGTTCGTCGTCACATCGGCGTTAAAATCGAAAGATTTCGTTAACAACATCATGAAATCAGCGCGACTTATATTCGCCGCTGGTTGAAATGACGTATCCGAAGTGCCGGATATAATTCCCTTGGATGCCATCACTTCAATCCCCTTTCTCGCCCACTCAACCGCATTCAAGTCGGCAAAACTCTTTTGCTGATATCCTACAGCAAATGTACTGAAATGTGTGGTTTTAAAGGTCACTGTCCCTGTTGAAGCCTCATATTTCCCGCTTGGAACGGCATGAGCTTCACCCGCATGATCGAAATACCATACGACAATATGCTCAGGATTTTTCAATTCTTCTTCTGTAGGTTGATACGGAATTGCAACAGTAACTGCCATACTAGGATTATTAAAGGTTACTGGGTTTCCGTCGACTAAGATGCTGAGTTCAAGGACGGGTCGTTGACCGATTTGACCTTTCATCTCGTCCGGAATGCTGCTCCTGTCAGCACTAGCTATGACAAAACGGACTTCTGTGGCTGAATGAAGATCGACATTACTTAATAGTCCGTTAGGAATCGCTAGCGATCCAAACTCCGTTACAATCGTCAATTGTTGCTCAGCAGCCGTTAAGAACATACTTGCCGGTGCATACAATTGATATTGTTTGGCGCCTTCGACAGGTTGGATCTCAACAACCAAATGGCTATCGCCGGTCGAAAAAGCTTTGTCCACCGCTTCCTTATCCAACTTAGCCGAAACGATTGCACCAGTCTGATCCACCACAACGTGCGGGGTAGACTTTACCACAGCTCCTCCTATCCCCACATTCGAATTCGGAGGATTATCGCTATCACGATCCGGTGTTGTAAATGACTTCACCTCAAATGTTGTACCAAGCACTTGATCCGACCGTTCCACATTGACATTAACAAAATAGGTACCATTTATTTTTTGCTTCAACACATAGCTGAATTGGTATAAGCCGTCTGCGCCAATTGCGGTTTGGTCTAATAAATCCAACTGATTCAGTGGATTAATTACTTGCAAGCTGATGAGCTTACCTGCCTCCGAGCTTAATTGGCCGGAGATGATCACTCGGCCATCTTGTTCATTATACGTTGCACGAACGTCAGCTGCAGAAGCCACTGCGGACAAAATCATCGCGCCCGCACACACCATAACGGCGAGTATTACAATCGTCCAATTTCGCAAACTTTTCAAGCATAATCCTCCTCGGAATAAGAAGACATAGAAAGGGATGCCACTAACTACCCTCCCTACGTCTCCCATCGCATGATAAAAATAACAACTCTAAGGAATGATAATCTCGTTTGAGATTCTGATTCGACTGGATGTGTTATTCCAGACAAAAGCTTTTAGTTTGTAGCCCATCACAATATCAGGAACCCTCATAATGGCCTTCATTTGCTTATCTTCACCAGCGGAGAACGAACTTGACACAAAGGAATACCAGACCATCCGGTTTTGCTGGTCGAACAACCCAAGGACAAGAACACCGTTCTGACCTATTGCCGAATTATTTTGAACAGACATGCTCACTACAACATCGGTGGAACCAATTAGACCGGATACCGCATTCCCACTACGATCTGTCAGAGATAAGTCTTTCATGCCAAACAGCTGGTCTCCCCAGTTTCTCACATAATTCACTTGATAAGTTTGTAGGCCAACGTTTTGATAATCATCAACACTTTTTACTTCAATTATGTTCATGCCTTCCTTCAAAGTCATAGGAACAGTTAACGTCACGTTATTTAATGTTCTAACATTGTTGAGAACGTCCGTACCGTTGACTTTGACCGTTACGTTCGCATCCCTATTAATACTGCCTAATAATGAATAGGCTGGTGAATCAACAACTTTAGGGATATCGACAGAAGGTGTAAATATGACTGCGGCCTTATGATAAGTAACCACAATCGTCTTGGAGCTTGAAACGTTGCCAAACAGCTCTTCATTCGATGCCGATACGACAATCGAGTTAACACCTTCGTTTAAGGTGATTTTTTTAGAAAAAGGCTCACCCGCTTCTGAATATACGGCATCCACGACCGAAACTCCGTTATTGCTTACAGCTATTTTCGCACGATCTGTGACAGTCCCCGAGAGGGTATAGTCCGGGATCTCAACACTTTCGCTTGCAGCATTATCAAGAGTAAACTGCGGCGAAGATGACAAATGAAGGTTCGTAAAGCTGGCCGACATTAAATAATCAATGTTTGTGGTTTTTTTTGCTCCGTCCACGGCCATGCCGACATAAACCGTCTCCCCATAATCAACAACATTTGAAGCGACCAAAGACCAATCCAAGCCATCCTTCGAAACGTAACCGGATACTGTGTTTTCTTTGCGTTCAAGTTTGATCCAGTATGGCGCTTTCAAGGTCGTACTTCTTCGCAACTGCTCGGTATACCCGCCCCCGGTTTTACTGCGGTTTATGACTGAAATCTTTCTACCGCTCGTATCGACGCTAAAATCATCGGTTGGATCTGTAGACAAGAAGACCCCGGTTGCCTTCGATGATGGCTCTAGGCTCTCACGCATCATAAACCCGGTCTTAACATCATCATCGTATTCCGACTCATAGGCGACATTCGCATAAATTTCAAAGTTGCCTTTAACTGGTTTATAGGCATAATGGAATGAGTCTGTTGTACCCTTGATGTTGATTTCGCCAGAACCCTTCACTTTGTACACATTACCGGATAGGTTGGCGGTTCCTGGAATTTTAACAGTGCCAATATCCTGAGACACCCAGGACTCCAAGTTTTCAGGTCCGTTCACGTAGATAATGACAGCATCTGACAAGGTCGTTACCCCGTTATTATCGATTGCTCTTGCATAAATGTAATGCTGACCTTCCGGAGCGTTCTCCCAAGTAAACTCGAAAGGTTCGCTTACATCTTCACTAATCTTCTTATCGGCATCATAAAAAATCACTTTGGCTATCGATTTTCCGCTGGCGCCCGCTGCTGCTGCACGAATGCTGATCGGGTCGTTCAGGAGGTAAGCTTGGTGCATAACCGGTGTCTCGATAGAAACAGCTGGATTCAGTGGCACAGGTACATCGGCCAATGAATTGATGTAATCCTCAATATTGGTATAACCGTTCCCGTTGATATCCCCGAAACTGCCGTTGACGTTGCCTGAGATTTTATTTCCAGCAGCATCTAGACCGTTATCATTTGGATCTAATCCATTGGCAAGCTCCCATTCATCCGGCATTCCGTCACCGTCCGTATCAATTGGTGCAGGGGCCGACAACAATTCCGGCAAGCCACCATCGTACGCAATCTTGTTGACGGTTCTTCCGGTTCCGTTCTTTACCTCACCAACGATACGAGCATCAAGCGAATCCCGCTTCGGAAGCGAAGCCCCGCCATGTTGCAGCACTTTCTCATAGGCCGCTTCAGCCGTATCAGTCGTCGTTGGTCCTCCAACCAGATCATTCGCGTCCGGGTAGATGAAAGGCGTTGTTTTGAGCGTAAATGTTGAATCCGGGTTAATTGCTTTATAAGAGCCATTCGCATTTTTCACCAAGTTATTAGCTGATACTTCAGGATCGCCTACCACATAGTTTCCATTGACATAAAAGGCTCCCCCACCAGCATCGCCAGCCGAAGGCGCGACAATTCGGTTAAAAGCGCTATACGTGTTAGGTCCTGGCTTATAGTAATTGTTGATCATATTAATCCCTGTTGCCATTTCCCCACCGTATGCCGTATTGCCGCCCCAGTTATAAATAACGTTGTTCCGATAGTCAATCTTCTGGGGATAATTCACGATATCCGTCGCCCTTGCAAACCGAACGTTACGGTTAATATGGTTCGTAATTAAATTATGGGCAAATGTAATATTCGACCCTCCCCAGATCCCACCGTAGCCATGAGGGCCTTTCGTGTGAATGGAGTGGTTTAAACTGTTCGTGATGAAACTCCATTGGAGCGTAAAATTTTTGTTATTCTCGGAAGAGAATAATTCATCCGTACTCCAACTCCCTGAAACGTGATCGACAATGACGTTATCTCCCGTGATGTTGAACGTATCATCCAGTTCAACTTCGCCGCCCCAGAATCGCATATATCTGACAATAATATTGCCTCCAGCGGTACTTGTTCCACTGCCAACTTTCACCGCATAACCGCTAAGGGCGATACCGTCGCCCGGGGCGGTTTGACCGGCAATCGTAAGATTGGGTTGACCGATAGTCAGAGGTCTGGCCAAATGGATGACGCCGGAAACACTGAAAATGATCATCCGGTTCGGCTGACTCACCGCATCACGAAACGAGCCCGGGATAGCAGGCGTGCCATCCGCATAATCCAACAGGTTATTCACCACATACACGGAGCCACCGCGTCCGCCTGTTACATACATCCCGCCGCCTTCAGCACCAGGGAATGCCGGTACTCTTGCCTGTTCAGCAGGATTTATTTTAAGCGAAGTTATTGCACTTGTGCTTGGAGTCCCTAAAGCGTCAACATAACGATATTCTATACGATGTGTACCCGTATCGCTTACTGCGAATTCTTTGGTATAAAATGCCCATTGTCCGCCATCGATACGGTACTGTACGCGATTCGCCGCAGGAGCCTCGTTATTTACTTCCATGTAAACGAGAACTGGTTTGGTATAAGCGCCCAAAGTTCCATCTGGCCGTGCAGGATTTACTATTGGCACCACGGATTCAAACAGTTTTGGATAAATGATTCTCTGGCTCGGGTCCCATCCTCCAAATATCCAGGGTATCGTGAATTGGCTAGCCTGTTCCGCTGTCATGGCAAAATGGCTAGGATCGGTATCATCCTGCAACTTGCGCGTGGATGGACTTGCTCCAGGTCCTGAGCTGTTGTACTCGGAATAATGGTAGGTAAGATTATCCGTCATTACCGTCCAACCGTCCGGGTGAATATGATCATCCATCCATGTATTGATAAATCGCACCGTTGGTTGGTCCTGCCAAGGGCGGCCTAAATAATGTTTCCCCTGTGTAGTAGCGTCTTTCAATAGACGGGAGTTCATAAACACGATACCGGGAAGATCGCCGGTTGGATTCTGCGTAGCTGCAGCTGTGATGTACCCTCCGGAACGCGAAGAACCGTTTATACTTATAATGTCAGAGTGGTCAAAAACAGCCGCAGTTGCCGGTCCATAAATAAAGTCAACGGAACCCTTGATCTCGCAATTGCGATAATATTGCCTGCTGCTTTTGTCGTAATAAGTGACGCCTGTGTAAAGCGTGTCTTGGTAACCGACAAATCGGACATTTTCAAAGACAACTTGATCTGCAATGACACGTGCTGCCAATGCCCGGCCTTTCGTAACGTCGGAGGAGTTCTCGATGGTTAAGTTGGCTGCATAAAAGTTAGTCGCTGCAGCTCTTGTGCCATCCGTACGATCCTTCGTTCCTCCAACTGTAAGCGTCGCCGTATCTAAAGCCGCCAAAGTTGAGGTCGCGCCGCTCGAGGTCGGTGTGAATTCATTGTCGTTATAAAAGATTTTCGTTTTATCTTTACCTGCGCCAATTAAAGCAACATAGGGCACAGTAACAGAAATTTTTTCGTTATATGAACCTTCTTTGATGTAGATAATCTTACGAGATGTGTTGTTGCTGGGGATCGATTCAAGAGCAGATTTAATACTGGAGAAATCACCGGTTCCGTTCTGAGCCACGGTCAAAACCATAGCAGGATTTGCAACAATTTCCTCACTGGCGTTAATCTCTCCGTTTGCGCCCAACGCAGTAACAATGTAGTAGTAAATAGTGCCATTCGTAACGCTTGTATCCACATACGAAGACGCAGTTAAAGAACTGCTTAACGTCGTAAAAGTGCCGCCGCTTTCCGTACTTCTTTTTACAGCATACGTAGTTGCGCCGGATACAGGGGACCACGACAGTTCAACACTGCCGTCATTGGCAATCGCAGCTGCATCTATCGGTGCTGTCACCTGGGTTTGGTTACTGGATGTCGATGCGGCAGCATTCACAACGGTCGCTGCAGGCAATAGCAGAACATTCAACATGAGTAAAAAGCTTATCCCTAACGTTAGGGCTTTCTTCATGATGCTTTCCTCCTAATCAATAATTACTGCACGACGAGCTCCTCAGCGAGCGGGCTTTGTCCGACAATATTATTCGAGCTGTCCCAAATGAATACTTTGACTTTATAATTCGTGACTTCAGCCGGAAGCGTGAATCCAGCACCTAAAGTCCTTGTTTCTCCAGGCTTAAGCTCCGCAACCGAAGAGGCAAAATCAATCATCGCATTGTCGGCATTATACAGAACAAACCATAACGTAAGCTGTTTATCTGCCCCCGTTGTGTTGACGACTTTCTTTTCGGCATAGATATCCTTTGAAGGCTCTAGTGTATGTACAAGATTTCCGTTCAAATCATGGATTGCACCTTGTCCTGCCCAGAATATGTAAGCAATTGTGTAACTGGCTTTATTGGTATTACCAGCTAAATCGACAGTAGAAACTTCTATTGCGTTATTTCCCTCTTGTAAAGTTAATGGATATGAGAAAAACGCATCTGCTTGCTGATAAACAGAATCCACAACACTTTCGCCATTTAATTTAATGGTTAATCTCGCTGCTTTACTTAACGAGCCTGTAAGCGTATAGACGGCATCTCTAACTGTGGTAGGAGGCGTTGCAATGCGAATATCGGGAATAATACTGTCCTGATTGATTGTGGCATCGACACGATCGAAGAACGTTGATTTATCACGTTTTGCATAAACTTCAAATAAATTGGCACCGGGTACCAGGTTTACATTCAGTTCGAAGCTCCCTCCGTTAATAAATCCATTATTCGGAAGCGTAATAGGCGTTTTATTTTGATACACCGATAAATAGACACTCTCGCTAACTGAACCTGTTAATGCATACGCGGATGTGTTGACCCATTCCGTCACTGGATTTAGCTTTAATCCCGTTGTAGCTCTTTCTACCATTGCAAAATAGCCGGCGTTCTGGGACAGATCGAAATTCGCGTAATCGTTATAGCCGAGCAACACGGAAGAACCGGCGGCGAAACTCTTTTTATAAATATTAAATGTGTATCCCGATGTCGCACCTGTCATCTTAATCACATCACCGGTGTTGGTCCAATCGGTCAGCCATGCGGGCAGGATTGCGTTTTTATCAATTGCCACATAGACGGTCGTTTTGTCCTTCGCATTGAAGCCGATGATCTGGTTTTGCACGGCACCATCAGCGCCCAAGGGGTATCTCATCACGTCTTTGTGCGTGGTAACGATTCGTTCCATGCTTGCATATTTACTAGGAATTTCTGCGAACTGGATTAAGGTATTATCTGCAAATGGATAGTCCCCTATCGTCAAACCCGCTTGCAGCTTCCACATATATCCATAATAATTCGCATAGGATGTGAGTTCCCCAACCACGCTTGTATCCGGTGTCGGGAGCGGTGTTGTTGCATAAGGCGTACCATCAAATTCCGTTATTTTACTTTCAAAATCTCTTGGCACGCCATTGTTGTATACACCTGATTCATCGCGCGTAACAACAGATAAACCTAACGTATACGGTTGACCATTTACTAATGGTGTAGATGCGGATTTCGCAATGTCGTAATAGGCGTTAATATCGGAAGCCGGAATAAGATTGGTTCCCGTATAATCTTTATACAAGGTTGTCGCATTCCCGATCGGCCTCCAGTCCGACTCGCCCTTCAGCTTAATGCGAAGCCGGTACTTTGATGCATAGGCATAGTGCTCCGATGTCCACATGACGCGTGAGTTACGCGATCCGGAAGTAACGATTTTTGGTGCCGGTGGCTCTGGCATGAAGGGTGAATGAGTGACTCTAACGCCACGAATCCAAAGATCCCCGGAAGTGCCGGGCGCAGCAATAACCAATCTCCTGAGATTATAGATGGGGAGACTTTTGTTCATATTGTTGCGGGCTTGCACAATATTCCCATCGTAGTACAAGCTGTATTTTTGGGAAACTGTATTAAAATCCAAGCGAATGGTATGCCATTCTCCTAGCTCATACGCACCTAACGAACCTGAAGGCGCTGTCGATAAAAGGTAGCCCAAACCTTTGCTCGCCGTCACACCTGCTCCAACCAGGAACGTTGTGCCGGATGATGGAAAAAACTGAATGATGCGATCATCCTTTTTCGCGCCAGTCTGCATGAACGTAATTTCCGTAGAAATTGTTCCTGTATAGGGCTCTCCGAACGTCTTGCTGATTTGAAATTCATTTCTTAATGCTCCATCCGTAACAATACCATTTGCTTTCAGATGAAGAGCTCGAGTCCCTGTATAGGGATCTGCTTCAATGACGGCCGAAGCCGAGCCTGACGTATAGGAGGAGTAATCGAATCCAAGATCGGAGCCTGTTAATCCTAGAGGCGTGGTAGTAAAGTCTTTATCAAAAACCGAAACGGGTTCATAACTATTATCCGTGACTGAAGAACTTCCGCTTTCCGCTGATACCGTCGGAACGTTATCAGGGCAGATCATGAGCACATTAAAAAACAGCGCTAAGATTAACACTAGCGAAATCTGATTACCCTTTTTACGCAAGAGAATCGACACCTCCATGGCATATTTTCGATTGGCCAGTCTAAGAACATCTTTCCTTACGAGTTGGACAATGAGCGGGCTATCATCACCCCCTTCACAGAAAATAGGAATGGCATATATGTGGATTAGCAGTTTCCAACCGCGCGCGGTGTCGCCGAAGCATGGCGGCGGTAAAACCCCCACGAAATCTTAGGTGTTTTGGTAACGTTTTCATGAAACTCGGAAGTATATGTACGAGGTAATAACAGAGAAGGGGCTTCTACTTTCATTAAAGATACTCCAATTATTGAAATTAATAATGGGGGATTCCATCCATAATCATAGACGATTCGATCAAAAAGAGAGTTAGCTGAAGAGTATTGGCCAAGGCCTCCTCTATGTTGCACTTTGTGCAGCATAGAGGCCTCGAATCGGCTGCTGCCTCCTTCTACGTTGTACTCTGTGCAACGATTTGGGCAGGATAGCGCAGTTTTCGCGCTATTTGGGTTGAATTCATTGTACTTTGTGCAATGAAGATCGGGGTGGTGGGGTTAAAAGCTGTTTTATGTTGTACAGAGTACAACATAAACATAAGTGCGAGGATCCGTGGAGCGAGGCGGTCGTGCGGAGCTGAGTGGTTACTTGGTGCGTGGCTGTCACACAGAGCAGATTAGTCACTTGGTGCGAGGCGAGCATGCGGAGCGGATTAGTCACTTGGTGCGAGGCCGGCATGCGGAGCGGATTAGTCACTTGGTGCGAGGTAGTCACACAGAGCAGATTAGTCAATTGGTGCGTGGCTGTCACACAGAGCAGATTGGTCAATTGGTGCGTGGCTGTCACACAGAGCAGATTGGTCAATTGGTTCGTGGCTGTCACACAGAGCAGATTAGTCACTTGGTGCGAGGCCGGCATGCGGAGCGGATTTGTCACTTGGTGCGAGGCTGTCACACAGAGCAGATTAGTCACTTAGTGCGAGGCCGGCAGACTAAGTAAGGGAACTGGGGTTCGCTATTCGGAGAAAAACGAGCATTTTTCCATCTGAGCGGAACTACAAGGTCTTATTTCTCCGCCATAGCTCGTTTTTCAGCTGAAACCAGCGAAATAGAGGCTTGTAGTTCCCCTCGCCTGTGAAAAACATGCCCTTTCAGAGAAATAAGGGACTGTAGTTCCCCCACAGTTAAATCAATCAACCTTACGGGGAATAATTAACCGCACTCTCGTGCCTTTCCCCATTTCAGAGAGAATATCCAGCTTGCCTCCGATACTTTTTGCTCTTTCCTCCATGCTAAAAAGGCCGACGCCTTTAGAATTCCGCCCTCTTTCGAAGCCTTTTCCCTTATCCGAGATCTCCACTTCTACAGCTGATTCCTTCTCATGTACAAGGACACTAGCCTCCGACACATCCGCATATTTCGCAATGTTGGTAAGAGCCTCCTGAATAACTCTATAGATCGTAGTCTCCTCTAGGACTCCTAATCTCTTACGTAAATTGCTATCCAGTTTCACTCGAATGCCATAGTGATCCGTGTAGTTCTCGATATGCGTGCGAATGGCAGGAACAACGCCGAGATCATCCAAAACGGATGGCCGAATTTTCCAAGCCAGACTGCGCACCTCTTCGATGATGGCTGAAACATTTTGCCGGAGATGCCCTATCTCGGATTCCGGTTCGTCTCCAATGAGCCGGTCCATTTGGATCAACAAAGAGAACAGGCTTTGCCCAATGCCATCATGCAATTCTCGCGAGAATTTCCTGCGTTCCTCCTCTTGAATCTGCATGACCTGTGACATCATCAGCTGCAGCTCTTCCTCTACCCGCTTCAATTGCGTTACTTCATTACGGATCGCTAAGTATTGATAAGCCCGGCCTTGATCATCCACAAAAGGGACAATCGTCGTATCGACCCAATAGAATGTACCGTCTTTGGCTCTATTTTTGATCTCACCGTGCCAGACCTTGCCTGCAGAAATCGTTGCCCATAAATCCGCCATGAACGCTTTATCATGATAACCGGAATTAATAATCCGATGGTCTTTGCCAAGGAGTTCGGACCTGTCGTATTGCGAGATTTTACAAAACTTATCATTGACATAAAGAATCTTGCCTTTGGCATCAGTACCAGCAACGATGGAAGACTCATCAAGCGCAAACTTCACATCAGATAGCTGCTTAAGGGATTGTTTCAAGTCCTGCAATAGCTCGGATTCCGGCATATGCTCCTTATTCAAAGTTCAACAGCCCCTTCTTAGCCGCATATCTCACTAATTCCGGGCGTGTTTTTAACGCTAACTTTTCCATCACATTGCTTTTATGCGATTCAACCGTCTTTACACTAATTACCAATTGCTCAGCAATTTCTTTATTGGAGAAACCTTTCGCAATGCGCGCTAGAACTTCCTTTTCACGCTCGGAAAGCGATTCATACGGGCCGGAATTCTCCCCGCTCTTCATGCGCTCCATGTATTCGTTCATCAGCCTTTTGGTAGCCGTCGGATATAAATAAGCATCTCCTGCCGCAACGGAGCGAATGGCTGTCAATAATTCTTCATGCGGAGCGCTTTTCAAAATATAACCGGAGGCCCCAACGTGTATAGCCCTGAACAAGTACTCATCGTCATCATGCATCGTGAGAATCAAAATTGCCATGTCTGGCATCAATTGCTTTAATTTTTCAGTCGCAGTAAGTCCGTCCATACCTGGAGGCATGCTTAGATCCATTAACACGACATCCGGTGTAAGCATCCGGGCGGCCTGAATGCCTTCTTCACCAGCGGCGGCTTCGCCGACCACTTCCATATCATGCTTGCCGTTTAGCAGCATAACAAGCCCTGATCTTACGATGGCATGGTCATCCACAACCAGAATCTTTAGCATTTGCTTCCCCCTTTCAGCGGCAACTCCGCGGTTTAAGCTTCCATTTCATTTCATTTCATTCCATTCCTTTTCCCATCATAGCAAAAAAAACCTCATCCAGAAATGCCATTCATCGTGAGGCTTCCTTGCAAGGTCTCTCTATATAGGTTACCAACCTTTCGAGGTTATCCAGAATGGCTTTTATATCGTTTTCTTCATAGCTCTGGTCCGTGCGTCTTCCGATAAAAAGCAGTCCCTTCATCCCAGTAGAAGTAGAAGGACCCATGATGAGCGGGAATGCGGCAGCAGTCTGCAATTGCTCGGCAAGCATGACGGGGCATTCGCGCCTTTCTTCCACTGCTCTCGGATTGGCCGCATCGAGTTTAACCCATCTGCCCAGCCGCAAGGCTACGCCCGCGAGCCCTTCCCCCATTTTGATGACCATTTGCTGACAGCGATCATTTTTGTTGCCCAATATGTACATCCAACGCCTACGCGCTGGCTGATCGACGAAAGGAGCCAATGCGACGAAATCGCTTGACGTCATATCTCGAAGTCGTGTTAAAACATCCATGATGTTCACTTGACCGGCTGCCATTATACCACTTCCAATCTTTATGAATCCGTACGAAATCGCTTCTACTACCATTGTAGACGGTTCCATCTTACTTGTCTGTCAGGGAAAACCCTGATTTCCGTATCAGGAAATGAATTCATAAATCAGTGAATCTCCTGATAAACAAAAGTGTTAAAAAAGACTATCATGAAGATAGCCAAAAACCGTGGAGGAGCTGATCCACTATGATGAAATTTTTCTCTGAGACTAATTTAGATAGATTGAAAAACGCTATGCAGATGAAGCTGGCCAAAAAAGGCGAGTACCTGTTCTGGGAAGGTGAACCGGCAGACCGATTGTTCTACGTCTTCCAAGGCGGAGTCCGCATCACCAAAACATCAGAAACAGGCAAAAACCTCATCTTGCATTTGCATCAAACGGGTGACTTATTCGGGCAAATAGACCCCTTTCAGAATTCCGTGCAAAACTTCAGTGCCGAAGTTACCGCTGACTGCAAAGTTGGGGTCATTATGCGCAAAGATCTTGAGGACCTGCTGCAGCAGCACAGTGATCTGGCTATTGAATTCATGAAATGGATGGGGCTCATGCACCGGATGACCGAAACCAAATTTCGCGATTTAATGATGTATGGGAAGCCCGGGGCGCTTTGTTCTTTGTTAATAAGACTTAGTAACTCCTATGGCGTTCCTTCAGGCGAGCATACCTTGATCGATTATAAGCTTAGCAACACCGAAATGGCGGATATGATTGGTTCTACACGCGAAGGTGTCAACCGGATGTTAAGCGAAATGAGGAAAGAAGATGCGATTACCTATCGCAATGGTCAAATTGTTATTAAAAATGTAGACTATCTGCGAAATATTTGTCATTGTGAAAACTGTCCGTTAGAAATATGCAGAATGTAATAGCCTGTAATAGCCCCAATCTCCTCGCCACATTTCTCCTATGAAAAGAAGGATTCCAGATCCATTAGCACCCTATCCGTTAAAGGCAGAACAAACTGTTCTTCCATGGTGAGATGATCATTTAATATCAAACACGCCTGCAGGAGGTATGAGGCCGTTTCGGTTAACTGCTTTTTATTGAAAATAGGCGTTATATCGACAACGGCCTCCTTGAACGAATGAAGAAATGAAACACCCAATTGATGATCTTTTTCCAGAACCCAAAAGGATGGCATGATCGTAGGCGCTTGCTGACTATGAAAGTAGTTGATCAGGAAAGGGTACAACTCCTGTTCTTCCCACGCGGCATGCCGCTCCAGCTCCTCCTCGAAATGCGCTGCCTTCCGTCTTAAATCCTGAAGAATGTGCATGCCTTCCGCCGTATCATCGATCCAGCTCACTTCTTTGGCACTCGCTTCGAGACTCCGTAATTGTCTTCGCAATTGTTCATGTTCATCGGCCAAACGGTCCGTTGCATAAGCAAGCTTGGCTGGATTTGAAGACGCGAGTCCGATAGGGCGACTTCCCACATTAACCTCCATGCCTGATCCCTCCCAAGTTATTTATATGAAAGCACCTGATCTTCTCTCCATCTATGAGTGGAAGAACAGGCGCTTTGCTGAATTTTGTTCATTTGATTCTACCCTCATGTTATCTAAGCTTAAATGTTAAATGAAACCTGTTAACGATCTTATCGAACCATTTGTGCAAATACGGTAAGATTAAGTGATCTACCCCAAATTTCCCCGCATTGGCACCAGCTGCAAAGACAATGAAACCAAGCAGCACTAACCAAGGATTCGTGCTAACTGTTCCTGCGAACATATACATGAAGTTCATGATTAGTCCGAAGAAAATCGCTGTTGTTGTCAAAGCTCCCAACAAAAGCCCCAAACCAACCAATAATTCTCCCCAAGGAATGACTACATTGAAGATGCCAACGTGTGGAAGCGCGAAGTTTTTCAAGAAAGCTACAAAGTTGCCATAGACTAAATCCGTTGTACCTGTCTCAAGAACCGGTTTCGCGATGGCACCTTTCAAGTAGCCTGTAGCGTCAAATGCCTTTTCGCCGGTTATTTTGTGCCATCCGGCTACCATCCATGCCCACCCTACATACAACCGAACGAGTGTCAATAACATTGCTGCGTACTTATTCTCTCTGAGCCACTTCATCATCCGAACCATCTCCTTTTTCTTTTATGCTTTTATTGTAGCTTTCAGTAAAAGAGATGTATGTGATAAAAATCACATGCTCATCGATTTCAAAAGAAAAAGGCATGATCCCAATGGATCACGCCTCCCTCGCCATCCTATCTAATTTTCAACGGATTATTTGACCCCGGTATACACGAAAGCCCGAATAATATGTCTTTGTGCAAAAAAGAAAGCAATGAGAATTGGCGTTACCAGAATCATATTCCCTGCCATAAGCACGTTCCAATTCGCGACCCCTTCTTCTTCCCGGATCTTGGCAATCCCTAGAGGCAGCGTCCGCGCAACATCGTCTGTCGTCATAACAAGCGGCCAGAAATAATCGTTCCAATGCGCGATAAAGCTGAACAAAGCAAAGGTCGCCAGCACCGGCTTCGCCATAGGCACCATTAATTTCACAATAATTTGCCACTCTTTGGCGCTATCGAGCCGCGCTGCTTCAATCAATTCTTCCTGCACTTGTTTAAACGATTGCCGCAGGAGGAAAATGCCGAAGGCGCTGGACGCGAAGGGAAGAATAAGCGCAAGATGCGTATTCAACAGCTTCCATGCACTCAACTGCAAATAAACAGGCAAGAAAATTAATTGCGACGGGATCATTAAGGTCACCATCACCATGCCGAACAAAATTCCCGACGCTTTAAACTTATAACGAGCAAAGGCATAAGCCGCCGGAATAATCGTAAGCATCTGCAAAACGAGAATACTGATCGAGATGATGATACTGTTCGAAATATAGTGCAAGAATGGGCCTGATCCCCAAGCTTTGGCGTAATTGCTCCAAATGAACTGTTTTGGGATCCAATTCGGCGGAAAAATCATCGTTTCAGGCAGCGTTTTAAGAGAAGTAGAGAGCATCCATATGAATGGCATTGCAAAAATGAGGACTAACGCAATCATGCCAATCACGCTTATTGCACGAGTTATATATTGAAGTATTTTTGATGCAATTTCTTCTTTGCTGTTTACATATAACAACGTGCGATCCGCTTCCATGATCTGTTCAGCTTTCAATGGAGTCACTTCCTTTTATTGATAATGTACGCGTTTGGACATCAGTTTAAAGTAGATGATGGTTAACACGCCGACAATGAACAACAGGATGACTCCCGCCGCAGAGGCGTAACCAATTTTAAAGAACCGGAAACCGTATTCGTATATGTAATAAACAAGGGTATTCGTTGTGTTAACCGGCCCACCTTGCGTCATGATCGCGATCGTCTCAAAAACCTGAAAAGATCCAATCATATTGATGATCACGAGGAAAAAGATGGTAGGCGAAAGCATCGGAAGGATCAACTTGTAAAAAGTCGTCCAAGGTTTGGATCGATCCAGTGCTGCCGCTTCGTAGATGTCCTTCGGTATGCTTTGCAATCCGGCGATAAACACCAAGGTATTGTAGCCAAGTCCCTTCCAAACAGCGACGATAACTAACGAAATCAGAGATGTCTTTTGCGAGGAGAGCCAGGCGAGCTTGGCAAAGCCGAACAAACCGATAAACCAGTTTAATAAACCATACTGCGGATCCATCACCCATGCCCAGATCATGGAAATGGATACCCAAGAAACGATATGCGGACTGAAGATCGCTCCTTGCACAAAACTTTGAAACACACCCGTTTTATTCAGCCAAAGCGCCAAAATTAAGGAAAGTCCAATGATGAACGTAACCGTCAAAACGGTATAGATGGATGTGTTGTTTATTACTTGTATAAATTCTTTTTCCGTTAAGAGATCCGTAAAGTTCTGCATCCCGACAAAGTTCTTGTTAGGGCTAATAAAATTCCAATCATACACACTCAGGTACATCATATAAAGGATCGGATAGATAAAAAACAACGAAAACACAGTAATGGCTGGAGCCACCATGGCGTACGGACGCAGTTTTCCCCATATGGTCATATTAAACACCGCCGCCAGCAACAAGGATTTTCTCACGTTGGACATGTCTGGATATGTCGCGAATTCTTTGGCCCTCTAAGTCAAAATAGTAAAGCTGGTCATAAGGAATCAATACGTTAATATGATCATTCGTTTCCAAAGCGGTAAGGAAGGTTTTGACGAAAAAGGTGCCCATGTGTGAATCGATCTGATAAATATTTTCCGCTCCCAGGCTTTCTCTGGTAATAATTTCACCTTCCATAACAAACCCGTCTGCGCGATCCTTCGGAGACATCACCACATGTTCAGCCCGGAAGCCGATATACCCGATCTCCGAAGCTGCCTCCACCTTTAATCCTTGTACATGGCCATAATCAAAAATATTCATAGCCGGAGTACCGATAAACTGTGCCGTGAAAACATTTACCGGATCGTTATAAAGCTTCAACGGCGAATCCGACTGCTGAATAACTCCTTTATTCATAACGACGATCTCATCGCCCATCGACATCGCTTCCACTTGATCATGGGTTACATAAACAAACGTGCTGCCCAGCCTTTTATGAAGCTGAATCAACTCCGTTCTCATCTGATTGCGCAGCTTGGCGTCCAGATTGGAGAGCGGCTCATCCAAAATAAATACCTTCGGTTTCTTGACCATCGCCCGGGCTAACGCCACCCTCTGACGCTGGCCCCCGGATAAGTTTTGCGGCTTTTTGTCCAGATGAGGCGTTAACGCCACGATTTCACAGATATCGCGGATCAAGGTTTCCCGCTCCATTTTGGGTACTTTTCTGTTCTTGAGCCCGAACTCGATGTTTTCTCGTACAGTCATGGTCGGATATAACGCATAGTTTTGGAAAACCATGGCGACATCCCTAAGCCCAGGCTGCGTATCATTTACACATTTGTCGCCAATCCATATTTGTCCTTCGGTCTGTTTTTCAAGTCCTGCAATCATGCGCAAGGTTGTTGATTTGCCGCAGCCGGATGGGCCGACCAGCACGGTAAATGACCCATCTTTGATCGTCAGATTCAGACCGCTGATAATCGTATCGTCTTTATATTTTTTGCCAATATTGACTAGTTGGATCTTGGCCATACGTTCATCTCCTTACCAGGATTACTTGCTCAACAATTTATTCGCTTTTTCCGCAGCCTCGTTCATGGCATCTTGCGGTTTGACATCTTTTTCAAGGATGGCTTTCGTCATAGCATCAATGATCGTTTTTGAAACTTCAGCGTAGGCATTCGCGTTCGGACGCATGACGGCATACTGTAATTGATCGGAAGCTACTTTGTATTGCGGGAACTCTTTATAGTAGTTTTGCAGCTCATCGCTTTGCAAAGCAGATAGACGGTTAGGCAGGTATCCAACATATTTATGCTGATAGATCGTGTTTTCTTTGGATGTCATGAACTTCACAAACTCCCAAGTCGCTTCTTTTTCAGCATCATTCTGCTTGGACGTGATGGCCAATTGGCATCCGCCTGTTGGAACTCCATACGATTTATTAGCAGGCATAAAGTCGGTTGCCATTACGAAGTTATTTCCTTTCGCAACCTCTAAGCTTGCTGAAACGCCTGCCGTAGATCCGATTTTGAAAGCGGAAATTTGGTTGGTCCAGTCTTTCTCCGCGTCAGCACCTGCTGTCTTTCCTACCGTAAACTTGATCAAACCGTCATCGGACATCTTCTTCCAAAACTCTACTGGTGCCACGCCTTCTGGGGAGTTGAAAGCAGCTTTTTTGCCGTCCTCGCTTAGTACCTTACCACCGCTTTGAGCAACGAGCGCCTCATATTCCCAGACGCCTACGGCCATCGTCATCGGTGTCTTCCCTTTTGCTTTCAGAACGCGGGAATATTCCTCTAGTTCCTTCCAGTTTTTCGGACCGGCAGGGTCCAAACCGGCATCTTTTAGCATCGTGACATTTTTGTAAAAGATCGGGGTGCTTCTCATAAATGGAATCCCATACAGCTTGCCATCGATATATGCATTCCCCATAAGACCAGGGTTAAAATCCTTAATATTGACTTGTGCCTCATCCCTTGCTGCAAGAGGAGTCAGATCTACAAGCATGCCTGAGCGGGCGAAAATCCCGGTAGAGGCAATCTCGAGGTCAAAAACGGCAGGTGCGTTCCCAGCAGCGAATGCCGCTTGCACTTTTGCATGAAGATCATCGTAGGTGCCTTGGTTGGCTTGCTGAACTTCAATTTTGCTCTGTGACTCATTAAACTTTTTCACCAGGTTCTGTTTGGCTTCTTCAATTTTCCCACCGTTAGCCGTCCAATATTTAATGACGATTTTGCCTTGTGGAGAGGAAGCCGTATTGGCTGAACCCGAAGCAGCCTTGTCTCCCGCACCACCTGTTCCGCATGCTGAAAGCATAATGACTGAACTTACCGCAAGAATCGATACTAATTTTTTCTTAAACATTTGTAGTTCCTCCCGATTTTTTAGTATGAATCCAAAAAGAAAGAAGCCTAAATCAACCGCCGACTTCAAGTCGGCCGCTAATCAGGCTTCTCCACTACTCCAACCTATTACTATTTACTTGTCTGGCTTCATCATAATCGCCCAGTATTAAATGAGTGTTAAGTGGTTATTAATATTATGAAAATTATTCCATCAACCAATATTCCGAATAATGTTTTCTTCTGTCGTATAGATCTCTCGCCATAAATCCGTTTTGGAAGCAGATACCGCCGTTGCTCCGTGTTTAAAGCCATCCATAACCTGGCTTCGTTCGTACACCAAACCGCCTGTAATAATGGGAAGCGTCGTGAACTTCTTAATCTCTCCTATCATTTGCGGAATTCGTGCCGGCATGACTTCAATGATGTCCGGCTCCACTTGAGCAAGACTTTTGAAAATGTTCTCCACGCCTTCCGTATCAACCAGGAAGAAGCGTTGAATGGCCAGCAAGCCCATTTTTTTCGCTGTTTTTACAACATTCGTTTTCGTCGTAATAATGCCTGTTGGTTTAATTACTTTGGCCAAGTAGTCCATACCATAAGAGTCGGTACTTAAACCGCCTATTTTCTCCAAGTGCAGAAAGACCGGCAGCTGGTGCTTATTGAACAAATCTACATAGCCTTTAATAACGCCGATATGACCCGTTAAGAGGAATACACCGCTTAATTGGTGTTTAAGAGATAAGGCAATTTCGATTTGTTTTGGCTCCTTGATGGAAGCCACCATTCGGTGTGTGCTTAATCTTTCAAAAAACATTCCGCCTTCATCCTGCTTAAGCTTTTTCATCCATCAAGACCTCCTCTGATCAGAAACTATCGTTGTTCCGCTTCTATTCGCAAAGAGACGATGCACGCCCGTTCTAAATCTGTCCCGCGTGCGCTGGCATTATGTCTAAAATGGTTCATATTGCTGTATAACATCTCAACATTCCCTGTCAGGGCTGCATCCGTAAAATCAATAGCCGAAATCCGAATTTCATCTTGTTCGACGTCTACAATCCGTAAACCATGCTGATCAAGACAAGCAGATAGTTGAACAAACGTCCAATTATTTTGCTTAACAATAGAATCAATGTGCGTATGCCCGTTAAAATAGATCCCTACGCCTTCTTTCTTGCTTAAGATCTTCCACATATCGATGCTTGGGTGAATGGAGCCTTTGTCTTTATCGGAATTGGTTGTCGTGTTATGTACCGGATGATGAGCAAAAACTAAGACTGGTTTCGTCCCCGATGCCGTTATGACCTCTTCAAACCATGCCAATTGTTCTTCGTCGACCCAGCCTCCCCAGTCCTCAAAATCCATTTCTTTAGCTGTATCCAGGAAGACAAGCACGGCTTTCTCATTTTCAACAGCGTGATAGCGAGGTTGTCCCGTTATTTCGAGAACTTCCCTTCTTGTTTGAGCATACAGATCATGGTTACCTAAAGCATGGTAGAACGTTCTATCACTTTCTCGCAGCAGCGCATACACTTCACGAAGCTCCGAGGAATGCCCGTAATTCGTCAAATCCCCCAGGGAAATATGAGCATCACCTTCCAATTCTAAAAATCGTCCCAGTAGAGTTTCATAAAATTCATTCCGTGCTTCTAACCAACCAGGAATTGTTTCATCAATTTCGTGATAATGCAAATCTCCCATTACGACTAGTTTCATAAAGATCGCTCCTTCTTTCACTAAAATTTGATGTCATCTATCCTCATGATAGTTAGCTTGTATTAAATTGATTAACTATTTCATTTATTAATTTTGTAAATATTTGACTTGAATTTTATCCTTGACAACAGAGTGCTTTGTAGTAATATTGAACGTAATCGAATAGGTTGATTTTTCTTATCAAGAGTAGGTGGAGGGACTAGCCCGATGATACCCGGCAACCGACAAACCTTTGTTAACAAAGGAATGCACGGTGCTAATTCTTGCGGAGACGCTGTGTTAGGCTAGCGAATCTGGGAGATAAGAGCGAGGCGATGACTTTGAATTTCTATGACCTTTCTCTGTTTCCGGAGAAGGTCATTTTTGCTTTTTCGAGCTATTACACTTGTTTAAGGATGTGACAAGATGTCAATCACAATGAATGAGAGAATGACGACGATTGAAACCGCCCAGACTTGCCAGGATCACCCCCCTCTTCAAATCGCTTTGCTGCAAGCAACAGTCAAGATTACCCGAATAGAATGTTTTCGATATGACCATGAGCTTATTAATAAGCTGCAGCTTGGAAACGAAGTCGAACATATCTATGGACTTCTTGCTATTTCCACAGATGCGGGAGCTGTTGGCTTCAAGGAATTTGCAATCCCTTCTGGAAGCCTGAAGTGCGATTTGACTACGTGGGTTGCTCTATTCCAGCGGATAAAAGGGCTGACTTTGACCGAAAGTATGAACTATACACAATTAAAACAAGAGGCATGGGGCCCCCTGAGAAAAGAGTTGATGGAGTCCGCCTTACAGAATCTAATTGAAAAAACAGAGCCTATCTCACAACCGCACAAGGATCAAAAATATATCTTGGATCGGGCCTACTTATACAATCATGCGCAAGCGTATATCTCCTTTTAAACATAAATTGGCAATTAAAAATACTTATGTTAGATTGCAGCACCATTGAAAGGAGTTCATCTTCTTGTCAGATACCGCCAAATCAAACAAAACCGGCCATCTATGGCTCATAACAGCTGTAGCTTTGGGGACACTGCTTAACCCTCTGAACACGACCATGATTTCCGTCGCTTTTTCCAGGCTGCAGGAGGAGTTTCATGTCACGTATGCCTCGATTTCTTGGCTCATTGCAACCTACTATGTGGCTAGTGCCGTCGCACAACCCGTCATGGGGAAGGTCGGCGATTTATTCGGCCGCAAAAAAATCTTCATGCTCGGACTCGCCCTCATCACCGTCTCCTCCATGCTGGCGCCGCTTTCAACGAGCTTTGGCTGGCTGATGACCTTTCGTGTCATTCAAGCGATCGGCAGCTCCGCCCTATTCCCCAATGGCATGGGAATCATCCGCTCGGTTATCACGACGAATCAGGCGAGAGCGCTAAGTGTCATGTCAGTGTTCTCCTCCACCTCGGCGGCTCTAGGTCCATCGCTCGGAGGATTTTTGATCCAATATAGCGACTGGCCGTCTATTTTTCTCATTAATTTTCCGTTTATCGTCGTGTCATTCGTACTCGCTCTCCGAATGATGCCTAAGGATGCACCACGGAAGCAGGCAGGTGCAGGTTCTCTAGACATAACAGGCATCGTCTTTTTTACTGCGCTGATTTTCAGCTGGCTGTTCTTTTTCCTATCGTTCAAATCCGGTGTCAACTGGCTGCTGCTCCTTCTTAGTCTGGTGCTCAGCGTAGGCTTTTACTGGTATGAAGCCAAGAGAAAGCAGCCGTTTATTGATGTCCTGTTTCTAAAACGGAATGTCGATGTTTGCTTCGTTTATTTGCAATTCATTTTAGTCAATATTGTGTTCTATTCAATTATGTTTGGGATCCCTTCGTATTTGCAGCAGGTGCGGCATTACAATGGGCAAGAAGTGGGATTAATCATGTTGTCCATTTCAGGCTTCGGCATCCTCGTTACGCCCCTTGTGGGCAGGTGGATTGACCGTTCCGGTTCGCGAACTCCGCTGCTCGTCGGTACGTTATTCGTTGTGGCTGGAACCTCCATGCTCTTAACGATTCATGATAGCTCCACTGCGGTTTGGATTTTTATCTGCTTATCTGTGCTTGGCATCAGCAACGGGTTTCAGAATCTCGGACTGCAAACAGCCCTGTATTCTTATGTTACAACAGCAGAGACCGGCATTGCCTCGGGTATGTTCATGACTTCTCGTTTTATGGGAACCATATTATCTTCGAGCTTGCTCGGAACGGTTTTCAGCACGCAAATCACGACTGCACACTTTCACAGCTTGATTATAGGGTGCGTGATCATCAGCGTACTGATGCTTTTATTGTCCCTTCGCATGTTTCTTAGAGCGAAAAGTGGGACGGAGCAAGTCCAGTCGCGATAAGGAGATGAACATGATGAATAATGGCAACAACCAAACGGTAACCCTGGGGATGGGGTGCTTCTGGAGTCCGGATGCTTTGTTCGGGCAGCTGGCTGGCATCACGAGAACACGTGTGGGTTTTGCCGGAGGAACGACAGAGAACCCCACATACCGGCAGCTTGGAGACCACTCCGAGACCGTCGAAATGGACTTCGATTCCAGCATCGTGAGTTTGGAAGCCATCCTGCATGTGTTCTGGGGCAACCATAATCCGGTAAATATAAATGATTACAAAGGCCGGCAGTACCGATCTTTGATCTTATATCGCGACTCCACACAGTTGGATATCATTCGTAAGGTGATGGCAAACAACGAGGAACAAGGAAAGGGCATGCCGGATACCGAGGTTGCTCCTTTTAAAGGCTTTTACCCTGCTGAGGACAGACATCAGAAATATTATTTGAAGCGGTATCCCGATGCCATTGAGAAATTGAGAGCTCTTTTTCCAACCGAGGAAGAACTGACGAACGCAACCTTGGCTGCAAGATTAAACGGACTGGCTAAAGGTTATACGAATATGGATAGAATCATCAACGAAATCCGGACATGGCTGATTAGCGGTGAGGAGCAAGAAGAGATCATTCGGCTAATTCGAGGGATAAAATGGTAAGAGGACTAAAGGCAGCCGATCTGGTTAGATGGGCTGCCTTTTTCCTTTAATTCGTATATGTATTTTTCACTCGTTTTGAAATGATAAAGTAAGGGATCCAGATTAAACAAGTAACGAATGATTTAACAATATTTCTGCCTTGTTCCCCCATTATTTCGTGAGTCGCCATTTCCTCAATGGAGTTTGAAATAAAATAGTAGCCTACATTAGCAGCAAAGTTAATCAAGTAAAAATATATCGCCATATATTTCAATAGCTTCTTTTTTTTCAAGATGCAATAACCAATGATGACTGGAAAAATCACATAAAATAAATTCATGGCCGTCTCATAAATGATAATAAAAGCGTATTTCCAGTTTTCCTCATACAATTGAGACAAACGTCCACTTTGGTAAATAGGAAGTATCGTATCCATCAAATAGTAGAAGGAGCTCCCGAAAGTTAATAGGAGGCCTATCGCTACCAAGTAAAGCCAACCACCAAAACCATAAGGCTTGACCTTTTTCTCTGTGAGTGGCATTCTTTCTGTCGTGTTATCCAGTTTTACGGCTAAGTCGTTTTCTGTATTTGTCATTGAGTCACCTTTCAATCTTTTCCGTCTCACCTTTATACTCCCTAAAAAAATAAATTCTGTCAATCAAATATGTGAGCGTGATTACTTCGATTGCCAGCACCTCAATTGCTGATACCTCAATTGCCATCACTTCAAGCCTCGTAAGGGAACTGGAGTCCCTTATTTTGTAAAAAATGAGCTGTTTCCTAATTTGGCGGAACTACTGGACTTCTGTCAAGAAAGTAAACACACCATTAAGTGCCGATCACGCGGTTTCTGCAAAGGTCGCTGCAAACTGAACAGGCGAAACATAGCCAAGGGCACTATGAACTCTTTTGCGGTTATAGAAGAACTCAATATACCGAAAAATGGCTTCGTATGCCTGCTGCTTGGTTTTGAATTTCGTGCAATAGATGAGTTCTTTCTTTAAAATGCTGTGGAACGACTCTATGCAGGCGTTGTCGTAGCAGTTTCCTTTGCGGCTCATGCTTGCTTGCATATAGTATGAGGCTAGCTTTTCTCTGTATTCTTTGGAGGCGTATTGTGATCCGCGATCGGAATGATGAATAAGCCCTTTGCCTGGCCTTTTAGCCTGATAAGCGGCTTCTAGAGCGCTCAGAGTGAGCTCTGTTGTCATTCGATCATGAAGCCGCCAGCCTACGATTTCTTTGGTGCACAAGTCCAAAACACTTGCTAGATACAATCGACCTTCTCGACAAGGGATATAGGTAATGTCTGCTACCCAGACCTTCTCCGGTGTATCGGTTGCAAACTTCTGATCAAGTACATTTGGCGCAGTTGGTAGGTTGTGATTGGAATCCGTCGTTTGTACTCTAAACTTGCGAGATACACAGGAACGTAGTCCTAGCTCTTTCATGTAAACACTGACGGTACGCTCTGAGATGGTTAAACCCTCTTTCCACAGCATACGAGTAATTTTGGGGCTGCCATAACGCTCCCCGGAATCATGAAAGTGATAACCAATTCGCTTCAGTACCGCTGCTTTATGCAGTTCTTGCTCGCTGGGTAGCGCCTGTTGCCACTTGTAGAAACCGCTCCTCGATACCTGCATGACCCTGCACATCTTCGCCACCCGAAACTCAGAGCGATGATCTTCGATGAACTGGAACCTTAGTTCCTTTCTTTGCTGAAGATGTGCAGTGCCTTTTTTAGAATGGCCAGTTCCTCCCGGAGATCCTCTTTCTCCCGCTCAGAGGCCTGCAGGCGTTTCTCGATGTCCCGTAGTTTCTCTGGGTTACCTACAGGCTCGTTTTCAAAGGAGCGATATTTTGTCATCCAATTCTTTAATGTTCCGGCTGGAATGTTCATTTCCTCTGCAATCTCCGGCAATGTCTTTGTTTGTTCCTGAACATATTTTACTGCCTGTTTTTTAAATTCTTCATTATATCGTTGGCGTTGCTCTCCCATGGGCGGACACCCTCCTATTCGTTAAGTCTATTATTGGGGTCACTTAACGATGTGTCCACTTCTAATTCTAGCCGCATACAGGCTCTTATTTCTCGTCAATGGCCCGGTTTCACTGCAAAATTGGCAAAATAGAGGAACGTAGTTCCCCTAATATTGGAACCCGTTCGTTTCCTTCGAAATAGCGCCCTCTAGTTCCCTAAAGTGAATAACCCAAAGAACCGCAATTAATGAATTGCGGTTCTTCATTTGCCTAGAAGACCCAGCCAACCCTACCGATAGCCGTTGCCAATGCCCGGGAAAGGTGATGGCCGCGACACATACCCCGTATAAGAAGCTTGCGGATGCGGCTCCGCTTGCGGTGGGTAAGTGTCTGGCCGCACCTGGCGTTGATGCGAGCAATCGGCCGGCGGCCCGATCGTGACTGTGCTCGTGATCGGAGCTAACGCCTGCGTGATTTGCGCTTGATCCAAGCAATACGTATGAGCAAGCATGTTTCTCGGCGCCAGTCTGAGGAAGTCGGATACCGCGATGAATTCCGGTACCGGCGCATCGAAGATCGCGAGCAGATGCGTATCGTCTTCGGTTGCCATTTCCCAGTGGAACCACCCTTGCGGAATATTCGCTACCTGACCGGGAGTAATGTTGTAGGTAAGCACCATTTTGGTGAACGGATTCAGGAGGGACACGACCGCTGCGCCTCGAATGCAATAGACCAGCTCCGTTGCGTTCTGATGAACATGCGGCTCGACCACGTTCGCTTTGGATAAATAGATGTCGAGCAATGATACATTGCCCAGCGTATTCAATTGCTGAATACTAAGCGTGTTGATGAAATTGTTCGCGTCCTTAGTGAATGTACGATTGTTTTTCAGATCGTAGAAATATTGGACGTTTGGAGAAGTGAAATCCATATAGGATACAGCCATACGCTCAGCCTCCCGATATTTTCATCTTTACTAAACGTATTCCATTTCATCTATACCCATGACAAATGCCCTTCCTCCCAATCAACTTTCACTCCATACGGCCCATCCATCCGCAAAAATGACATCAAAACCGGCTTGTTCGCATGCTTTTCCAATTTTTGAATACATTTAAATATTCGATAAACAGAAACAGGAGGACACAAGTCATGTCACAACATGGGCATTCGTTCATGAGAGGTACGCTGGTATTGTCTGTCGCTGCTTTCATCAACCGTATTCTCGGTTTTATCAGCGGCATGTATATCGCGCGTGTACTGGGCGCAGAGGGTATCGGCATCTTGATGATGGCCCATCCGCTCGTCCCGCTCGTCATTACGATTACGGAGTTGGGCTTGCCGGTAGCCATTTCGAAGTTGGTCGCAGAGGCCTCCGCCCGCGGCGAACGAATGAAAGTAAGACGCATTCTGCATGTCTCACTTGCCGTCACCGGCTTCTTGAGCGTAGCGCTCACGACCATAACGCTGCTTGGATCCGAGTGGATCGCATCCATTCTCCTAAGCGACCAGCGTGCATATTACGCGATGCTCGCCATTACACCGATTGCGCCGATTGTAGCCGTCTCCGCCGTATTAAAGGGATATTTCCGCGGCATGCAGCGGATGAAAACTATTGCAGCCTCCGATGTGCTGGAGCATACCGTTCAAATCGCCTGCGTGTTAGCGCTGGTCCACCTGCTCCTGCCTTACGGCGTCGCTTATGCCGCCGCAGGAGCCATGGCTGCCTCTGTCATCAGCGAAGCGATCAGCCTCCTCTTCCTCGTGACAAGCTACAAGCTGTTCGGCGAATCGAGGATGCCTGGCGAAACTTGGGCAAACCACCTGAAGCAAGGAAGAAGCACACTCGGCGAGCTGCTGCAGATCGGGCTGCCGACAACCGGTCACGGCATTATTCACTCGTTGTACAGTACCTTCCAGCCGCTTCTTATCACAACGAGCCTAGCGCTCGCCGGTGTCGGTACGGCGCTGGCCACCAAGCAGTTCGGCATGCTGGCCGGCTATGCGTTTCCACTGTTGTTCATGCCAAGCTTTATCACGCAATCCTTGTCAACCGCACTTATACCTGCAATTGGCGAAGCAGCGGCGAACAAGAACAGCCTGCTTATCCATGAGCGAATGAATCAGGCTTTGAACTTGGGGCTTCTGATCGGCGCTCCGGCAACCGTAATCCTGTACGAGTGGGCGACTCCGCTAACGACGCTTGTCTATCATGCTCCCGAAGCAGGATTGCTGCTGAAAATACTGGCGCCCATGTTTTTCCTGCATTATTTCGATGCTCCCCTTCATGCGATTCTGCTCGGACTCGGCCGCGCGCAGGCTACGCTGTGGAATTATGTCATAGCCACCGCATTCAAGGCTGTCACGATCTACATTTTAGGCAGCCAGCTGGGCATTATCGGTGTGGCTTACGGCATCGGTATCGGTATTGTGATGCAGACGGTGCTGAACTTCTTTTCCATCTCCAACTCCATTGGGTTCTATTGGAACATTCGTCCCTATGTCAAAGTTGGGATCAGTATGATGATGATGGCGATATCCGGACACTGGATCTATCAATATGTAATGAGCCATGGCATGCCGCAGGTTTGGTGCGTAACTACTTCTATCGTTTGTTCCTTGCTTCTCTATTTCGCGGCACTCGTATTCACAGGTACGTTGAATTGGAAAAGTTCGCGTCACAGATTTTCAATTCCCTGGTAAACGTAGAAAGAGACCCTCAGCGGTTGCTGGGGGTCTCCATTTTATTAGCTTTGATAACTGGTTGCTGCGTTTTTATCACCAACTTTAACGGTAACATCTTTCTCTTGCCCGTCGCGAGAAATGGTTATTTTCAGTTCATCGCCAACAGACGCGGCTTGCACAGCTTTGGTAATGTCCTCCGTGCTGGAAGATGCTTTACCATTTATACTTAAAATAACGTCATATTGACGAATGCCCCCTTCAAATGCTGGCGTACCATGCTCTACTTCAGCTACTACGGCACCTTTTGTGCTGTTGATTTTCAAATCTGACAGCATATCATCCGTAATATTTTGCAGCGCTACACCAATGTAGGGTGCTGGCTCTTTGGGGATCGTTTCATTATTTTTCAGCTTATCCACAACTGAACTGAACGTGCTTGAGGGAATGGCAAAACCGATGCCTTGCGCTTCAGAGTTAACAGCCGTATTAATACCGATAACTTCCCCATTCAAATTTAAAAGCGGACCGCCAGAGTTCCCTGGATTGATCGCTGTATCCGTTTGTAGTAAATGCTTGTAGTTTCTAGTCCCTTGGGTATCATCAATGCTGATCTCACGTTCTTTGGCGCTTAGGACACCTGTCGTTACGGAGTAATCGAAGTCATACGGGTTGCCGATCGCAACTAACCAATCGCCTACTTCCGTATTGTCGGAACTGCCTATTTTCAATGCTGGAAATTCTTTGTCCCCTTGAATCTGAAGGACTGCCAAGTCTAGATCATAACTGCTTCCTAGAAGTTTTGCTGTAAAAGGGGTATCGTACCCTTGGACATAGACGCTAATTTCGTCCGCGCCGTCGATGACATGCTCATTAGTTAAAATATATCCACTCGAGTCAAAGATAAAGCCCGATCCAATCCCATTTTCAATGGTATCCCCACTTTGGGTGCCTTGTTGGAATGGGTTTCTTCTATTTTGCCCCGTATTCGTCTGCTTTACTTTCGTCTCAATTTTGACAATTGCCGGACTCGCGGATTTTGCAATGGCAGATACGCTATTATTCCCTGTTGGTGATAATGACGCCGTTTGGACATTGGCTGCATTTGAATTAGCCGTTGCAGCGATGCCTGATGGCGTGGACGCAGTATCAAATCCAAACAAATTCAACTTATCCGATGTGAACATCAAACCGCCAATAACGACCGCGCCAGCCATAAAAGCTGCAAACATGGATTTAAATTTAGGATTTCCTATTTTGTTATCAACCTTTATACCCTTTACTTCGATCATATCATTGATATCATTCATATCGTTCATATCTTTCATATTATCTTTCATATCTTCATTCATGTGATTACCACCTTTCGAGTGCTAGTTAATTGAATTAATGTTGATAGTTGAAGTATAGGACGCGAACCTGAAATGAGACTTAAGTTGGGCTGATAGGCATATGAAAGTTAACTGAAAATATGCTGAAGGCGCGAAGGCTGTCCTCGGTGATAATTTCAAGCATTAGCTCCTGCTCTTTAGAAAACAATACTATTGGACAACCCCACGCGAAAAAGGAACTTACCTGTACATCTCGAATATCTACTGTAATCGGATGGCCAAAAATAAGAAGATAGACAGGAGTAAATTACGATGATCAAAGGTTTCGGCGGCATATTTTGGAGAACTAAAAATGTTGAGGTTATAAAAAAATGGTACAGTGATGTGCTGAAGATTGAAATCGGAGATTGGAACGGGACGATCATACAACCTCAATCCGGCAATGAAACGATCTTTTCTTTCTTTACCGAGGATAGCGGCTATTTTCCAAAAGAACAGCAAGTCATGTTAAATTTCCAAGTCTACGATCTGGACGAGATGATTCAACATCTTGAACAAATCGGTGTACCTTTAGCGAAGAACAAAGAGGTCGGTGACTATGGCAAGTTTGCTTGGATCGAAGATCCGGAAGGTCGGCTGATCGAGCTGTGGGAAAAATAAGTCGGCAAAGCGAAAAAGCCTCTAGAATGCACAAGTTAAGTGCTTCTAGAGGCTTTTTAGTTTAGTTATCGTTGAGCGACTCCGCGTGAGCCTCTTCTTACGAGAATAAAGTATGCGAACATCGCAGCGGCGCTCGTCAACAAAATAATGACGCCTAACGGCACAGCCGTATTCTCACCCGCGATACCGACCAGCGGGGAAACAACAGCCCCGAGCAAAAAGGGGATGACACCAAGCAATGCAGCAGCGCTGCCCGCATTTTGACTTTGGCTCTCCATCGCAAGCGGAAAAGCTGCCGTTGACGTTATACCGATTGCAGCCACAAAGAAAAATAGCGGAATTACTAAAGCAAAAAGCGGCCCATGAACGATGGCTACTACTAAAACTGTAAGGCTGGCAAAAAAGGCCACCCACAGACCGAACAACAGAAAGGCCTGTTCAGAGACGCGATGCGACATCCGCCCCACCACTTGGGAGCCGATGATTAAGCTTATGCCGTTCGATCCGAACAAAAGAGCAAATACCGTCGGCGAAGCGCCGTAAATATTTTGATAGATAAAAGGCGTTCCCGACACGTAAGCGAACACGCCCGCGATCATAATGCCTTGTGCCAGCATGTAGCCGACAAACTGGCGATCTCGCAGGAGCGAACCATAGTTCTTTAACTGTTCCATAAAATTGCTAGGCCTGCGACGATCGGATGGCAAAGTCTCTTGCAGCTTCCATTTTGTCATCGTCAATAGGTACAATCCTAGTATCGCGAGTGCGATAAATACGCCGACCCACGTCGTGAAAGATAGTATTCCGCTGCCCGTAACCGGTGCTACAAGCGGCCCCAAATTACCGACTAGCAGCAGCAGGGAGAAAAACTTGGTGAGTTCGTGGCCGCTGTACAAATCACGTGCAATTGCCCGGGAAATAACAATACCCGCGGATGCGGAGAAACCCTGCACGAAACGGAATGCAATCAACACGCCGATATTAGGCGAAAACGCACAAGCTAATGAAGCGACGACATAAAAGGCCATCGAGATAAGCAGCGGGTTGCGTCTGCCATAGACATCACTCAGAGAACCCATCACGAGTTGACCGATGCCCAGACCGAGTAAACAAGCGGTCAAACTGAGTTGTACAAGGGAAGCCGTTGTACCAAATTGCTTTACAATTTCCGGGAACGCGGGTAAATACATATCAATGGTAAAAGGCCCGAGTGTCGAAAATAAACCGAGCAGCAATGCTAATCTAAACGCATGCTGATTGTTCTTGCTGGTCATAATAAAAATGATCTCCTATTCTTCTATCCTTATCCAAGTCTCATATAAAGAACCTGATGTTCATCCTAACACAAATCTACAAATTCCGACAATGAAATTTAACACCTTACATATTTGCGTTTGAAACCGATTCTCCCTTTTTCCACTTCCTTTTGAATACGCTCGGAAGCGATCAGGCTCTTATTGCGTTGGACTTCAACCGGACCAACGACCTTTGCGGTTTCAACAGCCTTATCATGAAGCGGCAAATACGATACTCCTACTGTGTAAATGAAATTGTTCATCGCATATTTCGTTCGTTCGGGCATATCATGAATCGTATTTTTTACCCTTTCGAGCAGAGCGGCAAGTTTACTTTCATCAAATTCGCTGTCCCGTCGGTTACCCAAGAGCCAGCAGTAACAACTCCAGCCTGCCGACATTTTCAACTCTTCACCGCTAAGGATCCATTTATCGGCAACCTGCTGGGCGATTTCTGTTTCTGCCAAAGTTACAGCAACCACATAATCAGACAGCATATAAAAATAGGCTCCATCTATCCAACGGTCAAAATCCGCTTCCGTCATTGCCTTTGGATCAGCAATAACGCCGGCAAAATACATCGCATCATAGTTCCCAGTATTGTAAAGCTCCTCAGCCAAAGGTTGATTGAGCTTAATTTTCTTGGCAATGGGCTTCATTTCCCCGGTAGCTACGCCAAATAGTGGCTCGTGCGCACCGTTGGAGACGTAAATTTTCTTGGTTCTTTCCTTACCCAGAACTTCAAGTTCTTGCATGACCGTTTCTACGTTCATAGATGAACACTTCCTTTTTTATTTCATCGGATAAATACTCATATCCTAGTTCGCCGAAATGTAGGCCGTCATTTCTTTGCCCTTTTAATAGTTCGGATAAATGGCGAACCCATATCAGTGAGATTCCTCTTATAATCTAGCAATTGAACCCTCTTATGATGTGCAGCATCATTTGCGCCAAATAGTACCGTCACGAGATCCGGGTTATGAGATATGACATCACTTTGAATTCTCTCGATCGCATCAAATGTATTATTGCCAGGCACGCCAGCGTTAATGACTTCCCATTCTTCGCCGAGTTTAGAGGCAAGTGTTATGGTCAATAGCGGGCGATCGTAACCTTCTGTCCTTGAAGTTATACTGTCTCCGAAACAGACCAGTTTCATGAACTTGCTCCCCTCTACCGGTTCGATATATTCACTTTAACACAAAACCAATCACATTCGTAAATCCCCAAAATATATAAAAAGGACACCCCCACGGGGTATCCTTAGTTGAACTTGGTTGATCTCCACTCTCATCGATCACACCATGATAACATCCATTCCACTGTCGCGGAATTGCCGCACCACATTTTCCGATACGTTGCTGCCTGTAATCAGTGTATTAATGGATGTGCAAGGAGCTACGGTATGTAACGATACCTTACCTATTTTACTGTCATCCGCTACAACAATTATCTTTTCAGCCGCATTTATCATGCCTTTTTTGGTAGGAACCAGCTGGGCCTCAGGATGCATGAGACCATACTTGGGATGAATGACAGGAATCCCGATAAACGCCTTCTGAACATGGAGGGAACCCAGAACATGATCCGTGAACATACCGTTTAACATATAGCTGGAAGGATAAAGATCGCCTCCGGTTACAATGACCTTGATGCCCGGTGCATCACGCAGCTCTGTAGCAATATTCATATCATTGGTGACTACTGTAATGTTTGATCGTTGAACCAGGTTTTTGGCAATATGCAGTGTTGTAGTTCCGGAGTCAATAATGATGTGCTCTCCGTCTTCCACCATGCTTGCGGCCATCTTGCCAATCCTGTCTTTCTGATCGAACTGTTGAACAACTCTTTCATTAAACGAAGGTTCATTATGCGTCCATTGATCGATTGTCACCCCACCGTGTGTCCTCTTCGCAAGTCCCTTCTGTTCGATTTCCTCCAGGTCCCTTCGAATGGTAGCTTCATGAACGTTAAATTCTTGGGCTAATTCAGCGATTGTTGCAACACGATGTATTTTTACATATTCGACTATCCTAAATTTTCGTTCTGCCGCTAACACGAGGCACCCCTCTTATGTGCAAACTTTGCTAATATTATGCTCAGATAAGAGTATATTCGCTTATTTTTGCTTTTAGATTAGTATATGCTGTTTATTCGGTCAAGTAAAATCTATTTATTGCGATTTTTGATAGCCGCCTCAGGTAGCATCCGATTGTACGTGTACACATTTGCCAAGCGCAAAGGCGTGAAGTCGGAGGCAAAGCCTACACCAAGCTCCGCTTTTTGAGGGTGTTTAACATCGGGAATTCGTACAGCTAAACCTTCCGGTTCTCTAAAAGACAAAGAACTCCCAGCCGTAATCAGCTGCTTGTCGACTATTTCTCCTGTATCAAAATTCACAGTAGTAATGTACGTATTGCCTGTCGGTTCAACCGAACCGCTTGTGCCGTAAGAACTCCCCTCCAGCAAATAGAGGTATTGCCCGTAAGAGGCGAAGCCTTGAAATGTTCCTACGCTTGGCTGCACAACATCCGCAATAGCGTCATACTGGTGCTGCTTAACACTTTCCAATTCATACACACCGAAGTGGAAAACACCATCTTTCCGGTAGCGCATTGTTAACAAGTCGTTAGCCGCATCAATATTTACCGTTGTGCGATCCGCCCCTTCGATGAGCTTGTGTTTCTGAAGCTCCGGCGACTCGGGAGTTAAGATCTTTCCATTCTCAAACTTGAATCTTGTGATGACGGTTCCCCAACCATCTTTTCCCTCTGCAACGGAGTCTGTTTCCGACCAAATATAAGGAATTCCGTCTTCCGTTTCAACTCCGATCTGAACACCATGACCGAAACCTTTCAAGTACATGTAACCTATCTGGTTTCCCTCAAGATCCAGCTGCGTTAAAGCTAAATCGCCGTTCAAACTGCGATTGGCCCCGCTGACGGCAGCCGGTTCTCCCGGAAGCATAAGCCCGCCTGCCATCAACTGCACGGTATAGATATGCTTATTTACGTTATCAAAAGCAAATGATTGCAGAACGGTGCCATTTTGCAACGTTTTATCACGAACCAGCTCCGTCGGCTGTGCGGACAAATCAAACACTTTTGAATGCCATGAAGGCTGCTTTGCACTCGCCGTAGGCATGGATGACCCAAGCACACAGGTGAGCACGACTCCTGCAATCAACACCATACACCTTTTAGTTCTCATCGAATTTGACCTCACTTTCCTAATCAAAATAGCGATTCAATAGCTCAACAAATACACTTGGCTCGTCAACTGCATATCGCCGAATTCCCATGTTCAGCAATTCAAATAAGTCTTCCTGATCAAATTTATACGGCAGCACTTCCAATTCCATCCCCGCTTCTCCCAAATACTGCAGAGCCTCTTGAATAAAAGTCTTCTGCAGTTTGTAACGCCACGACTGCTTTTCCTCGGCATCTGGCAGGTGAAGCTGAATCATATTGAGGGAGTCAAACCCTGTTTGACGAATATGTGTGAATGTTTCCATCGCTGTTTCTGGGAAGCGTGCAGGAATCCACAGCATGGTTCTCACCTCGGGAATTAACCGTTTAACAGTTTTACAATTCTCATGATTATTGTGGGCAAAAATAATCTGCCGGGCTACGCCATATTCTTGAATCAGCGCAGCCAATGCTTCCAAATCTACCTGTTTAAAGTCCAGATAAAGCTGACGGTCGGAATGCTCGGACAAAACAGCCAATATCTGCTTAAGTGAAGGAACCTTCTCATTACGGAACTGCTCGCCGAATTTCACACCTGCATCCCATTGCTGAATCTGATCAAAAGTAAGTTCAGAGATCAGCTTGTCTTGATCCGCTTCGGGTACGGACAGCGTTCGTTTCGGCGTTGCGTCATGTATACCGATAATGATGCCATCTGCCGTTTGCCGGATATCAATCTCGGGTATCCCCCCGAGATTCCATGCGTAATTCATCGCTGCCATCGTATTCTCGGGAACTTCCGAATTCGAGTTTTGGTGCGCTTGCCATTGAATAGCCCTGCTCCCTAAGTTCTTGTCAGTTATGGACATTGTCGCCATTCCTCCACATTATTTTATTTGGACTTCAAAATTCGTTCCGTTTCCTTTTTAAATCCATCTAATGAAGATTTGATATCTTTGCTGTCATACATGATTGCCTGCATAACGGAATGAAACTCTTTCATAACTTCCGGCCAAACGACGCTTTTATTGGTATCAACGGCAAATTGAAGCTGATCGTAAGCGACCTTGCGGTTCGGCTCTTTCGTCCATAGATCCTGAATTTGCTTCGTTTCGACCATTTTCTTAGTGAAAGGCAGGTAACCCGTATCGATTATGAACTGTAAGCCGCCTTGCGGATCAGTCTCCACCCAATTAATGAACTCCCATGCTGCGTCCTTTTGCTTGGATCCCGTAGTCATGGCAATATTAGCGCCGCCTGTAGGCTCAGCATTCACTTTATCTTTCGGCATGAAAGCGGTTACCATTTTAAACTTAAGGTTGGAAAGCGATCCCATGACACCTGTCGATTGGAACATCATCCCGACTTTACCGTCTGTGAACATCTGATTGACAATGCTGCCGGAGTTTTGTGAAGGTGGGTAGTACAAAGCGCCAGACTTTTGCATATCCTTCAAGTAGCTAAACACTTTGTCCCCAATTCCGTTATCAATAAAATCAACTGAAGTTGCTTTCTCATTGAAAAACTTACCGCCTGCTTGCGCAATGAAGGCAATCGGGTACCACGAATCGTGAACCATCGTAAGCCCGTAACGCTTGTATTCGCTTCCTTCCTTAATCACCAGCGCGTTGGCAACTTTGTTCAGTTCGTCCCAAGTTGTCGGAACCGCAAGTCCTTTTTCATCCAGCATATCCTTATTGATATAGAAAATCGGCGTGGAACGGTTTAAAGGCAAAGATACCAATTTGTTATTAAACGTAGAATGCCCCATCAAACCAGGAACGAAGTCATCTGCACTCAGTTTCGAGCTTTTCATATAGGAGTTAAGATCTTGCAATACCTCAGCGTCTGCGAACTGCTCGACATATGCGCGTTCAAGCATCGTCACGTCGGGGGCGGTACTGGCGGCAATCGACTGCTGCAATTTGGTAGCGGTTTCATCATAATTGCCTTGAAACGTTCCAACCACTTCAATATTAGGATGGGAAGCATTGAATCGATCAATCATCGCTGTCATATACTCACCGGTTTTTCCCCCGAGAGAGTGCCAAAATTGAACCGTAGCCTTGCCTTTTGCCGGCTCGCCAGAGGCCTTGGCCGTCGCAGCCGAAGTCGATGCTGGAGCCGTTGATCCTTCAACGCCGCTTCCATTTGATGAACAGCCTGCTAGCAAACCCGTTAATACGACTGCAGTGACCATCATATTGCCAACCTTTTTCTTCATGTATTTACCCCTCCATTAATAGGATTAGATTAATTCAGTTTATTTAATTCCTGAGTATACGAAAGCTTTAACAATGTATTTCGAGCAGAATGCATACACAATCAAAATGGGAATGACCAACACCACATTGGCCGCCATAAGAATATTCCAATTGTTCACGCCTTCCGTTTCCTTCAGCATCGAAATACCTATGGTAAGAGGCCGAACAGGTGTCGAATCGGTCATCACTAAAGGCCAGAAATAATCGTTCCAATGGCTGACAAAGCTGAAGAGGACAACCGTCGCCAAGGCAGGCATAGCCATTGGAGTCAGGATATTCCACATGATTCTGAACTCGCTCGCATTATCTATTCGGGCAGCCTCTATGATTTCTTCCGGAGTTTGCATAAAATATTGGCGCAGCAGGAAGATGCCGAATGCATTGGACATAAACGGAATAATTTGCGGCAGCAGCGACTTGATTAAGCCCCAATCCGCCAGCATCAAATAAACAGGAATGAAGGTAACCTGGCCGGGAATCATAAACGCCAACAGGACCATGCCGAACAGGATTCCTTTTCCATAAAAATTGTACTTAGCAAAAGCGTAAGCAGCTGGGATCATCACAATCACTTGCAGAACGATAACGGAAAGCGTCACGATGACGGAATTCCTTGTATAGGTTAAAAATGGCCCCGTACCCATAGCATCCGTGAAGTTTTTCCACTGCGGCATAGCTGGAACCATCGTTGGCGGGAACGTCATAATCTCATCATAAGACTGCAATGACGTCGATATCATCCACAGAAACGGGAATATAAAAACAAGTAGAAGCGCGATTTTGAAAATAAAGCTGACTGTTCGCTTCATGGCCAATTGTACTCTCCTTTTTCATCCTCTAGTTTGCCATTAAGAATAATGGACTTTTTTGGACAGTAATCGGAAGTACAGCACGGTCAACAGCCCGATTGCCGCCATCAGTACTACGCCCGTCGCTGAAGCATAACCGATATTCGTTGTACGGAATTCATAAATGTAGTAAACAAGCGTGTTGGTTGCTTTATTGGGACCGCCTCCCGTCATGATTCTCACCGTATCAAAAACTTTGAACGAACCGATGGTCATAATGATAAGGATAAAAAATAGCTGTGGCGAAATCATGGGAATCGTTATCGAGAACAGCACCCTAAATTTACTGGCATTATCAATAGCCGCTGCTTCAAGAATCTCTTTAGAAATCCCTCGGATGGCTGCGATGATAATTAGCGTATAATAGCCGATGCTGTGCCATACCGAAACGAGAATGACAGAAACCAAAGCCGTTCTGGAGCTTTGCAACCATTGGGACGGTGGTAAACCGAGCGCTTTCAACATGTAATTGAGATAACCGACACTCGGCTCCATCATCCAAAGCCATACGAGCGCAATCGATACGATTGAAATAATATGAGGTGTAAAAATACCGACTTGGATCAAGGAATTGAATTTGCTGTTGTTGCTTAGCCAAACGGCTATGATCAAGGATAATGCCAAGGTCAGAACAACAACTCCAATCGTGTACAAGCACGTATTCCATAGTGATTTGTAAAAGTCTTCTCTCGTGAAGATTTCAATAAAATTATCCAGACCAATGAACCTGCTCTTTGCCTTATTCAGCATGTTATATTTAAAGAAGCTTAAATAAATCAGGTATAGAATAGGGTAAATGACAAAAACAAGGATACCGGCCATAGCAGGCGCAATCATGACATACGGGCGAAACTTGCCCCAAAGTCTCTGTTTGTTCAAATGGATCCTCCTTCCATTGATATCAAAGATGTTGATGCTTATTAATGTTTATTTCTTTTGGTAAACGCTTTCTTTTTGCTTAGATAAGTTTACTTCAATTCATTATTTTTGTCATTACTGAAACATCACCATTTGAAATTTAGCAGAATCTTCTTCCACCCTCTGTTGGATTCAGCAAATTCCATAACATGTGCGAAATCTTCTGCGGATTGAATCTGTGTCCGTTCATCCGGAAGCAGCTTCCTTAAGGTTTTCTGGCATTGCAAATCTTTCATAGCCTCCAGCACAGGAATGAAATCATCAATAGAACTACGACTGCTTCCTCTCATCGTGATTCCTTTCTCAAGAACGTCCCTCGTATTAATGGGCACCCGCTCTTCCGTGACTCCCATCAGAATGAGATGTCCGCCTGGATTTAACACCTCAATGGCTTGATTGATCGCACTTTCTGAGAACTTACCACCCGTGCATTCCAACGCGACATCATACTTTTCACCTTTGGAGAAATCATAGTCCTGCACCAGTCTGCGGGTGGCAAATTCAAATTGTGCCAACTTCTCCGGGACAGCACCGAATACAGTGAGGCGATCTTGACTTACACCATAAACATGATGAAGCATGGCAGCTGCCAAATATCCGACCGGACCGTCTCCGAATACAACTACCTGTGCACTCTTAAGTGCATCGGCAACATGATGGAGTGCTTGATAGGAAACGGAGCTTAGCTCTGTCAGTACAGCAATTTCATCCGGCACTTCATCTGGAATCGGGATTGCACTTGCTGCCGGAAATACCAATCTGCTCTGAGCAATACCGTCGGTTCCGCTTCCCAAAAAACGCCCTCGTGTGCAATAATTTACGCCCTTGCCGCTTCTGCATGACTCACAACAGTTCATCGGATCTGTTCCATCCAACATATAACCTTGAATGTTCGGTACAATAACAACTCGTTGGCCCGTTTTGACTGCCGGTGTACCACTTGACTTTACGATACCAATGCCTTCATGAATAAGTGCCATAGGAAGCTTTTTTTCCAACACTTCTGCTCGCCGTTGACCACTAAAATAGCGTAAATCCGCATGACATACGCTGCCCAGGGTCGGTTCCACGACAACATCCCAATCATGCATTTGTTTTTCAAGAACCGTCTCAATTACCTCATGAGGCTTTACTAATCGATACGCACGCGATTGAATACGGTTCTGAACGAATTTTGCTTGTTCCATCTATGATTCCTCCCATTTCTGTCTAATGACCTCTGCGGTTGCAAACTACATTCATATAAATCTAATCAGACCCGCATATGCTGCTTCCGTTCTATGCCGAATTACAGCATAAACCCCTTCTTCTCCTTCCTGCTCATATTTCACTGCAATAAAATGTTCATTAATGCTCATTATTGCTTGTTTTGAGTATACTATCCGAATTTCACTTTCGTCAATACGAATTTTTCATAAATATTAGCAGATAATTTGCTCGATTATGTTTAATTACTATTAAACAAAACAAATAAGCATAGCCGCCTGGCTGCTACCATCCAAATAGGAAGAGCCACTGCTTCTATGCTTTCTTTACTACAATATGAATGACTGTACTCCCCTAAGAGTGCAAGGATTTAACTATATGTTCGCTACTGCTTCCACCAGAATGTTCATGCTGAGCACTTGGCTCAACGCCCAGAACGTCCGGAAGGGAGATAAGCGTTTTCAAAATATCCGTCAACGACTTATCGTTTTGTACTTTAATTGAAATGCCTAATGAAACTTCACCGTTGTAACCACTCACTTCAGCCCTTTCCATGCGCGGAATCATCTGCATAGTCCGAATGTGTATTTTGAGTTCAGTCAACTTATTGAATACAAGATTTAAACTTTCAGGATTACTCGATACACAGAGAATAAATTCTTTGTGTCTGCGTTTCCGCAGGAGGTACTTCTCCCAATGATTCAATACAAACAAACAAAACAAGACAAGAATGGCTGCCAAAATAGAGACATAATAAAACCCCGCCCCTACCGATAGCCCGATTGCGGCTACTACCCAAATCGAGGCCGCCGTAGTCAAACCGTAAACGGTCGCGCCCGTGCGCATTATAGCTCCCGCGCCAAGAAAACCAATTCCACTTATCACCTGTGCAGCCAAACGGGCAGGATCAACCCTGACGTTAGGTTCAATGATGAAATCATTAAACCCGTAAATAGACAACAGCATGATGGTTGTTGAACCGACACATACAAGAATATGGGTTCGCAGTCCAGCTGCATGATTGCTCCATTCCCTCTCCAGACCAATAAGCCCTCCGAGTACCACAGATAAAATCATGCGAAAAGTAAGCGACATATCGGAAATGTGCCAAATCGAATCATGTGATAACAATAGACGTCACCCCCTCATCTTTTGCTCGTTAATGAATGATAATGTTCATTAATATTAAAATAATGTTTATTAATGTTTATTACATAGTATTTCATGGATATAGGTGTGTCAAGATGAATAATTGGATTTTCCCACATATTTCTCTCACAGGAATTAACAACCCCACATAAGCAATGATTATCTTTATTTTTCTCCGTTTTCCTTCAAATCCTTGGTTTGTCATACACGAAGGTGTTTGATACGCTTTGGATATCATAAGCGTCCGACCTAATCCACGGAAAAGGGGAAGTCCCCATGCGAACACAGCGATTCAATTTATCCGATACACAACGTTTTTTACTTCGAAACGTGTCTATCATCGGTCTCGGACTTTTTATCAATCAAATGCTGCAAACCGTGGGCAGTATCGTACTCGCCCGGGAGTTAGGCGACCCGGATCGGTTTGGCGAGGTCAACCTGTTGTTGCAAATTTTCGGAATGATCGCCCTATTTCTCAATTTCGGCTTCAACTCTTCCTTAATCTATACATTTTCGCGCAAACCATTGGAAGCGGTTCAAACGAATTTACGTGTCGCTTTGACAGGGAGCATCCTTTTTAGCTTGATTGTCGGATTGCTGCTCTTAGCTCTAGCTCCACTTTTGGCGAACTACTACCATTTACCGGAGCTTCGAGGCGCATTGCTGCTGAGTTCGATTATGTTTATTTTCAACTCCATTCTAAACATCGGTGTCGCTTCCTTCTCTGGAAACCGCGATTTCGGTACGCAAGCCTTCTTTATGGTCATTACGACGGCACTTTCCACCACCGGCACCGTGCTTGGCGTACTTTTGCCGCGTGGCAGTATGAGCTTGTTGGAAAACATTTCACTTTGGATGGGCGTAGGAGCATTCCTGACTGCCTTTATTATTTGTATTAAAGTTGAACGTGTGCATAAACCCTTATGGTTCGGTCCTCTTCCGATTCAGGAGGTCAAAAACATGCTTTCGTACGGACTGCCAACCTGGGCTGGCAATATAGCAAAAGCTTTTCAACAGCCTTTTCTCGTCATGATGGTAGGTTCAAGCTCTGTATTAGCTGTAGGTTATTTGGCAAATGGTTTCCGAATTACCGGCTTTATTGGAATCATCACATGGGCGTTCATGATCGTCACCCTCCCCTTTGTCGCAGAGAAAGCACAGGATGCCCAGGAGAGCAAGAATCGCGGTACGAGTTGCATCCGCTACAATAACATTTTGCTTTATCCGTTGACCGCAATCATTTGTTTATATCCGAGTCAAATCAATGGATTTTTATTCGGTTCGGACTATTCGACAGGAGATTCCGCTACATACATTCGTCTAATGGCGCTAGGCGTCCTCTTTTCTTCTGTCGGCCGTTTAGGAGGCAGCATTATGGCAGGTATCGGCAAGACGAAATCCACCTTCTGGGTGATGATTGCCGCCGGAATTTTCGTTGTCATTTTAGTCCCTATGGTTGCCGCCAGCAGCCCTGTGCTTGCCGTTTGGATTTATACCGGAGGTTGGGCCGTGTCTGCTCTGACAATGATCGGATTTTATTATTATGAAAAGTTTACGCTTAACTGGTGGAAAGCCTACGGCGAGCCTCTGCTGCCAACGATTGCGATGCTGGTGATGATGGAGGCAGGACGATTCACAAAAAGCTGGCTTCCTCTCTTCATTGTCTTGGGTCTTCTTGCTCTCCTCGTTTTCACGATATGGATTGAGAGAACCCGCAAGCCGAGATCAAAGGCAGCTCAGCGTGCCGTTGTTGTGGAATGACATGAACTCCAGTTCCCTTAAGCTTTGCTTAAGGGAACTGGAGTTCGCTAATTGAAGAAGATCGAGCATTTCGCTCTCTGTGAGGAACTGCAGGGTCTTATTTCGCCTCCATCACCCGTTTTTCAGGCGAAATGGCCACATTAGCGGACCGTAGTTCCCCTCCCAGGCCGAAAGTCTACCTTTTCAGCAAAATAGAGGACCACAGTTCCCACCACCAGAAAAAAGACCACCCTAAGGTGGCCTTTTTTCTATTTCCGCTGCATCATTTTCATGAGCACCTTAACCGCTTCCGCCCGCGTAGCTGTATCCGCCGGCTCAAACTTATTACCGCTGCGTCCTTCGATAATGCCTAGCAGGCGAATACTCTCTACATGGCCTTTCGCCCATGCCGGGATCTCTTGGTCATCGGCAAAGCTAGTTACCGCTTGCGCCGCCGGCGTCGTACCCAAAGCTGCCGAAATCATGGCTGCCATTTCCACGCGGGAAATCAAGCCATCCGGCCGGAAAGTCTGATCCTCATAGCCGTGAATGATTCCCAAATCTACCGCTTGAGCAACAGCCGTTTCAGCCCACGCAGGGATCTGCCGCTGATCTGCGAACGCAGACGCCGCGCCCTTTTTGTCAACCTTCAACGCGTTCATCAGCATGACTGTAAACTCGGCCCTCGTAACCGAATTGTCCGGTTTGAACGTTCCGTCCGCATAGCCACTGACGATTTTCTGCGTTACAGCTTGCTTAATGTCCAGTTCCGCCCAGTGTCCAGCTATATCCGAGAAGGAAACTTCCGCACTTCCCGGACTCTTCGGTTTGTCCACTGCGAACACTGCAAACTTCGTAAAGTGATCTACTTCCACTGTTATTTTGTTATCCACGACGGTTCCGCCGATTTCAATCCATGACTTTTTCGTTTCATCGTAATAAAAAACAGATGGCTGCTGATCTTGTGCTAACTTGGCCGGATCGAACAAGAGTGAAATGCTTACTGGCTTGTTGAAGTTCTGCGTGAAATTTTTCAAAATTTCAAAAACAGAACTAAGCAGCTTACGACTATCGCTGACTAACCCATCTACATTTTGCAATGCCTCAGCTGTTAGATGAAGCTCTTGACTCGTTGCTCCCTCAGGTATGGTAATCCAAATGGCATCCTTCCAACTTACACTGCGCGTACCGCCTGCTGGAACCGTCACATCTAGCTTGACAGGCACAACAGGAGAAACTGAACCCGAGTTTGACGAACCTGTTGAATCTGACGAACTTCTTGGTGAGTTAGTCTGAATCGTCTTGCTAAGCCCAATACTCTCATTACCCGCAGCATCTATCGCTGTAACACTAAATGTATAGGTCGTACCTGCTGTTAAAGTACTGAGGTTGAAAGAATAATAGACACTTCCTGTAACTGAGGAGTAGACAGTATCAGTAACCGAAGCATACACGCCATTCGTCACTGAAGCGTAGACGTTTCCGACCACGGTGCCGCTTCCCGTCTCATAAATTCGGTATTGCTTCACGCCAATATCATCCGAAGCTTCCGGCCAACTGAGAGTCAGGCTATTTTGTCCAATATTCGTAACCTGAAGGGCGCTGCCCTGCGGCCATACGGGAGCCTCAATATCAGGCGCTTGTGTCTTGAGTTGAATGGCCTGCGTTCCGACAGTTCCAAACCAGTTCTTGATCGTATTAAAATCATTGGAAAAAGCCAAGGACAACAAAAGCATAATTCTGGCATGCTGCGGATTCAAACTGTCTCCAGCGATAATACCGTTCCCGCCGCCAGGGTACATCGTGCCCGAGCCCGTTCTTGTTGTGGTGACGAAAATAACACCTTGCTTGATGGCATTACTGCGCGCCGCGCTCATCTTCGACGAAATGCCGCCTGCGCCCGTACCGGCGGTCACGATCCCCCTCGCCCCCTCCGCGACAAATCCCTTAATCGCACCGGCTGAGCTATCTTGGTAGCCATATACGATTTCAACTGCCGGGAGTTTATCCTTCGTGATTTTCTTCAGATCGAAAGGGGTTGCCCAATCCGCTCGGCCTGCTTTGAACCGTTTCGCAGTGGTGCGATAAATACGAATGTTAGTCTCATCAATATAACCAAGCGCACCTAGAATCGGTGTTTCAAACGTATCCATGCGCTGTGCGTTCGTCTTGGTTACATCCCTTGCTGCTTGGATGATGTCGTTCAGCATAACCACGGTGCCGAACGATTTCGTTTTACCGCTGCCTGCAAGCTTAATGGCATTGTACAAATTCGCCGGACCATCTGTTCCGATGACGTCCCAGGGTCTCATGGCGCCAGTGACAACGACCGGCTTTTCACTTCTTACCGTGAGGTCAAGAAAATAAGCGATTTCCTCCATGGTATCCGTTCCGGTAGTAACGACCACACCATCATAAACTTCCAATGCTTGATCTACCGAAAGTGATAGGTCGTATAAATCCCCCATCGAATAACTGCCTGAACCTTTATTGCCAAATTGGTACGTGTTCACATTGGCAATTTTGTTTTTATTCGGCAATTGGTTTACAAGATCGGACATCAGGTAAGTACCTGCTTGATAAGTTTGAAAACTCGTTGCATCTCTTGCTTTACCCGCCAACGTTCCACCTGTTGCGATCACAACAACGTTAGGCAGCCCAGGGTCTCTGTTGTCGGATAGCGGAGGGATCGGAAAAGCCGATCCCGAAGGTTCCGCCGCACCTGCATGTGACGGATGGTTGAACAATGCAGCCAACAGGAGCATCAGAGACACGAAATAGAGCGGGATGAGGCTTCTTTTGAGATTCGGATGATCCATATCATTCATTAAACCTTACCTCCCGCTGAATTAGGATGCCTCTTCCACATCTTGCGTACCATAAGTGCCAAACCACCCTTTAATCACGTTAAAATCGCTGGAAAAAGCCAAAGAAAGCAAAAGCATAATTCGAGCATGCTGTGCGTTCAAGCTATCCCCGGCGATGATGCCGTTACTTGAACTAGGATACATAGTACCCGAACCTGTCCGTGTTGTCGTGACGAAAATAACACCTTGTTTAATCGCATTGCTGCGCGCTGCGCTCATCTTCGATGAAATGCCGCCCGCACCTGTTCCTGCCGTCACAATCCCTTTGACGCCATCGGCCACCAGACCGTTAATCGCGCCGCCTCCAGCATCCTGATAAGCATAAGCAATCTCTACGGCAGGGAGCTTGTCCTTCGTAATCGTCTTCAAGTCAAATGGCGTCGCCCAATCCGCTTCACCTGCTTTAAGCGCTCTAGCCGTAGCACGATAAATACTAATATTCGTCTCATCGATATAACCAAGTGCGCCGAGGATAGGCGTTTCAAAGGTATCCATACGGTGAGCGTTCGTTTTGGTCACTTCTCTCGCTGCCTGAATGGTGTCATTCAGCATAAGGACAGTACCAAATGATTTCGTTTTTCCACTGCCTGCAAGCTTAATGGCGTTGTACAGGTTCGCTGGACCGTCAGTTCCGATAACATCCCAAGGTCTCATAGCCCCAGTAACAACAACCGGCTTTTCACTTCTAACTGTGAGGTCAAGAAAATACGCGATTTCTTCCATCGTGTCCGTCCCGGAAGTCACAACAACGCCATCATAGACTTCCAAAGCTTGATCCACGGCAAGTGATAGATCGTACAAGTCGCCTATGGAATAACTGCCTGACCCTTTATTTCCAAATTGATAGGTGTTCACATTAGCGATTTTATCTTTATTCGGCAATTGGTTTACCAAGTCCGACATCAGATACGTTCCTGCTTGATAAGTTTGAAAACTCGTTGCATCTGTTGCTTTACCTGCAAGCGTACCGCCGGTTGCGATCACGATAACGTTAGGCAGCTGGGGATTTCTGCTGTCGGATAGCGGAGGAATCGCCGCAGCCGCACTCGCAGAGGTCGGATTCATAAATACCAACATCATACTAAAGAGAGCCAAAACAAGGAACGGGATGAGGACCTTTTTGCTGAGTTTACTTTCATGAATAAATGTCACGTAAGAAAACCTCCATGTTAGGTATTTTTTTGATTTAAACGCTTAAACATATCCCAATCGTATTTAATGTTATATTTTTTATCAAATACATAACACAACCATAAAAGCGCATACATATTATATTTTCGTTATTTTACGAGATAATTCGCTAGTTTATCTATGTTTTTAGCTTTACAACTCTATAAATTTTAAAATATTTGCATGCGCTTTCTTGGAAGAATCTACCTTGTTGATTAACAAATGATGTAATAGAATGATGTCCATAAGTGAAAATAAACAAAACGAGGTGATATTATCTGACATAACATTCACTTTATTATTCCTCTCAAGTTATTGGTCTCAGGTTAATTCATCATTTTCATCATTTCTATCAACCTAGCATTTTCTTTGAATTATCCACGTTCGATAAATTCGTAATTGTTATTGGAGGCGTCTTCATGAAATCCTTATTATCCAGAAGCTCTATTTCAAAGATTCTTTCCACGGCCCTTATTGCAGCTACGCTGCCTATAGGAGCACTGAGTGCTGCCGCAGAAACTTCTATCTCCAGCGTCGATTCACCGAACAATTCATCGACAGTAACAGAGAGTGTTTATCAAACAGCTCCTAATGTTGTCGTTTTGCCACCAGGTTCGGAATCCGTCCTTCTGACTGGGCCTTCAACGACAATCAGCGGAGCGTTATTCGATGTTGATGTCGCGTTAACCGGTGTTACCGGGAAAGTAACCGCCCAGAAGTTTATGATCGAGTTTAATCCCGCGCGAGTTGATTTCATCGATGTACAAGCCGTAGACAGTTCAACTACCATCGTTGGTCAGAATGCAGAACTAGGTAAGGCAACAGTCGTCGCAGCCAGCATTAGCGAGTCAGCCATTAATAACAAAACATTGATTCGCCTTAAATTCAAAGCAAAAGCAAATGGCGGCGTACAGGATATTAAGGTGAGCGCTGAGCTTGGCCTTGCAGATACAGGCGTAATCCAAGCAACGCGTTTTGGCAGCCTCAGCTTGCAAACGAACCAAGTTACCGGAGACTTAAACGGCAATGGCGCACTTGATATCGGCGATTTAGCATGGCTTGCCCCTTATTACGGTATTACATCTACTCACGCTTCATGGTCCTCGGTGGCTGGTGCCGATTTCAACCAAAACGGATCAATCGATCTGACCGATTTAGGCCTATTAGGCAAAAAGGTATTGTATGATACAAAGCAATTTGAACTAATGGAAGCATCGGTGATGGATATTCAAAATGCGATGAATGCCGGTAAACTGACAGCCGTCCAGCTTGTCACGAAATATTTGGCGCGTATCGATACATATGATCAAAAAGGTCCTGAAATCAAGGCCATTCTTAACGTCAATCCGAAGGCACTCGAAGAAGCAGCAGCTCTAGACAAGGAGCGCAGCGAGAAAGGGCCTAGAGGGCCACTTCACGGAATTCCCGTTATTGTGAAGGACAACTTCAATACAATTGGCATGCCAACAACAGCCGGATGTATTTGTCTAAAAGCAAACAACACCTCGACCGATGCGTATATGATTAAAAAGCTGAAGAATGCAGGCGCAATTATACTCGCAAAATCTAATCTCCACGAATTCGCCTTCGGAACGACAACACTCAGTTCGCTTGGCGGACAGACCAAAAACCCGTATGATCTGACCACGAATCCCGGCGGATCAAGCGGCGGTACCGGTGCGGCTCTTGCGGCAAACTTCGGCACGATCGGCCTCGGAACAGATACAGGCGGCTCTATTCGAATTCCATCCTCGCGCAACGCACTCGTAGGCATTCGCCCTACAATCGGGTTGACGAGCCGTGAAGGCATTATTCCTCTCGCCCATTCTCAAGATGTCGGCGGTCCAATGGCTCGGTCTGTAGCCGATGCTGCGATTGCACTTGATGTTGTAAGCGGATATGACCCGAACGACCTGGTCACCGCTCTATCAACCGGCAATATTCCGAAGAGCTATACCGATTATTTGGATAAGGACGGTTTAAAGGGTGCAAGAATCGGCGTTATACGTTCACTGTCAACAGGCAACGACGCCGCATTCAATGCGGCAATCGACAAGATGAAACAGCTTGGAGCAACCGTTATCGATGTAACCATCCCGAACCAATCCAAAATCCTCGGCTACGCCAGCTTGAGCGGCACGGAATTCAAATTTGATTTAAATGATTACTTGGCTACACTCGGTGCGAATGCTCCCTACAAGACATTGACGGAAATCATTGCTTCCAACGATATTTTACAGAGTCAAAAAAGCTCGATGATTCAGCGCGATAACGTGACGACCCTGGAAACGTTGAACTACTATAAAGATCTTTGGGAGCGCACGAAACTCACACAACAATCGCTAACTCAAGTACTGGGCGAAAATACGTTAGATGCCGTTATGTATGCAACTACATCAGGGAATGCGAACCGGTTAAGTGCATATTCAGGCTTCCCAGCCATCAGCTTTCCTGCAGGCTACAACAACCAAGTTCCATTTGGAATTGAACTCCTGGGCAGAGAGTACGATGAAGGAACTTTGATCAAACTTGCGTACTCCTTCGAACAGGCGACCCACATTCGTACGATGCCGGCGTCCACCCCTGCCCTAACAACCGAGGAGGAGTCCAAGCTCGTATTAACACCGTAAGCAATTTTCAATGAAAGGTCGGGACCTAGATATGGCACGTATGCTGCTTGGGTTATCTTTATCCTTATGTTTAGCTGTTGGACTTTGGCTTCCGCAGGTTGCGGCAGCCGTTGTCGATCCTGTGTTCTCTGTAACAACTTCAACAAATTCTATGTTACAAAATCAATCGGTAACGGTGGACATCCAGGGCGACTCCTTAGATGATCTTTTCGCCTATGAGATTAACCTGTATTATGACGATTCCATCCTTCAGCCGGATACTACGCAAAAATTTACCGACCTGAACGGCTTCGCACTTCCAATCAAGATTGTGCAGGAAGGCGGTACACACGCGCAGCTCGTCTATACGAAAACAGGATCATTAACCGGTCTGAGCGGCTCTGTCAAACTCGGTACCTTAACTTTCAGGGCAGTAGGTACCGGTACTGTAGATCTAACGCTAAAACAAGTCAAAATCAGCACCAGTTCTCTCAAGGAAGAGAAGCTGCTTACGCCGAATGCCAAGGCGACCATCCTGGTAGATAGCCGAGAAAGACCAACATTAGGAAGCTATCCAACACCAACTGTCTCAACACCCGCAGAACCGAATGTTGTTTCCGTGAAACCTGAACAACTACAGACCAGTGGAGCAGAGAAGATTGCTATCGCTCTGCCAACAAATGCTCAGCAGATTCTTTTACCTTCTAACACGGCCGAATTGTTAGGCGATAAGAATCTTGAAATTCAAGCGGAGAAGCTCAAACTGGAATTGCCAGCGAAAGTGTTCACCCAGCTGATCAATCTTGTCAATGAGCAGGAACGCTCCGACAGCAAAATCACGTTAGCCATCGAACCGCTTACCGAATCGGCCGTTGGCGAGGACGTGTTGAATCAAGCTAAGAATCAACTAGGAGCGAGCGTGAAGCTAGGCAGTATGATCTACAGCATTAAGCTTTATGTAACGACAAAAGCAGGTCAAACCTTGAGCCTTACCAGTTTCGAACAACCTGTTCAAATTCAATTCAAACTCGATTCTGCTGTAAATCCGAAACTGAGCAGCGTGTATTACATCTCCGATAATGGAGGGCTGGAGCGCGTAGGAGGAACTTACCTAAGTGGTGAATTAAGTACTGACATCTCTCATTTCAGCAAATACACCGTTCTGGAAGTAGCTAAATCTTTCGCCGATGTCCCTCCCTCTCACTGGGCGGCGGATGTCATTCAAGAACTGGCCGCTAAACTTATTATTAGCGGTACAAGCGAACAAACCTTCGAACCCGAGAGCAAGGTCACACGCGCACAATTTACGTCACTTATGGCAAGAGCCTTGAATTTGAAGATGACCAATTCATCAACTTCATTCAAGGACGTGCAATCATCTGACTGGTTCGCCCATGAGGTTGCGGCTGCCGTGCAAGCTGGCATTGTAAATGGCAGAGAAACCGATAATTTCGAGCCTAACGCTCTGGTCTCGCGCGAAGAAATGACAGCCATACTGATGCGGTCGTACAAGTTTCAGCACGGTAAAACCGATCCGGCAGCAGCGCCCTCTTTCTCGGACGAAGCCGCCATCGGAGAATGGGCCTTGGCTGATGTAAAAGCAGCAGCAGCTCTAGGTTTGGTACAAGGCCGCTCCGAAGGCGAATTCGAGCCTCAAGGCTTTGCAACGCGAGCTGAAGCAGCGCAGGTATTGTACCGTTTGTTATCGAAATAAACAAAACGAACAGGGAGGGGACGCCTAGTCCCCTCCTTCGCTTGCTCTCTTTTATCCCTCTACGCAGAACTTGTTTTTCTACAGCAATAGAGGAATAATAAGAGAGTATACAATCTTAATTAGGCGGTGTTCGAATTGGTTCAATTGGGCTCAGGCATTACAACTATTCAGCTAAGCGTAGCAAACAACAGCAACTCCTTCATCCCTACTATCCTATGGGACGATCAAGACGTCATTCTCTTTGATACAGGCATTCCCGGCCAACTAGAGCTGATTCGTGCCGCGTTCCAGGAATTGTCCATTCCTTTCGAGAAGTTGACCAAAATTATCATTACCCATCAAGACATGGATCATATCGGCAGCCTTCCGGCGCTTGTGGAAGCTCTCGGAGACCAGGTTCAAGTGCTGGCTCACGAAACAGCCGTACCTTATCTAGCCGGGGAGATCCCGCTCGTGAAGAGCAAAAAGCTCGCTCCACCCGTCAAGGTCGACGTAGCGCTGAAAGACGGCGATATTTTACCGTTTGTTGGCGGCATTCGTGTCGTCTATACGCCAGGTCACACGCCGGACCATACCTCCTATTATCATATCCCGAGCAAGACCCTGATCGCCGGCGATGCTTTAACAGCGAAGGATGGCGTTCTGCAATCCTATAACCCGACCTATACACCGGATCAGGAAACAGCACTTGCATCCATTGCGAAACTCCAAGAGCTGGACCTTAACGCAATCATCGCATTCCATGGCGGTGTTTGCACCGATAATCTGCAGGAGCGTTTGCAGGAAATCGTCACGGCCGGTCCCGTCGTGAACAACTAATCATCGTCTATTGCAAGTAAAAAGAACCTCCATTTCCACTAGTATCGTGGATGTGGAGGTTCTTTTTTGTCATTTTCTCAAAACGAAATTACTTCACAGCTCCTGCCGTCATGCCTTCCATAAACTGTTTGGAAGCCAAGAAGAAAATAACCATCATCGGCACAGAGGCCAGGGTTAGTCCAGCGAACAGCATACTTAAGTCAGTCGAGTACTGCCCGAACAAGGATAACATACCGACCGGAATTGTCTTCTTCGCATCATCCTGTATGAAAATTAGCGGGAAAAAGAAATCATTCCATGCCATGATGAAATTCATAATCATGACCGTCCCGAGTGCTGGCCGAATTAAAGGCAGTAAAACATGCCACATCACACCAAAATCAGACGAACCATCGATGCGCGCCGCTTCTTCCAATTCCTTCGGCAGCGTTCTGAAGAAGCCCGTTAAGATCAGAATGGCTAGCGGCAATCCGATCGCCGTATACACGCTAACCAACGACCAAATGCTGTTTAGCATCGAGAGTTTCTTCATTAGAAGAAACAAAGGTACGATCCCGAGTTTGATAGGTATCATCATGCCCAAGAGAAAGAAAAAGAACAAGGCTCCATTCCAGCGGAACGGATATCTGGCAATATAGAAGGAAGCCATAACACCAAATAACAAAATGAGAACCACTGACACAACACTCACTACAAGACTATTCCAAAAATAGCTGAAAAACGGTATTTGATGCACTAATTTACTGTAGGCCGCAAATGAGATGGATGTTGGCAGTGACATTGGATTTTTCAAAATTTGAATATTCGTTTTCAACGAGGAGGTCAGCATCAGAAAAATCGGATACAAACTGACCAGTGCCCCCAAATACGCCGCAGCATATTGGAGTCCCCGAACTGATTTGTTGGTTTTCATGGTCCGCCTCCTGTCTTAATGCTGAGCCGACTGGTTCCTGGTGAAGTACAGGAACAAAGCGGAAATCGTTGCAATAATGAAAAATAATACAACAGCCAATGCGGACCCAAGACCAAGCGCAACTGAATCGCCGCCGGACGAGCCACCGAATGCAATGCGATAAAAGAATACAGCCAACGTGTCCGTTGAGTTGTAGGGCTCACCTTGCGAGCCTTCCATCGCATAAATCAACTCAAACGCTTCGAAAGCATGGATAAACGTGAAAACCGTAATAATGATTAGTGACTGACTCATCATAGGAAGGATCATCGAGCGGATTAAGCGAAAACCCTTAACGCCATCCATCCTAGCCGCTTCAATAACTTCCGTAGAAATTGCATGTAAACCGGCAAGGAAGATTAGCATCGAGAAACCAACACCAAACCAACTATTGACGATGGTAATCGAGGTTAGCGCCGTAGCTGGATCCCCCAGCCAAGGTTTGGCCCATGAAACAAGACCGATCTTTTTGAGCATAACATTCACAACGCCATTATTCGGGTTCAACATGAGCTTCCACAAGAAACCTACCACGATGACAGACAGCAATCTCGGTAAGAAGTAGGCCATTTTCAAGAAATTAGAACCTTTAACTTTACTATAAACCAAATATGCAAGCACAAAGGCAAGTACGTTTTGTACAGCCATCTCTACAGCAAAATAATAAAGATTATGGCCAAAGGCGTTCCAAAACAGATGATTAAACGGCTCCTTCGTAAACAAATCTACGAAATTGCCTAGACCAATGAATTCTCCGCGAACGAGGCCTTTCCAATCAAAGAAGCTGTAACCAAACGCGGATAGAATCGGGTAAATAACGAACAGGATATACACTGCAAGGGCAGGGACCGGGAACAGATGAACTGCTCCCTTTTTCCACCCGGACGTTTTGGCCAAGTTATTCATGTCCCCCACACCTTTACTTTACTTATTTCTTTGGTTTAAACCAGGAATCTGCACTCTTTTGAACTTCCTCTGTCACTTGCTCCGGTGTTAATTTGTTCAAATACATCCCTTGGATGGAGTTTTCCAATGTCGCTTTCGTCGTCGGGTTACCTGCATTAAAATAAACGACTGCAGCATAAGGTGTGGAGATCGAATCGGCGTTTTTGGCAATTTTAGCTACCAACGGATCATTTGCCGCTACACCTGGAATTGTGCTTGGTTTCTGCAATTCATTTACCGCAAGCGTTCCGAACTCTTTGGACGTTAAAAACTCCATGAACTTCAGAGCTTCCTGCTTATGAGCGGATTTGGCATTAACGGAGAATGAACCGTCTACCCAAGTCGTTACTGTTTGCTTGCCATCTGCCTTCACTGGCGGAACCGGGAATACATCCATTTGTAGATCAGGATTCGTTTTCTTCATAACGGCATACTCCCAATCTCCCATAACCATCATGGCTGCTTGCTCCGTAACAAACATATTTCTCATGTCGTCCATGCCGATTCCTACATAATTATCCGGGAAATAAGGCGTTAAATCTTTCATCATTTTAATGGATGCCACATACTCCGGACTTTTGAAGTTCGCAGCACCGCTAAGAATTTTCTTCATGAAATCCGTTCCGTATACAGACGGCCCAAGCGTTCCTTCCGTCAGCGAAAGAATCCAGCCTTCTTTAGAACCAAACGCGAATGGCGTTACTTTATTTTTCTTCAATGTATCCGCTGTTTTTACAAGCTCATCCCATGTCTTAGGTTCTTGAAGATTATATTTTTGGAAGATTTTCTTGTTATAGAACACTTGCGTTGAGCTGAAAACAGTTGGAACCCCGTATACTTTCCCGTCAGATCCCGTAGCAGCGAGCAAAGTGTCTTTTGAGAATACATCCATGCCCTTAACATTCGTCAACGGCTCCAGGTAGCCCGCATCCGCCAAAGCTGCACCTGCCGCATAAGGACGAAGATGAATAATATCAGGACCATTCCCGCTTTGTAGAGCTGTGTTCAGAGCTGTGTTATACTCTGTATTCTTGGTCGGTTTAAACTCGATATCAATGTTCGGGTTTTTCTTTTTGAACTCTGCAATGATCTTTGCGTAAGCTTCTGTATCTTCTGTACGCCAGCTACCCATTGTCAGCTTTACTTTATCCTGTGGCGCTGCTGTTGTTGTTGGTGGTGCAGTACTTGCTGTACCGGAAGTTGCACTTGGCGTTGCGGTGTTACTGCTGCATGCTACAAGCATGGAGGATGCTGCGACCATCGTTAAAACTGCCCCACTGAATAAACGTTTCATAAAAAAGCCTCCCTTTAATTTTTCATATCTATGTTTAACCTCCAAAACCACAAGAGGACCAAACCGTTATCCGATACGTTTTCCTACACTAACTGCTTGCCGAGTCATATCCAGCGATTTCACACTTTCCTCGTAATGACAACCCGCGATTCCTACATACAAAATATCTATGACATTCAGCTGAGCAATTCTTGATGCCATCGCTCCGCTGCGAATACTTTTCTCCAAGGTACTAATAAACAGCTGGATATCAGCAAGCTCCGCCACCGGATTGGCTCCAAATCTCGTCAATGTAATGACAACTGCGCCATTTTTCTTGGCTACAGCGAGCGAACGAATCATATCTTCTGTTTGACCCGTGTAGGAAATGCCAAAAACCACATCACCCGGAAGCAAGTTGGCCGCAATCGTAGCTTGGGCATCGAACCCCGTACCAATCTCGCACCACCGGTTAATCCGTGAAAGCTTTTGCTTGAAATCCTCCGCAATGACCCCTGAGGCGCCTACGCCAAACACACCAATTTTCCTCGCAGCGCTAAGCGTTTGTATAGCTTTCTCTACACTTTCTGGCGAAAGAACGGTTAGTGTATCTTGAATTGAAACAATATTGTTTGTTGTGACTGATTTAATGAGTTCCCCTACTGAACTGTTCGCATTAATTTCCTGATACGCTTCTGTCGGTAATGACGTCTGCGACAAATCCCCGGCGACTCGCATCTTAAGTTCCTGAAACCCTTTGAAATGAAGCGAACGGGAAAGCCGTATAATTGTCGCTTCACTAACACCGGCGAACTCCGCCAATTTCTGTACCGAAAGGCTAACTACCTCTTGCGGATGTTCCAAAATATACTGTGCAACTTTGCGCTCACTCGGCGTCAAGCTTGCCATAGCAGCTTCTATGCTCACTAATCCACCTTTTAACATAGGCAACATCCTCAATCGTTATTTTTCGATATCTCAATTTTATGTTAATAAAGCTGACTTATAATCCTCATTATAATGAGTTTTATTTCATCTTGTAAATACTTTTCTGAAATTTTATTTCTCCTATGTTATGTAAACTATCACACTTAAAATTTAAAGCGTATACATTTTTTCAGTCTTTTTTTTAGCGCAGAAAATGTCACATCGCGCGCCACTGTTCGCAGAAAGGCACGAAGCACATAAAGCTCCATATAAAAACTTTCAGGAAAGTTTATCCATGACACTCCAGTTAGCTTGCGTGCACATCGGCAGTTTTGCCCCCCCACCACCACTCTAAAGGGAACTGGAGTCCCCTATTCCGGGAAAAACGGGCTGTATCCTGTCCGAGCGGAACTACAGGGTTTTAATTGTCCGTGATACCGCGTTACACAGCTGAAATCAGCAAAATAGCGCCCCACAGTTCCACTTCCACGTGGAAAGTATGCTTTTACCCAAAATAACGGACCGTAGTTCCCGTCAATTAGGGGAAGATCGCATTCGCAGTCAGACCACGCCATTATGTGGTACAAATGCAACGTAAGCCTCCGAGTTTGCTGCTCAGCCGCCTCGCCGTCAACTCAGCTTCAGCATCAATTTCATCTTCATCCGCAACCTTATGCCTCCCCTTCCCTCACGCCCCCCAAGAACCATTCCCTTAATTGTCAAGGGGAAATAGTGGCTCAATCTTACAATCAATACTTGACGGGCGACGGAGTGACGTCGATATGAAGTTCAGTGTGATCGACAAACAGAATCTGGCTGCATGTAATTCTGGTGTGTTGAAAAGTTCATTGATATACTGAGTTTGCTAAATAAACGAAGACTCTCATGACAACAATCCAATTTGACGATGAGGTGTTTAAAAATGGCATTAATGTCCACATTCACGAGCTTCAATCTGCCCGTAAACAACGTAGAACAATCGAAGGCGTTCTTCACCGGACTCGGATTCGAGCTCAACCCGCAATTCCCCGAGAGTGAGAATTCGGTAGCCATCGTGATTGACGACAACCTGCAGGTCATGCTGCTCACCAAAGAAATTTTAAAGTCGCTCACGCAGAAGGAAACCGTTGATACGGAAAAGTATGCGCAAATGACGATCGCATTGGCCTTCGAGAGCCGAGAAAAGGTGGATGAAATCGTGAATACTGCGGTCTCCTTGGGTGGGAAATCGTACGAAGAACCTGAGGATTATGGTTTCATGTATCATTGGGCCTTCGAGGACTTGGACGGCCATATGTGGGCAATCAACTACATGAACACGGATGCAGCTCAAGGTTAAGGATAGCGGAGAGCGCACTCATACTTGAAATAACAAGGAAAGACGCCGGGTACCTTCCCCGGCGTCTTTTTCGCGAGATGGAGAGTATCCCACTAATAGGGGAACCTTGCATCTGTTGTTACATTCTCATCTATAAATCCAATAGACTTATCTTTGCCTTGCCCGTGGAAATCAATCCATTGAAAACGGTGTAAATCATCCGCTTCACTGTATCCTCTGTTAATGGCTCCCCGCTAACTAACAAGCGGTAAAACAAGGGTCCATAGATCAAATCAATGCTGGACTCTACATCCAGTTCTTTACCTAACTCATCGCGGTCAATCCCTCTTCTCAGAATCATAGCGGACTCTGAGCGTCGAGGCTTTACATAGTATTCTCGGAAAACCTGAATTAATGCAGAGTCCATCTGTCCTTGGCCGATTAACTCCGAGATCACTCTACCTTCTTTGCTTTCCATGAACAAAGATAAATTTACGGCATGTTGCGTAATTTCTTTCAGAACAGAGCCTGTATCCGGGACAGGCAGGCGGCTGGCCGCAGCTTCAAAAAAACCTTCAGCCACGACAGCAGCTTTATTTGGCCACCATTTATAGATGGTTGCCTTGCTCACGCCTGCTTTTTCAGCAATTTTATCGATGGTTACTTCTTCAAAGCCACCTTCCAATAGCAGCTCATAAGCTACAGTCAATATCACATGTTGAAGCTTTACATCTCTCGGGCGACCTTTTTGAGCCATTCAACTGACCCCTTTCTATCCTTTGCCATCAGTATATATGATATTTAGCGTATTTACAAAACGCTTCGTTCAGTATATAGTGATACCTATTAAGTAAACGATACGTTCACTTAATGGAAAATTCATTGTTGTAGAGGGGGAACATTTCCTATGAGCAAGTCCATTTCAAAACCGCAAAACGAGATCTCCACAACAATGATGGTTGTTCTGGCAGCGGCATGCGGCCTTATTGTAGCCAACCTTTATTATTCCCAAACCCTTGTGGGCCCCATCAGCGCAGCACTTGGTCTGCCTTCAGGAGCAGCCGGGTTGATCGTAACTTTAACGCAAATCGGCTACGTAGCCGGCTTGCTGTTCATTGTTCCGCTGAGTGACAAAATAGAGAATCGCCGACTGATCGTGACATCTCTTGCCATCGTAGTCCTTGCCTTGATCCTGGCCGCGGTTTCCTCGGAATCCGTCCTGTTCTTGACAGCCGCCTTGCTGATCGGATCCGGCTCCGTAGTTGCGCAAATCCTCGTCCCTCTTGCCGCTTATTTATCTAACGACCAGCAGCGCGGCCGAGTCGTCGGCAACGTCATGAGCGGCCTTTTACTCGGCATCATGCTCGCACGGCCGATTTCCAGCCTGATCGCCGGTATTTGGGGATGGCGCACCATTTTCGTGCTATCCGCCGTCGTCATGGCACTTCTAGCTCTTTCACTGGCTAGAGTGCTGCCAAAAAGGAGTCCCGAAAGCACCTTAACGTACTCGCAGCTTGTGGCTTCCTTAATTGAACTGTTCAAAAAGAACCCGATTTTGAGACGACGCGCTTTTTACCAAGCCTGCCTCTTCGGATCGTTCAGCCTCTTTTGGACGACCGTACCTCTTCGATTGGCGGATGAATATGGTATGTCCCAACAAGGCATCGCTTTATTCGCCCTTGTTGGTGTGGCGGGAGCTATCGCTGCTCCTATTGCCGGAAGATTGGCGGACAAAGGCCTTACCAAAGTGATCACCATTGGCGCAATTGTAACTGCGATCTTGTCCTTTCTGCTTATTGTCGTGTTTCACAACGGTTCACTTTTTTCGCTCATCCTGCTTTTCGTCGTCGCTGTTACGCTTGATATGGCGGTTTCCGGCAATCTGGTAGCCAGCCAGCGAATTATTTTTTCACTGGGGAATGAAGCCAGGGGAAGATTCAATGGATTATTCATGGCCATTTTTTTCATCGGCGGAGCAGTGGGCTCATTTTTAGGCGGTTTAACCTATGCGCATGGCGGCTGGGTATCGAGTGCAAGCATCGGGGTGGCACTAACTTTCATTGCTTTCCTGTATTTCTTGACGGAACGTAAAAGCAAATAAGGGAATTTGGAATTAGAGGACCATAGTTCTTCCTTTCTTCTGAAAACCCCAAAAACACAAAGGAGCTGCCAACAGGCAGCTCCTTTCTATGTAAACTTATAATCGTGATAAAAGCTGCTGAGCTACGATATAACCCGAGCCGCCATTCACCCCATGGCCTGGCCAAGTCGCAGCACCGAGCATATACACATTCGGAATCACCGTCTGGTGGCTTGGCTGTCCTGGCAATGGACGGAGCAGGTAGCTTTGCGCCAGATCGTGCGCGCCGCCGTAGGGATCTCCCGGTCCCGCGTTCGGATTGAATCGGGCGATAACGTCTGGCGTTACAACATATTTGCCAATGATCGCGCTTGGTATATTCGGAATATGTTTGCTCACAACCTGCAATACACGTTCTGTAAAACGCTCCGTGAGGTCCTGAGTCCAACCGCCATCTCCAACATCAATCAGGCCGGCGGCATCCCCTCGTGGCCGAGTAGGCACTTCAAGCACTTGAATTCGCATGATCGCTTTGCCAGCGGGCGCGCGCGTCGGATCAAGATTCGTGGAACAATCAACAGTAAAGGTTGGTTTCGCCGGAAGCAGATCAGCCATTCCCTGGGCAATCGCTAGCGTAAATCCATCCAGCCCATCTGTCAGATGAGGCTGTCCTACGCGATCAAAGCGGGCATCCGGCCAACGCGGCGGCTCGCTAAGAGCCAGATGAATCTGTACGCATCCGCGGCCGTACCGAAACTGCTTCGCTTGGCTGCGCAGTGCCGAAGGGGCATCACTCTCAGCCAGCAGCGAGAGGTAGAGTTGATCCGGCGTAGTCGATGCCACAACCGCTTGCTTCGCTATGTATGTCCTGCCTTCCGCGGTTCGCACGCCGACAGCTCGGCCATTCTCTACTACGATACGCTCGGCCAGCGTATCCGTTATAATCTCTCCGCCTTGATCCTTGATCAACTGTACCAACGCCTGAACCAATTGTTCGCTGCCTCCTGCCGGAGTAGGCATGCCGCCGCCCATCAAGGCCATGGCCGTGAGCGGAACCCAAATGCCGCTTCCGACTTCATCCGGCGTGCGGCCCAGATGGGTGACCCATGAGGCCAGCATGGCCCGCGTCACGGGAGATTTCAGCGAATTCACCGCCTGTCGCGCTGTCCCGAACAACTGCCCGGCAAACGCCGAATAGCCTGAGCTATTCTCATCATGGAGCAACCGTTTCAGGATAGGGGCAGCCTCCTGGCTGGAAAGATCCATGCTGAATAAACCAAACACGTCGTTGACGTGCGGGTTTAACTGTTCGAAGATGCCGGCCAGCGCAGCGCCATCTCCAGGAGCCAAACGCTCCGCCTCTGCGATAAGCTCCTCGAAAGAGCGTGACAATACGGCCGTGCGCCCATCCTCCATAGAAACTCCAGTCGGCAAGTCCGTATTCACATAACGTAACCCGCGAGCTTCCAAATCCTCCCTCAGCTCTGCATAAGCGGGCCCTGTTGTAAAAAGAGGATGCGCCGCTGCATACACATCATGCTTGAATCCTGGCAAGGTGAGTTCCTCGGTCCGCACGAAGCCGCCAGGGCGATCGTTTTTCTCTAAAACTAGCACACTGCGACCAGCACGAGTTAAGTAGGCAGCCGTTATTAAAGCATTGTGTCCACTGCCGATAATAACAATGTCGAACGATTCCATTCTATCACTCCTTTTTAAAATTGAAGCCTAGTAGAAACTTATTCGAACATTTGCTAGTTCATTACTTCATCCACAATGAAATATCCACTGGTAAAAAACGAGCGCGGCGGCTCCCATGCTGCAATTATTTTGATTATAATCACTATAAATAATTGGGGTATCGCGAGTTGGACGGATCGTTATTTCTTCAATGGCTTGAAGCATGGATTCTTTAAACCAACCCGCTGCCGTAACAAGCTCTCCACCAAGAATGATCACCGTAGGATTAAGCAAATTAAGCGTATTGCCAAGCATGAACCCGAGGTGTCGTCCCACCTGCTCGAATAACATCTTCGCTTGCGGATGACCTTCTTCCAGCAGCCGCATGATTTCGGTGAAAGTTCCTACGGGCCAACCGAGCTCCTCCCTAATCCTTTGAACGGAAACATAAGCTTCCAGACATCCCCGCTGTCCGCAAAAACATAAAGGGCCGCCCCAACCAATTTTCATATGTCCAATTTCGCCTGCATAATAACCATCGCCTGTATAAATCTCGCCATTCATCACCAGTGCGGAGCCGATGCCTTCATCCAAGTAAATACACAGGGCATGCCGCAGCTGCTCTTCGGTCCTCATCCAAACTTCTCCCCGGGCAAAAGCGCGCACATTATTGTCAATATACACAGGAATTGCATACCGCTTCGAGAGATGCTCTTTAATCCCGAACTGAAACCAACCAAGATATGGGGAATGAACGACCTCCCCTTTTTGCGAATCAATAATGCCCTGTATACCCACACAGATCCCCACATTGCGAGCGAAAGCCGGAACCCGCTCCAGCAATCCGTCAATCAGCTTTTCAAGACGTATCGTTAAAGCATCTCCTTGACAAGGAGTAACATCACTAGCCGATGTGCCCACGAGATATACCTTCTCTTGATAAACGATCTCCCGGTTATAACTCATCACTAAACCAATGATATAACTTTTGGTCACCTCAATACCGACGGCATACAGGTTTTCTCGATTTAAACGAAGAAGGACGGGCTTGCGCCCGACCCCGGAAATAGCTAAAACATCTTCTTCTATGACTAGTTCTTCGGCCAGCAGCTCATTCACAATATTCGTAACGGTCATCTTCTGCAGGTTAGCCCTTCGCGCAATGTCGATGCGTGAAATCAGCTTTTCCTGATGGAGGAGCTCAAGCACCTTCTTCTTATTCTGAAGTTTCATCCAACGAAAACTGTTGTAATCTTCTTTCAAGCCGATTCCTCCATGCTGCTCTAATTGTTCGCCGATGCGCTGCGGATTGCTGCTGTTAACTCATCCGGGAAGTTGATGGTCATACCGTCAACGCCGCATTGTAGAGCATGATTCATCAATTCAGGGGTAAAAGCGCCCCACGCTCTGACTTCAAAACCATGCGCCTTCGCAAGCCGTACATCCTCTTGCTCAAGCCCATCCGCGCAAGGACAAATTTGCACAGCGCCAATTTCTTTCAAACGGGCAATTGCTTCCTCATCAATCTTACGGATTAAATGTCCGAGTCGGATCGAGGGGTCGACAGCTCGTGCAGCTTGCAAATTCTCATATCGAAAGGAAGTTATCGTCGATTGATGCTGGACATCATACTTTCTAATCAGCTCCAAAACAGGCAGCTCGATGTTAGGATCCTTTAATTCTAAGGCAAACAAAGCCTTCTTTCTACCAAAATAATGAAGAAATTGCTCAAAGGAGACGAGTCTCTCTCCCGCGTAGGCGGGGGAGAACCAGGAGCCGGCATCCAACTCCTGAAGCTCTTTCCACGTATAGGACGACGGAAGACCATGACCGTCCGTCGTACGGTCTAACTCATTATCATGAAATAAAATAATGACGCCGTCTTTCGATTGTTTCAAGTCTGTTTCAATCCCGTTTGCGCCTTGCTCAAGCCCCTTGTAGAAAGCAGCTAGTGTATTTTCAGGCGCATATTCCGAAGCACCTCGATGGGCTAAATTCATGAACATTGTGAACATTCCTCACTCTCTTTTATTTGTAGCTTTTCATAAAGCTGTCTACGTCGGCTTGCAGCTTGTCGAGCACTTTTTGCGGATCAGCCTTGGCGTCGCCTTCCACGGTTTCAAGCGCTGTAACGAGCCCCGACCAAATCAGGGAATCCGCCGGATGGATGCCTTGACCGCGCAGGAATTGATTTTGATCCATGATAATTTTAAAGTTCGGATCTTCGCTCATTTTCTTCTTGAAAGCTTCTGTTTCTGTTGCAGATTTTTTAATTGGCGCATACCCCGTCGAGATGCTGGTCGCTGCCGCATTTTCCGTATTCGTCAAAAAGGAGACGAATGCCCAGGACGCTTTTTCTATATCTGGATCGGATTTAAAAATCCCTAAACTGTTTCCGCCAATCGGCACGTTGCGGTCCTTAATCATCGGAAGGTAAGCTACTCCAATTTCAAACTTTTGACCCACTTCTTTTTGAGTGCCCGCCAAAGCAGAACCGGATTTATAAATCATCGCCAATTTACCAGCACTGAAATCCTGCTCCGAGGTGTTATGCTGATTCGGCGCCATGGCTTTTTGCACATGAACCAAGTCCTGGAACGATTTCAACGCCTCTACCGCTTCCTTGCTGTTTACCGTAACTTTCCCCGCCTTATCCACGATACTTCCTCCGCGATTCCACGTCATCGGTTGAACATACCAAGGAGAATCAGCCGCCGTATTAAAGCCCCATACATCCACTTTACCGTCGCCGTTTGTATCTTTGGTCAGCGTTTGCGCTGCTTTTACCAGCTCATCCCATGTGTTTGGCGCCTTCAGACCGGCTTGGTCGAACAACGTTTTGTTGTAGTAGAGCATAGGCGTACTGCTATTGTACGGGATGGTCCAAAGCTTGTCCTTATATCGGAATCGATCCCAAAAAGCGGGATATACATCCGTTTTCTCCTGCTCGCTCATGAACTGTTCAATCGGAATCAGCTTCCCGCTGTCAGCCATTTGCGGAATGCCATGCCGTTGGCCTAACTGGACCACATTGGGCAAAGTGTTGGATACAACAGCTGCCATGACCTTTTGAGCCATTTCATCATAGCCGCCCATGAATTCAGCTTTAATTTTAATCGTAGGATATTTCGCTTCAAAAGCTTTGACCTGGTCGGCGAGCAAGTCTTTATTGGTTGTCCATACACTCAGTGTAACCGGTTTTTGTTCACCTTGCGTCGTTTGACTCGGCTTTTCCGCTGTTTTCCCTGCGTCTGTATTCCCAGCCGGTTGGTTGGCTGCTCCACACGCCGTCAATCCCAACATGGATAACGAAAGCAAGACAATCATCGTTTTTTTCATAAAATGGTTTCTCCACCTATCTTGTTTTTTTATTTGAATTTGGTTTATCGTCATCCTCTTGCAAATCTTATTTCACACCGGCGTTCATCACCCCCCTGACAAAATATTTTTGGCTGACCAGGAAGAACAGCAGAACCGGCAGGATGATAAACGTCGATGCCGCCATCAAACTTGGCCAATCCGTTCCCTGTTCCGCATCGATCATATAACGCAGCCCTACTTGCACGGTTCGCATATTCGCCGTATTCGTGATGAGCAAAGGCCACAGGTAGCTGTTCCATGCGTGCAGGAAGGCAAAGAGGCTTAGTGTTGCCAGCACCGTTTTGGACATCGGAAGAACGATCTGTATCAAGGTTCGAAAGTGCCCGCAACCGTCGATCCGCGAAGCATCCATCAAATCTTTGGGAATGGTCAGAAAAAACTGCCTCAGTAAAAATATCCCGAACACACTCGCTGTGCTTGGCACAATAAGTCCAGCATAGCTGTTGATCCACCCCAGTTCTTTAATGACCAAGTAGGATGGAATCATCGTAGATTCGAACGGGACGATCGTTGAAGAGACAACCAGAAGAAACAATAGTTTTCTTCCACGGATTGGAACCCAGGAGAAGACATACGCAGCCATCGAGCTGGTCATCAATTGACCCACTACAATGCCGGCAGACATCACCAAACTATTTATAAAAAAGCGGTCGAACGGAGCCTTTTTCCAGGCTTGCCCATAATGCTCCCAGTGCCAGATCTTCGGCAAAGCGAATAAGCTCCCCGAGAAAATTTCTTCCGTCGATTTGACAGAAGATAGAAACATCCAGATGAAGGGCAGCATCATAAATAACCCACCTACGAGCAGAACCGCATGCTTTAACCATAGATCCATTGGCAGCTTGCTTAGCGAACGGGAACTTTCAGCGCGTTTTGCTGTCCTCGCTTTCCCACCCACGGGTTTCAGTGTTGCTTTTTGTCCGACTGTAACCGGCTTGGATATACGCATCTTGCCTCATACCTTTCTAAAATAACGGATTTTATTGATAGTGTACCTTTCGGCCGACCACAATCATTTGCAGGACAACTAGCAGCAAAACAATCGCAAAAATGACCATCGAAATCGCCGAAGCGTATCCCATTTGGAACAGCTCAAAGGCATAGTGATAAAGCTGCACCACCACTAACTCCGTACTCTTGGCAGGACCGCCTTTTGTCATGACGTTGACTTGAGTAAATGTCTGGAATTGCTCGATCGTTAGCAGAATTAATAATAGAAAGAGCGATGGAGTCAACAGTGGTATGCGGATTCTCGTAACTACTTGCCACTTATTTGCACCATCTACTTTCGCTGCCTCCAGCACGCTGGAATCCGTGTTCTGCAAACCGGCTAACAAAATAATGACATTGTAGCCCAGCGTCTTCCAAATCGACATGATCGCTAGCGACATCAGGGATGTGTTCGTATCATTGAGCCAACGGAGCGGTTTAAAACCAAAACTTTCTATTATCGCGTTCGCCAGGCCATAATCCGGATGGAAAATGAACATCCAAACGACCGAGATTGCGACGGTGGAAGTAACCATAGGAGCGAAAAACATCGATCGGTACGTGATCATCAGTTTTTTGGAACCCTGATCAAGCAGCAGCGCAAAAATCAATGCGATCAACATCGATAACGGCACCGTCATAGCTGCAAAAAGAAAGGTGATCTTCAATGAATGATAAAACTCTTCGTTGGTAAACAACCTCTGGTAATTATCTACGCCTACAAAGGTTGGCGTTGGGCGCAGCATGTCCCAGGAGTACAAGCTCAAACCTGCGCTATAGAGGACAGGAATAAGGACAAAAATAGCAATAACCAACAGAGACGGCGCCAGCAGCAAATAACCGGCAACATTCGTTTTCCATGATTTCAGTGACAATGTGGTGGTTCCTCCTCTCATTTATTAGCGAAGCCAGTAATTAGTAAAATTATTTGACTTATTTATATGGTCATCGTAACAAGACAAAATCAAGTAAGTGTTATCTCACTTTGAATAATATGTAAATATGTACAGCTTTGCGTTCCCGCCTGTTTTTGACCCAGGATCGATTGTAAATATTTTATTAAGAAAACGTTTTGAGACCTATTACGTTTGACATATAAGCTTAGGTCCCTATGACCAATTAATTTTTTAAATGAATAAACTTACAGGAGCGCTATCTAATTGAGTCTAAACCTGACATCATGATAGACGAACCCTTTTTTATTCGACCGGCGGACAAAAAATGACCTAGATTCATTTTTTTCACGTAGGCATACAGGCCTAATTCCAAAAATTGACTAGGAATTTCCGCTTATTGTTAACAGGATTCGACAGAATATATAATCGCGTTGGAAATTAAATTTCCAAAATAATGAAGAATGTTGTTTCTTTTTGTCAGTTCACAACATTCAAGCTAGTAAGCCCTATCGGGCGAAAAAAGGAGGAATATGAAGGAATGAGTTCACCCAAGAAAAGATTACGCAAGAAATTGACCCAAACCGCATCATCAGCGCTCGCTCTTTCTGTGCTTCTTGGGTCCTGGAGCGGTATGCCTGCCCCAGCATCGGCTGCGAATGCAGGCGAAACGTCCCACCTTCTGACTTATGAGGGTGCAGCCTATGCCTCTTCAACCGAAGGTGGCTTGACGGCGGACAAAGCGTTTGACGGCAATACCGACTCCCGTTGGGGAAGTGCTTTCAGCGCCGGCGAGCAGTGGATCTACGTAGACCTTGGTTCCAAAGCCAAGATCGACAAAGCCGTCCTCCGCTGGGAGAATGCCTATTCAAAGTCGTACAAGATCCAAGTATCTGACGACGAAACGAACTGGAAAGACATCTACACAGATACCAAAGGAGACGGTGGCGTTGACACCATCGCCTTATCTGGCGAAGGACGTTACGTCCGCATGCTGTCGCTTGAGCGCAGCGGAGGCTATGGCGTTTCCCTGTATGAGTTTGAAGTATACGGTACAGGCGGCAGCAACCCGCTCCCTGTCATACTTGGCGAAGATGTCGCTTTGAATAAACCGGTAACGGCTTCTTCAACCGCTGCACCTGACAAAGATAAGCCCCTGCTATTGCCTGAATATGCGGTGGATGGCAATGCGACAACAAGATGGTCTTCTGCGAGCACGAGCGATGAGTGGATTTATGTTGACCTTGGCAGCAAGCATGACATTGGCCGCATCCGCTTGAACTGGGAAAATGCAGCTGGCCGTATCTATGATTTGCAAGTATCGGACGATGCCCAGAGCTGGACAACGATTTACCGTGAAATTAACGGTCAAGACGGCTGGATGGATACGCAGGTATATGCCAGCGGACGTTACGTTCGTATGAAAGGGATCTCCCGCACAACGAGCTACGGCTACTCTCTGTTCAATTTCAGCGTGTACGATTATGTGGAAGGTGACCCGAAACCGGTTTATACCATTCCTTCCCTTCCTACCGCATCGACCGTTGAAGTAGGCAAAGGCAGCTATTTGAGCAGCGACATCAACATGCCGCAGCCCCGTCCTCCTGTTAATAAAACAGATGACGTGAAAGGTCCGATTCCTTCTAATGATTGGTGGCAGTCCGTTCTTATTAAAAACTTGAGTGACAGCCTCATCACGCTTCCGCTCAAATCCAAATATACGACGATGGGTCTCGGTATCCTGAACCCGGGTGCGGGTTGGGTGAATGACACAGGCAACTCCCAAGCAGCCGATGGCGCGCCTGACTTCTACTTGAACGCCGGCAACATCTCGCCATCGCATATCAAGAACAAAGTAGCCGGTTATGGCGACTGGTCTGCAACCGTTCAGCTAAGCGACAACGACACGGAGAAAATGAAAACGACGTTCGTCAAAGGCTCACCGTACCTGTTTTCGGAATTCAGCGATCCAACGACACCGGAATTAAACTTCCCGGTTTCCACAAGCTTTTATGACGACAACGGGAATCCGGTTCTCTTAGGTGAAGGGACTACATTGACGGCAGACCACATCGGTTTTACCGTTAACAACGTGGATGGCTCACCGCAATCCAAACCCGTGACTCGCCACTACGGCTTGTTCGCACCGCAAGGCTCCGTCTTCATGAAAGTCGGCAACAAGATCAAAGTTCGACTCGGCGGCGGACAGAACTACCTGTCTCTAGCCTCTATGCCGGCTGCAGGTGACTTGAACTATTTTTATAAACACGGCTATGCCTTCATTAAAAATACAACGGTAACTCCGGGCTTCGATGAAAACACCTCCGAAGTCACAACCCGCTTCGACGTCGAGATCGATCAGAAGCGCGCGGACATGGAGCCAACGACACTGATGGCCCTGCTCCCGCATCAATGGAAGCAAACGTCCTCTTCGCTGACTTCGCTTTCTTATGAGTCCATTCGTGGCACATTGAAGCTTCATGAGGGCAATTCGTTTACGACAGTTGACCGTTTTAACGGTATGGTCCCTCAATTTACAGAGCCAGGAGATCCGACTTACTCGCGGGAAACGCTGCTTAAACAGCTAAGCTATCTGGACGAATCAACCTCGAAGAACATCATGTCAGGTGATGCTTATTGGCAAGGCAAAGTGCTTCATCCGCTGGCAATGGGCGTCCTAATCGCCGATCAGATCGGAGATCAAGCATACAAAAATGTGTTCTTGGAGCGCCTCAGAACGATCTTGACGGACTGGTACACCTATACCAAGGGAGAGCCGGATTACTTCATGTACTACGACCCAACTTGGGGGACAATGTATTACAAAAACAGCGAATTCGGCGCTAATACTGGCCTGACGGACCATCATTTTACCTATGGTTATTACGTCTTCGCTTCCGCTGTACTTGCCACTTACGATCAGGACTTCAAAAACAATTACGGCGAGATGGTCGAGCACCTGATCCGTGACTACGCGAATCCGTCGAAGAGCGATCCGATGTATCCGTTCCTGCGCAACTTCGATCCGTACGAGGGCCATTCATGGGCTGGCGGTTACGGGGATAACAACAACGGGAACAATCAGGAAGCAGCGGGCGAGTCCTTGTTCGGCTGGGTTGGCGAATACATGTGGAGCCTGATGTCCGGCGACAAGGAGTTCCGTGATATCTCCATCTATGGCTTCACGACAGAATTGAAAGCTGTTGAACAATATTGGTTCAACTATGATAACGACAACTGGCTGCCTGGATTTGCTCACAAATCCGTTGGCCAAGTGTACGGCAGTGCGTACAATTTCGGTACGTTCTTTAGCGGCGACCCTGTCAACATTTACGGCATCCACTGGTTACCTACTGGCGAATACCTGACAAGCTATGGTTTCGATCCTGCGAAAGCTGCAGACCTGTATAACGGTCTTGTCAAGGATAACAAAGGCCCTGAAAATGCATGGCAGCACATCGTTTGGCCAATTGAATCCTTAAGCGAGCCGCAAACGGTACTTAATAAATTTACGACCGAGAATACGCAAAAAAATGAAATTTTCAACACGTACTGGTTCGTTCATAACATGGCGACTCTCGGAACGCGCACCAATGACATTTGGGCAAGCGGCTGGACAGGAGCTTCCATCTATAAGAAAGATTCGGCATACTCCGCACTGATCTGGAATCCGAAGAACGAAGCGGTTACGGTGACATTCCACAATGCAGCCGGCGTAACTGGATCCGCAAAAGTTGGACCGAAATCACTCGTGAAAGTAGATCCGATGAAAGTGACGGATTTGGATGGCAACACACCACCGCAGCTTGCGGCAGATACAACACAAAACACGATTGGACAACCGATCGACATTACGTTTGCCGACCATCTGAAATGGCGCGAGTCCATCTCCTCCGTTCTTGTCAATGGAGCAGCCATTGATGCCAAGCAATATCGTGTGCAAGACGGCAAAATCACCTTGAACAGCGCTGTATTCCCAGTGGAAGGCAGCTACACAATTACCGTTCAATCTGCTGGCTACCCGGATACGAGCACACAGCAAGTCGTCATCACAAACTCAACGGTCAATCTGGCGCTGAACAAACCGACCTTTACGTCGGATAAAGCGAAAAACCCTGGCTCCTACGCGGTTGACGGCAAGACGGACACGCGTTGGGAATCCGATTTTAGCGATCCGCAGTTTATTGGTGTCAACCTGAACTCGGAGTATAAAATCAGTCATGTCCGCTTGAACTGGGAGAATGCAGCTGGTAAAAGCTATACCGTTCAAACTTCTGTAGACGGCCAAACTTGGCAAACGGTATACACGACCACACGTGGTCATGAAGGCATCGACGACATTAAATTCCCAGCCGTGAATGCTCGATATGTCAAAGTAGAAGGCACAGAGCGGACGACAAACTACGGTTACTCTCTATGGGAGATGGAAGTGTTCGGTACGCCGGCAGGCGATCTTGATGCTCCGAAGTTGACGGCGGATACGACCATGAATCGTGCAGGTCAGTCAATCGACATCGGCTTTGATGACTTCGCGGATTGGAGAAATGCGGTCATTGGCGTGAAAGTGAATGGCGTGGCGGCATCTGCTGCACAATACGTTGTTTCACCAGGTAAAATCACACTAAATGGCGCCTTGTTCCCTGAAGCTGGCAGCTACGACATTTCCGTTGAGGCTAAAGGTTTTGCCAATGCTGCGGTTCAGCAAACAATCGTGACGAACTCGAACGTCAACCTTGCCTTGCGCAAACCGACACTCACCTCAGCGAATCCAAAACAACCCGGCAAAAATGCCGTTGACGGAAACACCGCTACGAGATGGGAGTCCGATTTCAGCGATCCGCAGTACCTGACGGTCGACCTTGGCGCGGATAACACCATTTCGCGTGTGCTTCTAAACTGGGAGAATGCGGCCGGCAAGAGCTACACGGTTGAAGTCTCTTCGGACGGTAAGGACTGGAAAACGGTCTATGCCACAACAACAGGCAAACCAGGCATCAACGATATCGGATTCTTGCCGACGCAGGCAAGATACGTGAAAGTGAATGGAACCGAGCGGACGACTGCCTACGGGTTCTCGCTTTTGGAATTCGAAGTGTACGGCAATGCTTCCAGCTTGCCGAGCGCGCCGGAATTATCAGCTGATACAACGGATGCGAAAGTCGGTCAGCCGATCGACATCACTTTCGACGATGATGCAACATGGAGAAGCACGATTGAATCAGTCAAAGTTGACGATACAGTGGTTGGCTCCGGCCAATTCACATTGTCTGCAGGCAAAATCACTTTAGACGCTTCGCTTTTCAAAGATGCAAAAACGTATCGAATTTCGGTTCAAGCGAAAGGGTACACGGAAGCATCCGTACAGCAAACCGTCGCAGCGAAAGACATTCCGGGGAATCCGAATACAGATCCGGACCCAGATCAAGGCCATGGAACAAATCCTACAAATCCGACGAATCCTAATCCGTTAAATCTCGCTTACGACAGACCGACAGCTTCGTCGCCGGACTACCACCGTTCCAGCGCAGATGCCGTCGACGGCCGATTCGATCGCCGCTGGGAGTCTGCTTTTGAAGACAACCAATGGATGAGCGTTGATCTAGGAGCTCCAAAAACGATTAATCACGTTGTCCTAACTTGGGAAAATGCTTACGGTAAAGCTTACACCATCGATGTCTCCCTGGATGGACAAACATGGACAACGGTATACGCTACAGAGAATGGCAACGGGGACGTTGACGATCTTACATTTGCTCCAGTGAGTGCAAGATATGTGAAGATGAACGGAATCAAACGTGGAACACCATACGGCTTCTCGTTATGGGAATTCGAAGTGTATGCCGGGAATCAAGCTCCACTTGCAGGACCTGCATTATCGGCGGATACGACTGATAACATTCTTGGTCAAACCATCGACATCACGTTTGAGGACAATAGCGCTTGGAGAAACGCAATCAACGCAGTTGAACTGAGCGGCGTTACCCTTCGCGCTGATCAATACAAAGTATCTGCAGGCAAAATTACGCTTAACGCTGCTTTGTTCACAGAAGCTCGCCCTTACGAAGTAAAGGTGCGGTCAACTGGTTATGACGACGATACGGTTGTACAAGCCATTATTCCTGCAGCTAATCTTGCGCTTAACAAACAAGTCACCACTTCCGAAACGCCGCTTCAAAGTGCGCAGTTCGCTGTGGATGGAAACAAAAGCACACGTTGGGAATCGCCATTCAGCGATTCGCAATGGATCTGCGTTGATCTTGGGCAATCCTACAAGATCGGTCGCGTTCTTCTGAACTGGGAAAATGCTTCAGCGAAGGCTTACACCATTGAAGTGTCCACGAACGGCGAGAACTGGACGACAGTATCCTCGACAACGTACGGAGACGGCGGTAAAGACAACATTCTCTTCACCCCTGTTGACGCACGTTACGTGAAAGTTGCTGGCACACAACGCAATACGCAATACGGCTACTCCTTATTTGAGCTAGAAGTATACGAATAATAAGTGAAAAGGCTGTCCCCAAGTCATCTAATGACCGAGGGACAGCCTTTTTTTTTTCCAAACGACCATCTCATCTTACCTTTCACTCTGATCATCGCTGCTGGTCACAATCAGGTTACGGACCGTTTCCCGCAGACTCTCACGCATATCATGCGGCGTCCCTTCATCGGTCACTAACGTTTGAATCCGATTAAGCTCCATCCCAAATAGAAATCCGCTGCGGTTGGCTTTGGACGAATCCGCCATGAGAATGAGGTGATTACTCTGCTCAACCATCATCTGCGCAATTTGCAGAGGCTCCCATTTGGAATAATAAATGCCTTGTGTACCAAACCCCATGCAGGAAAAAAGCGCTTTGTCGAAGCGGTATTGACGAAGCTCGCAGTGCAGCTTATAGCCGAATGTCATTCCATCCTCGCCCACCTCGCCACCAACCATATAGACACTCAGCTTCCCTTTCTTCTGAACAAGATTCAAGGCGACCATCGCCGAGTTCGTCACGATCGTCAGGTTTTTATCGGCGGGAATCAAGCGCGATAGCACAAGCCCGGTCGTATTGCCATCTACGAAAACACTGTCGCCATCCTCCAATAAGAGCACCGCCTCGCGGGCAATAGCCTCTTTACGCTCCAGATTCAGCTGCATGCGATCATAATATGGCATGTCCCACGTCGTCTGCTCTCTTTTCACCGCACCGCCGTACGTTCTGCGAACAATGCCTTTTTCGTCCAAAATACGTAAATCCCGGCGAATTGTTTCCACCGAGACTCCATAGGCCATCATTAATTCATCGACAGAAACGCTGCCGGTACGCCGCACATCCATAATAATTTCATTTCTTCGACGGACTGAGTTCACACCTGTAACCTCCCCTGACGTTAGTAAAACAAGGCTTCCTCATAAGCCCTAATGGCGCTTACGCAGGAAGCCTATTACCTATTGTTTTTGAGCTTATTTGAATTCTTTGAGCGCTTTCGTGGAATCAGCTTGCGCCTTCTTCAGCGCATCGGCCGGAGACAATTTACCGGCAGTCATCGCTTGCAAAGCTTCTCCAACCGCCGTATCCATCTTGTTACGCGCAGCACTGGATACATCAATTCGTGCAAAAGGGAAAACTTCATCAAAAGCCTGCTTTTTCTGCGGGTTATCCGTATAATTTTTCTTCAATAAATCTGTATTCTGTGCGGATAACGTTGCTGGGAAATAACCTGTTTTGGCAGCATAAATCGATTGCGCTTTAGATTCAGCGAAATACTTCATAAATAACCAACCTGCGAGCTGTTTCTCTGGCGTTGTTTTGAACAGGACTTGATTGCCGCCGTATAATTCCGTCACTTTGCTTCCACTTTTCCCCTGTGGGATTAGCGTAATGCCCCATTTGAACTTATCTTTCACCAGATCAAGTTTGGAGCTTGTACGAGCCGTCGTACCGATTTCCATCACAGCTCTACCGTTCGTAAACTCCTGCTCCGTGTCTTGTGCGAACAGAATCGCTTTCTTATCCACCAAATTTTTGATAATTCCAGCTAATTCCAATGCCTGTGGATTATCGTAGTTCACACCGCTTTGATCCAGATTAATCGGATCAATGCCGTAAGTACGCAGCCAGGTGCGGAACGTTCCCCCATTATTGGCATTCCCCATAACCAGCGCAGGAACACCTGTTTTCTCCGTAATGTCCAGCGCCATCTTTTCAAATTCCTGCCAGGTGGCTGCCGGCTTCTCATAACCTGCTTTCTTAAGCAGATCTATGTTGTAATACACGCCCATGGAGGAGTTGCCGTGAGGCCAACTCATCGTTTTCCCATTGTATTCCGGGATTCGCTGACGAGCCAATACGCCTGGCATAATGTCATCAAGCTCTGCCTTTTTCAATCCGTTAACCGGATCGTTGATGTAGTCGTCGAGCGCTACAATTTTGTCTGCTTTCATATATTCCAGCGTATCGCTCTCATAGGACATGGCTACGGCCGGAAGGCCCCCGCCTTGCAGGGCAGCGCGCACTTTTTTATTCAAATCGTCATACGAACCCTGGAACACTTCTTTGACAATAATTTTACCTTCATACTCTTTATTAAAGGCTGCGACCATCTCTTTAATTGCATCGCCATAGATCGTTGCTTGAATATGCCAGAAATCGATCGTTATCGGCCCGTTTTTCCCAAGCTCAATCCCTTGCGCTACTTTAGATTCCTCTTTTTTTTCCGTTTGCGTGCTGGCCGGCGCTGCTTGCTGCGGTGTTCCACAACCGATGGTTGCGAGAAGCAAAAGGCTCGCCATCGAAGCTTTCCAAGCGGGAAAACGTTTCGTCAAATTCATGGTTATCACTCCCTCGATTTGTATGTTGCATGAAGCATCTATTTACCAACGAGTTCCGAAAGTTCAAAGCTTTCTCCAGGAGCCGGACAATACTTCCTTATGCCACCGCTATTAAACAATGTCGGGTGTAAGCTGTGCAAAGGAACAACTAATTTCGGAGAAATCCGAGTAGTTAATTCGGTTATCTCCTGTGGAGAGGCATGGCCTCCTGTTGCACAATAGCGATACTGAACACCAAATTCCGTGAGCCACTTTAGCAGCGTTTCGTCCGACGGGGTCAACGGATTACCGTCAGCATGAACGTAAATCGATGCCGAAGCGCGTGAGCCGAAGGTTTCCATTTCCGCTATAAGTGGTGTGTTCGGATAAGTAAGATAGACGGCATACGACGATTTATTAGCCGTAATTTCATTCAGCGTTATAGGCGCATAAGGAAGATCAACCTCCTTGGAAGGGTGCGGCCCCTTGGACCATTGCGGCGTGCTCATAAGTCGAATGACATCCTGATCGACATCAAGCGCCGGATGCCCGGCTAGCACCGATAGTTTCGTGGAGGCCTCCTTCCACAGAACGGCTGTACTTTCGTCCATCACAAGCTGACGACCCGCTTCGCTGGTGCGGATAATCAAATCAGCGACACGCTCCACGTTGCGAGCGAGAATGTTAACATACACCAACCCCTCCGTGTCTTCCATCGCACGGCGGCACTCGACAGCCACTTCAATTTCAAGCCGATCCTTCGGCTTGCGGAACAACGTGTCTGGGCGCATTCTTGTGCCTTCGGTAATGAGCAGGTCAACTTCAGCGCTTTGACAGCGTTCAATGAAGTGATCCAAGCGATGCGAATTCCGACCATGGCGGCGCCAATCGGCCGTGAATGCGATTTTGTGCTGCGGTCCGTGAATAATGAAGCCCGTAACCCCTGGACTATCATGATCCACTTCGATGAACTCTATGCGGAAAGTGCCAAAGTCTACGATCTGTCCGTCCTCAATGAGACGAATATCTGCTTTCGTGCCTTCATACTCGCCAGCAGCTACAACACCTTCATACACCGCATAAGCGTCACGATGCATCCAGACAGGAAGTCCTTCGCGCAAGGAAGGAAGCAAAGCCATATGATCTTGATGGATGTGGCTTACAAAACCATGCAGGTTATTTACCTGAGGAAAGTGGTCTTGGCCCCATACTTGCGCAAGTTCAGCTTCCCCAACATCGCCCAGGAAAGCAGGATCGTATAACCCCAATACAGGCGGCGCCATCCGTGTCAGCAGACTGCTTCGGATCCCAAAGTCAGAACGGACGCTGACTTCGCCTTTGAAAAATGCGCGTGCCATACCAAGATCAAACACAATTCCCGTATCTCCACAGCTGTATAAGATATGAACTCCGCCAATTGTGGTCAACCCACCATAAAACGTTATGCGTTCCTCCAACTGATGCTGCTGATTCATACACATGACCTCCTTTAATCTTGTTTAAGTTTACTATCTTGAATATCCATCAAAAGGGCTGCCAGTTCATCCAGCGTTGTCAGTCGTACATCCCACGGCGACGGGTCGGACGATGGGTACGCGGATATCCATGCCGTGCGTCCGCCTAACTTACGCACCGGATATAGATCGTTCCAAGCGTGATCGCCGATCGAGAGAATTTGTTCAGGCCGCAGCCCCTCTCGTTCCATCAGCTCACTCATGAAATGCTCCAATCCAACCGGTTTCCCCGCTCCGTACTTAATATCTGTAAACAATTCGCCAGCGCCGAGTGCAGCAATAAATTCACGTCCTGTATTTTCCGGCGAATTCGTGAGCAACAGCTTCGAGCGGACTCCACTCAACTGACGAATAGCCTCATATAACCCTGCATGGCGTTCGAAACTCGACGAGCCCTGAAGCATTTCCTTGCGCACCTGCTGAAAAGCTTCCTGACGTTTGGCTTCGCCGATCCCGTGCTTAACGGTAAACATGCTAACCAAGCTCCATGCGTCGCCGGCATAAATAGCTGGCGTGTTCCAATCTTGCTGCGATAATTCCAATACATCCCCAAGCGTTACCCGTGTCCAAGTATCCGTGCTCGGATGATACCAGTCCCCTATACGGCTTGTATCCCGGCCTGCAAGCAAACGCTCCATTTCTTCCAGAATCTCATTCAAACTTGCCGCATGATCTCCCTCTTGAAAGAGCAATTCCAAATACCGTTTGTAAAAAGTGCCATCCTGATAAAGCGTGCCATCTAAATCGAATAAGACGATCTCAATCTCATGCAGCCAATCCATCTGATGTTCCTCCAGTGTGTTTCTTTGTTGTTTTATAAAATTCTAAAGTGTTGGGGCTTTGGCTTATCCTTTGAGCCCAGCTGAGGTAATCCCTTGATGAAACCAATGCTGCGCGACCAAGTACAGGACGACAATAGGAGCGATTGTAAAAGTAGCCGCCGCCATTAAATGATGATAATTTGGCCCTTCTTCACTAACGAAATACAATAAACCTACTTGCAGTGGCCTGAGCGCTTCACTAGATGTAATCAACAATGGCCATAGGACACCGTTCCATTTTCCAATAAAGGCAAGTAATGCTGTCGTAATTAAGGAGGGCAGAACGAGTGGCAGCAGTACGGACCACAGATATCTGGCGCTCGACATGCCATCCACTTGGGCAGCTTCCCAGTACTCTTTTTGTACAGATAAAAAAGCTTGCCTTAACAAAAATATCGTGAATGCCTCCGCTAAAAACGGCAGCATCATGCCCATATAACTGTCATAGAAACCCTGCCCCCCGTTCCCCGCCCAATCGTTACCGCCAGCAAAAGGTATATGCCGCATCGTCACGAAGTTAGGAACCAAGGTAACATCAAAGGGAATGAGCATCGTGATCACCACGAGCATAAAGATGAGATTACGACCGCGAAATGTAAAATGGGTAATGGCAAAAGCAATCGGCACACACACGAGTAATTGGAGAGCCGTGCCAACGCCAGCGATAATCACCGTATTGACAAAATAGCGCTGAAAGGTGGATTCCGGTTTTAACCATGCTTCCGCATAGTTCTTAAGGTGCCATACATCCGGCAGCCATGTTGGCGGCATGCGATTAATTTCCTCCGCACTTTTTAGCGAAGTCAGAATCATCCATACGAAAGGGAACACCACACAGCAGGCTAACAATACCGTGCAAATCCACACGATTAACCATGTTATTCGGGAAGAGCGGCTTGATCCTACTGAGCCAAACATTCTTTTCATCCTCCATCCTGCATTAATGCATATAATGAACCTTTTTCTCGCCGTAACGCAGCTGCAGCCAAGTTAATCCAAGCAAGAGTACGAATAATACCATCGAGACGGCCGATGCGTAACCAACTTGACCGTACACATAGAAGCTTCTGAAAATATACAAGGGCAGTGACATCGTGGAACCTAATGGCCCACCTTCTCCACCAGAGAACACATAAAACGCGTTAAACGATTCGAAAGCGCCAATCACAGAGACAATGATGAGTAAAAACCAAGTCGGCGACAGCAGTGGCAGCGTAATATGACGGATCGTATGCCACGTCCTGGCCCCATCAATTCGGGCCGACTCCGTCAGATCATGAGGAATTTGCGTCAACCCTGATAAGAACACAATAATTTGAAAACCAAGACTGCCCCATATCGTGAATAACATGATGACACCAAGCGCCCAAGTCGGACCTGCGAATGCCGTTGGGATCGAAGATGGCCAGTGCCCGCCAAGCGACTGAATTAGCTTCATTAGAATGGGATCCGGGTCCGTCAGCCATTGCTGCGGCGTTCCACCCATCTTGTTTACAGCCCAATTCGCAAGGCCCACGCTTGGATGGAAAATCCATTTAAATACAATTGCCGCCGCAACCTGTGAAGTAATGTATGGAAGGAAGAAAAGGACGCGCAACAAGGTTCTGCCTTTCGTTATATGAAACAGGACATAGGCAACAAAAAATGAAAGCAACAATGACAAGGGAATCGTGCCTATGGCGTAAAAAACGGTAACCATGAAGCCTTGTCCGACAGGGCCCAGCTGTAAACCGACGGTTGGGTCTTGCACAACGAGGTCTTCTGTAAAAATACGAATATAATTATCGAATCCTACGAATCGCTCCGGTACATAACCCCACTTCCACAAACTCATCCACATGCCGAACAGCAGCGGCCAATAACGAAACAACAATAACAGAGCCAGCGCCGGAAGGGCATAACACAATCCCGTCCACGCTTCTATGGCTTTTCTCCGAGAACGCGACTTGACGATGGTACGCTCCCGCATTTTTGGAATAGGCTTGTTGTCATAAGCAGCGGCTTCTTTCGTTATCACTTGGAATCTCCTCTCTTATCTGCCTTTTTGTTCACCTTACTTCACTTATTGTAGCTAGCAATTGTTTGCTGATAGTTATAGATGCTTTAAGAAATTGTTGCCGATGTTACCGATGTTTACACAATTCGTTATTCACTGTTGTCAGAACGGGCATCTTATTGATGAGAACGGTCATATTCGGCATTGTTTTTTAAAAAAAGAAAGACTCTATTCCCTTTGTAAATTTAGGAATAGAGTCTTCGTGACGGCATGTTCACTCCAATGTTTGTATCGATGCAATTAGACTTCTGTCTTCAAATTCCGTAGCGAGAACAATTAGAGGCATACTAAATCCAAAAGCATTGCAGGTATCCAGGAATTGGGCAAGAGATGAAGTAGATTCCGTTAATACTTTCATCAAATAGTTATACTCACCACTGATTCTGTAAAGATCAATAATTTCCGGAGAATTTTCGCTGAATACTAGAAAATCCTTACATCTATTGGTTCGGAATAAAACAAAAGAAGTTGTAAGTTTACCTAGTTTCTGCGGGGAAAGCTCTGTGCGGTAGCCTGTTATGATCCCTTGATCCTCAAGCTTCCGGAGTCGTTCTGTAACTGCAGGCTGTGACATTGTAATCATTCGGCTTATTTCAGATATGGGGATCCTCGCGTTTTCATGCATGAATGACAAAATCTTGGAATCGATATGGTCCATGAAAAGAAACACCTCATTTTATAAAGAATATATAATCAAACAAATAAATATTTAAGTTTAGATGATGAATAGACCTTAATTATCATATGTGAATTATATATTTTCTGAAGTAAAATGTCATTAATAAACCGTGGGGAGATGAAGAAATGACAATCCATACACCTATCCAGATTGGCGGAATAAGCTTAAAAAATAGACTCATTATGGCACCATTGCAGCAATATGCGGGAACTCCGGAAGGCTTTGCTACAAATCATCATCTTGAATTTTATAGCCGCAGAGCTAGTCATGTTTCATTAGTCATTGCGGAATCAACAGCGATATCGGATAGCGGGCGCCTTTTCAATAACGACATCGGCATTTTTACCGACCATCACATAGAATCGCTAAAAAAGATAACAGAGGCTGTTCACGCAAAGCAAACACCCATATTTATACAATTGTCGCATGGGGGAAGAAAATCATCACCATTGGTTACAAAAAAGCTAATGGCCCCAAGTTCAATCTCCTATGATGATCATTATGGATTACCAGAAGCTATGTCACTGGCTGATATCCAACAAATTGCTGAACAATATCGTTTAGCTGCAAAACGTAGCATTATGGCTGGATTTGATGGGATCGAAATCCACGCTGCTCATGGTTTCTTGATCCATCAATTTCTATCGCCGTTGTCGAACCACCGTATCGATTCTTATGGGGGCAGTGCTGAAAACAGGTCACGGTTCTTAAAGGATGTACTTACGGTTATCAGAGGAGAAGTCGGCAAGAATTATCCGATTACCGTTCGGGTTTCCGCCACAGATTATGTAAAAGGTGGATTGTTTCCTGAGGACATAGCCCGAATGTTACAGCCACTGGAATCAGAGCTTGATGCTGTCCACGTTTCAACGGGTGGTCTAGTCTCTGCGCAACCGAATCATATATATCCTGCTTATCAGGTTCCCCATGCAGCCATTATTAAACAACATTTGAAAATACCGGTTATTGCTGTCGGATTAATTAATAGTCGCAGTCTTGCAGACCATATCATTCAAGATCAATTGGCTGATATGATTGCAATCGGCCGACCGCTCATAGAAGACCCGGATTTTGCGGCTCAACTACTTCAATAGGCGATACGGTGATCTTGTTCTCTCACTCTCATCAGAAAGACAGCAGCAGTCTAGGACTTAGTTTTCGTCCATGGCCGCTTCTGTTTTTTTTATTTTTGGGTCAGTCGCGTGCCACAAAAACTTATATCCTACTAGAAAGGTCGTCTCCACTTCCTTTACACCGGCTTATTTTTCAGCCATAATGAGGAGATGCATACAATTAAAACCCTCTAATTGATCTATGTTAGTCTAGTATGGAGAGGAAGCGCATTCATGTCGAAATCATCCTTAAAGTCATCTGTTGTGTCCAGCTTCCGAATGTCTTGGAACAGCTTTAAATCAAAATTGCTTCTTAAATATGCCTTATCTTACATACTGATGTTCCTCATTCCCTTGACCGGTGTTACGATTTTCATCTATGAAAACGCAATCAATGATTTGCGCAGAGAAATTGAACAGACGAACGTCAACCAACTCATTCAAGTCAAATTATCGATTGATGAACGCATGAGTGAACTGCAGCAAATTACAAGCCGCATAGCTTATGACAAGCAGCTCAGCTCCTACATGGTGCATCATCCGTACTATGAGATGGAAGCTATCGACACCTTGGGCAATTACAAAGTGAACAGCAGCATTCTGGAAGATTTGTTTCTGTACTTCCATAACGATGAGAATATTTACTCCTATCGTGGTTTAACGAATGTGCATGTAGCATTTGGAGACTGGTACCACTATAGCAATTGGACCAGCGACCAAATCTATAGCGATTTGAATAAAATTAAGCAACCGATGATTCGCCCAGCCGAGAATGTAACCGTTAACTCGCGGAATGACTCCATGCTGACGATGCTTTTCCCGATCAAGCCGAACGATCTCTATCCCACGGCCACAGTCGTTTATATGGTCAGTGAGGAGAAGCTGACCGGCGTTATGGACATGATACTGAACAATTTTTCTGGCAGCAGCTACATTTTCAATCAGAACGGACAGCTTCTTACTTCCAATAATCATGGAAATGCACTTCCGGAACAGGCAGTTGGGTCCTTGGCCTCTCTAGAACCCGGCATACATAACATGAAGCTCGACGGCGTAGAGCATTCCGTAGTTTCGGTAAGATCCAAGGAGAACAATTGGAATTATGTAACTGCGATCCCAAGCCATCAATTTTTCAGCAAAGTGGTCCATATCCAGACCTTATTTCTTCTGGTGTTCTGTATCACTGTTTTATTCGGCATTATCGTAGCCGTGATCTTAGCGAAGCGGCAGTACCACCCGATTAGGGATTTGATCGAATTCACCAAGATGAAGAGCTCCAATTACGACATGACCCGGAACGAGTGGGACTGGATTAAGCAAACGCTTCATGATTACAGCGCCCGCATCGACACCCAGGAGCCCTTCGTCCGCAACCAGTGCCTGCTGATGTTGTTCAAGCACGGCAAGCCGGATGATCCCGAAATTGAACGCATGGTGGCGAGCGCCGGACTGGAATACCCGCACGGGCAAGGATTGTATGTCTCCCTCATCCTCGCGTGGGATGACAATCTTGAGGGCGAGGATTCCTCGAACATTCGGCAGCATCTGCAGGAGATGTTTAATGAATTGGAATTTCCGAGTCTTCAAGCCCGTGTTTACGGCGTAGAATTTTCGGCAAAAGACCAACTGGCCTTGCTCGTCTCCGTCCCTGCGGAAGCTCAAGAGCCCGCCCAGAAGCGGATCGAGGATGTTGTCGAGGCGATTAAAATCATGATGAACAACAGCATTCAAATTATGCCGTACATCGGCGTAGGAATGCCGTATCCAGACCTCGCCTCGATCAACCAATCATTCATCGAAGCAGCTACGGCGATCGATAATCGAATTCTGGGATCTAACGGACGAGTGACTTACTTTGAGCAGCTGCAGGATATGATTGCATCGACTTCGTCCGAAGCCTACTGGCTGCCGAAAAAGTCGATGCTCAAGCTGGAGCAAAGCTTGAAGCAGGGCAACGAAACGGTAGCCAATCAGGTAATTATTGATCTGATCGCCGAGATTAAGGAGGCCGCCGTCCCTGCAGCATTGCTACGCTGCATCTGCTTCGATCTGTTGAACTCCTTGCTGAAAACAGCCCATGAGCTGGGGGTCAGCGAAGTGTTCGCCGGCATTCACAACTTCTCCGTTTTCGAAACGTTGGAAGAGCTTGAAGACCGATTAACTTCCCTGGCCGTCAGCATCTGCCAACAGGTCGAACGGAATACGGAAACGGAGCAGCCTTCTTTAATTGAAGATATCGTCGCGTATGTGGATCAGAAATTTGCTGACTACACGCTAAGTCTTGAGCATGTGGCTCTCAAATATTCCATCTCGATCTCCTACTTGAGCCGCACCTTCAAAGAGAAAATAGGCCATAACTTCACACAATATATTTGGCAAAGAAGAATGGAAGAAGTCATTCGGTTGCTGGTCCATACGACCGCACCACTAAAAGATATCATTGAGCAGGTCGGCTACTTGGACGCACCGAATTTTATCCGTAAATTCAAGAAAGAAACGGGCTATACACCGGGACAATATCGGAAACTATATGCCAAAAAAGAGCAGGAATAACCTGCTCCTACCACAAAGCTGCCCCTAAAGTCATGAAATGACCGAGGGCAGCTTATCTTATGGGAAAGTAAATAAAAAACCAAAGAACTAAGCGAAAACAGGCCGCTTAGCTCCTTGGTTTTTTTAAATTTATTGAGGCTCGTTAAGTATGTACTCCACCAGCTCGTCCAGAGGCACGGTAGCCAAAGCAATAGCCGTGTCCGTCACCCCGTAGTAAATATAAAGCAGTCCATCCTTCACGACATTCCCCGTAGGGAAGATCACATTCGGAATTTGATAACCGAATTTCTCATAATACGTCTCCGGCTCCATGATGAAGTTTTTCGTGCGGGCAATCACTTTCTCCGGGTTTTCCAGATCCAGCAGCAGCGCCCCCATGCGATAGACAATCTCGTCATCGACACCATGGTAGAGCACCAGCCAGCCCTTATCCGTTCTTACCGGCGGCGTGGAGCCTCCGATTTTCCGTGATTCCCATGCGGGATTCTCGCCTTTGGCCAGCAGCTTCGGCTCTTCCCAGTGAATCAAGTCTTCCGAATACGTAATCCACATGGCTGCCTTTTCCGTGCCGTATTCTTCCCCTACATATTCCTCAGGACGGCGCAGCATAACGAACTTGCCATTAATTTTCTCCGGGAACAAAATGTTGTCGCGATCATTGATCTCCAATGGAGTCGTGTCGGCCACAAACTCCCAGTCGATCAGATTCGTCGACTTGGCGATCGAAGAGCGCGTCCGCCAATGGACTTCCTGCTCTCCCCAACCGTCTGGGTACGACGGGAACGATCTCTCCGGGACACCGCGATTCGTCGGGTAGTAATTCATCGCACACGGACGCAGCGCGTAGTTCATATAAAACGTGCCGTCAATTTTGACAACACGCGGGTCCTGAACGCTGCCATAAGGGAATCCGAGCTCATCAGGCGTCAGAACAGGTTCATCTTTCACATGGGTGAAATTCACGCCGTCTTCGCTTTCCAAAAGGCCCAGGAAATTTTTGCACGGGGTCAAGGAGCCCGCCGTACGCTCAACCATGTAGAATTTGTCATTGTCAATAATAACAGCCGGATTGAACACCGTCACTTTGCGCCATTCGTAGCCTCCCGGAACGACAATCGGGTTATTAGGATGTCTTGTAATTTTCATACTTATTGCCTCCTAGGTATATGGGGTAAATTGCAACTAGCCTTTGACGGAACCGATCATGACGCCTTGTACGAAATAGCGCTGCAAGAAAGGATACACCACAACAATCGGCAAGGTAGACACGATGATCACTACATATTTTACAAGTGCAGCAATCTCGGCCTTGTTATTCATCGCGATAGCCATATCGCCGCTAATCGCAGCCCCTGTGGTCTCCGCCGTCATTTCTTGCAGGACGAGAATTTGGCGCAGCACCATTTGCAGCGGATATTTCGACTCGTCATTCAAGTAGATCAATGCTGGGAAATAACTGTTCCAATGGCTCACGCCATAGAATAAGGCCATTACCGCAATAATTGGCGCTGATAATGGAATAATGATAAGCCCAAACAGCTTAAAGTTCGTGCAGCCATCCATATAAGCAGCCTCATGAAGCTCCTTGGGAATACTGGACTCGAAAAACGTGCGAGCAACAATGATATTCCACACCGAAGCAGCTACTGGCAAGATGAGTGCTCCGATGGAGTTCATCAATCCCAAGTTTTTCACCAATAAATAAGTTGGAATGAGACCGCCATTGAAGAACATCGTGACCAGGAACATCCCCATGAAAAACTTACGGCCGACAAAGTCCGCTCGACTAAGCGCATAGGCGGCAGGCAGCGTTACAACCAGGTTCAGCAATGTACCGATAAAGGTGTACAAAAGTGTATTGCCATAGCCGTTCCAAATTTTCATATTATCGAACACAAGCCCATATCCTTTGAAATTAAGCCCCTTTGGAAACAGCCACATCTCACCGGTGCTTACATACTTGGGATCGCTCATAGAAGCGCTAATAATATATAACACAGGGTATAACACCACGATCAAAGCCAAGCTTAAAAACACATAATTCATGATGAGAAAAATCCGGTCACCCTTCGTCTCCTTAACTGCAGTGGCAACAGCCATAGATGACTCCTCCCTTCTTCTTGTCTACCACAAGCTCGTTTGACTTGTGCGTTTGGCAATTTTGTTAACAGTAATCAGCAGAATCGCGTTGACCAGCGAGTTGAACAGGCCTACGGCTGTGGAGAAGCTGTATTGCGCGCTGACAAGCCCCGTACGATAGACAAATGTAGATATCACGTCGGACGAATTTATGTTCAGCGGGTTTTGCAGCAGCAATACTTTTTCATAACCCACGCCCAGAATATTGCCCACATTCAAAATCAATAAAATGGTAATCGTCGGCACAATTGTCGGAAGATTAATATGAAGAACACGTTTGAACCGGCTCGCTCCATCCACAATGGCCGCTTCATGCAGCTGCGGGTCTACGCCGGACAGCGCCGCCAGGTAGATAATCGTCCCCCAACCTGTGTTCTGCCAAACCCCCGAGAAGACATACACCGTCTTGAACCAGCCCGGGTCCGTCAAGAAAGCCGGAGCATGGATACCGAATAGCTCCATCAACTTCACAATGATTCCGCTTGATGGAGACAGGAAGGTAATCACCATCCCCGCCATGACCACGACAGAAATAAAATGTGGTGCATACGTAATCGTTTGGACACCTTTCTTGAAAAAACCATTCTTCACTTCATTAAAAGCAAGAGCCAATATAATGGGAAGTGGAAATCCGATCGCTAGCTCATAAAGACTGAGGCTAAACGTATTCCACAATAAATCCCAGAAGTAATAGGAATGAAAAAACCGCTCAAAATGTGCGAATCCTACCCAGTCACTCCCAAAGATCCCCTTAGATGGCGTGAAATTTTTAAAGGCAATTTGAATCCCGTACATCGGTCCGTATTGGAAGATCAGGAAATACAAAAAGGCCGGGGCGATAAATAAGTACAGTTCCCAGTTTTTCTTCATTCTCAAAAATAGCGAACTGCTGCTTGACACCTTCGTGTTACTTGCTGTTTGTTGACTCATTGTACTCATTTCCTCCATCCTCTCCTTTCTCTGCATGTTGGTTGCTGCTAACGCTTACATTCGTCTTTTAAAGTGTAGAAAAACCGAGCGTATTCGTAAATATGTGAAATCTGCATTGTCATTCTTCAGCCTCTCTAAGCCTTGATAGGCAAGGAATTATCATGAGCAAATCATACATATTGTCATTCCCAACGATATGTGTGAATCTGTCTACGAAGTAAAATAAAAATCACTGATTTTTGGTCACCATTTTTACTTTATAAAAGGAGGGTTTTCATTCTATGACTAAAAAATCAGCTCATCTGATCTCACACAGTCACTGGGATCGAGAGTGGTATATGCCGTACGAGCGCCATCACTATCTATTGACCGAACTGATGAACGATCTGCTAGACACGTTGGAGCGTGACTCTGAGTACCGTTATTTCCATCTGGACGGACAAACGATTATTATCGAAGACTATCTGACGGTTCATCCTGAAAAAAGAGAGCAATTGGAAGCCTACATCAAAGCTGGCCGCATCATTATTGGTCCTTGGTATGTCCTGCAGGATGAATTCCTGACCAGTTCGGAAGCGAATGTGCGGAATTTGCTGATCGGACATCAGGATGCGGCCAAATACGGCGTCATCTCCAAGCTGGGATACTTTCCAGATTCCTTTGGTAACATGGGCCAAGCGCCACAATTGCTAAAACAAGCGGACATTGATACAGCTGTGTTCGGACGCGGTGTAAAACCAACCGGTTTCGACAATGTTGTCATTGACGCGCACGGCTCCGGCTACGAATCTCCCTATTCCGAGATGTATTGGTCGGCCCCGGACGGCTCCAAAGTTATCGGAATCCTGTTCGCCAACTGGTACAGCAATGGCAACGAGGTTCCGGTCGAAGCCGAAGCAGCCAAGGCATTCTGGGACAAACGGCTTGGCGACGCACAGAAGTACGCGTCTACATCGGAGCTGCTGTTCATGAACGGCTGTGACCATCAGCCGATCCAACGCGATCTTAGCGAAGCTATCGACACCGCCAAAGCACTCTACCCTGATGTGGATTTCATTCATTCTAGTTTCGAGCAGTATATCGATGCGCTCAAAAAGCAGCTGCCCGATGACATGGTGACCATCCAAGGCGAGCTGCGCAGTCAGCATACCGACGGCTGGGGCACGCTGGTCAATACCGCATCCGCCCGTGTCTATCTCAAGCAGCTGAACCAACTTGGACAGACGCTGCTAGAGAAGGGCGCTGAGCCTCTGGCGACGCTAGCTCATCTGGCGGCTGGCAAAGCGTACCCACATCAGCTGCTCACCCATGCATGGAAGACGCTGATGCAGAACCATCCGCATGACAGCATCTGTGGATGCAGCGTGGACGAGGTTCATCGCGAGATGATCACGCGCTTCGACAAGAGCAGGCACTTGACAGAGACCATCATCGACGAAAGCTTGCAGGTGTTGGCAGGACAAATCGATACAGCCAGTGTAGCTTCCTGGCCGAAAGACAGCCTGCCTGTCACGATCTACAACATGACTGGCTGGGAACGTACAGGCACTGTCCGTATTGAATTGCTCGTCGCCAAATCTTACTTCAAAGAAGGCCCGAACCCACCGGCCATTGCGGAGAGGCTGGCCCAACTGCCATTGAACTTGGACAATGGCGTTTTGCTAGACGACCACGGCCAGGCTACTTCGGCCAAGGCGGAGGATCTGGGCGTGCACTTTGGCTATGAATTGCCGAAGGATAAATTCCGGCAGCCTTATATGGCGCGCAGAATCGCGCTGACTTTCGAAGCGCAGCAGGTTCCGGCGTTGGGCTTCAAAACGTGGGCCTGGGTTAGCGATCCTACAGTACAAGCTGAGGCAGTAAATAGTCCGCTAATCGCGACGGATTCCGGCATGGCTAATACGCATATAGCGGTTAGTATTCACGCAGACGGCTCTTACGATATTACCGACAAAGAGACAGGTTTCACCTACGAAGGCATGGGCGTATATGAAAACTGCGGCGATCTCGGCAACGAGTACGTTTTCCGTCAGCCTGACGGAGATATTGCTTTGACTACCAAAGGTTTGCCGGCTCAAGTAAAACTGGTTGAAAATGAGCCTTATCGAGTGACCTATGAGATCAAGCATACTTGGCTCATCCCGGCTTCCGCTTCGGAGCTGTTCGAAGATGAGAAGCGGAAAATGGTTCCTTTCCGCAAACGTACGGCTTCGCGCTCAAGCGAGCTGGTGCCATTCGAGCTGATCACTCGTATCAGCCTCGAGCAGTCCGGGAAAGGCGTTCAGGTGTCGGCTTCCTACAATAACCAAGCCAAGGATCACCGCCTCCGGGTGCTGTTCCCTACCGGACTGACAGCGTCGACACATCTGGCTGATTCGATTTTTGAAGCTGCTGAACGCGATACAGTGCCGGCCAAGGAGTGGATCAATCCGAGCAACGCCCAGCATCAACAAGCTTTCATCAGCGTATCGGATGGCACACAAGGCCTGATGATCGCCAATAAAGGGCTGAACGAATACGAGGTCTTGCGTGACGGCAAGAACACCATTGCCGTCACCTTGCTCCGCAGTGTGTCCGAGTTGGGCGATTGGGGCGTTTTCCCGACGCCGGAAGCCCAATGTCTTGGCGATCATACGGTCGAATTTGCGGTTTATCCGCATAAGGGCAACGCGATCCAATCCGGCGCATTCGCTTCGGCGTACCAGTTCCAATCGCCGTGGTTCCACACGACTGCGATGGGACAACAGCAAGGCACGCTGCCGACTAGTTATCAAGCGTTGGAATGGAGTGGCTCATCGCTTGCTTTGTCGGCATTCAAGATGTCCCTGGACCATGACGATGTCATCGTCCGACTGTACAATCTCGCCAACGAGGCGGAGCAGCTGACGCTGAAGCCTTCCTTCCCGGTCGCTGCAGGCTACCAGAGTGACATTCTGGAGCGCCGTCACGATTCGGCCGAGCTCGCAGACGGGCTAATCCGTGCCTCTGCAGGCAAGTGTGAAATTATCACTTATGCTTTTCAGCACAAACAATCTTAAACTTAATTCCACAGGAGGAATATTCATCATGCATTTACCCGCTTCCATTACCGAATTTCTGAACGAAGCCGACCTTAAACTGGCACATAACCCGAAGCTGCAAAAGCTGTTCAGAAACTGCTTCCCGAACACGCTGGAAACAACGACCAAGCTCCTTGACGATGGCACCACCTTCGTATTTACAGGCGATATTCCAGCTATGTGGCTGCGCGACTCCACGGAGCAGGTTCGCCATTACATTCCTTTCGCCAAGCAGGATAAGGATCTGCAACGCATCATCGGCGGTCTCATCGCGCGTCAAATGTTCTACATTAACATTGATCCTTACACCAATGCTTTCAATGAAACCGCTAGCGATAAGCACTACCGAGACACAGACGATTGCGATCTGAACCCGTGGATGTGGGAGCGGAAATATGAGATCGATTCTCTCTGCTTCCCTGTGCAGCTTCTTTACTCTTACTGGAAGGAAACCGGGATTACTGAAGTTTTCACCCATTCGGTTTACCAGGCGCTGACGTCCATCGTGAACCTGATGATTACCGAACAGCATCATGATCAAAAGTCACTGTATCATTTTACGCGCCAAACAAAACAGCATACCGAAACGCTCCAAAATAACGGGCGTGGTCTTCCGTCCAACTACACCGGCATGACCTGGTCCGCTTTCCGTCCGAGCGATGATGCCAACCTGTATGGCTACAACATTCCGGGCAACATGTTTGCCGTCGTGATTCTCGGCCACATTATCGAAATGGCTGCGGATATTTACAACGATACGCGCCTAGCTGCGCGCGCAGAGAAACTGCGGAAGGAGATCGACTTCGGCATCCAAACCTACGGCATCGTCGACCATCCGAAATACGGCAAAATTTATGCCTATGAAACGGACGGTTACGGCAACTACTGCCTGATGGATGATGCAGGTACACCTGGCTTGATCACCATCCCTTACATCGGTTACACCGGCATCGACGATCCGATCTACCAGAATACGCGCAAGTTCGCGCTTAGCTTCGATAATCCGTATTATTTCGAAGGCAAATACGCCAAAGGCATCGGCAGCCCGCATACGCCGGGCGGCTACGTCTGGCATATGGCCTTGTCTGTGCAAGCGTTGACTTCCAACAATGTCGACGAGATCAAGGAGCTTATCCAGACGCTGATCAATACGGATGCGGACACAGGCTACATGCACGAAGGATTCCATCCGGATGATCCTTCCAATTTCTCGAGACCATGGTTCGCTTGGTCAAATAGTCTTTTCGCCTCTCTGATTTGCAAAGCTATGGACGAAGGACTCGTCTAGTAGCATAATAAGCTCCTCGTTAGCCCTTACCGGCTGCGGGGAGCTTTTTAGTTGCGGAATGTGTTCACACGCGTCCCCTATAGCCTTGGGTTGCCCTGATGCTCTAAGCCCCCTACTACTACATATATCGGCCGCCTCCGGGCTCTCTACCGCCTCCTATTCGAATCCTATCCCCCCCATACTCACGCCCATACCCGTGCTCATACCCACATTCACACTTTTCCCCAAACTCATACTCATACTCATACTCATACTCATACTCATACTCATACTCAACTATTCACCATACAACCAACCTCCGCCGCACCTGCCAATTACAACTTTCATTAACCAGCGGAAATTCCGCTAAGGCTATGCTTAAAGGAACTAGAGTCCCCTATTTAGCGAAAAATGAACAGTTTCCTCTCCGAGCGGAACTACGGGATCTTATTTGACCTCCACGCCACGTCTTTCGGGTGGAATCGCCGAAATAGCGTCTCGTAGTTCCCTTCCCAGATGGAAATACTGCTTTTTTAGGAAAATAACGGCTCGTAGTTCCCTTCTTTCGTTCATACGGGAGAACTCACCCCTCAGAATTTAAAGATTCAAAAAAAAAAAGGCGTAAAGGTCAACTTCACCTCTACGCCCACTTCAATCCGTATAATGTCTATTTCCTTAAAGGAACTAGAGTCCCCTATTTAGCGAAAAATGAACAGTTTCCTCTCCGAGCGGAACTACGGGATCTTATTTGACCTCCACGCCACGTTTTCCAGGTTGAATCGCCAAAATAACGCCCCGTAGTTCCCCTCCCAGATGGAAATACTGCTTTTTCAGGAAAATAACGGCTCATAGTTCCCTTATTTCGTTCATACGGGAGAACTCACCCCTCAGAATTTAAAGATTCACATAAAAAAGGCGTAAAGGTCAACTTCACCTCTACGCCCGCTTCTATTCGTTCAGTCATTCACTAGCTGTTTTTCCAACGATCATACGCTTTTTGATAAATCTCTTGGAATCGGTCCGACCCCATTTTCTTCAGCGTTTGTACATACTTGTCCCAGCCGTCCAGCGATTCTTGTCCAGTAGTAAACTTCGCTTCCATCTGCGCAACATAAGTTGTGAGATCGGAGCGCAGTGCCGCAACTTCACCAGATTCCGCTTCCGTCAAGTATAATGCCGGGAACGGTACGCGTGCGCCACGGTCCAGCAGTTTGGTTTTGGACTCATTTTCCACCCATTTCGCGAAATCGTCCTTCACAGGCTCATCCGGTACAACCATTGGTGAAGCGATACCGAAGTTAGGTGTAATCTTGGAGCGATAAGTCTCTCTATCTTCACCATTCGGTACTGGCAGGTACTCAATTTTGCTCTTCGTGCTGTCCGTATATTTCCAGAGAATGCCCTCTGGCCCTTTGTTGAACAGCATTTGGCCTTCCGGTGAGTACATATAGTCTACCCAACGAATCGATGCTTCTGGAGATTTATTGGATTTGGAGATTGCAAATGTGCCTGTCGAGAAACCTTTATTGCTCGCGATGGCCGGAGCGCTTACCTTGTCACTGCGAACCGGGCTGAACATAACGTCCTCGGTGTTAGGCTTCCCGCCATGGGACATGTAAGCATGCCAGTCGGAGAACAGCAGCACTTGATCGTTTTTAATCTTCGCTTTCTTCTGATCATCCGTCTGTGAAAAGGATTCGTGATCCAGAAGATTGTCAGCCCAGAGCTTATTGAGGTACGTTACGTAGCCTTTATAAGCGTCTTCAGCCGGTGTATAGTGAACTTTTCCTTTATCATCCACGTACAATTCTTCCTCATAGGCTCCAAATGCGCCAAGAAGCCACGTACGGATATCTCTCAGCTTGATGCCTGAGGAAGAGGACAACGGAATTTCATCCTTTTTGCCATTTTTGTTCGGATCTTCATCTCTCGCACGCTTCAGCAAATCATACAGCTCATCCGTCGTCTCCGGCAGCTTCGTCACATTGAGCTCCTTCAGCATCTTGCCGTTGTACCACATCGGATTTCGGTACCACGGCTGGAACGGTTCAATGCGTGGAAGCGAATAAATATGTCCGTCCGGTGCTGTGATCGACTTCCGAATATCCGGTTTATCGGCCAACACTTTCTTAATATTCGGAGCGTACTCATCGATCAGCTTCTCCAAAGGAATCAAGATGCCTTGGCTTCCGTAGTTCAGCTCTTCCGCTTGTGTCAGTTTCGATGCGAAGAAAATGTCCGGGTAATCGCCGCTTGCAAAAACAAGGTTTTTCTTCGTATCAAAACTGTCACGAGGAGCATTCCGGTAATCGATCTTGATGCCCGTAAGCTTCTCCATCTCTTGCATAACCGGCATATCCTTCCAGTTCTGAATCCCCATATCCGGAGCCATGATCGATAAAGTCAGCGGATTCTTCACGATCGGGAACCCTTCTTTATTCACTGTGCTTGCCTTCGAGCTTGCACTCCCGTTTGCGGCGCTTTCATTCTCTTTTTTAGTTGCGCAGCCGCTTAATACGGAAAGTGATACCGCTAACACGAGTGCGGACGCCACGACTTGCTTCTTTCTCTTCAACATTGCATGTCCTCCCTTATGGTCATCTTTGAAAGCTGCTAGCGCTTACAAATTGAAGATTAAACTTTGCTGACGTTTTAGTAAATATGTCGATTTTGTGCTGTCAAAGACCTCATATCCCCCCTGATCCAGGTCAGGATGGTTTGTACAAATCCGGTTCCCCCATTAAGTCTACTACCGAATATGTGATTTTTGTAAACCTTTTAGCCAGAGCAAAACATACACATTGTAACTTTTTAATTACAATTGTCAAAGATCAATCTCCCGCTACGTAAGCGATTTCGTCCATAAAGTATTGTCATAAGTGCAGGGATGTTCAACATAAATAATAAGAGATCAGGGAGAATTGACTGTTTGATACAGGAGGTACAATGATGAAAGATAATAAAGAATTTCCCCGAAGACCTTCCATCCAGCCATCGCAGCCTATGATAAATGATCAGCAGCGTCATGGTCATTCCCCTACACAATGGTCAACTGTTAAACCGGCTACCCATCATTCGCAAACTGTCGGTGACCGAGGTCCCGTACTGGAACAGGACAGCGTTCTGCATGAAACATTGGAAACTTTTATCCATGAAAAGATTCTTGAAAGGCCGGTACACGTCAAAGGATACGGCGCTTTCGGGTACTTTCAGACCGTCCATTCCATGGCGGCATACACTCAGCTTTGTTTTCTTCAAAGTCCTGGTCAGCAGGTCCCTATCACGGTGAGGTTCTCGTTTGCTGTCAGCAACAAGGGTACCCCGGACACTTCCCGCAATGTACGTGGCTTCTCCACCAAGTTTTATACGGAAAAAGGTGTTTTTGATCTCCTCTGCAATCACATCCCCGTTTTTGCGGTACGCGACGCCATGCGCTTTCCAGAGTTTATTAAAGCCTCCTTACCCTCACCGGTAAATAATCTCATCGATCCCGAGCGGTTATGGAGCTTCATAGCGAGAACACCGGAGGCCACGCATTTTCTTCTTTGGCTCTATTCCGACGCCGGTACGCTTAAGAGTTTCCGTCACACCCCTGGACACAGTGTTAACACTTATGTTTGGAAGAATGCAGCAGGCGCCCGTACGTATGTCAAATATCATTGGGTTCCTTTTGCCGGCGTGCAATACATAGACAGTCGCGAAGCCACTCAGCTTGCAGCGGAGAACCCGGATTTCGCAGGCAAAGATTTATACGATCATTTAGCAGCGGGAAACACGGTTGAATACGGACTTTACGTACAGCTGATGAACCCCGCGGATGAAACATCTCTTCCATTTGATCCATTGGATGATACCAAAGTTTGGGATGAACGGCAATATCCGCTGCAGCCAGTAGGCCGGCTTGTGCTGAACCGTAATCCGGATAACTACATGGAGCAAGTGGAGAAAATAGCTTTTTCACCCGCCAATTTATTGGAAGGTGCCGAAATGTCAGACGACAAGCTGCTGCAAGGACGCAACAATATTTACTGGGATTCTCAGCGCCGGCGAATGGGGCCGGATTTCCGTAAGGTTCCTATTAACCACCAGGCCAACTGGTCCCCCGATTCGTTGGTAACCAGCGGGAATGGAAGATACATAGAAGGCCATCTCATGCGATCGGACATCCCGAAGCAGGATGATTTTACGCAAGCGGGCCAGTATTATTACTCGCTCTCTCCTGTGCAGCAAGATCACTTGGTTGCTAATCTCTCTGGCGATCTGTCCGGCATATCCAAGAATACGCAAAACATTGTTCTGAACTATCTCTACAATGCCTCTACCGAACTAGGAGAGCGGGTAGCTCGAGCCGTTCAACAGCATGAACAAGGATAATTAAATCAACCGTAGATGATTCCTATATGGCATAGGGGTCATCTTTTTTTATCTCCACTCACAAATCTCACTTCCGTCCGCCTGCCTAGCAGCTCAGTTATCCCTTTTGCGATCATCTGAACGCCTCGCTCAATCAAATCCTCATCCACTTGAGAGATACTAAGCCGAATCACGTTATCTTTGGAAAAATCAGAGAGATACATGCGCTCTGCATGATCCACTAAAACATTCTGATGCTTCAGGTATTCCTGAAGCTGCTTCGCTTTCATCGGCAACGGCAACTCAATGGTGGAATAGAAGCCGGATAAGGAACCCGAGTAGGTGGCGACAGCAGGCAGCCACTTCCGGAAAGCTTGCTGCAGGAGTGCAGCCTTCTTGCTATACAGTTTCCTCATACGTTCAATGTGAGCACTGAACATTCCGCTTTGAAGGTAAATCTCAAGCGCTCCTTGCGTCAGCATAGGCGTATGTACGTCTGCAGCGAACTTAGCTCGCAGATAATCTTCCCGCAAGGCATCAGGGAGTACGGCTAAGCCAAGTCGGAGGCCGGGCAGCATCACTTTCGAGAAGCTTTTGACATAAATCACTCTTCCGGAAGGATCATAGGCAAACATCGGATCAGCCTTGGCATTCGAGTCCAGGTCGCCCATATAGTCATCCTCAATAATATACACATCATATTGCTGCGCTAATTCGACGATTTTTCGCTTCGTTTCATTCGTATGGCTGTAGCCGGTCGGATTGTGGAATCTGGACACTGTGTAGAACAACTTGATATCGTTATGTTTGAAAAGCTGCTCCAACCGCGTTAGATCGATCCCCTCGCTTCCTACTTCTATACCATAAGTCTCGCTTCCATGCTGACGAATAGATTCAATAAACCCGGCATGTGTAGGCTGCTCCAAACAGATATGACGTTTTTCATTCGGAAAAGGCAGGGATAGAAGCAGATGCAGGGCTTGCTGCGAACCGGAAACGACATAAATCTTATCAGGCACTGTAAACACCTGAAGCTCTTGCAAATGCTTGGCCAGCTGGACGCGAAGCGATCCAAGCCCTTGAATGTCCGAGTACGTGAACATCTCTTCTTTGTAGCGTTCAATAGCTTGATTGATACAGTGTTGAAAATCCCGATAAGGCATCGCATGCCGATCAGGTCCAGCCGAAAGGAAGTCAATTGTACCGTGTACTCCCTCCAACTTTTCCCGTCTTCGATAACCCTCCACGACGTAGTAGCCACTCTGGGGCACCGAATAGATGATATGCCTTTTCTCTAACTCGCCATAAGCTTTCATGACCGTATTTTTGCTGCAAGCGAATTCCTGCGTTAAAGCACGAATAGAAGGCAGCCTGTTCCCCGGCTTCAAAATCCCTTCCTCGATGTGCTTCATCATCTGATCCACAATCTCTTCATATAGCATAGGGTTCATCCCCTCTTCTTCCCAACTGTAAGGGTACAATTCAAGAATACTACCCTATCAAATGCATGCCATTCCTCGTATACTCAACGTGAAGAAAGTCAATTGTTACCATTTTAAACCAAAGAGGAGTGATGCATGATGAAAAAAATGAAGGTTATTGTTCTACTGCTTATTGTCCTGCTTTTTACAAGTACAGGCTCTTTCGCCAGTTTTGCGAATTCGGCTAGCGCCAAGCCCGGCAACAAGGAACTTCATGTAGAAGAATTATTCCATGGAATAACAGGTACAATCGTGATCAAAAATTTGAAGACGGATAACATGTATACCTATAATCTCCAGAGGAGCAATCAGCGTTTCACACCCGAATCCTCATTCAAAGTTGCTAATGCACTCATCGGCTTGGAGGAACATGCCGTAGAGGATGAGTACGAAGTCAAACGCTGGGACGGGATCGTCCGGGAATTCGACGTCTGGAATCGCGATCATACGTTAGCTTCCGCTATGCGAAATTCCGCTATCTGGTATTACCAAGCCATGGCTCGGGACATTGGCCCTGAACGGATGCAAAGTAATCTCAATCGAATTGGGTATGGCAATCAAGACATTAGTGGTGGCATCGATAAATTCTGGTTGAATAGCAGCTTAACGATCTCCGCACAAGAGCAAGTTGAGTTCATAGAGAATCTCGTGGAAGAAACGCTGCCGTTCCATGAGCAAACGATGAAAACGGTCAAACGCATCATGATCGATAACGAACAGGACGCATACACCGTTCATGGTAAAACAGGGACAAGGCTTTCCGATATGGGACTCGGATGGTATATCGGCTATGTGGAGACGAATAAGACCTCATGGGTATTCGCCACCAACGTGGATAACAGTGGTACGACCGCTAAGACGATCACCCTCGAGTGTCTCAAGCAATTGCATATTTTATGAGTCTCACTCTACTTCTCATCATATCACGAATTGGCACCTCCTATGATTGAATTCACCCCGTTGGGGGAATGACCATACAATATCGGAGTATCCAAATTCCGAGGAGTGAATGTGATGTACAATCTTACGTTAGAAACGGCAAAATATTTATTGGAAGTCGCCGAACAGAAGGCTCGGCAAATGGGGCTGAACAGCGATATCGCGATTGTTGATGAAGGCGCGAACCTGATCGCTTTCCATCGGATGGACGGCGCGCGAATTGCCGGGATCGAAATCTCGCAAGGGAAAGCTTGGACTAGCGTTGCCATGCAAATGCCGACAGCCAACCTTGCGCAATCAGCACTCCCAGGCTCTCCCTCATTTGGGATCAACACGACCAATCATGGCAGAGTGACCATTCTGGGTGGAGGCATACCTCTCATCCATTACGACAAAGTCATTGGCGGTATTGGTGTAAGCGGAGGCACAAGTGCGCAAGATATTGAAGTAGCCACTGCCGCAGTTAATGCCTTCAATAGCACGATGCATGGAGCTAGAGATCCTTGGACGGCTAGCGCCCGTATAGGCTCCAATCAATCTTACCGATAGATGTATCTGTAATCCATTTTTTTGTAAATATGTAATATAAAGAAATTTTTACCCTTCGCTCACCTCAAAACCAAACAGCGGCAAACGAAGACTCGAAAAAGTCCTAGAAAGCCGCTGTTGTTTCATTAAATATGGAAAACAAGCTCGGCTCACCCTTTTCCAACCGACTCGCCCTTAACCAGACTCACATATACCCGCTCATGCTCCACTTTTTCTTCCCCAATCAGCTTAATCAGCTGCTCGGATGCCAAAGCACCCCACTTGCGTTTGGAGTAATCAATCGTCGCGAGGCGCGGCTGAGTATATTGTGTCAGCTCGATATTGTCGAAACCGATGATATGGATGTGTTCGCCAATCCGGAAATCCGTTTTCATCAACGTATTGTACATGCCAATCGCCATTTCATCGTTCAGGCAAAAAACGGCAACCGGTTCTTGGTATTCCCGCATAATTTGCTCGGCGGCTCGTTCCCCGGAATCCTTATTGAAATTCCCCTCGATCTCGACATAAATCAGATCAGAATTCCGCTCAATGGATTGTTTCGTTGCCTGCAGCCGCTGTCTGGAGTCGTAGGAATCCTTCGGTCCCGTTACGACATACAGTTTCCGATGGCCTCTTTCGATCAGATATTCGACAGCCAAAGTAGCCCCCGCTTTATTGTCCAGAAGAACATGATTGATGTTCGGATGGTTCAATTCACGGTCCAGCACAACCAATTTATGTCCGCGGTCCGCCAATTGCAGCAATTCTTCGCTAGCGAACGAGTGGTCCAAGACAACAGCCCCGTCAATCATACGCTGCGGCAGCAAACGGTGAGAGTAGGAGCCGCTGCAGACAATCAGATCATAACCTCGTTTATTCAGTACCTCTTTCATCCCCTGCAAGATTTCCCCGTAAAACGCTCCGCTAAAATCCGTCAAATAAACACCGATGATTTTGGAGACCCGTTTCTTCAACGTTCTTGCCGCGGCATTCGGAACATAGTTCAGCTCGCTGGCTATCTTCAAGATCCTTGCACTCGTTTCCTCCGTCACTTTGGGGTTTCCGTTGAGCGCATAGGACACGGTCGAGATTGAAACGCCCGCTTTTTTGGCAACATCTTTAATGCTGATCACAAAAACCGCTCCTAACATCTACACTTTCGTTTTCTTCTTACTATATCATAAAGCACTTTTTAAAAGGAAAAAGGCGATCCTTAAGATCGCCAATTTTTCTTACAGATACACATCAATCACATTTGTTTCTTCACTTAAAAGCGTTTGAAGATCCTGCGCGCTGATGCGAAGGCCACCCTGGCGATAACGGTTGGCGGTTGCTTCGGCAGTCACGGCTTTCTTGTTTACCGTCACATAACTTGCCGAACGATTTTCCAAGTGATAGATGAACGTCACCGGACGTCCCGCTGCTTGAAAATCAAACTGCAGCCCGTCTAATTCTTGCGGAAGCACTGGATCCAGGACAAGATCGCTACCTTCCATGCGAATACCGAGGACGTTAGAGATGAGCTGGTTCATATAAATTCCCGGACCGCTGGAATAAATTCTCCATCCGCCTTTGACCGGCACAGTACCTTCTTTCAACTCCCCAAAACGCTCCTGCGCTTCGTAACGCGTATTGAACTTCCCGTCCGAGCTGCTGAAGTAGGTATTGCTTTGACGCAGTTCCGCATTCGGCACTACACCGCGGATTCCGACCGGGTTAATCATCTCGAGCCCCTTCCAGGCTTCATTGGCTTTGCCCAATTTGGCCATGGCCTCGACAAAACGGATGTGAGCGTGCACGTACTGCAGTCCGATCTCCCTGCCGAAGTTAGCCGCTTGCTCAGCTCGCTTGAAGTTCGTGCTGATACCGCCGACATAGTTGGCAGGGCGGTTCATCAAGCGGACACCGTCCGGATAATACAGCTCTTTTTTAATAAGATTGTAATGCGAAATAGCCTGTTCCTCTGTTAACAGCTCACCGATCATACTCCTCGTCATCGGGAGCAGGCGATATTGAATCCCCGTCTTGTTATCCGTTGGATGCAGCAACAGTTCTGCTTTGCCTGGCTGCTCCATGTACAAGAAGCCCGGGATGACGTCCGTTCCCAGCATATATTTATTGAAATCAGCCTGAATGCCAGCTGCCAAATCCCTTAGTTCAACCCCCATCTGTTCATCAGCTTCTAGAAGCGCCGCGGACAATTGATTGAACACCTGATAGGTCAAAGCAACCGTCCAGCTGCTGACCATGTATTTCTTTAGCTGCGCATTGGCAGGCTGAAGCGTGTCATCCCAATCGCCATCGCCATAGGAAGAAAGATGAGTGCCATGAAGGAAGTGATGCTTGATGTAATCAATCTCTTTTTTGGCATGATCTAATAACGTTGCTGGCTCTTCCGTAAACTCGAACACATGCCGCTTCGTATATGGAACCTTCTCTTGTAAAATCCCGAAATCTTTGGTAGCCGCCAAATAATCACTTAATACTTTCAACGGCCACACGATGATATCGCCATGGCTTTCTTCCTGCTGAATCGCCGCATAGCGGTCGAACATAAACCACTGTGGCCAGTTGCCGTCGTCTTCGTACTGATGGGCATAGACGGTTTTGAGAATATCGCGCACTTCACCATATTTTTGCGTAGCCATGAAGTATTCAGCCGGTCCTTGGCACACATCGCGTGTTCCCCAAGCAGCGCCGCCATACTGTTCCAAACCGTGAGGGACGGAGTAGTGGACCAGCATATTGTGCGTATACCACCAAGCAAGCGTATTAACTTTCTCCAAACTTTCAGCAATTTCTCCGTTTTGCGATAGTTGGAACCCGTTCATCACGCTGGCAAAAAAGTCCCTGTAACGGCCAATCTCAGTAGCAGCATTAACTTCTGTGAAAGGCAGATCTTCATCCCGCAGAAGCCCCTGAATGGTTAGGCTCCATTCGCTGCTGGCGCCAAGCTCCATGACGACCGTAGAAGCGGCAAGGGGTTGAACATTTTGCGCAATCAGCGTTTCATTGCCTACTTGCATATCTGCGCCGGCAACACGCACCCGGTAGCATAGATGCGGCCAAACCTTCGCACTGTCGGACTCGGGAGACGCATAGAAAGACAACGTTTGCCCTTCTTGCTTGCAGCTAAACGGTGATTCGTATTCGTTGTTGTTCATCGTGATCTGATTCGTTACGAGGAAACGATACTTGTTGCCGCTTTCGGAACGAACTTGCAGATGGATTTCCGGCGTATCAACGGTCGTCAGATTCGTGATAACAAGCGTATCGTCCGCCATTTTGTAATACCAGCGCGCATAGTTGAAACCAAGTTCAAACATCGACGGCATCGTGAGCAGACGGTATTGGCCTTGAATCTCCACATACATGCGTTGTCCTGAAGTTTTCATCACATTCAAGGCATTCCGTGCATTTGTGAGCATTTTGTTGAACGACGTGTTGCCCACTACCACCTGCGAATTGAAGATACCATACATATACGAAGTGGTCGTCATGACGTCTTCCTTCAGGCGAGCATTATCGCCAGACATGAGAATATGACCGTGCGGGCGCTCTACGAGCAGCTCTTTTTCCTTCAGAATGACGTGTTCATGGGTTTCCGTGAAAAAGGCTAGCAGCCTCTCCCCGTCAAACTCTTCCTGGTGTCTGTTCGGGAAATAACGTTCAATCTCAGCTTGGTTCATTGACAAGGTGGTCAGCGGCTCACCTATATTCCCGAATAAAGTCACCTTATCGAGCTGCTGGTTGAATACATGGCTTTGAGCGCCAGCTTCTTCCCAGGCACGCGTGATTTCAGACTGATATTCCAGTCCTTGAAGTGTCTCCGGATGATCAGGTTTGAACAAGCCGTAGAACACAAAACGTGCCGTACCGTTCACTTTCACACGTTCAGATTGCAGCGCCGTAAACGCGAATTCATACTGGTACACTTCGTTCGCCAGGCTACTTTGGATTAACGCTTCAGGTACGTTCGTTTCCTTGTACGATAACCCGTAGAATTGGAAACCATCGGTCGAGTAGCCTACTACCTTGGTTAAAGCACTTTGCTGCAAATAGGGGAATGCCCCTTGTTGCGGCATATTTTGACGGGAGCAGACGGCATATCCGTTTGTACCATTTTCAAAAACCGCGTGGTCGATATATTGGGATAAATAAGCTTCGTTGCTGCGTACGGCACCTTTGTCAGCGAGGCCAACATCCTGACCGTATATGACATCAACTTCCGCGTCTTCCCCCTTCACCTGGATTTCCCAAAACCATATGTCATAAGGTGTCAGATGAAACGTTAATTCGTAATGGAGTCCTTCAGCGAAACCTTGCCAAGCTACTTTGGATGCCGAGTACTGTACCCTGCTAACCGAGCGAGCGCCCATTAACGGTACAATTTTGATACCATCAGCCGAATGTACGCGCAAATACAGGTTATTTAGAGATCCATCAACGGGATTGGCCACCCATTGGTTTATCATTATGTTCTTATACATCACTTCGCGAATATCCCCGCTGCTAAGGAAGGAAAATTGCAAATTGCCCGACTTCAGTTGAAAATCCGCCTGTTCGGCAGCTGCCATGTTGTTCACTCGCTTTCCACTTGCTTACTTTTTACTTTGTTAATCGAAATGAAAGTGCCTGCAAAACATCCCGGCTATTGGGACCTACGAAAACAGCGAACTCCCCGGCATCGCTTGTATAGGACAAGTCGGAATGATGGTAGCGAAGCTGCTCCTCCGTCAAGATGAAAGCGACTTCCTGAGCTTCGCCCGGCTGCAGCTTAATTTTGCGGAATCCTTTTAACTCTTTTAACGGTCGAACCACTTCGCCAGCCAGATCGCGCACATAGAGCTGAACGACTTCTTCTCCGGCGACATCTCCCGTATTTTCAACTTTCACCGTCACCTTAAGCGTCTGATTGAAAGCCATTCTATCTGATGAAATCGAAGCGTCGCTATAAGCAAATGTCGTATAACTCAAACCGTAGCCGAATGGATAAAGCGGCGCGTTTGGAATGTCCAAGTACTGAGAAACATAACGCACCTGAGCATCAGGAGCTCCCTGCGGGCGTCCGGTGTTGAAGTTGTTGTAATAGACGGGAACTTGGCCAACGGAAAAAGGAAACGACATCGTGAGCCTTCCCGATGGTTGGCTGTCCCCGTACAGAAGGTCCGCAATTGCCGCGCCTCCTTCCGTTCCCGGGTACCAAGCTTCCAGCACGGCATCCGCCACGTCGTACACACCGTGAAGATCTAACGGACGGCCATTGAATAACACGGCCACCATCGGCTTGCCGAGGCTTTTCAACTTGGCCGTCAGCTCCAGTTGAGCATCCGGCAAGCGGATATTAGACCGGCTGCCCGCTTCTCCGCTCATATCAGAGTGCTCGCCAAGGGCTAGCACGATCACATCAGCATCACGCGCCGCTTTTACTGCTTCCTCTAATTGCTCTTCCGTCATGCTTTCAATGTCGCTGCCTTGAGCCGTAACGATGCGGGACGTTTTTGATTTCAAGCCGTCATACAACTGAACGGCATCGTCTTTTGAACCTAGCCACGACCATGGGCCAAGGATATCTCCGTTTTGGGCAAAAGGACCGATTAACGCGATGTTTTGTTCCTTTTTAAGCGGAAGCACAGACTCGTTTTTCAAAAGTATGCAGGACTTTACAGCCAAATCACGCGCTGCCTGGCGGTGCTCCGCGCTCATGACAATCTCACGCTCGCGGTCCACATTCGCACCTCGATATGGATTATCGAACAGTCCCAGCTTCTGTTTCAGCTCTAGAATGCGCAGAACAGCTTCGTCGATCAAAGCTTCATCTACTTCTCCGCTTTCCACAAGCTGCTTCAGATGATCCTCATAACAGGTGGTCATCATTTCAATATCGACACCCGCCAGCAGGCTTTTGCAGGCTGCTTCCGCTTCATCGGCAGCCACGCCATGCGGAATCATTTCCTTCACTGCGCCCCAATCGGAGATGACAACACCGTCAAAGCCCCACTCCTTGCGCAGCAAATTGCGCATTAACCGCTTGTTGCCTGCGGCTGGAATGCCATCTACCGTGTTGAACGCCGTCATCACAAGCTCTGCACCTTCATCCAGTGCCGCTTTGTAAGCTGGCAGGTAATATTCCCGCAGTTGGCGTTCGGACATGTCGACCGTATTGTAATCGCGGCCGCCTTCCCCTGCTCCATAAGCGGCAAAATGCTTCACGCAAGCAGCAAGACGAGTTAGGTCGTTCTTCAAATCTTTTCCTTGATAGCCGCGGACAAAAGCCCTTGCAAACTCACCGTTCAGGTAAGGATCTTCTCCCGTCGTTTCCATAACACGTCCCCAGCGGGGATCTCGCACCAAATCAACCATAGGGGAGAACGTAACATGAACCCCGGCAGCGGACGCTTCCGCCGCAGCGATTGCCGCGCTTTGTTCAGCCGCTTCCAAATCCCACGAACACGCAATTGCCAGCGGAACAGGGAATATCGTTTTATAACCGTGGATAATATCCGCCATCACAAGCAGCGGAATTCCCAAACGGTTTTTTTTCATATGAGCTTCTTGTACGCCGATCGTTTCTATTGCGCCTGACAACCCGAGCACGGAGCCTGTATTTTTTACAATGTCATCGTTAATACCCATAGCCGCCATAGGGCCGGTTATTTGCCCCTCGGTTCCCGACCCTTCGAAGAAAGGCGCGGCCAACTGCAGCAGTTGGGATATTTTTTCTTCCAAAGTGAGCTCCTTAAGCAGGGCATTCAATTGTTGATCCGTCATCAAGATGCCTCCTTTGGCCTCATTCATTTGATTTCAATCTGAATAATACAGAGATCGAAACGTTTCGATTCATATTATAAACACTATAAAAAATGTCGTCAACCTATTAACGAAGACTATTTTCAGTAATCAAAACGTTTTTATTGTTTAAAAATAACTAGTTGAAAACGATATCAAGTTGTTTTATAATGACATCGAAACGTTTCTATTGACTGAAAGAGAGATTATGAGATATTTTTTATAGCAAATCGAAACGTTTCGCAGATTTATAGTATAACGTATTGTATTTCTATTATTTAGTAGGGAATCTGATTTTATTCCTGAAAGTATCCGGTTAAAAAATGTGTATATATAACTAATATTTTCATGAATAAGCGTGCACCCTATTAAACAAATGAAGAACAACTGGGAGGAAAAGGAAATGCGTAAATCAATCACCACAGTAATGGCCGGCACTTTGCTGGTAGCGGGAGTTCTTACAGGATGTGCTTCGAAAAGCACGCCGCAAAGCTCTGGAAATCCAGCAGCAGGCGGCTCGCAAGTCACATTGAATGTTTGGGGTATGGGGGAAGAAGCCAAATCGCTTCCGAAAATCGCAGAAAAATTCATGCAAGAAAATCCAACTATTAAAGTCAATGTACAAGCTCTGCCTTGGGACACGGCGCATGACAAACTCCTGACAGCCGTTGCCTCCAAGAAAGGACCAGACGTCCTTCAAATGGGGACGACCTGGATTCCGGAATTCGCATCCGCCAAAGCATTGATGGATTTGAAGCCGGAATTGAGCAAATATCCCGAATTCGCTGAAGCGAACTTCTATCCTGGAGCCGTCAACACAACCAAACAAGGCGACACGGTCGTTGGTGTTCCTTGGTATATCGATACTCGTGTCCTTTACTATCGCACTGATCTCTTAAAATCCGTTGGTTATAACGAAGCACCGAAAACTTGGGACGAGCTGTCCGACGCCGCTACGAAACTGGCTGCACGCGGCAACGGCAACTACGGAATTAGCATCGATCCAAAAGAACAGTCCTTAGAATTCATGTTCGCACGTCAAAACGGTTCCAAACTGCTGGACGGTAACAAACCTCTTTTCAACCAACCTGAATTCGTTGGCGCAGTTGATTACTTAAACAGCTTCTTCAAAAATGGCTCTGCACCGAAAGACCTTGGCATGGATATCGTTCCGGCATTCCAAAAAGGGATTGCGCCAATGTTCATCAGCGGACCATGGATGATCAAACTGATCAATGATCAAGCTCCTGACATTAAGGATAAATGGGCAACAGCAGTTCTGCCTAAGAAACAAAACAACATCTCTGCCTTAGGCGGTTCGGATCTGTCCGTCTTCCAATACACAGAGCATAAAGACGAAGCTCTCAAGTTCATAGCTTATATGAGCAAGCCTGAAACACAGTTGGAGTGGCTGAAACTAACTAACACATTGCCAGCAACGAAGAAAGCTTGGGAAGATCCTGCTCTAACGAACGATGCGAATTACAAAGTGATTGGGGAACAAATGAACGCTTCTGAGCCGATGCCTCTGATCAAATCTTGGGAAGAAATCGCTCAAAACTTTTTGAAAACTTTTGAAAATATTTATCGCGGCGGCGCTAACGTTCAAACCGAATTGGATGCTTTCAACAAAAAATCCGAATCCATCCTTTCTAAATAACGATAATTCTACTACACAGCTAGCCGGCTTTTGTCGGTTAGCTGTTCAATGCTGCAAGCACTTCATCCCTCGGAAAGGAGAGGATTTGTCATGAAGGGATCTGCCGCCAAAAGAGCGCCCTATTTTTTTATTGCTCCAACCCTTATTTTATTAACCTTATTCTCTGTAATACCGATCCTGATTGCTTTGGTGATCAGCTTCACGAATATGGATTTGGCCGGATTAGCCGATTATTCGAACATCAAGTTCATTGGTCTGCAAAACTACAAGGATGTACTTTCTGACTCGATTTTTATAAAAGCGATCTACAATACGTTGTTCTACGTTGTGATCGGGGTTCCTCTGGTTATCCTCTGTTCACTTGGCGTCGCTATCCTTATTAATTTCGGAACTTCCCGGATCTTCAAAGCGTTCCGAGTCGTCTATTACCTACCTTCCGTGACCAACGTTGTTGCCGTCGCTGTCGTATGGTTCTACCTGTACAATCCGACATTCGGATTATTAAATTACTTGCTCAAATTGGTTCACCTTGGACCTGTTCCTTGGTTGACCCACCCTATCGTTGCGAAAATATCGCTGATATTACTAGCGTTGTGGAGAGCCATTGGCCTCAATATGATTATTTTCATCGCCGGTCTGCAAGGGATTCCGAAATCCAACTATGAAGCAGCGGAGCTAGACGGGGCGACCCGTTTGCAGCAAATGTGGTACATTACGATCCCGATGCTGCGTTTTGCCATCTTTTTCGTTTCGATCACAACGATGATTGGTTGGCTGCAATTTTTCGAGGAGCCTTTCATTATGACTCAAGGCGGTCCTTTAGACAGCACGACTTCCGTCGCCCTGTTCATTTATCGCAATGGTTTCCAATTAAGCCACTTCGGTTATGCGGCAGCTGGATCATTCATTCTGTTCTTCTCCATCATCATCGTGACACTGATTCAATTCCGTTTCCAGAACAAAGACACGGATCTTTAATGAGAAAGGGGGCATAAATCATGTCCGCAAAATCTGCATCAACCCCGTCAGCAGGTTCGGGATCGAACGATCGGCTGCTCCAATGGTTAGCCGGCATTGTTCTGACTGTATTCGGGCTCGCGATGCTGCTGCCATTTATTTGGATGGTCTTGTCAACCTTCAAATCGGAAAGCGAAGTGCTCAGCATCCCGCCTACACTGTGGCCTAATGCTTTTACGCTCGCTAATGTGAAAAAGCTGTTCGTCAGCATGAACTTCGGTGTCTATCTGGGGAATACGCTCAGTATCGTTGTTTTCTCCTTCTTCGGGATGTTTCTGAACGCTATGGCGGGCTTCGGATTTGCCAAATATCACTTCAAAGGGAGCAAGGCGCTCTTCTACATTGTGCTCGCGACCATGATGATTCCCGGACAGGTAACCATGATTCCGGTTTATCTCATCCTTAATGCGATGCATTTGACAAACACGATGATTGGTATTGTTTTGCCAGGCCTTGTCGGCGCGTTCGGCATCTTCTTGTTCCGACAATTCATGGTCACCATTCCGGATGAATTGCTCGAAGCCGGCCGTATGGAAGGTGCCGGAGAATTCCGTACCTTTTTACAAATCGTGCTGCCGATTTCGAAACCGATTCTGTCCGTCCAGGGCATTCTGACCTTCATCGCGGGCTGGAACAGCTTCCTCTGGCCTTTGATCATCGCGAACGATGAGAAGCTATACACCTTGTCCGTTGGCCTCTCTTTGTTAAAAAGCCAATCCAACCAAAACTTTGCTTTACAGATGGCCGGCGCTACCCTGATGGTCGCTCCGATCATTGTCATCTTCATCATTTTCCAAAGACACATTATAGAAAATTACACCACTTCAGGCATGAAGTAAGTGAACGAACTGGCGAGCCCATGCGGCTTTCCAGTTTTTTTGTACGACAAAACAGATCACCTTGTGAGAGTCGTTCAAATATTTTAAAAAAAGTTTGCAACCTTTTCTTTCAGCCCGCCGTTTATGAGATTGTGAAAGAAATAAACAAACTATTATGAGGTGAAATTTATGAAAAAAATATTCAAAACGATGACTCTATCAGCAGCCACTGCTGTTTTCTCTTTAACACTTGTAGGACAAAGCTTCGCAGCAGCGCCGAGCTTTACAGATTTGGATAAAGTTGCAGCCAAGGACAAAATCATGGCCCTACAACAAAGCGGTATCGTATCCGGTATCACGCCTGAGTTGTTTGCTCCTCAAGCGGCGATGTCAGAAGCCCAAGGCGTTCAATTGCTTGTTAATGCATTCAAACTCAATCTGGATTTGGTGAAATTCGTAAAAGAGCCAAAAGCAACTGATTATTTCGTTAAAGCTACTAATGATGCTTGGTATGCCAATGCGCTTATCACGGCTGCCGTTAACAATGTTGAGCTCCCAAAAGATTTAGACCCTAATGCAACCTTAACCCGCGAACAGTTCACACATCAGCTCATTCACGCTATGGAAACATACGGTAAGCTGCCGCTGATTAATCCGGTTGTTGCAGATATTAAAGATAACGATCAAATTAACGTTGAATATTCCGGCTCCATCCAGCGCGCAATTAACTATGGGGTGATCAAATTGAGTGCAGATGGAAAAATGAATCCAAAAGCCGAAATCACTCGCGCGGATGCAGCAGAAGAAATTTTCAACGCCATTGAATATTTGAAAGCTCACCAAGCGCCAGCGGCTCCAACTGAAGCCCTTACAGCAACAGAAGGTGTGAAGCTGATTACGGAGACATTGGGACTTGTTGATACAGACATTCAAATCAAGATTGACCCGAACTCCAAAATGACTCGTGAGTCATTCACGAATCTGCTCGTTACGACGCTTCAATCAAGCGGTAAACTGCCTATGATTAAGGTCGTTCCAGTTGATATCAAAGATAACGACCAGATCGACATCTTAAATACAGGCGCTATCCAAACAGCGATTGCCATTGGTGCCGTGCAGTTGAATTCGGATGGCAAGTTCGATCCTAAAGCTGAGATTACTCGTGCTGATGCAACTGAAATTGCAACTAACGTTGTTGACTATTTGAAATCTCACCAAGTGCATTCAGATCCAGGTGCAGCCATTACTGCTACGGAAGGCGTAAGACTGATCACAGAAACACTTGGACTCGTTGGTTCAGACATCAACATCAAGATTGACCCGAACTCCAAAATGACTCGTGAGTCATTCACAAACCTGCTCGTTCAGACGCTTCAATCAAGCGGCAAATTGCCTATGATCAAGGTTGTTCCAGTTGATATTAAAGACAATGACCAGATCGACATTTTACACTCAGGTTCCATTCAAACAGCGATCGCTCTTAAAATCGTTAAATTAAATCCAGATGGCACCTTTAATCCAAAAGCTGACATTACCCGTGTTGATGCAACGGAAATCGCAAACAATGCTGTTGCAGCTGTCAAAGCGCTGCCGAACAATAAATAAGATACATGACTGCAGAGAGAGGACGCGTTCAGCGCCTCTCTTTTTTTAACATGGAGCTACCTATACTCCGTCCGCCTCCAGAATCCCCGCCCCATAAAACAAGGATAAACGACTTCGTCGTCCTTTTAGGACGAACGCGTTTGTCAAGGTAGATGCGAAAGGAATCGTTGGAGGAATTAATTTCCCTCCGTAGTTTAGCTTGTTAAGAGCACAGTGGGAGCGAATTTTGGCGGTGGAGAACACCCAACGCCGCTAAAAATTCAGCGTTCCTAAGACATTTGGCGGAGGGGGCATCCTCAGGAGAGCTAAGCTGGTTGGCCACCTAGAGGAACCGCTAGAGCGATAACTGCGACTGTAACAGCTATGTTGTATTTTGCGCAACCATCTGGCCGTAAAGGGGCCTCACTTCGCCTCTATATTGCACTTTATACAACGATTGTTGCATTTAAACCGCTTACAGTTCACCTTTTGCAACAAATGGTTGTATGTTGTGCAACGAAAGACCGCAATCGCGGTCTGACCACACCATTACGTTGTATGTCATGCAACGTGGCCCTTTAACTTTGCTGCACAGCCGTCTTTACAACGAAAAATAAAAAGCTCCGAGCTATCACTCGAAGCCTCCTCACGCTATCCATCTCTTGCCTTATCGAAATTGATTAACAAACTACGCTTCAAAGTGATACTTTTTCTTCGCAAACCGTCCGATTACATTCACTAATCCGTACATAATAATGGATAGAAGCGCCAACATCGCAATGCTCACCATGACCATGTTCATTTGGAAAACTTGGCCACCGTAGATAATCAAATAACCGAGTCCCGCTTTAGAGGACAGGAATTCTCCCATAATGACGCCGACCAGCGTCAAACCGACATTGACTTTTAGTGTAGCAATCAAGTTAGGTATACTTGCCGGCAGCAGCACCATCCTTAGCATCTGCGCCTTGGTTGCACCGAAGGATTCCATGAGTTTAAGCTTTGTTTTGCTAATCTCTTTAAACCCGCTCTCCACCATAATAATGGTGACGATGACCGATATGGCCATGGCCATCCCGTAAATCGAGTACTTATCTCCGAGCCAGATGTAAAAGATAGGCCCAAGCGCAACCTTTGGCAATGCGTTCAATACGACGACGTACGGTTCCAATACCTTGGAAGCAAAGGTTGACCACCAGAACACAACTGCTACGAGCGTACCGAACAGCATGGACACGACGATACCGATGAAGGTTTCAACGGCTGTAGTCCATGTATGCTTCAACAGATCGCCATGAAAGGCAAGCTCTTGAAAGGAGTGGACAATTTGCGAGGGTTTGCTGGTTAGCATGGAGTCCACCCACTTCATATTGGCGGCAAATTCCCACAGCCCCAGGAACAAGATGAGTACCAACAGTTGGGTTAGGCGAACCGCCCACAGCCTGCGCTTTTGAACCCGAAGATATTGTCCGTATTGAACTGACGCTGCCTTTTCCGGAATTTCCGCAATCAAGGCCATCGATTGTTCCTTTCTCGCTTCTGAACCTATACTTGGCTCACTAACCGGCAGTGACGACATGTCCTTCCAACTCCCTCCAAATTTGATTAAAGTATTCATTGTAACCGGCCGCTTCTCGTTTGTTCCACGGAGTCAACGTCTCTCCCTTACCAAGCTCAATATTGTAAACGGATGAAATCGTGCTTGGCCGCTTGGACATGACCATGACCCGGTCTCCCATGCTGATGGCCTCGGATATATCGTGAGTGACAAGCACGGCGGTCTTCCCTTGATCTTTGATGATCTTGAAAATTTCATCGTTAAGCGTTATCCGCGTTTGATAATCGAGAGCGGAAAACGGTTCATCGAGCAGCAAAATGTCCGGTTCCGTCACGAGCGTACGGATTAAGGCGACTCTTTGGCGCATCCCGCCTGAGAGCTGTGCCGGACTATGATGGGCAAAGCCGCCTAACCCGTAGCGGTCCAGAAGCTCCATGGCTTTCCGCCTTGCTTTCTGCAAATCCATCTTGCGTACCTCAGCGCCAACGAGCAAGTTGCTCAAAATATCGCGCCATTCAAACAAATGATCATGCTGCAGCATATATCCCACCTTGGGCGAAGTGCCGATCACTTCCTGCCCGTCAATCAACACATTGCCTTTTGTTGGTCTATACATGCCGGAGATCAGAGAGAGCATCGTACTCTTCCCGCAACCGCTTGGGCCAACAATGCTAATAAACTCACCCGCTTGAATCGACATATTGATTTTGCGTATCGCCTCGGTCTCTTGCTTCAAAGTAAAATAGCTGAGGCAAACATCCTGCAATTCAATTTGCGCCATCTGTCTATTCCGCCTTCCCGATTTTTTTCACAAAGCTCATATCCACAACAGCGTTGATGTCAGCTACTTTCTGTTCGGGTTTCAGCACACCGTTATCGATCAGTACCTTTTGCAGCGTGTCAAATTGCTGGGCATTCAATTCCGGCACGGCCGGCCAAGTATCCTGCTTCATGTACCGGTCAACCGATTGAATAATAATGTCTTTGGGCGTTCCATCAAAAAACGGCATCAATGCGTTAGCGATTTCGTCCGGAGATGCGGTTTGCATCCATGCTCGACCTTTGACTACGGCATTGACGAATTTCTGGATAATGACAGGGTTTTTCTTTATGTAATCGGAGGTGGCCACATAAGAAGTTTCAGGGAAAGCACCAAAATCCTGTCCAACTGAAGCAACATAATGAGCTTTACCTTCCTTCACCAAGCTGGACGCGATAGGCTCGAAGACTTGAATGTAATCCCCTTTGCCGCTTGTGAAAGCTCCCGCCATGGCCGTCGAGGCGATATTCGTCACAACGTCCGTCTGAGCAACCTTTTCTTGCGTCAATTTCGTGTTCAGCACCATTTGCGGCGCACTGCCAGGCCTCCAGCCAATGACCGACTTGCCTCCCAAGTCGCTCCATTTGAAATTATCAACCTTATTGCGAGAGAGTAAAAAAGAGCCGTCCTTCATCGTGAGTTGGTGAAAGATTTTGAGTGTTTTATCGCCTTTTTGGTTATAAATGTAGATGGCGGTCTCGGGTCCGACAAGCGAAATGTCGGCCACGCCGGCGATTAGTGCAGCCGCTCCTTTGTCCGAGCCTTGCGCGGTATTCATATCCACGTTCAGCCCTTCCTCTTTAAAAAAACCTTTTTCCATAGCAATGTAATGCGGCGCATAAAAAACGGAACGGATAACCTCAGAAAACTTGACGGTTTGCAGAGCTTCCTCCTTCTTCTTCTCCGCTGCTGCGGCGGGCGCAGTTGTCGAAGACGTTGTCGAGCTACATCCAGTGGCAGCTGTCAGGAGCATAGCGGCAAATAAAATAATGGCGGTTTTCTTCATTTTTAGCATGAGCAGTCATCCTTTCAACAATGTTTATAGGAATTGTACAACCTGGGGCTGTTTTGTCACCAAATGTGTCTCCGCCATTTCTTTCCCATAATCAACCATCACCTTGTGGCCTACGTCCTTCAGGGGAACAGCGGTTATACGCTCTCTGAGCAAAAATACTTCAACGTCAGGGAGCAGCATTTCTAAGGCATACGCGAGTGGAAGCCCATTCTCCATAAGTTCAACGGAATGCGAATTGCCGACGATAAAATTAAGCCCGCGCCGTTTGGCCAGGTCAACAAAAGCATGATCCTCTCTCACCCGGCTGATGCTCGCAATAATCGTGTCGGTCTCGGGATACATGTCCAAGGCCGTTTCCAGATTGCTCATGGAAAATCCGGTATGCGGGAAAAAGTGCAGGACATGCTCTACAGGACTATTCACCGTGCCGCTTAGCAGCTGTGCCGGATTCGCAAGCGTCGCTTCTTGCAGGGAGTTCTCTCCGCGGATTGCCCGTTCTGCTTCAAGAATGTCATCATCCATTTCTCTCCCCATCAAACGATGGATACGTTCCAGGATGTCGCCCGCCGTCTTAATCCCTTCCAAAGCTATTCCTTTATGTAAAATGTTGCCCGGAATTCCGCCGAAGGCAATGTCCGTCTTCAATTTGCGATGACCATGCAAAAATGTCATGCCGGGATGCAGCCCGTGGAACGCTTCGTGCATTTCAATCAGCGCCAAATTGTATAAAGGCAAATAATCCGAGAATGGCACTCCCCCTGAGCTGGCGGCGTCTGCAACGGGATGATGTACAACAATGAGGTCAAGCTTCATGGCTGAGGCCAGCTCGATCACTGATTCGGTCAGGGTCATGCCCACACCGATTTTCTTGACCGGTTGCTTTTTATCGCCGAAAATGAGACCAGGAATTTCAATAACACTTTTGCCCGGGATATTCGAGGTTTTCATAACAACGTACGGGTTCGTTCCCGAAGTAATCTCATTCCAATCCATCACCATCCTTCCTCTAGAAATGGTATTCAGTGCCTCAAGTACTTGTCCTACATCCGTTTGCTTTTGGATTTGCTTCATTTGCGCCCTTCCTTTCTCCTGCTGCTTTTTCTAACTTGCCAAATAACAAATAACCGCTACTTATGAGCATACGGACTTAAAGAATCCGATAGTGTCATTAGTAGCGGTCGTAAAGCTCTCCAGAAATTGGAGTTCCTTAGCACCTGCATGAAAATAGGTTTGTAAAGAGCAGCACTATGGCATCTGATCTCTTGTTCACACAAGGATTCGACCCTTAATGCTCCCTCCTGTAAAACGCTTACACTGCCATCATAGCATAAATTCACGAAAAATACTTTGGTAATTGCATATTGTATACAAAAATATTTTTCAAATGTTATGTCAGTAAATATAACAACAAATAAAGTTCATGTCAATAAGAAGTTGAAAACTTCCGTTCAAAACGCCATTTCACGTCACGTTATATAACACAACTATTCCAAAGGCTCTTTAAACAAAATCACAGTACCTGATAATTCCGTTTCCGGGTCATAATCCTTCAGCACCAGCTTAACCTCCAGGCCAAGCTTACTCTCAATCTGCTGCTTGAGCATGCGCTTGTTGGCTTCCATAAGCAGAATGTCCACGCTAGCGGTCAAACTCCGATTCGAACCATCCAATATTTTCAAAGCCGGTATACGCTTGTGCGTGGCAAAAATAAACACCTTGTCCCCTGATATGTCAACCTTTTGCGATTTGATACCGGTTCCGAATATTTCCTGATTGATAGAATTATAGATCTTAATAATTTCCTGTTTCAGTTCGCCGGGCGAGTATGAATGCTTCATCCAACCGCTCCCCTACCATTTTTTCTCCCATTATATCACAAGGAACTTAGCGAGAATTAAGATTTCCGCTAACTCTTGATTGGAAGGGAACCGGAGCCCTCTATTTGTGAAAAAAAGCTATTTCTTCACCGAAGGGGAACTGCAGGCTCTTATTTGGACTAATAAAAAAACCTCCCATTCACCTTCACTCGGAAGAGGAATAAGAGGTTTTCATGTCACACACCTAAATTGCAAGCACATATACTGGTGCATATGACTATGTCTCCCTTATGAGAAGGGAATATTACAAAGGAGCACTAGTATGCGAATTTTTTTAACGCCATTTACATTGGAAACGGCCACAGCTAAAGTCCGAAAAGCCGAAGATGACTGGAATACACGTAATCCTCAACTGGTTGCATTAGACTACACCGAGGATTGCCGCTGGCGGAACCGAGTCGAATTCCCTGTGGGAAGAACCGAGATCATCGAATTTCTCACGAGAAAGTGGAATAAGGAGTTGGACTATCGACTCATTAAGGAACTATGGTCCTACAGCGGCAATCGCATCGCCGTACGTTTCGCCTATGAATGGCATGACGACGGCGGCCAATGGTACCGTTCTTACGGGAATGAGAATTGGGAGTTTAACGCCAAAGGGTTGAATCAGCGCCGTTACGCTTCCATTAATGATATGCCGATCACCGAGGCTGAACGGAAATATCACTGGCCCTTGGGACGTCGTCCGGATAACTATCCGAGCCTCTCCGAGCTAGGGCTTTAATCAATTAGCGAACCAGGGCTGCCTGCGAGAAAGTCGCCGGTCACTCGCATCCAGTCCTCGAGTGCAGCATTAAGCTGTTCCATCGGTTCTTCGCCGATCGCATCGTTGGATAAATCCGTCGTTTCCCAAGGATCGTCAATCAGATTAAATAACTGTACACGATCGGTTCCTAATCCCGTAAGGGGCGAACGGTAGTAACGGATGAGCTTCCACTCCCCATCCATCGCCATGCGCTGCACATCTTTGTAAACCGAACATACAACGTCTCGGATGGATTCCCCTTCCTCTGAGACGAGCGGGAGCAATGAAAGGCCCTCCGTTCCTTCCGGAAGCTCCACATCAGTCATTGCAGCCACCGTCGGGAAAATATCGATATTACTGGAAAGTCCCGTAATCTGTCTGCCTTGCGGCAAGCCAGGCCCAGACATAATGAGGGGAATTCGAACGCTATGTTCATACAGATTCTGCTTCCCCATTAGACCGTGCTGCCCAAGGGCTAACCCATGATCAGCGGTATACACGATAAGCGTGTTCTCATAGATGCCCTTCACTTTCAGAGCTTCCACGATCCGCCCGATCTCCGCATCCATGTGAGTGATCATCGCATAATAGTCTGCGATATGCTGGCGAATTTCCTCCGCATCCCGAGGCTGGGAAGCCAACTTCTCATCACGAACCAACATTTCCCCATTGTCAAAAGGGTGTTCCTGGCTAAAGTTAGCAGGCAGCGGAATATCGTCCGGACGATACATGGAAGCATAAGGCTCCGGCGCTGTTCGTGGATCATGAGGTGCCGTAAACGCCACATACAGGTAAAACGGGCTCTCATCCTCATAGGCTTCAACAAACTGCACGGCGGCATCGGTAAATAATTGTGTCGAAAACGTTTCTTCGATATATTCCCGCTCCTTGGAATACGCGCCCGTTGGATCGAAGTCTTGGACAGGCACTTGGGTATGCGGGCTCATACCGTAAAAAAACAGCTTATCACCGCCATCAAAGCTTTTCGCAAAACTCGCTTTGTCGTTATGCCATTTACCGACCGCATGCGTATAATAACCCGATTCCCGCAGCGTTTGCGGCATTAATTGGATGTCGGGACGAATGTCTGAAGAGTGCATACATTTGTGCAGTTCCTGTCCGACCATGGTGTGAAAAATGGCTTTTCCCGTATTAACGCACGCCCGGCTAGGGGCACAGACAGCGCCCGTTAATCCTCCGAAAATATGCGTATTCCTGAACGAGACGCCGCTATTCGCTAATCCATCCAATACGGGAGTCTGTAGAACCGTGTTTCCGAAAGCACCTATCGCCTCGTCGCGATGATCGTCTGAAATAAGAAAAACGACATTCGGTCCCTTAGCAGCCTGCATGATTTAGCACCAGCCTTCCCCAAATTTGCCTTCCTTCACTTTTCTATGGGAGATCCCGCATGCGCTTAAATATTTTCAAGGCACCGTCTCGATGCTGAACCATCCAATCCGCCAGCCTTAATCTAAGGAAAAGCAGTTTCTCCACATAGTCGGAATGATCAATCAGATTATCCAATTCGTAAGGATCCTTGCTTAAATCATAGAGCTCATCGAGGTCACCGCAATTAAATACATACTTCATCTTTTCATGACGGATCATTCTTTGTGTATACATCACACTCTCTAGTCCTGAACATTCCGTTACCACACAATCCGGCCAAGAAACCAAAGCCTCAGCGTTATTTCGCAGCATAGGCGCAAACGAACGTCCATCCCGGTTCTCCGCCTTTTCCCGCTCGACACCGGCCAACTCAAGAATGGTCGCATACAGATCGCATGTGCCAACAAAGTGATTTTCTTCACGGTGCACGCTTTCTCCTGCCGGTTTTACAAATAAAGGAATACGGCATGTTTCCTCATACATGAAAAAGGCTTTATCGCTTAATCCGCCATGAATGCCTAGTGATTCGCCATGATCCGCCGAAAAGATAATCGTCGTATTGTCATAGAGATCATTTTCTTTTAAATAAGCAATGATGCGACCGATTTGCTCATCGATGGAGCTCATAAAGCCATAATAATGCTTCACATAGGGAGCAAAAGCTTCCCATTCCTTCGATTTCGCGCTTTTCGCTTTATGGATCGACGGTTTCTTATGCCCGTCATCATAAAAATTAGGCCATGGCTCCAGTTCCATGTCACGGTACAGATCGAGATGCTTGGTCGGTGCCATATACGGCTCATGCGGCCCCCAGTAGTTGAGCGCAAAAAAGAACGGCTTCGAACGTTTACGGAATCGATCCATGTAATGAATAGCCCGTTCTGTCAAATAGTACTCCACCGTCGATTCAATAGGTGAGACCACCTCGGCTGCGGTATGTACATCGAAGTTGCCGGATAACATATTTTTCGTCTCAAATGTGAGGTTATTCTCTTCCAAGTAGTCCTTGAACTGTTTATAGTGATACCCGCCAATCCCATGACCCGGGAAATCGTCCGCTTCATACCCTACATCAGAGGGGAGTGAACGCATATCGTATTTAAATTCCGGAAATTGAATGGCATGTTCGCCCTGACTCAAGTAATGTTTCGTTTCTGCGGAATCATTCCCTTGACCCAAGTGCCATTTCCCGGTATAACCAACACTGTAATTTTGATTCTGCAATTGCCGGCTGAGCAGGTCCGGGTGGTCCGGCAGTTCCCTGATCAAGCAATGCGATCCATACGAGTTTGCCTGCATGCCTACATTAAACGGGTAATACCCGGTTTGCAAAGAGGATCTTGCCGGTGTACAAATCGGACAGCTCGTATAGGCATTCGTAAATACAATGCTATCTTCCGATAACTGATCGAGATTGGGTGTTTGGCACACCTTTCCGCCGTAAGCCTTTAATGTATCCACACGTTGCTGATCGGTCAAAATCAATAAGATATTTTGGTTTTCCCTACTCATTTGATACCCACTCCTCATCGTCATTTTGTTCGTGTTTTGCAGCTATTTATATTCAACCTTTGACGGAACCCATCAGCATTCCTTTGTTAAAGTGCTTTTGCATAAAGGGATAGATCAGCAGCATCGGAGCCGCAGCGATGACAACGGCAGCCATCTTGACCGGTGGTCCGTACTCGAAGCCTTCAACGGCTTGTATCATAGATGAATCACTAGATTCGATGAGCATTTGCCTTAAATACACTTGAAGCGGCCACATCTGTGTGTCGTTCAAATACAGCAGCGCCGAGAAATACGTATTCCAATTTTGCACTAAATAAAATAAGGTGAACGTTGCCACCGCCGGCATCGAAAGCGGCAGCACGATCCGCCAAAACAAGCGAAGTTCACCGCAGCCATCCATACGCGATGACTCTTCCAATTCAGCCGGGAAGTTTTGGAAAAAGCTTCTCATCACAATCAAATGAAAAGGTGCAATCGCCCCCGAGAGCCAGAGAGAGCTATAGCTGTCCAATAAACCGAACGCTTTGATGACCAGGTAGGTCGGGATAATACCACCGCTGAACAGCATGGTGACCAGCACTAGAAAATTGATGGTTTTACGGCCGGGCAACCAGACCTTCGATAAGCCGTATGCCATCAAGCTGGTCATCGTGATATTAATCGCCGTTCCGATGATCGTAATGACGAGCGAATTTTTGAAAGAAGTAAGGAAATTTTGCTCCCGCAGCAGAAACTGGTAGGAGTCGAGCGTCCATTCCTTTGGAAACAAGAAGAAACCTCTTGATATCACCTCATGCTTGGTAGCAAACGAAACAACCACGACATAAATGAAAGGCACAACTACAAGCAGCGATGCGAGAGCTAGTAAAGCGTATACGATCCAAACAAACAGACGATCGGTTCCTTTGGCAGCCATTAATATACACCCTCTTCCCCAAACCGCTTCGCCAGCGCATTTGCCGTGATGACAAGTACAAGACCAATGGCTGATTTAAACAACCCCACTGCCGTCGTAAAACTGAATTGCGCCGAGAGGATACCTGATCGATAAACATACGTATCGAAAACATCGGATACCTCCATGTTGAGCGGATTTTGCAGCAACAACACGTGTTCAAAACCAATATCCAGCACTTGACCCAGCCGCAAAATAAACATAATGAAGATAACGGATTTGAGTGCCGGAAGGCTAATATTCAGCATCTGCTTCCATCGGCTTGCGCCATCTACGACGGCCGCTTCGAACAAGGTTGGATCTACGGAAGCAAGCGCAGCCAGGAAAATGATTGCACTCCAACCTGTTTCTTTCCAAATGTTTTGAATCAAATACATGGACCGAAAATAATCGGGATTCGTTAACAGATCGAACCGCTCCCAGCCCCAGGAAACGAGCATTTTATTCAGTGCCCCGTCTTGTGTAGAGAAGAGAATGACTGTCATGCTGACAACAACGACCCAGGACAGAAAGTGAGGCAAATACGTAATGGTCTGCACCGATTTGCGGTAAGCCTTCATTCTGACTTCATTCAGCAGCAAAGCTAGAATGATTGGAGCCGGAAAAAAAAGAAATAAGTTCAAAGAACTCATAATCAATGTGTTGCGCATCAAAAACCAAAAATCAGCTTCCGTAAATAGGCGGCGGAAATGCTCCAAGCCGACCCAATCACTATGGAGAAAGCCATCAAATGGATCATAGTCTTGAAAGGCAATGGCAATGCCGAACATTGGTAAGTAGCGAAATAGGATGAAAAAAAGCACGCCCGGTGCAATCATCGCATAAAGCGGTAGTCCACGGCGGAGCAGTTTCTTAGTTGTGATCATTGTCGTTCCCCCTTCCTAAAGGATAAGACGCTGTGTAACAAAGAAGGAAACCACGAAACCGTGGTTTCCCCAGTAGAAGATTTACTTCATTTTCGCATAAATATCGTTGATCTCTTTCGTAATTTGGTCGCCGCCACCGGATTTCCACTGTTCGACCGCTTTATCAATGCTTTCAACCGGCTCCTGGCCTACGATGACTTTGACAATGGCATTCGTAAACTTTTTGTCCAGCTCACTGCCGACTTTCGTCTGCGTTTCTGAGACAAGACCTGCTCCAGGATTGTCATATCGGTAAGGTTCTGTGTTCTTAAACCAGGTAAGCACTTTGTCACCGTAGGATTTGTCGTCCCAAATGCGAATTTGGATGCCAGGGTCAAAGCGACGGAAAAACCAGGTAGACAAAATTTGTGGACGATTTGTGTTGAAGGCCGGAAGCATGGTTACTTTATCGCCTTCTTTCTTGTAATCCACACCTTCAATACCGTTCTTGATTAACGTATATCCTTCGTCAGAAAGCATATAGTCAAGCAACCTCATGATGCGCTGCTGTTTTTTCAAATCTGTTTTGGCATTTACAACGATTTTCGTCGTACTGATGACCGTCGTGGCAAACTGTAAACCCGTCGGGCCCTTCGGAGGAGTAAGCTGCACAATATCCGCTTTCGGATCTAACTTTTGTAAATTCGGTAGCGTCCTTGTATAGACTTCATTCGGATTTACCTCTCCAATGCCATTCGTATTCGCTTCTAGCTTATTCAAAGGATCGAATTCTTTGTTGACAGCGAAGTCTTTGTCCAGTACCCCTTCCGCATAAGCTTTATGCAAGAATGTGGCAAGGTCCTTCCATTCCTTCGTTTGAGATTGCATCGGCACCAGCTTGCCATCCACCGTTTTCCAATTATTCGCAAGTCCAAAGGCGCCTTTTAAATAATCAATATTTCCAAAGCCCCCATTCACACCAACATTCATGCTGAAACCGACCGTATCTTTCTTACCATTACCGTCCGGATCTTGATCAGCGAAGGCTTTGGCCACATTGTAAAACTCGTCCACGGTCGTCGGCATTTTCAAGTTCAGCTTATCCAACCAGTCTTTGCGAATGGATAAATTGCTGCGGAAGCTTGGCGCATACATCGGCAAGCCATAGATATGATCCTTCGGATTCATCATTTGCAGATCGCGCTCTGGAAGCTCCTTGGATAAATTCGAGTATTGCGGGAGCAGTGGTTTTAAATCTAAAAATACACCTTTCTCCTGCCACTTATTGTACGAGGTTGCATTCCATATCTGGAAAACGTCAGGGAAGGTATTCGAGGCAGCCATGACATTAAGTTTCTCTTCATAGTTGTCACCGGGAACCCACTGAAACTTCAAATTAATGTTCAACTTTTCATTTAGCTTCTGAATCATAGGGTGATTCTCCGGCCAGCCTCCGCCTATCGCTGTGCTGACGAGCATCGTGATATCCATTTTCTCTGAACCGTCATCCACATTCGCATTCTGCTTGGCTGTTGGCTGAGCCGATTCCTTTTTGCCGGCAGTCCCATTGCTAGTGCTGCAACCTACCAGGCCTGCGGCTATCATTAACACCGAAATTGAAAGCGGTAACACTTTCTTCATGGTTTGCTCCCCCTCATACTCGTTATGTAAGTTTTTACATCCTCAGTATAAAACAGAAGAGAAAAACACTCCTTAACCGTATTCACGATTTCCTATCCGATTTCACGAATCTATTCCATGTCCACTTTTCTGCGATAAGGTAATCGAATGGATACAACCGTTCCTTGTCCGGGAAACGAATCAATTCGAATTCCGTACTTACGGCCATATCGCAGAACAAGCCGGGCATGTACGTTGGAGAGACCTAATGAGCCGCTGGCAGACGGAAAACCGTTGGGATTCTCAGACTCCTTGCGCAGCAAATCTTGAATGTCCTCTAGCTGAGATTCGGGAATCCCTTTCCCATTATCCGCAATTTCCAAGATCAAATCTCCGCTCTCTTCAAAAGCGTTGATGATGATCGTCCCTTCCCCGCCATTGGGTTCAATCGCATATTTGACGGCATTTTCTACGATTGGCTGTAACGTCAACTTCATGCACAAACAATCGTAAAACTTCTCATTCACCGAGATGGTACGGATAAACGACATAGGAAAGCGGAGCTTCACGATTTCCAAATATTTCGCCATAATCGTCAGCTCGTCGTGAAGTGTAACCTCCTCGTTCTCGAACCTTGCCGTATAACGATAAACGTCGGCTAAATTCCGCGAGATTGTCTCAATACGTGGCACATTTTCTAAAAAGGCCATACTTTTGATAATCCCCAGCGTGTTGTATAACAAATGGGGATTTATTTGATTTTGCAAAGCACGAATCAAAGCTTCCTTTTGCCTGAGCTCCAGCTTCATCTCTTTCATTTGGAGATTAGTGACCGTCGTCATCAATTGGTCCAGCCGAGAGACCATGTGGTTGAAACCCACGTTCAGGCTTTGCATTTCATCCTGCTGATTGGATAAGTATGCCCGGACATTCAAATCCCCGGTCGACACTTTCGCCATTAAATTTCGCAAGGTAATGACTGGTTTGACAAACCGGCTAGTCATGAGCGGAATAATCGTCACAATAATGATGGCTACGGCAAGAAAGGCGATAATAATCGACCGCTCCACAGCTTTGGCGCCTACTTCCAGCTCACTTTCAGGAACCATAGAAACAACGTGCCAATTCATCCGGTTCGTTTTGTTAACGGATATAAGCCAATTTTGCCCATTCCAATCCTGATTAAAGGTTTCGTTTCCTTCATTCAGCTGAAGACTGGACAGAGGCGTATTGGCCCTAGGGATGCCAAGCCACTCGTCATTGGGATGATAGATGATGGTATCATCTGGCGACACGACAAAGAAGTACCCCGTATTCCCAATTCGCACGTCTCCGAAGGAGGCACTGATGCTTTTGGGCATCACATCGATGACGAACCTGCCGATAATATCCATCGATACGGTGTCATAGACGGGCATAACAATAGAAATTACCGCATATCTGGGTTGTTGCGGATAGTTCGTCAAATGGGTGGGAATGATTTGGATCTGTTGATCATAATCAAGCGGAAACCATGGCTCTCGCCAGTAATAGGAAGACTGCGAATAAAAGAAGCTGTTCATCGACACCATCTGGTTATTCGTGGACATCAGAAACATACCGACGATTTCCGGATGATTCATCGCAGTAAACTTGCGCATCTCCTTCTCAATCGCTTCAGTTTGCTCCGGCAATAGGGTCTGGCCGCGCAGAAACGCTTGGAATTGTGCATTCGCAGGCATGGGCGCAGATGTCTGGATGATTTGCTCAATATAATCATTCATTCGGAAGCTGAACCGTGAAGCGGCATCATTGGAAGCGGCAACAAAATCACGCTGAATCACCTTTTGAAACGCTTGATTCGATATCAGCAGGACAACAAGCAACGACAACAGGTTGACCAATAAAAAGCCAATCGTCATTCGCGTTTTAATGGAATGGATTTTCGTTTTCAGAAGCACGTTACATACCCATTCCTTTCCGAAAATCATTTGGTGTCCTATCGGTCAATGCTTTAAAAACCCTATTAAAATAGGGCAGTGAAATAAAGCCAACCATTTCAGCGGCCTCATAGATTTTAATGTCATCCTCCACCAGGAGCGCCTTCGCCTTCTGGATCCTGACGCCATTCAGATAGTTAACGAAAGATTGTCCCGTATGCTGCTTGAATAAATAACCGAAGTAAGACGGGCTCAAATTCGCAATCTGAGCTATTTTGACTAGTGTTAACTGCTGCATGTAATGGCTTTCAATATAGTCGGTCGTTTTGCGGATGACTGCGCGCACTTCGGCGTTTGCCGACTGATTGGATTGCAGGGTCAACGTCTCCAGCAGGCTTTGAAAATAGCGCAAAATATCGTCATGATGATCCCAAGCCGGTCGAGCAGGCAGCTCGCAGCTCTCTTTATCTCCCTTGATCAATTCCGTTAATTTGCCGGCAAAAATCTCCAATATCGTTCTACGTGTTCCCGGGCGAGCCGATTGCAGCTTGCGAATTTCATTCAGTATGCTCGTCAGCTTCATAAGCCGTTTCTTCGCATCCCATTCATGCATCTGCTCGAGAAAGCTCACGATTTGCTTGAGATAACCTTGCATCTCCTTAAACATGGCCATTCGGTTCAATGACCGATGCAGCGCATCCTTGAGTTCATCCTTCATGAGCGGCTTCAGCAAATATTCCGAAACGCCGTACCGCACGGCTTGCTGGGCATAAGAAAAATCGTCATAACCACTTACAATGATGGAAACGATAGGAAGCCCGGCCTCCTCAATATCACGAATCAGCTCTAAACCGTCCCGTCTCGGCATCCGGATGTCGGTCACGAGTATTGCAGGCCACAGCTCATGTATCATATTCCATGCATCCTCACCGTCCATGGCTTCACCGACAATCTCGAAGCCTTCACCGATTTGCTCGATCATTTCAACCAGCTCACTGCGCAACCATAGTTCATCTTCAGCAACAACGATTTGTACCATATTGGATTCCTCCCTTTACAAAATGGTTGCGATTATCATACCACTATGGATTATGTTAATAAATCATTAACACGCAATATTCTTCTTTGACGGAGTCAATATAAGCAATGATTTGCCCACATTTTGCAAAGAAAACGGTTTCATCATCCCCCAAGATAAAGAGAAGATTCATATAGATTCATATCGCGCAGCATCGAAGGAGCTCTTTTACCCATGACCATTCCAAAAAAACTAGGCCTATTTGCCATTACATGGCCTTTATTTATTGAATCATCCTTACAGGTGTTTATGCGAACTTCGGATACGTTCATCGTGAGTCATATTTCGGATGAAGCCGTTGCAGCGGTTGGCGTCAGCAATCAGCTCATTATTTTTTTATTTTTGCTGCTGCAAGTCATCTCAACCGGTTCAGCCATCGTGATTTCACAATGTTTGGGCGCGAATAAAAACAGAGAAGTCAAGAAGTTTGCCGCTGGAGCCATCGCGCTTAATTTCCTGTTCGGCTTTCTGGTCAGCCTGTGTATCGTATGCTTCAGTAAACAGCTGCTGCAGCCCTTCGGGTTGGAGCCAGCTGCACTGGAGCAGGCCCGCATCTACTTCTCAATCGTGGGCGGCTCTTTATTTATTCAGGCCGTTAATCTGACCATTGCATCCATCACGCAGGTGCATGGGTATACAAGATATACAATGGCGGTCAGCTTAGGCGTTAACCTGGTCAATTTGACGGGCAGTATTTTATTTGTTTTCGGCCCTTTCGGCTTTCCCAAACTTGGCGTGCCGGGTGTGGCGATCTCAGCAATCGTCAGCCAATTCATTGGACTCCTGGTGTACAGCATCATTTTAAGAAAAATCGTTCGATTGAACTTATCCTTCAGCAACTTTTACAAAGCTAGATTTGCAGATCTGAAAAAAATATTGACCATCGGGATTCCGACAGCCGGGGGCTCCCTCGTCTATTCGATTAGCCAACTGATGACTACCTATTTCATCACGCAGCTTGGCGCTGAGATGCTTTCCACCCGGATTTATACCCAAAATATCATGACATTCATTATGGTGCTGGCCATCTCCCTTGGACGGGGAACTCAAATTATTATCGGCCGACTGGTCGGCGCCGGGGAAAAGGAAGAGGCTTACAGGCAGTTGTTTCGCAGCTTGCTGCTCAGCTTACTGCTTTCACTTGCCGCGGTCACCTTAACCGTTTTGTTCAGAAAACAGCTGATCGGTATGTTTACGGATAACGTCGAGATCATTACACTGGGGGCGTTTTTACTGACGTTTGGTTTCCTTCTGGAGCCTATACGCTGTCTGAACATTGTGATAGGTGAAGCCCTCCGGGCTGCCGGTGATGCGCGATTCATTCTCCTTATTGGCGTGGGTGTCATCATGGGACTGTGTGTCCCGTTGACCTATTGGGTAGGCATTCGTCTAGGGTACGGACTCGTAGGGATGTGGGGTGTATTCATCATGGATGAAGGCTTGCGGGGGCTTCTCTTATTATTTCGTTGGAAAAGCAGGGCCTGGGAGAACAAAGTGTTGGTCACCAGGGAGGAAGCAGGCTAGATGGAGCCATCTAGCCTTTATAAATCTTGAGATAGCCGAATCATATCGATGACTTGTATCCCATTTTCAATAATTTCTTCCTCATAATGTCTAATAAAAAAGTCCTTGTCTATGCCCGTTATTCTAAAACCGCATTTCTGATAAAGGGCCAGCTGACCAACACTCGAATTTCCGGTACCTACCTCGATGGTTTTAAATCCGAGTCCCGTGGAAATTTGTATGGCATGCTTCACTAGCTGTTTTCCGTAGCCTTTGCCATGATGCCCTTCGTCTACGGCTACATTTACTAACTCTACTGTATCGGGTCTTGTTGGCAGTAAGACATAGACACCTACGATTTGCTCATGCAATAAGCCAATAAAGCATTGCCCTCTTTGAAGATAGCCTTCGACAAGCTTCTGTGAGGGATCCGCTAACAATAGCAGCTCTAATGGCGGTTGTTCATTCTTTTTTAACTCTCGTATTTGCATGTTTATTACGCCTCGATTCTTATGAAGTGCTCAGAAGTTCTCAAATCCATGCGAATGGCTTAGGGGAACTGCTTATAGGTTGGGCACGCTCCAATTCCTCGGCAATGATGCGAATGCCCTCTTCCATATCCTGTTCATCCGTCCGTATGATGCTAAGCCGCAGCAAGTTCATTTTGGGAAAAGAAGAAAGATACTGCTGATCGGATGGCACCACGTCAACTCCCCGAATCTCCAACCGCCTGACCATTTCTTCTGTACTGGTGCCCGGAAGGCGTATGGAAGCGAAGACCCCTCCGCTAGACTGTACGGAATATAAAGATTCACGTGGCAATAATCGCTTTGCAATTTCCCCTAATGTTTTTATGCGATGATGGTACAAAGATTTCATTTGCTTGGCATGATGCGCATACATCCCGGACTTCATGTAAATCTCCAATACACCTTGAGAAAGAACGGAGGTGCTCAGATCCGCCGTTTGTTTATGCAAGTGGAGCAAAGGAATTAACGAATCCGGCACCGCTGCCGCCGCAAGCCTTAAACCAGGCAGCATCACTTTGGAAAAACTTCGCAGATAAATCACATGACTGGCGCCATGATAAGCGCGAATTGGATCTGCTTTCGAATTTGTTTCCAGATCAGCCAGATAATCATCCTCAACGATGTAAACGTCGTAAGTTTTGGCAAGCTCTGCTAGTCTCTGCTTCTCTTCTTGCGTATAGGAAGTACCTAACGGATTATGAAACCGTGGAATGGTATAAAAGAACTTGATCATATTGCTTTGAAAATGGCGCTCCAAGGCTGCCCAGTCCATCCCGTCAGGCGTTCTTTCGATACCGATGACCGTTTGTTTTTGAGCTTTTAATGCAGCCAGCATCCCCCAATAGGTTGGTTGCTCAACCAGAATGTTCGTTTTTCCGTTAGGGAAAGGCATCCCGGATAGAAGATGAAGAGCTTGCTGCGCGCCTGAGAAGACAAAAATTTGCTGTTCGGAAGCGAATACCTGCTGCTGTTGAAACAGTTTCACAAGCTCTTGGCGAAGCGAAAGTAAACCTTGCGGATCGGGATAGGTGAAAATCGAAGCCTCAAATAGATCCATCGCTTTGTTCATGCATTGACGAAAGTCACTTTGTGAGATCGATGATGGATCTGGAGCAGCGGAGGCAAAATCAATTCGTTTTGTTTGAATCAAAGGAAGCAGCGCTTCTTGGGCAACAACAAAGTAACCGCTCTTCGGACGGGAATAAACCAGATTTTTGTTTTCCAGTTCCTGATACACGCTAATGATGGTGTTAAGGCTGCAATCATATTTCTCGCTCTGTTTCCGGATTGACGGCAGTTTTTGGCCGGGTTTAATGAGACCACCCACGATGTCAGTGCGGATGCTCTGTATGATGGATTCCTTTTTACTTGTCATACATGCACCTCCAAACAAAATCTGTACCCATACAAACTGAAATAACATCAGTGTACACTGCCCATTGTACCTAATATAATACAAATCACCAAGTAAAAGATCTATTTGAGGTGATTTAAAATGAACAAAACGGCAAATGGCTGGTTTAGCGGAATGTTAGGCGTACTTATCTTTAGTGGATCTTTGCCGGCAACACGTTTGGCTGTCATGGATTTCCATCCTTTGTTTCTCACCGTATGCCGAGCCGCCATAGCTGGTGTACTGGCAGGCGTATTACTCCTCATCTTTAAGCAGCAACGGCCTATCAAAAGCGACATCGTTCCTCTATTGTTAATAGCGCTTTGTGTGATTGTAGGGTTCCCCCTGCTGACTGCCCTAGCGCTCCAATATGTTACGGCTTCGCACGCGATTATCTATGTGGGGCTTCTGCCACTATCAACAGCGATTTTCGGTGTATGGCGAGGTGGTGAACGTCCACGACCGATCTTCTGGATGCTATCCGTCTTGGGCAGCTCCCTTGTGGTCGGATTCGCTTTAATAAATGGAGCTTCCTCTTCGTTTATTGGTGACGGGCTCATGCTGGCGTCTATTATTGCTTGTGGTTACGGTTATGCGGAAGGAGCTAGACTCTCACGGAGATTAGGGGGCTGGCAGGTGATCTCTTGGGCGCTTATCTTGTCGCTTCCCGTTATGGCACTGCTTTCATTGTATTTCAGGCCGGATTCTTGGTCTAGCACCAGTGTTACATCGATCCTGAGCCTCGCTTACGTTTCCTTATTCAGCATGCTCATCGGTTTCGTTTTTTGGTATCGCGGTCTTGCTCTAGGAGGAATTGCTGCTGTCGGGCAGTTGCAGCTCCTTCAGCCATTCTTTGGTCTTTTATTATCCGCTTTATTATTGCACGAGTCCATTGGATGGCCCGTCTTTATGGTCAATATGGGTGTGGTGTTGTGCGTGGCGTTTGCTCGGCGATTTGCGGTAAAGTAGGAAAACTACATTACTGCCAATAATTGGGAACGGCAGCCAATTGTCGGCTGTCGTATGCGTTAAACTTTTCAGTTGCCTCGGTGGCTTTTTTCATCCCAGCTCGCATATATATGATGCAAAAACTCTGGAGCTGGGCAAAGAAGGTGAATGTCCCAATGCCTATTTTGGGGAGGAGTTAATTTCCCTCCGTAGTTTAGCTTGTTAAGAGCCTAGTAGGAGCGAATTTTGGCGGTGGAGAACACTCAACCCCGTTAAAAATTCAGCGTTACTGAGACATTTGGCATAGGGGGCATCCTCATAGGATAGGTAAGCTGGCCGGCCACTTAGAGGAACTACAGGGCGCTATTCTAACAAATTAAGCCCGTTTCCGCGGTCAAGCGGAACTGCAGGGTCCTATTTGACCGCCTAACCCCGATTTCTTCAAGAAAACGGACAAATAGAGGACGTCAGTTCCCCTCCACGTGAAGAGGAGCCTATTTCGATGGAAAAGCGCCCTGTAGTTCCCCTCAGGGAGGAACCGCTCGAGCGATAGCAGCTACTGTGACAGCTATGTTGTATTTTGTGCAACCATTTGGCCGTAAAGGGGCCTCACTTCGCCTCTATATTGCACATAATACAACGATTGTTGCATTTAAACCGCTTACAATTTACCTTTTGCAACAAATGGTTGTATGATGTGCAACGAAAGACCGCAATCGCAGTCTGACCACACCATTGCGTTGTATTTACTGCAACGTAGCCCTTCAACTTTGCTGCACAGCCGTCTTTACAACGAAAAATATTTGTTTGAGTAGATTCGATTCCATACTTAGATTTTAACAAAACCTCCTATTAAAGCTAAAACGCCAATTAGCTTTAATAGAAGGCTATAGACCGAATGATTGAACTAAGCATACCAACTGGCCTAATCAGCAGCAATTAAGACTTTTAATACATCTAAACAATACGCCCATATCCCTCAAATGGATAGTCAATCGTAATACGCCCCGTGTGGCAATCGCCAATGCCGCTGTATAGATCGGCTTTACCGTCAGGTCGCATGGCAATTCCCGAAGCAAAAACGCAGTCGACCAACTGCGGCGTCTTGGCAGGTCCCGGAGGATAGCAAGAACGGCTTCCGATCAAATGAAGGTTGTATGACTCCCGGGTGGTTGGATCAAAGACGAGGGCCATGTTCAGATAAACCTTCACTTCCCCGCCGTTCTCATCCTTATCGGTGTAGCAAATGTGGCCGATGACGCCTATTTTACCGCTATCGAGCAGATAAGCCTGATTAACGCCTCCCCATTCACCTTTCCCAAAAATACCGTAAATGTACGGTGCGTTATCGATGACTTCCGCGGTCAGTTCCTCCAGACTGTCAATGACCGTGAAGCCAATCATGGATTCGCTTCCGTATTTGACACTCATGTCTGCTCTGCGAGGACGTGAGAACACGCCAATCTTCCCGTCCTGCAGCGGAACAAGGCGAATATCCTTCATTTTGTTAGGCCCGGTAGTAAAATAGTACAAATTGTTCAGGTCGGTGCCCCGGAAAAAATAGCCGAAAAATGTGCTGTATTTGCCACGCTCATATTGTACATGTGTCCCGCCCATGACCAGCTCTTCACCGATTTCGGTAACATAAGGATCTTCCAACGTATAGATCATGCTGTCTTTCACTACAGCCCATTCATCCTGTCCCGTCTCCTCAAATAGGCGAACCCAAGAGCGCGCCCATTCCTCGCGACGTTCTATCCGCCCGAACATATAACGTTTTCCATCCCGGATGAACGGAATAGAAACATTGTAGACATCAAAACCGTCCACGCCATGAAATACCAAAGTTGCACTTTCATAAATCTTTTTTGCCGATTCAAAAGCTAATTTTTGCGCCTTCAGAGTCAATTCACCACACCTACCTTTGTTCATCCATATATTTAGTTAGACTCGCCTACAAGCACAGTCGGAGCAGATCGTCCACATCGGCGGTCGCCAAGCATTCCACCGTATCTGCCGCACCGTAATAAATTTTCACTTCGCCTGAAGGCTCCAAAATCATTCCGCCCGGGAAAATCACATCATTGCGGAACCCGCCGGATGTCTCGTACTCCGCTTCCGGAGCAAGCAGCGGCGTCCTACTCATGCCCACGATTCGGCTCGGGTCATCGAGATCGAGAAGCATAATGCCGGCTGAATAGCGTTTTTTCCACGTCGGCTCCCAACCGTTTTTGCCGCGCTCGCGGTCGATGTCAACGGCATGGAACGTCGTCAACCAGCCCTTCGCGGTCTTGATCGGCGGCGCACCCGGGCCGACTTTATCGTTGGCGAACGGCACGTCCTCCACGCCGAGCACGAGCTTGGAGTTGCCCCAATAGCGCAGGTCGGGCGAGTCACTAAGCCACGTGTCAAAGCGGTCAACGCCGCCGCGCCCGTATACCGGGAACGGTCGTTCCAACCGAACGTACTTGCCGCCGATTCGTTCCGGAAACAACACCATGTTCCGGTTATCCGGTACGGACATGCTGAGTACTTCAAAACGGTTGAAGTCGTCCGTGACGGCAATGCCGCCTCGCACCCCATGCTTTGTATCAACCGCAAAGCACATATAACATCTGCCGTCGATAACGGTTAATCTCGGATCGTAAACGCGAACGACTTCTTCATCGTTCCAGGACCAGACTGGTTGCTGCTGCACATTCCAATGTACTCCGTCATCGCTAAATGCCAACCCCAGGTTCGTTGTGCTGGCAGGCTCGATGGTTTTCGCTGCGGCATTGCCGTAATCATTGCGGAACACCATTACGTACTTCCCTTCGTATTTGGTAACACCCGCATTAAACACCATCGCCGGGCCGTAAGGTACATCCTTCGGCGATAGCAGCGGATTAGCCGGATGACGGTGAATAACCGGACTGGAATGCAGCTGGCCGATGATAGTTTGGTTCGTGTTCAAAGACATAGCAGTTTCTCCTTTGTAATGTCGCTTTTATTTGCCCAACTTGTTCATATAGTCGATGTATTCTTTCTCGGCATCAGCAGTGGCAGGATACCATTCCTTTTCCAGGAAATCTTTGAATTGCTGCAACGAAATGGATCCGAGAATGTACTTCATCTCCTGATCGTCCTTTTTCTTCATGAGATCGGGAATCGTTTTGCTCAAATTGGCAATTTTCGGAGACCGCACAGCCGGCACGTTGATGACCGTCATCTGCTTCATCGCATCGTCAAACTGCGTCTTATATTTATTCAGCCGTTCCGGTGTATCAGCGTTCTCGATGAGTGCCGGTTCTCCATTGACGGCATTGGCGAGCGTCATGTACGTACTTGTCGTGCTGGCCAGTTTCGTCGTTTCGTCGGCGGTACGCGATATACTTTTCGTTGCTGGATCGTAACTGTCATAGGTAAGGCCTTTGATCCCGATTTGGAACAATGTGTTAGCTTCGGCCGTATTCCCCCAGTCTAAAAATTTCAAGACGTCATCCACGTGTTTCGTCGATTTTGGGATCATCCATCCGCCCCACGTCGCCGGTGTCACCCAATCGCTCGCTACGCCTTTGCTATCTTTCAGAACGGCATGATACGTAAACTTCTTATCCGAATCCTTGTCTTTGGACAGGTTGCCCATGACGGTATATTGATGAGCGTAATTGATACCGACACGGTTCTGGTTCAGTTTGTCCTGATCGACGTAAATTTTGTTAACCAAAAACTCCGGATCGATCAGCTTATCGTCGTTCAACTGTTTCATATACGTCAGGAAAGGGATGTACCCGGACATTTTCTCCCGGATTTTGTAATTGCCGTCTGTATCCTTCGATCCGTTCTGGATCGGCAAGTTGAAAGCGGAGGTCAGGAAGTTGGACGAGTTCCAAATCGTATTGCCGCCGAGCGTCGGGTTGGAGAAGCTGACACAATACGTATCCGCCTTGCCGTTACCATCGGGATCGTTAAGCGTAAACGCCTTACACACGTTCGTAAACTCGTCGATCGTTGTCGGCGCTTTCAAATTCAGCTTGTCCAACCACGTCTGGTTAATCATATAGCCCCAGTGATTGACGACGTTCGTACGTGGAACAATGTAAATTTTGCCGTCGTTTACCGATTTAACACTATCCCACATTTCTTTCGTGATGTTTTTCGTCAGGTTCGGATACTGAGCGATTTTGTCGTCGAGCGGTGTGAGCAAACCGTTCTTAATCCACGTTTCCATGTTGGAATCGGCGCCGCCCCAATTGTAGACTAGATCCGGCAGATCACCGGAAGCCATGAGAACCTGCAACTTGTCGTTGTAATTGTTGATCGGTGGTGCTTCCACCGAAAGCTTGACGTTAGCCAACTTGTTCACTTCGGCGATAACCGGGTTATTGTCAACGACGATCTGCGCATTGACCCTATTGAACATGCTGATGCTGACCGGCTCATTGGTGCCAGACGATGCGCCCCCGGTGCTGCTTGACGTTTCCGAGTTCGGGCCGCAGCCTGCGACGACGGCCGCCAGTAGCGACACGCTGACGAAGGCGCTAACTTTGCGTTTATGCTTCATTTTCATTTTCCAAGACTCCTTCGTAGAAAGTTATATTACAACTGCATGAGAATACAGCTATAATCGAAAAGCATTGCCGGTCCACGCCCTCTTACCCCTTAATGGAGCCGACGAGCAGACCTTGCATGAAAAACCGCTGCAGGAACGGATACACGAGCAAAATCGGCAGCGACGCGAAAATAATAATCGCCATCTTGATCGTAAAAACAGTCACGCCGGCGCTGCTGGCGTCCATCGCATCCTTGGCGAGCCCGCCGTCGTCCACGACCAAATCGCGCAAAATAAGCATTAACGGCCACAAATCCCGCTTGGACGTATACATAACCGCTGGGAAAAATGTGTTCCACTGCGTCACCGCGTGAAAAATGACAAACGTAGCGATGGCCGGCTTCGACAGGGGCACGATGATTCGCGATAACACCTTCAGCTCGTTGGCGCCGTCGATGAACGCTGCCTCCTCCAGGCTAGGCGGGATGGCGGCGACGAAATTTTTCATCAAAATAAGATTGTAAGCACTGAGTACTCCGGGTAAAATCAAGCTCCACAGCGTGTTGTACAGATGCAACGATTTCACCAGATAAAAGTTCGGGATCAGTCCACCGTTAAAAAACATCGTAAACGTGATGAGCATAAGCACAGCATTTCGGCCTTTCAGATCCGTTTTGGATAGCGGATAAGCGGAGACTAGCATCAAAACGATGTTTATCGCCACGCCGATGAGCGTAATTAAGATCGTGTTCCTGTAACCGGTCCACATCAGAGGCATGTGCAAAATTTGCTTGTACGCGCCGAACTCGATATGGCTCGGGATGAGCTTCATCGGATTTTCCAAATATTCGGAATAAGGCGTAACGGAGAACGAAGCTACATAAATAAACGGGAACAAACAAGCTAGAGAGAACAATGTAACGAACAAATAGTTGACGGCATCGAACGATTTGTCGCCAATCGATCGGATTTTCATCATAAGCACCCTCCTCGTCGATCTGCAGCACGGATTACCATATACCGTCCTCCTTCAGCCACTTGGCGATACGGTTACCGGCGAGCAGGAAGATGAGCCCGATCACAGACGTGAAGAGTCCGACAGTTGTACCGAAAGAGAACCTTCCGCCGAGAATGCCGACCCGGTACGCATACGTCTCAAACACTTCAGACACATTCAGGTTCATTGGGTTTTGCAGCACGAATATTTGCTCAAAACCGTTGTTCATCACTTGCCCAAGCCGCAAGATCAGCAAAATGACAATCGTTGACTTGATCCCTGGCAGCGTCACGTACCATATCTTTTGCAACCGGCTCGCGCCGTCGATGCTGGCTGATTCGTACAACTCCGAGTTGATACCGGCAATCGCCGCCAAATAGATGATGCTGCCCCATCCGGATTCCTTCCAGATGCTACTGAGCACGACGACGGGGCGGAAATAATGCGGATCGGCAAGAAAAAACACCGGATCGATACCTAGCTGCTTCAGAAAAATGTTGACGAGCCCCCATGCCGGCGACAGGAAGTTAACGAGAATACCGCCGATCACCACCCAAGAGATGAAATGCGGGAGGTAAATAATGGTCTGCGTCAGACGCTGGTACGCCATATTGCGCATCTCGTTCAGCAGCAGTGCCAAAATGATCGGCAGCGGGAAACCAAACACGATTCGCAGCACACCTAAATAAAAGGAGTTCCAGAACACTTTGTAAAAATCGCTAAGGCCGAACATATACTTGAAATTGTCGAACCCGACCCATGGACTATGGATAATCCCCTTGGAAAAATCGAAATCTTTGAAGGCCATCAGCACGCCATACATCGGCACGTAATTGAATACGAGGAAATAAAGGACGCAAGGCAGCAGCAGCAAATACAAATATTTCTTCTTGTTCAAATAACTAAGCACAGCTATCACCTCCACTTTTGTTTTGTCTTGACCAGTTTAATACTTACGCCTCCCCGCAACATCTAGGAATTATGGGAATCTGGATAAAATCTTTAGTTCGCTTGAAAGGGATACAAAAGAGCAGCAGCCCGAAAGCGAAGGCTTCCGAGCTGCTGCTCTAATTCCAGTTCATTTATTTTCCCTGTGCGACACGCTGCTCCTTAAAAATGCTATAAATGTCTTTCGTCAAGATGATGCTGTCTCTGTCATGCGCGTAAAAATCCCGGTACCAATCATCAACTTGCTTGCCCCCGGCCTGCTCCCACGCTGCAATGGCATCCCGCTTCGCCTGCTCCGGCGTGTAGTCCGGCGTTACAATCGCCTTGATCCAGATATCGCCTGTATCCACATCGACCTGATTTTTCGTAGCATTCAAAATCGCCTGCAGCTCCTTGGGCAGCTGCGGCATTTGCTCAGCGTTGGTCGGGCCGGCGATTGGCAGGGAGAAATCGACGTACTCCGAGTTCAGTTCGAACATATTCTTGACTTCCCGCTGAAGCGGATCGTGCACATCCAGCTTCTCGGTGGCGTAATAGCAATTGCCGGCCAAGATTGGTGAAGCTAACATCGCGAAATCACCGGTGGCATAATTGAATTCCGTCCTCCATTTGTCCAGATCCGTCACAACCGGGCATTTACCCGGCTCAGTCCTACTGTGGACGCCTTCAAAACCATAGTACATCGTCTTCATAAAATTATCAGAGGAAGCGAAGTCAACGTACTTCATCACCGCTTCCGGATGCTTCGTGTCGGCATTGACGACTGCTGTCATTTGAATTGGATTGACGAAAACTGAGTTAAACCTCCCCACCGGCGTCGACGGATACGGGATGACAGTCAACTCGGCATTCGGCACGTTCCGCTTCAGAGGCGCGTAAGTGTCCGTATAGAAAGTGATGGGCACGTTGAATTGATCCATGTAGATGCCAATTCGATTGTTTAGAAAATCCTGCTTCGCCCGTGCGCCGTTCTTGTCACTCAGAAAGTTCCGATCCACCAGCCCCTCGCTGAACAACTTCCGCTTGAACGCTATTAACGCCTCGATATTATCCCATCCATGCACGAGCTGGCCATCCTTGACGACGAAGTCCGGGTACGTGACGCCAAACATTTCGCTTAGGACATAACCCGAGTTATAGGGTAAAGCAATACCGTACGTATCATTTTTGCCGTTGCCATCGGGGTCCTGCTCCGTGAACGCTTTGGCCACTTCGTAAAGCTCATCTGTCGTCGTAGGGACAGCCAAATGAAGCTTTTTCAGCCAATCTGCGCGTATGAAGAGTCCTCTTGTCGGAATTGTCTCGTTAATGCGCCCGAACTGGTACAACTTGCCATCCGCTCCAGTGCCCGCTTTGCGCAGTACCGGGTACTTGCTCAATAGTTCGTTATAGGTCGTGCTGTACTTCTCAATCATGTCGTCGATCGGTCGCAACAGTTTGCGGTCGATCAACGTATTTTTTATTTGCGGCGCATACTCCAAAATAAGGTCCGGCGCTTCACCCGAAGCGAACAGCGCGTTCAGCTTCTGTTCCGACTGAGATCGCGGTACAGCCACGAATCTCGCTTCCACCTCTCCGGTTTCGTTAATCCACTTTGTTATTTTGTTATTTTCAATCGTCCCTTCGCTGGACGGGATATTGCCACGGTCATAGATGGTCACCGTGATTTTTTCTTTCGTCGAAGCTTTCGGCGCGTCTTCGGCACGGTAATAGCTCGGGCTGGCCGAGCAACCAGCTGTGGCAACAATCAGCGCACCAGCCGCCAGCAGCGGCATAGCCGCACGCTTCAGCACATGCAGCATCTCCGCTCCCCCTTATATGGTAATGTGCTTGCGGTATTCCTTTGGCGATAAGCCGGTGTTTATTTTGAACAATTTAGCAAAATAATTGGGCAAATCGTATCCGACTCTACCCGAAACTTCCGTAACGTTTAGATTCGTATTGGACAGCAGCAGCTTCGCCTTGTCCATACGCACGTCAATTAGGAAATTGACGAAGCTGCGGCCGGTCTCTTTCTTAAACAGATGACTGAAATAAGCGGCGTTCAAATGAACGTGCGAGGCGACCTGCTGTAACGAAAGCTGCTCAGCATAGCGCTCTTCGATGTAACGGACCGCCCGCAACACTGCGTTAGAGCTGTAACGGTTTTGCCATTCCACATAATCCTGCATAAACCGCTCCGTCTCCGCCTTCATCCAAGCGCACACTTCATCTCCACTGCGGCATTCGTTCAGCTTTCCGATACGCTCCGTCAAAGCGCGAGCCTCATACTCCCGCTCCAACTGCTTACGTGCCACGTCCTGCAGGGCGAAGCTGAGCGACAATGCCTCAATCGGCAGGGCTTCTGTATCTATAGCTCTCATTTCTTTTATCAGCTCATCCAAGTAATGCTGCAGCGCTTCCGCTTGTCCAGCCATAATTAATGCCACTGCCTGAGCGCCAATGAGCTGCTGCCGGATACGGTTGACCGACAGCTCAGCTTCCGGCTTGCCGCCATGATCTGCAGAGACACGGCTCTGCGCGCTCTCTGCCAGTGCCGCCTCGTACAAGTCGGCCAGCTCGCTGAGACTTTGGACCTGGCCGGCACCGTGTACGAGGACTGTCAAACCGAGCAGTTGTCGCACCGTATTGCAAGCTGTATCCAGAAGCCGCTCTTCCTCGGCGCTAGTTTCAGTAGGTAGAAGCAAAGCGAAGCGTCCTGCTTCGATCAACAGCAGCGTGCCCCAGGTTTCATACACATCTAGAAGCTCGCCTATAATGTTAAGGACTGCGTATTGCAACAGCGGCACATCACTTTTCGTATACCCACGATCATCAGGGAGAAAATCGGCAACATGCAGCACGAACAACCTGCTGCAGCGCAGCTCCCTTTCCAACTCGGGAACCGCTTCTTGGCGATACGGAAAACGCAGGAACACGGCGCGCAGCGCGTTTTCCTGCAGGAGCTGACGCTCACTCGCCTTCTTGCGTGCGGCCATCTGCTTCTTTTGCACAAACTCATCCGCCTTAGAAAGGGCTTCATGCATGTCAGGTTTGCTGCACGGCTTGACGAGCAAATCGAGCGCCCCGCTGCGAAGTGCTGTTTGCGCGTAATGAAAATCTTGAAACCCCGTAATGACAATGAACTCGATGTCCGGGAAGACGGCCTTCGTGCTTCTCAGTAGTTCCAGACCGTCCATGACCGGCATCCGAATATCGGTAACGACGAGATCAGGTTGAAGCTCAGCGATGAGACTCTCCGCCACCAAGCCGTTCTCCGCCTCGCCGCAAACTTCCCAGCTCGCTTCGCTGCCTGCGATCATCTTGGCGAGGCCTTTGCGGAATAAAGGTTCATCTTCAACTAGCAGAATGCGCATCAGGAACCATCCTCCTTTCCTCTGTGTACTCCATTTCATAGGGTAGTTTGACTTGAATGAGCGTCCCTTGCGCCAACCGTCGAATATCCATACCATACGACTCGCCGTGCACCAAGTAAATGCGCCGCAGCACGTTGCGCACTCCGAGCCGCTCCCGCTCACCTCTCTCGTCGTACAAGGTACGGTCGTCGAGCAATTGATGAATCATTTCAGGAGAAATCCCGTACCCGTTATCCTCGATTTCAACCCACATTTCGGTCTCCCTGCGGCTGACACGAATCGCGAGCCGCTTGCTCGCTGTTTGATCCAAAAACGCATGAACGAATACGTTCTCGACAAGGGGCTGCAGCAATAGCCGCTGCATACGGCAACTTAAGAGCTCCTCCGGAGCCTCGATACTGACGTGCAACTCATCGCCATGCCGCGCTTCTTGAATCCTGATATAATTGCGAATTTGCGCAAGCTCGTCTCGCAGTGTACTCGACGTCGATACGGGAGCGAGCGAATAGCGCAGTAGATCCGACAAGCTGGTGACGAGCGCCGCCGTCTCTTCGTCGTCGTAGAGCAGCATGATTTTCCAATAAATCGAATTAAGCGCATTGTGCAAAAAATGTGGATTCAACTGCGCCTGCAAGGCCTTGAGTTCGGCTTCCTGCTCACTCAGTTTGCTGACATATACCTCCTGAATGAGCGACTGAATGTCTGCGACCATTTTGTTAAAGCTGTCGGTGAGAAAAGCAAACTCGTCATTGGACGTACGCGGGAGGACAGTCCGTAGGTTGCCTTCGCGCACCCGCTGCATCGCCCTCACGAGCACATGCAGAGGTTTCAGCATTTTACCGCTGAAGAACGACACGCTTACCGCCATCAACACGATACTGACAAGCCCAAATGCGAGAGCCAGGTGATAGACCGTGCGCCCCTTGGCCTTAATATCGATGAGCGAAATGCCGCTGACCAACTTGAACGACCGGGGTTCGTAGACGCTTTTCACGAACAAATAATCGTTGCCGTCGCGATGCTCAATGAAGCTGCCCGGTCCCTTGCCCGGGCCGGGATCGAAACCGGGACTGCCTTCGGGCTCCCGGCTGTACAACAGTCGATCGTATTTATCGTAAATATACGCTCCAGCTGTTTGCCCCGCCATTAGCGGATCTAACAAACTGCCGAAGTATTGTTCGTCAATAATGAGGATCAGCATGCCGTATACCGTCTGCTGCTCGGTCGACTTGAGCCAACGCGCAGCGACGAGACTGCTCTTCTCCCCGGTCGGCTCGTAGAAATCGGGGATGTTCATCCGCTGCCAGACGATCTCCGCTGAAGCATTGTTCATCCCCTTTTTAACTCGCTCGTAAAAATCCGGGAACTGAAGCTGAATGGAAGGATTCGCCTGGCTGAAATACATGTTGTAGCCTTGCAAATCAACGATGTAGACGGCACGAATGTGCGTCGTTTCATTCTTGAGCGGCAGCAGAACATTCTCAAGGTTCCGCTCCAGCATGAAGTTGCGATACTCGACACTTTCCCCGGGTGCCGGTTCAGCGTGCATATTTTGCACAATGCGTTCGACATAAGAGTTGAAAATCACGAAGTCCGTGATGCGGTAAATATCCTGTATTTTGGAGCCGATCTGCTCAATCGTTTGCTCGCTCGTTTTCAGATACTGCTTGCTGATCTCACTTTCGAACAAGTTCAAATTCATTTTGTACGATATATAGCCGGTGACGAGCGAGCAAATAGTAATAATAACCGAAAGCGACAATATTAGCTTCACTTTGAAGTGCTGATTGATGTACTGGAGCACATTGGTATGCTTCATCATAGCTGTTTCCTCTTCCCGCAATAACAGACATTGGCTTTCCCCCATTATAATGACTCCTCGTCACTCTTGCAGCCAGCAAAATTGCAAAAATGGATAAAATTTTTAGATGTTTAGATATTGGGTTGTGTAACGTCAAACAATCCTCACCGATTTGGTGAAGATTGTTTGATGATACACAACCCTGAGGAGTTTCATAAGTCCTTGGCGCGTTGAGATTAATCGCTAAGGCGACTCACCAAAAACTTTTTCCAAAAAATGAAACTTTATCCAATCAATCAAGTCATATAATGGAAAAGATAAATGATTTGACTATAGCGAAAGTTAAAATTCTCAGCGAATGGGTGTGGCGTTGCCATGGATAATTATAAAAACAATAAAGATTTACATGATTTATTGTGGGAGAAATTAAAACAATATGACCAAGATTTTTCTAGTAAATTCTTATTAGATTCGTTAAAAAGAGTGGATCGACATCGCTTTAAAAACACCTTTATAGAGACGATTGTTGAGTTATTTCGAACACCGGCGTTTTGGATATATCTGTTTTTAATTATTATGTTTATTCCACTAATCTTTCTCTTAATTATCTGGATTCTTGGAGAGGCTTGAACACGGCAATTATAAACTCCGTATGAAATGCTAAAAGCATATCGTCAATAGCCCCATTTTATTCAACTATTGATTCTCGTTAATTGAATACAGGATCTCTATGCCTTCCGAAATGATTTCAAGAAAAGCATCATCTTCATCACGCCAGTTTGCAAAACGAAACTTACGATATGGCCCGTTCTTAACCAACTCACTGATGGCATAAAGTATCATTCCGAGTGGTCTATTAGCATTAACGGTTTGCAGTCGAATGAACTTTATTACTATTGTACCTCCTTCATAACTTTTTAAAGTTACAGTAAGGGTGGTGTCTTCCCAGAAAATGCCCTCGATTTTACTATCATGTATCCTATAATCACCTATGTAAGTTAGAAACTCATTTTCTTCAGTATTCATCAACCTAAGCCTCTTTTATAAAAAGGTAAAATAACGAATCCATTAAGTTTTTTGCATACATCTTCTCTAAAATTATGACCACCTACTTTTTGGTTGTTTTATGATTCTCCCAAGTGGCAGTCTACATTCGGTTCCCCAACCAAGCCTCCACAGTCCCAACCCTTGGTTCAATACTATCCCAACGGTTCATACAATGATAAAGAATCATTGCCAAATCGTTTTCATTCTGCGCCTCTTCCGTGTTGCGATACAGAATATTCATTAACCAAGTGGTTAGATTCCGAAGATGGTGACGATAAGCGTAAAACCGTAATAAGTCAGGATTAATCGTCACAGTTTTGCCTGTATGCTTTTCATACGTAGAGAAAAACACTCCGAATTCCTCACCTATATAGCCAACCAAATCAAATTCTGGAGGTGCAATCACCGCTGATTCCCAATCAATAAAATATAACCCGCTCTCACAATGAATCAAATTGCCTCCCCAAATATCACCGTGGCACAATACTTTCTCATTTGTATCAGCTATGGCTATGCCACGAAGTTTACGCACGAGATTCAGCAAGACAAAAATTTGTTCTTTCTTTGCCAGAACGAGCTCTCGCAGAGCTTGTTTAATAGAATTGTCAAATGTTTCGGTATTTTCAAGCATCCAAATACACTTCTCAAGGTCAGACTCAAACGAAATATCAAAGGTTTCTGTCAACAGCGTATACTGTTCTATAAAAGGAGTGATTTTCTGAATTAGTGCCACTGATTTAGCAATGGCTTCAAGAATCTCCTTTGAAAACGGATATGCTGCCGCCAATGTCTCCCCTTCAATAAAGTTAAACAATACTACCGTGATGTCAATGAAAGTTGTTTTAAAATCGCCGCTCTGATTCTTAATAGGATATGCAATGTTCCGAAAAAGTCCTTGATGATACATTTGCCAAGTTAATGGTAAGTAGTATGGAAGGCGCTCAACACTAGTTCTTTGTTTGTCATTATGATGGTCAAATAATTTCAGATAGTATCGTTCCCCGTTTGTGCATTTCAACCAATAAGAGTAGGCTGAATCCCCCATAGGTATGAAGTTAACGCTTTCAACTTGTATCCCGTATTCTTTATGAAGCTTCGTTATAAGATCACTATCGTCGATTCGATATTTAACTTTCAAACCTTCCACCCTCTCCCTTTGTTAAAATCCACTTTCTGAGAGTATTCATCTACCGTATTTTTACGAATGATTAGGCAATACGTCCGGTGTTTCCATTAATCCCTTTAAATCACTTACTGCTTTTTTTATAAAAAACCATTATCTCTGCGGGTGAGTCGCATCCTGATTACTCATGAATGTATTCATATCCTCCGACTTGATGCCTTCGGCATCCAGCAGCTCTTTTATCCGCTTCAAATGCAAATCGCCAAGTCCGTACAACAGATAACCGTCACTCTTAGCTTTCTTAATATGCTGGAACATGGAGAAATCACGGGCCTTCTCCGCCTTCATGATTTCTGACCCCTCAACGTCATAATCCACCTCGGCCATATGCCATTTAGCTGCAAATGCGCTCTTGTCCGCTTCTGTTGCACGCGCTTGCTCCTCTTCAATCTTCGTTGTGGCATACTCCGTCAATTCCTGCATGAATGTAGTAAACAGATCACTGCTTCCCGCAGTCAGCATTGCATCAGCCAAAGGTGCTGCTGACTTGATATCGCCTTCAAGGCTAGTTGCGGTGTTTCTCCACAAATCTTCCTGAGCTGAGTACGTCTGATAGAGGCCAGAATCTTCCTCCGCACTTGCGGCAAATCGAATGGCCATACCCAATAAATTCTTTTCCGCTTCCGACCCCATAATCTGATAATCATGTCTGACTTTAAGACCTTGCAGGCCTCTAATGATTTTCGGATAAAAGCTTTCAGCATAATGCGATTTAGTCCCAGGGCCGGTGCCGACGCCACCAAACTTCGCATCGCCGATTGCATCACGTTGACGCATGTTTGCTTGCAGTTCAGGATTGTCTACAGCTTCAGCAGGATGTTCTGTATATCCTTCATACATGAACTTGTCGGTTCCCACAGCTTTGACAACATCATGCAATGTGGTGGCCGTATGTTTTTCCCCGATAACCGTCAACTCATTCGGAATTCGAATCCAAGTACTCGTCTTCTCGACGTAACCAATTTTCTCTGTGGTATTTGCAGCATACTGGGACATCTCATTTTTGCTGTTAAAATAGCGCGACTTGTTATCCTCCATCATCGTTTTCACGTTACGCTCGCCTGAGCCTTCGCTGCCGCGGCCCGATTTACTTTTGTTCCGGTAGCCGCCAAATAGCGTCCTTTTAATGTAAACCTTGCGCTGAATATCGGGTTGAGTGGCTGAAGGAGCTGCTTGAATCGAGTCAGCAGCGGCAATCGTCTCATCCGGCTTCTCAACAGCCTTGGTTCCCTTCGAATGCTGTTTAAACAGTTCAGCGACCGAGCGGTTGCCTATTGTACGCTGCAGGTGCATCATCTGCGCCGGACTCATCGCCTTTGGGTGTCGTCCTATCGATACATTTTCAAGTGTATGCGATGAATTGGAGGCAGTAACAGTAGGAGCATTATGCTGAACGATCTTACCCGATTGTACGTGCGATTGCATTAATACCTCTCCTCCTCAATTGATAGGTCTTTCGATTATAAGGGAATGTCATTACGAGACTCCTTCTCCTAACAAACTACTGCAGTTCAATAAAAGAATAATGAAAGATTCGGCTATAAAAAGATCAAAACCGCGCAGCATTTATCTGTGAATGCACGAACTAACGAACTGTAAACATCGGTCAACTCTTCAGAAGGGCGAATACCTAGCTCCTGACGGATTGTGCTCATTAAGCTTAGGGCATTTTCCATTTAAGCTTAGCTTCGTATAATTTGCCCCACTCCCATTACTGTTGCAAAGAAAAGATTTTGCGTACTTGCTCATTCCTCAACCAAAGACCTCCCCAAACCAATACTGCCAGATATACAGGAAACAGAATTGTGGAGAAAAGCGGGGCATCTAGACGAACCTGAGTCGCCATTACGCCTCCAAAATAACCGGTCAACAGTATAGCACCCAGGATCGTTGTACGTGGCACCATATAAAGAACGGTTGAAAGAAGTCCGAGTATGCCCATCACATAAATATGATGCTCCTGGAAACCAAGCGAATTGACAGAATCAACAACAAATGAAGGTTTAAATAATTTCATGATACTGTCAAGCAGCATGAATAAAATGGCTATTCCGCTCATCACTCTCGCCGTCCATAGTCGTCCTTTAGAAATTGTTCTTGTCATTGTCCAACTCTCCTTTAACTGATTCACTAAAATTTGTCCTTCTAAGAGTACGACGAATAAACACTGCTGAAATCGACATAGGGGAAATTTTTTTTGTAAAATCTCCTTGCACTGCAGCCATGTTCTTACACTCTATCGCACCGATACCGCGGCGGAGTAGATGTTTCTCATGGTTTTAGCGGTATAACGTCATATCCAAACTTACTGAGTATTTCTAGCCCATCATTAAAAACTATTCTGTTTGCCCCATTCCAACCATTCTCAAGACCATACTGAATAAAATGTTTAACTATTCTCGGGTAATGTAAATTTGAGTGTCATTATTATCTTAACACATATTGGAAGTACCCTACTCCATCTGATTTTGATGAGGATAAAACTGCTTTCATAGAAATAAGGGCTCTCAGTTCCCCTTCGGCGCATAAATGGGGCCTATTTCGCAGAGATGTCGCCCTGCTGTTCCCCTCAGCTTGGCTTCAGCCTCGGCCAAGCCCCTACGCCAAGTTGCCAGGCCGCACGCGGCGGCATTTAGCGGAACCTGAGGGCACTATTTGTTCCCTTAGGGCTGTCCCCGGCTTTTCGGGGAACTACAGGGTCTTATTTCTATGGATTTGACGGATTATCCGCCAAATCTATAGAAATAAGAGACCTCTGTTCCCCTTCCCCACACAAAAGGGCCTAATTCTGCAGAAATAGCGCCCTGCTGTTCCCCTCAACCGTGCCACAGCCTCGGCCAAAGCTCCCCCGCCGACTAGCCAGGCTGCACGCGGCGGCATTTAGCGGAACCTGAGGGCACTATTTGTGCCATCAGGGCTGTCCCCGGCTTTTCGGGGAACTACAGGGCCTTATTTCTATGTATTTCTGGCGGAATATCCACCCAATTCATAGAAATAAGAGACCTCTGTTCCCCTTCCCCACACAAAAGGGCCTATTTCGCAGAAATAGCGCCCTGCTGTTCCCCTCAGCTTGGCTTCAGCCTCGGCCAAAGCTCCCCCGCCGACTAGCAAGGCCGCACGCGGCGGCATATAGCGGAACCTGAGGGCACTATTTGTGCCCTCAGAACTGTTCCCGGCATTCCGGGGAACTACAGGGCCTTATTTCTATGTATTTGGCGGAATATCCGCCCAATTCATAGAAATAAGAGACCTCTGTTCCCCTTCCCCTCAGCCGAGCCGCAGCCTCGGCCAAGCTGCACGCGACGGCAAATAAAAAAAGCCGCATCAAATGCGACTTTTCATGTCTCCTTCGCTCCGCTAAGCGAGAAGCTCCATCCTACGATTTAATTTGAACAATCATCTCAATTTCCACTGGAGTGTTAAAAGGTAAATCGGATGTACCTATGGCCGATCTGGCATGTTTGCCATTTTCACCAAAAACAGACTCCAACAGTTCCGAAGCCCCATTAATGACATACGGCTGGTCCGCAAAGCCACTCGCACTGTTGACAAAGGCTAATAACTTCACAACTTTTTCCACCCGATCTAAGTCACCTAGATGCGCTTGCAATACACCTAGCAGGTTAATCATCGTTTGTCTTGCTGCTAGTTGCCCCTGTTCAATCGTCAGATCCTTTCCTAGCTTCCCTTCAAAAATAAGCTTACCATTCATGCGGCAATCATTACCTGATGTATAGACCAGATTATTAACTGTTACAGCTGGCACATATTGGGCTACAGGTACACCTGGAACTGGCAACTCAATACCTAATTCTTTTAATCTGTTCGAAATTACACTCATCGTTGTCCTCCGTTAATTTCCGTATATTTGATAAACACTAACTTCTTACCGACAGAAAGGCCAAGTTGTGGAAAATAGAGCGAATTCTTTTGATTGCCGTGCTGGTACGTACAGGGTGAACGCGATTTGTCAAAAGAACAGCAAACACATCATTTTCCGGATCCATCCATATGCTGGTTCCCGTGAAACCGGTATGTCCATAGGAAGACATGGAGAACAAGTCACCCGCAGGAGAATCATGCCTGTCCTTCGCCTGCCATCCAAGTCCTCTGGCCAGTTTTAAAGAAGATGTCTGATTGTTAGTCATCAGGCGAACTGTCTCTGGCTGTAAGAAACGGCCTTCTGCAGTTTCTCCTAACCGGAGCATCGCTTGGCAAAGTTGGCTCATGTCCCCGGCGGTGCTGAACAATCCCGCATGTCCAGCAATGCCTCCCATCACGACAGCATTCTCGTCATGAACTTCTCCGATCACGGTCGTGCCACGCCATTCACAATATTCAGTTGCGGCAATACGCGGATGCACATGTGCGCCGGGATTAAACAGGGTCTGACTCATCCCAATCGGCTCCAATACCAGCTGCTTAAGCACGGAATCCAGACTGTCACCAGCAATCGCTTCTATGATTTCTCCCAAAATCATGTAACCTTGTGAGGAATATTCAACATCGGTGTAAGGCGCATAGCGCAGCGGAAGATTTCTCACAGCAGCCAATAGTTCCTCTTTCGTAGGCGATGTCTGATATAAAGGCTGCTGTCCAGGTATCCCGCTTGTATGCGCGAGTAGTTGACGGAGCGTCAGGTTGGCCTTATCCGTATCTTTGTAGTCGGGCAAAAAATGAGCGATCCCATCATCCAAATAACAATCACCACGCTCTAGCATCACCATTAATGGTAATACTGCGATGGGTTTAGTCACAGATGCTAGATCCCATATACTATCCAGTTGCACCGATGGCCCGTCCCAAAAGAGCGTTCCAACCGTCCCCTGCTCCGTAATTCCGTCTGAATTTCCAATGGCATAAGCCGCACCGGAGAAAGCTTTCTCATCACGGGCCTGCTGCAAAAACTCAGTTATTCTGCTCATTCAATCACCTGCCTATAAATTGTCGGGCAATTCGTTCATAAATGTGCACTGCCTGTTCAACCTGAGAAATTTCAACAAATTCATCAGGGGCATGCGCCTGATCCAAACTGCCTGGTCCCAGTATGATTGTTGGAATCCCGGCTATTGTCACCAGCTTGCTCATATCACAGCCCGCCCTGAATCCATACGGAGTTTGCGGTTTCCTCATGACATATTCAACCGCTTCAAGTGCCGTACTAACGATTCTCTCTGTTGCCAATGTTTCGGAAGGAATGGTAGCCACCACTACGTCAATTGGGTCTAGCGTTAGCTCAGGTATCGATATTTGCAATGCATTCAAAATATCTTGAAGCTCGGAATCCGCATCCGCGTGCGTCTCGCCAGGAATCAACCTGCGGTCAATGATGATTTCCGATTGATTAGGAATCGTGTTTTGCCGAGTTCCTCCCTGACTCATCGTTACTACCGCACTGGCCGGTCCAAGCAGCGCATGAGGAGTAAGAGACAATTTAGTATTCAGTTTCTCATACTCCACAATAAATTTTGATGAATGGATGATCGCATTAATGCCAAGCTCCGGCCGTCCTGAATGTGCAGCACGGCCAAGGAAACGCAGCCGTCGCATATAGGTGCCTTTATGCGCAATGGCAACGTCCAACCCAGTAGGCTCCCCTACAACCGCACCATCCGCCTCGATTCCTTGCTGGACCAAATGCAGCGTACCGAGCCCCCCGGCTTCTTCCCCCATCACGGCAGTGAGAACTAGCTTACCGCTCAGGTTTCTCGGATCATTTGCGATGTTTTCCAAAGCTGCCATCATACTAACTAGACTGCCTTTGGCATCACAAGCACCTACGCCATAGAGCCTCCCCTCATCCAAGCTTAACCTCGGCTCAAAAGGCGGAGTTGACCACACTTGTCCTTTGGGAGAATTAACATCCATATGGGTATTGAACACGAGACATGGACCGGGACCGTAATCCAGCGTAATAATGACATTATCCTTCCCCGGTTCAACCGTTTGACGCGCGACTTGTGCACCGAAGCTCTTCGCCCATTTCTCCAACCAATCCGCTACCTGAGCTACTTCACCAGGCGGATTTGGAGTAGGATTCGATATACATGTCATTAAAGCTTTAATTACAGGGCTTGGTTGCTGCACCATATCATCTCCAACCTTGTAGTCTACTTCCATAAATCGGTCAAAAGTTTATTCAAATCATCAAAGCTCGCGTTCAATGTTAGTTCCGATTCCGCTATTGCCTGTTGAATGACGGATGGCTGCTTCAAGCCGCTTCCGGTAATCACGCATACGACACAATCATCTGGCTGAACGAGGCCATCGGAAACAGCTCGTTTCAGCACAGCAAGTGAGGCTGCAGAAGCGGGTTCAGCACAAATCCCTTCGTTGCCCAGCCACTGCACCGCTTCGATGATCTCCTCATTCGTCACAGCCTCTGCGAATCCACCGGAATCATAAAGCGCATTCAGCACCCGGCGACCTCCTTGAATCGGAGCATCAGCCGCAATACTTTGCGCAATTGTTTGGGTAGGGTCACCATGTTTCTCCGCATGTCTTGCTCCCTGCTTGAACGCCTGGACAATCGGCCCCGTAGCGCTCGGCTGCACAGCAACCATTTTGGGGAGCGAGTCGATCCACTCCAGTTGCTTCAATTCACAAAAACCTTTCCAAGCTCCCCAGATACCTCCACCTGTACCTACGGGGTGAATCATCACGTCCGGAGCCTTCCACCCCAATGCCTGGCTGATTTCATAAGCATAGCTCTTCATCGCTTCGTGCCTGGTCGGGTTGATGAAATTCACAAACTGATATAAACCGAGATCCCTCACTGCTTGCTCAAGCATCGCAGAAATATCCGTCATACTTTCAAAATGTAAAGTAGCCGTATGAGCCCCGTACAAGCCAATGATCGCTTTCTTGATCGGGTTAGCCAAATATTCGACCAACACCGTTGCATCTAGCCCCGCCCGGCTTGCATACGCAGCAAATGAAGCTCCCGCATTCCCAGAGCTGTAAGTCAGCCCCCGAGATAACCCCAACTCTTTGGCAAAACTAACCGCCAAGCTAAAGCCACGATCCTTAAAACTACCAGTAGGCATCAACGCATCATTTTTAAAATAGAGCTTGGACAGCCCTAACTTCTTTCCAGCGTAAACAGATGGTAACAGCGGTGTGCCGCCCTCTCCCATTGATACAACGTTAACACCGTCCTGCAGGGGATAAAATTCATGCCACCGCCACATCGAGGGTTCGCGAGAATCAAATAACTCCGGCTGCAATTCAACCTTCATACGGTCCAAATCATACTGAATTTCCAGCAAGCCCCCACAGCTTGGGCATGTATTTAAAGGCTGCATTAATTCGAATCTCTCTGTGCAATTATCACAGGAATAATGAGTTGCATAAGACCAAGTCATTTGCTTTCTTCCTCCTAAAAACTTTCTATAAGGAAAATGCTGCTTAACTTCTTTAGCGCCCTTTGGCTTTCGGATTCAGTTTATCTCTCCAAATATCACCCAAAATATTGATGGCTAACACAATCAGCATAATGGACAAGCCCGGAAATACGGAAATCCACCAAGCTGATTCCATATACAACTGTCCTTGATTCAGCATGTTGCCCCAGCTAGGTACACTGACAGGCACGCCAAGCCCAAGAAAACTCAGTGAAGATTCCGCAATGATAGCAGACGCCACTTGGAACGTAGCAATGGTAATCACCGGCGAAAAAATATTCGGAAGGATATGCCTGAACAGCAAGCGAAAGTCACTAACTCCAATGGTTTGCGCTGCGACGACGAAATCACTGGAGCGTATGCTCAAAACCTCTGAACGAATCACTCTCGCATAAGGCACCCAGCCTGTAATACCAAGCACAATAATCAAATTATTCAAGCCGCCTCCAATGACAGCCACGATCGCTAGTGCTAATAAAATCGTCGGAAAAGCCAATTGGATATCTGCGATTCTCATCATGAGATGATCCAAAGCGCTGTAAAATCCAGATAACAAGCCTATGATCGTTCCGAGCACGCCTGATATCACTACGGCTGCTACACCTACAAGGATGGAAACCTGACTGCCATATATAATTCGGCTTAACAAGTCCCGTCCCATATTATCTGTGCCCAGCCAATAGCCATCTTCGGAGCCACTAAGCCAAAAAGGTGGTTTAAAACGCATCAACAAATCCTGTACGTTCGGATCATGCGGTGATATTTTCGTTGCGGTCACGGCCATAATGAGAAAGCCGCCAAGCACGCATAGCGATAACCAGTTAAATAGACTGCCATATTTCCCACTCACTATTCGTTTTAACGTAGGTATCCCTCCTATTTATATTGGATACGAGGATCAACAAGCGAATAACAGATATCAACAATTAAATTAACCAGTACGAAAATAGCGGCCAAAATGATGATTGCTCCCTGAACCAATGGATAATCACGGTTATAAATGGATTGCACCAGCAGTTGCCCGACACCTGGCCAAGCAAATACGGTCTCTGTTACTACAGATCCTCCCAATAAAGATCCAATCTCCAAGCCAACGATCGTAATGATTGGTAGCAGACAATTTCGTAAAGCATGTTTTGAAATGACAACTACCGCAACCAAACCTTTGGCTCTGGCTGTACGAATATAATCAGAATCGAGTGCTTCAATCAACGATGCCCTTAACAATCTGGCAACCAGTGCCAAGAGATGAATGCCCAGCGCAAAGGCAGGTAATACGATGTGGCTGAATCCGCCAATACCACCCGTCGGGAATATTCTCCAATGAACGGAGAACAGTAAGACGAGCACAATCCCCACCCAGAAAACAGGCATGGACTGACCAAAAACAATTAACGACATGATACCCTTCTCTATCACTGTCCCCCGTTTAATAGCCGAAATAATTCCGGCAGGGATCGCAACGACAAGAGAGAATAGCAAGGCTGCTCCGGCGAGCTGAATCGTCGCCGGCATCCTTTCTATAATAAGTTGTAACGTATGCTCGCCGTAGCGCAGTGAAACTCCAAAATTTAAATGAAGTAAGTTCAACAGATAAATGCCATATTGCTCAATGACGGGTTTATCCATGCCCAGAGAATGCCGAAGCGCTTGCGCCTGTTCAGCCGTAGCATCCGGTGTCAGCATGATGGCTACCGGATCGCCAGTCAGCCTTGTAATTAGAAATACGACCGTCGCTACCCCAAATAAGACAAATATGGCATAAAAGCAGCGACGCAGTATATAAGAAAGCAATAGATATCACCTCCGCAGCAGACAAATCATTTAATGGATGCTTTGTACATGGACAAGATGCCGACCGGATTCGGTTTCCACTCAATATTGTTGCGGATTCCGTATAGGCCATTGATTTGATATAAATAGATGAAAGGTGCATCTTCTTTTAAAATTGTTTGCAGCTTTGTGAATGCAGCTTGTCGTTTTTGTGGATCTATGCTTTGTTCTTCTTCATCGACGAGTTTATCAATGTCAGGGTTAGCATATCTGTTATAACGTCTGTCACTTTTTAGATAGGACTGAAAATTACTCATTGCGTCCATGGTCCATCCTGTATTTCCGATAAAATACATAGGTGAAGTCTTTTTCGCTACCAAATTAGCCGTCAAGGTTTTGCTGTCCATCAAGTTAAGCTGAACTTTAACCCCAATCTTCTCCAGCTGTGCCGCAATGACTTGAACATTGTTTACTTCCAAATTATCCGCATCCAGTGTAATTGCGAAACCATCAGGATAACCGGCAGTCGCCAGCAGTTGCTTAGCTTTCTCGATATTATATTCGTATGGAGCAATGGCCGGATCGTATCCGAAGTTCTCCTTAGGGACTAATGTAGACGCACGCGCAGCATTACCATCCAACACGGTTTTGATGATGGTATTCACATCAATGGCATAGTTGAGTGCCTGACGAACTTCCTTCTTGGCCAAAGGTCCTGCTTTCGTATCCAATGAAATGTAAAATGTTCGGATTCCAGGACTTGATACGACTTTAAGATCGGATTGGTTTTTCAGCTGTGTAGCCACATCGGGTTTAATACCAGATGCAATATCCACTTCTCCTGCTCTTATTGCTGCAGCCATATTGGAAGGATTCGGAATGATTTTGAAGACCAGTTTTTTGAATTTGGCAGCTCCTTGCCAGTAATCCGCATTGGCTTCCATTGTAACTTGACTATCTTTTTGCCAGGAAACAAATTTGAATGGACCTGTACCAACAGGATTTTTCGCGAAATTCTCATCGCCTTTTTCCTTAATATACTGCGGAGGAACCATTGCGCCACCGAACAACGTCATTTTATTAGGCAAGATTGGATCGGGACCATCAGTAATAATTTTTACAGTTTTGGCATCGACTACAACTACTTCTTTAACCGTTTTCAGCTCAACGATCGGTGATTTCGTTTCAGGATTATTAAGACGATCGATACTGAATTTCACAGCATCTGCGTTGAACGGCTCACCATCATGAAATTTCACCCCTTCTCTAAGCTTGAATTCCCAAGTCGTATCGTTCAGCGCTTTCCATTCGGTAGCAAGTGATGGAGCCAATTTGTTATTCTCATCGCGTGTAACCAAGGTATCAAACATGTTAATCAGAATACCCATGTCCGGTATTTTGCCTTGCTTTTGCGGGTCCAATGTTCCTGCATCGATATCTTGCGCCACCGTTAACGTGTCCTTAGCCGGTTTGGATGAGACTGTACCAGTTCCTTTGTCAGATGGAGTCGTGGAGCTGCCATTCGAGTTCGAACAAGCCGATAAAACGGTTATCAAGCACATAGCTGCCAGTATAAGCTTTAATTTCACAATAATTCCTCCTAAAATGGTCTCACTGAATTGATTAGCTTACATACTCACATGACTGGACTTGTTTGATGTATAAAAATTGCTGATCCTACAACGTCTTGCACGCTGTAAATTGACCTGCTCGTATAACTGCTGTTGGCTTTATGAACTGTTCAGGTGCTAGCAAGTTGCCTTGTGAATCGCGATAATCACGCCCTTCTGGACGCTGCCCATCAACTTCAAATAACGTTGCTCGATCCAGAATTCCATTAAGGGAACACCAATTGTTCATCTGTAAAATCTGTGCTGGTGCTATCGTTACTGCGTCAATCACCTTCTCAAGTGGCATGCCGCATGCCAGCAGCTTGGTCATCGTTGTAGACAGGTCATAAACCGGACCTCGAATATTGCGAATATGTACATCTGTACTAATGGTATGTGGCGCATATCCAGCTGCTATTGCATTCCTGCATATCTCATTATTGAAGCTTGCCGCCCCATGTCCCACATCCAGCTTAACGCCTCGATCGATGGCTTTCTGGAGTGCCAATATCGGTCCTCCATTTTTGGACCATGGATGTCCGATTTTCCCATGAAAGCAATGGGTTATAACATCTCCTTCGTCCAAAAGATCTAAAACGCCATCAATAAGCGGAGGCGCTTCCCCGATATGTACCATAACCGGCACGCCAGCCTCGTGTGCTGCCAGCTTCGCCAATTGAAGCGGTTGGAGTCCCATCGATCCAACAATGGCACCGCTCGAACGAACCTTGACACCACAGACAAAATCGCGATTCTCTGCGATGGCTTGCACCGTTTTATCTACATGAATGTAATCCAATGTCGCCACTTCACGAAGATGAACCAGCCCAATTGAGCTAATGTTTAACCACGCCTTCACTTCCGTCTGAAAAGCAGGAGCAACATACTTCCGAAGCCCCGGCAAAGTCGCTTCCCCAGCACTGCCTGCATCAACAACCAAATGGACGCCATTATAAATCCCTGCTTCATCAGCGGGTACACTGAGGTTGGCAACACCATCGTAGACGTGTGTATGGAAATCAATCCATCCTGGGCTCAAATAAAATTCAGGCTCTTGTGAAGCATGATCCGGTAACGAACGATCTAATTGGTACCCATCGGCCGTCTTCTTCAGCAAAGCTTTGTATGTCTGTTGATTCAACGGGTCTATAACTTTTACAAGCGTCTGATCTTTCATAACGATGCACCTGCCGTTTCGTATAAATGACAAGCTGCGGAATGTCCTGGAACAATTTGTTGCAGCTGTGGTCTTACTGATTTACAAACCTCCATCACTTGCGGGCAGCGAGTATGGAACGGACAACCTTGCGGGGGATTAGCGGGACTTGGCACTTCTCCTTGCAAGATAATTTTTTCCCGTTTAACCCCTCTTTTCGCATGAGGTGAAGAAGATAACAGCGCCTTCGTATAGGGATGGAGCGGTTCTTGGTACAAGCTATCCTTATCTCCAATCTCCACCAAATGCCCTAGATACATGACACCAACGCGATTGCTAATATGCTTGACTACGGATAGATTGTGCGAAATAAACATATAAGAAAGATTAAATTCTTTCTTCAATTCCGTCATTAGATTAAGAATCTGCGCCTGAATGGATACATCCAAAGCCGAAACCGCCTCATCTGCCACAATTAACTTAGGGCTTAATGACAATGCTCTTGCAATACCTATGCGCTGCCGCTGCCCACCGGAGAACTCATGCGGATATTTCCGCAAATCTTTCTGACGCAAACCAACCAAATCTATTAATTGATTAACCTTCTCGGAAGCTTCTTTTCTGTTCATGATGTCGTTTATCAGCAGTGGCTCCGCTATAATGTCTGCAACCATCATCTTAGGATTCAAGGATGCGTAAGGATCCTGAAAGACCATTTGAAAGTTTCGACGTGTACGGCGAAGTGTATTTCCGTGCATCTTGGTGATGTCTTGCTGATCGAATAAAATGGTTCCTTCTGTCGGTTCAAGAACACGCATAATCATTCGGCCCAAGGTCGATTTCCCACAGCCCGACTCTCCAACAATACCAAGCGTTTCGCCATATCCGATTTGAAAGGAAACATTATCTATGGCCTTCACATGTCCGATTGTTCGACGGATAAGTCCAGCTTGGATCGGATAATATTTTTTGAGATTGGAAACTTCTAATAGCTGATCACTCATGATATCTATCCTTTCTGTTAGATTAGATCACACCTAGCGAACTGGCCGGGCTTCACTTCGCGCAGCTCAGGCATTTTTTGAGTACAGGAGATCTGTGCCCACTCGCATCGTTCGGCAAATCGGCAACCTATTGGATACTTTGATGAATCCGGTACCGTACCTGGAATTGAATACAGCATCTCTTTTTCTTCATCAAGTGATGGGATGGATTTCAACAGTGCCTGGGAATAAGGATGAAGCGGATCCTCAAACAAAGAATCGGCTGATGCACTCTCAACCACTTGGCCCGCATACATAACGACTACGTGATCAGCGATTTCAGCGACTACACCCAAATCATGGGTTATCATCATCACCGATGTATCGAATTCATCACGCATGCGCTTCATCAACTCAAGCACTTGGGCTTGAATTGTCACATCCAGAGCCGTTGTAGGCTCATCAGCAATCAAAAGCTTAGGCTCGCATATCATCGCCATGCCGATCATCACACGCTGCCGCATACCGCCAGAGAATTGATGCGGATATTCCTTTATAATCTCTTTGGCCCTTGCTACACCAACGAATTCAAGCATTTTAACAACCTGTTCCAGCGCTTGCTGCTTCGTTATTTTACGGTGTCTGAGCAGAACTTCCGACATCTGATCGCCAATCGTCAAAACCGGATTCAGCGATGTCATCGGCTCCTGGAAAATCATCGAAATATCGTTTCCCCTGATCGCTGATAGTTGATTCTCCGTTAACTCAAGTAAATCTTGACCCCCAAACCAAATCTGCCCATTTACCACACGACCATGTGGCTTTGGAACCAACCCCATGATGGATAAAGACGTCATGCTCTTCCCGCAACCCGATTCCCCAACAATACAAACAATTTGCTTAGGATAAATAGTGAGATCAATACCATCAACAGCATGTACTTCGACATCGCCTTTGACAAAATAGGTTTTTAAATTCTCAACCGATAGTAGTGGCTGAACCATCAAGTGCCTCCTTTATCTATGATTTTCATCACCTTTAGGTAATATTAAAATTTTTTATATTATATTAATTTTTTTCTTTTTATTAATATAGTCAAAAAAAACCAACCCGTCAATGCTTTTTTCTGAAGTAAGCCCTTCCAAAAGGAAATTACATGACATAAACTTAACACACACTTGATGCATCATCTATTTTTTCGAAATATTTCTATTGTTCGCCAAAAATATGTTAGATTTCATGCCATTTAAATTTCAGTTAATGCAAAAAAACCAACCAACGTAGGGAAGTTGATTGGTTTTTTTATTCATATGCTTTCGAAGAATTTATTTCACGCGGACTTCATCAAGCAGATTGTAGAGAGTAAATTTAGAGATATCCAGAAACTGGCACACCTTATCTCCAGCTTTCTTAATTAGAAATGCTCCTCGTCTATCGAGAAATTGGACTGCTTTCTTCTTGTCCTCTTTCCCCATATGGGAAACGGGTATTCCTATCTCGTTATGGCATTGCTGAAGCAAATAATCCAGTAAATCACTCACATCATTAACAAATACTTCTTCCGTTTCTTGTTCCATGCTGTGCATCGTGATCGATTTAAGCGCTTTTTCAGCCATAATCAAATCAGAAATATCCATATTTATGCAAATAGCTCCGATAATCTCCTCTTTATTATTTTTGAGGTAAATAGACGTAGATCGAAGAATTTTTCCATCTTTCGTTTGCGTGATATAGTTATAACGATCACCGTCTTTGTCAGAACCTCTCAAAACTTCCAGCCCTAGGTTGCTCCCACAATCACCAATTCTTCTTCCAGTAATGTGGGAGTTCTCAATCCCTACGATTGTATGCTCATAATCACCAGTCAAATCATGAAGGACAACCTCGCATTTATCCCCGAATTGCGTTGCAATTCCTTTAATGATTTGCTTTAAAGCTCCAAGTTCATCGTTTATATGTTCCAATCACATCACACACCTTAAAAAAAATAATATCGCATTAAAATTTTTAATAATGCATATTCTAACCTTATTTTTGCCATTTAGCAACATGATTACTACAATACCTTTTGAAGACTATAAATCGTCAATAAGATTTCGCTATTTTGACATCAAAGTCTGATTACGGTACGACAAAACCGCTTATAATGAAGCCATTACCATCTGTTAGGAAAGGAGCTTTTCTGATTACATGAGCGAAAACAACCATGCACCAAGGCAAGCTAGCAACAAAAATTATACGGCTGCCATCGTCACCATCTCACTTGTCGCAAATATCGTTATATTACTCTTGTTCTTCTCCCCGATTGGTTACAAGGGAGAGATAAATTTTGATCTTACCATCTTTCCAAGAATCAATGGGGTGTTAAACAGCTTCACCTTCATCTTTCTGCTTGCTGCTTTGATCGCGATCCTAAGGAAGAACGTAAAGCTTCATAAAGGGTTCATTCTAGCTGCCTTCTCTTCTACACTGTTGTTCCTTGTCTCCTACTTAACGTTTCATTACATGTCCTCGGAGACGGCGTTGTTCGGTGGTAAAGGGATTATCCGGCCAATCTATTTTTTCATACTGATCTCTCACAGCATTCTTGCCGCCATCATCGTGCCACTCGCCTTGTTTACTCTAGTATGGGGTTGGACTAACCAGTTGCATAAACATCGTAGAATTGCCCGTTGGACAATGCCGATCTGGTTATATGTGAGCTTAACCGGAGTTGTCGTGTTCTTAATGATGAATCCGTATTATTAAGGGGATTTGAAAGGAGCAGTTGCCGCGGCATTCTGCTCCCTATTTGAACTATTAATAGTAGTCCTGCTATTTAATTGATTTTAAAATCTTTTCTAGCGCCTGCTTCAACCCCCGTTACTTTGAAAAAGAGCTGCCGCATAGACGCTATTTATACTTGAAGAAGCGATTAGAATCCTCCACTAAAGTTTTCATTATCTCCAAAGATTGAAGCAAATCATTAACCTCTAATGCATGGTTAGCATCTTTTATTCTAATTACATCTGTATTTGGAAATTCATCGATTCGTTCAATGTCACTCTCATGAAAAAGTTTGTCGTTTGTGCCGCATACAACTAATCCACCAAATTTCTCAATTATTGGGATAGTTGATCTGATAGGTGTTAGAAATAGATGTCTTATATTTCTATCTGCAAATAGTTCAGCCGTTTTTCCAGCAATGTAAGTTCCAAGACTCTTGCTTACAAAAACGACATCTAAATAATCGTTAATTACCTGGTTTATTGAATTGTAGCATTCTTGAATTACCTTATCGACTTTTGATTCTTCAAATGCTCGTCTTGCAGATTGGTAGCCATACTCAAGTAGTAATAGATCGTGTTCCGCATCATATGCTGATTTGCCCGTATAGTACAGAAGAGGCAATTCACATGAGTAATTCTGTCCAGGGAAAAACACGGCAACTGAGGTGTTATCATTTTTTATGTGTTTGTGTGATATATCCGCTCCCCAATATGAGGGTAAAATAATCTTATCAACTTGCACGAACAACACCTCTTTACGATTGATTTGGCAATACATTTGGTGTATATGCATTTATTCCCTAAACGTTAACCGTAAGCTCAATAAATTATTTGTTTTTTAAACAAAGCAGTAAGTAAACCTGAAACACCAAACATTGCACTTGATGCTTCCATTTCGAGCATATCCCTTAATTCGATTACTTGAAAAGCATTAAATACTTCTCTTAATTTTTCGTCCGTGTAACCTAAACCACCTCTGAGGCTCCTTAGTCGATACACTTCCCAATCAGATATATCCGAACCCCCAAGTTCCCCACCAACCTTAAAGCAAGTTATTGCAAAAAAACCATTTGGCTTAAGCGCTTTATTCAACAATTTTAGATAACTCATCCTTCGATGAGGTGCGATATGGTGAAAACAACCCGAGTCATAGACAATGTCATATGTTCCTTCTTCAATATCTAACTCAAATATATTTTGCTTTATAAAATTAACCGAGACATTTTTATCCTTAGCACGCTGCTTTGCCCAAAGAAGAGCCTCTTGGGATAAGTCCACAGCGTCAACTTTACAGCCCTGTTCAGCAAAATAGATTGCATTCCTCCCAGGACCACAACCTAGTTCCAACACCTTTCCTGACTTTAAATATCCTCGATTAAAATACTGGACTAAATTTTCATCAGGTAAATTAACAAAAAAAGGGACTTCCTTTTCCTTGTCAGAATAAAAGTTGTCCCAATTAAAACGTGATTGTTCTATTAACAACGTATCCAGCATATTCAAGATATCATCATAATTTAAAATTGATTCCTTCATCGGATAACCTCCTGACGATTTGGCAATGGAGCTGAAGAAGGTTGGCTTAATTTACATCCCTTTGCCATCGGCTTTTATGAATTCATAAGTTTCACTTCATCCAAAGCTCTCTGCGCCAATCCGTTAACCACAATGTCGTCCATCGGCGGATTATGCAGCCCTGCCCGCACGTCGCGGTACATCCGCTCCAACGGTAAACTGCGTGACAAACTCGCAGCACCAACGATACGCATTGCTGTATCAACAATCGAGATAGCATGATTCGTGGCCACATGTTTGGCCAAGCCCAGCTCCGGCTTTAGCGCTTTGCGTCGTTCAGGTTCCCGGTCCCAGCGATCGGCAACCGAGTAAAGCACCGTGCGCGCCGTGACAAGCGCGATTTCCATTTCGCCGATTTGACGTCGAATATTCGGTAATTCAGCTATCGGTGTGTTCAAGCTGTTCGGTCGATAGTGCTGCGCGTAGTTAATCGCAAAACTTCTAGCCGCATGCGCAATCCCGATATAACAAGCAGGAATATGCAACAGCCATCCACCTTCGTCGGGTTTGCGCTCCTTGCGCGGTGCTCCCGAACGGTGAATAAGTTGATCATCTGGTACGAATACATCTTCAAGCACCACATCGTGGCTCCCCGTAGCGCGCATGCCAAGTGTGTTCCATGTTTCTTCTATACGTACGCCAGATCCGGAACGCACGAAAAAATCCCCTGTTTCCTCCGTGCCCTCAATCGCTGCCGAAACAGTAAAACATGTGAGTATAGGACTCAAAGTACTGTAGGTTTTGCGTCCACTGATCAGCCATCCGCCCTCTGTGGCAACGGCCTTCGTTTCCGGTCTTCCCCCCCGACTCGGACTCCCTGTTGCCCGTTCCGTCGCCAAATTATTAATCAACGCACCTGTTTCCACCGATTCTCGGCAAAAGCGTGCGTACAACGTTTCCGGCCAAGCATTCGTAAAGCGTAGCTGATGCATCAAACCAACGTGCCAGCCCACCGCAAGCGTTGTTGAACCATCGCCTCTCGCGAGTCGTTCCTGGGCAAGCACCAATTCGTACAGCGACGCTTCCTCTCCGCCGTAAGCTCGCGGCACTGTCAGCTGCAAATAACCTGATTCACGAAGATCCGCGAAATTGTCGAACGGAAAGCTTCCCTCTGTATCATGATGTGCCGCACGACTCGCGAAGAGTGCTGCTAATCGATCAGAACGTTGCGCAATCTCCGCCTCTCGTTCATTACGAATATATATATCTGTTTCTATGCTCTCAGTCATTTTTCTATCTCCTCTGCATGTAAATATATTAGAATAGTCGGAATTATATCGAGTATATGTTTGCTAATAAACTGATAATATTCAGGACCTAAACTTAAGAAAATTAGGTAAAGTAAAGGGTAGCTACATGTTATATATATTCAACCAACGTTCCCCGTTAGCTTAACCTCGGCGACTGGCGCCGTGATCAGAGCTCTTTGCTCGATTGAGAAGTTCTAAAACAAATTCTGACTTATGATCTGAATATGCTAACAATGTACGGAAGCCTTTCTGGTACGCAGCTAATTTATGTTCGGAGTATTGCCTCGCTTCATTTGGGTAATTCCTAAGATAATCCCTCAAAATCAGATTGTCATTCCATAAATCTGATTTATATTGAGTTATTGCTAAATTAAATGAACGGCTCCCTCGCTTGCGAAGATAAATACGACCTGGAACTCCAGCAGTTCCAAGACATTCATATCCTACATCTTCTAGTGCTTGAATAGGGATGTATGGAAAATCAGAAATGCCTATAAGAATATCAACTATTGGTTTTGCTGCCAAGCCGGTTACAGATGTACTACCAAAGTGTTCAATGGGGACGTCAGATCCAAGAACTGAAGCTAACAAAGAGACTTCTTCGGTATACCATAGAAGCCACTCAGGGTCATAATCACAAATGGTTATATCCTCATCTAAGATCAAGTTAATCCCCTCCGATTTCACTATATAATTCGTGAATTCGTTAAGCAATCCTGCCCTCTAGCTTTAAAAAAACAAGGAGCATCTGCCGCGTGGCGTGCTGCTCCCTGCTTATTGCACTATCGTGTCCCGTTAGCGTAATCCTTGAGTTCAAGACTAGCCTTAATTGCTATTAATATTGAACTGGCGAAACTCTGCATTAGCTGGAGATCTTCGAGGTTATGCGCACGGGAACGCTCTACTCCGTCACGCAGGCCTCAATGTAACCGAAGCAAGCTCGGGTAAATGGAAGGGACAACTGAAGCTCAGTAAACGAGGCCGTCCACGGCTACGTCACTTTCTCTATTTAATTACGATGTGCATGGTCATGAGTAACCAAGAATTTAAAAGCTTTACACCACTACAATGTTCAGGTGAAAAAGCTTAAAAAGATGAAGTCTATCATGAAGCTATGTGGTAAGCTAGCTCGACTCTTAGTGGGAATGGCTCGTAGTGATGTCGCATACAAACCCGATAAAATCTTTGCATTAGCAACTTAACATAAACCTTGTATCACGCAAGTTGGCGTATTCGCAGGAGACAAAGAAAGCACGGAGTATCGGGATACGTTAAACAAAAAGGCTCTGACCTGTTCCGTTAGAAAGACCGACCTCCACCCCTTGGATAGATGTGACGAAGGAATGAAAGGGCTATTTGACCCGTTGAGACATGGGAGTGAGAATCGCTAAGGGCACCGTGGAGAATACGTGCATTATTTGGAATGAATTGGGTGATTCAACTCCACCTCTGTTCCCGCATGCCTTTTTAACGAACTCATCCTAATATATCTCGCTATCTTTCATTCAGCATCGATATCTAAAGAATGAAATCCTGCGAATAGACGAGCTTGCGTGAGGAAATCAGATCATACCGAGGGAGTTAAATCACCATCAATGCATCTTTCAATATCAAAACTCCGACTATTTTTGTTCCATTCTTCTGCCAAAATTCCATAAACAATGTGGTCTACATAATGGTCATATAACCATTCTGCTTGCCTAATGCATCCTTCTTTTACGAAGTTTAATCTTTCGGGAATACTCCTACTTTTCTGATTCCCTACAGCAGCCCTAATTTCAACTTTATTTAGGTTTAACTCACTAATTGCATAATCGGTCAATGCACTAGCCACCCTGGTCATAATTCCATTCCCTTGAAATTCTTCTCCAAGCCAATATCCTATATATGCAGTTTTGTTCGACCAATTTATACTATTGTAGCCTGCAACTCCAACAATTTTACCTTTATATAATATAACTGTATTCAAGCTCTTATTTTCAGAGAAACTTTTTAGACATATTTTAATAAAATCTATTGTATCTTCAAGTTGTATTGTTGCATCAAGCCAAGGAAGCCATTCTCTTAGATAACCTCTTGAATTATTTGTTAATTCAAATACCCTCTCTCCATCCCTTAATTCTATTAGTTTTAAACATAAGTCTTCATCAATTTTATGTATAAACATTGTCTCCTCCTTGAAAATGTAACAATATTCCCAAACGAAGCAGGCTGTAAAATTCTTAGGCTAAAACTATTGATTGTTGAGCAAGTTTCCTAATATTATTTAGCCAACGCATATCCTCTGTGAGTCCGCCCTACGCCTTTTGATGGACTATCTCTTCATCAACTAATGACCAATACAAGATTATTTTCGTATATAAATCAATATCACTAATTAAATGCCCCTTTATCTTTTCCCAAACTCCATCTTCGATCTTTCCTTCTGTCACTGCGTCATCAAATGAAGATATGATCAAGCTCATTAATGCGAATTTTTCACTTGGGTTTAGTTCAGCACTTTTGTATAATGAGACAAATTCGTTCACTCTCGATGAATCTGCACTTTCATGTTCCCAGTCTTGCGAATACACCCCTAACTCAGGTAGACTCAATTTATGAGTCAGACTTTCAATTGCCTGCCTTGTAATAAAAAAGCTCCTTATTATTGCTCAATAGATATCCCCCGTTATTATTATCCTCGAATATTTTGAATTCAACTAAGGTTCCCCAATAGTTAATACTAAACGAACATCCAGGAGTATCCACTTCAGTCGTTTTTATCTTGATAAGCCTTTATAAGAGGAGCTATTGTCTCATACGCTTGGAGCAAGTGAAATACAATTAGATCGAATTCTTCTTTTAGTTCTAAATTATCGTTCCAAAAATCCTGATTAACCTTTAATAGTGAACATAAGAGATCTCCCGTATAATAATTTCCGGAGTTCAACGGGTTATCAACTAATCTTGTAATGGCTAAAGGGACAAGGTAATTTAGAGAAAATTTTTGAAATATCATTCGGGTAAGATCATCATTTGTAAAGTCCTTTAGAGGTTTTCTTCTTAATGTAAGACACTTTCTTATTAAACCGGTGGCTCCCTCATCAGGATCCCCCCAATTTTCCCCATCGATTTCCTCTAAAGACTTATTTAAATCCAGCATATTTAACTCCACTCCTAGGTTTGGAACTAATGTTTTTAGTTAGCCTAACGTACTACCATACAGAAAGCCTTTTTCGCCTGTCAGTTTACTTCCTTATTTTTAGTAGAAATAGCTGGTTTTACCATAACACCCCAACCATCAGAATAACCACCATATTTTTTGGCCTCTTTATTAATCATCTTTTGGATCTCTACAATTGCATTCAATTCTAATGGCATCTCTTGTGAACATGTACATGTCCATTGATTGCCTTCAAAATCTTTTTCTAAAGAACAAGTGAAATTTTTATCCATCATCATTTGTTTCACTTTTTCACCCGATATTTCATTTCTAATAGCGATTTGAAAATCGACATTATGCTTTTGGGCAAGATCTACTCCTGATCGTTCAAGGGATTCTAAGTTCTGACGATCAGCGCTATCATTGAAATAACTATCTTCTGACACGATACTTTGACACCCCACTAATAGTGTTATTATGCAAACCGCATAAATATTTCTTATCGTTTTGATCATAATTCTACCCTTCAACTTGTTCAACGTTATATTCTCATTATTCGGCTAATACTACTATTTCACCTGCAATCGATTGGCGAATACTGCCCTTTAGAATGGAAACAGCAGCCGATCTTAGTGACCGACTGCCGCGCATTATCTTTATACACTCACTATTTGATTTGTTATTTTGTAAATCGACTTTATAAGATAAGGTTTCATTATCATGCAATTGTGACATAATCTACTATCAGGAGTTACACAAATACATACTTCTCAATTTTCAGTTTGAATTTAATAACTTCATTTTCTATCTACCTGTAAATCCACCTTCTGATTTAATATACTGACCTGTAATCCATTGAGCTTCATCACTGGTAAGTAAGGAAACAATATTGGCCGCATCCTTTGGTAACCCGATACGCCCCATTGGAAATAAAGGTTGTAAGAATGATCTGATGTCATCATTCATCCATCCCGTATCAGTTGGACCAGGGTCAACACAGTTTACAGTAATTCCTAACGGTGCAAGTGCAACGGACAAGGGTTCGGTTAAAGCAATAAGAGCACCTTTCGTTGCAATATAAGCAAGATTGTCTGGATCAGGACCTTTAGAAACGAGATATATAATTCTCCCAGGAACTAGCCCTTTAAGATTTTGTTCAAATTGCTTAGCAAACTCCACGCTGAGAATAGAGCTTCCACGGATATTCACATAATAGTGTTTGTCAAGTATCGTACTGGATAAATCCCTAAACCCACTATTAACACTATAACAAGCATTATTAATGAGTATAGAGGGTGCTCCAAGCTTATTATTAACCTGTTCAAGTATTAGTTGCGGAAGATCCGGATCAGTCAAATCAGCCTCCATCTGAGCCGACCGCACGCCAAATTGTGTTAATTCCGTACATAGTTTGTTTGCCCAATCGTATTCCGCACCGCAGCCAACGGTTTCGTCATAACGACTCCAATGGGTAAAGAAGATATCTGCACCATTAGCCGCTAGCATTCTACATATTGCAGTTCCAATTCCCTGTTCACGACTTGCTCCAGTAACAATCGCTACACGTCCCTTGAATCTTTTGGTCAAAATAAGCACCTACTTTCAAGTAGAAAGTTACTCCATATTAGCTTATACAAGCTAGTAACCAGTATTTCTGTTACCTGTTACTTAATCCAAATCCTCATTCCACAGTCTTATTACTTCTTTTAATTCTAAATTTTCGAAACTTAATTTATAAATATCTGGTTTATTTAATTGATTTAAAAAATCCAACCCATAACTTGAATCAAAATAATTCATCATTAAAGTCATTACAAGTCCATGTGTTCCAATAGCTATTTTCTTCCCAGGGTGTTCCTTTAATATGTTTTTTATCACTGATATCGATCTATTCTGGCAATCAGAATTAGACTCCCCACCCGGTAAAGAATAATCAAAATCATAAAATTTCTCTCTAATAACAGACATTAAATCAGCAATAATTTCCTCAGCAAAATACCTTTCCCTGAGATCTTCGAATGTTTTGATCTCTAATCCTAAGTTTTGTGCCAATCCCTCAATACTTAGGATTGCTCGGTTATAAGGGCTAGATATAATAACATCTATTCCTTCTTCTTTAAGAACTTTTGTAACTTTTTCAACATCTCTCTTGCCCTTAGCGGTGAGTCCTCTTGTTCTTTCGGTACCTTCAGTGTATAGTGATTCAGCATGCCTAACCATATAGTTGATGGTCTTCATATAAGCCTCCTTGAAATGCTAACTTATTACTGTAATTTCTCATAACGTGATTCTCACGAACTTCGTAAATTCCGTTTCAAAAAGTATTCGCGAAGCTCATTCAGCTACCCTTTAGTTGAGAAAACGGCAACCTTTCGCGGCCGCCGTTTCTTTGTGATTATTGAGCTACCTTCCAGTTCAAATACTCAAATACTAATCACTATTATTCCAAGTTAATATTCCTTCTTCTTCATAGAAACCACTCAGCAATGTTTCATCTATTACTTCATAATCAATTATCACATTGAGCCATGCTTCCATTGATTCTTGTAGTCTTTATCTATCCACTGACAGAAACTTCCCCGCTCTGTTAGAACGAAGCAATTCATCTAAAGAATTTGCCACATCAATTGTTAATTTGGTTTTATTCAAACAAAACTCAGATAGTTTTTGTACTAATTCCCCTGTGTCGTCATTAAGTATTGTAACAATTCCTTCTGCCGAAGGTTCCTTCAACTATCGTGTCCCGCACACAATTTAAACAAAGCCTTTAATTGTTTTTAAATATATCTGATAATTATCATCATCGAAGCAAACGAACTGAATTCTTCTAAAAGAGTAATTATCCTCTTCCATAAATTCCCTTAATGAGCTAATGGCTATTTCAGCGGCCCTCACTTTTGGAAATTTATATATACCTGTACTTATGTTGGGGAACGCGATACTTTTAATATCATATTGGTTAGCAAGATCTAGGGTGTTTATATAACAGCTTTTAAGTTTCTCTTCCTCATTACTTTTTCCATTGTTCCATACAGGTCCAACCGTATGAATAACGAATTTTGCATCTAATTTCCCCGCTGTAGTGATTACGGCCTCGCCAACTGGGCATCCTCCTTGTTTCTCTCTTATTTTCATGCATTCTATAAGAATTTCCTTTCCTCCAGCTCTGTGAATAGCACCATCCACACCACCACCGCCAAGTAAGCTAGTGTTTGCAGCATTAACTATGCAGTCCACTTTTGATTTTGTTATATCTTCCTTAATAACCTCTATATAAACTGAATTTAATTTGATTTCCATTGTTTTAACGATCCTCCGTTACAGAAAACTTAGTCCATGATTCAATTTATACTACCATAATTTGGGTTTGTATGGCACTTGATATAATGAAAAACGTTAAAATATGCTAATATTGTTAATATGGAGGTGGTTAATTAAATGCAACAAATCTCTGATTATCTTTTTATGTTTTCTATAATTCTGCTTATATTGACCTTACTTTTTAAAGGAGTAGGCTCTAAAGGTTCTTCTAACGCAATGGGGAACATGGATTTAGCCATGCATGAAAACCATGGTAATGATTTGAAAAGTCAGGATTCGATTATCAAAAATATATTTAAATCAGTTTTCGTATGGATATCAATTTTAGGAATACTTGTTTCAATACTCTTGTCGAAATTATAAATACCTACCAAAATTATTGAACAAAAAAGGCGCTTTAAATGGCGCCTTTTTGTCCGTTTTCAGATAAGCAGCAAGAAAGCGAAGATCAGTGGGATTAGGACACCACTGTCGCCAATTGAACTAACGTTCCTCGTTAGAGTTTGTTTAAGCTCTTAATTATTTTAATTAGGTCCCTTAATTCCAATTTTTGTTCTCTTTTTACGATCTTTATCAAACAAAATCGCAGTAAAAAATCCAATAAACCCAATACCTACACAATAAAAAAAATACTCATCTTTCAAAATTTTGTTGCCAATCTGTATGTCCAATACGCGAAAGAAAACAAATAAGATAAAAATTAAAACACTTAAGCAGAAAGTACAGATTCCGATTTTTGAGATTAAAGGTATTTTCTTAAAATCCTCAAACGTCTTTATCTCGTAGGTTATCTTCAAATATTTCACTTCCCTCTTCATGGCTTAAACAATGATATCAATTCTTGTAACGAATTTATGATGTAATCTGGACAATAATTTTCTGGCAATACTTTATTTTTTCGATTAATCCAAGCAACTTTAATTCCTAAGTTTTGGGCACCTGCAACATCACTAGAAAGTGAGTCACCAACATGTAGAACTTCTAGGGGGCTAAGATTGTATGCCTCAAGGGCTTGCTGAAACATTTCAGGTCTTGGTTTATATGATTTTACATCCTCGCTGGTAATAATGTTTTTCAATGATAATCCGTTATGATGAATTGCTGATTGAATGTCATTTCGATCGATGTTGGAGAGGATTATTTTCGGGGTACTACTGATATTCTTCAAAAATACATTTGTGTCCTCAAATAGTTGGGGAGCTTGCCAGTGATCAAATAATATTTCGCTAAGCTCTTTAGGATTTTCAGATGAGTTGTAAAAAGCAATTGTATCCTCTAATGAATGTAGTTCGATTTCGCGTTGAGTTCTAAAGTTATCACCAAAAGATGAATTAAAAGTTTTTGAAAAAGAGTCCCACCAGTATTTTCCGATCTCTTTGGTTGTAGTACCAGTTGAAGTTGTTCTTAAAATTTTACTGCATATTTCCTCAATAAATACATCATCTTCGTGTACGAGTGTGCCGTAGAAATCAAGAAACACTGCTTTGTATATAATATTCCAACACGTCCTTTATTTATTTCTTTAACACTGTATCACTTTACCATAGTAACGTATTTGGGTTATTTTGTATATAACTATCGTCCAGTTACAACGGCCCGCCAATCGTGTATCGGCTGCCGTCATGCAGTGATTGAATTATAAAAAAAAGACCCACAGCAACGGGTCGCGAGTCTAACTTATATATTTTAAAGGTGGGTTTGATTCTTAGTATAGGCTTAATTCGAACAAAAAGCTCATTCCTATTACGAATGAGCTTTTGCGAGTTTTTGTCGTGTGACTTTGCTTTCTTCCAATATCAGTTCTTGCTTTCTAATGTTCTAAGAATGAAGGATGAAAAATCATTCGGCTTTCGTCCTAATATCCACGTTAAAACATTAGGATTACCGATAGATCCATGTTCATTATAATGGTGAAACATTTTTAATATTGTATTTACTTGATATTCTCCTAATCCACGGTTATTTAATTGTGCTGCAAACATTTCGTCTTGCGGCGTTTCAACTTTGATTCCATGGCCAAAATGCTGTTCCATTGCTGCTGTCATATCAGACAATGATAAATTTTCAGGTCCAGAAAGTTCATATGAAGCTCCTGTATGTCCCGGACGAGTAAGAATGATTGCAGCTGCCTCGGCTAAGTCTTCTAAGTCAATCATACATATGCGAGTTTCTTGAGTCGTAAAATACTTTTGTCGAAAGATACCTTCTTCACTAAGCAGCTTCCAAGACTCAAGTATATTCTGCATAAATATGCCTGGCTGAATAATCGTATATGGGATACCTGAATTCACCAGGAGCTCCTCAACCATAAGTTTTTTCTGATGATGCGGCATTTCTTGAATGACGGGATGTATGACAGAATGGAATACAAAATGTTCAACTTCGGCCAAGCGAGCTGCTTGTATGATTACTTGTCCGATTTGAACTTCATCGGGATTCATTGCTGAACAAATGTGGTATACAGCCCTAATTCCGACTAATGCCTCATTTACAGCATTTTGATCCAGCATATCGCCTGTAACGACTTCCATCTCACCTAATGATTTAATGTCCTCGATTTGTTCGGTTCTTCGAACAAAAGCCCTTATCCGCTCTCCTTTAGAAAGCAAAGCTTTAATGACTGCACGACCAGTTTTCCCGTTTGCTCCAGTTATAAGGATCATTTTTATTTCTCCTTTTATAGTAAAGTGATTTTATAAAACAGTATCACATGCAACACGATGCCGAAATTTTGATATATGTGCACATTCCTCATTTCTGCCTTCCCGAAATATAATAATGCCATCATACTGGATCTCTTTTATTTATTCCAACGCATTTCAAGTTATATTCTTATTAATTAAAAGGAATGAATGTGGTCGAATTTGATTAATTCCAAATTAAAATTCTATTTGTTAATCCTTAAAAATTCATTGTTCAATTACCGCGGAGAACACATCATCATGATGTCTATCAATGGAAAACAATACAATAAAAAAACCGCGAAATTCGCGGCTGATATTTCATATATGTTTTTGTCCTCATTTGTTCATTTTTCCTTATTTGCTGTTCAGTTCCTCAATTGAATTGATATTCATATATGTGGGAACTACTAATCCTAGTTTAGTACCATTCAGATTCGGCCCCAAATCTTCAAATTTACCTTTATACTTATCATAATAATCTTTATGCGTCGTTGGAAGCCAGGCTGCTACTATTGCATCCGCACTTCCATCTGAAATTCCTGCCCACATCGGTCCGGCTTCTACCTGCAGCATTTCCACTTTGTATCCTAGCTTTTCTTCCAAAACAGCTTTCACGACATTCGTGCTGGCAATTTCGGAATCCCATGCGACATAGGCGAGTTTTAGCTTTTTGCTTTTTTCTGGAGCTAGATCTTTTACCCAACCATCAACCTTATCAGCATTATCCTTTACCCAAGCGGCAGCTGCTTCTTCCGGTTTTTTCCCATCGATGATCGCAGACATCACGACGGCCATCTCTTCCGGGGTCCATTCGAACCTGTCCAGCATGGTATAAGCCGAAGGAGCATCTTTCTTCAAGTTATTCCTCACAATGGTATGAATCTGTTCATCCTTTCCGAACACACCTTTAGGATCATTCAAATATTTAAGCTCATATTTGGCAAACATCCAATGAGGTGTCCAGCCCGTTATAATGATTGGCTTCTTAGCTTTATAGGCTTTGTCGAGAGCGGCTGTCATTGCAGCGCTTGAGCCTTCTACCAACTTCCAATCTTTCAGATCATAATCATTGATCGCCTGGGCAGCTTGTTTCATTAATCCCGCTCCAGGGTCGATCCCAATGATTTCATGATGCACCTGGCTTCCAATGTTTCCTTCGGACGATACTTGTTTGGAGCAACCTGTAATCACGGTTACTGCAGCCAAACTTACCAACACTAATGCTTTGATTTTATTCCTCAATTTATTCACACGCTCCTCTTTCTTTTCAGAATATACTGACTCATTCGATCAAGAAGTATGGCTAATACGACAATGGATAAGCCCGCCTCGAACCCTTGTCCTGTCTTAATCTGTGTCACTGCGCGGTAGACATCCGCCCCTATACCTTGAGCCCCGATCATAGAGGCAATAACAACCATTGATAATGAAAGCATAATCGTTTGATTAATTCCCGCCATAATGGACGGCATTGCTAATGGAAATTGCAATTTGAACAATTTCTGTGTTCTTGTTGAACCAAATGCATCCGCAGCTTCTACTAAATCCTCTGCAACTTGCCGAATTCCTAAATTCGTAAGTCTTATTGTTGGAGGTACTGCAAAGATCACAGAAGCAATAACACCAGGAACAACACCTAATCCAAAAAACGTTACAGCTGGTATTAAATACACAAAAGCAGGCATCGTTTGCATAAAATCCAATAATGGCGTAATCACATCACGAAATTTATTGCTTTGAGCGCACCAGACTCCTATTGGAATACCAATAATGATAGAAATTAACGCAGAAGTCAGAACAAGCGCTAAGGTGTCCATCGTATGGCTCCAAAACCCTAAATTATCTATTAATAAAAGACCTAGCCCTGAAAATAGCGCAAATGACCAGCGGCCCAAATAAAAGGCTATTGCACAAATTATTGCGATGAATAATAAAACCGGAACACCTTGGAAAACAAAAGATAAGGCATTCACGCATCCCTCAATGCAAACCGAGAAGAATTGAAATAGTACAGCCAAATTAATTTCCAGTTTATCCACGATAAATTCTACCCACTCATCTAGAGGAATCTTGGGAATCATCCTTATGCACCTCCTCTTTAGCGATGGGTTGTCCAGCTAGTGCTCCAAGAACAGCACCGCGAACAATGACACCGATAATACGATTGTTCTCATCAACAACGCCTACCGGATATTTTGAATTTCCACATATCTCGAATAGCTCATATAGCATTTGCTCCGGCGCCACAGTAGGCGCACTTCGGATGACGATGTCCTCGAGTGTTTTTCCTACTCTTACTGCTTCAGAAGCATCTTCAGCTGTGATTACACCAAGTAGTTTTTTCCCACGATCAACAACAAATAAGTTCGATATGCCGCTTTCTCGCATAAGCTGAAGAGCTACCCTCGGCCCCCTGTCAAGGCCAACCGTTTCTGGCCTTCGCATCACCGATGAGGCTGTCAGTACTTTAGACAGGTCTACGTCCTCGACAAATCGTTCAACATATTTATTAGCGGGGTTCATCATAATCTCTTCCGGCTTCCCAATCTGAACGACACTGCCATCTTTCATCAATGCGATCCGGTCACCGATACGAAGTGCCTCATCCAAATCATGCGTAATAAAAATAATTGTTTTCTTCATTTTATCTTGCAACTCTAACAACTCATCCTGCATATCCTTACGGATTAACGGATCTAGTGCACTAAAGGCCTCATCCATCAATAAAATATCAGGATCGTTAGCCAGCGCTCTGGCAAGTCCTACCCTTTGCTGCATACCGCCGCTTAATTGCGATGGCATACTATCCGCCCACTGTTGCAATCCTACAAGACTCAAGGCCTCCAAGGCCTTTACTCGTTTCTCCGCCTTACTTTTCCCCTGAATCTCAAGCCCGTATTCCACATTTTGAGCAACCGTTCTATGCGGAAACAATGCAAATTTCTGAAATACCATACTGATTGTTTCTCTCCGAACAAGACGGAGCTCTTCATCACTCATCTCGACAATATTTCTGCCGTGAATGTTGATGATCCCCTTCGTAGGTTCAATTAACCTGTTTAGCAGCCGGACAAGTGTTGACTTCCCGCTGCCTGACAGTCCCATAATGACAAAAATTTCACCAGGTTCTACGGAAAAGCTGACTTCGTTGACCCCCACTGTATGTTTCGTTTCCCTGTAAATCTGTTCTTTGGAGACCTTACTATTCAATAGCGGAAGAACAGACTCAGGTTCAGGCCCAAATACCTTGGTTACCTGATGCACATCAATAATTGCCACACGCTCACTCCTTTCTGTATGCGTTAATGCCCTCTTGCCTTTTAAGTGTAAAGAACCAAAGTGGGTTGTGTCAACCATAAATTCTGTTTAATCTGTTTATACAGTAAAAACTGTACAAAACAATTTGAATTCTACTACATACTTAAGCATCCTATTCAATGACTTTCTTTACTTTATCGAAATTGTTTCTTACAATAACGTTGTACACATAAAGGCAGGGTGAACTTCGAATGGAACAACTAAACAATATAAGCTCCGAACAAGAGTTGATTATTCAAAAAGCGCGCAAACGCATCATTGAATCTATGGGCAAAAATATGGAACTCTATGGCATAACTCAATCGATCGGCCATCTATATGGATTGCTTTTTTTCCAAAACAAGCCCATGACCCTAGATGAGATGAGAGAAGCCATGGAAATGAGTAAAACCAGCATGAGCACTGGCGTGCGTACGCTGGTTGATTTGAAAATGGTCAATAAAGTTTGGGAGAAAGGATCGCGGAAAGACCTTTATGAAGTAGAAATGGATTGGTTCCAAACCTTCTCCGATTATTTTTCACTGAAGTGGCGTAAAGCATTGGAAATCAATCTCAGCTCTTTGCGCAAGTCAAAAGTTGAGCTTAATCAACTTAGTCAGCTATATCCTGACGATACTGCGTTGCAAGGCATTCTACAAACAGATATTAATAAAATCGACGAAGCTATTCGATATTACAAATGGCTGGATCGGCTAATTGACAGTTTTGAAACAGAAGAAATTTTTAACCTGGTACCTAAAGATCTGCCCTAGGATAATCATAATTTAGGTTCATTATGCGTGGTTTTTCCGTCAACCAGTAAAAAGAGGCATCAGTTAATCCGAACGCCTCTTTTGCGATTTTACACTTTTAACAACAATTTATATTTATCTTAAAATAAAAAAATACCGCAACCGCGCGGCATTTCATGTTTTCCTCATTATAAGTTTCGTCTACAAGCTCTGAGGCATAGATTCCCCTTGCAACCCCATCCCTTAAGCTCCTCCGCGGCATCCAACTCAAAAACTTCTATAAAAATGCATGAATCAAAAATAACACAGCAAACGCTAGTCCACATCTTAAGTGCCATTTCTTATCGAGCCTTCTGTAGCGGAATAAACCCGAAATCGGTACCGGTAATAGGACAATTAATGCAAGCAGCCCGCTAATGTTGTTGAAATCCCATTTGAAACCAAACATAAACACAGCAACCGTATGGAGTATTATGAGTGCGATAGCGAGAATAGCAATTGTAACATGATATTTCTTGACAATACGAAGCAGCATAACCAAGCCTTTTTTCAGATGAGCGAATTTTCCCAATATGCCTTGTTTAAGGATAAAAGCTAAAATATAATTCGATACGACCACGAATAAGGCTATACGGGCATTGGAGCCATAATCCTTGAATGTACGCTCAAAAAGACGACTGTGCAATGTGGTTGATGGTAAATGAATAAGACTCCAAAGCTGCCATATTAGATAGATTGTGGACACTGCCATCGCACCAAATACCCATATGCGTTCTCTTTTAGGAATCCACGGTTGTTTCATTTCTAGTTGTTGCTGAGAGTTCATCTTAACTCCTCCAATATCTTCATATCTTCATACCGTCTTTCCTGATATCGTTGATAATACCAAATAGAGAGGGCTAACCAACTACCGCTTGCTAGAAAACCGCCAAGAACATCGCTTGGATAATGTACGCCCAAATAAATTCTGCTGATTCCTATCGCCATAATCATAATGAAACTTATTATAATTAACGTGCTACGACCAAGAGCAGTTGAAATATGCCGCCAAAGCAAAAAAGCAACAACACCGTATAAGCTAAAAGCGGCCATTGAATGTCCACTTGGAAAACTAAAACCGTTTGCATCAATGATGCGGTGTAATACTGGTCTTGCACGTTTAAAGATAAGTTTTAAAGTTTCGTTTAAAATCACCGATCCGATGACAACGCTTATAAATAGAATCAATTCACTTCGATGATGTAAAACCTTATACAAGAAAAACAAAATGATTAGCGTAACAACGACAACTGGAAATCCTCCTCCTAGGAAGGTAAAGAATTTCATAATGCTTGTTAGATGCGGTGTTTCTAACCCTTGAACAAACGAAATGATCACCTTGTCGAATTGAGATACCTTATGATCGGTTACCAATAGCGCTATGGCTCCAAAACTAATTGCACTCAAAAGGCTTATAAAAAAAGCCCAGGTAAGTTGTATTTTCAAATTCACTAATGAATTAATCCCCCTTATCAATTAAAGAAATTTAATTTTTGAACTAAACTCTACTCCAAGTCCCTCAACTTCATTTGAATATGATAACTCGAATGATATCGAAAACAAGAGGTGCTGGAATGGTGAATAGAGCTCGAACAGTTGGCAGCAAATGGGTCAAAACAAAGGTGCTCTTATTAAACAAGGAACTTCGCAGATTTGTACCGGAGACAAGAGTCTACAGTCAAACGAACCTTCTTCAAATGCTAAATAAGCATAAAATGGTTTATGTCAAACCAATCAATGGCTCTTGCGGACAAGGTGTTATTCGTGTAGAGAAAAATGATAAATACCGTTATCAGGCTGGCAAAACAGCCAAATCATTTGGAACGTTTCAAGGCTTATTCGCTGCTCTAAGCAAAGCCAAGTTAAACAGATCCTATCTTGTACAGCAAGGTATTCATCTCTTAACGCACCAGAAGCGAATCTTCGACACACGTATCATGGTTCAAAAAAACACTCATAAGAAGTGGGAAACAACCGGTTATATTGGCCGAGTTGCTCATCCTCGCAAGATCGTAACGAACTTTCATAATAGCGGCAAACCGCTGCCTTTGGAATTATTACTTGGTTCCCATTTAAAGAATCAACAGAAAAGTCATTATATCCAAAACTTAAGACATTTAGGGTATCGAATTGCAAGGCACTATCAGAAAAGTTATCCCGGATTTAAAGAAATTGGTGTTGATATTGGAATCGACAAAAATTTAAAACCGTGGGTGCTAGAAGTCAACACAGCGCCTGACCCTTTTATTTTCAATCAATTAAAAGATAAAAAAATGTTCTTCAAAGTCCTGCGGTATGCGAGAGCAAACGGCCGTTTCCTACGTGTAAAACGCAAATAATTATTGCTCCTTGAGCAGCGTACAACAGCTCCAATCCTCTTAAACAGGGGATTGGAGCTGCTTACTTTTTAAGAGGGCAATTTTTGTTGACGGACCATCTTTTTAACTCCTAACAAACCAAGACCGACTACACCAGCCGCGACAATCAGCCATAAGGGATGATGGAAATGTATAAACATGTGGTCCCACGCTTTACCAAGCTTTTGACCTAGAAAAACAATAACTAAAATCCAGGCCATTGCACCCAAATACGAGATACTTATAAATTTAGTGAACCGCAATTTGATTGCCCCTGCAATAAACGGTGCAGCATGCCTAAGACCAGCCACATAAAAGCCTACTAATAGTAAGATAGCTCCATGCTTCTTGAAATGCTCTGCCCAATTTTCTAATCTGCTTTCAGAGAGCTTAATCCACTTGGTTACTTTGCTAATCCGCTCGAGCCCTATACTTTTCCCCAGGAGGTAATTAACTGTCATTCCAGCACAAGCTCCTAGCCAAGCGAAGCCGATAATGCCACCTAAATGTAGATTCGTCTTAACGGCTATATAGCCTGCACCTAGCAGGATAATCTCGATCGGTAACGGGATGCCAACAATGCCAAGGAAAAGTGCTATAGAAATACCGGCATAACCGTAATGGGTGATTAACAAGATCATTGAATGATGATTCATCTTTCTTCACCTGCCTCGAATTGATCCTATCATAGGAATGTGAAAATCACATGAGAGAATCCTTTGAAAAACGAAGTTATCTTGTGTTTGGATTGTCAAGGTATTTCCGTTCATCCGATTCTCATGATCTTCTAATAATTGTCCTTTAAGCCTCACTGGACTTAGCATTCCCGCATGTTTGGTAATCTATAGGGAATTCCGGATATGTTAAGGTTATCTCAGGTGAAAACCTAAAACACGATCCTGAAGGGGGATATCCAATCATGAACAACATGAAAAAGAACCGCCTAAGCAAATCGCTATTAGGTATTACACTTAGTGTATCCTTATTTGCATCTGCTAACCTAATGATGGCGCCGCAATCCGCGCATGCTGCAAGCAATGTTTCTGCAACAGCAGCTTCAGCTTCGACATCAACATCGACATCCGGGAAAGCAAATAGTATCATTACAACTGGTAAACAATATTTAGGTGTCAGATATAAATTCGGTGCTCAAAAAGGCAGCACTAACTCCTTTGATTGCTCTTCTTTTACACAATATGTTTATGGCAAATATGGGATCAATCTTCCCCGTTCGTCAAAGCAGCAGTCACAAGTAGGAACTTTTGTTGCTAGAAACCAGCTTCAACCGGGTGATCTTGTCTTTTTCTACTCACCAATTCATCACGTTGGTATCTACATGGGGAATGGAAAGGTTTTGCACACCTACGGCAGCCCTGGTGTTACGATTTCTGATATGAACTCTGGCTGGTGGAGCAAAAATTACAAAACAGCCCGTCGTGTGATCCACTAAGCTTGTCTCACTTTATTTAAAAGCTCAGAAGACCTCTTTCAGTTCTCCAACTGAAAGAGGTCCTTTTCCTATGCCAGAACATCCAGCTTTCTAGGTACATAAGATGTAAGGTGATTAATTTCAAATACCTTGAAAAGAGAGCTGTTCATGTCACATAAATTACTTGTCATCGAAGATGAAGAGAAAATAGCAAGACTGCTGCAATTAGAACTCACACATGCCGGGTATATTGTGGAGCTAGCTTCAGATGGCTCAGAAGGACTACGAAAAGCATTGAATGATAAATGGGACCTCATTCTTCTAGATATTCTGCTCCCTGTATACAACGGTTTTGAACTGATTAAATCCTTTCGCAAGCAGAATTCAGAAACTCCTATTATTGTGGTAACTGCCTGCGGCACCCCCGCGGATATTGTGAATGGACTTGATTTGGGAGGGCAGGATTATATAACGAAACCCTTTCACTTGGAAGAGCTGCTTGCTCGTATTCGCGCTTGTATACGCCGCCAAAATCAATTCCAACAACCCGATGATGAGCTTAATAAGCATGACTCCATGATGTATACGGTGAAAGGAACAAACGTGAATCTTCGCTCCAGAGAAGTGTTACAGAATGACATTAAGATCGACTTTACACCAAAAGAATTTGAACTTCTCGTCTATTTGATCGAACATCAAAATGAAATCCTTAGTCGGGAACAAATCATGAACGATGTATGGGGTTACGATTTCCTAGGAAATTCAAATCTGGTGGATGTATATATAAGGTATGTCCGCAAAAAGCTACTTGCACCTTATCCGAACATTCGGACCATCCGTGGTATTGGGTACCTCTTGGAGGTCTAATTGACATGAAAATTAAGACTAAAGCTTCCCTGCTTTCATTCTTTTGGTTAATTAGCATTCTAATACCGCTTACCTTTATTATTTACTATCTTTATGCACAGTATGAAAAAGAGGAAGAGCTCGAAACGCTTCAATTTAAAGCTAACCAAATGCTCACGCATATAAGTCCTATGGAATTGCTTCAAGAAGATAACAACCGAATATTAAGAAGGTATCTACCCGATCACGCCATGATTCGCTCACTTGATCTTTCTTCTAAGGTGATAAACCAAGTAGCCAACAATGACGAATTAGCCGTTATTCCGCCACAACACATGGATACACAAGAGACTTATTCGCAAAAACTTAATGAACAGACCGTTATGATTGTTCGAACACCCATTCGCCAAGGAACAGAAATCATCGGAACATTAGAAATCATTAGGGAACCAATAGAGCTTGACCAAAGCTTATACCGATTGGTTGGTATTATTGGCATCGTAACGCTTGCTGCTATGCTGCTCTCTCTATCTGCTAGTTTTTTATTGTCCAAACTGTTATTCTTACCGCTATCCCGTATGATTCAGACGATGAAAGAAATCGAAACGAGTCTTGCGATTACCAAACTACCTTTGAATCGAAAGTCAAAGGATGAGCTCTATCAATTATCTGAGACATTTAATCATTTGATGGAACGGATTGAGATAAGCATGAAGAAACAGCGGCAGTTTATATCGGATGCCTCACATGAGTTTAAGACTTCACTCACGATTATTGAAGGCTATTCGTCTCTCATTCGCAGATGGGGTTTTGAAAACTTAGACCTTCATATGGAAGCTCTTAACGCTGTTCATGACGAGAGCAAGCGAATGAAACACATTACTTATCAATTGCTTGAATTGGCTGAACTCGACCATGAACCTAAATTAACGCTGTCCTTATTTGATCTTGTCACACTATGTAAAGAGAACATTCAACTTCTTCAGCCACTCTCCAACAAAGAATTCATACTTATCCCCTCCGAAAGCAGCATGCTGATGGAAGCAGATCGACCGCAAATCAAACAAGTCCTCTTTATTATTTTGGATAATGCGATGAAGTACATGACACATCACACCCGGATATACCTCTCTCAAACAGATTCAAATCATTGTATACGCATTGTGGATGATGGCATAGGCATTCCTGTAGAAGAATTGCCTTTCGTCTTCGAACGATTCTATCGCGTAGATCGATCCCGAAGCCGACAAACCGGCGGTTCAGGCTTAGGTTTAGCCATAGCTAAATGCATTGTCAGTTTACATCAAGGCACAATTCAAATAACCAGCGATCGGCATAACGGAACAGAAGTCATCGTTACCATCCCCAAATTGAAAACCTCCAACCCGTTTTAGGACTTGGAGGTTTTGGCTTAGACTTTTGCATCTGTCATGAAATAGCTTTACATTCATCATGATCTTCCTTTTTTCCTGGGATGATTAGGATATGTTCCAAAATGAATTGTTTCTCCTCTATGGTTAAGTTTGATCGATGGATCAGATGAACGATTTTCCCCTCTAGCTCATGGATCTCTTCTAAAAAATTATCAAGAATCTCTTTCATTTGAATCATGCCTCCCCATTCTAAATTGACGCTAACATGAATTGGCCATTCCAATGATGCATGATATCTTTTACGATATGAGCTGCTGCATGACTTCGGTGTAATCCCTCCATATGATCCCGAATTTCTTCATATTTTTGAGGATGATGAATGAAATGTTGAATACTTTTCGAAAGTTCTTCCATTTTATTTGAGATTGAAGCTACGCCGCGGCGTGATAAATATAGAGCATTTTCCTTCTCTTGCCCGCCATTAGGCTTATAAATGAAAACCGGCACTCTTAAGGCTATGGCCTCTGTCAACGTTAGTCCGCCTGCTTTCGTTACCATACAACTAGCTTGCGCCATCCAATCATGAAGATTATCAACAAACCCATGAATGGTTATCCCGTTATAAGCTGCAAACTCCACTTCCAATCTATGTTTTAACTTCTCATTATGACCACAAACAACAACCAATTGACAATTATCCAAATGAAAAAGCGTGCGCATCATTTCCTCGATATAACTTGTTACACCGCTATCTGTGGCCATGATAAGAATGATTTTCTTCTGCTGATTTCTTGCACGAATCCTCGTATTGGCGAACTCTTGCCTGAGCGGAATTCCACTAACATCTATTCGGTCCTTGCTAATTCCTCTTTCAATGATTTGCTTTTTTAAGTCTTCCGTTGCCACATAATATCGATCGACTTTCGGATGAAGCCAACTAGCATGTAATGCATAATCCGTAAGCACGGTATAATTTTTAATCCCCATGGAACTACAAACGATTGGAGATGCACCGAAGGGGAACGTATTGACGACTACATCCGGACGTTCTTCGTGTATAATCTCTCTCAGCTTCTTTTGCCCTAAATAGGTCATCGACTTCTGAAATAAGGCCGTTTCTTTGGTTTCCCGTGTCAAATAATAGCTCCAACCATAATAGTCAATTCCTAGCCGCGAAACTTTCGTGCTTTTGCTAATCAACGTAGATGTAATCGAATGGATCCATGGATGGCCTTCCTTCATTAGATTCACAATCTTCACGTTCTCCACACCTTGCTGATTAAATTGCTGTAACAATGCTTTAGAAGCCTGGAGATGTCCATTCCCATAATTAGCCGTAAGGATTAAAACACGAGGATTAAATGGTATCATATGCCTACCACCTTTCATCACATACTTTTATAACCGGAACCGATAACCTGCTCCCCATACCGTTTCAATGTATTGCGAATTGGATGGATCGACTTCAATTTTTTCTCTTAATTTACGGATATGAACCGTAACCGTCTGGGCATCTCCCATAGCATCAAATCCCCAAATCCGTTCAAATAGGTGATCTTTACTAAATACTCGATTTGGATTCGTAGCTAGAAAATAGAGCAAATCAAATTCTTTGGTTGTTATATTGATCTCCTGATCATGAACAAATACCCGACGGGAACTATTATCAATTAAAAGTCCCTGAATGCGAATCTCATCCTTATTTTCTTTGGTACCAATTAATCGCTCGTATCGTGCTAAATGTGCTTTAACCCTTGCTACTAATTCACCGGGTTTGAAGGGCTTCGTAATATAATCATCTGCCCCTAGACCTAGTCCGCGAATAACATCAATATCCTCTTTTTTGGCGGTTACCATCAAGATTGGAATCTGATATTTCTCACGAATTTGCTTGCATACTTCAAATCCATTTAACAAAGGCAGCATGACATCCAGGATGATTAAGTCGAACTCTCCACTAAGACCCAATCTAAGTCCTTGTTCACCGTCAGTTGCGATATCGACCTTATATCCATTTACCTCCAAATAATCACGTTCAAGTTCTGCAATGAGCTGTTCATCTTCAACAATAAGTACCCGTTTCATTCATTTCCACCGTCTTTACGCAGCTTTTGCGGTAATTTTATCGTAATACAAGTCCATTCGCCTTTCATACTGTGTGCGCTAATGGCGCCGCCATGCCCCTCGATCATTTGTTTGGAAATCGCTAACCCTAACCCGCTTCCCCCATTGTTGCTGTTCCTAGAAGGATCTGCCCTGTAGAAGCGATCAAAAATATATGGGAGTGCTTCTGCTTCTACACCAGCCCCATTATCCCTAATTTCAATAATGACACTTGTCCCTGCATTCTTTGCTTGCAAAGTGATGGACTTTTCCGATTTGTTCATAAATTTCAAGCAATTGTCTACAATGTTAGAAAAAACACGTCTTATTTTGTCTCGATCTATGGAAACCAGTGTCTGCTGGTCAACTGTGATATCCGACTTATAATGGATGCCTTTTTTATGGAGTTCAAATTCAAGTTCGTCCGACCAATCCACTAGAAAATCGGAGAAGTTTACGACTTCAAAGTTAAACGGCACTCGCTTTAAGTCCAGTTTAGAAAAAAGAAATAATTCATCGATTAAATGATCCATTTCTTCCGCTTTGGATGAAATGATTTCGATGTATTTTTGTCTTTTGTCCGTGGTATCCGCAATTCCATCACCTAGTCCATCGATATAACCTCTAATCGCCGTAAGCGGGGTCCGAATATCGTGCGAGATGTTAGAAATCAATTCTTTTCGGTTTTCTTCATATTGAACTTGCGTTTGAATGGATTCTTTCAGCTGCTTGCGCATTTGTTCGAAGGCTATACTGAGCTGCCCGATCTCATCCGTGCTTGTTATCTGAACTTGGAAATCCAGATCACCGGATTGGATCCTTTTCATTGCATTCTTTAACTTGCTTAGCGGTGAAATAATACTTCTAGAAACAAAATAAGTTAATGAGCTATGCGTCAAAACTAATATAATAAGGAGCGTTATAAAAAGAGCCGGGAAAAATTTCTGTATAAAATTAACTAACGGATTAACAGTCGTAATAATAAAGACACTTCCAGATTGCTGGCCAGTAAAATAAAAATCAAAAGAACTAATCTCCAGTAATTCATTCCCAATATGTTTGGCATCTTCGTGTTCCGGATGGCCAGGATGCTTAAATGCCGGCAATTGCTGAAGTACATCCGAATTTTCTAAGGTTGGAGATACATACACATACGTATTATCTTTTCGTACAATCATCCTTGAGTTATTGGTTTGCAGTTCTTGATCGATGTCTGCCAGATAAGTCAGGTCGGCAAGCATGGCCGGATTTTTCTCCGATGTTCGTTTCATTTCCTTGAACGTATGCTCTAGATTCTGATTCTCGAATAGTCCGACCCCGGAGCTCACTTGTTCGCGAATACCTTGGAAGTCTCCACGGAATACCACGATTAATAAGATGGCTGTGATCATCATCATTACGAGTGGAATTAGCAGCATGGCTGCATAGGAAAGTAATAATTTTAGACGAATTGACATGTGCAGACCCCGTTTATTTATACTTCTTTTCGATCGAATTTATAGTAACCTAGTGCCATAAACAACATGCAACTTGAAATCAGGAAAAGTGAAGTCGTTACTAATTTACCATTGGAAACGGACGGACTTAACCATAACATATGCCAATCTGTATACGATGTTGGTGAAAAGGCAGCGAAATTGTGCAGCAAGAAGGGCGCTATCTTAGCTACTGCAAAAAGAATGAGTGCAAAAACCATATATCCGCTGGCTGATTTGAAAAACTGGGCAACAAATACAAACAAGGACGATATGGCTACCATAGAAACAAAAGCAGCAACATAGGCTTTCAACATTCCCAATGTTTCCGTGAAACTGGATGTTGTTCCAGCAAAAAAGCTACAAATAGAGGTTACGATGCCGAGTACAATCAGGATTCCAGCCATACAGGTGACAAGAGCAGCCGCTTTTGTTACATAGACTTGAAAACGTGAATTGGGTCGTAGTAAAGCAAGTTTCATCGTTCTGGACCCTACTTCGCCAGGAAATAAATCAGCCGTGATGGTTAAAATCAAGAGCGGAATCCAAATGCTCGTATAAATCGATAGCATCTCAATAGGAAAAGACTGGCTAACTGCAAAAAGTCCAAGAAAAGGCTGTAATGCTTGAAGTGAAACAGCGAGTATGATCGGCAATAGAGCTGAAATAATAGCAAACATCACGACTTTTTTTCGATAAAACATTAAGTAAAGTTCATTAAGGTAAGCAGCACGCCATCTATGCACTCGCGTTGTCCTCCTTTGGAAGCTGAAGCTCATCGATATAGAATTGCTCCAAGGATTGATTTTTTTGCAATAAGTCAGAGACATATCCTTCTCTTCTCAACTGCCCCCCTATAACGATCCCAACTCGATTACATAACTGTTCTAACTCGTGAATCATATGGCTCGAAATTAGAAATGAGGTTCCCATTTCCGTGGACAACTGCTTGATTAATTTTCGAAACATGACGGTTCCTTCAATATCCAATCCATTCGTAGGCTCATCTAATATGACGAGTTTCGGTTCAGGTAATATAGCCGCGGCAAGCGCTAATTTTTGTTTCATCCCTGTTGAATAGCCTTTAATTTTTTCTTTGCGTACTTTAAGTAAGCCTACACGATCCAATACTTCTTCGATTCGTTTCGATACAACAGCTGGGTAGAACCGAGCTACTAATGCTAAATACTGATTTGCTGTAAGAAAATCATGAAAATCCGCCGATTCAACCATCGTGCCTACATGCTGCATACCCGCTTCAAAATGTTCGGGAATTTTATGATTAAACAAAGTAATTGTTCCTTGATCCGGTCGAATTAAACCCGTTATCAATTTTAAAAAAGTCGTTTTCCCTGCACCGTTTGGCCCGAGTAAACCATACACATCCCCAGCATATAGCCGAAGCGTCATATCACGAATTCCGCGTTTATTGCCATATTCTTTATATAGATTAGTTGTTTCTAAAATGATATTCATTTGGTTCCCCCATTCATGAACAGCAGACAAGCTTCAACAGGGAAGCCTGTCTGCATGAGCATCTAACTTGCGTAAACCATTATTGATTTTGCTTACCTTGGTGATCGTGTTTCAACGTTTGCACCGTTTTTCCAGTAAGATCAACGGTTTCGGGTGTTGTTTGATTATAATCTGATAGATTCGCTTGAAGGTGCAGAGTCACTTGGTGTGCTGTGCCGGCATCATCTTTGCCAGATACAGTTAAATCTGCTTCTTGATGAGTAAGATAATTACTTGAATTCACTGTTGCTTTAATCGATACATGTTCAATTTTGATGTCTTGGGTCAGTTGAGGAGCTGCATTTTTCAGAAAATCCTCTTGAAATGGTAGAGCATTCGCCTGAACAGCATCATCACTTTTTTCGCCGTCGTGTTCGGTCTTAGTAGCTTCTTTAATAGCGATTGGCGCCAATGCATTGACTACAGTTGGAATTTGCGCGTTATCCAGTTGTATCGAAATGTCTTTGGAACCATCGTCCTTCGTATCAACAGCTACATAGTCTTTCAGATTCCCGACTAACGCATCAATGACCGTTTCAGCTTGCTGAGGAATTTCCGTTTCATTCAGCTTATTCTCGGTTTTATGTTTCTTCTCGTTCTCTTGTTTCACGAAATACACATCACTGGCAGCTGATTTAAGTACTGTTTGGTTCGCTTCCTTATAGAAGCTAAGTGCTTGCTGTGTGCCGCCCACTGCTACATCTGCGTTTCCGCTTGCTGTTTTCGAATCTAGACTTACCTTAAAATTTCCACTCGCACTAGCAAGCACTGCTCCATTATCTTGTAACGCCGCTTCTGCTTGTACAGCAACATTTTGCACCGTTTTGGTATTTTTAAGCGCTGATTTATAGGCTTCATACCCTGATGTACTCGCCATTGCGCTAAACCCAGTTGTCACCATAACGATGCTACTAATCCCAACAGCACTGCCTAACATGATCCACTTTTTATTCATGATTTCCTCCTAATATAGGGAGCGATCTTTGAGAGGTGCTCAAAGTCTCTCCTTTTTGGTATTGGGCTTACAACTAAATCATAGGCAACAAAAATGAAACGCTTATGAACCAATTCTTAAAACTTTCTTAACTATCCATTTATTCAAAAAAATAAAAATCCGCTCATCACTTGAACGGATTTATAGAGACTTATAGTTTCGTTGAATATTCGCTTAAGAGTTTCTTCTTCCAAACCTTGTTCTCCACAACTTCATACCAATGAATTACTTGGAATAGAATGTTTTGCGCTTTTGGAACCCTGCTTAATAATTGATGTACAACAGCCGCGGCAGCTATGCCAAGCACTGCTCCCGCCAAAACGTCTGATGGGTAATGAACCCCTGTCCATACTCGCGAAAAAGCAATACACGCCGCTAAGACAAGCCAAACCATTCCTTCTTTTCTACGGAAAATCCAAATGGAAGCCGCAATGACAAAAGCCCCGGTTGCATGGTCACTTGGAAATGAAGCATTCGCTGGATGTTCAATCAATTGAAGCACCGTATGTGTTACGAAAGGACGGTCTCGATAGAAGAAATGTCCGATAATTCCGCTGCATGCAAATACTACACAGGCAGAAAGAAGCGATTGCGCAACCATTTGGCGTTGGATTTGATGCCTAGTAAACCAATAAATCACTATGCCAATGTAAAATACGTACTCAGCATAAGAAGCAAACATACGCATAACGGGATTTAGAACATCCATCGTGCGTCCTAATCCATTAACCATTTGAAACAACTGATAATCCAACTGAGCGAAACTCATTTTCATCAATCCTTTAATTATAGTAGATGCCGCAAAGACGACATTACAATAACTTTACATGATGAAAATGAGAGGAAAATGAGAAACATACCTATATAAAATTACAATTTTGGAAACTTCACACTTATTTTTGTTCCAACTTTCTCCTGACTGCTGACCGTTATTTCTCCCTGATAATTATTGACGAGACGCTTAGCAATGCTTAACCCAAGTCCAGTTCCTGCTAATTCACGGCTCCTTGCTTTATCCACACGATAGAAACGGTCGAACACATGCGCCAGATCCTCCTTGGGAATACCAACTCCATGATCTAAGATGGTTATTTCAACTTCATTTTTAAATGTTGTTCCTTCAATTAAAATTCTTTTATCTTCTTTCGTGTATTTGACGGCATTATCCAAAATAATTAAGAGAATCTGTTCCATATGCAGTGGGCGTATTGATATGAAAACATCTCTAATTTTCACCAAATTCAGCTCAAATACAAAATCCGGGTGGAGTAGCTCCAATCTTTTTATCGTCTCATGAATAATAGGTTCAAGTTGGGTTGGCTCTCTATTTTCATATGAGAATTGAGACTCTGCTCTCGTTAATGTCAGTAATTCTTGAACAATACCTCGCAAACGCCTAACCTCTTGCAGAGATGCTGACAGTGATTCATCGAGCACAACAGGATCGGATTTGCCCCAGCGATCTAAGAGCGATAAATGCCCCTCCAAAATGGTTATAGGCGTTCGAAGCTCATGGGAAGCATCTTCAACAAACTGTTTCTGTTGACGAAAGGATACTTCCAGTTGATCCATCAATTCATTAAAAAGTTTCGCCAAACTGGATAATTCGTCCCCATTTTCTATCTGCACAACTCGTTCCTTAAGTCCATTCTCTTGGACGTTCTGCATCGTTGATGCCAACGTTCGAATCGGACGCATGAACTGCCGCGCAATGGCTAAACCACCGAGTCCGCTAATAAAAATAGCCAGTACCCCACCGACTGCCATTACCCACAAAATCGTCTCGCTAAAATGATCGAATGTTTCCAAATTACTTGCCAGCTCGATAGTCCCAACAAAGGCAGAGGTAATCAGTGGACTCCTGTATATTAAAATGTGCTCTTCCTGATGGGTAATGTCGGTTAGCTCTTGAGAGCTAGTTGGTTTCCGTGAAACCCAGTTCTCGTCAAAATGGTTTGAAACAGTCAGTAATGAAGTCCCTTCCTTATCAAGGATACGTATCATTTGATTTTTTCCAATAATCTTCTCTAAATAAGATCTGCTATCTGAGATTTGCAAAGTCTCTGTCCTAGTCAATTTCTCGTTAAAATAGTCTTCAAGCTGAATCATACTCACTTGAATTTGATCTTTCTCTTGTTTCAGCATCCATTGTTTAAGCACTATGTATTGAGCAAAATTATAGGTAACAAATATCAAAAAGATTAACGCGGTAGCCCCAAACATGAGCTTCCACTTGATCGGAAGGCGCCGTATCATCATTGTTAGACGTTCTATCATCTCATTACATATCCTATTCCTCTTATGGTGTGAATTAAATTTGTTTCACCGTTATAACCTAGCTTGTTTCGCAAATACCTCACATAGACATCGACTACATTCGTCTCAACCAAAGAATCATACCCCCATACTTGATCCAAAAGCATATCACGTGTTAAGACAAGATTATGGTTCTTCATGAACATAACTAATAGATCGAACTCGCGTTTCGTAAGCGCAACAATTTGTTGATCCTTATATACAATACGGGCATCCACATCGACAGTAATATTCTGAAAAGAAAGCTTCTCATGCGTGTCGTTTCTTTCTAACTCCGTGCGGCGAAAAATAGCTCTTATTCGAGCTAATAATTCTTCAATGGCAAATGGTTTGGGCATGTAATCATCTGCGCCGCTATCTAAGCCAGATACACGATCCACAACGCTGTCCCTGGCTGTCAACATCAGGATCGGTGTCTTCTTGGCTGCACGTATCCGTCGACACACCTCAATGCCATGAAGTCCCGGCAGCATGAGATCCAACAATATTAAGTCCCACTCTTCTTGAAGCGCTAATTCCAATCCGGTTTTCCCATCATAAGCGGCCTGCACTTCAAACAATTCATGCTCCAGCTCCAGTTGAATAAATCGGACTAAGTTTTTTTCATCTTCAATGAGCAATATTCGTTTCATCGTTATCTCCCTGATCCCTAAGTTAAAGTTTACCAGTGCATGTATCCCCAAGTAGTTTGAAGATCAAGATGTTTTTCTATACAGTATCATCCCATTGAACGACTTTAACAATAAAAAATGAGAATTTCATGAGATTTACACAGAAACATTCGAATCTTACCGTGTACTCACAGAATTAACGCCACTACAGGCCGCTATTTTAGCGTAAAGTGGCCATTTCGGAGCTGAAGGGAACTAGCGTCCGCTATTTCTCCGTTTTGGCAGGGAAAACGGAGATTGGCAGGTAAATAGAGCCCTGTAGTTCCGCGAACACGTGGAATCGGCTGATTTTGCTAGGAATAGCTGCCCCAGGTTCCCTTAACAAAGAGAAAAAACGGCCCGTGTTCGCGACTGTTGCGCGAATGGGCCGTTTTTTTCATTTTAAGAAATTACCATACAAATGCGGATGTGATGATTACCAAAAGAATAAAGAGAACCAAAATTGCTGCTGCGTTGTTACCATAACCTGCACAACTACCACCATAACCTACTGCTCCCATGTGTACTCATTCCCCTCTGGTGAAATGTCACTACGGTATAAAATATGTTGGTTACGCAATGATTGATTGGACGTATGTACCAAATCGAGTATAAATAACCGGCATTTATAATAAAGATTTTCGGGTCATCCCCTTTTTAAACCATCCCGAAAAAATAGTGCAAATTCCAGCCATGTGCCCACGCATTATTTTTAAAGTTGAATCTTATATATTACCCCACCACAGCAACTCAAATTTCACCTTCATTAACCATAAAAAGGTCACCCTTAGATGAAAAATAAGGGCGGCCTTTTTGATATTTCCAGCCAGTACCCAACCTGTCAGCTTTATCTAAACGACAAAAAAACGGTCTTATCGCTCCTATTTCGCGATAAGACCGTTTTTTGTTTTTTGCGATGTCAGGTTAGATTGCAAAAGTCATCAAGATAATAACTAAAAGAATAAAAAGAACCAGAACAGCTGCTGCGTTGTTAACACCATAACCAGCACAACTTGCACCACTCATATCTAGTCATTCCCCTCAAGTGAATTTTAACTACGGTATAATCTACGCTGGGTACGTGATCATTGCTTGGGCATAAGTCTATATTCTGCTTCATTTTTCAATTATTGTTCTGAGGTAGTGAAATAACAGATTGCACTACACGTTTGCCCAAGCGGAAATTTAATTTTTGCATAATTTAATTCTACTCATCATTGTGAAGGAGATCGGTTGTTGAAAAGGGAGTGAAAGTTATGAAATCGCGCGATTCCCTAGGTGGTTATAAAGCCTACATTAGTCTAGGTTCTACATGTCAAACAGCCCATCAACTTAGAAGACTGGGCTTACGAAAATATGCGGGGCCTTTAGATTGGTTTATTTCCGATTCGACAGAGGAAGTGGTTCGTTTGATAAATCATCGTTTCAAAGGATTTATGGAACTTAGCCAGCTTGAACTCATTGGCACTACCTATGAATGCTTTGTTATAAGAGATAACGCAAGTGGCGTTACATCTTTCCATGACTTCCCTCTTTATCTCACTGCGGCGCGATGGCGTGATGCTTATCCCGCGTTTAAAGAAAAGCTCAATCGACGTGTAGATCGCTTTTTAAAAACGATGCAAGGTCAACCCCTTCTTTTTATTAGAACCAATGCTACAAAAAAGGAAGCACAGGAGCTGCATGCCGCATTAAAAAGGCTGAAACATGGAAAATTCCACCTTCTGATCGTGAATAACCACCAGAAAGACAGCAAAGATGTGATTTACGAGTCTTGGGGGCTAGATGGAATTAGCTCGGTGCTCCTACCACCAGGGGAAGACTGGAGAGGATCTAACCAAGCTTGGGATACGTGTATGAACGGCTTTAAATTAAAAGCTTCGTCCCTTCGTTGAGTTTGACCCTGCAATCCTCAAAGAGAAAAAGAGCAGTTGCCGCGGCGATCTGCTCCTGGTTTGTTTGAACTTACGCTATTCACTAGCGGGTAGCTCCAATGGAAATTATTTTATTCTCTTATGAATAGGATGGTCCTCATTTAACTCAAGCAAATCCCATAGGTTCCCATATAGATCTTTAAATACGGCGACAATACCGTAGGATTGTTCTTTGGGCTCTCTAACGAACTCAATTCCTTTTGCCACCATGTCATTATAATCTCTCCAGAAGTCATCCGTGTTTAAAAACAGAAAAACCCTACCCCCCGTCTGGTTTCCGATAAACCTATCTTGTTCCTCTTTCGATGCTTTCGCAAGCAATAACGTGGTGCCAACTGAACCTGGCGGGGATACTACTACCCATCGTTTATCTTGCTCAGGTTGATAGGTATCCTCAACTAAAGTGAAGTTCAGCTTCTTTGTATAAAAGTCTATTGCTTCATCATAATCTTTTACCACTAGAGCAATATGAACTATTGATTGAATCATAGTTGACTCCTCCCGAAAGAGTTTAATTTTTCAACGGATTTCCTTATCTTATCATCTTCTCGGTAGTTAACAAAAAGCATTATGATCAGTTGATTTGTTTGCAATATCCGAGAAATTATCTATATAATACCCTGCTGAACTACGTTCTTTGTCTGCTTTATCTAAAAGTTCTTTAAGTGTCTCCTGTGATTCACCAAATCTCCTCTTTATAGCTTCTTTAAAATAATCCATATCGCGGCCTTCAAAAACATAATCTAATGTACAGTAACTATCACCAATATAAATTGAAAAATCGTAACCAAAGTAATCAGCAACCTCTTTGCAGATATTTCTAAGTTCTTGTTGTAGGTCAGGATTAACCAAAAAACTGTACCACCTAAAACACGAGGTAAATTCGCAAATACTTCTATTAAAAATGAAGTCAAAGCCTCCAGGACCATAGACTTCAATATATTCCTCATCTCCAATTAAGATTGGATCAAATGGATCGAAGTTCATTGATTCAATAATTCGTTCACGATTTATTGACCAATTTCTTCTAAGATGTGGGTTATGTTCATTCACTTGTAATATAAATTGAACCGTTTTAGGAAACCTATCACCTTTAACAAGTTCTTCTTTAAATTCCTCAATAGATTTGAAATCCAACGAATGTTGAAAAGTTGCTGTAAAATTTACCCCCATCTTTCCACTCCCCACCTCTTAAAAAAGAAACATAAACATACCTAACCTAATTTCTTTCGTAAATATGAAAAAAATAAGTGAAAGGATTCTTACTGTCAGTTATCCCTTTCTCAACGGATACTTCCTTCCATTCACTAAAATCTATTTCCGGAAAAAAGGTATCTCCTTCAAATTCATGATGAATTTTTGTTACATACATTTTTTTAACATATGGCATAAACAGTTTGTAAATCTGTTCTCCTCCGAAAATGAATATCTTCTCTTCATTCTGGCATAAATCAAAAACTTCTTGGATGGAATGCGCCATCTCACAACCTTCTATGTTTAACTCTGTATCTCTACTTAATATGATATTTCTACGATCGGGAAGTACCTTTCCAATGGATTCGAAGTTCCTTCTCCCCAATACAAGTGTATGCCCTTTTGTTATTTTGTTAACATACCGCCAGTCATTGGGGATCCTCCATGGAATGTCATTGTCTTTTCCAATGACTCTGTTTTTGTCCATTGCGGCAATTAGGTATATCTCCACTTACCCCACCCTTTAACATGTTTGCTTTATAAAATTATATTACCGTTAAAATTTGATTTTTATGGTGCTTGTCATGATCATTAAATTCGTGAATGATGTAAATTAAAGAATAGGGTGTGCCTGTATGCGGGCAAGGTATTCGTCCACTCTGTAAATTTTTTATACAGAAGAATCGTACTTCTATCCAAGCTAATCATCTCGAAGTCTCCAATTCATTTTGGAATAATAATCCATCTCCATAATACCGAATATATGTTCGTTTGTGAAGATATAATTTTGTTCAGCGCTTTTAATTGACGTTATCATTTCAGTTGATTTGCCCCCCTTCCTAACATGGATTGTCCCCCTCACTAAAAAAAAGCAGGTGATATAGTGTTTATATAAGTAAGCATTAACCACTCGGGGGTACTTGAAATGACAAACCAATCTAAGATCGCGACGGCCAATCGTCCTTTCGCCTGCTACGGTGCGGAGCAGTTAGAGGGTATTCGCAATCGAATTCTCATGCAGCCTAAGCTGCGGCAGGAATATGAGCGGCAATGGAAGTTGTCGGATGCATTTGCCAATGAGGAATTGTCCTTGCCTATTCAACGGATAAGCGCTTTCCGAACCGTTCCTTTTGTGTTCCGAACGCCGGAGAACGCTGCCTATCTGAAGTTCGCTTTACATATTCGGGGAAAAGGAGAAGTTTGGATCAACCAAGTACAGCTTACCCATTCGGAAAAAGGGCTGCCTATTCCGCTCGCAAACGGCAGGTTCGATCACGGCTTATTAGGATGGGCAGCATCGCCGTACTCCTTTACAAGCTCAACTTCCCTTGAATCTTCCGAATCCCCCGGACAAGGGCAGTGCTTGCACGTGAAGAACTTGTCAAATAACGACCACATGCGTCTGTCAATTACAGATTCGATTCCTGTGCATGCCAAGGAGCACTACAGTATTCAGACGAATCTTCGATTGGATCAACACTTCTCGGATGACGGTGTAACCATCGAAGTGAAGTTCCAGGACGCTGCCGGTCAGCCTGTGGATGCGGTCTATACTTTGCCTTCCTTTAACCGAAAAACACCGACCAATTGGGCTGCCTTGCTGGAAACAGCTGGAGCGGATGCAAACGTCTATATGGTAACTGGGAATACGGAGTACGCAGAGCGGGCCAAACGGAAGATGCTGTACATGCTGCCCGATATGTGCCAAGGCATGGATATTTTCAAAGCGACTGGCTGGCATGAGGATGATACTTACGGAGCCGTTCATATAGGCCGAGGCATCGCGGTGTTATCGGTCATATACGACCAGATTGCAGACTCAGGCATCATACTTCCACATGAGAGCGCAGACATCCATGCTAACTTCCGCTATATTACTGAAATGATGATGGACACCGCATATTATCGGTTCAATCTGGAGCAGTTTCCGGATGAAAAGGGAGGCAAACGGAGCAACTGGAACGCGGACCGCGCTACTGGCCTTGGGATCTACGCACTCATTTTCCCTCAGGAGAAGCTCGCTGATGACTATCTGGCCCATGCCTGTGCTGTCGTCGATTGGCAGCTGGAACATGTCGTAGACCAAGACGGCGCGTGGCCTGAAAATATCCGTTACCATGGCGCTGTGCTGCATAGGTACTTTCTATTTTTCACGCTGCTGCAGCGACTAAAGGGCGTGGACTACTGGTCACGAGACAAGGTAAAAAAGATGTACCGCTTCTTAATCGACACGGTGACTCCGAAGGATAACGTTCAGGGCGGGCCGGACTCGAAGCCTAAACTGCTGTCTCCTGCTGTTGGCGATTCAACGGTTGACGACCAGTGGTTCCGTATGTTCGCTTACGCAGCGCCCTTTTATGCCACAATAGATTCACCGCTTAGTCGGGAAATGATGTGGGGATGGCAGCATGGAGGTGGCGTGGTCCGAGATACGGGTGCTTATCCCTGTACCCTGCTCGCACTTCTCTACCCACAGCCAGAGCTTCCTCAAAAAGCTCCTGCGCTGACTTCTGTCCACTATCCAGGGATGGGCTATATTATTTTACGCCAACATGCCAGTGTGTGGGGTCGTGAGAACTATGCCATTTTTGAATCTTCGCCGCTCACCTATCATGCCCATCACGATGAGGGCCATTTCTCCATATGGGCGAACGGTACCCCACTGACGCTAGACCCTGGAACGGGTGGATATTACAATGGAGACCGCCACTGGTATGTAAACGGACATGCGCATAACGTGGTTCAATTCATGGACGAGGCAGGAACCATACAAAATGGCCCGCTGAAAAGCCTCTGTGAGGAAGTTTTCTTTTCGAATCAACTCGATTATGTTAGGAGCAAAATTCCAGATGTCCATGCGGAAACTTACCATCGCCATTTTGCCTATGTGAAAGCCGGCATTGATGTTTATGTGGTTTGGGATCGTATTCGTAGTGAGAACAATAGCATCTGGAATCTGCATACGATGAGTACCTTGTCGGATATAGAGAAGAATCGGATCACGGCCCATTGCTTAAATGACATGAAATTGGAAGTCACTTTCATTGAGCCAAGCGGCATTTCAGTATCTAAGGATCACGGAGCCGTATCCGGCGCCTATCCCCTAACCGTGCAGGAACACTTCCGAATTCGCAGCGATTTTGGCGGTGAGGGTGGCGGTGTTAGCAGCAGCGATGGCGGTGATGATGCCGACCGAGATAACAGCTCTAATTGCAATCGAGATTATCTAACTCTGCTCTATCCAAAAACCCGCGAAGCATCCGCAATGGTCATACAATCTTTGCCAACGGATGCCGATTGCTCTGAAATACGGATGTACAAAATACTCCGGGATGAACAAACCATGTTCTACTTGTTTGTGAACGGGACAGAACAGCCGCACACATTCCACTGCCAAGCTGGAGCAGCACTTTTGAATCCGCACGACAAGACAACCTACTCCCCCGACCATAACGGAGAGTGTCACGTTCAGGTGGAAGCCGGCAGGCTTACTATCCTTCTCACAAACGGCTAATACAAACAAGGTCAATCGACATTACGTCGACTGACCTTGTTTATTATCTATTCCTTGATAACGTCCAAACGAATCACATTCCATGAGCTCTTAGATAGCCTAGCCTGAACATGCCCTTCTTCCATTCTTGCAGTTCCTTGATTATGAGGGATCACATTTTCCGGATGAAGCTTGGTATTGGTTGCTTTCAGATCGTCATGTTCAAGCACCAAATGCTCAACTAACCTAACTTCACGGAAGCTGCGAAGATTGATATCCAGATCAAGCGTTTCGCTCAGATGACGATTCACAGCAAAAACCGTAATTTGACTCTGTTCCTCGTTATAAACACTGATGGCTTCCAAATACGGAACATCTGTATAGTCTTTGGAGTCGTATTTCGGCGACCGGATAACAGGATGCAGCACTTTTCCCCTGCCGTAAAGAGATGCATGGAGATAAGGATAATACGTCGTTTGCAGCCAGACAGGCCCGCCGTTCTCAGTCATAATAGGTGCGATGACATTAATCAATTGTGCCATACACGCCATTTTTACCCGATCGGCATGCTTAAGCATGGTGATCAGAAAACAGCCGACGGCAAGGGCATCCTCCAGGGTGTAAGTGTCCTCGAATTCGGCCGGTGCAATCTGCCATCGCTCCGTAGCACGGCTGGTGCCAATCGAATTCCATACGTTCCATTCGTCCAAAGAAAGGTATAACTTCTTCTTACTCCTCTTCTTGGCTTTGACATAATCACAGATGGAAGCAACCGTGCTGATGAATTGATCCATTTCCAGTGAACGGGCAAGAAAATTCTCCGAATTGTTTTCGTTATTGTTGTAATACGTATGCAAGGATAGAAAATCTACTTGATCATAACTCAGATCCATAACCGTAGCTTCCCAATCAGCGAAGGTCGCCATGCCGCTGCTGGAGCTCCCGCACGCGACAAGCTCAAGATTTGGATCCACCCATCTCATGACTTTCGCCGTTTCATTGGCCAAGCGGCCATATTCTACCGCAGTTTTTGCGCCAATTTGCCATGGGCCGTCCATTTCGTTGCCTAAGCACCATGTTTTGAACCGGTGAGGCTCCTTATAGCCATGGGATATTCGGAGGTCGCTCCAATAGGAGCCAGACGGGTGGTTGCAGTATTCCACCAGGTTGCGCGCATCATCTGCACCACGCGTGCCAAGATTAACGGCCATCATGACATCTGTACCCGCAAGCTTAGCCCAATCGGCGAATTCATTCGTTCCAACTTGATTGGTTTCTGTCGTCCACCAAGCCAGCTCCAGCTTTCGTTTGCGCTCCGATTGGGGGCCAACGCCGTCCTCCCAGTTGTAGCCGGATACGAAGTTCCCGCCAGGGTATCGAATAATCGGAACCTGCAATCTCCGAATAACTTCCAAGGCATCCCGGCGGAATCCGCGCTTATCTGCTGTCGGATGGGAGGGTTCATAAATGCCTCCATATACCGCACGTCCTAAGTGTTCGATAAAAGAACCATAAATCCGCGGATCAACCTCATCGAGAATAAAGTCTTTGTCCACAATCATCGATGCTTGTAGTGTCATTGCCTTTCCCCCTATTCAATTAGTGCGTTATACCTTTAAAAGAAAAGCTATATGCGTAACTGCGGTTTGCATAAAGGGTAAACTCCGGATGTGTTTTCGACATCCAACTATCATCGCCGCCGACCCCCATTTGCCGGTAGTTAACTCGCAGCGCGATTTTGTCACTAGGAGGCAGCTTATACATATGATCGTGCGCTTCCAGCTCAGACGGTGTGTAAGGCAGCGCGTTCAGCTCCACAGCCCTGGCTCCTTCAATCCGTAAGCCAAGTCCATCGGCACGGGTCAGCTCAGCCCATCTTACATCGGTTTTGTTCCCACACTCTTGAGGGCGCAGATACGGCACATACTGGTCGGCAACTTTCCCTTGATAGATCCCCAACCTTGCGCTCTCCGCACGGTCCCAATGATTTTCATGCGGGCCTCTGCCGTACCATGCCAGGTTCTCAAAGCTGGCATCCAGCTGAAACAGCATACCGATCTCAGGAATTTCCGGCAGGTTAGGACCAGGCTGCAGTTCCTCACTCAGCTGAATCGTGCCGTCCCCTCTCACGACATAGAACAGTTTGCAAGACGTGCTGTGTGTCGTTGGCAACATGTACTCAACCGCTATTTCTACCTTATCCGCGTAGGAATGTATATGCATGACATGAAGCTTACGCTCCTGTCCGGCTTCCTTCCAAGTCCTGCTTCGTTCCGGGAGCTTATTGCCTTTATCATTGTCGATACTGGCACGCCAAAAGTTTGGCTTCGGAGCTTCTTTCATAAGCTCGACGCCTTTATACGAATAGGAACTCAAATCTCCGGTCAACTTGCTGAACGTCACGCTAAAATCGGAACCAAACGCTGTAAAAGACGTCTCCGACTCCTCCGTACGCAACTCCCCAACTTCAGGGGATGGCACAGCCTGCGTCACAACGGGCAGCAAAAACTGTTCGAATGCAACCTCATGCCCGGCATCCGCCCAAGCTCTATCTTGCTTCTCTAGCAATTGAACCATCAATGTACACTCCTCACCATCGTTCACGTTCATTGGCAGCCCAATAGGAAGTGTAATCTCTGCCGTGTCACCCGCTTCCACTGCTAGCGAAACGTACCCTTCATCCACACTTATACCATTTTTCGCCAATTCCCATTTCAAATCATAATCGATTAAGTTCGTAAACAGGAAGTTGTTCTTTACACGAATGCGGCATTGCTCCAAATCTATCATCTCAAACTTCACATTTTGATAGCATTTCTTCACTTCAACTAATTTAGGAGTTACACTGCGATCTGCGAAAATAAGACCATTCCCGCAAAAGGTGCCATCATTAGGGGTATCACCGAAATCCCCTCCGTAAGCCAGATACTCGGTACCCTCTGAGGTTTTCGTGCGGATGGCTTGATCAATCCAGTCCCAGATGAAGCCGCCTTGGAGAATGGGATACTTCTCAAAAAGCTCGCTATATTTAAAGAGATTCCCATTCGAGTTCCCCATCGCGTGACTATATTCACATAGAATAAAAGGTTTCTTAGGGTTGGTAAGTGCATACTCCTCCACTTTACTAGGAAGTGTATACATTTGGCTTTCCATGTCAGAAGCTGCGTCAGATTTCCGGCAGCGCGTGACACCTTCATAGTGAACCAACCGAGTTGGATCGTTGGACCGGAAGAAATCGTGCATTTTAATAAAATTGTCTCCGCCCCAAGATTCATTGCCCAGTGACCAGATGATGATCGAAGGATGATTTTTATCCCGCTGCAGCATAGAATTCGCTCGGTCTATGACATTTGCCGTCCATTCCGGTTTGCTCGCAGGGACCGTCCAGCCTTCCTCCTCTTGGAAATTGGACCAGCTGCCATGCGTCTCAAGGTTGGTTTCGTCAATGACATACAGCCCATATTCATCACATAGATCATACCAAAGCGGATGATTCGGATAATGCGAAGTACGAACAGCGTTGATATTATAGGCTTTCATCAGCTGAATATCGCGAACCATATCGTCGTAGTTAATGGCGCGGCCTGTATCGCAGTTAAACTCATGACGGTTTACACCCTTGAACACGATTCGTTTGCCGTTAATCTTCATCAGCCCATCGATCAACTCAAATCTGCGGAACCCGATGCGGCAGCTCACCGCTTCAACTAAATCCCCGGATGAATCTTTCAACGATAGAACCAAATAGTACAAATTCGGAGTCTCGGCCGTCCACTTCAGTGGGTCATTAAGCATAGTGCGAAGATGAAGTTCCTGCTCATTCTCACCGTCCAACCTTACGTCCGCGGACAAAGATGCTTGTACAAGATTCCCATCCTGATCATAAAGGCTGACTTCCAGCATGTGCCTGTCTAAATGTTCACTGAACGCATTCGTCACCGTTGCCTTTATGTTCAAAAGGCCGTGCCGATATTCGTCGTCCAAATCCGCTACAGCACTGAAATCGTAAATATGCACTCTCGGCGTGCTGTACAAGTAAACATCGCGGAAAATCCCGCTCATCCGCCAGAAATCCTGATCCTCCAACCAGCTGGCGTCGCACCACCGATAGACCTCTACAGCCAATTTGTTTTCACCTTCATGCACATAAGGGGTCAGGTCAAATTCCGCAGGAGTAAACGAGTCTTCGCTGTACCCGACCAATTCACCGTTCACCCAGACGTAAAAGGCTGATTCCACACCTTGAAAACTAATATAAACAGGTAGATCCTTCCATCCACTTGGCACTGTAAACGTTTGTGTATAAGAGCCAACAGGATTATACTTCGTCGGTGCAAAAGGGGGTTTAATATCCTCTTTGCCTTCCCAAGGATATCTAACATTCGTGTACTGCGGGTAATCGTAACCTTGAAGCTGCCAATGCCCCGGAACTTGAATCGTATCCCAGCCGCTGGTATCATAGCCCATTTCGTAAAAATTCCTAATACGCTGATCCGGGGTTTCGGCAAAGCTGAATTGCCACATGCCATTAAGTGAAACCATGGATCTGGATGCGCTTCTGTCCCCTTTAAGCGCCTCTTCTATCGAAGCGTAGGGCATTAAAGTGGCATGAGCTTTCATTCGATTCAATTGGAAAATCTCCGGATTATTGTTCCACTCGGGATATCCGTTCTTCGGAGGAAGATAGGAATATTTTTGACGCATATCAAGCACCTCTTTTTGCTAGACTTTTATTTTATATACAGCTGTTTAAATTCTGAGGGAGTCATACCCGTATGCTTCTTAAACAATTCACTGAAATGCCGCCTGTCTTCATACCCCAGAGCCTGAGCAATCTCTTGAACCTGCTTTCCTTCAAGCAGCATCGCTTTTGTCTGCTCCATCCGCTCCGTCGTTACGAATTGGGTAACCGTCATCCCCGTCACCTTTTTGAATAGATTAGCAAAATAACTGCCGCTCAAATAAACCAATTTGGCATAATCATTAACGGTCATGTTTGAAGAGACATTCTGCCGGATATGCGCAATGACTTGCTCAACTACTTGATTCACATCTTCAACGTGGCGTTTCTGAATGAATTCGCAGCCGAGTCTGCACAATTCCTTAATGTTTTCTTGAAGTTCTTTCAGCTTATAGGAAGAGAGATTTTTGATGGAATACAAATAACGTTCAATCCCTTCCATCTCATCGCGCGTTAGCTTTTCAGAAAAGACCCGATTGATTAGAAAAGCCAGCTCATCACACATTCCTTTCACTACCTCGGGAGCAGGAGGCGTCGAGGCATGAACGGCTTCCTCAAACAGTTCATCTACAAGGCTGCACGCTTTTTGCAAATTTCCCGACCTCAAGCAGTAAAACAGCTCCTTCTCCTTCTCGGGAGAGTAGCGGGGCAACGTTTGATGGACCGGGCTCAAATCCCGATACGTGTAAACGGTATTGCCTCCCGTATAGAAATTATAGGAGATGGCCGCGAACGCCTGGGAATACGAATACGAGATCTGATGGATCTCCTGCACTTCTTCTCCAAGCCCAATCGATATCGTATATCGGGAGTATTTATTGACATTTTCGCGGCATTTTTCCGCGATGACGTCTGCATGATAAGCATCCGAAGGATTGAATATTGCGACAAATCGGTTCGTATGATCCCGAAAAACGAAGCCTTTGGTGTGCTCCCTCAAGCTTTCCTCCAAAATATTGTGAACGGTAAACCGGATGAGCTCGACCTCCTGAACAGGCAGCGTATCTGTTTGCTCGCTGAACTGATCGATTTCCGTCAACATCACAATGAAACGCTCTCGCTCAAGTCCAATATTCAGAAAATCCCAACGCTTTTGGGCCTGTTCAGGGGTCGTCCGGAACTGCAGCAGCAGTTGAAAATATTCCTGCCGCAAAAATGGCAAGCTTTCCCGCAGCTTTCTTTCCATTTCCCGATACCGTTGTGTTTCATTAATTTCCTCTTCAATGGACTGCTTCGCCTTCAACACAACATCGATAATTTTCTGGGGAGTATACGGTTTGACAATATAATCGAACGCACCTAAGCGAAGAGCCTCCTGCGCGTACTCAAAATCGGTATAGCCGCTTAAAAAGACAATTTTCGTTCGTGGAAACCAAGCCAGGATCTGTCTGGTCATCTCCAGCCCGTCTACTTTGGGCATTCGAATGTCCGTCAGCACGATGTGCGGCTCCGTTTGTTTGATCAGTTCAATCCCCTGCTCGCCATTGCTCGCAGTACCCGAGATGCAAACACCGTAAGAGGCCCAATCGATTTGATTGGCAATGCCCTGCACGACGGTTTTGATATCGTCGATTACGCACATTCTAAGTTCAGTCGTCATTGCTTCATCACTCGCCTGTCAATGGGATAGTTAGTTGCACCGTGGTGGAGACATAAGGCTCGCTGCTCAGACGAATATCTGCTTTATTGCCGTAGTAAAGCCGCAGTCGCCCATACACATTGCGAAGCGCGTAGCTTTTCTTCGACGCCTGCTCGCTCCGCATATCCGCATCGACGGATGGGACGTCCATACCTGCACCGTTGTCCTCCACCAGTAGAATGAGATGAGACTCGGATTTGGAGATGGATATCCGAATGTTCCCCATCCTATCCATACTCTGAAAGCCATGCAAGATGGAGTTTTCTACCAATGGTTGCAAAATAATTTTCAAAACCGGAACATCCCGTAGTGTCTGATCCGTCAGCTCAATCGCATACTCGAACAAGTCCTCGTAACATTTTTGCTGAAGTATTAAATATTGCCTTACGTGATCCATCTCTTTCGCTAAAGTGGTCATCTCATTCCCGCCGTTCAAGCCAAACTGGAACAAGAGAGACAGTGACGTAATCATCTCCGTGACGTCCCGGTTTTGAGACGTTTCCGACTTCCAAATGATCGTGTTCAATGTGTTATACAAAAAGTGCGGATCAATTTGCGCCTGAAGCGCTTTGACCTCCATTTTGCGTTTCTCATATTCGGCTTCCTTGACGTCCTCAATCAGCGAAGAAATTTCCTCCAGCATGCGGTTAAACTTCAGCCCGACCTGCGTCACTTCATCTTCATATTTACTGGTGAAGCGCACATCGAGTTGATTTTGTTCCACTTTCTTCATTAAACCTTGCAGTTTGTGGAGCGGCTTCAGGAGAAAGCTCGAGATAACATTTGATAACACGAAAGCCAATATAGCGCAGCATAACATGATCCAGAGGGTGATTGTTTTGATGCGATTCACTTGATGAAGCAAATCCGACTGCGTCTGTATGCTGACCATCGTCCAATTGTCCGCCAGTGTCAGCCTCGAATAGTTAACCAAATACTTTTTACCAGCGAGTTCATGCTTGAAAAATCCACGATCCTGGTTCTTCAGCTGCTCTAAAAAAGAAGAGTCACCTTGAAAGGGAGGTGTATTGCCGCTTAGCGGAAGAACAGTTTCACCTTTGTTTGATATGAGATAATAGTTTTTGGTTTGATCCAATAAACCATCTGTGACAACCTTGCTAATGGCCTCTTCCTTGACGTTAACGACAACATATACATCACGAACGTCCGCTTCTGTAACGGGCTTCATGATCAACGAAATCACTCTCGACTTTCCTGAAAAAAGCGGATCCTCGTGATCTTCCAGCCATACGACACGTTCGGTTGTGTTCAGATATTGGGAGAATAGCGTATCTTTGAAACGAATCTGTCCGTTACGAAGATCATTCGTGGCATACATCTCGCCAACAGGTGTGTAAATCAAAATGGACTGAATCGAAGGCTCTATGAGTTTCATTTGCCCTAGAGGCGTCTGTAAAGATGATAACCGCGTATAATAGGAAGCCGAATGATTCGAAACAACATCTTCCATAGCGTTCTTGAAGGGGTCGCTGAGCATCATGGAAGAAGTCGTAACAATGATGTGTCTAAGCTTCTCGTCAAACACGCGCGCTGTTTTATTGAGTGTATTTTGACTGGAAATAAAGGCTTCACTTTCTGTTGATCGAAAGGCAATCCAGTACGACATCATTCCTGTTATTGCGATGGAGACGACAGTCAATATCAGAACCAAGAACCATAACCTCCGGCGGAGCGAAAGCCGATAATACCATTTGTTCAAGCTGTTTCCCCCTTCTCCGCACAATAATAAGGAAGAGACGCGCTGCTTTAGGCCGCGCGCCCCTTACCTATTGTATCCATTAAACTTTGCGCCTATTTGGCAAGACTACCCTGCAGTTTGCCCGGATCAAAATTCGGATCCGCCTTCATCTTCGTTTCTCCCGCCGCACGCGCTTTGTCCAATGCCGCATTATAGCGAGTGTTCAAATCGCTCAAAAGCTTGTCCAAGTCTCCGCCCTCAAGCATGTATTTAATGATGACGTTCCCTAATTTTGTTCCTTCCACCTTGGTTTCTGCTACGCCGGTCGGAGTCGTTGCATATAAAGCGTCGAACTTCGTAGGCAAGAAACCTTCAATACCTGGCATAGCCGGCTTATTCGCAGTGGCGTTCACATCCGGCACAATCGAGATGCCAAGACCTTTTTCGTGATATGCCTTTTGGAAGTCCAGATTATAGATGTACTCCAAGAATTTCCATGCTTTATCTTTGTTAGGAGTGTCTTTGTTAATTCCAATATAATTCCCCGTATTGGCAACCGCTACAGTTCCTTGCTGTTTCCCGTCAATCGTTGGGGGCAGAGCCGCACTCCAATTAATTTGGGTCGGGAATTGGCTTTGATACACAGCAGGTTCACCCGAGTGATTAAAATACATACCGATTTTTCCAGCTGCGAATTGGGCACGAAGCGGATCAATGTCAAGCGATTCAACACCAGGCAGCATACTGCCGTCCTGCTTCATTTGGCGAAGCGCCTCAACAATAGGCTTATAAGCAGCAAAATCGTACTGACCTGTTTTGTAATTATAGCCGTCCAACACGGACGTTCCGCTGAAGGATCCGATAGGGTTGGCAATCCGAGAGAAGGCAGAACTTGGATTTTTGAAGTTTTCCGCAAAACCGTAAGCTCCGATATCTTTGCCGGCTTCCGTAATTTTCTTGGCGTCTTCCACCATTTCCTGAATCGTTTTCGGCGGTTCCGTAATGCCTGCTTTTTTGAAAAGATCAACGTTATAGATTAATCTCCAATATTGCCCTGTGTTCGGAAGCGAATAAATTTTTCCGTCGACCATATTGCTATCTTCAACAAGTAGATTATTATACCGTTTCTTCATATCCTCTGTCATCATATCGTTCAGGGGCAATAGATAACCTTTCTTCACAAAGCCGGGGAAATCGTTGGTCCGAAAGATATCAGGTGCTTGTTTACTTGCAAAAGCAATATCGACCGACTGGTTAAAGTTGTCCGCCATAACCGTCATCTCAACTTCAATGTTGTCCTTGTTGGTTTCATTGAACTTTTTGATAACTTCCTTCATATAGTCAGCGTCATGACGGTCAATCGTCCAGTAGGCAAGCTTCGTCTTCTGCCCGCTTGCTGCAGGTGCGCTGCTTGCGCTGCCACTATTATTCGTAGGTTGATTGGTTTGTCCACCGCATGCTGCAAGTGAAGCTACCAGTGTAACGCCAAGCATTGCGCTCATTACTACTTTTTTACTCATGTTGTTAACCCTCCCGTTTTTCTCTTTCAAATGTCTGAACCATGCCTCATGTAACTGTTTTCATAATAACGCTATATCCGTTTTGACCGTGAAGGACAAATCAACTTTCCAGGTGGGGGAAAATAACTCTTTTGTATGTTTCTGTAACAATTATCCTTTTACACTTCCTGCCGTCACCTGAATAAATGACTTATTCGCCAATATATAGACGACCAGAATGGGCAGGAAAGATAAACAAGCTCCAGCCATCATCAGATGTGCCTCGGCCGCGGCGCCAATGCCGTAGCGTAAATTAGCCAGCCCAACCGTCAGTGTTTGCAATTTCGGGTTCGTCATCGTGAAGACCAGCGGCAAGATATATTCATTCCAAGCGCCGCGGAACGTGAACAGTCCAGTGACGCCTAGTGCAGGGCTCAAGAGCGGAAGAATAATTCGCCAATACACCGTAAAGAAATTACAGCCGTCGATGTAAGCCGCTTCGTCCAAATCCTTCGGTATAGCCTTAAAGAAACCGATCAACATAAAGTAAATGACCGCATGGGAACTAATCAGAATGAGAATAACACCCCAAAGGGACTTGTTTAAACCAAGTTTAACCATGAGATTGAACTGCGGCATCAATACCACGGCGCCAATGGAGATAAACATCGTGCTCGCTTGCAGAGCTACATACAATTTTTTACCCGGGAACCTCGTTCTGTCCACCGCATAAGCCGACATGGTTGCAACGAGCAGCGTGCCAATCGTCACGATTACGCTGATAAAGAGGCTATTCCACGTAAACTGTGCGAAATTAGCCTGCTTCCAGGCTGTTGCATAGTTGGAAAACTTCCAGACAGTCGGTAATAGGGTAGCACCGGTTGTCAATTCAGCATTCGTTTTTACAGAGCCCAACATTGCCATAATAATAGGGAATATCGTGAAAAAGGCGACTGCGGTCAAAAAAATCCATTTGATGCTGTGCCCGATAATGCGGCCGCCGAGGTAACCGCCTGATTTCGTGCTAGTAGTCATTGTATACCCTCCTCTGTTAATCCTGATTCAATCGTTTGGACATCGCGAAATAAACAATGGTAATCAACCCGACGATCAGGGCTGTTACGAAACCGGCGGCGCTGCCGTAGCCAATTTGTTGGACGGTCGGAGAAACAGCCGAGACTGGGAAAAATAGCTTGTACACATATAGATACATGACATCGGTTTTGCCGAAAGGTCCTCCCTCGGTCATGACCATAATACTTTCATACCCTTTGAGGGAGTTGATAATGGCAAGCATAACGATCATCTGCAAGACAGGTCCGAGCATCGGAATCGTAATGTACCAAAACTTTTGGACCACATTCGCTCCATCAATGGAAGCACTCTCATATAAATCATCTGGAATCCCTTGCAATCCGGCAATGAAGAGGAGCATATAGTTACCGATCGCGCCCCATATGGCCATAATAATAACCGTTAACATGGCGTGATCCGGCCCCAGCCAATCAATCGCTTTGGAGATTAAGCCGTATTTTAGCAAAAATTGGTTAAGTAGTCCGTTATACGAGTTAAAAATGGTAAAAAATACGATCGCCATAACGGATGTGCTTATAATCGTCGGCATAAAATACACGGCGCGCAGCAGTACCTTCCCTTTGATCCCCCGGTTCAAAATAACGGCAAGGATCAGCGAAAGCGGCAGCACGATAATCAGCTTGCCACCTGCATAGATCATAGTGTTATATACCGAATGCCAATATTCCGTATCGCGCAGCAATCTTGCAAAATTGTCGATACCGATAAATTTCTCTTCGCCATATCCCTGATAATCGTAAAACATATAGCGAAACGCCCATATAAGCGGATAGATGCCTAACGCCAAAGTTAAAAACAGACTTGGAAAAATAAAAACATAGGAATTGAAAAGGGAGTTCCTTTTGCGCATATGTGATCTACTCCTTAGACTTAATTAGTAGATTAAGCATATTACAACCGCGCTGACAGGCGGGAGTGGTAATCCAACTATGTCCGTGTGACAAATCAACTGTCTTCCTCCAAGGGAAAGGACATCGGGAAATTTGCTGTACATACGCGGCAGATACATGGCAAATGCACACAGATGCACGGCAAAAGCAAATAGACCGCGAAAAAATCGCGGCCTCATTTGCCTACATGCTAATTAAAATGGATCATAAATGTCTTGATCTCATATGGCTTCATCTGAACGCTTATTCGAGCGTCATGCTGCTGTTCGCCTTCCAGGCGTTCGAGCAGATCACATTCCTGCCAGGACGCAATCCGGACATCGCTCGTAATGTCCACTTGCCCGCTTATACCTGCGAACTCGTGTACGCGTAGAATGACCGCGTTTTGGCCCTCAGCATGTTTGACTGCATCAATCATGACATGATCGCAGGAAAGCTGGAACAGGCTGAACGATGCTTGTTCAGGCGCGCCAGACGCAGATGTCAATGGATTGTTAAGCGACCATGCGGATTGCATCGTTTGACCATCGTACCAATCGCCGGCATGCGGAAGCAGGGAATACGTGAAGTGATGCTCACCAAGGTCAGCCGTAGGGTCAGGAACCTTCGCGGACTTGATCAGCGTGAGTCTCATCACATGATCTTTGATATCATAGCCGTATTTGCAATCATTCAAGAGGCTGACGCCATACCCCCGTTCGGACAAATCAGCCCACTGATGGCCAACCGTCTCGAACCGTGCGTAATCCCAGCTCGTATTCCAATGCGTAGGCCGCTTTACATTGCCGAATTGAATATCGTAAGTTGCTTCCGTCGCCCGGATGCGCACAGGAAATGCTACCTTCAACAGTTTTCGCTGCTCATTCCAATTCACATGCGTTTTGAAATCTATTCTGCGGCTATGCGCGTAGAGCACCATATCTTGTACAACGGTTGAATCCATGTAGGACCATTCGAATCGAACGATAGCAGCCAAAGCTCCGGTGTCCGTCACTTCCATCCGAGTCACACAAGTCATTTCCTGTTTTTTCTCGGTATAAAAAATGTCAATATCCCACGCCTCGTGCCGACCTTTCGGCTTGTCTTCAAACACCTCAAATCGGTTGCCTCGTTGACCCTCAGCGATGATTTCCCGCTTCTCTATGCGATCATAGAGTCGTTCGATCTGACCATGAGCATCCCATTCAATTTCGTAAAAAGGAGTGATTAACCCCTGATCCAGCTTTTGGAATGGATTCTCCTTAACCTTTTGCATATACGTGTCCGCTTGATCGGCCTGACGAATCACCGTGTAACCCATCGATGGGACGTTCTCAACCTTCACCCACATCTTCCCATCCACCCGCTGCACTTCAAGCGGACGTTGATGAGCATCTAACCATTCTTCTGCAGATGCTCCTTGCGGCAAGCATACGATATCTGTTTGCTCCCACGGCGAACTGTTGAACACCACCACTTCACGCCCCTGTTTGCCGTCTGTGAGATAGGAAACGGATTGATCCCACACCTTCTCGCCAATGGCACGCGCTTCAGCGTATTCAACCCTGCTGTCCTCGTAGACCTCTCGAATCGACGAACCCGGGATGATATCATGGAACTGGTTGCGTAAAATAATCTTCCAACCTTCATACAGAAGGAGCGAGCTTTCCCTAGTCCCTGCATGTGCGGTGGTATTTAATATGCTGCTCATAACTTGCATCCATTCGGTTTCTCTATACAAAAGCTCCAGCTTTCGATTCATCAGCTTGTTATAAGCTTGACTGGTGTAGGTGCCGCGATGCAGCTCCAGATACAATTCACCATCCCATGTGTGCACATAGGAATTTGAGTTCGATACCTGTTGCTGCAGCTCGTTGAAATACGTATCGGCGCGTCCCGTTTTCACCGCGGGAATACCAGGTATTTGATCCAGTCTGCGCCTCATCTCCAGCATTTCACGGTTTACGCCACCCCCGCCATCGCCGTATCCATAGGCCAACAGTAAAGAGGAATTGAGCGATTTATCACGATAGGCGTCCCAAATCCCTTGTACCGAGGATGGCGTCACTTTTCCGTTGTACGTATAGTAGAAGGCTCCTTCACTGGAGCCAGGATCAGGCGTAGTAATGAAATGAGTCAAAATTTCGGTACCATCAATCCCCCTCCACATAAAAGTGTCATGAGGCATCCGGTTGTATTGATTCCAACTGATTTTCGTCGTCATGAAAGTTTCAATACCGGCCTTTCGCAAAATCTGCGGCAGGGCCCAGCTGTATCCAAAAACATCAGGCAACCACAAATAATTGCAAGCAACACCAAATTCATCACGGAAAAATTGGGTGCCATACAGAAGCTGCCGTACAAGCGATTCCCCGGAAGCCAAGTTGCAATCCGCCTCCAGCCACATCGCACCGCCTGCTTCCCAGCGTCCTTCCTGTACACGTTCCTTAATGCGTTCATAAATTTCCGGATAATCCGTTTTGATGTATTCATACAGTTGCGGCTGTGTTTGTAGGAAAATGTACTCCGGGTACTGCTCCATTAATCGCAGCACCGTCGAAAAAGATCTTGCGGCTTTTTCCCGCGTATGCTTCAAACGCCAGAGCCATGCGACATCGATATGCGTGTGCCCGATGCATTGAACCACAACCGAGTGCAGCTTGGGCACCGCTGACAACGCATTTTGAAGCTGCTCCTGCGCGCTGGCAACTGAATTGTAAAAAGCATCGCTGCCCGGCCTTGACCAATCCAGCAGAAGAAAAGCTTGATCCAGCATAGACAGCAGCTGGTGCCGTTCCGGACGATTCTCATCCAGAATGCGAATCGTTTCCAGCAAAGCTTTGGCTGTATAGAACAGATCGTCGCATGCTTCATCCAGCCAGCACAAAGCTGCCATCTCCAGCCGGCTTTCCATCTCAAGGTGGCTTTGATAGCCGCCTAGCCCAGACCACAAACGGAAGCGAAGCTGGATCGTGGAACCTATCAGTTCCTCAGCGAAAAATACTTCCTCATGATTCGAGTCCACGCCCTGATACGGCTCCCCGTTCAGAAAAAGCAGCGACTCAAACCCGCTGTTCGTTCCTCCACCCGTTTGGCCTAAGTTAAATCGGCCGATGACCTTCTTTCCTTTCCACTCGGCCGGGATAACAGGGTCCGCAGCTAACCAGTAGTAGACATCGCGCCCTTTCCAGCGATCTCCAATTTGAATAGTCCCCCACTCGCCGTCTTCGGTTGGATAAGCTCCAATCGCTCCTTCGGCATCGTGTTTCATTCGAAAAGTATCGATCACCCTCGCATCACGGTAGCGAAATGGTTCCAGTTCATGGATTCGCGCATGCAATTTCTCAACAGTCCAAAACATTGACATACTCCCTTCAAACCTGTGATCGTGTCACCGTTTTATATAAGTCTATATCCCAGAGGGATGGATATGTCTATTTTAACGCTTTTTCAGGCGATTGGGTGATAGGTAATCTCATGATTCGTAGGGGGTAAAATCATTTTCTATCAGAAGAGCCGCCAACTGCGGGTTCTTCTTGGAAACTAGCAGGAATCCGGCTAAGATTTTTCCTTAGGGGGAACTGGCGTCCGCTATTTCTGAGGAAACTGTTTAGCCCCCTAATTGTATTGGAGAGTACCTAGGGAAATGAGGTACTATTAAATAAAGGGGGCTGAACGGAATGAGACAACGAAACAATGCATTCAAAGATGTTCGTAACAAAGTGGCGCATGAAGCTTTAGCCGGGATTAAAGTTGGTGTTCTTGCAAGGAAGTATGAGGTCTCACCGAAGACCATTCGAAACTGGGTAAAAGAGTTTCAAGATGAATTTGGTGCAGACGCCCTACCTACGATCGACGAACGCATTAACGACTCCAAACGATTGGCTGAGCTTGAAGAAAAATACAATCGAGCTTTAAAGGCATTGGGGGAAAAGGAACTTGAGAATGAAGTTCTGCGTGAGCTCGTAAAAAAGACGAGCCCTGCCTCAGTGATCGACTCCACGTTGCACAAACGTTTATTGGGCAGGGAAACGCGGTAGTTACAATACTAGAACTTACTGGAGTCGCTTCTTCGACGTACTACGACAGGAGAAAGTCCGAGCAACGAACCACGACGAAGAAAACAATCGCAGTACTTCGTGGTAGACCCGTGACAAATTACTCTTTTACGCGCTCAGGTGAAGCCGTCAGTGATGAGCAGATCGAAGAATGGCTGATGGAACTCGTTTCCGGTGAAGAGCATAGCTATGGCTACTTGATGCTGAATGAATGCTTGCGTATCCAACACAATCTGGTCATCAACAAGAAGAAAACGTACCGCCTATGCAAGAAGCTTGGCATCCTTCATCCGCAGCGGCGAAAGAAGATTCATTATCCACGGAAACTGGCTCGTAACCACACGATCAAACGTTCAAACCAACTCTGGCAGCTCGACATTAAGTACGGCTATGTGGCAGGTTATGACCAGTTCTTTTACATGGCGGGCATCATTGATGTGTTTGACCGCAGTATCGTAGGTTACCATCTAGGCTCTAGCTGCGACGCAAAGCAGGTCTGTCAAGCAGTAAGAACTGCCCTACGTTTACGTTTAACAGATGTTGAGGAAATGCCCATCATACGCACGGACAACGGTCCGCAATTCGTTAGCAAAGCATTCGGCGAGCTCTGCGAGGACGAGAAGATTACGCACGAGCGTATACCGCCAAAGACGCCAAATATGAATGCCTACATTGAATCTTTTCACGCAACACTGGAGCGAGATTTACTCACGAAAGAGGTTTTTGGTACATTCCAGGAAGCATACGACGCCGTTGAAACGTACGTTAATTTCTATAACAATCGACGCATGCACCAAAACCTTGGTAAACGATCCCCAGCTGCATTCATGCAGTGGGCAAGTGCCCACCCGGATCAGTTAGCGGACTACATTCGAGCCGTCTAAAAGAAGAAAACGAACGGAAAGAAGAAAGAAACAAAGGATTTCTAAGAGCAACGTTACTTTCGCTAACAATTCTCCGGAATTAGGGGGTCTGACCGGAAACGCACAGTTTCAGAGGTAGAGGGGAACTACAGTCCGCTATTTTGCCAATTCGACGCGAACTGCGGGTCATGAAGGACAAATAAGAGCCTGTAGTTCCCCTCACAGAGGATACAGACCCATTTTCTCCATAATAGAGGACTCCAGTTCCCCAAAAATAAAAAAACCGGCCCCCACTGGAGTACCGGTCCATTTCTCTCATTATGTCGCAACCTCATGCTGCATACCTTCACTTGCTTCTAAAAAGTCCGACCGCTCCACTTGATACAAATCATAGATCTGTTCAGTAGGATTGATAGATGCATAGACATGCGAGTTTAAATCATTGGCTAACTTGGCATACGGCAGTTTTTCAACGGCTTTTTTTGAGCGAATATTCTGTTTCCTGACTTTCAAAAATACCGTTTCAATTCTATGTTCAAGGAAGAGCTCCGTAAAAAAGGATTCCTTCGCCCGTTGATTATAACCTTGGCCGAAATAAGGAGCTCCAATCCATGTCGCCAGGAAACCCGCTTTATTCTCAATGTTATATAAATCTATCGTACCAATGGGATGCCCGATCTCGTTAAGAATCGTTCTGGAAATACACGTCATCTGCTCTTCTTCCACCATTAACTGCTTGGTAACGAATAAATATTCTTCATACGACTGGCATTTATAACGCACATAAGGAAAAACCTCAGGATCTTTGATTAAGTTATACAGAGAATGGCATTCTTGCAAGTTGCGTTTTCTGATCATTTTGTTCTACCACCTAGTCCCTATATTCAAGCAATTTAAGTATATAAAAGGAGTTCGGTGATTATATAAATTCTGCATTTACTTTATGTAAATTTCAAAAGCCATACAGTTGCAGCACAAAAACAACATAGCGTATTATTAATCATAGACAATCTACCCAATAGGCGGTGCATCAATTGAAAAAGTATCTCATCGGCGGTATCGCCGGATTTCTCTTGGCTACGACACTTTCTGCGCATGCAGAAGAAGTTACTAGTTTAATAGGAAAAACAATTCAGGGGGCTTTCCCCTTCCAGATTGAAGGCAAAACACTGGCAACTCCGGCTATCGTTGTGGACGGTACTTCTTATTTGCCCGTACGTGCTTTTGGTGAAGCAACCGGATACGATGTTTCTTTCGATGCCGACCTCGGCATTTCGCTAAAGAAAAAGGAGGTACAGCCTGCCCTCCCAACTCCAACTCCATCGCCGACACCTTCCCCGTCCGCAACACCTGAACCGCAAGTGCCTGGTGACCCTAGCAGCGGCTACCAAGCAATTAAAACGGTGATTCTCAGTTTAGAGGATGAAAAATCCCAAAAAAGCACGGGAGAATTTGGCCTCATCCAAGTGGACGGAGCGCGTTATGTCTCTCTTTCGACCTTAAGCAGCTTTTACACGATTAGCTGGGGAGAGCCCATGCTGCAGCTTAGCTATAATGGTCAGCTTGTCGGCTTATTTGCCACCAAAAGCCAATATTCCAAAGGAACGGGATCTTTTACCTATGACGGCACGGTCTACGTTAATCTTTCGTTGTTGAAGCTGAAGGGAACCGTTAACGGGGATACGCTTGTTTTGACGGATGATATTTAATTGTTGGCATAAAAAAAGCACAAAAAAGCCGGAGATGGTCTCCGGCTTTTTTAGTGCTTTATTTTGTTGATTGGAATGATTTGATTGTATCCAAAATTTGTTTTTGCAAGAACTCCGTTTGGACTGCCTTCGGGTACATCGTCATGAACAGATAGGAAGTTCCATCCTTTTGAAAGAAGCTGACTGTCGTTACGAGGTTCTTAAACTCCCATTCTACCCAGAGCGCTTGAACACCATTGATGGTTTCCGTCCGGTTGGTGGTCTCTTTGAGATCAGTACCGCCGAACTCAGCTAGTGATTTTTCCTTAATTTGTTTGATAACCTCTTGGGGGGTATAACCAGATAGTTCTGAATCATCAGGTAGTAATAGAAAATACCCTGCCCCGAAGTTATACTCTAGACTGCCGTTTTTACTTTTTGCTGCATTCAGCTTCCAATAGTCGGGAACTGAAATTGTATAGTTATAGTTCTTATTCTTCACTACACTCGTTTTCGAACGGTCCAAGTTCTCCTCGCTGTCTTTTATCGTCCCTATTGAACTAGCTGGTTTACCGATCTTAATGGATTGCAAAGTGGATTGAATAAAACTATCAGATAGATCTTCTTTATTGCTATAACCAATTGAAATAAAGTATTTATAATTTCCTTTGATGAGATTCACATTCTCCGATGAATCCCAAATGCGAGTGTCGAATGTATTCGACGTTCGCGTCACAAGCGCCTGATTCCCGTCAACGACGATACTTCGTGAAGCTTCCATTTTGCTATATGCTGGAGTATACAGCTGCTTATAATTGGCGGCATCTCGATCGGACCATTTTTGCAGCGTATCGCTATCCGACTTGGAAGTCACTTTGTAACCGATACTTCTTTTTTTCTTCGGATCAATGAATTGAATCATTTCGCTGTTGCTACCGGATTTCGACCAGTCGGCTGGGATCTTGATGGAAATCCCATACGTTTCATCCGTATACATGCGCAAGCCATCTTTCACTGTCGAGAGGTCTTTCAAGGTTTTAACATTTGTATCGAATGACATTTGGAAGCTGTTTAATAGATCCTGATAAGCATTATGTTTCGTTATAACTTTATCCGTTTCTTCCTTTATAATCGTGAAAATAAGGATATATACTTTGTCGCCGCTTTGATAAGCGCGATATTCAAAAAGTTCACCATCATCCTTGGATTTAATGAGCGCGTATGGATGTGCACCGCTTGAAACATATTTTTTCTCTAGTAGCGGTTCACCGTCTGTTTCATCCACCAGCAAGTCCAGTAGAGCATCCTCCGACATATTCTCGGTCATATCGGACTTCACCGAAATGTTAATGTGGTACTCACCATTTGCATCATTGAATGAAACATAATCTTCCTTAAAGCTCTGATAACTCTTCACCAAACCTGTCGGATATTTCATCGACCAGCCATAATAGCTGTTGCCGATATGCGTCTTTCCTAGATCTGAATCAATGCCTCCCGCATCCGTGCCGGCTGCGCGCGTGCTGGAAATCGCAATCGTTGAAGTCGCTTCGTCAAACTTCACACTGGCTCCAAACTTTTCCGAAATGAATCGGAGAGGTACCATGGTCGTACCATTTTTCAACTCGGGAGCAACTTCGATTTGTTCGTCTTTCCCGTTGACTGTCGCTGTTGTGCTGCCGATTTGTAACGAAATGGATGTACCATTATAGGTGAGTCCTACCGTCTGTGTTTCAGATGCCCAGCTTAACGCTGCGCCGAACGCGGATGTGATGACTCGCAAAGGTACAAGCGTCACGCCATTGTTCGCATAAGGAGTTTCAACGGAAATGGATTGATCGTTAATCGTAATATGATCTTCACCAAGCTTCAATTGAATCTGTACGGATTGATCCTTCGTTTCTGTATCAGCGGCAAAAGCACTGAGCGGTTGAATCATGATGAGTATAAATGCTAGTAAAATCAGGTATGTAGAGCGTAATTTAATCATTTGTCACCTTCCGAGTTTATTGGGTTTGGGTCGCATCCAGCAAGATTATATCCTTTTGGATAATGTCTCCGTTAGACTGCAGGGTCAAAGTAACCTTGTCTCCGGGTAAATATTGTTTCAATAACTCATTTAAATCAACCAGTGTTTTCACATTGGAATTATTGACAGAATACAGGACATCGCCTTCTTTAATTCCGGCATCGGCAGCGGACGTATGCGGATCTACGCGCGAAACCTTAAGCGGCTCATCTGTAGGAAGCCCGACAACAGCCGCCCAGCTCTCCTCTACTTCCAGACCAAGCGCAGGACGTTTGACTTTGCCGTATTTTATAAACTGATTCAAAATATATTGGACTGTGTCTGAAGGAATAGCGAATCCAAGTCCATCGATACCTGCGGCAGATAACTTCAACGAATTGATACCGATAACCTCACCCTTAAGATTAACTAATGCGCCGCCGCTATTGCCTGGATTAATAGCCGCATCGGTTTGGAGCAGGCGATACGTTGAATGCAGCGAGCGGTCAGTCCCGCTAATCACGCCGTAGGTAACGGAGTTGCGAAGTGCAAAAGTAATCGGCGTCCCGATCGCAACAACAAGTTCACCGACCTCAACATTGCTGCTTTTGGCGAATGTGGCTGCCGGCAGGTCTTTGGCGTCAATTTGAACGACAGCCAAATCGCTTTCTTCATCCAAATGAATCGTTTTCCCCGCATATTGCTTCCCGTCTGAGGTTACAACGATAATCTGCTTCATGTCTTCAACTACATGCGCATTGGTAACAATGAGCCCATCGGATTGAACAATAATTCCGGTGCCATGTGCTAAATTAAAACGGTTGTCCGACGAAGCTTGGCTCCCACTCATCGGCTTGCCAATAATTCCGACTATGGATGGAGATACCTTCTTGACTACCTCCGTTATACGAGATGCAGAAGTATAGCTAAAATCGTTCTCTTCAGCCCGGTAATCTCCACTTCCCCCAAGCGTTTTGACAACGTCGGATGCCTTCACATAGACCTCACCGTCCAGCTCCTTCGTTTGCCAATGCGAAACACTGGTGGCTTGAGCTGCGAATACTTGGCCATTTCCTCCCAAGAGCGTGAGTGCTAGTAAAGTAGATATTACATAGCGAGTGTGCACTTTCAAATAAATCTCTCCCTAACTAGTTTATGGAAAATAGCTCCCTTTCTATTATACATAAATATGGAAAGTAGGATAGGTGGAAAATCTTTCTATTCATCTTTCTGGTGCAAAACGAAAAAATACAGCTGGATCACTAGAGTACGATTTACTCTTTGTGTTCCAACTGTATCTTTTCTGATTTTCCTATCTAGCTATCTGGATAGAATTACTTGCCTTGCAGAACGTTTCCGACACGCTCGACGACGACGACCGCTTGCGCTCTTGTCGTTGCCTCATTCGGAGCCAAACTTCCATCGCTTAAACCTTGTATAATTCCTTTGCTCACAGCTTCGCTCATCACAAAGCTTGGGTCAATGACGGTATTTGCTTTTTGCAAATCCGGGGTTATGACACGGAGGGCAACTGTTGCAATCTCCTGACGGGTAATCGGAAGATCCCAACCTTGCTGCAGGTCACCCGCTTGCAGAATGCCCGCCTTTTGCACAGCGTCAACATAGGGTTGATACCAGGCGCCGCCTGTGTTTTCTGAAGCAATAGGCAGATGCATAGCCGTAACGGCAAGCTTCAGAAATTCACCTCTTGTAATGACACGATCAGGAAGAAAGCTGCCGTCGCTATAGCCATTTACAATGCCTTGCTCTGCTGCTTGAAGAATATTTTCCTTCGCCCAGTGCCCTTCCAAATCATTGAAAGAAGCATTTAACCCAGTAACAACCTCCGGCAGATTGCGATTTGCTAAGGAATTGCTCCCCAGTTGGCCTGTGTAATTGCCGCCCCACGTCCAAATGGTGCCGTCCGTTCCTTTCACTACGCTATGTGTCCCGCCTGCCGCAGCGTCATCTGCTTTGGCAATCCCCTTGATTTGTACCGGTTTATTCTGATTGGCTTTCGTACCATCACCGATTTGTCCAAAAAGGTTTTGTCCCCATGCCCAAACACTCCCGTCATTCGCAATCGCTAGACTGTGATAAGAGCCTGCATGTATGGATTTCATGGAAGGCAATGTCGTCACTTGAACTGGCTTCAATTGATTAACGGTTGTTCCGTTGCCTAACTGTCCGAAGGCGTTGTAGCCCCAAGCCCAGACGGTGCCGTCATCCTTGAGAGCAAGCGCAAAGTTCTTGCCGGCCGAAATCGCGATAACACCAGCTAGATCATAAATCTGTGCAGGCTGCTGCTTACTGGCAAGCGTCCCATCTCCTAGCTGTCCATTCGTATTATCTCCCCACGCCCATATTTTCCCGGTATTTTCCAGGGCTAAGTTAAAATTAGCACCTGAAGCGATAGCCACAATGTTGGATAGTTGGATAATTTGGTTCGACGCTGCCGTTGTGTCATGGCCTAATTGTCCATAGGTATTGTCGCCAAAACTCCAAACAGAACCATTATTAAGCAGGGCCACAGTATGATTGCTTCCCGCTGACGCGGATACCACACCATTCAAGCCTTTTACTTGAACCGGTGCCGTGCTTGGTGTCGTTGTTCCATCGCCCAATTGACCGAAGAAGTTTTGCCCCCATGTCCATAAGGTCTCATCCTTCTTAACGACAACCATGTGTGTGTCACCGCCTTCGATGGCAGCAATCCCGTCCAAGCTTATGGCTTTTGGAGAAATGGCGGAAGTATGCGTTCCGTCTCCCAATTGGCCGAATGTGTTACTGCCCCAACCGTACAGCTGATTGTTTTTGATAATAAATGTGTTGCTTTCGCTCGCCATAAGAGGCTGATCTTTAGGCGCTTTTATGATAACTGTTCCTTCGCCGGGCTTAAGCACGGTAGGATTCAACCATTCGTTCACTTTCGTTTGAACCGGAGCAGGTTGGTTGTTCAGGGTGTTGTCGCCAAGTTGGCTATAACTGTTGTTCCCCCATGCCCAAAGCTTACCCTCTTTATCGATCGCAAAAGTGTCATTGGAACCTACCCCTAAGCTGGCTATCTCGGGCAGATCATTAACATGGTTAGGAAACGTCTGGCTCCAGGTTTTCCCATCAAATCCCGTTCCTACACCTAACTGACCAGAGGTGTTGTTCCCCCATGTATACACGCTGCCATCATCTTTTAATGCCACTGCATGCGAACTTCCAGCCATGATTTGAGTCACATGATCCAACCCGGTAATAAGTACGGGGAACTTATGCGCATCCTGCGTATTCGTCGTAATAGCGCTATACATCGTGCTTGGGTCTGAATCGATCAGTCCCCAAGTTAACACGGTACCGTCATCTTTAAGAGCTAATGAGTAGTCGAATCCGGCAGCGATCTGCGTAATATGCCAGTTGGCGCTTGTAGCCATAATCGGCGTACTCAAACGGTTTTGATCAAAGCCATAACCCAGCTCGCCAAAGAAATTATCACCCCAAGCCCATACAACGCCGTCTTGATCTAGCGCCAAAGTATGGTAAGCACCACTCGCTATTGCTTTAACAGAAGCGATGTTGCCAATAACTTGAACGGGTTTATTTTGAGTAGTATTCGTACCGTCTCCGAGTTGGCCGTACGTATTATCTCCCCAGCTCCAAGCTGTTCCATCGTCCTTGATGGCAACCGAGTGGAAATTACCTGCGGAAATTGCCGTCACATGAGTGAGATTAGCCACCTGGACAGGTGTCGACCGATCTATCGTGGATCCGTCGCCCAACTGGCCGAATGTGTTCTCCCCCCAAGACCATACGGTGCCATCCGACTTGAGTGCCAAGGAGTGAGCCGAACCAACCGCAATGGCCGTAATACCCGACAATCCGCTGATGGGTGTCGCTTGATTACGATTGCTCAGTCCTCCCCCCAGCTTACCGCGAAGGTTATTTCCCCATGTCCAAACGGTACCGTCTTTCTTTAAAACAACCGTAAAACCTTTCCCGCCCCGAATTTGCTGAATCGAGGCAGAGTTCATGTCTGATGTGGTGGTAGTAGGGCTGTTAGTTTCCCCAAAAACTTTCCCGGGAAATACCGAGAAAGCTGTAAAGGAACTAAAAAGCAGAAAACCTAGCAGCCAGAAAGTAACGTTACGTTTCACTGTTTTCATGTTCCTTCTCCTTAAAGCTTTCCATCAAGAAAGCTATCTTCGTAGATCTCTATCACTAAACGATCGTCCCTGGTTCCTGGGTAATGGTTGGTTTGCGTTTGAATTTTTTTGTAATGCCATTTTTCCAACCTTCCAGCAATGTGTAAACAACAGGAACCAATACAAGTGTAACTAAAGTGGATAAAGTCAAACCAAAAGCTACAACCGTTGCCATAGAAGCCTGTGTCTCCGCACCTTCCCCAAAGCCGATAACAAGGGGCACCATCGCTAGAACAGTTGTCGCCGTAGTCATCAGAATAGGCCGCAACCGCACTTTGCCCGCTTCAATCAAAGCATCGAACAGCGGCATCCCTTTGGCACGCAATTGGTTTGTATAATCGATTAATACAATGGCATTATTAACGACAATCCCTATTAGCATGATCATTCCAATGATAGAGTTCATATTAATCGTTCGATGTGTGACGAGAAGTCCCAGTATGCCGCCAATAAACGTTGGCGGTAGGGAGAACATGATGATAAATGGACCATATAACGATTCAAATTGGCTAGCCATAACCATGTACACCAAAGCAACGGATAGAATAAGAACTAAGTATAAGCTTTTAAAAGAATCATTCTGACTAGTCTGCTGGCCGCCCATTTTCACTTGGTAACCGTCCGGTGGTTGAATCGCATCAATTTTCTCTTTGACGAGAGCGGATACCTCACCAACGGAAGCACCAAATACGGAAGCTTGCACCGACGCCACACGGTTCTGATCTTGTCTGCGAATTTGTGCAGGTCCTGTACCAGGTTCAACTTTGGCAATGAGACTAACAGGGACAATCGTACCGCTTGCCGTATTGATCGTCACATTGTTGAAATTTTCCAACTTATTCGTGAATTCATTCGGATACTTCACTAGGACGGAAATTTGCGAGCTAGCAGTTTTAAACTGTGTTGCCACACTTCCTTGATAAGCTGTACGCAATGCGGTCATCACGTCTCTTAAGGAAACGCCGTAATGCGCCGCTGCATCACGATCAATCGTTAAATTAAACTGTGGAATCGAACGATCTAACGTATTTTGCACATTACGTGTGCCATCCACGGAAGTGATTTCCTGTGCGACGAGATCACCCAACTTTTGCAAGACGGCTAAATCCGGTCCGGATAAATCAACTTGAATGTCACCGCCACCAAAGTTACCGCCACCGCCAAGTCCTGGCAGACGTACCCCGGATGGAACACTGACACCGATTTGCGCACCTGCAAAACCCGTTGTGAGCGTGCGGATTTGTTCGGCGACTTGATCGGTACTTTTCTTTCTTTCACTGAGCGGTTTTAATCGGATCTGAATGCTTCCCGTATTCGTTGACGCTGATTGAAAGGCACCGCCACCGGCGGATCCGACAGAAGTAAAGACGGTATCAATTTCCGGCACGTCTTTCAATCTCGTCTCCAACGTAGAAGCAACTTGATTCGTCACGGCGAAATCTGTTCCTTGCGGCAGATTGATATTTAAGTTGACTTGCCCTTGATCTGTTTTTGGCGTTAATTCACTACCTACAAAACGGACTGAATACACGCTGGCAGCGAATAACAGAACTGTAATCGAGATAATTACCCAACGATGAAGCATAGACCACCGCAGCAGCCTTCCGTACACCTTCGTGAGAAACTCCATACCTCTGCCGAACCAAACGAAAGGATTCAGGCTTCTGCCGGTTGGCAGCTCTTCATCGACTTTGCGGCGCAAAATTTTCGCAGCTAGCATTGGCACCAGTGTTACAGCGGCAAACCATGCGGCTATATGAGAGAAACAAACAACCAATGCCATCGGCCAGAAAAATTGTTTAACCAAGCCACTAATGAAAGCCGTCGGCGCAAAAACCGCAATTTGGGCCAATGCTGAAGCCATAACCGCTGTACCTACCTCGGCAGTTCCCACTTTGGCAGCTTCCTCAGGAGACAAGCCTTCATGGCGTTTACGGAAAATACTTTCCAAGACAACGACCGCGAAGTCTACGAGTGAACCAAGACCAAGCGCCAAGCCCCCGAGCGTGATGGTGTTAATCGTCTGATGACCGAAATACATCATACTGAATGTGCTTATGATTGAAATCGGGATCACGACACCGATAATGAGTGTCGCCCTTACACTTCGCAAGAAGAACAACAAGATGATGACCGAGAACACGCCTCCAAGCAGCGTATGCTCAACAACGGTACGTAAGGAATCGCGAATAAACTTGGCGGAATCATTCAATACCGCGATATGCATGCCTTCCGGAAGCTTGGATTGAATTTCTTGAAGCGAGTTCTGAATGTTGGTGGACACGGAAACCGTGTTCCCATCCGATTGCTTAAGGACAGAGAGGGAAACGCTGACTTCTCCGTCTTTGCGTGCTTCAAGCGTAACATCTTGATAAGTATCAATAATATTACCGAGTTCGCTTAGCGCGATCGTTTGTCCACGTCCTAGCTGAACCTGTACTTTTCCGATATCAGCCGTTGACTTAAATTCTCCATCAATATGCAAAGGCACCAGCTGGCTGCCTTTATTCACAAGTCCGGCATCAGTGGAAGAATTATCATTACCGAGAGCTGAAACCAACGTACTGAAAGAGATATTGTATTGCTGCAATCGGCTTGGTTCGACAAGAATTTGTATTTGTCTGACGCGTCCGCCGGTAACCCCAACCGATGCAACGCCATCGGATCGCTGAACATCTGGACTCACAATATTGTCAGCGATGTCGCGCAGTGTGACCAGATCTGTTTTACCATACAAGGCTAACGTCATGATTGGTGTACTGTTCGGATCAACACGTGAAACGACAGGGGCATCCGCATCCGTAGGAAGCTGCCTTCGGACACGATCCAATTTATCCCGCATGGTCAGGGTTGCCTGATCAATATTCGTTCCGTAATTAAATTGCAGGGTAACGTTACTTGATCCCGTACGAGAGCTGGAGGATATACTCGTGACTCCTGTGACGGTAGCCATCGCATTCTCAATCGGTTTCGTAATTTGTTGTTCAATCTGTCCTGGCGATGCGCCGCTCCAAGAAACCGATACCGTTGCCGATGGAATTTCCAGGTTCGGGTATAGATCCACGGGGAGAAGCGGAATTGCGATCGAGCCTACGATCACGAGTGAAATCATGATCATCAAGATGGTGACAGGACGATGAACGGAGAAATTAGCTAATTTCACTGTCCAGCCCCCGCTTTCGGAGCTGCTGCATCAGCGCCGTTGCCGGTTGGCTTAGCCCCTGATGGGTCAGCTCCCTTACCTGGGGTGCCTTGTCCGTTTTGTCCTTGGCCGCCGCTTCGGCTTTGGCCTTGACCAGCTTGACCGCCGCCCTGGCCGCCTTGAGCGCCTTGACCGCCTTGGCCGCCAGTTCTATTTTGGCCCTGCCCTTGGCCTTGACCTTGACCACCTTGTCCTTGCCCTTGGCCTCCGCCCTTGCCTTGACCCTGACCGGCTTGCCCCTGGCCTTTGCCTGCTCCATTTTCTTGTCCTGGTTGATTAATCTGAACCGGAACGTTATCGGAAAGCAGCTCTTGTCCTTTAACGACAAGCTCATCTCCAACTTTCAGCCCGCTAGTAATTTCGAAGGATGAACTGGTCATCACGCCTACTTTTACAAGCACCTTAGACGCTTTCCCGTCTTTCACAATGTATACCGCATTACCGCTTGGTTGGCTGAGCACGGCATCTGCAGGTACAACGATGGATTGTTTACCTTCACTTTTGAGTGATGATTCCGCAAACATCCCAGGCAATACTTCATGGTTATCATCTTTAATTTTGATGTCGACCAGGAAAGATTTGGACGTAGCGTCCATGGTTGGATGAATCGTATACACGGTTCCATCAAACGATTTATTCAATGTAGGAATTTTAACCGACATCGGTGAGCCGGATTTGATTTTGCCAATGGATGCTTCAGATACGTTTACGGTTGCCAATAATGGATCTACCGTAGCAATCGACATGACGGCAGCTTGCCCTGCATTTTGGCCGACTGGAACCAGAATCGCGCTTACGATCCCTGCAACGGGGCTCGTCAACACACCATCTTGAAGCTGTTCGCTTAAAATGCTCAACCTAGTTTGAGCTTGCTGTAGCTGAGCAGCACTTACCTCCAAGGAATCCGTAGACTGGGCAGATTTCACCTGCTGCTTGGATTGTTCGAGCGCAGCCTCCGCACTGTTTTTGGAAATATCCTGAGAAGATTGTGACTGCGCCAGCTGAGTACGGCTGAGATCCAGCTGAGCTGAAGCGGTCGCTTGTGTATTAGCAAGTGATAATAGCGCTGAATTTAAGGATTCCTGCGCTACTTGCACCGATTGCGAGCTTTGTGCCGTCAACAGCGCATTTTGCAAGCTCGTCAACGATTGCTGCGCCGACTGTGTATCTTTATACTGCGCCTGCTGCGCTTGCTGCAAGGCAAGCTGTGTCGTTTGCAGCTTAGCGAATGCACTGTCTACGTCTTTACCAGACTGAAGAGCGGCATTGTAAGCAGCAACAGCTTGCTGCACGCTTAATTGAGAAGTATCTATATTATTATTCTGTGTTGTTAATAAGCTGTCTAACTGTGAATTCAAGTTCGTCTGGGCGACAGTCACGGCGGTAGCGGCATCAGCTTGTGCTTTACTGAAGCCTACCTGTGCAGTAGAAACCCCTTGTTTTGCCGTTTCAATCGAATTTTGCTGAGTCGTAATCGCATTATTTAATTGCGTTTGCGCCAGAGCTACAGCATTCTTCTGATCATTGATGGTTTTCTCGTAAGCGGCTTGCTGAACGGCTAGCGTTTTCTGAGCTAGAGCCAGACTGTTCGCCTGATCATTCACCACTTTGTTGTACTGAACTTGACTTAAAGCATAGTCGATTTTGCTCTGCTCGACAGATTGTTGAAGCGTAGTGGTATCAATGTGCGCTAAGGCTTGTCCGACCGTTACTTTATCCCCGATATTCACATCAAGAGAAGTAATGCGGCCATTCACTTTGGAAGAAAGATTCGTAGTGAAAGCCGGCGTGATCGAGCCTGTAAAGACCTGCCCGCCACCGATGTCCGACAATTTAACAACTTGTGTTTCTACGGTCATCTGACGTGTTCCCGTTCGTCCGTTTGCCCCTGGTTTAGCGGTGCTTGCTGGCGCGCTGCAACCCGCTATGGTGACGGTTATCGCGGTAACGACTGCGATGATTGTGGTACTCTTGAGTGAACTGTACTTCCTCATGGGATGGAAACCTCCGTCTGCTTCATTTCATTTGGGCAAATACTCTCTTTCACCATATTTGACATTGATGATAGAAGTGTGATTAAAATGTGAAGAATATGTAAAAACAAGGAAAAACACGCGATTTCCGTAGGATAATAGGCCTGAAAAAACGAAAAAACCACCCAATATGGGCGGTTCCCCGAAAATCATTCGACTAATTTCGACTAATTCTGCAATACCCTTCCGCATCATTCTTGTCATTCCGTCAACCTTTTACAGCACCATCCGTAATCCCTTGGATAATCCAACGTTGGAACAAGGAGAATATGACGACTATCGGAATGGATGACAAAATCAGAGAGGCCAGAATGAGAGACCATTCCCGGCTGTACTTGCCGAAGAACATATTGATGGTCAAAACTAACGTATATTGGCGGAAATCGGTCAGCATGAGCACCGGCAAGAGGAAATCGTTCCACAACCACAACAGATTGAGAATACCAATCGTAAATGTAATCGGCAGCAGCAGCGGTAAAATGATCATGAAAAAGGTTTTTATTTCGCTGCATCCATCCATTTTCGCAGACTCATCGAGCTCTCGTGGAATGCCTTTCACAAAACCGTGATACAGAAACACGGCCATACTGACGCCAAGTCCAGCACAAACAATGCCCAAACCAAATGGCGAACCCTGAAGTCCGAGCGATTTTGCCATCTTCGTTAAAGTAACCATAATGGTCTGAAAAGGAATCAGCATCGAGGACACAAACAGCATGAATATCACGTTGCTCATCTTTCCAGGCGTTCGGGAAAGCTTGTAGCCCGCCAAAGAGCTGCATAACACGATGACCACAATACCCGTTACGGTTACAACAATCGTATTCCAGCCGCTCTTAAGCATGTTCGCTTTGCTAAAAGCTTGCACATAGTTCTCAATGTGGAGCTTGACGGGTAAGCCTAGAACGGAGCTGTACATCTCTCCCTGCGTTTTGAAAGAATTCAATATAGCCATGTAGATCGGAAAAAGGAAAAAAATAGCCAAGATGCCTAGTACCAATAGAGACAGCCCCGAATACTGCCGCTTGTTCATGCCTCTACCTCCCGCTTCTTCATCACCGACACTTGAATAAGCGTAATGACAAGTATGATCAGGAAGAGAATAATTGCTTTCGCGCTCGCATATCCGTATCGGAAATTGCGCTGATAAGCCTCTTCCAGAATATTCATAGAGATAACTTGCGTTGCCCGGGCAGGTCCTCCGCCTGTCAAAGCATAGATTAGGTCATACACTTTAAACGAGTTGTTCAAGGTTAAAAAGATACAGATCGTGAGCGCATGCGCAATCAACGGCAGCGTAATGTAGCGCAGCATATGATAAGGCTTGGCGCCGTCAATAATAGCCGCTTCTTTGAGATGCATGGGAATGCCTTGAATGGCCGACATGTAAATAATCATTAAAGTTCCAATACCGCCCCAAACCGAAACGAGCATGATCGTGAAAAACGAGACGTTAGGGTCGCCCAACCACGAAATATCGAGAAATTTCAAAACGGCATACTTGGACAAGGCAGGCATGACTTTTGTAAACACGAATACCCACATGAACGTACTAATGATAATACTTAACATGCTTGGCATGAAAAAAATCGTTCTAAGCCACCCTTTTCCTTTGCTTTGAGATTCAATCATGAGGGCAAGCAGCAGCGCGATGGCGTTCTGAAAAACGACAGCGAACAAGACGTATTTGGCCGTGAATACGATCGAGGATCGAAAATTCGCATCATCGCGAATAGCTTCAATAAAATTCTCTATCCCAATGAAGCTGTAATGTTTGTTCAAGCCATCCCAATTCGTAAAGCTGTAATACGAGCCTTGGAGCATCGGAATAACCAGAAAAATCACATACATGATAAAAGCGGGCAGCACGAACAAAATCAATGATGTATGGTCTTTGGCAAGGCGTTTCAGCACGTGGGCTCACTCCTTAGGAAAATCTCGTGCTCTACCTTGATCTTAAAAGGACCAGGGCAGAGCACAACATGACTTCCAATCTTTATTTTTTGTTGGCTACCGCATTCGCATCTTTCCAGGTTTTATCCAGATCCTTAATGACATCATCTGCGGACATTTTCTTGTTAAAATAGGCTTGAAGCGCTTTGCCCGACTCATCTTTTACGGCAGCTGGAATCTGCGGATCTTTATACGATTGCCCTTTGTTTACAAAAACGGAAGCGTCCTCGACCCAAGGGTACGGTTTGAACGTGTGGTTTTTGGACACTGGATTGAACTTCAATCCTTGATACAAGTCGTTTGACGCTTGATCATCCAAAATGAAGTTCAGCAGATCCGCCGAAACTTCTTTATTTTTCCCTTGGGAAGCCATTGCTAAGGAAGTTGATACAGATACGTTGATTAGTGTTGCCGCAGGATCATCATTGATCGGAAGAGGAGCAACCCCGAACTCGAACTTATCATTAGCCTTCAATAGGCTGTCTGCATCCCATGGCCCTTGCACCCACATAGCGGCTTTGCCGGCAGCGAAATCAGCAGCCCCGTCATCGTTGCCTACTTCAAATACACGATCAGTGCCATTGCTGTTAACAAGATCGATGATTCCGAACATCTCTTTCACATCTGCAAAGCTTCCTTGGTTTTTGTTCATTTTATCAACAAAATCCTTGTGGCTGGAGTTGCCTAATCCGCCAATGGCCAGAGGCAAGAACAACTGAGGAATCCAGCTTTCTTTGTAACTGAGCATAAACGGCTTAATTTTATTGTCATTCAGCTTTTGAACAACAGCCTTCATTTCTGTCAAAGTAGACGGCGGCTTGATGCCTAAATCTTTAAAGATTTTTTTGTTGTAAAGATACCCCCATGCCAAGCTTTCCATAGGTACCGCTACGACTTTATTATCAATTGTCACGAGTGACTTAATGCCATCTATTAGCTTAGGGGAAAGCGGTTGGTTCGTTAAATCGTCCAAATAACCGGCTTTGTAATAGTCAGGAATGTCGTTCACGGCATGCAAACTGAAAATATCCGGTACATCGCCAGTGGCTAGACGCGTTTTCAAAATTTGTGTGGAATTATCGGAGCCCGGATACTCGGTGTTGATCGTAACCTCGATATTTTTCTCTTTCTTTTCTTTTTTAGCAAATTCAGCGAAGTACTTCTCAAATTGATCGCGAAAACGGTCCAAGCCGCCAAGGAATACTTTTAGCTCAACCTTTTTAGCCGCACCCTCGCTTTTGGCATTGCTGCTTCCTCCAGCGCTTGGTGTGCTTTGACCCGAAGAACAAGCTACCGTGCTTCCTAGCAGAGCCATAGCAACTATCATTACAAATGCTTTCTTCATTTTGTCGCCCCCTTTGTTATGGTAACGCTTACGAACCTAGTATACTTAAGAAAGCGCCACCATTCATTGGACAGAAAAAGCATCTCGGATTGGATAATATTGATATCACTCCACTGGCTTAAGCTCATTCATCATCCTGCCTCATCTGAGATGGCGTCATTCCTGTCATTTTTTTGAATATACGGTGAAAATAAGTGAGATCGGAATAGCCGACTGCTTCTGCGGCACTCTTGATAGATACAGAGGCGTCCTGAAGAAGCTCCAGCGCTTTCTCCATCCTCTTGGCAATCAAGTAATCCATGACGGTGACGCCCACTTCTTGTTTGAACATGCGGGACAGATGCTCTTTGCTGACAAAAAATGTGTTCGCAATAGTACCTAAACTCACTTGCTCGGCATAGGAAAGATCAAGATACTTCCGAATCTCGTCGATATTAATGCGATTCTTATTTTTCCTTTGGTGAATAAGTGCTTCCAAGATCCCGACATAGGTGGTAGTCAACACCTCGATCCACTCTACTACCTTCGTATCATCCGTGACGAAAAAATGGCTGGCGCTTGCTTGAGCATCAGGCGTTAATTCGCTTCCTGAAAGGGCGCATTGCTCCTCCAATAACAGCATGAATTGCTTGTAGAGTGAATTATTCAGTCCAGGCTGCAGGCTTTCTTGATCGCTCAACACTTGCTCCAACTGTTTAAAACTTTTTTTGATCGCCTCTGTGTTCATCTCTTGAAAGTGCCTGGCGACCGTGTGCTTCATCTCGGTAATGACCTTCAATAACTGCTTGTCCAACGGCTTAGCCGCATGAATCCCCCGTGTTACGCCCAGCTCTCGCACCGCTTTCTCCAAAGCTCTGTTCAGCTCTTCCGGATTGATCGGCTTGATCAGATATTCATCCACCTTGGATAAAATCGCCTGTTTCGTATAGGTAAAATCATCAAATCCGCTAATGACAATTTTGCGTATAAACGGATAGTCTTCACTTATTTTTTGCAATAGCTGAGCTCCGTCCATGCCTCGCATTTTCATATCCGTTATGACGATTTCAGGATGAATCTGCGCTATGATATTTAGGCCGCTAAGCCCATCTTCGGCTTCCTCAACCTGAGAGATGCCTAGTCGCTCCCAATCAGCCAAATGCCTTATACTGTTGCGGACCCAGAATTCATCATCAATAATGACAGCTTTCATTGTATAGGCTCCTCTCCTTTAACAATGGCGGGGATAACGATTTTGACTATCGTTCCGGCACCTTTCGAGCTTGTAACAAACATCCCGTACTCTTGTCCGAAAATAAGCTTAATCCGTGAATTCACGTTGTTCATGCCCATGCTTTCCCCAATCACTTGATCCTCCCCTGGGCGGCTTAATTGTCGCCGAATGTCTTCCAAACGCGCTTCATCTATGCCTAGTCCGTTATCTTCAATACTAATTTCAATGTCATCCATCATTTTCTCGACTCTGATCGTGATGATCCATTGGCCCATCTTTCCTTCCAAACCATGGACAAAACAATTTTCTACGATAGGTTGAAGGATGAACTTGGGAAGCTCGTAATGTCCACAGTCTTCTTCGATGTCCATCTGAATATGAATCATGTCTTGAAAACGTAATTTCTGAATTTGCAAATAGTTCGTTACATGTTCGATTTCATCAGCCACGGTGACCAGATCCGATTTCATTTTGATCGTATAACGAAATAACTCGCTAAGCGCTCTGACGTACTCATAAATTTCCGGTGCTTGTCGGGAGAGGGCAACCCCGCCTATGGACTGCAGTGCATTATACAGGAAATGAGGATTAATCTGTGCCTGCATCGCTTTCAGCTGCGCGGTCCTCTTCTCAATTTTGCTTTTATACTCAATTTGAACCAGCTCTTTAATTTTCAGCAGCATGGAATTAAATCGTCTCTCCAGCGTACCGATCTCATCGCTTCGCACCTTGTCGACACCTACGTTGAAATTTAAATGCTCCACAGCCTTCATCGACCTCGTTAATCGAATGATTGGCTTTGTCGTGAAAAAAGCAATTAATACGGAAAGAATAATCGCTAGAAGGGTAGAGACCATAGCTGTATAAAAACTAAAACTCAGCGTCGTGGAAGCGCCTTCATTCACATAGCTAATCGGGATAAATTTCACGATCCATAAGTTGGCCGACACAACAGGCTGATAAAACAGAATTCCTTGCTTGGATTCAATAAAACCTGGTTCCATTGGGCCGTGTATCGCCTTTCCCAGCATTTCCTGATCCATCATCGTTTGTACGGGGTAAGGGTTGTACATCATGTTTCCCTGCGCATCCAATACAAGCACTTCGCTATTGGGCTCCGAATGGATCATGTTGATGACATTATCCATCATATTCCATCTGGCTTCAATAAACACGCCGCCGAGTATTTCGCGATCTTCAAACCGATTCATGCTGCGTATCAATTTGAAATTATTGTGTGTAGATTTCACAATCTTATTGACGGTCTGATGGTTGTTGGCTGATTCTCCCCCTTCCAAAGCGGGATTCACTTTCTGATCTGTTGATCGAACGGCATCTTTATCCACAATATAGCGGCGCTGTTTGGCATTCAGATACAGAGAGATCGAGGCAATATTCGTGTTGTTGGCCACATATAGCGATCTGAGCTTCTCGTCTATATACGGTTTTCCTGAGTCCAGACCGGTACCAGCGCTAATCGTTTCACCATTGGTATTCGGAAATAAATTATTATCCATAAGAAGGGAATACGCCACCGAATGCAATTGGCCAAATTTTTCATCAAAATATTTCGCTGCCCAGTCCATCCTTGACTCGTTAGAACGTATGATTTCCAGACTTAGTGAGTGCTTAGTCGTCTTTGCAGCGAAAATCGTTACTAAGGTTAACGGCAGCACAGCGATAATAACCATTAGAATCATAAGCTTGTATCTCATACTCATTTGAAAAGGAAACTGAAGACGCCGAGTCATATTTCTAATTTCCATAGTCGATCCCCTTTTTATTGATAGTTAAAAATCTTCATCATATCACCTTATATTTTCCTCCTGTTTTGTTATTGCATAGCAAGCAAAATTCATGCTACTGTGAGAGTGAACACTCCACTATACGATCACGAGAAGGTACATTTTATAATGAACGAACTTTTCATGGACTTCTTAACGATTTTGCTCCCTAGTTTTTTCTTTTTCTACATGGCAGTAACCTTACTACATCGAAATATAAAAAGCATGTTGAACCGAATTGCCGCTCTGCTTATGCTGGCTTTTCAGTTTTATTTTTTAGGAGAATACATTAAAACATCTTTGCTGCCTCAATATCAAATGCAAATTGTTCTGTATGGGAATAGCCCGATGCTTCTGTTGGTCATCTGCTGTTTGGTCCATCTCAGCGTGCTCATCGGAAACCCTGCAACTTCGGCTTTCAAGCGATTGTTGCCTTTCATTTACGCAGCCCCGTACACATTGTGGCTTGGGTTTTTAATCACCAAAGATCATCGCGTATTATATAACGCTGAAGTGACGGATGGACGAAGTCCGCTTGATCCGCAATTTTTACTTATTACCGTTCTCTTTATAGCAGGATATATCCTGCTTTCGGTGATCATCCTCGCCGTTTCTTGGTATCGTGTGAAGGAAATCAAACATCGACAGGTTCTGCGTTCCCTGCTTCTCAGCTTATTTTTGCTGTTTGCCTGGTTTGTCTTGGTTATCTTCCTTTTGCAATCGAAAGTATTAACGTCACGAAATGCCATGATCCTATTTTTTATCGGCTATTTGCTATGGGCTGTTACCCTCCGCCATTTGGTTGGCAAATATGACATTATGCCGGATTACCGCAAGCTCTTCCATATTCTTTTCAAATCTGCGCCGACCGCCATTCTGCTTCTGGACAAAAAGGGAGACGTTAAAGAAATGAATCCCCGGGCCAAACAATGGCTGGACGGGATTCCTGTTTATCATATCATGAGCTATTTCCAGTTTGAGAATAACATGCCCGTAGTCGACATGTTGGCTCTCGTTCAGCAAGAGAATGAAGTCCAGTGGGAGGCTCAACTGCATAATCCGAAGAAAGGCGATTTGGATTTGATTATGGGCCTTGAATTGATTGAGGAAACCGACGAGAAGCTATATGTGATGCACCTGACGGATGTTACGTCTCTCAAGGTTGCGGAACGCAAATTATTGAAATCCGAGCAAAATTACAAATATTTAGCGCACCATGATTCACTTACGGATTTATATAATCGGGCTGCCCTTCATGAGCTGCTGTTAGAAAAGATTGAACGCCGTGAAAGTTTTGCTCTTATCTTAATTGACCTGGATAATTTTAAACCAATTAACGATCGATACGGGCATTTTGTTGGCGACCTTTATCTCAAACATATTGCACTTATGTTGGAAAACTGCTCCCAACCGGATGATAAGATCGGACGGATCGGTGGAGATGAATTCGTTTGGATTATTTCCTCCATGGACGAAAATAGCGAATTAGACCGTATAGTCGACCATCGGTTGTCTCTCTTACAGAAGACCCCTTTTACGTATAAAGGGATTGAAATTCCGATTTCGTTTAGCGCCGGAGTCAGCCAATTTCCTCGAGATGCCACCGATATCACGACATTAATGAAGAACGCGGATGAAGCTATGTATACGATGAAACGGGCAAGAAAAACTGGCATTTCCTCCTTGGCAGATTGAATAGCCAGGGACAACAAAAGGCGGCAGCCTTGGACTGAACATCTCGTCCTTGACTGCCGCTGTTTTATTTTTTTCTATCGATAAATAAGAACGACAAGCTACTCCCGCCAAACAAGATAACGGTTGTCACGATGAACGACAGATGCATACCGTCAATAAAAGATGTGCGACTGCTCAGAATCGAACCGAGAATGGCAACCCCCAGCGTGGCGCCGAGCTGACGGCTTGCGTTAAGAGCGCCGGATACCGCACCGGTCTGTTCCTTCGGGACAGAAGAGATTACAGCTGCCATCAGCGAGGGAATCGTAAAGGATACTCCGAAACCGATTAACAGCAAACCAATCATCGTAATTACATAGTTGGTGTTCACTTCCGTCCACACCTGAAGCAGTGTACCCACAGCACCAAGGCTAAAACCGACAGTCATCGGAATTCGTGCTCCGATTCTGCCAACGATGCGACCAGTCAGAATCGGGTTAAAAGCAAGCGGAATCATCATGGGAAGAAGCAAAAGCCCTGTGATGTGGGCCGACAATCCGCGCACTTGTTGAAAAAATACCGGCACGATAAATAAAATACCCGACAGGCCGATGTTAATAGCCATACCCGCTATAATACCCGCCGATACTGTCGTATGTTTAAATAATGACAAAGGAAGTAATGGGGATTCACCTTTCACTTCGAATATGAGAAAGAGAATGGCGCTTAGCAGGGCTACTCCAAATGCCATAATAATCATCGGAGACTGCCATCCATAGCTGTCTCCCTCCATCAGTCCGAATGACAAAGCAGCGATGGCGACTATGGCCGTCATTTGGCCCCCTATGTCAAAGCTTCTCTGCGCTCTACGGTCTGTTTCCCTAACTAGCAGAAACGTCAAGATCAGGCTAATGACTGCAAGCGGCACATTAAGCAGGAAAATGCTTCGCCAACCAAACGAATCTACCAAGAGTCCGCCGATAACAGGTCCCGCCGCCATCGCTGCCCCGGTAACCGCTGCCCATAGACCAAGCGCCCGGGCGCGTTCAGCCGCCTCTGGGTAGGCATGGACCAATAGGCTGAGCGAAGCTGGCATCAGCGCTGCTCCTCCAATGCCGAGTATCGCACGTAAGCCGATCAGCATCCCCAGCGACGAAACAAATGCGGCTAGGACCGAAGCCCCGAGAAAAAGGACCAAACCTCCGGCATAGACCCGTTTAGCACCAAGTTTATCCGCTAACGAACCCATGGATAGCAGTAAACCGGCAAATACAATTGTGTATGCGTTGACCACCCATTGAAGTCCGGATAATCCTCCGCCTAATTCGGTGCGAATCGCCGGTAGCGCGACGCTCACCACCGTCATGTCCAGGAGTACCATAAAGTAACCAAGCGAAAGTCCAAGAAGCAGCAGCGTTTTGGCTAGCTTTCCTGTAAGGTTGGACTGTAGTTGCAATGCTTTTTCCAAAGTAAGTCCCCTTCCATTGCGATATGAAATTCATCTCAATAGAAAGTGTATAATGAATTGTATAATAGAATAAGATGATGGTTTATCCTAGGAGTTGAGCTCCTACGATAGGAGCCAGATAAGAGGAGAGGAGTAGACGCTGCTATATGGAACATTCAAACCATACGCGCCTTGAAGAATTGGCGCAGTTTCTTAAAACTCGTCGCGCACGCCTCTCGCCCGAGCAAGTGGGTCTGCCGCATGGAGGCCGTAGGCGCACACCCGGTCTTAGACGCGGGGAAGTAGCGCAGCTTTCCGGCGTAAGCGTGGATTGGTATACATGGCTGGAACAAGCGCGAAATATTCAGGTATCGGCTCAAGTGCTGGACAATATTGCGCGGGCTCTTCAGCTGGATTCGAGTGAACGCAAGCATTTATTTCTGCTGGCTTTACAGCAACTGCCTGCCGATCTGACGCCAGTTGAAACTACGATTAGTCCGACGCTTCAGCTTTTCCTTGACCTACAAGGGACCAGTCCGGCTTATGTGACCGATCAGCGCTTGAATATTGTTGCTTGGAACAGAGCAGCAAATCTGATTTATGGGGATTATCGTGCCATGTCGATGCGCGAGCGCAATTCGGTATGGCGAACGTTCACTTCGCCATACGTGCGTGAAATGCTTCAAGACAACTGGGAAACGCATGCCCGGCACCGTTTGGCTCATTTTCGAGCCAACTATGGCAAGTTTGCGGGAGATCCTTGGTGGATGGAGCTTATTGGAGATTTGAATCAGATCAGTACAGAATTCAGGGCATGGTGGCCGCAGCATGATGTTCTGAATGGGCCCGAAGGAAAGAAAATCAATCATCATCCGGCAGCCGGATTACTGATCTTTGATCAACTTTCTTTCCATGTAACGGATTTGCCCCACCTTACGGTGACAATCAATGTACCGACACTCGATAGTGATACAACTCTCAAGCTTAACAAGCTTCTGTCGGAATAAGTTCTCTTTCTTATTTTGCCTCTGCCTCCAATGGAATGAGAACACTGAATTTCGTGCCCATCCCCTGTTTACTTTGAACGCGAATCGTTCCACCCAAAGCTTCAATGATTCGGTAGCTGACCATAAGTCCGAGCCCCGTTCCTTTCGCTTTCGTCGAATAGAAGGGATTCCCTAATCGCTGAAGCTGTTCTTCATTCATGCCGATTCCCGTATCCATAATTTCGATAACAGCGTATTTATTTTGGGCAAACGCATGAATCGTTATTTTCCCGTTTTTCTCAATCGCTTCAGCGGCATTTTTAATTAAATTGATCATGACTTGCGTTAATTTTTTCGAATCGGCATAAACATACACATCCTCCAACTGGCTATCCACGATGTGGCCTTTTGACGTAACATAGGGCTCGGTTATGCTTATAACGTTTCTCAAATGGGCTTTAACATCAATCTTTTCTACCTTTTCAGCCTGAGGCTTGGCGTACATGAGGTACTCGGAAATGATAGCTTCCGCTCGATCAATCTCTTCTAATGCAAGAATAGAATATTTAAGATCCGTTTCATTCTGCGTACGGGATTTTAATAATTGAAGAAAACCTTTGGATACGGTAATTGGATTTCGAATTTCATGAGCAATGGTGGCGGCAAGCTCACCCAAAACACTAAGTTTCTCAGAACGGTAGATTTCATCCCGCATATGGATGTTGTCCCTCATCGTTTCAATGAAAAAGAAAGTAATCCATGAACAAACCGTTAGAATGACACAATAATAAACAAAAAAGATCTCATGGTGATCTATATCATGCTGCAATTGAATAGTGCTCCACACGGATACAATTAATGCTGACAATAAAGAGAACAACATACCAAATAAAATATTTTGTTTTGCTTCTTTTCGAAGCTTCAAAAACACAAGAACAAGAATGAAAATGGGAATGTAAGATAACGTGGTTACGATAAATCCGCTGCCTCCGAGATAAAAGCGATACAGAAGCAAAGTAACGGCTACGAGCCCTCCTGCGCCATACCCCCCGTAAATCAGCGCTACTAGAAATGGAATTATTCTCAAATCGTAGATGTACCCTGGAAAAACCGTAAAAGGAAACGACATGCAAAATACGACGGATACACCCGAAAACACACCAATAATTAATTTGGAGTGTTTATTCTTGTATAATCCAAAAGCAAAGTATGAAAGGGCACCTACCAGAATAAATAGAAAGTTTAAGAGTATGTAATCTAACATAAGCCCTCCCATACGAAGTTATTCAATTTTGATTATGCATGAAAAAAGCCACTTAGCAAATAGCCAAATGACATTTCTTCATGATTTCCTCGCCAGTTCTATAACCGATTGAATGAAAGGTGCTTTCATTTTGGTATATGTCACTCGATCTTCTGAATATATGGATGCAAGATGCTTCTTAAGTGCGGCATATTCGCCTACTTTCTCTTGGTGACTTCTGAGATAATTACGGAATAAAAGGTTACTTTCCCATTCCTTACTCGTAATTTCATAAACGTGAAGGTGATGCGTTCCTTTCCTCCATTCACCTTTACGAAAAAATCGGCGAGTGGGAAACTCCATTTTAGAAACATATTTGTAACCCAATGTATTCAAAGGTTCAATGAATAAGTCTGCTTCCTCAAGATGATGCACGCCAACCGCGATGTCCACTATTGGCTTTGATGGTAATCCGACCACTGAGGTGCTGCCTATATGTTCGATATAGACCGCCCTTTGTTGCAGAGATTGCTGTATCTTCGCCTTCTCCCTCTCAAACTCTGCCGCCCATTCAGGCGTATATTCTGCAATTACAACTTCCTCGGCCATGGGAATACCTGCCTTTCACTCTGAATGATCAAATCACCAACTTGGGAATTAATAGAATATTTTATTGTATATCGAAACTATTTCCTATTTTTTCCGTCAAATCTTATGGATATAAATGGATGAATAAAAAAAATTCCCCAACTAAAGGAGAGATAACGACGTTGAAGTTTCATTATTGGTCAAAACGATTAACTCAAGGTGCTGCGTTATTATCTATACTATCGCTTTCTAGTATTGCTCCGCTGACGGCAACAGCGGCAGAAGCTTCGGCGAAGGATCAGCCAAAGATTGTTCATTGGAAAGATCCCTATTTTTCATTAGCTATTGACGATCAAGGGAATGCTTGGTGTCTGGCTCTTCATGCCATTTCCGTAAAAGATGGTTTTTTTCCTAATCCCATGGTTAAAGCAACAAGTATTACAAATGTTAAAAGCAGTGGTTCGAGGGTTGTCTTAAAAAATGATGGTACCGTTTGGGCTATAGAACGAACATCAGAAGCTGAGCAACCCAATTACAAGGAGCATATCTCTGCAACTTTGGGAGAGCAAATCCCTCACTTAGAAAATATCGTAAAAGTTGATGAGGTTGGCACCCTCGTTTTAGCTCTTGATCGAGACGGAAAAGTATGGATCATTGAAACCGTAAAATATGATCTGACTATTCCTTTGAAAGCAGAGCCGGTTCTTGTTGAAGGTATTGACCATGTTAAAGACGTGTTAGTTTCTACTGACTACAATGAAATAACATTTTTAAAAGAGGATGGAACGGTTTGGAACATCGATAAATATAACCCATGGGGTTCGAGCACACCCTTATATGACACGATCCGCTATTCTAAGCCTGTGCAACTCGAAAATCTAAAAGACATTGTCCAACTTAAAAACAACCATTATGCCATAAAGAAAGATGGTACCGTATGGAACTGGGGGAGAACAACAGCTTTCTCAGAAAATCAATCCTTCCAAGATGTAGCTCTCACACCTGTAGCACCTTTTCAAGTGGATGAAATTTCAGATGTCGTAGATGTTTCTAGCAACTTTGAACATGTACTTTTTGTCAAAAAAGATGGTTCGGTTTGGGGCAAGGGCTATTTTGTAGTGAAATGGGAAGCTCTTGGTATTGAGCCTCAAACCGTTTGGAAGGATTTATTTAAACTAGATGGCATTGCCGATGCTGCTTCCGTTAATATTAATAATTACTATTCGCCGACAGAGTCTATTATCAAAAAAGATGGAACGGTCTGGATGTGGGGACTTGATAACTTCAGCAAATTTGTTGATAAACCACAGCAAGTAGAGTTTAGGAGTTAATTAGTATATAGACCAATACAGGCCCATCAAGGGCCTGCAAATTGGTCTTTTTTCATTCGCGAGTATAGATAAACTATCATTCGGCTTGGTTTGCTCTCAATGCCTCTTTCTCAGCACGGCGCGCAAACCATGTAGCCAGCAGAGAACCGGAAATGTTATGCCACACACTAAAGATTGCACTAGGAACGGCTGCGATCGGGCTAAAATGAGCCGAGGCTAGCGCCGCCCCAAGACCGGAGTTCTGCATGCCAGTTTCAAATAAAATGGCTTTACGCTTGCTTGAATTCATCCGGAACAGCTTAGCGAACAAGTAACCTAATAAATACCCGAGGCCGTTATGTAAAATGACAACCGCAAAAATTAGCAAACCGCTTTCGATAATTTTCGCTTTGCTGCCGCCAACTACAATGGCCACAATGATGACAATTGCCAGTGTGGATACGAGCGGGAGTGCCTGTACACTCGCTTCAGCTTGTTTTCTGAACAGACTTTTTACGACAACACCTAGAATAATAGGCAAAATAACAACTGTCAAAATGTCCTTAATGAGCGCTCCACCATCGATCGGCATCCAGCGTCCCGCAAGCAAGCTGATCAAAGCTGGTGTAGCCAGCGGTGCGATGAGTGTGGAAACGGAAGCAATGGACACACCAAGTGCAACGTCGCCTTTTGCAAGCAGTGCCATCACATTGGAGGATGTGCCGCTTGGGCAGCAGCCGACGAGAATGACACCAACAGCTATCTCCGGCGTCAAGTTCAACACAATAGCCAGCACATAGGCGAGCAGCGGCATAATAATATAATGACCGACAACACCGATCAACACTTCTAGCGGACGACGAAATACTTCACGGAAATCAGCAGAGGACAGCGTAAGTCCCATCCCGAACATGACGACACCGAGAAAAATGGAAATGTAGCCCTTCAGCGGCGTAAATACCTCAGGCCAAAAAAATCCCAGACAAGCAAATAGGATAACCCATAGAGAAAAAGTTCCTCCTACGAACCGGCTTACTTTTGCAATTGTACTCATTCAACCTAACCTCACTTATGATGTAATGTAACAAGCTAGAGTTAGGTCATTGTACGTGAAAATGAATAAAAAATCCACCCTTTTTATCTATGTCCTCGTAATTAAATGCGCTAATACCCTCGGCTTACGTCCACCGAATGGCGAACTCGTTCATGTCCGTTATCCATATCTTCCAGTACGGCGAGCAAACCATTCATCGCTTCATCCACCCCGGTAACTGCGGAAATATGCGGGGTAATGGTGACATTCGGATGAGACCACAATGGGGATTCTGCTGGCAGCGGCTCCTCTTGGAACACGTCAAGAACAGCTCTGCGTATCTGACCTCGGTCTACTGCCTCAAGCAGTGCGGTTTCATCTACGGAAGCTCCCCGGCCAACATTGATAAAGCCAGCACCTTGCATGCAGGAGAACAAATGCTTGTCGAATAATTTATCCGTCATTGGAGTCAATGGAAGTGTGTTAATCACCCAGTCGGCCTCTGCTAACAACGAGTTCGCATCCTTAAGTTGAACGACCCTATCAAAATGAGCGATCGAAGCTCCGCTGCGAGATACACCATAAACGGTTACTCCGAAAGTTTGAAGCATCTTCGCGACTTCCATCCCAATTGTTCCGGTACCGAAAATGACAATGCGAAGCTGCTGTAGAAGCTGCTGCTGTGAAGGCTGCCAATGTCTTTCTGTTTGATATTGCTGAAATTTTTGATGATGCTGCACATCGGCAAGTATGTAACTCAAGCAATATTGCCCTATCTTAGCTCCAAAGCTGCCAACAGTTCGGGTCAATAAAACATCTTTTTTCCATTCGCGATTATGTAAAAAGGCATCAACGCCAGCTCCAAGTGCATGAACCCACCGCAGCTTACCGAAATGAAACGACTCCGTCGGTTTAAAAGCCACATAACCATCAGCCCAGTCGAAATGATTCGAGCGCACTTCCGCCTCTGGAAGAAACAGATACTCCCGCTTAGTGTCCAGCAAAGCTAGCTTCTCCAGCTCTTTGAACATCCGTCCAGTCACCAAGATTTTTTGTATATCCACCTGCTACGCCCCCTATAAAATCCATAAGACTATACAATAGTAACTTATTATACCACGGCAGGTTCTCTTTTATATTCTTCCTCCGTGCTCGAAGGATAAACAACTTCATCGTCTTTGAGGAACTACAGGGCGCTATTCTAGCACATTCAGCCCGTTTCCGCGTTCAAGTGGAACTGCCGGGCCTTATTTGACCGCCTAATCCCGTTTTCTTAAAAAAAACGGACAAATAGCGGCCCACAGATCCCCTCAGCGCGAAAAAGAGCTTATTTCGATGAAATAGCACCCTGTAGTTCCCATCGCTGGCCAAGGAGGAACCGCTCAAGCGATTGCAACATTTATCTTGGGGTGGCATTCTGATAAATAAAAGCGGCAGTCCTAGGAGAAAATCAGGCCCCAGACTGCCGCTGTCTCTTAAATTTTACTAACGACTTCCCTATTTTGCAGAAGAGCGACTAGGTAAGCCAAGGTCAATCCTTGCCCCCATCCTTGTACTCTTTTCTTGGAGATGACTTTGTAATCATCTACGGAATACATCACGGCTGTACCTGCCGATACATTCCGCACGGAACCGTCTTCATCAATGTTTGCCAAGATGCCCTCATAGGCTTTGGCCATATAATTTTGATGCAGCGGGTGCGCATAAGTGGTGAGTGCGGCAGCAATACCAGCGGAGGCTGAAGTTTCCTCGTAGGAGCTTTCATCCGTCAGTACCGTGCGCCACAGCCCATTCTCAGACTGGAGTCTGACCAGAGCGCTTAATTGATCGCCTAGAGCTCCTCCAATTTGCATCCACATTGGCATGAAAGGATTCAGCATTTTGTACGCTTGCGCCATCGTATAAGCCGCCCATGCATTGGCTCTGCCCCAGTAAATCGCCGACAAATGATCTTGCCTCACATTATCCCATGCGTGGTAGAACAAATTCGTCTTTGTCTCCTGCAGGTATTCTTCATGCCAGTAAAATTGATTCAGCGCATCTTCTATGTATGCTTTATTGTCTATTTTAAATCCAAGCCGCAGCAGGAAATACGCCGCCATAAATAACGTATCCGCCCACGCTTGCTCTGGGAAATCATTTTTGGAGGATACCGTATGCTGGAAAACACCCGATCCGAATCGGATGGCATCCTTGCGCAAATATTCGGCCTTCAAGAGCGCCAGGTCAAGGTACTTGGAATCGTCCGTAGCTTCATACAAGGTCAACATGGTATGCCCCATCGCGCAAGCATTAACCATCATCGGCGGCAATCCGAGCTCCAGGTACTCGTCCACCCATTTCACCAAGAAATCGATGTATTCTTGATTCCCCGTTACTTCCCAAGCTTTGCAAATGCCATAATAAGCTACTCCACAAGACCAGTTCCATGTGAAATCCATATTCATCGTTCTGCGGACTACCCGGTCTATGAGTTCTTTTACTTCATTTTCATTGCATTCAAATTTCCGCATAGGATCGATACCTCCATCTATTCTGCCTGATGAAATCTATAGCCTTAACGCACATTACCTATAAAAATAACATAATTTCCGAGGGCATTCTCCGCATTTTTAACTAAAAAATAGGCAAATCTCGCATATCTTGCGATTAGATAAAGAAACAGCAAAAAAGAGTGCACATTCAAAACTCTGTGCGCTCTCTTTTAACTTGCTTCAAATATCTATCAACTCAGATCAAACCGATCCATGGTTCGATCTAACCAACTTTGCAGCTCTTTTTCCAGTGAAATCAAAAGCTCCGTCTGCGGCCGCTCATGCAGCACAACTGGATTCAGTTGATAAGGATCCTTCTCATGCTCATAAAAGAAGCGTTGCACTTCCACTCCAGGTGCGTATCCTCTATGTACAACATAGGTGTACATGCTTGTGCGGATACCCCGCCAACCATATCGGCGGTTGTCCAAGCCAGAGGCGGCGAAGAGCTCCATCGCATCCTTTCTTCCGGGGAAACCGGAAATGAAAGCTGAGGAAATATCCGTTTCTCTCGTACCGAGGATATCACCGGACAGGTCCATCCCTTCTACAGCAGAAGGGACGGGAATGCCGGCAAGACCAAGTAGCGTAGGCATAATATCCACACTGTTAAAAAGCAGATTCGTGCTGCCTTGCTCAATCACGCCTTTCCAACTCATTAGACAAGGAATCGCGATAGATTCCTCATGCCAAGAATGCTTCGCCATTAAGCCATGCGAGCCCATGAGCTCTCCGTGATCGGACGAGAGTACGATCAGCGTGTTTTCCGCTATCCCGAGCTGCTCGACTTCCCGCCAAATCCGGCCGAATTGTTCATCCATGCCAGACACCGCTGCGAAGTAATCTCGGGTATACCGGTCCAGCGCCTCATCCCCGCTTTCAAAGGGCTCACCCGTGTGCGCAGCAAGTCGATCCGAACTTACGTTCGGTCGCAAACTCAACTCCCGTCCGCCATAGATCTCCTTGTAGCGTTCCGGCACAAGTTCAAAGGGGCTATGAGGCGGATTCCAAGAAACAAATAGAGCAAACGGTCCATCATCCTTTTCGGTTCCTTTCCCTTTTGCCCGAATAAAGTCTAACGCAACATCCGTTTCATGCTCCAATGACCACTGATCCACTTGAATCATTTCCGGTGTGTCTTTCCAATAATGCGGCTTCAAATGTTGGTCGTACGCACCGTAGGAATACCAGAAATCAAAGCCGTGTCGTTTCGGCCCTGGCGGTGTGTACGCATCCCATTCACGCGCTCCGGATTCCGGTTCCGGGCACCGATTTTGCTCAGGTAAATCCAGATGCCATTTCCCAATATAACCCGTTTGATACCCAGCCGCCTTCAGCGCATCTCCCACACAAGCTTCGTCCGGACTTAGCATAATATCCGCTCCGATCTTACAGTTCGTATAGACACCGGTCGATTGCGGATATCTGCCTGTCATGAGCGCAGCCCGGTGCGGAGAACAAAGCGGCGTACAAGAGAGCGCATGATTAAACACCAAGCTTTCTTCCGCAAATCGGTCTATATTGGGCGTGATAACAGGATCTTCCCCCATAAAACCGGCAGCCTGCTTCCGCCATTGATCAGCAAAAATATAAATGATGTTTGGCTTCATGATCAACTCACCCTTTAACCGCGCCTGCGGAAATCCCTTCGACGAAGTGGTCTTGCGCCATAAAGTAAATGATGATCGTCGGAATAATGGCACAAACCGCTGCGGCCATTAACGGGCCGTATTCCGTAGCATGCTCGGATTGGAAATGCTGCATACCAAGCTGGAGCGTAAATAAGTTATCCGAATTCAGGTAGATCAAAGGACCGAGGAAATCATTCCATGCGTGCATGAAGGTAAAGATCGTCAAGCTGGCAATCGCCGGACGAATGAGTGGAAGGATGACCCGTGCATAGATGCCAAACTCGCTCAAGCCATCAATTCTGGCAGCTTCCGAGAGTTCCTCTGGAATAGACATAAAAAACTGTCTGAACAAGAACACGCCAAATGGACTAAAAGCCCCCAACAAAATCAATGCCCAATGCGAATCGATTAACCCGATTTTCTTCATTAACATAAACTGTGGAATCATCATGACTTGGTAAGGCACCATCATCGTTGCCACATACAGGAAAAACAGTTTATCCCGCTCCGGAAATTTCACTTTGGCGAACGCATACGCAGCCGTAGAGCATGTAATAATTTGCAGCAGTGTAGTTAGCACGGCGATTTTGATCGTATTCAGGTAATAGGTGAAAAAAGGAAGCTGCGTCCACACCTTGCTGTAATTCGACCAGTAAAAGTGACTCGGTATCCACTGAATGGGGAAGCTGAATATTTCAGCCTCCGACTTCACCGATGCGGAAAGCATCCAAAGGAACGGAACAACCATGGACAAGGCGACAACGGTCACAACCGCATATAAAACCGTTTTTCTAATCCATGCACCAATTGGAGTTCGCCTCGGTAACGTCACCATCGTCCGACTTGATTCTACTTGTATATTCATGTTGGCTTCTCCCTTCTCTAACCCGATAAGCTCGTTAGGAGTAGTTCACCCAACGTTTTTGCCCTCTGAATTGAATCAACGTAATGACTAAAATAATCGCGAACAGCACATAAGCCATGGCAGAGGCATAGCCATATTCAAAGCGTTGGAACGCTGTATAATAAATGTCGTAAACCAGCATGTGCGTGGAACGGCCGGGGCCTCCTTTGGTCAAAACAAAGACCAGATCAAATACTTTGAAGGAATTGATAATGCCCATAATAATCGTAAAGAAAATGACCGGCGACAGCATCGGCAGTGTTATATTGCGGAACTGTGAGACTTTGCCTGCGCCGTCAATTTCCGCTGCTTCATAGAGATCCTTAGGAATTCCCTGTAAGCCGGCTAAATAGAGCACCATATAGTAACCGATTGAATGCCAGATACTGACGACAATGACCGAGAGGAGCGCCCAGTGTGTCGATGCAAGCCAAGTTGGCGGATTGTCGATCCCAAGGCTTCTGAGAAAGCCGTTAATCGGCCCCATGGTCGGGTTATAAAGCAGCTGCCACACGACAGCTACGGCAATGGTTGCCGTAATATGCGGCAGAAAAATCGCCGTTCGAAATATTTTAACGCCTCTCAAGCCTTTATTGAGGGCGACTGCTGCCAAAATCGCAAGAATCAGCGTCACCGGTACGGAAACGGCTGTCATAAGTAAACTATTGAGCAGGGAGATCCGGAACGTTTCATCGCTCCATAAACGCGTATAATTCGATAATCCCGCAAATTCAATTTCACCAAACCCGTTCCACTCCGTAAAACTCATGAGGAAGGAAGCACACACCGGTAAGCAAATAAAAATCAAAAATCCAAGTATATTGGGAAGCAGAAATGTATACCCTGTCAATCGATTACGCCGTAATGCTTTGCTCGAACCCTTCATATGCTTCACCCCTATCAAAACCGTCGAGCTTCACTACATAGAGCGAAGCCCGGCCGTTTCTGTTCTGTCCCTTACTTTTTGCCTGCTTTGTAATCCTTGGCATATTTATCGGCCCATTCGGAGGCAACGCGCTGGCCGATCTTTTGAATCGCTTGATCGACGGTCTGAGCGCCCGTTAGCGCCATTTCGCCTTCTTGTTTGTAAACGCTGTTCACCAAAATGTTTTTCACGCCAGGCAGCAGCGGATATTCCGGATATTCTTTTTGTTCCACGAAATAGTGGATGTTTTTAGGCTTCAAGGTACCGTCGCCAATATACGTCTTGCGGATTTCATCGTTGATATAACCTGTGAGAAAGCCCTTCGCTGCAAACTGCTTCGCGCCTTTCACGCCGGTCAAGAACTGAAGCACTTTGAACGCTTCTTCCTTGTGCTTGGAATTCTTGTTCACCATCAAGGACACCGGAGTCGCCAAGCTCGTATTGGCTGCTACGCCTTCCGGATGCGGAACGGGAACAACATCCCAATCAAAGCTGATTTTCTTCTCGGCTTCCGCTTGTCTAAGCTGTGCCACGTGCCAGTCCCCGATCAGATTCATTGCCACATTGCCCTTCTGGAAAGCGGCGTTGTAATGCGCATTTGTCGTAATTTGTTCCGCCCAACCCATCATCGAACCGTCTTTTTCCATATCCAAACGGAATTGAAGGCCTTTCTTGAACGCCGATAAGTCTTTATCGATGATCGAAGCGCCGGTTTGAACGCCTTGCATATACCACGTTTGTGCCCATGGATGCAAGAATGCCCCGTACGTTTTATTGGCTCCTTCCCCTTTGGTCATCTTCTTCGCCAGTTCACGGAATTCATCCCATGTCATATCCGCTTTCGGATAGGCCACGCCGGCTTGATCGAACAACGTTTTGTTGTAGAACAACATCCAGTTGGATTTCCGGTAAGGAAGCCCGTAAACTTTATCGTTCACTTTTAAAGAATCATACAACGGTCCATATCCGGAAACATCCACATTTGCCTTTTTGACATAATCGTCTAACGGCTCCAAAATGCCAGTGTCCAGAAACACATCCATGTTGCCGCCGAACAAATCAATATTATCCCCGGAAGACAGCTGCATGCGAAGCTTTTCGTAGTACTGCGCCTGTGGAATTGTTTCAAATTGCACTTGGATCGTCGGGTTCTCTTTGCTAAATTCTTCGTAAGCGGTTTTAAACGTTTCCAAATCATCCTGAAGTACTGTTGCTTTCAAGCTCACTTGAGCCGCTTTGGCATCCGGAGACGCCGTACTTTTATCTCCTGTCGTTTGCCCGGCGGACCCGCATCCGGCCAGCAATCCCAACAGTAAAGAGCCTGTCACAGCAAGCTTTAAACTTTTTTTCATTTGACACCCACCCTTTTTTTGATATGATTTGTGTGCGCTTTCTTATTTTGAATTATACGTAGACACCAGGCAGACCGACAGATGAATGTTTTATTCCCCCCTTTGCCTGAAGAGAAGGAAGTGATTCTATGCTGTTCGTTACTCTTGTATTGCTTATTTTCACCATATTGTTCACGTACAAAAAGCTAAATCATACGTCAACCCGCTTCATGTACGGCATTATCATCGGCTGGGTGCTTTCTTTTGTAGCCTTTACGTTGTACCTGAGCAAATTTAATTACTATTTCAATGTCATTCATACCTTTTTTGATTTCAGTCCCGGCACCTGGAATTATTTAGTTTTGACCAAATTTAATCCCGATTGGCTTATTCGCATGCTGAATATCGGCGTTGGGTTGTTCTACTGCTCGCTGCTTGGCTTCGCCATTGCCTTCACCCGCAGCTTAAGCCCATGGAACCAAAGGATCGGCTATGGAGGTATCCTACTCTTTTTTATCATCGAGACCACCTACTTTGACCCTTCTTTCCATATCGCCCTAAGCAATCAGATTGATAGCTTGACGTTCTTTCGTGTGATGGAAATGGTTATAAAGAGCCTTCGCTACCTCATACTTTTTGTTGCTTTTGGCTTACTGATCAACTATTATTTGAATTATCCGAAAATTAAGTTTATCAAAAATTTAACCTTGTATCATGTTCTGCTCTTTATTCCGCTCGTCGTCATCCATCTGTTTATTTTTTCCTGGGCTCCGAAAGTATTGGTTAAAGAAACGTATTTGAAAGGTTATTTCAACTATCTGCAGCCTCCTCTTGGCTATCAGTCGATCCTTCTGCCTGTGTTTCCATTTGCCATCTATTTAATTTTGTTTTTGATGATTTACCTGGTGTATAAGTTTAATTCCATCGAGATTTACCGTAAAAACCGCGATATTCAAATTAATAAAAGCATCGACACGGCAACGCTCGGTACGCGCGCTTTTACACATGCCCTCAAAAATCATTTGATCGGCATCCAGTCCGAGGCAGCCTATCTGAAAGAACGCCATCAGGCGGACAACGAATCCCAGTATAGTCTGGATCTCATCTTACGATCGTCGCAGTCGGCACTCGCCAGCATTAACGATGCCGCTGATAAATTAAAAAATATAAGCCTGAATCTCCAACCGATGTCTATCGATCTTCCGGTTCAGCAGGCGATTGACCGCTTAAACGAACAGGCCAGCCGCTGCCAAGTCGATTATTCGCCAGACACACTGCCCGCTAATTGTTATATTGACTTCAAGCATTTGACTGAAGCCATCTACAACCTGCTCCTCAATGCCAGTGAATCGCTCCTGTTTCGGGATGACGGCCGCATTGTGGTCGAACGCAGCCAGCAAAACGGATGGGCGCTCATCCGGATTACCGATAACGGTCCCGGCGTGGCCGAGGAGCATTTGGAGGCCATTTTCGATCCTTTTTTCACCACCAAAGCATCGGTTAATAATTGGGGCATCGGCTTGTCCTATTGCCATAAGATCATCATTGGACACGACGGGAAGATCGTCGTCGAGAGCAAGAAAGACGTGGGAACGACCTTTACAGTCTACTTGCCGATTATCTAAAAGCTGACGAAAGGAGATCCTGTACAATGACACATCAACCTATTCGTATTCTCATCGCTGATGACATGGAAGCTCACCTTCGAAGGCTGGAAAGGACATTCGCCGGACATGATGATTTTGCCTGTGTGGCGCGTGTTTCCTCGGGGCACGACGCCGTTATTCAAGCTGCGCTGCATCAACCGGATGTGATTCTCATGGATATTGAGATGGAATCCCAATTCGCGGGTATTCAAGCAGCGAAAATCATTCACGATAAATATCCCCAGATAAAAATTATCGTGCTCACCGTCCACAAGGATGAAAACTTCATCTTTGCCGCCTTTCAGACAGGCATTACGGACTATTTATTAAAAACCGCTACGGACGTCGAAATTATGGAAGCCATACGCGCCGCCTACATGAACGAATCCCCCATCCGCCCGATGATTGCTGAGAAAATCCGTGAAGAATTTGCGCGCGTGAAGCGAGCAGAGAACAGCCTGCTGAATATTATTCAGATCATTTCAGAGCTTACGCCAAGCGAACTGCAGGTCCTCCGCTTACTATGCGAAGGCAAGAAAAGGAAGCAAATTGCCGAAGAACGATTTGTCGAGTATGAAACCATTAAGAAACAAATAAATTCCATTCTCAAGAAATTTCAAATGTCTGATTCCGCAATGGTTATCCAAACCATCAATGATTTGCGAATTTTTGAAGTGCTGAAAAAGCTCTAAGCCGGCTTAAAGCCACAGTGAAAAGACTGCTCTACAAGTAGAAGACCTACTTGTGCGGCAGTCTTTTTGGCTTTAGTACCCCAGACTTATTTTTCGATAAAGAGCAATGAATTCCATACATTTACAATATCAATCAAAAGACTCATGAGGAATCCAAGTATTTCCTTTACAATTATACATATATTTTTACATATATGTATGAACTCTATAGGAGTTTATATAAAAACATTTGATTATGGAGGTATTTCATTAATGAATGTACTACGCTTAACAAGGCCTACCCCAGCAAAAATCGCTCTCATGTGCCTTCTTGTCGTTCTTGCAACCATTAGTTCGTTATTTCAGGCTGGAATAGCGTCAGCGCACGGTTATGTAGACGGTCCTGCAAGTCGCTCCGCACTTTGTAAGTCAGGTGAAAACAAAAATTGCGGTGCCATTGTTTATGAACCCCAAAGTTTGGAAGCACCAAAGGGATTCCCTGCTGCAGGACCAGCAGACGGCCAAATTGCCAGTGCCGGCGGCAAATTTCCTGAGCTTGACCAACAATCGGCTACTCGTTGGACTAAAGTGAACATGGCTAGTGGGACAAATTCCTTCACTTGGACGTTTACGGCAAATCATTCAACAACAGGCTGGAAGTACTACATCACGAAACCAAATTGGGACCCAAATGCCCCACTCAGTCGAAGTTCTTTTGATTTGACGCCGTTCTGCTCAGTAGCCTATAACAATGCACAACCCACATCCGGTCACACGGATACTTGCAATGTGCCTCAGCGCAGCGGGTATCAAGTTATCTTAGCTGTTTGGGAAATTGCAGATACCGGTAATGCCTTTTATAACGTAATTGATGCTAATTTCTCAGGTACCAATCCGGTAGATATAACTTCGCCAACAGCACCAACATCGCTTAAAGGTACAGCAGCTGCAACGAGCGTATCCTTGTCGTGGGGAGCCTCAACCGATAATGTTGGCGTTACAGGCTACAAAGTCTATAAGGGCTCTACGCTTGTCGCGAATGTCACCGGAACCAGCTATACCGTAACGGGACTTACAGCGAGCACATCTTATACCTTTACGGTGAAAGCTTTTGATGCAGCAGGCAACGAATCCGGAGCAAGCAATAGCCTGAGCATTACAACGACAGCGCCGCCGGTAACAGACACTACCCCGCCAACCGCACCGGCAGGTCTTCATATCATGGGAGCACCTACAGCATCCAGCATGATGTTGATGTGGACGGCTTCCACCGATAACGTTGGGGTAACAGGCTACAGAATCTATAACGGTTCCACGCTGGTCACAACAACTTCAGCCACAGCTGATTCTTATACCGTAACCGGGCTGGCGGCGAATACAACATATAACTTTAAAGTTTACGCAATCGATGCTGCAGGTAATCAGTCGGCTGGCAGCACGGTCAGCGGAACAACAGCTGCAGGCGAAACTCCGGCGATTGCTGCTTGGGCGACAAATACCTCTTATACAAGAGGCACTTTCGTTACCTACAATGGCCACACATACAAATGTCTGCAGTCCCATAAGTCCATCTACACTTGGACACCAACGGTCACTCCAGCTTTATGGGAATTGCAAAAATAACCCAGTAAATGAAGAAGACTACCGATAGTAATGAATCGGTAGTCTTCTTTTTACCCTTTTTCACTTTGTGATATCCCTCGTTCTATGTTAAAATCATGGCAGCGCTTACTTACATGTCGCCTTACAGCCTTATAATTAAACATGTTGGAGGGACAACTTTGGAAGAAAACGCCAAAAATGAACACGTTAATTACCATCATCCCTTGCTGCGTTACAAAATATGGGACATTACTTTAGAGCCACTGCCTTCGTTACCTTGGAATATGTGGCATTATCATAAAGAAATAGAAATCATTCTCTTATTTGAAGGTTCCATGCAAGTTGAAACAGTCGACACCATTTATCAATTACAAGATCAGGATCTCTTAATTATCGGATCATCTCGGTTGCACCGTACCCGAAGACAGAAGTTAGTCAAACAAATTGTACTGCAATTGGATATCCTGGCACAATTAGATCCATATACCAAGGACTTCTCGCCTATTTTGCTGGAATTATCGGAACCGCTGGATCGTATGAATGAGGTGCTCGCTAACAACCCATCCGTCAAAGAAACGATGTTTCAGCTGTTAGTTCAAGTGTACCAAGAGGCAAGCCATATGGAGGCTGGCTACGAACTGGCGATAAGTGGCGCCTTCAAGCAGCTGCTCTCCCTGCTCATTCGTCATGCGCCCTCTTCGCCTCCCCTTTCACCTGCAGATTGGCAGCGTCTCAAGCCCGTATTGGATTATATTGAAATCAATTATCGAAATCCGATTCGAATTCAGGATGTACTTCATCTCGTACATTTGGAGTATCACTATTTCATCAAATATTTCCAGCAGTGTATCGGTATGTCCTTCGTCGATTATCTTCATTTGAGACGCATAAAAACAGCTGAACATCTGCTGCTTACCGAATCGTTAAGTATTGCCGATGTTGGTGTTCAATCGGGGTTCCCGAATGTCAATATGTTCATTCGTATTTTCAAGCGCTATAACGAGTATACGCCTTCCGAATTTCGAAAAAAGCGAATACAAAAACCTGTATCACTCGTTTAATGTAAGAAAGTGAGAAAGTGCTCTTCCGCAGTCGGAAGAGCACTTTTTTATATTCTATGGAGGCTTTCTGTTACTCGCTTGTTTGCACCAACGCATTCTTTTGAATGAGCTCATTCGTTGCCCTGCGAGCGATCCGGGTCGCAATTAGCCCGTCCAGTCCAGTCGGCATATCTCCCGTTTGACCGGTCTCAAGCGATAAAGCAAAGGCCTCGTACATGCCCTTGAAATTCTTTTCTGACGCATAAGGAAACCGGGTCGTGCCGGATGCATTCCGCATTTCAAATATTTTGGCTTCACGATCATAACGAATAACGCCGTCAGTCCCAATCAGTTCATAAATAAAATGTGACACCGGTTCTTTGGCCGTAAAACAGTAAGAATAGCTGATTTCCAACATCGTATGCACTTTGTTAGCATGCTTCATATGCAGGTACATATGGTCTGGAGCTTCATACTCGTCCACCCAGGCCCCTTCCGAATGCTGAAGCTGCACATCCGAATTCAACCACCATCTTGCAAGGTCAATCTGGTGCACACCGCAGTCAACCATAGGTCCACCTTCAATCATTCGGTTTGCACGTCTCAAGTTTAACTGTGGAGGAACCTGCTCATCATTGACATATTTTCCATGATTACTCCATATATAACTTAGCCTCAGTGAGCGAACGTCACCGATGCTCTTATTTTCAACGATAGTTTTGATCATCTGAGCAACGGGGCTAAATCGATAGTCAAAGGCTGTAAACAGCATTAAGCCCGCTTTTTCCATCAAAGCGATCATCTCTGCAGCCTCTTCGTCATCCATAGCCAATGGTTTTTCGCATAAGACATGCTTTCCATAACGTGCGGCGTCGCGAACATTTTGATAATGAGAAGGCGCTGGCGATGTAATGACTACCGCATCAATTCCGGATTGGAAGAACAGCTCTACGTCACTAAAAACTTCAACCTGATGTTTCTTCTGCAGCTCTTCTTTTCGAGTAACAACCGGTTCATAAATAGCCGTTAATTCAAATTTAGAAGAATCCATTATTGACGGAATATGCCCGTAATTTGCAACAACTCCACAACCCATTAAACCCAACTTAAACATACATTTCCCTCCTGGAGATCCTACCAACTTGATCTTTTCTGTTTTTTCTATTCTTTAACCGAACCCATTAATACCCCTTTAACGAAATATTTTTGCAGGAATGGATATACCAACAAAATAGGGAGTGTAGCGACCACAATAGCGGCATATTTTAATGTTTCGGGAAACGCCGTTTTATTGGCATCATCGATGACTTGTCCGTATCCTGTGGAGTCTCCAATGATGACAAGCTGCCTTAATACGACCTGCAGCGTCCAATAACGCGAATTATTCATATACATGATGGCTGCAAAAAACTGATTCCAATTTCCAACGGCATAAAATAACGTGAAGGATGCAAGTGCTGGCAAAGACAGAGGTAACGCGATTCGCATAAAAATGCCAAAGTTGCTGCAACCGTCAATCCTTGCTGAGTCTTCTAACGCTTGCGGGAGACTCGCGAAGAAATTTTTCAAAACAATCAGGTTAAAAGCGGAAATAGCGCCAGGCAGCATTAAAGCCCAAAGGCTATTGATCATCCCCAGCTGTTTAACAACGAGATAGGTTGGAATCAGTCCACCGCTAAACATCATCGAAAACACTATTAGCATCAAAATAGCCCGACGCGCTCGAAACCGTTTCTTGGACAAGGAATACCCTAACGTTGAGGTAAACAACATATTGATGGCTGTCCCAACTACCGTTATAAATATGGTAAAAAGCAGCGCTCTTACAAACGACGGGGTAGTAAGAATCATATGGTAGGACGTAAGCGTAAACTTCTCCGGCCATAAAATAATGCTTTCCGTAAGCACCTGCTTGATGGGTGATAGGGATGCGACAATGACATAATAGAAGGGAATAAAGGTTATTACCGCTACTAAAAACAATGATAGATAGTTTGCACCATCGAAAATTCGACTGCCTACTCCTCTATTTCGAATCATGCTGTAATCCTCCTTCTCATTCCCTAATCAATAAATGCCATCTTCGCCGGCCTTTTTAACCAACCAATTCGCAACCGCAACAACAATGAGGCTGATAATTGATTTAAAGAGTCCAACCGCTGTAGAAAAGCTCAATTGCCCCTCAACCAATCCCTTTTGATAAACAAACGTTTCGAAAACATCTCCTACATTTCGCACCAAACTGTTCAGCATGAGGAATATTTGCTCAAATCCGACATCCATAATATGTCCCAGTCGCAGTAGAAACAAAATGATAATCGTACTGCGAATCGTTGGCAGCGTAACATGCCATAACTGTTTCCATCGGTTCGCGCCATCCATGACCGCAGCTTCATACAATTGCGGATCGACACCTGCGAGTGCAGCCAAATAGATGATGGTTCCCCAACCGGCTTCCTTCCAAATATCTTGTAAAACAATCAGCGTTCTGAAAATCGCCGGTTCCGACAAGAAATTGACCGTTTTTCCACCCATTGCTTCAATGATATGATTAACGACTCCCCCGCCTGACAACAAGACAAACGTAATAGAGGCAATGACGACCCAAGAGATAAAATGCGGAAGATAAATGACCGTCTGGATTAGCTTTTTAAAAAAAGTTTTGCTTATTTCGTGCAGCATTAGGGCGAATATGATTGGAACCGGGAAGAAAAAGATCAGCTGATAAAAGCTAATTAACAACGTATTTCGCATTAAATTCCAAAAATGATCATAAGCAAAAAGTTCCTGGAAATGCTTAAGCCCAACCCACTCACTTTTCCAAAACCCCAAGAAAGGACTGAAGTCCTGAAAGGAAATCAGAATTCCCCACATGGGCAGGTATTTAAATAAAAGAAAATAGACGATCCCGGGAAGGGCAAGCAAATAAAGGTCCCAATCTTGGATAAAGGCAACAAAATTTCGTTTCGTTACTTTCTTCGTTATCGGCTGGGTTAAGCTGGACTGCCCTGAAATTTGGTTCATACATGTCATCCCCCAATGATACTAGTTCACTTGCCGTACCATCTACGGCAAGTGAACGGAAAGAATGCGGCTTCCTTTATTTCGTTCCCTGAGATTTATAGAACTCGTTGGTTTCCTTCGTGATTTGGTCGCCTCCACCGGATTTCCATTTCGCGACAAACTCATCGAAGGCATTGGCCGGCAGCTGCCCTGTAATAATTCTTGTAAAGTAATCATATCTAAGCTTATTGTTTATTTCTTCGTTCTTCTGAATTTGCGTTGGTGAAATGTAGGATGGAAGCGTTAAGGCAATCCCTTTGTCCTTATTCCTATCCAGCGCATCACGCTGAACTTTTTGGACATCAAGCGGTGCTCCCGTATCGGAATAGCTGTAGACGTCATAAGGTGAAACCATGATCAGTTCCTTAAGATCATCCTTAATGTACTTCTCGTTCGTGGTGAACGTACCGTCCGCATTTTTCGTGTTATGGATACCATCTATCCCGTATTTATTGAAATGGTAACCTTCATCACTTGCTTCCCAGTTCATAATCTCCAGTATTTTTTCTACCTTTTCTGGTTTTGCAGTTGCAGGTATGACCCATCCGGCAGCATTACCGCTGCCAGCAAAGTATCCACTGGCGCCAGTTGGTCCTACAGGAGGATCGATATAAATAAGCTCCGCTTTGGGATCCACTTTTTTCAGTGCAGCAATGTCCTGAGCGTAGTCAATGATATAGCTCTCCAGCATAATCCCTGCTTTTCCGCTTTGAATCTCTTTTCGAGTGTTTCCTTGTTGAACCGGGAAGTCTTTGCTTAAGGCTCCTTGTGCGTATAAATCCCGTAAATATTGAAGCGACTGATTCATTCCTGGGGTAATAAATGAGTTGACAAGGGTCCCGTCTGCCTGTTTCAACCAACCGTTTCCTGTTCCGAATGCACCAAACAATGGGTTCAAATTCGATAGCTTGGGATCTGTGGCAATGCCATACGTATCTGCATTGCCATCGCCGTCAGGATCATTTTTGGTAAATGCGATGGCGACTTTAGCAAAGTCTTCCGTTGTTTTGGGAATGGGCAGATTGAGTTTATCCAGCCAATCCTTCCGAATTAGGACGCCTGTGCGTACAATCGGCCTCACCCTCGGAATCATATAAAAGTGTCCGTCTACTTTCACATTGTCCCAAATCATTTGCGGGTATTTTTTCAAATTAGGCGCTTTATCAATATATTTATCTAGTTGCATGAAAGCCCCTTGCTTCAAATAGCCGCTTAAAGCCGCATCGGGAAATGCGTTCCAGACCATCACATCCGGTATACTGCCCGAAGCCACAATCGTGTTTTGCTTGGTTGTGTAATCATTAATTGGCGTGTCCATAATCGTCAGCTTAACGTTAAACTTTTTCTCCAAAAACTTGATAGCCTCATTATCGTCATGTGTAATCTGGATATTAGCCGATGTGTAAAACATCACGCTTAAATCCATCGGTGCAGCAGCTTTCGAATCTCCGGAAGATGAATTCGTGGTTGAAGCGGAAGAACAGCCAATTAATGAGGCGGTTAGAACGGCTGTCGCTGCAAGCGTGTTTACCTTACGCAATCTGTTTTTGACCAAATGGTTAACCCCCTAGATTCATCATCTTTTTAAAGATAACGCTTTCACGACCCTCAACCATCGCTCCTACAAAACCAATTGTACGTGATAGTCCGCATAGATTCTAGGAACAGAACTGGTGTAAAATCACACAAAACTGTCATTTCACTTCTGACCGGAAGTGCTTTACTGGGTTAAAAGAGCACGAAACTGTCTTAAGCACCATGCAAGCGGATTGGGCATAAGCTGATATATGTCATTTTGAGAGGATGTTTGTACATGTATTACCGATTTGTTCCCCACTGGCCATACTATTCCCCCTATGCGGAAAGCGAGTGGCTCTCGTGGCGCAGCGCCGCCCTATCCGACGGAATCAATCGCCTGCCTGAGCAGCGGCTTTCTTTCGTGCTTGTGCATGGATCCTGGGCCGATGCTCATTTCTGGGACGGCGTTGCCGCCGTGCTGCGCAGTCAGGGGCATACCGTCCATGCGCCGGAATACGCGGGTCACGGCACAGATCCGACCAAAAATGTCACGCATGCGATGATCACGAAGTCTGTCGTCGATTATATAACGAAGCTGAACCTGCGCGATATCGTTCTCGTAGGACACAGCTTCGGTGGTACCGTCATCCAGAAGGTTGCTGAACAAATACCAGACCGCATCAAACGCCTCGTCTTCTGGGACGCATTTGTTCTGAAAGACGGCGGGTCGCTAGTCGACGAGTTACCGCCCCAGACGAGGGAGGGTTTCGAGCAGCTCAGAGCCGGATCGAAGGACGATACCATCCTGCTTCCATTTCCGCTGTTTCGCGATTTATTCGTCAATTTGGCAACTTTGGAGGAAGCCAAACGATTTTATACAGGAGTCAAGCCTGAACCGGCGAAACCACTTTTCGAAAAATTAGATCTCAAAGTGTTCTATACACTGCCTACACCCAAAAGTTACGTCTATTTCTACCAAGACAATGTGTTGCCACAAGGAGAAGGCTTCGGCTGGAATCCGCATATGTCCTCACGGCTCGGTGTGTTCCGATTGATCGTCGGCGACGGAGACCATTTTACCTATACCCGCACAAAACCTGCCGTTGTAGCACAGAAGCTGTACGAGGCGGGTCGTGACTGATTAGAACTGCAAATGCAAGCTCAGGCCTATACCGCTTGGGCTTTATTTGTTATTGGAGTTCTAGAAGATAACGGATATTTATACCAGCATATGGTATTATGAGAGTTGGATAAGCCTGTAACATGAGTGGAAAGGACGTGGATATTCTGAGCAAATGGAATGAAATGACGGACGATTCCCAGTCAAGATGGGACGAGATTGCAGCGTTTTGGGATAATTACATGGGTGAACACAGCAATCGATTCCATCGTGAAATTATCAGACCGAAGACGGAAGAACTTCTTGAAGTAAAAGAAGGCCAGTTACTGCTGGATATTGCATGTGGCAATGGAAACTTCTCACGCAGGTTGGCTGATTTAGGCGCTGAGGTTATTGCTTTCGACTATAGTCCAAACATGATCGAGCGAGCAAAATTAAGATCAACTAACTATACAAATCGCATAGACTATCAAGTGGTTGATGCAACAAACTATCAGTCATTACTAACCCTTGGAACAGAAAAGTATGATGGCGCTGTAGCTAATATGGCATTAATGGATATTGCGGATATAACCTTTTTAACAAAGGCGCTTTCACAGTTATTAAAAAAGAGCGGGATTTTCGTATTCTCCATCCCGCATCCTTGTTTCCAAACGCCAACTACAAGAAAAATACATGAATCCGAAGACCGTAACGGGGAGATTGTCACAAGAAATAGTGTCCAAATCTCAACATACTTAACTCCAGAGCCTAGCCAAACCATAGGTATAAAAGGTCAGCCTGTTCCTCATCTCCTATTTCATAGACCTTTAGCCTATTATATGAACTTATTTTTCAGCTCTGGTTTTGTTCTGGATGGGTTGCATGAGCCAAGCTTTGAGAAGGATGAACTGGAAAATAATAGATTTGATTGGTATGATATTCCGCCTGCGGTTATATTTCGTTTTAGAAAGATGTAGGGTGTGTAGTTACGAAAAACTACCCTATCATTTGGAGTGGTATTAAGGAGTTTGGTGGGGAGATGCAATCTCACCACCATTAAGTTGGCTGCCCAGCCAACCTGGAGGAACTACAGTCCGCTATTTCAGCGAATAGCGGGGGTTCGATTGGCTGAGGGGAACTACAGGGCCTTATTTCCGCTCATTGGCTGAATCACAGCCGAATACGAGAAAATAGTGGCCCCTTGTTCCCCTTCGCTGTTAGAAAAAGGGCGCTATTCGAAGAAATAGCGCCCTGTAGTTCCCTCCCGCGGGAGGATGAAAGCGGTAGTTAAAATCTTAGGGGGGAGTTTGCATCCTCCCCCTGGATTTAGCTTGTTCAAGAGCACGGTATCAGCGAATTTTCATGGGGGTGCACGCGTAACGCCGCTGACAATTCAGCGTTACTAAGGAGTTTGGTGGAGAGGTGCAACCTCACCACCATTAAGTTGGCTGCCCAGCCAACTTGGAGGAATTACAGTCCGCTATTCCGGCGAATAGCGAATAACGGGCCACCCGAGGGGAACTACAGGGCCTTATTTCTCCTCATTTGGCTGAATCACAGCCAAATAGAACGAAATAGCAGCCCCTAGTTCCCCCTCAACAAATAAAAAGGCGCTATTCAAAGAAATAGCGCCCTACAGTTCCCTTCGCCCTTCGCCGAAACGAAGGTCAAACTAATCCAATCTGCCCGTAATCCCGGCAGACTGACCTTAACTGCTTCGCGTCCAGCACAAGGCCGAAGCCTGGCGAATCGCTGCGCAGGTTGACCTGGCTGTCAGCCGTCCTTGAGGTAACCTGAGCAACGACGCAGGTTTCGAAGGCGTCCGACTCGCCCGGTTTCTCCAGCGCCTCGACCCAATCGGCCGACAGACCGATCGCGAGCTGCTGCCAGACCGTGCAAGCCGGGCCGACCAAGCTGTCGTCACCAATCATGAGCCTGGCGCCGAAACTTTGGATCTTGCGGGCCAACTCTACCGCATGAATGAGAGAACCCGCACAGCCTGGGTGGATGTTGTAGATGCCGCCCATCCCCGCCATTACCGTACGCGCAGCCTCAACCGCCGGGCGGAGAGGCGCGTCTGGCAGCAGCTGCAGCGTACCAGCCTGACGCTGCAGTTCGATCCACTGCGGCATGGTCATGCTCGCCGGGTCTTCGCAGGCATTAAGACCAGCCTCTTCCAGGATGCGCAGTGAAGCCACGATGCCGTCAAGGTCATCTTCACTCTTCTTCGGCCGATAACCGTCGTTCACATCGCCGACGATAAACGTTTCCGGTCCCATGATGTCACGGGCTGCTTCGACGACCTTTTTATCCAGAGCGATGTCCCCGAACAGCTTGACCTTGAGGTGGGTGCGGTAACCTTGGTCCCAAGACTCTTGCGCCCTCACGCGTACCTTCTCCGGGTCGTTCTCCAGGATACAGAATAACCCCGGGACAGGCTCCTTGCCATCCAGCCCCAACAACTCAAGAGCGGACTGACCGAGCAGTTGCCCCGCAAGATCCAGCAGTGCTGTCTCCACCATCTCGGCACGCTTGGAGCCCAGCTCCGTAAGCCGGCTCATCACTGTGCGTACCGCTTCCCCGATAGACATCCCGATCAGATCCCGCAACGGGCTGAGCCATTCGTTCAAATCCAACTCCTCGCGGTTGACAGCCATAATATTTTCTCCCCAGCCACTCTGTTCCCCCGCTGAAATACGGATAAATCCATGGATACGGTTGGTCCATGCCCCGTGACTGAATGTCCGCTGCACGTTCACGTCATACCGGTAAAGCTCAATGGAGCGTATCGGCTCCGTTACCTGACTCAGTCGATCCATTATCATGTTGACTTCTACTCCCTTCTTATCTCAAGGTTTATAGTTTATTATGTTCGCGAAAATCCTTAGGCGTCATGCCCTCCATCTTTTTGAAAATCCGGTTAAAATACGTCGGTTGATAGCCGACCTGTACGGCGATCTCCTGCATTTTCAGCTCGGAGCCGATAAGCAGCTCTTTGGCCTGATCCAGCCTTGTCTTGGTCAAGTAGTCAACGAAATACATACCGGTCACTTGCAGAAAAAGCTTACTCAGACCTGACGAGGAGATGCCGAGGCGGTCAGCGCAGGAGTCTAACGAAATATCCGTTTGATATTCCGAACGAATCATCCCAACCGTTCGCTCAACCAAATCGCGAGCCCTGTCGTTCTGATGATGCATAAGCTCCGCCATCAACGGTTCCACGATTCGAGCGGCATACCAAACCTGCATCTCGTCACTGTCCTTAAGTGCCAACAGCTCCGCATAGAGCTGGCCCCAATCGAACAGGGAACCGGCCTGCATCACGTCCGATTGCATCAAAGCCCCCTGCACAGCTCCCAAAAGCTTAAGACTGCCCTGCTGCAAAAGCAGTTCCCGTTTCGCATGCGCCTTCAGCTCTTGGAAAAATAAACCTAACAACCGGTGGCTTTCTTCGCCCAGGCCACTCACCATCGCATGAACCAGATCCTGCTCCAACGTGAAGGGATATCTTGAATCCGCGTGCTCGCTCATCGGTTCGTTCAAGTCGATAATCTGGTTCGGTACATCCAGCTTTCTGTGCCGCAGCGCCTGCTGCACCTCTTCCCAAGCGATCGGAACACGGCTGATGGCGGATACAGGCTGGCCTAGTCCGATGACCGTATCCATTTTCAAAATGCGGTGCAAACTGTGCCCAATCTCCGAAGCCATCCGCTTTAGCCGTTCAGCGACCTCAGCAGGAGATACCTCCCGGGGAAACATCGTGAACAAGCCGACGGATAAGTCATGCAAGTTCATGACGGATACATTGTCATTGCCTGTCAGCTCTTCAATAATATTTACCGCCGCAAACGTTACGAGCGGCTGTTCATCCTCGCGGAAGGAACCCTGCAGCCGGTGGAAACCCAGCAATTGTACGACCATCACGACAAATTGCTGGCCTTCCGGTTCCCAGCCGTACTGCTCCATCCGCTGCGTAATCTCCTGCTCCTGTAAAAGCTGCAGATGGCCCTGCACCAATTGCAGCAAGAACCCCGTCCGTAGCGAAGAGTGCTGCCCTTCCAGCCGGGACTGCAGCAGATGACTTTCTCTGCTCAAATTCCGCCATTGTTCCTCGATGTACTGGATCTCGTCTTTTGGAACGAGCAGCGGCTCCGGCCCTGCCGGGGAAATCAGCGTACGGAGAAGCCGATGAAGCGGTTGGACTAGCCGGACGGATGCGTACCACGAGCTGAGCAGGACAAACAACAAACTAATCAGCCCCACCGCCATAATGAGCCGGGAAACGAGCACAATCGGTTTCAGAAATTCAGACATCGGCACGGTCGAAACCAGCTCCCAACCGGTAATCGGTATAGTCGCCGTCGATACAACGTAAAGCTCATTTCCCCAACTCCAACGGAAGGAAGAGGATTTCTCCTGCTTCACGCTTATCTCCTTAACGAGTGCCTCGTTCATCTCTTTAACGGCAGGCGAAAACAAATCTCGTGACAGCAGCGTTCCTTCTCGATTAAGAATGAAAACAGTACCGCCCAATCCTGCATCGAAGCCCGCCAAATTTAAAAGCTGCTTCTCGTTAATTCGGGCCATGATTACGCCAAAGGGCTCGCCTATAACCGGCAGCTTGTGAATGACGAACAGACCATCGAGCGCGGGTGCCTGGAGCATGCGCCAAAACAAGCGCTCCTTGACGGCAAGCAGTTCGTGGTAGGGCTTAGCTCCACTTTCTTCCAACTTGTGGATACCTTGGCTATCCGAGATAAGGCGTGGCGGGTTCTCAAGGTACACAAAGGACTGATCAATTAGCGCACTGCTGTTATTCAAAACAGTCAGAGATTCAAAGAACTCCTTGCTAAACGCATAATTATCTTTAAAATCAATGCCTCTTAGCTTATCGCTCATCGGATTCAGCGTCCACTGGTTCATACCGACTTGCAGATGCCCAAGTGCATCGCTCACTTGCTTGACCGTGTAATCAAGCTGCAGTTTATGCGTTCGTTCAACCTCGCGCTCTATGTAGCTGACACCGATATAATAACTGCTGACTGCAATCAGCAAGGTGGGAATGGTCGTGACAATCAGAATGAGCAGCAAGCTCCGCCGGAATGCGTGTCCCCGATATAATAGCAATCCTTTTCCTAGCCGCTTCTTCATGCCCATCCATCCCATCTTTTATGCTCATACAGGAAGCGCGCTCTTGAGCAAATGCCCGAAAAGCCGCTTCCTGTTGATTTTGAAGTCTTTTATTTACCTGCTGTCCGTTTCTGATACGAATCGTTGACTTCTTTAATAATGGCCTGGAAGTTCTGGTCCTTGGACAGATTGTTCACGAAATCATCCCACGCGCTGATCGGTTCCTTGCCCATGATGACTTTGACCCGCAGATCATCTACCTTCTTATCGATCTCTGCTCCAAATTTGCTCGCCGTTTCCGAGTATAATCCGTTGCCAATATCGCCGACCAGATACGGTTCCCGTGCGTCTACGATTTTCTTGTTGCGCTCAAAGACATCAGCAGGCATCCCCGTCCGGTAAGCCCAGAGGTACTTCTCGTCGCGACTGAATATTTTACCCAGTGCACTTTGAGAGACAATATCCTTTTTAGCCTGTTCTGTGGCCAGCTTTATGCCGTCCTTCTCTGTATAGTGAACATCTTTAAAGCCATACCAAGCCAGATCCGTACCTTCCGTCGATGAACCATAGTCCATTAATTGTAAAATTGTTTTCAGCTTCGCCTCGGATACCTTCTTCGGAATCAGGAAGATACCATTGAAGCCACGCCATTGATACGCCATCTTTTTGCCTTCGGGACTAACCAAATAGGTCATTGGCAAGAAATCCGCATTGGGATTCGTTTTCCGCAGTTCTTCTGTCGGACGCCAGGAGGCCTCAACCGTATCAACCCACATGCCCGCTTTATTAGACTTGGCCATATCCTCGAACTGGCTCAGTTTGAGCACCGCAAAGTCTTCGGGAATGACTTTCTCGTCGTACAGCTTCTTTTGATACAAAATGGCATCACGGGTTTGCGGCTCCAGATAAATATGCGCCAGTTTACCATCTTTCAGTTTCCACTTGCCCTGCGTCGAGTTAAAAAGCGGCTCAAATAGGAAGGAACCTTGATTACCAGCCAGTCCAAATGTGTCCTGCTTGCCATTGCCGTCTGGATCTTTATATGTAAAAGCCTTCATCGTTTCGAATAATTCATCCATCGTCTCTGGCATTTTCATACCAAGCTTGTCCAACCAGTCTTTACGAATATTGATAAAAGACCACCCGCCCATTGGGCGAACCGCAGGAATACCATAGTTTTTGCCATCCTGCATCTTGGAGCTTTGCCAAACAGCTGACGGGTAAGCTGCCAAATTCGGGTAAGCCTTCACCAGATCAGGTGTAAGCTCCCAGAATGCACCTTCCTTTGCCATCTGCATGACAAGCGGGTCGAATGGATCCAGAACGAACATCAGATCCGGGATATCGCCGGAAGCCAGCGTCACCTTCGTTTTTTCCGCATAGTTATTGGACGAAACCCATTGAATATTTAACTTCGTATTCGTACGCTTGCCGATTTCCTGGACGATCACATTGTCGGCGCCCGGCGGTTCCGGTGTGCTGAAGTTCGTCATGATCGAAATCTCGGTCACTTTCTGGGAAGATTTTGCAGCATCGCCACCTCCGCAGCCCGTTATGGCTAGAGCGACCGCCGTCAAAATCGTTGCACTTTTTACTATACCATGTTTACGTTGTAACAAATGAAAAACCCCCTGATCCATAGTCGGATATTTGCCTCATTACCCTTTGATTGAACCTACCATGACACCCTTGGCGAAATGTTTCTGCAGAAACGGATAAACAAATAAAATCGGGACTGTCGCAATGACGACAGCAGCCATCTTCAAAGTCTCCGGAGGAATGGACTGCTCGTTCATCAGCTCCTGTGCAGCGCCTCCTCCTGCCGCCGTAGACGAATCGATCAACATGTTCTGCAGCAGAACTTGCAGCGGCCATTTCGAAGCATCGGTCATGTATAACACAGCCGAGAAAAAAGTGTTCCAGTAGCTGACCGCATAGAAAAGCCCGAACGCCGCTAACGATGGCAGCGATAATGGTAAAATAATTCGGAACCAGATCCCGATATCATTGCAGCCATCCATCTGAGCCGCTTCCTCAAGGCTATCTGGAATGCTGTCGAAGAAACCCTTCATCAGAATGACATACCAGCCGCTCGTCAATACCGGGATGATTAGTGCCCAGATGCTGTTGATCAAGTGCAAATCGCGTATGAGCAAATACGGTGGAATCATCCCCGGGTTGAAGAGTGTCGTCAGCAGAATTAACAACAGAATCGCCCGACGTGCCGGCATTCTTCTTCGCGAAAGTGCGTAAGAAAGCGCCGCCGTAATGACCAAGCTGCAGAAGGTGCCGACAATCGCCAAGAAACCGCTGATCATCGAGGCGTTCAGGAAAGACTTTGTCGACAGCAAATATTTGTAGGAAGCCAGCGACCACGTAGAGGGAAACAGCCGGAGCCCTCCCTTCAAGTATTCCGATGGGTCCATAAACGAAACGACGACAACATAATAAAGCGGGAACAACGTCACTAGCCCAATAAGAGCCAACACCGTGTAGTTAATAATCGGAAAGAGGTCCTTCGTGCTCTTTCTCATTCTTCATCCTCCTTCCTTAATACACGCCTTCTTCGCCGAACCGTTTGGCCAGCTTGTTGGCGATGACGACCAGCACCAGTCCAACCACCGACTTGAAAAGCCCGACAGCCGTACTGAAGCTGAACTGACCTTGTTGAATACCGAGCCGGTACACATACGTATCAAAAACCTCGCCTACGGTCGATACCGCCCCATTCCCCATTAGGAATACTTGTTCAAAACCAACATCCATAATATTTCCTATTCGTAAAATGAGTAAGATGAGAATCACACTGCGGATTCCTGGTAGCGTAATGTGCCAAATCTGCCGCAATCGCTTAGCTCCGTCGATTTTGGCTGCTTCGTATAACTGTGTATCCAACCCGGCAATAGCCGCCAGGAAAATGATCGTGCCCCAGCCCGCTTCCTTCCAGATCGATTGCACCGTAAGCAAGATCCAGAACAATTTCGGGTTTGTCAAAAAATCAATTTTGGAAAAGCCGAAATACACCAGCAGGTTGTTGATCGATCCATCTGTGCGCGTCAACATCAGAATCGTGATTCCTACAATGATGACCCAGGACAAAAAGTGCGGCAAATAAACGATGGATTGGATCAGCTTCTTGAAGGGCTTGCTCATGACCTCATTCAGCAGCAAAGCGATGATGATCGGCAGCGGAAAATAAAAGACCAAATTCATCAAATTAATCGCCATCGTGTTGCGGAACAACATCATAAAATCAGGGTTGGAAAAAAAACGGATAAAGTGCTCCAGCCCCACCCAATCGCTTCCAAGCACACCTCTGTACGGTGAGTAATTTTGAAATGCAATAATGATGCCCCACATCGGTACATACTTGAACAAGATCATAAACAGAATGCCCGGCAGTGCCAACATATACAGAAATTTATCGCGTTTCATAATAGCCCAAATCCGTGATCGCTGCTTGGTTGCAGGTGACCCAAGTTCCGACGGTACGTGTTGACTGAGTTCACTGTTCATTCTTTTATTGTACACCTCCTCTCGCGTCTCTTGGTGTTCGAATTGATACTCACAGCCTACGAGAATAGCGTTCTTGCCGCAATTAGACTTTTTTTCTCAGGGAAAATCCGCGTCATTACTGGCTTTTCGCTCACTACAATGAAAAAGAAGAACAAGTCGCTTATCTGTAAAGATAGCAGCCTGTTCTTCTTTTTTATCACTACGGTTTAAACACCATTAGCAAAATGACGATGAATGCAGCAAGATTTGCAATCACTTCCAACCAGGCAGATCGCCTGCGACTTTGTCTGTACGCACCAGGCAAATCATCGCCCGGCGTCTTCTGCAGCAGTGTAAGCTGCTGCTTAATGCCCGCCGGAATGAGTCCGGCAAAAATGACGAGAATGACTAGGAAGATGACAATCGAGAGCAAATACCACAGCTCTTTGAACAAAGAGGTTTCAAGAAAGCCAAGGGCCAAACCTGTAAGCAGCAGCAATGTACCACCTAGCTTAGGGAGGATCGCCGTCTTCTCCAACAGTGCGAGCGCGAACTTGGCTTGACCTGTTGTTCTGGCGCTGCTCATAATTAAAGGGTAGCAGATGACTGCAGCCATAGCTGTTATGGCGGAAACGATATGGACGAACAACAGGTAAATATACATGTACGGCCCCCTACTTTTGACTTAAGCTTCTAATGAGGATATTGTTTTGATAGTTGCGGTTTTCGTACTTATCGTTGTTTCCGTATTCGCGATCCGGGCACGCTGCTCTTCTCGATATAACATCCAACCTACGACAAGTCCGTATACGGCTGTAACAATATGGATCCAAGAAGGCGTTTTATCTGCGGCATTTGTTAACACCAATAGGGCATCGATAATAGGCATTACTATAGAAGTTAGCATGACAACGAGCATTGCTTTTCTCATTCGGAGTACCATTAAAGCTAACAGGAAGATACCAATAAACAGATCACGATCTGCTTTAATATGAACAAGATATTTATCAGAAACATCATGCAGAGGGAGGCCAAAATCCCGAATCGCCGCTTCAGGTGTGATAAAACCTTTTACTCCTAAAAACAACATCAACAGCGTAACAACCCCCACTAACCAAAACGATACTGACTTTAATCCCCAATTCGATGTGCTCATTTTTTTGTCTCCTTTTTCCAATTTATTTGATTGACTTTATTGTACAGCGGGACTATTATTCTGTTAAGAACGCACTTTAAAGTACGCCACATACTTAAAAGTAAGGGTGTGATATATCAATGATTCATCAGCGCGAGTGTCCCATCGAGACGGTCATTCATGTTTTAGGTGGGAAGTGGAAACCAACGATCTTATGGAATTTGGTGGAATCCACCAAGAGGTATAGCGATCTGGAAAAGCTAATACCTGATGTCTCGCAAAAAATGCTCACACAACATCTTCGTGATCTAGAACAAGAAGGCGTGATCCAAAGAACGGTATACCCTACCGTCCCTCCAAAAGTAGAATATTCGCTTAGTGAATATGGCCGGACATTGGTCCCTGTTGCAGAAATCATGTGTGCTTGGGGAGAAAAACATAATGAACGCAAACAAAAAGAACCAGCGTCTTAAAGCTGGTTCTTTTTGTTTGCGTTTAAGTCATTTTCCTTAACCCAAGCCCACATAGCTGCAAAAATAGGCTGCAGTTCCCACCCGCGCTCCGTTAGCTCATATTCTACATGTAGGGGAACCCCGGGGTATAGCGTGCGCGTAATAATGCCTTTTTCCTCTAGTACCCTCAGTCGATCTGTTAATGTCTTCGGGCTTATCGGGTGCAACCTTCGCCGCAACTCTCCGAATCGCCTGGTGCCGACGAACAACTCCAACAAAAGAGGAAGTGTCCATTTACCATCCAAGATTTCGAGCAGAGGATCAATGGCTTCGATACAAGAACGATCCAACATGCACGTTTCCTCCATAGTTCATTTTGTGAAACTATTGCACCTTATTGTAACTACTTTTCAAATGTACCACAGTACTGTAGTCTTATTGAAGAGCAGAAATATAAGATTCTACTTCATATCGATTTCAACCCCTGCGTGGTGCGCGCAACCAGGGCGATTAAGCGATAGGATCAGGGCTTTGTACCGTTTTAATAATCTGAATATTCGGTCATTTAATCTATACCATTTAAACTTTGCCTGAAAAGGCTGATTGGAGGCACATATGCAAAGACCATTTGATGTAGATCCATCGGAGTATCCGTTCAAGGACAACTGGATGCCGTATCGCGATGGCATGATTCATTACGTTGACGAGGGGCAAGGCCCCGTCATTCTTCTTCTACACGGAAATCCCACCTGGTCGTATCTTTACCGGAATGTCATCAAAGAGTTGAGTGGTGAATGTCGGCTTATTGCACTGGATTACCCAGGACTCGGGATGTCACGGGCTCCTTCCGGCTATGGCTACACACCTCAGGAGCATTCGGAGGCGGTCGCCGAATTCATCCGGCGCTTAGATCTCAGAGACCTCGTACTAGTCGTGCAAGATTGGGGAGGTCCGATAGGGTTCAATTACGCCGTCAAACACCATAAGAATTTGCGCGGAATTGTCCTTATGAATACATGGGCATGGCCGGCAACACTCCCCGCGATGAAGCTATTCTCGTTAGCGATGGGGGGATGGCCAATCGGTTATTGGCTGCAAACAAGGCAAAACTTTTTTGCTAAGAAAATTGTTCCACATGGAATCCATCATACCGAGAAAGTTACGAATACCTTGAGAAAGGCCTATACCGATCCATTCCCAACGCCAACATCACGGAAACCTACCTGGGTATTCCCGAGGCAGATCCGAAAGGCACGTCCTTGGCTTGAGGAGATCGAGAAGAAACTTCCGGTTTTATCCCATTTGCCAACTCAGATTCTGTGGGGAACGAAAGATAGCGCGGGCTTTCCACTTGAAGAGATGTCCAAATGGCAGAGTTATTTGAAAATGAATGAAACCGAGTCGTTAGCCGACGCCTTCCACTATGTGCAGGAAGATCGGCCAGATCGGGTGACCGCATCCATTCGCAGAGTCCTTAAACGGACAGCGCAACAAACACAGGAGGTTATACGATGAAAACAATTTTATGGGCAACATTAACTGGTAACGGCAACTACGCGCAATCGAGTCCGAATCACCCGCCAAAAGAGGAAGCACTCGGCGATTTTGCAGCACATGCTAGAGAAGCAGGAAATTTCATTGTCGGAAGACGTACATTTGAAGGGATGCAAGCAAGCGGCAGTGGCGGCTATTTTTCCGAAATGGATATCGTCGTTGTATCAGGGAGCGTAAAAGAAATCCCCGGTGTGACGGTCGTAAGCTCGCCAAGCGACGCTTTAAGCTACCTGCGGGATAAAGGCTATCCAACTGCCCTCATTTCGGGAGGTGCGGACCTTCACAATGCTTTCCTGAGTCAAGGGCTTGTTGATGAACTCATATTCAATATCGCGCCAGTACTTGAAGGTAAAGGTCTCAATTTATTAATTGATACAGAGAAATACCAATACAAAGAGGTGGAATTGTTGAACTTCAAGTCGCTCGGCAGCGGCGTCGTTCAAGTGCACTATGCGATTGATCATCATATGTAAGGGATGAACACGAAAACCGCGCCTTTTAGGACGCGGTTCTTGTGTGTTACTCAACTACACTTTCACAGCTTTTATAGATAGCCATTGAGGAATAGCAGCTAAAGGATTTTTACGCCAGTTGCAGTAGTCTTCAAGCTCTTGTTCTGATGGTCGTGCCCCGTCATTTCTGCAAAGATTCAATTTAAGTATGCAGTTGATCCCAATAAAAGGAAAGTGAAAAGATTGTTTAAACTAATCTTAACTTAATCGACGACTATCCGGTCGCCTTTGCTTATTGGTTGCGAAATGACTAGAAATTCAACGTCCTCATTGGATTTATTAAACATTTGATGAGGGACTAATGGAGGAACTTCGACTCCTTCTTGTGGATGGAGGACAATCTCTTTTCCCTCCATTTCCATAGTTCCAATACCTGACAGAACGAAGAAAAATTGACGGGATTGCTGATGATAATGTTTGACCTCTGATGTATTCGCTGGCATCCTTTCATGAATGACGCTTAACTCATTTTTTTGAACTAAATGCCAACCGTCACATTGATCTCCCCACAAATAATGTTCCGCATTTTGCTTGCTTATTTTCATCTCGATATGCTCCTTCTCCGTTGTTTCAATAGAGAATCATTATACATAAAGATGAATAAAAATTCAAAGCGGCATTCCTTCTCCGAGATGGCTTCGGCAACGGGTTTTGTCTTAAAACTTTTGAGCCAACTCACGCGCGTATTGGATGGATTTCTCTTTAATGGCCGGTGCTTGATCAGCCTTTGCAGCAACGCCTTCTATAAAGATGCCTTCAAACGAGGGGACTGCAAAAAATTCCATAATCTTTTTTAAGTGACGATGACCGATTTCAAATTCTGCAAATGGCCCTCCTTGTGCGTAAAAATTGCCGCTTGCCTGAATATGTACAGCCTTTTTATCTTTTAACAGCCCAATAGGACCATTGTTCGTATATTTAAAAGTTTTTCCAGCAACACAAATCGAATCAATGTAGGCTTTCATTACGGGTGGGAATGAAAAATTCCACATGGGATTGACGAACACATATTTATCCGCATCAACAAATTGATCTACCAATTCGCCCATCCGATTTAATTTGTTTTGTTCTTCTTTTTTCAATTGATGAAACGGGGTGCCAGAACTTAATTTTCCCCAGCCGTTGCAGACATCCGAATCAATTTGTGGAATGTTCATTTGGTAGAGATCAAGATACAGCACTACGTCATGGGGATTAGCTTCTCTGTACGCCTTAATAAACTCATCTCCGACGGATAAACTATAGGAATTCTGGTGATCAGGGTGGGCTGTAATATACAATACCTTCGCCATTTTACTTAATCTCCTTTTGTTTGCTTCATAAACACTAGTAAGACAACTGGGAGATTCAAAATGTGACATCCCTTTTTGAAGTTGAAATGTCATTTTGTAAAGAAACCTTTACTTGCGAAATCTTCTTTTGATCGCATATGATACATGGTAGACACGCGGGTCCACCCCAAAACATCGTGCGAGAGGACTAGCAAGCATATGGCTTCCGTATCCTTGATTCAAACTGCCTATGATTATATTCATAGACAAATCATGCTGGGAGAGTTCATGCCCGGCACGCTCTTATCTGAAAATGAACTGGCCGATTTCCTCAACATGAGCCGAACGCCGGTGCGAAGCGCGATTACGCAATTAGAGCACGACGGACTGGTCGTTTCTCTGAAGAAGCGCGGCGTCCTGGTCAAGGAGCCCTCCCTGAAAGAAGCGATGGATATCATGGAGATTCTGTATGCGTTTCAGCAGCTGGCCTTGGAGCATATCGAAACCCACGGCGAGGTGCCGGACCTCAAGAAGCTCAAGGAATGCCTCGATCTGCAATTGGAAGCGACAGAGCAAGGTGCTTACTACCTCTATGTCAAATACACATTACAATTTGCGTACTATTTCATCAGCATCCTGAACAATAGCGCTATGCTCAAGATGATGGAGCTTTATATAGATAAAATCGTGCTCTATGCGACCATTAATTTTAAAATCACGCCGCATGAACCACACTACTCCGGCAATCGTGTGAATCAAGCGCTCTATGACACCATTGCCGCCAAGGATTGGACGGAAATGCGTCGAATTATCAAAACCTCCCATGACCATAACCGTGAACGGATGATCCGGTTAGGCCGCATATAACGTCAAAAAGCGTAAAGGGCACGGTACGTCCCTTACGCTTTTTATAATATCGCTGCAATTCAGCGGCAAATTCATTCTTTTTTCTTTATATCAAGACTAGAAAGCCTAGATTCTATTGAAGCAAGAAGCTTTTTAATCTCCAACAACTCGCCATTAAACTGTTCTAACGTATTTAAATCATCTTCCTCCATACGGTGCAGATGTTTTTGAATATCATCAATTTCCTGCTCTGCTTTATAATTAATGGCGAAATCGATAACCGACTCGTGTTTATCTCTGGCACTTTGCCGATTCTGGCTCATCATAATGATAGGCGCTTGAAAAGCTGCAAGAAAAGATAAGCACAGGTTCAGCAGGATAAATGGAGGTTCGTCAAAGTGAAGAGGTTTGATGAAAGGAAGCGTATTCCAAATCATCCATACGACCAGCACTGCACCAAAGCAACCGATGAAAGTCCAGCTTCCACCGAACTTGGCAATGCTATCGGCGAGCCGATCGGAAATCGTTGTATTTTCCGAATACTCTTCATCGACTCGATTCAGGATGCTTTTTTCATACTCGTCAACCAATCTGTCTATACGCAGCGCATTCGATTCACTAAGCTCAATATCAAACCCTTGAATGATAGAAGCCTCATCAAAAAAGTCATCGTTTTCCATATTCTTTTTGTTCATTTCTCGAATTCCATCCTTGTACACGATTAGTGCATGATTCCACCAAATTTATTTTTAACCTAATCGTGGGTTGTTATTCGAGGAATTTCCGTGATCATCCTATTGTCCTTGTCATACGCTGTTAATCTTAATTCGTTCATTTCAACTAAACTGTAAAATACTCTCTTCCAGTTCGTTTGAATGATCGTTCCCGTTATCACTTGATTGTACTTATCAATGATTTCTATCTTACTAATTTCGGGATCATCTATGTATCCGTAAATGAAATATCTTCTAACATTATCTTTAAAGTTGATTCCTTGTGCATCTACTAGAAATTTACTTCCATCCGTCATGGCGTTACTACTGCTAAGACTCCAACCTTCATGATCACTGCCATCAAAAACAGCCAAACCAATACCCACACTTCCACTATCAAAAAGAGCCTTGTATAGAATAAAAGGCCTTTCCATAACTGAGCCTTGATAAACGATTTCACGACTTTCTTTTTTATGATTTTTATAAAATGCTTCTTCTACTGTCTTGCTTTTACATCCAGAAACACTCATGCAGATTAGAATAAGCATTAGAATGGTCTTAAATATTTGCAATTTCCCCTCCGCATATATTGGGCTACACTACTGCAAAGCTTTTTCAACAAGTTCCTTAATAGGCGTCTGACCCCCAATCAACTGTTGCAGATCATCGGTCGTTTGCTCCATTTGTCCTTCTGCAATGGTACGATAAATAAAAGCCGTTGTTTCCGCAAAAGATTTCGGCAGCCCCGCCTGAACAAGCAAGCTCTTCTCCTCTTCATAAGACACGGACTGATGAGTCACGCTTTTACCAGATATGTCCGAAAGGATGTCAGCCAAATCATCAAAACTCCACGGAGTGTTGGACACGAGGTTATATGACTTATTTTCATGGCCTTCCTCTGTCAGAACGGTTGCTGCAGCCAAAGCCAAATCAATGCGACTAACCGAATTTATTTTGCCATTATTGGTATTAGTGAAAATGGTACCGCTCTTTATATAGGTTTTAAGTGACGCGTTAATAAAAAATTCCGTATACCCTCCGTTACGCAAAAAAGTGAAAGGAATCCGAGTCGTATGAATCGCATTCTCCGTAGCGAGATGAACACGAGCAAATGGATTGTCTTCAGCAAAAGCGAAGCTTGTATACGCAATATGTTGTATTTTTTGATCTCTGGCTGCTTTCACGACATTGGCATGTTGAACGACGCGCAGCGTATCATCGGATTCTGAACTTGAAATGAACAGCAGCTTCGTTCCAAGTCTAAAAGCATTTTGTAGAGATTCAGGGACACTATAGTCTGCCAAGCGAACTTCAATGCCAAGGGCTGCAAGAGCAGCCGCTTTTTCGAGATTGCGAACAACCGCGATAATATGACTTGCAGGTACTTTTTTAAGCAGATGCTGTATAACCAGATTACCCAACTGACCTGTCGCTCCTGTGACAATAATCTTCATCAACCGATCTTCCTCTCTATTCGTTCGTTGCGAGCTATACTTTTAAAATAGCTTTTACCGAAGCGATCCACAAGTGAGTTAATCCTTATAATTAAATTTTACTGCCACACGATGCGTCCTTTTCTCAGCTTGGCTATGTACACAATTTGCCCTGTATGATAATGAATTTCTCTTACCATAGCAATCATTAAGTTAAGTATGGTTGTTTGGTTGTTTACCTGGCTATATGTAAGTGGGGGCAGATTGAGAAAAGGTTGTGACATCAGCAAATGAGGATTTAACTTTAGATGTTCCAGATATTGAAGGATGATTTCAAATGCTTCCTTAGCCGTTTGATAAACTTCTTCTTTTGACATTTGAAGCCCTCTTTCAAACTCTTTTTCTCTATCCCTCGTGTCGGGTGTGCCATAAAAGATCTGTTCAATCCGTGAATGAACACATCCACGAATATGTGCAACTAGATTTGCAATACTGTTGCTTTCAACATTTGGCGACCAAGTCATATCTTCTTCCGACAATTGCTCAATCGCCTTAAGAGTCCCTCGCATTTCCGATCTGAACTTGGGCATCATGCTTTCAATAACCTCGATGGCAATATCCATAAACACACCTCATCATTTCATTTATTTGTAAGCATTCAAGCGCGATGAAACAAAAAAAACCGTCGAGGACGGTCCTTTTTATGTTGGATCCACTTCGAAGAGGAACTAGCGTCCGCTATTTGAAGAAATCGAGCTGTTTCCTCACTGAGTGGGAACTACAGGACCTTATTTCTCTCAAATGGTGGTTTTTCAGGTGAAATCGGCAAAATAGAGTACCGTAGTTCCCCTCGCATGTTAAAATATGTATTTTCAGCGAAATAGAGGCCTGTAGTTCCCCTATAGCTTCCCGGGGTTTCCATTACCCCAAATTTTACCAAAAATCCGGAAATATAACTATAGTACTCAAGATACAATTCATCAGTCCATGTGTTAAAAAACGAAATAATGCCACACTTGGCCAATCCGCTTTTTACCGACTTTATTTTGCATCTCCAAATAATCCAGACACCCGATGATCTCCGCCATCACGAAAGGAAAATCGCTTATATACAAGTTTTTGTATAAGGCCATGCCAAGCTCGCTAGGCATCGAGATTCCGCTAGCAACCAGCTGCCAAATCCGGTTCACCCTTCGATAAATGTGCTGTAATCTTTTCGAAATCAATTCCTTATACAGATAAATGGGTTCGCCATGTCCGGAAAATACCTTCACCATAGGAAGCTGCAAGCACTTCTGAAGCGAGGCCACATGCTGAATTAAAGACGGCGTACGCCGTCCAAACTGATCAGGCTCAATGAGCGCGCTGCTGGACATATGGCCGATCATCAAATCTCCGGCAAATAGCCATTGCCGCTCTCGATTGTACAGAGCAATGTGGTCTGGAGAATGGCCCAAGGTTTCTATGACCTGCATGTCCGCGAAGGTGTCTCCGTCATATAGCGGAACAATGTCTCCCGCAATTCGATGCTCGTTCATTGAAGCAGCTTCTTTTAATTTTTCCACTTGCTGTAAACCTAAGTCGCCACAACCCAAGGATTCATATAACTCTCCGAAAAATTGAATCCTAAACTGTAAAAAATCCCTGTCTCTCTTCAGCCTGTGAAGCGATTCGTGATGAGCATAGATGGGAATGTCATGATCGAAAGTAATTCTATTGATAATCCCGATATGATCTTGATGGCTATGTGTAACGATAATCCGATCCAAATCTTTCATGGCCAACCGATTAACGGCCATCGCTGTTAAAAATGCCGTCCAGCACTCTTCGGAATTGACCCCAGCATCAATCAAAGTGAGCGAACCCGCTTCCTCAAGCAGATAAAAGTTAAAGGTGCGCAAGCTGCGTGGAGTCGGAACGACAATCGGATACACCGTACACCCTGCTTCCGTTATTATCAAAGCTATTTCAATCTCCTTCTAGCTTGTTCAGGCTTGTTTATTTTTTCTTTATGGATGGACATCCAGGCAATGTTGACTTCATATGAAATATTCAAGGAATAATGCAAGACGGCTGTCACATGTTCTTTCCAATTTTGAAGCGACTCGATCGAGCACCCTCGCTGCAAAGACAATTTAATGAATACTTTATTCCTATCGACTTGAATAGAATGAACTTGCAGCATGGGATCTGCCGAAAGCGTGACGATATCCCTTATGCATTGCGGGTATATGGTTATTTTATCCCTAGAGAACGCCGGCTTCACCAGGATAACTTCTTCTCTCTGTTTGCCAAAATATATGGTCTGCTTGCTAAACCAACCTACATACGTTTTCTCGACGTCATCCGGCAGAATGGGAATCACATGATACCCGATACGCCGGCGTTCTCCAGCCAATTTCAACTCTTCCTCCGATTGGAAGGATTCGATAGGCAGCCATTCAATGGCACTTGGCAAATTCAAACGCTGTGCGATTTTCTCCACCATTTTCTTGGACGTACCAATCACTAAAATCTTCTTAATCCCGGACCTCACAATATAATTATATACTTGAAGGCGATGGGCGTCTGTGAAAAAAATAGCTGTTTTCGTAGCTGCATACGCGGTGCGTTCATTTTTCGCCGATTTCCCTGCTACACGTTGTTTGCCCATAATGAGAATACCGTCATCCACCACAGCGTCAATCTGATAGAGAGCAATAATCTCGCTGGATTTGTAACTCTTGCCGGTTCCACTTTTGCCGTACAATCCGTATACTTTCATTCTGCACCATTCCATCTTGATTAGCAGCCCTAGCCCCGGTTACGGCGTGTCACCCGCTGTGTTCACATCGTATTCTTCCAAGAACTTGATATCAAAACTTCCACTAGCAAATACCGGATGCTGCAAAAGACTCTGATGAAAAGGAATCGTCGTGCGTACACCCTCAATAAAAAATTCACCAAGCGCACGCTGCATTCTTGCGATGGCATCATTCCGATTTTTGCCCCACACAATGAGTTTGGCAATCATGGAATCATAATGTGGAGGAATGCTGTAATCCACATAGACAGCGCTGTCGACACGAACACCAAACCCACCTGGCGGCAAATAAAATTGAATTCTGCCCGGCGACGGCATGAAATTTCGTGCAGGATCTTCCGCATTAATCCTGCACTCGATGGCGCAGCCTCGAATTTCCACATCTTCCTGGCGAAATGAGAGCTGATTTCCTTCCGCTACACGAATCATTTCCTGCACGATGTCCACGCCGGTAACCATTTCAGTCACGGGATGCTCCACTTGAATTCTCGTGTTCATCTCCATGAAATAAAAGCTGCCGTCCTCACCGAGCAGAAATTCCAATGTCCCCGCCCCGACATAGTTCACCGATTTGGCAGCTCGTACCGCCGCCTCGCCCATTCGTCTGCGTATTTCCGCTGTCAACGTTGGGCACGGGGATTCTTCCACAAGCTTCTGGCGCCTGCGCTGAATGGAGCAATCTCTTTCACCCAAATGCACCACATTGCCGTGCTGGTCCGCCATGATTTGAATCTCCACATGTTTCATCCCGGTCAGAAACTTCTCCAAATACACGCCCGCATTGCCGAACGCCATCTGAGCTTCCTGCTTGGCAGCCGCTACCTGGCGGATCAGTTCATCTTCGTCGTGAACGACGCGAATTCCCTTGCCTCCGCCACCGGCTGTCGCTTTAATAATGACCGGATAACCGATGTCCCGTGCGATCCGGATCGCTTCCTCGGTGGAATCGACGATGCCGTCCGACCCCGGAATAACGGGGACTTGCGCCTCTTTCATCGTCATCTTGGCTGAAGACTTATCTCCCATCCTGGCAATAGCAGACGCGGAAGGTCCGATAAACGTCATATTCACGCTCGAACACAGTTCAGCGAAATCAGCATTCTCAGCCAGGAAGCCATAACCGGGATGGATAGCATCCGCCCCTGTCAACATCGCCACACTGATCAAATTGTCGAAACGAAGATAGCTGTCCTTCGAAGCGAAGGGGCCGATACAGTAGGCTTCATCCGCCAATTGTACATGCAGCGCGTCACGATCCGCTTCCGAATAAACAGCCACCGATTGAATGCCAAGCTCTTTGCAAGCTCGGATAATACGTACGGCGATTTCCCCGCGATTGGCGATAACCACTTTTCGAAACTGTCGAACCTCACTCATATTGGCTTCACCAGAAACATCGGCTGCCCGTATTCCACGAGTTGGCCGTTTTCCACAAGAATCTGCACAATTTCGCCTGCACATTCCGCCTCGATTTCATTCATCAGCTTCATAGCTTCCAAGATGCACACGACCGTCCTTTCTTTCACCTGTTCGCCTACTTTTACGAATGCCGGTTTATCAGGTGAAGGCGCGTGGTAGAAGGTTCCAACCATAGGCGATACGATCGGTTTGAGTTCCGTTTTCACATCCATCAAAGGACGCGCAAAACTCAATGCTTCAACAGAATCTGCCGTTTGCATAACAGAAGGTTCCCTCTCTTGCGAAGAGGCTTGAATCTGTGTCACTGGAGAAACGGGACGGTAATCCGTTGGTGCCGTAACCCCAGCTCTCGTCTTATTTTGTGTGGAGATCTTTAAACGCATGCCATCCTTTTCCAACTCCAGCTCCTCGATAGAACTAGCATCGACAGTCTTGATTAGGTCGCTAATTTCCTTAAAGCTCAGCATGCTGCATTCTCCTTCATCCGACGTATCCTTATGTCATCTATCCTAAGGATTACACGTTGATTAAAATTTCGGTATGCATAACTTGGATACTATGCTTATGAATGTTCGGTTCACTTGTATCGAACGTGAAAGTTCCCATCTTGCGGAATTTCTTATAGCGGTCTTCACGCAATTGTTTTTTGTCCATGAATTGCAGCACACGCAGATGTCGAAGGACGGCATTTTTCATGAGAGCCGCTTGTACTTCCAGACTGGCAGGAGACGGTTCGGGGATGATGTCATCGATGATTCCAAGTTCCTGTAAATCTTGCGCCGTAATTTTCATTGCTCCTGCAGCTTGTTCCGCCTTGGACGCATCTTTCCACAAAATGGCCGCAGCCGCATTCGGTGAAGCAACCGAATAAATGGCATGCTCCAGCATCATGACTCTGTTCCCTACACCAAGTGCCAAAGCACCGCCGCTGCCTCCCTCCCCGATGACGATGCAAATGACAGGGATGTCGAGCTTGGACATCTCATATAGATTACGGGCAATTGCTTCGGATTGCCCCCGCTCCTCGGCTGCTTCACCTGGAAAAGCACCTGGCGTATCTATAAAAGTAATAAGCGGACGGTTAAACCGATTGGCTTGGTGCATCAGGCGCAGTGCCTTACGGAAGCCTTCCGGATGGGGCATTCCGAAGTTTCGGCTCAGATTCTCCTTCGTATTTCTTCCCTTTTGGTGACCGATAACGGTCACTGGGATACCGTTTAATTTAGCAATACCGCCTACAATGGCCTGGTCATCTCCAAACAATCGGTCCCCTTGCATTTCGAAAAAATCTGTAAACATGTGCCGTATATAATCAAGTGTTGTGGGACGCCCCGGATGCCGGGCGATCTGCATCTTTTGAGCCGCTGTCAAATTATTGTAAATTTCATCCTTCAAAGTGTCGAAGCGCTCTTCAAGGACGGAGATTTCATGCTGAAAATCCATATTTTTATCCGTGGAAAAAGATCGCAAATCTTCAATTTTACCGCGAAGCTCCGTAAGCGTTTGTTCAAAAGGCAGATCATTACGCATTTTACACAACCTCCTTATGGGATGGATGAAGCTCCAGCAATTGAGCTAACGTTGCTCGCAATTCTTTCCGATGAACAACCCGATCCAGTTGACCATGATCCAAATGAAATTCCGATTTCTGGAAGTTATCGGGTAGCTTTTGTTTAATCGTCTGTTCAATAACGATACGTCCGGCAAATCCGAAAGCAGCGCCGGGCTCGGCCAAGATAATGTCGCCAAGCATGGCAAAGCTTGCGGAAACGCCACCGTAGGTCGGATTGGTGATGACAGAAATGTACAATCCGCCCTGTTCCTGAAACTTGGCGATCGCTGCGCTGGTTTTGGCCATCTGCATCAAACAAAGGATGCTTTCCTGCATACGGGCTCCACCCGATGTGGAGAAAATAAGCAGCGGCAGTTTTTTTGCCATCGCAGATTCGATCGCCCTCGTCACCTTCTCGCCGACCACCGAGCCCATCGTTCCTGCGAAGAAGTCAAAGCTCATGATCACGCCAACAAGAGGCATTCCGTTAATCTTGCCTTCTCCCGTAATAACGGCCTCCTTAAGGCCCGACTTCTCCTTCTGTACCGCTAATTTATCCGGATACCCAGGAAATGCGAGTGGATCCTCGGAAATCATGTCCGCGTCAAATTCCTTAAAGCTGCCCTCATCGAAGGTTTCTTTAATTCGCTCAGGCACACTCAGTTTGAAATGGTGATCGCATTTCGAGCATACCTTGGCGTTCTTGTCCAGCTCTTTAAAGTATTGTATCGCTGTGCATTGCGGGCATTTGCTTAACAGCCCGTCGGGGATTTCAGGCGGAGTACGGTCTGATGCCGAGGCAATTGTGGCATACGATTTTTTCCTTTGAAATAACATGGCTACACCTCTACCCTTTCAATCATGACAACCGCTGCCGCGGTATGTTTGGTGTGCGTAATTGTGACATGGGAACGAATGGGCTCCTTGTACTGATTCACTATTACAGCTGGCATCCACAATTCCGGTTTGCCCAAGCTGTCTGGCACGATCTCAAGGCTTTTGGGTGTTACAATACTCGAAAGCCCCGTCCCCAGTGCCTTGGATGCGGCTTCCTTAGCGGCAAAACGTCCAGAAAGCCATTCCGTTTTCCGCCTCGGAGCCCGCAATTGTTCGTACAGATGGAGCTCCCGTTCTGACAACAACAACCGGATGAAGGAGGTTTCTTCTCTTGCCACGATTTTCTGAATCCGTTCGATATCCACCAAATCTAGCCCGATCCCTATCAACATAGCGACTATCCTTCGGGGAGGAAAAAGATCAGTTCGCCTTTTGCTACTTTGGCTTGTGTACTCCCATTGATGATGCGCACCTTGGTGGTATGGTAGTTGCCGAGCTTCTCCTTCATTTCCACGATGATGTGTAAAGTGTCGCCTGGTCTGCTTGGATTAATAAACCGGAAATCTTGCGTTCGTACCAAATAGCCGATGCGCGCTTCCGCTTTATCCAAATCTTCCAAGGCAATCGATAGCAGCATACTTGCCTGTGCGGCCATCTCAATCATCAGAACGCCAGGAACGATTGGTTCCCCTGGGAAATGACCGGCGAAATACGGTTCATTATAAGCAACATTTTTCACACATTCGATGGTACTGCCCTCCAAACGGATCACGCGGTCGATAAATAGGAACGGAGGAGCTTGCTTCAAGATCTGGTGCGGCGGTCTGTTCAGCACATCCATTCTCTTTTGTTCCAATACGCTCATTCGTTATTAACCCCCTGTCAATTAGTCAGCGACATCCCTGCAACGCTTTTTAAACGGCCAGTAAGCTCAGGAAAGTTCAAACAATCCGTCAGATACCGTTTCTCCTTCTCCAAATGCTCTTCCAAAGTGGAATAAAACGACGTGCGAAGAAGCTCTTTCATCCGCTGCAGATTCCTGGATTCGCCTTGCACGAACTGACGGCATAACGTATCAATGCGCTCCAGCATGACTGCTCTTTTCTCTACGACATCATGAAAGAGCCCCCAATCCGCCACTTCCTTCGCAGTAAACATGCGTCCGGTCAACAGCAACTCCATCGTATGCGAGAGTCCGATATAACGAGGTAGGAAATAACTCGCGCTGAGGTCCGGAGTAAACCCCATATAATGGAAGTTCTCGATAAACTTCGCTTTCTCTTCAGCGATTCGGTAATCGCAAGCAAGCATAATGTTAAGACCGCCGCCATAGGCATATCCATGAACCCCTGCAATGGTCAGTTTGGGAGAATGATAGATTTCCAGAATCACTTGATTAAGTTTCTCCACCACCTCGGACAATAAAGCCGCCCCATTCTGAAGCGTGGATAGTTCAATGAGTTCATCCAGTGCAGGACCGGAGGAAAAAAACGCTCGCGCCTTGGAAAGGAACACAATCGCATTGCAGCTCGGGTTCTCATTCGCTTCTCGCACAGCTTCATATAGTTCAGTCGCCATTGCCAGGTCCAAACTATTTTTCGTTTCAGGGTTGTTCATTAAAATGTAATAAATCCCTTCTTTATCGTCGACTTGTATCGAGCTCATAAACCTTCACCTGCCTGAACCAGTAATTTCATCTCGTTTGACGAAGAAGAGGTTTCATTTATGATTTTATGATACAGCTTATAGCCTGATAGCAATGCGGATACAACACCTCCGCCCGGATCGGTCCAGTGGCCGGATAGATAAAGTCCAGCAATCGGTGTACCGTGCTGTGGACGCGAAGTCATCTGTTTCATGTTCTGCTCCCAACCGTAGGTAGCGCCTTGGCTGTTGTTTGTATATCGCTCCATCGTCAGGGGCGAGCCGGATTCAACAAAATCGAGATGACGGCCTAAATCCGGTATGGCTTTTTCCGCCATACGTATTAAAGCTTCTTGATACTTAGGCTTCTCCGTTTTCCAATCGGCACCGACATCATAAGGAACAAGCGTCGTCAGAATCGCCGTGTGTTTTCCTTGCGGGGCTAAACTTGCATCAGCCAGCGTCGGGCATGAAATAGCAAGACCGCACAAACCATCAACACCCGATTGCTTCAAATTCAAATGTTGATCATATGTTTTGGAGTAGTCATAGTGGTTGTAAATGAACGTTTCATGAGCCAGCCCGTACGATTCCAAAGGCAAATCGGTTCCGATAAAAACTTCGAACGCCGACATGGAAACCGTCATTTCAGCGAGGCGTTTCACATATCTGGCAGGGAAATGCTGTTCCCCGACGAGCCCGTGCACCATTTTTTTCAGATCTCCGTTACAGATAACAATCGGCGCCTGCACATACTCTCCAGTTTGCAAAACGATTCCCTTCGCTTGCTTATCTTCAACAACAATCCGTTTCACTTCATTGCGCAGGCATACTTCGCCACCGCATTCTTCAATACGTTCCACGAAAGCATTAGCCAGTTCTTGAAAGCTTCCTTTTAAATAGTAAATATCTTCATTAAAATAACTCATAATGGCGTAAGCGAAATATAGCGCGCTGCCTCGTGTTGGTGGGGCTCCATAATAGCTCCAAAGTGCGGCAAACGTATACGCAGCTTTTTCATCCGTCAAATGCTTAAAGAGCAGTTCATGGAACGTCATATAACGGTATTTCATAATGACCTGGTTGGACATGACATGAAACGGATCACGGGCATGAAGCAGCTCAATCGTTGCGTTATAGATTTGCTGCATGTCGTGGACGAGATTCACAAACCCGTTTCTTTGACTCGGAAAAAGGCGAGCGTAGGTTTCGATCAGTCCCTCCACTTGTCTTGGCACCGTGAAACGGTGTTCGGGATAAATGGCTGTAAAGATTTCAGGCAGCTGAATAAAAGGCAGTTTATCCGCAAGTCCCGCTTTGCTAAGCAGGTCATGAAGCAATCCGTGTTTCTCCGCACCGGCAACAATGCGAACAGCAGCATCAAATGTATACTTATGCCTGCCAAACGAATGCGCATACCCGCCGGCAAAATAATGCCGTTCGGCTACTAGCACAGAGTAACCTTGTTGAGCTAAGTAAGCTGCGGCCCCTAAGCCCCCCATACCTGCACCGATCACAATGACATCATATTTGTCCTTTTTAGGTTTACGAGCCAATGAAACTCACCTCTTTTTCCTCATTGTTTGTTTGAATAGATGAAGCATGAAACTCCAGAAATTCCTTTACTTCAGCGAGGATGTCGGCGGCAAGGGCTCCATCAATAGCCCGATGATCAAAAGCGAGGCTTAATTTCATTATCGGGCGAATCACAATTTGACTTGCTATTGCGACGGGCTTGTCTTGGGTGGTTCCTACCCCAAAACAAAGGGTATTCGAAATTATCGGGTAAAATGCTTGGATCGGCCGATGTCCTAGAGAGGTGATGGTGAACGTCCCTTGCAGCTTGTCACGGTTTTCCAGCTTTCCCATGGCCAGGCGGTAAGCGATTTTGCCCAGCCACATCGGCAGAGACTGAAGTTTGCGCACGCCGTTGAACTCAGCAATATCGTCAACATCTCTGTCACGATAGTATTCGATCACCCTCTGCATCTCTTCCAAGGACTTTTGGTCCGAATCTGCAATGAGTCCCGATAATACGACCCGACTCCCGCCAATCGACTTATCCATGGTGAACTTAGCTGAAATGTTCGAATACACAGCCACTTTCGGAATCAATCCATGCTTGACGGAAGCGTTGGCCTCAGGATACTTCTGAAGGATCCGGGATATAGCCTCGATCAAATAAACAAGATAGCTAATCCGCTCTCCAGCTGCTGCACGTTCAGATCTTCGCTGCTTAACAGCTGACATATCAATCTCTGTGTCTAAATAAACCGTTTTGAATTCCTTGGCATAATCCAAAAAGTGATAAGTATGTCTTCTTGCCTGCGGCATAGGTAAAATGCTCGTCTTGCCCCTGGCACGAATCATTAAACAACCTCCTCGGTTGCGGCGATAAGCAAATCCTTCAGACTTTGTGCGTTCATCACTTGTTCAACCGGCAGACGTACACCTAAGGCCGACTCCAAATGCACCATTAAACGCACCGCATTTACGGAATCCCAATCCGGAAGCTCTTCCATTCTCATTTCATCGTGCAGGTCATTTTCGTCCATATCCAGTACGTCGGCAACGACTTCCTTGAGTGCTTTCATCCCGATCATTGAACTCATTGAGCAGCAATCTCCTCTCCGGTTAACATGTTAATCCATGCAACTTCATCAGGTATGTTCTGCAATCGTTGAACAAATTGCTGCTTCCCCTCATCCATGGGAGCATCTTGATCAGTTTCTACGCGTTCAAACCCGTGCAGCACGTAGAAATCCTTCACAATCACATTCTTTGCCGTAGGAATGTACTCCCCATACACTTCCTGAACGCCTTCTTCTTTGGCCTTCCATAACACATGACGCATAATGGCGGTCTCAATCCTCCTGGAAAATACCCGGCAGCTCATCATGAAATTATCAATCCGCCACGCCGTCTCTGACTTCTCCACAAGTACGCAGCCAATTAATCCGTAGTCACCGAAGCGATCTTTGGTCTGAAATCCGAACACCCAATAATCGCCACTGTTTTCGAATTGTTCGATCTCTGATTCCTGATAGCGTCTGGACGTCATGTTAAACTGGTTCGTTCTCACCGTTAGCTGGGCAAGTCGAGGAAGATTAAAGCCATTAGCGGGTAAAAGATTCACTTGAATATCCAACGAATGCAAATAATCTTCTACCGAACCGCTGGATTGCTTCAACTGCTCCCTTTCAACCTCCCGTTTATATTGGTTCGTACGCTCCAAATCTGTCGATGTCAGCTTGTTCAGGTTAAACCAGCCGGCAGATAATACAGACTGGGCATAATAGGAAGGGTCTTGGGGCAGTTCGGGCACTGTGACATCAGTTAATGAATCACGCACCAGATTCCGCTCGAATGGATTATCATCAATAAATACCAGACTATCGAGCCCGATATTCAGTGCGCTGGCAATCGTTTTAATATTCTCGTGTTTAGGATCCCAATTGGCACGAATGATGACGATATCTTCCAAACCAAGCTGCATATGCGGATGCGTTTCGAACATCTCCCGCACGACGGACTCTTCATTTTTGCTGCTCACCGCCAACAGAACACCTTGATTCTTCAACTGCCGGATTGCTTTTTGAAAATCCACAAAAATTTTGCCCGGTGCCGAATCGCCCAATTGCACGCCGTTGATTCCGTCATCTCCCACGATTCCGCCCCATAGCGTGTTATCCAAATCAAGGACAAGGCACTTCTTGGTTAAGCCCAAGATGCCTCTTGCTACTTTTACACTTTCTGATGCGTAAGCAAACAAAACGTCCTGACTCAAATGGAAGCTTCCATATTGCACTAATCGCGGGTCGGAAAGATTAGCTACTTGATGCTCTTGCAGCAAAATTTCCGTATCCATTACGATGACCTGACTCCAAGCATTAGCCAACTCCAAAAGCCCGATGTTGAAGGATCGCCATATCCGACTGATCTTGGCTTTCGTCTTATAATCGATTTTGGTATTATACGTTTCGCTAGTCAGCGGAACTGTATTGAACACCAGCAAGCCTTTGCAATGCTCTTGATAAATGCCTACGAGCTGCCCCAGCTGCTCCAGCTTTCTTTCACAAGCAAGCTCCAGATCAGCGACATCCCAATCACGAGGCAGTTCTTCCATGACGGTATGTTCATCCAGCAGGCAAACCGTCAATTGCGGAGACATCTCGTATAAGCCACTGCCCGCATTCATTAGCTCATACACATATTGATTGAACCCTGCTGCGTACACGTCAGGCCAGACGCCTTCGCACAACAATAGAGGTCTAAGCATGAGCGGAAAAGAATCACTTGTGAAGCTGCTGAGCACTGCTACTTTCAACGGTTTTATAGGCTGTGTATCTGCTTCTTGCCAAGCATCATGAGCAACGCTTTTCAACATATACCCGATTCTTTCGCAAAACATGGCATCGCGGTTTGCCTGAATGGCACCGACGACCTGTTGCCGATTCGCACCGAGCGAGCCATCGTTCTTCATTTGACGAATGCTTGCAATGAGTTCTTTATTAGTTATCATCTGGCTTCCTCTTTCGTTAAAGCCATGCCTGTCTTAATCCATTTGGAGGATTCAATGGCAATGCAAACCGCTTTTTCTCCAGGGTGCATTCTGTCGATCAGCTGCTCCAACTGCAAATACGGGAGCGCATTCCCGTTATTTCCTGTCTCAGCGACACAATTGATTGTCCTCGTTGAATCAAGTTCAAGGGATTGCACGATGCGATCGGTCATATGTCCGCCTAATTGCGGAGGCAAATAATGAGCAACAGACTCGACGGGACATTGCAACTTCTCCAAGAGTTCCTCCAACATTTCTTTGGCCATAACGGGAACATCCCGTTCAATCGCTTTGTAGTCCTCCTTAGCAGACTGAACTTTCTTGCCCTCTTCCGGACTTTCTTGCAGACCGAACCAATTCATCATTTGACCTGGCTCCCGGTTTAAACCCTCAAAGCGGTTGACGATATGCGAAATAGTGATGCCTTCATGCTCCGAATCCGTGGATAACACAGCCGCTCCCGCTCCGTCGCCGAACAAAGCTAGATTGATCAATTCCGAGGAGCGCAGCTTTTTGAAATCACGGCGGAAGCTCATGTATTTGTTACAAACATCTCCTCCGATAACAAGTGCATTCGTGAAGGCTCCTGTAAGCAAGAAGCGATACGCAACTTCCAAGCCTTGAATGGCTCCAGAGCACCCGGCCTGAATTTCATAAGTGGGTATCCGATTCATCCCGAGCCGGTCGGCTACCAGATTAACCGTTGCAGGCATCAAATGATCCGGCGTAGCCGTCGACATCACAATCAAGTCAATCTCGTCGTTCGTGAGACCTGCTCTTGTAATGGCTTTCTGTGCTGCTTCATAGGCGAGTTCTTGCAGCTGGAATTTGACGGACTTCTCGTCCAGATCAACGGCAAAATGCCGTGTTTTTGTACCGATCATGAGGTCGATCCAATCTTCACGCAGTCCAAATACCTCTTCCATCTTGGAATTAGGAACCGGATTCCCTGGAAGCGCGGTGGCAACTCCAATGAGCTTCACGGATTTCAAATGATTTTCCTCCCCTGAGTAAGAATGTCGAATTTCAACCTATAGATTGGTTTCCACGCCGATGCCAATTTCGAAATTTTGCCCTCCTATCAAGCTGTTAGGCGCATGAATAATGAAATCCAACATCGCCAGCATTTCGCTCATCGGCTTCATCACCGGCTTTAACCCGTAGATCTCCAGCTTTCGTTGCTTTTCTTTTTTCTCACTCTTCTCAAAATCGGCATCATGGTAACCAAATGTCATGACATTGACGTCAATGCGAAAGGCACTGCATTCTCGTGACAAACATTTCATCATAGAAATTTTGCCATGATTCATGATCGGAGAACTAGGATATTCATCATAGTAGAGCGTGTCATAGATGATCGGAAACACAATTTTCCCGGATTTACGCTTGATCATATGACTAACCGCTGATTTGTTCCACAAAAAGATCCGCTCAAACAGGGCAGGAATTTGTTCTCCAAATTCATCCGGCCCCTCTTCGAACATGCTCTCTTCATCGAGCATTTCATTGCCATGAATCATGACATCAAGCTCACCCATGACAGAGACAGCCTCTTCCATCATGGCGGCGTATTCCGCTTCTTCAGCGGGCATACCATTCACAATATGAAGTCTTTGAGCGGCATCACTTTCCAAAGAACGAGCGTATGCTATCCCTTGCTCCGAACCTTCGATGTGCAGCACAACTCGATGCCCAATTGACAGCATGCGAGTCGCAATCATTTGGTTGAATGCTTGCTGCCCATTTGTAATAAAGATCGACTTGTTCATCCTGTCTCCTCCTATCTGATAAAGCCGCCGTCCACTTTCAACACGCTGCCCGCCACATAATCGGACATCGGGCTGGCCAGGAAGAGGACCGAATCCGCAATTTCCCGTGGCTCCCCCAGTCTCTTCATATTCGTATGCAAGAGAAAATTATCCAGCTTGTCCTGAGGGACGTGACCGATCATTTCGGTATTGATCATTCCGGGAGCGATCGCGTTGACATAAATCCCTTTGGATGCATAACGCCGGGCCAACATGCGAGTCAAGCCGATGATGGCACCTTTGGATGCTCCATAATTCGTTTGCGCTTCACGGCCTAGAACACCGGTAACCGAAATCACGTTTATGATTTTGCCACTGCCCTTGCGCTCCATATACGGAATGACTTCTTTCGAACAACAGTAGGTACCTTCGAAGTTCGTGCGGAACACCCGGTTCCATTCATCCAGCAGCATCTGGGAAGAGAAATTGTCGGCCACAATGCCCGCATTATTGATCAAAATATCAATGCTGCCGTACTCCGTTATCATTTGCTCCATCATGTGCCGAATGAATCCCTGGTCAGTTATCGAGCCTTTGAAAAAGGTAACCTTCATGCCCTTCGAACGAAGGTCCTCTTGGATCTCTTGTGCCATTTGATCGCTGCTGGCATATACACCCACGACCGTTGCGCCTTCCTCAGCAAACCTGTACAAAATCGCCTTCCCAATCCCACGAGTAGCGCCTGTTATGATTGCTACGCGATCTTTCATCATCATCTCAGTACCACCTCTTTGTTCTGAAGCATTAGTTGCTTGGCCAAATTATATCCGCTCCAAATAACTCCGCTGTATCCTCCCCCTGGCTGTGTCCATGCCCCTGCCAAGTACAAGCCTTGGATGGGGGTCGTTTGGGGCAGCCTGCGATGCAGACACTGATCCACCGATTGCTGTGCGCCATAAATAGCGCCATGCCAGTTGCTGGTATAGGCATGATTCGTTCGCGGAGTCGAGAGCTCTGCATAAAGAATATGCTCGCTTACATTCGGGTACAATCGCTCCAGCCTATTGATCAGGATGCGGGTGACCGCCTCTTTTTTCTGCCGATAAGTTTCTTCATCGATTTTATTCCAGCCATCATACTGGCTTAACACAAACAAAGACATCGTGGTTTTACCATCAGCTTGATAAGAAGGATTCAGGTTTTCGTAGATCGTAATGCTAAACGGCATGGTCTCGTAGCTTTCATTCCGCATTTCCTCGTAGGCTTGCTCAAGGTCATAATGCTCGTTAACAAATATTTCATGATCCGTCTCCCCATAAACGCTAGGGAAGTCAATGTCCAGCAGCAAATAAGCCTGAACACACGCGAGGCTCGGCTTGAGCGATTCAATCTTTTTGACATATCGGCGTGGCAGCTGATCGTATCCGATCATCTTGCCAAACGTCTGCATGGGGTCCACATTGGAGATAACAACATCTGATGCAAATTCACCTTTCAGCGTTGTAACGCCCTTCACGGCTCCATTCTCCACTTGAATTTGCGTGACGTGCTGCCGTGTAAGTACTTCTCCCCCATGGTTCTTGATCATTTGAACGAGAGCATTGGAGATTTGTTGGGAACGACCTTTGGGATAATAACCGCCATTCAGCATATATTCCGTCCATGCGTAAGCATAATAAACGGCGGATATCTGGGAAGGGGGAAGTCCATAATACTGCCACTGCTGAGCAATAATGGACTTGAGTTCTGCGCTCGTCAGGAACTGATCAAGCACCTGTTGCAAAGATAAATTGTTATAGGCTAATACAGTTGGGCCATCTTGGAATAAATCATTTGCTTGCCCTTGATTTGTTTTGTTCATCATTAAGAGGATCTCTTTGCGAAGCTGACAAAATTGTTCAAATAACCGCTTGATTCCGTTCCGTTCATCCGGGTACTTGGTCCCCAGGTCTTGCATGTAGGTTTCATAATTATCAACCCGGATCTCATCTCCAGGAAATACAGCTCGATAAAGTGTTTTGGCACGAAGGAATTCAACATGATCCATTAATCCTATTTCGTTTAATACTTCACGAAGAGCACCCTGCTCGCCAAGGTCTCCCATCAGATGCAGCGATACTTCGAATTCGACCGGACGCACGATGCCCTTTACTTTTCGGGTAAAAGAAGTCGCATAACCGCCCGGAATAAAATGACGCTCCAGAACCCGAACCTTCATTCCGGCTTTAGCAAGCATGGCTCCGCTGACCAACCCGCCAAGACCTGCACCGATGATCGTAACTTCCTTCATTTCCGATATACCTCCAAAGTTCCGGCAGCCGGCGATCAGCGTGTTGCTACGGGGATCGTCGGCTGCACAGCAGAGTGGGTGCCGATGGTTAGTTCGCTACAGCGGACAATTGCTCGGAAACAAATTGGGATAATGTCTCTACCGAATAGAAGTGCTTTCTGATTGCTTCTTGATTCATACCGTGCAATTTGACGCCAAACTCCGCTTCTAACCCGGCTACGACATCAAGAGCCTCAACGGAGTCCAGTCCAAGACCTTCACCGAACAATGGAGCATTATCCTCGATTTCCTCTGCCGTAATGTCCTCCAGCTCAAGGCGGTCAATCAAAATATTTTGTTTAATAGCAAACTTAATTTCTTCTACATTTTTCATCATTTTTCTCTCCCATCAGATCTTTTTTTATATGTTCATGAATCGACTCCCGCTTAGGAATCGTTCCTTGAAACCGTTCCTCACACTTCTTATTGCTCTCCAGGGGCAACGACAACGGCTGTATAATTTCCGTTAATGGAAGAACTTACGACCAGCCCATAGTTTCCTTGCATCCCTTTGCTTACAAAAGCAGCAGCTGCAGCAACGTCCAATCCGTTGTCAGAAATCTGTTTGTTGGCATGTAAAATATCAACGGCGGCGCTCAAATGGAATAAAGAACCAGCAGACTCACAATAGCCAAAACGATCATTCAGACACACCACAGGCAGGTCATTATCGGAAAACACTTCATCTAGCGCCTCTCGTTCAGCTGAATGCTCGTCCGTTCCAAGAAAACTGTTAAATAGTACAAAGCCTATGGAAGAAGCTTCAACACCGGATCGTGCTAAAGCCATCTCTATAACACGCTTCACTACATTGACGTCAGAGCCGCCTTTGACTCCGCTAAAAGCAGTTCCAAACCCCTTAAGCTCAGCATATACTTTTTTTCCTGCCAACTTCGCCTGTTCCAGATCCATAAATACGAGAAACGCGCTGCCTTCGCCCATCTCATAGAGAATATTGTCCAGACCTAGGGCTGTATCTACTTGCTTCGAAAATAGAGAACGCTCGTCTCCTGCACCAATGAGACTGTACGTTTGAATTCCTGCGCGAATCGTCTCGTAGCCGTATAGCGCACTGTTTAATCCATCGTTGCCGCCTGTACTCATTGAAGTACCGTAACCCCTAAGGCCTAGCTTCTTAGCAATTTTCCCGGCTGTCGAATTCAGCACCATATCCGGAAAGTAGACGCCACTCGCATGCTCGGGACCTTTTTCAAAAATAGCCGATAAATATTTTTGCGCGCTTTCCAAGCTTCCCCGAGATGTCCCGTAGAATAAGCCGATATCACAGCTATTCTCATTAATCGAGAGGTCTGCATCTTGAAGGGCCAGATGTGCGGCTCCAATGCTGTATTGGGAAAGTGAGTTCATTCTACGTTCATATAATTCTTTGTTATATTCTTTCAGGGAGAAGGTGGTCTCTGCTGCCGTCACTGCCATCTCCTCTTCCGTAAGCCAAGGAAGAATACTGCCTGAGCGGTGTCCGAATCGGGAAACCGTTCCAAGTCCAACGACAGCTACTCGTTTTGGTCCTTCCGTATTTAACTCATTTAACTCATGTAACTCTTCTGTTATTCTCCCCCTATCAGCCCAGTTATAAGAAACGATGGAACAATTATGACCTCCGAAAGCGGAGTTGTTGCATAGGAAGTATCTCACACCACTTTCTCTCATCTCGTTGACAACAAGATTAATTGGATTCACACCTTCGCGCGGTGTTTCAAAATGAAGGGTAGCCGGAAGCAATCCTTCTTGCAGCGCCAGAAGCGTCGTTACGTATTCGATCGAGGCTGCTGCACCTAAGTTATGACCGAAGTAGGCCTTGCTTGAACTGATCAGAATTTGATTGAATCGCTCTTCGCCAAACAATTGGCGCAAGCCATATAGTTCTGCTGAATCATTCGCCTTCGTCCCTGTACCGTGCGTGTTAATATAATCGATCTGATCCTTCGATATGCCAGCGTTGCTTAAGGCAAACTCGACTGCCAACTGGATGCCTTTCCCTTCGGGCTCAGGCGCCGTTTCATGATAGGCGTCGCTGCTCAAACCGTATCCGCAAATTTCAGAATAAATCGTGGCATTCCGTGCCAGTGCACTCTCCAAGGACTCCAGCACAACGAAAGCTGCACCTTCTCCCAAGCTTAAACCGAACTTGTTATTGTAAGGTGAACAAGGGACTGTGTTCAGTGCCTGCAAGACGTTGAATCCGGCATAAACCGAGGATGACATGGAATCCGAACCGCCAGCCAGCATCTTATCGGCGTAGCCGGTCGTAATCATATCGTACGCATAGCCAATCGCATTACCGCTTGCGGCACATGCCGTATTTAATGTATTAACAGGACCCTGCATACCGAAATACATGGCGATATTGTCTCCTTGCTGAAAGAACGGATAACGCGAAGTCCGTTTCACATCGAGCTCAGTAACCGTTGCTTGCTCCTCCAAGGAATTAATTCCCCCGTTGCAGGTGCCGAACGCTACACCGAAACGAGCCGCATTCTCACTGTTAATGGCAATACCGCTATCGGCCATCGCTTCTTTAGCGGCGATAATCCCGAATTGGCTGCAGTAGTCGTAAAGTTCTTGTTCCTCCACCGAGAAATAGTTCTCTGGGTGATAGTCCTTCACTTCGGCGCCAATTCGGCTAATAAACTTATCTGTCTCGAATCGGGTCATGGAGCCAATACCTGTTTCATTTTTCTTCATTTTGGCAAGAACTTGAGACTTGTCTGCTCCAAGCGAACAAATGATACCTATTCCTGTTACAACGACACGCTTTTTTGGTTTCAGTTTCATAAAGTCCTCCACCCTAATTTGAGATTTTACATAAATTCAATAATTTCTTACTTTTTACACTCTCCACTCAAATATTTCCATTGATTCTCAAGATAACAAGATAAAATATATTAGGCAAGTTAAAAAATAGTTAAGATATAATATTACAATGGTTAAAGTTAATACTAATCTATTTTATAATTAAATAACATCATTATTTAATTAACTAATATAATTATTGTAAACGCGAATAAATAAATTACCTATATTTGTATTTTTATTCAATACTTAAATGACGTTATCCTGTTCCCTATTCGTTATTTCAAGAGCCTTTCCCCCAAAACATACACCAAGGCATGATGTACGATCGAAATCAATCCAAGCGTTACGCCAAGGGTTCGCTGGCCTGCTGAATACCATGCTGTTGCGGCTAAACCGGATAAGATTAACTCCTGAACAAGCCGATAAGGTTCAGGCGTGGCAACCACTTTTCGAAAATCGAACAAGCTCCAAAACCCAAAAATTAACAAGGGCGCTCCTATGCTTAGCAGCGTGCTTTGCGTCGCGTTTTTACCGCTATGATACCCCCAGTAAGCTAAAGCAACGACAATGCCTAGCTCCATAAGCCCTCTGAGCGCTAAGTTCAGCCAACTGAAGATCAACAAGATTAGCCACACCACCCTTCCATAGCTCATAAGTATATGTAACAATTGTACTAATTCTATTAGTTAAATTGAAAATAAAATTAATGATAAATACGAATAAAATAAAAAATAGCTGCAGGGACACCCCTAACAGCCAGTAATGAAGCATGGAAATTAATGAATCATGTCACGCTTCCAATAGAGGTTGAGGCGTATTCCCCATAAATTTTCTCTTACCGTGAGACCAGTGAAGTACCGGCTTTTCAACGAAATAAAAGGAAAGCGTTGCGAATAAAAAGGAGACGACTAGAACGACACCGGACACACTGAGCCAAGTGCTTAGACTTTGGGTGCCCATGTACTGGAAGTCCTTAGCCCACGTGACCGAGGAGACACCAATGATCACAAAATGCCAAAGATACAGTCCAAATGACACTTTAGACGTAAACTTAAACACGCGATTATCCAATAGGTTTGCAGCCCATCTCGATTGTGAAGCAGCGCACAAACTAATGGCTATGAGCAAGGAATAAAACGGGAAGAAAAAGGGCTGTTTTTGTAAACTAAGACTGAATTCAGGCATGTGGCGTACGAACCACAGGAGCGCAAACGAGCCAAGAAGTCCTCCTAAACTCACAAAATCGAATACCCCCATGGCTCGAATCCTGTTGATTCCATGAGAGCTTTGACGCAGTCCTGCAGACACACCGGCAGCCAAGATCCCAATGGTAAACTGACCGAAAAAACCGACAGGATTATAGTTCGGCATCCAATACTTGGCACCGCCAATCCAGCCATAGTCCCAGCCTTTCCCTTCACTGCCCGTAGAAAAGAATAAGTGAACAAGTTGATTTAGACCTAGGATAAGGACAAATACCACCACCCAGTACAACAGCCCATTCCGAATAGTCCGTTGCTTGAACATCCATCGATATAGGCCAAACATAAACAGAGGCATCAATACATAACAAAAGACTTCAAAACTAATAGACCATAAAGGACCGTTCACTTCATTAGGGAACAACGTTATGTAATGAAATCCTGCCGTAAACGTTAGTTCTGCCATCAGCCGCGCCCAGAAGTGCTCCGTTGGTACATGAAATAGAACCGTAATCAACGTTGCAACTATAACTGCTATATAATAACCCGGCATAATTCTAGCTGCGCGTCGAACTACATACTGCTTAATATCCGGATATGCGCTGCCGTCAAGGTACTTCTGCCAATACGGTGATGCTAATAAATACCCGCTTAATACAAAAAACACACTTACTCCAGCATTCCCCATCAGCAAAAAGGATTGCAGTTCCTGCATCCAAGGCGACTGCGACTGCATCGCCAGAAATTGTGACAGGTGGTGGAAAATGACGGCCAGACAGGCCATTGCTCTGAATCCATCCGCCCCGCTTAAACGATTGTCCATTAGGTTGGATTTAGTGGACATGGATGAGATTCTCTCTAATGATTCCGTACGCCATTTTCGTAGCAAGCTCCACTTTCATAGGAGACTGATTAAGCATTTGCATCTTCATACGTCTCTTCATCATGTCTTCATCGCTTTCAGCCATAAGCTCCTTTTCCTGATCAGCCTGAAATGCTTGAATAAAGCCCACATGTTCCTGGCGTCTCGCTTGGAAAGACTGGAATGCTTCTTGCGGAATGACCGATTCCGGATTTAGTGCAAGATAGTCTAAGATGACAGGCGCCAATTCATACGCATCTTGAATAGCCAAGTTGACCCCTTGTCCTAATATTGGGGAAACCGTATGCGCTGAATCTCCAATCAAGACAAGTCCGTCACGGGACCACTGGGATACCTCTGCCGTGAAAATATCAAGTAGAACCGTATCTTTCCAGCTTTGAATATGTTGCTGCACGATACCGTCCAACTGAGGCTCCAGTCTACAAACGGTGTCATAGAAAACGCTAATATCTTGTTTTCTAAATTCCTGATAAGCACCTTTGGCAATGTTTATGCCAACACGCAGTTGATCCGGATAAGTAGGCAAAATAATCAAGTGCTGATGCCCGTCGACTTTAATCCGGGTTGCACTTTCCCATCCTTCAGGGCGCGGTACGCGGAACCAAACGGCATCCCGCTTGAAATGTTCAATTTTGGCAGGAATACCGGCCATCTCGCGAATTCGTGTGTACCGTCCGCTCGCATCAACGACGACGGAACTATTCACCGTCACCAATTCCCCGGATTTTTCACGATACACAGCCCCCTTGATTTGCCCATGCTGTTCAATGAGTTCAACCCCTGTTGCTCCCATTTTCAAATGGAAATTAGGATATTCACCGGCTTTGTCCAATATGGCCCCAATTAAAACCGGTTGCGGCAAATCGATAATAAACTTCTGTTCATAAGGAAACTCATGAAAATTGACGGAGAAGATCTTATCCCCCTGGTCGTACATCTCCAGCCCCTCCACCTGCAAAAACCCATGCTTTTTGAGATCATCGAGAATATCCAATTCATTCAGAATGACTACCGACCCTTGAGAAATCGATTCCCCACGAAACTCCCTTGAAAATGCTTGATGTTGTTCCAATACCACTACTTCAAGATCACTTTGTTTGGCAAGCAATAATCCTAACATTGCACCTGCGGGACCAGCTCCAACAATACATACATCAGCCTGAATGACTTGATTCATAACAAATCCTCCTTGAGTTTGATTAGTCCCCGGCAAGGTACCGAAGCATTCCAACGTCTGTTGACTGATATTGACCTTTATGATAAGCTAATACACATAAAAATTAAACTAATTACTTTAGTTTGTCAACAACAACATGAAGTAAAGAATTTATTAAGATTAGCATATTGGCTTCACCTACATACGATTTTACACCCCAAATCAAAAGTTATTAGGAGGAGAAAATTTGGCACGCTTTCTAATCGCAGTATGGCCTTCTGATGGACACGTAAATCCGACAATCCCTTTAGCCAGAAAACTTGTTGAACGAGGTCATGAGGTCATCTGGTACGGCAGTTCGCTTTTTAAAGAGAAAATTCAGTCTACCGGTGTCACTTTCGTTCCATTCACCCACCTCAAGAATTTCAGCGGCTCCACACTCAACGAACATTTTCCCAAGTACATGGAATTAAAGGGGCTCAAACAGTTCAAATGGGGGGTCCGCAACATCATTGGCGGCACCATGGAAGGGTTTGATCAGGATGTGAAAGCGATTCGCGAAACCTTCAAACCAGACGTGCTTGTGATCTGCCCTACCTACACGGGCATTATTCCGCTGCGCAGACGCGGGGATCAAATAAAGACGGTTTGTCTCGGCATGCTACCCTTATCGGTCACCAGCAAAGACATTGCGCCGTTCGGACTCGGCATCAAGCCTATCGATTCCTCTTTCGGACGTCTCCGGAACAGCCTGCTGCATTTCCTTGTTCAGAAAATCGTGTTTCGCAAAGAGCAGCAGCATTTTAACAATATCTTAAAGAAAATGGGACTTCCTAACTTGGATCGCTGGGTATTTGACGCAGCCGTCTTTTATTCGGATGTGTACTTGCAAGGGACATGCCCTTCATTTGAATACCCGAACCGCAATCTTCCTTCCAATGTACAATTTGTTGGGCCCTTCAATTTAACCACTCCCGCACATGATTTCCCGCTCCCATCTTGGTGGGGGGAATTGCAGACAGCCAAACGCGTTGTACTTGTCACACAAGGGACGCTGGCGAATGAAGATTTTAATCAATTGATGTTTCCTGCGATTCAAGCACTGGCGAATAAGGACGTTCTGGTTGTAGCTACAACGGGTAACAAACCGTTGACGAATCTATCTTTTCAATTGCCGGACAATGTCAAGGTAGAACGATTTATTCCCTATTCGCTTCTCATGCCTCATCTGGATGCCATGGTGACCAATGCCGGGTATGGCGGAGTTCATTATGCAATCCAACACGGAGTTCCGCTTATCGTGTGGGGGAAATCTGAAGATAAAAGTGAAGTCAGTGCCCGCGTCGACTGGTCCGGAATCGGCATCAGCCTTAAATCGAACCGGGTAACAGCGGAGGAAGTCGGACAGGCGGTCGACCAATTGTTTGCCAATCCTAGCTTTAAGCAAAGGGTCACCAAGTTGCAAAAAGAGATTGAAGCTCTTGACGCCTACTCGCTCTCCCTTCAATGTCTCGAAAACCTGGCATCGGAAGTTTCTCATCCAACGGCTCAAAAAAGTTCAGAGAAAACGCTTAGTTTTGCTTAATCAACGCCAAGACCAAAATCCCGCATTCTCCGTCAAGGAGGATGCGGGATTTTATATATAGAGTTAATGAGCTGTTTGGGATAAGCGGACATGCAGCCCAGCCAAGAACGTATCGATAATCGTCTGTAGGCTTATGTCCAAATCAAACGGCAGACCAAAGCCTCCCTTTTGTTCAAGCGATGCAAAGCCGTGCAAAATGCTCCGCAAAGCGCGGGCCATATGAATGGCATCCTTTTCCTCAAGCTGATACACTTTCAACACCTGGGTGACGAGATCTACAATTTCTTGCCCGACCTCCTGTGAATCTGGCTCTTGAGGTCCAGCAGCCAGGAGTGTGACCTCATAGAGACCGGGATGCGACCTTGCAAAAGCAACATAAGCTTTGGCCATTTCGCGAATCGCTTCGTCACCGGAGCGGCCAATTGCCGCACGGATAAGCACATTAAGTAGTTGCTCCAACCCATAGATGGAGAGCAGTTTGCGAATGGCTGGAAGACCTTTGAAATGATTGTAAAGGGATGGGGAACGGATATCGAGCTTTTGCGCAAGCGAGGTGATCGATAATTCTTCCACCCCGCCTGTGTCAACAATTTCTGTAGCCGCTTGCAAAATGACGTTTAAGTTAATACTATTTCTTGGTGCCAACTTATACACCTACCGTTTGTTTCGGCTGATAGAGCTCCCTGTACCATTCAATGGTTTGGCGCAGCCCCGAGCCAAACGGAATACTGGCTTTCCAGCCCAATTCTTGGTACATTTTGCTGCAATCGATCGCATAACGCCAATCATGCCCGGGCCGATCATGAACGAACTGAATCAGTTCGCTGTAGCTGGATAAGCCCGCTTCCCTCAGCCTTTCAGATGCCAATTCATCCAGAATCGCGCAAATTTCCAGCGCTAAACTTAGATTATTGCGTTCGTTATCCGAGCCCACATTATAGGTCTCGCCGTTGATCCCGTTGTGATAAACAAGATCAATCGCCTCGACATGATCTTGCACATGGAGCCAATCCCGCACATTGCGGCCGTTGCCATAAATCGGTATCGGCCGCAATTGAAGGGCAGAACGAATCACTGTCGGAATGAGCTTTTCGTCATGCTGCCGTGGCCCATAATTGTTGGAGCAATTGGTGATTACCGCATTAAGGCCATAAGTGCGGTTAAAGCTTCTCACTAGCAGATCGGAGCTCGCTTTGCTCGCGCTGTAGGGACTATTCGGGGCATATTTGCTTTCTTCCGAGAACTTTCCTGTTTCCCCAAGAGCTCCATAGACTTCATCCGTTGAAATGTGGTGGAAGCGGCAATCTTCATATCCTGGCTTTACTGCTCCCGGACCCTCCATCCAATGCCGCATCGCTGCATTCAACAACGTGAATGTACCCACGATATTGGTTTGAACAAATACGCCGGGGTTCGAAATCGAATTGTCCACATGGGATTCGGCTGCAAAATGTACGACTCCCCTGATGTTATACGCTGTAAAAATAAAATCAACCAATTCTTGATTCTCAATCGATCCATGCAGGAACGTATAGTGAGGGAACTTTTCCACTTGCTCATTGAAGTCTTCCGAGGCGGCATAGGTCAACTTGTCCAGGTTCACAATTTCGTAATCCGGATACTTGGACAGCATATGAAGGATAAAGTTGGAGCCGATGAATCCAGAGCCCCCAGTTACCAGGATAGCATTGGGGTTCATTGGATAAGAGAGCTTCATGCCAAATGCACCTCCATTCTATTGGACGCAGTCGTGTGCTTATTGTGATCTCTTTTAACAATGTCCAGCAAATACTGACCATATTCGTTCTTCAATCGTTTGGCAATGTGAATGAGCTGATCCTGATTAATATAGTTTAAATGAAACGCAATTTCCTCGATGCACGCGATCTTGAATCCTTGCCGTTTCTCCAATGTCTCGATGAACTGAGAAGCTTGCATTAAGGAATCATGCGTACCGGCATCGAGCCAAGCTAAACCCCGACCAAGCACCGTTACACGCAGCTTCTTCTGCGCCAAATAAACAGCATTCAAATCCGTTATCTCTAATTCTCCTCGCGCAGACGGTTTAAGCGACTTGGCAATCCGAACGACGTCATTGTCGTAGAAATATAACCCTGTTACCGCATAGTCTGATTTCGGATGCACCGGTTTCTCCTCAACCGATAATACACGATTATTCGCATCAAACTCGACAACGCCAAATCGGGACGGATCCTTGACCCGGTAACCGAACACGGTAGCTCCATTCCTGTTTTTCACCGTTTCCTGCAGCATGGCTGTAAAACCTTGACCGAAGAAGATGTTGTCCCCCAGAATGAGCGCAACATCATCGTTGCCAATGAACGATTCTCCGATCAGAAAAGCTTCCGCCAGACCTCCCGGATGCTCTTGCACCGCGTAAGAAATTGAAAGGCCGAGGGTACTCCCGTCTCCGAACAAACCTTGGTAGCGTGGGGTATCCTGCTGCGTACCGATGATCAGAATCTCGCGAATACCGGCCAACATCAGAACAGAAAGCGGGTAATAAATCATGGGTTTATCGTAAATGGGCAGCAAATGTTTCGTCACGGAAATGGTGAGCGGGTATAGCCGTGTCCCCTGCCCGCCAGCTAGAATAATGCCTTTCATCTGATCATCCTCCTAATGGATCGTAGTTACTTCTCCTTGAGCGGTCCACCACTCGGCATTGCTTTGATACCATGAAGCTGTCTCACGAATTCCTTCCTCGAGTCGGTAAGTCGGTTGCCATCCGGTATCCGCAGTCAACTTGTCACAACTGAGCGGGTATCTGTCAAAGTTCCCTGGCCGATCAGGGACAGACTGCACCAATGACCATGGACGGTCTAAACATTGAAGCACCGTTTGCACAATTTCCTTCGTCGTAGCCGTTTGGTTTCCCGAAATATTGTAAACGGAACCTGCGACTCCATGATGGATAATCGCGTCAAGAGCGGAACAATGGTCTTCAATATGCAGCCAGTCCCGCATTTGTTCCCCATCACCGTATAACGGAATCGGCCTGTTTTGAAGGGCATTCGTAATCACAAGAGGCATCAATTTTTCCGGTGTCTGATACTGACCATAATTGTTGGAGCACCTGGTAATAATCGTATCCATGCCAAACGCCTGATGGTACGACTGAGTAATCAATTCGGTCGCGACCTTGCTTGCTCCATATGGATTAACAGGGGCAAGACGATAAGTTTCAGACACCTCGCTCCCCTTAAGTACGGGACCGTACACTTCAGCGGAAGAAATTTGTATCACGCGTTTGACGCTAAACTTCCGTGCCATATCCAGGACCATTTGCGATCCAATGACATTGGCGCTAATGAGCGAACCAGGTGACTGCAAACTTCGGTCAATGTGCGTTTGTCCCGCCAAATTCACCACGACATCCACCCCTAATCCAAAAGCACGTACAAGAGCCAGCTCATTCTCGATCATTCCGTCAACATAAATGTAATTGGGATTTGCTTGGAATCGCGCGACATTCATAGCCCGGCTTCCCGCTCTGTAAGGAGAAAAATTAATGATTGTGTAGTCTGGATGCTGTTGAAACAAATGATTGGTCAAGTTTGTCCCTATGAACCCTGAACCGCCAGTTAGCAAAATGCGCATTTGTTTTCCCTCCACTTCTCTCGTTACAGTTAAGTCCTCATTATGATGAAACTACTTTGAATTTAGACTAATATAATTAGTCTGTCAATTAATTTAAGTAATTTAATAATAAAATAATAAGTTGACTAACTAAGTTAATTAGTTTTATGATAATGAAAACATAACATTCATAAGGGTTGAATCTATCCTTAATCTACTGGAGGTCTGTTGGCATGAAATCAAGTGTGTCTGCGGGGAAAGTGACGATCACGCACGAAAATAAGATCTATACGAGTTCATCCAAATCTGCGAATGTGTTTCGGATTCAGTTGACAAGCATCGGATTAGGCATCTCCGGCATCCTGTTTGTCCTTTATCCGGCAATTCGCCCTTTCTCGGATGAAGCATCCTTGTCGGGGGCGGCAGCGTTCGCCTCACCGGAATGGTTGATTGCGCACGTTATGGCGATGCTCGCATTCATTCTTTTAACGTTTGGCTTATTGGGGTTTTACCTTTTTCTCCAAGAAACATACACGGATCGCCTTGCATTCTTGGGATTTGTTTTGAGCTTGCTGGGAACGGGTCTGACACTACCCTTTTACGGAGCTGAAGTTTTTGGCCTGCATGCCATTGGACAGGAAGCCATTAAGCTTCAGAACTCAGACTTAATCGGTATGGCGAATGTCGTCCGTTTCGGACCTGGATTCACTATGATTCTAATTGGGCTCTTATCACTGGCAATTGGTTGCATCCTAACCGCCATTGGCATTTGGAAATCGCGTATCCTGCCGAAGTGGAGCGGTATTCCCCTTGCTCTAGGATTTCTGCTCTACATTCCGCAGTTCGTGGGAACTCAGCCAATCAGGGTGGCTCACGGCTTTGTTGTAGCAATAGGATGTCTATGGATGGCTGTGAGTTTATTTCGAAAAAGCCGCCTCTCGCAAAGGTAACGGCTGGAAACTAATGGAGGTACGTGACATGCTGCAACAAAAAAATAAGAAGTTGGGTATTGTGTTCGCCGGCCTTTTATTAGGCATTCTAATGGCGTCGATGGATAATACCATTGTTACCACCGCCATGGGAACCATTGTCGGAGATCTTGGGGGATTAGACAAATTCGTTTGGGTGTCATCTGCGTATATGATTTCTGAAATGGCAGGGATGCCAATCTTCGGTAAACTTTCCGATATGTACGGTCGTAAGAAGTTTTTTGTATTCGGCATCATTGTCTTTATAATCGGATCCATTCTCTGTGGAACTGCACAATCCATGATTCAGCTTAGCATTTATCGCGCTATTCAGGGAATTAGCGGTGGCGCTATCATCCCCATTGCTTTCACGATTATGTATGATGTCGTTCCTGCGGAAAATCGAGGAAAGCTTGGCGGCTTATTCGGCGCTGTATTCGGAATTGCCAGCATCTTTGGCCCTTTGATCGGCGCCTTCATTACGGATCACATTAACTGGCATTGGGTATTTTACATCAATCTCCCGATCGGATTCCTTGCGCTTCTTTTTGTCGCCCTATTCTACCAAGAATCTCATGAGCATTCTAAACAGAAGATCGACTGGTGGGGAGCGCTGACTTTAGTCGGAGCAATCGTGTGTCTAATGTTCGGTTTAGAACTTACCGGGAGGCCGCTTGGTACGAATTCGGGGCTGATTATTGGCTTGTTTGGAGGTTTCGGTATCCTGACCGTCTTATTCCTGATTGCCGAAACGCGCGCCGCAGAGCCAATTATTCCCTTCGCCATGTTTAAAAAGAGATTATACGCCATGAGTAATGCAACCGCGATATTCGGTGGGGCAGCCTTCGTCATCACGTCGGTTTATACTCCGATCTTCATTCAAGGCGTGCTCGGGGGCTCCGCCACAAACTCGGGACTGGTTCTGCTTCCTATGATGCTGGGAACCGTTGTTACGGCAACCATCGGTGGCTTTTTGATGAGTAAATTCAGTTACCGGGCTATCATGATACCAGCTTCGATTATGTTTGCAGCCGGCATCTATTTATTAACCACGCTTTCTTCAGGTTCCTCCCAGCTTCTCGTTACGACATACATGATCATTGTTGGGCTAGGTATCGGATTTTCATTCTCTGTCCTAGGAAATGCATCGATTCACGGAATTGAAGCCAACCAACGCGGTTCGGCCAGTTCAACGCTAACTTTCCTCCGTTCGCTCGGCATGACGGTAGGCATTACGATTTTCGGCATCATTCAAAGCCAATCTTTCATGAACAAGCTGGCATCGAGTGCTGCCGTCAAAGACCAGCTCCCGCAAGGGATGGCGCTTACCGATCCGCACGCTCTTCTTGATCCTGCTGTCCGAATGAACATTCCCGCTTCGGTACTTGATACCATCACCCAAGCATTGTCTTCTTCCATTGTGCTTACATTTGGCTGGGCTTTGATTCCAGCACTGCTTACCGTTTTGTCAGCCATAGCGATGAGCAAAGAAAAGTTGGAAGCCGATCCTGAAGTCAATGCCAAAGCATCTGCAATCGTTCATTAAAAACCAAACAACCCCCACACCACTCCGAGAGGGTGGATGCGGGGGTTGTTTTTATCTCGCTTTCAGAGCAGCGCTTGGATAGCGCGCATGCAAACCGGCCAAGAACGTATCGATAATCATTTGTAAACTATCGTCCAGATCATAGGGAAGGCCGAAGCCGCCCTTCTGCTCCAGCGAAGCAAAACCATGCAAGATGCTCCGCAGCGCTCGTGCCATATGGATGGCATCCAACTCTTCAAGTTGATACGCTTTCAATACTTGAGTCACGAGATCGACGATTTCCTGGCCGACTTTAACCACTTCAGCGTCTTGCGGGTCCGCAGCTTGCAGCGTCACTTCATATAAACCAGGATGCGACCTTGCGAATTTCACATATGCTTTCGCCATCTCATGAATCGCTTCGTCACCGGAGCGACCGATCGCAGCGCGTATCAGAACATTGAGTAGCTGCTCCAATCCGTAAACAGAAAGCAATTTCCGAATCCCTACGAGACCATTGAAATGGTTGTACAGGGAAGGGGAGCGAATATCCAGCTTTTGAGCAAGTGCCGTTAATGTCAATTCTTCAACACCGCTCGTATCCACGATTTCCGCTGCCGCTTTCAAAATGTTGTTCAAGTTAATACTGTTTCTTGGTGCCATGGTTGTTACTCCTTTGTTGAACTTCCGATCCTTATTATAGCATTATAACTAATGAAAATAGTTATATCAAGTTACTCATTACAATTTAACTATAAATCATACACTATAATTCCCAGTCATTTTTTAAAAAATAATATAATTAATTTATAATTAATTTTGCTCACTTAACATCTTGTCCGCCGATTTGCTGAGCTGGCTGAATATAAACTTTGGTGCGATTCGATTCATAAGCTTCAAAGCGTTGCTTTGCCCAGGGCGGATTTCGAAGTTATCCTGCTCCATCCCCCGAATCGCAGCGCCCACCATGATGGAGACGTTCATCGCCTTCGATCCCGCCAGATCCGCCGGGTCGAACGAATCTACGAGCGGAGTATCCGTCAGAGGAGGCGCTAGTTCGAACACTTTTACCCTTGTGTTTTTGAGCTGTACTCTCAGCGACTGTGTAAAAGAGTGAATTCCTGCTTTTGCTGCGCAATACACCGGCGAAATCGGCAGTGGGACAAAGGCGAGGCCAGACGATACGTTCAGGATCGCAGCCGACTCTTGCATTTTCAAATGTGTAAGAAATTGCTTCACCATCCGGATCGGACCGCTCAAATTCGTCTCGATCTCGCGGTTTAGATCCTCCAGATCAACATCCTGATCATGTAGATTAAGCCTGCGCATGAATCCTGCGTTGTTGATTAGCACATTAAGCTCGGGAAATTGCTTCACAACCGTTTCAAATAAAGCCGCAATTGCCTTAGGATCCCCAGCATCACTTTGTATCGTATGTAAAGTTGGCAGCTTTATCTTCGCTGCATCCAGCCTCGCTTGATCCCGCCCCGTTATGATGACGGTATTCCCCTGCTTTATCAGCTGCACGGCAAATTCGAAGCCGATGCCGGATGACCCTCCTGTGATAAGTACCGTATTCCCGCTCATTTTCATGCGATCTCGACCTTCCTTTCATTTTTTACTATCCTATTCTGAAGAAAATTTAAATAGTCTATTTCACTCGTTCCGCGTGTAAGAGGCTGCACGCGGCAGCCTCCGGTTTGATATTTTACTAATGTTCCTCAGTTATTCATTGTGACTTTTATACTTAAAAATCTCGTCAACAGCTTGCCGGTACCCGCCTGATTGCCTGAGGGATTCCCTCGTATTTGCTACAGCAATCTTGTAAGAGGGTTCGCTTAACACATGGTCTACGGCTTCCCGCAGTTGATTCGCTGTCAAGCTTTGCATTTGCAATTGCATGCCTGCCCCGACAGAGGCGACTTGCGCGGCAACCATCGGCTGATCGGCGCTTTGTGGGATGACAATTAGCGGAACCCCGTAATAGAGACCTTCATGGGCACTATTCATTCCACCATGTGTAATAAATAATTTGGTATAGGGCAGTAACTGTGTTTGTGAAACATAATTTTTCACGATGAAGTTTGGAGGGATCTCCCCCAGATCAGCCATTTGTGTCCTATTCCCAATAGACATGACAACCGTATGATCCGTGTTCCCCAATGCCTCAAAACAAAGCTTATAGAAATCTATGGCTTGGTTAAAAACTGTCCCCAGTGAAATGTAAATGGGTTCCTTCCCTACAATTGCTGCAAGGTCAAAGTTCTCTTGCGGCACCCGCGAAGCGATGGACGGACCTACAAATTTAAAGGTAGGGTCAAACGCTGCGCCATTAGGCTGAAACTCCCTAGTTGTATAAACGATTGTAAGAGGCGCAGGATTACAAAACACTTCATAGCGTGAAGGGATCCCCACAGCATATTGTTCCTGTAATTTTGACGTTAAGCTTTGAAATTTATCATCGATAGCTTTAAGTGTTTCTGTAGGGATTCTCGCAGAAATTTGTTCCACTAATTGATCAAATGAGCCTTTCGTCTGTGCAAAAGAAGTACAAGAGTTGATTGCCGGAAGCTTAAGAATTTGCGCAAGCAAATGGCCGCAACCAAACATCGAATCATGAATGATGTAATCAAAATGCTCATTTTCAATCTGCTCAAGAACACTAGGAATCACGATATCTGCCGTAAGCAAAAGACCGTTGATTCTCTCAAGCAAATAATCTCGCCCGCCGGAGATAAAAGCTTTGATAAATTTCTGATCGTCAAATGTTCGTACGGAAGCTCCCGTCTTTTCTATGCGCTCCCGATAAGCCTCGATACAAAAGTACACAACCTCTTCCCCACGTGAAATCAGTTCTTGCACTACGCCAATAGTTGGATTGATATGTCCCTCTGAGCCGCCATTAATAAATAACACACGCGCCATTTCCATCACTCCTTAACCTATATTTTACCACAAAAAAAAGGAACTATGACGGGATCATAGTTCCTGAACGAGAGTGCAGCCATCTATTTCTATTCTAGTTTCATGTAATAAAGATTCGTAACGTCATCCTTAGTGATGGTATGTGCGCCAGGCGCAAGCGATACGCTGACAGTGCCATTTGCAAGCGCATAGCTTGTTCCGTCTATGTTGATTTTTGTTCCATCTGCCGTATTCAAAACTAAAGTTAATGTTGCAGCTGTTATTGAAGTGAACCCAATACTCGTGGCAGACTCGATTTTTAAACATTGCGTTAATGTTAAACCGTTATATACCACGGTTCCCTTGGAAGTGGAGAGGTTCCCTTGGATATTGAAAAAGCTGCTTGTTTTTCCATCTGTCGTGAAGTTATGGACAATTGTCGATGCAGGCGGTGGTGTTTGTACCGGCGGTGTTGGCGTTGATGTCGGAGGCGTTGGCGTTGCCGTTGGTGTTGCCGTTGGTGTTGCCGTTGGTGTTGCCGTCGGTGGTGTCGGCGTTGGCGTCGGTGTTGATCCAGTGGAATTACCGCCTACAGATACAAGCTGGGTCGTGTAACTTTGTATTTTAGACATCAGTGCTGTATTCAGGATAGAGGACGTGTCATCAACGGAATCATTGAACTCCCATGTAAAATCTCCACTACCAAGGCGGCCGGCTTCTGTCGTAACAACTTGCTCAACAGTGCCTACAGCATCAACGTTAGAGGCAATCACACCCGTATCAATTGTAGTATCAAAATTATTATAAGCTGTACCGCCTGATACTGTTTTGAATGTATTTGGAACGGTTTGATTTCTTGTTGAAGCTAAGTAAGCATCGAATTGCGTAGCACTGGCCGGGGCTGTTCCACTATCGGAATTCGCATAAATGATACTGCCAGGATCAAGGATAAGGTTGTTGTAGGCTTTAATCATACCGCCAGGTTCCCCAGAGAATGTGCCTTCCCCATCATGCATATCCGTTCCTTGTAAGGAAATGAGCATTGGATTTTTGGTATGCCTGAAATAATTGGATTCTACAAATGCAGAGCTGCCTGTTGTAGCACCAACACCGTATTTGGAGACGCCGTCAAAAAAGTTATTGTAAATATGAATCGTTCCCGTTCTGATCCGCGGATGGCGAGAGTCTGAATGATCAAACCAGTTATGGTGGAAGGTTACAAAAAATTCGGACGACTCACTCAAACCGACAAGAGCAGCTTTGCCAGAATCCCAGTAATGGTTATAAGCGACTGTAATATACGTTGTTCCTTTTTTCAGATCCGTGGAGCCATCGCCTTTTGCCTGGTCAGCGTCTCCTCCTGCTGTTCCATAGAAAATATCATTATTATGCAGCCATACATTGGCATTGCCTGTATCAAGTGAAAGACCATCGTCAGGGAATAACATGATGCCTAGGTTTCTAACTTCTACATTGCCGACGTATCTAAGCAGCATTCCCCATCCATACGCATAGGCATCTTTTCCGATACCTTCTAATGTGATGTTCATTTCTGAATAATTGGATTTCCCTTTTACTTCAAGGAATCCACTGCTGTTTAGTTGTCCACTCATGTCAGAGGCTGTAACTTTTCCAATAAATCGGATCGCGAGCGGTGTTTTATCATAGCCTTTTTGTCTGAGGGCCAGAATTGAACCTAGTCCAACACCTGTTTGTAAATCGCCAGCGCTATTGATTTTCACACCAAGGGTTACCGTTTTCGCAGTTGTAGATGTGACATACAGAACTTGAGCGCCATTCTTAAGTGTACCATCCTCATTATAAGCACCTGAACCCGTACCAAACGGAGAGTTATTGGCAAAAGCAAAACCGGATCTGTCGTGCGGCGCTACGGATATCGCATTTGAAACAATGCTTTCTTTGGAACCATCTGACAGGACAACTTCCACTTTCATGATGTAATTTCCAGCTGCAAGCCCTACCGCATCAGCTCTCCAATAAGCAGCGTACTTACGGATTAGTTGCGTATCAATTTGTTTATATTGCGAATCTGCTGCAGCTGCCTGCTTAACAAACACATTATATCCTTGAGCATTGCTTACAGGTGACCATTCAACGAAAGCCGTCTCATTCCACCCTCCACTATTCGTGATCGAAATACTGGAGGCTTGCGCCACCTTAGTTACTAATCCGGTTCCGATTAGAGAGATTATAAGAACAAACAATAGAACGTAATTCGATACCTTTGCAACACTTTTTCTCAAATGAATTCCTCCCGCGTTTAATTGGCATAAACAACTGAAATCGCTTACAAGTCGTTTGATCCCTCCTCACATCACCACATTTAATTGGATTATTTTGGAACATCCACAGCTTATCAGTTTTGAATGCGGTTCCGAAACAATCATTTGATCATATCGCCCGTTAATCTGAGCTAATGATTATTGGGAGCGTTAATGATACTTCCTGACTCTGGATACACAAGTGCTCCCTTAAAAATGGAAAAACTACCGCTAATCGAAGCAAATCCGGTGCAAGGAAGGAGATAGCTGGAGAAACTCTATCTAAATCACTGCTGACGGTCCAAAATCGACGGATTTGCTGAAATTAGCGGTAGAAAGTCCAGTTAGTTAAGCAAAAGTAGCTCAGACGCGCAAAGTAGCTGGAATAATCGGCGTTATCCACTAAGTAATTCTATCTATCCACGAGGCTTGGAATGATGCTCTATAAGATCCTCATAATGTGTAAGTTTAAAATTCATGACAGACAGAGCTTCTTGCATTTCATTAATCTGCGCCTCAATCTTGCGTTGATGCTCCTTGAGTATGCGGTGGCAGCTCTCATATTCATGATTGGCTGCCAGGGTCATATACCTTTCAATTTCCTTAAGGGGCATGTTAGTTTTTTTTAGCTTCGTCACGAAAATAATTCGGCTCAAATCTTCCTGATCGTATTCCCTCTGCCCGGTTTTACCACGCTTAATCGTAGGCATTAATCCAATTTTCTCATAATAACGTATCGTATCATAACTGAGTCCGGTCTTATCGGAGATCTCAGCAATTGAATAAGTCGGCTCCATTCTTCTCCTTCTTTCCAAATCATTGGATGACCCCTAAGCTCAGGCCATGAACTTAATATGGGTCATCTCCTCACTAACCTGCCATAGCCGCTCGGCCAAATCCGGATCGATCGCCCAAGGAAATACGCCTTCTATGCGTTGGCTCAGCCCTTGCGGAGCGTTGGCCGGAACAACTTCGGCAATATCAACATCCAGGCAGTAGACGCCGCCTTTCCCGTTCAGTTGTTTACTGGTCGCACACCATACACTCGTAGCGGCTCCTTGCTCGGCCGTTTTGAATACCCCATTTGCGGCGACCTTCTCCTCGTCTGACATAAACCGAACCAAATCCGTCATAATTCTGCCGGGATGCACAGAGAAAGCGCGAACTCCGTGCGCCTTCCCCCGTTTGTCCAGCGCAACGGCAAAAAGCGCATTCGCCGACTTGGACTGGCCGTATGCTTTCCATTTATCGTACTCTTGCTGCTTGAAATGAATATCGTCAAAATTAACGCCTCCGAAGCGAACCCCGGTTGAAGAAACGGAGACGACCCGCGCGCTTCCCGCCTGTTTCAATGCCGGCCAAAGACGCAGCGTCAGCTGAAAGTGCCCCAAATGATTAGTTGCAAATTGGGATTCGTAGCCGCGTTTGTCAAGAACATATGGAGGAGCCATGATCCCCGCGTTATTGATCAGAATATCCAGTGGACGGCCAGAGTCCAGAAACTGCTTAGCAAATGCGTCTATGGATGCAGGATCTATCAGATCCAGCTCGGCCAGTTCAACCCGCGGGATGCCGGCAACGGAAACGCGAGCTTTCTCTGGTGTACGTGCCGGAACAATGACGGTCGCCCCTGCTTCAGCTAGCGCGCGGGTTGTTTCAAGTCCGACGCCTGAGTACCCACCGGTCACGATGGCGATCTTCCCGCCTAAATCTTGTCCTTCCAATACCTCCCGGGCTGTTGATTGCGCGCCAAATCCAGAATGGATCGGTTGTTGAGGTGTCACTTGATCGTTATTTTCAGTAGTCATGTTTATTTTCCTCCCTAAACTCATTCGTTCTTCTTGTACACCCCTGCATTGTAAAGCATGGAGTAAACTCCAGCGCAAGCGGATTTCTACCCGGATGCCCCGCTCTAACAACAACAAACCGGAACCCCCAAGAGTCCCGGTCTTTCCTTGCTTATTCAAATCAGCTATGCAAAGCGGTTTGATTCTGTTTCGTATAGCGGTTTTCCGGTATCGGTAACCCTAGGTTGCCCCTTAGCGTATCCGCTTCATACTCTTCGCGGAACAAACCGCGCTCCTGCAGAATCGGCACGACAAGTTCAACGAAGTCCTCGAGGCCTTGAGGTGTGGCGCTGCCTACAATGAAGCCATCGGCTCCGCCTTCTTCAAACCATGCCTGCAATTTATCAGCGACAACTTCCGGCGTTCCCAGGAAGGTCGGCTTCGGCGTGGCCACTTGGAGGGCTACCTGGCGAAGCGTTAATCCCTCAGCTTTCGCCCATGCTTTCATTTTGTCCGTTGCGCTCTGGAAGCTATTGCGGCCAAGATCGCCAAGCTCAGGGAACGGCTCATCCAGCGGATATTGCGAGAAGTCGTGATGCTCGTAGAAGCGGCCTAGGAAATCAAGTGCTTTGTCGATCGACGTGAGATTCGCAATTTCCTGATACTTACGCTCCGCTTCTTCCTGAGTTCGGCCCACGATTGGCCCTATGCCCGGAAGAATGACGATTTCATCAGGATTGCGCCCCAATGCTTTCGCACGTCCTTTTACATCGGCATAATACTTTTGGGCATCCTCCAAAGTCTCCTGTCCAGTGAAAATGGCATTCGCTACTTTAGCGGCGAAATTCTTACCGTCTTCGGATGCACCTGCTTGGAAAATAACCGGCTGCCCTTGCTTGGAGCGTGCGACATTAAGCGGACCTTTGACGGAGAAAAACTCGCCCTTATGGTTCAAAGTGTGCAGCTTCGATGGATCGAAGAATACGCCTTTTTCTTTGTCTCTCACAAAAGCATCGTCTTCCCAGGAATCCCATAGTCCCGTTGTGACTTCCAAATACTCATTCGCAATCCGATACCGCTCGGCGTGAGCCGGATGCTGGTCTTCCCGTTTGCCATAGTTAAGCGCAGAACCCTCCAAGGGAGACGTCACAACATTCCAGCCCGCTCTGCCGCCGCTAATCACATCCAGGGAGCCGAATTGCCGGGCAACTGTAAAAGGTTCACTATAAGAAGTTGACAATGTCCCAACTAGACCAATTTTGGAGCTAATGCCGGCCAAAGCGCTTAGAATGGTGATAGGTTCAAACCGATTTAGAAAATGAGGGATGGATTTCTCAGTAATATACAAACCGTCAGCAATGAAGACGAAGTCAAACTTGCCTTCTTCCGCTTTGAGCGTCCATTTTTTATAGAGCTCAAAATTCACACTGGCATCTGTAATGGCATCCGGGTGTCTCCATCCCGATATATTTCCTCCAACACCGTGAAGGATGGCACCTAACTTTATTTTTTTCTTGCTCATGTCTCTTCCTCCTAAGATTTCATGTGATTAAAACGTGACAGTGAAAAAGTACTCAGATCCACCGTGGTTGGCACTTGTTGAACAAGATCGGCAAGCAGTGAACCGACCGCACTTGCAAATTTGAAACCATGCCCTGAGAACCCGCCAGCCAGATAAACATTGGCATAAAGCGGATGGCGGTCAATGATGAAATGCTCATCCGGAGTTAACTCGTATTTGCAGACTGCACTTTGCAGCAGCTCCCCTGCTGACTGCGGCAGGAAAGCGGATAAAGTGCGGCGCAAATCCCCTTCATCCTCCTCAAGATGTCCGAATGGCGCAACCTGCTCCCCTGGAGACCAAGGTAATCCCCCGTCATGGCGGCCGATTTTGATACCCGCACCGTTAATATTCGGAAAGCCGTAATAACCTCCCTTTTGCGTTTCGAGCGTAAATCCCGGAAATATGCCTGCATCGTAAAATTGAGGCTCAGTTCGAAACCACCCCACCGTTTTGCGAACAGCCCGAATCGGCAATGTCACGAATGGTTCTAAATGCTTGAACCAGGCTCCGGCGGTTATGATCAGTTGATCCGCTGAAAATTCTCCAGCTCGTGTACGTACACGGACACCTGCTCCATCCGCCTGAATATGCTGAACCGGATTATAGGGCAGCAGCATGGCGCCTTCGGCCAAAGCCAACTTGCGATAAGCGGCAATACACTGCTCGCTGTACAAATATCCGGCATTCGGTTCATACATCGCTTCATAAGATTCAGGCAGCGTAATGCCTGCATAGCGCCGGTGAACCTCTGCCGCATCCAGCATTTCCACTTGAACGCCTGCCTCTGCGCAGCCAGGTAATCTGGGGATGAATTTGCCGATTGATCGATCGGCCATATTGAGCACACCAGAGCGAGCAAGCAGCTTTTGCCCGCTGGCATCCTCGAGTTCCCTCCATAAGCGGTCGGCGTCCAACGCCAAATTTATATAGGACTTCCCCCCGCTATAGGCATGGCGGATTAACCGCGGCTCTCCATGATGGCTTCCATTTTCGTGCGGGGGATCATACGAATCGATCATCAAGGTGCGGACTCCCCGCCTGGCCAGATAATAACCTGCGCTCATGCCCATGGACCCGGCTCCGACAACGATCACTTCAAACGAATTTTTCATGCCTGACCTCCTCCAAGGCCTCCAGGGCCTACCCCTCCGCGGCGAACCGGTTCAGCTCATCGACTGCCAATTCGGTAAAAAACAAGGCCGAAACGGACAAAGCCCGTTCATCGATATCAAAAGCAGGATGGTGCCATTCCCGAGGTCCGGATGTTCCCATAAAGGCAAAAAATCCCGGTATATCCTGCTGGTAAAAAGCAAAATCTTCCCCTGCCGGTGAGGGCGTTGGTGTCGTGACCTCAAAACCAAGCCGCTTAGCCACCTTGCCAGCCGCTTCGGCAAGCGCCTCATCGTTGTGCACGGACGGTGGTCCCTGCAGCCAGCGCAGCGATGCTTTGACCCCATACGCCGAAGCGATGCCTGTCACAATTTCACTGAAGCGCTGCTTGACTCGGGTACGGACCTCAGCGTCGAACGTTCGCACCGTACCGTCCAAGATCGCTTTCTCCGGTATGATGTTCCAGGCGGTCCCCGTATGCAGTCGCGTTACGCTGACAACCGCGCTTTCGAGGGGACTTACATTGCGGCTGACAATTGACTGGAGAGCCGTGACCAGATAAGCCGCCGCTACGACCGGATCTACGCTAGCTTCCGGCACGGCAGCATGCGATCCAACACCTTCCAGTTCGACGAGAAAACCGTCGGCAGCAGCCATCAGTGCACCCGGGCGAATCCCGATAGTGCCTACAGGCAAATCTGGCTTATTGTGCATGCCATAGATCGCACGAACGCCTTTCAGCGCGCCGGCTCTGATCACCTTTTGAGCACCCGCGGCCTTTTCTTCCGCCGGTTGAAACACCAACCGAACGCTCCCAGCGAGCTCGTGTTCTCTCTCTTTTAGAAGTAATGCTGCGCCTATTAAAGCGGCGGTGTGAAAATCATGGCCGCATGCATGCATTTTGCCCCCATATTTAGAAGCGAAGCTGAGTCCTGTCTCCTCTTGAATCGGCAGCGCATCGATATCGGCACGCAGCGCCACAACTGGCCCCCCGTGCAGTCCGCCTACCTCGGCAATCAAGCCCGTTTCCAGATTGAATTCGGAGGCAATACGGATATCGGCGGCCTCCAGCGTCGTTCGGATAAACGCCGTTGTCTCGAACTCCTCATGGGACAGCTCCGGAAACTGATGAAGGTGACGCCGGATATCCACCAGTTTTTGTTGAAATATATGTGGTTTGTTGATACTAACTTCCGCCATGATGTTTCCTCCTGATTGTTTATCTTTCGTGCCCGCTTCGATTCGCCAGAAAAAACTGCAGAATCTCCGACTGCTCGCCATTCAAACTGATTAAATTCGTCTGTAGAGCGACGCTCGCTACCCCAGCTAAATCTACAGGATGCAGAAGCTGCTCGCGCACTTCCTTATCGACGCATAGACCCGGGAGGAAACAGAGGCCTGCTTTGTTCAAAACAAGCTTCTTGGCCGTCTCTGCGTTATCGGTCTGGATTTCGATGGCCGGAGGTTTATCCAAACTTTGAAATAGCCTGTGAATTCGCAGCCAATCGAGCGATCCGCATTCGAAAAACACGAAGGGATGGTCGAGGATCAAATCAAGAGGCACCTCTTTTTGACCTACAAGCGGATGGTCCGCATAGGCATATAACCGGATAGGATCTTCGTAATACTTGACCGAATGCAAATTAGGATGGCTAATATTCCGGACGAAACCGATATCCAGCTCTTTATTCAGAACTTTGGACATGATTTCGTCGGTCCCCGCTGTTGTTAATTTGATTTGAAGTCCCGGAAACTGACGTTTCAGCTTAGGCAGCAATTCCGGCAGCATATAGTTGGAGGCAGACACCGTGCAGCCCAATCGAAGCTCCTGTGGATCCGTCCGCTGGCGCTGGATGTGCTGCTTGCCTTTCTGATACACTTGCAGCAGCTGCTGGGCATAAGGTAAAAACTGCCTGCCTTTCTCCGTGAGCTGTACTTGCTTGCCCAAACGGTCGAACAGCCGAATGTCCAACTCGCGTTCGAGTGATTGAATGCGGGCAGTAACCGAGGGTTGCGACAAGAACAATACTTCCGCTACTTTATTAAAACTTCCGTAGTGATACACATAAACAAATGCCTCAATGTTTTCAATATTCATACGCGGTACCCCAGATCAAATAGAATAAGATGAGTCAGCATCCAAGCACAAAAAGACCTCCGAGCCCTTCATCTGACAAACATACAGATCAAGGCTTCACAGGTCTCCGGCTGCCCGGTTGACAGCTATTGAATTATTCTATACTTTACCGATAAATACCAAGTATGTCAATCGGAATTTACATATTTATAACAATGGATCGTGGCAGGCCACGTAATGTTCTTGGCTTATTTCGCGAAACAACGGTTCTTCAGCAGCACATCTTGCGGTCGCCGCCGGGCACCTCGTGCGGAACCTGCAGCCTGACGGGGGACTGGCCGGTGACGGAATTTCCCCCTCAATGGCTTTGAACGAGCGCTGCCGAAGCGGATCGGGAGCCGGGATGGAAGCCACCAGCGCCCTTGTGTAGGGATGTGCCGGATGGCGGAACAATTGCTCGCTTGGCGCAATTTCAATCAGCTTGCCTAAATACATGACGCCGATACGGTCAGAGACATACCGGACAACATGCAGGCCATGGCCGATAAAAAGCATCGTAAGGTCTAGCTGCTTGCGCAGTTGTTGCAGCAGATTAATAATCTGCGCTTGAACGGATACATCAAGGGCCGAAACCGCTTCGTCCGCCAATAAGAATTTAGGCCCAAGAGCAATCGCTCTCGCAATGCCGATGCGCTGGCGTTGTCCGCCGGAGAACTCATGCGGATAGCGCTCATAAGCACTTGCATCAAGTCCCACAAGGTGCAGCAATGACTCTACGGCTTCTCTTCTTTCCTTCCCCTTCCGCACACCATGAACCGCGAATGGTTCGCCGATAATATCCCCTACCTTCCACCGGGGGTCGACGGAGCCATGCGGATCTTGGAAGATCATCTGCATATTCTTCCGTTGTTGACGTAGTAGGGAACCTGATAATGCGCCCAGGTCCTGATTCTCAAATAAGACAGTACCGGAGGTAGGCTTCTCCAAATGAAGCAGCATCCGCCCAAGCGTCGACTTACCGCTTCCCGATTCGCCGACCAGACCGAACGTTTCGCCTTTTCGAATCGTGAAGGATACATCATCGACAGCTTGAATCCATTGGCGATCCCTTGAAAGGAAAGAGCTCTTCACAGGATAATGTTTCGTAACATGGTGCAGCTCAATGAGCGGTACATCCTTCGGTACAGTATCCTGCTTCGAGCTCATTTCATTCTGCGTAGAGCGCTCGCGAATTTCCAGCTCAGTAACCCGCTCCGGTACCCGGGCATCTAGCAGTTCCGGCAGGAGATCAGCATGCCAGCAAGCGGATTGTCGGCCGCCTCGATCTTCCAACGCCGGCGCCTCACGGGCGCACAGCTCTGTCGCATAGGCACAGCGAGGATGAAAACGACATCCCGTTGGAAGATTGTTCATACCGGGTATCGAACCGGGGATGGCATAAAGCGGCTGAGCGCGATCACTGTCCAGTGTCGTAATTGAGCGTAATAGCCCCAGCGTATACGGATGCCGTGGCTGAGTGAATAGTTCCACTGCTGTCGATTGCTCGACGATTTGACCGGCATACATGACAATGATTCGGTCTGCCATCTCTGCTGCAACCCCAAGATCGTGGGTGATCAGCAGGATGGACATATTGAACTCGCTCCTCAGCTCTTGCAGGAGCTGCAAAATCTGCGCCTGAATCGTGACGTCCAGAGCGGTTGTCGGCTCGTCTGCGATCAGCAATTCCGGTTTACCGCTTAGAGCCATCGCGATCATGGCCCGTTGGAGCATCCCTCCGGACAGCTCGCCCGGATATTGCTTGAGTCGAAGCTTCGGCTCTGGAATGCCTACTCGCTGAAGCAGCCGAACAGCCTCGTCCTCTGCCTCTCGGACCGTGATATGACGATCATGGCGCCTAATTGTCTCGATGATTTGGCTGCCAATCGTAAAAACAGGATCAAATGCCGCCATCGGCTCCTGAAACACCATGGCAATTCTCTTCCCCCGCAAAGAACGCAGTTTTTGCTGCGAAAGCGTAGTGACATCGACATCGCCAAGCTTGATCGTGCCTGACGTAATCGACCCGTTCTCATGTTCAATTAAGCGCATGATCGCTTTGGACGTAACGGACTTCCCACTGCCAGATTCACCGACGAGACAAACAATCTCACCCGGCTGAATGGAAAAACTGATATCGCTGATAGCCTGCATCACATTTCGATTTACAGCAAACTCTACACCAAGTTGATCTACTGATAACTGTGCACCCATCCCCTGTTCCCCCCTATGATGGCCGTTTCTTGGGATCAAGCGTATCGCGCAGTTCATCGCCGAGGACATTGATAGACAATACGAACAAAGTAATGGCCAATCCCGGAAACGTACAAATCCACCAAGCTACGGTTAAATAACCCCTGCCTTGGGAAAGCAGAGCGCCCCAATCCGGTATTTCTTTTAGCACGCCAAGCCCCAGAAAACTGAGACCGGACCCGGTCAATATCGAGGTTCCCACACCTATAGCCGCCATAACCAGCAGAGGAGATAACGAATTCGGCAGCACATGCTTCATGAATAAGGAAAGCTGTGTCGCCCCGATGGATCGGGAAGCGGTAATGAACGGACGATTTTTCACACTCAAGATCTGCCCCCGCATGACACGCGCATAGTTAGGAACTGCGGCTAATGCAACAGCGAGAACAATATTCCAAAGCCCAGGGCCGAGCGCCGCAGCAATCGCTAGCGCCAACAATACGCTGGGAACTGTCATGACGATATCATTAAGCCGCATCAGCACACGGTCCGTCCATCCTCCGAAATATCCCGCGTAAGCGCCGATTAGCCCTCCCAGCAGCCCGCCAACAATAACAGAAGCAAAACCGATAAACAGAGATTCCCTGGCGCCGTACACAATAAGACTGAACACATCCCGGCCAAAATAATCCGTCCCCAACACATGGACGCCACCCGGAGGAAGCAAGATTTGATCTGCTTGCATGTCAGTCGGTACGTATGGGGCAATCCACCCGGGCACAATAGCGCAAATGATGAGAAAGACAACGACAACCGTTGACGCATATAAAATGAAACGTGAAGGGCTCAGATTCAGATTCTTACGGTGAAGGGTCAGACCGGTTCGTTTGACCCGCCATAAGGGCTTCGCGTTAACTGCTTCCCTCATCCTGGGCATCCTCCTTAAAGTTTTCGTTAAAAAACTGACTTCGTAAGCATAAGCTTAATTTTGAAAACGTCTAACCCGAGGGTCTATATAGGCATAAGAGATATCGACAAGAAGATTCACCAGGATGTAAATCATCGCGGAGAATAAAATAACACCCTGCACGACCGGTAAATCCTTGGCCATAATGGCGTCCGCAATAATTCTCCCGATGCCTTGACGCGAGAACACCGTCTCAATGACAACCGTGCCAGCCAACATCTCGCCAAGAAGAATCCCCAACATCGTAACGGCAGGAATCAAGGCATTGCGCAGCGCGTGGCGGTACATGACCGAGCGCTCGAGCAGGCCCTTGGCGCGAAGCGTTGTAATAAACGCTTCTCCAAGCACTTCCAGCATGGCATTTCTCACCATACGAACAATAAAACCCGCTCCCAGCATGCCCAAAGTCACTGCCGGCAGAACCAGCGTCTGCCAGCCGTTGGAGCCGAGCGCAGGCAGCCAACCAAGATACACCGAAAAGATGAGAATAAGCAAAATTCCTGACCAGAAAGTCGGCATGGAAATACCGAACAACCCGACAATTCTGGCGATGATATCAATGGGTTTATTGCGATGAATCGCCGATAAGACCCCAAGTACAAGCCCAACTGTAACAGAGACCAGCGATGCTGCGGCTGTTAGTGCCAGTGTCGCCGGGAAGTGCATCATGATTTTGGGCAGAACAGGCTCTGAGTTTACCAGCGATTTACCAAAATCGCCAACAAGCACATGGCTGAAATAGGTCGTAAACTGCTCCAAAAACGGCCGATCTACCCCAAGCTGATGGCGTAAATTCGCAATCGCTTCTGGACTCATCGTACTCGGATCAATGATGTTCATCACCACATCGCCAGGCAGTACATAAAGCACACAAAACACCAAAACCGAAGAACCCACAATAACGCCTAACGAGCTGATGAATCTTACGATGATTGCGTTAACCATCTGAACGGCCTCCTTATTTTTTGAGGATAGACGCGTCATTGAACAGTGGGTAGCCTAATGAATCAAATTTGATGCCACTAACATTTTTCGAGACAGCAACGGTGTAGGGGAAAATGTAAACCGGAATAATGACCGCATTGTCAATGATATAGTTCTGTACATTTTTGTAAATTTCCTTACGCTTAGCCTCATCCGCTTCCACAACGCCTTGTTCGAGCAGCTTATCGATAGCCGGATCCGATAAATGAGAAAGGGATGGGCGGGCATTCGGCGCTGTTGTATGGTAGAACGAATTCAAGGCTACTGGATCGGAATTCACTTGGCTGTTACCGTAGAGATCATAGGCTTGAGCGGTATAAATGACACTTTGAACGTCCTTCGTAATTTCAACTTCGACGGATACGCCGACTTTCTTCAGCTGCTGCTGGATGATGGCGGCAATATCATTGCGCTTCTCCCGGTTCGGCGAACCGTCTACATAATGCAGCGTCAGTTTTTTACCGTCTTTCTCACGTACGCCGTCAGTCCCTTTCACCCAGCCCAATTCATCAAACAGGCGGTTCGCTTTGTCCAGATCCGGTTTTATCTTATTTTCAAGTGAAGCATCGTAACCGAAAATCGTAGGTGTCAAAGGGGACCACGCACGTTGATAGGTGCCCAGGTATAACGTTTTGACAATGGAATCAACATCAATGGCGGATTGCACAGCCTGGCGTGCCTTCACATCATTCCAAGGAGCTCTGCTTTGGTTAAAAAAGAGCGTGTACGGCAAGCCGCTTGTATTCACTTGCAGCAGCTGAAGCTTGGCATCGTTTTTCAGCGCCACGATATTTTGCGGTGGCACCGTTTCTGCCGCCGTGACCTGCCCGCTCTGCACACTGCCTAGCCGTGTCGCTTCTTCGGGAATTATTTTAAACGTAATCGCGTCCAGATAGGCTTTGCCTTTATTGTCAACCAACGCAGGTGCCCAGTTATAATCCGGATTGCGCTCGACTTTAATTTCAGAATTGTCATCCCATTTGACGAATTTGAAGGGCCCGGTTCCCACGGGATTTTTACCGAATTGATCACCATATTTCTTGGCTGCTGTTGGAGATACGATGCCTAGCATCGCCTGGCTTAAGTTACCGAGGAAAGCTACGGACGGTGACTCCAGATTGATCTTAATCGTATACTCGTCAATGACTTCCGACGATTTGTAAGGCTTAAGCAAAGCGGAAGCATTAGCTGCTTTCGTGGCTGGATCGAGAATACGATCATAGCTGTATTTCACGGCTTCTGCATTAAAAGGCGTCCCGTCCTGAAACTTCACATCTTTGCGCAGCTTGAAGGTGTAGCTTTTACCATCCGGCGAAATGGACCATTCCGTTGCCAGCCATGGTTTAATCGTGTTGTCCGGCAGCTGCACAACCAGACTATCATAGATCGTCCGGAATACTCGAACGGCAACGGCTAAACCGCTGCGATGCGGATCAAGCGTATCCGGCGAGGTTGCCAGAGCAAATGAAATCTCACCTCCGCTCGTCGCCTGCCCGTTCCCAGCAGCTTGAGCCGAGCTTGCAGGTGAGGCCGTTGGGCTTCCTGTGCCGCCAGCTCCTGCGCAAGCCGACATCACTATCATGGCAACTGCCAGCAGTAACGTGACTGGTATATAACGTAACTTCCTCATCGTGTGCACACTCCTATGTCAAATAAATAGATTTAAGCGGACCAAATTTAAGCAGACCAAACACTGCTTGCAATCTCCCTGCGAAGCACTGGCATAACCTCAGAAGCAAACCACGCCATCTGCTCGCGCTGCTCCGCTTCCGTCAGGCCGTCTACACTTATCGACATGACCTGATGGCCGTAAGCGGCTTGATAGGTCAATATTTTCTCAATAACACGCTCAGGACTGCCCACTAGCAAAGGCCCGTTGGCTAAGTTATCCTCCAGAGAAGTAAAAGGCGATTGGTTATGTTTCGCGGAATCTGTAGAATGAAACGCCTCATAATACGGACGATAACGCCGAATCGCTTCCTCTGTTGTTTTAGCTAAATATAAGGTGCCTGCCCCTGCTCCAACTACAGCATGCTTAGGATCATGTCCGTAATAAGCCCATCTCTCCCGGTAGTGATCAATCAACGCTTTGTACTTCGGTAATGGATGAAACGTATTGGACGAAAAAATCGGTTCGCCATATTGGGCGGCCAGCTCCGTGGAGAGCGGCGACGAGGCACTGCCATGCCAAATCGGAATTGTAGATTGAAGCGGTCTAGGCAAAATGGTTACTTCCCGCAATGGAGGCCGATACTTGCCATCCCAGCTGACATTTTCTTCACTCCATAATCGTTTGAGCAGGGCATATCTCTCAGCAAGCGAATCCCACTGCTCTTCTTCTTTGATGCCAAATAGCGGATAATGCCGGGGGTCATTGCCTTTCCCGATAATCAACTCCAAGCGGCCTCCCGATAGATGATCCAACGTAGCATAATCTTCGGCGACGCGAACGGGATCGAGGACACTAAGCACTGCGACCGTCGTCAGCAGACGAATGCGCGAAGTGTGCGCAGCAATAGCCGTCAGTAGCACAGCCGGTGAGGAAGAAAGAAACGGAGGCCCGTGTCTTTCCCCGATCCCATAGGCGTCAAATCCGAGCTTTTCTGCATAAATGGCCTGCTGGAGAATGTTCTGGAACTTCTCTTGCGTTGTCAGCGTTTCACCCGTAACCGCATTGCGGATATTCATCACTAAGCTGAATAAAGCGAATTTCATTTTTGACCTCCTTGGCGACGCCGGCGAATGATCTCGGCATGCAAGGGAGGGTTCACGATTTTACGCAGCAAATACATCGTGCCGTCGCCATTCCCCCGGTCAATAGCATCAATGCGTTCATAGCCTTTTCGTTCGTACATATCCAGCAGCCATGGATGTTTCTCCGCTGTGGCAAGGGTGACAGCCGATTCGCCCAGTTCATCGCGAATGATGGCTTCCTCCACCCAAGCCAACAGCTTCGTGCCAAGTCCGCCGCCCTGCGCATCAGGATGGACCGCAAACCATTTGAGAAACGGGTACTCCCTGTTCCACTTGTTTCCAGTCTCCTTGGATAACGTTAGAGTTGCGGCAATCTGTCCATCCTTTTCCAAAACGTAGCAGGCATTCTTTGCGATATTATCTTCGACTAATGCCAAATCAGCATGTGCTGCAGGCCATTGCAGTTTCAGCTCGCGTATCGTGATATACGCATCGTAGATGATTTCCAGCAGCCTCTTGGCATCTCTGGGCTCAGCAAGGCGATAGGTTTCGCTCATGGCGAGCTCACCTCTGGCTGGTTGGCGCTAGCGTATGAGCGTTTAATGCGATCGATTTGGGAAAGATGGTTATTCACATGCTTCGTAAAGCCCTGAATAATGTTCGTAATACTTACGGTGTCGCCTTTGGCATTGATGCCGGTCTTTTGCCAATCCTCATCGTTTAAACGCTCAAATAACAAGCTGTTATATCGGAGCAATTGATGAAAGATCGTCAAATTATCGGCAGCAGCGCCGTCATTGGCCTTTTGTCCGCTAACCCAAGCGTCTTGGTTAAAAGCAGGCAGTCGAACCGTCGTCCCCGCTAAAATGTCACGAATACGGAAAGAAATGACAAGGCTATGATCGGCCAGGTGGGTCAAAACCTCCGTTACGCTCCACGAAGCAGGAGCCTCTTTCCAGCTTAATTGTTCCTGGCTTAACCCTTCTACAGCGCCAAGTAACTGGTTATACGTATCCAAATAGGGTTGAATGTCAGTATGACTCATCGTTTATCCTCCTAAAAAATGAATAGTTCATTTACTATGCAGTCCTACGCAATTGTTTCTACGTCGTTCAATGCTTCCGCCAGTCTTTCGTAAGAACGAACTCTTTCTGCGAAATCCTCGATTCTAGCTGTTACGATGAATTCCTCTACGCCTGTGAGCCGCTGTAAATCCAGCAACTGTTCACGAACTGTTTCTTTGGAACCGCGGGTGACTTCCGTCGTTTTCTCTTCAATGGTGTAGGGCTCATTCGCCTGTCTGCCGAATTCCTCCGCTTGCTCCAGCGTACCTACCGTCGCTTTCTTACCGCTGGCCAAATACACTTTGTAGTGCTTCTGCTCGAAAGCAAGCTCATGTGCTGCTTGATCTGTGTCGGCCACAATGACGGACAAAGCAAGTATAGCCTGCGGTGATCGATTGGACTTTCGCTGAAAGTTTGATTTATACACCTGTATAGCTTCAATTGCGGCTGATCTGTCCCCGTTAATCGATAAGGAAAAAACATAGGGAAGGCCCAACGAAGCGGCAAGCTGTGCGCTATCGAGGCTCGCTCCAAGCAAGTAAACATCAGCCGGAATGCCGGCAACAGGCGATACTTTAATCCCATACAGCGGATGACTTTCCGGAACTTGGTTGTTCACGTACGCCTCAAGCTCTATAAGCTTTTCCGTCAGCGTCTGCGGTTCCGTCACGCCACGCTGCAGCGCCTGTGTGCTGCGAGGCAAGCCGCCCGGCGCTCTCCCGACGCCCAAATCGACTCTTCCCGGTGCAAGGGAAGCCAATACATTGAAATTCTCAGCAACTTTATAAGGGCTGTAGTGCTGCAGCATGATGCCGCCTGATCCGATGCGGATTCGCTCTGTTTTAGCTAACAAGTGTGAGATCAGCACTTCCGGCGAAGATCCGGCGAGAGATTCGGAATCGTGATGCTCCGACACCCAAAATCGTTGGAAGCCGAGCTCCTCCGCTTTTTGAGCTAACCGAATGGTTTGGGCAAGCGCTTCAGACGCTGTACTCCCGGGGTAGATCGGACTTTGATCCAATATGCCTATCGATATCGTCATAGGGGTGCCTCCTAGATGGAATATGAGAGTTCTGGACGAATGCGGCTCAGAAACTGTTTGGTCCGCTCTTCTTTGGGACGGTTAAACAGCTCGTTCGGCTTCCCTTCCTCAACGATGGCGCCTTCGTCCATAAAAACCACGTGAGAAGCGACATCCTGCGCAAACGTCATTTCATGGGTAACAATAATCATCGTAATGCCTTCTTTGGCAATCTTCCGTATGACAGCGAGCACTTCGCCAACAAGTTCAGGATCTAGTGCCGACGTCGGCTCATCGAATAAAATAACTTCAGGATTTAGCGCTAATGCTCTTGCTATGCCGACTCGCTGCTGCTGTCCGCCGGACAGTTGAGAGGGATAGGCATCCAGCTTTTCCCCAAGGCCGACCTTTTGCAGGAGTTCAACGCTAATTCTCCGAGCTTCTTCTTTGGGAACCTTTTTGACAATCAGCAATCCTTCCATCACGTTCTCAAGCGCTGTCTTGTGGCGGAACAAATTGTATTGTTGAAACACCATCGCCGTCTTAAGGCGCAGCTGGTGAATGTCCTTTTTGGTTGCTTTTTTGCAGTCCACGCTAAAATTATCAATCATGATCGCGCCGTCATTCGGCTTTTCCAAATAATTCAAGCATCGAAGCAGTGTCGTTTTCCCTGAACCGCTCGGCCCCAAGATGGCGACGACTTCGCCTTTGTTAACCGTAAGATTGATACCTTTGAGCACCTGGTTGCGACCGAACGATTTGGTAATATTGGATAAATGAATCATGAGGGGCCTCCTTTCCCTGCGCGATCTCTTTTAAACATATAATTCCGATGTAATTACTAAGAATTTAACCTGATCTAACCTTATCATCCTTTTTAAGCTCTCGTCTAATAGAGTTCTTCTATACATCGATTCAACAATTCAATACACCTTTGCGAAATGCCGGGATCTTGCTTAGACGACACCATTGCGATTGTAGGTATTTAAACGTTTTTCCAATAAAGTGGAGATATTTTCGGCCAAAATGGTTAAAATCCAGTAAATCACAGCTGCTGCGATGTAGGCTTCAAGATACTTCCAATTCCTCATCGCTACGATGTGCGCAGTGCCGTTCAATTCCTGCAGCGATATCATAAAAGCAAGCGAAGAGCCATGCAGCAAACCGATGAATTTGCTCAGCAGGTTCGGAAGGCTTACGTGCAGCGCTTGGGGAAGTACAATACGCCTCATCCCCTGCCAGGTTGTCATGCCAACCGAGTAGCCGGCTTCGAGCTGGCCTTTGGAAACGGACAAAATACCCGAGCGGATGGTTTCCGACATATAGGCGCCGATGTTCAACGTGAACGCCACGAAAATGAACAGGATGAGCGGGATCACACTCGAGCGCACACTCCAGCCATATCGGACTGCGAGGTAATCAAAGATCATGGGAATAGCAAAATAAACAAGCATAATATGCAGCAGAAGCGGCGTGCCCCTGAAGAAGGAAACATAAAACTGCGCCAAGCGGTGAATATATTTAATTCTGTACATGCGGATAAAAGCGACAATCACACCGACAATGAACCCCGAAAACAAGGGGACAATCGAGATAACCAGCGTTAGCGGCAATGCCTTCAACATGGCTCTAAAAGCTTCAAACATAAACGTGAAATCGATATGAATGGCCGCCTCCTCCTTTTCCTTTAATCAAAAGCCGTGACAGCTTGCTCAAAACGTTGAACCCTGCGCTCGAAACGATGGTACAAAAATTCCATGAATAGGACGACGACATAGTAAATAATCGACAATGCGATCCAGATTTCAAGGAAATGATAGGTCGTACCCAGCATCTCCGCTCGCCCCACCAGATCCATAACGCCCAGCGTGTAAGCAAGCGAGGTATCCTTCAGTGTGCCGATCGTCAGATTGGCCACATTCGGCAGTGCTACTCTCCACGCCTGAGGCAAAACGATTCTCGTCAGCACGGCGTAGCCGCTCATGCCGATCGAATAGCCGGCTTCCGCCTGCCCGCGATCTATGGCGTTGACCGAAGAGCGGACAATTTCAGAGAAATAGGCTGCGAAATGAAGCGCATAAGTGAGGATGACAAAGACCAAGGGCTGAACATCGCTTACATCAATTCCGACGGCTTTAAGCAGTTCCGGCACACCGTAATAGACAAGAAAAAGCTGAATCAGTATAGGCGTGCCTCTTGTATAAGAAATATAAATAATTACGAGCCGATTAAGGAGGGGGATCCGGTATAGCCTTGGCAGTGCAATAACGAGGCCAAGCAGTACGCCGCATACAACGGAGGCCAGTACAATGAACAACGTGACATGCAAGTAAGACAGCAGCTTCGGCAAGTACACCCAAATCAGTGAAAAATCAAACGCTTTTCCCATTATTGTGTCACGGTGAAATCTTCACCTAACCATTTTTTGCTGAGGCTTGCTAATGTGCCGTCTTTTTTAATTTCTTTTATCGCCTCATCGATCTTGCTTTTCAGATCCGTTTCGTCTTTGCGCAGCACATAGTAAATCTTGGATGTGTAAAGGACTGGGCCAACAACTTTTTGCTGCGCATCCGCATCTTTATTGCGGCCTGCTACTTGGAACGGCGTCGATATGGTTGCGTCTACACGGCCTGTTTTTATCTGATTAATCACATCATTCGTTCCGCCGCTGCCGGAGAAGACCAGTTCAAAGGGGTTTCCTTTGCTCTTATTGTAATCCTGCAGCCAGACGGCGCCATTGCTCCCCGGAGAGGTGATCACTTTTTTACCCTTAAGGTCTTCAATCGAATTCACCGTGTTGTTGTCTTTATTCACAACGACTTTGCTCGGCCATACGTTATAGGCTTCGTCGTTGAACAAAAACTTGGCTTGCCGTTCGCTGTTCACTTCGTATTGATTTACGGCCAGATCGACTTTACCCGCTTCCAGGCTCAGGAGGATATTGGCGAATTCCATCGTTTTAAATTCAAACTCATAGTCAGGCAGACGCTTATCAATTTCCTTCGTCAATTCGATATCATAGCCGGTTAAAACGCCCTTATCATCGAGGAACGTCACGTCTTTAAAGGTGCCGCTCGTACCGACCACAATTTTTTTCACCTTCTGTGGCGCTGCGGCGGCTGGTGCTGCTGCCGGTGAGGCTGCTGGTGAAGCCCCGCCTGCTGCTGGAGAGGCTGCCTTTTCTTCTTTAGCTCCGCAACCTGCGAATAGCAACGCGGAAGCCAGGATAAAGCTCGTCGATTTCAATAATTTCATAGATACATCCTCCTATTTATTTATGAAGTTTGGACTGTAGCCAGCGCCAAACGATAGGCTTCAACCACCGTCGTTTGGTCAGCTGCGAAGAAATCGTACAGGGGCTCGCGCTCGAAGCCCAGCCTCAGATATAGCCGTACGGCGTCGGGCATGCGGCTCGACGTGTGCAAGCCAAGATAAGAGTACCCTCCTTGTTTGGCACGCCGGGCACATTCTGCGAGCAGCGAGGTAGCAACGCCTTTGCTTCTCGCAGAAGGATGTACGCCGAGCAGGCGGATTTCCGGATACGGAATCGTCTCGCTCAGCTTTTCATACAACCCCTCTTGAGGCGGGTACAAAAGCGCCGCCCCTACGAGCTTATCCTCCTGCTCGGCGACAAGACGCCAAGTAGGTTCCGTGCGCTCCCACTGCGCTTTAATATTGCTTATGTACTGTTCCCAGAACGCGGGACCAAAGCCTGACTCATACTGGCGGTATGCCTCCACAGTTAAAGCAACAGCCTTCTCCCGCTCATCCAGTCTGGCCTCCCTTACCGATACATCGATCGCGGTTGACATGTTAGTTCCCCCTTACCGCTTCAGCCTGCCGGATATAACGGTTCTCGGGAACATTCAACCCCAAGTTGCCCCGCAGCGTGTCACTTTCATATTCCTTGCGGAATATTCCGCGCTCCTGCAGCACTGGCACAACCAAATCTACAAAATCAGCGAGTCCGTTCGGTACGACCGTTCGAATGTTAAAGCCATCGGCAGCCCCTCCCTCGAACCATTGCTGGATGAGATCAGCCACCTTCTCCGGGGTCCCGATGAAATTGCTTCTCGGCGTGGATGCCCGCAGCGCAACCTGACGAAGTGTGAGTCCCTGCTCCTTGGCTTCCTGCTTAATGCGGTCTGTCGTACTGCGGAAGCTGTTGCTGCCGAAATCGCCAAGTTCCGGAAACGGCTCATCCAATGCATGCTGCGAGAAGTCATAATGCTCAAAATAACGCCCCAAATAGTTCAATGCCTGATCAATGGTGACAAGTTCAGCAATTTCCTGATATTTGCGCTCGGCTTCCTCTTCCGTTCTTCCGACAATAGGTCCGATACCCGGGAAAATCAAAATATCATCCGGCTGGCGGCCATAGGCAGCTGCTCGGTCTTTGACATCCTGATAAAAAGCTTGCGCTTGCTCGAATGTTTCGTGTCCCGTGTAGACGGCATCCGCCGACTTGGCTGCAAGATCTTTGCCGGAATCCGAGGATCCCGCTTGGAACACGACGGGGTATCCCTGTTTGGAGCGTGCGACATTCAGCGGACCTTGAACCGCAAAATGTTTGCCTTTATGGTTCAGGGTGTGAAGCTTGGCGGAATCGAAAAATACCCCGCTTGTTTTGTCTCGTACGAACGCATCGTCCTCCCAGGAGTCCCAAAGTCCTTTTACAACCTCAAGATGCTCCTCAGCAATCTCGTAACGCAGCGAATGATGGGGATGCTCGCCTTTGCCAAAGTTAAGCGCCGAACCTTCCAAAGGCGATGTGACAACATTCCAGCCCGCTCGGCCTCCGCTAAGATGGTCGATGGAAGCAAACTGTCTAGCAACCGTGAATGGCTCACTATAGGAAGTAGATAAAGTTGCAACCAGCCCGATATGGCTAGTCGCTTCGCTTAAGGCTGACAGCAGTGTCAGCGGTTCAAAACGGTTCAGAAAGTGCGGATTGGACTTTTCGTTAATGAATAAGCCATCGGCGATAAACAAGAGGTCGAATTTCCCCTGTTCCGCTTTGCGAGCCTGTTCTTTATAGAACGCTAAATTGACGCTCGCATTGGTTGGCACTTCAGGATGCCGCCAGAAGGATATACTGTTTCCGACTCCGTTCAAATTAGCTCCCAGCTTAAGTTGTCTCTTGGACATTGAAGTCACTCCCCTTTTAACCATTAATACCGATGTGTATAATCGGATTTAATTTCATAGGAATACTATATCCCAACAGATGGCCGCAGTGTATATCGCATTCTTCTATTCATCTATTCAAAAGTTCTATAGGAGAGAATAAAAAAGTCGTCAGATTCAATTTCTGAAGATCCGCAATTCAGCGAAATTACGGACTGTAGTTCCTTTTACTCCTCCCATTCTAGTGCAGCAACACCTGCTACTCCCCCATGAAGAAGCGGATCCTGTTCCAAGTCATACAGTTCCTCCGGAACGTTAGGTAGGTTACACGAATTTCATGAAAAAGGAGCCCGCTAAATGAGCTCGGCCCCGATTGAAACTTGCATTTATCACGCGCTGTACCAGTTCGTCTCTATCTTCGTCGAAACCGGAGTTACCGCAAACTGACTGCCGGGATACGGAAGCTCGTAGTGATCACGAAGGGTCGTACCCGTGTACTCCGTTCGGAACAATCCTCTGCGCTGCAGCTCGGGAACGACGAGGTCCAAGAAATCCTCCAACCCGCCTGCCATCAGCTGCGGCATAATATTGAAGCCGTCTGCAGCTCCGTTCTTGAACCAATGCTCCATCACATCGGCAATTTGCTGAGGCGTACCTGTTATTGTCCGATGACCGCGTCCTCCGGCCAGACGTTCCAGCACCTGGCGCAGCGTCAGATTCTCGCGATGAGCCATCTCGACGATCAAGCTGGTGCGGCTTTGATGGCCTCTCACTTCTTCAACCGGAAGCTGCGGCATCGGGCCGTCCAATGGATAACCCGTCAGATCAAAGCCGATCCGATTGGATAGCATCAACAAGCTGAGGGCCGGGTTAGAGAGCTCCACGAGCTTCGCTTCCTTCTCTTTGGCTTCCTCCTCGGTGCGCCCGATAATTGGGCATATTCCCGGCAGGATGACGATATGTTCCGGCAACCGATTCAGCTGAACCGCCCGCTGCTTCATATCTTTATAGAACGACTCCGCTTCCTCAAATGTTTGTTGAGCCGTGAAAATCGCCTCCGCATACTCCGCAGCGAAATGTCTGCCATTCTGCGAAGAACCGGCTTGGACGAGCAGCGGCCGCCCCTGTGGTCCACGGGATATGTTCAATGGCCCCTTCACGGAGAAGTGGTCCCCTTTATGGTTAAGCTCATGAACCTTGGAGCTATCGGCAAAAACGCCTGCTTCCTTGTCTCTGACAAGGGCATCGTCTTCCCAGCTATCCCACAACTTCGTAGCTACGTCCAAAAACTCCCTCGCTCGCTCATAACGCGCAGCATGTTCCGGGATTTGCTCATAATTGAAATTTTGCGCTTCCGCATCCGTTCCGGATGTAATGATGTTCCAACCGGCGCGGCCGCGGCTAAGATGGTCGAGAGAGGCAAACCTCCGAGCCAGATTAAACGGCTCGTTGAAGCTCGTGGACACGGTCGCGATCAGACCGATTCGCTGCGTGACCACGGCAAGTGCCGACAGAAGCGTCAGCGGTTCATACCCGCCGATCGCCCCATACTTGGCCGCGTTCGGACTGGTCGCTACCCGGTCCGCAAAAAACAGCGAATCCAGCTTCGCTGCTTCCGCTTTTGCAGCCAGACGCTGGTACAAAGAGAAATCAAGCAGCTGATCGAGGTTCGACTGCGGATGCCGCCAAGCAGCCTCATGGTGTCCCATTGGGGAAACGAACAAGTTCAGATGAAGTTGACGTTGTTTTTTGCTCATAACGATACCACCTTATGTGTGAAATTAGAAAAGGCTCCCGACTAAGGACAACCGCACATGGAACTTGTACGGAGGCCTTATGTTAGGGAGCCTTTGGTTAACCAATTGGCAGATAACGATAATTCTCATAATTTTACAACAGTTATTCCGATTATACAAGTGGGATAAATATGTTTTGGTTTGGGCATATAAATAGGGGAATAGTAAGTTAGTCGTACAGATCTCATACAAGCAATTAAATTAAAAAGGCTAGGTGTAATAGGTGGAAAATAAAAAGTGGGACCTTGTATCAATTGCTTCTATACCACTTATTATGACACTAGGAAATTCAATGCTCATCCCTGTGCTGCCTTCCATTCGCAGCAAATTAGGAATAACGTCTCTCCAGGTGAGCTTATTGATAACGATCTACTCCGCCGTAGCCATCCTGCTTATCCCTGTCGCCGGTTATCTCTCCGATCGCTTTGGCAGGAAGATCATTATTATCCCGAGTCTGATCATTACTGGAATTGGCGGGCTAATTTGTGGCTTAGGCGCTTGGTGGATCGAAAATCCTTACTTGGTTATCATGTTAGGCCGATTCTTGCAAGGCATAGGTGCCGCCGGTGCTTTTCCAATCGTACTGCCGCTTGTCGGCGATATTTTCAAAAAAGAAAGTGATGTAAGCAGCAGTCTGGGCGTCGTGGAGACCGCGAATACCTTTGGCAAAGTGCTTAGCCCCATACTGGGATCGGCTCTCGCCTTAATGGTATGGTTTGCTCCCTTTCTTGCGATTCCTGTTCTTTGTGTGATTTCCGCTATATTAGTGGCATTTCTGGTCAAATCGCCTGCTAAAAAGAAAGACGAAAAGATCACCTTTGCCCAATTTCGAACCCATTTGAAACAAATTTTCATCGATAACGGAAAATGGTTATTGGCCATTTTTGCTATCGGATGTATATGTATGCTCGCTATCTTCGGAACGTTGTTTTATTTGTCTGACACGCTGGAGGATGAATACCATGTGAAAGGGATCATCAAAGGCTGTATTTTAGCCATCCCATCGACTGCCTTGTGCATAGCCTCATTCATTACCGGCAAACGAATTGGTAAAAATAAAATGCTGATGAAATGGATCACATTTGGAGGAATCACCTTAGCCGCCGCTAGTTTTATCATAAGTGGTATGCTGCATGGCATTGCTTGGCTGATAGGTTTAATTAGTGTGGGAGGAATCGGAATCGGTGTAACGTTGCCATGCATGGATGCCATGATCACGGAAGGCATTGATAAGAGTGAGCGCGGAACCATCACTTCGCTTTATAGCTCCATGCGATTTATTGGTGTGGCGATTGGTCCTCCGCTTGCTGCCATCCTGGTGAAAATCTCACCTCACTTTATGTTCTATACAATTACCGGTTTTTGTGTACTTGCAGCTGTTTTGGCTCTATTAACGATAAAACCTGATCCGGATGGGAGCGCGGCTTAACTGAAAAAAGGCAGCCGATTTATCGTCGACTGCCTTCCTGCTTTAACTAAACTGCCAGCAGCTTAAGCTCAAATTGCCATATTGATAGCTGCGATGAAGCAGCTTTGCCTGCCGGTTGGAGTCACCGGTCCCCATCGCAAGCAGCAATGGAATAAAGTGTTCGCTCGTCGGCACGGCTTCCTGGGCGAAAGGCGCAAGTTCGCGATACTGAAACAACGCTTCCGTGTCCCATGCCTCGAGCTTGTTTTGGAGCCAGCTGTCGAACTGCTCTGCCCACTCATCAATACCAGCAAACCGCCAATTCAATTTTCTCAAATTGTGGACGGTGCCGCCGCTGCCGATAATGAGAACATCCTGCTCTCTGAGCGCTGCCAATGCTTTACCAATTTGATATTGCTGTTCGTTAGGCAAATTCCGGTTCACGGATAAAGCGACGACCGGAATGTCCGCATCAGGATACAGCAGCTTCAATACAGCCCAAGCCCCGTGGTCGAGTCCTCGCTGCTCGTTTCGAACATTTTGAATGCCTTGCTGCTCAAACAGCTTTTGAATCTGTTCAACCAGAGAGCGGTCACTTTTGGCCGGATAAGTCATTTGATAAAGTTCATCCTGGAACCCGCCAAAATCATAAATGGTTTCATACGTTTCAGCAGCACTTACACTCTGCACCGTTTCCTCCCAATGAGCGGAAAAAAGGACAATCGCTTTAGGTTTAGGTGTATGCTCCTTAAAGTGCTTTAACAGTTGTGTATATGCGTTATCCTCAAGCACAATCGACGGCGCGCCATGCGCGAAAAAATAGGAAGGCATCATGCTTCTTCACGCTCCTTCGTAGTTATTAAATCAAGATCTTGTTTAAGCCAATTTAGAAAATCAAGCTGGTTTTCTTCCGATACGCCATGGTCCGTAGGATATAAATGAAACGTTAAGCGAGGCGTCTGATCTTGGAAATACGCTGCCGATTCATGGCCAATCCGAACAGGAAAAATGGAGTCGTACTCGCCATGCGAGACAAATACGGATACTTCCTTCACGCTTTTCAAAGCATACTCAGTCTTCACAAAATCAGGAATGTACCCGTTCAGCGCAACGATCCCCTTCAACTGATCACCCATCGTAAGCGCAAGCGACATCGATAGGATCGCGCCTTGGCTAAAGCCCAGCAAATAACGCTTGCTCTGGTCGATCGGATACTTTTCTGTTGCATACTGAATGAATGCTTCAAGGTTTTTTATCGCTTCGTCAAACATCACCCGAATGGGATTTCCTAAACTTTTCAAACTATAGTACTGATAACCGGAGCCAAGAGGCAGATTCCCGCGAATGCCGATAATAATGAAGTCGTCAGCTAGCGGAGCGACCAGGCTAAACATATTTTTCTCGTTGGAGCCCTTGCCATGCAAAGTAAAGATGACCGGATATTTCTTGTCTGGGTCTATATTCGCCGGTAGATGCACATCATATGGGTACGCCGGATTCATCATAATCCTCCTCTGTTGTATGTTACGCGCTATGTTTTCTCATAATAAATCTGTCGACTGAAAGTGGAGACGTGTCTGCGACAACTAAATATAACGAAATCAACAGAAAGCCGAGATCAAGCTCGTAGCCTGGCGACTGTGCATTGCCAAGAAGTCCAACGGAAAGCTTCGCGGTAATAATTGCGCCGATCAGCATCACTACGAACAAGCCCGATACATAACGGGTAAACAATCCTGCAACGAGCATAATCCCGCCCACAAGCTCAAGCCCCGCTACCGCATAGGCCATAAATCCAGGGATACCGATTGAACTGAACCATCCTTCTACATTGCTTAGTCCCATTTGAAACTTGGCAATTCCGTGGGAGATAAAAATAATTCCCATTAACACACGCATAATCATCGAAACAAGATCTGTTTTTGTCATTCTAATTATCCTCTCCTTAAAATATAAGTAATATAAAATTAAAGTTTATATGAGTAATTTAAACTATCATCCCCTAGCATGTCAACAGAAATTTTGCTAATATGTAATTAAGTTTTGTATTACTAATATTTGATGCGAGGTGCTGTCGGGATGGACATCGGCTCAACGATACGGGCTATTCGAAAGCGCAAGAATATTACGATTGCCCAAATTTGTGAAGAAACCGGCTTATCACAAGGCTTCATGAGCCAGCTTGAAACGAACAAAACTTCCCCCTCCATTTCTACACTTGAAAATATCGCACAGGTTCTAAAGGTACCTTTGGCTTATTTGCTCTTGAAGAAAGAGGACCGTATGCATATTGTCCGCAAGGATGAACGAAGAATTACGACAAGTGGTTCTGACCACTTGAAGGTGGAGCATTTGAGCTCTACAAAAAATGTCAGGATGATGTTGGTAGAATTTCCTGTGGGTGCCTCAACGGGAGAGTTGCCTCATGCTCACGAAGGTGAGGAGGTTCATGTCGTTATCAAAGGAAGAGTGCACGCGGAGCAGGGTGAAGATGCGGCAGAATTCGGAGAAGGCGATTCGTTCAGTTGGAACGCCTGCACGCCCCATGTGGTGAGAAACATAGGAGATGACATCGCAATCGTGCTGATCTCTATTTATACAGAGACTGACGGTGGACGAGAGTTTATTTAAAAAAGCCCTCAAACCTAGCTTACGGCCAGGTTTGAGGGCTTTCTTTTTTAGGAGGTCAATGATGTTAGTACCGCCTTCGGCAATTTGCAGACTACACTGTAAGCGGGGTTGAACATGTTCGCAATTTCATATTCAACGGCTTGCCCCATCAACAAGCTGGCTTCCGAAGAGGTTAAGCCGCAATCTTCCTGCAGCAGCCGTAACATCTCGGTCGTTGCATGTTGAAGCGCCTGATCAAGCGGCCGGGCGTTGCCGATACAAAACCAAAACGTGTCGGTTTCGCCCCGCGGCCAGGTGATCGTTTTACCCTTTTGAACGCTGACTGTGAACCGAACATCCATGGATATTTCGAGACCTGTGCCGATGATTTCTCCATCACCTTGCAAAGCATGACCATCACCCAAATAAAACAACGCGCCTTCAGCCGACACTGGAAAATAGACGGTAGTGCCTGCGACCAGACCTTTGTAGTCCATGTTTCCGCCGTATTCGCCACTTGTAGCCGTTGAGATGAACTGCCCTTTGGAAGGCGCTACACCAAAACAACCTAAAAAAGGCCGCAGAGGCAGCTTCAATTGGGCCAGTCCCGGCGTTGGCTCCTTCAGATATGCAACTCCCTGAGCGACATCCACCGTCCAGTGCACGATATCCGATGCCGGCAATGTAGCCGCAACAGCTGGATCAATAACGGCTGGAGCAAGCATATTGGTTGTCCATGCCCACTCTCGGTTCGGTGTTATGGACTCGAATCGAATCGCTAGCGTATCGCCGGGCATCGCCCCTTCGACATAGAAAGGTCCTGTCATCGGATTCCCGCGATCAGCTGCGCTTTCACCATTTTTGTCCCAGCCTCTCGCATCGACTGTTGAGGTAATGACTGTATCCCCATCATGCACCGTCAATACAGGGGGATGATTGCCCATTGTATGATAATACAGCTGAGGGTTGAACGTATGAATCATGGCTACTCCTCCATCTCGATAGGATCAACTATTGATTCGACAGTTGTTATAAATTCCCTACTCGCGTATGGAACGATTTCGTCAGCAAGCTCGCTGTTTTTTGCGCAGGAAAGCCTTAGGGGAACTTTGTTCCCTTATTTAAGACAAAACGCGACATATCAGGGGTGTCTGGGGAACTACAGGGTTCTATTTCTTCTCAAACGTGCTACTTTCCTCCAAATTGGCGAAATAGCGGACCCTAGTTCCCTTTCCCTGTCCAAGTGGCAGATTTGGTTTAAATAGTGCCCCGTAGTTCCCCTCGCTCGCCAACGACACACCCTTGATGAACGACAGCCCCCGCCAGAGGCACCAGAGCACCAAAGTCAGCTCCTCACCAACGTGTTAGCTTCTAACAAATGCCACAACAAGCTTTTCTGAACATGCATTCTGTTCTCAGCCTGCTGATAAATAATAGAGTGCTCCGACTCAATCAAATTCTCTTCGATTTCATAGCCGGGATGAATGGGCATATCGTGCAGGATGTAAGGAGAATATCCGCTTAAATTTTGCTTATTAATTTGAAATGGCATCATGGTGCGAATCCTTCTATTTTTCTCCTCCTGATAGTCGGCATCATAAAAATGCTCCATATCAACCCAAGTGTCGGTATAAATAAAATCCGTTCTGCTAATAGCCTCAGACATACTGCTCAAAGTTTCAACGCACCCACTTGCATATGCCGTACGCATCAATTCCTCATCCCATGAAGCCTCATTCACGATCGGAGTTACTAAGAAAAGTTTAATACCTAATGTCACACAACCTGCTACCAAGGAATTGGCAACATTATTATGGATTCCTACATAGGTTAACGTTACGCCATCAAAGCTGCCTTTCACTTCGTAAATTGTCATCAAATCAGCTAATGCCTGACACGGGTGGTATTTATCACAGCATCCATTAATGACAGGGACACTCGAATATTTAGCTAACTCCAGTAAATCAGCATGCTTCTTTAAGCGTGCCATGATAACGTCACAGTTTCTTGAGGCATAACGAACTTCATACTGAATCGGGGACAGGCTAAAATTACTCGTATCCCAATCCATGGTTACAGCGTAACCGCCCATTTGGTTTATGCCAGACTGGAAGGACAAATTGGTTCGGGTCGACGTTTTCTGAAAAAGCATGAATAGCCCTTTTCTTTCGCATGAGTGGTAAAAATCCGTTGGATTGCGTTTGATCTCAATCCCTTTTTGAATGATGGCTAACAAAGCATCCTTATCGAGTTCTTTTAAAGACAATAAATGAGGAGTCACGTGATCACCGCCCTGTATATTAATACATAATAATGAATATAAATTCATTCTATTGTAGGAATAAACCGGTGTCAACGGTTGAATCATTACAAGCAATCCTAATCCCCCACCGTCGTCGGTGATTGCAAATTGAATCAACATCCCGCAGTCTCAAAAATCACTGGCTGATCTCCTCGCTTCATTTTAACCGAATAATAATGTTCTCCTAGCGGAGACCTCTGAATATGCTCGCCGGTAACTGTGCAGGTGCGCACCCAATCCGGCAGCTTGAGGACGGTATCCGTCTCCCGGTCAGCAGTTAGCTCCGCTCGGAACATCCCGGTTTCAGTGTCCCACTGGAGCGCGACTTTGCCCGTATGAAATCTCCAACGGGATAATTTCCCTCGCTTCAATCTTCCGGGCAGCGCAGGCAGCAGCTTGATAATTCCCGGCGATACCTGGAGCAGCATCTCTTGAATGGCATTCACCCAACCCAGATTGGCATCGAGCTGCACGGGCGCCGTCGGCATGTTCATCGACAGCCCCATCCCCCGCCAATCATTATGCAGCGTGAACAAGTTGGGCAGTAGGCTGGCTCTCGACATCATATCCAGGCAGTCCAGCGAGCCGTCACCATCGCCAAACCGAGCATAAATCGCAGCCATGTGTGCAAATGACCAACCGGTTTGCGCCCCAATTTCACGTTTTCTCACGGCCGTCTCAAAAGCTTGAAACAGGGCGGAATCCGTCTCCCTGGTCACTTCGTTCCCTGGAAACACAGGGTACAGATGTGACAAGTGCCTGTGAGCATACCGGTCCTCGAAGTCTGTATGCACCCACTCGCTCACCGCTCCGTCACCGTTCACCCGATAAGCAGGCAGACGATCCAACATCTCCTGCCATTCCTCAACTTCCTTCCGGTCATCCCCAACCGCTTGAACCGCCTCTATCAAATGCCGCAACAATTCCTTCAAAATGGCGATATCCATCGTCGCATTTATCGCTGTAGGCATCGGATGCGCCAGCGGCATGCCGTCCTTCGGCATGTAATTAAGCGGTGTATTTTCCGGTGATACAGAAGGGTAAATCTTATATTGGCCACTTTCGTCAAGGACAAGGAAATCTTTATAAAATTGCAGGGCTTCTCTCATGAACGGCAGCGCTCGCTTTTCCAGGAAGCCGGCTTCTTGCGTAAACTTAGCGTACTCAACATAATGTTGTGCCAACCATCCAGCCGCTCCCGTCCAGTTTAAAATAACCGGTACGATCTGACTGGGTACACCGACGCCTGCTGTCGTGCCTGCCGGTATGTAGATTCCACGGCAGCCGTACAGCTTGCTTGCATTATCGCGGAAATCCTCCATCAGCGACTCGTAATACCGGAATAGCGAGGGAACCAGCTCGCTTAATCCACCGACATGCGCATGCCAATACATCATCTGAATGTTCTCGTTAGCCATGTTATGGCTCCAGACCAGACGATAGTCTCCTCCCCATAATCCATACAAACCGAAGGGCTCAGCCTCCTCCGCCATTGAGGTGCCGCTAAGGAATAAATACCTGCCGTAAGCCCACATTTTCCGAATAAGAGTCTCAGAAGCTTCTCCTTCATAGGCATCGAGCAGCAACCGCTCGTTCGAGCGCGAATCCGGCTCTTCATCACCCAGAATAAGCTGCGCCGAGCGATAAAGCGGCCGATGCAGCGCGACATGCCGTTCCAGCAAGTGTTCGTAAACAGCGCCAGCGCCCATTTCCTCATCACGAAGCAGATCGGCAAGCTCCAACTTTAAACGAGGCCAGTCTTCCGCTCGCTTTCCATGTGTAAAAACTTTAACCAGCACGAGCACTCGACTTGCTCCCGTGAAACGGATTGCGCCCTCTGCTCCAGTGGCTTGTCCGGCATTCGTTTGTCCGCCTTCCTGCACAACTCTCAGCACAGCGCCAAAATCGGTTCCATCATCGTTAGCTGCCGAGTACCACGCATAAGCTTCATCCGCGCCTGTTTCCACGGAGCTCTCCAGCTCCTTGTACTCGGGCGTGTCCGCCCAGCGGTCGCTCGGATGAAGCTGCAAACCGATTTCGCCGGTTATGCCGCTCCCCCCTACTCCGTCAATCGCATATACGATGCAATCATCCGCACGGGAAACGAACAGCGTCCGCTTATACCGGCAATCCCCGTCCTTCCAAGCCACCGTTATTTCGCCGCTATCCATATCAAGCGTGCGGCTGTACCCGCGAAAAGCCCGCTTGCTGGGCATCGTCAGACGGATGGCGGCCAGCGGAAATCGGGAGGCCAACTTCGTCCCGTACCCCTGCTCCTTCAACGCATTCGCCAGCTGCCAACTCGCTTCTTGATAGCGCCCCTCATCCATCAACTTCCGCGTCCGCTCCAGCGTGAAGCTGACATCGGGAAGCTCATCTCGTTGTCCCCAGTGCCACAACTTCGCATGGTTCAGCAGCACCGTTTCCTCCTGAACACCACCGAATACGGACGCGCCAAGCACACCGTTGCCGGCAGGCAGCGCCTCGCGCCACATATTCCGCCACCAGGAGGCCGGGTAGCTCATCGTCAGCTTATCTTCGTTAGTATTTTCCAGTTGATCCGACATCTTATTCCGCACACGACTCACGCAGCTGCTCCATCTCAAGTGTGGCAAGCAGCAGCGGAGCAACCCCCATCAACACATCGCTTACGATCGTTTCGCTTAAATAATACGCGTAAGAGCCGTCCCGGTATTTACGGCCGCCAAGGCCCGCACCATGACAAATTTGATGCAGGTGCACACCCTGTTCATCTTCCGTCACGAAACGCTTCAAGATACCTTCATAAGCTCGCTCTACGACACTCCGGTCGATTTCCGCCAAATATTGCAGCCTGATTCCCTTCGCAATTGCATAAGTCAGCATACAGGAGCCCGACGACTCCAGATAATTCCCCTGCTGGCCATTACAATCCATGACCTGGTACCAAACGCCGCTTTCTTGATCCTGCGCACGTACAACGCTATTGACCATCCTTTCAAAAATACCCATGAGCTGCCCGCGTTTCGGGTGCCCAATTGGAAAATACTCAAGCGCGTCCACCAGCGCCATGGCGTACCAGCCCATGGCCCGTCCCCATACATGTCTCGATTGGCCTGTTCCGCTAGCGCACCATCGCTGCTCTTGGGTTTCGTCCCAAGCATGATGCAGCAGACCCGTCTGCGGATTGCGCGTATGTCGCTCGACCAGCAGCAACTGATGAGCGGCCTCATCGAACCAGCTGTTGTCTTGGAAGGTGTGGGCATATTCAGCCATAAAGGGCGAAGACATATATAAGCCGTCCAACCACATTTGGAAGGGATAGATTTTTTTATGCCAAAATCCACCTTCACTCGTACGGGGTTGACCAACAAGCTGCGTAATCAGCAAACGCGCTGCCGCCTCATATTTCGCTTCGCCTGTTTCCCTCCATAAACGGAAAAGGTTTTTTCCTTTATTAATATGATCAAGGTTGTAATCGTTAAGCTTGTAACCACGTATCGAGCCATCGTCTTGAATAAATACGTCCATATGCCGCTTGACGAAATCATGATATTTGGCCTCGCCCGTCCAATCCCCCAGCTTATCGATGGCTGCTAGCGCCATTCCTGCGACATATCCCCATTGGTTGGCCATTTTCGGGTGGTAACCGTCTTGACTATGCGACAAAATCGCTTCGCCGACCTTAACGGACATTCGTTCGATTTTCGTATCCAGCATGGAAGCCTTCATGGCTTATGCCCCCTCTCGCTTCATTTGTTATGGCGTGAATAACGGCAATACGGTAAAGTCCTCCGGAACATGGACTAAATACAAATTACCGTACCCGTTCTTGTCGCTCGTAAATAACACACGCTTGCCTTGCGCATCAAAACGCGGATGGGCATGTACTTTCTGCGAATGAAAGCTGCAGCGCAGCTCGCACAGCATACGAGGTCCGTCGTAAACCCCGTCCTGTTTTCGCCAAATGCTCAGCGTCTTCACCGCACTTTTGCCGTCAACGATGGCTTGCCCCAAACCGTCTGCATAACCATGCCACGTATCAAAATGAAACTCCGTTTCTTCCAGCTCTGTATTGTCATACCGGATGCTGCCGAAGAAATTCGTTCCGTTCGTACGGAACCCGTGGTAGCCAATCGTTACGCCGTCAGGATAAAAAAATTCGTGGCCGACCTTCTCCTCCGGCTCAAGACGCTCACGAATTTTCCACGCTTCGCCAGTGCGCAAATCCAGTCCCCAGATGCGGTGATCAACCAAATGCCATGGTCCCTCATGACAAAAAGTCATCAGCCAAGGCTCTTTGGGAGACGCATTGATATGCGTAATAAAACGATGTGCTTCATAAATGGTTTCTGCGCCGCCATTCACTGCGTCAATGCGTATGATCATGCTGTGGGGAGCCGCTTCCATAAGTTCTCGATGACCCACATAACCGTTGCCTAGGTCCAGTCGAATCCGGTGCGACAAGTCTTCTTGAACACAAGTACAGACATGCTGTCCGTCGGCGCTGGCGCTTACATTACCGAGGTGATATCCCTGTGGCGCTTCATAAACCACTTTTTCATCGAAATCTCCGAGTAAATCCAGGCGAATAATCCGCGTTCCGAGCTTAATGTATACAGCACTCCCATCCGGCAGCAAACAAGCATCGATATGATCATTTCCCGGGTAATTAGTCAGCTGCGTAATCTCTCCGCTCTCCACATGCATGCTGTACAAATTCGTGCTATTGCCACGATCCGAGACGAAAATAAGACGCTGTTCCTCGTCATACCAACCGTTTTCCGTAAAATATAAATGATGGCTGTGTGACTTATAATCCGTCAGCTGTATCACTTCAAGGCCAGTGAATCGATCCGTTGCCGATTTGCGTTCCGAGGGCCATATTGTTCCTTTTCCCATACGCTCTCCTCCTGATTATTCATTTCGTTCAACGTGCAAGGTGACTTACAACCAAGGCTTTAATCCATCCCATTTCACGTTCCAGCTGCCATCCTGTGGAAAACCCGGGTTATTCAAATTCGAGCCACCTTCCCAGCCGGCAGCCATCATCGCAACAGCCGTCAATAAACCTCCGTTACCTGGCAAATACGCAGACAAACCCGGCCGTTGATAGTTGTGACCATTGGTTAAATATGTATTTTTGGCAGCGTCCATCAGCAGGAAGTCGACTGCAAGATCCGGTTCACCCAGACGTGCCGCCGTCATGGCACACATCGGGAAGTCCCAGCCCCAGGCGGAGCCCCATTTCCATACTTCTTTCACCTTTAACAGGGTGTTAAGCATGACTTTGCGGTCAATCATCGTGCCAGGTAAAACGCCAAGCGCACCGAGCATGGATGGATGATCGTGATTCTTAGCTGTAAAGGTATCCGGACACAGCTCATGGGCCAGATATACCCCTTCAGCCTGTGGAGGAGTGGCCATCATTCCGGCAACCTGCACCCACTTCGCATGAGGCGTTTCCTGCAAAAGCTCCGCCCAGCGAATCGCAATCTCTAGGCCATATTTCCAGTACTCGAGCTCGTACGGAGGATTTTTACTGCCTGCAAGCGAGTGACACTCCTGCGCCGGGATTAATGGCGGGCCTAGATCAAAGACTTGCTTAGCTTCGTCCCAATGCACATAAGAAACCATGAAATCCGCCGATTCATAGACAATATCGCGGAAACGCTCCAGCAGCTCCCTCGTCGGCTGAGCTTTATAACATAGCTCCGCCAGCGTCATCGGGTGTGGCTGCTGCCAGATCAACCCTGGCGCGACAGGCGAAGGGCACGGTTTTCCTTCAAAGTCGACCATCTTGGGCCAGCGGGCGCCTTCATATCCTTGCGAATGAGCGAGCTCGCGAGCAACGGGTAAGATACGGCTGTACCAATCCATGCTTTTCAGCAAAATATTTTCCCTCCCCCACAATGGAAAATGCGCTCCGTGCCACCAGTGCATCTCCAAATGGGATTTGCCGAACCAGCTGTTGTACATAAGTCCCGTCTCTTGCGGCGGTAAAGAGCCACCACTGTGCATAGCGCACAGGAACTGTGACAGAACAACGCGTCGTTCAAGCTCGTAGGCTCTGGGATCGGAGCTGCCAGAGAAATCGATTGCCGCCCCGCCGAGCCAAAATGTCTCCCAGTGGAGCTTACTTGCTGCCATCGTCTCTTCAAATGACAGCGCAATTTGTGCCGATTCCGGAGCAAAAGTTGCAGAAAATTCAATCAATTCAACTTGCTCTGATGGAGGGAGCAATGTGAACTCATGTGCTCCTGTCCGCGTAAGGCTGCCGGCACTCCAAGCCCAACGCACCTCGTATTTATCTTCATCCATCGTACGTTCCAACAAGGCTTCGTTGCCGCTGCCTTCGCGCAGTTCTGTCCTGTGCCTATCGTCGTTCTCCCAGTCAGGAAATACCGCCTTCGCCCAACCTGTATTCGTCATATCGGGCGCCGGGAAACGCATGAACACCTGCAGTCGGCCTTGTGCAATTAAACCGGATTCCACTCGCACAGCAATCGCATCATTGGAAGGATGACAAGCCGTGGTCACATGAACCGAGACGCCTTGAATGGCATACGAGCTAGTCAATACGCCCGACCAGAGATCGAGCTGCTGGCTGATCGGCGTCACATCGGCCGCTTCTGCCACTTCACCCGATTCCAGCAGGAAGCGAAAAGAAACTCGGCCTAATTGCAGGCGATGCGGGTTCATCCTCAGCCAGTGATAAGCCTCCGCTGTACTCCCGGGTTTCATCGGGTAACCGACCAGTCTGCCGTGCGTTTCGAACATTTGGTATTCAACATCTTGATCCGTAAATCGATTTCGACCGCCCGTATAGTGCCAACCCCAATTGGACTGTGTGCCTAGCGGTACCTCATATTGATCCGGGAATGACTGTAGTCCAGTGATGTCCGCACTAAAGGCGAATTCACCGTTCCCTACGGAAAATGGGGACAAAGGGTCCCATTTGTTCAACTCGGGATTATGCCGTTGTACGATCTGTCGTCTGTCCATAGTTCCTCCTAGGTTCGCTTATCCAATACGACTGACGCCGCTTATCTATTCCAGCATCGCGTCCGTACGGGTTCTCATCATATCCCGGTATTTGCCCGGGGTTATATTCTTGAATTTGCGGAAACTTCGAATGAAGCTGTTCTCATGCTGGTAACCAACCATGACCGCAATGTCCGAAATCTTGTTTTCGGTCTTCAGCAGCAGGTCCGCCGCTCGTTCCAAACGCAGGCGCGTCAAATAGTTATAGATCGTTTCTCCCGTTTCTTGCTTGAAAATCTGACTTGCCAAGCTGCTGCTAATTCCCACATCGTCAGCAATCTCCGGGATGCCGATGGTCTCGCTCAAATGCTGCTTCATATAATCAATCATGCGGTGGCATGTAATAAAATCCTTGCTTTGAATAAGTTTGTGGAAGCGCTGAACCAACGGCTGAACCCGCTTACAGAGATCCTCTTGGATATCCCCTAGATGAAAGGTATCGTATCTCTCGACCGCGCTGCCCTCCGCACATTCGTCATCAGCTTGCCATAACTGCTCTATGCGTTCGAGCACGGCCCGTAAAAACGTTAAAGCCGCTGATGGATACCCGTATTGGCTACGCACATCGGAGATTAGACGTTCAACCGCTTCCAGCGATCCGGTCTCGTCCCCCGATTCAATCAATTGCGAAAGTTCTTCCAGCTTTCCTTCATCCACGACCGTCTCCCTAACTTCGTGCCCCGATACTTCATGAAACGGAATAACTTGCCCATATCCTTGATAAAGCCGATAATTCAGCGCATTCTCCGCTTCCAGCATCGCCTGACGCAGCCGGGCAACTTCCGTTTGAGGGGTGCTTACCCCCACCGAAACGCTGAACTTGAGCAATCTGGAAACAACCTCAATCGCTTCCTCCAGCTTGCGCTCAAGCACGATCCCCGCTTCAAGCGGTTGCAGCAATATCGCCATCTTGTCTTTGCCAAAATCGGCGCAAACAACCCGCCACCTTTGCTCGAACAGCTCGGCGACAATGTTCGCCATGGCGAATTTCAGCAACGATTGATCGTCGCCCGTATACTTCCGCGACCAATCCTCATATCGGTCGATTGAAATGACCGCTACCGTAACAGGCTCTGATGACCATTCGCCAAAATAACGATGCCACTTTTCCTCGATATCCCGCTTGCCGGTCAAATTCCCCGTGTACATATCGTAAAGCAGCTTGGAAGACGCCTCCGACATTGTCTCTCTGACGAGCTGAGACAGATGGGCATGGTTGCTAAGCAGTTCACCGGCCAATTTCTCCAAATCGATGCCTTCGGGATTCATGGACTTGCGGTCGTAGTTACTGAACAGCTGCATCAGCCTGCGAGCCGGTCGGAAAGCAGCGGCATTAATATAGAAAATCGTCGCGCAACCAAGCGCCAGTGCAGCCACGGAAACGGTCAACACGACATTGCGTACTTTCTTGGACTTGGCCAGCAAACTGTCCTGAACGACAATGGACACGTATTTCCAGCCCGTTACTGGCGAAACAAGCTGATTAACCAGCAGTTTGCGGTTCTGATGAGTAATGTCACTGCTGCCATCTTCCCGCAGTTGAGCAAGCGCCTGCCGAATGGACTCCTGATCGAAATCATAGTTGGAGACCGCGTACAGGATCTCATCATGCTCGTCGATGATGTAGCGCATCCGATTTAAATTATTGAGCACGGGAGGATTCAGCTTAGCAAACAATTCCTCATCCTTGAGATTGACAGTGACAATCCCCTTAAACTGGCCTTGAATCATAATTTTACGAAACAGCGTAACTTCGGAGCCCTTTCTACCCGCGCCTTCCGGCACCTGACGTTTTTTGATGACCGTCATCCCGTCGCCGAACTCGTCCACCACGTTAATCCAATCCGAATCGTCGAAGTTCAGCTTGTTCGAGCTGTAGCCCTGCGGAATCGCAATGAAGCTCCCTTTTGTCATGTCATACACATAGATGCTCTTGATATATTTCGAATTGCCTATTAGGGTTGACAGCAATTGATAAATGTCCGATATGTTGCCGTACGAATTCTGCACCTCACTGGTCAGAAACTTATAAATATTGGCGTTCAAAGCAACCTGAATGGCAGCCTTATCACTCTCTTTGATAGCGTCATCAATGACGTTCATATTCAATTGAAGCATTTGGCGCTGCGGCTCGCTGAGTTCTTCCTGCAGGACAGACTTTGACGTATAGTAGGATGTCAGGCTGACGGCCAGAATAATGAGAAACACCGATATGGTTAAAATGAGTACGAGTCGGGTCTGCGTATGGGCTAAATTGTATTTCAGCCATTTCTTCAAGGATTGCGTCACGTTAGGGTTCCCACCTTATTAGGAGATCTTACTATTATAACGCGATCTGTTCCCTCGCGACACGATCCTTTCCAATGATTCCCTCTCATCCTCACTCTGGAACACCTCAGCTTTTCATACCTAAGCTGTTCATCATGGCGTTCGCTTCGATGCCGGCCAAAAGCACAATGCCAATCCCGTGTGTGTCATTCAAGTTCCAGCCAAGCTCATGCTTATAATAAGCGTTCGAGTAGGACCAGCTGGAGCCTTTGCATACGCCGTACAAGTTCCCGTGCTTATCGATGACGCGAGCGCATAAACCATTCCAACCGGACATCACCGCCCGAGTGAATGCTTGTGGCTCCAGCAACCAACCGTGCCGCACGCCGAGTGCGAAGCCGTACATGAACATGGAGGTACACGATGCTTCCTCATATGACTCAGGATCAGTCAGCACCTGATGCCACAGGCCGTTTTTGCCCTGCAGACGGAGATACCCTTCCGCCAACTCCCGGTAAAAGCGGAGGATCTCCTTGTAGCTGGAATGCCCTTTCGGCAGCGCTTGCAATAACACGGAGAGCGAGAAAAAGACCCAGCCATTCCCCCGTCCCCAAGTCGTCAATGACGGCTTGCCGCTGCTTACGTCATACACATGAGACATGATTTGCTGCTCAGGCATATATAAATACTTTTTATACAAAAGCAGTTGACGGGAAGCTTCCTCTACATATCGCAAATCCCCGGATAGCTCGCTATAACGGCATAGGAACGGCACACTCATGTACATATCATCGCACCACATCGTATTATGCATACTCGGGGATACGCCGATACGGCGGTAAAGCGTTCCGTCTTCCAGACGGTCCTGTACATTCATGATGTAATGGGCGATGTCATCTGAAACCGCACGTGCTCCCTTCAGCTGCCGTAACCTGTTCGCTAGAATAGCAAGTGCTCCAAAGGACCCACAATCATCCAGGCTGTCAATATGCGATAACTGATTATTTAATCCTGCCGCTCCAAACTTCTTCCGATCCCAGAGGGAATACGTATAGGTTGACGTCGCAAATTCCACGTGGCGAGTTACGTAATCCGTCATGTCGCTGCGTGCTAGCAAACGGCTTGTCTCAAGCAACCCGAACAAGGTTACGCCAAGCGGATAGTTCCAACGGCCGAAGAGCTCATTCTCCAGAAAGGGTCTAACGAAAGCTTCAGGCTCATTCGTCGTCCAGAACACCTCACCTGAAGAGCCGGCCGCAACCGTATCCATCTTCATATAATCATTAGCGCGCAGCTCGGTATCAGCAGCGAACGGCCCCATATACAGCCATTTGCCTGCATAGCCATGGACTTTGACCGGCGAGTGCAGCACGGCATTCGTCAAATCCTCAAACAGCTGAAACCCCCAACTCTCCCCACTGCACGTGCTGTATGCCACGAGGCTTCCGCTTCGCCGGCACGATTCTAAATTAAAACTGAACGAGCCTTCTCCAGCAGCTTCATAAACCTTATGTCCATTCCAAATGAAGGTGACAGGTCCATAGGCGACCCCCGATACCGTTACAGGACCGGTCATCGCCGGGTCGACTCGGACGGACGTCCAAGAGATCGCCTTTAAACCCGGGGACAAACCGTAGAGTTGTTCCAACCTGCCTTGCCAGCCACTGATGTCTCTGCGCTTCGGCAGCCAAGACGCCGCACTTGCTACCTGTTCCCTCATCGTCGCAGCTGGCATTTGTGCAAGCGGACTATCCATCGGAGACGTATAGATCCAGCCCTCTTCCCCCTCACGCTCTAGTGAAGGTGCAAGAAAGGTATAAGGCTTATTCTTGCGATTGCCAGAGCCAAATTCCGCTCCGCATCGTCCATCTGCACGTTGGCCAAGCTCCAAAACAAAATGGTTCCAGCCCCGCACCATCCCAATCTTCAGTTTCAGCGGAGGTGCCCCTTCCGCTTCCTCCTCAGGGGCAGAGCCAAAACGCTGCTCCCCATTGTGATACAATCGGACAGGTCCGAGACAGCGAAGAAGAAAGATAAACTCTTGCGGCTCTTCGATCCACAGTTTCGCCCAGGCATACACACGTTGTCCCGCATGCATCTCCGGAAAAATACGTTCAATCGGAAACGAATACGTGTGATTTTCCAACTTGCGGATATCACTAGCGCGTGTCACTCTGTACACCGGACCGTGTGGCGGATGCTCGCCAATGTAACGCTGAGCCATTACGGTCAGAACATGGGGAATGTTGGTACCATCCGTTTGGGCGGCCATGCTTTCCTCTGGATCTATATAGCGGGTTAACGATGTCGTCATTGTCCTGCCACTCCTTTCCCGCTTAAACTGAGAGCCTTCTCAGAGAATCCACCGCTAAGCACTTCCTCGATGGTAACCGGACGGTGTTCCTTCACCGAGCGCCATACCGCTTCCCCAGTCGCCACGGAGAACGCGCCATCCACAGCTCCGGATAAAATTCGATAAGGCCGCCGGCGATCTTCGCCCATAAATAAATCCTCAAGCAATAGCGGGTCTCCCCCTCCATGCCCGCCTTCTCGGTGCACGACATGGATCGTTTCCTTAGAGCCAAACAGCGGGAAATAATCGATGGTCTGCACCGGTGTCGGAAATGGAGTGCGGCTCGGCATATGATACTCCACCGACTCAAGCCTCCCCTTCGTGCCGTTAATGGCCAATCGATACCCCTCGTACGGCAAAGAGAAGTTAACCGAATAACTAAGGAGTGCGCCACCGTTATATTTGACCGTTGCTGCATAGGTATCCTCAATATCAATTTGGGAATCGAAGATACATTGATCAGGCCGATAATCTGAGTAAGGAAACTTGCTTTTCACTGCACCAAGCGATCCGAGATGATCGTCCTGCACTTGAATATTTTTGCTCCGTGTGTTCCAACGTGAGTAGTAGTCGCATTCTGCCGTTAGCTCACAGGTCGTGCAGAAACGGCCATCCTCCTTCTTGGGGTTCGCTTCCCCTTCAGCTCCGTAATAATTCAAGGCGCCATATGCGAACACCTCGACAGGCTGCTGCCCAATCCACCAATTCACCAGATCGAAATGATGCGTGCATTTATGGATAGACAACCCTCCGGACAGCTCTCTAACTCGATTCCAACGTTTAAAATAACTTGAACCATGATAGGTATCGAGATACCAATTCAAGTCAATCGAGGTAATCCTGCCAAGCTTGCCTTCCAGTAGCATTTCCTTAATTTTCGTATGAATGGGCGCATATCGGTAATTAAAAGTAACGGTGACCGTCCCTTTACTTGCTGACTCCGCCTCCATTACACGCCTTGCATCCTCTCCTGTTGTCACCATCGGCTTCTCCGTGATCACGTCTAAATCATGCTCAAGGGCCGCTATAATATATTTCGCATGTGTGTCGTCACGCCCAGCGACAATGATAACGTCCGGGCGCGTCTCTTCCACCATCCGGTCAAATTCATGCTCGCCGTAAGTACGGACTTCCTGCTGCTCTGGAAATCTCGTTCGAAACAGCTCAAAGCGAGCTTGGTCGCGATCCAGTAAGCCGACGAGTTCGCTTCTAGCGGAGAATGTCGACGTAATGGGCTTGGCGAACATGCCGAGCGCTCGACCGCTTACCCCGCAGATTGCATATCGCTTTTTCATGAGCTACATCCCCTTCTATGGCTGCTGTCATTTATCTTCTCAGCGCGTTCGGGCCCGCAAGAGACTAAGACGTCTCTGCGGGCGGACCTTACGCCGGATACGTTATTACTTCTTCACTTTTGCGTACCACTCTTGGGCGCGCTGCGTGACCTTGTCGCCTCCCGATTTGTTCCAACGGTCCACAAACTCATCGAATTTCGCCATCGGCCATTCACCGATCACGATTTTGGTCAAATATTCTTGAAAAAGCTTATGCGATTGAATATCCGGGAAACCTTCGTATACCGTGTTCGGCAGTCCGTCTCCTGCGATTCGGCGGGCATCCGCTGTATTGACGGTGAAAATATCCTGCACCATCTTCTGCATGTTCTCTGGAATGGTTTCCTTGATCCGGATATCCATATCTTCTTTGGTCGTCAGGTTACGCATGCCGAGAGCAAGAGGGCGGCTGTCCTCCGGTGGCAACAGGACCTTTTTGCCATTCACGACTTGATGCTGAAGTCCTTCAATCCCAAACCGGATGAACTCATCGTTGCTTGTATCATAGAAGAAGTCGAGCAGCTTCAGAGATGCTTCGGCTTTGTTTTTTGCTGCTGCAGGAATGATCCATTCCGGCTCACCCATCGTTTTCATCGTAACAAATCCTTGGAAACCATCTACTTTAGGCACGGGCATGCCAACGATATAAGCATCAGGAGCTCCCTTCAGCATCGCTGTAAAGCGATCGCGCACACTTGCCGGGAGGTGGTACCAGCTGCCAACCAGATTATTGTTGATTTTGGCCTGCCATACGTCGCCTTTGTTAAGGAATGTCTCGTTATCGAGCAGCTTCTCTGCATACAACTCGCGGATATATCCGATGGCCGCCTTCATGTTAGGGGTAACGCCCGCATACTGAATTTTACCGTCATACAGATCCCACTCCGGACTTCCTTCCCACATGGCGACGCCGTACATGCCAAACAGGTGATCCATCCATTTGCCGAATTCCCGGCCCGAGGTTGGCAGCTCATCTTTTATTCCGTTGCCGTTTGGATCTTTGTCACGGAAAGCCTTCAGTACTTCCTTATAATCAGCTGCTGTCTTCGGCATAGGCAATCCGACCTTATCCAGCCAATCCTTCCGGATCATCGGTGCCCGCTCAGGGACGAGAAACACCTTCGGCACATAATAAATATGGCCATCGGACGAGGCCGAACGAACGACATCCCACGCCTCCTTGGGAATGTTTTTCCATACATTAGGTGCGTACTTTGGAAGAAGATCTTCCAATGGCAGCGCTCCGCCTTGTTTGATCAACGTCTGCTCAATGCCGCCAATCGGGCGTAGGATGTCCGGCAAATCGTTCGAAGCAATCATCAGATTGAGAAACTCTGTTGGTTCTGAGCCTGGAGGCGTGGTCGTCAGTTGGTATTCAACGCCTGTTTTCTCCGCTACATATTTGACGTGCGCGTTATTCGCATCCGGAATGGTGCCTACACCCATATGGCTTTTGAACACCTTTACCTGTACAAGCTTGTCGTTCTGGGCGCCGCCTTCTGCGACTGGGGTTTTGTCACCGGTTTGCGCACAACCCGCAAGGACTGTAACAGCAAGTAGCGAAACCGCCGCCGTAATCGCTCCCTTTTTCCCGAATAAACGTTTCTTCATGCATGTATCCTCCCTTTTTATAGCACATCATATGATGCAGCCAGCCGTATTGCGGTCTTTACTCCTTCAGCGAGCCTAGCATGGAACCCTTTACAAAATACTTCTGCAAGTACGGGTATACTAAAATAATCGGCACTGTTGCGAACAGTATTGTTGCCGCTTTCAATGTTGTCGTATTGAAATCGTAATCGCCAAGGAACAGATTCACAGCAGCCAATTCCTCCGGTGACTGCAAGTAAGCGCGCAGCTTCATTTGCAGCGGCCATTTGTTAGGATCACGGATGAACAGTACAGCCCTCTGGAAAGTATTCCAATATCCAACGGCATAAAATAAACTAACCGTCGCAAGCACCGGCTTGGATAAAGGCAGATAGATCCGGAACAAAATGCCTGCATCGGTGCAGCCGTCCATTCGCGCTGAATCATCGAGTTCCGCCGGGATGCCCATAAAAAACGTTCGAATAATAATCATGTTAAACGTTCCAATTAATCCTGGCAAAATAAGTGACCACAGGGAGTTCATCATGCCCAGCTCCCGAACGGTCAGGAAAAATGGGATCATCGGCGCATTAAAAATCATCGTAATGATTACAGCCAGCATAAATGGCTTGCGAATGAGAAATTCCTTGCGGGACAGCGGAAACGCTGTCAATACGGAGAACAGCATGCTCAGCAGGGTCCCAACTACCGTGATGTATAGCGTTACGCCGAATGCGCTCCATAATCCCTTATTTTGCAGGATATGCCCCCACGATGCCCAGGTAAATTCTACCGGTAGTAAGAATACTGTTTTCGAATCAGCCGCAAGGGGTGAACTGAGCGACACCGCCAACAGATGAACAAGCGGCATCAACATCGTGCCTGCAGCAGCGGCCAGGAACAAATAGTTGACTACTTGAAAAACCTTTTCTCCATACGTCTGTTTCATCACCACAACCCCTGTTCTGTCTTTCTGGCCATTCGGTTAAAAATCCACAGCAGCGCGAAACCAATGACGGACTGGAATAATCCAATAGCTGTCGTAACGCTGTACTGGCCCTGCAAAACCCCTGCCCGGTACACATACGTCTCAATGATATCACCCACGGAGTAGGTCATAGGCGTCAAGAGATTATAAATCTGGTCAAAACCGAGCTCAAGGAAATTGCCGATGTTCAGTAGGAATAACACCAGAATTGTAGGAAACAGGATCGGCAGCGTAATATGAAGCGTCTGCTTCCAGCGATTCGCCCCGTCCATCACGGCCGCCTCATACAAGTTCGGATTAATGCCGGCAATTGCGGCAAGGTAAATAATCGTGCCCCATCCGACTTCCTTCCAAATGCCCGACAAGACGACAATCGTACGAAAATAACTCTGCTGCTGCATGAACAAGATCGGCTCGAAACCGAACCATCCCCGGACCATGTTCGCCACGCCTTGCGTGGACAGTAGTTCAAAGACGATGCCTCCGACAACGACCCATGATAAGAAGTGCGGAAGATAGAACATGCTTTGTACAACCCGTTTGAACAGCATCAACCTCACTTCATTGAATAGAAGCGCTAGAATAATCGGTGCAGGAAATCCGAACACGAGGTGATACGTGGCGATCGTCGCCGTGTTTCTTAAAACATGATAGAAATCTTGATACGTGAAGATGAATTTGAAATTGTCCAATCCTACCCAAGAGCTTCCCAGCATGCCTTTGAAAATTTGATAATTCTGAAAGGCGATGACACTTCCCATGAGCGGCACGTATTTAAAAATAAGGTAATACACGAGCCCCGGGATGATCATGAGATAAAGCATCCAATGCTTTCGCATATTTAGGAGATATCGATTTTGCGCTAACCTCGCATGCTTCACATCGCTGTGTGTGATTCCGGGCTTAGCCTCCGTATACATCTTTGCCACTGTCGCAAGCCTCCTTCACGTCTAGTACCGCAATCTTACCTGCTGGGGAGATGCCGTGACAATCGTTCAATCCTCTATGGGATGAACCGATCCGCGATTCGCACATTTTTCCAGGATTTGAGAGCGGGAACAAGAAAGTGTTAATGCAAAAATGTCGCAATTCGAGGAATTGTGCATGCTTTGGAGCTTAGGTTCATTGCTAACCCTATCGCTAACCATATCGCTAACCATAAAATTCGCTCCTCGCGTGCTCTTTACAAGCTAAACTACGGAGGAGTAGTTAACTCCTCCAACAGTTTCTTCCTCCCAGCGATGGGCACAGCCAGCGTCGGTAGAAATTCGGCGATATTGAGACACTTGGCAGAGGGGGGGACCCCAGCGCTCAAGCGATAGCAGCAAACTAGCATTAGATTGCTCAGCGATGCATCCTTGAGGAACTACAGGGCGCTATTCTAGCAAATTTAGCCCGTTTCCGCGTTCAGCGGAACTACAAGGCGTTATTTGATCGACTAATCCCGTTTTCTTTAAGAAAACGGACAAATAGAGGCCTACAGTTCCCCTCCGCGCGAAAAAGAGCCTATTTCGATGAAATAGCGCCCTGCAGTTCCCTGCGGAGGAAAGGAGCGTTGGAGGAGTTAACTTCTCCTCCTTCGTTTAGCTTGTTAAGAGCCTGGTAGGAGCGAATTTTGGGGGTGGAGAAGATTCAGCGCCGCTAAATATTTAGCGTTACTGAGACAATTGGCGGAGGGGGTAACCTCATACTAGATGCGTTAAGTTGGTCAGCGATGCATCCTTGAGGAACTACAGGGCGCTATTCTAGCAAATTTAGCCCGTTTCCGCGTTCAGCGGAACTACAAGGCGTTATTTGATCGACTGATCCCGTTTTCTTTAAGAAAACGGACAAATAGCAGCCCACAGTTCCCCTCCGGCCGAAAAAGAGCCTATTTCTATGAAATAGCGCCCTGTAGTTCCCCTCGCTGGTGAATCGCCCGAGCGGTAGCAGCAAATGTCATGAGCCGGTGTGCAGGGAAGCTTCGCTTACCCCATACCCAAAAATAAAAGCCGCCGGATGATTCCGGCAGCTTTTGTTTTTGGGTATACGTCTATTCTAGTTTCCTATCACTTTGTCACCTTTACTTAAACAAATTAATTTTTCTGAGAATCTTATACATATCATCATAAATGATAATGTTACCTTTTGGATCAATAATAAATCGTTGCGGGGCAAGACCAAGCACAATCCGTTTGGGCTCAATTTTATCCTCTTCTTCAGGATGAACAAAAACATTTGGATTGGGTGTAGGATCAAACGTATTGGTCTTGAAATTATAAAGACCCTTATGATATTCGGCCTTGTCTAAATCAGCGTATTCTTCAAGTTTCCCTTTCACATCAACACGGTAGAATTGCTTGCCCCCCATTAAGTAGAAATTGCCTTCGTGCGCTATTGCAGATTTAATATCACCTACGTTAAGGGTTGCAACTACGCTCGCACCTACACCAGGAGTTACCAATTGAATCGTTTTGTTGTCCTGATCAAGTACGTACAATTGACCTTTATCCATGAGTGAAGTTAAGTGGTGCGTATGTATACTATCAATATTGGTATGGGTTGATAGAGCTTCTCCTTCATGTACCGTATAGATACTACCTTTGAAAGAGTTGCTGATATAATAGGTTTGCCCATCATCTGACGGTTGTATGAAGTCAAATTTACTTTTCAAATCACTAGATCTATCGTAGGCAATCAGTTTCACGCTAGGATAAACTTGATAAAATACCGTCAATTCTTGATTAAAGTCGTTTCCCATGACAAAGATTTTATCCGAATTGCGATCATAATATAAAGAGTTCGGGATGAATTGATCGTAATTAAAATCCCTCATTATTCCATTAGGGTCCTTATAATTAAAATTAAATTCTTTTTTACTGAAGGATACCAAAAATTGTACTTCTAATTCTTCGCCTTTATTTAAGCTCATTTTCTGAATGTTAAAACTTTGTGGAGAGCTTTCACCTAAAAGGTACAAATTGTTTTTGCCATCCGTAGTCATAACTACGCCTTCAGCGTAAGGGGCTTTAAATGAATACTTAGTACGATCAGTGAACTGAGGAATTCTTGTGATGGTTATGTTCGTCAAATTATCAACTGTTGGCTTTTCCAAACGCTCTGCAGCGGGCGCTACGTTATCTGGGATTGTTGACACCGCGGGTACGTTTACAATGCTTATCTCATGCGTTTGATCGTCAAAAGAAACGGTCTGATGGAAATTTTCCGCAATAAACCGAATTGGCACTAATGTCGTCTCATTTTGAATGACAGGCGGTTGTTCTAAATTGATAGAAGCATCATTAACTTTTGCTGCTGTACTTCCGATTTTCATGATAATGTGTTGTGAAGCAAATGTTAATTGCACACTCTGCGTGTTTCCATCCCATATGACCTCGGCGCCTAAAGCCTCCGTTACAAATCTCAGCGGAATCATCGTCGTGTTATTCACCAAGCGAGGAGCCATTCCAAGCACAACCGACTTGCCGTTAACTGAAGCTTGGGTATCATCTAATTTAAGCTTGATGACGATTTTGTCATTCGATACCGATGCCATAGTCGTTAAAGTGCCATAGTTCCAAACAAATACAGAAACTAAAGCAATCAAAACCATTTTTCGTAAGTAGATTCTAAACATGCTGTTCTTCCCCCAAATTCCACCATCCAGTAAATTACCATTATTATCTATTGAATCTAGTAAAAAGACAATAGATTTACAAAGTCTTTTATTACGCCCGTCTCTGTTTTTCTAAATACTTCAAATAAAACATAACTCCCGCCCTGTCTACACTGGAAAATTGATGGGGATCGTCCTTCATTAGTTGTCTTAATTCATCTACGGCAATCCATCTTGGGTTCTTAGTTTCATCACCTGATTGCACTAACTCCCCTTGCACTTTACAACGAAAGTAGACACCAACCGAATCAAAGGGTCCGTTAAGGGTCTGATAAGCCCCGAAGGGTTTTACACACTCCACTTCAAAACTCGGATCGATACCAACGGTATCAATTCTTGTATCTTCACCTTCAATTTCTACAATATCAAGGCCAGTCTCTTCCTTTACTTCTCTAATAAGCGCTGCTATTAACGATTCGTATTGCTCTATTCTCCCACCAGGTAGTTCAATCCGTTGAGGTTCACCAGGTTTATTTCGTGTCTGAACGACAATTTCGATTGTTCCTTCTTGCATTCTTTCAATGATCGCACGAGAATTAACTAAGAACATACGCCATCACTGCCCCTTTCTTTTTCCTCCACACTAATTTCTAGATTGCTCCAATAATCCCTTTACCTCACAGATGACCTTTGACAGCCTCATTTTTATCGATACGCATCCATTAACAGGAGAAAATCCATTTATTCATGCTATAGCCTGATTACGCCACTAAATTGCGGTAGTATTTCCCGCTAATCTTAGGCTAGGCTCTTAAAAGTTCAAATAGAAGGCGCTCCTTTGGGATGCAATCAGTCGGTTTGGGATTCAGCATGCCCTGCCAAATAAAAGCGACCTGCCACCCGCAGTTCCAAAGGAACACGCAGATTCACAGGCCGAGTACATTTTGGCCGTCAGGCCATTCCAAAAGCTCTAACCCCCAGTTCGCATGCGCTTCAGCTCACGCATTACCTTCCCCACTTGGCCGGAAGGTACTCCGAACGCCTCATGCATCGCACGATACTGGGCGTATAACCTGTCGTAAGCAGCCTTGTGCTCACGATTCGGTCGGATGGACTGCTCCTTCGTTTGTCCCATCGCGCGAATACCCTCACTCAGGCTGTCGTAGCCGCCTGCTTGGCTGCCCGCTGCAGCCGCTCCGCAGATAGCTGCGCCAAGCGCGACAGGTTGAGTCGACTTCGCCACCTTGATGTCCATCCCCAGAACATCGGCAAAAATTTGCATCAGCAGCTTATTTTTTTGAGGCAACCCGCCGCACGCATAGAGAGAAGCTATCTGCACTCCGCTCTCTTCAAAGGTTTCGATGATCCGTCTTGTACCGAAAGCTGCGGATTCCAGCAACGCGCGGTAGATCTCAGCGTGCGTTGTACTCAACGTCAGCCCGACAAGCAGCCCGGATAACGCTTCGTCCAGGATGGGCGAACGCCCTCCGTTCCACCAATCGAGCGCCAGCAGACCAGACTGCCCGGGACTTAACTGGCTGGCTTCACGCTCCAACCAGGTATGAACGCCGATTCCCTCGGCGGCAGCCTTACGCGTTATCTCTTCGGATACCGATGTGTTGACGAACCATGCAAACATGTCGCCAACGGCCGGCTGACCCGCTTCATAGCCGAACATGCCTGGCACAATGCCGTCCTCCACCACGCCGTTAACTCCTTGAATGAGATGTTCTTCGTCGCCGAGAACCATGTGGCACAGTGAAGTTCCCATAGCCAGAACCATACTGCCTGGGTCAGTGACACCACAGCCGAGTACGGCGGCATGTGCATCAATGATGGCAGTAGAAACAGCTGTGCCTGGGAGCAAGCCGAGCTCTTTGGCCATCCGCGGTTCCAATCCCCCTGCACGGGATCCCACAGGTACTACAGCTCCAGCCAACTTGGTTTGGTACAAACTTTCAAACCGCGGGTCCAGCTGCTTCAGGAACTCCGTGGACGGGTAACCTTCCAGCTTGTGCCACATTCCTTTGTAGCCCGCACAGCAACTGCTCCTGGCCAGCTCACCGCAAAGCTGCCAGACAACCCAGTCCGCCGCCTCCACGAAGCGATCGGCCGCCTCGAATACAGCCGGTGACTGTTCGGCCGTCTCCAGCAGTTTGGGCAGAAGCCATTCCGAAGAGATGCTGCCGCCGTAACGGGGAAGGAAATCTTCGCCTCTCTCTTTGGCCAAATGGTTTATACGTTCCGCTTGCGGGGCCGCCGCATGATGCTTCCAAAGCTTGGTCCAGCTGTGCGGATTGTTCCGATACTCCTCGAAGAAGCATATTGGAACGCCATCCGCATTCACGGGCAGCACCGTGCAAGCGGTGAAGTCAATACCGATGCCGATCACAGATTCCGGCGGAATTCCTGCCTGCTGAAGCACTGCGGGCACCGTTTGGCGAAGCACATCCAGATAATCCCCTGGATGCTGCAGAGCCCAATCTTTTGCAAGCATCACTTCCGAACCCGGCAGCTGGCGATCGATTACACCGTGTGCATAAGCGGTTACATGTGCCGCTATTTCCTCACCGGTCTGTACATCCACCAATACAGCCCGGCCGCTTTCCGTGCCATAATCGACGCCAATGGCGTACTTTTTGCCCCCACTCTCCATCATGATCTCCCCCTCGTTCAAAAAATACTTTTAGAGTATAATAAGTTAAAATTTGGATTTATCGCCCGCACTCAACTGTTACTCAACATCTCCATTGCAACAGATACACCTGCATAATCCCCAACTTGTTCCCCCAACCCGGCAGGTACGATCTCACAAACATCTAAGGAGAACGATAACGCCTCCTGCCTTAATGTTGCCATTACCAGGGGCTCCAGCAGCTTGTGCTGTCGTCCATAGATACTGCCAATTACAATTTTCTCCGGATTAAGCACATCAATTAACATAGCAATTCCTTGCCCCAAGCGGCGGCCTACCGTCTCATACACTTCAATCGCCATGGAATCCCCTGATTCCGCAGCCTTTCCTACCGTTTCCGCCGTCAAGCTGCTCAGATCGTTTATTGTTTGGCAATAAGAAGGTGGTTTGCCTTCCTGAATGGCTTGAAGCGACATTGTCCGAGCAAGCTTCGCAATACCGCCGCCACTGCAGAAGCCCTCAAATGAACCCGCCTTGCCATATCCCCAGGGGCCATTGGCTTCCAAACGAACATGCCCAACTTCACCTGCCATATCATTTTTACCTATATAAAGCTGGCCGTTAAGGATCAATCCTGCTCCCATGCCTGTGCCGAAAGTAAGGAATACCATATGGCGGCAGCCTTTTCCCGCTCCAAAACGCCATTCGGCTAAGGCGCAAGCATTCGCATCATTCTGTAATCCGACTGGAACACCGTAACGTACATACAAAGGAGATACGACATCAACATGATCCCAACCGGGAAGATTCGGAGGCGAGAGAATGACGCCCGCTTGACTGTTAAGCGGACCTCCACAACTGATACCTATGGCTTCAGGTGTCCGATCTGGATAACGCATTAACATCGTATCCAGAGATGTGCAGATTGCACCAATTGCCATCTCTGGCCCAGATGGGGTCGAAAAGCTTATTTTATCCACGAATACGACGCTATCCTTCTCGACAACAGCCAAACTTACTGCGCATTTTGTTCCACCAATATCGACTGCAGCAACAAGGGTCATTTTGGGAAAAACGCCTCCTCCAACATCAGGCATAACGCATGATAGATCGGCAGATGCCTCTCTTGAATGTCGAGGGTTTTCTCCCAAGGCACACATATCGTCACATCACATAAAGACTTCAATTTCCCGCCGCTATCCCCCGTGAAACCAATGGTTTTCAACCCTTGCACCTTGGCAACCTGCAGTGCCCGAAGGATATTCGTAGAGTTGCCAGATGTGCTGAATGCAATCAATACATCCCCTGAACGGCCGTAACCATACACTTGCTGGGCGAAAATCATTTCTGGATCAACATCATTGGCATAAGCACTTATCAAAGCTGAGTGACTTACGAGTGAAATCGCCGGCAGCGCCCCTTGGAGCTTAACAGCAAGATCCAACCCTTCTCCCGGAAATTCACGTTCAAAACGATCGCTTACAGATGCGGATAAAGGCCTTTTGGAGATAAATCCCTTCATCAGTTCGCCTACAACATGCTCACAATCTGCGGCACTTCCACCGTTACCACATAATAACAGCTTGTTTCCTTGATGAAACGAATGGTTTAGCAGCTCAAACCCCAATTCGATATCTGGTAAACAGCCTATTAATTCTGGATAACGTGTCGTCATTGAACTCAAAATAGCGTTCATTCCGTAGTACCCCCTTGATCAAGTTACTTTATTACTCGTGCAAGTGCTGTATTGTAAATCGTTTCAATCTCCGTTGCCCCTTTGTCTTTACATTGCTTGATAAAAGTATCCCAATCATTTAATGCCCCTTCACTGACAATGAATTTGTCCATATTTTGAGTTAAATAGGCATCCAATTGTGTGCGGAGTTGTTTAAGCCGATCTCGTTCTTGCTTATTAAATGGAGGATCATTGATCTCCCGGTAATTCATTCCGTCGGCCAGATCCTGGGTTGCCTTATCAGACCACTTAATTAGTTCCGGTGCAGAAGATAACAGAATCGGATGGTCGTCAGATTGAAACGCTAAGCCAAGATAACCGGTACCAAGGGCAGATTGCATCGAGCGGAAGGGATCTTGTTTATCTTTGAACTTCAGCTTCGTTGCATCCGATATCTGATATTCGCCGCCAACCAGCGTGTAATCCACATTTTCTACTCCGAAACTGGTTAGATTCGTCCCCTCTTCCCCATACATCCAGTCTATGAGCTTAATCACTTCTTCCGGATTCTTAACCTTAGCGCTTATTGCGTACATTTCACCAAGGTGATCCAGCTGATAAATGGTATTGCGTTTAACTCCTTTATTACTCGCCAGAGCAGGTAACAATTCGAACTTGGCTTCCGGTTCTTTCACCTGAAGTGTTTTATTAAAATTCGCTCCGAAACCATTGTTATCTTGAAAAAAGAACGATTTGCCAGAGCTTAATTTCTCCTGCCATATTTGTGAGGTTGCTACGGCATAATCTGGATCAAGCAGTTTTTCTTTGTAAAGTTTATGAAGATAGGCGATAGCCTCTTTGAATTCAGGGGCAAAAGGACCAAATTTATATTGCTGCGTCAGCGGTTCATAGTAAATTTTAGTTCCCGTAATATTCGTATAGCCACTTCCAAAGCCGAAAGCAATAGGATTGATCAAATTTTCTGTTCCTGTTTTACCATTCGCCGCTCTACTCGTAAAAGGATAAGACGCTGGATAAGCTTCTTTAAACTTCTTGAGTACCTGATATAGCTCTTCGTACGTCGTTGGCGCTTTTAAATGAAGTTTCGCTAACAAATCTGTGCGCATCATTGGCAACAAACCAGATTGAACGCTCCATTTCGTTACTAAAGGAAAACCGTACAGCTTGCCATCCACTTTCGTTTTATTGATTTCCGGCTTTTGCGCGATGAGCTTATGGAAATTCGGCATTTTATCCAAATACGGTGTGAGATCTAGAAAAATGTGGGTATCCGCGAAATCCGTAAGATCATTTTGATTGACCATCATGACATCGGGAATCGAATTTGTAGCCATTAAGGTTTTCTTTTTGTCCTCATAGTTACTCTGTGGAACGCTTTGTAAGGCAATCTTGACGTTTTTTCTTTTTTGAATTTCTTGAACAACGACCGAATTTGCATCTAACGCTTGGGAAGAATGCTCGTATCTCATCCATGAAAGCGTCATCGGATTGTCCGACGGTGAAGAGCTTACTCTCGCCGATGGCTTGACTGTACGATTTGGTATGTGATCACACCCCGCTACTAAACTCCCTACTACAACCAGCGAACAGCAGGCAGTTACCAATCTCCTGTTTCTGAAATCCATGGTGGTCCCCCTCCATAACCTGGATTTGTTCTGGCCATTTTTATTGTATAAGCGACTTGCCTCGCTTTAAAAGAACCAAATCAGCCTACGATGAACCATTCTTCCACTTGAGTCTCCATGATTCATTCTTCTACCTTGCCTGAATCGTCCATTTTCAAGCTATTTCTGCTTACCGCCGTGTATCTGCCGATATTCATTGGGTGAAATGCCTTCATGTTTTTTGAACAAACGCAAGAAGGTTGTGCGGCTGAAAATGCCGATCTGATCGGCAATATCACTAATCTTTATATCCGTATCGGCTAACAATTCTTTCGCTTTTGCAATCCGAATCAGGCTGATATAGTCCGAAATATTCGTCCCTGTCGTCTCTTTGAACATCCTGGACACATACTTGGCGGACAGACCGATCTCGTTTGCAATGACCTCCAGATATAAATCCTTTTCATAATGTTTCTCAATATAAGCTGTAATAAGCGATACGACCGTACCTGATTTGCTTTCGGGTTTATACAACGTTTCGGCGATCATTTTATCGTAGAACTCAAATATCATTTTCAACCTTGCATCAAACTCTGTCGGCAATATCTCCTTTTGACTCAAAAAATCATGCTCATTTGCCTCCAAAAAGTCATGCATACGAAGTCCTTTTTCGGTCAAATAACGGTTGCCTGTATGGAAAAACTCCACGAGCAAAGCCCCAAGAAAGTGATAAGAAACCCCTCTTGCTTTGTTCAAAGCAATAATTCCTTCCAATTCACCCCTTAAACCTTCCCGATCGCCTGATTTCAGTTTATTGACGATTTTGGTCTCATCCAGGAAAGAATAATAGTAGTTCTGATCGATATCCAAATGCGCTGCATCGACGATGACCGTCTTGGATGAATCTGTCCGCTTATCTATAGCCGTAATAGCATCACTATAAGATTTGGAATAATCCTCAATCTTGTCGTATCTTTTTCCTAAGCCAATAACTAATTCACAATACATGGTGTCGTAAGCAAAGGTCATTTTAATCATTTCCAAAGCTTGTTCCAGCTGTTCACGATCTGCCTCGCGCTTCAAATTGACCATGCAAACATATAAGTAGGGCTCATATTCCACCAAATAACAATTCACGTACTTTTTCATAATGCCCCATAGCACATTTTTCATCTTCTCGAAAATTAATAAGCGATCCGCTTCCAGAATGTCATGATAGAATTGATCCCTGAACATAAACACAAAACAGCAGCATAAATAGGTACCTGTATGAAAATCAATTTCTTTTAAAATCTGGTTAACCGCATACGGCTGTCCCCCTCGAACCCCTTTAATTAGATTCGTGAAAAACTGCTCAAGAATTTCCTCAGAGAAGGTATGAATTTTCATATTCGCGTCCTTATGCTGCTGGACCAATTGGCTGACGCTATTCCCAATCCGTTGAAGTTCGCCGCTGCGTGGTGTTTCTTGGTTGCCTTCTTCTATTCGTTCGGTTTTTTGTAAAATATCTCTGATATTTTTGATCGGGTTATACAGCCGAACGCTAAATATGGCAGAAAAGGCGATGCCAATGATGATTAAACTGATACAAATCCAGATGATCAAGCTAAAAATGCTCGAAGACTCCTGGTTAAAAGAGCTCACCGGCGTAATCGAATAATACTTCCATCCATATTCGGAGGTAGTTTGAACAATCCAATTCTGCTCTTGTCCGATGTTAAGCGCTCCGTTACTAGCTTTTTCCTTGGAAAAACCAGCAACAACTTGCTCCACATCCCTTGCTTCCAATTCGCTGCTTTGCAAAATGATCTGATTATCTTTATCCATAACAATATAGTGGGTGGTCGAGAAAATGGAGTTGTTTTGCAGCGTGGCTGCGATTGTAGGGATAGAAATGGTCGTCACCATCGTTGCCAAATGACCATTCAAATATTGGGTCGTAACACTCGGAATGACATCACGATTCGTGTTCATATTCGGATTCGCCACTCTCGTTGGCGTTAACAATTCGAACAGGCTGCTTTCGTGTAATTGTTTTCGCCAGAAATCTTTATTGTAACCATCAAATTTGTAAAAAGTGTCAAAGAAAACATCAAAGTCAACCATGCCATCACTAAAATAAACACGCTGATCATCCACAAATAGAAAGATATTGTCGACAAAGTGGCTTATCGTATTGCGATTCCCCGCAATGGATCTCACAATCGAAGGCAATTTAATTTTCTCTTCATCCGTTAGTAATGGATACGGTCGTAAGTATTGTTGAATGGTATCACTGAGCAGCAAGCTGTTGTTGGTTGACTGTGCCATACCTAAATAGATATCAATGGTTTTGGAGGAGGCAACCAAATTATCCGTAAGCTTTCCGGAGGCATCCTTCTTGATTAATTGATCCGCATTCAAATAGGCGATGACTCCGAGGATGACAATCGGGATCAGCAAAGAAAGGAAATAAAGCAGGATCTTAAAAAACAATCTATTTTTATTCAACGTTTGCTGCAAGTGTCTCCAATTCAAGTTTACTCCCCCAATATGAATGCTCTACCTTTTATAGTAAGCGGTTACAAATACTATTATTCTAATCTTTCTACATGAATCCTTCTTCTAAAGGGAAAATAAAAGGATAAGCAGGAAGCACGATAGTGTGCTTCCTGCTTATCTGTTAACGCTGGAATGAAAATTGCTGCGATAACTTCTTGGAGAGACGGTATAACTCATCCACTTCGAGTTTATTCGTGGCTGTGAACTCGTCATGATTTCTCGCGCGCGAGTGATAATTCGAACTGATGCCTTCCTTCATTTGATAATATTTCGCGTTAATCGGATATAACTGCCGCTCAATAAATGAAGCTACACTCAGCAAGTCGCTCAAATGCTGGGCTTCTTCAGGCTGCTCCTTCCAATGCTGCAGAAGCCAAGCATATAGATCCGGATGAAAGTTGGCCATAACCCCGCTGTAACCGTCAACGCCCAGCTTCAATGTTTCCAAGAGCGTAGCGGTATTGGCATTAAATAGCTTTAATGAAGTTCCTTTGATCACTTCCAGCTTTTCTTTGATCATCTCCACATCGCAAGAAGTATCCTTTAAGAAGAAAAACCTTCCGGTATCCGCACACCACTTCAATGTCGATGGCGTTAATAGTCGCTTATAAGGAAATGGACATTCATAAATCCCAAGCGCAATATGCTCCGGCAGTTGTTCAATCAGCTTCTGAGCATTAACCTTCCACACTTCATCCGACTCATCTTCGTCCGCCAATCGGTTCGAGATCAGGATAACCGCCTCAACGCCTGTTTCTGACATCGCCGTCACTTCTCGAACTTGGTCTTCAATCGAGTCTGCGGTGTGTCCCGACGCAATGACGGGAACCCTTCCCGCTGCCTTCTCCACGACAAAAGCGGCAAGCTTCACGCGCTCTTCCAAGCTCAAGAAAAACATCTCGCTGGACTGACAGACAGCAAATAATCCGTCCACTTTGTTTTGAATAAACCATTCAACCATACGTCCCATCGCATCAAAATCTATTTCGCCTGACTCCTTGTACAAAGTTATCATCGTCGGCCATACGCCGTTGGGGTTGTTAATCTTCATTGGATCTATCTCTCCTCCGTATGTTTCATTTCTATAAAATTCACTTCCTCAATCGGCTCATGCAGCTTGGAAGGCAGAAAGAACGTTTTGATCTCACATTTTCCAAATGTGCTTCGCCAGCTGCGATTCAAGGAAGGCAAGCTCAATTCCGTCTCTACTTCCCTTCCATAAATCTCTTGGCAGCGGAGAATCCATCCTTTCCTTTCCTCAGCCGGTTTGAAGGCTACTGCAATCACATGGTCTGAAGATATGGAAATTCCCTCCGAAATTTGCGGCAAATCTCCCTCGTGATACGTTTCCCACACTTGGAGCAGCGGATTATGTAATTCGTAGGCTTTACGTACAACTCCGCTATTTTGCCAAGAACCGCTATGAGCTGAAAGGACATACGAAAATTCCTGTACGCCTTGATCCATAAATTCCACTTCTTCATCGCGTTCGCCGAAATGGTCGGCATAAATCGGACTTCGTACCACCGTCATCCTCAGCTCATTGCCTTGTACATCGTATCCGTATTTTGCATTATTGATTAATGAAAGACCGAATGTCGTTGACTCCGTACTCTCCGTTATACCTGGCTTGTTGCCGGATAGATTCACCCACATCTGCCCAGGCACTTCATTCCCATTGGCAGGACGTTCGATATACCCATACGGAATTTCAAACACGGCTTTAGGCTGCTCCACGTTAACAGGGAAAGCCAGCTTCAGCATCTTATGCTGCTCTCTCCAGTCCAGCCTTACCTTCACATGCACATCAGAGCTGTCAGGCTGTATGCTGATATCCTGGCGAAGTACAGAACTCCCATAATAGCTGGTTACTCTGATCGTCGCTCGCAGCGGTCCATTCTCCAATACCTTTAATTCAGCGCCCCCGAATTGTCCGAGCTCATCGCGATAGTGTGTAAGACCGTGTCCCCAGGTATCGCTGTGACTCTCATCCAAGACAATTGGCACCGCTCCGTCGCCAGCTAGTACTTCTCTGCCGCCATTCAACTTGTCAATCCAACGACGGATATACCCCGTAGCCGGATCGAGTTCAAGGCATACTTGACTATTTTCCAGCAAGCATCCCTCTGCCCTGACGGCATCCGCTGGCTCTACAACGTTGAAGGCTTTATCCCGATAGACCCAAAATACTTGATAGCCAAAAGCCGGAACTTTCCCCTTAATGAAGGTATCCCATTTATCACTAGTATTAGTCCGAGAGGCCCTGACCGTTTGAAACGGCAGAGGAATGCCAGCAGCATCTGTCACACCAGCCACCTTCTTGTTCATGACAATGGGTGCCTCAACCTCCCACGATAAGGGGTTAAACACCACAAGAGGCGAGCCTAGATCATCTTGCTCCCAGAGCTGCCAGTCCTTCTCTTTACTTAATGATTTTATACCCGGTTTCATCGTATGAATGGACCAAGATATCTTTTGAAAAGCGGCGTTTATTGCTTTGGCTCCTATACTAGACGCTTCGCCGTAAAAATCCCGAACATCGTCAAAAGCTTCCTTAATACTGCAGCCGCCCATAATATCGTGAAAATGATTAAACATCACGTTTTCCCACGCGCGATTAAGCGCTTCCATTGGATACGGCAAACCTCGCATCAAATTAGCCAAGGAAGATATTTTCTCAGCCGTAAGCATCTGATGCTCGGCTCTGCGGTTAGCGGCCTTGGATTCCGAGTGCGTGGAATAACAGCCGACGGCATGCATTTGCATCTCATCCTTAATGACAGGAATATCCGGATTCATCTGCCTCATTTCTGAGAAATATCGATTCGGAGAACTTAACTGAATGCCGTCCATGTCAGGCCGTTCTTGGAGCTGGTGGATGAGCTCGAGATTCTGGATGGTCGGTCCTCCCCCATGATTACCAACTCCGTAGAAGGACATGAACGCATGCCCGCCTGCAACTGCCATAGCTCTGTGACTGCGAATCTTATCTTCCATGCCATTGCTCGCCCAATTGCCGTAACTGTCAGCTAGCCTGAACGTCATCACGCGGCTGCCATCTTCCGATTCCCACCAAAATAAATCGTGCGGCAGCGTCTTCTCATGAGCACCTGGACGCATAAATACATAGGAATCCATCCCGCCTAGCTTCAATAGCTGCGGCATCATGCCGTGGTGGCCAAACGAATCCACATTGTATCCGACCCGTGCCATCACGCCGAATTTTTCCATAAAATAGCGTTGTCCGTATAAACTGTGCCGCGCGAACGATTCGCCTGACGGCAAATTGCAGTCCGGTTGGATCCACCACCCGCCTGTAATGACCCATCTTCCTTCGGCAACACGCAGCTTAATTTCGGCAAACATCCCAGGGGCGTTCTCTTCCACCCATTTGTAGTACGCCGCGCAAGCACATGTAAATACAAAATCAGGATACTCATTCAATCGATCCAACGCAGAACGAAAAGTCGCCTTGATTTCCGCATATCCCTCTTGCCAGCGCCATAGCCAAACCGGGTCCAAATGAGCGTTTCCTATTAAATGAAGCTTCGTTTCGGCAGCCATGTTATCCCCCTAAATGAGTAGACTTTAACCTTTTACAGAACCAAGCATTGCTCCTTGTACAAAGTATTTTTGAACAAACGGGTATATAACAAGCACAGGCAAAATCGCAACGAACACGCAGGCATACTTAATGTTTTCCGTCATGACCGCCATCCCAGCCTCTGCTGCTCCAAGCTGTGCGGATTGAGTGGCCATATCTCCCGATATGACGATATTGCGCAAGATGATTTGCATCGGGTACAAACTTTTCTCATTTAAATAAATAAGGGCAGGAAAGAAGCTGTTCCAGTGAGCCACCGCGTAAAAAAGAAACATAGTGGCCATAACGGGCAAAGAAAGCGGAAGCACAATTTTGGTGAAAACTCGGAACTCTCCTGCGCCGTCCATGATGGCAGACTCGTGCAGCGCTTCTGGAATATCTTCAAAAAATGTTCTCATAAGAATCATATTGAAAACATTGATCGCAGTCGGAATTAATATCGCCCATACCGTATTGACCATTCCTAACGCATGAACCACCATATACCGCGGGATAAGACCACCATCGAAGAACATGGTGAATACCACGAACAAGGCAAGAACAGAACGTCCATACATATGCTTACGAGACAAAGGATAGGCGCAAAGAGCCGTCATCGCCAAGTTAATAAGCACACCGGCAGCCGTATAGAAAATGGTATTTCCGTAGGAACGTACAATCGCGGGATCATTAAAAATAACATTGTAAGCTTTAAAATTAATCTCTATAGGTCGCCAAAATACTTCGCCGCTGCTAACGGAAGATCCCGAACTTATGGAAATTATTCCCATATAGTAAAGTGGATAAAGCGTAATAAAGATCATAGCCAACATAAAAGCTAAGTTAATCGTATCGAAAACAGAAAAGTTTCGAAGTCGCATCTCAATTCCTCCTGCTAGAACAACCGGGATCCATTCAATTTTTTGGATATTTGATTCGCTGATATGACAAGCGCAAAAGCCAATACCGATTGGAAAATACCTACGGCTGCAGCGAAACTAAAGTCACTGTCGATCAACCCACGGCGATAAACAAATGTTTGGATAACGTCGGCCGTCTCATACGTGGGACCACTGTACAGTAATAAAATTTTCTCGAATCCAACGGAAAGCATTTTGCCCAACGTTAAAAGCAGCATGATCGTAACAACCGTTGAAATGCCAGGCAGTGTAATGTGCAGCAATTTACGCCAGCGGTTTGCTCCATCCATCGTTGCCGCCTCATAAAGTTGTGGATCGATCGTAGTCAAGGCCGCCAAATAAATAATGGAGTTCCAACCGATCCCTTGCCAGATTTCCGAGCCTACATAAATCGTTCGGAACCACTGCGGCATAGACATGAAGGTCTTCGCTTCTCCGCCAAAAAGCTTCACGACTTCATTAATAAGCCCGTCGATGGAGAGGAAGTTAACCAACATCCCTACGACTACAACAGTCGATAAAAAATGTGGGATATACGTTATGCTTTGGATAAACTTTTTGAAAACTTTTTGCTGCAGCTCGTTTAACAATAAAGCGAATATGAGCGATGACGGGAAATAAAAAATAAGAGAATACAAGTTAATAAGCACGGTATTGCGCACGACTTGCCAAAAATACGGATCCGTCAGAAATTGGCGGAAATACTTCGTCCCTGCCCACGGGCTATGAAAGAAGCCTTTGACGATCGAATAATCTTCAAATGCCATCAGATTCCCAACCATTGGCGCATAATGAAAAATGACAAAATAGGCAAACGGTAATAAAAACATGAGATATAAGGGCATGCTCTTGCGGATATTCTTTTTAATCTCAACAGCTGGTGTCAATCATTTCACTCCTTCCCGAAAAAGAAAGGGACAGGCCGCCAGGTATGCCTTAGCAACCTGCCCTCTCACGATATGAATTGAACTTTGAACTTTGAGCTTATTTCACGCGTGCTAAGGCATCGTTATAGATTTTGACAATATCGTCTGCACCCTTGGATTTGAGTTGTTTCACGAAGTTATCCCAATCCTTAAGCGCTCCATCTGTCACAATGAACTTATCCATGTTTTGAGCCAGGTAAGCGTCGAGCTGTGTACGGATTTGCTTCAGTTTCTCACGTTCGTCTTTGGTAAATGGCGGGTCGTTAACGAATTGCACATTCTCGCCTGCAGCCAAACCTTTGGATGCTTTGTTGTTCCAATCTACCCATTCCTTCGTATTGAACGGCAATCCGGCATGATCGTCATTGTTCAAACCAAGTCCCAGGTAGCCTGTGCCATACTCCGATTGCAGCGCATAGAATGCGCTCGGCTGTCTGTCCTTGTATTTATTCACGACAGCGTCCGTCAATTTGTAATCGCCATTTTCGCCAGTGAAATCTTCCCCTTTTACACCGAAGTTGGTAACTTCCATTCCCTCTTGGGAATAGAACCAATCCATGAATTGAACAACTTGTTCCGGATTCTTAACTTTCGCATTAATAACGTAGGATTCCGATAAGTGGCCAAGTGCGTAGATCAGGTTCCGTTTTGCACCGCTTGGCGTCGTCATAGTATCCAACATATCAAACTTCGCATTCGGGTCCTTCTTCTGCAGATTGATATTAAATGTGCTGGCGAAACCATTATTATCTTGGAAATAGAAGGATTTGCCCGAGTTTAGCTTTTCTTGCCAAATTTGCGATGTAGCCGTAGCATAATCCGGATCTAGAAGTTTTTCTTTGTAGAGTTTATTCAACCAAGTAATAGCCTCTTTGAACTCTGGCATCGCCGGACCGAATTTGTAAGTTTTATCTTTTGGCTCGTAGTACACCTTCGTGCCGTTAAACGTTGTGTATCCGCTACCAAATGCGAACGAAATGGGATTGATTAAATTTTCTGTGCCCGTAAGTCCATTGGCGGCACGAGCCGTGAACGGATAGGAATCCGGGTTCGCTTCTTTCATTTTCTTCATCACTTGATACAATTCATCGTAAGTTGTTGGCTTTTTCAAACCTAACTTGTCAAGCACATCCATACGGATCATCGAAAGCTGGCCGCCAACCCCCTGCCAATTGGCTACGAGAGGGAATCCATACAGCTTCCCGTCAATTTTGTTTTTATTGATTTCCGGCTGCTGGGAAATGACCTTTTTCAGATTAGGCATTTTGTCCAAATAAGGTGTCAAATCAAGGAAGGTTCCCGAGTCGGCAAAGTTCTGAATATCGTCTTGTTTGACGAGCATAATATCAGGCAGGGTATTCGTTGCGATCAATGTTTTCTTTTTATCATCGTAGTTGCTCTGAGGAACACTTTGGAGATTTAATTTGACATTTTTACGCTTGGCAATTTCCTGTACAGCTTTGGAATTCGCCACAATCGCTTGCGACGGGTGTTCGTACCTCATCCAGGTCAGCGATAGCGGTTGGGCCGCTGCCGGTGTGCTTGCCGCACCAGCTGTCGTTGCCGGAGCCGAAGTCGAAGCATTATTGGTTGAAGCTGGCGAAGTGGTTGAACTGCTTCCACAACCGCTAAGCACACTTGATAACAAAAGCAATGAGCCGGTTACTGTCATAATCCCCTTTTTTGCTTTCATCGAATATATCCTCCTATGTAATTGGATTGCCTTACACGAGGATCATAGCACACCATTTTTGCCCAAATGAACGTCCAATTCGGCGTTTAAAGTGCCGTTTTTCCGCTTATCCGGCAATGATTCATTTCTCCGCTATGATGCAAATAGTCAACATGGCGGGTGGGACGGATCAGGCCGGGGTGGGGCGGCAACTCCCCTCGGCCGGCTAACGGACACAGATGCTCTTATTTGGCGAAATATAGCCGTTTTGAAAATCTAACGGACTCCAGCGCTGTTATTTGCTTGTTTCTACCGTGATTTCGTCTCGAAATTGGCAAATAAGGACTCCTGTGTCCGTTAGAAATGAAACAGGGCGATATTTACGATAATAACGGCTGTGGAGTCCGTTAGAGTTTGCTGGCAAGTTCGAGCCCAAGGTGATTCCCTTAGATAGGAACGCATCGAAGCACGGGCGGCGCTAATGTCACTGAGGCACACGACGGTGCAGTACAAATGAGACCGAAGCGGACGCAAACGGGGTTTGCCCGGAGCTGGGCTACTTGGGTCGCAAGCTTGGCAACTCCCCCCGACTGATCTAACGGACACAGATGCTCTTATTCGGCGAAATATAGCCGTTTTGAAAATCTAACGGACTCCAGCGCTGTTATTTGCTTGTTTCTACCGTGATTTCGCCCCGAAATTGGCAAACAACGCTTCCTGTGTCCGTTAGAAATGAAACAGGGCGATATTTACGATAATAACGGCTGTGGAGTCCGTTAGAGTTGGCCGGCAAGTTCGCGCCCAAGGTAATTCCCATAGATCGGAACGCATCGAAGCACGGGCGGCGCTGATGCCACTGAGGGACGCGACGAATTAGGAAGGACGGGCGAGCGGGTCGGACTAGACGGGTCAGGCAGGATGAGACGGAACCGGATGCAATCAGGGGTTGCCCGGCAAACATGGCTTGCAACTCCCCACGGCTGGCTAACGGACACAGATGCTCTTATTCGACGAAATATAACCGTTTTGAAAATCTAACGGACTCCAGCGCTGTTATTTGCTTGTTTCTACCGCGATTTCGCCCCGAAATCGGCAAATAACGCTTCCTGTGTCCGTTAGAAATGAAACAGGGCGATATTTACGATAATAACGGCTGTGGAGTCCGTTAGAGTTGGCTGGCAAGTTCGCGCCCAAGGTAGTTCACCTTGGAACCGTACTTGGACTACCTGGGTTACTTGAGCTACTTGAGCTGCTTGGGTTACTCGGGCTGCTTGGACTACTTGGGTTACTTGAGTAACTTAGGCTACTTGAGCTACTTGGGCTACTTGGGCTACTGGGGGCTTCTCGGGCTGCTGTGGCTACTCGGCTACTTGGGATACTCGGGCTACTTAGGCTACTTGAGCTACTTGAGCTACTTGAGCTACTTGAGCTACTCGAGCTACTCGTGCTACTTGGGCTACTGGGGGCTACTTGGGCTTCTCGAGCAACTTGGGCTACTGGGGGCTACTTGGGCTTCTCGAGCTACTCGGGCTACTGTGGCTACTTGGGCTTCTCGAGCTACTCGGGCTACTGTGGCTACTTGGGCTTCTCGAGCAACTTGGGCTACTGGGGGCTTCTCGGGCTTCTCGGGCTTCTCGGGCTTCTCGGGCTTCTCGGGCTTCTCGGGCTGCTTTGGCTACTCGGCTACTTGGGCTACTCGGCTTCTGGGGTTAATAGGTTTACATGGTAAACAACCCCGCCACACAAAAAAGATGTCCCCAACTTACACGGGGACATCCTCTCGCAATTAGTTTAGCAATTTTAAAACGCGATAAACAATTGTTGCCACTTCAGCTCTTGTTGCTTTGCCTTCCGGATTGATTAGGTTGTCGCTGCCCTCAATGATTCCAGCCTCCACAAGTAAAGCGACGCTTTCTTTGGCATACTCCGCAACGCTGGATGCATCCTTGAAGGAATTTAGTTCATCAAGGTTGCCTTTAGACAGCAACTTTCCTGCTTTTTGAAGGGCTCTGGAAACAAGCACCATCAAGTCTTGTCTGCTAATTTCCCCTTGAGGATTAAAGGTATTACCGCCTACCCCATCCGCAATTCCCAAAGCTTTACTAATTGCCAGCGCTTCATAATAATAATCGCTTTTGTTCACATCATCGAAGTTACTGGAAATATCAGCTTTCAGATTAAGCGCTCTGACAACCATGGTCATAAAGTCAGCTCTCGAAATATTTTTCTCAGGCGAGAACGTCGTCTCCGAGGTACCGTTAACGATTCCTTTGCTGGCCAAAGCTTCTATAGCTTCTTGTGCCCATAAGTAGTTGTCATTTACATCTGTAAATACTGGCTTTGGCGTTGTGTCCGGCTGCTTCGTCGGTGGATTCACAGGAGGTTGCTCCGTTACAGGCGGCACTACAGGCGGAGTTGTTGAGTTGCTGCTGCCAGTGCCACTGCCCCCAGTGTTACCATTGTTACCATTGTTACCACCGTTACCGCTACCACCACCGCTGCTTCCCAGTACTTTAACCACCGCCGTTCCAGACGCTATGTTGCTTCCATCAACAACTTTTGCGGTAATAATTGCTTGACCAACACTCTTCGCTGTAACTTCCCCTTTGTCATTCACTACAACAACTTTCTCATCGCTTGAACTCCAGTTGATGGATTGAACCGTTGAGTCATCCGGCGTTACTGTTGCTGCCAAAACACTGGATTGTCCGCTATTTAGCGTAATTTCGCCCGGTGTGACTGTAACGCTTGCAGCAGGGATTCTTACTTCCACATTAGCTGTCGCAGTAAAGTTACCGTCAAGTGTTCTCGCCGTGATGACAGCCGCTCCTTTATTAACAGCCGTAACAATACCGTCCGTATCTACTGTAGCAACACTGGAATCGCTTGAACTCCACAGCACTGTCTTATTCGTGGTTTGACTTGGGAGTACTGTCGCAATTAATGCTTCAGACTGCCCCTTGAACAGAGCAAGGTCATTTTTATTTAACGCCAAACCTTGGGCCGCAACCGCATTAGGATCATTGTAGAGATATACCCTCAAAGGTGCTTTGAAAAATGGCAGCATATCGCTCGTTATCCCCTGCGGCAGCTTGCTCTCATCCACAACGCCGGTAAGGTTGCTAATCAAGGAATTAAGCTTATAGTTCGCTTTAATAGCAGCAACATCCCAAACCACCGGCAGATCGACGGAAGGAAGTACCGCATTTTCTGCACCAGTTTTATAAGAGGTATAAGCTTTAATGGTAGATGGGAAAAGGGCCTTAATCGCACTATCGGATGCCTTACTGATATTGAAAGAAGCAGGTACGGCAACTTCTCGATCGATGCTTTCATATTCTCTGATAACGGTTAAAGGGTCACCTTGCTTAATCCAGTCCTCTGTTATTCTGGAGAACGTAATGTTCTTGTAGCTGCCCAAAGATTGATTGGCAGAGTCTGTATCAAGCGACGAGAAAAACCGGCTGAAGCTGATCAGGATATCTCCGTTATGCGCTTGCGTAATGGCAGGGTAATGGTAGCTTCCCGTGCTGCTTCTTGTATCCAAGGCAAGATGTCTTCTGTATTTCCACGTTTTACCTTCGTCATCCGAAAGGGCGACAGCCAATGTGTTCCGGTTTGATTCCGTATCTACGTGAACGAAAGCCCAATTACCGTCCTTAAGCTGCAAAAGATCATGTCCTACACCCGGATCCTGCAGTTCCGGCACATCCTTGACCATTGACCATGTCAATCCTTTGTCTCTGGACTCGGAAGCCACCACACGATAAGGTCTTGGTCCGTTGTCACGCATATAAGCTACAATGGTGCCGTCTTTTCTTTGAGCCATCGTGGCCTGAATGTTGGCAATACCTACGATGGGCTCACTCATCTCCCACCGAACCGAGTTGTCCGCAAGAGGCTTGGAAGGGTCATACTCTGTAAAAGCCATAATGCTCATTTCCAACATGTCCGAATAGAGAGGCAGGATCAGACGAACTTTGCCGTTGCCTAAATCGACGGCAAAAGGCTTATCTTTGGTTTGCCAGCCGAGTCGGCGGGCGTACGGATAACCGGAACGGGGTTCCGTAATGGTGTCCGCAACTGTAGGAGCATACAAATATTTGGTTGGATCGCCGCCAATTAATTGCATGGTTTCCGTGACTAGACCGTCAAATTCAGCTTCATTAATTTTCCGGCTCATCCCTGCTCCGCCATCTGCAATCGGTTTGAACAAATACTCTTTTTGCTCATCAAGCTTGGCCTTTACCGTATTAACGAAACCTTTGGCCAACTCTGGACGCGCGACAACAGGCGCTGTAGCCCAAGAAGGTCTTGATGTGGCTCCTGCTCTATCATCGAGCGACTGGCTAATATTATCGTCTGCGCTGCTTGGATTGACTACACCGCCAATATTTTTACCAAGTTTAATGCCGACATTTTCTGAGAAAGTCCAGTTCGGCGCTTTGTTGCCAACCTCCTCAAGCTCATAACTGCCTTTTTCAGCATACGCATAGCGAGGTTGGGAAGTTTGCCATCTACCTGCCAAGACCGGATACCAGAAAAACCAGAGGCGATCCCCGGCATCAACGTAGACGACAGGATTAATGTCAGCGATGTCTTGAGCGTCGGTGACTACAAACGGCTTCAGCCATGTTTTTCCACCATCGGTTGAACGTGCTCCCATAATCCGTGTCGTAGTCGCATCCCGCTCGCCATTTCCTTGAAACCATACGCACAGCAACTCTCCGCTTGGTAATTCTACAATGCTGGAGCCATGTACGTGATCACCTGTAGCCCCATTATCCTTAATTGGTTTAAAAATACTTACCGTTTGATCGGAAATGGTGAATGTTCCCGGACTTGCAGCCAAGGCAGGAATTAGACTTGTTGCAGATATCGCGATACAAACCGTCATCGAAATTAATAGCTTGAATTTCCTGTTCATCTGCATGACTCCTTTCATTGGGTAACCTTAACGATGAATTTATAGATAGTTCCGTATTTATTGCTTACAGCCGTTACCATTGCCGTTCCTGGTTGAATGGCCGTGACGGTTCCGCTTGTGTTAATTGTAGCTACTGCAGACAGATCGGATGTCAAAGTAAGTGTATCCATTGTTGCATCAAACGATTGTCCACCTATTGCTAGGTTGTAGGTCGTTTGTGTACTTTGTCCTACGTTCAGTTCCATTGTCGGCAACTTGACAACACTATCAAAATTCAGCGAATTTCCAGCGCCATACGTTGCAGTTATTACCGAATCAAACAAACTCCCCATCTCGCTGCTTGCAATTTTGGAGAAGCCTATCGTAGCCCCAGCCGAAGGGATTTTGTACGTATAGTTCATCAAAGCGTTCCCAGCTCTGTCAACGAGAACCGATGGGTATTCGTAGCTCTCGCCATTATTCATGCCATCCTTGATCATGATCGGTTTCCAGTTCATTCCTTCATCGGTAGAGAGCAATAAGCTGAAAGAATTTCTATTTCCGTCCAGCGTTTTCTTAACTACACTGCGTGAAGTTTCTTGATTGGTAGCTATCAACCAGTCACCGTTCGGAAGCTTCGAAAGTTCAAAGCCGCCGTCATTTTTTAAATAAGGATCAACTTTCGGAACACTCCACGTTACGCCGAAATCCGTAGACTCCGAATAGGTCGTGTGCCAAGCCATGCGTCCGTTACGGCCATCTAACTTACCGCTTCTAAAATAACCACGAAGGGTGCCATCCTTCTTTTGAATCAGCGAGCCTTGGATCGTTCCTGATCCTACAATCGGGTCACTAAATTTCCAGGTGATGCCGTGATCATCGGTGTACGCGCAAACGGAATTCGCCAATGAATCGGAATACAACGGCAAAATTAGTCTTTTGGTGACGCCATCTGCAAGCGTAACTTCAATCGGCTTATTTTTGGTTTGCCATCCAAGCCTGCGGTAAATCGGCCCCCAAGTATTGACATCGTTATCTGCGCCGGATGAACGCTCAATTGAATTTTTAATAATGGAAGGCTCTTTTACGGAGACTCCCGTGATCAGCATCGTGATAATTTCATCCGTTCTGCCCGCATAGACATCATCGTATGGCTTGGCGGATTTCAAATAAGCGACATACTGATCATATTTATTTCTCATCGAAACAACGAAGCTGTCTGTAATAAAACGGGTAGCGCCGCCAAACCTTGTCGTGACCGGTACATATTGAGACGGATCCAAGTAAGTTGCTGCCGTCACAGAACTTGGATTTACAAACTTAATTTCAGCACCCTTGATGCCATAGTTCCACTGTCCATTGGAGTACTTCCCTTCGCCAAACATGCCTTCCCCTACGTTCGTGTACAAGGGCTGTGGATAGTGCCACTTTGCATTTCCGCCATTGCGAACGGCATACTCATAGTTGCCCATATCGGCATACATAAATTTAGTTTGCGTTGATACCCATTGGCCATTGTAGATAACGCCGTAGAACAACCATAATCTTTGTTGACTGTCGACGAAAAGAACCGGGTTATTATCGGGGAAATCCCATGTATCATAAACAACAAAAGGTTCAGTCCACGTTTTCCCGCCATCCTTCGAACGAGAACCGATAAGTTTGGTTAAATTCCCATCTCTTTCTCCAACTCCATTAAACCATACCGAGAAAAGCGTGCCATCTGGCAGTTCTACCATGGTGGAACCGTGATTGGCAATGCTGTCGACGGGCATCATTCTAGCATGACTAATGCCCTCTGGCGCTGCAGCATCCGCAACTACCGTATTAAACATGCTAAGAATTAACATTAAGGATACTAGCAGGGTTACTTGCTTCATCTTCTTCAAACAGGGTCACGTCCTTTCAATTGTTAATAAAACCTACCCTTTAAGTCTTGTTTTTCACAATTGTATACGTTTACAAATAATGAATGTAAATCAACATCACCCGTTTTATTTCATAGAATAAATCCTCCCATGTCATTGGTTTGTCTTACACGAGGAGCATAGCATACCATTTTTGACCATTTGAATAGCCAAAATGGCGTTCAAAGTTCCGTTTCTCCGCTATTTGGACCATGATTCATTTCTCCGCTATGATGCAAAAAGTCATATTGCCCTATAAATCCACTATGAAAGAAAAATAAAACAGCCTTCTGTGTTTACACACAGCCAGGCTGTTCAGGAATTAATTGATTTAAATTAAACTCTTCATACCGCGAAGCCAGTCATAAAACCCATCATCGAAAAAAAGATCCGGGATGTATGTCTGCGTGTAGTTGCAATTAGGGCATAGAAGCACCAACCCTTGTTCAAGCACTTTTGGGTATAATTTCTCGTGGCTGCTGTTGTTCCCACAAGTAAGAGATTTTACCCCTTCTGCCTGCTGGTAATCCTTAATACGCTGCTTAACGTCTTCTTCGTTCATTTCTATCTCCTTTAAATGCTGAGCTCATCACTAATGTAGATCATTTATGCATATTATTCTAGCTAAAATAATTAATTCCTTCCGAATGAAATCTCCTATTTCGCCACTTACAAATGAGAGCCTCCACTGGCGTCAATCAATTGCCCTGTTACCCAGCGGCTGTCGGAAGAGGCCAGAAAAGCTGCTATATCCGCGACATCCTCCGGTTGCCCCCATCTGCCAAAGATAGAAAAATCAGCGCCATATTGGTGTGAGGCAGGATCTTGCAGCATGGCGGCATTCATATCCGTAGCAACGAATCCAGGTTGGATGGCATTGATCGTAATTCCACGTGAGCCGAGTTGATTGGATAAAGCAAGCGTTAGCGTGTTGATTGCCCCCTTGCTCATACTATACGCAGGAATAGCAGGCAGTGAAATTCTTGTTATAGAGGACGACAAATTAATAATTCGACCTTCATTTCTCAAACGCGGCAAAGCATGTTGTGTTAGGAAAAATGGCATTTTTACATTTATTTGCATCATTTCTTCGTATGCCTCTTCTGTTGTATCCTCAATTGGGGCTACCAGGGCAATCCCTGCGTTATTCACCAGGATATCAAAATGGGTGTCACCTGTACGCTCCTTCAATAACTCATCCAATGTCTGAAAAAGGCTCTGGATGCTCTCGATCGTACCGAGTTTCGTGCCAATGGTAAATGCAGTCCCTCCATTTTGCTCAATATCTCGCACTACTTCTTCGGCTGCGTCCTGGTTTGTGCCATAATGAACAGCTACTAAGGCTCCTTCTTGTGCTAACCGTGTTGCAATGGCACGACCAATCCCCCGGCTTGCACCCGTAACCAAAGCAACTTTACCATGTAATCTACTCATATCTTAATCTCCTCCTGTGTCAAATAAGTACACGATAGTTATAACACAAGGGCAATTATGAAATGTTGCTCTCCCATTCGTAGAACTCAAAAGGAAAAAGACAGCCATTATTGGCCGCCTTAGTATGTTCATTTATTAAACTGTTGTACTGCGTTAATTTTGCTCCTCGATTACCTGTTCAATCCCCAACAGAATCAGCTTTAAGCCAAATTCAAACGACTTATCTGTCCCTATAAGCTCGAACAGCCCGCTTTTGTACATGCTCCGGAACAGCCCGGCATCCGCCTCGCTCATAGCGTCCAGAAGACGGATCATCTCACCTCCGAGTTCCTCTTCCTGCTCCTTACTGACCGTGGAGAAAAGACGCTGATGCTGATAATTATCCAGCACGAAGTAGAAGACATAGTTCACTAGCGTAAGAACCGCTTGTAATTTCTGCTCTTCTTCCAGGGGTGTCGACTCCACGCAGAGCAGCATACGGTTGCTAAACCGGACCATGTCCGGCTCGATGGGTATCGTTTGCATCATGAGCTGCGTTGAGCAAGGGTACCGACAGAGCACACTCCGCACGGTTACCGCAAACGCAGTCAGTTGCTTTTTCCAGTCCCCTTCGGAGTGGAACTCCTCCACGATCATTTTCGATACCTGATTGGCCAGACGCTGAAAGAGATTCTGCTTGCTCTTGAAGTACCAATACAGAGACGGAGCCTGAATCCCAAGACGTTCGGCTAATCGTCGCATGCTGAACTTCTCGATGCCATCCTCTCCAAGAAGCTCCCACGAGGTTTCCAAAATCTTATCCTCCGAAATCTGAGGCTGCTGCTTTTTCATCGGTATCCGCCCTTTATCTAACAGTGTAAGATTGTGCTTTACAGGTGCATACGCATATGATAACATCTAACACTGTAAGGTTCAATCTAACACTGTAAGATTGGATCGATCCCATCTAATAATACATCAGAAAGTGGTGACGCATATGGAGACAGAAAACCTTCATTATTTTGAAAAAGCACCCATCGCAAAAGCCGTAGCTCACTTTGCAGTACCCATGATGCTGGGCATGTCAATGAGTGTCATATATTCCATCTTGAACGCCTTTTTCCTTGGCACACTCGACAATACAGCCATGTTAACCGCACTCGCACTAACATTGCCGTTATTCGCGGCTATTATGGCCTTAGGCAACTTGATTGGCATGGGCAGCAGTGCATTCATTTCCCGTTTGCTGGGAGAGAAAAAATACGATGATGCCAAACATGTGTCTTCGTTCGCTTTTTACAGCAGTATAGTGCTTGGCCTTATCTTGATGGCCTTCGGTCTCCCATTCATCGATTCCATCGTTCATGGCTTGGGAGCGACGCCTGACTCTTTTGGCTTCACGAAGGATTATGTCACACTTATGATTGCAGGCTCCCCATTTATCGTCTTATTTTTCACCCTTGAGAATATCGTGCGCGCGGAAGGCTCAGCAATCACGTCCATGGTCGGTATGATTCTCAGTGTTGTCGTCAATATTATTCTTGATGCGCTAGCCATCTTCGTCTTCCAGTGGGGTGTAATCGGAGTAGCTTCTGCTACCGTCATTGCTAACTTGGTTGCGAGTGTATTCTATGCCTTCCATATCGGATATAAGAGCCAATTCTTAACTGTTTCCTTAAGATGGTTCAAGGCTTCCAAAGATATACTAAGCAATGTATTCAAAATCGGAGTTCCTGTCTTTATTATGAGTATCTTCTTGGGTGCAATGTCGCTTATCTTTAACCGTTATCTGGTCGAATATGGGGAGCAGGCCGTAGCGGCATTCGGAATTTCATCACGTTTATTGCAATTTCCTGAGGTTATTTTGATGGGCTTATGCGAGGGTGTCGTGCCGTTGATTGCCTTCTCTTTTGCAGCGAATAAATTACGCATGAAACATACCATTCAATTCACAATCAAAGCAATTGTGGCGTTAGCCGTCTTTTTCGGTATCATCGTTTTTCTAATTTCCGACCACTTGATTGGTCTTTTTACGAATGATCCGCAATTAATTCAAATGGGCAGTTATATTCTGCATGTGACGTTTTTGTCCTTGTTCATAACAGGAATAACCGCGTTGTTTACAGGAATTTTCCAAGCAACAGCGCAAGGAACCGCCGCATTTATTATGTCCATTATTCAAGGGGTTACGTTAATTCCTGTGTTATATATCGCCAATCAAATGAATGGTTTCCACGGAGTTGTCTGGTCGCTCGTCATCTCAGATGCCGCCGCGTTCCTTGTTGGTGCCGTCATGCTGTATATTCTGCAGAATAAATTGCAGCCGGACTTAGAGAGTCTGGCCCAGTAAACGTGTTTTTTGTTGTTTCAATGACCACATTGCGTTGAATAATAGCTTCCTATCTTTTTCCTTATTTAAAATATACTCAAGTGCTTCTGATGCTCTGATATCGTAGGGTTGATTGCCCAGCATATGAACAGCACTGCGTCTAACCGCAATACTTGTATCCTTCATCACACGTTCGATTAATAACGCGATGATGTCCAAGCATAACGTTTCATCTTTACAAGATTGACAACCAATGCTATGCACGGCATGCCTCCTGACATCCGCATAGGAATCAGTTAATCGGGCGACCAGGGGGGCTATGGAGCGTTGATCAGCATTGTGATCCAACAAAGCCGTGCACCATTTCCTTATTTTCCAGTTTTGATTTTCAAGACCTTCCAGAATATCATCTAAAGCTAATTTCCCGGCTTGGTCTAAAATGGCGTATGCTGCTTGCCAGCCTTCTTTTGTTGCTAATAGTGGAATGTACCGTTTGTAATCTCCCATAAGATCCCTCCACATAATAATCGTTAACCTTATTATATATATAAGTTCTAACCCTTTATAAGGTGGGGTCTGTAGATTATTTCCCGTCATAGTGACCGCTAACGCAATGAAGCTGCCGATCATATCGGCAGCTTCATTGTTTTAGCCAAAAACCCCAGCTCGCAGCAGCGCTCGCGTATACGCCGTCTTTGGCTCATCGAGCAGCGACCGTGTGTCGCCTATCTCCTGAATGACGCCGTCCTTCATCACGGCGACCCGATCGGCGAAGCCGGCAATCGTCTCCAGCCGATGCGTAATATACAGAATCGTCATGCCTTCCGATTGCTTAAGCGACAACAACAGCTGCTGCAGCTCATGCTCGGTGGAAGGATCCAGCGCCGATGTAATTTCATCGGCCACCAGCAGCTGCGGCGACATAGAGAGCGCTCTCGCCACGGCGATTCGCTGCTTTTGCCCGCCGGAGCACTCGAACGGGTACCGTTCCAGAAACTCGGCGGGCAGCTTCACCTTACCGAGCAGCGACTCTGCTCTGGCGTAGGCTTGCTTACGCGGCAATCCGCTCAAACGCAGCGGTTCGGTGACGATGTCTTTGACACGCCAGTAAGGATTCATGGAGCGGTCCGGATTCTGAAAGACGATCTGCATGCTTGAAACTGGCGAGTTCTTCTGCTCATTCGCCCACTTAATCGAGCCGCTAGTCGGGTGCTGCAGGCCCACGATCAGCTCGGCCAAAGTCGACTTACCCGAGCCGCTTTCTCCGATCAAGGCGAAAATTTCGTTCTCCTTCAGGCTGAACGTTACGTCATCCACTGCCTTGACAACCTGCTCCTTTCGGCTGCCTCCATACTGTTTGGACACCTTTTCTAAGTGTAACAAGGCGCTCGCCTCCTGCCAGTTATTAAACAGAAACAGCTTGCTGAAACAACTGCTTCCCGTTATGTAAATAGCGCTGTTTTTGCTCGCCCTGAAGCTGAACACCGTCTTGCAGCACGATGATTTCATCCGAAATATGCAGCGCCGCAGGCAAATCATGCGTGATGAGAAGCAGCGTCAACTGGTGCTCTTTCACTTTGCTCACCAGCAGGTCGAACACTTCCCTCTTCACAATCGGATCCAAAGCACCCGTCGGCTCGTCAGCAATGAGTACCTTCGGTTTATTCACCAGCGCCAGCGCGATCAAAGCTCTGCTAAGCATTCCGCCGCTTAATTGATGCGGATATAAAGCCAAAACATGCTCGCCAAGCTGAACTTCCGCCAACGCCGCAACAGCCGCTGCCCTCTTCTCACCTAAGCTCGTTTGCAGCCGCATAGTCTCATAGAACTGCGAGCCGAGCGTCATAATCGGATTAAAGCTGCTTCGCGGATCCTGAAAAATATAAGCGGCATCTCCCCATCGCTCCAGGGTACTTGGCTGCCCATCCGAAGGATACACGGCATGGCCATTCACCACAATGCTTCCACTCACCGATTCGGCAGGCGTCAACCCATAGAGGGTGCGCGCCATCGTTGTTTTACCCGAGCCAGACTCTCCTACCAAGGAAGTGATCTGACCCCTTTTTACCTCAAAAGAGATAGGATAAATGATCGTTTTCGCGCCATAATTTACCTGCAAATCACGAACGACCACCGCAGATGGATGATCTCCCGCAGGCTGCTGCGGCAATGACGTCCTCCGCTTGGCCCGGCGCTCTTTACCGGGAAGCTCTACACCGCTGCGATTCGCCGTCACGGCTTTTTCCCCAATCAGCGCAAGCGCAACAGTCACGAAAAGAATGACCAAAGCAGGCGGCACAATACTCCACTGCCAGGCATCGTTCAAAAAAGTTTGCGTGCGCGAGAAAGCGTCCTGAAGCATTTTACCTAAAGAGACTGTACTTGGATTCCCGACACCCAGAAATGACAGGCTGGCTTCCATCGCAACCGCTGTTTGGAAAGCGATAATGAATTTCGTACGCACCAGCGGCCAAATAAACGGCAGCAAATGATGGTACAGCACATACCAGGTTTTCCCCTGATAAAGTTGGGCGGCTTTGACAAACTCCCGTTCTTTTAACGAAAGCACCGAAGCTCGAATCAGCTTCATATAACCCGGCCACGTAAGCAAACTTAGGGTTAAAATCAGCTGCCAAGTCCCTCCTCCTGTAAAAGAAGCGACAATGAGGATAAGCAGCAGCGACGGCAGTACTAGCATCATATTCGCCAAACCGTTGATCGCCAGTCCCAGTCTGTTGGAATAGCCGGATAACAAGCCTAGACTTGCACTCAAGAAAGTGCTGATCAAGGCCACCATGAGGCCAATGTAGAGCGTTGTTCTCGACCCGTGCATGAGCTGGCTGAAAAGATCCTGTCCGATGGCGTTCGTCCCGAGCCAATATTGTTCGGACGGCGGCAGCAGCCGCTCTGCGTCAATGGCAAAAGGAGAAGCCGTGTGGATCAGAGGCCCCGCAAGGGCGAACACGACAATCAAACCGAACAATAGCATGCCCACGCGCTGAGACGCCGTAAGTTTTGCCAACCATGACTTCATCTCTGCACACCTCGATTCCCGGCAATTCGCGGATCCAGATAGGGGTAAATCAGATCAGCAATCCAGTTCAGTAACAACACAATCAGTGTCATCATCAAAAATAAACCGTGCAGCAGCGGATAATCACGCCCCAAAATGGCTTCCTGCAGCAGTTTCCCAACACCCGGGTAGGCAAACACAGTTTCCACCAAAATGGAGCCTGCCATCAGCGCACCCATACGAATAATGATCAGGGTGACAAGCGGTAAAGCGGCATTGCGGGCGATATGCCGGAAGAGGATGCCGGAGGTCCTTATCCCTTTAGCCGATGCGAATTCAATGTAGGGTTCATGCCGCACACGGACCGCCTCATTGCGCATGAGCAAGTAGATGCTCGCTACGCTTCCAAGCGTCAAAGTAAACGCGGGCAGTACGGCATGGCGAGCAATGTCCAGCGCATGATCAAGCCATAGATCCGAGCGCATAAAGGCGGTTTTGGCTCCGCTCAGCGGGAACCATTTGACTTTGACGGCCATGGCGATCAGCAGCACCATACCGATGAGAAACTCGGGAATTGTGCTTAGACCTAGCATTGACAAGAATAAGCTGCGGTCGGTTTTGCCAGGATAACGCCAGGCCGAATAGAGCCCAGCGAGCAACCCGATGACGATCGAGCACAAGCTGGCGATCCCTAGAATGAACAACGTCCAAGGCAAACGTTCCAGAATAATGTCGTACACAGGAGCTTTATACAAAATGGAGGAGCCGAAATCAAATGTAAAAAGACCTTTCATATAGGCAACAAACTGTGCGCCCAGGGAAGCGTCCAAATGATAATACTGCTGCATCGCTGTCTTTTGCGCCTCCGTCAAAAAGACAGCGCCGTCTTCGCCGCCGCCCGCAATAGACTCAATGGGCCCCCCAGGCAGCAACCGGGGGAGCCAGAAATTGAGTACAATCACAAATACCAGAACCAAGAGGTAGGAGCGGTATTTGCTATTTTTTGGCATCGATCAGGAACGCCTTGTTTTCCCACAGCGGCATGCCGTCTGCGATTCCGCCGAACGTGTTTTTCCAACCGTCAAACTTATCGGCTTTATGAATCTCATAGAACGGGCGGTGGTACAGGACAAGCGTAGGCAGCTCTTCCGCTAAAATATCCTGCATTTGGTTCACGATTTCATGCCGTTTCGTTTCATTCATTTCTTGCATTTGCTGATCGGCAAGCTTGTGGAACTCATCCAGCTTCAAGCTTTTACCGCGCGAGGAATACGCATTAGCCGCTTTGCCGGAGAACCATAAGCGCAGATAATCCGGATCTCCGCTTGCGCCAACATGGCCGGTTATCGCAATATCATACTTGTTCTCACCCATCGCAGTAGTGAATGCGGCGTTATCCAGCTGAACCAGCGTTAATTCGATGCCTACTTTCTTCAGCATCTCTTTCATCATCGTCGCATCCGGCATCGCCGAGGAAGTCATTAACTTCAGCTTCAGATCCTCGCGAATCCCGTTCGCATTTTTCTTATAGCCAAGCTCGTCCAGAATTTTCTCCGCTTGGGCCGTGTCATAGCCGTATTGCTTCACTTTCGGGTTATACCAAGGGGAATCGGTCGGAACGACACCGGCACTGCCAACCATCGGCTTCCCGCCTGTGACTTTGGCCGAAATTTCTTCACGGTTAAGCGCATAAGCCAGTGCTTGACGCAAGCGTTTGTCACCCAGCTGAGGGTGCTCTAAATTGAACGAAATCCGCACGACACTGCCGGTCGGCTCACTCTTGATCGTCTTGAGTCCCGCTTTCTCCGCAGTCTGAACATCGGCGTAGCTTACACTATAGGTCTCATCAATTTCACCGCTTTGCAGCGCCAACAGTTTATTCGATGCGGTGACATAAGCGATTTCCTTCACAAGCACCTGGCCTTTGAAAAACTTATCGTTCGCCGTATACAAATACTGGCCGGAAGCGGAGTCGTACTTGGTCAGCTTATACGGACCCGTTCCAATCAGTGCAGCCGGATCACGGTATTCTGCCGGTTTCGTCACCTTTTCCCAGACATGCTTTGGAATGATCGGCACAATACCGACTAAGTCACTAAGAAATGGGGCGTATTTATTATTCAGCGTAAATTTCACCGTCAAATCGTTAACTTTTTCTACGCTATTAATTTGGCCAATGTCGCCGTTCCAGTTAAATGGATACGTTTTGTAGTAGTTGAAGCTGAATACGACATCGTCCGCTGTAAACGGCTGATCGTCATGCCACTTCACATTCTCCTCCAGCTTAAACGTGTATGTCAGGCCATCGCTGGACACCTCCCACGATTTGCCCAACCACGGGATGACGCCTTTGTCATCTTTCCAAGTCAGCGTATCGAAAATAAATGAGTTGCGTAAATAGCCGAAAGGACCCGACGAGCTAAAAGCAAACGGAGACGGGTAACCGTTGTTGCTGCCTGCAATTTTAAGCAGATCCACCGTTTTTACCGCAGGAGCTGCAGCGCTGGCCGCTGGAGTTGCTTGAGCTGGGGAACTGCTCGGTGCAGCGCTTTCCTGTTTGCCTGTCGAACATCCGGACAGGAGTGCAAGTAAACTTGCCATCGTTAACGCCGTAAGTTTAATTTTTGTCTGTAACATCCTTCTTTTCTCCTCATCTATTATTAAATGCGACCCGTTGCCAGCCATGGCAAGAAACCGTCTAAAAACCGTTCCGTAGCCGGCATAAAATACGAACCGTAATGATACTCCGGATCTAGCGTCGTCACCACGAGAGTTCCTTGCGTGCTTTGCTTATCCACATAAAAGATGGAGCCGTCCCGCTCGATATCGATCAAGGACTCAACTTTTTGCTCCGGGAAAAAGACGCCGTGATAATGCCAAGTGGCATCCTCCAGCTGAATATGGCTGAACAGATCGTGACTTGGACTGCTCATCACTAAACCGCTTTTGGCGCCGGGCTCCAGCCACCACCAGAAATTCGTCGGTCGATGCTCCCAGTTGTGGCCGCTGAACCAGTCGTTAGGCTGCGCGCCCAAAGCCACTACCACTTTGCCGCTGTTCAGAAATTCATGAATTTGCGGCAGATGACGCGTCACCAAACCTTGATGAATCTGCGAAGGAATGATCAGCACGTCGTACGCATGGAGATCAATTTCAGCCAGCTTCGGCAAATACAAGAGATCGGCAATATACTGGCGATATTTCGGTTCTGTAAAAGAACGATGCTGATGCGAGCTGCCTGTGTAGAGTACTGCGATTTTTCTCATACGGAGGCCCTCCTTTGCTTTTGCTGGAGCCTCTCGTGCTCTTCATACAGGAAGCGATGGAACTGCTCCCCTATGCGGCCTGTACTCGTATCTGACTGGCGATAATTAAGCAGATTGCGGCCAGCATGGACGACGATGGTGCCTTCGCTGCTTTGGCGGTCGATATACGTAATCGGCTCTTCTCCGGCAAGCCTTAGCAGAATTTCCGCGCCTTCCGGCACTGGATGGTGACCACGGCTGAAAAAGCCCGCAACCCCTTTGTTATACGTAATGTCTTCGGAACGCACACCCTCAAAAATCGGATGATCCCCTACTGTAACCAGATAGTCATGGTGGCTATGTATTGTTTTCGGAATAAAAGCCGAGGCCCCCGGAATCCAGGAACGGAACAAATGCCCGCCAAAGGACAAAATATTGCCCTGGTCTAAAAAAGCGCGAATCCGTTCTCGTTGCTGGGCCATGAGCTCCTGATCGATAAACTCGTCGATGATGAGGAACTTGTGCCCCGCTCCAAGCAAATCGTACGAATGCAGGTCGTATTGGTCCAGCACCTTGGCACGAGGATTGCTTTCTCCTCCGCGAACCGTCTGCTCACTGAAAATGGCCCCCGAATCCAGCATTAAAAAGTCCATTGTCATGGTTGCAGGATTTGTCATGACAAACGTTTAACCTCGAATAGCTCATCTTGCGGCAGCGCAAGGGCTTTCTCGCATAAGTCTGCTTTCAGCTTTTCATTGGTCGCTTTGTCCTCAGGCGTCATGGTGCCTTCTCTTCCTTTTTTTAAATAGTCATAGAAAACTCCTGGCAGGAAATTCTCTTTCAGCGCCACTTCGACAGAAGCTCCTTGTGAATCGGAAATGACAAAGGCATACGACTGTGCCCGGTGCGGATCATATTGGGCTACGGGATAATCCACATCAACGATGTAAGCTCCCCGAGTCACGGCACGTGTCGTATATTCGAACGCATCGCGAAAGCCCGGTCCAGCATGACCGGAGCGAACGGTGAGCGAGCTTCGCTCCACAGACTCTTCTCCATATAATTCTTGCAATGCTGCCTTTACCGCGCGGAAGCCTACCCCAATCGCCATCAAGGCCAGATTTCCGTGATAGTTGCGAAGCTCAGCGAAGTTCAGGGTTAACGCTTCCCCGCGATCCATAATTACTAGTGGTGACATGTTTTCGTCCACCTTTTCTTTGATATTAGTGTTGTTGGTGCTGGTGCTAGTGATGCTAGTGCTGCTGGTGATGTTGGTGATGCTGATGGTGCTGGTGATGCTGGTGATGCTGGTGATGCTGGTGATGCTGGTGATGCTGGTGATGCTGGTGATGCTAGTACTGCTGATGGTGCTGGTGATGCTGGTGGTGCTAGTGATGCTAGTGCTGCTGGTGATGCTGTGGTGCTGATGGTGCTGTACGCGATAACACTTTCAATGATAATGATTATCATTATTACAATGTCTTTATTATACTACAGTGAAAATGATTATCAATGTCATTTAAAGGCAATTCACCTGATTTATATGTCGTTTCTATGAAGGGAATAATTGGGTTTCCACCCACTAGTTTCAGCCCAAGCGCTTCCAAGGGAACTGGCGTCCGCTATTTGGCGGAAAACATGCTTTTCCCCCTCCCAATGGGAACTACAGGGTCTTATTTGTCTGCAGTAGCGCGTTATCCAGATGAATTCAACAAAATAACGGCCCATAGTTCCGCTTCGACGTGGAGAGTGTGCCTTTTCAACTAAATAGCGGACGCCAGTTCCCTCCAAACCCATGAACCCTCTCAAGAGTAGAGGCGCTCCCCCACATCCTGAATGGATTGGATCTGAGCAGCTCTAAATGGGCAAGCCTTAAATTTCAAAGGGAAAAAGTACCGCTAATTCGCTCATTTTTGCCACTCTCAAGCTAATAGGTGGAAATCATGCAGCTAATTCCTCAAGTTTCTTCAGAATTGAGGCGAATCGTCTGAAATAACTGCACAACTTCCAGTTATTTCTTTAAATACTTACTCCGCGCCACTTTTAACAGTAGATATTCCAGTTAATCCGCCTACAGTCACTAATAAGGGTGAGAGTTAGAGTTAAGGTTAGCTATGCTTCCCCCTGGCATGAGCAAATTGGCATAGTACTCCTATATAACAAAAGACGCCTCCAATTAGAAGACGTCTCCTTCAAGCTATTTCAATTCCGCAATAAGCCTATCCACATCACCGGTCGGCGTAGGGATGGTTTCATAAACTTTAACGGATATATTGGATTGGACCTGGTCTTGCGTAAGGTTGCTGAAGGTCAATATTTGGGAACCGTTGACCAAACGATTTGCCCCGGTGAAAGGAAATGAATTCGAGCCCAGCGAACGTCCTGATGCATCCACCAATTCAAACTTCAACTTGGAAAAGGCATTATCCAGGACCACTTCGGATTCCCGCTGCATGTCCATATCCAAACTCAATTTATACGTGTAGGCAAATCCAGTGGTCCCCATCGCAGTCAACTGCGATAACGTCCAACTTTTCAAGTTTAGCTTGAATGGAAACAACGAGATGTTGTTATGATCGTTCTCACTCTGAACATTTACAGGATAGCTGGCAATTGTAGATTTGTAGGCAGAGTTTGATAACACTTCTTGTACATTCAATTGAAACTGTTCACTTTGCTCCGTCGTTGGAAGGGTGAAGCCGTAGCTAACGACGATTCCTGTCCCTGGCGCAATATCAGCAATGCTTACTGTCTGGCGTTTTCCTGCGTACGCGTTGCCATCTTTCCCCGCCAATTCGGCTCCAAAAGCCGGCACCGGAATAGGTTTATCGCTTTTATTGAAAAGCTTAAATTTAGCCACTCCCGTTTTATTTCCTGTTTCTTCGTTATCTGTGACATGCAGCTCTTCCAGCGAAATATTTAAGCTCGGATTAATGAAATCATTCCTTGGCGTGAATGCGATCGGCGTGCCAAAAACATAGCTACCTGCAGCTGTTCCTGAAACGTTACCTTCGTTCGCAGGGAGTCTGAATCCTAGGCGTCCTGTGAAATATTGAACCGGAACAGTCTGACCTTGTTTCAAGAAGCTCTCAGGTGAAAGCACATAGAAGGCTTGCAGTGTCGTATTCGTATCGGTTGTAATCGCAAAATGAAGGGACTTCTTGGCTCCAGCATCAAGACGAATTGGCGTCTCCTCCACCCTTTTGCCGACGAAGGATTGCCCCCCTGATTTCCCGCTCAAGGTAAAATCCGGGATAGTTTCCGCATAGCTTCCTTCGTTTTCCGCTTGAATTTCCACGATATAGCTCGGTGTTTGACCCGTAAACTGCTTCGACAGCTTCACCGCAGAATATTTCAAATCGGAATGGATGCCAGGAAGGGAGAATCTTGCGCCCCAATCGCCTAACCGGGAGGGATCGTCTATTTTGGCATCTTGACCACGCCATATGATAGAGCTGATATTAGCATCGGCTAGTACTCTCTCTACCTTAGGGTACACTTTTTGATCGACATCTACCCAAAGAAGATTCGTCAACTGGACATCCTTGTTCACACCGATTTCTGTCATATAGCTTAAAGTCACATTCCCCTGCGGAGGTATGGAACGAGTATTGCTTGCGCTCGCTTGAAGCGTATAAACGGTCCCTTCCGCCGTTTGGATGCGAAGCTCATAATCGGGAATTCGGTTTGTTGATCCGGATGTGTTAGTTAATGTAAGGACAACGCCGACTCTCCAGCCGTCTGCCGATTTTTCTTGGGTGACACTTTTCACTTGAGCTTGCGTATTTTCGGTCAGATAGTAAGCTTTCATCTCTTCTACGGGAAGCTCAGCTACAGCCGGTGTCACAGGGACATACAGGCGCTTAGCTTCATAAGAAGAGGTAACTAATAGTTCTCGCATGGCTGGCGTCATTCCGCCGAACTTACCGTCCGTTTGATTCCCCATCAAATTCATTTGCACAGCCAGTGCGACATACCCCTTAGCCCAGCTGGATACCGTGCTATCATTCGTTGCTGCATCCCGTTTCACTTCAGCCTCTTTATTCAAACCCCGGATCAAGAATGCGGCTAATTGCTCTTTGGTTACCTCACCAGCGGGATTATAGGTGCCTTCGCCAAACCCATCGGTCAGATTGGCTTTTTTCAATGCCTCAATATACGGAAGCGCATAGCCGTTAGCCGGATCCGCAGCGCTCACATCGCTAAAGCTGGAAGTGCTGCTTAAGGTGTCCACCTTCAAGTTGAAAATCATGGCAGCAGCTTTCGCGAACTGGGCACGGTTCATTTTGTCATGGAGACCAAATACCCCCTCGCTCACACCATCAAAAATCCCTGCGGCAATCATGGTATCAAATTTAGCTTTCGTACCCGCATCCAATTGGCCCAAATCATTGAAATCTACAGAGGATTTAGGCGAAGCGGCACCTTGTGCAGCCACAGATAACAGGCTAGAGGCCATGCACGCGCTGATTATAACAGTTAAACTCTTTTTCATTGACTTGTGCCTCCCGATGAATTCTTTCATGCTGTTACTCTTTTATTTCAACTGGTGTTTTTCTCTTAATAAAAAATAGAACGAAAGGAATACATATAAAAGCCGGAATGGCTGAGATGTAAAAGGTATCCGCAATAGACCTGACATAAGCTTCTTTCTGCATAAAACCGGCAAGGTAAGAACTCGCTGCACCGGCAGCCGTAGCCCTGTCTACCGCCCAAGCATAAATCTCCCCGGTGAGTGCGGATACGGTGTTATTTGCCATAACGGAATCCACAGCTACACTCTCCGAAATGTGCTGATAATGCACGATCTGACGGTTGCCCATGATAGCGGTAAATATCGCAATGCCTAGCGAACCCGCTACCTGCCTTAGAACGTTGGAAAGCGGCGAAGCGTTACTAATTTGTTCCGGAGCCACTGCGTTCATTCCGGCAGAGGTTAGCGGCATCAGGCAAACACCAATGCCAATCCCACGGATCGTTAATAGGGCATTCAGCCAATGATTCGGCGTATCAGCCGTCAACAGATGCAATTCCGCCGTCGTGATCCCGAGTACAGCCAGACCGGCAATACAGATGGGAACAACCCCGAATTTCTCAACCAGCTTCCCGCTAATCGCCATCATCACTGCCATGGCAATCGATTGCGGCATCAAGAGGATTCCCGTCTGCATGGCATTAAGCCCTTGAATACTTTGCAAATACACAGGGGCTAAAAATGTTCCGCCCATCATGGCCATCATGACCAAACTGCCTGAGATGACGCTAATCGTAAACTTAACATTTTTGAATAAATTCAAGTCCAGAACAGGCTGCTTGGCTCCTAGCTCCACCCAAATTAAGAGCATTAAACTGCAGATAGCAACAAATAGCAGGCTGACGATGAACAATGAAGTCCAACCTTCGGACTGCCCTTTGCTCAAAGCCAGCAGCAAGCTCCCGAAGAACGTCATGGATAAGATAGCCCCTGGCGTATCAAATTTTAATCCTGTTGTGCGAGGTGATTCCTTCATAAGTATCTTGCCCAGCACGACAGCCAGAATTCCGATCGGCACATTGATGAAGAATAGAAGCCGCCAGCTGAAATTCTGGATCAAATACCCGCCGAAAGTCGGCCCGAGCGCGGGAGCCACCATGGCTGCAATCCCCCATAGTCCCATGGCCGTACCTGTCTTTTCCTTCGGAAACGTGGTGAAAATAATCGACATCCCGACCGGCATGATGAAGCCGCCGGCAAACCCTTGAATAATTCGAAATATAATCATGGTATTGGCGCTCCACGCCAAACCGCATAATACAGAAAAAATCGTAAACCCAGCTACAGAGTAGATAAACAAATTCTTATTGCCGAATCTTCCGCCCAAATATCCACTCATCGGAATAACCATGGCGGAAGCCAGCGTATATCCGGTAATAATCCACTGCATGGTCGTGAGATCCGAGCCGAATACGGCAACGAATTTATTCATGGCTACGTTCATCAAGCTGCTATTCAATACAGCGACAAACGTACCTGTGACGATAGCAACCAGCGACAGCCACATCTGGCCATTGCCTTCTGATTTCTGTTGTGTAACCACCGATTCATCAGCCATTGTAGCGCCTCCTATTCGGCTTTGACCTTCGTGCCTTCAGCCAAGTTATCGGTAGGCTTCACGATGATTTGTTGATTGGCTTTGATCTTATCGTTAGGCATCACGTAGAGCCAATCCTGGTTTTTCTCTTCTGTTTTCACTTCAACGAGATGCGCTGTGCTGCCCTCTGCGGTGAACAGATATTCTTTTTGATCCTTTTTGACCACTGCGCTCTTCGGCACTTCCAGACGACTTATCTGTGCAGCATTCAGCTGGACTTCCGCCACCATGCCGGCAAATAACAAACCGTCTTTGTTATCGACTTTTACTTTAACTGGAAATGTGTTGCTGTTAGTGTTGGCTACCGGGCTGACGAATGAAATCACGCCTTGAAAACTTTTATCCGGCACATTCTGCACCTTCACTTCTACGGTCATGCCTTCTTTCACTTGTGTAATCTGGCTATCCATCACACTAAGCTCTACTTGGACTTGATCCATATTAACAAGCGAGAGGATCTGCACCCCGGCCTGTGCCAACTCACCTGGCGAAATACCTTTTTTCACAATGACTCCGTCGATTGGAGCTGTAATTGTCGCATTGCTTAGCCCGCTATTCGCAAGCTCAAGCGTAGCATTCAACCGCTCAACATCCGCTTGGAGCGCTTTAATCGTATTTTCTGTCGGGCCCACTTTGGCAAGCTCCAGCTTGGCTTCGGCCCCTCTCAATTGGGCTTCGGCAGATTTCTGTGCGCCTAAAGCCTGCTCGTAACCGGCTTTTGCCTTTTCATAGTCGAGCGTCCCTTTATCCAAATCATCTTGCGTTACACTGGAACTGCTCTCGAACGCATTACGAAGACGATTATAACTGCTCGTAGCAAGATCCAAGCCTGCTTTAGCTTGCTCTACGGCCGCTGTTGTCTGTTGGTAAGCCCCACCCGCTGCAAGAATAGAACTCTGGAGTCCTGTAATCTCTTGTGTACGGGCACCCGCTTGCGTATCAGCCAGCTTAGCCTGAGCTGCGGTGGAAGAGTATTCGGCTTGTTTAACCTGTTGGGTCAACTCGCTGGTCTCCAACTGAACAAGCACATCCCCCTTTTTCACCTTGCTGCCCTCTTGCACGCGAACTTCAGCTACTTTACCGGACGCCTTCGAAACGATATTAATGCTCTGATCAGGAATGATTTTGCCATTCAGGCCAGCCGTTGCTCCTTGCCCCAGCTTGATGACTTGAACAGGAACGCCTGACGCTCCAGATTCTTCTGCTTCAATCGCCCCGCATGCAGGTAGAACAGTAAGGGTAGCAAGCACGAAAACAGCGGGAACTATTAATTGATTTAATCGATTCATTTGAACTGGCTCCTCTTTGTTTAATTGCTCTTCAAGTGAATTTTGATGGTTGTGCTGATTCCCGGCAATAGGTCAAGCCCTTGATTGTCTTCAATCGATATTTTGATAGGAATACGCTGAGTGACCTTAGTGAAATTCCCGCTTGTGTTCGTTGAAGGCAGCAGCGAGAAGGTCGATGCGGTAGCTTTGCTTATTTCTTTTACCTTCCCTGTTAAGACCTTGCCTGGGAAATTATCCAGTTTAATATCAACTTTCTGTCCTTCATGAATCTTATTGATGGCCGTTTCCTCTATATTGGCTGACACAAATAGCTTGGTAGGGTCTACAATCATCGCGACAGCCTGGCCGACTGACGCCACTTCGCCAGTCTTAATCAAAGTCTTGATCACCGTGCCTTCGATCGGAGATCTTAATGCCGCTTGATCCAAGCTGCTCGTGGCCAAATTGTTACTATCCTGTTGTCCGACAATCTGATCGGCAAGCACATGCGCACCTTCATCGACCTGCAGGGACGTCACTTTCCCTGTAATACGTGGCATCACTTTATAGACATCGCCGGCCAGTCGGGAATCCTCGGTCGAGATGAAGTTCTGTCCTTCATACCAGAAATACCCGGCAATACTGCCTCCGCCAAGAACGATAACGGTTAAAATGACATACAGCATAATTTTTCGTTTCATGTTTTCTCCTCTTTCTTATTTTCCGTTTAACACTTGTTTTTAACATTCGTTTTTAACAAACGTTAAACTCTATGGTCGTTATTATATGACCTCGGGATTAGAGCCGTCAATGAAAATTTTTCCGACAATCGATTTCCCAAAAATGAAAGAACCCGCACTCCTTTTTAAGGAATCACAGGCGTTTGACTATTGTGATATTCTCCTATAAAATTCGTTAGAACAGGTGTTGCTAACAACTGTTATACGGAGGTGCAGTTGAATCCTACATGAACAAACAAGAAATCGATGTTAAACAAAAAATTATCATATCTGCCAAAAAGCTGTTCTCCGAACAAGGTTACGAAGGGACAAGCGTCAGAAAGATTTGTGACGAGGCCGGTGTATCATTGCCGCTGGTTTCGTATCATTTCGGAGGCAAGGAAAACGTATTTCTGGCTATTCTTGAACCGCTCGAGAAACTGCCCTTTTCTGCCGAAACCGGGGACCCCAAGCAAGATTTGCAGAAATATCTAGAGGTTATGATGGCTTTTTATCAACAGGATCGGGAAATTTCATTAATTGTTAGACAAGAACTTGCCATGAATAGCACAAGAGCGGACAAAATCATTACGTTTATTCAAAACTCTACAAATAAATTAAAGAGTATTCTGGAGAACGGACGGGATCAAGGTGTTTTTCAGTTTGAATCCATATCGAATGCTTTGCGTTTCATCCTTGGATGCATGAGCATGATTTCGGTCTCCAATACGGGGATGCTCGAAGTGATCATTGGTGAAAAAGAGGTCGGCGACTATCCGATTGAGAAAGAAGTCATTGAATTTATTTACAAGGGAATTCGAAGTTAATAGCTGAAACTACAACGAGAGCCTCTCCCATCTGTCAGGGTAAGGGGCTTTTTGTGCGCAATGAAAAAGGAAAAACACTGCTCTTTGTCCAATTCTTTTAATATGGATCTTACGTCATTTTAGGAGGATATATGGCAAAGAATTTGGATGTTTCACAGCCCGAACTGTTCTCTCAAGTATTCAAATACTCCCCGATTGGCATAGCTTTACTCTCCATGCAAGGAAAATGGCTGAAAGTGAATGCATCGTTATGCCGAATTACGGGTTATACGGAATCAGACTTCCTTGACATGACGATTCAAGACATCCTTCAAATGGATGATATAGACAAAACGTGGGATATAAGGGATCAAATTTTAGATGGCAAAATGGATAATTTCCAAATGGAGAAACGATTTATCCACAAAAATGGTTACACCGTATGGGTATTATTGGCTATCAATTGCATGAAGGACGAAAGTGGACAGCCCTTATATTTTATAACGCAAATTAAGGACATTACGGAAAGAAAGTTAGCCGAAGAGGATCTGAAAGCGAAAACCGAGCAATTGGAATCATTTATTGAAAATAATGCGGATGCCATTCTAATTTTTAATAACGAAGGTTTTGTTCAGCGGGTAAATGAAGCATTTGTCCATATTTTCGGGTGGTCGAAGGAAGAAGTCATTGGCGTTGAATTACATCTCCTCCCCTTCATTCCTCCTGAATGTTCAGAGGAGTTCAAGCATAGCCGTGAGCAAGTGCAGACCGGGCGGTCCGTCAATGGTGTCGAAACGAAACGGTTGCATAAAAATGGGAATCTGGTGAACGTGTTATTGACCGCTTCGCCTATTCTAGACGGGAAAGGGAAACAGATTGGTTGGTCCGTGATCTTCAGGGATATTACAGAGTGGAAAATTGCCCAAGAACACCTTCAAAATTCCGAGAAATTATCCGTAGCCGGGCAGTTAGCCGCTGGTATCGCTCATGAGATCAGGAATCCTATAACGTCCATTAAAGGGTTCATTCAATTGATGAAGTCAGGGTTTGGAGAAAAACCCATCTATTTCGATATCATGACGTCCGAAATCGAACGGATCGAATTGATTCTAAGCGAACTGTTAATACTGGCGAAGCCGCAATCAATTAAATTTGAGAGAAAAGATATTCGGGTGCTGCTGAGCCAGGTTATGACGCTTTTGGATTCACAAGCGATCCTGAACAATGTTGAATTTCTGGCTGAATTCAAGCCGGGAGCTACACATCTGTACTGCGATGAAAATCAGTTGAAGCAAGTATTTATCAATTTTATCAAAAATTCCATTGAATCCATGCGTGATGGCGGTAAAATAACGCTTGAAGTCAGTAGTGAAAATGATCAAGAGATGATGATTCGTCTAGCTGACCAAGGCTGCGGAATTCCCAAAGAAACTCTCTCCAAGCTAGGTCAACCTTTTTATACAACCAAAGAAAATGGAACCGGCCTGGGTTTTATGGTCAGCAAAAAAATCATAGAAAATCACGCCGGTAAAATCAAAGTTGAAAGTGAAGTCAACAAAGGCACTCTCATCGAAATAACGCTGCCTTTTTCCAATTAAATGAATCTACGAATAAAAGACCGCCTCATACCTGTGAGCCGGTCTTTTAGCAATGGACTATTCCTTACTTCTGATCTTCGGACCGTATAAATCGCTTCGTTACTTTCATCAACATGAACCCGACCCCTAAACCAATTGGCGCGCAAATCATAGGAAGCCATATAGGGCCTAGCAGCACATTTTTTATACGGAATGTTGTGGAATACATCACACCGACCGTAACCAAGTAGGCAGAGAAAGCGAACGGTATATACATGAATGGCCTTTTTTCACCAATCGCATCGCGATAAGCGTCCCACATAGCAAAGAAATAGAGACAAGGATAAAACATTAGCCATTGATAATTGGATAGCTGCGCTGCTTCCTCCATTTTCCCTTGAAAACTTAACATGATAGCTGTATTAAAATTGGATTGAACATTGATTAATATTTCTAATCCAATGAAAAGAACGCCTTTTGCAATCTTGCCATCCAAAAGTTGAGGGAATCCTGGCAGTGCGATGCTCCATAAAATTTTCTCAAGTTCATCTTTTGTCATAGGGGTCTCTTCTTTATTTGTTTTTACTGCTTGATCAGTTGTTTGCGGTCCTCCATTTGCGGCGGTTCCTCCAACCAACCATGTTTAATCATCAGCTTAATGCCATCGTGGGTATAGACATAGATATCCTTGGCAAGTAGTCCTGCCTTTAAATTCAAATCATTTCGCAACGTGAAAATAGTGCCAAAACTGCTGCTGACCATGCCGAACGTATTAAGCAGGTGAATGCAAAACATCATAAGTTTCTCTGAAAAAGGGGCCATTGTCGAAGTTGTTACGGTACTCCCAGAAGTGGCCGAGAGCTGAATATTGCTCTGAAGGAGGATATCTTCAAAGGTTGTAATTTGTTTCTTTGCAAGTTCCATGCCCTTCACAAAATATTCCTTTACTTCCGGGGTATTCGCACATTGGGCAAAGCCTGAAATGAGCTGCAACCCCACATTGTTTGTCTCAATCCCATGATGCAGAATGCCGACTTCGATTGTATTTAAAGCCCTTTTATCCCCAAAGAGATTGAATCCGCTTAAATAGTCTTTGCTCTCAATAAACTCATTGGCAATAGGCATCGTCACTTTGGGCGGCGTCGTGAGAATCCCTTTTTTCAGCAGATATTCGGTCGATCTTTTATAGATATTTTGAGTAATGACGGTTAACCCCTCATAAATATCCATCACCTCGCCTTGGTAGGACATATTTAAATTGAGCGTATACATGCCCATGCTTATTTCTTTCAAAATGCGAAGAAACATGATATCAAATCCATTGTCGTACAGTTTCGGCGCCTCTAAATTGACATCCCCTTTGGTAAAACCAACAGGTACGACAATGCCTTGATTTTCAAACAAGTTGATGATTTTATTCACATAATGATCGAGATCCTGCCATAAGCCACCCATAATATTTCTTGCTTCATGATCATCCGTTTTCGCTATGAAGTAATCCAACACTCGAAGAATGAGTGTCTTTTGCTGATAGGTAAGCCAAAGTGTCCCGAGCTCTGATGAGCTTATGGAGTCTGCTTGCTTTATCATAATGTCATCTCCAATTAAAGAGCAGTCTTGTGGAGCTCTCTATTCATCTTATTTTCTTTTTGTTCCTGGCATTAAAATTGATGACCAATTCCCGATCGACGTTAAAATGGAGCACGTTGCTCTGAGTCAGGTCAACGAATCCCTTTACCAGAATTGCAATGGGAACTAATACGATGAACGACTGCCAATAGGACCATCTCATAAGCTGATACATACCGAGGGATACGAAGAGGGGCTCACCGATATACGAAATGACTAGCGAAGCCACTACATCAGCAATCAGAAATGACTTCCAGCTGGAAAACCTCTGATACAAATAGGCAAAAATAGAGGGAACCACAAAAAAGTCGACGGCATTTAAGTTCTCAGTAAATGGGATTAGCTGATGCGGGTAACGCCACAAGTCGAAAAACTTGCCGATTTGGTCGACAGCCCCGACAATAATAAATGCCGTCATAAAAGCTAATACGGTGCTGAGTGTCCTTTTGCGATCTATTAAGATCAGCAGCAGCGCAAAAACTACCAGATTAACAATGACGATAACCCACCACTGGAATGAAAAAACGTCTTGTTGCAGCCAGTAGTCGAACTCCATTCGGCTCTCTTTAACGTTTAATTCCTCTATTTCATTAGGCATATCTTTCTCCCTGTTCGCTACAAACTTAAATTCTTGTTCTTTATTATTAAACAGGAAGACAAAAATATGTATCGTTGGGAAATGTTATTTTGGCCAAATAAAACTGTTCATGCCCTTATGCGCTTCATGTCTTGTCTAGGCGGAAAGCCAAACATGCGAGCATATTCGCGGCTGAATTGCGAAGGGCTTTCATAGCCTAACTTCTACATAAGTGCAGTAAGAGGATTAGGCAATAATCTGGCATGAATGAGATAACGGTCCCCTGTCCATCTGTTGCATAATAAGGGTATCCCCCTGGAACAAAGGAGCGAAACATGACATGGAATATGTGAAACTTGGAAATACTGGCTTGGATATATCTCGACTTAGCCTTGGCTGTATGAGCTTTGGTGATGCAGAGCGTTGGCATCATCCATGGATACTTGATGAGGAGCGCAGTCGCCCTATTATAAAAAAAGCCCTTGAATTAGGCATCACTTTTTTCGATACCGCGAATGTGTATGCAGATGGAACCAGCGAGGAAATCATTGGACGAGCTCTGAAGGATTACGCTAATCGGGATGAAATCGTCCTCGCGACCAAAGTGCATGGACGTATGCACAAGGGTCCCAACGGCGCCGGGCTTTCCCGTAAAGCTATTCTGAGTGAAATCGATAAAAGTCTGAAGCGGCTTGGAACGGATTATGTGGATCTATATCAAATTCACCGTTGGGATTACCAGACTCCCATTGAAGAAACGATGGAAGCGTTGCATGATGTGGTGAAAGCGGGTAAGTCCCGATATATTGGCGCTTCCGCCATGTACGCATGGCAATTTCTGAAGGCGCTGCATGTAGCCGAGAAAAATGGCTGGACCCGGTTTGTGTCGATGCAAAATCATTTGAATCTGATCTACCGTGAAGAGGAAAGAGAAATGATGCCGCTTTGCCAAGCCGAAAAAATCGGTGTGATTCCCTATAGTCCAGTTGCCTCAGGAAGGCTGGTACGTGATGAATCCGTTACCACGCTTCGTTCCCAAACCGATCACATGCAAAAGAAGAAATACGATGCGACAGCGAATACGGATCGCTACATTATAGAACGTGTAGCAGCCATAGCCGAAAAACGCGGTGTTCCCCGTATGCATATCGCACTTGCTTGGCTGCTGCAGAAAGAGCCCGTCTCGGCTCCTATCATCGGCGCTACGAATGTGTCTCAGCTCGAAGAAGCCGTAGGCGCTTTATCCCTGAAGTTAACGCCTGATGAAATTACATCATTGGAAGAATTGTATGTTCCCCATCCCGTAGTTGGAGCGATTTAAACCTGTAAACCTAGAGGATTTCATATGCAAAAAGTAAAGTTGAACAATGGCGTTGAGATGCCGATTCTCGGATTTGGTGTTTTCCAGATTGCAGCTCGACTATTTGGATTTGTATTTAATTCATCAGCCATATGGCGATGTGTATGGTTCATGGCGTGCTATGGAGGTATTGTATCGCGAAGGAAAGGTCCGTGCCATTGGCGTTAGCAACTTCCATGAAGATCGCCTGATCGATTTGATCATTCATAACGAAGTCGTTCCTTGTGTTAATCAGGTCGAAACGCACCCTTTTAACCAACATATTGAACATGCACAATTCATGAAAGAGAATCAGGTTCAGATCGAATCCTGGGCGCCTTGTTCGGAAAGAAAGAATCATCGAAAACTTCAACATTTTTGATTTTGAATTGAGCCAAAAGGATATGGATTTGATTTAGGATGAAGGCCAAATAGCCCGCGGAAACGAATCCCCGGGCTATTTGGCTTGCTATATGTTTAGATCGAAAAACCTTTCATTAACGGCATGATAAATGAAATGGCACCCATGCCAAGTTTCATAAAGCTGCCTATATTGCTAAACAAACCGCCAGATCCGCCTGCGCCTTTGGCAGCACCTTGACCGAGCCCTCCCAGTAATCCACCACCTGTGGAGCCTCCTCCAAATAAACCGCCAAGTCCTCCGCCGCCAAGAAGCCCAAGTATGTTACCTAAACCGCCAAAACTGGATATATGCGCTTTGGATCTAACTTTTTTTCGTGGAATCTTCTTGTCGCCTTTAAATCCTTGAAGGATAACTTGACTAACCTGCACTTCTTTCAGAACGCCATAATAGACAGAACCGTCCTTGAGTACTACGCATACAGGTGTTCCTAGATTAGCCGCAGCTTGAGCGGCGATCGTTGACGACGATGCCAATCGTCCTTTCTGTCCGACATTTACGCGGCCGTGCTTTCTTGTGGGGTGAGGATAAGTTTTCATGCTGCTCGCACATCCTTTTCATGGTATCCCTATCTTGTCATCATATGTTGAGAAGACAAGATCCGAATGTGCGCTTCACAAAATAAATGTCAAATTCGCTTAATGGCAACGGTTCTTTGTTCCAGTCGGGATTGATCGGCTGCGAATCCGATGAAGTGCCCGTGCAGCGACTTCTCCAGAGAGGTGGAGGAGATCGATGGCACGGCTCCCTTCAACACTTTGACGAAGTCGTCGACAAGCAGCAAGTCTCCTCCGCCGTGCATATCCTCTGACACGCCCACCTTGATCTGCTGCTCGGAGTAGATGTGGCCTTTGCGGGCATCGGGATGTCGGATGACATAGGAACCAGCCTCCATATCCCCTTGAATTTCGCCTTTAGTCCCCACAATGTGGATAGATCGGCCTGGCTTGGAAGTACCGCCGGTCATCACATGGGTCCCTGTACTGCCATCCTCGAACTCTACAATCACCGTCTGATGGTCGACCACATCGTTATCGCAATGCCAGACGCAGCGGCCGTACGGGCTGTCTTTTCGCAGGGATTCCGCCAATTCCTCATCGCTCATTGTAACGCCTAAATGGGTATTATAGGTTACATAAGCCGTCCACAAACGCTGCTCAATGTAATGTTTCCGTGCAGAATAAGGGCAAGATTCTTCAATAGAGCAATCGACCAGGCACCGCGTGCCTGCCCCTGAAGGCGCCTTCTCAGGCCGGAATTGCAGCAGGCTTCCGAAGCTGCTTACTTTCACCGGCTGGATATCTCCCTTCATCCAGGCCAAGACGTCCAGGTCGTGGCAGCTTTTGGCCATCAGCATGGAGGAACCGCCTTTATCGACACGCCCCCATTTTCCTCTGACATATGCCATGGCCATGTGGTGATAAGTGACGTTCTCGGTCGTCGCCAAACTAACAATATCACCGATGATGCCATCGGCTATCGTTTGGCGAATTGATTCGTAGAATGGTGCATAGCGCAGCACGTGACAAATCATGACTTTCCTGCCAAGGCGCTTTGCTTCTTCATACAGCTCCAAAACTTCCTCCCTACTGACGCCGATCGGTTTCTCCAGCATGATGTCATAACCAGCCCTTAACAACGGGATCGAAGAAGAGACATGCAGATGATCCATGGTTCCGTTAATTACGGCATCCGCAATCTTGGGTTTACTGACGAGTTCCGTTACATCGGCAAAACAGTTTTCCTCTGATAATCCGAAACGCTCTTTGGTTAAATGTCTGCGCTCGCTATCCGGCTCTACCACTCCGACAATTTTGAAACGTTTCGGATAAACCTCTGCAAAAGAAGCGTAAATTAAGCTGCGGTGGCCGGCCCCTACAATTATAGCCGTAACAGGAAGCTCGTGATGATGGTTATGCTGAAATTCAATATCTACTGATAATTGGTTGCTCATTCTACATTTCCCCCCAAGAATACGAAACGTTTATTTTTTATTTTTTTGATACCATTGGGTCGCCTCTTCAATTGCTTTGTTGCCGCCACGCGCTTGCCAGTCTGCAACGAATTTATCAAAGTAGTCGATACTTTCCTGGCCAACAATGATTTTCGCTGCCGTTTCCATAAACAATCCGTTTTTGGCGAGCTCAGGTTGCGACAACATAATGGAAGGAAGCGGCATATCAAGTCCATCATTCACCCGGCCTTCACTGTTTGCAACTTTCGCAGCGTTCGTAATCAGATCACCGTGTGGGCGGCCTTTCATGAAATCTTCGTTCGTGATATAGGGTTGGCCGGTAATTTGCAGGAACATCAAGTGCATATTTTCCTTGTTAATGCCATCCGCCGTTGTCTGATATTTATAGTCGATCTTCCCGTTGTTTACGGTATAGTCATCCCCCTCAATGCCATAAGTCAGGAATGTATTCGCTTCTTTCGAGTAAAACCAATTCAAAAATTTAATAACGTCCTCGGCTTTTTTACTGCTGGCAGGGATCGCATAAGCCGATCTGATCGGGGAAACAATGTCCGCTCCGCCTTTTCCGTCTGGACCAATGGGCGATGGGATGTTGATAATTTCAGCGGTAGGCTCCCCTTTCTGTACCTCGGCCAACCACTTGTCGGGATAACCCGGATCATGTATCCACATGCCTACACGTGCAGCGCCCTTAATCTTCGCATCCCAATCCTTGCCTTCTTGTACAAACACTTCATTATCAAGGAGCTTTTCTTTGTACATAGACTGATAAATTTTCAAAGCATCTTTCATTTCCGGCAAAATGAATTTAGGCACCAGTTTGTTATCTTTGTACTTCCAAGTACCCGCAGAGATTCCTTCGCCAGGATTGACATCATAGGCTCCAAAAAATGCCTCGGCAACTCTTAAATTTTTGCGTCCCGAAAATGGAATTTCATCCTTTTTACCGTTGCCATTCGGGTCCCTATCGCGAAATGCAGTCAATACATTGATGTATTCTTCTATCGTTTTGGGTACCTGTAAGCCAAGTTTATCCAGCCAGTCTTTCCGCATAAAGACAACCTGGTTACGCGTCGTGCCCGACATGGCCGGTATCGCATATATTTTTCCGTCCTTGCTTATTGTCGGGGAATCCCATACTTCTTTCGGGATATTACTTTTAAGATTAGGACCAAATTTATCGATCAGATCGTTCAGTTCCGTGAAAGCTCCATTATTTACAGCAGGTGAGGACACTTTCGTATTAATGGCTGATATTTCAAGAAGGTCTGGCAGTTTTTCATTGGCAGCAAGCAGTAAATTCAGTTTTTGATCAAAGTCCGTTGCCGGAATGATTTCGATATTGAGATTTGTTTTGGATAGTTCCTCCAGCTTTTTAACATAGATGTCTTCATTAATATTAGGAGAAGCTTCAACATAAGGAAGTGATCTGGAGTTCATTGTAATTTTTATGGAGGGAATCCCCTGTCCATCCGGCGAACTTTTGCCTTCCTCGGAATGATTACTACAAGCGGAAATCATGGCAGTAACCAAAAGTGTTCCAACTACTTTTTTGTTTGCTTTCATTCGGTCCCACTCCCCTGTTATCTTATTTGTTAACCTTTGACAGAACCAATCATGGCGCCTTGGATAAAATGTTTCTGGATCAAAGGATAAATCAATAAAATTGGCACAGTAGCAACAATAATCGTTGCCATTCGTATTCCTTCAATGGACATCAGCATACCTGATCCCATGCTGCCCGCATCATTCTCTACAAGTAGTTGGCGTAATTTCACTTGCAAAGTGAAAAGACCAGGATCTCTCAAGTACATAATGGCATTCATGTACCCGTTCCAATAACCAACGGCATAGAACAGGCCAATCGTCGTTAAAGAAGGTAAAGAAAGCGGCATAATGATTCTTCCAAAAGTATGAAATTCATCACATCCATCAATGGTTGCCGCATCTGTAAGTCCCTCCGGTATGCCTTTGAAAAAGGTTATCATGATGACCAGATTAAACGCGCTAATTAAGCCGGGAATAATGAGAGCGCTTAATGAATCCAATAGGCCGAATGACTTCACAACAAGGTAGGACGGAATCAGTGGAGCTGGAAAAATCATGGTGATAATAACCATAATCATGATGAAACCGCGGCCTTTTAAGTGGGACTTGGATAATCCATATCCCATCAGCGAAGTGAACAAAAGACTTAAGCAGGTGCCGGCAACCGTTACCCATACGGTGACACCAAAAGCTTTCCAAATCGCCTTATTATTCATCACAGCCAAGTAATGATCGAGTGTAAAGTTGACAGGAAAGATGGAGACCTTACCTTGCAGAATGGCCTGCCCGCTGCTGAAAGAGCCTGCCAATATGTTGAGGTAAGGAACAAGCATGAACAAGCTGATACCAGTCAGTAGGATCGCATTCATCATCGGGAATATAGATCGCCTTTTTCTCATCTCTTCACCCCTGTTTAATATAAGGTTTCTCCGGTCGTTCTTTTACTTATCTGGTTAAAACTGAGGATAAGCATCAAACCAACTACGGATTTAAAAATCCCGATTGCCGTTGTATAACTGTATTGCCCGCCTAGTAAACCAACGCTATAAATATACGTGTCGATAATCTGCCCTTTATCTGCAACGAGTGGATTGATCAGCATATAAATTTGTTCAAATCCTAAATCTAACAAATGTCCAATTCTTAGCAGGAACAAAATCATAATGGTTGGTAATAACGATGGCAATGTAATACTTATCATCTTGCGGAATCTGCCGGCACCATCTACGTCGGCTGCCTCATACATCTCGGTGTTGATGCTAGCCAGAGCGGCGAGATAAATAATGGCGTTCCAACCGACTTCCTTCCAAATACCTGAAGCAACGACGATAGATCGAAAAAATTCAGGCTGCTGCATAAAAAATTTTCGCTCCATCCCCAAAAATTCCAAAAGCTCATTGATAATGCCGTAATTTGGCGATAACACATTGATAACTAAGCCACCTACGATTACCCAAGACAAAAAGTGCGGGAGATAAACGATGGTTTGTACAGAACGTTTGAACCACATTTTCCTAACTTCATTCAAAAACAAAGCTAGTATAATCGGAGCAGGAAAACCAAACACAAGCTGATATATGCTAATGAGCACGGTGTTTTTGAGAATTTTCGCAAATTCAGGATACGTGAACAGCGTTTCGAAGTGCTTTAATCCAACAAACGGGCTTCCCATGATCCCTTTGTAAACATTGTAATCCTGAAAGGCAATCACACTTCCCAGAATCGGGACATACTTAAAGAGAAGGAAAAACACGATCCCAGGCATGATCATGCCGTATAATTGCCAATGTTTTAAATAATAAAGTCTGCTCCTTTTTCTTCTTGCTTCCATGTTAATCAAATGAATTGGGGGCGCTTTCGTATTCATGGGAACCTCCTGATGTCCTATTTGATAACTCCATACTAGAAGAAATCAGGAGGCACGTACATGGTATTCCTTCTGCTAGTTGTGTTTTTATAAGGTAATGTATGCGCTTTATTTTTGTGCCCGAAACTCACGTGGTGAAATACCGAAGTACTTTTTAAAGCTTTTCGTAAAATGGGGATAATCCGTATAGCCAATATGATCCGGGATTTCATAGGCCTTGCAATCAGGTTCGGATAATAGTTGCTTCGCCTTCTCCATACGCGTTTGAATGAGATATTGAGAAAAAGAGATGCCTGTACTCTGTTTAAATACCTGACTGAGGTAGGGGACGGATAATTTGACTTGGTCGGCGACCATCTGCAGGGAGAGTTCACTATTCTTATAATTATTTTCGATAAATGCGGTAACTTGTTTGATGCTCAGATGCGCGCCATAATTCCGGGTTTCACGCACCGCTTGAAGCCACGTGCTGATAATAAGCTTATTTAAAGCTTGTACTTCCTCCCTACTTTTTTCAAAAAGAATTGTTAATTTATTATCGTAATCAAATCTCTTGGCTCCGAAATCATTGCATAGACAGGAATAGATTCTGCTTAAAAGTTCAATGCTCCGCACTTTATACTGCGAATTCACTCCTTGGCGCTCTATCCATTTCTTATTAAAATCATCAATCGTCTTCATAACCTCGGTTTCATTCACATTCCATATGAAGTGTGCCATATTCTTCGCTTCCTCCGTACAATAAAGCAGCCACTCGCTATACTCGTTCAAATCAATCTGATGCTTTTCCACTTCGACTTTGACTTTATGTAAGGTTTGCCTGAGTTGTTCCGGCCGTATCGGTTTAAGCAAATAATCACTGACACCATAATGTATCGCTTCCTGAGCAAAACTAAAATCGCTGTAACCGGACAATATGATAAACTCGCAGTGAATTCCTAGTGATTTGATGTTTTTAATTAAGTCTAATCCATTCATCTGCGGCATTTTTATATCTGTAATCAGTAAGTCGGGACGAGCACTTTTAACCAGGTCAAAGCCTTCAACACCATTAGCCCCCTCGCCTATAACATCAAAGCCAAGAGAAGATTCCGAAACCAATTTACTTAAACTTTTCCGAATTAAAGCTTCGTCCTCAATAATGACGGTACGGATCATGCGGATTCATCCTTTCTTCCTTGTTCTAGAGGTATAACAACCTCCACGATGGTCCCGGTAGGATTCGATTTCGCGATGTGTAAACCGTAAGGGTAACCAAACGTCAATCGTAACCTGGAATGAACGTTCATCAAGCCGATATGACTATGTACGCCATCATTCCTATTGTCATGATCGTTGTATGGCTCTTTAAATGCCGAATTGAATCTGCCCCGTACGTCATCCGGCATCCCTCCACCGTGATCGGTAATCCTGATCACATATTTTCCATTCTGAATATCCCCTGTAAGCCTAATAAAATCAGGTGGAAGCATTTGATTCTCATAAGCATGAATAAAACAATTCTCGATTAAGGGCTGTATCGAAAGCCGGCAAATGGAAATCGATGAAGCAGCGGTCATGTCAAAAAGAAATTCACACGTTAATTCGGGAAATCTTTCCTTTTGAATTTCGAGATACGTACGGATATGTTCTAATTCCTCTGTCAAGTTGACAACTTGCATCGAATCTTTCATGCAATACCGAAACATATCGGCTAGTGCAGTAGCCATTCTACTAACAGGCATTACGCCTTGGAGAATAGCATGAGAATTAATAATCTCCAGCGTATTGTATAAAAAGTGCGGATTGATCTGGGACTGAAGCGCTCGTAACACAGACTCTTTTTGCCGCAGCAGCAAATCTTTCTCTCGCAATTGTCCGGCATGCACTTCCAGGATAAGGCGCCGAAGCTCCCCGATCATTTGGTTAAAGCCTACGAACAGGCTGCCTATTTCTTTTTCCCGGCGGTGCGGAGCTGCAAGGAGCAGATCCCCATCCTGTGCTTTGCGCATAAGCCTTTCCAAGATGCTTAGTGAATTGGTGAGATAAAAAGCATAGCCGCCAATAATGATACAGGCCACAAAAGTGATCATTAACAGAATCCAGATCGAATGGTCCCTTAGTACAATCAATCCTTTGCTAAACTCATGGATCGGGAATTCAGATACGATCGTCCAGCGAGTAGATTCAGAAGTATTGTAATTAACGATATTCGTTACCCCTTTTTCATCATGCAAAAAGGGTTCATCCGGTTTCAAGGCTTGTATCCCTTGGCTAAACCAATCCGGCATATTAGAGCCTAATTTGTCATAATGACCAGCGTCGTAAATAACACGATGGTTGGCATCGAGGATCCACAACTTTCCTTTCATACCGGTTTGAATGTTATTCACTTTATTCCATATTTCATTAAGCCTTATATTAAACACTAAAACCCCACTTGTCTGATACAGTGTGGTATCCGTAAACTTCCTCGTAATGGTAAGCAATGGAGTGTTATTCATCCATCGAATCCCCATGACATTGTAATTCCCCAAGTTTGTATTTCTTAGATAGCTTTCATAATCATCCTGACTTGGCAGCGCGACATGATTGGAGATTTGCAAACCATTAGCAGAGTAGATCGTTAGGGAATAAACTTCTGGACGACCAAATACAATTTGTTGGAGCAATTCATTTTGAATATCTCTAGTTAAAATAAACTGCTTGTAAGCTTGATCCGGTTGAAGAAGCATAAATTCTTTCACCAGCGGGTGAGCAATTAAAGGCATTGTGGATCGCTCCAAATCTTGAAAATAATCATTGATTTGATTATTTAGCTGCCTGACAAGCTGCTCATTAAATACTTTGGACACGTCCACGATGGTATCGGATGTTCGGTCAAACCAGATTTTTGAAAGTATCAGTGATGGCAGCAATAGAAATATAATAAATAAGGCAATCAATTTTTTCCTCACAAAAACTCACCGTCCACCGCCACATCATGGCTGAAATAGAAAGGAAAAATGACGACAATGACCCTTCCGCCCCCAATCGCTTGGGCAGAAGGGTCTTCTTTTTGTTGTCGCTACTTCGGTTATTAGCAAGCAATCAGAAATTATCGGCGTTCCAAAACACCGATGAAATTTCCGGGAAAAGTACACTTAGATATGGCATGCCCTCGGTAGACTGGTCTTCTAAGGTGCTGTATCCGTTCAAAAGCAGCATGATCCATTGAGCCTCGTCAAGCTGCAGCGAAATATTATACGCTGTAGACGCCAATGCCCTTACAACTTCCACCTCCTCCTCCCGCATGCGAATCATCAACTCCTGATCCCCAAGCCCCACCAGAAGCGCTGCAGGCAAAACCAAGTTGTCTTTTGCCTGGCCTTGCAGCATTCGTCGAGAAAATTCGGGAGCGAGCTTGCTAAGTAAACAGCCAAAATCAACAATTTTCCACATGCTATTGGTTTCTATTTGGAGATTGCCGTGTTGGCGGAAACATGCCTCTAGCGCGTGGCGATCAGGCAAATAAGCGCTTATGCTCGAATCTTCAGGATGCTCTGACACAGCTCGACATAGCAAAGAGCGCGCAGCCTCCTCATGTCCGGGCAAGCAGCAGCAATCCGCTAACTGCATCTGATTTCCATTGCTTTTTTTATATCGCAAAAAGGCTACTACAGTTCCCTCGGTTTCAGCCACCAGAAACTGATGGGGTTGGACCGTTTTCCATTGTTGCTGGCCGAGCCAATATGATTTCGGGCGGATAACGCTTCCGTACAGCTCTCTGTTCGCCTCTTCATACAACGCCATGATCGATTCAAGATCGGTATCTTCATACCTTCTTATCGCGTATAAGGTCAAATGATCAAGCTGCATGATGTTTTCAGCCTTGGCTCTCCATACTTTTTTCGAATAAGGAAACCAACCCACCTGCTCGTAAAAGGATAGAATATTGGTATTCAGAAGTGATAAATCGTAGCCATTTTGTTTCATATACTCCGATATCCTGCGTAGAATGCACTGTGCCAGACCTCGCTTTCTGTATGCAGGCAATGTGGCCACGCTGCCTATGCCACCAAGCTTTAATTCCAATGATCCGAAGCGTATGCGAAATGTGAACAACTGGATTGCCGCAGCTATTACGCCATCTACAACCGCAACCCACGTTGTATCTGTGGAATAGGTGCTATCAAACTCCAATCGATCTTGAAAGAAGCTTTTTCCTCGCGGAAAGACCGTATCCCATATCTCGTAGATTTCTTCCAATTCCTTATGTGAATGGACAGTTCGAACATGGATTTGTTCCATACTTCAGTACCTCCTTTCGTTTATGACATAACCTCCGTGTAGTCCTGTAGAAACCGGTCGTAGATTTGATTCGGCAATTCCAGCAGATCATTCGTAGCTTGCATATGCTCACTCAAATGCAGCAGCATTTGTTCAATTCGCTCGCGGTAACACTGCTCCTGAAAGGCAAGATTCTCTCTCTCCTGAGGGTCCTTGATTACGTTGTACAGTTCTATGTACGTTTCATTTTTAAACATATCGACGATCAGCTTGTAATCGCCTTCGACGATACAACGCCCAAAGTTGCCCCTTCCACCATTGCCATCGTATTGAATGAAGATTCTCTCGCGTCCTGTCGTATTGCCAGCAATTAATGGCATGAGTGATTGACCGGACATAGGAGAACTCAGCTGTATTTTTGCATAATCGCATAGGGTCGGCAGCACATCGATACTGCTGACCAATGAGCGGCAAGAGGTTACAGCCGGTTGGAAATCAGCTGGAAATTTCATAAACAGCGGTGTACGAACGGATTCTTCATACATGCACATTTTTTGCCACAATCCGTGAGAACCAAGCATTTCACCGTGGTCACTCGTAAAAATAATCAAACTTGTATCATAAAGATCTTCTCGCTTCAATTCCTCGATAATCTGGCCGACGCATTGATCCAGCAGCGAGACCAAACCCAAATAGACCTTCCATATTTGCTTCCAATCGTCCCTTGTGTATCGAGTTCCTATAGCGCCCGTCAAATTATATAACTGAAGCGGTGACTGAGTCCGGCACCACTCCCCGACATTCTCAGGCAAATCCACCGATTTGATCAAATCAAACCAAGGGGCGGGAATTTCTAAAGGGGGATGGGGAGCGTGGAACATCGCGTTAAGCAGAAACGGTTTACTGCGATCTCGATTTCGAATCGCTTCCACAGAGTCTCTGGCGATAAACTCGTCAATGAAGAATTCCTGACCTTCTTCGTACAAACCAACCGCAGGTATGGAATACGATCTAGGACGCGTTATCTTTCCATATGCCATTTCCGGCACGATCCCCCGATAATTCGGTCCACCAGGCACTCGTTTAAGATTTTCCTTCAAAAAAGCTTCGTACCTGCCCTCAAGTTTTCTCCAGTTCGTTTGGCTGTCAGGAGATTCATCCACGCCAGGTTTCATCCGCAGATGTTGTTTTCCGGTATGCCAGCTGTCCCACGTATGATCCATAAGCCTGTATAAATGGTCGATGTCAGGCCTTACCAGGGCGTACATATCCTCCCCCCGGTTAATTAAACAACCGTTTTCGTTAGGATACATGCCGGTAAAGAAGGCTCCGCGTGCAGGGACACAAATAGGAGAAGCGCAATATGCTCTTTCAAATACGATGCCGTCTTCCTTCAGGCGATTGATGTTTGGCGTATGGGCGCCGATGGCATCCAGTCTCAATTGATCCGCCATAATGAGGATGACATTCGGTTTTTCATTTCTCATCCGCGTAACCTCCATCTAAGCAAGTTTATGGATTCTATTTCCAACTTAGACCAAGCCCGACAAGTCAGCTATAAATACACGGCGGGTACCATCTACATATCCATTAAAAACAAGATGCTTATTGTCCGGCGCCCAAGCAGGGTGTGGATCAACGCGAAGCACGCCTGATACTTTCGTTCCCGGATTGCCGATAGGGATTCGTACGATAGTCGCTTCGCTTTTTTCCTGAAGATCGATAAGGCGCAAAGGAACGGTACCGTCACCGAAAGCCACTTTCTCGTGCTCATAGGAGTCGGTCACGATATGTCTTCCGTTAGGATGGACCGTCGGGTGCCCGGATCCTGGAATCGAGTCGATGATTTTGCCAATATTCGTGCCATCCTTATTCACTTGAACCAGATACAGCTGTTTGTCGCCATCGAGGCACAAATTCATCGAAAGCCGCTCGCCGTCAGGATACCAATTAATATGATGGCCTCCCTTATCCCATTGTTCTGGGCCTACTGCAACACGGATATCACTGCCATCCGCCTTCATCGTGATAACCCAGTACTTCAACCCTTGAGAAATCATGTTCCACGGCTGCTCCTGTTCCGTATGAAACCATCTCATCGTAAACAGGATGCGATCGCCTTGCGGATTAAATTTGCAATGAAATCCATAACATTCGCCATGCTCATACAAAGCCTTATCAATAGACGGTTCGGCACGATCGAATACATCCTTTATCGAAACCAGCAGCTTCCTCTCCCCGGTTTCCGTATCCAGGGCATAGAGACCATCGTCATCTCGAAAACCGTAGTTGCGCGGAATTTGCTCATCAGGAACGATAATGCCGTATCCTAATTGCGTTCGCCGCATCCTCTTCGGACAAGCGGAAATAATCGTTTTGCCATCCGGAGATATTCGGTATATACTTCCCGGCATCAACCGCTTTTCTCCGGTATGCGGATTTAAACGTACGCAAAGCGGTTCCCACGTCGTCGTATTCACATCATTGTAAAAAATGGAGTTGTCATCCGCTCCCCAGTTGATATTAGCTCCAAGCTGCGGCTCCCAGCCGCATGTTTGCGAGACAACCCGCTCTTCTGCCGTATGTAAATCGACGAGTACGATGTTGGCCGCTTCTCCCGGCTCAGGAAGACGATGCTCCTGAGGCATCTGCAGCAAGGCGACATAACGCCCGGACGGACTCACCGGCGATGTATCAAAAAACCGGTGAAAACAGCCCTCTGTTCGTGGCGTTATACATTTTACAGGGACAAGCGGACTAAAATCGGTGTATGCGGGAAAATGCTCAGAAATTTTCAAATAAACCACTCCTTTAATTAGCGTTTCGCTTGGCTAAATCGATATCGATATCCAGTGCAAGATGATCACCTGTTCGTTTCATATGTTCCTTCAGCATGGCGACAAGCTCGTTCAATTCATGGGCATGATCGCCGGAAACGGCCAAATTCGTTGTCTCCTGCGGATCGTTCACGACGTCGTATAGTTCCAGAAACGTTTCGTCCTTGAACAGATCGACGATCAGTTTATATTTCCCTTTGACGATACACCGTTGGAAATTTCCTAATGACCCGTTTCCGTCATATTGAATATAAATGGCTTCCCTGTCTTGTTGCCCACCATGAATCAGCGGCATTAAGGACTTGCCGGACAAAACTTCAGGCTTATCCAAACCGAGAAATTCGCATAATGTCGGTAAAACATCCATCGAGCTGACCGTCTCATTCACTTCACGGACCGCAGGATCAAACGTTTTTGGAAATTTTATCCATAATGGTGTTCGCACCGATTCCTCATACATACAAAATTTTTGCCATAAACGATGGGATCCCAACATTTCCCCATGATCGCTGGTGAAGATGATGAGCGAATTGTCGTAAAGGTTCTGCCTCTTCAACTCATCAATCACACGGCCGACGCCATCATCGAGCAAGTTGACCAAACCGAGATATTTGGCCCAGATGGACCGCCATTCCTCACGCGAGTAACGGGTTCCCAGCACGCCTGTCAAATTGTACATTTGCAAAGGCGATTGGTCCGGATACCAGACTCCGACATTGTCAGGCAGTTCGATCTCTTCCTCCCCGATCATGGAATACCATGGCTCTGGAAGGTGATACGGCGGGTGAGGAGCCAAATACATGGCGCTTAAAAACAATGGTTTCTCCGTGTTTCTAGAAGTAATAGCCTCTAATGAACGATTAGTAATGTATCCGTCAAAAAAATAGTCCAACCCTTCCGTATAGCGGTCCATTGCGGGAATGGAGTAGCTTTTGACCGTGGTACGCTGACCGCTTACCATTTCAGGAACAAGCCCCTTGAACCTCGGACCTCCTGGAGCTTGTTTCCCATGCTCCTTCAAGTACTCCGTGTAATTGTCTTCAGTATCCCAATGGGTTAGCGATTCAGCTTGCTGTTCAGGCTTAACCGAATAAAATAAATGCTGTTTCCCGGTATGCCAGCTGTCCCAATCTTGCTCCATCAGCTGATACAGATGGGGAGTCCCTTCCTTAACCATCCCGCTCATCCGATCCTGCTGCGCCCAAGGGTTGATCAAGCACCCGGTTTCGTTGGGATACCTCCCCGTAAAGAATGCTCCCCGGGCGGGGACGCATATCGGAGAAGCGCAGTAGGCTCTGTTGAAAACAACGGAATCCTTTTTTAAATCATTTAAGTTAGGCGTATATGTTCCTATGGCATCATATCTCAATTGATCAGCCATAATGATAATCACGTTAGGCTTTTGCTGCGTCATGGGATCTATTTCCCCCATTTCTTCGTATTTTGTTCGACGGCTGCAGTCAGCTTGCTTAACCCGGCATCATTCATCTCTTTCACATATTGAGCCCAGTTTGCGTTAATATCCTTGGCCCCCGTCACAAAATTGATCATCCATTCATTGTATTTTTTATCAATGGACGGCACTAAATCTTTCGAGGTTCCGTAAGTCAAGGCTGTAAACGGCGGTGCAATACCGGATTTCAAGGAGTATTCCACGTTTTCCTTCAATGCGCCTTCTACGTCTTGTGCCGCTAACGAATAATCTGTGGTCATGGCTGTTAAGTGCCCCAATGACGGAATGATGTCCCGTTCATAGAGCGCCGTTCTAACCATCTTGCCGTTTTCCATTTTATAATGGACCCCTTCTATTCCGTAGTTGAGTATCTTTATCCCTTCTTCAGAATGGGTATAGTCAATGATAGCGGCAACTCTTGCCAGAAAATCTTCATCCCTGTCTTTCTTAATGACAACAATAGGCTCCGTATTGCTAGCATCTACTCTCCCCGTATCTCCAGCCGGCCCTTTAGGCATCGGAATGAGCAGCGACAGTTTGGCATTTTTATTGGATTCTGCCAAATCCTTTTCAATCGCCACGTATCTTTCCGTAGGAGCGACGATGACCCCGGCACTTCCGGTGATAAATTTAGACTTGGCTTGAGCTTCATTCGAGGTAAACACTTCCCGGTCGATTAAACCTTCGCCATACAATTCACGAGCAAATTGCAGGAAGGATTGATACTGCGGCATAACAGCTTCATAGGACCATTTGCCGTCTACTTTCCCCCAGTTGTTAGCTCCGGTAAAGCCAGTAGATAAACCCAGAAATGCCCCATATCCGAGCGCAAACGTTACGGGCACAGTATTGGCGCCACCCATTTTATTGTCTTTGAAAGCCTTGAGCACCGATTTGAATTCGTCCATCGTCGTGGGCTTCTTCAATCCAAGTTGATCCAACCAATCTTGACGAATCACCATGACATTGGGAACGACGGAGGCTTTGCGAGACGGTAACTGAAATACCCCGTTCTCCTCACGGAATTCCTCTGTCCCGGGTCGGTCTATATAGGACTTCAATCCTTTCAAGTCATACTTATCGGCGTACTCTGTGAAATTCATCAAGAATCCGTCTTCCTTCAGCTGGCTGTAAATATGCGCTCCAGAGCTAAGCGAATATCGAAACACATCCGGCATATCACCTGCCGCAATTTTTAGCTCCAGGTTTTTCTGGTATTCTTTGGCCAAGATCCGTTCTACTTTAATATTCACATTAAATTTTTCGTTCAAATATTTGATAATGGCGTCATCGGGTTGAATATCGCGTGGTCCCCATTGGAACCACTTGATGTCATACTTCTTCGCTAAACTTATTTTACCGGTTCCTGCAGCGGAATCCGGATTCTTGGTACCAGTAGACTCCGGATTTGCAGAGTTATTCGAACACCCGAACAGAGAAATCGCCAATACGGGGATTAGCGTTAGAGCGGTTATTTTTCTTGCAATCATACATAAACACCCTTTCTTGTCTCTAAGTTTTGGAGAACTAACCTTTCAAAGACCCCATCATGATGCCATTTACGAAAAATTTTTGTAAAAAAGGATAGACCGTGATAATTGGCAACAAAACCATAACGATATTCGCAAAACGAATTGTCTCTGCACTAAAACCTTCTTCTCCCGATTCAGCCAGCATAATAGATTCCAAATCCTGTGTACTGGTAATCATTTTTTGCAAATATTCCTGAACTGTTTTTAACTCCTTGTCGGTAATAAAAAAGACCGATTGCATATAGGTGTTCCAGAAGGACACCATGAAAAACAATCCGATTGCCGCCAATATCGGCTTGGATAACGGTAAAACAATCGTAAAGAAGATACGGAAATCATTACAGCCGTCGATACGGGCTGCCTCCTCCAATTCTTTCGGGAACTCCATAAAAGTTGATCTCATAATAATTAAATAAAAGGTATTGATCATATAAGGGAGTATATATACGGCAAAATGATTGATTAGCCCTAGCTCCTTGTAATTCATATAATCAGGAATTAAGCCGGCATTCATGAACATCGTCATGACGATCAGAAACATAATGATTTTGGAACCTTTGAACGGCTTGGATAATCCGTAAGCGGAATATGCGGTCATAAATAACGCGACGACCGTACCTATTACCGTAATTAAGAACGTCACCCTGAGATGGATGAAGATTGTACCGTCTTGAAAAACCTGTTTATACGAAGCTAAAGTGGGCATAGTTACAATCATTTTGAAGCGCGAAGTTAAGTACTCGGATTCCGACATGAAGGAAGCAACTACGGTCTGCCAGAATGGATAAAGCATGATGGCGCACAACAATAACATGATGATGATGTTCAATGTATCCCCTGTTGAATGTTTACGAACCAGGCTCGTATTAGCCATCAGATAATCCCCCTCTGCCCAATAACTTTGGCCAACCGATCCGCCGAATAAACGAGAATAGCTGCCACCAATGTTTTGAAAAGCCCGGCCGCAGTGGCTAAACTATGTTTGCCTTCTTGAAGCCCTACCCGAAATACATAGGTATCGATAATATCTGCCACGCTTGTGACCATGGGATTACTCATCACCAGAATCTGCTCAAAACCTACATCAAGTAAATGACCGATATTGATGATGAACAGCACCACGATCGTTGTTGAGATGCCTGGCAGCGTAATATGCCACAACTGCTGTGAACGAGAGGCACCGTCAACACGGGCTGCTTCGTACAGCGACACATCGATGCGGGTCAAAGCAGCCAAATACAAGATGGTTCCCCAGCCCATCGTCTTCCATACCTCCGACGCAACCAGAATCGCGCGAAAATATTCCTTGCTCCCCATAAAGTAGATCGCCTCGTGACCGAACCCTTTCACAATTTCATTGACTAGCCCATCATGGACAGATAATAAACTGTAAATGATTCCTCCTAGGACCGACCAAGAAATAAAATGGGGAAGATACAAGATAGACTGGCTAACTCTTTTGAAAATTGCGTTTCTCAAACCGTTCAACATCAACGCTAAAATGATTGGCGCCGGAAAACCAAACAAGATCTTATAGAAACTGATAATCAATGTGTTGGCCAGCGCTTGTTGAAAATCGGTCGAATGGAATAAGGTCATAAAATGGTCAAATCCGACCCATGGACTTTGCTCCAAAGGACGTGTAATTCTATAGTCCCTGAAGGCGATCTGGATAAAGTACAAAGGTTTGTACCTGAAAACAAAGTAGTACAGGATAGCCGGGATAATAAAAAGAAAGATTTGATACTTAGCATACAGCCCCTGAATTTTATCCATTTTGTTTAGCTTCATCTTATCTCCCCTTTGGTTGTAACCGCATACATTTCATGATCCAAGTATACGTTTACCTACCAATGAAAAACAGAAGGTGAAAACCGGATAAAAGGTGGGTTATTTTACAATCCTATTACCCTCCATTGAATTTGTTATGCTTACGATACTCCCTTGGCCCCGTATTTTTTATTTGTGTGAACAGCTTGCTGAAATGCTTCTCATCCGAATATCCTACTTCATTGGCAATCTCGTAAACTTTCATTTCCGTTCCAACTAGCAATGTACATGCTGTCTCGATCCGTTTGGTCATTATATATTTGGAGAATGTCATGCCGGTGTACTCCTTGAACTTCGAGGATAAGTAGCCGGTGCTGAAATAAAACTGCTTGGCGACGTCCTCCAGGATCAAGTTGGTCCTATACATCTCATCCACGTATTCTTTTACAGCCGCTATGCTTTCGCTCTTCTGCAGCTGCATTCTATGACTAGCCGTAACGCATCTCTCTTTTATAAAAAGGATCATGTAAGCTTCCAGCTCCACGAGCGAATCAAATTCATGCAAAGAATTGAATGCCATCTCATGATCTTTCGTCATTTTTTCAAATTGTGCAGCGATTTGGACACATAAGTACTTCATATCCGATAGCGTTATTTGTTTGTTTACGCAGGCTTCGGCAAATACCATCTTCATCCAGCTGATCAGATTAATATCGTCTCCCGAATAGACCCAGTTGACCCAATGCATATCGGGAATCCTGCTAAAATTGAGGCTTATATCCTGTCCACGCCAATCTTCGTAAAACAATAGAGATCGTTCCGAGTTTTCCGGATCTCCGTGTCTCAGATAATCGATCGTCTTCATCGCTTCTCTGTACAATTGAGGAATCTCCGCTACTTGAGGCTTGAAACTGCTAATTCCGACTTTGTAGGCGGTGATCGCATTATCGTTTAACTGCGTCTCCAGTATGCGGATCGATGTAACCAATTTCTGATGAAAGAACTGTTTCTCTTCTTCGGCCATATACAATATAAGGTGAACATAACCGTTCCCCTGTTTCATCAAAAGCTTTAAAGGGAGCGAGATTCGGCTAATAACATCCGGGAGCACGGATGGAAGCGAAGGAAGCCAGATACTAGCTACATAATAATAAGATTCCTGCGCAGCTTGATTAAGCTCGATTGGTGTGATTCCCTTCATTAATTGCTGAAATAGATAGTCATTTTTCAGCAACAGAAGCTGATTATATTTCCTGGTCTCATCCAATCTGTGGGACAAAGCTTGATGCAGTTTCTTTAAAGATTCCTCCAGCTCCGGAAACATATAAAGTTTAATGATGTAGTCGAACGCGCCTTCCTGAATGCCCTTTTTGGCATATGCGAATTCGTCGTAGCCACTGAGGAGGATAACCTCGGTATCGGGATGCTCATACTTAAACTTCTCCAACACTTCAAGTCCGGACATGACAGGCATATGGATATCCATAATAACGGCTTGAGGCTTATGCGCTTGGAAAAGTTCTATGGCCTCTTCCCCGTCAGCAGCCGCCGCTACCACCTCGAATCCCAGTCCCTCCCAATTTATAGAGTTTTGCAACCCATCTCTGATTATTTTCTCATCATCTACGATCATCAGTGTAAACTTGTCCATCGCTCCAGCCTCTCCATTTACAAAATAATTTTCATTCTAACTTGTGTGCCTGCCCCGTATACGCTCTTGATTTCTAATCCGTAGGCCTCGCCAAATTCGAGGTTCAACCTTTCGTGGACATTGGATAAACCACAATGAACAGATTGTTTGTTATTGCGCATCATCTGAATGGTGTTTGCCAGCTGATCCGGATCCATTCCTTTGCCGTCATCTTCGATCATGATCATTAAGTTTCCACTTTCCATTTCGCTGGAGATTTTGATCGATAATAACTGGTTTTTCTCCATCGCATGATGAATAGCGTTTTCGACAATCGGCTGAAAAATAAACTTAGGAATTAAAACTTTATAGTAAACTTTGTCCACTTCAGCGTAAAAAAGCAGCTGCCGATCGAACCGAATGTTCTGAATTTGCACATAATGATGGACATGCTCGAGTTCCTCCTCAAGGGTTACCAAATCCCTTGACCCGGATAAGCCGGATTTCAAAAACTTGGCCGTTGCAACAAGCATGCTGCTCGCTTCCTCCGACTTCCCTGTTCTGAGCAGCAGCATGATGGATGTGAAAATATTTTGAAGAAAGTGCGGGTTAATTTGCGACTGCAACGCTTTAAACAAGAGCTTGTTGATTCTTTTCTCCATAGCCAGGTTTTCGTTTTCTTTCCTGACTAATTCCGTCGACAATCCCTCCAGCCTGCTTAACATCTTGTTGAACGTGACCGCCAGAACGGCGAATTCAAAATCATGTTCTGTTTCACGCAGCCGAATGGATTGATCTTGCGGATAGGTCTCCATCAGATGAATGGCCCTGCGTATAGGCGCAGTCATTCGCTTTCCTGCTAACATCGAGATGATAATAATGATGGCTAATACACAGCCAATCTCAAACGAGTATAACAGGATAAAAATATAATGCTGCTCTTCCCAAGACACCGGAACAAACAAACCCAAGTTCCATTCTTCCTTGTCAACAATAGGGATCGTAGAGAACAACGTTTGTACACCTTTTACGGTTATGTATTTATAATCAATCGGATCGCCTATCATTTCCTTAGCGTGATTGCGAATATATTCCGTATAGGGATGATCCATGGGTGAACTGATCATTTGGAGATTTTCGCTGCCAGTTTTACGGTTCATGAGAACTACGGCCGATGTACCGCTTGCATGCTGCTGGTTGTCCAGCACACTGTTAATTCCGAATTCAATATATCCCATATACTTGAACAGGTTCGACTTATCGACCTTACTGCCTAAGTATTTTATTTCCTTTTTCATCACGAATAAAGGTTGCTCAGGAGCAACCGACGGTGTATTTTTCGAATTCGAGAATACAAGCCGGTGATTGGCATCATAGATGGAAATGTAACTTAAGCTCTTATCGATGATACCTTTCCTGATTAAAATATCTGCAAATTCCTTAGTCCTTGGCAACGATTCTCCGTTTACTTTGACCATTAGCTCCTGTATCTCTCCGTTAAGAATCAAATACCTCATATAGGAGTGATACGATTGCAAGTTATTTTCAATGTTTTTAGCGGTTTGCTTGAAAAGTTGGATGTGATCCTGCCGGGTGTTCGCTTCAATAATTTGCACAAAATAATGATAGGAAATCAGTATGGTGCAAAGGGTAGGAATCATAATCATCGAGAAAAACAGAAACAGCTTTGTATAGGCGCTGGAATGCTCTTTGTAGGTCGTAATATAGCGGTGAATCGAATCACGCTCTTCAAATCCTTTGACCTGCTTGAGTTTCGATATGAAATCATAAACAGGTCTCAGAATTAACCCCGAGTTGATATGGGAAATGACTGCAAATAGGATGAAAATCATCAAACCGTAACCGACCAGCCGCCAAATGATTTGATTGATGCTGCGGTCAACTTGACTAATCTCCCTCCATAAAATGTACCTGTCCCCCTGTTTATTCATGATCGAGACAATATGATTTTCATACCGCGATGTATGAATAGCCCCCGAGTCCGGGAGCTCCATGAATGGTTTGTCAGGAACCGCTTCGAGCTTCGCTTGTTCCCCATAAACCACTTGATTTTTCGCGTTAATCTTGATTAATTTCAGATCGCTTTGCTCGAGCAGCTTCTGATAATCCAATATCGCAATGATGTAGGCGCCATCTTGTATCGGTGCAATGAGTAAGTTTTCTTCATAAAAATCGCTTTGTCCATATTTCCCATCTTCTTTCAATTGCGTCCATATGTATTCATTGATCGATTGAGAAGCCGCTTTTTCATCCATGTTGTCTGTATAGGAAATCACTTCATCCGCCAAGGAAGTTCCTATTAATACTTGATTCTGGTACAAAAAGAGACCTTTGAACTCTCTATTCGAATACAGAAACGTCCGCAGCTCGGAATTGAAGTCAAAGGCCTTTTTTATTAACATATTGTCGTCTGTGATAGCGTTATCATAATAAAAATGAAAGTCATCCATAAATAATTGGAATTTTTCCTTGCTTTTATAAATGGCATTGTCCATCGTTTCTAGATTAATAGACAGTTCGCTTTCGTTCGAAAGCATCATGTTGCTGATATTCAAATGTTTGGAAACAAGATAACTAATGAAGGAGGAAATTGCCATGAAAGCAAGCATAAATCCCAAAAACAGCGCATTTAACTTCTTTCTGAATGACATGGAATTCCTCCTTTAACTGCCTACCACAAAAATAAATCATTTCCTTTTAATTTGAAAATAGCTTCCATGAAATAGTAATCTCCGTATATGATTGCCGTATGACGCTCAGGGTGGTGATAGGCGGCCGAGCCGTGAGTCAGTATACAATCGGAATCCGTTGTCCAGTCGCAGCGCGAATTGTCCAGCGTTTTCAACAACTTCAATGCGGCGTTCATATAAAAATCTTTTTCGTGCTGACCGACGATCTTGGCAAGTTCAATTAATCCGCATGCGGCAATGGCTGCTGCCGTGGAATCTTCGTACTCAGGTTCTTTCGGCTGTCTGAAATCAATCGGAATGATGCCGTTCTCCGGAATGTTAGCCATAAAATAATGTGCGACGCGTTTGGCCGCATGCAAATATTCTTCCTTCTGCGTATGCATGTAGCTCAAGATGAAGCCATATAACGCCCACGTCTGCCCCCGCGTCCAAGAGGAACCTTCTTCGTAGCCTTGTCCGCCGTAAGTTTTCACTACTCCCCCATGAAAAGGGTCAAACTCAACGATATGGTTAACCGAACCGTCAGGTCTGATAAATGCGTTCATACAGGTATCGGCATGCTTCATGGCTATTTGTTTGAACCGCGGGTCGCCGGTTTCTTCCGTGGCCCAGTACAAGAGAGGTAAATTCATCATACAATCTACAATTGCCCAGCCGCGGGTATCTCGGCCGCCAGATTCAGATTCATTCCATGCCCGGATGAACCCGCCTGCCAGATTAAAGCGACCAGCAAGCAGATTGGCAGCATGCATCGCTCTCTTGCGAGATTCCTGATTCCCCGTTACCTTATAATTCGCTACGCTGGTAGGCAGCCACATAAATCCTACATCATGATGCAGCCCATAATATTGACGGAAACACTCGTCCAGCGCGTCTTCCGAGTAATTGGCAATTTCTTTATAGGTTTCATCGCCGGTTTGGTGATACATGAGCCACATCATACCACCCCAAAATCCATTCGTCCACCAGTTAATCCCATTCGAAACGATACCTAAAGGGTTGTCCACGATCCGATTGTCATGCGTGCCGTTCACCGTGGTATAGGGGATCTTATGTCTTGATTTTTCACTTACCCGGTCCATCTTCGTTGTCATTTTACTAATGACTTGTTCCAACCAAATTTGATCGCTTGTCTGCAACATGCTATCTCCCTACTTTCTTTGAGTTCTTGCTATACCCAGTTTACTTTGGAATCGATGCAATTTGTTTGCGATTATTGGGTGATTTATTGCGATTATTGAATTGTTAACGTATATTAAATATATGGCAACTGTGCAACTGGAAAGGGACCTCTTATGACGACGAATTCAAAATATTACCAGTCTTTAGAAGCCGATTTGTTGGCGCATTATTCGAATTCTACCTACGTCCCCACGAAAGACTTTCATTTTCATGACAGCTACGAGATTTTTTTGTTTTTGAACGGTGAAATCAATTTGTTTATCGATCAATTTTGCTATCCGCTGCAAAGAGGCAATCTGATAGTCATTAATAATCATGAGCTTCATAAAGTTCATAATCTCACATCACAACCGTATGAGCGCATGACGGTTCATTTTAAACCGCGAATTGTGCTGCCCTTTTGCTCATCCGAAACGAACTTGCTGTCTTGCTTCCAGAATCGCCAACCTGGCCTCAACAATATCATCCAGCTAAACGAAACGCAGATCGAAGCGTACCTGTCCATTGCATCGCGTTTATCCGATGTGCTCCATCAAAAGACATATGGCAGCGACGTGCTTTCCTTTGCTTATCTGACACAACTCCTCGTTTTTACGAACGATGTTTTCCGAAGAACGAACTTTGCTGAACCTGGCATCACCTCGACGTTGATTCAATCCGTCATGCATTATATCGACGATCATCTGCTTCATGAACTCACACTGGATCAAATCGCCAAAGCGTTATCCGTGGACAAATTTCATCTCAGCCGCACCTTTAAGCTTCAAACGGGCGGGACCATTTATCGTTATATTTTGTTAAAACGGGTGGCTCAGGCCAAACAACTGTTATCCACGGGGCATTCGGTCTCCGAAACATGCCATTTGTCTGGCTTTAATGACTATGCCAATTTTATTCGTACGTTTAAAAATATTACTGGAATTTCTCCTGGTCACTATGGGAAGCAATAAGCAAAAAAGACAACCACAAGGGTTGTCTTTTTCTTTTATCTATTTGCTTCTCTTGGCATCCAGCATTTTGCTAATCATGGCGGCTGCCTCTTCTCTAGTAATCTGTGCCTTCGGATGAAGCGAGCCGTCCGGGTATCCGCTAATGACGCCTAGCTTCACAAATATGGACACATACGGCTTTGCCCAGCCGGGGATAGCTTCAGCATCGGTGAAGGAATCCTCTGCACCACCCGCCGCAGCTGTATCCACCTTCATCATGCGGCCGATGATCGCAATGGCCTCCGCTCTGGATATCGGTACCGTAGGGTCCAGATATCGTTTCCCATCTCTCGTCGTACCTCCGAGCCATCCTTGTTCAATGGCCGCTGTGACATATGGCTTTGCCCACGTAGCGACAAACTCTTGATCCACGAACTCAGGTGAGATCTCGCGTGAGGTGGAGACGGACGTTGTGCCCTCGGCACCCACGGCGATTTTGGCAAACTCTTGCCGCGTAATGGAACGCTCTGGTTCAAAGGCTAAACCACTGCCGGAAGGCACGCCATTCACTACTCCCATTGAAGCTAATCTGTACACCATATCATGGGACCAATGCGCTTCAGGCATATCCTCGAACATCGGCAAATCACCGTTATACATCAAGGCATATTTGCTAAAATGCGGCAACGCAGCGGTTATCGTGCCTGCTGCCGGGTCTACGCGACCACCGACATATTCCCACTTATGCGTCTGTTCATTATACCAGTATATCGCCGCTCGACTTGGATCCTGAAGTTCTTCCAGACTATAGCGAACAGTCAGTTCCGCCGGCTTTTGAAGCACCGTAGGTTTATCGAACTTAAACTCATAAATGTCGCCAATCACTTTCAGACGACCCGCCTCATATTTCTTTGGATCTCGCACGGCGCCAATGCCCAGTCCAACGCTTTCCTGAAGCGGTTGAGCCGGTATGCGAATGACGGCACGATTGCGAATTTTAACCACACTTTCCTGATTGCTGGTAAGAATGGCAGAAGTAATGTAATCAACACCCTGCTCCTGCTCTATCAACCTTTGTAGAATTCTTTGCAGCGTATCTTTTACAGGTGAATCTGTGGACTCACTGCTACTGCCACCGCCATGCTCGGACTCACCGGACGTTGGCGGCACGTACCAATCATCGTATTGAACAGGAGGAGTCTCCGGCGCTCCACGCGGTTTGGTTACTTTTACAGCGATCGTATCCTCAAAAGCAAAATCTCCCGCCACCGAATAGGAAGCTTTGATGACCATGTCTCCTTCATATTCAGCCTGTAGGCGTCCCTGCTCTGTAATGTCCCCGTTCGTTTCACCCAAGAGGATGCTCCACTTCACACTGTTAGGATCAATGCTGAACGATTTTCCGTCTTTATCTGTCCCTATGAGTTCCAACGACTGTTCACTGCCCGCTTCTACCTGCAGCACACCGTCATTCATCAGTCCCTCTTTCGCACGCAGCTCCACTTTGGTTAGTGAGCTCAGTTGACGATTGACAACTTCGGCATTCAGCATGTTTTCATTCCCTGCGATATCCTTCGCCGTAACAACGACAGGCTTGGACAAGTAGCCCTCCATAAGTATCGATTTCTCAAAGGCGCCACTCGTTTGAACGTCAATTGGCTCCTCATTTATCGTTACCGTACTGCCCGGCTCCGCCATCCCTTTCACGACGACCGTTTGCTGGTCGGATGCGGTGCGTACACTTTCCACTTTTAAATCAGGCACAGTCGTATCGGAAATCACACGAACGCTGGAAGCTGTGATATCGCCTTGCGCATTCGTCGAGAATAGTTGGATGACGTTCTCCCCTTCATTTAACGAAATGGATCGTTCCCAATCGGCCCCTGATTGCGGCTCTTGCTTCACATTATTTACAATGACGTCGGAAGATACAGCTTGATCCGCATGCATTTGCAAGAGCGTACTGTTTTCATTCGTGATATAGGTTGTCGTTCCATCCTGCGAATACGTATTGGTAATGGGCTCATGATTGGCATGAAACACCGACAATTGTATATGGGCAGGCTGTGGTTCCGGTAAAAGGACTGCATCCGTAACCGCAGGCTCGCTGTAGACTTTGATGCCGCCAACTAATGTGTAAGCGCCGATGGACATTTTGTAAGAGGAGCCTGGCAGCATACCTATTTTTTCACCGGCTTCGTTACGCAATGTCCCTCCAATATTCGCCTTGTGAGCGTCGCCAGCCAGTTCAATGGCACCCAAGCTAGGGATGGCCTCCCCATTCTCATCCAGCACTTGTACGGTGTATCCATCTACCGCTTGCTCATTCCAGGAAAGCTCGAACAGTCCATTGCCTGCCGGGCGCAAGTGAACCTGACTTGGAGAAGCCGGTTGATGCGGATTCACCATGTGCAACGGTTGGCTGCTGTATTTGCTGGTTACATTCGTATCGCCCTGTGACAAAACTGCCTTCACATAATACGTACCGCTAGGCGTCGAGTTCGGCAAAACGATTTGCGCAGAACCTGCGGAAACGTCAAGGTCTTGAACAAGCAGACTGCCAGGGTCGTTCTCATTGTTGGTGCTAAGGAATAAAGAAACCTTTTCATTCGTCGTATGATCACTTTGCCAATTCACCGTTATCTGTTGCGGATTCGTGGCGTCCGGTTGTTGAACATCGACATCGGTGAATGTTGGAGGTACGGTCACATTTTCAAGTGTCCACTCCAGTTCACGATCTGTCGTTACACGCCAGGTGCCGGGCATGGGATGCTTCATCGAGATCAAAACGCTTTGCTCACGCTCTCCGGAAACAGCTTCTTCAGCCGGAACTTCCTGAATGTCGTAATTTTCGCCGGAGACAAGCGAGTACGGATTGCCGGCTGGATCCGTGACTTGAAGCTCAGCGGGATCCCCTGAGTACGTAATGTCCAGTAAGGCCATCTCTTGCTCCGAAGATACCGGAATGGAGTACACATTCGGACTTGCAGCTTTCAACAGTCTTCTCGTTGGCTGCTGCTGTACATTACTCCTTGGCCCTGAGCTGGCAACGGGCTTCATGTTTGTTCCGAAGCTCATCGTTCCGGAAACACTCCCTGACTCATCATAATACGTCTGTTCGATGAGGCTTTTAGCTGGCTGCTCAGGGGCCGTTGCTTCGTTGCTTGGTGACTCCACTCCAGCCATTAGGCTTCTGCTGCTCATTAAGTTACGCTTGCCCAACGTGATGGACGGCTTTTTGTCGCCCCATTCATACTCAAAGCCCCAAGGAATACCAATAAATTCTACGTTTCCTGCCACTTTCTCCGAGCTAATTTCGCCTTCGGCCGCTGCAAGCACCACCCCTCTCGGAAGCTTCACCTGCAAATTGCCGCCGCCAGCCAAATAAACAGGTCCGAGCTTGCCATGCTGTTCCGGATCATACCGGAAGACAACATAGACTTCGCCGGTGAGCAAGTTTTTGATATTAATTTTGGCTCCAGCCTTGAGTTCAACGCCAAACTGCGAAAAGGAGTCCTTGAGCAGTACGCTTCCGTATACTTCTTCCAGGAGCTGTATCCCGAGCACCTCGAATGCGCCGGAGAATTCAACACCTCGCATCGATAGCCCTACCGTGGCATCATCCGCTTTAAACACTTTGGCGATGCTCAAGCCGCCAGTCATTTCTAATTTAAGAGGAGGCAGAAATTGATAATTGCCCATTAACGTATCGTAGATGTTATAAATTCCGCCTCCACCCTTCGTAATATAGGCAACCGGAGCGATTGGAATCAGCGGAATACCCGGTTCCCCACCGACAACGAAGCGGAAATTATCGATAATCGGAAAATTCGTGTCGGTTAATCGTATGGTCAGCATTCCGTTCAACTCGACCACTTTAAATTGCACATTGGCTTCAATTTCATATTTCTTCTCGAACGTATCTACCCGAACAACACCGTCTACCCCCAGATCAAGTCCCGGGACCAGATTTTTCGGCAGCCCGGCTTCTCCTTCGGCTCGCAAACCCAGAAACCCGAATTTACCCGCGGGCCCAAAGGCATTGTCCAATTGCCGCACACCGAACTTGGCCTCATCCAAATCAACGGAGACCAACACTGAGCCTGCCCCGTCGTCTTCGCCGTCTACATTTTCCGTCACATCTGTCGGTGGATTCGACGGTGGATTCGACGGATTGCCTGAGTCCCCGTCTTTCCCTGTATCTTTCTTAGGGCCTGGCTCGAAGTCCAAGGCAAGCCGGCCACCGAAGGACACGCTTTCTGTTCCAATGACAGCGTTTTTGATATTGAGTTGAAACCAAGCAAGTCGTTGAATAATCGATAACCCTTTTAATACGTCCCACTTGATTTCAATCTTCTGTTCCTGCTCATCTTCCTTGGCTTCCAGCGCGTATTTTTTACCGTCCTCCAACTCAACGCTGAAAGGTCCATAGGCAAATTTGAAGTTCGGGATGGAAAGTGCCCCATTCCCTTTCAAATTGATATAATCCTGAGCGTGCGTGCTATCCTTGGCGCTCTTCTGAATGGTTATCTTTTGCGAAGCCTCTCCGAAGATAGCGGTCAACATATCTGTTGTGTCGTGATGAATGACAGAGTTGATCGTCGAACCTTTATCAATTTCATAAACAACTTTCCCGCCATCGCCGTTTTTCGCCAGGATGGAACCTCGAATTTCCAGCAGCGAAACTTGGCGGCCGCCTGATCGTTCGAACTCCATTTTATAATTCGCAAGCTCGGTTTCACTCTTAACAGGCAGCAAACTGTAGGTTTGCCCCGTCTCTTGCGTCATGTTATCGCCAACGACCAGCAGGATACCGTAATCTTTCGATTTAAAGCTTTTATCCAGCGTAAACTCGATTTTTTTCTCAAATATTTTGCTGCCTGCTGTCAACCTCACCGTATAGGAGCCCACTTCGAGCTTATGCTGCTTCCACAGGTCGCTGGTTAAATTCAACTTGGCCGTAATTTGCTTATCATCTTGAATGGATACGTCCGAGGCAGGAATCGCTACACTTGCTCCATCGCGATCCCGGATAACATCCAAGTTCCAACCTGACGATCCTTTCAAAATCTCAAACCCTGCTCCTTGCAGCGTTAGCGCAGGTTTCTCATCGAGCGTGTACAGTTTTCTCGGGAAAACCTCCATCAGCTGCATGCTGGGAATTTCCCCCGTTAAGGCAGGGAGAACAACATAAGAAGCTTGAATGCTTTCCTCTCCGCCTGCCGCTTGGGCGATAACTTGAAATTGCGCTGCTTTATACGCCAGCTGCACTTTAGGTTTTACGCGCCATGTAACGGATTGAGTCTCGCCGACCTTCATACGGCCTACTACTTTCGTTATTCCCTGTCCGGGTGTGAGCTCCAGCTCATCAGGCAATCCAAGAGTGACCTGTACGCCCTCCATATTTACCGAACGGTCAATGGCATTATCAATATCCACGCGTATCTCAAACTCATTTTCGTTGTAGCCGTTACGATTATCGTTAAGCGTCAGCTGCTTGGGCGCACCAATTTGCAACCGGTACGTGGCTTCTTTCTTTGATGTGAAAAAGCTGCCTAGACCGTAGTACGTCTCGAATACAGCCTCACCACCCGGGGCAATGGTAGCCGGGTCCCAATAAAGGGCAACTGCACTATCGGCAGAACCGTAAGCGTTCTGCTTATTCGTAAAATCGAGCAGCGGATTTACGGTGTAATCCCATTTAGTCTGGGAAATACCATTCCAATGGGCAATAATCATCTGATTGGGGGCTTTATTTCCCCAGCCTTGCATAAAGCCGTATGACATCACCTTTGGATTGATGGGATTATCCGTCGCACTCCAATAATAAGGGAGCTGCCCTGTGATAACCTTCTCATTGGAAATGTACGTATTCCCACCAGCTACCGAAATAGGGGAAGCGTCTTGCGGTCCGAGCATCGTATCCAGCAAGATCCGGGAGCCCACACTCTGATTCTGGTTGGTTTTATTTTTCACTTGATACGAAACTTTCATATTGCCTGCGTTAGGATTCGTCGGATCGTCGACGAGTGTTAGCGTCTGCGTGATGTCCAGACCTTCGATGTTCCATACCGACTTATTCGTCAACCCCTGATTTGCCGGGGAGGAGGTAAAACTTCCGTTCGATCCTAGGAAGCCATACCCGTTGCCGAAAATATAATCTTTCCCGTTAATGCGAAACGTCGTGAAAGAAGTCTCCGGCAGCTTTTCCTTGAAAAGCAGCGCCTTGTTATCGTCGCCGCTCTTTAACGGGGAGCCTTGCTTGGTATTGACACTGAACCTTCCGGTCTCTTTATTCACGCTTACTTCCATGAATGTATTGGAAACTGTAAGTGGTGTCAGCTCATCTTGTGCGGCCAACGCCAACCCGCTTCCAATAGGAAAGAGCAGGACAAACGCGGCTCCAATGAGCGCTATTTTTTTGCCTATCTGAAATCGATCCTTGATCATTGCTCACACTCCTAAGAAGCTTGTCTTGGTAAAATATACACACGAATGAGCTTCAACTGACGTTCTTGATTTTGAATGAGTAACGTGTAATAGCCATATTCCGTTATAGGTAAAATACCATTGGTTAGCAGATTGGCATTTGCCTTGAAATCTCCGATGCTCTTCGGTCCTTTCGCCCATTTCACAGAGCTCGCTCCTTGTATGCCGAACAACGAAAGTTGAATCGCATCGCCGTACACAACCACATCGGTATCCTGCACTTTCACGGAATTGACGTAAACGGTGAACTCCGTCGGTGCGATGACAATCGCTTTCCGAGTCACTACCGCTTCATTGCCTGCACGATCCTTCACTTTATACACGACCGCATATTCACCAGGTACTTGGGGATTGATCGTATTTTGAGTTAAGCTGATCATTGCTGTCATATCGCCGTCTACATTATCTGTCGCAGTGACATCTGCCAGTGGTTTCACCACGGCTCCCACTTCAAGCAGCAAGGGCTCGCCGCCGATAAAGGTAAACTTCGGTACTTCGCGATCAATATTGCTTACATCAATACGTAACGCATATTTATTCCCCAGCGTATCTACAGCGTCAAGCCAACGTGTGCCGTTGCTCGTAAAAGTGACTAGATTTCCACTCATACCTGTGAAAGTAAGTGCTTGATCGGATGTAATGGTTACATTCACATTATTTTTCGTTGGTGCTGTTTCACTATAGGTATAGGTCACTTTTGCCTTTGTTTTATTGATGTTATTTACCGTAGCTTGAATCTCCGTCAAATTTCCTACAACGTCCTGCAAATAGAAGGTGAACGTACCGTTATCCTTAAACACAACCTGCTTCGCACGGTTATTGTTCAATACATAGAACGGCTCGTCCGCATCTACCGTTACAATGACATCATCCTTTGTAGCTGCTGTCGTACTGTAAGATAATCGCGGTGTGGGTGGTGTTCGATCAATATAATTGACCGTCGCCTGAACAAAACCTTGATTGCCGGCCCGATCTACAACGACGAATGAATACGTTCCATTGCTTGTAAAATCATAAGCCGTGTTGCCATTATTGCCGATCACGGTGATGGGCTCATTCGCTAGAACGGTTGCCCGCACATCTGATCGCGTCTTTGTCGTTTCCGAATATTGAATGGAAGCGACAGGCGGCGTCTTGTCGATCCGATCAACGGTGGCGACCAACTCACGCTCGTTTCCAGCAATGTCTTGGAACACAAAAGTAAACGACCCATTTTGCGTAAACGTATGCGTGTTGCTCCCCGTACTAAGAATCTGTACAGGTACGCCCGAGTTATCTGTAGCGGTCAATGTTGCCACCACATCTTGATTCGTCCACCCTATATGGCTGTAGGTAACAATGGCCTCGGGAGCTTCTCGATCGATATAGGTAACTGTAGCGACCGTCTGTCCTTCATTGCCTGCAGCATCGCGATACTCAAACACGAACGTACCATTGTCTGTGAACGTATACCGCTTACTGCCCCCATTGTTCGTTATTGTCACGGGAGATTGATCCGTGAAGGAAATTTCTACGTCGACATTATCCTTGGTCCAAGTAGACTTGCTGAAACTGAGCTCTGCCTGAGGCGCCTCTTTATCTATCCAGCTCACCACTGCTGTCCGATGGCCGATGTTGCCTGCCTCATCTTCGTAATCAAATGTGAATTGCCCGTTCTCTGTAAAGGTATACCAAGGGCTTCCGCCATTATTGAGAATCGTAACTGTCCCGTTATTGTCATCATAGGTGATCAGCGTAACGGTAACATCCTGATTCGTCGGCCTTTCCGTGCTGTAGACCAACTCGCCCGTTGGCGGCTGCCGATCGATTTTGTCAACGATGACCTCATCATTGCTTACGATGCCTGTGCTCACATTACGTACTTTATAGTGGAGAGATCCGTTCGTCGTAAATTCATAAACAACCTTCGTCACCGTCTGGCTGATCACTTGCGCTTCACCTGTGAACGTCAAGTCCAGTAATTCACGCTCAGGACTTCCTGCCGCATCGATCGTGACGCGAACAGGTCCGTTCGTCCAGCCGCTCGGAGTGAGCGTGACATCGGAGGATGGCAAGCTGCGATCAATCCACCCAACCTCAGCCATAGCGACCCCAACATTCCCCGCTGCATCCTTAAATTCAAACTGAAACTGGCCGTTATCTGTAAATACATGCTCTTTTTTCCCAAGCTCCGTATTCGTTACGACGACAGGCTCGTTGGTGGTGAGCGTCGCCGTCACATTATTGGCGGTCAAGCCAGCAGGCTTGTAGGATATTGTACCGATCGGACTTGTGTTATCGAGCAGAAACGGATTGCTGCAGAATGTCGTCACATTCCCCGCTTTATCGGTTACTTTTACCCATAAATACCAAGTGCCGGTCACTTCACTTTTATCCGCTTTATGATCTGTGCCGAGCGGCGTCCACGTTGTTGGCTCCGTCGTATTGGACGTCGACCAGGCATGCGCATACGTGAGTTCACTCTGTGGAGCCCCCGAATCCGTCGCATAAACAATTGTGCTCACAGATTTCTGCTGGGATGATCCATTGGTGCTCAACGTGATGACCGGCTTGGTCTTATCAATCCAGGTTACGGTTGCTACAGCCGTATTCACGTTGCCAGCCTTATCTCGGAAATTGAACGTATAGGTGCCATTGGTCTGAAAAACATAGGTCAACCCTGTAAGCCCATCGACCGTTATGTCCGCAGATGGCGTCACATTATCGGTGGCTGACAATGTCGCAGAAACAGGCTGATTCGTCCATGCGGTTGTGCTATAAGCAATATTCGCCAATACAGGTTTCGTAGTATCAAAAGTTACCGTATCCGAATATGTCGTTGAGATGTTGCCCGCTGAATCCATAAACTGAACTGCTATCGTTCGCGTGCCTTGTGTGGCAGGGATCGTGATTGTTTTGTCAGTTGTAAACGTCTCCCAACTCCCCCATACACCGCTATCCACGGCGAATCTCATCTTATCCACCGTACCTTGCAAATCCGTGGCACTCAGCTGGATAGGCACTGTCGTAACGTTCGTGAACTTTTTCGGGATGCTTACAGCACCAGTTGGCATTTCATTATCCAGCTTATAGGGTCCACCGGTTGCCAACGTCCAGTTGCCTGCTTCGTCATAAACCTTGGTATGAATATAAAAAGTGCCGGTCTGATTCGTTATCGAAAGAGTCCTGATCGTAGACGTTGCCCATGTTGAATCGTTCCCATCCGTTGTTGATTGCGTTGTAACCGCATATTTGATCACAAAATTCGCCTGGTTTGTTGTCATGTTATCCGTCACATTCAAATCCGTTGACAGCGTCTTACTGTAGGCTGCAGTGCTAGGAAGCGTAAACGTTACAGTAGGTTTCGTATTGTCGAGAACAAAGCCCTGCGTTGTTTTCGCATATCCAATGTTGCCTGCACTGTCGATTGTCTTGATATGCAGATATTGCGTACCGTTAGCGCCTGCGGGCGAAGAGAGCGTTGTTGTTAACGTTGTTTTGCTGCCGGTTCCATCAAAAAACATCTGCCAACCGGAATCATTCGCTGCAGGTGTCGTTACACTGGTTCCCCACAAGTAGAAGGCTTGCCCTAACGTACCTTGCGAATCCAGCAATGTAACGCCAACTTGGCGGGCAGTTCCTGGCGCGCTATTGCCCTGCGCTGTAAAGGTAACATTCGGTGCTGTCTTATCAATGATAAAATTGAAGCTTTCCAATGTGCCAACGTTATTCAAATTGTCCGCAGCCGTTAGCTTCAGCTTGTAGCTTCCTTCCACACTGTTCGGTACATTGAGCGTACCACCGCTGATGCTCCCCGTCCCGGTTGAGTAAGAAACCCCATCTTTGAACCATTCGTAGTTGACTTGTTTCACTCCGGAATGCGGATCTACGACGGTATAGGTTAATGTATGGCTCGTCTTGGCTGTTCCCGATGTCGGATTCATGCTGATGGTTGGCGCTTGGTTATCGTAATTAAAAGGTCCCGCTGTTTTTATGACCGTATTCGCTGCAAGGTCTACCGCTTTTGCATGCAAATAATAAGCGCCTGTACCCGTCGGCTCAATGGGGGCGGCCCCGTTAATAAGACTTCCTGAAATACCTGATGCCGCTGGTGGCGTTGCGCTCTGGGACCACACATAGAAGAGACTCGTGTTCGCTGTTTCCGGTGTGTCGGAGGTCGTAACTGTCACACCATGGCTCTTTTTATATGTGGCATCCGATTGTTTGCCGAAAGCGAGCGTTGGAACGGTGTTATCCAAATAAAAAGGCCCTTTGGTTTGGATCACTTCATGACCTACTACGTCTACCGCTTTGGCGTATAAAAAGTAAATGCCAGGTACTGCAGGATCCACAGCTGCAGCACCGCTCGTGATAACCGTATTAATGTCTGCCGCAGCGGGTGTTGTCTGGCTTTGCGTCCACGTATACGTAAGCTTAACGTTTTCGTTCAACGGCAAGTCACTGGCGGTTACGGTTATTCCTAACGTTTTCTTATAGTTCGTATCTGCCGGCAGATTGCCGAACGTGATGGTAGGCAGCGCGTTGTCGATATAAATGGGCGTCTGAATTAAGCTTTTGAAATAAACCACATTATTCATGGACGTGCCATCGGTAAAATAAGTCGTCCCATTCGAGGTTGCGTTCCACATATTCGTAGGCATGTTCACGCCATCCGAAGGACCGCAGCCATCCGGGCCTCTTTGAATATCTACAAGCCCCGAAGGCATTTCCGCGGTAATCCCTATGGCATAGACTGGAGAGGAGTACCCCTCAAACACGGCATTATACAAACGAATCCAGTCTTGCGTACCGTTCATGGAAATGGGAATCGTTGATTCCATATCGCATTTCACAGAGGGGCTCGACGATTCGAAGGGAACACTGATCTTGATCGTCTGTCCTGCTGTAAAAAAATATTTGCCGTTTACCGGAGAAACCGTCGCTCCGATTGAACTGATCGTGGCAGCTGTAGGCTGCTTGACAGCCCCAGCAGGCGCTAAGGTTGCCGCCTTTACTGTTATCGGATAGGGTAAGACGACACCTGCCAATAGCATCATGCTTGTGAAGAGCCCCCAAATTTTTCTCATAAAGCCTCCTTTTAATCGAACCTGCTTACTTGGAACCCCCACATTCTACGCGAATTTCGACAAATATCGATAGTACCAAAGGTCATTTTCCCGAAATAAAAGATGAGAAAAGACCTAATATACACTGGGATTTCCTGGAAAATAAAATGAGCTAAGCAGATAAAGATCCGCCTAGCTCATTTATAAGTTACCGCTATCTTGTTACTCCCAAATATTCCAATCCTTCGCCTTTGCAACCGCCTGTGTACGGCGATTCACTTGTAGTTTGCCATAGATGGACAGCGTGATGTTTTTGACTGTGCCTACGGCGAGTTCAAGTCTTTGCGCAATCTCTGGATTCGATAAGCCTTTCACCATCAGCTGCATAACATCCTTCTCACGTTCGGTCAGCGATTGGGTGAGCAGACTGGTATCCAGCTTCGGCTTTCCTGTATCCATCACAAGCGGCTCCGTTTTCACAACGGTACCCTCACTCGCAAAGCGATTCAGCACAGCCAGTTGGGCAGACATCATCTGCATCAACTCCAACCGTTGGCTGGCTTGCGCCCCGGTCACCGCTTCATTTTCCAAATAGACGATTCCGGCTAGTCGATCCAGCTGCTGAACGGGCAAGCAAATCATCGATCGCGGGCGAACGCTGCGAATGTAAGGATCCCACGCGAATAAGTCGTCCAGATGCGCATCCTCCAGGACAAGCGGCTGCTTGGTTCTGGCTACGAAGCGGATCACGGAAATCGGTAAATCAAAGCAGCTTTCAAGCGAAGCGGAGTGACCGCTCTTGGATATGTTGCGATTAATGTCATGTTCGGCTTCGATCCACAAATCGCCGGCTTTATTCACGATCCAGAACCCTTTGGCTGCTCCCGCATTTTCCATGAGCGTCACTAAGTAGTGGCCGAGCAGCTGTTCGAAACCGTACGCTTGCGTTAGACGGGCTGCCGCTTTCTTGAACATATCCCGCTCCACTTCCACGGAAGGCTCCTCGCTTCCATCCTTGTAGTCCGTTTGCGTGGACTCGCGTGTGAGCTTCAAATCTTGCTCCCATACCCGGCCATCCTCACTCGACCGTTCAAATAATTCGGAATACTGCTCGCGAAGCTGCAAGCACTTTTCGTTAGCTCCCCACACCTTAAAGCCATGATACGCATCCAATAAGTATGTTTTGGCGAACTTCTTTTTACCGATGGCTAAAAGTAATTTACCGGCAAGCTCGCATGAAATAGCTTCCAGATGGGTATATCCATTCTCACTCGCCGCGTCTATCGCCTCATCGTAACAGGTTAAAGCTTGCTCCCATCGCCCTTTCAGACGGGCTGCTTCTCCCTTCATCAGTAAAAACTTAGGCAGGAAGTGACTTGGCCCTAATTCGGACCATTTTCGCATTTGCCCCAGCATGCTCCGCATCTTTCCGTCCGCCAACTCCTGTTGCTTCGCCGATTGGTCACAATACACACTGGACATGGCTAAAAAGCCGTACAACATGCCCTCAGGCAAATGCGAATGATACTTGTAGTATCGCTCGCTGTGCTCTGTCTGTTCCCAAAGCTCCGCAGCTTCTTGATAGCTTCCGAAGATGTACAGCAGTTGAATTTTGCAAATGTAATATTCAAACACAAGTCCAATACGGGTCTCTGCAGGACTCATCGATTGAAGAAAAGAATCCTCATCGAACGCATCATCATTCATCGTCAGACGGTCTGCCGTCTCTCCCTTTAGGCATTTGGCAAATTGCTGATATAACGTGAACGATTTCATGAGGAAAGGATCTTTTCTATGAAAAGCGCCGCCTTGGACTTGGCAAAACTCGTACAGTTCTTCCAGATGTCCACCGAAAAACAAACTGAACTTCATGCCGCGAAGCGAAAAACCGGCATAATACATATCGCCGCTCGCGAGACTAAGCCGATGAGCTTCTTTAAATAACGGCCACGTTTCCTGAGCGCTCATGCGCCAGAAGTGGGATAACCCATAAATAAACGCAAGCTTCGCCTTCACTGGCGAATGAGCCGCATCACCCAGATGCCGTGCTGCTTCCGAAAGCTCGCATCCTTCCTTATGCCTCCCTTCCTCACTGGAAATATACGAGGCAAAAATCGCAATGATTTCCGGAAATCGGTTCGCCGCATGGTGTTCAAGCATCAGACGTATACTTCGGCAAATGATCACGACGAATAGATTCATATCTACAAAAGAGGAAGCTCGCGCTACGAGCTGCAGCAGCTGCAGGATGGCCACTTGGAGCGGTGACGTTTCCTCCCTGCGTTCAGCATCCAGCTGTTTCACTATTCCTTCGCGAAGCAATCTGCGCGTTTGACTCAGTTCCTTTTGGCGCTTAGCAGCTCCAACTTGTTTGGGAAGCTCTATGCCCAATCTGCCCAGCAGCTGCACACCAGCGTGGAATGCCTCTCTGGCATTGCCGCGATTGATATCAAGCTCCAGTTTCACCGCATAAGTCCGCAGCTCCTCCAAACGGGTATGCGAGTGGGCCACGAGCTGCTCGAATAACAGCTCCCCTGTTTCCACGTGACCGCATAACACCTCAGCTTGCATGCGTTCCATAAACAGGTCATAAGTTAACGCATGATGCTCCTCCCAATTCATATCGGTCAGAAGCTCTGTACCGAAGGCAAGATACTTCGCTGCCGATAAGTACGCTGCCGACTTTCTAGCTTTACGGCTGGCCTGTAGCGCCATTTCGGCGACAAGTCGTTTTTCCTCACGGTCCGTCAATTGATTTTGCCCAAGCATAAAATGATTTAACGCCGTATACATGGGGTCATCCGACTTGTCATTCGATTGAAGTTCGCATTGATACCGGCCAATTCTCGCGTGAATTTTCTCTTTCTCTTCGGCCGTTACGGCATCATAGGCAGCCTGCCTAATCGTATCGTGAATAAATACGAACCATACATTAGGATCTGCCGAGTCCAATAACGAGAAATCCGAGAAATCCGCAGCCCTATTCAGCCCATGCCACCTTTCACGTTCTCTGACGGGAAGAACTAAACCTTCCGTCAGCGCAGGCTCCAATTGTTCCATGACTTGCTCGGCAGATTGCAGGCAAATAGCAGCCAGCGTGTGCAAATCAAACGCATGGCCAATACACGCGGCCATGCGCAGCACAGATCCCGCTTGATTGGGAAGCTTGTCCAGCATCAAGTCCCAAACATCGTCAAGCGAATCCTGTTTGTGGATTTCGTCTGTATCCCACAGCCAAGTTTCTGCGCGCGTATCGAAACGCAGCCATTTTTGAGCATAAAGCGTCTGTACGAATTGCTTCATATAAAGGGGATTGCCGGCAGTCTTCTGGAAAATCGCTTCAGCCAGCGACCGCCCCCTGGACGCTTCCAACTGTAACGTTTGGCGCAGAAATCGCTCCGTCTCCAGTAACGTTAAGGAAGAAAGCATAATCCGCCGATGGTCAAATTCCGCCCGATGAGGATGACTCAACCAATGTCCAGGCTGCAGGTCTTTGTCACGATAAGCGAGTATACATAAGAAATACCCTAGATCCCGACTTTCTGACATGCTGCGAATAAAATCCAACGTGGCTGCATCCGCCCAATGTGCATCATCAAGAAACAAAATAAAAGGCGATCTTTTTCCAGCAAATGTACGAATCATCACTTGAAAAGCAAAATGAAGCCGGTTTCTAGACTCCATCCACGGCAATGTCTCAGCATCCGGCTGCTCGCCGATAATCAGGCGCATGTTCGGAATAATCTCTGCCACAATGCCTGCATGGTCACCAAGTGCCGCAGTCAGCTTGTCTTTCCACCGTGATAACTGTTCCGCACTCCCTGAAAGGAGCCGATGAATGAGTTCTTGAAAGGCTTGAATCAGCGGTGCATACGGGACCTCCCTAATGAGCGGATCCGCTTTTCCCGAGATGAAATAACCTCTCTCTTGCTGCTGCGTTCTGTACCATTCACGAATAAGCGTCGTCTTCCCGACGCCTGCGCCCCCGCTAACGACAGCAAACGCCGTCTTCCCATTCAAGCTTTCAGCATAAGCGTCAGTTAAGGCCGTCATTTCCGCTTCTCGTCCGCTCAGAAAAATTGGCATTCGCAAAAGGCCTGCAAAGTCCTTGCTTCCCAGTGCAAATGCTCCAATAACGCCTTTTTGTTCCCATTCACTTCTACTTGTTTTGAGATCATATAAAAGACCATACGCACTCTGATACCGTTCTTCAGGTGCTTTGGCCATCAGCTTGATGATAATGTCGCCGATCTGCTGCGGTATGCGGTGATTTACCTCACTAGGATGCGGAGGACGTTTCGCCAAATGAGCATAAATCCATTCCGTCGGCTCATCCGCCTGGTACGGAAGCTCTCCCACCAGAAGCTCGTAGTAGATCACCCCTAGGGCATACAAATCCGTGCGTTCATCCGTGTCTCGCTTCACTCGACCCGACTGTTCCGGCGCACGATAAGCCCAGGATGTTTCCAATATTTCACTGCTCAGAGTGATGCTGAGTGAGTCTTCAATTAAAATCGTATCCGGGCTCAAGCGGCGATGAACATGATCTCCGTTATGCAAAGCCATAACCGCTTCCGTAATACCTTCTGCGATAGGCAGAAAACCAGATATTTCTCCTTGCTGTTTTTGCCAATATTTATGAAGAGGGACGTTCAGTCTGTTATTCGTTACCATTACTGCCTCCCCTGTGCGTAGCCATAACAAGTTGTTTTTATAAGCAAATTATATGATTTCCCCCCCTGCCAAAGCAATTAGATTCCTCGAATCGCCTACTTGGGACCAAATACTGGTGCTAATCTGGATGTAGACAACTGCTCGCCTAAACCAAAATATTCGCAAAAATTCATGATCATCGGCTTCCACCGTGCCGGGTCGATATAATTGGGATGGCCTTCCACCTGCAATTGTTCATCGATGTGAACCCGGACAATGCGCACCTCCATGGCAACCAGAGAGCTTGGCTGCTCAAACGGATGTACAGCTTGCAGCACCGCCTCCAGCTGAACGGGACATTCCAGAACCCGCGGAGCCCCGACCTGATGCGAGGGCACCGGTGTCAATCCGGCAATGCCGAACTTATCCCCTTCATACCGATAACCGCGCTCAGCCTTACTTGCGGGAACCGGATTGCTGCCCGTTAGCAGCGTCAATTGCTCGATGGCGGGAATAAGATCGATAGATGGCAAATTCAACACACATTGTTGCGTGCGAATCAGGTTTTGGACGGTTTGCGACCTGCTGCTCATCCCTAACATGCAAGACTGATTTAACCACCAGCCAGATGACATTGGAGCCAGATTAGAAGTACCGTCCTCATTTAAAGTGCTAATTAGAATAACCGATGTGCCAAAGTACATGATTTTCGGATCAATTACGGTATGCATCGCTTATCTATCTCCTTTGACATTTCTCTATGTGTATAAACCGACAACAGCGACAGGACCTCATTGTAGCAAAAGGTTTGCTCAAAAATAAGACGGTTCGAAGATGACAGCAAGATTTCGAAACCTCCCTTTTCTGGATATGCAAAAAAGCATAGCGATGAATCGCTATGCTTGATATTTAGATGAAATTACGCAAGTTCCGCGATGCTCATTTCCAGAATATCCAGGGCTTCATTGAGCTGATCTTCCGTAATGATCAAAGGAGGTGAAAGCGTCAGAACATTCCCTTTGGACACTTTGAAATTAAGCCCTCTGCTCAAGCAGCTATACATGACGCGCTCTGCCTCTTGTACGGCAGGTTCCTTGCTCACACGATCGGTTACTAGCTCGACAGCAACAAGCAAACCGATTTGGCGAATATCGCCAATAAGCGGATACGTCTCCATCATGCTTTTCAAACGCTTCGCCATGAGCTCGGCCATACGGCCCGCATGTTCCAGCAAGTTCTCTTCCTCGATGACTCGGATCGTCGCCAGCCCGGCAGCAGCTCCTACCGGCGATTTCTCATGCGTGTAATGCCCGATCGACATTTGCTGCGCTTTGTTCAATTCTTCCTTCACGAGTAAAGCCGCCATCGGGAATACGCCGCCGCCCAAGCCTTTTCCCAGCACCATCATGTCGGGTTCAATCCCGTAATGCTGGTAAGCGAACATTTTCCCTGTTCGGCCAAAAGCCGTTGCCGTCTCATCAACGATCAACAAAGCGCCATAGCGGTCGCAGAGCTCTCGAAGCTTTTTATAGTATGCGACAGGCGGAATTTGCACATCTGTATTTCGAATGGTTTCGATCACTACGGCACCAATCTCTCCATCTTGTTCGAGCACATACTCAATAGGCTTCAAGCATAGGGAGTGCGCTTCATCCTGACAGCCAAACACACAGCGATACGAGTTAAAAGGGATCACATGCTCAGCGCCGGGAAGCAGCGGACCTAAGCCACGGCGGAAAGCCCCTTCTCCGCCTACGGATATTGCATCCAGCGATGCTCCGTGAAACGCTCCCCACATCGATAATGTTTTGTATTTACCGGTTACTGCGCGCGCAAGCTTAAGCGCCATGCCGATCGCGGATGTCGCTCCTGGCGCGAAGAGAACTCGTTGCAGGGCTCCTTCTGTTAAAGCAACTAATTTATTAGCAAGCTCGATGGCAGGCAAATTCGTGTATCTTCTCGTACAGAAGGATAACTGGTCCAACTGCTGCTTCACGGCTTCAATAACGGCCGGATGACCGAAACCTAGCTGATGCACATTATTGCCATGGAAGTCCATGATTCTGCGCCCTTGGCTATCTTCGACATAAATTCCTTCACTGGAGGAGAGTACATTCAGACAAGGTGTAGACAACGTTTGGTGCAAAAAGACATCCTCATCCTCTTGCAAATGAGCTCGTGCTGCCTCATCAATTTGAGCTGTCCACCATTCACTTCTTGCTTCCGTTAAATTAATATCGCCTTCCGTTTTCATGAATGCTTGCTGCTCTTGTTTGGTTGGCATATGTTCACCTCTAGTTGGATTTGGTTGTTTCTATATGGACATCTTACACTTGGTTTGTCATCATAATGTTAAATGTAGTTTAATTTTGTGTATTTAATTTGTTTTTATTTGTTTTTGTTGTTAACAGGAAAAAATGCTGTTAATTTGTTCATTTCGGCTGCTCTCGTAGCCAATAGATGGGGATTATACAGTTAATTCAGCCATGTTCGTCAGAAATGAGATAAAGCGACTGAATTAGCTGCACAAATTCCAGCTATTTCATTAAAGCCCTGCGCCTTGGTATGTTTAACGGTAGAAATTCCGGTTACATGGCCAGCGAAACTTCGTCACCCCATTAGGATGATTGCGGTTGTCAGGGTAGAGCGAAGTGAACTTGCGCGGCATTGGATGAAATCCACTGACAGCGCAAAGCAACGGCCATTGCTTTCTCTATGCTGCACTTTGTGCAGCATAGAGGCCTCAGATCGGCCGCTGCCGGCTTCTAGGTTGTACATAGTACAACGTAAAGGGCAGAAAAAGGAGGTTTTCACGCTATTTTGACCGAATTCGTTGTACTTTGTGCAATGAAGATCGGGGTGATGGGGTTTAAAGCAGTTCTAGATTGCACAAAGTGCAATAGAACTGGAGCGAGAGGCCTTGGCGTGAAGCGGTGAGGCGGCGTGGTTTGGTTACTTGGCGCGAGGCGATCATGCAGAGCGTTATGGTTACTTGGTGCGAGGTGATCGGGCAGAGCGCTATGATTACTTGGTGCGAGGCGGGCAGGCAGCGCGATCTGGTTACTTAACACGAGGCGGCTAAGCTGAGCGGTTTGGTCATTTGAAGCGAGAACTTTACGCGACACGCTTAATCAGCGTTCTTAGATAGCAAAAAAAGCCACCAATATAGTGGCTTTCCATAAACAACGGCTTATCTATTTCCTATCTCCGATCGAATAGCAGCTCGTTCTGTCGAAGGCAATGTTTTTAAATGCTTCAAGTAAACATCGAAAAGCGCTGGAATCGTATCGTGCACATTAAATTTGTCCTCAACAAATTTACGGCCTACCCATCCGAGATCTTCCCGTTCACGTTCTTTCAGCTCCAATACCGACTTAATGTCGGATTCGAACTCTTCAACCGTCCAATGCTTGCTCGGCCCGTGATCGCAGAACCAGGTTTCCCATGCTTTGGCATACAGTTCCTTGCTCATAACCCCCATATAACCGGTAGCTCCTGCAACAATCGTAGGACATTCGCAGGCAAGTGCCTCTAACGCAGCACGCCCTGTGCCAATAAAGCAATCGCTTGCGGAGTAATAAGCGCACATATGCAGAGATTCTCCTGCCAGTTGTATAAAATCGACACCGGCTTCTTCTTGAATTCGCGCCATTTCTGTTTGAACTAGCTCCTTATGATGCCCGCCACCGACAATAATCAGCTTGAGTTTCGGATAATCCCCTGCAATCAGTCGGCGGCAAGCTTCCATAATCGCAAGTGAAATATCCGCTTTCTCAAACGACAACCTTGCTGCATAAGTGACGACTGGAGCGTCATGGTCGATTCCCCAGGATGCACGCACATAAGGTTTGGTCGACTTGTGAGAGGAAAACTCCGACACATCGATCCCATTTTGCAGCAAGATAGAGGTAACGTGATTAGCCTTCAATGTTTTAACAATCGATTGGCTTACAGCCAGCACGGTGTCGCATTGTTTGACTAATGGAATTAAGGCATCATCTACGAATCCATGCACCGTAAACACGACTGGAATGTTCATTTCCTTCCCAGCCTGTACGGCGAAAACGCCTGATGGCCACTGATGAGCATGCAAGAGGGAAATATTTTCGTTACGGATAATAAGCTTTAAATAATCGATAATTTCAGCTTTTTTCCCCGTATTCTCTTTGAACTCATCGGTTACAAAATCGACGGTATACACCGGACAGCCCAGAGCAGCAAAGGCGTCTAACATTCTTCCGGTCTTCGCCGCAACGACCACATGCGCACCATTTCTCATTAGCTCACGAGCTAAACCTAATGTATGCGTCTCGGTTCCCCCTACGTTAAACTGGTCGATGACCAGAAGGACTCGCAGATGTTTCTGCATTCTGCGAATTTCCGAAGCAGGGAGCTGCACCATCTGCGGCTTGCCTTCAAAGCGGACAACATCCTTCAAATGAATAGTACCGCTTTTTTCATTTTTAATGACAATCACATTTTGATTCTGGGAAGATGGTTTCTTCCTGGTTGGTTTGCGCAAGGAAGAAATTACTTTTCTCTTCGGCAACGGCAAAATCCTCACTCCTTCCATGTGCGCTCGCACCGGGGCTGTTTGTCTTGTACTCCTATAATGTATGAGAAGAGGACGATCTTGGCATGGTTGCTTATAACGATTACTTAAATTTCCATAAAACCCATTTTTTCAGCTCCATGCCTGAAGGAAAGGAGAGCGTAAGCTTGTTTGATAAGCAGCAATGTTAGCTTGCAGGCGATGTCTATCGAGTTTCCAATTCTCTAGAATGTGAGATGAGGTTTGTTCTAATTTCTCCGCAAGCCGCTCTTCGTCCGTTGAAACAACAGAGGAGTGCAGCCCGATCGACTCTACGAAATCAAAGGTTTTCATCCGATAACCCAGTGCGATGAAGGGAACTTCGGCCGCAGCTGACATGACATTGGCGTGCAGTTTGAAATTCACCGTGAATGCGCAGCGCTTCATAATCCTCATCAACGCCTGCGCTGAATAAACCTTCGGTGCGATCCGCACAGCTTCCGTGCTGCCGATCTTATCCGCCAACCTTGTCAACGCTTCTCTATCAGGGTTCCATACGTAATATAAATATAACTTGTAGCCCGCTTGTATCCACATCTTGCAAGCTTCCGCTAATTGATTCTCCACATGCTCTTCCTGACCCCCATAAATCCGGTTATAGGAAGTCCCCCAGTTGATCCCCACAACCTTCTCATTAGAAGGCCACATTTTGGTATTAATAGGCGGCTCCAAGTCATCCGAACGCAGCAATACACCCGGATCTCCGCTTACAATGAACCTATCGGCATCCACGTCAAGATATTCCAGCAGCTTTTTGGTAAGCGGTCCCCGCACGCCGGAGAATATAGCATTTTGGCTTATGTTCTTCAGCATTTTCCTATGTTCAGGCGTTGCTTGATACTGAATCTTCCCTGTATCTCCGCTTAATAGACTTAACATATCTTTTTTAGTTATCCAATCGACGCCACTTCCCCATACAGCCACTTGCTTCCCTTGCTTCAAAGCATGATGCAAGACGTCCACATAACCTGGAATAAGCAGGGAACCCCCGCCAAGTACCACGACATCATAATCAGCCACATCCTGCAAACTTACACCGGGCATGGAGGGTACGACCGTAATAGTTTGTTCGGGCATCAAGAGATCAGCACTTTCACGAAAAACATCCCACATTAAATCGTCCCCGATATTACCGAAACCGATCCAACCCACATAGAAAACTTTTCGCATCCTAGTCTCCCTTCCTGACTCTTCATGTCAGATCATTCCTATTTTCGGAAAAACTCTCTTGAGCGTTGGTTTTCGTGTCTCCTGTAGAAATACAGAGTTTCTTTCAGATTGTCCACCTTCATACCTGCTGCTATACACCTAGCAATAAAATCGTAATCCTCGACGCCGACACCACGTCTAATCGGTCCTCCGATCTGATCGAACACACCGGCACGGAATAATATCGTTCCATGACAAACACAATGACCACCGTTTTTATAGACAGCATTTATTTTAGAAACGCCATAGCTGAGCCATTGCTCCCGTTTACGGCTTTCGAAATGACCATCCTGAAAATATTCATAGGAGGTTCCAATCATATCAAGGGATGGATGCTCGCGCATGGATTGGACTTGCCTCATAATCCTTCTGGAATGCGATAAATCGTCTGAATCCTGCATGGCAATAAATTCGCCTTTGGCCAAATACATGCCCACATTCACCGCTCCCGCATAACCTGTATTGCGCGGCAGCTTTACGGCATAGAAACGATCTTCAAACGAGAACGTTTTTGCCGTTTGTTCTTTGATCTCCTTCCACCTATGAATCTTGTTCCAAGTTAAGTCCGTTGATCCATCATCCACAACAATGATCTCTATTTCCTTATAGGTCTGCTTAAAAACACTATTCAAACACGATTGCACATAAGCTTCCGAATTATAGCAAGGAACGATGATACTTACACGGTCTGGTATCACTTCTCTCATCATCCATCCTCCGGCTTCATCTCTATACTTCTAATAGATGCACCCTATCATGAGATGGAAAGGGGCAGATGACGGATTGGATATACCTATTATTAAGAAATCTAGTTATATGAATCCCTAGCAAACATACATTTTAGAAGATTTAGACGCATGTTGGAAGAGTTTGGTAAATCATGAACATATGATATGGCAAGTCTGAAAAAGGAGGAGGTGCAACTAAAATGTCTCTAAATTTAATTCAAAACTTTTCCTTTGAAACTGGTATTACTCCATGGCAAACAGCTGGTACAGCTGGTACAGTAAATCCCTTAACAGGCGCATTCGAAGGCAGCTTTGTCGGCACATTAGGTCCACTTGTCGCACTACTTCCCGGCAATGCAGTCATAAGCCAAGCATTCCCAGTAGCTGCTGATGCCGTTAACCTACGTGTGAGCTATGCGCTTCGTAGACTTGTGGCGGTAGCTCCGATCGTAAACGGAAATATCCAAGTTCAAATCGTATGGCAACGAGGAGCAGATGGCGCTTATGCTCCGATATCCACCGAAGTTCTGGAAAACATGCCAGGTACGGATATCGATCTTTCGGTAGATTGGGAAACGCACGTTGTTGTGACAGGTCCTAAACCTGCCCTAGCTGAGCAAGCCAGAATTCGCTTTATCCTGTTTGCCTCATTAATTGAATTAGGCGTTGCTGGCACTTATATTGATGAAGTTGTCGTTACAGCTGAGTCCTAAAGTTAAGCAATGAATGCCTATCAGGCTGTCGACTACGTGTCGACAGCCTGATTTCTATGAATATATAACATATGTGTAAACATTGAATATGATGTAGTTGTAGCAACTTTTTCTGAACGGAGGTCACATCTTGGCCAAACTATTATATTTGGGTGAAATTGGGTATCGAAATGCAGGAGACGAAGTCATGTGGGACATCTTCAAGCAGGAAGCTAGAAGATTCATCCCCAATGAATTGAGCTTATTGGAAGCTTGCAGGCAAGAGTATGCGCATATCTCCGGCTACGATATCATCGTCCTTGGCGGCGGTTCTCTGCTTGCTCCAAGTTATATCTCCTTGCTTAACAAAGCGATGGAGCTGAACAAATCAATTTATATTTGGGGCTCAGGAATCGATAAAATTGCCGGAAGAGCCGGTCTGGACAGCTTATTACACAAGAAACAACTGCCAGTGAATTTTGTCGATCCAAACATCGTCAACCAATTAAATAAAATCATTTCATATTCTCGCTACACAGCAGTCAGAGGGCCACTAAGCCACCGATTTCTACAATCCATTGGCGTGAATACAGCGAAAGTCCAGATCAGCGGAGATCCCGCTTTCTTACTGCAGCCGGGTGACAGAGCCAAAGGGTTGTTTACGCAATATTTTGATCCGCAGGAAGCGGTTGTCGGCATCAATTGGGGAACGGCAAACAATCAAATTTTTGGAGGCAAAGAAGACATAGTCGAAGATCAGCTTGCAGCGGCCGCTAAGTTACTGATTCATAAAGGCTACTCTATTCTTTTATATAATGTATGGCCCGAAGATATCCCCGCTAGCAAACGGTTGTTCAATAAAATTAACAGGCCCGGGAAAGTGAAGCTCGCGGATACGGTGTATCCTTATCAGCTCATGGCCTTAATTCAGAAGTGCCGCTTTACCATCAATTTAAAGCTGCACGCCGCTATTTTCTCTGCCGTTATGCAGGTTCCGTTTATCTCACTTGGTTATCGCTTCAAAATGTTTGACTTCGCAGCCTCGATCTCCATGCTGCCTTTTGTCATACCGACTGATAACTCTGCCGTAAACCTTGAAATCCTGCGTTTATCCCAAGACATTGAAAGAAACCACACTACTCTAGTTCGTACCCTGAAGAAAGAGATCAACAAATATGCAGGAAGGCTGTCAGCTGCCTTTTTTGTAAACTCTTTAAGAGAGGAGCTGCGCAATGGACGCCCCTGAACTAGCAAAACCGCAACCTGCCCTATTAATGTGCTACGGAAAAACTCCGTACACGCCAGGAAGATACTTAGAAGACGCTCTTCGCCGAATTGGTGTCCGAGTCGTTCGAATGGAAGAAACCGTTGATTTTGCGGCGATTAACATGAGCTCCTATCTGGGCGTACTCTTTGTTGAAAGTCCCTCTCGCCCGAAAGTGCTTGTCAAAAACATACATCTCGTTACCATTCCGAAGCTGTTCTGGATCCATCACGGCGAAAATCGCCTTAACGCGAACATTGAGATGTGCGGATGGTATAAACCGGATCTGCTGCTTATGGCTCACTCCCTTCATCTCGCGCATCAGTTCCCGTCTCCGGTTCGTTTCTTCCCGTTCGGCGTCGATCCGCATATTTTTCACTCGGCGACTCCTTTGGTAGAACGGCCGGTTGACATTTCTTTTGTCGGTGGACAAAGCGCCTTGTACCGTACACGGGAGGCCAGAATGAAATATATGGAAACGGAGCTCAAGGGCAAACGAACGGTTTCTTTCAATAAAAAAGTCTTTCTCCACGATCTGAGCTCACTTTACGGTAAATCCAAAATTGTGTTTAATCATACAGCTGATTCGATTAAGGCTTTTAATATGCGAATTTTTGAAGGAATGGGCTGTGGGGCTTTGGTTTTTTCGGACTATGCGCCCGAGCAGGAAATGTTGTTTCAGGACAGGACTCATTTCGTGTTGTATCAATCGAGGAATGATTTGATGAATAAAATCGATTACTACTTAAATAACCTGCAAGAAGCTCAGCTTATTGCGGGTACAGCGCAAAACTATGTACGTCAATTCCACACCTATGACCATCGAGCCGCTCAAATTATAAATTGGATGAAAAAGCTTAGAGCATAGTCCATCCCTAAATCATCGCAGATGAGGGGCACTTGTTTAGAAAAGCATTGAGGCAAGCGATGCCCCTCATCTTCGAACGATATTTTTACAAAGTCTGCTAGAAACGGTGGTTGGTCTTGTGCGGGACCACATCAGCCGTTTCCTGATAAAAAGTCAACATCCGGTCCTTCAGTTCGGCGAGTACGCCGGCGAAAGAAGGATCATTGATCCGATTGACCGTTTCGCCGGGATCGCTTTGCAGGTCGTAAAGCTCATCCGACTCATATAAGCGCCTTACATACTTATGTGTTTTAGTGCGGCACATGACGGCCTTCGTATGTTCCGCCTCTTCACTCTGCTGCAATCCTACTCGTGGCCAGTACAAGCCGGTTGGCGTCGTTTGGGTGACACTGTCCTTCTCCATGCAGTGAATTTCGCCATGTATTCTGCCGCCCTCGCAAAAGACGGCATCGCGGTGCTCATCCGTTTGTCCAGCCAGAAGCGGCAGAAGCGAGCGTCCGAAATGGGTGTGCTCCGGTTTCAAGTCAAGTAACGCCTCGACCGTAGCGGGAAAATCAATTAATTCCACCAAAGCGTCGCTGACTCGCGGTACAATGGGAATGTGTTTGGGCGGTTTAATAACAAAAGGTACCCGGGTTAACGTATCCTCAAACGTATTCTGCGTTTTCTCCACGATCCCGTAATCTCCTGTGAAATCACCGTGATCGGAGAAGAAGAATACCGCTGTTTCGTCATAAATACCCGCTTCCTTCAAAGCATCGAGAAGCAGCCCGAACTGATGATCCACTCGGGAGCACATACCGTAATAAGTCGCCCGCAGATCGTCCCAGCGTTCCTCCGTCCATATTTGAAGATTCTGCCTTTCGTAAATCCCCTTAAGCAGACTCGGCTTGCCGTCCCAATTGTCGGGTGCCGGAATCCTCGGCGGCAGCTTCTCCCTGTCAATCTGGCTGAACCAAGGCTCCTCCACACCGTAAGGCGGATGAGGGTAAAGCAGTGGCAAGTAGAGGCAAATCGGCTGATCCTCGGGAGCATTCTTGATAAATTCAATGGCTCCTAACACATTCGCCCAATCGTTGTCATAATAAGCTTCCTCGGTTGGATCCTTCTCAAGTTTGCCGGCATAGAAAGAGTAATAGTTGTCCCCTTCCGGCTCGCCTCTCCACTGATCATATCCGTGCAGATTCGTCTCCGGACGCGGCTGCTTCTCCGGTTTATATTTAATATCACAGTAAGCGTCATAGCCATTCTCCGCTGGAACCAAGTCGTTCTTCCCGCCCCACCATACGGAGTAGCCCTGCTCCTTTAACGTGCGCAGAAGAACCGGTTCATCCGGCTGCATCATATGGAACATGGTGCGATGACCCCGCACATGAGGATACCAGCCGCTCATAAACGAGCATCGGCTTGGCGTGCACACCGGGTTTTGGCAAAAGGCGCTGCGGAACGAAACGGCCTCTGTCTCCACCAATCGGTCGAGCACCGGCGTTACCGCCGCAGCGTTTCCGACATGCCCAAGGACGTCCCCCCTCCATTGATCAGGATTGAATATAACGATATGCGGTTTTTTCTCCATTCAGAGCAACCTCCCTGGCTAAATTTATTATCCTTTGACCGAACCGGAAATACCTTCTATGAAATATTTCTGAAATGCAATAAATACGAGGATAACCGGCACCAGCGAGATGGATGCGCCCGCAGCCATACCGGACCAGTCTATCGTATGCTCTCCAGCAAACGAAAACATACCAACCGCAAGCGTACGCAGCTCGGGTTTATTCAGTGTAAACACCAATGGAACAAAAAACGAATTCCAGGTCCAAATGAACTGCATAATGACCGTAGTCGCGATAATCGGTTTTGATAGAGGCAGCATGATCTGCCAAAAGATCCGGAAAAAACCGCTCCCGTCCATCTCCCCGGACTCCTCCAATTCCTTGGGTAAGCCATGGAAATAAGCCATGAACAACAGGATGAACAATACATGGGCACCGGAGGATTCCGCCAAAATGACACCGGGCATCGTATTGAGGAGTCCCAACTGCTTCACGATCAAATACACCGGAATAATGGTATATCCCTTCGGTATAAACATTGTAGCACTGAAGATAACTATAAGCAGCTTTCTTCCCGGGAAATTGACGCGACCGAGCGCATAGCCAGTCAACATGCACAGTAAGGTAACAATAACAACTGTCGATACCGTCACGATCACCGAGTTTATGAAATAATCGGAGAAGTGGCCAACCTTCCAAGCGCGTACATAGTTCATCCACTGCATCGATTCGGGAAGGAGCTTCAAGCCCGAGGTAATATATTCCTGATTCGTTTTCAAAGAAGAGAAGATCATCCAAATAAAAGGATAAATCCAAATGAAGCCGAAGACCGTCAGCAGAATATGAAGCAATCCATTCGCCAGATGACCTTTTTTTCTTGTCATCATCCCCTGCCTCCTGCCTGCTGCAGCCACTTCACAAGAAGACCGAGAAGTGCAGTCAAAATAAAGATGGCAACGCCAAATACAATACCAGCTGCCGATGCATACCCGATCTGTGGGAAGCCGCTTGTGCTGAAGGCGAAATTGTAAATGTACAGATCCACCGTCTCTGTCGCATAGAAGGGACCTCCGCCCGTCAAGGTTTTGACTAAATCGAAGACATGCATACTGTTGACTACTGTTAGCAAAAGAATAACAGCGCCTACCGGGGCAAGCAGCGGAAGCGTAATGTGCCGCAGCGTTTGTACGCCATTCGCCCCGTCTGTTTTCGCCGCTTCGTAAACATCCTTCGGCAGCGACTGAAGCCCCGCAAGCCAATAGACTAGCACCATGCCGAAAAATTTCCACGAGCCGATCAGAATCAGCACGAACATTGCCGTATCGGCCTGACCCAGCCACGGAATCGGTTTGGAAAGGACCCCCAGCCCCATCAGTGCCTCGTTAACTAACGCATTTTCGTTGCCGAAAATGAATTTCATAACGATCCCCACAGTCGAGGTGGTTGTTACAACCGGTAAAAAATATACCGTCCGGTAAAATACCTTGCCTTTAAATAGCGCCTGGTTCAAAACGAGAGCAAGCATAAGCGTAGTCGGCAATAGAATTAATGTCTTAGCTGTCATATAGATTAGGCTGTTGCGAAAGGCATTCCAGAACGCTTGTTCATGAACTAACTTGATGAAATTATCCCAACCGATATAATTTTCAAGAGGACCGAATCCGCTCCATTCGTAAAAAGAGTACACATAGCTCATCACGATAGGATACACGGTGAACGCGAGGAAAAATAACACCTGCGGTCCGATCAAGGCGTAGGCCCATAAGTAGCGGATTCGCATCCGGCGGGAAGCCGGCCATCGAATCATGGATGCAGTGCGACTCACGGAAGTTCCTCCTTCTGGGCTGTAGCTCACAGCAGTAATCAGGCAGCCTCGGGCGTAAGCCCTCCACTGCCTCTGCTGTCAGTCGCACGCGCTTATTTTTTCAACTCGTTATATTTGTCTGTCGAATATGGTTGCAGCGGGGTCCAGTTGGGGAATTGGTAATCCGACGGCTGCACCGGGGTTCCGGATTTATTCACTTTGTCTATGGATTCCTGCAACGCTTTGTTATAACCTGACGTCAATTGCGAAAGCTGGGCTTTCACATCCTTGACTTGACCGGCTAAATATCCCTCCAGAATTTTACCGACCGTTTCCTTCGGCTTCTTCCCATTCAGTTCCGTATTCACTTGGACGGCTGCACGGTTACGCGTGAACGGGTGCGGTGAAAGGACAAATGTTTGGTCCTGAATTTTCTGGGCTTCAACAAATGGAGGATTATCAATCTTCACCGTCTTGTTCTGTTCGACAATCGGTGACCCCTCGACGCCAAGCTCCAGCTGTTTCGTGTAGTATCGATCCATGTAAAACTGCAGGAACAGCTTGACTTCCTCATAGTGCTTCGTATTTTTGCTTACATGAAGCGTCGCCTTCGTTTCTCCCTGGAACGCATAATATTGAGGCTTTCCGTCCTTCGTTGGCAATGGGGCGACGCCAAAATCGTTAAATTTGTTGTTTTGCTGCAGCTCTGAGGACAAAAACGTGCCGTCGATGACGAAAGCCGCCTTGCCCCCGGCAAATAAACTGGATGCTTCCCTATAATCGATAACCAGACTATTTGGATGAAGCAGCTTATCGTCCTGAAGCTTTTTGATAAACTCGATGCTCTCTATATACCCCGGAGAATCAAATTCATACTGTCCTGTTTTCAAATTAAAACCGTCATTAGGAACGACCTCCGGCTTAATCGCCGTCGCCATTTGGCCTAAATAACCACTGGCCAGCCAGTCGGTTTTAATTCCCAAAATTAGTGGATATACATCACTGCCGCTTTGTTTGATTTTGGCACCGACCGCCACCAAATCGTCCCAGCTCTTCGGCACGTCTTTCTCGGATAAGCCTGCGTTTTTCAGCACATTTTTATTGTAATAAAGTACGTGAGCGTAACGGCGCGGTGTGAAATGAGGCAAGGCATAAACTTTTCCATTCAACGTGGTAAAACCCTCAGTCCAGGTTCCCTCGTAAAACTTATCCTTATAACCTTGTACAACATCGTCAATATCGTGAATGAGACCAAGACGATTCAGTTGATCGACAGGAACCGCATTGGCGTTGGCGAAAATATCCGGCAGGTCGTTGCTTGCCACTGCAGCCTGCAGCTGGGTTGCATATTGAGAAGATGCGATCGCGGGCAGCTCTACCTTAATATTCGGATATTTATCCGAGAATTCTTTGATTGCCTGCTCCAAAGCTTGCTGTGACTCCGGCCAACGGTGCCAAAACTTGATCGTAACCTGCTCTTTGCTTGGACCTTCTACCTTCTGCTCAGTTCCACTTGTGCCATTATTCGAGCAGCCGCTGATGGCCATCCCTGCAGCAAGCAGCAATACAAAGCTAGTTAACCCTCTTTTTTTCATAGATCTAACCCCTCCGACAAAATTATTCACATCGCCGGTCTTCCGGTAGACATCCTATTAAAACACATTGGTATACTTGGTTTTAATGTAATCTCATCATACGGCATTTAAAGACGGCTAACAGCGAGAAAAATTTAGCCTATAGGCGAATTTTTTAGCCGTTTATTTTTCTCCAATGCTTGATCCATGCTGTTTCCGGTAGTCCCCCGGCGTCATTCCCCACTCATTTTTAAATAAGGATGTAAAATATCGATGATCTTGGTAGCCTAAACTTTCTGCAAGCTTCGCAATTGGCTGATCGCTGGAAATCAGAATCCGCTTCGCCTTTTCCATTCTCTTCCTCGTCAGGTACCTGACAAAACTTAGCCCGGTTTGCTGCTTAAACATACGGCTTAGGGTTACGGGATGTACGCCGACCTCCTCCGCCAGCGATTCCAAGGTAATGTCCATGTCGGCGCGCAGCTCCAAAAGACTCAATGCCTTTTCAAACCAATCAGCAGAGCCTCTAGGAACAGTCACAGGATGCAGCTGTTCAAAGCGCTTCATCACCCACTCCTGCAACCAGGTCCTCAGCTCCTGCCAAGTCG